>CAWBVQ010000001.1:0-9098 GCA_963792275.1 uncultured delta proteobacterium
TTCGGCTTCCGCCAGTTCCCTCTGCCTGAATCGATCCACCTGCTGTCGGCCAACGGCTCACGGCCGCGGATGCCTGGCGTCACCGGCCACCGCACGATCAGCCTGCCCGATTACGACGTCACCCATTTCCGGTCGATCCCGATGACCACGCCGGAGCGTGCGTTCATCGACACGTGCGGGACCGTTCCGGCCAAGACACTGGGTGAGGCGGGCGACGATCTTCAGCGCACGCGGCATCATTCGGCTGCCGCGCCTCGTGAAGTCTTTCGAACTCATCCCGCAGTCGGGACGCCGGAAGCGGCGCCCAATGTATGGCTTCTTCGAAGAGCGCGTCCAGGGCTACGACCCGGGCGGTAGCGACCGGGAACTCGACGTGATGAAGATCGTCAAGGCGGCGGGACCCGGGCTTGTCCTTCCGAAGCAGCAGTTCCGCGTGGTCGTCGAGGGACACGTCCATTACTTCGACTACGCCTGGCCCGACACCATGCACGCGCGCTCGAGTGGGAAGGCTGGGAGTGGCACGGCAAGCGGGTGTCCGACTTTCACAAGGACAAGAAATGCACGCGGCGACTCCAGCGAGCGGGCTGGACGATCTGGCCGGTCACGTCGAAGACGTCCGCCAACGAGGTCCTTGCCATCGCCGTCGTCGCTAGTGGTCAGAAGGTTGCCGCATAGGAAACGTTCTGACCACAAGCGACGGAGGGGCGGGGTCTAGTCGGTGGCCGGCTCCTTCAGGCGCCGACGGACCTGGCGGACGACGCCAAGGCACAGCACGGCGAAGGCCACCGAGACCAGCGCCAGCAACACGTGAATCGCCTTGAAGCCGAACGAGTGGTTCTGCCCGAGGATGTTGCGGACGAACACGACCCACACGAAAACGGTCCATGCCGCGAAGGCCCGCAGCACGAGAGCTTCCTTGAACTTCATGGCACTAAGGTACTTGACCGATCGGTCAAGAGAGCTGCGAGGGGACCATGGCAGACGTGATCTCGGAAGAGGACTTCAGGGCCGAGGCACGGGCGTTCCTCGACGCCAACGCCGACGCAAGCGGGCCGAGGCAGAAGTTCGAGTGGGGCGAGGGCTCCGACAAGGTCGCGCTGTTCGAGGAGAAGACACCGCGAGCAGGAGCGGCCGAGGTCGACGCGGCCAAGGCGTGGCGGGCAGAAGACGTTCGACGCCGGCTTCGGCTGGATCACCGGGCCCGACCGAGTACGGCGGCCGCGAGCTGCCCGGCGCCTACGAGCGGCGTCTACGCGAGGCCTCGAGGCGCAGTACGCACGTCCCGAACCAGGGCTTCTTCGGCATCGGCCTCGGCATGGTGGCGCCGACGATCCTGGCCCACGCCACCGCCGAGGTGCAAGCGAGCGCTACCTGCGCCCGCTGTACCGCGGCGACATCGTCGGCTGCCAGCTGTTCAGCGAGCCCGGCGCCGGCTCCGACCTCGCCGGCCTGCAGACCAAGGCCGAGCGCGACGGCGACGAGTGGGTCATCACCGGCCAGAAGGTGTGGACGTCGGGCGCGCAGTACAGCGACATCGGCGAGATCATCTGCCGCACCGACCCCGACCTGCCCAAGCACAAGGGCCTCACCGGCTTCGTCGTCGACATGCACGCGCCCGGCGTCGAGGTGCGGCCGCTGCGCCAGATGACCGGCGGCGCGTCGTTCAACGAGGTGTTCTTCAACGAGGTGCGCGTGCCCGACGACCACCGCCTCGGCGACGTCAACGAGGGCTGGACCGTCGCGCTCACCACGCTGATGAACGAGCGGGCGTCGATCGGCGGCGGCGGCGGCGGCGGCGTGGCGGCGGTCAGCGTCACCCGCGCTCGTCGAGATGGTGCCGCCACTTCGGCCTCGACGACGACCCGATCGTCCGCCAGCAGCTGGCCGACGTCTACATCGCACTCGCAGGTCGCCGAGCTACACGAACCAGCGGGCGATGGACAAGATCAAGCGCCGGCCAGCTGCCCGGGCCCGGAGATGTCGATCGCCAAGCTGGCGCTCACCAGCAACATGCAGCGCATCGCCGAGTTCGTCGGCCGACGTGCTCGGCCCGCGGCTCATCGCCGACACCGGCGAGTGGGGCACCTACGCGTGGTCGCAGTTCGTGCTCGGCATGCCCGGCATGCGCATCGCCGGCGGCACCGACGAGGTCATGCGCAACATCGTCGGCGAGCGGGTGCTCGGCCTGCCCAAGGAGCCCCAGCCCGCCAAGTAGTTCGTGACGCCGACGCGTCGCCGGCGGGGCGCCCTCGCCTCGACCCTTGCCGTGGCCGGCGCGATCGCGGCGGCCGTTGGCGTCATCGCCCTTGTCGCGTGGCTGCAGAGCGACAGCGGCAAGAGCGCGTCTACGTCGTCGGCCACGACGAGCAGCTCGCTCGGCAGGCGCGCCGCTGCCGAGCGAGCGGCCAGCAAGGCGTGGTCCATCGACGCGGAGGCGGCGTTCGGCGGCGCGGGCATCGCCCAGCGGGTCACCGATCTCGTCAACGGAGCACACGACTGGTTGGCCGGCACCCTCGCCCAAGACGAATTCAAGGCCCGCCTCGACGACGACGTGGCCGCATTCACCACCGCTCGCACGGCGGTGTCGAAGCTGCGGCCGTACCCCTACGACAAGCGGGTGAACGACCTCTTCGGCGCACGGCCGCGCTGATCCTCATGCTGCTCAACGACGCGATGTACGGCATCCTCTTCCGCGACATCAACATGCAGCGCACGTTGTGCGATCAGTACTTCTCGCGGCGGTCATCTGCGCGCTCCGGCATCATCATCAACACCGGCGAGGACAACTACCTCACCACCGCCGAGCGGTGGAGACGGCGCACACCGTCCTCGCGAGCCAGTTCATCAACGAGGCGTTCGCGCAGCGCGCCGGCCTCGCGACGAGCAGATCGGGCTCGGCCACGCCTACGAGATCGATCGCGGCGCGAGGACAGCTTCCTCCTGCGAGGTCGCCAGGCGCAGCTCGTCCGCGAGCTCTTCCCGCGAGCCCCGATCAATGGATGCCGCCGACCAAGCACAAGACGGGCGACATCTTCTTCAGCCACGCCCACGACGTGATGTTCGACCTCGTCGGCATCACGACCGACCAGGGCATCCAGCTCCTCGGCATGATCACCGAGGCGATCCACAATCCCTCCTCATGGACCGCTACGTCGCCCTCAAGCCGCCGCGCTACGTGTACCGGGCGGCGCGGCACCTGGGCGAGGAGATCCTTCAAGCCGGACGGCATCGTGCGCGGCGGCAGCGCGAGGTGCTCGACCAGGCGCTCGCGCTCCTCGAAGAGGTCGCAAGGACGGCATGATGGCGGCGATCGGCAAGGCGCGCTTCGGCGACACTGCGCGGCCGCCCGACGGCGGCAAGGGCCTCGACGGCGTGATCGAGCGGGCGCCGGCTACTTCAATCCCTTCCTCGAGATCCTGGAGGGACGCCAGTGACCGACAAGTAATCGATCCGCCCCTACGGCCACCGCAAGGACGACGGCGTCATCCAGCTCTCCTTCGTGCTGCCGGTTCGGCGAGCGAGAAGGCAAGGAGGCGGCGGCCTGGTGGCGAAGAAGCTGGGCCTCAGTCACGCGCTGGTCTCGGCGATGGAGAAGGCGGGCGAAGACTACAGCTTCTTCGTCGTCTACGGCCGCACCCACATGCAGCTCGACTACGACGCCATCGAGGTTCCGGTGGTCGCGCAGAGAAAGCACGGCTTCGACGAGCTGAACGAGGCGGTGCGGCGCGACCTGGGGCGCCGCATCGTGGTGGTGGGCGCCTGCATCGGCACCGACTCGCACACCACCGGAATCGACGCGATCATGAACATGAAAGGCTTCGCGGGGGACTATGGCCTCGAGCGCTATCCATGTTCCGGGCCGTCAACCTGGGCTCGCAGGTGGAGCCGCAGGCCCTGGTCGAACGCGCGAAGGCGGAGGGCGCCGACGCGGTGCTGGTGAGCAAGGTGGTGACCCAGCGCGACGTGCACAAGGAAGACGCGCGGGCGCTGATCGAGCGGGCGAAGGAGGAGGGGATCTTCGAGAAGACCATCTTTCTCTTCGGTGGGCCGCGCGTCGATCACAAGACCGCGCTCGAGCTCGGCTTCGACGCCGGGTTCGGTCCGGGAACCAGGCCCAGCGACGTTGCGAACTACATTTATTATCGTATACTGGAGCGCCAAGGCCGCGCCCCGCCGCCGCAAGAGACCGCGCACGGCACGCAGGACGCGACGGTGCCGGGGACGCCGGAGAAGCTGGGAGAGACGCTATGAAGGTCACGCTGCGGCTGCGCCTCTCCGCGCACGACGCCCACTACGGCGGCGGCCTGGTGGATGGCGCGCGGGTCCTGGGGCTCTTCGGCGACGTCGCGACCGAGCTGCTCATCCGCCAGGATGGAGACGAGGGCCTCTTCCGCGCCTACGAGTCGGTGGAGTTCCTCGCCCCCTTGCACGCGGGCGACTTCGTCGAGGTGGAAGGGGAGATCGTCTCGCTGGAAAAGACCAGCCGCAAGATGCGCTTCGAGGCGCGCAAGTACGTCTCGCCGAGACCCGACCTCGGCGATTCGGCCGCGGACCTCCTCGACGCGCCGGTGGTCGTCTGCCGCGCGGTGGGGACCTGTGTCACCCCGTCCGGCAAGCAGCGCAAGGCCTGAGCGCCCGTCGCGGCGGATGGTCGCCTGACCGCGGCGTTGCAGGCGAATTAGTTTGAACACAAACAGTCAGGCAAAGGAGGCCGCCATGGCGGCACGCACAGTCAACATATTGCTCGGCATCTGGCTCTTCATCTCCGCATTCGTCTGGACCCACAATCCCGCGCAGCTCGACAACACCTGGATCTGCGGCGTGCTCTGCGTGGTCATCGCCCTGATCGCGACGCGGGTGGCGACCGCGCGCTACCTCAACGTGGTGCTGGGCGCCTGGGTGCTCGTCTCCACGTTCATCCTCGGCCATGGCAACGCCACCCTCTGGAACAACGTTCTGGTCGGCATCGCCATCGTCCTCTGCGCCGTCACTCCGTCGGAGCGCCTGAACATGCCCGCCCGCACGACCCGCCCCGCCTGAACCTCGCTGTGCTAGGAAGGCGGCGTGGCCACTCCCGCCATCCTCACGGCAGCCATCTGCGGCGCGGAAACCACGCGCGCGATGACGCCGCACCTGCCCCTCACCGCCGAAGAGCTGGCGGAAGAGGCCGTCCGCTGCCGCGAGGCCGGCGCCAGCGTCATCCACCTCCACGTCCGCCGTCCCGACGGCACGCCCACGCAGGATCGGGCGCTCTTCCAGGCGGCGCTGGACGCCATCCGCGGCCGCTGCGACGTCATCGTCCAGACCAGCACCGGCGGCGCGGTGGGCATGAGCGCCGACGAACGCGCGCAGCCGCTGGAGTGCACGCCGCCCCCGGAGATGGCGACGCTCAACGCCGGCTCGCTGAACTTCGGCGACGACGTCTTCCTCAATCCCTTCCCGCTGGTCCGCGAGTTCGCCCGGCGCATGCGCGCCAAAGGCATCGCCTACGAGCTGGAGTGCTACGACGTCGGCCACCTCGAGGCCTGCCTGCGCCTCGCCGAAGAGGGAGTCATCGAGCTGCCGGCGCACTTCGACTTCGTCATGGGCGTGCGCGGAGGGATCCAGGCCACCGAGGACAACCTCATCTTCCTCATCTCCAAGCTGCCGCGAGGATCCACCTTCAACGTCGCCGGCATCGGCCGCCACCAGCTTCCCATGGCGGAGCTGTCGCTGCGCATCGGGGGCCATGCGCGCTGCGGGCTCGAGGACAACATCTACTTGGAGAAAGGCGTGCTGGCGAAAGGCTCGTACGAGCTGGTGGCGCGCGTCGCCGCGCTGGCGCGGGAGGTTGGACGCGAGGTGGCGACGCCCGCCCAGGCGCGCCAGATCCTCGGCATCGGGAGGAGGGCGCCTTCGCCATGAACTATCGCGTCGCGAGGTTCAGGGTCCGCCCCTCCGAGGTGGCTGCCGCCGAGAAGGCCATCATCGCCTTCGTCGCGCAGGTGGCCGACGAGCCGGGAACGCTGCGGTTACGAATCCTTCCGCGAGCCCGACGGCGTCTCCTACCTGCACGTGATGATCTTCGCCGACGACGATGCCCAGGCCAAGCACGGCCAGACCGCGCACATGAAGGCCTTCGTCGCCGAGCTCTACCCGCGCTGCGAGGCCGAGCCCGTCTTCACCGATCTGAAGAAGATCTCCGGCGCCGGCCGCTAGCGCCAGGCTACATCGGCGCGATCTCCCGCTTGCGCCAGGGCCGCGCAACCTGCTTGTGCTCGGTCAGCCGCAGCCAGTGCGCGAGCAGGGGCCGCGTCTCGCGGGGATCGATCACGTCGTCCACGTACCCCAGCGCGGCGGTCTTGTAGATGTCGATGTGCGGCCGGATGGCCTCGGCAAGCTGCTTCTTCACCTCGTCCGCCGCCTTGTTGGCCGCGATGGCGACGATTCCCTCCGCGCCCATCACGCTGATCTCCGCGCCGGGCCAGGCCACCAGGAGGTCCGGCTCGTAGGCGCGCCCGTTCATCACGTAGTACCCCGCGCCATATCCCTTGCGCAGCACCACGGTGAACTTGGGGACGGTGGCGCTGGAGACGGCGTAGAGCAGCCGCGCCCCGTGCCGGATGATCCCCTGCTGCTCGACCTTCGAGCCCACCATGAAGCCGGGAACGTCCTGGAGGAAGAGCAGCGGGATGGCGAAGGCGTCGCAGAGGTTCACGAAACGCGCCGCCTTGTCCGCCGCGTTCACGTCGAGGACGCCGCCGCTGTACATCGGGTTGTTCGCGACCACCCCGATGGCATGGCCGTCGATGCGCGCCAGCGCGGTGACGAGGTTCCGTGCCCACTTCGGCTTCAGCTCGAAGAGGCGGCCCTCGTCCACCACCGCCTTGACGACCTCGTGCACGTCATACGCCTGGCGCGGGCTTTCCGGGACCAGGTCGAGCAGCGCCTCGTCGCGTCGATCCGCGGGGTCCTCGCAGGCCTTGCGCGGCGGCTTCTCCCCTGCGCGGGAAGGAAAATAGGAGAGGTACTCGCGCACCGCCGCGATGCACTCCGCGTCGCTTCCGACCTCCAGATCGGCGACGCCGCTGACCTCGGTGTGCACCTTCGATCCGCCCAGCGCCTCCTCGGTGACCTCCTCGCCCACCACCGATTTCACCAGATACGGCCCGCCGATGGCGATGGAGGAGGTGCCGCGCACCATGGGCACGAAGTCGGCGAGGCCCGGGATGTAGGCGGTGCCGGCGGCTCCCGGCCCCACCATGGCGGCAACCTGGGGAACCACGCCGCTCATCACCACCTGCTCGCGAAAGAGATATCCGGTATCCGCGAACGAGCTGATCCAGGCCGCTTCCTCGGGATCGGCGGAGAGGCGCGCGCCGGCCGAGTCGATCAGCCAGATCATCGGGATCCGCTCGCGCAGCGCCAGCTCCCGCAGCCGCGCCACCTTCCGCTCGCCCACCGGCCCGATGCTCCCGGCCTGTACGGTGAAGTCGTACGCCGCCGCACACACCGGCCGCTCCTCGATGAAGCCGGTGCCGCAGACCACGCCGTCCGCGGGAGTGGGCGAGTCGAGCTTGCCGAGGTGCGTCGCGAGCAGTCCGATCTCGCGGAAAGTTCCCGGATCGAGAAGGAGATCCATCCGCGCCCGCGCGTCGAGCTTGCCGCGCTCCTTCTGCCGCAACAGGCGCGCCTCCCCGCCCATCTTCTTCGCCTCGGCGCGCCGGCGCGAAAGCTCCTCCGCCTTCTTGCGCATCGACATACCGGAATGGGTACCACGCCCCATTCACAGCCGCCCGTATTTCCCTACATCCGTGTGTTTTCAATTCTTTGACCGAAACGCAACATTGGCTGTAGCGTTCTATCGCTCGCGGAATCGGGGGTTTCCGCCCGCGAACCTGGGAGCAATGCCCGATGCCTGGTCCGCAGCCGATCGCCGACGTCGACTCCAAGGGAGGAGACGGGGCAGATCCGCTCATCGGCCGCACCCTCAACGATCGCTATCGCATCGTCGAGCAGATCGGTTCGGGCGGAATGGGCCGGGTCTACAAGGCCGTGCAGGCTCCCCTCGATCGCATGGTGGCCCTCAAGGTCCTGGGCGCCGGGCACGATCGCGATCCGAACTTCTACAAGCGCTTCTTCCTCGAGGCGAGCGTCACCGCCAAGCTGACGCATCCCAACACCATCACCATCTACGACTACGGCCGCACCGAGGACGGCGTCTTCTTCATCGCCATGGAGTTCCTCGCCGGCCGCACCCTCTCGCAGGCGATGCAGGCGGACGGGCCGCTCGCGCAGGAGCGGGTGATCCACATCGCGCAGCAGATCTGCCGCAGCCTGCGGGAAGCGCATGCGCTGGGCATCATCCACCGCGACCTCAAGCCCGCCAACGTCATGCTCCTGCGGCAGCAGGACGATCACGACTTCGTCAAGGTGCTCGACTTCGGCCTGGTGAAGTTCTTCTTCGGCGACAGCGCGGACGCCGACATCACCAACGCGGGCACCTTCATGGGCTCCCCGCACTACATCGCGCCGGAGCAGGCGCGCAACCAGAGCCCCGATCAGCGCTGCGACATCTATTCGCTGGGCGTGCTGCTCTACCACATGCTCACCGGCCGCGTGCCCTTCACCGCGCCGGCGCCGGTGGACATCATCCTCAAGCACCTGCACGAGACGGCGGTGCCGCCCCGCGAGCTGCGCCCGGAGCTGGAGATCGCCCCGGAGCTCGAGGAGATCGTGCTGCGCTGCATGGCCAAGCCGCCGGCGGACCGCTTCCAGTCCATGGACGAGCTGCTGGTCCGTCTCAAGGCGGTTCGCGCGCACCTGACCGGCATGGCGTCGCCCGGATCGACGCCGGGTCACTCGGACAGCAACCCGAGCTTTCCCGCGCTCACGCCGGCGATGATCGCGCAGACGCCGCCCACGCCGCACCCTGGACTGCGGACGCCGAGCCAGCCCATGCAGTCGATGCGCGGGGTGCCGGCGGGAACGCCCCACGTGGTGAAGCCTCCGCCTCCCCCGCCCGATGCGATGGGCGACGAAGACGCGGCCCCGCAGAAGGGCCGGGCGAGGTCGAGGCCGCCGCCCTTCCATCCCGCACCGGATTCCAATCCGCCCGC
>CAWBVQ010000002.1:0-454661 GCA_963792275.1 uncultured delta proteobacterium
CCCGACGAAGCTGATGTCGTGGCGAGGCGGACTACTGCGTGGCGGTGCCGGTCAGCCTGAAGTCGTCGATGACGATGCCGGCGATGGTTGCGGCGATGCCGGCCTGGCCCGGGGCGGTGATTGCCGCGGCGCCGGAATCGGTGGCGCTCAGCTTGGGCACGCCGTCGAGCGAGCCCACCAGCGTCACCGGCCCCGTGCCCGAGACCGCGAGCGAGAAGGTGTGCTTTTCGGTCAGGTCGGAAATGCCGCTGGGCACCGACCCGAGCACGGTCACGGCCGTTCCGCTGTAGCGGCGCAGCTCCAGCCTGCCGGAGATGGTGAGCGCCAGCGCGTACCGGCCAGTGCCCGAGACGCGCAGCTCCAGCATCGCCTCGCCGCCGCCGAAGTTCACCATGATGGCATCGATGCGGCAGTCGGCGCAGGCAATCCCGTTGACGGTGGCGCGGTTGAGGAGGTTGCGGTCGGAGTTGGCGCGGTTGTCGTCGAGCCACGCGCCAGCCACCACGGTCCAGTCCGGCCCCAGCCCGGAAGAGAGGAGCCGGGTGAAGTCGTCGCCGAAGAGCAACCCGCTCGGCGGCGGAGGCGGAGGAGCGCCCGCATCGGGAACGCCCGCATCGGGGACGCCCGCATCGGGGACGCCCGCATCGGGGACGCCCGCATCGGGGACGCCCGCATCGGGAACGCCCGCATCCGGAGCGCCGCCGGCGGAGGCATTGCCGGTGACGATGAAGTCGTCGAAGACGACGCCGGCCACTCCCGTGGAGATTCCCGCGGTGCCGGCCCCCGCGATCGCGGAAGCAGAGCTGTCGCTGAGGCGCAGCCTGGCAACGCCGTCGACCGATGCGACGAGCTGCACGGGCCCTGCGCCGGTGGCCGAGAGCGAAATCGCCGCGGCCGTCCAGACGTCGGGGACGCCGCTGGGAGCATCGCCGAGAACGGTGGCCACTCCACCGCGCCACCTGCGAATCTGCAGGTGCAGGTCCGACGTCAGGAGCACGTCATAGCGATCGTTGGTGGGCCCCTCGCGGAGGTCGAGCGCCGCGTTGGTCCCGAAATGCACCACGCGCGCCTGCACCGTGCAGTCGGCGCAGCTCAGCGAGCTCACCGCTGCCTGGTTGCCGCCGTTGCGGTCCGATTGCGCATTGGCCCCAGGCGTGAGCCACGCGCCCGACAGCACCTTCCAGGCCGCTCCAATGCCGGTGCTGCGATTGAAATCATCGGAGAAGAGCGTGCCGCCCTGCGGGGGAGGCGGCGGCGGTGGAGGCGGCGCTCCGGCGTCGGGAACACCCGCATCGCGGAACACCCGCATCCGGAACACCCGCATCCGGAACGCCCGCATCAGGAACGCCCGCGTCGGGAACACCCGCGTCGGGAACACCCGCGTCGGGAACACCCGCGTCGGGAACACCCGCATCGCGGAACACCGCCGTCCGCGCCGCCGCCGCCGGCGTTGCCGGTGACGATGAAGTCGTCGAACACCACGCCCGCCACGGTGGTGGACATTCCCGCGGTGCCCCCGCCGACGATGGCGGAAGCGGAGGTGTCGCTGAGGGCCAGCCTGGCAACGCCGTTCACCGAGGCGACGAGCTGCACCGGCCCCGCGCCGGTGGCGGAGAGCGAAATGGCCGCCACCGTCCAGATGTCGGGGACGCCGCTGGGAACGTCGCCGAGCACGGCGGCCGCTCCGCCTCGCCACCTGCGGATCTGCAGATGCAGGTTCGAGGTCAAGAGCACGTCATAGCGATCGCCGTTGGGCCCCTCGCGCAGGTCGAGGGCCGCGTTGGTCCCGAAATGCACCACGCGCGCCTGCACCGTGCAGTCGGCGCAGTTGAGCGAGCTCACCGCCACCTGGTCGGCGCCGGTGAGGTTCGATTGCGCGTTGGCGCCGGGAGTCAGCCACGAACCGGAGAGCACGGTCCAGGCGGGTCCCATGCCGGTGGTGCGATTGAAGTCGTCGGAGAAGAGGGTGCCGCCCTGCGGAGGTGGAGGGGGCGGAGGAGGAGGTGGCGGTGGAGGGGGTGGCGCGACGGCGTTCGGCGTGGGAGCGAAGACCAGCGCCGCGCTGCCGCCCACGCTTGCGTCGGGCGTGCTGCCATAGAAGCAGGGAATGGCGGGCACGGTGGCGGGCAGTACGTCCACGCTGGCCGGATAGCCCTTGAACCCGCCGCTGCCGGCGAGCTGCTGCGCGGGGCCCAGCGTGCCGCCGCTGAGGGTACGGTAGAAGAACTGGTAGTCGAAGCCGCTGGTCAGCATGCGGTTCCAGAAGATGACGAGGCTTCCGCCCACTCGCGTGATGGCGGGCTGCAGCGCCCAGTCCGCGCTGCTCTCCACGAGCTGGCGCGCGCTCCAGCTTCCGCTCCAGTGCCGGTACCAGAGCTGCTCGCTGATGTCCTTGTAGACGAGGTGCACGCCGCCGCTGCCGTCGCCTACGGCGCTCAATGCGGCCCCGTGATAGATGCCCTCGGGAAAGACGAGCTGGCGCGCGCTCCACGTGGAGGGCGGGTCTGAATCGTTGCGCAGGCGCATGAAGCCCGGGTCCACCGAGTGGGTGCCGTAGAGCAGCATGAGCTGGTTGCCTGCCACCGGGATGATGCGACCTCCAGGGCGCGCCGCGAAGGTGTCGAGCGACGGCTGCGCCTGGAACGTCTGCCCTCCGTCCGCGCTCATCGAGAGCACGAGCGTGAAGCTGCCGTCGCTGTTCAGCCGCGAGGCCCACGCCCAGAGCCGGCCCAGCGAGTCCACCGCCAGCTCGCCGCGGTGGTAGGCGGTGGCGCTCGAGGTGGAGTCGAACACGCGCACCACGGGTTGCGGCGTCCAGTCGGCGTTGCCGTTCCACCGCCACCACTGGAACCAGACGTCGTGCGCGGTGGAGCCGAGGATGTCCGGACCCTCGTAGGAGAAGAGCACCGCCAGGTCCATGCCCACCTGCACGACGTCGGCCGTGTCGCGCTCGCAGCACGCGTCCTGGATGGGCGCGTACCAATGCCAGGTCTGGGCCTCGTCGTCGCTGCGGTAGAACGACAGCCAGTGGCCCGCCGCTCCGTCCTCCTGGAGGGCGAGAAGCCAGGTCGCCCGACCGCTCGGCGCTTCCAGGCGCACCAGGTGCCGCGCCGCAGGCAGGGTCAGCGCAGCGCCTCCGCCGATGGGCGCCACGTTCACCGGCGCGGCGAGCAGCGTCACCCACAAACCGAGCATGTCCCCTCCCCCACGACCCCAAGTCAATCTAGGTCGCGCCACCCCGCGCGCGCGAGAGACGGCATTGCGCCTGCTAGAGTGGCCGTCATGCGGGAGCTCACCCTCAAGGCGGCGGCCGCGGGCGTGATCCTCGGGATCGTCTTCGGCGCGGCCAACGCCTACCTGGGACTGCGCGTCGGGCTCACCATCTCCGCGTCCATTCCCGCGGCGGTGATGGCAGTGGCCGCGTTCCGCGCGCTGCGGCTGCCCGCCACCATCCTCGAGACCAACATCGCGCAGACCATCGGCTCCGCCTCCACCGCGCTGGCGACGGGCTCCATCTTCACCCTGCCCGCCCTGTTCCTCTGGGGCGCCGTGCCGCCCTACATGGAAGTGGTGGCGCTCTGTTTCCTCGGCGGCCTGCTCGGGCTCGCCGCGATGATCCCGCTGCGCAAGGCCCTGATCGTCGACTCCGGCCTGCCCTACCCCGAAGGCACCGCCTGCGCCGAGGTGCTCCGCGCCAGCGCCGGCGGCTCGTCGCAGAGCGCCTGGATCTTTCGCGGCATCGCCGTGGGCGCCGGGCTCAAGCTGCTCGTCTCGCTGCTCTTCCTCGTGCCCGGCAGCCTCGCGCTCGCGCTGCCCGTGCTGCCGCGCGCCCAGCTCGCCATCGAGCTTGCGCCCGCGCTCATCGGCGTGGGCTTCATCCTCGGCTACCGCCAGTCGGCCGTCATCGTTGCCGGGTCGCTCGTCTCCTCGCTGGTGCTGATCCCGCTCATCGCCTGGGTGGGCGCCCCGTTGCAGGCGCCGCTCCTTCCCGAGACGCAGCGGCTGGTCTCGCAGATGGACGCCGACGCGCTCTGGTCGCGCTACGTGCGCTACATCGGAGCGGGAGCGGTGGCGGTGGCCGGCATCCTCACCGTGCTGCGCGGGCTGCCCTCGATGGTGTCGTCCTTCGCGGCGGTGGCGCGCGGCGTGCGCCGATCGGGCGTGAGCACCGAGCGCGATCTGCCCGCGAGCTTCGTCTTCGGCGCCATTCTCCTCGTGCCGCTCGCCTGCCTCGTGCCCGGAGTCTTCGCCGGCGGCATGACCTTCTGGCCGCGCGCGGTCTGCGCGCTCGGCGTCGCCGTCTTCGGCGTGCTCTTCGTCGCGGTGGCCGCGCGCATCGTGGGCATCGTGGGCGTCTCGTCGCAGCCAACCTCCGGCATCACGCTCGTCACGCTCCTCGGGGTGGCCACCGTCTTCGCGGTGCTGGGCTGGACCGGCGCCGGCGCCAGGGCGGCGGTGCTCACGGTGGGGACGGTGGTCGCCATCGCGGCATCGAAGGCGGGCGACATCTCGCAGGACCTCAAGACCGGCCAGCTGGTCGGCGCAACTCCGGCGCGCCAGCAGCTTGGACAGCTCATCGGCGCCGCTTTTGCCTGCTGGGCCGTGGCCGCAACCGTGCTCCTGCTCGGGAGCGCGTATACGTTCGGCTCCCGCGACCTTCCCGCGCCGCAGGCCACCTTGATGAAGACCATCATCGAAGGCGTGCTCTCGGGCGTCTTGCCCTGGGGACTCGTGCTCACCGGCGGCGGGGTGGCGCTCGGGGCCATGCTCTGCGGCGTCTCCGGCCTCGCGTTCGCCATCGGCGTCTACCTGCCGCTCGCCTCGATGGCTCCCATCTACCTGGGCGGCTGCGTCAGGGCGCTCTGCGATCGCCGCGCCTTTGCGGGGAGCGAAGGCGACGCGGGCGTCCTGGCAGCGTCCGGTCTGGTCGCCGGAGAAGGTCTCGCGGGCGTGGTCGTGGCAGGGCTGGTGGCTGCCGGCGCGGCGCCGAGGTCGCTTTCGCCGCGCATTCCGGGCGCGGCGGGCGAGCTCGCAGCCCTCGCCCTCATCGCGATGGTCTGCGCCTTCCTCTGGGTCAGTCGGCGCCGGGAATGAAGGGTTCGGTGTCCGCCCAGGCGGCGGCCGGCTCGCGGACGGGCTTGCGCGCGCCGCCACCTGCCACCGGCCGCACGTCGCCGGCGCGGCGGGCGGGCCTTTCCGGCGCGGGCTTCTGCTCCTCCCGCAGCACGCGCTCGCTGGTCTTGAGCAGCGAGTCGGGCATCAGCGAGAGGGAGTCGATGCCCTGCTCCACCAGGAAGGCCGCGAACTCGGGGAAGTCGCTGGGCGCCTGGCCGCAGATGCCCACCTTGCGGCCCTTGCGCCGCGCCGCATCGATGATCCGCGCGCAGGCCTGCATCACCGCCGCGTTGCGCTCGTTGAAGAGCTGCGCCACCAGCGCGCTGTCGCGGTCCACCCCGAGGACCAGCTGGGTGAGGTCGTTGGAGCCGATGGAGAAGCCGTCGAAGATGTCCGCGTACTGATCGGCCAGGAACACGTTCGAGGGCAGCTCGGCCATCACGTACACTTCCAGCCCGTCGCGCCCCTGCACCAGCCCGCCCTCGCGCAGCACGCCGAGCACTTTACGTCCCTCGTCGGGCGTGCGGCAGAACGGCACCATCAGCTTGAGGTTCTTGAGCCCGAACTCCTCGCGCACGCGCCTGACCGCGCGCAGCTCGAGCATGAACCCTTCCTTGTACTTCGGATGGTAGTAGCGCGAGGCGCCGCGCCAGCCGATCATGGGGTTTTCTTCCACCGGCTCGAACTGCTTGCCGCCGAGGAGCGTCGCGTACTCGTTGGACTTGAAGTCGGAGAGGCGCAGGATCACCGGCTTGGGATGGAAGGCGGCGCAGATGGTGCCGATGCCCTGCGCCAGCTTGTCGACGAAGTACTCCGTCTTGTCCTCGTAGCCGCGGGTGATCTCGTCGACCTGCGCCCGCGTCGCCTCGTCCAGCTCGCCGTAGCGCGTGAGCGCGAGCGGGTGCACCTTGACCCAGCTCGCGAAGATGAACTCCATCCGCGCCAGCCCCACGCCGTCGTTGGGCAGCATGGCCGTCTGGAACGCCTGCTCGGGATTGCCCACGTTGAGCATCATCTGCGTGCGCGGCCGCGCGAACTGCGTGCGGTCCACCTCTTCCACCTCGTATTCCAGCTTGCCCCGGTAGATGCGGCCCTGCTCGCCCTCGGCGCAGCTCAGCGTGATCTCGCCGCCGCTCTCTACGCGGGAGGTGGCGTTGCCGGTCCCCACCACCGCGGGAATGCCCAGCTCGCGGGCCACGATGGCGGCGTGGGAGGTGCGCCCGCCCCGCTCGGTGACGATGCCGGCAGCCGTCTTCATGATCGGCTCCCAGTCCGGGTCGGTGTTCTCGGTGACGAGGATCTCGCCGGGCTTGAACTGGTCGAACTGCGCGGTGCTCTTGATCACCCGCGCGGTGCCCGCGGCGATTCCCTCGCCCACCGCCAGGCCCTGCGCGAGCTGCTCGCCCTTGCCGAGGAGCTTGTAGATGCGGATGGAGGCGCCCTTGCGGTTGGAATGCACCGTCTCCGGCCGCGCCTGCAAGACGAAGAGCTGGCCGCTCTCGCCGTCCTTGCCCCACTCGATGTCCATGGGCGAGTCGGACCCGCGCTGCCCGGAGTAATGCTCTTCGATGCGCAGCGCCCATTGCGACAACTCCAGCACCTCGTCGTCGGTGAGGCAGAAGCGGCCGCGCAGCTCGGCGGGCACCGGCTCCAGCGCCGTGCCGGAGGCGGAGTACACCATCCGCTGTTCCTTGCTGCCCAGCGTCTTCCACACCAGCGGGCGGAAGCCTTCGCGCAGCGTCTCCTTGTGCACGTAGAACTGGTCGGGCACCACCTGCCCCTGCACGACGGCCTCGCCCAGCCCATGGCTGGCGGTGACCAGGAGGACGCCGCGGTGGCCGCTCTCGGTGTCGAGGGTGAAGATCACTCCGGAGGCGGCCTTGTCGCTGCGGACCATCTGCTGCACGCCCACGCTCAGGGAGACGTCGAGATGGTCGAAGCCCATGTCGGCGCGATAGCTGATGGCGCGCGCGGTGAAGAGCGAGGCGAAGCAGCGCTTCACCGCCGCGAGCAGCGCCTCCTCGCCGCGCACGTTCAGGTACGTGTCCTGCTGCCCCGCGAAGCTCGCGCCGGGAAGATCTTCCGCCGTGGCCGACGAGCGCACCGCCACGTCGGTGTCGTCGCGGCCGCTGCGCGCGGAGAGCGAGCGATACGCCGCCACCGCCTCGTCGGCGATCTCGCGCGGCAGCGCGGCCTCGACCATCAGCTTGCGGATCTCCGCGCTGCGCGCGACCAGGGCCTGCACGTCGCCCTTGGCGATGCCGTCCAACTGCTGGCGGATCTTTTCGGCGAGCCCCGCCGCCGCGATGAAGTGGCGATAGCCCTCGGCGGTGACGGCGAACCCGTCGGGCACGCGGATCCCCAGCGGCTGCAGCTCCCGGATCATCTCGCCGAGCGACGCCACCTTGCCGCCCACCAGCCCCACGTCGGCGAGCCCCACTTCCGCAAACCACCGGATGAAACGCATGCGTCTTGCCTCCAGCAGGCAAGATGCGCATTCACGCCGCAGCGCGGCAACCGGTCAGGTAGCGGACAAAACGACGCGCTCGATGCGTGCCAGCGCCTCGTCGAGCTGCGGCTGGGGGGCGCCAAAAGAAAAGCGCGTATAGCTGCGGAATCTGGAGACCCTGTGGCTGCGCCGCTTGCCGGGGTTCACGTCGAAGAACTCGCCGGGCACGGTGATCACCTTCTCGCGCAGCGCGGCGCGGAAGAAGCCCATGCCGTCGTTGAGGGGCGGCGGGAGGCCCGCGAGGTTGCCCCAGACGTAGAAGGTCCCGTCGGGCGGGCGGTCGGCGCGGATGCCCAGCCGCTCCAGCCGCTGCAGCATCCGGTCGCGCTTGTCGCGGAAGGCCGCGTGGATGGCCAGGGTCTCCTGCCGGACCAGCTCTTCGTCGAGCAGCGGAATGGCGGCGCGCTGCAGCGGCCGGCGAGCCGCCGCCGTCGAGGAAGGAGCCGGCGCTGGCCACCGCCTCGATCACCTTGGCGCGGCGCCCACCGTCCAGGTCACGCGCCAGCCCGGGTAGCGCCAGTTCTTGGTCAGCCCGTCGAAGATCACCACCGGGTCGCGGTCCACGTCCTCCACGTAGCGGGCGGCGCTCTCGATCGGGAGCTGGCCGGGGCGGCCCGTCCAGACGTAGTGCGAGTAGAACTCGTCGATGAGCAGCGAGCAGTCCAGCTCGCGCGCGAGCCGCACCCAGCGCGCCAGCTCGTCGCCCTGCACCAGCTTGCCGGTGGGGTTGCAGGGGTTGGAGAGGAGCAGGGCGGAGAGCCCGCGGCCCTGGATCTCCGGCGCAGGTCGTCGGCGGTGAAGGCGTAGCCGCGCTCGCCTTCGAGCAGGATGGGGATGGCGGTGAAGGCCTTGAAGACGTCGAGCAGCTCTTCGTAGGCGGTGTAGTCGGGGAGGAAGTGGCCGAGGTTGACGTGCCCGAGCGAGGCGGCGGCGCGGGTGAGGGCGGCGCGGCCGCCGCCGCGAGATGCGCACGTTCTCGGCGCTGTACTGCGAGGGCAGGCCCTTGCGGTAGAGTCGGTTGTAGAGCTCGCGCGACGGCCTCGCGCAGCTCCGGGAGGCCGGCGACCGGCGCGTACTCCTGGTCGTCGACGTCGGTCGGCGACTGCTGCACGCGCGGCGGCGCGCCGGGCAGTCGGCCCCGTCTCGGGCTGGCCCTGGCCCGAGGTTGCACCAGTCGGGATCGCCGGTGCGATAGCCGCAGCTTGTGCGCCTCGGCGGTGACGTAGATGACGCCAGTGCGCGGGACGGCGCGGAAGGCGGGAATGGTGACGTCGTCGGCCACCGGAGCGAAGGTATCACGCACGCGGCGGGTGAGCAGGAGATTCGGAACACGTTACGGCATATCGGTGCGTTGAGCACCGGCTAGAACGTATCGTGTCCCCAGACCTCTCGGGCACGAGCCGACCGCAGATTATATGGAGTCAGTCAATGCGATGGCAGTACGCCGTTTGCTTGCCTGAGATGCGCTATGCTGACGTGAGTTCAGAGCACTTGCGAGTCGCAGCGAACGCGACGCCGACTCGTACTAGCGCGCCTCTCCGCCGGAGATGTATGCTTGGCAGACGTTCGTTGAGATGACGCGATGGGCGCGTTCATCTGATTCTTTGCTAACGGTTGCACTACTACGAGTGCAGCGATTCTGAATCACGTGAGGGAGCACACTTGAGCTAAAGGAAATCTAAATTTTTGCACTCACTTGAAATGCGTTACGCAGCGTGCGAAACGTGCGCCGGGGGAGCCGCCGACAGCTTTGCGACGTGAGTCTCTCGCAAGGAGGAACAGCGTATGCTATTCGACCTGGAAGAGTCGTTGATAGGTCGCGGCAGCATTCACGCGGCGATTGCAGAGAAAGAGATCAAGGAACTCGTGGAGAAAGGCGGCGGTAAGCTCGTCGCAGGGGTGGGACGACGGAGACGATATCTGTGAGATATTCAGTTCTTCGCACGGCGTTGGCGTAGGGCTAGTGTTAGAGAAGCTCATCGGTCTCGGTTACGTCTATATCGAGGTGATGCCAATCGTTATCTCGTTGACGAAGGAAATATGCGGTACGCGCGCGGGTGCGCATCTCTCAGACGATGAACGGGTGAGATAATTCTTACGGGGTAATTCGCGCGTATCGTTTAAGTGTATGCGACGCGTTAGTGTAATTTGCGATGTTTGTATTGCTATTATTACTCGGTTATTGAGGAGCGCGGCGTGATCGATGTGGCGCTTCTCGGCGATGTGTTGTGTTGTGCGTTAGTCGAAGGGTTCAATATTTTGAGCGTCTCTATTGGGTGAATTACTGCTCTATGGTGGTATTGTCGCGCTGTTCGATGTGGCGCGTGGCGCGGTTATGGCGATAATGCTGTTGATGTATTGTGATGTTGTTGTGCGTTATTAGTTTGTGCGAAGTGGTAGATCGTATTGATCTGTTGTTTTTATTTATTTATCGATAGTGAGCACGAGAGCGTCGATCGTATTCGCGTTTCGTTGCGCGTTTTCGTTGTTATGAAGGAGGCGCTATTTGTGTTGTGTAACTGTAATTATTGTTCATTATTTTGTTCACGTTGAAGGTGTAAAATGTGTGTGATCTCGATTTCGTTGTGGTATTCGCGATTGAATAAGGAGCTCGCGTTCTTTAAATTTATGGTCTTTTTGATGAGGGTGTTATCTCTGTGATCGAGCTATCGTAGTTATGCGTTTGGACGAGCTTGGTGTAAGTAGGTGTATTTTCTATTGTTCGAGTTGTGATGTAAGTTGTAGGGTAGGTTGTTGATTTATTTCGAAGTTGTGTAGGCGTGTGATCTGTTAGGTTTGTGATGTGTTTGAAATGAGTTTGAACGTTTTTCTGTAAGAGTGTGTCTCGTTTATCGTTATCGAGTATGAAGGTGCTATAGTAATGTTGTAATATGGTTTTATTTGTAAGTTATTGATAGGGCGGTTTGGTGTAGAACTCGAGGAGTCGGTGATATAATTTAAGTGAGAAAGGATGATGCTGTTGTGTTGTGTGTGTAGCGAGGGTGTGAGGGTTGTAGAGTGAGTTTATTTTATGAAGTTAGTCGATGATTATGATGATTTCTCGTGTAGTGCTTGTGTATGGTAGGAGGTAGGGTTATAGCGATAAGTAGCGCTCTAAAGAAATGATGGTAGGTAAAGGATAATGTTGTGAAGGTATGAAAGCTTGTTGAGAAGTTGTGTTAAATGTGTGGTAAGTATTTGTAGTGTGTGTGAGAGTGTTTATTTGATGAAATTAGTGTGTGGGTAAGAGTGTAGATAAATGATTAAGGGAGGTAGGTGTATTGTTAAGTGTAAGGGATGAAGTGTAGGTGAAGTAAGTTAGTTGTAATTGTGGTAATATGGGAAAGAGTAGGAATGTATGAATAGTATTTGTAAGAAGAGTAGTGTGTGTCTGCGGCCGTCCGCCCGCCGACACGGGGCGCACCTGCCCGGCGGAGGCGCTTGACTTCCGTCTCGTGGCACGAGAGATCTCCGGCCCAAACGGAAAAGGAGGCATCGATGAGGTCGTACCGGACGGAACAAGTGACGCGGCGGGCGGTGCTGAGGGCAGGCGGCGGGTTGCTGGCGGCGGCAGCGCTGCCGCGTTTTGCTCGGGCTGCCGAAGAACACCCGCCGATCGGCACCTGGCCGGCCGGCGCGGAAGGCTCTTCCGTCTTCATCGGCATCACCCCTCCGCTCACCGGCACCTATGCCGTCCCGGGCGAGGACGAGCTCAACGGCTACAAGCTCGCCATCGAGCACATCAACACCGGCCATCCCCTGATCAAGGCCTTCTCGCCCAAGACGAAGAAGGGCGTGCTGGGGAAGGAGGTCAAGTTCGGCGTCGCCGATTCCACCGCCAAGCCCAACATCGCCGTGCAGGCGCAGCAGCGCTTCATCAGCGAGAACAAGGCCATCTTGATGACGGGCTCCACCTCGAGCGCGGTGGCCGTCGCGCTCAACCACCTCGCGCAGCGCGAGAAGGTGCTGTACGTCGCCGGCATCTCCGGCTCGAACGACACCACCGGCAAGGACTGCGTCCGTTACGGGTTCCGCCAGGACTTCTACGGCCAGACCGCCGCCGCCGCGCTGGGCCCCGTCCTGCTCAAGACGTTCGGCAAGAATCGCAAATCGGCGTTCATGACGCCGGACTACACCTACGGCCATACCGTCACCAAGTCGATGAACGACTACCTGACCCAGAACGGCGGCTGGACCATGGTGACGAACCAGGTCTCGCCCCTGGGCACGCCGGACTACAGCTCATACTTGACGAACATCGCCAATTCGGGCGCCGAGATCCTGCTCAACGTGAACTGGGGCCACGATTGCGTTCTATCGACCCAGCAGGCGAAGAAATTCGGCATCCTCGACAAGATGAAGCTGGCGATCCCCTATCAGACCCCATTCTTCGCCAAGGAAGTGGGCGCCGAGATCACCCAGGGCGTCTACGCCGCCACCGACTTCTGGTGGACGCTGGAAGACCGGTTTCCGCTGGCCAAGATGTTCGTCGAGACATTCCAGAAGAAGTATGGCTCGAGGCCGGATTGGGGCGCGGAGAACGCCTACATGGAGTTGGCGTTGTGGGCGGAGGCCGTCGAGAACGCCGGCACCTTCTATCCCCCGGCCGTGATCAAGTCCTATGAGGCTGGCCGCAAGGTCCAATCGATCGTCGGCGAGGTCTATTGGCGCGCCGAGGACCACCAGTTGGTCCGGCCGGTCATCATCGTCAAGGGCAAGGCGCCGAAAGCCATGAAGAACAAGGAGGACTTCTGGGAGGTGACCGAAGTCCTTCCCGGCCTTCCGCTGATGCAGAAGCCGGACGCTTTCGGGTGCAACCTCGGCGACTACACCTGAAGCACACCTGTCCGCGCCTAGCGTCCCGATGAGCCGGCGGCTTCGGCCGCCGGTCCAGCCCGCATGATCACCTGGCCGAACTTCTTCTCGCAGCTCTTCAACGGACTGGCATCGGGCGCGCTCCTCGCGCTCATCGCCTCGGGCCTCACCATCATCTACGGCACCCTCGGCGTGCTCAACCTGGCGCATGGCGCGATGTTCATGCTGGGAGGCTACGCCGGCTACGTCGCGTTCCAGGCCACCGGATCCTTCGCCCTCGCCCTGGTCGCCGGCGCGCTCTTCCTGGTGGTCGTCGGCGGCCTCATCGAGCTGGTCATCATCCGGCCGTTCTATCGCCGCCCGCCCGAAGATCAGCTCCTGGTCACCTTCGGCATCGGCATCGTCCTGGTCGAGCTGGTGCGCTTCATCTTCGGCAGCCTGTCGCTCACCGTGCCGCCTCCCGCGTTTGCCAGCGGCATAACGCCGATGGGTTTCATGATCTATCCGACCTACCGGCTGGTGGTGATGGGCATCGCGTTCGTGGCGCTGGCCGCGCTCTACGTCGTGCTCTACCGTACGACGCTCGGCATGATCGTGCGCGCGGGGATCGAAGACTCGGCCATGGTCGACATGCTCGGCATCAACGTCTACCGCGTCTTCATGGTGGTGTTCGGCATCGGCGCGATGGCGGCGGGGTTCGCCGGGATCGTCAACGCGCCGGTGGTGTCGCTGACGCCCAACGTGGGCGAATCGATCCTGGTGGAGAGCTTCGTGGTCATCGTCATCGGGGGCGTGGGGTCGTTCCCGGGCGCCATCCTCGGCGGGCTCATCGCCGGCGAGATCTTGAGCCTCACCTCGATGGTCAATCCGGCCTATTCCCAGGTCATGCTCTTCGCGGTCATGACGCTGGTCTTGATGTTGCGGCCGCAGGGCCTGCTCGGCTTGCAGAGCCGCGAATGAGCGCAGCCCCGCCAATGGCACGCCGCTACCGCTATCCGCTGCTGGTCGAAGGGCTCACGGCGGCCGGCCTGATCGCCGCGCCCTTCGTGCTGCCCCATCTCGACTTCGCGCCCGGCACCGTCAACCAGGTCCTGGTCTGGGGACTGTTCGGCATCGGCTTCGACATCCTCTTCGGCTACACCGGCCTGCTCTCCTTCGGTCAATCGGCATTTTTCGGCACCGGCGGTTTCATCGCCGCCTACCTGCTGACGCAGGATCTCATGTCGGGCGTGATGGCCGCGCTCCTGGTCGGCACCGTGGGCGCCGCGCTTGCCGGGATCGTGGTCGGCGTGATCGCGCTGCGGCGCACCGGCATCTACTTCGCCATGATCACGGTTGCCATCGCCGAGACCTTCTATTTCGTCGAATTCTCGCCGATGGCCCAGTGGACCGGCGGCGAGAACGGCCTGCCCGGCGTGCCGACGCCGAAATTCGCCTTCGGCCATTTCTCCTACCAGGTGAGCAACGGCTGGTCGATGTACGCCTTTCTCGCGGCCTGCTATTTCATCGGGATCGTCATCGCGCTGCGCATCGTGCGCTCGCCGGTCGGCGCGATCCTCAGCGCGATCCGCGACAACCCGCTGCGTGCGCGCGCGCTGGGCCACTCGGTCGGCGGCTACAAGCTCACGGCCTTCGTCATCGCCGCCGCCTATGCCGGCTTCGCCGGCGGCCTCCTCGGCGTGGTGCAGGGGTTCATGCCGCCGGAGGCCTTCACCTTCGACACCTCCGGCCAGCTCATCATGCAGACCGCCATCGGCGGCGTCGGCACGCTCTTCGGGCCGCTGCTCGGCGCGGCGGTCTGGCTCTACCTGCGCGATTTTTTGCAGCAGACGCTCGGCCTCGGCAGCGCCTGGATGCTGGTGCTCGGTCTCGTCTTCGTGCTGCTGGTGTGCTTCCTGCGCCGCGGCCTGATCGGCGGCATGCGGGACCTGGTGAAACGTCTCGCCGGCGCGCGTCCTCCACCCGCCGCGCCCGAGGAAGCGCCGGCGCCCGCCGCCCCCGCGCCAGTGGTCAGCGTGGGCCCGCTGCGGCGACAGCAGACGCCGTTCTCGGGCCCCATCCTGCAAGCGCGTGGCCTGACCAAGTCGTTCGGCGGCATCGTCGCCAACCGCAACATCGATTTCGCCGTCGAGACCGGCGAGCTGCGCGCCATCATCGGCCCCAACGGCGCCGGCAAGAGCACCTTCTTCAAGATGCTCACCTGCGAGCTGCCGCCCTCCTCCGGCCGCATCATCTTCGAGGGCCACGACATCACCGGCATGCAGGTGGCGGCGGTGTGCCAGCGCGGCCTGACCAAGACGTATCAAGTGAACCAGCTCTTCTCCCGCCTGAGCGTTCGCGAGAACGTCGTGATCCCGGCGCTCGCCGAGCGGCGCGGCCGCTTCTCGCTCGATCTGTTGCGCCGGATCGACCGCGTGCCCGGGCTTGCCATGCAGGTGGAGAGCACGTTGGCGCTGGTGGGCCTGGCGGCGCGCGCCGACGTCCCGGTGGCCGAGCTCGCTTACGGCGAGAAGCGCCGGCTCGAGATCGGCCTGGCGCTGGCCACCTCACCCTCGTTGCTGCTCCTCGACGAGCCGCTCGCCGGCATGAGCCCACGCGAGCGTGCCGAGACCGTGCAGTTGCTCAAGAAGATCCGGCGCGGCCGCACCCTGGTGGTGGTCGAGCACGACATGGATGCGGTCTTCGAGCTGGCAGAGCGCATCACCGTGCTGCACGAGGGCGCGCTCCTCGCCGAGGGCACTCCGGCGGATATCCAGCGCAGCGGCGTGGTGCAGGAGGCCTATCTGGGCGGGGTGGCCGCGGAATGAGCGCGCTCCTCGAGGTCGACCGCCTCAACAGCTATTACGGCGACAGCCACATTCTTTTCGACGTGTCGCTGCACGTGGCGAAGAATGAAGTCGTGGCCCTGCTCGGGCGCAATGGCGCGGGCAAGAGCACCACTCTCAAGAGCCTGATCGGCCTGGTTCGCCCGCGCTCCGGCACGATAACGCTCGACGGCAAGCCCACCCACGGGCTGCCGTCGCATGCCATCGCCGTCCTCGGCCTGCAACTGGTCCCCGAGGAACGGCGCATCTTCGGCAGCCTGAACGTCGAGGAGAACCTCGTGCTGGCCGGGCTCACGGCGAAATCGCGCTGGTCGCTGGACCGCGTCTGGGCGACCTTCCCGCGACTCAAGGAGCGCCGGCGCAGCCGCGGCACCGACCTCTCGGGAGGCGAGCAGCAGATGTTGGCCATCGCCCGCGCCCTGGTGCGCGATCCCAAGATCATCCTGCTCGACGAGCCTTTCGAAGGGCTGGCGCCCCTCATCGTGCGCGACTTGCTGGCCACCTGCCGCGCCCTCGCCGACAGCGGGCAGACCATCCTCATCGTCGAGCAGAACATCTCGGCGGCGATGACGCTGGCCGACCGGGTCTACATCATCAGGACTGGCCACATCGTCGAAGAGCTGACCGCCCAGGCGCTGCGGGCGCAGCCGGAAATCCTCCACCGCCACCTCGGCGTGTGAGGGGCCGGACCTACCGCTTGTACCGTGGCAGCCGCACGCCCTGCGTCAGCGCCGGCTCGAACAGATCGCCCACCTCGCGCAGCCTCGCCGGCAGGGTCGCGATGTTGAAGGCCTGCGGATCGAGGCCGGGCTTCACCTCGCTCCAGCGCAGCGGCGTGGACACCGGCGCGCCGCGAACGCCGCGCAGCGAATAGGGCGCCACCACGGTCTTCGCATAGGCGTTCTGCATGCAGTCGAAGTAGAGGCGGCCCTTGCGGGCCGAGAGCGAGCGTTCCAGCGTCACGGTCGCGAGTTGTTTCGCCACCGTCTCGCCGACCTGCAGCGCGAACGCCTGCGCATCTTCGTAGGAATGGCCCTTGGCCAATGGCACCAGGATGTGCAGGCCGCGCTTGCCGGTGGTCTTGGGAATGCTGGGCAGGCCGAGCCGCTCGAACATGCCGGCGAGCACCTCTGCCACCTCGATGGCCTGCTCGATGGTCTCTCCCTCGGCGGGGTCGAGGTCGAACACCACCCAGTCCGGCTGCGTGAGGCTCTGGGCGCGGGAATGCCAGGCGTGGATCTCGAGGACGGAGTTCTGGGCGAGCCAGCGCAGCGCCTGCGGGCTGTCGGCGACGAGGTGGCGCACCTTGCCGCGCTTGGTGCGGGCGGGAGTCTCGACGATGCGCATCCAGTCTTCCGGAGTGGAGATGTCCTGCTGGAACCAGCTGGGCTTTTCGATGCCCTGGTTCCAGTGGATGAGGGTGAGGGGGCGGTCTTGCAAGGCTTTGAGCAAGGCGGGGGAAACCGCGGCGTAGTAGTCGGCGACGGCGGACTTGGTGAGGCGATCCTTTGGGTAGAGGAGGCGGTCCGGGTTGGTCAGAGTGACCACGGCCTCCTCGTTTCGCGTTTGCGTTTGCGTTTTCGGTGGCTGGCGTTTGCTCGTCGAAGGCTTCGGTTCGGGTTTCGTTTCGGCCTTCTTTGATTTGGTGACCGTTGCCGGTTTTTCGCGGCAGGTCTCTTCGGGCTTCTTGTCGGGGCGCAGGCCCTGGAAGGCGGGGTGGCGCAGCTTCCCATCCGAGGTCCATTCGGTGAATCGCACCTGCGCCACCAGGCGCGGATCCACCCAATGCGCGTCGCGCAGCCGCGGAGAGCCTCGCGCCGGAGAAGTATCGCGCTCGTCCGCGGCAAGCTGCTTCTTCAGCTCGGTGCGCTGCTTCGAGGAGAAGCCGGTGCCCACCTTTCCGGCGAACTCGTAACCGCCCTTCCCGTCCGCCACCGCGAGCAAGAGCGCGCCCACCGATCCGGAGGCGTTTCCCTTCCCCGGCGTCCAGCCGATGACGGCCAGCTCCTGATTGGCCTGCGCCTTGAGCTTCAGCCACTCGCGCGAGCGGCCCTTCTCGTACACCGAGCCGTGCGCCTTCAAGATCAGCCCTTCCAGCCCGCGCTCGCGCACCTGCTCCAGCGCCGCGTCGAGGTCGCCCGGCACCTCTTCCGCCAGCCGCAGCTCGGGGGGCGCGTTGGAGAGCACGCTGCCGAGCAGATCCCTGCGCTGCTCCAGCGGCCGCGAGCGCAGATCCTCTCCGTCCAGCCGCAGCAGGTCGAAGACGAAGAGCACCGCCTCGTCGGCGCGGCCCTGCTGGATCAGCTCGAAGCGCGGCACGCCCTGCGGGTCGAGCACGCAGATCTCCCCGTCCAGCACCGCGTCGCCGACCACCACCTGGGAGAGGGCGCGAGCGATGCGGGGAAAGCGCGCCGAGAGATCCAGCGCGTTGCGCGTCCACATCGCTACCCGCCCGTTGGAGAGCGCGGAGATGGCGCGATAGCCGTCGTACTTCACCTCGGCGCGCCACTTGCCGGGCGGCGCCTCCTCCACCAGCGTGGCGAGCATGGGCGGCAGGTAGCCGCGGAGGATGGCGTCGGGAGCGGCGCGCGGAGCCCGCAGCGTGCCGGCGCGCTCGGGGCCGCGCGTCACCACGCGCCCGCTCACCACCGACTCCGGCCGCTCCGTCACCACGTCGTAAGCCGCATTCTCGGTGCCGTCCTTCGCCTTGAACATGAGCCACTGCGCCTTGCCTGGAGCGCCGCCATGCGTGCGCAGGATGTGCCACTGCCCGCGCAGCTTGTGGCCGTGGAACTCCACCACGATGTGGCCCTTCTTGCGCTGCTGCGAGAGCTGGCCGGGCGGCACGGAGTCGCAGGCGCCGTTGTCCCAGATGAGCGAGTCGCCCGCGCCATACTCGCCGTCGGGAATGCGCCCCTCGAAGCTGCCGTACTCGATGGGGTGGTCCTCCGTCTGGATGGCCAGCCGCTTCACCGACGGATCGTAGCTCGGCCCCTTGGGCACCGACCAGGAGGCCAGCGCTCCGTCCATCTCCAAGCGCACGTCGTAGTGCAGCCGGGTGGCATCGTGCTTGTGCACCACGAAGGTGGGCTCGGCGTGCCGCGCGGCGGCGCCCGGGGCAGGCTCGGGCGTGACGGCGAAATCGCGCCTCGCTTCGTACTCGGGCAGCTTGCGTCGCAACGCGGCGCTCCGGGGCCGACTGGCCGTGCGCCTGCCGGATGACCGTTTCGGCATGCGCATACGGTCAGCATGGCTCAGCGCGGCGGGTAGTCTAGCTCCACTTCCACCCGTTCGTCGCCCCGCGCCCCGTCGATCTTCTGCTCGATGTGCGCGGTCTCGCGGGGGCGCAGGGTGGCCTTCTCGCTGCGCAGGATCGGCGCGCCGCCGCCGCGGGGATGGATCCGGCTGTCGAGCTGGATCTGGCCTTCGCCAAAGCCCGCGTTGCGCACCACGATCTCCAGCACCGCGCCGCGCATGCGCGCCGAAACCAGCTCAGGCCGCGGCCCCGAGCAGCCGCGCACGAAGAGCGCGGCGCACACCGCCAGCGCGGCCACGGTGACGAGCGCCGCGCGGATCATCCCGGCACCCACGGCTTGTCGAGGATGAAGAGCACCACCACCGCGAGCGTGATCAGCACCATGGCGGTAGCGAAGCCCATGGTGGCCACCGGGTCCGCGCGCTTGGCCGAGCGGGAAAGGCTCACCAGCCCGAGCGGCTCGGGAATGACGGGCAGCTTGTGCTCCGCCTCGTACTCCCAGTCGGGCAGGAGCGCGTCTTCCAGGAGCGCCGGAGCGATGCGCTGCAAGCGCTGTTCAATCTCGTCGCACTGCGCCGCGCTGAGCGAGACGGTGGGCCAGAGCGGCTTCGCCTCGAGCTGCCGTTGCAGGGCGCGGGCAAACTCCACCTGCGCGACGTACCGCTCGCCCACGTCGTCGTCGAGCTGCCCCCAGACCACGATGGCGATCTCCTGCTTGGACACCTCGCACACCTGGCGCACGAAATAGGCGAGCAGGTCCGCGGAGCCGCCGCCCCGCGCTTCCCGCTGCGAGACCCGCGCGCCCTCCACCTCGATGGACCCGTGGCTGCCCTGCTCGTCGCGCAGCTCGAAGCGCAGCGCGGCGCCGTCGTCGCGCTCCAGCACCTTGCTGGTTGCGGCCCAGGGCCCGTCCGCTGCCTTGCCCAGCCTTTTCAACTGCCGCCCGCGCTCTGCCGCGACGTCCCGCGAGTAGCGGCGCCGCGCGGCGAAGACGAAGATGCGCAGCGCCCCCAGCGCTCCTCGCGCGCTCAGCGCCGCCAGGTACGCATAGAACACCAGCATGAAGAGGATGGTCAGCGTCTCCACGTTGCTGCGCTGGGCCAGGGTGACGAAGAGCTTGCCGTGGATCGCCAGCACCACCGCCCCGGCGCACGACGAGCAGAAGAGCACCAGGTAGGTGGCCGCGAGGATGCGCACGCGGCGGCTGAATCCTTCCGCGGTATCCGCGCCAGGCTCGCTGACCACGCGCTTCAGCAAGTCGCGCATGTACCCGTCCTGTCTGGAGCCCCGGCTGAAGCCGGGGCTAGAATGCACGAAGCCTTCTCGAAGGCTGCACGGTATCCTCGCCGACGAGCGGCTGAAATCTGCCACCCGACAGGAAGTGCCGTCGGGCGGTGAAGCGTCTAGCGCAGAAAGTCCAGCAGGGGCCTGGTCACTTCGGCCGGAGCGTCCGCTTGTACCCAGTGCGATGCGCAGGTGATGCGCTCGAGACGCGCGTTCGGCACCCGACGCGGACCCCCGAATCTCAGCCGCCCGATGGTAACTACCTCAGGTCCAGCTCCTTCTTCGGCGCGGGCTCTTCGCGCGCGCGGCGGATGGCGTTGCGCACGCGCGTGTAGAGCGAGCGCAGGGTGCCGCCCGGCGGATCGACGTACTCCACGTGCTCGGGCACCACCTTGAGCAGGGCGAGGTCTTCCTGGTCGGGCCCTTCGGGAAACCAGCCCCGCCAGGAAGCGGTCCACATCTTCCGGATCAGGGCGCGGTCGCGCACCAACTCCGCAGTGCCGGAGACCGAGACGTACCTGGAGGACTTGAGGAAGGCGACGCAGCAGCGCGGGTTCTCGCGAAGATCCTCGCACTTGTGCGACTCGCTGGAGGTCGCGAACCAGAGCGTGCCGTCCTCGTCGTGCCGCTGCAATTGCATGGGGCGGGAGTGGAAGTGGCCCTCTGCGCCCAGCGTGGTGAGAAAGCCGATCTCCATGTCGTCGAGGAGCGCGCGCAGCTCGTCCAGGGTCCCTTTCATCCAGTGGAAGTTACTCCGCCCTCTCAGGCGATGCCCGGCTCCTCGTCCTTCGTGCAGCAGGCGCGGCCTTTGCCGCACAGGCTCGCGTGCGCCAGCCCGTCGTCGGGTCCGGCGGGAGACATGGTGAGCAGGCACCAGTAGACGGTGGTCGCTTCCTCTCGCAGCGCGAAGAGGGCCCGCTTGTCGTTGTGGCTTGCGCCGCTGACCTTGGCGCGCAGGTAGTCGCACAGCTCCTCGTGCTCGCTCATGCCGCACCTCCCGCCTGCAAGAGCGCGCGCTTCACGGCAGTCTCCAGCAGCGGCAGCTTGTAGACGTTGAACTGCAGCGGCCTCGCGCCGGCTACCGCGAGGTGCGCGGCCTCTGCTTGCCAGCGCCTCGTCCATGCGCTTGCCGCGGATCGCCTGCTCCGCCCGCTTCGCGCGCCAGGGCACCGGCGCCGCCGCTCCGAGCACCACGCGCGGGTCCTCTCCCAGCGTCACCGCGGCCTCGGCGAGCGGCCAGTCGAAGGACTGCTTCTCCATCAGCTTGACGTACCCCGAAGGGCGGCCCGTCGGTACCCGCACCTCGACGATCAGCTCTCCTTGCTGCAGCACCGTCTCCCGCGTCACGTCGGTCTCCGGCCGGACGAAGAAATCGTCCACCTGCACCACCCGCTCGCCGGAAGGACCCTTGAGCAGCAGCGAGGCGCCCAGCGCGGTGAGCGCCGTGCCGGTGCCGCTGGGCTGGACGATGGCGCAGAGGTCGTTGTCGAAGACGGCGTGCATCTCGTTCTGCCCGGCGATGGCGAAGCACTCGCTGCCGCCCTTGCGGCGGCAATGGAACTCCTCCTTGCGGAAGTACCAGCAGCGAGGCCGCTGCGCGAGGTTCCCGCCCAGCGTGGCCGAATTGCGCACTTGCGGGGTGGCTGCCGCGCCCGCGGCGTCCGCCAGCGCAGGCGCGGCCTTGCGCACGCGCGCATCCGACGAGAGCGTGGCGAGCGTGACCAGAGGGCCGAGGCGCAGGACCGGACCCTCCACGCGGACGAAATCCAACCCGCGCAGGCCGCGGATGTTGACCAGCGCCGCGGGCTCGTCGAGGTGCTCCTTGAGCCGGTCGGCCACGTCCACCCCGCCCGCCTTGTAGAGCGCGCCCTTCTGCGCGCCGGCGGCCAGCGCTCCGGCCAGGTCCTCCGGCTCCACCCAGGCGAAGGCCTTCATGACCGCGCTCCTTTCAGCGCCGCGAGCACGCGCCAGGGCGTGATGGGGAGGGTGCGGACGCGGGCGCCGGTGGCGTGCGCGACCGCATTGGCGATGGCGGCGCAGGTGGGAACGGTGGCCGGCTCGCCGATGCCGCTGGCGTCGGTGCTGGTGCGGCCGCGGAAATGATCGAGCACCACCGCCTCGATCTGCGGAGCGTCGCGCGCGCCGGCGATGCGGTAGTGCTCCAGATCCGCGTTGAGCATGCGCCCGGTGTCGCGGTCGATGACGCGCCGCTCGTGCAGCGCGTAGGAGACGCCCTGGATGATGCCGCCGTTGATCTGCGACTCGATGCCGAGCCGGTTCACGGGCCGGCCGCAGTCGTGCACCGCCACCGCCCGCAGCACCCTGACGATGCCCGTCTGCGTGTCCACCTCCACCTCGACGAACTGGGCGCCGCCGATGGTGGCGGTGTACTTGTCGCCGTCCTGCCATCCCGTGTAGTCCTTCGCCCGCGAGGCGTAGCCGCGCACGGTGCGCCCGAGCTTCCGCGCCGCCGCGCGCACGTCGCCGGACTTCCCGCCCAGCACTTCCGCCCTGGCGCGCTCCGCGGCGAGCCGCACCGCCGGGGTGAGCATCTGCGTGGTCATGCTCCCGCCGGACGCCGGCCCTTGCGGCAGCGCGGTGTCGCCGATGTGCACGTTGACGTCCTGTGGCCGCACGCCCATCACTTCCGCCACCACCTGCGCGCAGGCGGTGCGGATGCCGCCGCCGATGTCCGCGACGCCGCTGCGGCACTCGATGCTGCCGTCGTCGTGGACCAGCACCTCCGCGTTGGAGGGCGAGCCGTCGAAGTTGTACCAGAGCCCCTGCGCGAACCCGACGCCGCGCTTGACCGGGCCCGAGGACTTGCGCGCGCGCGCCGAGTCCCAGCCGAACTTCTCCCTGCCGATGCGCCGCTCTTCGCGTCGCGCCGGATGCGCGTCGTTCTTGTCGCGCAGGGCCACCGGATCGATGCCGAGCTTCTCCGCCAGCTCGTCCATGGCCTGCTCGAGCGCGAAGGCGCCCTGCGGATGTCCGGGAGCGCGAAAGGCGGCCGCGGGGCCGGTGTGGAGGAAGACGTCGTTCTCCTCGGTGCGCACGGCCGCCGCCGGATAGAGGTTCTTGGCCGGCCCGGCGCAGCCTGCCCCCGCCGCGCAGCCGGCGCTGCCGAACGACTCCAGCGCGATGGCCTGCAGCGCGCCGTCCTTGGAGGCGCCCAGGCGCAGCCGCTGGATGGAGCTGGGACGATTTCCCACCCCCAGGTGCTCCGCGCGCCGGTCGAGGAAGAGCCGCACCGGACGCTTCGCCTTGCGCGAGAGGTGCAGCGCGATCACGCCGTGGTTGCCGGCGCCGAACTTGGCGCCGAAGCCGCCCCCGGTGAACTCGGAGATGACCCGCACCTTGCTCTTGGGAAGCTTGAAGAGCTTGGCGATCTCGTCCTGCACGCTGTGGATGCCCTGCGTGCTGGCGTAGAGGGTGACGCCGTCGTCGTGCCAGTCCGCGACCACGCCGTGCGTCTCGATGGCGGAGTGGGTCTGCACCTCCGTCCGGTATTCCTGCTCCAGGCGCACGGCGCTGCCGGAGAGCGCCTTCTCGACGTCAAGGTCGTTGCCGCCCACCACCGGCCCGCGCACGTTGCCGTGCTGGGGAACGTCCTTGGCCGCGCCACCGCCGCCCGCGCTGCCGGCCTGCTCCACCGGAGCGGCGAAGACCAGCGGAGCGCCCGGCCTGCGGGCGTCCTCGATCTCCGAGACGTGCGGCAGCACCTCGTATTCGACGTGGATGGCGCGCGCCGCATCGTCCGCCTGCGCCTGGGTGAGCGCCGCCACCGCCGCCACCGGCGCTCCCTCGTAGCGGATGAGGGGATGCTTGCCGCCGCTCACCGGTTTCACCTTGAGCTCCGCCGGCCCGAGGATGCGCTCCACCACGTAGGTGGCCTGCACTCCGGGCATGGCGGCGGCGGCGGAAACCTCCACCGACTTGATGCGGGCGTGCGCGTGCGGGCTGCGCACCACCGCTGCGTAGAGCATGCCGGGAAGCTGCACGTCGAAGGCGTAGCGCGCGCGGCCGGTCACCTTTTCCGCGCCGTCGATGCGCGGCACGCGCTGCCCCACCACGCGGAGATTGGCGCTGCCGTCCCAGGGCGCGGGCTCGGAAGCCGGGGCCTTGCGCTCCTTCGCGGAGAGCGCGCCTGCGAGGCCCACCTGGAAGGTGCGGTCGGCAAGCTCGCTGCTGTCCTTTGCCGCCGCGGCCTCCGCCGGCACGGAGCTGGGCAACTCGCCCTGCGCCGGGCCGGCCTGGACGGGCGCAGTGCCGGCGGCGGCCAGCGCCGCCTCGAAGACCTTGGGATAGGTGCCGCAGCGGCAGGTGTTGCCCGCCACGGCCCGGCGGACGTCGTCCTCGCTGGGGTGCGGGTTCTGCTGCAGCAGTGCATGGCAGGACATCACCATGCCCGGGGTGCAGAAACCGCATTGCAGCGCATCGTGCGCCACGAAGGCGGCCTGGATGGGCGCGAGCTGCGACCCGCTGGCGAGGCCCTCGATGGTGGTGACCGGCTTGCCCACGGCGTCCAGCGCGAAGGTCATGCAGGAGGCGGCGGTGTGCTCGCCCAGCATCACCGTGCAGGCGCCGCAGGCGCCGCGGTCGCAGCCGATTCTGGTGCCGGTCAGGTGCAGTTGGTCGCGCAACACCGAGGCCAGCGTGGCGCGCGGCTCCACCGCGACCCGGTGGTCCTTGCCGTTGACGCGAATCGTGACGTCTACCGCGCCGGGCCCCAGCTTGCGGGCGCGGCCCTGCTCTTCCTTGCCGGCGGCGCCCTCCAGGAGCGCCGCGGCGCCCGCGGCCAGCCCTGCTCCCTTCACGAACCCGCGACGGCTCAGCTTCACCTCGTCGGACATGTCACGCCTCCGCGAACGGCGACCTTCCTACACCCGGAACAAGCGGAAAGGAATTGCATGCCCGCTTGCGGGGGCAGCAGCGGAGCTCGCGCGTCACTCCGTGCAGGCGCAGACGGAGTCGTCCCAGACGGTGTTGAAATGACAGGTGCCAACGAAGCACGCCGTCTGGGTGCCGTTGCAGCCGCAGTTGCAGCTCGAGCAATCGAAGGGAGGGGTGACGCAATGGTTGTTCGTGCAGACCTGCGTCGCGCCGCAACCGCCGCAAGAGATGCTGCCACCGCAGTTGTCAGGGATGCTGCCGCAATTTGCCCCTGCGCCTGCGCAGGTCGCAAGAGTGCAGCAAGCCTGGTTGTGGCAGGTCTGCCCCGCGCCGCAGGGAACGCACTGTTGTCCACTGCCTCCGCATGCGGAGCCCGTGTTCCCCGGCTCGCATCCGTTGGAATCGAAGCATCCCGTCGCACACGGCATACATGCCTGCGCGATCAGCGTAGCGACATGCGGTACGCCAACCGGGAACATCATTTGACCGAGATTCTGCCCCGACCAGGCTCCGGCAAGCGCTGCGAGACTCACCGCGATCGCTCGAATACCGAACATGGCCTGCCTCCTCAGTTATTCAGTGCACGCGCAGCTCGAGTCGTCCCAGATCTCGTTCGGGCCGCACTTCGCGGGAGCCCTCGAACAAACGCATGCTCCCGAGGAACAGACTTGAAGACGCGAACACTGGAAACCGGCTCCGCAGCCGCCACAATTAAAGTTGTCGCTGGCGAAGTTCGTGCACGTGTTGTTACACGCGTCGGGAGTCGCCGATGGGCAAGTCGGCGGAGGGGGGCCACCGCAGGCGGTGTCGGACTTACTCAAATCTGCCAGGATGCGGCAGGCCAGCATGTGCCGCACCTGGAACAGGGTCGCGACCGCATTCGTGGTGGCATTGCTCCAGTCGGTTTCAAATGCATGCGGAAAGATCGTCAGGACCTGGCTCTTGGCCCAGTTCTTCTCCATGTCGCCGAACCTGGACAGGAGATTCAGGTACTCATAATCCTCCATGCCTTCCCGGATCATCTTCAGCCGCAAGCTCGCGACGGGAATATTCGTCGTGCCGCCGAAAAAGGGATCGCACCCGGCCACGGCGCAAGGCTTTCCCGGATAGAGTAGCGTCCCGTCGCCGTTGCCTCCGAACACGTACTGGTTGTGCCACGGGTCTCCACCCTGGATGCTACCGAGGAACCCAGTAGAAAACATTTGGATCATGTCATAGTAGAAGATTCCCGAGGCATCATTCTCGAATGCCAGCCAGGGCATCGCCCGCGCTCGAATCGCAGAGTGGTCGATCGCTCCGATGCTGGGCCACTTCGGGTTCGTCACAACTGTGTTCGTGCCGGCCGGCGCAGGATCGGGGTCAAAGTCCGCACATCCGTGTGTGTTGCACGACTCATACGTCCACACGGCATTGATCGATTTGTCGTGAAGGGGTCCTGACCGGTCCAAGACAAAGTTGTCGTACTGAGGTCTGGTCTTGACCCCACCATCCGTCGTCTCCTCGAGGGCATCGATGATAGGCGCCATGATGTTGACATCCGCCGTATCTTGCGCCGGATACACCGTGTTCGGATCGATGCTGAACGGGAATGGCCCTGTGCCCCAGTCATTCGCGCAACTTGGAAACACCTCAGGATTCAGGTGCTGCGCCGTCAAGTCGCCGATGTCCTTCGTGACCAGAGCGGGAATGACGTAGGCACCGGTATTGCTGTGTGCCGCAGATCCGCGCGGATGGATGTCACACCAGCGTCCTCCCAGCTTGTTGATGTTGTTGGGGTTACCTGGTTCGTCGACCGTGTAGGTCAACACGTTCTGCCACCAGGGACGGTCGCCGAATCTGGTGTGCCACGCGTCGTAATCGTCACGCGTACTTTGGTTTCCCATGAAGTTTACTGAGGTCGGAGTCATCCCGCTAATACGCGTTAGCTGGCTCGCGCCTGAATTCAGCAAGTCGAATGCCTGATCATAGTGAACAAGGTTGTTTGACTGACCGTCGTCATAATTCGTCATGCTAATCCGATGGTCGAGCGACATCACCGCAATCTTGGTCACAAGATCGGTCCGCGCGTCGTTGCTCAAGATCCCGTTTGTACCGAACTGATCGACGAGACCGGGTGACATCGATGCGGAAAAATAACTGCGCAGCGAACTGTGCGTATTGAGGCCGTTGGGAAGGGAAAAATCCCATACCTTCAAAGACACACTGATCGCGGCCGCACTGTCGCACGTTGTTGCAGAGGTCCAGGACAAGAGCACTTTCCCGGCATACTTGCCCGGCGCCGTGCCCGCAGGGACGAAGATCTCGACCCAGAGAACAAGGTTTCCACCGGAGTTCGTGAGGCCATCGGGAGGCCATCGACATTCGTTCACGAACTCGTCGACCTGCGGAATCAGGGCATCAGGCACCTGCCCACCGATACCGTTGTGGTCGGACAAAGGAGGAGGTCCTCCGTCAGGCTGAGGGCCAGGGGTCGTGGCAATCGGCATGAAATGCTCGCGGTAGACCCGTATCTTTCCCGCAGCCGCGTGACCTGTCCCGTCGCAGGCGCCTGTTGGATCGATCGAGTGCATGCCCGACACCAGCGGCGTCAGGCGCACTCCAACGTGCGACGCGGCGCCGCTGATGACGATTTGGAATGCCTCGAACTCGGCCTGGGCCGCCTCCAACGTCACCAGGGTGCCGCCTCCCACGGAATCACCCTGGCGCACCTTGACCAGTGCACCCGTGACCGGATCGACTACGTTGACCGTGGCTGCGAGCGACCCAGCACAAATGACGGTGCCGGCGGCGAAGGCTTGCAGGGGCAGGAATCGGCGCATTGGAGCGCTCCGGGCGTTGGGCGGTTCGGAAGCGCCGAGCAACTTGCAGGCCAGAGCGTAACACCGTCAAATGATTAGATACGATTCGGGTGGTTGGCCATCAATGGCTGGAAACAATTACCTGACTGTCCGCGGCCGAACGGTAATCTTTGGTAATTCGCGGATCCTGGCACCGGATTTCTTACTTCAAGAGCTGCGGCCAGACTCGCGCGTGCGATCTCAAATGCTGACCCCCGTTAGCGTCGACGCCCTGCTCGTACGTACGCACGACCACCGTGCCGTCCAGTCCGAGGGCCGCAGTGCTTGTGGAGTTCAGGCAAGTCAACTCGGCGTCGAACTGAACTGGCAATGAAATCGAGCCGCAGGATTGCCCATCCTTCGAGACGAGAGAGATGGTGGTTTCCGGCGGACAGCCCTTCTGTGTCGTTGCCAGCGATGGCGCACCCACCATGATGGCATTTACCATGCCGTGTCGGGCGATCGCGACCCTTGTTGAGAGAAAGGGCTTCAGCCAGCCGGGGTCGGTTTCGGATATGTCGGCCTCGCGCACCTTGGCAATCCAGTTGTAGGTGCCCGGTCCGGGTACGCCTGGAAGCGTTGCCGCGATGGCTGCGCCCCCGCCTGCGAGAGGTGCGACATCGAGAAACCCTCCAGCCTCTACGGGGGTTCCAACTGCTCCTTGGATGATCGCTCCGGTTGGTGACAGCCAGGCAAAGTTGACGTTTGCGGAGTTCTGCAGAGGACGATCGACCCAACTCCACGCTACCAACACCCACCCCGTTGTCGTGACCGTACCTGCAAGAGCCGTGAGGGCATGAGCTCCCGTCGCGTCCGCGGCGATGGTCGCGGGTTCGATACGTGCCTTGGCACTCGAGTCAAATCTCTGGACGGTGATGAACCATGGATAGTCAAGGGTTCGTTGCCCGTTCGGAAAGAGCTGTTGCGAGACGATGAGTGTGCCTCCCAAAGGATCGACCGAGCCGACAAGCCCGTTCCCGGGGCTCACTTTCGACTGACTGGTCAACGTTCCATCCGGCGCATAGACGTCGAGCCGCGCGAAGACGTTCGTAACCCCCTCGAGCATGTGGAAGCCGCTCGGCTGAGGCAGTGCCCTCGGATGAAATGAATCGGCCGAGCTTCCGGCGAAATCTGCGACGAACTGACCTTGAGGATTATATAGATATGCCGAGAAGTCCTTCCCGACCGGCGCAATCGAGGTCACGAAGAAGAGGGCTCCTTGACCGTCGCCGATGATTGCGTCCCTGAACGGCAAAATGTCAAACGGCGCGTCCGCGATCACGATCGGGTCCGGAACGGACGTGGGTACGATTCCTTCGCATGGATCCGTCTGCTCGGGCGGATCCTTCTGCTGGTTCTGCTGGACGCATGCTGCCAGTGCAGCCATCGCGATGGGCATCAGTCGTCGCATGCTTTTCCATTTGGCAACGGTTGAGCGCGCAGCGCAAGGCACGCTGAGGTGAACTGTCGGCGATGTTACGCGCGCTCACTTCAAGAGCTGCGGCCAGATGCTCGCCCGTGCTCTCAGGTGCTGCTGGCCGGCGCCGTCGATACCCTGCTCGTATGTGCGCACGATCACGCTGCGATCCAGTCCGACCGCCGCGCTGCTGGTCGAGTTCAGGCAAGATAGCTCGGCGTCGAATCGAATTGGTAGCGAGACCGAGCCGCAGGTCGTTCCCTCCGTCGAGGTGAGATTGACCACGACTTCCGGCGCGCAGCCGTTCTCCCGATTTCGCGAGGTGCGGCGCCCCGTCCATGACCGCATTCGCCAGACCGTGTCGTACGATTGCAACCCGGGTCCAGAGAAACGGCGTCAGCCAACCGGGGTCGATCTGGGAAATGTCTCCCACCCGCAGTTTGGCAATCGAGTGGTACACCGCTGGTAACGACCCTGCAAGCGTGGCCCCGATGGCCGCACCGCCCCCGGCGAGAGGCGCGGCATCGAGGTACCCTCCATCGGCTGCCGTTCCCTATTTGCCTCTGGTGACGGCCCCGGCCGGGCGTAGTCGAGGGTTCGCATGTTGCTCGAAAGCTGCTTCGAGAGGATGAGTGTGCCCCCTGAGGGATCGACGGAACTGACGAGCAGATCCGCCTCTTTGACGGGCGACTCGCAAATCAGCGTTCCATCCGCCGTGTAGACGTCGAGCCGCGCGAAAACGGGAGTGATCTCCTGGAGCATTTGGAAACCGCTGGGCTGGGGCAGCGCCTTGGGATGCAGCGTGTCCGCCGAGCTGCCGGTGAAATCCGCGACGAAGTGGCCTCGAGGACCGTAGACGTATGTGGTGAAGTCCTGCCCGACCGGCGCAATTGAAGTCGCGAAGCAGAGGGACCCTGTAGCGTCGCCGACGATCGCGTCCGCGAACGGCGTCACGTCGAACGGCGCGTCCTCAAATGACGATCGGCTTCGGGAGAGATGCCGGTGCGATCCCTGCGCACGGCTCCTGCTGCGCGCACGCGACTGGTGCATGATCGCGATGGCCGTGAGGACTCGCATACCGATGATTTGAAAGTGGCGAATGCCACATTGCAAGCCACGCAGCAGGTGAATTGTCGACCGCATTGCGCCATGCTCTCTCTCCGTGAAGATCGCCTTCGCTCTCCTGCTGCTCTTCGTCGCCGGAGTCATCCTGCTCCTCGTGCAGCCGTTCGCGGGCAAAGCGGCTTCATGGACGGGGCCTGCCGCCGATCCGGCGCGGCTGGAGGCGCTGGTGCGGGGCCTCGTCGCCCTGGGGCCGCGCAACGAGGCGGCCGGACAGGACCGCGCCGCGACCTGGATCCGCGCGCGGCTCGGGGCGCTGCCGGTTGCCGAGCAGGCCTACACCGCTCGCGGCGCGACGTACCGCAACCTCATCGTGCGCCTCGGGCCGGAGACGAAAGAGCGCATCGTCATCGGCGCGCATTACGACGCGCGCGGCCCCTTCCCCGGCGCCGACGACAACGCCAGCGGCACGGCCGCGCTGATCGAGCTTGCGCGCATGCTCTCCGTGCGCCCTCCCGCCGTCCGCACCGAGCTGGCCTTCTACTCCAACGAGGAGTACGGCCTCCTCGGCAGCGCCGCGCACGCCAAGGATGCGCGCGACGTGCGCGCGATGATCTCGCTGGAGATGCTCGGCTGTTTCGACGAGCCGCAGCGCTTTCCCTTCGCGCCGCTGAAGCTCCTCTATCCCGCGAGGGGCGACTACATCGTGGTGGTGGGCCGGCCGCGGGACCTCTTCCTCGTGCGCTCGGTGAAGCGGTCGCTGCGCGGGAGCGGGGCGAGGGTCCAGTCCATCGACGCGCCGGAAGCGGTTCCTGGCATCGGCAACTCCGACCACCGCAGCTTCTGGCGCAAAGGCGTGCGCGCCGTCATGGTCACCGACACCGCCTGGTACCGGAATCCGCGCTACCACACGGCGGACGACACGCCGGACACCCTCGATTACGCGCGCATGGCGAAGATTGCCGACGGCATCGCCGCCTGGGCAGCCGCTCCCTGACTGCCTGCGCGCGTGGTCGCGCGCGGCGTGCCGATGGCGCCGCGGCGGTCCGCGCGCCACGTCGGCCATCACTGCGCCGCGCAGGCCTCCTTCGTCACCGGCGCCACCTTGCGCAGGGCGTCCTTCCCGCTGCCCACCTCCACCTGGATGCTGTGGGCGAGAAGGCACCAGCGCGAGAGCAGCGGCACGTCGTAGCTCACCTGGGCTCGCGCGAGCACCGTCCAGTCCGGCAGCTTCTGCAAGAGGAGCCGCTGTCCGCGCGCGCCCAAGAGCGCCACGCGAAGCTCCGCCGGCAGGTGGCTCGTCCCCGAGTTGACCAGCGTGAACCGCGCGTGGCCGCCCTCCACTTCCAGGCCGGAGACGTCGGGACGCGGCGCGGCCTTCTCCGGCGCCACGAACACCGGCACCGAGACGTGCTGCGCCTGCAGCTTCGCGCGCCCGAAGGCTTGCAGCGGCTCGTCCTCCAGCTCCACCTTGAAGGCGCGCTCCACCTCGGAAGCCGGGCCGGTCACCTGGACCTGGAGCGTGGTCGTCGCTCCCGGCATCAGGTAGACGTCGGAGGGCTGCACGTCGATCTCCGCGCTCGGATCGAGCCGGGTCTCTCCGCTCGCCGACTGCCACCACGACCAGGTGGTGACGATCACGTGCGCGGTCTTGCGGCCCGAGTTGTGAAGCTGCAGGGTGGCGCGCGGAGCGCTGGCGGTGACATGGACGGCGTCCGGCGTGACGCGCAGGCGGGCAGGAACGGCGGCGAGGAGGAGCGCGCAGAGAAGCATCCCCCCATCCCACGGCAGACCGGCCGCGCGGTCAATCCGTCACGTCCCACGCTGATAGCCATCCGCCAATCGACTCCGCATAGCGTACGAACCCCGCATAGAAGGGATGCCGCGCCACGGTTGCGCTGTCTCCGATGACGATCAGCTTCTTGCGCGCGCGGGTGAGCGCCACGTTGATGCGGCGGATGTCCGAGAGGAACCCCAGCTCGCCGTCGGGATTCGAGCGCACCAGCGAGACCACCACCGCCTCCTTCTCGCGGCCCTGGAAGCCGTCCACCGTGTCGATCTCCAGCTCGGGCAGGTCGTGGAGGAGCTGGCGGAGCCTCTGCACCTGCGCCTCGTAGGGCGAGATCACCGCCAGCTCCCGCGGCAAGAGCTTCCCCAGCAAGGCGCGCACCTGGGACGCCGCAAGCCCGGCCTCGCCTTCGTTGAGCTTGGAGTCGCCGTCCTCCGGGGCCGACTCCTCGAATCCGCGCCCCGCCGTGTCGATCATTAGAAGGGGCATCTCGTCGATGGCGTGATCCGCGACCGAAGGGTGCGCGCGCAGCTTGCCCTGGTAGAGCGCGTCGGAGGGATAGCGCATGATGCGCTCGTTCATCCGGTGCTGCTCGGCCAGCGCCACCACCGCCTGCGGCTGCGCCCGCACCAGCCGCTCGAAGAGCGAGAGCGTCAGCTCCTGGGCGTCCTGCGCCAGCACGGTGGGGGGAAGCTGCAAGTGATCTCCCGCCAGCACGGCGCGCTCCGCACGCAAGAGGGCAAGGTAGGCTGCCGGCTCCACCGCCTGCGTCGCCTCGTCGACGACGGCCAGCTGGAAGCGCCGCCCGGCAAGCGCGCGCGACTCGATTCCGGTGAGCGTCGCCAGGACCACGTCGGCCCGCTCCAGCACGGAAAGCTCCGCGCGGTTGGACAGCTCGCGCGCCTCCGCCAGGAGCTGCCGCGCCTCGCGCTCCTGCGCGCGCGACTCGGAGAACCGCCCCGGGCCGCGACGCCGGTGGCGTTTGCGCGCGTCCCTCCGCAGCCGCAGCGCCTGCTCCACCAGCTCGGCCGCGATCTGCGCCTGCGGGTGCGAGCGGGTCTTCTCGTCGAGGGTGTGCTCCAGCACCGACTCCAGCACCCGCGCCGGATGGCCCACCCGCACCACGTCGATTCCGGCCAGCACCAGCCGCTCGGTCAGGTTGTCCACCGCCAGGTTCGAGGGCGCAGCCGCCAGCACCTTCTCCTTGCGCTCGGCGGCGCGGCGGATGACCTCCACCAGCACCGTGGTCTTGCCGGTGCCGGGCGGACCGTGCACCAGCATCACGTCGGCGGCGCGCTCCGCCAGCTCGACGGCGGCGCGCTGCTCCGGGTTGAGCGGTACGGGCGACTCCCCACCCGGGCGCGGCCGTTCCTCGAAGCGCGGCGGCTCCTCGCGGACGACGGGCTGCCAGCGCGCGGCGTCGCGCATGCGGCGCACGGCCCCGGAGAGCCGCTCCCAGGTGGCCGACGAAGGCAAGAGCTCCAGCACCACGCGGCCGCCCGTTGCCCAGTCGGGGGGCGGCTCGTCGAAGGCGAGAGCGATGCGGGCACGCTGCCTGCGCGCGACGATGCCGGTGGGCGCATCGTCCGGAGGAGCATCGCGCCGCGGCAGGACACGCACCGATGCGCCCGCGGAAAGCTCCTGGCCCCCCAGCTCGCGCCCGTCGGGCCGGGCAAAGGTCACCAGCGAGCGCCCGGCGAGGCCGCCCTCCTCCACCGCCTCCACCTCGGAGAGCGCGAGCCCGCGCCGCAGCCGCTCCGCGAGCGGCACCTGCGCGTAGCGCTCCTTTTCCGCGGCGCGCTCACGGTCGAGCAGCGCAGCCAGCTTGTCGAGGTGCTGTACGAGGTCCATCGGGATTCCCTATACTCGCGGATGCGGAGGCACGCATGGCCACCATCGAAAGACACGTGACGAGGCAGATCGTGGCGCTGGATGCGGTCACGCCGTGCCGCGAGGCGGCGAAGCTGATGAACGAGAAGAAGATCGGCGCGGTGGCGGTGCGCGAGGGCGGGCGCATCGTCGGCGTGGTCACCGAGCGCGATCTCGTCTCCCGCGTGCTGGCCGCCGGCGATTCCGGTTCGATGCCCATCGGCGAGGCCATGCGCACCGACCTGCCGCGGCTGCGGCTGGACTCCAGCGAGACCGACTGCACGGAGGCGATGCGCACGCAGTACACGCGGCACCTGCTCGTCGAGGAGAAGGGCCAGGTGGTGGGCATCATCTCCATGCGCGACGTCATCCAGCTCATGCTCGACGACAAGCAATTCCTCATCGAGCAATTGCAGACGTATATCGACGGACGATGAAGATCCTGATGATGGGCAGCGGAGGCGTGGGCGGCTATTACGGCGCCCGCTTCGTGCAGGCGGGCAACCAGGTCACCTTCGTCGCGCGCGGCTCCCACGCCCACGCCATCCGCGGGCAGGGCCTGCGGATCCGCAGCGAGCTGGGCGACGTCCACCTGCACCCCGCGCGCGTGGTCGAGGATCCCAAGGACGCGGGCACGGCCGATCTGGTGGTGGTCGCCGTCAAGCTCTGGGACAGCGAGGCGGCGGCGCGCGCCATCGCGCCGGTGGTCGGCCCCACCACCACCGTGCTCTCGCTGCAGAACGGCGTCGACAAGGACGAGGTGATGGCGCGCGCGGTCGGCGCCGCCCGCGTCGTCGGCGGCACCACGCACATCGGCGTGTCCATCGCCGAGCCGGGCGTGATCGCGCACGCTGGGCGCCTGCAGCGGGTCACCGTCGGCGAGCTGGACGGCTCGCGCTCGCCGCGCATCGAGGCGATCGCCGCCGCCTTCCGCGCAGCAGGGGTGGAGACGACGCTGAGCGACGACATCCGCCGCGTCATCTGGGAGAAGTTCGTCTTCCTCAGCGCCCTGAGCGGGATGACGGCGTTGACCCGCAAGCCCATCGGCGAGGTCCGCGCGCACCCGGCGACGCGCGCCATGCTGCTCGAGGCGCTGCGGGAGACCACCGCCGTCGCCCGCGCCGAGGGCTCTGCGCTGGAGGAATCGTTCGCCGACAGGCAGCTCGAGCTGGCGGATTCCTTCCCCCCGGGCATGCTCGCGTCGATGGCGCACGACCTGTTGCGCGGCCGCCGGCTGGAGCTGCCCTGGCTCTCCGGCGCGGTGGTGAAGCGGGCGGAGAAACACCACCTCGCCGTCCCCGCCCATCGCGCCATCTACGCCGCGCTCATCCTCCACGCCGGCTGAGCGAAAGCCGGGCCAGGCGCTCGAACCCTCCCCCTGACCGGCCAGGCAGGCCGTGCCGCTCTGGGAAACCTACCTTGCGGAGAGGAGGTTTCACCATGCTGTGGTTCTTGGGCTCGCTCTTGATCGTGGTCTGGATCGTCTGCCTCGCCTTGAAGGTCACCACCGGCATCATCCACGTGGCGCTGATCGCGGGGCTGATCCTGTTCGTCATGGGCTTCTTCCGCGGCCGGCACACCACCGCGGCGCCGTACAGCGCCGAAAAAGCAGGGCTGCCGGCGCGGGAACGGCTAGAAGGAGCGCGTGACCCTGCTCCGCGCCGCCGACGTGTCGCTCTCGTTCGGGAGCCGCACCGTCTTCAACCGCCTCTCGCTCGTCATCGAGGACGGCGAGCGCGTCGGCCTCATCGGCGTCAACGGCTCGGGGAAGTCGTCGCTGATGCGCATCCTCGCGGGCACGGCGAAGCCGGACAGCGGCACCCTTCAACTGCGCCGCGGCGCCCGCGTCACCTGGCTGCCGCAGGAACCGGCCTTCACGCCCGGCGCCACCCCGGAATCGGAGCTCTCCGCAGAAAACCCCTTGCACGAGGCGCGCGCCATGCTCGACCGCCTCGGCGTCAAGGACTGGGACCGGCCCATCGACGCGCTCTCCGGCGGCGCGCGCAAGCGGGTGGCGGTGGCCCGCGCGCTGCTCACCAGGCCGGATCTGATGATGCTCGACGAGCCCACCAACCACCTCGACGCGGACACGGTGGACTGGCTGGAGGAGGAGCTGGACCGGCTCTCGGGCGCGCTCCTGCTCGTCACCCACGACCGCTACTTCCTCGACGACCTGGTGGACCGCATCGTGGAGCTGCAGCCGGGAGAAGGCCTCGTCTCCTATCCCGGGAACTACGAGGCGTATCTGGAAGCGAGGGCCATCGCCCAGGAGCAGGCGGCGCAAGAGCAGCACAAGCGCGAGCGCTGGATCGCGCAGGAGGTGGCGTGGCTGCGCCGGGGCGTGGAGGCGCGCCGCACGAAGAGCAAGGCGCGCATCGAGCGCGCGCGCAAGCTGATCGCGGAAAAGGGCCTCGCTCCGGCGAAGGCCGCCGCGCTGCAGCTGGGGGCCGCGCCGCGTCTCGGGCACACGGTGCTGGAAGCGCGCGGCGTGAGCAAGGCGTTCGACGGCCGGCGCGTGGTGGACGGCGTCAGCCTGATCGTGCAGCGCGGCGAGCGGATCGGCATCGTGGGCCGCAACGGCGCGGGCAAGACCACGCTCTTGCGCATGCTGCTCGGCGACCTGGCGCCGGACGGAGGCGAGGTGATCGCCGGCAAGAACACGCGCATCGCCTACTACGATCAGCAGCGGGCCCAGCTCGACCCCGAATGGACCGTCTACGAGAGCGCGCTGGGCGAGCGCATCGCCGGCGACGTGCGCCGCAGCGAGGACTACGTGGAGCTGGGCGGGCGGCGGGTGGCGCTGCGCGACTACCTGGAAGACCTGCTCTTCCCCGTGCCCATGCAGAAGATGCTGGTCAAGGCGCTCTCCGGCGGCGAGCGCAACCGCCTGCTGCTCGCGCGGCTCTTCCTGCGCGGCGCGAATCTGCTCGCGCTCGACGAGCCGACGAACGATCTCGACCTCGTCACCCTCAACGTGCTCGAGCAGCTCTTGCTGGAGTTCGGCGGCAGCGTTCTCCTCGTCACCCACGACCGCTACTTCCTCGACAAGGTGGCGACCGACATCCTCGCCTTCGACGAGGCGGGACGCGCGGTGCGCTATCCGGGCAACTACGAGACCTACCTCGCGCTGCGGCCGCAGAAGACGGCGTCCGCGTCTGCCCCGCCGAAGGCGGTGAGGGAGAAGCCGCCCGCGCCGCGCAAGCCAGGCAAGCTTTCCTTCAAGGAGCAGCGGGAGCTGGAGTCGATGGAGGCGCTGATCGAGAGCGCGGAGGCGCGGCGGCACCAGGCGGAGCGCGCCCTGGCCGACCCGCAGACGTACAGCCTCGAACCGCAGCGCGTCCCGGAGTGGCAGCGGCAACTCGACGAGAGCGCGGGGGAAGTCGATCGGCTCTACGCGCGCTGGCAGGAGCTGCAGGATCTGCTCACGAAAGCGTGAAGCGGGCGGCGGCGCGCGCCGCCTCGATGGCGGGCCGGTCGTCGGGCCGCGCCTGCAGCCATTTGACCATCTCCTCCGCCTCCCACGCGTAGGGCTTGCCGTCCAGGCGCACGCGTCCTTCCGCCACCGCGCGAGTCGCCTCCGCCAGCGGCATCCCGGAAAGCAGGTCGACCAGCGCCTCGAATCTGCCCTGCCGCGCCGGATCGACGAAGCGCAGCGTCGCGCGCCCGGCGAAGGCCAGATGGTAGGCGGCGGGGCGGAACGCCAGCCCCTCCAGGCCGAGCCGCGCCGCCATGCGCAAGAGCATCTCCTCGAGCTCCGCGGCAAGGCCCAGCCCGGGCACGTCCTGGCCCGGCAGCGCCGGCCGCTCCGGAGAGAACCTCGCGCGCGGGTTGCGCAGCGTGAGCCAGTGCACGTAGAGCACGCGCGCGCCCGCCACCTCGGCGCGCTCCAACACCACCTCGATGAGCATCTGGCCGGAGGCGACGTCCAGCAGGCGCGCGCCCTGTCCCACTCCGTGCTCGTGCAGCTCCACCCGGAACGGCCCATAGCCCATGCGCCGCAGCTCGCCGAGGACGCCGTAGCGATGCAGCGCATGCTCCAGCCCTTCCGCGCTGTAGAACCCGAGCAGCAGGCGCCGGCGCGGGGTGGAGAGTCCGAGCTGTTCCGCCACCTCGTCCATGCCGGCCTCCGGCTCGCCGAGGTCATGGGGAGTCAGGCTGCTCGCGATGGCGGAGAATCTGGCGAGCGAGCGGGCGGTAGTCGTCCGGCACCGGCGCGCGGCTGTGGATGCCGAGCGCGAGACCGGTGCCGGCCAGCACGCGCCACGCCGCGGGCGAATAGCCGCCGGCAGGCAGCCAGAGCGAAGGCACGCGCAGGAGCGCATCGGCCACGCGCAGGTCGCGTGCGCGGCAACCCTCCAGCGTGAGCCCGAGCCGGCCCACGGCGTCTTCGGCGAGCACGTCGCCGCCCGCCAGCACGAAGGCAAGCTCTCCCTCCGGCATGCGGCCGAGCAGCGCGTCGAGCGCGGCCAGGTACGCGCCGTCGCCTGCCCGCTCCGGCAGGACCGTCTCGTCCACCGCCTCGGGCAGCGGATTCCACGAAGAGCCGGAGATGGAGCCAATCCAGCAGGACGGGTCCGCCGCCAGGCACGCCGCCGTGCCGTCGGGTGGGTGGGCGTCCAGAATCGAGCACCAGCACGCGGCCGGCGAAGCCCTCCGCGCGTACGGCCGCCACCGCGATGGCGACGTCGTTGACCGGGCAGTTCCCGCCGGCGACGTCGGGCTTCGCGTGGTGGAACCCGCCCAGCAGATTGAGCGCCCGCCGGGCCAGCTTGCGCGCGTTCGCAGGCGAAACCAGCTCCCGGGCAGCGTCGATGGTGGCGCCGCAGGCGAGGCGCACGGTGTTCATGGTCTCGTCCACCGGCACGTCGCCCGCATCGAGGCTCAACACCCGCGCCAGCGTCTCCGGCCTTCCCAGCGAATCGAGGAGCTCCGCGGTGTGGACGCGAGCCAGCTCGTGGTACCCGGCCCTCCGCGGCACCCGTAGATTTCCCCGGCCGAGCGCGTGCCGGTCGAGCAGGAACCAGAGCGCGAAGTCGGCGCGGCGCGTCTGGAACCCGGTGCGCGCCTCCAGCGCGCTCAAGGGCAGCCGGTATTCCGGCGAGTACCAGACGGCGAGGTCGCGCCCGTGCAGCCACCGCCGCACCCGGTTCTCCATCGCCGCGAACATCTGCGAAATCCTTCCTGCGGCCGAATCATGCCGGGGACATCATCGCCGCCCGCAGGGCGCATGGTGTCCCCAGTGACGTATCATGCGCGGCCGTGGACCGGGCCATCCTGCACGTCGACATGGACGCGTTCTACGCGTCGGTGGAGCAGCGCGACGACCCGCGGCTGCGGGGAAAGCCGGTGGCGGTGGGCGGCGCCTCGCGCCGGGGCGTGGTGTGCGCCGCCAGCTACGAGGCGCGGCCTTTCGGGGTGCGCTCGGCGATGCCGATGGCGCGCGCCTTGCGCCTCTGCCCGCAGCTCGTGGTCGTGCCCCCGGACTTCGCCAGATATTCGCAGGTGAGCGAGCAAGATCTTCACCATCTTCCATTCCTTCACCCCCGAAGTGGAGGGCCTCTCGCTCGACGAGGCGTTCCTCGACGTGACGCGCTCGCAGACGCTGCTCGGCCCTGCGCCGGCGCAGGGACGCGCGATCAAGGGCCGCATCCAGGCGGAGACCCGGCTCACCGCGAGCGTGGGCATCGCCGAGGTGAAGTTCGCCGCCAAGATCGCCTCCGACCTCTGCAAGCCCGACGGGCTCCTCGAGGTGCCGCGGGGAAGGGTCCGCGAGTTCCTCGCGCCGCTTCCAGCCTCGCGACTGTGGGGAGTGGGCCCGCGCACCGACGAGCAACTGCAGCGGCTTGGACTGCGCAAGATCGGCGACGTGGCCCGGGCCGACCGCGCATATCTGGAGGCGCAACTCGGATCGGCGGGCCCCTGGCTGCACGATCTCGCCAACGGCATCGACGGGCGCGCGGTCGAACCGGACCTCGACGCCAAGAGCATCGGCGCGGAGGAGACGTTCGAGGAAGATCTGGAAGGCGAGGACTTGCACCCCTTCATCCACGAGCAGGCCTTGCGCGTGGGCGCGCGATTGCGGCGCGCAGGAGTGAAGGCGCGCTCGGTGCACCTCAAGATCAAGTACGCAGATTTCCGCGTGCTGACGCGGCAGGAAACGCTGCCGCTTCCAACCGACGATTCCGCGGAAATCTACCGTACGGCGCTACGGCTCCTGGGGAAGGTGGAGGCCCACCCCATCCGACTCACCGGCGTGCATGCCGGCGACCTTGGTACAGTGACACCGCAACTGGGGCTGTTCGACGGCGACAGAAAAAAGCGGGATCGACTCAATCAATCCCTCGACCAGATAGCGGAAAAGTTCGGGAATGGCGCCGTCTTGCCGGCCGACCTGCTTCCAAAGCGGAAAAAGTAGGACGATGTAGCCGCCGCGCCAGGTGTTGCCCGCACCTGCCAGTCCGGTGACAATGCCCCCATGGGCAAGTTCTCGCATCGCCATTCCCGCGGTTTCACGATGATCGAACTGATGATCGTGATCAGCCTGATCGGCATCCTGGTCGCCATCTCCATCCCCGGCTACCAGCGGCTCACCGCGCGATCGCACCGCACCGAGATGCTCGAGGTGATCGGCAAGTTCAAGGCGCACTTCAAGACCGTCTACGATGCGCAGGGCACGTTCGCGACCTCCGAGACCATGCCTGCCCCCGCGAGCACGAGCGCGATGAACCCCGATCCGGCGCTGGCCCACATCGGGCAGCCCGCGCAGTGGGACCCGACCAGGGCGGGCTGGACGCAGGTTCCCTACGGCTTCGACGGCGGCATCCGCATGCGGTACTGGTATGTCCTCGGTCCCGACGCCGGCGGCGGCAAGGTCGACGACGTGACCTTCTTCGCCTGCGGCTCGTTCCCCGGCTTCGGTCCCGAGACCTTGACCTGCCTCGACGGCGTCACCGGGAACTACCAGTACTCGGAGACGTTGCACGGCGGCGGCGGCTCGGATCCGGCCGTCGAGATCCCTTCCGGCTTCTGAGTCAGGTCAGCGCGGCGCGGCGGGTCTGAGCAAGACCAGCTTGCCGGTCGCGACGTCGAGCGTTCCCACCATCTTGCCGTCCTTGAGCATGAGCAGCGCGCGCTTGACGCCGCGCTCGCGGAGGGTCGCAAGGAGCGGGTCGATGGCCTGGGCGCGCCACTCCGGCTTGACGGTAACCACGGCGGACTCACCCGACGCTTCCACGCGCTCCACCGCCGCGCCGGCCTGCTGGGGGTCCACCTCCCGCACGCGCGGCAGGCCGAAATAGACGGCATTCGCCACCGCCGCCACCAGGCCCGCCACCACGATTGCCGCGAGCACCTTCTTGCCCCGCCCGCGCGGCTGGTCGAACCCCTGGAAATCGCGCAGCTCCGGCTTCACCGCCGCAGGCGTCGCGGCGGGTGTGGGCTTGGGCCGCGGCTGCTGGCCCGGCAGCACCACCTCCGGGTCGAGCGCGCCGGCTCCCAACCGGCGGGCCGCGCCGAGGCCGCGCAGGCGGTCGGCGGTTTCCTTGAAGTTGAGCAGGTCGCGGCTCAGCGACGCGCTGGCGGCGGTGATGAGCTGAAGGCTCTCGACTTCGCCCTGCGCGATGGCGGCGTTGGCCTCCTTCTGCAGGCGGGTTCCGGCGTCGTCGGCCATCCGGGTGATCGAGGCCAGGGCCGCGGTGTCCACGGCGGCGGCCTGGCCGGAAGCGGAAAGGCGCAGGGCTTCCGCGGCCGCGGCGTCGAGCGCGATGCGGGCGGCGAGGGCATCGGCGAAGTGCGACTCCGGCCCCTTGCTCTCGATCGACGCGCGCTCACCGGCGCTGAGCATCCCGCCGAATCTTCTTCGCCGAGGCGGCCACGTGTGCGGCGATGGCGGAGTCGACGGGTTCGCCGGCGAGGACCTGCATGCCGGCGGCGCGGGCATCCGCGTCGGGGATGGCGGTCGGCCAGGGCAGCGCCGGCGCCGAGGCGGGCTCGGCCGCGGCCGTTTCGAGGAGCGCGGAGAGCGGTGACGTGTCGCCATCGAGCGGCTCCGGCGCCCTGGGCGGAAGCGGACCAGCGCCGGCGGGCGCGATCCGGGGACGGTTCTCGCGGCCGGCATGCCAATCGGCGAAGCCCGGGGGCGGACCGGCGGCCGGCGCGCTGCGCGCCGTGGCAACGCCATTGACCGCCTGCGCAGGGACGGACGGCTCTTCCGCCACGGGCGCGGAAAGAGACACGCGCTGAGCGACCAAGACCGGCGGGCTGCCGCCGGGAGGCGTGGGCGCCGAGGGCGGCGGCGGCGCACGCCTTCCAGCCGGTGTCGGAGTCGCCGACTTGAGCCAGTCGCGAATCTTCAACTCTTCGTCCGGCGCGAGGCCGGCGAAGCGGATCTGCGCCGATGGCGACCCGCGCACCACCAGGCCCCAGCTCTGGAACCCGCCCCAGGAGAGACGCACCGTGTCGCCCGCCTTGAGCGGCAGCTCGGAGGTGGCCTCGATTCCCCCCGCGCAAATCTTTGCCTCATCTACCCTGGAAGCGGCGTTGCGCGTGGCCACCGCCACGGGCGAGGGCGAACCCTCCTGGCAACTCCAGGACAACCCCACCGACCCCTCCAGCCGGCTGACGAACTGGTCCTTCGGCATCGGCATGAAGAGCAGATCGCTGGCGCCGGCGCGGAAGCATTCGTCCCGCTGCCCGGCCTGGTCACGCTGCAGCACGGCCACGAGGCGGGCGCCGCGCTGCCGGACCCGCGGGGCAAGGGCCTGGAGCGCGGAGGGCAGCGGCGCGCCGGGGCCTCCGTAGAAGAGGGCCACCACGTCCGCGCCGTCCGCCGCCGCCTGGACCGCAGCCGCGTCCGACAAGGGCATCGCGGTCACGTCGAATCGTCCCCCTTCGCGGAGGCCGCTGGTGAGGGCGGGCAGGACCTTGGGGTCGGCGATGACGAGGAGGCGAGGCGAAGGCAAACGGTTCTCCCGGAACGCCCCGAAAGTACCTCAGAATAGTTCGGCTGAGAAGATTCATTCGTGCGGTAAATGACAGGTTACAACACCCACATCGTGCCAATGCGTACGCGCCGCTGGAACGACCGCCGATTGCCGGGAGATGGCCTGCGCCTCTTGATCTGCCGCTATCGGCCGAGAGGTGTGCGCAAAGAGGAGGAGACGTGGGATGAGTGGGACCCCAATCTCGGGCCGAGCCGGGAGCTCCACGCCGACGCCTACGGCAAGCGGGGGCGCGAGATCGACTGGCAGGAGTACAAGGAGCGCTATCTGCGGGAAATGAAGGAACAAGTCCCGCGCATCCAGGCCTTGGCGGAGCGGGTGCGCCGCGGCGAGACCATCACGCTGCTCTGCTCCAGCGCGTGCGAGGACGACGACCGGTGCCATCGGTCGCTCCTGCGCGCCCTCGTCGAGGAGGCTGTCGGTCGCTGAACACGCAGCGCGCGCGGCGCTCCAGCCGGCGGCGGAGTGCATGGTACGCAAGTCCCATGCAGCGCAGGACGCTCTGGTTCTTCCAAAGGACGGCGCCGGGCGAGCTCCGGCGGATTTCCAACCCATCGATGCAGCGGTTCCTCGTGGGCGAGCGCGCTCTCGTGCACGACGGCGACGGTTTCGTGCGCTGCATCGGGATGTCGCTCGAGCTGCAGAGGCGCAAGCCCGCCACGGTGGGGCGGGTGTGGTTCTCCAAGATCCGCGTCAACGCCGAGGGAAAGGTAGACCCCCATCACCGCCACGAAACCGCCAAGGTGGCGCGGGCCGACGCACCGCGTCCCGCGAATGGCAACGCGTCCTCGGTGGTGGCGGCGGAGCACCGCTTCGCGCTGCGGCGCCTCTCGCACCTGGGCGAGTGGAGACCGGACGAGCGCGACCTCGCTGCCCTGCGCGCCGCCGTCAACACCAAGGCCGGCAAGGAGATGCTCTAGCCTGCCCGGCGTGCGAGTCGCCCTGCGCTGATCGGGGCTTGCGGGAGCGGCGATCCTGTGCGCCATCTGGCAGGGTGCGCGAGCGCATCCACGCCCCCGAGCTCACCTCCGCCACCGCATGGCTGAACGCCGATCGGCCACTCTCGATCCGCGAGCTGCGCGGGCAGGTGGTGGTGTTGGATTTCTGGACCTACTGCTGCGTCAATTGCATGCACGTGCTCCCCATCCTCCGCGACCTGGAGGAGCGGCACGCCGGCGATCCGCTGGTGGTCATCGGCGTGCACTCCGCCAAGTTCGACGCGGAGAAGGACGACCAGCACATCCTCGCCGCCATGCGGCGGTACGGCGTGGCCCACCCCGTCGCGGTGGACAGCGAGATGCGCATCTGGTCGGCGTACGCCGTGCGCAGCTGGCCCACGCTGATCGTGATCCGGCCCGACGGCACGATCGCCGCCGTGGCGCCCGGCGAACCGGACCCCGCCGTGCTGGAAGCGTTCGTCCAGAAGCAGCTCGACGAAGCGCGCGAGGGCGGCACGCTCGCCCGCGAGCCCTTCCACGCCGTCCGCCGTCCCGCCGAACCCGACCTTCCCCTCAGGTATCCGGGCAAGGTCGCGGTGGGAAACGAGCGCATCTTCGTGGCCGACTCGGGGCACCACCGCGTGCTGGTGCTCGACGGGGACGGCCTCGTGCGCGAGACCATCGGCAGCGGCCTGCGCGGGTTTCGCGAAGGGCCGTTTGCCGCCTGCGCGCTCGACGACCCGCAAGGGCTTGCCGTGGAGGGCGACGCGCTCTTCATCGCCGACGCCCGGGCCCACCTGGTGGCGCGCGCCGACCTGCGCGAGAAGACCTTGTCGCGCGTCGCCGGGACCGGCGAGCTGGGGCGGACGCCGCTGCTGCAGCGGGCGCCCGCTCTCGCCACGGCGCTGCGCTCGCCGTGGGACGTGGCCGTCCGCGGCAGCGAGCTCTTCGTGGCGCTGGCGGGGTCGCACCAGGTGGCGAGGGTGGAGGGAGGGTTCGTCGAGCCGCTGGCCGGGAACGGGCGCGAGGCGCAGATCGACGGCGAAGGGCTGGGAGCCGCGCTCGCGCAGCCCAGCGGCCTCTCCTTGCAGGGCGACGTGCTCTACGTGGCCGACAGCGAATCGAGCGGCGTTCGCGCCATCTCCTTGAAGAAGCGCAAGATCTACTCGCTCTGCGGCGGCCCGGGCCTCTTTGACTTCGGCGACAAGACCGGCAAGATCGAGCCGGGCATGCTGCAGCACCCCCTGGCCGTTGCCGCCACGCGCTCTTCGGGCCTTCTGGTCGCCGACACCTACAACGACAAGCTCAAGCGCTTCTCTCCGGACGGGTTGCGGCTCGAACCCTTCTACGCGGGCGAGCTCGAGCAGCCCGGCGGGCTCGCGGTGCTCCCCGACGGCCAGGTGCTGGTCGCCGACACCAATCACCACCGTCTGATGGTGGTATCGGCCGACGGAGCGCGGGCGCGGGAGCTGCCGGTCAGCGGCGCGCCCGAGCCGCAGCGCGGGGTCGCGGCGCCCGTGGAGCCTCCAGGGCGCGCGAGCGGCGCAGGCTGGTTCACCGCCTTGCTCGAGGCTCCGGCCGGCGTCGGGCTCGCTCCCGGCGACGGCAAGCTCGTCCTCGAGATCGCCGCCCCCGAGGGATTCGAGCTCTCCGAGGGCGCGCCCTGGAGCGTGGCGCTGGAGGTCTCGCGGCGCAGCGACCTGCTGCACGTCGCGCCGGAGCTGGCGCGCGGCGAGTCTGGCGGCGGCCGCCGGCAGCGGGTGGAATTGCACGCGGCGGCCGCGCACGACCTGGACGTGGATTCGGAGCTGGTCGTCACCGTGCGCACAGTGGCCTGCGATGCCCGCGATCACGCCGCCTGCTGGCCGGTGCAGAACTCCTTCCGGGTGCCGCTGCCGCTGCTCAGGGACGGCCAGCGCGAAGTGCGCTTCACGCTCCCGCTGGAGCTGCCGAAGTGAAACCTGCCGGCGCGCGCGACATCGTTGCTGGAATGCCGCCGCGCATCCTCTCGGTGGAACGGGCGCTGCCGCGGCACTTCGCGGAGCAGGAGGAGCTGCTCGCCGCCTTTCGCGCGCTCTGGGGGCGCAAGCACTTCAACCTCGACCGGCTGGAGCAGCTCCACCGCGCGGTGCGGGTGGGCGGCCGGCACCTGGCGCTGCCGCTCGAGGAGTACGCCGCGCTGCAGGGCTTCGCCGAGCGCAACGCGGCCTGGACGCGGGTCGCCGCGGAGCTCGGCGCAGAGGCCGTGCGCAAGGCGCTCCTGGCAGCCGACGTGGCGCCCGGGGCAGGTGGACCATCTCTACTTCGTCACCGTGACCGGCATCGCGACGCCCTCCATCGACGCGCGCATCGTCGAGCCGCTCGGGCTGCGCGCCGACGTGAAGCGCTCGCCGCTCTTCGGTCTGGGCTGCGTGGCGGGCGCGGCCGGCCTCTCCCGCGCCTCCGACGTGCTTCGCGGCGCGCCCGGCGAAGTGGCGGTGCTGCTCTCGGTGGAGCTGTGCTCGCTCACGCTGCAGCGCGAGGACCTCTCCATCCCCAACATCATCGCCAGCGGGCTCTTCGGCGACGGCGCCGCCGCGGCGGTGCTGGACGGGGGCGCACGCGGTCGCGGCCCGCGCATCCTCGCCACCCGGTCCGTCTTCTATCCCGGCACCGAGCGGGTGATGGGCTGGGACGTGGTGGACTCCGGCTTCAAGGTGGTGCTCTCGCCCGCGGTGCCGCAGCTCGTCCGCGAGCGGTTGCGCCTCGACGTGGACCGCTTCCTCGCCGACCACGGCCTGCGGCGCTCCGACCTCGCGCACTTCGTCTGCCACACCGGCGGCCCCAAGGTGCTGGAGGCGTTCGAGGAGGCGCTGGAGCTGCCCCGCGCCGCCCTGCAGCGGAGCTGGGATTCGCTGCAGCACGTCGGCAACCTCTCCTCCGCCTCGGTGCTCTTCGTGCTCGCCGACCTGCTCGCGGCGGGCGAGGCGCGCCCCGGCGACCGCGGACTCCTGCTCGCCATGGGTCCCGGGTTCTGCTCCGAGCTGGTGCTCCTCCAATGGTAGCGCCGTACCTCGTCTTCCTCGCGCTCTTCGGCGCCGAGCGCCTCTTCGAGCTGCGGCTCTCGCGGCGCAATGCCCGCATCGCGCTCTCGCCGCGGCGGAGTGGAGAGCGGCGCGCTCCACTTCCGCGCCATGGCCGCGGTGCACGCGCTCTTCTTGCCCGCCTGCGCGGCGGAGGTGTTGCTCTTGCGCCGTCCCTTCCCCGGCGCGGCAGGATTCGCCGCGGCGGGTCTGGCGTTGCTTTCGCAGGGATTGCGCTGGTGGGCGATCGCCTCGCTCGGCTGGCGCTGGAACGTCCGCGTCATCGTGGTGCCCGGCCAGGCCCCGGTGCGCAAGGGCCCCTACCGGTTCCTGCGCCATCCCAACTACCTGGCGGTGGCCGGCGAGATGCTCTGCGTGCCGCTGGCCCACGGCGCCTGGATCTGCGCCGCGGTATTCTCCGCGCTCAACGCCGCCATCCTCCGCGTCCGCATCCGCGCCGAGGAGCGCGCCCTGGGGAGCGACTGGGAGCGGGCGTTCGACGGCGTGCCGAGGTTCATCCCGCATGGATGAGGTGCTGGGCGGAGATCCGACGCGTGCTGCGAGACGAGCTGGGCGTCGGGCGCGAGGCGCGGCCCGAGGACGACCTGATCGCCGACCTGCAGCTCGACTCGGTGGGCCTGCTCACCTTGCTCGTCGGCCTGGAGGACCGGTTCCGCGTCGCGCTGGAAGAGGAGGACGCGGCTGCCGTTCGCACCGTCAGCGATCTCGCCGCCCTGGTGCTGCGGCGGCGCGGCGAGGCCGCATGCTGAGAGGCGGGCCGCCCGTGCCGCCGCGGCACGCGACCGTGGGCGAGGCGCTCGAGAGCGCAGCCTCGTCGCGGCTGGGGCTCACCTTCGTGGACGCGGCGCGAGCGCGAGACCCCGCTCTCCTTCGCGGAGCTCTACGCGCGGGCCTGTCGCGCTGCGGGAGGGCTGCGCGAGCTGGGCGTCGCCCGCGGCGACCGGGTGGCCATCGTGCTGCCCACCGGCCCCGCGTTCATGGACGCGTTCTTCGGCGCAGTGCTCGCCGGCGCGGTGCCGGTGCCGCTCTATCCGCCGGTGCGCCTGGGCCGGCTGGACGAGTTCCACCGGCGCACCGCGCGCATGCTCATCGCCTGCGGGGCGAAGGTGGTGCTGAGCGATTCGCGCATCTCGCGGCTGCTCGGCGTGGCGCTTTCGCAGGCGCGGCCTCCGCTCGGCCTGCGCGCGGTGCCGGAGGGCGCGCCGCTCGCGGAGCGTTCGCGGGCGCAGGACCTGGCGCTGATCCAGTTCTCCTCGGGGACCACGGTGGATCCCAAGCCGGTGGCGCTGACCCACGAGAACCTGCTCGCCAACGTGGCCGCGCATCGAGACCATCCTGCCGCGCGACGACCTGCAGGCCGGCGTCTCCTGGCTGCCGCTGTACCACGACATGGGGCTGATCGGCTGTCTGCTCCTGGCCGTCGCCCGGCCGGGACCGCTGACGCTGATCCCGCCGGAGGCTGTTCCTCGCCCGGCCCGCGCTGTGGCTGCGCGCGATCTCGCGCAAGCGCGCGACCATCTCGGCGGCGCCGAACTTCGCCTACGGCCTCTGCCTGCGGCGCATCCGCGAGGACGAGCTGCAGGGCGTGGATCTCTCTTCCTGGCGGTTTGCCCTCAACGGCGCGGAGCCGGTGGCGCCGGCGGTGCTGCGGCGCTTCGCGGAACGCTTCGCGCGGTACGGCTTCGATCCCCGCTCGCTGATGCCGGTGTACGGCCTGTCCGAGGCGGCGCTGGCGGTCACCTTCACCCCGCCCGGCCGCGGTCCCCGCTCGCAGCGGGCGGATGCGCGCGAGCTCTCCTCGGTGGGGCGGCCGCTTCCCGGGGTGGAGGTGGACGTCCGCGACGGGCGCATCTTCGTGCGCGGCCCCTCGGTGATGCGCGGCTACTTCGGCGACGACGCAGCCACGCGCCAGGTCCTGCGCGACGGGTGGCTCGACACCGGCGATCTCGGGTTCACCCTCGACGGCGAGCTCTTCGTCACCGGGCGCGCCAAGGACGTGATCATCCTGCGCGGCAAGAACCACGCGCCGCAGGAGTTCGAAGAAGCGCTGGACGGCATGGCCGGAGTGCGCCCGGGGTGCGCCGCCGCGGTGGCCGTGACCACCCCCGAGGGCGAGGAGCTGGCGCTCCTGGTGGAGACCGAGGGCTCCGTCGCGGACGCCGAGCGGATCCGCGCCCGCGTCACCGAGCGCACCGGCGTCCGTCCCCACGAAGTGCGCCTGCTGGCCCCCGGCACGCTGCCGCGCACCTCCAGCGGCAAGCTGCGGCGGTCGGAGGCACAGCGGCAGCTCCAGTCTGAAGAGCTGCGGCCGCCGCACGCGGTGACGCTCTTGCACATCGCCAGGGAAACGGCGCGCTCTCTCTTGTCGCGGGCGCGGTCGCGCACGTGATCTACGACGTGGTCATCGCGGGCGGAGGCCCCGCGGGCCTCGCGACCGCCATCCGCTCTGCCCAGCGCGGGCTGCGCACCGTCCTCGTCGAGCGCAGCGCCGGGTCGCCCGACAAGGCCTGCGGCGAAGGGCTGATGCCCTCCGGGGTCCGCGAGCTCTCGCTGCTGGGCGCGCGCCTTCCGCCGGAGTCGTGTCGCGAATTCCACGGCATCCGTTACCTCCAGGAAAACGGCAGCGCGGTCGAGGCGCGCTTCGCCGCCGGCGTCGGGCTCGGCATCCGCCGCACGGTCCTCTCGGCGTCCTTGCGCGAGCGCGCGCTGTCCTGCGGGGCGGAGCTGCGGCAGGACTCGGTGCTCTCGGCGCGCCCCTTCCCGGAGCGCATCGAGGTGGAGCTCGCTTCCGGCACGCTGCAGGCGCGCCTGCTCGTCGCTGCCGACGGGCTGCACTCGCCGCTGCGCCGCGCCGCCCGCCTGCAGGAGAGCGCCGAGGGGCGGCCGCAGCGCTACGGGCTCCGCCGCCACTTCGCGGTCGCGCCCTGGACGGACCTGGTGGAGGTGTACTGGACGCCCGGGGTGGAGGCTTACGTCACGCCGGTCGGCGCCCGCTCGGTGAACGTGGCGTTCCTGCGCGAAGGCGACACGGCGGAAGGGTTCGACGCGCTGCTCGCGCGCTTTCCCGCCCTGCAAGCGCGGCTCGGGGAGGCGGCGCCGCTCTCGCAGGTGCGCGGGGCCGGGCCGATGCTCCAGCGGGTGCGCGCGCGGCACGCCGACCGCATGGCGCTGGTGGGCGATGCCGCAGGCTACGTGGACGCCATCACGGGCCAGGGGCTCTCCCTCGCCTTCGCCGCGTCGGGGCTCCTGATCGACGCGCTCCCCGAGGACCTTTCCCAGGACCTGGGGCCCTCGCTGCGGAGTTACGACGGGGACGTCCGCAGGCGCTGGTTGCATTACTCGCTGCCGGCCCATGCGCTCCTCGCCCTCTCGCGCCGGCCCTCGCTGCGGCGCAAGGCCATCCGCTCCGCCGCGGCGCTGCCGGGCGCCTTCGGCGCGGTGGTGCGGGTGGTGGGCTGAAGCGGGCGCATACCCGCTGCCCACGCCGCCGCGTTGAGCTTTCAACTGAAATGCCGGCAGATGTGCGAATGTTCGCCGCCTATGGACCGGAACCGATCGCTCTGGATCATCGTGGCCGTCGTGGCGGTGGCGCTGGTGGCGGGCTCGGCGTTCTACCTGCACCGTCCGAAGCCGGAAGCGCCGGCGCCTGCTCCCCAGCCGCAGGCCGCGGCGCAGCAGCCCGAGGCGCCCCTGCCGCCGGCGCAGAAGACCGATGCCGAGGGCCGCAAGCAACTGGCCGCGCTCTCCTCGCGCCCGGAGTGGGCGCAATGGCTCGCCACTTCCGACCTGCTCGATCGCTGGGTGGTGGTGGTGGACAACGTCGCGGAGGACGTGAGCCCGCGGCGGCAGCTCGATTTCATCAAGGTCGCGCCGCAGGGCAACGCGCCCAGGCTGGACTACGCGCGCTACGACGGCGTGGCGGACGTGATCGCCTCGGTGGACGCGAAGGGCTTCGCCCAGGTCTTGCGCGAGCTGCACCCGCTGGTCGTGACCGCCTACCACAAGCTGGGCTATCCCGACCGGAAGTTCGACGACGTGCTGGCCAAGGCGCTGCAACGGGTGGTGGACGCCCCGGTCCTCGCCCAGCCGCCGAAGCTCGAGCCCAAGGGAGCCAACTTCCGCTTCACCGACGAGAAGCTGGAGTCGCAGGGGCCGGTGGAAAAGCACCTGCTCCGGATGGGCCCGCGCAACACCAGGCTCGTGCAGGCGAAGGCCCGCGAAGTCGCGGCCGCGCTCGACCTGCGCATCGCCGCGCACTGAGCGGTGACGACGCGCTCTGCCGCCTCGTGCGACGCGGCGACACCCTGCGCGACTGGAGGGCGCTCGTCGCGTGCTCAGCTTGGTGCGTGAACAGGGGTGCCATCCGCGTCAGTGGCGCGCTCACGTTTCCAGCGAAAGTACCTTTTCCTGTTCACGCACGCCGCTCTGCAGCACCTCTACGTGATGCCCTCGCAGCTCCAGGCAGCGATGGGACTGGGGCCGTGGCCGCCACCGCGGAAGCGCCGGTGACGTCATGTCGCGCGGGAAGATCACGGCTGATCAAGCGATACTACAGTCGCCATCCCACTCGCAGCAGCCACACCGACGGCGCCACCACAGGAGCGTCCCCGCCGGGACGCTCCTGCATGAACCGCGCGGAAGCGAGCGGGTCCGTCCACCCGGCCGGCAGGTACTCCAGCGCGTGGTGGCGATAGTTGCCAAGGACGTAGCGGACGGCTCGTTTCGTTTCGCGCGGGGTCTTCAGCGGATGCGCATGGTAGCGGTCGGCAAATACCCCGCCGTGCCGTCCTGAGAGCTTGTTCAGGCGCCGCGCCAACCGCGTGGCCAGCCCCAGCAGCGCGCGCGAGAGCGCCTCCGGGCCCTCGGCCTCGACGATGAGGTGCAGGTGGTTGCCCTGGATGGAGTAATGGATGATGCGCACGCCGAACCGATCGCGCGCCGCGCGGAGGGCGCCTTCGACGACCTTCGCGCGCTGGTAGGAGCGCAGGTACCCCACTCCCGGCTGCAACCTCATCGTCACGTGCACCGGATGCCGCGCGGCGAAATCCGGCCGCGGAAGATGCGGCACCCCGGGACCGACGAGCCCGGGTGCGGCCGCGTCCTCGGCCTTCCGGCACCCTTTCGCTTCCCTCCGCGAGTCGGGAACTTGAACGACGTCTGCCGCCGCGCGACGCTCATGACCAGTTTGAATAGCATCCTTTGTCTGTTGTGTCAATCGAGGATCGGGGATCCAGACCGGGGACATAGGGTGCAAACCAGGTACATCCGCACTCGAACCCGAACGCGATTTCAGCCGAGGTCGAGGATACTCGTCGTCCAGGCGCGTAAGCTGCATGCCTTCCGCCGCGGGCCGCGGAAGCGTGCGCGGGATCATGCTGGACCGATACCCTGAGATCGACTGGCCGAGCACCACTTCGATCGGCAACATCCTCCAGCGACGCGGCCTCTGCCGACTGAAGAAGAAGCGGCAGCGGGCGCCGCCGCTGACGCAGCCATTTGCCGAGACGCGGCAGCCCAACGACACCTGGTGCATCGATTTCAAAGGCAAGTTCCGCAGGCAGGCGGCAACTGGTGCCACGTGCCACGGACCCACGACATCCCCGAACGCGCTAGAACGCTTGCCGGATGGCGAGGGCGGCTCCGGTGTCGAACTTCGCGTGCGTCGACCACCCGACGCCGAAGTAGGCGTCGAGCTGGAACTCGTCGATGAGCAGCGCGTGGGCGGCGAGGCCGACGGCGTTGGCGAGGCCGAGCTTGTCGTCCCGGTTGGTCGCGCGATCGATCACGCCGAAGCCGGCGAGATTGTGGAAGAGGCCGATCTTGAAGACGTCCCTGACCAGCGAGTACCGGTACTCCAGCTCGAGGCCCGCGTACCTGCGCGCGTACTCGGAGCCGAAGGGCCCGCGCAGCACCTCACCGCCGATCGATCCCTCCTCGGGAAAGAGCACCGCGCCGGTGCGCGACATGCCGCGCAGCTCCACCCAGAGCTCGTCCCACCCGAGGGTGAACATCTTCTGGTAGGAGCCGGAAAGGTGCAGGGTGCGCGTCTCGCCCGCGCGCGGAGCGGCATAGGCGCGCGCAGCCACCGAGAGCAGGTGATGGCGGTCGCGCCGCAGCGACGCGGGGTCGAAATTCAGCGTGATGCTGGCCTCGCCGTACTGGCGCGTCTGCGCGAATCGGTACGAGGGGCCGAAGACCGCGGCGGGGCCCGGCTCCACCGAGTAGAGCAGCCGCCGCTCGACGCCCGCGGCCAGCGAGGCGCTCAGGTGCGGCAGCGGCGCGAAGAGGATCTGCGCCGCCGCGTCCAGGGTGGTGAACATGAAGCTCTCCAGTCCCAGGTCGGGCCGCTGCCGGTCGCTCAGGTCGGCCCTGGCGCGCAGCGACGGGCGCACCGCGCCCGCGATCGAGGGCGCGTCGTACTCGGCTTCTCCCAGCGCCCGGGTGAAGGAGACGTCGGAGCCGGTTCCGTCCAGGCGCTGGCGCAGCGCGCCCGCGGCGCGGCCGCTCACCTGCCAGCGGTCGTCGGCGAAGAAGAGCCGCCCGTCGTGCCAGGTGAGGCCGAGGCCGCCGCCTTCCGCCGAATCGATCTCCAGCTCGGGGGAGAGGCCGGGACGGAAGACGCCGGGCTGCACGAGGATGTGCAGCTCGTACGGCCGCCCCGGCCGCACCATGCCGAACGAATACTTCTCGATGGGGTCGATGTCCTCCGCCTGCACGTGCGCGGGCGCGCCGGCGACCGGCACGATCTCGTAGGCGAACTCGGAGAGCCCCATGCGCTTCGCCAGGTCGCGAAGCTGCCGCTCCAGCTCGTAGCGGTTGAAGACGTCCTGCTGGATGTGCAGCTCCAGCCGCAGCCGCAGCGTCTCGAAGGCGCCGCCGCCGAGGAAGATCACCTTGTCCAGGCGCCCTTCGTCGATCTGCAGCGCGATCTGCTCGCCCTGCACGTGCGCACGCACGGTGGCGAGGCCGTAGCCGGCGCGGTGCAGGAAGCGGGAGACGCGGATCGCCACCTGCCGCGCGGTCTCCTCGGTCGCGCGGGTGTTGGCCGGCAGGTCGAGGAAGCTGCGGTAGACGTCGTCGAGCAGCGCGACGTTGCCGTGGAAGACCAGCAGCGGAGCGAGAAGCAGCGCGGCGAACATCTAGCTTCGATCCGCAAGGCGCACGACGAAGCGCAAGCCCGACCAGGTCTCGTCGATGGCGCAGACCTTGTTGTCCACCAGCCCCTGCGCGAGTCCGAAGCCGCGGACGGAGGCCTCGGTCAGGTCGGTGGACACGCCGGACGCCTTCTTCGGCCACGCCACCCACAGTCCGCCGTCCTGTCGCAGCGCCTTCCGGGCCGCGGGAAATGTCCGCGAGAGCCCGGCGGCGCTGTGCGCGAAGAGCACGATCACGTCGGCCTCGCCGCGGCGACGCGGCAGTACGCCGAGGGCGCGCGCGAACCGCTCCGGCGCCCCAATCAATCGCACGCGCGAGCCATCCTTGATGCCCAGCTTTCGCGGCAGCGGCGTTCCGGAGTACCCGGCCACGCCGCATTGCTATCACATGCCTTACTTGCGCGACCGCTTGCGCGCGCTGGCCCGTCCGCCCTTGCGGCCCGCGGCCCGCTTCTGCGCGCGGCTTCCGGAGCGCGAGCCGGTGCGCTGCCGTGCGCGGCTGCCGCCCCTGGTTTCGCCCTTCTTCCGCCGCGTCTTGTTGGTGGTGGCCGCGGCGATGCGCTTGGCGGTGCCGGTGCTGCGCCCGCGCGCCTTGGCCAATCGCTTGATCTTCTCGTATTGCCGGTTCCGTTTCGCGCTGCCGAAGGATCGTTGCGCCATCCTCTTCTCTCCTCTTCCGCGCGCCGAAGGGCGCACCTCCCCCTCGCTGTTCGCGAGCAAGCTATGCACTCGGCTTCTCTCGCGAAAGGGGAGCGAGCAGGAGGAGCAGCGGCAGCAGTTCCACCAGCGCTGCCCAGGTGTACAGGGGAGAGGCGCTGCCGAAGCGATCGTAACCCTTGCCCGAGAGCGCGTAGCCGACCGCGTTGCCGCAGGCGAAGACCACGGCGGAGAAGATGGCCTGTCCGCTGGCGCGCAGGCGCACGGGAACGACCCGCTGCATGGCTTCCACCGCGCATCCCCACCAGAGGCCGAACGAGAACGCATGCAGGATCTGCAGGGCGACCAGCGCGAACGCGCCGCCGGCCGACGCCACCAGGGCCCAGCGCAAGGCGCTCCCCGCGAAGGCCATCGCGAAGAGCGCGCGCACGGAGAACCGCCGCAAGAGCGCGGGAAAGCAGAGCAGCGCGAGCACTTCCGCCAGGACCCCGAGCGAGAGTCCCGCGCCGGTGACGCCGGACGAGAGCCCGTGGTCGCGCACCAGCACGCCGAACATGAGGTGATAGGGCGCGCAGGCAGCCCAATGGATGGCGCAGATGCCGAGCAAGAGCAGCAGCCGCGGGTTGCGCAGGAGCGCCGCGGCATCGCGCCAGTGCGGGCGGGCGATTCCCGCGGAGGGTTCCTGCCGCTGCGCCAGCCGCGGAAAGCCCTGGGCCACGGCGGTGAAGGCGGCGATGCAGCCGAGATAGGCGAAGGGCATGGCGGAGTCCGCCGGGCGATCGCCCCGCGCCGCGAGGAGGAGGCCCAGTCCCTGGGCCGTCAGCACGAAGCCGATCGATCCCCACAGGCGGGTGCGAGCGTAGCTGTGGCCGCGCTCGCCGCTTCACCGCCTCCACCGTGGTGGAGTCGACGAGCGGCACGATGGCGCCGGAGAAGAGGGCCGAGAGCACGAGGAGCAGGCCCACCTGCGCGGGCGTGCGCGCGAAGGGCAATCCGGAGAGGGCGAGGAACATGCCCGCGGTGCAGAGCGCGAGCGCGCGAGGCCGTGCGCCCAGCCGATCCGCGAGGGAGCCCCAGACCAGCGCGGACGGCGCTCCCACCGTCTGCTGCGCGAAGGTCACCCAGCCGATCTGCTCGCCGGAGAATCCCAGCCCTCTCAGATAGGGAGCGAAGTAGCTGAGGAAGGTGCCGACGCCTGCGTAGTAGAGGAAGTAGAACCAGCGCAGCCGGACCATCATGTCGGCGCGTCTTCCGGCTCCATGGTGCACAAGAGGGGAAAGGCCGCCTTCTCCGCCAGCGCCAGGGTCTGCTGCACCTTGGTCTCGGCGATCTCGAAGGTGTACACGCCCGCCACCGCCATCCCGTGGGTGTGGGCGTGCAGCATGATCGACATGGCGTCCGCCTCCGACTTGGCGAACACCTCGCTTCAGCACCAGCACCACGAACTCCATCGGCGTGAAGTTGTCGTTGTGCAGGAGCACCTTGTAGAGCCGCGGCCGGGCGAGCTTGGGCCTCGCCCTGGTCTTCGGCTCGGCGACTCCCACGTCGCCCTCTCGCTTGCGGTTCGGACTCATGACGCCGCCTTGAATATAGGCGAGTCGCGCAGCGACGCGCGCGATGCTCTCCGATCGGGCGGGCGTCTCGGCGGCCAGGTGGTCGCGCACGGCGCGGTCCATGCGCGCGTCGGTGAAGGCATGAGCGGACCAGGTGAGCGCGGGCAAAAAGCCGCGCGCGTGCTTGTGCTCGCCTCCCGCGCCTCCTTCGAACACCTCGATGCCGCGGGCGATGCACTCGGCGATGGAGTGGTAGTAGCAGACGTTGAAGTGCAGGAAGGGGTGCTCCTCGAAGCGTGCCCCAGTAGCGGCCGTAGAGCCGCGTCGCCGAGGCCACGTTGAAGGCGCCGGCAATCGGTTCGCCCGCGCGGAAGGCGACCACCACCTCCATCGCCTCGGGCATCTGCGCGAAGGCGAGCTGGTAGAACTTCTCGTTGAGCCAGCGCCGGCCCCACATCAGCTTGTCCACCGTGCTCCGGTGCAGCGCGTGCGCGAGCCTCGCCCACTTCGCGTGGTCGCGGGAGAGCTCTTCGCCGCGGATGGTGCGGATCTCGACGCCCTGCTCCGCCGCGGCCGCCATCTCGCGCCGGATCATGTGCCTGCGCTTGGAATTGAAGCGGGCGAGGAAGTCGGCCAGCGACCGGTAGCCCTCGTTGCGCCAGTGGAACTGGTAGGAGACGCGCATCGCCATTTTCGCCTCGGAGAGCTCGCGCGCGCCTTCCTCGTCGGGAAAGAGCACCTGCCAGGTGGGCTAGCCCTCCTTCGCGCAGAGCTTCCTCGCGGCATCCACGATGCGCTCCACGCACGCGCTGCGGTCCTCTCCCGGCGCCACCAGCACGCGCTCGCCGGTGCAGGGCGTGAAGGGAACGGTCAGCGCGAGCTTGGGGTAGTAGCCGACCCGGCCGCGCGAGAGCGAGGAGGCGAGGTCCCAGTCGCGGGCGAAGTCGCCGTCGCTGTCGTCCTTGGCGTACGCGGGCGCGGCGGCGACCAGCGTCCCCGCCGCGCCAGAGCGTCAGGTGGCAAGGGGTCCAGCCCGACCGCGGCGCGGCGCAGCCCGACTTCTCCAGCGCGGAGAGCCAGGCGTAGCGCATGAACGGCGTGGATCGGGTCGAGAGCAGCGCGTCCCACCGCTCGCGTCCGACCTCCTCCAGGCTGTGCACGATCCGGACCTCGCCTGCCCGCATCGACCCTCCGCAATTCGGGACACCCGTACTGAATTCCGCCCCGGTCCGCGTCAACGCACGCCGAATTAAGTAGGGTGTCCCGAATTGCGTGTCCCCGAATCTTGTCCGGGGGCGGCGGGCGTGCGACGGTCCCTGCATGCTCCTGCTCGCCCTCTTCCTCCTCGCCCAGGCGCCCCGAGACATTCCGCCCCCGAGACGCCCGCCGGAACGGGTGCTGGTCCGCGCCGCGCACCTCATCGACGGCCGCTCGGACGCGCCTCACGACGGCTGGGCCGTGCTGGTCGAAGGCGAGCGGATCGTCAAGGTCGGGCCCGCGGCCGAGGTGCAGGCGGCCGGCGTGCGCACCATCGATCTCGGAAACGCCTGGCTCCTGCCCGGCCTCATCGACGCGCACACCCACGTGCTCCTGCAGGGCGACGTCACCGCCGCCGACTACGACGAGCAGTTGCTCAAGGAGAGCAATCCCTACCGCGCCCTCCGCGCCGCCGCCGCGGTGCGCACGTCGGTCATGAACGGCTTCACCAGCATCCGCGACCTCGAGACCGAGGGCGCCATGTACGCCGACGTGGACGTGAAGACCGCCATCGCGCGCGGCGTCATCCCCGGGCCGCGCATGTCGGTGGCCACCCGCGCCTTCGCGCCAACCGGCACCTACCCGCTCCTGGGGTATTCGTGGGAGCTGGGAAACCTTCCCGAGGGCGTGCAGATCACCGACGGGCCCGACGCCATGCGCAAGGCGGTGCGCGAGCAGGTGAAGTACGGCGCCGACTGGATCAAGTTCTATGCGGACCGCAAATATTACAAGACCAACGACCCGAAGCGGCCGCTGCGCTCGTGGGTCAACTTCACCAAGCCGGAGATGGACGCCATCGTGGAGGAGGCGCACCGGCTGGGGCGGAAGGTCGCCGCGCATGCCATCGGCTGGGACGGCATCGACGCGGCCCTCAGCGCGCACGTCGATTCCATCGAGCACGGCGACGGGCTGACCGACGACCTCATCGACCGCGCCGTCAAGCAGAACGTCTACTGGTGCCCCACCCTCTACGTCGGCATCTGGGTGGCGCAGGGTCGCGGCGGCGTCTGGCCGGAGATGGTGAAGATGGAGCGCGAGGCCTTCGGCAAGGCCCTGCGCAAGGGCGTGCGCATCGCCTTCGGCACCGACGTGGGCGGCTTTCCCTGGACGGAGAACCAGGCCAAGGAGCTTTCGGTGATGGTCCGCTACGGCATGACGCCGATGGCCGCCATCCAGTCCGCCACCCGCGTCGCCGCGGCGCTGCTCGACCCGCTCTGCCCGCCGCAGGCGGCGAACTGCGAGGGCAGCAACGTGGGGATGCTCTCGCCCGGGCACTTCGCCGACATGATCGCCGTGGAGGCGGACCCGCTGCAGGACGTCTCCGCCCTGGAGCACGTGCAGTTCGTGATGAAGAATGGCGAAGTGCTGAAGTCCCGTTAAAGAAGACACGCCATGGGAAAGCTCGCGCTGCTCTTCCTCTGCCTCGCCGCGTGCCAGGGGCCGAGCCAGGTCGTCCGCAAGGAGCCCGCTCCGGCTCCGGCGCCCGCCCCTGCGCCGGCGCCGGCTCCCCTTCCGGCGCCTGCGCCGCCCGCGGCCGTGATCGGCGAGGACGTGGCGGTGGAATACCGGCCACAAGCCGAGGGGCAGGCGCTGATCGAGGTGGCCTCGCCCGCCGGAGCGCGGGTGGACGTGCGCGAAGGCGAAGACGCTGATCGGGCGCGACTCGGCGCCGATGACGGTCAAAGGCGAGGCGGACCACTGGTATTCGGTCGCGGCCCGGCTGCCCTCCGGCGCCGCGCGCGAGGCCAAGGTGCAGGCCCGCGCCGGCGAGGTGGCGTCGCTTCGCTTCACCGACGTGACGCCGCAGGGGCCGAAGGCGATGTCGCGAGAGGCCTTCAAGGAGCTCGTCCACGCCATCGACCTGGAGGCAGGCGACGAGGCCAAGCTGAACCTGTTGCGCAGCGCCGCCTCGCACGAATGGTTCACGGCCGCCATGGCCGGCGTGCTCATCGACCACGTGGTCCACCGCGAGAACAAGCTCGCGGCGGTGCCCATCCTCAAGGAGCGGATCCTCGATCGCGAGAACGCGTTCTGGCTCTACCAGCACTTCACCTGGCGCGAGGACCGGGCCAGGGTGCAGGAGATCCTCGAACATTGATGGCGCGCCCGCCCCCGCCGCAGTCGCTGCGCGAGCGCGCCCGGCTCACGCTCGGGTACCTGCGCTACCTGCCGCGCACCTTCGCGCTGGTGCGCGAGTCGTCGCGCGCCTTCGCCGCCGGCATGGTGGCGCTCCTCGTCGGGCAGGCGGCGCTGCCGGCGGCCATGGCGTGGATCGGCAAGCTGATCGTGGACGCGGTGGTGCTGGCGCGCGCGGACCGGCAGCGCCGCCGAGCGCGCGCACGTCTTGCGGCTGGTCGCGCTGGAGGCGGCTGCTGATGGCGCTCTCCACCGCCATGTCGCGCGGCCAGTCGCTCTTGCGCGACCTGATGCGCGCGAGCCTGGGCAACCACGTCAATACCCTGATCCTGGAGAAGGCGGCCACGCTGGAGCTGCGCCACTTCGAGGACGCCGACTTCTACGACAAGATGCAGAACGCGCGGCGCGAGGCCTCGAGCGCGGCCGCTGTGCATGGCGCTGGAGACGGCTTCGCTCGCTGCAGCAGGCGCTGATCCTGGTCAGCTACGCGGCGCTGCTCGTGCGCCTCTCGCCCTGGTCGGTGCTGCTCATCGTCGCGGCCTCGGTGCCGTCGTTCATCGCCGAGGCGCGCTTCTCCGGCGAGTCGTTCCGGCTCAACTACCTGGCGCGCGCCCGGAAGGCCGCCGGCAGAACTACCTGGAGTGGATCCTCACCCGCGACTCCCACGTGAAGGAGGTGAAGCTCTTCAACCTGGGGCCGCTGGTGCTCGGGCCGCTACCGCGCGCTCTTCGACAAGTTCTACGCGGAGGACCGCGCGCTGGCGCTGCGCAAGAGCGCCGCCGGCATCGCGCTCGGCCTCGTCTCGCTGGCCGCGTTCTACGGCGCGTATGCCTTCATGGCGGCGCGCGCGGCGCTCGGCGGCGATCACGCTCGGCGATATGACGCTCTACCTCTCGGTCTTCCGCCAGGGCCAGGCGTCGCATCCAGTCCGCGCTCGCCTCGCATCGGCAGCCTGTACGAGGACGGCCTCTTCATGTCGCAACCTGTTCGCCTACCTGGACATCGGCACCGGCGGAGAGCAGCCGCGGCGGTTGCCCGCCCTGGCGCCGCCGCGCGGGCGCGCGCGCAGGACGATCGAGTTCCGCGACGTCTCCTTCCGCTATCCGGGCACCGAGAAGTGGGTGCTGCGCGGCGTCTACGCTCAAGCTCGGCCGCGGGCGAGAAGATGGCGCTTCGTGGGCGAGAACGGCGCGGGCAAGAGCACGCTGATCAAGCTGCTGCATGCGCCTCTACGACCCGACCGAGGGCGCCGTCCTCTACGGCGGCGTGGACCTGCGCGACATGGACGCGCGCGACCTGCGCGACCGCATCGGCGTGCTCTTCCAGGACTTCGTGCGCTACCAGTGGACCGCGCAGGAGAACATCGGGCGTGGGCTGGGTGCCCGCGCTGGAGGACCGGCCGCGGATCGAGCGCGCGGTGGACGAGGGCGGCGCGCGGCCGGTCATCGACCAGCTCCCGCAGAAGCTCGACACCATGCTGGGCGGCTGGTTCGAGGAAGGGCAGGAGCTCTCCGGCGGGCAGTGGCAGAAGATCGCGCTCGCGCGCGCGTTCATGCGCGACTCCGAGGTGCTGGTGCTCGACGAGCCCACCGCCGCGCTCGACGCGGAGGCGGAGCACGAGCTGTTCGGGCGCCTGCAGCAGCTCGCCGCGACGCGCACCGCCATCCTCATCTCGCACCGCTTCTCCACCGTGCGCCGGGCCGATCGGATCGCCGTGCTGCAGCGAGGGCCGCGTGGAGGAGCTGGGCACGCACGACGAGCTGCTGGCCGCGCAACGGCCGCTACGCGCACCTCTTCCGGCTGCAGGCCTCCGGGTACGTCTCCTGATCCGGTGCGCCCTGTCTCTTCAGGCTTGCAGCTCCCCGTGCGCGAGGTGGTGCTCCACCTCCAGCACGCTTGCGCCTTCGTTCTGCACCGCGGCCTGGTAATGCTCCCGCGCCTTTTCCGGAGTGCGCAGCGCCACCCAGAAATGCGCGGAGGCGAGCCTGCGCGATTCCAGATCCGGGTCTGAGTAGCCCTCTTCGAGCAGGTTCTTCTCGTCCACCTTGCCGAGCAGGAACCCGGCCACCGGCCCCGGCCAGATGCGCTGGATCTTCGGCTTCCAGGACTTGGTGAGCAGGCGCGTGCCGCGCAGGACGAACCGTTCGTCTCCCATCCGCGTGCCCGCGTAGACGAGGAGCGCGGGGGGCTTCAGGCGGCTGGCCGGACCTTCGTACGGCGCATCCAGCGCGGCGGCCCAGCGCTCGACCGCCGCCTCGCGATCGCCGGCGAGCCAGCGCGCGGCCCCGGCGAGCTCCAGCATGGTGCCGCTCTGGCCCGCGTCGGGCGCGTCTTCGAAAGCGCGGGCAGCTTCCGGCCAGCGCTTCAGCTCCAGAAGCGCCAGGCCGCGCCAGAGCGGGTGATCGTCGTGGGCCAGCTCCTCGAAGCGGCCCTCCTCCAGCAACTGTCGTGGATCGTCCATCGGCGAAGAAAATGTGGATGGTCGCGCTTGCGCGCAGAAGCAGGTGGCCGCCTTGTGCGGCAGGCGACAAAATGGCGCGGTGCATCGCCTGCGCGACCTGCCCTGGCCCGCCCTGCGCAAGGACGTGGTCTTGCCCGCCATCGGCCGGGTGCTGGACGGCGCGGCGGCGGAGCGCGAGGTGGACCGCGCGCTGCGGTCGCATCGCGAGCTCTCGCGAGACGAGCGCACGGCCGCCGCCGAGGCCATCTTCGGCGTGGCCCTCTGGCGCAGGCGGCTGCGGTGGGAGGCGTCGGGATCGCGCATCCCGCGGTGCTGCTCCTCTGCCTCTTGCGCGACCTCGCCGCAGTGCCGGAAACGCTGGCGGCCTCGCTCGCCGGCGCTGCTGCTCCGCCGCGCAGGACCGATGCGCCGTTGCGGCTTGCGGATCGGTGGTCGCTTCCGGACTGGCTGGAAGCGCACCTCATCTCCGAGCTTGGCGGTGACGCCCAGGCCTTCTGTGCCGCGGTGGCCGTGCCGGGCCCGGTTTGCCTGCGCGCAAACCGGCTCCTCTGCACCCGCGAGGAGCTTGCGCGCAGGCTCGCTGCCGAAGGAATCGAGACCCGGCCCGCCGCCCGCGCGCCGGACGCTCTCCACGTCGCAGGGCCGCAATCCCAATCTCTTCGGCTCGCAGGCGTGGCGCGACGGCCTCTTCGAGCCGCAGGACGAAGGAAGCCAGCTCGTCGGCCTGTTGGTGGAACCGCTCGCCGGCGAGACGGTCCTCGATCTCTGCGCCGGCGCGGGCGGCAAGTCGCTGCTGCTCGCCGCGGAAGGGGCGCGGGTGCTCGCGCACGATCCCGACAGGGCGCGCACCTCCCGGCTGCGCACCCGCGCTGCCCGGGCGCACGCGCAGGAGCGCATCGCAGTCGTTCCCGCGCCGGTGGCGGCCGACCGCGTCCTCGTGGACGCGCCCTGCTCCGAGCTGGGGACGTTGCGCCGCGGCCCGGACGCCCGCTGGCGCATCGACCCTGCACGCTTCGCCTCGCTGCCGGCGCTGCAGCGCCAGCTTCTCGAGACCGCGGCGGCGCTGGCGCGGGAGCGCATCGTCTACGCCACCTGCACCGTGCGCCGCGCCGAGAACGAGGAGGTGGCGGCGGCGTTCGAGCAGGGGCACCCGGAGCTGCGCCGCGCCCGCACGCTGCGGCTCCTGCCGCACCTCGAGGGCACCGACGGGTTCTTCGCCGTGGCCTGGGACCGCCTCAGGCGGTGAGCGGGCGCGCCCGGTCCCTGGGCCAGGGCAGCGGCCGGTCCAGCTCGTCTTCCAGGTACTCGAGCACGCTGCTCGCGAACCACTGCTGCGCCACGGTGGCGGCGTGCGCTGCGTGCGACCTCAGGTATGCGGCCACCGCCGGCTCCAGCGCCGGGCGCACCCGCGGCAGCTCGCGCGGCGAAAAGGAGATCCGCACCGCGTCGCGGGTGAGCCCGCTCGCGCTCGCGTAGGGCGAGGGAACCAGGGTGGCTCCGCTGGCGCGCAAGTGCGCCCACCCGCCTCCGCCCAGGCGCCCTTCCAGGCCGGTCACCGCGATGGAGCCGCCGCCTTCCTCGCTCTCCTCGATGGAGAAGATCTCGGGAACGCCCAGCTTCACCCGCACGTGGTCCTGGCCCAGGAGCACGGTCCAGGCCGAAGAGCCTTCCGCGTCGGGAATGGAGCCGAGCGTCCAGCCGAGAAGGTCCGCGACCTGCCGCGCCAGCGCCGCCGACCCGGCCCACTCTTCCATCCGCCTGCGCACGAACTCCGGCGTCTGTCGCTCCGGCGCGCCGGGGTTGCGTCGCGCCGCGCGCAGCCGTGGGACCTCCACGAAGCGGCCCAGCGCGCGCTCGGCCTCCAGCATGTCGCGGCGTGCGCCCTCCATCATGTCCCGGGCGCCGTCGGCGGCATGCTGCGCGAGCATCCACTGCGCGGCGGTCATCGGGGCGGCGCGGGTCCAGAGCTGGGCGAACTGCGCGTAGAGCAGCCGCAACGACACCTCGTCGGTGATGGCCACCCCCATGTCGGCGCCCGAATCCAAGAGCGATACCGGCGTCAGCGCGCAGGAGCCCACGTACGCCCAATGGCCGTCCACGATATAGGCGCGCGCCTGCACGTCTTCGATGACGCGGACCTCCAGCTTCCGCCGCAGCCTTCCCAGCATGGCGACGTCGGTCGCGCCGGAGAGGATGTCCGCCGGCCGATACCTGGTGAGCAGGCGCTTGCGGCGCGCCGGCGCGTCCACCAGCGCCTCTTCCAGGGCGGCGCCTCGCACGTACGGCGTCACCAGCTCCAGCGTGCGCGAAGCCTGCCTGACCTGCTCGAGGATGCCCTTGCCAGACGGGAGCACGACCGGCACTGTTGCATGCATTCCCTGGGAGCCCAAGCGACGAGCCGCGATGAATGACGAGAAAAAGCCATTCCACAATCCCTTTGGCGCATTGCGTGAAAAATTGCAGGACCTCCCCGAGGGCCCCGTCCCGCAGGCGGTGAGGGCGAAGGCCCCTGCGCGCGCGGTGGTGCGAATGGAGCGCAAGGGCAGGGGCGGCAAGGAAGTGACGGTGATTGAACAATTGGAGCTGAAGCCGGCGGATCTGGAAATCTGGCTGAAGGCCCTGAAGAACGCGCTCGGCTGCGGCGGCGCGCTGGAGGGCGGCACGCTGGTGCTGCAGGGCGATCAACGAAAGCGCCTGCCCGAGCTTCTCAGCGCCCGCGGCGTGCGAAAGGTCATCGTCGGTTGAAGCGCGGCCGGTGGCGCTACGCTCGCGACTTGGCTTTCCTGGACGGCGCCCGGGCCCGCTCGGCGGCGCGCCACTCTTTCAGATCGCGCCTCCCGATCTTCCCCTCCTCGTCCAGCGTCTCGCGCCAATGCTTGCGCAGCGGACGGAGCGCCGCCGCCAGGCTCTCCGCGATGACCAGGTTGCGGTACCACTTGGCGTTCGCCGGCACCACCACCCACGGCGCGTCGGCGGAGGCGCACTTGCCGATGGCGTCCTCGTACGCGCGGGTGAAGTCGTCCCACAGCTCGCGCTCCTTCCAATCCTCCACGTTGAGCTTCCAGGCGTTGGTGGGATCCTCCTCGCGCTCGAGCAGCCGCTCCTTCTGCTCGGCCCTGGTGATGTGGAGGAAGTACTTGAGGACGATGCAGTTGCCGGTCGCGAGCGTGCGCTCGAACGCCTCGATCAGGCGGTAGCGCTCCTTCCAGACCGGCTCGGGCACGAGGCCCTTCACCCGCACCACCAGCACGTCCTCGTAGTGCGAGCGGTTGAAGATGGCGAACTCGCCCAGCCGCGGCGCGTGCCTGTGGATGCGCCAGAGGAAGTCGTGCTCGCGCTCCTCCTGGGTGGGGACGCCGAAGCTCGTCACCAGGACCCCGCGCGGGTTGAGCGCGCCCACCACGTGCTTCACCGCGCCGTCCTTGCCCGCCGCGTCGCGTCCCTGCAGCACCATCATCACCGAGTGGGTGCGCGCGCCCCACATGAGGTCTTGCAGCTCGAAGAGCTCGTCGTTGAGCGCCTGGAAGCGGTCCTTGGCGTCGCTCTTGGTCAGGCCCTCGGGCGGGTCCTCGGAGATGCCGGCCAGCTTCACCTTGCCCGGCCGGTCGAAGCGGTGGAAGCGCATCGGCGACGCCTAGACCGTGCGGACATGTGCGTCAAGAACCGACCCCGCCGCGGGGTTCACAGCACCTCGTCCACTCTGCTACATCTTGGTTTCCCCCGGGGGATGCATGACCGACCCGTCTCGCGTGCTCGTCGTCCAGGCCGACGATGCCGAGCGCCACCTGGAACGTACGCTCTTCACCGACGCGGGCATCGCCGTGTTCGAGGCCGCGAGCGGCGCGGAGGCGCTGGAGTACCTGGCCACCGAGCAGCCCGATCTGGTGGTGCTCGGGCGCACGCTGCCGGACATGGACGGGCTCGAGCTCTTGCCCCGCCTCAAGTCCGGCGAGCTGGAGTATCTCCCCGTCTTGATCTCCTCCCGGCGCAGCGAGACGGCGGAGAAGGTGCGCGGGCTGCAACTCGGCGCTGACGACTACGTGCAGCGGCCCTGCGATCCTTCCGAGCTCCTGGCGCGGGTGATGGCGCTCTTGCGCACGAAGAAGATCCACGACCGCATCCGCGAGCTGCAGACGCGGCTGGAGAAGATGGTGGTGGCCGATCCGCTCACCGGCCTGCACAACCGCCGCTATCTCATGGACCGGCTGGTGCAGGAGATGCAGCGCGCCGACCGCCACGGCGAGCCGCTCGCCTTCGCGATGATCGATCTCGACGGCTTCAAGCCGGTCAACGACCAATGCGGCCACGTGGTGGGCGACAAGGTGCTGCGCGCGGTGGGCAGCGCCATCGCCAAGAGCGTGCGCGCTTCCGACGTGCCCGCGCGCTACGGCGGCGACGAGTTCGGCATCATCCTGCCGCAGACTCCTGCCGAGGGCGCCATGCGCGTCTGCGAGCGGCTCCTGCGGGCCATCTCGGAAGTGGTGCTCAAGGACGAGGAGGGCAGGACGGTGAAGATCACCGCCAGCCTGGGCCTCGCGTACTACCCGGCCGAGGACGTGGAGACGGCGGAGGACCTGGTCCATTCCGCCGACGGCGCTCTCTACGGCGCCAAGCGCGCGGGCAAGAACCGCTTCAACACCGTGCGCCCGCTGCAGCCCCTCGCCACGGCATAGCGCGGCGGGTCATTCCAACTGCGTGATGCGGATGTTCGGGTCCTTGCGGTCGGGCTTGCCGGCCGCGCGGCGGAAGTGCGGCGCCGCGGGCCGCGAGACCTGGAAGCGCGTCTCCTCGTCGAGCACCTCGATGCGGCCGATCATCCGCCGATCGACCCCGCCCCGCCTGCAGAGGATGGGCAGGAGCCAGCGCGGGTCCGCGTTTCGCGAGCGGCCCACGTTGACGCGGAACCAGACGTCTCCCTCGCGCTCGCGGCCTTTGCGCTTGCGGGTGGAGAGATCCTGGCGCTCCCCGGGCTTGCGGCGGGAAAGCACGGCGGTGAGCGGCAGCTCTTCCGGCGCCGGCAATGCCTCGCGCCGCAGCTTGACCAGCGCGGCGGCCAGGCTGGCAGCGTCCCTCTCGCGCAAGAGCAGCCTGGCGAGCGCCACGTCCTCCTCCTGGAACGCCTCGCGCGAGAGCTGATCGATCTCGCGCACCAGCCGGTCCCGGTCGTGCACGCGGATGACGTCGGCGTCGGGCGGCGGCGTCAGGACGACGTGCAGCCCGGCCCTGCGCATCATCGTCTCCACCGGCTTGCGCGCCGCCGGCGGAAGGAGCAGGACGCTCACGCCCTTGCGCCCGGCGCGTCCGGTGCGCCCGCTGCGATGCTGCAGCACCTGCGCGTTTTGCGGCGGATCCGCCTGGACCACCAGCGCCACGTCGGGCAGATCGAGGCCGCGGGCCGCCACGTCTGTCGCCACCAGGACGCGCGCGCGGCCGTCGCGCAGGGCGTGCAGGGCGCGGGTCCGCTCCGCCTGCGAGAGCTCGCCGGAGATGGGCACCGCGGAGAAGCCGCGCTCGATCAGCGCCTGCGCGAGATGGGTGACGCCTTCCCGGGTGGCGCAGAAGACGATGGCGGCGGGCGCCGCATGGTAGCGGAGCACGTTGACCACCGCGTGCTCGCGCTCGCGCGGCGCCACCACGTGCGCCCGGACCTCGATGTCCGCGTGCGCCCGCGCGGGCGGGTCGGCGGCGATGCGCAGCGCATCCTTGGTGTACTTGCGGGCGAGCCGCTCGATCTCCTCTGGAATGGTGGCGGAGAAGAGCAGCGTCCGCCTCTCCGCCGGCGCCGCCCCGAGGATGCGTTCCAGCTCGTCGCGAAACCCGAGGTCGAGCATCTCGTCGGCCTCGTCCAGCACCAGCGCGCGCAGCGACTCGAGCTGGAGCGAGGCGCGCTCGAGGTGGTCGACGAGGCGGCCCGGCGTGCCCACGACCACGTGCGCCCCGGCCTTGAGCGCGCGCAGCTCCGCGCCCACGTCCGCCCCGCCCACGCAGGTGGCGACACGGCCTCCGGCGTAGAGCCAGCCCAGCTCGCGCGCCACCTGGTGCGCCAGCTCGCGCGTCGGCGCCACCACCAGGCAGAGCGGCTTGCCCGGCCTGGGCAAGGGCAACAGGTGCGGCGACAGCGCCAGCCCGAAGGCTACGGTCTTGCCCGAGCCGGTCCGCGCGCTGACCAGCAGGTCGCGGTCGCGGGCGTCCGCCCGCAGCACGGCTTCCTGCACCGGCGTCGGCGTCTCGTAGCCGCGGGCCCCGAGGGCGAGCGCGAGCGCTTCCGGCGCGCCCAGCTGCGCGAACGAAACCATGTCCCCGATCTACAGAAAGCGCCGCGAAAGCACACCCGGAAAGGCCTCGCGCGTGCTCGCGGCCTTCCTCGATCTGCCGTCCAGTGAACGCCAGGACGTGTCGCGGCCTGGCCCCACTTCGCGCCCGTGCACAGGTTCGCCCTGCTTGGGGGCAAGCATGCGCTGGGTAGGCTGGTCGATGGTCCTTTCGGCATTGGCGTGCGGCGGCGGGCAAGCCGGCGGCGGCGGCTCCGATGCGGGCACGGGCGGTACGCCTCCTCCGGCGGTGGACGCCGGCGCGCCGGATGCCGGTCCGAGCGCGGACTGCGAGGGCGTGATGCCTGCGCCGGCAACCTCCGCCTTCACCTTCGACGTCGCGACCAACTCGCCGAGCGACGCCTGCAATCTCGCCACCACCGACGGGCAGGGCATCGTCGCGGCGAAGGGCGGCGCCACGCAGTGGTCGGAGTTCAGCGAGGTGGGCACGCGCAACGGCAGCTTCCAGGCGGCGGATACGCAGGTGCTCCCGCAGACATCCGGGTTCGTGGGCCTCTCCGGCTCCGGCACCCTGGCGGTGGCGGGATGGGACGCCTTTGGAAACAACTGGCCGGTCTTCGCAACCGGTGGGCCGGCGGGAATGGTGGCGCTCGCCCCGGCCCAAGGCGATGGGGCCCTCGTCTTCAGCGCGGACTCCGCGGGGCTCAAGGTGCGCAGGCTCGACTCGACGCTCGCCGAGACCGGAACCCTGACGGTGGCTTCGACGTCGATGCCGCGGGGCGGTGCGCAGGACGCAAGCGGCGCGGTGCTGGCGCTGGTCGCGGCCGGCTCCGCCGTCAGCGGCATCTGGGTGGATATTCGCGAAGGGCACGGCAGGCGCGCCCTTCCCATTGGGAACGGCGACGCGGGTCCTGGCGCGGCCGCTTCTCGCGGGCGGCGTGGTGGTGCGGCTCGACGGCCGCTGGTCCGCGCTCTTGCAGCCCTTCGATTCCACCCTGCACGCGCCGCCGGCCTGGCTGCGCGACGGCGCCGACATCGCCAAGGTCCGCGCCGGCAAGGCGTACGCGCTCATCCCGGCGAGCGGCGGCTCGGTGGATATCGTCTCGCCGCAGGGCAACCTCTGCGGCACCATGCCCTTCTCCGGCGTGAACAGCGTCGCGGTGGGCGCCGACGGCAGCGTGGTGGGGTCCGGCGGCCCCAGCGGGTGCACCAAGGTCTTCTGGCGCAACGCGCTCCGCTGAGCTGATACGATGCGCGGATGATCGCGCGCCTGACCTTGCTTGCCCTCCTCGCCTCGCTCCCCGCGCTCGCGTGGGAGCCGGAAACGCCCGCCGCCGTCCAGGCGCGCATCACCGAGCTGCAGCAGGCGTGGCAGGGCAAGAGCGCCGAGCAGATCGCGCAGGACAAGGTGGCGCGCGCGCGGCAGCCGCGGCCCCGCTGGGTGGACAAGACCGCCTGGAAGGTAGAGCTGGGGCCGGTCACCTATTACTTCGCGGTGGGGAGGGCCGCCTTCCACGCCGCCCCCGCAGCATCCAGGGCTCCCGCGCCGGCGGCGACGCAGCGGCAGGCCGCTGGACTGGTGGTACGACGACGCCGCGGGCGCGCTCTACACGCTGGTGGTCGACGCGCGCTGAGGCTGCGGCGAAAGCGTCCGGACCACCACGGCGGAGATGACGATGGCGCCGCCGGCCACGGCCCACGCGCCCGGGCCGTTCGCCGAAGCCCAACAGCACCCAGACCGGATTGAGCACCGGCTCCAGCATGCAGATCAGCGACGCCTCCGCGGCCGGCACCCGGCGTACGCCCTTGATGAACAGCCAGTACGCGAATCCGAGCTGGACGACGCCCAGGTAGAGCAAGACGCCCGCGCCGCGAGGCGTGAGAACGGCCGGCAGCGCCTGCAGCGCGAAGGGCAGCGTCACCGCCGCCGCGAGCAGGTTCCCGAGCGCGGTCGCCGGCAGCGCGTCTTCCCTGCCCGACCGCGCGTCGCGGCGCAGCAGCACGACCGTCGAGCGCGAAGAAGACGCCGGAGACGATGCCGAGCGCGTTCCCCAGCGCCTGTCCCGCCTCCACCTTGCCGACGAAGAAGAGCGACATGCCCGCGAGCGAGAGCGCCACGCAGATGGCGTCGAGCGGCCGGAAGGGCTCGTCGAGCAAGAACGGCGAGAGCACCAGCACGTACGCCGGACCGGTGTATTGCAGGAAGATGGCGTTGGCCGCCGTGGTCAGCTTGGTGGCCGAGACGAAGGTGACGATGCAACCGGCGTACGACGCGGCGGTGGCCCAGCGCGCCTTGCGCAGATCGGGCCGCAGCACCGCCAGGTAGAAGAGCCCGGCAACCAGCGAGCGGCCGCAGGCCACCGCGAGCGCCGGCATCGGGCGCGAGCTTGATGAAGAGGCCGCCGCTCGACCAGAGGATCGCGGCGCCCGCGACGGCCAGCACGGCAGCGCGCATCTGTCGATCGGGGCCGGCCACGGGCGGCGCAGGGTAGCAGCTTCCGCGGCGGCGCATCCGCGCCTGCCCGCCCTGCAAGCCTTCGCGCCTCCGGACGCCCGACCGTCGCTTACCGCGCCAGGGCAGCCGCCCAAAATTCACGCCGAGGAGGCTCGAACATGGCGCAGCGCAAGGACGACGCGCGCGAAGGCTCGGAGAACCGCGACCCCATCACCCAGACGCCCGGTGCGCATCCGCTGGGCGTCGGCGTCGGCGCCGCAGGTGCGGGCGCGGCCGGCGCGGCCATCGGCGGCGCGGTCGGAGGACCCATCGGCGCGATGGTCGGCGCCACCATCGGCGTGGTCGCGGGTGGGATGGGCGGCAAGGCGGCGGCCGAGTCGGTGAACCCCACCATCGAGGACGAATGGTGGCGGAACAACTATCCCGGGCGGCCCTACGCGAAGGCAGAGGAGCCATACGAGACGTATCGCCCCGCGTACAACTACGGCTGGCAGGCCCGGATGATGCACGGCGACATGACCTGGGACGAGATTGAGCCGAACCTTGCAGCGGGGTGGGAGCAGGCGCGCGGCGACTCCAGGCTGCCCTGGAGCGATGCGCGCCACGCCACCAAGGATGCGTGGGACCGGATTGGACCGCCCATCGGGTCCAGCCGCGAGCCGCACTAAGTAGCCTCGGGGAAGTGAGTTCGCCGCCATCGACTTCGAGGCGGCGCGATCTTCGGCAGCCAAGGCAGGGCGGGACTGTAGAGACCTCGTCCGCCCTGCGGCCGCCGCCGGAAGGTCTTCGCACTCGTCAAACGAGAGGTCACTGAGCGAGCAGATCCTCCGCCACCTCGGCCTGCGGAGCACAGGCCGGCCGACGGCGCTAGTGCATTCGCCCGGACGTTCGTTCCGGGACGGGTCCGGCCGATGAAATGGCGCCGCCGAACGGTGTTTATGTCCGCTCCGTCGCGGCCGCCGTCCGGCCGCCGGCCAGCGACAGCCGCGCGCTGGATGCGCATCCGGCGATCCGAGCGGCCTCACCGGCCGACCGATGGAGGTCCCCGGCTCCCGCGCGCGACCGCTCATTCGCGGCCATTCCCTCCACGCGGCCATTGTTTTGTCACATAGTCAACTCGTCCCGGGACAACCCCTCCACTCCCAGGGTCGAGGAGAACGCCGTAAAACATCGGTCACGCGGCTGCGCCGCAGTGCTCCCTCGCTCAAGCCCGACCCGGTGCAGGCGGCTTGACGGCGCTACCGGGTACGGCTGTGTTCTCGACGACGCCGAACGCGCAGTGACTGGCCGATTCATCGAGTTGTTGCGAGGCGTAGGCACGGATACGACCCGTTCCCGGATCAAGCAGAGGGGCCCGACAGGTGGCACGTCGGAGAAGTGGACCCCGATGCGCAACTCGACGCTGTGGGTCGACGCCTTCAGGCAGGGCTAGAACTCCATCTGTGGTCCCCGCGCATCGACGTCCGACGGCACCGACCCGATGTAGGCGTTGGTTTGCGGGGTAAATCTAGCGGGGCGCTGGAAAACGAAGCTTTGCAGCGAAACCCCGCTACGCGTCTCTATCCCTCGAGCGTCGCTTTGACGCTCATCGGGATCTTCAGCGCGCTGGAGATGGGGCAGCCGTCTTCGCGCCCTCCGCTGCCTTGGGGAACGCGGCCTGATCGATGCCGGGCACCTGCCCTTGCACTTCCAGCGCCGACGACTTCACTTCGAAGCCGCCGCCCTGCTTGGGGCCGAACTCGACGGTGCAGGTGGTGTCGAGCCGGCGCGGCGGGATGGCCGCCCTTCGCCAGCCCGTGCGAGAGCGCCATGCTGAAGCAGCTCGCGTGCGCGGCGGCGAGCAGCTCTTCGGGCGTGGTGCTCGCGGAAGCGCCTTCGGTGCGCGCCTTCCAGCTCAGGTTCGCGTCCTGGAACGTCCCGCTCGCGGCGCTGGTCTTGCCCTTGCCCGACATCAGATCGCCTTCCCACTGCGCGGTCGCACGTGCTCTGCATTTTCTTTCCTCCTTGTGAGGGGGCGTTGTGTCAGACGGCGGGGGCGATGGCAACCGAAAGCGCGTTGCCTGAACGCCGGTTCAGGTACATGTTTCGCCGCATGGCGCCCCGCGGCCGATCTCCAATCCGCCCAACCCGTGGCTCTCGACCGAGGTCGAGTACCTCGGCGAGATCCCGCCGGCCGAGCTGGAGGTCTACGAAGATCACACCCGCGAGATCCTCTCGCACAACGACAGCCCCGACGTGGGCTTCAGCTGGAGCGTCAACCCATACCGCGGATGTTTCCATGCCTGCGCCTACTGCTACGCGCGCCCGACGCACGAGTACCTCGGGCTCGGGCGCGGGCACGGACTTCGATCGCAAGATCACCGTCAAGCCGCAGGCGCCGCGGCTCCTGCGCGAGGCCTTCGAGCGGCCCTCGTGGAAGGGCGAGCTGGTCGTCTTCTCCGGCGTCACCGACTGCTACCAGCCGCTGGAGGCCAGCTACCGCCTGACCCGCGGGTGCCTCGAAGTCTGCGCCGAGTACGGCAACCCGGTGGGCATCATCACCAAGGCGCCGCTGATCGAGCGCGACCTCGACGTCCTGCAGGAGCTGAACCGCGTCGGCGCGCGTCTCGGTCACCGTGAGCATCCCCATCTGGGACCGCGCGCACGCGCACGCCATCGAGCCCTTCGTCGCCACGCCGCAGCGGCGCATGACCGACGTCGAGCGCCTCGCGGCCGCCGGGCTTGACGGTGGGCGTCAACATCGCGCCGGTGATCCCCGGGCTCTCCGACGCGGACATCCCGCGCATCCTCGAGGCCGCGCACGCCGCCGGGGCGCGGCGCGCGCGGGTTCGTCTTCCTGCGGCTGCCCGGGTCGGTGAAGCAGGTGTTCGAGCAGCGGCTGCGCGAGGCGCTGCCGCTGCGCGCCGATCGGGTGCTGAACCGCGTGCGCGAGGCGCGGGGCGGCAAGCTCTACGACCCGCGCTTCGGCATGCGCGGCCGCGGCGAAGGAAACTACGCGGAGGCCGCGCGCGCGCTCTTCGACAGCACCGTCAAGCGGCTGGGCATGAACGAGGGATTCCACGACGCCGAGGCAGCGCGGACACGTTCAGCCGCCCGGGCCGCGGCAGGCAGCTGCCGCTCCTGTAGGCAGCGCGCTACATCCGCGTAACCGCCTAGGAAATTTGCCTCTGGAGCGAGCGATCCGTACAGTCTGATCGGATGCCGTCGCGCAGCCGCGGTCCTGGCGCTCGCGTCTGGCGGCGTTTGCCTGCGGGCGAGACTCGTTCTCAGGGCCCGTCGGGATGCGTCGCCAGCATCGCGGGCGAGCCCGCGCGCCAGCATGGCCGTCGTGACCGCGAAGAGCGGCAAGGTGGAGCTGCTCCGCGCGACCGACGGCACCGTGGCGGAGGCGAAGGTGGGCGATCAGTTCGGCGCCGTGACGCCGTGCGCACCGCGAAGGGCGACGCCGACGTGTCGTTCGAAGGCGTGCGCATGCGGCTTCACGACGAGAGCCAGCTCACCCTGGAGCTGAAGCTCGATCGCCAGAACATCCGCGCAAAGCGTCCGCGGCAGCGTCGAGTCCGACGTGGCCGGCAACGCCAGCCTCGACGTGGAGGCGGAAGGCGGCGACGCGGTGGCGCACAGCGACGGCGGCCACTTCTTCATCACCTCCGACGGCCACGGCATGGTGGCGGTGGCCACGGTCACCGGCACGGTGCACCTCGCCGGCAGCGGCAAGAGCGTGGAGGTGGCGAAGGGCCAGGTGAGCCGGCTGAGCCGCGCGCAGCCCACGCCCAGCCAGCCGGCGGCCGCGCTCCGGCGCGTCTTGCTCTCGGTGCAGTGGCCCAACCAGAAGGAGACCAACCGCGCCACCCTGCCCGTCGTGGGACGGGTGGAGCCGGGCAGCCGCGTCTTCGTGCAGGGCGTGCCCGTGGCGGTGGAGTCGGGAGGGAACTTCCAGGCGGAAGTGCCGCTCAAGCAGGGCCGGCAGAAGATCGCCGTGGTGACGGTGGACGCGTTCGGGCGGCGCCGCCAGGTGGAGAGCGTGGTGGTGCGCGACGATTCGGTCCCCGGGATCAAGGTGAAGAAGAAGCTCTGGCAATGGCGCTGATCGCCCTTCTCGCCGCGGCCCTGTCGGCGCAGCCCGCGCAGCTCGTGCTCGGCAAGGATTCGGCCGCGGAGCTGGAGGTCCAGGCCGAAGCGGGGGCGAAGGTAACCCTCTCCAGCAGCGTCGGCAGCATCGGCCCTCCGCAGCGCAAGGGGCCCTCGCTGCGCGCGCGCTTCACGCCTCCCGCGCTGCACGCTCCCACCGGTGGCGCTGGTGCTGGCGCAGATCGAGACGGGCGGAGCGCGCGAGCTGCATTGGCTGTCGATCCCGCTGGCCGGCTCCGACACGATGGAGATCGAAACCCGGCCGGGCGCCTCCGTGCAGGCGACGGTGGCGGGAACGGCGCTCTCGCCGGTGAGCGCGGACAGGAAGGGAATCGTCCGGCTGCCCATGGTGGTGCCGCCCGGCGTGCGCAGCGCGACGCTGCGGATCACCGACACCCTGGGGAACGTCAGCGAGCGGCCGCTCGATCTCGACCCGCCGCCGTTCTCGCGCCTGCGGGTGGCGACGCGGCAGGCCGAGGCCAGCGCGGTGACGCCGGCGGAGGTGGAGATCTTCGTGGTGAAGCCGGACGGAACGCCCGACGACGAGGCGCGCGTGGAGCTGACCTGCGCCGCGGGCGGCAAGACGGAGATGCGCGGCCGCATCGGCCCGGGCGTCTACCTGGCCGAGTACACGCCGGCCGCAGGCCACACCGGCCCGGTGGAGCTTTCGGCCAGGGCCGCAGGACAGCTCGCCACCACGGCGCTGGGAGTGCGGCCGGTTGCGCCCGGCGAGGGCCGCTCGTTCTGGCGCAACTGGCCGCGCCCCGGGTCGCTGTCGGTGGGCTTGCTGCTCGGCGGCGGGAGCACCTGGAACGGCGCCGCGGCGGGCACGGCGCTGCTGGAAGGCGCGCTGCGACTCGGCGAGCTGCCGCTGGAGGCGACGCTCGACCTGGGTGGAACCTCCTTCGCCAGCATCGATCAGCACACGGCCATTCCCGCTCTGGCGGAGAAGGCGAAGGCGCACGCCTGGCTCCTCCAGGTTGGCGTGCGCGGCAGCCGCCCGATCGCGGGCCGCCTCGACGGCGAGGCGGCGCTCTCCGTCGGGCTGCAGTCGCAGGTGGTGCGCCGCACCTTCCCGGCGAATCTCGGCGCCGCGGAGGACGACGCGCTGGCGCCGCGGTTCGCGCTCGCGCTGGGGATGGGAATGCGCATCGGCCCGGGCCGCGCCCTGGCGCAGCTGCAGCTGGAGGGAGCGCCGCACGAAGTGGCGCACTACGCTGGCAGCACCAGCGGGCTGTCGCTGATGGCCGGCTACCTCTTCACGGTGCGCTGACCGGGACGTTGACGGATGGCCGCGCCTGGAGCACAACCCCGCCGGTGAAGCGCGCCGTGGTTCTCGCTGTCGCGCTGGGCTGTGCATCCAGCGGCCACTGGCCACCTCGGCCGGCGGAGCACCCGGCGAGCGCGATGGAGCTGGAGTTCTACGACACCGCGGTGCACGCCCCGAACGCGCAGGAACGCGCCGCGCTCGCGGACGCGCTCACCGCCCACCATTTCCGCGTGGTGCCGGGCGAGTCGCGCAAGGGGCACTGGGACGTGTACCTCACCCACGAAGGCGACCACCTCGTGGCCACGCTGCGCAGCGACGACTTCTTCGTCGACGAGGCGGTGGGCGACGACGTCGATGCGCTCGCCGCCACGCTGGCGCGCTCGCAGCGGGTGGTGGACTTCGTCAAGAACAGCGGCCTGGTGCGGCAGCACATGGTGCCGGAGCGCTGAGCGCATGACTGCCCGCCGGCAGCAGCGGGGACCCCGCACCGCTCCCGTGCTGGTAGAGTTGCGCGCATGAACCGTCCCATCCGCGCGACGGCGCCCAACGAAGCTGCCGCGCTCCTGCACTCGTTCACCAACCACCTGCTCTACTCGCTCGCCAAGGACCAGTACTCGGCCACCACGCTCGACCGCTACATGTCGCTCGCGCTCACCGCCCGCGACCGGCTCATCGAGCGCTGGATCAGCACGCAGCAGCGCTACTACCGCAAGGACGCGCGGCGCGTGTACTACCTGAGCGCCGAGTTCCTCATGGGCCGGGCGCTGGGAAACAACCTCATCAACCTGGGCCTCTACGACGTCGCCCGCGACGCGATGAAGATGCTCAACCTCGACATGGGCGACATCCTCGAGCAGGAGGTCGACGCGGGCCTGGGCAACGGAGGACTGGGCAGGCTGGCGGCGTGCTTTCTCGACTCGCTGGCCACGCTGGACATCCCGGCTTACGGATACGGCATCCGCTACGAGTTCGGCATGTTCGAGCAGGAGATCAAGGACGGCTGGCAGGTGGAGCGGCCCGACGAATGGCTGCGGCTCGGCAACCCCTGGGAGATCGCCCGGCCCGAGTACGCCATCCCGGTGCGCTTCGGCGGCAAGGTCGAGGAGCACTCCGACGACCGCGGCCGCTTCCGGGTGCGCTGGACCGGCGGCGAGCAGGTGGTGGGAATGCCCTACGACACGCCCATCGCCGGCTACGGCTGCAACACCGTCAACACCCTGCGGCTGTGGCGGGCGCGCGCGTCGCAGGACTTCGACCTGCAGTACTTCAACCAGGGCGATTACGAAATGGCGGTGCTGGACAAGAACCGCTCCGAGACCATTTCCAAGGTGCTCTACCCGAGCGATCTGAAGATGTTCGGCAAGGAGCTGCGGCTGCGGCAGCAGTACTTCTTCGTCGCCTGCTCGCTCCACGACATCGTCCGCCGCCACCTGATCGCGCACCCGTCGCTGGACAACCTCGCCGACAAGGTGGCCATCCAGCTCAACGACACGCATCCGGCCGTCGCCATCCCCGAGCTGATGCGCATCCTCGTCGACGAGCACGCCATGAACTGGGAGAAGGCGTGGGAGGTGACCCAGTCCACCTTCGGGTACACCAATCACACCCTCCTCTCCGAGGCGCTGGAGACCTGGACGGTGGACCTCTTCGGAGGCCTGCTGCCGCGCCACCTGACCATCATCTACGAGATCAACCGGCGCTTCCTGCGGCAGGTGATGAGCCGCTTTCCCTACGACGACGCGCGCCTCGCGCGGATGTCGCTGATCGACGAGGGCAACGGCTCGCCGGAGAGCAAGCGCATCCGCATGGCGTACCTGGCGGTGGTCGGGTCGCACTCGGTCAACGGCGTCGCGGCGCTGCACACCCAGCTTCTGGAAGCGAATCTGATGAAGGACTTCCACCAGATGTGGCCGGCGCGCTTCAACAACAAGACCAACGGCGTCACCCCGCGGCGCTGGCTCCTGGCGGCAAACCCGCTGCTCGCCGAAGCGATCACCGCGCGCATCGGCGATGGCTGGATCACCAATCTCGAGCAGCTCGCCGGCCTGGTGCCGCTGGCGGAGGACCCCGCCTTCCGCGCCGAGGTCCGCGCCATCAAGCGGCGCAACAAGGACGAGCTGGCGCGGTACATCGAGGCGGAGAACGACGTCGCCATCGACCGCAGCTCCATCTTCGACGTGCAGGTGAAGCGGCTGCACGAGTACAAGCGGCAGCTCCTCAACGTGCTGCACATCGTGGCGCTCTACCTGCGCATCAAGAAGGATCCGGCGGTGCCCATGGTGCCGCGCACCTTCATCTTCGGCGGCAAGGCGGCGCCCGCGTACGCCAACGCCAAGCTGATCATCAAGCTGATCACCGCGGTGTCCGAGGTGGTCAACGCCGACCCGGAGGTGAACGGAAAGCTGCGGGTGGTGTTCCTCGCCAACTATCGCGTCTCGCTGGCGGAGCGCATCTTCCCCGCTTCCGATCTGTCGGAGCAGATCTCCACCGCCGGCAAGGAGGCCAGCGGCACCGGCAACATGAAGTTCGCCCTCAACGGCGCTCTCACCATCGGCACGCTCGACGGCGCCAACATCGAGATCCGCGAGGAGGTGGGGGCGGAGAACTTCTTCCTCTTCGGGCTCACCGCCGAGCAGGTGGCGGAGCTGCAGCGCAAGGGATACCGGCCGCGCGAGATCTACGAGCGCAACCCCGCGCTCAAGGCGGTGCTCGATCTGGTGGCTTCCGGGTTCTTCGAACCCGAGCACCCCGACGTGTTCCGGCCCATCGTGCAGGGCCTTCTCGAACAGGACCCCTACATGCTGCTCGCGGACTTCCAGTCGTACGCGGAGTGCCAGGAGCGGGCCGGCAAGGCCTTCCTCGATCAGGACGGCTGGTCGCGCATGGCCATCCTCAACATCGCCCGGATGGGCAAGTTCTCTTCCGACCGCACCATCAAGCAGTACGCGGAGGAGATCTGGAAGACCGCGCCGGTGCCGGGATAAGCCATGCTGCGGAAGATCCTCCGCCTCTTCCGCTCGCGCCCGCGCCCGCCGCCTCGCCCGGCCGATCCGCGGCTCGAGGCCGACCCGTGGCTGGGCCGCGTCTTCGCGCTCCTGGGGGAGCGATATCAGCTGGGAGCGGATTCGCCGGACGGAGCCCGCGTGCTGCGGCGGACGGGGCGGGCGCGGTACAATCCCATGCCGGTGTGGCTGCGGGCTTCCGAGCGGAGCGTGCGCGGGGAGTACGAGGTGCGCGGCGACGCGGCGGCGGCCAAGGCTCTCCTCGATGCTCGCGTCTCCGGCCGGCTCTCGGCGCTGGGTCTGGGCGTGTCGTCCGACGCGGTGGAGGAGTGGGCGGGTACCGTGCTGACGCGCAGGTACGAGGGTCGGTGCGAGTTGCCGGACTCCGCCGCCGCGGCGGTGCGCTTCGTCTGCCAGGAATCGGAGACGCAGGTGAACCTGGCAGCGGAGGGCTGACCAGGCGCACCGAGCCGCCTACCAGAAGCGGAAGAGCTCCGCGGTCGCGAGGACCGTGCCCCCCGAGCTGTCTCCTCCTGCCACCAGCACCTTTCCATCCGTCAGCAGCGTCGCGGTGTGCGAGGAACGCCCCGCGAGCAGGCTTCCTGCGAAGCTGACATTGCCCGTGGCGGAATCGTAGCAGCTCCGCGGTGGAAGTCGATTGGGCGGTGGGAGGCGTCAAGAGGACCGCGCCGCCGGCGAGCAGCACCTTTCCGTCGGGCAATAACGTAGCGGTGTGAAGGGCCCGGCCCACCGACAGGTTGCCGGCTGCGGCGAAGGTGCCGCTCGCCGGATCGTACAGCTCCAGGCTGGAGAGGACCGCGCCGGTCGAGCCGGTTCCGCCGGCGAAGAGCACGTGTCCGTTGGCAAGCAGCGTCGCGGTGTGCAACGTCCGCGCTTCGTTCAGGCTGCCGGTCGCGGTGAAGGTGCCGGTCGCCGGATTGTAGCGCTCGGCGGTGGCCATCGCGGCCCCGACGCCGTCCGTGCCGCCGGCGATCAGGACGTCGCCGCCGGGCAGCAGCGTCGCGGTGTGACCGGATCGAAACGCGGAGAGGGCGCCGGTCGGCGTGAAGGTGCCGGTCGCGGGATCGTAGAGCTCGGCGGAGGCGGTGGCGCCGCCCGCGAGCGTCCCTCCGGCGATGAGCACCTTGCCGTTCGCGAGCAGGGTCGCCGAATGGCCGACCCGGGCGTCCGGCAAGTCGGCCGTGGCGGTGAAGGTGCCGGTTCCCGGATCGTACAGCTCGGCCTTGGCCAATATCTGCGAGGTCGCATCGACTCCGCCGGCCACCAGGACCTTGCCGCTGGGGAGCAGCGTTGCCGTCGCGCCCTGGCGCGCCACCGACATGCTGCCGGTCGCGGTCGCGGTGCCGGTGGCGGGATCGTACAGGTCCGCGCTCGCCAGTACCGGGGGGCCCGACTCCGCCGGTGAGCAGCACCTTTCCGTCCGCGAGCAGCGTCGCGAGGTGGCCTCCGCGCGGCGCGGTCAAGTTGCCGGTCGGGGCGAAGGTGTCGGTTTGCGCATCGTACAGCTCGGCCGCGGCGACCGGGCCCGTGGACTGGCTGCCTCCGGCGATCAGCGCCTTTCCGCTGCGAAGCAGCGTCGCCGTGGGTCGCTCTCGCGGGGCCGCGAGACTCCCGGTCGCCACGAAGGTCCCCGCCGCCGGATCGTACAGCTCGCAGGGGGCGACGGGCCCGCTGGCGTTGCTGCCCCCCGCGACGAGCACGTTGCCGCCGGGCAGCAGGGTGGCGGCGTGGAGTTGGCGAGCGGCGACCATGCTGCCCGTGGCAGCGAACGTTCCCGCCGCCGGGTCGTACAGCTCGGCACTCGCGATCGCGCCCGTCGCGTCCGCTCCTCCGGCGACGAGCACCATTCCGCCCGGCAGCAGCGTCGCGGTATGGGAGAACCGGGCGGCGGTGAGGCTGCCCGTCGCGGTGAAGGTCCCCGCCGCGGGATCGTACAACTCCGCCGTGGCCAGCGGCGTCGCACCAGCAGCGGAGCTGCCGCCGGCGATCAGCACCCGTCCATCCGGAAGCAGCGTGGCCGTATGCCCTTGCCGCGGCGAGGTCATGTTCCCGGTCGCGCTGAACGTGCCGAGCGCCGGGTCGAAGAGCTCCGCGCTTGCGAGCGCGCCCGTGGCATCGAGGCCGCCCGCGACCAGCACCTTCCCGTTGGGCAGGAGCGTGGCGGTGTGCAGCCTGCGGCCCGCCGCCATGGTTCCCGTGGCCGTCGACGATTTGGCGACCGGGTCGTACAGCTCGGCGCTGTTGAGGACCGCGGTCCCATCGCTGCCTCCGGCGAGGAGCACCTTGCCGTCCTGCAAGAGGGTTGCGGTGTGCTGCGCGCGCGCCGCCGTGGTGGCGCCGGGGCCGAAGGTGTTCGTCGCCGGATCGTAGAGCTCCGCCGCGCCGGTCGCTCCGGAGCCGGTGGTTCCGCCGGCCACGAGCACCGTGCCATCGGGAAGGAGCGTTGCCGTGTGGTCGCGGCGCGCCGAGGCAAGGGTGCCGCCCGGAGCGATCCCGGAGATCACGTGCACCGTCGCCGGGTTGCTGGTGACGCTGCCGCCCCCGGCGTCGGTCACGGTCACCTTGAACGCAGCGCCGCTGTCGGAAGCGACGACCGGTGCCGTGAAGAAGAAAGGCAACGTCGAGCCGTTGATGACCCTGTTCCCGTTCAGCCACTGGTAGTGGAGCGTTCCGGTGCCGGTGGCGAGGACCGAGAAGAACCCCGCCAGGCCGACCACCACGTCCTGCGATTCCGGCTGCACCAGAATCGCCGGAGGCGGCGGCGGGGGCCCGACCGTGATGGAGAGCGCGACCGACGTGCTGCCCGCCGCATTGCTGGCGGTGACCTGGTAGCTGGCGGTCGCGGCGGGGGACGAGGGCGTTCCCGAGATGACTCCGCTCGCACCGTCGAGCGCGAGGCCGGCCGGCAGCGCGGGCGCCACGGCATAGGAGGCCACCGCCCCTCCCTGGCTGCTCGGCGTGTTGGGCGCGATGGCGACACCCGTCGTATAGGTCGCGGGGTTGGCCGAATAGGTGAGGTTCTGCGGCGGCGCCAGGGAAGCCGACTTTGGACTGCTCGAGCACGCGGCCAGGAGCGTCATCGCGACTGCGCAGGCGGTCGTTCTCAAGGAAGCCTCCGAAGGTCTACGAGCCCAGCGCGTTCTACCCAGCGCCTCCCACCCGCATCAAGGCTCGCGCGAATGGACGGTTCGGATCCGTTTGATTTCGCATGTCCGCGGTCGGATCCCCTTCGCGCTCGCAGGCGCCCCCCGTCGGCGCGTCTCGCGCGCCGTGATGGTCATGTCGCTCACGGTGGTGTACGAGTCGCGTCATCCGATTGATTGACTACGCGGTCTTCTTCAACAGCGTGCGCTGCTCGGGCACCTCCTCTCGCTTTTCAATGATCAGTAGGGTCACCGACGATCGGATTTGAGCCGAGAGGCAGTCCCTTGGGAGAGCATCCACCGGTGCGATGCCGTCAGCGGAGGCGCATGTGCATCCACGCGGCCGAGCAGAACGGATCGATCCGAAGGAACTGCCCACTGCGACGCGCGGTGAACCCGGAAATTCTCGAGCACGTACCTGACGGCGCGCCCGCCTCCTGGGCTGAAGGGTGCGCGTGATAGCGGTCCGCGAATACCGGCCCGCGCCGGTTCATGACGCCGCCCTCCCGCGAGCCCGGCGGAGCGCCGAAAACATCGGTGCGTGCGAAGGTTCCAGACTTCCTGGCGCAGGCGAACGGTCAGATGGATCGCCGCGCGGCGGAACCGCTTTCGCGGCCGATGTGGCAGGTTGCGGCGCGCGGATCGGCGCTTCCTCCCCGCCCCCTTTCGCGCGCCTCCCCACATCTTCAGCGGGAGCTGCTGCTGCTTCGCCTCTTTCATTCTCATCCACGGACCGTACACGAGGGGTCTGACATGGGCCCCCTCGCTGCGATGTCCGCTCATTCAAGTTGATTGAGCGCACATCGGTGGGATCCACGGTGGCCACGTAGCGGCACTCGGGGTGCCCCGCGGCCATCACGCGAGTCCGGGGGTCCAGACCGGCGGAGAGGACGACGAGGCCCACAAGCGCCACGGCCTCACCGGGCACAAGACGCCAGTCGCCACTGCCGTCGAGTGCGGAGGCGAAGCGATCGGCCGCATCCGCATCGCCGTGGTGCTCAACCGCCACGGCGCTCTCGCTCTGTGGCTTTCGTCCCGGCCAGACGTCGCTGCCGGCTCGCGGGTCAAGACCGCTGCAATCGGCGCCACTCCAAGAATCGTTGGCTCCTCTTCCAGCGCTTGCTCGAGCGCCCGTTCACGCCGCCACCCACCTATGCCGCCCTCGATTGACCGCCGCCATCCGTTGTGGCTGCCTGAGCGAACCGGATAGCTCATCAGCGATGTCTCCGGTCTAAGTGTCAGCGATGTCCCCGAACGGTCACGGGCTCCTCCGACGCATCAGTGGTCCGCCGCCGCCGCCATCGAGTTCTTCCCGCCGCCTTGCCGGCACTGCCCTGCGCCCCGATGACGATGGCGGCGCTGATCAGCACCAGGTTCTTCAGGATGTACTGACCTTCCATCGTCGGGACGAAGGGAAATCTGCTGAAGGTGATGGCGGGAAAGAGCGCGAGCGGCGTCAGGGTGCCCGCCATCTGGAGAAAAAGCAGGCCGAGCGCGAGCCGGAGGTAGATGCCCAGGATCAGCGCCACGCCGACCGCTGTCTCCCAGACCGCGAGGATCTCGAGGGCTGCCTTCGGGTCCACGAGGCCAAAGGTCAGTTTCGCCATCGTGGCGCGGGCGAGACCTTCGGCAGGACTGAAGCCGGGGGCGAACTTGAGGGCGCCGAACCAGACGAAGACGATGCCCAGGCTCACGCGCAGGAGCGTGATCCCGTTCGCCGCCGTCCAGCCGGCCATCCTCTCTTCGGTGTGGCGACACGCGCGCGCGATCGATTTTCCCGTCTCCTGCAGCCCGTGGCGGGTGTCTCTCCGGTCAAGCCAGGGAACTGCATGGATCTCTGGTCGCAAGACGCTGCGCAAGCGCGGATGCTCCGCGCCGGATGACTCCGCCATGTTGGTAATCCCCCCGCAAGGGAGTGTCCGGCAGGGCACGGGGTAGCGGCAACCTTTTGCCTGCGTTGCGGTAACGATTTGCAATGACGCAGAGCGAACGCGCCTAGCTCCTCAGCTTCACCGGCTCCGCCAGCTTCTCGCTCACCAGCCGCCCCAGCTCGGTGAACAGCTCCGCGCCGCTGCGGGTGTCGCGCCAGCTCTGCGTGCTCTCGTGCCAGGCGAAATGCCAGGCCTGCATGTTGGCCGACAGCCAGATCTGCTGCGCGGCGGCATGGCTGTTCGCGACGTACTTCGAGCCGTCCTCGAATTCCAGGGTGAGGATGTCTCCCGCCAGATCCACCTCCAACCCGTCCAGATCGCGCAGCGCGTCGTCGAGCTTGCGCAGCGCCTCCGCTCCGCGGCGGGCGAACTCGTTCTCATCCATGGCGCGCCAGCCTTTCCAGGGCATCTCCGTCGATCCGCATGGTCATCCATTCCTCGAGTCGACGGGCGCCGAGGCCCTCGTAGAACTCCACGGCGGGCGTGTTCCAGTCCAGCACCTGCCACTGGAAGCGGCCGCAACCCTCGCGCACGGCGATGCGCGCCAGTTCCACCAGCAGCGCCTTGCCGATGCCGCGCCCGCGGTGCTGCGGCCGCACGAAGAGGTCCTCCAGGTAGAGGCCCCAGCGGCCCTGCCAGGTGGAGTAGTTGTGGAAGTAGAAGGCGAAGCCTGCGGCAGCTCCCTCCCAGTCGGCCATCAGACACTGGTACCGCGGTGCCGGCCCGAAACCGTCGCGGAGCAGATCCGCCTCGGTGGCGACGGCCTGCTCGGGCGCCTTCTCGTAGGCCGCCAGCTCGCGAACGAGCTGGAGGATCTGCGGCACGTCGCGCGGCTCCGCGTTCCGGATGACGAGCATGGCGCTCCGACATATACACTCGACGCCGTGCCGCTGCGCATCGTGAGCTACAACGTTCGTTACTTCGGGCACGCCCTGCGCGGGCTTGCCAGCACCCGGGGGAACAAGCGGGCAATCGCGGAGGCGCTCGCCTCGCTGGACCCTCCGGCGGACATCGTCTGCCTCCAGGAGGTGGAGACCATCTCCCTGCGCTCCAGCCTGATGTTCCGCAGGTCCCACGACAGCGAGACGCAGCTCGAGGCGTTCATGAGCGAGCTGGAGCCCGCCTTCGAGAAGCGCCCCCCGCCCTTTCCCTACGACGCCTTCTACTTCCGCGCGCACGTGAACCGCATCGGCAACACGCCGCTGCAGAGCATGGGCCTCGCCATCCTGGTGCACCGCTACCGGATCCGCATCGACGCGCACAACTGCGAGAGCCCGCACAACATCACCTACCACCACGTGCTCCGCTGGAAAGACCGCAAGCAGACCCGGATCTGCGCGCACATGCGGCTGATCGGCCCCGGCAGCAAGCCCTTCCATCTCTTCAACACGCACCTCTCGCTGCCCACGCCGTTCGCGCGGGAGTTCTGGACGCACTCGCAGCGGATGGGCTTCGGCATCAACCAGCTTCACGAGGCGAAGACGCTGGCCGCCTTCATCCGCCGCCACGCCGGAGACGAGCCCTTCATCGTCTGCGGCGACTTCAACTCCCCGCCCAGCTCGCCGGTCTACCGCTACCTCACCGAGGACATCGGGCTGGTCGGGGTGGAGAAGCAGCTCGGCCTCACCAACGGCGACCCGCGCTCGTTTCCCACCGCGGGGTTCATGAACCTGCGCATGCACCTCGATCACGTCTTCTCCAACGGTGCCGTCCACTGGCTGGACTGCGCGGGGACCTGCCGGTTCGGCGATCGCCAGAGCCCCTTCTTCGGCAAGAGCGATCACATGCCGCTGATCGCCCGCTTCGATCTATGAGCCTGGACGCGGTCTGCTTCGGCGAGGCGCTGGTGGATCTGCTTCCCGACCGGCGCGGGCGGCTGCGCGACTGCGAACGGTTCGAGGCGCATTCCGGCGGCGCGCCCGCGAACGTGGCGGTGGGTCTTTCGCGGCTGGGGCTGAGGACGGCCTTCGTCGGCGTGGTGGGCGAGGACGAGTTCGGGCACCTGCTCGACGCAAGGCTCTCGGCGGAAGGCGTGCAGGCGCACCTGCGCTACGCGCGCGAGGCGAAGACCGGCGTCTGGTTCGTCGCCGTCGACGCGGAGGGCGAGCGCAGCTTCTTCACCCCGGGCGGAACCGAGAGCGCGGACAAGCTCGTCACCAACACCGACGTCGCCCGCGTGCCGCAGGCGCGCATCTTCCACTGCGGCTCCTCCGCCCACATCCGGCCCGCCGCGCAGGAGGCCCTCAAGCTGGCCGTCCGCAGCGCCCGCCGCCGCGGCATGCTGGTCTCCTTCGATCCCAACCTGCGCGCGCACCTCTGGCCCGACCTGCGACAACTGCGCGCCCTCTGCGAGGACGTGCTGCCGTTCTGCGACGTGGTCAAGCTCTCCGAGGACGAGCTGGAGATTCTGCGTGGGAGCGACGACGCCCGCCGCCGCGCTGGACCGCCTGGCGGGAGCCGGCGTCCGGGTGGCCTGCGTGACCCTGGGCGCCAGGGGAGCCGTGGCTCGCCGCGACGGCGTCACCGTGGAGGCGGCCGCTCTTCCTGTGCAAGTGGCCGACACCACCGGCGCCGGCGACGGTTTCGTGGCGGGCCTGCTCTCCGCCGATCCGCTGCGCGCGGAGCTTTCGCGGGCCCTGCGCTTCGCCTGCGCCGTGGGTTCGCGCGTCTGCACCAGGGCCGGCGCCGTGGCGGGACTGCCGACGCTGGAAGAAGCGGCAACTCTGCGCTGAGGGCGCCCTTCCCTTGGACGAGCTCCGCAAGCTGTTGCGCCTGGCCGCGCCCATCGCCTTCACCCAGGCCGGGTACGCGCTGATGGGCCTCGTCGACACCGCCGTGGTGGGCCGGCTCGGCGCAGGTCCGCTGGGCGCCATCGGTCTCGCGAACGGCCTCTTCTTCGCGCTGGCGGTGATGGGCCTCGGCGCGATGCTCGGGCTCGACCCGCTCTTCGCCCAGGCCCTGGGAGCGCGCGACGACCAGCGCGCCCGCGAGCTGATCTGGCAGGGCCTCTGGCTCTCGGCGCTGGTCACGCTCGCCCTGGCGCTGCCCATCGCGGCGCTGCCGTTGTTGCTCGAGCCTTCCGGCATCGCGCCCGACGTCGCGCGCGACGCGCGGCTCTTCCTCTGGCTGCGCCTGCCCGGTCTCTGGCCCATGCTCGCCTTCGCCGCGCTGCGCTCCTATCTCCAGGCCCGCGAGCAACTGCGGGCGCTGATCGTCGCGACGGTGCTCGCCAACGTGGCGAACCTCTGCCTGGACGTGGTGCTGGTCTTCGGCAAGCTGGGCCTGCCGGCGCTGGGCGCCCCGGGTTCCGGCCTCGCCACCAGCATCTGCTCCTTGCTGCAATTCGGCATCCTCGCCTTCGCGGTCCGTCCCGGCGCGCGCCAGGCGCCCAAGGCCAGAGACCTGCGCAAGGCGCTCTCGGTGGGAATTCCGGTGGGCCTGCAGATGGGCGCGGAGGTGGGCGTCTTCGCGCTGGTGGGCCTCTTCGCGGGGCGCCTTGGCGCGGAGAGCCTGGCCGCGCACCAGGTTGCCATCTCGCTCGCGAGCTTCACCTTCTGCGCCGCCGTGGGGGTGGGCATGGCTGGCACCGTGCGCGTGGGCTGGGCGGTGGGCGCGCGCGACACGCCTGCGGCGCGGCGCTCCGGCCTGACCGCATTCGCCGGAGGCGCCGGCATCATGACCTTGTCCGCCCTCTGCTTCTGGCTCGCTCCCGGCGCGCTTGCGCGCATGCTCAGCGACCAGCCCGAGGTCATTTCCGCCTCCGTGCCGCTGCTGGGGGTGTGCGCCGTCTTCCAGCTCTCGGACGGCATCCAGGGCGTGGGCGCGGGCGTGCTTCGCGGCGCCGGGGACACGCGCTTTGCCTTCCTCGCCAACGTGATCGGTCACTACTTCATCGGCCTGCCGGTGGCCATCGCGCTGGGGCTCTGGCTCGGGCGCGGCGTCATCGGCCTCTGGTGGGGGCTCTGCGCAGGGCTGACGGCGGTGGCCATCGCGCTCTTGACGCGGTTCGTGCGGATCTCGTCGCGGGAGATCGCGCCGCTGGAAGGGCATCCCCGCGCCGGCGCCGGGCCGGCGTGAGGCGAGGCTTTACGACACTGCGAACCGGCCGACGGCCGCCTCGAGGATCTCCGCCGCCCGCCGCAGCTCGTCCAGCGGCACGAACTCCCCCGTGCGGTGCGCGACGCGGATGTCTCCGGGCCCGAAGACGCAGGCCTGGGCGCCGAGCTGGACCAGGTAGGGCAGCTCGGTGCCGAAGGGAATGGTCTCCGGCGCGTTGCCGGTGCTCTCGCGGAGGAAGCGCACGATCTCCGAGTCTTGCGGCACCGCGACGCCGGCATCGAGCCGCTGCGCCGTCACCTCGATGCGGATGCCTCCCCCGGCGACGCGCGCGCATGCCTCCTGGAGCAGCCGAAGGACCTTGCGCACGTCCTGCGAGGGCAGCGGGCGCCACTCCACCGTGAGCGTGCAGAGGCCCGGAATGACGTTCTTGGCCTTTCCGCCGGAGATCAGCCCCACGTTGAGCGTCGTCTGCGGCGGCGAGAAGAGGGGGTCCGCGTCCGCGCGCAGCTCGTCGCCGACCCTCTCGATCTCGCGCAGCACCCGCCCCGCAGCCAGCACCGCGGAGGCGCCGGTCTCGGGATACGCGCTGTGCCCTTCGGCGCCGTGGACCGACACCTGCGCGAGGCAATAACCCTTGTGCCCGAGCACGGGGATGAGCCGGGTAGGTTCGCCGACGATGGCGTGGCGCGGCCGCAGCGCGCCCTCCTCCACCAGCTTGCGCGCGCCGAGGCAGCCCAGCTCCTCGTCCGCGGTGAAGACGAGCTGCAAGGGCTGGCCGGCGGTGCGCCCGGCGGCCGAAAGCATGGCCGCGAGATACGCTTTCGTATCCGCCGAACCGCGGCCAGAGAGCTTCCCTGCCTCGAGCGAGGGCCGCAGCGCGCCGTCCCACGCGGCGTCGAAGGGCACGCAGTCCGTGTGCCCCACCAGCGCGAGGCCGCCCTTCTCTCCGCCGCGGCTGGCAATCAGGTTCGCCTTGCGCACGCCCGCATCGTCCGTCCACTCCAGCCGGCGGGTCGCCAGTCCCAGCGCTTCGGCGTGTCGCTGCAGCACGTCGAGCACCGGGAGGTTGCTGCGCGCGGAGGTCGAGTCCACCGCCACCAGCTCGCGCAGCACGGCCACCGCGTCGATCATCCCCACAACCTCCGCATGGCAGCGCGAAAGGGCGGCAGCGCGGCGGCGAAGTCCAGCGGCAGCCGCTCGCCCGAAACCCAGGTCTCGCGAATGGCGGTCCGCTCCATGGAGAAGGTGACGTTGGCCATGAGATCGTCGGCGTTGGCGCCGGCGATGCTGGGGTCGTCCAGATCCACGACGATGAAGTCCGCCGGCTCTCCCGGCCGCAGCGCGCCGCCCGGCAAGCCCAACGCCCGCATGCCGCCTTCGCTGGCGATGCCGTACAACTTCGCGCCCAGGCCGCCCGGTCCTCCGTGTTCGGGATCGAGGATGGCGCGCTCTTGCTGCACCAGCCGCAGGTGGTACTCCAGTTGCCGCGCGTCCTCGAGCGGCGAGAGCTGGACCTCCGAATCGCTGCCCACGCAGAGGCGCGCGCCGGCGGCGAGCAAGAGGTCCGCGCGCACCACGCCGTCGCCCAGGTTGCGCTCGGTGGTGGGGCAGGCGCAGACGCTCGCCCGGGCATGCCCGAGCGCGCCGATGTCCTCCGGCGTGAGGTGCACGCCGTGCACCGCGGTGGTGCGGTCGCGCAGGGCGCCCAGCCGTTCGAGGAGGAGCGGCGGAGTGGTGCCGTGCTCGGCGAGGCATTGCTCCACCTCGCCCTCTTGCTCCGCCACGTGCAGGTGCAGCGGCCAGCCGCGCCGGAACGCCTCCTGCGCGATCTCGCGGATCCACTCCGCCGGGCAGGCGCGCACGCTGTGTGGCGCCGCCCCCACCGACACCTGTTTCGAGAGGGCTTCGAGGTTTTCCAGGTACTCGTCCGCGGAGCCCTCGATGAAGCGCTTCTGGCGCGGGTTGTCGGGGACGCGAAAGCCGCTGCGGGCATAGGCCACGCGGAGCAGCAGGATGCGGAGTCCAGCCTCGCGGGCGGCGCGGGCCACCGCGAGATCCAACTCGTTCGGATCCGTGTACGGCTTTCCCGCCGCGTCCCGGTGCAGGTAGTGGAACTCGCCCACCGCGGTGACGCCCGCGCGCGCCATCTCCAGGAAGCAGAACTTCGAGACCGCGTGCAGATCTTCGGGCGAGAGCTTCTCCGCCGCCGCGTACATGGCCTCGCGCCAGGACCAGAAGTCATCGCGCGCGTGGGCGCGATGCTCGGTGCGGCCGCGGATGGCGCGCTGGAAGGCGTGGCTGTGCGCGGTCACCAACCCGGGGAGCACCGCGCGGCCCGGCAGCGGCATCACTTCGGCATCCGCATGCGCCGGCGGGGATCCCACGCTCTCCACCCTGCCGTCGCGCACCGAAAGCGCCGCCCCGGCCCGAACGCGGCCTCCGGAAAAGATGAAATCAGGCTGGAAAATCCGCATGCGGTTCAGGCGTGTAGCCCCATCCGAGCGAAAAATCCATCTGCCGGAGGGACGCAACCCCCGACCTCGGGGTAGCATGAACGGCTGAGGGGCGGGGCAATGAACGCAAAGGTGTGCGCAGTTGCGCTCGCGCTGGCCATGCCGGCGCTGGCGGAGGGAGATCCGCGGCCCGGGGCTTCGTCGCCGCGTCCCGCCGGCGCGGTGGGCGTCCTGGTGCAGGGCGTTGGCCTGCCGCAGGCCACCCTGTCGCGAATCACCGAGGGCTTGCGCGGCATCGCGCGGCTCGCTCCCGCCGTCACGGAAGCTGCGGCTCTGCTGCCGCACGCCTGCGCCGACGATGGTTGCTGGGCGGCGGCCGGAGCGGCGCAGAAGGTCGATCTCCTCGCCGTGGCCAGCTACACGGACGGCGCCGTCGGCGTGAAGCTCGTGGAGGTTGCGTCGAGGAAGCAAGTGGGCGAGGTGCAGCAGCCGGTGACCACGGATCCCGCGGAGATCACCGCCACGGCCGAGGCCTTGCTCTGCCATCTCCTCGTTCCCGCCGGCTGCACCGGTGAGGCCGCGGTCGAGGCGGGTCCGGGAGTCGAGCTCGAGCTCGACGGACGGCCGCTGGCGCGCGGGGAGAAGCGCCTCGTCGCCGTGGGACTGCACGAGCTGACGCTGAGGGCCTCTGGCAGGACCGGCATGCGCAGCCTGCCTGTCGTCCACGAGGCCACGCCGCCCGTGCATGCGCGCCTGCGCGACGAGCCGCGCATGGATCCGGAGCCTCTCCGGCCTGCAGCCCCCGCGGCTTCTCTCGGCTCGACGGAGCCTGCGCCGGAGCGCAAGTGGACGCAGACCGCCGGCTACGTGGCGGCCGGCGCCGCGGTGGCCGCCCTGGCCGCCGGCGCTTACTTCGGCTCGAAGAGCAAGTCCGACATCGACCAGGCGCAGTCGTCCTTCCGCAGCAACGGCGGCGCCTACCGGCCCTCGGACCTGGCTGCGCTCTCCTCCGGCAACTCCGGCGCGCACACCGCAAACGCGATGTTCCTCGCTTCCGGCGTCCTTCTGGCCACGGCCGCTGTCTTCTCCTTCGCCTTCTGACCATGCGCTCATCCATCGCCCTCGCCCTGCTTGCCTCCCTCGCCGCCTGCGGCGGTTCCGACGCCGTCACCTGCGCCGGCGACGCGGACTGCCCGAACGGCGCCGCCTGCGACCCGCAGCAGCACGTCTGCATGGTGGGCACGGCGACCCCGGCCGACGTGCAGATCTCCGCGCCCGCGTCGGGCGCAGTGGCCGACGGGACGCTCTCGGCAGTGGCGACGGCGCATGCGCCGGGAGGCGTGACCTCGTTGTCCTTCGAGGTGCGCTCGGCGGCGGGCGCGCTCTTCGCCTCTGCTCCCGGCACCGCCGCCGCCGCGGACCCGTCCAGCTTCTCCGCCACCGTGCCTCTCGCCGGGGCCGCGGACGGCTCGGCCATCGTGCAGGCGACAATCGCGTACGGCGCGGGTCGCAAGCTCACCAGCGCCCCGGTGCAGATCCAGCTCGACCAGCGCCCGCCCGCCATCACGCTGCAGACGGACGGGCGCACCCGGTTGCTCGCGGGCGGCCAGACCGCCACGGTCACCGCACAGATCGGCGATGGCGCCGGCACCGGCGTCGTCGATTCGTCGGTCCTCTTGCGCATCGCCAACCATGCCGACGTGCCGGGCACCGGTTCGGGCGGGCTCTATTCGTTCACCGTCCCCATCGACGATTCGGTGGCCGCCCCGGGCGCCACCACCAGCGTTCCCTTCCAGATCGTCGCGGCCGATCGCATCGGACACACCGCCAGCACGCCGGCCGGAGATCCCAGGGCGGTGCTCCGCATCGATCGCGACAAGCCGCGGATCACCGGTATCGCCGTCACCACTCCGGCGCCGTTCACCAGGCCGGACGGCATCAAGGTCTTCGACCCTGGCGCCGGTTTCATGAAGGTCCAGGCCACCATCAGCGACGGCGCCGGCCTCGACGAGAGCACGGTCTGCCTGCGCGCTGCGGGCGAGACCGGCCCCTGCCCGCACCTGGGCACGAACCACGGAGCGGGCAACGTCTACGACTTCGACCTGCCCCCGCCCGCTGGCTCGTTCGATGGCGACGCGGTGCCGTTCACGCTCTCCGCGGACGACCTGTTCGCGGCGACGCTGCCCGACGGCCCGAAAGCGGAGCACCAGGGTGTGAGCGTGCCGCAGCCGGTGCTCTACGACAACACGCCGCCGGTGGTGACGGTCACGGCGGACACGAACGTGTACGCGCGCACCGGCGGTCCCATCGACGTCACAGCCACCATCACCGACGGCACGGGTCTGGGAACCGTACAACTCGTCTCCAGGACCGCCGCGCCGGTGACCTCGGTGGGGAACGTCTTCGCCTTCAAGCTCAACGCGGGTGACGCCCCGTTGGCGACTGGAAGGGCCGTTCGCGTTCCAGGTCCTCGCGCGGGACAGCCTGGGGCACTCCACCATCGTCGGCGCAAGCCGCCTCATCGACGGCGCGCCGCCGCAAATCACCGTTCTTCAGATCTTCAAGGACGGCGAGCAGGCACCCGCGAGCGCTGGGGTCACCTATCCGGCGCAGGTGCCGAACACAGGCTGGACAGGCAGCACGTTCATCTACTCCGACGCCGTCCATGTGCGCGGCACGCTCACCGACCTGAGCGGCGTGGGTTCCGGCACGCTGCACGTCGACGGTATCGGCCTGAACGGCGAAGTGACGCGCGGGACGCCCATCGATCTTCAGTGTCCAGGGACGGGCACGTGCTCGTTCGACGCAAAGGTGATCCTCAAGGACGTGAGCGGCGCTTTCCACAGCAGCGGCGGCGGGAACAGCGGCACCATCGCGCTGGGCGTCGACTCCATACCCGCGGGGTCGCTGCAGATCGCCATCGACGCGCAGGACACGGCTGTCTCCTTCGCCGGCCCGCTGGCGCCCAACGCGGGAACGCAGCGCACCTCCGTGCAGGCCACGCGCTTGCTCTGGGAAATGACGCTTGCGGGCGATCCCGCCACGACGGAAGTCTCGGGACTCGCCATCCATCCCTCCGGCGACGTGATCGTCACCACTTCCGGCCCTGCAGGAGACCTCTACGACCTTGCTCCCGACCAGCCGCTGGAGCGATGGAACGGCAGCGCCGGCGTGCCTGTCGGCGCCATCCCGGGGACGCCGGCGGTAGGCGCAGGCGATGCCGCGAGCGCGAAGGTCTACGTCGCCAGCGCGGCCGGGGTGCTGTACGGGTTCGACGCGAACGGAGGGCTCGTCTGGAGCAACAATACCGGCGCCCCGTTTTCGGTGGGACCTGCGGTCGCGCAAGCGGGAGCGGTGGACGAAATCGTGATCCCCGACGCGGCGGCGATTCCTAAACAAGGTACCGCTCCCATCGCAAAGCTCTGGCGCGCCACTTCCGCGACGGACGTGACCAGTGTCGCGAGCGACGAGCAGGACCTCATCGCAGCGCCGATCATCGTCAACGGCGGCGTCTACTTCGCCACGCAGCCGAGTCCGAAGTCGGGCGCAACGGCGACCCACGTGACCATGCACCCGATCGACGGCAATGGAAGCCTGGGGGTATTCGCGAACGCCGTCACGCTCGACGCCTTGGGCGTAAACATTACCGATCCGTTTTTCGGCCTGGTCACAGACGGCACCAACGTCTACGCCGCGACCAACGGAAGCAAGGGCGGGAGTCTCTTCTCGTTCGATTCGTCTTTCGCGCAGAGCGGGTCGGCGACGCTTGCCTCGGCTCTCTCCGCGGAGCCGACCTTCGGCCCCGACGGCAAGCTCTATGCTTCGGACGTTGCGAAGAACACCTCCACGTTCGATCCTGCAACCCTCGCAAAGACGCCATTCGTGTCGCCGCTGCTCGGGACCGGTAACGGCGGCGGCGTGGGCCTGGTGCCGCTGCACGGGTCGAACGGCCAGAAGGGCCACACCTACTTCCCGCGCAATAGCGGCGGGGCCCTGTTCGCCTTTGAAGGCACGAAGCTCTCCTGGCAGTTCAAGCCGGGGCCCACGGCCACCATCTTCCGCTACGCCATCATGGACTGCCAGGGCCGCCTCTTCGCCGCCGCCAGCAACACCGTCTATGCGTTCGTGACCGACGACGCCGGCCTCGCCGATACGCCCTGGCCCACGCTGCGGCGCGATTCGCGCAATACCGGCAACGCCGGCGCGCGAGAAGTACGGCATGCGCACGGCCACCGGCTGCGTCCAGTAAAGTTGCCCGCCGCGCGCGCCGTGGCATTGCTCTCTCATGCGCGCCATGAACGCCGCGCTGCTCTCCGGCAGCGCGCTCTACCGCGAGGTCATCCTCGACAAGCTCGCGCACGCGCGCGAGTCGGTGCTGATCGCAACCGCCAACGTGAAGGACATGCAGGTGGAGCGCGGCGGCAGGTTCGCCTCCGTCCTCGCCCTCTTCTCCGAGCTCTCCGCGCGCGGCGTCGGCCTGCGCATCCTCCACGCGGAGCTGCCCTCGCGCCCCTTCCGCGCCTCGTTCGAGAAGCGGCGGCGCCTCACCCGGGGCGGCCTGCAGCTCAAGATCTGCCCGCGCGTGCACTTCAAGGCGGTGCTGGTGGACGGCGCCTGGGCATACCTGGGCAGCGCCAACCTGACCGGAGCCGGCCTCGGCGCCAAGGGCGAAGACCGGCGCAACTTCGAGCTCGGGTTCTGCACCGAGGACTTCGACACGGTGGATCGGGTGCAGGCGCTCTTCGAGTCGGTCTGGAGCGGCGCCGAGTGCGCCTCCTGCAAGCTGCGCCGCGTCTGCCCTGACCCCATCGGCGAGCCCGCCCGCAAGTCGCTGGTCCGGCTTGGCAAATCGCGCCGCCTGCGATACTGAACGGGCGTATGGGTCGCACCGGAAGCGCCGATCTGCCGCTGCACGGCGGCCGCGTGCCGCAGTGGCTGGCATCGCGCATGGCGCGGCTCGGCGCCGTGATGGTGGAAGCGCTGGTGCTCGAAGAAGGCGCCCACGGCGTGCTGCGCCGGCTTGCGCACCCCTTCTGGTTCCAGGCCCTGGGGTGCGTCATGGGCATGGACTGGCACTCGAGCGGCATCACCACCAGCGTGCTCGGCGCGTTGAAGCGCGGCCTCGCCGGCCGCGAGCGCGAGCTCGGGCTCACCGTGTGCGGAGGCCGCGGGCGGCACTCGCGGCGCACCCCTTCCGAGCTGGTTGCCTTCGGCGAGCGCAGCGGAGTGGACGGCTCGGCGCTCGCGCGCACCAGCCGTCTCGTGGCCAAGGTGGACAGCGCGCTGGTGCAGGACGGCTTTGCCCTGTACCTGCACGGCTTCGTGGTGGCGAGCGACGGCGCGTGGGCCGTGGTGCAGCAGGGAATGAATCCGGAGCGCGGACAGGCGCGGCGCTATCACTGGCTCTCGGAAGGGGTGCGCAACTTCGTCGAAGAGCCGCACGCCGCCATCGAAGGAAGGCCGCAGGGGCAGGTGCTCAACCTCACCGACCGCCGCGCCGCCCCGTCTCGCGATGCGGCGCTGGAGCTCTCGCGCGAGCCGGAGCGCGTGCTGCGCGAGCTGCCGCGGCTGCAGATGCCCGCGCATCACGAGGTTTCCCGCAGCGACGTCTTCCTCCGCCGCCTGCACGGCACGCTGGCCGCCGCGCGCGATGCCGGCCCGCGCGATTTCCCCGAGCTGCTCCTGCAACCCGGCGTTGGCGCGCGCACGGTCGAGGCGCTCGCCGCCGTGGCCGAGGTGCTGCACGGCGCACCCTGCCGCTTCGACGACCCTGCCCGCTTCTCGCTCGCCCACGGCGGCAAGGACGGACACCCCTTCCCGGTGCCGCTCGAGGTCTACGACCGCACCATCTCGGTGCTGAAACAGGCCGTCTCGGCGGCCCGGCTGGGACGGAGCGAGAAGCTGGACGCCATCCGCCGCCTCGACGATCAGGCACGCCGCCTGGAAGGCACCGTCTCCGGCCCATCGCTGGACGACTTCATCGCCGACGAGCGCACGGCATCGCCGGACTACGGCGGCCGCGACGTCACCGGCCCCGCGAAGTCTTTCCCGAGAAGCGCGCAACTGGCCCTGTTTTCGGGATCGTGAAGCCGCTACCGTTCGTCGAGGAGCGAGAGGATGTTGCCGGAGGGATCCCTGAACCACGCCATGCGCGGGCCGCCGCCGCCCGAGGCGATGCCCCTCGCGTCGGTCTTCACCGGGCCGTCCTTGTAGATCTCGAAGCGCACTCCGCGCTCCACCAACGCGTCCACCGCACGCTCCACGTCCTCGACGGGAAAGTTGAGAACGGTGAACGTGGCGGGAGCATGGTCGGGCTTGGGATAGACGAACACCTTCACGCCGCCGGCGAGGTTCAACTGCATCACGCCCTTCATCCCCTTCACGTCCGAGACCTCGATTCCCAACGTCTGTGCGTAGAACTTCCGCGCCGCATCGAGATCGCGCACCGCGAAACTGCTGAACGCCTTGCTGTTCCTGAGCATGCTCGACTCCTCCATCCGGTCCTTCCACCGTTGCCGCACGTCGGCTGCGTCCGGCGATCATCTCCTCGCCGGCTGCAGACGTCGCGTCAAGCGCGTGCCGTCCCTTGCTCGCACGCCGGCCGGGCGAGGAGGCGTTTCGCCGGTCCGGTACCCCACCGGAGGGTCGCTCCCTATGTTCAAGGCATGTCCATCGAAAGCAAACGAGGCGAGGGCGCCGCCGAGGAGCTGGGCGGCAAGATCAAGAAGGTGGCGGGCCAGGTGCTCGGCGACGAGCAGTTGGAGGCCGAAGGCCGCGCCAAGGAGGCCGCGGGCCAGGCCAAGCAGGAGGGCGCCAAGGCCGCCGGGCGCGCCGAGGGCATGATCGAGGAGCTGGCGGGCGCGGTGAAGAACCGCATCGGCCAGGTCATCGACAACGAGCAGATGGCCGCCGAGGGCAAGGCCAAGGAGCTCAAGGGGGAGGCCAAGCAGAAAGCCAACGAATAGCCCGAGGATGCCGAAAAGGGGCACAGGATGTTCTCCCGTCCCCTGGTCGAGATGTCTCGACAGATCCGGTAGTTGCAGTTCCAGCAGATGTCCTGGCCGAAATAGCCGCCCGGCGAGGCGTGGGCGGAGTCGCCCAGGTTGTACCGATAGTCGGTGGCGTCGGTGGATCCGAACCCGTTCGAATTGGTCCAGACATCGTAGGGTCCGCCCGATGAGGCCCTGCGGATGACGGGCGAGAAGCTGCCCGGTGTTGTTCGGCTCGCCGACGTTCTGCATTCTCCCTCGAGTCGACGGGGCGTGTCGCAGGTGGTGTTGGAGCAGGTCTCGTGCAGCCAGGGGATTGTGACTGGCTGCACCCTGCCCCATAGCCGTTGACTGGGCGTGCTTGAAACGGAATACGCGAGGGCCATAATTCCGACCGGTCGGGGTCGACCGGGGCGAATGCAGCGGCCGGCCAGCGAGCATCGCGCGTCGTCAGTACGCTCCGTGCGCTGGACCCGCATAGTCGACCGGGTTGGTGGCTCAAATCGAGGAGAACGGCGTAGACTTCGGAATCTCCGGGGTGTTTCGTAGTAAGGTCGGGGCAACAGATCCCGTGAGTCGCGGTCGAACGCCATGCCGTAACGGATTTCGATGAACTGGCCGACGTGACGGCCGCGCTGAGGAAGGTTCACCTTCTGCACCCTCACCGGGATGGCATAGCCCCAGCGAGGGATAAAAGATGCCGAAGTCGTCCGCCCCGCAGCCCATGGCGCGTGCTGCATGAACGTGTTCATCAGGGTCATACTCTCAGGCCGTCATAGAGACCATCCTCGTCGCTATCAGCATAATAGTTCGGCGGCGCGGCTGACGCCGTAGCAGGTTCCGTATCCGGTGGCGCAGTCGTTCTGGAAGTAGGACTCGTTGATGCACTGCGACGTCGGGGAAGTGCAGATGCCACCGCACCCGTTCGGAGAACCACACGCAGCGTAAAGGGGGCAGTTGGGCGTGCAGGTGGTGCCGCCCCCACCTCCCGAGCCGGGGTCGGTCGGACAGGGGATGATGGCGGTCATGGGATCGCATTGCGCGACCAGGTCCGTCCGCGTGGTCGCCAGGGCTGGGTTGGGATTGGCGCCCCCGCCGCAAGCGGACGCGAGGGAGACAAGAGCCGCGAGCAGGAGTTTCTCGAAGACGATTTTCATTTGTCCTCCAGGATGAGTGCGATCAGGCAGACCCCGAGCTCAGGGCGCAAGCATCGCCCTCGCCATCTTCCAGGGCCGTCTCTTCCTCGATTTGCGATTGGCTTTTGGCGACCGTACAGGTCGAACGCCAAACAAGTCAAACGACGGCGTGCCGTCGGCAACCGCTTCATTGTAAAAGAAAGACGCGTACCGCTCCTCGCGGACGAGATCGATTGGAGCTTGCCCTGCGCGATGGCCCCGTAGGATAAATACAGCATGAGATCTTTATTGCTTTGGGCTCTCCTCGTTCTCGTCGCCTGCAGCAAGGGCGCGGAAACGCCCGTCTGCGGCCCCGGGACCCACGACGAGGCCGGGACATGCGTCGTCACCCTGCGGTGCGGCGCAGGTACGCACCAGAGCGGGTCGGATTGCGTCGGCGATCTCGGCGCCGGCCCGACCTGCGCGGCGGGCACGCACCTCGCAAGCGACAACACTTGCCAGGCCGACGTCGTCTGCGGCGCGGGCACGCACCCCGACGCGGGCGCCTGCGTGTCCAACTCCATCTGTGGCCCGGGTACGCACGCGAACGGCACCGATTGCGAACCCGACGTCGTCTGCGGCGCCGGCACCGTTCCACAGGCCGGCGTCTGCGTTCCGGCCACCACCACCGGCGAGCAGTTCGAGGTGCGCGTCGCCGCGCAGGACCTGAACGCCGATGGGTTCAGCCCGGTGCCCGTGCTCGCCATCGGGCGGAACGCGGACGGCTCCCCCTCCACCGAGCCCGTCGTCCTCGCGGTCACGAACCCGGCCGCCGGCAGGCTGAGCACGCCGGCGTTCTCGCTCACGCCGACGGGCCGCGCGCTCTTCCTTACGCCCTGCGATTCCAATCAGCCCGGCTGCACCGGGACCTTCCAGGTCACCCTGGCGAAGGCGTCGGCACCGACTACTCCCATCGCTTCCAGCTGGACGCTGACGCTTCACCCTCCGGCCGGCGTGGGCGACGCGACGCCGTGCCTGGGTGGCGGCAACGTGCTCTTCCTGAACGGGGACGCGGGCGACTTCATCCACCCGGGCATGGAGACCATCAACACCGGCACCTTCACCGTCACCCCGTCTTCTTTCCACGTCGCCATCTCCGTCAATGCCGGCGCCCTCTGGTCACTGAACTTCGCCACCGACCAGCTCAACCTGCCCATCGGGCCCCAGGTCTATCGGGATGCCGAGCGCTGGCCCTTCGAAGGCCCGGGGCATCCCGGGCTGGACGTCACCGGAAATGGACGGGGCTGCAACACCCTCACCGGCGCCTTCCAGGTGGAGGATCTGCAGACGACCGCGGCCGGCGCGCTCACCTCCTTCACCGCCACCTTCGAGCAGCACTGCGAGGGGGCCGGGCCGGCGTTGCGCGGCTGCGTGCACATCGGCATCTGACACGCTTCGTGAGCACCGGGGCGGGCTCGACTGCGCTAACCTCCGCCCATGACCGACCGCCTCTACCTTCGCGATCCCTACCTCGCCACCTTCCGCGCCCGACTGGTGGAGGTGCGCGACCTGGACGGCAAGCCCGCCGCGGTGCTCGACCAGAGCGCCTTCTATCCCGAGGGCGGCGGGCAGCCTGGCGATCGCGGAACGCTGGGCGCGGCGCAGGTGCTCGACACGCAGGAGCGCGGCGGCGAGGTGCTGCACCTGCTCGACCAGCCGCTTCGTCCCGGCGAGTACGAGGCGCGCGTGGACTGGGCGCGCCGCTTCGATCACATGCAGCAGCACCACGGGCAGCACCTGCTCTCCGCCGCGTTCGACAAGCTGGGCGCGCCCACGGTGTCGTTCCACCTCGGCGAGCGCACCTGCACCATCGACCTCGACGCGCCGCCCGCACGCCTCGATGCCGGCAAGGCGGAGGCGCTGGCCAACGAGAGCATCTGGCGCAACCTGCCGGTGGTGGCGCGCGACTTCACCGGCGAGGAGCGCGCCCGGCTGCCGCTGCGCAAGGAGCCGGTGAAGGGCGATCGGGTGGTTCTGGTGGAAGGAGTGGACGCCTCTCCTTGCGGAGGCACCCATCCGCTGCGCACCGGCGAGGTGGGCTGCGTCGCCATCCTCAAGACGCAGAAATGGGGCGAGGGGAAGTCGCGCATCGAGTTCGCCTGTGGCGGCCGCGTGGTCAAGCTCCTGCGCGAGGCCAACAGCGTGCTCGCCGCCGCCGCCGATGCGCTCAAGGCCGCGCCCGCCGACGTGGCGCAGGCCGCGGCGCGCGTCGCTTCCGAGGCGCAGGTCCGGCGCAAGGCCTCCGACGCGCTCCTCGAAGAGCTGGCGCAACTGGAAGCACGGCGCCTGAACGCGCAGGGCAGCCCGGTGGTGGCGAAGCTTTCCCGCGGAGCCGCCTTCGCGCGGTCGCTGGCGCAGGCCATTGCCCAGGAAGGCGGCACCGCGCTGCTCGGAGCGGTGGAGGAAGGTCGCGCGCACCTGGTCTTCGCCCGCCCCAAGGGAGCACAGGGTGTGGGCATGGGTGCGCTGCTCAAGGACGCGCTCGCCGTCCTCGGGGGGAAGGGCGGCGGCAACCCCGATTTCGCCCAGGGCAGCGGCACGGCCCAGGACAAGCTCGACGAAGCCCTGGCGCTCGCCGCCCACAAGCTCGCACATCCCTGAAATTCGCGGGGAAATCGCCTCGTGCTAGCATTCTTGACCTCCGCGGCCCCAAGGCCGCCAAGGACTGATTGCGCCTTCCGGTCAAGCTCTCGCTCCTGCTCGCAGGGGCCACCTGCTTCCCGCTCGTGCTCGCGACGGCCGTGACGCTGCCGCGCGGGCGCCAGGCGTTGCGCAACCAGCTCGATCAGGTCTACGCGCAGGACGCGCGCGCGCTCGCGGCCCAGGTGCACCGCACCTTGATCGACAAGCTGGACGCGCTCACGCTGGCCGCGTCCACGCTGCGCCTGGGAGAGCTGGATCCGGAGGCGCGCGAGCAGGCCCTGCTGCTCATCTACAAGGAGACGCGCGGCGCCGACGTGGTGGGCCTCTTCGACTCGCACGCCGAGGCGGTGGGAAAGACCATCCAGTTCAGCCGGCTGGAAGGAGATCTCGCCAGCGAGCACGAGCCCGCCGACGCCTCCGCGCTGGCCAGCTACGCGAGCAAGGTCCCGCTCCGCGCCGCGCTGCAGGCGGGCCACGCCATCGGCCCCGTCTACGTGCTGCCCGACGCGGACGGCCGCCCCATCCCGCGCCTGGTGCTCGGCGTCGCCGTGGCCGGCGCGCGCTGGGTGCTGGCGGTGGAAGTGTCGCTGCGCGCGCTCGCCGAGAGCTTCGAGAGCTTCCGCCCGGGCGAATCGGGCGCGGCCTTCCTGCTCGACGGCGAAGGCAAGGTCATCCTTCATTCCGACCCCCGGCTGATGTTCGAGCGCGCGAGCCTGGAAGACCACCCGCTGGTCAAGGGCGTGCAGAGCGACGAGTGGCTGGGGGCGAGCGCCATCGTGCCGGTGCTGCGGTGGAAGGCGGTGGTGCAGGCGCCCGCGGACGAGGCGCTGCGCCCGCTCCGGCACCTCTCCCGCGACGCCTACGCCTGGCTTGGCCTGGGCCTGCTCACGGCGGTGCTGCTCGGTTTCACCTCCGTGCGCACGGTCACCGCGCCGGTGCGCAAGCTGCGCGAGGCGGCGCTGGCGGTGACCTCCGGCGCCCTGGAGACCCACGTGGACGTGGCGCGGGGCGACGAGCTGGGCGAGCTCGCCGACGCCTTCAACACCATGACCCGCGGCCTGCGCGAACGCGAGGGGCTCAAGCTCACGCTGGCGCTGGCGGAGTCGCTCAAGCTCGACGAGGTGCTGGGCCGCCTCCTCGACGGCCTCCGCCGCATGGTTCCCTTCGACGAGGCCGCGGTGCTGATCAAGACGCGCGACGGCCTCGACGTCATCGTCAACCGCGGCTCGCGCGACAAGGGCGAGTCGGAGCGCCTCGTCCCTTCCTCGACGCACGTGGAGCGCGCCCTGCGCACGCTGCAGCCCGCCCTCAACGACGGCCGGCAGATGATGGCGCTGCCGCTGATCCAGCGCGGGGCGGTCATCGGCGTGGTCTGCGTGGAGAACGACAGGCCGTACGCCGAGGCCGACGTGCGGCTGGCGCTCTCCTTGACCCAGCCCGCGGCCATGGCGGTGGAGAACGCGCGGCTCTTCGACGAGGTCAACCGCCTCGCCACGCTGGACGGTTTGACCCACACCTACAACCGGCGCCACTTCATGGACCTGGCGATGCGCGCCTATCAGACCGCGCGCAGGTTCGGCCAGCCGCTCGCCGCGCTGATGCTCGACGTGGATCACTTCAAGGACGTGAACGATCGCTACGGCCACCACGTGGGCGATCAGGTCCTGCGCGTGCTGGCCGAGCGCTGCGCGTCGGCGCTCCGCTCCATCGACGTGCTCGGGCGCTACGGCGGCGAGGAGTTCGCCATCCTGCTTCCCGGCGCGACACGAGAGAGCGCCGCCACCATCCTGGCGGAGCGCATCCGCCAGCGCGTCGCCGACGATCCGGTGCCCACCGATGCCGGGCCGGTGAAGGTGACGGTGAGCGTGGGCGTGGCGGCGATGGACGAGAGCACGCGGCATCCCGACGACCTCTTCAAGCGCGCCGACGCGGCCCTCTACGAAGCCAAGCAGGCGGGCCGCAACCGCGTGGTCGAAGACCTGGTCGCGTGATACTGAGCGGGCATGGCCCGACACGACTGGAGCGCGGCGGAGGTCCGCGCCCTGCATGACCTGCCGCTCCTCGACCTGCTCTACCGCGCCCAGACCGCGCACCGCGCGCACTTCGGCGACAACAAGGTGCAGCTCTGCTCGCTGCTCTCGGTGAAGACCGGCGGCTGTCCGGAGGACTGCGCCTACTGCCCGCAGGCGGCGCGCTACCAGACCGGCGTGGCCGCCGAGCCGCTCCTCTCCACCGCGGAAGTGCTCTCGGCCGCGCGCAAGGCCCGCGAGGCCGGCGCCACTCGCTTCTGCATGGGCGCCGCCTGGCGCGAGGTCAAGGACGGCCCGCAGTTCGACCGTGTCCTGGAAATGGTTCGCGGCGTGAAGGAACTGGGCATGGAGGCCTGCTGCACGCTGGGCATGCTCACCGCGGAGCAGGCGGGCAGGCTCAAGCAGGCCGGTCTGGACGCGTACAACCACAACCTCGACACCAGCCGCGAGAAGTACGGCGAGATCGTCACCACCCGCGACTATGGCGACCGGCTGCGCACGCTGCGGCACGTGCGCGAGGCGGGCATCGGGGTCTGCTGCGGCGGGATCATCGGCATGGGCGAGTCGGTGGCCGACCGCTGCGAGCTGCTCCGCACCCTGGCCGCCCAGGACCCGCACCCCGAATCGGTGCCCATCAACATGCTGGTGCGCGTGCAGGGGACGCCGCTCTTCGAGCAGCCGCCCGTCGGCACCATCGAGATGGTCCGCATGATCGCCACCGCCCGCATCCTCATGCCCGAGGCCATGGTGCGGCTCTCGGCGGGCCGCCAGCAGATGAGCGAGGAGGCGCAGCTTCTCTGCATCCTGGCCGGCGCCAACAGCATCTTCTTCGGGGAGAAGCTGCTCACCACCGGCAACCCGGAGTATGAAGAGGACATGGCGCTCTTCCACGCCGCGGGCATCGAGCCGCTGGAGCCGCGTCCATGAAGGTGGCCTCGCTCTCGCAGCGGCGCTTCGACGCCGCCAAGCTGCAGAAGCTCAACCTCTTCGAGACGGAGCGGTTCTTCCTCGACGTGTATTGCCTGGAACCCGGTCAGGCCCAGAAGCAGCACGCTCACGCCGGGAACGACAAGATCTACGCGGTGCTGGAGGGAAGCGTGCTCGCGCAGATCGCGGGCGAGGAGCAGGAGTTGAGGCAGGGCGAGGTGGTGCTGGTGCCGGCGGGCGACGAGCACGGGATCGTCAACCGATCCGGCGCGCGCGCGGCAGTGCTGGTCTTCATGGCGCCGAGACCCTGAGCCATGGATCTGCTGGTCACGCCGCGCGAGACGCTGGAGCCGCTCCCCGAGCGGCCGTCGTTGCTCGACTTCTACCGGCTCCGCTTCAGCATGCGGCGCTCGCTGCCCTTCGCGCCCGCGCCGCACATGATCCAGAGCGCGACCCGCGCGCTGAAGAGCGGCGCCCCCGAAGAGACGGTGCTCGCCTGCCTCCTCCACGACGTGGGGCTCGCCCTGCTCGCGCCCGACCACGGCTGGTGGGGAGCGCAACTGGTGGAGCCTTACGTCTCCGAGAAGGTGTCCTGGGCCATCCGCCATCACCAGGCGCTGCGCTTCTATCCCGACGAATCGGTGGGATATGAATATCCCGCCTCGTATCGGAGCCTCTTCGGGCCGGACTACGTTCCCGAGCCATACCTGGAAGCGGCGTACCAGGAGGCGCGCAGGCACCGCTGGTACATGGACGCGCGGCTGATCACGCTGCACGACGACTACAGCTTCCGCACTTCTGGCAAGCGGCCCCGTCGGCTCGGAGCCCTTCGTGGACATCGTCGGTCGTCATTTCCGCCAGCCGGAGGAAGGGCTCGGCTACGACGGCAGCCCCGTCGCGCACATGTGGCGGACGCTGCAGTTCCCCGGGCGTCCGCTTTGACAAGCCGCAGGAGAAGGCGTTAGGTTGTCCGCGTCCGGAGCACCCGGACGGCGCGGAATTTTGCCCACCTTGAGTGACGCGCCTTACAAATTTTCACTCTAAGCTGCTGGGACTCCGCGCAAGCGGGCTCGTGGCAATTGCGGTGGGCGGAAAGGTGGCCCACCGTGGCCAGCATCCGCTCGGAAGACCTTGGAACCCTCGCCGTCCACGGCGGCGAGCCGCGGCAGAAGGCGTACGACTCCCTCACCACGCCCATCGTCGTCTCCGCCACGTACGCCTTCGAGAGCACCGCCGAGATCGAGCGCTACTTCAACGGCGACGTCGAGCGCGAGGAGTACGGGCGCTACGGCAACCCCACCGTGCGCGCCGCGGAACGAAAGCTCGCCGCGCTGGAAGGAGCGGAGGACGCTGCGCTCTTCGCCAGCGGAATGGCCGCGGCCACCACCGCGCTCTTCGAGCTGGTCAAGGCGGGCGATCACGTCGTGCTCACCAAGGACTGCTATCGGCGCACGCGGCAGTTCGTCACCCGCTTCCTCTCGCGACTGGGCGTCGAGTCCACGTTGGTGGAGCCGGGCGACGAGAAGGCGCTGCACGCGGCGCTGCGCCCGGGGCGCACCAAGGCCATCGTCGCGGAGTCGCCGACCAACCCCTACCTGCGCGTCGCCGACCTCTCCCTCTTCGCCCGCGCGCGCGATGCCTGCCCGGGCTCGAACCTGATCATCGACGGCACCTTCGCCACGCCGGTGAACCAGCGGCCCCTGGAGCGCGGCGCGGACCTGGTGGTTCATTCGGCCACCAAGTACCTGGGCGGGCACAACGACCTCCTCGCCGGCGCCGTCTGCGGGCGGCAGGGCCTGGTGCAGGCCATCAAGGACTTGCGCGGCGTCCTCGGCGGCGTGCTCGATGCGCAGAGCGCATTCCTCCTCATCCGCGGCCTGAAGACGCTGCCCCTGCGCGTCGAGCGGCAGAACCAGACGGCGCTGCGCATCGCCTCCTGGCTGGAGCGGCACCCGCGCGTCCAGCGCGTGTTCTACCCCGGATTGCCCAGCCATCCCGACCACGGCATCGCACTGCAGCAGATGCGCGGGTTCGGCGGCGTGGTCAGCTTCCGCGTCCGCGGCGACGCCAAGGCAACCTCGCGCGTGGTCGACGCCTGCAAGCTCGCCACCATCGCGCCCTCGCTCGGCGCCACCGAGACGCTGATCGAGCAGCCCGCGTACATGTCGTACTTCGAGCTCACCTCCGCGGAACGCGAGGCGGTGGGCATCTTCGACGATCTGGTGCGCCTCTCGGTGGGCCTGGAGGCCGCGGACGATTTCATCGCCGACCTTTCGCAGGCGCTGGAGGCGGCATGAGCGCGCATCTCGCCCCTGCCCTGCACGCGGTCTATGCGGCGCTGCGGCGCGGCGAGCGGGCCTGCGCGCCGCCCGAGTTGGAGCCGGCCTTGCGCGAGGCGGGCATCGCCGAGGCGGTGGAGCTCGTTCCCGGCGCGCCGCTTCCTTCGCTTCGCCAGCCTGCGCGGCCGCTGCGCGTGGCGCTGCTCGGCCACGGAACCGTCGGCGGCGGAGTCTACCGGCGCATGCTCGAGCTGCCTGCGCACTTCTGCGTGACCGGCGTGGCGGTGCGCGATCCCCGGCGGCACGCCATCGCCACCGACGACCGCACCTGGCGCGTGCTGCAGAAGCCCTGCGACGCGGTGGTGGAGCTGATCGGCGGCACCAGCCTTGCGGCCCACGTCATCGACGCGTCGCTCAAGCGCGGCCGGCACGTGGTCACCGCGAACAAGGCGGTGATGGCGCTGCACGGGCCCCGGCTGGAGGCGCTGGCGCGGACGCACGGGGTCCGCCTGCTCTACTCCGCGAGCGTGGGCGGCGCCATGCCCGCGCTGGAGACGGTGCGGCGGCTGTCCGGCTCGGCGCAGTCGCTCTCTGGCGTGCTCAACGGCACCTGCAACTTCGTGCTCGACGAGCTCGCGCGCGGCGCCTCCTTCCCCGACGCCGTCCGGGCCGCGCAGCGGGCGGGCTACGCCGAACAGGATCCGACCCTGGACCTCGACGGCACCGACGCCGCGCAGAAGCTCGTGCTCCTTGCGCGCGCGGCTTTCGGGCACGCGCCCGCTCTTTCGCGGAAGGCCGGCATCCAGGGGCTCTCTTCGCGGCTGCTGCGCGCGGCGCTCTCCCGCGGCAACGTCATTCGCCTGGTCGCGAGCTGCACCAGGGAGCGCGCCGAGGTGGCGCCCTGCGAGCTGCCGCTCTCGCATCCCTTCGCGGACTGCGCCGGGGCGGAGAACCGCCTCCTCGTGGACGGCCTGCTCCTTCGCGGCGCGGGCGCCGGCCGCTGGCCCACCGCGCAGGCGGTGATGGCGGACCTGCTCAATCTCGCGGCCTTGTCCGCGCCGCGGCGCAAGTCGGCGGCGTAGGATGCACGCATGACTGCCGATGCCCGCGCGCGCGGCGCGGCGCTGGGGCTCAGCTCCGCGCTGCTCTTCGGGCTGGGAGCGCCGGCCTCCAAGCTGCTCCTGCCGCACGCGCCGCCGCTGCTCCTCGCCTCGCTCCTCTACCTGGGAGCGGGAGCGGCCTTTCTCCTCGTGCCCCGCCGCCCGTCGGAGGCGCCCTTGACCCGCGCCGACGCGCCCGCGATGGCGGCCTCGGCGCTGTCGGGAGCGGCGCTCGGGCCGGTGCTGCTCCTCTGGGGCCTCTCGCGCGTGAGCGGCCTTGCCGGATCGCTGCTCCTCAATCTCGAGGCGCCCTTCACCATGCTGCTCGCGGTGCTGCTCTTCGGCGAGCACCTCTCGCGGCGCGAGCTTCTCGCGGCGGCGCTGGTGGTCGTGGGCGGAGGGCTTCTCGGCGCCAGGGGAGCGCTGCAGGCGTCTGTGGCCGGCGCCGTGGCCATCGCGCTCGCCTGCGCTTGCTGGGCCTTCGACAACAACCTCAGCGCCCGCCTCGCTCTCAAGGACCCGGTGCAGGTGCTGCGCATCAAGGCGCTCTGCGCGGGCGGGGTGAACCTTGTGCTCGCGCTCGCGGCGCGGCAGCGGCTGCCAGGCGCTCCGGTGGTGGCGGGCGCGCTGGCGCTGGGCGCGGCCAGCTACGGCCTCAGCCTGCTGCTCTATCTCAAGGCGCAGCGCGCGCTCGGCGCCGCCCGGCAGGCGGTGCTCTTCGCGGCGGCGCCCTTCGCGGGAGCGCTCCTCTCGGTCCCGCTGCTCGGCGACCGGCCCGGGCTGCGCGACGGAGTGGCCGCCGCCTTGATGGCCGCGGGAGTGCTCGCCCTGGTGCGCGCGCGGCACGCGCACCGGCACAGCCACGAGCCCATCGAGCACGAGCACGCGCACGTGCACGACGAGCACCACCGGCACGCGCACGAGGGCGTGGTGGTGGAGCCGCACTCGCATCTGCACAGGCATGAGGAGGTGACGCACGAGCACGCGCACGTATCGGACGCGCACCATCGGCATCGGCATTCGTGAAAGGGGCAGAGGGAACGGGTTTAGGTTTAGGTTTAGGTTTAGTTTAGGTTCAGGTTCAGGTTCGGGTTCAGGTTCCGGTTTCAGGGGCGCAGGGAGTAGCGCAGGAAGAGGTGGGAACCCTGCCTGCGGGCGGAGCGCAGCTGTAACGGAGTCCCGGCAAGGTCTCGTGCCTCGGTCATGTTCTTCCGGCCGTCGCGGTCCCACCTTCCGAACATGCGCGGCGAGAGCGTCAGGAAGAGATCGTCGATTTGGTGGGCGGAGACGAGCTCGGCGAAGAGGCCGGGGCCGCCTTCGCAGAGGATGCGGCGGGCGCCGTCGGCCTTGACCGCGGCGACGATCTCGGAGGCGCCCAGCTTGCCCTTGAGGAGCGCGCCTTCGGCGAGCGCGGGGTGGGCCGGGTCCACGCGGCCGGAGCCGGTGACCACGTAGAGCCGCGGCCGGGCGGAGAGCCCCAGCGCGCTGCGCAGCGACGCGTAGAGCGGCGCGGCCTGGGGATAGATCGACTCCGGGAACCAGAGATCTCGCGGAGCGGCGCGCAGCGTTCCGGCGCCGATCAGCACCGCGTCGGCGCACGACCGCAAGAGGCCCATCAGGAAGCGGTCGGCTTCCGAGCCGCCGCTGATGACGGCGCCCGACTCTCCCGCCGCGTCCTTCAGCGCCACCACCCCGTCCACCGACTCGACGAAGTTGGCGAAGACGCCTTCCGCCGCCAGCTCCAGGTCGCCTCCGTACGCCCGCGCGAGCGGCCCGGGCAGCCCCACGCCGCCCCGACCCGCGTCGAACATCACTTCGAAAACGGGCAGGGTTTGCATGCGCGACTCCGCGATGCGAGAAAGCGGCGGTGATCCTGGTGGCCGGACACTACTGCCACGACACGCTCGTCGGCAACGCGGGCAGCGTGCAGGCCTTGGGGGGTTCGGCGGCCTATGCGTCGGCCATTCTCGACGCCCTCGCCGAGCCGCACCACGTGGCCGCCAAGGTGGGCGCAGACTTCCGCTACGCGGCGCAGGTCTCGCACGAGCCTTCGGTCGTTGCCGGCCGCACCACCGCTTTCGTGGACGACTATCGCGCGGAAAGGCGCCGGCAGCGCGTCGAGGCGGCGGCGCCACCCATCGAGCCGGCCGAGTTGGAGGGCCGTTTCGAGCTGGGCATCGCCTGCGCGGTGGCCGGAGAGCTTCCGCTGCGGACGCTGCTGCGCATGCGCGAGCTGTGCGGAATCCTGGTGGCGGATGCCCAGGCCCTGCTCCGGGCCATCTGGCCATCCGGCCAGCTCACGCTCCGGCCGCCGGACCCCGCCGCGCTGGAAGCGCTGGACTGCATCAAGGCGAGCCGGCGGGAAGCGGCCCTGCTCGACGCGCAGGCGCTGCGCAAGCGGATGACGCTGCTGATCACGGACGGCGCCCGCGGCTGCGACGTCCTCGGTCGCGATCTGGAAGCGCACCTGCCCGCCTTCCCCGCCGACGAGAAGGATCCCACCGGGGCCGGAGACTGCTTCCTCGCGGGGTTCGCGGCAGGGCTCCTGCGCTGCAAGGATCCGGTGCGCGCCGCGCGGGCGGGCGCCTTTTGCGGGGCGCGCGCCGTGGAGCAAGTGGGCATTCCGCGCCTCACGCCCGCGCAGGCAAGCGCCGCACGCGCCCTGGTTTCCGGCTAGAACCGCCCCGAAGCCAGCGCGAATGCGGGTCCGTTGACGTTGGACGCGCCAGGGTCCGCATCGACCACGGCGCGGCGCGGCGGCGGGGACTGCGTCGCGGACTCGTACACTCCGTATGCCGCGCCCGCGAGAATGCCGATGCCGGCGCCGACCATGAGGTTGCGCGCCCAGTTGTTCCCTTGATCGATGAGCGTGACGCCGCCGCCGATGAGGCCGCCGGCGACGCCGCCGTAGAGCGCGTCGGTCGCGATGATGGCCACCGCCGACCTGCCGCTCGGCGCGGAGACCACGCCGTTGGGCTCGTCGTCGACGCGCACCTGCGTCCGCGTGGACGGCGGAGGAGGCGGCACGTAGTTCGGATCGTTGGGGTTCACCACCACGGTGGTGCCGCCGGGCGGCGCGGGCTGCGGAGCCGTCTGCGTCGTCACCGTGGTGCTCGTCGACGGAGGCGGAGGCGGCGGCACGTCCTGTTGCGAGGGCGTGGTCACTGTCGTGGTCGTCTGCGCCAGCGCGGGCAACGAAACCAGGGTTAGCGCGAGCGCCAGGATGCTCGTCATGCGGCCTCCTCCGGCAATGGGTGGTGTGCATCAACGCTGGGCGCGTCGGCATCGAGCCGCAATCCACGCCCGGCCCTCCCCCCGCCCGCCTGCATCGCGGGCGGCCGCGCGCAGCGCGACTCGAGCTCCGTTGCCGCTCCTCCTGCGCGTCCGCAGCTTCCTTCCATGGGCGGACAAGGATTCATTCCCGAGGATGGCGAAGGGGCATTGGTCGAAGGGTCCCGCGAGGCAAAGGAGAAGCGTGAGGAACATGCCTGGGAGCAGCCGGGCGGCGCTCCCCGCGCCGGCATGCAGGGCCGGAAGGAGCGCGGCGCGGCTCCCACGCAAGATCCTCGAGCGTCCCGGAACCACGCCACCCGAGCCGCCAGGGACCGGCGCCGAGCCTCCCCGCGAGGGCGGGCGCGTGCAGGATCCGAAGACCCGCAACACCCCGTGAAGCCCGGGGCGTTCGCCCACCGCGAACGCACAAAGAAGCAAGTCCAGCGCGGCGGGCGGTTGACGCCTCCCTGTCCGCGGCATATCAGGTGCCGCGGCGCGAGGGCGATCGTCTCCCGGCGCGCCCCTGGGAGCAGCCATGTTGCGGACGCGAATTCTCGGCACCGGCTTCGTCACCGGCGAGCACAAGGTCACGAACGCCCAACTCGCCGGCCTGATGGACACCTCCGACGAGTGGATCCGCGAACGCAGCGGCGTCGAGGAGCGCTACTACGTCGAGTCGGGCACCAGCACCACCGACCTGGGCGTGGGCGCGGCGCGCAAGGCCATCGCCGACGCCGGCATCGCTGCCTCCGACATCGACTACATCGTCTTCGCCACCATGACGCCGGACCATTATTTTCCCGGCTGCGGCGGCCTGCTCCAGAACGCGCTCGGCCTCGGCCACATCCCCGCGCTGGACATCCGCCAGCAGTGCACCGGCTTCATCTACGGGCTGCAAGTGGGCGACGCGCTCATCCGCTCCGGCCAGGCGCGCACGGTGCTGCTGGTGGGCGCCGAGGTGCATTCGGGGTTCATGCCCTGGACCGACTGGGATTACCTCTTCGGCCGCGGCGGCGAGCCCCCCACCGCGGAGCAGAAGGCCTGGCATACGCGCTTCCGCGACCGCACCGTCCTCTTCGGCGACGCGGGCGGCGCGTGCGTTCTCCGCGGCGAGGAGGGCGAGCGCGGGCTGCTCGGCTTCAAGCTGCATTCCGACGGCGAAGGTTTCGAGGCGCTCTACGTTCCCGCCAACGGGTTTGCGCAGCGGCCCTACATCACCGCGGCCGACCTGCGCGAAGGCCGCCACATTCCGGAGATGAACGGCAGACACGTCTTCAAGCTCGCGGTGACGCGGATGCCGCAGGTGGTGCGGGAGATCTGCGATCATTGCGGCGTCACCGTGCGCGATCTCGACCTGCTCATCGCGCACCAGGCCAACCTGCGCATCAACGAGATGGTGCAGCGCGCCCTCGAGCTGCCGGACGAGAAGGTCTTCAACAACATCCAGCGCTACGGCAACACCACCGCCGCCACCATTCCCATCGCGCTGGACGAGGCGCGCAAGGCGGGCCGCGTCCGCGACGGCGCGCTGGTCTGCTTCGTCGGTCTGGGCGCCGGCTTCCATTGGGGCGCCGCCCTGATGCGCGCCTGAGGGACCGCATGGACCCCTATCTCGATCCGCATCCTGCGAGCACCCGCCCGGCGCTGGTGGTCGGCACCATGAACTTCGGCAAGCGCACCCCCGAGCCGGAGGCGCACCGCATCGTGCAGCGGGCGCTGGAGCGCGGGCTCTCCTTCTTCGACACGGCCAACGCCTACGTGCAGGGCGAGTCGGAGCGCATCCTCGGGCGCGCGCTGGGAAAGCGGCGAGGGCAGGCGCGCATCGCCACCAAGGTGGGCATGGGAATGACGAGCGAGCCGGAAGGGCTCGCGCCGGAGCGCATTCTCGCCGCGCTGGAGGAGAGCCTGCAGCGGCTGGGCACCGACCACGTGGACCTCTACTATTTCCACAAGCCCGACCATTCGCGACCGCTGGAGCCGGCGCTGCGCGCAATCGACGAGCTTCTCTCCTCCGGCAAGATCGGCGCCTTCGGAGCCTCCAACTTCGCCTCCTGGCAGCTGCTCGAGATGATCCAGGCGGGGACCAGGCCCCGCGTGTCGCAGCAGATGTACAACCTCCTCATCCGCCAGCTCGAGCTCGAGTACTTCCGCTTCGCCGCCAAGCACGCCGTGCACACCACCGTCTACAACCCGCTCGGGGGCGGCCTTCTCGCCGGGAAGCTCAAGCGGGGCGCGCCACCCGAGCCGGGGTCTCGCTTCGACAAGAACGCCATGTACCAGCGCCGCTACCTCAGCGACCGCTTTTTCGATCTCGCGGAAGCGTTCGCCCGTCTCGCGGCGGAGGCCGGGCGCACGCCGGTTGCGCTCGCGTACCAGTGGGTCGCCGGCCGGCCGGGAGTGGACTCCATCCTGCTCGGGCCCGCCACCGTGGAACAGCTCGACGCCGCGCTCGACGCGCTGGAGAAGCCGCTGCCGGCGGAGGTGATGGAGCGGGCCGATCAGCTGCACCGGGACTTCCAGGGCACCGACGCGAGCTACGCCCGGTAAGAAACCCTGCAATGCAATGAATGCGGAGGTGGACGCAGGTGGTGCCGGGTCGCGCCGCCGGTCCCTTGAGTCGCAGCGCAGTCGGCGGGCACTGTGCCTGCACCATGTCCCACGACAAGCGCGGTTGCCTCGGCGCGGTCTATCGCATCACCGCCGAGTTCCTGGAGAAGCGCGGCCTCAAGAACGAGGTGATGGCGCGCCTGACTCCTGCCTCGCGCAAGCTCCTGGAGCGACCGCCGTTCCCCTTCTCCTGGCAGGATGCTCTGGCGCTGGAGGAGATCGAAGAGGTGCTGCACGGGCAGTCGCCACAACTCGCGGCCGAGCTGGGCTATGCCGCCGCGGACTATCTTTCCAATACCTTGATCGCGCCGGTCTTCAAGATGGCGGTGACGCTCTTCGGCAAGACCCCGGACGCGCTCTTCCAGAACCTGGACCGCTTCTACTCCATGGCCGTGCGCGGCTTTTCCTTCCGCTACGAGGCGGGGGGCCAGCGCCACGGCACCGTGTTCGTGAAGATCTCCGGCGGGCGGCCGCACGAGTCGTTGTTCCAGCAAATCCGCGGGAATCTGAGGGTGATGTACAACATCTGCGGCGCCACCGGCACCATCGGCGAGCCCTCCGTGCTGCGCAGCGACGACGCCGGCGCGGAGGTGTCGCTCCCCGTCGCCTGGGGATGAGCGGCCCGGCAGATTGACCTCCGGCGAGGGACTCGGATACTGGAGCCGCGTCCCCCACAGGAGATCGACATGGCCGAAGGCATCGCTCCGGTTGCCGACCACAAGCCCTACGTCGCGGACGAGGCGCGCATCGCGGAGTTCACGCCCAAGGCGGTGGGCGTGGGGGCCCTCTTCGGCCTGATCTTCGGCGCCTCCACCGTCTATCTCGCCCTCAAGGCGGGGCTGACGGTGAGCGCCTCCATCCCCATCGCGGTGCTCTCCATCTCCCTGCTCAAGAAGCTGGGAGGCTCCACCATCCTGGAGAACAACATCGTCCAGACCATCGGATCCGCCGGAGAGAGCATCGCGGCGGGGGTGGTCTTCACCCTGCCCGGCTTCCTCTTCCTCGCCGTGGATCCGGTGTCGAAGCAGTCGGTGGGCGCCGGCTACTTCAGCTACTGGACCATCTTCACCCTGGCGCTCCTGGGCGGAATGCTGGGCGTCTTGATGATGGTGCCGCTGCGTCGCGCGCTGATCGTGAAGGAACACGCGAACCTGCCCTACCCGGAGGGCGCGGCCTGCGCGCAGGTGCTCATCGCCGGCGAGCAGGGCGGCGCCATGGCCCGCACCGCCTACTCCGGCCTCGGCTTCGCCGTCGTCTACGCGCTCCTGCAGCAGATCCTCAAGTTCATCGCCGAAGTGCCGGGGTACGTGAGCAGCGCGACCAGCCGCATCTTCCCCGCCGCGACGGTGAACGCCGCCATCACTCCCGAATACATGGGCGTGGGCTACATCATCGGGCCGCGCATCGCGGGCGTGCTGGTCTCCGGCGGCGTGCTGGCGTGGCTGGGCTTCATCCCGCTGATCGCGTCGCTGGTCCCTTCGACCACCATCGCAACCCAGCTCGTCAAGCTGGGATACCTGGCGGACCTGGCAAGGCCGGGCGCCTACGGCTGGGACCCCGCGACCCACGCCTTCACGCAGCTCAACCGCGCCATCTACTTCGCCTACGTGAGGCAGATCGGCGCGGGCGCGGTTGCCGCCGGCGGCTTCATCACGCTGCTCAAGACGCTGCCCACCATCGTCTCCAGCTTCAAGGGCAGCCTCGCCTCGCTTGCGCGGCGGCGCGGGGGCGGCCAGCACGGCCCGCACCGAGCGCGACCTGCCGCTCGGCGTCACCGTGGTGGGGAGCCTCGTGCTGGTGCTGATCATGGCGCTCCTGCCCTTCCTTCCCGGCAACTTCGGCGGGCGGCTGCTCCTCGCGGTCCTCATCGTCGTCTTCGGGTTCTTCTTCGTCACCGTGGCCTCGCGCATCGTCGGCCTGATCGGCACCTCGTCCAACCCGGTCTCGGGCATGACCATCGCGACGCTGATGGCCACCTGCCTGCTCTTCCTCGGCATCGGCTGGACCGGCGACTTCTACCAGCCGATGGCGCTGTGCGTGGGCGGAATGGTCTGCATCGCCGCCGCCAATGCCGGCGCCACCTCGCAGGATCTGAAGACCGGATACCTGGTCGGCGCCACTCCGCGGCTGCAGCAGATCGGCCTGCTCATCGGCGTGACGGTGGCCGCCCTGGTGATCGGCTTCACCATGCAGGTGCTGGACAAGGCCACCGTGGACGCCGCCACCGGGCTGGTGCGCCACCAGATCGGCACCGAGGCCTTCCCCGCGCCGCAGGGAACGCTCATGGCCACGCTGATCCGCGGCCTGCTCGCGCAGAACCTGGACTGGCAGTTCGTGCTGGTGGGCGTGTTCCTCGCCGTCACGGTGGAGCTGTGCGGGGTCTCGCCGCTCTCCTTCGCGGTGGGCGCGTACCTGCCGCTCTCCACCACCCTTCCCATCTGGGTGGGCGGCGCCATCAAGGGCATCGTCGACCGCCGCTCGGGGACGGCGGCGGCGGACAGCCACGGCGAGGACATCGGGCCGGGATCGCTCTTCGCCACCGGCCTGGTCGCCGGCGGCACCCTGACCGGCACCATCGTCGCCTTCCTCCACTGGAGCGACAAGGTGGGCGCCTTCGTCGACTCCCTGGACGTGAGCGAGAGGCTGACCCGTTTGTTGGGCGCCGGCGGATACCAGATCCTCGGCGTGGCCGCCTTCGCCCTGATGGGCCTTCTGCTCTACCGCATCGCCCGCCGGCCCTTTGCCAGCGAAAACGTCCCGCCCCACGCGCCCTGACGGGCCGGGGCGGCAGGCCGGCGTTTCAGGGCTTGCGCTCGACGCGCAGTTCTCCGGTGCGCACGTCGAAGTGCAGCCGGAACTGCGCGCCCGCGCCGTCCTTGAAATCGACGTGATGCTCGAAGACGGAGCGCGCCTCCTGGATGAGGAACTTGAGGTAGTCGCGATTCCCCTCCTGCAGGCTCTTCAGCGCGGCCAGTCCGTCGGGGTCGCCCGTCAGGTTCATGGCGCCGACTCTAGCAGACGGGCCCGCTTCCCGTTATCTTGCGCCGCCTCAAAGGAGCCCGCGCAATGCAGCCCACCCGCCACCCCGATCGCTTCGTCGACCGACACCTTGGCCCGGACAGCCGCGACATCGAGGAGATGCTGGCGGTCCTGGGGGTGCGCAACCTCGACGAGCTGATCGACCGCACCGTGCCCGCCTCCATCCGCCTGCAGCGGGCGCTCGAACTGCCGGCTGGCCGCTCCGAGTTCGGCCTGCTCCGGGAGATCTCCGGGATCGCGGCGAAGAACCAGGTGTTCCGCAGCTACATCGGCATGGGCTACTCCGACACGGTCACCCCGCCGGTGATCCTCCGCAACATCCTCGAAAACCCCGGCTGGTACACGCAGTACACGCCCTACCAGCCGGAGATCTCCCAGGGACGCCTGGAGGCGCTGCTCAACTACCAGACCATGGTGGAAGATCTCACCGGGCTGCCGGTGGCCAATGCCTCGCTCCTCGACGAAGCCACCGCGGCCGCCGAGGCGATGACCATGTTCCACAACGTCGCCGGCGCCTCCGGCAACGCCTTCTTCGTCGCGCAGGATTGCCATCCCCAGACCGTCGAGGTGGTCAAGACGCGCGCCGCCCCCTTCGGCATCCAGGTCGTGGTGGGCGACCCGGCGAGCTTCGATCCGGCCCGGGCGCAGATCTTCGGCGCGCTGCTCCAGTATCCCGCCAGCGACGGCGCCGTCCGCGACCCTCGCCCCTTCATCGAGAAGGCACACGCCGCGGGGGCGCTGGTGGTGATGGCGGCGGACATCCTCTCGCTCTGTCTGCTCGCCTCGCCCGGAGAGCTGGGCGCGGACTGCGCGGTGGGCTCCACGCAGCGCTTCGGCGTGCCCCTGGGGTACGGCGGACCGCACGCCGCCTACTTCGCCACCCGGCAGGACTACGTGCGCAACATGCCCGGCCGCATCATCGGCGTCTCCATCGACGCGCAGGGCAAGCGGGCGCTGCGGATGGCGCTGCAGACGCGCGAGCAGCACATCCGCCGCGAGAAGGCGACCAGCAACATCTGCACCGCGCAGGCGCTGCTCGCCATCATCTCCGGGATGTACGCCGTCTACCACGGCCCCAAGGGCCTCAAGGCCATCGCCCAGCACGTGCACGCCCTCACCGCGCAGCTCGCGCGTGGGCTCACCGCGCTGGGGTTCAAGCTGCGTCACGAGGAATTCTTCGACACGCTGGCGGTGAAGGTGGAGGCGGCGCAGGTGGGCAACATCTTCACCGCCGCCGAAGCGAGGCGGATGAACTTCCGCAAGCTCGACGAGCGCACCGTGGGCATCTCGCTCGACGAGACCGCGACCCCGGAGGACGTGCGCGACATCCTCGCCGCCTTCGCCGGCCCCCGGGCGGAGCCGGAAGGGGCCGGAATCGGCGAAGCCGCGGAGGCCGAGGGGTCCGCCGGCGGCCGGGCGGAGCCCGAAGGCCGCGGCATTGGCGGGCTCCGCCTCCCGCGCGCGCTCTTGCGGCAGGGCGGTTACCTCGCGCACCCGGTCTTCAACACGCACCACAGCGAGACCGAGATGCTGCGCTACATGCGCCTGCTCGAGTCGCGCGATCTCTCCCTCACCCGCAGCATGATCCCGCTCGGCTCCTGCACCATGAAGCTCAACGCCACGGCCGAGATGCTGCCCATCACCTGGCCGCAGTTCTCCCGGCTGCACCCCTTCGCGCCGCGAGCGCAGGCGGCGGGATACGCGCAGATCTTCCAGGAGCTGGAGGCGATGCTGGCGGAGATCACCGGCTTCCCCGGCGTCTCGCTACAACCCAACTCCGGCGCGCAGGGAGAGTACGCGGGGCTGCAAGTGATCAAGGCCTGGCACGAGTCGCGCGGGGAGGGACACCGCAACGTCTGCCTGATCCCGCAGTCGGCGCACGGCACCAACCCCGCCTCGGCCGCGATGGTGAACTACCGCATCGTGGTGGTGAAGACGGACGAGAGCGGCAACGTGGACGTCGCGGATTTGCAGGCCAAGGCGGCGGAGAACGCGAAGAACCTGGCCGCCCTGATGATCACCTATCCCTCCACCCACGGCGTCTTCGAGGAGGAGATCCGGCGCATCTGCGAGCTGGTGCACCGCCACGGCGGACAGGTCTACATGGACGGCGCCAACATGAACGCGCAGGTCGGGCTCTGCCGGCCCGGCGATTTCGGCCCCGACGTCTGCCATCTCAACCTGCACAAGACGTTCTGCATCCCCCACGGCGGCGGCGGCCCCGGGATGGGCCCCATCTGCGCCGCGCGCCACCTCCTGCCCTTCCTGCCGGGCCATCCGGTGGTGCGTACCGGGGGCGAGAAGGCCACCGGACCGGTGAGCGCCGCACCCTGGGGCAGCGCGAGCATCCTGCTCATCTCCTGGGCGTACATCAAGATGATGGGCGCCGCGGGGCTCACCCAGGCGACCAAGGTCGCCATCCTCAACGCCAACTACATCGCCCGGCGGCTCGACGCGCACTTCCCGGTCCTCTACAAGGGGAAGAACGGTTTCGTGGCGCACGAGTGCATCGTGGACCTGCGCAAGCTCAAGCGCGACGCCGGCATCGAGGTGGACGACGTGGCCAAGCGGCTGATGGACTACGGCTTCCACGCGCCCACCACCTCCTTCCCGGTGATCGGCACGCTGATGATCGAGCCGACCGAGAGCGAACCGCGCGCCGAGCTGGACCGCTTTTGCGAGGCGATGATCGGCATCCGCGAGGAGATCCGCGAGGTCGAGACCGGCAAGGCGAAGCGCGACGACAACGTGCTCAAGGGCGCGCCCCACACCGCGGAGGTCTTGACCGCCGACCGCTGGGAGCGCCCCTATTCGCGCCAGCACGCCGCCTATCCGGCGAGCTGGGTGCGCGAGCACAAGTTCTGGCCGGCGGTGGGGCGGCTGAACCACGTCTACGGCGACAAGAACCTGATCTGCTCGTGCCCTCCGATCGAGTCCTACACCTGACCCGGGGAATCGCATGGCCACCGGCGAGTTGCAGGCGTTCCTCGCCAAGACGTCCTTCTTCGGCGGGCTGATGCCGGAGGTGGTGGGCGTGGTCGCCGACATGCTGAAGGAGCGCCGCATCGCCGCCGGCGAGGTGCTCTTCGCGGAAGGCGATCAGGGCCGGTCGATGTTCATCGTCCGCGAAGGCGCGCTCATCGTGCGGCGCCATTGCACGGACGGGACGCAGGCGCGGCTCTTGATGATGCGTCCAGGCGATTTCTTCGGCGTCACCTCGCTCATCGACATGGAGCCGCGGCCCTTCTCCTGCTGCGCGGAGAAGGACTGCGTCCTCTACGAGCTCACCAACCTGGACCTGTACAAGCTCTACAAGGCGGATGTTAAGACGTACGTCTTGGTGCTGCAGAACATCAACCGCGAGCTGTGCCGGCGGCTGCGCAAGGCGGGCGAGCGCATCGCCACCCTCGAGGATGCGCTGCACGCCAGGACCGGCCAACGCGACGGCCACTGAGTCGCACCGCGGCCCACCCACGCTCCCCGCTTCCTTTGCGCGCGGCGGGGTGACGCAACGCGGCGAGCCTGAATATCATATACCGCAATTTACGTATAATCCCGCGCATGCGTTACACATTTTCCGAAGGAGAAGTTGCCTTTACCACAGCTTCAACCCCATGCTGGCCGCCCCATGCTTGACGACGGCCTGCGCAATCTCATCGCCCAGCACGGCGTCGGCGAGACTCGCAGCCGTGGCATCCTCATCGTCGATGACGAGCCGCAGAACCTGATCGTCCTGCGCAACTTCCTCGAGGGCGGCTACAGGGTCTTCGAGGCGAGCTCCGGCAAGCAGGCGCTGGAGGTGGCGAAATCCGCCGACCTGGACGTGGTCATCACCGACCAGCGCATGCCCGAGATGTCGGGCGTGGAGCTGCTGGAAAAGCTCCGCGAGCTGAAACCGGACGTGGCCGGCATCGTGCTCACCGGCTTCACCGATCCGCCCGCCCTGATCTCCGCCATCAATCGCGCGCGCGTCTTCCGTTTCCTCAAGAAGCCGTGGCAGTCGAACGACATCCTCGAGGCGGTCCGGCACGCGAGCGATCACGTCCATCAGGCCCGCGCCATCGAGCGGCTGGTGGCGCTGCTCTCCAAGCGCACCGAAGAGCTGGACGCAAGCCTCGTGCAGGTGCGGAAGACGCAAACCCAGCTCCTGCACATGGAGCGGCTGGGAACCATGGGCAAGCTCGCGGCCGGCGTGGTCCACGACCTGCGAAACCTCATGGTCAGCCTCGGCTACGTCGAGAGCGTGCTGCAGCAGCGCAAGGTGGCGCCGGACGTGCTGGAGAGCGTGCAGGTGGGCATGAACGGCGTGGGAAACCTCATCCACACCCTGGAGGCCATGCACCAGTTCGCCCGAGGCGGCGGACTGACGGTGGAGAAGACGCGGATCTCGCCTTCGGCGGTGGTGCAGGACGCCATGGCCATCGCCCGCATGGACATGGGCTTCCGCGCGCACAAGGTCTCGGTCAAGGTGGAGGAGAACCTCCCCACCGTGAACGGCGACCGGCAGAAGCTCACCCAGGTGCTGCTCAACCTGGTGCGCAACGCGGTCCAGGCCACCGGGCAGTGGCGGCACATCGGCATCGAGGCCTCGCGCCGCAGCGATCGTGTGGTATTCGCCGTGGAAGACGAGGGCCCGGGCGTTCCCGCCGAGCTGAAGCAGAACCTGTTCAAGCCGTTCGTCTCGACCAAGGGTGAGGGCGGGATGGGGATGGGCTTGTACATGGCAAAGTTGATCATCGATTCGCATCAGGGGGAAATTGCCGTCGTCGATCGTCCGCAGGGGGGAGCGAGATTCGAAGTCAGGCTGAGCCCCATGGAGGACCCGACGTGACCGTTCCCTTGCACCGCGTCCGCAACTACGAAGAGCTCGAGGGCGGCCAGGGCCGCGAGGTCTTTTTCCGGCCGCACCGCTACCGCGCCGCGGACCTCCTGCCGCTTCGCTCGGAGGTGTTGCTCCACGGGCACGGCTCGCGCAGCTGCCCGCTGCTCGACGTCTCCGAGAACGGCGTGGCGCTGGAATGGGCCGAGGGCGTGGCGGTGGCGGTCGGCGACGCGCTCCCCGACGTGGGCGTGCGCTTCGACGCGTACGAGGCCTATCGCGGGCGCGCGAAGGTCGGGTCGGTGCGCGATCTCAACGGCGTCACCATCGTCGGCCTCTCGCTCGAAGGGATGCTCCACGTCGACGAGGTGCTGGAGCTGCGCGCCATCAAGACCTTCGCCGACACCAACACGCTCTCCAGCGAGACGTGGCGGGCGCCCGGGCACGACCGCTTCAAGGTGCTGGTCAGCGAGCTGCGCCTCTACCTCGAGGATGCGGAGGTGCAGCTCAAGCGGCTGGAGAGCGAGCTGCCCTGGCACGTCCTCCACGGCGAGGGGTCGCCGGCGCGGGAGGCGCTGATCGCCCAGCTGCGCAAGTCGTTCGTGGGCGAGGTGGTGCGCCAGACCGAGCAGATCGACGAGTCCCTCCGCTCCGTCCCGCCCAGCCACGTCGCCGCGCTCAAGCAGTTCTCGCACCGGCACGTCCACGACTTCCTCATGCAGTCGCCCTGCCTGCACCGCATGCTGCACAAGCCGTTCGGATACCCCGGCGACTACGAGATGATGCGCTTCATGTACGAGGGCAACTTCGAGGGCGCGACGCTCTTCGCCAAGGCCGTCAACCTGGCCTTCATCGGCACCAAGGCGGCGCAGGCGGTCAACCGCCGCAAGGACCTGGTCAAGCGCCAGCTCGCCGCCATGATCGAGGCGCGGCGCGGGAGCGATCGGCCCTTCCGCATGCTCTCGGTGGCCGCCGGCCCGGCGCAGGAGCTGGTCGAGCTGCTGCACGAAACCGACGACCTGGGAGCTCCGCTGGAGATCGTGCTCTTCGATCAGGACAAGGGCGCGCTGGCCTACGCCTGGCGGCGCCTGAAGAACGTGGTGGACGCGAAGTGGCAGAAGCGCGTGCAGGTGCTCTGCCTGAACGAGTCGATCAAGCGCCTGCTGCGCGATCGGGAGCTGTTCTCCAACTTCGGCGATTTCGACGCCGTCTTTTCCTGCGGCCTGTTCGACTACCTGCAGCCGGCGACCGCCGTGGTCCTGACCCGCAACCTCTTCTCGCGGCTCGCGCCCGCCGGCAAGCTCTTCATCGGCAACATGGTCCCGGAGAACCCCACCCGGTACATCATGGAGCACCACCTCGACTGGCAGCTCATCTACCGCCCGCGCGCCGAACAGCTGGAGATCGCGCGCCGCGCGGCGCCGACCGCGTCCTTGCAGATCCTCGAGGAGGAGACCGGCGTCAATCCCTTCGTGGAACTGACCCACGAATGACCTCGCAGGCCCAGCAGCAGCGCTGGTCGTCGTGGCTGCTGGAGCGGAACCGGCGCGGCACCCGATTCGTGCTCTCGATCGCGCTGGTGCTCTATCCCGCGTTCGGCATCCTCGACTACCTCTTCGTCCCCTCCAGCGCCCTTCCCCTGCTCTACTCCGTCCGCGCCTCGGTGACGGCGGTGACGTTGATCCTCTTCGCGGTGGTGAAGAGGCCCATCTTCGCGCGGCACCCGAACCTCATCTCCAGCGCGTACATCCTCATCGCGGCGTCCGGCATCAGCCTGATGACCATCTTCATCGGCGGCATGGCCTCGACGTACTACGCCGGGCTCTCGCTGGTGATCGTCGGCACCGGCCTGCTCTTCGTCTGGCCGCCCCGCGTGGTGCTCGCCACCCACGGGGCCATCCTGATCTCGTTCGTCCTGCCCAACCTCCTCCTCGGCACGGTGGGAAGCGCGGCGGCGGCGGTCTCCAACCTCGCCTTCCTCATGGCCACCGCGATCATCACCGGCACCGGGCAGATCGTCCTCTTCGGCGCGCAGCACAAGCAGGTGATGGATCAGATGGCGCTGGAGGAGACCAAGGCCTCGCTGGAGCAGGCGCACGAGCAGCTCAAGGCCCTGGACCAGTTCAAGTCCACCCTCTTCGCCAACATCACCCACGAGTTCAAGACGCCGCTCGCCATGGTGCTCGCGCCGCTGGAGCTGATCCTCCACGGCGAGATGGGCGAGCTGACCCCGGCGCAGCGCAGCACCTTCGACTCCATGTTCAAGAGCGGCCTCAAGCTGCTCAAGATGATCGGCGACCTGCTCGACCTCTCCCGCCTGGAAGACTCCAAGCTGCGCCTGAAGATCGCGCAGGTGGACCTGGCCGAGTACCTGCGCGGGCTGGTGGGCGAAGTGGAGCCGCTCGCCTCGCGCAAGGGCATCGAGCTCAAGCTCGTGCTCGAGACGCGCTCCATGCAGCTCTGGTGCGACCTCGAGCGCATCGAGCGCGTCTTCCTCAACCTGCTCTCCAACGCGACCAAGTTCACCCCTCCCGGCGGGCACATCCGCGTCAGCCTGCGCGAGAAGGGGCCGATGGCGGAGGTGGTGGTCGAGGACGACGGCCCGGGCTTTCCGGCGGCGGTCTCCCAGCGCATCTTCGAGCGCTTCTACCAGGTGGACATGGGCGGCTCGCGCCGCTACGGCGGCACCGGCATCGGGCTCGCCCTGGCGAAGGAGATCGTCGAGCTGCACGGCGGCTCCATCCGGGCGGAGTCCTCCAAGGGCGCCAGGTTCACCGTGGAGCTGCCGCGCGACCGCGAGCACTTCCGGCCCGACGTGCTGGACCGCCGCGGGGCCGCGCGCGACGTGCGCGAAGGCCAGCGCGCCAACGACCGCGGGCTGATGGACTTCGCCGTGCAGATGGCCGCGCGCGACGAGTACCGCCTGCTCGACATCGCCGAGGCCACCGACCGCCGCGTTTCGCCCCGCGACGGCGACGAGGAGACGCGGGCGCACGTGGCGCTGGTGGTGGACGACACGCCGGACATCATCCGGCTCGTGCACAACTCGCTGCACACGCACTTCAAGGTCATCTCCGCCGAGGACGGCCTCAAGGGCCTGGAGATGGCCCGGCGCGAGCGGCCCTCGCTGGTGGTGACCGATCTCATGATGCCGGGGCTCGACGGGCTGGAGCTGACCCGGCGCCTGCGCAGCGGCGAGGACACCCGGCACATCCCCGTGCTCATGCTCACGGCCAAGGGCGACCTCGACGACCGGGTGGCGGGGCTGGAGACGGGAGTCTCGGCCTACCTGGCCAAGCCCTTCTCGCCGCGCGAGCTGCTCACCACCGCGCGCTCGCTGGTGCAGGCGCAGGAGGCCACCGCGGACATCGTGCTCACGCAGCGGATGGACTCGCTGGAGATCGTCGCGGGGGGCCTCGCGCACGAGATCAACAACCCGCTCAACTACCTCAAGAACGCGCTCGCGCGGGTGCGCATCGACGCGGAGGCGCTCCTGGGCGGGAAGATCCCCGCCGAGGAGCTGCCGCGCACCGAGCGCCGCATGCGCGAGCTCTTCGAGGTGGCCGAGAGCGGGATCAAGCGCATCACCGGCACGGTGGAGCTGATGAGCAGCTACAGCAAGGCCGGCTACTCGCGCACGGCCCGGTCGCACGATCTCTTCGCCGCGGCCCGGGAGGCGGTGGCGCTGGTGCTGCCGGCCACCGGCCGCACGGTCGCGGTCGAGTTCCAGTTCGACGGCGACGGCACGGCGGAATGCGTGCCGGAAGAGCTGAACCAGGTGATCTCCAACCTGGTGCAGAACGCGATCGAAGCGGCGCCCGAGGGCGACGCGCGCGTCCGGGTGAGCGGCTCGCGGCAGGATGGGATGGTGCTCCTCTCGGTGAAGGACAACGGCCCGGGCGTGAAGCCGGAAGATGCGCAGCGCATCTTCACCCCCTTCTTCACCACCAAGGGGCCCGGTCGGGGAATGGGAATGGGCCTCACCATCGCCTGGCGGGTGGTGCAGAGCCTGGGCGGAACCCTGGAGGTCAAGCCGGGGCCCGGAGCGGAGTTCGTGCTGCGGGTGCCGGTGAAGCAGGCGCAGCTCAAGGCCGTTTCCTGAACTATTCCTAGGATTGAGGGTTGAGGGAACGGGTTTAGGTTTAGGTTGTAGGACTTTAAAGACCACGGCCTTGAAGGCATACCCGGTGCCTGCTCCGAGAGGCGTCAGCCCGGTCGCTCCGGGTTGTATCTGCTGGCCGTGGTGCCCTCGTGTTGGGCGGCCGTCGGTCCTGCACCTGCAATGCACCCTCGGCCCGGAGCGGTTGCGAGGTACAGCGGTTCGTGGCGACGCGCGCACGCTCGTGCGACAGCAGGATGGTACTGCCTCATGCGTCCGGAGCGTCGCGGTCGCGATCAGACGGCCGTTATGCTGACGATGTAACGCTGGCTCACGCGTGTTCGCTCTCGGCGGGGGAGCTCACGGCGCGGGTTTCTTGGACAACAGGGCGACCTTGTTCCTCGCGGCCAGAACTTGCTGGCGCAGGACGTCGGCCTGCCGCGCCAGGTCTTCCATGTCGCCCTCGGTCGCGGCCCTGGCGATGTCGGCGGCCTCCTCGGCGACCTGCTGCATGCGGGTGATGACCTCGTCGATCTTGCCGGGGCCGGCGCGGAGCAGGTCCTGCATCTCCCGCGCGGCGTCGCCCAGGCCGCCCATGCGCTGGAGCAGCACCGCGAACTCCTTGCGCCGGGCGGCGATCTCCCTCGCCCGCTCCACCAGCGCCGCGGCGTCCGCTTCCTGCTTCTGGCGCGCGCTGGCCACGGCGGCCACCAGCTTCTGCACCTGCGCGTGGATGCGGTCCTGGCTCTCGGCGGCGCGGGTGAGCGCGTCGGTGGCCCGCTCCAGGCTCTTCTCCGTGTTCAGCTTCACCCGCGCGGCCTGCTCGGCCAGCTCCTCGAAGCGGTGAAGCTCGTGGTCCAGGGCGAAGGCCGCCTCGGCCAACTCGCTCGGTTTCTCGGTCCGGGACACGCGGGCTCACATACCCGCAGCGGCGCGCCCCCGCAATCCCGCGGCCCGCTCGAGAGCGAAGTCGATGACCCGCTGCTCCAGCGACTGGCCACTGAGCGCGTCGATCTCGACGAGGCCGGTGGGGCTGGTGACGTTGACCTCGGTGAGCTTGCCGCCGATCACGTCGATTCCCACCAGCCAGAGGCCCAGCTCTTCCAGCGCGGGCGCGAGCCGCCGGCAGATCTCGCGGTCCCGCGCGGTGAGCGGCGCGGCCGCGGCGCTTCCTCCCGAGGCGAAGTTGGCGCGCAGCTCCCCGGCGCGCGGCACGCGCAAGACCGCGCCGATGGGCTCTCCGCCGAGGAGGATGATGCGCTTGTCGCCCTCGCGCACCGCCGGCAGGTACGCCTGCGCCATCACCGGCAGCTTGCCGCCCTCGGTGGCGATCTCCAGCAGGGCGGAGAGGTTGGGGTCGGTCCGACGCACGCGCAGGACGCCCTGTCCGCCGCAGCCGTCGAGCGGCTTGACCACGCCGTCGCCTCCCTGCGCGTCGATGAAGGCGCGCAGCCGGGGAATCTCGCGCGACACCAGCGTGGCCGGCGTCAGGTCGGGAAAGCGCAGCGCGAAGAGCTTCTCGTTGGCCGAGCGCAGTCCGCGCGGGTGGTTGATGAGCAGCGGGCCGTCGGAAAGCTCGACCAGCTGGGTGGCGCGGACGAAAGCCACGTCCACCGGCGGGTCCTTGCGCATGAAGAGGATGTCCAGCTCCGCCAGGGGCGCGTCGAAGTCGCCCGCCACGCGGTAGTGCGCGCCGGGCTGCCGCTGCACCTCCAGGATGCGCATGCGCGAGCAGGCCCGGCCTTCCGCCGCGTAGAGCCATTCCTGGCGCAGCTCGCGGATCTCCAGGCCGCGGCGCTGGCACTCCAGCATCAGCGCGAAGGTGGAGTCGTGGTCCACCCTCACGCTCTCGATCGGGTCCATGAGAAAGCCGATGCGCATGCACGCAACAATGTGGCGTGGGCGGCGCGGCGGCATCCCGCGAAAGGGTCCCGCCTGCCTGCCTGCTCGGGCGGTCACCTCGCCGGCTTGAGGAAGAGCGCCCCCAGGGGAGGGAGCGTGAGGAGGAGCGAGCAGGCGCGGCCGTGGCTTGGTTCCGCCTGCGCTTGCACGGACCCCTGGTTGCCGACGCCGCTGCCGCCGTAGATCTGCGCGTCGCTGTTGAGCAGCTCGCGCCAGCGGCCGCCGCGGGGAACGCCGACGCGGTAGCCGGCACGGACCACCGGCGTGTAGTTGAGCGCGCAGAGCACCGGATCGCCGTCGCGGCCACGGCGGAGGTAGGTGGCGACGCTCTGGTTCGAATCGTTGGCGTCCACCCATTCGAACCCCTCCGGGTGCACGTCCAGCTGGTGCAGCGCCGGCTCGGCGCGCATGACCCGGTTCAGGTCGGCGACCAGCCGCTGGATGCCGGCGTGCCCGGGGCTTGCGGCGAGGTCCCAGTCCAGGCTCGCCTCGTGGCTCCATTCCCGCCGCTGCCCGAACTCGCCGCCCATGAAGAGCAGCTTCTTGCCCGAGAGCGACCACTGGTTGCAGAGGAGCAGGCGGAGGTTGGCGCGCTTCTGCCACTCGTCGCCGGCCATCTTCTCGAAGAGCGACCCCTTGCCGTGCACCACCTCGTCGTGGCTGAGCGGGAGCACGAAGTTCTCGTGGAATGCGTAGAGGCCGCGAAAGGTGAGCGCGTTGTGGTGGAAGCGGCGGTGCACCGGGTCGCGCTCCATGTAGTAGAGCGTGTCGTGCATCCAGCCCATGTCCCACTTGAAGCCGAACCCCAGCCCGCCCAGCCAGGTGGGCCGGGAGACGCCCGGCCAGGAGGTGGACTCCTCCGCGTAGGTCTGCGCGCCCTCGTGCCGGCCGAACACCTCGGTGTTGAGCCGCTGCAGGAAGCTGATCGCTTCCAGGTTCTCGCGCCCGCCGTGCAGGTTGGGAATCCACTCCCCTTCCTTGCGCGAGTAGTCGAGGTAGAGCATGGAAGCCACCGCGTCCACGCGCAGCCCGTCGGCGTGGTAGCGGTCCAGCCAGAACATGCCGCTGGAGAGCAGGAAGCTGCGCACCTCGTGGCGGCCGTAGTTGAAGATGAAGCTCTTCCAGTCCGGGTGGAAGCCCTGGCGCGGGTCGGCGTGCTCGTAGAGCGCGGTGCCGTCGAAGCGGGCGAGGCCCATGTCGTCGGAGGGAAAGTGCGAGGGCACCCAGTCGAGGATGACGCCGATCCGCGCCTGGTGGAGGCGGTCGATCAGGTACATGAAGTCCTGCGGCGTGCCGTAGCGGCTGGTGGGCGCGAAGTAGCCGGTGGTCTGGTATCCCCACGAGCCGTAGAAGGGGTGCTCCATCACCGGCAGGAACTCCACGTGGGTGAAGCCCAGCCGGTTGAGGTACTCGCAGAGCGGCTCGGCCAGCTCGCGGTAGCTGAGCGGCCGGTTCTTGTCCTCGGGCACCCTGCGCCAGGAGCCGAGGTGCAGCTCGTAGATGGAGATGGGCGCATCGAGACCGCTGCGCGGGCCCCGCTCCTTCATCCAGCGCGCGTCGCCCCATTTGTAGTCGAGGTCCCAGATGATCGACGCCGTGTGGGGCGGCGTCTCGGCGTGGAAGGCCAGCGGATCGGCCTTGTCCACGCGGTACCCGCCCGGCCCTTCGATGTGGAACTTGTACTTGGTCCCCTTCCCCACTCCCTTGACGAACCCTTCCCAGATGCCGGAGCTGCCCCGAGGCTGCAGGGCGTCCTGGCTCTTGTTCCAGCCGTTCCAGTCGCCCACCAGGTTGATGGAGCGGGCGTTCGGGGCCCAGACCGCGAACTGCGCGCCGCCCTCGCGCAGGTGCGCGCCCAGGTGATCGTAGAGGCGCAGGTGCGAGCCTTCGTTGAAGAGGTGGAGATCGTCGTCCGAGAGCAGGGAGTTCATGGCGGCGCAGTATGGACTGCGCCTCCCTGTGCCGCGACAGGCGACCGCCATGCTGGTCGATCTGGCGACGTTCAACGGAAGGCCGCGACCCACGCCAAGACCGGGACGAGGGCGGCGGCGAGGGCGAGCGCGGCCTGCAACCCGCGGTTGCGCAGGCGCGGCGCGAGCGCGGCCACGGCGCCGAGGAGCACTCCGGCGACGAAGCCGCAGAGGTGACCGGCCAGGTCGGCGCGCTTGGAGGTGCCGAGAAAGCCGAGCAGCGCCACCGCCGCGGCGAGCGGCAGCCAGGCCTTGCGGCGGTTCTGCGGCAAGACGGCGAGCGCCCCGAGCGCTGCGAAGACCGCGGTGGAGGCGCCGATGGAGGCGAAGTCGTGCCGCAAGAGCGCGGCGGTGGCCAGCGTGCCGAGCGCTCCGGCGAGCAGCATGAGAAGGCTCGCCACTCCCGAGCCCAGCCCGCGCGCGAGCAGCGCGAGCAAGAGCCCGCCCAGGAGCGCATTGCCCGCGGCGTGTCCGGCGTCCGCGTGCAAGGTGAGCGCGGTCACCGCCCGCCACCACTGGCCGTGGAGGATGGCCGCGGCCTCGGCGCTGCCGCGCTGGAACCAGGCGCTGTCCACCCTGTCGGGGCCGGTCCAGATCTGCAGGCCGAGCAGCGCGAGGAAGAAGACGAGCCCCGCGGGAACGCCGGAGCTCCATGGCTGCGGCGCCTCGACGGCGATCTCGCCCCGCGGGTTCTCCCGCTCGAAGGCGGTCAGCGCCTGATCCGCGCGGGCCGCGTCGGCGTCGTCCACCACCAGCACCCAGCGCTCGTCGTCCTCCCGGCGCAGCTCGTGCGGGATGTTCTCCGCGTCGAGGACGAGCGACAGATCCATGGCGCGGCGGTATTCGCCCACCAGCCGGAGCAGCATGCGCAGAGCCTACACGCTGTTGGTTCTGTGGTAGGAGAGCGCGGCCATGCCAACCCTCGACGCCGCGCGCGCCCTGCAATCGTCGGAGCGCATCTGGGAGCAGGAGATCGTCCCTGCCCTTCTCGAATACGTCCGCATCCCCAACAAGTCTCCCGCCTACGAGCCGCGCCTGGCAGGGGAACATGGACAAGGCGGTGGCGCTGATCGAGGCGTGGTGCCGCAAGCAGCCGGTGGTCGGGCTGAAGCTCGAGGTGGTGCGGCTGCAGGGGCGCACGCCGGTGATCCTCATGGAGGTGCCGGGCGAGGGCGACGACACCGTCCTGCTCTACGGCCATCTCGACAAGCAGCCGGAGATGAGCGGATGGCGGCAGGGCCTCTCGCCCTGGACGCCGGTGCGGGAAGGCGACAAGCTCTACGGCCGCGGCGCCGCCGACGACGGCTACTCGAGCTTCGCCTCGCTGGCGGCGCTGCGCCTGGTCCAGGAGCAGAAGGTCCCGCACGCGCGCTGCGTGGTGCTGATCGAGGCGTGCGAGGAGAGCGGCTCCACCGACCTGCCCGCGTACATCGAGCACCTGGCGGCGCGCATCGGCAAGCCCTCGCTGGTGGTCTGCCTGGACTCGGGGTGCGGCAACTACGAGCAGCTCTGGATGACCACCTCGCTGCGGGGCCTTCTCGCGGGCAACCTGCGCGTCGAGATCCTCACCGAGGGCGTGCACTCCGGCGACGCGAGCGGCATCGTGCCTTCCTCCTTCCGCATCCTCCGCCAGCTGCTCAGCCGCATCGAGGACGAGCAGACGGGCAAGATCAAGCTGGAGGCCCTTCAAGTGCAGATCTCCAACGACCGCCTCGAGCAGGCGCGGCTCACCGCCGACGCGCTCGGCGACGAGGTGTGGAACAAGTTCCCCTTCGTGCAGGGCGCGCGACCGGCGGTGAGCGACAAGGTGGAGATGATCCTCAGCCGCACCTGGCGGCCGGCGCTCTCCATCACCGGCATCGAGGGGATGCCGCCGCTGGGGAGCGCGGGCAACGTGCTGCGGCCCTTCACCGCCTGCAAGATCTCGCTGCGCATCCCGCCCAAGGTGGACCCCAACGTGGCGGCCCGGGCGCTCAAGGACGCGCTGGAGAAGGATCCGCCCCACGGCGCCCGCGTCACCTTCGAGGGCGAGAAGTCGTCCACCGGCTGGGACGCGCCGCCGCTCGCGCAGTGGCTCTCCAGCGCCGTGGACCGCGCGTCGCGCGGCTGCTTCGGCAAGCCGCCCATGGCCTTCGGCGAGGGAGGGACCATTCCCTTCATGGGCATGCTCGGCGAGAAGTTCCCCGAGGCGCAGTTCCTCATCACCGGCGTGCTCGGCCCGGGTTCCAACGCGCACGGTCCCAACGAGTTCTTGCACATCCCCACCGGCATGCGGCTCACCGCCTGCGTCGCGAGCGTGATCGCCGAACACTTCGCGCGCTGAACCGTCGCCGCTGCGGGCGCTCCTGCTCAGTGACGGTTGCCGCCGGCCATGAGGTGTTGCACCGCTTCCAGGAGCCCGTCCTGGGTGAGCCGGTACATGGGGAAGACGCGGCGGATGATCTCCGCCGTGCCGTACCAGGCCGCCTGCGGCTCCGGGTTCAGCCAGGCCGCGTGCGAGAAGTGCCCGGCCAGGTGCGCAAGCCAGGCGATGCCCGGCGCGCCCGAGTCGTCGCTGAAGCTCCAGCGCGAGCCGGCCGACTGCAGCTCCCAGGGGCTCATCAAGGCGTCGCCCACCACGATCAGGCGCCAGGTCGGATCGCATTCCTCGAGCAGCCGCAGCACCGGCGTGCCCCCGATGAGCCCGGCGGAGTCGTAGACGCGGCCGTAGACGCAGTTGTGGAAGTAGAGCGTGCGCAGCTCCTTGAAGTGCGTGGCGCGCTTCGCCGCGGAGAAGAGCCGCTCGCAGACGTCGGCGTGCGGATCCATGGAGCCGCCCACGTCGAGCAAGAGGAGCACGCGCAGGTTCGACCGCCGCGGCGGGCGCAGCGCGATCTCCAGCTCGCCGGCGTTGCGCGCGGTCTTGTCGATGGTGGCCTCGACGTCCAGCTCGTCCTGCGCGCCCTCGCGCACGAAGGCGCGCAGCCGGCGGAGCGCCACCTCGATGTGGCGGGTGTCCAGCGTCATGTCGGAGCGCAGGTCGCGGAAGTGGCGCTCCGCCGCAACCTCCAGGGCGCCGCGGCGGCCGGGAGCGTCGCCCACCTTGATGCCGGTGGGATGGGCGCCGGCGCTGCCGTGCGGGGACGTCCCGGCGGTGCCCACCCACCTGCTGCCGCGGTCGTGCCGCTCCCGCTGCTCGCGCAGGCGCTGCCGCAGCCGCTCGCGGGCCTCTTCCAGGTCCAGCCGCTCCAGCAGCTCCTTCTCCGCCGCCGTCAGCTGCCGCGCGCCGGCGGGCTGCTGCAGCCATTGCAGCAGCTCGTCGGTGAGCGCGAGCGCCTCGTCGGGCACGCCGCGGAAATGATGCGCGAAGGCGCGGTCGAACCCGTCCAGGTCCTGCTCGCGGTGCACGCAGAGCGCGCGCGCCACCTCGTAGAAGCCGTCGAGGGTGCCCTTGTGCAACCCGAGCCGCAGCGCCTCCGCCAGCGAGAGCGCCTCCTGCGCTCCCACCTTCACGCCGCGTTCGCGCAGCTCGTAGAGGAAGGGGACGAACATCAGGCCCTCGGCCGGCGCCCGCGCAGCCCCGCCTCCGCGAAGGCGAGCAGATCCTGCTCGCGCTTGAGCAGCGCGCCCAGGAAGGGCATGCCCGCCTCCAGCTCGACGCTGGCGATGCCGGCGCGGCGGAGCACCGCGATCCAGTCGATCAGCTCGCTGGTCGAGGGGCGCTTGCGCAGCCCATCGAGGTCGCGCAGCGCATAGAACGCGCGCAGCGCCTGGTCGAGCAGGGCCTGCTCCAGATCCGGATGGTGCACGCGGACGATGCGCGCCATCAGCTCCTTGTCGGGGAACTCGATGAAGTGGAACACGCAGCGGCGCAAGAACGCGTCGGGCAGCTCCTTCTCGGCATTGGAGGTGATCACCACCACCGGCCGCTCCCGCGCCACCACCTCGTCGCCCGTCTCGGCGACGGAAAAGCGCATCCGGTCCAGCTCGTGGAGCAGGTCGTTGGGGAATTCGAGATCCGCCTTGTCCACCTCGTCGATGAGCAGCACCACGCGGTCGGCCGAGGCGAAGGCCTGCCCGAGGGGGCCGTACTTGATGTAGCGGCGGATGTCCTTGACGTCGCCGTCGCCGAAGCGCGAGTCGTAGAGCCGCTGGACGGTGTCGTAGACGTAGAGGCCGTCCTGCGCGCGGGTGGTGGACTTCACCGGCCAGTGGATGAGCCGCAGGCCAAGGCCCTTGGCGATGGCCTCCGCGAGCTGCGTCTTGCCGGTTCCGGGCTCGCCGCGGACCAGCAGCGGCCGCTCCAGCGCCAGCGCGCAGTTCACCGCCGACTCCAGCGGCGACGAGGTCAGGTACTGCTCGGTGCCGCGGAATCTGAGGAAGGCCATTTGCGATTCCTGATAACCCGGCAGGGCGCGCGAAGGCCACCGCTCATTGCGGCACGTCGCCGGCGGCGTACTTGCGCTCGTGCCTGCGCTGCTGCGGTTCGCCAGGCACGAGCCGCACCGGCTCGACCAGGCGGTTGGAGAGCGACAGCGCCTCGCCCTTTTCGAGCGAGATGGCCGGCACGGGCCCGAAGGCGCGCAGCGTCTCCTGCGGGGCATTGCCCACGGCAAGCGCGGTATCGACGGCCTCCAGCATCGCGCGCGAGATGCGCTCGGGGTGCGGGGTGATCAGGAGCACGCCGCCGAGCTCGCGCGGCAGGGTGGGCGCGGCCGGCTGCCACGACGCGGGAAAGAAATGGTGCGCCTCGTCGACGACGATCCAGTGCGGCCTCCCGGTCTTGCTGCGCAATTCCTGAAGGCGCGGCAGGAGCGAGGCAAAGAAGGCCGGCCGGTCGTCGGGCGGCACGCCGAGCAGGTTGACGCCCGCGTGCACGGCGGGCCGGGAAAGGAGCGCGAGCACCTCGTCGGCGGCGGGCGGGCGCTCGGCCGTGCCTACGCCCGTGAGACCCGCGAAGCCCTGGTATTCGCCCGCGGGATCGACGATGCAGCACTGGTAGCCGGCGGCGATCAGGCGCTCGACGAACGCGGCCGCGGCCGCCGTCTTTCCGCTTCCCGAAGGGCCGGCGATGAGCAGCCTGCGCCCTGCGGGGGCGATGCGCAGCTCGGTTCCGTCGCGCCGCGTGCCGAGGAGAAGCGCGTGCCGTGCCACGACCAGCGAGCGCAGGTCGTCCGCGAGCATGCGGTCGATCAGCTCCTCGACCCCCGCGCCGCGCGGGCCGCGGAGCACCAGATCGGCGCGATCCTTGAGCGCGTCGAGCGCATTGGCGACGGCGACGCCGCACTCCGCCGCCGCGAGCATGGCGTGATCGTTTTCCGCATCGCCGATCGCCACCGTGTTGCGCATGGAGAGGCCGAGCTCGTCGAGCGCATGCTGCAGGCCGGTCTGCTTGTTCACTCCCGCGGGCAGCAGCATGACCGCGCCCTTGTTGAAGATGACCTGCCATTCCAGGCCGAGCTCGTGCACGACTTCCAGCGCAGGGATTCTGGTGCGGCTCGCGGGTGGCCACGATGACGCGGCCGACGCCGAGCGGTTTTGCCCCCCGCGCCGCGAGCCGCCTCGCCAGCTCTGGAGGCGGCGGCTCCGCGAGCAGGCTCTCCTGCCGCGTGCGCGGATCGTAGAGGAGCGCGCCGTTCTCGGCGACCACCCGGTCGAAGAGGGCAAGCCCGTCGAACACCGACATCAGATCCTTGAGCTCGCGGCCCGTGACCAGCACCGACCGGCGGCCGCTCTTGCGCAGCCGCACGAGGGCGTCCACCGTCTGCGGGCGCACGCGGCCCTGCTCGGCCAGCGTTCCATCGTAGTCGGTGGCCAGCGCGAGATAGCGCATGCCGCGGAAGTTACGCACGGCGGCCCCGCGGCGGAGGAGGAGCCGGCAAGACGCACAGCCTGCTCGCCGGGCGGCGCCTGTCCGTCGGTGGGCCGCCCTGCGCGAATCCAGGCCGGCCGCGGCGGCATCTGAAAGGGTGTCGGAGTGGCGGCCTCGCTCCGGGTGCAACCCGCAAAACCTGGACATGTTCGCCCCGTTTGACAGGGCATTTGCAGCCCTTACGTTGCCGCACGATGGAGGAGAGCACCTTGGAGAAGAGACTTCCGGTATTCGTGCTCGAAGAGGCCGTGCTGCTGCCCGGGGCGGTTGTGCGCCTGGAGACGGACGCGAAGGGCACCGAGCTCGCGCGCGGCCTTGCCCACGAGGACGACAAGCGGGTGGTGGTGGCGCTGAGCACCGACGAAGGCGAGCTGGGCGTGTACCCGATCGCCTCGCTTGCGCGCGTGGAAGGCGTGGCGGCGGACGGCGGGGTGATCGTCGCGGTGACCGGCCGCGTGCGCGTCCTGGAGATGGACGACCAGGAGCCGGTTCCCAGCGCGCGCGTGGAGGAGTTGGTGGACGATCACGTGTCGGGCACCGAGGTGGAGGCGCTGGCGCTGGAGGCGCGCCGCATCGCCAGGGACATCCTTGCGCTCTTGCCCGCCGTTCCGCCCCAGGTGGCCCGCGGCCTCGATCAGATCAAGGATCCCGGCGCGCTCGCCGACGTCCTCGCGCACCACGTGCCCGCCGCGGCAGCCGAGAAGCAGAAGGTGCTCTCGACGCTGGACCCCGTCGCGCGGCTGCAGCACGTGGTCGCCCTGCTCGCGCGCCGCCGCGAGGTGCTGAAGGCCGCGCGCGACATCGAAGGCGCCGTCCAGGAGCAGGTCTCCAAGGCGGAGCGCGAGCACATCCTGCGCCGCAAGCTCGCGGCCATCCAGGAGGAGCTGGGCGAAGGCCCGGAATCCGACGCCGACGACCTGGCGAAGAAGATCGCGGCGCTGAAGCTGCCCGAGGGCGTGCGCGCGCAGGTGGACAAGGAAATGGCGCGGCTCTCCAAGCTGCCCGAGCAGTCGCCGGAGCGGCAGGTGGCGCGCACCTGGCTGCAGTGGATTGCCGACCTGCCCTGGGGCGTCATCACGGAGGACAATCTCGACGTGGCCAGCGCGCGCGAGGTGCTGGACGCGGACCACCACGGCCTCGCCAAGGTGAAGAAGCGGGTGCTGCAGTTCCTGGCGGTGCGCAAGCTGCGCGGCGACCTGAAGGGACCCATCCTCTGCCTGGTTGGCCCCCCGGGAGTGGGCAAGACCTCGCTGGGACAGAGCATCGCGCGGGCGATGGGGCGCAAGTTCGTGCGCGTCTCGCTGGGCGGGGTGCGCGACGAGGCGGAGATCCGCGGGCACCGGCGCACCTACGTGGGGGCGCTGCCCGGCCGCATCGTACAGGCGCTCCGCCGCGCCGGCACGGCCAACCCGGTGGTGATGCTCGACGAGATCGACAAGCTCGGCGCGGGCTTCCAGGGCGATCCGTCGGCGGCGCTGCTCGAGGTGCTGGATCCGGAGCAGAACAATTCCTTCGCCGACCACTACCTGGAGGTGCCGTTCGACCTCTCCAAGGCGCTCTTCATCGCCACCGCCAACGCGCTCGACACCGTCCCTTTGCCGCTGCGCGACCGGATGGAGATCATCGAGATCCCCAGCTACACGCTGGAGGAGAAGGCGGCCATCGCGCGGGCGCACCTCTTGCCCAAGCAGCTCGAGGCGCATGCGCTCTCGGATTCCAGGGTGGACCTCTCGCAGGCGGCGCTGGAGCGGATCATCAGCGCGCACACCCGCGAGGCCGGCGTGCGCTCGCTGGAGAAGCGCCTTGCCGACGTCTGCCGCGCCATCGCCATGGAGAAAGCGGCGGGCACGCTGGTGGAGCCGCGGACGGTGCTGCCGGACGAGCTGGAGACGCTGCTCGGGCCCGACCGCTACCAGCCCGACGTGCGCGAGGAGGCGAACCAGCCCGGCGTGGCCGCGGGCCTGGCGTGGACGCCGGTGGGGGGCGAAGTGCTCTACGTCGAGGCGCTGCGCATGCCCGGAAAGGGGCAGCTCATCCTCAGCGGGCAGCTCGGCGAGGTGATGAAGGAGTCGGCGCGGGCGGCGCTCAGCTACGTGCAGGCGAACGCGGCCGAGCTGGGCGTTCCGGAGCGGCCCATGGAGGGCTGGGACGTGCACGTGCACGTGCCCGCGGGGGCCACGCCCAAGGACGGACCGAGCGCCGGCGTGACGCTGTTCACGGCGCTGGTCTCGCTGATGACCGGCGTCCCGGTCCGCGGAGACACCGCCATGACCGGCGAGGCCACCCTGCGCGGCCGCGTGCTGCCGGTGGGCGGAATCAAGGAGAAGGTGCTGGCGGCGCACCGGCTGGGGCTGAAGCGGGTGATCGTTCCAGAGGCCTGCGCGGCGGATCTGCAAGGAGATCCCGCAGCAGGTCCGGGACGAGCTGCAGATCGTGCTGGTCAAGCGGATGGACGAAGTCCTCACCGCCGCCCTGGCCCGGCCCGCCCCGCAGCTCCGCGTCGCGGCGTGACAGGAAGCAGTTGCGACCCGGAAAGGCCACGCGGCCTCGGGCAACTCGTCCCGGGACGAGTTGAGAAGTGAACAATCGCGCGTGTCCGCATCGATTCGGGCGCCGCGAGCGGAGTCGTGCGGGCGATATGCCGCGGGCGATACGGGCGCGTCGTCCGCGGCTTCCGGACCACCCTGACGGTCCAGCGGTTGTCAGCTCTTGCGGCGGCGTGATGGGGCGGCGCGTGGAGGCTCGTCCTGCTGCTTCTCGTAGTGGGGCGGCCAGGGGGCGTCGCCCTGTCCTTCGGCCTTCTGCCGCGCAGAGAGCTGGAGGAGGCTCTCCAGCGAGCCCTTCGCCTCGTCGATGCCCGCGTGCGGATCGCCGACTCGGGCGAAGCGCTCCGGCACGGTCTTCAGGGTGAACGCCTCCGGCTCCACCGAGGGCACTTCGTCCCAGGTCAGCGGCGTCGAGACGCGCGCGTCGGGGGTGGGACGCACCGACCAGGCGGACGCCACGGTGCGGTCCTTGGCGTTCTGGTTGTAGTCGAGGAAGACGCCGTGCCGCTCCTCCTTCCACCACTTGCTGGTGGAGATCTGCGGAGCGCGGCGCTCCACCTCGCGCGCCAGCGCCAGCGCGGCGGCCCTCACCTCCTGGAAGGTCCAGCGCTGTGCGATGCGCACGTTGACGTGCATCCCGCGCGAGCCGGACGTCTTCGGCCAACCAATCAGCCCGTGCTCGCGCAGCACCTCGCGCGCGATCAGTGCCACCTCCCTCACGTCGGAGAAGGGCACGCCCGGCCCCGGATCGAGATCCACCCTCAGCTCGTCGGGATGATCCAGGTCCTCCGCCCGCACCGGGATGCGGGTGCAAGTCGATGCAGCCGAGGTTGACGATCCAGGCCAGTTGCGCCGCGTCCCGGAGCACGACTTCCCGCGCCGTGCGCCCCGAGGGAAACCTGAGCTCCACCACCTCCACCCAGTCCGGCCGCGCCTCCGGCGCCCGCTTCTGGAAGAAGAACTCCCCCTCCGCGCCATTCACATATCGCTTCAGCGCCATCGGCCGCCCGCCCGCTCCCCGCAGCGCGCCCTCGGCAACCGCCAGGTAATACCGGACCAGATCGATCTTCGTATATCCAGCGTTGGGGAAAGAACACCTTCTCCGGATTGGAGATGGGAACATCCCGCCCTTCGATCCTGAGCATCTCCTTCTGCGAGCAGCCACCAGAACCCCGTTCCCCAAACCTGAACCTGAACCTAAACCCGTTCCCTGATCCCGAAGATGCTTTTCAGCTCCGCGGGCGCCGTCTCTTCCAATTGATCATATCGACAGTCCGCCGGCTTCTTATCCACCCTCCACCGCAAGAACGTCGTCGCGTGGCGGAACCGGTCCCCCTGCAGATGGTCGTACGCCACCTCGCACACCCGCTCGATCCGCAGCGGCTCCCACGACAGGTCCTTCCCGCGATTCCACCTCGACCCCGCTCCGGGCATCCGCTGCTCGCCGGTCCACTGCGCCCACTCCCGCCAGGGATGCCCCTCTTCCGCCCCCTCCCGCAGCGGCGATAGCTCCTGCACCAGCTCCTTGCCTCCGCGCCGCGGTGAACGAGGAGGTCACGCCCACATGGTGCAGCGTTCCCTCCTCGTCATGGAGCCCGAGCAGGAGCGACCCGACCATCGTGCCGGGCCCGTTCTTGTGCCAGCGAAAGCCCGCCACCACGCAGTCGGCGGTGCGCTGGTGCTTCACCTTGAGCATCACGCGCTTGTCGGGCTGGTACGTCTGCTCCGCCCGTTTCGCCACCACGCCGTCGAGCCCCGCGCCCTCGAAGCGGGAAAACCAGTCCTGCGCCACGGCGCGGTCGCGGGTGGCAGGCGTCAGATAGAGCGGCGGCGCGGCGGCGGCGAGCGCGCCCTCCAGCCGCGCGCGCCGCTCGGCCTGGGGCGCTTCGCGCAGATCCTCCTCCCCGAGCGCGAGCAGGTCGAACGCCACGTAGGAGGCGGGCGTCTGCGCCGCGAGCAGCTTGATCCGCGACGCCGCCGGATGGATGCGCAGGAGGAGCGCGTCGAAGTCCAGCCCGCCGGGGCCTGGCGATGACGATCTCGCCGTCGAGCACGCAGCGCTGGGGAAGCTGCTGCAGGAGGGGGGCTCCAGCTCGGGGAAGTAGCGGTTGAGCGGCTTGAGGTCGCGGCTCTGGATGAGCAGCTCGCCGCGGTCGCGAAAGACCAGCGCGCGAAACCCGTCCCACTTGGGCTCGTAGATCCAGCCCTCTCCTTCGGGCAGGCCGTCGGAGAGCTTCGCCAGCATCGGCGCGATGGGAGAGCCGAGCACGCGGCTACCATATCGGGCGCGCTGGACGGGCGCACCTTCGCGAGGGCAGGATGCGCCGCCCATGGGGATGGTCCTCTTCGTGCCCGGCTTCTTCGGCTTCGGAGCGTTCGGGCACCCGGACCGGCCGCTGGTGGAGTATTTCGCCCGCGTGGAGGACGCGCTCCTGCGCGGGCAAATGCGGCCGTTGCGCTTCGCCGTGCACCAGCCGCCGCCCGCAGGCTCGCTGGCCGCGCGCGTCCGCTCGCTGCACGCCAAGGCCTCCGAGCTGATCGCCGCGGGCGCCACCCGCCTGCACCTCATCGGTCACTCCACCGGCGGGCTCGATGCGCGGCTGCTCGCGCACCCGCGGTATACGGCGACTGCCGGAGCGCAACGAGCTGATCGCCCGCATCGGCTCGATCATCACCATCTCCGCTCCGTTCCGCGGCACGCCGCTCGCGCGCAGGGTGGGCCGCGGCGCGTGGCTGGCCGCGCCGGCGCTCTGGTTCGGCAGCATCCTCGCCAGCCGCCACCGCCTGCGCCTGGCCGGCCAGGTGGCGACGCTCTTCAACCTGCTCAAGCGCGCCGCCTTGGGCAGGAGCCGACGCCCACCGACGAGGTCATCGCCCAGCTCGCCGACGTGGACGAGGAGACCGCGCACCAGATCCGCCGCTTCCTCGGCGACGTGGCAGGCGATCACCGGCTGATCGCACGATATCACGCCGGAAGCGATGGGCGAGCTGAACCGGTCGCTCGACGGCGGGGACCGGTGCGGCCGCAGCAGCTTCGTCTCGGTGGCGCCGCGGGCCGGCTCTCTCCGCTGGCGTTTGCCTCGCGCGCCGCTGCAGCGGCTCCTCTACGACCTGACCTCGACGCTCGACCGCCGCGCCCATGCCGGATGCGCCCGTGCCCGAGGGCCCGTGGATCGGCGCCGCGGCACGCCGCCTCGACCCAGATCTCGAACGACGGAATCGTTCCCGCCTGGTCGCAGACGGTGGACGGGCGCGCCGCGCGGCATCGTGCTCGGCGATCACCTCGACGTCATCGGCCACTCGAGGCGGCGGGCGCCACCTTCATGCGCTCGGGCTCGCGGCTTCGACGAGCCCGCTTTCGCGCCTTCGCGCGCTGTGGCGCGAAAGCTGCCGGACGGCGCGCCCGGTGTATCTTCGCGCGCATGAGCCAGCCCGCGCCCACGCTGCGCGACACCAACCTCGACAAGCTGGGACGGCTGCAGTTCGACGTGCTGGTGCTGGGCGGCGGCATCAACGGCGCGGTCTGCGCCGCGGCGCTCTCGTCGCGCGGAGCGAAGGTCGCGCTCATCGACCGCGGCGACTTTGCCGGCGAGACCTCGCAGAGTCCTCGAACCTCGCCTGGGGCGGCATCAAGTACCTCGAGACGTACGAGCTGGCGCTGGTGCGCAAGCTCTGCCGCGCCCGCAACGAGCTGCTCCGCGCCTACCCGAGCATGGTGCAGGAGATCCGCTTCTTCACCTCCGTGGCGCGGGGATTCCGCCACGGCCGCTTCAAGCTCTGGCTCGGCGCCCTGCTCTATTGGGCCATCGGGAACTTCTTCACCCGCGGGCCGCGCCTGCTCTCCCCCTCCGACATCGCGCGCGAGGAGCCGGTCATCGAGACCGCGGGGCTCTCCGGCGGCTTCGAGTACTCCGACGCCTACCTCTACGACAACGACGCCCGCTTCGTCTGGGGCTTCATCCGCGCGGCGCTGGACCGGGGCTGCGTTGCCGCCAACTACGTGACCGCGGAGCGCTCCGAGCGCTCGGGCGAGCTGTGGGAGACGAGCGCGCGCGACGGCGTCTCCGGCCGCGAGCTGCGCATCCGCTCCCGCGTCCTGATCAACGCCTGCGGTCCCTGGGCGGACGAGGTGAACGAGCGCGACGGGGTGCACACGGCGCACCGCCACGTCTTCTCCAAGGGCATCCACCTCCTCGTGGACCGGCTGACGAAGAACAAGCGCGTCCTCACCTTCTTCGCCGACGACGGGCGGCTCTTCTTCGTCATCCCCATGCGCCCGAAGACCTGCATCGGCACCACCGACACCCGCGTGGACCGCCCCGAGGTGGAGGTGACGCCCGACGACCGCCGCTTCGTGCTGGAGAACATCAACAAGCGGCTCCGCCTGCAGCGCCCCCTCACCGAGGCGGACATCATCGCCGAGCGCTGCGGCGTGCGCCCGCTGGCGGTGGAAGGCGGCGCGGGCCACCCCTCGCGCGACTGGACGCAGCTCTCGCGCAAGCACGCCATCGAGACCGACGCGCAGCGCCGGCGCATCACCATCTTCGGCGGCAAGCTCACCGACTGCGTCAACGTGGGCGAGGAGGTCTGCGAGACGGTGCGCGGCCTGGGCGTGGAACTGCCTTTCGCCGAGCGGGTCTGGTACGGCGAGCCGCCCGAGGTGGTGCGCGACGAGTACTTCCACCAGGCGCGGCTGATGGACCTGGACGCGCTCACCTCGCCGCAGGCGAGCGAGAAGCTCTCCACGCGCCTGTGGCGGCGCTACGCGGGCGAGGCGCTGGGCCTGCTCGAGGCCATCCGCCGCGACCCGCGCCAGGCCGAGGTGATCATCGAGACCAGCGAGTACATCCGCTGCGAGCTGGACGAGGCGGCGCGCCGCGAGATGGTGGTGAAGCTCGAGGACTTCATGCGCCGCAGGTCGAAGATCGCGCTGGTGGTGAGGCGCGAGGAGGTGCGCGCCGCCGCCGGGCTGCGCGAGGCGGCGCGGATCCTCTTCGGGGACGCCGCGGCCGAGGAGAAGATCCGCGAATACTTCGGGCGCGACGAAGGAACGGCCGGCACAGGCTAGCGGCCCAGCTCGCCGATCTCGATGGCCTTTTCCGGGTTCTGCTCGCAGAGCGCGTCGAGCACCATGCGCACCGCCTCCTCCGCCGAGCGCGCGAGCCGCACGCAGACGCGGCCCAGTTGCCGTCCGCCGACCAATTCGGCGGCTCCGCCCGTGCCGCCGAGGGCGACCACGGGCTTGCCGTCGCGCAGGAGCAAGCCCACCTCGCTGAGCGTCCCGCCGCCACCGCCCACCACGATGGCGCCGTCCACCGCCATGGCCACGAGCGCCCCTTGGGCGGAATTCACGCCGGTGGGGATGGCGAGGTCCACCCAGGGGTTCGCCTCCTCGCGGGAAATCCCCGGCAAGAGTCCGAGGCAGATGCCCGGACCGTTTGCCTGCTTGTAGCCGCGCGAGGCGCCCGCCATGCAGCCGCCCAGGCCGCCGCAGACGAGGTGGACGCCGGCGCGCGCCAGGGCCGCGCCCACTTCCGCGGCGGTGCGCTCCCGGTCGGAGCCGGGCTGGCCGTCGCCGATGACGCCGATGACCGGGCGCCGCTGCTCGCTGTTCTGCTGCGGGCGCTCGCCCGCCTCGCCGGTGCAGGAGGAGTCGTTCACGATCTCGCCGCGCGCCATGCGCCTCAAGATGCGCACGCGGCCGGAAAAGAAACGGGCCCGACCGCTTGCGCGACCGGGCCCGCAGAGTCCACTTCGCTGCCAGGTGCTACTTCACCTCGAGCTTGCCGATGGCGAAGTCGGTCGATGCCCGAGAACACGTCGGAGCCCGACCGGTCGCGAACCGCGGCGCGGAACTTGACGTTGCTGGCCAGCGCCTGCCCGTCGAACACCGTGCCCGGCGTCGCGCCCGGCGTGAGCTTGAGCCGCAGCGAGTAGTAGAACGAGTTGCCGCCGGGGAACGGCCGGACGGTCACGTCGCCGCGCGCGTTGTGGTTGGCGGCGCCCGCCGTGGCGTCGATGCGCTTCTGGCTGACGCCGCTGTAGAGGATGCCGTTGGAGATGGCCGCGCCCACCGCCTGCGGCGCAGCGCCCAGGTTGAGGACGGCGCTGCTGGCCGGGACGGTGGTCGGCACCGTCGTCACGAGCAGCGTCGCGTCCGGTCCGACCTTGGTGGTGTCGATCGGCAGGTTCATGCCCGCGGCGAACGCGCCGTTCCGCACCGTGTCGTTGGTTCCCGCGGTCAGCGGGAAGAGCGACGTGTTGGAGACGAGGTCCAGCTGCACCACGCTCGCGTTCGACGTCGCGTTCGCCACCAGCCGGACCTTCCCGCCGGTGGCCGGGTTCGTGTAGACGAGCCCGCGGACGGTTTGCGACCCGCTGCCGGTGACGCTCGCCGCGGCCGTGTCGGTGGCCGTGAGCGTCTGCGCGCCGATGGTGTTGAAGGTCACGTTCACCGTGACCTGTCCGTTGTCCGCCGCCGCGAAGGTGACGTTGGCGGGAACGCTGGCCGCCGCGTCGGAGCTGGTGAACGCCACCGTGCCCGTGTAGTTGTTCACGCGGTTTCCGAACTTGTCCTGGGCGGTGACGGTGGCGGAGTCGGCGTTGCCCGCCCACGCCTCGGCGCCCGTGAAGGCCACCGACAGGTTGGTGACCCCGTGCTTCACGTTCACATGACCGGAACCCGCCGTGACGCTGGCCGAGCTCACCGTGACGGTTGCGTCGCCCGCCGTGCTCAAGAGCACGGTGAAGTTGCGGGTGCCCCTGTCCCCCGCCGCGAAGGTGAAGTCGGCGGGCAAGGTCGCCGCCGGATTGCTCGAGGCGAAGCGTCACCGTCCCGGTGAAGCCGTCGGCGACGTTGCCGAAGGCGTCGCGCGCCGTGACGGTGAAGACGACCTGGTCCCCGGCCACCGCGGTGGAGGGAACACCGGACACTTCGAGCTGCGCCGCATCGGCCGCCGAAACGCGCACCTGCGCGATGCCCTGGGCGGTTGCGACCGCGGTGTCCTGGACGACGAAGAGCCGCGTGCCGGCCGTCCGGAACGTCGCGGACACCGTCTTCTGCCCGTTGTCGGCGGCGGCGAAAGTCAGGTTGCCGGACAGGGCTCCCTGCTCGTCGTCGCTGATGAACTGCACCGTGCCGCGGTAGTTCGCGTTCACGGCGCCCGCCGTGTCCAGCGCGGCGACGGTGTAGACGCCGGGAACGCCGGCCGTGGTGGCGACCGGGCCCGTGACGCGGAAGGCCGCGGACGGCGAGGCCGTCACGCTCACGGCCGCGGTCCGGGTGGTGGTCTGCCCGCCCTTGCTGGCGGTCAGCGTGTACGTCGTGTCGGCCGCCGGAGCGATCGTCGCCGTGGTCTTTCCGGTGACGTCACCGACGCCCTGATCGATGGTCAGGGTGGCCCCGGCCGTGGCGTTGAAGACGAGCTGGGTCGTGCCGCCGAGCGCGACCGAGGCCGGCGCGGCGGTGAACACGCTGATTTCCAGCTTGTCCGCCGCCGGCGGGTTGTTGCTGCTGCAGGCCGCGGCGAGGATGGCAAGCGTCAGAGTGAGGCGCTTCATGGAATGGTGCTCCCGAACTTGGCGACGAGCGCGGTCACGTCCGCGTCGTTGATGATGGAATTGCCGTCCAGGTCGACGGCGGAGTCATAGACGAGGTTGTTGGTGGCGGCAGGCGTCGAGCCCATGCGCGCCGCGAGCGACGCCATGTTGAAGAAGTCGATCACCTTGTTGTGGTCGAAGTCGCCGCTGCCGTTGGCGGTGGCCGGCTCGCTGTTGGGGTGGATCTCCCAGATGCCGCGCCCGTACGTCGAGACGCGCACCACGCTGCCGTTGTTGGAGATGCGGATGTCGGTCACGCGCACCGCGGGAAGCCCGCTGCCGTAGGGCGCCCAGGTGTTGCCGCCGTCGGTGGTGCGGTAGACGCCGAACTCGGTGCCCACCCAGATGGTCTGGTCGGTGGTGTCGGTCGGCTCGTAGCGGATCACGTAGACCGGGAAGTTGGGCAGGTCGAAACCCGTGCCGTTGCCGTGGAACGGCGCCCAGGTGTTGCCGCCGTCGACGGTCTTGTAGAGGTGACCCACGAACGGCGGGATGATGACCGCCGGGTCGCAGTTGGCGGCCGCGGGGCTCGCGCAGTTGACCGGGTTGGAGAGCACCGAGTTGCTGGCCACGAGCCAGGTCAGCTTGGAGTCGGTGCCGCCCAGGCTGGCCGGGTTCTGCGGAGCGGCGAAGTCGCTGCCGTTGCCGATCCACATGGTGCCAGTTCCCAGGCCGGTGACGCCGGGGAAGCTGACGCCGTGCGGACCGGTGACGGTGGTCGCGCCGACGCCGGGCTTGTCGTAGGTGAGGAACGAGCCCATCGCGGTGGTGCTGCTGGTGGTCACGCCGCCGTAGATGCGCGTGTTGGGGACGCCGTCGATGGTGTAGCGGTAGGGCGAGACGCGCAGGCCCATGCCGCGGATGGTGCGGGCGGTGCCGTCCACCGTTGATGGGGCCGGGAACGACGGTCCGGATCGAGGCGAGCAGCGAGACGGGATCGATGAACCACAGCCGCGCCGAGGTGTTCGACGCGGAGGCAACCGCGCCGCTGTCGTCACCCAGCGTGTCGTAGCGGATGAGGAACGGGTCCGCCGCGGCCTGGCCCGGATTGCGCCAGTTCGCGCTCTCCACGCCGTTCTGGATGCGCGTGGCCTGGCTGCAGTCCCACTGGCGCGGGACGCAGAAGCGCCGCGTGCCGTTGACCGAGATCCAGTACACCTGGTTCTGGCCGTTGGTGTCCGAGACCGCGGCCGCGCCGAGACCGTCTCCGCCGAGGATCTGGTCCCAGTTGCCCGAGTTGAACTCGGCGATGAACGCCTCGTCCGAGATGAGGCGCCAGCGGGTGCCGTTGTCCTGGAGTCCGCCGAAGATGACGTTGGGGTTGCCCAGCGTCGGATCGCCGGTGCCGATGCCGTAGAAGAGGTGCGTGGCCAGGCCCACGTCGGGCTGCGACCACGATCCCAGTTCGGGCGTGGGCACGTCCCAGATGTTCCGGGTCACGAAGATGCCGCCGTCGGTGCCGACCAGGAGCACGGGCCGACCGCCGATGCGCAGCGCGAGCGAGGTGTGCCAGTCCGCGTGCACGTAGCCGAGGAAGCCGTTGTTGGTGAAGCCGAGGCCGCTCTGGGGCAGCCAGTCGGAGGCGAGCTGGTAGGTGGCGCCGCCGTCCACGGTGACCGCGCTGCAGAGGTCGCCGCCGAAGAGCGCGCGGCTGGAGTCGCCGGGATCGACCGCGACGGTCAGGTTGTACCAGCTCTGCACGTGGCCGAGGTTCATGGTGGTGCAGCCCGAGCCGCCCTCGCCGGCGAGGATGGTGGGGTTGGTCACGTTGGTCGCGGTGGTGGCGGGGCTGGGAATCGTCAGGCCGGTGGCGATGCGCGTCCAGGTGCTGCCGCCGTCCACGCTCTTCATGTAGGCGGAGGTCGCGGTGGTGAAGCCGGTGATGCTGCTCTCCTGCACGGTGCCGGCCTGCGCGTAGAGCACGGTCGTGGCGGGGTCCGACGTGGCGCCGGCGGCGAAGGCGATGCGGCCGACTTCGGTGGTGGGGCCCTGGGTGACGACCGCGGGCAGCCCGCCCGCGGCGCGGATCGACGACCAGGTGGCGCCGCCGTCGGTGCTCTTCCAGAAGTCGCCCTTGTTGAAGTGGGCGGTGTTGGGGTCACCCGCGCAGACGACCGAGCCGGCCTGGGCCGACGGCGGCCGCGTGCCGGTGGTGGCGCCCGCAAGCGTGGGGCAGGCGTAGACGCCGCTGGCCAGCCACTGCGTGCCGGTGGCGCCGTTGCCGAGGTACTGGATCTCCCAGACGTTCTCGCGCGTGGGCCCGGTGCTCGCGTCGTTGGGCAGGTCGACGAGCTGGAAGCTCGCGCCGCCGTCCACCGATGTGTAGAGGCCGTCGTCGGTGCCCACGAACATGTGCTGGCTGTTGGTGGGATCGATGCGGATTTGGCGCACGTTCAGCGGCGCGCTGGAGAAGTGTCGGCGGGGTGGTCGGCGGTGCCGAGAACGACCGGCGCGTTCCACACGCCCGCCGCGGCGCCGGGCGTGTACGTGCCCTTCACCAGCACGCCGGACTGCTGGTCGAAGGCGTCGCCGAGCCCGAGCCAGATGGTGACCTGGCCGGTGGTCGTATCGAAGCTCGGGTCGATGGCGATGGCGCCCACGGCCAGCGCGCCCAGGTTGTCGGTGATGGGCTGCCAGGTGGGGAAGTTGCCGCTCAGGTCGCCGAACCAGACGCCGCCGCCGGAGGTGGCGAGGAAGGTGAGGTTGGGGTTGCCGGGGTGCACCGCGATGGCGGTGGGGCGGCCCGAGTCCATGCCCTTGTAGTAGGTGCCGTTGAACTCCGAGCGCGCCGCGAGCGGGCCAAGGTTCTCCCACGCGCGCGTGCCGGGGGTGCTGGCCGAGGGAGCGAGGGGCGCATTGGCGGCCCACTTCGCCCGTTCTTCGGCGGCAAGGTTGAGGAGGTACTTCTGCGCGTCCGGCGTGCGCGGACCGATCTCCGCCGCCATCACCAGCCGCCGGATCTCGGCGTCGTCCGCCTCTTCCTGTTCCGCCTGATCGGCGGTCGCCTCGTTCACCAGCGGCGCCAGCTCAGGGACGCCGTCGGCGCCCGCGGCGAGCGCATTCTTCGCGGCGAGAATTGCAGCCTGGCGCTGTGACGACTCCCACGCTTTGTAGGCCCTCGCGACGCGAGGAGCTCCGACGAGAGCTGTGGAAGCGACGGCGCCGGCCGCGACCCACAGCCACTTTCTGTTGGCCAATTTGAACTCCGGTTTTTTGGGGAAGCGGACGGACAGCTACGGCGACACGGTACAAGTGCGCCTGTTCGCTGGTCAACTACTTAAGCGCACGAAGCCTCAAGGAAAAGGCGAGCGGGTGGGCGCCGCACGCACAGGCCGCGGAGGCTGCGCTGCATTCCCTACATGGAACCGGATACTCAGGCGGAGAGCAGCGCTGGAAATGGCGTGGCGCTGCCCGCCTCGAAGACGAGGACGCCTTCGTCGACGTAGCCCTCGAGGTCCTCGGCCAGCCACCGCTGGCCCGCGCGGAATCTTGTGGAACCGCACCGCGCAGCTCTCTCCGTCGTAGGAGACGATGACGTTGAAGCGGCCGGGATAGCGCGAGAGCGCCTCGGAGACGGTGCGCGCGGTGACCAGCCCTGCGGTGAGCAACAGGAGCGGGCAGGAGGAGGCGATGCGCGCGTCGAACATCGCCTCCATGCGCAGCTTGTTGGCGCTGCACTCCAGCCCGGTCTGGTCGGGGAAGTCGGCGGCGCTCAGGTGCGGCTTCTTGAGGAAGCCGCCGAGCAGGAAGCAGCCGCCCGCCTCGACGATGCGCACGTCCGGCCCGCGCGGCGCCAGCGCCGCCTCCACCTCGCGGCTGCGGAGGTCCTGCAGGTAGCGCCCCATCAGGCGGTTCAACTTCATGGAGCGGAAGCATAGGCGCAGGGCCGTCCCGCGCGCACCGGAAAGTTCAGCGCGCGCCGAAGGCCACGAGCGTACCGGCCTCCTGCTGCTCGAGCAGGCGCGCGAAGGCGCTCGGCGAGACGCGCACCGCTGCCGCGAGCGCCTCGGCCTCCGGCAAGGTCTTGTGCAGGAGCGAACGGCCGGACGAGTCGAAGACCTCGATACCGCCGGCGCCGTCGCCGGTCGCGCTGGCGATGGTGATGCCGCCCTCCAGGACCGCGGCGCCGTCGTCGTGCACCGCGACGTCGAAGGAGCGCGCGGCCTTGCCCGGCTCGAGCACGTCGATGTGCAGCCCGTCCGGGGTGCGCTGCACGATCACGTCGCGATCGCCGTCCTTCATGGCGGTGATGGGGTTCTTGCCGCCCCAGAACTCCACGGTGTTGAAGATGAGCGCGTCGCCCAGCGCGGCGAGCTCGTAGACCGGCACGATGACGAAGACGAGGAAGAGCAGCTCCTTGATGCCCTTCTCCTTGCTGGCGGTGTTGTTGAAGTCCCAGAGCTTGCGGGTCAGGGCGAACGACCCGAAGCAGCCGGTGGAAAAGGCCACGGCGGTTGCCGCGGCGACGGCACGCATCGAACGCGTCATCGAGAGTCCCTCCGCGCGCGATGCTACTCGCCCCAGACGGTGACCACCAGCGTGCGGCGGTGCGGGGCGTGCCGGTGTTCCCAGACATACAGCGCCTGCCAGGTGCCGAGGGCCAGATCGCCGCCGCTCACCGGCAGCGTCTCGGCGGTGCGGGTGAGCGCGGCGCGAAGGTGGGCGGGCATGTCGTCGGGGCCTTCGCTGTCGTGCTCGTAGTCGCCGCCCTCCGGCGCCAGGCGCGCGAGGAACCGCTGCAGATCGCGCAGCACCGCGGGGTCGGCGTTCTCCTGCACCACCAGCGACGCGCTGGTGTGCTGGATGCAGACGTTGCAGAGGCCGGTGCGCACGCCGGCCGCGGCCACCACCTCGCGGACCCGGGCGGTCACGTCGTGCAGGCCGGGGCGGCGCGGTTCCACCTGCACCGACTCCTGGTGCAGCTTCATGCCTGCTCCCAGCGCGGCGCGCTGTCGCCCTCGACGCGGCCGCGCAGCCTCTCCTGTGGCTGGAAGCGACCCTTGTATTGCAGCGAGGCGCAGGCCTCCACGCGGTATCCCAGGTAGACGTGGGCGAGCCCCTTCTCGCGGGCGTACTCCAGCGCGCGAAGCACGTTGAGCGTGCCGAGCGAGAGCCCGGGACGGCGCGGCTCGTAGTAGCAGTACACGGCGGAGAGGGCGTGCGGCGTCTCGTCGGCGATGCCCACGCCGACCAGCCGGTCGCCTTCCCAATAGGAAAACTCACGCGCGGCCGGGTGGGGAAAGCAGAACTGCATCGCGTACGACTCCTCGCCGATGCGGTCCGGCTTCCACCCGCGGTCCGCCTCGCGCTCGCCGTGCCAGCGGCGGTAGAGGGAAAGGCGCTGCTCGTCGACCGCCGGCTCGCCCACCTCCACCCGCACGCCCCCGGCGCGGCGCAGGACGCGGCGCAGGTTGGGCGACGCGGAAAAGGTCGCCGCCGGCACGCGCACCGAAACGCACTCGTCGCAGGACTCGCAGACCGGCCGGAAATAGACCGGACCGAAGCGGCGCCAGCCGCGCTCGAGCAGGCGCTCCAGCTCGAGCGGGCTCACTCCGGTCATCAACAAGGTCTCGGTCTGCGAGCTGAGCCCGTCGATGTACGGGCACGGCTCGGGGCCGGCGATGCGGTGCTGGAGGAGGCGCACGGCGCCATTCTAACGCTACAATGCCCCGGCGAATCTCCAATGAACCTGCTCCTGCTCCGCGAGGAGGATTTTCGCGAGGACGGCACCGTCCGCCTGACCGGCCGCCGGCTGCTGCACGCCCGCGAGGTGCTGCACGCCGCCGCGGGCGACGCGCTGCGGATCGGGCGGATGGGCGGGCTCCTCGGCACCGGAGAGGTGCTCCGCCTCGACGAGACCGAGCTGGTGCTGCGGCCGGCGCTGACCGAGGCGCCTCCGCCGCGCGCAGGGGTGGATCTGCTGCTGGCGATTCCGCGCCCCAAGGCGCTGCGCAAGATCCTGCCGGCGGCGGCGTCCCTGGGAGTGGATCGCATCGTGCTGGTCAACGCCGCACGGGTGGAGAAGAGCTACTTCGGCTCCGGCGTCCTCTCGCCTGGATCGATCGAGAAGCTGCTCGTGCTCGGGCTCGAGCAGGCGCGCGACACCAGGCTGCCCGAGGTGTTGGTGCGCGAGCGGTTCAGGCCTTTCGTCGAAGACGAGCTGGACGGCCTCTGGCCGGACACCTCGCGTCTGGTCGCGCATCCGGGAGCGCCCCCGGCGCCCGCGCGCTCCCCCCGGCGCCTGGTGCTCGCCATCGGCCCCGACGGCGGCTGGGTGCCCTTCGAGCTCGACCTCATGGCGGCGCGCGGCTTCGTCGCCTTCGGCCTGGGCCCGCGCACGCTGCGCGTCGAAGTCGCCGTTCCCTACGCGCTGGGCGCGCTTCGCTGAACGACGGCGCGTCGCTGCTTGCGTTTGGGTGATACAGCTGTATCTTGCGTGGCCGGATGCTTCCTGCAACCGCAACACCGGACGCGGTCCGCCTGATCGCCACCCGGAGCGCGCGCGGATTCGCCGACGGCGTCGCCAGCGTCCTTCTCGCCAGCTACCTCACCCGCCTCGGCTTCACCCCGGTCCAGATCGGCGCCATCGCCACCGCCACGCTCTTCGGCTCGGCGGCGCTGCTGCTCGCGGCGGGACTGCTCGGCCATCGCTACCGGCGGAGGACGGTGCTGCTCGCCTCCTCGGCCCTGATGTGCGCGACGGGCATGGCCTTCTACCTGGCGCAGGGATTCGGCGCGCTCCTCCTCGTCGCCTTCGTCGGCACGCTCAATCCCTCCTCCGGCGACGTGACGCTCTTCTTGCCCACCGAACAGGCGGTGCTGTCGGAGACGGCGGCGCCGCGCGACCGGACCACGCTCTTCGCCTGGTACAACCTCGCCGGATCGCTGGGCGGCGCCCTGGGAGCGCTCGCCGCGGGCCTGCCCGACCTGCTCGCTCCCGCGCACGCGGGCCAGGCGGAGCGGGCTTCGTTCCTCGTCTACGGCGCCCTGGGCGCGGCCAGCGCCTTTGCCTATCGCCGCCTTTCCCCCGCGGTGGAGCCGCCGCCCGCGCCGCGCGCTCCGCCGCTGGCCAGGTCGCGCCGCGTGGTGCTGCAGCTCTCCGCGCTCTTCTCGCTGGATGCGTTCGGCGGCGGGTTCGTGGTGCAGTCAATCGTCGCCCTCTGGCTGTTCCGTAGATTCGCCGTCCCGGTGGCGACCGCGGGCGCCATCTTCTTCGCCGTCAACGTGCTCGGCGCCTTCTCGCAGCTCGTCTCCGCCCGGCTGGCGGGACGCATCGGCCACGTGCGCACCATGGTGTTCACGCACCTGCCCTCCAGCGTCTTCCTCGTCCTCGCCGGGGTGATGCCGACGCTGCCCCTCGCGGTCTGCTTCCTCCTGCTCCGCGCGATGCTCTCGCAGATGGACGTCCCGGCGCGGCAGGCCTACGTGATGTCGATGGTGCCGCGCGAGGAGCGCGCCGCCGCCGCCAGCGTCACCAACGTGCCGCGCAGCCTTGCCTCCGCCGTGGCTCCGCTGCTCGCCGGGGCCTTGCTGCAACACAGCGCCTTCGGCTGGCCGCTCATCTGCGCCGGGCCTGCTCAAGGGCACCTACGACCTGGTGCTCTTCGCAAACTTCGCGCAGCGGCGGCCCGAGGAATCCTGAGCAGGCCGGCGGCGCGGCCCCGATGCCTGCCGCAGGGAATTCTGCTATGGAGGGCCGCTTCCGGAAGGCGCGGAGGATTTGGGCATGAAGCGGATCCTGGTGACCGGCGCGGTGGGGCAGATCGGCTCCGAGCTGACGCTCGCCCTGCGCCAGAAGTACGGCGGCGACGCGGTGGTGGCGAGCGACGTGCGCATGCCCACCGACGTGGCGCTGCGCGACGGCGGCCCCTTCGAGTTCGTGGACTGCATGGACCCGCACCACCTCACGCGCGTCATGCAGATCCACCACATCGACACCATCTACCACCTGGCGGCGCTGCTCTCCGCCACGGGCGAGCAGCGGCCTTTGCAGGCCTGGCAGCTCAACGTCAACGGCCTCGTCAACGTGCTGGAGGCGGCGCGCCAGTACAAGTGCGCGCTCTTCTTTCCCAGCTCCATCGGGGCCTTCGGCCCGGACACGCCGAAGAAGCGCACGCCGCAAGTGACCATCCAGCGGCCCACCACCATGTACGGCGTCACCAAGGTGGTGGGCGAAATGCTCTGCGAGGACTACTGCCGCCGCTTCAACATGGACACGCGCGGGCTGCGCTTCCCCGGCCTCATCTCCTATGCCACCGAGCCGGGCGGCGGCACCACCGACTACGCGGTGGACATCTTCCGCCAGGCGCTGCAGCACGGAAATTACGTCTGCTACCTGCGCGCCGACGCGCGCCTGCCGATGATGTACATGCCCGACGCCATCCGCGCGATGATCGAGCTGATGGAGGCCGACCCGGCGCGGCTCAAGCACCGCAACGCCTACAACCTGGGCGCGGTGGACTTCACGCCCGCCGAGATCGCCGACGCCATCCGCAAGCGGCTCCCCTCCTTCGCCATCGACTACCACGTCGACCCGCGGCGCCAGGCCATCGCCGATTCGTGGCCCCAGTCCATCGACGACAGCGCGGCGCGCGAGGAGTGGCACTGGAAGCCGCGCTACGGCCTGGAGGCGATGGTGGACGACATGCTGCAGAAGCTCAGGGAATAGGAGAGGCCATGCCCATCGCAAAGCTGCTGGAGGAGCTTTCCGCGCAGATCGGGGAGATCGATCGCAGCGGCACCGGCAAGGGGAGCGAGCAGGTGGTGGTGGCGGTGAAGCCGCCGGAGGCAGGCCGGGGCCCGCGCTTCTTGCTCGACGGAGCCGGCGGCCGGCCCTTCATCCGGATGAACTCCAACTCCTACCTGGGGCTGGGGCTCCGGCGGGAGCTGCTCGACGCGGAGGAGCGGGCGGCGCACGCGTATGGCGTGGGTCCCGGCGCGGTGCGCTTCATCAGCGGCACCTACGAGCCGCACCTCCACCTCGAGCGGTCCCTTGCGGAGTTCCACGGCCGCCCCGCCTGCATGGTGGCGGGCTCCGCCTACACCTCCGTCGCGGGCGTGCTCTTCACCCTGGGCAGCCCGGAGACGGTGATCGTCTCCGACGAGCTGAACCACAACTGCATCGTCAACGGCATGAAGCTCGCCCCCCACAAGGCGCGCAAGGTCTACCCGCACCTCGACCTCAAGGCGCTGGAGCAGCGGCTGGAGGAGTCGGCGGGGGCGGAAGGCGCGCTGGTGATCACCGACGGCGTCTTCAGCATGCGCGGCGATCACGCGCCGATCGATCGCATCGCGGAGATCTGCCGCAAGCACGATGCGCGCTTTGCCCGCGGCTGCGTGCTGATCGTGGACGACTCGCACGGCGTGGGCGGGTTCGGCACCGCCGGCCGCGGAACCGAGGAGGTCACCGGCGGCCGCGCCGACGTGCTGGTGGGCACGCTGGGCAAGGCCATGGGAGTGAACGGAGGGTACATCTGCTCGGAGGCGCCGCTGATCCGGTGGCTGCGCGAGAAGAATCCCTTCTACATCTACTCGAATCCCATCGCGCCCGGCGAGGCGGCGGCCGCGCTGGCGGCGCTGGAGCTGATCCGCGGGCGGGAGGGCCTGGCGCTGCTCTCGCACCTGCGCGAGATGACGCAGCGGTTCCGCGACGGCCTCGTGCGGCTGGGTTTCGAGACCATCCCCGGCTCGCACCCGGTGGTGCCGCTCCTCGTCCGCGACACCGAGCGCACCCGCGCGCTGGTCCTCTTCCTGCGCGAGAACGGCGTCCTCGCCACCGGGCTCAACTACCCGGTGGTGCCGCGGGGCGAGCAGCTCATCCGCTTCCAGGTCTCCGCCGACCACACGGCGGGCGACATCGACGAAGTGCTGGGCGTGCTCTCGCGCTTCAAGTAGCCGCGAGGTGAAGGCCGGGCGCATCCAGGTCCGCGGCATCGGCCTCAGCCATCCGGAGCGCGTGGTCTTCCCCGCGCAGGGGTACACGAAGCTTCAGCTCGCGCGGTACCACGACGCCGTCGCCGAGCGCGAGCTGCCGCATCTGCGGGGAAGGCCGCTCACGCTGGTGCGCTGCGGCGGGGCCATCGGCGAGGGCTGCTCCTTCATGAGGCATTCCAAGGTGTGGGCGCCCGCGGCGCTGCGGCGCGTGCGCATCCAGGAGCAGAAGAAGCTGGGCGAGTACCTGGTGGCCGACACGCCGGAAGCGGTGATTGCGCTGGCGCAGATGGACGTGGTGGAGATCCACACCTGGAACACGCGCGATCTCGACGTGGAGCGGCCCGATCGCATCGTCGTGGATCTCGACCCCGGCCCGGAGGTCCGCTTCAGGGAGGTGGTGGCGGCGGCGCGGCTGCTCCGCGGCGCGCTGGAAGTGCTGGGGCTGCGCAGCTTCGTCAAGACCACCGGAGGGCTGGGGCTGCACGTGGTGGCGCCGCTCCTGCCCGAGCGCGACTGGAGCGAGTGCCTGTCCTTCTCCCGCGGGCTCGCGCAACTGGTCGCGCGCGAACATCCCGCGGGGTTCACCGTCCGATATGCTCGGGAAGGGCGGGAGAAGAAGATCCTCGTCGATTACCTGCGCAACAACCGCACCAATACCTCGATTGCCGCCTTCTCGCCGCGGGCGCGCGAAGGAGCGCCGGTGTCCATGCCTTTGGCGTGGGAGGAGCTGTCGCCGCGGCTCGACCCTGCCAGGTTCACCATCGCGACGGTGCCGGGGCGGCTGCGCGACGATCCCTGGCGCGAATCGTGGAAGCTGCGCCAGCGGATCACGGCGGCGGCGCTGCGCGCCGTTTCAGAGGGGCGACTTTAGAACGGGCGCCGGCGTCCAGCGTCCCTCGCGCTCCCGCAAGAGCGCGACGAGATCGCCGCCGATGAGCGCCCGGACGGGCGAGCGCGAGTCGGGGAATCCCGCCGGAAGCGGCCACGCCGGCGGGTCCGGCGCGCGCAGCGGAAGGCCCTTGCCCTGCTGGAGCGCCGCCAGATCCTCCTGGTCGATCTGCAGCGACGGAAGCCAGGGAAGGAGCGCCGCGCCGCGCACGTGTACGCGCGCGCCGTCCAGGCCGGGATCCTCCCAGGGCCCGATGGCGATGCGGCGCAGCGCGCTCAGGTGGCCGAGCGCCGAAGTGGCGCGGCCCAGGTCGCGCGCGAGCGCCCGCACGTAGTAGCCGCCGCCGGTGACGAGCCGCAGCGTGCTGCGCCGCGGGGAGGTCGTGCTCGAGGAAGCGGGCGTCGTGCAGGTAGACGCGCGAGGGAGGCAGCGCGAACGACTCGCCGCGGTGCGCCCGCAGGTAGGCGCGTTCGCCGCCGATGCGCTTGTTGCTGTGGGCCGGCGGCACCTGGTCGCGAAACCCGATGAACGGCCGCAGCGCTTCGTCGAGGACCTCTGGCGTGAGCGAAAGCGGGTTGCCCCTGGCGGTGATGGTTCCCAGCAGATCGCCGTTGTCCGTCTCCGCGCCCCAGGAGATGTCGGCGAGGTAGAGCTTGGGAACGCCGTGGAGCAGATCCATCAGGCGCGTGGCCTGTCCGGCGAGCAAGAGCAAAAGGCCGCTGGCGAAGGGATCGAGCGCGCCGCCGTGGCAGACCGGCAGCTTGTCGCGGCGCAGCCCGGCGAGGCGCACCTCTTCCATGAAAGCCTGCACCAGCGAAAAACTGGTGTGGCCAACCGGCTTGTGAACGAGGTAGATGCCCGGCGTCGTCAGTTTGCAATCCCGTCAGAAAGGAACCGACATGAGGATCTTCGCACTGCTGCTCGCGCTCTGTGCCACGCCCGCCTTCGCGCAGGGCAAAGGCAAAGGCAAGACCGAAGTGACCTGGTACGGCCACGCGGCCTTCGTGGTGAAGACGCCGGGCGGCACGACGCTGGCCATCGACCCCTGGATCAACAATCCCACCAACAAGGACAAGGGCGCGATCGACAAGATCGCGAAGCTCGACTACATCCTCGTCTCCCACGGCCACTTCGATCACGTCGGCGACACCATCGCGCTGCAGAAGAAGACCAATGCGAAGATCATCGCGGCGTTCGAGCTGGGCGGCCAGCTTGCCGCTGCCGGAGTTCCCAAGGAAGCCGCCGGCTTCGAAACGCTCGCCAACGCGGGCGGCGTGCTTGAGCTCAACGACGAGGTGAGCGTCGCGCTGGTGCAGGCGGTGCACAGCTCCGGATTCCAGGCCAGCGACAACGGTCCCATCCTCTACGGCGGCGCGCCGGTCGGATTCGTCATCCAGGTGAAGGGCGGGCCGACCATCTACCACACCGGCGACACCGCCTATTTCGGCGAGATGAAGCGCATCGGCGAGCGCTTCCATCCCACCGTGATGCTCGCCTGTATCGGCGGACACTTCACCATGGATCCGCAGGATGCCGCGAGCGCGGCCCGCGACGTCGGCGCCACCACCGTGGTGCCGATGCACTTCGGGACCTTCCCGGTGCTGCCGGGGACGCCGCAGGAGTTCGGCAAGGCGCTCAAGAAGCTGGCGCCGCGGGCGAAGATGCGTGGAGATGAAGGTGGGAGAGACCCGGGCGTTCTGACCCGGCGGCGCGGTCCCGTCGCGCCGCGCTCATCCGCTTCAGGCGGTACATGCCTTCCGGAGCCGTGCGAGGCGCACGGTGATCACCCCGTCGCCGGCTCGTTCGGCCCCTTCCCACCGCGCGGCCATCGTTTTGTCAGATAGTCAACTCGTCCCGGGACAAGCTCCCCGGCCGCGACCGACCTCGGGCCCGACAATTTCCACCGCTCGCTACCGGCTGACTGCCGCCAGCACGCGCTTGCGGGAGTAGTCGCCCAGGTGCTCGGCGGCGGATTCGTATTCGCGCTGCGCGTCGGGGGTCAGGCGCGTGCTTCGGGAGAGCGCGAGGAGGGTCTCGGCGGACTCGTAGTCGCCCAGGCGCTGGGCCTGGTGGACGAAGGCAATCTGCGCGGGGCCATCCAGCTTCTGGGTGGAGACGAGCGCCTTGAGGACGCGGGCGTGCTCGTAGTCGCCGTGCACGCTGGCCGCCGCGGCCAGGTAGTCGGCGGGCGAGACGGGATGCTGCTGCGCGAGCGCGGTGAGCACCTGCGACTTCTCGTAGTCGCCGCTCATCTCCGAGGCTGCCTGCAGCACGCTGCGGGTCATCTCCGGCGAGAGGCGCGGCTGGGCGGTCAATTCGTGGAGGACGCGGCCGCGCTCGTAATCGCCGTGGATGCCGCCGCACGCGTCGAGGAAGGCCTTCCGCTTGGTGTCCGTGTCGAGGTGCGCCTTCGCGGCAACCGCCTTGAGGACCTCGGCGCGGTCATAGTCTCCGCCCATCTTGCCCACCAGGCGGAACACCGCCAGCGCGGTGCGCTCCTCCAGCGGGTCGCGCTCGACGAGGAGTTGCAGGTAGCGCCGCTTCGCGTAGTCGCCCTCCACCCCGGCGGCGTAGTCGAGCACCGCGCGGGCGCCGCCCTCGCGGTACAGCTTGGGGAAGCGGAAATCGGCGGCGAAGCCGGTGTGCTGATCGAGCTCCTGCAGCGCCCGCGCGAACCATTGCGCGTCCCAGGGCCGCGGCGACCCGTCCACCAGCAGCGTGCGGGTCAGACCCGAGCCCGAAGGAACGACCTCGACGTGCCAGTGATGCTGGCCGTCGTCCAAGGTCATGTCGAACGAGCCGCCCGAGGAAATGGAGGCGATGTCGGTGGCGTCGTCGTTCCAGCCGATGTGGCCGCGCGCATGGACGGAGTCGGATCGGTGGTCGTCCGACCAGGTGGAGGTCCAGTTCCGGTCCGCATCGTCGTGCCGGCTCATGTGCATGCTGCTGTGACTCGAAGGCGTGGGCGGAGTCGGAGGCGTGGGCGGAGTCGGCGGCGTGGGTGGAGTCGGCGGCGTGGGTGGAGTCGGAGGCGTCGGCGGAGTGGGCGGCGTGACCTGCGCAAGCGCTGCCGGTCTCGCGCTGAATGACCGAAGCGCCGGCGCCGCCAGAGGAGCGACGGCCGGCTGCGGCGCCGGGTCGGGCCGTGCAGCCGCGCTCGGACGCGCACCGACGGGAGCGGCCCGTTCCGCCCGCACCGCGGCAAGCGGCAGCGCGAAGCAGGCCGCGGCCAAAGCCGCCCCGGCCGCGCCGGACCGGCTGACCCCGCGGCGATCGACGCGCGGATCGAGCACCGAGATCACCCGGCCTTCCAGTTGCGAGCGGCGCGCCATGGCGAGCGCGGTGCGACCCCGGCCCGGCGCCAGCGCCGAGCGCGCAACGTCGACCAGGCTGGCCGCGTACTCGGTGGGAGGCGCTCCGTCCTCGAGAACGCGGTCGTCGCACGCCCGCTCGCGCTCGCCGCGCATGGCTGCGGCGGCCGCCCAGGCGAGCGGGTTGAACCAGTGGAGCGCGCACGACAGCCGCCCCAGGCGCTGCGTGAGCGCGTCGTGACGCTGCACGTGCGCAAGCTCGTGGACCAGCACCGCGCGCTTCTGGCTGCGCGTCCATTGCTCGGCCGCCGCGGGCAGCACGATGCGCGGGCGCAGCGAACCCCAGGTGATCGGCACCTCCGTATCGGCGCTCTCCAGCAAGGCAACCTCGCGCCGCAGCCCGAGCCGCGCGACGCTCTGGCGCAGAAGCTCAAGCCACTCGTCGTCGACCACGCGCCTTGCGCGCCGGGCCACCGAGCGAAGCTCCAGGTCGCCGGCGGCGACGCGGAGAACCAGCGCCAGCGCGACCGACGCCCAGAGCAGCCGCGCGAGCTGCCCCCAGTCGAGGTGCAGGACGGCAACGCCGAGCGCGCGCAGCACCGCGAGCGGAATCCGCAGCGAAGGCGGCAGGCGATCCGCCAGGGGATGGATCGGGCGCACGCCCGACATCTGCACGGCACCGATTCGCCGGCTGTCCAGGCGCGAAAGCGTCCGCTCCGCCCTGTCGAGCGAGTCCGTTGCGAAAGCCCGGGGAACGGCCTCTTCCACGTCGCCGCCCGTCACGACCTCGCCCGCGGGCAGCGCCGCCACCCGCACCCGGGGGACCACCAGCGACGCGAGCGGCAGGAGCAGCGCACCGGCCAGCGCCACCGTCCAGATCAGATGGCGCGTTGCCGCCGAGGAACGCCGGGCCAGCGTCGCGGCCGCCGCGCCCGCCGCGAGGAGAAGCGACGCCTTGCAGAAGAGCTCCATCAGCCAGTCCATCAGCGCTCCTCCTTGCGGGCCTTTTCGATCAGCGCCTGCAGCCGGTCCAGGTCCGCGTTCTCCAGCGCCGCGTCCTCGATCAGGGCGGCCACCGCCTCGCGCGTGGAGCCGCCGAAGAAGGTGTGCACCAGCTTCTGCAGCGCGGACCTGCGCGCCCTCGCCGGCGCCACCGTGGGCAGGTACACGTAGCGCACGCCGTCCTGCACGTGGCGGAGCTGTCCCTTGTCTTCGAGGAAGCGCATCATCCCGCGCACGGCCGAGTAGCTGGGCGGGTCGGGAATCTCGGCCCGCACCTCCGCCACCGTGGCGCGGCCAAGCCTGTAGACCGCGTCCATGATCTGCCGCTCCCGCTTGCCCAGCTCCATGCGTCACCCCGAAGGCGTGCTAACCGGTTAGCATCTACGTGCTAACTGATTTGCACGTCTACGTCAAGCCCGCGAGGCTATTTCAGCCCCAGACCGGGGGCAGATCGCGCAGTCGCCGCCAGAAGGCCAGGGTGGCGTCCGCGGCGCGCCGCGGCGTGTGCTGCGCCGCCCGCTCCCTCGCCGCGCGTCCCAGGTCGCGGGCCAGCCCGTCGTGATCGAGAAGCTCGAGCAGCGCGGCGGCAATCGCGGCCGGGTCTCCCGGGACCACCGCCCTGCCCGACTCGCCAACCAGCTCCGGCGGAGCGCCGCCGTTGCCCACCACCAGCGGCACGCCGCAAGCCATCGCCTCCAGCACGCCGCGGCAGGCGCCGTCGTTGCCTTCGCGCAGCCACACCGCCACGTCCAGCGCGCGATACGCCTGCACCAGCGCAGCTCCGCGCAGGTAGCCGCCGAACACCACCCGGGCAACACCCACCTCGCGCGAAAGCGCCCGCAGCGCCGCCTCGTCCTCGCCGCGGCCCACGAGCACGAGCCACGCCCGGGGCAGCTTCCGCTCCACCTCCGCCCACGCGCGCAAGAGCGCGCGATGCCCGCGCTCCGGCTTCATCCGGGCGACGATTCCCGCCAGCCGCGCCTCCTCGGGCACGCCCCACCGCGCGCGGAGCTCCGGCGCCTGTCCAGGGGAGAAGCGGTTCGCATCCACGCTGCCGGGCACGTGCGCGACCCGCAGCGGGTCGAGGCCGAGCCCGAGCAGCGCCTGCAGGTACGCCGCCGCATGCACGATCACGCCGTCGGTCCTGCGCAGCGCCCACAGCCGCTGCCGCAGCGCTCCGGGCGTCACGTCGATGCTCCGCTGCGCCGCGCGCACCAGGCGCAGCTCCGGGTTGCGCGCCCGCCGCGCCGCCCATGACGCCAGCGCATGATCGTGCGCGAAGGCGGCATGGAAGAGATCGTAGCGGCCCTCGCGCGCCCAGGCCGTGAGCCGCGCTACGTCGTGCAGCACGTCGCCAAGCCGCACCTTGCGCGAGAGCCGCAGCTCCGTCTCCCAGGGCACCCCCGCCTCCGCCAGGTGCTCGCCCAGGTTCTCGCCTTCACGCACCGTGTCTGCGGCGAAGCGCGCATCCAGCCCCTGCGCGCGCAGCTCCCGCGCGAGCGAGATGAGCCCCTCCGCCGGCCCCGTCCGCGACGAGCTGGACACCATCAAGAGCGGCGCCCGCGGCCAGCTCACGCCGAGAGCAGCGGCAACCGCCCCGCGGAGAGCAGCGGCGAGAGCGCGGCCCAGGCGCGGTCTTCGCTCAGGTCGAGCATGCAGCGGAAATGTCCGCGCGGGCAGCGCCGCCTGCCGAAGAACGAGCACGGCGCGCAGGCCACTCCGGCGAAGAGCACCTCGTGCCCGCTGAAGTCGAACATGGCGGGATCGGTGGAGCCGAAGAACGCCAGCGTGGGCACCCCGAGAGCGCGCGCCAGGTGCATGGGCCCGCTGTCGTTCGCGGCGAAGGCCGAGCAGCGCGAGATGAATCCGCCCATCGCGCGCAGGTCCAGCTTGCCGCAGAGATCCACCGCGCCCGGGGCCTGCCGCGCGATCAGCGCCCCCAGCTCCGCCTCCGCGGCGCTCCCCTGCACCGAAACCTGGTATCCGCGCGCCAGCGCCCGCCGCGCCAGCCCCGCGAATCGCTCCGCCGGCCAGCGCTTCGTTTCCCAGTTCGCTCCCGGCGAGAGGCCCAGGAGCGGCAGCCCCGGCTTGAGCCCCGCCGCGCGCAGCGCCGCGTCCGCCGCGGCCACGTCGTCCGGCCCGAGGAAGTATTGCAGCCGCCCGCGGGGAAGCTTGCTGCCCACCAGCTCCTCCACCGCGGCGTGATAGCGGTCGGCATAGAGCATGGAGGCGCGATAGGGCCGCAGCGCCAGCTTGACCGGCAGCGTGTCGCGGAAGTCGCGCTTGGTCCACACCACCTTGCGCACGCCCGGCAGGAGCGCGCGCAGGATCTTGCTGCGGATCTTCCCGTGCAGGTCCAGCACCGCCGTGGGCTGCGTCGCGCGCAGCCGCCTCGCGTACGAGAGCGGCCCTTCTCCGGAGCGCAGGGCAATCACCTCGTCCACGTTGGGATTGTGCTCCATCAGGTATGCGAGCCGCTCCTTCACCGCGTAGACGATGCGCGCGTCGGGCCACGCCCTGCGCAAGGCGTCGAGCGCCGGCGCGGTCAAGACCACGTCGCCCAGGGCGCTGAAGCGCAAGACGAGGACGGTGCGCGTCACGCCGCCCCGGCGAGCAGGTGCCATGGGGCCGGCAGGCGCGTGTTGCGCAGCGGAACCAGGAAGGTGTCCACCAGCGCGTGCTGCCCCGAGATGCACGCGTGCGAGACGCCGTCGGTGAGCACCATCCACGACGAGAACGGCGCGAAGGAGAAGCGCTGGTGCGGCGGCGCCTGGAAGGCCGGCGTGTCCTTCATCCAGTTGTGGAAGCGGCGCATGCGGCGGTCGTACCTGGAGGTGTCGAGCACCCGCGCCATGGGGAGGGCACGGGCGGCAAGCCTGAGCGCGCCGCTCAACGCGCGCTCCGGCAGCGCCGGCTCCAGCCCGCCCCTGCGCACTCCCGCCTCCGCGCCGTGCTTCTCGAAGAGCTCGGCGAAGGTGCCCTTGCTGATCCAGAATCCGCTCGCGCGAGGGGTTGAGGTTCACGAAGAAGCGCAGGATGCGGTCGCCGTGGGTCGCCCCGTACGCGCCCGCGTCCACGTGGATGAGCTCGTTGCTCGCGTGCGGCGAAAGCCCGCGACCCTGTTCCTCCAGGGGGCGGAAGCTGGAGGTGCCCACGCGTCCAGCCGCGGGTGAGCTCGGGCATCTCGCGCTCCAGGAAGCTCCGCACGCGCTGCGAATGCGCCTCGAGGATGTCGTGCGCGCGGGCGAGCACGCGAGCAGGCGCCTGCAAGCCCGAAAGCTTGTCCGCATCCGGGTAGAAGCTCACGTTCTTGCTCTGGAGGAACGGGGAGAGGCCTTCGCGCAGGAAGGCCTGGTCCTCCGCGGGAGGCAGGGAAATCGGGCAGCTCGGGAAGTGGACGATGCGGCCGCGCTCGAGCGCTTCCGCCCAGCCGCCGTCTGCGGCGTCTTGAAGCATCAATGGCGCGGAATCTAGCACAGCCGGCGCCGCTGCGCGTCGAGATACATTCAGTGTCTTCGCTGCGAATTTGTTCGTGGGACTGGCCCCTTGCCCTGCGTGCGGCGTAGCATCCACGGCCATGAACATCCGGACGATCGTCATCGCCCTCGCGGTCCTCGCTTTCGGCGGGTACGCCCTCTACGACTACTACAGCCCCGAGTCGAAGCTCGCCCGCGAGATGAAGGAGATCGAGCAGCTCGAGCCCGACGTCAAGGCGCCCGAATGCTTCCCCAAGGGCCTGAGCTCGAAGCTCTTCATGGTGGGGATCACGCGCGACCTGCGGCCCGCGGCGGAGCTGGAGAACGACGTCAATCGCCGCTCGGCCATCAAGCACGACTGCATCCGCGGCAATGGCCCGAAGACGCTGCCTCGCGTGGTCAAGGCGCTGGGCGCGCAGGGCGTGCCGGTCTATGCCGAGGTGCTGGAGAAGTGTCCGGTGGTGAAGGACGAGTACCCGGTGTACTCGTGCTTCGCGCTCGACGCGCTGGCCGCGGACGGCAGCAAGGCGTCGGTCGCGGTGCTGGAGAAGGAGCTCGGCGACAAGGAGAAGAGCCGCAAGAACGTGGCCCTCGGCGCGCTCTTCCGCCTGCTCAACACGCCGGGCTGGCGCACCAACGCGCAGATCGCCGGCATGCTCAACTCCCAGACCGATTGGGAGGCCAAGGAGCTGATGCTCGAGCACGTGCGCCACCACAAGGATCCTTCGGCCAGGCCGGATCTGGAGAAGGCGTACGCCGCGGAGCAGGACCAGCAGGAGAAGGGCCTGATCAAGGCGGCGCTGCTCGAGCTCGACAACCCGGGCAAGTGCGTGATGACCGACGAGGGCCGCGCCGAGACGGGCGTCTGCCGCTACACCTGCATCGACATCAACCGCTGGTTCAGCACGCCGAAGCCGAAGACGGGATGCCGGCTGGTGGCCGATCCGCCCGCGCAGACCGACCAGGGGACGCCGCCGGTGAACTCGGCCTCGCCGGTAGAGGCGAGCGCGCCGGCCGCGACGCACAAGTAGGGTTCAGCGCCGGTAGGTGCCGGTGAGCAGTCCCAGGCCGATCACGCGGTGGCGCAGCGCCTCCACCACCGCCGATCGGCCTGCGTGCGTCCCGAGCTGGAGCGGGCGATCCACCGCGAAGAGCTGGAAGACATAGCGATGCGCGCTGTCGCCCTTGGGCGGCGCGCAGCCTGCCCACTGCGGCCGCATCATCGAGTTGCGCCCCGCGTGCGCGCCTTGGGCCAGCGCCCCGCCGACGCTGTCGGCCGCCGGCGGAATTCCATAGACGATCCAATGCACGAACGGATTGGGGGTCGGCGCGTCCGGATCCTCCACCAGGAGGACGAGCGAGCGGGTCTCCTTTGGCGCGCCCGTCCAGCTCAGCGGGGGAGCGAAGGCTCCTCCGTCCGCCGAGTGGGCGAAGGGGATGGGCTCGCCCTCGCTGAAGTCGGAGAAGAGCTGGATGCGCCCGGGCTGGAGCTGCAGGCGCCTGCTCGCCAGCCGCTCTTCTCCCGCGCGTTCCACGGGCACGCCGCCCAGGGCAATCCGCGGGACGCCGCGGATCAGCGATCGCATCGTGTGCTGGAGATCCATGCCGCAGAACATGGGGCGTTGCGGCCGCGATGCAACCGCGCGAGTTAGAGTGCGCTCGCATGCGCGTCGCGGTGATCGGGCACGTGGAGCACATCACGCTGGGGCGCGTCCCGGCGGTGCCGCGGCCCGGCGAGATCGCGCACCTGGAAGGGCCGCGCTTCTTTCCCGGCGGAGGCGGCGGCGTCTCGTTCTTCCAGCTCACACGCTCGGATGCCGAGGTGCTGCTCTTCACCGCGCTCGGCAACGACGAGGGCGCGCGGCAAGTCGAGGAGCGGCTTCTTCGCACGCGAGCTTCGGTGCATGCCGCGCGCCGCGGCGCTCCGCACACGCGCGACGTGGTGATGATCACGCCCGACGGCGAGCGCACCATCGTGGTGGTGGGCGAGCCGCTGCATCCGGAGCGCGCCGACGCGCTGCCGTGGGAGTCGCTGGCGGAGTGCGACGCGGCGTACTTCACCGCGCAGGATCCGGCGGCACTGGTGGCGGCGCGGGCGGCGCGGGTGCTCCTCGTGACGGCGCGGAGGCGGGCGGCGCTGCTCCGCTCCGGCGTGCGGCCGGACGTGGTGGTGGGGAGCGCCGTCGACCCGCGCGAGGCGTGCACGCTGGCGGATTTTCCGCCCGGGCAGCGGCCGGCGGCGCTGGTCTTGACCGAGGGCGCTGCGGGAGGGGCGGTGTACAGCAAGGACGGCGTGCAGCGGTTTCCGGCGGCCGCGGTTGCTGCGCCGGCGGTTGGTTCGTATGGAGCGGGCGACAGCTTCGCCGGCGCGCTCACCTATTTTGTCGCCTCGGGGCTGCCGGTGCTGGAGGCGTGCGCGCGAGCAGCCCGCTTCGGCGCGGCGGTACTCGGCTCGGTGGACCCGCTGGAGGCGCAGGAGCGGCTCCTGATGATGCCATCGCGCGGATGATGCATGGACATCATCACGATGATGCATTAGCATCAGCACCATGCGTACGACCGTCGACTTGTCACCCGAGCTGCTCCGCCGGCTGCGCGACCTGGCGCATCGCGAGGGGATCAGCTTCAAGGAGCTGATCAACCGCGTCGTACAAAGAGGTCTCGAGGCGCGCAGGGAGCCGAAGGCCCGGCCCCGTCCCCTGCCGGTGTTCTCGATGGGTTCGCCGCGCGCGGAGGTACGTCTGGACAAGGCGCTCGCGCTCGCGTTCGGCCTCGAAGATGAGGAGCAGTTGCGGAAGCTCGAGCGGCATCGGTGAAGGTCCTCGATCTCAACCTGCTTCTGTACGCACTGAATCGCGACAGCACCGTCCATGAACGGGCGCGCGCGTTCGTCGATACCGCCATGTCCGGCGAAGAGACGATCGGCATCCCTTGGGTCGTCGTCCTCGGCTTTCTTCGATTGGCGACGAATCCGCGCGTGTTTCCGGCGGCGCTCTCCATCGGGAAGGCGATCGACACGGTGGATCGGTGGTTCGAGCGGCCATCGACGACGCCGCTCGGTCCGGGCGAACGTCATTGGCACATTCTGAGCGCCCTCCTGCGTGAAAGCGGAAGCACGGCAAATCTGACGACCGATGCGCATCTTGCCGCGTTGGCCATCGAGAACGGCGCCGAGCTTTGCTCGGCAGACAGCGACTTCGCTCACTTCCGCGGATTGCGCTGGACGAACCCGCTCGCGGGATGAGTCGGCGTGGAACGGCTGACGTGGAAGCAGGTGGCGAGTTTCCGCGTTCGACGCCGGCTGCTTCACGAGCGTGCGCCGGCGAAGGCCATGCCGCTCCCTACACCGCCGGCGCCGGCGCCACGCCTTCCTTCCGGCTGAACCGCTCCCGCAGCCCCTCCATGAACGTGTAGAACACCGGCGTCACGTAGAGCGTCAGCATCTGCGAGAAGACCAGCCCGCCCACCACCGCGAGGCCCAGCGGACGCCGCGACTCCGCGCCCGCCCCGAAGCCCAGCGCGATGGGCAAGGTGCCCATCAAGGCCGCGAAGGTGGTCATCATGATCGGCCGGAACCGCACCACGCAGGCCTCGTAGATGGCCTCGGAGGGCGTCTTGCTGGCATCCGCCCGCTGCGTCTCCAGCGCGAAGTCGATCATCATGATGCCGTTCTTCTTCACCAGGCCCACCAGCATGATGATTCCCACGAAGGCGTAGATGGACATCTCGGTGCGGAAGACGAGCAGCGTGAGCAGCGCGCCGAAGCCGGCGAAGGGAGAGCGCGGACAAAATCGTCAATGGATGGATGAAGCTCTCGTAGAGAATTCCCAGCACCAGATAGATCACCGCGATGGCCAGCACCAGCAGCACGCCCAGGCCCTGCAAGGACGCCTGGAACGCCTGCGCCGTGCCCTGGAAGCTGGTGCTCACCGTGGCGGGCAGCGTCTGCAGGGCCAGCCGGTTCACCTGCTCCACCGCCTCACCGATGGAGTGCCCGGACCGCAGGTTGAAGGAGATGGTCACCGAGGGCAATTGCCCCGCGTGCTGGATGGTGAGCGGCCCCAGGTCCTGCGTGAGCGTGGCCACCGCCGAGAGCGGCACCAGGGACCCGCTGCTCGAGCGCACGTAGATGAGCGGCAGCGCGGAAGGGTCGCTCTGGTATTCCGGCAACAGCTCCATGATGACCTGGTATTCATTGGTCGGCGCATAGATGGTGCTGATCTGCCGCGAGCCATAAGCCGTATACAGCGCGGTCTCCACCGCAATCGGGGTCACCCCCAGCGCCGCCGCCTTGTCGCGGTCGATGGTCACCTGCACCTGTGGGTTCTTGAGCTGCAGGTCGCTGTTCACGTCCTGCATGGAGGCGAGCCCGCGCATCTTCTGCTCCAGCTGCGGCGCCACCCGGTAGAGCTCCTTCGTATCCGGATCCTGCAGCGTGAACTGGTATTGCGCCTTGGTGAGCTGTCCGCCGATGCGGATGGGCGGCGGGTTCTGCAGATAGACGCGCATGCCGGGAATGCCGGCCAGCTTGGGCCGCAGCTCGTTCATCACCTCGTCCGCCGAGAGCGCGCGCTGCTTGCGCGGCTTGAGGTGCATGAAGATGATGCCCTGGTTCGAGCCGGTGGCGCCGCGCGAGCCGGCGCTGGACATGAACTCCTGCACGTTGGGGTCGTTCTTGATGACCTCCGCCGCCTGCTTCTGGTTCTTCACCAGGGCGTCGAAGGAGATCCCCTCCTGCGACTCGGTGAAGGCGATGAGCATGTTCACGTCTTCGCTGGGCAAGAACCCCTTGGGCACCGCCATGAAGAGCGGCACCATGGCGATCAGCACCAGCAGCGAGAAGCCGAGCACCAGCGGCCGGTGCGAGAGCGACCACTTGAGGCCGCGCTCGTAGACGCGCAGCATCCAGTCGAATCCGCGCTCGGAGAGCTGGTAGAGCTTGCCGTGCTCTTCCTTCTCGTGCGGCTTCAAGAACCGGCTGCAGAGCATGGGCGTGAGCGAGAGGGAGATGAAGCCGGAGACCAGGATCGAGGCGCCGATGGCCACCGCGAACTCGTGGAAGAGCCGTCCGACGATGCCGCCCATGAAGAGCACGGGGATGAACACCGCCGCGAGCGAGATGGTCATGGAGACGATGGTGAAGCCGATCTCGCGCGAGCCCTTGAGCGAGGCCTCCATCACGCCTTCGCCCATCTCGATGTGGCGGACGATGTTCTCCAGCATGACGATGGCGTCGTCCACCACGAACCCGACGCTGCAGGGTCAGCGCCATCAAGCGAGAGGTTGTCGAGGCTGTAGCCGAGCAGGTAGAGCACGATGAAGGTGCCCACCAGCGACATGGGCAAGGCCAGGCTGGGGATCACCGTGGCGCGCACGTTGCGCAGGAAGAGGAAGATCACCAGGATGACCAGCGCCAGCGTGAGCGCGAGCGTGAACTTCACGTCGCTCACCGATTCGCGGATGGATTCGCTGCGGTCGTAGAGCACGTGCAGCGACACCGAGGCGGGAAGCTGCTGCTGCACCTGCGGCATCATGTTCTTCACCGCCTGCGCCACCGCCACCGTGTTGGTGCCGGGCTGCCGCTGGATGGCGAGGATGACGGAGCGCTCGCCGATGTACCAGGCGGCGGTCTTGTTGTTCTCCACGCTGTCGGTCACCTTGCCGAGCTGGTCCAGCCGGACGGGATTGCCGTTGCGGTAGGCGACGATCAGGTTGCGGTAGCTCTTGGCCTCGGTGAGCTGGCCGTTGGCCTGCACCGTGTAGGCGGTGTGCGGCCCGTAGAGCGTGCCGGTGGGAAGGTTCACGTTCTGGTCGCTGACGGCGTTGGCCACCTCGTCGAGGCCGATGCCGCGGGTGGCCAGCGCCTTGGGATCGATCTGCAGCCGCACCGCGTACTTCTGCGACCCGTAGACCAGCACCTGCGCCACGCCGGAGATGGTGGAGATGCGCTGGGCGAGCATGGTCTCGCCGTACTCGTCCAGCTCGCTCAGCGGCAGCGCGGCGGAGGTGAGCGCCAGGTAGAGGATGGGCTGATCGGCGGGATTGACCTTCTGGTAGCTGGGCGGCGTGGGCAGATTGGGCGGGAGCTGCCGCGCCGCCGCCGCGATGGCCGCCTGCACGTCCTGCGCCGCCGCGTCCAGGCTGCGCGAGAGGTTGAACTGCAGGGTGATCGAGGTGACCCCCTGCGCGTTCTGCGAGGTCATCGAGTCCAGGCCGGCGATGGTGGTGAACTGCCGCTCCAGCGGCGTGGCCACCGACGACGCCATCGTGTCCGGGCTGGCGCCGGGCAGCGCCGCCGACACCTGGATGGTGGGGAAGTCCACGTTGGGCAGGTCGCTGACCGGCAGCCCCACGTACGCCACCACGCCGAAGAGGAAGAGCCCGATCATGACCAGGGTCGTCATCACCGGGCGCTTGATGAAGAGCTCGCTCATGATCCTGCCTCCCCTTTGATCTGGACCTTCGCGCCCTGCTGCAGGCGGAGCTGGCCGTCGGTGACCACCGTCTCGCCGGGCGCCAGGCCCTTCTCGATGATGGCGTCGCGCTGGTCGGCGCGCGAGACGGTCACTTCCCTCGACTCGACCGTGCCGTCCTGCTTGACCACGAACACGTACTCGCCGTTCTGCCCGCGCTGCACCGCTTCCACCGGGGCCACCACCGCGCCCTGCTGCTCGGCCAGCGTGAGCTGCACGTCGACGAACTGGCCGGGCCAGAGCGCTTCGTCCTCGTTGCCGAAGGTGGCCTTGAGGCGGATCTGCCCGGTGGTCTGGTCCACGGCGTTGTCCACGAAGGTGAGCACGCCGCTGTGCCGTTCGCCGGAGATGGCCCCGCCGGCCTTCTGCTCGGGCGCGGAGCCGTTGTCTTGAAGGGCGGGGGCAGCAGTCACCGCCAGGCGGGAAGCGCCGGCGCGGGCGCGGATCTGCGCGAGCATCTGCTCCGGGACGGAGAAGCTCACGTAGATGGGCTGCACCTGGTCGATGACCACCAGCTTGTCGTCGGTGGCCTTGACCACGTTGCCCGCGTGCACGAGCAGGCTGCCCGTCCGCCCGGACACCGGCGAGCGGATCTGCGCGTAGGCGAGATTGAGCCGCGCCTGCTGCACCGCCGCCCGATCCGCTGCCAGCGCCGCCTTGAGCGCCTGCGCCTGCGCCTGCGCATTGTCCGCCTGCTGCTGGGTCACGTACTCCTTCTTCACCAGCGCCGCGTACCTTCGCGCCGTGGCCTCGGCGTCCTTGGCGTTCGCCTCGTCGCGCGCCAGCATGGCCTGCGCCTGCAGAAGCTGCGCCTGCAGGGGCCGCGGGTCGATCTCGAAGAGCAGGTCGCCCTTCTTCACCTCCTGCCCTTCCTTGAAGTTCACCTTCTGCAAGACGCCGCCGATCTGCGGCCGCACGGTGACGCTGCTGATCGGCTCCACGTTGCCGATGGCGCGCACGTTGAGCGGCACGTTCTTCTGCTGCACCTTGGCCACGGTGACCGGAACGCCCCCGCCGCCCTGCGGGCCGGCCTGGCCCTTGTGGCAGGCGAGGGCGAAGAGCGCCACGAGACACAACCTCCTCATCGCTGCTCTCCTTGGGCCGGACCGAGCGAACCCGTGTCGTGCGCGAGACTCGCCAGCGCGAGCAGCCAGTCGGCTCGCGCCTGGACCTCCTGCGCGCGGGCGCTGGAGAGCGCGGATTGCGCGATGAGCAGGTCGAGGATGCTCCCCACGCCTTCCTTGTAACGCCCCTGCGCCACCTGCGCCGACTGCTCGGCGCTCGCGAGCAGATCGCGCGAGGTCCGCACCCGCTGGGCGGTGGTCTGCACATTCTGATAGCTGGTCCACACCGCGAGCACCGCCTGCTGCTCCACGCTCTCGGCCCGCGCAGCCGCCGCATTGGCCTGCTCGCGCGCCTGCGCCGCGTCGTAGCTGTCGCGGAAGCCTGTGAAGAGCGGAAAGCGCAGCGTGAGCGCCGCCCCGTAGTTGTCGCCTTGCGGATAGCCCGGCGTCACGAACCACAGGCGCGAGGCGTTTCCGGTGAGGAGGAGCTGCGGCCAGCCGCGCCAGCGCACCGCGTCAGCATGGCTCTGCGCCGCCAGCGCGGTGGCGCGCGCCTGGGCGAGGTCCGGCCGCTCCTTCTGGGCCTGCGCGATCAGCTCCTCCACCTTGCCGACCTGCCGCTGCACGTCGATCTCGGGCAGGTCTTCCGGCTCGATGGGAACGGTGGCCGGAACGCCGATGGCGGTGGCGACCGAGCCGCGCAGCACCGCCACCTGCCCTTCGGCCTGGGTGAGGTTGAGCTGCGCCTGCGAGAGCGCCGTCTTCGCCTGCAGCACGTCGGCCACGGTGGCGAGGCCCTGGCCGCGCAGCGCTTCCGCCGCCTCGTACGCCACCCGCGCCTCCCCGACGGAGGCCTGCAGCGAAACGCGCAGCGCGCGGGCGGCCTGGTACTGGGTGTAGGCCTGCTGGACCTGGAGGATCAGGTCCTGGACAGACTGGTCGTGGGCGCTGTTGGAGGCGGCGAGCAGCGCCCGGGCCTCGGAGATGTCGTTGGAGCGGCCGCCGGCGTCGAGGAGCAGCCAGTTGAGCTGCGCGCCGGCGTTGAAGTCCCTGGAGGTGAAGGTCGCGGACTGGGAGAGGAAACGATGCGAATACTCGTAGCCGCCGAGAAGATCGATCTCCGGGTACCAGGCCGACTGGCGCGACCCCACCAGCGCGGCGGCCGCGCGCGCATCGCTCCAGGTGGCTCGGGTGGCCGGGCTGGTGCGCAGCGCGAAGTCGATGAGCTGCGAAAGCGAGACGCGCCCGCCCTGCTGCAGCTTCGCCAGGATCTCCTGGGGCGGCGCGACCGGCGGCGCGGCCTGGACCGGCTCGTGCGCCTGCAGCGCGGGCGTGGTGGGAACGTCGCCGTCGATGCGGCTCTCCGCGAACCCGACGCAGCCGGAGAGAAGCGCGGCCACCGCGACCAGGCGCGCCGTCATTCGCTCACCATGGCGTCGAAGTTGGCGACGATCTTCCGCAGCAGGACGCGGAGCGTCTCCTCCTCGTTGCGGGTGAGCCCGTGCACGGTGGCGCCGCGCAGCTCGGCGGCGAGCGCGCGCAAGGCGCCGATCTTCGCCTTGCCCAGCGGAGTCAGCCACAGTCGCAGGCGCCGGCGGTCTCCGCGGTCGCCCTGCGTCTTCACCAGCTTGATTTTCAAGAGCTGGGCAACCGCGCGCGAAGCGGAGGGCGCGTCCATGCGCAGGCGCTCGGCCATCTCGCCCAGCGAAGGTCCCTCGGCCTCGTCGATGTTCACCAAAAGCCAGAACTGCTGCGCCGTCAGCCCGTGCGGGCGCACGCGGTCCTCCGCCACCCGCTTCATCCGCCGCCGCGCAGCCGCAATCAACAATCCCACCGGTTCTTTCACCCCTTGCGGCGTACACCAGAATCGTTGCTCTTACAACGACTTCCAGAAATCGTCCAAGGCGCGGTTGACGGCTTCCGGTTCCTCCAGGGACGGGCTGTGCCCGGCGCGGGGAATGGAGACGAACCTCGCCCCGGCAATCCCTTCGGCCGTGCGCCGCGAGCGGGCCGGCACGACCGCGGAGTCCTGCTCGCCTGCGACCACCAGCGTGGGGGCGCGGATGCGCGAGAGCTCGGCTGCGGAGACCGGCTTGCGCCAGATCACGCCGCCTACGGCGCGCCGCGCTCCGGTGGTGTCGTTGGCGAGCAGCTCGTCGGCGAGGCCAAGGCGCAGGCCGGCGCGGGCAGGGTCTTCGCGAAAGGGCCTGGCGAACATGATCGACATCAACTTGCGCAGGAAGGGGCGGATGCCGACCACCTGCGCCATCGCCGCCATCGCGGCGTATCTGGGCCGGTTGAGCAGCGGCTCCGGGTCGCTTGCCGTGCCGATCAGCGCGAGCGAGCGCAGGAGCTCCGGCCGCCGCGCGGCGAGGCGCATGCCCACGAAGCCCCCCATCGAGAGTCCGACGAAGTGGACGGGCGCCGCCCCGAGCTTGTCGATCAGCGCCGCGGCGTCCTCGGTGAGGGTGTCCATGTCGTAGCCCGAGGCGGTGACCTCGCTCTTGCCCTGGCCGCGGTGGTCGTAGGCGATGCAGCGGTAGCGATCGCGGAAGGCAGCCACCTGGAAGCGCCACATGCTGGTGCTCCAGAGGAGCCCGTGCGAGAAGAGCACCGCGGGCCCCTTGCCGCTCTCCTCGACGTGGAGCTCCGCCCCGTTGATCTTCACGCCTCGCCGCCGCGGAGCACGAAGCGCTGGATCTTGCCGGTGGCCGTCTTGGGAAGCTCGGCGATGAAGACGATCTCCCGGGGGACCATGTAGCCCGGCAGGCGCGAGCGCACGTGGTTGCGCAGCTCCTCGGCCAGCTCCGGCGAGCCCTGGTGACCCTGCGCGAGCACCACGTGCGCCTGCGGGCGGAGCAGGCCGTCCGACTTGCGCGGCGTCACCGCGCACTCCAGCACCGCCGCGTGGGCGATCAGCGCCGACTCCACGTCGGTGGGAGAAATCCATTCCCCGCCCGCCTTGAACATGTCGTCGGAGCGCCCCACGTAATGGAACTCGCCGTCCTCGGTCTGGAGGAACTTGTCGCCGGTGAAGAACCACTCGCCGCGCATCTTGGCGCGCGTCTGCTCGCGCCGGTTGAAGTACTGCAGCGCGGTGCTGGGGCCGCGCACGATCAGGTCGCCGGTCTCGCCCCGCCGCACCTCGGCGCCGCTCTCGTCGATGATGCGCACCTGGTAGCCGTCCACGGGAAGCCCGGTGCTGCCCGGCCTGGCCTTTCCGGGCCGGGTGGAGACGTAGATGTGCAGCACCTCGGTGCTGCCGATGCCGTCGAGGATCTCGGTGCCGAAGCGCGACTTCCAGCGGGTGAAGAGCTCGCCGGGAAGCGGCTCGCCGGCGGAGATGCACAGGCGCAAAGAGGAAAGGTCCGCGCTCACCTCCTTCTGCGCCAGCATCGAGGCGTAGAGCGTGGGGACGCCGTAGAAGAGCGTCGGGCGGGCCTCGTGGAGGTGACGGTAGACCACGTCGGGAGTGGGCCGATCGGCGCAGAGAACGGTGCTGGCGCCGGCCCAGAAGGGAAAGGCGAGCGCGTTGCCGAGGCCATAGGCGTGGAAGAGCTTGCTGGCGGAGAAGCAGCGGTCGGTGGGCCCGATGTCCAGCACCCTGCGCGCATAGAGCTCGCAGCAGTGGGGCCAGTCCTGGTGCGCGTGGACGGCCGCCTTGGGCTTGCCGGTGGAGCCGCTGGTCCAGAGCCAGAAGGCAGGCTCGTCGGCGCGGGTGGGGGCGGTCTCCACGGCGCGAGCCGGCGTCTCCTCGAGGAAGCGGTCGAAGCCGCGAAGGAGGCCCCGCTCCTCCTGCGCGCCGGTGACGAGCACGCGCTCGAGGTGGCGCTGCGAGGACAACACCGGCTCGAGCTTCGGCAGCACTCCCTGCGCCGTCACCAGCAGCGCGGCGCGCGACTCCTCCATGAAGTAGGCGTAGTCGGCGGGGCGCAAGAGCGAGTTGCAGGGCACGGCCACGGCGCCGATCTTCATCGCGGCCAGGTAGCCGGCGAGGAGCTCGGGGCAGTCGGGAAGGATGAAGAGGACGCGCTCTTCGGGCCGGACGCCCGCGCGCAAGAACGCAGCCGCGATGCGGTTCGTCAGCCTGGCCACGTCGTCGTAGCTGAGCGTCTTTCCCGCGAACCAGACCGCCGGCGACGCGCCGCGCCCCTCGCGCAGGTTGCGCTCGATCAACTCCGCGCCGATGTTGAACGTCTGCGGAATGTCCATGGCTGCATCTTAGCTGCGGGTCGGGCAAGGAAATCAAACCGGCGCGGGCTGGGGGCTCGTGATCTCGCACTCGCGGGATCGCGTGCGTGTGCGGGTGCGCGTGCGCGTCTGCGTGCGGGTTCTGGGGTCCCGGTTTCGGGGGCGGTCAAGACATCGCGATGCGAATCCGCACGCTGCCCGGGACCTCAAGACGCGCACGCAAACCGCGCACCCGCACGCGCACCCGCACCCGGCCCCGCGCCGCCGCAAGGCGCGCCCCCCCTTCACCCGGCCTTGGTGGCCCTTCGCCACGCCTCGAAGATGCTCTCTCGCGTGACCACTCCGAGCGGATTCCCCTGCGCGTCGATGACCAGCGCCTCCCCCATCTCCGCGTCGGTGAGCCGCTGCAGCGCCTCCCCAAGGTCGTCGTCCTCGAGCAGCGTTCGCGCCGGACGCGCGAAGGAGCGGGCGGTGACCATCCGATCGACCGCGGGATCGAGCAGCGCCCGCCGCGCCTCGCGCACCGAGAGGACGCCCACGACCGCGTTGCCGTCGGCGACGGGAAAGGCGGTGTGCTGCGTGGGGCCGAGAAGCTGGAGGAGGTCCTCGTAGGGCAGCTCGGCGGAAAGCGGCTCGACCCGGTCGAGCGCCTGGGCCACCGAGAGGTCTCCCAGCGACGCTTCCGCGCTGCGCAGCCGCACGCCGCGGCGCCGCGCCCCGATGGTGTAGATGGAGCCGCCCAGCATTCCCTGCACCACCGCCGCAGCCGCGCCGCAGGCGACGAGCAAGGGGAGGACGATCTGGTAGCTGCCGGTGAGCTCGAACACCATCAGCACGCCGGTGAGCGGCGCCAGCGTCGCGCCGGCCACCACCGCGCCCATGCCCACCGCCGCGTACGCCTCGGTGGAGGAGGCGATCCCCGGGAGCGCCGCCACGGCTACGTGTCCGAAGGCGCCGCCCAGCATGGCGCCGAGAAAGACCGCGGGAAAGAAGCTTCCGCCCGGCGAGCCGGACCCCAGCGTCACCGCCGTGGCGAGGAGCTTGAAGACCAGCGCCAGGACCAGAACGCCAAAAGTAAGCTGGCCGGCCAGCGCCGCGTTCATCGATTCGATGCCGGTGCCGAGCACCCGCGGCGCGGCCAGCCCGATGAAGCCCACCACCAGCCCGCCCAGGGCCGCGCGCAGCTCGGGGCGCAGCTTGAGGTGTGCAAGCCGCTCCTCCGCGCCGTGGATGACCCGCACGTAGAGCAGCCCGCAGAGCCCGGCGAGAAGGCCGAGCAACAGGTACACCGCGATCTCCGACGGGTGCGTGAGCGACCAGCTCACCATCCGCAGCTCGGTGGCGCCGCCCAGCAACGCCCGCGAGGTGGCGACCGCGGTCACGCAGGCGAGCACCACCGGCGCGAAGCGGCGCACGTCGAAATCCGCCAGGACAATCTCCAGCGCGAACAGCGATCCGGCGAGCGGCGCCTGGAAGGACGCGGCGATGCCGGCCCCCGCCCCGGCGGCGAGCAGGATCGAGGTGTCGCTCCGCGGCAGCGCCAGGAAGCGCGACAGCGACGAGGCCACCGCGCCGCCCAGGTGCACCACCGGCCCTTCGCGGCCCGCGCTGCCGCCGGAGCCGATCACCAGCCCCGCTGCCAGCGACTTCCACACCGCCACCCGGCCGCGGATGGGCGCGCCGCGGGTGTGCACCGCCTCGATCACCTCGACGACGCCGTGGCCGCCGCTCTCCGGGCTGAAGCGCACGATCAGCGCCGCCAGCAGCGCGCCCAGCGCGGGGGCCGCCACCCACGTCCAGCGCGGCGCGTGCACGAGCAGCTCGTAGAGGCCGCCCTCGGTTTCGGTGAAGGTGCCGTTGAAGGTGCGCAAGAAGAGCAGCGGGTAGTACAGGGCGAGCCCCAGCGCCGCGGCCAGCGCCACCGACTTGATGCGCTGCACCTCGAAGAGCGGCAGCCGCTTGCTTCCCAGCGCGTCGAGCGCGGCGGCCGCGGCGAGGATCAGCCCGGCGGTGAGGGCGAATTCGAGGTGCCAGTGCGCCGCGCCCAGCCGCTCGCGCAAGAGGTTGAACCACATGTCGTGCATCACGCCGAAGAGCGCGTCGGCCACCTCGTTGCCGCGGAAGAGGAGGATCTGCACCGAGCGGATGGCGGTGGCGAAGAGGCCCGCGGCGATCCCTCCATAGAGGCCCACCACCGCGGCGACCGCCATCACCAGCCCGCGCTCGAAGGGAAAGCGCGCGGCCTGCCGGCGGAATGGCTGGCTCGCGCGCTGCCAGAGCGCGGTGCGGCCTGCGACCATCGGCTCCTTCTAGCATCAACGCTCTCTGTGACGGATTGTTTCGCCGGCCGGATTGCCGTTGACGAGACGCCTGCCAGGCAATTAATTGCCACGGCAAATGTTGCCGGAGCAAGAATACGTGGGCCTGCTGATCGGGGCCGCGCGCCGCGGCATCAAGCTCGCCGTGCAGCGTCGCGCCCGCGCCCTGCGGCTCACGGCGCAGCAATTCTGGTTCCTCAACGCCGCCCGCGAGTTGCCCGGCGCCTCGCTGGGAGAGATCGCCCGGCGGCAGCGGATGGGCGCCCCCACCGCCTCGCGCCTCGCCGACGGGCTCGCCCGCCGCGGCCTCTTGCGCATCGCCGCCGACGACCGCGACCGCCGGGCGGTGCGCGTGCTCCTCACCCCGGCGGGGACCAGGCTGGCCGAGCGCGTCCATCCCATCGCGCTCTCGCTGCGCGCCGCGATGGTGCGCGGGATGTCGCGGCGTGAACAGACGGCGCTGTGCGCGGCGTTGCGGCGGGTCCTGGTCAACGTGGAGACCTTCGCCGGGGGCGGGGCCTCCGCCGAGGACGCGCGCGCAGGAGGAGGAGCATGATCCCTTGCCTCGCCGCGCTGGCAGCCGCAGCCCGCATCGTCACGCTCGACCAGGCGGTGCAGTCCGCCCGCGAGCGCCAGCCGCAACTGCGCCAGGCGCGCGCCTCCACCGAGGCGGCCTCCGCCCGCGAGTCGCAGGCGCTCGCGCCCATGCTCCCCCAGGTCTCCGCGAACGCCAGCTACCTGCGCACCACCGTGAACCCCATCTCCCGCCCCGGAGCGCCGGTCACGCCCGGGCAGGGAAACGGCAGCAGCTTCCGCAACCTGCCCTCGCTCTCCGACAACATCAGCGCCTCCATCCTGCTCTTCGACTTCGGCGCCACCCCCAACCGGTTCCGCGCCGCCCAGGCCTTCTCCGACTCCGCCCGCGACAGCGAGCGTTCCACCGCGCTGCAGGTCGACTTCAACGTGCGCGCCGCCTATTTCGATGCCCGGGCCAACAAGGCGCTCACCAAGGTGGCGGAGGACACGCTCGCCAACCAGCAGCGGCACCTGGAGCAGACGGAAGGATTCGTGCAGGCCGGCACGCACCCCGAGATCGATCTCGTCCAGGCCCGCACCGACACCGCCAACGCGCGCGTGCAGCTCATCAACCAGCAGAATGCCTACGAGCAGTCCAAGGTGACGCTCAACGCCGCCATGGGCGTGATCGGCCCCACCGATTACGAGGTGGGCGACGAGCCGATGCCCGAGCTTCGCGACGAGGACGACCCCGACGGCTCCCGCCTCTACGCCGAAGCCAGCGCCGCGCGGCCGGACGTCGCGGCTCTACAGGAGCAGGTGCGGGCGGACCAGCTCACCGCCTCGGCGCTGCGCGGCCAGTACGGGCCCGCCATCTCCGCCAGCGCGGGCTTCACCCAGGCGGGCGCGTTCGTCGACCGGCTGGGCTGGAATGCCACGGCCGGAGTGACGTTGAACTGGCAGATCTTCCAGGGCGGCCTCACCCGCGCGGAGGTGCGGGAGGCGGAGGCGAACGTGGCCAACACCGTGGCCCAGCTGGATCTGCTCCGCCAGCAGATCCGCAGCGACGTGGACTCGGCGCGCCTGGCGGTGCGGGCGGCGAAAGCGAGCATCTCCGCCACTCAGGAGGCCCTGGCCAACGCCAAGGTGCGGCTGCAGCTCGCCGAGCAGCGCTACCAGGTGGGCGTGGGCAGCGCCATCGAGCTGGGCGACGCGCAGGTGGCGCTGACGCAGGCCGCGGCGCAGGCGGTGCAGGCGGACGATCGGCTGGCCACGGCGCGCGCACAGCTCTTGCGCGCCCTGGGCAGGCCATAGGGAGAAGCGATGCGGGACCGCAGGGTCATCCTCTTTCTCGCCGGCATCCTCGCCGTGGCCGCGGTGGGGTTCCTCGTGCACCGGCGCACCTCGCAGGCGAAGGCGGGCGCGCAGCGGCAGCAGGCGCAGGCCGCCAACCGCGCGGTGCCGGTGGTGGCGACGGCGGTGCAGAAGCGCGACGTGCCCATCTACCTGGACGGCCTCGGCAACGTCACCGCCTTCAAGACGGTCACCGTGCGCTCGCAGGTGGACGGCCGCCTCGAGCAGGTGCTCTTCAAGGAAGGGCAACAGGTCCGCAAGGGAGAGCCGATCGCGCGCATCGACCCGCGGCCCTTCCAGAACCAGCTCAAGCAGGCGGAGGGCGCGCTGGCGCGCGACCGCGCGCAGCTGCGGGCCGCCAAGGTGAACCTGGAGCGCTTCCGCCTGCTCGCGCAGAAGAAGCTCATCGCCGAGCAGCAGGCCGACGACCAGGCCGCGCTGGTGGGGCAGCTCTCCGGCGCGGTGGAGGTGGACCAGGGCCAGATCGACGCGGCGAAGCTCAACCTCGACTACGCCAGCATCCGCTCGCCCATCGACGGCGTCACCGGCTTGCGCCTGGTGGACGCCGGCAACCTGGTGCACGCCAGCGACCAGAACGGGCTGGTGCTCATCACCCAGCTCGATCCCATCGCCGTGCTCTTCAGCCTGCCCCAGGACGAGCTGCCGCACGTGATGCAGGAGCTCTCCCGCGGGGCGCTGGCCGTGGAGGCCTGGAGCCGCGACGGCGCGCAGAAGCTCGCCACCGGAAACCTGGCGCTGGTGGACAACCAGATCAACGCCTCCACCGCCACCCTGCGGCTCAAGGCGGTGTTCCCCAACCCGCAGCGCCTGCTCTGGCCCAACCAGTTCGTCAAGGCGCGGCTCCTGCTCACCACCCGCAAGGACGCGCTGGTGGTGCCCGCAACCGTTCCGCAGCGCGGCCCGGACGGGACCTTCGCCTACGTCATCCAGCAGGACCAGACCGTGCAGCCGCGGCCCATCGAGATCGACGCCACCGAGGGCGCGCTCACCATCGTGAGCAAGGGCCTCGCCGAAGGTGAACAGGTGGTGGTGGACGGCCAGAGCCAGCTTCGCGCGGGCAGCAAGGTGATCCCGCGGCAAGCCGGAGCTCCGGAACGGGCCCCGCGCGAAGGCGAGCTGAAGGGCGGGCCGGCGGCGCAGAAGGAGGGGCCCAAGGCCGATGCCCCGCACCAGCAGGCGCGAGGGGCGCGCCAGTGAGCATCTCCGAGCCGTTCATCCGGCGCCCGGTGGCCACCTCCCTGCTCACGGTGGGGCTGCTGCTCGCGGGACTGATCGGCTATCGGCAACTTCCGGTCAGCGCGCTTCCCCAGGTGGACTACCCCACCATCGTCGTCTCCACGCTCCTGCCGGGCGCCAGCGCCGAGACCATCGCCTCCGCCGTCACCACGCCGCTGGAGCGGCAGTTCGGACAGATGCCCGCGCTGGCGCAGATGACCTCGATCTCCAGCTTCGGCACCTCGCAGATCACCCTGCAGTTCCAGCTCGACCGCAACATCGACGCCGCCGAGCAGGACGTGCAGGCCGCCATCAACGCGGGCTCGAACCTCCTCCCCCGGACGCTGCCGGCGCCGCCCACGTACTCGAAGAGCAACCCTGCCGACCAGCCGGTGCTCACGCTCTCGGTCACCTCGAAGTCGCTGCCGCTCGACCAGGTCAACGACGCCGCGGACAGCATCCTGGCGCAGAAGATCTCCCAGGTCTCCGGGGTGGGCCTCGTCACCATCAACGGCGCGCAGAAGCCCGCCGTGCGCGTGCAGGTGGACCCTGCGGCGCTGGCCGGCGCGGGGTTGACCATCGAGGACGTGCGCCTGGCCATCGCCGCGGGCAACGTGAACCAGCCCAAGGGCAACCTCGACGGCGTCCGCCAGAACTTCACCCTGGCCACCAACGACCAGCTCGCGCGGGCGGACTCGTTCCGCCCGATGATCATCGCCTACAAGGACGGCGCGCCGGTGCGGCTCGAGGAAGTGGCCAACGTCCAGGACGGCGTGGAGAACGCGCAGCTCGCGGGCTGGGCGGGTGGACGCGGCTTCCCCGGCGAGGAGGGGGCGGCGCAGGGCGAGCCGGCCATGTCCAGGGCCATCATCCTCAACGTGCAGCGCCAGCCCGGCGCCAACGTCATCCAGACCGCCGAGCGGGTCAAGGCGCTCCTGCCGCAGCTCAAGGCCACGCTCTCGCAGGGCATCGACGTGCGCATCGTCGCCGACCGCACCGAGACGGTGCGCGCCTCGGTGGACGACGTCCAGTTCACGCTGGTGCTCACCATCCTCCTGGTGGTGGGGGTGATCTACGTCTTCCTCCGCTCGCTGCGCGCGACGCTGATCCCCGGCATCGCGGTGCCGCTCTCGCTCATCGGCACCTTCGGCGTCATGTACCTGTGCGGCTACTCGCTCAACAACCTCTCGCTGATGGCGCTCACCATCTCCACCGGGTTCGTGGTCGACGACGCCATCGTGATGATCGAGAACATCTCCCGCTTCATCGAGGAGGGCGACCCGCCCTTCGAGGCGGCGCTCAAGGGCGCGAAGCAGATCGGCTTCACCATCGTCTCCCTCACCGTCTCTCTGGTGGCGGTGCTCATCCCCCTGCTCTTCATGGGGGGCATCATCGGGCGCCTCTTCCGCGAGTTCGCCATGACGCTCGCCATCGCCATCGGCGTCTCCGCCGTGCTCTCGCTGACCCTGACCGCGATGATGTGCGCCCACCTGCTCAAGCCGCACGGCGAGGAGAAGGAGACGCGCTTCAACCGCTTCACCGAGCGGCAGTGGGAGAAGCTGGCGCGCATCTACGATCGCGGCCTCGTCTGGGTGCTGGAGCACCAGCTCCTCACCCTCTTCGTCACCATCGGCACGCTCGCGCTCACGCTCTTGCTCGCGGTGGTCATCCCCAAGGGCTTCTTCCCGCAGCAGGACACCGGGCTCATCGTCGGCGTCTCCGAGGCGTCGGCGGACGCGTCCTTCACGCGGATGATGGATCGCCAGCGGGCGCTCGCCGACGTCATCCTCAAGGACCCGGACGTGGCCAGCGTGGCCTCGTTCATCGGCGCCGACGGCACCAACCCCACCACCAACAGCGGCCGCTTCAACATCACGCTCAAGCCGCGCAGCGAGCGCGACGCCAGCGCGGCGGAGATCATCGACCGGCTCGCGCCCAGGATCGCGCGGGTGGAAGGCGTGCAGCTCTTCATGCAGCCGGTGCAGGACCTCACCATCGAGACGCGCACCAGCCGCACGCAGTTCCAGTACACGCTGGAGGACGCCGACCCCAAGGAGCTGGCGGAGTGGGGACCCAAGGTGGTGCAGAAGCTGCGCACCCTCCCCGAGCTGCGCGACGTGACCAGCGACCTGCTCTCCTCGGGCCTGGAGGAGACGCTGACCATCGACCGCGACACGGCGGCGCGGCTGGGCATCGCCACCCAGACCATCGACGACACCCTCTACGACTCCTTCGGGCAGCGGCAGATCTCCACCATCTTCACCCAGCTCAACCAGTACCGGGTCATCCTCGAAGTCCGGCCGCAGGACCAGCAGGACCCCGGAGCGCTCGGCCGCATCTACCTCAAGACGCAGTCGGGGCAGAGCGTGCCGCTCTCCGCCTTCGCCCACTTCGAGCCCGGCACCTCCCCGCTCTCCATCAACCACCAGGGCCAGTTCCCCGCCGCCACCGTCTCCTTCAACCTCGCGCCCGGCTCTGCCCTGGGCGAGGCGGTGGACGCCATCCACGGCGCCGAGGCGGAGATCGGGCTGCCCCCCGGCGTGCGCCCCGACTTCAGCGGCACCGCGCAGGCGTTCCAGGAGTCGCTCGCCTCCGAACCGGTGCTCATCGTCGCGGCGCTGGTCACCGTCTACATCGTGCTGGGCGTGCTCTACGAGAGCTACATCCACCCCGTGACCATCCTCTCCACCCTGCCCTCCGCGGGCGTGGGCGCGCTGCTCGCGCTCATCGTCTGCCGCACCGACTTCTCCATCATCGCGCTCATCGGCATCATCCTGCTCATCGGCATCGTCAAGAAGAACGCCATCATGATGATCGACTTCGCCCTCGAGGCCGAGCGCGACAGCGGGAAAACTCCGCGCGAGGCCATCCACCAGGCGTGCCTCTTGCGCTTCCGGCCCATCATGATGACCACCATGGCGGCGCTGCTCGGCGGCATTCCGCTCGCGCTCGGCACCGGCACGGGCAGCGAGCTGCGCCGCCCGCTGGGCATCTCCATCGTCGGCGGGCTGCTCATCTCGCAGGTGCTGACGCTCTACACCACGCCGGTGGTCTACCTCTACATGGGCCGCCTCGGCACCTGGCTGCGCCGCGGTCACAAGGCCAAGCCGGCGGAGCCCATGCCCGCGGAGGCGCCCGCCTCGTGAACGTCTCCGCGCCGTTCATCCGCAGGCCGGTGGCCACCACGCTGCTCGCGGTGGCGGTGGTCCTGGCCGGCGGCGCGGCCTACACGCAGCTTCCGGTCGCGCCGCTCCCGCGGGTGGACAACCCCACCATCAACGTGGGCTCCGGCCTTCCCGGCGGCAGCCCGGAGACCATGGCGTCGGCGGTCGCCACCCCGCTGGAGCGGAGGTTCGGACGCATCGCCGGCGTGACCGAGATCACCTCCTCCAGCACGCTCGGCCAGACCTCGCTCACGCTGCAGTTCGACCTCGACCGCGACGTGGACTCCGCGGCGCGCGACGTGCAGGCGGCCATCAACGCGGCGGGCGGCGATCTGCCCGCGGGCCTGCCCACCCGTCCCAACTACCGCAAGGTCAACCCGGCGGACGCGCCCATCATGATCGTGGCGCTGACCTCGAAGACGCTGCCCCTGAGCCAGATGTTCGACGTGGCCAACACCATCCTCGCGCAGAAGATCTCGCAGGTGGACGGCGTCGGGCAGGTGTTCGTGGGCGGCGCGCAGCAGCCGGCGGTGCGCGTCTCGGTGGATCCGGTGGCGCTGGCCGGCGTGGGGCTCTCGCTGGAGGACGTGCGCACCGCGCTCTCCCGGGCCACCGCCAATTCGCCCAAGGGCTCCTTCTCCGGCTCGGTGCAGACGCGCAGCATCGACGCCAACGACCAGCTCACCACCGCCGCCGGATATCGCCCGCTGGTGCTCGCCTACCAGAACGGCTCGCCGGTGCGCCTGGGCGACGTGGCCACCGTCATCGACGACGTGGAGAACCAGCGCGCCGCCGCCTGGTGCGACGGCGAGCGCGCGGTGCTGCTGATCATCCGCCGCCAGCCCGGGGCCAACATCATCGAGGTGATCGAGCGGGTGAAGGCGCTCTTGCCCGACCTGGCGCGGTCCATCTCGCCCTCCATCGACGTCAAGGTGGCCCTCGACCGCAGCACCACCATCCGCGCCTCGGTCCGCGACGTGCAGGTCTCGCTGCTCATCAGCGTGGTGCTGGTGGTCCTGGTCGTCTTCCTCTTCCTGCGCAGCCTCTGGGCCACCACCATTCCCACCGTCGCCGTGCCGCTCAGCCTGATCGGCACCTTCGGCGCCATGTACCTGTGCGGCTACAGCCTCGACAACCTCTCGCTGATGGCGCTCACCATCTCCACCGGGTTCGTGGTGGACGACGCCATCGTGGTGACCGAGAACGTCTCCCGCTACATCGAGCAGGGCGACACGCCCATGCAGGCCGCCTTCAAGGGCGCAAAGCAGATCGGCTTCACCATCGTCTCCATCACCGTCTCGCTCCTGGCGGTGTTCATCCCGATTCTTTTGATGGGCGGAGTGGTGGGCCGGCTCTTCCGCGAGTTCGCGGTCACCCTGAGCATCGCCATCGCCATGTCGGCCATCGTCTCCCTCACCTTGACGCCGATGATGGCCTCGCGGCTCTTGCGCGGCCACCACGAGCACCGGCAGGGACGGTTCGACCGCATCTCCGAGCGCGTCCTCGCCTGGATGCACGACACCTATGACCACGCCCTGGGCTGGGTGCTCGATCACGAGAAGCTGATGCTGCTGGTGACGCTGGCCACGGTGGCGTTCACCCTCTACCTCTACGCGGTGATCCCCAAGGGCCTCTTCCCCCAGCAGGACACGGGCTCCCTGGCCGGCTTCTCCGAGGCGCCGCAGGACGTCTCCTTCCGCTCCCTCAAGGACAGGCAGGAGGCGCTGCTCAAGATCATCGCCCAGGACGACAACATCGATCACTTCGTCTCCTTCATCGGCCAGGGGAACACGGGCACCATCTTCGTGCAGCTCAAGCCCTGGGGCGTTCGCAAGCTCACCGCCGACCAGGTCATCGGCGAGCTGCGGCCCAAGGCGGCCCGGGTGAACGGCATCAACCTCTTCCTGCAGAACGTGCAGGACGTGCGCCTGGGCGGGCGCAGCTCGCGCACGCAGTACCAGTACACGGTGGTGGACGCGAACCTCGACGAGCTGGACGAGTGGGCGCCCAAGGTGCTGGCCAGGCTCAAGACGCTGCCCGAGCTGCGCGACGTCGCCACCGACCAGCAGACGCAGGGGCTGCGGCTGGACGTGACCGTGGACAGGGACACCGCCGCGAAGCTCGGCGTCACCCAGCAGGCCATCGACGACACGCTCTACGACGCCTTCGGCCAGCGCCAGGTGGCCACCATCTACACGCAGCTCAACCAGTACCGCGTGGTGCTGGAGGTGAAGCCGGAGTTCCAGGCGCGGCCGGAGCAGCTGGAGCAGCTCTACGTGCGCACCGGATCGGGAGACCAGGTGCCGCTGGGCACCTTCGCGAAGATGTCGCAGTCGCAGACGGCGCTGAGCGTGAACCACCAGGGGCAGTTCCCGGCGGTGACGCTCTCGTTCAACCTGGCTCCCGGCGTGGCCCTGGGCGACGCGGTCAACGCCATCAACCGGGCCACCCGCGACATCGGGCTGCCGGCGGCCGCGCGCGGGTCGTTCCAGGGCACCGCGCAGGCGTTCCAGCAGTCGCTGGCCAGCGAGCCGTTCCTCGTCGCCTTCGCGCTGATCGCCGTCTACATCGTGCTCGGGGTGCTCTACGAGAGCTACGTGCACCCGGTCACCATCCTCTCCACGCTCCCCTCCGCCGGCGTGGGCGCGCTGCTGGCGCTGCTCGTCACCGACACCGACTTCAGCATCATCGCGCTCATCGGCATCATCCTGCTCATCGGCATCGTGAAGAAGAACGCGATCATGATGATCGACTTCGCCATCGAGGCGGAGCGCGAGGAAGGCGTCAGCCCCAAGGAGGCCATCCACAAGGCCTGCCTGCTCCGCTTCCGCCCCATCATGATGACCACCCTGGCCGCGCTCCTCGGCGGCGTTCCTCTCGCCATCGGCCACGGCGCCGGAGCGGAGCTGCGCCAGCCCCTCGGCATCACCATCGTCGGCGGCCTCGTCTTCTCCCAGATGCTGACGCTCTTCACCACACCCGTCGTGTACGTGGCGCTGGATCGGCTCTCGCGGAGGCGGCGGGCGCACTCAATTCGGGGAGAGCCGGAGCCGGAGTTGGCCTGAGGGATCGGGATGGGTCGCGATCGCGACCGGGGACCGCAAATCCCGCACGCAGACGCGCACGCGCACCCGCACCCGCACGCGATCCCGCGAGCGCACCTCGCGAGCCCCCGGCCCGCACAGGGCTCGGCGGCTCTCGCCGCCTCGAGGTTCAGGTTCACGTTCAGGTTCAGGGTTCAGGTCGACGTTCTGGTGTGAGGTGAGCGACCCGAACCCGAGCGCCGAACGGCGCGACCCCGCACCCCTCACGCAACCGGCGTCGACACCTGCGCGGCCTCCAGCCCCTCCGCAACCTCCGGCAGGATGCCGAGCTTCTGGTAGATGGGCCGGATGTGCTCGCGCAGCCTGGGAAGCTGGGTGGCGAAATATCCTGCCGCCGCCGCGCAGAGCAGCCCGCCGCCCGCGATGGTCCAGGGCGCGCCGATGCGGTCGGCCAGCGCGCCCGCGATCAGGGCGCCGAAGGGCGCGGTGCCCATCACCGCCATGGTGTAGAAGGCCATCACCCGGCCGCGCATGTGCTCCTCGAGGATGGTTTGCAGGATGGTGTTCGTCGCCGCCGTCTGCAGCATCATCGAGAAGCCCACCGCCACCAGGAGCGGCAAGGAGAGCCAGAGCTGCCGCGACGCCGCGAACATCGCCAGCGTCAGCCCGAAGACCAGCGCCATGCTCACGATGGTCCGGCCCAGCCCGAGCACGCTGCGCCGCATCGCCAGCCGCACCGCTCCGCCCAGCGCCCCCAGGCCCACCGCCGCCATGAGAAACCCCAGGGTGTGCGCTCCTCCGTGCAGGCAGACGCTGGCGATGATCGGCATCAGCACCGCGTAGGGCATCCCCACCAGCGAGACCACGCCGAGCAAGAGCAGCATGGAGCGGATGGCCGGAGAGCCGGACGCGTAGCGCCACCCGTCGCGCAGCTCGTGGAGCACGTGCTTCTGCTCCGCCCGCGGCGCCGCCGGACGCACCTGCATCGCCAGCAGCGAGGCGATCACCGCCAGGTAGCTGATGCCGTCGACGAGGAAGCAGCCTCCCTCGCCCACCAGCGCGATCAGCACGCCGCCCACGGAGGGGCCAATCAGCCGGGCGCCGTTGAACATGCTGGAGTTGAGCGCGATGGCGTTGGAGAGGTCGGCGCGGTCCTCCACCATCTCCACCACGAACGCCTGCCGGGCCGGCGTGTCGAAGGCGTTGATCACGCCCTGCAGGAGCTGCAGCGCCGCGATCTCCGCCACGGTGATCACCTGCGCGAGCGCCAGGGCCGCGAGCGCGAACGACTGCAGCATCGAGAGCACCTGGGTGATGACGATGACCCGGTGGCGCGAATGGCGATCGACGTAGACGCCGGCGAGCGGCGCGAGCACGAAGGTCGGCACCAGGCCGCAGAACCCGATCAGCCCCAGCATCGAGGCGGATCCCGACAGCCGGTAGACCAGCCAGCTGGTGGCGATGCGGGTGAGCCAGGTGCCGATCAGCGAGACGCTCTGGCCGGCGAAGAAGAGGCGGTAGTTGCGGTGCGACAGCGCCCGCAGCGCGAAGCGCAGGCCGCCTTCTTGCGGGGGCATGCGGCGCAAGCTAGTACGCGCCGCCATGGTCCGCCACGCGCTTTCTCGGCGAGCGGGTCCTCACTGACGGTCGGCCGACCAGCGCGGTGCGACGGCGGCGAGCCATCGAGGTACGCGCCGGGCGCGTCGCCACCCGTGTCGCAGCAGCCAGGCGCGCGGATGCGAGAGCACGCGCTCGCGACGCTCCGGATGGTAAGCCGCCGAGGAGAACCGATCCGATCCTCGCTCGCCGTAATGGTGCCCGGCATTGCCGAGCACGTAGGCGATGGCGTTCACCAGCTCGGTCGGGGTCTTGAGGATTCGCGCATGGTAGTGGTCGGCGAAGACCTTTCCCCAGCGCCCCATCAGGCGATTGAGCCCCTTCGCGATGCGGACGCCGAGCCCTTGCATCCCGCGCGAAAGCGCGGCGTCGGAATCCGCCTCCACGATCAGGTGCAGATGGTTGCCCAGGACCGTGAACTCGATGATGCGCAGCCCGAAGCGTCCGAGCGCGTCGGAGAGGCACTGCTCCACCACGCCGAAGCACCGCCGCGACCGCAGGTTCCAGACGTGCTCGCCCACCCTGAGCGTGAGGTGGAGCGCCGCGGGCTTGTCGAACCTGGGCCGGGCCTTGTGGGAAACGAACCGGCCGGTGCCCTTCGGCTTGCGCCCGGCACCCGGACGCCGCCCACCGCGGCAAGGAAGGGGAAGCTGCTGTTGCGAGGAGCGCATTTGATTGGGGATATATTATCGCCTCCTGCGCACTGGGGTCAAGTCCTTGGTGGGGGTCCGATTCAGGTACATGGTTAACGGATCGACTGCGCGGCACCGGAGACATCGGTGACAGTTACGCGGGCCCCCCTGTGCCAGCGTAGTTGTCGCCTCGTGCGAGCGACGAAGCGCATCCGACGATCTGCGCTGCGGCCCGCAGCATGCGCCCGCGAACGCGCTGAGCGCTGCCGAAGTCGGGGCCGTGCTGGAAGGCCTTCGCACGATGCGCAGACCGGCAGAATCGGACCGGAGTCACGCGGAGCACCGTCGCGCACGTGGCGACCGGGCCCAACCAGGTGTGGAGCTGGGACATCACCTGGCTGCCCACCACCATCCGCGGTCGCTACCTGACCGCCGACGACGTCGCGCCAAGGAGGGCGCGGGCGCGGCGCCGTTCCCTCAACCCTTCTTCAACCGCGCCACGGCCTCGCGCAGCCGGGCCCGCGACTCCTCCGCGAACCAGGTGTCCAGCCACCTCTCCGCCTCGCTCTCCTCCGCCGCCCGCGCCGCCGCCGCGACTTCCCTGCGCAGCGAGGCCTTCACCATCCGCACTCCGGCGGGCGGCAGCGCGGCCAGCGCCTCGGCCCTCCTCATCGCCTGCGGCAAGAGCTCCGCCTCCGGCACCACCTCGTGCAAGAGCCCGAGCCGCAGCGCCTCGCGCGGCGAGACCAGCCGTCCTTCCAGCGCCAGCGCGGAAAGCGACGGCCCGGGCACCTGCGAGCGCAGGGTCTCCAGCACCACCGCGGGCAGGCCGATGCCGAGCTGGGTCTCGTTGAGCCCGATGCGCGCCTCGCGGTCCGCCCCGATGCGTACGTCCGCCTGCAGCGCCAGCACGCAGCCGCCGGCCACCGCGTGCCCGTTCACCGCCGCCACCAGCGGCACCGGCAGCTCGAAGACGCGGAGCATGGCCGCGTCGAACCGGAGGATGAACGAGCGCATCGCCGCGCGGTCGAGCTCCACCAGCGCCGGCAGATCCAGGCCCGCGGAGAAGGCGGATCCCTGGCCGATCATCACCGCCGCGCGCGCGTCGCCGATCTCTGCGAGCAGCCGCTCCAGCCGCTCCAGGAAGAGAGGCGAGATGGAGTTCGCCTTGCCGTTCTCCAATTTCAGGATTGCGACCGGGCCGCTCCGCTCGACGCGCACCTCACCTCCCCACCGCGGTCGGGGCCTGCGCCAGGGACTCGTTGCCCGCATCGTCGACGGTGGCCACGGCGAAGAACCAGTCGTCGGTGGTGACGGAGGGAAGCACCACGTTGCTCACCTTCCCCAGCGAGACCACCCGCTCCCAGGCCGCGGTCTCCGCCGGCCGCCGGTAGAGCACCACGTCGGCGATGCGCGGATCGGCCGGCAGCTTCCAGCGCAGCCTCGCATCCGGCGAGACGGCGCCGAGCAGCGTCACCTCCTGGGGCGGCGAAGGGGCAAACCCCAGCGAGGCGATGGCCGCCACCAGCGCCTTGCACATCCGCTGCGCGTAGTTGGCGTCGAACCGCCAGAGCTCGTCGCCGTAGCGCACGCCGTTCTCGATGCGCGGCGTCTGGTGTTGCCCGCGATAGTTCTCCCGCGCCTCCGAGAAGCGGATGGCGGTGAAGCCCTGGTGGATGAAGGACATGTGGTCGCTGCCGCGCGCGATGCGGTCGCGCCGCAGCATCACCCGCAGCCGCAGCCCGGTCACGTAGAGCTCGCCCACCCGCTGCACGTACCGCGCCCACTGCCGGGAAGGGCTGTCGTTCTCGTTGCCGATGGCGAGCCGCATCCTCTTCTGCGCCTCGCTCTCGATCTCCGGCGTGCCCTCGGAGAAGAGCCGCGCCGCGGTGGAGTCGCGCACCCCGTCCTGCCCCTCGCTGTTGCCGGCGATGTCCACGCTCACCATCGCCAGCACCTCCACCCCCTCCGCCTTCAGCCGCTCTGCCAGGTGCTGCGAGCCGAAGAGCCCCTGCTCCTCGCCGGCGACGGCGACGAAGTAGACGGAGACCGCCGGCGATTCCGCCCGCAGCGCGTTGGCCATCTCCAGCGCCATGGAGACGCCGCTGGCGTCGTCGATGGCCCCGGGCGCGTCGGTCTTCGGGTCCATCACGTCGCTGGGCATGGAGTCGTAGTGGCCGGTCATGACGATGGCCTGCTTCGCGCGCGAAGCATCGGTGCCGGGGAGCACGACGCCCACGTTGACGATCTCCACCGGAGCCACGATGCGCTTGCCGTTGGGCTGCGCGATGAAGCGATCCTCGAACGGCTTGAGGCGGGATCCCTTGGCGATGGCGGCGAACTGCGCGGCGAGCCACTCGCGCGCCGGGACGATGCCGCGCCCGGGCCCCTGGGTTCCCGAAAGCGTGTGGCGCGTGCCGAACTCGGTCAGCCGCTTCACCGTGCCCTGCATTCGCGAGGCGTCGATGCGCTCCACCACCTGCTCCACCCGCGGATCGCGCCGCTGCTGCGCGAGAGCGGGCACCGCCGACAACGCCACCACCGCCACCACCGCGAACACTTTCATGTCATCCTCCGGCGCCAGAGCAGGTAGACGGGAACCCCCGCGAGCGTCAACGCGAGGCCAATCAGGGCGTGTGCGGGATCGTGCACGAAGGTCGAGTACACCACCAGCGCGCAGATGCCGATGAACGAGAGCGTCGTCCATGGGTGCCCCGGCATTCGACAGGGCTCCCCGCGCGCCCGGAACACGAAGAGGCAACCCGCGGTGAGCGCGAAGAAGATGAAGTCCATCGCCACCACGTACCGGAGCAGCTCTTCGTAGCTCCCCCAGAGCGAGAGGAGCGCGGCCATCGCTCCCTGCAGCGCGATGGCCACGACCGGGGCGCGCGTGCGGGCCCCGACCCGCGCCACGCCGCGGAAGAAGAGCCCGTCGTCCGCCATGGCGAAATAGACGCGCGGCGCGGTGAGGATGCTCTGGCTGAGGAAGCCCAGCGAGGAGACGGCGATGCCCGCGGCGATCAGCGCGGCGCCGCGCGGGCCGAGCGCGAGCGTGGCCACGTCCAGGGCGGGAGCCTTGCTGGCTCGCAGCTGGTCCATTCCCAGCACGCGCACGCAGGAGATGGCCACGCCGAGATAGAGCACCACCACCGCGATCACTCCCATCACCAGCGCCCTGGGCAGGTCGCGGCGCGGCTCGCGCAACTCCTCGGCCACGAAGCAGGCGGTCTGGAAGCCGCCGTAGGAGAAGAGCACCGGGATGAGCGCCGCGCCAAAGCCCGCCGGAACCGGATGCACCGCATCCACGGCGGGCGCGCCCAGCCAGAGGCCGCACCCGATCAGCGCGGCCAGGGCCGCGATCTTCACCACCATCAGCGCGCTCTGCACCCGCGCTCCCGCCGACACGCCCAGGCAGTTCACCGCCGTCAGTGCCGCCAGCGCCAGAGCCGCCAGCGCGCCTTCGCCCACGCGCCACCCGGCGAGGCTTCCCAGGTAGCGCGCGAAGGTCATGGCGCACACCGCCATTCCTCCGGTCTGGATCACCAGCAGGAGCGCCCAGCCGTAGAGGAACGCGACGGCGGGATGGTAGGCGTCGCGCAGGTACACGTACTGGCCGCCGGCGAAGGGCCGCTGCCGGGAAAGGTCGGCATAGACGAAGGCGCCGATCAGCGCCGCGGCGCCGCCCAGGACCCACGCCCCCAGCATCTGCGCGCGGGTTTGCGTCGACGCGGCCACGATGGCGGGAGTGACGAAGATGCCGGCGCCGACGATGCCGCCCATCACCACCATGGTCGCGTCGAAGAGTCCGATCCGGCGGGCGAGGCGGTCTTCTCGCACCCGGCGCTCCATCACGGAAGCGCGATGCGCAAGGCCGAGCGGAACGACTGCCCGCGCCGCCCGCGGCCCGCCAGCACGAAGAACGCCTGACCCGCGGTTGCCGCCACCGACTCCGGATAGGCCACGATGCCGCTCGGCGCGGCTACGCGCTGCGCCTGTACCACCTGCCAGGTCGCGCCGCCGTCCTGCGTGCGCCAGCACCTCGAAGGCGGCGCCGGAGGGGAAGTCCGGCAGCCCCGGGCCCAGCGGGATCTCCCCCTCGGCGCCGCTCTCCGCGGCGACCGCGGCCACCAGCGCGTCCCAGTACGCCTGCGTCGGCGCATAGGCCACCCCGCCCGAGACCCCGCCCAACTGCAGGCCGGCGTTGAAGCGCCCGAGGAGCCGCGCGGGGTCGACGAAGGAGAGCATGGTCTGCGCGGATGCGGTTTGCGAGCCGCCGGAACGCCCGCCTCCGCCCTGTGGGGCCCGCCTGCCGCCTCTGCGGGGCCCTTCGGGCGGCAAGGGCCGGGCCGCGACACGCTGCTGTTGTTGCTGCCGCGGCGTCTCCGGCGGCTCCCAGGAGGCGCGCTCCACCACCTCGCGCAAGGCGACCAACAGCGGCAACGGCGGGTTCGCCACCCGCGACCAGGTCGCGCCGCCGTCGGCGCTGTGGAACACGGGGCTTCCGGCGATGGGCCCTTCGAGGATGGCGTCGCGCCCGGGAAAGGGCAGCGCGGCGCTGAGCGACGATCCCACCGCGCGATCTCCACGCATCTGCCGCTCCGCCGCCGTGGCCAGATCCGGGTGGCGCCGGATCAGCCCCGCGGCCTGCAGCAGCGGATCCGCCGCCACCGCGTAGAGCCCGTCCTCGCGCTCGGCAATCCAGGCGTCGAGCAAGAGGCCGGTCTTGGCGAAGGTGGCGCCGCCGTCGCGGGAAACGTAGAGGCCGTCGCCCGGCGTGCCCCAGCGCAGCGTGCGCGGCCCGCCCTCGCGAGCGTCGATCGAGCGTGAGCGCCGACACCGCCTCGTCGGAGGTGTACTCGAGCAGCGCCGCGAACCGCCGCCGCGGATCCCGCGGCTCGAGAGGGTCGCCGTGGACGGAGACGAAGAGCGCGTCGCGGGTGGCGACGATGCTGCGCACCCGCCAGTTCTTCGCCGGAAGGGCCGGCGAGAAGGTGCGGAAGGTGGCGCCGCCGTCGGCGGAGACGAAGAGGTGCCCGCGGCCACCGGCCCAGAGGCTGCCGCCGGGGCCTGCGGCGAGCGTATCCAGCTCTTCGCCTCCCGGGGCGACGGCGTCCCAGCTCCTCCCTCCGTCGCTGCTGCGCAATACCTGTGCCCGGGAGCGCACGAAGATGCGGGGCGGCCGGAAGAGCACCTCGTCGAACGGCGGCACCCCCGAAAAGGCCCAGCTCGAGCCTCCGTCGGAGGAGGCAAACACCCCGCGCTGCGGCTGCGCCACGGTGGCGAGGACGGTCCCCTCTCCGGCGAAGACCCGATCCAGCGCGCCGTCCGCCTCGACGGAGTGGAACAGGCCGAAGCGGGTGCGCTCGTAACGCACCGGCATCGCGCCGGGCGCAGCCGGGAGCGGCATCATCGTGTAGCTGGCGCAGGCGGCGCACGCCGCGAGCACCACCGCCGCGCCGCGGGTGGACCGCCTCATTTCTTCGCCCCTGCAAGCGCGGTGCGGGCGCGCGCCGCCAAATCCGCGGCCTCCTTCAACACGCGACGCGAGGCTTCCACCGCCTGCGGCGTGGGAGCTGCGTCGGTGGACTGCAGCAGATCGTAGGCGGCGGCCAGCCGGGCGGCCCAGGGCACGAGCGAGGGAGGCTGCTGCGTGGCCCAGGGCCTGCGCTCCTCCACCGTCCCTTCCAGCGCGGCGAGGTCCTTCTCTTCGGGCTTCTTCCTGCGCGCCTCGCGGACCTGCTCGACGAGGCCGATGTCCTGGCGCAAGGCATCGGCCAGCTCCTGCGAGAGCTCGAACTGCTGCCGCAGCGCCGGCAAGGGCGTCTTCACCCTCGGGTCCATCACCACGGTCAAGGGCCGCGTGGAGATGGTGCTGCCCGCCGTGAGCCGGACCGTGTAGCTGCCGGGCATCGCCCATGGCCCCCGCGGCTCCCTCGGCGTGTCGTGGGGAATGGCGGCGATGGAATAGCCCGGCTCCAGCGAGGGCGGCGGCGCCCAGTGCACGTCCCACACGAAGCGGTGCAGCCCCGCCTCGCCGGAGGGCGGCTGCGGCGGCCGGATCCACCAGCGCGGGACGTTGCCCTCGTCGCCCGGCGCGGGCGCCGGGTCCGCGCTGGAGAACCTGCGCACCACGGCGCCGCGGGCATCGAGGATCTCCAGGGTGACCGGCGCCGGCTCGCGCAGGAAGTAGTCGACCACCGCTCCGTCGGGCGGGTTCTTCGCCATCGGCTCGTCGGGCGGCAGCGGCGTGTCGGTGTTGGTGTTCCAGCGGATGCGCAGCGCCTTCTGCGGGGCGAAGAGGTGCACGGGCTCCTGCACCACGGCGTCGGTCACCTCGCCGCAGCGGCTCGACGTCGTCGAGGATCCAGAACCCGCGGCCGTGCGTCGCCACCGCCAGGTCGTCGCCCTTGACGATCAGGTCGCGGATGGAGGTCGCGGGCATGTTCAGCCGCAGCGACTGCCAGCTCTCGCCGTCGTCGAAGCGTCACGTAGACCGCCTGCTCGGTGCCGCAGAAGAGCAGGCCCGCGCGCAGCGGGATCCTCGCGCACCACGTTGACGATGCCGCCCGCGGGCAGCCCGCGCACGATCTCCTGCCAGCTCTTCCCGCCGTCGCGCGTGCGCAGGATGTGGGGGCGCAGGTCGTCCAGCCGGAGCGTGTTCACCGCCGCGTACGCCACCTGCGCGTCGAAGTGGCTGGCCTCGAGGATGCGACACCTTCGCCCAGGGCAAGAGGTCGGCGGGCGTGACGTCCTGCCAGTGGGCGCCGCCGTCGCGGGTGAGGTGGATGAGGCCGTCGTCGCTGCCGGCCCAGATGACCTTCGCGTCGCGCGGCGAAGGGGCGAGCGCATAGACCACGCCGCGCCGCCGCGGCTTCGCCTCCTCCGACCCGCGGTACTTGCCGACGCTCTGCGGGACCTGCCAGGTGGCGCGCGTCAGGTCGGGGCTGATCTGCTGCCAGCTCCTGCCGCCGTCGCGCGTCTTCCACACCGTGTTGGAGGCGAAGAAGAGCGTGCGCGGGTCGGTGGGCGAGAAGAGGACGGGCTGCGTCCGGATGACGCGGTAGCCCGGCTCGCGCAGCGGCACCGGCGTGATGTCCTGCACCTGCCCGGTGCGCCGATCCCAGCGCGAGATCTTCCCTCCATAGACGACGTCGGGATCGCGCGGATCCGGCGCGGCGTAGCCGTACTCCTCCACCGCGGCCGGGTGCCAGTCGCGGAAGGTGATGGCCCCGTCCTGCCCGCGCGAGAGCACGCAGGCCGAGCCGCTCTCTTGTTGACCGCCGCAGAGCCGGTAGGGGAAGGCGTCGTCCGCGGTGACGTGGAACATCTGCGCGGTGGGCTGGTTGTACCAGCTGCTCCAGCTCTGCCCGCCGTTGACGGTGACGATGGCGCCCTGGTCGGACGGCGATGAGCAGGGTGGCCGGCCGCACCGGGTCGATCCAGATGCGGTGGTAGTCGTCGCCGCCGGGCGCGCCGCGGAAAGCGGAGAAGGTCTTCCCTCCGTCGGTGGACCGCCACACCACCACGCTCGCCGTGTAGACGACCTCGGGATCCACCGGATCCACCTTCACCTCCGCGAAGTCGTCGGGCCGCTCGGCCACGCGCGGGTCGTCGCAGATCCGCCTCCAGCTCTCGCCCGCATCGTCCGATCGATAGAGGAACCCCTCCTCTTTCGTCTGCACGGTGGCGAAGAGGCGCGGGGTGCGCGAGGGGCGATCCCGATGCCGATGCGCCCGAGCTTGTCGTGCTCGAAGTCGGGCAGCCCCCTGGTGAGCGGCTTCCAGGTGGTGCCGCCGTCCACCGACTTGTAGAGCCCGCTGCCCGGGCCGGAGAACTCGCCGTTCTCCCAGGGCGCCTGCCGGGCCTCCCACAGCGCCGCATAGACGATGCGCGGGTCGGTGGGGTCGATGAGCACGTCGGCTCCGCCGGTGTCCGCGTCCTTGTAGAGCACCCGCTGGAAGCTCTTCCCGCCGTCCACCGAGCGGAAGATGCCGCGCTCCTCGCTGGGCCCGTAGGGATGTCCGAGCACCGCCACGAAGAGCCGCTGCGCGTCCTTCGGGTCCACCGCGATCTGCGGGATCTGCTGCGCGTCGCGCAGCCCCAGGTGCGTCCAGGTCTTCCCGCGTCGATCGATTGTAGATGCCGTCGCCGGTGGAGAGATCGGGCCGCTGCAGCCCCTCGCCGCTGCCGACGTAGATCACGTCGGGATTCGAGGGCGCGACCGCGAGCGCGCCGATGCTGCCGGTGGGCTGGTCGTCGAAGATGGGCGTCCAGGTGCGGCCGTAGTCGTCCGAGCGGAACACGCCGCCGTCGACCGCGCCGACGTAGAGACGTGCCCGGCCGCTGCGGCACGCCGGAAGCCGCCTTGGTGCGGCCGCCGCGATAGGGGCCGATGTCGCGCCAGTGCAAGTCGGAGAACAGCGACGCCGCCGCGAGAGCGAGAGCGAGGATCACGTGCGTCCCTCGTGTGTGGTTGGACGACGGCCCTTCTACCCCGCGGCGCGGCTCCTGCGCGCGCAACGAATTCGGCGTTCCACCCGCCACCCGGCCGCTTGTCCACTATCGGACAGGGCGACACCTGGGCATAAGCGCCCTCCGCGTCCTGCAGGAAGCGTCAGCGCATGCTCGGGTTTCCCCCAGAAGCGCACCTGCCGGGCAACGGTGAGCGCTCCTGCTACACGGCAGCGCTTCGCTCGATTTCTCCTCTGAAAACGGGCACTAGGACCGCGAACGCGAAGCTCTACGACGGGTGCCTGATTCTCTTTTGCACCCCCCGCTCCTTGACGCCTACTCGGCGATCGTGCAGTCTCCGCGCGTCGTTGGGCACGATACAGGGCAAGTTTGGCTGCATTCAGGCAACGTGACGCCGCGCAGTTTGGGTAGCCGACGGGCGTGTAGGAGACGGAAGGCGCGACACGGTGCTCTACCCCCGGAGAAGCTGGTACACACCAAGGAGTTGACCATGCAATCGAAGTACAGGGCCATCAGACTGGCACTGCTTGCGTCGATCGCTGCGTCCGGCATCGCCGCGGCGCAGACGACGACCGACCAGCCGGCTACCGGAAATCAGCCGGCTCCAGCATCCACCCCGAGCGACCAGAACGTACCGGCCGACAACAGCGCCACCGGCGCCGCCGGCGGACCCTCGGCAGGCCGCAAGAAGGAGGCGACCGAGGAGATTGTAGTCACCGGGTCGCGCATCCGCCGCAAGGACCTGACCACGCCCGCGCCCGTCACGGTGATCAGCCGCGAGCAGGTCACGTCTTCCGGCAAGGTCTCCATCGGCGACTTCCTGCAGGCCATTCCCGAGCAGGGCAACGCCATCAACACCCAGTTCAACAACGGCGGCGACGGCGCTACGCGCATCAGCCTCCGCGGCCTGGGCTCGGCGCGCACCCTGGTGCTCCTCAACGGGCGCCGCATGGTTCCCGGCGGCACCGGCGCGGACGCCTCGGTGGACCTGAACTCCATCCCCACCGCCTCCGTCGAGCGCATCGAGATCCTCAAGGACGGCGCCTCGGCGGTGTACGGCTCTGACGCCATCGCGGGCGTGGTGAACATCATCACCCGCAAGGGCTTCAAGGGCACGGAGGCTTCGGCCTTCGGCGGCGTCTCGCAGCACGGCGACGGCCAGACCTACGACCTGAACGTGACCACCGGCCAGTCCGGCGATCGCGGCAACGTGGTGTTCAGCGCCGGGTACTACAAGCAGCAGAGCGTCTTCGCCGGCGACCGCGACTTCTCCAAGTTCCAGCTCTTCTTCGACCCCAGCGCTCCGGCGGGCCAGGGCGAGATCCTGGTCGGCTCCGGAACCATCCCCGCGGGCCGCATCGTCCTCGCCAGCTCGCAGGTCGGCAAGGCGCAGGCGCTGACGGGCGACGCCGCAGTCGACGCCAAGCTCACCGCCTACAACACGCTGGTCACGAAGAACCCGAAGACCGGCTCGTTCATCGCCTGCCTCCCCGGCGAGGTCAACGCGAAGTGCGTCGCCTTCCCCAACGGTGACCGCTATCGTCCCTACGTCGGCAGCGGCCTGCCCGAGGATGCGAATGCGCCGGGCGACCAGTACAACTTCCAGCCGCAGAACTACAACGTGACGCCGCAGCAGCGCATCTCGCTGTACAGCATCGGCGACCTGAGCATCGGCGGCAGCGCCCGCGGCTACTACGAGGCGTCGTTCGTGAACCGCCAGTCCGAGCAGCTGCTCGCGGCCGAGCCGCTCCTCACCGACGGCGAGGGCGTGGTGGTGTCCAAGGACAACCTCTACAACCCCTTCGGCGTGGACATCGGCGGCGTCCGCCGCCGCCTGCTGGAGTTCGGCAACCGCGTCACCGACCAGGACATCAGCACCTTCCGGGTGGTGGGCGGAATCGACGGCACGCTGCCCGAGGAGTTCGGGCCGGCGCACGGCTGGTTCTGGGATCTGTCCTTGAACTTCGGCCGCACCGAGGAGGCGGGCACCAAGAACGGCAACGTGTACCTGCGTAACCTCGCCGAGGCGTCGGACCGAGCATGAGCGATCCCGTCAGCGGCCAGCCGATCTGCGTCGCGACGCCCGGCGATGCCAGCAGCGCCATTGCCGAACTGCGTTCCCCTGAACCTGTTCTCCGGCGCCGCCTACAACATGAAGACCGGCGCGGCCACGGCGGGCAGCATCACGCCGGACCAGGTCACCGGCCTCACCTTCACCGGCGTGGATCGCGGCATCAACCAGATGACCGCGGTGCAGGCCAACACCTCGGGCGAGCTGTTCTCGCTCTTCGCGGACCGCCCGGTGGGCCTGGCGCTCGGCTACGAGTACCGCCTGGTCTACGGCGCGTTCGTCCCCGACCCGATCACCGCCGCGGGTGAGACCTCCGGCAACAAGGGCCTCATCACCAAGGGCGGCTACCACGTGAACGAAGGCTACGCCGAGCTCTCCATCCCCATCGTCAGCAACCTGCCGCTGGCGGAGAACGTCGAGGCCACGGCCGCCGCGCGCGTGTTCAACTACTCCACCTTCGGCTCCGACTGGACGTACAAGTTCGGCGCGCGGTGGAGCCCCATCCACGACGTCACCTTCCGCGGCACGTACTCGACCGCGTTCCGGGCGCCGTCCATGGGCGATCTGTTCGGCGGCCAGCAGGACAACTTTGCCGCGGTGAAGGACCCCTGCGCCACAGGCGTTCCGGCGTCGGGCCCGCTCCACGACAACTGCGCGGCGCAGGGACCGAACGCGATCAACAACGGCGACGACCAGACCCAGCTCCGCTCGCGCGTCGGCGGCAATCCCAAGCTGACGCCGGAGACGGCCAAGGTCTTCACCGCAGGCGTGGTGCTGCAGCCGAGCATGGTGCGCGGCTTCTCGATGACGGTCGACTACTACAACTTCAACATCAACAACGCGATCTCGAGCATCGGCGAGTCGGTCATCCTGAATAGCTGCGTCACCAGCGGCAAGTTCTGCGACCTGATCACGCGCGATCCGAGCACGGGCCGCATCACGCAGATCTCCAACCTGCAGGCGAACGTCGGCGGCGAGCTCACCGACGGCATCGACGTCTCGCTGCGGTACTCGCTGCCCACCGACGTCGGCCGCTTCGGCTTCATCGTCGACGGCACCTGGCTGCACCGGTTCGACGTGACCGAGGCGGACGGCTCCGTCCTCAAGGGCCGCGGCGTGTACGACCTGGGCAGCGGCGTGAACGGCGGCGTCTACCCGGCGTTCAAGGCCAACGGCGGCATTACGTTTGGATTGGCCGGCCTGAACCTGGGCGTCACCGAGAAGTTCATCGGCAGCTACTGGGAGTGCGCCGATGGCAACCTCGGCTCGGGCCTGATGGACGGCGCGGGGCTCTGCCGCACGACCACCACTCCGGACGGCACCATCTCGCAGTCCGGCTTCGCCGACGCCGCGCGCAAGGTCGATCCGTACTTCCAGACCGACCTCTACGCGTCGTACGGGCTGAACAGCGGGTTCGGGAAGACCACGCTTGCGGTCGGCCTGAACAACGCGTTCAACGTGGCGCCGCCCAGGGTCTACAACGCGTTCACCCCGACCTCGGACCCCAGCGCCTATGACTTCATGGGCCGGTTCTTCTGGGGCCGCCTGACGCAGACCTTCTAAGGTCTGATCGTCCGAAGAGACCTGGGGCGGACGGGCACGGTGCCTGTCCGCCCCTCGCTTTTTCCGGCGCGGACGACCAGAGTGCAGCACGGATCGAAGCGGGCGGCCGGGCGTTGACTTTCCCGGGCCGGTTGTTTAAGTCTCCACGCCTTTTCTCGCGCGACTCCACAAGGGGCACATGTTCGACAACATCACCGCTCCCAGGGCCAAAAGGCGGGCGGGCACCTCGATGGCTGTTTCCGTCTTCCTTCACGGCCTCGTGGTGGCTGCTGCTTTCGTGTTCGCGTACGCGAGGGCGCACATGCCCAAGCAGACGGAGGCGCCCGTCGCCGTCACCTTCCGGCCGCCGCCGCCGCCCCCGCCACCTCCTCCTCCGCCCGCCGGGCACAAGCCGAAGACGCCGCGGCCAGACCGGATCAAGCCGAAGACGCTGCCTCCCACCACGGTGATCCAGCCCAAGGAGATCCCCAAGGTCGAGGAGAAGCCGCCCGAACCGCCGCCGGAGGAAGAGATGGACGAGGACGAGGGCGTGGAGGGCGGCGTCGAGGGTGGCGTGGTCGGCGGAGTCGTCGGCGGAGTGGTGGGCGGTCAGATCGGCGGGCAGGTCGGCAGCACCGGCCCCGTCGAGTTCAACGACACCATGACCGAGCCCAAGAAGCTTTCGGGACCGGACCCGCAATACACCAACCAGGCCCTCGAGCACGAAGTGCAGGGCACCATGATGGTGAAATGCATCGTCTCGATCCAGGGCCAGGTCCGCAACTGCCGCGTCGTCAAGAGCCTTCCCTTCATGGACAGGGCGGTGATCGAGGCGCTGGAGAAGCGCAGGTACTCGCCCGCCCTGCTGCACGGGCAGCCCATCGAGGTCGACTACATCTTCAAGATCACGCTCGCGCTCCCGGAGTAAGAACGGGCGGCGCGGGCCATCGCCGGCAAGGGCTCTCTCTGGTGCGTCCGGGCTCCTGCCGTGAAGCATCGAGGAGCGCATGACACGACGACGTGGAGTCCCCCTTGCCGCGGCGCACGCCGCCGTGGCGTGTCTGCTCGCGGCTGCGTGCGGCGGAAGCCTGGCCGTGAACAAGCGGTCCACCGGCACCATCGAAAACGGCGTCTTCAAGCCGGGAAAGCCGCCGGTCGCGGCCTATGGCAAGGACCCGAGCCTCACCTGCCCCGAGCACGGCGTGAACGGTCTGGTCGAGGACGGCCTCGGCGGCGCGGCGAAACCCGAGGGGCGCTTGTGCGCGGTTGCGGAGACGCTGCTCGGCTGGGAGGACGATTCGCCGCCCGACACGGTCATCGCGGCCGTCTCGCAGTACTTCGGCCTGCCCCAGCCGGTCCGCAGGGTGACCTTGCAGAACTTCGACACGCAGGAGTCCACCACGGGCAGCGCCCCCACTGCCGGCGCGACGCCCAAGGATCTGGCGGACCTGCTCGTCTCGCCGATCAAGAGCTTCGCCGCGAACGCGCAGAGCCCGCGCTATGGCCTGGTCACCCAGCGGATCAAGAAGGGCGTCACCCGCGTCGCGCTGGTGCTGCAGGACCAGAGCATCGATCTGCAGCCGCCCTTCCCGCGAAAGCTGAATCCCGGTCAGGCCGCGACGCTCTCCGGCTCGGTGCTGGGCAAGCTGAGCAACCCCAAGGTGCAGTTCAGCGATGCCGTGGGGCACCTCGAGCAGCCCAAGGGGACGCCGGGCAAGAACTTCAGCGCCGAGATCAAGTGCGGCGATCACCCCGGCAAGATCCTCGTGCAGGTCTCCGCCGAGTCGCCGGGAGGGGGCGATGTCCCGGTGGCCAACTTCGCGGTTGGCTGCGCCACCGACTTGCCCATGGCCGCCACCATTCCCGCGGGCGGTGCGGAAGCGGCCGCGGTGATCGATCCGCCCGCCGCCGAGAAGCAGATCGGCGAGCTGATCAACAAGGACCGCACCCAGGCCGGGCTCCCGCCGCTCAAGGTCGACGACGAGCTCTCCAAGATCGCGCGCACCATCTCCGAGGATCGCGCCAAGGGGAAGAGCACCTCTTCCGGGGAGCTGAACCAGCGGCTCAAGGAGGCGGAGATCTCCGCCCCGCAGCTCTTCGAGAGCCTCGCCCAGACCACCGGCGCCGAGCAGGCGTACCAGCTCATGTCCAACAACCCCCAGGACCGCGCCAATGCCATGAACCCCAACGTCACCCAGGTGGGCATCGGGGTGGCGCCGGGCGCGGTCATCAACGACAAGAAGACCATCATCGTGACCGAGCTGTTCATGAAGCAGCTCCCGCCGCCGGACCCGGAGGCGATCAAGGCAAAGCTGTACCAGGCCATCGAGCAGCGCCGTTCGGACGCGCGCGCCGCCGCCGTGGCGAAAGACCCCGAGTTGGAGAAGATCGCGCAGGCGTACGCCACCGAGATGGCCAAGGACAAGGGCCAGGTGCCGCGCGCCAGGGTGAGCGAGATCGAGGCGCCGCTCTACAAGCTCTTCTCCAAGGTGGACGAGATCGGCGGCGTCAAGGCCGATGCCATGGAGTTCGCGCAGGAGCCGGGCGTGGTCGGCGATGCCAAGCTGGTGGGCGTGGGCACCGCGGTGGGCATCTCGCCGAACTTCGGCAAGAACTCCACCTACGTCATCATCCTCATGGGCAAGAAGCACGGCGGCAACGCGGCGGTGAAGAAGACCGCGCCGAAGAAGCCGAAGAAGAAGTGACCGGCTGACTCCGCGGTTCCCGGGAAGCTCCGGGAACCGCGGGCGCAACCGGTTTGCCTGCGCAAGGGTTGCCGCTAGACTGCGCGCCCACATGCGCTCCCATCTGCTCGCCGCCGCCGCCGCCGTCCTCTTCGCTTGTTCGCACGCCGCTCCCGCTCCGGCTCCCACGCCGGCCCGGGCTTCCGCCTCCACCAGCCGGGAGTGGATCGCGCGCAGCAACCAGAACGCGCAGATCCTGCTCGACGTCCAGGCGAAGTACGCGCCCGAGTTCGCCGCCCGCACCGGCGTCAGCGGCATCGACGAGCGCATCTCCGACTTCACCCCCGGCCACCGCGAGCGGCAGCGCGAGGGAATCCGCCAGGCGCTGGCGACGCTGAAAGAGAGGCAGCAGGGCGAGCGCGACCCGGAGGTCTCCGAGGACCTCGCCATCCTGGTGGACGCGGCGCAGCGGCAGATCCGCGGCAGCGAGCTGCACGAGAAGCTGGAGGTCCCCTATAGCAACCTGCCCCGGATGATCTTCGGCAGCATCCGCTCGCTGCTCGATCCGCAGATCGCCAAGGAGCGCAGGCCGGCGGCGCTCGCGCGCGTGCGCAAGTACGCGGGCCTCGACCCCGGCACCGCCCCGGTGGTCCAGCTGGTCGAGGCGGAGATCCGCGACGGTCTCGCGAAGGGTCTCTTGCCGCCCAGCCGCATCGAGGTGGAAAACGACCTGCACACCTCGAAGTTCCTCGTCGACGGCATCGACAAGCTCTTCGCCCAGTACGCCATCCCGGGCCACGAGCAGCCCGTCGCGGCGCTGCACCAGCAGCTGGAGCAGTTCCTCTCCTTCGTGCAGGCGGAGGTGTTGCCCAAGGCGCGCGAAGACTTCCGCCTCCCGCCCGAGCTCTACGAGTTCCAGCTCCGCCAGTTCGGCGTGGACATCCCCGGCGAGGAGCTGGCGCAGCGCGCGCACGAAGGATTTACCCGCATCCAGTCGGAGATGCAGGTCCTCGCGCAAAAGATCGCCAAGGAGCGCCACCTCACCAACTGGGACTACCGCGAGGTGATCAAGGAGCTGAAGAAGAGCCAGATCCCCGACGACCGGGTGCTGGCGTTCTACCAACACCGTCTCGCGCAGATCGAGGACATCATCCGCGAGCACCGGCTCGTCACCCTGCCGGCGCGCCCCGCCCGCATCCGGCTGGGTACTCCCGCCGAGAACGCGCAGCAGCCCGCCCCGCACATGGTGCCTCCGCGGCTCATCGGCAACACCGGCGAGCAGGGCGAGTTCGTGCTGCCGCTCTCGGTGCCCGGCAAGGTGGAGCAGAAGTACGACGACTTCAACTACGACGCGGCCGCCTGGACCCTGACCGCCCACGAGGCGCGGCCCGGACACGAGCTGCAGTTCGACGGCATGGTGGAACACGGCGTTTCGCTGGCGCGCGCCATCTTCGCCTTCAACAGCGTCAACGCGGAGGGGTGGGGCCTGTACGCCGAGGCCATCACCCTTCCCTACATGCCCGACGACGGGAAGCTCATCTCGCTGCAGCTCCGGCTGCAGCGGGCCGCGCGCGCCTTTCTCGACCCGGAGCTGCAGATGCGCAAGTGGTCGCCGAAGAGGGCCCGCGAGTTCCTGCAGCGCGAAGTGGGCCTCTCGCCCGCCTTCGCCACCGAGGAGGTGGACCGCTTCACCTTCCGCTCGCCGGGCCAGGCCACGTCGTACTACTACGGCTACCTGCGGCTCCTGGAGCTGCGCGACGCGGCCGAAAAGCAGCTCGGCAACAAGTTCGAACCTCTCACCTTCCACGACACCATTCTCGCCCAGGGCCTCTTGCCTCCCGATCTCATGAAGAAGGCGGTGCTCGCGGAATTGAGGCAGTGATTCCTTTGTGATGCCGGGCCTGTCGGCTACTCTTTCCTGAGCAGTCAGGGAGGCGGAGCCGATGCACCGGGCAGTCCTTGCGGTCAGTCTTGCACTGTCGACGTCCGCGCTCGCGCAGACCAGCATGGGCAGCCTCGCCGGTACCGTGGTCGACGCCGTCACCCAGGCTCCCCTGGCTGACGCGCGCGTGACCGCCCGCAGCGCGGCCCTGGTGGGCGAGCAGTCCGCCATCAGCGACGGCGACGGCGCGTTCGAGATGACCTTCCTGCCTGCCGGCGCTTACACCATCTCGGTGCGCCGCGACGGATACCAGCCGTTCGTCGCCCAGGGCCTTTCGCTCAAGGGCAAGAAGGTCCACGTGCGGCTCGCCATCGTGAAGCCGCAGCCTGCGGCGCCGGCCGCGGACGCGGTGCTCGAGTTCAACGACGGGATGACCGCTCCCGCGATGATCTCGGGCCCGGCGCCGGAGTACACCGCGGACGCGCTGGAGCGGCGCGTGGAGGGCGCCATGCAGGTGCGCTGCGTGGTCACCACCGAAGGCCAGGTCCGGGCCTGCAAGGTGCTCAAGGGTCTGCCCTTCATGAACGCCGCGGTGATCGAGGCGCTGGAAGGCCGCAAGTACAAGCCGGCGTTCGCGCAGGGCAAGCCGGTGGCCGTCTACTACACCTTCAATCTGCATCTGAAGCTGCCGGCGCAGTAGCAAGCCCGTAGCGGTACGCGATGCTGATGCGCGGCCCCGCCTGCGCCAGCTTGGGCACGCAGTGCTCCCAGTTCCTTTGCGTCCTGCCTCCCGTGACCAGGAGGTCTCCCCTGCCCAGGCGCAGCGCGCGGGACGGGCCGCCGCCCTTGGGCCGGAGCAGGAACTTGCGCGGCTCTCCCAGGGAGAGGAGCGCCACCACCGGGGCCTCGATCTCCTTGCGGATGCGGTCTCCGTGCCAGGCCACGCTGTCGCGCCCGTCGCGATAGAAGTTGAACCCGGCGGAATCGAAGGGGGCGCCGTAGCGCGCCGCCAGGGCGAGGCGGATGCGATCGAGGATGGCGGGCTCGAGCGGACCCTTTCGCACGTTCCACGCCGAGGTCAAGCGCGGCTCGCGCACGCGCTGCTCGTACATGACGCGCGTCCGCTGTCCCCAGCGCCGCGAGCGCAGGACTTCGGCGAAGAGCGCATCCGAACCGCGCACCCATCCGGGCGCGAAATCCACCCAGGACGCGGCGTCGAGCCAGGTCCGCGAGAGCGCCAGGAAGCGCCCGTCGAACGACGGCGCTTCGGCATCGAAGGAGAAGAAGGCCTGCACGGCCGTTCAAGTATAACGCGGGGTGCCCAACGCCACACCTGTGGGTGTGCCATCCACATAACCCCTTGATGTGCGTGGGATTCCGGGCGTTTCCCAGGCGACAAAATGTCCCTGCGGCGAAGCAGGGGGTGTCATCATCCGGCAAAGGAGAAGCCCCGATGACTCGTCTCTACGCAATCGTCACCGCCGTCCTCGTCTGTGCCTGCGGCAGCAGGACCGCCCCGGTCTCGTTCAGCGTCACCACCGCCCGGGCGACCGCCCCCTCGCAGGCCCTGACGCTCTCCAGCGGAATCGAGGTCCAGCGCGTGCGCCTGAACATCGGGCGGCTCAAGCTGGAGGGGAGCGAAACCGCCGCCGCGACCACCCCGGCCGCCGCCACCTTCGAGCACGGCTCGGACGACTCCGACGCCGGCGAGAGCCACGAGGAAGGCGAGGCCGAGCTGAGGGAAGGCCCGTTCGTCGTCGACCTCGACTCGGCCGCGCTGAGCGGTCCGGTGACCAAGGTGTTCGACGCCAGCGTTCCGGCGGGCACCTACCATGAGTTCCGCTTCGAGGTGTTCCCCGGCGCTGCGCTGCAGAACGCGTCGGTGATCGTGGACGGCACCATCGACGGCCAGGCCTTCACCTTCACCTCGTCGCTGCACGCCTCGCAGAAGAGCGAAGGCAGCTTCGTGGTGGGCGCCGGCAGCGCCAACATCACGCTCGCCTTCGATCCGGCCAACTGGTTCGGCGCCGCCGCCACCGCCCGCCTGGACCCGCGCGACGAGGCGAACCGCTCCTCCATCGAGAACAACATCCGCGGGTCGCTCAACGTGTTCCAGGACGACGACCGCAGCGGCCACGAGAACCACGAGGGCGAGGACGGCGGGCATCACTGATCGACCGATCGCCGTTCCAGTCGACACGAGCACGCCGGGCGGAAGGTTCGCCCGGCGTGCTTTTTTTGCGCCTTCGCAACGCTTGCGGCGGGTTTTTTCAGCTCTTGCGGGCGCGGCGGCGCCGGGCGGCGAACGCGCCGAGCGCGAGGAGCCCGAACACGGCCAGGGAGCCCGGCGAGGTGTGCGAGCAGCCCCCGGCGGCAAGGCTGGCTGCGATGCTGGTCCGCGCCGGCGCGGGAGCGGCGCCCTTCGCGCTTTCAGGAGGGGTTACCGGGCCCGGCGCGGGCGGCGCGGGATTGTCGGGCGTGCCCGCATCGGGCGGCGGCGGCGGCGGCTGCACCGGCGGCGCGGCGAGCTGCGGCGCGACGTCGGCGAGCGAAGTGCCCGTCACCATGCCGTCGTGGTAGAGGACGCCGACGCTGGTGATGGCGGCGTTCCAGTAGAGCCCCTGCTTCAGATACGCCTGCTCGCCGGGATAGAGCGTCTGCACCGAGGTCTTTCCCAGCACCAACGCGCCGTCGTAGTACAGCTCCACGTAGCCGTCGGTCGACGACCAGTACACGTGGATGACGAAGTCGTGCCAGACGCCGCGCACCAACGGGGCCGTCCAGAGGATGGTGCTGCTGCCGTCGTGCCCGAGCTGGATGTGCTCGCCGATGACGGAGAACTCCACCGGCGGCGAACCGCAGCAGCCGGTGTGGTGCCACTGGGTGAAGACCTGCCAGGTATCGTTGCTGGGGTAGTCGTCGGGAAAGAGCGTGCTCCACGCGTACCAGCGGTCGTTGCCCTCCGATTCCCAGTGCGCGGGGTCCGATTCCACCACCTCGTTCCGCGTGCCGCTCGAGGAGACGTCCCCCTGGTGAAGCTCGACGCGCAGGGCGTTGCTGCCCTGGTGCACCACCGAAGACTCGACCGTCAGTCGGCTGGAGAGCCCGTCGACCTTGTCCCACTGCGACAGGTCGCCGGTGTCGTAGTCGCCGCGCCAGAGCACGTTCGCCGAAGCGGCCGTCGAGACGGAGAGAAGCGCGAAGAGAGCAAGCGTCCGCATGAAGGGTCCTTTCCCTGGTTGCCGGGGGAAAACGTCCGGCGGGAAAGGGCTCTTCCGTAAAACGACCTGTCGAGCGGGCGCCCTGTGCTCTGCGCGCTCACCAAACGGTACAGCGGCTCACCGGGGCCATCGGCGAGCCTTTGGCGCAGCGGAAGGCCTTTTCGAACTCCGGGTTGTCGGAGACCGGGCCGTTCACGCGCCACTGCGCGGTGGAGTGCGGGTTCGTCAACGCCTGCGTCCGCGCCGCCTCCGGCCGGTAGTTGGTGCACCAGACCTGGGCGAAGGCGATGAACGCCTGCTGCTCGTCGTCGAAACCCTCGACGTGGGTGGGCGGCTGTCCCTGGCGGCGGGCGCGCAGCGCCGAGATCATCATCTTCAGGCCGCCGATGTCGCCGAGGTTCTCGCCCAGGGTCAGCTTGCCGTTGAGGTGCACGTCCTCCACCGCCACGTAGCCGTCGTACTGCTTCGCCACGCAGGCGGCGCGCTCCTCGAAGGCCTTGCCCACCTTCGGCGACCACCACTCGTGCAGGTTGCCGTCGCCGTCGAACTTGCGGCCCTGGTCGTCGAAGCCGTGGGTGAGCTCGTGGCCCATCACCATGCCCAGCCCGCCGTAGTTGGAGTCCAAGGGCGCCTCCGGCGAGAAGAAGGGCAACTGCATGATGCCGGCGGGAAAGACCATCTCGTTGAGCGAGGCGCTGTAGTAGGCGTTGACGGTGGGCGGCGTCATCCGCCACTCGCTGCGATCCACCGGCTTGCCGATCTTGGCCAGGTCGCGGGCGGTCTCGAAGCGCGCCGCGCTCGAGCACGTTCTCCAGCAGCGAGGTGCGCCCGATCTGCATCCGGGTGTAGTCGCGCCACTTCTCCGGGTAGGCCACCTTGTTGTCGATCTTGTGCAGCTTGTAGAGCGAGGCCTTCGCGGGCGGCCGCGTCCATCCAGTCCACGCTGGCGAGGTTCGACCTGGAAGGCCTTCTCGATGCCGACGATCATCTCGCGGGCCATGGCCTTGCCCTGCGCGCCCACGGTGGTGGTGACGAAGGTGCGTCCCAGCGCCTCGCCCAGGGCGCGGTCGGTCATCTGCACGCACCGCTTCCAGCGGGGGAGGATGGTCTTGGCGCCGGTGAGCGCGCGGTTGTAGCGGAAGCGTTCCTCCACGAACTTCGCGCCCAGCGCGTCCGCCGCGGCCTCCACCGCGCGCCAGCGCAGGTAGAGCCGCACGTCGTCCAGGTTGCCGCGCGCGAGCAGCCCATCCATCGCGCTTGAAGAAGTCGGGCACGGTCACGTTGATGGCCTGGACGTCCGGCGCGCCCACGGTGGCGAAGTAGTCGTTCCAGTCGAAGTGCGGCGCGGCCGCGGCGAGGCCCTTGCGATCGAGCCGGTGATAGATCTTGTTGGGGTCGCGGCGCTTGACGCGATCCAGCGAGGCGCGGGCGAGCTCGGTCTCCAGCTGGAAGACGCGCTCTGCGTGCGCCTTTGCGTCGGCGTCGCCGGCCAGCGCCAGCATGCGGCCGACGTGGTCCAGGTAGAGGGTGCGCAGCTCCTGCGACTTCTTGTCGTCGCGAAAGTAGTAGTCGCGGTCGGGGAGCCCCAGGCCGCCCTGATCCACCCCGCCGATCACCTGCGTCGCGTCCTTGAAGTCCTGCCGCGCGGCAAATCCGAAGAACGCGCGCGCCCCTGTGCGGTGGAGCTCGGCCCACCTCGGCCGCGAGCGCCCTGGCGTCGGAGATCTGGTCGATGGCCTGCAGCTCTTGACGCAGCGTCGCGAACGAGGCGGTCTCCGCCTTCTGCTCGTCCATGCAGGTGGAGTAGAAGTCGCCTACCTTCTGGACGAAGGGGTCGGCGGGATCGGCCTCGCCGCGCGCGTCCTTCTCCACGATCTCGTGCAGCAGCGCCTGGTTGCGCTCGAGGATCTCGCTGAAGGCGCGCCCCCAGAGGGGCCGGTCCTCGGGAATGGGCGTCTTCTTCAGCCAGGTGCCACAGGAAAACCGGTAGAAGTCGTCGCAGGGGTTCACGCTGCGGTCCATGGCGGAGAGATCGATTCCCGGGGGCGGGGCGGGCGGCGCTCCGCGCTCGCGGACTGCGCGTGCTGCCCGGCGCTCTCCGGCGGCGTGGCGGGTTGTCCGGCCACGTTCGGGACGGCAGGCTGGGCCCCCGTCACCCGTGTCGCGGGCGGATTGGCCGGCGTGCCCGGACCCGTGCCGGCGCCGGCGCTTTCCGGCGTCCTCGAGGCGGGAGCGGACTTGCAGGAGAGAGCGGCGGCGGCGAGCAGCACTGCGATCTTGCGCATGAGGCCCTCGAAGGTTGGAAGGCGCGCATCCTACGACGCAGGGGCCTGCCTGCGGCCCCCGCGCGCGGTGTATGTCTACTCCAGTGCGCGTTCTCGGCGTGGGCGAATCCAACGACCTCGGCGACCTCTACCGCCGCCTGCTCCAGGCGGGTCACGAGGTGCGCGTCCACGTGGCGGACGCCTCCTGCCACGAGGTGCTGGCCGGCATCGTCGAGCGCACCGCCGACTGGCGTTCGGAGCTCGGCTGGGTGGGCCGCGACGGTCTGGTCATCTTCGAGCAGTCCTCCCAGGGCGAGGAGCAGGACGAGCTGCGCCGGGACGGCTTTCGCGTCGTGGGCGGCGGCGCGCTCGGCGACCGCCTGGAAAACGACCGCGCGTTCGGACAATCGGCGCTGCGCGACGCCGGGCTGCGGACGGCCCCGACGCATGCCTTCACCTCCTTCGCGGCGGCCATCGACTTCGTCCGCGGCGCGCCCGGCCGCTACGTCTTCAAGCTCAACGGCGCCTTCTCCTCCACCCGCAACTACGTGGGCGAGCTGCCCGACGGCGCCGACGTCGTCGCCTTCCTCGAGCTGCAGCGGTCGCAGTGGGCCTGGCCGGATCCGCCTTCCTTCGTCCTGATGGAGCATCTCGACGGGGTGGAGATGGGCACCGGCGCGTACTTCGACGGCGAACGGTTCCTCGCGCCCGCCTGCCTCGACTGGGAGCACAAGCGATTCTTCACCGGCGACCTGGGCGAGCTCACCGGCGAGATGGGAACGCTGGTCACCTACCGCGGCGCGCGAGCGGTTCATGGAAGCCACCCTCGGCCGGCTCGCGCCGCTCCTGCGCCAAGGACGCTACCAGGGCTACATGAACCTGAACACCATCGTGAACGAGCGCGGCGTCTGGCCGCTGGAGCTCACCTGCCGATTCGGCTACCCGGGATTCGCCATCCTCGACGCGCTCCACGTCGATGCCTGGGACACCATCCTGCTCGCGATGATCGACCGGAGCGGGCCGCGCAGCTTCCGCACGCACCCGGGCTTTGCGGTCGGCGTGGTGCTGACGGTGCCGCCCTTCCCCTATCCGCAGGCCACGGTTCCCGCGCGCGGCCAGCCGCTCACCTTCCGCCGCGCGCTCAGCGCCGAAGAGGCGGAGCACCTGCACTATGGCGAGCTGCTGCTCGAGCGGGGCCGCCTCCTCACCAGCGGCCCGTCGGGATATGCGCTGGTGGTGACCGGCCGCGGCGCATCGGTCATCGAAGCGCAGCGCAACGCGTACGGGCTCGCCGCGCAGATCCACCTGCCCAACGCGCGCTACCGCACCGACATCGGCGACAAGTTCCTACGGAGCGACGGCCAGCTCCTGCGCGAGCTGGGCTGGCTTTGAAGGGCATCTCATGACCCGTCTTGGTTCAACACCACATGCGTAGTCCCTAAGCCGCCTTCAGCGGCCGGGACTAACTCCCGGCGATAGCGCGCGAAGCATCGCGCTCCGGCGCGCAGCCGCATCAGCGCGCCCTCGGCAACGGCCTGCGCCACCCGCGGCTGCCCTGCCACCAGGGGCCGCAGCACCTCGCGATTCCATGCGTGCGCTGTGCTGCAGGTCGAGCGTGGCGTGGAGCGTGAAGTACCGCCGCGCCGCCTTGGGAACGCCGAGCCGCGCGAGCCCGCGATCCACCTGCGCCACCCGGCCCGGCGCGGTGAGCTCGATGGCGCCCAGCGCGCCCACCGAGTGGAATGCATGACGGCGATCGAGCGCGAGCGCGACGAGCAGGTTGGCGAGCGCGAGCGCCTCCCACACGGTGCTCCCGGCATCCGCGCGCACGTCCAGGGTGCGGGCGAGATCCGCCAGGAGCGGCCCGTGCATCGCCGCCGGCCGGCCGCGCCCCATCTCGTCCCAGTAGTTGCGGGCGAGCTCCAGCTTGGGCTGCTGCGGCATCTTCACCTGCGTCAGCGCGACCAGATCGTCGAAGCCGGCCTCGCCCGCCACCTCCTGGGCGAGGAACCACTTCATCTGCGCCAGGGAGGCGGTCTGTGCAAGCCAGGGAAAGAGCGCATCGCCCTGGCCCGGGCCGGTCTCGCGCAAGAGCGCGAACCAGCGCACGAAGTCGTCGGCGTCCGTGGGCGCCTCCGCCGCTTGCGCGGCCACCGCGGCGCGCTCCTCCTCGACGAAGGCCTGCTCCAGCGCGTGCAGATGCGCCCGGTCCGCCGCGGGGGCGGGGTCTGAGGGAAAGCCGGGCTCCAGGCGTTCGCGGGCAAAGCGCGAGAGGCAGAGGTGCAGTTCCTTGCGGTCCATCCTCGCGGAGGATGCGCCCTGCGGCGCGCGTTTGCACACCGGCTCTCCGTCGCGGCTGCTCAAAGCTTGACTGCGTCGAGCCCGACCACGGCGATGCGCTCGACCTGCGAATAGGCGGGCCGCTCCAGCTCTTCGCCGAAGACGTCCGGGTCCAGCTCGAGGTATGCGGCGCGCGCCTTGCCGAGCAGGGGGGCGAGCTTGCGCCAGAGCAGGTGCTCACCGTCCACGACGGCCGTCGCGGAGTAGAGGAGGAGCCTGCCTCCGGGACGCAGGCGCTCCAGCGATTCCTCCACGATCCGCTCGGACAGCCCGGTGCCGAGCTCGCCGCCCCCGTCGCGGTAGGCGCGCCCCAGCGGGTCGGCGAGATACGGCGGATTGGCGACGATCAGGTCCGGCGTCTCCGTCACTCCCTGCAGCACGTCGCTTCGCGCGACGCGCGCCTGAACGCCGTTGAGCTCGCAGTTGGCGCGGGCGAACCGCAAGGCGAGCTCGTTCACGTCGAGCAACTCGACCGAGCGCGCGCGCGAGGCGAGCAAGAGGCCTCCCGCGCCGGTGCCGCAGCCGACGTCCGCGAGAGCGCCGATCTGCGCCGGCGCGTGCGCGAGCAGGAAGGCGGCGAAGCGATAGGTGTCCGGGCCGAAGAAGACCGCGTCCGGAGCGGTGGTGGGGTACGCCGAGTGCGCGAGCAAGAGCGGCCCCAGGGAGGAGAAGCGCACGCCGCTCCTGGCTTGCGCGCCGTCGCGCTGCAGCGCCCCTGCGTTCTCCAAGAAGCCCAGCAACACCGGGTCGAGCACGCCCGGCGCGAAGGGCTTGCTCCACCCGAAGACGTCGCGCAGCGTCCGGGCCGGGATGCCGCGAGCGAGGACCCGCCGGTGCGTCTCCGGCGTCGGCGTGACGAAGGCGTACCCGCGCTCGCGAAGGGCCCGGCCCAGCGAAGCGAGTGGGTCCATGCCGGCGGAGGCTAGCACGCGCATCTTTCCTGCATGCAGATCTCCCCTGTCTCCTCCGAGGTGACCGCGCGGGCGCTCGCCTGCCGGCGGAAATTCCTCCGCTTCTTCCGCAAGGGGTTCCGCGACCCCAAGTACCTGGACTGGGAGCGCGGATACAAGGAGGCCGCCCATCAGGAATGGGAGCGGCAGCTGGGCAAGCGCGAGCTCGCAGGGCTGATCGAGGAAGGCGCATACGCGGAGATCGCGGCCCGGGCCGTGCGCATCGAGTCGCGCACGAATCTGCTCTTCTCCTTCGAGAAGATGGCGCTGCGCGACGCGGTCCGTGCGCCGCAGGGGGCGCGGCTCTTTGCCTCGGGGCTGCAACAGCTCCTCTACGGCGGCGGCTCGCACGAGGAGCGCTTCGTGCGCTGGGGCGAAGTGCTGGCAGAGCTGCCGCGTCGGCAGACGCGGGTGCACACCTGGCCGGTGCAGACGGTGTTCGGGTTCATCGCCCGGCCGGACCGGGAGATCTTCCTCAAGCCCAACGTCACCCGCCGCGCCGCGGAAGCGTACGGCGTGCCGTTCGACTACACCACGCGCCCCGGCTGGCAGACGTACGCGGAGCTCTTGCGCTTCGCACGGCGCATCGGCCAGGACCTCGCCGACCTGGAGCCGCGCGACCTGATCGACATCCAGTCCTTCATCTGGGTCCAGGGCAGCGACGAGTACTGAGGCGCTGGGGACACCCTTGCGCCCTTCGGGCGGCAATGGCGATGGGGACACCCTTGCGCCCTTCGGGCGGCAATGGTGTCCCCTAAAGATCAAAACGCTGTCGTTCTCCAGGTCAGGCCGGCGGAGACGAGGTGGACGTGCGTGTCGTAGGTGCCGGGGAAGGCGTCGGGGCCCGTGGCGGTGACGGAGTCGAAGATGGCGTACTGGTAGCCGATGTCGGCGCGCAGGCCCTTGATCACCTCGTAGCCCGCGCCGACCGAGAGCGCCCAGCTGTTCGCATCGGTGAGCGTGGGCGAGATGGTGTCGGTGGGCTGGTTGGAGATGCTGCGCAACAATCCCGCGCGCAGCGTGAGCGCGGGCAGGAAGCTGGGCTTCGCGTACTCGGCGCCGAAGCGATAGATCCAGGCATTGTTGTAGTTGCGCGGCACCGAGATGACCAGGCCCTTGGAGCCGCGGTAGGTGTCGGAGCCATAGACCTTCCAGCGCTCCAGGTTCCAGCTTCCCATCAGCTTGAGGTTGTCGTTCAGGTCGTAGGCGGCGCCGACGTAGAGGATGTTGGGCACCGTCACGTGCTCGGTCGCCTCCTGATCCTGGAGCTGCGCGGCGAAGCTCGGGGCCACGTTGTCGAAGTGCGCGTGCCCGGTCAGCTCCAGCGGCGCCTGGTGCTTGTAGTCGACGGCGAGGGTGAAGGGAATGTCGTCGGGCGCGCGGAACTGGCCGGCCACCTCGAAAGTGGGGGCGCCGCCCGCGAGGCCAAGCTGCGCCGACGCTTCCGAGGTGACGAGCGGGATCTGCTGCTGGAGCTTCTCCTGCACCTGGTAGTACAGCAGGCTGGCGCCGAAGCTGAAGAGGGGGTGCAACTGGATGCCGGCGCTGAGCTGCGAGAGCCAGACCTTCTGGTCCACGGTCTGGATGCGCGCCGAGCCGGCCCAGCCGGCGGGCCAGTTCAACGCTCCGCCGCCGGGAAGCATGAGCGAAAGGCCCAAGCCGTAGGGCATGCCGTTGGGCAGCGTGTTCCCATAGGAGACGGCCGCCTGCGGCGGGAGGCTCGCGTGCGGCTGCAGCGAGGCGGTGCCGAGGCTCGGATCCGGACCAGGTGGTGCGGTTGTAGAGCATCTCCAGGCTGGCGGAGATGGCGAGACCCTTCTGGCCCGCCAGCGCCGCGGGATTGAAGTGGGCCGCCTCCGGGCCGGTCTGCGCCGCGACGTTGCCCTGCGCGAGCGCAAGGTCGCGCGCGTTCTCGTTGGGAATGGCGTACCCCCCGGCAAGTGCCGCGGTGGGCGCGAGGAGCAGGGCTGCGATCAGGTTGCGCATCGGTGTGCCTCGCTTACGGGACGGGGACGATGGAGGCCGGCGACGCCGCCCCGCCCAGGAAGTTGGCTGCGTTGGTCTGGCCGGCGAGCGTCGCGCTGGCGTCCACCCAGTCGGTGAAGAAGGCGTGAGTCACGGCTCCGGGCGTTCCCGCCCCGCTGGTCGGCGGCGCCGGGCACGCGGCCAGTTTCGTCGGCGAGGGCGCGCCGCCGGTGGTGGTGTTGAAGTAAAGCTCGAACGTCCCCGGCGCGCCGGTGGGCGGCAGCGGTGTGCTGCCCGCGGTGGAGTCGAGGATGAAGTTGAACGGGTTCGGCACCACCTGATCGCAGAACGCGGCCTGGGTGAGAATGGCCTTGGTCGCCTGCGGGGCCGGCGGGCTCACCAATAGATTGGGGAGCGTGTCGGAGCCGAGGTGCGCGGCGAAGTTCACCGGGTCGGCGGGGTCGAGGATGGTCTTCGCCACCACCAGGAATTGCAGGAAGGCGTTGTTCGCGCCCGGCTGGATGCCCAGCGAAGCCAGGAGCGCGTCGGTGTTGGCGACGAACGCCGGCGAGTTGGTGAAGACGTCCACGATGGTGCCGCCGCCCACGTTGAGCACCGCCCTGGAGATGCGCGGGTTCGCCGCGACGTCGACGGTGCCCTGGATGGCGCCCAGCGACTGGCCGGCGAAGACGATGTTCTGCGGATCGGCGATGAAGCCCTGAGCCGAAGTGTGGTCGAAAAGCGGGTTCGGCAGCGTGGGGCTGCTGATGGCCGTCACCGCGCGCACGAGCTGCGACTGGTCGATGATGTCCTGGCGGAGCGTGTCGCGCGTGCGGAAGAAGTTCGTGCTGATGAGGTAGTTGGAAGAGACCACCGGGATGCCGGCGGTGCCGTCGAAGCCGGGGCAGGCCCCCGGAGTGCGGCAGGCCGGGCTGACCGGCTGGCGGACGAAGTCGGACCCCGCCGGGCACTTTCCGGGCGGCGCGGCGTCGCCTTGTGCGCCTGCGGGAAGCGTGGTGGCGCAGATCTCCGGTGGTGCACTGCGGGACGCCCTGGATGGTGGCCTGGCCGCTGGTGCAGAAGGAGCGGTCGCCGTGCTTCTCCGCATCGATGGCGACGACGGTGAAGCCCTTCGCGGTCAACGTATCGGCGACGGTGAGCATGTCCAGCCGGCCGCCGCCGAGGCCGTGGCGGAAGACCACCACGGGCGAGCACTTCAGCCCATTGAGCGGAGGCGGCAGCGCGCAGTTGGCGGTGACGGCCGTCGGCTTGGGCGTCGCGACGATCACCGTGGATGGGCTCTGCTGCGGCCTTGCTCGGGTCGGGGCTGAAGGCGCCCGACAAGGGGTCGAGCAGGTTGAAGGTGACGATGGCCGTCTCGAGGATTTCGTCGATGTTGCCCGTTCGGCACCGCGGCCGGATCGACTCCATATTTGGTGAAGGCCGCAGCCGGCGTGGACACCGTGACCGCCTGCGTGACGCCGGTGGGCGCGGGCGTCGCCGTACGGCAGCGCGCCCAGCTGCGCGGCCGTGGAGAGGATGGTCTCGGTATGGAAGGTGTACGCCATGGCGACGTGCGCCTTGTCCACCGCGCCGCCGTTCAGCACCGGCGCGAGCTTCTGGCGCATGGTTTCCAGCGCGAAGGCGGTGCCGTTGTCGATTCCCGCGAGCTGCGAATTGCCCTGCGCGTCCACCGTGGGATGCGTGAACTGGACGATCTTCGCGACGGTGCCGGGCACCAGCGCCTTGCCGGTCTTGTCGTGCACGCCGTCGGTGACCACCACCGCGTAGTCGGTGTTGTCCTTGAGCGGCCGGGTGCGGAACACCGATGCGTTGCTCGACGGATTGCACGGCGACGGTCCGGCGGTTGCTCCGGCGGGCTGCAGCGCGATGACCGGCGAGAGGCCGGACTGCGTCACCTCGGCGGGCTCGGTGATGTACGTGGTCGGCGGCACCAGCGCAGGGTGGGCGGGGTCGGTCAAGTCGAACAGCTTGACGGTGGTGCTGTTCACCGTGCTCGCCACCACCAGATCGGAGGTGGGCGCGAGGATGAAGCCGGTGGTGGAGAAGCCGTCCAGCGTGGCGAAGCCCGAGGCGGCGGCGCTCACGTTGCCCTTGGAGTCGCGGCAGACGCCCTGCGCGTCGAGAGTGCCCTGGGCCAGGGTGCAAGCCGCAAGCGGCGTGAGCTTGCCGCACGCCGCGCAAGTCGCCGACGCGGGTCGCGGGTCGCGGAGCAGGTCGATGGGCAGCGGCACCAGCCCGCGGCCTGGATCGAGCTGCACCTGAGTCCCCGCGACCGGCGCGATGGCGAAGGTGGTCATCACCGCGGCCTGCTGGTGGGGGAAGACCTGGTCGACGGCGGCAAAGGCTCCGCTCGCGTTGTACTGATCGATGATCGCCTGCAGTTGCGCCGCCGCAGCCTTGGCCGCCGCGGTGGAGCCGGTCTGGGCGCGCAGGAGCGCGAGGTTCTGCTCGGTGTCCAGCTTCTCTCCCTGCGCGATGAGGAAGAACGTCGGCGAGGCAACCACGGGAGTGCCGGTGGTGGTCTTCACGCCGTCGGGCCCGCCACGGAGCGCGAGAACGTATTGGCCCGGCGGCCAGGGCGTGCGCCCCTTGTGGTGCAGCGTGAGCGTGCCGCGATCGGCGCCTTTCACGTAGTCGGCCGGCTGCACGGGATCGAGCGGAGCGGTGCCCGCGCCCTGCGGCGTCTTGAGGAAGACCACCAGCGTGCCGGGGTTGAGGCTCGCCAGATCCAGGTCGGGCGCCGCGTTGGTGGTGGTGCCGTCCTGGGCCACGGTGGTGGTCTGGAAGGAGATGGTGACCGGCACCTCCTGATCGTTGGGGAACCCGCCCTGCGCCTGGAACGCCTTGAGCAGATCCTGCTGCGCCGCCGGCAGCGTGGGCGGGATTTGCGCCAGCGCCAGGTCGTTGGGCAATGGGATGTTGCCGGTGAGCGGGTCGAACACCGCCGAGGCGGTGGGCGCGGGCGGCGGGCTCTGCGGAACGCTCGGCTCGCCGCAGGCCGCGGCGAGCGACAGCATCAGCGCGATGCGAAGCGTCTTGGAGGTGGTCATTTGTTGCTGAACCCCTGGGCGGAGACGCCCTTGTTGTCGATCTGGTGTCCCTGGAGGAAGTCGAAGTATTGGTTCTGCACGTACTGGCCGAGCAGGTCGGGCGTGCTGGAGAAGACGCCGGAGGGCGCATCGCGCTCCGGCCCGGGAAGCTGCATCTTCACCTGCGCGGTGGCGGCGTTCGGGTCCATCACCGAGATGTGGCGCACGTTGGAGCCGCTGCCGTAGGCGAACCCGAGCGGGCTCGACTGCGAGCCGCTGGGATTGCCGACGTCCACGGTGAGCGCGCCGCCGGGACGCGCGAACGGGCCCGCGGAAAAGCCGTTGGCGATGAGCGGCGCGGCCGGGCTCACGGTGGTGAGCGTGTGCACGCGGCCCCAGAGCCAGTTCTTGGTGTCGGTCCCGTTCGCTGCCGCGAGCGTGCCGAAGGCGGTCGAGAGCGCCGTGACCACCTGCGTGCCGCAGGTCTTGGCGGCGGTCACCGTCGCCGTCTTGTCCACGTCGTCGCAAAACGAGTGCGTCGTCTGGCCCGGCAGGAGCTTGAGCACCAGCGCCCGGATCTCGGCTCCGGTGTCGCCGCCGAATGACTGACCGGTGGTGGCCGAGACGACCGCGAAGTCGTCGTCGAAGACGTTGTGGAGGAGCGTGTTCAGGAAGGTGTGGAAGAGCAGGCACGCCGCGGAGTTGGTGAGCGTCGGCGCATCGGTGACCGGCGCGCTCTTCGGGTCGGAAGTGGTGAGGCCGGTCGGGCAATCATAGGCTGGCGGCGTGGTCGCCCCCGTCGATGCCCAAGCCTGCAGCAACTGCCGCGCAGCGGTGTACGTGGGCTGGTTCACCGCGGCCGCATCGGGATAGAAGCCGCGCGTCTCGAAGATGCGGGCGAGCAGCATGGTGTGGTCGGCCTGCAGCTTCTCCATGTCGTCGAGGCTGACCTTTGCCCGCCGGCCGTCTTCGCCTTCAGCACTTCGGCGATGCGCGCGTAGCGGACGTCGGTGGGGTCGTCCCAGTCGAAGCTGAGGAACGGATACAGCGTCGGATCGACCGAGCTGCCGAACGGGACTGTCGGCGTGCCCGGTGAAACCCGCGGGATCGCTGTTGGCGGTGGCGAAGTAACCCTTGGCCGGGTCGACGCCGCGAGGCAACTGGTTGTCCGGGACCCAGCAGTCGTCGGGAGGGGGATTTGCCGCGCAGGCGGTGTCCCCCGTCGCCGTCCGTCCCCACTCGGCATCGCCGGTGAAGCCCGCGAGCGGGAACCAGGGCACGTGGCCCGCAGTGCCCGCGGTGGTACCCGTAAACGCCCAGTCGCGCTTGGGCACCAGCGCGTGCGGGTCGTAGCCGATGTGCCCGGCGTCGTCGGCAAGGACGAAGTTCTGCGCGCCGACCGCGAACTTCCGCAGCGCCGCGAAGGCGGTGGTGGCGGGGGCCACGTCCGCATCCGTCCCCACGGCGGTGGCCTCGTTGAGGCCGAGGAAGCCTTCCAGGTCGGCGGTGACCTCGTGTCCCGTCCAGCGCATGCTGATGGCGCTCTGGTGCGCGGGATCGAAGCTGAGGATGGGGCCGTGGTGCGGCACCACCAGCACGGTCACGTTCCGTGGGCTGGCCTCGCCCTTCACCTTGACCTGGTAGGTCTTCGCCGCGAGCGGCACGTCGGCGCCGTTGAAGCTGACCGTGTTGCAGGGCAGCGGCCCCACCCCGCAGTTGGTCAGGCTGCTCCTGGTAGAGGTCGGTCACGTCGTAGCCCACCACCGTGACGCCCCAGCCCACGTGCGCGCCGCGGCCGACCAGCGCTCCAGGAAGGCCGGGAAAGGAGCCGCCGGTGAGGTTGAGCTTGCCGTCCGCCGAGGTCATGGCGGCGAGGTGGAAGAGCGGCGGGAACTGCAAGGCCAGGTGCGGGTCGTTGGCCACCATCGCGAAGCCCGTGGCGGAGTGGGCGCCGTCCACCACCCAGTTGTTGGAGCCGGCGCCGTCGCGGATGGAGCCGAAGAGCGCGTTCAGCTCGCGCATCTGCGCGTTGATGCTGCCGAGCGCGGCGGCGGTGCCGGCCGAGGCTCCCACAGGTCCCGGACCGACGGCAGCGGGCGCAGGCGCAGGGTCGGGATCCGCGCCGGAGAGCGTGAAGCCGTTCACCGGCTGTGCCGCGCAGCACGTACTGGCTGAAGCGGGTCAAGTCCTGGTGTGCGCCGCCCGGGCCGAACGTCAGCGCGAAGAGCCCGTACCCCGTCTCCTTCTCGATGGTCTCGGAGAGCTGGAACTGCTGCAGCCGGCCGATGGCCAGCGTGTCCTCCCCGCGCCAGGCGGGGATGTCGGCCGGCGTGACCGGGCCGGGAAGCTGCGCGTACTCCTGCGGCATCAGCGTCGGATGCGCGGCGAGGAAGGCGAGGTAGGCGTTCACGCCCGCCGGTGAACGCATCGATCTTCGCCTTGATGTCCGGAGCGAGCGACGCGTAGAGCTTGTCCTCGATGCGCTGCAGGTCGCGGGTGATGAAGAGCGTGAGGAACTGCTCGTCCTGCCCCGCTTCCACCGCGCCCACCAGCTCGGCCAGCCGGCCTTCGGCGGTGCGGCGGAAGAGGTCCATCTGGAAGAGCCGGTCCTGCGCCTGGATGTAGCCCTGCACGGCGAAGCAGTCGGTGTCGCTGGCGCAGAAGATGTGCGGGATGTCGAACTGGTCGTAGGTCACGTTCACGTCGGCGGCCAGCCCCGGGATCACCGCCTTGGGCTGCTGCGGGGTCTGGCCGGTGAACACCACGGTGGCGGTCTGGCCTCGCGCGGTGGCGGTGACGGTGGCGGGCGAAGACGACGCCGGCACCGGCGGGCGATAGGTGACGTCGTGTCCGGTCGTGTTCGAGAGCGTGCCCGGGCCGGAGAGCGACCAGGTGACTTCGTTGGCCAGCGCGATCGGGCTCGCCGTGATCAGCACCGGCCCCGTGACGTTCTGCGAGCCCGACGGCGAGATGCTCAGCGTCGGTGGAGGCTCGCTGCCGGCACAGGCGGCGAGGAGGACAGAGGCCGCGGCCAAGATCCGGATGCGCATCGACGTCTCCACGAAGTTGTTTGACCCGGGTACGAACGGGTCGGGCTCCCTCCTGTTCCTCAGAAGTCGCCCGCTGTCAACAGACGTGCCACCATGGGCGGATGGACGCCGCACTCCACGCGCTGATCGCCCAGCTCGATCTCGAGCCGCTCGAAGTGAACCTCTTCCGCGGGCAATCCAGCGACCTGGGCGGAAAGAGCGTCTTCGGCGGGCAGGTGATCGGACAGGCGCTGGTGGCCGCGACGCGCACGGTGGACGGCCGGCGCCCGCATTCCCTGCACGCTTACTTCCTGCTCCCCGGCGACATGGCCGCGCCCATCGTCTACGAGGTGGATCGCATCCGCGACGGGCGAAGCTTCACGGCGCGGCGCGTGCACGCGGTGCAGCACGGCCATCCCATCCTCTCGATGATCGCGTCCTTCCAGGTGGACGAGCCGGGGGTGGAACATCAACAGCCCATGCCGGAGGTGCCCGGCCCCGACGAGCTGCGCCCTGGGTCGGAGTTGCGGGAAGAGTGGCTCGAGGAAGCCGGCGCCGCGGCGCCCGAGCGCGTGCGCGAAGCCTTGCGCAGGCCGGCGCCGCTGGAGTTCCGGCCGGTGCAGCCGTGGAACCCGCTGCGGCCGCGGGTGGCCGAGCCGCGGCAGTCGATCTGGTTTCGCGCGGTGGACCGCATGCCCGACGACGCGCTCCTGCACACCTGCGTCCTGACCTACGCCTCCGACTACAACCTCATGGGCACCGCGCTGCGGCCGCACGGCATGACCTGGACGTCGGGCGCCACCATCGTCGCGAGCATCGATCACGCCATGTGGTTCCACCGGCCCGCGCGGGTGGACGAGTGGCTGCTCTACGCCATGGACAGCCCCTCCGCGCAGGGAGCGCGGGGGCTGAGCCGCGGCCTCGTCTACGATCGCAACGGGCGGCTCGTGGCCAGCGTGGCGCAGGAAGGCTTGATGCGGCAGGCGACGCGCAAGTAGCGTGCGCCGATGATCGCGCTCCTCTTCGTCCTCGCGGCCGGAACTTCCTTCCAGGACTCGCTCGCGGCGCTCTCGCGCAGCAAGGCGCCGGCGGAGCAGCGGCTGCACGCGCTCTTCGATCTCGCCTGGCAGCACGGCAACGAGGAGTACCCGGAGCGCGCCACCTTCCGCGGCGCCTCCGGCTACGGCGACCGCTGGACGGACCTGTCGGCGGACGCCATCGCCCGACGCAAGCGCGAGACGGTGCTGCTGCTCGAGGCGGTGCGCGGCATCGACCGCGCGGCGCTGCCCGCCAGCGCCCTGCTCGACTACGACCTCTTCCGCCGCGACGTGGAAGAGGACGTGCGGGCGCAGGAGTTCCCCGAAGAGCTGCTCGCCATCTCGCAGCTCTCCGGGCCGCAGTACCTCTCGCAGGTCTTCGAGGTGATGCCCACGCGCACCGAGCGCGACTGGGCCGACGTGCTCGCGCGGCTGAATGGAATCCCGGCGCGCCTGGCGCAGACCGAGGCGCTCTTGCGCGCAGGCCTTTCGCGCGGCGTGGTGCAGCCGAAGATCGTGCTCCGCGACGTGCCCGCCCAGCTCGAGGCGCAGACTCCCAAGGACCCGCTCCAGGCGCCGGTCTTGAAGATCGTCTCGCGGGACGGCGTACCCGCGCAGGCGCGCAGCGACGCCCTGCGCATCTACCGCGAGCGCATCGTGCCGGCGTACGCGAAGTTCCACGACTTCTTCACCCGTGAGTACCTGCCCCGCGCGCGGGACTCGGTGGGCCTGGGAGCGCTGCCCGGCGGAGCCGCCTGGTACGCGGAGCGGGTTCGCCGCGAGACCACCACCGAGATGAGCGCCGCGCAGATCCACCAACTCGGGCTCTCCGAGGTGAAGCGCATCCACGGCGAGATGGACAAGATCATCGCGCAGGTGGGCTTCATGGGAGGAGACTTCGCGGCCTTCGCGCGGTTCTTGCGCACCGACCCGCGCTTCTACTTCACCGACGCGCAGGAGCTGGTGCGCGCCTACCGGGACATCGCCAAGCGCATCGACCCGGAGCTGACGAAGCTCTTCGGCATCCTGCCCCGCCTGCCCTACGGCGTGCAGGAGATCCCGGCCTTCTCCGCGCCTTCGCAGACCACGGCGTATTACCGGCCGGGCGCACCGGAGGCGCACCGGGCGGGGACCTATTTCGTCAATACCTACAAGCTGGAGACGCGGCCGAAGTGGGAGATGGAGGCCCTGACGCTTCACGAGTCGGTCCCGGGCCACCACCTCCAGATCGCGCTGCAGCAGGAGCTTCCCGGCGTGCCGCAGTTCCGCAAGCAGGCGAGATACGTGGCTTTCGTCGAGGGCTGGGGCCTGTACGCGGAGAGCCTGGGCCCCGAGCTGGGCATGTACCAGGACCCGTACTCGAAATTCGGCCAGCTCACCTATGAGATGTGGCGCGCCATCCGGCTGGTGGTGGACACCGGCCTGCATTCGATGGGCTGGTCGCGGCAGCAGGCCATCGACTATTTCCTCCAGAATTCCGCGAAGACGGAGCACGACGTCACGGTGGAGATCGATCGCTACATCGTCATGCCGGCGCAGGCGCTGGCGTACAAGATCGGCGAGCTGAAACTGAAGGAATTGCGCGCATCCGCCGCAAAGGAGCTGGGGCCGCGATTCGACGTGCGCGCCTTCCACGACGCCGTGCTGGGCGAGGGCGCGCTGCCGCTCACGCTCCTGGAATCCCGAGTGCGCGCGTACATTTCCGCGGGTGGTCGCAGGTAGGCCGGCGATTTTGCGAATTTCCCCGCGCGAAATTGCCGCGCGTTCGTTTATTGTCTCTGCATGCATCTGCTGCTCTGCGTCCTCGTCGCGCTTTCCACGGCCACCGCAACTCCCGATGACCCCGCGGACGAAGGACCGGAGGAGGCGGAAGCAGCGACCGCCCCGCCCGCGAGTCCGGACATCGTCTATACGCGCGACCTCAGCGACGCGGAGCTGGCCAAGGAGTTCAAGGAAGATCTGCCCGCGCTGGGCAGCATCTCGGTGGGGTTCGCGGATCGCGGGCGGATGATCAATGCCGTGCACATGCCCAGCGATCCGGCCTGGCGCTGCGAGCGGCCCGACCTCGCCTATGGCACGCAGGAGACGGTGGACGCGCTTGCGATGGTGCTGCGCGCGGTGCACCGGCAGTTCCCCGATTCCGCGCCGGCGCGGATCAGCCACATGGGCCGCAAGGACGGCGGCTTCTTGCGACCCCACCGGTCGCACCAGTCGGGCCGCGATGCGGACATCGGCCTCTTCTACAAGAACGACGGCTTTCCCGGCCGCGTCGCCCACCGCGAACGGTTCGTGGACGCGGCGCGCAACTGGGCCCTCCTGCGCGAGCTGATCACGCAGACCGACGTGCAGATGATCCTGGTGGACCGCGGCATCCAGAAGGTGCTGCGCGAGTATGCGATCTCGCAGGGCGAGGACGCCGCCTGGCTCTCGCGCGTGTTCTCGCAGGTGGTCAAGCACGCGCGCAACCACAAGGACCACTTCCACGTGCGCTTCTACGCCCCCCGCTCGCAGGAGCTGGGCCGGCGCGTGCAGCCGCTGCTCGCCATGCGGCCGGAGCAGAACCTGGCCGTGCACGTGGTGCGGCGCGGCAATACGCTCAGCGCCATCGCGGCGCGGTACAAGACGACGGTGCCCGCCATCCGCCGCGCGAACCGGATGGGCAAGCGGGCCATGCTCAGCATGGGGCAACACCTGATCATCCCGCTGCGCGGCGCCTGCACCCACTGCCCGTTGCCGCCGCCGGTGGCGGTGCCGCCGCGCTGCCTGCCTCCGGATGCCGCCCCCGCGGTCTACGAGCGGAGCTGGTCGGGCGGAATCAATCCGGAAATCTCCACGGCCGACTAGCAGGGCGCTGAAAAACGAAGTTTTTCAGCGAAACCCTGCTACGCTTTTCTCCTCTGCAGGAGCTCCGCATGAGGCGTTGAACCAGCGACGGCGCGCCCGGGTTGTCCGGACGCGCCGAGTGGTCTGGCGGCGATCGAGAAAGGCTAGAAAGCCCAGCCGATTCCGACGGTGAACTCGAAGGTGCCCGCGCCTTCGCTGAGGATGTCGTATCCGATCTGCGCCTGGGCGGAGAGGTTCGGGTTCACCTGGGGCAGCGGATAGAGGACCATGCCCATCAGCGAGATGCCCACCGGCGTGGACGCGTTCGACACGGAGGTCGGCATCACCGTGAACGCCGCGCCGCCGAGGAGCTGCACCGGCCCGGCCCGGTCGTAGCGCACGCCGGCCCCGAGCTTGAGGGGAAACACCGTCCCGCCCGAGGCGAAGCCGAGGCCCACGTCCGCCCAGCCGATCAGCGGCAGGTCGGGAGCGAGCGGAAGCAGGTTCACCGCCCCTCCGGCGTGGAGGGCGAAGGCGCCGGTGCCGCCCACGCTGTAGAAGCCGAGCCCAGCCCAGCCGATGTAGGCCGACCTCTTGGTCCCCGCGTTGATGTCGCTCGTGGGCCCCACCGTGTCGGCGGCATCGCTCGCCGTCCTGCCTGCAAATCTCGCCGCCCTGTTCGCGGCCTTGGACACGCAGATGCCCTTCGAGCAGGTCTCGCTCGACCCGCAGTCCACGTCCTTCTTGCAGCTCGCAGCCCGCGCCGGCGTTGCGGCGAGCAGCGCCGCGCCGAGCGTCACCGAGATCGACTTCCAGTTCATTCGGCCCTCACTTTCGGCGCGAAAGCGCGCCAGACGCCCCAGCCATAGACGACTTGAGGCGGATCGCCAATTTCCTTTTCGTACTCCGTCGCGCTTCGTGCATCGGTGAAACTACGGCCTGGAGGCGAGCCCCGGTCGAAATGCGCCGCCCGCCCGTGCGTAGGGGGTCCTCATGGTCCACTTGCTCATGCTGACCGCCGTACTGGTTGCGCAGGCCGTTCCCCAGGGGGTGGACGCGCGCCGCAAGCAGCTCTCCGCCCTGCTCGACGAGCAATGGGAATACACCATGCGGACGAGCCCCGAGTACGCCTCCATCCTGGGCGACAAGCGCTACAACGACCAGCTCACGGACTATTCCGAGAAAGCGGTCTTTGCCGACATCGAGGCCACGCGCCAGTTCCTGGCGCGCTTCAAGGCCATCGATCCGTCCGGCTTCCCCGAGCAGGAAGCGCTCAGCCGTGCGCTGATGATCCGCCAGCTCGACGAGGGCCTTGCCGGAGTGAGGTTCAAGGACTGGGAGATGCCCGTCTCGCAGTTCAGCGGCATCCACATCAACGCCCCGCAGCTCGTTTCGGTGCTCTCCTTCGAGACGGTGAAGGACTACGACGACTACGTGACCCGGTTGCGCAAGCTGCCGGTGGCCTTCGCGCAGATCACCGATCTGATGAAGAAAGGCATGGCGGACAAGCTCATGCCGCCCCGCATCCTCCTCGAACAGGTGGCGCGGCAGTCGGCGAAGATCGGGGACGCCGCGCCGGAGGAGAACCCGTTCTTCGAGCCCGCGAAGAAGATTCCGGCGACGTTTTCCGACGCCGACAAGGCGCGCATCCGGACGCAGATGCTGGCCGCGATCCGCGAGGGCGTGAAGCCCGCCTACCAGCGCTTCACCAAGTTCGTCCAGGGGGAGTATGCGCCGAAGGGACGCGCCGAGCCGGGGATCTGGGCGCTGCCCGACGGCGCCGCGCGCTACACCTACGACGTCGAGCAGACCACGACCACGCGCATGTCGCCGGAGGAGATCCACCAGCTCGGACTGCGCGAGGTGGCGCGCGACCGGGCCCGCATGCTGGAGATCGCGCGCAAGCTGGGGTTTGCCGACTGCAAGTCGCTGGAGGCTTCCATCCAGAAGAACCCGGCGCTGCATCCGAAGTCGCGCCAGGAGATGCTCGACCTGTACCGCAAGTACATCGACCAGATGTGGGCGAGGCTGCCGGAGTTCTTCGGCCGGCTGCCCAAGGCAAAGGTCGAAGTGATGCCGGTGGAGCCGTATCGCGAGAAGGAGGCCTCGGGCGCGCAGTACGTGGACGGCACCCCCGACGGCAAGCGGCCGGGCCACGTGATGGTCAATACCGGCGACTACGAGAAGCGCACCACGCTCGACGTGGAGACCACCGCGTACCACGAGGGCGTGCCCGGACATCACCTGCAGATCTCCATCGCGCAGGAGCTTCCCAGCTTGCCGAAGTTCCGGCAGCACGCCTTCTACATCGCCTTCATCGAGGGCTGGGCGCTCTACTCCGAGCGGCTGGGCGAAGAGGCCGGCTTCTACCAGGATCCCTACAGCATGTACGGCCACCTGCAGGACGATCTGTTGCGCGCGATCCGCCTGGTGGCGGACACCGGCTTCCACTCCAAGCGCTGGTCGCGGCAGCAGGTGGTCGATTACTTCCACCAGAACTCCGGCATCGACGAGGTGGAGGTGCAGAGCGAGACCGACCGCTACATGGCCTGGCCCGCGCAAGCGCTCGGGTACAAGGTGGGGCAGCTCCGCATCCTCGATCTGCGCGAGCGGGCGAAGAAGGCGCTGGGCCCCAGGTTCGACATCCGCGGCTTCCACGACGAGGTGCTCTCGGGCGGGGCCATGCCGCTCGACGTGCTCGACAAGCGCATCGACTCCTGGATCGCGCAGCAGCAGAAGGCCGGCGCCCCGGGAGCGCTCTTGCACTGAGCTAGAACGCGCCGGCGCGAAGCAGCACTCCGGCGCGCACCTCCTGGAACTGCGGCGCCTGCTGGATGGCCGCGTTCAGTCCGAGCTCCACCCGCGACCCGAGGGCGACGCCGAGGAACGCGCGGCCGTTGAAGGAGAAGGCGCCCTGGGTCTGGCCCGGATAGAACGCGCCGTCGGGATCGAGCGGGAAGACCGGCGCGTGGGCTTCCTCGAACCAGTCGTACCCGGGTTCCGCGGCGGCATCCCAGCGTACCGTCCCCAAGCGCTGCCAGCGCAAGACCAGCCCGCCGTGGACGAAGCGCTGCGGGCTGAAGTAGCCGCCGTGGCCGAGGGTGAAGAAGCGTTCGTTGTTGGCGAAGGAAAGGGCGGTGACCGCGGGCCCGGCGCGGACTTCGCCGAAGGCCCCGCTGAGCAGCGCAAGCTCGGCGCCGGCACCCGCTGCCAGGCGGGTGTTGTCCTGGACGCGCAGGCCGATGAGCCGGCCGGCCTCGCCATACACCCAGAGCGAGCCCGCGCGGCCGGCGATGCCCAGGTCGAGACGTCCGCCCTGGAGCAGCACGCCGCCCCAGTGCGCGCCGGTGCCGGGATCGGTGGCTCCTGCCATGGAGACGAAGCTCTCGGTGACGCTGCGGCTCGAGGCCTCGAGCGACGCGCTCACCGGTCCGGCCTCTCCGCGAACCTTGGCGCCGCCGACCACGGCGAGGATGGGAAAGCCCAGCGGCGTGGTTCCCAGATCGGCGACGAAGTGGCGGCTGTCGAAGGTTGCGTGCAGCTCGGTGCCGATGGCGCGCTGCGAGTCGCTGCCCGGGCGGCCTCCGCTGCCGAAGCGCGCCCCCGCATCCGGAGCCACCGCGCCGGCGTCGAGCTCCACCTCGGAGATGCGCAGCTGCCCGCGCGAGGCGTAGCCCATCGGCACGTCGGTGACCACGCTCTCGCGCAGCTCGGTGAGCGCTCCCAGGCCGGTCTCGCCCTGCCGCTGCCGGAAGTCGAACTGTCCGCCGATGGCGGGCCGGTGGCGGTCCTCGATGCGCTGCATGTCCCGCGCGATCTGCGCACGGAGCTCGTCGGACTGCGCCTGCGATGCCAGGCGCGGCGCGCCCTCCGCCGCCGCGGCGCGTCCTACGCCCCCTTCCGTCGCTGCCGCGGGGCGCTCGAGCTGCGTTCCCTCTTCCAGCGCCGCCGCGCGCCGCAGCTCGCGCATGGCGCCCCCGTCGTCGCCCTGCCGCTCCGCGACGTAGGCCGCGAGCTGGTGCATGCGCGGATCGTCCGGCCGGCGCGAGAGGCCTGCCTGCACCAGCCCGCGCGCCTCGTCCAGGTTGCCGAGGCGGAGCGAGGTGCCGGCCGCGCCGCGCAGGGCGTCGGTATCGCCGGGCTGCTCGCGGAGCACGTCCAGGTAGAGCGCATGCGCGGCACCCGCATCTCCGCGCTGCTCGCGAACCCTGGCCAGGGCCGCGAGCAGCCGCGGATCTCGAGGAGCGTCGCGCAGCGCGTCTGCCAGCGCCGCCTCCGCATCGCCGGCCCGCCCCGCCTCGCGCAGGCGATCGGAGAGCCGCACGGCGTGCGCGATGCGAAGGGCGGTGAGGGAGCTGCGCTCCTGCGCGGAGAGCGAGGGGTCGCGCTGGAGCCCGTCGAGGATCTCGCCCCAGCGCAGCGTCGTCGCCCGCTTCCAGCAGCGCGGAGGCGAGCTGCAGCCGCGCGCCGCGGGTGGCTCCCGGAGACCTGGCCATCGCGCGGCGCATCAGGGTGACGGCGCGGGCGCGCTCGCCCAGCTTCGACCAGGCCACGGCGATCTGCGCCGCCAGTTCCGGCTCGCTTCCCATCTGTCTCTCCAGCGCCGCGAGCTCCCGCGCCGCCTGCTCCCGCTGGCCGGACGCCGAAATCCCGAAGCAGCTCGGGGATGCGAACTTGCAGTTGCAGCCGCCGGCGCAGCGCGATGACGTCGCGATCGCGCGGAGGTGGCGAGAGCTTCTGCAAGACGGCGAGGGCCTCCGCGTCCTGATGCTGCGCCGCGAGCAGCCGGGCTTGCGTGACCTGCGCCTCGGGAAGCGCCGGCGCCACCCGCATCAACTCCGCCACCAGGGGAGCAGCCTGCCCGGGCCCGCTCGACTGCAGCACCGCATTGGCCAGATCGTGCAGGACCCAGATGTCCGAGGGATCGGCGGCCCGCGCCTTCTCGAGCAAGTCGCGGACGCGCCGCAGGTCGCCTGCGGCCCTGCTCGTTCCCGCGGCCGCCCGCAGCGCCTCCGCCTGGAGCCATCCGGCGCGAAACGCGGACTGCGGCGCCACCCGCGCGAGGCGGGCGTTGACCGGCTGCGCCTCGTCGAAACGGTTCTGCTGGACGAGGATCCCGGCCAGCGCGCGCAGCGCGTCGGGCTGGTCCGGAACCACCCCCAGGACGTCGCGGAAGCGCGCTTCCGCCTCGCTGCGTTCGCCGCGCTCGAGCAGCAGGTCGCCCAGGGCGAGGTCCGCGTGCCAGGCCTCCTGCGGCCGACCCGTCTCCAAAGCGGCGCGCAAGCTCGCCTCCGCGTCGGCATCGCGCCCGTCCTCCCGCGCCAGGCGCGCGTCGCGCATGTGCGACCAGAAGATCACGCTGCGCAGGGGTTCCTGCCACAGCTCGCGGTGCTCCGGCGCGAGCTTGCGCGCGCGCTCGAGCAGGTCGCGGGCGCGGGCGAAGTCTTCCTTGCGCTGCGCTTCGGCGGCCTGCTTCTGCGCGACGAGGGCCAGGCCGAGGCGCGCGCCGGCGTCGCTGGGGACGGAGTGGAACGCCGCTTCCGCCGCGGCCGAGATCGCCGCGCGCCAGGGCGTCGAATCCGCTCTTCTTCGCCTGCGCCGCCCTGCGCTCCGCGATCAGGGCGCGCCCGCGAGCCGCGTCGGGATCCTTGCCGGCCGCGTCGAAGAGGCGCTGGGCCTCCTTCAGGTCGCCGCGGTCGAGGGCGGCGAACCCGTCCTTCACCGTGCTTGCGTTGCGGGCGCGGTCGAGATGGCGCGCGATCTCCGAATCTCCCGGGTGCGATTTGAGCCACTCGCGCAGAAGCGGCAGATCTCGCGCCGCGGGCGCAAGCCACACCAGCGCCTCGCGCCAGCTTGCGGCGGCGTCCTTGCCGACGGCGGGGTCGCGGGCGAGCGCCGCCAGCATGGAGATGCCTTCGCGGCGCGTCTCCTCGCGATAGGTGAGCAGACGCGCGAGAGAGAGCTTGTAGCGGACCTCGCCCGGCGCGCGGCGGAGGATGCGGCGCAACCCGTCGCGCGCCTCGGTCCACCCGCCGGGCGTGCCGCCCACGGTCTGGTAGTACTCCAGCGCGAGAATCCCCGGGCGGACCGCCGGGTCCGAACAGCTCGCGGTACTTCGCCGCGCCTTCGGCCGCGTGACCTTCGTGCACCAGCTTGCGCGCCTGGGAGAGCAGCACGACGAAGCGCGGGCCGAGCTCGATCTCACGGCGGAGCACCGGGACGTCGGGGTGGCCGGGGTTCACCTCGAGCAGCCGGGCGAGCGCGGCGCGGGCCTGCTGCATCCGGCCGGCGCGGGCATGGAACCCGCCCACCGCGGCCAGCGCATCGGCGTCGTCCGGTGCCGCGTCGAGCACCTGCTTCCAGGCGTCTTCCGCCTTGTCGGAGCGCGCCCGCGCCTGCCAATACCAGGCGCTGCGGGCGAGGCCGGTCGCCACGTCCTCCGCGGCGGCGAGCGCAAACGACGAGAGCAGGATCAGCGCGCACGTCCGAAGCATCGGGTCTCCCAGGCGGGCGCGAGCGCGCCGTCTTCGCGGAAGCGGAAGCGCGACTCGAGGAAGCCGCGCGCGAACAGGGCGAGGTTCTGGTCGTAGTAGGCGGGCGGGTCGCCGTAGAGGCCGTTGCGCTGCGCCGTCGCCAGGTGCCTCTCCAGCTCTGCGCGCGCGGCGGGAGGCGCGAGGGGAAGCAGCGCGGCATAGAAGCCCGGCGGCGCCTCGCCCTTGCCGCGCAGGCTGCGGGCGTCGATGCGCTCGGGGAGCCTGCCGGTGCTCTGCAGCGCGCGCAAGAGCCCTGCGGCGATGCCGTCGAGGCGCGCATCGCGCTCCGGGCTCATGCCGACCCAGAGGTAGGCGCGGATGGCGTCGTAGCTGCCGGTCCTGCCGTGCACCGGATCCTCGGAGAGCGGGCGTCCGGGGCGGACCACGGCCCAGTCGGGCACGGCCCCCCCGGAGGCGAACGCCTGCAGCCTGCGCGCGGCGCTCTCGGCGAGAGCGCGCCAGGGCCCGGGAAGCTGCGCCAGCCGGCGCAGCACCTGGGGCGGCTCGTAGCTGGGATTGACGCGGTAGCCGCCGTCCAGGGCGAACCCGGACGGCCCCGGCAAGAGCACGGTGCCCGCCCCTGCCACCTGGGCAATCTCGCGCGCGGCGACGTTGCCGAGGACGCCGCGGGCAAGCTCGCCGTAGCGCGGCTGCGACCAGAGCCTTCCGGCCTCGAGCAGGGCGTAGGCGAGCCAGAGATCGGCGTCGCTGGCGGAGTTGGCGTCGATCACGCCCCAACCGCCGTCGCGGCGCTTTCCCCAGTGCCAGGCGGGCAGCTGCCGCGACAGATCGCCTTGCGCGAGGTTCTGCTCCGTCCAGTGCAGCAGGCGATCGAAGAGCGCGCGATCGTCGGCCACCAGCGCGAAGAAGAGCGCGTAGGCCTGCCCTTCGGAGGTGCTGCGATCCGCGGCGCTGCGGTCGATGACGCGCCCGTCGCCTGCCACGAAGGTGGCGACGTACCGGTCCCAGAGCGGCCACTGTCCCGCGCAGGGAGCGGCGGCGAGCAGCGCCGAGGCGAAGAGGGAGATCAGTGTTGCCTCCGCAACCGTGAGTCGCGCGCGCATGCGGCGCGAGAGGAATTTGCGCGAGCGCGCGGCGAGAAGGACCGCGCCCAAAAGGAGGAGGGGCGGAAGCGCGAGCCAATGCGTGGCCAGGAACCAGCGCGCGCGCGTCCACGGGTCCAGATGGCCGCGCCCGTACGACTCGCCCAGCCGGAACATGGCGCGCTCCCCTCCGGCGAGGAGGAGGAGATCGCCGCCGCGTCCCCGGCTGCGGGCGTAGCCGAGGAATTCGCTGAACCGCGGGAGCGAGGTTCCGGTGATCACCACCGCCGTGCGGCCCCGCGCCGCCGGCGACTGCGCCGCCGCAATCGCGCCCACCTCGCCGCCGCGGGCCAACAGCTCGCCCGCGTGCCGCGCTTCCAGGAGCGGCTCCGGACCACCGAGCAAATCGAGGGCCGGCAAGCCGCGCTGGATGCGAGCGGCGCCGCCGTCGAAGCGAACCGGCAGCACGCCGGACCAGCGCGCGATCAGCGGGTTGTCGCGCGCCGTCCCGATGGCCAGGACGTCGCGGTCGCCCGGGTCGGCGCCCGCCGCCAGGAAGGCCGCGCGGGTTCCCACCCGGCCGGTGATCTGCGCGAGCTGGCCGAACACGGAAAACACCATCGAGAGCTCCGCCGGATCGGGCCGGGCCGGCAGGGCCACCGCGGTCTCGCCCAGATCGGGCACCCGGGTGAAGGGAAAACCGTCGAAGGCGAAGAGCGAGACGTCGGGCAGGTTGGCGAAGTGGCTGAGCTTCTCCAGGTGCAAGACGGAGTCGCCGGCGATCTCGACGCGGGGCGGCTCTCCGCCGGACGCCGCGGCGCCCGCGGCCGCGCAAGGATCGGGGTCGGCGTAGTGCACGTGCACGAGCAGCTCGTTGAAGCCGCGCATGTGCTCGCGGGGGATGCGCAGGCGGACGCGCTCCACCGACCCGGCGGGCGCCTGCGGCAGGGTGGCGAGGAAATATCCGTTCATCTCCACGTCCAGGCGGGGCGGCGCGGAGCCGCGAGGGATGCGCTCCGAGTACCCGAGGTCCAGCACCACGAACTCCGCCGGCCAGATCCAGAGATCGGGGGCGACGCGGAAGCGAAGCGAGAGCGAGGCGGGCGTGTTGCCCTCGTGGGCGAGGACGCCTCCCGCCGGGTACTGCGAGAACGGCACCGGCCTGTCCGACGGCACCCAGCGCGGCGCCGAGTAGGGAGCGGCGGCAGGTTGCGGTGCTGGCGGGGCGAGCGCGACCTCCGGACCCGCCAGGCGGGAACCCCGGACCGCCAGGCTCTCCACGGCGCTGCGCAGCTCCGCCCCGGTGCGCCCGCCGATCACCAGCAGCTTCACGTTGGAGCCTGGATGGCGCGGGTGATCGATCATCCGCACCGACGGGCCGCGCGGCGGCTCGAGCCCGAGCTTCTCGGCGTCGGCCGCTCCGGAGAGCAGGACCAGGGCGCGCGCATCCGGCAGCTCTCCGACGCGCGCCTGGAAGGCGATGGGGATGGGCGCGTCCACGGCGAGCCAGCTCGCGGCCAGCGCCCCGAGCCGCACCTCGCCGGGCGAAGGGTCATGGGCGAGAACGACGGGAACGGTGGCGCTCGCGTCATGGCCGCGGTCGAAGAAGGGCAGCGGCAAGAGCGCCAGCTCGTCGGGCAGCGGCACCGGATCCGCGGTCAGGACCACGCCCACCGACTTGAGCGCCCTGAACGCCTGCGGCCGCGCCACGCAGCGGCCCTGGCGGTCGCGCAGGCGGAGCGAGAGCGTGTTGCGATCGGCGAGCAGCTCGCGGCGGACGGGGATGTCGCGCGGCGGCTCCTGCCCGGTGAGCAGCGCGATGCGCTCGTCGTTGACCAGCACCTCCATGGACTCCACCGGCGCGGCGAAGGCGATGCGCACCGCGGCGCCGGTCAGCTCCTCGTCGGCGCGGGCGGTGAAGGGGAAGTCCAGCGACGAGGCGCTGGAATCGCGCTGCGCGCGGGTGGGCCCCAGCTCGACGAACCGCTCGGCGCGCACGGCGCCGGCGCAGAGGATGGCGAAGATGGCGACGCGCGCGGTCAAGCCTCGCTCCTCGCCGGAGAAGGCGCGCGGCGCGGCAACGCCCGCGGCCTCGCCTGGAGTCGCAGGGCGCGCAGCATCCCTGCCGCCCCGTGGCCCGCGATCGAGGCGAGCGTGAGCAGCGGCCGGTCGCGGCGATGGCCTTGCGTCCACGCCGACCCAGGCGTCCGCGCGGGAGAAGATGGCCCGCGACGAGATGGGCCTCTTCGCCGAGCGAGAGCGGCGCGAAGCGCAGGCGCAGCTCGCGCCCGGCCCCGTCCAGCACCTCGGCGGGCAGCGCGCGCTCCGCATCGAAGGAAAAGAGCGAGAGCCAGACGCGCTCGCGGGGCCGCAGGCTTGCATTGCCGGCCAGCGCCAGGCTGGCTCCGTCGCGGCCCAGGTCGCGCGTCTCGCAGCGCACGGTGGCGCCGGAGGCGAGCCGCAGCATCGCCGGCAGCCGGGCGTGGACGCGCTGCGCGGCGCGGACCTGCGGCCGCTCGCAGGCGGCGGCGATGGTGGCGCCGAGAATGACCAGGTTGTGCACCGCCCAGGCCACGTTGATGACCAGCGAGTCGATCTCGCCGGCGCCCGCATGCAGCTTCCAGGCGCCCGAGCAGATGGCGGCGAGGTTGACCAGCGCGAGCAGGATCCAGGGCCGCGCGATGCGCGCATCGAAGAAGGGCTCGTCCACCCTGCCCCCCTTCGCCGTCACGTTGAACCTGCCCAGCCGCGGCGCGATCAGGGCGAGCGTGGTGGGCAGCGCGGTGTAGGGAGCGAGGCAGGTCTCGTACACCTCCGACCAGAACGAATGCCGGAACTTCCCGTGGATGCGCGCGTTGCACGCGGTGGAGTGGATCAGGTGCGGAAGGCCGTAGGCCACCGCCGCGAGCGGGAGCGCATTGAAGATGTGCCGGCCGAACACCAGATAGGCGACCGGCGCCACCAGGAACACGAGCCGCGGCACCGCCGAGAAGAAGTGCAGCATGGCGGCGAGGTAGCTGATCCGCTGCGGGAAGCTCAGGCCGCGGCCAAGAAGCGGATTGTCCACCCGGAAGATCTGCGCCATGCCGCGCGCCCAGCGGATGCGCTGCCCCACGTGCGCTGCCACGGTCTCGGTGGCCAGGCCCGCCGCCTGCGGAACGTCCAGGTAGGCGGTACGCCAGCCGCGGCGGTGCATGCGCAGCGCCGTATGCGCGTCCTCGGTGACGGTGGCGACCGCGATGCCTCCCACGTCCTCGAGCGCGCTCCGGCGCAGCACCGCGCAGGAGCCGCAGAAGAACGAGGCGTTCCAGGTATCGATGCCGGGCTGGATGACGCCGTAGAAGAGCTCGCTCTCGGAGGGGACCCGCGGCCCGGACCGGAGGTTACGGGTGAACGGGTCTGGCGAATAGAAGTGGTGCGGCGTCTGCACCAGCGCGAGCCGCGGATCGCGCAGGAGCCAGCCCATGGTGACCTGGAGGAAGGAGCGGACGGGAACGTGGTCGCAGTCGAAGATGGCCACGTACGCGCCCCGCGTGAGCGAGAGGGCGTGGTTCAGGTTGCCCGCTTTCGCGTGCGCGTTGCCTTCGCGCACGATGTAGCCGACGCCGGCCTCGGCCGCGAAGGCGCGAAAGGCGGCGCGCCTGCCGTCGTCGAGGAGGAAGACGCGGAGCCGGTCGGCGGGCCAGTCCATGGCGGCGGCCGCGAGCACCGTCGCGCGCACCACCTCCAGCGGCTCGTTGTAGGTGGGAACGTAGACGTCCACGCTGGGCCAGGAGGCCGGGTCGGAAGGCATGGGGAGCGGCCGCCTCCGCAAGCCCGCCACCGACTGCGCGTAGGCGAGGAGCAGCATGGCGCACGCATAAAGCTCCGCGCCGAGGAGGACGCCGCTCAGCACCGCATCGAACGACCAGTCGGCGGAGAGCGTGGTGCTCAGGCGCCACCAGAGATAACGGCCGGTGGTGGCGGTGGAGAGGAGCACGAGCAGCAGCGTCACGGTGCGGCCGCGCATGCGACCGATGGCGAGCGCCGCCACGAGGATCGCGCCGGCGAGAGCGACCTGGGTGCGCAGATCGAGCGGCGTCACCACGAACAGCGCCATGCAGGCGAAGGCCGCGAAGAGGAGGAGCGCGCTGCGCATCTCAGCGCGTCTCCGCGGAGCGATGTGGCCGCTTGCGCCGCGGCGGGATCACCTCGCGCGCCACTCCGTCGAGATCCGCGACCACCTGCGAGGCGGGCGCGACGTCGGCGAGGAAGAGCCCCTCCGCCATCGCCCGGGAAACCGCCGGGTCTTCCTGGACCACCGTGCGAAGCAGGCGCGGACCGAGCAGCGCGCGCAGGCGGGAGACGGCATCGCGGTCGGCGCTCCGCCGGGCATCGAACGCGTTGACGACGTAGCGGGCGGGAGCCTTCGTCCACCTCGACATCCTCGTCCTCGCCAGCCGCTCTTCCATGCCCCGGAGGGCGCGCAGCGAGGCGTCGTCAGGCCGCACCACGACGAGGAGCGCGTCCGCTTCGGTGAGGGCGTGCGCGGGGGGCGGCAGCGGCGTGTCGACGATGACCACCTCCGATCGCGCGAGGAAGTCCGCGACCGAGGGCGGCGCTGCCGCGTCGCCGAGATCCACGGCCGACGCGCGATGCCCGCGCCGGCGCGCGGCGTGCACGAGGTTCGCGCAAAGCGCCGTCCGGCCCGCTCCGGGCAAGAGTGAGACCAGCGCCAGGGAAAAAGCGCCGCCGCCTCGCGGCGCCGGCCGCGGGGGAGCGGCAGGCACGCGAAAGTCGCGATACCGGAATCCCGGCACGCGCAGGAGCCGAATCAGATGACGCACGTCGGGTGACAAGCGATTCTCCGGGTCGCGACGCAAGACTACGAACTTGCGTTCAGGGGCGTAAGGCTCGGGCGCGCCTGCGGTCCCGCGCGCGCATTCCGGGCAGGCGCGCGGCCGTCGGACCGCTGCTCGCGGCGCGGAATTCCGGTGCGCAGCTTGAGCCTCCCCGGAGGCGTCTACATGCGTGTCGTGGTCCTGGCCGGAATGGTCGCGGTATTGGCGTGCGGTCCGATCGATCAAGCAGGCTCTGGAGCCGGCGGTGGCGGCGCCGATGCGGGCACCTCCGCCGACGCGGGCACGGCGGCCGGCGGAGGCTCGCCCGACGCGGGAGGCGGAGGCGTCGCGTTCGCCTGCGCGGGAGTGGTGCCGCCCGATCCCGGCGCGCCGACGACCACCGTGACGGTAGAGCATGGCGGCGGCGACGCGTGCTTCGATGCGACCACCGATGGGAGCGCAAACGTGGCCGCGGAATCGCACGCCTCCTCGATGGGCGATGCCTGGACCGGCCGCTGGCAGATCTGGAACGCTTCGGGCGCGCCGCGCGGGTCCGTCTCCTCCGTCGGCGGCGACTTCTTCGGACAGGCGGAGGGCTTCCAGTCGACACAGGGCGACGCGCTCGTCACCTGGTCGGCCTCCGGGCAGGAGCTGCGCCGCTCGCGGCTCGAAGACAAGTGCAGCCACCAGGCGTTCTTCTCCGCGACGGGAGGTTCGCTGGTGCTGGATCGCTGCGGCTCCCGCATCGAGGCAGCGCGCTTCGACGCCGACGGGAAGCAGGCCGCCTCCACCGACGACATCGCAGACGGCACCGCCGCAGCCGGCATCGTCGACGCGCAAGGACGCGCCTTGATCGTCGTCGCGACCGGCGGTTCCTACACGGCGCGCTGGTATGACGGCGCGCTGCGCCCGGCATCGGCATCGTTCGCCATCAGGCGGGAGCGGAAGCGCCGTCCCCATCGTGCGGCCCCTCATCGGCGGCGGCGCGGCGGTGCAGGTGGACGGCGCCTGGGTCGCGGTGGCCCGAAGCGCCGTCGGCTCCGCGGACGACCCTCCCGCCTGGCTCGCCTCGCATCCCCATCACGATCTGCAGATCATCCGCCAGAACACCGCCTATGCGCTCATCCCCAAATCCGGCGCCTCGCCGCGCAACGCCCTCGAGCTGTTCAGCGGCGCGGGCGAACGCTGCGGCGCGGTGACATTTCCGACGGAGGGCCTGTCGATGGGGATGGAGGGCACCGTGATCGGCAGCTCCGGCGAAGGGGGCTGCACGCACGACGTCTGGAGCGGATTGTTGCGATGATCCCGCGTCGCGCTTCCGGTTCCGCGCTGCAGCATGGTTGCATCCGAAACGGATTTGGGGTGTCGTACGCCGCCGGGGAAGCCCCAAACCCGAGGAGAGACCATGCGCAAGATCAGCCTGATCGCCGTCGTAGCGGCACTGGCCTGTGGTGGATCGTCCAACAGCACGTCGAACCAGTACACGGCAACCTTGACCTCGGGAGGTGAATTCCCGACGCCACCCAATCCCAACCCGAACGCGACGGGCACGGCTACGTTCACGGTCAACGCCTCGAGCGTGGACTACACCATCACCTATGCCAACCTGTCCGGCCCGCCGGTGGTGGCGCACATCCATCCCGGAGCAGCGGGGACCGCCAACTCCCCGATCATTCCCTCGTTCGCGGGGCTGCCCACCTCGGGAACTTCGGCCACCTTCAGCGGCACCTTCCTGGCGTCGGACATCAAGGCCGGCGGCGGAATCGCGGCTGGAGATCTCAACGGCCTGGTGGCGGCGATGAAGACGGGTACGGCCTATGCCAACATCCATACGCAGGCGAACCCGAACGGCGAGATCCGCGGCCAGATCAATCCTAAATAGTCGCCGTCGACACGGTCAGGTTCACGCCGTCGAACGTCACCGGATGGCGGAGGAGCCCGGTTCCGGCCGGGCCCTGCATGAGCGTGCCGTCCAGTCCGAAGGTGGAGCCGTGGCAAGGACAGGCGTAGCCCGGCCCGCCCGGCAAGACCGTGCAGCCGAGATGACTGCAGACGGCGGACACCGCCGCGAACGCGTCGGCGGCGATGCGCGAGACCGCCACCGGTCCGGGAAAACCCGTCGGTTGGCCCACCACCGCGCCGCCCACTCTCGAGAGCACGGGAAAGCCGGCGATGGCGAAGGTGAACTGGCCATTCTGCACGCGGCCGGGAAAGACGCCGTCGCCCGCGAACAGATGCACGACCACGTTTCCGCCCGCGTCGGTCTCCGCGGGAAAGACGGTCAGGTTGGTGATGGCGGGTGGGTTGAGCACGGTTCCGTCCCCGGCGAAACGCGACCCATGGCAGGGACACTCGGCCTCGCGATCCTCCGGCACCCAGGCCACGTCGCAGCCGGCGTGCGGGCACTCGGCGCGCATTGCCAGATAGCCCTGCCCCGTGAACGCGACCAGATAGCCGGTCGTGGAACCCGCCGGCCGGACGATGACCGCGCCTCCGGGCTTGCCAAGCTCGGGCGCATTGCCCAGCGGCACGGTCACGTCGCCGTCCACGGCCTCGCCGACGGCGACGGAGCGGTTGGTGGAGATGCGCCTCGCGCAAGCGGTGGCCAGCGGGACCAGCGCGGCGGTGCGCAAGACGGAGCGGCGGGTGAATTGGGCCATGTCAGTCGTCCGGCGCGCCGCGCTGGATCCATTGCTGGATGACGGCGATGGCGTCGGCGCAGGTGGAGCCCGGCGCGGTTGCGGGCTGCCCGCTGCCGAACTGCGGGTCGTCGTTGGAGGTGAGGCGCAGCTTGGTGAGCAGGAAGCTGCCGTCCGGATCGCCGGGCTTGACCAGGGTGAGCCCGCGCGCGGTGCCGAAGCGGTTGGCAGCCGCCGCGTTCACCAGCGCGCCGTAAGGATGCCCGGCGAAGCTGGGGCCGCTCTCCACCGCCGGCGAGTTGCTGGAATGGCAGTTGATCTGCCCCACGCCGCAGCTGACCTGGAGGAAGCTTCCATTGATGCTGGAGAAGGTAGGCGAAAGCCTGGGGCAGGTGCGCGTGCCCTGGATGCAGGCGCCCTGCGCGCAGAAGCTCGCCGCGCCGCAGTCGGCGTCGAGGCCGCATTGCGCGGCAGGGACGTTGCCCACGCAAGCGCAGGTCAGGAGCGCGGCGATGGCAGGCCGGAGCGGCACGGCCGGCATTCTAACCCGGTGCCGATGGGCTGCGTGCACCGGCGGCGCGCGCCGTTGTAAGCAGAGGATGGAGGTGCGCCATGGTTCCCTTCCGCTGGCAGGTTCCCCAGCGCTTCAACATGGGCGTGGACGTGGCGGATCGCCACGGCGACTCGCTCGCACTGATCGAGCTCGACTCCTCGGCCAAGGCGACCGAGCTGAGCTTCCGGGCGATCTCGGCGCTCTCCAACCGGCTCGCCAACGTGCTGGTCGCCCACGGCCTCTCGCGCGGCGACCGCGTGGCCATCCTCCTGCCGCAGCGGCACGAGACGGCGGTGGCGCACGTGGCGGCGTGGAAGGCGGGTCTCGTCTCGGTGCCGCTCTTCACCCTCTTCGGCGAGGAGGCGCTGGAGTTCCGCCTCCGCGACAGCGGAGCGCGGGCGCTGATCACCGACCGCGAGCAACTGGCGAAGCTCACGCGCGTGCAGGCGCCGGAGCTGCGCGCCGTGCTCTGCGTGGACGGTGCTGCGGAGGGCGCCCTCGACCTGCACGCGCTCCTCGGCCGCGCTTCCGACCGCTTCGCCGCCGTGGATACCGCCGCCGACGATCCGGCGATCATCATCTACACCAGCGGCACCACCGGGCAGCCCAAGGGCGCGCTGCACGCGCACCGCATGCTCCTCGGGCACCTGCCCGGCGTGGAATTCCCGCACGACGGCTTCCCGCAGCCGGGCGACCGCTTCTGGACACCCGCGGACTGGGCGTGGATCGGCGGCCTCTTCGACGTGGTGATGCCGGCGTGGCACCATGGCGTCAGCGTGGTGGCGCACCGCATGCGCAAGTTCGATCCCGGCGAGGCGCTGCGGCTGATGGCGCGCCACGGCGTCCGCAACGTCTTCATGCCGCCCACCGCCCTGAAGCTCCTGCGGGCATCGGGCGCGCGCGAGGGCGGCGTGCGGCTGCGCTCGCTGGGATCCGGCGGCGAGAGCCTGGGCGAGGAGCTGATCGAGTGGGGGCGGAGCGCGTTCGGCCTCACCATCCACGAGTTCTACGGGCAGACCGAGTGCAACCTGGTGCTGGGCAACGGCGCCGCTCTCCCGCCGGTGAGGCCGGGCTGGACCGGCACCGCCATCCCCGGGCACACCGTCTCCATCGTGGACGGCGAGGGACGCGAGCTGCCGCCGGGCGAGATGGGCAACATCGCCTACCGGCGTCCCGACCCGGTGATGTTCCTCGGCTACTGGCGCAACGAGAAGGCCACCGCGGCCAAGTTCCGCGGCGACTGGCTGATCAGCGGCGACATCGGGATGCGCGACGAGGAGGGATACTTCAAGTTCTCGGCCCGCGACGACGACGTGATCACCAGCGGCGGCTACCGCATCGGTCCGGGAGAGATCGAGGCCTGCCTCTCGCGCCATCCGGCGGTGGCGCTCGCCGCCGTGGTGGGCGAGCCCGACCCCATCCGCACCGAGGTGGTGAAGGCGGTCATCGTGCTGCGGGAAGGATTTCGCCGCCTCGGACGCGCTGCGCACGGACCTTCAAGACTACGTCCGCACCCGCCTCGCGGCGCACGAGTACCCGCGCATCGTGGAGTTCGCGACGGAGCTCCCGCTGACCGCCACGGGAAAGATCATCCGCCGCGCCCTGCGCTCGCCGCGAAAGTAGCGCGGCAGCAGCGCTCGTGCGCGAGGCGGCTAGACCGCTTCGAGGAACACAATGGTGCCAATCAAAGTGATCTGGTAGCTCACCCGGTGCAGGGTCGCCTGGTCGTTTCGCACGGCGACGTCCACGTCGACTCCGTTGAAGACGCGGCTCACCTCGCGGCCGCTGACGGCATCAAAGCCAGAATTGAAGGGTGCTGGCCGCCATTGATCCACGGCAAACCCGGCGTCGACCGTGCCCGCTTCCCGCGAGAACGTCGAGCTGACGGCCGCGAATGGTGCCCATTGCTCCAGGTCGAGACCCGGGCTGGCCCCGAGATTCGGATCCGGCAGGGGAAAATTGAACTGGCCGATCACGTGTTGGAGAGGAGCCGTGACGATGTCGGGAAAAATCGACCACTTGTCTCTCCGCCAATCGTGCGCGTTGTTGCCCGTGAAATCGATGATATCCACGCCCGTGAGCAGCAACTGCCATCTCTGGCCGGTAATGCTCGCGGGCTTTGATTCGTTGGCCGCGGGTGACACCGGGGTGATGACCCAATTCCGCACCGCATGCGATTTGATGATCACGCTCATTGCAATCCCCCCGAAACCTTGACGGCCCCACTAGAGCAAGCCGGCGTCGTGCCGTCTACAGGCAGGCACGAGGGCACGACGCTAGAATCCACGCATGCCCCATCTCCGCTTCGACCTCAACTTCGTTCCCAGCCCGGACGAGAAGGCCCGCTTCGCCGCGGCCGTGGCGCAGCATTTCGGCCGGGTGATGAACACCGGCACCGATCACGTGGCGGTCTCGCTCCGCTGCGGCGCGCGGGAAGACATCCTCTTCGGGCGCGCCGGCGATCCCGCGCGCGTCGCGCTCCTCGACTTCGACGTGCGTCGCGGCCGGACCGTGGGGCAGAAGCGCGAGCTGGCGCTGGCCGTCCTCGCCGAGCTGGAGAGGATTTTCCGGGTTGCGCCCCTGGACGCGTACCTCGTCTACACCGAGCACGACGGGCCCGACTTCCAGATGCACGACGGCGTATTGCCCTCCTGGTCCGCGGGTGAAGATCCGCTCGCGCACCTGCGCTAGAAGCCCTGCTCGGCTTGACGGACGATGCTCCGATCTGTCGTAGATCGCGCATCGCCCTCACCCGGAGGTCCTGCGATGCCCGCCTCGACGCTCTCCCGCCGTGCGCTTCTCGCTGCTGGCGGCGCCACCGCGGCAGCCTCGCTCCTGCCCCGCCGCGCTTTCGCGGCCAGCAAGGCGAAGCTGCGCATCGGGCTTCTCCTGCCCTACTCGGGCACCTACGCCGCGCTGGGCAACAACATCACCGACGCGATGAAGCTCGCCGCCAGCGAGCACAAAGGCATGCTGGGCGGGCGCGAGATCGAGTGGGTGGCGGTGGACGACGAGTCCGACCCGGCCAAGGCGCCCGCCAACGTGAACAAGCTGGTGGTGGGCGAGAAGGTGGACGTCCTCACCGGCCCCGTCCACTCCGGCGTCGCCATGGCGATGATGCAGATCGTCCGCCAGGAGAAGACGCTCACCATCGTCACCAACGCAGGCGCGCAGGCGGTGACCGGCACCCTCTGCGCCCCGCACGTCTTCCGCACCTCCTTCTCCAACTGGCAGACCTCGTACCCTTGCGCGGAGGTGATGCTCAAGGACGGCCGCAAGAAGGTGGTGCTGATGTTCTGGAACTACAGCTTCGGCCAGGAGTCGATGGCGGCCTTCAAGGAGGGCTTCGTCAAGGGCGGCGGAACGGTGGTGAAGGAGATCGCCGTTCCCTTCCCCAGCACCGAGTTCCAGGCCAACCTCTCCGAGATCGCCTCGATCAAGCCCGACGCGGTGTTCGTCTTCTTCGCCGGCGCGGGCGCGGCCAAGTTCGTCAAGGACTACGCCGCGGCGGGCCTGGGCGGGAAGATCCCGCTCTACGGCAGCGGCTTTCTCACCGAAGGCGTGCTCTCGGCGCAGGGGCCGGCCGCGGAGGGCGTGAAGACCACGCTGCATTACGCCGATTCGCTCGACAACCCCGCCAACAGAAAGTTCCGCGACGCCTTCCGCAAGGCCACCTCGCGCGATGCCGACGTCTATGCGGTGGCGGGCTACGACACGGTCAACCTGCTCGCGCAGGCGCTGGGCAAGGTGCAGGGCGACACCTCCGCGCAGAAGGAGCTGATCGCGGCCCTGGAGACGGAGCGCGTGGAGAGCCCGCGGGGCCCGTTCCGCTTCTCCAGGGCGCACAACCCCATCCAGAACGTCTACGTGCGCCAGGTGAAGGGAGGCCGCGAGACGGTGCTGGGGATTGCGCGGAAGGACGCCGAAGATCCCGCCGCAGGGTGCGCGACGGCGAAATGACCCTCTCGCTGTTCGCGCTCCTCGTCCTCAACGGAGCGGAGTACGGGCTCCTGCTCTTCCTGGTGGCGAGCGGGCTGACGCTGATCTTCGGCGTCCTCGGCGTCCTCAACTTCGCGCACGGCGCCTTCTACATGCTCGGGGCTTACCTCGCGTATTGGTTCGCCGCGCAGACCGGCAGCCTGCTCGCGGCGGTGCTGCTGGGACTGCCCATCATGCTGCTCGCTGGATGGGCGGTGGAGCGGGTGGCCATCTCGCGCCTCTATGCGCGCGACCACCTCGCGCACGTGCTGCTCACCTACGGGCTGGTGCTCATCCTCGGCGATCTCTCGCGCGCCCTCTTCGGGAACGACGTGCACGGGGTGCCGGTGCCCGCGGCGCTCTCCGGATCCCTGGCCTTGGGGGAGGCGCAGGACTGGCCCGTGTACCGCGCCTTCACCTCCGCCGCCTGCCTCTGCGTCGCTTTCGCCATCCGCCAGGTGCTCCTGCGCACGCGGTTCGGCATGCGGGTGCGCGCGGGCGCCGCCAATCCGGAGATGGTGGAGGCGCTCGGCGTCGACGTCAAACGGCTGCTCTCCATCCTCTTCGCCGCCGGCACCGCGCTCGCCGCCTTCGCCGGAATGCTGGCCTCGCCGCTCACCACCGTGTATCCGGGTCTCGGCGACGGCGTGCTCATCGTCTCCTTCGTGGTGGTGGTCATCGGCGGCATCGGCTCGGTGAAGGGCGCCTTCCTCGGAGCCATGCTGGTTGCGCTCGCCGACACCTTCGGCAAGGTGCTCCTGCCCAGCCTCGCCAGCGCGATGGTCTACGCGGTGATGGCCGCGGTCCTGCTCTGGCGACCGCGCGGGCTCTTCGGCGAGCCGGCGGAAGCGCGATGAGCCTGCCGCCGCGGGTGCGCATCGCGCTCTTCGCGGCGGCCCTGGCGCTTCTGCTCTTGCCTCTGTGTGCCGACCGGTTCTGGGTGCAGTTCGCAGGCAAGACGATGATCTCCTGCATCTTCGCGGTCAGCCTCGATCTGCTGGTCGGATACGGCGGCATGGTGAGCCTCGCCCACGCCGCCTTCTTCGGCCTCTCCGGCTACCTGCTCGCGGGCCTCAGCAACGGCCTCGGCATCTCCAGCTTCCTGGCCACGCTGCCGCTCTGCCTCGCGGGCGTGGCCATCTCCGCGCTGGCCATCGGCTGGCTCAGCCTGCGCACCAGCGGCGCCTATTTCGTCATGGTGACGCTCGCCTTTACGGAAATGCTCTTCCACGTCTTCAACGAGGCGCCGGGGCTGGGCGGATCGGACGGGCTCTTCGTCTCGGCGCGCCCTTTCGCCGGCCGCACCGCGCCCTACTTCGCCATCTGGGTTGCGCTCGTGCGGTGTTCCTCTTGCTGCAGCGCGCGTGCAGGCGCCCTTCGGGCGCGTGCTGGTGGGGATCCGCGCGCAACGAGCCGCGGATGCGCACGCTCGGGTACGGCACCCGCCGCTACAAGCTCGCCGCGTTCGTCATCGCCGGCGCCATCGCCGGGCTGGCCGGCTACCTGGACGCGGCCTTGTACGGGTTCGTCAACCCCGCGCGAGCTCGGGCTGGAAGCAGTCGGGGCTGGTGCTGGTCACCGTGCTGCTCGGCGGCAAGGCCACGCTCTACGGCCCCACGCTCGGAGCGCTCCTGCTCGCGCTGCTCGAGCACTTCGCCGAGCGGGTGACCGCGTACTGGAGCGCGTTGATCGGCGCGGTCGCGGTGGCCGCGGTCGTCTCTTCTTGCCCTCGGGACTCGCCGGCCTGTTGCGGGGAAGAAGTGGCTGAGCCGCTGCTGCGGACTTCCGCGCTCACCCGCCGCTTCGGCGCCCTCGCCGCGGTGGACGGAGTCTCGCTCTCGGTAGAGCCGGGCGCCGTGCACGCGGTCATCGGCCCCAACGGCGCGGGCAAGTCCACGCTCTTGCGCCTGCTCTGCGGCGAGCTGCGCGCCACCTCCGGCAGCATCCACTTTCGCGGCGCCGACGTGACGCGCGCCCCGCCCGAGGCGCTCTCGCAGCGCGGATTGGGCCGCAGCTACCAGACCGCCAACGTGTTCGCGTCGCTCACCTGCGCCGACTGCGTCTGGCTGGCGGCGCGGTCGCGGGCACGCAGCTCCATGGTCTTCCTGCGCTCCGCTGACAAGGACGCGCAGGCCGCGTCGCGCGCGGCGGAGGCGCTTTCCGCGTGCGGGCTTTCGCAGCGAAGGCTCACCCTCGCGGGAGAGCTGAGCTACGGCGAGCAGCGGCAGCTCGAGATCGCCATGGTGCTGGCCACCGCGCCCGAGCTCTTGCTGCTCGACGAGCCGCTGGCGGGCCTCGGCCACGACGAGGGCCTCCGGATCATGGACCTGCTCCGCGAAGTGGCGCGCGACCGTACGCTGGTGCTGGTGGAGCACGACATGGACGCGGTGTTCTCCATCGCCACCGCCGTGACCGTGATGGTGGACGGCCGCATGCTGGAGACCGGCACGCCGCAGGCCGTGCGCCAGAGCTCGCGCGGTGCGCGAGGCGTACCTGGGCGAGGAGGACGCGTGACCGCGCTCCTGGAAGCGCGCGAGCTGCACACCTTCTACGGCGCGAGCCACGTGCTCCACGGCGTCAGCTTCACCATCGGGCGCGGCGAGACCGTCACGCCTGATGGGACGCAACGGCATGGGCAAGACCACCACCATCCGCAGCGTGCTGGGACTCACGCCTTCGCGCTCGGGCAGCGTGAGCCTGCGCGGCGCGGACGTCACCGGCTGGCCCGCGCACCGCATCGCGCGGGAAGGGGTGGCGCTGGTTCCGGAGGGCCGAGGCATCTTCGCCGCGCTGACCGTGCGCGAGAATCTGATCATGGCGGCGCGCCCCGGACGCTGGACCTTGCCGCGCGCCCTGGAGCTCTTCCCGCGGGTGGGCCAGCGACTCGAGCACCTGGGCGCGCAGCTTTCAGGTGGAGAGCAGCAGATGCTCAGCATCGCCCGCGCCCTGCTCACCAACCCCGAGCTGATCATCCTCGACGGCGCCACCGAGGGCCTCGCCCCGCTGGTCCGCCAGGAGATCTGGGCGGCGCTGCGCACGCTGCGCGCCGAAGGCATGTCGGCCCTGGTGGTGGACAAGGAGGTGCGGCGCCTCCTCGAGATCGGCGACCGCCACCTCATCCTGGTCAAGGGCCGGATCGCCTTCGAAGGGACCACCGCCGCCTTCCGCGCGCGCTCCGAAGAAAACCTAGCCCTGCTGCGCGCTTAGCAGCGGTTAGCAGCGGGGACACGATACGCAACCCGCCATGCCAACCGGGTTGGCACGGTGACTTGCGTATGGTGTCCCCCGGACGCCCGGACGACGCGCGGCTGCCGCGCGGCGGCCGCTCGTGCGCGCCCATTGCCGCCGCGCGGCCGTTGTTTTGTCAGATAGTCAACTCGTCCCGGGACGAGGACTATCGGGTGCTCGCGCTCAACGACCGGGATGAGACGAGTGCGCGCAAGCGCGGCGCACCCAGGGAGCGTCACGAACCGACTGCAAGTCCCCAACCGGGGCGCAGGTCAGTACTGCCACCCCAGGCGGAAGTGGAACGACGGCAGCGGGAGGCTCCCGGCGAAGTCCACCAGCGACTGCGCGTCGTCCTGCATGCTCTGCGACGATCCCGCAGGCATGGTGACGTGTTGCTCGTTGCTCAGCTTCAGCTGCACGCCCGCGTCGACGCCCAGCACGATCCCCGGGCCGAAGGTCCAGAGGTAGCCGAGGCGGGGCGTGGCGTAGACGGTGGTCAGATCGACGCTGCCGGTCTGCGGCCCCAGCGCGGTGCTCTCGGTGACGGCCGCCTTGAACGATTGCCGCCCGAAGGAGCTGCCGAGGAAGAACGCGCCGCCGAAGGGAAAGACGCGGATGTCGGCGTCGAACGCGTTGAACTGGTCGAGGCTGGCGGTGGTGGAGCCGTTCTTCGCCCCTGCCGCGGAGAGCAGCGGATCGGCCACGAAGGCGGGGAAGTCGCTGTAGGAAAAGCCCACGAAGAAGTAGTCGCCGGCGCGCAGGTACAGCTCGGCATCGAGCGGGCGCGGCAGGCTGACCAGCCCCACCATCGCGCCCACGTGGAAGAGCCGCGACGAGTCGTCCGTGCGCGCATCCAGGGGCGCCGCGGGGCGCGTGGGCATTCCGGCGACGGGCGAGGAAACATCCGCGAGCGCCGCGTCGGGCGCGCTGGCGCGGTCGCCTGCGTGGGCGGCGGCGGAGACGAGGACGGCGGCGAGGCAGAGTCGGAGCATGCTGCAATCGTGCACGAGCGCCCGGCGGGGGGCGCAAGCTCCTGCTCTGCCGCGGGGTGCGCGCCGCTCACACCTCCACGTACGACAGCCACTCGCGCGACCGGGCGCCCTCGCCCCGCACCGCCTTCGAATAGGCCTCCTGCAGGGCGCGGGTGACTGGAGCGCCGTGTCCCGCGCCGATGGGCCGGAAGTCGATCTCGCGCAGCCCGACCACCTCCGCCGCGGTGCCGCAGACGAAGACCTCGTCCGCCATGTAGAGCTGGTCGCGCGAGACCGGCTGCGCCGAGACCTCGTAGCCGAGGTCGCGGGCGAGCGCCATGATCGAGTCGCGGGTGATGCCTTCGAGGATGGCGCCTTCGGGAGGGGTGAGCAGCCTGCCCCGCCGCACCACGAAGATGTTCTCGCCCGTGCACTCGGCCACCAGCCCCTGCGGGTCGAGCATGATGGCCTCGTCGAAGCCCAGCCGCAGCGACTCGGTCTTGGCGAGCACCGAGTTGGGATAGTTGCCGCTCACCTTGGCCTTGGTCATGGTGGCGTTGGGATGGTGCCGGGTGAAGGAGGAGACGTTGGCGCGAACCCCCTGCTCCAGCGCTGCGGGCCCGAGATAACCCTTCCATTCCCAGACGGCGATGCCGGTATAGGGCTTGCCTGCGTCGACGGTGAGGTTCCAGCCGCCTTCGGCGAGCCAGATGAGCGGGCGGATGTAGCACTCGGTAAAGCCGCTCGCCCGCACCGTCTCCTTGCACGCCTCGGAGAGCTCCTCGAAGCCGAAGGGCAGCTCGCGGAATCCGAGAACGCGAGCCGACCCCAGCAGGCGCTCGATGTGCTCGCGCAGGCGGAAGATGGCGGGCCCGCGCGCGGTGCGGTAGCAGCGGATGCCCTCGAAGGCGGCCACGCCGTAGTGGAGCGCCGGCGTGAGGAAGTCGAAGCGCGCCTCCGAGGGCGCGACGAGTCTCCCGTTGAACCAGATGCGCGATTGATCTGGCGCGGTCACCGCGCCTCTCCCGCGTCCTTGCGCAGCCAGCTCATCATCTCGCGCAGCCGGCGGCCCACTTCCTCGATGGGATGGCGGCGGCCCTCCTCGCGCAGCTTGTCGAAGACCGGCCGCCCCGCCTGGTTCTCCAGGATCCACTCGCGGGCGAAGGCGCCGCTCTGGATCTCGCGGAGGATCTTCTTCATCTCCGCGCGCACGCTCTCGTTGATGACGCGGGGGCCGCGGCTGTAGTCGCCGTACTCGGCGGTGTCGCTGATCGAGTAGCGCATCCAGCCGAGGCCGCCTTCGTACATCATGTCGACGATGAGCTTGAGCTCGTGCAGGCACTCGAAGTACGCGCTCTCCGGCTGGTAGCCGGCCTCCACCAGCGTCTCGAAGCCGGTGAGCACGAGCCCGGTGATCCCGCCGCAGAGCACGGTCTGCTCCCCGAAGAGGTCGGTCTCCGTTTCCTCGCGGAAGGTGGTCTCCAGCACGGCGGCGCGGGTGGCGCCGAGCGCGCGCGCGTACGAGAGCCCGAGCGCCTTGGCCTGGCCGCTGGCGTCGTGGTGCACGGCGATGAGCGCCGGCGTGCCCTGCCCCGACTGGTAGAGCCTGCGCACCATGTGGCCCGGCGCCTTGGGCGCGATCAGGATCACGTCCACCTCGGGCGGCGGCTTGATCTGCCCGTAGTGGATGTTGAAGCCGTGGGCGAAGAAGAGCGCCTTGCCCCGGCCCAACTGCGGCGCGATCTCCTCGTCGTAGATGCGCTTCTGCTTCTCGTCCGGCGCGAGGATCATGACCAGGTCGGCCTCGCGCGCGGCGTCGGCGACGGAGAGCACCTTGAGCCCCGCCGCCTGCGCCCTGGCGCGCGACTTGCTGCCCTCCGGCAGCCCGACGCGGACGTCCACGCCCGACTCCTTGAGGTTGAGGGCGTGCGCATGCCCCTGGCTGCCGTAGCCGATCACCGCCACCTTCCGGCTGCGCACCGGGTCGAGCGAGGCGTCCTTGTCGTAGTAGATGCTGGCCATCGATTTACTCCTTGTGAGGAACACGGGTGACCGCGCCTTGCGACGCGGAAGAGACGAGCGCTGCGTACTTGGCGAACACTCCTGTGGGATAGCGGGACTTGGGGGGCTTCCAGCCGCGCAGCCGCGAATCCAGCTCGCCTGAGGGAAGCTCCACGTCCAGCCGCCGGGCGGCGATGTCGATGACGATGGAGTCGCCGTCGCGCAGCGCCGCGACGGGGCCGCCCACCGCCGCCTCCGGCGCCACGTGACCCACCATCAATCCGCGAGTGGCGCCGCTGAAGCGCCCGTCGGTGAGCAGCGCCACGGATTCTCCCAGGCCCTGCCCCACCAGGGCGGCGGTGACGCCGAGCATCTCGCGCATGCCGGGGCCACCGCGCGGGCCTTCGTAGCGGATGGCCACCACGTCGCCTGCGCGGATGCGGCCGTCGCGGACCGCGGCGAAGGCGTCCTCCTCGCGCTCGAACACGCGGGCGGGGCCACGATGGAAGGGCCGTTCATGACCCGCCATCTTCACCACGCAGCCTTCGGGAGCGAGATTGCCCCGGAGGATGACGAGACCGCCGGTGGCCTGGATGGGCTCGCGGACGGAGCGGACCACGATCTGCCCCGGCGCCTCCTTCGCTTCCGCTGCGTGCTGTCGCCACGTCTGGCCGTCGGCCGTGCGCGCGTCGCCGGCCAGGAATCCCGCCTCGAGCAGCCTTTGGGCGACGAGAGGAACGCCGCCGGCGCGGTCCAGATCCACCGCGGTGAAGCGCCCGCCGGGCTTGAGATCGGCGATGAGCGGCGTGCGCCGGCTGACGCGGTCGAAGTCGTCCATCGCCAGCGACACGCCCGCTTCGCGCGCGATGGCGAGGAGATGAAGCACGGCGTTGGTGGATCCTCCGGTCGCCGCCACCGCCGCGATGGCGTTCTCGAACGAGGCGCGTTCGACCACGTCGCTGGGCTTGCGCCCCTCGCGCAAGAGTCGCACCACGGTGGCGCCGGCGGCGCGCGTGGCCTCGTCCTTGCGCGCGTCTTCCGCGGGGATGCTGCCGTACCCCACCGGCGAGAGCCCGAGGATCTCCATGGCCATCGCCATGGTGTTGGCGGTGTACTGTCCGCCGCAGGCGCCGCTGCCCGGGCAGGCCACGTCCTCCAGCTCATGCAGCCGCGCGATGGGCAACCGCCCGGCCGCGTGCGCGCCCACCGCCTCGAAGACGTCCTGGATGGTGACGTCGCGTCCCTCGAACCTGCCGGGAGCGATGGAGCCGCCGTAGAGGAGGAGCGCAGGCACGTCGAGGCGCAAGAGAGCCATCGCGGCGGCGGGAATGGTCTTGTCGCACCCGACCAGCGCCACCATCGCGTCGAAGAGGTGGCCGCGGCCCACCAGCTCGATGGAGTCGGCGATGACCTCGCGGCTGACCAGCGACGCCTTCATGCCCTCGGTGCCCATGGTGACGCCGTCGCTGATGGCGATGGTGTTGAACTCCATGGGGGTCGCGCCGGCTGCACGGATGCCCTCCTTCACCCGCTCCGCCAGGCGGCGGAGGTGGAAGTTGCAGGGCATGGTCTCGGTCCAGGTGTTGGCCACTCCGACCAGCGGACGCGAGAGGTCCTCGTCGGTGAAGCCCATGCCCTTGAGCATGGCGCGGGCCGGCGCCCGGTCGGGTCCTTCGGTGATGGCGCGGCTCCTCGACCTTGGATCGTGCTGCATCAGCGTGCCTCCTCGAGGGCGCGAAGGACCGCGTCTCCCGCCTGGGCGGTGGTGGCGGCGCCGCCCAGATCGCGGGTGAGCGCGCCCGCGGTGAGCGCGGCGGAAATGGCGGCCTCCACGGCGGCCGCTTCCTTCTCCTGCCGCAGCGAATGGCGCAACAAGAGCGCCACGCTGGCGATGGCGCCGTAGGGATTGGCGGCCCCGGTGCCGGCGATGTCGGGGGCGGCGCCGTGCACCGGCTCGTAGAGTCCCGGGCCGCTCTCGCCCAACGAGGCCGAGGGCAGCATGCCGATGGAACCGCCCAGCACGGCGGCGAGGTCGGTGAGGATGTCGCCGAAGAGGTTCTCGGTGACGATCACGTCGTACGAGGCGGGATGCTGCACCAGCCGCAGCGCGCACGAGTCGACGAGCTGGTGGTCGAGCGCGAGGTCAGGGAAGTCCTGCGCCACCACGCGCGCCGTGACCTCGCGCCACAGCCGCGACGTCTCCAGCACGTTGGCCTTGTCCACCGAGCTGAGCCGCTTGAGCCGGCCGCGTGCGAGCCGGGCGGCCACCCGCACCACGCGCTCGATCTCCGCCGTCGTGTAGGCGCAGACGTCCTCGGCCCGGTCTTCGCCGCGGCGCTTCTTGCCGAAGTAGATGCCAGAGGTGAGCTCGCGCACGACCAGCACGTCCACCCCGCGCAGCACCGACTCCTTGAGCGGCGAGGCGGCGGCGAGCCGCGGGTGCATGGACACCGGCCGCAGGTTCGCGAAGACGCCCAGCTCCTGCCGCAGCCGCAAGAGCCCCTGCTCGGGCCGCACCTTCGCTTCCGGTCCCCAGCGCGGGCCTCCCACCGCGCCCAGCAGCACCGCGTCGGAGCCGCGACAGGCGAGGAGCGTCTCCTCGGGAAGCGGCGTTCCGGTGCGATCGATGGCGATGCCGCCGACGAGCGCTTCGCGCAGCTCGAAATCGCCCACCGCCTGCAGCACCCGGACCGCCTGCCCGATCACCTCCGGGCCCACGCCGTCGCCGGGCAAGACCGCGATCAGCTTGCGCATGCAGCCTCCGCCTCGTAGCGCGCGATCTCGCTTTCCTTCTGGAGGAGGAAGCCCAGCTCGTCCACGCCGTCGAGCAGGCAGCGCCGCGAGAACGGGTCGACGGCAAAGGAGACCCGCGCCTCGTCGAAGGCCAGCGTGCAGGATTCGAGGTCGATGCTCACGCCGATTCCCGGCGACCCGAGCAGCACCTCGGCCACGCAGCCGTCCACCACCACCGGCAAGAGGCCGTTCTTGAGCGCGTTGGCGCGGAAGATGTCGGCGATGGACGAGCTGATCACCGCGCGGAAGCCGTAGTCGAGCAAGGCCCAGGGCGCGTGCTCGCGCGAGGAGCCGCAGCCGAAGTTCGCCCCCGCCACCAGCACCTGCGCCGAGCGCGCCTCCGGGTGCGAGAGGGGAAACTCCGCGCGCGGATGCCCCTCCGCGTCGTAGCGCCAGCCGGCGAAGAGATGGCGGCCCAGGCCCTGCCGGGTGGTGCCCTTGAGGAAACGGGCAGGGATGATCTGGTCGGTGTCGATGTCCGCGCGGGCGATGACCACCGTGTGCGACTCCAGGCGGCGGAAGGGTTGCAGGCTCATCGCGACAGCTCCCGCGGATCGGCCAGGGCGCCCACGACCGCTGCTGCGGCGGCGGTGGCCGGGCTGGCGAGGAAGGTGCGGCCGCCGGGGCCCTGGCGGCCTTCGAAGTTGCGGTTGCTGGTGCTGACCGCCGACTGTCCGGGCTCCAGCTGGTCGCCGTTCATGGCGATGCACATGGAGCAGCCCGGCTCGCGCCACTCCGCGCCGGCCTCGACGAAGACGCGGTCGAGCCCTTCCGCCTCCGCGGCCTTCTTCACCTGCCGCGATCCGGGCACCACCAGCGCGCGCACTCCCTTCGCCACCTTCCTGCCGCGCAGGACGTCGGCGGCGTCGCGCAGATCCTCGATGCGCGAGTTGGTGCAGCTGCCGATGAAGACGACGTCGATGCGGTGGCCGAGCAGCGGCTCTCCGGGGCGCAGGCCCATGTAGCGCAGCGCCCGATCCAGCGCGCCGCGCTGCGCGGTGTCGGACAGCGAGGCAGGGTCCGGGACCAACCCCCGCACCGGAGCGGACATGCCGGGGTTGGTGCCGAAGGTGATGGTGGGAGAGAGCTCGCTCGCGTCGAGCGAGACGGTCCGGTCGTAAGCGGCGCCCGGGTCGGTGCGCAGCGAAGACCAGGCTGAGAGCGCCCGGTCCCAGGCCTCGCCCGTGGGGACGCGGGGCCGCCCGGCAAGGTACTTCCAGGTCACCTCGTCCGGCGCGATCAGGCCGGCCCGCGCGCCCGCCTCGATCGCCATGTTGCAGACCGTCATCCGCCCTTCCATGGAAAGGCCGCGCACTGCGGCGCCGGTGAACTCGATGACGTGGCCCGAGCCTCCCGAAACGCCCAGGCGCGCGATGATCGACAGCGCCAGATCCTTGGCCGCCACTCCGGGACGAAGGCTTCCCTCCACCCGCACCTCCAGCGTGCGCGGCCGGCGCTGCAAGAGGCATTGCGTCGCGAGCACGTGCGCCACCTCGCTGGTGCCGATGCCGAAGGCGAAGGCGCCGAAGGCCCCGTGCGTGCTGGTGTGGCTGTCGCCGCAGACCACGGTCATGCCGGGCTGGGTGAGGCCCATCTCGGGCCCGATGACGTGGACGATGCCCTGCCCTTCGCTGCCCAGCCGGTGCAGCTCGATGCCCTGCTCCAGGCAATTCGCTTCCAGCTCCGCCAGCTGCGCGGCGCATTCGCGGTCGGTCACCACGAAGGGGCCCTTTTCGGGGCGGGGCGTGGTTGGCGTGGAGTGGTCCATGGTCGCCACCGTGCGCCCCGGCCGCCGGACGCGCAGGCCGCGCTCGCGCAGCACCGCGAACGCCTGCGGCGAGGTGACCTCGTGCAGGAGGTGGAGGTCGACGTAGAGCACCGCGGGCGTCTCCTCCGTCTCCGGCGAGACGAGGTGCGCGTCCCAGATCTTCCGGAACAGCGTCCGCGGCTCAGACTGCGCCACAGATCACCTCGGGCGCGGCGGCCCCCGAGCGCTGCAGGCGGCCGGCGGTGATGCGGTTGACCACCTCCAGGTACGCCTCGGCGCTGGCGAGCACGATGTCGGTGTTGAGGCCGCGGCCGCGGTAGGTGCGGCCCTCGTACTCCACCACCACCGAGACCTCGCCCTGCGCGTCCTCGCCGGCGCTCACGCTCGCCACCTGGAAGTCGCGCAGCCGCACCTTCACGCCGGTGATCCGCTCGATGCACTTGAACACCGCGTCCACCGGGCCATCGCCGGTGGCGGCCTCGTCCACCTTGCGCCCGTCGCGCCGGAGCAGCGACACGGCGGCGCTGGGCGGCGTGCCGGTGCCGCTCACCGCGCTCAGGCTGACCAGTTGCCAGCGGCCGGCGCCGCCGTTCTGGAACAGGCCCACCAGGAGCGCGTCGAGGTCGCCGTCGTAGATCTCCTTCTTCTTGTCGGCCAGCTTCTTCAGCTCCTCGAAGACGCGGTCCACCTGCCCCGGCTCGAGATCGTGGCCCATCTCGCGCAGCCGGGTGGCGAGCGCGTGGCGGCCGCTGTGCTTGCCGAGCACCAGGCTGGTGCTCTTGAAGCCCACGTCCTCGGGCCGCATCACCTCGTAGGTCTCGGCGTTCTGCAGCATGCCGTGCTGGTGGATGCCCGACTCGTGGGCGAAGGCGTTCTGGCCCACCACCGCCTTGTTGCGCGCGACCTGGAAGCCGGTGGCTCCGGCCACCACGCGGCTTGCGGCATGGAGGTTCTGGGTGCGGATGTTGGTGTGCAGGCGCAGGTAGTCGGCGCGCGTGCGGATGGCCATCACCACCTCCTCCAGCGAGCAGTTGCCCGCGCGCTCGCCGACGCCGTTGACGGTGCACTCCACCTGGCGCGCGCCGGCCTGCAGCGCGGCGAGGCTGTTGGCCACCGCGAGGCCCAGGTCGTCGTGGCAATGGATGCTGAGCACGGCGTTCTCGATGCCGCGCACGTGCGCCCTGAGGTGCTCGATGAGCCCGCCGAACTGCGCCGGCACGGCATAGCCCACGGTGTCGGGAATGTTGATGGTGCTGGCCCCTGCCTCGATGGCCTTCTCCACCACCTCGGCGAGGAAGTCGGGCTCGGTCCGCGCCGCGTCCTCCGCCGAGAACTCCACGTCCGCGCAGCGCTCGCGGGCGTACTCGATGGCGCCGGTGGCCACCCGCACCACGTCCGCCGGCGACATGTGCAGCTTGTGCTGCCGGTGGATGGGGCTGGTGGCGAGGAACACGTGCACGCGCTTGCGCGGCGCGGGCTCCAGCGCCTTGAGCACGGCATCGATGTCCGGCCGGCTGGCGCGGGCCAGCGCGCAGATCACCGGGCCCTGCACCTGCCGCGCCACCGCCTCCACCGCGGCGAAGTCTCCGGGAGAGGCGACGGGAAAGCCCACCTCCATGATGTCCACGCCGAGAGAGGCGAGGGCCCTCGCCACCTGCAGCTTGGGGGCGAGGTTCATGCTCGCGCCGGGCGCCTGCTCGCCGTCGCGGAGGGTCGTGTCGAAGACGAGAACGCGATCGGTCTGGCTCATGATGCGACCTCCGGGACTGCGGGAAGGGAAACCGGCTCCTGGCCGCGGAGCATGGCGACTGCGCCGGTGCGGACCATCTCGAGGATGCCGAAGGGCCGCAGCACCTCGATGAGGCCGTCGAGCTTTTCCGGGGCGCCGGTGCTCTCGACGATGATGGACGACGGGCCCACGTCCACCACCCGCGCCCGGAAGGTGTTGCAGAGCTGCAGGAGCTCGCTGCGGCGATCGGCGGGCGCGGTCACCTTGACGAAGGCCATCTCCCGCACCACCGCCGCCGCCTCGCTCACGTCCTCGACGCGGAGCACCTCCACCAGCTTGTAGAGGTGCGTCTCCAGCCGGTGGGCGGCCTCGTCGTCCGCCTGGACCACCAGCGTGATGCGCGAGACGCCGGGCCGCTCGGTGCGCCCCACGGTGAGCGAGTCGATGTTGAAGGCGCGCCGCCGGAAGAGCGAGACGATGCGGTTGAGCGCTCCCGGCTGGTCCTGCACGTGCACGATGACGGTCTGGGAGGCCCGCAGGCCGAGGCTGGGGACGGCGCTCATCGATCGATCTCCAGTCCGGCCGCCGGGCGGCGGATCATGTCGCGCAGGTCGGCATTGGCCGGGACCATCGGGTAGACGGCCTCCTCCTGCTCGACCTTGAACTCCACCAGCACCGTGCCGGGCTCGGCGCGGGCCCACGCCACCGCGGCCGCGATCTCGTCGCGCCGGGTGACCCGCAGCCCGCGCAGGCCGTGCGCCTCTGCCAGCGCCACGAAGTCGGGGCTGCGCAGCGGCGTCGCGACGTAGCGGCGGTTGTAGAAGAACTCCTGCCACTGGCGGACCATGCCGAGATAGCCGTTGTTGATGATGGCGATGTTGAGCTTGAGCCCCTCCTGCACGCAGGTGGTCAGCTCGCAGGCGGTCATCTGGAAGCCGCCGTCGCCGGCAACCACCCAGATCTCCTCCTCGGGGCGGGCGAAACGCGCGCCGATGGCGGCAGGCAGCGCGAAGCCCATGGTGCCGAGGCCGCCGGAGGTGAGCAGCGATCGCGGGCGCTCGTGCTTGTAATACTGCGCCTCCCACATCTGGTGCTGGCCCACGTCGGTGGCCACCAGCGCCTTGCCCCCGGTGAGCCGCCAGAGGTCGTGCAGCACGTGCGGCGCGAGCAGCTTTTCGCCGTGGGGCACCGACTGCACGTCCCTGCGCGCCGCCTCGCCCCGCAGCGAGGAGATGCGCTCGATCCACGGCGTCCGCGCGCGCGCCTTCACTGCCGGCGTCAGCTGCTCGAGCGTCTGGCGGAGATCGCCCGGCAGGGCGACGTCGACCTTGACGTTCTTGTTGATCTCCGAGGGATCGATCTCGGCGTGGATCTTCCTCGCGTGCACCGCGAAGGTCGCGAGCTTGCCGGTGACGCGGTCGTCGAAGCGCATGCCCAGGGCGATGAGCAGGTCGGCTTCCTGCATCGAGGTATTGACCCAGGCCTCGCCGTGCATGCCCATCATGCCCAGGCTGAGCGGGTGCGAGGCGGGAAAGCCGCCCAGGCCCAGAAGCGTGGAGGCCACCGGGATGCCGGTCTTCTCCGCGAAGGCGCGCAACAGCTCGCTCGCCTCCGCCTTGAGCACGCCGTGGCCGGCGAGGATGAGCGGCCGCTCCGCCGCGTCGATCAGCTCCGCGGCGCGCTCCAGCGACGCCCGGCTCGCCCGCAGCAGCGGCCCCGCGCAGCGCGGCTTCGGCGCCGGCGCATCCGGATCGAAGCGCGCCCGGCCCTGCTGCGCGTCCTTGGTGATGTCCACCAGCACCGGACCGGGCCGTCCGGCGCGGGCGATGGCGAATGCCTCGCGCAGCGCGGGCGCCACGTCCTCGGCGCGGGTGACCAGGTAGTTGTGCTTGGTGATCGGCAGCGTGATGCCGGTGATGTCCACCTCCTGGAAGGCGTCGCTGCCCAGCGCGGTGGAGGAGACCTGGCCGGTGATGCAGACCACCGGCGACGAGTCGAGCATGGCGGTGGCGATGCCCGTCACCAGATTCGTGGCGCCGGGGCCGGAGGTGGCGATGGCCACGCCCACCCGCCCCGAGGCGCGCGCGTAGCCGTCTGCCATGTGCGCCGCGCCCTGCTCGTGGCGGACGAGCACGTGGCGGATGGGATAGCCGGGCATCGCGTCGTAGGTCGGCATGATCGCGCCGCCCGGATACCCGAAGACGACGTCGACGCCTTCGGCGACGAGGACCTCCCAGACGATCTGCGCGCCGGTCTTTCCGGCGGCGGCAGGAGCTTCCCGGTGCTGCTGTACGACGGCTGCTTGCGACATGCGCGACCTCTTGGAAAACAAAAACCCCCGCACCGGGATGGGTGCGGGGGCCAGGATCCTTCCGAAGGCTTTCCTCGGTCAGGTTGGCGGCCCGCACCCGCTGCTAATGAGCGGAAGCAGCCCGACGACGACGACGAGGCTAAGGACGAGGGACAGCGTGAGCTCGCGCGCGGAAGCGGAGGTTGCGGCGCGGTGGAAGCCGGAGCTCATGCATCAACCGGTAACGCAGGCCGCGTCGGCTTGTCAAATGCGAAACGCAAGCAGGCGAGCCGCCGCAGAGTGGAAACGCGGTCCTCGCCGCCGCGGCTCCGACAAATCCGTCGCGTCCGTTGCCGGAAACGACGAGGTGGTAGCTCCGCGGAATGCCGGGCAAGGCCGCGCGTCTACGCGCCTGCCCGGAACTGCCCCGTGCGCGTCGCGCCAATGGCGACGTTTTCGTTTGCTGCCGGCTCGATTCGGACGAATTCGTCGTGCCCACCGGCGGGACGAATCGCGCGGCGAGAGCGAAGTGCGGCAGGGCAAGGCTGGTCCTGCGCTTGCAGTTCTTTTCCTGCAGACGAGAGCGCACGAGGAGCCCCCCACATGACGAAGAAGCTCGCCCGCCTGGCGACGTTGCTGCTCGCAGTCCTTGCCGTCCTGCCCGCGCGCGGGGAGGAGACCATCAAGGTGGGCATCCTCCACTCCCTCTCCGGCACCATGGCCATCAGCGAGACGTCGCTGAAGGACGTGGCGCTCATGACCATCGAGGAGATCAACGCCAAGGGCGGCGTGCTGGGCAAGAAGCTGCAGCCCGTGGTGGTGGACCCATCGTCCAACTGGCCGCTCTTCGCGGAGAAGGCGCGCCAGCTTCTCGTGCAGGACAAGGTGGCGGCGGTCTTCGGCTGCTGGACCTCGGTCTCGCGCAAGTCGGTGCTGCCGGTGTTCGAGGAGCTCGACGGGCTGCTCTTCTACCCGGTGCAGTACGAAGGCGAGGAGCTCTCCCAGAACGTCTTCTACACCGGCGCGGCGCCCAACCAGCAGGCCATCCCGGCAGTGGAGTATCTCATGTCCAAGGAGGGCGGCGGCGCCACCCGCTTCTTCCTGCTCGGCACCGACTACGTCTATCCGCGCACCACCAACAAGATCCTCCGCGCCTTCCTCAAGTCGAAGGGCGTGGCGGACGGCGACATCGCCGAGACCTACACCCCCTTCGGGCACAGCGACTACCAGACCATCGTGGCGCAGATCAAAGCCTTCGGGGCGGGCGGGCGCACCGCCGTGATCTCCACCATCAACGGCGACTCCAACGTGCCCTTCTACAAGGAGCTGGGCAACCAGGGGCTCAAGGCGACCGACATCCCGGTGGTGGCGTTCTCGGTGGGCGAGGAAGAGCTCCGCGGCATCGACACCAGGCCGCTGGTCGGGCACCTCGCCGCCTGGAACTACTTCATGTCGGTGAAGAACCCGCAGAACACGGCCTTCATCCAGAAATGGAAGGCGTACGTGAAGAAGAACCACCTCGCCGGCGGAGAAGCGCGCGTCACCAACGATCCCATGGAGGCCACTTACGTGGGCATCCACATGTGGGCGCAGGCGGTGAAGAAGGCCGGGACCACCAGGGTGGACGCCGTGCGCAAGGCGATGAGCGGCCAGACCTTCGCGGCGCCTTCCGGGTTTACGCTGCGGATGGACGAGACCAACCACCACCTCTGGAAGCCGGTGATGATCGGAGAGGTGCAGGGCGACGGGCAATTCGAGGTGGTCTGGAAGACCGACAAGCCGGTGCGGGCCCAGCCCTGGAGCCCCTTCATCCCCGGCAACGACAAGCACGCGGAGCGGTAGGAGTGACGGCACTCGCCGCGGTCCTGCTCGCCGCCGCGCTGGATCCAGCCGCCCTGGGCCACCTGGTCGGCGACAGCCCGGGCGAGCGCGAGCAGGCCATCGCAACCCTCGGCGCTGGGGGCGATGCGGCGGCGGCGCCGGTGCTGCGCGCCCTCCTCGACGGCCGGCTGTATGCGGGGCCGCACGGGGCGGCGCTGATCGAGGAGGGCGGTCGACTGCGGGACGCGCTCACCGGCGCCGCCGTCACGTCGGAAGATGCGGAGAAGGTCGGGATCAACAACCGCCTGCGCCGGCAGATCCTGCGCGCCTTGGCGATCCTGGACCTCCGTGCGACCGATCCGCTGCGGCGCGTGGAAGCTGCGCGCGCGCTGCAGGACTCGGGCGACCCCGCGCTGCTTGCTTCGGTGGAGGCGGCGCTGGCTGGCGAAGAGGATGGCCGCGCGCGCGAGGCGCTGCAGAGCGCGCAGGCCACGCTCGCGCTCGCCTCGCCGGATCGCGAGAAGCGCCTCAAGGCCGTGGAGCAACTCGGCCGCGCGCCGGGTGCGGCCAGCAACCGGCTGCTCGTGCAACGCCTCTCGCTGGAGAAGGACCCGGCGGTGCTGCTCGCCGTGCGGCGCGCGAGCGAGAGCGTGGAGGCGTCCTTGCGCCGCGCGGAGCTGGTCGGCCTCGCCTTCAGCGGGCTGAGCCTCGCCAGCATCCTGCTCCTCGCCGCGCTGGGGCTCGCCATCACCTTTGGTCTGATGGGCGTCATCAACATGGCGCACGGCGAATTGTTGATGATCGGCGCCTACGCCACCTGGCTGGTGCAGTGGGCCTTCCGCCTGCACGCGCCCGCCGCATTCGACTGGTACCTGCTCGCGGCGGTGCCGGCCGCGTTCCTGGCGGCGGCGCTCGCGGGCGTCCTCCTCGAGCTCCTGGTGGTGCGCAAGCTCTACGGCCGCCCGCTGGAGACGCTGCTCGCCACCTGGGGCGCGAGCCTGCTCTTCATGCAGGCGGTGCGCACGGCCTTCGGCGCGCAGAACGTGGAGGTGGCCAATCCGGCCTGGATGTCGGGCGGCTTCTCGCCGCTGCCCGGGCTGGTGGTGCCCTGGAACCGCGTGGCCATCCTGCTCTTCGCCGCCGCGGTGTTGGCGCTCGTCTCGGTCCTCTTGCGCCGCACGCGGCTGGGGCTGCTGGTGCGGGCGGTGACCCAGGACCGCCAGCGCGCCGCGGGCCTCGGGGTCGCGACGCCTCGCGTGGACCTGCTCGCCTTCGCGCTCGGGTCGGGCATCGCCGGCCTGGGCGGCTGCGCGCTCTCGCAGATCGGCAACGTCGGTCCCGAGCTGGGACAGGGCTTCATCGTCGACTCGTTCATGGTGGTGGTGCTGGGCGGAGTGGGCCAGCTCGCGGGCACGGTGATCGCGGCGCTGGGCCTCGGCCTCGTCAACAAGCTGCTCGAGCCCAGCGCCGGCGCGGTGCTGGCGAAGATCGCGGTGCTCGCCTTCGTCATCCTCTTCATCCAGCGCAGGCCGCAGGGCCTCTTCGCGCTGCGCGGGCGCGCGGCGGAGGAGCGATGAGCGCGGTGATGCGCGCTCTCTACGCGCTGGCTCCGGGCGCTGCTCGCGCCGATCCCCGCCCGCCCCGCGCCTCGAAAGCCCTCTTTCCACCGCGCATCTGGAGCGCGGTGCTGGGCGGCTATCTGCTCCTGGCGGTGGTGGTGCCGGTACTCCACCTCGCGGTGCCCGAGTCGAGCGCGCTGCACCTCTCTCCTACGGCGTTTCGCTGGCCGGGAAGATCACCTGCTACGCCACCGTCGCCATCGCCATGGATCTGGTCTGGGGCTACACCGGCATCCTCAGCCTCGGCCACGGCCTCTTCTTCGCGCTGGGCGGCTACGCCATGGGCATGTACCTAATGAGGGCCATCGGCAGCGACGGCGTCTACGGCAACCCGGTCTTGCCCGACTTCATGGTCTTCCTCGACTGGAAGGAGCTGCCCTGGTACTGGCGCGGCTCCGAGCACTTCCTCCAGCAGGCCGCCCTGGCGGTGCTCGCGCCCGCCGCCTTCGCCTTCGTCTTCGGCTGGTTCGCCTTCCGCTCGCGCATCCGCGGCGTCTACTTCTCCATCATCACCCAGGCGCTGACCTACGCCTTCATGCTGCTCTTCTTCCGCAACCAGACCGGCTTCGGCGGCAACAACGGGTTCACCGACTTCAAGCGCATCCTCGGCTTCTCCCTGGCCAGCCCGCAGACCCGCGTGGCGCTCCTGGTGGCGAGCGCGACCCTGCTCCTGGCAACGCTCGCGGGCGCAAAGCTGCTGGTTTCCTCCAGGCTGGGGCGCGTCCTCACCGCCATCCGCGACGCCGAGGATCGCCTGCGCTTCTGCGGCTACGACCCGGTGCGCTTCAAGCTCTTCGTCTGGACGCTCTCCGCCGCCATCTGCGGCCTGGCCGGCGCGCTCTACGTCCCGCAGGTCGGGATCATCAATCCCTCGGAGATGTCGCCCGCCAATTCGGTGGAGATCGCCGTCTGGGTTGCCGTGGGCGGCCGCGGCACCTTGCTCGGACCGCTCCTGGGAGCGGCGCTGATCAACTCGGCGAAGAGCTGGCTGACCGTGGCCTTTCCCGACCTCTGGCTCTATGCGCTGGGGCTCGTCTTCATCGTGGTGACGCGCTGGCTGCCGGACGGCATCTTGCGCCTCGTGCTCCGCAAGGAGCCCGCATGAACCTGGACACGCCGCGCGGTCCCATCCTCTACCTCTCCGGCGTGACGGTTTCCTTCGACGGCTTCCGGGCGCTGGACTCGCTCAGCCTGATCGTCGAACCGGGGGAGCTGCGCTGCATCATCGGTCCCAACGGCGCGGGAAAGACCACGCTGATGGACGTGATCACCGGCAAGACCCGGCCCGACTCCGGCGAGGTCTTCTTCGGCGAGAAGAGCGACCTGGCCACGCTCTCCGAACCGGAGATCGCGCGCCGGGGCATCGGCCGCAAGTTCCAGAAGCCCACCGTCTTCCCCAACCACACCGTCTTGGAAAATCTCGAATTGGCGCTCAAGGGCGAGAAGACCGTCCTTCCCACGCTGCGCGCGCGCCGCACGCCGGCGCAGGACGCGCGCATCGACGAGGTGCTGGCGCTGGTCGGGCTCCGCGGGAAGGCGGACCTCCTCGCCGACCTGCTCTCGCACGGCGAGAAGCAGTGGCTGGAGATGGGAATGCTCCTGGTGCAGGAGCCGCGATTGCTGCTGCTCGACGAGCCGGTGGCGGGGATGACCGACGAGGAGACCGCGCGCACGGGCGAGCTCTTCCAGTCCCTCGCGGGCAGGCATGGCCAGAGCGCGACCACGCTGGTGGTGGTGGAGCACGACATGCGCTTCGTCGAGAGCATCGCGACCACCGTGACCGTGCTGCACGAGGGCCGCGTGCTGGTGGAGGGGAGCATGGACACCGTGCGCGACGACCCGCGCGTCGTCGAAGTCTACCTGGGGCGATGATGCTGGCGGTGCGCGGGCTCAACCAGTATTACGGCGGCAGCCACACGCTGCGCGGCATCGACCTGGACGTGCCGGCCGGCTCCTGCACCGCGCTGCTCGGCCGCAACGGCGTGGGCAAGACCACGCTCTTGCGCTGCCTGATGGGGGAAGTGCCTGCGCGCTCGGGGACGGTGACCTTGGACTCCCACGACGTGACCCGGCTGCCTCCCTGGCAGCGCGCGCGCCGCGGCGTCGGCTACGTGCCCCAGGGGCGGGAGATCTTCTCGCGCCTGACGGTCTCGGAGAACCTGGCGGTGGGCGAGTCCGCCGCCTCGGGCGAGGTGGCGCCGCGCTCGGAGCTGGAGGAGCTGTTTCCCCTCCTGCGCACCATGCAGCGAAGGCGCGGCGGCGATCTCTCCGGCGGCCAGCAGCAGCAGCTCGCCATCGCGCGCGCGCTCGTCTCCCGCCCGCGCCTGCTCCTCCTCGACGAGCCCACCGAAGGCATCCAGCCTTCCACCATCAAGGAGATCGGCAAGGTGCTGAGGCTGCTCGTCCAGCGCGGCGTGACGCTGCTTCTGGTGGAGCAGTATCTCGAGTTCGCGCTCGGGCTCGCCGAGCACTACGCCATCCTCTCGCGCGGCGAGATCGTCATGCGCGGGCGCATCGCCGACCTGGACCCGGCGCAGGCGCGGCGGCACCTGGCGCTGTGATTCGCGGTACAAGGCCAGCCGTGCCTCGGGTCGCGCACGGCCATCTCGCGTTCCAGCGCGCGCTCAAAGGCACGGCGGTGCGCACCGCCTACGCCGAGAGCCCGCTGCGCCTGCTCACTCCGCGCAACCACGGCGGCGCGGCGTGGGCGTACGTCAGCACGCTGGGCGGGGGACTGGTGGACGGCGACCAGGTGCGCCTGCGCATCGACGTGGGCCCCGGAGCGCTCGCCCTGGTCACCACCCAGGGACCGACGCGCGTGTTCCGCTCGCCCGCGGGCTGCGAGAGCGAAACCACCGCGCGCGTGGAGCCCGGCGGCCTGCTTGCCCTTTTGCCGGCTCCGGCCGCGTGCTTCGCCGGCGCGCGCTTCGAGCAGCGCACCTCGGTGGAGCTGGCAACGGGCGCGTCCCTGGCCTTGTGGGACGTGCTCTCCGCGGGCCGGGACCGCTGGGACTTCGCGCGCTGCCGCAGCGCCATCGCAGTCCGCCGCGAAGGCCGCGCGCTCCTCGACGAAGCCTGGCTGCTCGACTCCAGGCACGGGCCGCTGCGCGAGCGGTTCGGCCGCTTCCACGCCCTCGGCACGCTGCTCTTCGCGGGGCCTCTCTTCCAGCGGGACGCCGTGCGCTCCGCCATCGACGCGCACCCGCTGCGCCCAGGGGGGCGGCTGCTCCAGTCGGCGAGCCCGCTCGGCCCCGATGCGCTGGTCGTGCGGCTGGCCGCGGAGCGGGTGGAGATCCTTCTCGCCGCGCTGCGGGAACACCTCGGCGCCTTGCGCACCGCTCTCGGAGACGACCCCTGGAGGCTCGATGCACCTCACGCCGCGTGACCTCGACAAGCTCGTCCTGCACGGCGCCGGGTTTCTCGCGCAGAAGCGCCTGGCGCGCGGGCTGCGGCTCAACTATCCCGAGGCGGTGGCGCTGATCGCCACCCAGCTCCTCGAGCTGATCCGCGACGGCCGCGGCGTCGCCGAGCTGATGGACCTGGGCCGGCGCATGCTCGGCCGCGCGCAGGTGATGGCCGGCGTGCCCGAGCTCGTCTCCGAGGTGCAGGTGGAGGGGACCTTCCCCGACGGCACCAAGCTCGTCACCGTGCACCATCCCATCGCGCTGGAGAGCGGAGACGTGGCGCTTGGCGCTCTACGGAAGCTTCCTGCCCGATGCCCGAACGCCTGGTCGCCGGTCGCCGACGCGCCCGGTTCCCGGCGAAGTGCTGGTGGCGCAGGGAGAGATTGAGCTCAACGCCGGGCGGAAGGCCGTCGCGCTCGAGGTGGTGAACCGCGGCGACCGGCCCATCCAGGTGGGCAGCCACTATCCGTTTGCGCAGACCAACCGCGCGCTGCTCTTCGACCGCGAGCGCGCGCACGGCATGCGCCTCGACATCCCCGCCGGCACCGCCGTGCGCTTCGAGCCGGGCGAGAGCAGGACCGTCCAGCTCGTCGCCTTCGCCGGCGGGAGCGCGCCGTGAGCCGCCGCATCGAGCGCAGGCACTACGCCGACCTCTACGGTCCCACCGAGGGAGATCGGGTGCGGCTCGGGGACACGGCGCTGGTCGCCCGCGTCGAGCGCGACCTCACCTCCTACGGAGACGAGTGCAAGTTCGGCGGGGGCAAGGTGCTGCGCGACGGCCAGGGGCAGAAGGCGGGCGCCGGCGACGCGGAGGCGCTCGACTGCGTGATCACCAACGCGCTGATCCTCGACTGGACCGGCATCTACAAGGCGGACGTCGGCATCAAGCACGGCCGCATCCGCGGCATCGGCAAGGCCGGCAACCCGGACACCATGGCCGGCGTCACGCCCGGGCTGGTGGTGGGCGTCACCACCGAGGCGATCGCCGGAGAAGGTCTCATCCTCACCGCCGGCGGCGTCGATTCGCACATCCATTTCATCAGCCCGCAGCAGGCCGACGAGGCGCTGGCGAGCGGCATCACCTCCTGGGTGGGCGGCGGCACCGGGCCGGCCACGGGAACCAACGCCACCACCTGCACGCCGGGCGCCTGGAACCTCGCGCGCATGCTGCAGGCGGTGGACGGGCTGCCGCTCAACGTCGGCTTCACCGGCAAGGGCAACTCCTCGCGGCCGGAAGGACTGCTCGATCAGATCCGCGCCGGCGCCATCGGCCTCAAGCTGCACGAGGACTGGGGCACCACGCCGGCCGCCATCGACTGCTGCCTGGCCGCCGCGGAGCCGGAGGACGTGCAGGTCACCATCCACACCGACACGCTCAACGAGTCGGGCTTCGTCGACGACTCCATCGCGGCGTTCAAGGGCCGCACCATCCACACCTACCATTCGGAGGGCGCGGGCGGCGGGCACGCGCCGGACATCCTGCGCGTCTGCGGCGTGCCGCACGTGCTGCCCTCGCTCGACCAATCCCACCCGGCCGTTCACCGTCAACACGCTGGACGAGCACCTGGACATGCTCATGGTCTGCCACCACCTCGACCGGGAGATCCCCGAGGACGTGGCCTTCGCCGAGAGCCGCATCCGCGGTGAGACCATCGCCGCGGAGGACATCCTCCACGACCTCGGCGCCATCAGCATGATGTCCAGCGACAGCCAGGCCATGGGCCGGGTAGGCGAGGTGATCACCCGCACCTGGCAGACGGCCCACAAGATGCGCGAGCAGCGGGGCGCGCTGGCGGGCGAGACCGGCGCCTCGGACAACTTGCGCATCCGCCGCTACGTCGCGAAGTACACCATCAACCCGGCCATCGCGCACGGGTTCGCGCACGAGGTGGGCTCGGTGGAGCCGGGCAAGCTCGCGGATTTGGTGCTTGTGGAAGCCGGCCTTCTTCGGACTGCGCCCCGAGCTGGTGATCAAGGGCGGGTTCATCGCCTGGGCGCAGATGGGAGACGCCGGGGCATCCATCCCCACGCCGCAGCCTCTGATGATGCGGCCCATGTTCGGGGCGCGCGCGCCCGGCGCCGTCAGCCTGGCCTTCGTCTCCCGGCGCGCGCACGAGGAGGGCACCGTCGCGGCGCTGGGGCTGCGCAAGACGCTGTCCGCGGTGCGCGGCTGCCGCGGGCTGGGCAAGAAAGACATGAAGCTCAACGACGCGCTGCCGCGCCTGGAGGTGGATCCGGAGAGCTATGAGGTGCGCGCCGACGGCGACCTGCTCCGCTGCGAACCTGCCGTCACGCTGCCGCTCTCGCAGCGCTACTCGCTCTTCTGAGGCGCGCATGTGGAGGACGTTGCAGATCGCCGACTCGGCCTTTCCCACCGGCGGCTTCGCCCATTCCCATGGCTTGGAGGCGGCGGCGCAGGCGCGCGAGGTGCCCGACCTGCGCCGGCACCTGCGCGACGCCATCTGGCAGGCGGGCTACGGATCGCGCGCCGCTCGCGCGCGCGGCCTTCCTCGACCTTGCGGCGCTCCCGGCGCTGGACGCGCAGGCGGAAGCCTTCCTCGCGAATCACGTGGCGAACCGCGCCAGCCGCACGCAAGGCCGCGCGCTGCTCTCCACCTGCGAGCGCATCTTTCCCCGCGAGCTCACGCCGGTGGTCGCGGTCTCCCGCGGGTTGCGCCTGCACCTCGCGCCGCTCTGGGGCGCCACCTGCGCCGCCCTCGGGCTCACCGCCGAAGAGACGCAGCGCCTGCTCCTCTGGAGCGTGGCGCGCGGCATGCTCTCCGCCGCGGTGCGCCTGGGACTGTGCGGCACGCACGAAGGGCAGGCGCTTCTGGCCGGGCTCTCGCCCGGTGCTCGACGAGGTGCACGCCGCCTGCGCCGAGCTCCCGCCCAGGCCCTCGCGCACACCGCGCCGCTGCAAGATCTGATGCAAGGCGCTCACGACCGTCTGTACTCACGCTTGTTCCAGTCCTGAGGTTCATATGGGTCACGAAGGCGACCACGACCACGCCGACCACCCCGGACACTTCGAGGCGCGCGAAGCGCCGCGCGGCCGCGATTTCTCCCGCCGCGCCTTCACCGTCGGCATCGGCGGACCGGTGGGCAGCGGAAAGACCGCGCTCCTGCTCGCGCTCTGCCGCACGCTGCGCGACCGCTTGAGCCTGGGCGTCGTCACCAACGACATCTTCACCCGCGAGGACGCCGAGTTCCTGGTGCGCAACCAGGCGCTGCCGCAAGAGCGCATCCGCGCCGTGGAGACGGGCGGCTGCCCGCACGCGGCCATCCGCGAGGACATCAGCCACAACCTGCTCGCGCTCGAGCAGTTGATGGAAGAGGTGCGCCCCGATCTCCTCTTCGTGGAGAGCGGCGGCGACAACCTGGCCGCTCAGTACAGCCGCGAGCTGGCCGACTACACCATCTACGTCATCGACGTCGCGGGCGGCGACAAGGTCCCGCGCAAGGGCGGCCCGGGCATCACCCAGTCGGACCTGCTGGTGATCAACAAGACCGACCTGGCGCCGCACGTGGGCGCCGATCTGGCGGTGATGGACCGCGACGCCCGCCGCATGCGCGGAGACGGGCCCACCGTCTTCGCGCAGGTGACGCGCCGAACAGGCGTGGATTCCATTGCCGCCCACCTGCTCGAGGCGCACCGGCGCGCCTTGGGCGTGTAAGAATTGCGGACGCGGGCGGCGAACTGCACCTGGCTCCGCGGATGGTTTGTCGCGCGCGACGGCGAGACCGCGAGGGTTGCGCGCCCGAAGCAGCGACTTCATGATGGATGCATGATCGGCGCCATCGAAGCCGTGCTTTCTGCGCTCAATGCGGCGCGCGTCCGGTATCTCGTCGTCGGCGGAGTGGCCGTTGTCCTGCACGGTCACTTGCGCGCCACCGCGGATCTGGACCTGATCGTTCAGCTCAACCCCGAGAACGCCCGGGAGGCGGTTCGGGCGCTGGAGGGACTCGGCTTTCACCCGATAGCTCCCGTCCCAGCGGTCATGTTCGCGGACGCCGCGGCCCGCCGGACCTGGGTCGAAGACAAGGGTATGACCGTTTTTGGTCTCTGGAGCGATCGATTCCCAGGTCTCGAAGTGGACTTGTTCGCGTCGGAACCGCTGGATTTCGAGGCGGCTTATTCTCGCGCCGTCCGCGTGCCATTGTCGTCGACGGTCGCGACTGTCGTCGCGCTGGAGGACCTCGTCGCCCTCAAGAAAGCCGCAGGTCGGCCGGTCGACCTCGCCGACATCGAGGCGCTGCGGGTGCTGGCAGAGGAAGCCGGATGAACGCGGACGACGCCGCGAAGAGCTTCGCGGAGCATCGCAGGGCTCAACTGCGACGCAATCTGCGGCTTTCGTACGCGGAGCGGCTCCGCTGGCTCGAGGAGACGATGGACGCGTTCCGTAAGTGGCAGGGTCTGGCCCGGACTGCAGCCAGCAAGCCCGATCGGCCCGCATAGAACGACGTCTCTACTCGCTCTTTGCAGCCCAGCCGCCTCCTCGATCCTCGCGCGTCGACCCCGTGGTGGCGCTGCGGGCGGAGTGAGCGCAGTCGCCCCCGGCGCCGCCCGCCGGGCAGCGGCCTTCGAGCGTCGGGTTGTCCTGCTTCCTGCGACCGCTCAGGTCTTGACGGCGAGCAGGTCCACCCGCTCGATCTTCGGCGCCTCCGCCAGGAGCTCCGGCGCCTTCTTCATCAAGGCCGCGGCGATGGCCCCTTCCAGGTGCGCCTTGCGCCCGGACTCGTCCTCGAACGCGTCGAAGATCCCGTACTCGCCGGGCGAGAACTTGAGCGCGAACCAGACCGCCGTCTTGGGCTCCGCCTGCGCGAGCGGCAGGGCGCTTTCGAGGAACTTCCCCAGCTCCGCTTCCTTGCCGGGCTTGGCGCGAAGACGGGCGAACAGGGCGACTTTCATCATGGCGGCCTCCTTTGGGAACTTCGAGCATGGATGAACGGCGCGGACAAGCGATGCGCGCCGCGCCGCGGTGTTGACCGTCCAGGTTCGGGGTGCTAACGCGCACGGCTCACTCCGGGCGGTCGCATGCGCTGTGGCCTGGAAGGGGGATGCGTGGCCTCCATCACGATGAAAGTCAACGGCGTCTCCGAGACTCGCGACGTCGAGCCTCGGGTGCTGCTCGTCCATTTCCTCCGCGACGTGCTCGGGCTCACCGGCACCCACGTCGGCTGCGACACCAGCCAGTGCGGCGCTTGCACCGTGCTGCTCGACGGCGCGGCGGTGAAATCCTGCTCGCTCTTCGCGGTGCAGGCGGAGGGGCGCTCGGTGACCACCATCGAAGGCCTGGCGGCGGACGGGAAGCTTCACCCGATGCAGCAGGCGTTCTGGGACCAGCACGGGCTGCAGTGCGGCTTCTGCACGCCGGGCATGATCGTCTCCACCTGCGACCTTCTGGCGAGAAATCCGCACCCCAGCGAGGCCGAGATCCGCGCCGGGCTGGAGGGCAACCTCTGCCGCTGCACCGGCTACAACAACATCGTCAAGGCGGTGCAGCAGGCCGCTTCCGCGAGGCAGCCATGACCGACCGGCTCTTCGGACAGAGCATCAAGCGGCGCGAGGACCCGCGGCTGATCACCGGCAAGGGCAACTACGTCGACGACGTCCGCCTCCCCGGCACGCTGCACGCCGCGTTCGTGCGCAGCCCGCACGCCCACGCGCGCATCCGCGGGATCGACGCGACCGCGGCGAAGAAGCTCAAGGGCGTGACCGCGGTGTACACCGGCAAGGATCTCGGCGGCGTCCGGGATGAAGCCCATCCCGGTGGGCTGGCTCGATCCCCGGCATGAAGATCCCGCCGCGCCACGTGCTCGCCATCGACCGCGCGCGCTACATGGGCGAGGCCGTGGCGGTGGTCATCGCCGAGTCTCCTTACATTGCGCGCGACGCGGCGGAGCTGGTGAGCGTGGACTACGAGCCGCTGCCGGCGGTGGCCGACGCGGCCAAGGCCCTGCAGCCCGGCGCGCCCTCCCTCCACGACGAGGCGGCCGACAACGTCGCCTTCCGCTGGCAACTCGGCGACAAGGCGGCCACCGACAAGGCCTTCGCCGGCGCGGCCAAGGTGGTGAAGCAGAGCTTCCGCAACCACCGGCTCATCCCCAACGCCATCGAGCCGCGCGCCTCGCTGGCGAGCGCCAACCCCGGCACGGGCGAGGTGACGCTCTGGCTGACGACGCAGAACCCGCACGTGCACCGCCTGCTCATGTCGGCGTTCGTGCTCGGCATGCCCGAGCACAAGCTGCGGGTGATCTCGCCCGACGTGGGCGGCGGCTTCGGTTCCAAGATCTTCGTCTATCCCGAAGAGTGCGTGGTCACCTGGGCGACGCGAAATCTGCTCAAGCCGGTGAAGTGGACGGCGGACCGGCGCGAGAGCTTCCTCACCGACGCGCACGGCCGCGACCACTACACCGAGGCGGAGATGGCGCTCTCGGACGACGGCCGCGTCCTCGGCTTGCGGGTGAAGACCAACGCCAACATGGGCGCGTACCTCTCGCTCTTCGCGCCCGCCATTCCCACCTACCTCTACGGAACGCTGCTCGCCGGCTGCTACCTGACGCCGGCCATCCACGTCGAGGTGACCGCCATCTTCACCAACACCACGCCGGTGGACGCGTATCGCGGCGCGGGCCGGCCGGAGGCCTGCTACCTGGTCGAGCGGATGATGGACCTCTCCGCGCACGCGCTGGGGATGGACCGCCTGGAGATCCGCCGCAAGAACTTCATCCCCAAGGACAAGTTCCCCTACCAGACGCCGGTCGCGGTCATGTACGACAGCGGCAACTACGAGGGCGCGCTGGACAAGGCGCTGGAGACGTTCGACTACGAGGCCTTCCGCAAGGAGCAGGAGCAGGCGCGCAAGCAAGGGCGCTACCTCGGCGTGGGCTTCTGCACCTACGTCGAGGCGTGCGGGCTCGCGCCCTCGCAGGTGGCCGGCGCGCTGGGCGCGCAGGCCGGCCTCTACGAGAGCGCCACCGTCCGCGTGCATCCCACCGGCAAGGTGACGGTCTTCACCGGCTCGCACAGCCACGGCCAGGGACACGAGACGACGTTTGCGCAGGTGGCCGCGGACGAGCTGCAGCTTCCCATCGAGGACGTGGAGATCGTCCACGGCGACACCGGCCAGGTGCCGTTCGGGATGGGCAGCTACGGCAGCCGCAGCGGCCCGGTGGGCACCGCCGCCATCTACATGGGCACGCAGAAGATCAAGGAGAAGGCGAAGAAGATCGCCGCCCACCTGCTCGAGGCCAACGAAGCCGACGTGGTCTACGAGAGCGGCAAGTTCGCGGTCAAGGGCACGCCGGGGCGGTTCAAGACCTTCGGCGACGTCGCGCTGATGGCCTACCTCGCCCACAACATGCCCAAGAACCTGGAGCCGGGCCTCGAGGCCATCAGCTTCTTCGACCCCGGCAACTTCGTCTTCCCCTTCGGCACGCACATCTGCGTGGTGGAGGTGACGCGCGACACCGGCAACGTGAAGCTGGTGCGCTATCTCGCGGTGGACGATCTGGGGCGGGTGATCAACCCGATGATCGTGGACGGCATGGTCCACGGCGGCATCGTGCAGGGCGTCTCGCAGGCGCTCTGGGAGCACGCCGAGTACGACGAGGAGGGACAGCTCGTCACCGGCTCGTTCATGAACTACGCGATGCCGCACGCGGACGACGTGCCCTCGCTGGAGGTGGGACGCACCGAGACGCCCAGCCCGGTGAACCCGCTCGGGATCAAGGGCGCGGGCGAGACCGGCACCATCGCCTCCACCGCCTGCGTGGCCAACGCGGTGATGGACGCGCTCTCGCCCTTCGGGATCACGCACCTGGACATGCCGCTCACGCCGGGACGCATCTGGGAAGCACTTCGCGGCCGCAACCCCAACGGCGCGTAACCGCAAGCGTGTCGCCGCCTTCGCGGCGACGCGCAGAAACCACGCAGGCCCTATCCCGCCTTCGGCGGGGCGGGCCTGAGGAGAGGACACCATGTACGCTGCTTCCTTCGAGTATCACGCGCCCTCGACGCTCCAGGACGCGCTCGCGCTCCTCGGCAAGTATGGCGAGGAGGCGAAGGTGCTGGCCGGCAGCCAGAGCCTGGTGCCGCTGATGAAGCTGCGCCTCGCGCAGCCCGCGCACGTGGTGGACCTGCGCAAGGTGGAGGGCCTCACCGGCATCCGCGAGGCGAACGGCGCGCTGCAGATCGGCGCCTTCACCACCCATGCGGCGATGGCCAGCTCCGAGCTCGTGCGCAAGAGGCTGCCCATGGCCGCCGAGGCGGCCGCGCTCATCGGCGACGCGCAGGTGCGCAACCTCGGCACTATCGGCGGGAGCCTGGCGCACGCCGACCCCTCGGCGGACTGGCCCGCGGTGATGACCGCTCTCGACGCCTCCGTGGTAGTGGCGGGACCGCGCGGCGAACGCACGATCAAGCTGGAGCAGCTCATCGTGGGGCCGCTCACCACCTCGCTGCAGCCGGGCGAGATCCTGGTGCAGATCCGCGTCGCGCTGCCTCCCGCGCGCACGGCGGGCGCCTACGAGAAGCTGCCCAATCCCGCCTCGCGCTTCGCCATCGTGGGCGTCGCGGCTGAGGTGTCGCTCGACGGCCGCGGCGCCGTCGCGTGGTCGCGGATCGCGCTCACCGGCCTCGGGTCGAAAGTGACGCGCGCCGGGTACGTGGAGCAGGCCCTGCAGGGGAAGTCCGACGCCGGGGCGGTGAAGGCGGCAGCCGCGCGCGCCGCCGAAGGCATCGAGCTGCGCGAGGACCTGATCGGGTCTCCCGCATACAAGGCCCAGCTCGCCTCGGTCTACACCGAGCGCGCAGTGCTCCGGGCGATGGCGCGGGCGCGGGAGAGATAGCCCGGCCCAGAGACGCGTCGCACGTTGGATCACGGAGTTGCTCCGCTGACGCCGCGCCATCGCGGAGCGTCACCGCCGCGCGCCTCGTCCGAAGCATCAGCGCCCATGTAGCGCGCCGAACAGCAAGGGTCGTCCCAACGAGGCGCCAGCGTTTACATGGTGGCGAAGTGTCCCAACACCTGTCGCACTGTCCACGCGGCGCGAGCGCGACGCATGCGCATGACAGCGATCGGCGAAGCACGACCTTCCCGCGCCAGTACGCCGATCCGTTTCACCCCGAGAGCGGACGGATGAGTATTTCTGCATCCGGCCCGAGAATGCCCTGCAATGGCCGTTCTTTGGAGTCCCCTCCTTCGCCGGCTTGCTTTCCCTTGCCTCGCTCTCTCCATGACCTTGCCGCCCATGCGAACCGCATTGTCCAGCCCCACTCCTCCAGCATCGCGAAGAGGTTCCGGTCGGCGATGTGGCGCAGCAGCCCTAGAGCGCGTCCAAGCGTGACTGCGCTAAACACGGCAACATCGCTTGATTCCACGACATTGCGGCCGACGATTGACAATGACACCTGACGTATGGATGAACTTCGTCCTCCACCGCATCAGCATGAACTCGAATCCGTCTAATGCAGCCTCGAAGCGGAGGAGGGACAATGGCATCCACGTCAACTCGGAACCGGAAAGTTGCGTTCGCGATTACGTCCGCGTTTCTCTTGGTTATCGCCGCTGATGAGTCACGCGCCGACATGCCCGGAAGATGGCGTGAGCCCCCGATCTCCTCACGGGACCCCTCGCAGGACGCGCCGCTCGCGTACAATATCGATACCGGTCAAGCCGTACCGCTCAGTTTCCCCTGGAACGCGACCGACGCATCGGCATGGCTGACATTCAATGGGGCGGCTCCTGCGTCGGGTTACTTCTGCGGAAACGGCTGCAAGCCGCCGGGCTGTCCAGACGACCCTTTTTGCGCTTGCGCGACGCACTCATACACCTGCTCGAGTCTCCAGGGAGTGGCAGGCGCCCCGGCCGCGCTGGAGCAAGCCGAGATCCGCGGATGGCTCACTTTCGCCGGCTTCGGCGAGTCCGATTCGGAGTGGCATTTTGACATACTACTGGACGTCGGGTGGACACCGACGGCTGTCGACGCTGCGCACGCCTTGAACACCATAGACTCAATCGCGAGATGGGTCCCGCCTTCGAACATCGCGAACTTCGGGTACCGCTCGCCAAACTGGCCTCCCGTTGGTATCAACGGCGGCTCTCCGCGAGCGGAGCTTTCACCGTCGGGACCCAACGGATCCGCATACGGCGGCTTCGGCGCTCCAATCATTCATGTCGAGGTCGACGGGTGGACGTGGGACCGGAACGGCGCAAATTGGACCTCATTGACACGAATCCCGCACGGATGGGAGAACAATTATACATACACTTCGTGCGCCGATCCCCCGACATGCACACAAGGTTTCAGTAATGCCCACCCCAATACCCTCGTTTTTTGGCCATTTCCGATGGGTAGTGGTCCGAAAAGCGATGGCCGCGGAGGCTTGACAATATATAATTTTAAACCAGGAGATTACGTTCGACTTGTGGGCACACTTTGGTACGACAACCTGCATAATGGCAGCGATGCTGACATGAGCAGCAACAATTCGTGCTGGGATCAGTCAAACACCGCTCATCTCGGCCATCTCGAGATGCATCCCGTCGACCTGATGATTCGGCTCAACCCGCCAACGCCCCCGCAACAATCCTGGTCGACGGTAGTGGGATACCAAATGTGCACCACCAATACAGACTCTTCGACCGTCATGGATACGTTCAACATAGAGACAAGTACCTTGACCAACGCGACTCCGGTTCTTGTGGGACCCACGTATAATACGGCGTATTTCGCACCTGGAGCAAATGGCAACTCGACATACTCGCTCGACTCGAGTGGTCGGTTCACATTTACCGGGACAGTCCACGCACAGCAGTCGGGTTGTATCGGCAACCGCTGCACCAGCGGTCCGCGCGGTCTCCTCGCACAGTGGTTCGAGGTCCGCAACGTATGCAATGGAACGTGTGCATGCGCGGGCGGCCGCAGTCTTTGCTCAGGCCGGTGCGTCACGAAGGACAATGACGTATTCAACTGCGGAACGTGTGGTCTCGCGTGTGACTCCGGCAGGACCTGTTACCAGGGGGGATGCTGCACTCCGCTCTCGCAGAGCGCGGCGTGCGCCGGTCTCGGGTGTGGTCAATTCGCGTCCGACGGGTGCGGCCGATCGTATGCGTGCAACGCTTGCCCCGTGGGGAAGACCTGTGGAAAATGCGTTGAAGGCGCCTGTTTCAACAGCGCAGGGTCCTGCCCGTAACGAGCGTTCGCGTATCGCAACCGACGCCGAGGCCCTCTCCGACGACCGCCGCCGTTGCTGAGCGATCCAGGTCGAAACAAACGGAGATTGTGACGTCATGGTACAAGGGGACGGGAGCGCAGCCTGCCTTGTCACCGCAAGCGTCGAAACGCTTACGTACCATTGTCGGCATCGCGGCCTCCTCCGCGATGATTCCTTGGGTGGCTCGGCTGTTCCTCCATTGGGTCGCCATCCGGGGGGATGAGCTGAGATCCCTGGATTTCACGCGTTACTACGCGACCGCGCTGATCGGGCGCCGGTACGGGTGGAATCATCTTTACGACGCCCACTCGCAGCAACTCGTCGCCGACCGACTGGGGATTCGCACCTTCCTGCCAAACGTGTACACGCCGTTGATGTCACTGTTGATTGCGCCATTCACCGTGTTGTCGCCGGAAGCCGCCTATCCTCTCTGGTCGGCGCTGCTGGTGCTCTCAATCGTCGTGTGCTGTTGGGTCTCGGTCGAAGCGGGTTTGCTCGTTCGGCTCGTTCTCGTCCTCATGTTGTTCGTGCCCTATGCAGTTCAACTGGGTCTGCTGCAGGGTCAGGTCGTTCCATTGCAGATGGCGTGCGTCGTCGTATCCTATCGCCTGCTGAAGGCGGGCAACGAAATCGCGGCAGGATTGTTGCTAGGAGCGGTCGCGCTCAAACCGCAAGGGATGCAGCTCATCCCATTCGTGCTTCTCGCGGCGGGGCACCGCCGGGCATTCGCCGCATGGGCCGCTCTCGCCGCACTGCTCGCTGGCGGTACGGCGATGTTGATCGGCATCAGTGGCGTCGAATCCTACGTCGGGAGACTGGCCTGGGCGCAGGCACATCCGGTCCAGATGATGGTGGCGTGGGATTACACCCTGGCGCGCAGGTTCGACTCGACGGCGCTCCGCACATGCGTTCTGCTTCTCGCCGCGGCCCTCACCCTTTGGGCTGCGAGGCAGCACCGGGCGCGGGTGGAGGTGATCTACTCGGTTGGAATCGTAGGGTCCCTGCTCGCCTCGCCCTACCTTCACCTTTACGATTTCATGTGGCTGTTTCCGGCTGGATGGCTCCTGGTGGCCGCTTTTCCCAGCCTGACGACCATCGTAGCGCTGCTTGGCGCTTACCTATTCATTCTCTTCAGCGCGCCCGCCTCCCACGCCGCCCGGTGGGTCCTTCTTTGCGAATGCGTCTGGGTTGCCGTCCTCGCGACCATCCCGACACTGCAGCGCCGTTCAGGCGCCGGCCGCGAGAGGTAGCCGCCGCTCGGGCCGCTTCCTCGACCGCGGCCCGTGATTGAAACGACCTTTACTGCTCTCTTACATCCTCCGGCAGGTGTTCTGGTAACAAGACCTGCCGCCGTTGCAGTCGCTGTCCACCTCGCAGCGAACCAGCTTTTCAGCCGGAAGCCTGGACCGGGGCACACAGGCGGCGGGCGGCGCCGACTGGGTCACCGGCTTCAGCGCAGCCAGTTCTTCCGCCGCCGCGCCGAGGATTCCGCGGGCGCGGTCGTCACGGATGAACTGATCATATGCAGAGAGGATCAATTCATTGACCGAGGGGGTCAAGTCAGCCGCCAATCGGGATTTTCCTGACCTCTTCGCGACCACGTAGACCGCATCGAACACCTCGCGCGAGTCGCTCTTGCGCGCGACGCGGTAGCGCACGCAGTACGTCCAATCCACGTTGAAACCCAGATCGTCGGCCAGGAACCGGAGAACGTCGCCGGAAACGTGGACGGGACTCCGCTCCGTGAGGGCAACGCCCGTCTTTTCCAGTTCGAGAGCGGTGGCCCGGCGCACGAGCTCCGCGACGTCGGCGCCGATGTAGACCGACGCGGGCTCGGTGTTCTCGAGCTGGTTCGAGGCGATGCCGTCCCGCGTGGCGACATAGGTGAACTTGCCGACGTCGGCTTGACCCTGGTAGCGCACCACGTTCTGCGGTTCGTACTTGACGGGAATGGTTTCGGCAGTGCAACCACAGACGAGGGCGAAAGCTGCCAAGCAGAGGATACGGGAGACGATCAAGGGTGGCATCCCTTCCGGTTGTCCGGCGTTGATTCGCCAGCCCGAAGCATCAACCAGGATTGCCGGTTGAAGCAAGCCTCCGGAAAGAAACGCCCGGCGCGTCACTTCCGCGGCTGGTAGGCCCCCGCCTCGCTCCGGAACGCGATCGCCAGCCGGTTCCAGCCGTTGATCGCCACCGCGATCATCGACAGCTCCACCAGCTCCTTCTCGCTGAACTGGCTGCGCGCGCGCTCGTACACCTCGTCGGGGACGTGCCCTTCCGTGACCAGCGTCAGCGCCTCCGTCCATTCCAGCGCCGCCCGCTCGCGGTCCGTGTAGTAGGGCGCCTCGCGCCAGGCGTCGAGGCCGTAGAGGCGCTGCTCGGTCTCTCCCAGCGCGCGGGCGTCCTTGGAGTGCATGTCCAGGCAGTAGGCGCAGCCGTTGATCTGCGAGGCGCGCATCTTCAAGAGATGCGCGAGCTTCGGCTCGATGCTGCTCTCGTGGATGAACTTCTCCAGCCCGAACATGGCGCGATAGGCGCTGGGCGAGACCGCTGCGGTGTCGAGTCTTGGCTTCATCGAATCCTCCGCTGGAAGAGATTCCAGCGCAGCCCCGCGGATTCGCGAGCCCTCAGCGCAGCGCCTCTCGCAGCACTTGCAGCGGCAAGAGCGCGCACCCCACCCGCGACGGGCGCAGCTCGGATTCCAGGGCGCCGAGGAGGCGCTCGTCGGACAACGCGCGCGCCTCCTCCACCGCGGTGCCCGCCACCAGCTCGCTCAGCATCGATGCCGCGGCCACCGTCACCATGCAGGCCTCGGCCTGGAACGCCATCGCCTCGATGCGGCCGGAGCGCACGCGCAGCTCGAGGCGCACCCGGTCGCCGCAGAGCGGGTTCGTGCCTTCGCGCGCCAGGTCGGGCGACTCCAGCGCGCCGCGGTTGCGCGGGTTCTTGGCGTGGTCCACCACCACCGCGCCGTACGGCGCGCTCACTCGAGCTGCCCGCGGGGGATGCCGCGCTTGTACGGCGCCACCTGATACGAGCTCGAAGGCGCGAGGAGCCCGCCGGCGGACAGCTCCGCGATGGCGTCCACGTCCATGTGGTCTCCCGCCAGCAAGCGCGGCAGCACCACGTCCAGCGAGGTGGCGCGGCTGAAGATGCCGCAGGAAGGCGCGCCCACCACCGGCACGTCGCCGAGGTAGGCGATCCACAACAAGGTCCCCGGATACGCCGGCACTCCGTGCCGCTCCATCCGCGCCCCGGAAAGCTCCAGCGCCCGCAGCACCGGGTCGTCGGGATCCATCGATCGGCTTCCCGCCAGGACCAGGAGGCCGGCGCCGCGGCGCTGCTCTTCGCCAATGGCCGCCGCCAGCGCCTCCGGGTTGCCCGGAACCGCCCGCGCCACGGTGAGCTCCGCGCCGAAGAAGGCGAGCTTCTGCTCGAACGCGCCCTTCGCCCGCTGCAGCGCCGCCTCCGCGATCTGCTCGTGCACCAGCAGCGACCCGCGCAGCGGAAGGAACGGCCGCACCCGCACGAGCCCGGAGGCGATCTCCTCGGCGCGCCGCACCCGCTCCTCGCGAGTGACGAAGGGCACCACCTTGGCGCGGCCAACCACCTCTCCTTCCGAGACGACGGATCCGCGCGGAAGCGTATACAGCGCCAGGTCGGCGATGGTGTTGATCCGCGCCAGCCGCTCCGCGTCGAACTCGAGAAGGCCGCGGCGCCGCGCCACCAGCGGCAACGAGCCGCCCTCCATCTCGGCGGCCTCCACGCCTTCGCCTGCGGCAGCGGTGGCGAGCCTGCGCCCCGCCACCTCCTCGTGGAGGTCGCCCGGCTCGGCCTCCAGCACCTGCACCTCGCTCCAGGGCAGCGCGTCGAGGGCCCTCACGTCCGCCGCCGAGAGCACGCGCCCCTTGGGCAGGTCGCCCACGGCGCGGACCAGCACCAGCCCCGGCGCGATGCCTTGTCCCCGCACGATCCGTCGCGCTTTCATGGCCAACCTCCTCGAGCGAAAAGCGTAGCAGGGTTTTCGCTGAAACTTCGTTCCGGGCCCTGCTAGGCGAGCAGGTGCCGCTCCAGCGCCCGCAGCGCCAACAGATTGTGGGCAGGCGCGAAGACGCTGACGTGGGGCAGCGCCGCCTGCATCCCCTGCGTGAGCGGCTCGTAGCCCGGGCTTCCCAGCAGCGGGTTGAGCCAGATCACCCTGCGGCTGCGAAGCTGCAGCGACTCCATCTCCGCCCCGAGCAGCGCCGGGTCGCCGGTGTCCCAGCCGTCGCTGAGGATCAGCGTCACCGTGCGCCCGTCCACGAGCGCGGGATAGTCGCGGTTGAACTCGGCGAGGCAGGCGCCGATGCGGGTCCCGCCCGACCAGTCGTGCACCTCGGCGGAAAGCCCGCGCAGCGCCAGCGCGTAGTCGGGCTGGCGCAACAGCTCCGTCACCCGCCGCAGCGTGGTGGAGAAGACGAAGCTCTCCACCCGCGCCACCGTGCCCTGCAGGGCGTAGAGAAACTGGAGCAAGAAGCGGCTGTAGAGGTCCATGGACCCGGAGACGTCGCAGAGCGCCACGATGCGCGTCTTGCGCGGCCGGCGCTTGCGGAAGCGCAGGTCCATCGCCTCGCCGCCGGTGGAGAGCGTCCGCCGCAGCGTGCGCCGCAGGTCCACCCTGGGACCGCGCCGGCCCGACTTCCAGCGCCGGCTGGGACGCGCCGCGAGCCGCCGCGCGATGCGCGCGGAGATGCGCCGGATCTCGTCCAGCTCCTCCGCGCCGAAGCTGCTGAAGTCCTTGTCCGACAGCGCATGGGCGTCGCTCGCCGCCGGCACCTCCTCCGGCTCCTCGCCCTCGCCGGCTTCGTTGCCCGGCTCGCTCCACGACGAGAGCGAGGGCACGCTGGCCTCATCGCGCGGCGGGGAGCGCCGATGGACGCGCACGGGTCCTTCGGGCAATTCCCGCTCCCTGGAGAAGAGCTCCTCGAACACCTCGTCGAAGATCTCCAGCTCCTCGGGCCGGCCCACCAGCACGCAGCGCAAGGTCAGATACGTGCGCTCTCGCGTCTCCAGCGCGCCACAGCGGAGGGCGCGAACGGCATCGATGGCATGGCCGGTGGTCACCGTCATTCCGCGGCCGCGCAGGGCCCTGCACAGGCCCACCACTTTTTCGACGAGGTCGCCGTTCACGCAGCGCCCACGGGCAGCCGCCCCGCGAGCAGCTCGCCGCGGACCTTGCGCAGGTCCGCCTCGTCTTTCACCACGCACCCGAGCGTCTCGCCCACCACCTCCGGCGTCAGGTGCGACGCGTGCAGCACCGCCAGCGCCGCCGCCCAGTCCAGCGTCTCGGAAACGCCGGGCACCTTGGAGAGTTTGGCCGTTCTCAGGTGCTGCACCAGCCCGACGATCTGCGCCGCCAGGGCCTCGCCGGCGCCGGGCACCTTCCGCCGGACGATGGAGAGCTCCTTCTCGAACGGCGGATAGTCGATCCAGAGGTAGAGGCACCTGCGCCGCAGCGCGTCCGACAGCTCGCGGGAGCGGTTGGAGGTGAGGATGACGTGGGGCCGCTCCCGGGCGACGATGGTGCCCAGCTCGGGGACCGTCACCTGGAAATCGGAGAGCACCTCCAGCAGGAAGGCCTCGAACTCCTCGTCGCTGCGGTCGATCTCGTCGACCAGCAGCACCGGCGGGCGCCCCTGGTGCGCAATGGCCTGCAAGAGCGGCCGCTTGAGCAGGAAGTCCTCGCTGAAGATGCGCGCCTCGGCGTCGGCCGCGGCGCGGCCGTCCTTCTCTTGAAGCCGGATGTGCAAGAGCTGCCGCGCGTAGTTCCATTCGTAGAGCGCGGTCGAGGCGTCCAGGCCCTCGTAGCACTGCAGGCGGATGAGGTCCGCGCCCATGACCCGCGCAAGCACCTTGGCAATTTCCGTCTTGCCCACGCCGGCGTGTCCTTCGACGAGCAGCGGCTTGCGCAGCTCCATGGCGAGGTGCAGGGAGGTGGCGATGGCGGGGTCGGCTACGTACGCCTCGCGGTCGAGTTGTCCGATGAGCTGTGCGATTCAATCCACGCGTTCCCTCGATATCGCGGGCACAGAAGCACGCCGTCGCCCGGGCCGTCAAACGGCCGAATCCACGACCGCAGATTGGAATCGGACAATCGTGCTGGTACTATGCGACTCCACAGTGGCCGGGGGGCCTGTTTCGTGAAGCATTGGGTGGAGACTGCACTGATCCTCGATCGGCTCTCGGAGCTGACCGCACAGGGACGCGCCGCAGCGGTGGCGACGGTGGTGCAGATCTCCGGCTCGGCCTACCGGCGTCCGGGCGCCAAGCTCCTCATCGAAGCGAGCGGCGACACGCGCGGGGGCGTGAGCGGCGGATGCCTGGAGTCGGACGTCCGCGCCCAGGCGCTGGAGGTCATCCGCGGCGCGCCGAACCGTCTCCTGCACTACGACACCGGCGGCGACGAGGAGACGCTCTGGGGCCTCGGGCTCGGGTGCGAAGGGGCCGTGGACGTCTACGTCCAGCGCATCGACGCCGCCTTCATGGAAGGCCCCGGAAAGCAGATGCACGAGCTGGCGCGCGCCGGCGTTCCCTACGCGCCCATCACGCTGCTGGCGGGCGCCGGCGAGGGGCGCACCCTGGTGCTGGCCCGGGGTGTCCTGAGCGGCACCAGCGGGTCGTCGGAAACGGATCTTGCCCTGGCGCGCCGCGCCGGACCGCTGCTCGAGGGCGATTCCGGGGCGGAGCGCATGGGCGATGCGTTCGTCGACGTGCTGCGGCCGCCGCCGCGCCTCTTCATCTTCGGCGCCGGGGACGACGCGATGCCGCTCGCCCGCCTCGCGAGGCAGAACGGATTCGAGGTCACGGTGGTGGACCACCGCCCCGCCTACCTCACCGCCGAGCGCTTTCCGCCGCCGCTCCATCTCTGCTTGCGCCGCCCCTCGGACGGCGTCGCCGGTCTGCCGTTGACCATCTCGCGGCGCAACTTCGCGGTGGTGCAGACGCATGCCCTCGCGCACGACCGCGACTGGCTGCGCGCGCTGGCCGACCAGCCGCTCGCCTATATCGGGCTGCTCGGCCCGCGCGTGCGCAAGGAGCAGGTGCTTCGCGAGGTGGCCCTGGATTCCGGCGAAGCTCTTCGCGCCCATCGGCCTCGACCTCGGCGCCGACGGCCCCGAGCAGGTGGCGGTCAGCATCGTGGCCGAGATGCTGGCGGTGCACGCGCGCCGCGAGCCTTCGCACCTGCGCGTCCGGCAAGCGGGCATCCATGCCTCGTGAGCGCATCGCCGGCGTGGTCCTCGCCGCCGGCCTTTCCAGCCGCATGGGCACGAACAAGATGCTGCTCCAGCTCGGCGGGACGAGCGTGGTGCGCCGGGCCGTCGGCACCGCGCTTACGGCCGGGCTCGATCCCGTCCTCGCGGTGGTCGGTCACGAGAGCGGACGCATCCGCGCGGAGCTCGAAGGGCTCGCCTGCACCGTGCTGGAGAACGCCGACTACGCGCGGGGAATGAACACCTCGCTGCGGGCGGGCATCCGCGCCCTGCCCGAGGACGTGGAAGGCGCGGTGGTGCTGCTCGGCGACATGCCGCTGGTCGACGCGGACATGCTCCGCTCGCTGGCCGATCGCTTTCGCCGCGCCCGGCCCAAGCTCCTCGTCTCCACCTACGGCGAAGTGCTGGCGCCGCCCATCCTCTATGCGCGCGAGCTCTTCGCCGAGCTGCGCGCGCTGGAGGACGAGGCCTGCGGAAAGAGCGTGGTCAGGCGCCACCGCGGCGAGGCCGGTGGAGCTGCGCCTGGCCGGCGGAGCGGCCCGTCACGGCGAAGCCGGCATTCCTTCGACGCGTGCCCGAAGGACTCCTCCTCCACCGCACTTCGCGCTCCGTCGCCGGCGAAGCCGGCTCCTCCTCCAATGCTCCGCCCTGCGCGCTCCGCCCGTCGCCGGCGAAGCCGGCTCCTCCGACGACACCTCGAAGGGACCCACGGATGCGCGCTGAGCTGCTCCAGCTCGCGGCAGACCTGTCGCGCCGCGGTGAACCGTTCGTGATCGCGATGGTGGTGCGGCGCGAGCCCTCCAGCTCGGCGCAGCAAGGGGACATGGCCGTGATCACGGCCGACGGCCACTACCACGGCTGGCTGGGCGGCAACTGTACGCAGCCAACCGTGAAGCGCGAGGCGCAGGCTGCGCTCCTCGACGGCAAGCCCCGCCTGGTGTCGCTCTCCCCCGAGCCGCAGGCGCGGCCCGGCGTCATGGCCCTGCAGATGACCTGCCAAAGCGGAGGGACGGTGGACATCTACCTCGAACCGGTGCTCCCCGCCCCGCGGCTGATGCTCTTCGGACAGTCGCCCTGCGCGCGCGCGCTGGCCTGGCTGGGCGAGGTGATGGGCTACAACGTCGAGCCGGTGCAGGACCCCGCCGAGCCGCCGGTGCCGCGCAGCGGCGCCACCTTCGCCGTGATCGCCACCATGGGCGAAAACGACGAAAACGCGCTCGCCGCCGCTCTCGAGGCCCGCCCCTCCTACGTGGGCGTCGTCGCCAGCCGGAAACGGTTCGCGGAGATCCGCGAGGCGCTCATCGCGCGCGGCGTCAGCGCCGAGGCGCTCGACAAGGTGCACAGCCCTGCCGGCCTCGACCTCGGCGGGCGCCTGCCGGAAGAGGTGGCGCTGAGCATCTTCGCGCAGATCATCCAGTTGCGGAACGCCGACCAGTCGTCGCAGCAGGCGCTGCCGGCGCAGACCACCATCGACCCGGTTTGCGGTATGACGGTCGACGTGGCCATGGCCCGTCATACCGTCGCGCACCAGGGTCGCGACTACTTCTTCTGCAACCCGCGCTGCAAGGACAAGTTCCTCAAGGATCCGCTCCGCTTCCTCGCGTCGTGAGGCGCAACCCAGATGGCGTTCGAGATCGTGAAGACCTTCGTGGTCCGCTCGTCTCCGGAACGGGTGTGGGCCTTCCTCACCGATCCGGAACAGGTCGCAAAGTGCCTGCCCGGCGCGGCCATCACCGGCAAGCTCGACGAGAAGACCTGGCAGGGCACCATCAACGTCAAGGTCGGTCCGGTCTCCTCCAGCTACAAGGGCAAGGTCTCCTTCGAGAAGCTCGACGTGGCCGCGCGCACGGCGGAGATCGTCGCCTCGGGCCAGGACGTGCGCGGCAAGGGCGGCGCGGATTTGCGCCTGAGCAGCGCCCTGCGCGAGAAGGGGCCCGGCGAGACCGAAGTCACCACCACCTCGCGGGTGAACATCACCGGCATCCTCGCGCAGATGGGCCGCGGCATGGTGCAGGACGTGAGCGATCAGATGTTCCAGATCTTCTCGCAGCGCATGCGCGCGGAGCTGGAGAGCGCCACCCCCGCCGCGCCCGCCCGCCGCGCCGCCGCGTCCGCTCCGTCGGCGACGCCCGCCGCGCCGCTCGCGGAGCCTGCCGCATCGCCGCTTCCGGTGCCGGTCGCTCCGCCCTTTACGGCGCAGCAACCGGAGGCGCTCGACGTGGGCGCCATCGGCGCGAAGGCGGCGCTGCGGGCGCCTGCGTTCTGGGTGGCTATCGCCGTGACCGCTGCCGTGCTTTACCTGCTGCTCCGCTGACCAGGAGGGAGAGATGATCCCGTCCGCGTTCGACTATCACGCGCCGGCCTCGCTGCCCGAGGCCATCGCCCTGCTCTCGCGGCTGGGCGATTCCGCGAAGGTGATCTCCGGAGGCCAGAGCCTCTTGCCGCTGCTCAAGCTGCGGCTGGGCTCGGCCGAGCACCTGGTGGACATCGGCCGCATCCCCGGCCTCGAATACGTGCGCGAGGAAGGCGGCTTCTTGCGCATCGGCGGGCGCACGCGCGAGGCGCTCCTGGAACGGACCGAGGTGGTCCGCGCCCGCTATCCCATCCTCCTCGACACCGCGAAGGTCATCGCCGATCCGCTGGTGCGCAACCGCGCCACGGTCGGCGGCAACCTCGCGCACGGCGATCCCGCCAACGATCATCCCGCCACCATGCTGGCCTTGCGGGCGCAGGTGGTGGCGCAGGGCCCGAAGGGCGAGCGGGTGATCCCCATCGACGAGTTCTTCGTCGGGCTCTTCGCCACGGCGCTCTCCGCAGGCGAGATCCTCACCGAGATCCGCATCCCCACCCCGCCCAAAGGGAGCGGTGGCGCATACGTGAAGCTCGAGCGCAAGGTCGGCGACTACGCCACCGCCGCGGCCGCGGCGCAGGTGACGCTGGATGCGGCGGGCGGCTTCGCGCAGGTCGGGCTCGCGCTCACCAACGCGGCCCCGGTGCCGGCGCGGGCCAGGGCGGCGGAGGAGTACCTGGTGGGAAAGCGGGCCAACGATGCCAGCATCGCCGAGGCGGCCAGGCGGGCCGCCGAGGCCACCTCGCCCAGCGCCGACCGGCGCGGCGCCGTCGACTACAAGCGCGAGATGGCCCGGGTGCTGGCCGGGCGCGCGCTGCGGCTGGCCGTCGATCGCGCGGAGGGGAGATAGCCATGAAGCACGACATCAAGATCACCGTGAACGGCGAGGCGCGCGAGGCGCAGGTGGAGTCGCGCCTGCTGCTCGTCCACCTGCTCCGCGAGAACTTCCGCCTGACCGGCACGCACATCGGCTGCGACACCACCCATTGCGGCGCCTGCACCGTGCTGCTCGACGGCGAGCCGGTGAAGTCGTGCACCATCCTCGCCGTCCAGGCCGACGGCGCGCAGATCACCACCGTGGAGGGGCTGGAGCAGAACGGCAAGCTCCACCCCATCCAGGAAGGCTTCTGGGAGAAGCACGGGCTGCAATGCGGGTACTGCACTCCGGGGATGATGATGACCGGCTGCGCGCTGCTCGCCCGCAACAAGAGCCCCACCGAGGCGGAGATCCGCGAAGCCATCAGCGGCAACCTCTGCCGCTGCACCGGCTACATGAACATCGTCAAGGCCATCGAATTCGCAGCCGAGAAGCTGCGGCAGCAATAGGAGAGCATCCATGACGGAACCCAAGACGAGCGCGGCGGTTTGCGGCATGGGTCACTCGATGAAGCGGAAGGAGGACCCGCGCTTCATCCGCGGCCGCGGCAACTACGTGGACGACATCCAGCTTCCCGGCATGCTGCACATGGACATCGTGCGCAGCCCCTTCGCCTACGCGAAGATCAAGTCCATCGACACCGCCAAGGCCCTCAAGATACCGGGCGTGCTGGCGGTGATCACCGGCGAGACGCTGAAGAAGTACAACCTGCACTGGATGCCGACGCTGATGTCGGACACCCAGATGGTGCTGCCCACCGACACGGTGATGTACCAGGCGCAGGAGGTCGCGGCGGTGATCGCCACCGACCGCTACACCGCCGCCGACGGCGTGGAGGCGGTGGAGGTGGAGTACGAGCCGATGACGCCGGTGATCGATCCCTGGAAGGCGCTCGACCCTTCGGCGCCGGTCCTGCGCACCGACAAGAAGGACAAGAAGGACAACCGCATCTTCCACTGGCAGGCGGGAGATCGGGCCGCCACGGACAAGGCCTTTGCCGAGGCGGACGTCACCGTGGCGCAGGACCTCTACCTGCCGCGCATCCACGTGGCCTCCATCGAGACCTGCGGCTGCGTCGCCGACTTCGACCGCGTCACCGGCAAGCTCACCGTCTACATGACCACGCAGGCGCCGCACGCCGTGCGCACGGTGTTCGCGCTGGTGGCAGGGCACGTCGGGCCTCTCGGAGGAGAAGATCCGCATCGTCTCGCCCGACATCGGCGGGGGATTCGGCGGCAAGGTGCCGGTCTACCCCGGGTACGTCATCGCGGTGGCCGCCTCGGTGGTCATCGGCAAGCCGGTGAAGTGGGTCGAGGACCGGATGGAGAACCTCCAGGCCGACTCCTTCGCCCGCGACTACCACATCCATGCCGAGCTGGCCGCGAAGAAGGACGGCACCATGACGGCGCTGCGGATCAAGACGCTGGCCGACCACGGCTATACCGACGCCGCCGCCAATCCGTCCAAGTTCCCTGCCGGCCTCTTCTCCATCTGCACCGGCTCCTACGATCTGAAGCACGCCTTCGCCGAGGTGGACGGCGTCTACACCAACAAGCCGCCCGGCGGCGTGGCCTACCGCTGCTCCTTCCGCGTCACCGAGGCGGTCCACGCCATCGAGCGCATCACCGACGTGCTGGCGCAGGAGCTGAAGATGGATCCCGCCGCGCTGCGGATGAAGAACTTCATCCAGCCGGACAAGTTCCCCTACAAGTCGGCGCTGGGCTGGGAATACGACAGCGGCAACTATCCGGCCGCGCTGCGCAAGGCGATGGACATCATCGGCTACGAGGCGCTGCGCAAGGAGCAGGCGGACAAGCGCGCCCGCGGGGAGCTGATGGGCATCGGCATCTGCAGCTTCACCGAGATCGTGGGCGCCGGGCCCAGCAAGCAGTTCGACATCCTCGGTCTCAAGATGTTCGACTCCGCGGAGATCCGCATCCATCCCACCGGCAAGGCCATCGCGCGCTTCGGCACCAAGTCGCAGGGCCAGGGGCACGAGACCACCTACGCGCAGATCGTGGCCGAGGAGCTGGGCATCCCCGCCTCGCAGGTGCAGGTGGAGGAAGGCGACACCGACACCGCTCCCTACGGGCTCGGCACCTACGCGAGCCGGTCGACCCCCACCGCCGGCGCGGCGGGCGCCATGGCTGCCCGCAAGATCCGCGAGAAGGCGAAGAAGATCGCCGCGCACCTGCTCGAGTGCTCGCCCGACGACCTGGTCTGGGAGACGGGCAAGTTCTCGGTGAAGGGCGCGCCCGCGCGGAGCAAGACCATCCAGGAGATCGCCTTCGCGGCCTACACCAACCATCCGCAGGGAATGGAGGCCGGGCTGGAAGCGGTCTCCTATTACGACCCGCCCAATCTCACCTTCCCCTTCGGCTCCTATATCGCGGTGGTGGACATCGATCGCGGCACCGGCGCCGTCAAGGTACGCAGGTTCGTGGCGGTGGACGACTGCGGCAACATCATCAACCCGATGATCGTGGACGGACAGATCCACGGCGGCCTCGCCCAGGGCCTCGCGCCGGCGCTGCTGGAAGAGATCAGCTACGACGAGAGCGGCAACATGACCGGCGGCAGCTTCATGGACTACCTCGTGCCCACCTCCATGGAGATCCCGAACTGGGAGACCGCCAAGACCACCACGCCCTCGCCCCACCATCCCTTCGGCGCCAAGGGCGTGGGCGAGTCGGCCACCGTGGGAGCGCCGCCCGCCATCGCCAACGCGGTGGTGGACGCGCTCGCGCACGTGGGGGTGAAGCACATCGACATTCCCGCCACGCCGGAGCGGGTGTGGCGCATCCTCAAGGAAAAGGGCCTCGCGGAGTAGCCGTGCTCGCGGTGCCGGAAAGAAGGTCGCCGTATTCCGGCGCGTCGCTGGCCCACGCCGGCGTGGCCTTGGCTGCCCTGGCGGTCTGCGCCATCTCCTGGGCGTGGTCGCTGGGCGCCGCGTCGCACCTGCGGCACGGCGCCGGCGTGTGGCCGCTCTTCGCGATGTGGGCGGTGATGATGGCGGGGATGATGATCCCGCCCGAGCTGCCCGTGCTCCTGCGCCTGAGGCCGGTGCAGGCGGGTCTCTTCGCCGGCGGCTATCTCGCGCCGTGGATCGCCTTCAGCTTCGCCGCGGCGGCGGGGCACGCGGCGCTGCACGGCGCAGGCCTCCTCGATCACCACATGGCGCTGGCCGGTCACGCCGCGGCAGCCGCGGTGCTCGCCCTCGCGGGAGTCTGCCAGCTCTGTCCGTTCAAGCGCGCGTGCCTGCTCCGCTGCAGGCGAGCTCCGCAAGGGCCGCCCACGCTGCTCTCCTCGCTGGGCGCCGGGCTCGCGTCGGTGGCCTCGTGCGGCGTCCTCATGCTGGTGCTCTTCGCCAGCGGCGTCATGAACGTGCCGGCGATGGCGGCGCTGACGCTCCTGCTCGTGCTCGAGCGCGCGCTGCCGGCGCGGGTGCCGGTGAGCGCCGCCGCGGGCGTGGCGCTCTTGACCTGCGCCGCGCTGCTCGCCGCCGCCTGAGCGGACCGCCCCGGGATCAGCCGCGCCGCGCTCCGCGCCGGGCCCGCGCCGCCGCGGCCAGCTCGCGCAGCACCGGCACCGTCATCTCCCAGCCCATGCAGGCGTCGGTGATGGACTGTCCGTAGACCAGCCGCGCCGGATCGTCGAGATCCTGGCGGCCGTCGACGATGAACGACTCCATCATCACGCCGGCGATCCCGCGCTCGCCGCGCGCCACCTGGGAGGCGATCTCACGCGCCACCGCGGGCTGGCGGCGGTAGTCCTTGCGGCTGTTCCCGTGGCTGGCGTCGACGATCAGCCGCGGCATCGCGCCGGCGTCGCGCAGGGCGGCGAGCGCCTTCTCCACGCTGGCCGGGTCGCAGTTGGGACCGCTCGCGCCGCCGCGCAGGATGATGTGGCAGTCCGGATTGCCGCGGGTGGCCACGATTCCGGCGAGGCCCTGCTCGGTCACGCCGAGGAAGCGGTGCGGGTGGCCGGCCGCGCGCACGGCATCGATGGCGATCTGGATGCCGCCCTCGGTGCCGTTCTTGAACCCCACCGGCATGGAGAGGCCGGACGCAAGCTCGCGGTGCACCTGGCTCTCCACGGTGCGCGCTCCGATGGCGCCCCAGGACACCAGATCGGAGATGAACTGCGGCGTGATCGGATCGAGGAACTCGCAGCCGGACGGCAGATCCAGCTCCACCAGGTCGAGCAGAAGCCGCCGCGCCCGGCGCAGCCCTTCGTTGATGACGTACGATCCGTCGAGGTGGGGGTCGTTGATCAGGCCCTTCCATCCCACGGTGGTGCGCGGCTTCTCGAAGTAGACGCGCATCACCACGCAGAGATCCTGCTGCAGCTCGGCGGCAAGCCCCTTCAGCCTGCGCGCGTAGTCGAGGGCGGCCGCGGTGTCGTGGACGGAACAGGGCCCCACCACGGCGATGAGCCGGTCGTCCTCGCCGCGGAGGATGGCGATGATCTGCTCGCGGGCACGGGCCACCGCGCGCGAGCCGGGCTCCCCCAGCGGCAGCTCGTCGAGGAGGATGGCGGGCGGGATCAGCGGGCGGTTGCTCTCGACGTGGAGATCGCGTGTCTTCATCGCCGCGTCATTGTACGCGCGCGGGTGTGGTCGAGAATGGACAATCAGGCGCTTCCACAGCCGAGCCGGCCAGAAACTGCACCACGGCGGGCCAATTTCCAGCCGCACCGGCCACCACCAGCGACGAAGGTCGGATAAATTGCGAAAAAATTCCGTCGTTACTTGAATTCAGTGAATCCAGCGAGTTACACAAGGAGGCGGCGGTTCCGGGTTCCGTTCCGCAAGAATTCCTGCCTCGAAAGTGGACTTTACGCGGCCGAACGACCCACCTTGCTTGACACTCCCTCCCCCGCCGCATCAAATGTTCAGCCGCTGTTCCGTTTTCGTCATCCGCCCGGGGGGGCCATTTTGACGAATCTGATCTTGCGCGAACTGGATTCTGCTTGTGCCGACAAGCACGGGCGCGCCGAAGCTCCATATCCGCCGTGCGAGGACGATTCCGGGTCTGGCGTCAGCCGCGCCGTCGCCTGGAACGAGGGGGGCCCGCGCGACAAGCGCGCCCTCACCGCGGCCTGCCGCGAGCTCTCCGCGCTCTCCGATCCGGGCAGCGTCCTCGCCAGCATTCCACGACTCGCGCTGCTCATCTGTCCCGCCCGCGGCGCCCAGCTCCTGGAGATCGCGCCCGGCGGAACGTCCAGCGTGCTCGCCGCCACCGGCCTGCCCTTCGTCACCCCGCCCTCGCAGGTGAGCCGGCACGCGGGGTCCACGCTCAACGTGTATCTCACGCTGGAGGCGTACCTCTTCTCGGTGGCCAACGAAGCGGCGCCGGATCCGATCCACGCCGAGAACCAGCCGCTTCTCGCCATCTCCATCCCTGACCTCGAGGGCTCCCGGCTGTTGCTGGTGCTCGAACGCGGTCCCGCCTCCATCTTCTGGCGGCAGGAGATCCGCGAGCTGGAGATCTTCGGGTTCCTCGCCTCCAGCGCGCTCTCGCGGACCCGGTCCGACGCGGCGCTGCAGGCCTCCTTCGCCGTGGAGTCGGCGCTGGTCGGCGCGGTCCGCGACACGGTGATCGCCCTCGACGGCAACGGAAGGGTCCGGGCGCTGAGCGGGTCCGCCGCCACGCTGATCGGCCGGCGGAGCAAGGACATCGTCGGGCAGCGGCTTCACGACCTTCCGGGGATGGCGCCGCTGGCGCTGGCGCTCGCCGCCGGCGACCGCGGGCCGGAAACCGTGAAGCTGGCCTCTGGCGAACTCAGGCTGCGGCTGCGCAAGTACGAGGGAGGGCTCGCGGTGACGCTGCTCGCCGCCCGCGGTGGCTTGCGCGACGGCGGCCGCCAGGCGGCCACCCGATTCGACCTCGACGATCTGCGCGGCGAGTCGCCCGAGGTCGCCCGCATCCGGGAATCGGCGCGGAGGGTGGCGGACTCGCAGCTGCCCATCCTCATCACCGGCGAAACCGGCACGGGCAAGGAGATCCTCGCCCAGGCCATCCACAGCACCTCGTCCCGTGCCGACGAGCCGTTCGTGGGCGTCAACGTCTCCGCCATTCCCCGCGAGCTCCTCGAGAGCGAGCTCTTCGGCTACGAGGCCGGCGCGTTCACCGGCGCCTCCGCGCAGGGCAGCCCGGGCAAGTTCGAGCTGGCCGAGAACGGCACCCTGCTGCTCGACGAGATCGGCGACATGCCGCTGGAAATGCAGGCCAAGCTCTTGCGCGTCCTCCAGGAAAGGGCGGTGCAGCGGCTGGGCGCCACGCGGGCGCGTCCGTTCTGCGCGCGGGTCATTGCCAGCACCAACATGGATCTCGAGCAGGCGGTGCGCGAGGGCCGCTTCCGCATCGACCTCTATCACCGCCTCCGCGTGGTCCATCTACGCCTGCCGCCGCTGCGGGAGCGCGGCGGCGACGTGCGCCTGCTCGTCGAGCACCACCTCCGCGCGCTTTCCACCGCCTTGCATCGCAAGCCCATCCGGGTGGCGCCCGCGGTGATGGAGACGCTGGAAACGTACGAGTGGCCGGGCAACGTCCGCGAGCTGATCAACGTGCTCGAGGGCGAGGTGGGGCTGCTCCCGCCCAGCCAGGACATCATCGACGTCGTCCCGGAGGCCATCCAGTCGTCTTCGCGCCGGCCGCCCGCGCGGCTCTCGGAGGAAGCGATCACGCTCGCGGACGCGGAGCGTGAGGCGTGCCTGCGCGCGCTGCAGAAGACGGAAGGCAACGTGGCTCGCGCGGCGCGCATGCTCGGCGTCGCCAAGGCAACCCTCTACAGCAAGATGCGGCTCTACGGCATCCCCTTCCGCGGCTCCGCCGGCGCGTCTGCGCGCAGGCAGGATTGACGGCAGAGTAGAGACAATCGCCGATTGCAGACGAGGCCCTTTCCCGGTCGCGAACCGCGCCGGGAAGGGGTTTTGTGTTTTTGATTTCCCCCGTCATTACAAGCCATTCCATTGTGTTCTAGATCGGACCTAAGCCTAATGTCGGAAGTCCATTGTCGGATGCAGAATTAAACAACATCATCAAAACCCGCGCCGAGCTTCCCTTTCCGCAGGGATCTCCACCGGATGCGCCACCGGCGGCAAAAGCCCCACCTTCTGCTCCTGCTGCCAAGTACAGTTCCTGAACTACCGCTTTCCTGAAAACATGAATTATTCCAGCCCATTTGCCGTGGCATCCGCGATGCACTGGCCGTCCTCGCCCAAGCGTCCGCTTTGGCGGCGGCCCGGGGGGGCAGTCAAAAAATCATGGGTCCAACCAGGACCCGGAAGGACTGGAGGCAGTACATGCGGATTGGAACGTGCTCGAGAAGCATCATCGAAATCGACAGCTGCACCTCGCCGCGCGTTCGCGCTCGGCGCCGCGCTGGCCGCGATGTTCGCAGCGGGAGCGGCGCAGGCGCAGCTCCCGATGCCTGGGTCCACGGGTTTCGACATCACCGGGTTCATGCAGGAAGCGACACTTGACCCGACGTGCCAGGCCGACCCGCACTGCGGCGGCACCATCAAGGTGAATGGCCACGTCATCGTCGTTCCCAAGGAGATCGTCATCCAGTTTCCCGCCAACGCGCTCACCTGGCAGGAGATGTTCGCGCAGGCTCCGGCCCCGTACGGCCTCGCCGCGGCGGGCGGCCCTTCCAGCGGCCTCGCGATGGCCGATCTGCCCACGCCGCTGACGCAGTACGAGGCGCACGTGGTGGGAAACCGGGTGCTCGGCGGCCCCGCGGGACCTGACCTCTACATCGCCGCGCTCCTCTTCTTCTCGCAATCCTCGCTGAACATCGGCGCCGGCTTCATCAACTTCATCGACTACACCGTCGGCGAGATGCGCGTCGGCGGCATCATCAACGACCCGAACTGCGTCCAGGGCGGAACCGCCCTCTCCAACCCGCTCTGCTCCGGCGCGCGCGTGCGCATCAACAATCCGGTGGGCCGCTATGGCAGGGTCAACTCGCCCGACGTGCGCTTCACCGTCGACGCCGACAACCCCACCATCATGTCCGGCACCGGCTACCCGATGTGCCTGCCGCGCACCGACCCGGCCGTCTCCGACGACCCGCTCTGCCCGCAGGCGCAGCGTCCCGTCGTCTCGCCCGGACCGCCCGTCCAGTTCCTCGCCTCCATCCAGACCAACGACCCCACCAACCCGGGTCTCGTCGGCGTTCCGCCGGATGCGCTCAAGCAGGTGCCCTTCGAGGTAGGCGACTACATCACCTTCGCCGGCACGCTGGTGACCGACAACGCGGCCCAGCCGACGGCGGGTCCGTGGCCGAGCAACGGCACGGCCGGCACCTACACCTCCGCGCACACCATCGTGAACAACATCGCCGTCTTCACCTTCCCCGGCACCGACCCGGCCTACATCATGACCGAGGTGATGCTGATCGGCACCGGCGGCCTCACCGTCCTGGGCGCTGGCGAGGCCGTAACCCGCACGCGGTTCGAAGGCATGATGACGGACCCGAGCCGCAACGTGCACATCTACGGCATCGATACCGACGCGATCACCGGCGCAACCACCGACCGAAACTACGGCACCATCGGCGTCGACCCGGGCCCGCCCAATGGCGCCGTCAAGGGCCGCTGGCGCTTCCGTCCGCCCTGCCTGACCTTTGGCAGCGTCCCGACCAAGCCGCAAACGCAGTGCGTGATGAACGCGGACAACACCTTCCTGCCGGTCACGCGTGAGATGCGCTCGGTGATCGAGGGCGCCTGGGTGCCGGGGCAGACGACGACCGCCGCGAACGGCCTCATCTACGGCCAGTACCATGCGCCAATCTTCCTCTACATCTTCCCGGAGAACGTCCCCGGCTCGCCCATCGTCCCCAACAACTTCAACACCATTCCCTTCCTCACCGACGGCGGGTACACCACGGGCGGCGGCACCATCGTGCATCAGCTCAATCCCTGGCCGGACACCATCATCCCGCAGGGCGGGTGCCAGGCTCCGACCGTGAATACGGGCGGGCCGTACACCGCGCCGGCTGGCGGCACCGTGCAGCTCAGCGGCAGCGCCACGGGGACGACGCCGATCACCTTCCTCTGGACCGTGAGCAGCGGCTCCGTCTCCAACTCGTCGTTGGCGAACACCGTCTTCAACGCCATCGGCGCCACCTCGCCGGTCACCGCCACGCTCAGTGCCACCAACGCCTGCGGCGGCTCGACGTTGAGCACCAGCATCGTCATCAACGCGGCGGGCGCCCCGACGGTGGGAACCATTCCGCCGGTCAGCGTCTTCTCCGGCGCGAACGGGAGCTTCGGGGTGAGCGCGACCAATCCCAACAACGAGACGGTGACCTTCGCCGTCACGCAGAGCGGCTCGCCCGCGCTGCTGAACCTGAAGGTGACGAACAACCCGAACAACTCGGGCACCGTGACGTTCACCGCGCCGACGCTGGTTCTCGGCCAGGTCACGAGCCCGAAGATCACCGTGTCGGTCACGGCGACCAACACCGGCAACGCCACCTCGGCGCCGGCCACCACCACCGTCACCATCAAGCCGCTGCCCGACGCAGTGCAGGTGCAGACGGCCCAGTACCGCCTCAGCAAGCAGCGGCTGGACCTGACCGCGAGCTCGTCGGTGATCAGCCCGAACGTGGTCCTGACCCTGAACCCGTACGTCACCACCCAGGGCACGACCTTCGATCCGACCTCGCTCGGAGCGACGTTCACCAACACCGGCGCCGGCGCCTACACGCTCACGCTGGTGGGTTGCCCGGAGCCCGCGCTGCAGCCGGCCACGCCCATCACCGCCCATTCGAACCTGGGCGGCGTGAGCCAGCCGATCGGCATCACCGAACGGCAGTAAGCGAAGAATAGGGTAGAATGGTTTCACCGGCGGCCGAAGGGCAGAGAACCTGCCCTCCGGCCGCCGTCTCATCAGGGAGCAGACGATGTGGAAGAAGCTCGCAGTCGCCGGGGTCGCAGTTGCAGCGCTCGCGTTCGCGGCAGTGCTCTGGTCTCGCCGTCCCGTGCAACCCCAGCGCGCTGAGCGTGCGGTGACGGTGGCGGCGCCGGCCGCGGTGGTGCTCTCGCTGATCTCGGATCTGCGGCGCTGGCCGGAGTGGTCGCCTCGCGAGCGGCTCGATCCCGGCGTGCACCGCACCTATGGAGGCCCGGCCTCGGGATTGGGCTCCAGCTACTACTGGTCCGGCGATGCCCGCGTGGGCGAAGGACGCCTGACCGTCACCGACGTGAGCCCAGCCATGGTCGGCGTCGAGCTCGAGCTGAAGAAGCCGCGTCCGGCGGACAGCAATCTCGAGTTCCGCATCTCCGAGGAGGGAGGCGCCACGCGCTTGTCGCTCACGGTGGTGGGGCAGTCCGATCTCGGCGGTCGTCCGCTGGGGTTCTTCGGGAACGCCGACCAGGCGATGGGCGGGGAGCTTTCGGAAGCGCTGGCGGGCATCAAGGATCTGGCGGAGAAGGAGGCGCAGGTGGAAGCGGCGCGCGTCGAGCGCTCCGCGATGGTCGCCGCACCGCCGGCTGTCGTCGCCGCCCAACTCTCCGACGCGCGCCGCTGGTCGGCGTGGTCGCCGTGGGCAGGCGCGGATTCCAAGCTGGACATCCGCTGCGGGGGCGCCGCAACCGGAGCAGGCTCGAGTTGCTATTGGCAGGGCGAGGACGCCAAGGGCCGCATCACCATCATCGCCAACACGCCCTCGCGCGTGGACGCCGAGCTGGAGATCCAGAAGCCCGCGCGCTCGATCAGCGACCTGCAGTTCACCCTCGCCGCGGAGGGCGCCGGGACGCGGGTGACGCTGGGCGCCACCGGTGGCAAGGCGGGAGCGGACGTGGAAAAGGCGCTGGCGCGGCTGACCGTGGCGATGGAGAGCGCGGCGGCGCAGGCGTCGGGAACCGCGGCGCGCGAGCAGGACGTTGGTCGGTAAGATAATCGTCCGATAAAAGCGCCCCCTCCACCCCTGCGATCGCACCACTTTCACCTCTGATTCCAACGCCTCTTCGCGCCGCGGCGAAAAGGTGGCGGTTCAATTCCTGAACGCAAAGTTCCCTTTCTGCAAAGCGTCACGGCAATCGCGTGGGACCGATTTTCCCTCGGGAACGCCGCGAAAATAAAAAGTCCTCTCCCGTTTATGTGTGGGGTCAAGTCATTCAATCGGCGCTTGCTTCCTACGGTGCCGAGACCCCCTGGGGGAAGGACCCGCTCCATGCGACGACTGATCGAAATGCGTAACCTGGCGTTCCTGTGCATTACTGCCGCTTTTGCCTGCAACCAGGGCGCGACGCGCGCGGCGATCCAGGGGCAGGTGCTGGCGGCCGACGGCCGCCCTGCCGGCGGGCTGCAAGCGGGCCTGGCTGGAACCGCGCTGCTCACCAGCACCGATGCGGCGGGACGGTTCTCGCTCAATGGCGCACCGCCGGGACCTGCCACACTCCGGATCGGGTCTTCCGCCTCGCTCGGACTGCCTCCCCTGGCCGACGGCATGGTGGTGCGCGTTGCCGTGCGCTTCGCGGCCGACGGCACCGCCCGGCTCGACAGCGCGCCGCAGGCGCTGCTGCGCGGCAAGGTGGACTCCGTCAGCGGACGCGATTTCCAGGTCGGCGGCACCATGATCCGCACGGACTCCGATACGCAGATCCGCGCGAACGGCATGGGCATCGACATCGACGACGGCCTGATCGGCGAGGCCGCGGACGTCGACGGCGCGCTGCAGGCGGATGGCAGCATCCTCGCGCGGCGGATCAACACCGCGGAGAAGGGCAACAACAATAATAACAACAACAACAACAACAAGGCCGAGTTCACCGGCGCCATCGAGAGCATCATCCAGCCCAACCGCCTGATCGTGGCCGGCCGTTCCGTGGTCACCGACGCCAACACCCGCATCAAGGTGGCGGGGAAGGACGCTTCGTTCGCCGCCTTCGCAATCGGCCAGAGGGCCCAGGTGAAGGGCACGTTGCAGGCGGACCAGAGCGTGCTCGCAGGCAACATCGAGGCGCAGGCCGCGGTCGCTCCGCCTCCCGCTCCGCGGCCGGTGGCCAACGCCGGACCGGACCAGAGCGCCACCTCGGGAGCGCTGGTGACCTTGGACGGGAGCGCCAGCACCAATCCGTCCGCGCTGCCGCTGAGCTTCCAGTGGACGCAGGCTTCGGGTCTGCCGGTGACGCTCGCCAACGCGAACACCGCGAGCCCCAGCTTCACCGCTCCGGCGGTGGCATTCGGCTCCCCGGCGGCCTCGCTGGTCTTCTCGCTGGTGGTCAGCGACGCGAACGGAGCCTCGGCGCCGGACAGCGTGACCATCACCGTCAACCCGGTCATCCCGCCTCCGATCGCCAACGCCGGCCCGGACCAGGCGGTGGACTCGGGCGCGCTGGTCACCCTCGACGGCAGCGCCAGCAGCGACCCGGCCGGGCTGCCGCTGACGTTCGCCTGGACGCAGACGGCGGGGCCGATCGTGACGCTCTCGAGCGCGACCGTGTCCAACCCCAGCTTCACCGCGCCCACCGTGGACTTCACCTCGCCGCCGGCGGTGGTCAGCTTCTCGCTCACCGTCAGCGACGCCAACCTGAGCTCGGTGCCGTCGCTGGTGAACATCACGGTGAACCCCGCCGCCCCGCCGAATCCGGCGCCGGTGGCCAATGCCGGCCCTGACCAGTCGGTGGCGTCGGCTGCTTCCGTAACCCTGGACGGCCGCGGCAGCTTCGACCCCGACGGCGAGGCCATCACCTTCGCCTGGACGCAGTCGTCCGGGTCCGCGGTGACCCTCACCGGCGCCGACACCGCGCAGCCGAGCTTCAGCGCTCCGGCGGTGCCGGCGGGTTCGCCCGCGGCGACGCTGGTGTTCTCGCTGGTCGTCACCGACGCGCACGCGAGCTCGCCCGCGGCTTCGGTGATCATCACCGTCAACCCCGCGGCGGCCGCCTTCCCGCCCCCGCCGGGCACCCCGCCGCCGGCAGCGCCCAATCCCAACCCGCCCCCCAACGGCGGCTCGGGCAGCAACCGGTTCGAGGTGGGCGCCGCCAACGGCCTCTACCTGGTCAATCCCGCCACGGGCGAGCCGTCCATCCAGGGCTTCGTGGTGGTCACCCTTGGACCGATTCGCACCGGCACCTTCATCCCGCCTGCCGACACGGTGGTGACCATCAACGGCGTCCCGCTCTTGCGCGACCCGAACCTCAACGGGTCCTTCTTCCGCGTCGATCCGGCGGGTCCGCAGCCGGTGGTGGGGAGCGGCGGGCAGATGGTCATCGTGGCCACCGGCACCCTCGCCGACGGCACCAAGGTGCAGCGCAACCTGGTGCTCCCCTGCCCCAGGGACGTCGAGGTGGCCTCCACGCCCGACATCGGCAGCGTGATCACCGGCACCCCCTCGCTGCACATCACCTCGCCGTCCGACATCACGCTCAACGTCGGGATCCCCGAGCTCTCCAGCATCTTCCCGCAGGTGCAGCTCTTCGGCTACGACCGCGCCACCCGCACGCTGGCCCCGTCCGGCACGGCGAAGATCATCGCGCCCGGACCGCTGGACGTGACCGTGCCGGTGACCGCCACGGCCGCCGACGCATACCTGCTCGACCTGCGCTGGCCCGGCACCTGGATCATCGACGGCCAGACCGGCGGCTTCTGCGGCCTGGCGAAGCGCTGGACCTACGCGAAGTAAGCAGTAGCAAGATGCGCCCACCCGCCCCCTTCGGGTGAGCGCGGAGGCCCTCGGTGGCATCGCCACCGGGGGCCTTCGTTTGTGCGGGCACCCATTTCCTGTCGCCGACGTCAGGCCGCCGTATTTGAATCAACGCCATTGACGCTGATTGATGGCGGAGGTCTTCGTTTCATCAATCGATACCGTAACTCAACCCGGCATCCTCCCGGGCTCCGTGCTGCACTCGCGCGAGGGCAGTCTCGACTGCTCCACGGACTGGAAGGCGGCTGGCGCAGCATGCGTTCTCAGACGTAGGTCGGGCTCGTGGGGCCCTGCGCCCGGCGCGCCGGCCGCTGGGGCAGTCCAGCGGCCCTCCGCCGCTGGCGCCTGATTCCATTCAACGAGCCGATGCGGATTTCAGCGGGCGTACGGGGGCTCGCTTTTCGCGGCGGGAACAAACTGCTACTGCTAAAAACAATCGGTTGAGGGGATTAAGTGCGTCGGCAGGGATGTTGTCCACTGACGTGGAAACGCACTGCCCGAAATGACGTTTCGAGCCGGCGCGCACGCGCCGCCATAGGGGATTTTCATGCAGCGAATGGTTCTGGAAATGCGCGTTCCGGCCCTCCTTTGCTTTGTTGCGACTGCGCTTGCGTGCGGCACGCAAGCGGCGCCGCGGGCCACCATCGAGGGACAGGTGATCGGGGCCAACGGCCAACCCGCCACCGGACTGGATGCGAGAATGGCCGGCACGCCGCGCTCCGCCGTCACCGACGCGGGCGGCCGTTTCTCCTTGAGCGCAGCATCCTCCGGCCCCTCCGTGCTTCAGCTCGGACACGGTAGCGATGCTTCGGTGGAGCTGCCGCCGGCGACCGACGGGATGGTGGTGAGGGTGGCGGTGGGGCTCTCGACGGACGGCAAGGCCGCCCTCCAGGGCGACCCGGAGGTCATGCTGCGTGGAAAGATCGCTTCCGTCGACGGAAGCGACTTCCGCATCGGCGCCACCACCATCCGCACCGACGGCGACAGCAGCGTCCTCGCCGATGGCGACAGCATTCGCATCGACGGCGACATGATCGGCGAGGTCGCCGACGTCCAGGGCCTGCTGCGCAAGGACGGCAGCGTACTCGCAAGGAAAATCCACACGGCCTTCCACCCCGGCAAGAAGACGGAGTTCAAGGGCACCATCCAGACCATCGTCGCGCCAGACCGCCTGGTCGTCGATGGCACGACCGTGGTCGCCGACGCGAAGACGCACATCGAGGTGGCCGGAAAGAAGGCATCCTTCTCCGCGCTGGCGCCGGGCCAGAAGGTCGAGGTCGAGGGCGTGCTGCAGCGGGATCGGAGCGTCCTCGCGAGCTCCATCGAGGCGCAGGCGGCCCCGGCTCCCGCTCCGCGGCCGGTGGCCAACGCCGGACCAGACCAGAGCGCCAACGCGGGAGCGCCGGTGACCCTGGACGGAAGCGCCAGCACCGACCCGTCCGGGCTGCCCTTGAGCTTCCAGTGGACGCAGGCGTCGGGCTTGCCGGTGACGCTGGCAGGCGCCAACACCGCCCGCCCCAGCTTCACCGCCCCGTCGGTCGCGTTCGGGTCGCCGGCAGCCTCGCTGGTGTTCTCGCTGGTGGTGAGCGACGCGAAGGGCGCCTCTGCGCCGGACACGGTGACGATCACCGTCAACGCCGTCGCTCCGGCCCCCATCGCCAACGCCGGTCCGGGTCAGCGGGTGGCCTCGGCCACGCTGGTCACGCTCGACGGCAGCGCCAGCAGCGACCCGGCGGGCCTGCCCTTGACCTTCGTCTGGAGCCAGGCGTCGGGTCTCTCGGTCACGCTTTCCGACGCCGCTGCCGCGAAGCCCACCTTCACCGCGCCGGCCATCGCCCCCGGCCTGCCCGCTGCGAGCCTCACCTTTACGCTGGTGGTCAGCGACGCGAAGGCCAGCTCCGCGCCGGCCAGCGTGACCGTCACGGTGGATCCGCAGCCGGCGCCGCCGCGCGCCCCATCGCCAATGCCGGCCCCAACCAGACGGTGGACTCGGGCGCGCAGGTCACGCTCGACGGCACCGCCAGCACCGACCCCGCGGGCCTGCCCATCTCCTTCGCCTGGACACAGGCTTCCGGACCTTCGGTGCCGCTGGCCGGAGCCGATACCGCGAACCCGAGCTTCACCGCGCCGGCCATCCCCGCCGGGCAGCCCGCGGGCGTGCTCGTCTTCGCGCTGGTGGTCACCGACGCGAATCTCAGCTCGGCGCCGTCCACCGTGACCATCACGGTCAACCCGCTCAAGCTGCCTCCGATCGCCAACGCCGGCCCGGACCAGGCGGTGGACTCGGGCGCGCTGGTCACCCTCGACGGCAGCGCCAGCAGCGACCCGGCCGGGCTGCCGCTGACGTTCGCCTGGACGCAGACGGCGGGACCAATCGTGACGCTGTCGAGCGCGACCGTGTCCAACCCCAGCTTCACCGCGCCCACCGTGGACTTCACCTCGCCCCGGCGGTGGTCAGCTTCTCGCTCACCGTCAGCGACGCCAACCTGAGCTCGGCGCCGTCGCTGGTGAACATCACGGTGAACCCCGCCGCCCCGCCGAATCCGGCGCCGGTGGCCAATGCCGGCCCTGATCAGTCGGTGGCGTCGGCTGCTTCCGTGACCCTGGACGGCCGCGGCAGCTTCGACCCCGACGGCGAGGCCATCACCTTCGCCTGGACGCAGTCGTCCGGCTCCGCGGTGACCCTCACCGGCGCGGACACCGCGCAGCCGAGCTTCAGCGCTCCGGCGGTGCCGGCGGGTTCGCCCGCGGCGACGCTGGTGTTCTCGCTGGTCGTCACCGACGCGCACGCCAGCTCGCCCGCGGCTTCGGTGATCATCACCGTCAACCCCGCGGCGGCCGCCTTCCCGCCCCCGCCGGGCACCCCGCCGCCGGCAGCGCCCAATCCCAACCCACCCCCCAACGGCGGCTCGGGCAGCAACCGGTTCGAGGTGGGCGCCGCCAACGGCCTCTACCTGGTCGATCCCGCCACGGGCGAGCCGTCCATCCAGGGCTTCGTGGTGGTCACCCTTGGACCGATTCGCACCGGCACCTTCATCCCGCCTGCCGACACGGTGGTGACCATCAACGGCGTCCCGCTCTTGCGCGACCCGAACCTCAACGGGTCCTTCTTCCGCGTCAATCCGGCGGGTCCGCAGCCGGTGGTGGGGAGCGGCGGGCAGATGGTCATCGTGGCCACCGGCACCCTCGCCGACGGCACCAAGGTGCAGCGCAACCTGGTGCTCCCCTGCCCCAGGGACGTCGAGGTGGCCTCCACGCCCGACATCGGCAGCGTGATCACCGGCACCCCCTCGCTGCACATCACCTCGCCGTCCGACATCACGCTCAACGTCGGGATCCCCGAGCTCTCCAGCATCTTCCCGCAGGTGCAGCTCTTCGGCTACGACCGCGCCACCCGCACGCTGGCCCCGTCCGGCACGGCGAAGATCATCGCGCCCGGACCGCTGGACGTGACCGTGCCGGTGACCGCCACGGCCGCCGACGCATACCTGCTCGACCTGCGCTGGCCCGGCACCTGGATCATCGACGGCCAGACCGGCGGCTTCTGCGGCCTGGCGAAGCGCTGGACCTACGCGAAGTAACCCCACGAATGCGCCCGCCTCGCGGGGCGGACACAAGATGACGCCCGGTGGCAACCTCGCCGCCGGGCGTCTTCTTTTGTGCGAAATGGGACGTGGAAGTGCGACGGGTCGCCTGTCGCGCCGGCACCCGCGGGGGTGTTATTGATCAGTGTGGATGTAGATGGTCGGGAGGCGCCAGGAGAGACATCGATGCACCGGCTCGTTCAGCAATGCCGCCTCGACGCCGCGCTCTGCTTCCTCGCGGCTGCCCTTGCCTGCGGCAGGGGCGCGGCGCCTCGCGCGACCGCTGTGCAGGCGGAAGCCGGGCCTGATCTGGCGGTTGCGTCCGGAACGTTCGTCGGACTCAATGCCAGCGCCACCACCGATCCGGCTGGGCTGCCGGTCACCTTCAGCTGGTCGCAGGTCTCGGGCACGCCGGTGACCATCACCGGCGCGACGGCGAAGAACGCGGGCTTTACCGCCCCGAGCGTTCCCTCCGGGCAGCCGCCGTCCGCGCTCGTGTTCTCGCTCGTGGCCAACGCCGGAGCAATCACTTCGGCGCCGTCGCAAGTGACCGTCACGGTGAACCCTGCACAGCCTGCGAACACGGACCCGGTGGCGAACGCGGGCTTTGACCAGTCGGTCGGCTCGGGCGCGGCGGTGACGCTGATCGGCGTCGGGAGCGAAGATCCGCAGGGCGCGCCTTTGACGTTCGCATGGACCCAGTCGTCGGGACCGGCGGTGACCCTCACCGGCCCGACCACCGCGAACCCGACGTTCACCGCGCCCGCGGTTCCTGACGGCTCGCCGCCGGTGACCTTGATCTTCAGCCTGGTGGTGGCGAATGCGCACGCCAGCTCGGCGCCGGCGTCGGTCATCGTCACCGTGAACCCGCCCTCGACCGCGGGGTTCCCGCGCCCACCGGGGACGCCGCCGCCGGCGTCATTGGATCCCACCCCGCCGCCCAACGGAGGCTCGGGCAGCAACCGCTTCGAAGTGGGCGCCGGAAACGGTCTCTACATCGTGGACCCCGCGGCTGGCGAGCCGAGCGTGCAGGGCTTCGTCGTGGTCACGCTCGGGCACATCAGCAGCGGCAGTTTCATCCCGCCCCCGGACACGGTGGTGACGATGAACCACGTGCGCATGCTGCGCGACCCGAATCTGAACGGCTCGTTCTTCCGCATCGATCCTGCCGGGCCGCAGCCGGTCATCGGCAGCGGCGGCCGGATGGTGATCGTGGCGAGCGCCACGCTGAACGGCTCGCCCATCCAGCGCACGCTCGTGCTGCCGTGCCCGAAGGACATCCAGGTCACGTCCACCCCGGCCATCGGCAGCGTGATCACCGGCGCGCCGTCCCTGCGCGTCACCTCGGCGTCCGACATCACGCTCAACGTCGGCATCCCCGAGCTGTCGAGCATCTTTCCCCAGGTCACGCTCTTCGGTTACGACCGCGCCACCCGCACGCTCGCGCCCTCCGGCGCTCCCATCATCATTGCCGCGGGACCGCTGGACGTCACGGTGCCGGTGACGGCGACCGCCGCCGACGCGTACCTGCTCGACCTGCGCTGGCCCGGCCAGTGGGTCCTGGACGGCCAGACCGGCGGGTTCTGCGGCCTGGTCAAGCGATGGGCATATACCAAATAATCGCGCGGAATTGCGGCAAGTTGCGCGGCTCCCCTGTCGCTTTTTGCAACCCCGCGGTATAGACTTTGGTCGCCACGAGAATCAGCCCGCGCTGATTCAGCCTTGCGATCCAGAGGCAAATACGTAGTCAGTTCGGGGTTTTCAGGATCCACATTCCGCTCTCGCACCCAGCAACCGTTCAGTTCCTGAACCAGCCCCAGCCGCAACCTCCTGTCAATTCAATTAATTGACACTGGCACACTGGCTGCAGCCGGAGTGCGCCAACGCGTCCCAGGCGTGCCTGCGGGCACCGGGGGGGACGTTCACATAAGGACCGGGCAGTCCGGTCCTTCGAACGCAGTCCTGGAGGCTACATGTATTTTGCGTGGAAGCGACGGTCGAGGTCCGCCAGGACCCGGCTGTTTGGGACAGGGGCAATCTTCGCCGCAGGCGCGCTGGTGGCAACCAGCGGTCTGGGCATCTTCGCGCCGAACGCCCTCGCCAGCGGCGGCAGCAGCGGCAGCGGTGGCAGCACCACGAGCGGCAGCGGCGGCACGAACATCCCGACCGGCGGCGTGCCGAGCCCGACGTTCGGCGTGCAGAACTTCACGCCAGCCGATGCCGCGCTTCGATGTGCTGGAGCGCAAGCCCGTGTCGTCGCTGGACCCGGCGCCGACGGAACAGGCCAACACCACCCAGCAGGCCGTCGATCCCCTCCTCGGCCGGCGATTCGGCCCCATCGAAGGCCGGCCCCCGGGGCCGCTCTGGGCGCACCAGGGCTGGAACGAGTTCCCGCCGCAGGTGGCCGTGGAAGTGAACATGGAAGGCGCGAAGGTCAACACCGTCTACAACCCCGGCGTTCCGGCGAGCCTGAACTCGGGCATCGACCCGACGCAGCCGATTCCGCCCCGGTTCCACCCGGCGATGCCCGACCAGGGCCCGCTCGCGTTCTGGACGTTCAACGGCACCATTCCGCCGAAGCTCGTTCAAGGCCGCTATGGCCAGCCGATCCTCTTCCGCGAGCACAACAAGCTGCCCGCCGACAAGCGGCTGAACGGCGGCTTCGGCATCAACACGATCTCCACGCACGAGCACAACGGGCACCACGGCGCGGAGAACGACGGCTTCACCGGCGCGTACTTCTTCCCCAACGAGTTCTACGACTACCACTGGCCGATCGTGCTCGCCGGGTTCCCGCATCAACACCGGCGCCACCAATCCCAGGGCCGCGACGCCGGACGACAACGGCGGCATGACCAACATTGCGGGCGACTGGCACGAGACGATGAGCACGCACTGGTTCCATGACCACATGTTCAGCTTCACCTCGCAGAACGTGTACAAGGGCATGGCGGCGATGTTCAACATCTACAGCGCGCTCGACCGCGGTAACGAGGCGGTCAACGACGGCGTGAACATGCGCCTGCCCAGCGGCAGCGCGAAGTCGTGGGGCAACCTGGACTACGACGTGAACCTCATGCTGGCGGACAAGGCCTGGGACGCGAGTGGCCAGCTCTGGTTCAACATCTTCGACTTCGACGGCTTCCTCGGCGACCGCATGACCGTGAACCTGGCCGACCACCCCTATTTCGAGGTGGAGCGCCGCAAGTACCGGTTCCGCATCCTCAACGCGTCGGTGTCGCGCTTCTTCAAGGTCGCGCTGAGCGACAACTCGACGATGATCCAGATCGCCAACGACGGCAACCTGCTGCCCTCGCCGGTTCCGCTCAACGCACTGGACGAGCAGGGCATCGCCGAGCGCTACGACATCGTCATCGACTTCTCCCGCTACAACGTCGGCGACAAGGTGTACATGGTCAACCTCTGCGAGCACCAGAACGGCAAGAAGCCGGCGAAGGACCTCTCGCTGGCGGACGCGCTGTCGGGCAACTCGGCGGACCCGGCGGTGGGCAAGTTCCTCGAGTTCCGCATCGTGCGGGACCCGGCACAGCCTGACGACAGCCAGGTTCCCAACGTGATGATCCCCAACCCGGACCTCTCCAAGGTGCTCGTCTCGCGGACCCGCACCTTCGAGTTCGGCGCCGGCGGAACGCAGAACCAGCCCGCGGGCCAGACCAACTTCACGGGCCCCTGGGGCGTCAAGACCGACAACCAGGGATCGATGCTGAACGCGGACTACGGCCGCGTCTCGGCGGCGCCCAAGTTCGGCACGCGCGAAATCTGGACCATCAAGAACGGCGGCGGCGGCTGGGACCACCCCATCCACATCCACTTCGAAGAGGGCCAGATCCTCGCTCGCGACGGCAGCGCCGCCAACGTTCCGGCCTGGGAGAAGGGCCGCAAGGACGTGTACCGGCTGCGGCCGGGAGGCAGCGTCACCCTGACCATGCAGTTCCGCGACTGGGGCGGCACGTTCATGGAGCACTGCCACAACACCGTCCACGAAGACAACGCCATGCTCATCCGGTGGGAAATCGACGACAGCGGAGCGCCCTTCATGCGCCCCCTGCCGACGCCCATCGCGACGCCGCAGGGTGTGACCTTCCTTCCGCCTGACGAAGTCCTGCCGACGGCGTTGTGAGGATGAAACCCATGACCAAGAACACTCTCTCAACGACTTCCGTGCCGGAGCGAACCATGAAGACGCGTAAGCTGTCCCGCGCCCTTGCCGGGCTCATCGGGCTGGGCCTCATGCTGGCAGTCCCCGCAGCGTGGGCCCAGGCCTCCTCCTTCTCCAGCTTCATCTTCACGCTGTCGGGAACCGTGGCGGGAGGATCGGAGGCCCTCACCTGCTCAGGTCCGGTGAAGGTTTCCGTCATGGTGGTGAAGGACCCGAGCATGGCGCCCAATGCCATCGTCTCGCTGGACACGCGGTCGCTTGCCTGCACCGGGGCGACCACGGGTACCCGCTACGCGAACTCGGGCCAGGCCACCCTCACCCGGCTGCTCGCACCGACCGACCAGGTGCAGACGGCCATCTCGCTGTACCCCAACGTTCCGGGCGGGTTCATGCACGCCCGGACGGGACTTGCGACGTTGAACCTCAGCTACAACGTCACGGCGGGGGCGCTCACCGCGGTCAGCGGCACGCTCACCGGCCAGTAGTCCTGCCATAAAGGGGGGAAGCAGATGCAGGCACGACCTGGTACCCGCATCCTGGCGGTTGCGCTGCTGTCCTGCGCAACCGCCCTGCTTCTTCCACGCGCCGCCGCAGCGGGCGGCGCGTGGGGAGCAGATTATTTTCCCAACGTTCCTTTGACCACGCAGGACGGAAAGGTGGTGCGCTTCTACGACGACCTGCTCAAGGGCAAGGCCGTCGCCGTCAACCTCATGTACACGCACTGCAGCGGAAACTGCCCGCTGGAGACGGCGAGGATGGCGCAAGTGCAGAAGCTGCTCGGCGACCGGGTGGGGAAGGAGATCTTCTTCTACTCGATCACCGTGGAGCCGGACCGCGACACGCCGGAAGTGATGAAGGCGTATGCGGCCCGATATCACGTCAAGCCGGGCTGGTTGTTCCTCACCGGCAAGATGGGCGACATCAAGCTGATCAGCCAGAAGCTGGGGCTCTCGTCGCTGACCGACGGTTCCGACAAGGACGGGCACCAGCCCAGCCTGATGATCGGCAACGAGGCGACCGGCCAGTGGATGCGGAACTCCGCGGTGGACAATCCGCAGTTCCTCGCCACCACCATGATCAACTTCCTCGAGGGGTTCAAGGGCAACAAGCCGCTCAAGAGCTACGCGGACCTGGACCTCAAGGAGGTGGGCAAGGGCGAGTACCTGTACAAGACGCGGTGCTCGACCTGCCACACCATCGGGGCGGGCGATGCCACCGGGCCCGACCTCAAGGGAGTGACGGCCAGGCGCGGTCTCGCCTGGGTGAAGCGGTACATGATCGAGCCGGACAAGATGCTGGCGCAGGGCGACAAGATCGCGACCGAGCTGTTCGGCAAGTACAAGAACGTCCGCATGCCCAACCTGGATCTGAGAAACGATGACGTGACCGCGCTGGTCTCGTACATCGAGGGGAAGTCACGGGCGCCGGCAGGGCACGGCGCATCGGCGTCGCTGCACTGAGCGACGCGTAGTTCGTGGGGAGGGCGCCGCCGTTGAACGGGCGCGGCGGCGCGCTCAGGGCGGCGCGTGGGTTGCCGTCGGCGCGGCAGCCCACGCGCCGTCAGTATGCCCAGGGAACCTTGGCGAAGTCCGGGTCGCGCTTCTCCAGGAAGGCATCGCGGCCCTCGCGCGCCTCGTCGGTGCCATAGGCGAGCCGCGTCGCCTCGCCCGCGAAGATCTGCTGTCCGACCAGCCCGTCGTCGATCAGGTTGAAGGCGAACTTCAGCATCCGCTGCGCGGTGGGGCTCTTGGCGCAGATCTTCTTCGCCCAGGCCAGCGCGGTCTTCTCCAGCTCGGCGTGCGGCACCACCCGGTTCACCATGCCCATGCGGTGCGCCTCGTCGGCCGAGTACTCGTCGCCGAGGAAGAAGATCTCCCGCGCGAACTTCTGGCCCACCTGCCGCGCCAGGTACGCGGACCCATAGCCGCCGTCGAAGCTGGCCACGTCGGCGTCGGTCTGCTTGAAGCGCGCGTGCTCGCGGCTGGCGAGGGAGAGATCGCAGACCACGTGCAGGCTATGTCCCCCGCCCGCGGCCCAGCCGGACACCGCGCAGATCACCACCTTGGGCATGAAGCGGATGAGCCGCTGCACCTCGAGGATGTGCAGGCGCCCCGCGCGCGCGGGATCGACGCTCTCTTCGTCTCGCCCTCCGCATACTTGTAGCCGTCCTTGCCGCGGATGCGCTGGTCGCCGCCGGAGCAGAATGCCCAGCCGCCGTCCTTGGGCGAGGGGCCGTTGCCGGTGAGGATGACGCAGCCCACCTCCGGAGACATGCGCGCGTGGTCGAGGGCGCGGTAGAGCTCGTCCACCGTCCGCGGGCGGAAGGCGTTGCGCACTTCCGGCCGGTTGAACGCCACGCGGACGGCGCCGGCCTCCAGCGCGCGATGGTAGGTGATGTCGGCGAAGTCGAAGCCGGGCACCGCGCGCCAGGCGGCGGGATCGAACAGCTGGGATACCATGTGCTCCTCCGCGGAGTCGTGTCGCGGCACGACTACCGCGGCGGGGCCGGCGGACAACACGGAGCGGGCGGACTCGGGGGTTACTGGTATGGGACGAACCCCGCGTAGGAGACAAACGGCGAACTGGTCGTCGCCTGGGCCCTGCAGACACACAGACGCCGCCCGGGCGCGATGAAATACCGCGCGCCGACGACCTGGCTCGGATACCCCGCTCCGTTGATAAGCGCGGTGGAGAGCGCGATGAGGGGCTGCACGTCGACGGTGGTCGAATCCCACGGCGCCATTGGTGCAGATCACCGTGCAGTCCGTGCCCGCAGGCACGGTGTAGAACCAGTTGATGACGGTCACCGACGGGAAGTCCAGTGCCCGCGCATCGGTCAGCACGAAGGGCCCTTCCGCCAAGCCGCAGGCCGGCCCGCAGCCTTTCGTCGTGCCGGTGACGAGGCGCGTGCCGTCGGTGGAGGCGGTGGCGACCGAGCCCGCGACCAGGACCGTGCCCGCGTCCGCGAAGGCGGCGGGTGCGAAGAGCTGGCCGGGTGGGCCCACCGGGCCTTGATCGCCGGGCGCGCCGCGGATGCCTTGGGGTCCGGTAGCGCCGATGGGCCCGTTGGCTCCGGTTGCTCCGGTTGGACCGACCGGGCCGGCCGGTCCGGCGGGGCCGAACGGTCCTTGCGGCCCGATGGGTCCCTGGGAACCGGTCAGGCCGGTAGGTCCTGGCGGGCCGGCAACGCCGGCGGGTCCGGTGGGGCCACGTCTCCAACCGGTCCGGGAATTCCCTGAGGCCCTCGTGGCCCCTGCGATCCCGCGGGTCCCGGCGAGCCCTGATCGCCTTTCGGACCCTGGTCGCCCTGGGGCCCGGGCGGACCCTCGCCGGGACCGGACGCGCCCGTGCACGAAAACAATGCGGAGAACACGACGGCTGCGACCGCACCCGCAAGACGCATGGGAGGCCCCCGCAAGTCTTCTATGCAAAAGCGCGATTGGAGATCAATGACACTGCTAATCAGCCAATATAGTCACTGTTTATGCGCGGCGGCGCGGACGCTTCCGAGGCGCGGGCTGCTCGCGATCCAGCTCGATGCCGAAGATCCCTTCCAGCGAGGCGGCGTCCAGGTCGGAGGGAGCGGCTACCGGGACGCTGCTGGCGACGAGGTCGTTCACGTCCAGCTTGCGCAAGGTGAAGAACAGCTCCGGGCTGCGGTCGAGCCGCGCTCCCACGCCGTAGAGGACGGCGGCGATGTGCTTGCACATCGCCGGCGAAGTCGGGGCAAGAGCAGTCGAACTCGATTTCCCCCGGCCCGGGAAAGAGTCCCGCCTTCGGATCGACCATCGCGCGCAGCACTGCCTCCGGCACGCGCCCCGAAAGCAGCTCGATGGCGGAGTCCACCTGCCCGGCGCAGCTGGAGATCACGCCCTTCCAGCGCTTGCGCGCCAGCCGCCGGATGCGCACCGACACCTCGTACAGCGAGCTGCCGGCGACCAGCGCATCGACGCTGCCGGCGGCGATCCCGCAGATCGAGGACCGCGCCCGCGCGCAGGTAGGTGCGACCGCGCGGCAGGCGGCTTGCGAAATCGCTGTAACTCTCCAGATTCTTGCACCACGCCTTGCCCCAGAACGACGCGGCGATGCGCGTGCCGGCCACCCGGATGGGATCGAGCTTGCGGCCTTTCTTCTCCAGCTGCTTCGCCTGGAGAAGCGCCTTGGCTCGCCGTTCGGCGACCGGAACATAGGCGGGGAAGCCGCCGTCGAAACGCCAGAAGGCCATGCCCCGCATCATGCGGCTTCCTCCAGGGCGCGGGTCAAGTCGATGGAGACGGTGCGCAAGAGCTCCGCGTCGGTCATCTCGGTGAGGTGGGCCTCGGCGCCGCCTTCGAGCAGCTCTTCGGCGAGGCCTTTCTTGCCGGCCAGCATGGCGTCGATCTTCTCTTCCACCGTGCCGCGGCAGACGAACTTGTGCACCAGCACGTTGCGCTTCTGGCCGATGCGGAAGGCGCGATCGGTGGCCTGCGCCTCGACGGCCGGGTTCCACCAGCGGTCGAAGTGGATGACGTGGGAGGCGGCGGTGAGGTTGAGGCCGGTGCCGCCCGCCTTCAGGGAGAGGACGAAGAAGGGCGCGTCGCCGCCCTGGAAGCGCTCCACCAATGCCTGCCGCTCGCGAACCGGGGTTGCGCCGTGCAGGACCAGGCCGCTTGCGCCGAAGACTCCGCCGAGGAAGGCCGCGAGCGGCTCGGTCATCTCGCGGAACTGGGTGAAGACCAGCGCCTTTTCCTGGCGCGAGGCGATCTCCTCGCAGAGGTCGCGCAGCCGCGCGAACTTGCCGCTGGCGGCTGGGTCGAAGGAGCCGTCGCGCAGCCACTGCGAGGGATGATTGCAGATCTGCTTGAGCCGCAGGAGCGAGGCGAGCACGAGGCCACGCCGCTCGATGCCCTTCGCGCCCTGCAGCGCGCGCGCCAGATCCTCGCACCGCCTGCTGGTAGAGCGCGCCTTGCCTGTGGGTGAGGCCGCAAAAGGCGGTCACCTCGGTCTTGTCGGGGAGGTCGCGGATCACGCTCTTGTCGGTCTTGAGGCGGCGCAAGAGGTAGGGCCGGGTCAGCTCGCGCAACGGGCCGTAGCCGCGACCTTCGAGCTTCTTGACGAAGCGCCCGAACGCCTTGGCGGAACCGAGCAGGCCGGGGTTGAGGAAATCGAAGATCGACCAGAGATCCAGAGGACGGTTCTCCACCGGTGTGCCGGTGAGCGCGATGCGCACGCGCGCCCTGAGCGCCTTCACCGCGCGCGTCTGGCGGGCGCCGGGGTTCTTGATGGCCTGCGCCTCGTCGAGGATGACCGCGTCCCACTCGAAAGCCGCGAGCGCCGGCGCGCGCAGGAGCATGCCGTAGGTGGTGAGGACCAGGTCGTGCCTGGCAAGTTGCTCCGGGGTGAGGCCGTCCGGATCGCCGGCGGAGGGGTGCGCGACGAGCGCGCGCAACGACGGGGCGAAACGCGCGATCTCCGCGGTCCAGTTGCCCAGCAGCGACGCAGGAGCGACGAGCAGGCTGGGGCCATGCGCCCTCTCGCCGGCGCAGCCTCCCCGCCAATGCTGCGCCCTCTGGGCTCCGCCCGTCGCCGGCAAAGCCGGCTCCTCCCGCCTTCGCCGGCGCGCGAGCAGGAAGGCCAGCACCTGCACCGTCTTGCCGAGGCCCATGTCGTCGGCGAGGCAGGCGCCGAGACCCAGGCGCGCGGCGAAGGAGAGCCAGCGGGCGCCCACCTCCTGGTACGGCCGCAGCCCGGTGCGCAGCTCCTCGCCGGGCAGCGCCCCCGCGAGCGCGTCGGGGCTGCGCAGGCCCGAAAGCGCCTGGGCGAGCCACGGTCCAGCGTGGACCTGCGACCACTCGGCGACGGAGCCTTCCAGCGGAGCAGGCGCGTCGGCTGCCCCCTCGGTTCCGGCGAGGAGGCGCATGGCTTCGAGCAGCGTGAAGGAACCCTCTTGCGCGGCGCGCTGCGCCTGCTTCCAGTGCGCCAGCACCTGGTCCAGCTTCTCGCGGTCGATCTCCACCCAGCGGCCGCGGACGAGCGCGAGCCCTTGTTGCTGCGCGCGCAACGCCTGCCATTCGGCCTCGCTGAGCGGCTCGCCGTCGAGAGCGAGGCGCAAGTCGAAGTCGACCAGCGCTTCCAGTCCCAGCGCGGAGGGAGGCTTGTCGCCCACCGTCACCTCCACGCCGACGCGCGGCCGCTTCTTCCACCAGTCGGGGATGCGCACCACGACGCCCGCGGTTTCCAGCCGCGGCGTCTCGCGCAAGAAGCGCAGCGCCTCGGCCGGCGTCCAGGAGAGGGTGCGGAAGACGTCGCCCCTGTCCACCAATTCCTTGGTGAACTCGCTCTGCGCGGCGGCGCGCTGGACCGGCAGGAGCAGCTTGAGCAGCGCCGCCTTGTCGCCCTGGAAGTCGCGCAGGGCCTGGCCGAGCGGGCGGTGCTGCGGCCGCGCCTCGCGCGAGAGCCGGGTCGTGTAGGTGGCGAGAAAAGCGAAGGGTCGCGCCTCGTCCGCCTTGTTCTCGGCCAGGTGGAAGCAGACGCGGCCCACCACGCTCCAGGCGGGATTGCGCGCGGCGAACCATTCCTCGAGCGGAGCGCCGCCCAGGCTGGCGCGGAAGGCGGAATGGAGCGCGGACCAGAGCCGCTCGAGCGCCGCGGCGTCGAGATATTCGCCGCCGGTCATGGGCGGAGCCGCATCCGCGCGACGCGCCAGCTCGTCGCGCGGAACGGGAACGTCCACTTCAGCGTGCGCGGCCAGGTTCAGGACGAGCGCGGCGATGTCGCGGAAGAAGGCGACGCTGGGCGGGAGCGGATCGCCGGGATGCCGGGCGGCGAGCTGGACGAGCGCGTGCGCCATGCCCCTGTCGAGATCCGCCCGGAAAGCCTGCTCGACGGGGGCGGGCACCAGGTCGTCCGGCCGCGGATGCGGGTCGAGGTGGACCTCGCCGGCGGGCGTGAACGCGAGAGCGAGCGGAGCGCCGAGAGGGGACACTGCGCATGCATACCAAACCAGGCTTTCCCTGTTGTCAGGATCGGTGCCACCATCCGCCGATGACCCAGCTTGCGGCGCTGCTCGCCATCGCGGTCCTGGCACCGGCACCTTCCTTCCACGTGCGGTTGGACACGACGCGCGGACCTGTCGTCATCGAGGTGGTGCCAGACTGGGCGCCCCGCGCGGCCGCCCGCTTTCGCGAGCTGGTGCTCGGCGGCTACTACGACGACACGCGCTTCTTCCGCGTGGTCAAGGGGCGCTGGGCGCAGTTCGGTATCAGCGGCGACGCCGAGGTGGCGCGGAAGTGGCGCAAGGCCACCTTCCCCGACGAGACGGGGCCCACGCACTCGAACCTGCGCGGGACGGTGGCGTTCGCGTTCGCCGTGCCGGGAGGCCGCACTACGCAGGTGTTCATCAACCTGGACGACAACCGGAGGCTGGATGCGCAGGGCTTCGCTCCCTTCGGGCGGGTGGTGGAAGGGATGGACAACGTCGACGCGCTCTACGGCGGGTACGGGGAGGAAGCCGGCGGCGGAATTCGCGGCGGAAAGCAGGAGCCGCTCTTCGAGGGCGGCAATACCTGGCTCGACGCGCACTTCCCCAGGCTCGACCGACTGTTGCGGGCGAGGGTCGTCCGCTGAGGCCCGACGGTGGCGCAAGGCAACCGTCCCGGACGACGGTTCGTTCGCGCTCATGGAGCGTCATGGACTGGCGGTCACGGTGACCGCGCAGGTTTGCTGCTGGCCCGAAAAGGTCACGGTGATGGTCGCCGTGCCGGCGGAGTGCGCGGCGATGAGGATTTGCGATCCCTGGCCGTGCGCGACGGTCGCCACGGTCGGGTTCGACGAGACCGCGTCGGCCTGTTGGGTCACGTGGGAATCCAGGCGCGCGGCGACAAGCTACGGGGCGGAGGACGCCTGCTCCCTCGGGTCCACGGCGAGCGGCGCGATGGTCGATGTTCAGGTGCGGGTGCGCGCCGCCACGCGCGGCCGCCAGAGCGGGTAGTCGAGGCCGGCCAGGCGGTTGATCACGATGGCCTGCAGGACGAGGAGCGCGAGCGCCACCTCGACGAGGGCCAGGTGCAGGGGCCGGACGATGGCGCCGAGCGAGATGATGAGCGTGGTGGCCCCGGCGGGCGGGTGGGCGGCCTTGAAGAGGATCATCAGCGCGCCGGTGGCGGCAAGCGAGAGCGCCGCCGCGAGCACGCGCGGCGCGGTGACGCCGAGGGCGAGCGCGGAGCCGGAGTGCTGCAGGCCGAGCAGGACCAGCGAGGAGTAGCCGCAGGCGATGCCGATGGCGTGGCCGACGAGCGCGTGGTGCGGCGAGGCGCTGGGCGCGCGGGGATCGAAGAAGAAGAGGAAGGCGGTGGGGCCCAGCGAAGGAAAGACGAAGGGCGTGCCGGTGGCGAGGGCCACGAGCGATAGCAGGCCGATGGTGACGAAGCCGTTCACGAACATGAACGCCGCCCAGACCTTCCGTTCGTCGAACCGCTGCAGCAGCCAGGTGACCCGCAGGCGCGCGGCGATGCCGCGGACGATCTCCGGCTCGAAGAGGGTGAGCGGCGCTTTGCTGCGCGGCTGCTCGTCAGGCATGCGGTTCGCCGCGGCGTCGGCGCCGGTCGAAATCCACCACGTACCAGAGCAGGCCAGCATTGACGGCGAAGAGCAAGAGCGAGGCGATGGACGCCGGCACCGCCAGCCGCGCCTGCCGGCTGAGCGCCGCGTCCAGCGCCGCGGCGAGGAGCCAGAGCTGGATGACGACCAGCACGGCGATGAGCAGGCAGATCCCGGTGAAGAGCGTGGTGCCCTGGCGCTCCGTCTCCATCTAGACCTCGATCCCCACGGCATAGATGCCATCCGCGGCCTCTTCCAGCAGGACGCGCGGGAGACGCCGCGTGGGCGGCCCTGCGGTGACGCGGCCGTCGGCGCAGTCGAAGTGGCCTTCGTGACAGGGACAATCCAGCTGCGCGGAATCCTGCTTGTGGACCACCGCGCAGGAGAGGTGCGTGCAGACCTGCGAGTACGCGACCAACGCGCCGCCGGCGAGCCGGACCAGGATGCAGGGGTCCTCGCCGCTGGGGTAGCGGAAGAGCAGCGAGCCGCCCCGCTCCACCCGCTCCGCCCCTTCGATGCGGAGCCTGCGCATGCGGCCCTGCGGGCGCAGGCGATCGCCGATGACGGCCACGCCCGCGGTGGCGAGGACGATGGTGCCGGAACCAAGGGTGAGGAACTTGGCGAGCTCGCGCCGCGTGACGTAGTGGTCCTCGTCCCAGAGGATGGGGAAGTCCTCTCTCCAGCGGGGCGCGTCGCTCATAGCGGGCTCCTCCTTCCGTCAATGCTCCGCCCTTCGGGCTCCGCCCGTCGCGGGCAAAGCCCGCTCCTCCAGCAGCGCGGCCACGTCGAAGGGCTCGTGGCGGCGTTCGCCGATCTGCACCAGGTCGGGGCGCACCTCGCGCGTCGCGGCGGGGACCACCACGAAGACCTTGGTTTCCACCACCTCGCCTCCGAAGACCCAGCGGTTGACGGCGCTGCCCCGCCGCGTGCGCTCGATCTCCTCGAGCGTGGTGAAGGCCAGCGCCTGCGAGGGGCAGACGGTCGCGCACATGGGACGCTTCCCCGCGCTGGTGCGGTCGTAGCAGTAGTCGCACTTCATCATCTGGTCGATGCCGCCGTAGTAGTTCGGCACCCCGAAGGGGCAGGCGAGCACGCAGTTGGAGCAGCCGATGCAGCGCGGCTTGAGCGCGCTCTGGGTGACGCCGTCGGGCGTCTGCTTGATGGCGTCGGCCGGGCAGACGCGCGCGCAGATGGGGTCCTTGCAGTGCATGCAGACTTGTGGAGCGGTCTGCACGCTGTCGCCGCCGCCGATCTCCTCGAGGTGGATCATCGAGCGGCCTCGGTGCGTGTCGCACTCCTCGCAGGCCTGCACGCAGGCCCGGCAGCCGATGCAGCGCGAGTAGTCGATGAAGAAGGCCAGCTCGCTCACAGGAGCCCTCCGGCCTGCGGCGGCAGGCGCGCGACGGCGTCGTCCGGTCGCGAGGTCTTGCTCACCCGCACCGCGCAGATCTTGAACTCGGGAATATGGGAGAGGGGATCGATGGCGCGGATGGTGGCGCGGTTGGCGGCGCGATCCAGCGGCCAGTGGTAGGGCACGAAGACGGTGTCGGGACGGATGGTAGTGACCACGCGCGCAGGCACGACCAGGGAGCCGCGGCGGCTCTCCACCTGCACGAAGTCGCCGTCGGCGATGCCCAGCTTTCCCGCGAGGCGCGGATGGATCTCGCACCACGGCTCGGGCGCCTGCGCGACGAGGCCTCCGATGCGGCGCGTCTGCGTGCCGGAGAGGTACTGCGCCACCGTGCGGCCGGTGGTGAGGATGATGGGATACTCCGCGTCGGGCTCTTCGGCAGCCGGGCGCCACTCCACCGGCTGCGGGTGCGCCTTGCCGTCGGCGTGGCCGAAGCGGCCGCCTTGGTAGAGCCGCGGCGTGCCGGGATGGTCGAGCGACGGGCAGGGCCAGAAGACGCCCATCTCCCGATCGATCTTCTCCCAGGTGATGCCGAAGTAGTCGGAGATGCCGCCTTTGGACGCCACCCGCAGCTCGTCGAAGATCTCCCGCGGCGAGCGATAGGCGAACTTGTCGCCCGCGCCGAGCCGCGCAGCGAGATCGCAGATGATCCGCCAGTCCTCGCGCGCGCCGGCCGGCGGCCGCACCGCCCTTTGGTGGTGGATGACGCGGCCTTCCACGTTGGTGGTGGTGCCTTCGTCCTCTTCCATCAACGAGCCCGGCAGGACGATGTCCGCGTGGCGGGCCGTCTCCGAGAGGAAGAAGTCGATGGCGGCGAAGAACTCCAGCCTTTCCAGCGCGGCGCGGACGAATCCCTGCTCGGGCAGCGAGACGAGCGGGTTGAAGCAGATGAGCAGGAGGCCCTTGATGCGGCCGTCGTGGATGGCCTCGAGCAGCGGCACCGCGGAGAGCCCCTTGTGGGGAATGGATTCCTCGGGCACGCCCCAGACGCTCGCGATGTACTTGCGGTGCTCGGGATTCTCCACGTCGCGGGCGCCGGGAAGCTGGTCGCACTTCTGCCCCTGCTCGCGCGCGCCCTGCCCGTTGCCCTGGCCGGTGATCATGGCGTAGCCGCAGCCTTCGCGGCCGATGCGGCCGGACCCGACCACCAGATTCAGCGCGGCCAGGCAGTTCTCCACGCCCTTGGAGTGGTGCTCGATCCCGCGCGCGTGGAGCAGGAAGCTGGTCTTTGCCGGGCCCCAGAGCTCGGCCGCCTTGACGATCAGCGAGGCAGGCACGCCGGCGATCCTCGCGCCGTACTCCGGCGTGTACTTCTCGACCGCCTTTTCCACCGCCTCCCAGCCGGTGGTGTGCTCGGCGACGAAGCGGCGGTCGATCCAGCCGCGCCGGATCATCACGTGCAGCATGGCGTTGAAAATGCCGATGTCGCCGCCGGGCTTCACCGGGATGAAGAGGTCGACGGTCCGGGCGATGGGTGTCAGGCGCGGGTCGAGCACGATGATCTTCGCGCCGTTCTCGCGCGCCTGCCAGACGTAGTCGGTGGTGATGGGCGAGCACTCCGCGATGTTGGACCCGGCGATGAGCAGCACTTCCGCCCTGGGGATGTCGCTCCAGGGATTGCCGGAGCGATCGACGCCGAAGGTCTTCTTCGAGGCCACTCCCGCGGAGACCATGCAGAGGCGGCCGTTGTAGTCGATGTTCGCGGTGCGCAGCGCGACCCGCGCGAACTTGCCCATCAGGTATGCCTTCTCGTTGGTGAGCGAGGCGCCGGTGAGCACGGCGAAGGCGTCGTTGCCGTGAGCGCCCTGGATGCGCTTCATCTCGGAAGCGACGCGGTCCAGCGCGGCGTCCCAGCCCAGCTCGCGGAATCCCTGTCCCTGTACGCGCTCGAGCGGCGAGAGCAGCCGGTCCGGATGCGCGTTCTGCATGTAGCGCTTGACGCCCTTGGGGCAGAGCTTGCCCTTGTTGAAGGGGAACTCCTCCCATGGCTCGAAGCCCACCACCTGCTCGTCCTTCACCTTGAGCTGGATGCCGCATTGCTGGCCGCAGAAGCAGCAATGCGTCTTCACCAGCCGGTCGGCCTCGCCGATGGGCTGCCAGCCGCCGGCGGGCTCGCTCTGGAGGTTGGGCCCGAAGCGGGCGACCAGGTTTTCGATGCTGTCGGGAAGCCTGGCCATGTTCTCAGGGGCCCTCGGGCCGGGGCCGGCCGTGGTCGCGCCAGAGGCCGTCCTGGGTGACTGCGAGGAGCTTGCGCCTGCAGGGAGGGCACACCTCCTGGTAGTGCGTGGCGCCGGATACGCCGTACTGCACGCCGAGCTCGGCTTCCACCTGCTTGAGATCGTCCACGTGCAGCCGGCCCGCGAAGGACTCTCCGCAGCGCGCGCAGGAGGCTTGCGGTCCCGCCGCGGAAGCGCGCCGGTAGAACTCGATGGAGAGCTGCGCCGGCCGCTGGAAGATGTGGAAGAACTTCCCGAAGGGCAGGTAGAGGAGCGTGAAGATCACCGTGATCGCGTGGAACTCGGAGAGGAACCCGTAGTGGAACCCGCGCGCGGCGTGCGTCGAGACGGTGAGCAGGAGGCCGGTGACGGAGATGGCGAAGAGCAGGAAGAGCGGCATCAGGTCGCTGGAGAGCTGCTGCACCGCCAGCGCGCCGCGGTCGCGCGCCCGCCGCCACATGGCGAAGGCGATGCCCGCCAGCACCAGCACCGCGGCGACGTCGAGCACGTTGAACACCAGCGGCGCAAGCGCGCTCCCGAGCCGGAAGCGGAACACCGGCAGGCCGAAGACGAAGGCCTGGTAGACTTCCTGCGAGTCGCGCAGCGTCTCGAAGCGGATCCAGCCGAAAGAGAGCGGGAAAGTGACCGCCGCCGCGAGCACGCAGCCCCAGAAGATGAGCCAGTGCGCCGCCCAGCGGGCTGCGCCGCGGCGGGCGATGAACGACTGCGCGAAGAAGTTGGCGAAGAGGCTCCGCGCGAGCAGCAGCGAGATTCGCGGGCAAGCGCGAGGGCCGCAGGAAGATCTCCCAGCCGCGGAACCAGTAGAGGCGCGTCGGGCGGGCGCTGCAGCCACATCACGTAGCGGTAGCCGAGGCCGAAGGCGGAGAAGACGGTGGCGCCGGCGTAGGGAACGAGCGCGGTGTCGAAATCCTTCAGCCCGCGGCTGCCCAGCACGATGCCGGCGACCACCAGCGCGGCAACCGCGGCGCCCCAGAGCGTCGCGCGCACGACCGCCTGCCGGCCCTTGTCAACCATCGTCGCCTCCGTGCGTGGGCGCGGAACATAGGGCATCGCCGCGCCGCTTGCATCCGGCTGCGGCGTTCCAACGCAGATCCTCCGCGCGCCGCCGGCAGAGCCCGACTCCTCCCGCGGCCGCCCGGCGGGCGTTGTGCATCGCGCCTGCGCGTCCTATGCATGCGCCCATGAGCGTGCCCCTGCCCAGGTCGTCGGCGGCCGTTCCAGCCTGGCGAAGCGACCCATACCGCGTCTTCTTCCCGCTGGGCGTGCTGCTCGCCTGGGCGGGCGTCCTGCACTGGTTCCTCCTCGCCATCGGTCTCACCGGCGAGTACCGCGCCATCTTCCACGCCTTCGCGCAGATCGAAGGCTTCATGACCTGCTTCGCGGTGGGGTTCCTCTTCACCCTCATCCCACGCCGCACCGCGACGGCGCCTCCCTCGGCCTGGCAGATGGCGTTGGCCCTGCTGTGCCCGGTCCTGATCGTGATCGGCGCCTGGTACGAGAGGTGGGCGCTCTCGCAGGTCCCCTGGCTCGTGCTGATGGCGGTGCTGATCCAGTTCGCGGTGAGCCGCTTCCGCGCGCCCGAGCGGGCCTGCGGGTGCCCGACAGCTTCGTCTGGGTGGTGCTGGCGCTGCTCATGGGCGTGGGCGGATCGGTGCTCGCGGGCGTGGGGGCGTCGATGGGCGAGGAGATGTTCTGGCTGCACGATGCCGGCCGCGCCATCATCTTGCAGGGGATGTTCACCGGGTTCGTGCTCGGCGTGGGCGGCATGCTCCTGCCGGTGATCACCCGCGGGGTGCCGCCGCTCGCTGCGGCCTCTTCCCGCGGCGCGAAGCTGTGGCACCTTTCCGCCGGGCTCGCGTTCATCGCCACCTTCTTCGTCGAGGCGCTCTTCTCGGTGCGCCTCGGGTTCGCGCTTCGCGCCGCCATCGTGCTCGGGGTGCTGCTCGCGTCGGCGGAGATCTGGCGGCGGCCCACGCTGCCCGGGCTGCACCGGCGCTTCGTCTGGACGGCGGCGTGGCTGCTTCCTCTCGGCTATGCCTGCGTGGCCCTCTTCCCGCAGTATCCCAAGGCCGGGCTGCACGTGGTCTTCATCGGGTGCTTCGGGCTGATGGCGCTCTGCATCTCCACGCACGTGGTGCTCTCCCACGGCGGCGCGCCGGAAATCCTCGACACGCAGCCGTGGCCTCTGGCGCTGATGGGAGCGCTGCTCTTCGCGGCCCTCTTGCTCCGCGTGCTCGTCAACCTGGACGCGGCGCACGTCTACCGCTGGCTGGGCGCCGCGGCGGCGACGTTCCTCTCCGCGACCGTGGTCTGGGCGGCGTTCCTTGCTGCGTCGCTGCGCTCGCCGCGGTGACCGCGCTTCAGCCGCGGAGCAGCCTCTCCACTTCGGCGTCGTCGCCGCGCTCCATGGCCGCCTCGATGAGCAGGCTCTCCTTGTCGCGGTAGATGGAAGCGACGGCCAGCACGCGGCCCGCCTGCCGGTAGGCGACCAGGCAATTGCGGTCCGGGACGCTGCCGGTGACCGTGAGCGAGTCCCAGCCCTCGGCGTAGCCCACGTAGTTGATGGGCACGTCGTAGTGCTGGCTCCAGAAGAAGGGCGCGTCGCGGAAGGGATCGCGCGCGCCGAGCATGGCGCGGGCGGCGTGCTGCCCCTGGCGCTCGGCCACCACCCAGTGCTCCACGCGGATGACGCGGCCGCTGCGCGCGTCGGGAAAGCGCGCGATGTCGCCGGCCGCCCAGATCCCCTCCGCGCTGGTCCGCATCGAGGCATCGACGACAACTCCCCTGTCCATGCCCAGGCCGGTGTGCTCGGCGAGCTGGAGACGGGGCCGCACGCCCACTCCCATCACCACCAGATCCGCCGGCAAGGTCGAGCCGTCGTCCAGCGTCAGCGAGCGTTCGTCGATGCGGGCGGGCTTGTGGGCAAGATGGAAATGCACCCCGTGCTCCTCGTGGAGCGCGCGGACGAAGTCGCCCAATTCGGGGCCGAGGACGCGCTCGAGCGGGCGCGACTCGGGCGCCACGATGGACACGTCCAGCTTGCGGGCGCGCAGCGAGGCGGCCACTTCCAGGCCGATGAAGCTGGCGCCGACGATCACCGCGCGCTGTCCTTCCGCCGCGCGCGCGACGATGGCCCTGCTGTCCGCCAGCGTGCGCAAGAGGAGCGCGCGCTCCGCGCCGGGAATGGGCAGGCGGATGGGCTCGGCGCCGGTGGCGAGCAGGAGCGCGCCGTAGGGCAAGGGCCCGCCCCGGGACAGCTTCACCTGCCGTTGCGCCGTGTCGATGGCCGAGGCCTCCACGCCCTCGAGGAGCGTGATGTCGTGCTCGGCGTAGAAGTCGCGGCCGCGCAGCGGAATCCACTCTTCGGGAGCGGTGCCGGCGAGGTAGTCCTTGCTCAGGTTCGGCCGGTCCACCGGCACCGTTCCCTCGCCGGCGACGAGCGTGATGGGGTTGCGGTACCCCTTGCGCCGCAGCTCCTCCGCGCAGGCGTTGCCCGCGGCGCCGCCGCCCACGATGACCACGCTCTGTGGGCCCTCGGCCGGGGCAGGCTGGGGAGGCGTGAGGCGTCCGCCCACGCGCAAGAGGCCGCCCTGCCCTTCCACTCGATAGCAGGGGATGGCGTCGCGGCCAGGGCGCTCGGGAGCGCCGCTGCGCAGGTCGAAGCGGGCGTGGTGCCAGGGGCAGCGGATGGTGCCGCCCTCGACGATTCCCTCGGCGAGCGGACCGCCGTAGTGGGAACAGGCCGCGCCCACGGCGCAGACCTGGCCGCCGCTGCGCACCACCACCACCGCCTCGCCCGCCGCGTGCCCGAGCAGGGGCTCGCCTTCCTTGAGCTGCGACGCATCGATGCCGGCCGCCAGGTCGGGGCCCTTCAATTCCTGTGGTGCGCTCACGTTTCACCTCTCGGGAGGCGGAACCTTAGCGCGTCCGCCCGCGCGCGTCGCGAGTGAACGGCGGCCCGCCGCGCGCTCTGTCGGAGCATCGACGGAGGCGGGAGGTTCCCGCCGATGCGGTGGCGGATCGCCGCGGGAAGGCACAGGATGTGCGTCCCCAGGCTTGAGGAGGCGCGAGATGGAACCCCGGCTCGAGCAGAACAAGCGCAACGCCATGGCCTTCTACGACCTGATGTTCAACGCCTGCAAACCGCGCGAGGCCATCGAGGAATACACCGGCGACCGCTACACGCAGCACAACCCCGGCGTTGCCGACGGCAAGGCGGCCTTCATCGAGTACTTCGAGCGCATGGCGCGCGAATACCCGGGCAAGCGGGTCGAGTTCAAGCGCGCCGTCGCGGAGGGGGAGTACGTGGTCCTGCACTGCCGGCAAGAGTGGCCGGGCGACAGCGACTGGGCGGGCATCGACATCTTCCGCTTCGACGGGCAAGGCCGTATCGTCGAGCACTGGGACGTGCTGCAGCGGGTCCCGCCGACGTCGGCGAATGGCAATACGATGTTCTAGGAGGGCGCTGAAGACGAAGTCTTCGGCGAAACCCTCCTACGCTTTTCTTTTTGGAGGATGCGATGGCGGGCACGTGCGCTCATCTGGAGAAGGTGGATTCGCAACAGCGGCAGCCGGTGAAGGCGAGCGGGCACGGCTGCAAGGAGTGCCTGGAGACGGGCGACCAGTGGATGGAGCTGCGGCTCTGCATGTCGTGCGGGCACGTGGGCTGCTGCGACTCGTCGCCGAACAAGCACGCGACCGCGCACTTCCACAAGACCAGGCACCCGGTGATCCGCGCCTTCGAGCCCGGCGCGACCTGGGCATGGTGCTACGTGGACGAGATCACCGCCGACGAGATTCCCGCCTTGCCGGGAGAAGTGCCGAGCCGCCATTACGCGGCGCCCGGCGCGTGATGCTCTCGGGATTCGGGCTCGGCCTCGCGGCGCTGGGCAGGCCCGCGTACATCACGGTGGGCCACCAGGGCGACCTGCCCGAGGGACGCTCCGTCGAGGCGATGGAAGCGCACGCCCACCGCGTCCTCGATCGCGCCTTTGCGCTCGGCGTCCGCTACTTCGATGCGGCGCGCTCCTATGGACGCGCGGAGGCGTTCCTGCGCTCGTGGGTGGACAGCCGCGGCATCGGGCCGGAGGAGATCGCCATCGGCTCGAAATGGGGCTACCGGTACACCGGCGACTGGCAGGTGGACGGCCGCGTGCAGGAGGTGAAGGACCACGGCGTACAGATGCTCCGGGAACAGTCGGCGGAGTCCATGTCCATCCTCGGACCGTACCTGAAGCTCTACCAGATCCACTCCGCATCGCCCGAGACGCGCGTGCTGGAGAACGAGCAGGTGATCGCGGGGCTGCTGCGGCTGCGCGAGCGCGGCCTCTCCCTCGGCGTGACGGTCACCGGCACGACGCAGCTGGAGACGGTGCGGCGGGCGCTCGATCTCCGGTTCGACGGCGCGCCGCTCTTCTCGGCCGTACAGGCGACCTGGAATCTCATGGAGCGGAGCGCGGAGCCGGCGCTGCGCGAGGCGCACCACGCGGGGCTCGCGGTCCTGGTGAAGGAGCCGCTGGCGAACGGGCGGCTCACCCCGAGGGGAGACGCGGGACGGGCCGGGCCGCTGTGGGCGGTGGCGGATCGGCTGGGCGCTTCCGCGGACGCGGTGGCCCTGGCCTTCGTCGCGACGCAGCCGTGGGCCGACGTGGTGCTGCTCGGCGCCGCGACCGAGGAGCAGGTGGACTCGAACCTGCGCGCGAAGGAGGTGCGGCTCGCGGCCGAGGACCTGCAGCTTCTAGAGAAAATGCGGGTGCCGGCCGAGGAGTATTGGTCGAGCCGGGCGCGGCTGACTTGGAATTGAGGTCGAAAGCACGGGCAATCATCCGCGGTGTGCGGCCAACCGGCCGGCAGCTCGTAAATGGGAATGACTCCTCGCGTATTGACGGCTCGGCCGGCGGGGTCCATCGATGGCGCGCGTCCGGCCGGTGCTCGCCGAATGCAGAAGGGGGGACGTGACGAAGTTCCAACCAGCCCAGTCGCTGGTTGCCGAAGCCAGCTCATTGCTGGCGTCGGGACAGGACTGCCGCGGGGTCGCGTCGATTGCCGCGGTTTTCAAACGAAAAGCGAGGCTTTCAATGATCGGACCGGATCAGGATCTTTCGCAGTTCCCGCGGTGGATTTGGCCTTATATCCGCACCGCCGACCTCGCGAGGTCGAGAATCTTCGCGGCGCAGACCCAGGCGCAGGTGGACCAGGTTCCACAGGCAGTGTTGTTGGGGCACTTCGTCTCCATCGTCCAGGCGGTGCAGTTGAAGTCGATCGCGGCCAATCTCGGGCCGGTGGGCGCCGAAATCGGCAAGGCCGCAGGACAGGCCGTGCTGGACGAAATCGACGACTGGTGCGGCACCAAGGGTCCGCATCCGCCGCTTCCGCACCGCGCCGCGGAGCTCGGCACATACGTCGCGGCCTTCGCGGCGAGCTCGACCAACGAGCGCCTCCGCGCCGACCTTGCCGGGGTGGTCGAGCAGATCACCGCGCGCGTCGGGTCGAATCGGTAAGGCAGGCGTTCGTGGCGCCGGAAGCCCGGTGCCACGAACGCGCTACCCCGTGAATACCCTGGTCACGTACTCCGCGGCGGCGAGCAGCACTTCGTCCCGGCCGCGGGGGCCGACGAGCTGCAGCCCGAGCGGCAATCCAGCCGGGCCCTGCAGCAGCGGCAGCGAGACGCAGGGGTTTCCGAGCAGGGTCCAGATGCGGTTGAAGAGCGGATCGCCGGTGCTGGCGAGGCCCGCCGGCGCCTCGCCCACCGTGGCCGGCGTGAGCAGCGCGTCCACGCCCCTGAAGAGCGCCTCCAGCTCGCGGCGGCAGGTGTCGGCCTGGAAATGCGCGGCGCGAAGCCGCTCCGGCGTGACGGCGCGGCCTGCCTCGAGGAACTCGCGCAGGCGCGGGCTCAGGTCGTAGGGGCGCTCCTCCAGCTCGCGGCGCAGCGAGACCGCGGCCTCCGCGCCCATGATGGCGATCTGCGCATCGATCAGGCCTGCGAAGGAAGGGCCGAGCGCAAGCTCGCGCACCTGCCCGCCTGCGAGCTCGAGGCGCGTCGCGGCGCCTTCCACCGCGGAGCGGGTGGAGGGCTCGGCGCGCGTCCCACGCCTCGGTCTTGCACAAGGCGAAGACCGGCTTCGCCGCTGGCTCGTGCTTGCGCAGCGGCGCGCCCAGGGCGGAGAGAGCCACGGGAACGTCGGCGAGCTCGGGGACGAAGAAGCCGAGCGTGTCCAACGACGGCGCCATGGGGCGCACGCCCTCCAGCGGCAGCAGTCCAAAAGACGGCTTCCAGCCGATGGTGCCGCAGAAGGAGGCGGGGCGGATCACCGATCCCGCGGTCTGGCTGCCGAGGGCGAGCGGCACCATCCCGTCGGCCACCGCCGCGGCCGAGCCGCTCGACGAGCCGCCCGGCGTGCGCGAGGGATCGCGCGGGTTCCGCGTCTTCCCCGGGGTGTAGACGGCAAATTCGCTGGTGACCGTCTTGCCCAGCACCACCGCGCCCGCCCGCCGCAGCGCGCGCACGCAGGCCGCGTCGGCGAGAGGGACATGGCCGCGATAGATGGGCGAGCCGTATGCGGTGGGAAGGCCGGCGGTGTCGATCAAATCCTTGATTCCCACCGGCAGGCCGAAGAGCGGCGGGCGCTCGAGCAGGCCGTCGATGCGCCGCGCCTCGCGCAGCGCGCCCTCCGCGTCGAGCGCCTCCCAGGCGTGGACCGCGGGCTCGCGCTGCTCGATGCGCGCGAAACACTGGTCCACCAGCTCTTCCGCCGACAGCTCGACGCCGGGAGAGCAGCTCCACCGCTCGCGCGGCCCCGATCATGCGCCGCACCGCGCGCGGGCGATCTCCGCGTATGCCTCCACCGCCTGCTCGATCCGCTCCACGCGGCAATGCTCGTCGGTCTGGTGGCAAAGCGCCATCTCTCCCGGCCCCAGCACCACCGTCGGGATCCCGCCGAACGCAGGCGTGAGCACGCTCGCGTCGGTGAAGTAGGTTGCGGCTCCGGGCGGACTCCGCTGGCCGGTGACGCGCGCCACCGTCTCCAGCACCGCTTGCGCGAAGGGGTCGTCCTCCGCGGTGCGCACGCCGGGCAGGTCGACGATGGGCGTGAGCTCCACCTCGTCGCCGAGAAGCTGCTGCAGGCGGGCGCGCAGCGCGGCGTGGTCCTGGGCGGGGATGGTGCGCATGTCGATGCCGATCACCGCCTCGTCGGGCACGGAGTTGACGTTCATCCCGCCCTGCACGAGGCCGATGTTCAGGGTGGGCGCGCCGAGGAACGCGTCGGGAGCCACGTCGAAGCGGAAGGCGTCGAGCGCCAGCACCGCCCTGGCCGCCTTGACCACCGCGTTCACGCCCATGGAGGGCATGGAGCCGTGGGCGGTGACGCCGCGGGTGCGGGCCCGCAGCCAGAGGGCGCCCTTGTGCCCGAGCACCGGCACGTTCCCGGTGGGCTCGCCCACGATCATCGCGCACGCCTCTCCCAGGGCGCCGGGAGTGCGCGCGAGGTGCGCGGCGCCCTCGCAGCCGGTCTCCTCTCCCGCGACCAGCGCGAGCGTGAGGCCGGCCTTGCGCAAAGGCAACCGGGCCAGCCGGAGCGCTGCCGCCACCATGGCGGCCACCCCGCTCTTCATGTCGCTGGAGCCGCGGCCGTAGAGCTTGCCGCGGTCGATCTCCCCACCGAACGGTTGCCACTTCCACGGCGTCGCACCCAGCGGCACCGTGTCGATGTGGCCGGCGAAGCAGAGCGGCGGGCCTCCACCTTCGCGGCGCGCAACCAGGCTCGCCCGCCCCGGCGCGAACTCGTGCAGCTTGACCGAAAAGCCCGCCTCCTCGAGCAGGCGCCCGAGCAAGTCCGCGCAGGGGCGCTCCGGCGAGACCGGATTGACGGTGTCGATGCGGACCAGCTCCCGTGTCAGCTCGACGGCGTTCATGCGCCCCTCCCGAAATACGCGGCGCGCACCTGATCGTCCTTCATCAGATCCGCCGCCGCTCCCTGCGCCACCACCCGACCCTTGGAGAGTACATACCCATGGTGCGCGATGGCGAGGGTCTGGTGGACGTTCTGCTCCACCAGGAACACCGTCACGCCCTGCTGGTTGATGCGGCGGATCACCGCGAAGTTCTCCTGCACGAAGCGCGGGGAGAGCCCGAGCGACGGCTCGTCGACGAGCAGGAGCTTCGGGGCGCCCATCAGGCCGCGGCCGATGGAGACCATGGCCTGCTCCCCGCCCGACATGGTGCCCGCGAGCTGCTGGCGGCGATCGGCCAGGACGGGAAAGACGGAGAAGACGTTCTCGAGCCGCTGGCGCACCCGTTGCGGATCCATCTCCAGATACGCGCCCAGGCGCAGGTTCTCCACCACCGTGAGCCGGGGGAACACCTTCCGCCCCTCGGGGATGCAGGCGATGCCCTGGGCCACGATGCGGTGGGTGGGAAGCCGCGTCACCTCGCGTCCGCCGAAGAGCACCTTGCCGCGGCGCGCGGGAGTGAGGCCGAGGATGGAGCGGATCAGCGTGGTCTTGCCGGAGCCGTTCGATCCGAGCAGGCAGGTGATGCTGCCCCTGGCCACGGTCAGCGACACGTCCTCGAGCACGTCGGCGCGGTCATAGGCGGTGAAGAGGTTCTCGACGCGCAGCTCTTCCATCAGGAAAGCCCCAGGTAGGCTTGCCTGACGCCGGGATCGCGCGAGACTTCGGCGTAGGTGCCCTCGGCGATCTTGCGCCCGTAGTTGAGCACCACGCAGCGGCGGGTGATGCGCTCGATCACCGTCATCTCGTGCTCGATGAGGATGATGGTGATTCCCAGCTGCTCCTGCACCTGGAGGATGTCGTCCATCAGCCGCACCGTCTCCTCGTGCGTCATTCCCGCGGACGGCTCATCGAGGAGCAGGAGCCTGGGCCGGCTGATCAGGGCGCGGCACACCTCCACGCGCCGGCAATCGATCATCGGGATGCGCCCGGCGGGCTCCAGGAGGCGCTCCGACAGCGGCGGGTCGAAGATGCGGACCAGCGCGCGGGCGGCGGCGAAGTTCTCCTCCAGCTCTTGCTGCAGCGCCCGCCTGCGCACCAGGTTGAACCAGAGGCCGCTGTTCACATGGCGGTGGTTGCCGATCATGAGGTTGTCGAAGATGGTGAGCGGCAGGCAGAGCCGCGAGCGCTGGAAGGTGCGGGCGATGCCCATGCGGTAGACGCCCTGCGGGGTCAGCCCCACGATGGGCGCGCCGCCGAAACGGACCTCGCCGGCGCTGGCGGGAAAGATGCCGGTGAGCACGTTGAAGAAGGTGGTCTTGCCCGAGCCGTTGGGGCCAATCAGCCCGGTCACCGAGCCCGGCTCGACGTCGAGGTCGAGGTTGTCGAGGGCGACGAGGCCCCCGAAGCGGCGCGTCAGCGCGCGGCAGGAGAGCAGCGGCGCGCTCACGTCCTCGGCCCCAGGCGGCGCAGGGGACGGGGCAAAAGGCCCGCCGGCCGGAAGAGGAGGATGAGGATGACCATCGCCGCGAAGAGCAGGAAACGGTACTCCTGGATCACCTGCAGCTTCTCGGGCAGGAGGATGACGATGGCGGTGGCGAGCGAGAGGCCCCAGGGGTTGCCGATGCCGCCGAGCAGCAGGATGGAGACGAAGATCAGCGACTCGGCGAAGGTGTAGTTGTTGGGGGCGATGAAGCCGATCATGAAGGCGGAGAGCGCGCCGGCCACGCCGGTGACGAAGTTGCCGAGCGTGAAGGCGGTGATCTTCCAGCGGGCGATGTCGAGGCCGAAGCTCGCCGCCGCAAGCTCGTCCAGCCGCACGGCGTCGAGCGCCACCCCCACCGAGGAGCGCTCCAGCCGCTGCACCAGCGCGAAGGACAGCACCAGCAAGAGCAGCGCCAGCGCCACGTAGCGCAGGTAGAACGAGCCTTCGAAGGGTCCGATGGCGACCGGATCGTTGAAGTGGAACGGCCCGATCACCAGCTCGCGGAGCTTGAGGCCCTGCGGGCCGCCCAGGGTGTCGTTCACCTCGAGGAAGGTGCGGAAGAGGAGCGCGAAGGCGATGGTGACCAGCGCCGCGTAGTGGCCGCGGGTGCGCAAGACCGGCAAGAGCAGCACCGTGCCCGCGAGCGCCGCCGCCGCGCCGCCGCAGAAGAGGACGAGCAGGTGCGGCATCGCCGTGCCGCGCGAGAGCACCGCGGCCGTGTACCCGCCCACTCCGAAGAAGCTGGCGCCGGCGAAGTTCATCACGCCGGCATGGCCGAACTGCACGTTGAGGCCGAGGCAGGCCACCACCACGATGAGGATGCGGCAGACGAGGAGCAGCGAGAAGTCGTCCTCGCGGAGCAGGAGCGAAAGGAGGACGACCGCCGCCACCGCGAGGAGGTGCACGAGCCGCTCCGGCGCAGCACCACGCCGCGGCGGGAAGCGCGCCGCGAGGATTCCCGCCGCCACCGCCAGCGCCACCAGGAGCGCGATGGCTTGCTGCGATTCGGCGCGGAGCAGGAACCAGGTGAACGCCGTCACCGCCAGGGCGAGCAGCGTCGCTCTCATACCCGCTCGCTCGCGCGCTCGCCGATGAGCCCGGTGGGCCGCAGCGCCATCAGCACGATGACCACGCCGAAGGCGAACACGTCCTTGTAGGCGCTGGCGAAGGGCAGGGCCACCGCGCCCACCGTCTGCAGCGCGGCGAAGAGGAAGCCGCCCACGATGGCGCCGTAGAGGTTGCCCAGGCCGCCGAGGATGGCGGCGGCGAAGCCGATGACGCCGAGCAAAAGGCCCATGCCGAAGAAGACCTCGTTGTAATAGAGGCCGTCCATCACGCCGGCGAACGCCGCCAGGACCGACCCGAGCGCGAAGGTGACCAGCACCACGCGGCGGAAGTCGATGCCCATGGTCCGCGCCGTCTCCTCGTCCTGGGCCACGGCGCGGATCGAAAGGCCCAGGCGCGTGCGGGTGATGAGCAGGTGCGTGCCGGCGATGAGCAGAGCTCCGGCAGCGAGCAGGATCACGTTGTCGAGGCGCAGGTGGAAGGCGCCGAAATTCCAGCCCGACGAGGGCAGGAGCGCGGGAAAGCGCTGCGGCTGCGACCCGCCCGGGTAGAAGAGGCGGATGGCCTCGCGCAGCACCGTCCCGCCCATCAGCGTGACGAGGAGCACGTTGAGCTGCGGCGCGCTCTTCACCGGCAGCACGATGAACCTGCCCACGAGCACGCCCAGACCGGCGGTGGCCAGCGCGGCGGCGAGGACCACGCCGAGGAGCAGCAGCGCGGGCGAGGCCACGCCGGCCGCGGAGAGCCCGGTATACGCAAGCAGCCCCGCGAACGCGCCTGCCGCCACCACGTCGCCGTGGGCGAACTGGATGATGTCGAGCACGCCGAAGAAGAGCGTGAAGCCCACCGCGACGAGCGCGTACATCATCCCCAGCATCGCGCCGTTGACGACGTACTGGCCGAGCAGGCTGAGCGGCATGGCTACTTGCCGGCGAGCTTCCGCTTTCCGCTCGCGTACTCGCTGTCCTCCCAGAGCACCCACTTGCCGTCCTGCACCACGTACTTGGTGATGGCCGGCACCGTGTTCTGGCCGTGCTCGTCGAAGGTGATCTTGCCGACGATGGAGTCGACGTCCTTCACGTGCGCGGGCGCGAGCTGCTGGATGATCTTCTTGCGGTCGGGGCCGGCCTTCTCGACGGCGTCCATGAGGAGCACGGCGGCAGCGTAGGCGAAGGGGCCGTACGCCTCCGGCGGGTTGCCGTAGCCCTGCTTGTCGTAGTCGGCGAGGAACTGCTTGCCGCCGGGCAGCTTCTCCGCCGGAGCGCCCTCGCGGAAGGCGAGCGTGCCCTCCGCGAGCGGACCGAGCGCCTTGATGAAGTCGTCGTTGACGATGCCGGAGGTGCCGTCGAACTGCGCCTTGAGCCCCAGCTTGTCCATCTGCGCGCGGATGCGCACGCCGATGGGCGTGAGCCCGCCGAAGTAGAGGACTTGTGGATTCTCCGCCTTGATCTGCGTCAGCTCCGCGGTGAAGTCCTGCTGGTCGGCGGTGACGCCGAAGTCGCCCACGATCTCGCCCCCGTCCTGCTTGACGAACTGGGTGAAGTACTTGTCGTGGCCCTTGCCGTAGTCGGTGGTGTCGTGGATGACGGCGAACTTCTTGTACCCCTGGCCGGTGACGAGCTTCGCGTTGGTCTGGTTCTGGTTGATCATGGTGCCGTTGACGCGGTGGATCTCCTTGAAGTCGTTGGCGTAGGTGATGTCGGGGAGCACCGCGCCCCAGACCACGGTGGGCAGGCCGAAGCGGTGGAAGGTGTCCACCGTGGCCATCGCCACCACCGAGCAGTAGTGGGTGACGCCCGCGACGATGGTGCGGTCCGAGCCCGCCTTGGTGGCCATCTGCACGCCCGCGTCCGGCTTGCACTCGTCGTCCATCACCACCAGCTCGTAGTGGTACTTCGCCTTGGGGTCCGCGTTGCGCAGCCGCACCGCCAGGTCCGCCGAGTTGCGTCCGCCCAGGCCGATGGCGGAGTTGCCTCCGGTCAGAGGGCCGATGAAGGCGATGCGGACGTTCTCCTTGGCGTTGGCGGCGAAGGACAGCGCGGCGAGCAGCGCTGCGGCGGCGAATCTCATGGCGGGCCTCCGTGGATTTTCGCCGGAAGGTATCAGAAACGCTAAATGGGGACACCCTACTTAATTCGCAGCGAAGGAGTCCGGAACAGGGCGCCGAATTAAGTAGGGTGTCCCCATTTGGCCTCAGGTCTCGCGCGGGACCTGCTCCTCCCCCAGCCGGCGCAGGATGCGGCGGCGCACCACCTCCACGTGCTCGCGGAAGAAGTAGAGGTTCTCGGCGTAGGCGAGCGGCGTGCGGATGGCATTGACCGCGCGCTCCGTCTCGTCGAGGCGCCTGAGCATGTCGTGCAGGTCCTGGTCGGATCCGTCCTCGAGCTGCAGCTCGATCTGCTTGAGGTTCGCGTACCAGCGGAAGACGCGCGAGCGGATCCGCCAGCGGTACACCGCGGGAACGATGCGGCCGAGCGGCACCATCACCGCGATGATGGGCACCAGCATCACCCAGAGGCGGTCCACCAGATTCGCCGCCCAGAACGGCAGGTAGCGCTGCAGGAAGGGGACGCCGGCCTGGTAGTACCTGCGCGCCTCCTGGCTGATGGGAAAGCCGGACTCGCGGGGCGCGGGGAACTCGCCGGGGGCGTCGAGCAGCCCCGCCGACGAATGCACCTCGCTGGCGGCGCGCAGGAGCAGATACGCAAGCGCCGGGTGCAGGCTGTCCTTCGCCAACAGATTGGCGGTTGCCGAGACGAGCACCTCGTCGCGCTCGGGCAGGTCGGCGGCCAGGTCGAAGACGCCGCGCGGCAGCGTGAGCCGCGAGAGCGAAGGGAAGATGCGGACGTAGGCGTCGGCGCGCGCGAAGCTGAGCATGCGGATGCCCGGCGCCGCGGCGAGCTTCTTGATCAGCGGCGCCTCGGCGGGCGAGACCAGGAAGGCGGCGTCGATCTCACCGCGCTTGAGCTGCTCGGCCGCGTCGTCGCGCTCCACCGCGAGCAGCGTGGTGGGCGGCTTGTCCACGCCCGCGGCCTGAAGCAGCTTGATGGCCAGCGCCCGCGTGCCGCTCTCGAGCCCGCCCACGGCGATGCGGCGGCCGCCCAGGTCGCGGACGTCCTCGGTGGGCTCGCCGCGGTAGAAGACCCAGAGCGGCACGTAGGCCACGCTCCCCAGCGAGACCACGTTGGGCGCCTTCTCGCTGCCGTTCGATCCGCTCTGGACGATGGCCACGTCCACGCCGGAGCTGGTGTCGGCCAACAGCTTGAGGCTGGCCGGCGAGCCGCTGGTCTGCCGCACCTCCAGCGTGACCCCGTGGCGCTTGAGGATCTCCTGGTACCTGCGCGCGTAGTAGCGCGACCCGCCTTCGTCGGCGGCGATGGCGATGGTGAGCCGCTTGGGCGGCGCGGGCTTGACGAAGATCATCGTGACCGCGAACGCCAGAGCGACGATGACGGCGGTGGGCAGGAGCGCGAGCCAGAGGTCGCTGCGGAAGTGGCGCCGGACGCGGCGCTCGGAGGGCAAAGGCGGCATGGTGGGCGCGCAGTATAGGCCGCCGCGCCCGGCGTCAGCGGAGCAAGATCCGGCGCACCAGCGGAATGGGCAGCGCCCCTTGCGAGACGAAGGCGTCGTGGAACTGCTTCAAGGTGGCGTGCTTCTTCTCCATGTACTCGCGCGCCAGGTCCTGGATCTCCAGCTTTCCCAGCGTGTAATAGAGGTAGGTGGGATTGTACGTTCCGCGGCGCGCCTCCTCGTAGGCGTTGGCGGGCTCCTGGAAGCACTGCTCGTGGAAGAGCTTCGCGCCCTCTTCGACCGTCCAGCCCGCGGTGTGCAACTGGATGCCCACCACATAGCGGCAATCCCGCAGGAGCGCCTCCGAGAGCTGCGCCAGCCGCATCTTCGGATCGCCGTTGCCGAACCCGTGATCCACCGCCATCTGCTCGGCGTAGTGCGCCCACCCTTCGCTGTTGGTGCTGGAGTGCGTGAGCTTGCGCGTGCGGGTGGGAAAGCGCGGCGCATAGAGGAATTCGAGGTAATGGCCCGGGTAGGCCTCGTGCACGTCGATCATTCCCACCACCCAGGGGTTGTAGAGGCGCAGGTGCTCCTGCTTGTGCTTTTCGTCCCAGTCCGGCTCCACCGGCGTGACGTAGTAGAAGGCCTCGGTGGCGCGGCTCTCGAAGGGACCGGGCGTGTCCATGGAGGCGAAGCTGCCCGAGCGCGCATAGGGCGGCGTGGGCTCGACCCGGACGCGCACCTGGGAAGGAACGGTGACCAGGTCCTTGTCGATGACGAATTGCCGCGCCGCCTCCACGGAGCGCGCCACCGAAGCGATGAGGTCGCCCTCCCCGGGGTGCACGTCGGAGAGCGAGGCCATCACCTGCGCCGGCGTCTTCCCCTGATCGATGAGGCGGGCCGTCTCCACGAAGGCCGCATGGTCTTTGGCGAGCTGCAATTCGCCCTTGCCGAGAAGCTCGGGCAGGGGCAGGTCCACCATGTCGTCGGCTTTCAGCTTGGCGAGGAAGTTCGCGGCGCCGATGGCGTAGTTGCCGTGCGAGCGCGGCAAGAGGTCGTTCTGCAGCCAGGAGGAGAAGTCGCGCGCCGCGTCCGCCGCCTCCTTGTCGGCCTGGTCGAACTCCGCGAGCAGCTGCCCATCTCCTCCCGCCGCGGCTTTCGCCCAGCCGGCGACGGCCTTCTCGAAGAAGCCAACCGACCCTTTGCACATGCGGATGGCGAGGTCGGTGAACTCCTTCGGCGGGTTCTTGAGGTTCTCCTTGGCCGCCGCGTAGGTGCGCGGCACCTGCCGCAGCCTCGCGATCACCGAGCGCAGCCGCTGCGGCCCGGGAGCGAAGTCGCGCTTCATCAGCCCGTCGATGGCGCCGCCGGGCAGGCGCACGTAGCCCATGGGGTTGTTCTCCCAGGTGCGCAGGGTCTCCAGGTCGAGGAGCGCGCTGGTGATCTGGTTGTCGATGAGCTGCGCGTCAATCTCGTCGTCGAAGGAAAGCTTGCCGCGCCGGATTGCCGCCAGCTCCTGCTGCTCCTGCTTCAGCTCGGCGACGCGCGCCTCGATGCCGGCGCGCGAGAGGTCGTCCAGGTTCGCGTCGGAGTCGTGGATGCCCACCCGGGTGGCGCGGGAAGGCGAGCGGGCAAACGACGCGGCGAAATACTCGTCGGCGAAGCGGCTGAACGTGGCGGGCGCGGGCGGGGAGGCATGCGCGCAGGAGAGGGCGAGGGAGGCGATCAGGAAGCGGCGGAAGGTCATGGCGGGCACGGTAGTACACCCGCGGCTCAGATGCGGAAGCCGAGGCGGGCGCCGAGCATGGCCCGGGAGAAGCCGCTCAGCCAGCCGAGCTCGGCGCCGAATTCCACCGAGCGGGAGAGGAGCCCGAAGCCGAAGGCGGCGTGGCCGCGCACCGTGTCGCCGGAAAAGAAGATCCACGGCCCGGCCAGGCCTTCGAAGTACACGCGCCCGGTGGAGACGCGCAGGGAAAGATCGAGCGGAACGCCGGCGGTGGTGGGGCTGCCGGTGGTGACGAGGCCCCCGAACCTTCCGCCCACGGAGAGGTTGCGCGCGATGCGCGTGTCCACCCCGAGCATGAGCGAGAAGAGGCCGGGACCGCCGTCGAGCACGTAGTCGCCGCCGAGCTGCAGCAGGGGCGCGGCGGCGCGCGCGGGGCGGACCGCGCAGGTCAAGGCAGCCGCGCCCGCCAGCACCCAGATCCGGAACATGCGCACCTCGCGAATGCTGTCTCCGCACGGCGACGAGGACTGAGAGCCGCTTCGATTCGCGCCGGCGCCCCCTCGGGCGTTATACTGTATGGCAAGGGAGGCACATGAGGCGAATGATTCCCATCGTGGATCTGTCCAGCGGCGCCGTCAGCGACCGGCCCAGCACCACGCCGACGCTGGACCTGCCGCAGGACTTCGACCGCACCGCGTCCTCCGCGGAGGTGGACGTCCACTCCCGCGTCCGCTACCTCACCTCCGACGGCAAGAGCGTCGTCCGGCCGGCCCTGCAGCGGCCGCTCTCCTGGCGCGTGCACGGCGAGGATTGCCTCGTCTCCGACGGAGCCACGACGGCCACCGCGGCGCGGCCCGCCAACTACACGCTCGCCACCGTCGAATGACGGAAGGCGACGCCGCACCGGTGGACGCGCAGCTGGCGTCGGAGATGCGCGCGCTCGGGGAGCTTCTCGGGGACACGCGGGCGCGGTTCCACAAGCGCCTGACCCCCTTCACCTCCTCCGAGCGCCTGATCACGCTCGACGGCGAGATCCGCGCCGCCATGGCAAGCGCGCACTCGCCCGCCCTGCAGATCGAGGTCCGCCGCCTGACCGGGCAACTGCGCGCGCTCGACCCGCACTGAGCGACCTTTCGTGATAGGTTGCGCTTTACATGCCGCAGCGGACCCTGAAGGACATGACGCAGGAACAGGCGCAAGCCGAGGCGATCCGCCGCTGGGGCTCGAGCGCCACGGCGATCTACCGCCCTTCCCGGCGCACCGACGGCTGCCATGGCCGCCTCGCGCGCTATTGCTGCACGGTGGGGAACGGCCGCGTGGGCATGTATCCGGTGGAAGGGCAAGGCAACACCTGGCGGGAAGCGTTCGACGACGCGGCTGTCGCGCAGGAAGTGGAGCGCAGGTTCTCGTAGGGCGCGCGTTCGATTGACGAAGCCTCCTGCCCGACCTAGCGTTGGCGGCGGAGGCGCGCATGGCGATTTCTTTTCGGCGGGACGTGGACGCGGTGCTCTCCGAGGCAAAGGCGTCGCAGCGCCATGTGCTGCTGGATTTCAGCGCCGCGCCCATGTGAGGGGGCTGCGCTCGGCTGGATGCCGAGGTCTATCCTGATCCGCGAGTGGTGAAGTTCGTCACCGAGAACTTCCTGCCGGCGCGCATCCACGTGCGCGAGAACAAGGCGGAGTGGGAGCGGTACACGCAGCGCTACGGCGTGCAATGGACGCCGGCCATCCTCGTCGTCGATCCCTCCGGCGCCGAGCGCCACCGCATCGAGGGCTTCTTGCCGGCGGAGGATTTTCTCGCGCAGCTTTCCCTGGGGCTCGGACAGTCGGCGTTCGCGCGGCAGCAGTATCCGGAGGCGGAGAAGCACTTCCGCGAGGTGGTGTCGCGGCACGGCGGCAGCGAGGCGGCCCCGGAGGCGCTCTACTGGGCGGGTGTGGCGCACTACAAGGCCACCAACGACGCCTCCGCGCTGGGCGAGACGGCGGCCGCGTTCGGGCGACAGTACCAGCAGAGCTCCTGGGCGAAGAAGGCCTCGGTCTGGGGGAAGTAGCGCCGGCGAGACCCCAGCTACTCGGCGAAGACCAGCTCCGCCGTCTTCCGCCACGCCGGCCTTGCCGAGAGCCGCCCGAGCCACTGCTTCACGCGCGGATACGGCGAGAAGTCGAACCCGCCCTCGGCGATCATCTGCAGATGGGGCGCGTAGGCGACGTCGGCGAGCGAGAAGTCGGTCTCCAGCCAGTCGCGGCCCTCGAGGCCCGCCTCCAGCACCGGCAGGTAGCGCGCCAATTCCTTGCGCGCCGCCTCCGCCGACTGCGCGTCGCCCTTGGTCTGCCAGAAGGCCTGCACGCGCGCGTTGGTGAAGCGGAAGAGGGGGATGCAGGCCGGCGTGACGTGCGCCGCCTGGAAGAAGAGCCAGCGCTGCACCCGCGCGCGGCCCTCCAGGGAACCCGGCAAGAGCCGCCCCAGCTTCTCCGCCACGTACCAGTTGATCGCGTTCGACTCCCAGAGCTTGAGCTCGCCGTCGGCGAAGGCCGGGATCTTCCCCATCGGGTTCAGCGTCAGGTACGCCGCCCCCCGGTTCTCGCCGCCGCGCGTGTCCACGAGGCGCGGCCGGAACTGCGCCCCCGCTTCCGTCAGCCCGAACACCGCCCGCGCCGAATTGCCCGACATGCGCCCGTAGTAGAGGTCCATGCGCGTCAAACTAGCGCAAATCGAGACGCGTGCCTTGCCTAGCCGCTCGCGGCATGCTCGGATGCAAGTCGGAGTGCAGCACTCCACCAAGCGGAGGGCACACATGAGAAATCGTCTCGCCTGGTTACCCCTTCTCGCGCCGGCAGCCGCCGCGCTGCTCCTCTTTGCCTGGGGCGCCGCGCGCGCCGCGGAGAGCGACACGGTGGTGCTGGGCGCCGCGGTCTCGCTGACCGGCAAGTACTCGGTCAACGGCAAGAACACCAAGGACGGCTACGACCTCGCGGTCAAGCGCATCAACGAGAAGGGCGGGGTGAAGATCGGCGGCAAGGCGCACAAGCTCAAGGTGGTCTATTACGACGACGAGTCCACGCCCGCGCGCGGGGCGCAGCTCGCCGAGCGGCTGATCAGCCAGGACGGCGTCAAGTTCCTGCTCGGCGCGTACAGCTCCGGGCTGACCAAGGCCATCGCGCCCATCACCGAGAAGTACAAGGTGCCCCACGTCGAGGGAAACGGCGCGGCGCGCGAGCTCTTCACCCAGGGCTACAAGTACCTCTTCGCGGTGCTCTCCACCTCCGACTACTACCTGCGCGACGCCGTCAACCTCGCCGCCGAGGTGGCCAAGGAGCACGGCAAGGACCCCAAGACGCTGAAGCTCGCCATGGCCTTCGAGAACGATCCCTTCAGCCTCGACGTGCGCGACGGCATCCTCGAGGACGCGAAGCGCTACGGCATGAAGGTGGTCGTCGACGACAAGCTTCCTCCCGACCTCAACGACATGGCCGCGACCCTCACCAAGGTGCGGGCGCTCAAGCCCGACGCGCTGCTCGTCTCCGGCCACGAGAAGGGCGCCACCCTGGTGGTTCGCCAGACCGCGGAGATGAGGATCGACGTGCCCATCGTCGCCGCCACCCACTGCGATTCCGCCAAGGTCGCGGAGAACATGGGCAAGCTGGCGGAAGGCGTGCTCTGCGCCTCGCAGTGGGACCGCTCGCTCTCCTACAAGGACAAGTGGTTCGGCACGGCGGACGAGTACGCGAAGATGTTCGAGAAGGAGTTCAACTACCCGGCGCCGTACCAGGCGGCCGAGTCCACCGCCTCCGTGCTCGTCTTCGCCGACGCCTTCGCGCGCGCGGGCTCGCTCGATCCCGACAAGGTGCGCGACGCCATCGCCAAGACCGACATGATGACCTTCTACGGGCCGATCAAGTTCGATCAGACCGGGAAGAACATCGCCAAGCCGATGGTGCTCTACCAGGTGCGCGACGGCCAGTACAAAGTGGTGGCGCCGACGAAGTGGGCCGAGGTGAAGCTGGTCTGGCCGCGCAAGCTGCCGCAGTAATCCGTTCGGGAGGGCCTCCGCCCGAAATGGAAAACCTCCGGCTGCTGATCGAGACGCCCACCCTGCCCGTACAGCTCCTGCTCGACGGCGTGCTCATCGGCGCCATCTTCGCGCTCTCCGCCTACGGCATGGCGCTGGTCTGGGGCGTGATGGGCCTCATCAACGTGGCCCAGGGCGAGCTGGTGATGCTGGGCGGATACGCCGCCTTCTACCTCTACAAGGCCGGCATCCATCCGCTCTTCGCCGTGCCGCTGGCTGCGCCTGGGCTCGTTCGTCTTCGGCTGGCTGCTCTACCGGGCGGTCATCTTCCGGGTGGTGGAGAAGGACCTCTTCATCTCCATCCTCGCCACCTTCGGGCTCAGCATCCTGTTGCAACAGCTCGCCAACACGCTCTTCGGGGCGGACGTGCGGACGGCGGAATCCGGCTTCGGCACCCTCTTCCTCTTCGGCGGCGCGGTGACGGTGGCCCAGATCAAGCTGGTGGCCTTTGCCGCCGCGCTGCTCACCGGCGGCTTCCTCGTCCTCTTCCTCAAGCGCTCGCGCATGGGCCAGGCCATCCGCGCCACCGCGCAGAACGCCCGCGCCGCCCGCGTCATGGGCATCGACACCGACCGCGTCTATGCCTGGACCTTCGGCCTCAACGCGGCCATCTGCGGCGCTTCCGGCGCGCTGGTGGCCATGACCTGGGTGGTGCAGCCGTACCTGGGCCTGCCCTACACGCTGCGCTCGTTCATGATCGTGATCATCGCCGGCCTCGGCAACGTGACGGCGGTGCTGGCGGCGGCGCTGGGCCTCGGCGTGGCGGAGAACTTCGCCGGTTTCGTGCTCGGCGCGGAGTACCAGGCGGCCTTCGTCTTCGCGCTGCTCGTCGCCATCCTCGTCTGGCGCAGGTTCTGGCTCGCGCGCGAACGGAGATACCTGCAATGAAGGCGCGCGCGCTGATCGCCTTCGCCTCCGTCGCGCTGCTGCTCTTCTTCCCCGCGCTGCTTCCCGCCTGGCGCAGCCAGATGGCGCTGCTCTTCGTGATGATCGTCTTCTCGCTCACCTGGGACCTTCTCGGCGGCCAGATGGGCTACAACTCCTTCGGCAACGTGCTCTTCTTCGGCGTCGGCATGTATGCCTGCGTCATCATCCAGCGCGACTGTGGCCTCGGCTATTACGGAGGCCTCTTCGCCGGCAGCGCCGCCGGCGCCGCGCTCGCGGTGGCGGTCGCGGCCCTCCTCGGCTCCGGAATCCTCGGGCTGCGCGGCCACTACTTCGCCATCGGCACCCTCGGCCTCGGCGTCGCCGCGGGCGAGCTGGCCTCGGGCTGGGACTTCGTGGGCGCGGGCGGCGGCATGGTTCCCCCGCTCTTTCCCGGCGCGCTGGGCAGCCGCGAGACGTTCTTCTATTACGCGTGCCTGTTGCTCGCCGCGGTCACCCTGCTCGTCCTGCGCTGGCTCTATGCGGGGCGCTTCGGCCTGGTGCTCAACGCCATCCGCGACGACGAGGACAAGGCGGAGGCCATGGGCTTGCGCACCACCCGCTACAAGACCACCGCCTGGTGCGTGTCCGCCTTCTTCCTCGGCCTCTCCGGAGGCGCCACCGGCAACCTGCTCGGCTTCATCGACCCCCGCGAGGTGGCCTTCGCCAACTCCACGTTCGGCGTGTGGATGGTGCTGATGGCCATCCTGGGCGGAAAGGGGACGCTCTGGGGACCGGTGATCGGCGCCGCCATCTTCCACGTCACCAAGGAGCTGTTCTGGACGTACCTCCTCGGCTGGCAGCGCGTCGCCCTCGGCCTGCTCATCGTGGTGATCGTGGTCTTCTTTCCGGTGGGCATCCTCGGCTGGGCGCGCGAGCGCTGGCCGGAGCGCTTCGGTCATCGCGTGGAGCCGGCGGCGCAGGAGGCCAGCCCTTGACGGCGATGCTGGAGGTGGAGCGCGTGCGCAAGGCCTTCGGCGGCCTGCTCGCGAACAAGGACGTCACCCTGCGCGTTCCGGCGGGCGGCGTCTTCGGCCTCATCGGCCCCAACGGGTCGGGCAAGACCACGCTCTTCAACTCCATCGTCGGCCACCATCCCATCGACGCCGGGTCCATCCGCTTCGAGGGCAAGGAGATCTCGCGCCTGCGCGTGCCGCAGATCGCGCGGCTGGGGCTCCTGCGCACCTTCCAGCAGACGCGGATCTACGGCCGCATGACCTGCGTGCAGAACATGGTGATCAGCGTGCCCACCGGCGAGCTGGACTGGCGCACCATGTTCCAGCGCACCCCCGCCGCCGACGTCGGAGAAGGCCGACGAGCTGCTGGAGTTCGTGGGCCTCTACCCCAAGCGGCACCTGCGCGCGGGCGACCTCTCCTTCGGCCAGCAGAAGCTCCTCGAGCTGGCCATGGCGCTGATGAGCCGGCCGCGGATGCTCCTGCTCGACGAGCCCACCGCGGGCATCAACCCCACCCTGATCAACGGCCTGCTCGAGCGGCTGCGCAAGATCAACCGGCAGTTCGGCATCACCCTCCTGGTGATCGAGCACAACATGCGCGTCATCATGGATCTCGCCGAATACGTCTATTGCCTTGCGCACGGGGAGCTTCTCGCCGAAGGCAAGCCGGCGCAGATCCAGGAGGACCCGCGGGTGCTCGACGCCTATCTGGGGGCGCGCTGAGATGCAGGGCATCCTGGGCGAGCAGGCGACGCTCGCAGCAGATCGCGGCGCTCGCGGGCGGCGAACCGGCGCTCTCCGTCTCCGGCCTTCACGCCGGCTACGGAAAGATGGAGATCCTGCACGGGGTGGATCTGCAGATCGCCGCCGGCCGCGCCCTCTGCATGATCGGCCCCAACGGCGCGGGCAAGTCCACCGTGCTGCATTCCATCTTCGGCTTCACCCGCATCCATTCCGGCAGCATCCACGCCGGCGGGCGCGACATCACCCGGCTCTCGTCCAACCAGAAGCTGAAGGAGGCGGGAGTGGCCTACATCCTCCAGGACAACTCCGTCTTCCCGGACATGAGCGTGGAAGAGAACCTCTGGATGGGCGGGTATCTGATGGACTCGCCTGACCAGGCGAAGGCCGCGGCGGAGCGCGTGTTCGCAAAATACGATCGGCTGGCCAAGCGGCGGCACCAGCCCGCGCGCGTGCTCTCGGGCGGCGAGCGGCGCCTGCTGGAGATCTCCCGCGCGCTGGTGATGAACCCCAAGGTGCTGCTCGTGGACGAGCCGTCCATCGGGCTCGAGCCGCGCTACATCGACCTCGTCTTCGAGATCCTTTCCGACCTGCGCAAGAGCGAGGGCAAGGCCATCGTCATGGTCGAGCAGAACGCGAAGAAGGGGCTGGAGTTCGCCGACGTGGGCTACGTCCTCGTCTCCGGCACCGTCGCCAAGGTGGGCACCGGCGCGGCGCTTCTTGCCGACCCCGACGTGGGCCGGCTCTTCCTCGGCGACCGTCCGGCTTGAGCAGCGCGCTGCTAGACGTAGCGGTCGATGAAGGCGTCCAGGTCGGCCTTGGGCAAGGCGCCGGCCATGCGGCCCACCAGGAGCGGACCGCGCTGCACGATCAGGGTGGGAATCGACTGCACCTGGTTCATGGCGGAGGTGCGCGGGTTCTCGTCGACATTGAGCTTCACGATCTTGAGCCTCCCCCTGCGCTCCTTCGCCGCCTGCTCCAGCGCCGGCGCCACCGCGCGGCAGGGGCCGCACCACGGTGCCCAGAAGTCCACCAGCACCGGGATGGGGCAGTCCTCCACCTCGCGCTTCCAGCTGGCGTCGGTGGCGGCCACGGGATGGTCGGGAAAGACGCCCTCTTTGCAGCGCCCGCACTTCGGATTTTCCCGCACGCGGGCGCGGGGGATGCGATTCTTCGCGCCGCAGTTGGCGCAGGGATATTCGACGACGTCGTCCACGCCCTCTCGATAATCATTCCGGCGCCGCCCGCAAGGTTGTGCGGCCCGGTGGCCTCGTTGGCAGCCCGTGGCCGTTGGCGGCCCGGTGGCCCCGTTGGCGGCCCGGTGGCCTCCTCCAGCCCCTTGATGTTCAGTATGTGACAATCAGTTCAACCGGTTGAACCGGTGAACCAGGTTGGTTCACCACCCGGCCGACCCCGGTTGGCTGCGCGCTCAGTTGTGGCAGGCGATGGGGGCGGCCGAGCGGTCGGAGATGGCGGTGCCGGCGACGCTGGTGAAGTCGTACTCCCAGGAATTGGGGTGCAGCGTCAGCTTCATGGCGCCGAAGGTGTTTCCCTGGCACACGGAAGGCGAGGGCGTGGCGGCATGGCAGCCGCCGCTGTCGCGCCCTCCGGTGCCCACCACGAAGGAGATGGGACCGCTGGAGTCGGGCACGCCGTTCGCCGCCAGCGCGGGATAGCGCTCGTAGGCGTGGTCGTGTCCCTGCAGGATCACGTCGGCGCGCGCGGCGTGCAGCGCCGCCCAGAACGGGGTGTAGGCCGTGTTGTTGCCGTGCTCCGCCGCGCTGAAGCGGGGCTCGTGCCAGTAGGCGAGGATGCACTTGCCCGCGTTTGCCGCCAGGTCGCCGTTCAACCACTGCACCTGCGCGGAGGTGCTGGAGCAGTTGGCCGCGTTGGCCCAGGTGAGCGAGGCCGAGTCGCAGATGGCGGCGTTCAGCACCACCACGTGCCAGGGCCGCGCCGGGTTGGAGGTCTGGACGTCGTAGCTGTACCAGCCGTTGCCGTTGGGATCGAACTGCGACTTCACCGCGGAGAAGTAGCCGTAGTAGTTGGCCCGCATGTACGCGCTGGCGGAGCAGAAGTTGCCGCTGCCTCCGCACGCGGTCACGTTGGCGTTGCCGTTGTACTCGTGATTGCCCGGCGCCGGGCGGATGGGGGAATGCTGGCCCCAGAAGAGGTCGAAGTTGGCGTCGTAGTCGGCGAGCGCGCCGTTTTCGTATTGGTTGTCGCCGAGCGTGAAGATGAGGTCGGGCGCAATGGTGCCAAGCTGCGTGGCGGTGGCGGGATCCTTGCAGTCGCAGCGCACGCTGCCGCAGAGCGTGGTGCCGTTCCGCTCGGCCTGGTTGCAGGCGATGTCGCCCGCGCCCGCCAGGATGGCGTCGTGCGCCGACGAGGTCACCTCCACCCAGATGTCCGTGTACTTGAGGTTCGCCGCCGAGAAGGTCACGCGCGTGCGCAGGTTTGCCACGCTGGAGACGGAGACGCCGAAGCTGTCCTGGTACTCGGCGTACCATCCGCCCAGGGCGTGCGCCGCGCCCGTGCCCACGAGCGTGGCGCCGTCGTAGATGGAGACGGTGGCGGTGCCGGACGCGCCCGCTTGCGCCGCGGCGACGACGTGCGCCACCACCTGCGAGAGGGCGCCCGTGGGTCCGCCGGAATAGGCGGTGGTGTGGAAACCGGCCGCCGCGGTGGAGATCACGTAGGTGTGATCGCCGTCGCTCTGCGCAAGCGAGGTGCCGTCGTCGACGCAGGCCCACATCGCGCCGGCGCACGAGCCGCCGTTGTCGGAAGCCCAGGTCACGCCCGTGGCATTCACTCCGGTGGTGGGCGAAAGCGAGCTCGTGAGAATCCTGCGAGCGCATGCTGGAGGGCGAGCCCGTCCCGCAGGCCGCCGCGGCCAGCATCAGGGCGATTGGCATCGATTTCATCGGGTCACCTCACCGCGGCGTTCGCGCCGGCGTGAGCCCGGCTTCGCGCGCCGGTCCGCCCGGGAACGGGCGCGCTGAATGTGGCCATGCGGGAAAGGAGCGTCACGCGCCGGGCGGACGGTGGCTCGCAGCGTGTGCTGCTGCAATCGTCGGCCATCGGTCGGGCCGCTCCGGCCTCAGCCGCGGCCGGGCGCTCGCGGGAAGCGGTCCAGCTCAGCGCGAAGGCACGAGCGTGAGATCGAACTGCACGGTGGCAACCTCGCCCACCGAGCTGGAGACGAAGAGCACCTGCGCGCTCTTCACCACCACGCCGAAGTCCGACAAGCGGACGTCCGACTTCCCGCGGATGCGCAGCGCGCCCGGAGTCTTCGCGTCGCGCGAGGCAGCGAGCTGAAGCGGCGCGGGCCGGGTGACGCCGTGGATGGTCCAGAGCCCCTGCACGGAAACGCGGCTGTCCTTGCCCACCGACATGGTGGTGACCGGCGGCGCCTGGGCGCCTCGGATCTGGAGCACGATCTCGGGAAAAGCCACCGCGCCCGCGGGAAGGCGGTCGTCCTTGCAGACGTGCTCGCGGGGATATTGCGAGCGCGAATAGTCGATGCCGAGCGCCTCGCGCATGTGGCAGTCGCGCTCCTTGCTGTCGCTCACGATCGCGTCGATGGGCACGCGCAGGGTGCCGCTCACTCCCTGCGGGCTGTCGGGATCCATGCGCAGCTCGCCGGCCACCCGCACGACCCGATCGCCGTGGGTGCCGAAGGTGTAAGGGAGCGAGAGGGTGATGCCGGGGCCGTCCTTGCCTTGTGCAATGCGGTACGTCTGGACGTCGGCGCGGGCGGCGAAGGCAAGGAGCGCGGCCAGGACGAAGAGCGGGGCTTGACGCATGGGCGCGCGGATGTAACCGTGCATCCCTGCTGGCGCAAGCAGCCCAGAACGCGCCTGCCGCGTCGCGCTATCTGAAACCAAATCAGCCGGCGCGCATCGAATGTGACACGCCGTGTGCCGTGGAGGAACCATGCGCTTTGCCTACCTGCTCGTGCCGCTTGCCCTCGTCGCCTGCGGCGGTTCCGGTGGCGGCACCAATCAAGCGCCTGCCGAGATCGACCTGACGGCGACCGGCGCCACCGCCGGCGGCAATCCGAGCGTCAACATCGACATTCCCAGCGGCGGCCAGGTGCATTTCGTGAACAAGGATACGAAGCCGCATCAGGTCACGTCCCCGGAATGCGCCGAGCTCAACACGGCCCAGTTGGCCCCCAACGCCGACTCCGGGCTGCTCACGCTGCAGGGCGGGCCGAAGGGCTGCACCTTCAAGGACAGCCTGGACCCCTCGAACGCGGCATTCAGCGGCAACATCACCGTGAGCGCGCCGGGTACCCCGGGCGGCGGTTACTGAAAGAGGTCGAAGAGGTAGGCCAGGCGGAAGCTGGGATGGACGAGCCGTGCCGGATAGGCGTCCAGTTCCGCCACCCCCAGCCAGCGCTTGCCGAGTAGCAGCCGCACGCCGGCGTGCAGGGCCGCCGCGGTGTCGTCGCTGGTCAGGGTGACGCCGTCGCTGGTCACGTGGAAGTTGCCCTTGGTCCGCGACACGCCCACGCCGCCGTATGGCGTGACCTCGAGCGTTCCCAGATCCAGCAGGTAGCCCGCGGAAACCTCCGCTCCGAATTCGGTGAGGCGCAGCGTGTCGCGCAGCACCGGGTCGGTCACCGGGCTCTCCGATTGTCCGTGCAGGAGATGAGCGCGCACGCCGACGGTGAGCGGGCCCGGCACCCAGGCGAATCCGGCTTCTCCGGCGATGTAATTGAGGCTCAGGCTGCTCACCTCGACGGGCGGCACGTAGGAGAGGCCCACGAACGCGCGGAACGATTCCGGCGCAGGCAGGCCGAGCGCGACGCGCGGGCGGGGAAACACCGGCGTGCGATCCGAGGCGGTGATCTGGCGCTTGAAGCCCTGCGTTCCAGGGGTCCCCGTCGAGCCGTCGATGGGGGGAACGCCGATGGCCTCGATGCCGACGCTGAGTTGGCCGGCGCGATACGTGCCCGGCGCGTCCACCGGCGGCAGATCGAGGAGCAGCGCGTGGATGTCGATCAGCCGCTGCTCCTGGCCGAGCAGGGTCTGCCCGCGCGCGGAAGCGGCTGCGCACAAGAGCAGCGCAACGAGCGCGCCTTTCATTGCCTGGGCGCCTGCGCCAGTCCGGTGAGGAAGACCCCGTTGGTGTCGAAGCCGGCGTAGTACATCTTCCAGAGATTGCCGTCGAGGAAGACGGAGGGCGTGGTCAGGCCGCCGGAATCGAACTGGCCGGATGCGCCCTTGGGCACCGCCGCGCCGTTCGGAGCGCCTCCGTTCATCTTGATCCAGGTGATTCCGTCGTTGGACTCCGCGTATCCGATCACGCCGCCGCTCGGCCCTCCCAGCTGGAGATTCGGGGCCTCGCAGCCGCGGTACCACATGCGGTAGAGGCTGTCGTTCTCCTTCACCACCGAGGGCTGATAGGCGCAGGCGAAGTCGAATTGGCCGGCAGTGCCCAGGTCGAGCACGGCGGGCGTCCTGGAAAGCTTGCCGGGTCTCTTGGTCCAGGTGCGCCCGTCGGTGGAGACGGCGAGCCCCACCCGCCAGGTATTGGTCTCGTCATTGGCGGAGTAATACATCTTGTAGTCGTTGGTATCCTTGATCACCCAGACGTAACCCACCTGCTGCGCGTCGAAGGAGCCCGACGGGCCGAGGGGAAGCACGCTGCCGCCGGGACCGGGGCCGTCGTTCTTCTTCGTCCAGGTGACGCCGTCGGTGGACTCGGCATACCCGATGCGGCGGTCGTCCGCGAGCCGGGCCGGCCCCACGGGCACGTCGCAGTTGTTGAACGGCTTGGTGCTGCCGTTGTACCACATGCGATAGAGGCTACCGTCCTTGAGGACATAGGGACGATAGGTCAGGTACGAGTCGAACGCTCCCGGCGCGCCGTTGTCGACGATGGAGCTCTTGCCTTGCGAGCCCGCGACGCGCGTCCAGTGCAGGCCGTCGTCCGAGGTCGCAAGCCCGATGCGCCAATGCGAGCTGTTGATCCCGGGGCAGTCGCCGAACACGTCGGCGCCGCCGTAGTAGAGCCGGTAGGTGGCGCCGTCCTTGAATGCGCTGATGGTGAAGTTGCCCACCTCGTCGAAGGCGCCGGCGCTGCCCAGGCCCAGCACCGCGCCATTGGGGCCCGGTCCGGGGACTTTCTCCCACGTGAGCGGTTCGATGGTGGAGGACTGCGAGGAGCAGCCCGCGACCAGCGCGGCGGCGGCCACCGCCAGACCTGCTTGGAGTGCGAACCCGTGCACCGTGGATGCGTTGGCTCTGCTCATGGCCATGCACCTAGCGCGCATCCGTCGTTTGCGCCAGCCCAAACACCTCGGACGGAAGCCGGGGTCAGGGCGGCGGCGGCGGCTATTTCGCCTCGTAGACGGCGCGGCCTCCCAGGTACGTGGCAAGGACGCGCGCTCCCAGGATCTGGTCCTCGGGCACCGTGAGGATGTCGCGGTCGAGGATGACGAAGTCGGCGTACTTGCCAACCGAGAGCGAGCCCATCACCGACTCCTGGAAGCCCGCCCACGCGGCCCAGATGGTCATCGAGCGCAACGCTTCCTCCCGCGTCATGCGCTGCGCCGGATGCCAGCCGCCCGCCGGAGCGCCCTGGGGATCCTCGCGCGTCACCGCGGCATGGAAGGTGAGGAGCGGGTTCACCTGCTCCACGGGAAAGTCGGTGCCGTCGGGGATGATGACTCCCGTGTCGAGGAGCGACCGCCAGGCATACGCGCCGAGGATGCGCTCCGGACCCAGCCGCTTCTCCGCCCACGCCATGTCGCTGGTCTGGTGCGTCGCCTGCATCGAAGGCACGACTCCCAGCCGGGCAAAGCGGGGGATGTCCTCGTGGGCTCAAGACCTGCGCGTGCTCGATGCGGAAGCGGTGGTCCGCCACCGGCACCGCCCGCAGCGCCGCCTCGTACTGATCGAGCACCAGGCGGTTTGCGCGGTCGCCGATGGCGTGGACGGCCACCTGGAACCCGCGGCGCAGCGCCAGCTCCGCCATGGCGCGAATGTGTTCCGGGCTGGAGACGAGCAGGCCGGTGTTTCCCGGGTCGTCGGCGTAGGGCTGCAAGAGCGCCGCCCCGCGCGACCCCAGCGCGCCGTCGGCGTAGAGCTTGACGGCGCGGATCCAGAGGCGTCCGTCGTAGAGCGCGCTGCGCGGTCCGTTGGCCAATGCCGCCTCGGCGCGGTCCCGGGGATCGCTGAGCATGACGTAGTTGCGCAGGTCGTACCTTCCGGCGCGCGCCAGCTCCTCGTAGATGGAGATGGTCGCGGGGTCCTCGCCGGCGTCGTCGATGCCGGTCAGCCCCCAGCGGTTGCATTCGGCGATGGCGGCGAGCACGGCCTTGCGCGTCTGTTCCCGCGTCGCGGGCGGCACCGCGCGCAGGATGAGTTGCTGCGCGTTGTCCACGAACACGCCGGAAGGCGCTCCGGAGGGCAAGCGCAGCACCCTGCCGCCCTGCGGATCGGGGGTGCTCGCGTCCACGTGCGCAAGCTCCATCGCCCTCTGGTTGGCGAGGAGCGCGTGCCCGTCCACGCGCGTGAGCACCACCGGGTTCTGCGGGAACGCCCGCGAGAGCTCCTGGTGGGTGGGGAACTCTTTCGTAGGCCAGAGGTTCTGGTCCCATCCCCTGCCCTGGATCCACTCGCCGGGCTTCACGCCCTTCGCGAAAGCGACCGCGCGCGCGATCACCTCGTCGTACGACCGGGCGAAGGTCACGTTGACGCGGCCGAGGAAGTTGCCGAGCCCGAGCAGGTGGGCATGCGCGTCGATGAAACCCGGGAGCACCGTCCGTCCCTGCAGATCGATCACGCGCGCAGCCCTGCCGCCCGCCACCCGCGCCTCGGCGTCGGAGCCGGCGAAGGCGATCCGGCCGTCCTTGACGGCGAGGGCGGACACTCGCGGGCGGGCAACGTCCACCGTGTAGATGCGCCCGTTGACGAGGACGACGTTGGCGGGCGGCGCCGCCGCGAGGACGGCGGCGAGGACAAACAAGGAAAGAGGTGCGCTCATGGATCCTGCCGGGAACGGGGAGCGCCAATCCTTTCGCACGATTGGCCCGCCGCGCCAATTTCCGCACGCGGCGGGGCCTGCCTTCAGTCGCCGGGGCCGGGCGCGTGCACGAGCAGCCGGAAGCGCTGGCCGCGCATGCGCCACCCTCTCGCGTCGCGCAGCACGCCGCCGGGCGGCGCGTCGATGACGATGCGGTACGCGCCCGGCTGCAGCGGCCGCGCGAAAAAGAGCGTGTGGACCTGCTGGCCGGTGGGCGCGTGCATCTCGGTGCTTGCCCGATGCGGCACCGCCTCACCCGCGGCGTCGATCAGGCGCACCCGGAACTCGGCGAGCGGGTCGGTGATCTGCAGCTTCAGCTCGTCGGTCGCCGGCATCCGGACCAGGTCCTCGTCCTCGATCTCCGCCGACCACCTGCCGGCGGGAAGTCGCGCGTACAGCCACGCCTCCTCGGGCAAGAGGTGCACGCCCGGGGCGGCGGCAGGAGCCTGCGGCCGCCCCGAGCAGGCGAAGAGGACCACCAGCGCCGCCCCGGCGCGCTTCACGGCCAGAGGAAGTGGATGGTGGTGGAGGCGGTGCCGGCGTCGTTGGCAAATCCCACCACCACCAGCCTGTGCGTCGTTCCCTCGGAATAGCCTCCGATCCAGTTGGTGGTCGAGGGTGGAACCGGGCTCACGTTTCCGGAGATGGTCTGCACCAGCACGTCGTCGATGTACACGTCCATCCGGGTCACGCAGCTCCCCGCCGTCACGTGCAGGTTGATCGCCTCCCCCACGTCCGACTCGTTGTCGAAGGGCTCGGTGATCACCGGCTGCTCGTTGCAGGTGGCCGCGAGCGCGCAGTTCGCCGTCGCGCTGACCCCCGCGGTGACGGTGACGGTCTGGCTCTGCGAGACGAACCCGCTTGCGGAGCAGGTGACGGTGTAGCTGCCCACCGGCACCCAGCCCTCGTCGTAGTGGCCCGCCGCATCGGTCTGCACGCTCTGGTTGGTGGCGATCTGCCCGCCGGAGATGCTGACGGTGGCGCCGCTCAGCGCGGAGCCGCTGCCGGTGACGTTGCCGACGATCTTGCCGGAGGTGGAGAGCTGCACGTTCTGGGTGGTGGTGGCCCCGCCGGTCACCGTCACCGTGTAGCTGCGCGCGAGGAACCCGGTGGCGCTGCCGGTCAGCGTGGTGCTCCCGGCCGGAAGGTTCGCGAGCGTGTAGCTGCCGTCGGCGGCGCTGGTGGTGGTGGCGCTGCCGGCCGTGAGGGTGGCGCCGGAGAGCGCCTGGCCGTTTCCGAGGTTGGTGACGACGCCGGAGATGCTGCCGGAGGCGGCGGTGGCGAGCGCGCAGTTGATGGTGGTGGTGGCGCCCGTCGAGACCGTGGCGGGCTGCGACTGCGAGGCGAAGCCCGGCGCGCTGCAGGTCACGGTGTACGTCCCGATCGGCACCCAACCCTCGTCGTAGTGGCCGGTGGCATCGGTCTGCGCGCTCTGGCTGGTGGGAATCTGGCCGCCGCTGATGGCGACCGTGGCGCCGGACAGGGCCGCGCCGTTGCCGGTGACGTTGCCCACGATCTTGCCCGCGGTGGAGAGCTGCACCGCCTGCGTCGCGGTCTGGCCGGCCGTCACCGCAACCGTGTAGTTGCGCGCCAGGTATCCGGTGGCGGATCCGGTGATGGTCACCGATCCGGGAGTCACGTTGGCGAGCGTGTAGTTGCCTGCAGCGTCGCTGGTGGCGCTTCCCCCGCTCCAGCTCACCGTCGCCGAGGCGATGGCGGAGCCGCTCTGGACGTTGGTCACCTGGCCGGTGATGGTGGCTCCGCCGGGATCGTGGCAGGTGCCGCTGCCGGAATCGAGGACCGAGCCGTCGTTGGCGATGTAGGCCCAGTCATACGAGGCGTCGTGCAGCGTCAGCTTGAGGACGCCGAACTTGTCCAGGCTGGACCCCGGCGCGAAACGGAACTGCGTGTTCCCGGTGCAGGCCACGCCGCTCGAGCCTCCGCAGCTTCCGCCGCTGTTGCCGATGCCGCCCAGCCCGGCGATGAACGCGCGCGTTCCGTTCGCGTCGGGCGTGCAGCCGGTGGTGGTGCAGCGCTGCGGCGAGAAGCGTTCCCAGTCGTGCTGGTGGCCCCAGAGGACCACGTCCGCCTGGTTGGTGGAATTGGCGAGCTGGCGCCACCAGGCGGTGACGATGCCTTCGGTCCCGCCCAGGCCGCTCATCGCATTGTGGTGCCAATAGGCCAGCGTGCAGAAGCGGTGGTTGTTCTGCAGCTCGGCGTTGAGCCAGGCCTGCTGCGGCGAGGCGCCGTCGCACTTCGCCGAGGTGCGGTACTGGCGGGCGGCGAGCGTATCGGTGCCGTCCCAGGGAACGGGGTTCCCGCTGGCGTCCTTGCTCAGCTCGGTGCAGGGGCCGCTGTTGAGGGCGATGGCCCGCCAGGAGCCGTTCAGGGTGGGAATGTCATAGGCGTAATAGCCCTGGCTCGGGATTGCCCGGCGGCGTGCTGGTGTTGCCGGCGCTGCCGAACCGGGCAAAGAACCCTCCGGCCGCCAGGTCGCGGTATTCGTGATTGCCGGGCACCGGGAAGAACTTGCGGGCGAGGTTGGGCTGCCCCCACCACCAGGGCGTGAAGGCGCCGAAAGGGGTGGCCGGGCTGTTGGTGAAGTCCTGCGTGCTGCCGTTCGGGTACTGGAGGTCGCCGACGAGGATGACGTAGTCGGGGTTGAGGCTGTTGGCGAGCGACCCGGTGCCGGGGTGGAAGACACCGCCGACGGTCCGGTCCCGCTCGGCGCACTGCTGGTTGCCCGCGCCGGAATCGCCGCCGGTGCAGGCGATGTCGCCTGTGACCACCACGACGGGATCGTGCGTCACCACCGCGCGCGGGCGTGCCTGCCCGGACAGTTCCGCCGGCCGCTCGTTGCCGGAGCAGCTGACGAACACGACCACGGCGCCGGCAGCCGCGATGGCTGCCGTCCCCACCAGACCTGGCCTCTTCATGGGAGCTCCCCGGGAGTCGCGCTCCGGCCGTCCGCGGCCGATCCAGCGATCTCCCGCGCGGCAAGGTGCGCACCGCGGGGGCGCATTGCCAGCGACAACCGGCGGTCAATGCCGCATCAATCATTGACCGGTTTTCGGACGGCGCGGGCGGCGCTCGCTTGCGGCGAGACGGCGCCGTGCGCAGGACAACGCACATGCTCGTGGCCACACTGGCTCGTGTTCTGGCCGTCGCTGCGCTGGCCGCCTCCGACGATCGGGCGCGCACCGCCGATGCGTTGCTCGACCTCCTCGCGGTGGACGCAGATGCGGCGGCGCCGCAAGCCGATCCGGCGCAGGAGCAACGCGAGCGCGCGGCCGCCGCTGATCGCATCTTCGAGGCGCTGGACGGCCTCTTGCCGCAAGCGCAGCTGGACGTGGCGCGCGAGTTGCGCGGATTGGCGAGAGCGGACGGGCCGAGCGAGCGCACCGCCGCGCTGGCGCGCACGCTCCAGCGCGTGCTGGAGCGGCGCTACGGAGAAGCGCTGCCGGAGAGGGCGCCGGATCTGGCGCGCGGCGCGGCGCTCTACGCGCAGTCCTGCTCCGCCTGCCACGGCGCCTCGGGCTCGCCGCCCCCTCGGGAACGCCTGGAACTGTCCACGGCGCCGACCGCCCTTTCCAATCCGCTGGCAACGCGCCTGTTCAGCCCGAGGCACGTCTTCCACGTGGTGGGCAGCGGAGTGCCGGAGACGGCCATGCCTTCCTTTGCCGGCGCGCTCAGCGAAGAGGAGCGGTGGGACCTGGCCTTCTTCACCGCCACGCTTTCCCACCGCGGCGGCGGAAACCAGGCTGCGCTGGCGCGGGCGAACGCCGGCGGGTTCTCGGCGGGCGCGCGCCAGCTTGCCATCGTCACCGACGATTTCCTGCGGCTGCAGTTCCAGGCCGCGGGCCTGAACCGTCCGGATGCGGAGCAGGCGCTGGCGGCGGCGCGCGCGGGCCCATTCGCGGCGGCGGGCGAGCGATTGCCTCGATTGATTCTGCCCCAATCGCTGGCTTCGCTCGCCTGGGTGTGGCAGCAGACCGAGGACGAGACCGGGACGCCGGTGGAACGCGCCGCGGTGGCGCTCACCGCGAAGCCCGTCGAGCGCGAGAATCTGCTTGCGGCGGTGCGCCTGCTCGGAGCGCAGATGCTGTGGCGGCGCGGCCAGCCGCCCTTCAATCTCAACCTCGTCGTCTATGAGAGCGTGGAGAGCGCCCGCGACGGGCGCGGCGCGGTGGCCTCGTGCAACCTGGTCTCCGACGAAGAGATCGAGTGCGATGCGCTCCCCTTTGCCGCCCATTGATTCAAGCTTCCAGCGCCATAGGCGCATCCGCCTCTGGTCCTGACGCGCGGCGCCGCCACCGCCGCATCTGGCGCATCCCGAATGCGGTGGTCATGTTCGCGAGCACACAACCGGTGGAGGTCGATCCGTGCTCCCTGTCCCACGCCGAGCTTCTCGTTGGCTGCCCGCGTTCCTCTTCGTCGCCGCCGTGTCCTGCGGCACGGGAGAGGCGCCGCGGGGAGGACCGTCGCGCGCCGCGCCCCGCTCCGGCGCGGTGACCGTGGCCCACACCTTCGACCTCGCGCAGCAGATGGCCACGGTGCCCCACCTCGCCATCATGTTCTCGATGAGCTGGTTCGGAATTCCCTCTTCGGGAGGCGGCCCGGACACCGTCTGGGGGAACTGGAAGTGGTCGCCGCCGAGCAACACTTGCGGCCTCACCACCAACGACCCGACCACTTGCGGCGCCGACAGCCAGCGCAACGTCGCCTCCAAGCGCCGGCCGCTGGCAGGCATCTATTCGGTCAGCGGCAAGAACGCCGAGAGCTTGCGCCGCACCGATCTCTTCCTTTCCAACTTGCGCCGCTCCTGCGACGACGGCGCCAAGCTGGACGCCTGGGCGGTGCAACTCTCCTCGCTGGTCTTGAGCAGCCTGCACACGACCACGCCGGAGGCGAACGCCGAGCTGAACTACCGCGCCCTGCTCTCCTTCTTCAGCGAGGCGGAAGCAAACGGGATCAGCAACGTGATGATCCCGGCGCAGGACGTGACCTGGTACTGGCACAACTCGCCCGCCAACGCGAGCATCGCCAACGTGCAGCAGGACGCCATCGACATGGTCAACCTGTCCCTGCAGCACCCCTCGGCGCTGAAGATCGCCGGCAAGCCGGTGATCCTCTATTACGTCGATTCCAGCAGCGGCTCGGACGGCCCCACGCCCGCCCAGTGGGCCACCATCTTCGCGAACGCCCGCAGCAGCACCGGTTCCGACTTCTATACCATCGCCGCGGCGCAGGGCTCGAACACGGCGTGGTTCTCGGCCTTCGACGCCATCGCGCCATGGATCAACCTGGGCGCCTGGAGCGCGGCCACCGGCGCCAATACCCACGACCGCGCGGTGAGCTATGCCACGCACATTACCAGTTCCATCGTCAGCGCCGCCGCCGCCCAGCCCGGCAGGGTGGCCTTCGGCGGCGTCTCTCCCGGATTCGACGACTACACGCACGACTGGGGCGCCTGCATGACGCGGCTCATTCCCCGCGACACCGAGTTCGTGCGCGGGCAGTTCGACTACCTCAAGTCCAACTCGGTCAAGGGCGTGGTGATGGAGACGTGGGACGACTGGACCGAGGGCAGCGAATTCGAGCCCGATACCGGGAGCGGCACCAGCTTCCTCGTCAGCCTTCGCGACAACCTCGCCAACCTCTATGGTGAAGTCGCGGATGCCGCCGGCGACCAGCGCCTCTCCAGCCGCTGGACCGGCTACGGCCAGGCGAAGGCCTGCCCTGGCGTCGCGATGGGCACCTCGCCCGCCACGCTCTCGTGCACCGCAGGGACGACGGGGACGATCCAAGGCGTCGTCACCAACGTGCAGAGCGGATCCGCCATCTCCGGAGCCGCGGTGAGCTGGAGCGGCGGCAGCGCCCTGAGCGATGCGGCAGGAAACTACACGCTGGCGAACGTCACCCCCGGCACGGTGACCATCACCGGCACCGCCACCGGCTACCTCGCGCGCAGCTACAGCATCGCGGTCAGCGCCGGCGCGACCAGCACCCAGAACGTGCAGCTCTCCACCTCGGGCAAGATCGCCGGCAACGTCACCGGCAACGGCGCGGCGCTCTCGGGGGCAACCGTCAGCATTTCCGGCGGGCAGATCGCGACCAGCCAGAGCGACCAGACCGACGCGGCCGGGCACTACGACGAGGGCTGGGTGCCGATCGGCAGCTACACCGTGACCTGCTCGGCGAGCGGCTTCGTCTCGCAGACCCAGAGCGCCACGGTTGCCACCGGCGCCACGACCACGGTCAACTGCGCGCTCTCGCCCACCTGCAACGAGCAGCCGGTGATCACCGAGCCCTTCGACAACGAGTCGGACGTGGGAGAGGCGATCAACCTCCACGTGACGGCGGGAAGCTGCGTCAACACCATGAAGGTCTACATCGACGACGTCGAGGTGCAGACCATCGCCGGCAACGTGAGCCCGGTGCCGCCTTCGACCACCAACTGGATCGGCGGCTACAGCGAAGGAACGACGCACCGGTTGGTGGTGGTGGGCTTCGCCAACGACGCGGGGACGGCGTCCACCACCATCCATTTCCTCTGGCCCTGAGCGCTCGGGGCGTTGCGGGCGCCTGCGTGTGCGGCGCTACGCCTGCGACACCGGCGGCCCCTGCGTCGCAATCGCCTCGATGATGGTCTCGAGGTCCACCGGCTTGACCAGATGCGCCTCGATGCCGGCGGCCGCGCTGCGGGTGCGCTCGCGGGGCTCGCCCCGGCCCGTGAGCGCGACGATGCGCACCGAGGCAAGCTCGGGAAGCTCGCGCATCCGGCGCGCCACCTCGATGCCCCCCATACCGGGAAGCCCCAGATTGAGCAGGACGACGTCCGGCTGGAACTGCGCCGCCGCGACCAGCGCGGACTCGCCGTCGTGCTCCTGCCTCACGTCGTGACCCACGGCCTGCAGCGCCCTCGAGAGCATCTCGGTGCTGTCCACGTCGTCGTCCACCACCAGCACGCGGCGCGGCTGGTGCACCACCATCCTTGCGGGCTTTTCCGGCGGCGGGCGCTCCGACTCGCGCGACGAGGCCGGGAGCCGGACCACGAACTCGGTCCCCTTGCCCGGACCCTCGCTGAACGCGTCGACGCTGCCGCCGTGGAGCTGGACCAGGCTGCGCACCAGCGTCAGGCCGATGCCGAGACCTCCGCGCGAGCTTCCCTCGGGATCGCCCTGCACGAACAGCTCGAACATGGAGGAGAGCCGCTCCTTGGCGATGCCGGCTCCGTCGTCGCGGACGCGCAGGATCATCTCGCCCTTCTCGCGCCGGCCATCCACGTGGATGTGCCCGCCGGGCGGCGTATAGCGGGCGGAGTTCTGCAGGAGGTTCCCGATCACCTGCGCGAGGCGCACCATGTCGCCCTCGACGAAGAGCGCGCCCACCGGCACGTCCACCTCCAGGTGGTGGCCCTTGGCATCGATGGCCGGCCGCGCCATCTCCACCGCGCGCGCCACGGCGGCAGAGAGGTCCAGCCGCTCGCGGCGCAAGTCGATCTTCCCCATGGTCGCGCGGGAGATGTCGAGCAGGTCGTCCACCAGCCGCGAGAGATGGCTGACCTGCCGCTCGATCACCGCGCGCTCCGCCGCCGTGGAGGGATCGTTCGAGCGCAGGCGCATGATGTGCAGAGCGGTGAGGATGGGAGCGAGCGGGTTGCGCAGCTCGTGCCCGAGGATGGCGAGGAACTCGTCCTTGTTGCGATCGGTCACCAGCAGCTGCTTGGCGAGCGCCTCGGACCTGTGCCGCGCCGCCACCGAGTCGGTCACCTCGACGGCGTGGACCATGACGCTCTCCGTCTCGCCGGTCGCCGTCTTGGTGGGCTGCGCCACGAAGTTGAAGAATCGCTGCTCGTTTCCGCTGAGCCCCCACAGCGAGGGGTACTCGTTGCCGAGAAAGGGATCGCCGGTGCGCTGCACCTGCTCGAGGATGTCCCAGGTGACCTGCGCGCCCGGCTCCGCGATCGCCTCGCGGCCGGGGCGCCCGACCAGGTTCCCGCGTCCCACCATCTCCTCGAAGCGCGGGTTGGCGAGCACGAAGCGCAGCTCGGGCCCGCGCACGATACAGATGGCCGCGGGAGCCTTCATGAAGAGCGCGTAGAGGTGTTCGCGGTGCGCGTCGGCCTCGGCGCGCGCCATGCGCTCGCGGCGCTCGAACTCGTCGCGCTCCTGCGCGCGCAGCGCCGCCTCGGCCTTCAGGGCTTGCTCGCGGCGGTAGAGGTCGAGAAACGCGCGCACCTTGGCGATCATCGACTCCGGCGCGAAGGGCTTGATCACGTAGTCCACCGCGCCGTTCGCGTAGCCCTTGAGGATGTGCTCCTCTTCCCGGCGCACCGCGGTGACGAAGATGATGGGCGTGTAGCGCGTGCGCTCGCGCTCGCGGATCAGCGCCGCGGTCTCGAAGCCGTCGAGCTCGGGCATCTGCACGTCGAGCAGGATCAGCGCGCAGTCCTGCTCGAGCAGAAAGCGCAGCGCTTCGCGTCCGGAGCGGGCCTTGATCAGCCGGTGCCCGAGCGGCTCCAGCACGGCCTCCAGCGCGAGCAGGTTCGCGTCGCGATCGTCGACGATGAGGATGGTGGCCGGCTCGTCTCGCATCGGGCAGGATAGGATAACCGGAATGGGGCGGCGCGTCGCGCCAAGACGAACGTCGCTGGCCCGATAGCGCCCGCCCGCACGTGGAGCGAGCGGCCGCGCGCAGCGCCGATCAGCGGGTCCGCGGGGGGAGTTGCTCCAGCTCGATCACGCGGATCTGCGTCGCGCGCGGCAGGATGCGATAGCTGACCCGATGGCCGGCGACGTCGATCTGAAGCACCGAGTCGTCCATCGACGCCCAGAAGGGATTCGCCTCGGGCACGGTGCTCACCGCGTCGGCGATCTCCTCCATCGTCCGGCGTACGTCGAGACGCACCTGTTCCGGAAGCGGGGCCAAATCGATGAAATATTTGACTGAGTACGCCACGGTACGCCCCGTATATGGACGCTCGTCCGATTTCGTGCAATCCCCGTGGCCTCTTGCGACGCTCAATTGCGACGGACTTCGGTGACGCGAAGCGTCCGGCGGTCCAGCGTATAGAAGAACGACCACCCCCGGACCATCAGGCAGAGGCGGCTGATGTCGGCCGACCGCCAGAATGGGCTGTCCGCCGCGATCCCTTCCACGCCAGCGGCGATCTCGTCGAAGCGCGCCTGCGCTTCCTCCCGGACGTCGACAGGCGCTGCCTCGAGAGCGGGTGTCTCCATGATTACGCGTCGGGTCAACGTGACTCCTTTGCCCCCCACGTCAAAGCTCCGCAGCCGCACCCCTCGCTTTCAAGGCTTGACAACCACCGGTCTTCCCGGCCGGTGTGCGTGCGACCCTGCAGGCGCGTGATTGGCGAATTGGCGTCGACGATGTCGCGCGTCAGTTCAGGCGCTTCTGCCCGCCGGTGTCGCGGTACCAGTCGAACGGCCGGCCATCGGTGTTGACCATCACGGTCTTCACGTCGAAATGCTCGTCGAACGACTCGGTGCCGAACTCGCGTCCCACGCCGGACTCCTTCACCCCGCCCCAGGGGAGCGCCGGGTCGAGCCGGTGGTGGTCGTTGATCCAGACGATGCCGCAGCGCATGGCCGCGGCCACCCGGTGCGCGCGAGCCACGTCGCGGGTGCGGATGGCGGCGGCGAGGCCGAACGGCGAGTCGTTGGCGATGCGGATGGCCTCCGCCTCGTCGTCGAAGGGCAGCACCACGGTGAAGGGGCCGAACACCTCCTCGCGGGCGATGCGCATGGCGGGCCGGACGTCGGCAAAGACGGTGGGCTCGACGAAGAAGCCGCCGGCAAGGCGCGGATCCGCGAGCTGCGGAACGCGGCCGCCTGCGACCAGCTTCGCTCCCTCCTTGAGCCCGGCCTCCACATAGGAGAGCACGCGGCGGCGCTGCCGCTCGGAGATGACGGGGCCGAGCTGGGTGGTGGGATCGGTGGGATCTCCGATGCGCAGCGTCTTCGCCTTGGCGGCGAGGCGCTCCACGAATTCCGCATAGAGCTTGCGCTGGACCAGGTGGCGGCTGGCGCAGATGCAGGTCTGGCCCGCTCCCACGAAGGCGCCGAAAGCGGCGTAGTTGACCGCCTGCTCCACCTCGAAGTCGTCGAAGACGATGACCGGCGTCTTGCCTCCGAGCTCCAGCGTCTGCCGCGCGAAGTTGCGGCCGGCGAGCCCGCCCACGATGCGCCCCGCGTCGGTGCCGCCGGTGAGCACCAGCTTGTTCAGCCCGGGGTGCTCGGCCAGGGCCTTGCCGGTGCTGGGGCCGAGGCCGGTGACCACGTTGAACACGCCGGGCGGCAGGCCGGCCTCGGTGAAGATGTGCGCGAGCCGCAGCGTGGTGAGCGGCGTGTACTCGGACGGCTTCACCACCGTGGTGCAGCCCGAGGCGAGCACCGGCGCCAGGCTCTTGCAGAGGATCATCATCGGATGGTTGAACGGGGTGGAGTTCCCGACCACGCCGATGGGCGTGCGCTGCGTATAGGCGAGGTACGGTCCCTCCACCGGCACCACCGCGTCGCGCCGCGAGAGCGCGAGCCCGGCGTTGTAGCGGAAGAAGTCGGCGAGGCGGCTGATCTGCGCGCGGGTCTCGTTCACCGGCCGGCCGTTGTTGGTGGTCTCCAGCCGGAAGAGCTCGGGCAGCCGCGCCTCCAGCGCGTCGGCGAGCTTGTTGACCAGCCGGGCGCGGGCGCGGACGTCCATGCCGCCCCACTCCTTGCCCTCGAAGGCGCGGCGGGCGCTGCGGATGGCCACGTCGATGTCCTGCGCGGTGCCGTGCGCGGTGCGGGCGATCACCTCGCCGGTTGCCGGGTTGAGCACGTCGAGGGTCTCGCCGGAGGAGCCGGGAGCTTCCGCTCCGTCGATGAAGAGGCCGTGGGTGGCCGGCTGCGAAAGCGTCTCTGCGGTGCTCATGGTGTTCTCCTCGAAGGGACCGCCTCTTGTAACGCTTTCAGGCGACGATCGCCGCTCGCGAAAGCCGTCGCGATCCTGCAGGGGACTGGATGAGGGCCGCGTGCTCCGCCACCCGCGGCGCGGTCCGCCGCGGCCCGGCCGCTTCCACGCTGACCTGGACCAGCAAGCATGGGTTGACCGTGTAGCACGCGTGATATTCAGGTCAACGCTCGGCAGACGCCACGGCATCTCACCATTCCCCGAGGGAGATTCGCATGCGCAGCCTCGCCGCCTTGGTCGTCGCAGCCCTTGCAGCGCTCGCATCGCGCCCGGCCGCCGCGGCGGAGAAGGAGCCGGTGCGGGTGGGCTTCCTCACCGTCAACACCGGCGCCCTGGCCGCCGGCGGGCGGCAGATGGAGGAAGGGCTGACGCTCTATCTGAAGCAGCACGGCAACAAGCTCGCCGGGCGGCAAGATCGAAGTGGTCACCCTGGACACCGCCGGCCAGCCCGCCACCACCCGGACCCGCACCCAGGAGGCGGTGGAGCGCTACAACGTCGACGTCATCATCGGGCCCCTGGCCGCGTTCGAGGCGCTGGCCATCAACGACTACGTCAAGCAGGTGAAGGTGCCGGTGATCTCGCCTTCCGCCGCCGCCGAGGACCTCACCCAGCGCAAGCCCAACCCCTGGTTCGTGCGCGCGGTGGGCACCTCGGCGCAGCCCAACCAGCCCCTGGGCGAATACGCGGCGAAGACGCTCAAGTACAAGCGCGTCGCCACCATCGGCGACGACTTCGCCTTCGGCCACGAGACCACCGCCGGGTTCCAGCGCACCTTCGAGGACAACGGCGGCAAGGTGGTGCAGAAGCTGTGGTCGCCGCTCAACGTGGCCGACTACGGCTCGTACATCGCGCAGATCAAGCCCGACGTGGACGGCGGTCTACGCCAGCTTCGCCGGCGCCAACGGCCTGCGCTTCCTGCGCCAGTACGCCGAGTACGGCCTGAAGGGAAAGATCCCGGTGATCGGCAACATGACCACGCGTGGACGAGGGCATCCTCAAGAACATGGGCGACGAGGCGGTGGGCGTCGTCTCCTCCGGCTGGTACACGGCGGCCATCGACAACCCGGAGAACCGCAAGTTCGTGGAGGCGGTGCGCGCGGCCTACGGCGCCGACCCGGGCTACTACACGGCGGGCGCGTACACGGCGGCCATGTTCCTCGATCTCGCGCTGCAGAAGGTGAAGGGCAAGGTGGAGGACAAGGAAGCGTTCATGAAGGCGCTGCGCTCCCTGGACATCAAGGACAGCTTCCGCGGCCCCATCCGCATCGACGAGTACGGCAACCCCGTCCTCAACGTCTAGATGCGCAAGGTGGAGCGCAAGGACGGCCGCTTGCAGAACACGGTGCTGCAGACCTACCCGGGCGTGAGCCAGTTCTGGAAGTACAGCCGAAGGAGTTCCTCGCCAGCCGGTGTATTCGCGCGACTGCCCGCCGGCGAAGAACCTGGAGCCGCTGAGTGCGCTTCTGGCTGGTCCAGTCGCTCAACGGCCTGGCGCTGGGGGGACTGCTCTTCCTGCTCTCCTCCGGGTTCTCGCTCATCTTCGGGCTGATGCGCGTGGCCAACCTCACCCACGGGGCGTACTTCATGCTCGGCGCCTACGTCGGGCTCTCGGTGCATCGACGCGGGCTACGGGTTCTGGGCGGCGGTGGCCGCGGGCGGCCTCGGCATCGCCGTCCTCGGCGGCCTGGTGGAGCGGCTGATCCTGCGCCGCCTCGCGGGCCGCACCCTGGCGCAGGTGCTGGTGACCCTGGGAATCGCCTTCGTCATCGCCGATTCCACCCTGCTGGTCTGGAGCGGCGACCCGATGCCGCTGCCCGTGCCGCACTCGCTGATCGGCGCGGTCTCGGCGTTCGGCGTCTTCTTTCCCAAGTACCGGCTCGCGGTGGTGGCGCTCTCCTTCGTCGCCGCGGCCGGGCTCTGGCTCCTGCTCGAGCGCACCGGCATCGGCGCCATGATCCGCGCCGGCGTGGACGACATGGAGATGGCGCGCGCGCTCGGCATTCCCGTGCCGCGGCTCTTCACGGCGGTCTTCTGCCTCGGCGCCGCGCTGGCGGGAATGGGCGGCGTGCTCGGCGGCCCCATCCTCTCCGTCTATCCCGGGCTGGACATGGACATGCTGCCGCTTGCGCTGCTGGTCTTGATCCTCGGCGGCGCCGGAAGCCTGGTCGGCGCTTTCGCGGGCAGCTTCTTCATCGGCTTTCTCTATACCTTCGGGCAGGTGCTCTTTCCCGACCTGGCCTACGTGATCCTCTTCCTGCCCATGGTGGTGGCCATCGCGCTGCGGCCCAAGGGCCTGTTCGCCGCGGGCGCGGCATGAAGCGCGCGGTGCTCGCGCTGGTGGCGGCGGCGCTGCTGCTTGCCCCTGCGCTCTTGCCCTCCGACTTCTACGTCAACATCGCAACCCAGGTGCTGATCGCCGCCATCTTCGCGCTCAGCCTCAACCTCCTCGTCGGCTACAGCGGGCCTCATCTCGCTGGGCCACGGCGTGTTCCTGGGCGTGGCCGCGTATCGTCGTCATCGGCTTCACCACCCGGCTGGGCATGGGGCAGCTTCCCGCGGCGCTCGCGGCCTCGGGCTGACCACGGCGCTGGCGGCGGCGTTCGCCCCCATTGCCCTGCGCGCCACCGGCCTGGGCTTCCTCATGATCACGCTCGCCCTCGGGCAGATCCTCTGGGGCCTCGCCTACCGCTGGGTGCAGGTCACCGGCGGCGACAACGGCCTCTCCGGCTTTTCGCGGCCGCAGCCCGCTCGGCCTGGACCTCGGCTCGCCGCGCGTCTTCTACCTCTTCTCCCTGGCCATCTTCGCCTGCGCCTTCTTCCTCATCGCGCTCCTGGTGCGCTCGCCCTTCGGCGCCGGCCTGCGCGGCGTGCGCGATCAGCCGCGCCGCCTGCGCGCGCTCGGCTGGGACACCTGGCTCTTGCGCTACCTCGACCTTCGTCATCGCCGGTTTCTGGGGCGCCGTCGCCGGCGTGCTCTACGCCTACTACAACCAGTTCGTCAGCCCGCACGTGCTCGGCGCTGCCCAACTCCGCCGAGGCTCTGTTGATGGTGATCGCGGGCGGCGCCGGAACGCTCCTCGGCCCCGTCGCCGGAGCGGTGGTGGTGGTGCTGCTCAAGAACGTGGCCAGCGCCTACGTGACCCGCTGGATGATGCTGCTCGGCACCGTCTTCGTGGCCATCGTCATCTTCGTGCCCGAGGGGCTGGTGCCGGGCCTCTCGCGCCTGCGCCGCAAAGCGCATTCCGCATGACGCCGGCGCTGCAGATCGAGGGGATGTCCAAATCGTTCGGCGGCCTGCCCGCGGTGCGCGGCGTCTCGCTCTCGATCGCGCCCGGCGAGCGCAGGCTCCTGCTCGGCCCCAACGGAGCGGGGAAGACCACGCTCTTCAACCTGATCACCGGCGATCTGCCCGCCGATTCCGGCAGCGTCCGCGTGCACGGCAAGGAGATCTCGCGCCTGCGTCCGCACCGGCGCGCGCACCTGGGGCTGGCGCGCACCTACCAGGTGATCACCCTCTTTCCCGAGGACACGCTCCTGCACAACCTGACGCTGGCGCTGCTGGGGAGGTCCGGGTTGCGCTGGAACCCCTTCGCGCCTCTGGGGCGCCGCGGGGAGCTCCGCCAGCGGGCGATGGCGCTGCTCGAGCGCGTCGGCCTCTCGCACGCCGCGGAAGGGCGGCTCAAGGCGTGCTCCTACGGCGAGCAGCGCCGGCTGGAGATCGCCATGGCGCTGGCGCAGGATCCGCGCGTGCTGCTCCTCGACGAGCCCTTTGCCGGCCTCTCGCGCGAGGAGCGCCGCGACGTCCAGCACCTGCTCGCCCAGGTGCCGGCGCAGGTGACCATGGTGATGATCGAGCACGACCTGGACGTGGCCCTCTCCTTCGCCGAGCGCATCACCGTGCTGCACCAGGGGCAGGTGGTGGTGGAAGGCACGCGGGCGGAGGTGGTGGCCGACGCGCGCGTGCAGGAGATCTACCTTGGCGCGTGAGGCCCTCTCGCTCGCGGGCGTGAACGCCTTCTACGGCGACAGCCACGTGCTGCACGACGTGTCCTTCGCGCTGGGCGAAGGCCGCGTGCTCGCGCTTCTGGGTCGCAACGGCGCGGGCAAGACCACCTGCATCTACACGATTGTCGGATTGCTTCCGGCGCGGAGCGGCGCGCTGTCGGTTTTCGGCGAGAGCATCGGCGGGCTTGCTCCCGAGGCCATCGCGCGCAAGGGCGTGGGCCTCGTCCCGCAGGGCCGGCGCATCTTCCCCAGCCTGAGCGTGCGCGAGAACCTCACCGTGGCGGCGCGAGGCGGCGGGCGCCTGGGACCTCGCGCGCGGTCTACGACACCTTCCCGCGGCTGCGCGAGCGCGAGCGGCAGAGGGCGGGCACGCTCTCCGGCGGCGAGCAGCAGATGCTCGCCATCGCCCGCGCGCTGATGACCAACCCGCGGCTGCTCCTGCTCGACGAGCCGTCGGAGGGGCTGGCGCCGCAGATGGTGGCCGAGGTGGGCCGCGTGCTGGCGAGGCTGCGGGAGAGCGGCCTCTCCATCGTGCTGGTGGAGCAGAACACGCGGCTCGCGCTCGGCGTGGCCGACGAGGTGGTGACCTTGAAGAGCGGCCGCGTGGCGTACGCCGGCCCGGCGGAGGCGATCAAGGGCGACGAGTCGTTCCTCACCCAGCACCTGGGAGTCTACTGATGGACTTCGACGTTCAGCAGGTTGGAGAAGGCCGCGATCTGCTGCTGCTCCATTCGCTGCTCACCGACCGGCAGTCGTTCGCGCGGGTGCTGCCGGCGTTGTCGGGGAAGCGCCGCGTCTCGCTGCTTGCGCTGCCGGGGTTCGGAGGGAGCGCGCCCGCGGGCCCTTTGGTGGAGGACTACGCCGACCGCGTGGCGGAGTTCGTCGCGACCTTGCCCGGCAAGCCGGACGTGATCGGCAACGGCTTCGGCGGTTTCGTCGCCCTGGCGCTGGCGGCGCGTCATGGTGGAACGCTGGAGAAGCTGGTGCTCGCCGACAGCGCGGCCTGCTTTCCCGAGGAGGGACGCGCTCCCTTCCGCGCCATGGCCGAGGCGGTGGAGAAGAACGGCATGGCCGCCATCGTGCCCGCGGCGGTGCGGCGGAATCTTTCCCGAGCCCTATCTGGCGGCGCACCCCGAGGCGCTCGCGGAGCGGCGCGAGGTCCTCCTGCGCATGCAGCCCCAGCACTTCGCCACCGCTTGCCGCGCGCTCGCCCGAGTGGACCTGCGCCCCTCGCTGCGGACCATCCGCAATCCCACGCTGGTGATCGTGGGCGAGTTGGACGCCGCCACTCCGCCGGCGCTGGCGACCGAGCTGGCCGCAGGCATCCCGGGAGCAAGGCTGGTGCGGATTCCGGGCTGCGGCCACTGCCCGCCCCTGGAGCAGCCGGAAGCGTTTCTCGCGGCAGTGGCGCCATTTCTTGGAACGCAATAGGTCTTCGCCGCCCTCACGTCGAGAGGAGGGCCGGAGAGAAGTAGACCCGTTCGCGCCCGTCGATGGCGGGCACCCGAACGCCGAGGCGGAATCCTGCATGCTGATATTGTGGAACCCAGCCCAACTCCGGGAGTCTGGCGTCCAACCTGAACATCCACGTGAGGAGGCCTCGTCTTTGGACGATTCGTGTTGGGTGCCGGATCAGCGTGAGCAAGGAGTGGTCGAAGGCTTCGAGAAGAGCCTCTTCCGCGCGAAACCGGGCGCTCTCGAAGCTCCAATGCCAGAAGTAGAAGTCCACCGGTTTTTCCGCTTGCGCGACGAGCCGCGCGCCGATCTCGCGGTCGCTTCCGGCTGCGCTCCTTTCGTGGAACCAAAGGCGAAAGGAGTACTCCGCTGAAGGAGGCGCCGGAAGGTCCAGGAACTGACTGCGGCCCGATACCATGATGTTCGTGTTCATGCCGGGAAATTCCGAGCGCAGCAGCTCGAAAGTCGCTTCAATCGGGTTCATCGGCACCTGCTCCCTTCGAGAGGGGCGCCAAAGCCCTTGCACAGCTGTTGAGCGCGTTTCATTTGAATGGGACATATCGCGAGAACCCACCGGAGCGGCATCGGCCGGTTGACGGATCGTTTCGAGCTCGAGAGCATGGGGGCGACGTTTTTGTCCGAAAACCACCTTCGATCGGTTTGCGATTGCGCGGCATTGCGCAGTCGCGCTTGACGTTCGGACCGCGGATCTGTATCCATGCCGCGATGGCTCCTCGTTTCGCCACCCACGCCCCTGCCGCCGCGGTCTCCTGCCGCTGCTCGTGTGCGTGTGAGTCCCGGTGGCGGGACGGCGAGCCCCTCGACTCCGCCTAGGGCGGAGCAGCAAAGAGGAAGCTCACCGTTGGCCCGCCACCCGCAAGGGAGGCGGGCCTTCTCGTTTTTGCAGCACGCGCAGGAGGCACGCATGTCGGCACAGGACGCGGTTCCAGGATGGCTCGCGGACGCTTCCGCGGAAGAGAGCCTCGCCTGGGCGAACGAACGGTTCGGCGAGCGCGCCGCCATCGCCGCAAGCTTCGGGGTCGAGGACGTGGTCCTCATCGACCTGGCCTCGCGCCACGCGCCCCGCATCGGCGTCTTCACGCTGGATACAGGCCGCCTGCCGCCGGAGACCTACCAGGTCATGGAGGAGGTGCGCCGGCGCTACCGCATCGAAATCGTCAGCTTCTTTCCCGAGCGCGCCTGGGTGGAAGCGCTGGAGCGCGAGAAGGGCTTCTTCTCCTTCCGCCGCAGCATCGAGGAGCGCAAGGAGTGCTGCGCCATCCGCAAGCTGGAGCCGCTCTCGCGCGCGCTGGCCGACAAGACGGCGTGGGTCACCGGATTGCGCCGCGAGCAGTCGGTCACCCGCGCGGAGGTCGCCACCGCGGAGATCGACGGCGCGCACGGAGGCATCCTGAAGCTCAACCCGCTCGCCGCCTGGACGGAAGTGGAGGTCTGGCGCTACGCGCGCGAGCACGACCTGCCCGTCAACGCGCTGCACGCCCAGGGCTATCGCTCCATCGGCTGCGCGCCCTGCACCCGCGCGGTCGGGCCGGGCGAAGACGTCCGCGCCGGCCGCTGGTGGTGGGAGTCGCCCGAGCACAAGGAGTGCGGCCTGCACTTCCGGCCCGCCGCGAAAGAGGGCCCGTGATGGGCGCCGGAGAAATGGCGGTCGTCGCCGTCGCATTCGTCGCGGCCGCGGTCAGCGGCGGGCTCGGCTACGGCTTCTCCTCCATCACCGTTCCGGTGGGGCTCCTCGTCTACGCCGGCCGCGCGCTCAATCCGGCGCTCGTGCTTCTGGAGTTGTTCATCAACGCGCTCGCGCTCTTCGTCAATCGCAGGGCGCTTCCTTCCGTATGGCCGCGCATGCCGCCGCTCCTCTTCGGCGCGGTGCCCGGCGTGGTGGCCGGGAGCCTCCTGCTCGCGCGCACCGACCCGGGGTTGCTCAAGCTCTGCACCTTCGCCGTGCTCTTGCCGCTCATCCTCCTCCAATCGGCCGGCCTTCGCCGCCCCATCCGCAGCGGGCGCGCAAGCGGAATTCCGGTGGGCCTCGCGGTCGGCACCCTCTACGGCGCCACCACCCTCTCCGGCCCGCCGCTGGCGCTGCTCTTCAACAACCAGGGCCTGGGCAAGGAGGAATTCCGCGCCGCGCTCAGCATCTTCCGGCTGACCGAGTCGGCCTGCACGGTGGCCGCATATCTGGCGCTCGGACTCTTCACCGCCCCGGCCCTGACGCTCGCGGGGACGCTCACGCCCGGCGTGCTGGTCGGAGTGCCCATCGGCTACCTGGCCTTGCGCCGCATCGCGCCGGAGCCGTTCCGCCGCGCCTGCATGGCCGTCGACGCGCTGCTGGTTGGATTCGGGCTTGCGCGCACCTCCATCGACCTGCATCTCCTCTCCGCCACGGCGGCCTATGCGGGATTCGTCGCCGTGGCCTGCGTCGAGGCGGTCATCCTCGTCGCCTTCGTCCTCGGACGCGCGGCAAAGCCGGCGGTCGCCGTCGCCGGAAGCGGGGCGCCATGAGCCACCCATTGGACAATGCGGGCCTGCGTCTTTCCCACCTGCGCCGGCTCGAGGCCGAGAGCATCCACGTCATCCGCGAGGTGGCGGCCGAGTTCGCGAGGCCGGTGCTGCTCTACAGCATCGGCAAGGACTCGCAGGCCTTGCTGCACCTGGCGCGCAAGGCCTTCCATCCGGCCGCGCTGCCCTTCCCGCTCTTGCACATCGACACCACCTGGAAGTTCCGCGAGATGTACGCCTTCCGCGACCGCTATGTGGCCGAGCACGGGCTGCGCCTGATCGTGCACAGGAACCAGCGCGCGCTGGACGAGGGCATGAACCCCTTCGACCACACCAGCCAGAAGTACACCTTCGCCATGAAGACGCAGGCGCTCTTGCAGGCGCTGGAGCAGGGCGGATTCGATGCCGCCTTCGGCGGGGCGCGCCGCGACGAGGAGAAGTCGCGGGCCAAGGAGCGCGTCTTCTCCTTCCGCGACAAGAGCGGCCAGTGGGATCCGCGCAACCAGCGGCCGGAGCTGTGGAACCTCTACAACGGCCGCATCGACAAGGGCGAGAGCATCCGCGTCTTCCCGCTCTCCAACTGGAGCGAGCTCGACGTCTGGCAATACCTGCAACTCGAGCGCATCCCGGTGGTGCCGCTCTACTTCGCGGCGGAGCGGCCGGTGGTGGAGCGCGAGGGCAACCTCATCGTGGTGGACGACGGCCGCTTCCGCTTCCTGCCCGGCGAGACGCCACGGCCGCGGCGCGTGCGCTTCCGAACCCTGGGCTGCTATCCGCTCAGCGGCGCCGTCGAGTCGGACGCCGCGAACGTGCAGGACATCCTCCGCGAGATGGTGCGCAGCCGCCACTCCGAGCGGCAGGGACGCCTCATCGATCACGACGAGGAAGGCTCGATGGAAAGCAAGAAGCGCGAGGGATACTTCTGATGGACGCGGCGCTGCGCGAGATCGACGAGCAGCTCTTGCTCCGCGCCGGCAAGGAGCTGGTGCGGCTGGTGATCATCGGCTCGGTGGACGACGGCAAGTCCACGCTCCTCGGCCGCCTGCTCTACGAGACGGGCGCGCTCTACGACGACCAGATCGCCCAGGTGCGGCGCGCCACGCGCAACGGCGACGCGGTGGATTTCTCGCTCTTCACCGACGGGCTCAAGGCGGAGCGCGAGCAGGGAATCACCATCGACGTGGCCTACCGCTTCTTCGAGACCGAGCGGCGCAAGTTCATCCTCGCCGACACGCCCGGACACGCGCAGTACACGCGCAACATGGCCACCGGCGCCTCCACCGCCGACGCCGCCATCATCCTGCTCGACGCGCGGCTCGGCGTCTTGCCGCAGACCCGCCGCCACGCCGCCATCGCCTCGCTGCTCGGCATCCGCCGGCTCGCGGTGGCGGTGAACAAGATGGACCTGGTGGGATTCGACGAGGGCGTCTTCAACCGCCTCTGTGGCGAGCTGCGCGCCTTCGCGGCCCCGCTCGGCTTCGAGGAGCTGCGCTTCTTTCCCGTCAGCGCCCGGCTGGGGGACAACGTCGCCACCTCCAGCGCGCGCACTCCCTGGCACCAGGGCGGCACCATCCTCCACTTCCTCGAGAGCGTGGGCGGCGCGCGCGAGGAAGCGGGCTCGCCCTTCCGCTTCCCGGTGCAACTGGTGCTGCGGCCACACCTCGACTACCGCGGGCTCGCGGGCCAGATCGCCTCGGGCTCGGTATCGGTGGGCGACGAAATCGTCGTGCTGCCCTCGGGGACGCGCACCACCATCAGCGCCATCGATTCCTTCGAGGGCCCGCTGGCTCGCGCGCTGGCGCCGATGTCGGTGGTGCTGCGGCTCGCCGACGAGGTGGACGCGGCGCGCGGAGATCTGCTCGCGCATCCGGGCTCGGCGCCCTTGCCGCGCGATCTTCTCGAAGGCACCGCGGTCTGGCTCTCCGAGCGCCCGCTCGATCCTTCCCGCGCATATCTGCTCAAGCACACCACCCGCACCGTGCCGGCGCGAATCGCGGCGGTGCAGTCGCGGCTGGACCTGGAGACGCTCGAGGAAACGCCGGCCGCGGGGCTCGCGCTCAACGACATCGGCCGCATCGCCGTGCGCTGCGGCCGGCCGGTGATCTCGCGACCCCTATGCCCGGAACCGCGCCACCGGCGCGTTCATCCTCGTCGACGCGCTCAGCAACGAGACGGCCGCGGCAGGCATCATCGGCGTGAGCAACGAGGCCGGGACCAGCGCGGCTCGCGAACGCCCCGCCATCCTCATCGTCGAGGGCGGTGACGAGGAGAGCGCGGTCGCCCTGGCCCACCGGATCGAGAGCTTCGTCTCGGCCAGCGGCCATCTCGCCGCTGTGGTCCGGCAGGTTGGCGCCGCGCGGGCCTGCGCAGCCGCCGGAGTGGTGGCCGTCTGCGCCGTTCCGCCCGGAGACGGCGCCTTGCGCGCGGCGCTGCGCGATTGCGGCGCGCAAGCCCTGGAGGTTGGAACGGACTGGGTCGGGGCGGTGGAGGCGGCGCTCCCGGCCGTCGCGCCACGGTGAGCGCGTCGCGCCTCAGTCAGGCAGCGGATGGCGCTGCCCAGCGCAGCGGCACCGCTCCGCGATGTGAGATGTCGACGGAAAAAACCACGGCCGGGGGACACCATACTTGATTCACCGAACCAGCGGCGCCGGTCACCGCGAATCAAGTATGGTGTCCCCTTCCCCCGGCCGTGCCCCCCATCACATCATTGGTTCTTCGAGACCTGCAGCGCGTAGAAGTAGTTCGCCCCGCCCTGTCCGTCGGCATCGGAGACCGCGATGTCGAAGTCGCCGGCCGCCGGCGCGCGGAAGGATGCCTGCACCGTGGGAGGGACGTTGCCGATCTGCGCGATCAGCGGATGCTGGAGCGTCTCGGCGAAGTTCGTCGAGCCCTTCCGGTCGGCCGAGGCCGCGGAAACCAGGTTGCCGACGGAGTCCCGCACCTCGAGGTTGGGCATCAGCGCCGAGCCCCAGTCCGAGAGCAAGCTCCCGAGACCGGCGCCGGAGGCGCCGAGGAGCGAGACGGTCATGAGCTGCCCCGCCTCCGCGTGGACCTTGAAGTGGTCCTGCTCCCCTGCGGCGACGATTGCGCCCGAGATCCATCCGGTTGCGGGCACCGCCGTCGCGGTCGCGATGGTGTGGTTCGGCTCGACCTCGCGAGCAGAGGTGGTGACGCGCTCGAGGCGAAGCCCGAACTTTCCCGCGTCGGTGCTCTGCACGCGGACGAAGTACGTGCCCGTCGCCTGCAGGATGGTCTGCCGATAGTTGAGCCTGCTCTCCGACCCGTCCGTGTAGGTGGCCGCGGTGGGCACCTCGGTGACGCCGTCGGCGCGCAGGATCGCGACCTTGGCGGTGGGGCCGACTGCGGCCGGCCTCGCTCCCGCCGGGGCCATGGCGAGCGTGGCACCCTGCAGGACGGTGCGGTCCTGGGCGATGAGCCGCACGACGTCGCCGGCGGTGCCGCCGAAGGCGAAGTAGTGCGTGCCCGCCGCCGCGAACGAGCCGCTGACGTCGCTCCCGTAGTTCATCGACATCGCCGCGGCCGTGCTGGTGTTGGTGGTGGGCTCCGTCGCCGCGCCGTACGGCGTGGACTGGTAGCTGAGGAAGTAGGGGCTGCTGTAGGCATTGGGCTGGTAATCGGACGTCGTGACGCGCACGTAATAGGTGCCCGCCTTGGTGATGACGTAGTCGATGGCCGGGTCCAACCCGTACGAGGTGTCGTTTCCCCAGAGCACGGCGCCGGTCGCGTCCTGCAGCTCGAGGCGGCCAACCCAGGTCCTATCGCCGTAGGCCGCGCCGCTCCGGGCGGCGTTGAGATCGACGCGCACCCGCACCGGGTTGACCAGGGAGATGGCGTAGAAATCCGAGGTCGCCGCTCCCGAGGGAGTGCTCTCGTAGTGGCCATAGAGCGTGCCCGGGGTGAGCTTCTGCGCCGTGGCGATGGTGTCGTTCCCGCCCGGGGCGTTCCAGGCTTCCTTCTCCGTCTGCAGGCTGAGCCCGGGATCGACCGCAAGGGTCATGACCACGCCGAAGGTCCCGGCCAGGTACGCCCTCTGATCGACGTCGCAGGCGAGGTAGTAGTCGCCGTCCTGCGGGATGCGCACCAGGGAGAGACCGTTGTCCACGCCGGCGGCGTCGGGACCCATCGCGCTGGCGCGGGCCACTTCCGTCGTCCCATCCGCTGCGAGCAGGCGGATGCGCAGCGCCGTTTCCCAATCGGCGTTGTCGATCCTGTTGGCGTAGCTGTAGACCGAGAGTTGCTGTCCGGCGGTCGCGGGAAACTTGAAGTACTGCACCTCTCCGGGCGAGAGCGTGCCGAACATGGGCACCTTCGGGCTGATCACCGGCGCCGTCGCCGTGGTGTACCCGGCCGGGTTCGCGGTGGTGCCCACGCTTTGCGACCAGGCCACGTTGAAGAGCGCGGACGTCGCCGTGCCCGCCTTGATCGAGGACGCGGTGATCCCGTAGCCCTGCCCGGCCTTGGAGATGGAGAGATCGAACCTCGCCACGCCGTTCACCGGGGCCTTGGTCGCGGGCCCGACAATGGTCGCAGCGGTAGGGTTGGTGCTCAGCTTGACGGTGATGTTGTCGGCGACGTTCATCAACTGGCCCGACGAGTTGCGGAACGACACCAGCACCGGGAACGTCTCGCCAGGAAGAGCGTAGGGAAAGACGTCGACCCTCAGCGACAACCCCGCGGTCGTTCCGGGCGTCGTCGCATCCCGGCCGGCCTCGCGCGTGGTCAACTGCCCCGCCGACGGTGTTTTCGAGTTACAGGCCGGGTTCGCGAGCAGCGCGACGGCGGACGCAACCACGTACAGGAGCTTGAATCGGTTCACACCGAGGCCAAGCACCGCCAGGCGCGGCGCTGCGCCGCGAAGACACTTCCTCAACATGGGTCCCCCTCCCAGTCGTGCGTTTCGAAATTGCTCAGCTTTTCAGGACAGCCGGCGCCGATGCACCGCGAGTGCCAATCTGCGCCCCTCTGTAATCACTCTCGAATTCAAATTCTTCCCGTTCAAGACCTGAACTAGCGCTCGCCCGCTGCGCATTGTGCAAATGCCTGAATTCAATGCGGAAATCGAGCAAGACCGAGAATTCACCACACTGTTTGATTTTTTGCAGAAAGGCGACAATGTCATGAAATGCCATACCGCCGCATCTTGGCATAGAGCGTCGCCTTGACCACGCCGAGCAGGTCCGCCGCGCGCGCCACGTTTCCACCGGTCTTCTGCAGGGCGAGGATGCACGCCTTGCGTTCGGCGGCCTCCAGCGTCATCGCTTGATCCCCTCCGGAGTCTCGAGAAGCCTGCAGGCTGCGACCGATCGCGCCGGGAACCGCGTCGAGCACGTCGGCTTCCGGCGAGAGCATGCGCACCTCGAAGTCGAGCACGTTCACCAGCTCGCGCACGTTCCCCGGCCACGCATACGCCTCCAGCGCCTCCATCACCGGCGTCGCCACGCGGATGGAGGCGCGGCCGGTGCTCTGGGCCAGCTGGCGCAGCTGGTGGGCGACGAGCAGGCGGATGTCGTTGCCGCGCTCGCGCAGCGGAGGCAGCTCCACGTGCACCACGCGAAGCCGGTGCAGGAGGTCGAGGCGGAAGCGCCCTTCCGCGACGTCCGCTTCCAGATCGCGGTTGGTGCTGGCGATGACGCGGGCGGAGATGGGCCTCGGGCGCGCCGCTCCCAGCCGCTGCACGGACCTTTCCTGAAGCACACGGAGCAGCTTGGCCTGCATGTCGAGGGGCATGTCGCCGACCTCGTCGAGAAGGATGGTGCCGCTGCCCGCGAGCTCGAACGTGCCCTGATGGCCCTGCGCGCGGGCGCCCGTGAACGCGCCGGCCTCGTATCCGAAGAGCTCGCTTTCCAGGAGCTCGCGTGGAATGGCGGAGACGTTGACGCCCACGAAGGGCTGATCGGCCCTGGCCGAGGCATTGTGGATGGCTTGCGCGAGGATCTCCTTGCCGGTGCCGGTTTCACCTGTGATGAGCACGGGCAGGTGCGAGTCCGCCACCTTGAAGGCCGTGCTCCTGGCGCGCTGGATCCGCGGCGATTCGCCGATCAGATCCTCGATGCCGAAGCGCGCCCCGCCGGCGGTGGCCGCGTCAGCCGCCGCCGGAACCAGCGTCACGGCGAGGCCGTCGCCGCACCTTCGCAGCCGCAGCTTCACTTCGCCACTGGCGAGCGTCACGGCCTCCGGGCCGCGCTCTCCCGCCGAGAGCGCCCGGGCGAGCGGCGCCATGCCCGGAACGTCCCGCAACCGTTTCCCGATTGCCTCGCTGTCGCCGCGGCCGATGAGCGCCGCCGCGGAGCTGCTCACGGCGCGGACGATCCCCTTCGCGTCGAGGGCGATGACGGCATCCCTGACCCCGCTCATCACCGCCATCCCGATGGCGTGGGAAGCGCGCAGATCGGCGTCGGAGCTGGCGCGCGCGAGCGCGTTGGAGGCGATGAAGGCCAGGCCCTCCAGGCGGCGGATCTCCTGCGAGCCGAAGGCGGCGCCTGGCTGGCCGTCGACCACCAGGGTCAGGCGCGTGCCCGCGGCGCCGGGATGGAGGTCGATGGCGAATCGCCCGGAGCCCTCTCTCGCGTCGGGCTCCGCGTGGAAAGGAAGGCCGTGGGCGGCGGCGACGGTAGCGCTCCCGTCGGCGGCGACTTTCAGCAGCTGCGCGCCGCGGGCGGAGCAGAGGCCCATGGCGAGCTGCGGAATCCATTCGAGAAGGCGGATCTCGTCCACCTGCGCGCCGGAACCGGGTCCAGCGAGAGCGAGGTTGCGGGCGGAGGCCCCCCCGCCTGCCCGCTCGCGGCCGACCCCGGCTGCCGCGGAAGCGGCGTCTCGAAGAACCCCTGCCATCGGTTCCCACTCCAGCGTAAGTATTCAGCGTTTGCCCGAGGGCGGAGTTGTGTCAAGCACGGAAATGCGCGGGTCCTGGGCCCGCGCATTTTCCCATCGCCGCTGGACGACCCTTACTTGTGGATGTTGACGGAGCCCATCAAGAGCTCGCCCGCCTGGGTATAGGGCAGCGTGCCGAGTGGGCCGGTGGCGGTGATGCTGTACGTGCCCAGGCCGGTGCCGACGGCGGATAGATCGCAGGAGAGGAACGTATAGAGGTAGCCGGCCCTGCCGTTCACCACGCCGTCGCCGGAGAAGCTCACGCACGGTTGGCCCAGCGGCCCTACGCTATATGCGATTCCGCGGACGCCGTTGGCGCTGACCAGGTTGAAGTTGGCGATCGGATCGTGGAACTCGAACTGGCCCTGCTCGGGATGGGAGGGGCTGTCCAGGGAGTAGAACTCGCGCCCGTCCTTGTCGCGGCCCTGGCCTTCATCCTCGTCGCCATTGCGCGGCGCGGGCCCCGTTCCCCTGAGCCTGCCGTTCACGTCGATGTTGTCGAAGACGGAGAGGCCGAACTGGGCTGAGCCGTCCGAATCCGGCCCGACGTCCTGGACGATCCTGAGGCTCTGCATGCGCTTGTCGGGCCCGCAGAGGCTCGGGTTGGTGCAGCTGATGGGGATGTTGCACGACACTCCCTTTCTTACCGGCATGGGGCACGCCATGATGGGGAGGGGCGACGGCTGGGCGGTATCCGCCACCAGCCAGCGCAGTCGCCTCCAGTACGCCGAGACCGTTTCATCGTCCGTCGGGAGCTGGCAGGGGATGAAGAAGCTGCTGCCGTCGGCCATCTGGAATTCGAACCGGGGAGAAGTCAGGGTGCACTCGGAGCCGTTGGGAGCGTTCTGGTCGCCGAACTTGCGCAGGTCGTAGCCGAGCTCGACGAGGAAGGTGCCCTTGACGCCCCTGATCTCCGCGATTGCCTGGCCGGGATCCAGGCTCGGGACGGACTTGGCGAGGACCAGGCCCTGGTTCTGCGAGTCCTTCTCGAACGGGTTGGGGCAACTGACACCGAGGCCGCCGGGGCCGATGGGGCAGCCGAGCCCATAGCGCCAGAACGCCGCGACGGCGCCGGCGCCATGGTCGCTCTCGATGGGGATGACGTCGAACTTGGGCTGGAATTTGGGGGAGGTCTGGGCCAGGGCAGGAACAGAAGCGAGGCTGGCAAAAACGCACACGAGGACTGCTTGCTTCACGATACACCTCAGGGGTGAGTGGATTGAATGTGGAAACCAGTTCCCCCTCCCCCGAGCGGGCCGATCTGTACGTCGCAGAGCCGCGAGCGTCCGCTCCGCGCCGTCCGTGACTGACGGGCGTCTTCATTGCCAGGTTTTGGCGGTGGGTCGCGGCGAGCGCGACGTGCGCTTGGCTTTCAATCCGAGCGATAACGTTTCATGGCCGCCCCCGATCACGTTGATCGAATATTTCCACCCAGTGCAAACGTCGTACCGCCCTGTCACGAGGGCTCCTCGGCGTGCGGTCTTACAGTGGAAGCGGTCTCGGACTGCCGGCTGCCGCGCCGTTCCACCCCATACGGTACTGACGGAATTCCAGTCTCGACGGCCGGAGGGGGACCGCAAAATTACCGAAGCGTCTCTACGTCTCGCTGGAGGCTCGCTGGACGAGCCGGCGCGGCGCCGCGAATGACGATCGCAGCCGGTTGCCGCGGACCCTCATCCGATCGAGCTGCCCGAAGATCGATCGACCGGCAATGGAGCGGCCGTCGGCGCTCGATCATCAGTCGGCCCTCCGGGGGCCTCGCTCAGAGGGTGGCGCGCCGCGAGGCGCCTCCCCGGGCGAGCCGGGATGGAGCGTGGGAACGCGCTGACCGTCGCTGACGCTGGACGCCGCGCGGCGGGCGCGCTATCGCCACATTCAAAGCGAGAAGGCATAAAGGCGGGCCGAGGAAAAATGGAAAACGACACGCTGGACCTGGAGCAGCTGATCGGTTGGGACGGCCTTCTCCTGGACGAGGAGCGGCAGGTCCGCGCGAGCGTGCGGCGCATCGTCAAGGACCGCTTCATGCCGCGCATCGTCGCCGACTACGAGGAGGGCCGCTTTCCCCAGGAACTGGTGCCGGAGCTGGCGAAATTGGGCCTTCTCGGCGCGAACCTCGAAGGATACGGCTGCGCCGGAATGGGCGCCCTGGCGTACGGGCTCGCCTGCCATGAGCTCGAGGCCTGCGACTCCGGGCTGCGCTCGTTCGTCTCGGTGCAAACCAGCCTCGCCATGTACGCCATCCGCCGCTACGGGTCCGAGCAGCAGAAGCAGCATTGGCTGCCGGAGATGGCCGCCGGCCGTGTGATCGGCTGCTTCGGGCTCACCGAGCCGAATCACGGGTCGGATCCGGGCAGCATGGAAACGCACGCGGAGCGCGACGGCAACGACTGGGTGCTGAGCGGGCGCAAGCTCTGGATCACCAACGCGCAGATCGCCCACCTCGCCGTGGTCTGGGCGCGCACCAAGGAGGGAGTGCGCGGGTTCATCCTCGAGCGCGGGCAGCCCGGCTTTTCCGCCGAGGACATTCCCTGGAAGCTCTCCATGCGCGCCTCGTACACCGGAGGCCTGGTGCTGGACGGCGCGCGCGTGCCGGAGGCAAATCGGCTGCCGGAGGCGGCAGGGCTCAAGGCCCCGTTGAGCTGTCTCGACAACGCGCGCTTCGGGGTGGCCTGGGGAGTGCTCGGCGCGGCGCGCGCGTGCCTGGAGGTGGCGCTGCGCTATACCCGGGAGCGCACGCAGTTCGGAGTGCCGCTCGCGGCGAAGCAGCTGGTGCAGCTCGAGCTCGCCGACGTGGCGACCGAGATCGTCAAGGCCTCGCTGCTCTCCGTCCATTACTCGCGGCTGAAGGAAGCGGGCAGGCTCCACCCCGCGCAGACCAGCCTGCTCAAGCGCAACAACTGCCGCATCGCGCTGGAGGCGGCGCGCCGCTGCCGCGCGGTGCTGGGAGCCAACGGCATCGCCGGCGACTTCCACGTCATGCGCCACGCCGCCAACCTGGAATCCACCTTCACGTACGAAGGCACCGATCAGATCCACACGCTGGCGATCGGCCGCGCGCTGACCGGCTCCGCCGCTTTCTGAAAGGACGAAGAGCATGCGGGCGATACAGCTCTTGATGGAGGAGCACGAGATCATCCTGCACGGGTTGCGCGTGCTGGAAGCGCTCGCCGATCGGGCAGCGAGCGGCGCGGAGGTGCCGGCGAAGGCGGTGCGCGACGCCGTGGAGTTCTGCCGCCAGTTCACCGACGTGCATCACCACCACAAGGAGGAAAAGATCCTCTTCCCCGCGCTGGAGAAGGCGGGCCTGCCGCGCGAGGGCGGCCCGCTGGGCGTGATGCTGCATGAGCACGATCAAGGCCGCCAGCTGCTGTCCGCCCTGCGGGAGGCGGCGCGGGGCCCGGTCTCCGGTCCCGCCTCGCGCGCGCGCTTCGCCGACGCGGCGCGCGCCTACGTGTTGCTCCTCGGGGCGCACATCGAGAAGGAGAACCACGTCCTCTTTCCCATGTCCGACCAGGCGCTGGGCGTCGCGGAGCGCCGGCGCATCGACGAGGAGTTCGACGCCTTCGAGAAATCGGCCGCGGGGCGGCGCATCGAGCTGCAACAGATGGTCGCGCGGCTGGCGGGCGAATTGCTCTGACGTAACGCTGGCGCTCGCCCCCTTGCCTCCCGCTTGCGGTGGTGCGCCGGAGTCCACATTTCGTCTGGTGGGGTGCGCGCGATCGGCAGACGGGCGGACGTGCGGGCGCTGTGGCCGCGGGCGGCGCGGGCTTTTGCGTTGGCCGTCGCGGCCGTGTGGGCGCTGTGGATGGTGGCGGCGCAGGCGTTCCTCTGGACGCCTCTTCTGCGGTACCTGATCAACACCCAATCGCCGGCCGTGCACGTCGAATATCGCTTCGCCTGGTCCGTCCTGCCGGGCGCGGTGCACGTGAGCGGGCTCGTGATCACCGCGCAGGATGGGCATCTGCAATGGCGCCTCGGCATCGACGGAGCGCGCGCCGTCATCGCCGTGGGACAGCTTCCGGCGCGCATCTTCCACGTCACCCGCGTGCGGGCCCGGGGCATCACCTTTGCGGTGCGGCGCCGGCTCGTCGAGCGCGACGCGAAGGGTCCCAACCTGAAGGGGCTGCCCGCGATCGAAGGTTTCCCCTCCGTGCCCCTTCAAGAGGTGGGGCCCGAGGACGAGATCCCCGACTGGCGCTATCGCCTCTTTTCCGTCTGGCTGGAGAACGTGCAGGCAGAGGGCGTGCGGCAGGTGTGGATCGATCGCTATCGCCTGGAGGGCGAGATGCAGGCGGCGGGCGCGTTCTACCTCAAGCCCATGCGGCAGGTGCTGATCGCTCCCGCCGAGTTGACCCTGGGCGGCAGCACGCTGACCTTTTCCGGCGGCCGCGTTGCCGAGCGACTGGAGGGAAAGCTGCGCGTGCAGCTTGGACCGTTGGATACGCGCCAGGCCGGACCCGACCGCATCTTCCGCGCGCTCGACCTGGACGCGCGGCTGCGCGGACACCTGGACGATCTGATCGATGCGCGTGGCAGCGGCGAGGCCGCGATCGCGCTCGGCGTGAAGGCGGGGCGGGTGCAGCAAGGCAGCGCGCTCGACGTTTCCTTGCAAGATCTCTCGGCGGACGATTTCCAGGCCGCCCGCGCGGAGGCGCACCTGCGCGCCAGCCCGGGCCTGCAGGCTTGGCTGTCGGTACGGGACGCGGCCGGCGCAGGCTCGTCGCTCGCCTCCGGCCGAGTGGAGGCCAGAGGCGAGGCGCCCGATCTGGCCGACCCGCAATTGCCGTCGTTCATCTCCGTCGATCTCGCCGGCGGCAGCATCGCCGACGCGCGCGCGCTCGCGCAGCGGCTCGCGCCGGCGGCCAGGGTGGAGAAGGGCCACGGCACGTTCGCGGCACACCTGGAAGGTCCGCCGGAGGGAATGGCCGGCTGGGCCCGGGCCTCGCTGGTTGGACTGCGCGTGCGCGCCCGCGACGTCGACATCGACGGAGATGCGCGGGTGGATGCGGCGGTGCGCGCGCTCGATCCGCGGCGTGGAGCCGACCTCTCCGGCACGCGCATCGAGGTGAGCGGGGCGCGCCTGGTGGGAGCGGACATCGACCCGCAGTGGTGGGCGCACATCCGCTTGCCCCGCGCGCACGTGCGTCTCGACGAGGTTGCCTTCGACGCCGACCTGACCGCCCGCTGCCGCGACGCGCGGCCCATCCTCGGACTCTACGGGCACCTCGAGGACCTGCCCGGAATCGTGCAGGGGCTCTTCTCCATGGACGGGCTCTCGGTGCGCGGGTCGGCCGCCGGAGGCCCGGGGTGGTTCGCGCTGCGCGACCTGGTGGCGAAAGGAGACGGCGCGTCCGTCGAGGCGGCGCTGCGCTCGGATGCGCAGGGGCAGCGCGGCGCGGCGCTCCTGGGCGTGCACGGCATCTCCCTGGCGCTCGACCTGAACGGCGGCGGCAGCAGCCTCCATCCCTTCGGGCCCGGCGACTTCTTCGCGCACCGCAAGGCCGAACTGGACGCGTCGGCTCCTGTCGCGCGAGGACGGCGAGGACCCGCGCCGCGGCGCTGAAGGCTCGGCATCGCGCGGCCGGCCCTCGCTTTTGACGCAGGCCCGCGTCTACACTCGGCGCCATGGACCACGACCTGCCTTCTCGCGAGGAGATGTTCGCCGCGCTGGCCGGACAGCGCCGCGCCTTCCTCTCCTTTCTCGAGCGGAGGGTGGGGCACCGCGAAATGGCCGAGGACGTGCTTCAAGAAGCGTTCGCGCGCAGCCTGGACAAGCTGCCGCTGGGCAGCGAAGAGAGCGCGGTGGCCTGGTTCTACCGGGTCCTGCGCAACGCCGTGATCGACCATTACCGGCGGGCGGGGGCGAGCGAGCGCGCGCTCGCGGACCTCGGCCGGAAGCTCGACGAAGAAGCGCCTCCGGCGCTCGACGAGCGCAATGCAGTCTGCCGCTGCGTCACCCGCCTGTCGGAGACGATCAAGCCTGAGTACGCGCTGGCGCTGCGCCGCATCGACGTGGAGGGAGTGCCGGTGCAGGAGTTCGCCGCCGAGGCCGGCATCACTCCCAACAACGCGCGCGTGCGCGTGTTCCGCGCGCGCGAGACGCTGCGCAAGCGGGTGGTGCGCTGGTGCGGCTCGTGCGCGGAGCGGGGTTGCGTGGACTGCACCTGCGGCGAACCCGGCAGCGCCGGATGCGCCCACCGCGCGGAATGAAGCGGGAGGCGCGAGCGCGCCTCCCTCGACCTCGGGCTCCTACTTCGCCGCGGCGCAGGAGCAGTTGCCCCCGCAGTTGCACGCCTTGGTGCAGTTGCAGTTGGGGCCGCAGCTGCAGGCCGTGGCCTTCGCGCAGCCACACGACTTCTTCTCGCACCGGCATTCGTTCGCGTTCGTCATTTGTGTCTCCCTGGTTTGGCGGGTCTTGCCCGCCGTTCACAGACACAGACGCAGGCGCCGCCAGGGCATTACACCCGACCTTGCGCAGCGCGGAGCGCGGGTATCTACTCGCCTCGTGCGCGAGAGAAAATGCTTCGTCGTCACCGGGTCCTCCACCGGCGTGGGCGCGGCTACCGCCCTCTTGCTCGCGAAGGAGGGCGCGGGCGTCGTGGTCAATTTCAGCCGGGACGCCGCGCCGGCGGAGGAGGTGGCGCAGGCGTGCATTGCCGCCGGGGGCGACGCGCTGGCGGTGCGCGCCGACGTGGCCGACGACGCCGCCTGCCGCGCGCTCGCCGCCGCGGCGCTCGGCCGCTGGGGGCGGATTGACGGCCTGGTGAACAATGCCGCGACCACCAGATTTGCCTCCATGCGCAAGCTCGACGCGCTCTCTGCCGAAGACTTCCAGCGCATCTACTCCGTCAACCTGATCGGGCCGTACCAGATGGTGCGCGCCTGCGAGAGCGCGCTGCGGGCGGCGCGGGGAGCGGTGGTGAACGTGTCCTCCATCGCCGGCAGCATGGGCATCGGGTCGTCGTACGCGTACGCGTGCTCGAAGGGAGCGCTCAACGCGCTCACGCTCGCCCTGGCGCGATCGCTCGGGCCGGAGATCCGCGTCAACGCGGTGCTTCCCGGCTTCACCGAGACGCGCTGGCTCAAGCAGGGCCTGGGTGAAGCTTACGACCGGGCGCGGGCGTCGTACTGCGAGAGGAGCGCGCTCGGCGCCACCCTGCAGCCGGAGGAAGTGGCGGCTTCCATCGTGGCGCTGCTCCACGCGGCCAAGGTCACCGGTCAGTTGCACACCGTAGATGCGGGGCGGGGCCTGGGAACGCCCTGAAGAGGCAATCCACGTGTCCAGAGTGGAGAAGCCATGAAGAACCGGCAGATCGTCCTGGCGCGGCGACCGCGCGGACAGGTGCAAGAGGCCGATTTCCGCCTCGTGGAGACCGACGTGCTGCCCGTCCGCGACGGCCAGGTGCTCACGCGCATCCATTACCTGTCGCTGGACCCGTACATGCGGGGCCGCATGGACGAGAGCAAGTCGTACGCCCCGCCCCAGCCGCTCGGCGAGGTGATGATCGGCGCGACGGTGGCGGAGGTGGTCGAATCGAGGGACATGTCGCTCGCGCCCGGCGATTTCGTCGTCGGCATGGCGGGCTGGCAGCAGTACCAGGTGACGGGCGCGGCGGGACTGCGAAAGATCGACATCTCGGTGATTCCACCTTCGGCGTATCTCGGCTGCGTGGGCATGCCCGGCGTTACCGCCTGGTACGGGCTCGGGCAGATCGGAAAGCCGAAGCCGGGCGAGACGGTGGTGGTCTCTGCGGCCGCCGGCGCGGTGGGCAGCGTGGTGGGCCAGCTTGCGAAGCTGATGGGCTGCCGCGCGGTCGGCATCGCGGGCGGAAAGGCGAAGTGCGATCTGGTGGTCGGCGAATTCGGGTTCGACGCCTGCATCGATTACAAGGCTTCGTCCTTCGCCGCGGATTTCAATGCCGCCACCGAGGCCGGCATCGACGTGGTCTTCGAGAACGCCGGCGGGCCCTCTCTCGACGCCGCCCTCGCCCGCATGAACCCGTTCGGGCGCATCGCCATCTGCGGCCTGATCGCGGGATATGGCGGGCAGCCCATTCCCATCCACAACGTGCGCTCCATCCTCACCAGCCGCCTGCTCGTCCAGGGGTTCATCGTCACCGAGCACATGGAGCTGTGGCCCCAGGCGCTCGCCGACCTCGCGCGGCACGTGGCGGCGAAACGGATCCGTTACCGCGAGACCATCGCGCAGGGCCTGGAGAACGCGCCGCGGGCGTTCATGGGGCTGCTCAGGGGCGAGAACGTCGGCAAGCAGTTGGTGAGCCTGGTGTGAGGATGCTGCGGCCACGCGGGGAGGTTGGTTCAACCGGTTGAACTGATTGGTAGCAGACCCCGCCCGCATTCTGCGTCCGCTGTGTTCGATCTTGAATTGAGCGGACGTTGTGTTGCGGCGGCAGAACGAGCACAAGCCGATGCGCGAGAAACGGAAGTAGGAGCGCCCTTACGCGGTGGAAGCTGCGCACCACGTCCTTGACGGGCTGAGGGGTGCCCGTCGCGAGACTCAGGGGCGCATCCAGACTTCGAATGCGTGCTGGGTGTCGAGGTACTCGCGGACGGAGGCGATCTTCCCCTCGCGAAAACGGATGAGGAAGTGGTACTGCTGCCGGTACTTCCGGCCGTTGCGGAGATCGCCGCTGGACTCCACCTCCACGGCGACGGCGTCGCCCTCGGCGATGGATCCCACGACCGTCATGGCAAGGCCGCGCTCGAGTTGCGCGAACATGCGCCGGAAGAGGCGGCCCAGCCGCTCCTTGCCATAGTCGCCCGCGGCGGGAGAGAGATCCGGCTTTCCCGGGATGCGCCAGTTCACGTCGTCGGTCATCAGCGCCAGCGCTCCGTCGATGTCGGCGGTTCCCAGGCGAGCGAACAGGTTCGCCGCCATCTCCTTGTTGGTCATCGTCGGACCTCCGGTGCAGGCGTGGAGAGGCGAGGCGCTCCTCCGAGAGCGTGCGTCAAAAAAGCATCCACGTCGGCCGCGGACCGCTGGCCGATCTCCTCCATGGGAACGTGCCCCGCGCCCTGGTAGACGATCAGCCTCGCCCCCGCGATCGCGTGCTCGAATCGGTACGCGTGCGCCAGCGGAATCAGGCGATCCTGCGCTCCCCAGAGGATGAGCGTCGGCGCGCGCACCCTGCCTATGTCGGCGCTGCGGTTCTCGCCGCGGCGGGAGGCGCGCGCAACGAAGGCGCGGCGGTTCCCCTCACGCAGCGCCAGCATGCGGTAGCGCTCCACCAGCTCCTTCGTGACCTTGCGCTGATCCGCGTAAGCGTCGCGCAGCGTCTTGGCGGTGATCGGCCCCGGATCGAGCCTGGTCAGGAACCAGGAGAGGCCCGGGATCTTCGCCAGCCGGAAGACGAGCGCAGGCCGATCGATCGGGTAGCCAGCGGGATCGACCAGCACCAGCGCGCTCACGCGATCCGGATGTGCCACCGTATAGTTCCAGGCGATCTCGCCGCCGAGCGAGTTGCCCGCCAGCGCAAACGTCTCCAACCCCAACCGCCTGCGGAACGCCTCGAGAAACTCGACGTATCGCTCGATCCGGTAGTCGTCGTCCCGGTTGGGGCCGGTGAGCCCGAAGCCGGGCAGGTCCATGCGGATGACGCGGAAATGGCCGCGCAGCGCGTCGGTCCATGCATCCCAGGTGTGCAGCGACGAGCCGGTGCCGTGCAGGAGCAACAGCGGCGGGCCCGCGCCTTCGTCGCGGTAGTGGACCGACAGCCCGTCCACGTCGATGAACCTGGAAGCCCCGGTCGCGAAGACCGGCTTCAGCGCTTCGAGCGGCAGATCGCGCTCGACCTGCGAGGCGACGGCCACCGCGAGCCCCGCAAGCGCGCCCCAGAGGAGACGCCGCGGCCACCTGCGCTGCGCTGGACCCTGGTCGCGCGTCGATGCCTCCCTGCCGGATGCTACACGGGGGACACCATACTCAACTGCCGCGGCCCGCGCGAGCAGCTGGAGATGAGTATGGTGTCCCCTTTTGCGGGAATCCGGTATGCCAGCGGCCATGTCCCGCGTGCCCGGAGACCCCGCTCTCGCCTCGCGCCTGCGCAACGTGCTCCGCGGCGAAGTGCTCTTCGACTCCTTCACCCGGGGCCGGTACTCGACGGACGCGTCCATCTACCAGATCGAGCCCATTGGCGTAGCGCTGCCCAAGAGCGCTCTCGACGTGGAGGCGGCCATCCGGCTCGCGCGCGAGGAGGGCTTTCCGGTGATCGCGCGCGGCGGGGGCAGCTCGCAGAACGGGCAGACGCTGGGCCGCGCGCTGGTGATGGACACGAGCCGGCACATGAACAAGCTGCTGGAAGTGGACGTGGAGGCGGGCACCGCGATGGTGGAACCCGGCATCGTGCTCGACGAGCTGAACCGCCAGCTCAAGCACGCGGGATGGTCCTTCCCGGTGGACGTATCCACCTCCGCCAATGCGACCATCGGCGGCATGACCGGCAACAACTCGGCCGGCACGCGATCGATCAAGTACGGCATCATGGTGCACAACGTCCTCGAGGTGGAGGCGGTGCTCGCCGACGGAACGCGCCTCGTCTTCGGCGAATTGCCCGAGAGCCTCGACGGACAGCCGCCGCGCCTGCGCGAGCTCGCCGGACGGCTGCGCGCGCTCCATGCCGCGAACGCAGCCGAGATCGACCAGCGGATTCCGAAGCTGCTCCGCAAGGTGGGCGGGTACAACCTCGAGACCCTGGGCGAGCCCCGGCAGAACCTCGCCAGGCTCATGGTCGGCTCCGAAGGCACGCTGGGCTTTTTCACCCGCATCAAGCTGAAGCTGAGCCGCCTGCCCAGGCACAGGGTGGCCGCCATCTGTCACTTCAGTCGCTTCTACGACGCGATGGACATGACCCGCTTCCTGGTGGAGCTGCGGCCCACTGCGGTGGAGCTGGTGGACCGCACCATGATGGATCTGGCGCGGCAGATCGCCAGCTTCCGCTCCACGCTCGAGAAGCATGTCAAGGGCAATCCGGCCGCCATCCTGCTGGTGGAATTCGCGGGAGACGAGGAGGCGCCGCTCTTGCGGTCGCTGGACAGGCTGGAAGAGACGATGGCCGACCATGGCCATCCGGAGGCGGTGGTGCGCACTCCCGACCCGAAGTCGCAGGCGGAAATGACGGCGGTGCGCAAGGCCGGCCTGAACATCATGATGTCGATGAAGGGCGAAGGAAAGCCGGTCTCGTTCATCGAGGATTGCGCGGTTCCGCTCGATCGCCTGGCGGAGTTCACCGATCGGCTGACGACCCTTTTCCACAGGCACGGCACCGAGGGCACCTGGTACGCGCACGCCTCGGTGGGCTGCCTGCACGTGCGCCCCATCCTCGACATGAAGCACGAGTCCGGGGCGAAGAAGATGCGCGCCATCGCCGAGGAGGCGTTCTCCATCGTCAAGGAGTACAAGGGCTCGCACTCCGGCGAGCATGGCGACGGGCTGAGCCGCTCCGAGTTCCACGAGATGATGTTCGGCGCCCCGCTCGTGCGCGCCTTCGAGCAGGTGAAGGACGCCTTCGACCCGCAGGGCCTCCTCAATCCGGGCAAGATCGTGCGCGCGCCCAGGATGGATGACAGAAGCCTCTTCCGCTACAAGCCTGGATACCAGGGTCTTCCTGTAACGACCGCGCTGGATTGGTCGGAGAGCGGGGGCTTTCTCGCCGCGGCGGAGATGTGCAACAACAATGGGCAGTGCCGCAAGTTCGAGGCGGTGATGTGCCCGAGCTACCAGGCCACCCTGGACGAAAAGGACGTGACCCGAGGCCGCGCCAACAGCCTCCGGCTCGCGCTGAGCGGACAGCTGGGGCCGGACGCGCTGACCTCGATTCAAATGAAAGACACGCTCGACCTGTGCGTCGCCTGCAAGGCCTGCAAGCGCGAGTGCCCCGTCGGCGTGGATTTATCGCGGATGAAGATTGAATTCCTGCACCATTGGCACCGGAAGCACGGCATCTCCATGAAATCGCGCCTCACCGCTTATCTGCCCCGCTATGCGCGCGCGGCGAGCCGGATGGCGCCCCTCTTCAATCTACGCAACCGGGCCGGTCCCCTGGCCGCGCTGGCGGAGAGGATCACGGGAATGAGCCGCCGCCGCAGGCTGCCGGCCTTCCGCCGCGACGTCCATCAGGCGCCGCCGGCGTCGAAGAACACGGGCAAGGAGGTGCTGCTCTTCGTGGATACGTTCTCGCGCTACTTCGAGCCGGAGAACGCCCGCGCCGCGCGCGCCGTGCTGGAGGCGGGCGGGTACCGCGTGGTCGAGGACGCATCCAGGCGGCCGCTCTGCTGCGGGCGCACCTTCCTCAGCGCGGGGCTGGTGGAGGAGGCGCGCGCGGAGCTTTCCCGCGTGGTCGAGGCGCTAGGGCCGTACGCGGCGCGCGGCGTTCCCATCGTCGGCATCGAGCCTTCCTGCCTGCTCACCTTGCGCGACGAGCTTGGGGTCGTGGTCAAGTCCGACGCGGTGGCCGCCATCGCGCGGCACTCGGTGCTGCTCGAAGAGTTCCTTGCCGCCGAGTCGCGCCGGGGCGGGCTTTCGCTGCCCTTCGCCAGTGACGGCAAGCGCGAGGCGTATTTGCACGGCCATTGCCACCAGAAGGCGCTGGGCGCGTTCCCCGACGTGATGGCGGCGCTGCAGCTCGTGCCGGGGCTGACGGTCAAGCCCATCGAGTCGAGCTGCTGCGGAATGGCGGGCGCGTTCGGATACGAGGCGGAGCACTACGACGTCTCGATGAAGATGGCGGAGCGCAGCCTGTTGCCCGCGGTCCGCGGAGCCCCTGCCGGGGCCCTCATCGTGGCCGACGGCACCAGCTGCAGGCACCAGATCGAGGACGGCACCGGGCGCGCCGCGGTGCACGTCGCGCGCGTGCTCGAGGCCGCGCTGGCGAGGCCGCAGGCGTGACCGGGAGCTGCGACGTCGCCATCGTGGGAGCGGGCGTGATCGGCTGCAGCGTCGCCTTCCACCTTTCCCGCCTGGGGCAGGGCCACGTGTGCATTTTGGAGAGGGAGCCGCTGCCCGGCACGGGCTCCACCTCGCGCGCGAACGGGGGCATCCGGGCCCAGTTCACCACCGAGGTGAACATCGCCATGTCGCTCGCCTCGATGGAGATCCTCGACGGCCTCGCCGCCGAGATGGGCGAGCCTGCCGTGTACCGCAAGGCCGGCTATCTCTTCGTCACCGCGGACGCGTCGCGCGTTCGCGCCATGGAGGCCGCGGCGAAGTTCCAGCGCGAGCGTGGCGTCTCGGTGGAGGTGCTCGACGAGGCCGGAGTGCGCGCCCGTGCGCCGTGGCTCGCCGGGTCCATCGCCGGCGGCACCTTCGGGGCGCGCGACGGCTTCGTCGATCCGGGGCGCCTCACCAACTTCTTCCTCCGCGAGGCCACGGGCAACGGCGTAAGCATTCGATACGGCGCCGAGGTGATCGCAGCCGCACGCGACGGCGCGGGCTTCCGGCTGGAGACCGCGGCGGGAGAGCTGCGAGCGGGCGTGGTGGTGAACGCCGCCGGCCCCTGGGCGAAGGGACTTGCGGCCATGCTCGGCGTCGCGCTCCCGGTCCAGCCGGTCCGACGGCACCTCCTCCTCACCGGCCCCTGCGCTTCCTTGCCAAAGCTCATTCCCATGGTCATCGACGCCGATACCGGCGTGCTGGTGCGGCGCGAAGGCGACCGCGTGCTGATTGCCTGGTCCAATCCCGACGAGCCGCCCGGCTTCAATCTGCAATTCGATCCCGACTTCGCCGAGCGCATCGCCGAGCCTTTGATGCACCGCTTTCCCGACGTGGCCGCCGCCGGCATCGACCTCCGGCGCAGCTGGGCCGGGCTCTACGAGGTCACGCCGGACCACCACGCCATCCTCGGCGCTTGCGGCGTCCCCGGGTTCTTCCTCGCCAACGGCTTCTCCGGGCACGGGGTGATGCACGCTCCTGCCGCGGGGCGCGCGCTGGCCGAGTGCATCGTCCGCGGCCGGAGCGAGAGCGTGGACATCTCCGCCCTTTCGCTCGCGCGCTTCGAGCGCGGCCAGGCCATCCACGAGACGATGGTGCTCTGAGCTCAGTGCGCCGGACCGCAGCGCTGCTTGTATTCCTGCAACCGCTTGCGGGGTCCTGCGGCGTTCTTCCGCGGCATCAGATCCACCGCGCGCCGTTCCAGCGCCAGCGCCTGCGGACACTGGCCCAGCGCGTCCGCGATTCCGGCCAGCGTGTCCAGCGAGACGGGATGCGCCGGCGCAAGGTCCACCGCGTGCTGCGCGAAGGGCAGCGCCTCCTTGGGATTGCCGTCCACGAGGAGGAGCGCGGCGAGATCGTTGTTCGCCGCGGCCTGGTCGGGGTTCAGCTCCACCGCCTTGCGCAGCGCCGCCAGCATCTCGGCGTGGTCCTCGTCCGGCCGCAGCACGAGCGAGAGCGCGTACCACGAGCGCCAGTCGCCAGGCCGGGCCGCGGCGGACTTGCGCAGCGCGGCGGCGGCGGCGGTCTTGTCGCCCCGGAGCAAGTACCAGAGCGCCACCGGGTGGGTGGGGTCTTCGCGCAGCGCCTCTTCAATCTCGTTGCGCCTCGCCGTCAGCGGATTGGCCCTGATGGCGGTGCTGTATCCACCCTCGCCGGGACCCCAGTTGTCGCGGATGGCGAGCAGCAGCATGTGCACGTCGGCGGAGGAGAGGGTCGCGCTGGTGAACGAGGTGTCGGGCTTCACCTCGACGCGGTAGTAGGAGATCCGATCGTCGCGGCGGTGCTGGTCGAGCGCCTCGTCGAGCTTCTTCATGGCGGCAGGCTGCGTCGGGTCGAGGTCTGGAAACGCGGCCATCCACGCGCGCGCCGGATTCTCGTCCGAGGCCAGGCGCCACTCGTAGTCGGCGAGGGCGTCGCGCCGATACGTCCACAGCCAGTGATAGAGCACCCAGCTCCAGAGCTCCTCGATGTCGGGCTGGTAGATCGAGTATTCGCCGGCCCAGGCGAGAATCTCCAGCGCCGGCATCTGCGCAATTCCCCGCAGCCGCGGCGCGCGCTGCCTCGGCACCAGCCCCGCCGCGCCATGGAAGCGCGGGTCGGGGTTCGCCACCGTCTGCAGGAACTGGGCGATGCCTTCGTCGAACCACCGCGGCCGCCGCGGGAAGAAGTACCAGACCAGGTGGTGGACCAGCTCGTGCGCGATGATCTCCGGATCCGACCGCAGCGCGGCAGGATGAATCACTGCCGTCGGCTCCTCGAAGACGCCGTTGGTGAAGTAGCCGACCACGGCGGGCGCAGCCAGCGCTCCGTAGGTGCGGTCGCTGGCCGGCACGATCACCCGGACGCGCCCAGGGACCTCGCGGTCCTCGTTCACCAGCGCATGGACCACCATCGCGTGCAGGGTCTCGAGTTCCTGCACCAGCGCAGCCGCTTCCTGCAGGTCCAGGTCGGTATCGACGTTGAAATGGCGGCTCCTGTATTCGTGCCAGAGGGGCCCGCCCGCCGACGAGCAGCGCAGCCCGCCGGGCAGCGTGCGGGCACAGGCGCAGCAGAGGAAGAGGATGACGAAGAGGCGGGACATCCGGCTACTGCTTGCCCTGCTCGCGAACCACGGCGTCGCTCGCGGCCTGCGCCGCGATCTGGCAGGTCGCGCCGATTGCGGCACACGCCACATTGTAGGAGATGCGCTTCCCGCAGCCCGTCGCGCCGTAGGCTCCGCTGCCCCAGAGGTCGTCGTCGAGGCGGACCACCCTCACCTGCTCCGACGGGCAGGCCAGGTCGAAGGAGGCCCGGGTGGAGACCTTGCGCGTCACCGCATCGACGCTGGTGCAGCCGAGCATTGCAATGCAAGCGAGGGCCAGGCCCGATGCCAAATGACGCATTGGTCAATGCTCGCACGGCATGCCGGGGCCGAGCAAGCGAAGTCCGCTTGTGCTGCGGTGCGGCCTGCCTGCTAATGCTGGGTCGCTGGCTGCGATGGTTCCGGCGGAAGCGGCGCCGTCGATTTGGTCCGGAGGAGGTCGAGCAGAAGCTCGTTGGTCCTCCCTGCCCTGGCCTTCAGCGCCGGAATCCGTCCTTCGACTTCCGCCCTGATCTTGTCTCGCGTGTCCCACGAGCGGTCGATGGTCGCCGTCAGCTGTCCGATGCCGATGCTGCCGAGGGGCGGCGTCTCCATCCGCAGGTCTTCGAGGAGCCCGCTCACCTTCGTCGCGTAAGGCAGCGCGGCGAACGGCGTGCCGGCGAGGGCAGCAAAAATCAGGAAGTGCAGCCGCATGCCGACGGCGAAATCGAACCGGGCCATGAGGTCGAGGATCTGTCCGGGCGAATAACGACGCCTGAGGATTTCCGCTTTCTCCGGGTTCTGCATGTGGGCGACGACCGCGTGGCTGTGCTGGACGTCCGCTTTCTCCATCGGCACGAACACCACTTCGGCGTCGTAGCGCTCGACGACGAAGTCGGCGGCATTCGCGAGCAGCGCGTAATATTCGTCCGGGTCGATGTCGGGAGCCGCCGGACCGGGCTCCCTGACGGAAAATCCCACCAGGTGCCGGTCGAGGTCGACCCCTTCGGCATGCAGGGCTTCGAGAGGCAGCTCCTGGGGCTTGAGCAGGAATGCGGGATCGGCGGTCAGGTGAATCTCCGCGGTGACCCCGACGTCCTCGAGCAGGCGATATCCCAGCCGGTCGCGCACGGTGATCACCGGCTCCGCCTGGTTGAGGACCTTCTGCACGATGCCTCTGGCCGCCGGAGTGTCCAGAGGCCCGGCGCTGATCGCATAGAGGATGACCGGGACGCCCGCATCGCGCGCGATCGCCACCTCTCGCAGGTAGGTCGCGGCGTCCTGATCGTAGAGGATTCCGCCGCCGCCGAGGATGAACAGGTCCAGTCCCTCGATCTCGGGAGTGACTTCCTTCCTGGTCAGCGAGCGGACGGCGACGGCGCGCTCCACCTGGTGGCGAGCCAGCGTGTCCGCGGGGTTCCTGGAAAAGACGGTGATGTCGGCCGCGAGGGAGGCTCGCAACTGGCCGAGGATCCCTTCCAGGATGGCCTCGTCGCCGAGATTCATTCCGCCATACGATCCGGAAATACCGATTCGCAGTCGCCTGGTTGCAGTTTCCATGGATGCCTCACACCGGATGGAGGGAGGGCCACGAGAGCTCGATCCCTTGTTGCCTGACCATTGACTGAAACGCCTCGAGAAGCTCGAGGCGATTCCTGACCGATCGCGGCGTCAGGCCGCGATCGAGGCAGAACGCGGAGAGAAGGCCGGCCACTTCGCCGACGTTCCACTCGACCGGATGGACCCTGAAGGCGCCATTGGTGATGTGGGTCACGCCGAGGTTCTTTCCACCAGGCAATACATTTTCGCAGCGGACCGGAATCATGGACCCGAGCGGGATCTGGAATGGCCAGCACCCGAGATCGAGGTACCCGGCTCCGCTGACCCGGGGATGAAGGTCGATCCGGTAGCAGCCTGTGCCCACGGAGTCCGGGAAGAGCTCCGGACCCTCGGGCCGCAGCGGGTAGGCGATCTGCTGCTCGAGCACGGTGAATTCCGCGCGCAGCCGCCTCGACTCGCGGACGTACGGAGCAGCCGCGAGCCCGTCCGCCGTGGCGCCGACCACATCGGGTCGCAGGCGCAAACCCGGATATCCGGCGCCTCCTCCGGGCCGGGGCGCCTCGGTCTGCAGCCAGTACAAGAGGCTCAGGCTGAGCTGCCGGGCCGCATCCAGGTTCCGGCTCTGTTCGGCCGCATCCACTCCAACCACCGGCCCGCGCCAATAGTCGTTCTGCGGCCAGTTCACCACCGTGACATCGCTGCGGGCGAAGCCGTCCGCGAAGTTGGATCGGTCGAGAATCCTGCGGAAGCGCCACCACGGGTGATCGTCCGCGGCCTCGAAGAGAAATCGCGTCAACGGCTCCTGCGTCTCGGGACGCACGGTCGTCCAGCTGAGCAACCGATCCGGCCATCCGGGCGGGCGGTACTCTCGCCAGAGGTCGAAGTCCCGCGGCTTCTCGATCGTATGGTCTTCTCCAGGAAGGTGCTCGATCGCGAAGCAGACGGTGATCGCCTGCTGGTCGCGCCAATCGGCGCGGTCGGCGGCGTGGGGCTCGCCGGTTTCCGCCCGCGCCTCCGCCCCGACGACGTGCTCGACCCCGGCGAGCGCGAGCAGGTCTCCGTAAGGTGTCGCGTCGATGAAGTACGGCGCCTCGATGAGGAGATCCCGGCCGGAGACGAGATCCCGGACGACGACCCCGCGGAGGCGGTCGCCATCGGTCCAGGCCTCGATCGGACGGCGCTGCTGCATGCGAACCACCCTGCCGTTCAGCTCATGCGGAAGCATCATCTGCTCGAGCACGGCCACCGCCACCCTCGGGTCGTGACAGAGCCTGCTCACCCAGCCGTTGCCCGGGTTGAGCGCGCCTCGCGCACGCGCCTCCGCGGTGAGCGGGCAGTGGGCCCGGTAGTGATCGCGCACTCCGCGGCGGAACGCGCGGTAGCTGGCGGTCGCGCCGAATTCCTCGATCCAGGGGTGTTCATCCGGAGGGACCACCTGGTTGGTGAGTTGCCCGCCGATCCATTGCGTCTCCTCGGTGAGGACCACGCGCCGTCCCAACCTCGCCGCAGCCACCGCCGCGGCGCACGCGCCAAGTCCTCCTCCGATGATGGCTACGTCTGTCCGGGTTCCATCCATGCGGCCTCTCGACTCATCGAGAACGCCCCCGCCTTGCCTAAACACACTTTTCCTGGCGCGGCAACGGCGCGGCGGACATCCTTCGGACTTGGAGGAGCCACCCATGCACGACAAGATGTATCCGCTCCCGAGCAAGGAATTCTCCGACCGCCGCCGCGAGCTCGCGCCGGAGGTGGAGAAGGCCTTTCACGACTTCAGCAAGGCCGCCTTCGCCGACGGCGCGCTCTCACGCAAGCTGAAGCAGCTCATCGCGGTTGCCGTGGCGCACACCACCCAATGCCCTTATTGCATTCGCAGCCACACGCAGGGGGCGCTCCGCGACGGCGCCAGCGAACGCGAGATCATGGAGGCGATCTGGGTGGCGGCGGAGATGCGCGCCGGGGGCGCGTTCGCACACTCGGTCATCGCCCTCGATGCGATGGCGGACGCGCACCGCTGAGCGAAGAGGCTCGAGGGCGACGACCGGTCGTGCCGCGATCTCGACGAACGCCGGCCGCACGCATCGTGGCGGCACTGCTCAACGATGTCCGCCTTCACCTTCCCAGCGACTTAGCGCCCGGCGTGTGGATCGTGCCGCCTCACCGGAATCCGCGAGCAAGAGTTTCCCCTTTTCAAAGGTGTCAACCCAGTCCCGATAGCGCCGGCCAATCGCCGCCACGGCCGCCTCGCGCGTGATCCGATTCGCACGCCAGTCGACCAAGGCATCCCAGAAGGTGGTGCGGCCGACGGCAAAGCCAATGAACCCCGGAACGGATGCCGCCGTCGTCAGCCAGGCGCGGACCCTCTGGTCGTCCGCGCCGCCGCCCAGGATGATGCAACCCACGCGGTCGCGGCCATCCCGCCGCGCGGCGGCCACGACGTTCATGGCGTCTTCGCGACGGTCGAGGCCTTCGACCTTCCAGACGTCCGGTTGAACAACGGCATCCTGAAGCTCGTGAATGCTCTGCACGATGAGCGCAGGGCGCAGGTCGCGCTCGTAGGCGCGTTCATCGCCGTTGAGCCGGTCCATTTGTCCAGGCTCCGCGTCCACGTGCAACTCAATCAAGAACAGGCGGCCGCTCGCGCGCAGGTAATCTGATAGTTGCTTCAACCTGGCCGCCTGCTGTCGATTGAGGGGTTGGTCGCCCTCCGGGTTGTAGCGCAGCAACACTTTGCAAAAGGTCGGGTTGATCTCCTCGATGTGCCGCTCGAATTCCTCTCCGTACTCGAACTCGAGCTGCTTCTGCCCGCTCTTCTCGACAGGGCACGCGGTCGTGTAACCTTGCTGGGCGGCATCGCGTAGAATGGGCGCACCGAACTGTTCGTCGACGAGGACCGCGGCGTGCTCCTTCGGAGCGCCACCCGCGACGGCTGCGCGAAAGCCGTCGTAGATGACCTGCTTGGCGGCGGCCATTTGCGCCGCCTGCACGACGTTCAAGGGGCTTTCCCACCCGAACATCTTCCTCTGCATCGACACACGGTGGTCAAAAGGAAGGAAATACAGAGGGCGATCGAAACCGAGCGTCATGGCGCGTCTCCCTTGGCTGTCCGGCAGCGCCGGTTCGAATCGCCCTGTCGTACGAGGTGCTCTAGTTGCTCTTGAGGAACTCGGCCAGATCGCTCTTCTCGCCTGCCGAGAGGCCAAGGCGGAGACAGCTGTCGTAATGGTCGATGACCGCGCTCAGCGTCGGGAAACGGCCGTCGTGGTAGAACCCGCGCTTCGACCGCGCCCAGAGGCCCTTGAGTTGCGGCGTGACCAGGGTGCTGCCTACCGCTCCCGTGGGTCCACGGTCGGCCTGGAAAGAGTCGACGCAGATCTCGTCCGGCTTGTGCGCGTTGTAGCCGGAGTCGGTATAGAGCGGCGGCATGTGGCAGTCCGAGCAGCGGCCCTTGCCGTTGAAGACCTGCTGGCCACGCCCAGCCGCCGCGTGGTTGAAGCTCGACGGGGGAGGCGTCGGCGCCGGCAGCGAGAGCTGGTAGTAGTGGAGCGGGCCCAGCTTGGACGTGACCTGGTCGGGATCGTGACGGACGCGGAAGGAGCCGCTGGCGACGGCCGCCTTGTACTTGACCGGGTCGTTGAATCGCGCGTCGTTGAAGTTGCCGTTGCCGTGCATCTGGAGGTTCGCGACGTACGCGTTCCAGTAGGTGACGTCGCCGAAGCCGCCCGTCCAGGTATGGAGGTCCTCGCCGAGATGGCCGTACGCGCCCGGGATGCGGGTGGCGGCCGACTTGCCGTCCGGGCGGAAGCCGATGCCGTCGAGATTGACCTCGGCGTCGTAGTAGCCGGGACCCCAGCTCAGGAGCACCTTCTTGAGCGTCGCCTCGTCGACTCCGATCGGGTCGGTGAAGGGCTTCAGGTTGGGCGCGAGCGAGACGATCAGGCCGACGTTCAGATCCTGGTTCGGCCATCCGTCGAGCCGTTTGCCAATTCCCGGAGCGACAGAGTCGTCGACGGTCGAGTGGCAGAAGGCGCAGGTGATGCCGATCGAGCTGAGCGAGTTGCCGCCCTTGTCGAAGACGCCCTTGACGCCGAGGACCGAGTTCAACTTCAGGAGCGCGAGCGTGGTCGCTGGGCTGTCGAGGTCGACCTTGCCAGCCCGGAGCGCCGCGACCAGCGTCTTCGGGAGCGCGTCGACGTCGACCTTCAGGCCGACAGCGAGCGCCGTCTTCGGGCTGACGCCGTCTCCGACGCCTCCGAGCTTGGCGCCCTCGATCGCCTTGTGCAGCTGGAGCTTGCCGCCCCAGAAGTCCTCGTCGCCGAAGGTGTCGAAGCGGAAGATGTCGCGGCCGTCCTCGAACAGCTTCTCCCGCGCGTTCGCGTCCGAGTCATGCGATTTGTCCTTCGCAGGCGAGAGCTCGGACGGGCTCCGGCTTGCGATCACACCCCCGAGAAGAACGAACGCTCCCACAGCTGCGGATACGGCGATAATCCGTCCAATCCGGCTCGGTCGCAGCATTTTGAACCTCCTGAACTTGGGCAATAGCGGAGCGCGGCATACGTGTAAGCACGTAACCTGTCAACCCGGCAATTACGTACGGGGGATCCCTGGGCTCCTGCGAGGTGGCTTGGCATCCAATCCTGGCAGATAAAAGCAGTATTGGCGGGAGCGCCATTTGCGATGCACAAGGGGCTGGCCCTGAAGAGGGGATATGACGACCGGAGCAGCGACCACGGGTGGTGATTGTCGGAGGCGGGTTTGGTGGCCTGTGGGCGGCGCGGGCGCTGCGGAGAGCGCCGGTGCAGGTGACATTGCTCGACCGGCAGAACCACCACCTCTTCCAACCGCTGCTCTATCAAGTGGCCACCGCGGCGTTGAACCCGAGCGACATCGCGCAGCCGATCCGGCGCGTGCTGCGCAAGCAGGCGAACGCCGAGGTCCTGCTCGGCGAGGCGGCATCAGTCGACCTCGCGGGCAAGCGCGTGCGGCTGCGCGACGGAGCCAGCGTGACCTACGACCGGCTCATACTGGCCACCGGGGCCACGCACTCATACTTCGGCCACCCCGAGTGGGAAGCGTGGGCGCCGGCCCTGAAGACCCTCGACGATGCGCTGGAGATCCGCCGCCGCGTGCTGGTGGCCTTCGAGGCCGCCGAGCGCGAGCAAGACCCGGTGCTGCGCGCCGCGCTGGTCACTTTCGTCGTGGTGGGCGCCGGTCCGACCGGCGTGGAGATGGCCGGCGCGCTCGCGGAGATCTCGCGGCAGGTGTTGCGGCGCGACTTCCGCCACATCGCCCCGGCCGCCGCGCGCGTGCTTCTCGTCGAGGCAGGGCCGCGCATCCTCGCTGCCTATGCGCCCTGGTCGTCGGCCAGCGCGCAGCGGCAACTGGAGCGCCTCGGCTGCGAACTGCGGTTGGGCAAGGCGGTGACCGCGATTGGACGGAACGGCATCTCGCTAGGTGATGAAACCATCGCCGCGCGCACCGTGATCTGGGCCGCCGGCGTGCAGGCGTCGCCGCTGGCCAAGATCGCTGGACGTGCCGCTCGATCGAGCCGGCCGCGTGCGTATCCAGCCCGACCTCACCCTGCCGGGATATCCCGAGGTGCAGGTGATTGGCGACCTCGCCTCGCTGGAGCAGGACGGCAAGCCCATTCCCGGCCTCGCGCCCGCCGCGATGCAGATGGGTCGCCACGCGGCGCGGAACGTGGAGCTCGCGATGGCCGGCCGGCGTGTCCTGCCCTTCCGCTACATCGACAAGGGCACGCTCGCCACCGTCGGCCGCGCTCGGGCCGTCGCCGAGCGCGGCAAGCTCCGTATGGGCGGGCTTCTCGCCTGGGTGGTGTGGCTCGTGGTGCACATCGTCTTCTTGATCGGCTTCAGGAACCGCTTCCTCGTGCTCTTCGAGTGGGCTTGGGTGTATTTCCGCAACGAGCGCGGCGCGCGCCTGATCACCGGCGACGTGGAGACGCTTCTCGCACGCGCTGTTGAAGGCCGCGTTCATGCAGACTCCTCCGCGGGCTGAGGCGGCGGAGATGCGCACCGCGAGCGAAAGAGGCTGTTCCTTCCCCGGCGGGGCGCTCCGCGACTCACTGCCGCGCGTCGTCGCGCCAGCCGATGGTCAAGAGCAGCGCGCTTTGCTCGAGCGCCTCGACGTCATGGCGCACGCCTGCCTCCAGCGCGAGCAGATGGTGCGCAGGCACCTCCACCGGCTTTCCGGGGAGGTGCAGCCGCAAGCGGCCGGAGAGGGTATGCACCGACGCGGTCCGCTCCACCTGGTGATCGACCAGGCGAGCTCCCGCTTTCATCACGATGAGGACGACGCGCAGGTCGGGCTCGCGAACCAGCGTCCGCGCGGTGTATCCGGAGTCCCGATAAGCCGCCTCCTCGCGCAGCTCGGGGTCGAGGGCTGCGGGATCGAACAAGACGCCTCCCGCGATGGATGGTCTCGTCATCCCTGGCTCCTCTGTCGATCGACAAATCGCCCGCCTTCGCCTTCCCATCTCTCGATCACCCGCCGCATCCACTCCCTCTGTACGTCGACCGTATGATTGAGAGCGCCCGGGGGAGCGTCGATCCTGTGGAGCACCGTGGCGACGATGCGGTCGCAGCGTGAGAGGTGGAACCCGTAGAGCGCGTGCACCCCGCTTCCGCCGGACGCGGTTAGCAGGTTTTGCAGCCGTGCACGCGCGCGAAAGAGGCGCGTCTTGACCGTGGCCTCGCGAAGGCCCAGGCACTCGGCAACTTCGGCGCCCTTCATGCCTTCGACCTCGCGCAAGATGAAGACCACGCGATAGTTCTCTGGGAGCGCTTCGACCGCGGTCTCGAGCAGGCCTCGCATCTCGGAGTCGCTGGTCTCTTGTTCCGGATCGCGCCCGGGGGCCGGGCGCATCTCGAGGTTGCCCGTCGACGAGTCGAGCGCTTCGAAGCGCTTGCGCCGGCGGCTCCGGGCGAATGCCTCATGGAGGGCGATCCGAGTCAGCCACGTCGAGAATCGCGATCGGCCCTCGAACTCACGCAGGTGCTCGAACGCCCGCACATAGGCATCCTGCATCACCTCCTCGGTTTCGCTCTCGTCATGCACGACGGCGCGCGCCGCCCGGTAGATCTGCCGGTTGTGGCGGCGCATCAGCAGCTCGAACAAGCGATGCTCGCCGGCGCGGACGCGTCCGACAATCTCCTCGTCCGTCAAGGCCGTCTGCTGCGAGGAACCCGCGGAGATCTCCTGGAGTGCTTCCATGAGACTGGGATGCTCGAACGAGGTCGAGGTTCCCCGTCCGGGCAGCGATCGCGGTTTTCAGGGTGCGGAGACGGTGAAGAAGGCGCCGAGAATGACGCCGAACAGGATATGGGCGGCGATCACCGAGAGCGGCGTCTGGAAGCCGTAGTTCAGGGCGAGAAATCCGGGTGGCTCGAGCTGCCTCACCACCGTCGGGCCTTGCATCTCGCTGGCCATGCGCGGATGGATTCCGGGCACGAGCCGCATTCCTGCCGTGAGCACGAACAAGGCGTGGACGAGGCCGATCGACCCGCCCAGCCACCAGGTCGCCCGACCCCAGGAATTGAAGGCCGCCGCATAGATGAGCGCGAAGGCCCAGCCGTTGAGCAGGTGCAGCCCGAAGCCCAGCGCCTTGGCCCGATCCCGGTCCGGCGTGAACATCGTCCCCAGCATGTAAGGAAGATTGATGCGGGTGAGGCGCATGCCTTGACAGGCGGCCATGGCGATGGTGAGCACCACCGTCCCGACGAAGCCCCAGAGCAGCCAGCCGCCCCAGCTCACGGCCGCGTCTCCCCCGCCGTCGCGGGCGTGGCCGGTGGCATGGCGCGGGCGACGGGCTCTTCGCCCTCGAGCCGCCGGCTCAGGGAGATGGCGGCGTTGATCAGCCCGATGTGCGTGAACGCCTGGGGAAAGTTCCCCAGCGCGTGGCCGGTGGCGGGATCGATCTCTTCGGCGAACAGCCCCACGTCGTTGGCGAAGCCGCACAGCCGCTCGAAGGCTTGAAGGGCTTCGCCTGCCGTCCCGCCGCCCAGCGCGAGATATTCCGCGCCCCAGAACCCGCAGGCGCCGAAGGCTCCCTCCCCGCGCGAATCCTCCGCGCGATACCGGTAGAGCAGCCCGCCGCCCGCGCCGAGCGTCTCGGAGATCCGCGCATGGGTGCTTCGCATCCGCTCGGAGGAAGCCTTCTCGAACCCGTACCAGGCCAGGAGGAGCAGGCTGGCATCGAGGCGATCGCCGTCCAGCCGCGCGACGTAGCTGCGCAGATCGGGATTCCAGGCGCGCTTCTCCATCTCGGCCCGGATCAGATCGCGGTTCTCCGCGAACTTCGCTGCCGCGGCTTGCGGCAGATACCCTTTTCGATGGAGCTCGAGCAGGCGGTCCAGCGCCGTCCAGCAGAGAAGGCGCGAATGCGTGTTGTGCCCCTTTCCCGAGCGCGGTTCCCAGATCCCTTCGTCGGGCCTGCGCCAGTTCCGGCAAACGAACTCGCCGAACGCACAGAGCATGCGCCGGGTGTCGCCGTCGAGGTCCCCGGCGCGCCGCGCGAACTCCGCCGCCGCATGGATGACCTCGCCATAGACGTCGAGTTGGAGCTGATCCACGGCGCCGTTTCCGGTCCGGACAGGACGGGAACCGGCATACCCCGCGAGGTGGTCGAGCGTCCGCTCGCGCCGGGGCTGCTTGCCGTAGACGTCGTAGAGGATGCGCAGCTCGGGCTGGGTCAGGCGGGTGGCGTGCAGCAACCAGTTCACGAATGCCTCTGCTTCCTCGACGTAGCCGAGCCCGAAGAGGGCGCGGGCGGTCAGGGACGCGTCGCGCAGCCAGCAGAAGCGGTAATCCCAGTTCAGGTCGCCGCCGATGCGCTCGGGAAGCGAGGTGGTGGGCGCGGCGATCACCGCGCCTGAAGGAGCATGGATGAGAAGCTTGAGCGCGAGCGCGCTGCGTGTCACCAGCTCGCGAGCCGGGCCGTCGTAGGTGAGCCGGGATGCCCAGTTCCTCCACCAGGCGACCGAGCGCGCGATCGACTCGCGCGACCATTCTCCCAGCGGCGGAAGCACGGCGAGACCGTCTTCGGCAAGCGTCAACGAAAAATGGAAGGCCTCTCCGGCGCGCAGCACTGCGGAGCCGCGAATGGGACCTGCCGCCGGCAGCCGCAGGGGCAAGTCCGTCCTCAACAGCAAAAGGCCCGAACGCGTCTCCATGCGCAGGCCCAGCTTGCCGGCGTGCTGGACGCGAATCTCCTCCAGGCCATAGCCGGGCCGCGGATCGAAGAGCATCTCCACTTCGACCTGGCCCCTCTCGCACTCGACCACGCGGAGGATCTCGTGCTCCGGCTGCAGCATGCGGCGCTTCTGGTCCTCCGACGCGACCGGCATGAGATCGGTGACGATCAGCGAGCCTGCATCGGTGTGGAAGCGCGTCTGCAGGACGTTGGTGTTCTCCAGGTAGCGCCGCTCGGCGCGGAAGGGGCCGGCCGGCGCGATCTTCCAGCAGCCTGCCCTCTCGTCGAGCAGCGCGCCGAAGAGCGACGGGCTGTCGAACCGCGGCCAGCAGAGCCAGTCGACCGACCCGTCGCGAGAGACGAGCGCGGCGCTGCGGCAGTCGCCGATGACGGAGTAGTCTTCAATCCATCTCACCAAGGGCCCTCCGCTCGCTTCAGATCGCTCGCCTCGCTCGCCGGGGATCGTAGGTGGTGCTCAATCTGGCCAGCGCCAGGGCCGCAAGACAGAGGCCGAAGTCGCGCAGCGCCACGTCATAATAGCCGCCGGCGAGGAGGAGATTGACGATGATCGCCGCCAGCCAACCCGCCACCACGTAGGCACCGATCCGCGGCTTGAGGGCGACGACCAGGCCTGCCGCGATCTCGACGACGCCGACTGCGCGCATGGTGGCAGCGGCGCTCAGCGGCGAGAGGCCGAGGAGAGAAGGAGCGAGATACTGCTCCCAGTTGCAGAGCAGGTCGAGGAACTTGTCTGCTCCCATGAGAATCGGGGCGGCCACGAACCCCCAGTGCAGGATCCGGAACGCCTGAAAAGCGGGGACCGTGCCTCCTTTGATGGACCGCTCGCGCGGTACGCCAAGTTCGGCGCTCGTTGCAGTGATCATCACGACTCTTTCCGGCGGGCACGAGGCGCGCCTCCGTGGCGCGGCACTGTCCGCTCTCGCCAATTGGAGGCGGCCCCGCCGGAATGGTTACCGCCGCGCTCTACCGCGGGATTTCACGAACCCTGATGACCGCTGCGAGCATCCTACCCATCTTCGCGGCGCCGCGCGTCCTCGCGGGCGTTACAGTCTTCCCTTCTTGCGAAAGGAACGCGATGGCCTCCAACGGTCGCTCGATCTGGCTGGCGTGGCTGCGGCCGCCGCGAGCAGTGGTGGTGCTGACCGGGGTCGTCGTCACCAGCTTTCTCGCCAGCATCGTCTATGCCGGGCACATCGCTTCTGCGATCGACGGCATGGCGTACGACATCGGGGAGAACGCCGCCCCCAGCGTGCGCTACCTCTCCGCAGCGCGCACGCAGCTCTTCACCATGGTCGGCGCGCTCAGCGGCGCGTTCGTCGATCCGACACGGATCGGCTCGCTGCGCGCCACCATCGAGCAGGCGCACGCGCGGCTCCACCAGAAGCTGGACGCGTATGTCGAGCTTCCCTTCTTTTCCGGAGAGCACGACCGATACCAGTCCACGCGCGACGCTGTCGACGATGCGGAACGCGCGGTCCAACACGTGGTCGATCGGCTCGAGCAAGGCGATCTGATCGGCGCGCAGTCGGTCAGGGATGCCGAGATGGCGCCGGCCGTCGACCGCGCCGACGCGGACCTGGAAGCCGCCGTGACCTTCGATGCCGAGCAGGGCACGCGCCTGGGCCTCTCCATCCAACGGCTTCGACGGAAGGCGCAGCGCACCCTCTGGGTGCTCGGCCTGCTCGACGTGGCCCTCGCCGTCTCGCTGATGGAGATCGCCCGGCGCGTCTCTCGTCAGCACCTGGCCCTCCGCGACCGCCAGCAGGAGGCCGAGCGGGAGATGTCGCGAAAGCTCGGCGCCACCATCCAGGCCACCGTGCACGTCGCGCAGAAGATCTCCGAATCCGCGCCGCTCGAGGCCGTCGCCCAGGCGACCATCGATCAGGCGCGCCAGGTCCTGCACGCCGACCATGCGGCGCTCGGGCTCGGTACCGATCCCGCCGTCCCGTTCAACGTCTGGGTCTTCTCAGGAATGGAGCGGCATCTGCTCCAGACCGTCGGATGGCCTCCCCGACCGGACGGAGTTCTGGGAGCCGCGGGCCCCTTCCTCGGCGTTCCGATTCAAAATGCCGGGGGCAGCGTCGGCAACCTCTATCTTGCGCGCGAGCCAGGGGCGGCGACGTTTTCCGAGCAGGACGAGCGGGTGGCGGCGCTCCTCGCTTCGTCTGCGGCAGTGGCCCTGCAAAATGCGGAGCTGAACGTGGCCTTGCGCCAGGCGGTCGAGGCGCGCGAGGACCTCCTCGCGGTGGTCTCCCATGATCTCCGCAATCCGCTCCATGCGATCAAGCTCGCCGCCGAGACGCTGGGGACGGCCGAGACGAAGGGCCTCTTGCCCGAAAACCGCGTGCGCTGCATCGAAGCGGTGCGCCGCGGCACCCGCCGGATGTCGAACCTGATCGAAGACCTCCTGACCGCGGCCAAGGCGGAGAACGGGCGACTTTCCGTCGACCTTCGCGGCGAGGATGTCGCGTCGATCGTCGACGAAGCGGTGCAGGAATCGATTGGAGCCGCGGAGGAGCATTCGCTGGTGCTCGAATCGCGGGTGCCGCGGGAGCTTCCACAGGCGTCGTGCGACCGGGGCAGGATCCTGCAGGTGCTGGCGAACCTTCTCGGCAACGCGGTGAAGTTCACGCCGGCCGGCGGCCGCGTCTCGGTCGACGTCTCGCGGCGTGGAGCATTCATCTGCTTGTCCGTCTCGGATACCGGCGCGGGAATCGCCGCGCCGCAGTTGCCTCATGTCTTCGAACGCTACTGGCAGAAGAAGGAAGACCGCCGGCGCGGGAGCGGACTGGGGCTCTACATCGCGAAGGCCATCGTCGAGTCGCACGGCGGGAAGATCTGGGTGGAGAGCGAGGCCGGCAGGGGAAGCACGTTCTCCTTCACCGTTCCGCTGGCTTCCGCGATGCCGGCTGAACCCGGGCCTGCGCGCGCGCCGCTGCTGTCGTAGCCTGATGCGGGAACGGATCCTCCGGCCTGCAGCAGGGCGGGCCGGCGATTTGGTTCCCACCATTCGCCACCTCACCAGGAGCCGAGCACGGCCGCCGCCGCATCCACCGAGGTGGCCTCGTCGACGGCGAGCGCGGTGTGCGGCACGTCCGCGGCGCTGTGGAAGTGGGGGTGCCCATAGATTCCCGGACCCTCGATGCGAACCTCGTCGAGAAAGGCCTTCGCCGCCGCGTAGCCCATCTCGACGAGTTGCGCTCCCTTGCTGAAGTCGTGCGGAGCAATGGGCAGCGGGCACGGCGCCGGCAGGTACAGCACGGTGTGCTTCAGCCCGAGCAGGAGCGGCAGCACCCCCACCGCCTGGTGCCGGAGCATCAGCGTGAGGACGTAGAGGATGCCTTCCAGCCCGCGCCGCGGGGGATTGGGAAGCATTCAAGGGAATCCGGTATCGAAGACCACCATCGTCTTCGCGCCCAGGTCCCTCGCGGGCAAGAGCGGCACGTGCGAGGAGACTCCGCCGTCGATGAAGGTCCGTCCCTCCACGGTGACCGGCGGGAAGACCGCGGGAATGGCCGCGCTCGCCATCACGTGCTGGCGAAGGTCGCCTTCCCTGAACGCGAGGGCGCTGCCGGTCGCGAGGTCGGAGGCGATGACGACGGTGGGAATCGCCAGCTCCGCGTGCGTCGCCGGCACGTGCCGATCGACGATCCGTTTCAGCCCCGCGGGCGAGGCAAGCGTGCCAGACCCGAGGATGGCTCGCGCCGAGCTCCACAGCCCGAGGCCGGGGAAGACGTCCCTCGTCTTGATCGAGCGCCAGACGGCGGCAAGCTCCTCGACTCGGGCGGCGGTGAAGCCCGTCCCGACGAATGCCGCGTTGAGTGCGCCCGCCGACGTTCCCACCAGGAAGTCCGGCTGGAGGCCCGACTCGTGGACCGCGCGCAACATGCCCGCCTGCAACGCTCCCAGGCTGGATCCGCCCGAGAACACGAAGGCAATGGGGCCCGGGCACCGCGGCGCGCGCTTCTGCATCACACCTCATCCATTCGCGGAGGCTGCGAGAAAGAGACCGCCGGAAGAGGAAAAGGTTCCCAGCCTCCGGCGCACCTTTTGCCAAGGGGTATCGTGCGCGCCTTCGGCTCACGCCCACGCCGAGGGAGGGGAAGGCGACCGAATCAGTTCTACGTACGCCGGTCCGGAAGTTCGTTCCGGGGTGACAGGCGTTGGGGACGGGCATGCCCTTTTCCTTCATGTTCGCCTTCTGCACGTGGGGGCCGGATTTTCAATCGAGCTGCCCGGCCCGCGGCGGCACGCGGCGGAAGAAGATGTCGTGCAGAGAGGGCAGGCCGCGCGCCGCGCAGCTTGTTCTGGAACAAGTTGACTCGCCCGCGGCTCAGCCCCGGCCCGCCGCTCGGCGGAATCTCTTCGGCGACTCCGGCTCGCCTTGCGAATGCTGCGTATCAGCATCCAGGCGCTCAGGGAGAGCGCTGCGGTCCTCGGTGCCGCTGCGATGAGATCCGTTCCGGAGAATCGCGCCAGGACGCGGTGGCGGCCCTCGAAAATCGACATGGTAGCATTCGCGTATGTACAATCCATTCGTCGCCTCAATGAGCAATGAGGATCTCATCCTTGCCACCCGCGAGCTGGCGCGCCGCGCCTGCGCGGTCGAAGCGGATCTGCTCGTCTACCTGGGCGAAATCGACGAGCGAAAGCTCTATCTCGATCGCGCGTTTCCCTCCATGTTCGCCTTCTGCACGCGCGAGTTGGGATTTTCCGAGGGAGCCGCCTACAACCGGATCCTGGTCGCGCGCGCCGCGCGAAAGCTGCCCGCGATCGTCGAGGCGGTGCGCTCGGGGCGGGTACATCTAACCGCCTTGCGGCTGCTGGCGCCGCACCTCACCGCAGAGAACCATGCCGATCTGCTCCGGCGCGCCGCGGGTCGCAGCAAGGAGGAGATCGCCCTTCTCGCCGCCTCGATCGCGCCGCGACCGCCGGTACCCGCGACGATCCGCAAGCTGCCCTCGCGGCCCACCCTGCACGAGTTGGCGCTTGCCGAGGCGGCGCCCGGGCCTGACGCACCGCCTGTCGCTGTTGCCGCGCCTGTGCCTGCTCTCATCCCGATCGCGGAAGACACGTACAAGCTCCAGCTCAGCATCTCGCGCGAATTCCGCGAAGAAGTCCGCGAAGCGCAGGAGCTTCTCCAGCATCGGGTCCCCGACGGCGATCTGGCGAAGATCCTTCGCACCGCGCTCCGGCTCCTCGTCACCGAGGTGAAGAAGACGCGTTTCGCGGTGGGGCGGAAGCCCCGCGGCACGGCAGAAGAAAGCGTGGAAACCGATTCCCGCCACATCCCCGACCCGATCAAGCGCGCGGTGTACCAGCGCGACGGCGGTCAGTGCACGTTCACCGACGAGCGGGGGAAGCGCTGCGAGGAGAAGGGAGGACTCGAATTCGATCACCTCCAGGGCTTCGCGCGAACGCACCGGCACGAAACCAGGCTGCTGCGTTTGCTCTGCCATGCCCACAACCAGCACGCCGCGGAACAGATGTACGGGCGCGAGTTGATGAAGGCTGCGCGGAGGCGGACTTGTTCTGGAACAAGCTCCCCGGCAACAGATCCGGCCCTCCCGGCGGCGCTGCGGAACGAAGGAGATCCGCCGCAAGGTCGGGGTGCTTCTCGAAGGGGATGGGCTCGATGACCGCCTCTCCGCGGTGGAGGGACCTCGATTACCACGCCCGCATACATCACTTGTCCAAAGTGCAGACCGCCGGCTACGCATCCAGGAAGGGCTCGAGCGGATGCGCCTCTGGGGACCGCCGGGAGGAGATGGTCGTCATCTGGTCCAAGGGTTATGAGGCAGCGGTTGGCGATTGCCCGGGCCCTGTTGCACCGGCCGCGGGTGCTCCTCCTGGACGAACCCTTCTCGGGCCTCGACCCCAAAGCGGCGGTCGAGTTGCGCGAGCAGATCGCCTTGCTCGCGTCTGAGCAGGCATCACCGTGTTCCTGACCACGCTCAACGACACCTCGCTTTTCCTCTGGAAAGCAGGATGGGCAATCGAACTCGACGGCGGACATTTGCGTGTGTCCACAAGTATGTGTACACAGATCCTGTGAAGCGGCAGGAGCTCGAGCGCCAGCTTCGCGAGCTCGGCTGGCGGTTGACCCGAGACGGCGGCAGGCACGGCATCTGGACGAACGCAGCGCGGGAGGTTGCGGTGCCGCGGCATCAGGAAATCAACGAGTACAGCGCGCGAGGGATCCTGCGCGAAGCAAAGGGAGAGTCGCCGTGCGGCTGGCAGGAAGGGTCTTCAAATATGGAAAGCACTGGGTCGTCGAGGTCCGCATCCTGGGCGTGGTGACACAAGGGCGCACGCGGAAGGAGGCGCTCGAAATGATTGCAGATGCCATCACGTCTCTCGCCAACGACCGCAAGCTCGTTGTCGATGTTCATCCTGGCACCGGCGAAGCGTTTACTGTCGGAGCGAAGAACAGCGCTGCTCTCGCCGCCTTCCTCGTCCGCCGCGTGCGCGAGAAAGAGGGTCTCTCCCTGGCCGACGCAGCGAAGCGGCTCGGCGCGTCCTCCCGCAACGCGTATGCCCGGTACGAACGCGGCACGTCCGTGCCTTCGCTGAAGAAATTTGCCGAGCTGATCGAAGCGGTGACGGGCAAGGACTTCGTGCTGAGCGAGGCGTAGCGGTCACCCCCCTCGGGGCTACAGCGACGCTCCGCCGTCCACTGCGATGTATTGCCCCGTGACGTGCCGCGAGGCTTCCGACGCGAGATACACCGCGATGCCCTTCAGGTCCTCGTCGCCCCCGAGGCGGCCCAGCGGCGTGGCCGCGATGACGCTCTCGCCGATCACCTCCAGCAGCCCGCGCGACATCTTGGAGGGAAAGAACCCCGGGCAGATGGCATTCACCCTGATGTCGTGCTTGCCCCACTCCGCCGCCAGCGCCCGGGTGAACTGCAGCACCGCCGCCTTGCTGGTGTTGTAGGCGATGGTGGTCATGCCGCTGCCGTGCGCGCGCAGGCCGGCCACCGAGGACATGTTGACGATCTTCCCGCTCCGCCGCGGAATCATGCAGCGGCGCCCCACCTCCTGGGTGAGGAAGAACATGGCGTTCACGTTCAGGTTCATCACCTTGTGCCAGGCCTCGGGAGGGTAGTCCTCGGCGGGCGCGCCCCAGGTGGTGCCGGCGTTGTTGACCAGGATGTCCACCGCGCCATGGCGAGCCACCACCTTCTCCACCATGGCGGGAATGCCGTCGTACTTGGAGAGATCCCCGGCGATGGCCAGCGCCTCGATGCCCAGGCGGGAGAGATGCGAAACCGCCTCGTCCAGCTCGCCCTGCTTGCGGGCGGTGATGGCGATCTTCGCGCCCATCTCGCCGTAGGCCTCGGCGATCTGCAGTCCCAGCCCGCGCGAGCCGCCGGTGATCAATGCCGTCTTGCCGGACAGATCGAACAGCTCCTTGACGCCCATGTTCAACCTCCCGCCGCCGCGGCGGCGAATGCTACGTCGTCTCGGCAAGCGCCCGCAAAGCGCCGTCCTGGAAGAGGCGCGGCACCACCCCAAACCGGCTCTTCTGCGCCGCGAATCGCACCTCGTGCCCGAGCCCGCGCGAGAGCATCATCCGCCCCACCCTGCTGGCGGAGAGGCACTCCAGCGCCTCGCAATGATCGTGCAGCAGCCGGGCCGCATTCGCGGCATCGGTGAGCTCGTGGGCGCCCTCGCGGCGGGCGAACAGCGACACCAGATATCCCGCGCCATAGAAGTCTTCCAGGTTGAAGTTGTCCGCCGACCCGGAGCAGACGATGAGCACCGTCTCGCCTGCGTGCGCGCGCTCGATCTGCGCCACCATCGCCTCTCCGTTGAGCAGCGCCGCCGCGTAGACGTGCTCGGCCGCGCGCGCCTTGCCCACCGCCACCGTGCCGTTGGTGGTGGAGTAGATCAGCGTCTTTCCCGCCAGGTCCTGCTCGAGCAGCGCCATCGGCATGGGATGGGCGAACCCGAGAGCGTCACCGCGTTCAGCTCCCCCGACAGCACGTACGATCCCGCCGCACGTCCCGCCGCGGCCTGCAGCGCGGCGTCTCCGTCCAGCGCCGGCAGCACCTCGGATGCGCCGTGGGCGAGCGCGGCCACGATGCTGGAGGTGGCGAAGAGGATGTCGAGGACGATGACCACCTTCCCCGGCAGCCGCTGGCCGTCCAGTTCCTCCTTCTTGAGCAGGACGTGGATTCTCGCCATCAGCCCTCGAACGGACCTTCCTGTCCGGCGGAGGGGACGTGGGCGAAGATTCCGCTGGCGCGCATGATGCGCCGCGAGCCCACCCAGAGATGGCAATTGGCAAAGGCCAGCCGCTTGCCGAGCTTCTGCACGTCGACGCGCGCCTCCACCCAATCTCCCTCGCGCGCCGCATCGGCGAAGTCGGCGGTGAGGTTGACGGTGACCATGGGCTGCGGCGGGGCGCGCATGGATGCGATGACGATGCCGAGCGCGCTGTCGGCGAGCGTGACCAGCATGCCGCCGTGCGCGACGCCGCGGGTATTGAGGTGCTTTTCCTCGATGCGCAGGCCGATGACGAGAGCATCGCCCTCCTTCCGCGCGTAGAGCGGCCCCAGCGAGGAGAGGAACGGGCTGCTCCCGCGCCGCAGCGCCTTGAACCCCTGGGGAATGTCCCCGGGCTCGCTCACGCCTTGCCCCCGAGCCGGTCGATGCGGCCCCGCTCCAAGGCGCGCTCCGACTGGTGCGCCATCACCCGCACCCAGTTGATCATGGTGGCGAAGCGCGGGTCGCGGGTGGCGCCTTCGACGTAGCGCTTGTAGATCTGCTGCACGATGACGGCGATCTTGAAGAGCGCGAACACGTAATAGAACAAGATCGACCCCACCGCGCGCCCGCTCTTTTCCGCATAGCGCTCCACCACCTGAATCCGCGAGAGGCTGCCGGGCAGGTACGTCGGCCCGTACGCGCGCGCCCGCAATTCGTCCGGATCGTCGGGCTCGCCCCAGTAGCCGATGAAGGTGCCGAGGTCCATCAGCGGGTCGCCCACCGTGGCCATCTCCCAGTCGAGCACGGCGACGATGCGCGTGAGGTCCGCCGGGTCGAGCATGACGTTGTCGTACTTGTAGTCGTTGTGGACCACCGCGGCCCCGCTCCCGGTTGCGGGCATGTTTCGCGCCAGCCACGACGCGGCCGCTTCCACCGCCGGAATCTCGTCGGTCTTCGCCTTGAAGTACCGCTCCGTCCAGCCGCTGACCTGCCGCGCCACGTAGCCCTGCGGCTTTCCGATGCCGGAGAGCGGCGGGCGCGAAACGTCCACCGCGTGCAGGTCGGCCAGGTTGTCCACCAGCGCGAGCGAGGTCTTGCGCAAGAGCTCCGGCGTGAAGGCGATGCCGGGAGGCGGCCGCTCGCCGCGAAGGACGATGCCGGTGACGCGCTCCATCAGGTAGAACTTCGCGCCGATCAACGACTCGTCGTCGCAGAAGGCGATGGGCCTGGGCGCGCGCCCATAGACGCCCTGCAGCGCGGAGAGGATGTCGTATTCGCGCTTCATGTCGTGCGCGCTCTTCACCTTGACGCCGAAGGGCGGCCGGCGCAGCACCGCCTCGCGCCCGCCCGCCTTGATCAGATAGGTGAGATTCGAGTGCCCCTTGGGAAACTGCAGCACGGAGATGGGCCCTTCGCATCCCGGGCAGCGCACGGCGCAGGAAGGGCTCGATCTTCGCCGGATCGATCCGCTCCTCCTCCCGCACCTCCGCGGGCTGGTCGACGGCGGTGGAAGGCTCGCTCACTTCGCTTCACCGTAGCGGCGGAGGATGCGCTTTGCCACCGAGGTGATGTGCACCTCGTCCGCGCCGTCGTAGATGCGCCCGGCGCGCTCGTGCGCGTACCAGAACGCGAGCGGCGTGTCGTCGGTGAGGCCCAGGGCGCCCAGCGCCTGGATGGCGCGGTCGAGCACCCGCTGCAGCGTGCGGGCCACCGTGAACTTGATGATCGAGATCTCCTCGCGCGCCTCGGACGTGCCCTTCTGCTCGATCATCCAGGCGGCGTGCAGCACCATCAATCGCGCACCATCGATCTCTGCACGGCTCTCCGCAACCCAGCTCTGCACCAGCTGCCGCGACCCGAGCAGGTCGCCCGGCGCCAGTTCCCGCGTCGCGGCGTGCCTGCACATGATGTCGAAGGCGCGCTCGCAGATGCCGATCCAGCGCATGCAGTGATGGATGCGGCCGGCGCCCAACCGCGCCTGCGCCATCTCGAAGCCTCCGCCCTGGGGGCCGAGGAGATTGGCGAGCGGCACTTTCGCGCCGCGGTACATGATCTCGCTGTGGCTCTGGTGATCGGCGCCGCGGTGGCCCATCACCGAGATGTTCTGCACCAGCTCGAATCCTGGCGTGTCGGTGGGGACGATGATCATGCTCGCGCGCCGGTGCGGCTTGGGAGCGTCCGGATCGGTGACGGCCATGACCACCGCGAAGGCCGCGCCGTCCGCCGAGCTGGTGAACCATTTGTGGCCGCGGATCACCCAGCTGCCGTCCTCCTTCACCGCGGTGGTCCCCAGCCACACGGGGTTCGAGCCCGCGAACTCCGGCTCGGTCATGCTGAAGCAGCTGCGGATGTCTCCGCGCACCAGCGGGCGGAGCCAGCGGTCCTTCTGCTCGGCAGTGCCGTGCGAAAGGAGCAGCTCCATGTTGCCCACGTCGGGAGCCTGCACGTTGAAGATGTAGTGCCCGAGCGGGCTGCGCCCCAGCTCCTCGGAGAGGTGGGCGAACTCGGTGAAGGAGAGCCCCGCGCCGCCCCACTCCGAGGGGAGGTGCGCGGCCCAGAGCCCCGTCTCCTTCGCCTTGACGCGCGTCTGCTTCAAGGTTGGGAGCAGCGCCTTGAAGCCCTCGTGGCGCAGCTTCTGCTCCAGCGGGTACACCTCTTTCTTCATGAACTCGCGCACCGTCTGGCGAAACCCGCGCACGCGGTCCGATTCGGAGAAGTCCATCGCTGCCTCCTGCCCGCTACAACGATGCGAGCGCCTTGAAATTGCCGCCGAGGACCTGCTCCAGCTCGCGCGCGCGGAAGATGCGCCTGCTGGATCTGGCGCAGGATCGCGCCGTGATCGTAGCCGCCGTCGGGTCCCGGGATAGCCGTAGGGCCCGTCGCTGCCGTAGAGGCAGCGCGAAGGGCCCAGCTCGCGCAGCGCCCTGTGGCGCAGCGCCTTGTCGAGGTAGGGGCTGGAGAGATCGACGAAGACGTTGTCGCGGCGACGCGCGTCTTGCCAGAGCGGCGCGTACCAGGGAATCCCCGCGTGCGCGTAGACGATCTTCAGCCTCGGGAAGAGATGCGGCAGCCGCCGGAAATCGCCGTTGCGAAAGCCGCCGCCCAGGTGCACCAGCATCGGCTTGCCACGCTCCTGGCAGAGCGCCGCCACGTCGTCGAGCGCATCCACCGGATAGCGGTGCCAGAAGGGGTGCGCCTTGACGCCGATCCAGCCCGGCTTGCGGAAACGGCGCTCCGCCTCCTCCACCGGCGCCCGCGCCTTGGGATTGACGAAGACCCAGCCCACCAGCTCGTTTGGATGCGCGGCGATCGCGCTCTCGACGGCGTCGTTGTCGGGCTGCGGATAAATGGCGGCGCTGCGGCCGAGAAAAGAGACGCGGCCCGAGGCGCGCACGGTGCGGCGGTAGAGGAACCGTCCCAGCCGCGGCGCGCCGCCCTGCAGCGCCCGCCGCATCGTCTTCACCAGCATGGCTCCGGCCTTGCCGACGTGCAGCGGATCGCAGGGCGAGGCGATCAGCGCCACCTTGGCGATGCCGTGCTCCTTCATCTGCGCGAGCAGCCGCTCCATGCTCTCCAGCCGCGGGTCGAGATGGTAGTGGGCGTCGGCGATCATCCTTGCCCGCTCCGATCAGAAGACGACGACCCCGCGCGCGTTGGCGCCGGAGGTCAGGTCGGAAAATGCTTCGTTGACGGAGGAGAGCGGGTAGGTGCGCGTGATCAGCTCGTCGAGCTTCAGCTTCCCCCTGCGATAGAGCGCGAGGAGCCGCGGGATCTCCACGTGCACGTTGGCGCTTCCGTACCAGCAGCCCACGCAGCCGCTTCTCCAGCATGGGCAGCATGAGCGCATTGATGGAGACGGTCTCCTTCATGCTGCCGATGCCGATGACCACGCAAGTGCCGGCCTTGCGCACGGACGCCCAGGCCTGCTCCACCGTCTTCGTCCGGCCGATGGCCTCGATGGCGTAGTCCGCGCCGCGGCCGTTGGTCAGCGCCCGCACCGCGGCCACCGGATCGTCCTTGGTCGCGTCGACGACGTCGGTTGCGCCCAGGCGCCTTGCCGTCTCCAGCCGCGCCGGCTGCGCGTCCACCGCGACGATGCGCTCGGCGCCGGCGATGGCCGCCCCCTGGATGGCGTTGAGCCCCACTCCGCCCGCGCCGAAGACCACCACGCTGCTGCCCGGGGTGACCTGCGCCGTGTTGAAGACCGCGCCGACGCCGGTGATCACGGCGCAGCCGAGCAGCGCGCACTTGTCCAGGGGAGCGTCGGCGGGAAGCTTGACCGCGGCGCTGGCGGGCACCACCACCTCTTCCGCCATGGCGCCGACGGCGGAGAAGACCCACAGCTCCTGCCCGCCCTGGCGCACGCGGGTGGAGCCGTCGGGCATGCGGTTGGTCTTGTTGATCTGCTCGCCCACCTCGCAGAGGTGCGGCTTGCCCATCCGGCAGTAGAAGCAGCGCGAGCAGGAGGTGACCCAGGCGAGCAGCACCTTGTCGCCTGGCTTGACGTGGGTGACGCCTTCGCCCACCTCCTCCACGATGCCGGCGCCCTCGTGTCCGAGCACGCAGGGCAGCTTGCTGCGCAAGAGGCCGCTGATCACCGAAAGGTCGGAATGGCAGACCCCGCAGGCGGCGATGCGGACGCGCACCTCGTCTTGCGCGGGGCGCATCGAGGGTGACCTCTTCCACCCGGACCGGCTGGTCGTTCTGGTAGCAGATGGCGGCCTTCACTGCGTCCTCCCTTACACCTCCAGCCACTCCTTGCGGACCGATTCGTTGGCGCGAAGCTCTTCGGGCGTGCCCTGGAAGACCACCCGGCCATGCCCCATCACGTAGAGCCGGTGCGAGATGCGCAAGGAGATGGTGAGCTTCTGCTCCACCAGGAGCACGGAGATGGCCCGCTTCTTCATCTCGGAGAGGAAGCCGCTCACCTGCTCCACCGCCTTGGGGGCCAGCCCTTCCGTGGGCTCGTCGATCATCAGCAGATCCGGGTCGCCCATCAGCGTACGGCAGAGCGTGAGCATCTGCTGCTCGCCGCCGGAGAGCACCCCGCCGGGAGCGTCCGCCCGCTCGCGGAGCTGGGGAAAGAGCGAGAACATGTCGTCGATCTTCCAGCGCCCGCCTTGTTTTCGCGACTTCATCCCGAGGGAGAGGTTCTGCCGCACGGTCAGGTCGGGGAAGACGGCGCGATCCTCGGGCACGTAGCCCAGGCCGCGGCGGGCGATCTGGTGCGCCTGCAGCCCGAGGATCTGCTCGCCCTTGAAGCGCACCGATCCGCGGGCCGCGACGAGGCCCATGATCGCCTTGATGCTGGTGGAGCGGCCCACGCCGTTGCGGCCGAGGAGCGCGACGATCTCGCCGGGGCGCACGCTGAAGCTCACGCCCTGCAGGACGTGGCTCTTCCCGTAGAAGGCGTGCAGCTCGTCCACCTCAAGCATCGCCCAGCTCCGTTCCCAGGTAGGCCTCGCGCACGGCGGGATCCTTGCGGATCTCGGCGGGCGTGCCGCTGGCGATGATGCGGCCGTAGACCAATACCGAGATGCGGTCGGCGAGCCCGAAGACCACCGCCATGTCGTGCTCCACCATCACCAGCGTCTTGCCGGCGGTGACGCGGCGGATGAGCGCCACCGCGTCGTCGGTCTCGGAGTGGCTCATGCCGGCGGTGGGCTCGTCGAGGAGGATGACGTCGGCGCCTCCGGCGATGGTGATGCCGATCTCCAGGGCGCGCTGCTCGGCGTAGGAGAGCACCGAGGCCATGACGCGCGCGGCGCTGCCAGAGGCCGATGGCCTCGATGATGCGGTCGGCGCGGTCGGAGGCGTCGCGCAGGCCGCTCAACCGCCGCCAGAACGCATAGCGGTAACCGAGCGACCAGAGCACCGCGCAGCGCACGTTGTCGAAGACCGTGAGGTGATGGAAGATGTTGCTGATCTGGAAGCTGCGGCTGAGCCCCTTCCGGTAGATCTCGAACGGTCGCAGGCCGGTGACGTCCTCGCCCTTCAGCTCGATCTCGCCCGAGCTGACGGGAAAGCGCGCGCTGATCAGGTTGAACAAGGTGGACTTGCCGGCGCCGTTGGGACCGATGATGGCATGGCGCTCGCGCTCCTGCACCGCCAGGTCCACGCCGCGGATGATCTCGGTGCGGCCGAAGCTCTTGTGGACCTGGCCGAGGCGGAGGGCGGGCGCGGGGGCGGTCACGCCTGCCTCTGCAAGAGCGCCGCCGGCACGGTCTCCCGCCGTCCGGCGATCCGCCGCGAAACCGCGCGCAGCAGCAGGCCGCCCACCACCAGCGCGAGCACCGGGGGCGCCCACCCGAGCGGCTGCGCCGCGTTCAGCGTGAGGCCGAGGACGCGCACGGGAGCGCTGCCCGGCTCGGTGGTGTTGGCGAGCGCGTAGGCCATCTCCACCAGCGTGATCATGCCAAGGGCGCAGAGCGCGAAAGGCAGGGCGGCCCAGAGATACTCACGCAGCGAGCGGCCCAATTGCCCCTCGTCGTAGAGGCGCTTGTGCTCGGCGAGGATGCCGGCGATGCCGCCCGGCGCGAAGAGCACCACGCCCAGGAAGAGCAGGCCGAAGTAGAACGGCCAGGCCTCGGTCACGCCCGCGACCACGATCTGCAGCACGGTGATCAGCGCCGCGCCGAGGATGGGGCCGTGGAAGTAGCCGACGCCGCCCACGAAGGCCATCATGATCACGATTCCGGAGGTGGCGGCGCTGAGCGTTTCCGCCGTGACGATCTCGTAGTTGAGGGCGGTGAGGCCACCGGCGACGCCGGCGAAGAAACCCGAGAGCACCACCATGACGAAGCGCACCCAGCGCGGGTCGTAGCCCACGAACTCGGCGCGCTCGGGGTTGTCGCGCACGGCGTTGGCGAGGCGGCCCAGCGGCGTGTCGGCGAGCGCGTACATGCCGAGGATGCAGACGAAGGCCCAGCCGGCGATCAGGTAATACATCTGCAATGGCGATCCGTAGTTGATGCCGAACCAGCCCCGCCCGGTGACGCGGTTGCTGGACACGCCGCCCTCGCCGCCGAAGAAGGCCGGGAAACATGAGCGAGCTTGCGGCGACCATCTCTCCAATCCCCAGGGAGATCATCGCGAAGGTGGTGCCCGCCCTGCGGGTGATCACCCAGCCCGAGGCGATGCCGAAGAGCAGCCCGGCGGCGCCGCCCGCGAGCGGGAGCAGCGTGACCGGGAACGCCCACGAGTGCTCGCGGACCGCGCGCAGGAGGTGGATGGTGCCGAACGCGCCCAGCCCGAAATAGACGGCGTGACCGAAAGAGAGGAGCCCGGTCTGGCCGAGCAGCATGTTGAAGGAGAGCGCGAAGATGGTGGTGATGCCGATCTGGCAGAGCAGCGAGAGCCAATAGCCCTTGGGCGAGAGCAGCGGCGCGAGCACGATGGCGGCGAGATAGACGGCGAGGACGGCGACGCGCTTTTTCGAGAAGAGCGTCTTCATGTCTCGCGCGCTCCCATGATGCCGCGCGGGCGGAAGATGAGGATGGCCACCATCAAGAGATAGGGCATGATCGGCGCAAGCTGCGTGAGCGACAGCCGGGCGAGAGCGGGCGCCGAGTGCGATCTCCACGTGCAGCGCGCGCAGCAGGTCGAGCATCGAGTAGTCGGCGCCCACCATGAAGGTCTGCAGCACTCCGATCAGCAGCGAGGCCACGAACGCGCCGGCGAGCGATCCCAGGCCGCCCACCACCACCACCACGAAGACGATGGGCCCCATCGCATCGGCCATGCCCGGCTCGGTGACCAGCGCGTTGCCGCCGATGACGCCGGCGAGGCCGGCGAGCGCCGTTCCGCCGCCGAACACCAGCGTGAAGATGCGCGGCACGTCGTGGCCGAGCGCCTGCACCATCTCGGGCCGCGAGAGCGCGGCCTGGATGATCGAGCCCGATGCGGGTGAAGGCGAGGCCCGGCGTAGAGCGCGAGCAGCATGCCCACCGAGACCGCCATCATGAACGCCTTGTAGATGGGATAGGTGGTGCCGTAGAAGGTGAAGAGCGCGCCCTGCAGCGAGGCGGGCACGCGGTAGTCCACCGCGGCCTTGCCCCAGATGAGCTGCACCGCCTCCACCGCGAGGAAGCTGAGGCCGAAGGTGAAGAGCAGCTCGGCCACCGGCCCGAAGCGATGCGCCTTGCGCAGCCCGTAGCGCTCCACCAGGGCGCCGAGCACGCCGACCAGGAGCGGCGCGATCAGGAGCGCGGGCCAGAATCCGATGGCGACGCTGATCTGGTAGGCGAAGTACGCGCCCAGCATGAAGAAGGCCGCGTGCGCGAAGTTGAGGATGGACATCATGCTGAAGATCAGCGTCAGCCCGCTGGAGAGCATGAAGAGGAGCAGGCCGTAGGTGACGCCGTTGAGGAGCGAGCTGAGGACGAATTGCACCTGGCGCCTCCAGGCGTGGCGAGCGATCGTCGGGCAAGTCTCCGGCTCTCGCGGCCGTCGGAAGCTACCTCCCGGCGGCCGCGCCTCCGTCCTTTGTCAGTAGAGGATCGTCTGCCACGCGAGCGTGAAGTTGTTGGTGCCGCCCTGCTGCGTGCCGGGCACGTCGTCGTTGTTGATGCGCTCGTACTGCAGCGTCAGGTTCATCAGATTCGCGGGAGCGATGTAGTACTTGAGGCCGCCCGCGATCCAGGTCTGGTTGCTCGCCGCCTTGAGCGGCGCCACGTAGTCGTCGCTGATCTTGCGCATCTCGTACTTGCCGAAGACGGAGAACTTGGCGGCGTGGTTGTAGTACGCCGCCTCTGCCAGGTAGTTGGTCTGCTTGAGGATGTTGGAATAGGTGCCGGGGTTGGTGGTCACGCCCGCGGCCGTCTGGGTGAAGCCGCCGTCGTAGTAGCCGAATTGCAAGAGGGCGGCGAGCTCGTCGCCTCCGGTGCGGCTGGCCACGCCGCTGAGCGGATAGTTCAGGAAGGCGGCGGCGCTGAAGCCGTAGTACGGCGTTCTTTTTCGAGGTGCCCGGGCGCAGGCTGGCCGTCGGTGCGGAGCGACTGGTAGTCGAAGTTGCCCATCACGCCGAGGACCTTCTTGGTGCCGTAGTAGTGGCCGCCGTTCACGTAGCCCACTTCCGGGTCGAGGAAGTCGAACATCAGCGACGCGACCACGCGCGGGCCGTTGTGGCCGGCGGCGCCGTTCGGGGTGCAGGCCGGCGCGACGCAGGCGCCGGTGGCCGAGAGCGTACCCGTGAACGACGCCTGACGGGTGCCCTGGAAGACGCCGAGGCGGTACTCGAGGTGGTTGTCCACGAAGAATCCGTTGGCCTGGAACCCGAGGTCGCGAAGCACGAAGGTGTTGCCCTGGAGCGCCGGCGTGGCGGCGACGTTGGCGGTGTCCAGGCTCAGGTAGGTGGTGGTCGGCTGCGTGCCGTTGCGGGTGAGCGGCATGAGGATGTTGCCGGCGCTCAGCCAGAACCAGTCGGTGAACTTGACCTGGCCGTAGGCGTCGAGAACTTGTGGAGTGGGGGCAGTCCGGGCGCCGCTGGTGGGATCGGCCTTGCCCACGTTTGCGGCCTCGAAGAGGAAGTTGAAGAACACGTTCTTGACCACCGATCCGGTGGTGAAGAAGCGGCAGCGGCGGCAGAGGAAGTCGTAGCCGTAGAGGCCGTCGCCCCCGGTGGTGAGGCGATCCTGGTGGGCCTGCGCCCAGGCCTGGATCTGGGCCGCGAAGCGGAACCAGGTATCCGGCCCCAGCTTGACCTCACGCGACGGCCCCAGGCCGACCACGCCGGGAATGGCTGCTGCGGTGGGCGCCTGGGGGGCGGTTTCCGGCGATTGCGGCTTTCCCTGCTGCGCGCCGGTCGGAGGCGCGCCGCCGGGCCCGGAAGTGCCGGTCTGCGCCGACGCGGCGGCCGCAGCCAAGAGGACGGCCAACGAGGGGGACCACCACCTTGTGCTCGCTCTCGAGAACATTCGCATGCACTCCTCCTGTGCTGTTGGGCTGCAGGCGCGGAAGATCCCCTCCCGCACACGGGGTGGATCCATGTTCCATATCGGATCGTCGTTCGCAACCCCCCCCGAGAGCGGTTCCGCAGAGCGAAACGGCTCGCCTGCCCGCACGCTCCTGCCGCGCGGCCGTGGTATCGAGCCTCACCACGGGGGGCCTGCATGCAAGGCGCGCTCGACGACATCACGGTTCTCGATCTCTCGCACGCGCTCGCGGGTCCGCTCGCGTCCACTCTCCTGGCCGACTTCGGCGCGCGGGTGATCAAGCTGGAGACGCCGGGCAGCGGCGACATCGCGCGCAAGTGGGGCCCGCCCTTCTACGGCGAGGACTCGGCGTACTTCGTCGCCCTCAACCGCAACAAGAAGAGCGTCGAGATCGACCTCAAGCACGCGCAGGGCAAGGAGCTGTTCTTCCGGCTGCTCGACCGCGCCGACGTGCTCCTGGAGAACTTCCGCGTCGGAACCGTGGAGCGGCTGGGCATCGACTACGCGCGAGTCGCCGCGCGCCGGCCGGGCATCGTCTATTGCTCCATCTCCGGATTCGGCCAGACCGGGCCGTATCGCGAGCGCGCCGCAATGGACCTCATCGTCCAGGCGGAGAGCGGGATGATCAGCGTGACCGGCGAGATGGGCGGAAGGGGCGTGCGCTGCGGCGTCTCCATCGCCGACATGACCGCGGGAATGAACGCCGGCTTCGCCATCCTCACCGCGCTGCATGCGCGCGGCCGGACGGGGCGAGGGCAGTACATCGACGTCTCCATGCTCGAAGGGCAGCTCGGGCTGCTCGACACCGCCATCGCCACCCATCGCGCGGACGGAGTGGTGCCGCGGCCGATGGGCACCTCCTACCGGGCGCTCTTGCCCTACCAGACCTTCCGCACCCGCACCGAGGACCTGGCCATCGCGGTGGGGAGCGATTCGCTCTGGAAGACCTTCTGCCCGCTGCTCGGCCTCGAGCACCTGCGAGACGACCCGCGCTATCGCAGCAATGCCGAGCGCAACCGCAACCGCGAGTCGCTCATCGCCATCTTGCAGGAGAAGTTTCTCACCCGGACCTATGACGAGTGGGAGGCGATTCTGCTTGCGGCAGGCATTCCCGTCGGCAGGATCAATGGCCTCGACAAGGTGGTCGAGCATCCCCAGGCGCTCTCGCGCGGCGTGTTCGCGCAGTGCGAGCACCCGGTGGCGGGAACCGTGAGCGTGGTCTCGCCGTACTTCCGGCTCTCCGGGACTCCGGGCGGAGTGCGCGCCGCGGCGCCGCTGCTCGGGGAGCACACCCGGGAGGTGCTGCAGGGCGAGCTGGGGCTCGCAGACGAGGAGGTCGAGGCGCTCCGGCGGGCCGGCGCCATCGGGCCGAATCGTTGACGCCGGGCCTCGCTCGTGCTCGAACACCTTTCTCTTTCCGGGAGGACCCCATGAATCGAACGATGACAGTGGTGATGATCTTCGCAATGGCCGCCTGCGCCGGGAGCCAGGCGTCGAAGACGGACGCGTCCAGCTCCGGCAGCATGTCCGGCTCCGGCACGTCCAGCTCCGGCAGCATGTCCAGCTCCGGCATGTCCGGCTCCGGCATGCAGGCGGGCGCGCAGAGCTTCCGCGCGACCATGGACTCGGCGAGCGAAAGGCCGCAGCCGAACGTGGGGTCGGCCACGCCTTCGGGCACGGCCACCTTCGACGTCGACGGCCAGACGATCCGGTACAAGGTCGACGCGACCGGCTTGAGCAGCCCGTTCACCGCGGCGCACATCCATGTCGGAGACCCGGGCACGCCCGGTCCGGTGGTGGCGCCGCTCGCCATGACCGACAGCGGCAACGGAAGCGCCAGCGGGTCGGGCACCATCGACGCGTCCGCCATCAAGGGCAAGAACCCGGACGGCTCGCCCATGTCGATGCAGGACGTGATCGCGCTCCTGGGCAGCGGCAGGGCCTACGTGAACGTGCACACCCAGAACAACAAGCCCGGTGAGATCCGCGGGCAGATCCAGGCCGCGCGGTAGCAAGAGGTCCGGGCGCGGCGATGGGAGCCGCGCCTGGTGAATGCGCCGTGCTGCAATCCGCACTGCTCAAAGAGCCCGACGGTAAGACCCATCTTGCCGTCAACGGAGGCCGCGAACTCGCGCTCGTGGAATCGTACCAACCAGGTCAACTTCGACGATGGCTCCGTAACCCGCGAGGATACAGCGCGCTCCAACACAGCCCGAATGTCGATCCAAGGCGACGATACCAATCGCCGCTGGGCGGTCGAGCTAGATGCTCGCGACCGATGCGCGGTGAGTCCGTCGTACCTGAAGACGCGCCGTGCATCATCCACTCGGAAGCGCCAGTCGATCACGGCGCCTGCCGAGGCGCTCGGATGAGACCATGCTGGCTTCGAGCTCGGCATCGTCGAGCCAGCTGGCGTCCAGCGAGCGCTCCGAGCACGGTCACCGAGGCGCGGGAATGGATGTTGAGGTTGTCCATCACCAAGCGGATTCGCCGTGCGGAGCCGTGGCGACGGGCGATCTTCTTGAGTCCCCTCAGAAAAGCCCGCCTGCGATTGGCCGTCGCGAAGGTCAGCCGGCGTCCGGTCCTACGGATGTCGCTGGAGACGTGCGGCCGCGAATGGCTCCTCGTTGTGCCCGTGTCACAGCGCCACGCGCTTCGAGGACGTCGAGGTGCTGCCGTCGCCGTGGATGGTGACCTAGAGTCGCCAACCCACACGCAGTAGCCAGACAGAAGGCGCGAGCACAGGAGCGTCCCCGCCGGGACGCTCCTGCGTGAACCGCGCGGACGCGAGCGGGTCCGTCCAGCCCGCAGGCAGGTACTCCAGCGCGTGGTGGCGGTAATTCGTCAGGACGTAGCGGACGGCGTGCTTTGCCTCGCGAGGCGTCTTCAGCGGGTGCGAGTGGTAGCGGTCGGCGAAGACCGGACCGCGCCGGCCTGACAGCTTGTTGAGACGCCGCGCCAGCCGCGTGGCCAGGCCCTGCAAGGCGCGCGAAAGCGCGGCCTGATCTTGGGCCTCGACGATGAGGTGCAGGTGGTTGCCCTGGATGGAGTAGTGGATGATCCGCACGCCGAACCGCTCGCGCGCCGCCCGGAGCGCGTCCTCGACGACCTTCGCGCGCTGATACGTCCGCAGATATCCGACTCCGGGCTGCAGTCGCATCGTCACGTGCACCGGATGTCGCGCGGCGAAGTCCGGCCGCCGGACGTGCGGCACGCCGGGACCGACGAGGCCGGGATGCGGCCGCGTCCTGGGTCTCCCGGCACCCTTCCGCTTCCCTCCGCGAGTCGGGAACTTGAACGACGTCTGCCGCGCGCTACCCATCCGGTTTGAATAGCATACTTCCTCGGCGAGTGTCAACCGCGGTCTGGGTCGAGACCCGCTCAATCGCTTGGATCAGCGTCACCCCCCGGCCGAGCCAACTGCGGAGTTGCGAGCATGGTGCTACCTCGCATCGGCTTCCCGTTGTCGGACTGCAGTACGACGGCAATACGACGCCCTTGGGGTCGATGCCATTCTCGTCGCCAAACGCGGTGGAACGCTAGCCCGATGCACCGTGCACGCGCGCGTGCCGTCACTGCGGACCATCGATTCATCGTCGACTCAGAGGCGAGATAGGGCCCCTCGTGAGCCAGCGCGGGTGCGAGTTGCTTTGGTGACAGCGCAGTCAGCGGGTTGCCCGGGCGTCGGGAGCGGCCCTTCCGCAGGTCATCGCGATCCAGCCGGGATTCGAGCTTCTTTGAGGACCAGGAGCGCGGCGGCTTCGGCGAGCGCTCCGATCCAGAGAGGCTCCTGGCCTCTGCGAGATCCCGCTGTCGCGCGCAAGCGACCTCGCGATAACGGCGTTCCTCGCCCTGTCGGTGGAGAGACTGAAGCGATAACCGCGGGGCCCAGGGGTGAGAACATCGCTGACGCGGACCGACGACATCGCGGACAGGCATTCGCCAGGACGCGATCGGTGCCACAGGGGGTGAGTCCAAGGTGTCAGCGATGTTCGTGCAGTCCATCGCGACCGGAATTGCGCCGGGCGCGCTAGCACCTGCGCACGAAGGCCGCGATCTTCTCCAGCGCATCGCCGGTCATGTCGAACATGGGCATCTGCAGGAAGGCGTGGATACCGTCCGGGTAGACGTGCAGCTCGGCGCGGACGCCCGCCTTCTGCAGCGCTTTGGCGAAGAGCTGGGAATCGGAGAGCAGCGGGTCCAGCGTGCCCACCACCAGGATGGCCGGAGGAAGGCCGCGCAGGTCCGCTTCCACCGGCGCGACATAGGGGCCGGCCGGCGGCGCGCCGGTTCCGGCATAGGCCTGGGCGAACCACTTCATCTGCTTGCGGGAGAGGATCAGCTCGCGGTCGCCCCAGGCGCGCAATGAATCGGTCTCGCCGACCGTGAAGCGCCCGTAGAGGAAGATCGCGCAGCAGAAGGCGGCCGCTTCTCCCTCGTCGCGCAGGCGCAGGAGCGTGCCCGCGCTCAGGTTCGCGCCGGCGGAGTCGCCGCCGATGATCAGCCGCGCAGGATCCATCCCCAGCGCACCCGCTTGCGCGGCGACCCAGCGCGCGGCGTCCACGCAATCGTCCAGGCCCTGCGGATAGGGGTGCTCCGGCGCGAGCCCATAGTCGAGCGAGAGCACGCGCGCGGAGAGCCGTGCCGCCAGCTCGCGCGCCAGCCGGTCGTGGGTATTCAAGCTGCCGACGACGAACCCGCCGCCGTGCAGGTAGAGGAGCCCGCGCGATGCGGCCTGGGCTCCCTTGGGAACGTAGAGCCGCGCCGGCACCTCGCCCCGGCGCGCGCCCACCCGCACCTCGCGCACCTCCGCCATCTGCGGACCGCCGGCATTGAACGGCGCGAAGAAGCGCTCGCTCTGCTCGCGCGCCTGGGCGGGCGTGAGCTGCCACATCTTCGGCGTGTCGGCCGGAATGGTGGCCTCGAGCATCTCGATGAAGGCGAGGATCTGCGGATTCATCGTCGCATCCTTTCAGGGCCGCATGGCGGTGGCCACCGGGCCTGGCTCGCGCAGCCGCGCGGCAAGATTCGCGAACTCGCAGAGCAGCGGCCGGGTGTCGCGCGGATCGATCATCTCCTCCACGCCGAACGCGTCGGCCACGCGGAAGGGCGAGCGCACGCGGTTGAGCCGCTCCTCGATCTCCGCGTGCAGCCGCGGCCGATCCGGCGCCGCCTCCAATTCGGCGCGATAGGCCGCCTCGATGCCGCCCTCCACCGGCAAGGAGCCCCAGTCGCCCGAGGGCCAGGCGAATCGGTAATGCAGGCGCGCGTGGTTCTGGTGCCCGGCGCCGGCCACGCCGAAGGCCTTGCGGATGAGCACCGAGCACCACGGCACCTTCGCCTGGTAGATGGCGGCCAGCGCCCGCGCGCCGTGGCGGATGGTGCCCGTCCTCTCCGCCTCGAGCCCGATGATGAATCCCGGCAGGTCGACGAGGTGCACGACGGGCAAGTGGAAGGTGCTGGCAAGGTCGACGAAGCGGGTGACCTTCTGCGCGGCATCCGCCGTCCACGCGCCGCCGTAGTAGTGCGGATCGCTCGCCAGCAGCGCCACCGGCCAGCCGTCCAGGCGCGCAAGTCCGGTGATGGCGGGGCTGCCGAACTTGCGGCCCATCTCGAAGAAGGAGCCGGCGTCGGCCACCGCGGCGATGACCTTGCGCATGTCGTAGACCTTGCGGCGATCGCGCGGGACGGCCTCGATCAGCCATGGCTCCCGCCGATCGGGCGGGTCCGCGGTAGAGCCTCGCGCCGGAAGCTCGAAGACCGACGAGGGCAGATAGGAGAGGAAGCGGCGGGCGTGCGCGAACGCCTCCTCCTCGCTCGCCACCACCTGGTCGACGGCGCCCGACTTGGCGTGGATGGCGGCGCCGCCCAGCTCCTCCTTGGTCAGCTTCTCGCCGACCCGCGCCACCACCGGCGGGCCCGCGATGAACATCTGCGAGAGGCCCTGCACCATCACCGAGTAGTGGCTGGAGACCAGCCGCGCAGCGCCCAGTCCCGCCACCGGCCCGAGGCCGAGCGCGACCACCGGCACGAGACCGAGATTGGCGACCACGTGCTCCCAGCCCGGGTTCGCCGGCACGTAGGTGCGCCCTTCCGTCTCCAGCATCCGCACCGAGCCGCCGCCGCCGGTGCCGTCGACGAGCCGGAAGATGGGCAGGCGCAGCTCGAAGGCCATCTGCTCGGCAGTGACCTGCTTCAGCCAGATGGAGGCGTCCGCCGCGCCGCCGCGCACGGTGAAGTCGTCCCCCGCCACCACCACCGGACGCCCCTCGATGCGCCCGCGGCCGAAGACGAAGTTGGCGGGGACCAGATCGAGCAGCTCGCCGTCTTCTCCGTAGCGCGCCTTCCCGGCGGTGGCGCCGATCTCGTGGAAGCTGCCGGCGTCGAGGAGCTTGCCGATGCGCTCGCGAACGGTGAGCTTGCCCGCCTCGTGCTGGCGGCGGACCTTGTCGGCGCCGCCCATGCGGCGCGCCAGCTCCTCGCGCCGGTGGAGCTCGTCAATCTCTGCGCTCCAGGTCACTGGGGACACCATGGTCGCGCGCGGCGGCGCATGGTGTCCCCGTACAGGTGCTTGCGCTTCACACATTCACGGCCGCTTCATCTGGCAGGTCGTGGGCATCGCGGTCTGCTGCGCGGCGATCTTGTGGTCGGTGCGGAAGCCGAATTCCTTGGTGCCGTCGGCGTTGAACTTCACCGTCTTGCCGTCCACCTTGGCGAAGGTCCCGATGAAGAGCGGTTGGATGAGCTGGTGGTCCTGCGCCCGCATCTCGACCGGCCCGAAGTAGCCGTCCAGCTTCATCCCTTCCATCGCCTTCGCCACCTTGGCGGGATCGGTGCTCCTGGTCTGCAGCATCGCCTTCTCCAGCAGATCGAGCCCGTTCTGCATCGCCGTCGTGTAGGGATCCTCGGTAGCGCCATACTTCTTCTTGAATGCCTGGAGGTATTGAATCTCCTTGGAGGTGGCGTCGCTGAGGCCGTAGTAGGAAACGACCTTCACCCGCCCGACGCCCGCCTCGCCGATGGCGGTGGGCGCTCCCACCACGCCCGCATAGAAGGTATAGAAGGTCGCCTTGAGCCCGGCGTCGTTGGCCGCCCGCACCAGCAGGGCCAGGTCGCTGCCCCAGTTGCCGGTGATCACCGTGTCGGCGCCGCTGGCCTGGATCTTGGCCACGTAGGGCGCGAAGTCCTTCACCTTCGCCAGGGGGTGCAGCTCGTCGCCCACCACCTGCACGTCGGGGCGCTTCTCCTTGAGCAGCTCCTTGGCGGTCTTGGAGACCTGGTGGCCGAACGAATAGTCCTGCCCGATGATGTAGACCTTCTTGATCTCCTTGTCGTTCACCATCGAGTTGACGATGGCCTGCAGCTTCATGTCGCTGTTGGCGTCGAGGCGGAAGTGCCAGAAGCTGCACTTGGAGTTGGTGAAGTCGGGATCCACCGCGGCGTAGTTGAGGAAGAGCACCGGCTTGTCGGGATTGCGGGTGTTGTTCTTCTCGACGCCGTCGATGAGCGCGGCGGCCACGCTGGAGCCGTCGCCCTGGAAGATGTAGCGGTAGCCCTCGTCGATGGCGCGGTTGAGGAGCGAGAGGCTCTCTTGAGGGGAGAGCTTGTTGTCCATGGCCGTGACCTCGAGCTTCTGCCCGAGGATGCCGCCGCGCTCGTTCACCCGCTCGGCCGCGAATTTCAGCTCGCGCAGGCCGTGGTCGCCGGTGGCGGCCATCAGCCCGGAGAGCGGGTCGATGTAGACGATCTTGATCTGCGCGTGCGCGGGGAAGGCCGCCGCTGCGATCATCGCAGCCAGGAGCCACGGCAACGTCCGGGTCGTTTTCATGTCTGCCCCTTCGGGGAAGGTGAAGGTGATGCCTGCGCGGCTGCCGGCTGCGATACGTCACTTGCGGTCGCCATTTCAAGTGGCGCCCCCCTTGCCGCCGCGAGCGCGTTTCACGGTTTGAAACGGCGCCACCCGCCGCCCGCGTCCTTGGCGTGGTATCCGAGCGCAGGGAGGCAGCCATGAAGGATCTGGCCGGCAAGGTCGCCGTCGTCACCGGCGCGGGCAGCGGTTTCGGGCGCGAGCTCGCGCGCATCGGCGCCCGCGAGCGCATGAAGCTGGCGCTCGCCGACGTGCAGCAGGACGCGCTGGACGAGGCGGTGGAGGAGGCGCGCCGCTCGGGCGCGGAGGCGATGGGCGTGCGCACCGACGTCTCCAGCGCCGCCGAGGTGGAGCGCCTGGCGGCAGAGACCGTGAAAGAGTTCGGCGCTGCCCACCTGCTCTTCAACAACGCCGGCGTCGCGGGCGGCGGAGGGTTCGTCTGGGAAGCGAGCCTCGCCGACTGGCAGTGGGTCATGGGCGTCAACCTCATGGGCGTCGTCCACGGCATCCGCAGCTTCGTCCCCCTCATGCTCGAGCAGGGCAGCGAGTGCCACGTGGTGAATACCGCGTCGGCCGCGGGCCTGGTCTGTGCGCCGCTGATGGGCGTGTACAACGTGAGCAAGCACGGCGTGGTGGCCCTGAGCGAGACGCTGCACCACGACCTGCGCGCCGCCAACGCGCGCGTGGGAGTCTCCGTGCTCTGTCCCGCCTTCGTGCCCACCAACATCTCCAACTCCGAGCGAAACCGTCCGCCGGAGTTGACCCAGGGCGGCGAGCCGACGCCTTCGCAGAAGGCCGCCCGCGAGCGCTCTTCGAGGGCGGTCTCCTCCGGCCGGCTCACCGCCGCGGAGGTGGCGCGGATGACCTTCGACGCCGTCCGCGAGGACCGCTTCTACGTGATCACGCACCCTAAAGTGCTCGCCTCGGTGCAACTGCGCCTTCAAGACATCCTCGCGCAGCGGACGCCCACCGACCCGTACACCTTCAAGCCCGAGGTGGCCGCGCGGATCCCTTGAGGCCTCAGCGCGGAAGCCGCAGGAGCCGCGCCTCGATCCGCTGCCGCCGCTCCTCGGGCAACTCCAGCGCGCGCCGCGTCTTGAGGTCCATCGCCACCGCGATGCCCTCCGCGCTGGCCACGCAGGCGCGCGATCGCTCGTCGAAGACGAGGTGCACGATGTGCTGCGTCTTGCGGCCCACCGCCGCGATGCCCGACTGGATGGTGAAGAGGTCGCCTTCGCGCAGCGGCGCGTGGTGCACGATGCGAAGCTCCACCAGGGCGCCGCCCTCCTCGCCGCGCGACCTTCGCGACAGCTCCTCGTCGGTCTGGAACTGCGCCATCAGATTGACCACGCTGTCGGAGATGCGGCCCACGTACTGGAACGACTCCAGCTCTCCATGAAGGTCGCACTCCCACGGCGCCACCGAGCCGCGGCCGATCTCGACGAAGCCCAGCTCCGCGACGGCGCCGCGCTCGGGCCGCAGCGAGGCGGCGCCTGCGCCGATGCCGCGGGGAGCTCCGTGCTCCGGCACCTCGCACCTGGCCGCGCCGGCAGGCAACGACGGGACATGCGGCGTCCCGTCCGCCGCCAGGAAGTCCACCTCGGTGAGCACGGCAGCCATCACCTCCTCGGTCCGGCTGTGACGCAGCTCCGAATAGAGGGTGAGCCCGGGTCCTGCCGCAAGGCCGGTCCAGGCGGTGAGCGGAGTCGCCAGCCGCGCCTCGCGCAGGAAGCGGACGTGCTGGGCGCGGATGCGCGGCCTCTGCTCGCGAAGTCCCAGCGCATGCAGAGCGAAAGGGAGTCCCTGGTCCACCTTGGCGAGGAAGAAGCGCACGTTCAAGTGAGCGTTCTCGTCGCATTCCCAGGCGTTCACGCTGCCGCGGTAGCTGGGAAGAAGTGACATGGCGCTCCTCTGCGGCAATCGGCAGCGCTGCCGGCGGGCGGCAGCCGTCGCCTTTCCTTCCGTACACCACTTCGCTAGGCTGCGCCGCGGATTCCACGCTCCGCGCAACTGCATTTCGCAGAATGAAATCCAACCCGGGGAAACGAGCCATGCGCAACCAACTCCGCAGTCTGGGCATCCTGGCAGCGCTCCTCACCGCCTCGGCGGCAGTCGCCGAGTCGAAGGCGCCGGTGGTCTCCACCCGCGAAGGAGCGGTCCGCGGCACGCGCGCGGCAGGCATGGTGAGATTTCTCGGCATTCCCTACGCCGCGGCGCCGGTCGGCGACTTGCGCTGGCGTCCCCCGCAGCCGCAGCCGCGCTGGCACGGCGTGCGCGATGCGACCGCCTTCGCTGCCCACTGCGCGCAGGGCGCCTCGCCCTTCGGTCTTGCCAGCGAGAGCGAAGACTGCCTCTTCCTCAACGTCTTTGCTCCCGCGCGCGGCGACGACGGCGAGGGGCGGGACGGCGAGGGTCGCGAGGGAGAGGGAAAGCTCCCGGTGATGGTCTGGATCCACGGCGGCGCGCTGCTGGTGGGCGAGAGCGACGACTACGACCCTGCCCGCCTCGTGCAGCGGGGCGTGGTGGTGGTCACGCTCAACTATCGCCTCGGCGTGTTCGGGTTCTTCGCCCATCCCGCGCTCAGCGCCGAGTCCGGGCACGGCTCGGGCAACCAGGGGCTGATGGACCAGCAGGCGGCGCTGCGCTGGGTGCAGCGGAACATCGCGAAGTTCGGCGGCGACCCGCGGCGCGTCACCATCTTCGGCGAGTCGGCGGGCGGCCTCAGCGTGCACTCGCACCTCGCCTCGCCGCTCTCCGCCGGGCTGTTCCACCGGGCCATCGTGGAGAGCGGCGCGTACGCGCTCAGCCAGCCCTCGCTCGCGCAGGCAGAGGCGCAGGGAAGCGCCGTGGCCGCCCTCGCGGGTTGCGCGGATCAGAGCCTCTCCTGCCTGCGCGCGTTGCCGGTGGGCACGCTCCTCGCGGCGCTCGCCGCCACCGGCACCGCCTCGGTCATTCCCGACCTGGACGGCCAGGTGCTCACGCAGTCCGTCGGGGCCGCGTTCACCTCGGGGCAGTTCAACCGCGTGCCGGTGATCGAAGGCTCGAACCACGACGAATGGCGGCTCTTCGTCGCCACCAGCTTCGATCTGGTCCGCGGCCCGCTCGCCGCGTCGCAGTACACCGGCGCCATCGCCGCGACCCTGGGCGTGCCGCCCGGAACGGCGGCGTTCCTGGCCTCGTTCTATCCGCTGGCGGCCTTCCCCAGCCCGGACCTGGCCCTCTCGGCGCTGGGCACCGACGCGATCTTCGCCTGCAACTCGCGCAAGGCGGCGCGGCTGCTCTCGCAATTCGTGCCCACCCACGCGTACGAGTTCAACGACGAGAACGCGCCGCAGCTCTTCCTGCCACCGGTCAGCTATCCCTACGGATCCGCCCACGCCTCCGAGCTGCAATACCTCTTCGACCTGCGCTCGCAGATCCCGCATCCCGCGCTGGCGGCGGACCAGCAGCAGCTCTCGCAGGCGATGGTGTCGTACTGGACCAACTTCGCCAAGGTGGGAGACCCGAACGGCTTCGGGACGCCGCTCTGGACCGCGTACGATCGGGCCACCGACCGGATGCAGTCGCTGCTGCCGCCACAGCCTTTGGCGGAATCAGGGTTCGCGGCCGATCACAAGTGCGCCGTCTGGGCCCCCACGCCCTGACCGGCGCCGGGCTCAGTCGTGCGAGGTGACCATGGCGCGGAGGTTTCCCACCAGCGCCAGGAGCCGCGGCCCGATGTCGCGGCGCAACAGATCCGGGGCGAGCTGGAACGCGGCGCCGCTGCAGCCGATCACCACCGGTCTGGTTCCGTCGCCGGGATCGAGCGGCACCGCGACGGCGTTGACCTCGCGCCGCCAGTCTCCCAGGCCGAGGCAGAAGCCGTACTGCGCGTAGTCGCGGAACGCCTCTTCGAACCTGCGCCGCACCGTCGGCCACTCCGACGGCCGGCGCTCGCGGAGCTGCCCGAGGATGGCCTTGCGCTCGTCCTCGGGCAGCGCGCAGACGTAGGCGCGCCCCAGCGAGGTGGTGACGATGGACACGCGCGAGCCGATGTCGATGACGAAGACGCCGGAATGGTAGTAGGTGTCGACCACCTGCATGTGCAGGCCGTCGTTGATGGCCAGGTGGACCGACGAGTTCGTCTGCTGGGAGAGGGCATGCAAGAGCGGCCGGGCGACGCGGCGGATGTCGATCTGCGAGAGCGCCGAATAGCCGAGGCTCACCGCGGCGCTCCCCAGCGCGTACCTGCGCGCCGAGGGCGAGTGGCGCAAGAAGCCCAGCTGCGTGAGCGTGTAGGCGAGGCGGGAGACGGTGGGCCGCGCAAGCCCGGTGCGCGCGGCGATCTCCTGGTTGGCGAGCCAGCGATCGCGCGGACCGAAGCAGCGCAGCACGTCGAGGCCGCGGCGCAAGGCGCCCACCGACTTGCGATCGGGCGCGCTCGCGGCGCCGGGTCTGGCTATAGTGCGCGCGACGCGTGGCACGAAACGTAGTTTCGCACAGCGAAATGGCTTCCGCAAGGAGCGGCATGGACCTGACCTTCACCCCGGACGAGCTGGCGTTTCGCGACGAGGTGCGGACGTTCCTCGCACAGAGCCTGCCCGATGCAACCCGCCAGAGGGTGCTGGAGGGCATGGAGGTGTCGCGCGACGACACCCTGCGCTGGCAGCGCATCCTCCACCAGCGCGGCTGGGGCGGCCCCAACTGGCCGGAGGAATTCGGCGGAACCGGCTGGGACCCGGTGCGCCAGTTCATCTTCGAGGAGGAGAGCGCTGCCGCCGGGGCGCCGCGCCTGTTGCCCTTCGGCCTGAAGATGGTGGGCCCGGTGATCATGCGCTTCGGGAACGCGGCGCAGCAGAAGCGCTTCCTGCCGCGCATCCTCTCCGGCGAGGACTGGTGGGCGCAGGGCTACTCGGAGCCGGGCTCCGGATCCGACCTCGCATCGCTCAAGACGCGGGCAGAGCGCAAGGGCGACAAGTACCTGGTCAACGGCCAGAAGACCTGGATCACGCTGGCGCAGCACGCCAACTGGATCTTCTGCCTGGTGCGCACCGATCCGAAAGCGAAGCCGCAGGCGGGCATCTCCTTCTTGCTCGTCGACATGAAGAGCCCCGGCGTCCGGGTGCGGCCGATCACGCTGGTGGACGGCAGCCACGAGGTCAACGAGGTCTGGTTCGAGGACGTGGAGGTGCCCGTCCAGAACCTCGTCGGCGAGGAGAACAGCGGCTGGACCTACGCCAAGTTCCTCCTCGGCCACGAGCGCACCAACATCGCCGGCGTCGGCTCCTCCAAGCGCGAGCTGCGCAGGCTCAAGCGCATCGCCGCATCCGAGCGGAAGAACGGGCGGCCCCTCCTCGAGGATCCCGGCCTTCGCCGCGCAGGTGGCGCAGGTGGAGATCGAGCTGATGGCGCTGGAGATCACCAACCTCCGCGTCATCTCCGCCGAGGCCGAGCGGCGCGCTCCCGGACCCGAGGCGTCATTGCTGAAGATCAAGGGCACCGAGATCCAGCAGGCCCTCTCCGAGCTGATGATGCACGCGGTGGGGCCCTATGCGCTGCCGTTGCGCCGCGAGCGCGAAGGCGCCCCCGTGCCGGCAGTGGGTCCGGACCATGCGGCGCGGCTGGGCGCCGCCTATCTGAACCTGCGCAAGACCTCCATCTACGGCGGGTCCAACGAGATCCAGAAGAACATCATCGCCCAGACCCTCCTCGGCCTGTAGGAGCTTCCCATGCGCTTTACTCCCACGCCGGAGCAGCAACAGCTCAGCGACATGGTCCAGCGCTTCCTCTCCGAGCAGTACTCGTTCGAGGCGCGCCGCAAGATCCTCGAGTCGCGCGAGGGCTGGAGCCGCGAGATCTGGTCGAAGCTCGGCGAGCTCGGGCTGCTCTCGCTTCAAGTACCCGAGGCGCAGGGCGGCATGGCGCCGGCGGTGGTGGAGACGCTCCTCACCGTCACCGCGATGGGCAAGGCGATGCTGCTCGAGCCGTACGTCTCCTCGGCGATCATCGCGACCTCCCTCGTCCGCGGCCTCGCCTCCGCGCCGCAGCGCGAGGAATGGCTCCCCGCGATGGCGTCCGGAGAGCACATCGCGGTGCTGGCGCACTTCGAGCCGGGCGCCCGCTATGATCGGCAGCGCGTCACCACCGTCGCGCAGCGCGGCGGCGGCGCCTGGTCGCTCGAGGGGCAGAAGTGCGTCGTCGCGCACGCGCCCGCCGCGGACCACCTGCTCGTCTCGGCGCGCACGCAGGGCGGCCTCTCGCTCTTCACGGTGCGCCGCGAAGACGCGTCGCTGACGCCCTATCGCACGATGGACGGCGCTTGCGCGGCGGAAGTGACGCTCGCCGGCGCTCGCGGGACGCTGGTCGGCGAGGAAGGGCGCGCCTTCGACGCCATCGTGGACGCGCTCGACCTGGGTCTCGCGGCGGTCTGTGCCGATGCCACGGGAGCCCTGCAGGCGACGCTGGACGCGACCGTCGAGTATACGAAGACGCGCAGGCAGTTCGGCGTGCCGATCGGGAAGTTCCAGGCGCTGCAGCACCGGATGGCGGAGATGCTCATCCACGTGGAGCAGGCGCGCTCGATGAGCTATCTCGCCGCCATGCGCGCGGCGCAGCCGGCAGGCCGCGAGCGGCAGCGCGGGCTGTCTGCGGCCAAGGTGGTGGTGGGGAACGCCTGCCGGTTCGTCGGCCAGCAGGCGGTGCAGTTGCACGGCGGCATGGGCGTCACCGACGAGATCGCCGTCAGCCACTCTTCCGCCGCCTGACGGCGCTGGAGATGGCGCTGGGCGACACCGACCATCACCGGGAGCAGTTCGTCGCCGCGAGCGCGATGGCGGAGGGAACATGAGCGGGGCCGACTACAGGAAAGAGGGCGCAGTGGCGGTGATCCGGCTGGAGAACCCGCCGGTCAACGGGCTCGCGCACGCGGTGCGCGCCGGAATCCTCGCGGGTCTCGACAAGGCCAACCAGGATCCCGCGGTCTCGGCGGTGGTGCTTGCCGGTTCAGGCAGATCCTTCTCCGCCGGCGCCGACATCAACGAGCTGGGGACGCCGCGCTCGTCCATGGAGCCCAACCTTCCCACCGTCATCCGCGAGATCGAGCGGAGCGAGAAGCCGGTTGTCGCCGCGGTCCACGGCCTCGCCATGGGCGGCGGTCTCGAGCTGGCGCTGGGGTGCCATTACCGGGTGGCGGCGCCGGGAGCGCAGATCTCGCTGCCGGAGGTGAAGCTGGGTCTTCTGCCCGGAGCGGGCGGCACGCAGCGGCTGCCGCGCGCGGTTGGGCTGGAGACGGCGCTCAACATGGTGGTGTCGGGCGCCTCGGTGCCGTCGGAGAAGCTGGCCAAGGCGGGGCTCTTCGACGAGGTGATCGAGGGCGACCTGCTCGCGGGCGCGGTGGCCTTCGCGCAGCGGGTGGCGGCGCAGCGGCCGCTCCCGGTGCTGCGCGAGAAGCGCGTCGAGCACCCTGACGCCGAGGCGTTCCTCGCCTTCTCGCGCAACATGGTGACCGCGGCGTCGAAGGGCTATCCGGCGCCTCTGAAATGCCTCGAGGCGGTGGCCGCGTCGGTGAAGCCGTTCGAAGAGGGAGTGGCGATCGAGCGGCAGCTCTTCCTCGAGCTGCTCCATTCGCCCGAGTCGAAGGCGCTGCGGCACGTCTTCCTCGCCGAGCGCGCGGCAGCGAAGGTTCCCGACGTGCCCGACGACACGCCCACGCGACCGATCCGCAGCGCCGCGGTCATCGGCGCCGGAACCATGGGCGGCGGCATCGCGATGAACTTCGCCAACGCGGGCATCCCGGTCGCACGTCCTGGAGGTGAAACAGGAGGCGCTGGACAAGGGCATCGCGCGCGATCCGCAAGAACTACGAGGCCAGCGCGAAGAAGGGGAAGCTCACCGCCGCGCAGGTCGAGGAGCGCATGGCGCTCTTGCACCCCACGCTCTCCTACGGAGAGGTGGCGCAGGCCGACATCGTCATCGAGGCGGTATTCGAGGACCTCTCCGTCAAGGAAGGCGTCTTCAAGCAGCTCGACGAGGTGATGAAGAAGGGCGCCATCCTCGCGAGCAACACCTCCACCCTCGATCTGGACAGGATCGCCGCCTTCACCCGCCGCCCTGCCGACGTGATCGGCACGCACTTCTTCAGCCCCGCCAACGTGATGAAGCTCCTCGAGATCGTGCGCGGGAAGGCCACCGGCAAGGACGTGCTCGCAACCACGCTGGCGCTGGCGAAGACCCTGAAGAAGACGGGCGTGGTCTCCGGCGTGTGCGACGGGTTCATCGGCAACCGCATGCTGGCGCGCTACGTCGAGCAGGCGCTCTTGCTCATCGAGGAGGGCGCGCTGCCGCAGCAAGTGGACAAGGCGCTGGAGAAGTTCGGCATGGCCATGGGTGTCTTCCGCATGGCCGACCTTGCGGGTGGCGACGTGAGCTGGTTCATCCGCAAGCGCCGCTACGCCGAGCACCCCGGACTGCGCAAGCAGATCGTCGCCGACCGCCTCTGCGAGCTGGGCCGGTTCGGCCAGAAGACCGGGGCGGGCTGGTATCGCTACGAGGCCGGCAAGCGAGACGCGCTGCCCGATCCGGCCGTGGAGGAGCTGATCGTGGGCGCCTCGCGCGAGATGGGAGTCGTGCGCCGCAAGATCTCCGCCGAGGAGATCGTCGAGCGCTGCATCTTCGCGCTCGTCAACGAAGGCGCGAAGATCCTCGAGGAAGGCATCGCGCTGCGCGCCTCGGACATCGACGTGGTCTATCTCACCGGCTACGGCTTTCCGCCCTTCCGCGGCGGGCCCATGCACTACGCCGACTCGCTCGGCCTCTACAACGTGGTGCGCGCGATGCGGCGGCTGGCGAAGAACAGGCACGGCGATCCGGCGGTGTGGGAGCCGGCGCCGCTGCTCGCCAGGCTCGCGGCGGAAGGGAAATCGTTCAGCGCATCCGGGAGCAACCCATGAGCGACGCCGTCATCGTCTCCACCGCCCGCACCGGGCTCGCGAAGTCGTGGCGCGGGGCCCTCAACATGACCCACGGCGCAACCCTGGGCGCCCACGTCGTCAAGGCGGCGGTGGAGCGCGCGAAGCATCGATCCCGGCGAGGTCGAGGACGTGATCATGGGCTGCGCGCCTGCCCGAGGGCACCACGGGCGGCAACGTGGCGCGGCAGATCGCGCTGCGCGCCGGCCTTCCCGTGACCAGCTCCGGCACCACCGTGAACCGCTTCTGCTCCTCGGGGCTGCAGGCCATCGCCATCGCGGCGCAGCGGGTGATCGTCGACAAGGTGCCGGTGATGGTGGGGGGCGGCATCGAGGTCGATCTCCTGCGTGCAGCAGGAGCTGAACCGGCACATGTTCCAGGATCCCTGGCTGACCGAGCACAAGCCCGCGATCTACATGAGCATGCTGGAGACGGCGGAGAACGTGGCGAAGAGGTATCGCATTCCGCGCGAGAAGCAGGACGAGTACGGCGCGCGCAGCCAGCAGCGCGCGGCGGCGGCGCTGGCGGCGGGACGGTTCGCGGAGGAGATCGTGCCGTTTGCGACGGTCATGGGCGTCGCCGACAAGGAGTCGGGCCGGCTTTCGACGCGCGAGGTGACGCTCTCGGCCGACGAGGGCATCCGTCCGGACACGACGGTGGAGGCGATTTCCAAGATCAAGCCGGCGTTGCCGGGCGGCGTGGTGGCGGCCGGCAACGCGAGCCAGTTCTCCGACGGAGCGTCGGCGTGCGTGGTGATGGACGCGAAGCTCGCCGAGCAGCGGGGCCTTACGCCTCTGGGCGTCTTCCGCGGCTTCGCCGTGGCGGGCTGCGAGCCGGACGAGATGGGCATCGGGCCGGTCTTCGCCGTGCCCCGGCTGCTGGAGCGCGCGGGTCTTCGAAGCCTCGGACATCGGGCTGTGGGAGCTGAACGAAGCCTTCGCCGTGCAGGTGATCTACTGCCGCGACCGCCTGGGGATTCCGGACGAATTGCTCAACGTCGACGGAGGCGCGATTGCAATCGGGCATCCCTACGGGATGTCCGGCGCCCGGCTGGTGGGGCACGCTTTGATCGAGGGGCGCCGCCGGAAGGCGAAGTACGTCGTGGTGACCATGTGCGTGGGCGGCGGGAATGGGAGCGGCGGGGTTGTTCGAGGTGGCGTGAGGCCCAGGACCCGAGACGGACGGACGAGCCGTCTCGTCAATCATCTCTCGCGAGAGTGGCACGCCGGCTGAAGCCGGTCGCTGCCGCCAGAACCTGGCACCACGGCCATCCTGGCGGAGGCTGCACGTCATTGAGCTATGATCCCCAAGTCTCGCCTTCAGCCTCCGGAGGAGGCATTGCCCTTGCCATCTCGAGACGGCCGGCGGCTGCGGCGCGGGGCGCATGCCGAAGGCGCATCAGGCTGCTGGTACCCGACATCACATGGGTCGACCGCGCTTTGATGCAAGCTGCCGCTCGTGGCACGCTCGCTCTTCGGGTCCGCAGAACGTCTGGAATACGTCGCAGCGGCGCTGCGTCAGTGCGCCGCGTCACCTGGAGACCCCGGCTGAAGCCGGCGGTCTAAAGCGGCACGAAGTCTCCTCCTGGCGGAGACCTGCACGATTGACTTGATGCAGGTCTGCAGCGCTTCAGCCTCCCGGAGATGAGGGACTTGGTGCTTCTCTCGACCCGGCTTCAGCCGGGGGCTGCGGAGCAAAGCGCTCGGTGTCGATCACCCACATCCGTGGGTGACCCGCTGATCCCGCCGAACTGTCGCTGTACGGCCGCTCGTCTACCGGAGCTGGAAACGTCCAGCGCGCGTAATGGCCGGTCACCTGAAGACCCCGGCTGAAGCCGGGGTCTAAAACGGCACGAAGCCTCCTGGCGGAGGCTGCACGATTGACTTGATCCAAGTCTCGCCTTCAGCCTCCGGAGGAGGCTTGGTGCTTCTCTAGACCCCGGCTTCAGCCGCGGGCTCCAAAGCGCCGGGTGATTACCCAACATCGCGTGGGTGACCCGCTGATGCAACTGCCCTCTGTGGCCGCTCGTCCACCGAAAGCTGGAAGACGTCGGGGCGCGCGTAATGCCCGGTCACGTCGAAGTCGTATTTGGCGCGGGCGATCTCCTCCAAATCCAGGTCGGCGCAGAGGATGGTCTCCTCGTCGAAGACGGGGCCGGCCAGCACCTTGCCGAGGGGATCGATGATGCAGCTCCCGCCGCGCATGAGCAGCGTCTGCGGCTCGTTGCCGAGGGCGTTGGGGATGTCCGCCGGCATATCGCTCCGCCGTAGCGCCTGGCAGGCGGTGAGCACGAAGCAGCGGCCTTCCAGGGCGACATGGCGCATGGTGGGCAGCCAGGTCTCGCGATCGTCGGCGGTGGGCGCGCAGTAGAGCTGCACGCCCTTCGAGTACATGGCCATGCGCAGCATGGGCATGTAGTTCTCCCAGCAGATGACCGCGCCCAGCCGGCCCAGGCGCGTGTCGAAGACCGGCAGCGTGGAGCCGTCGCCGAAGCCCCACACCAGGCGCTCCGCGGCGGTGGGCATGAGCTTGCGGTGCTTGCCCAGAAAAGCGCCGTCTTCAGAGAAGAAGAGCGCGGTGCAGTAGAGCGTTCCGCCGTCGCGCTCGATGACACCGACGACCAGATGCAGGCGATGCTCGCGCGCCAGCTTGCCCATGCGATCGACGTCCGGCCCCGGCACCTCCACCGCGCTCTCGAAGTAGCGGCGGAAGTGGTCGCGGCCTTCGCGCGTGCGCCGGCCCACCACCGCGCCGAAGTCCATGCCTTTCGGATATCCGGAGACGAACGCCTCGGGGAAGACGGCGAGCTGCGCGCCCTGCTTCGCCGCCTCCGCCGCCAGCCGTTCCAGCTTCTGCAGCGTCCGCTCGCGATCGAACGCCGCCGATGCCGCCTGCACCACCGCCGCTCGAAAGCGTCATCGCCTCACCGTCCCGGCCAGTCGTCCGTGGGCAAAATCACCACCTCGCGCAGCGCCGCCCGCCGCAGCGGCATGATCTCGAGATATTCCGGGTCGGCGAGCATCTCCACGTAGGTGGTTCGCGTGGGGTAGCGCGTGATCACGATGCCGTCCCATCCTTCGCCGATGATCGGCGGCCCGGCTTCGCCCGCGTAGAGGAGTTGTGCGCCGACCCGGATCAGGATGGCCTGCACCGCATTGGCGTATTCGACATAGCGCTCGCGGCCTCCCGGCACGAAGCGCAAGAGCTGGAACAGCACCACCGGCCTGCCGTCGTCTCCCTGCCGGAACCGCTGTAGCTCGCTCGCATCCGGTTCGATGGCCATGCAGGCATCCTACCTTGGGCGTCACGTCGCTGGTAGGAATCCTGCCGGGCTCCGCCAGAAGTCGTGGTTGCTTGCGCTACCACCCTCCGTAAGCACGACTACTGCGCGCTTTTCCTTTGGATCAATCGGGCCCCATGGCTTAAGAGAGATCCCAACCAGCCGCCAGCACCCACGACTCCACCAATACGAGGGAACCCAAGCATGAAGATCGGATTCATCATCAGCGCGGCCGTCGCCGTGACTGCCTGCGGAGGGCAGGACCCGGCCGCGGACGTCGGAGAGGCGGCGCTTTCGGGAGTGCCAGCGTCCGGAGTGCAGTGCCTTCGCATCACCGCGAGCAGCCCGAAGCGGACCGTCTCGACGGATTTTGGTGTTGCTGCCGGGCAAAGCAGCGAATCCTTCTTGATGCGCGGCATCCCCACCGGCCCGGTGATCTTCTCCGGAGTCGCATTCGACGACGCCTGCGGATTCGTTTCCAGTTTTTCAGTCCCGAGCTGGCTCGCTGACGAGACCGCCGCCACGATCACGCCTGGCGGCTTCACGGACGTGAGGCTGCATTTCCATGGCAACGGCAACGTGAGCGTCGGCGTGGACTTCGACCCCGACGAGTACACCGTCACGACGCTCGCCGGAAACGGTACCCAGGGCGCCGGCGACGGCATCGCGACCGCCGCGCGCTTCGAAGGTCCGAACGGCGTCGCGCTCGACGGAGACAACCTCTATATCGTCGATCGCAAGGTCAACACCGCTTTCGGAACCTTCGACGGCATGACCGTCCGCCGGCTGGAGCTCTCCACCGGCACGGTGACGACCATCGCCGGCTCCGCGAACGAAGTGGGCACCGCGGATGGCGACGGCGCGCTGGCGCGGTTTTCCCTGCTCCGTAGCGTCGCCGTGTCCGGCGGCCTCCTCTACGTCATCGACCGCTGCGCCGTGCGGACGATCTCCACCAGCGCGCCCTACACCGTCACCACGCTGGTCGGGACGCGGAGGGCGTCCAATCCGAACGTCTGGCAATGCGGTACGCCTCTCGCCTCCCCGCTTGACCTCGCGGTCCGGCCCAGCGGTCTCTATGTCGTCGACGCGACGAGGGCCATCGTCAGCAAAATCGACGTGACCACCTCTCCGGCCACGATCACCACGGTTGCCGGCACCCCGGATCTATCAGGCAATTCTGACGGATCGATGAGCACCGCCCAGTTCTCATTGCCCGGGTCCATCGTCTTCCCCTTCGCGACCGACGATATCTTCTTCGTTGGCGATTTCACCAATACACCCGAGAGCTCCTACGGCGTCGTGCGCCGCGTCTCGATCTTCGACGACTCCGTGACCACCGTCGCCGGCGCGATGCACGACGACGGCCTGATCAAGGACGGCGTCGGGGCAAGCGCCCTCTTCAACGACGTTCGCCGGCTGGTGAGCGATGGCAACAACCTTTATATCGGCGACATCCCCGCGGTGCGTCGGATGGATCTGTCCACCTACTCGGTCGTCACCATCGCGGGCGGGAACACTTCGGGATTCGCGGACGGCCCTGGTAGCACCGCGCTCCTGACTGGAGCGTTCGGTATCGATCGGGATTCGGCTGGGAAAATCGTCATCTCCGACCCCGAAAACTTCGCCATCCGCCTCTTGACCCCGTGAGCGATCGACTGGTGCGCCGACTGCACACCAGAAATGACACGCCACGAGGGAAGACGCCGCCAATTCACCGCCCCGGAACGACCACCACCTTGCCCATCACCTTTCGCTGCAAGAGCCGGGTCATCGCGGCGGGCGCCTCCTCCAGCGAGACGCGCTCGCTGATCGCCGGCTTCACCCTGCCCTCCGCGAACCAGGCGGCGAGGCGCTCCACGTTGCGGCGCTGGCCCTGCGGGTCGTGCTGCGTCCAGTCGCCCCAGTACACGCCCACCAGCGAGCGCTCCTTGAGCAGCGCCAGGTTGAGCTTGATCTGCGGAATGACTCCCGAGGCGAATCCGATCACCAGCAGCCGTCCGCGCCAGGCCGTCGCGCGCAGCGCCGCCTCGGTGTGCGCGCCGCCCACCGGATCGTAGACCACGTCCGCGCCCTTGCCCGAGGTCAAATCGAGGATGCGCTGGCGCAAGTCGGCGGTGGAATAATCGATGGTCTCGTCCGCGCCGAGCTTGCGACAGAAGGCGAGCTTCTCCTCGCTGGACGCCGCCGCGATGACCCGCGCGCCCATCGCCTTGCCGATCTCGATGGCGGAAGTGCCCACGCCGCCCGCCGCGCCCAGCACCACCAGCGTCTCGCCCGGCTTCAGGCCGCCGCAGTCTTGCAGCGCGTGCAGCGACGTGCAGTAGGTGAGCAGGAACGCCGAGCCGGTCTCGAAGTCCATCGCCTCCGGCAACGGCGCCAGGCGCTCGGCGGCGACGGCGCACTCCTGCGCAAACCCGCCGCGCCCCGGAGAGCCGATCACGCGCTGCCCGGGCGCGATGCCGCGGACTCCGGAGCCCACTTCCTTGACGATGCCCGCCACCTCCATGCCGGGCGAGAACGGCAGCGGCGGCTTCACCTGATAGAGGCCCTGCACGAGCAGCGCGTCGGGATAGTTGAGCGAGCTCGCCTTCACCTCGACGATCACCTCGCCCGGCCCGGGCCGCGGCGACGCCACGTCTTCCACCTTCAAACGCTCGATGGGCCCGTACTCGCGGCAGAGCAGCGCGCGCACGCTTCACTTCCCCTTCGACGCCGCGGCCTGATCGCGCAGCACGCGCTTGAGCACCTTGCCGGTCGCGGTCTTGGGCAACGCCTCGATGAAGCGCACGTGCCGCGGCGCCTTGTAGGCGGCCATGGCGTTCTTGCACCATTCCGCGATCTGCTCCTCGGTGACGGTGCCCTTCGCGTCGGGCTTGAGCACCACGAAGGCCAGCGGGTCCTCGCCGCGGTAGGGATCGGCCACGCCCACCACGCCCACCTCGGCGATGGAGGGATGGCGGTACATGATCGCCTCCACCTCGGCGGGGAAGACGCTGAAGCCCGACACCTTGAGCATGTCCTTCTTGCGCTCCTCGATGCGGAAGTAGCCCTCCTCGTCCACCTGGCCGATGTCGCCGGTGAGGAACCAGCCGTCGCGGAAGGCGCGCCGGGTGGCCTCGGGATTTCGCCAATAGCCTTTCATGACTTGTGGACCGCGGACGGCGATTTCCCCGGACTTGCCGATGCCCAGCTCGGTCGTGCCGTCGTTCGCGTCCACGATGCGGGCATCGGTCATGGGAATGGGCACGCCCACCGTCCCGTACTTGGGGCGTTGCGGCGGATTGATGTGCGTCGGAGCCGTGGTCTCGGAAAGCCCATAGCCTTCAATCAGCTTGTGTCCTGTGATCTCTTCCCAGCGTTGCGCGATGGCGGCCGGCACCGGCGCGCCGCCGGAGAAGCAATGGCGCAAAGACGAGAGATCGAATTCCTTCGTCCTGGGAAAGTTGACCACCGCGACGTTGACGGTGGCGATGAAGGTGGTGAGCGTGCAGCGGTAGACCTCCACCGCGCGCAGGACGGTGACCAGGTCGAAGCGGCCGATGCCCACCAGCGTGGCGCCCATGTACGCCATCATGTTCATCTGGCATTCCATGCCGGTGATGTGGAACCAGGGCAGAGACCCCGAGCGCCACGTCGTTGTCGCCCGAGCCGATGTACGCGCGCTGCAGCTCGCAGCAGGAGACGAGGTTGCCGTGGGTGATCTCGGCGGCCTTGGCGGTGCCGGTGGTTCCCGAGGTGTATTGCAAGAGCGCCGTATCGGAGAGCGCGCGCGGCACCTGCGTCTTCAATTCCGGAGCGGTGCGCAGGATGTCGCGCAGCGCGTGCGTGCCGGCCGGCGGCTCGCCGCTGCGCGCTTCCAGGAACGAGGGCGGCGGCGGCAAGGTAGGGTTCTCGGGCAGGAAGTCGCGGTAGGCCGTCAGCACCACCGTCTCCAGCTTCGTCCGCGCGCGGATGGGCTCCACCACCGCATAGGCGAGGTCGGAGGTGACGAGGGCGCGCGCGCCGGAGTCCTCGAACTCGTGCAGGAGCTCCACTTCCTTGTGCATCGGGTTCAGGCAGACGGCGATCCCGCCCGCGCGAAGCGTGCCGTAATAGGCGATGGCGAACTGGGGCGCGTTCTCGAGGAAGATGGCGACGCGGTCTCCGGCGGAGATGCCGCGGGACACGAGGAAGCCCGCGAAGCGGCCCACAGCTGAATCCAGCTCCCTGAAGCTGACGGCGCGCCCGTAGAACTGGATGGCGGCGCGGTCGGGCACGCGTTTCGCCTGGCGCGCGAGGATCACCGGCAATACCTCTTCGGGCAGGCGGATCGCCTTCTCGTCCACGCTCGCGGGCCAGTGCTTCTTCCAGACGGGTTCCATGGCTCCTCCGCGTCTTCGGGAAGGGTATGCTTACACCGGCCCGCACCGGGCGGACAGGCGGCGCCCCGTCGCGTTTCGCGCATCGGAACGGAGGTCTTCCATGTCGCAGCACGTCCTCACCGAGCTTCACGACCGCGTCCTTCGCATCGAGCTGGCGCGGCCGGAAAAGAAGAACGCGCTGACCCAGGAGATGTACGGCGCGCTCTCGGAGGCGCTGGCCCGGGCCGAGTCGGACGCGCAGGTGCGGGCGGTGCTGATCCACGGCAAGCCCGACTGCTTCTGCGCCGGCAACGACCTCGCCGACTTCCTGCACCGGCCCGAAGGCGGAGGCGACCCGCCGCCGCTGGTCTTTCTCGCCCGCATCGCGGCCGCGCGAAAGCCGCTGGTCGCCGCGGTGGGCGGCCCGGCGGTGGGCATCGGCACCACCCTCTTGCTCCATTGCGACTTCGTCTACGCGTCGGCGCACACGCGCTTCCAGCTTCCCTTCGTGCCGCTGGGCATCGTGCCGGAGGCCGCCTCCAGCCTGCTCCTGCCGATGATGGCCGGGCAGCGGCGCGCGGCGGAGCTCCTCCTGCTCGGGCAGCCGTTCGATGCGGCGAAGGCCATGGCAGCGGGTATCGTCACCGCAGTCGTCCCGGAGGCGGAGTTGCTCGAGCACGCGCGGGGCGTCGCGCGAGCGCTCTGTGCGCTGCCGCCCGCCTCGGTCCGCCTCACCAAGGAGCTGATGAAGCGCGGCCTCGCGTCGGCGGTGACGGAGCGGATGGAGGTGGAAGGCCGGCTTTTCCAGGAGCGGCTCTCGTCACCGGAGGCCGTGGAGGCGTTCACGGCATTCTTCGAGAAGAGAAAGCCGGACTTCTCGGGGTTCGAGTAGGGCCGCCCGGCCGTGCACAACCGGTGCGCGCGAGCAGCGGCAGGACGCGCGTTCCGCGTCGCGCCCCTCGCCCTCCAGCGCTGCCGCCCGCTCGCGGAAGCGGGCCACGTTGCGCAGCTTGATGGACTCGTACCCGCGCACGAGATCCGGCAGCTCGGCGATCTGCACCGCGACGTCGTAGCTCGCGGGCGAAAGCGCCTCCAGCGAGCGCAGCACCATGCCGCGATACTCGTCGACGAGCGCGCGCTCCACCTTGCGCACTTCCGCGCCGCGGAATGGATCGAGCGCGGTGCCGCGCAGCTTGCGCATCGCGCGCAAGAGCACCAGCGCCGGCCGCGCCCAGGCGCCGAGCTTGAGCTTGTGCTTCAGGCCGAGCGCGCGCAGCATCGGCGGGTGCAGGTGCCAGTAGACGCGCGCGCCGCCGGGGAACTGCTTGCGGATCTCATCGGCCGCTCCGCCGCGCAGGAGCAACCGCGCCACCTCGTACTCGTCCTTGTACGCCATCAGCTTGTAGAGGTTGCGCGCCACCGCTTCCGAAAGCCGCGTCCGGCCAGGCATGACCTCCTGCTCCCGCGCCGCCACCTGCCTGACGAGCTCGAGGTACGCCCGCGCATAGGCGAGGTCCTGGTACGAGGCGAGGTCGGGAGCGCGGATCTCGAGCAGCCGCCGCAACTCGCCGGCAAACCCATCCATGAGCGCGGCCAGCTGGGCGGGCGGCTTCGGCGCGAGCTCCAGCACCGTCGCTTCCGCGCGCGCGGCTTCCTCGACTGCGCCCCGGTCGCACACCCAGAGACGACCCCAGCGGAAGGCGAGGCGGTTGGTCTCCACGGAGACGCCGTTCAGCTCGATGGCGCGCTCGATGGATTCGGCCCGCAGCGGCACCAGGCCCGCCTGGTACGCCGCGCCCACGAGCAAGAGCCCGGCCGGCATGTGGTCGCCAAAGAGCGCCTCCGCGATGCGCAGCGAGTCGAGGTACAGATTTTCCGAGGCGCGCGTGGCGCGGTCGAGCGCGCGGGTGAGACCCGCCACCTCGGGAAAAGCGCTCTCCACCTGCGTCACCATCTGCCCCGTGGGCACCTTGGACGTGCTGACCACTGCGGTGGTGCGCTGCGGGTCGGCGCGGGCCAGGTTCTGCGGCGCGGAGCTCACCAGCAGATCCAGCCCGAGGTAGAGGTCGGCCTGGGCCGTGCCGATGCGGCTGCCCACCTCCGGCGGCGCGTCGAAGAGGCGCAGGTGCGAGACCACCGGGCCGCCCTTCTGCGAAAGGCCCGTCTGGTCGAGGCTGCGGACGTGCTTTCCCTCGAGCAGCGCGGCGGTGCCGACGATGGAGTCCACCGTGACCACGCCGGTACCACCGATACCCATCAAATAAATGGAATATCCCGCGCCGCACGCCGCCTGGTGCGCAGGCTCCGGCAGCGGCCGGTCCAGGGGCGCGGGACGGCGCTTCCGCTTCGGCGCCAAAGCCTCGCCGTCGAGCGGCACCGCGGTGAGGAACGACGGGCAGTCGCCCTTCAGGCAGGAGTAGTCCTTGTTGCAGGACGACTGGTGGATGCGCGTCTTGCGCCCGAATTCCGTCTCCACCGGCTGCACCGAGAGACAGTTCGACTTCACCCCGCAGTCGCCGCAGCCCTCGCAGACGGCGGCATCGATGAAGACGCGCCGGGGCGGGTCGGGGCGCTTGCCGCGCTTGCGCAGCCTGCGCTTTTCCGCCGCGCATTCCTGTTCGTAGACGAGAGCGGTGACGCCGGGCACCTCGCGCAGGTGCCGCTGCACTTCGTCCAGGTCGTCGCGATGGTGCAAGCTGGCGCCGGACACGTCCGCGCGCCGATACTTCTCCGGCTCGTCGGAGACCACGGCCACTTCGCGAACGCCCTCCGCGAGAAGCTGGCGCACGAGAGCCGGCACCGGCAAGGCGCCCGCGGCCTGCTGCCCGCCGGTCATGGCGACGGCGCCGTTGTAGAGCACCTTGTAGGTGATGTTCACGCCGGCGGCGACGGCGGCCTTGATGGCCAGCATTCCCGAATGGAAGAGCGTGCCGTCGCCGATGTTCTGGAAGATGTGCGGAGTGCCGGAGAAGGGCGCCGCGCCCACCCACTGCACGCCTTCGCCGCCCATCTGCGTGAGCCCCACCACCGAGCGGTCCATGCGGATGGCCATGGTGTGGCAGCCGATGCCGCCGCCCGCGATCGAGCCTTGTGGAACGACGGTGGAGGTATTGTGCGGACACCCGCTGCAGAAGAATGCGCTGCGCGCGACGGAGAGCGGCGCGGGCCGGTGGCGAACGGCATCGAGGAGGGCGATGCGCTCCCGCACCGCCTCGGGCAAGGGACCGATGAGGCGGCGGGCGACCAGCGGCGCAATCGAGTCCGCGTCCAGCTCGCCGTGCGCCGGGAAGAGAGCATGGCCGGCCTCGTCCAGCTTTCCCACGATGCGCGGGGCGTGCGGCCCGCCATAGAGGACGTCGCGCAGCAGCAGCTCGAGAAAGGGCCGCTTCTCCTCGACGACGACGATCTCCTCGAGCCCCTTGGCGAACTCGCGCACGATGCCGGGCTCGAGCGGATGGAGCATGCCGATCTTGAGCAGCCGCACTCCGGCGCGCCGCAGCGCCTCGCCGGCAAGGCCGAGATCGCGCAGGGCCTGGCGGAGGTCGAACCACGTCTTTCCCGAGGCGACGATGCCGATGCGGTCGCCCTCGCCTCGCTCGACGATGCGGTTCAAATTGTTGGCCGCGGCATAGGCTCGCGCCGCCTCCAGTCGCGAGGTGTGCAACGTCGCTTCCATCTCCAGCGAAAAAGGCGCGAAGAGGCGCGGGTCGAAGGAGAACGGCTTGCTCTCTAGCGGCGGAGTCACCGGCGCGACGCGGCCATTCGACACCTCCGCGGTGCCTGCCTCGTCGCAGACGTCGGTGGCGCACTTCATCCCCACCCACAGGCCGGAGTAGCGCGAGAGCGCATACCCGTGCAGCCCCAGGTCGAGCACCTCCTGCACGCTTCCGGGATAGAGCACGGGAAATCCCGCCGCCCAGAATGCCGGCTCGCTCTGGCTGGGAATGGTGGAGCTCTTGCAGGAGGGATCGTCGCCCGCCAGCGCGAGCACGCCGCCGTTCTTTCCGATGCCCGCGAAATTGGCGTGCTTGAAGATGTCGCCTGCGCGGTCGACGCCCGGACCCTTGCCGTACCACATGCCCAGGACGCCGTCGTACTTCGGCGCGGGGAAGGCCGAGGCGAGCTGGCTGCCGAACACCGCGGTCGCCGCCAGCTCCTCGTTGACGCCGTTGACGAAGCGCACCTCGTGCCGGGTGGCGATGTCCGCCGCCCGCTCGAACGCGGAGTCCAGCCCGCCCAGGGGCGAGCCGCGATACCCGCAAACCAGCGTCGCGGTGCGCAGGCCCCGGCGAGCATCGGCGCGGTGCTGATCGAGCGTGACCCGGACCAGCGCCTGGATGCCGCTCAGGTAGATGATGCCTTCCTCGCGCAGGTACTTGTCGTCGAGCGACCAGATCGAGGCGGAATCGTTCGTCATGGGGTCAGGCCTTCTTCGCCGGCTGCTGCTCTGCGAGCCAGTCCTTCGCCGCATCTTCCGCGTCGAACGTCTCGTAGGCGCGCCCTGCGGAGCGGTACACCTGCCGCGCGATGATCCCGCCGAGCTGCGACATGCCCACCATGGCCGTGGCCAGCACCCACGGCTCGTTGGCCTTGCTGACGCGCTTCATCTCCTCCACGCTGGCAGGATTGAAGGCATTGCGCCGCACGTTCACCAGCAAGAGGAGGTTCTTGCCCGCCGGCTGTTTCGCGACCGTCTGCTGGAACTCCTTCAAGACCGGCGGCGTCTGCTCCGCGGTCAGTTCGGAAAGATCGAGGACCAGGATGCGCCGGCCCTTGTGCTCGGTGAAGTAGATGCGCTCCATGCGGGCATCACAGCACAGTGCGGGGGGAGTACCAAGCGCTCCACGCGGCGACTGCGGGTCGAGGCGACGGGAGAGCGAGGATCTCCTCCTGACCCGCTGCATGAA
>CAWBVQ010000003.1:0-765939 GCA_963792275.1 uncultured delta proteobacterium
TACCATCGGGTCACGCTCGCCGGCGACGAGGGCGCGCAGCATCGCGCGGCCGGAGACGCCGAGCACGTCCGAGACGACACTGCCGAGTTTGATGTTCGCCGTCTCGAGGAGCTTCTGGATCCGGTTCACTTCATCGACGCGGTTGCGCACCAGGTTCTTCCGATGCCGCGTCAGCTCGCGCAGCTCCCGAATCGGCGCTGGAGGAATGAAGCTCGCTGGAATCAGCCCGTCGCGAGCAGATCGGCCAGCCACTCGCAGTCCTTCACATCCGTCTTGCGGCCAGGCACGGCCTTCACGTGATGGGCGTTTGCCAGCACCACCTCGGTGCTACCTTCGAGCAGGTTGAAGACCGGCTTCCAATAGACGCTGGTCGACTCCATCGCCACGTGCGTGGCGCGTGCTTCGGACAACCACGCGTGTAGCCGCAACAGCTCGCCGGTCGTCGTCCCGTACTTGCGGATTTCTGTCTTCGCGCGACCTCGCGCCTGCTGCACTCGCAGGCACGCGACCACGAGGTCTTTGTGTACGTCGAGTCCACAGCAGACAGGATGCAGGACTTCCATGCGCACCTCCTCGAGTCGAGGTGCCGGAGAGCGCCACAGGGTACGAGTTTACTTGGCGTGCAGCTCGCGACTGGCGAGCGCGACAATTCGGGGTGCCTGGACGCGGCGCTCGGGTCCATTTTTTTCCGGGCTCACTGGCACCAATAAGCCACGACCTTCGCCCGGCCCCTCGAGTTCAGCACCGTACCCGCTTTCATCCATTCGCGGGTGCGCCTCTGGCGCATGACCATTTTTTTAGGATCTCCCGCTGCATCCTCAGCTCGCGGTTTTCCTTGCGCAGCTGGGCCAGTTCGGCACGCTCATCGCTCGTAAGGCCGCTCTTGCCGCCGTCGCGATCGGCGCGGGCCCGCTTCACCCATAGCTCGACCGACGACCGCAGAAGATCGAGATCCCGAGCCACCTGCGAGATCGTCTTCCCCTCGTCGAGCACCAGGCGGACCGCACCCGACTTGAACTCATCCGAGAAGCTCCTGCGCGCTCGCCCCTGCTTCTTGCCAGCATCCATTCTCGACACCGTACCCGCCTTTCGCGCGGTGTCTACGAAAGTGGATCAAGTCCAAGGGTCGTCCGGCACCGACGAGAGCCAGGTGATGACCTGGACGACGTTGCTCGGGTTCGAGGCGGTGTACGGACTGCATCCGGACGAGTTGCACGCGCGCACTTTGTAGTAGTAGTTGCCGTACGCCTTTCCGGCGAACGACATCGACATCGCGGTTGTCGAAGACGGCGGTGCCCAGGTGGTGTTGTCGGTGGACTCCTCCAGGTCGTAACTCGTCGCCGTCGCAGATTGCATTCCAGCACACCGCGTAGTTGGGGTCCGTATCCGAGGATGCTGGAGACGAGCAAGTGGAGATCCGGGTGGACTTCAGGCGCGTTTGGAACATCTGGTGGAAACAGCACCGTGACGCTCACCGGCGCGGTGGCGGGGCTGCATCCCGCGTTGCTACAAGCGAATGCGTCATAGCTGTAGGTACCGTTGCCTGGGCCAGAGACGCCGACCGACAAGTCAGGGCCTATGTAGACCGGGTTTCCGCTTTCATACACCTGGTAGTTCGTTGGGGAGCACGTCGCAGCGCTCCATGATCGTGTACGAGCCCGTCGTCGAAGTCGTCGGTGACGCCGTGATCGGCGCGGGCGATGCCGGTGCCTGCATCGTGCCCGAGCAGACGTTTCCGCCCTGGCAGACGTCGCCCAAGGTGCAGGCATCGCCATCGTCGCAAGCCGTGCCGGCTGCGGCGTAGCGCTCGATCCAGCCGTCACCGGTGCAGATCCAGCCGGTCTGACAAGTGTCGAGAGTGGTGGGCTGCGGCTGCCCTTGACATAGCGTTGCGTCTACCGCGGTTGCCATGCCCAGAACGAGACCTGCCAGCGCGATTGCGTGCCGAGCCATGCGTCCCCCGCGGAGTCCAACGGGGCGCATACCGTCGATAAGGTAGAGGCGTCAATGTTAAAGAATACCGAGAGCTCTGCACGGTGCGTCACGGGACACGGTGACTACTTGAAACGATTGCAAAAATGGCCAATACGACGACAACTACGCTTCGATGACGCGTGGGCTCCCAAGTGTCGCAAAGTCACCGTTTCGTGTTGCACGTTGCCTCCCCGCACGCTGTCGGGAGGCAACGCACGGCGAACCCATGAACGGACAGCGGGGCTTCGCGCAGCGTTGTCCCTCGATGTCAACGAAGCATTCAGTCCAGAGTGAAATGGATGGTGAAGGGAACGGTGGTGGCCACCGGCACGCCATTCACCTTGGCGGGTGAGAAGCGGAGTTCGCGGACGGCTTGGGCGGCGGCGGGGCCCAAACCTTCGCCGGGGTCGGTGATCACGTCTACCTTGGCGATGGTGCCGTCGGAGTCGATGAGCAGGCGCAGCACCACGTCTCCCTCGAAGCCGTCCTTCTTCGCTTGCGGCGGGTAGTACTTGCGCAGGTTCAATGACTCTCGGTTGAGCGGCTGGGGAAGCTCGCTCACCTGCGCGGCCGGCGCGTACTTCTCGGCCTTGTACGGCTTCACCGTCTCGGGAGCGCGAGCGGTGCGTTCCGGGGCGCCTTGCAGCGTGTTGCCGGTGCCCACCGCCATCGAACCGCCCTGCGAGGTGCTCTCCAAAGTGATCCCCGTGATCACGACCGGCTCCTTGGTGGTCTGCGGCGCTTCCGTGGTGGGCGGAGGCGGAGCCTTGCTCGGCGGCAGGGGCGTTGGCGTGGGCGGCGGCAGGTTCTTGGGCGGGGCGCGTGGAGCCCGGGCCACCTTCATCGGGACGGGCTTCGGCGGGGGAGGTGGCGGCTCCGCGGGCTTCGCGGGCTCCGGCGGGCGAGGCGCCTCCACCACCTGGATCTGCAGAGGCACCTGCGCCACCGGCCGCGGGCGCACTGCGACGAGAAGCAAAAATGCCGCCAGCGCCGCGTGGAAGAGGAGCGAGGTCCCGACCGGAACGACCGCTCTCGCGCTCCTCGAAACCATCGCCTACTCTTGCTTCTCGATCTGGATGGCGAACTTCGTCACGCCCGCGCCCTTGAGCACGTCGAGCAGGTGGGTGACCGCGCCGTGGGTGGCGTTCTTGTCCGCGCCGACGATAGCCTGCACGTCCTCGCCCGCGGCCTTCGACTTCTGCACCTCGGCCACCAGCGCCGCGTCGTCCACCGGCACGCCATTCAAAAACGCCTTTCCTTCCTTCGTCACCAGCACGGCGAAGGTCTTCTGCACCGTCTCGCCGCCGTGCGCGGCGCGGGGAAGCTCCACCTCGATGGTCTCCTTCACGATGTAGCTGGCGGTGACCATGAAGATGATCAAGAGCACCAGCGCCACGTCCACCAGCGGCGTGACGTTGATGCCGGTGATGCTCTCGTCGTCGCTGTCGCCGGCGCCGCCCGCCATCATCCGCCCCCGTTGCGGACGTGCAGGCCGGAGGCGATGGCGTTGCCAGCGCGCTGGAGCGGCCGATCACGCGCTTCAAGAGCCGCTGGAAGATGTTGAAGGCGAGCACCGCGGGAATGGCCACGAAGAGTCCCACCGCGGTGGCCACCAGCGCCTCCGAGATGCCCACCATCACGAAGGAGGCGGTGCTGCCGCCGGTGCCCTTGTTGGCCGCGGCCAGGTCGGCGAAGGCGCGGATGATGCCGAGCACGGTGCCGAAGAGGCCGATGAAGGGCGCGTTGTTGCCCAGGGTGCCGAGGACGAAGAGCCATTTCTCGTATTCGAGGCGGCGCCGGTCGATGGTGGACTGCACCGCCTTCTCCACCGCCAGGTTGCCGCCCGGCGAGGCGACGGCGGCGGCGCGCACCACCTCCGCCTCCATGGAATCGCTGGTGGCCAGGGCGGCGGCCGCCTTGAGGTCTCCCTTGAGGCACAGCTCGAGCAGCCTGGGAAAGAGCGCCGACATGCGCCGGCTGCCGAAATAGATGGCGCGCTCCACCATCACCGCCACCGAGAGCACCGAGAGCGCGAGCAAAAGCCAGAGCACCCATCCCGCGCCCAGCAGCGTGAAGGCGAGCAGCCGTTCAGCGATCACCGCGTCGCTCCGTGTGGGACGCCGGCACGTCGAAGGCGCCCACCGCCTTGGCCACCCGGAGCGCGGAGAGCTGCACCGCGAGCCGCTGCTGCAGCGCGCTCGATTCCGACTGGAAGAGCGCCGACTCCGCGTCGCTCACCTCCACCTGCGACGAGGTGCCGGCGGCGAACTGCGCGCGGATCAGCCGCTCGTTCTCGCGCGACGCCCGGACTTCCTGCTCCGCCTCGTCGCGCAGCGCCCGCGCCGATTCCAAATCCAGCATCGCCCGCCGCAGCTCGTCCTCGACGCGAACCGCCTCCGACCGCGACTGCGCGCGCGCCTGGCGGAGCTGGCTGTCGGCGTCCTTCAGGGCCACGTAGCGGAAGCCTCCGTCGTAGAGCGGCAGGGTGAGCGAGAGCGCAACCGACCACGTCTCCTTCTCGCCGTTGGAGCTGATGGCCGGGTTGTTGTAGCGGGCGGACGCGTTCACCGCCACGCTCGGCGCGAACTGCGCCCAGGCGTCCGTCTTCAGGCGCGCGGCGATCTGCTCGTTCACCTGCGCGGCGGCGAGCTCGGGCCGCTCCGCCAGCGCGCGCTGGAGCAGGTCGCGGAAGGTGCCGCGCAGCTCCTCGGGCGGCGCCTGCGGAGGGGCAAGCTCGAAGGCGGTATCGCGGCGGTCGAGCAGCGCGGCGAGCTGGCTCTTCGACGCGGCATAGGAGAACTGCGCGCGCCGCGTCTCCTGGTCGGCGCGCAGGTAGTCGATGCGCGCCCGCAGCGCGGAGGAGAGCTGGATGAGCCCGGCCTCGTAGCGGGCCTGCGCCTGCAGCGCGTGGTCGCGCGTGGCCCTGGCCTGCCGCGCCGCCACCTGCGCCAGCTCGCGCAGGCTGAGGCCCGAGTAGTAGGTGGAGGCAACCGAGAGAAGCAGCTCGCGCCGCTGCTGCGTCTCGGTCAACCGCGAGACGGCCACCTGGTCGTGCGCGCTCGCCAGCGCGGGAAAGGCGCGGAAGTTGAGCACGTCCCAGGAGAGCTGCAGCGAGCCGGCGCGGCTCCAGTTGCTGCCCGCGGTCACGTCGAAGGCCGGCGGCCCGTTCGGGGCGGGCGTGACGGTGAAGATGGTCGAAGGCACGCTGTTGTACGTCAGCGTCCCGACGGCGTTCAGCGTCGGCTGCAGCGCGGACCAGGCACGCTGCACGTTGTTCTCCGCCTGCCGCACCCGCTCGAGCGCAACCGCCAGGTCCGGCGACTGCGCCCGCGCAGCGTCCAGCGCCTCCGGCAGCGAGAGCACCGGACCCTCCGCCTGCGCCTCGGCAGTGATCTCCGGCAGCGGGGCGCGGATGGTGGAGTGCGGCGGCGCCTCTACGGCGCGCACCGGCGGCAGCGCCTGCGCGATGAGCAGAAGCGCGATCACGGCCGGCGCCCCGACGGCCGCTTCTCCGTCAAGACGCCGGCCTGCCGCAGCGACTTGCGCGCCAGCGAGGAGAGGCCCAGGGAGACGAGCCCTTCCGGCGCCACCCAGCGCACGTCAGCCGACTCCGGCGTTCCGCTGGCGCGCGCGGCTCGCAGGACGACGCGCACCTCGCGATGGGTGAGCGTCTGCTCCACCGCGCCTCGGCCCACGGTCTTGCCCTGGATGCGGACGCCGGCGGGCGTGGCCTGCGGAAGGTCCCAGAGGCCCGCGAAGAGCGCGCCGGCGGGACGTCGCGCCAGCAGCACCGATCCGTCGGCGCGCGTCAGCGCCAGCGCATTCCATTCGAGCAGAGGGCGCGCGGGCTTCTTGCGTGGCGCGGGATATCGCTCCGGGTCGAGGCCCCTCAGGCGAACAGCGCACAGCGTTCCGATGGGGCAGCGCGGGCATTCGGGAGAGCGCGGCGTGCAGACGGTGGCGCCCAGCTCCATCAAGGCCTCGTTGAATTCCCCGGCGCGGCCCGCGGGCACGATGTCTGCCGCGATCTTCCAGGCCCGCGCCCGCGCATCGCCCCGCAGCGCGTGGACGCGGGCCAGGACGCGCGCCACGTTGCCGTCCACCAGCGGCACGTCCTCGTTGAAGGCCAAAGAAGCCACCGCCGCCGCCGTGTACGGGCCGAAGCCGGGAAGCTCGCGCAGCTCCGCGCAGGTCCGGGGCAGCGCTTCGCCCGCGGCCTTCGCGGCCTTGTGCAGGTTCCGGGCGCGTGCGTAGTAGCCAAGGCCGCTCCAGAGCGCCAGCACGTCGTCGAGCGGCGCCCGGGCCAGAGCGCGCAGCGTGGGAAAGCGCCGCAGGAAGCGCTGGTAGTACGGCACCACCACTTCCACCCGGGTCTGCTGCAGCATCACCTCGCTGATCCATACCCGGTAGGGGTCGCGCGGCTCCTTGCGCCAGGGCAGATCGCGCTTCGCATCCGCGAACCAGGCGAGGAGCTTTGTGCTAATCATGCGCCTCCATGAAACGCATCCGCGTGCACAGCGTCGAGCAGTACGTCCAGGAGATCGGCCCGCTGATGCAGAAGGGCCTTGCGATGTACCGCGCCGACCTCCCCGAGGAGGGTTTGCTCGGCCTGGGCTTCGAAGGATCGGACACCGAGGTCCTCATCTCCATCGCCGAGTTCAAGGCCACGGGCGACTTGATCAAGTACGGCGAGCTGATCGAGCCATACGAGCCCGAGGGCAAGAAGAGCCAAAAGGTAAAGGGTGGCGGGAAGGACTGAGCCGCTTGCGCGCATTTGTTGCGGATATGCCTTGCCGATTTGTGGAGCCCCCGGCTGAAGCCGGGGGCTAGAAGTGCACCAAGCCTCCTCCGGAGGCTGCCTGGAGACGTGAACCATGAACGGCTCGTGCATCACCGCGCGCACGCCGCCTCGACGTCCGCCACGGTGCGCGGAATGGCGACGGTCAGGTTTTCATGCCCCTCCGCCGTCACCAGGATGTCGTCCTCGATGCGGATGCCGATGCCGCGCAGGTCGGCCGGCGCGCGCTCGTCGTCGGAGGGAACGTAGAGCCCCGGCTCGATGGTGAAGACCATGCCCGGCTCCAGCGGCCGCGGCTTGCCGTCCAGCGTGTAGCTGCCGGCGTCGTGCACGTCGAGGCCCAGCCAATGGCTGGTGCGGTGCATGTAGTAGCGGCGGTAGGTGTTCTCCTTGATCAGCTCGTCGACGTTTCCCTCCAAGAGCCCGAGCTTCACCATCCCTTCGGTGAGGATGCGCACCGCCTTTTCGTGGAGCCCGTCGATGCTCTCGCCCGGGCGGGTGGCGGAGATGCACGCATCGGCCGCGTCGAGCACGAGCTGGTAGCAGGCGCGCTGCGCGTCGTTGAAGCGCCCTGAGGCGGGGAAGGTGCGCGTGACGTCGGCGGTGTAGAGGTCGTGCTCGGCGCCGGCGTCAATCAGCACCAGCTCGCCGTCGCGGATCTGCACGCGGTTGTCGTTGTAGTGGAGGACGGTTGCATTCTCGCCCGCGGCCACGATGGGGTAGTAGCCCCAGCCTCGCCCGCCGCCGTGGCGGAACTCGCGCTCGAGGAGCCCGTGCAGCTCGTATTCGTACGCGCCGGGCCGGCCCGCCTTCATGCAGGCCAGGTGGCCGCGCCGGGTCTGCGCGATGGCCAGCCGCATCGACTCCAGCTCGCGCGGCTCCTTGTGCAGGCGAAGCTCGTGCACGATCTGGCCGGGGTCCTCGATGCGCGGCGGCGCATTCACCCCGGCCCGGGCGCGCGCCCGCAGCGTGTGCAGCATCCGCGCGGTGCGCGCGTCGAACTCCGGATCGTCGCCGCCCAGGCGATAGAAGAGCGTGCGGCAGCAGCCCACCAGCCTGGGCAGCTCCGCGTCCAGCTTCTCGATCTCGAATGCCTGGTCGGCGCCGAAGTTGCGGACGGCGCCCTCCACGCCGGCGCGGCGCCCATTCCAGGTCTCGCGCTCGCGGTCGCGCGGCCGCACGAAGAGCGTGAACGGCTTGTCGCCCTCGGTTGCGAGCGCGGCCACGGCCTCGGGCTCCTCGAAGCCGGTGAGCCAGTAGAGATCGCTGTCGGCGCGGTAGGCGTGCTCCACGTCGCTGTTGCGGGTGGCCACGGGCATGCCGGGAAAGATCGCGATGGAAGGGCCCGGGGCGAGCTCGCGCATCCGGCGCAGCACCTCGTCGCGGCGGGCCTTGAAGACGGTGGCCTCGAAGACAGGGGTCACGGGCATGCGAGCTGTTGTAACAGGACTTTTTACCGCAAGGGGTGCTGCGGAACGGGCGGACGTTGAGTAAGTTGCCCGTATCACTACGCCCCAACTACCCGGAGAAAGGACTTGCGCATGGCCGACAAGGGTCTTGCCAACGATGCGGAGATCCAGAGCGCGCTGGCGGAGTTGCCGGGCTGGAAACGGCAAGGGAATGCGCTGGCGAAGACCTACGACCTGAAAGGGTTCAAGGCCTCGATGGCGTTCGCCGGCACGGTGGGCGAGATCGCCGAGCGCGCCGATCACCATCCCGACATCCTCATCCAGTTCCACAAGGTCACGCTCACCCTGTCGACCCACGACAAGGGCGGCATCACCGACCGCGATCTGCGGCTCGCCCGGCAAGTGGAGGCGGCGGCCAAGGACCAGATGGCCTGATAGTCTGCGGGCATGGGCTCGCCGGCCTGGCACCTGCTCGACGACGATGCGCTGCTGGCGCAGTGCGAGGTGCAGGCGCATCGCGCCAGCGGCCCGGGCGGTCAGCACCGCAACAAGTCGGAGACGGCCATCCGCCTCGTCCACGGGCCCTCCGGCGTCACGGCGGAAGGCAAGGACGAGCGCTCCCGCACGCAGAACCTGCGCATCGCCCTGGAAAGGCTGCGCGAGAAGCTGGCGCGCCGCGCGTACCGGCCTCCGCCGCGCCGGCCCACCAGGCCCACGCGCGGCTCTCGCGTCCGCCGCGCGCAGGAGAAGCAGCTGCATTCGCGCAAGAAGGCGGCGCGCCGCGGAAGCTTCGAGTGATCCTGGCGCTCCTGCTCTGCGCCGCCGCCCCGCCGCGCGAGGAGCGATTCCTGGAGCTGTTGCGCACGTACGCGGAGCGGCCGCCGGCGGAGACGTTCCGGCAGGTGGAGCGGCTCGTCGAGGAAGGGCCGTTCGAGGGCCGCGATCGGGCCGAGTACTGGATGGGAAGCGCGCGCCTCGCCCTGGGAGACTTCGAGGGCGCGCGGCAGTGGTTCTCGCGGCTGTCGCGCGACCATCCGGGAACGGCGTGGGACGAGCGCGGCTGGCTGGGCCTGGGCGACGCCGCCTCCGCCGAGCGCGACTACGGCGAGGCGCTGCGCTGGTACGGCAGGGCGCGGGGCGCCTCCGATGCGGCGGTGCGCGAGCTGGGACAGATCGACTTCGATCGCGCGCGGACGATGCAGCTGCGGCAGCGTTTCGCCTGGGCCGCGGGGGCCGTGGCGCTGGGCATCGCTCTTCTCCTTGCCGCCGGCACGCGGCGGTTTCTGCCGGTGCCGGCGGAAGCGCGCATCGTCCTGCCGGTGCTCGCGGTGCTGGCGGTGCTCTCCACCCGAGTCGACCCGGCGCCGCGGGCCGCGGTGCTCACCGTCTGCGCGGGCGGCGCCGTGCTCTCCTATCTCTGCGGGATTCGACTGCAGTCGCTGCGCGGCCTTTCGCGACTGGGACATGCGCTGCTCGCGCTCGTGGCGCTGGGCTGCGTGGCCTACGTCGCCGTGTACAGGGCCAACCTCGTCTCCATGGTCGAGGAGACATTTCGCGCCGGACCCGACTAGCAGGGCGCTGAAAAACGAAGTTTTTCGGCGAAACCCTGCTACGCTTTTCAGTAGCCTGTTAGATTCCACCGATGCCTCAATCCCCGGAGACGAAGGGCTTTGGCCAGGGCGACCCCGCGCTCAGCGAATGGGCAGAGGGCGTGTTCCATCCCGAGGACGCGGTCCTGCGCGAGATCCGCGACCGCAGCGTGCGCGAAGGCCTTCCCGCCATCGCGGTGGGGCGCTTCGACGGCCTGCACCTGGAGGTGATCGCGCGCGCCATCGGCGCCTTGAAGGCGGTGGAGATCGGGACGCTGGGCGGCTACAGCGGCGTCTGCCTCTTGCGCGGCATGGGCGTGCACGGCGTGCTCCACACCTTCGAGTACTCGCCCAAGCACGCCAAGGTCGCGAGCGACTCTTTCCACAAGGCGGGCGTCGCCGCGCGCGCGCATATCCACGTCGGAGCGGCGCTGGAAAAGCTGCCCGAGATCGAGGCGGAGGCGCCCTTCGACCTGGTCTTCGTCGACGCCGACAAGGTGAGCTATCCGGCGTACCTCGCCTGGGCCGCCACCCACCTGCGCGAAGGCGGCGTGATCCTGGCAGACAACGCCTTCGGCTTCGGCGAGATCCACCTGCCCGGCGGCGACGAAGGCCGCGCGGCGCTGCGCAAGTTCAACCAGGACCTGGCGCAGGGCGGCCGCTTCCGCGCCACCATGATTCCGACCGCGGAGGGCCTGGCGATGGGAGTCAAGATCCGCTGATGCCTTAGGGGACACCATCATTGGTGTCCCCAGGGACTCACGACCCGCTCACCGACTTATCGGCCTTCAAAACCTCTTCCGCGCGCCCCTTGCGCCACGCCCGGAGCTTGTCGCGCAACTCGGGCCGCTTGCCGGCGAGGATGGCGATGGCCAGAAGCGCCGCGTTGCCCGCGCCGGGCTTGCCGATGGCCAGCGTCCCCACCGGAATTCCCTTGGGCATCTGCACGATGGCGAGCAGCGCGTCGGCGCCGCCCAGCGTCGTGGAGGCGACCGGGACGCCCAAGACCGGCAGCACCGTCTTTGCCGCCACCACTCCCGGCAGGTGCGCCGCACCGCCCGCCGCGGCGATGAGCACCTCCAGCCCGCGCTGCTCGGCGGTGGAGGACCATTCCAGCACCTGCTCGGGGGTGCGATGGGCGGAGAGCACCCGCACCTCGTAGGGAATGCCGAAGTCCTTGAGCACCTCGATCGCGCTGGTCAGCGTCTCGAGATCGGTCTTGCTGCCCATGATGATGCCGACGAGCGGATTTGCCATTGCGCGCGGGTAACAAACGGCGGGCGCGCGGTCAAGATGTTACGTTGCCGCCCGTGAACCACCGCCTGTTCGACGTGCGCGGGCTCGCGCTCCATGCGCTGCAGCGCGGAGACGGACAGCCCACCCTGCTCTTGCACGGCTGGCTCGACCACGCCGGCTCCTTCGACACGCTTGCTCCGCTGCTCCCTGGCCGCACGGTGGCGCTCGACTTCCGCGGGCACGGCGACTCGCAGTGGGTGGGCGCGGGGGGCTTCTATCATTTCGTCGAGTACGTGGCGGACCTCGACGCGGTGCTGGAAGCGCTCTCGCCCGCGGCGCCCGCGCGCATCGTCGGACATTCCATGGGTGCGGCGGTGGGGCTGGTGTACGCCGCCGCGCGGCCCGGGCGCGTCTCGCACCTGACCATGATCGACGCCATGCCGCTGACCATTTCCAGCCAGGAAGTCCCGGCGCGGCTCACCCGCTACCTGGACGACCTGCGCACGGTGCCGCGGAGCCGCAGGCGTGTGGAATCGGTGGAGGACGCCGCGCAGCGCCTGCTTCGCAACAACCCGAGGCTGACGGAAGCGGCGGCGCGCCTGATCGCGCGGGGCGGAGTGGCGCCGGACCCGAAGCAGGACGGCGCGCTGGCGTGGAAGTGGGATCCGCTCTTGCGCGCGCACTCGCCCTTGCCCATCACCGACCAGGTGCTGCACCTCATCTGCGCAAAGGCCGCGGCGCCCATCCTCGTGGTCCGCGGCGAGAGGGGCATGCTGCCGGACGAGGCGACCCTGCGCGCGCGCTTTCCCACGCTGGACCTGACCGTGCGCACCGTTCCCGGCACCGGCCACCACGTCCACATCGACGCGCCCGAGGCGGTGGCGCGCCTCGTCGCCGAGGCTCACGGAGTGCCGCCGGTGCGCACCGAGTAGTAGCTCGCCTCCGGGTGCCAGACCATGATGGCGCTGGTGCTCTGCTCCGGCACCATCTGGTGCGCCTCGGTCAGCGTGATGTCGATCTGCTCGGGATGGAGGATGGCCCACACTCCGGCCTGGTCGGCCAGGTCGGGCCAGGCCGGGTATCCCGCGCTGTAGCGCTTGCCCTGCTCCTTCGGCAGCCCCATCTCGGCGCGGACCCGGCGGTGCCAATACTCGGCCAGCGCCTCCGCCGTCTCCACCGAGAGGCCGTGCAGGTAATAGGAGCGGGAAAACTCGCCCGCGGCTTCCCACTCGGCGCACAGCTTCGTCGCCTGGTCGCCCACCGTGACCGCCTGGAACGCCACCACGTCGTCGTCGCCGAAGAAGTCCGCCAGGCACTTGCGCGGCGTCTCCAGCTTGCGGGGGAAGTTGAACTTCCACAGCTTGCGCCGCTCGGCGACGGGCTTGCCGGCGTCCTCGGGGGCAAAGACGGTCAGGTCGTTGCCGCTGGAGGAGCAGGGGAAGTACCCGTAGATGACCCGCGGCTTGAGCCAGCCGTTCTTGATGCACTCTTCCTGCAGCTCGTGACGGCGCAAGGTGAACTCGCCGGCGATCATCTGCTGGTACTGCTCCCGGCTCTTGGGCTTGATCCCCCACTGCAGCCGGTACAGCTCGACCAGGTCGAGGCAGTCGAAGATGTCGCGCAGCGCCAGGTCTTCCTTGGGCACGATGCGCGTCCCCCAGAACGGCGGCGAGACCTTGGGCGGCTCCGCGACGCTGCGCGGCGCAACGTCGGTGACCGCGGTGAGCTGCTGGGTGGAGGCCCGCTCCGCGCCGGCGATCACCATGTTGCGGTGCAGGTGCGCCTCGCGCTTGAGCTTCTCGTGCAGCTTGGGCCGCTGCTCCGCGATCTTGAAGTCCGTTCACCGTATCCAGGCCCTCGAAGGCGTCGCGGCAGTAGAAGACGCCGCCCTCGTAGAGCTTGTCGGTGCCCTCCACGTAGGCGGTGCGCCAGCCGTACTTGCGGTTGATGGCGGCGCCGCCGATGAGGATGGGCATCTTCATCCCGCGCCGATCCAGCTCCTGCACCACCAGCGGCATCTGCCGGGAGGTGGAGACGAGCAGCGCGGAGAGGCCGATGGCGTCGGCCTTCACCTCCTGCGCCTTGTCCACGATGCGGTCCACCGGCACCTGCTTGCCCAGGTCGTGCACGGTGTAGCCGTTGTTGGAGAGGATGGTCTTGACCAGGTTCTTGCCGATGTCGTGCACGTCGCCGAAGACGGTGGCGAGCACCACCTTGCCGCGCGAGTAGGAGTCGTTCTTCTCCATGAACTGCTCCAGGTAGGCGACGGCCTTCTTCATCACCTCGGCGCTCTGGAGCACGAAGGGGAGGATCAGCTCGCCCGCGCCGAAGCGGTCGCCCACCTCCTTCATCGCGCCGAGGAGCACGTCGTTGATCACCCCCACCGCGGAGCGCGTCTTGAGGCATTGGTCGATGGTCTCGATCAGCCCCTTCTGCTGCCGGTCGACGATCAGGTGATGGAGCCGCGCCTCGGGCGTGTCGAAGTGCTTCTCCTCCTGCACGGGCCTGGCGCCGCCCGGGGCCTTGGCCTCGAAATGCGTGATCAGGCGGGCCAGCGCATCTTCGCGGCGCGCCAGCACCAGGTCCTCCGCCAGGGTGCGCGCCTCGGCGGGAATCTCGTTCCAGGGCAGCACCTCGCGCGGGTTCACGATGGCCGCGTCCAGCCCGGCCTTGAGGCAGTGGGTGAGGAAGACCGAGTTGAGGATGGGCCGCGTCTGCTTGGAGAGCCCGAAGCTCACGTTGGAGAGGCCGAGCACGGTGAGCGCGCCGGGCAGGTGCTCCTTCACCGCGGCGATGCCCTCGATGGTGTCCACCGCGCTGCGCCGGTATTGCTCGTCGCCGGTCGCGAGCGTGAAGGTGAGGACGTCGAAGAGGAGCTGCCAGGGCGCAAGGCCGTCCTTCAAGGCCCGCTCGTAGATGCGCCGCGCCACCTCCAGCTTGCGGTCGCGGGTCAGCGCCATGCCTTTCTCGTCGATGGTCATGGCCACCGTGCAGGCGCCGTACTGCTTGAGCAGCGGGAACATCCTGTCGATCTTCTCCCAGCCGCGCTCGAGGTGGACGGAGTTGACGATGCCGATGCCCGGCAGCCATTCCAGCGCCTGCGCCACCACCTCCGGCTCGGTGGAGTCGATGCAGAGCGGCGCCTCGATCTGCCCCGAGAGCGTGCGCACCACCCGCGTCATGGTGTCCTGCTCGTCCGCGCGCTCGGTCAGGGCCACGCAGACGTCCAGGGCGTGCGCGCCGCCTTCCACCTGCTCCCGCGCCACCGCCAGGATTCCGGAGATGTCGTTCGCGAGCAAAAGCTCCTTCATCTTCTTGCTGCCCTGCGAATTGACCCGCTCGCCGATGAGCAGCGGCCGCGGCTCCTGGTGCAGCGCCACCGCCTTGAGGCCGCTCGAGAGCATGGGCACCCGCCGCGGCGGCTTGCGCGCGGGCTGCGATTTGCCCACCGCCTCCACCACCTGGCGCAGGTGCTCCGGCGTGGTGCCGCAGCAGCCGCCCACCACCGAGAGGCGGAAGTCGCGGACGAAGCGCGCCAGGTACTCGGCCAGTTCCCCGGGCTGGAGCGGATAGACCGCCGTTCCCTCGCGGTTCTCGGGAATGCCGGCATTGGGCTGGCAGCTCAGCGGCAAGGGCGCCTGCTCGGAGAGGGCGCGCAGCGGGTCCACCATCTCGCGCGGCCCGGTGGAGCAGTTGAGGCCCATGATGTCGGCTCCGCACGACGAGAGCAGCGCGGCGGCGGCCAGCGGCTCCGTGCCCAGCAGCATCCGGCCCGAAGGGTCGAGCGTGATCTGCGCGATCATCGGGACGCTGCGCCCCGCCTCCTGCATGGCCTTGCGCGCGCCGAAGATCTGCGACCGCAGCTCGAGCAGGTCCTGCGCGGTCTCGGCGATGACGCAGTCGACGCCTCCGTGCAAGAGCCCCAGCGTCTGCTCGCGGAAGATCTCCACCAGCTGGGAAGGGCGCATGCGCCCGAGGTCGGGATCGCTCGAGGAGGGGAGAAAGCCGCTCGGGCCCAGGGAGCCTGCGACGTAGCGCGGGCGGCCGTCGGCGCGTTCGGCGCGGTCGGCTTCCTCGCGGGCGATGCGGGCGGCGGTCTGGTTCACCTCCAGCGTTCGCGTGCCCAGGTCGTACTCGTCGAGCTTGGGCCGGCTGGCGCCGAAGGTGTTGGTCTCCACCACCTCGCAGCCCACCTCCAGGTAGGAGCGATGGACGCCCGCCACCACGTCCGGGCGGGTGAGCGAGAGGATTTCGTTGCAGCCCTGCCGGCCGTCGAAATCGCGGACGGTGAGCTCTCCCGCAAGCTGCATCCGCTGCAGCGTCGTGCCCATGGCGCCGTCGAAAACGACCACGCCGCGGGCGGTTGCATCGAGAAGGTTCTTGTCTGCCATACGAAGCCGCGCACCTTAGCACGCGCTGCGTCGTGCTATCCTTGGTTGTGGTAGAGGAGCCAAGAATGCTCAAGATCGTCATCGGCAACAAGAAGTACTCGTCCTGGTCCTTGCGCCCCTGGCTTGCGCTGCAGATGACCGGCGCGCCGTTCGAGGAGACGGTGGTCGCCCTCGACATGCCGGACACCGACGCGAACATCCGCAAGTTCTCCCCTTCGGGAAGGGTGCCCGCGCTGATCGACGAGAACCTCACCGTCTGGGATTCGCTGGCCATCTGCGAGTACCTGAACGAGAAGTTTCCCCACAAGCAACTCTGGCCGAAGGAGGCGTCGCAGCGCGCGCACGCCCGCTCCATCAGCGCCGAGATGCACTCCGGGTTCATGAACCTGCGCAACGACTGCTCGATGAAGATCGTGCAGCAGTATCCCTACAAGCCGCTGCGGCCCGAGACGCAGAAGGAGGTGGACCGCATCGTCTCCATCTTCGCCGAGTGCCTGCGCCGCAGCGGCGGGCCCTTCCTCTTCGGCCGCGATCCCTGCATCGCCGACGCCTTCTACGCGCCGGTGGTGTCGCGCTTCCGCACCTATTCCATTCCGCTGCCCGACGTGGCCGCGGCCTACTGCGACACCATCTGGGGATGGCCCCCGCTCAGGGCCTGGGTGGCCGACGCGCAGAAGGAGACGCTGCGCGCCAGGCTCCACGAAGACTGATGCTCTTCGGAATCTACGTCCACTTCCCCTACTGCCTCTCGAAGTGCCCCTACTGCGACTTCGCCTCGCGCGCCGAGGCGGTGATCCCGCAGGAGAGGTACACCTCCGCCGTGCTTCGCGAGCTGCGGGCGCGCGCCGGGCAGTTCGCGGGTCGCGAGGCGGTGTCGGTCTACTTTGGCGGCGGCACGCCCTCGCTCTGGGACCCGCCCCAGCTCGGGCGGGTGCTGCGCGAGGTGCGCGCGCTCTTCCCGGTGCGGCCGGACGCGGAGATCACGCTGGAGGCCAACCCCGGCACCACCGACGAGGCCCGCTTCACCGCCTTCCGCGAGCTGGGCGTGAACCGTCTCTCCATCGGCGTGCAGTCGTTCGCGCCGGCGCAGCTCGTCTCGCTGGGCCGCAAGCATACCGGCTCCGACGCGGTGCGGGCGTTCGAGACGGCGCGCGCGGCGGGCTTCTCCAACGTGTCGCTGGACCTGATCCACGGCGCGGAGCGGCAGACCCCGGAGCTGGCGGGGCGCGATGCGGCTTCCGCGGTGGCGCTGGGCCCCGAGCACATCTCCTGCTACGCGCTCACGCTCACCGGTCTTGCGGAGGAGGTGCCGATGGCCAGGGCGCTCCGCCGCGGCGAGCTCTCGCTGCCCGACGACGAGGTGGTCTCCGAGATGGGCGATGCGGTTCGCGCCGAGCTGGGCAAGGGCGGCTATGCCCGCTACGAGATCAGCAACTACGCGCGGCCGGGCTTCGAGGCGGTGCACAATTCGCTCTACTGGCGCGGCGGCGAGTATGCCGCCGCGGGCTGCGGCGCTTGCGGGTTTGCGCGCGAAGGGCCGGGCGGACGGCGCTTCGCCAACGACCGCTCGCCCGAGCGGTACATGGAGCGGGTGGAAGAGACCGGCGTGGGCGACGCCTCGAGCGAGCAGGTGACGCCCGAGGAGCACCTGCGCGAGCGGCTCTTCACCGGGCTGCGCCTGGCCGAGGGCATCGACCTCGAAGCGCTGGAGCGGGACCTGCGCCTGCCGGTGCGCGAGAGGTTCGGGCAGCAGATCGAGCGCATCCTGCGCGAAGGGCTGGGCTCGCTCGACGGCGCGGTGCTGCGGCTGAACGAGCGCGGCCTCGACCTGCACAGCGAAGTCTCGCTTCGGTTCTTCTAAGGCGAGACCAGCAGCTCCTGCGACTGCGCCTGGTCGACGGCGCGCGCGAACGCCGCGAAGGCAGCGTACTGCGCCGGCTGCACGCGCTGCTGCGGAATCGAGAGTGCCTCCTCGACCACCAGCTTGCCGCCCTCTTCGCGCGCGCTCCAGCGGTAGGCGCCGAAGGGCGTGGCCAAGGCGACCGCGGGCGGGCCGGCGCGCAGGTGGGTGCCTTTCGGCAAGGCGATGGCCGATCGCTGCTCCGTCTCTTCCGGCGAGTCGATCAGGAGCGGCGTCTGCCGCTCGGCCATCTGCACCCAGCGCCGCGACAGCCGCGCCGGCACCAGCGAAGAGGGGACGAAGAGCTGCGCGCCGTCGCGCCGCGCGATCTGCGCCTTGAGCGCATAGGAGAGCACGGCCGTGCCGCCCACCTCCGACTCGTGCGCGCTGGCGAGCGACTCCAGCGAGACGCTGCGCAGCCCGTGCGAGAGCATCGACTCCACCGCCTGCTTGCGCTGGTCCTGATCCAGCCGCTCCAGGGCGTCCTTGAGCGAGGCGGCCTCGAAGCCGCGATGCTCGTCGCGCGCGTTCCCCGTCGCGGCGCCCTCCGTGTCCATGCTCAGCGCAAGCTGCAGCACGCGGCCGTCCTGCTGGCCCGGCAGCGACGAGGGCAGCCGGATGTGCGCCGCCTCCTCGCCGGGCTCGGGAAGCACCCAGGCATCCTCGCCGCGCACGAAGGCGGGGAGCTGGTTGAAAGGCGCCAGCCGGTAGGAGGGATCCACCCACGAAGGTCCGCCGGGCAAGTCGATGCGCAAGAGCGCGTAGCCGTAGAGCTCGCTGCGGGGAAACCGGTAGGCCGCGGGATCGGCCACGAAGGTCCGCGCGAGCACGATGTGGGAAGGGATCTTCGCCGACGCGAGTGCCGCCTTGAGCACCACCAGGCGGTTGCCGCGGCCCTGCGCCAGCACGTGCGCGGCGCTCTGGTTGAAGTCGGTGCCGGTGGAACGGCCCCGCACCGCCTGCGCCACCGCCGCGTAGATCCTCCGCGCGGTGTCCTCCGCGCCGCCGCCGCCCGCGCGCCGCGCCAGGGCGTCGGTGCTGCTGCCCGGGCGCGCCCGCAGGATCGTCCAGTCGGCGATCGACTGCACCAGGTCCTGCTGGGTGGCGCCGACGCCCAGCTGCACCCAGGGCATGGTCTCGCTCTCGGAAACCTGGTGCGGCTCGGGCTGCAGCGCCTTCACGTCGCGGGCGGAATAACGGAAGCGCGCCTCGTCGCCGTCGCGCGTCAGCGCGTCCGGCGGGAGCTGGAGATGATGCGCGTCCACTTCGATGGGCGCGGGCGCCCGCACCTCGTAGGTGGACTCCACCATCGCCGTCTCGTCGTCGCGGAAGAAGAAGCTGCCGAGCGTATAGCCGGGCAGGTCGGGACCGCGCGGTCCCAGGCCGCGCAGGTAGTCCACCTCCACCGCGTCGCCCGGCTCCAGGCCCGGCAGGCTGATGCCCTCCTTCTCTGGAATGGACTCCGGCTCCAGCGCGCGCCCGTCCGCCTTGAGCGTGCGCAGGTGGAGCACCTGCGCGTCGGCGGGGATCTGCGCCTCGCCGAATCTGGAGACGCCCTTCTTGTCGAGGACGCGGGTGAGCGTGTGCACCCGCTCCACGCCGCCGCCGTCGGCGAACATCTGCACCGCGCCTTGATCGAGCACGCGCACCGCGCTCGCGCCTGCGGGCGCGGCCTTGGAAGCCTTGGCCAGCGCGGCGGCATCGCGGTCGGACCAGGCGAGCAGCCGCGTTCCCTGGTCGAGGGCCACCTGCTGCCGGACCTGGAGGTCGCCCGGCGCCAGCCGCAATGCGGCGACGCGCGCGTCGGTGGCGGCCTTGGCCTCTCCCATCAGCTCGAGCACCCCGCCCAGGCGACGCAGCGGATCGGGCGCGCGCGGGGCGAGAGCGGACGCGGTCCGCAGCGAGGCCGCGGCGGCGGCGCCTTCCTTGCGCGCGGACTGCACGTCGGCAAGCACCTCGAACCGCGCCGGCTGCGCGGGCCTGAGCGCCGCGGCGAGGCGGAGCAGGTCTTCGGCGCGGGCGAGGTCGCCGCGGTCGCGCGCCACTTGCGCCGCGCCCGAAAGCCCCTCGTTGCAGGCGACGAGCAGGTCGGCGTACTTGCGCTCGTCGGCCAGCGAGGAATCGCGTCGGGAGAGCTGGAAGAGGACGTCGAGGGTGTCGCAGCGGCCGGGGATCGCCTTGAGCGCCTCCAGCGCGCGAGCTCGCGCCGACGCCACGTTGCCGCGCGCGTCCAGGAGCCGCGCCCGCGAAAGCAGCAGCCGGGGCGAGGGCGGCAGCTTGCCGTCGCGCAGCGCGGCCTCGGCCTTGTCCAGGTCCTGCGCCGCGTCGTCGAAGCGCTCCGAGTCGCGCTCCAGGGCGGCCGCGGTCAGCCGCGCCCGGATGAGCAGCGCGTCCTTGCGCGCGGCTTCCTGCAGGTCGGCGAGCGCCCGCGCGCGGCCGATGCGATCGGGGACCTCGGGATCGTGCAGCAGTTGCTGCGAGCGCAGGACGAGCGCGGGAGCGCCCCCGCCGGAGAGCAGGACGGTGCGGTCCACCATCTCGCGCGAGGCGTTGCGGTCGTCGCCCATGGCGGCGCGCGCGGAGAGCCAGGAGGCGAGCGGATCGGCGGGATCGTCTTCCAGCATCGCCGCCGCGGCGGCGCGCAGATCGGCACGGTCGTTCCAGGCCGGCGGCGAGACGCAGGCCACGCCCAGATCGCAGAAGGCGGCGAGCCGCGCCCCGCCGACCTGCGCCGGCGCGGCGGAGACCAGATCGGAGGCGGCGCCGTCGGCGCGCGCCAGCGAGACGCGAAACCGGCTTCCTTCCGCGCGACTCCAGCGGACGAGCAGGTGGTGGACGCCGGGAGCGAGCCGCACCGGCACCGTCTGCGCCCGCGCGCCCTCCCGCGGATAGGGCACCCGCGAGACCACCACGGCGCCGTCCACCCGGGCCTCCAGCGCCGCTGCCCCTTCCACCCAGAAGAGATAGTTGCCCCCGCGCTCCAGGGTGACGTCGCTGGCCGCGTAGAAGAGGTCGCCGTCGTTGGGCTCCAGGTCGAGCCCCACGTCGCCGTCCTTGAAGTCGAGGTCGCGCGCGTTCAGCGTCACCGTGGCCGGCGTCGAGCCGTCGAGCGGAAGCGTCTTGCGCAGGTCGAGCAGCCGCAGCGCGGCGAAGGGACCTGCCACGCGCCAGCGCTGGATCGCGCCCGCGGCTCGCCAGGCCCGCTCTTCCATCGCCGGATCCCGGGCCGTCTGGGCGCGCCGCGCCGCGATGCGCGCAGCCGCCTCGCGCAGGAGGCGCGCTGCCCGGGGGGCCACCGGGGGCCTGAGCGAATCGGCGGCTCCCGAGATCAGCTCGTCGATCTGCGGCGACTCGTTCTCCATGTCGAGCAGCCGCACCGCGGCGAGCTCCGCAACCGGCTCGGCGGGCGCGGCCTGCAGCGCGGAGATCCACAGGCGGGTCGCCGCCAAAGAATCGGTGCGGTCCTCGGCGATCTCGGCGAGGCCCGAGAGCGCCAGGGCGCGCTGCGCGGGCGAACCCTGCCGCGAGCCCGCCTCCAGCGCCGCGGACGCGCCGCGCGGGTCGGAAGCGATCAAGTAGCGCAGCCAGCCAGCCCTCGCGAGCTGCGACGGATCCTTGCGGGCCGCCGCCTCCACCTCTTCGAGCTTGCGCAGCGCATCTTCGGGCTTGCCACCGGGCTCGGCGGCTCGGCGGCCGCCCATCGCACAGCCGGCCAGGAGCAGGGCCGCGAAGACGCGCCGTGCCCTCATCTGGCCGCCGTCTGCGTAGCCGGGGCCGCCTCCACGCGCCGGTGCAGCGCCTCGTCGAGCCGTCCGAGGAACGCGCGGAACGCGCCGTAGTCCACCGGCTGCAGGACGCCGCCGTTGAGGGTGAGCGCCAGGTGCGCGACGACCCTGCCGCCCTCCAGGCTGTAGGTGATCTCGTACGCCCCGTGCGCGCCGCTCTCGCGCGCAGTCGCCGGCAGCGTGGCCGTCCAGCCGTGGGGGAGCGTGATCTCCGAGTCGATGGAGGTGCGCTGCGCGAGCGGGAGCTGCTGCGGCAAGGCGCGCCTGGAGAGCTGCGCGTACGCCTCCACGAAGCTCTGCCGCTGGCCGAAGGGCACGAACTCGAGGCCGCGCCCGCGCGGATAGGCGAAGGTTGCCGCGGTGGCGGTGATCTCCGTCTGGAAGGGCTTCTCCAGGTCGTGCGGGTCGGTCACGTCCACCGCCGTCACCTTGACGTTGGGGAAGGCGGCCCGCGCCAGCTGCTGCTCTGCCCGGACGCGGCGCTCGTCGGCGGGCTCGAAGACGCGGCGCAGGTCGGCGGTCCAGGCGCCGCGGGCGCTGGCCTTGACCGTCACCTTGGCGCTGCCGTCGGGCAACAGGCTCGCCGCGATGCGCGTCTCGTCGGAGTTGTCGGCGGGGCTCGCTTCCGGCGTGCGGAAGAACTTCGAGCCTCCCTCGGGCTCCACCACCAGCACTTCCGCGCCGCGGTCGTCGCCGGGCAGCTCGCCCGAGCCGTGGAACTCCGCCGTGCCGTCGAGGAAGAGCTTGTACTTGGGCACGTAGAGGATGGCGTGGTTGAAGACCGCCAGCGAGGCGGGCGCTTCCGCGATGCTGCCCAGCCGCTTCATGCGCAGGAGCGTGAGGCGCGAATCGATGCCCAGCGACTCGAGCATGGCGTGCATCAGCGACGCCTTGTCCTTGCAGTCGCCGAAGCGGCGGGAAAGGATGGTCTCCACCGGGTAGGGCTTGAAGGAGTTGATGCCGAACTCCAGGCCGACGTAGCGGGTGCGCGAGACGACGAAGTCATACACGGCGCGGATGCGCGCCTGCTCGTCGCCCGGGTCGATGCCCTTGACCGCTTCCTGCGCCGCCGCGCGGATGTCGTCGGTGACGTGGAGCTGGTCCTTGACCAGGCCCCAGTAGAAGCGGCCCACGTCGTCCCAGGTCTTGTAGGTGGAGACGTGCACGTAGGCCAGCATCTCGCTGTAGCCGGGCATGGAAGGCTCGGGCACGAGCTTGGGGACCTCGCGCGCGGTCCAGCGCTGCCAGGTGCTGCCGTCCTGGGCCTTGCCCTGCGTGTGCACGAGGCCCTTGAGCGGCGTCGCGCTGGCGTAGAAGGTGCGGCCCGCCGGCCCCAGCAGCACGTAGTCGGAGATGCGCCGTGCCTGGGTGGACTGGAGATAGGCGAAGTCGCCGAAGTAGTCGGCGAAGAAGTTGGACCCCGAGTCGTCGGTGCGGGTGACCAGCTCCAGCACGTCGCCCGGCTCCATCTGCGGGAAGGCGATGACGCGCGCGCGCACGTCGTAATAGAGGCCGTACCAGGGCTCGGAGAGGTTGCGCTCGCCCTCGGACTTGCTCTCGAGGACGCTGCCGTCCTTCTTGAAGAGGCGCGCGCGCTCCACCTTCACCACCTGGCGGTCCGGCGAGTACTGCACGCTCTGCACCCGCGCCGCGTCCACGCCGCGCAGCGAGGCCGCGCGCAGGATCACCTGCCGCGTCCGCGAGGAGAGCCCGTTGGGGAACACCTTGACGACCGACAGATCGGCGAGGACCTCCACGTCCTCTCCCCGCAGCGGCAGAAGCTTCGCGAGCGCCTTGGCGTCGTAGAGATACGGCGTCGCGTACTGCTCCTCCGGCCGCACCGAGCGCACCAGCTCGCGCAGCGCCGGGTTCTGCGGCCGCAGCGAGAGCGCGCGGGCAAAGGCCGCGAGCGCGCCCGAGTCGTCCTGTGCGCGCAGCCGGTGCCGGCCCAGCTGCTCGTGCGCGGCGGGGTCGTCGGGCGCGAGCTGCACGGCCTGGGCGAAGGCGTCGTCGGCCTCCTTCATGCGCCCGTTCTGCGAGAGCAGCTCGGCTGCGCGCAGGCGCGGCCAGAGCGTGGAGGGCTCGAGGCTGAGCGCTTCACCGAGGAGCTTCAAGGCGGAGTCGAGGTCGGCGTGGTCGATGGCGATGGAGGTCAGCTCGCTGCGCGCGTCGGAATCGTCATAGCGCAGCGCGAGCGCCTGCTTCAGCTCTGCCGCGGCCTCGTCGGCGCGACCCAGCCGGCGGTAGGCGGCGGCCGCGGCGCGATGGGCGCGGGCCAGGTCGGGGCGCGACTTCGCGCTCTCGATGCGCACCAGCGCCGCGCGGGCGGACAGCCCCACCGCGTCGAGCGCCCGGGCCTCGGTGAACATCGGTTCCACCCAGCTGGGCGCGGCGGCGCGGGCCTTGCGGGCCAGCTGCAGCGCTTCTTCGGCCTCACCGCGGTCCAGCCGGTAGTCGGCGAGCGTGTCGAGGAGCCCGGCGTCGGTGGGGTGGGCCGCGAGCGCGACGTCGATGGCAGCGCGCCGCTTGTTCGCGTCGCGGTCCTCGAGGCGCGCGAGGCGCAGCGCCGCTTCGGGATCGGTGGGAACCAGGTCGAGCACCCGCTCCATGGCGTGCAGCGGCAGCCGCTCGGCGTCGTCGGCGGGCCTGCGCCACTGGAGCAGCACCGCCAGGTCTTCCTGGGCGCGGGGATCCTTTGGCTTTGCCGCCGCGGCAGCGCGAAGCTCGTCGAGAACGTCGGCCGGCTGGTGCGCCGCGGGCCGGCGGCGGGGGGCTTCCGCCTCGCGGATGGCGGCGAAGCCGGGGAGCTTGCCCTGCGGGGCGCGGGCAGACTTCGCCAATGCCACCAGCGGCGCGTCCTTGCCGTCGGCCACGCGCAGGCTGAATCCGAGGCGCCCGCCGTTGTGGGCGATCTTGATCAGGAGGAGGTTGTCGCCGGGCTGCAGGCCCGCCGCGAACATCTTCTGGTCGAAGCGCGAGGGGTGTACGGCCGGGTCCTCGTGGACGAGCTTGCCGTTCAGCCATACGCCGCACGGCGCCGCTCGCGCCCACGTGGAACAGCACCGACTCGGCCTTGGCGGCGTGGAGGACGGTGGCGGCGTACACGGCCACGTCGCTGCGCGGGTACACCGCGGACGAGAGATCGACGAATCCATAGGGAGCGTGGCCGGCGGGAAGCGCGCGCCAGGTCACGTCGTGCTCCTTGCCGGGGTAGACCGCCTTCGCGTCGAAGCCGTCCTTTTCCGGCGGGTACTCGGTGAGCAGGCCGGCGCGGCCCTCGTTCTCGAAGGGGCCGATGACGCTCCAGGCGCGGATGGGCGCGACCTCCGTGAAGAGGGCGGACGCCTTGGGGAGCTGCCCTTGGGAGACCGCCAGCTCGCCGCGCATCTCGGTGGCGAGCGCGCGCACGTCCGGCCGTGCCTTCGCCGAGCGGGCGGCTGCCTCCAGCACGCTGGTCACCGGGGCCAGGTCGCCCTTTTCGTCTCGCCGCTCATAGAGGCGGAACAGGTCGGCGACCGCCTGCGGCCGGTCCAGCTCGCCGAGCACGCGAGCCTGCAGCGCCGGCGTGGCCTCGTGTAGAGGGGCCGGAGCGGGGTTCGTGACCAGGGCGGCGAGAAGGAGAAGGCTATGCATGCGGTCGGGCTCCCGAGGGGCGAGCAGAATGCTTCCTACCCACCCGGAAGCAACGGGGGGCCGGACCGCCCCATTCCTTGGGTCGGCAGTCCATGCTGTAGCGCGTCGTGCCGGCGCCCGCCACCCCAACGATCGTCCCGGCGCCTGCTGCTACGGTGCTCGGGCGAGCGTGCGCACTTCTACCCGGGCAGCGCCGGCGGAAAGAAGGGCCTGCGCAGCCGCGGATGCGGTGGCGCCCGTGGTCAGGACGTCGTCGACGAGGCAGACGCGGAGGCCGAGCACCGCCGCGGCCGGCGCGAACGCTCCCCGGACGTTGAGCGCCCGCGCAACCCGGTCGCGTCCCACCTGCTGCCCCGTCTCCCTCACCCGCGAGAGAAGCGGCGCCATCGGCAGCCCGAATCGCCGCGCCGCGCCTTTCGCGAGCAGCGCGGCCTGGTCGTATCCGCGCTGGCGCAGGCGCCTTGGGTGGAGCGGAATGGGCGCGACCACGTCCGATTTCGGGACCGCGCAAGCCTCGAACAGCACCGGCAGCGCCGCGCCCAGCTCCTCGCGCCCTTCGTACTTGAGGCGGTGGATGGCGTCGGCCAGCGCGCCTCCGTGCAGGTAGGGCGCCGCGGCGAGCGCGAAGGCGGGCGGGCTCTGCCGGCAGTGCAGGCACCGGCGCGGCTTGAGCGACGGCAACAGCGTCTCGTCCTGGGGAACGCCGCAGAGAGGGCAGCCGGCGGGCGCCGGGACCAGCGTGTCCGCGCAGAAGACGCAGAAGGGCGACTCGCCCGCCGCATCGCACGCCGCGCAGCGCGCCGGAAAGAGCAGGTCCAAGGCGCCCAGCGCCGCCGCCTTCAGATGCGAAATGGACATCCGCCGCAGCCATTGCAGGCCACGCGCCAAATGGGGCCAATTTGGGGACACTTTACGACCTTGGTCGTATTGTGTCCCCCAGTTGCACCGGCGGCATCAGGGCGCGGTGGAGAGCGTCGACTTCGCCGGCCTTCCAGCGCTCCGCTTCCTCCAGCATGCGCTGGAGCCCGGCAATGAATTGGCGCGTCTCCACGCCGAGAAAATCCGGCGGGCAGCGCGTGAGCTTCTCCAGCGCCGCTCCGAGCAGCTTGACGCAGCCGCGCGGCTGGAGCTGGACGAAGGCCTTGTGCCCCGCCGCGGCGGCCTGGATGAGGCCCTGCACGAAGAGCTTCGGCTCGTCCTCCAGCTCGAGCCACAGCTCCTCCCAGGCCTCGTGCGCCTCCCAATACAGCCCCTGGTTGAACAGCTCCGCGCCGCGCGCCAGCGCCTGCCAGGGGACCTCGGCCATCAGGAAAGCACGGTCTTGGAGGTCACCGTCTCCCCGGCCGCGTCCATCTCGTAGACCACGGGCGCGCCGGTGGCCAGCTCGAGCGCGATCACCTGCTCGCCGCTCAGCTTGTCGAGCTGCATGACGATGCTGCGGTTGGAATTGCCGTGCGCCACCACCAGCACGTTCTTGCCTTGCCGCAAATCCCCGGCGATGCACCGCTCGTAGAAGGGCAAGCGTGCGCTTCGCCGTCAGCTCCAGCGACTCGCCGTTGGGCGGCGGCACGTCGTAGGAGCGGCGCCAGATCTTCACCTGCGCCGCGCCGTAGCGCTTCGCCGTGTCCTCCTTGTTGAGCCCCTGCAGATCGCCATAGTGGCGCTCGTTGAGCGCCTGGTCGCGGATGACGGGCAGCTGCGCGCCCATGGTCTCGAGGATGATGCGCAACGTCTCCTGCGCCCGCGAGAGCGTGGAGGTGTAGGCCACGTCGAAGCGGAAGTCGCGCAGGAGCTCGCCGGCGCGGCGCGCCTCGCTGCGGCCCTGGCCGGTGAGGGGCACGTCCACCCAGCCGGTGAAGCGGTTCTCCAGGTTCCAGAGCGACTGCCCGTGGCGCACGAGGACGAGGGTCGGCATGGCGCGCGCTTCTAACCACGCCGGCCCCCAGCGCGCAACTGTGCGCGCCCTGCCAGATCCGCGGCGGTGCTGGTTTGTTCAACCGGTTGAACCGGCTCACTTGTGGTACGGCCCGCCGCGCAGGATCTCGAAGGCGCGGTAGATCTGCTCCAGGGCCAGCACGCGGGCGAGGCGATGCGGCAGGGTCAAGGCGGAAAGGCTCCAGACGAAGCGCGCCTGCTCGCGGACTCTTTCGTCCAGGCCCTCGTCGCCGCCGATGCAGAGGGTCAGCGCTTGCGCGGAGTCGCGCAGCCGGCCGATCTTCTCCGAGAGCTGCGGCGAGGTCAGGGCGCCTCCGCGCTCGTCCAGCGCCCAGAGCTCGCCGCGGACCCTTTCCAGCAGCGCCTCGGCCTCGCGCGCGGGTCCCTGCGCCCGCAGCTCCAGCAATTCCAGCTCGGCGAAGCGGCGGATGCGCTCCGCATACTCCTGGGCAAGCTCCGCGGTGGGCCCCTTGTCCTTGCCCACCGAGAGCAGGCGCAGCTTCACGCAAGCTCGATGCGGGGAGCGTCGGCCCAGAGGCCTTCCAGATCGTAGTGGCTGCGCTCCTCGACGTGGAAGACGTGCACCACCACGTCGCCGAAGTCGAGCAGCACCCAGCGGCCGCCGCTCTGTCCTTCGCTGCCGATCACCCGATGCCCCTGGGCGACCAGCTCCTTCTCCACGCTGTCGGCGATGGCCTCGATCTGCCGATCGCTCGTCCCGCTGCCGATGACGAGGAAGTCCGTGTACCCGGACACTCCCCGCAGATCGAGCACCACCACCTCCTCCGCTTTCTTCTCCACTGCGGCGCGCGCTGCCGCCACGGCCGTGCGCCTGGAGTCGTCGTCCACCCGGGCCGCTGCGCGCGCCGCGGCGCGCACGGGGTCCGAGGACTTGCGGGACAAGGCCATCTGCGTGGGGCTCTTCGGCATTCTCTGGTTTCCTCCCTGGCTCATCTAACGGACCTGCCCGTCACCCCGCACCACATACCGCGTGCAGGTGAGCTCGCGCAGGCCCATGGGACCGTACGCGTGCAGCTTGCTGGTGCTGATCCCGATCTCGGCGCCGAGGCCCAGCTCGCCGCCGTCGTTGAAGCGGGTGGAGGCGTTCCAGAGCACGCAGCTCGCGTCCGCCTCGTCGAGGAACCGTTTCGCCACTTCCGGGCTGCGGGTCACGATCGCCTCGGTGTGCCGGCTGCCGTAGCGCGCGATGTGGCGCAGCGCTCCCTCCACGCCGTCCACCACCGCGACGGCGAGCTTGAGATCGAGGAACTCGCGGCCGAAGTCGTCGGCAGCCGCGGCCATCGCTCCCGGCAAGAGCGGCAGCGCCCGCTCGTCCGCGCGCAGCTCCACGCCCGCCTCGCGCAGTGCGGCGCCCAGCATGGGCAGCGCCTCGCCCGCGACCGCCGCATCCACGAGGAGGCACTCGAGCGCGTTGCAGACGCCGGGCCGCTGCGCCTTGGCGTTGACCGCGATGCGCCGCGCCATCTCCAGATCGGCGTCGGGCGCGACGTAGAGGTGGCAGACGCCCTGGTAATGCTTGATCACCGGCACGCGCGCGCGCTGGGCGATGAAGCGGATGAGCGACGGCCCGCCGCGGGGAATGCAGAGGTCGATGAGCTCGTCGAGCTGGAGGAGCTCGTCGAGGAGCGCGCGGTCGGGCGGCACCAGCTGCACCGCGTCCTCGGGGAAACAGGCCGCGATGGCGGCGTTGCTCTGCAGCGCTTCCGAACCGCCGCGCAGGAGCGCCGCGTTGCCGCTGCGCAGGCAGAGGGCGGCGGCCTCGGCGGTCACGTTGGGCCGCGACTCGTAGATCATCAGCACCACGCCGAGCGGCGCGCGGACGCGCTCGATGCGCAGGCCGTTGGGACGGGTGCGCGACTCCACCACTTCGCCCACCGGGTCGGGCAGCGCCGCCACTGCGCGGAGCGCCTCCGCCATCTCCCGGATGCGAGCAGGGTCCAGGCGAAGCCGGTCGAGGAAGGCCGCCGGTTGGCCTTGCGCACGCGCCACGTCGATCTCGTTCGCCGCGGCGATCTCGGGGGCACGCCTTTCGATCGCGTCCGCCGCATCGAGCACCAGCTTTCGCCGGTCGCGCCGCAGCAGCTCGCGGGCGGCAAGCCTTGCGCGCTCCGCCAGTTCCAGGGCCGCCAGCTTGCGTTCGGGCGTCATCGGGTCACCACCAGGTCGTCGCGGTGCACCACGCAGTCGAGCAGCCGGTACCCGAGCTTGGCCTCGATCTCCGCGCTGCGCAGCCCGGAGATGCGCCGCACCTCTTCCGCCGAGTAGACGGCGAGGCCGCGCGCGAACGGCGTGCCGTCGAGAGCGGCGATCTCCACCGCGTCGCCGGAAGAGAAGCTTCCGCGCACCTCGCGCACGCCGGAGGGCAACAGGCTCTTCTTGCGCTCGATCAGGGCGGCGCGGGCGCCGTCGTCGACGCGCAGCTCGCCGCGGGCCTTCAGATCGAGCATCCAGCGCTTGCGCAGCCGGCGCCGCTCGCCCTGGGGTTGCACCAGGGTGCCCACGTCCTCGCCCGCGAGGAGCCGCTGCAATACGCCGGGCTCCCCCTGGACGATGGCGCAGGGAACGCCGGCCTCCGACGCGCGCCGTGCCGCCCGCAGCTTGGTGATCATGCCGCCGGTCCCGGCTCCGGAGACGCCGGCGCCGGCGAGCGCCTCCACCTCCGCGGTGACCCGCTCCACCTCGGGAATGCGGCGGGCCTCGGGATGCTTGCGCGGGTCTTGGGTGTAGAGGCCGCCCGCGTCGGTGAGGATGACGAGGAGGTCCGCCTCGACCAGGTCCACCACCATGGCCGCGAGCGCGTCGTTGTCGCCGAACTTGATCTCCTCCACGCTGACGGTGTCGTTCTCGTTGATGACCGGCACCACGTTGCGGGAGAGCAGCTCGGCCAGGGCGCGGCGGGCGTTGAGGTAGCGGCCCCGGTCCTCGATGTCGGCGTGCGTGAGCAGCACCTGCGCGCAGTGCAGCGAGCGAGCGTCCAGCTCGTCGTCGTAGAGCCGCATCAGCCGGCTCTGCCCCACCGCGGCCGCCGCCTGCTTGAGCGCCATCTCCTTGGGGCGCTGCGCAAGGCCCAGGCGCTCCACCCCCAGGGCCACGGCGCCGCTGCTGACCACCGTCAGGGCGCGCCCCTTCGCGACGGCGGCCAGGTCGTCGCAGAGCGCCGCGAACTTCTTCCGGTCCAGCGAGGGAGCGGCCTCGGACCGCGGCCTCGCTCGCCGGCCAGCCCGCTCCTCGGCTCCGGCGAGCACCGCCGAGCCGATCTTGATCACCGGCCTGCGGCAGCGCGAGAGGGAGGAGCGGAGGTTCGTCATTCGGTTGGTCAGGTTCGAATGTAGCAAGAAGCGGGGGCGTGTTACATATCCGCGCTCAAGTGAAGCAAGAGCTCTCGGGAAATACCGCCGGTCTCGCCGCCAGCCACAGCAAGCGGCTGCTCGCCACCTGGCGCAGGCGGGTGCAGCAGCGGGAGCTGGTCTCGCCCGAGCTGGCGCGCCATCTCACCGAATTGTCGCGGGAAACGGGGCGGCAGCTGGGCGTGCTGCTCAACCGGCGCGGCGAGGTGGAGCACGTCATCGTGGGAGACGCGCGGCAGCTCGAGCTGCCGGACATCGGCCGCGCCCGCGCCGGCCATGCCCGCCTGCGCGGCTTGCGCCTCGTCCACACGCACCTCAAGGACGAGCCGCTCACCCGCGACGACCTGACCGACCTCGTGCTCCTGCGGCTGGACGCCGTGGCCGCGGTGGAGGCGCGCCCGGACGGGCTGCCGGGCAAGGTCTACGTCGCGACGCTGATGCCCTGGAACCTGAAGGGCGAGCTGTACCAGATGCAGGACGCGCCCTCGCTCTACGACCTGGAGTTCGACGCCCAGGCGCAGATCGCCGCCCTCGAGCAGGAGATGGCGCGGGTAGCGCCGGTGCGGGCGGTGGGCGTGGAAGGGCGCGCCATGCTCGTCGGCGTTCACGAGGGAGACCGGGAGCGGGCGGAGACCTCCATGCAGGAGCTGCGCGAGCTGGCGCGGACCGCCGACGTGCAGGTGCTCGACTCCGTCCTGCAGGGGCGGCGGGAGATCGACCCGCGCACGCTGGTGGGGCAGGGCAAGCTCGAGGAAATCCTGGTGCGCTCCATGGCGCTGGGCGCGGATCTGCTGGTCTTCGACCACGACCTGACGCCGTCGCAGGCGCGGCACATCGGCGAGGCCACCTCGCTGCGCATCCTCGACCGCACCCAGCTCATCCTCGACATCTTCGCCCAGCGCGCGCAGAGCGCCGACGGCAAGCTCCAGGTCGAGCTGGCGCAGCTCAAGTACCTGCTTGCCGCGGCTGGTGGGCCGCGACGACTCGCTCTCGCGGCTGGCCGGCGGCATCGGCGGGCGTGGACCGGGCGAGACCAAGCTGGAAGTGGACCGCCGCCGCGTGCGCGAGCGCATCTCCGCGCTGGAGGCGCGCATCGACCGGCTCTCCGGCGACCGCGCCACCCGCAGGCGGAAGCGCAACCGCACCGGGGTGCCGGTCATCTCCATCGTCGGGTACACCAACGCGGGCAAGAGCACGCTGCTCAACGCGCTCACCGACTCCGCCGTGCTCGCGGAGGACAAGCTCTTCGCCACGCTGGATCCCACTACGCGGCGCCTGCGCTTTCCCCGCGAGAGCGCGAGGTGATCATCACCGACACGGTGGGCTTCATCCGCGACTTGCCCAAGGACCTGGTCAACGCGTTCCGCGCCACGCTGGAGGAGCTGGAGGAGGCAAACCTGCTCCTCCACGTCGTCGACGCGAGCGATCCGCAGCACGACGAGCAGGCGCGCGCGGTGGAGCGCATCCTCTCCGGCCTCCGCGTCGAAGGCACCCCGCGGCTGCTCGTCTACAACAAGGCGGATCTCGCGCCCGACGACGCCCGCACGCTGGCCCTGCGCGAGGACGGCGTGGCGGTCTCCTCCACCACCCGCGAGGGCTTTTCCGGGCTGCTCGCGCGCTGCGAGGAGATCCTCTGGGAGCGCGGCAAGGTGCTGGCTCCCGGCGAGGAGCCGGAGTTCGCGCGCCCGCGCTACTGAAGGCGCAGGAGCGCGCCGCCGCAGAGCGCCGCTCCGCGAGCGGGCGGCAGAGGCGCTCCGTAGCGCATGCGCTCGCCGTTGAAGCGGAAGGCAGGCGCGGGCAGCCTGGCCAGGGCGGCGTCGGTCTCGTCGAAGAGGCTCACGTGCTGGTGCGGATGCGTCACGGCGCGTCCGGTGAGCGCGGGGATCCACTGGGTTGCGTCGCCATAGGCGCCGTCGACGACCGCGTCGCCGGGAGTGGAGCGGTCGAGGCAGGCGATGGTCTCGAGGTCGTGGCTGGTGGCGATGGGCGTGGCCTCCTGGTACCAGCGCAGATGGCCGGGCGCGGCCACCAGGAGGGCCATTCCGGCGTAGAGCGGAATGCGCGCCGCGGCCGCCTCGGCCCAGAGCGGCGCCACCGCGACGAGCAGGAGCGGGCCGAAGCGCACCGGATAGAGGCCGGCATAGGGGAGCACGAGGAAGAGCGCGAAGAGCAGGGCCAGCGCCGCGGCGCTCTGGGCCACCGGGCGAAAGCGCCGTCGGAAGAGGAGAGCCGCCGCAGCCAGCGCCGTGGCGACGTTGGCCGGATCGCCGAGGAGCGCGATGGAGCCGCGCTCGTGGTGGAGCCCGTAGTCGCGAATCCAGGCCAGCTCGCGCGCGGAGAGGTCCGGACCTGCGAGCGCGAGCGCCGCCAGGACCGCGCAGAGCGCCGCCCCCGCCCAGAGCGGCACCCGGGGCTGCCGCCAGCGCAGCACGAGCACCAGCGACCCGGCGACTGCGCCCATGGGATGGACCGCGGCGGCGCCGGCGAGGCAGAAGGCGGCGAGCGTGGCGCTCTCTTGCGCGGCGGCGAAGAACGCAAGCCCCAGCGCCAGCGCGGTGGGGTTTCCGCCCCAGGCAAAGAACGCCTGCGGCGTCTTCGAGAGCAGCAGGGCGACCGCGGCTACCGTGCGCGCGGAGGGGACCCGCATCCATTGCAGCAAGGCGGAAAGCCCGTACCAGAACACCAGGTACGAGGCGGCCGCCGCGAGCAACCCCGCGCGCGCCGGCCCCAACGGCCAGAAGAACGCCACCAGCGTGGAGAAGCCGCGCGGATACGCGCCGGCGTGCACGGAGGGCCAGGCCGGCGAAAGGACGCCGTAGAGGAGCCCGCGCGCGAGCGCCACGTGCATGGCCATGTCCGCCCCGGGCGCGACCGGCATGGTGAACACCGGCGCGAGAAAGGCCAGCACCGCCAGCGACCAGGGAGAGAAACCCTTGCGCCTTGGCGCCAGCGCCCCTGCCAGGCCTGCCCCGGCCACCGCACCCAGCGCGGCCGTCCAGATTCCGGCTGCGGCGGGAAGCGTGGCCAGCGCCGCTCCGGCGATGGCTGCCAGCACCATGGCGCCGGGCATGCGGTCGATCCCCTTGCGCTCAGCGGCTTCTGAGCAGCGGCAGCACGCGGTCGCGAAGCTCGTCCACCGCGTCGTCCAGCGCCTCGCGCACCTTGTCGATGGCCTGGACGCAGGGGGCGGATCGGGCGCGGCCGGTCACCGACGCGGTCCACACCGTCGTCCCCTCCCGCGAGAGCGAGGCGTCGAGCACCACCACCGCGTTGCCGTTGCCGCTGTTGAAGAGGCTGGGCTGCTGGTCCAGCGGTGGGAAGTCCGGTCCGCCGCTTTGCTGGATTCCGCTGTTCGCCGGCGCGCGGTCGCCGCGGTGCTCGCGCGTGTTCTCCTCGCCCATGGTGGCCTCGCGGAGCGCCACCTTGAGCACCCAGCGGCCGGTGTCCGAGTTGGTGGCGGTTGCGCCCGCGTCGCTGAACGCCGCCACCAGCGCCTTGTGCGCGCGCAGCGGAAGGTCCTGCGACACCTGCCCGCAGCCGATGCCGGGGGTCGGTCGCGCGTCCGCCGGCGAGGGAAGACCCAGCGTCACCCCGTGGAGGGCGGCCGGGTCGGCGCCGCGGCGTGCCTGCGCAGGCGTGCACGCCACGGCCAGAAGCGAGAGCGCGATGTGGCTAGATGTCGAAATACAGCGCGAACTCCATCGGCGTGGGGCGCAGCCGCACCGGGTTCAGCTCCTTCTCCACCTTGGTGTCGATCCACGCCTCGATCACGTCGGGCGTGAAGACGTCGCCCTTGAGCAGGAACTCGTGGTCCTTCTTCAGGCAGTCCAGCGCCTCTTCCAGGGAGCCCGGCATCTTGGGCACGTCCTTCAGCTCCTCGGGCGAGAGGCCGTAGATGTCCTTGTCCAGCGGGTCGCCGGGGTCGATCTGGTTCTCGATGCCGTCGAGGCCCGCCATCAGCATGGCGGCGAAGGCGAGGTACGGGTTGCAGGACGGATCGGGCGAGCGGAACTCCAGCCGCTTGGCCTTGGGGCTCGGCGAGTACATCGGGATGCGGATGGCCGCGCAGCGGTTGCGCGAGCTGTAGGCCAGGTTCACCGGCGCCTCGAAGCCCGGCACCAGCCGCTTGTAGCAGTTGGTCGTCGGGTTGCAGATGGCCGCCAGCGCGCGGGCGTGCTTGAGCACGCCGCCGATGTAGTGCAGCGCCATCTCGCTCATGCCGGCGTAGCCTTCGCCGGCGAAGAGCGGCTTGCCGTTCTTCCAGATGCGACTGGTGCGTGTGCATGCCGCTGCCGTTGTCGCCGAAGAGCGGCTTGGGCATGAAGGTCGCGGTCTTGCCGTTGCGCAGCGCGACGTTCTTGATGATGTACTTGAACCACATCAGCTTGTCGGCGGTCTTCACCAGCGAGTCGAAGCGGATGTCGATCTCCGCCTGTCCCGCGGTGGCCACCTCGTGGTGCTGCCGCTCCACCTTGATGCCGCACTGCTCCATCACCCGGCACATCTCGGTGCGGATGTCCTGCTGCGAGTCGATGGGCGCGACCGGGAAGTAGCCCTTCCTTGTAGCGCGGCTTGTAGCCGAGGTTCGGGCGGGTGCCGTGCTGCTTGCCGTCGTAGCTGTGCTCGACCGCGCTCCCGGTCTCCCACTGGCCCTCGCGCGACTCGATCTTGTAGTGCGCGTGGTTGGGACCCGAGTCGTAGGAGATGCCGTCGAAGATGAAGAACTCCGCCTCGGGGCCGTAGAAGGCGGTGTCGCCGATGCCGCTCTGCTTCAGGTAGCGCTCCGCCTTCTGCGCGATGAAGCGCGGGTCGCGGGCGTAGGGCTCCTTGGTGATGGGGTCCACCACGTTGCAGATGAGGGAGAGCGTGGGGTCCTTCATGAACGGATCCATCATCGCCGTGTCCGGATCCGGCATCACCAGCATGTCGCTTGCGTGGATGGGCACCCAGCCGCGGATGGACGAGCCGTCGAAGCCGAGGCCTTCCTCGAAGACGCCCTCGGACAGCTCGGCGATGGGGATGGTGAAGTGCTGCCAGAGGCCGAGGAAGTCCATGAACTTCAGATCCACCATCACCGCGTGCTTGTCCTTCGCCAGCCCGACGATGTCCTTGCCCTTCGCCATTTGTGCTGCCCCTTGTGTGGGTACTTCGTTGGTTACAGCGCCGGCTCGCCGCGCTCGCCGGTGCGGATGCGAACCACCTCGTCGACCGTGGAGACGAAGATCTTGCCGTCTCCGATGCGCCCAGTCTTGGCCGATCGCTCGATGGCCTCCAGGGCCCTGGAGACCATTTCGTCCGAAAGCACCACTTCGATCTTCACCTTGGGCAGGAAGTCCACGACGTACTCGGCGCCCCGATAGAGCTCGGTGTGTCCTTTCTGACGGCCGAACCCCTTCACCTCCGTGACCGTGAGCCCGAGGACACCCACGTCCGCAAGCGCCTCCTTCACTTCGTCCAGCTTGAAGGGCTTGATGATGGCCTCGATCTTCTTCATCGCGCGCGCTCCGGTGGGTGCCAGGCGCGCAAGATACTTGCGACGCAGCGCGTCCGCAAATGGAACATCCGCCGCGGCGGGCGCGGTCATGCTGCTACACTGGGCGCGTGGGCTACGGCGAAGAGCGGCTCGACCTCGTGGCCAGGCTGCGCAGGCAGGCGCCGGGGAGATTGCTCACCGACCTGTTGCGCCTGGACGGGCGTGCGATGCGCTTCCACGTCGGCACTTCGCTTGCGGACCTGCGCGTGCCGGTGCACGTGGACGCTGCCGTCGGCGCGGCAGTGCGCGCCGCCGTGCGCGACCTCTTCTTCCTGCTCTCCATCCGCCACCGCGCTTCCTTGCGCGAGCGCGAATACGATCGCCTCATCCTGCTCGACGGATTCAATCCCAAGGGCGTGCGGCAGGTTTCCTTCAACGCGCCCGCGTCGGTGAAGTCCGACAACGTGCGCCGCGCCTTCCTCGAGGCGCCCGAGTTGCACCCGGCGCTCGACGCCGGGCTGATGGCGAGCTGGCTCACCACCGGGCGCCCGGGCCGCACGCTGGCGGGAATCGTCAACGCGCTCCTGCGGCGGGCGCAGGTGGAAGCCGGAGGGCCCGACCGGCCCGAGCCCACCGCCTACCTCGTCCTGCTCGCCTTGCGCTCGCGCTTCCGGACCGCCCTGCACACGCTCAGGGACCTGCCGGTGAGCGGGCCCGTCGGGCGCACCCTGCACGGCGCGGTCGCGGCGGGCCTCCTGGTGGCGCTGCGGCTCGCCACCCGCGAGGCGGGCGTGCTCACGAGCGCGTCCGGCGCGCTGTGCGAGGCGGCCACCTCCGCGCTGCCCTCGCTGGGCGGGCAGAGGGCGCTCTGGGGCAGCGGGCTGCTCGCGTACGGCGTGGCCTTCGCCGACGCGCTGCCTGGCCGCGTGGACGCCTACGCGGAGAAGATCCTTCTCGGCGCCGACCCTGCGGCGGTGGCCCGCGACGCAGCCATCGACGCGGTGGGCTCCAGGGAGGCGGCGCGCAAGGCGGTGCGGCAGGTGGCCCTGGCCCGGATGCGCGCGGAGCTGCTCGGCGTCTTGCGCATGATGGAGGTAGGGCGAGCGCCGCTCTTTTCGCTGGAGGGGCTCACGCTCTCGCAGCTGGTGCAGGCCCCGGGCGCGCTCGAGCGCGTGCTCGCAGCGCCTTCGGCGCGCAAGGATTCTGCTGGCCCGGACCCGCAGCGCCGCCCGGACCGCCAACCACGAGCCCGCGCGCAAGGCGCTCTCCTCCATCGCCTCGGCGGCGAAGGAATGGAAGGACGACGATCCCGGCGCCTTCTTGCCGCAGCAGGCGGCCCTCGACGCCTGGGGCGAGGCGGTGGCGGCGCTGGCCGCGGACGAGGCGCTGGAGAGCGCTCTCGACCAGGCCGAGGTGCAGCTCGTGCACCGCGCCGGCAGCGAGAACGAGGGCGGCGTCGAGAGGCAGCACGAGGCGGGCAAGCTCTACCTGCTCGCGGCGGAAGAGAAGCCCATCCTCATGAGCCGGGCGCGCTCGCTCCAGCTCGGGCACCTCTTCTGCGACATGAAGGACTTCACCAAGCGCACCGCCTTCCTCAAGGAGACGGTGGTGGCGGACTTCCTCTCGCGCGAGTTCTACGGCCCCATCCTCACCGCGGCCGCGCGGCACGCCCAGGGAGCGGCCCACCTGGCCGACAAGGGCGGCATCTACCTCAACAACCTGCTCGGCGACGCGGTGAGCTTCTCCGGCGACATCGTCGCGCTCCTCGAGCTGGCGGACGACATCCGCCGCGCCCTGGGGAACTACGCGCTCCGGCTCGACAGCGAAGGCTCGCGCGACGCGGTGGCCAAGGCGACCGCCGCCATCGAGGAGAGGTTCCGCGCCCGCCGCGAGCTGCTCCTCTCCGCGGCGCGCTCGGCGCAGGAGGCGCAGCGCCGCGGCACCCTGGACAGCGCTTCCGGCGAGGAGCCCGGCACGCGGCTGCGCGCGCTGGAGGCGGAGATGCAGCGGCTGGAGGAGGACCGCAAGAGCCAGATCTCGCTCGCCACCGGCGAGAAGCTGGAGGCGGGCATCTTCGTCTCCTACGGCGCGGCACCGGAGGTGGCCACCTTCGAAGACCACATCTTCGGGCCGATCAAGGTCTCCATCGCCGAGAAGATCAACGAGAGCGCCCGCGGCACCGCCCGCAACGCAGGCGTGCGCGCGCGGGTGGACGCGCTCCTCGACGCGGAGCGGGCGCGGCTGCGGCGGCCGGCGCTGAGCTGCCCGCTCCTGGTCTCGGTCTCGCAGCCGCTCTCCATGCCCGTGCCTGCGGACGTGGAGCTGGCCATGCGCCGATCGCTCGCCGAGGGCGACGTCGAGGGCGCGGAGGCGGCGGTGGCGGGCGCGGTGCAAAAGTTCGTGGCGCGGCTCGCCAGCGAGGAAGCCTTCGACGACCGCGGCGACATCTACAACGGCGGCGTGGCGGTGTCCGAGGAGGCGCTGCGGGCGTACATGGCGGCGGGAAGGCATGACCTCGTCTTCCTCCGCCGCGAAGTGGAAGTGCGGCTGCTCCATCCCACCATCCGCGAGCGCTTCGTCTTTCCCGCCAGCACCCTGCGGATGGTGGCGGCGGTGTCGCCCTCCACCCAGTCGCTGCACGAGCTCTTCGTCTTCGTCGGGCGCGCTCTCTTCCGCGGATTCGAGCGGCAGGGCGGCCTCGGCATCTACGAGATGGTGGCCCGGGAGAACCCGCTCTTCCTGCTCCTCGCCGAGCACCACGTGGCCGCCTGGCTGGCCGAGCACGAGGCGCGCCGGAAGCCGGAGGCGCCCGGATGGGCTCCCCGGCTGGTCGAGGAGAGCGGCACATGACCCAGGGGCCGGAAGAGAAGAAGATCGTCGAGCACTATCCTCCTCCGCCCGACGAGCCGCCCGCGCCGACGTTCCGGCAGGCCCTGGTGGGCTACGGGTCCATCTTCCTCGCGCTCATCGCGCTGGGCCTCCTCATCGGCGTCCTGATGAAGGTGCTGCGCTAACGCGGTTTCCGCTTTCGCGGATCCGCGTTAGCCCCGTTGGAGGAACCTGCGGTTCCCTCGGCGAGCAGAGCTCGCCGAGCCTCCCTCCGCTAACGGCGCGACTCCGCGCCGGGCCGCCTCCGGCGGCTGGAGGCTCAGCTCAAGTGGTCCTCGCTTTAGCTTTGGCCGCCTACTGGCGAAAGCTCCGCGCCGACTCCGATGGGCAGCGGCGCGTGTCGGCGGTGGAGGCCTGCTGGTTTCCGCCCGCGCGCAGGGTCCAGCAGTCGCCCAGCGTCGAGCAGTAACAGATCTCGACGCCGATCCGTCCGCGGCCGCTGTCGAACAGGTCCCCCTCGCTTCCAGGCTTGCCCGGCTTGAGCCCTGCGCCGGCGGCATCGCGCGGCTCGAGGATGTCCAGGTGCTCGCCGGCGGCGAGGACGTAGTTGCTCACGGTGCTCTGCGAAAAGAGGTGCAGCCCCGGGCCGAGCAGCTTGCGCAGGACCTCGCGCCAGAGGGGCAGCGCTTCGCCGTCGACGGTCACCACCACGTGGCGGATGAGCGCGGGCCCGACGCCCTTGTTCGCGAGATCCAGGCGCAGCACCGGGTCGTTGCTGGTGGAGTACTGGAGGATGGGCCAGACCTGCGCCCTGACCTGTTGCCGCTGCACGTAGGCCGTGTAGGCCGAGACACCCAGCGCGAGGACGCCGACGAAGGTGGCGACGAAGGCGTCGTACCGGCCCGTCCTGGCTTCGCTCGCCACCAGGGCATCCTAGCGCACGCCGGGAGGGGGCGTTCACTTCGCCGCGGAGCTGGGCGGCTTTCCCTTCTCCACGATCAGCGTGGCGACGATGCGGACGGGCGCCTTGGAATGGTTCTCTCCCCAATGGACCGTTCCCGCCGGCACGAAGAACGACTCGCCGCGCTTCAGCGTCTTCTCCGGCTGGCCCTCGACGAAGAGCGTGAGCGTGCCCTCGTCGACGAAGCCGAGAAGCTCGCCCGGATGCGTGTGCTTGCCCTCGGCGGCGCCGGGAGCCATCTCCACCTGGGTGAGCATGGCGTCGTGGCCCGGGACGCTGGTGAGCTCCTGCTTCGTCAATGCCTTGCGCTTGATCTCGCCCTTGTCCTGCGCGCGCAATCCCGAGCCGGACAAAGCGACCACCACCGCGAACGAAAGCATCTTCCCTCGACGCATGTTTCCTCCCCGCCGGCAGCAGTGAAGGAGCCGCCGAGGGCACACCTCTTGCGCCCGCCTCGCTGCCGCCGTCAAGGGATCGTGCGTCGCGCGAGAAGGTCAGAACACCATCGGCTTTGCGTCCGCCGCGAGCGGGCTCTCGTACGGTTTGCCCTTGGTGGCCTTGCCGAACTCCGCCTTGGCGGCGGCCACGGTGGCGGGCTGCTCGAGCAGATCGGTCAGCGACGCGGCCAGCACCTTGGAGGCCACGCTCATTCCCTTGAGGCCCACCGGATGCACCGAGCAGCTGGTCGTGGCCCAGTGGTGCGAGGCGGTTCCCAGCGGCCGCGTGGCCACCCCCAGCTCGGCCAGCGGCACCGCCGCGCTCACCTCGCCGATGTCGGAGGACGCGGTGGCGCCGTGCACGCCGTAGGGAGTCACCTCGGCCGACATCCCCGCTTCCGGCACGCCCACCTCCTTCTGCAGGGCGCGCGCGAAGCTGTCGTCGGTGGCGTCCCACTTCGGGGCGCCCACCCGCTCCAGCTCCTTCTGCATGACCTGGCCCAGCACCTGGTTGCTGACGGGGTCGCGGGTGGAAGCGAGCACGGTCACCTGCGCGCGCGTCTCGGTGCCCAGGGCCGCGCCCTCCGCTGCCTTGCGCATGCGGCCCACCATCTCCGCGACGCTCTGCCCGTCGGCGTCGCGCAGCCAGACTTGCACCTTGGAGTAGTCGGGGATGATGTTCGCCACCGCGCCGCCGTTCTTGATCACCCGGTGGATGCGGGCGGTGGGATGGATGTGCTCGCGCATCAGCGCCATGGCGTGCTCGAACAGCTCCATCGCGTCGAGCGCGCTGCGGCCCAGCCAGGGCGAGGCCGCCGCGTGCGAGGTCTTGCCGAAGAACTCCACCTCGGTGGCGGTGAGCGCCAGCCGCTTGCCGTTGACGATCTCGTTCTTGTCGCCGGGGTGCCAGGAGAGGACCACGTCGGTCTTCTTGAAGGCGCCCGCCATCAGCATGAAGGTCTTGCCGATGAGGATCTCCTCCGCCGGCGAGCCGAAGATCTGGATGGTGCCGGGCAGCTTCTTCGCCATCCGTTCGCGGTTCGCGGCCACGGCTGCCGCCACCGCCGCGGTGCCGAGCAGGTTGTGGCCGCAGCCATGCCCCGGCGCGCCCTTCACCAGCGGGTCCTTGCGCGCCTCGCCGCCGTGCTGGGAAAGCTCGGGCAGCGCGTCGTACTCGGCGAGGATTCCCACCACCGGCTCGCCGAACCCGGCGGTGGCCACGAAGGCGGTGGGGAGCTTTCCCACGCCGCGCTGCACCTGGAAGCCTTCCTTCTCCAGCAGATCCTCGAAGAGCGCCGCCGACTTCTTCTCCTGCAGCGCCGTCTCGGAAAACTCCCAGAGCTGTCTCGAGACCTGCTCCCAGCGCGTGCGGGTCTGGTCGAGGTAGGCATCGGTCGCGGCGGCGGAGAGAAGCACCGAGAGCAAGAGCAGCATGGGACACCTCCGCGAAGGAGCTTATCGCAAAGGTCACGCCGCCTGCGAAAGCTGGCGGAGCACCGTCTCCACCAGCCCGAACCAGTCCTTGATCTGCGGCGTCGCGCCCACGTCGCTGGGCAGCGTGAGCAGCTTGGCGCCGGCCTTCTGCGCCACCAGCGACGCGACGCTCTTGTTGTAGAAGTCCTCCACCAGGAGCAGCTTCACGCCGTCTTCCTTCATCACGCCGATCAGCCGCGCCAGGTGCTGCGGGTCGGGAGGGATGCCGGGCTTGGGCTCCACGTAGCCGATTTCCTGGAGCGCGAGCCAATGCGAGACGTAGCTCCAGCTCTGGTGGTACGTGACCACCTTGACGCCCTTCAGCTTTGCCGCGAGCGGCGCCCATTCCTTCTCCTTCGCGTCCACGCGCGCGTTGAAGGAGGCGAGGTTCTTCTCGTAGTCGGCGCGGCCTTCCGGATCGAGCTGCCCGAGCCGCTGGGCAATCTCGCGCGCGATGATCTTCGCGTTCGCCGGCGGCAGCCAGTAGTGCGGGTTGCCCTGCGGGTGGATGTCTCCCATCGAGCGGTCCACCTTGGTGGTGGGAATGTCCAGGACGGGGATGGCGCGCGAGCAGTCGAGGTTCCCCTGCTCGCCGGTCTGGATCTTGGGATTGCGCGAGCCCAGCACCAGCGGAGGCAGCCAGCCGATCTCCAGCTCCAGGCCCACGTGGAGCAGCAGGTCGGCCTTGTTGAGCACCAGCATCAGATTGGGCTTGGGCTCGATGAAGTGCGGGTCCTGGTAGCCCTTGCCGAGCGATTCCACGTCGACGCGGCTTCCGCCCACTTCCTTCGCGAGCGAACCGAGCGTGGGGATGGACGAGACGACGTGCAGGACGGCGAGGAGTGCGATCATGCTGGCTTGGACCTCCGGCTGCGCTGGCGATTCAAAACGGATGCGCGCCGTGCGCGCCCAGCGAGAACTCGAGCTGGAGGAAGGCGGCCGGCGCCCATGACGGCTGCACCTCCGCGAGCACGGCCGTAGGCGCGGTCGAGCCCAGGTTGGCGCGCTCCGCCTCGGCGTACAGCCGCACGCGCGCAAACTCGCTGCCCTGCCAGGTGAGGCTCGTGCCCACCCGGACCGTCCGCGCCGTGACCGAGCTTGCCGGAATGCCGATCAGATCGCCGCGCAACCCTACGAACCAGCGCCGCGCGAGCTGCACCACCGCCTGCGCGTAGGCGCCGCCGTCCCACTCTTCGGGCAGCGCATCGCCTCCTCCGAAGTGGCGCAGGATCACTTCGCCCTGCAGCGCGACGGACTCGTAGCCCTGCGCGACGTTGGCCGGCTTCCATTTGACGTAGAGGTCGCCGCCGTAGAGCTGCGTCTCGCGGCCGGCGCCGGCGGTGACGAGCTCGGAGTCCGCGTGTTGAAAGGCGAGGCCGGGCGACTTGCCCGAGGCGAAGTTGAGCCCGCCGTAGACGGACCACTCGTCGCCGAAGGGATAGAACACCTTCGCCTCGGCCGCCAGGACCGGCCTGCGCGCTCCGTCGGCGCCGAAGCTGCCCGCGGGATCGCCGATCTCGCCTTCCTGGACCACCGGCGCGTCCGCGCGGATGGAGAACGCCTCGCCGTACAGCGTGAGGAAGAAAGGCAGCGGCGCGAGCCAGCTCACCTGGACGCCGGGCCCGCGCAGCCCGTCCGGCCCCAGGAAGGCCGCGTTGATCAGCGGCCGGCGGGTGAAGTCCTGCACGTGCAGGTGCTGCCCGTTCTGCCTGCCGAAGGCGCTGCGGAAGCTGCCCGCTTTTACTTGAAGGCTCCAGGGCAGGCTGGTGGTGGTGGCGAAGGCCTCCTCCACCTCGATGCCGTCCAGGTTGGGAATGGTGAGGAACACGTCGCCGCGGAAGTAGGGATCGACGATGGCGGAGAGCGCCACCTCCACCTCCTGCGCCGTGAAGCCCACCGCGTGCCGGCCGCCGCTTGCGCCGAGGTCCGGGTCGTCGCCGTTGAGGAACTGCGGCGCGCGCCGCTGCACGCCGAAATCCGCGTCGAGGATGGCGCTGATGTCCGGATTGAGCGTCTGGGTTCCCCGGGCCAACGTCTGCGGCGCTGCGTTCTCGGAGGCCGGCGGAGGCGCAGCGGCGGTGGCGGAGGGCGGGGCAGGTTGTCCCTGACCCTGTTTCTGCGCAGCGGACTGGTCGGACTGGATGGCCTTCTCCAGCTCCTTCTGCAGCTCGGCATCGGAGACGCCGCCATCGGCCTCCTGGGCAACGGCAGGGGCCGCCAGCACGAGGAGCAGGAGCGCGATTCTCATGAGCGCCTAGACGGAGCTGCGCCGGAGGATCTTCAAGAGTCCCGGCACGAGAAAGACCGAGACGACCACGACCATGGTCGCACCGGTGGGCAATTGCTCCACCCAACTTGCGTAATAGCCGACCGCCGCGGCCACCACGGCGAAGATGACCGAGAGCGCGACGGTCAAGCGCAGCCGCTCGGTGATCATCAGGGCTGCGGCGGCGGGAATGACGCTGAAGGCAAACACCGGCAATGCTCCCACCGCGCGGGTGGCCACCGAGATCACCACCGCGGTGGCCAGGTTGAGCAGGAGCTCGTAGCGGAACACACCCACCCCCTGCACCATCGAGGTTTCCGGATCGTAGCTGACGAAGAGCACTTCCTTGAAGAAGAGCGCCGTCGCCACCACCGCGGCCAGGGATGCGGCGGCGAGCGCCCAGATCTGCGCGCGCGGCACGGTGACCGCGTTGCCGAAGAGGATGTCGCCCACCGCGTGCGCCTCCTGCGCGATGCGCGGGCTGTTGAGGATGGCGAGCACCAGCGCGCTGGCGATGATGTAGCCGAGGCCGACGATGGTCTCGGTGGCGAGCTTGCGGTGGCCGGGCCGGAAGGAGAATGCCACGGCGGCGGCGCAGGCGAAGAGCAGCGAGAACCAGGTGGGCTCGAGCAGGATGGGCACCGCGCCGTGCAGGTGCGGGTCCACGCCCATGATCGCCCCGAGCCAGAAGGCGAAGGCCACTCCCACTCCGGAGATCTCGCTCAGCGCCGCGGAGACGAATACCATGCGCTTGAGCACGACGAAGACGCCGATGTAGCCGAGGATGGCCCCTGCCAGCACTCCGGCGATCATCGGCTCCAGCCAGAGATCGCGGCCGGCCCAGAAGTCGGAAAAGCCGCTCACTTGGAGTTTCCCGCGCCGATGACCACCGCCGTCTGCCCGCCCACCTGCGCGACGCGGACCTCGCGACCGTAGAGCTGGCCCAGGCGCTGCGGGTCGATCATCTCCTGCGCCGGCCCCACCTGGAAGAGGCGCCGCTCGCGGTCCACCAGCGCCACGTCGGTGGCGAATCCGGCCACGGCGGTGAGCTGGTGCGTGACCAGCACCACGCTCAGGTTGTGCGCCTCCTTCAGCCGCGCCACCAGCTCGAGCAGGATGCGCTCGGCCGCCGGGTCCATGGCGCTGGTGGGCTCGTCGAGCACCAGAAGCTCCGGTTCCGCGGCGATGGCGCGCGCGATCAATACCTTCTGATGCTGCCCACCCGACAGCGCGTAGAGCGGCCGATCGGCCAGGTCGCCGATGCCGATCTCGTGGAGGGCGTCGCGCGCCGCCTTGTCGTCGCGGGCTCCGTACCGCTTCAGTGGACCGATCAGCTTCACCCGGCCCATCAGCACCACGTCGCGCACCGTGAGCGGCCAGCTCATGTCCAGCCGGTCGCGCTGCGGCACGTACCCGACCCGCGGAGGCTGGCCCCGCGGGCAGATGCGCTTGCCGGAGATCAGAGGCAGAAGGCCGAGGAGCGACTTGAGCAGCGCCGTCTTTCCCGCGCCGTTCGGGCCGAGGACGCCGAGGGTCGCACCGGCGCGGACGGCGAGATCCAGGGGTGGGAGCAGCGGCGTGCGGTATCCGATGACGGCGCGCTCGAGGCGGATCAGTTCCAAGGGCCGTCTCGGTACCAAAGCGGTGCGGGTCTGTCCACAGATGCGTCCACCCATGCCGCGGCGAGCGCGTTATTCAACGCGCGATGCTGATCCCGCACCGCTGGCCCGGCGAGGCGAAGGAGGCGGTGCTGATCGAGCGGCCCAACCGCTTCCTCGCCGTCTGCCGGCTGGGGCGCCGGGTGGTGGAGGCGCACGTGCCCGACCGGGGCAGGTGCCTCGACCTGCTGCTGCCCGGGCGCAGGGTGGCGCTGGTCTCCGCCCAAGGGCCGTTGCGGCGCACCCGCTTCACCGCGCTGCTCGCCCGCTCGGGGACGGGAGTGTGGGTCTCGCTCGATCCCGCCGGCGCGCCGCGGCTGGTGGCGGAGGCGCTCTTGCGCGGGCTCTTGCCCTGGGGGCTGTGCGCGACACGGCGCGAGATCGCGATGGGTCACAGCCGCATCGATCTGCTGCTGCAGCCCGGCGAGGTGCTCTGCGAGGTGAAGTCGGTGGGCGCGGCGCGCGACGGGGTGGCGCTCTTTCCCGATGCGCCCACCTTGCGCGGCCTGCGCCACCTGGCGCTCCTGTCGCGGCTCGCGCGAAAGGGCCGCCGCTGCGCCCTGGTGCTCTGCGCGCAGCGCGGCGACGTGCGCGCGGTCAAGGCGGACGCCGACATCGATCCGGCCTTTGCCCGGGCGCTCCGGCGCGCGGCCAGGGCGGGCGTGCGGGTGGGGGCCATCGCATGCGCCGCGCACCTCCGGGGGATGGAGCTTCAGGGCGAGATTCCCGTGCTACTGTGAGCGCACCCGAAAATGGCCGCGTCCACCCTCCCGCTGGTCGTCCCGGTCCGCTTCAGCGGCGGCGGCCTCTCCATGCAGACCACCTCCAGCCGCATCGGCGGCGACGGCGTCTTCGTCCGCTGCCTCGTCTCGCCGAAGGAGGGAGCGCGGGTGAGAGTTGCGCTCACGCTGCCCGGCAGCGCGCGCCCGCTGGAGGCCGAGGGGACGGTCACCGACCGCGCGCAGGGGAACGCGCCGGGAAAAGAATCCGGCTTCTGGGTGCGATTCGAGGCGCTCTCCAGGGAGGCGCAGGCCGCGCTCGATGCGCTCCTGCGCGACCGGGGCATCGAGCCGTCTCCGCCCTCCGCGGCAAAGCCCGCTCCCGGCGCGCCTGCGGCACCTTTGCGCACTCCGCGCGGCTTTCCCCGCGTGCAGACCCGCCTCCAAGTAGGCTGGTCGTCGCCGCGGGAGTTCCTCGTCGCCTACTCCGAGAACATCAGCCGCGGGGGCATCTTCGTGGCCACGCAGAACCCACCGCCCGTGCGCGAGATGGTGGAGTTGCTCCTGGAATTGCCCGACGGGCAGGCGCCGGCGAAGACCAGTGCGGAAGTGGTGCAGTGCGTGACCGCCGAGCAGGCGCAGGCCACGGGAAAGACGGCGGGCGCGGGCCTCCAGTTCATCGGCGGCGACGAGGACTTCCGCCGCAGGGTGGACGCCTGCATCGAACACCTGCTGGAGAAGGCCTAGGAGATCTGGGGACACGATACGCAACTCACCGTGCCAACCTCGATTGGCATGCAGGATTGCGTATCGTGTCCCCGAGATCTCAGGACTGCGAGGCCTGGGCGGAGAAGGCGTGGAGGAGCGCCGCTGCCTTCACCTCGTGGACCGCGGCGACCAGCGCGGCGACGTCGCGCCCTTCCGCCAGAAGCTTGTCCTTTCGCGAGAGGATGAGGTCGCGCAGCGCCTCCGGCCACAGCTCGGGATGGAACTGCACGCCCGCCACCGTCTCCGAGAGCCGGAAGGCCTGCGCGGCGCAGTTCTCGTTGGAGGCCAGCAGCGTGGCGGAGGCAGGCAGCGGATCCACCGCGTCCATGTGCGTGGCCTGCACCTCGACGACCGCCGAGTCCGCCCACGAGGCGAAGAGCGGGTCGCGCAGGCCGGCGTCGGTGAGCCGCACCTCTACCGTGCCAATCTCGCGGCCGCGCGGGTTCAGCACCACCCTTCCGGACGCCGCGCGGGCGAGCAGCTGGTGCCCGAAGCAGACGCCCAGGACCGGCGTGCCGCGGGAGCCCGCCTGCAGCAGATCGGCGCCAAGCTGCAGCATCCAGGGCGCCTCGTCCATCACGCTCAGCGGCGAGCCGGTGACGATGATTCCCTGCGGCCGCACCCGGTCCATGGCGGCGGCCAGCTTCTCTCCCTCATGCGACCGGAGCACGGGAAGGGCCCTGCCCAGCGCGCGCTCGAACCAGCGCGGGTAGTCGCCATGGAGGTGGGTGGTGCCGGTCTGCACCACGAGGAGTCTGGGAGTGGACACGCTCTTCTCCATGCTCGCCACAATCTAACCCGGCCGCCCTTGACGCGCAGTGCCACCGCGCACACGCTGGGTGCCCATGGAGAGCGCCAAACCGCGGCCGGCCCAGATCGAGCACTTGCGCGAGGAGTTCCGCAAGCACGCCATCCGCAAGGTCAAGCTGGGCGGCTTCGACGTCGACGGCGTCCTGCGCGGCAAGTACGTGTCGCTGGACAAGTTCTGGGGCGTGGCGGAAGGCGGCCTGGGCTTCTGCGACGTCATCTTCGGCTGGGACAGCGGCGACATGCTCTACGACAACTCCGAGGTCACCGGCTGGCACAGCGGGTATCCGGACGCCCACGCCACCGTCGATCTCGTCCACCTACCGGCGCATCCCCTGGGAGGAGGGCACCGCCGCCTTCCTGCTCGACTTCGAGGTGCCCGTCTCGCCGCGGCAAGTCCTGCAGCGCGTGGAGCAGAAGGCGAAAGCGATGGGCTTTTCCCTCAAGTGCTCCTGCGAGTACGAGTTCTTCCTCTTCAAGGAGACGCCGGAGTCGGTGCGGGCGAAGGGCTACGCAAATCTCACGCCGCTGAGCCCGGGCATGTTCGGCTACTCCTGGGTGCGCTCTTCCGAGAACGCGGCGCTCGTCCACGCGCTCCAGGACGGCCTCGAGGCCTTCGACGTGGAGATCGAGGGCTTCCACACCGAGACGGGGCCCGGGGTCTACGAGGCGGCCATCCGCTACGACACGCTCTCGCGCGCGGCGGACAAGGCGGCGCTGTTCAAGACCGCCGCGAAGGAGATCTGCGCGCGGCACGGCGTGATGCCCTGCTTCATGGCCAAGTGGAACAAGGAGCTGCCGGGCTGCTCCGGCCACCTGCACGAATCGCTCTGGTCGACCGCGGGCGAGCCGGTCTTCCACGACCCGCGCGCCCCGCGGGGCATGAGCAAGCTGATGCAGCATTACGTCGCCGGGCAGGTGGCGCTGATGCCGGCCTTCACCGCGCTCATCGCCCCCACCGTCAACTCCTACAAGCGCATGGTGCGCGGCGCCTGGTCGCCCACGCTCGCCACCTGGGGCGTGGAGAACCGCACCACGGCGCTGCGCGTGATCCCCGGCTCGCCCTCTTCCATGCGGGTGGAGTACCGCTTCGCGGCGGCGGACATGAATCCCTACATTGCCATGGCCGCGAGCGTGGCCTCGGGGCTCTACGGCATCGAGCGCGAATTGCCGCTGCCGCCGGAGACGCAAGGGAACGGCTACGAGGCCAAGGCCGAGCTCTTGCCGGCCACGCTGCGCGAGGCCACGGCGCGCCTTGCGGCATGCAAGGAAGCGCGCGAGCTCCTGGGCGAGGCGTTCGTGGAGCACTACCTGCGCACCCGCGACTGGGAGTGCAGGCAGTTCGAGAGCGCGGTGACGAAGTGGGAGCTGGAGCGGTACTTCGAAATCATCTGAGGAGCGTTTCATGGCGAGCGTGATGAGCTTTCCCACCCGCATCGTGTACGGGAAGGGGTCGATCCGGGAGCTGCCCAACGAGCTGAAGCGCGCCGGCGCGTCGCGGCCGCTGCTGGTCGCCGACAAGGGCGTCGTCAAGGCGGGCCTTTTGCGCTCGATCACCCCGCTGCTCGAGCAGGCGGGCATCAAGGCGCAGGTCTTCAGCGAGTTCGAGCCCAACCCTACCGACGCCGATGCCATCCGGGGCGGCGAAGCCTATCGGGCGGCCAGGGCGGACAGCGTCCTGGGGGTGGGCGGCGGCGCGTCCCTGGACATGGCCAAGGCCATCGCGCTCCTCGCCCATCACCACCCGCCGCTTGCGCAGTACGACGACGCCAAGGGCGGCGACGCCAGGATCACCGCCGAGGTTCCCCCCATCATCCAGGTCCCCACCACCGCCGGCACGGGCAGCGAGGTAGGGCCGCAGCACCGTGCTGGTCATCGACGGCACCAAGACGGTGATCTTCTCTCCCTACCTGATGGCGAAGGCCGCCATCCTCGACCCGGAGCTGACGGTCGGGCTGCCGCCCTTCGTCACCGCGGCCACCGGCATGGACGCGCTCACCCACAACCTCGAGGCGTACGTGGCCAAGGGCGAGCATCCGCTGGCCGACGCCATCGCCATCGACGGGCTGCGGCGCATCGCCGGCCACCTGGTGCGGGCGGTGCAGAACGGCAACGACCTGGAATCGCGCGAGCAGATGCTCCTGGGCAGCGCGTTCGGGGCCATCGCCTTCCAGAAGGGGCTCGGCGCCTGCCATTCGGTGGCGCACGCGCTCACGCCGGTCGCGGGCACGCACCACGGGCTCGCCAACTCGCTCATGCTCCCCACGGTGGTGAACTTCAACCGCGCGGCGGCGGAGGAGCGGCTGGCCACCGCGGCGGTGGCGCTGGGCGCCGATCCGAAGATGTCCGCGCAGGAGCGCGCGCACCTCTGCGTGGAGCTGGTGGACGACCTGCGCGCCGCGTGCGGCCTGCCGCGCAAGCTGTCCCAGGCGGGCGTGAAGCGCGAGATGATCCCGCAGATCGTGGAGAAGGCCCTGGCGGACGCCTGCCACCTGGCAAATCCGCGGCCGGTCACGCAGGCGGACTTCGAACGGCTGATCCAGGACGCGTTCTGAGCTACGCTCCGTCCGTGGACGGAGCCGACCTTTCCCGGATGCTGCTGCAGCGCGCGCTGGCGCAACAGCCCGCGGACCTTGCCCGCGCCGCGCTGGCCGTGGCCCGCGAGGAGTACCCGGACCTGGACGAGGCCGTGTACCTGGGCCGCCTCGACGAGCTGGCGGCGGGCGTTCTCTCCGGCCTTCCGGCGGGCGCGAGCCCCCAGCGGCGGGTGGGCCGCATCAACGCCTGGCTCTTCCACGAGCAGGGGTTTGCCGGAAACCGCGACGACTATTACGACCCGAAGAACAGCTACTTCAACGAGGTGCTGGATCGGCGGCTCGGCATTCCGCTCACGCTCTGCATCCTCTACATGGAGGTGGGCAAGCGCTGCGGGCTGCGCGTGGACGGGGTGAGCTTCCCCGGCCACTTCCTCTGCAAGGTGCACCTCGACGACGGCGAGCTGGTCATCGACCCGTTCCACCGCGGCCAGCTTCTCGGCATGCCGGAGCTGAAGCAGCGCCTCGCCGCAGCGGTGGGCGACAAGGTGCCCTTCGATCCGCGCATCCTCCGAGCCGCCCAGCCGCGGGAGATCCTGGTGCGCATGCTGCAGAACCTGCGCTCGCTGTACCAGGAGCGGAACGACATGCCCCGCGCCCTCAGCGCCGTGGACCGGATGCTGCTGCTCCAGCCCGGCAACACGCGCGGCCTGCGCGACCGGGCGCACATCCGCGAGCAGCTCGGCGGAGGTCAGGCCGCCGCGGCGGAATCTGGAGAGGGTGCTCCAGCTCGAGCCCAACGCGGCGGACGCCTCGACGCTGCGGGCGCGCGTGCGCAGGTTGCGAGACGCCGCGCGGTTCGCGAATTAGCTGCGGGTTCGGGCTCGGCGGCTCTCGCGCCCAGAACGCGATCCCAGGCCCTGAACCTGAACCCGAACCTGAACTCCGAGGCCGCGAGAGCGGCCGAGCCCCTAGCCCTTCTTGTAGAGCCGCAACCTCTCCACGGGCTCGCCGGCCTTGAGGTGTTTCTCCACGATCTCCTCCACGTCCGCCTCGGTGACGTGCCCGTACCAGACGCCCTCCGGGTACACCACCACCGAGCAGCCGTTCTCGCAGTTGTCGAGGCAGCCGGCCTTGTTGGCGCGGATCTCCTCGTCGAGGCCGCGGCTGCGCAGCGCCTCCTTGAACGCCTTGAGCAATGCGGGCGAACCCTTGCGGGTGCAGTCTCCCTTGGGCGAGTCGGGCGCGCGTTCGTTGAGGCAGACGAAGACGTGCTTGCGGAACGGCGGCGGCATTTCCTCAACCCTCCTCTTCCAGGGCGGCGCGAAAAGCCGCGGCGTCGCGGAGCGATGCGTCCAGCGCCGCGTCCGCCCGCCCTCGCGCGGACGGGTGGAACGAGAGCGAGAGCAGCAGCGTGCGCGGCGGAACGGCAACGTGCAAGAGCTCGGGCGACACCGCGATGACCGTCGCGCGCGCTGCACCGGCCCGCTCCATTTCCTCCGGCGACGCGCAAGAGACGCAGCCCGCCATGTGCGTGGAGGCCGCGGCGCGAAGGAGCCGGGCGAGCAATTCCTGAGGGAGCGCGCCGGGGAGCATCACCGCATCGGCGCCCGCCGCGCGCGACTCGTAGATCCGGTACTCCTCCGAGAGCACGTCGGCCAGCAGCACCGGCACCGAAACCGCGCGCGCCGCCGCGGCGAAGCGGCCGGACTCGCCGGCGCCGGAAATGGCCAGCGCCGCGGCCTCCGCCTCGTCGAGCGCGCGCGCCGCCGCTTCCAGGTCCTCGCGGCCCGCGTCGAGCAGCGGCACCCGCTCCAGCGACTGGCGCTGGCGGTCGATGGCCTGGGCGAAGTTGCGGATGGAAGGCGTGACGCCCGCGCGGGGATCCATGCTCCCTACAATAGCCGCAAGAGCCGCCTGCGCATCTCTTCGCGCGCCTTGGTGTCCGGCGCGGCGTGCACCGCGCGCTCCAGCGCGTCCACCGCCTTGCGCCGGAAGCCCTTCTGCTCGTAGAGCGTGGCGAGCGCGGAGAGCGCGGGAAAGAGGCTGGGCCGCAGCTCGACGGCGCGCTCGTAGGCGGTGATGGCGGCAAAGACGTCGCCCTGCTCGTGCAGGGTCCGCGCGAGCGCGAAGTGCGCCCGCGGCGAGAAGGCGTCGTCCTTCACCGCCCGCTCGAGCAGCGCGCGCGCCTCCGGCAGCTTCTTCGCCTCGAGCAGGCCCATGCCTTCCTGGTAGAGCTGCTCCGCTTCGTCGCTCGGCTGCGGCGCTGCCGCCCCTCCGGACAGGCGCGCCTCCACCCGCCGCAAGAGATCGGGCAGGTGGAAGGGCTTTTCGATGTAGTCGTCCGCGCCGAAGGTCTCGCGCGCGTCCAGCGCGTAGCGCCACCCGCGGTACACCGCGCTCACCAGGATCACCGGAATGCTGCGCGTCCGCGAGCTCGCCTTGAGCCGGGAGCAGATCTCGAAGCCGTGGACGTGCGGGAGCATGGCGTCGAGCAGCACCAGGTCGTACCGGTTGGTCTTGAGCTTCTGCTCGGCCGCGAGGCCGTCGCGCGCCTGCTCCACCACGTAGCCCACGGATTGGAGCGTGCGGTCGAGGAGACGCAGGATGTCGGGGTCGTCGTCCACCACCAGGATGCGGGCGGGGCCGGTCCTCACCTGCACCGCGTGGAGGATCTCCGCCGCGCCCTCCTCGTCGTCGTCGATCTCGACGTCGAACCCGGCTTCGCTGTCGGTGTTCGCGGCGGGAAGAGGACCGGAAAGCGCGCCCGGCTTGTTGCCCGGCAGCACCACCGTCACGCCCGCCTCCGTGTCGGGCAACAGGCCCCGCCCGCGCCAGTGACCCTCGCCGCGATCCTTCGCGTCGTACGCGGCGGCGATGGCCTGCTCCAGCGCTCCCGGCAGCGCGGCGTAGGGCGAGACCTCCTTTCCGGTGATGAAGCGCAGCTCCTCGATCACGGGATGCTGGTCCTCGCCGCCGCTGATGGCCACGTGCAGCCGGCCGCCATCGGTTGCGAGCGGCAGGACCAGGTCGGACTCGGCGACGACCCGCGGGATGGCGTCGAGCACGGCGAGGTCGATGGTGGTGCGCGAGAGGTCGACACCCGGCACGCCGAGCTGCTCGGAGAGCAACGAGACCAGATCCGGTTCCGGCACTCCCGCCTTGAGCGCCGCCGCGAGAAAGGCGGTCTTGGTCTTCGACTTGCCCTCGAGGCGCCGCAAGAGCGGATCGGGCAGCACGCGGCGCGCGGCCAACAGGCGCGCGATGGGGTCTGGCGATGCCACGGCGCGTCGAGGATTATCACAGTCCCGCTGGACTCGGACGCCTCGCCGTCAAGCCGCGAAGAGGAAGTCGGTTCCCTCCCGATAGCCGCGCGCCTCGAGGACGGCGCGGATCTCCTCGCGCGCTCCCGCCGCTCCCACGGCGCAGATCATCAGCGCCTCGCCGGGAGGAGGAAGATCCCGCTCGGAGAGCACGGGCCGGCCGCGCGCCAGTTGCTTGCGGGCGTCCACGTCGTAGAAGGCGCGCGGGCGCAGGCCGTGGCCTTCCAGCTCGCGCGCGAGCCGCTTGCCGGTGGGGCCGGCTCCCCACAAATCGAAGGCCCGACCGCGCAGCGGACCGCGCGCCAGGTAGTGTGCGCGGAGCCGGAACATGCGCTCCTCGCGATAGGCGGCGCCCGTGCGCGTCAGGCGCTCCGGCGAGTCGCGCCAGTGCAAGAGCACCGCGGGCACCTTGGCGAGCTGCCAGCCTTCTTCGCAGAGGCGCATGAGGAGGTCCCAGTCCTCGGCCCATCCCTGATCTTCCCAGCCGCCCGAGAGCGCCTCGCGGCGGAAGGTCGTGCTCGGGTGCACGAGCGGCGCCTCGATGAAGCGGCCGTTGCGGCATTGCTCCGCGGTGACGGTCGCGTTCAACCAATCCTCCAGGCGCGCGAGACCGGGGGAGAGCGGCGCGGGAAAGCAGCGGACGAGGCTGCCCACCGCCCCCAGCGAGCCGTCCTCGGCCAGGGCTTCCGCCTGGAGCCGCAGGCGATCCGGTTCCACCAGGTCGTCGGCGTCCATGCGCGCGATCAGCTCGCCCCGGCAGTGCGAGAGGCCCAGGTTGAGCGCCGCGACGAGCCCCCGGCCTTCGCCGCGCACGACGCGCACGCGCGGGTCCGCCCTCGCGGCGGCCGAGAGCAGCGCGCGGAGTTGCGTCTACCGAGCCGTCGTCCACGCAGACCACCTCGAAGGGCGGCGCGCGCTGTTGGCCGAGCACGCCGCGAAGCGCGTCGGGCAGGGTGGCCGACGCGTCCTTCGCGGGGAGCAGGATGCTGATCAGCACGCGCCGCTACAGTACTGTGCGCCGCCCATGCTGGCCCCATTTCTCGCCGTCATCGAGCAGAAGGAGCCCGCGCTTCCGGAGAAGGAGGCGGTGCACGACGCGCGCGTCGCCTGCAGGCGCGTCCGGGCGGCGCTGCGGCTGCTCGGGCTGCGCGAGCTGGACGGGCCCGTCAAGGCGCTGCAGGACGCTCTCGGCGATGTGCGCGACCTGCAGCTCCAGGCGGAGTGGCTGCTCGGCCGCGACCAGCCTCTGCACCGCCAGCGCGCATCGCTTGCGCGCAAGGCGGAGAAGGCGCTCACCGCCGCGCTGCGCAGGTGGCACACGCATACGCTGCCGCTCTTGCTGCAGGCGGAGGTCGAGCGGCCTTCCGCGAAGAAGGTGCGCAAGATCCTGCGCCGCAGGCTCGCCAGGCTCGAAGAGCGCCTCGATGCCGCGCGAGACCGTCCCACTGCGCGCGCCATGCACCGGGCGCGCATCTCGGTCAAGCAGGTCCGCTACCTCCTGGAGCTGGCGGCGCCGCAGCTGCCCAAACGAGTCGAGGCGCGCATCGCCGACCTCAAGGCGCTGCAGGCGTCGCTGGGCGAGCTGCACGACGTCGACGTGCGCATCGGCTTGCTCCGGGGAAGGCGCGCGCTGCTCCGCGAGCAAGAGGAAGCGCGGGCGCGGCTGGTGAAGATCTCGCTCGCGCAGCTCGCCCGCTGGCGCAAGCAGCGCGTCGCCGCGAAGGCGCGCGGCGCGCTTCAGTGAAGGTGCTCGCCGAACACCTCGCGCATGGAGTTGGCCACCTCTCCCAGCGTGGCGCGCGCCTTCACCGCCGCGACGATGCGCGGCAGCAGGTTTTCGCTGCCCTCCGCGGCGCTCTTGAGCTCCGAGAGCGCCCGCGTGGCGGCCGGATTGTCGCGCGCGCGCCGGAACGCCTTCACCCGCGCGATCTGCTGCTCCTCGAGCTTGGGATCCACGCGCAGCATCTCGAAAGGCGGCTCGCTTTCGCTGGCGAACTGGTTCACGCCCACCACCACCTGCTTCTTCTCCTCCACTTCCTTCTGCGCGGCGTAGGCGGCGTCCTCGATCTCCTTCTGCGGATACTGCAGCGAGATGGCCTCCACCATGCCGCCCATCTCGTCGATCTTGCGCAGGTAGGCCACGGCCTTCGCCTCCAGCTCGTCGGTGAGCGCCTCCACCGCGTAGGAGCCGCCCAGCGCGTCGGTGAAGTCGCAGACGCCGCTCTCGTAGGCGACGATCTGCTGGGTGCGCAGCGCGATGCGCGCGCTCGCCTCGGTGGGGAGCGCGAGCGCCTCGTCGCGGCCGTTGGTGTGCAACGACTGGCAGCCGCCCAGCACCGCCGCCAGGGCCTGCAGCGCCACCCGCACCACGTTGTTGTCGGGCTGCTGCGCCGTCAGCGTGGAGCCCGCCGTCTGGGCGTGGAAGCGCAGCATCCAGGAGCGCGGGTCCTTGGCCTTGAAGCGCTCCTTCATGGTGCGCGCCCAGAGGCGGCGGGCGGCGCGGAACTTGGCCACCTCCTCGATGAAGTTGTTGTGCACGTTGAAGAAGAAGCTGAGCCGCCCCGCGAAGGAGTCCACCGCAAGGCCGCGCCGCACCGCCGCGTCCACGTAGGCGATGCCGTCGCCCAGGGTGAAGGCGATCTCCTGCGCCGCGGTCGCTGCCCGCCTCGCGGATGTGGTAGCCGGAGATGCTGATCGGGTTCCACCTGGGGACCGTCTTGGTGCAGTACTCGAAGGTGTCGGTGATCAGCCGCATCGACGGCCCGGGCGGGTAGATGTACGTGCCGCGGGCCATGTACTCCTTGAGCACGTCGTTCTGGATGGTGCCGGAGAGGGCGGAGGCCGGCGTGCCGTGCGCCTCGGCCACCGCCTGGTAGAGCGCGAGCAAGGTGGCGGCGGTGGCGTTGATGGTCATCGAGGTGGAGACCTTGCCCAGGTCGATGTCCTTGAAGAGGCGCTCCATGTCGTCGAGCGAGTCGATGGCCACGCCCACCCGGCCCACCTCGCCGCGGGCGCGGGGAGCGTCGGAGTCGTGGCCCATCTGCGTGGGGAGATCGAAGGCGGTGGAGAGCCCCGTCTGGCCGGAGCGGAGCAGGTAATGGAAGCGCCGTTGGTCTCCTCCGCGGTGCCGAACCCGGCGTACTGGCGCATGGTCCAGAAGCGGCCGCGGTACATGGTGGGCTGCACGCCGCGGGTGAAGGGATACTCGCCGGGAAAGCCCAGCGAAGGCGGCGGCTCGCTCGGGCTGTAGAGCGGCTTCACCTCGATGCCGCTGGAGGTCTGGAAGAGCGCCTTGCGCAGCGCGCCCGGCTTTGCCGCCGCCTTCGCGTAGACCTCGCGCGCCCACCGCTCCAGCGCCGTCATCGCCGCACTCCTTCCGCCCAGCAGATGGAATACCAGAACGCCGCGTCGGGGCGCCTGGCCCAGTCGAGAAAGGCCGCCAGCGCCGCGTCGATCTCGGTTGCGCCGAGAAGGCCGCCCTTCACCATGGCCTCGCGCGCCCCGGCGAGCTGGCTGTGGATGTTCTCCACGAACCCCGGCCAGCGCGGCTCGCCCGCGCAGCCGCCGAAGAAGATCCAGGTGGAGCGCACCGGGGCGGCTCCCGCCTCGTGCAGCAGCGAGACCAGGCGCCGGCCTACGTACGGGATCGCAGCCCGAGCCGGTCGTAGCTGCGCTGGAAGGCGCGCCAGAGCGCGAGAAAACCCGGCGGCTCCGGCCAGGCGCGGAAGACGTCGTGATCGTCGTCCTGCAGGACGAGCCGGCCGCCCGGCCGCACCGCGCGCGCCATCTGGCGCACCACCGCGAGCGGATCGCGGACGTGCTCGAGGACGAAGCGCGCGTGCGCCACGTCGAAGGAGCCCCATTCCTCGGCGCGCAGCGGCGGTTCGGCGGCGTCGCCCTGGCGCAGGTCGAGCAGCGGGTGCCGCTCGGCGCGCGCCAGTTGCTCCGCGCTCTGCTCGATTCCGACCAGCGGCGCGCCCGAGGCCTTCGCCATCTCCAGCGAGAGCTGGCCGAGGCCGCAGCCGAAATCGACGATGCGCTCCCCGCCTTTCAGCGCGAGCTCTCGAAGAGCGGCATCGTTCATCAGCCGGTTCAGCAGCGAGAGGCGCCCCTGCTCGGCCGGTGAGGTGCCGTGCAGGTAGGCGGCGCGCTCGCTCATGCCCCGATTTGTAGCGCGATTACGTCCGCGCCGCTCCGTGGCTACTTCATGGTTGTGCAACCGCCGCCCGAGCCCTCAATCGAAGCATCGCTCGAGAACACAGAGCCCGATGGCCCTGCCCGCGCGCGGAGCGAAGCCCTGATTGACGCACCGGGGCGGGCCGAAGAGGTTGCGGGCCGACGCAGCAACCCTCGAGCGGCGCGCGTGACGCTGGGCGTTCTGGCGCTGCTCGCGACCGCGCTCTTCCTCTGGGTGGTGTCCCCGTTCTGGTCGCCGCTCCTGCTCGCCGCGGTGCTGGCCGCCGTGTTCCAGAGGCCGCTCGGGCGGCTGACGCGCTCCCTGGGTGGAAGGCGCAGGTCCGCCGGGGCCTTGATCTCGCTCGGCGTCCTCATCGTCATCGTGATGCCCTTCGCCAGCATCGCCACCATCACGGCGCGCGAGGCCATCTCCGGCTTCGAGTACCTGCGCGACACCATGGGCGTGCAGAGCGTCTCCGACCTCAAGACCGCCCCGCTGCCGCCCGCGGCGGAAAAGGCGCTGCGCGCGGCGCACCTGACGCGGGAGCAGGTGCACGACTTCGCCTCGCGCGCCGCGACCCGGGCGGAGGAGCTGGGGCCGGAGCTGCTCAAGCAGTCGTGGGAGGTGCTCTTCCACACCGTGCTCATGCTGCTGGCGTTCTATTTCCTCCTCGTGGACGGGCCGCTGCTCGTGCGCTGGCTGTGGAGCGTCTCGCCCCTGCAGGCGCGCCAGACCGAGGAGCTGCTCACCGAATTCCACAACGTCGCCACCGGCGCCATCGTCGGCAACGTGACCACGGCGCTGCTCCAGGGTGCGCTCGCCGGCATCGGCTTCGGCCTCTTCGGCGTCGGCCGCGCCTTCTTCTTCGGCCTCCTCACCGCGCTGGCTTCGTTCGTGCCCGTCATCGGCACGGCCCTGGTCTGGGTACCCGCCGTGGGCGTGCTGGCCCTGGGCGGACACCCGCGGCGCCGCCCTCGGGCTGGGCATCTGGTGCCTCGTGGGCGTGGTCGGCGTGGAGCACCTGGCCAAGCCCTTCATCCTCCGCGCCACTTCGGGCGGCGAGATGCACACCGGGCTCATGTTCCTCGCCTTGCTCGGCGGCCTGGAGGTGTTCGGGCTCCTCGGCGTGATCCTCGGGCCGCTGATCGTCAGCTTCTTCGTCTCGCTGATGCGGATGATCGAGCGCGACGCGGAAGCCCCGTCAGGACTGCACTGAAGCAGCTTCAGCTCACGACGGCGAGCTTCGCGCCCGACTCCACCGCCGCGCCCTCCACGGCGTGCAGCTCGGTCACCTTCCCCGCCTTCGGGCTCTTCAGCTCGTTCTCCATCTTCATCGCTTCCACGACCAGCAGCCCCTGGCCTTCCTGCACCTCGTCGCCCACCTTGACCAGCACGCGGACCACCTTGCCGGGCATGGGCGCGTCGATGCGCTGCGGGCCCTCCAGGGCGAACTTGCCCGAGGCGCGGCGCAGGCGCAGCTTGCGCTCGTCGAGCATCTCCAGCGAGAGCACGCTCTCGTCGACGCGCACCGCGAGCTGTCCGTCCTTGCGCGGCTCGATGTCGCAGCGGTAGCTGCGGGTGCCGACGATCAGGCTGACGGCGGCGCCCTGCAGGGCCACCGCGTCGACCTCCAGCACCTTCTCGCCCACCCTCACGCGATAGCCGCCTTCGCGCGGGCGTCACCTCCACCGCGCGCTCCTCCCCGGCGAGCACTGCCGTGTACTTCATCGCGACCTCCGCAGCGCCGACAGCCTGCCCGCGCGCGCCCAGGGCGATTCCTCCGCCGCCGCCGTTCCCGAAGGCTTCAGCGCCGCGCGCCGGTCGTGCTCGAGCTGCCAGATGGCCGCCGCGGCGAGGGCGATCTCCTCCTCCATCGGCTCCGGCGAAAGCAGCCGCTCCTGCGCGCGCGCGAGCAGGCCGGTGTCGTAGTCGCCCTTGCGGAACTCGTCGAGCTCGAGCACGCGCCCGAGATATGCGGTGTTGGTGGTGATGCCCTTCACCATCGTCTCGCCGAGCGCGCGGCGCAGCCGGGCAATCGCCTCGTCCCGGGTGCGCGCCCAGACCGCGAGCTTGCCGATCATCGGATCGTAGTAGCGGGGCACCTCGCTGCCGCTCTCCACGCCGCAGTCGTTGCGCACGCCCGGGCCCTGCGCGAGCCGCAGCTCTGCAGATGTGCCCCGGGCTGGGGAGGAAGTTCCTCGCCGGATCCTCCGCATAGAGCCGCGCCTCGATGGCGTGGCCGCGCAGGTTGTGGACCACCTCGTCCTGGGTCCAGGGCAGCTTGCCGCCCGAGGCGACGTCGATCTGCCAGCGCACCAGGTCGAGGCCCGTGCACCACTCCGTGATCGGGTGCTCTACTTGCAGGCGCGTATTCATTTCGAGGAAGTAGAAGCTGCGGGTATTTCCATCCACCAGGAACTCGCAGGTGCCCGCGCCCACGTACTTCACCGCCTTGGCGGCGTTCACCGCCACGCGGCCCATCTCCGCCCGCATCTGCGGCGTGACGATGGCGCTGGGCGTCTCCTCGATGACCTTCTGGTGCCGCCGCTGCACGCTGCATTCGCGCTCGCCCAGCCAGATGCAGTTGCCGTGCGTGTCGGCGAAGACCTGGATCTCCACGTGCCGCGGCCGGGCGATGGCCTTCTCGATGTACACGCGGTCGTCGGCGAAGGAGGCCATCGCCTCGCGCTTGGCGGTGGCCAGGGCGGAATCGAACTCGCGCGGATCGGCCACCAGCCGCATTCCCTTGCCGCCCCCGCCTGCCGCGGCTTTGAGCATGATCGGGTAGCCGATGGAGAGCGCGTAGTCCTTGGCCGCTTCCTCGCCTCCTTGCGGGATTGGCTCCTTGAGTCCCGGGACCACCGGCACGCCGGCCTCGATGACCTTGCGCCGGGCGCGCGTCTTCTCGCCCATCTCCTCCATCGCCTCGGCGGGCGGACCGATGAAGGTGATGCCGGCCGCGGCGCAGGCGCGGGCGAAGTCGGCGTTCTCGGAGAGGAACCCGTAGCCGGGATGGACGGCGTCGGCGCCGGTCTTCCTGCACGCGTCGACGACGTTGGCGATGGCCAGGTAGCTCTCTCGCGAGGCGGGCGGGCCCACCCGCACCGCTTCGTCACAGGAACGCACGTGCAGCGCGCCGCGGTCGGCGTCGCTGTAGACGGCCACGGTGCGGATGCCCATCTCCCTGCACGTGCGCGCCACGCGCAGCGCGATCTCGCCGCGGTTGGCGATCAGGATCTTGCGGATGCCCACGGCGCGGCACCCTAGCAGAACCGCGCCGCCGTCCACACCGTCGGGAGGCAGCGGAGGTCAGCCATGCGAAGTCGATTCTCGGTGGGAACGCTTCTTGCGGGCTTCGGTGCCGGCGCGGTGTTCGCCGCGCTGGTCGATCCAAGGCGGGGCGCGGCCCGGCGCGCGAAGCTGCGCGACAAGGCCGTCTCGCTCCTCCACCAGGCAAGCCGCGAGGCGGCGCGGCAATCGCGCAACCTGAGCCAGCGCGCCCAGGGCACCGCCTACGAGCTCACGCACGCCAACGAGCAGGTGGACGACGACGTGCTGGTGGAGCGGGTGCGTGCCCAGCTCGGACGGCCGGTCTCGCACCCCCGCGCCATCCAGGTGAGCGCTCGCGACGGCGAGGTGACGCTCTCCGGGCAGATCCTGCGCAGCGAGGTGGAGGAGCTGCTCTACCGCGTCGGCCGCATCCGGGGCGTGAAGGCGGTCCACAACGAGCTCGAGGTGCTCGCCGCGCCCGCCCCCAACCCCGGCCTGCACTGAGCTAGGGCAGCGTCCGGTACTTCTCCAGAAGGGCCGTCTGGCGGCTCTGCAACGACACCTGCTTGCCGCCGATCCACATCGCCACCGGCCGGCTGGAGCTCTCCAGCGGATCGCCGTCCCAGAGCACCACGTCGCCGCGGGCGCCGTCGGCGATGCGGCCCGCGTCGAGGCCGAACGCGTCCGCCACGTTGCTGGAGATGGCGCGCACCGCCTCGTCCCAGGGCAAGCCGAACGCCACCGCGTTGCCCGCTTCCTGCCGCAGCGTGCGGGCGAAGTGCGCGCTCTCCTCCGGCGCGAACATGATCTTCACGCCGGCCTTGGCCAGGAGCGCCGCGTTGTCGGAGCGCGAGGCCACCGCGTCGAAGTCGTCGGGCAGGTCCTGGGTGGGCGCGAGGATCACCGGCGTCTTCGCGGCGGCCAGCTCGCCGGCCATCAGCCAGCCTTCGGCGGCCCCGGCGAAGATCACCCGCACCCCGTACTCCTTGCCGATGGCGATGGCGGCGCGCAGGTCGCTGGTGCGGTCGGCATGGACGAGGAGCGGCAGCTTGCCCTGGAGCACGGGCTGCAGCGCCGCGAGGTCCGCCCGCGAGCCGATCACGCGCCGCATGCGGTTCTGCTCGTAGTCCTTCTCGTGGCGGCCGTAGTCGCGCGCGTCGTCGAGGAGCTCGCGCAGGAGCAGCACCGACATTCCCCGCGGCGCGGAGGTGGCCTCCTTGGCCTCGAGGCCGAGACGCACCTGGATCGCGAGCGGCGCCCGCAGCGTCTCGCCGTCCATTCCGAACCAGAGGGCCTGCCCCGACACCACGCCGCCTCCGGGAGAGGTCACCGCGCTGGTCACGCCTCCTCCCCGCGCCACCGGCAACAGCTCGGAGAGCGGATTCACGCTGTCGGAGGCGCGCAGCCCCGCGTGGACCGGCGGCTCCTGCCGCTCCGCCGCCGCTCCGGGCGGCCGCCGGGAAGAGCCGGTGTCGTTGGCGCTCTCCTCCAGCGAGACCTCCACCAGCCCGAGCTGTCCGTAGGGCAGGATGAAGCCGGACGCGAGCACGCGGTCCTTCGCGTCGATCTCGCGGCAGCCCGAAGCGGGCGAAAGGCTGATCCTTCCCTCGCGCAGCGTGACGGAGATGCGCTTGTGGTCGACGCCGATGGCGTTGCGGATGACGGTGCAGCCGGCGTTCTCCACCGGCACCAGGGCGGAAGGGGCGGTTTGGATGTCCGGCACCGGCGCCGGGTGCGGCGTCTGCAGCGCGGCCGTGCGCAGCGGCTCGCCCAGCTCGAAGTCGCTGGGCACCGAGGCGCCGGTGACGATGTCGTAGGTGACGACGCCGTCGGCCCAGACGCGAATGGCGCGCGCGTAGACCGAGAACGGATCGCGGTTCCAGAGGACCAGGTCCGCCATCTTGCCCGGCTCCAGCGACCCGGTGCGGTCGTCCACTCCCATCGCCCAGGCGGGGTTGAGGGTGAGCCAGCGGATGGCGTCCTCCTCGGTCACCTGGATGCCCGCGTCGCGCGCCGCTTCCATGGCCTTGCCGGCTTCCTGGTTGAGCCGCTGGATGCCCTGCTGCGAGTCGGAGTGCACCATCGCGCGCACGCCCGCCTGCTGCAGAAGCCCCAGGTTCTGGGGAATGCCGTCCCACATCTCCATCTTGCCGCCCCACCAGTCGGCCCAGGTGGCGATGCCCACGCCTTCCTTCGCCAGGAGGTCGCGGATCTTGTAGGCCTCGACCGCGTGGTGGAAGGCGCGGATGTGGAAGCCGAACTCGCGCGCCACGTCCATCATCAGCTGCATCTCGTCGGCGCGATAGCAGTGGTTCTGCACCAGCAGCTCGCCGTTCATGGCCGCAGCGAGCGTCTCGTTGCGCAGGTCGCGCGCGGGCGGCTCTCCCTGCTGCTTCTCCTTCCAGCGGTCCTGCTTGCGCTGGTAGTCCTTGGCCGCGGCGAACGCCTTGCGGAACTCGGCGATGTCTCCCATGCGGGTCGCGGGAGCGCGGTGCTGCTGGCGGCCGTAGACGCGCTTGGGGTTCTCGCCGCAGGCCATCTTGAGAGCGTCCTTGGCTCCGGGAAAGCGCATCTCGTCGGCGGTGCGCCCGAAGTGGAGCTTGACGGGGAACCCGCGGCCGCCGATCAGGTTGGCGCTGCCCGGCAGCACCAGGAGCGAGGTGATGCCGCCGGCAGCGGCGCGGCGCAGGCCGGGATCCTGGGGCCAGAAGCCGTCCTTGGCGTTCACTTCGGCGGTGATCGGATTGGTGGCCTCGTTGCCGTCGGAATTGCCCTGCGTCTGCGGCGAGGGATAGACGCCCAGGTGCGAGTGCGCGTCGATGATGCCGGGGGTGACCACCAGGTCGCGCCCGTCGATCTCCTCCGCTCCGGCGGGCGTCTGCACGGTTCCGTCCGGCGCCGCCGCGACGATCTTCCCTTGTGCGAACACCACCGCGCCGTTCTCGATCACCGGCCCCGCGCCCGTGAAGAGGCGCGCGTGGCGGATGATGACGGGGCGCTTCTGCACCCAGGTGCGGGTGGGCAAGGCTTGCGCGTGCGTCTCTTCGGACAGCGTCTTGTGCGGGGCCTGCGCGGCGCTGGAAGGGCAGCCGGCGAGGGCGAGCGCGATGGTTGCAACGCAAAGGAATCGCATGGCGGCGCACTTTGCTTCAGGCGCACGCTCCGATGCAACCGGGAACGGCAGAGCCTCCTAGAGCAGGCCGATGGAGAGCGCCTTGAGCACCGCGCGGGTGCGGTCGCGCACGCAGAGCTTGGCGAGGATGGCGGCGACGTGGTTCTTCACCGTGCGCTCCGCGACGCCGAGCGCGATGCTGATTTCACGGTTCGAATAGCCGCCGGCGAGCAGGCGCAGCACCTCCAGCTCGCGCCCGGTCAGCGGCTCGACGCTGGCGTCCGCCGGCGGGCTGTCCAGCGCGGCGAGCCCGCGGACCACGGCATCGCCGACCGCGGGCTTGAACCACGTCTCGCCCGAGGCGACGGCGCGGATGGCATCGCCCAGCTCGCGCGGCGACGCGTCCTTGAGCAGGTAGCCGCGCGCTCCGGCCCGTATCGCGGCGAGGAAGGCGTCGGCGTCGTCGAAGGTCGTGAGCACGAGACAGGGCGGCGCGCCCGCGTCGGCCCGGAGCGCCTCCAGCACGGCGATGCCGTCGAGCCGCGGCATGCGAATGTCGAGCAGCACCACGTCCGGCCTGGCGCGCCGCAAGAGGACCAGCGCCTCCGCGCCGTCGCGAGCCTCGGCCGTCACCTCCACGCCCTCGTCCAGCTCGAGCACCCTGCGCAGGCCTTCGCGGACCAGCGTCTCGTTTTCCACCAGCGCCACGCGGATCATGATCCGGCCCGCACAGGCAGCGTGGCGCGCAGCTCGAAGCCGCGGCCTTCGGCGGTCTCGACCGTGAGGGTGCCGCCGGCGCTCTCCAGCCGCTCGCGCATTCCCCGCAGGCCATTGCCGACGCGGACCTCGCTCGCGCCGCGCCCGTCATCGCGCGCCCGCAGCTCCACCACGCCGGAGCGCTCCTCCAGGTCGATCCAGAGGTTCTGCGCCCGGGCGTGGCGGGCGGCGTTGGTGGCGATCTCCTGCGCGCAGCGCAACACCGCGAGCGCGCAGGCGGGATCGCGCGCGGCGAGCGCCTCCGGCGCGGTCACGTGCACGCGCGGGGAGACCAGCTCCTCCGCCAGCGTGCGCAGGGCGCGGCCGAGATCGAGCCGCTCCGGGTCGCGCAGCTCTTCCACCGCCGCGCGCACTTCGTCGAGGAGCCCGCGGCCCAGCTCCCTGGCTGCCGCGAGCGCGTCGGGCCGGCGGTCCGCCACCTCCAGATTCAGCCGCAGGGCGGTGAGGTGATGTCCCAGGCGGTCGTGCAGCTCGCGCGAGATGCGCACCCGCTCGGCGAGGCGCTCGTTTTCCAGCCGCAGCGCCTTGGCATCCGCGAGCCGCCACATGCCCTCCGCGGCGAAGTAGGCAAGCACCTGGAACCCGAGGTAGGGCGGCACGAGAAGGACGGCGGCGTTGGCGTTCCAGTGCACGGCGATGGCGGCGAAAAGCGCAGCGCTCTGCACCGCCAGCGCTGCGAGCCCGGCCCGGCGCGAGGTGCGGCCTCCGAGCTGCAGCGCGATGAGGACGAGGAGCGCGCCCTCGAATCCGTCGCAGAGGGTGAGCACGAGCGCGATCACCGCCGCCGACTGGGGCAGGAGCCAAAGCAGGCGGCGCGTCCGCAGCGCTAGAGCAAGCCCTGCGCCGAACACGAGATAGGCGGCGATCCATCCCGCCAGCCGCGACGGCTGCAACCCTGAATGCACGAAGATGGGAACGCCCACCATCGCCCAGACGGCGAAGCCCCCCACCAGCAGCAACCTGCGCAGCTCCCCGGGCATGGCCGGCAGCATACGCCCGCGGCTCCTTCCGCAAATGGGCCGGAAGGACCAGGACCGCCGCAGCGCTTCGGGACGATGTGCGGGGCCGCGCAGCAGCGTAACCAGACCGGCAGGAGGAACGACCCATGATCGCAGCCGTCGCCCTGATTGCCGCAGCCGATCCCGCAGCCTTCCTCGCCGCCGTGAGGGCCCATGATTTGGAGCACGCCGAACGGATGCTTGCCGCAGACGCCGGGCTCGCCTCGGCGCGCGACGAGAAAGGGTCGGCCGTCTCCTCTGCGCTGGCGGTCCGCAGCGGCGAGGGTTTCACGCCGCGGCGGAAGAACCGGCTGCTCCAGGCCATCCTTCGCCGCAACCCGCAGCTCTCGGAGTGGGAGGTCTTCGCGGTGGGAACCGCCGACCAGGTGCGCGCCGGGCTTTCGGCGAATCCCGACATCGTCAAGAAGCGCGCAGGCAACGGGTGGACGCCGCTGCATTACGCGGCCTTCGCCGACAATGCGGCCGCAGCCGCGCTCCTGATCGCGGCGGGAGCGGAGGTGGATGCGCGGGCAGCGAACAAGTTCGACAACACGCCGCTTCAAGTGTCGATGCTCTCCGCCTCCGCCGGGACGGCGAAGGTGCTGATCGCGCACGGCGCGGACGTCAACGCGCGGCAGTCCGAGGGGGTCACCGCGCTGCACGAGGCGGCGCAGTCCGGCGACCTGCCGTCGGTCCGCATCCTCCTCGCGGCCGGTGGGGATGCCGCCGCGCGCATGCCCGACGGGAGGACGGCGATCGATCTGGCGCGCGCGGGCAAGCACGCTCAGGTCGAGCGCGAGCTGCAGGACTCGCTGCGACATCGTGGGCGCAGCCGCTGAGCGGGGCTAGCCCCACAGCAGCGCGCGGACCACCGCGGCGCTGCGGGACAGCCGCCGCGACCGCGCGGCGGGCTAGTCGCTGGGTCCCGGCGCCATCTTCGGCCGCTCCGCCCGGTAGCGCAGCGGGTCCACCGGTTGTCCGGCCAGGTCGAGCTGGTAGTGGAGGTGCGGGCCGGTGGAGAGGCCGCTGTTGCCGGTGCGGGCGATGACCTGGCCCCTCGTAACCCGCTGGCCGTTGCGGACCAGGAGCGCGTCGTTGTGGCAGTAGAGGGTGGAGACGCCGCGCCCGTGATCGAGCACCACGATGCGCCCGTTGACGCCGTCGCTGCTCGCCCGCCGCACCACGCCCGCCGCCACCGCGCGCACCGGCGCGCCCACGGCGATTCCCAGGTCCACGCCGGCGTGCAAGCGGTGGCCGCCGAGGATGGGATGCTCGCGCTGCCCGAAGGGCGAGGTGATGCGCACCGTCTCCGGCAACGGCCATCCCAGCGCGTACGCGCCGCCCAGCATCATCGCCTGCGCCGCGCGGCCCACGCATCCCTCGGAATGCGGCGGCAGGGCGCGCGCCAGATCCTCCAGGCGCGAGGACGCGGCCTCGTCCACGGCGTAGCGCGCCGCATCCTCGCCGCAGAAGAGCGCCAGCGTGGCCGCGTCGTCGGAGCCCAGCTTCTTCGCCAGGGCGCGCAGGCGCGGCGCCGCCTCGGCGTGGCTCCACCCCAGCACCGCGCCGGCGCCATAGGCGAGCGCCTCTCGCGGCGGCACCGGACCGGCCAGTGGGGGCGGCTGCACGCGGGGCGGCACCAGCGTTCCGGCAGCGAAGTACGCGAGCAGCGGCCGCGCCGTGCTGCGGGTCCGGAAGAACCAGGCGCCGGCCGTGCGGACCAGCGCGCCCGCCGGCGTGCGGTACCAGGCGGACCAGAGGCAGAGCGCGCTGAGCACGAGCTCGAGGATGGGAAGGCGCGCCCTCATCGATAGGAGAGGACCGCGGCGACCATCAGCGGCACGAGCAGCGCCGCAGCCAGCAGCCCAGACCCGATGCGCCGGGGCCGCGAGGAGTCTTCCAGCGAGCGGAAGACGGCGCGCGGCGTGAGGAAGACGAGGAGGCCCACGAGCACGAGAGCGCGCACGAGCGCCGCCAGCCATCCCAGGTGCAGCGCAAGTTGGAGCGAACCCTGCACCATGCGTGCAACCGAGCACGCCCCGGCAATCGAGACGACCAGCGTCGCCAGCGGGCGCACCGCGCGCAAGGGCGAACGCATCCGTCCGAGCAAGGCGCGCGCCATCGTCCACTCCCGCGCGGCTTCGCGCTCGTCGTACCCGAGCAGAGGCACCGCGACGAGCGCGTCGGCGGCAAGCTCCCAGGAGAGGGCCACGGCGCGCGCGAACCAGGTGCGCTGGGTGAGCCCCACCAGGTCCACCAGCGGCGCGGTGACCGACCACTTCGACCAGAGCGCATCGAAGAAGGCGTCGACGCCGTCCACCAGCCAGAGCAGTCGGTCGCCCACCACGTCCGCCGCCGCGTGCGCGCCTACCGCCACCAGCGCGCAGAGGCCGAGCGGCAGGAAGACCCAGCGGATGCGGGCCACGCGACCCGGAACGTCGAGCTGCACCGCCCGATCTTACGGCAGCGCGCTCACTCTTGCGCGAGGTGTTCCCGGCCGGCGGCGCCGTGGTTCAGCGCGGCCACCAGCGACACGCCGCCGATGATGTTTCCCAGGAGCGAGGGCGCGAGGAAGCCGCCCAGGTATCCGCCCAGGCCCAGCTTTCCCGTGGTGACGAGCAGGAGCTTGTCCACCGAGCCCGCGATCACGTGCGCGAACTCGCCGACGCCGATGATGTAGGTGATGATCACGATCACGGCCACGCGGCTGCCTTCCGAGGCCGGCATCAGCCACACCATCAGCGCGATCAGCCAGCCCGCGAACACCCCTTTGAGCAGCACGGTGCCGAAGGGCGCCTCCAGGCCCTGCGCGGCGATCTGTGCGAAGACTCCGCGCACGTGCTCGTCGAACACCGCCGTGTGGCCGAGGACCCAGGCGACGCCCAGGGCGCCGATCAGGTTCGCCACCAGGACGACGCTCCACAGGCGCGCCATCTTCTTCACCACCCAGAGCGCCCGGCGGCGCAGTACCGGCAGCACCACCGTGAGCGTGTTCTCGGTGAAGAGCTGCTGGCGCCCGAGCACCACGATGAGGAACCCCACGCAGTAGCCGAACTTGGCGACGAGCGGGCGCCACGAGGCGTCGGGAAGGTAGGCGCGCAGGAGGCCCTCGCTGACCAGTGAAAAGCCCATCGAGAGACCGGCAGCGAGCCCGGAAAAGAAGAGCGCGCCGGCGCTGCGCTGCAGCTCGTCGCGGCCTTCCGCGTAGATGGCCTCGTAGACCACGCTCGGCGCCGGCGCGCTGCGCTCCTCGGCCTCTTCGACGATCTCCCTGGGCGGCTGCGGCAGGTCCTTCGGCGCCTCTTCGGCCATGGCTCTCAAGGCTGGAGACGAAGCGCGCGCCGTGCCAGTGAGGTGGCGACCTGGCAAGCGAACCCCACGTCGGCGGAGCGCACTGCGCCCTTCAGAGCGGGATGTTTCCGTGCTTGCGCTGGGGGACTTCCTGCCGCTTGTTGCGGAGCATGGAGAGCGCCCTGCAGAGCTGCGGGCGGGTGTCCTCCGGCAGGATGACCTCGTCCACGTAGCCCAGCTCGGCCGCCTTGTACGGGTTCGCGAAGGTGTCGCGGTACTTCTGCACCAGCTCCTTCTTCGCGGCTTCCGGGTCCTTCGCCCTGGCCAGCTCGTTGCGAAAGACGATGCTCACCGCGCCCTCGGGTCCCATCACGGCGATCTCGGCGGTGGGCCAGGCGAGGTTCACGTCGGCGCGGATGTGCTTGGAGGCCATCACGTCGTAGGCGCCGCCATAGGCCTTGCGGGTGATCACGGTGAGCTTGGGCACGGTGGCCTCGGCGAAGGCGTAGAGCAGCTTGGCGCCGTGCGTGATGATGCCTCCCCACTCCTGCGCGGTGCCGGGCAGGAAGCCGGGCACGTCCACGAAGGTGACCAGCGGGATGTTGAAGGCGTCGCAGGTGCGCACGAAGCGCGCGCCCTTGCGCGAGGCGTCGATGTCGAGCACGCCTGCCAGGACCGAAGGCTGGTTCGCCACCACGCCCACGCTGCGCCCGCCCAGCCGCGCAAAGCCGCAGACGATGTTCCGCGCAAAGTGCTCGTGCACCTCGAGGAAGTGGCGGTCGTCCACCACCGCGCGGATCACTTCCTTGATGTCGTACGGCTTGTTGGGATTTTCCGGCACCGCCGTCCTCAGCGCCTGGTCGCGGCGGTCGAGCGGATCGTCCGTCGCCAGGACCGGGGGTTCCTCCAGGTTGTTGGAGGGCAAGAAGCTGAGCAGCTCGCGCAGCGCCCGCAGCGCGCCGGCCTCGTCCTCCGCCGCGAAGTGCGCCACGCCGCTGCGCGCGTTGTGCGCCTGCGCGCCGCCCAGGTCCTCCTTGGAGACCTCCTCGTGCGTCACCGTCCGGATCACGTCGGGGCCGGTGATGAACATGTAGGAGGTGCCCTTGGTCATGACGACGAAGTCGGTGATGGCAGGCGAGTAGACGGCGCCGCCCGCGCAGGGGCCGAGGATGGCGGAGAGCTGCGGCACCACGCCCGAGGAGGTGACGTTGCGGTAGAAGATCTCCGCGTAGCCCGCCAGCGAGACCACGCCTTCCTGGATGCGCGCGCCGCCGGAGTCGTTGAGGCCCACCACCGGACAGCCGGTGGAGACGGCGAGATCCATCACCTTGCAGATCTTCTCGGCGTACGCGCCGGAGAGCGACCCGCCGAAGACGGTGAAGTCCTGGGCGAAGACGAAGATCTGACGTCCTTCCACCGTGCCGTAGCCGGTGATCACGCCGTCGCCGAGGATCTTCTTCGCCGACATGCCGAAGTCGTCCGCGCGGTGCGTCTTGAACTTGTCCAGCTCGATGAAGCTGCCGGGGTCGAGCAGCATCTCGATGCGCTCGCGCGCGGTGAGCTTGCCTTCCTGGTGCTGCTTGTCGATGCGCTCCTGGCCGCCGCCCAGCTCGGCCTGCGCCTCCAGCGCCGCCAGCTTCTCGCGCGGCGGCAATCCGGAGAGCCGCTCCTGCCGCTGCGCCGACGAGAGGCCTCCGGCAGGCTCGGTCGCGGTGCTCTTTTCCTGGTGGCCCATGCGCGCGGCAACCTACCCGTTGCCGCGCGCGGCGCAAAGGGGCCCTATCTCAGGGCGTGCTGCCACCAGCGGTAGGCGCAGGTGTTGGGTTGCGCCAGCTCCTTGGGCATCAGCTGGATGGGCGTGCCGTCCAGGCTGAGGCCCACGTCCTCGGTGCGGCAGGTGCCGGCGGCGATGCTGATGTCGAAGGAGCCGCAGCTGGTGCCGTCGGGAGCGACGATCTCGACTTTCTGCCGGCAGTCCGCGTTGGGAGCGCCCATGGGCAGCACGGCATAGGCGCGGCCGGAGCGGGCCAGCGCGAGGATCGTATTCGGGCGGTCCTTCATCCACTGCGGCGCGTCCTGCGCGCTCGCTGCTCCCGCCGCCACCGTGACCAGCCACCGGTCGGTGCGGAAGGGACGGCCGCTGGCATCGTTCTGCTGATCCATGCGCCGCACCGCGAGCCCTCCGCCCACCAGGGGGGACGCCTCGAACCAGGTGTTGGGGCCGGGCACGAAGCCGGTGAGCAGGGTGAACTCGCCGGTGAGCGCATTGCCGCTTCCGTCGAACCACTGGGCAGTGATGGTTCCGGCCGTCGCGCCTCCGGTGATGATCAGCGAGCGGTTCTGCGCATCGACGCCGACTCCGAAGACCGGGCCGCGCGCGGCCAGATCGTGTCCCCAGGACAAGAACGCCGATTGGTCCTCCATGAACACCTGCGGGCGGGGCGGCAGGTCGAAGTGGTTGAAGTTGCCTGCCAGCACGATTCCGCCCTGGGGAGCGCCGGCGAAGGCGAGGGTTCCATTCAACGTCTGGCCGCTGCTGACGAAGACGCCGTCGCGATTGACGTAGGCGCTGCTCCAGGTGTCCGAGTTGGGCGCCTTGAAGGCGCCGGTGAAGCCGTTGGGCTGCGGGGTGAAGCTGCCGTCGAGGCCATCCCAGTTGCTGGTGACCGATTTCTGGTTGGCAGTATCTCCGTCCACCACGTGCAGCGTGACGCCGTGCGGGGAGCCCAAGGCTTGCAGTCCGAGCACGCCGGTGCCGTCACCCATTCCCGCCGAGCAGGACGCCCGCGTGAAGATGGCGATGGCCTGCGGTGAGCCTGCCGCGCCCGGAGAGAGGCCGGCGCACTGCGCGGGCGGAGGAGGAGGTGGCGGCGGAGGTGGAGGTGGAGGTGGAGGAGGCGGCGGCGCATTGAGCTCGAAATCTGCCCACACGTCCGCGGACGTGGTGAGCGTACAGGTTCCTGGCCCATGACAGCCGCCGCCCCAACCCGCGAAGGTGGAGCCGCTCGCCGCTACCGCGGTCAATGTGATCGACCCGCCCGACTGCATCGTCATCGTGCACGAGCCGGGGCAGTCGATCCCCGGCGGGCTGGAGGTGACGCGGCCCGTGCCGCTGCCGGTGGGAATGGCCGTCACCCGGAAGCTGCCCGGCGGCGGCGGCGGCTGGTTCGGGGCGAAGAGCGCGGTGACGGTGTGATCCGCATCCATTTTCACCGTGCACGAGCCCGTACCCGAGCAGTCGCCCAGCCAGCCCGCGAAGGTGTTGTTCGCGTCCGGTGTCGCCGCGAGCACCACCGTCCCCGGGGTGGCGACGCTCTGTTGGCAGTCTGCGTGGCAGGAGAACGACGGCGCGGCGCTCTGCACGGTGCCGCTGCCGGCCACGTGGATGGTCAGCGCATGCGTGCTGGGTCCGCCTCCACCACTGCCAGTGGAAGAAGAGCCCGAGCCGCTGCCGCACGCAACGCAGACCAACCCGACGCACAGCCAGCCGATCGTCCGCATGTCCGCCACTCCCGCGCAGCCCTGCTCGCTTCGCAACGGTGTGTCCGCAATTCGACGCCAGCAACGAACGGGAGGGCAGGCGCTCGTCGCTTGCCCTGGAGCGCGGCGGGCGAAAGCTTTGTTCCATGCGATGGATCGTCCTCGGCCTTCTGGCCCTGTCGGCGTGCGCGCGGTCAGAGGCGGAGAACGCCGCTGCTGCGCCGCCGATCCCCGCCGCGCAGGTTCGCGCGTCGCCTTCCGGCGAAATCGATGCGCTTGCGGGCTACGTCACCGCCCGCGAGGGAGGCGTGCTGAAGCTCGACTCCGGAGGTCCGACTCCAATCGAGCTTCGCCTGGATCCCGCGGCGCGCGTGATGCGCGACGGCCGCAGCGCCGGGGCGGCGGAGATCGTTCCCGGCGACGTGGTTCGCGCCGCCGTTCGCTCCGGCGACGACGGCCAGCGCGTCGCGCTCCAGGTCTTCGCCAATTCACGGCCGGTGTCGATGTTGCCGCAAAGCCCGGCCCGCCCCGCGCAGCAGCCGCAGGCCCGAACGCCTCCGCCACTCCGCAGATAGAGCCCGGTCTCGCGAGCTCTCAGAGATGGTTGCCGCCTCCTGACACCGTCGTGTCAGCAGTCGCGTCGAGTTTCGTGTACGCCGCTCGACCGCTGAGCAACCGGGGACATCGCTGACACCTACGACCGGAGACATCGCTGACACTCTTGTTTTACGCGGTGGCTTAGGGACGAATCAATCCGCTTAATGGCTCCTGTGTGTCGACGATCGCCGAGAAGCAAAGGACCGAAGCGAACTTCCGCATACCTGCGATCGAGCACGTAGACGCCGACGGTCTCGCGAGAGAGGGACGAGCTGATGAAGTACTTGTGATCGCCCGCACCGAATCGATCGACCGGTGTCGACGCGGCAGAGATCCGCGAACGGGTATTGAGGCTTCGGCGTGGAGCTGGGCAAGGCCCTGGTCGAAGGGTGGTAGATGGAGGCAGGGGTCCGTGGAGCAGAACCAACGGCTGCACGAACTGCGCGCCGGCCGTCCGGTGTCCGCCGGCGTCGATGGCTTTTCGTCCGCCGCCAGGGATGCGCCGGTCTGCCCTCCGCGGACCTGGCTGTTGCGCACAGGCTGGCGCCGCGCCCGAGGAGCGGCGCGTTGGAACGCACCGGGTCCCGCCATGAAGAGCATCCACGGCATCCAGCAGATCCTGCTGGTCGAGCGTCCTTCAGACGTCCGCGTCGTCCGCCAGGTACGGTTCCATCGAACAGACGCCGACATGCCGGCGGGCACGACGTGTCGCTCCTCAAGACAGCCAGATCGCCGCGGCGGCGTATCCGCGCCAGGGGCGCCACGACTCCGCGCGCTCTCGCAAGGCGCGGGGCGAAAGGTCCATCGCGTGCAGGAGGCCCAGATCCGCGGCAGGAAAGGCGTCGGGCTCGCCGAGAGCGCGCAGCGCGATGAGCTGCGCCGTCCAGTCGCCGATGCCGGGAAGCTCGCACAGTGCGGCCACCGCCGCGTCCAGATCCTGCGCGCCGTCCAGCCGCACGCGGCCGTCCTCGACGGCGCCCGCCAGGGCAGAGACGGCCCTTGCCCGCACCCCGGGCATGCCGCGCAGGTCCGCCCCAGCAAGCTGCGCGGGGGTGGGGAAGCCGCCGAATCGCGCCATCAGATTCAGGGCCAGGGCGCGGGCGCGCTGCACCGAGATCTGCTGGCCCAGGATCGCGCGCACGGCCATCTCGAACGGGTCCCAGGAGCCGGGGATGCGCAGGCCGGGGCGGAGGAACTTCTTCAGCGCCGGGTCGTGGGAGAGATGCGCGACGATGGCAACCGGATCGGCGCGCAGATCGAACACCCGCTGGACCCGCGCGGAGATCTGCAGCGCGCGAGACGCCAATGCGGCCGGCATCCGCACCTCGAGGTGGCTCTCGCCGCCGCGGCGCACCTCCAGCGTGCCCTCGGCCAGCGTGCGCCGCCAGCAGCCGCCGTCGACCTCCTCGATCCCCGGCAGCGCGCGCCTGCCGAGAAACTCGAGCAACGCCTCGAAATCCAGCGGCGGATGGAACGGGAGCCGCAGCGAGAGCGAGGCGGAGTCGCCCGGGCGCCGCCGGCGAAGCTCTGAAGGCGTGCGCCCGAAGCCGCGCTTGAGCGCATCGTTGAAGCGGCGCAGGCTGGCGAATCCGGCGGCGTGCGCCACGTCGATCATGCTCAGCGACGAGGTCTCGACGAGCTGCCGCGCAAGCTGCAGCCTGCGCGTGCGCAGCACGGTGGCCGGCGATGCGCCCAGGTGCCGCGCGAAGAGGCGGCGGAGGTGGCGGTCGGTGACGCCCAGCCGCTCCGCCAGCCCGGAGGCGTCTCCGCGCTCCTCGAGGAGCCGCAAGGCGCGCGCGAGCGTCGCGGCGGTCCCGGCCTGGGCGGGAGAGCCCTGCGCGGCGTCCGGCCGGCAGCGCAGGCAAGCGCGAAACCCGGCCGCGCGGGCGGCTGCGGCGCTGGGAAAGAAGAGCACGTTCTCGCGCCGCGGCGTCCGCGCCGGGCAGCCGGGCCGGCAATAGACGCGCGTCGTGCGCACGCCCAGGAAGAAGCGGCCGGAGAAGCGGACGTCCCTGCCTTCGACTGCGCGGTAGCAGGCCTCTGCATCCATGGAAGGCGTGGATAGCACCGGTGGCGCACCAGGTCTGGACGCGCGCGGACCTCGATGTTCCATCCGGCTTCTCCTGCGGCGGGCAGCGGCATTCCCATGCCGCCCGGTTACCCATGCTCCGTAAGTCGGATTGTACCGCGCGGCCCTGAAAGTCCCCGCGCGTACCCATCGCGTAGGAATTGGAATGCCCACCGCTCCTGCCGCCAGAGCGCGCGCATGCTGGCACGCTCCCTGCTCCGCACCGGGCGGTGAGGAGTCCTATGCGCGCGACGGGGGGTTGGTTGCTGGCCGCGGTGTTGGTGGGCGCCGCGGCGTGTGGCGGGGCAGGCGGGCAAGGGAGCGGCAGCCCGGATACCGATGCGGGCACCGGCGGAACGGGCAGCACCTCGGCCGATGGCGGCGGCGTCTCGGACGCAGGCTCGGACGCCGGCACCGACGCCGGGACGGACGCAGGGACCGATGCCGGGACCGATGCCGGCACCGACGCAGGCACCGATGCGGGCACGCCCGACGCCGGAACGGACGGCGGCGTGATCGTCGTGGTTCCGCCCAGCCTCGGTCCGGACTGGAGCTTCTTCACTCCCGCCGACGGGGTTCCCGCGGACGTGAGAGGCGTCTCCGCGGACGAGTCGGGCAACATCTGGGTGGCCGGCGGCGCGGCGGGCCTCTTCGTCCAGCGCGGCGGCCAGGGCAAGTTCGAGCAGTTCGGCCTCGCCGACGGCCTGCACCCCTACGGCTACCTCAACGGCGAGGTGGCGAAGTTCATGGGCGTCCCGGACGGCAGCCCCGCCGACCCGAGCCCGAGCCTCGACGCGACGCCGGTCATCTCCGTCGCCGGCGGCCGCGCCAACACGGTCTTCGTCGGCTACCAGGGCAAGGACGGGTGCGAAGGGGCGTGGAAGTGGGACCAGTTCTCTTCGCCTTCCACCTGGGGCGACCCGGCGGTCTACAAGAGCGGCGACGCCGACAAGGTGACGCTGGCCGGCACCGGCATCTCGGTCGCGCACTACGACATCTTCAGCGGACCCGGCGTCGTCTCCAACGAGCAGGGCGGCCGCGAGCGGCTCTGCAACGTCTTTCGCATCGTCTACCAGCACGGCACGAACTTCGTCTGGTTCGGCGCCAACCACGGGTTCGCCTTCGGCAAGGCAGACTTCGCGAACAATCCGACCTGTGACGGCCAGGTCCGCTGCGCGGGCGTCCTGGAGCACGTCCATCCCGCCTTCAACGACAACGCGGGCAACCTCGTCACCGGCGACTACTGGGGCATCGCCATCGACCCGCTCTCGCAAGGCGGCTTCCACGATGTCTGGTTCGGCGGCCAGGCGCGCACCACCCGCTTCCGCTTCGGCGAGACGGGCGGCGACTATTTCGGCGCGCAGCTCAGGACCGAGAAGTACACGAACCAGAACGTCAACGGCGACGCGGCCGCGCTGGCGGCGTACCGCAATCGCATCGACGTGTGGCCGGATGCGGTTGGCGAGTACAGCGCGGCCGGCGAGCCGACGTTCCCCACCAAGGCGCAGTGGACCGCGGGTCTCGACGCCGTCTCCGGCATCGCGGCCGACCCGGCGGACGGCAGCGTCTGGGTGGCGTCGTTCGCGCACGGCGTGCGGCACCTCGACCACGACGGGCACCCGCTCGGAGATCTCACCCGGGCCAACAAGGCGCTCTTCAACGACAACGTGAGCGCCATCGCCATCGACACCGACGGCAGCCTCTGGGTGGGCTACCACTTCGAAGGTGGCATCTCGCGCATCCACAGGGACGGCACGGTGCAACACTTCGTCAACGTCCTGGGAACGCTGGGGAGCAGCCCGGTGCTCGACATCCAGCTTACGCCGACCACGCCCCGTGAGGTCCTGGTCGCTTTCCAGAACGGCGCCGTCGCCGTCTACAGGGGGAACTGATATGCGCCGTCTCATCGCGCTCCTCGCCGCCGCAGCGGCGGCCTGCGGAGGAAGCCAGTCTCGTTCGCTCCAGGTAGGACCTCCCGACGCAAGCGTTCCGGTGCCTGACGCCGGCACGGATGCGGGCACGCCGGACGCCGGACCGCCGGACGCGGGGCCGCCGCCACCGCCGCACAAGGCCGAGTTGATCGAGGTTCACGACAGCACCGGCTGGAAGATGTATACCGGCGCGGACGGGGTGCCGGGCAATGTCATGGGCGCCAGCGCCGACGAAGGCGGGCGCCTCTGGGTGGCAGGTGGCGGCGCGGGCGCGTTCGCGCTCATCGACGGCCGCTTCCACCAGTTCTCCACGCCGTACGAGGCCATCAGCATCGCCGGCGGCCCGAAGGACATGGCCTTCGTCGGCTACAACGGCATCGGCGACTGCGAAGACGAATGGGATCACTTCGGCGATCAGCACCAGCTCGCCGATCCCTCGATCTACAAGAGCGGCGACGCGGACAAGCTGACCCTGCACGGCACCAGCGTCAGCCGCGAGCATTACGACATCTCCTCGGGTCCTGGCACCGTTCCCGCCGAGCCCGCGGGCCGCGAGAAGCTCTGCACCGTCTATCGAGTCCTCTACGACAGGAACGCGCAACGGGTCTGGTTCGGCGCCAACCACGGATTCGCCATGGGCTTCGTCGACTCCACCATGGTGTTCGAGCACGTGCACCCCGCCATCAACGACAGGAACGGCGCGTTCATGACCGGGTTCTATTACGGCCTGGCGCTCGACACGGTGCCACACTTCGACGCCAGGTCCGGGAACACCTTCTTCGACGTCTGGTTTGGCGGATATATCCGCACCACGCGTTTCCGCTTCGGCGAGACCCACGGCGACTACTGGGCCGCGCAGCCCCTCACCGAGTTCTACTCGCACGCGGACGACGCCAGGGACATCTCCAACGATCCGCAGGCCCAGGCGGCGTTCTGGAACCGGATGGACATCTGGCCGGATCCGGTGGGCGAGCGCCGCGACGCTGCCCACGGCAACTGGCTCTCCAGCGAGCCGGACCGCAAGAACGACGCGGACTGGGACCTCGACAACACCACCGGTATCGCGGTGCTCGGCGACGGCTCGGCCTGGATCGGCTCGTGGAGCAACGGCATGCGCCACGTCGACCACGACGGTCACTTCATCGAGGACGCGCCGAAGATTCTTGCCCGGCAAGTCCATCGGCGCCCTGGTCAGGGACCCCAGCGACGACAGCGTCTGGATCGGCTACCGGGATCAGGGCATGGGCGTTTCGCGGCTGATGCCCAACGGAGACGTGGTCCATTACGGCGGCGCCGCCATCGGGGGGCGCGTGAACAGCCAGGTCTGGGATCTGCAAATCTCGCAGGGGTCGCCGCGGCAGGTCATCGTCGCCTTCCGCTCCGGCGCGGTGGGCGTCTACAGCGGGCAGTGATCAGCGCAGCGGAAGCCGCAGCTCCACTTCCGCTGTGTTGCCCTGCGCCGGGTTGCCGGTCAGCGTGAGCGGACCGGCATTGCGCAGCAGCGGTCCGTAGATGAGGTGCGCCGCGTAGGCTGCCGGCGGCGTCGGCGCCCCGGAGCGCATCGATGGGCGTGAGGCGCGAGAGCGCGGCGTCCAGCTGCCCGAGGTCGAGAGCCGCCTGGAGCGCCGCACCCGTTCCCTGAGGCGCGTCGAAGCGCGGCGTGATGCGCAGCGCACGCGCCAGCGAGCCGGGCCTTGCCAGCTGCCGCGCCTCGAGGCCGTCGAGCCGTTCCACCACCCGCTGCGCCGAGCGGAGCTGTGGCTGCGGCGGCAGGCCCAACCTCTCGAAGGCGACCGCGAGCGCGCCGGCGCCCGCGGGACCAGGTCCTGCCGCGAGGCACCCGATGCCTCCCTCGCATCCTGGAGCAGGACCGGCGAGCACGGGGCTCGAGGCCGTCACCAGGCCGCGCGCCACGGCGCCCTTGGCTGACGCATCGATGGCGAGCACCGCCGCGCGCAGCGGCTCGCCAAGGCGCAGCCATACCCAGGCGGGGCCCTTCGCGCGCGCGGCGAGCTCGGCGGGCAATGGCACAAGATGCGTCATGGCGGTCAGGAGCGCCGCCGCGCCGCGGCCGGAAGAGGTCAAGAGCCGCCCCGCCGACACCTTCCCCTGGCGCCGGGCGCTGCCTGCGAGCCACGCCGCGAGCGTCTTCCTTGCCGCCCTGACATTCCGCACCGGCGCCGACAATCCCAATGCTCCGCCGGAGAACACCAGCATCCGCGCGCCCCGCGGCGCGAGACCCCATTCGCGTCCCTCGGCAAGGAGGTCCACGCCGACGTCGGCTCGCAGCGACGCTCCGATCTCTGCCGGCGCCAGCGAGGGCGCGTGCACCGCCGCGGCGGAGAGCAGGGCGCGAAGTCCGGACGCGTTCTCCACCGAGAGCACGCCTTCCGCCGACGCGGGGATCAAGACCGCCGCGGCGAGCAGGGCCAGCAAAGCTAGTGCGGAAGCTGCGTTCCGGCGCGCTGTGCGGCGAGCGCGAGCATTTCCGCCTTCTCGCGCGCCCGCCGGGCCATCGCGCGCCGGGCATACCCATACCCGAGCACCAGCGCGGCGAAGAGCGGGCTCAGCGCCGCGCCCACCGTCCAGCCCGAGTGCTCGGCCAGGAACGACCACACCGCGCGCGCCGCCGGCGTGAAGAAGTCGCCGTACCAGAAGAGCGCCCAGATGCAGCCGCAGAGCGCGAACGCGAAGACGTTCGCGAGGAGGAAGAAGATGACGCCCCGACGCCTGGGCATCGGCAGCACGTATTGCTTGGCTTCAGCCACGGTTCCGGGAGCCTAGATGCCCGGCACCCGTTCAGTCAACGATGGCGACGCAGCGGCAGAGCTTGTCGTGCAGCGTCTGGCCGCGGGCGTCGAAGAGGGCGAGCACGAAGCCGAAGAGCGCGAGCCCGGCGGAGACCAGGGAGAGCAGCGCCCTGGCGAAGGCGCGTAGCGGCGTGGGAGCATCACCGCGCAGCGAGCGCAGGCGCTGGCCGGTGAGCGCCATGCCGGGCGTCCGCCCGCAGAGCGCGACGAAGCCCCAGGACCAGGCGAGCGCGACGCACGCGCCGAGCGAGGCCCAGAGGAGGGGGAACGCGAGCACGAGGTCGAGCCAATACGCGGTCTCGCCGCAGATGCTCCCGGCCAGCCAGACATGACCGGCGACGAGCGCCGGCGACGAGGGCGAAATCGATCGACCAACCGGCGGCCCGGCGCAGCGGCGAGGCGCGCGCGGCGACCGGTCGCAGCGGTTTCGCCACCTCCGCCGGAGGATCGGAAGCAAAGGAGACCGCCACCGGAGCCACCCCGGGCTCCTCGGAGATGGAGAGATCGAGGGGCCTGGGCGGTCCCGAGTCGAAGCTCTGCTGCACGGGCCGGAAACTAAGGCCGTCGCGCGCGCGGTCAACAAAACGCCCGCGACCTTGTTTGCCGCCGTGCAGCGCGTTATGCACGCGGCGCCATGACCACGCGCATCGAGAAGGACACCTTCGGCCCCATCGAAGTGCCCGCGGACCGCCTCTGGGGCGCGCAGACGCAGCGCTCGCTGCACCAACTTCAGGATCGCGACCGAGAAGATGCCGCCCGCGCTGATCAAGGCGCTCGCGCAGGTGAAGCGCGCCGCCGCCCAGGTGAACCTCGAGCTCAAGGTGCTCGATGCGAAGAAGGGCAAGGCCATCATCGAGGCGGCCGACGAGGTGATCGCGGGCACGCACGACGGCGAGTTCCCGCTGGCCGTCTGGCAGACCGGCTCGGGCACGCAGACGAACATGAACATGAACGAGGTGCTGGCGAACCGCGCCAGCGAGATCCTCGGCGGCGAGCGCGGCGAGGAGCGCCTCGTCCATCCCAACGACGACGTCAACAAGGGCCAGTCGTCCAACGACGTCTTCCCCACCGCCATGCACGTGGCCGCGGTCCGGCGATCGTGCGACCAGGTCATGCTCCCGCGGTGAGGAAGCTGCGCGACACGCTTGCGCACAAGAGCCGAGGAGTTCGAGGACATCGTCAAGATCGGCCGCACCCACCTGCAGGACGCCACGCCGCTGACGCTCGGCCAGGAGATGTCGCGGCTGGGTGGCGCAGCTCGACCACGGCATCGCGCCACGTGCGAGAGCTCGCTGCCGCACCTGCGCGAGCTGGCGCTGGGCGGCACCGCGGTCGGCACCGGCCTGAACGCGCACCCGGAGTTCGCCGACCGCGTGGCCAGGCGAGATCGCGCGGCTCACCGGCCACCCCTTCGTCTCGGCGCCGAACAAGTTCGAGGCGCTCGCCGCGCACGACGCGCTGGTCTTCGCGCACGGCGCGCTCAAGACGCTGGCGGCGTCGCTGATGAAGATCGCCAACGACGTGCGCTGGCTGGCGTCGGGGCCGCGCTGCGGCATCGGCGAGATTGCGCATCCCCGAGAACGAGCCGGGCAGCTCGATCATGCCGGGCAAGGTGAACCCGACCCAGTGCGAGGCGCATGACCATGCTCTGCTGCCAGGTGTTCGGCAACGACGTGGCGGTCAACATCGGCGGCGCCATGGGCAACTTCGAGCTCAACGTCTTCAAGCCGCTCATCATCCACAACTTCCTGCAGATCGGCGCGGCTGCTCGCCGACGGCTGCGCAGAGCTTCAACGACAACTGCGCGGTGGGCATCGAGCCGAACCGCGAGCGCATCGACGAAGCTCGCTGCGCGAGTCGCTGATGCTGGTGACGGCGCTGAACCCGCACATCGGCTACGACAAGGCGGCGAAGATCGCCAAGACGGCGCACAAGGAAGGCACCACCCTCAAGCGAGGCCGCCGTCGAGCTGGGCTTCGTCACCGCCGAGCAGTTCGACCAGTGGGTCAGGCCCGAAGACATGGTCGGCCCGAAGGGGAAGTGACCTCGCACTCGACGTCGCAAATCGACAAGCTGGGCGATCGGCTACCGCCTACGGGTTGAGCCGCGTCAGGGTCCAGGGCGCGTCGGGGCGCGGGCGCGTGTAGAGCTCGCGGTCGTGGAGGCGGCCGGGCCGGTTCCACCAGAACTCCACCGAGAGCGGCGCGACGCGGAAGCCGCTCCAGTGCGGCGGCCGGGGAACGGCCTTCCCCTCGTACTTCTTCTCCAGCGCGGCGAAGCGCTCCTCCAGCTCCTGCCGCGAGCTCAAAGGCTGGCTCTGCTGCGAGGCCCAGGCGCCGAGCTGCGAGACGCGCGCGCGCGAGGCGAAGTAGGCGTCCGCCTCGGCGTCGGAGACCCGCGCGGCCCGGCCCTCGAAGCGCACCTGCGACTCGAGCTGCGGCCACCAGAAGGTCAGCGCCAGGTCGGGACGCGCCGCGAGCTCGCGGCCTTTGCGCGAGAGGGTGTTCGTATAGAAGACCAGCCCCTGCGCGTCGGCGCCCTTGAGCAGGACGATCCGGGCGGACGGCCGCCCGTCCGCTCCCACCGTCGAGAGCGTCATCCCGTTGGCGTCGAAGATGCCCGGCGTCTGCTTCGCGCGCTCGAGGAGCTCGATGAACTTCGCCAGCGGGTCCATGGGTGTCGCCCTTCTACCATGTCGATGCTAACAAGGCGGCTGTGGAGAAATTGATCGCCCGCATGGAACGCCGCCTCGGCCGCCACGCGCCGGAGGGCATCACCCTCTGGATCGTCGGCATCTCCGGCGCGCTGCACCTGCTCGTGTTCGCCCGGCCGCAGGCCGCCGCGCTGCTCTGGCTCGACACGCAGGCGGTGCTGCACGGGGAGGTGTGGCGCGTCTTCACCTTCCTCTTCGCGCCCACCGGGCCCTTGGATCTGCTGGGGCATGATCTGGGCCGGGTTCTGGCTGCTCTTCCTCTACACCATCGGCACCTCGCTCGAGGCGCAGTGGGGGAGCTTCCGCTTCGATCTCTTCTTCTTCGGCGGCGCCCTGGGCACGCTCGCGGTCGGCTTCTTGCTCGGGCCGGTGCCGGGAAGATACGTCGCCGAGGCGATGCTGCTCGCCTTCGCGGTGGAGTTCCCGGACTACGAGGTCCTGCTGCTCATCCTGCCGGTGAAGATGAAGTACCTCGGCATGCTCAGCGGCGGCCTGATGGCGTACCAGCTCGTGCGCGGAGATCTGGCCACCCAGGCTGCCATCGTGGTGGCGGTGGGCGATTTCTTGCTCTTCTGCGGACCCGCCCTCGCGGCCAGGCTCCGCGGGCGCCGCTCTTCCGCCCGCCGGACGATGGCCACCGCCGGATTCGCGCCGGTCCAGCGCAAGCCGCGCGTCTGCGCCAGGTGCGGCCGCAGCGACGCGGACGACCCCACCCTCGAATTCCGCGTCTGCGACTGCCAGGAGCGCTGCGGCGGCAAGCTCACCGAGTACTGCATCGAGCACGCGCGCGCGCACTGAGCCGATCAGCCCAGCTCGCCATTGACGTGCAGCACGACCGCCAGCGCCGCGAGCCCCGCCGTCTCGGTGCGGAGCACCAGCGGACCTAGCGCGACAGGCAGGATTCCCTCTGCGCGCGCGCGGTCCCGCTCCTCGGGGGAGAAGCCGCCTTCGGGCCCCACCGCGAGCAAGAGCCTGGGCGCGCCGCGCGCCGCCGCGCCCAGGCGCAGCTCGCGCTCCGAGGGATCGAGGAGCAGCCCGCGCCGCTCCGGCTCCTCCCGCAGCAGGGAGAACACGCCCTCCCACCCGCAGGGCGGGTCGATGCGCGGCACGTCCGCGCGCCCGCACTGCCGCGCCGCCTCCTCGGCGATGCGCCTCCAGCGCTCCGCGCGCGACTGGCCGCGCCCTTCGTCGAGCCGCACCACGGCGCGCTCGGACGCGAGCGGGAGCAGGCGCGTCGCGCCCAGCTCCGTTGCTTTCTGCGCTATGAAATCCAGCTTCTCGCCCTTGGCCAGCGCCTGCACCAGAACTACGTCCAGCGCGCGCGACGATGGCGCGAGCCGCTCTTCGATGCGCAGCCTGCCGGACGCGGCGAGGCGTGCGCGATACCGGCCTCCCTCTCCGTCGAAGACCTCGATCTCCGCCCCTGCTTCGAGCCGCAGGACCACCTTCACGTACTGGCCCTGCCCCGGCAGTGAGCGTCACTTCGGAAGCGCCGAGCTGCGGCGGCGGGACGAAGAGCCGGTGCCGGGCCGCTCTCATGGCCGCGAGAGCTCCACCCGCGCCCAGCCATCCCGCTCCTTGCGCGCCTGCGGCCATAACCCCTGCTCCGCGTACGCGCGCTCGGCCGCGCCTGCCTGCGCCGCGAGCAGCCCCGAGAGCACCAGCCGCCCGCCCGGCGCCACCTTCGCTGCGAGCGCCGGCGCAAGCTCGACCAGCGGATTGAGCAGGATGTTGGCGATGACGATGCGAAACTCGCCGGGCACTCCCGAGGGATCGTCGCAGAGCATCCACTCCACGCCGGAGATGCCGTTGAGGGCCTCGCCGCTCCGGGCCGCGGCAAGCGCGACCGGATCGTTCTCGGTGCCCGCCACCCTGCGCGCGCCCAGCTTCTTCGCGAGCAGCGCGATCACGCCGCTGCCGGTGCCCACGTCGAGGACGTCCGCCCCGGGGAACTCCGCGAGCAGCTCGTCGCAGCGCTCCAGGCACAAGGCGGTGGTGGCATGGCTGCCGGTCCCGAATGCCATCCCCGGGTCGATGGCCACGGCCGTGGCGCCGGCGGGAGGAGCTTCCCAGGGCGGGTGGACCCACGAGCGCGGCCCCACGCGCATCGTCTTGTGGTGCGCGCGCCAGGCGACGCTCCAGTCCTGCGCGGCGATCTCCACCGGCGGCTCTGCGCCCATGGCCTGGGCCGCATCGAACGCGGCCTCTCGCTCTTCGAAGTGGGCGATGGCGCGCCCGCGCCCCTCCGGCAGCTCTGGCGTTCCCGGCATGGGCGGGATGCCGGGCTCCTGAAGCTCCACGCCGAGCGCGCCCAGGTCGAACAGCTCCGCCGCCGCGACCTCCAGCTCGTCGGGCGCAAGGACGAGGACGACGGCCCAGCTCACCGCGCCAGCTCTGCGGGCACCGAGCCTTCCGGCGCGACCAGCGCAATCACCTCGCGGGAGGGCGCGAGAATGCGCTGCGCCGCTGCCAGGACCTCGCCCGCGGTGACCGCCGCGATGCGCTCCGCGTACTTGCTCGAGGCGTCCGCTCCCAGCCCGTAGCATTCGTCGAAGGCGTACACCGCCGCGCGCGCGGAGTTGCGCTGCAGCGAGATGGCGTGGGTGCCGATCAGGTGCGTCCGCGCCCGCTCCAGCTCGGCGGCCGGTGACCGGTTCCTCGCGCACGCGGCGCAGCTCGGCGCGGATGCCGTCGAGCGCCTCCTGCGTCTTCCCGGGGCCGCAGCCGATGTAGACGGCGAAGTAGCCGGGGTCCACCCCTTCCATCGAGAAGCTGGTCACGCTGTAGGCGAGGCTCCGCTTGTCGCGCAGCTCGACGAAGAGCCGCCCGCCCTGCCCCGAGAGCACTGCCGAGAGCACCTCCAGCGGCCAGCGGGCATCGTCGGCGAGCCGCGCTCCGGGGAAGCCGAGGACGAGGTGCGCCTGCGCCTTGTCCAGCTTGCGCACCGCCGAACGCGGCGCCTCCAGCGGGTCCTCCTGCGGCGGCGAGGGCGTCCGCCGGCCCGAGGCAACCGACGCAAGCTTCTCGCGCACGAGCCGGCGGACCTGGTCGGGATCCACGTCGCCCACCACCGCCAGCGTCACTCCGCCCGCGGGATACTGCCGCGCCCTGTACGCCGCGAGCGCTCCGGGGTCGAGCCTGAGGACCGATTCCTCGGTGCCCAGCGAATCGAAGCGGTAGGGATGGCGTGCGGTAGAGCGTCTCGGAGAAGAGCAGGAAGGCGACGCCGGCGGGGTTGTCCTCCCGGGAACGCAGCTCGTCGATCTGCAGCGTCCGCTCCCGCTGCACCTCCTCCGCATCGAACGCCGGCGCGGCGATGGCTTCGGCGAAGACGTCGAACCCTTCCGAGAGGTGGCGCGAGAGGAGCTCCGCGCGCAGGCCGAAGCTGTTGCGGCCGGCGTTGCCGCCGATGGAGCCGCCCATCGCTTCCATCTCGCGCACGAGCTGGGTGGGCCCGCGGCTGCGCGTGCCCTTGGAGACGAGGCGCGCGAGCAGCATGTTGATGCCCGCGTTGTCCGCGCTCTCCGCGCGCAGTCCTCCCTCCCAGGCGGCGCGCAGGGCCACGAGCGGCACCGCCCGCTCTTCCTTGATCAGCAGCACTCCCCCGCCGGGAAGCTCCTCGCGGACGAGCGGTCCGGTCCTGGCCTGCGCCGCGAACCTCACCGGTGCGCGCTTTTCCGGCGCCGCTCCCGAGCTGGCGGCGGGCTGCGGCGCAACCCGGCCTCCCTGCCGGAGCAAGTCGCGCAGCTCCGCCTCGCCCGGCCCATCGCCCTCGGGCAGGAGCGCCGCCAGCACCGGCGCCGCCGGATCCAGCCAGCGCTCCGCAGCCTCGCGCAGCCGGCCCGGCGTGAGGTTTGCCACCTGCTCCAGGTAGCGCTCCTCGAACTCCAGACCGCCCGCGCTCGACTGGTAGAAGCCGAGCTTGCGCGCCTGTCCCTGCACGGTCTCGCGCTGGTAGACGGCGTCGGACTCCAGGAGCCTGCAGGCGTTGGAGAGCTCCTCCGCGCTCACCTCTTCCCAGCGCAGCCGGTACGTCTGCGCCAGCGCCTCCGTCACCGCCTCGCGCACCGTCGCGGGCTGCAGCGTCAGGCCCACGATGGTGAGGCCGGGATCGACCGGCGTGTAGCAGCTCGCCTGCACCTCGGTGCAGAGGAGCCGGTCGCGCTTGAGCGCCCGGTGGAGCCGCGACGCCTCGCCGTGGCCGAGGATGATGGACATGGCGTCGAGCGCCGCCACGTCGTCGTGCACCAGCGGCGGCGCCGGCCAGGCGATGGAGAGGTACCCTTCCTTGAGCGGCTCGCGCTTGAGGATCGCCGCGGGCTCTTCGCGCCGCGGCTCCGGCGGCCTGTCCGGCGCCGGCTCGAACGCGCTCTGCGGCCAGGCGAAGAGCTTTTGCGCGAGTTGCACCGCCTCCGCCTCGCGCACGTCGCCCACCACCACCACCACCGCATTCTCCGGCCGATACCAGCGCCGGTAGAAGCGAAGGATGCCCTCGCGGGTGAAGCTGCGGACGCTCTCCTCGGTGCCGATCACCGGCTTGCCGTAGGGGTGGCGCAGGAAGGCGCTGGCAAAGAGCTCGCGGGACAGCTTGCGGGTGGGCGAATCCTGGCTGCGCTTGATCTCCTCGCAGACCACCTCGATCTCCCGCTGCAGCTCCTCGGGATCGAAGGCCGCGCTGGTCACCGCGTCGGCGAGCACGTCCATGCCTTCGGCGAAGAAGCGGGAGGCCAGCACCACGTGGTAGACGGTCTGGTCGAAGCTGGTCCAGGCATTGATCTCGCCGCCGCAGGCCTCGATGGTGCGCGCGATCTCGCCCGGGCCGCGGCGCGCAGTGCCCTTGAAGAGCATGTGCTCGTGCAGGTGGGCGAGGCCGGCCTCGTCCTCCCGCTCGTCGGCGCTGCCCACGCGTACCCAGACCTGGATGGCCACCACCTGCGCGGCGTGGTTTTCCTCGACCAGCAGGGTCAGCCCATTTGCGAGCGCATGTCTCACCGGAGAGAGCCTAGCAGCGCGCGGACCGCCGCGCCGCCGCTTTCGGCACGACCGTCAGCCAGCAGACCGGCCAACCATGGCCGGCGCTTTCACGTGGACGTGAGCGTGCGACGTCGCCGTCGCCGTCGAACGTCAACCAGGCCCGGATGCGACGAACTGAAGCGCCACGGGCACTACAAATCCGCGGGGCGCAGGGTGCTGCGGCCGTTTTCCTTCGCGCGCGACACTGCCTTCTCCACCGCGGCGCGCACGTGCTCGGAGAGGGCGCTGATGAACTCGTCCGAGGTGCGCATCTCCTTCTCGCGGATCAGATCGCGGACCTTGCTCTGCACGATCAGGAGACCGGTCGAATCCTTCTTGACCTCGGTGTTCTCGCTCATGGCGCGCTGCTCTAGCAGAGGAGCCGCTCGCTTTCAACGCCCGAGGAACTCCCGCGCCGCGCGGAAATCGGCGGGCACCGGCGCCTGGAGACGAAGGTCGCCCCCGTCGGGGTGCCGCAGCGAGAGCGAGAGGGCGTGCAGCAGCGGCCGCGACAGCTCGTGCCGCAGCCCGTCCTTGCGGGTGAGAAACGCGGGCCCGCCGTACGCCTTGTCGCCCAGGAGCGGGCAACCCAACTCGCGCAGGTGGATGCGGATCTGGTGCGTGCGCCCGGTCTCCGGAAAGGCGGCGAGCTCGGCGCGCCACCGCGTAGCGCTCCACCAGGCGAAAGCGCGTGCGCGCGGGCCGCGAATCCACCGGCGACTCGACCACGCCTTCCGCCGCTGCCGGAGCGCCGAGCACGAGCGCGCGATACTCCTTGGCGGCGCGATGCGCGCGGAACTCCTCCAGCAGCGCCGCCTGCGCCCGCCGCGTGCGCGCCAGCACGGTGACGCCGGTGGTGCCGCGGTCGAGGCGGTGGACCAGGAGCGCCTGCGCGTCCTTCTCGCCGAGGGAGCGCAAGAGCGCGCTGCAGAGATCGGGCAGCGCGGCGCCGCCCGCGAGATCCTCCTGCGCCGCCAGGCCGGCGGGCTTGTCCACCGCCAGCACCGACCGATCGAGATGGATCACGCAATCGCGGGTGAGCGGAGGCGCCTCGGCCTGGTGCAGCGCCACCTCCACGCGGTCTCCGGGCCGCAGCGGGCGGTCCGCCTCGCGCACGCGCTTGCCGCGGACGAACGCACCGCCCCCCGCGATGGCCCGCTGCGCCTGCTCTTCGGAGATGCCGCCGCGCCGCACCACGAAGGGCAAGAGCGGCTCGTCCGCTCGGCGACCAGCCGCAAGCGCGAAGGCGTTCGCTTCAAGCCTCGGCTTTCTTGCACGCGCCGCCGCCGCAGCCTTCCCCCGGCCTGGCGGCGCACGCGGCGTCGGCTTTCTTCCCTCCCGAAGAGTAGCCGTCCGCGTACCAGCCGCCTCCGCGGAGGGCGAACGAAGACCGCGAGATGAGACGCCTCACCGGCCCGCCGCACTTGTCGCAGGTGGCGAGGGCGGGCTCGGTGATGCGCTGTTCCACGTCGAAGGTGCCGCAGCTCGTGCAGCTGTATTCGTACGTCGGCATGCCCAGTAACACGCTTCCCGCGCGTCAGGGTCGGCACGGGGAGACGCAGCGCTAGCCCTTCTCCACCAGGCGGACAGGGAACTTGCTCAGCGCCGAACAGACCATGCCCGAAGGTCCGCCGATCAGGTCGTGGAACACTCCGCGGGGAGCCAGCGCCACCGCCCCCGCCGAGAGCGCGATGCGCAGCTCGTTTCCGGCGGCGGCGGTCTCCAGGACCAGCTCTCCCGAGCCCTGCACGCAGACGTATGCCCGGTCGGCGTCCGGGTGCTTGCGCCAGCCCGTCTTCTGCGCCCCTTTCAGGTAGACGCCGTCCACCAGGAGCTGGTCGGTCTTCACCGCGTGGAGCACGGTGGGCTTGTCGTCCGTGTAGCGGGCATCGCTGATCAAGTTCACGCTCTGCACTGCGGTCGTCTCCTCAGAACTGCGCCGGCGCCGGCGTCGCGGCCTTGTTGTAGAGGAACTTGGAGATCCCCCAGCCCACGATCACGAAGGCGATGGCCACCACCCAGGCGTAGTCGCTGCCGTACACGGTGGGGAAGTGGTTCGAGACCATGAAGAAGATGAGCGGGATCGACATGTACGTGTTGTGCTTGCTGCGCAGGCCGGCCACCGCGGGGATGGACGCCTCCGGCGCGGGGCCCGTGCCCTTGACGCCGGCGATGATCTTCCGCTGGTTGGGCCAGATCCGCATCCAGACGTTGGCCGCCATGATGGTGCCGAGGAGCGCGCCCAGGTAGATGAACACGGCGCGGCCGCCCATGAAGAGATGGAAGATGAAGGCCACCACCGCGAAGAGCACCAGCGAGACGATCATCCCGGTGGTCTCGTTCTTCATGTTCTTCCAGAGCACGTCGTAGACGGCGAAGCAGACCACGACGACGAGCACGCCGATGCCGCCGGACGCATAGCTGCTCATCCGGTCGTTGCCCATGGCGTTGCCTTCCCAGTACACGACCCAGAGCAGGAGGATGCCGGTGACCCAGGTGTAGGCGGCGCCCCAGCGGAACCAGTAGAGCGCGCGCGGCATGAGCTCGGGGATCACCTTCTTCTTGGAATCCGCGTCGTAGGTCTTGGCGACCTGGCCGTTGACGAAGTTGAAGAACCAGAGATGGCCGATCCACATCACGGCCGCGAGCACGTGGATCCAGCGGAAGATCAGGTTGAGCCATTCAGACACGTTACCCTCCCGAGGCGGTTTCTGCGGGCGCACACTAGCGTTCCGGGATCGCCCCGTCGAGTTTGAGTGCCTGCCGTGCAACCCGGGGGCTGCAGGCCAGCCTGCCCGCGGCGAATGCGCGCACGTCGCACCGGGAGGCGGCGATGCGCATCTTCCGCGGCATGAAACGGTATGAGCCGAAGCAGTTTCCCCGCTTGAAGGGGCTGTCCGGAATTTCCGACGGGCTGCTCCAGGATCACCTCAAGCTCTACGAGGGGTACGTCAAGAACGTCAACGAGCTGAATACCCAACTCGAGGGCCTCCTCAAGGAAGGAAAGGGGAAGGGCACCAATCCCGCGTTCGCCGAGATGACGCGGCGGCTGGGATTCGAATATGGCGGCATGGTGCTGCACGAGCTGTATTTCGGGAACCTGATCGCCGAGCCGGACCCGCTGAACAAGTCGGGCCCCCTGGCGCAGGCGTTCTCGCGCGACTTCGGCGCATTCGAGCCCTGGCTGGAGGACTTCAAGGCCATCGCCGGCATGCGCGGGGTGGGATGGGCCATCGCCTACCAGAACCCCGAGACGCGGCAGATCTCCAACCACTGGATCGGCCTGCACAACAACGGGAACCCGCCGGGCTTCCGCCCCATCGTGGTGATGGACTGCTGGGAGCACGCCTTCATCCCCGACTACAAGGCGACCGAGCGCGCGAAATACATCGACGCGTACCTCAAGAACGTCGACTGGCGGGTTTGCGAGGGCCGGCTGATCAAGTAAACAGCCCGCGTGCTGCGCGAGCTTTCGGATCTGCGGGAAGACGCGGCGGGGCTCGCCGCGGGGCTCTCTCGTGCCCGTTACCTGCGCTTCGCCGGCCGCCAGCAGGAAGCGTCGCTGCGCGAGTTGATCCGCTCCCACAAGCTCGCGAGCAGCGTGGACGGTCTCGCCGAGGCGCGGGAGGCGTTGCAGAACGCCCTCGCGGAGGATCCGATCCGGCAGGCCAGGGTGGCGCGGCTCACTTCGCTGCGCCACTTCCTCGCGCAGGCGCATGCGCTCGCGCTCGAGCCGGGCGCCGCGCAGGAGCTCTTCGATCTGCCGCAGCGACCGCTGGTGCGGCCGCCCGGCGACGCCGGCTTGCACGGCGCGCTCCCCGCGGTGGCGGTCTTGCGCGACCTGCCGCGCTTGCGCTCGCGCGAGCGCCGCGGCGAGCTGGAGTCGGCGCTGGAAGCGGCAATGGCTCCCTACGAGGCCGCCTTGAGCGCGGCCTGGGACGCGGCGCAGTCGGCCCGGGCCCAGGCCGGCCTTGCTCCGCCTGCCGATGCCGCCGGATGGGCGACCACGCTGCTCGAGCGCACCGACGCGCTGCAGGCAGACCTCGGGGCGTGGCTCCTCGAACGGCACACCGGCGTCAAGCCCGGCATGGCCGCGCGGCACGACGTGCTGCATCTGGTGCACGCGCCGCGCTGCTCCAGCGCGTTCGTCAAAGGAGAGCTGGAGCGCACGGTGCGGCGCTGGGTGGAGATGCTGCGCCTCGACGTCTCCGAGGTGAAGCTGGACGACGACGACCGGCCGCTCAAGTGGCCCGGCGCCCACGCCGAGCCGCTGGACCCTCCCTACGAGGCCGGCATTTCGCTCTTGCCCGCGGAAGGGCCGCGGGCGCTCTCCTCGCTCCTTTCCGCGCTGGGCACGGCCCTCTTGCGGGTAGGACCTCCCGCAGACGCGCCGCCCGAGGATCTCTGGATGGGCGATCCTGCCGTGCGCCATGCCTGCGCCGCGGTGCTCGCGGGCTTGCTCCTCGAGCCCGGGTGGCTGCGTCGCTGCGCCAGGGTGGAGCTGCAGCGGGACGACGAGCGCGCCCTCGCCATCGCCGCGGTGCTCGACGCGCGCACCTGCGCGGCACGGACCCTGGCCATCCTCGACGCGCAGGAGGCCGGCCTGGGCGCGCGGGCGGCGACGGCGCATCGGGAGCTCTACGCTCGCGCCACCGGCGCGGAGCTGCCGCGGGGGCTCGCCCTCCTGGATCTCGATCCCTGGCTCGACGCGGAGGCGGAGTTGCGCGGCATGGCGCTCGCGGCCCGGGTGCGGGCGTTCCTGCGCGAGCGGTACGACGAAGACTGGTGGCGCAACCCGCGCAGCCTTCCTTCGCTGGCCGGCCTCTGGAATCGGGGCGGCAGGCCCACGTTGCCGGAGCTGTGGTCGGAGATGGGAGGCGAGCCCTCGCTGGACTTTCTGGTAGCCGGACTGACGTCTGCCTGCCGGTAAAAACCTCTGTTAAAACCTGCGCAATGCTTGCATTTTCTACTGGCGCGGAGCGCCAATACCCTGAAAAGAGGTGGGTGAACCGTTGGCGAGTGTCTTGCTCTAGCGTCGGCGGGTGTTTCTTTGGAGATGGCCGTGATTCGGTGGGGTCTCAGCAGTCCGGTGCTCGACGAGAGCTGGCCGGTCCGGTACCGGTTCAACTCGATGTTCGATCTCCAGCGGCACCTTCGCCTGGGGGAAGGCTTCTTCCTGCCGGACGGGGCGCTCCCCGGCGATGCGGGGGCGCGGGTGATCGTGGAAGTCGGGCTTCCGGAGAATGCCGATCGGCCGCTCCTTCACGGCCGCGTGCGGGCGCGCGACCGCAGCGGAGTTTGGCTGGACCTGCCCATGGCGCGTCCCACCGCGAGATGGGCGCCGGATCCGGGCGCTCCACGCCGTCGCGTCCCCCGGGTGGCCTGCGATCTGTTCGTCGAGATCCACCCTCCCGGCGCCGAGCCGTGGCTCTGCCGCGCGCTCGACGTGAGCGAGACCGGCCTTCGGGTCGGATTCGGCGCTGGAGACCGGCGTCCGTGGAGACGAGCTTCAGGGCGTGCTGCTCCAGGCGGACGGCCATCTTCCGCCGGCTCCATTTCGCGGCCGCGTCGTCTGGGCGGGACAGCGCGAGACCGGGCTCGAGCTGGTGGGCGACTCCGCCGAGTTTCGCACCCTGCTCAGCTTCGCCGCGGGCCGCTGGCAACTGGTCCGCGAGATCGACCACGACGACCGTTGCCCGTGCGTTCAGGGCGAGGCCAAGGGCCAGCGCCAGCCGTAAAGCCGGCTGTAGTGCCACCACTCCTTCGGGTTCACGCGAAAGCCGGCGGCGTACATGGCGCTCTTGAGCGCCTCGCGGTGCGCCTTGGCCGGTCCTTCGGGCAATGGGGCGTCGGCGAACGCCTTGGGACCGAAGTCGTCGAAGGGCGTGGGCAGCTCCACGCGCTCCCCTTCCGGGTCGGCAAGCTCCAGGTCCACCGCGACGCCCCTCTCGTGAAGGCTGCCGCGCGCCGGATCGGCCACGGCGCCGGGATGCGGGTGGGCCTTCCACAGCGCCGCCTGCACGCCCGGCGGCCGGGTGCAGTCGCGGGCAACGAGCCGGAAGCCTTGCTTGCGCAAGGTGGCGGCGGCGATGGCCAGCCGCTGCGCCACGCTGCGGCGCAACCGGCACTTCGCGTCGGCGGGGTAGAGCGCGTGCCCGGTGAAGTTGTGCGGGCCGGCGTAGGCGAGGCGGACGATGAGCCCGGGCACCACGCTGGAGGCGTCCACCAGCGGATCCTCGGCGTCCGAAACCCTTGGAAGGTGCTGCGGGCCGTAGGTGAGCGCTGCCAGAAGCGCCGCGGCCGCGATCACTTCAGGCGGCGCAGGGCTCTGATGATCTTGTTCTTTTCGGCCGTGCGCACCTGGGTGGCGGCATCCTTCGGGCGCGCCGTGCGCCCGGCCAGCTTCCGCTTCAGCTCGATCTCCAGCGCCATCAGCTCGGCGCGCGCTTCCGTGTTCTCCTGGCCGCGGCGCGGCAGCGCCTGCTCCTTGCCCAGCGACGTTCCCGACCGCATCCGGAGCGCCTTCTCCTCTCGCGCGCTGAGCTGCCTTGCGGCCGTGCGCAGCAGTTGCCGCACCTCGGTGCTGGTGATCGTGCTCGAGGAGGACTTGTTGGACATTTCGGAGTCACCTCTCCCAGGTCGTCGCGGCGTCGCCATGAACCGTATGCTCCGTTCGCAGAAGATCAATTTTTCTGCGGAGATTGCTCCGTCTGCGCCCTTCACAGGAACATGGGCGCCAGTTGAAATCAAACTTTTGGCGCCGCGTTCCGCCTGCCTGCGCGCGGGGTCGCGCGCGGCGTGCCGGCGGTGCCGCGGGGGTCCGCGCACCGCGTCGGCGCTGCCTGCGCGCGGGGTCGCGCGCGGCGTGCCGGCGGTGCCGCGGGGGTCCGCGCACCGCGTCGGCCCGCCGGGACAGTTGTGCGCGGACCTGCCGAAAGCGCCTGCTTTCCCCCCGCCCTCACTTGGGCGGCGCGGCCTCCTCCTCGTCGGGTTCGTCCGGCTCTTCGGCTGCCGGCGGCGCGGCGCCCGGCGACTTGCCGAGGAACCGGAGCGGGTCCTTCACCGCGTGCGGCACGGTGGTCTCCGGCTCGAACGCCGGCGCCTTCAGCCCGGGGTCCTTGCCGATGGCGCTGGTCACGAGCACCGTGTGCAGGTCCAACTCGGCCGCGGGGCCGTTGCTGTTGCCCGGCACCTTGAAATGGCCCTGCAGGTCGCAGGCGAGCGGCGCTGCGGTGGCGGCATCCACGATCACCGTCCCCGAGACGCGCGACGGCTCCTCCTTCTCCCACAGCTCCAGCCTGCGCGCAGTGTCGGGATCCACCTTGTCGTCCGGGTATTGCACCGGCGGCAGATCCGTCCGCTCCTGCCGCGAGGGCCGCGCGCCGAATCCCGTCACCTCGTAGCGCACCACCCGCCGTCCCTCGGAGGTGGTCGCGCCGGCGTTCTTGAGCTTGAGGCCGCGGGCAAGCCGGTCGAAGGTGGCGAGCCCGGACATGGCCTGCTCGCGCACGCGCGGCGGGTCGCTGCGGTCGGTGCGGCGCTTGTGGAAGGGACCATAGAGGCTCTTCACGAAGACCTCGCCCTTCACCCAGACCAGCTCCAGCCCCTGGTTGTGATCGTTGGCGAGGCGCACCGAGAAGTCGTCTCCCGGGCCGTCCTGGAGCGTGGTCTCTTCCGAGAGCGAGACTTCCGATCCGCCGTCCGGCAACCCGGGGCCGCGGAACCAGGCGAACTGCACCCGCTGCTGCGCCTTGTGCGGCCCGAGCCGCTGCGCCACCTCCGACTGCGGCATCTGCAGCACCCGCTCCGCGACTTGCGGCTGGGTTTCGAGGCCCGCCGCGTCCAGCGCCTCCCGGGCCTGGGCCGAGCCTCCCGCCGACTCCTGCTGCTGCGAGAAGATGCGCTGCCGCGCAGCCTTGTCCTCCTCGCTGCGCTTGCAGGAGGCGAGCAGCAGGAGGGCCAGGAGCGACGCGGTTCTGCGCATGAGGGGCGGGAACTTACCGACCACGGCACTGTCCCGCAACGGATCAGGATCGCAAACCCGGCCGGTGACCCCAAGTCCCGCACGCTGACGCGCACGCGCACCCGCAGCCGCACCCGATCCCGCGAGCGCACCTCGCGAGTCCCCCGCCCTCTCATCCCCAAAGCGCGTGCGCGATGATCACCGATGCGGTCAGGCCGGTGAAGTCAGCCAGCAGCCCTGCCGCGAGCGCGTGGCGATAGCGGACGATGCCCACCGATCCGCAGTAGACGCTGAGCACGTAGAAGGTGGTCTCGGTGGAGCCCTGCAGCACCGACCCGAGCCTCCCCGCGTAGGAGTCCGGGCCGAGCCCCGGCGTCGCGAAGATGTTGCCGAGCAATCCCAGCGCTCCCGACCCGGAGAGCGGCCGCACCAGCGCCATCGGCAGCACTTCCGCGGGCAGCCCGAGCGGCCCGGTGACCGGCGCCAGCACCTTGGCCAGCGCGTCCATTGCGCCCGCGCCGCGGAACGCCCCCACCGCCGCGAGGATGGCGACGAGAAAGGGGATGATGCGCACGGCGACGTTGAAGCCTTCCTTGGCTCCTTCCACGAACGCCTCGTACACCTTGACGCCCTTCACCCAGCCGTAGAGCGGAATGCCGACGAGCAGGAGGATGACCACCCAGCTCGAGGCGATTTCGAGCGCGTGCCTCATTTCCACACCCGCTCGAGCAGCTTCGCGGAGACGATGGCGACGACCAGGGCGCAGAGCGTCGACATCAGCGTGGGCAGGAGGATGCCCGCGGGGTCGGAGGAATGCGCCGAGGCGCGCAGCGCGATGACGGTGGTGGGGACGAGCTGCAGCGAGGCGGTGTTGATGGCGAGGAAGAGCACCTGCGCGTTGGTGGCGGTGCCCGGGACGCGGTTGAACTTCTCCAGCTCCTCCATCGCCTTGATGCCGAAGGGCGTGGCGGCGTTTCCCAGCCCGAGCATGTTGGCGGCGATGTTGAGCAGCATCGCCGAGAGCGCGCGGTCTCCCGACGCATCCGCGGGGATGCCCGGGAAGAGCGGGCGGAAGATGGGCCGCACCGCGCGCGCGAGCTTCTCCACCAGCCCGGCCTTCTCCGCGATGCGCATCAGCCCGAGCCACAGCGCCATCACGCCGATGAGCCCGATGGCCAGCGTCACGCCCTGGGACGCGCCGTCGAAGGCGCCCTGGCCCACGGCCTTCACGTCGCCGCGCACGGCGCCCGCGAGCGCCGCGGCGACGAGGAGCAGCACGAACACGAGGTTCATGGGCGCAATTGATACCGCGCGCGCGAGGTTTGGAAAGGTTTCCGCTCCTTGACCCCATGCGGCACGCGTGCTACTCGCGCGCCCTCTCTGTCGATTTTCCTGGAGCCCACAGGCATGCTTCGCTCGCTCTGCCTCGCCGCTGCAATCAGCTTCTCCGCCGGCGCTCTAGCCCAGACCCCGCCCGCTCCGAAGCCGAAGACGAAGGCGAAGCGGCCGCCGCACAACCCGTCGGCGGACGAGGCGCAGGCTCCTGCGACTTCCACCAGCACCGGGCAGCAGGGCACGATTGCGGCTCCGCAAACTTCGCAGCCGGCCGCCGCCGGCGCCGCAGCGCAGACGCAGACGCCGGCGCCCGCGACTGCCCCTGCATCACCCGCTCCGGCGACCGCGACCAGCCCCACCGGGGCGGGAAAGTTCGATCAGGAAGAGTTCCGCCGCCAGGTGATGGAAGAGGTGCGCCGCGAGCTGCAGAAGACCAAGGACGAGGTGAAGCAGGAGACGGCGTGGGTGGAGCAGGATTCCCAGGCGCGCGTGCAGGACAGCGAGGCGGTGGAGTCGCTCAAGCAGCGGGTCAACCTCTTCCAGCCCCACGGCTACCTGCGCCTGCGCGGCGAGTTCTTCCACGGCATGGACCTGGGCCGAGGGGCCGATCCGTCGGGCAACTTCCTCTTTCCCGGCCCCTTCATCGGCACCGGCGGCAACAACAGCCAGTCCGACGCGAACTTCCGCTTCCGCTTCGAGCCCACCCTGGAGGTGAGCGAGGACCTCTCCATCCACTTCCAGGCGGACATCCTCGACAACGTGCTGCTCGGCTCCTCGCCGGTGACCGACGCATACCTGGACCCGTTCACGCCGCTCTCCGTCCTCTCCACCCGTCGCGGCGAGGGCACCGTCAACGTCAAGCGGGTCTGGGGCCGCGTCAACACGCAGCTCGGCGAGTTCCTCTTCGGGCGCATGGGCGACCACTGGGGCCTCGGCATCCTCCACAACGACGGCAACTGCCTGGACTGCGACTACGGCGACACCTACGACCGCATCGCCTTCGCGCCCCGCGAATTCAAGGGCCACCACTTCGCGCTCCTCTTCGACATCCTCGACAAGGGCGCCACCACCACCGGCGTGAAGGGGGAGCTGGGCCGCAGCGTGGACCTGGACACGCTCGACGACGGCTACCGCATCGCCCTCGAGATCACCAAGCTGGACACTCCCGAGGAGATCAAGCGCAAGCTCGACAACAACCAGTGGGTCGTCAACTACGGGCTGCTCGGCGACTATCGCGTCCAGGCCTGGGACACGCCGGTGACGGTGCTCGACGCGGGAAATCCGCGCGCCAACGTGGTGCGACGCGCGGCGAAATTCTACCAGCCCGACGGCTTCCTCTCCCTCAAGCGGAAGAAGTGGCGCCTCGACGCGGAGCTCGCCTTCAACATCGGCAGCGTGGGCACGCACCAGCAGACCGACTTCGACCCCGCCGGCAGCGGCCTCGACGCCGGGACGCTCGCGCTGATCACCGCGCCGGTGAACTTCTTCCAGGTTGGCGGCGCGCTGCAGACCGACGTCGCGCTCCTCTCCAACGACGCGCTGCTCTTCGGCCTCGAGTACGGCGCGGCTTCGGGGGACAAGGGCGCCTTCGGATTCGGCGCGCGGCCCTGGCGCAGCGGCTCCGGCGCGCCCCAGCGCGTGGCGGCCGGCGAGCAGCCGTTCCGCGCCGCGGGCCTCGGCGACATCGACGGCACGCACCTCGACTTCTCCGACCCGGCGCACACCCACGGGCGCATCAACAACTTCATCTTCAACCGCTCCTTCAACGTGGACATGATCCTCTTCCGCAACCTGATCACCTCGGTGACCTCGGCCTGGTACCTGAAGCCCTCGATGCGCTACCGGCCCACCGGCCGCAAGACGGGCGGCGGCGACGACACCGGGTTCGAGCTGCTCCTGGCGATGATCTACTCGCAGGCCTGGTACATCGAGAACACGCCGGGGCAGGCGCGCCCGCTCGGCCTCGAGTTCAACGCCGGCATCACCTACGACACCTCCGACCGGTTCCACGCCGGGCTCGCCTATGGGCTGCTCGTCCCCTTCGACGGGTTGCGCAACCAGCTCACCGGCCAGAGCCCCTCGGTCGCGCACGCGGTGCGGATGATCCTCGCGATTCCCTTCTAGTGGGCGCCCCGCCCGGGTCCAGGCACCAGGGAGGCAGAAGGATGATCCGGCGCCTCGTCCGCGCCCTGCTCGTGCTCGCCACCTCCACGCTGGTGGTCTGCGGCGTCAAGGGCCCGCCGCGGCCTCCTGCCCCCGAAGCAGCGGATGCCGGCGTCGCCGACGGGGGAGCGCGGTGAACCATTTCCAGCGCCGCAGGGGCCAGCTGTGCTGCGAGGAGGTGCCGCTCTCCGAGCTGGCCGAGGAGGTGGGCACCCCCGCTTACGTCTACTCCACCGCCACGCTGCTGCGGCACGCGCGCGTCTTCCGGTCCGCCCTGCGCGGCCTCGATGCGCTGGCCTGCTTCGCGGTGAAGTCCGCCCCCAATCTGGCCATCCTCTCGCTGCTCGCGCGCGAAGGGTTCGGCTTCGACATCGTCTCGGGCGGCGAGCTGTTCCGGGCGCTGCAGGCCGGCGGAGATCCGCGGCGCATCGTCTTCTCCGGCGTGGGCAAGCGGGCCGAGGAAATGGCCGCTGCGCTCGACGCGGGCATCCTCATGTTCAACTGCGAGAGCGAGGAAGAGCTGGAGCAGCTCTCGCGGGTGGCGGTGAGGAAGAAGGCCGTGGCCAGCGTGGCGCTGCGCGTGAACCCGGCGGTGGACGCGCGAACCCATCCCTACATCGCCACCGCGCTTTCGACCAGCAAGTTCGGCGTGCCGGCGGCGCGCGTGCGCAAGGCGTACCGGCTGGCGGCGTCGCTGCCAGGGGCTGCGCGTCGGCGGCGTTGCTTGTCACATCGGCTCGCAGATCCAGTCGGTGAAGCCCTTCGTCGCCGCGGCGGAGAAGATGCGGGCGCTGGTGCTGCAGCTTCGCGACGACGGCCACGACATCCAGCGCCTCGACATGGGCGGCGGACTGGGAGTGCCGTACGGAGACGGGCCTGAGCCCGCCTCGCCACGAGATTACGGCGAGGCGCTGGTGCGCGCGCTGCGGGGACTCGCCGTCCAGGTCCTGCTCGAGCCGGGGCGCCTTCTCGTGGCCAACGCGGGAGTGCTGCTCTCGCGCGTCCTCTTGCGCAAGCAGGGCCACGGCGCGCGCAAGTTCGTGGTCATCGACGCCGGCATGAACGACCTGATGCGTCCCGCGCTCTACGGCGCGCACCACGAGGTGGAGCCGGTGGGAAAGCCCCGCCGGGGCGCGGAGGTGGTGGACGTGGTCGGCCCGGTCTGCGAGAGCGCGGACGTGATGGCGAGACGGCGGAGGCTCGCGCCGCTGGCCGCGGGGGATCTGGTCGTGCTGCGCACCGCCGGCGCCTATGGCATGTCGATGGCCTCGCAGTACAACGCGCGCCCCCGCCCGGCGGAGGTCCTGGTCTCCGGCCGCTCCTGGCGGGTGATTCGCTCGCGCGAGAGTTATAAGGACCTGGTCCGCGGCGAGTCGCCGTAGGAGGTTCCCGGGCCTGCCCGTAGGGGCTTTGCCCGGAGCAGGGCGGAGGGCGGAGCCCGTAGCATTGGAGAAGGAGGCACGGATGGGCAAGCTGCGCGGCTCGATGGTGGCCCTGGTCACGCCGTTCCGGAACGGCGCCGTGGACGAGGAGGCGCTGCGCGCGCTCGCCCGCTGGCAGATCGAGAAGGGCACCGATGCGCTGGTGCCCTGCGGCACCACGGGGGAGGGAGCCACGCTCTCCGCCGAGGAGCAGTTCAAGGTGGTGCGCGCCTGCGTCGAGGAGGCGCGCGGCCGCGTTCCGGTGATCGCGGGCTGCGGCACCAACGACACCCGCAAGACCATCGAGAACGCGCAGCGGGTGAAGGAGGCCGGCGCCGACTACGCGCTGGTGGTGACGCCCTACTACAACAAGCCGCCCCCCGAAGGCCTCTTCCGCCACTTCGAGGCGGTGGCGAAGCAGGGCGGGCTGCCGCTGGTGCTCTACAACGTGCCCTCCCGCACCTCGGTGGACATGCTCCCGGACACCATCGCCCGCTGCGCCCGGGTCCCCGGCATCGTCGCCGTCAAGGAGGCCAGCGGCAGCGTGGTGCGCGTGGCGGACATCCTCGCCCAGGGCGTGCCCAAGGACTTCTCCATCCTCGCGGGCGACGACATGTTCACGCTGCCCACGCTGGCCAGCGGCGGCGACGGCGTGATCAGCGTGGTCGGCAACGTCGCCCCGGGCGATCTGGCCGGCCTCGTCGACGCGTTCTTCAAAGGCGACCTGGCGGCGGCGCAAGCGGCGCAGGTGAAGTTCAGCGCGCTCGTCAAGGCGATGTTCTGCGAGACCAATCCGCTGCCGGTGAAGCACGCGCTCTTCCGCATGGGCCGCATCGCTCCCGAGCTGCGGCTGCCGCTCGTGCCCATCTCGGAAGCGGGCGCCGCGAAGGTGGATGCGGCGCTGCGCGCGTACGGCGGGCTGCTTTGATTCGCGCTGCCGTCGCCGGCGCCGCGGGCAGGATGGGCTCGCGCGTCCTCGCGGCGCTGCGCGCGGAGAAGGACTTCGCCATCGCCGGCGCGTTCGAGCGTCCCGACAGCGACCAGGTGGGCCGCACCATCGAGGGCGCCACCGTGTCGGCGGGCATCGAAGAGGCGCTGCAGGCCGGCGCGGACGTGGTCATCGACTTCACCGCCCCGGCCGCCTCGGTGCAGCACGCCCGCGCCTGCGCTGCCAGGGGCGTGGGCCTGGTCGTCGGCACCACCGGGCTGTCGCCCGAGCAGAAGGCGGAGCTGGCGGCGGCCGCGAAGCGCATTCCGCTCCTGCTCGCGCCGAACATGAGCGTCGGCGTCAACGTGCTCTTCCGGCTGGTGGGCGAAGCGGCGCGCGCGCTGGGCAGCGGCTACGAGGTGGAGATCGTGGAGATGCACCACCGCATGAAGCGCGACGCTCCCTCCGGCACCGCGTTGCGGCTCGCCGAGGTGGCCGCCAAGCGCGCTGGATCTCGACGCGCGCGCAGCCGCGGTCTACGAGCGGCACGGCGACACCGGCGCGCGCAAGGCCGGCAGCATCGGCCTGCAGGCGCTGCGCGGCGGCGACGTGGTGGGCGACCACACCGTCTATTTCCTCGCGGACGGCGAGCGCCTGGAGTTGACGCACCGGGCGACGAGTCGCGACAACTTCGCCCGCGGGGCCGTCAGGGCCGCGCGTTTCGTCGCCAGGAACAAGCCGGGGCTGTACGACATGCAGGACGCATTGGGGTTCCGCACATGACGCAGATCGCGCGCTATCTGGGGCAGGACGGGGAAATCCTCGAAGGGGTGGTGGAGGGCGGCGAGATCCAGGAGATCTCCGGCCTCGACTCGATGCTCAAGGGAGGCCGCAGGGTCGGCCAGAAGAGGCCGCTCGCCCAGGTGCAGCTCATGCCCTGGGGCGTGGGCCGCAAGGTGGTGGGCGTGGGCAAGAACTACGTCGACCACGCCAAGGAGCTGGCCAGCGAGGTGCCGAAGGAGCCGCTGCTCCTGATGAAGCCCACCAGCGCCCTGATCGGGCACGGGCAGCCCATCATCCTGCCCCCGCAGTCGGTCTCGCGCGAGGTGCACCACGAGGCCGAGCTGGCGGTGGTGATCGGCCAGCGGCTGCGCCGCGCCTCGGAGGACGAGTGCAGCGAAGGGCGTCGCCGGCGTCACCTGCCTCAACGACGTCACCGCGCGCGACATGCAGCGGCGCGAGGTGCAGTGGACGCGCGCCAAGGGATTCGACAGCTTCTGCCCGGTGGGGCCCTGGGTCTCGGTGGGCCTGGACTGGTCCAACCTGCGCGTGCAGTGCCGCGTGAACGGCGCCGTCAAGCAGGACGGACGCACCAAGGACCAGGTCTTCCCGGTGCCCGTGCTGCTGGCCTTCATCTCGGCGGGAATGACGCTGGAGCCGGGCGACGTGGTGACCACCGGCACCCCCGCCGGCGTGGGCCCCATCCGCGCCGGAGACACGGTGGAGATCGAGGTGGAAGGCGTGGGCGTCCTCCGGAACGAGGTCAGGGCCGAGTGAAACCGCCGCTCAATCCACTCTTGCCGCGGCTCGCGGGCTACCTCCAGGAGAAGGCCAACGCGCAGCGCGAGGCCGCGGTGCGGTCCGGCCGCCCGGTCTACGACTTCGGCATCGGCGATCCGCGCGAGCCCACCCCGGAGCTGATCCGCAAGGCGCTGCGCGACGCCGTGCCGGAGGTGTCGCAATACCCCTCCATCGCCGGCACGCCTGCGCTGCGCAAGGCGGCCGCCGGCTATCTGCAGCGCCGTTTTGGCGTCTCCATCGACCCGGAGCGCGAGCTCTTGCCCTGCGCCGGGGCGAAGGAGGCGCTCTTCCACCTGCCGCTCTGCGCCGCGCATCCGGACCGGCCGCTCTGCTGGTATCCCGACCCGGCCTATCCGGTCTACCAGCGCGCCATCCTCTTCGCCGGAGCGACGCCGCGCACCTATCCGCTGCGCGCCGAGCGCAACTTCCTCCCCGACCTCGACGCCATCTCCGCGGCCGACTGGCGCAAGACCAGCCTCTGGTTCGACTGCTACCCGCACAATCCGACCGGCGCCGGCGCGCCGCGCTCGCACCACGAGAAGCTGGCCAGCCTGGCCAGGGAGCACGGCTTCCTCGTCGTCTGCGACGAGCCCTACGTCGACCTCTACGTGGGAACGCCGCCGCACTCGGCGCTGCAGGTCGCGCGCGAGAACCTGATCGTCGTCCACTCGCTCTCCAAGCGCAGCGGCATGACCGGGTACCGCAGCGGCTTCATCGCCGGAGACGCGGAGATCATGCGCTGGCTGCGCGATGCGCGCGCCAACTTCGGCGTGGCCTCGCAGTCGTTCATCCAGGAGGCCGCCATCGCCGCCTGGAACGACGACGCCCACGTGCGAGGCGCGCAGGAAGGTCTTCGCCGACAAGCGCGACGTGCTGCTCGCGCACCTGCGCAGGCTCGGGCTCCAGGTCGGAGGCGAGGGCGCCTTCTACCTCTGGGTGCGCGTGCCCGACGGCGAGACCAGCGAGAGCTACGCGGCGCGCCTGGCGGAACGGAACATCCTGGTGGTGCCCGGCACGCAGTTCGGCGGCGAAGGCAAGGGCTTCATCCGCCTCGCCATGGTGCCCACCCTCGCCGACTGCCGCGCCGCCGTGGCGCTCTGGCCCGCCTGAGCGCGTTGGCCGCTGCGGCTTGTGCTAGCGTCTCGCGCCGCATGCAGGATCCCGCGGCGGAACATCTCAGGTTGCCCCACGCGACGCTCGAAGCATTGCGCGCGGCGGTGGAGTCGGCGCAGGCCAACCCGGCCTCGCTGCCGCAGCACGCGAACGCCGTCCGCGAGGTGGTGTTCCGCCTCGACCGCGGCGAGCTTCGGGTGGCGGAAAAGGGGCCGCAGGGCTACGTCATCCACGCCTTCATCCAGGGCGCCATCAACCTCTTCTTCAGCTTGATGCAGAGCGAGCGCTACGACTGCGGCGATCTCCGCTTCTTCGACAAGGTGCCTCCCAAGCGCGACCTGGGCGACTTCCGCCTGGTGCCGCCCGGCGTGGTCCGCTACGGCGCGCACGTGGAAAAGGGCGCGGTGGTGATGCCCGGCTACGTCAACATCGGCGCGCGGGTGGGCACGGGCACCATGGTGGACACCTGGGCGACGGTGGGCTCGTGCGCGCAGGTGGGCCGCTTCGTCCACCTCTCCGGCGGCGTGGGTCTGGGCGGCGTGCTGGAGCCGCCCGGGGCGCGGCCGGTCATCGTCGAGGACGGGGCCTTCGTCGGCAGCCGCTGCATCGTCGTCGAAGGCGTGCTGGTCGAGCAGGAGGCGGTCCTGGGCGCCGGCGTCGTGCTCACGGCCACCACGCCCATCTACGACGTGACCGGGCCAAGCGAACGGCTGATCAAGGGCGTGGTGCCCGCGCGCAGCGTGGTGATCCCCGGCATGCGGCCGCGCAAGTTCCCCGCCGGCGAGTACCTGACGCCCTGCGCGCTGATCATCGGCGTGCGCAAGCAGAGCACCGACCGCAAGACGTCCTTGAACGCGGCCTTGCGCGACTTCGGGGTGTCGGCCTGATGCAGCTCGCGGAGCGCACGCTGCGGCTGTGCGAGATCCGCAGCCCCATCGGCGAGGAAGCGGCGCTCGCCGGCTACGTGGCGGAGGAGACCTCCGGCGAGCGGGTGGGGAACGCGGTGGTCTGCGGCCGCGTCACCGGCCAGAAGCCCGCGGTCCTCCTCGCCGGCCACCTGGACACGGTTCCGCTACAAGAAGGCGACTTTCCCGCCCGGCGCGAGGGTGGGCGCGTCCACGGCCGCGGCGCCTCCGACATGAAGGGCGCGCTGGCGGTGATGATCGAGCTGTGGCGCGCGCTGCCTCGCGGGTCGCTGCCGGTCGACCTGGTGCTGCTCTTCTACGATCGCGAGGAGGGACCCATCGCCGGGAACGGCCTCTTGCCGGTCTTGCAGGCGCGCCCCGACCTGCGCCGCGCCTCGCTCGCGCTCTGTCTCGAGCCCACCGACCTTGCCCTGCAAGTGGGCTGCTGCGGCTCGTTGCACGCGACGCTCACCTTCGAAGGACGGAGCGCGCATTCCGCGCGGCCGTGGCAGGGCGACAACGCCATCCACAAGGCGGGCGCGCTGCTCGAGCACCTCCGCGGCCTTGGCCCGCGAGAGGCGCGCATCGGAGAGCTGTCGTTCCGCGAGGTGTTCACGGTCACGCGCATCGAGGGGTTCACCGGGCGCAACGTGGTGCCGGCGCGCTGCGACCTGAACCTCAACTTCCGTTTCGCGCCCGGGCGGCCGTTGGCCGAGGCGGAAGCGGAAGTGCTGGCGTTGGCGCGCCGATTCGGGGCCTCCGCCGCCATCACCGATCGCGCGCCCAGCGGGCCGGTCATCCTCGACAATCCGCTGCTGCAGGAATTCCGCGCGCTCACCGCGGCGCCCGTCGAGCCCAAGCAGGCGTGGACCGACGTCGCGCAGCTTGCGGCCGCGGGAATCGCAGCCGCCAACTTCGGGCCGGGAGAACAGGCGCAGGCGCACCAGAAGAACGAGAGCTGCGGGGAAGAGGCGCTGCAGCGCGCGTATTCCATGCTCGAGCGTTTCCTCCGCGGGGCGGCCACGTGATCGAGGCCTTCGTCGGCCTCGGCTCGAACCTCGGCGACCGCCTGGGAAACCTGGGCACCGCCGTGGCACTGCTCGCGCGCGAGCCCGGCTTCGTCCTGCGCAGGGTTTCGCTGGCGTACGAGAGCGAGCCCGTGGGCCCGCCGCAGCCGCGCTACCTGAACGCGGTGGCGCAGATCGGCACGCTGCTCTCGCCGCGCGCCACCCTGCAGCGGCTGCAAGCGGTGGAAGACGCCATGGGCCGCGTCCGCCGCGAGCGCTGGGGGTCGCGCGAGATCGACCTCGACCTGGTGCTGTACGGCGACCGCGTCCTCCGGGAAACGGGGCTGCAAATCCCGCACCCGCTGCTCGCCGAGCGGGCGTTCGTGCTGGCTCCGCTCGCCGAGATCGCCCCGGACGCGGTGCATCCCATCCGGCTGCTCACCGCGAGAGCGCTGCTGGAGGCGTTGCCGCCGCAGGAGCGCGCAGGCGTCGCGGCCTTTCGTGCCATCCGCCCGCCGGTGCCGCAGGCGGAGGGCGAGGAGGAGCCGCAGCAGCCCTGACATGGTAGATCCGCGCGCGATGAAGCGCCTCGCGCTCGCCGCCGTCCTTTCACTCGTCGCTTGCAAGCCGTCGCAGCGCACGCCGCCTCGCGCAGCCGCCGCGGACGCGGGGCCGGGCACGAGCGATCCCAGGGCGCTGATGGCCGAGGTGGACCGGCTGCGCGACCAGCTCGAGGACAAGCCGAAGAGCTTCGAGGTGCTCTCGGCGCTGGGCACCCTCTACTACCAGTACGGCCGCTACCTCGAGGCGGTGGACACGCTCCGCCAGGCCGAGGAGATGGCGGCGCCCGCCGAAGAGAGGGCGGACGCGCTCCGCAAGAGGGGAGTGAAGCCGGCCGCGGACCTGCCGCCGGAGTGCCGCCGCAGCGGCCCCGACCATGGGCTGGCGCAGATCGCCGCGGCGGCGAAGAAGCTCGACCCGCCCCGGGAATTGCGCTGCCTGGAGAGCGCGTTGGAGATGGCGCTCGCCGACCGCGCGCGGCGGGGAAACAGCTTCTACCTGATCGGCAACGCCGGGTCCGCGCTCGCCGAGCACCGCAAGGTCCTCGAGCGCGCGCCCGACTATCCCGAGTCGCTCTTCTTCGTCGGCGCCATCCAGATCGAGCAGTCCAACGGCGACAAGAAGATGCTGGCGGAGGGCAAGAAGAAGTGGAAGCGCCTGCTCGAGGTGGCGCCAGACTCGCCTCGCGCGCCGCTCGTGCGCGACACCCTTCCCAAGGCCGACGAGCTCTTCAAGGCGCGGCCGGAGGGTCCCGCCGCACAGGCCAGGGCCGCGCCTCCTTCCGGCGAGCCCACGGCCGAGGAGATGAAGAACGTCGCGGAGGCGGTGCAAAACACGGAGCGCACGCCGGAGCTGGAGAAGGGGCTCGATCAGCTCCTCTCGGAAGGCGAGCGCGACCTCGACCAGGGCAAGTACCAGGAGGCGCGCGACGCGGTGGTGCGGGTGATGCCGATGCGCCCCAACGACGCGCGCGCCGCGGCCGCCCTGGGCGGGGCCATGCGCGGGCTGGGACGCATGGAGATGGCGCGGCGGACGCTGGCGCGCGCGCTGGAGCTCAACCCCACGCAGCCGCGCGCCGTCTACGAGATGGCCAGGCTGCAGGCGCAAGAGGGCGAAAAGGCGGCCGCGGCGCAGACCTTCGCGCAGCTCAAGAGCCTGGACCCGCAGTTCGCCAGCGCCCACAAGGTGGACGAGGAGCTGGCGAAGCTCCGCTGAAAGACGCTCGGCCCCTCCTGGCGGGCAGGCTGCCGGGCGCGACGACCGTTGGATGCGCAGTGTGCGTGCAGGAGGTGTGACGGACAATGGATGCGACCGCATTGCTGCAGCGCGATCACGAGGCCGTGGAGCAACTCTTCCGCCAGTTCGAGAAGCTGACCGACCGCGCGCACAAATCGAAGGAGAAGATCGTCCTGAAGGTCATCCGCGAGCTCGCGGTTCACTCCGCGGTGGAGGAGATGCTCTTCTATCCGGCCGTCCGCACCGCGGGCCTCAAGGCCGACACGCGCGCGGGAGGGCAGGCCTCGGAGACGGTGCTCGAGTCGCTGGAGGAGCACCACATCGTCAAGTGGACCCTGTCCGAGCTGGAGACGATGAAGCCCGACCACGAGCGCTACGACGCCAAGATGAAGGTGCTGATGGAGAGCGTCAGGCACCACGTCAAGGAGGAGCAGGACGAGCTCTTCCCCAAGGCGCGCCGGCTGCTCGGCCAGAAGGTCTTGCAGGAGCTGGGCGCGCGGATGGAGAAGGCGAAGAAGCTGGCGCCGACCCGGCCGCACCCGCGTGCTCCCGACCAGCCGCCGGGAAACATGGTGGCGGGAACCATGGCGGCGATGATGGACCGGGCGAAGGACCTGGTGCGCGACGGCGCGGAGAAGATGCTGGCGCGCCGCCGCAGGCCGGAAGCGAACGCGTAAGGGTCGGGGGCGCGTTCACCCAATCACCTCGTCGAGCGCGGCATTGAGCGCGGCCGGGTCGTCGAGCATCAGCCAATGGGAGACGCCGGGGATGGTGCGCCGCTGCACGCCTTCCAGGCGGTAGGCCATGAACGGGTTCTCCGTTCCCTCCGCGTCGATGGCGAACTTCGGCCCGGAAAAGCGCGCGAGCGAGGCCGCAGGGGCGGAGGCCGCAAACGAGCTGCGCAGCGCGGCGAAGGCGGGCACGTCCATCTTCGCCACCGACTCCAGCACCTGCCGGCGCGTGTCGGGCCTCGCCACCGGGCCGACCATCTCGTCGAACCACTCCTGCAGCTTCTGCGGCGTGGCGCCCTGGTCGTGCTTGCGGAACCATTCCTTCATGTCCTCGGGAGCGCCGCTGTAGTCGCCCACCGCGTCCACGTAGACGAGGCCGAGGAGCTTGTAGGGGACGCGCCCGGCGAATTCGGAGAGCACCGCTCCGGCCAGGCTATGGCCGACCAGCCAGAATTTCGGCAGCGCGAGCCGGGCGGCGAGGCCGTTCAGGTCCTCCGCCAGCGCCGCGACGGTGTACTCCGCCGCGTGGGGCGATCTTCCGTGGCCGCGCGCGTCGAAGGCGACCACGCGGTGCTTCTTGCGCAGGTGCTCAATCTGCGCGCTCCACACCGTCGCGTCGCAGCCGAGCCCGTGGTGCAGGACCACCGGGACGCCGCTTCCGCCGGTGTCCTCGACGTGAAGGTTCATCGGTCGTCCTCCCCAGGGCCCGGCTCTCCGAGCCGCTTCAGATTCGCTTCGCGCTGCGCCGCCAGCGCGTCCCGCTCCGCGCGCGGCAGCGCTGAAGGCGGCCGCCGCAACGACGCGAGAAGCTGCACGCGCGCAACGCCCTCCAGCATCTCCATCTTGTCGCAGGCGTCGTAGGGCGCCCGCTGCCCGAACCCCATCGCCAGGGCCCCGTGCCGCTCCAGGAGCACGCAGTGGGCCGCCGTTAGGAATGGCCTCACCGCTTGCGCCACGCGCTCGGTTCCCGGGGTGGCATAGCGCGCCGTCGGCACCTCGCCGAGCGCCGTGACCGCCTCGGGCATGCAGGCCATCAGCTCCTCCTCCGCGAGCGTCAGCGCCACCGCGTGCGGCGGGTGCGCATGCACCACGGCCAGGCAATCCTCCCGCTCCTGGTAGCAGGCGAGGTGCAGCAGGATCTCGGAAGACGGGCGCCGCCGCGGGTCCAAGGACTTGCCCGAGATGTCGGTGACCACCAGCTGGTCCTCGGAGAGGAAGCCCTTGTTCACGCCGGCGGGCGTGCAGAGCAGCCGCTCCGGCCCCAGCCGGCAGGAGAGGTTCCCTTCGCCGCCGTTGATCAGCTGCCGCGCGTAGAGGCGCCGGCCAACCTCGACCAGAGCCAGCCGCGCGGGACCTTCGCCCGGGTACTCGATGGCCACGAGCGCCTGACTACAACAAGACCGCACGCCTTCATAGCTTCGCTTCCAGGAGCGAAAGGTCAGCCGAGGAGGCGGGCGGCGAGCAGGTCCTGCACGTCCAGGAGTCCCACCGGACGGCCATCGACGTCCACCACCGGAAGTTGGTCCACCTGGGTGTTGCGGAGGATCTCCGCTGCCGTCTGCGCCAGGTCGTCTGCGGCCACGGTGCGCGGGCTCTTGCCCATGACCGAGGAGACGGCGCGGCTGAAATCCACCTCGCCCCGCTGCACCAGCCTGCGCAGAATCGCCGTCGGTGAAGATGCCCACCAGCCTGCCCTGCGCGTCCACCACGCTGGCGGCGCCCGGCCGCCCTTCGGTGCGCGTCATCACCGCCGCCGTCTCGCGCAGGGAGGAACTGGAGGGCACGGTGGGGTTCCGCTCGCCGGTGCGCATCACGTCGCGCACGCGCAGCAGTTGCCGGCCCAGGCTGCCGCCGGGATGCAGCGAGGCGAACTGCTCCGGCGAGAACCCGCGGCGGTGCTGCACGGCCATGGCCAGGGCATCGCCCATGGCGAGGAGCGCCACCGTGGATGCAGTTGGCGCAAGGCCCAGCGGACACGCCTCGGGCACCGGCCCGATCTCCAGCACCACGTCCGCCTGGTCCGCGAGCGAGTTGCGCGGTCCGGAGGTCATCGCCACGATGGGCGCGCCGAGCCTGCGCAGCGACGGCATCAGGCGCAGGATCTCGTCCGTCTCGCCGCTGTTCGAGAGCGCCAACACGAGATCTCCGGGCACCAGGCGCCCGAGATCGCCGTGCAGCGCCTCGGCCGGATGGAGGTAGAGCGAAGGAGTGCCGGTGGAAGCGAAGGTGGCGGAGATCTTCTGCGCGATGAAGCCGGGCTTGCCCATGCCGGTCACCACCACGCGCCCCGGGCAGGCGAGTACCATCTCCACGGCACGCGCGAAGTGTCCGTTGAGGCGTCCGGCGAGTTGCGCCACCGCATCGGCTTCGGCGCGGATCACCTGCCGCGCATGCTCCAGGATGTCCTGCTTGGGGACATTGTCGGGCACCGGGCTGAGTCGTCTGCGGGTCGCCATTGCGTTGTCGCGCGCGGTCAGTACCACGTTCCGGGGCGCCGCGTCATCCCGCCGCAACCGGCAAGAACATCTCTTGACGCGCCGCGCCCGAGGCCCTATCTGAATGAGCCCTCATTCAGCCGGACATCCATGGGCAAGACCCGGCTGCTGCGGAGATCGGCCACGGTGCAGGCGCGCGACAACAAGACCGCCGACAAGCGCGGGCGCATCCTCGACGCGGCGATCAAGACCTTCGCCGAGCGCGGGTTCCACACCTCGACGGTGGCGGAGATCGCGCGCGCGGCCGGCGTCGCCGACGGGACCATCTATCTGTACTTCAAGGGCAAGGAAGACCTCCTGCTCCGGCTCTTCGACGAGAAGATGACCGAGCTCACCGCGCAGGCCCGGGCGGAGGTCGAGGGTCAGCGCACCGCGCCGGAGAAGCTGCGCCGCTTCATCCAGCTCCACCTCTCGCTGGTGGAGCGCAACCCCGATCTCGCTTCCGTGCTGATCGTGGAGCTGAGGCAGAGCGCGCAGTTCCTCAGGGCGGCCGACCGCAACAAGCTGGCCGCCTACGCGGACGTCATCGCCGAAGTGGTGAGAGCCGGACAGGAGAGCGGAGAGCTGGACTCTGCCATCTCGCCCGGCACGGTGAAGCGGGCCATCTTCGGCGCGCTCGACGAGCTGGCGCTGGCGTGGCTGGTGAGCGGCCGCAGGACACCCCTGAAGAAGACCGCGGCCGAGGTCGCGGAGTGGTTCGTGCGCGGGCTCTTGCCCGCAGATGGAGGCAGGTCTTGAAGATCCTGGTCACGGTCAAACGCGTGGAAGACTACGAGTCGAAGATCAAGGTGAAGCCGGACAACACCTGGATCGTCACCGAGGGCGTGAACTACCGCGCCAATCCCTTCGACGAGATCGCCGTGGAGGAAGGCCTGCGCCTGCGCGACGCCAATGCTCCCTCCGAAGTGGTGGCGGTCAGCATCGGCAGCGGCGCGGCGCAGGCGGAGCTCCGCTCGGCCCTGGCGATGGGCGCCGACCGCGGGATCCTGGTCAAGCACGACGGCTTCCTCGATTCCGACGCGGTGGCGCGGCTCCTCGAGAAAGTGGTCGAGAAGGAGAAGCCCGACCTGGTGCTGATGGGCAAGCAGGCGGTGGACGTGGACGACAACGTCACCGGCCAGCTCCTCGCCGAATACCTCGGCTGGGGACAGGCCACCTTCGCGTCCAAGAAGGAATCGCTGGAGAGCGCCGGAGGAGAAGGCGAAGAAGCCGGGTCTGCGGCTGGGCGCGGACAAGCGCTCCGTGCAGGTGGTGCGCGAGGTGGACGGCGGCGTGGAGACCCTGGAGCTGCAGCTGCCCGCGCTCGTCACCGTCGACCTGCGCCTGAACGTGCCCCGCTACGCGAGCCTGCCCAACATCATGAAGGCGAAGAAGAAGCCCATCGAGGAGCTGGCGCCCGCGGCGCTCGGCGTCGACGTGAGCCCCAAGGTGAAGGTGGTGCGCGTGGAGGCGCCGCCGGCGCGCGGCCGCGGGAGTGAAGGTTCCCGACGTGGCCACCCTGGTGAAGAAGCTCCACGAGGAAGCGAAGGTGATCTGAAATGGCGACCATTCTCGTCGTCGCGGAGCAGGCGCACGGGCACCTCAAGAAGGCCACGCTGAGCGCGCTGACGGCCGCGCAGCAGCTGGCGCAGAAGAACGGCGCCGACGCTGCAGGGCGTGGCCATCGGGCCCGGCTCGCAACAGGCCGCCCAGGAGCTGGCGGCGTACCTGGGCACCGTCTACGCCGTGGAAGGCGCGGGGTTCGAGCACGCCCTCGCCGAGACGCACGCGGCGGCCGCGGCCGAGGCGGCGAAGAAGGCGGGCGCAACGCGACGTGGTCGTCGCCGCCACCGCCTACGGCAAGGACATCTGCCCCGCGCATCGCCGGCAAGCTCGGAGCGGGCGTCGCTTCCGACATCGTGGGCGTGGTGAGCGCCAACCAGTTCAAGCGCGCCATGTGGGCGGGCAACGCCATCGCCACCGTGGAGGTGACCACGCCGGTGAAGGTGATCTCCGTGCGCGCCACCGAGTTCGCCGCCGCGCAGAAGGCCGCCTCGGCGGGCAGCGTGCAGGCGCTGAGCGTGCAGGCGCCGGCGGCGAAGACGAAGTTCCTCGAGTTCAACGAGGTGAAGAGCGCGCGGCCGGAGCTGACCGAGGCATCGGCGGTGGTCTCCGGCGGCCGCGGCACCAAGGGCGACTTCAAGGCCATCGAGGCCCTGGCGGACGTGCTCGGCGCCGCCGTGGGCGCCTCCCGCGCGGTGGTGGACGCCGGCTGGCAGCCCAACGACCTCCAGGTCGGCCAGACCGGCAAGGTGGTGGCGCCCAAGCTCTACATCGCCGCCGGCATCTCGGGCGCCATCCAGCACCTCGCCGGCATGAAGGGGTCGAAGACCATCGTCGCCGTGAACAAGGACGCGGAGGCGCCCATCTTCCAGGTGGCCGACTACGGCCTCGTCGCCGACCTCTTCAAGGCGCTGCCCGAGCTGACCGAAGAAGTGAAAAAGCTGAAGTGATGGCTGCCGGCCTTGCGCGCCTCGGGGTTTTCCGGATTCCCGTTCCGGTTCCTTTCCCCGAGGCGGGCGGGCCCGCCAACGTCTACGTGATCGAGGAGGAGGGCGGCGGCGTCGCTCTCTTCGACGCGGGCATCGGCACCAAGGACGGCAAGGCGGCGCTGCACGCGGGCTTCGAGCGGCTGGGGCTCTCGCTCGGCGACATCCGCCGCATCTTCGTGAGCCACGGGCACATCGATCACTACGGGTACGCGCGCGCCGCGCAGGAGGCCTCGGGCGCCCCGGTCTTCGCGCACCTGCGCGATCACGACAAGCTCACCGGCCGCGATCGCAGCGCCGCGCGGCTGGAGCTGTACGCGGCATACCTCGCGCGGCTGGGCGCGCCCGCGCACCTGCTCGAGCACGTGCGCGTCCACCGCCAGGACGCGCTGCGCATGGCACGGCCGCTGGAGCAGGTGGAGCCGTTGCCCGAAGGCACTCCGCTGCGCTTCAGGCGCTTCTCTGCGGAGGTGCTGCACCTGCCGGGACACACGCCGGGGCTCGTCTGCCTCTGGGCGCGCGAGAGCCGCGTGCTCTTCTCCGACGACCACCTGCTCGAGCGCGTCTCGCCCAATCCGCTGCTCGACCTCGAGGGCCAGCCGGAGCCCACCCACAAGGCGCTGGTCGCCTACCTCCAGTCGGCCCGGCGCGTGCGCGCGCTGCCCGTCGGGCTGGTGGCGCCCGGACACGCAGAGCCCTTTTCGGGCCACGTGGAGGTCATCGACCGCCTGCTCGCGTTCTACGAGAAGCGGCAGGAGCGCATCCTCGAGCTGCTCAGGGAAGGCGCCGCCAGTCCCGCGCAGTTGGCCCCGCGCGTCTTTCCCCGCGCCCGCGAGCACCAGCTCTACCTGACGCTGTCGGAGGTGATGGGCAATCTGGAAGTGCTGGAAGAGCAGGGCCGGGTCGTGCGAAAGGAAGGGGGAGGAACCATCCGGTTCGAGGTCGCCTGACGATGTCGCGATGGATTCTGGCGCGCCGCGTGGCTCCTGCTTCCCGCCGCCTGGCTCTCGCACCACTTCCTGCGCGGAGGCACCGTCACCTTCTTCGTCTCCTGCGCCTCGCTCATCCCGCTCGCGAAGAGCATGGGCGACGCAACCGAGGCGCTCGCGGAGCGGATGGGCCCGGCCGCCGGCAGCCTGCTCAACGCCACCTTCGGCAACGCCGCCGAGCTGATCCTGGGAATCTCCGCCCTGCGCCATGGCCACGTCGAGCTGGTCAAAGGCAGCATCACCGGATCCATCCTCGGCAACCTGCTCCTCGTCGCCGGCGGCAGCATCGTGGTGGGCGGCGCGCGCTTCAACCGCCTGCGCTTCAACCGTCTGGCCGCCTCCTCCAGCGTCTCCACGCTCTTCCTCGCGGTGGTGGCGATGGCGGTGCCCACGCTCCTCTCGATCGACCGCAGCCCGCGCTACGACCCGGCGATGCTCTCCGAAGAGATCTCCGCGGTCCTGGTGGTCATGTACGGCCTCTCGCTCTGGTTCGGGCTGCGCACGCACCGCGAGCAACTGGCCTCCGCGCGGGAGCCCATGGCCGCGACGCCCGGGGAAGCCGCGGCAGCCAAGGCCGCGGAGCCGCCGCCGCACGAGCACGCCGTCGCCTTCGAGCTGGGCCGCCTTCTCCTCGCGGCGGCGGCCACCGCGGTGGCGAGCGAGCTGCTGGTCGCCTCGCTCGACGGCGCCGTCGCGGCGCTGCACCTGCCCGAGACCTTCGTGGGCGTGGTCATCGTCGCCATCGTGGGCAACGCGGCAGAGCACTCCACGGCGCTGCTCTTCGCGAACAGGGGCGACATGGACGTGGCGCTGGGCATCGCCTGGGAGTCGTCCAAGCAGATCGCGCTCCTGGTGGCCCCGCTGCTGGTCTTCGCCGGCGTCCTCTTCGGCGCGCCCATGGACCTCGCCTTCACCCGCTTCGAGGTGGTGGCGCTGGGCATCGCGGTGGTGGCGCTGTCGCTCATCGCGCTCGACGGCGAGACGCACTGGCTGGAAGGCGCGTTCCTCCTCGCGGTCTACGCCGTCCTCGGCATGGGGTTCTTCTTCGTTGGCTGACCTCGCGCTCACGCTGATCATGGCGGTCTGGGGGAGCAGCTTCGCCATCCTCCGCACCCTGCTGCGGAACGATGCCGCTCGCCGCTGGCGCTGGTCGCGGTGCGCATGGCCCTCTCCTCCGCGCTGCTCTTCGGCTTCATGGCCGCCACGCCGCGGGGCCGCGCGGGGTTGCGCGCCATCCGCGGAGGCCTGCTGCGCGACGGCTTCCTTGCCGGTGCGCTCCTCGGCGTGGGCTTCGTCTTCCAGACCGAGGGCCTCTCGCGCACCACCGCCTCGCGCAGCGGATTTCTCACCGGCACGCTGGTCGTGCTCACGCCGCTGATCGAGTTCGCGCTCTTCCGCAAGCGGCCCGCCGCGCCGGCGCTTGCTCGGCGTGCTCCTCGCCTTCGCCGGAATGACCATGCTCTCGGCGCCGTGGTCCGACGCCTCGCAGGCCACCGCGCTGGGCGACGGCCTCACCCTGGCCTGCGCGCTGGTGTTCGCGGGGCAGATTGTGGCCCTGGGGCGAGTCGCCTCCCGGCACCCGGTCTTGCCCCTCTTGCTGGTGCAGCTTGCCACCACCTTTGTCGTGGCCGCCGCGGCGGGGCCGCTGGTGGAGGCGCAGCATTTCTCCGGCGGAGGCCGCCTCTGGCTGGCGATGTTCTACCTCTCGCTCTTCGCCACGCTCCTCGCCTTCGGCGTCCAGACCTGGGCGCAGAAGATCCTGCCACCGGTCCGCGTCGCGCTGATCAGCAGCCTGGAGCCGGTCTTCGCGGCGCTCTGGGCCGCGGTGCTGATCGGCGAACGGCTGACCGGGCGTGAGCTTCTCGGCGGTGTGCTGATCGTCTTCGGAGTGGTCGTCGGAGAGGTGGGTGCAGCCTTCCGCGCGCTGAAGCGCGCGGTGCAGTGAAGCGCGCGTGCAGTGACGCGCGTGGCGCAATAACTTGCGCATGTACGCTCGCCTGCTACATGGCCCAGGTGACGCCGAAGTTCCACAGCCCGGAAGTGGAACGCGCCGCCCACGGCCTGCGCGTCCGGGGGCACGCGCCTCTACCTGGAGCCGCGAGGGCGTCCGCCGATGGGCTTTCTCGCGCATGCCAGGGGCGCGCCGGCCATCCTGCCGGAGAGGATGATCGCGAGCGGGCCAACCATCCAGCTCCTCACGGCGGCGTTGCCGCGGGCGTTGCGACGCACCGCGGCACTGCCGGCCGCCTACGGGCAGACGCTTCGCGCTCGGGTCGCTGCGGCTGACGCTGTACCCGGCCGGGCACGTGCTCGGCAGCGCGCAGATCCGCTGCGAGGCGGACGGCCTGGATCTCGTCTACGCCGGCGACATCGGCGGCAGCGGACCGCGCGCCTCGCTGACGGCGGAGGCGCTGGTGCCGGTGACCTGCGAGACGTTGGCCTTGCGCGCGCTCTACGGCCACCCCCGCTATGTCTTCCCGCCGCGGGAGCAGTTGCTCGAGAAGGTGAGCGCGTTCGTGGAGAAGACGCTCGGGCAGGGCAAGACGCCCGTGCTGGTGGCGGCCGCACTCGGCGAGGCGCAGGACGTCGTCCGCTACCTCGGAGGACGCCATGTCCTGCGTTTGCACCCGACCGCCTTTCGCGCCTGCGAGGTCTACGTCGCGCAGGGCGTTCCCTTGCAGGGCTTCGTCCCCCTGGGCGGGGAAGGGGATGTGGTGGTGGTTCCACCCACCGCGCGCCTGTCGCGCCTGGGCCTCGGCGAGCACCGCGTCTGCGCGCTTTCGGGCAGGGCGGTGGACGGCATCGCCTCCGCCGACGAGGCGCTGCCGCTCGCCGACCACGCCGGCTTCGAGGACCTCCTCGACTGCGCGGTGCGCTCGGGAGCGCGCAGGGTCTACACCATCGACGGGTACGCCGAAGAGCTCGCCCGGCAGCTCCGGAACCGCGGGATCGACGCAACCGCCATCCGCGAGCAGCACCAGCTTCCCCTGCCCGGAGTTTAAGCGCCGCCCGGATTTCGCGCCTGCCTCTTTGGAATCGGTTGACTCCACCCCGCGAGGTCTGGCTGCTTGAAAAGGCCTTCGGAGGAATCCCATGCATCTTCGCACCGCCTGGTTCGCGCCCGCCGCACTGTTGCTCGCCTGCCAGCATGCCGCGCCCGTCCCCGTTTCCGCCGGCGCCGAGCCCACCGGCATCGCCGCGTTCGCCCTCGACCCGACCCTGCTCACCGCCAAGGTCTCGCCCAAGGGTACGTATCTCGCCACCTTGTCGGAGGAGAGCGGAAGGCGCTCGCTCACCTTCGTGAACCTCTCCACCCACAAGGTCACCTACGTGCTCAGGCCGGAGGGCGAGTCGACCATCGGGCCGTTCTATTGGGCAAACGACGAGCGGGTGGTGATCCAGATGGTCGAGCACGAGGGCTACCTGGCCGCGCCGGTCTCGCTGGGCGAGATCTACGCGGTGGACGCGACCGGCCGCAGCGGGCGCATCATCTTCGGGTATCGGGCGGGCGAACTGCAGGCCGGCTCGCACATCCGCAAGGCCGCGGCGGAGCGCGCCTGGGGATTCGTCATCGACACCTTGCGCAACGACCCCAAGCACGTGCTCATCGAGGAGACCTCGATGGACGAAGCCAGGGGCGACCAGATCGCCGAGATCTCCAAGCTCGACGTCTACAGCGGCCTCAAGACGCGCGTCGCGGTGAGCCCCATCGCCGAGGCATCGTTTCTCACCGACGAGAACGGCGAGCTGCGCATCGCCGAGGGGCTCGACACGGACGCGAAGCCGCGCTTCTTCTTCTTCGAGGGGGCGCAGGGCTGGCGCGAGCTCCGCTCCATCCGCGGCTTCACCAGCCGCAGCAATCCGGTGGGGTTCGTCTCCCGGGACGCCGTCGTCTACGTGAGCGAGCCGGTCTCCGGCGGGTTTGCGCTGTACGCCGTCTCCATCGAGACCGGAGAGCGCAAGCTCGTGGCGCAAAATGACGCCGTGCCCTTCTCCTCCCACGTGCAGGACAGCGCCACCGGGCGGATCGTGGCGCTGGAATACGAGCCCGACCTGCCCAACTACGAGTTCGTCGACCCCCGCCACCCGCTCAGCCGCGCCCTGCAGGGCCTGCTCGCGGCGCGGCCGAACGAGAACGTGGAGCTGGTGAACTCCACCGCCGACGACCGCCAGGCGCTGGTCCGCGTCTACAGCGACCGCGATCCCGGCGAGCTCTTGCTGGTGGACACGGCCACGCTCTCCGCGCAGTCGCTCGGCCAGGTGCGCCCGTGGGTGAAGCCGGACGCGATGGCGGAGATGTCCGCCTTCCACATCCCGGCGAGCGACGGCTTGCGCATCCACGGCTACGTCACCCTGCCCACGGACCGGCAGCCCGGAACGCTGCCGCCGATGGTGGTGCTGCCCCACGGCGGCCCGCACTTCGTCCGCGACCGCTGGGGGTTCGACTCCGAGGTGCAGATGCTCGCCCACGAAGGCTTCGCCGTCCTTCAGGTCAACTACCGCGGCTCCGGCGGCTACGGCCTCGCCTACCAGGAGGCCGGGTATCGCAAGTGGGGCAGCCGGATGGTCGAGGACATCATCGACGCGACGCGCTTCGCGGTGCGCAAGGGCTTCGCCGATCCGAAACGGATCTGCGTCTATGGCGCGAGCTTCGGCGGCTACGCGGCGATGCAGAGCGCCATCCTGGCTCCCGACCTCTTCCGCTGCGCCGTGGGCTACGCGGGCATCTACGACCTCGGGCTGCTGGCGAAGACGGGCGACATCTCCTGGGGCAGGCTTGGCCGCGGCTACGTGCGGACCGCCGTGGGCGAGGACGACCGGGCGCTCGCGGAGGCCTCACCGGTCCGGCACGTCGACAAGCTCGCGGCGCGCGTCTTCCTCATCCACGGCAAGCAGGACGAGCGCGCGCCCATCGAGCACGCGGAGCGCCTGCGCGACGCGCTCACGGCGCGCGGCAGGCCGCCGGAGTGGCTGGTGGAGTCCAAGGAAGGTCACGGTTTCTTCGACGAGGGCGCCCGCGAACGGATGTATGCGCGGATGATCCGGTTCCTCAAGGAGAACACGCCGGCTCCGGCGCTCTCCCGCCCCACGGCTCCGGCGGGCAGCGCCGCGAAGTGATGCGCTGCGCGCCGCCTTGACAGGGGCGCGAAACCCGGACGAAATCGCCCGCAATGTCGCTCCGCCGCGCAACCGGGCTCGCGCTCGCGCTGCTTGCGCTCTCCTGCGAGCCCTCGGTGCCCTTCGACACGAGCGGCAACCCGGATGCCGTCGACTATGCCGCCTTCGATCCCACCGGCAGCCCGCCTTCGCTGCCGCTGCCCAACGATCTGGCGCTCCAGGATGCCGCCATCAGCACGCAGAACCCGGCCCAGGCGGCGCTCCTCACGCAATGGCAGGCGGAAGGGTTTCCCAACGACCAGGAAGTGCCCATCACCATCGACTTCGTGCGCGAGACGCTCGATCCCGCGACGGGCAAGCCCACGCGCAGCGCGCCGCAGCTGGACACCAGCTCGATCACGCCCGCGACGGTGCTCCTGCTCGCGACCGGCAGCTCCGGTTCCGGCCGGGTCGCGTACGATCCGCCGCTGCCTTCCGACTACGCCGTGACCCCTGACCACGGAACCCTGACGCTGCACAAGTCGAAGGACGCAACCGGGTCGAGGCGCTGGCCGGCGGGGACGCAGATGGTGGTGGCGGTGCGCGGCGGGCCAAGCGGCGTCCAGGTGAAGAACGGCGCGGCCGGAGGGCTCCAGCCGCAGCCGGCGATGTTCCTCCTGCTGCAGGACGAGGATCTCACCCTGCCGGAGAACAGCGGCCTCCTTCCCGGCGACAGCCGCGGCGAGAAGGCCGCTGCCGCGGCGCAGCTCGAGTCCATCCGCAAGGGCTACCTCGCGCCGTTCGCCGCCATCGACGCCAATGGGGCGTTCAGCCATCGCGAGATCGCCACCATGGCCACCTTCAAGGTGGCGAGCACCACGCGCAGGACGCACGTGGAGACCGATCCCAGCTCGGGAAGGATGCCGCTGCCCAGCGACTTCCTCCTCGGCCCCGACGGACATCTGCTCCCCGAGCTGGCGGCGGCGTCAGGGCCATTCGGGGCGCTCGGCGCGGGGCTCGCCACCCTGGACGGATTCTCGACCACCGCGATGATCCTGATGCAGACCTCCGCGCCCATCGACGCCTCCACCGTGAACGCGAGCTCGGTCTTTCTCTACGAGATCGAGAAGGCGGGCCAGTCGCCGTCTCTGGCAACCCGGCTGGGCGAGCTGCAGGAGCAGGGGAAAGCCCATCGCTTCGTCGCCGAGCCCCCGCAGATCACCCAGCCAGTGAACGGCGTGCCGGCATCCACGGCCATCGGCCTGCAACCCGCGGTGCCGGCGCAGCTGCCGGGCGCCGGCGCGGTGATCTCCGTGCCGCCGCTCAACGAAGGCACCAGCTACGTGGTGCTGGTGACCGACCGCGTGAAAGACCTGAACGGCGACAAGCTGGTGCGCAGCACGCTGGGCAAGATCCTCCTCCTCGACCCCTCCATCAGCGTGTTCGCCAACGGCAAGTCGGAGGTGTCGGGCGTGAGCGATGCGCAGGCCGTGGGCATCGATCAGATGCGACAGGCCGTCAACCTCGCCGCAGCGTCGCTGGTGGCGGAGAAGAGCGCCTCGGGGCTGGCGCGCGACGACATCGTGATGGCGTACACCTTCAGGACGCAGGGCATGAAGGAGATCGCCACCAACCTTGCCGCGCTGCCGTACCAGGACCCCACCGCCGCGCTCTCCGACAGCGGCAGGAAGACCTTCTGCAACCTGGGCGCGCCCGCGTGCGACGGGACCATCGCGGAGGCGCTCTCCGCCCATGGCCTCGCCGGCGTTCCCAGCGGCAACATCTTCGCCATCGTCGACACGAACATCGCCACCTTCGACAAGCTCATCTGCCCGACAGGGGCGAGCGGATGCGCCGACACCGGCGCGTTCACGCCGCAAGCCGTGCCTCCAGCTCCGGAATCGATCCGGATGCTGGTCGCCCTCCCCGCGCCGGCCAGTACGGGATGTACGCCGGGAACCACCGCGCCGGTCTGCACGCTCCCGCTGGCCGTCTTCCGCCACGGGTTCGGGAGCTGGCGCGGATCGATGCTGGCGATCGCCGATGCCCTGAACGCGCAGGGAATCGCGGTCGCGGCCATCGACGCAGCCAAGCACGGCGACCGCAGCTTCTGCAGCGCGGACGCGCAGTGCGCGGGAGGAGCCTGCGTTCCGGTGGCGGGCCTCGGCGGCGAGGGCGACTCCGCGCCTCCCGGCAAGTGCGCGACGGACTTCCTGCGCGCAGGAGGAGCGCCGTCGGGAAACCCGGCGGCCTCCGGCAATTTCCTCATCAGCGGGAACCTCTTCCGCACCCGCGATACGCTCCGCCAGGACATCATCGACCAGTCGCAGCTCGTCCGGGTGCTCTCGCCCAACCCGCGGTGCCTGGCCGGGGCCCCGCCCACGGATGTCTCGAACACCTGCGCCAACCAGATCGTGACGCAAGCGTTCGGCGTGCAGTTCGATCCGGATCGGATCTGGTTCGTGGGCCAGTCGCTCGGCGCCATCTCCGGCACGGTCGACGTGGCCGCGAACCCGCGCATCCAGAAGGCGGCGCTGAACGTCGGCGGATTCGACCCTCGCCGACGTCTTCACGCAGTCGCCTTCCTTCCAGGGGCAGGTGGGAGCGCTGCTGGCGGGGCTGGGCATCGCGCCGGGGTCGCCCGCGTTCCTCCAGTTCGTCCAGGTGGCGAAATGGGTGCTGGACCCGGCCGACCCGGAGAACTTCGCCCGGAACCTCTCGCTGCAGACGCTGCCGAGCCCGCTCCTTGGCGGCGCTGCTCCCCTGCCGCGCTCCATCCTCGGGCAGATGGCGCTCTGCGACGACGTCGTCCCCAACGCCTTCAGCCTCAACCTCTACGGCGAGGCGGGCCTGCCCACCACGGGCGGCGCCAACTCGCAGACCGCGTCGTTCACCACCTTCGTCTCCGGCGCCGGAGCCCGGTGCCCCGACAACGCGGTCGACCATGGCTTCCTGCTCGCCACGCCGGACGCTCAGAAGGACATCGCCGACTTCTTCCTCACGCAGACGCCGCCGCCCTCGCAGCGCGCGGCGCCTTGAGCGGGACGAGCATGCGCAACCTCACCGCGGCTCTCGCCCTGGTTCCCGCCGCGGCGCTGGCAGGCGGATACGTCGTGCCCAACGTCAACGCGCGCGACCTTGCGCTGGCCGGCTCCGCAGTGGCGGCGCAGGATACCGCCGCCGCGACCTATGCCAACCCGGCGGCGCTCTCCAAGCTCGACGGCCTCAACCTCTCGCTCGACCTGAGCCTCGTCGACTTCCGCAGCACCTGGACCGACAGCCAGAACGTCTTCAGCGCGAGCCCGGTCACCATGATCCCCAAGGGCGCCTTTCCACCCGCGCTCTATGCCGCCTACGGGTTCACGCTCCCCAACCGGATGAAGCTCGGCCTCGGGGCCGGCCTCACCGTCCCCGGCGGCGGCTACGTCTTCTGGCCCGGCGACTGGGCCGGCCGCAACGAGGCGATCACCGTGGACCGCAAGGTCTACGGCGCCTACCTGACCTCGGGCATCCAGCTCTTGCGGCAGCTCCGGGTGGGCGGCGGCCTCGTGTACTACCGGACCACCGAGCACCTCGTCCGCGGCGTCAACTTCCTCTCGCAAGAGGGCCAGATCGACCTCGGCACCTCGGGAGACGCCTTCAGCTTCGACCTCTCCGCGGAAGCGACGCCGTTCGCCTCGCTGCCGCTGGCCCTCTCGGTGGACTACAAGCACCAGGGCGTGCAGCACCTCGCAGGGCACGCGCACGGCACCGGCGTTCCCCTGCCGCTGCGGCCGAGCCTCCTCGACCAGGAGGTCACGCACACGCTCACCTATCCGAACCAGCTCAACCTCGGCATGGCGTTCCAGTCGCCGGTGGTCCCGCTGCTGCTCACCGCGGGCTTCACCTGGGAGCGTTTCCACGTCTACCAGGAGGACGCCTTCGTCGGCGACCGCGGCGTCAGCGTGGTGGTGCCGCGCAATTACCGCAACGGCTACACCTTCCGCCTCGGCGGCGAGGTGCAGGCCCTGAGCGTGCTCAAGTTGCGCGCGGGAGCGCTGCGCGACATCTCTCCTTCGCGCACCGACACGCTCGATCCCTCCCTGCCGGACTCCAACGTGACCGCGCTCTCCTTCGGCGCTGGATACGCCGCCTTGCCGAATCTGGAGATCGACGCGGCCTGGTTCCACGCCTTCTACGACTCGATCACCACGACGGGGCTCGACGCGTTTCCGGGCACCTACCAGACGCGCGCCAACATCTACGCGCTGAACTTCACCTGGAAGCTGCCGCACCAGCGCTGAAGCGTCCGTCGCTCTGCGCCGCGCGACCTTCGCGGACGAGCTTGTGCAGGTGCGCGAGCAGGCTGCGCTCGGCGAGCGGGTAGAGGTCCGGGTTGACCTCGGGATAGGCCGAAGGCACGAGCTCGCCCGGCGTTCTCGGGCCGCGGGCCTGTTGCAGCGCGGCCAGCACCAGCGCCTCCCGTTCCAGGCGGTGCGCGCGATATTCCTGCAGCTTGGATACTCCGCCCGGCACCACCGGGCCGTGCGCGGGATAGAGGCAACCGGGCTTCTCGCCGAGGAGCCGGTCGAGCGAGGCGAGATAGTCCTTCATGTCGCCCTCGGGCGGGTCGACGATCACCGTGCCCACTCCGGCCACCAGGTCGCCCGCGACCACCGCGCCGCTGCCCTCCTCGATCAGGCAGAGGTGCCCGCGGGTGTGGCCGGGCAGGTGCAGCGCGCGCCAGCCGCGGGGGCCCACCTCGAAGCGCGCGCCGTCCTCGACGAGGCGATCGACTGCGAAGTCCAACCGCTCGGCGGTCTCGCGCGTCGCCGCGATGGGAAGGCCGAGCACGGTTGCGCCGCCGGTGTGATCCAGGTGGTGGTGCGTGAGCAGGACGCCCACCGCCTTGCGGCCTTCCTCCGCCAGCTTGTCCAGCGTCTCGCGCAGCACCGCCTGCTCCTCCGGCCAGGGCGAGCCCGGGTCCACCACCCACAGCTCCTCGTCGCCGAGCAGGAGGCAGTTGGTGTGGGTCGCCGGCGGCAGCGTGGGCGCGCGCAGCGGCACCATGATCAGCCCGCGCTGGAACTCGATGCGCTCGACGACGTTCTCGCGGATGGGGAGCTTCCAGGGCGCCTTCTCCGGCGCGTTCAAGAGGGGCAGCGCGTCGCGCGGGTGGCCCTTCGCCCAGGCCAGCGACTTGAGCGTGTGCCACGCGGGCGGGTGCAGGAGCGCCGTCCCTGCTTCCCAGCGCCGCAGCGCCTCCTCCGGCTCTATCCATTCGCCGTCGGCCAGCTCGCCCGGCCAGATCTCGGCGACTTCTCCGGGCGGCAGGTCGAGCAGGTAGAAGCGCGCATCGAAGCGGATGGGCAGCGCCGGAGGCGTGACCCAGCGCCCGGCCGGCGAGAACCAGCGCGCGTCCAGGCGGAGCCCGTGCCGCGCGAGGAAATCGCCGAACGAGGCCGCCTTCTCTCCCGGCGCCGGCCGGCGCAGCAGCGCCTCGCGCATCTCCTTGCGCTCCGCCGGCGAGATCTTCTGCGCTCCGGGAACGGCGAGGACGCCGGCCTCCTCGAAGAGCTCGCGCGCCGCCGCCACCACGCAGGGCGCTTCCGCCGCCCCCAGCGACTCGCCGCCGTCGAGCGGCACGCCGGAGTCGGCCACGTCCACCCGGCCGCCGGGAAACGCGTAGAACCCGCCGGCGAACTTGAGCTGCTCGCCGCGGCGGACCCAGAGCACCTCTCCGCCTTCGCGGACGAGCACCACGGAAGCAGCCGGCCGTACGCTCGCCAAGTCGTCCCTCTCCCTTGCGCGAAACTGGATGATCCCTTACACCCGCCCCGATGTTCTACCTCGCGCCGCATCCCAAGCTCGACCGCCCGCGCCGCGGCAGCCCGGTGATGTTCACCGTCCCCTGGGTGGACAAGTACTTCTCGCGCGTCCGGCCCTGGCACGTGGTGGGCATCTGGGGACCGTTCACGCTCTATATGCTCTGGCGCGCCGGGCAGTCGATGGGCCCCGCCGCCATCGCCGGCTGGGCCGCCCTGGGCGTGTTCTTCTGGACCCTGCTCGAGTACCTGCTCCACCGCTACGTCTTCCACTTCAAGCCCGACTCGCGCTCGGAACTGCAGCGCGACGCGTCCTGGCTCATCCACGGCATCCACCACGACTATCCCTGGGACCGCGACCGGCTGGTGATGCCGCCCACGGTCACCGCCATCATCGCGGTGGTGGTCTGGTTCGGATTCCGTTGGCTCGGCGGCGCCGAGCACGCCTGGTTCGCCGGTCTCGTCGGCGGCTACGTCTGGTACGACCTGACGCACTACTACCTGCATCACGCGGCGCCGACCACGCAGATGGGCAAGTGGCTGCGGCGCTACCACCTCGTGCATCACTTCCAGACGCCCGACGTCCGCTACGGCATCACCACCCCGCTCTGGGATTTCGTCTTCCGCACCTACCCGAAGGACCGCTACCAGGGGCTGCCGGACGACGAGTCGCGCCTCGAAGCGGGAACCTGAGACCCCTGTTCCGGGTGCCTCGCCGGGCAGGACCCGCTCGCCTGCCGCTCTCGTCCAGGGTGTCCTCGTGACGATGCACATCCGCGATCCCATCCACGGCGCCATCGCCATCACGGCGGACGAGCGGGCGCTGGTGGACAGCCCGCAGTACCAGAGGCTGCGCAACGTGAAGCAGCTGGGGTTCGCGGACCTGGCCTTTCCCGGCGCCACCCACACCCGCTACGCGCACGGCCTCGGCGCCATGTCCATGGCCACCCGGGTGTTCGACGCGCTCGCGCCGCAGCTCGAGCTGGATGCGGACGACCGCGACCGCTTCCGCCAGACGCTGCGCCTCGCCGTCCTCTTCCACGACCTCGGGCACGCGCCGCTCTCGCACGCGACCGAAGGCATCATGCCGCGCTTCGCGGACCTGGGCGTTCCTTCCTGGGTGCGCGAGCCCGCGGAACGCCGCGCCGACCATGAGGACTACACGCTCAAGCTGGTGCTCGACTCCGGTCTGTCCGCGGAGATTCGCCGCCGCTTCTCCGGCCGCGGCATCGAGCCCGCGCACGTGGCGGGGCTGATCAGCGGCAAGGCGCCGCCGGGGCCGGATCCGTACCGGAGCCGCGGCCGCGACCTCTTGCCGGTGCTGCGCCAGGTGGTGTCGGGCGAGCTGGACGCGGACCGGATGGACTACCTGCAGCGCGACTCGTTCTTCACCGGCGTGAACTACGGGAAGTTCGATGCCGACTGGATCGTGCAGAACCTGGTGCCGGTGGAGCGCGAGGGCCGGGTCTGGCTGGGCCTGCTCCACCGCGCGGTGTTCGCGTTCGAGGACTTCCTGCTCTCGCGCTACCACATGTTCCTCTCCGTCTACTTCCACTCCACCTCGGTGGGCTACGAGGTCCTGCTCCAGCGCTGGGCGGAGAGCGGCGAGTACGCGCTGCCCGCCGACGTGGACGCCTACCTGCTGCACGACGACGTGTCGCTCCTCTGCGCGCTGCGCGCCTCGCGGGATCCGTGGGCGCGCAGGGTGGTGCGCCGGCAGGGCTATCGCGTGCTGATGGAGAACGCGCCGGGAGAGGGCGCGCAGGAGCTGGAAGCGATGCACGCGCAAGCTGGAGGCGGCAGGGGTGGATTCCTTCGTCACCGTCAGCCGCGGCGTGCTCTCGCGCTACGGGAAGGACGCCACCCTCTGGGTGAGGACGCCGCGAGGCGAGGTGCCCATCGGCGCGTACACGCCGCTCTACGAGCGCTACGCGCAGGCCGCCACGCTGGCCCGCCTCTACGTCGAGCCGGAGAGGTGGGACGAGGCCCGCCGCTTCCTCACAGGAACGTGACCTGCGTACATGCGGGGCTGGCGCGCTGCGTGCTAGTCTCGACGGCCCGTGGCGAAGCTGCAGCAGAGAGTCGAGAAGCTCGGCGGCATTCTCGACGTGGCCAAGGCGCTCGTCGCGGAGCGCGATCTCGATCGGCTGCTCAAGCTCATCGTCGACGCCGCGCAGAGGGTGGTGGAAGCCGACCGCTGCTCGCTCTTCCTCGTCGACCACGAGCGCGGCGAGCTCTGGACCAAGGTGGCGCAGGGCCTGGGGGTGAAGGAGATCCGCATCCCCATGAACCGCGGCATCGCCGGCGCGGTGGCGAGCACCGACAAGGTCATCAACATCCCCGACGCGTACAAGGACCCGCGCTTCAACAAGAACGTCGACAAGCAGACCGGCTACCGCACCCGGACCATTCTCTGCGTGCCCATGCGCTCGGTGGAGGGCGAGGTGGTGGGCGTGCTGCAGGCGCTCAACAAGCTCGACGACAACCCCTTCACCGCCGAGGACGAGGAGCTGCTCTCCGCGCTCGGCGGCCAGGCGGCGGCGGCGGTCAACAACGCGCTCCTGCACAACGAGATCGAGCAGCTCTTCGAAGGCTTCGTGCGCGCCAGCGTGGTGGCCATCGAGTCGCGCGATCCCACCACCGCCGGCCACTCCGGCCGCGTGGCCAGCCTCTCGGTGGGCCTCGGCGACATGCTCCCGCGCGCCGGCTCGGTCGCGGGCCGCTGGAAGGGCGCGGCGCTCTCCACGCAGGAGCGGCAGGAGCTTCGCTACGCCGCGCTCCTCCACGACTTCGGCAAGGTGGGCGTGCGCGAGAACGTGCTGGTCAAGGCCAACAAGCTGGAGCCGCTGGAGCTGGAGAACCTGCGCGGCCGCTTCGAGACCATCTTCGTGCAGGAGGAGCTGCAGGCCGAGCGGCAGAAGGTGGAGCTGCTCCTGCGCCGCCCCGACGTGGCCCGCCAGCGCATCGGCGAGATCGACCGCAAGCTGGAGGCGCGCAGGCGCGAGCTCTCCGGCATGTTCGAGTTCGTCGTCTCCTGCAACCGCCCCACCATCCTGCCGGAAGGGACCTTCGACCGGCTGCACGAGATCGCCAAGGCCAGCTACGTGGGCCCCTTCAGCGCGGAGAAGCGGCCCTACCTGGTCGAGCACGAGGTGACCAAGCTCTCCATCCGCAAGGGCTCGCTCACCGAGGACGAGCGGCGCGAGATCGAATCGCACGTCACGCACACCTACCGCTTCCTCTCGCAGATCCCCTGGACGCGGACGCTGAAGCGGGTGCCGGACATCGCCTACGGCCACCACGAGAAGCTCACCGGAACCGGTTACCCGCGGTCCCTGCGGGAGACGCAGATCGCGCTCCCCACGCGGATGATGACCATCAGCGACATCTACGATGCGCTCACCGCCAGCGACCGGCCCTACAAGCGGGCGGTGCCGAAGGAAAAGGCCTACGACATCCTGCTCGACGAGGCCCGCCGCGGCGAGGTGGACCGGGACCTGCTGCGCGTCTTCATCGAGGCCGACGTCCCCGCCAAGGCCCCGCAGGAACCGTAGCCCGCGAAGTCAGCGCGAGGCTTGCTTGCGCGCGGCCTCGAATTCGTCGCCCGGGGTCCAGGTGGGGAGGCGCGGAGCGTTGGCGATGCGCAGCCCGACCGCGAGCTGAAGCTGGGCGTCCTGCACGTCGCCCGAGAGATCCCAGTCGCCGTGGTACTCGTCGGAGGGCTGGTGGTAGTGGTGGCGCTCGTAGTCCAGCGCCTGCTCGTCGCCCCAGCCCTTCGGCCTGCCCGCGTAGTCGGGCCCGCCCTTGACCGCCACCGGCGGAACGCCCACGTGCGCCATCGAGAACATGTCCGAGCGGTAGAAGGAGCCGCGGTCGGGATGCGGGTCGCCGTGCACCGCGCGTCCCTGCTCGGCGGCCACCTTGCGAATCACCTCGTCGGCGGTGGACTTGCCCAGCCCGGTCACCCCCAGGTCGGTGGTCTTTCCCCACTTGTTGACGCTGTCCAGGTTGATGTCCGCGGCAATCCGATTGGCCGGAACGGGCGGGTGCTGCGCGAGCCACTTGGAGCCGAGCAACCCCTGCTCCTCGGCGGTGACGAAGGCGACGATGATCGATCGCCTGGGCGGCGCGAAGGTGGCCGCGTGCGCGATCGCCAGCACGGTGGCGCAGCCGGAGGCGTTGTCGAGCGCGCCGTTGTAGATGCCGTCGGTGGTGCCGGGCGCCGGAGGGGCCTTGCCCAGGTGATCGTGGTGCGCGGTGTAGAGCACCGCTTCCTGCGCGAGCGTCTTGTCGGTGCCGGGCAGGATGCCGATGACGTTGGCGCTGCGGATGGTGCGCTGTTCGATGGGCATGTCGAGCGCGAGGGTCGCGCCCATGGGTCGGGGCTTGAAATCCTTCGACTCCGCCGCCTTGCGCAGCGCCTCCAGATCGCCTCCGCCGAGCTGCGCGAGCTTCACCGCGGCGTCGTTGGTGATCCACCCCTGGAACTGCATGGTGCGCGGCTCGGCGTCGCTGGGCGGCAGGTCCTGGTGCGTGCCGGTGGCGGAGTTGGCGAGCACCTGCCAGGGATAGCCGGCGCTGGGAGTGGTGTGGATGACCAGGGCGCCCGCAGCGCCGTGCCTGGCGGCGTTGATGTACTTGTAGTCCCAGCGGCCGTACCAGAGCCGCACGCCCTCGCCCTTGAAGGGCGGGTTGAAGTTCATCAGCACCACCACCTTGCCCTTCACGTCCACGTCCTTGTAGTCGTCCCAGCCGTACTCCGGCGCGGTGATGCCGTAGCCGACGAAGACCACCTCCGCGTCCTTGACCACGGCGTGGTCGAGGTGCGCGTTGGGCTCGAAGATCAAATCGGCGTTGGAGCCGCCGCCGGTGTGCAGCGTCAGCGTCTTGCCCGAAGCGCTGAACGTCACGTCCCTGGGGACCTGGGCGTGCAACTCCACCAGCGGGACCGCCTGGAGGAAGGTGCCGTTGTCCCCTCCGGGCTTGTACCCGTACGCCTCCAGCTGCGAGGCCAGGTACTTGATGGCCAGCTCGTCGCCGGGCTGCCCCGGCTTGCGGCCTTCCAGCTGATCGTCGGAGAGGAAGCGGATGTGGGCGGAGATCTCCGCCGCGGTGATGTGGCTCTGGGCGATGCGCTCTGGAGACGCCGCGGCCGCGGCGAGGAGGGCGAGGGTCAGGATCATGGGTCAGGTCTGCTACCCCGGCTCGGGCCCGGTTGCAACGGGCCGCGCATCGTCCTCGATCCAGCCGCTGAAGGATCCGACGTAGAGCCGGGCCGGCTTGCCGCCCGCAAGCTCGATGGCAAGCGCGTCGTGGCAGGCGGTGACGCCGCTTCCACAAGACACGATCACGCCGGGGCCGAAGCGCTGGTAGATCCGCGCCAGCTCGGCGGGGGGCCGGAAGCGCTGTTCGCTGGTCAGGTTCGAGGAGAAGGGCACGTTGACCGCGCCGGGAATGTGCCCGGCCTTGCGGTCGAGCGGCTCGACCTCTCCGCGATACCGCTCGGGGGCGCGGGCGTCGAGGACCACGCTCTTGCGCGACTGCACCTCCTCGACCTCCGCCAGCCGCGAGCGGTCGAGGCGGAGCTCGCGCAAGGGCGCCGGCGGGATCTCCGGCGTCTCTTTGCTCAGGGGAAGGCCCGCCTCGGTCCAGGCGCGCATCCCGCCGTCGAGCACCGAGGCGCGCTGGTGCCCGAACGCGCGGAGCATGAACCAGAGCCGCGCCGCCACCGAGGAATGGCCCTCGTCGTAGACCACCACGTGCGTCTGCGGGCCGATGCCCAGCCGCGAGAGCACCTGTGCGAACCGGGCCGCGCTCGGGAAGGGATGGCGGCCGGGGCCGCCCGGCGAGGAGAGGTCGCGGTCCAGGTCCACGAAGACCGCCCCGGGCAGATGGCCCTCTTCGTACTTGCGCAGCGCCGCGGGCGGACCGGCATTGGCGAGGGCGCCGGTGGCGGGGGCCTTGGAGGGCGACCAGCGCAGATCGACGAGGCGTACGTCGGGGTGGGCCTGCACCCACCCCGGATCCACGATGAGGGGGAAGTCCGACATGCGGATCATCTTGCACTGTCCCGGTCCGGCAGGCGATGACTGGATGGGGACCAGCGGGGTAAAAATCCAGGCGGGGAACGGAGCGGAGTGGAAATGTCGGAAGTCGAACGCCTGCTCGTCGTCGACGACGAGGCGCCCATCCTGCACGCGCTTCAGCGCACCTTCGAGGCCGCGGGCTACGAGGTCTGCGCCTGCGCGGACCCGGCCGAGGCCTTGGACCGCCTGCGCGAGAAGCCGTACCAGGTGCTCTCCGCCGACTACATGATGCCGGGCATGACCGGCGCCGAGTTCCTGGCGCAGGCCCGCCTGCTGCAGCCGGAGACCGTCCGCATCCTCCTCACCGCGGCGCACGATTTCTCCGCCGCGGTGGACGCCATCAACAACGGCGAGATCTTCCGCATCCTGGCCAAGCCGTGGAACCGCGTCGAGCTGCTCGGCACCGTGCGGCAGGCGTTCGACACCTACGCGCTGCGCGAGAAGAACCGCCAGCTCACCGCCATCGTCCAGTCGCAGAACGCCGAGCTCGCCTCGCTCAACAAGGGCCTCGAGCGGCTGGTGGAGCAGCGCACCACCAACCTGCTCGACGGCATGGTGGCGGTGCTCGACTACCGCGACACCGAGACGCAGTGGCATTCGCGGCGCGTCTCCCGCTTCACCCGCCGCATCGCCGAACAGCTCGGCATCCGCGACGCGCACGAGCTGCGCACCATCGAGATGGGCGCGCTCCTGCACGACATCGGCAAGATCGGCGTTCGCGACGCGGTGCTGCTCAAGCCCGGGCCCCTGGACCAGGACGAATGGGTGGAGATGCGGGAGCACCCGCGGCTGGGCTGGGCGCTGCTCCAGCGCATCGAGTTCCTCCGCGACGCCAGCGTGATCGTGCTGCAGCACCAGGAGCGCTACGACGGCCGCGGCTATCCTGCCGGCTTGCGGGGCGAGCAGATCGTCATCGGCGCGCGGCTCTTCGCGGTGGCGGACACCTACGACGCCATCACCTCCGACCGCCCCTATCGCAAGGCGCAGTCGCACGACGCCGCCATCGCCGAGATGCGGCGCGTCTCCGGCACGCAGCTCGATCCGTCGGCGGTGACCGCCTTCTGCGCCTTGCCCGAAGACGAGTGGGTGGCCATCCGCAGGGACGTGGAGAAGATCTCGCTCCTGGAACAGGAGTGGGGCTGGACCCCGCCCAAGCGCGTCTTCGAGCAGATCTTCGAGGCGGCCTCGCGGCAGAAGCAGTCCACCTCGCAGCCGCCCGCCGCCCTGGCCTCAGGGAGCAAGTAGGAAGAAGGCCTTGAGGTACTCGGTCTCGGGCACCCCCACGAGCGGCGGGTGATCCCGCGCGGCTCCGCGGCGTTCGAGCAGCTGCAGCGGCCGCTTCGCCTCCTGCGCGGCCCACGCCACCACCTCGCCGAAGAGCTCCGGGGTCACGCGGCCCGAGCAGGAGCAGGTCACGAGCAGGCCGCCCGGCGCCAGGAGCCGCACCGCCCGGTAGTTGATCTCGCGATAGGCGCGGAGCGCGCCGTCGACCCCTTCCTTGCGCTTGGCGAACGCCGGCGGGTCGAGCACGATGGTGTCGAACTTCCGCCCTTCCTGATCGAGCGCGCGCAGGGCTTCCACCGCGTTCTGGGCACGCACCTCGAGATTGGAGAGGCCGTTCTTCTCCGCGTTCTTGCGCGTGCGCTGCACCGCCGCTGCGTCCTGGTCGATGGCGAGGACGTGCGCCGCCTTGCGCGCGAGCTGCAGCGCGAACCCGCCGTGGTAGCAGAACGCGTCCAGCGCAAGCCCGCGGGCCAGTTCCCCGGCGCGAAGGTGGTTCTCCCGCTGGTCGAGGTAGCCGCCGGTCTTGTGATCGGCCAGCAGATCCACCTCCAGCGCCACCTCGCCTTCGTGGTACTCCGCGCGGAAATCGGCGCCGAAGAGCGGTTCCGCCCGCCGCGGGAGCTGCTCGAAGTCGCGCGCGCTCCCGTCGTCGCGGGCCACCACCGCGCGGGCGGAGGTGACCTCCACCAGCAGCCGCGCCAGCTGCTCGCGCCGCGCCTCCGCCCACTCCGAAAGGTGCTGCACGGCCGCGATTCCGCCGTACAGATCGGCGAAGTAGCCGGGCAGCAGATCGGCCTCGCCGTGGACCACCCGGAACGCGTCGGCCTTCGGGAACAGCGCCCTGCGCCGCTCGAAGGCGCGGCGGATCCGCGTCGAGAGCAGCTCCTCGTCGAGCGCCGAGTCGGTGCGCGAGAGCACGCGCAGCGCGATGGGGCTCTTCGCCGCCCAGAACCCGCGGGCGATGAAGTTGGTCCGGGCGTCGGCGATGCGGACCTCGGCGCCGGAGATCAGCCCGGGCGGGGCCTGCGTCACGTCCCCGCGGAAGATCCAGGGATGCCCCGCCCGCGCCCGCGCCGCGCCCTTCTGCGAGACGGTGACGGTAGGCGCATGCATGGAAGGGTGCGCAGTGTCGCATGGGCGCCGCCCCCGCGCATGGGTTAATCTGGCGCCATGACGCCAGACGAGGGCGCCCCGGCAACAGTCACTCCCATCGGCGCTCCGCTCACCGCGCAGGAGGCGCGCCGCGTCGCCGCCGCGCTGGAGGCGAACATCGGCCGCGCCCTCAAGGGCAAGCGCGACATCGTCGAGCTTTCGCTCGCGGCGCTGGCCGCCGGCGGGCACCTCTTGCTCGAGGACGTGCCCGGCGTGGGCAAGACCACGCTCGCCCAGGCGCTCGCGCGCTCCCTCGACCTTTCCTTCGCGCGGGTGCAGTTCACCAGCGACCTGCTGCCGGGCGACATCACCGGCGTCTCCATCTACGATCAGGCGCGCAACGCCTTCGTCTTCAAGCCCGGGCCGCTCTTCGCGAACCTGGTCCTCGCCGACGAGATCAACCGCACCACGCCCCGCACGCAGAGCTGCCTCCTGGAGGCGATGGCGGAAGGGCAGGTCTCGGTCGACGGCAGCGCGCGGCCCCTGCCCGGCCCATTCATGGTGCTCGCCACGCAGAACCCGCACGAGCACGCCGGCACCTATCCGCTGCCGGAGTCGCAGCTCGACCGGTTCCTGCTCAGGCTCTCCGTCGGCTATCCGGCGCCGGAGGTCGAGCGCGAGCTGCTCCTCGGCGGCGGAACGCAGGCGGCGCTCGCGCACCTGCATCCGGTGGCCTCCGCGCTGGACGTCCGGCGACTGCAGGCGGCGGTGGGACAGGTCACGGTCGCGCCGGAGATCGCCGACTACGTGCTCGCCATCGTGGCCGCCACCCGCAGCACCAAGCTGGTCTCGCTGGGGGCGTCTCCCCGCGGCGCCATCGCGCTGCTCGGCGTGGCCCGCGCCCGGGCGCTCTTGCGCGGGCGCACCTGGGTGGAGCCCGAAGACGTGAAGGAGCTGTGCGTGCCCGTGCTCGCCCACCGCATCACGCTGCAAGGGCGCGGGTCCGGAGCCGGAGAGCTGGAGCGGCTGGCGGCGGAGCGGGTGGTGCGCGACCTGGTGGAGCAGGTCCCGGTTCCGGAATGACTCCGGCCTGGAAGCGCAGGCTCACCTTCACGCGGCTGGGGCGCTGGTACATGGCGCTGACCGTCGGCATCGGGCTTGCGGCCGTGAACACCGGCAACAACCTGCTCTTCCTCGTCCTCGGCCTCTTGCTCGCGTCCATCATCGTCTCCGGCATCCTCTCCGAGCAGAGCCTGCGCGGCGTGCGCCTGGAGCGGCGGCTTCCCTCCGTGGCTACTGCTGGCCAGCCGGCGCTGATCGGCCTTCTCGCCCACAACGACAAGACGAGGGTGCCCTCGTTCTCGCTCACGCTGCGCGAGCGGGGCGGGCAGGTTTCCGGACAAGGCTTTCTCGTGCTCTTGCCCGCGGGGCAGGCGGCGGAGGTGGCCTATCCGTTCGTTCCGGCGCGCCGGGGAGCGCACCGCTTCGAGCAGCTGGAGGTGGCCACCCGGGCGCCCTTCGGGCTGTTCGAGAAGTCGCGGCCGCTCGACGCGCAGGAGGAGCTGGTGGTGTTCCCGCGAGAGGTCCCGGCGCCGCCGCAACGGGCGCAGGCGCTCGCGCGCGAGGGTGAGCGGCCGGAGGACCGCGCCGGCCTCGGCCTGGAAGTGCACTCGCTCCGCGACCACCGCGCCGGAGAGGACGCGCGCACCATCCACTGGCGCTCGAGCGCGCGGGCGGGAAGGCTGATCGGCGTGGACCGCGAGCAGGAGCGCCGCAAGCGCGTCTGCGTGGTCCTCGACCAGCGCGCGCTCCATGGAGAGCCGCTCGAGCACGCGGTGGAGAACGCCGCGGCGCTGGTCACCCGCGAGCTCGACGGGGGAGCCGAGGTCTCGCTCGCCGTGGCGGGAGGGCGTCTCGGCGCGGGCAGCGGTCCTGCCCACCTGCGCGAGGCGCTGACGATGCTGGCGCTGCTGCAGCCGTCGGAGGCGCCGCTGGCCCCGCCGGAGCCGGACTTCGATGCCGCGCTGGTCGAGGCGCGGCCGTGAAGCTGTTTGCCGGCCGCGGCCTCACGCTCCTGATGGCGCAGCAGTGGGCCGGCACGCTCGCCGCCATCTTCGCCTTCCTGGCCTGCGCGGTGTCCGGCGAGATGGGCCAGGCGCTGGTGGCCCTCTTTCCTTTGGCGCTGCTCGGGGCCCAGCTCGCCCGGGGACGGCTCTACCGGCGCGCCGAATGGCTCTGGACCGCCATCCTCGCCGGCGGCCTGGTGCTGCTCGGCTCGGAGGTGATGAGCGGCGAAATCGACATCGTCCTCGCCGCCGCGCGCTTCGCGGAGCTGCTGCTCGTCCACCGGCTCTGGCATCGCCGGACCGAGCGCGACGAGCTGCTCCTGCTCCTGCTCTCGCTGCTTCTGGTCTGCGCAGGAGCGGCGCTGGCCGCCGAGCTCACGTTTGGCATCGCCTTCATCGGCTACGCCGTCACCGGTACCTGGGCGCTCGCGCTCACGCACCTGCGCTTCCAGATCGAGGCGGGACACGGGCCGCCAGGCGCCGGAGCGCTGCTCGAGTCTCGCCGCATCGCCACTCCCGCGCTCCTCGGCGGCCTCGCCGGGCTGGCGGTCCTGGCGCTGGCCGGGTCGGCGGTGGTGTTCTTCGCCTTGCCTCGCGTGACCCTGGGCGGCCTGCGCCGCGCCACCAAGCCGTCTCCTGTGGCGGGGCTCGGAGACCAGGTCGATCTGGCGCGGCACGGGACGGTGGAGGACGACCCCCGGGTGGTGCTCCGGGTGCAGCTCAACCCTCCGCCCCGCGGCGACCCTTCGGACCTGGCCATGCACTGGCGCGCCCGCGCGCTGCCGCGATGGACCGGGCGCGGGTGGCGCTCCGCGGACGTCGGCGTCATTCCCGGCACGCGGCTGCCCTCGCGGCCGCGCTCCCGGGGGAAGTCGTCGATCCTGGTCGCCGACATCGAGGCGGTGGCGGGATTCAGCGACGGCGTCGTCTTGACGCCGGAGGGGTGGCCGCTCGCGGTGGAGTTCCGCCGGCCCGTCTCCGCGCGGGGGAGCCCACAGCGGCTCTACCGCAACGCGGAGGGCGATCTCTTCTACCAGCCGGTGGACGCCGACGACCTGCATTACGTGGTCACCGTCGATGCGGCGGTGCCCGGCATCGCCGGGCTGCGCGGCCACGGGCAGGCAGTATCCGCGCTGGGTGATGCCCGACCTCGACGTTCCCGCCGGTTTCAATCCGCGCATCCGCGCCCTGGCCGAGCGGTTGGGCGGGGGAAAGGACCCGGCCGACGCGGCCGCCGCCATCGAGCACTGGCTCTCCAGCTCGATGCGCTACACGCGCGAGCTCCCCGGAAGCGTGCGCGACCCCATCAGCGATTTCCTCTTCCGCAGGCATGCGGGGCACTGCGAGCTGTTCTCCAGCACCATGGTGTTGATGCTCCGCGCGCTGGGCATTCCCGCGCGCAACGTGACCGGCTATTTCGGCGGCAAGCGCACCGACGCGGGCTATTACGCGGTGCGCGCGGGCGACGCGCACAGCTGGGTGGAGGCGTACTTTCCCGAGGTGGGCTTCGTCGCCTTCGACCCCACGCCGCCCGGCGACCGCGGCAGCGTGCAGGAAGGCGCATGGGCGCGGATGCTGCTGCTCTGGGACGCCGCGCAGCAGCGCTGGCGCGCGTTCGTCGTCGACTACGACCTGTTCACACAGGCCCGCGCCATGCAGAAGACCCTGGACGCGATCGGCAGCGCCGGCCAGCGGCTCGCGGGCAAGGCCGGCCCGGCGCGGACCCTGCGCGGCGTTCTCCTCGGCCTGGGCGCGGCGCTTCTGGCGTTCGCGCTGGTCGTCCGTTCGCGGCGGCGGCGCTTCGGATCGTCGCGCGGCGCGGGTGCGCGGCCGCCGGCATTGAGCTCCGCGCAACGGCGGGCACTGCGCGCCTGGCGGCGCGGGCGTGCGGCGCTGCGGCGCGCGGGAGTCGAGGTCGGCCCGGGGACCACGCCCCAGGAAGCGGCGCGTAGCGCCGGAGTGCCCGCGGCGGTGGAGCTTGCCGCCGCCTGCAACGCGGCCCGCTGGGGCGGCGCGCAGCTCTCGTCCGCCCAGGCCCGCGGGCTGCTGCGCGAACTCTCGCGCGCGCTGCGCTCCTGAGGGATTTGCTTTTCCGCTTCCCGCCCGGCAGATCTCCGCCATGCCCGAGCTGCCCGAAGTGGAGATCGCCTCGCGCCAGCTCCGCGCCTGGCTGGACGGCCACCGCATCGTCGCGGCGCGCGCGGCCCGATCGCGCGTCATCCGCGGGCAGGCGCCGCAGCGCTTTGCCTCGCTGGCCGGGCGGCGGCTCGTGCGCATCCAGAGGCTGGGCAAGTGGATGCTGCTCGAGTTCGACCGCGGCGAAGGGCTGATCTCGCACCTGGGGATGACGGGCAAGTGGATTCGCCGCGCGCAGGAGGAGCCCGCCCCGCCGCACGTGCGCGCCTCCATCGCCCTCGACGACGGGCACGTGCTCGACTACCGCGACCCGCGCCTCTTCGGCCGGCTGATCCGCGGGAGGGCTGCGGAGCTGCGAGAGCTGCCCGCGCTGCGCGCGCTGGGTCCCGATCCGCTGGAGGGCATCGACCTGGACCGGCTGCACGCCGTCTTGCAAGGAACCCGGCGGTCGATGAAGGAGGCGCTGATGGATCAGCGCACGCTCGCGGGGCTGGGGAACATCCACGTCTCGGAGTCGCTCTTTCGCGCGCGCATCGACCCGCAGCGGCCCGGCGTCTCCATGACCCGCGAAGAGGTGGAGCGGCTCGCGGACTGCATCGTCGATTCGCTGCGCTCCACGCTGCTCGGAGGAGGACGGCCCCGAGCCCATCACCTACGTGGAGGAGGGCGGCGAGAACGTCTTTCTCGTCTACGATCGCGAAGGGCAGCCCTGTCCGAACTGCCGCACCCCCATCCGCCGCATCGTGCAAGGCGGCCGCAGCACCTTCTACTGTCCGTCGTGCCAGCCGCCCTGGCGCAAGCGTTCGGTGCGGCGGACGGGTCCCGCGCGGAGCATTGCCCGCGCCGACCTGGCCCGCCAGCCGCCGCGCAAGGGTGCGCCCGTCCGCAGGCTCCACGCCGTGGGCAGCGGCCGCTCGCCTGCGCGCCCGCGCTAGGGCTGGCCGCGAGCGCGCTTTGTGTTTGCCCTCCTTCCGGGCCGTCCCCAACTTGACGGGGTGCTGACCGCGACGGAGCGCGCCGTTTCCGGGGAAGAGGAAGAGGAAGAGCGCGACGCCCACCGGCGGGCGCTGCGGGTCCTGCAGGACCGGGGCTTCGAGCCCATGGTCGGCGGGGCGTACGCGCTCAAGACCCATACCGGCATCTGGCGGGACACCAAGGATCTCGATCTCTTCCTGCGCAAGGACCGCATGCTGCGGAGCGCTGGCCGCGCTGAAGGATGCCGGCTTCCGCACCGAGTACACCGACCCGCTCTGGATCGCCAAGGCGTTCCACGGACCGTACTTCATCGACCTCATCTTCTCGTCCGGGAACGGCATCGCCACCGTCGACGAGCACTGGCGCAAGCGCGCTCTCACCTGCGAGGTGCTGGGCGTGCCGGCGCTGGTGGTGCCGGCGGAGGAGATGATCTGGTCGAAGGCCTTCATCCAGGAGCGCGAGCGCTTCGACGGCGCGGACATCCACCACCTGCTCCGCTGCAAGGGCGCCCGGCTCGACTGGGAGCACCTGCTCATGCGCTTCGGCGAGAACCACTGGGAGGTGCTGCTCGTGCACCTGATCACCTTCCGGTACTCCTTTCCCAGCGACAAGGAGCAGGTGCCGGCCTGGGTCATGCGCGAGCTGATCGGACGGATGCAGGGCCGCGAGGCGGAGCCGGCGCAATCCGAGCGGGTCTGCCGCGGAACGCTGCTCTCGCGGCAGCAGTACCTGCACGAGACCAACCGGGAAGGCTATCGCGACGCCCGCGAGCTGGAGACGCCGGACTGGACCGGCGACGACGCCTACCCGGTCAAGTACCCGGACGGGTCCGGAGGCGAGGACGATGCGCATCGCCGCGGTCGGTGACCTGCACTGCCGCGCGGACACGCGCCGCAACATCGCGGTCGCGCTGCGCGGCGTGGATCAGGAGGCGGAGCTCTTGCTGCTCGGCCGGCGATCTGACCGACCACGGCACCACCGAGGAGGCCAACTGGCTCGCCGAGGAGCTGGCGCAGATCAAGGTGGAGAAGTGCGCGGTGCTCGGGAACCACGACTACGAGTCCGGGCAGGAGGCCGCGGTCCGCAAGATCCTCTGCGACTCCGGCGTGCACGTCCTCGACGGCGAGCCGTGGTCGCTCAACGACCTGGGCGTCGCCGGCGTGAAGGGGTTTGCCGGAGGGTTCGACCAGTCGCAGCTGCAGCGCTTCGGCGAGGAGCCGATCAAGGCGTTCGTCGACGTCTGCATCGCCGAGGAGCTGAAGCTGGAAAAGGCGCTCTTCCAGCTCCGCACCCGCCATCGCATCGCGCTGTTGCACTATTCGCCCTGCCGGCAGACGCTGGAAGGCGAGCCGCTGGAGATCTTCCCCTTCCTCGGCGCCACCCGGCTCTCGGGGCCGCTCGACCAGCTCCGGCCCGCCGTCGCCTTCCACGGCCATGCGCACCGCGGCACGCTGCGCGGCGCCACCCGCGGCGGCGTGCCCGTCTGCAACGTGGCGCTGCCCGTCTGCGCCGGCTGGAGAAGCCGCTCGGCTACCTGACCGTCGACGTCTGACCGTCAGGGCGGCTGCGGCTCCGCCGCGATGGTCCTGTACAGGTAGGTGAGCCGCAGCTCGCCGGATCGGGCCCGCGCCAGCGCGTCCGGCCCGATGCGGATCATCTTCGCCGACGACGGCTGGAGCTGGGACGCCGCCCACTTCAGCGTCTGGCTGGCCCAGATGGAGAACATGGGCCGCTTTCGCGCCTTGTCGGCCGCGCGCCAGTAGGTGACGTGCGCGTAGAGCCGCGCCGGCTCCAGCTCGCCGGGCGGGGGTCCTTGCGGAGCAGCACCATGCAGTCCGTCCGCTCCTCGTCGATCTGCGCCCATCCCGCGAAGGGTCCTTCCGGCTGCAGGTTCGTCACGATGTCGGCGCTGTGCTTGCGGTGGAAGAGGTAGGTGCGCCGCTCGCCCGGCAGCGATTCGCGCCGCTCGAGGGCCGCGGGATCCTCGAGCAGCGCGCGCGGGCTCGCCGCGCAGATAGCGGCCTTGCGAGATCACCAGGCCCGGCTCCCGCGCCGCGATGCCTGCCAGCAGCTTTTCGACGTCGAGGTCGGTGAGGAAGGCCCAGAGTTGCCGCGCCGGCATCGGGCGCACCATGGCACAGAACGCGTCATTCGATGACCACCCGATCGAGGAACGGCCGCCGGCCCAGTCGCCGCGCCGCGCGACCTCCGCCGCCACCGGCGCAACGGCGACTCTTCACGCCTGAAGACCGGTTCCTCCGCGTCGAACACCGGATCCCGCGGCTCGAACCGCACGTCGATGAAACGCAGCGGATCGGCGCCCGCGACCAACAGCTTCTCCTCGTACATCGAGTCCCCCTGCAAAAGCGGCCGCCCATCGCGGCGCGCCGGGGCATTGCACCGCGCCATGCCGAACCGCTCCGAGCGAGCCGTCCCGGAATCGGACCCCCGAAACGAGTCGGGCGATGCCAGAATGAGACCGTGACGGTGGGGCCGGGCGAAGGAACACGCGTGGCATTCTTTCGATGGGTCGGCGCGGATCTGGAGTTGAGCGTTCACGCGCAGCCGGGCGCGCGCACGACGGAAGTACAGGGACTGCACGCGGACGCGATCAAGATCCGGATCTCCGCGCGTGCAGTCGAAGGCGCCGCGAACGATGCGTTGCTCGCGTTCGTGGCCTCGCGCATTGCAGGTGCCGCGGAGGCGATGCGTGTTGGTCAGCGGCGAGACGAGCCGGCACAAGCAGCGTCCGGATCGAAGGCGCCGGACCGCGCGCACGCGGAGGGCGTGCTCGCGACCTGGCTTCAGACCAGCTCGTAAGCTCGGGCCAGCGCCGCGTCGAGCTGCGCCGGATCGCCTCCGCCGGCTTGCGCCATCTCCGGCTTGCCGCCGCCCTTGGAGCCCAGCGTCCTGGACAGCTCCTTCACCAGATCTCCCGCGCGGTACTTCTTGGAGAGGTCGGGCGTCACCGCCACCAGCAGCGTCGCCTTCCCGTCCTTCTCTCCGCCCAGCACCACGATGCCGCTCTTGAGCTGGTCGCGCAGCTTGTCGGCAAGGTCGCGCAGCGCCTCGGGGTCGCCGCTGTCGTGCCGCGCCGCCACGATCTTCACGCCCTTCACCTCGCGCGCGCCGTGGACCAGCTCGCCCGACTTCGCCGTCGCCTGCTTGCGCTGGAGCTGCTCCAGCTCCCGCTCCAGCTCCTTGATGCGGGTCGCGGCCTGCTCCGCGCGCAGCGCCACGTCTTTCGGCGCCGTCTTCAGGGCAGCCGCAGCCCGCGCGAGCTGCTGCTCTTCGCCGTGGACCAGCTCCAGCGCCTCCGGTCCGGTCACCGCCACGATGCGGCGCACGCCGGCGGCGATGGCGCCTTCGCTCACCACCTTGAAGAAGCCGATGTCGCCCGACCGCGACACGTGCGTGCCGCCGCAGAGCTCGACCGACGGCCCGATCTGCAGCACGCGCACCTTGGCGAGCTGCGTGTACTTGTCGCCGAAGAACGCCATCGCTCCGGACTTCATCGCGGATTCGGGGTCCATCACCCGGGTCTGCGCCTCGTGGTTCTCGTACACGAGCTGGTTCACGCGCCGCTCCAGCTGGACGCGCTGCTCGTCGGTGAGCGGCTGGTACGCCGTGTAGTCGAAGCGCAGGTAGTCGGGAGCCACCACCGAGCCGGCCTGCTTCACGCCCTCGCCGAGGATCTCGCGCAGGGCGCGGTGGAGCAGGTGGGTGGCGCTGTGGTTTCGCCGCAGCCCTGCCCGGCGGGCCGGATCGACCACCAGCTCCACCTTCTCGCCCGTCGAAAAGCTGCCCTCCAGAACCTTGGCCCTGTGGACGATGAGGCCGTGCACCGGGCGCTGCGTGTCGAGGATCTGCGCGCGCGACGAGTTGCTGGTGACGAAGCCGGTGTCGCCGAGCTGCCCGCCCGACTCGCCGTAGAACGGGGTGCGGTCGAAGGTCAGCTCGCCCTCCTCTCCGGCGGAGATCTTCTGCGCGCGCCGGCCGGCCACGAGGATCCCCTTCAGCGTCGCCTCCGAGGCGACCTCCTGGTAGCCGAGGAACTCGTTCTCGCCCACCTCGGCGGCGAGCGACTTGTGCGCATCGGCGACGGCGGCCTCGCCCGAGCCCGCGAAGGACCCGCGCGCGCGCTGCTCCTCCATCAGCTTCTCGAACGCATCCACGTCCACCGATGCGCCGCTCTCGGCGGCGATCACCTGCGTGAGGTCGAGAGGAAACCCGTACGTGTCGTGGAGCTTGAACGCGACCTCGCCGGAGAGCTGCCGGGTGCGGGCGAGCTCCTCGGCGAGAATGGCGTTGCCGCGGTCGAGGGTGCGCAGGAACAGGTCGGTCTCGTGCTGGACCGTCTCGAGGATGCGCGCGCGCGAGTCCACCAGCTCCGGATACGGGCCGGCCATCAGATCGATCACCCGCGTGCACACCTTCGCGTAGAGCGACGGCTCGTCCGGCGCGAGCCGCTGCGCATGGCGGACGGCGCGGCGCATGATGCGCCGGAGCACGTATCCGCGGCCCTCGTTGGAGGGAAGCACGCCGTCAGCGAGAAGGAACGCCGCCGCTCGCGAGTGATCGGCGATCACCCGCATCGAAGCGGAAGGTCCGCGGGCATCGACGGCCTCGGTTGCGGAGTAGGCCTTGCCGCTGATGCGCGAGGCCTCGTCGATCAGCGGCTTCAACAAATCCGTGTCGTAGTTGGAGGGAACGCCTTGCACCGCCGCGGCCACGCGCTCGAGGCCGGCGCCGGTGTCGATGGAGGGCCGCGGCAGGGGCTGCAGCGGCCCGTCCGGCTCCTTGCGCTCGAACTGCATGAAGACGAGGTTCCAGATCTCCATCCACGAGTCGCTGCCCAGCTGCTCCGCCTGGTCGAGGGCGAAGAAGCGGTGGGCGTGCTCGTCGAGCTGCGCCTGCGTTCCCTGCGGCAGCCGGTAGAGGTGGATCTCGCTGCACGGGCCGCAGGGGCCGGTGGGGCCCATCGCCCAGAAGTTGTCCCTCTCGCCCAGGCGGAAGATGCGCTCCTTGCGCACCCCCACCGCCTTCCACAGGCCTTCCGCCTCGTCGTCGTCGCGGAACACGGTCACCGCGAGCTTTTCCGCCGGAAGCGCCAGGGTGCGGGTGACGAATTCCCATGCCCAGGCGATGGCGTCCTTCTTGAAGTAGTCGCCGAAGGAGAAATTTCCCAGCATCTCGAAGAAGGTGTGGTGGCGCGCGGTGAAGCCCACGTTTTCCAGGTCGTTGTGCTTGCCGCCGGCGCGGACGCACTTCTGCGAGGAGGCGGCGCGCTTGTACTCGCGCGTCTCGCGCCCGGTGAAGACGTCCTTGAACTGGTTCATGCCGGCGTTGGTGAAGAGCAGCGTCGGGTCGTTCTGGGGAACGAGCGAGGAGCTCTTCACTCGCCTGTGCCCCCGCTCCTCGAAGAAGCGGAGGAAGGCTTCGCGGATGTCTGCGGCACTGCGGGGGTTCGGCATGGGGGCGGGAAGATAAGAAAAGAGCGCCCCTTTGTCACTGCGGGCGCTCGGAGGGCCCGGTTGCGAAGGTCACTCCCGGCGGAGGATGAGGGCGCGAAAAAGCTGGGCGAAACCGGCGGGGGCGGTCGCATCGGGCCAGTGCGGCGAGCCCAGCGGCGGCAGCTCCAGCGCGAGAACGCGCGAGAGCAGGGGGAAGCGCTTGCGGACTTCCGCCGCCGGCGCGGCGAACACCTCGCAGGACGCGACGCGCCGCAGGCGCCAGAGATCCGTGTAGCTGGCGCAGCGCACGCTCAGGTCGGCGGAGATCAGCTCGTGCAGCGGAACCTCGTCCACGGCGAGGCCCGCTTCCACGGCGGCCGCGCGAAGCTCGCGGAAGTCGATGGACCACTCTACGTGCTCGCCCTGGCCGGAGGCGGCGAGCAGCCGCAGTGGACCGGGCGCGAAATCGCCGCCGAACTCGGTGAGGACGGCGGCTCCTCCGGGGGCCAGGATGCGGGAGATCTCCCGCACGAGTTGGAGCGCGCCGGTGTTGCGGCCGTTCTCCACCGGCAGGTCGGCGATCACCTCGTTCGCAAGCAGGAGGCCGTCGACGGACGCGCTGCGCACGGGCAGCGAGACTGCGTCCGCGCGGACGCCCGACCAGCGCGGGTGCGCGCCGCGCGGCTGCGATGGCTCGAGGAGGCGCCGGCGCTGCGCCGCGATCAAGGCGGGAGAGAGGTCCAGCGACGTCCAGCGCGCTCCGGTGAAGGGCCCTGCCTCGCCGCGGAACGCGGCCTCCGCCACGTGTCCCGCGCCGCCGCCGATCTCGATCACGCCGCTGCGCCCGGGAAGGATTCCGCGCGCTGCGATTCCCTGGAGGAGCGCCTCGCCGTAGCGTCGGCCGCCGAGGGCGGGATGAGCAAAGCGCAAGAGGTGCGAAACGGTGCACTCCACCTCGTCGAAGCGGCGCCCGGCGGGCAGCCGATCGGAGCGGTGATGCGCGCGGGTCGGGATCCTCCACCGCCGGTCAGCTCGCAAGGCTCCCGCGCCGGGGGCCGCCCCAGGGAGCCAGCAACAAGCGCACGGTGAGCGCGTCCATCAGCCCGGAGATTTCGCGCAGCGTCTCGGTGAGCTGCGTCGGATCGGCGGCAACGTCTTCGAGGCGCTCCAGCCAGACGGCGACGTGGCGGCGGGCATCCGCGCCCACCGAGCGGACGTCTTCCGGGAGCTCGAGCTCCATCCGCTCCAACGCCGCATCCATTTCCCGCAGCCGGGCGAGGCAGTTGCTCCGGGAGTCGTTTTCCATGCACCAGTTGTGGCAGCGCCGGCCGGCTGGCGCAAGCGAGCTTCGACCATTCCCTGCGGCGCCCGGTCAGAACGTCAGGACGCCGAAGCCCACCGCGGTGGCGCCGAAGGTGGTGAACCCGACGATCTGGTGGGCGAGCGCGAAGTCCCGCTGCGAGACGGAGCCTTCCTTGCTGGCGGTGAGGATGCCGAGGAGGATCTGCGTCACCATGCCCGCGCTGGCAACGCCCATGGCGATCCTGTGCAGCATGGCGGTGTCCAGGCGGGCGGGCTTTTCGATGGGGCTCGGGGCAAGGATGGCCAGCGCCCCGGTGGCCGCGAAGATGGCCGTGGCGGTGTAGGCGCTGCCGAGGTGCCAGGGCGACCAGCGGCCGGTGTCGCCGCCGCCGCCGTACTTGTCGATGTAGTTCAGCTCGCCGAACACCACCGTCGCGCCCAGCGAGGCGAGCGTGAGCATCCCGCCCAGCTGGTGGAGCTGCAGCATCTGGCGGCGCCGGTGCAGTTGCCTCTCCACCTCCTGTTGGCGCGCGGCGGTGGCCGCATCGGGAACGGCCTCATGCGGCAGGAGGTCGATGTCCCCGGGCTGCGATGCCGGCGGCGGGGAGGGCTTTTGCTCCGGAGGTGTGGCCTGCAACGACAGGGAGAGGGCGAAGAGCACGGCGATCATTTCGCCGCTCCGAACCGCAGGTCGCCGGAGATGGTGGCACGGTCGTCCACCTTCACCAGGAGCAGCTGCGGGCGCTCGATCTTGAGCGCATCGAGGCTGATGGGAAAGCTGAAGGTGACCCCCACTCCGCCTTCCCGAGGCTCCAGACGGACGGGCACGTCCTGGGTCAGTTTCTCGCCGTTGAGCTCCACGACCGCGTGCAGGACCGCCTGCACCGGGCCGCTGAGCGGGAGGGTGACTCCCGAGAGCGTGCCCTTGACCTCCGCATACGGGTGGATCGCCTCATGCGTGACCTCGCGCATGTGCTCGTCGCGGTTGGAGTTGCCGCTGTCGAACGAGGCCACCTTGGCGCGGACCTGCACCTTGACGGTCCCATCGGCCTGCGCCAGGGCGCGCCCTTCGACCTGGTGGGTCGTGCCGTGAACCTCGTGCAGCTTGTGCACCACGGTGTAGGTGAGCGTGCCGTCGCGCAGGTCGAGCAGCTGCCCCGCGGGAGGAGCGCACAGCAGCAAGGCGAGCAGCGCCAGCATGGTCCGCCTCCCTCACAGGTCCGGCGATTTCCCCTGACTTGCCGGCGACGACTACAGGCGCGGTGGACTCGCCCTTCCTCTCCGCCTCGCGCTGCGCCTTCATCTTCTTCATCCGCCGCCGGATCAGCTCGCGCTTGAGCGCGCTCAGGTGATCGACGAACAGCTTGCCCTGCAGGTGGTCCATCTCGTGCTGGACGCAGACGGAGAGCAGCGAGCCATCGGCTTCCTTGCGCTTCCGGCGGCCGTCGCGGTCGGTGTACTCCACGACGATGTGCGAAAAGCGGGTCACGTCTTCGTACTCGTCGGGGATGGAGAGGCAGCCCTCGCTGTAGGTGAACTCGCCCTCGCCCACCTTGAGCACGGGGTCGATGAGCCAGAAGAGGCCCTCGCCCTTCTTCTTCGGCTCCTCGCCTTCCGCGGCGCGCTGCTCCACGTCCATGGCGATGATGTGCTGGAGCACGCCGACCTGCGGCGCCGCGAGCCCGACGCCGTTGGCCTCGTACATGGTCTCCGCGAGGTCGTCGCAGAGCTTGCGGACCTTCGCGTCCACATCCCCCACGGGCTTGGCCTTCTGCTTCAGGCGGGGGTCGGGCCAGATGAGGATTTCACGCAGTGCCATGCTTGGTCGCTCCTCCAGCGTGCGGCCGTTCAACAGATGGTCAGTATATCCATGAGCCGGGCGTTGCCGCCAGAATGGATTCCGCAAGAGGCGCTTCGATTCAGAGGAGGGCCGCCGGATCCACGTCGAGGGCGAGCTCCACGCCGGGGACGCGATGCCCGGACCGCAGCGCGCGCCCGAGCCTGTGGAGCGGCGCGTGGTCGCGCGCCCGGAGCAGCAGTTGCCAGCGGTGCTTGCCACGGATGCGGGCGAGCGGCGCCGGGGCGGGTCCCAGCACGTCTACCGCCTCGCCGCGCGCCAGCAGGAGCCTTGCGGTCGCGGCAAGCCGCTCGGCGGCGCCGCGGACAGCGGGCTCGGAGTTGCCCTGGAGGCGGACGGCGAGGAGGCGCGCGAAAGGGGGAAAGTGGAGCTGCTCGCGGCGCTGCAACTCGGCGGCGGCAAAGCCCGCATAGTCCAGGCTGACGGCCTCGGGACGGAACGCCTGCACCAGGACGCGGCCCGGGGCAAGCCCGCGGCCGGCGCGCCCCGCCACCTGCGTGAGCAGCTGGATGCATCGCTCGGCCGCGCGGAAGTCGGGCAGGTGCATGGGACCGTCCGCGTCGAGAACGCCCACCAGCGTGACGCCGGGAAAATCGTGCCCCTTGGCGACCATCTGCGTTCCGACCAGCACGTCGAGCTCGCGCCGCGCGAAGCGGGCGAGGACGGCAGCTGCCTGCCCCGGGCCTCCGGCGGCGTCGCGGTCGAGGCGCGCCACCCGCGCCTGCGGAACCACCGCCTCGAGCTGCTCCTCCACCTTCTCGGTGCCTCCCCCGAACGCGGTCAACTTCGCCGCTCCGCACGCCGCACACTCTGTGCGCGGCGCCTCGTCGTGCCCGCAGAGGTGGCAGCGCAGCCGCTCGCGCCCGGCGCGGTGCAGCACCAGGGCGACCGAGCAGTTGGGACATCCCACCGCCGAACCGCACCCGGCGCAGATCAGCGTGCGGGTATGGCCGCGCCGGTTGAGGAAAAGGATCGCCTGCTCGCCCCGCCCCACCACCTCGCGCAGCGCCGACGACAGCTCGGGCGTGAGCAGCTCGTCGGAGACGCGCCGCCGGATGAGCGTCAGCGCGGGCAGCGGGCGCGAGTCCACCCGCTCCGGCAGGCTCAGCGTGCGCAGCTTGCCCTCGTGCGCCCGGCGCAGCGTCTCGAGCGACGGCGTGGCGCTGCCCAGCACCGCCACCGCGCCCGCCTTCTGCGCCCGCACCAGCGAAAGATCGCGGGCGTGATAGCGGAGCCGGTCCTCCTGCTTGTAGGAGGGCTCGTGCTCCTCGTCGACGACGACGATGCCCAGGCGCAAGACCGGTGCCCAGACCGCGCTGCGGGCGCCCACCACGATGCCGGCGCGACCCTCGCGGACGCGGCGCCATTCGCCCAGCCGCTCGGTCTCGGAGAGCCCGGAGTGGAGCACCGCCACGTCGTCGCCGAAGCGCGCGCGGAAGCGGCCGGCGAGCTGCGGCGTGAGCGCGATCTCCGGCACCAGCGCCAGCGCGCCCAGCCCCAGCGGAGCGCGCGTGCGCGATGGCTTCCAGGTAGACCCAGGTCTTGCCGCTGCCGGTCACGCCGTGGAGGAGGAAGGGCGCGAAGGCGCGCGCGTCGACCGCCATGACCAGCTCGCGGAGCGCTCTCGACTGCGCCGGCGTGGGGTCATGGCGCTGGTCGCCCCAGGGCGCATCCGGCAACGCCGCCGCGCCCGCCGCGACCTGGGCAACGGTGGCGAGCTTGCGCTGCACCAGCCCGCGCAGCTGCGGGCGTGCCCGGGGAAAGGCCGCCAGCAGCTCCTCCACCGGCACCGGCCCACCTCGCGCGAGGAGCCAGGCGAGCACTTCGGCCTGGCGCGGCGCCTTGCGGACGGCGTCCGGAGAGGCTCCCTCCGCCGCCTGGGCCACCTCGACGCGCGGGTGGGCGACGCGAGGCGGCGCCTCCTGGCGCTGGAGCGTGACCAGGCCTTGCCGGGCCAGCGTGGCGCCCAGGGCGCGCGAGAGCCTGGCCCCCGACGCGGCCTTGCGCAGCGCGCGCCGCTGCGCCTCTTCCTGCCCGGGCAGGTCCAGCTGTCCCGCCTCCAAGCAGGGCGCGACCGGCCTCGGTGAGGCGCGGCACCAGGACGTCGCGCACCTCGATGCCCGGCGGAAGGGCAGCCTTGAGCGCCGGCCCGAGCGGCGCCAGGTAGTGCGCCGCCGCCCAGCGCGCCAGCTCCACCACCTCCGCCGTGAGCATCGGCGCGTCGTCGAGCAGCCGGACCGCGTCGCGCACCTGCCCCTGCGCCTCGCCGGCGCCGAGGATCACCCCTGTCGCTTGTCGCCTGCCCAGCGGCACCAGCACGCGCCGTCCCGGTGCGGCCTCGCCCAGCTCCGGCGCGATCCGGTAGGTGAAGACGCCGTCTCCCGCCGGGACGTTCAGGGCGACTGCGAACAGCTCATTCGCGGGAATCGTCTTCCTCTTCCTCCGCCGTCTCGCGCGCGCCCTTCGTCTCCAGGACCTCGAACCGCGCCGCGAGCTGCCCTGCATTCCACAGCTCGAGCACGCGGGGGAACCAGTCCGCCGCCGCGGGGTTGCCGTACTGCAAGAGGCGCAGGTCGAGGCCGCCCTGCCCGATCAGCCTCGCCGGCGCTGCAGTGTCCTTGTAGAGCCAGAGCTGCGGGCGCGCCGTGTCGCGCGGACCGGCGCCGAGCACGTAGACGACGCGGTCTTCCAGCCGGCTCAGGGCGGAGCCGGCGGTGAGGTCGGCGCCCACCTGCGCGGCGGCTGCGCGGAAGCGCCGTGTCCACGTCGGCGGCGGAGAGGCCGCGGTAGGCGAGGAACGGACAGGCAAGTTGCAGGAGCTGCAGGGCGGGGCCGATGGTGCCCTCTGCGGCGCCGCTGGGGCGGGCAGCCGTGCCGCGCACCGCGAAGGAGAGGCCCCCTTCGCCGTCGAGCCTGCACTGCAGCGGGAAGCGCAGCACCAGCTGCGCGGGGTGCGCCGGCTGCCCGGACACGCTCAGCGTGCCGGAGAGCGTGATTTCCTTCGCCCTGCCCAGCGCCTGCGCGCGGGCGGCGGTGTGCTTGAGCAGCGACCCCGACTGGAGGGATGTAGGCGAGGAGCGCGGCGAGGAGCAGGCGCATCACTGCACCGCCCTGCGCATGAACGAGAGCAGCCCTTCGCGCAGGTCGGGCCGCTTCAGCGCATAGGCGATGTTGGCCTGGAGGTAGCCGAGCCGATCGCCGGCGTCGTGCCGCTCGCCCTTGAAGCGCACGCCGACCAGCCGGTCCTGCTGCGCCAGGACGGCGAGCGCGTCGGTGAGCTGGATCTCCCCGCCCGCGCCCGGCTTCACCTGCTCGAGGATGCCGAAGATGTCCGGCGGCAGGACGTATCTGCCGATGACCGCGAGGTTGGAGGGCGCGGTCCCGCGCGGCGGCTTCTCGACGATCTTCTCCACCTCGATGTTGCCGGAGCCGAGCTGCTTGCCTGCGGCGACGCCGTACAGTTGCGTCTGATCGTCGGGCACCGGCATCAACGCCACCGCCGCCTTGCCCGTCTCCATGGCCACGCGCGCGAGCTGGCCGATGGCGGGCTCTTCGGAGTCGATGAGGTCGTCTCCGAGCAGCACGCCGAACCACTGCTCGGCGCCCACCGCGGGCCGCGCCGCCAGCACCGCATGACCCAGCCCCATCGGCTCCTTCTGCCGGATGCTCAGGAGCCGCACCATCTCGCTGATGCGGCGCACCTGCTCGAACAGCTCGCCGCTTGTTCTTGCGCGCGAGCGTGTCTTCCAGCTCGTAGCTGCGGTCGAAGTGGTCTTCGATGGCGCCCTTGCCGCGCCCGTTCACCAGCACCACTTGCTGCGCGCCTGCCTTCACCGCCTCGTCGACGATGAGCTGGATGGTGGGGACGTCGACGATGGGCAGCATCTCCTTGGGCACGGCCTTGGTGGCGGGCAGGAAGCGCGTGCCCAGGCCGGCGGCGGGGACGACCACTGTTCGCAAGGAGTGCTTCATGGAGCGCGCAAGGTAGCAAAGCGGTCCGACACAGGCCAGACGCTATACTGTGCCGCGATGCGATTGGCACTCCTGGCGTTTCTCGCCGCCACGGCGGCGCTCGCCGACAACCGCGTCCAGGATCCCGGCGCGCCCTGGCCCACCAACGTCGAACCGCCGCGCGCCGCGTCCATGGGAGGAGCGCACGCCGCCATCGCCACCAGCAACGACGCGCTCTCGGTGAACCCCGCCGGTCTTTCCCAGGCGCGCCGTTACCACCTGGAGGTGGACGGGCTCTACGACTCGAAGTTCCCCGCGCAGGCCGTGCTCGCGAGCGTGGTGGACTCGGCGTCCACGGCCGCCGGCACCGGACTGCTCTTCTCCCGGTGGGCGAGCGGACAGCCCTCCGGCCGGGGCGAAGGCTGGAGCCTCGGCGCCGGGTATTCGGGAGCGATAGGGCAGGCGCTCTTCGTCGGCGGCGAGACGAAGTTCCTCCGCTTCCAGACTCCCGACGGCCTGGTGCAGAAGTTCGCCCAGGACGTGGGCCTGCTCTCGAGACGGGGCAACTTCTCCTGGGCGGCGGTGGTGCAGAACATCGCCACCGAGAAGATCCCGCTCTTCCCGCTCACCGCCACGGCGGGAGTGGCCTGGGGCACCGACACCGACTGGCACCTCGCCTTCGACTACAAGGCGGACTTCTCCGACACGAGCCACGTGAAGAGCAAGGCCGCGCTCGGCGGAGAGCTGCTGGTGGGCGAGTCGCTGGTGCTGCGCTCCGGCGCGACCTGGGACACGACGGCGCAGCAGTGGTGGCTCTCCGCGGGCCTGGGCATCCTCACCGAGAAGGGCGGCCTGCAAGTGGTCTGGCGCCGCCGCGTGGAAGGTCCCTACGACCAGTTCTTCGAGGGCGGGCTGACGCTCTACCTCGAATGATCAGCGCGCGATGCGCGGCGCGACCAGCCGCTGCCCGGTTGCGGGATCGCGGACCACGTCTACCTGCGTGGCGTACGCCGGGGAGAGCACCTCCGGCGTGAGCACCTCCGCGGGCGTGCCCTGCGCGAGCACGCGGCCGGCGAGCATGAGCACCAGGCGATCGCAGGCGGCGCCGGCGAGCGCGAGGTCGTGCAGCACCAGCATGGCCCCGCCTCCCTGCTGGCCGCGCCGCCGCAGGGCATTCACCAGCAAGACTTGATGGGCGAGATCGAGGCCCGCCGTCGGCTCGTCGAGGACGAGCAGCGCCGCGTCCTGCGCGAAGGCGCGCGCGAGGAAGACGCGCTGGCGCTCGCCGCCGGAGAGCTGCGCGATGGGGCGATCGGCGAGATCGAGCGCGTCGGCTTCCGCCAGCGCCGCCTCCGCGCGCTGGAGGTCGTGCGGCCCTTCCAGCGACCAGAGGCCGAGGTGGGGCGCCCTGCCCATCAGCGCCACCTCGCGCGCGCTGAAGGCCAGATCGTGGGGATGCTGCTGGGGAAGGAAGGCGACGCGGAGCGCCCGCTCCCGGCGCGAGAGGCGGGCAAGCGGCGCGCCCTGCAGCGCAACCGAGCCGTGCTGGGGCGCGAGCAGGCCGCAGCAAAGGCGCGCGAGCGTGCTCTTGCCGGCGGCGTTGGGGCCGATGATTCCCACCACCTCGCCGGGGTCGATGCGCAGCGAGGCGCCGGAGACGGCGTCGGGAAATTCCGCCGCGTGGCGGTAGCGCAGGTCGCGCGCCTCCAGCAGCGGCCCGTCTCTTCTCATCGCCGGCTCCGCAAGAGGAGCACGAAGAGCGGCGCCCCGACGATGGCGGTGACGGCGCCCACCGGAGGCTCCGCGCCGAGGCCGCGGAAGAGGACGCGGGCGAGCGCGTCGGCAAGGACCAGGAAGGCCGCGCCGCCCAGGGCGGAGGCGGGCAGCACCACGCGGTGGTCCGGGCCGGTCACGAGGCGCACCGCGTGCGGCACCACCAGCCCCACGAATCCCACCAGGCCGGTGAAGGCGACGGCGATTCCCACCGCGGCGCTGGCGGCGAAGAAGGCGAGGATGCGGGTGCGGCCGACGTCCACGCCGAGCGCGGAGGCGCCTTCGTCGCCGAGCGCGAGCAGGTTGAGGCGGCCGGCGAGGGCGATGAGGATGGCCGCCGGCACCAGGAGCGCGATGGCGGCTCCCCCGAGCAGCGGCATGGGCTCGTAGCCCAGCGTGCCGGAGAGCCAGAGCATCACCGCCTGCGTCTGCTCCGGCCGGAGCATGGCCTCGACCGAGAGCACCACCGCGGAGGCGAAGGAATTGAAGACCACGCCGACGAGCAGCGCGCGGGTGGGCTCCAGCTGGCCGCGAGCGCGGCCGAGCGTGAAGACGAAGAACGCGGCGAGGAGCGCGCCCGCCACCGCGGCAAGCTGCGAGGGGAGAAGGCCGAACCACGACGCGGCCGAGAGCGCCGCCGCGCCGACCGCGGTTCCCGAGGCGATGGTGACGGCGGCCGTGCCGATGGCCGCGCCGCCGGAGAGGCCGAAGACGAAGGGATCCGCGAGCGGGTTGCGCAGGAGCGCCTGCAGCGCGACGCCCGCGACGGAGAGGGCCGCCCCCACCTCGGCGGCGAGCAGCACGCGGGGGACGCGCAGCCGGAAGAGCACGGTCGCGTCGGGTTCCTCTCCGCGCAGCGCCGCGTGAAGGGAAAGGGTGCCCGCGCCGGTGGAGAGCCCGACCGCGAGCGCGACCGCCGCCACCGGCAGGAGGACCGCGACGGCCAGGGCGGCGCGTGCCGCGGCGGAGCGCCTCATCTGCCCAGCGCCGCGGCGAGATCGCCCAGCGCCTCCGGCAGCCGGGGGCCGGGATGGAGCAGCGCGGTGGAGCGCAGCGAGACGGTGCGGGTCTTCTCGAGCCCGGGAACGGCGCCCCGCCCCTGCGGCGCGTCCACGCCGCAGAGCACGATGACGTCCGGAGCCGCCCGCACCGCTCCTTCCGCGCTCATGCGGAAGAAGGGCGCGTCGCCGTCTCCGGCCGCGTTGGCTCCGCCGGCGTCCTCGAGCAACTCGCCGGCGAAGCTGCGGCGCCCCGCGACCACCAGCGGGTCGAGGCCGAAGACGAGGAGCGCCCGCACGCGCGGCAATCCCCGCGCCCTGGCCCGCGAGCGGGTGCGCGCCTGCTCGATGCGTTCCCGCAGCGCTTCTCCTTCCGCCCGCTTGCCGAGAAGCTGCGCGATGCCGGTCACGGCGTTCTCGATGTCCTCCACGGTGGCGAGGGGAAAGGCGTCCACCGGAACGCCGAGCCGCGCCAGCGTTTCCACCGGTCCGCGATTCGCGGGCGCCGGCTCGGCGAGAACCAGGTCGGGCTTCACCGCCAGCACCGCCTCGGGCTGCGGGTCGTTGTACCCGCCGATGCGCGGCAAGCTCGCCGTGCGCGGGTCGTCGTCGAAGCGGGTGACGCCGGCGAGCCGGTCTCCTGCTCCGAGCGCGAGCACGATCTCCGAGAGCGAAGGCGCGAGCGTGACCACCCGCTTCACCTCTGCCGGAGCGCGCGGCCCGAGGTGCTGGCGCGGCCCGGCCGCGAGCAAGAGCGCCAGGAGCAGGGTCACTTCACGTCCACCCACTGCGCGGCGGCCACCGTGTTGGCGCCGCGATTGGTCACGATGGCCTGCACGGCATCGAGCGGGAGGATGTTCCAGGGGCCGGCGCCGGCGCCGAAGTTCGCCTCGCTCACCACGCGGGGACCGCCGGCCGCGTCCAGGTCGATGCGCTGGGCGGTGTTGCTGCCGGAGGCCACGGTGAAGAGGATGTGGCCGACGGCGCGGATGTCTTGAAGACCCGAGGTCTGGCTGGAGAAGGTGAGCGCGGAGGTGGAGGTGAGGGTGCCGCTCGCCGGCGCCGCGACGAGCGAGAGCGTATTGTCGAGAAAATTGATTACGGCAATGCGCCCGTCGTCGAGGGCGGTCAGCTCGGTAGGACCGGCGCCCACCGCCGTCTGCCCCTTCACGGCACCGGTGGCGCCGTCGAGCTTGTAGAGCGCGCCGGCGATGTCGGAGGCGCAGAGCGCATAGACGTCGTTGCCCACCGCGATCACGTCGGGAGTGTAGGTGAAGCCGGTGTCCTTCGTCTTGGGGCAGTCGAGCGGGACGGGCGCCTTGGTGTCGGCGGTGAAGGTTGCGCGATCGATGCTGAAGACGCGCGCGGAGCTGGTGTCGCCGGTCCAGATCTTCGTCGCGGTCACGGCGATGCCGTTGGGGACGAGCCCGTCGGGGATGGCGGCGCGGCGGGTCATCGTGTTGGAGGCGGGGTCCACCTCGACGATGGCGCGCGCGGTGTCGGCGCCGCTGAAATCGCCGGAGCAGGACGCGTAGAGCTTGCCGTCCGCCGAGGCGCGCACCACGCCCGGGTTCTGGCACTGGTGGCCGTCGCTGCCGCCCAGGTCGATCCTGGTGATCTGCCCGGTGGTCGGGACCAGCGCGGCCAGGAAGCCGGGACCGGCGTTGACCGGGAGGTTGCCGGTGTCGCGCTGGTTCGAGAGCGTGATGTACGCGCGGCCCGCCGCGGCTGCCATGCCCTGCGGGCGCGGCTGTCCGGGCTTGGTCGGGTCGTACGGCGCGAGCTGCGAGCCGTCGGGCATCGGGGTGCTGGCGAGCGGCCCGCCGTCGGGCATCGGGGTGGCGTCGACCGGCGGCGGAGGCTGCAGCCCGCCGCAGGCGGTTGCGGCGAGGACGGCGAGCGAGACGGCGATCTTCATGGCGTTCTCCTTCGGATTGTCAGAGGCGCGCCCGGGCGATCACGGCGATGGAGAGGCCCGGAAGCGGGTACTGGAAGAGGTCTTCGTAGGTGCGGTTGTCGAGCAGGTTCTTCGCTTCCACGTCGAGCCAGAGCGGGCCCGCGGCGCGCACCCCGGCGCCGGCGTTGAGGAGGAGCTGGCTACCCACGAAGGCCGAGTCGAACGCGTTGCGCGGCATGCTGGAGCTGAAGCCCGCCTCCGCGTAGCCTTCGAGGCGTTCTCCGTGGCGGGCGAGACGGGCAAACACGCGGTGCGGAGCGCGGTAGGCGAGCTTGTGACCCTCGCCGTCGATGGCGTCGAGGAAGCTGTAGGAGAGCTCGGCAAAGAGCCGCGCGGGGAGCGGCATCACGGCCTGCAACTCGATCCCTGCGATGCGCGCCTGTCCGGCGTTGAAGGGCTTGACCCGGGCGGGAGGGAAGAGCTGGTAGAGGATGAGGTCGCGGTACTCCGACCAGAAGGCGCCGGCGGAGAGCCTCAGGCCTTCCCTGCGAAACGCAGCGCCCGCGTCCAACGACCAGGCGCGCTCCGGCCGGAGCTGCGGATTGGCGGCGACGCCGCCGCGATCGAGATAGAGCTCGGTGAAGGTGGCCGGCCGGAAGGAGAGTCCCCAGCCTGCGCGCAGCGTCCACGGCGCTGCTTGCCACTGCGCCTCCAGGGCCGGGCTGACGCCGCCGTCCGCGCCCGCCTTCTCCGCGCGGAGGGCGGGATGGAGCGAGAACCCGGCGGGCAGCGCGAGGTCGTCGGAGATGGCCGCGGCGAGAAGGCTGCGGCCGTGGACGCCTGTCTCGGTGCCGTGCGCGTGCTCGCCGCCGGCGGAGAGGAGCAGCTTGAAGAGCTGCGCGTCGCCTGCAGGCAGCGCCAGCTCCGCCTCGCCGCGCCCGCTGGAGGAGCGCTGGTCGTCGCGCGGGCAGTCCGGCGTGCCGTCGGCGCAGTCGCCGAAGGCCTGCGCGCCGCGCAGCTCGATCCGGTCGAGGCGGCCGAAGGCGCGCACCGACCACGCCGCAGGTCCGGCCATGCCGCGCAGGCGCAGGCCGCCGACGCTTCCCTCGTCAATCTCCCGGGTCCGCGGCGTGGGCGCGCTGGCAGGTCCGGGCAGGCCGCGCTCACCGAGCGATCCCTGGAGGAGGACGTCGATCCCGGTGGCGGCGCCGATCTCCTGCGTCAGGCGCACGAGGCCCGAGCCGCGCGTCGCATCCGCGTTTTCGCGCTGGAAGCCGAAAAACGGCGCGCCGGCGATCTCCGGCGTGAGCTGCCGGGCGTACTGGAACCCTCCCGCGGTCCGGTCGCCCTGGAGCGCCACGAGCGCGCTGCCGTTGCCGAGCGGCAGCGCCGCGTCGAGCGCGAGCCGGCCGGTGCCGAACGACCCCGCCGACACCTCCGCGCCGAACGTCTTTCCCGCACGGGCCGACCGCGGCACGAGCTCCACGGCGCCGCCCAGCGCGCCGGCGCCGAACTGCGCGCCCAACACGCCGCGGGTCACGATCATGCGCTCGAGCAACGTCGCCGGCAGCGCGGCCAGATCGGGGGCGCCGCCGCCGGGTCCCGAGAGGGGAATGCCGTCGAGGAGGATGAGCGACTCGTCGGCGCTCGCCCCGCGCAGCGAAAGGGTGGCCGTCTGCCCCGGCCCGCCCAGGGCATGCACCGAGACGCCGGGCGACGCCGAGCAGGAGCTCCGACACCGACCGCACCTCGCCCGCGTACTGCGCCGTCTCGATGACGGTGCTCTGCGCCGCCGGCGCCCGGACCGAGCCCTGCGGCCGTTCGCCGTGCACCTCGATGGTCTCGGAGGCCTCCTGCGCGCGCGCAGAAGTCCCCCAGAGCAGGGCGAAGGAGAAGACGATGCGCGCGAGGGCGCGAGACGGCGGCAAGTGGCTCCCCTCTTTCTCTCGAAGAGGTGAAAGCGCTGTTGCGCCGCCAGGCAGGTCTCCTGGCTCCCGGGTCTGCAGCGCACTCGCGCTGCGCGCCGTCCCGCCTTCCCCGCATGCCTCCGCGAGTGGCTTCTGGGACCGGCTGCCCGGCTACAGTGGCGGGACCGCGCCGGCATTCGACCGGCTTCCCTCAAAGGCCCCCGGAATGCGGGGCACCACGGCGGCGGACTTCAAGCTGTCGTGGTGCCGAGTACCGCCTTCGCACCGCGCGGGTCAAGGACGGAGCGGCCGCAGGGTCGTGTCTCCCTCGACGGCGAGGTGCGCTCGCAACCGGCGCACCAGCGCGCGCATGCCCTTGATGCGTCCGACCTCGTCGACGCTGGCGAAGGGCTTCTTCGCGCGGCGCTCGACGATGAGCTGCGCGCGCCGCTTGCCGATTCCAGGCAAGAGCTGCAATTCGGCCTCGGTGGCGCGGTTCAGGTTGAGGACGCCGGACATGGGCGGCTTGCCGCTCTTCTTCCGCTGCGGGCTGGCCGCGGCCGCCTGCGCTCCGGCAACCGGCGCCGGCGCGGACGGCTCCGCCGCGGCGCAGAGCAGCGCCGCCATCAGTGCGATGTGCATGGGGCTCAGGCCTCCGCTTCCCCGGCCAGCGCGCCCGGCGCCCTGGGCTGCCGCTCGCGGTCGTCCTCGCGGATCTCGGATCTTGCCGCCGATGGGCAGCGAATCCAGGAACACGTTGATGCTCCCGTCGCGGTTCTTGAACGCGGTGCCCACGCGACTCCAGATGCGCTTGCCGCCCTGCCGCTCGATGATGTTGTAGACCGCCCAGGGCTTGCGCCCGCCCGCGTCGCTGACCGCCGTCTCCTGCTGGTTCTCCATGGTCCTCCCCTGCGCCGCGATGGTGCGGCGCTCGCGAGGGACGGGAGCAGGATGCGTGCCATCGCATCTCCCTCGCAGCGCTGCCCGGACGCCTTGAAATCGGACCCCGAGAACGAACCCTCGGTCCGGCTTTGCGTTCTCCTCGACCTTGGCAGTGGCGGGGTTGTCCCGGGACGAGTTGATTATGTGACAATCAATGGCCGCGCGGTGGAATGGTCGCGAATGATTGGTCGCGCGCGGGAGCCGGCGACGGAGCGGACATAAACTACGTGCGGTCGCGCGATTTCATCGGCCGGGCCCGTCCGGAACGAACTTCCGGCGGACCAGGTTCACTGCGGCATCCCCAGCGTCGGAGGTAGCATTCCCGAGACGTCGATCTTTCCGAACTGCGCCTCGTACTTGGAGACGTTGTCCTGGAGCGCGTGCAGGAGCCGCTTCATGTGCCGGGGGCTGTTGATCACCCGCGCCCGCACCACCGCCTTGGGCGCCTGCGGCTGCACGTAGACGAAGTCGATGACGAACTCCGTCTCGTTGTGGTTGACCATGGCCATGTTCACGTAGACGCCCTGGGCGGTCTGCTCGTCGATCTGCAGCTGGATTTGCACCTGCGAAGGGGTTTCCGGCTTGTCGGGGCTCATGCGCGCCTTGTAGCACCCGGACCGAGGCGCGGGAACGTTGCGGAGGCCGCCTCAAGCTGGTATCGCCGCTCCCCGCATGTCCGCACCCGGGGATCCATTCGCGCTCGGCGACGGACCTGACGCCTGCCTCCTCCTGCACGGTCTCACCGGCTCTCCGGCGGAGGTGCGGCCCGTCGGCGAGGCGCTGGCGGCCGCCGGCTTTCGCGCCCTGGGACCGCTCCTGCCCGGCCACGGCACCACGCCGGAGGATCTCTACGTCACCACGCGATCGGACCTGCTCAACGCGGCGGAATCTGCACTGCTCTCGCTCAAAGGAGCGCGGCGCGTCTTTCTCTGCGGCCTCTCGGTGGGCGGGCTCCTCGCCATCCACCTCGCGGCGCGCTCCTGGGCGCGCGAAGGCCTGCCCGACTTCGGCGCGCTCGCGCTCCTGGCGCCCGCCATCGAGTTCGCCGGGGCCACCTGGGTCTTCGCCAACGTGCTGGGCCGGCTGCCGGCGCTGCCGTTCATCGTCGGCAAGGGCGGGCGCGACATCCAGGGCGAGCCCGACGAGCGCGCCAAGGTGGCCGCCTCCTACACCAGGATCCCGCTGCGCTGGGGACCGGAGCTGCTCGCTCTCTCCCGGCAGGCGCTGCAGCTCGCGCACCGGGTGCGGACGCCCGCGCTGATCCTGCACGGCGCGCTCGATCGCACCATCGCGCCAGCGGGCTCGCGCAGGCTCTCGCGGCAGCTCGCCTCGAGCAAGGTGGAGGTGCGCATCCTTCCCCGCAGCGGCCATCTGCTTCCGCTCGATGCGGAGTCAGCGGAGGTGTGCAGCAGCGTCGTGTCGTTCTTCCAGGGAGCGGACTGATGGCCAGGTACGTCCTCGCGATCGATCAGGGAACCACCGGCAGCACGGCGCTGCTCCTCGACTCGCGCCTGTCGGTGAAGGGGAAGGCGAACGTGGAGTTCCGGCAGATCTTCCCGCGGCCGGGCTGGGTGGAGCACGACTTCGACGACATCTGGACGGCGACGCTCAAGTCGATCGCGGCGGCGATGCGCCAGGCCGCCGCCAAGCCCCAGGACGTGCAGGCCATCGGCATCACCAACCAGCGCGAGACCACCCTGCTGTGGGATCGCCACTCGGGCCGTCCGCTGCACAACGCCATCGTCTGGCAGGACCGGCGCACCGCCGACCTGTGCAACGCGCTCAAGGCGCAGGGCAAGGAGCCCTGGATCCGCGAGAAGACGGGCCTCGTGCTCGACGCCTATTTCAGCGGCACCAAGGCGCGCTGGCTGCTCGACCACGTCAAGGCGCGCGCAGTCCCGCGCCGAGAACGGAGACGTCTGCTTCGGCACCATCGACTCCGCGCTCCTCTTCAAGCTGACCGCCGGCGCGGTGCACGCCACCGACGTGACCAACGCCTCGCGCACGCTCTTGATGGACCTGGAGAAGCGCGCCTGGGACGACGAGCTGCTCCAGCTCTTCGGCGTGCCGCGCGCGATGCTGCCCGCGATCAAGCCCTCCGCCGGGGTGTTCGGAAAGACGAAGGGGCTGCGCATCCTGCCCGACGGCATCCCCATCGCCGGCATCGCGGGCGATCAGCAGAGCGCCATGGTGGGGCAGGCCTGCTTCGGCGAAGGCGAGGCCAAGTGCACCTACGGCACCGGCGCCTTCCTGCTCATGAACGCAGGTCCCAGGAAGGTGACCTCCAGGCACGGGCTCCTCGGGACGGTGGCCTGGCAGATCGGCGACGAGGTGGCCTATGCGCTGGAGGGAAGCGCATTCGTGGCCGGGGCGGCGGTGCAGTGGCTGCGCGACGGGCTCGGGCTCTTCAAGCGCTCGGCGGAGATCGAGAAGCTGGCCGCGTCGGTGCGCGACTCGGGCGGGGTGGTGTTCGTGCCCGCGCTGGCCGGCCTGGGCGCGCCGCACTGGCGGCAGGAGGCGCGCGGGCTCATCTGCGGCCTCGACCGCGGGGTCACCAAGGCCCACCTCGCCCGCGCGGTGCTGGAGGGCATCGCCTTCGAGATCCACGACCTGGCGCAGGCCATGTCGCAGGACATCGGAAAGCCCATGCCGATGTTCCGCGTGGACGGCGGCGCTTCCGCGAACGACCTGCTCATGCAGTTCCAGGCGGATCTGCTGCAGACGCCCATCGAGCGGCCGCGGATGATCGAGACCACCGCGCTGGGCGCCGCCTTCCTGGCCGGCCTGGGCACCGGCATGTGGGCCGGCCTGAAGGAGCTCAAGGGGGCATGGCGCGCCGGCAAGCGGTTCAAGCCGAAGATGAAGCCGGAGGTGCGGGAGGCCCACCTCGCCCGCTGGAACACGGCCGTCGCCCGCGCCTGAACCCCGCGGCGCACTCAACCCGGGGTGGCCTCAGTCGAACAGCGCCTCCATCGCCGCGGCCACCGTGAGCACCCCGCACACTTCCAGCGGCGGAGCGACGGTGCGGACGCGGTTTCCCTCCGGGAGGACGCAGCGCGAGAAGCCGAGCTGCGCCGCCTCCGCCAGCCGCTGCTCGATCTGCCCGACCGCCCGCACCTCTCCAGCCAGGCCCACTTCCCCGAGGACGACGGTGCCCGGCGGAAGAGCCCGGTCGCGCAAGGAGGACATCAAGGCCGCGGCGATGGCCAGGTCTCCCGCCGGCTCGGAGAGCTCGGCGCCTCCGGCGACGCTCACGTAGATGTCCTTGTCGCAGAGCACGATGCCTTCCTTTCGCTCCAGCACCGCCGTGAGCAGCGCCACCCGCGCCCGAGTCCACCCCGATGGCCGTGCGCCGCGCCGAGCCTCCCGACGAGGAGTCGGCCACCAGCGCCTGCACCTCGACGAGCAGCGGACGCGATCCGTTCGATCACCGCCACCACCGCGCTGCCGGAGGCGTCTCGCGGCCGCTCGGAGAGGAAGAGGGCGGAGGGGTTCGGCACCTCCACCAGGCCCTCCGGCTTCATCTCGAAGACGCCGATCTCGTTGGTGGAGCCGAAGCGGTTCTTGTGCGCGCGCAGCACGCGGTAGGAGTGGCTGCGGTCTCCCTCGAAGAAGAGCACGGTGTCCACCAGGTGCTCGAGCACCCGCGGGCCGGCGATGGAGCCTTCCTTGGTGACGTGGCCCGACGATGATGACCGGCGTGCCGGTGTCCTTGGCGAAGGCGGCCAGCCGGTGCCCCACCTCGCGCACCTGGGTCACCGAGCCGGGCGCGCTCTCCAGCTCCGCGCAGCGCGAGCGTCTGGATGGAATCCACCGCGAGGACGCGGGGCCGCAGCTTGCGCGCATGCTCGAGCGCGACCTCCGCGTCCGTCTCCGCCGCGAGGTGCAGCGAGGGCGAGAGCGTGCCCAGCCGCTCGCCGCGCAGCCGGATTCTGCTGCAGCGACTCCTCCCCGCTCACGTAGAGGACCGGACGGCGGAGGCCGCGAGAGCTTGTCCAGCGCCGAGAGGAGCAGCGTGCTCTTGCCGATGCCCGGATCTCCCGCGAGCAGCACCACCGCGCCGGGGACGAGTCCGCCTCCGAGAGCGCGGTCCAACTCGCCGATGCCCGTCCGGTGCCGCCGTGCCCGGCGTGAGCGGCACTTGATCGATGGGCAGCACCGCGGAAAGGGCGCGCCCGCCGCGCAGGCGCCTCCTCTTCCACCGAGCCGAAGGCGCCGCAGCCGCCGCACTTGCCGAACCACTTGGCGTCCGGTAGCCGCACTCCTTGCAGACGTGCTGTAGGGCCGCTTTTCCCATGCGCGCATCCTCGCAGCGGGGTCTGACATGCACGCGGCGTGCTAAAGGTGCGCGCTCCCGATGCTGCCGATCCTGTTCGTCACCGTCTTCATCGACCTGGTCGGCTTCGGGATCATCATTCCGTTCCTCGCCTATTACGTGGAGTCGTTCGGCGCCCGCGCCGCGACGGTGGGGCTGCTCATGTCCACCTATTCGGTGGCGCAGTTCGTCTTCGCGCCGATGTGGGGGAGGATCTCGGATCGAGTCGGCAGGCGTCCGATTCTGCTCCTCGGCCTGACCGGATCGGTGGCCGGCTACACCCTCTTCGGCCTCGCCGGCACGCTCTGGCTGCTCTTCGTGGGTCGCGCCGCGATGGGCATCTTCGGCGCCACCATTCCCACCGCGCAGGCCGCCGTGGCAGACGTGACCTCGCCCCAGGATCGGGCGAAGGGCATGGGGCTCATCGGCGCCGCCATCGGGCTCGGCTTCATCCTCGGGCCGGCGCTGGGCGGCGTGCTCTCCAACCTCTCCGGCGCCGTGCACGGCCGCCTCTTCCGGCAGAACCCGTATGCGCTGCCCTGCCTGGCCTCGGCGGCGCTGGCCGCGCTGAACCTCGTCGCGGCCGCGCTCTTCCTGCCGGAATCGCTCTCCCCGCGCAGCTCGCGGCTCGCGTGCGCCCGCGCCTGTCGCGCTTCCAGCCAGCTCACCCACGGCCTCGCCGAGCCGCGGCTGCGCATGCTTTGGTGCTCGTCTACTTCCTCTTCATGCTGGGCTTCACCATGATGGAAGCGACCCTCACGCTCTTCATCGAGAAGCGGGTGGGCGCGCGGGACCACGCTCAACTGGTGCGGCGCGTGGGATACCTCTTCGGCTTCATCGGCATCATCCAGGTGGCGCTGCAGGGGGGCCTGGTCGGGCGGCTGCGCGCACCGATTCGGCGAGCGCCGGCTGCTCATCGCGGGCTGCGCGCTGGCGGCGATTGCGCTGGGCGCGCGTGCCGGCGGCGGCTTCGTGGGGCGGGATCTACGGCTGCGCGTTCGGGCTCGCCTGCGGGCACGGGCTCTCGCAGCCCTCGGTGGCGAGCCTGATCTCCCGGGCGGCGGCGGCGGACGCGCAGGGGGGCACGCTGGGCATCTCGCAGTCGGCGTCGAGCTTCGCGCGGGTGGTGGGCCCGCTCTCGGCGGCTGGCTCTTCCAGGAGGTGGCGCCGGGCTCGCCGTACCTGGTGGCGTCGGCGCTCGCGCTTTCGGCCATGGTCCTTGCCAGGGCGAGGGTCTGACGGCAAATCGCGAAACGGACTATTCTTCCGCCGAGGGTGACTCGATGAAGGCAGCGGTCATCGGCGGCGGGAGCTGGGGCACGGCGCTCGCCTCCGTGCTGGGCGACAACGGTCACGACGTCACCATCTGGTCGCACGATGCCGAGGTGGCGAAGGCGCTCGCCGCGCAGCACGAGAATCCCCGGTACCTGCCCGGCTTCCGCCTCGCCGACCGCGTGACCGGCACTCACGATCTCGCCGAGTCGCTGGCAGGCGCGGAGCTGGTGGTCGCCGTCAATCCCTCGCACGTGACGCGGGCGGTGATGCGCGAGGCGGCGCCGGCGCTGCCCAGGGCGACTCCCATCGTCTGCGCCACGAAGGGCATCGAGAACGACACGCTCCTCACCATGAACGAGGTGCTGGAGGACGTGCTGCCGGCCGAGATGCATCCGTACCTGGTCTGTCTTTCCGGGCCCTCCTTCGCCAAGGAAGTGATGCAGAAGATGCCCACGGCGGTGGTGGCGGCCTCGCCCTGGGAGAAGATGGCGCAGCGGGTGCAGCGCGCTTTCGCCAACGACCATTTCCGCGTCTACACCAGCGTGGACGTGGCCGGCGTGGAGCTGGGCGGATCGCTGAAGAACGTCTGCGCGATCGCCGCCGGCATCTCCGACGGCATGGGCTTCGGCAGCAACACCCGCGCGGCGATCATGACCCGCGGGCTGGCCGAGCTGGTGCGGCTGGCGATGAGGAAGGGCGCCAATCCGCTCACCCTGAGCGGGCTCGCCGGCATGGGCGACCTGGTCCTCACCTGCACCGGCGAGCTGTCGCGCAACCGCACCGTCGGCCTCGGCCTCGGCCGCGGGCAGAAGCTGAGCGAGGTGCTGGCGGGGATGACGCAGGTGGCGGAAGGCGTGCGCACCGCCAAGAGCGTGCACGACCTCTCGCGCAAGCTCCTGGTGGACATGCCGCTGCACGACGCCATCTACCGCATCCTCTACGAGGACCTGCCTCCAAAGGCCGCGCTGCAATTGCTCACGTCGCGAGAGCTGAAGTCGGAGTTCCAGCTTCGCTGATTCAGCGAAGCGAGCGCGCCGGGGCGAGCGCCGAGGTTCCTGCGAGCCGCGATCCGCCGGTCGGAGGCGCGCAGCCTCGGAGGTGAGCGCGGGCTCGCCGTGGTGCTCTCTTGCTTCTCCAGCTGGCCGAGCAGGTGTGACGACCCCGCGATGATGATGGGGCGGAAGAGCAGGTTGAGCACCGGCGTGGCGAGCAGCGCGGCGGTGCTGAGGGAGAAGCCGAGCGCGATGGAGCGGTGGGTCTCCATGGTGGAGATCTCGCCGCGCGAGTCGAGCGCGAGCTTGTCGCAGATGCGGGCGAACCAGCGGATCGGCGCGCCGAAGGGGCGGGGCAGCCGGGCGGCGGCGCGGTTCATCCAGCGCACGAACCAGGGCGGCGGCGCGGCGCGGTCGCGGAGGACGGATTCCTTGACGCTCTCGCCCGGCAGGCGCACCTGCGCGTCGTCGAAGGCGTCGGCGACCACCCAGTGCAAGCTCCAGATGCCCAGTGCCACCGCGGAGAGGAACTTTCCGATGCCCGGCAAGAGGCGCGCGACCAGCAGCACGGGAGCGATGCCCACGGCGACGATGAGCGCCTGCCGGATCATGCGGCCGGCCAGCATGCCCCAGGGCATCTCGCGCGGCCCGCAGGCGCCGAAGCCGAGCCGCCAGCGGATCATCGAGGCGACCCTGGCGTAGTGGTTGGCGAAGAAGAACGAGGGCAGCGGGGCGAGCGCGGCGAAGGCCTTGTAGAAGTGCGTGAACCAGTCGCCCCACTGGCCGTGGCCGCCGCCGCCGAAGCTCGCATACAGCGCGCACGCCGCGGCGAGCAGGCCCGCGGGGTAGAGCGCCTCCTTGAGCAGCTCCGGGTCGGAGAGCAGCACGCGCACGCCCAGGATGGGCTGCGCGAAGCCGTAGAGGGCCTTCTCGGTCTCTCCTTGCGGCGGCGCCTGCACGCCGCGCGCGTAGCCGCGGACCCGCCCGATGCCCCAGCGCAACCGACCCCGCCGGGACCGGTCCGTCACCGAGAGAGGCGCTTCAGGAAGCAGGCTCATGTCCATGCCCCGCCATACGGGCGGCGCGGCCCGATATTGCACCGGCCACGCCCCTCAGATCTCGCGGCAGACGACACGGCGGAGGGTCTCCTGGTCGATGTTGGAGCCGGAGATGCAGATCCCGACCGACTTGCCGGCCAGGTTCTCACGCATGGCGAGCAGGCCGGCGAGCCCCGCCGCCCCCGCTCCCTCGGCGAGGCTGTGCGTGGTGCGCAAGAGCATGCGCAGCGCATCGGCGAGCGCTGCCTCGCTGACCTTGACGAACCCGGCCAGCCCTTCGCAGAGCGGCGCGAAGGTGGACTCGTAGGTGTTCCGGGTGGCCAGGCCGTCCGCGAAGGTCTGGGCGGTGCCGCCGTGCAGCGGCTTTCCCGCGTGCCACGAGTCGTGGATGGCCGAGGCGCGCTCGGCCTGGACCGCGAAGACCTGGACTCCAGGGCGCAGGGCGCGCGCCACCGTCAGCGCCCCCACCGCCTGCGAGCCGCCGCCCACCGCGAGGACCAGCGCGTCGAGCGAGCGGTGCTGCTCCAGCATCTCCAGCGCCATGGTTCCCGCTCCGGCGATGACGTGGATGTTGTTGGTGGAGTGCACCACCGTGAGCCCCTTCTCCTTCGCCAGCCGGTCCGCCACGTGGACCGCGGCGTCGTAGTCGTCGCCCTCCTCGATCACCTCGGCGCCGAAGCCGCGCATCGCCTCGTTCTTCTCCGGGCTGTTCTTGCGCGGGACGCAGACGGTGACCGGTACGCGCAGCATCTGGCCCGCCCAGGCGAGGCCCGCTCCGTGGTTGCCGCGGGAAGCCGCCACCACGCCGCGGCCCTTCTCCTGGTCGGTGAGCGCCGTGAGCGCGGCGAGGCAGTTGCGCGCCTTGAACGACTGCGTGGGCTGGTGGTTCTCGTGCTTGACGAAGACCTGGATGCCGTACCCCACCGCCTCGTCGAGCGCCGGATACCGCCGCAGCGGCGTCACCGCGAGCCGATCGCCGATCCGCTTCCGCGCGTGCAGCACGTCGGCAATCGTCACCGTCCAGGTCACGCCGCGACTGTACTGCAAACGAGGCGCCGCCGGATCGTCACTCGCCCAGGTAGGCCTTGCGGATTTCGGGCGAGCGGAGGAGGTCCTGGCCGGTGCCGGAGTGGACCACCGAGCCGGTCTCCAGGACGTAGCCCTGGTGCGCGATGCCGAGGGCGAGGTGCGCGTTCTGCTCGACGAGGAGGATGGTCACCCCCTGGCGGTTGATCTCCTGCACGATGGCGAAGATGGTCTCCACCACCGTGGGCGCGAGCCCCAGCGAGGGCTCGTCGAGGAGCAGGAGCCGCGGCCGCGCCATCAGCGCGCGCGCGATGGCCAGCATCTGCTGCTCGCCGCCGGAGAGGGTGCCCGCCATCTGCGTGGCGCGCTCCTTGAGCCGGGGAAAGAGCGTGAACCCCCGCTCCGCGTCGGCGGCGATGCCCGCGGTGTCCCGGCGCAAGAACGCGCCCAGCTCGAGGTTTTCGGCGACGGTCAGGTTGGGAAAGATGCCGCGCCCTTCCGGCGCGTGGGAGAGCCCCTGCGCCACCAGCCGGTGCGGCTTGAGCCCGGCGATCTCCGCGCCGGCATAGCGGATGTTGCCGCCGCTGGGCTTGAGCATGCCGCTGATGGCGCGCAGGGTGGTGGTCTTGCCCGCGCCGTTGGCGCCGATGAGGGTGACGATCTGCCCTTCGCCCACGCGAAAGGAGACCCCGCGCAGGGCGTGGATGGCGCCGTAGTGCACGTCGAGCGAGGTGAGCTCGAGCAGCGTGCCGCCCTTTGGAGCGCCTTCGCTAATTTGGCCCTCCCGCGGCGGCGATCTGGGCGGCGTGGTCCTTCGCGTACTTCTCGCCCAGGTAGGCGGCGATGACCTTCGGATTGCTCTGGATCTCTCGCGGCAGCCCCTCCGCGATGGTGACGCCGTGGTCGAGCACCAGGATCCGCTCGGAGACGCCCATCACCAGCTTCATGTCGTGCTCGATGAGCACGATGGCCACGCCGAAGCGGTCGCGGATGGAGCGGATCAGCTCCATCAGCTCGGCCTTCTCGCGCTGGTTGGTTCCCGCGGCCGGCTCGTCGAGGAGCAGGGCCTGGGGGCCGGTGGCGAGCGCGCGGGCGATCTCCAGCCGCCGCTGGTCGCCGTAGGGCAGGTTCTTCGCCACCTCGTCGCGCCGGTGGGAGAGGCCCATCACCTCCAGCAGCTCCTCCGCGCGCTGCGCGATCCAGGTCTCCTCCTGCAAGGAGAGCGAGCCGTGGCGCACCGCCGCCGCCATCGACTCGCGAGTGAGGTGGTGGCAGGCGATGCGCACGTTGTCGAAGGCCGAGAGCTCGCGGAAGAGGCGGATGTTCTGGAAGGTGCGCGCCACCCCCAGGTGGGCGATGTCGTGCGGCGAAAGGCCGAGCGTGTCGCGGCCGACGACCAGGATCCTTCCCGACGAGGGCGGGTAGACGCCGGTGAGGAGGTTGAAGACGGTGGTCTTGCCCGCCCCGTTGGGGCCGATCAGCGCCACCAGCTCGCGCGGCTTCACTTGCAGCGAGAAGTCGCTCACCGCGGTGAGGCCGCCGAACTGGATGGTGGCCTTCTGCACGTCGATGATGTGCTCGCTGGCCTCGCGCTTCTGCGGCTGCGCCTGCGGCCGCCGCCTGCGGAAGAAGTCCCACACCTCGCGGGTGCCGAGCAGGCCGCGGGGGCGCACCAGCATCAGCACGATCAGCGCCACCGAGTAGATGACCATGCGCAGGTTGGCCAGCGCGCGCAGGTACTCGGGGAGGATGGTGAGCACCGCGGCGGCGATGGTGGACCCGGTGATGGAGCCCATGCCGCCCAGCACCACCATGGCCACCACCTCGAAGCTGCGCACGAAGGTGAAGCTCTGCGGGGCGAGATTGCCCTCGAAGGCGCCGGAGAGCGCGCCCGCCACGCCGGCGAAGAAGGCGCTGATGACGAACGCGCGCACCTTGTAGCCGGTGGTGTCGATGCCCATCGCCTCGGCCGCCACCTCGTCCTCCCGCACGGAGAGGAAGGCGCGCCCGTGGGTGGAGTCGCGCAGGCGCTTGGCGATGAGGATGGTGATGATGGCCACCGCCCAGATCCAGGCGAAGTCGGCGCGGTGGGGGATGGGGGAGAGCCCGATGGCGCCGCCGAAGAAAGGCGTGTTCTCGATGATGACGCGGATGATCTCGCCGAAGCCCAGGGTGACGATGGCGAGGTAGTCGCCGCGCAGGCGCAAGCTGGGCTTGCCGACAATCCAGCCCATCAGCGCCGCCGCCGACGCCCCGGTGAGGGTGGCGAGCAGGAAGAAGATCCGGTACGGGTCCTCCTGCGGACCGCGCATCAGCATCACCGCGCTGACGTAGCCGCCCACCGCCATGAAGCCCGCGTGGCCGATGGAGAACTGGCCGGTGAGCCCGTTCACCAGGTTGAGCGAGACGGCGAGGATGACGGCGATGCCGATGTGGTTGATGTTCTGGAAGGCGTACTCGAGCCCGAGGTCCGGGTTGAGCGCGACCTTCTGCTCGATGAGGACGAGGAAGGGGATGGCGATGAAGAAGGGGATCCAGCTGCGCAGCGGCGCGCCCGCTGCGCTTGAGCGCGCTGCCGCCGAAGAGCCCGGCCATCTAGACCTTCTCCGCCGCGCCCTTGCCGAGCAGGCCGGAGGGCTTCACCAGAAGGACCACGATGAGGATGGTGAAGGCGATGGCGTCCCTCCACGAGGAGCTGATGTAGCTGGAGCCGAGCTGCTCGACGAGGCCGAGGAGGAGGCCGCCGAGCATGGCGCCTTGGACGTTGCCGATGCCGCCCAGCACCGCCGCCACGAAGGCCTTGAGCCCCGGCATCAGGCCCATCAGCGGGTCCACCTTGCGGTAGGCGGTGGCATAGAGGATGCCGGCCACCGCCGCCAGCGCCGAACCGAGCACGAAGGTGAAGCTGATCACGCGGTCGATGTTGACGCCCATCAACGCGGCCACCGACGGGTTCCAGGACACGGCCCGCATGGCGGTGCCCATGCGGCTGTGGAAGATGATCCGCTGCAGGATCATCATGAGAATCACCGAGACGCCGATGCAGATCACGTCCACGTAGCTGATGGCGACGCCGAAGAGGTGGAACTGGTCGGCGGGGTCCACCGGCAGCGCTCCGAAAGCGCGCGGGTTGGGGCCGAAGACCACCTGCCCGCCGTACTCGAGCAGGAAGCTGAAGCCGATGGCGGTGATCAGCGAATTCAGCTTGGGCGCGGAGCGCAGCGGGCGGTAGCCGAAGCGCTCGATCAAGAAGCCGGTGGTACAGCAGACCAGGATGGAGACGAGCGTCACCCCCAGGGCGCCCGGCCAGCTCCGGGCGGCGGTCTCCCGCGTCCATTCCGAGGAGGCGTAGTAGCCGATCATCGCTCCCAGCATGAAGACGTCGCCGTGGGCGAAGTTGATCAGCTGGAGGATGCCGTAGACCATGGTGTAGCCGAGCGCGATCAAGGCGTAGATGGCGCCGATCGACACTCCGTCCACGATGTGCTGGAAGAAGTCCGTCACGAAGGCGGATTACTTCCCGGGGTGCTCGCCCGCGGGGACGCCCTGGGGCTGGCCGGTGGCGGCGGCCGTCTGCGCCGGGCTCTCCGAACCGCCCACCGGGGGCATCTTGGTTGGCGTGGGAGTGGCGCCGGGCGCCGGGTTGGGCGCGGTGTTGCCCTCGGTCTTCTTCGGCCCCTGCGTGTCGGGAGTGGCGCGCGGCGACTCCGCCGGGTTGGTCTCGGCGATTCCCTCGGGCTGGACGCGGCCGGAGAACACGTACTTGCCGCCCTTGCCCACCTTCAGCACCACCGCCGGCTTCACCGGGTTGCGCTTCTCGTCCATGGTGATGTCGCCGGTGACGCCCTTGTAGTCCTTGGTCTTGGCGAGCGCGTCGCGGATGGCGGGGCCGGAGAGATCGGTCGCGCGCTTCATCGCGTCGAAGAGCATTCCCGCCGCGTCGTAGGCCTGGGCCGCGAGCGAGTCCGGCACCTGGCCGCCGAATTCCTTCTTGAACTTGGCCACGAACTCCTGGATGCGCGGGCTCGGGTCGTCCACCGAGTAGTGGTTGGAGAAGTAGCTGCCCTCCAGCGCCGCCCCGCCGATCTCGTACAGCTTCTCGCTGTCCCAGCCGTCGCCGCCGAGCAGCGGAACGGTGAGGCCGACCTCGCGCGCCTGCCTCGCGATCAGGCCGACGTCGGTGTAGTAGCCGGGGACGTAGAGCGCGTCCGGGCCGGCGCTCTTGATGTTGGTGAGCTGCGCCTTGAAGTCCACGTCGCCCGACGAGTAGCTCTCGCTGTCGACAATCTGCCCGCCCATCTTGGTGAAGTTGTCCGAGAACACCTTGGCCAGGCCCACCGAGTAGTCGTTGCGGTTGTCGCGGAGCACGGCGGCCTTCTTGAGGTGCAGCGTGTCGGTGGCGAACTTCGCCATCACGTAGCCCTGGAAGGGATCGATGAAGCAGGCGCGGAAGATGTAGTCGCCGATGGCGGTGACCTTCTCGTTGGTGGAGGAGGGCGAGACCATCGGCACCTTGGCGGCCTGCGCCTTCGGGCGCCATGAAGAGCGAGCGCGTGGACGCCACTTCGCCGAGGAGCGCGGTCACGTGCTCGCTGGCGATGAGGCGGGTGGCGGCGGTGGCGGCTTCCTCGGGCTTGCCCTCGTCGTCGAGGGCGATGACCTGCACCTGGCGCCCCTTGATGCCGCCGGCCTCGTTCACTTCCTTCTTGGCGAGCTGGATGCCGCGGTCGCTGGAGGTGCCGAAGGTGGCCTCGGTGCCCGTCATCGAGCCCACTTCCCCGACGACGATGTCGCCCTTGGCGGCGGCCGCTCCGGAGCCGTTGGCCTGCTCCTTCTTGCAGCCGAAAGTGGCGGCGAGAACGCACACGAGAAGTTTCGCGGAGATGCGGCGCATGGTCGGCTCCGTGCGAGGGGGCAAAGCGGCCCTGCTTAACATTGTGGATTCACGCGATCAACCTCCTTGCCGCGCTGCGCACCCCATCGTAGGCTCCTGAACCGTGGCGGGCCCCCGCATCCTGGTGGTGGACGACAACCCGGAACTGCTGACGCTTCTCTCGTCGGCGTTCGAGGAAGCCGGGTACAGCGTCCTGACGGCGGCGCGGGGGCGGGCGGCGCTGGACATCGCGCGCAAGGACCGGCCGGCCCTGGTCCTGGTGGACGTGCTGCTGCCGGATCTGATGGGGTTCGACGTCGCCGAGGCCCTGAAAAAACTGAAGATTCCCTTCATCTTCATGTCCGGGGTGCACAAGGGCGGCAAGGTCTCCGCCACCTCGGTTGCTCGCTACGGCGCGCTTGCATATTTCGAGAAGCCGTTCGACAGGCGCGCGCTCCTGGACGCGGTGCGAAAGGCCGCGCCGGTGGCGACACCGCCGGCGGAGAAGCCGGCGTGGGACGTGGAGTCGGGACCGCAGGTGGCCGAAGCTGCCGAGGCCATGCAGCTCACCGCCCGCATCGATCTGCAGAGCGGATCGATGTCGGGCACCTCGCCCGTGCGGCTCAAGCCCATGGACCGCGACCAGGTGCAGCGGCTCAAGGAGCTGAAGCCCACCACGCCCCCGCCGGTGATGCAGCCCACCGTCCGCTCCGCCAAGGTGCAGACCGGGCCCATCTCCGGGACGCCGGGGAGCGATCCTCCCGTCCTGCAGCCGTTCCACGAGAAGGACGGGATACGGCGCGGCGGGCTCAAGGACAACCTGCCCCAGCTCCTCGCCGCATTCTATGCCGCGAAGGAGACCGGCGAGCTCGGCCTGATGAAGGGTCAGGTGAAGAAGATCATCTACTTCGAGGGCGGCTTTCCCGTCTTCGCGCTCTCCAACCTGGTGGCGGACCGGCTGGGGCAGTTCCTGGTGCGCGCGGGCAAGATCGACGAGGCCACCCTCAAGCAGGCCGCGGAGGAAGCCACGGCCAACCGGCAGCGCACCGGCGACATGCTCATCCTCATGGGCGCGCTCACCGAGGAAGAGCGGCTCTACTACGTGGGGCAGCAGATCAAGAGCATCCTCTACTCGGTGTTCGCCTGGGAGGAGGGCAGCTTCACCCTCAGCTTCCAGGCGCGCGCGCGCCGCGAGGCAATCAAGCTGGACATCCATCCGGCCAACCTGATCATGCGCGGGGTGAAGAAGCTCTACAAGCCGGAGCGGCTCAAGCGGCTGATGCCGGACGCCGCCCGGCCCATTCCCTGCGCGGACCCTTCCTTCAACCTCTCCGACGTGGAGCTGACGGCGTGGGAGGCGCATCTGTTGCCCAAGTGCGACGGCAACCGGAGCGTGGCGGAGCTCTTGCGCACCTCGGGAAAGCCGGAGAACGAAGTGCTCGGCACGCTGGTGGGGCTGACCTCGCTGCGCGTGCTCGATTTGCGCTGAACATGGGACGCAAGCGGCAGACGGCGACGACCTCGGTGAAAATTCCCGCGCGCACCAAGGCGCGCATTGCGCGGGCCGCGAAGGAGGCCGGAGTTACGGTGCATGCCTACCTCCTGGAGGCGATCGAGCGCGCCGCCGCGCGGGCGGACCGAAGGCGGGAATTCGACGAGGTGCACGACGAAGTGACCGCGTTGTCGGTGCGCCAGCAGCGGGAGGTCGACTACGAGGAGCAGGCTTCCACTTCGCCCTCGCGGAGTTGATCCACTTTCGTAGACACCGCACGAAAGGCGGATACGGTGTCGAGAGAATGAGCTGAAGCCGACAAAGAGCGCGCCGGCAATCCAGTCGTGAACGGTCCACCGATTGGCGCACTTCCCAATTACCTTGCGGGATCAGCAGAATCAATGCATGCGCGCAGCGTCACTCGTCCCGTTGGTGCTCGCGTCAGCATGCACCTCCTGCAACTCCAGCGCCGGCGGCCCCACCGATCCCTGCGCCGGAGTGGTTCCGCAATCGCTGCCGGAACCGATCGATCTCGGCTACGTGCTCACGGCGCGAAGCCCCTTCGAGGATGCCCTCGTCGGCGACGGCAGCGGATCGATCCTCTTCACGCTTCCAGACTATCCGGCGCCCTCCCAGTACGTCGCGGAAGTTCATGATCGAGGCGGAGCACGGGTCGCGACGCTGCAGGGTCAATTCGCGGAGGCGAGCAGCATCCGCCGGCCGGTGCCTCTCGTTCAGAGGGAGGGGTTCCAACTGCTCGAGGGCGACGGGATCAACATCGCGAAGTTGAACACCTACAATTCTTCCGGCGAGGTGATCAAGAGCACGTCCGTTTCGCCTGCGCATGGCTTGGTGTCGTCTGTTGACGTCGGCGGAGGATCGCTCGTGGTTTCTTACGTCTTTCCGCCGGGTGGAACGCCGTCAGGCCCCAACAACCCCTGGATCCTGACGGCACAGAAGTTCGACGAGCACGGCGCACAGCGCGGGCCAACTCGTGAGGTTGCCAGTGATCCGGCAGGTCAATTGATGGTTACTGCCTTCGGCGGAGCGGTCACGACAAACGGCTGGATCATTTGCCGCCTGGGTGACCAAGGCGAAGGATTCCACGCCTCATGACAACCATCTCCAAGGCACGTGGGTGAGCCCTTCGGGTAAAGTGTCGGTGCCATTGTCTCTCGGGTACCGTCTTGGAGGGCTCACGGCTCAATGTCGCTCCCCTTGCCGCCGGTGGTGTTGCAGTCGCGGAGTATTCCGAGAGCTCTCAGCGCTACGCGTGGCTCGCGCAGATTCCGGAAGATTCGGGCCCGATGCCCGCTGGGTGGTTGGACGCGTTTCCGTCGACCAGAATGGCGATTGTTCGCGGTGGTCGCGCTCATGCCATGTTCGTCGGGGCTCCGTATTGGGAGGGAGCCTTCGCGACCACGGGGTGCCAGACGACCATACCGGTAACATTGACCTCGCGTCGAAGGAAAGACGTGCGGCGTGGTTTCGCTCTCGCGTTCCCACGGATCCCGCGCTGACATGCATTGGTACGCTCAGCTCGGCCGCGCTCGCGCTGGACGGAAGCATCGTGGTGCGAACGCTGGAGACGGGCAGGGACTCCGATGGCGTGACTCGCGCGAGCAGCGTGGCGGCGCTCTGGCCCGGAGTTCTCAAATGAGTCATCGCGCGTAAAGGCTTCACGCCGCAACGCCCCTGTAGCGATTGCTGTTCAGCCGCTGATGGTTTCGTAGATTCTACCGGCCCCAACGTCTATGAGTGAATGATAGCCGGTAAGATCGCCAGGGGTCGTGTACCGTGTCGGAATGACAATTCAATGATTTCAGTTCGTTGACGATCCGGTCACTGTATTGCAGGGCGTCTTCGGAACCCCCTCGTTCCCGAGGGCGCCCATGCATTCACAGTTGACGCAGTCCTTGGCCCTATTCGGGCTTGCTCTCGCGGAGGCAGCGTCCGCAGGAAGCATCACCGTCGTGAACGCCACCAGGAAAGTGCGGCGTGACGATGCAGGGCTGCCTGTGGCAACGCATGTCGGCCTCGAGGCCGCCAGGAACGAGTTCGAAGCATTCCAGATCGTGCTGATGGGCCCGGCCAGCAACGTCGTCGTCAAGGCGTCGGCGCTGATCGGACCCGGCGCGGTAGCGATCAACCCGGCGACTTGCAACAATGCCGGGGATATCCGCATCTATCACGAGGCGTTCTTACAGATTGGCCCCACGGTCGGAAATGGTCCCGCAACGGCAATCCCGCCGCTCTCTGACAGCAATGGAACCGGCGGTTGGGTGCCCGATGCGCTCGTGCCGCAGGTCGACGAGTTCGATAACAAGTGTCGCTGGACGCAGACCAACCTCGACACCGTCGCTGGTCAGAACCAGGTGCTCTGGGTCGAAATCAAAGTGCCGGAAGCGGCACCAGCCGGGCATTACAGCGGTCAGGTCGACTTGGCATGGACGAATGGCTCCGCCTGCGAGACAGGTGCCGTATCGGTCGATTTGAAGGTCTGGGACTTCGGGCTGCTCGCCACCGGACATCTCCGGAGCTTCTTCGGCAGTTCTACCGAGCCGGGGCTTCCGCACCAGCATGCAGTCGAGATTGCTTCCGATCCGCACGGCCTGTCCAAACTCGTGGTGCGCTATGCCGCGATGGGGCTCGATCATCACATCGCGATGACGAACTACGACGATGGCAATTCCGACCTCAACAACTACTTCGACTTCTTCTCGCCATTGAACGGCGGCACGAGCAGCTTGACGCGGTTGAATGGTGCCGCGCCATTACCGATCGCATTCATGGGGGAGAAGGCTGTCGATACGGATTACAACAACTGGTTCTCCTTCTTCGGGACCACGAAACACGTCTCCTGGGTCGGACAGACGTTCACGTACACCGTCGACGAGCCCGGCCAGAAGGATCTCCCCGGCCACCGGTGGTGTGACATCCATCCTCTCGGAGCTGCGGCGCACCAGCATCCGCAATCGTACGTCATCCCCGCGCTGGTGACGAAGGACATCGATTCGCTCATGCAGAACTCGGCAAACCCGCCATTTCAGAGCGGATGCCCTTCGCCGACTCCTTCCTATACAGTGCACCCCACGTTCTCGGGCGACATTGCCGATGTGAACATTTCGACGCCGATCATCGACGCGCTCGATCGAACCGACCACGTGAACCTGCGAAGCCATTACGACACGTTCGTCGCGGACGTCTCGGGCCCTTCTCTTCAAGCCATCAACCAGGTCTGGACCTACGAGTCCTGTGTCACCCATGGGTGTGGAGCATACAACCCGGATCGGGGCATCGCCGGCACGACCGCGGACGTGCCCAATCCGCGCTGGCCCAGCATCGGGGCCATCGACCATTCGCTGGTCCGGGCGCGGGCGATGCCCTGGATCGCGTTCAAGAACCGGGTCTTCGGCGTCCTCTATTACGACACGCTGCAGGCGTATTCGCCGACCACTGACTCCGCTACGGGCTTCACGTTCGGTGGGGACCCGTGGCACAACCAGTACTTCGCTGGCGGCAACGGCGACGGGACGTTGTTCTATCCAGGAACGGCGGCAATTCTTGGCGTTTCCGCGCCGGACATCCCCATCGCGAGCCTGCGGCTCAAGATGATCCGCGAAGGGCTCGAGGACTACGAGTACATGTTCCAACTCGGCTCGAACCGCGGCCAGTGGGTCGACGGCCTGATCGCGGGTGTGTATCCGAACGCATGGGAGACGGACCGCTCCGACATCGACGTCGCGGCCGCCCTCTACAACGCGAGGCACGCGATGGCGTGCCAGTTCCTCACCGATGTCGGACGTCCTGATCCAGAGTGCCAGGCGCAGCCACCCACTTGTACAGACCCCGCCAATCCGAATCAGTGCGGCACGACCTGCACCAATTTCCTGACCGACGCGTCCCATTGCGGCGGCTGCAATGTTCCGCCCTGCGGTTCTGGGCTGTGCAACAACGGCGTGTGCGTGCCGCAGACGCAGTGCGCCGGGGGAAAGATCTGCTGCGGCGGCAATCTGTGCGTTCCTCCGGACAAGCCCTGCCCTCCAGCAGGCACGAGCTGCAAGTAGGAGTCATCCATGCTCATCGTGCGAATGACGGCCGTGCTCTCGGGCGCTCTCGTGGGACTTGGCATCGGAGGCTTGCAGTCCGGCTGGAGCGTCTCATGGGCTTTGCTCGGCCCGCTGCAACCGGCGGCCGTGCTCATCGCGCAAGCGTGTCAACCCTGCACGCCGGGGTGCTTCGACCCGACGGACGGATGCCATCCCGGAAACACGAGCACTTCCTGCGGGGCCTCCGGGGCGACCTGCCAGCAGTGCGCGTCGAACCAGGTCTGCGCGAACCAGGCATGCTGCACCAGGTTGACCTGCGCCTCGGTGGGCGCGACATGCGGCAGCGTGAGCGATGGGTGCGGCGGTTCGCTTTCTTGTGGAACTTGCGCGTTCGGGCACGACTGCGTCAACGGCCAGTGCGGTCCGTTCGACTGCTCGGCCTGCAATTGCGGCTGCAATTCGACGGGCACCGCGTGCTTCTCCCGGACGTGCAATTTCAACACCACGTGGGACGATTCCGTCTGCGCGTGCGTAGAGTGACCGTCAGGCGCCGCGTGGCGGGTTCGACGCCTTGACACACCGCCCTGCGCGCCGTACACGTCCGCGCCGCAATGATTCCTCTCGGAACCACGGCCGGGCCGGTGCAGAGCCCGTTCAACGCCGAGCAGCAGCAGCGGTTCGATGCCGGGCTCCAGCAGGCGATCGCCAGGTATCCTTCCGACCGGAGCAGGGCCGCGCTCCTGGAGGCCCTCCACCTCGCCCAGGACGAGCTGGGCTGGCTCTCGGAGCCGGCCATGGCCTACGTGGGGTTTCGCCTCGACGTGCCGCCGGTGCGCGTGCGCGAGGTGGTCACCTTCTACACGATGTACCGGTCGCGGCCGGTGGGCCGGCACCACATCGGCATCTGCAATTCGGTCTCCTGCTGGGCGATGGGGTCGGAGAAGATCCTGCGCCACTGCTCGGAGAAGCTGGGCATCCGCCCCGGCGAGACCACCTCCGACGGCCAATTCTCGCTCGAAGAGGTGGCCTGCCTCGCCGCCTGCGGCAACGCGCCCGCCGTCCTGGTCAACAACTTCACCTACAAGGAGAACGTGACTCCGCAGTCGATGGACGCGCTGCTCGGAGAGCTGCGCGAGAAGCCGGGCAATGCCATGGCGCCCGGGCCGATGCCGCGCATGCCCGATCCCCACCTCCACCTCGAGAGCCAGAGCATGCCTCAGGCCACCGGATCGCTCGGCGAGCCCGCCGTCACGACGCATCCCGAGGCCGGCAGCACGGAGCGCAAGTGATGGCCGGCCCCAAGCTTCTCACCGCCGATTGGGAAAAGCCGGAGAGCTGGGCGCTCGACACCTACCGCAAGGGCTCTGGGTACCAGGCGCTGCCCAAGGCGCTCAAGATGCAGCCGCAGCAGATCGTCGACGAGGTGGTGAAGTCAAACCTGCGCGGGCGCGGCGGCGCGGGGTTTCCCACCGGCATGAAGTGGAACTTCGTCCGCAAGGAGACGAGCTTCCCGAAGTACCTCGTGGTCAATGCCGACGAAGGCGAGCCCGGCACCTTCAAGGATCGCGAGATCCTCCTGCGCAGCCCGCACATGTTCGTGGAGGGCCTGGTGATCGGCTGCTACGCCGTGGACTGCCACCTCTCCTACGTCTACTGCCGCGGCGAGTTCCGGACCTCCGCCATGCGGCGATTGCAGCAATCGCTCGACGAGGCGCGGGCGGCGGGATTCATCGGCAAGAACATCCTCGGCTCGGGATTCGACCTGGAGGTGCACGCGGTCTTCGGCGCCGGCGCCTACATCTGCGGCGAGGAGACGGCGCTGCTCGAATCGCTGGAGGGTCGCAAGGGTTACCCGCGCCTCAAGCCGCCCTTTCCCGCCAACGCGGGCGGCGGCCTCTTCAAGCAGCCCACCGCGGTGAACAACGTCGAGACGCTGGCCAACCTGCCGCCCATCCTCAACCTCGGCGCGGAGGAGTACAACAAGATCGGCCTCGTCCCCAAGAACGGCGGCACGCGCCTCTTCGCGGTGAGCGGCCACTCGAAGAAGACGGGAGTGTTCGAGGCGCCCATGGGCATCAGCTTCAAGGCGCTGCTCGACGAGTACTGCGGCGGCATGCGCGAAGGGTCCACCCTCAAGGCCATCATTCCCGGAGGCGCCTCCTCCGCCATCATCACCGCGGCGGAGGCGGACTGGGCCAGCGACTTCGACACGCTGAAGGGAAAGAAGACCATGGCCGGCTCCGGCGCCGTGGTCTACCTCGACCAGACCGTCAACATGGCGCATGCCCTGGCCAACGTGATGCGCTTCTTCGCCCACGAGAGTTGCGGCCAGTGCACGCCCTGCCGCGAAGGCACCGCCTGGCTCTCGCGGCTGCTCGACAAGATCGTCAAGGGTCACGGCGAGAAGCAGGACGTGGACAACGTGCACCAGATCGCCCGGCAGATGGAGATGAAGACCATCTGCGCGCTGGCGGATGGCGCCGCCATGCCCGCCAAGAGCTACATCGAGAAATTCCGCGCCGACTTCGACGCGCTGGTCCGGGGCTGACTTGGAAGCGGCGCTCTTCTACATCTTCGCCATTGGCGTACTGGTGGCGGGAGCGCAGGTGATCTTCCGCCGCAATCCCATCTACGGCGCGCTGTCCTTGGTGGGGTGCTTCTTCTTCCTCGCCGGCATCTACGTGCTCCTCGCGGCGCACCTGATCGCAATATTGCAAATCATGGTCTATGCCGGCGCGGTGATGGTGCTCTTCGTCTTCGTGATCATGCTGCTCAACCTCAAGGAGGAGGAGCTGGGCGAGCAGCGGCTCACGGCCTGGAAGGTCATCGGGCTTCTCGCGGTGCTCCTGGGCACGGCGGTGATCGCCTGGAAGGCGCTGGGACCCGCCTACGCCGGGGCCATGCGTCACGACAATGCCAACCTCATCTCCGGATTCGGCGGCGTCAAGTCGGTGGGGCGCATCCTCTACCTCGCCTCGGTGCTGCCCTTCGAGGTGACCTCGCTGCTCCTGCTCGTCGCGGTGGTGGCCGCGGTGGTCGTGGCCAAGGGGAAGATCTGATGGACTTCTTCCATGCCCACCAGGCGCAGCACTACCTGGTGCTCGCCGCGCTGCTCTTCGCGCTGGGTGCGGCGGGGGTGGTGCTGCGGCGCAACGCCATCATCGTGCTCATGAGCATCGAGCTGATGCTCAACGCGGTGAACCTCACCTTCCTCGCCTTCTCGCGCTTTCCGCTGGTGCCGTACTCGCCGATGGGCAGCTTCCTCGTCGGACATGCCGCGGTGTTCTTCGTCATCGCCACGGCGGCGGCGGAGGCGGCGGTGGGCCTGGCCATCATCATTGCCGTCTTCCGCAGCCGGCAGAGCGTGAACGTGGACGAGTTCGACACGCTCAAGCTGTAAGGAGTGCCTCTCGTGGAAGTGTCCTGGCTGCACCTGGTTCCGCTCTTGCCGCTCGTCGGGGCCGCCCTCTGCGGCATCGCCGGCAGGTGGCTGCCCAAGGCGTGGGTCTATGCCGTGGCGCTGGTTTCGGTGCTGCTCTCGTTCTTGCTCGGGCTGCGCGGGCTTCTTCGAGCTCGGCGAACAGACGCAACTCTTGCACGAGCTGGCCTTCAACTGGTTCTCGGCGGGCTCGTTGCACGTGGACATGGGCTTCACCTTCGACCGGCTCTCCGGCGCGCTCACCCTGGTGGTGACCGGCGTCGGCTTCCTCATCCACGTCTACTCGGTGGGCTACATCGACGAGGATCCCGGTTACTGGCGCTACTTCTCGTACTTGAACCTCTTCGTCGCCGCGATGCTCACGCTCGTCCTCGGCGACAACCTGGTGGCGATGTTCGTGGGCTGGGAAGGCGTGGGCCTCTGCAGCTACCTCCTGATCGGCTACTGGTACACCGACGAGGAGAAGGCCTACGCCGGGCGCAAGGCATTCATCGTCAACCGCATCGGCGACTTCGGCTTCCTCATCGGCATCTTCATCCTCTTCGACGCCATCGGCAGCGTCGGGCTCGCGCAGGTGAACACCGCCGTGCTGCCGCTCGGCACCGCGTCGTTGGCGGCGCTCTGTCTCTTCGTCGGCGCAACCGGCAAGAGCGCGCAGCTGCCGCTCTACGTCTGGCTGCCCGACGCCATGGCCGGCCCCACGCCGGTGTCCGCGCTCATCCATGCCGCCACCATGGTGACCGCGGGCGTGTACATGGTGGCGCGGCTCAGCCATCTCTACGTGAGCGCGCCAGGGGTGATGGCGGTGGTGGCCGTCATCGGCGCCCTCACCGCCATCTGGGCGGCGATGATCGGCACCTCGCAGAACGACATCAAGAAGGTGCTCGCGTATTCCACCGTCTCGCAGCTCGGCTACATGTTCATCGGCGTCGGCGTGGGCGCGTTCTTCGCCGGCACCATGCACCTCGTCACCCACGCCTTCTTCAAGGCCTGCCTCTTCCTCTGCTCGGGCGCGGTCATCCACGGGCTGCACGGCGAGCAGGACATGGAGCGCATGGGGGGCCTGCGCAAGTACATGCCCTCGACGCGCTGGACCTTCCTGATCGCGACCATCGCCATCACCGGCATCTTCCCCATCTCCGGGTTCTTCTCCAAGGACGAGATCCTCGGCCAGGCGCTGCACACGCGCGCCTTCGGCTTCCTCACGCTCACGCCCGGAAGCCAGGTGCACCTCTCGTTCCTGGGGCCGCTCATCTACCTGGTCGGCTCGATCGCGGCGTTCCTCACCAGCTTCTACATGTGGCGAGCCTATTTCCTCACCTTCTCCGGCGAATACCGCGGGCCGGAGAGCGTGCACCCGCACGAGAGCCCCTCGGTGATGACGTTGCCGCTCTGGATCCTCGCCGCCTTGAGCGTGCTCGCGCTGGTGCTCGGGCTGCCCGCCTCCTGGGTGCACGGCAGCGGGTTGCAGAACTGGACCTGGGAGCACTACACCGAAGGGCTCTTCTCGCGCCCCCGCGGCGGAGCGGCCGAGGAGTTCGCCCCGTATCTCGGCTATGGCATCGCGCTCGCCGTCGGTTGGGCAGGGTGGGCGTGCTCGTACGCGCTCTACTACAAGCGCGGGTTCGCCGGCGACACCGCGCTCACCGCCCGCATCTCCGGCCTGCGCCGCGCGCTGGTGGACAAGCTCTACGTGGACGAATTCTACGGCGCCGTCATCGTGCGGCCGACGTGGAGGTTCGCCAAGGGACTCTGGCGCGTGGTGGACGCCACCATCATCGACGGCCTCTTCGTCAACGGCATCCCCAGCCTGGTGGCGTGGTTCGGGGGCATGGGCCGGCGCTTCCAGAACGGCGACGTGCAGCGCTACGCCGCGGTGACGGCGCTGGGCGTCGCGGCGCTGCTCTACGTCTTCCTGGTGAGGGGCTGAGATGAGCTTCATCGAATCCCACCTCCTCACCCTGGTCACCTTCCTGCCGCTTCTCGGGCGCGGTGCTGGTGGCGCTCCTGCCGCGCGGCGAGGGCGGGCAGCACAAAGGCGTCGCCTTCCTCGTCTCGCTCTTGACCTTCTTCGCCTCCGTTCCGCTCTGGACGGGCTTCCGCGGGGTGGCGCGGCAAGTATGCCTTCGAGCAGCGCGGCGAGTGGGCGCCGGCGCTGGGGTTCAGCTACCACGTGGGCCTGGACGGCGTGGCGCTGCTCCTCTTCATGCTCACCACCTTCCTCGGGCCCATCGTGGTGCTCAGCTCGTGGAAGTACATCCAGGAGCGCGTCAAGGTGTACTGCATCGCGCTTTTGCTCCTGGAGACGGCCATGCTCGGCACCCTGGCCGCGCTCGACCTGGTGCTCTTCTACGTCTTCTGGGAAGCGATGCTCATCCCCATGTACCTGCTCATCGGCATGTGGGGCAGCGAGCGGCGCATCTACGCCGCGGTGAAGTTCTTCCTCTTCACCTTCATCGGCTCGGTGCTGATGCTGCTCGCCATCTTCTGGCTGTGGAGCAACTCCGGCGCGCCCGGCCACCGCAGCTTCGACTACGCGGACCTGCTCAATGCGGGCGGCATGACCCGCGAGGTGCAGAAGTGGCTCTTCCTCGCCTTCGCGCTGGCCTTCGCCATCAAGGTGCCGATCTGGCCGCTGCACACCTGGCTGCCCGACGCGCACACCGAGGCGCCGGCGGCGGGATCGATCATCCTCGCGGGCGTGATGTTGAAGATGGGGACCTTCGGCTTCATCCGCTACGCCATGCCGCTCTTCCCGCAGGCGGCGCTGGAATGGGCGCCCGTCATCGCCACCCTGGGCGTGGTGGGCATCGTCTACGGGTCCTTCATGTGCATGGCGCAGACCGACATGAAGCGGCTGATCGCGTACTCGTCGGTGGCGCACCTGGGCTTCGTCATGCTGGGGCTCTCGGCGCTGACCGCCGAGGCGGTGAGCGGCGCCGTCTTGCAGATGGTGAACCACGGCATCTCCACCGGCGCGCTCTTCCTCATGATCGGGCTCCTCTACGAGCGCACCCACACCCGCGAGCTCTCCGCCTACGGCGGCCTGGCAAGGGTGTCGCCGGCCATCGCCGCCACCTTCCTCGTCATCACGCTGGCCTCCATCGGCCTTCCCGGCACCAACGGGTTCGTCGGCGAGTTCCTCGTCCTCGTCGGCACCTTCAGCTCGAAGATCCTGCACGGCGCGGTCCCGCTCGCGGTGGTGGGCACGACCGGCGTCATCCTCGGCGCCGTCTACATGCTCTGGATGTACGAACGCATCTTCTTCGGGCCGGTGCGCAAGGCGGCGGAGCACGGCATCCCCGATCTCACCGTGCGCGAGTGGTTCACGGTGGCGCCGCTCTTGCTGGCCATCGTCGTCATCGGCTTTGCTCCGCAGCCGCTGCTCAACGCGATGAAGGAGCCGGTGGACGCCTTCGTGCAGCGGGTCAGCCGGCCGGAGCCGGGGAAGCTCTTGCCGCCCGTCCGCAAGGCGGAGACGGAGCGATGAACTTCAACCCCAACGATCTCTACGGGGTCCTGCCCGCGCTCATCCTCTCCGCAGGGGCGCTGCTCCTGCTCACGAGCGAAGTGTTCCTGCGCACCGTCAAGCCCGCCGTGCTCGGTGGCACCGGCGGCGCCGCCGAGTCGGCCCAGCGCCAACTTCCGCCGGGGTCCGACGCAAAACCGCAGGCGCCCCCGGTTGCGCCCGACCGCCGCTACCAGGCCTGGGTGGCGGCGGCCGTGGCGGCGGCGGCGCTGTGGACCGCGCTCTCGCAGCTCTCCGAGCCTTCGCTGCCGCTCTTCTCCGGCGCCGCGGTGAGCGACGGCTTTGCCCGCGTCATCGCCGCGGTGGTCTGCGCCACGCTGCTCGTCTCCTGCCTCGTGGCCTACTCGTACCTGGAGTCCCTGCGCGCCACCCGCGGCGAGTTCTACGCGCTCTCGCTCTTCTCGGCGGCGGGCATGTGCCTGCTGGCGCAGGCCACCGACCTGATCGTGATCTTCATCTCGCTCGAAGTGATGTCGCTCGCCGTCTATGCGCTCTGCGCCTGGCTGCGCCGCGGCAGGCGGCCGGCCGAGGCCGCCTTCAAGTACTTCATCCTCGGCAGCTTCGCCTCCGCTCTCTTCCTCTACGGCGCGGCGCTGGCCTTCGGCGCCACCGGCTCCACCCGGCTCGCCGACGTGGCGGCCGCCCTGCGCGGCGGCGCTCCTGCCGGCTCTTCCGCGCTGCTCTTCGGCGGCGTGGCGCTGCTCGTCTCCGGCTTCGCCTTCAAGGTGGCCGCGGTCCCCTTCCACATGTGGGTGCCCGACGTGTACGACGGCGCGCCCGCGCCGGTGACCGGGTTCATGGCCGCGGGCGTGAAGGCGGCGGCGTTCGCGGTGCTGGTTCGCATCCTCGTGGCAGGGTTCGGCGACGCTGCCTCCGCTCTCGGCCCGCACGGCTGGCGCGACCTCGTGGCCTGGCTGGCGGTGCTCACCATGCTGGGCGGCAACCTGCTCGCCATTCCCCAGCGCAGCGTGAAGCGCATGCTGGCGTACTCGGCGATCGCGCACGCCGGATATCTGCTGGTGGCGGTGGCCTCCATGGCCGGCAGCGGCCCGCGCGCCAGCGCCACCGAAGGGCTGCTCTTCTATCTCGCCTCCTACGCGGCGACGGTGCTCGGCGCCTTCGCGGTGGTGGCCATCATCGAGCGCCGGCTCTTCGCCGGCGGCACCGGCGACGATCTCTCCTCGTGGGCGGGGCTCTCCGACCGCCATCCCGGGCTGGCTGCGGCCATGACGCTCTTCATGGTGTCGCTCGCCGGCATTCCGCCCACCGCCGGCTTCATGGCCAAGCTGACGGTGTTCCGCTCCGCCATCGAGGCCGGGCTCGCGCCGCTGGCCATCTTCGGCGTGCTCACCAGCGTGGCGGGGCTCTACTACTACCTGCGCGTGGTGGTCTACGTGTACATGTACCCGGCGGCAAAGGCGGAGCCGGCGCAGGGCGGCAGGCTGTTCTCCGCCGGCCTTGCCATCGCCGGCTGCGCGCTCCTGGTCCTCTGGCTCGGCATCCAGCCCGGCACCTTCGCCGCCCTGACACAATCCGCAGCCGCGTCGTTTGCGCGGTGAAGGAGAGTTGCTGTAGACCCGCCGCCCTCCCGGCAGCGGATAATCGGTTCAACCGGTTGAACCAACCGGCTTCGCGATTGGTCAAGCAGGACCCCCGCCAGCGCCCATCCGCTCTCGGCCGCATGGTCCGGACTTGACGCCGCGGCAACAGTGTAGAGGTGATCAGATCTTCTTGAGCAGCACGTAGATGGCGCCGGCGCCGCCGTCGTGGGGGCGGGCGGTCGCGAAGCCGAGCACATGGCGGGAAAAGCGGGCCGTGCTCATCCAGCGCTTCAGCGCCTCCTTGAGCACGGGGACCTGGTCCTTCGAGTGGAGGCCGCGGCCGTGGACCACCAGCACGCAGCGCTTTCCCTGCTGCCGCGACTTCGCCAGGAACGCCTCCAGCTCGGCCTTGGCCTCGTCCTTGAGCATGCCGTGCAGGTCCACGTGTCCCTGCACCGACAGCTCCCCGCGGCGAAGCCTGCGCACCACTCGCGGGTCGAGGCCGCGCGCATGCGCCTCGATGAACTCGTCGGAGTCGGCGATGTCGAAGGGCACCTCTCCGGTGACCAGCGCCCGCAGCTCGTCATACGCCTCCAGGTCTGGGTCCAGCTCCGGCGGCGCGACCGAGAGCGACTCCGGCGCCGGCTTCACCCGCGCGCTGCGGTCGCGCAGGGGCCGTGCGCCGTCGAGCGCGAGCGACCAGAGCTCCTCCTCCGAGAGCTCCTCATGCCTGCGGGGAAGCGGCGGCGCGGGCGGCGGCCGGGCGGGTTCGGGCGGCGCGGGCGGCGGCGCCGGCAGCTTGACGGCCTGGAACGGATTGTTGAACGGCTTCGCCTTCTTCTTGCCCACGGAGAGCGAGCGTAACCCGGGCTCAGTCCTTGCGCAGGCCCAGCCGCTTCATCTTGCGCCAGAGCGTGGTGCTGGAGACGTTCAGCTCGCGCGCCACCTTCTCGAGCTGCCCCTCGTTGCGCTCCATCGCCGTCTCGATGGCGCGCTTCTCGGCCGCGTCCACCTCCTGCGAGAGCGTGCGGACGCCGTTGGGCGGCGTCGCCGTCGGCAAGGCGCTGCTTTGCTCGATGAAGACGTCGTCGGAATCAATCTCGTCGGCGTGCGCCAGCGCGGCCGCCTGCTCGACGATGTTCTCCAGCTCGCGGACGTTCCCGGGGAAGTCGTACGAGGCCATCTTCTGCAGCGCGCCGCGCGTCAGCGTCCGGCGGCTGGCATTGCGGGCGTTGAAGCGGGTGAGGAAATGCTGCGCGAGCAGGGGAATGTCCTCCTTGCGCTCGCGCAGGGGCGGCGCCTGCAGCGGCACCACGTTGAGGCGGTAGAAGAGGTCCTCGCGGAACCGCTTCTCCGCGATCGCCTGCTTGAGATCCTGGTTGGTGGCGGCGATGACCCGCACGTCCACCGGGATGGAGGCGTTGTCGCCCACGCGCCGGATCTCGTGCTCCTGGATGACCCTGAGCAGCTTGGCCTGGAAGGCCGGCGTGGTCTCGCCGATCTCGTCGAAGAAGAAGGTGCCGCCGCTCGCCTCCTCGAGCAGCCCCTGGCGCAGCTTCACCGCGCCGGTGAACGCGCCCTTGACGTGGCCGAACAGCTCGGACTCCAGCAGCGTCTCGGCGATGGCGGCGCAGTTCACCGGCACGAACGGCCGCGTCGACCGCCGCGAGTTGGCGTGGATGGCGCGGGCGATGAGCTCCTTTCCGGTGCCGCTTTCGCCGGTGATCAGCACGGTCACGTCGGTGGGGGCGACGCGCACCAGCCGCGTGAGCAGCTCGCGCATCGGCGCCGAGCGGCCCACCAGGTTGTCGAGCTGGTAGCGCTGGCGGAACTCGTCGGAGAAGAGGCCCACGTCCACGAGCAGGCGCCGCTTCTCCAGCGCCCGCTGCACCCGCACCAGGAGCTCGGTCTCCTTGAAGGGCTTGGTCACGTAGTCGGAGGCGCCGTACTGCATGGCCGCGACGGCGCTCTCCACCGTGCCGTACCCGGTCATCACGATCACCTGGGTGGAGGGTGAGATCTCCAGCGCGCCGCGCAAGACGGCGAGACCATCCAGCGGGGCCATCTTCAGATCGGTGAGCACCACGTCGAAGGGCTCGATGAGCAGGCGGGAGAGGGCAGCCTCGCCGCTCTCGGCTTCGTCGACGTGGTAGCCCTGCTGGCGCAGGACCAGCGCGGTGGTGGTGCGCATGTTGCGCTGATCGTCGACGATGAGGATGCGCGGCTGCGGACCGGCCGCCGACGCATCCGTGGGAACCACCTCGCCCGGCATGGGCAGAGAAGTAACCTGATCAGGCCTCGAGCGGAAGCTGAACGCGGAAATCCGCTCCGCCCTCCGAGGGCGCGAGCGAAATGGAGCCGCCGTGGCCCTCGATGATGCGGCGAACGACCGCGAGCCCCAGCCCCGTCCCGGTCGCCTTGGTGGTGAAGAAAGGCTGGAAGACCCGGCCAGCCACCTCCGGCCGGATGCCCGGCCCGCTGTCGCGCACGGCGATCTCCGCGGCCAGCTTTCCCTCGAGCTCTGCAGGGCCGGTGCGCACGTGCAGCGCCCCGCCGTGCGGCATGGCCTGGTAGGCGTTGAGGAACAGGTTGACGAGCGCCTGGCGGAGAAGGCGCGCATCGGCGCGCACCGTGGCGGCGACCTCCGCCACCGCTACCGTGGTACGGACCGCGGCCGCTGCCGGGCCCACCTGCTGCCTCGCCGAGAGGAGCGCTTCCTCGATCAGCGGCCGCAGCGGCACCGGCTCCAGGGCGGGCTGCACCGGCCTGGAGTAGTCGAGCAGGTCGCCCACCATGTGGTTGAGACGGTCCGCCTCCTCGCCCACGATGTCGAGCAAGAGCGCGGCATCGCCTCGAGGATGGAGGATGCGGCGCAGGCTCCCCACCGAGTTGAAGATCACGCCCAGCGGATTGCGCACCTCGTGCGCGATGCTGGCGGACAGCTCGCCCAGGGCCGCGAGGCGCTCCCGGTCGATCAGCTCCTTCTGCGTCCGGGCCAGCTCCGCATAGCTGCGGCGCAGGTCCTCGTAGAGCCGCGCCGAGAGCACCGCCAGGGCAAGCTGCCCCGCCACGGCCAGCGCGCGGTCGATCTCGGCGGTGGTGAAGCTGCGCGCGCGCTCGCGGTCGAGGATCACCGCCACCCCCAGCACCTGGTCGCGGGCAACCAGCGGCAGGGCCAGCGTGGTCCGGTTGCCGAAGCGCTCGGACAGGTAGCGCGCCATCGCCCCCTCCAGGCGCAGCGGATCGACCATCTGCACCGGCCTGCGCTCGCGGAAGGCGCGCGCAGAGACCAGGGTATCGTCGAGCGCGAGCACCTTGCCGAGCAGATCGGCGTTCGCCTTCTGCAGCGCCTCGAAGCGCAGGCCTTCCGCCTTGGCGTCGTGGAGCAGCACGAACCAGGAGTCGCCGTCGAGCAGGGCGCGCAGGGTCTCGCCGCCGAAGTCGAGGACGCGCTGCAGCTCCAGGGACCCGGCGAGAGTGCGCGCCACCTCGTTGAGCTGCGCCATCTCCTCCGCCCGCGCGTGCTGCTCGGCGTAGAGGCGCGCGTTCTCCAGCGCGGCGGCGATCAGCTGCGCGGCGTGGGTCGCGAGCCGCACGTCCATGGCGCCGAAGATGCGCCCGCTCCGCTCGAACAGGGCCAGCACGCCGAGCGCGCGGCCGTGGGAGAGCAGCGGCACCGCCAGGGTGGCCCTGCATCGGAAGCGCAGGACCACCCCGGGATCGACCCGCTGGTCGTCCGCGCCATCGGCGGTTGCCTGCGGCTCCCGGGTGCGGAAGGCCAGCGCGCTCATCGAAGGCGACGCGGATCCAGCTCGCTGCCGAGCTCGACGCCAGGGGGAGGATCCGGATCCTCGCGCGCGGAGATGGTCAGCGCCGCCTTCTCCGGCTGCGCCAGCAGCACGTAGGCGCAAGTGCAGCGCAACGCCCGCGCCGCGGTGCGCGCCGCCGTGTCCAGGACCTGTTGGACCTCGCGCGCGCCCACCAGCTCGCGCCCGAGGTCGAGCAAGAGCGACAACTCCACGTTGCGGCGCTCCACCTCGTCCATGCGGCGCATGGTTTCGAGCGTGGCGCCGAGCTGCCGTCCGAGCAGCCCGAAGGCGCTGGCCACGGCGTGGTCGAAGTTCTCGCCGGAGGTGGAGAGGATGTAGCGCGTGCGGCCGTCCACGCGGATGGCCGTCATCACCGCGCGAGTTCCCACCCGGCCCTCGAAGTGTGTGCGCGGGACCCCGCCGTAGTACGCCAACAACCCGGGCAGGTCTTCGACCAGGGTTCCGTCCGCCGAGACGACGTCGACGCCCGGCGGGGCAAGCGGCCTCCAGCCGTCGAGGAGCTTTCGCATCTCCTCTCCCGCCTCGCTCATCGCCGGCATGGAGGGAGCGAAGCGGAAGCGGTCGCCGTCCACCTCCAGCAGGGTGGAGTTCATCCCCAGGCCGTGCAGCGACTCGCGGACCACGCGAAAGAAGTCCGCCTCGGTGCGCTCGTGCTGCGCGGCCACCGCCACGCCTACGAAGCCACGGATGAGCCGCGCCGTGTCCAGCGTCGCGCTGTCCGGGGCAGGGTCGGCTGTCATCTAGTGGTCGCCTTTCCGCAGGACGCGCCGGTCGCCGATGCGAAGCGTCACCTTCTCACGGTCGAAGTATTCCAGGAGCGGGATGGCGAACTTCCGTGTCAGTCCGGTCAGCTCCTTGAACGACTGGGCGTCGATGGAGCCGTGCTGCGAGAGATGCTCGAGCACGCGCTTGCGCAGGTCGACGAGCGGCGCCCTGCCGAACCAGAAATCCTCGCTCACCTTGCTGACGCGGCCGGCGGTCGAGAGCGCCTTGAGCAGCGCCAGGGTGCGCTCCGGCGGCTGGGAGACGAGCGCGGGCAGCTCGTCCACCCGGGGAGGCGAAAGCCCCGCCTGATCGAGCAGCGAGGCCAGCTTCTCCTGCGCGTCGGCGTCGCGGCCGGTGAGCTTGGCCGCGGCGCCGGGAGGATGGATGCGCTCCGCGTCGGAGCGCAGGAGGCCGCGCTCGGCCAGCGTGGAGAGCGCCTTGGCGAAGAGCTTCTGCGGCGGCGAGCCGGCGCGCTGCCGCAGCTCTTCGCGCGCGATGCCGGGATCGAGGGCGTCGCGCTCCGCGTGCTCGGAGAGGCGCGCCAGCACCCGCGTCGTCGAGCGCCGCGAGGACGTCGAGGTGCGCGTAGAGGCGCGCCTCGCGATCGAAGAGCGCCGCCTTCCCGCCCTGGGCCAGCCGCTCCAGCGCCTTCTCCGCCGTCTTGAGCGTGAAGGCGCCGCGCGCGGCGAGGCGCTGGGGAGACGCGCCCGGGTAGCCCGCCTCGAGGAGGAGCTGCTCCGCCTGCCGCAGCGGATCGTCCACCGCGAGCGCCTGCAGCGCGCGCACGTCCGCCTCGCGCCTGCGGCGCTTGCGCGGCGCGACCGAAAGGATGCGTCCGCCGCCCAGCGTGGAGGCATGGGCGCGCGCGGCGCGGGTGAGCCTGGTGGCGGCGGCGTCCTCTTTTGCCTTGGGCAGGGCGCCACGGAGCAGGAAGCGCAGGCCGGCGATGGCCGCCGCAGGCTCCGAGAGCCGCAGCTGCCCGAGCGCCCGCTCTCCCGGGGCGAGCTGCACGCGGTCGATGAGCGCGACCACGCACGGCACCTGCGCCGTGCCGACGTGCGCGAGGAGCCTGGTCCGATCGCGCAGCGGCCGCGCCGCCCAGGGCAAGAGCTCCAGCTCGACGTCGAGCACCTGCGCGGCGCCCACCGAGGCGAGCGTGCCCGCCTGCACCAGGGCGGCTCCGCGCGGCGCGTCCTTCACCTCCACGCCGGCGAGGTTGGCCGCGGTGCGCTGGCCGGCGCGCGCCTTGTCGACCGCGCCGCCGTGCACCTGGACGCCGCGCACCCGCACCCCGCTGGCCTTCGCGCCGGCGCCGGCGAGGTCCACCTCGTCGCCGGGAGCGAGCGATCCGGAGAAGAGCGTTCCCGTCACCACCGTGCCGAAGCCCTTGACCGCGAAGGAGCGATCGAGCGGCAGGAAGAGCGGCGCCTGTTCCGGCCGCGGCGCGGCCTGCCTCGCCCTCACCGCGTCGGCCACCGCGGCCACCAGCTCGCGCAGGCCCTGACCGGTCCGGGCGGACACCTCCATGATCTTCGCCTCCTCGAGGAAGGTGCCCTGCACCAGCTCGCGCAATTCCAGCGCGAGGATCTCGCGATGGTCCGGCCCGAGCTCGGGCAAGAGATCGGACTTGGTCATGGCGATGACGCCGGCCTGCACGCCGAGAAGCCGCAGCACGTCGAGGTGCTCCGCGGTCTGGGGCATGGGGCCCTCGTCCGCCGCCACGCAGAGCACCGCCACGTCGATCCCTCCGGCGGCCGCCACCATGGCGCGGAGGAACCGCTCGTGGCCGGGCACGTCCACCACTCCGGCCGTGCCGATGCCGGGCAGGTCCAGGTGCGCGTAGCCCGCCTCGAGCGTGATGCCGCGGCGCTTCTCCTCCGGCAGCCGATCCGTGTCGATGCCCGTGAGCGCCTTCACCAGCGCGGTCTTGCCGTGGTCGACGTGGCCGGCGGTGCCGATGACGACTCGCAGCGGGCTGCCGTTCATTCGTCCGCCCACCCGACGCCGGGGGCGAGCTTGCCCCGATCGAGCGACGCCTCTCCGCGCAGCACCGCCACGGGGGATGCGCAGTAGAGCGCGCTCCAGAGCGCCGCCGGCCGGTGGTTGCCGCTGCGCCGCAGGCCGCCGAAGGGGAGCCTTCCGCTCGCGCCCACCGTGGGCGCATTCCAGTTCACCACCCCGCACTCCAGCGCGGCCTGGCAGCGGTCGAAGGCGGCCTCGCTGCGCGTGTGCACGCTCGCGGCAAGCCCGTAGTCGGTGGCGTTGGCGATGCGGACCGCCTGCTCTTCCGACTCCGCCGCATAGACGGCGAGGTCGGGCCCGAACAGCTCTTCGCGCTCGTACGGCGTTCCCCGGGCCTGTTCGACGAGGTGCACGGACGGCGACACGTAGCACCCATGCAGACCGCGTGGCTCGAGCCGCCGCGGCTCGAGCAGCGACTCCACGCCCGCCGCCCGCACGCCGGCCTCGAACCGGTCCAGCGCCTGCGGCGACGCGAGCGGGCCCATGAACACGCCCTGGTCGAGGGGATGGCCGATGGAGAGCCGCGCCGCGAGCTGCGCGATGCGCTTCGCGAACCTGCGCGCGTCGCCCACCACGATGGCGCGCGAGGCGGCGGTGCAGCGCTGGCCGGCGGAGACGAAGGCGGAGAAGAGGACGTCGTAGGCCGCCTTGTCGCCGTCGGCGTCGTCGAGGACGATGGCGGCGTTCTTGCCGCCCATCTCCAGCGCCAGCATGCGCGCGCGGCCGTGGTTCGCCTTCTCGATGGCCTGGCCCACCGCCCAGCTTCCGGTGAAGAGGACGCCGTCGATGCCGGCGTGCGCGGCGAGCGCCGCTCCCGCAGCCGGACCGCCCTGCACCAGGTTGAAGACGCCGGGCGGCACGCCCGCTTCCTGCAGGCAGCGCGCGTAGATCTCCGCGGCGTGGGGCGCCACCTCGCTGGGCTTGAACACCACCGCGTTGCCGCAGGCGAGCGCCGGCAGGATGTGCCCGTTGGGCAGGTGCACCGGGAAATTGAAGGGCCCCAGGACCGCGAGCACGCCGAGAGGCCGGAAGCGGCATTCGGCGCCGGCCTGCCCGGGCGCGGCGAAGGTGGAGACGAGCTTCAGCCCCTCCTCCGCGGTGATGGCTGCCTTGGCGCTGCAGGCCTGCGCCTCGGTGCGCGCTTCCCAGAGCGGCTTGCCCACGTCGAGCGCGATGGCCCGGGCAAGCTCCTCCTCGTGCCGCTTCAATACCGCGCCGATGTTCCGCACCAGTTGCGCCCGCTCGGCCTGCGCGGTGCGGGCGAATCCGCCTTGAGATTCGCGCGCCGCGGCAACCGCGGCGTCCAACCGTGACAGCGCCCACGGATGCGTACCGAGCAGGTGGGAAAGATCCGCCGGCGAGCGATCCTCGATCACGCCGTCGGCGGCGTTTGGCTCGGAAAAGGTTCCTGCGATGAAATCCATGGCCGAGCGGGATCTAGCACGCCGGAGCGGCTGTGCGGCGGGGGATTCAGCCGCCCTGCACGAACCGCACCCGCGAGACCCGCGCCCGGCTCTCCTCTCCTTCACGCTGCGTCCAGGAGATGAGCGCCGTTCCGGCGCCGAGCGGCGCGAGCGTCGGGTAACTGGCTCCGCCGCTGTCCGGGACGCTGCGGCTCTTGCGCGAGTCGACCTCCACCAGCCAGGCCCGCCGCGTTCCCCAGCCGTTGCCCTCTTTGGGATCGCGGGCCTCGAAGGCGGCGAGCAGCTTCCCGTCCTGGAGGACGAGCGATGGATGGTTCGGGTCCAGCGCCTCGCGAGAGAGCGGCTTGCGCTCCGCGAAGTGCTGCGCGCCGTCCCGGGACTCCGTCCAGAAGAGCTGGTTGCGTCCCTCCGCCTCGGTGAGCCAGGCCACCACCAGCCGATCGCGGTCCACCGCCAGCGCGGGCCCCGAGTGCGGACACCCCTCGATGCGCCACTTGTCGCCGGAGGCGAAGACCGGCTCAGACCAGGTGGCGCCCGCGTCCGCGGAGGTGCGCACGACCACGTCCCGCGTCTCGTCGGTGGCGACGTTGCGATAGGCGAGGTAGAGCGTTCCCGCCCCGCTGGCGAGCGCGGGGCGGCAGCAGGGGCAGACGTCGAGCGCGATGCGGCGGCCCGGGCTGAAGGACGCGCCGTCCGCCGAGCTGGCCAGCCAGAGCTGTGCCGACCCCGGCTGGCCGACCTCGTCGAAGGCGAACCAGGTCACGACGACGGCGCCGCCCGGAGCGACGGCGCCGGCGAAGAACGAGGGCGGCCGCGGTCCTCCCGTCGGCACCGTCACCTCAGGCTGCCAATGCTCGCCGAAGTCGCGCGAGCAGCGCAGCCGCAGCCCACCCTGGGTGCCCGAGCGGGCGAGCCAGAGCGCGCAGACGCGCATTCCCGGACCTGCGAGGAGCTGCGGGGTGGCCTCGGCGCGCGAGGTCACTTCGCCGGGAACCTCGTTGATGCGCTCGCCGCGCCGGTACTCGTCGCCGCCGTGCGAGTGCCAGGGAAAGAGGTCCTTGCCGTTCCCCACGGTCTCGGTCCCCAGCTCGACGAGGTGACCCGACGGTCGCACCTGCGCCACCGGATCGGCCGTGCGCGAGCCGAGCGAACGCGCGGCCTCTTCGAACGCAAACGACGGGGCAGGAGGGCCGCGCCTGCAGGCCGCAACCAAGGAAAGGATGATCAGCAGTCGAGTCATGGCGCCCTCAGTACGTGCCGCGAAGGGCGAGCCATGCGGTGCGCGGCGCGCCTACGTTGATGACGGAAGCATCGCGGCTCGTGACCACCCGGGAGTCGAGCACGTTGCTCACCGAGAGCTGCATCTGCAGCTCCCTGGTCAGCGGGCGCGAGACGGAGAGATCGAGCTGGGCGAAGGCGGGCAACTGGAAGCTGTTGCGGTCGTCGGCGTAGGAAAGCGACTCGCTCCAGACGCGGGCCGAGGCGCGGAAGAGATCGGGCAGGTCGAGGATGCCGGTCACGCCGCCGCGGTGCAGCGGCGTCTGGGGCAGGCGCTCTCCCACCAGCGCCGGATTCGCCGGCGAGCTGACCACGCGCGAGCGGGTCAGCGCGTAGGAGGCGACGAGCGAGAAGTGCTGCAGGGGCCGCCAGCGCGCGTCGAGCTCGACGCCCAGGGAGCGCGCCTGCGCCACGTTCTCGCGCTGGCGCGTCTGCGGCGTGAGCGTCACCGACTGCACCAGATCGGAGAGGGCGTTCACGTAGCCCGTGACACCGAACCGCAGGCCGCGCACCGGCGAGACGTCGGCGCCCGCCTCCGCGCCGAGCAGCCGCTCCGCGCCCAGCGCCGGGTTGGGCAGCGTGGTGACGCCGCCGGAGAGGAAGCCGCGGTAGAGCTCGTTGAGGTTGGGAGCGCGAAAGCCGGAGTACGCGGCGCCGCGCAGGGCGACCTTGGAGGTGAGGCGGTAGACGGCGGCCAGCCGCGGCGTCACGGCGCCCTGCCGCTTCTCGGGCAGATCGGCGGCGGCGCCGGCGGCGCTCAGCGTGGAGCCGGCATAGTTGTCCCAGAGGTCGGCGCGAACGCCGGCGGTGGTGGTCAGCTTCGGCACCGGCGTGAACGACCACTCGGCGAAGGCGCCGAGCAGGGCCTGGCTGCCGCCGGCCACGTTCTCGGTACCCGTGGCGCGGCCCTGCGAATCGAAGAGCAGGTCGTGGTTGGTGGCGGAGGTGCGCTGCGCGTCCACTCCCAGGGTGAGCACGTGGCGTTCTTCCCAGCGGCGCGACCAGACCACCGATCCGCCCGCGCGGGTGGCCGGCACCTGGTTGTGCACCGCCATCAGCTCGCTCGTGCGCCCGGCGGCGATGCGCGTGTTGACGTTGTCGTATCGCTGGTCCGAGCCGAAGAAGCGCGCGCGGACGAGCGTGTCCGGCCCGGAGTGGACGTCCACGCCCGCGGAGGTATCCGCGATCCAGAGGCTGTTGGTCGAGAGCGCCGTGCCGGTGGTTCCCGCCTGCCGGTAGTACCCGGCCGAGACGAATCCGCTGGCCTCGCCGCCGAGGCGGAAGTCGGCGCGGGCGGATGCGTTCTGCGACTCGAAGGGCTCGGCCTGATCGACCGGTCCGCGCATCTCCGGCGCGACCACGTATGCGCCGCTGGACTTGAAGGCGTGGCCCATCAAGGTGAGCGAGGCGGAGTCGCCCAGGGTCCGCGTTCCCTCGGCGAAGACGCGGTAGGTGTCGAGCTGGCCATACTCGCCGTCGAAGTCGAGGCGGTCCGCGTCGGTGGGCGCGCGGAAGAGCTGGATGGCGCCGCCCATCCCCAGGCTGCCGTAGGTGCTGGCGGCGCCGCCGCGAAGGACTTCGACCCGCTGCAGGGCGGACATCGGCATCTTGTTCCAGAGGATCCAGCCGCCGAAGGCGTCGTTCATCGGCACGCCGTCGAGCAGCACCAGCGTGCGGCCGTTGCCCACCCCGCGCATGGAGACGCTCTGCGCGGTGGGGTGCTCCAGGCTGCTTCCCGCCCGGGGCGTGCCGATGGAGGCCATACCCCGCAGCGCGTCGTCCGGAGTGCGCGCGGCGGCGGCGCGAATCTCCCTGGAGATGAAGGTGGAGCTGGCCTGGGCGCTCTCGCCGATGGCGAGGCCGCGGTGGCCGGTGACCGTGATCTCCTCGCCGGACACCGGCGCGGTTGCCGGCTGGGCGGGAGCGGGTCGGAAGGCTGATCCGCGGACTGCTGATCCGCGAACGAAGAAGAGGCTGCGAGAAAGCGTGACTACGAGAAACCACGACGCGCGCGTGCGCATGACGGAAGACTCCACTCGAGAAAGGACCTGACGGAGGCCGCGGGGACGCGGCCGGACACCGAAACGCTATCGGGGTGCCGTCAGGCGAGCGGAGGGGGCGTGGGGACGTCGCGACTCGGAGGAACGCCGGGCTCAGGCGGCACCGACTCGGGCAGACCGACGAGGGGCAGCGGCTCCTCCTCGATCGAGACCGGCGGCAGGTAGACGAGCGCCTCGGCGAGGACCAGCTGCGTGGCGCCGCCGCCGCACGTCCTCATCTGCCGTTCGTTGGCCTCGTTGCCGCGGGCGTGGGTGCAGATGGGGCACTTGCAGTGCTCGCCGTGATGGCAGCAGCAGTGCGCCGCTTCCATCTCCCACGCCGCCGCCAACGCACCGCCCGCCGTCTGCCACGAGAGCAGGATGGCCAGGACGGTCCCGGCCAGGCGCGCGATTCTGCGGTGCGACGAACGTCCCATGACGGCATATCGGTAGCATCGGGTTCAGGGTGCGATCAAGGACTTCGATCCGGCGGCCGGATTTTCCCGGAGAACCTGGCCGTCACTCGAAGGGAATGGTGTGCAGGCGGTCGCCGTCCTCGGCCTCCAGGGCCTGGACGGCCTCTTCCGGGAGCCGCGCCTCGGCGTCGCGGAAGGCGCAGAGCGCGCGCACGGCGCGGAAGCGGTTGCGTCCCGAGCTGCGCTCCACCGAGACCAGCCGCTCCTCGACGTCGAACGGCTCGGCGGTGGCGCCCGGCATCAGGCGCTCCCTCGCCAGCCTGGCGCGGCGGAAGCGGCGGATGGGCTCGATCAGCTCCACGGGGGCGGAGAAGTGCGGGCCGCCGTCGAAGGGATCGATCCGCTCGTCGTAGCGGAAGCCGATGCTGGTCAGCATGTTCTTCGCCCCGGCGCTCTCCGGGCCCACCTCGCCGATGGCGTCCTGGATCTTCTGCGAGAAGATGGTGGCGTAGATCTCGCCGGGCGGAAAGAGCTGCTGGATGAACTCCTTGTTCTCCCGCGAGAGCCGGTCCGCTTCCTGGTAGCTGAGCCCGGTGAACTTGCGCCCCAGCGCCTCCCAGAGCGGGCTGCGCCCGTCCTCCTCCAGCCGCGGCAAGAGCTCGACGAGGATGCGCTCGCGGAAGCGCGGCCGGTGCATGGCCACGTAGAGGAAGCGCACGTAGCTGAGCTGCTTGCCCGGCTTGCCCTGGCCGCGGAAGAGCGGGTCCACCACCAGGCCGCCGATCTCGGTGGGTCCTTCGAAGTTGTACCCGATGGAGAGCACGCGGTGGCGGAAGTGCTTGTCCACGCTGTGCGAGTAGTGCTCCTTCTCGTAGACGTCGAAGAAGATGTGCGGCGCGTCGCGGGTGCCGTGCTGGGCGATGATCAGCGAGGTGCCCACCACCTTGCCGCTGCGCGCGTCCTCCATCACGAAGAGGTACTCGCGGCCGAAGGGATCGCGGATGCGCCCGTCGAAGGAGCGGGCCGACTTTTCCAGGATCGAGGCCAGCTCCTTCTCGTCGTCGGGCAGGTTGACGGTGTCGAGGACGGAGGCGAGCTTGCGCAGGCCGGGCAGATCGCTCTTCAGGGCGTCGCGGATCACGTACAAGCGCAGAGCTCCAGCAGCAAGGACTCGTACGAGATCGCACGCCTGTTCGAGTTGCGCCATCTCGATGCGCTCGTTGGGGGTGTGGGCGTTGCCGGTGCTGCGGCCGGGCCCGAAGACGATGGCCTCGCAGCCCTTGCGCGCGAAGACGCCGGCCTCGGTGCTGGTGGGCTTCGCCTGCGGCGAAGGGTCGAGGCCCGCGGCCGCGACGATCTTTTGCACGGACTTCACCAGCGGCGACTCCGGGGAGAGCGCCATCCCGGAAGCGTTGCGCTCCACCTGCGTGGTCAGCTCCAATTCGCCCTGGCCCAGGCGCTCGATCCAGGCTTGCGCCGCGCGCGTGAAGTCGTCGATCAAGGCGTCGCCGTCGTGCCGCGGCAGAAGGCGCGCGTCGAGCAGGAGCGAGACCGCGGCCTCCGCGCTCTCCAGCACGTTGAGGCCGCCCACGGCGCCATCGGGGTCGAAGCGCGGGTCGGTGCCCTTGGGCAGGACCTGTTGCCACAGCTCCTCCAGCGCGGAGGCGGTGGCGAGCGCGCGCCAGAGGTTCGGGGCGGGCGCGCGCGGCGGCAGGAACTTCACCTCGGCGGGTTGCGGCTCTCCCTTCTCTCGCGGCGCGGGGACCTCCAGCGTGCAGCTCGCCGGCACCACGTTCGTGCCGGTTCCGCCCCGCGCCGCCACCACCGGCGAGCCGGACGACTTGAGCCAGGCCAGCGCCTTGGCGATGGCGTTGTCGCCCAGGCGCGGGGTGGAGCTGTGCGCCGCCTTGCCGGCGAAGTGGAGCTGCTCCACGCCGGGGCCGCCCGTATCCACCAGGCGCGCCTTGCGGTCGCGCACCGTGCAGCGCACCACCACGTAGCCCTTGTGCGCGTGGATGATGCGCAGCTCGCTGGGCTCGCCGCAGAGGACCTGCGCCGGCCCGACCTCGGCGAAGAGATCGCTGTCCACGAAGTGCCGCGCCCCGCGCAGCCCCACCTCCTCGCCGTAGGTGCCGAGCAGCCAGAAGGGGCGGCGGGCCTTGCGACCCTGGATCCTGCGCGCCGCCTCCGCCTTGCAGAGCGCGTCCAGCTTCACGTCGGCGACGCCGAGGCCGAAGAGCGTGCCGTCCTTCTCGGTGAGCGTCCAGGGGTCGGTGTTCCATCTCTCCAGCGGCCCGGGGGGAACGGTGTCGAGGTGCGTGACCAGGAGGACGCCGCCGCCACCCGAAACCTCGCCGCCCGGCCCGCCGAGCAGGTTGACGTGGACCTGGTCCACCACCTGCCGGCGCACGCGCAAGCCGGCATGCTCCCAGAGCGACGCCAGGAGGTCGGCCGCTTCCCGCGTGCCCTGCGCGGATACGGTGTTGGCGGCGATCAGCCGCTCGGCCAGCGCCAGGAATCCCGTCGAGAGCATGGGGCGCTCCGTCTGTCACGGACGCTGCCGCAGGTCAACCGCGTGGCTAGTATTCGAGCCGACACTTTGACGGGAGAGGGTTCTCCATGGCCGACAAGACGATGCCCTTCGTGATGGACATGCAGGAGATCCAGCGGCGCGCGCGCGAGCACGTGATGAAGGGCGCGGTGACGCCGGCGTACCGCGGGGACGTGGAGACGGCCATCCGCCTGCTCAACGAGGCCCTGGCGACGGAGATCGTCTGCACGCTGCGCTACCGCAGGCACCACTACATGGCGGCAGGGATCCATTACCAGGCCATCGCCGACGAGTTCATGGAGCACGCCAACGAGGAGCAGCAGCACGCCGACCGCATCGCCGAGCGCATCCGCCAGTTGGGCGGCGCGCCGGACTTCAACCCGGCCGGCCTGCTTTCTCGAAGTCACGCGCAGTACGCCGAGGGCAACTCGCTCGTGGACATGATCAAGGAGGACCTGATCGCCGAGCGGATCGCCATCGAGTCGTATCTGGAGATGATCCGCTTCTTCGGCGACAACGACCCGACCTCGCGCCGGCTGATGGAGGAGATCCTCCAGCAGGAGGAGGAGCACGCCGACGACATGGCCACGCTCCTCGAGACGCTGGACCCGCGGGAGTCCACCTCTGCGCCGTCAGGGGTCAAGCACTAGCCCCTTCGGGGACATGATGAGCGGCGCAGCCGCGATTCGTGTCCCCACGGTTTGACGCGTGCGCGCGGTGGTGCAGCGGGTCTCGGAAGCGTCGGTGAGCGTCGAAGGGAAGGTGACGGGCTCCGTCGGGCAGGGGCTCTGCGTGCTCGTCGGCATCGGCACCCAGGACGGCGAAGAGGATGCGCGCTGGATGGCGGACAAGGTCTGCGACCTGCGCATCTTCGAGGACGAGCAGGGGAAGATGAACCGCTCGGTGCTCGACGTGGGCGGCGGGGTGCTGGCCATCTCCCAGTTCACGCTCTACGGCGATGCGCGCAAGGGCACGCGGCCGGGCTTCATCGACGCCGCGCGGCCGGAGGTGGCGCAGCCGCTCTATGCGAGGTTCTGCGCGCTGGTGCGGGCGCGCGGCGTGCAGGTGGGGGAAGGCGTCTTTCGCGCCACCATGCAGGTCCGCATCGTCAACGAAGGGCCGGTGACGCTGCTCCTGGATTCCCGCAAGCTGTTCTGAGGTGCGCGCATGGAAGACTGCATCTTCTGCAAGATCGTGGCGGGGCAAATCCCGGCGAAGAAGGTGGGCGAGAACGACGGGGCCATCGCCTTTCCCGACATCAACCCGGTGGCGCCCGTGCACCTCCTCGTCATTCCCAAGAAGCACGTGCGCTCGCTCGACGAGATGGACGACGCGGACGCGCTCGCCAGCGTGTTCGCGCTGGCGCGGGAGGTGGCGCGCGCGAACGGGCTGCACCAGAGCGGCTGGCGCTCGGTGATCAACACCGGCCGCGACGCGAACCAGGTGGTCTTCCACCTGCACCTGCACGTGATCGGCGGCCGTCCGATGGGCTGGCCGCCGGGATGAATCGCCCGTCCGCCCGGTGTGCAGGATAACGGTCGCCGTGCCGCTTTCTTCCGTTGACGCTGGGTCCTAGACAGTCTAGTTACCGAATTGATTGTCCACGGAAGCGTACAGCGAAGAGGCCAGCGCCAAGGCGCCCCCCGAGATTCCCGAGGAGCTGCTCGATCCCGACGCCGTGAAGGTGGTGCGCAGGCTGCGCCGCGCCGGGCACCAGGCGTACCTGGTGGGCGGGTGCGTGCGGGATCTGCTCCTGCGCATCCGCCCCAAGGACTTCGACGTCGCGACCAGCGCGCATCCCAACCAGGTGAAGGAGACGTTCCGCAACTCGCGCCTGATCGGGCGCAGGTTCCGCCTCGCGCACGTCTTCTACACCGGCAAGATCATCGAGGTCTCCACCTTCCGCGCCAATCCGCTCGACGAGCTCCAGGATCTGCCCGCGGACCTGCTCATCCGCCACGACAACGTCTTCGGCAACGCGGAGGAGGACGCGCGCCGGCGCGACTTCAGCATCAACGGCCTCTTCTACGACGTCGCCGAAGGCCGGGTGATCGACTACGTCGGAGGCAGGGACGACCTGCGCGCCCGGCTGGTGCGCACCATCGGCAACCCCGACGTGCGCATGCGCGAGGATCCGGTGCGGATCCTGCGCGCCATCCGCTTTGCCGCCAAGTGCGCGTTCGAGGTGGAGCCGAACACGCTCGCGGCCATGCAGACGCACGTGCACGAGATCCCGCGCTGCGCTCCGCCGCGCGTGCTCGAGGAGGTGCTCAAGCTGCTCCGCTCCGGCGCCGCCCGCCGCTGCTTCGAGCTGCTCCGCGCGGTGCGGGCGCTGCGCATCCTGCTCCCGCCGGTGGCGGCGTACCTGGAGGCAGGAGGGCCGGAAGAGGCCGAGCGCCACCTGCGGGCGCTGACCGCGCTCGACGCGCACGTGCGCGTGGGCGAGATTCCCTCCGACGCCGTGCTGCTCGCCACCTTGCTCGCGCCGCTCCCGCGCGACGCGCGAGGGCCGGCACCCAAGGCAGCGCAGGCTGCGGCGGAAGCCGCGCCGTCCGAGAAGGACGACGAGGAGCTGGACCGCGAGCTCTCGGCGCTGGAGGAGTCTTCCGAGGACGAGGAGGAAGCGGCCGCCGAGGCCGAGCCCGCCTCCGAAGACCCGGCCCAGGCGCCGTTGCCGGAAGGCGCCCTGGTGGAAGCCGCCGAGCTGCACGACGAGCGCCTCGGCGGCGTCTCCACCTTCGCCGCCAGCGCCGAGGCGCAAGCCTGGAGCCTGCCGCAGGACGTGGTGGCTCCGGAGATCGTGCTCTCGGAAATGGTGCGCACCGCCCGGCTGCCGCGGCGCATCGCGGAGCGGGCGCGCATGATCCTGCTCGCGCAGCCCATCCTCTCCGGCGAGCGAAGGCGGCGCAGGTCGTCCCCGCAGGCGTTCGCCAAGCAGAGCTACTTTCCCGAGGCGCTGGCGGTGTTCGAGCTCTCGGTCGCGGCCACCGGTGAGGGCCACGACCAGCTGGCGAAATGGCAGCAGATCTTCGCCGGCCAGGACCTCTCGCAGGTGGAGCGCGACGACGATCACCCCGGCCGCGGCGACGTGCGCAAGCGCCGGCGCAGGCGGGGCGGCCGCGGCCGCAAGCGTCAGGCGTAGGCCGAGAAGCTCGCGCGCCACGGCGTCCGGGTTCTCGTGGGGCAGGAAGTGCCCGCCGCGCAGGAGCCGCAGACTCCGCTCCCAGCTCTCGCGCCAGCGGCTCTCCCACGCGGTCCGCCGGCAGGAAGTCGTCGGAGTCTCCCCAGAGCAGCCGCACCGGAATGCCCGTCGCGCGAAGGCGCGCGGTGGCGCCGGCGGTCTGCAGCGGATCCAGGCAGCGCGCCGCGTGGATGAGGCGCCGGCCGCCGCTCTCGCCTGCGTAGGCGGCGAGCAGGTCGCGGATGGCCGGGAGCCTGCGCGCGAGCACCGGCTGCAGCCGCGCCGCCTTGCCGTCGTCCCAGGAGCGGATGCTCTCGACGGGGCCCATCGCCCACTCGGTCTCGTGCACGCCGTCCATCAGGACCAGCTTGCGCACCCGCCGCTGGCGCGCGCACGGCGAGGAGCTGCGCCGCCGCCGTGCCCACGTCATGGGCGACGAGGAACACCTGCTCGAGCCGCAGCTCGTCGAGCAGCTCGAGGAGCCATGCCGCCTGGCTCTCCATGCCGACGTCCGGCGGCGTCGGGCGAGTCGCCGTAGCCCGACCAGGTCCGGCGCGATGGCGCGCAGCCCCGCTTCGACGAGGCGCGAGGCCACGCCCGCCCACAGCTTTCGCGTGCTGGGAAAGCCGTGCACCAGCAGCACCGGCGCGCCGCTGCCCGCATCGTCGCGGGCCATGCGCGTCATGTCCAGACGCGCCGATCGTCGATGCGCTTGGCGTTCTCCGCCACCGGTCCCACGCGCACCTCGCCCCGTACCTTCACCGCCTCGCGCAGCGCCGCCGCCACCAGCGCCACGTCCACCGCCGCGCCGGGAAGGAGCTCGAGCACGTATTCCAGGTGGTCCTGGTGCTGCTCGCGGGTGACCACGGCCTGGAAGCGCGCGATGCCGGGGAAGGCCTTGAGCGCCTTGTCGATCTCCGCGCCGCGGATGAACATCCCCTTCACCTTGACCGCGTCGCCCACGCGGCCGAGAAGGCCGAGAAGCCTGGGGGCGGTGCGGCCGCACGAACAGGGCGCGGGCGGTGCCATGGCGCCGATGTCGCCGGTGGCGAAGCGGATCAGCGGGTACCGCCTCTCGAAGATGGTGGCGACGATCTGCCCCGGCTGTCCGGGCGCGGCCTGGGCGCCCGTCTCCAGATCGAGCACCTCGACGATGCACTCGGGCTGCAGGTGCATGCCGCTCTTGGCTGCGCACTCGTACGCGAGCAGCCCCAGGTCGGCCGTGCCGTAGCCCTGCAGCACGCGCACGCCGAAGTCGACCTCCAGCTCCGCGCGCAGCGACTCGGGCAGCATCTCCCCGGTGACGAACGCCGCGTCGATCGAGAGCGGAGTCCCCAGCTCTCTCGCGCGCTTGACCAGCGCGTAGAGGAAGCTGGGCGTTCCCAGATAGCCGGTGGCGCGCGTCGCGGCGGCGAGCCTCGCCTGGAGATCCACCTGGCCGACGCCCGCGGGAATCACCACGCAGCCCAGGCTGCGCGCCGCGCCGTCGAACATGAAGCCCAGCGGAGTCAGGTGGTAGGAGGCGGAGTTCGATCGCCACCTCGCCCGCGCGGAAACCCGCCGCCGCCAGCGCCATGCGAAAGCGCCAGAAGTCCTCGCCCGCGCCCTGCGCGTCGAGGATGGGCCCGGGCGAGGCGAAGATGCGCTGCAGCCTCGCCACCTCCACGCCCGAGCAGCCCGCCGAAGGGCGGGTCCTTGCCCTGCAGCTCCGGCAGGTCGTCCTTGCGCAGGATGGGCAGCTCTTCCAGCCGCTCGAAGTGCGCCGGCAGCGTCCGGGCGAAATACGGCGAGGACGCGCGCGCGTGGGCCACGGTCTCGCGAAGCCTGCTGGCGCAGGCGCTCCGCGCGCTCCTCGCTGCCCTCCTGCTCGAGAGCAGCATCGAGGATGCGGCCGGCCCTCACGACAGCCACCGCTTGCGCCGGCGGTACGACTTGACCGCCTTGTAGCTCTTCTTCTCGCTGCCGCCGAGATAGAACTCGCGCACGTCCTCGTTGCTCTTCAGCTTGTCCGGGTCGCCGTCCAGCACGATGCGGCCGCTCTCCATGATGTAGCCGAAGTGCGCGATGGAGAGAGCGACGTTGGCGTTCTGCTCCACCAGCAGCATGGTGGTCTTCTCCTCGCGGTTGATCTTCTGGATGATGCGGAAGATCTCCTGCACCAGCAGCGGCGCCAGCCCCAGCGAAGGCTCGTCGAGCAGGATGACCCGCGGGCGGGCCATCAGCGCGCGGCTGATGGCCAGCATCTGCTGCTCGCCGCCGGAGAGATACCCGGCGATCTGCTTGCGCCGCTCCCGCAGCCGCGGGAAGTAGTCGAAGCAGAGCTCGCGATCGCGCTTGAGGCCCTTCGCGTCGGCCCGGGTGTAGCCGCCCATGCTCAGGTTCTCGTCCACGGTCAGGTCCTCGAAGACGCGGCGTCCCTCCATCACCTGGAAGACGCCGCGGCGCACGATCTGCTCCGGCTCCAGCTCCTCGATGCGCTCGCCGTCGAGCTCGATGGCGCCGTCGGTGACCTCGCCTTCCTCGGCGCGCAGGAGCCCGGAGATGGCCTTCAGCGTGGTGCTCTTGCCCGCGCCATTGGAGCCGAGGAGCGCGACGATCTGCCCCTTCGGCACCGTCAAGGAGAGGCCCTTGAGCACCAGGATGACGTCGTCGTAGACCACCTCGACGTTGGCGAGCCGGAGCATCTGCCTACAGCCCCAGCCACTCCGCCTTGCGCTCCATCTCGTAGGTCTTCGCCTTCACCAGCTTGCCGTTCTTGATCTGGTAGATGTTCACCTTGGTGGTGGGCCGGTGGTCGGTCGGCGCGTAGGTGACCGGGTTGGTGAGGCCGCCCAGGTCGAAGTCCTTCAGCGTCTCCATGGCCGCCTTGACCCCCTCGCCGGTGAGATGGCCGGCCTTGTCGGCGCGGCGCAGCGCCTCCGTCCACACCAGCACGTAGGTCCAGCCGCGCACGTAGAAGGTGTCGTGGCTGTCGCCGGGGTGGTTCTTCTGGTGGAAGTCGGTGAGGCGCTTCATGCCCGGGACGTTCTCGCCGAAGGGCACGTCCACCATGACGCCGGTGACGCCTTCGGCGGACTCGCGCGCGATCTGGGGCAGCGTCTCGCCGAACCCGTACGGGTTGGAGCCGAATCGGGTGTTGAGGCCCAGCTTCCTCGCGTCGCGCAGGATGGTGGAGACGCCGGTGGTGGTGACGTTGATGTAGGCGTAGTCGGCGCCCTTCTGCTTCATGTTGAGGAGCTGGCTGGTGGCGTCCTGGAAGGCGCCGGGGACGATCTCCTCGTCCACCAGATCCACGCCGATGTCCTTGCAGAACCTGCGCCCCGCCTCGATGGGAGCCTTGCCGTAGGCGTTGTCGCCGTAGAAGAAGGCGACCTTGGGGTTGCGCGACTTGTCCTTCCAGTCCTCCTTCACCCAGCGCAGCCAGGCGCGGAGATCGTCGGAATAGCTGGGGCCGACGAAGAAGTTGTAGGGCGTCTTGGAAGGATCGGTGAGGTGCCCCGAGAACGAGGCGGAGAGGTAGGGGATCTTGTCCTGGTTGACCTGCGCCTTGAGGCCCTCGGTGTCGCCGGTGCCCCAGCCGTTGATCATGATCACCTTCTCGTCGCCGGTCATGCGCTTGTAGGCGGCCACGGCCTCGGGGATCTTGTAGCCGTAGTCCACGTCGACGAGCCGGATCTTCTTGCCGTTGATGCCGCCGTTCTGGTTGGTCCACTGCACGGCGTCGCGCACGCCCTGGGCGTAGGGCTTTCCCACGTCGGAGGTGATGCCTGTCAGATCGAAGATGCCCCCGACCTTGATCTCCTGCGCCTGCGCGGAGACAGCGAGGCAGACCGTGAACAGTGCCGCATGGACGAGCTTCATGTTGTCCTCCCTCAATATGAGAACGGATACAGCCGGAACCAGTTGCGGACACGACGCCAGAGATCGGCCAGCCCGTCGGGCTCGAAGATGAGGAAGAGCACGATGGTGAGGCCGAACACGCCCAGCTTGAGCGGGCTGAAGAGCTGCACCAGCCGCGGGAAGCTGTCGGAGAGCGCGCTGGTGGAGAGGCGCAGCACCTCCGGCAGCAGGGTGAGGAAGACCGCCCCGAGCACCGAGCCGAGCACGCTGCCGAGGCCGCCGATGATGACCATGCCCAGCTGATCGATGGCCAGCGCGAGAGGGAAGTTCTCCGGGCTGATGATGCGGGCCTGGTAGGCGAGCAGCGAGCCGGCCACGCCGACGTAGAAGCTGCTCACCGCGAAGGAGAGCAGCTTGTGGCGGAAGACGTCCACGCCCATCACCTCGGCGGAGATGTCCTGGTCGCGGATGGCGACGAAGGCCTTGCCCACCCGGGTGCGGAAGAGGTTCTTCGCGAACCAGAGGTGGAGGATGCAGGCGGGCACGACGAGGAAGAAGAGGCGCCGGTCGTCGGCGAAGTCGTAGCCGAACAGGCGCGGCGAGGGCACGCTGACGCCGCCGACGCCGCCGGTGACCGTCTCCCAGTGGGTGGCGGCGAACTCGACGATGAAGTGCGCGGCCAGGGTGGCCATGGCGAGGTAGAGGCCCTTCAGCCGCAAGGAGGGAATGCCGAAGATCATGCCGGCCATGGCGGCGATGACGCCCGAGGCCGGGCAGGCGATGGCAAAGGGCACCCCGTGGCCGGCCATGAACGCGGTCGAGTACGCGCCCACCGCGAGGAAGGCGGCGTTGCCGAGCGAGATCTGCCCGGTGAAGCCGGTGAGGATGTTGAGGCCCATCGCCGCGATCACCGCGATGGCCGCGCGGTTGGCCACGTCCAGCCAGTAGGAGGTGCCGACGAAGGGCACCGCGAAGAGCGCCACCAAGAAGACGGCAAGCGCGCGCCGGCCGCGGCGCGTCTCGAAGATGGCCATGTCGCTCGCATAGGTGGTGTGGAATTCGCCGCAGAGCATGTCAGACCCGCTCGATTCGCACCCTGCCGAAGAGGCCGTAGGGCCGGACCATCAGGATCAGCACCAGCGCCACGAAGGGCGCCACCTCCTTCACGCCTCCGCCGAAGACCGGGTCCAGGTATCCGCCTGCCAGGTTCTCGAGAACGCCCACGAGAAGGCCGCCGAGGATGGCGCCGCCGATGCTGTCGAGGCCGCCCACGATCACCACCGGCAGCACCTTGAGGCCGAGGATGGCGAGCGAGCCGTCCACGCCGCCGCGCATGGTGGCAAGCAGGACGCCGCCCGCGGCGCTCACCACCGCGGCGATGCTCCAGGAGAGCGCGAAGATGCGCCGCACCGAGATGCCCATGGAGAGCGCAACCTGTTGCGAGGCGGCGGTTGCGCGCATGGCGATGCCCGGGCGCGCGTACTTGAAGAAGAAGGTGAGGAGGACGAGCAGCACCGCCACCGACGCCGCGCTGTAGAGGTAGCCGCGCGCCACCGGCAACGGACCGAGCTGGATGGGCTCCAGCGAGAACACCTCCGGCACCGGCCGGGTGTCGGTGCCCCAGATGCCCTGCACGATGGCGCGCAGCACGCTGGAGAGCCCGAGCGTGACCATGATCACGCTGATGATCGGCTCTCCGATGAGCGGCCGCAGCACCACCCGCTCGAGGACCAGGCCGAGCAGGGTTGCGAAGAGGAAGGTGAGCAGCAGCGCCGGCGCCATCGGCACCCGGGCCTGGACCACGATGGCGAGGAAGACGTAGGCGCCGAGGAGGAGGAACTCGCCCTGGGCGAAGTTGAGGATGCCGCTCGACTTGTAGATGATGACGAAGCCGAGCGCGACCAGCGAGTAGATGCTCCCCACCACCAGGCCGTTGATCGCGAGCTGGAGGAAGAACTGCATCAGGCGGCCCCGAGCTCGCGGACGGCGAGATTCGGCCTGGATGCGCGCGGTCTTCCCGTCCTGGAAGCGGATGGTGGTGTCGACGGCGATCTTCCGCTCGTCGCCGTAGAGGCCGGCGATGATGCCGGCGTAGCGCGTCTCGACGAAGGAGCGGCGCACCTTGCGGGTGCGGGTCAGCTCCTCGTCGTCCGCGTCCAGCTCCTTGTAGAGGAGCACGAACTTGCGGATCTTCGCCGCCGTGGGGAGCGTGCGGTTGACCCGGTCGATCTCGCGCTGGAGCAGGTCGTAGACGGCGGGCTTGGCGGAGAGATCGGTGTACGTCGTATAGGAAAGCTTCTCCTTCTCCGCCCACTTGCCGACGATGGCCTGGTCGATGCACACCAGCGCCGCCAGGTAGGGCTTGTCCTGGCCGATGACCACCGCCTCCTTGACGTAGGGCGAGAACTTGAGCCGGTTCTCGATGAACTGCGGCGAGAACTGCGTGCCGTCGGCGAGGCGGAGCACGTCCTTGATGCGGTCGATGACCACCAGCTGGCCGTCCTCCAGGTAGCCGGCGTCGCCCGAGCGCAGCCAGCCGTCGGGCGAGAGCGCGGCGCGGGTGGCCTCGTCGTTCTTGTAGTAGCCGGCGAAGACGGCGGCGCTGCGCGAGAGGATCTCGCCGCGCTCGTCGATGCGCAGCTCGGTGCCGGGGATGGGCTCGCCCACGGTGTGGAAGCGCACCCGCTCGTCGCGGTGGATGCAGGAGATGCCGCTGATCTCGGTCTGCCCGTAGATCTGCTTGAGGCGCACGCCGATGGCGTGGAAGAAGCGGAAGACGTCGGGGCCCAGGGCGGCGCCGCCGGTGGTGGCGCTGCGCAGGTTGGCGAGCCCCAGCCGGTCCTTGAGGGCGCGGAAGAGCAGCCAGTCGGCGCAGAGATGGAGGATGCGCCAGAAGAGCGGCACCCGGCCGCGCTCGAGCCGCAGGTCGGCGACCTTGTAGCCGATGGGCATCAGCCGCTCGAAGAGGAAGCGCTTGAGCGGGGTGGTGTCCATGATCTTCACCTGCACGGTTGCGTTGAAGCCTTCCCAGATGCGCGGCGGCGCGAACATCACCTGGGGGCCGATCTCGCGGATGTCGTGCAGCGCGGTCTCCGGCTCCTCGGGGAAGTTGATGGTGAAGCCGACCGCGAGCGCGGTGGCGACCGACATCATCTGCTCGCCGATCCAGGCCAGCGGCAGGAAGGAGACGAACTCGTCGCTGGCGCGGCGCGGGTCCACCGAGTGCAGGCTCATCGCCATGGTCAGCAGATTCTGGAAGGTGAGCATGGCGCCCTTGGGGGCGCCGGTGGTGCCGGAGGTGTAGCAGATCATCGCCAGGTCGGCGGGCCGGCCCAGGTTCGACCTCGCTGCATGTAGAGCCCGGGCTGGCTGGCGTGGAGCGCGCGGCCGCGCTGCTCCACCTCGTCGAAGGAGAGCAGCTTCTCGTGCTTGTACCGGCGCAGCCCGCGCGGGTCCGCGTAGATGACGTACGCCACCTTGGGGAGCTGCTCGAGCAGGCCGAGGATCTTGTCCACCTGCTCCTGGTCCTCGGCCACCACCAGCTTGGCGTCGCAGTGGTCGATGACGAAGCCCACCTCGGCGAGGTTGGAGTCCTGGTAGATGCCCACCGACGCCGCGCCCGCCGACTGCGCCGCGAGCTCGGCGATGATCCACTCCGGCCGGTTGTCGCCGACGATGGCCACCTTGCCGCCGCGGCCGAGGCCGAGCGCGATCATGCCCAGCGAAACGTCGCGGACGCGTTCGCAGTAGCGCGCCCAGCTGGTCTCGCGCCAGATGCCCAGGTCCTTCTCGCGCAGCGCAGCCCGGCCGCCAAGCTTGCGCGCGTTGGCGACCAGGAGCCTGGGGAACGTCTCCTCCACGTCAAGCCGCCTGCCCGCCCAGATAGGCGGCCTGGACCTCGGCGCTGCGCTGCACCTCTTCGGGCGCGCCGTCGGCGATCTTCTCGCCGAAGTTCAGCACCACCACGCGGTGGGAGAGATCCATCACCACGCCCATGTCGTGCTCGATCATGAGGACGGTGGTGCCGCGTTCCTCGTTGATGTCGAGGACGTAGCGGGCCATGTCTTCCTTCTCTTCCGCGTTCATGCCCGCCATCGGCTCGTCGAGCAAGAGCAGCCTGGGGTCCAGCGCCAGCGCGCGGCCCAGCTCGACGCGTTTCTGCAGCCCATAGGCGAGCGTGTGCACCACCTGCTTGCGCCACGGCTGGATCTCGAGGAAGTCGATGATCTCCTCGACGCGCTCGCGCTCGCGGATCTCCTCGCGGCGGCCCGCGCCGTAGTAGACGCCGCCCGCCAGGGTTCCGGTCTTCTGGTGCACGTGGCGGCCGACGAGCAGGTTGTCGAGGACGCTCATGCCGCGGAAGAGCGCGATGTTCTGGAAGGTGCGCGCGATGCCCATCCGCGTCCGCGCCGCCGGCCCCAGGCGCGTCACGTCCTGCCCGGAGAAGACCACGCGCCCGCGTTGGGGACGGTAGACCCCGCTGACGCAGTTGAGCAGGCTGGTCTTGCCCGCGCCGTTGGGGCCGATGATGGCGGAGATCGCGCCTTCCGGGACGGAAAAACTCACGTCCTGCAGCGCGCTGACGCCGCCGAAGCGCAGGCTGAGCTGCGAGACTTCGAGGAGTGACGCCGCCATCCGACGAAAGACTACAGTTTTGCGACGGCGGTGGAAACCCCGACCCCTTCGCCCCTTTTTCGCAGGGAGGGCCGGGGGCTCGCGAGGTGCGCTCGCGGGATCGCGTGCGGGTGGCGGGTGCGCGTGCGCGTCTGCGTGCGAGTCTTTGGGTCCCGGGCTGCGATCCCCTCAGTGACGGATGAGCCCGGTCAGCAGGCCCACCAGGCGATCCGCAAGTTTGACAACGGCGTCCGACACTGAGACGTCGCAATCTGAGGCGAGCGAGGCGATCTCGATGGCTGCCGCGGCCTCGCAAACTTCGCCTCGGGCAATCGCAAACACGCGCGCCCGGTCCTGCGTACCGGTCCTCCCCGCCGCTTCCGCGATATTGAGACAAGCGCTCTTGGCCGCTCGAAGCGCCTGATCCCGCAGCCTTGCATCCTTGATCTGCGCTCCGAGCACGACCATGAGCATCTCGCGGGCGACCTGATACGCGACGAGCTTGTGATGCGGCAAGGGGTCGGGGCTCGACATCAAGTCGAACGCTTGCAACTCCCGATCCCGATCGGGGACCTCAAGTCCCGCACGCTGACGCGCACGCGCACCCGCACTCGCACCCGATCCCGCGAGCGCACGTCCGCGAGCCCCCGATCTACTTTGGCGGTTCCGGCGGCGTACCGCCAGGGGGCGTTGCCCCTGGCTCTCCGGGTGTCGCAGCGGGCGGCGCCACCTCGTTCTTGATGCTCTCGGTCATCATCCCGATGGTCCACCCGCTCGAGGAGTCGCGGATGGCGTCGAGCGCCTTCACCGCGCGCACGTACTTCGTCTTGTCGTCGGCGTCGAAGAAGATGACCGGCGGCCCCTGCGTGGCTTCCTTGGACTTGGCCACCTTGTAATAGGCCCTCAGCCGGTCCTGCGCGGTGGAGTCGGTCAGGGTCTCGCTGTTGAGGTGCCAGATGCCCGACTCGTCAACCTTGAACAACACCTGTGTCAGGTCGGGCGGCGGGGGAATGTTCGCCACTTCCGGAGGCAGCTCCTCCGGCACGCGCACGCCCAGCTCCTTCTCCATCAGCGGCGTCAGCACCATGAAGATGATGAGCAGCACCAGCACCACGTCCACCAGCGGCGTGATGTTGATGTCCGAGTTGGGACCCCCCTTCGCCCCGAGGTCCATGGCTCATGGCTTACTTCGCTCCCTTCAGCTCTTCCGCCGCGAGCGAGACGCCCTTGAGCTTGGCCTTGGACGCCCAATCCAGGACGGGCCGCACCATGCCGTAGTCGGTCTCCACGTCGGCCTTGAGCATGATGCGCTTTCCCGGCCTCGCCGGCGCCCTTCATGGCGGCGATCACGTCGTCCTTGGAGGCGGGCTGCTTGTCCTGCTCGATGTAGACCTTGCCGTCCTTGGTGACGCTGACGAAGAGCGGGTCGGGCTGCTCGCCCTTGGCCACGGCGGCGTGCCTGGCCTTGGGCAGCTCCACGCTCTTGCCGCGCTGGAGCATGGGCGTCACCACCATGAAGATGATGAGCAGCACCAGCACCACGTCCACCAGCGGCGTGACGTTGATGTCCGAGCGGACTCCGCCCTTGGTTCCGACATCCATGCTCATGGCTTCAGGCCTTCGCTCCCGGGGCGGGCGCGCCGGGCGCCTTGACGCCGGGGTTGGAGAGCGGCTCGTCGAAGCGGCCCTCCTTGAGGAAGAAGTCCACCAGCTCGTTGGAGGCGTCGGCGATGTCCACGCTCATCTCCTCCACGCGGTTGGTGAGGTAGTTGAACATCATCAGCGCCGGGATGGCGACGAGGAGGCCGAAGGCGGTGGTGATCAGCGCCTCCGAGATGCCGGCGGACACGGAAGCGAGGCCGCCCGAGCCGGACGACGCCATCAGCTGGAAGGCGGTGATGATGCCGAGCACGGTGCCCAACAGTCCGACGAAGGGCGAGGACGAGGCCACGGTCGCCAGGCCGGAGAGGCCACGGCGCAGGTCGGCGGTGACGCGCAGCGTGGCGCGGTCCACCGAGCGGTTGATGGCCTCGACCAGGTCGAAGGCGCCGACGTCATGCGGGCCCTGGTTGCGCAGCGCTTCCCGGCCGCGGTTGTATTCGGAGATTCCGGCGCCGAGCACGCGCGGGATGTGCCCGTACTTGAGCGAGCTGGCGTACTGTGCCGCCTCCAGCATCTGGTGCCCGGGCAACAGGTCGCGCAGCTTCTCCGCGTACTTGCGGCTCTGGTCCTTGGCCCGCGAGAAGCTGAACAGCCGCTCCGCCATCACGCTGAGCGAGTAGACCGACATGATCGCCAGCGTGATGACGACGAGACGGGCCGGCAGGCCCATCGACTTCCACATCCCAAGTAGACTGAAATCCATGGCGGGTGACTTCCTCCGGATTCGCTTCCCGTATCAGGTCAGGCGTCGCCGACCTTTGCTGCAGCGCTGTTCTGGGCCGAAAAGGCGGCGGAGCCTACACACGCCGCCCTCGGCTGTCAACGCAAGGCCCGACGCGTTGCCCGAGCCGGTGAACACGCGGGACCCGCGCCGGACGATTCCTTGACGACCCTCGATCGCTGCGCTGTAGATGGCCCATCGCCGCCCGGACATACCTTCCTCGGATTGTCCCGTTCCTCTCGCTTCTGGCGACGCTTCCCGCCTCCGCGCAGACCACCGCCGCCATCTCCGGCCAGATCGTGGATTCCGCGACGGGTTCGCCGGTCTCCGCGGCGGCCGTGACCGCGAGCGGTCCAGCGCTGCAGGGGGAAGAGACCGCACAGACCGACGACCGCGGCGAGTTCCAGATGCTGCTCTTGCCGCCGGGGATCTACACGCTCAACGTCCGGCGCGAAGGCTACCAGTCCTTCACGCAGGAGGGCGTGGCGGCGCGGCTCGACCGCATTGCGCGCGTGCGCCTCTCCATCCTCGCCGAAACCGTGACGGCGGCGCCGCTCTCGCTCTTCACCCCTCCGCCTCTCGTCGCAGTTCCCGGCACGCGGACCGGCGGCACCGTCACCCGCGAGCAGATGGAGCTGGTGCCCTATGGCCGCGACACGCGCAGCTTCGAGCAGGCGGCGCTCTCCGTACCCTGGGTGCTTTCCGATCCCTTCGGCATCGCCATCGCCGGCTCGCAGTCGCTCGAGTCGCGCATCTTCGTGGACGGCGTGGACACCACCGACTCCGCCTTCAACCGGCAGGGCGTGCGGCTGCTGCAGAACTTCGTCCAGGAGATCGCCGTCGACGCGTCGGGGTATCCGGCGCGGTCCGGCCGCGCGTCGGGCGGCATCGTCGACGTGGTGACGCGGTCGGGCGGCAACGACTTCCACGGTTCGGCGTTCCTCGACGTGACGCCGCTCGAGGCCGCGCGCCGCGACCACGCCGGCTTTGCCACCATCCGCGGCAGGCAATCGTTGCGCTACGACATGGACGGCGGCTTCGAGCTCGGCGGCCCGCTCTTGCGCGACCAGCTCTGGTTCCACGCAGGCTTCGCGCCGCAGATCGCGTCGCAGGACGTGGACCGCATCGTGCAGGCGGGCGGCGCGACGCTGTCCTCCCGCGCCTACACCGCGACGCAGAGCGAGTTCCAGTACACCGGCAAGTTGACCTTCCGCGCCGCCCCGGAGCACACGCTCGCGCTCTCGTTCTTCGGCAATCCGGGCACCGTCTCCGGGGTCATCGCCGGTCCGCTCGGGCTCGACGCTGCCCTGAACGGCAACGAGAGCGCCTTCATCGGGCGCGGCACCACCGGATCGAACAACCTCTCGCTGCGCTACCAGGGGAAGCTCCTGCAGAAGCGGCTGGAGGTGGAGGCGGCGCTCTTCTGGCACCGCTCCGCATTCAGCGTTTCGCCGGCCGCGGCGGGCAGCGCCTCGGCGGAGGAGATCCGCGGCGCGCCCTCGGTGATCTGGGCCACGCCGGTGAACCTGCTCGACCCGCGCATCGTCGATGGCACGACCCCAGCGGGTCAGACCGGCCAGAGCGTGGCGCAGGCGTGCGCGCCGACAGCGGCCAACGCGACGCCCTGCCCGGTGACCCTCTATGCGACAGGCGGGCTGACGCCGCAGGATTATTCGACCGATCGCTTCGAGGCGGTGCTGAAGGCGGGCCACTCTGCCGATGCGCTCGGACGGCACCGCCTCGAATACGGAGTGGACCTTTCCCGCGAGAGCTACGACGTCTCCAAGACCTTTCCCGGCGGAATGCAGGCGCTCGCGCTGGGCGGCGGACAGCTCGCCATCACGGGATTCGGGCATCCCGACCCGCTGGACCCTTCGGTTCCCGCCCGCGACGCGCAGGGGAACCTGCTCGGGGCCACGGCGGACATCCGCACATATCAATGGACCCTCGCCGCCTTCGCGCAGGACACCTGGAACCTCGCCGAGAACCTCTGGCTCGACGCCGGCCTTCGCCTGGAGCGGCAGCGGATGTTCGGGACGGCGGGCTCGCGCATCGACGCTGCCGGCGGCGGCACGCTTCCGGCGCTGCAGACCACCGGCCTCATGCCGCGGCTGGGCGTGAGCTACGACTTCATGGGCGGCGGGCGGTCCCGGGCGTATGCGTTCTTCGGCCGGTTCTACGAATCGCTGCCGCTCGACCTGGCCGACCGCGTCCTCTCCGCGCAGGGCCAGGTGCAGTTCAGCGCGGACGCGACGCGGTGTGGCGCCTCGGGATCGTTCCTCTCGCTGGATCCGCGCAGGTGCCCGGTCACCTCGCCGTATGCGTTCAGCGGCGCCAGCTCGGGCGTGCTGCTGGACCCCTCGCTGGGCGGGAGCTACGACGACCAGTATTCCGCCGGCGCGCAATACCAGGTGCTGCGCGACGTGGTGCTTGGCGTCGACTATACGCACCGTTCGCTCGGGCGCGCGGTGGAAGACGTCTCCGCGGCCGCGCCGGTGCTCACCAATCCGGGCGGGGCGGGAGCCGGGCGCGACGGTGCAGGGCGCTGCGGTGCCCTCGCCGGGCCGGACTTACGACGGGGTGACGCTCTCCGCTGCCCGGCGCTTCGCCGACGGCTACTTCCTGCAGGCGAGCTATACGCTCTCGTCGTTTCACGGCGACTACGCGGGCCCTTTTCGCGCCGAGAGCCTGGAGCAGGACCCGCACCTGACCAGCGAGTACGCCCGCCCGGGGTCGCTGTTGAACCGCAGCGGCCCCTTGCCGGGCGATGCGCCGCAAGTGATCAAGCTCGACGGCGCATACGCGTACGAATACAGCCCCAGGAGCACCTTCACCCTGGGGCTCGCCTTCCGCGCCATCCAGGGCGCGCCGGTCAGCTATCTCGCGCGCGATCCGCAGTCGCCGCAGGCCGGGGAGACGGAGTCGTTCATCCTTCCGCGCGGCAGCGCCGGGCGCCTGCCCTGGCAGACCACGCTGGATCTGCGCTTCGGCTACGGCTACCTGCTCACCGGCAACTACTCGCTCTCGGTCACGCTCGACTTGCTCAACGTGCTCAACCGGCAATCGGCCACCGCCGAAGACCAGCGGTACTCGCTCGATCCGTCGGGCGTGGCCCCGCAGCCGCCGGGAACGCCGCTGGGGGCGGTGAGGAACGGAGCCGGCCAGCCGGTGACCGTCAACCCCAATTTCCTCGGCGCGCTCGCGTATACCGACCCGCTGGCCGCCCGCCTCGGATTGAAGCTGGGGTTCTGACAAACGCTAAACCAACGCAAACGCAAACGCAAACGCAAACCACGCAAACCGCACGAACGCAAACGCAGTTCATCCGCCCAGCCCCGCCAGCACCTCCGCCAGCTCCGCTGGCAGCGGCGACTCGTAGCGCGCCCGCGCTCCGTCCGGATGCAGGAACGCCAGCCGCGCGGCGTGCAGGAAGTGCCGCCGCAATCCCTGCAGCTCCGGCCCTCCATACAGCTCGTCCCCGGCCAGCGGATGCCCGATGAACGCCAGGTGCGCGCGGATCTGGTGCATGACGCCGGTGGGAATCTCCACCGCAAGCAGCGTGAACCCGCCCCGCAGCTCCAGCGGCGTGAATCTCGTCACCGCGTTGCGCGCGCCGTGCTCTTCCGCGTACTCGGCGTCGCTGATCGCCATCATCCTGCGCGCATCGCGCGGGTCGTGCGCGAGCGGCAGCGCGATCTCGCCGCCCGCGTGCACCTCGCCCGCGGCCAGCGCCAGGTAACCCTTCTCCACCGTGCGCGCGCTGAACTGCGCCCGGAGCATGGAGTGCGCAGGTCCGGTGCGCGCCGCCAGCAGCAGGCCGGAGGTGTCGGTATCCAGCCGATGGACGAGCCCGCCCTCGCGCGCCGCCGGGCCCACCTGGGCAAGCTCGGGAAACCGTCCCACCAGCGCATTGGCGGCGGTGCCCGTCTCGCCGGGCTTGAGCGGATGCGACGGCATGCCCGCCGGCTTGTCCGCCACCACCACGTGCGCGTCGGCGTGGACGATGCGGATGGGCAGCTCGGGCTGCGGAGCGGGCTGGTCGGGCGGCGGCCGCTGCAGGGAGATGCGGGCGCCGTCGCTGCACCGGTGCGCCCTTGGGGGCGCGCCGGCCGTCGATGCGCACGCGGCCCTCCGCGATCCAGCCCATCGCCCGCCCGCGCGAGACGCCGAAGAGCTTCGCGACCGCCTTGTCCAGCCGCTCCTCCGCCCCCGCATGGACGCGCTCGTCCACCTCGTCCATCACGCCGCCCGGCGCACGTGGTCCGACGCCCAGGACGCCACGCCGTAGATCGACTCCATGGGATTGACCCCGAGCGAGGTGGGAAAGACGCTGCCGTCCACCACGAAGAGGTTCTCCACCAGGTGATGGCGCAGGGTCGGGTCCACCACCGAGCGCGCCGGGTCGGTGCCCATGCGGCATCCGCCCATCTGGTGGGCGGTGAAGACGGAGAGCCGGTTCGGCGCCACCGGCGCTGCGTCCAGGCGAAGCAGATCGCTCTCTTTCTTGATGCTCACCGGCTCGGCGTGGAAGCTGACGATCTCGCGCGCGCCGTTGGCGAGATGGATGCGCGCCATCGCCTTCATGCCTTCGCGGAAGCATTCCGCCATGCGGTCGTTGAAGGGGTAGTCGAGCTTCGGGCCGCCGCCGTCGCGCAGCGTCACCGTGCCGCCGTTCTCCTCGGCGTCGAAGCCGTCCACCATCAGCGAGATGGTGGCGCAGACGTGCGCGAGCAGCTTCATGTTGGCGCGCAGGGGCGGGCCGAAGCCCGGCATGGCGATGGCCGAGAGCATGGGGTGCACCGGCGCCGCCTCGATGAAGAAGCCCGCGCCGCCCGCGCGCTGGGCGAAGTGGTGCGAGGCGACGCTCTGCGGGGCGCCGTAGAAGCCTTCGATGCGGTCCTTGTAGAAGGCGCCCACCGCGACCACCGGGTGCAGCCAGGTGTACTTGCCCACCGGGCCCTGATCGAGGCCGGAGCGCAAGAGCAGCGCGGGCGAGTTCAGCGCGCCGCCCGACACCACCACGGCGCGCGGCTCCACCCGGACGGTGCGGCCGGTCTCCTCCTGCGTGTCGGGATTGAGGAACGCGCCCAGCACCGCCGTGGCGCGCTTGCCCGACCATTCGATCTTCTGCACGCGGCAGTTCGCGTACAGCTCGGCGCCAAGGCGCACCGCGTCCGGCAGGTAGGTGAGCGCGGCGCTCTGCTTGGCGTCCACCGGGCAGCCCATCCCGCAGTAGCCGGTGCGCAGGCACTGGCGGACGTTGCGCCGGGTGGTGTCCACCTGCCAGCCCAGCTTCTTGCAGCCGTCGTAGATGCTGCGGTTGTTGGCGTTGGTGTCCTCGTAATCCACCTTCTGGATTCCCAGCCGCTCCTCCACCTCGTCGAAGTGGGGCTTGAGGATCGCGGGCGTGAGCGGCAGGCCGTACGTCTTCTGCCAGTGCTCGAGCACGTGGTCGGGCGTGCGGTAGCTGGTGGTCCAGTTCACCACCGTCCCGCCGCCCACCGCGCGGCCCTGCAGCACCTGCACCGAGAGGTCGGCCGTGGCCCGGTTGCCGCGGTCCTGGTAGAGGCGCGGATAGGCGGTGGCCTCCTGCATGTCGAACTCTTCCTTGGTGTGGTAGCCGCCCTCTTCCAGCACCAGCACCTTGGCGCCGGCGCGGGCGAGCCGCGAGGCCACCATGGCGCCCCCGGGGCCGCTGCCCACGATGCACACGTCCGGCCGCAGCACCAGGTCCTTGTCGCTGCCCTGGTGGATCACTTGCGCGCTCCCACCACCGAGCGGACCAGCTCGTAGGGCGGCCCCGGGTATCCAACCGAGGCAAAGGTCCGCGGGTCGGAGAAATAGAGCGCGCAAGAGAGCCGCTTCATCGCCTGGAAGCCGGTGCGCTGCAGCGCAAGCCGCGAGGTCTGCCAGCGGCGCAGGTGCGCGTCCTGGTCCTGCGGCGACATCTGCGTGAACGGCCGCGGCGGCCCGCCCTGCAGCGCGCTGAAGAGCGCGTTGTCGAAGAGCGCGAGCAACTGCTTCAAGTCCTTGCGGTCGTTCTGCGGCAGGGGAGCGAGGAATGCGTCGGCCTTCGCCGCCACGTCGATCTGCGAAGGCGAGGGCGCGCCGGAGGGCTGCTCCTCCGCGAGGATGCGATCGGCCACCGCCGCCCAGATGGAATACTCCGCGGCGGTGAAGAAGCGCAGCGGCTTCCTGCGTCTCGCGCAGCTTCGTCTTGCGCAGGGCGAGCGGCACCGCGCCTGCCGCGGCGAGCAGGACCGCGCCGCCCAGCGTCTTCTTGAGAAAGCCGCGCCGCGTCTCCGCCATCTGCGCCACCTATACACCAGGGCTTGACTCTTCCGCAGCGGCAGACCCTACACAGCCGGCATGTTGCGAATCGGCGAGTTCGCGCGGCTGGGAGGGTGACGGTGCGGGCGCTCCGCCACTACGAGGCGGAGCAACTGCTCGCACCCGGCGCGGGTGGACGGGGAGACTGGTTACCGGTTCTACGGCTCACGAGTAGCTCACCGCGCTCGACCGAATCCTCGCAGTTCCGCGACCTGGACCTTCCGCTCGCAGAGGTGCACGGCGACCCCAAGTGAGTCCACCGCTAAGACGCCGCAACTACCAATTTCGCCATGCTCGAATTCCTGAAGAGCCAGGGCTTGTGCTTTCTCTCTTTGCGTTTGCCTTTGCGGCATCCGCAGCAAAGATCGAGAACACCCAGCTTAAATACAAGGACGAGCACCGAAACGTATGGGAAGCCGCCATGGCTGGTGGCGAAGTCCGCCACGAGCATGGCTAGGTTCAGTTTGTCGCCGCCTCGATTTCTCGCAGTAGTTGAACCTTATGCACACGAGATCGTAGAGCTGTGATCCGTAGATCCGCTTGAACCGCATGAAGAAGCGCCCATTGATCGTTCCAGAAAAGCTCGATCTGCGCCCTCAGCCGTGGGTCGATGGGCGGCACGCTAAGCCTCTGCCGTCTTTTCGATCACCTTCTTCGCAGCAGCCCAACGTTGACTCATCAGGGCTCGCCCGGCCGCTGAGTGACCTCATCGGCTAGTTGATGAGCAAAGGTGTACCCGAAGTTGTCACGGGCCATGTCACTCCCTTGAAAGGAGCCCTAGCATCTAGCACAGAGAGATATCGAACTTACGTTCCCATAGCCTGGCCCATGCACCGGAAGATGGAGCCGCCGCGCAGGGGTCGGAGCTGCGCGGACCCTGCCGGGGCGTCGCGGCGATTGAAGGCCATCTCGCCTCGTGCTCGGATCCTATCGGGACCGCATCCAACAACTGCTCGGTCGCTGAGGTGCCGCAAGCGTGAAGTTAGAGCCGACGCGCGGACTGCAGGTTGTGCGGCTTGCCGGGCCTTTGGCGCGAATCCTGTCGTGTCCCCGCGCCGACCACATGCCGCGCGTAAGCAAACTCGTCCCGGGACGAGTTGACGATGTGACAAAACAATGGCCGCGCGGTGGGAATGGGCGCGAATGAGCTGGCCGCGTGCGGGAGCCGGCGACCTCAATCGGTCGCGCCGGCTGCCTCGACGGCCGCCCGGACGAAAGCGGCAATCGCATTCCGCACCCAACGCACGCGGCTGTCGCGGTGGCCGGACGGCCGATGGCGGCAGCCGGCGACGAAGCGGACATAAACACCGCGCACCCTGAGACTGAGTACGCGTGCGGTCAGCGGCCCTACCCGAAGAACACCTCCGCCACCGAGAAGAACGCGTCGTCCACCGTCTTCAGCCTCGCCGTCGCCTCCGCGAGCGGCACGCAGACGATGGCGTTGCCGCGCAGCGCGGCCATCTTTCCCCACTCGCCCTTCGCCACCATGTCGGCTGCGTGCACGCCGAAGCGGGTGGCCAGCACGCGGTCGAAGGCGGTGGGGGTGCCGCCGCGCTGGATGTGGCCGAGGACGGTGGAGCGCGTCTCGAAGCCGGTCCGCTGCTCGATCAGCTCGGCGAGCTGCTGGCCGATGCCGCCGAGGCGGATGTGACCGAACTCGTCCAGCTTCTCGGTCACCTTGGTCTCGCCTCCGCCCAGCTTCGCGCCCTCCGCCACCACCACGATGGAGAAGCGGACGTCGCGCGTGCTTGTGCCGGCGCAGGATGTGCTGGCAGACCCTCTCGATGTCGATGGGCTTCTCCGGGATGAGGATCACGTCGGCGCCGCCCGCCATCCCGGAGTAGGTGGCGATCCACCCGGCGTGGCGTCCCATCACCTCGCAGACGATGACGCGGTTGTGCGACTCGGCGGTGGAGTGCAGCCGGTCGATGGCGTCGGTGGCGATCTGCACGGCGGTGTCGAAACCAAAAGTGAGATCGGTGCCGGAGAGGTCGTTGTCGATGGTCTTGGGCACCCCCACCACGTGCACGCCCATGCTGTGCAGCTTGGTGGCGACGCCCAGCGTGTCCTCGCCGCCGATGGCCACCACCGCGCCCACGTTCAGGTCGCGGATGTTCTTCATCACCGTCTCCGGGCCGCCGGGCTTCTTGAAGGGGTTGGTGCGGCTGGTGGCGAGGATGGTGCCGCCCAGGTGGAGGGTGCCCGAGGTCGGCTCCCGGGTGAGGCGCTCGTGCAGCGGCGGATCCATCAGGCCGCGCCAGCCCTCGCGTACGCCCATCACCTCGAGCCCGTGCTGCTCGCCCCGCCGCACCACCGCCCGGATCACCGCGTTGAGGCCGGGGCAGTCTCCGCCACCCGTCAGGACCGCGATCTTCATGGGCGGCTTCCCTCGCGCGAACCGGCAACGGCGTCAAGAGTTCAAGTGCCGTCCGGTGATCATCTGCACGGGGCCCAGGAAGAGGTGCTTCTCGCTGTACGCCTGCTTGCGGCTGGACCTTCCGGCGGGACGCTCGAGCCACTGCCGCGCGAGCGCCTCGCCGTGGTGCGCGAGCCCGGCGAGGAGCTCGGGGTCCGCGTCGGCCAGGTACCTGCGCAGGAGCGGCCGCAGGAGCGCGCGGAACTTCGCCCCGCGCAGGACGGCGTGGCGCCGCCCGGGGTGCAGCCTGCCGTCGAACTCGGCGGAGACGTGCAGCAGCTCGTGGATCAACGTCTCCACGCGCTGCTCCGGCGTGCTGGCGCGAAAGAACTTCGGCCGCAGGGTCACGCAGTAGAGGGCGCGGCGCCCCTTCAGCGACACGCGCAGGTGCGAGAGCGGCCGGATGGTCGCCCGCGATGCCCTGCGCGCCTCTCCGGCAACGAAGACGATGCGGCCCGCCTGCACCTGGGAGAGCTCGGGCAGCTTGCGCGCCATGTCCGCCGCGATGCGCCTGCAGAGCAGCGTCACGTTGGGGCGGCGGGTGTTCATGTGTGTGCCGGGCGAGGCGCGAAACGGTAGCACGCCGCGGTATACTCCGCCCGTGACGGGGGAACGGCATTATTGGGTGCGGACGGAGCACGGGCGCGTGTGGGGACCCGTTCACGGTGAGCGCCCTGGAGCGGCTGCGCGGCCAGCTCAGCGACAAGTGCGAGGCGTCGGTGGACGGCCACGAATGGCTCCCGGGGCTCGATTTTCCCGAGCTGCGGGATCTGCTCTCGCCGGCGAAGAAGATCGAGCGGCGATCGCCGGAGACGCCCGTGTCGGGGCCGCGCATCAGCAAGGCCATGGCGGAAGCCTTCGGGCTGGACCGGCCGCCGGTGCCGACGCCCGTCGAGTCGGCGCCGGTTCCCGCCGCGACCAAACCCGCCTTCCCGGCCCCCCGCGCCGCGGCGTCCTGCGCCGCCGGAGCCTGCGCCGGCGGTCGCGCTGGCGGTGCCGGAGTCAGGCGATCTGGCGCAGCGTTTCGCCGGCGCGCCTCTATGCGCTGGCGGCCGCCACCTCCGCCACCGGCGCCCTGGAGCTGCAGCCGGAAAAAGGCGGCGCGCTGCGCATCAGCTTTCGCCGCGGCACACCCGAGCACTTCGCCACCGCCGATCCCGAGCTGTCCTTGACGCGCTACCTGCAGAAAACCGGCGCGCTGACCGCGGAGAAGGCGCTGGCCGCGGAGGCCTTCGCGAAGAAGGGCGGCCAGGACGTGGTGGCGGTGCTCTTCCAGATGCAGCTCTTGCCGCCCGCCGATGCCCACCGGCTGCTCGGCGATCATGCGCTCTCGCTGCTCGATCGCGCGCTCCTGACCTGGCGCGGGGCCTTCCGCTTCGACAAGGACGCGGCGCTGCCGCCGGGAGCGTTTCCGCTCGGGACGCGATGGGGGCTGCTGACCCAGGCCGTGCGCCGGCTCGACGTCGCGCTCCTGCGTGCCCGGCTGGGCAAGCGGCTTGCCCTGCCCGTGGTTCGCTCCGGCGGACGGAGCCTGGGCAATCTCGAAGAGCTGGGGCTGACCGCGCAGGAGGCGGGCCTCTACGCCTCCATCGACGGCACCGGAACCGGCGACGCGCTGATCAACTCCCACGACGCAGCGGTGGCGGTCCGGCTCCTCTATCTCTTGACCGAGCTGGGACACCTCTCCTTCACCGATCTCTCCGTCGAGGAGCCCGAGGCGGAGCCGGCCCAGGCACCGCGCGCGAGCGCTCCCGAGCCCCCGGCGGCGCCGGCTCCGCCGCGCCGGGAGCTTCCCAAGTCCGCGCGCGAGGCGGGCACCCCGACGCCCGCGTCCGGTCAACGCGCGGTGTCCGTCTCACAGGCGCCGCCGCCGGTGCTGCAGCGCTCTGCGCCAGCCGCCGCGCCCAAGCCGGCGCCGGCGCCTGTCATCGCCCGGCCGCCGCCCACCTTCGCACAGCCGCCCCCGGGCGAGACGCCGGAACGCGCGCTGCAGCGGCTGCAGCGAGCTGTGGGAACGCTTCTCCGACGCCGACCACTATTCGGCCCTGGGCATGGAGCGCAAGACCGCGACCGCCGCGGAGGCGAAGCGGAACTTCTTCGCCCTCGCCAAGGAGCTTCACCCCGATACCGTCAGCGATCCTTCGCTCGTCCAGCTCAAGGACGTGAAGGAGCGCCTCTTCGCGCGCATCAACGAGGCGGCGCAGGTGCTCTCCGACGACAAGCGCCGCAAGGAGTACGACGGGGAGCTGGACGGCAAGGCGAGCAACGTGGACATCTCCCGCATCTTCGCCGCCGAGGAGAACTTCCAGCGCGCGGAGATCCTCATCAAGGCGCGCAAGTACCAGGAGGGCCTCGAGCTGCTGGAGGAGGCCATCTCCATGAACGCCGACGAGGCGGAGTTCTATGCCTGGCGCGGCTACGCCAGGTTCCTGCTCGCGAGCAACCGCAAGGAGGTCTTCGAGGAGTGCGCCGGCGACTGCCGCAAGGCCATCAAGATGGTGGAGCGCTGCCTTCCCGCCCATCTCTTCCTCGGACAGATGGCCAAGGTGGTGGGCGACATGAAGCAGGCGAAGAAGTGCTTCGTCCGCGTGCTGGAGCTGGACGACAAGCACGTGGAGGCGATGCGCGAGCTGCGGCTGATGGGGCAGAAGTCCTGAGGTCCAGGCCTCAGCGCGGCAGGGCGATCTGCGGGGCGTCCTTGCGCGGACGGTAGAGGAGCGCGGTCCTGCCCAGCACCTGCGCCACCTGGGCGGAGCAGCGCTGCGCGAGAAGCTCCGCCGCCTCGTGCCTCTCCTGTGGAGCGTTCTCCGACACCCTCACCTTGATCAGCTCGTGCGCTTCCAGCTGCTCGCCGGTCGCCTGCACCAGCGCGTCGGTGACCCCTTCGTGGCCGATCTGCACCACCGCGTTCAGGTGATGGCCGAGCGCGCGCAGATGGCGCCGCTGCTTGCCGGTCAGCCCGGCCGTGGCGCCTCTCGCAGCTTGGATCGCTTGCGCTCACGAGCGGGCGGCCTGCGCGCCCTTCTTCGCGGCGGGCGGCGCGAACAGCTCCTGCTGCTCGGGGATGAGCCCGAGCTTGCGCGCCACCGGGGCGAAGCTCCTCCGGTGCAGCGCGCACGCCCCCAGGCGTTCCAGCGCTTCCAGGTGCTCGGGCGTCGGGTACCCCTTGTGCGCGGCGAAGCCGTAGCCCGGATGCTCGCAGTCGAGCTCCGTCATCAGCCGGTCGCGGTGCACCTTGGCGACGATGCTGGCGGCGCCGATGGTGATGCTCTTCGCGTCGCCCTTGATGATGGCCTGTTGGGGCATGGCGAGGCCGTCCAGCCTGCGCGCGTCGATGAGCAGGTGCTGCGGCTGCGGATCGAGCGCCAGGACCGCGCGCCGCAGCGCGAGCAGGCCCGCATGGTAGATGTTGATGGTATCGATCTCGTGCACCTCGGCGCGGCCGATGCCCACCGCCAGGGCCTGTCCGCGGATCTCCGGCTCCAGCGCGCAGCGCTCCTCCGGCGTGAGCTGCTTGGAGTCGTTGACGCCCTTGATGCGGGCGCCGGGGCGGAGGATGACGGCCGCGGCGATGACCGGTCCCGCGAGCGGCGCCATTCCCACCTCGTCGCAGCCGCCCACGAGCTGGATGCCGCCGTCCCAGAGCGGCTGCTCGAAGGCGCAGAGCCGGGTCAGCCTGCGGCCCTCCGCCTGCGCCTTGTGATTGCGTCTCTCCAGCCGCTCGGCCACCGCGCGCGCGCCCGACCGGGGATCGGCCTTGAGCGCGGAGAGGCCGCCGCTGGGGAGCTCGCGACGCTCTTCGACGTACAGGCGCATCAGCTCGGGAACCGGCGTCCGGCGGAGATCCTCGGCGCGCATCGACGGCAGCCTAGAGCCGGCGGTAGTCTGCGCGCAACATGCTCGTCTTCTACGACGCGGACGTGTCCGGCAACACCTACAAGGTGCGGCTTCTCTTGCGCCAGCTCGACATCCCGCACGAGAGGGTGAAGCTGGACATCGTGGGCGGGGCCGTGCGCGCCAAGGAGTTTCGCGCGGTCAATCCCTTCGGGCGCGTGCCCTTCGTCGTCGACGGCGCGTTCTCGTTGGCGGAGTCGAACGCCATCCTCCTCTACCTCGCGCGCGGGTCGCGCCTCTTGCCCCCGGATCCGCAGTCGCAGGCGCTGGTGCACCAGTGGATGTTCTTCGAGCAAAATCAAGTCGAGCTGTCCATCGGGCTGCCCCGGGTGTGGAAGAAGTTCGCCGTCGAGCAGCCGGCTGCGGTGCTCGAGCACTACGCGCCGCGCGCGGCCTCCGCGCTCAGGGTGCTGGACCGGCACCTGACCGGGCGCGACTGGTTCGTGGGTCAGGCGTACTCGGTCGCGGACCTCGCGCTCTTCGGGTACACGCAGATGGCGCCGGAGGCGGGGCACGATCTGGCGGAGTACCCGGCGGTTGCGGCGTGGCTCGAGCGGGTGCGCCAGCAGCCGGGCTGGTTTCCGCTGGAGTGAGCGCGGTCAGCGCCGCTTCAGCTCCTTGCGCAGCTGCCGGAGCTCCTTGCGCAGCTGGGCGATCTCCTCCTCCTGCGATTGCAGCGCGGCCACCGCCATGCTGGCGTAGCCGTAGAGGTCCACGGTGTCGCCGTCCACGCAGGCCATCGACTCGTGGCCGTCGATCATGAAGCCTAGATGCAGGCGCGAGCCTTCCTCCGCGCCCCGATACCGATAGGTGGCGAGCGGCAGCGAGAGGAGCTGGTCGCGGTAGGCGGACCGCTCCGCCGCGGAGAGGATAGCGGATGTCCTTCTTGAAGCGGATCCGCGAGACGGGGCAGCCGCTCAGCTTGGGGTCGCTCGCGGCGCAGAGAAGGTAGGAGTTGCAGAGGTTCCCTGGATCGCATTGCGCGGATGCGGTCGGGCAGGAGACGCCCGCCTCTTCCTGCTGCGTGCAGGCGACGACGCCGGCGTCGCGGTGACCGCTGCAAGCCGGATCGCCGCAGGTGCTGAACCATTGCAGGCTCGCGGGGGGAGGCGGCGGGGACGCTGGCGAGATTCCGCCGCAGGCAGCGGCGATGGCGATCATGGGAAGACAACGCATGGCGTCCTCCTGGTTCGCTTCACTCTTTGGGAAACTGGCGCAGCCGCTCTCCGCCGTCCACCACGATCTCCGCGCCGGTGACGAACGCCGCGGCGTCGCTGGCGAGGAAGAGCACCGGCCCGGCCACGTCGTCCGGCGTGGCCATGCGCCGCCCCAGCGGGACCCGGCGCGCCACCCGATCGTAGTCCTCGCGCGAGGCCCAGAGTCGCTGGCTGGCGCCCGCCGTGTCCACCGGGCCGGGCGAGACGGAGTTGCAGGTGATGTTGAACGGCGCCCACTCGCAAGCGAGCGACTGCATCAGCGAGATGACCCCCGCCTTGCCCGCTCCGCTGGGCGCCATCAAGGGAGAGCCGAGGGCGGCGTTGGTGGCGGCGATGGAGATCACCCGTCCCTTGCCCGACTGGCAGAGCGGGTCGAAGGCCGCGCGGCACATGTGGAAGGTGCCGTCGAGAACCACGCTGGTGATGGCGCGCCAGCCGTTCTCGGAGATGGCGGCGGCCGGAGCGAGGAAGTTCGCGCCGTGGTTGTTCACCAGCACGTCGAGCCGGCCCAGCTCCGCCACGGTGCGCGCCACCGCCATCTGGCACTGGGCAAGCTCGCGGACGTCGCATTCCAGCGTGAGGGCGCGGCGTCCCAGCGCGCGCACCGCCTCGGCCACCTCTGGCGAGGGCTTGCGCGAGACCACCGCCACGTCGGCGCCGGCGCGCGCGAAGGCAAGGCAGAGCACGCGGCCGATGCCGCCGGCGCCGCCGGTCACCAGCACGACTCGTCCGGAAAAGTCGAGAGTCAGCCCGCCGATGTCGGACCCCCTGGTCAGTGTGGCAACTGGTGGAAAAGGATCGGCGCCGTCCCGCGGGCGGCTATGCCCCCCGGCCGTGCAGCTTCTCGGCGCGGGCCTTGAAATTCGCCAGCAGCCCCGGGAGCTGCTGCTCGGCGAGCGCCTTCTCGATGAACCCGGGCACCAGCGAGGAGAGCTTCAGATCGATGGTGTACGTCGCCTCGGTCGTGCCCGGCTGCGTTCCGGGCTTCAACGTCCAGGCGCCGTCGTTGCCCTTCATCATCTCGCCCCTGGTCATCGTCCACGACAGCTTCACCGGCGGCTCGGCGGTGTGGCGGAGCGTGTAGTTGATGACCTTGGCCTTGATGTCCACGGTGTAGGTCACCTCCTTGATCGATCCCTGGCCCGCCTCCACCTTGACCTTCTTCACCTCGGGCAGGAACTCCGGATACTTCTCGTAGTCGGCGATCACCTGGAACATCTCTTCCGGCGGCACGTTGACGGTGACGGATCTGCTGGCCTGGGCCATGCTGGAGCGCTCCTGTGGCGAAGGGCGCGGGAGCTTACCACCGCGTGCGCGCGGCGGGCGGCGGGCGATTGACAGCGGCGGGCGTGCAGCCGAAAAGCGGCGGCGTGAGAGCGCAGCTCGTCCGCACCGCGGTGCTGGAGATCTACGAGGAAGTCCGCCGCGAGGGCGCGCGCGCCGACCAGGCGCTGCAGCGCGTGCTCAGGCGGGAGAAGGCGCTGCACAGCGTGGAGCGACGCGCCGTCTCCGACGCGGTGTACGGCCTCCTCCGGCTGCAGGGCCGCGTCGATCATCTCCTGTCGCGAGCGCTGGGCACCCGCGGCGCCGCCCTGGAGAAGCTGGCCACGCCCACGCAGCACCTGCTCCGCTATGCGGCGTATCTGGTGACCGGCGAGGGGCAGTCGGCCGCAGAGCGCGGTGGGTCTGGCGGGCCCCGAGGTCGAGCCCTGGACGTGGGCGCTGCAGCTCGTCGCCGAGCCCGCGCAGCTGGGCCCTCCGGCGGGCGATGCGCTCGACGCGCTCGCGGCGGAGACGTCGCTGCCGCGCTGGCTGGCGAAGCTCTGGAGCGAGCAGCTCGGGCGCGGGCGAGACGCGCGAGCTGGCGAAGGCCCTCAACCAGCGAGCGCCGCTGACGGTGCGGGCGAATCTGCTCAAGAACACCCGCGACGAGCTGCTCGCCACCCTGCGCGCGGAAGGGTTGCGCGTCGAGCCCACCCGCCTGTCGCCCTGGGGCGTGATCTTCACCGGCCGCACCAACGTGTTCGCGCTGCGCGCCTTCAAGGCCGGCCTCTTCGAGGTGCAGGACGAAGGCAGCCAGCTCATCGCGCTCGCCTGCGAGGCGCGATCCGGGCAGGTGGTGGTGGACGCCTGCGCCGGCGCCGGCGGCAAGACGCTGGCGCTCGCCTCCGAGATGCACAACAAGGGCCGCCTTTTGGCGTGCGACCGCGACGGCCGCCGCCTCGACGAGCTTCGCCCCCGGGCGCGGCGCAACGGCGTGCACAACTGGGAGGCGCGCGCGGTGCCGGAGTCCAGCGACGCGCGCATCGCCGATCTGGTCGCGCAGGCGGACGTGGTGCTGGTGGACGCGCCCTGCTCGGGCCTCGGGGCGCTCCGGCGCAACCCCGACGCGCGCTGGCGGCTGGACGAGGGCGAGGTGGACTCGTTCCCGCCGCGGCAGAAGCAGATCCTCGAGCGCTATGCGCAACTGGTGAAGCCGCAGGGCAGGCTGGTCTACGCCACCTGCTCGATCAATCGGCGCGAGAACCAGGACGTGCGCGCGGCCTTCCTCGAGGCCCACCCGGAGTTCGAGCCTGTGCAGGCCCTGCCGGACAGCGCCGGGCTCGGCGCCGCGCGCGGAGCAGCAACTCCTTCCGCACCGCCACGGCACCGACGGCTTCTACATCGCCGCCCTGCGCCGCCGCTAAATCGTCGGCAGTGCGTCCGGACTCGTCCCGGGACGAGTTGAGAAGTGAACACTCCACCGGGTTCCGCCGCCCGGTCAGCTCTTCGCAGGCGATTCCAGGAGCGCCTCTTCCGGCGCGTCCGGTGCCGCCCTCCACTGCGCCAGCAGCACGCCCGCGATCACCACCAGCGCGCCGGCGACGAAGGCAACCGTGATCTGCTCGCCGAAGAAGAGCCAGGCGAGGAGCGCGGTGGCAAGCGGCTGCAGGTTGCTGAAGATGGCCACCCGCGCGGCCGGCAGGTGCGCGAGCGCCCAGTACCAGATCAGGTACGCCACCACGCTGGTCATGACGATGAGGTAGCCGAGTCCGAACCATGCCTCCGCCGAGGCGCGGCGCGATCTCCGCGCGATGGGCGGGCAGCATCAGCGAGCCGATGCCGAGCGGCAGGTAGAGGAGGGTACCGCCGATGATGGTCCAGGAGATGGTGGCGAGCGCGCCGAACCGCGCCACCACCTCGCGGCCCTCGGCGGTGTAGATGGCCCACGCCACCACCGCGACCAGCAAGAGCAGGTCGCCCACCAGCGGTCCGCGCGACAGGTCGAGGCCGCGCTGCAACAGGACCCAGACGGTGCCTCCCAGCGCGAGGGCGGTGCCCGCGCCGGTGCGCCAGCCCGGGGCTTCGCCGAGGAAGGCCTGCGCGAGCAGGAGCACGAAGAGCGGCGTGAGCGTGTAGAGCAGCGCCGCGTGCGCCGCGGTGGAGAGCTGCAGGCCGTAGAGGAAGAAGGCCTGGTTCACCGGCACACCGACGAAGCTGAGCAGGAGCAGCTTGCGGACGGCGTCCCGCGGAGGCAGCCGCTGGCCCTTTGGCCTCAGGCGCAGCAGCATGATCGAGAGCAGGAGCGAGGCCCCGATGAAGCGCAAGAGGCCCAGGGGGAGCGCGGGGATCTCCACCAGCGCCCGCTTGGCGAAGAGGTACGTGCCCGCCGAGACGAAGGTGTGGAGCAGGAGCGCGCCGTACAGCGCGGTGCTGGGAGGGCGGGCGCGGGCGTGCATCGGGCGCCCCCTTGTGCGTAGATTGCACCCCCATGTCAATGCAGGGGCGGTTGGTCGTGGTCACGGGCGCGTCGGGCAACCTGGGCGCGGCGGTGGTGTCGCGGCTTTCGCGCGCGGGCGCCAGCGTGGCCGGCCTCACGCGCAAGGACGCCGATCTCTCCGACGAGGAGCAGGTGGAGCGCGCCTACGACGCCGCGGTGAAGCGCTTCGGCCCGCTCTACGGCGCGGTCCACTGCGCGGGCGGATGGGCCGGCGGCAAGGTCGCGGAGACGCCGCTCGACGTGTTCAGCAAGATGATCGACATCAACCTGCGCTCGACCTTCCTCTGCTGCCGCGCGGCGCTGCGGCGGATGCGCGGCGAAGGGCGCATCGTCAACGTCGCGGCCATCACCGCCGCGCAGCTCGTCAAGGTGGGCGGCTCGGCGGCCTACGCGGCGGCCAAGGCGGGCGTCATCGCCCTCACCCGGGCCATCGCGGAAGAGGGCGAGCACACCGGCATCCGCTGCAACTGCGTCGCGCCGGCCGCCATGCGAACGCCGCAGAACGGTCCGGGCGAAGGGCAGGTGCCGCTCGAGGACGTGGCGGAAGGGATCCTCTACCTGCTCTCGCCGGAGTCGGGCGCGGTCAACGGCGCGGTGCTCACCTTCCCGCCCACCGCCTGAACCGCGCGGCGCGCCTGCTCGCGCACGCCAGGCGCCGGGTCGTCGAGAAGCCGCGCCGCATCCGCCGCGCCAACCCCCCCGACCGCCAAGGCAGTCCGCACCAGCCCGTCCCGGGCCGGCGCGCATCAGCGGCGTTCCTTCGAACCGGCGGCGCGCCTCGTCCTGCGTCAGCGACAGCACCTCCGCGACCGGGAGCGAGGGCGTGCGCGCGCGCAGTTGCACCAGGGTTCCCGGAAGCGCGCGGCGATTCCACGGGCACGCGTCCTGGCACGCGTCGCAGCCGAAGAGGCGCGGCCCGGCGCGCTGCGCGATCTCCTCGGGAATGGCCTCGCGGTGCTCGATGGTGTGATAGGCGATGCAGCGCGCCGAGTCGACGTAGCGCGGCTCGCGGATGGCGTCGGTGGGACAGGCGGGGATGCAGAGCGCGCAGTCGCCGCAGCGATCGGCGTGCGGCGCGTCCGGCGCAAGCTCAGCGTCGGTGACCAGCGCGCCGAGCAGGAGCCAGGACCCGAAGCGCTCGTGGATCAGGCACCCGTTCTTGCCGATCCATCCCAGGCCGGCCTCCTGCGCCCAGGCCTTTTCCATGACCGCGCCGGTGTCCACCTCGGCATAGACCGACGCGCCCCGCTCGCGCAGCCAGGCCGCGAGCTTGCGCACCGGCTTGAGCACCACGTTGTGGTAATCGCGGCCGCGGGCATAGCGCGCGACGAGAAGCCCGTGCGCCTCGGGCTGCGGATCGTCCGGGCGAGGACCGTAGGACGACGCCACCACGATGACGCTGCGCGCGCCGGGCACCAGCCGCGCCGGGTCCAGCCGCTCCTCCCGCCGCTCGCGCACGTAGGCAAGCCCCGCGTCCCAGCCGTTCGCCAGCCAGCGATCGAGGCGCGCAGCCGGAAGCGCATGCGCCTTCGCGACGCCGCAGAGGTCGAAGCCGAGCGACCGCGCCCGCTCTTTCACCTGCGCCGAAGTGGGCATGTCTCCTCGTAGGGGACATCATCGCCGCGCGCAAGCGCGCATGGTGTCCCCAGCGGCTTGCATCGGGACCCCAAGCCAGCGCAAATGCCCGGCATGGCGCGGATGGCATACCGGCTGGCGTGCGGCCTCCTGTGCGGCGGGCAGCTCTTCTTTGCCGCGGTGGCGGCGCAGGTGGTCTTCTCGCGCGAGGTGGCGGCGTTGCCGCGCGACAACCCCCGGCGGCAACTCGCGGCCGACCTGGTGGGCGCCATGCTGGCCCGGCTGGATGCGGCCACGCTCGCGCTCACGGCGGTGGCGGTGGTCTGCTCGTTCGCGTACGCGCAGCGCAGCCGCACGCTGCTCCCCTTGATCGCGGGCCTCTTCGCGCTCTGCTCGGCCTTCCTGATCACGCCGGCCATCCACGCCATGCGCTCCGCCGGCGAGGTCGCCTCCCCTCGTTTCGGCATGCTCCACGGCGCAAGCTCGCTCCTGCTCCTCGCCGAGATGATCCTGCTCGCGATCGCCTGCGCGATCGGATAGATCAGCGCCCCCATGTCGATTCCAGTGACGCTGATCCCGGGCGACGGCATCGGCCCCGAGGTGGTCAACGCCGCGGTCGAGGTCATCGAGGCGGCGGGGGCGAAGCTGTCGTGGGAGCGCGCGGCGGCCGGAGCGGGAGCGGTGCCCACGCACGGCACCCCCATTCCCGCCGAGACGCTGGACTCGATCCGGCGCAACCGGCTGGCGCTCAAGGGCCCCTTGGCCACGCCGGTGGGCGAAGGCTACCGCAGCGCCAACGTGGCCTTGCGCAAGGAGTTCGATCTCTACGCCAACGTCCGCCCCGCGCGCAGCTTCGCCGGGGTGGAGACGCGCTACACGGGCGTGGACCTGGTGGTCATCCGCGAGAACACGCAAGGGCTCTACTCCGGCGTCGAGCACTACATCGACGAGGAGCACACCGCGGCGGAGAGCATCTCCATCGTCACCCGCAAGGGCTCCGAGCGCATCGTCGAGTACGCCTTCGACTACTGCGAGAGGAACAAGCGCAGGCGGCTGACGCTGGTGCACAAGGCCAACATCCTCAAGTGCACGAGCGGGCTCTTCCTCGACACGGGGCGCGCGCTCGCGGCCAGGCACCCGGACGTGGAATTTCGCGAGATGATCGTCGACAACTGCGCCATGCAGCTGGTGAAGAACCCCAACCAGTTCGACGTCATCGTCACCACCAACCTCTTCGGCGACATCCTCAGCGACCTGACCAGCGGCCTCATCGGCGGGCTCGGCCTCACCGCCGGCGCCAACATCGGGCGCGACGCCGGCATCTTCGAGGCCGTGCACGGCACCGCTCCGGACATCGCGGGCAGGGGAGTGGCCAACCCCACCGCGGTGATGCTGGCGGGCGGAATGCTGCTCGAGCACATCGGCGAGCGCACCGCGGCGGACCGGCTGGTGACCGCCGTCCGCGAGGCCATCGCGTCGAAGGAGGCCATCACCCCCGACCTGGGCGGCTCCGCCTCGACGAAGATGTTCACCTCGGCCGTCCTCAAGCGGATCCGCTAGCTCGCACCGGCCGGGCCGTGAAAGCCCCGCCGGCGACGGAGCGCGGACCATCGTTGCCCAAAAGAGAGGGCTTGCGGTTCCTGGAGAGGCCCGATGACGGGCGCATGCGGTTCCCCCGCACCCCGGAGACCGAATATGTCCAGCAGGCTCTCGTCCTTGTTCACCGCCATGGTGGCGATGGTGTGTTCGGCGTGTGGCGGAGGCATCGAGGTCGCGGAGTTCACCGTGCCCTCGCCGCCCGACGTGGTGAACTTGCAGCCGCAGATGCTGACCGTCGGACCTGACGGCAAGGTCTGGTTCACCGCCTTGTGGCTCGACTCGACGGCCAAGGTCCGGGGCGGCCTCGCCAACATCGATGCCGAAGGTCACATCGTCGAGCTCTTCAGCGATTCGGTGAGGGTTGGTTTCGGTCTCACCACCGGATCCGACGGCAACATCTGGTTCGCCGACATGGATCACATCGGGCGGATGTCGGTGGAAGGGGCGGTCACGGAATTTGCCGTTCCGAGCGGCGCGGCCGCCTTCAACGTCGCCAAGGCGGCCGACGGGCGCATGTGGTTCACGGAGCTCGCGGATCGGATCGGGGTCGTGCAGGCCAACGGAACCATCCAGGAATTTCCGCTCCTGGGCGGGACCGGCGGCGCCGCCGGCATCGCCGCCGGCCCCGACGGAAACATCTGGTTCGTCGAGACCACCGCCAATCGCATCGGCCGCATCACGGCCGATGGCACCGTCACGGAGTACGCCATCCCCACCGAGAAGAGCGGCGCGCAATACATCGCGGAGGGCAACGACGACGCGATGTGGTTCACGGAAGCGAGCACGGGAAAGGTCGCCCGCATCGACATGGCGGGAAACGTGAAGGAGTTCGCGATCGCGTCGCCGGCAAGGTCGACGCCGTTCGGCATCGTGCGCGCGCCCGACGGGAGCTCCTGGTTCGCGGACGTCCACGACCAGATCGGCCAGATCGGGGTGGACGGGACCTTCAAGGAGTTCCCCATGTCGAAGGGAAGCGCGCCAACCTGGATCACCGCCACGCCGGACGGGACGATCTGGTTCAGCGAGACGGGAAAGGGCATGATCGGCCGCCTCCGCCACTGAGCAGCGGGTCCGGCGCCGCTGCGCTCGAAGTGGGGGGCGGCGCGCTCACTCCCCCGACGCGAGCCACGCCGCCCCATCGCGCTCCTCGATGGGCAGCGGCGTGAGCGCGCGGCCGTCGCAGGGACCGCCGGTGCAATTTCCGGTCTGCGGGTCGAACCGCGCGCCGTGGGCGGGGCATTCGATCTCGCCCGACGGCAGCCAGAGGCGTCCGTCGCCCACGTCCACGGGCTGCGCCCGATGCGGGCAGATGTTCACGTAGGCCCGCACCGCGCCCGAGGCATCGCGCAATGCGAAGCCTTCACCCTGCGGCAGCGGGAAGCGCAGCGAGCCGCCAATTCGGACGTCGGCCAGGTCGAACAGCTTCACGTGCGGTCCGGCACCCAGGGGATCTCCCGTCCGCCCGCGCGCAGATTGGCGGCGCGGGCCATGACGAAGAGCAGATCGGAGAGCCGGTTCACGTACGCGAGCGCTTCCGCCGGCACCGTCGAGGACTCCGCCAGCTCCACCGCCTTGCGCTCGGCGCGGCGGCAGACGGTGCGGCAGAAGTGCAGGGCTGCTCCCGCGCGCGAGCCGCCGGGGAGGATGAAGTTGCGCATCTCGGGCAGCTCCTCGGTGAGCCGATCGATCTCCCGCTCCAGCCGCCGCACGTGCTCTTCGCCGATGCGCGGCACCTCCTTGGGCGCCTTGTCCGCGTCGGGCGTGGCGAGCTGCGCGCCCAGGGTGAAGAGCTCGCTCTGCAGCGCGTCCACCAGCGCGCGCAAGTCGCCTTCCGGCAACTCCTCGCGGGCGCAACCCAGGGCGGAGTTCAATTCGTCCACGTCGCCGTAGGCGGAAACGCGAAGGTCGTCCTTGCGCACGCGCGGGCCGCCGAAGAGGCCGGTGGAGCCGTCGTCGCCGCGTCGCGTGTAGATCTTTGCCACGCTGCCTCCTTTGCACGCTGATAGACTCGAAACGTGATGCGCCGCAAGGGCCTTTACCGTGGATGCAGGGGAACGGCGGCGGCGCTGCTCGTCGCCGGGGCCTGCGGCGGCGCGTCCGCCTGCGGCGGCATGAAGGACGCCGGGTCGGTGGCGAACAAGTTCGTGGATCACTACTACGTCGAGGCGGATCAGGACTCGGCGCTGCCGCTGACCACCGGGGTGGCCACGATGCGCCTCGAAGAAGAGCTGAAGCTCACCAAGGAGGCGCGCCAGGGCAACCCGGGCATGCAGCTCCGGCCGGTGCGCGTCTACTACACGCGCAAGGCGCTGACCGGATCGGGCGCCGCTCGCGAGGCGGACTACGAGCTGGACATCCGGCCGCAGGGCGGCGGCGATCTGCAGCGCGGGCGCGCACCTCATGCTTGCGCAGCAGCCCGACGGCACCTGGCGGGTGGCGAACTTCTCGGAGTCGCAGCCCAGGTGAGACTCGATTTCAAGGTGAGCGCCGACGCGGCCGGGCAGCGGCTGGACAAGTTCCTGCGCCGGCGGCTGGACGAGATGCCGCTCTCGCACCTCTACAAGCTGGTCCGCACCAAGAAGGTGCGCGTCAACGGCGCGCGCGCGGAGATCGCGCAGATCCTCGGCGAGGGAGACGAGGTGGTGGTGCACGTGCTGCAGGCCGCGCAGCCGCCGCCGCCCCGGCCGGCCACCGCCGTGCGGCAGGACTTCGGCGTGATCTACGAGGACGAGCACATCCTCGTCTGCGACAAGCCTTCAGGGCTCGCCATCCACCCCGGCTCCGGCATCACCGGCGAGACGCTGGTGGACCAGGCCCGCGCCTATCTGGTCCGCCAGGGGCTGCAAACGCCGGAGGGCGAGTTCAAGCCCAGCCCCGCGCACCGGCTCGACCGCGAGACCAGCGGCGTGGTGGTGGTGGCGAAGACGCGTCAGGCCATGGTCCGGCTCACCGAGATGTTCACCGCCGGAGAGGCGCACAAGAGCTATCTCGCGCTCGCCAAGGGCCGCTTCCAGAAGGAGCAGGGCAGCGTGGACCTGCGCCTGCCCGAGCACCAGCAGACGCAGGCCTCGAAGAAGCAGCGCGGCGTGAACATGCAGGAAGCGCTCACGCACTGGCGCAAGCTGGCGGGGGGCCCCGAGGCGACGCTGCTCGAGATCGCCATCGAGACCGGCCGCACCCACCAGATCCGCCGGCACCTGGAGGCCATCGGGCACCCGGTGGTGGGCGACGGCAAGTACGGGGACTTCCCCTTCAACCGCACAGCGCAGCGCCAGTGGGGCTTGCGTCGGATGTTTCTCCACAGCGCCCGCCTCTCCATGTCGCACCCCATCCTGCGCAAGCGCCTGCTCCTGGAAGCGCCCCTGCCGCCGGAGCTGGTTGCGGTCTTGCCACGCGCGGGCATCCAGTGGAGAACATCGCCGGCGTGATCTGGCGGCGGCGAGCGCCTGGCCGCCAGCAACTTGTCAGGATGAACCGCGCCGGTTCCAATGTTCCCTCGTAGGACAAGACCCATGCGAGAAAACCAGCCGCCCCTGTATCGCCGCGCCTACGCGCGGCTCGTCGCCGATCGCGGACCCGGCAAGAAGAAGCTCTGGGTGCTCTTCGCGATCCCGCTTGCGGCCCTCTTTGCCGTGGGCCTGATCGCGGCGGCCTCCGTCTACGCGTTCCTCGCGCGGGGGTTGCCCTCCATCGAGTGGGCGCGCCACTACCGTCCGCCCATCGTCAGCACGGTGTGGAGCGGCGACGAGCAGCTTGCCGGCGAGTTCTACAACGAGCGCCGGGTGGTGGTGCCGTACGAGAAGATCCCCAGCGCCTCAAGCAGGCGGTGGTGGCCTCCGAGGACAAGGACTTCTTCGAGCACGGCGGCGTCTCCTTCGCCGGCATGCTCCGCGGCATCTACCAGACGTACGTGCGGCACAACCGCACCGTGGGCGGGTCCACGCTTTCGCAGCAGACGGCCAAGGCGATCATGGCCTCCACCGAGGGCGAGGGCAGCGTCCGCGTGCGCTCGGGGTGGGCCGGCGTCCGCCGCAAGGCGCGCGAGTTCATCCTCACCCGGCGCCTGGAGGCGAACTTCAACAAGGAGCACATCCTCTGGCTGTACCTGAACGAGGTGTACTTCGGTCACCACAGCTACGGCGTGCAGGCCGCCGCCGAGAACTACTTCCGCAAGAACGTGTGGGAGCTGACGCTGCCGGAGATCGCGCTCATCGCCGGCCTGCCGCAGGCGCCGAGCAGCTACTCGCCCTTCGCGCACCCGGAGAGGGCCAAGAACCGCCGCTCCTACGTGCTGCGGCGCATGTTCGAGGAAGGGATGATCACGCGGCGCGAGCGCGAACAGGCCGACGCCGCGGAGATCCAGGTGTACCCCGTGCAGGACATCTTCCGCGAGACCTCGCCCTACGTGACCGAGCACGTGCGCCGCGATCTGGTGGCGCGCTACGGCAACGAGCGCCTGCTCAACGACGGCCTCAAGGTCTACGCCACCGTCGATCTGGAGCGCGAGCGCGACGCGGTGGCCGCCACCATCAAGGGCGTCATCGAGGCGGACAAGCGGCAGGGCTATCGCGGGCCGCTGTTGCACCTGGCGCAGAAGGACTGGGACGACTTCGCCAAGAAGGAGCAGGCCTTCCTCGAAGGCGACGGCAAGCACGACGAGGTCATCGCCGCGCTGGTCACCGGCCTGGAGAAGGACGGCAAGGGTGCCACGCTGCGGGTCGGGCTCGCAGGCTGGGCCGCATCGGCATCGACACCGCCTGGTGGGCGCGCAAGCCCAATCCCGAGGTCAATTCCGAGTACACCAAGATCACCACCCTGCGCGGCGTATTGGCGCCCGGCGACGTGGTGCTGGTGCGCGCGACCGACAACGGAGCCGGCTCTGCCGGCGACGGGCGGAGCCCGAAGGGCGGAGCACAGACGGCGGAGTGGGCGCTGGAGCAGGAGCCCAAGCTGCAGGGCGCCTTGATCAGCACCGACCCGAACAGCGGCTACGTGGTGGCGATGATCGGCGGCTACGACTTCGAGAAGAGCGAGTTCAACCGCGCCTTCCAGGCCTGCCGCCAGCCCGGCTCCGCCTTCAAGCCGCTGGTCTACAGCGCCGCCATCGAGCAGCGCGGGTTCACCGCCTCCACCATCCTCCTGGATGCGCCCATCGTCACCGACGACGACTCCACCGGGCGCCGCTGGAAGCCGCAGAACTACGAAGAGGAGTTCAAGGGCGAGGTGCCGGTGCGGCTGGCGCTCATCCACTCCATGAACACGCCCGCCATCCGCACCCTGCAGGCGGTGGGAGTGAAGGCCGCGGCGGCCTGGGCGCACAACCTCGGCATCACCACCAAGATCAACGAGGACCTCTCCATGGCGCTGGGGTCTTCGTGCGTGTACCTGTCCGACCTGACCGGCGTCTACGCGAGCTTCAACCGCGACGGGCGCAAGGCGAAGATGATCTACCTGCGCCGCGTGCTCGACCGCGACGGGCGCATCCTCGAGGACCACAGCTCGTTCTACGACCCCTGGACCTGGCTCTCCGACCGCGTGGCGGCGGGCTACGCCAAGCTGTACGACGTCCCGGATCAGGTGATGAAGCCGGAGACGGCGTTCCTCACCCAGCAGCTGATGACGGAAGTGTGCAAGCCGCCCGGCACCGGCGGGCGGGCGGCGGCGCTGGGCAAGCCCGTGGCGGGAAAGACCGGCACCACCAACGACCTCTTCGACGCCTGGTTCATGGGCTACACGCGCGATCTCGTCACCGGCGTCTGGGTCGGCTACGACACCTACGAATCGCCGATGGACAAGTACGCCACCGGCGGCCACTACGCGCTGCCCATCTGGCTCGACTACATGCAGAAGGCGCTCAAGGGCGTGCCGCAGGGCGAGTTCGAGGCGCCGTCCGAGAACATCGTCTGGGTGAACGTCGATCCCGAGACGGGCAAGCGGGCGACCGCCGATACGCGCCAGCCCGTTCTGGAAGCGTACCTGCGCGGCAACGAGCCGCCGGACGAGTCGGGCGCGGTGGCAGCGGCGCCCGGACAGCCGCAGCAGCAAGGGCAGAAGGCCCCCAACGCGGCGCAGGCCGCGGACCAGATGCTCAAGGGCGGCCTGTAGGGCAAGGAGCGGCCCCGCGGAGCGCGCCGCTTCGCCCCGGACGTCGCAGGCCGGCCGCCGGAAGCCGTGTTAGAAGAGGCAGCATGATCGGCGGCCTTTCGATGACGGAAGTCATCATCATCCTGGGCCTTGCCCTGCTCCTGCTCGGGCCGGACCAGTTGCCCACGCTGGCGAAGTCGCTGGGCAAGGGCCTCAAGGAGCTGCGCAAGGCCACCGACGACATCAAGAGCCAGTTCGAGTCGGAGATCGCGCGCATCGACATCAACGAGCCCTCGAAGCCGGCCTCGCCGAGCATCGCGCCGGTGCCGCCGATGGGCAACGTCTCGAACGAGAACGACCCCGCCGCGGCCCGCGCAGCCGCCCGCCGCGCTGCCGTGGCCTCCGCGCAGCTCACGCTGGTGGCGCCGGAGGGAACGGTGCCGCGGAGCGATCCGCAGGCGGCGCAGGAGCGGCGCCGGTCGAGGCGGCGCAGGAGCCGGCGCCGGTCGAGGCGGCGCGGGAGCCGGCTCCGGCCGAGCCCGCGGCCACGCCTGAGGTCCCCGCCGAGGAGCAGAAGGCGTGAGCCCTGCTCTCTTGCCTACGCCGCCCGCGCCCCCGGCGCCCGAAGACGACATCCATCTCTCGCTGCGCGAACACCTGATCGAGCTGCGCAAGCGCCTGAAGTGGGCGGTGATCTGGCTGATGGTGGGGTTCTGCGCCTCGTATTACTGGTCGCAGCAGATCTTCCACTTCCTCATGCTGCCCATCTACGCCGCGCTGCCCGAAGGCGAGAAGGCGCTGCACTTCTCCTCTTCGGTGGAGCCCTTCCTCATCTACCTGAAGGTGGGCCTCTACTCCGGCATCTTCGTCGCCTCGCCGATGATCTTCTGGCAGATCTGGCTCTTCGTGGCGCCGGGACTCTACCGGCGCGAGCGCAAGAAGATCGTTCCCTTCGTGCTCGCCGCCACCGTGTTCTTCGTCGGCGGGGCAACCTTCTGCTACGCGGTGGTGCTGCCGCCGGCCTTCCAGTTCCTCATCAACACCGCCGGTCCCGGCATCAAGCCGGTGCTGATGATGGACGAGCAGCTCGGGCTGGTGATGCTCATGCTGCTGGCCTTCGCCATCATCTTCGAGCTGCCGCTCATCCTCACGCTCCTCGCGATGATGGGCGTCGTGGACTACAAGTTCCTCAGCAAGTACCGGCGGCACGCCATCGTGGTGAACGTCATCGTCGCCGCTTTCGTCACGCCCACCGGCGACCCGTTCAACCTCATGCTCATGGCGCTGCCGATGATCGTCTGCTACGAGCTCGGCGTCCTCGGCGCGCGGATCTTCGGAAAGAAGGACACCGCCGCCCGCCTGACCGCCTGATCAGCACGCGGGCTGGCTGCCGCCTTCTCGCCGGACAGGCGGGTTGAAAGCGGCTGCGGCGATGGTTTCCATAGTCATGATGCGACGCTTCCTTCTGCCGCTCGCGCTCTGTGCGTGCACGCAAGGCGCTCCCTTCCTCGCTCCGCCGCCGCCACCTACGGCTGCTCCGGACGCCGGCGTGGTCGGTGCGCCGCCGGCTCCCGTGCCCGCGGGGACGGCGCCGACGCTCGCGGGGTGTCCGATGTTCCCTGCGACCGACGCCTGGAACACCGACATCTCCGCGGTTCCCGCGGATCCGCATTCGGCCGACTACCTGGCCTTCATGGGCGGCGGATCGCTCCACCTGCAGCCCGGCTTCGGCGGCCCCTTCGGCCAGCCCGTCACCGTGGTCGGAGCTGCGCAGCCGCGCGTGCCCATGTCATTCCTCTACGCAGCCCAGAGCGAGCCCGGCCCGTATCCATTTCCGCTGAACGTCGGCATCGACACGCGGACCCGACCGCCACGTGACCGTCCTCGAGAACGGCAACTGCAAGATCTACGAGACCTACAACACCTTCGCCTCCGGAGGGGGCTTCCACGCCGACTCCGGCGCGGTGTTCGATCTGATCACCGGCGCCCCGCGGCCCGACGGCTGGACCTCGGCCACCGCGGCGGGCTTGCCCATCCTTCCCGGCCTCGTCCGCTACGACGAGGTGGTGGAGCAGGGCGAGATCCGGCACGCGCTGGCGTTCACCGTCGGCGACACGGCGCATTCGTACGTCGCGCCCGCCACGCACTCCTCCGGCAAGAGCACGGCGCAGTTCGCCCCGCCCATGGGGCTGCGCGTGCGCCTGCGCGCCGACTTCGACCTCTCGCGCTACCAGGGGTCGTCGCTGGTGGTCCTGCGCGCGCTGCAGAAATACGGCATGTTCCTCACCGACAACGCCGGCGGCCAGTTCTGGGCCCTGGCGGGCGCGCTGGATTCGCGCTGGCCGGTGGCGGATCATCGAACCTCTCAAGACGGTGCCGGCGAGCGCCTTCGAGGTGGTGCAGCTCGGTCCCGTGCACAGCGGCCAGTAGTTGTGCTAGATGGGCGCGCCGACGTCCCCATCGTCTAGAGGCCCAGGACACCGCCCTTTCACGGCGGTAACCAGAGTTCGAATCTCTGTGGGGACGCCACCACCTGCTCGGAATCCGGTCTCCGGCGGAGTCCGGCACGCAGCTCGTCGGCGAAGAGGAGCGGCGCGGCTGGCCGGTTGGCGGCCCACCACGCGGCGATCGCCTCGACGTGCCTGACGGCCTCGGGCGAGAACTCGATCCGGTAGCGCTTCACGTTCAGCGCTTCTTGCGGATCGCGTCGAGCACGGCCTTCGCCGGCACGCCCTGGCCGGAGCGGAACTGCTCTTCGGACCGTCCGATGGCTGCGTGCAGGCGCTCGCGGTCCTCTTCCTCGAGCGCATCGCCCTCCTCGTCGTCGAGGCTCTTGAGCAGCCGATCGATGAGCTCGACCCGCTCTTCAGCGGGGAGCTTCAAGGCTTCGGAGACGAGCTTTTCGGCGTCGGGGGCCACGTGACGAGTGTACGTCCGTGCCAGAGCACGGACAAGCTGGAGCCGTGCCCCTCTATTGCCCCCGACAGAGTCAAATATGGCCGATTCCTTCGATCCCTTCGCGAGGTGTGAGCGCTGTTCGCTGACTGAGGCGCGCGGCTCTTGCTTTTCAATGAGCTGCTCCCCGTTGACGTATGACCCCCGGGAGGTCAGGTTTCGGCATGCCACCGCCCAAAAAGAAGAATCCACAGACCTCGGTCGACTCAGATGAGCAGATCGCCTTCGCCGATGCCGGTGCTTTCGACCGGTGGCTCGAGTCGAATCATGCTTCCTGTCCGGGTGTCTGGCTCCGGATCGCCAAGAAGGGCTCCGCCAGGAAGACGGTCAGCTATCAGGAGGCGATAGACGTCGCGTTGGCCTGGGGCTGGATCGACGCGCTCAAGCGCCCGCTGGATGCCGCCGAATGGCTCCAGCGCTTCACGCCTCGCGGCCCGCGAAGCCCGTGGTCCAAGATCAACTGCAAGAAGGCGGAGGCGCTCATCGAGGCCAACCGGATGAAGCCCTCCGGCCTCGCCGAGGTCGAGCGTGCCAAGAAGGACGGCCGCTGGGAGAAGGCGTACGAAGGCCAGAGCAAGGCCGAGCTCCCGCCTGACTTCGCCGACGCCCTGGCCAGGAACAAGAAGGCCTCGGCCTTCTACGCCACGCTCGACTCAGCCAACCGCTACGCGATCGTCTACCGGCTGCATTCGGCGAAGAAGCCGGAGACGCGGCAGAAGCGCTTCGACGCCTTCCTGGCCATGCTCGCGCGGGGCGAAAAGCTTCACTGACTGAGCACCTCACGCCGACTCCAGCGCTGCTCCTGTTCTGCGCGGACCGCTCCGCCGAGTGGCCCGCGCGAGACTCAGGTAGGCTCACTGGCATGCGGAGCAGGGCGGCGAGTTGCCAGAACGAACCTCATCCGCCCTCTCGCCCGAGGTACTCGGCTCACGGAGACTCTCTTGGTGACCCTGCGCCCCATCGCGGATGAAGATCTACCTGTCTTCTTCGAACACCAACGTGACGAAGTCGCATCGCGCATGGCCGCATTCCCCTCGCGGGAACGCGATGCCTTCCTGACCCACTGGCGCACAAAGGTTCTCCTCCCCGAGAACCTGAACCGGACCATCGTCGTTGGCGGCTCGGTCGCTGGGTACATCGGAAGTTGGGATCAGGAGGGCATGCGCCTCGTCGCCTATTGGATCGGTCGCGAGCACTGGGGAAAGGGCATCGCGACACGCGCACTCTCGGAGTTCCTCGTGCTCGAGCCGATCCGTCCGCTCCATGCGTGGGTCGCCGCCCACAACGTCGGGTCGATCCGCGTCCTCGAGAAGTGTGGGTTCCGCGCCGTCGCCCACCAGGAGCCGCAGCCTCCGGACGGAGTGGCTGAGGTACTCATGAGGCTGGCTCCAAAATAGTTGGCCGCGTCGCTCGGGCGATCACTCTCTCGAGCGCCGCGCGGGGTTCGACGCGCGCGGCGGCGAGAGCAGGAATGAGGCTGGCCGCGAGCGACACTCCCGCAATCACGACGATCGACGCCAGCACCGTCACCGGATCGAACGGCGACACCCCGAACAAGCAGATGCCGCAGGCCGAGCCCTGCCGCCACGGTGAGCGACAGGCCCACCGCGACCCCCACCGCGGCGAGGTTGAGCCCTTCGCCGAGAACCAGCCGCAGGATCTCATGGGTGCCCGCGCCGAGCGCGCGGCGCACGGCGAACTCCTGCCGCCGCTGCTGCACGCTGTACCCGATCACTCCGTAGACGCCGACGATGGTGAGCAGCAAGGCCACCATGCCGAAGCTCTCCATGAATCGGGTGACGAATCGCGCGTTCGATGCGCTCGTCGCGACGAGATCGTCGATCGTTCGAGCGTGCGCGATGGGGATCGTGGGATCGACCGCGGCAATCGCGCGCTGAATCGACGGCATCAGCGCGGACGTTTGCAGATTCGAACGAACGACGAACTGCATGGTGCCAAAGGTGAGATAGGGATTCTGCGTGTACGGCACCATCATTTCCGGCCGCGGCGTCTCGGTCAGGGCGTACCGCTTCATGTTCTCCACCACGCCGATCACCGTCATCCAGGGGAACCGCCGCGGGTCGTGCGGCCCCCCGACATGAATGCGTCTGCCGATGGCGTCCTTGCCGGGCCACAGCCAGGCGGCCATCGACTGGTTGACGATCACCACCGGCACACCGTCGGCCCGGTCGGCCTCGGAGAAATCGCGCCCGGCGAGCATGGTCGCGCCGAGCGCGCGAATCATCCCCTGGCTCGCAACCGTGAATTGCGCAATCGGCGAGAGCGCGTCGGGCGGGAGCGAAGGCAGCTCACCCTCCGGCGTGAAGACCGACGCCTGCTGCTCGCCGCTCAGCGGAAGCGGCTTGCCGATGCCCGCGGCCGACACGCCCGGCAGCGCACGAATGTTGTCGAGCGCAGCGCCCAGGAAGCGAACCGCGGCCGGGTGTTCCATGCCGGTGTCGAATGCGCGTTCGGGATACCGGATGGGCGGGAGCGAAACCTCGAATGTCGCGCCGTGCACGGCGTCGAACCCGAGCTTCGCGCTCATCTGCTGCGAGAGACTCCGGACGAGCAGCCCTGCGCTCGCCACGAGCACGAGCGATCCCGCGAGCTCACTCACGATCAGCGCGCGGCGCGCCTTGCTGGAAATGCCCTTGGTGCCCGCGCCGCGTCCGCCGCTCCGCAAGCGTGCTCATGAGATCTGCGCCACCGCCAAAGAGCAAGGGGACGATGCTCACCGCGATCGCCGCGATGACGATGAAGCCGAGCGCCGCCGCGGCGAAACGCGCGTCGAAAGCGATCTCCGCGGCTCGAGGCAGCTGGGCGGAGCCATACGCGCGCAAGAGGTCGATCCCCGCGCTCCCCAGAGCGATACCGGCCGCGCCGCCCGCGGCGACGAGCAGTACGACTTCGGCCATCACCTCTCCCGCGAGGCGGAGTGTCGTGGCGCCCAGCGCCGCGCGCATGGCAAGCTCCCGTCGCCTCGTCTGCAGGCGCGCGAGGAGGAGCTGCGCGGTGTTCACGCACGCAATCAAGAGCACGAGCGCCACGCCGCCCATGAGGCTCATGAGCATCTGCGTCACGTCGCCCGTAATCTGCTGTCGCAGCGGCACGAGCAGTTCGCGCGGGCGGGAGTTCTTGGTCACGGGAATCGAGCGTTCGACCACGGCCATCACGCGATCCATGTCCTGGCGCGCCGCAAGATGGGTCGTTCCCGCCCTGAGGCGCCCCACGATCGCCAGGTCCGCAATCCCTTCCGGTGGGGGCTTGAGCGGGACCCACAACTCCGGCATCGCCGCGAACTGGAAGTTGCCCGGCATCTCCGACCCGCGCGGAAACGCGAACCCTGCGCGGGCGACGCCGATGACGGTGTACGGCTCGCCGTTCAGCGTGAGCACCCGGCCGATGATGCTCCTGTCCGCGCCGAACCGGCGCCGCCAGAGCGCGTCGCTCAGCACCACGACGTGATCTTCTCCAGGAGTCTCGTTCGCGCGCTCGAAGAAGCGGCCCATCGCCGCCGTCACGCCGAGCGCCTGAAAGAACTCCCCCGTGGCCGCCACGCCGTCGAGACGTTCCGGCGCCGTGGAATCGCCGAGGTTGAGCGACGCGCCGCGAAACGCCGCCATCGACTCGAACGCCTTGGTGTTGTCACGGATGATGCTGAACACCGCGCCGTGCGTGGGCTGTTCGGGAACGCCGAGATTGGCGTCGGGATACGAACCCCAGAGCATCTCGATGCGATCCGGATCTCCGTACGGCAGCGGCTTGAGCAGGATGGTCGAGACCACGCTCAGCATGAGCGCGGAAGCGCCGATGCCGATGGCGAGCGTGAGCACGCTCATGACCGCGAAGAGCGGCGCGTGCCGGAGGCGGCGCGCGGCATGGAGCAGGACGTTGATGTCCAGCATCGGCGACATCCCCGGGGCCGTAGGACAGATGATTGAAGGCCCCGCTTCGGCTGCCGGGCAGCCTACCGCAGCTCGAAAATTGATACGAGGGCAAGCCGGGGCGGTCGGGTGATGGGCAGCCCGAGGTGCTTCAGAATGGACGAGATTGACTCGCGGTCGCTCGAGTACGGCGACCGGGGGTAGAATCGAAGCACGCGGGCGCCCGTGCCGGGGTGGGAGTTGCGAGAACGACCCTTATCCGACCCCTCACTCTCGTGGAGGCCGATGAAGCTCTACGGTTTTCCTCCGACGCGCACCATCCGTGCCCTGTGGGTGCTGCGGGAGTTGGAGGTCGATTTCGAGTACGTCCAGGTGGACGTCACCAAGGGTGAGCACCGCCGGCCGGAGTTCCTGGCGGTGAATCCCGCGGGCAAGGTGCCCGTCCTCGTCGATGGCGACTTCGTGCTCAACGAATCGGTCGCCATCGTGCTGTACCTCGCGGAGAAGCATCCGCAGAAGGGGTTCCTCCCCGCCAATCTGCGAGCCCGTGCGCAGGTGTATCGCTGGCTGCTCTTCACCGCGACGGAGCTCGAGCAACCGGTCTGGCGCATCGCGCGCCACACGCACGGCTATCCCATCGAGAAGCGGCTGGCTGCCGAGATTCCCCTCGCGCGCCAGGACTTCCTCGAGATGGCCGCGGTCATGGAGGAGCACCTCGAGACGCGCCCTGTGCTGGTCGGTGAGAACGTGACCGTCGCGGACTTCGTCGCGGCATACACGCTCGACATGGCGAGCATGGTGCATCTGCTCGAGACCTTGCCGAAATCTGCGGGCGTACATGGAGCGGATGTACGCACGGCCCAAGGCGCCGCAGCGCATCGCAGAGGCGTTCGCGAGCCTCCGCGGCTGAGGAGCGGGTCGCCGCCGGCCAACGGCCGAGCATCTCGGCGTCTCCGTCAACGAGCTTTCAAAGACCCTTCGTCTGCCCGCTAGAACCCTCCACCGACTGGGATCCGCGGGTCCTGTGATGGCACGAACCGCTGCACTCAGTGCGCCGCCGTTCCGGTTGTCCCCGCCTGCGCGGCCGCCGTGGTGATCGGCTGCAGGCCGCGCTCCTTGAGGGCCGCGTCCACCGCGCGCACGTCGGTGGCCTCGACCTGGCCGAGATCCTTCTGCACGTCGTCCAGCTCGCGGCGGAGCGAGCCGATGCGGGCCTGCTGGTACGCCGCCGGCTTTCCCTCGTAGCGCAGGAGCGCTCCATACAGCTCGTCGGCGTGCTCGCGGATCCGCTCTTCCCCGGTGATGGCTCCGCCCTCCTTGGTGGCGACGATCTTCTTGCGGACGTCCTCCAGCTTCTCGCGCAGCGCCGTCAGCCGGGCCAGGAGCGCGTCGCCCTTGGGCAGCTTGCCGGCGCGCTCGGCGGTGCCCTTCTCGGCCGCGTCGATGCGGTCCACCAGCCCGCTCATGTCGCCGAAGAGCTGCATGACCGCCAGCGCTGCGTCGTAGTTCTTGCGGCGGTCCTCCACGCTGTACGGCGCGCGCCGATCCAGCGCCACCTCCACGCGCTCCTCGATGGCCTTGTCGCCCTTGCGCAGCCTCACCGTGTACGTTCCGGGCAGCACCCGCGGCCCGCGCGAGCCGGCGTTGGCCACGGTGGCGGCGCGCGGCACGCGCGGCGGCTTGAGCGTCATGCTCCACGACACCCGGTTGATTCCGCGCCGCGTGCTGGCAGGAATGGAGTCGACCAATTTGCCCTGCGCGTCGAACACGTCGAGCTGCAGCGGCCCGTAGAGGTGCCGGCTGCGCTGGTAGTAGGTGATGATGGCGCCGCCCGCCGGGTTCTCGCCCACGAAGGTCGCGTCGCCTTCCGACCAGCCGCCGCCCGCGCCCATCCGCTCCTGCGCGGGACGCCCCGGCAGGAAGGCGACGTCCTGGGAGAGCATGCTTTCGGAGAGCGCACGCAGCGGCGAGAGGTCGTCGACGATCCAGATCCCGCGTCCGTGCGTCGCCAGCACCAGATCTCCGTCGCGCGGGTGGATCTGCAAGTCGCGCACCGCCACCTGGGGGAAATCGCCGCCGCGGAACTCGGCCCAGGCTCCGCCGCCGTCGGGAGAGATGAACAGCCCCTGCTCGGTGCCGAGGAAGAGCAGGTCCTTCTTCACCGTGTCTTCCTTGATCACGTGGGCGTACCCGCGCACGCGGTCGGTGGGAAGGCGCGTCCAGGTCTTCCCGAAGTCCCGCGTCCGGTACACCCACGGCGTCATGTCCCCGAAGGTATGGCGGTCGAACGCCGCATACGCCGTCGCGGGCTCGAACCGGCTCGGCTGGACCCAGCTCGCGAAGCTCGCCGGCGGAAGTCCGGGAACGTTGCCCACCATGTTGGTCCAGTGCGCGCCGCCGTCGCGGGTGAGCTGCACGTTGCCGTCGTCGGTGCCCACCCAGATGACGTTCGCGTCCAGCGGCGATTCGTTGATGACCACGATGGTGGTGTGCTCCTCGGCAGAGGAGTTATCCACGGTGATGCCGCCCGACTCCTCCTGCTTCTGCTTCTCGGGATCGTTGGTGGTCAGGTCGGGCGAGATGCGCTCCCAGCTGTCGCCGCGGTCGCGAGATCTGAAGAGGAACTGCGCGCCGATGTAGACCACGCCCTTCTGCGTGGGGCTCGCCGCGATGGGCGTGTTCCAGTTGAAGCGCAGCTTCTCCTTGTAGTCGGGCTCGGGCTGGATGGCGCGCGCGGCCATGGTGCGCCGATCGACGCGGCCGATGTGGCCGCCCTGCGACTCGACGTAGACCGCCTCCGGATCGGAGGTGTCGGGCACCGCCCAGAAGCCGTCTCCGCCGTAGAGGTTTTCCCAGCGGCTGTTGCCGATGCCGCGGCCGTAGGCGGTGTCGCCCACCCAGGTGCTGTTGTCCTGGAGACCGCCGTAGACGTGGTACGGGTCCGAGCCGTCCAGGGCCACGTGGTAGAATTGCGAGATGGGCAGGTTCTCCTGCCTCCACCAGCGGTTTCCGCCGTCGAACGACTGCCACAAGCCGCCGTCGTCGCCGCCGATCACGTGCATGGGGTTCTGCGGATCGATCCAGAGATCGTGCCAGTCGCCGTGCGCGCCGCCGCCCGAGACGGAGAAGCTGCGGCCGCCGTCGTTGCTCACGATCAAGGAGAGATTCGGCTTGAAGAGACGGTCGGGATTGGTCGGGTCGACGACCAGCCGCGCGAAGTAGAACGGCCGCCAGACCATCGACTGGCTGCGGTCCAGCGCCGTCCAGTTCTTCCCGCCGTCGTCGCTCCGATACAGCGCCGAGTGCTCCGATTCGATGAACGCATACACGCGCTTGGGCGACGACGGCGCAATCACCACCTCGACGCGGCCCCACGGGTGCGCGGGGAGGCCGTGGCCCTCCACCGGCGTCCAGGTCTTGCCCCCGTCGGCGGTGCGCGCAAGCTCGCTGCCGCTCTTCGCATCGGGGCCGTCGCCGCCGGAGCGGAAGGTCCAGCCCTTGCGGCGGAAGTCCCAGGTGCCGGCGAAGAGCACCTGCGAGTTCCTGGGATCCATGGTCAGGCTGGAGCAACCGGTGGAGCCGTTGCCGGAGTATCCGAGGATGTGCGACCAGGTCTTGCCGCCGTCGACGGTCTTGTAGACGCCGCGTTCCTTGCTGTCGCTCCAGAGCTTCCCGGTGGCGCAGGCGTAGACGATGTCGGAGCTCTTCGGATCGACCACGATGCGCGCGATCCGCTCGGACTCGCGCAGCCCCAGGTTGGTCCAGGTCTCGCCGCCGTCAGTGGACTTGTAGATGCCATCGCCGAAGGACACGGAGTTGCGCGTCCAGGTCTCGCCGGTGCCTACCCAGACGGTGCGCGGGTCGCGCGGGTCGATGGTGACGGCGCCGATGGACTGCACCGGCTGCTTGTCGAACACCGGCTTGAAGGTGGTGCCGCCGTCCTGGCTCTTCCACACCCCGCCGCTGGCGGCGCCCACGTAGATCAGCGTCTTGCCGTTCAGGTTGCGGGCGTCCACCGCCGAGACGCGGCCGCTCATGGCGGCGGACCCGATGTTGCGCGCGCCCAGGCCGGAGATGACGCCGTCGTCGAAGGACGCCTTGGCGGCATGGGCGGCCGCCGGCGGGGCCTGGAAGGACGGCGCCTTGGCGTCGGGGCCGGCGATCACCTCGCGCGCGATGGTTCCCTGCGGATAGGCGAAGATGCGGTCCTCGACCTTGACGTTGGCCTCGGCCTTGTCGACGGTGAAGTGCGCCGTCCGCGGAGCACCCTTCTTGCCCTGGTCGATCGAGGTGGGGATGTACACGCCCGCCACCAGCCCGTACCCGCCCAGGTCGGCCTCGGTGACCTGCTCGGTTCCGCGCACGCGACGCTCGCTGACGATGCGGATCTCGAGGAAGGCGTCGGGATCGAGGTAGACGTACTGCACGTCGCCGTCCTCGAGCGCGACGCGCAGCTTGTGGGCGGGCGTGCCGTCCACGTCCTCGACGCCGAGGTATTCGACCTTGCTGCCCTTCTCGCGCCAGTTGACGAGCTGGCCTTCGAGGTCCGCCTGCTGCGCCAGGTCGCGCGCGTCGTCCTGCGAGGCGCGCTCCGGCTCGCGGCGGCCGCGGAAGGGCGAGAGGGTCCAGCCTTCCTTGCCGTCCCAGGCCTGCACCGCGGTGAGGCCCTGGCGGGTGACTTCCGAGCGGAACTTGCCGCCGCGCTTCTGCACCTGCGCCCAGGCGGACTCGATCTTCGCGCCGCCGCGGCCGGCGAAGGAGGCGCGGCCGGTGAGGCGCAGCGTCTGCAGCTTCTGCAGATTGGCGGCGCCGCCGCGGGCGGAAAGGTTCTTGGCGAGCAGTTCGTCGAGGGTGGTGGCGCGGGCGGCGCCGGCGACCGAGAGAAGGACGATCAGCAGGGTTCGCATGGCGCGGGGTTCTATCACTCCACGACCTGCCTGGGTTGCCGGCCCCGTCTGACCGTGCGCATGCTGCATGCAAGCGATCCGGTCCGAGGGAAACGGAGGCGACCATGTTGTGGACGTTGACCGTGCTTCTCCTGCTGCTGTGGGCCGTCGGCCTCATCACCGCCCACACGCTGGGCGGCTTCATCCACATCCTGCTCGTGCTGGCGCTGATCGTCCTGGTGGTCCGGTTGATCCAGGGCCGGCGGGTCAAACGCGTTTCGAATCCGCGGGACGACATCAGTTAATCCATTGTAATCTCGCCTCCTTCCTCCACGCCGCAGCCTCTCGCCGCTGGATGTGAGCGGGAGTGGTTGGAGGCCCCCCTGCAGGATTTCACTCCATTTGCGCCGGTTTTGACCGTATGTTGCACGGCGCATGACGCACCGGATCGGGTTGTTCGGACAGATCGCCATCCAGCAGGGATACGTGACCGAGGCGCAGGTGCAGGAGTGCCTCAAGGTGCAGGCGCAGCTGGGCGGGCGCCATCACCTCGGCGCGCTCCTCGTCCATCATGGCTATATCGACGAAAAGCGGCTGCAGCGCATCCTCGAGCTGCAGAAGGAGGGCGAAGCCGCGCCCGCTCCCTCCGCCGTCGCGCCGCCGGACAGCGACCCGCCCGAGGCGAAGGGCGCGCCGCGGGTCGCGAGCATCCTGGAGATGGCGGAGAAGCGCGCCGCATCGGACGTGCATTTCCATCCCGGCGCGCCTCTGGCGCTGCGCGCGGGCGGCCGGCTGCTCGTCGCCACCCGGCCGCCTCTCGACGACGCCGAGCTCAGGCCCCGCCTGCTCGCGCTCCTCGACAGCGACGCCCGTGCGCGGCTCGCGGCCGAGCAGAGTCTCGATGCGCTCGTCACCACCCCCTCGGGCCTTCGCTGCCGCGCGAGCTTCTACTTCACGCACACCGGGCTCAACGCGACCTTCCGCCTCATCCGCCGCGCGCCGCCGACGCTGGAGGAGCTGGGCCTGCCGCGGCAGATCGCCTCGTTCGTCTCCTACAGCCAGGGGATGGTGCTGGTGACCGGGCTCGCGGGAAGCGGAAAGACCAGCACGCTCGCGGCGCTCGTCGACCTCATCGCCGGAGAGCGCGCCGAGCACGTGCTCTCGCTCGAGGATCCGATCGAGATCGTCCATCCGCCGAAGCGGGCGCTGGTCAACCAGCGCCAGGTGGGACGCGACACCGGCTCCTTCGCCCGCGCGCTGCGCGGAGCCCTGCGCGAGGACCCCGACGTGATCGTCCTCGGCGAGCTGCGCGACCCGGAGACCATCGCGCTCGCGGTCACCGCGGCCGAGACCGGGCACCTGGTCATCGCCTCGATGAACACCGCCAGCTCCAGCCGCGCCATCTCTCGCATCCTGGCGGCGTTCCCGCCCGCGCAGCAGGCGCAGGTGCGGGCGATGGTGAGCGAGAGCCTGCACGGCGTCATCACCCAGCGGCTGGTGCCCACCGTCGACGGCGGCCGCGCGGCGGCGGTGGAAGTGCTGGTGGTGACACCCGCGGTCGGGAACCTGATCCGCGACGACAAGCTCTTCCAGGTGCGGTCGCAGATCCAGACCGGGCGGCAGCTGGGAATGCGGCTCCTCGACGATTCGCTGCGCGAGCTCGTGCTCGCGGGGCGGGTGGCGCCGGAGGAGGCCAGGCGGCTCGCGGAGAACCCCTCGACGATCCCCGCCGCGGCCGCGCCGCCCGCTCCCGTCGTTCTGGGTGCCTTGAGGAGGGCCTGATGACGGCGCGCATCGATCGCTGGCTGAAGACGATGGTCGCGGGGAAGGGAAGCGATCTGCACCTCGCCGCCGGGCGTCCGCCGCTGATGCGCCTGCACGGGACGCTCGAGCCGCTGGAGAGCGAACCGCTGGCCGGCCCGGCGCTCAAGGCGCTCCTCGAGGAGATCACGCCGAAAGAGGGCCGCGAGATCTACCGCAGCTCGGGCGATCACGATTTCGCCTACGCCGTGCCGGGCCTGGCGCGCTTCCGCGTCAACCTCTTCGTCCAGGAGAACGGCCCGGGCGCGGTGTTGCGGGTCATCCCCGAGAAGATCCTCTCGCTGGAGGAGCTCGATGCGCCGGCGGTCCTGGGCAGGCTGGCCGATCTCAGCGGCGGCCTGGCGCTGGTCACCGGGCCCACCGGGAGCGGCAAGAGCACGACGATGGCGGCGATCATCGACGCGATCAACAGCCGCTCCGTGCGCCACGTGGTCACCATCGAGGACCCGCTCGAGTTCGTCCACCCGCGCAAGAAGAGCTTCTTCTCCCAGCGCGAGGTGGGGCAGCACACCAAGAGCTTCGCCTCGGCGCTGCGCGCGGCGATGCGCGAGGACGTCGACGTGCTCCTGGTGGGCGAGCTGCGCGATCGCGAGACCATCGCGCTGGCGCTGGCGGCGGCGGAGATGGGCGTGCTCGTCTTCGGCACCCTGCACACCAACTCCGCGGCCAAGACCATCGACCGCATCGTCGACGCCTTTCCCGAGGAGGAGCAGCAGCAGGCGCGGCTCTCGCTCTCGGAGTCGCTGGCGGCGGTGGTGGCGCAGATCCTGCTGCCCGCGGCCGGTGGCAACGGCCGGGTGGCGCTGCACGAGGTGCTTCTCCGCTCGCCCGGCCTCGCGAACCTCATCCGCGAAGGCAACACCGCGATGATCGCCAACGCCATCCAGGCCGGCAAGGGCGCGGGCATGCAGACCATGGACGACGCGCTCTTCGCCGCCGCGAGCGAGGGGCGCATCGCGCCCGAGGTCGCCTTCGAGAATGCCCAGGACAAGAAGCGCTTCCAGCCGCTGCTCCCCAAGGGCGAGCAGTAGCCCGCAGGGAACGGCCCCCGGCAGGGCGAGGCCCTACACCTGCGCCTACCGGGGCGCGGCGGCAATCGATTAGACTGCGCGCTGCGAGCGGAAGCTGGCAGCGAACGCCCTGCACGCCAGGGGCGAGGAGGGGGATCAAATGGCATCGAAGCGATTGAAGGAGATCGCCACCGCGCTCGGGCTCGGGCGGCGCAGCTCGAACGGGATCTTCCATGGCGAGATCGACGGGTTCGCGGCCCAGATCTCGCTGGTGCAGAAGGGAAACTACAAGCAGCTCGCCGCCGTTCTGCGATTCAACGCCGAAGGGAGGGCCGAGGAGGTGGCTCACGCCCTCGACGAGGCCCCGGAGCTCGCCATGGCCGGGGTCAAGCGAAAGCTCGTCACCTCGGACGCGGATTCGCTGGCCATCATCATCCCTCCGCGGGTCTTTCGCGGGCTTCCCACCGCAGAGGTCGTTGCCAATCGCGTGCGCGCGGTGGTGGAAGTGCTGAAGCGCGCCGTCCCCGACAACCGCATCGTCTGCCGCGAATGCGGCGCCGCCAACGCGGAGCCCGCGCTTCTGCGGGGCAAGGTGGACCGCGTCTGCGGCACCTGCGCCGAGCGGCTCGAGCAGGAGGCCATCGAGGTGCAGAAGGCCTACGCGGCGCGTCCGCTCAACCTCCCGTTCGGGCTCGCGGCGTCGCTGGTCGCGGGTGCCGCGGGGGCGGTGGTGTATGGCGGCGCGATGATCGCCACCAACAAGATGTACTGGGTGCTCGCCATCCTCACTGGCGTCATGGTCGGCTGGGCCGCCGTGAAGGGCTCCGGCAAGGCGGGCATCGTGGTCCAGGCGATGGCGGGCCTGGTCACCGTCGCCTCGGTGCTCGCCGGGCTCCTGGTGTTCATCGCCTGGCTCGTCAACACGAGGTTCGAGGCCGCCGGCAACACCGTCGACTGGATGGCGTTCGTCAAGCAGACGCCACACCTGCTCTGGGCCAGCGGCGAGGACGCGGTCTTCTCGCTGCTGGCCGGGTTGGTCGGCGCCTTCTACGCGATTCGCAAGGCGACGCCGCCCAGCTTCAGGCTGGTGGAAAAGGCCCCCCAGGTCGGCATCCAGGGCTGATCCGCGGATCAGCGGCTCGGGCAGACACAGCGAGCGGAAGCGCGGTCGCGGGAGCGCTGGCAGCGCTGCGTCGCGGCGGCGCAGCGGTTGAGCAGATCCTCGTCGCCGACGTGACGCCCGGAGATGGCGCAGATCCTGCTGCCCAGCTCGCAGATCTGGTCGACGAGCCCACAGGCGCGGCTGCAGTCCGGCTCTTTCCCTTCCACGCCTGGCGAGGAGAGCGTCTGCTCGAGAGCATCCGCCCGTTCCTGCAGCGCGGCCGCCGTGGCGCGGTCCTGGTCGACAGCGGCATCGGCAGACGGCTCTCGCGCGGTTGCGTGCGCGCACGCCGTGCAAACCAGCAGAAGAACCAGCAGATGCTTCATCGCGCACCCTTCCCGGAGAGCGCGCCCTGGAGCAGCGCCTCGTCGATGATTTGTGCTGCCTCGTAGTCGCGGGCGGCCTCCGCATCGTTCCCGAGCGCCTCGGCGGCGCGGCCCCGCAGAGCGCGGAGCGTCGCGGTGAACACGTCGCGGCGCTCGCCGAGGGCAAGGCCCGCGTTGGCGTCGCGGATGGCCTGTTCGGGCGCGTGCCCGGCGAGCGCGATGATCGCCATGCGCGCGTAGGCATCCTGAAGCACCGCGCGCCGATCGCCGCCGGCAACGCTCGCAGGCGCCGGCCGGGAGACGAGCTGTTCGAGCACCGCGCGCGCGCGCGGGAGCTGGCCCTCGCGCAGCGAAGCGTCGGCCTGCTGGTTGATGGAAGCTGCATCGTCGATCCATCGCGCGGCGTCGCCGCCACAGGCAAGCAGCGTTCCAGCGAGAGCGAGCAACGCGATGCGCATCATGGGCGCGAACCATAGGCGCGCCTGAGCGCCGCGTAGAGCTCGCCCCGGTACTTCGCGTGCTCCTGCTCGAAGCGAGCGAAGGCATCATCCGATCCGGGCCGCGCCGCCGCGAGCTGGGCGCGCAGGAGGTCGACGCCGGGCGCGGGCAGGTGGGGGCCGGTCCTGGTCATGAGCAAGGCAATCACGGCCGCCGCCGCGACGGCGACGAATCCGGCGACAGCGCCGCGCAAGCGCCACGAATGCTTCGGCCAGACCCGTTCCAGCACGGCGCGCCGTCGCAGCTCGGTGAGCTCGTCGTTCCGCGATGCGCGGACCATCCAGGCCGCGGCGAGCGCGTCGTCGACGGCGGCCACGTCGCCACCCGGCCGTTGCTCGAGAGCGCGCGCGAGCAGCTCCGCCTCACCTCGTTCTTCTTGGGTGGGCGGCTCGTCTTCGGGCTTCATCGCTCCTCGCTCTTCTCGCCGTGTCCGGCGACCCATGCCTGACGAAATGCGCGCAGCGCGCGCAAGAACAGCACGTCGAAGTTCCCGACGGTGATCTCCATCCGATGCGCGCAATCGGCCCTGGACAGGTCCTCCAGCAGGCGAAGCTCGATGGCTCGCCGGTAACGCGGCGGGATCTGCTCCAGCACCTCGGCGACGGCGACCCGGAGGCGCGCCTGGTCCAGCCGGCCGTGGACGAGGGCTTCCGCATCGCCAGCGCTTTCCCTGAGCGGGGCGACCAGCGCTTCGAAGCTCGCGAGCGCCTTTCCCGTCCGCGCCCGCTCGCGAAACATGTCGGTCGCCTTGTTCACCGCGATGGTCGTGAGCCAGCGAACCATGCCGCCAGCTTGCGGCCGATATTCGCCCAGGTGTTCCAGCGCCGCACGAAAGGTCTCGGCCAAGGCCTCCTCCGCGGCGGAAGCGTTTCCCAGCCGAGGCAACAGGACATGCGAATACAGCCGGCGCGCATGCGCCTGGTAGAGCTCGCTGAATGCCCGGCGGCTGCCGCGCCGGATCTCCTCCAGGCAGCGCGATTCCCACGACGGGTCCTCGTCCCGACCGCCCAAGCACACCCCGATCAACGCGCGAGCCCTGGCCGGGCTTACACGGCGGCTGCCAGTGTAAGGCGTGGCCGGGGTAGAGCGTTCATTTCTTCCGGAGGGACGAAGACAATGAACACGCACCTTGCCGCGGCGCTGCTCTTGACGGCCGCAGAGGGCATCGCGGGATGCGCGCATCTGCCGGTGCAGGACCCCGCGCTGGCGGCGCCCGCGGCCATCCCCGCTGCGATCCTCGCGGAGGATCACTTCCAAGGCGATCGGATCGGCACCCTGAGCGAAGGAGCGCTGCGCGCGATCCTGGAGGCGCCGGTCGCGCTCGACGAGTCGCAGCGCATCGGCGTCCTGACCGTGACCGACTCGTATCGGCCCGAGCGCGGCATCCCTCTTCCGGGGGTCCCGGCTGAGTTGGCGCGTGGCCTCGAAGCATCCGGCTTCTTCCAGGCCGCCTCCGAGATGACGACCGATTGGCCTGCCGGCGGCGACGTCCCCGGACTTCGCGAGCTCGCCGCGCGCTATCGATCCGGATACCTGCTCCTCTACCGGCAGCGATTCGTCGACGACGCATACGAGAATTCATGGGCCTGGCTCTATCCCACCATCGTGGGCGTGTTCCTCGCGCCTTCGCGGACGCTGGAGACCGCCGGGGTGCTGGAAGCGACCTTGTTCGACGTCCGCAGCGGAACGATTCTCTTCACTGTCTACGAGCGTGTGCGCGCGCGCTCCGACGAGACGCCCTTGAACGAAGACCGGAAGGTACGCGCCATGAAGACGCGCCTCCTGGAGCAGGCCGCCGGCAAGCTCGCCGACCAGGTCGTGTCCAAGGTCCGCCACCTCGCCGCCCGAGCGAAGGAGCATGCGGCCTGGCGCGGCACCGGACTCCTGAGGACGCGGCTTGGAAAAGAGCTCACGGCCCGACCGCCGAGCGCCTGGCGGCGTTGCCGCCCTTGCGCGCGAGCTTCGAGCAACTGACCTTCCCTGCGGAGGCACTCCATGGCCACGCGAAATCCCCAGACGCCGAACCGGGTCGGCCTGCCTGACCCCGTCAACGAGCCGGAACCGCCCAAGCTCGACAGCGCCGGCAAGCTGGGCCCGACAGGCGAGCGCAAGCAGGAGGAGGTCGGCCTGAAGGACAAGGACGGCATCTGGCGCGACCCGAACGCGACCGCGGAGGAAGAACCCTCGAAGTGACACGGTCCGAGGTGCAATCGATCACTGCTGCAGGCAGTAGACCGCGGCCGGGAGGCTGCACGGCAACTCGAAGGCGTGGAAGAAATTGGCGGCGAACTGCTGGCCTGGCGTCTGCGTCAAGGCCGGCACGCCGAGGCTCCCCATCGGATTTGCGGTTGTCCCGGTCCAGTCGCCGCAGGTGGTCTCGACGGCCGCCGCCCCGCCTGCCTGCCCGGGCTGGCCGGGCGCAAAGGCCCCGGTCCAGGCCTGGCCGGCGGTGGAGTACGCGCCGTCCGCGGTGACGTCGATGGGCGCGATCAACGACGGCGTGGCCAGGTCGGCGGCCTTCGCCGTGACCACCACCCCATCGACCCTTGCCCAGGGAGGACCGGTCAGATCGAAGCGCGACGCCGCCGACGCTTCGAGAGTCGCCACCAGCGCCAGGTATGTTCCGGGGAGCCCCGCCGCCGCGGCCTCCGAGGAGCACACCGCGTCGAACCCGGCAACGCCGGAATCTCCGGTGACGGCGGCCCTGCTCAGGAACGCCTTGCGCGCCGGTATCGGCGGCTGCGGGGCCGGAAGCGGGCGCGAGGCATCGGTGCCGAAGCAGTAGACGCTGAGGCTCAGGTCCTTGCACGTCGCGAAGGTCCCCTCGAAGGTCCACAGGTTGGTCCCCGCGGCGGCATTTCCGACGGATACGTTGGCTGCCGGGTCGGTGAAGTCCGCGCAATTGTCGCCGGCGGTCCCGTCGGGAGCGGTGCCTGTCAGGATGACGAGGCTCGGGGCTGCGCCGGTCTCGTCGAATGCGACGGGATACAGGACGACCCCTGCGGTCAGGGAATCCACGGTGTCGGCGAACGGCAGTCCGTCGAGGCGCACCCATCCGCGCGCGGACCCGAGACGCGAGCGCGCGGCTGTGGCCTGCGTGGACAGCCAGGCGACGTAGTTGCCGGGCAGTTGCGCCGCCGCCGCGCGGGCGTTGCACTCCGCGTCCGCTCTTGCCAGCGAGAGCTGGAGCGGAGAGAGCTGCGTCGACGTCGTGAAGACGTAATTCGCGTTGAGGAACACCGCCGTGATGCTGTTGTCGCCCTCCCCCGGCGAGAAGGTGCACTCCGGCGCCACGCTGGAGCACTTTCCCGTCCAGCGGACGAACCGCGTCTGCAGCGGAAACGCCGTCAGCTTGATGGTCGCCCCGGTGGCGAACGTGCCTGTGCACGCCGAGGCGTTGCACTGCAGGCCCGGCGTGTCCGACCCCACCGTGGCGATGCCCCCGCCGTCGATACGGATCGCGACGCTGACCTGCCGCTGCGCGAGCAGGAACGAGGCGGACAACCGCGCGTTGCGATCGATCTTGACCGTGCAGGCTCCGCTGCCCGTGCACGCGCCGTCCCAGCCGCCGAATACGGACGCGCCCTCCGGGGCGGCTGTGAGCGGCACCGACGTGCCCTCGTCGTAGCTGCCGGTGCAGGTCGTTCCCGAGCACGACAGGCCGTTGGCGCTGACTGCGCCGGCGCCGTCGCCGGTCAGTGTCACCGTCAGCGTGTGCCTGGGCGTCGAATCGCAGGACAGGAGCAGGGTTGCAGCGACCGCCAGCCGCATCGTCATGGCGCGTGATTCTACTTCATCGCGAAGCTTTGGTAGCGGGTTGACGCGCGCATTGGTTGGATGAACGCGACGAGGCTTACTTCCCGAAGGGGACCGCCAGGCTGAACGTGAGCACCTCCACGCCCGGATTGTGCTGCGACAAGCGCGCGTTGGAGATGTGGCTGAGCCCGAGTCCGAGCCGCAGCGCGTTCGACGGTGCAAACGAGAGCTCGATCGAGGAGCGGAATTCGACGGGCGAGCCGAGGTCGCGATCTCCGCTCGCGAGAACGACGCCGGGCGCGAACCCGGGAGTGAGCCGAAAACCACCGGGAAGCGGAACTTCGACGGCGACACCCGAATAGAGGTATGCGCCTCCGCTCGAGCTGGTGAGCACTCCGGCGATGGGACGGATCAGGCTCCAGCGCCATGGAGAGCGGACCTGCACCTCGATTCCGAGCGCGTGCGGGACGTCCCTGCGCAGGCCCAATTGACCGGTCGAGACTGCAAGCGAGGTCACGCCTTCCGCGCTCGCGGCGAAGGAAGCGAGCAGGAGCAAGAGGCCCAGGGACCGCCACCACTTCGAGCTGGGCGAGGCCATCCCGGAAGAGATGCTCGACCCGGCCGCGCGTTTCGGCGCACCAGCGACTCGCCGTAGGTACCATCGCGTACGCGGGGCTCGTCAGCGGCGGCCGGCGAGCCCCTCGCTCGCATCGATCAGGGAATGACGGGCGGAGACCACTCGCTTCCCGTGGAATACGTTCCTCGACCCGGATCGTCCGCGATCACGAAGAATTCGCCAAAGGGCGCGCCCGCCGGCTTGTGGGTGACCGTGCCCGAGAGCGTGCTCCCGCTGCGATGTCCGACGAAGCGCAGCTTGTCGGTCTCGAAGCGGACCTCGTCGCCGTCCACGAGGACGTTCTCCAGCGGCCTGCTCCGCAGCCCCGTCGCGGACCTCCACTCGCCGCGGTAGACGCCGTTCTCGCCGTCGATCTCCAGCGCCAGCGGCTGGGAGGCGCCGTCGCGATCGATCTCGCCGGTCCAATGCCCGGCGCCAAGGTCACCGTGCCGCGAAGCCTGCACGCCCGCGCAGCCCGTCAGCGCGGCGAGGATCGCCATCATCGTCCATCTCGTCATCTCGACCTCCTTGCACCATTGCGGATGTCCCGCACCGAGGAAGATGACCGGTCGTCTTGAAGGATGCGAAAAAAAGCTCAGGCGAGGATCCTGGAGAAGGTGACCTTGACGAAGAGGTCGAGCGGCGCCCTGTCCTGCTCGACCTTGGCGCGGACGATGGCGCCTTCCCAGGCATGGACCAGGAACTCCGCCAGGGCCCTGGGCCGGAGCGTCCGGGACACGGAACCGTCCTTCTGCGCCTCGGCGATCACCCGCGCAAGCGCGTCGCACCAGGCGGTAAATCCCTCGCGAACCTGCTCGCGAACGAGCGGGCTCTGGCCGGACAGCTCAGCCGCGAAATTTCCCAGCAGGCACCCGGTCGAGAATCCCGCCTCGACGCCGGCCCGGTTGAGACCCTCGAAATACCTTCGCAGGCGCCGCAAGGGCGGCAATCTCGCGTCCTCCAGGATGCCCAGCCGCGCCCTGGCCTTCTCCCGGTACCTGCGCACGGCTTCGGCCGCCAGCGCCTCCTTGCTCTCGAAGTGATTGTAGAACGAGCCCTTGGGAGCGCCGGCCGCGTCGGTGATGTCCTGGACGCTGGTGGCGTTGAACCCCTTCCGATGCAGCGTGTCGAGACCCGCGGAAAGGAGCTCTTCGCGAAGACCGCGCCTGGGCATGGCGGTTATATGACCGGTCGTCTTGGAACCGTCAAGGCACGGAAAGCCTGCACCACAAGGCAGGGCGGGCCGGCGGAGGTCGACGCGCGAGCGATCCCGGGGTAAGCACCGCGGCATGCGAATCCTGCACACCATGCTGCGCGTCGGCGACCTGGAGCGTTCCCTGGCGTTCTACACCGGCGTGCTGGAGATGAAGCTGCTGCGCCGGCGCGACTATCCCGAGGGGAAGTTCACCCTCGCCTTCGTCGGCTACGGCCCGGAGTCGGAAGGGGCCGTGCTCGAGCTGACCCACAACTGGGACACGCGATTCTACCAGATCGGCAGCGGGTACGGCCACGTCGCCATCGAGGTGGAGGATGCGTACGCGGCGTGCGCCGCCATCAAGCAGAAGGGCGGGGTGGTGGTGCGCGAGGCCGGCCCGATGAAGCACGGCACGACGGTGATCGCCTTCGTGCAGGATCCGGACGGGTACCGGATCGAGCTCATCCAGAAGGCGAACGCCGCGGGGCGCGACTGAAAGCGATGTCCTGGCGGGCGTCGGCGGAGCTGTTCTTTCGCGAGGCGGTGAAGTCGCTCTCGCGCAACAAGCTGCGCAGCACCCTCGCGGCCATCGCCATCATGATCGGCATCGGGGCGGTGGTCTGCGTCGTGGCCATTGGCCGCGCCGGGTCGAACCGCGCCGAGGAGCAGCTGCAGAACCTGGGCGAGAACTTCGTCTGGATCGAGGCGGGCTCGCGGGCCCCGAGCGGCGTGCGCACAGGCTCGCACGGAACCACCCGCCTCACCGTGGCCGATGCGGAAGCCATCGCGCGGCAGCCGCTGATCAAGCGCGTGACCCCCAACGTGGACGGCCACGCGCACGTCGTCTTCGGCAACCGCAACTGGCACACGCACTGGCGCGGCGTGAACGTGCAGTGGTTCGACATCAAGCGCTGGGACGTGTCGGCCGGCGCGCACTTCCTCGAGCACGACGTCGCCTCGGCCCGCAGCGTCGTGCTCATCGGCGAGACCGTGCGCGACAAGCTCTTCGAAGGGCAGGATCCGCTCGGCCAGGTCATCCGCATCAACGAGCAGCTCTTCCGCGTGGTCGGCGTTCTCCAGCGCAGGGGGCCGAACGCGTTCGGGTCGGATCAGGACGACACCGTCATCCTTCCCTGGACGACCGCGCAGATGAAGCTGCGGGGGCGAAACGCGGCCTGGCTGGACGACATCCTCTGCTCCGCCGTCTCGCCGCGGGCGGTGAACGCGGCCATCGACGACGTGGTCGCGCTCTTGCGGCAGCGGCACCACATCCAGCCCGGCCAGGAGGACGACTTCAACGTCCGCCGGCCCGACGAGATCATCAACGCGCAGATCGAGACCAGCCATACCCTCGAGCTGCTGCTCATCGGCATCGCTTCCATCGCGCTCGTCGTCGGCGGCATCGGGGTGATGAACGTGATGCTGGTCACGGTGACCGAGAGGACGCGCGAGATCGGCATCCGCCTCGCGGTGGGCGCAACCGAACGCGCGGTGGAGATCCAGTTCCTCGGCGAGGCGGTGATGCTCACCTTCTTCGGCGGCCTGCTCGGGCTGCTCCTCGGCGCCGGCGCATGCCTCGTCATCGGCCGCATCCTCGGCTGGTCCACGCCGGTGCCGCCCGACGCGGTGGCGCTCGCGCCGCTGGTCTCCACCGCGGTGGGAATCTTCTTCGGCTTCTACCCGGCGCGGCGGGCGGCCCACCTCGATCCGATCGAGGCGCTGCGGCATGAATGACCGCTCCTGTTAGACTGCGTACGCATGCGGATCGAGCTGAACTTTGGACGGGGAACGCTGCCGGTGGACTTCGCCGAGGGCCTCGAGCTCGCGGTGATCCGCAAGCCGGCCATGCCGGTGCTGCCCGACGCCTCCGGCGCCGTCAGGAGCGCTCTCGCCCGGCCGGTGGGAGCGCGGCCGCTGATCGAGGAGGCGAGAGGCAGGAGGACCGCCTGCATCCTCATCTGCGACGTCACCCGTCCGGTCCCCAACGCGCTCCTCTTGCAACCGATCATCCGCGATCTGCTCGCGGCCGGAGTGCCCGCCGCCGGCATCACCGTGCTCGTCGCCACCGGCCTCCACCGGCCGAACCTGGGCGCGGAGCTGGAAGAGCTGGTCGGCGATCCCTGGGTGCTGCAGACCGTCCGCGTCGAGAACCACTACGCGCGCAACGACGAGGACCACGTCGATCTCGGCTTCACCCCCGCCGGCACGCCGGTGAAGCTCGACCGCCGGTTCGTACAGGCGGAGCTGAAGATCGCCACCGGCCTGGTGGAGCCGCACTTCATGGCCGGCTACTCGGGCGGGCGCAAGGTGATCGCGCCGGGGGTCGCGCACCGCGACACCATCACCACCTTCCACAGCGAACGCTTCATGAGCGATCCGCGCGCGGAGAATTGCGTCTTGCGCGGCAACCCCTTGCACGAAGAGCAGCTCGCCGTCGCCCGCATGCTCGGGCCGGTGCTCTCGGCCGACGTGGTCATCGACGAGGCGCGCCGGCTTTCCTTCGTCAGCTTCGGCGAGGTGGTGCAGAGCCATGCGCTGGCGGTGGCGTTCGTGGAGCGGTTCGCGCGCGTTCCCGTCTCGCGCCGGTTCAAGACGGTGGTCACCAGCGCGGCCGGTCACCCGCTCGACAGGACCTACTACCAGACGGTCAAGGGAATGGTGGCGCCGCTCGACATCCTCGAGCCGGGCGGCAACCTCATCATCGCCTCGGAATGCGCGGAGGGCATGGGCTCGCCGGAGTTCGTCGAGGCGCAGCGGCGGCTGCTCCGGCTCGGCCCGGACGGCTTCCTCCGAGACATCGCCAGGAAGCGATTCGCCGACATCGACGAATGGCAGACGCAGATGCAGCTCAAGTCCATGCGGGCGGCGCGCATCCAGCTCTATTGTACCGGGCCGGTGGACCGGACCCTGACGGGCGTCTCCGCCATCGACTCGGTGGAGCGCGCGGTGGAAGAGAGCGCCCGCGAGATGCGCGACCCCCACGTCGCGGTCATTCCCGAGGGGCCGTACGTGGTGCCCTTCCATCGGCCGGAAGGCGCGATTCGCTGATTCGCCGCGGCTCCCTGCGCCCGCCGGGCCGGGAGTGCCTAATTTGCAGCCTTCACCGAGGAGGTTGCGCATGAACGCCAGTCGAGCCGCCCGCATCTTCGCAATCGTCCTGCTCGCCCTGGCGGCGGGCAGGGGAGACGCGGCAACCCCGCCCAGCGGCAGCATCGGTCCGGCTGCAGGTACCCTCTCCTGGGCGTTCGGCCCGGTGGTGGCCGGTCAGTTCACCGACGCCGGCCTGGAGGACGTCTGCCCGCCCGGTCTCTGCGACAATTTCGATCTGACGGTCTCGCTTCCCGCTCCCGCCGCGACGTTCTACGCCACCAATACCGCGACCTTGACCATCCATTATCAATGGACGAGCAGCGCGCCCACCGACATGGACGCCTTCGCCATCAGCCCGAGCGGCGCGCACTATGGCCCGGGCGATCCCGACGGCACCGTGACCGGGCCGGGCTTCTCCGACATCGTCATCACCGACCCGACCGATGGCCTCTGGCACGTGCGCGAAGTCGCCGCCCTGGTGCCGGTGCCCACGGCGGCGAGCGCGACGGTGAGCTTCACGGTGGCGGCGCGCACCACCCCACCTGACCCCGCGCCGGGCGTGGGGACGCCCACCTATTCGATCCACGCGGCCCCGGAAAACATCCCGCCTTCGCTCGGCTCCACGAACGCCGGGCAGCACGGAGCGGGTGAGCCTTCCATCGGGGTGAACTGGAAGACGGGCGCGACCTTCATCGAAGCGGGCAACCACACCTTGCGCGTCCTCTTCGACGACGCCGGCAACGCCACCTGGGCAGACAAGCGCTCGCCCTTCGCCCGCGTCTCGCTCGATCCCATCCTCTGGGCCGACAGCGCCAATGGACGGGTGTTCGAATCGCAGCTCGACGGCGCGTGCAGCACCACCTCGTTCACCGAGGACGACGGCGAGACCTGGACTCCCACCGAGGGCTGCGGCACGCCCGCGGGCCCCGATCACCAGACCCTGGGCGGCGGGCCCTACGCGACCCCGCGGCCGGTCAGCAAGGTGAACGCGTATCCGAACGCCGTTTATTACTGCTCGCAGGGCATCGTCGACGCCATCTGCGCGCGCAGCGACGACGGCGGCGTCACCTTCGGCCCCGGCGTGCCCATCTACAACCTCACCCAGTGCGGCGGCCTTCACGGCCACGTCAGGGTGGGCCCCGACGGCACCGCCTACGTTCCCAACAACAGCTGCGGCACGGAGCAGGGCGTGGCGGTCTCCAGCGACAACGGATTGAGCTGGACGGTGCGCCCGGTCACCCTCTCGCGCGCCTACGGCAACGGAGGCGATCCCAGCGTCGCGGTGGGAGCGAACAACACCGTCTACTTCGGGTTCGCCGACGCCGACGGCCACGCGCGCATCGCCCTCTCGCGCGATCACGGCGCGACCTGGAGCAAGCCCTTCGACGCCGGCGCCGCGTACGGCATCCAGAACACCGAGTTCAGCGAGGTGATCGCCGGCGACGACGACCGCGCCGCCTTCGCCTTCCTCGGCAGCACCACGCCGGGCGACGATCAGTCGAGCGACTTCAACGGAAGCTGGTACCTGTTCGTCTCCACCACCTACGACGGCGGCGCCAGCTGGGTGACCACGGTGGCCACGCCTTCCGACCCGGTGCAGCGCGGCTGCATCTGGAACGGCGGCGGCAGCAACCAGTGCCGCAACCTGCTCGACTTCAACGACATCACGGTGGACCGGATCGGCCGCGTGCTGGTGGGCTTTGCCGACGGCTGCACCGGCGGCTGCGTCACCAACCCCGCGCAGAATACCTTCGACGCGCTCGCCACCATCGCGCGGCAGAAGAGCGGCAAGGGGCTGTTCAGCCAGTTCGACGGCGCGCTTCCCCCGTAAGTCACTTCGGCAGCCGCTTCAGCGCGAGGCGGGCCAGGCGGCGGAGCTTGACGAGCTTCGCCGCCCGGCTCTCGCGGCCGCCGACGGCGATGCGGAGCAGCAGATCGCCCCGCCGGACGTAGAGCCCGCCCAGGCGCGCGCTGCCCGACCAGAACGCCTCCTCGCCGAGACCGCGGACGCGCTGGATGGCGTTGTCGTTCGCCTCCTCTCCTTCTTCCTTCCCTGCGGGGGGCGCTTTCGCGCGCTGCAGGAGGGCGGCGACGTTCCCGCGCGCCACCTCCAGCGAGACGGAGCGGGCAAAGGTCGGCAGGACGTAAAAGCATTGCGCCACGTCGAGCTCGCCGCGCTTCGATGCCGTCTCGCGCTTCTCGCTGGGGGTCTCGCGCTGGACTTTGGCGATCTCCGCCGAGGTGAGCAATGAGCAGGCCTGCAGCGCGGCGGCGGCGGCGAGGAACATGGGCAGAACCTACTTCGCCTCGCGCAGGCGCGCCGGACGCGTCAGCAGATCCCCACGCTGGCGGGACGGACGGCCACCACCGCGCTGCCGCGGCAGACGATCAGCCTGTAGGGATGATTCACCGGCGTCATCCCGCGGTCGCCCAGCCGGTCGAGCTCGCGGCTGACGTTGGCGAGCACGGCAGGCAAAGAGTTGCCTTCGATGTGGCCGTCGGAGACGAGGTCGAGGTCGCCGTCGAGCAGCCACCAGCGGTACTGGTCAGTCCGCGCGTTCATGGACGCCTCCTTCGTGCGACGAGTTGCAGCCGTCGTGCGCCTTCTCGATGCCGCGTGACGGAAAGCGGAATTCGTCGTGCCTGAAGCGTCCCGACGGGTGTCGGGCCCTGCGCCGCCGCCCCCTTCGGCGGCAAACCGCGAAAGCCACTCCTCCTTCAATATAGTCACGCCGACGCCCGTGTCGAAATTTTCGAGGGTAGGGTGCGCTCGCACTGCGTTTGCGTATCGGTGCGTTATCATCCGCGCATGGCCCTGCTCGCGCGTGCAGCGCTGCTCTGCGTCGCCGGCGCGATTGCCGGAGTGGTGGGCAATTCCTTCACTCCGCGTCCTGCGCCGGTGGGCAAGGCCGTCCTCGCCGCCGCGGAGCTTCCCGGCGCCGCCTGCACCGAGGAGCATGGCGCCGCCGCCCGCATCTCGGTGGAGGAGGCCAAGCCGCTCTGCATCGCCTGCAGCGCGGTATTCGTCGATGCCCGCTCCGCGGCCGAATACGCGGCGGGGCACGTGACCAACGCCATCCATCTGCCGCCGGGTGAACCGATCGCGCCGCTCCTCCCCAGGCTGCGCTCCAAGGGCACCGTGATCGTCTACGACCGCGATCGCGAATGCTCCGCCGCGGACAAGCTGGCGGCGCAGCTCCAGGCGCAGGGCTTCTCCGACGTTCGCGTGCTCACCGGGGCGTGGCCTGAATGGCTGGCGAACGGCGGCCCGGGTGAGTCCGGCGAGTGCGACCTCTGCGCGCTGGGGAAGCGATGAGGCGCTGGGGCGCGATCGGTTGCCGCGTCGTCCTCGGCGCGCTCTTCCTCTGGGCGGCGGCCGCCAAGCTGCCGGACATGAGCGCCTTCGCCCAGGACCTGGCCAACTACCGGATTCTGCCCGGCGTCCTCGTGCCCTGGGCTGCCAGCGCGGTGGTCGGCGTCGAGATCGTGGCGGGCCTCGCCCTGGTCACGGGGATTGCGGCCAGGGCCGCAGCGGTGGTCGTCGCCGGCCTTCTCGTCGCCTTCATCGCCTTTCTCGCGCAGGCGCTGCTTCGCGGCATCGACCTGCGCTGCGGCTGCTTCGGCGGCGAGGAGACGGCCTCGTGGTGGACCGTCGCGCGCGACCTGGCAATGCTCGCCGCCGCGCTTCTCGTCGCCCGGACGCCCCATCGGCGAAGGTCGGATGGGCGAAGGTCCGCCGCCGGCGCTGCGCCCTAGGTCATCCGCCGGGAATGCCGCGGATGTCGCAGGCGTGCGCACCCCGCTCCCCTTTCGGCCTCCCCACGCGCGCCCTTAATCTGCGGGTCCGTGTTCTGGAAGAACAAATACGAGCGCGCCAGGGTGCTGGCAGCGGCCGACAAGGCCAGGTCCAGAGGGCGCGTGCGCGCGGCGGTGAAGGGCTACCTGCGCGTCCTGGAACACGAGCCGGAAGACCATCCGGTGCGCGCCAAGGTGGCGCCGCTGCTCGCCTCGCTGGGCAAATGGGAGCAGGCCATCCGCAGCTTCGATCAGGCGGCGCAGGGCTTTCTGGACAAAGGCTTCGCGCCCAAGGCGATCGCGGTGTGGTCGGTGGCCGCCGAGACCTTTCCCGAGCGCGTGGAGTATTGGGAGCGGATCGCCAACGAACAGGTCAAGCGCGGGCGCCGCCAGGATGCGGTGGTGGCCCTCCTGCAGGGGCGCACGCAGCTCCGCCGCCCGAAGCAGCGGCCGCTCGCGGTGCTGCTGCTGCGCCAGGTCCTGGAGCTGGAGCCGGGGCACGTGGAAGCGACGCTCGATCTGGCCGACCTGCTGCGCCGCGAGGGAACGCGAGACGAGGCGCGGCGCCTGCTCGCGCAGCTCCTGGTCCGCACCGGGCAGATCCGCGTGCTGCGGCGCCGCGTCCGGCTGGCGCAATTCCGCATCCAGCCTTCGGTGCGCGGCGCGCTGGACTGGGCGCTCGCGCGCTAGGAGCGGCGCGGATCACTTCCCCAGCTTGCGCTCGACCCAGAGGTCTTCGACCAGGGTCTGGGCGCAGACCAGCGCCGGCGTCGCCACGATGGTTCCGGCGAGGCCGAAGATGGCCGCCATCACGCCCTGTCCCACCAGCAGCAGCGCGGGCTTGATCTCCACCGCGCGGCGCATCACCAGGGGTTGCACCAGGTATCCCTCGACGATGTGCACTCCCACGTAGACCGCCAGCGCGTAGAGGAGATGGCGGGGAGACTGCGAGAGCGCGATGAGCAGGCCGGGGATGGCGCTCGCCACCGCCCCGACGTAGGGGACGAAGGTGCCCGCGAAGGTGAGCAGGCCGAGCAGCAGCCAGTCGTTGATGCCCGCGATGGCGAGGCCGATCGCGGCGAGCGTGCCCATGATGGTCATCGAGACGAGGATGCCGCCCACCCACTTGCGCAAGGACTTGCCGGTGCGCTCGTAGGCCTCGTCGAAGACCGCCTCGTGCTCGCGGGGAAAGAGCCGGCGCACGCCCTTGCGATAGGTGTCCGGCGCCGCCACGAGGAAGAGCGCGAGCACCAGGACCAGCACGCCCTCGGTGGTGGCGGAGACCACCCCGACGAGCGCGGGCACCGCCACCTCGGAGGCCTTTTGCGCCGCCTGCCCGGCCTTCTCCTCCACCTGGGTGGCGCCCTTGGCGGAGAGCCACTGGCGCGCCTTCTTCAGCGCGCGCGGGGCGGTTTGCGACATGTCTTCGATCTGGCGCGAGAGCGCCGGCGCCGCGATGAGCGCGACGCCGGTGAAGGCGGCGAGCAATACGACCAGGACCACCATGACGGCGGCTCCGCGCGGCAAGAGCCGCGATAGCCAGCGCACCGGGAAGGAGAACACCACCGCCAGGACCACCGCGAAGAAGGCGAGAAGGAGCACTCCGTGCGCGAGCCACGCCATGGCCAGCACGGCAGCGGCCGCGAGCAGCTTGAGGCCGGTCTTCATCGCAGCCGCCGCGAAAGGAAGTCCACCGCCGCGCGCAAGGTCGCCTCCGGTCGATCGCGATGCGGCGAGTGGCCGCAAGCGGGCAAGAGCAGCGTCTCCACCTGGCGGGCGCCGCGCTGGATGGCCTCCAGCTGCCTGCGCGTGCCGTACTCGTCGTCTTCTCCCTGGACGACCAGCACCGGCGCCTCGATGCGCGGCAGGAACGCTTCCAGGTTCCACTTGCGGAACCCGGGATCGAGCCAGGGCCGGTTCCAGCCCCAGAACGCCGCGTCGACGTCGCGATGGTGGCGCGCAAGGCGCTTGCGCAGGTCGCCGTTTTCGTAGGCCGCGCGCGCCTGCTCGATGCTGCGCAGGCCTTCCTCCTCGGTGAAGACGTGGGGCGCCTCGAGGACGAGCGCCCGCGCCTTGCCGCCGCTGCCTGCGTAGATGACGGCGATGGAGGCGCCGTCGCTGTGCCCGAAGAGCACCGGATCGTCCACGCCCGCCGCTTCCAGGATCTCCGGCAGGAGCTCTGCCTCGTCGTGCATGTAGCGCACCGGCCGCGGCATCGGCGCGGGATCGGAGGCGCCGTAGCCCGCGCGGCTGTAGACGAAAGCGCCCAGCCCCGAGGCCTCCGAGAGCCGCTGGGGGAAGTCGCGCCAGAGCCCGAGCGAGCCCAGGCCCTCGTGCAGGAAGACGAGCGTCGGTCCCTGCGCGGGGCCCAGACGCTGCGCCTCGATGTCCTTTCCGCGGACGGTGAGCGTCACCGGACCCATTCGAGCCTCGCCGCGCTTTTCCGTCACTTCCAGTCCCGACGCAACGGGGGAAACTCGACAGCCGGGCCGGGCGGTGGCATTTCGTGGCGGCATGCGCATGGCAGCGTTTGCCCTCCTGGTGACAGCCTGCGGCACGGGAACGGGGTCGCTCGACTGCGCTTTCTTGCAGCAGCAGAACTGCTGGAAGACCACCCTCGCCTCCGCGGCCTCGTGCCTGCCCGACGCCGGGGAGAGCGGAACGTTCGCGGCCGACCGCATGAGCTGCGCGTATGCGAGCGGCGCGCAGATCGTCTTCACCGACCCGATTCCCGCCCCGCCGCCCGCGAACCAGCGCTGGAACTTCACCATGCTCGCCGCCGGCGCGGGGTGCATCAAGGTGGAGCAGCCCGAGGACGGCAACTATCGCGTCACCACCCAGGCAGGGACGGTGGTGCTGGGCCCGGCGGGGGGAGACGAGGTGGTGATCTGCCCCGACGGAAGCAAGTACCAGGGCGACGCGGTGTCCCTGTCCGCCTGCCCGGGAGGCCCCGAATCCGTCCCCGGAGCGGCGGCCGCGTCGAGCGGCAGCGCCGTCTCCTTGAGCCTGCTCGGCGCGGAGAGCGGGCCGCTGCACGTGTTCGACTGCCGCTAGCCCGCGGGAGTGAACTGCGAAAGCTCGGCGATGCCCAGCGCCTGCTCGATGCGGGCCACCTCGTCCACCTTGCCTTCGAAGCCGCGCTCGCCGAAGAGCTGGTGTTCGCGGTCCTCGAAGACGTCGCCGAGCTTGTCGTAGTCGCGCTCGCCCACCAGCTCGCGGAAGGCAGGGAAGAGCACCGTGTCCTCGCGCGCCTCGTGCGGCCGGTACATGCGGGAGAAGCTGCGCAACAGGCGCGGCGTGCGCGACCGGTCCGCGGCGCCGGAGAGCAGCTCGGCGGTGATGCGCCGGCCCGCCGCGTGCTGCGTCTGCAGCGTGCCCACCAGATCGGTGAGCCGGTTGGCCTTGCGGAAGCGGGGGAAGAGCTGCTGTTCCTCGAGCTGCTCGTGGTAGCCCTCGATGAAGTCGCGGATGATCTTCGCGGCGTCGGGCAGGACCTTCACCGCCTCGCCCGCCTCCAGCCTGCGCGCGCACTCCTCGTAGACGAGCAGCACGCGGTTGAGGAGCCCGTGCTCGCGCATCAGGTCCTCGGTGGGCGAGATCCTCGGGTTCCTTCTTTTTCGCCGGCTTGCCGGCTGCCAGGAGCGCCGCTCCCAGCATCGCATTTCGTCGGAGCATGAGGCGCGACTCTACGCCTCACGCCGGCCAGGCGCGGCGGAGGATGGCGCCGATGTCCAGTCCTGGCGGCAAGGTCCCGAAGGCATGGCCATGATCCGGGGACAGCCGCGTGGCGCAGAACGCGTCGGAGACCGCGGCGGGCGCATGCCGGGCGAGCAGCGACCCCTGCAGCGCGAGCGCGAGCGACTCCACCAGCCGCCGCGCCGACGACTCCTCCGGCCTTGCGAGCTGCGCTTCCGCCGCGTCCAGCGCCGCGTCGAGCCGCCGGTCGGCGCCGCGCGCGAGGCGAAGCTCCTCCAGGAGCGCGTCGCGGGCCTGCGGCTCCTTGTGGATGGCGCGCAGCACGTCGAGGCAGATGACGTTGCCCGAGCCCTCCCAGATGGAGTTGAGCGGCGCCTCGCGATAGAGGCGCGGCAGCGCCGACTCCTCCACGTAGCCGTTGCCGCCCAGGCACTCCAGCGCCTCCGCCACCATGGGCGCCGCGCGCTTGCACACCCAGTACTTGGCCGCGGCGGTGGCGATGCGGCGGAAGGGGGCCTCCGCCTCGCGCCGGTCGTAGGCGCGCGCGAGGCGCAGAGAGAGCGCGGTCGCGGCCTCGGACTCCAGCGCAAGGTCGGCCAGCACCGCGCGCATCAGGGGTTGCTCGGCGAGGCGCTTGCCGAAAGCGCTGCGGTGCGCGCAGTGGTGCATGGCTTGCGCGAGCGCCTGGCGCATGATCGCGGTTGCGCCGAGCGTGCAGTCGAGTCGCGTGTGGTTGACCATCTCGAGGATGGTGGCGATGCCGCGGCCCTCCTCGCCCACCAGCCGCGCCCAGGCGCCGTCGAACTCCACCTCGGAGGAGGCGTTGCTCCGGTTGCCGAGCTTGTCCTTGAGCCGCTGCAGGAAGAAGCGGTTGCGCGCGCCGTCCGGCGTCCAGCGCGGGAGGAGGAAGCAGGAGAGCCCCGCCTTTGCCTGTGCCAGCACGAGGAAGGCGTCGCTCATCGGCGCCGAGCAGAACCACTTGTGGCCGGTGAGCGCGTACTCGCCCTTGCCCAGGGGTTCCGCGCGGGTGGTGTTGGCGCGCACGTCGGAGCCGCCCTGCTTCTCGGTCATCCCCATGCCGATGAGCACGCCAGCGCTTCTGGCTCGCCGGCAGCGCGCGGGGATCGTAGCTGGTGGAGACGATGCGCGGTCCCCATTCCTCCAGCAGATCGGGCTGGCGCTGCAGCGCGGGGAAGGCGGAGTAGGTCATGGAGATGGGGCAGCCGTGGCCCGCCTCCGCCTGCGAGACGAGGATCATGCGGGCGGCGCGGGCGACGTGTGCGCCTTCGCGCGGCTCCCGCCAGGGGCCCGAGTGCACGCCGTTCGACACCGAGAGCCGCATCAGCTCGTGCCAGGCGGGGTGGAACTCGACCTCGTCGATGCGGTTCCCGAAGCGGTCGTGGGTGCGCAGCCGGGGCGGGTTTTCGTTGGCCTGGAACCCCCAGCCGATGACCTCGCGGCTCGCGGTCTTCCGGGCGAACCCGCCCACTTGCGCCTCCGCCCACGCAGCACCTTCGCGCCGCACGCCCTCGGCCAGGGCAAGGTCGAGGGCGAAGGGATCGTAGTCGAGCAGCGGCGGGGGCTGGTTCTGCACCTCGTGCGTCGGCATGCACGGGAGTGTATCGCGGCTGCCGGCGATTTCGCGGCGCGTAGGACGTCGAGGTCGCGCTCGCCGGGCCCGCGGCTCCGGCCTTCGAGCCGCGGGCCCCGGACGTTCCGACTAGAAGAACCCGGACATCGCGTACGCGGTCTTGCGGAACATCTCCGGCTGCGCGTCGGCGAGGCTGAGGTTCGCCTTGTTGGCGGTGGTCACGATCCGCGTGCGGTACTCCTTGTGGGAGGTCTCCTCGGAGGCCAGTTGCCGGGTGTAGCCGTCGTCGGAGACGCGGGCGCTGATGTCGGTGTCCTTGTGGACGACCACGCCTTCGCCGGCGCGCTCGCGGATTCTGGACGTCGCAGACGAGCAGGAAGGTGACGTCCTTCACCCAATACCCGGTCACGTGCTCCGCGACTCCACCGAGAACCGCGCCACCGGCCGTGCTGGCCAGGGAGCCGCCCGCAATCGCCCCCGTCACGCCCCCTGCGATGACGGCCTGGCTCTTGTATCCCTCCTCCAGCGCCTTCTCGGCCGCGGTGGGATTGGTTTCCTCGAGGTTCCGCACGTACGCCACCATGGTGAACTGGGCGGTGTCGGGATCGTCCACGATCCTGTAGCCGTCGTCGTTGGTCGTGAACTGCTGCGCGACGAACTGCTTGAAGGCCCGCCGGTCGAACGCTTCCACCCCGCTCTTGACGTCGAGGTAGATGGTCCGCTTCGGCCGCGCGACGGGCTCGACGAAGACCGCGGTGCTGGTCTTCGACTGGACGACAAGGTCCTTCTTCGCCAGCAGGGTCTGCGTCGCGGCGCAGCCTCCGAGCATGGCGGAAACCAGCATCAATCCTGCAGCTACCATCGAGGTTCGAATCGCTCTCGTCGCGCGCATGGCGCCTCCGGTGTCTTCCGCGGACGCCGTCAATGGCGCCGCCGTCCGCAAACCGTGACACGGAGGTGGGGATGCGGTTCATCGGTCGCCTGACCGATCCCCGGGCGAAATCAAGCGATCAGTGCGCGCAGAGCGATCAGTGCGCGGACGGGCGCTCGGCGCCCAGGTACTCCAGCAGCCGGAGCTGCCGGTCGCGCAGCCCGCGGACGGAGAGGCGGACGTGCGCCTCGTTGAGCAGCTCGGCCAGGGCCGAAAGCGCCCGGTCCTCGACTTCGCATGCGCTGAAATCGAGCACGACCAGATCGCTATCCTCCTGCATGGCGCGCTCGAACAGCTCGCGCGTCCCCTCGAGCCGCAGATCCCCACGTAGCCTGAGCTCGCATTGGCGAGCGTCCGCGATCCGCTCGATTCGCATGTAAGGAGGTTGCGGACGATCGAGCGCGGGCGGAAGCTCCGCGCCGATGTTCGCCCGATTGCGCGGGAGGAAGGGCGCCCGCCCGGTTGTTCCACGAAAGATGGCCCTGTCGCGAGCCGTAGGGAGACGTGTGCGCATCGCCGCCATCTGCGCGGCCGGCCTCCTCGCGCTCGGCGCGGGGTGGGTCTGGTCCGTCGCCTCGAGCTGCCCTCCGGTGGAGGCGCTGCGCGATTACCGGCCGCCGCAGGCCAGCCTGGTGCTGGACCGCGACGGAAAGCTCCTGGCGCGGCTCGCCCCGGAGGAGCGCATCGTGGTGCCGCTCTCCGCCATGTCGCCGAAGCTCGTCGCAGCCTTCGTGGCGGTGGAGGACCAGCGCTTCTACCAGCACCAGGGCATCGACTGGCGCCGCGTCGCCGGCGCGCTCTGGCGCGACCTGCGCACCTTCTCGGCCCGCGAAGGGTCGAGCACCATCACCATGCAGCTCGCGCGCAACGTCTTTCCCGAGAGCGTGACCCGGGCGCGGACGCTGCGCCGCAAGCTCGCCGAGGTGATCGTCGCGCGCCGCATCGAGCGCGCCTTCACCAAGCAGCAGATCCTCGAGCTCTACCTGAACCAGATCTACCTGGGCAACGGCTATTACGGGGTGGAGGCGGCGGCGCGCGGCTACTTCGGCAAGTCCGCGAGCGAGCTCTTGCTCTCGGAGGCCGCGCTCTCGGCGGCGCTGCCCAAGGCGCCCGTCCTATTACGATCCGCGCCGGTCTCCGGAGGCGGCCCTCAAGCGCCGTAACCTGGTGCTCGCCCGCATGGCCGGAACCGGCGTCATCCAGCGGCGCGAGGAGGCGGCGGCCCGCAAGGCGCGGATGCGGCTGCGGCCGGCCGAGCTGGAAGGAGGCGCGCCGTGGTTCGTGGCCGCCATCCGCCGCGAGCTGCACGACCGCTTCGGCGAGGACGCGGAGACGCAGGGGCTGCGCGTGACCACCACGCTCGACGCGGGCCTGCAGAAGGCCGCCGAGCGCGAGCTGGGCCGGCAGATCGCCGCCATCGAGAACGGCAAGCTGGGCCGCGGCAACGCCAGAGCCCTGCGACGGCGACCCCGACCATTGCCTGGAAGGGCTGTTCGTCGCCATGGACGTGCACACGGGCGACGTGCGGGCGCTGGTGGGCGGGCGCGACTACCAGCTCTCCGAGTTCGACCGCGTCACCCAGGCGCGGCGGCAGGCGGGGTCCACCTTCAAGGCGTTCGTCTGGGCGGCGGCGGTGCAGGCGGGAGTGCCCGTCTCCACGCTGCTCGACCCGGCGGAGCTGCCCAAGGACTACGCGCCCGCGGACGGCCAGGCCGCGCCGGACAAGCAGCTCAACCTGCGCGAGGCGCTGCGCATCTCCTCCAACCGCGCCGCGGTGGCGCTCGGGCAAAGGATTGGCATCGGCGCGGTGGCGCAGATGGCGCACGCCTGCGGCCTGGGCGATGCGCTCATCCCCGAGTACCCCTCGAGCTTCCTCGGCGCGGCCGACGTGATGCCGCTCGAGCTGGTGGCGGCCTATGCGCCCTTCGCCAACGGAGGCGAGCGGGTGTTGCCCCGCTTCATCGACGAGGTGAAGAGCGCCACCGGCGAGGTGATCTTCCACAACGGCGTCGTCACCTTCGAGGCCTTGCAGCCCGGCCCCGCCTTCATCATGAACGCGCTCCTCGCCGACGTGGTGGAGCGCGGCACCGGCACCGCGGCGCGGGCCGGCCTGCCGCCGGAGCTGCCCGTCATCGGAAAGACCGGCACCACCAACGGCGCGCAGGACGTCTGGTTCATCGGCGCCACGCCCGAGCTGGTGGCCGGCGTCTGGCTCGGCTTCGATCGCCCGCGGCCGCTGGGGCCGGTGGCGACGGGCGGCAAGCTGGCGGCCCCGGTCTGGGCGCGGACCATGGCCACCTGGGAGCGGGGGAAGGTGATTCCGCCGGCCTGGCAGCCGCCCGACGGCGTGGAGCAGCACGACATCGACGCGCGCACCGGCGGCCAGGCCACCGGCGGCTGCCCGCAAGACCAGGTCTATCGCGAATGGTTCGTGCAGGGCACCGCGCCCGGCGACTGTCCGGCCCACGCCGGCGGAGTGGCCGGCTTCATCGAAAGGACCATCGGTAAATGGTTTCATTGAGCTGGGCGAGGCGAGGTCTTCCATTCCTTCTGCTCGTCGCGGTGGGTTGCGCCCACGCGCCGCGGCAGGCCTCCGTGCAGCCGCGGGAGAGCCCGGTGGAGCCACCGCCGGCGCGCGCGGTGAGCGCCACGCCGAGCCGTCGCCCGCGCGCGAGCGGCATGCGGAGCCGCTGGCGGAAGGGATCGCCTCCTGGTACGGCGGCGCGCTCCGCGGCCATCTCACCGCGAATGGGGAGCGCTTCAATCCTTCCGCGCTCACCGCCGCGCACCGCACGCTGCCGTTCGGCACGTGCCTGCACGTGGAGAATCTCGAGAACGGACGCTCGGTGGACGTGCGCGTCAACGACCGTGGGCCGTATGTGAACGGGAGGATTGTGGACGTGTCGGAAGCGGCCGCGAAGAGACTGGACATGCTGCACGAAGGGGTCGGCCACGTCCGCCTCTTCCGCTGCGGGAGTTGAGAGCACACCCGCGACTCTCGCGCCGACGGAGCCCGCCTGAACCTCGAGCCAGGCCGTGCCTGCGGCGTCCTCGGCGGTCCGCAATCGCCGTCCCCCAGCCGAGTGAGCCAACACCAGCACGAGCCACCTCTCCGAACCGGAGGCTCACGAAGAGGAAGCCGAGGTCGACGACTTCCGACTGACGGCCCCAGCCATAGCATCCGTCGATGGACGAGAGTCCACCCCGCGCCGATTGCGTCGTCCGATGGGCCGAAGCGGCTGGATATCTAGAGCCGCCAGCCCACGCGGAGCAGCCAGACCGAGGGGCGACCACAGGAGCGTCCCGCCCGGACGTGCTGTGTAAATCGCGCCGAGGCGAGTGGGTCCGTCCAGCCTTCGGGCAGGTGCTCCAAGGTGTGGTGGCGATGGTTCGTGAGCACGTACCGGACCGCGTTCCTCGCTTCGCGCGGCGTCTTCAGCGGATGCGAATGGTAGCGGTCCGCGAAAATTGCGCCGCGCCGGTGGGCGAGGGCGTTGAGGCGCTTCGCGAGCCGGATGGCCAGGCCCTGCATGCCGCGCGAAAGCGCGGCCTGGTCTTCCGCCTCGACGATGAGGTGCAGGTGGTTGCCCTGGATGGAGTAGTGGACGATGCGCACGCCGAATCGCTCCCGCGCCGCGCGAAGGGCGTCCTCGACGACCTTCGCGCGCTGGTAGGCGCGCAGATACCCCACTCCCGGCTGTAGCCGCATGCGTCACGTGCACCGGATGCCGCGCCGCGAAGTCGGGACGCCTCAGATGCGGCACGCCGGGGCCGACGAGGCCCGGATGTGGACGCGTCCTGGGCCGCCCGGCGCCCTTCCGCTTCCCTCCGCGGCGAGGGAACTTGAACGCCGTCTGCCGCCTCGCAGCCTTCATGAAAATAGAATAGCAGATATTGTCGCGGAGTCGCAAGCAAATTCGCGCTCGTCGAGAGCGAAAAGTCGGGGGTGCAAACCAGGCAGATCCCTTGCACATCAGCACAAGGACATCCTTTCCACTTTTCGCGATTTGCACCGGGGCATCGCAGACAACCTGGCGACGCCCTGGAAAGCGACGGATGCGATGAAGGGGTGAACTTCGTTCTGGAATGGGAGCGCCGCTGGAACGAGGATTCCGTCGTCCACGCGCGTAAGCTCAAGTGGGGTGCAAACCAGGTAGTAGACCCGCAGATCGCGCCAAAGGGACTGTGCGCCCGGATCGCTGGACCGGACGAGCGGACTACTCGGCGCCGATGGAATTGGTGTTGGGGATCCGGTCGATGGGGAGCTCCGGCCGCTCGTCGACGGTCGCGGGCTTGATCTCCGAGCTCCGGGTCGCCTGGCCGTCCTTGACCAGGTACCCGGCTTCCTTCCTGCAGCCGCGCGCGAGGTAGCCCGAGCGCAATTGGTGGACGACGATCTCGTCCTCGGGGCAGCCGAAGTCGGTCGCGGCGCGCTTGCGGACGGAGGCGTCGGGAAACGTGCATCCGGCGAGAATCGCCAATAAGGCAAGCATCGCGCACAGCTGATGGTGGCTCCCAGAGCGGTTCACGGCGCGTTCTGCGGTGGCACCGGGCTCGGCGCGGTCACGTCCGGCGCGTGAACCGGCCCCTCCGGCCGGTAGTCGCGCTGGTAGATCCGCAACAGCGAGAGCAGCACCGCCACCGCGATGGGACCGAGCACGATGCCGAGGATGCCGAAGGCCTCGATGCCGCCGAAGATGGCGATGAACACGAGCAGGTCGTTCATCTTGATGCGGGTGCCCACCAGCTTGGGGCGCAGGATGTAGTCCGCGACCAGCACCACCACCACCGCGCTCCAGAGGAGCACGCCGATGCCCTGGCCGGGGTGGCCGGTGGCGATCACCACGATGCCGACCGGCGCCCAGACCAGCGCGGTGCCCACCGCGGGCAGGATGGAAGCGACCCCGGTCAAGCAGGCCCAGACCAGCGGGCTGTCCACGCCGAAGATCCAGTAGCCGAGGCCGGCGGTAACCCCCTGGTAGAGCGACATCAGGCCGGTGCTGAAGAGCATGGCGCGGGTCACGTCGCGGACGTCGCGGACGATCTGCGCCACCTGGCCGTTGGGGAGGGGCACCATCTCCACCAGCCACTCGGTGCCGTCGCTGCCCTCGCGCAAGAGGTAATACGAGGTGATGGCGGTGAAGATGAAGATGAAGATGGCGCTGAAGAGGCCCGCCACGATGCTGGTCGCGCCCTTGCCCAGGAAGGCGGCCAGGTCGCGCGCCGTTTCGGCGATGCGCTGGTTGACGTTCTCGGGCCGCAGGCCGAAGCGCGAGAGCACCCGGCTCACGTCCTGGCCGAGCAGGCCCGCCGCGCCTTTCTGCGCGTAGCGGGCGGAGATGTCCTGCGCAAGGTCGAGCACGCGGTGACCGACCACGAGGACGAGGAAGGCGATGACGCCCAGTGAGACCACCATCACGATCGCGGTGAGCAGCGCCGCGGGCAGTCCCGGGTACTTCCCGGGAAGGCGACGGCGCATCCGCTCGTAGAAGGGATGCACCCCGACCGCGATCACGAGGCCGAGCAGCACCGGCACCCAGATCGGCTCGAGCGTCCGCCAGAACGCGTACGCGGCGAAAACGAAGAGCACCAGGAAGGTGGAGCGCTGCAGCCGGGTTCGCTCGACTACGGGCATTCGATGATGCAGGTAGTCACGGAGGCGAAATCCTGCAGGCCGCGCTGCGTACAACGTCATTTGCGAGACGGTCCGGTCCGGGTTAAGGAGCCAGCATGCTTGCAGCCTTGCTCGTTGCGGTGGCGGCGCTGCCGCAGATTCCCTACGAAAAATACCAACTTCCCAACGGCCTCACCGTCATCCTCTCCGAGGACCACCGCGCGCCGATCGTGGGCGTGGACCTCTGGTACCACGTCGGGGCGGTCAACGAGCGCAAGGGGCGCAGCGGCTTTGCCCACCTCTTCGAGCACCTCATGTTCCAGGGCAGCAAGCACCTGCACGGCGACGAGCGCACCGTCTTTGCCATGCTGGAGCGCAACGGGGCGACCAACCTGAACGGCACCACCGAGTGGGACCGCACCAACTACTTCGAGACCATGCCGGCAGACCGCCTCGAGCTTGCGCTCTGGCTGGAGAGCGATCGGATGGGCTTTCTCCTCGACACGGTGGACCAGAAGAAGCTGGACACGCAGCGCGAGGTGGTGCGCAACGAGAAGCGGCAGAGCATCGAGAACGTCCCCTACGGGCGCGCCGAGGAGCGGCTCGTGCAACTGCTCTATCCGCAGCCGAACCCGTATTACGGCTACGTGATCGGCTCGCACGAGGACCTCATGGCGGCGTCGCTCACCGACGTGAAGCAGTTCTTCCGCACCTATTACGCTCCCGACAACGCCTCGCTCGCCGTGGTGGGGGACTTCAAGGTCGCCGAGGTGAAGCCGCTGGTGGAGAAGTACTTCGGCCCCATCGTGCGCGGCCCCGGCAAGCCGCGGTCGACCGCGAAGACGGAGGCGCACACCAAGGAACAGCGGGAGACGCTGCACGACCAGGTGCAGCTCGCCAAGGTGCTCGTCGGCTACGTGGGGCCCAAACCGCTGGAGAAGCCGGAGGCTTTGGCGCTGATGCGCATCCTCGCCGGCGGCAAGTCCAGCCGCCTCTACCACGACCTCGTCTACGAGAAGAAGATCGCGCAGGACGTGAGCGCGAGCTGGGATCCCTCCATGCAGCTCGGCGGCCTCGTGGAGATCAGCGCCACGGTGCAGGCCGGACACGCGCCGGAGGAGGTGCTGGCGGCGCTGACCGACGAAGTGAAAAGGCTGCGCGAGGGGCCGCCTTCGCCGGACGAGCTGGAGCGCGCCAAGCGCAACCTCAAGGCCGGCCTCTTCGCCCAGCTCGAGAACGTGGGCGGCTTCGGCGGCAAGGCCGACCAGCTCAACTATTACGAGATGTGGGCGCACGACCCGGGCGCGTTCACCAAGAACCTCGAGGCCCAGCTCGCCGTCACTCCGGACCAGGTGCAGAAGGTGGCGCAGGACTACCTCAAGGACGAGCAGCGCGTGGTGATCACCGTCCTTCCCGAAGCGCAGCCATCGCCCGCAGGAGCCGGCAAATGAAAAAGCTCCTCGCCGTCGCGCTGCTCGCGGCTTGCGCCTCCACGCCGAAGCCCGCCGAAAACCCGAAAGCGCAAACGCAAACCCAAACGCAAACCCGAACCGAAGCGCCCTCCGAGCAGGGCACGCCGGACGAGTCCTTCAGAGCCCACCCACCTCCGCCATCGGCCCCGGTGGAGTTCCACGCGCCAATCCCGAAAGAGCTCACGCTGCGCAACGGCCTCCCCGTCTTCCTCATCGAGCGCCACGAGGTGCCTCTCGTCGCCATCTCGCTCGCCGTCCGGTCCGGCGAGGACACCGATCCCGCGGGCAAGGCGGGGCTCTCCTCGCTGGCGCTGGACCTCCTCGACGAAGGCACGCAGGAGCGCGACGCGGCTGCCATCGCCCGCGGCTTCGAAGACCTGGCCGCGCGCTATGCCACGGCGGCCGACGCCGACGCCTCGCGCGCCTCGGTGACCGCGTTGCCCGACACGCTCGATCCCGTGCTCGAGCTCTTCTCCGACGTGACCTTGCATCCCGCCTTCCGCGCCGCCGACGTGGAGCGCGTGCGGGTGGAGCGGCTGGGACAGATCGCGCAGGCGCTCGACGATCCGCAGTCGGTGGGCCAGCACGTGCTCTCCCGCGTCATCTACGGGGAAAAGCACCCCTGGGGATATCCGGACGAAGGCACCGTCAAGTCGGTGAAGTCGATCTCGCGCAAGGACCTCGTCGCCTGGCACAAGGCCTGGTTCCGGCCCTCCAACGCGGCGCTCTTCGTGGTGGGAGACACCAGCGAGGGGGCGCTGATGCCTCTCTTGGAGAAGCGGTTCGGCGAGTGGAAGGACAGGGAAGCTCCACGCGCGCGCAGGCCCGCGGGGGCGAAGCGCGGCGCGCGCGTGGTCACGCTGGTGGACAAGCCCGGCGCTCCGCAATCGCAGATCTGGATCGGCGAGCTGGGCGTGGCCTCCAACGCGCCGGACATCTTCCCGGTGCGGGTGATGAACAACATCCTCGGCGGCAGCTTCAACTCGCGGCTCAACGGCAACCTGCGCAGCGAGCATGCCTACTCGTACGGCGTCTTCAGCTTTTTCGACACGCACAGGGAGGCGGGGCCGTTCGTGGCGGCGGGCGGGGTGGTCAGCGACAAGACGGCGCAGGCGCTGGGCGAGTTCATGAAGGAGCTCACCCGGATGAAGTCCGGCGAGGTGAGCGAGGCGGAGCTTGCCGACGCCAAGGACTCGCTGGTGCGCGCCATTCCCGCCCTCTTCGCCAGCGACGAGCAGACGGCGGGAGCGTACGCGCGCGCCTGGCTGCACGGGCTGCCCGCCGACTACTACGCCACCTACCAGGAGCGCGTGGAGGCGGTGACCCGGGACGACGTGGCCAGGGCCGCGCGCGAGCGGCTGCATCCCGACGACATGGCCATCGTGGTGGTGGGTCCGTCGGAGCAGATCGCCAACGGGCTTGCGGCGCTGCGGTTCGGCAAGCTGGAGCTGCGCGACGCCGAGGGAGAGGCGAAGAAGGCTGCCGCGGCCGCGGCGGCCGGCAAGTAGATGGCGGAGCCGGAGGCGCTGCGCGTCTGGGGCGTCCGCAAGGGCTACGGCGTCTTTCGCAAGCACGAGGCGCTTCGCGGCGTCAGCATCCGCGTCGAGCGCGCCGAGTGCTATGGGCTCGCCGGTCCCAACGGCGCGGGAAAGACCACGCTGATCCGCATCCTGCTCGGGCTCTCGCTGCCCGACGAGGGCGAGGTGCGGGTGTTCGGACAAAGGCCCGACGATCCCGAGGTGCGCCGGCGCATCGGCTTCGTGCCCGAGTCCGCCGAGCTGCCGCCTGCGGCATCGCCGCGCCGGCTGGTGCGCAGGTTCGCGGTGCTGCGCGGCCTTGCGCTGCGCGAGGCGGAGCCGGAGGGGGTTGCGCAGCTCGAGCGGCTGGGGATGTCGGAGCTTCTCGAGCGTCCCGCGGGCAGGCTGTCCAAGGGCGAAAAGCAGCGCACGCTGCTCGCGCTGGCGCTGATGGGTTCACCCGACCTGCTCATCCTCGACGAGCCCACCGACGGCCTGGACCCGATGGGGCGCGCGCTGGTGCGCCGCGTGATCCGGGAAGAGCGGGAGAAGGGCCGCACCGTCTTCCTCAACTCGCACCTGCTCTCGGAGACCGAGCGCGTCTGCACGCGGGTGGGCATCCTGCACCGCGGGGAACTGGTGCGCGAACAGGCGGTGAGCGGGCGCAGCGAGGCGGCCGGCGCAAGCGAGATCGTGCTCGCGGACGGCCGGGTGATCGCGGTCGCCCACGAGGATCTCGGGCAGCTGAACGCGGCGCTGGACAAGGTGCGCGCGGAGGGTGGGCTCGTCGCCGAGGTGCGGCCGGTGCGGCAGGATCTGGAGGCGAGCTTCGAGGCAGCCGTGACCGGCGGCGCGCAGCCGCCCGCGCCACCCGGACCTCCTCCGGCAGAGGCGCCCCCGCTTCCCGCGAGGCCCTTGCGCGCATTTGCAGGCGCCTGTGCGCGTCGCGCGCGAGAATCGGCGCGGAGCTCGCCGGGCGCCGCGTCGGCTGGATCGCGCTCGTGCTCTTGCTCCTCTTGACCGGGATGTTCTTCCTCGCCGTGCGCAGCGACATGATCGCCGGGGCCGCCGCGGGCGCGCGCAGGTTCGGCGCCGGCGAGGAAACCACCGCGAAGTGGATCGGCCGTTACGCGGCAAGCGTCCTCTACTGGGGGCTCCTTCCCGGCAGCATCCTCTTCGCCGCGCTCTTCGCGCCGCCGCTTCTGGAGCCGCGCCGCACCGTGCTCCTGCACGCGCAGCCGGTGAGCCGCGGCGACGTCGCCTCCGGCATCTTCGCGGCGGTGCTCGCTCTGGCGCTGGCGCTGTACGCGCTCCTCATCGCGCTCTTCTTCGCGGGGCTGCGCTGGTTGCAAATCGAGGTCAGCCCCCGCCTCATCCTCATGGTGGTGCCGCTCCTCTTCGCCTTCGCCGCGCTCTACGCGGTGTCGCTGGCGGTCACCTACGCGCTGCGCAGCGGGCTTGCAGCCGCGGCCGCGGGGTTCGTCGTCTTCATTCTCGCCGCAATCGCGAGCGGCGGGTCGCCACGGTGGCTCGAGGCGGCGTCGTCCGCGCTGCTCCCGCGCATCGGCGCCCTCTCGCAGCAGGCGATGCGGCTCGGCGCGGGGGAGCGGCCGCTGGTTGCCCCCTTCGTGCTCACCGCCATGTGGGCCACCGCCCTCTTCCTCGTCGCGCTGTTCGCGGCGCGCAGGAGCGAGAAGTGAAGCGCCGGCGCGACTTCCGGCTCCTCGCCCTCGCCGCGCTCTTGCTCGTCGGCTCCGCCGTCTACCTCGCCCTTTCCACCCGTTCGGCAGAGCAGCGGCGCGATGCCGCGCTCGAGCGCGTGCCGGAGTTTCCCGCCCCCAACCAGGTCGTTTCGCGCCGGCGTCCTGCGCGGGATGCGCCGCGCCCCCGCCCTGTGGCGCCGCCCGTCGCGTCGCCGGTCGCGCCGCCGGTCACACCTGTGCCGCATCACGATCCCATGCTCTCCTTCGCGCTCGGCGGCGGGTCGGCCAACGTGGCCCTCGTCCACGTCAATGCCCTGCTCAACACGCCGCTCTTCGATCGTCTTCGCGAATGCATGCCGGAGGACTTCGCGGGGATGGACAAGGCAGGGCGCGATCTCGGGTTCGACTTCGCGCGCGACGTGGACCGGATCGCGCTCGTGCCGGGCGGCGTGGCGATGTCGGGCTACTTCGAAGGCAAGCCCGTGGCCCAATCGATGGCCGGGCCCGGCGCCCGCCGCGACGACTACCTCGGCGCGGCCATCTACACCCGCCCCGGCGCGCCCTGCATCGCGCAGCTCTCGAACCTCGTCCTGACGGGGCAAGGCGACGACTGCCACACCCTCGTGGACCGCGCGCTCTCACCCACGCCGCCCGCAGCGGAGGAGGACGTCTACGGCGACCTCTTCCTGCGCACCGACCTTGCCTTCTTCCGCCAGGGCCCCGCGCAGGATCCGTGGCGGGCGCTGGTGGACGGCCTCTCCGGCATGACCGTCCGCGCCAACGTCTGGGACTCGGTGGCCCTGACGCTCTCGGGCACGCCGCAGCCGGGCCGCAACGTGCGCGACCTGGCGCAGATGGCGCGCGGGGCCATCTCCCTGGTGAAGAACCAGCTCGACGACGACGCGGTCGAGTATCGCGCCCTCGCCAATCTCGCCAGCGTGGGCGACAATCCCGACCAGCTGGAGATCAACCTGGCGTTGCCGGCGCAGGATCTCTTCGACAAGCTCCACTTTCCCTGCCCCGGGCGCGACGGCGGGATGTGACTACTTCTCCCGTTTCCTGGCGCGCGCCAGCTCCGCCGAGCTCCGTTCCGCGAGATCGAGGAAGGCGAAGAGGAGCGCCTGCAGCTTGGTCGGGTCGCCGATGCCTTCGAAGCGGTCGTCGCGGATGCGGTAGGCGAGCCAGTCGCGCTCGGTCGCGCCCTCGCGGTAAGGCGCGAGCTCCAGGCCCGAGAGCGGCGTGCCGGCGAGATCGACCTGCACGCTCCAGCCCGGCTTCCCGGTCAGCGTCTGGATGCGCACGCCGAGCACGGGATCGCGCCCGCGCTCCGCCTGCGCCTTGTACCAGGCCTGGATGCGCTCGAGCACGTCCATTTGCAGATGCTATGGCGCGACCACCCGGGACGCCAGGTTTCAGCGGGCGATCTCCCTCGCGGCGCGCACGCCGGTCTCGATGGCGCCGTGGACGGTGCCGCAGGCGCCCTCGAAGTGCGTGGCCTCGCCGGCGAAGTGCAAGGGCCCTACCGGCCGTGCCAGATCGCGCTGCGCCTTCATCGCGCCCACCGGCACCCAGCTGTAGGCCCCGCGCGAAAGGGCGTCCTTCTGCCAGTCGAAGACCAGCGCGCGCGTGGGCCGCACCCGCTTTCCCAGGGCGGCCGAGAGCGAGCGCACCGCCACGGCCACCGGATCCTGCCCCTGCAGCGCTTCCGCGTCGCGGCTCGCCGCCCAACCTACCAGCGCCGGCGCGCGCGAAGGCAGCGGCCGCCAGAAGGTCGGAATCGCCTCTCCCCGCGCGTGCAGGAAGACCAAATCCTCGGGCCAGTGCGGCTGGTCGAAGAGGAGCGCCACCTTCACCACCGGCCCCATGGCCAGCGCGTCGATGGCGGCCTGCTTCCAGCGCGGCAAGGGCAGGCTCGAATCGCACCGCCTTCGCCTGCAGCACGCCGAGAGGGAGCGTGACGACGGCGCGGCGGGCCTCGTAGGTGGCGCCGCGGGCCACCACGGTGACGCCGGCTCGCGTCCAGCGCACCTCGCGAACCGGCGAACCGAGCAGGACGCGGGTGCCGCGGGCAAGCCGGCGGGGAACCGCGTCGTAGCCCCGCGACAGGCGGGCGATGCGCTCGCCGCCGATGCGCTCCGCAGCCTCGGTCTGCTGCGCGATGGCCTTCACGCTCGCGCGGTCGAGACGGGCCGCGTTGAACCCCTCGAGGAACTCCGCCGCGAGCTTCCGCTCTTCCGCGCTGGTGCGCAGCCGGAACCGCAGCGAGCGCAAGGCCGCCGCAACCGACCTCTCGCGCGCCGCGGGGAGCGAGCCCAGCTTCTCCATCACCGATTCCCACGCCTCGTCATAGCGGGCGAGGCCGGTGGTGAAATGCCCGCCGCGCAGCTCGCGCGCCTCCTTCGCCAGCGGCAGGAGGGAGGGCGGACGTCCGTGGACGAACTCCGCGCCCGCTTCCACCGGCAAGGGCCAGCCTTGCGGCCGCAACGTGTGCACCCGCCCGCCGATGCGGTCGCGCGCTTCCAGCACGACGACCGGATGTCCGCGCAAGCGCAGCTCGCGCGCCGCAGCCAGGCCCGCGACGCCGGCGCCGATGACAATCGCGTCCGTGCGCACGGAGCTTACTTTCTCGAGCGCCGCGGGGCCGCCTTCTTGCGCGCAGCGGGCGCGGGCCGCGAGGGCGCGTGCAGCTTGCGGGCCGCCGGCTTCGGCGCGGCCTTGCGCGCGGCGGACTTTCGCGTCGCGGGCTTGGCGCGCGGCGGGCTTCGCCGGGCGTCGCGCCTTCTGCTCGGGCTTGCGTCCCCAGGCGCTCTGCCCGGCGTGCGGCGCCGGAGTCTTGGGTCCGCGCCCGCCTTTGGAAAAGTACTTCGCCAGCGGCTTGAGGTAATGCTCCATCCAGCCCTTCTCGTACCGCTTGGCATGGCTGGGCGGCACGTCGCTGTGCTTGACCACGACGCGCGTGCCGCCGCGCGTGGGCTCGAATTCGACCACCACCCGCGAGTCGCGCGCCTCCTGCGGAAACTCCGAGGTGCGCCAGGTCTGCACCACCCGCCGGCCCTGGTCCACTCCGAGCAGGATGCCGTGGATGTACCCGTCCCAGGCGATGAAGCGGCCGCCGGTCCACGGCTCCACCACCGCGTCGCCGCCACCCGTGAACGCCGCGTGCTCCTTCGCGTCCAGCCACGCCGAGAACACGCGCTGCGGCTCTGCGGCGACGATCATTTCCAGCTGGAACGCATCGGCCATCGCTACTCCCGTTTTTTGCAGTTTAACGAAACGGGATCGCGCATTTCCACTTTTCGATTGACGACGGCCGCCGATGGCGCTCGCATGCGGCATGCCCAGCGCGCTGCAACCGAGGCCTCCCGCGTCGCTCGATGCCCTGGCCCAGCCGAGCTATACCCTCGTAAGGCCTCTGTTTTCCTGGAGGCGCATCTACCGCGTGTACGCCGCCTCCGGGGCGCTCGCGGCGGTGGTGGAGCAGCCCTGGTTCCGCCTGCGCGGCGAGCTGGTCATGTATGCGGACGAAGAGCAGACGCGGCCCATCCTGGTGCTGAAGAACCGCCGCGTCGCGGCCGTGAACATGGAGCACGACCTCTTCGACGCCGAGAGCGGACAGCGGCTCGGGGTCATCCGCAATCGCGGCCTGCGCTCCATGTTCCGCGACACCTGGGACATCCTCGACGCCGACGAACGCCTCGCGGGCAGCATGGTGGAGGACGGCCCCGCATTCTGGCGGCGCCTGCTGCGCTTCTTGCCCGGGCGGCACCACGTCGAGCTGGGGGGCAGGGAAGTGGCCCGCATCCAGCAGATCTTCCACTTCTGGCGGCGGGAGTTCGAGCTGCGCATCCTCGACGTCGACGACCCCATCGAGCCGCGCTTCGCCATCGCCTGCGCGCTCGTCGCGATGATGGCCGACCTGCGCCGGGAGAGGGAGCGGTGAGCGCGCCCGAAGTGACGGGTTTCGAGGTGACCTCCGACCAGCGGGTCGGTGAAGGGGGGTTTCTCCGCCTGCGCCGCATGCGGATGCGGCTCCTGCTCTCGGACGGGTCGCGCACGGCTGAGGGAGGCTGGGATTACGTGGAGCGGCCCATGGGGCTGGACGCGGTGGTGCTGGCGCTCTTTCGCCGGAGCGCCGCCGGCGTGGAGGTGCTCCTGCGCTCGGGCGTGCGGGTGCCGATGCAGTTCGGGCGTCCGGAGCGGCCTTCGGCGGCGCTCTTTCCCGAATTGGTGGCGGGCATCGTCGAGGCCGGGGACGACCTGCGCAGGCGCGCCGCCGCCGAGGCGCTGGAGGAGGCCGGGCTGCGGGTCGAGCCGGAGAGCGTGCAACCCTTGGGGCCGCCCCTCTTCCCGACGCCCGGCATGTGCGCGGAGCTCTTCCACTTCGTCTCCTGCGAGGTCGCCCCCGGAGCAGCGGCGGACCCGCCGTCCGGCGACGGCTCGCCCTTCGAGGAGGGCGCGCGCCTGGAATGGGTGCCGCTCGCGGAGGCGCTGGCGAGGTGCGCGCGCGGCGAGATCCGCGACATGAAGACCGAGATGGGGCTGCGCAGGCTGCGGGAGAAGCTGGGGTGACTTCTACCCTGCCGGGTTGGTGACGATGCGGATCTCGTTGCGCAGGGTGCGGTGCACGGGGCACCGGTCGGCGATCTCGAACAGCCGGGCACGCTGCGCGGCGTCGAGCGTGCCTTCCAGGGCGATCTCGCGGCGGAGCTGATCGATGCGGCCCTCCTTCGTCTCGCAGTCCGCGCAGTCGGCGGCATGGATGCGCTCATGACGCACCGTGACGGTGACGCGGGAAAGCGGCCAGCCCTTGCGGCGGGCATAGAGCCGAAGGGTCATGGACGTGCACGACCCCAGGGCAGCGGCGAGCAACTCGTAGGGGGAGGGACCCTGGTCGGTGCCGCCCGCCGTCACCGGCTCGTCCGCGACCAGCGTGTGCCGGCCTGCGACGATGTGCTGCAAGAGGCCCTCTCCGCTCGTGACCCGGACGTCCATCGGCCTGACATAGCAGCCCTTCCCGGACGTTGAAACCGCCGTGCCTGCCACGTCACTACGGGTCGAGGTGCTCCGTGCCCCCGACAGTGGTTCCGAGGAGGAGTTGCTGTCGCGCGCACAGGCCGGCGATGCGGAGGCGTTTCGCGTGATCTTCGATCGACAAAGCCCTGGCGTGCGCAGGTTCCTGGGCGACCTGCTGCGCCACGACACGGCGGCGGACGAGGCCACGCAGGAGACCTTCGTGCGCGCCTGGCACCGGCTTTCCACGCTGGAGCAGGCCGACAAGCTGCAGGGCTGGCTCTTCGGCATCGCCCGGATGGTCTTTCTCGAGCAGATCCGGCGCAAGCGACGCGACGGTCCCTCGCCCGACCCGGAAGGAGAGCCGGTGCAGGTCGACCGCGCCCCCACGCCGGAGGCCGTGCTGCTCTCCGGCGAGGCCGACCGGGTGCTGGCGACGGCGCTGGAGGACCTCTCCGAAGAGCGCCGGACCGCGCTGCTCATGCGGCTCGATCACGGGCTCGGCTATGGCGACATCGCCTCGGCCATGGGTTGGCCGCTGCAGAAGGTGAAGAACGAGATCCACCGCGCGCGGCTGCAGCTTCGCGAGCGCCTCGCCGGCTACCTGGGGGAGGGCGCGCGATGAACCACGTGTCCCTCGAGGATCTGGAGGCGCTGGCGCTGGGCGAGCTTTCGCCTGAGCGCGCCGCGGAGGCCGAGGACCACGCGGCGCACTGCGCGGAGTGCGGGCGCGAGCTGTCCTGGGTGCGGGCGGAGCGGGCGCTCTTCGCGCGGAGGCCTTCGCCGCCCACCGCCCAGCTCTGGCCCGCCATCGCCGCGCGGCTGAGGCATCCCCGGCGCCTGCCGCGCTGGGCGACGCGCATTTCCCTCGCCGCCGCTGCCGCAGCCTCGGCGGCCGCAGTGTTGCTCTTTGCCGGCCGCCCGCATCCGGTGGTGGCGCCCGTCGCGTCGCAGCCGGCCAAGACCGCGCAGCGCGTCCGCCCCGCCATCGACGCGAAGACGCTGGCCGCGCTCGATCGCGCCGAGGCCGACTACCGCGACGCCGCCAAGGTCCTCGAGGCGGAGTACGAAAAGATGCGGCCGCAGCTCGATCCCGCCCTGGCGCAGCGCTGGGACGAGACGCTCACCCGCGCCCGCGCGCAGCTCGGAGAATCGCGCAGCGTGGCCACCAATGACGTGAACGCGCGCATGCGGGTGCTGGACGGCTACGCCGGGTACCTGCATTCGCTGCGCAACCTGGTCCAGGAATCCGAGGAGGCAGTCCCGTGAATCGCGTAGCTCTCATTCTCGCACTCTCCCTCTTGCCCGCGGTGGCGCAGGCGAATCCGAAGCAGGAGCCGCGGCCCTGCAAGCACGGCCTCACCCTGGAGCTGCCGGAGCTTCCGGTCATCCCGCCGATACCGGCGATCGAGTTTCCCGACATCGACGTCGACGTGAACGTGGACCTGCCGGAGCTGATGGCGCGCAACGACCACGACCGCGACCACGACGACGAGGCGGACGTGGACGAGGACGAGGACACCCAGCGCCACGATCGCCACCGCCGCGATCAGGACAGCGAAGAGCGCGACGACGACGGCAACCGGGTGAAGGTCTACAAGCTCAACCCGCAGCGCTCCATCCGGCTGCCCCAGGTGCACCTGGGCGACGACGACTCCGGCGACAGCGACCGCGAGGCCACGGCGCGCGCCCGGGGCAGCGGCAGCGCCACCATCCCGGTCCACGGGCCGGTCACCTTCCAGGTGCGGGCGCAGTCCGGCGAGATCGAGGTGGTCTCGAGCGATCGGCAACAGGTCTCGGTGACGCTCACCGGCGTGCCGGCGGAGGACATCGCCCTCTACGCCTACGGCGACCGCGTGGAGCCCTCGTTCCGCGGCAGGCGCACGCTGCGCCGCGGGAAGCTCCACGTGGAAGTGCCGCGCGGCAGCCGGCTGGACATCTCCTCCATGTCCGGCGACGTGAGCGCGCAGCGGGTGGGCGAAGTGCGCATCCGCACCATGTCCGGCCAGGTGAAGCTCTCCGGCGTGGCGAAGGCCGACGTGCAGAGCATCTCCGGAGATACGCGCATCGAGGACTCCGCAGGGCCGGTGCGGCTGCACACGGTCTCCGGCACGTCGGTGGTCTCCAGCTCCGGAAACGCGCCGCAGGTAGAGTTCCAGTCCGCCTCCGGCAGCCTGGAGTGGGCGGGCCTCTGCGGCAAGGACTGCCACCTCAGCGCGGAGACGGTCTCCGGCGAGCTGCGGCTCCTGGTCGATCCCAAGAGCTCGTTCGAGCTGAGCTACAGCTCGCACAGCGGCGAGCTGCGCGACGAGATGAACCTGGCGGTGAAGCACTCTCCCCGGCGCAGGGCCGGCTTCGTCAGCAGCGGCTGGATCGAGGCCACCTACGGCCGCGGCGAAGGCATCATCGAGGCCGATGCGTTCTCCGGCAGCGTGACGGTGAAGAAGAAGTAGCGGGCGCCTGCCCGCACGGACCGGCAGCGGCGCGGCGGGGGCTCCTGCGCTGCGCTGTCCGGTTGCCGGTGGATCCAATGGGTCTCCACCTTGCTGGAAGGCGCACGTAATCTTCCAACCCAGGGGTCATCCATGCTGAGCAAGCTCCTCGTCGCACCACTCGCGGCAGCGCTCTTCGCCTCCGCCGCCCACGCATCGCCGTTGCAAACCCTGACGCTGCGCGAGCAGCCGCAGACCCGAGACCAGCTCGCCGCCGAGGTCGTCGAGGTGTCGGCGCACCGCAGTCCCGGCGCCGTGATCGCGCAGGATGCCCTGTACGGCGGCATCGCCGGTCTCGCCATCGGCGCGGGCGTCGCGCTCCTCAGCAACGACGGCAACTGGGGGCGCGATCTGGCCATCGGCGCCGGCGCGGGCCTGATCGCCGGCGGCATCTTCGGCGCCATCGACGCGGCCGCGTATTCGGATCGCGCGCCGGTGGGATTCGGCGGCTCGTACCATCTGCTCTCGCAGAAGTTCTAGCGGGGCGCCGCACAGGAGTGACCAACCTGGGCGCCGGCGCCACGTCGCATCCCGACCTGGCGCCGGCGCCGCATCTTTTTGCCGCACGCCAGAGGCGCTGGCGCCCGATTGACGGCACCTGACCCGTACTGTACTTCCCTCGAATCGTGCGCATCAGCCACGCGTCGCGGACCGACGTCGGCATGAAGCGGGACAACAACGAGGACAATCTCCTCGTGTTTCCCGAGCAGCAGGTCTTCGCGGTGTTCGACGGCATGGGCGGCCACGCCGCCGGCGAAGTGGCGAGCAGCATCGCCGCGCGCGAGATGAAGGACTTCTTCGAGCTCACCGGCAACGACCCGGAGACCACCTGGCCGTTCAAGGACGAGCGGGCCCGCAGCTACGACGAGAACCGGCTGGTCACCGCCATCAAGCTCTGCAACGCGCGCATCATCGAGGCGAGCGAGCAGGACGCCTCGAAGAAGAACATGGGCACCACCTGCGTGGCGCTCTCCCTGGCGGAGCGGGACGGGCAGGCGCGCGCGCTGGTGGCGCACACCGGCGACAGCCGCGCCTATCTCTTCCGCGACGACCGGCTGCGCCGGCTCACCGCCGACCATTCGCTGGTGGAGGAGTACCTGCGCCTGGGCAAGATCACCGAGGACGAGGCGCGCAGCTTTCCCCAGCGGAACATCATCCTGCGCGCCCTCGGGCAGCAGCGGCAGCTGGAGGTGGACATCGGCGTGCACGAGCCCCGGCCCGGCGACGTCTTCCTGCTCTGTTCCGACGGCCTCTCCGGAATGGTGGACGACCCCGCCCTGGAATCCATCCTGCGCAAGCACTCGGCAAAGCTGGAGGCGTGCGCGAAGAAGCTGGTCGATGCCGCCAACGCCAACGGCGGCGTGGACAACACCACCGTCGTGCTGGCGCGTTTCGAAGGCGCGTAGCGTCGCGACGACGAGGCCATGTCCCGAATACAGGTGGGCTCCCACGAATCTCGACCACCCAACCAGCGGCAATCTCAACGCTAATCGCAGGAAAAGGCTTCCTGTGTCCGAGGCGCCCGATTTTCCAATTGACCAGAGCGCCGATACTCCGCGAACGTGTCGCGCAGGCAACTGGTTCGCGGGGGGTCTGCGGTGTTCAAAGTGCCTTGGTGTCTTGCGGTGGCGGGTCTCGTCCTCGGTGCAAGCAGCGCGGCACGCGCGGTCACCTGCGGCGGCATGCCGCAGCCCACGTCCCTGGACACTTGCCAGTCGAGATGGGTGTGCGACCTCGCGGATGGCGAGTGGGTTCCCATCTACTACGACGCGAGTGCGAAATCAGCCGTGCAGCGACGGCGATGCCTGCACCTCGAACGACGTGTGCAGGGGCGGAAACGTCTGCTCGGGCACGATGCAACCACCTGGAGCGCCCGCGCCGATCACGGCGTCGCCGACGACCTCGACCACAGGCTCGTACACGATCTCCTGGAGCGCGGCGACCTGCTCGCCAACGAACTACCAGGTCTACGAAGGCGGCAACCCCGTCTACATCGGCCCAAGCTTGTCCGTCGGCCTCTCCGGCCGGGCAAACGGCACATATAGCTATAATGCATTTGCTTGTAGCAACGCGGGATGCAGCCCCGCCACCGCGCCCGTGTTGTGCGCGCCAGTTGATGCTCGGCTGACCAGGGCAGCAATCGCTTAACACCGGCTTCTCCGATCCAGCGGACGGCAAACGCTGAAGGAGAAGACATGAGGCGGAAGACCGGGCAGGGCAAGGGACGACAGGACGTCTCGAGGCGCAAGACACACCCGCTGGAATTGAAGCTCAAGGTGCTGCAGGAACTGAATGCCGGCACGGGAGTCGGCGACGTATGCCGGGCCTTCGGCTTGGCGCACACCACGGTGACGCTGTGGCGACAGGCGTACGCGAAGGGCGGCTACGAGGCGCTCTTTCCGCGCAAGCCGGGGAAGACACCGGCGGCAAACAAGGCGGACGACTCGCGTCGGGAGGCGGTGCTGGCATTGAAGAAAGCGCATCCGGAGTACGGGACGCGGCGCATTCGCGACGTGCTCAAGCGCTTTGAAGCGATTGGAATCAGCGAGAGCGAAGTGCGGCGGATGCTGCACGAGGCGGGGCTGATGGAGGCAGAGGCGAAGACGCCGAGGGAGGAGCCTCTGCCCCGGCGCTTCGAGCGCGCGGGACCGAACCAGCTCTGGCAGTCGGACATCTTCACCTTTCTCTTGCGGCGGCACGAGCGGGTCTACCTCTGCGCCTTCATGGACGACCACTCGCGCTTCATCACCGGATGGTGCCTGGAGCGGCACCAGAAGGGCCCGATCGCGACGAGCGCACTGGAGCGGGGGATCGCCAAGTGGGGAGCGCCGAAGGAGGTGCTCACCGACAACGGCCGGCAGTACACGGCCTGGCGCGGAGAGACCGAATTCGAGCGGACGCTGAAGCAGCAGGGGATCGCCCACCTCAAGGCGCGGCCGCAGCACCCGCAGACGCTGGGGAAGATCGAGCGCTTCTGGAAGACGCTGTGGGACGAATTTCTCTCCCGGACGGTGTTTGCGAGCTTCGAGGACCTGAACCGGCGCCTGGAGCTGTTTATCGAGGGGTACAACTACCAGCGGCCGCACCAGGCGCTGGAGGGGCTCTTGCCTGCGGACCGCTTTTTCCGCGCCGCGCAACACGTGCGCGAGACGGTCGAGCAGCAGGTGCAGCGCAACGCGATGCAGCTGGCGCGGCAGCAGCCGGTGCAGAAGCCATTTTATCTGGTGGGCAAGCTGGGCGACCACGACGTGAGCATCGCCGCGGGCCAGGACGGCCTTCGGGTGCAGGTGGGAAATGAAGAGGTGCAGACGATCAAGCTGAACCGGGAGAGCGCAGATGACGAGCGAGTCGAGGCGACGAGGCGGGTCACGCAGGCACCGGCCGCGGCGGACGCCGCAATGGCTGTTGAAGAAGGAAGAGCTGGACCAGATCGCGCAGCGGCGAACGCTGATGATCCTGAGCGTGCTGAGCGGCGAGACGCCGGTGACCGACGCGATCGAGCAGGCGCAGATCTCGAGGGGCCACTACTACCAACTGGAGGAGCGGGCGCTGAAGGCGATCCTGGAGTCGATGGAGCCGGGGGCCTCGCCGGGGCGGCCGCCGGAGACGACGACCAGGCTCTTGCAGCTGGAGGAGAAGGTGAAACATCTGGAGACGGACAAGCGGCGGCTGGAGCGACTCTTGACGATGACGCGGAAGCTCCTGCGGCCGGGCCCGATGAAGACGGCCTCGGGGCGGCCTCGCTCAGCGCCGGCTGGGAAGAGCGCTTTGCGCGGCTCGAGGCCGGCGGCGAGGATGGTCCCCGCGTCCGGCTCACCGATCTCGTCGAGCGATCCGAGCACCCGCTGACCTGGCCGCGAAAAGTGGCGGGTGCGGATGCGCCGAGCGATGCTGGCGCGGGGGTGCGCGATGAGCAGGTACACGCCGCAGCCGAGCCTGCCGGAGGAGATCGCGGAGCTGTACGAGACGATCTTGCAGGCGCTGACCGGGAGCATCACGGTGACGGCGGCGGCAGAGAAGCTGAAGCTGTCGCGGGTGCAGACGCACACGCTCTTGAACCGGGCGGCGGCTGGAGTGCTGGAGTCGCTCTTGCCGAAGAAGCCCGGGCGCAAGGCGATGCCGGAACGGGAGCGGCAGCGGGAGGAGGAAGTGGAGCGGCTGCGCAAGGAGAATGCGCGGCTGCAGGACAGGGTGGACACCATCGACCGGCTGATGGGAGTGGCGAGCGGGATCCTGCGCGGCCAGGTGCGGACGCGATCGCCGAAGACGAAGAAGAAGCAGGACCCGGGCGGGAGCGATGATCCCGAGGACCCCGACGGCGAGGCAAGACGGAAGCTCTGCGAGGCCGCCGCGATGCGAGCAGCGGGCATGAGCGCGCCGGTGGCTGCGGCGCTGGTGGGCGTGTGCGCCTCGACGCTGCGGAGGTGGAGCCATCGCCTGGAGTCGGGGCAGCCGGCGCGGCTGCGCCGCGGGCCACAGCAAAGAAGTGATCTCTCGAGCGAGAAGGCGAAGGAGCTGGAGCAGCTGGTCCGCGAAGTGCGCGGGCTGCCCGGGGCGGAGGCGCTGGCGCGCGCGGTCGGCTGCTCGCGCCGGCAGGCCGCGAGCGTCAAACGACGCGTGCTCACCGAGATGGAACGCGAGCGGATCGCGAGCTGCACGCGGGTGGTGGTGAGCGAGCCCGGCGTGATGCGCAGCATGGACCAGCTCTACTTCGCTTGCGGGACCGAGCAGCGCATCGCGCTGATCGCCTCGGATGCCTGCGTCCCGCAGCGCACCAGCGCGTCGCTGCTCGCTGCCTACACGGCGGCCGAGGTGGCGAGGGTGCTGCGGGCGGACTTTGCCGAGCACGGCGCGCCCCTGGTGCTGCGCAGCGACAATGCCTCGTCGCATGACGCGCCCGAGGTCACGGACCTGCTGGACGAGCACGGGGTGCTGATGCTGCACGGCCCGACGTATTACCCGCAATACAACGGCCAGCACGAACGGCAAAACCGCGAACATCGTGGCTGGCTGCGCTTTGCCGCGATTACAACTGACGAGGAGATCGAGGCAGAGCTCGCGCGGATGCTGCGGGCGCTGAACGAGCGATGGCCGCGCAGGTCGCTTGGCTGGCTTACCGCCGCCGCCGTATGGTCAAGGCGCCAGCCGCCACACGTCGACCGTCGCGAGTTGCGCCAGGACGTGGCGCACCGTGCTGCCCGCCTGAGTGAACGTCACGGCCTGCGACCACGCCTCGCAAGCCGGCTTGCCATCGAACAGGCGCTGAAGGATCGTGGGCTACTGCGCAGGATCGCGAGGGGCTGGTGCTAAGTGATTACACGCTCAGTCAGCGAGCATCAACTGTGGCGCGTCACAGATCCAACAGGGTACGAATGCAGCGATCATGATTTCTCGAGATGCGATACGATCGCGGTCAATGACCCCGGGACACCAACACTGAAGAAAGTCGTCTCCGAGTTCGTGAAGTCTTGGAATGGAGCGGGGCAAAAAGATAAAGAGGCGGCTCCTTCCGACACCAACTCGCCCAGGCAGACCGGTTCGAAGGACGAACCCGGTATCGGTGACCTCCTGAAGTGGGTTAACGAGCACTATCCATCGCTTCAGAACGACCTCAAGCATGCATGGAATGAATATATCGGCATCAAGGAACAGAAGATGTCCTCTGGCGCCACTTCGTTGACGGTCAACGCTGTAGCCCGCTTGGATGTCCACGACCTCGAAATGCGGATCATGATCGAGAACATCAAGACGATCGACCCGTGGCACCTCGGAATCATGATCCAGCAGATTGAAGACGATCCCACCAAGACTGCGGTCATCGAGAGAGCCGATGCCGCGACCATCAGGACCATGGTCGACTCGCAAGGAGGGCCTTTGGGTGCAGCAGCGGTGACCACCGCGAACACGTCGCGGTCGTTTACCACCATTTCACCGGAAGCGGCTATGTCGGAAGGAGCAGGGCAATTCTATCGCAATGTCGCGCATGAGCTCGGTCATGTGTACGAGGCATTCTACGGTCCCGGCGTGCCTATACCCAGAGAGTCGGGCGCCTATGACCAAAGGATAACTGAGGATCGCGCCTATTTATTCGAGGACGGTTTGAGGCTATGGGAGAGCGTATTTAAATGGCAATGAGGACCTTGCTTATAGTGTTAACGGTCATCCCCTCGTGTGTGGGCAGTAACCGACATTCTGCCGGCGTTTCCTGCGAAGCACCTCGCGTGTCTGTTCCGTGGGTATTGCGTGACGGGGGACGAGACAGTGTCTGCGTACTGCCCTGTTCCTCTGACGATGGTTGTTCTTCGAGCGAAAAATGTCTTACCGTTCCTCATCTCTCTATGCCGTCCGGCAAGTCTACCATCTGCGTCAAGGTGCCAGGAGGCACCTTCTAACCGGGGCTCCGGTTGACCTGCCCCCGAAAACTGGTCCGATCTCAGGTTGAGGATTTCGGCTCGTGAGGTACCGGATCTTGTTCGACAGCGACACATCTTCAGCCTCCGCAGGAGGCTTGGTGCTTTTCTAGCCCAGGCTTCAGCCCGCTTCAGCCTGGGGCTCCCAAGGAGACAGCGATCACCGGCGGTAGGAGAATCGGGTCTCGCACTCGCTCGGCGACCCATTTCAGGACCTGCGAATTCGCGCCTGCGCTCTGAGCCCGCGCTCGAGCTACGGCTTTCCTAACAGCTCCAGCGCGGAAGTGGTCAGCGCGGTGGCCGCCATCTTGATGGTGCGCTCGCGGTCCGGGGCGAAGCCCGACGAGTGCAGCGAGGGGAGGACCGCTCCGGACTTCATCGCCGCCTCGTATTTCGCCGGCTCGACCGCGCCCACCCGCAAGAGCACGGACGGAGCGCCGGCCGCCTTGCCGAACTCGCCGAAGTCTTCCGCCACCATCGCGGGCTTCGCCTCGGCCACGTTCTCTGCGCCGATCTGCCTGGCGACGGCGGCCGCCACGCGGCGGGTGACCGCGGGATCGTTGTAGGTCGCGTCCTGCGGCTCGCTGAACTTCACCACCGGCTCCCTGGGAGCGCGCGCGGCCGCTGCCTCCGCCTTGGCGATGCGCTCGATGCCCTCCTTGAGCAGCTTGCGCACCTCGGGATTGAAGGATCGGACCGTGAGCTGGAGCTTCACCTCGTCGGGAATGATGTTGTACTTGGTCCCGCCGTGGATGGAGCCCACCGTCACCACCGCGGGCTCGAGCGGATCCTTCTCCCGCGAGACCAGCGTCTGGATGGAGAGGATGGTGCGCGCCGCGATCACCACCGGGTCCACGGTGGTGTGCGGCATGGCGCCGTGGCCGCCGCGCCCGAAGATGGTGACGTCCACCGAGTCCACCGCCGCCATCCCGTAGCCCGGGACGAAGTAGACCTTGCCCGCCGGCAGGTCGGAGCTGTCGTGCACCGCGAGGGAGAAGTCGGGCTTGGGGAAGCGCTTGAAGAGGCCGTCGGCGATCATCGCGCGCGCGCCCTGCACCGTCTCCTCGCCGGGCTGGCCCACCATCAGCACCGTGCCGCGCCAGCGATCCTTGGCGCGGGCGAGCAGCGCCGCGGCGCCGGTCCAGCCCGCCATGTGCGCGTCGTGGCCGCAGGCGTGCATCACCGGCACGGTCTGGCCCGCAGGGTTCACGCCGGTGGCGGTGCTCGCGTAGGGCAGGCCGGTCTTCTCCTGCACGGGCAGCGCGTCCAGCTCGGTGCGCAAGAGGACGGTGGGCCCCTTCCCGTTGCGGAGCACGCCCACCACGCCGGTGCCGCCTACGCCGGTGGTCACCTCGTAGCCGAGCTTGCGCAGCTCGTCTCCCATGCGCGCGGAGGTGCGCTGCTCCTTCATCGAAAGCTCGGGATGCTGGTGCAGATCGAGATAGAGCGCGTCGAGCTGCGGGTAGAGGCGGTCGAGCCCGTCCACCGGAGAGGCAGCGGCCAGCGCGGCTGCAAGGAGCGTGAGCATGGGCGGCAACATACTCCGGTTCCGCGGTTTGACGAGCGATGCGGCGCGGATGGAGAAGAGGGCGTGCTCCTGCTCTCGATCCTCCTCCTCGCCGATCCGGTGCGCGTCTACGTGAGCAACGAGGGCTCGGGCGACGTGTCGGTGATCGAGGACGACGCCGTGGTGGCGCGCATCCCGGTGGGCACGCGGCCGCGCGGGATCAAGCTGCGCGAGGGCAAGCTCTACGTGGCGGTGAGCGGCTCGCCGCGCGGCGGTCCCAACCAGCGCGAGGAGGACCTGCCACCGCCCGACCGCGCGCGGGACGGCATCGCGGTGGTGGACGTGGCGCGGCGCGCGGTGGTGGCGCGGTTGCCGGGAGGACCGGACCCGGAGTCCTTCGATCTGAGCGCCGACGGCAAGCTGCTCTTCGTCTCCAACGAGGACGCCTCCGCCCTGAGCGTGGTGGACATCGCCGCGGCGAAGGTGCTGCGCAGCGTGAAGGTGGGGGCGGAGCCCGAGGGCGTGACCGTCAGCCCGGACGGCAGCGCCGTCTACGTCACCAGCGAGGAGGACGGGGTGGTGGACGTGGTGGATGCGCGCAGCTTCGCGGTGCTGGCCCTTCCGGTTCCGCCGCGGCCGCGCGCGGTGGCCTTCACCCCCGACGGCGCGCGCGCCTTCGTCAGCGCCGAGCAGGGCGCCGCGGTGGCGGTCATCGACGCGCGGGCGCGCAAGACCCTGCGCCCCATCCACATCGCGGGAAAGGGCGCGAAGCCGATGGGCCTTGCCCTCTCGCGCGACGGCGCGCGGCTCTACGTGAGCACCGGACGCGGGGGCAGCGTGGCCTGCATCGACGTGGCGAGCGCGCGCGTGGTGCGCACCATCGAGGGAGTCGGCGCGCGTCCGTGGGGACTTGCGCTCTCGCCCGCGGGAAACCGCCTCTACACCGCCAACGGCCCTTCCGACGACGTCTCCGTCGTCGACGTCGAGTCCGGCAAGGTGCTGCGCCGCATCCCGGTGGGGAAGCTGCCGTGGGGCGTCGCCATCGCGCCATGAAGCGCATGCTGGCAGCGCTTCTGGCGGCGGCGCTTCCTGCGGGAGCGCAGGAGATGGGCGAGGACATCGTGGTCACCGCCACGCGCGGGCCGCAGCCGCAATCGACCGCGCCCTCGCAGGTGACGGTGGTGCCCGGCGCGCAGATCGAGCGATCCAAAGCGCTCGACGAGGCGCTGCGCGGCGATCCCGCCTTCGCCACCTTCCGGCGCAGCTCCAGCCTGGTGGCGGATCCCTCCTCGCAGGGCGTGAACCTGCGCGGCATCGGTCCCTCCGGCGTCTCGCGCGCGCTGGTGCTGGAGGACGGCGTTCCCGTCAACGACGGCTTCGGCGGCTGGGTGTACTGGGGCGCCACCCCGCGGCTGGGAATCGAGCGGGTGGAGATCGCGCCGGGCGCGTCGTCAGCGCTCTACGGCTCCTCCGCGCTGGGCGGCGTGGTGCAGGTGATCTCGCGTCCCATCGAAGACCGCGGCGAGCTGGAGGTGCAAGGCGCGCGTTTCGGCACCGCCCAGGGCGCGCTCTTCGTGGCCCGCCGCGGCGAGCGGTTTGGCGCGGCGCTGGACGCCGAGGGGCTGCGCACCGACGGCTATGGCGTGGTGGCGGCGCCGGGGACCATCGACCATCCGGCATCGTCGCGGCATGCGGCGGCGCGCGCCAGATTCGAGGCGCATCCATCGGAGGACCTGACGCTCAGCGCGCGCGTGTCCGGATTCGCCGAGGACCAGGACGGCGGCACGCGCTACACCACCGCCGCGGCGCGCGAGGGCCTGGTGGCGCTGGGCATCGCGACCGGCGACCTCGAGGCGCATGCCTTCGGCCGCTGGTCGCGCTTCGACCAGCAGCGCGCCAGCGTGCAGCCCGGCCGCGGCGCCGAGGACCTGGCGGGAACCCAGAGCGCGCCGGCCGACGACGAGGGGGCATCGGTGCAGTGGTCGCGCGGCGGGCTGCTCCTCGGCGCGGACGCGCGGCGAATCTTCGGCCGCTCCATCGAGGTGCTGGAGACGGGCCCGGTTTCGTCGCGGCGCACGCCGGGGGAGCAGCGGCTGCTCGGCGCCTTCGCGCAGCAAATCGTCGACCCGCTCTCCTGGCTGCGCGCGCAGGTCGCGCTGCGCTTCGATTCCTGGCGCAACCTCGGCGGCGTGCGGCGCGAGGAGCTCTCGGCCGGCGGGGTGGCGGAGACCGACCTGCCCGACCGCGGCGACACCGCTTTGAGCCCGCGCCTCGCGTTGCGGGCGCAGGCGCTGCCCTGGCTTGCGCTGCGCGCCGCGGCGTATCGCTCCTTCCGCGCGCCCACCCTCAACGAGTTGTACCGCCCCTTCCAGGTGGGAACGGTCCGCACCGACGCCAATCCGGAGCTGGGACCGGAGACGCTCATCGGCGCCGAGGCGGGCTTCGATACCCCCTGGCTGCGCGCCACCGCCTTCGCCGCCGGACTGCGCGATCCCATCGCCAACGCCACGCTGGAGCCGGGGCACCAGATGCGCGAGAATCTCGGGCTCCGCCCGCATCCGCGGCCTTACCGCCGAGGCGCGCTGGACCCCGCTCGGGCCGCTGCGCCTCTCGCTCTCGTACACGTTCACCGACGCGGTGGTGACCTCCGCCGATCTCGCCGGACATCCGCTCCCGCAGGATCCCCGCCATCGCATCGCCGCCGCGGCGCGTCTCCAAGACCCGCGCTGGGCCACGCTGGACGTCGCCCTGCGCTGGACCTCCGATCAGTTCGAGGACGACCGGAGCACGCTGCGCCTTCCCGGTTACGCCGTCGTGGACGCGTCGGTGTCGCGCGCCGTCGGCGAGCGGCTGGACGTCTTCGTGGCCGCGGAGAACCTGTTCGACCGCAGATACCTCGTGGGACTGCAGGGCGGGCTCGCCACCGTGGGGCAGCCCCTCTTCGTCCGCGCCGGCTTGCGCGCGCGGCTGTACTAGGCGGGCGAGTCGGCGAGGAGACTGCGCGTCCAACAAATCAAATGGCATTGCGGGAGTCATGGGCGCCGGCCCGCCAAGACAACTGCTGCGCGGTTGCGCTGGTCGGAGGCAGCGAACCGCGCGCATGAGCTGGCGGGGACCGGGGCGGGGCTGCGGCGAGTTCAGAAATCGCCCCGAACACCGCGGGATGAACCACGGCGTCTAACGACCGCGATTTCTGCATGTCTGAAGCCGCACCCCGCCCCGGTCCCCGACAGCGTCGCGGCGCGACCCGAACCGCGCCCGCGCCGAGAGCGCAAGACACCCTACGCTTGCGAAACGCTGCGCAGCACCTCCGCTGCCAGCTCGTACGAGCGCAGGCGTGCCGCGTGATCGTAGATCTGCCCGGCCACGATGATCTCGTCGGCGCGCGTCTCCGCGAGAAAGCGCGCCATCCACTTCCGCACCGTCTCCGGCGAGCCCACCGCGGAGCAGGTGAGCACCTGCGAAAGCATGGCCCGCTCCGGCGCGCCCCAGGAGAGGCCGGGCTTCGGAGGGGGCAGCCGCCCCGGCCTGCCGCTGCGCAGGTTGACGAAGGCCTGCTGGTGCGAGGTCGCGAGCAGCGCGGCCTCCTCGTCGGTCTCGGCGGCGACCACGTTGACGCCCACCATCGCGTAGGGCCGCGCCAGCTGAGCCGAGGGGCGGAACTCCGCGCGGTAGATCTCCAGGGCGTCCATGAGCTGCGCCGGCGCGAAGTGCGAGGCGAACGCGTAGGGAAGGCCCAGCGCGGCGGCGAGGCGCGCGCCAAACAGGCTGGAGCCGAGAATCCAGATCGGCACCGCAAGCCCTGCGCCCGGCACCGCCACCACCCGCTGCCCGGGACGCGGCGGCTTGAAGTATTCCATCAGCTCCAGCACGTCGTCGGGGAAGGCGTCGGCGTCGGTGTCCAGCGTGCGCCGCAGCGCGTGCGAGGTGACGGGGTCGGTTCCCGGAGCGCGGCCGAGGCCCAGGTCGATGCGCCCGGGAAACAGCGACTCGAGCGTCCCGAACTGCTCCGCCACGACGAGCGGCGCATGGTTCGGCAGCATGATGCCGCCCGCGCCGACGCGGATGCTGGAGGTGCCCGCCGCGATGTGTCCGATGACCACCGCGGTGGCGGCGCTGGCCACCCCCGGCATTCCATGGTGTTCCGCGAACCAGTAACGGCGGTAGCCCCAGCGCTCGGCGTGGCGTGCCAGGTCGAGCGAGCAGCGGAGCGCCCGGGCGGCGTCACCGCCCTCGATGACCGGCGCCAGGTCGAGGACCGAAAAAGGAATCATTGGACCCTTTTGGATGCCGCGCCGCGCGCCAGGTTGCCCCCACATCCGCTACACTTGCCGCATGCTGCGGCGCGCTCTCTTCATCGCGGTCCTGCTCGCGGCATCGGCGCGCGCGGCGGAACCGGATCCGCCGGGCACGGTGCAGCTCCAGCTCGAGGTGGGAAAGACCGCCAAGGTCACCGCCGCTCCCGGCGCCGCCGTCCTCTGCGACAACACCCAGGTCGCCACCTCGGAGTTCACCGACGACGGCGAAGGATACGTGCTCCGGGGTCGCGGGCCTGGGACCACGCTCTGCGGCGTCTGGCTTCCGGGCGAGGTTCCGGGCGGCCTCTACCGGGTCACCGTGCGCAAGGCGGCCGCGCACGAGAAGGACGGCGGCACTTGAAGTGGCCGAGGAGCGGCAAAGGCGCTATTCACGCCCGATGGCCCTGACGCTGAAACTGTTCACCGACTTCGTTTGACCCTTCTGCTTCGTCGCGGAGCAGAGCAGCCTGGTCAGGCTGCAAGAGAGAATACGATCTGGAGCTGGACTGGCACGGCTACGAGCTGCATCCGGACACGCCGTCCGGCGGCATCGAGCTTGCGAAGAAGTTCGGCGGCAAGGAGCGGGTGGCCGCGATGCAGGCCCGCCTGCTGGAGTTCGCGAAGAGCTTCGGCATCACCGACATGAAGTTCCGCGAGCGCTCGCCCAACACGCGGCGCGCGCTGGCGCTGTCCGAGTACGCGCGCGATCAGGGGAAATTGGAGAGCTTCCGTCACCTGGCCATGGACGCGCACTGGCGGCGCGGCATGGATCTGGAGAGCGATGCCGATCTCCGCAAGCTCGCCTCCGAGGCCGGGCTCGATCCCGACGCCGCCCTCGCCGCCTCGCGATCCGACGAGTACCTCTCGCGCATCGATCGCAAGCGGGCCGAGGCGGAGGAGGCGGGCGTCACCGGCATTCCCACCTTCGTGATCGGCGATCAGGGCGTGGTGGGCTGCCAGCCGTACGAGGTGCTGGCCCGATTCGTCGAGTCCGAAGGCGCGCGCAAGCGGGGCGCGGCGTGACGTTTGCCGAGCTTGGCCTCTCCAAGAAGGCGCTCTCCGCGCTGGAGCACGCGGGGTTCGAGGCGCCCACGCCCATCCAGGCGCAGGCCATTCCCCCGGCGCTGCAGGGCCGCGACGTGGTGGGCTCGGCGGCCACCGGCACCGGCAAGACGCTGGCCTTCGTGCTGCCCATGCTGGAGCGGCTGTTCGGAAAGCACGGCACGCGCGGGCTCGTGCTTGCGCCCACGCGCGAGCTGGCCCTGCAGATCGAGGAGCAGGTGGAGCGCTTCCGCAACGGCTATCACCTGCGCAGCGCGGCCGGTGATCGGCGGCGTCGGCATGTCGCCGCAGACGCAGGCCTTCCAGAAGGGCGCGGAGATCATCGTCGCCACGCCCGGGCGGCTCAACGACCACCTCGACTCCGGCAGCGCGCCGGCTCGGGATCGGTGGAGATCCTCGTCCTCGACGAGGCGGACCGGATGCTGGACATGGGCTTCCTCCCCCAGATCCGGCGCATCCTCAAGCACCTGCCGCGCGAGAGGCAGTCGCTGCTCTTCTCCGCAACCATGGCCGGCGAGGTGGCCAGTTCGCGCGCGAGAACCTGCGCGACCCGGTGCGGGTGGAGGTGGCGCGCAGCGGAACGACCTCCGAGCGGGCGGTGCAGCAGGTGTTCCTCGTCGGCCAGGAGGAGAAGACGGCGCTGCTGCTCGCGCTCCTGGAGCAGGATCAGCTCTCCACGCTGGTCTTCACCCGCACCAAGCGCCGCGCGGACCGCCTGGCCAGGTCGCTGCAGCGCGGTGGCCACGACGTGGCGGTGATCCATGCCGACCGCTCCCAGGGACAGCGGCCGCGCCGCCCTGGAAGGGTTCCGCTCCGGCGAGCACCGCGTGCTGGTGGCAACCGACATCGCCGCGCGCGGCATCGACGTGGCGGAGATCGGCCACGTGGTGAACTTCGATCTGCCGCAAGTGCCGGAGGACTACGTGCACCGCATCGGCCGCACGGCGCGGGCGGAAGCGAGCGGGCGCGCCTCCAGCTTCGCCGCGCCCGAGGAGCACGATCTGTTGCGCGGCATCGAGAAGTTCACCCGCAAGGCGGTGGAGCGCGCCGCGGTGCCGCGCGAGAACGAGGCGTTCCGGAGCGAAGTGCAGCGCCGCGCCGAGCTTCCGCCGGCCGCCCGCCACCCGCAGCGCCCCCGCCGCGGCGCACAGCAGCAGCATCGCGCCGGCGGCCAGCCACAGCGGCATGCATCGGCGCAACCGCACGGCAACGCCGCTGGTCGCGCTCCTCAGAAGCTGGGAAGCTGGAAGCCGCGCCGGCGCCGGTAATCGCGTGGGGCTCTACTCCGCGCGCAGCGCGACGCCCGGGTCTACCCTGGAGGCGCGGCGCGCCGGCAGCCACGAGGCGAAGATGGCCACCCCCGCGAGCACGACGGTGAGCCCCAGGTAGGAGAGCGGGTCGAATGCGCTGACCCCGAAGAGCATTCCGCGCAAGACGCGCGAGAGCGTGATCGCGAGCACGATGCCGATGGCGATTCCGGCTCCGGCGAGACGCGCGCCGTCGCCGACCACCAGCCGCAGCACGTCCTCCTGCCGCGCGCCCAGCGCCATGCGGATGCCGATCTCGCGGGTCCGCTGGGCGACGCCGTAGCTCATCACGCCGTACACGCCCACCGCCGCGAGCAAGAGCGCCACCGCCGCGAAGAGCCCGAGCAGCACCAGGCTGAAGCGCCGTCCGGAAAGCGCGTCGTCCACCGCCGCATCCATGCTCTTCACGTCGTAGACCGGCAGCTCCGGATCCAGCGACAGCACCTCGCGCCGGGCGGCGGCGACCAGCGGCGCCGTCTCTCCCTGGAAGCGCAGCAGCACCGTCATGCCCCGGAACCATTGCGGCGCGAACTCCGCGCCCACCGCGAAGGGCATCAGCATGGCGGAGTCGATGCTGTTCGAGTCGCCGGGCCCGTACTGCTGCATGTGGGCGAAGATGCCGACAATCTCCGGCCCGCGCATGTTCCCCACCGACTCCGGCGGGAAGGCGAGGTGCTGGCCGATGGGGTCCTCGCCGGGGAAGAGCCGGCGCGCGAGGCCGTCGTCGATCAGCACCGCCGGACTGCGCAGCGTATCGTCGTCGCGCAAGTCCCGGCCACGCAACAGGCGCGCTCCCATGGAAGCAAGGAACCCCGGCGTCGCCATGTACTGGTAGGCGCTCACTCCTTCGCCCGGCAGCGGCCGCGGCCGCCCTTCCACCCAGAACCCGCTCGTGCTGTTGTCGTCGAAGAGCGGCAGCGACTGCGTCACCGAGACCGCGCGCACGCCCGGCAGCGGTTCCAGCCTGCGCCGCAGATCCTGCTCGAAGCGGATCTCCGCTGCGGCGTCGGGGTAGCGCACCGTGGGCAAGGAAACGTGCAGCGCGACGAGGCCGTGGGGCTGGAACCCCAGGTCCACGCGCGCGAGCCTGGCGAAGCTGCGCATGAGGAGCCCGGCGCCGATGAGCAGCATCAGCGAGAGCGCGATCTCGGCGATCACCAGCGCGCTGCGCAGGCGGCGGCGCGGCCGCGAGTCGGTGGCGTGGGCGTCGCGCAGAAGCCCGTCGAGATCCGGCTGCGAGGCCCGCAAGGCCGGCAAGACGCCGAAGGCCACGCCGGTGAGCGCCGAGAGGCCGAGCGTGAACGCGAGCACCGCGCCGTTGATGCGCACGTCCGCGTTGCGCCGCAGCCCCTCCGGCACGTAGGGCAGGAGCGCATCGAGCCCCCAGAACGCGAGCAGGACGCCGCATGCGCCGCCGGTCAGGGCCAGGAGCACGCTCTCGGTGAGCAGCTCGCGCATCAGCCGCCCGCGGCCCGCACCCAGGGCGGAGCGGATGGCGAGCTCGGGCGCGCGTACCGCCGCCCGCGCCAGGGCGAGATTCGCCACGTTGGCCGCGGCGATGAGCAGCACCAGGCCAACCGCGCCCCAGAGGACGAAGAGCGCGGGGCGAAACTCCTCGGTCTGCTCCTGTTGCAAGGGCATGGCCCGCACGCGATGTCCCATGTTCGAGCGCGGGTACTCCTTCTCCAGCCGCTCCGCGACCGCGTTGAGCGCCGCCCGCGCGCCCTCGATGCTGACCTTCGGGCGCATCCGCGCCACCACGCTGATGCCGGGGTGATCGTCGCGGTCCTTGTAGTTGTCGGCCCAGAGCGCAAGCGGCACGAACACGTCCTGCGTCGTGAGGAAGCGGAACCCCGCAGGCAGGATGCCGATCACCGTGTAGCTGTCGCCGCCCAGCGTGATGGCCTGGCCGACGACGCGCGGATCGGAGGCGAACCGCCGCTGCCAGAGCGCGTTGCCCAGCACCACCGTCCGCGGCGCGCCGGCGGAGTCGTCCTGCGCGGTGAAGAACCGGCCCAGTTGCGGCTGCACGCCGAGCACGTCGAAGAAGTCCGAGCTCACCTCCCGCGCGCCCACGCGCTCCGGCTCGCCGTTTCCGGTGAGGTTGAAGCTGTCGCGCCGGAACGCGGCCATGCCGCTGAAGGAGTCTCTGGTCTGCGCGCGCCAGTCGAGAAAGTTCGGGTACGCCACCGAAGAGTTGGGGAACTGCTTGCTGCTCTCCCGCACCATCACCACCTGCTCGGGGTGCGGATAGGGATACGGCCGCAGCAGCGTGGCCTCGATGAGGCTGAAGAGCGCCGTGTTGGCGCCGATGGCCAGCGCGAGCGCGGCGATGGCGGCGAGCGCGTAGGTGGGGGCGCGGGATAGCGAGCGCAGGGCGAGGCGGAGATCCTGCAGGACGGAGCTCATGCTTCCGTGCAGAGCGAGATCCATGCCACCCCTGTGGCGGCGGAGATGGTTCTGCGGCGGCCGCGGCGATGCCCGCTGCCGGGACTGCCCGTCCCGGAACCGGACACGGAGATCTGGGGACACGATACGCAACTCAGCGTGCCAACCGGGTTGGCACGGGGAGTTGCGTATCGTGTCCCCAGATCTGATATGGCGCGCGTCATGGCACAGATTGGGTTCATCGGACTGGGGAAAATGGGCATGCCGATGGCGGCGCGGCTCCTGCAGGCCGGCCATGCGGTGCACGTCTTCAACCGCTCGCGCGGCGCCATGGATGCGCTGGCGAAGCAGGGCGCGCAGCCGGCGGCCTCCGCTGCCGATGCGGCGCAGCGCGCCGAGGTCATCCTCACCGCGCTGCCCACGCAGGAGACGGTGGAGCAGGTGTTCGAGGAGCTTGCCGCCTCCGCCCGCGCCGGGCAGGTCTACGCCGACCACTCCACGGTGAGCCTCGCCACCAACCGGCGCTGCGCCGAGCGGCTTCTCGCTCGCGGGGCGAAGTTCCTCGACGCGCCGGTTTCGGGCGGGCCCGCCGGAGCGAAGGCGGGAACGCTGACCGTCATGACCGGCGGAGAGCAGGGCGCCTTCGAGGTGGCGCTGCCCGTCTTCCAGGCCTTCGGCAAGAACATCCGCCTCTGCGGCCCGGTGGGCTCCGGACAGGCGGTGAAGCTCGTCAACCAGCTCCTCGTGGGCGTGCACACCGCCGCCATCGCCGAGGCGGCGGTGCTCGGGGTCAAGCTGGGCGCCGACCCGCAGACGGTGCTCGAGCTCATCGGCACCTCCTTCGGCGGCAGCACGATGATGACGCGAAACCTGCCGCGCTTCATCTCCCGCGACTTCAGCGCCGCGACGTCGGTGCGCCTCTTGCTCAAGGACCTGGGGATCATCCACGACGAGGCAAAGGCCGCGCAGGTGCCGCTGCTTGCTCGGCGCGCTCGCCGAACAGCGCTTCCTCGAGGCGATGGGCCGCGGCTTCGCCGAGGAGGACATGGCCTCGCTGGTGAAGCTCTGGGAAGAGCCCGCCGGCGCCACCGTCAGCCGCCCGCGGAAGGGTTAGGGCGATGCCGCGCTTCACCGCCAACCTGACCATGCTCTGGCCGGAGCTGGACGTGTACGACCGCTTCCGCGCCGCGGCGGAGGCCGGCTTCCGGCGGGTGGAGATCCTCTTCGTGCACGCGCTCGATCCCGCGCGAGTGGAGCGGGCCCTGCGCGAGAACGGGCTGGAACTGGTGCTCTTCGATCCGGCGCCGGGGAACTGGGAGGGCGGCGAGCGCGGGTTGCTCAGCCTGCCCGGCCGCGAGGAGGAATTCCTGCGCACGGTGCGCGAGGCGGTGACCTCCGCGAAGCGCTTCGGCACGCGGCGCCTGAATGCGCTGGTGGGAATTCCCCGCGGGCGCGAGCGCGGAGGAGGCGCGCCGCACCGCGGTCGAGAACCTGCGCGCGGCCGTGCCGGTGGTGCAGAGCATCGGAGCGACGCTGCTCGTCGAGGCCATCAACTCCGTCGACATGCCCGGCTATCTTGCCGACACGGTGGACCGCGCCGCGGCGCTGGTGCAGGAGGCGGGCTCGCCTTCGGTGCGGCTGCAGCTCGACCAGTACCACGCGGGCATGATGGGGACGGATCCGCTTTTGGCGCTGAGGAAACATGCCGCGCTGGTCGGCCACGCGCAGATCGCCGACGTGCCCGGGCGCAACCAGCCCGGCACCGGCACGCAGCCCATCCGCGCGTTCCTCGACGAGCTGGATCGGATGGGCTACGCCGGCAGCGTGGGACTCGAGTACAAACCGCGCGGCAGCATGGACGAAGCGCTCGCCTGGCTTCCGCGCGCTGCCCGGGGCTGATCGGGTCGCACGTTGACGCACCCCGACTTGAGTCGGGGCCCGATTCAAGCCAAACGACCGTGCACATTACGTTTTTTTTGGCGCCTTGGCGCCCGAGGGGAATCATGATCCGATTGTTCATTACGCTCGTCGCGGCATTTGCAGCAGGCAGCGCGTTCGCCGCTCCCGTCACGCTCAAGCTTCAAAACGCAGGAACCACTTTCCCGAAGACCACGAACGTAGGCGGCGATTCCATCACCGACCTCGAGTTCGATTCTCGCGCTCCTCGCCGGCGACGCGGACGCAAACGGCGGCGACGACGACAGCCTGGGCGGCGACCAGGGCGTGGTCAACCGGACCATCGCCCACGGCCATGGAGGCGGGGCCGCCGTGAAGAGCTCCGGCGAAGGCCAAGTCCAACCCCGAGCTCGGCCGCAGCTTCGACGGCGTCAACTTCCACGACCAGCGCTTCTCCAACAACGGCAACCAGTTCTCGGTGGAGCCCCCGGACCAGGCGCTCTGCGTCGGCAACGGTTTCATCGTCGAATCGGCCAACGACGTGCTCAAGATCTACGACACCACCGGCCGGCAGTTGGTGGGCCCGGTCGACCTGAACACCTTCTACGGGTACCCGGCCGCTCTCGATCGGACCCAGCCCTCGCTCCCGCGCGGCCCCTCGCTCACCGACCCCGTCTGCTACTTCGACCCCGACACGCAGCGCTTCTTCCACGTGGTGCTGACGCTCGACCACGTGGGCACCACCGCCAACCTCTCCGGCACCAACCACCTCGACATCGCCGTCAGCCAGACGTCGAATCCCACCGGCGCCTGGAACCTGTTCAAGCTGCCGGTGCAGAACAACGGCACGGAAGGCACCCCGGATCACCACTGCACCAACGGCTTCTGCCTCGGCGACTACCCGCACATCGGCGCGGACGCCAACGCCATCTTCCTCACCACCAACGAGTTCGCGCGTGGTCGGGTGCCGGGCTTCTTCGGCGCGCAGCTCTACGCCGTCTCCAAGCGCGCGCTGGCGGCCGGGTCTTCGAACGTCAACGTGGTTCTCTTCGATCACGCCTCGGATTCGGCGCCGGCGTTCACGGTCTGGCCGGCCACCTCGCCTGCGGGTCAGAACTCCGCCGACAACGGCGGCACCGAGTTCTTCCTCAGCTCGGATGCGGTCTTCTTCGACGACGGCATCTCCAGCGATCTGCTGGTCTGGTCGATCTCCAATACCAGCGCCATCGACACCGCGCCCGCGTCGCTCTCGCTTGCGGTCAAGGCGTTGACCGTGAAGCCGTACGCGGTCCCCGCGAGGCTCATCGCCCAGAAGCCGGGGAACACGCCGCTGCGCGATTGCATCGCCTCTCCCACCTGCGCGCCGCAGATCGGTTCGGTGGTCAGGAACATCGCGGCGCCGCGACCCCTGGCGGTCAACGACTCGCGCATGCAGCAGGTCACCTTTGCCAACGGCAAGCTCTGGGGCGCCCTCGACACCGACGTGCTGCAAGGCACGACGCATGGCTCGGGCGTCGCCTACTTCGTGATCAACCCGCGCTCCGGCGTCATCTTCGCCAACGGGACCCTGGCGCTTCCCGACGCCAGCCTCACCTACCCGGCCATCGGCGTCACCGCGAGCGGCCGCGGAGTGATCGCGTTCACGGTGGTGGGGCCGAACGACCATCCCAGCGCCGGCTACGCGGGGATCGACGCCAAGATCGGCGCGGGGGCCGTGCACATCGCCGCGGCGGGCGCGGGCCCTTGGGACAGCTTCACCGGGTATTCGACCTTCTCGAACCGGCCGCGCTGGGGCGACTACGGAGCCAGCGCCGTGGATGGCAACACCGTCTGGATTGCGTCGGAGTACATCGCGCAGACGTGCACGTTCGCGCAGTACCTGGCCTCTCCGCTGGGCGAGTGCGGCGGGACCCGCGGCCCTTTGGGCAACTGGGCCACGCGCATCTCGCAGATCACGCCGTAGCGGCGTGAAACATGAGGCCCCGGATCCCGGCTCCCGCCGAGGTCCGGGGCCTCGGTTCTTTTCAGCTCCGCAATCCGGGCGCCTCGTGGCCGGTGCGCGCCACGTATTCGCTGTATCCGCCGCCGTAGACGTGCGCGCCCTCGGGGGTCAGCTCCAGCACGCGGTTCGACAACTCGGCGAGGAAGTGCCGGTCGTGCGAGACGAAGAGCATGGTCCCGTCGAACTTGCCCAGCGCGCGGATGAGCATCTCCTTGGTGGCGATGTCGAGGTGGTTCGTCGGCTCGTCGAGCACGAGGAAGTTGGGCGGGTCGAAGAGCATCATCGCCAGCACCAGCCGCGCCTTCTCGCCGCCCGAGAGCACGCGCACGGCCTTCTCCACCTCGTCGCCGGAGAAGCCAAAGGCACCGGCCAGCGTGCGCAGCGCGCCCAAGCGACGCCTGCGGGAAGCGGTCCACCAGCGTGGCCTGCACCGTCTTTTCGCCGTCGAGCAGGTCCATGGCGTGCTGGGCGAAGTAACCCAGCTTGACGCTCGCGCCCACGCCCACCTCGCCCGCGTCCGGCTCGGCGGCGCCCGCCACCAGCTTGAGCAGCGTGCTCTTGCCCGCGCCGTTCACGCCCATCACGCACCAGCGCTCGCCGCGCCGGACGAGGAAGTCGAAGCCGTCGTAGACCACCTGCGAGCCGTACGCCTTGCGCACCCTGGCCAGCCTGGCCACGTCTTCGCCGCTGCGCGGCGGGCGCTGGAAGTCGAACTCCACCGTCTTGCGCACCTTGGGCGGCTCGACCTTCTCGATCTTGTCCAGCTTCTTGATGCGGCTCTGCACCTGCGCCGCGTGGCTGGCGCGCGCCTTGAAGCGCTCGATGAAGGCGATCTCCTTCTTGAGCATGGCCTGCTGGCGCGCGTACTGCGCCTCGGCGTGCCGGTCGGCGATGGCGCGCTCGCGCAGGTAGAACTCGTAGTCGCCCGAATACGAGGTCAGCTCACCGGCGTCGATCTCGATGATCCTGGAGACCACGCGGTTCATGAACTCGCGATCGTGCGAGGTGAGCAGGATCGCGCCCTCGAAACCCTTGAGGAAGTTCTCCAGCCAGATGAGCGACTCCAGATCCAGATGGTTGGACGGCTCGTCGAGCAGCAAGGCGTCCGGGTTCATCAAGAGGATGCGGGCGAGCGCGACGCGCATCTTCCAGCCGCCGGAGAGCGCGCCCACGTCTGCGTCCATCCGCTCTTGCGAGAAGCCGAGGCCGGCCAGGATCTCCCGCGCGCGCGCCTCCAGGCCATAGCCGCCCAGCTCCTCGAAGCGCGACTGCACCGCGCCGAAGCGCTCGAGCAGCCGATCCATCTCGCCGGCGCGATCGGGATCGGCGAGCGCGTGCTCCAGCTCGCGCAGCTCCACGGCAACGTCGCTCACCGGTCCCGCGCCGGCCATGGTCTCGGCGACGACGCTCCTGCCGCGCATCTCGCCCACGTCCTGGCTGAAGTAGCCGATGGTGGTGCCGCGGTCGACGGAGACCCGGCCCTCGTCCGGCTGCTCTTCCTTGGTGATCAGCCGGAAGAGGGTGGATTTCCCCGCGCCGTTGGGGCCGAGGAGCCCCACGTGCTCGCCGCGGTGCACCACCGCGCTCGCGTCGAGGAAGAGGATCTGCTGGCCGTGCTGCTTGGCGACGGAATCGAGACGGATCATGGGGGCGCGGTGGATAACACACCGCGCCACCCCGGTTCATCCCGCGGCTTCAGCGTCTCACTTGCGGCGTGGCCGCGCTCCAGATCTGCACCGGGCCGATGCCCAGGTTGACGAGCTGTACGGCGTACACGCCCGAGGCGGCAACCGGCACGTCCAGGCTGGCGACGCCGCTCGCCGAGGAGCTCGCGGCGCCCAGCACCTTGCCCGAGGGATTGAGCAGGAGGAGCCGATAGGGCAAGCGGCCGCTCGCCTCGGCCACCACCGCAAGCGAGGTGGCGTTGGCGGGAACGGTCACGCTCAGCGGCACTTGCTGGCCCACCGCGAGCGAGCTGCTCTGGGCCGTGGTCCTGCCCGGTGCGGCGGCGGGTTGCGCGGTGGAGCTGCTGCCGGCGATGCAGAGCTGGTCGACATACGCGGCGCCGCTCAGGTTGCGCAGCTCCAGCGTATGGCTGCCCCGGCCGGCGACCGGGAACTCCGCCCGACCGCCGGAAACCGGCTGGTGCAAGGAGCCGGCATTGCCCGCGTAGCTGACGGTCTTCACGAAAGCGCCGTCGAGGTACAGGTCGGCCTTGCCGCCCTTCTGGCTGGTGGCGAAGAAGTAGTCGAACGTTCCCTGCGCCGAGCCCAGGTCGAAGACGAAGCTCATCCCGTGCTGTCCGCTGTCGGCCTGGAGCAGGTGCAAGCCGCCGGCGGATGCGTCGGCGTCCTTCACCGTATGCCAGCCCTTGTCGTAGGCGATGTGCGCGTCGGCGTCGTCGAAACAGGACTGCAGCTCGATCACCGACTCCGCGGCATTCCGGCTGCTCGCGCCGTGCGTGTCGGTGGCGGTCACGCTGGCCTTGTAGTCTCCCGCCGTCGCATACGTGTGCGAGACGCTCGGCGTGGATTGCGACACCGCCGGGCTCCCGTCGCCGAACTCGAAGATGTAGCTCGCGATCGCGTCGCCCGCGTCCGGGTCGCGCGAGCCGCTGGCGTCGAAGTTGACCGCCAGGGGCGCCGTTCCCGACCCCGGCGTGGCGGTGAGCGCCGCGAGCGGCGGGTTGTTGGGCGCGCAGGTCGCGTTGTCCTTGACGGTGAAGCTTCCCACATAGGCGAGGCCGTCGGGCATCTCGTCCACCGTCTGCGCGGCGCCTCCCACCGGCGTGTTGACCGACTGGACGGAGGCCGAGTTGAACCCGCCGATGCTGTCGCCGGCAACCAATCCGAGATCGGCGATGGGAACCACGATGACGATGGTGCCGTGGGCAGCGTCGTAGCTGCTGGTCGGGTCAGCCGGCTTCTCGCTGCCGGCTGCCACGAAGCGCCCGTCCACGGTGCCGCTCGAATTCGGCCCGGCCACATAGGACTCGAAGCTCGGCGCGGTCGAGGTGGAGCCGGGCGGGAAGAACATGCGCACGCCGTGGACCGTGCCGTCGGGCTTCTTGAACGAGACGTACCAGGAGGATCCGGGGGGCTGCGGCTCCTGTCCCGGATCGGTGTCGATCTCGAAGCGCAGCTTGACGTTGCCGTCGCTGGCGAAGGGCTGGGCGAGTTGGAAAGCCTTGAGATCGGTCCCGGGCGTCAGGCTGTCGCCGCCTGCGTCGGTGAGAAGGGTGAGGCCCGGCGGCTTGCAGGCATCCTGGGCCACCGTGGTGCTGACCGAGAGCGCGACTTCGTTGCTCTTCGCCCCGTCGCCCTGCGCGTTCACCGCCACCACCTGGTAGAAGTACTGCGGCACCGAGGGATCCACGGCCGCGTCCTCGTAGCTGGTCTTGCCACCGACGACCGTATCGAGCAGCGTTTCGCCGCCTGCGCTGGTGCCGCGGAAAATCTGGTAGGCGGTGATGTCGGCGCCGCCGTTGTCGGGCGCGTTCCAGGTCAGGCTTGCCTTGGCCGCGCTGCGCGTTCCCGCGAGATAGGGGGCCTTCGGCGCCGCCGGCTCCAAGGGATCGAACGCCGCCAGCAGCGTCTTGCCGCCGGTCTGCCTCGCCACCCGCTGGAAGGCGACGAAGTCGTTGATGGCCCCGCCGCTCTGGATGCAGGTGTCGCTGACGCAGCCGTCGTCGTAGCCGAAGAGCGACGCGCCCGCGATTGTCGATGGTGACCTCGTTGAAGTCGAGCAGGTTGCGGTTCATGTTGCCGCCGCCGCTGTTCCAGATGCCCCCGGCGCCCTGCACCGGATCGTTCGGGGTGGCGTTGACGGTGGTCCAGGTCTGGCCGCCGTCGTAGGTGGTGGCGATGAAGAGGTACCAGCTTCCGGGGAAATCCAGCGCTTCGTGGTTGCCCGCGACGTTGCTGCCGAGGAAGCCGCAGGCCATGCGGCCCGGGCTGCCCGCCACCGCCTCCGGGAAGTCGGCGTTGATCACGCCCACGGCGGCGCCGATGTCGGTGTCGTTCACCCAGGTGGCGCCGTGGTCGTGGCTCGCGGCCACGTGGACGTGATGCTCGGGGCCCTGGCCGTCCACGTAGCACTCGTAGACGGTGTTGCTCGCGTCGATGGCCACCGACGGATCGGTGGAGCCGCCCGTGAACGACTGGCTGCCGGGGATGAGGAACTGCGTCCAGGTGGTGCCTGCGTCCAGGCTGACCACGCCGCCCTGCCGCGCGCCGCACTGGGGGACGGGAACGTAGACCGCGCCGTCCGGCCCGACCTTGACGTGGCCGTGCAGCCCTTCGCAGTCGGTCACGCCGTTGCCTTCGTAGATGAGCACGCCCGGCCCGAAGCTGGAGCCGCCGGTGTCGCTGCGCTGGCACGACGCGGGGCCCACCGCGGCCTGCGCGCAGTAATAGACCGCATTCGGATAGACCGGATTGGGCGCGGGAAGCAGCGCAGGATAAGGGCCGGCGCCGACGGTCTCGTGGTCCGCGGACCCGTTGGGCGGCGCGGCGGAGGCCTGGATCCAGTTGGCGCCGTCGTCGTCGCTGAAGGCGAAGAGCGCCTCGGCGCCGGTGGTCTGCATCGACTCGAAGGTGCGCCCCGTCCGCTGATCGGTGAAGAGAATCGGATCCAGCGTGGTGAGGCTGACGATGGAGGGCGAGACGTCGAGCCACTCGGCGGGGCCGGCCTCGGGCAAGGGCGGGTTTCGCTTTTCCGGCGGCGTGATGCGGAAGGTGTCCAGATCCGAGAGCGTGAGGATGTTGCCCGTCTTCGGATTGAAGCCGATGTTGAATTCACCGGCGCTGCCCTCGGCCGCCGAGCCTGCCGGCGGGAAGAAGTTCTGGTAGCGGGGAACGCCCGGCGCAACCGGTGTGGCCTGGCCGAAGCCCGCGCTCGGCGCTCCCGGCGGGCCGGCGACGAGCGAGACCTCCACGTGGACCGTCTCGCCGGTGGGCGTGAACGGCACCACCTTGACGGTGAAGCTCCTCGTGCCGTTGAAATCGAACAGCGTGGTGACCTCGGGATTCGTGCCGGTCGACGACTGGGTCAGCGCCTGCTGCGATCCGTCGGTGACGGTGACCGCGCCCTTGAAGACGTAGAGGTCGTAGTCGGAATGCCCCGAGCCCGTGTCGGTCCAACCCGCCTTCACCTGGATCTTGTCGTTGGGATGATTGACCGCGTAGTCGGCGGGCAACGACACCGTGAGGGAGAAGTCGTCGCAGGGCTGCACCGGGTTGTTGCACTCCGGCCCGCTGTCGAGCAGCGGCACCGGAGTCGGATTTGCGACGGTGAACGGCCCCGCGGTGTAGGTCACGGGTCCAGAGAGATCGGTGAGGGTGCCGCTGGCCGGGGTGGCGGCATGGGCCGCGCCGGCCGTCAACAGTCCGGCGCAGGACAAAGAAAGGGCGAGCGATCGCTGCATGGGGTGTTCCTCGTCGCAAGGGAGGCGCGACGGCTCGGAGCAAACGGCTTCGGAGCGCGTCGATTGCCTTCGGTTGGCATGGGCGCGCGAACCCTTTGCATGCAAACGTTCCGGGTCGAGCGGCGCGCTCGCCGGCATGTTCAAGAGATGACGGGAAATCGAACCCGACGCGCACCGCTTGCGCGAGGTACCGCGTGGGAGAGCGCGCTATTTCGTCTTCACCCGGGCGAGGACGGTCCAGCCTCGCGCCTGCATCAACGGGCGCCAGCCACCTGCCGGCCCCTTGATCAGGTCGTCCTGGACCATAGCAACGTCTGCTCCTGCGGAAGCCGAAGCAGGGATCGAGGATTCCGGCCGTGGCTCCAGACGCCGTTCGGCCGCGAGGCTGGCCAGCGTCCGCCAGGAGGTGGGAGCCGATACGACGAGTACCGGGTCGCCAGCGCCCATATGATCGAAAACGCGGGCGAATTCCCTCGACCCGACGCACGGTTCCCCGTCCAGCATCGCGCCGATGCGCGGAGCGAACAGGACCACGACAATCGCCGCGGCCATGGTTCCAAGCGCCACCCACGTACGATGTCTCACCTTCTCGAACCAACTGGCCGCCGGGAGGAGCGCTGCTCCAGCGAGGAGCGCCAGGCCCGGGTATGCGGTGAGCTCGTGGTTCCAGACCTTTCGAGCGGGCATGCAGAGCTCGACGAGCATCAGAAAGCAGAAGACCAGGATGAGCCTGGCGTTCGAACACGCCGGACCCCGGCGCTGAAGGGCAAAGGGAACCGCCGCCAGAAGCGCCATCCCCGGCCAGAAGCGTCCCGCGACGCTTGCGAAAGGGAACCACCAGTGGAGGCTGCCGTCGGTTCGCATGCCAACCGCGGAGGAGAGCAATTGATCATGCACGTACGAACCCCACCAGCCAGCGTGGAGCACGGAGCGGTCGAGCAAAAGGAAGGCAAGCGTGGGAGTGGACGCCGTGACTGCGACGAGCACACCGCGCGTCAAAGCAGACGCAGAGCGGTCGACGATCGCCCTTGCCGACGCCGCCGCAACCAGAGGGACGAGTCCAAAGGGGCCTTTCACCAGCACGGCGAGCGCCGCGGAAACTGCAGCCACGAACCAGTGAGCAGCTCGTCGAGAGCCGAGTATCGCCGGTACGGCGGCTGCGTTGCCGAACAGCACGACGAGACCATCGAGCCTGGTTTGTGCGCCATACCGGAAGAACGTCTCAGTCGAGGCGAGCACCAGCATCGCCGCCAACGCCGGCCAATCTCCCATCAGCCTTCTGCCGACGAGACCGACCCCGATGACGACCATCAGGGAAATGGCCGCGGCCAGGAAACGGGGGCCATGCTCGCCGAGGCTCAACCTGGCAACGACGAACGGCCAGAAGCCAAACGGCAAGTGGTCGCGGAAGTGCGGGTAGAGATGGTTCAGGTATGACGGGTCCAGCCAACTCCTGGATTCCGCCATCTTCCGGATGACGACTTCGTAAAGTTGAGCGTCCGTGTCGTCGAAATGCCCAAGGCAGGGCGCCACCATGAGAGCCAGTGCACACAGGAGAATGGCCCACCAGGTGATTCGGACGGCAAGGACCCTGTGCTCGTCGCTTTCTGCCGCCATCGTCTCCACCGCCAGGAACTCGAGATCGACGTGGGGCTCCTCGCGTATCGCTGGCTCCGTTGAGCATAGCGCGATCCGCCGCAGAGGACAGCCTCAGCTCCGTCGGTGAGGCCTGCAAAGGGGTGGCGGCCGGTCCTGGTGCACACTGGCGTCCCGGCGTCAACTCCGTCGCCGTGGACGCTGAATCGACGAGCGGCTCCTTTAAAACGGTTGCCGCGTACGGCGCCCCGCTGTTCGATTCCGGACCTTGCCGACATCGGCAAGCAAAGGCACCCGACGAAATCCTATAGAGACGAGCAGCCGCTGAATGCCAGCGTACGCGTTGAAATGAGCTCCTTCTTGATTGGAAAACATTCGTCCGTCAGAATTCGCGAAGGAGGGCGAACATGGCCATCGCGCCCGATGATCATGGAGGAGGCTCCAGTCACCGCGGGAAGCAGATCACTGCTTTCACCCGTCATCACCGTTTTGACCGGCCGGGCACCTTGATCCGCTGCGCTGTTCTGGCGATGGCTGCACTGGCGGCGCCTCCAGGCGCCCTGGCCGCGTGCCCGGCGCCCCAGCCGCCATCGAGCTTTTGCGGTGATCCGGCTTGCAGCCGGGTCATTTGCACCGCCGAAGATGCTTGGGACTGCCTGTACGATACGGCAGGAACGGCCTGTGAGGCAGGCACGAACCGGATTTGCGACGGGACCGGTGCTTGTGTTGCGAGGAGCTTCTCCTGTCCCGTATTGCCGGCGGCTCCGCCGGCCGGCTCGAATCAGCAGGTCGGCCCGGCGAACGGCGAGCCCGGCTATTGTTACTTTTGCGGCCAAGCCGACAAATATCGCAAGGATCGGCTGACCGCAAACATCAACGACGGGCATACGATTCCGTCGTACAGCAACTCGACGTACTCCGACACTCCGTTCATCAGGATGGACGGAACTGGCTATATGACGTGCCTGAACCGGCCCGATGCGTCGACATATGGTCACGCACAGGAAAAGGCCGAAATACGAGGATGGGTGATCAACACCGGAAGCCACGCGAACGTCGACGCTTCACGCACGAGCGAGGACGAGTGGGTGATGAGCGTGCTCGTCGACATCGGATGGACGCCGAACACGAACGAGGTCTACGCAGTCAAGTCGATCGACGACCTCGTACAGTTCATCACACCAGGGAACCTCATCGAGCATGCCTTTGCAGCCACGGTTCCCGCGCGGCCTTATGTGCCTACGCCGACTTTTCCGCCCGATGCCGAATTGGGGTCGTCCGGAGCCTGGGGTGGCGTGAACGCGCCGGTGATCCACATCGAGATCGATGGCTGGGGCCGTGGACGCGGTGACTGCGATAGCACGGTTGTCTCTACCTGCGATGCTTCGTTGAACGATTGCGACTGTAGCGGGTGGGATTATACTGCGCATGCCCCCGCAGGCTGGACCCGCAGTGTCGTAAATGGGTCGACCGTATTCTGGCCCTTCCCCTTGTTCGATGCGAATAATAATTTCCGTTTTCCTCCGGGCACCTACATCAGGGCCGTTGGCACGCTCTGGCGCGACGCAGGGCACAAATTTGCACCAGGAGAATCGGACGCGGCGACGGCCGCCACGCAGTGCTGGAACAACGACAGCACTCCTTATGTGGGCACACAGGAAATGCACAACGTGGACTGGATGGAACCGATTCAGCGCGATCCTTCGATCCCAATGCATACCGTCGCTGGATATGCGTTGTGCGCACGCTACGACCCGATCCACCAGACCGGTCCACTCCACTACGAAGTCCATGACTTGATTCCGAAGCCGTTTCCAAACTCGGTTCCGGCCGTTCGGGAGGTTTACGACGGACCCGTGATCAATTGGTCCACCGTCGATCCGCCTTACAATGACATGACGTCCTCCCAGCAGCGGATCGCCATCGGGCCGAGCGGCGTCACAATCAACCTTGCGGTGACAGGGACGACGTCTGCCCGGGGCTTGTTCCATGCGCTTTATGACATCACCTGGAGCTGCACGCCTCAATGCAGCGGTCAGTGTGCGGGGGCCAGCGACGGGTGCGGCGGCACCTGTACCAACCAATGTACCGGGTGTTGCAGCGGCACCACGTGCAATGCAGGGACATCTACCTCAGCCTGCGGATCTGGCGGTCATGCCTGCGAATCCTGCACGCCCCTCGCGTCCTCCACCAACGTGTGCTCCGCGCAGACATGCGCCTGCGTGCAAAGAACGTGTCCTCGTGGCTGGACATGGAATTCCTTGGACTGCCAATGCATCAGTAACCAGTGAGACAGGCACGAGGCTGAAGGCCGGGAGGGCTCCTCAACTCCGCGGGATGATGATGCGTCCTCGTCGCCCAGGGACGTCTCGCGCGGCTGCGCGGCCACCTCGAGCTTCTCTTCGCGCCGATCGCTGCGGCGAAGGCCTGCCGACAATCCCTTGCCCACGCCGCGGCGGGCGGCGGCGAGAGCGCCGAGGAGCGAGGCGGCGAGCGCCAGGGCCGCGCCGCCCGCTCCGGCGCCGGTCGTCTTCGCCGCGGTGTCGGCGGCCTCGGAGGCGCGCTGGCGGTCGGAAGCCGTCGGGCCGCCGTTGTTCGAGCGCAGGTTGCTCTCCCGCTGGGCGCGGGCCTGGGCGCGCGGGCCCGAGGCCACCGTGGCCGCGCTCTCGGTCGCGGTGCGGGCTGCGCCGAGCGCGAGGACGGCGCCCACCAGCATGGAAACCGCCCAGCACACGCCGCCGTGCAGCAGCGCGTCGGGGCGCCGCCGGTTTCCCGCGATGCGTACCGCCAGGTACGCGCCGAAGAAGGACGTGGCGACGAGGACGATGGCGCCGTAGATGCCGGAGGCGGCGCCGAGGCCATTGGCGGGCTGCGAGGAGGTGGGGTCCACCTTGGCGAAGCCGATGGCGGCGCCCACCAGCATCAAGAGGGAGAAGGCCGCCCAGCCCAGGGCCGTGCCGCCGAGGACCCCACTCCAGCTCAGCCGCAGCCCGCGGTCGTAGGGTTCGGCCGAGTGCGCCTGGAACTGCGGGGATCCCATCGTGCGGTCGTACGTAGCCATGCAGAGCTCCTTGTCGAGGTGTGGACCGGCAAACCCTGTAGATGGAGCGGCGCGATCCCAAGCCACGGGCGCAGGCGCGCTCGCCCACAAGCGCGGCGTGCAGGTTCGGCTCGTCGCTCGTCCGCATGAGGCCGGCGCGCGGAAGCACGCCCGGGAGCGCCGGGCTTGCTATCTTGCGCGCTCCTGCCCGGATGACCCTCGCCGACCTCATCGATCTGGAGGCACAGCTTGCGCGCGACCGCGCGGAAGATCCCGCGGCGCTGGCCGCGCGCGACCGCGCCTTGATGGCCGGCGTGCCCGCCACCGCCCAGCGCGGCCCGCTCCTTCGCCGCTGGCTCGAGTCGTTGCGCAGCGCCGAGCCTGGGCGGTTGCATCCGGGCAGGACGGTGGCGCAGGCCGTGCGCGGCGTCGCCAGCGCGCTGGCGGTCTTGGGCCTCGTGCTCGGTTGGGGCGCGGCGACGGCGCTCCTGCGCTTCAACGGCCAGGAGCCGGTGAACGTCTGGGACTTCCTGCTGGCGCTGGTGGGCGTGCAGATCGCGCTCTTCGTCCTCCTGCTCTCCTCGTTCTTCCTTCCCGTCAGCGCGCTGGGTACCCCGCTCTTCGGGTTGGGCCGCGGCCTCATCGCCGCCGTCTATCCGCGCATCGCGGGTCGGTTCTACCGCGGGACCGCGCGCGCAGGAATGGAGCGCGCTCTGGCACCGCCTGCGCAGCAGGCGATCCCTGTACCACCGGCTGGAGCCGTGGATCCTGCTCAGCCTGACGCAGGGATTCGGCGTGGCCTTCAACATCGGCGCCATCCTCGGCTGCCTGCGGCTGATCGCCTTCTCCGACATCGCCTTCTCCTGGAGCACGACCCTGGTGCAGCTCGACGCGCACAGGTTCCACCGCCTCGTGCATGCGCTCGCCGCGCCCTTCGGCTGGCTCTGGCCCGACGCCGCGCCCTCGCCCGCGCTGGTCGAGGCCACCCGCTACTCGCGCCTCGAAGGCGCATACATCCTCTCGGGCGCCCGCAGGGCGGCGCACCCGGAGCTGGTGGGGGGCTGGTGGCCCTTCCTGCTCTGCGCGGTCGCCTGCTACGGGCTGTTGCCGCGCGCATCCACGCTTGCCCTCTCGCGCTTGCGGGTGGCGCGCATCCTCGACAAGCTGCCGCTCGACGACGTGGAGGTGATGCGGACCGTCCGCCGGCTCTCCGAGCCGCACGTCGAGACGCGCAGTCCCCTGGCGGAGGAGCCGGGCCGCGCAGCAGTAGTCCCGCTCCCGCCGGCAGCGCGGGGGCCAGAGCAGGGAACGCAAGCCGTCCTCATCCTCTGGCGCGACATCCCGGACGCGCCCGGCCTTCAGGGCGCGGTGGCGCGGCAGACGCGATGGGCCGTGCGCGCGGTGCACTCCGCGGGCGGGCGCGACTACGAGGAGGGCCGCCTGCCCTGGAAGGAGGTCCTGGACGGCGCGACCTGCGCGGCGGTGGTTGCGGAGGGATGGGAGCCGCCCGACAAGGCCGTCTTGCGGCTGCTCAAGCAGCTCCGCGGCTCGCTGGGCGCGCGGCGGCCGGTCATGGTGCTGCTCGCCGAAGTGCGGCCGGACGGATTGCGCGCGCCCTCGCAAGCAGACCTGCGCATCTGGCAAGAGGGTGTGGCACGCCTGGAAGATCCCTACGTCGCGGTGGAGCCGCTGTCGGGGCGCTCGTGAACGAGGTCCCGAGCTTCGCCGTGGTCGGGCGCGTCAACAAGGGCAAGTCGAGCATCGTGGCAACGCTGGCGGAGGACGATTCGGTGGCCATCGACGCGCTTCCCGGCACCACGGTTGCGGTCCGCGAATACCCGGTCCGCGTCGACGGCCGCGCGCTCTTCGTCCTCATCGACACGCCCGGATTCGAGGACGCGTCCCGCGCGCTCGCCTGGCTGCGGGCTCGCGAGATCAGCGCCGCCGACCGCCCGGCGCGCGTGGCGGAGCTCCTCCGCGCCTTCGAGGGAACGGACGAGTTCATCGACGAGCGGCGCCTGCTCGCGCCCATCCTCGGCGGCGCCAACGTCATCTACGTGGTGGACGGCGCGCGCCCCTTCCGGCCCAACTACGAGGCGGAGATGGAGATCCTCCGCTGGACAGGGCGGCCGGGCATGGCGCTGGTCAACCGCATCGGCGACGAGGACCACGCCGACGAATGGCGGCGCGCGCTCGACCAATACTTCAAGATCGTGCGCGACTTCGACGCGTTCTCCGCCTCCTTCGAGGAGCGGCTGCGCCTCCTGGAGACGTTCCGCGAGCTACGCCCCGAGTCGCAACCCGCTCTCGACGAGGCGCTGGTCGCGCTGGGCGCGCAGCGGCAGCGCCGGCGCTTCGACGCGGCGGACGAGATCGCGGCGCTCCTCGTGGACGAGCTGAGCCACACCGAGGAGGTGTTGGTGGAAAGCGAGGCCCTGCTCGACGCCGAGCGCGACCGGCTGGAGAGGACCTTCCACGACCACCTGCGAAAGCGCGAGGAGGAAGCGCGCCGCCGCATCGAGATGCTCTACGGCCATCGCCAGGTGCGCTTCGAGGTCGCGAGCCTCGCGCGTCCCGTGTTCCGCCAGGACCTCTTCGCCGAGCAGACCTGGAAGACGCTGGGGCTCACTCCCGCGGAGCTTCTGGGCGCGAGCGCCCTGGCGGGCGCGGCAGTCGGGGGCGTCCTCGATGCGATGGCGGGCGGCGCGAGCATGCTGGCGGGGACGGTCATCGGCGGGGCGGTGGGCGGTGCCGGCGCGCTCTTCAGCCTGGGCAGGCGCTTCGCGCGCGTCCGGCAGGTCGCCGCGGGCGGCGTGGCGGGCTGGGTGAACGCCGCGCGGCGCTATTGGGAGGGCGGGCGCCGCTTCCGCATCGGCCCGCATGCCCAGCCGAACTTCCCCTGGGTGCTGCTCGACCGGGCGCTCCTCCACTACGACGCGGTCGTCCACCGCAGTCATGCGCGCAGGGGCGCCATCGCGGGCTTCGAGGGCCGCGAGGGCGTGGTGGCCGACTTCGCGCGGGCAGAGCGGCGCGAGCTGGAGCAACTCTTCCAGCGCATCCGCCGGTCCGCCGCCGACCCGCCGCGCGAATTGCGCGACGCGCTCGAGGCCGCCGTCGGCAGGATCCTCGAGCGCATCGATCCGCTGCCCTGAACGGAGCTGCGTCGTGCCCCGGGCTCACTCGCCGAGGCAGACCGCCTCGATGTTGTTGCCGTCCGGGTCGAACACGAACGCCGCGTAGTAGTTGGGCGCGTACTCCGTGCGCACACCCGGCTTGCCGTTGTCGCGGCCGCCGGCGGCGAGCGCGGCCTTGTGGAACTCCTGCACCTGCTTGCGGTCCTTTGCCCGGAAGGCCAGGTGCGCGATGGGCTTCTGCGCCGCGCCGGCGGACACCCAGACGGTGGACCCGCCGTCGATGCCGATGCCGAAGCCGCTCTCGGCCGGGGAGATCAGCTTGTAGCCGAGCGCCCCGAGCGCCTTCGCATAGAAGGCCTGGCTGCGCCGGGGGTCGGAAACGCTGAGGGAAACATGGTCGAGCATGACGCCTCCTTGAACGAGGAAGACCCTGTTTGAACCATTCCACCGCCGGCGCGCTGTCGCAATCCTGCACCTGCAGGAATCCGATAGCCGCCTCGGTCTGGAGCGTCTATAGATCGGGCATGCCGCTTCCCATCGCTTCGCGCATGCTCTACACCAGCGCGCTGGTCAGCGTGAGCGACGTGGTGTGCAGCGCCGGCTGCGGCGGCGGCCGGCACGAGGAGCATTGCGAGGTGGCGACGCTCGCGTTCGTGCGCAGCGGCACCTTCGTGCGCCGCGACCGCATGGGCCGGCACGTGGCCGACGCCACGCGGGTGGTGTTCTTCGATCCGGCCGAGCCCTACATGGTGGACCACCCGGTCCCGGGAGGCGACCATTGCACCTCGCTGCGGTTCGAGCCGGGAACGCTGCGCGAGGCTGTCCGCGGCGCGCGCGGCGGCCGCGTCTTCAGCCGCTCGACGCTGGCGGGAAATGCCGAATTGCACCTGGCGCACTTCAGGCTGCTCGAGGCGGTTCGCGAGGGCGATCCGGTCCTGATCGAGGAGATCGCGCTGCGCCTGCTTCAGCTCTGCACCGAGGAGGAGGCGGAGCCGCTGCGCGGCGCGGCGGCAAGGAGGGCGGCGGCGCTGGCGGCGGACGCGCAGGTGCTGATCGCGTCGTCGTTCTCGCGGCGCGTGACGCTGGAAGGGCTGGCGCGATCGCTCGGCGTCTCACCCTTCCGCCTCTGCCGCGCCTTCCGCGCCGCCACTTCGGACACGCTGCACCAGCACCTCACCCGGCTGCGCCTTGCCGCCGCGCTGGAGAAACTGCCCGGCTACCGCGACCGCCTCACCGATCTCGCGCTGGACGTCGGCTTCAGCAGCCACAGCCATTTCACCCACGCCTTCCGCGCCTTCTACGGCACCTCGCCATCCGCGCTGCTTCGGGGTCCGAGTCAGGCCGAACGCGGCGGCAGGGCCAGCGGGTACTGAGCGGACGTGCTCGACGTAGGCCGCTACCTCGGGCGCATCGGATACGCGGGTCCCACCGCGCCTACGCTTGCGACGTTGCGAGGCGTCCACGCGGCCCATCTGCGCACGGTGCCGTTCGAAAACCTTTCCGTGCGCAGGGGCGAGCCCATCGCTCTCGAAGTTGGACCGCTCTTCGAGAAGATCGTGCTGCGGCGGCGGGGCGGATTTTGCTACGAGCTCAACGGACTCTTCGCGGCGCTGCTCGAGGCGCTCGGGTTTCGCGTCTCGCGGCTCGCCGGGCGCGTCAGGCCGGCCGGCATTCCCTTCGACCACATGGCGCTGCGGGTGGATCTCGGCCTCGACGGGCCCTGGCTCGCCGACGTGGGATTCGGCGACTCCTTCGTGCTCCCGCTGCGACTCGAGCAGCGCGAGCCGCAGGAAGGCGGCTGCGGCCGCCGTTATCGTCTCGATGCCGCGGAGGGCGGGCTTTTGCTCCTGCGCGAGGAAGAGCAGGGCTGGCAGCGGCAATACCTCTTCACGCTGGACCCATGGCCGCTCTCCGCCTTCGAAGGCGGGTGCCGGTATCACCAGACCTCGCCCGAGTCTTCGTTCACGCAGAAGACCGTGGTCTCCCGAGCGACGGAGACGGGGCGGATCACGCTCTCCGGGCGGCGGCTGATCGTGACCTCGCAGGGGACGCGGAGCGAGACCGACCTCTGCGACGACGCCGCGGTGGCGCGCGCATTGGCGGAGCATTTCGGGATCGGATAGCAGCGGTGCGCCGTCGGGCCCTAGCGTTCCAGCTCCAGCACGCGCGAGACCACGAACATCAGCTCGTCCATGGTGAACGGCTTGGGCAGGACCGCGGCGACGCCCTGCGCCTGCAGCGTGGTGGCCCGCGGAGGCACCGCGCTCATCAACACGATCGGCACGCTCTTCAGCCTGGCATCGCCCTTCAACGCCGCCACCACCTCCCAGCCGTCCTTCTCCGGCATCAAGAGGTCGAGCAGGACCAGCGAGGGCGGTGTGCCCTCGCGCAGCAGGGAGAGCGCGCGCTCGCCGTGGGACGCGCCTACCGTCTCGAAGCCCTTGCGACGCAGCTCGTCGCAGATGGATTCGCGCAGCTCGGCCTGGTCGTCGACGACGTAGATCACCGGCCTGCCCATGCGTTGCTTATGCTCCCGCGGAGGGCGGCGGAACAACCCGGCGGGCGGGCAGGGTGTTCAGATCTCCATGGCGGCGATGTGCCGGCTTGCCCAGCCGTCGAGGTCTGCGGGACCTCTTACTCCGTCGCGGTCATCATCCTGGAGCGGACCGGCACCGAACCGCCGCACAGCGCCGCCAGCCGCCCCTGGAGCGCCTTCGCCTCGGCTTTCTTTCCGGCGCGCAGGGCAGCTCGCGCGGCGCCGTCATATGCGTTGAAGCGCGCCGGCGCCGAGCGCAGGGAGGTATCGTATTCGGCGAGCGCCGCGGCGGGCTGGTTCAGCTCGGACAAGAGATCGCCCAGCTGCTCACGCGCGGGAAGGATCGCTCCCGGCGTGACCGGGTGCTTGTCGGTGGAATCCTCCAGGTCCGACGCCGAGCGCAAGAGAGCCACCGCTTCTTCGTTCTTCCTCTCGGCGCGCAGCAGCCAGGCCGATGCGGCGCGCCGCTGGATCTCCACCTGGGTGGCCCAGTCGAATCCCTTCTGCCCCTTGAGCGAGGCTCCCAGATCCGTCAACTTCGCCACCTCCTTCCGCGCCTCCTCCACGTCCCCCAGCCGGGCGCGACCCATCGCGCGCGCGAAGTAGACGATGGCTTCCGCATAGGGATATTTCGCCCAGGGGAACGTGGGCGGTTGCGGCGTCAGCGAGGCCGCCTGCTTCCAGTCGCGCCGCTCCAGCGCAAATCGGGCCGGGACGGCGGCCAACGCATACGCGGCGGCAAACTGCGGCACGTCGAGGCTCGTCACCCTGGCGACCGTCTCCGCCACCTCGCTCGCCTTCGCGTCCTGGCCGGTCTGCAGATACGCGTACTCGAGGTAGTCCATGGCGTGCAGGCCGTCGAAGGCAGCAGAACCGGGATGCGTCGCGGCGACCCACTCCTGCGCCGTCCGCGCCGAGGCGAGGTTCGACTGGATCGACTCCTTCCACATGCCCAGGCGGGTGAAGATGTGGGAAGGCATGTGCAGCGCGTGGGGCGCGGAGGGGGCGATCTTCGCGTAGGCGCGGGCCGCGGGCAGCGCCAGCGCAGCGAGCTCGGGATAATCGAAGGAGTGGATCATGTAATGGGCGATCCCGGGGTGACTGGGCTCCAGGGCGAGCATGCGATTGAGGATCTTCGCGGCGTCCTTCTGCCGCGCATACGTCTTGTCGGGCGGCGAGTTGTAGGCGACGCCCAGGATCGCGAGCGCGTGGAAGATCGCCGCCTCGTGGTCGCCCGGATTGCGCCGCGCCACGCCTGCCATGGCCTTTTCGAAAGCGACGACGCGCGCCGCGTGCGGGGGCTCCGCCTGGTAGTAGGCGGAGATGGCATCGATGAAGTCGCGCTCGCGATCGGTCGAGGCGCCGATCTCCTTCGCCTTCCGCGCCGCCTTGGTCCCGGCGGCAAGCTCATCGTCCGTCGGAGGCCCCCAGATGACGTGGAAATACGTCATCGCCAGGCCCCATTGCGCAATACCGCAGGCGGGGTCCTTCGCGAAGACGTCCTGGAAGCCGCCCGCCGACTTTGCGTAGGCGAAGGAGTGCAACATCGCCAGGGCGCGCTCGAAGGCCGGCTGCAACTCCGGCTTGCACGAGGTGGGGAAGTATACCTTCCCATAATTCTCCCCCGCCGCGTGATCGTGATCGTGCTCGTGGGCGAACGCCCACGCGGGCATCGATGCCACTGCCAGCGCCAGAACGGCGCTGGTTCGCAAACCTGTCATGGCTCCCCCCTTTGCTCACGGGCGTCGCTCGCCCTGCTGTGAGCCGAGGCGGCGCGATAGAACGCCGATCGGAGATCGCCGTCAAGCCGACACCCGCTCAGCCTGAGGCTGTGAAAGCAGGCAGGCGTGCCCCCGTCGCGTGTGGGGACGTACGGGCGTGCGTATTGTCCGTCGGGGGGCGGGCCATGAGGGGAACGATGTGCGCCGCCGCGCTGCTGGCTTGCGCGGCTTGCGGTGGGTCGAGGCCGATCGACGCTTCTGCCAGCGGGGATCCGGATGCGGGAAGCCATCCCACCCCGTCGAACGGCGGCGGCAGCCGGACCCCAGGGTCACGCTCTCGGTGCACGTCAGCGGCCAGGGCCGGGTCATCTCCTCACCGGCGGGCATCGATTGCCGCGAGGATTGTGCCGCGCAGTTCACCGCGCACGCGGTGGTCGCGCTGAGCGCCGTTCCCGACGCAGCCCAGTCGTTCCAGGGCTTCGGTGGCGCCTGCGCCGCGAGCATCTGCACGTTGACCGTCGACGCGGACGCGAGCGTGAGCGCTGTATTCGCTGCCATGCCTCCCGCTCCGCCGCGGCTCCACACCGTGACCGTCGAGGTGAGCGGGCCTGGAGCGGGCCGGGTCGTCTCCACGCCTGCCGGGATCGACTGCAGCGCACCCGGCATCTGCAGCGCGCAATTCGCCGCGGGGACGCCCGTGTCGCTCGCCGCCGCAGTCGATCTCCTCTCCGCGCCGGCGAAATGGAGCGGCGCCTGCTCGGGCACGTCCTGCGCATTCACCGTCGGCGGCGAGGCGAGGGTGCGCGTCGCCATCGACGACCTGCACTACCGCGCCATCGATCTCGGCGTCCTGCCCGGCGGCTGGTGGAGCCATGCCGGGCTGATCACGCACGACGGCAAGCTGATCGCGGGCGGATGGGGCGGGAATCCGAATCGCGCCTTCACCTGGGACGGCACCATGCGCGATCTCGGCATCAGCAACGGCTACGTGGTCGGCCTCACCGAATCTGGCGCGGTGGCGGGCAACTACTCGCCTGATCCGGCCACGACGGCCACGCGCCCGTTCACGCTCTCAGGCACTGTCCTTCGCGAGCTCGCAGGCTTCGACGGCGGCGTCTCCGCGGTCGCGCTGGGGATCAACGGCCGCGGGACGGTGGTGGGCTACGCCACGCCGGCGAACGGACCGAGCCGCGCCGTGGCCTGGACCGGGCCGCAGCCCACCGATCTCGGCTCGCTCGAGATCGGCTGGCTGGGGTGGTCGACCGCCTACGGCATCAACGCGAGCGGCGTCATCGTCGGCGAATCCGCGGCCCACGGCGGCAGCACCGCGGTGGTGTTCCGCGGCAACGGCGTCATCGAGGAGCTGGGGACGCTCGGCGGCCAGTTCGGGCGCGCGCTCGCCATCAACGACGCCGGGGTCATCGTCGGCACCGCCGAGTTCGACGCGTCCCGCGTGTCCCATGGGTTCTTCTACGCGTCGGGGAAGATGACCGAGGTCCGGCCGCTGCCCGGGTACGCGTACCTGCAGCTCGGCGCCGTCAATTCGGCGGGCGTTGCGACGGGCGTCATGTGGCCGCTCGCAGGCGGCCTGTCGCACGCCATCGTCGCGACGCCCGAGCGGGTGGTCGACCTCAATGGCCTCGTCGACAACACGGCGGCGGAGTTAATGGCGCAGGCCAGATCGACGACAAGGGGGACATCGTGACCAGCGGAGCGGGGCACGCCGTGCTGCTCGTTCCCATCCGCTGACAGCAAGGCCTCATTCGGAAAACGCTTGGGAAAGGCCTGCCTGTCCAGTTAGCTTGCACGCATGCGCGTGACAGCCCTGGTGGCAGCCGTCCTCACCCTTGCCTGCGCGCGCGAGCTGCGTTCCCGGAACTCCGACCTCTGGCTCGAGCTGCAGACCGAGCACTTCACGCTGCGCACCGACGTGCCCGAGGAAGACGCGCGCCGGGACATCGCCGACCTGGAGCTGATCCGCAACGCGCTCCTCGCGGCGGGCTGGCACGGCAAGACCACCTCGCCCGCGCGCATCGTCGTGGTCGCCGTGGCGAGCGACCGCGAGCTGCACGAGTTCCTGGCGGACCCGGTGGTGGGCCTGGCCAGCAGCGGTTACTTCGGCGACCGCATGATCCTGGTTCGCGGCGACGGGAACCTGCTCGACTCCGAAGTGGTCAAGCACGAAGTCACCCACGCGCTGTTGCGCGAGTACCTGCTCACCAACCCGCGCTGGGTCGAGGAGGGCATCGCTTGTCTCCTGGAGACGCTGGAGATCAAGCGCAGCAGGGGCGTGGCGGTGCGCGGCTCGAGCACCTGGCAGCGGCGGCAGTGGCTGCGTTACGGGCAGCCGCTGTGGACCGACTGGTTCATGCACGTCATGGGCATGGGCGCCATCGTCAACGACGACAACGGGTACCAGTTCGAGACGCAGGCCTGGGGCCTCGTGCACTGGCTGGTCGATACCCAGCCCGCGAGCTTCGACAGATTCATGGCCGGGCTCGCGCGCGGCGAAGGAATGTGGACAGGCTGCCTTCCCGACGTCGCGATCGATGATCCAAGATCGCGCTTCCCGCTGAAGCCCTGGGCGGGAAGCGTGATGCTGCGAAAGATCGCGCCGGCCGAGGTCCACGCGCTGCGGGCCGAGCTCTTCGCCCGCTTCGCGACGCAGCCACCGCAGCCTTGCGCGCGCGCCTCGAGCAGATCGCCGCTCGCTGTGGCAAGGGAGACGTGATCGGCACCGCCACGCAGACCGTGGAGGCGGAGCCGGTGTTGAAATCTGCCGCCAGCCGGTCCTGGTGTGGCCCAGGTCGGCGAAGTCGATCTCGGTGCAGTTCACATCGTCGAAGATGGCTCGGTGACTGCGGTGGCCATCCAGGGAGCCCGCGACGACGCGGAGTCGGGCGTGCTGCGCCAGTTCGTCGAGAGCTGCGCCTTCGAGCCGGTGCTGGTCGAGGGCAAGCCCCGCCGCGTCCAGCTCGACCTCACCCTCGACGCTTTCTTGCAGTAGAGCGCCGACGCGCGGGCGGTCAGTTGGACGCGGCAGCCGTCGGGCAGGCGTTCACGTCTTGCGCCTGAAGGGCGCCCTGCACCGTGTACACGTCGGTCACCGTTCCGGTGCACAAGTCGAGCTGGCGCAAGAAGCTGTCCTGTCCGGCAAAGAGCACCTGCGTTTCGCCGAGGAAGCGGAAGCCCATGAATGCCGTCTCCCTGGAGCGGTAGACGAGCTTCGGCGCGCCGTCGACCACGAGATAGAGCCTCGAGGGGATCTCGTTGCTCGAGCTCAGCCAGAGCCGGTCCTTGCGGTCGAAACCGAAGTCGCCCCAGAACCCGCCCACGGTGCCCAGCTTGACCTTGTAGAAGACCTCGGCAACGCCATCGACCAGCTTGTAGATGGTTCCGTCGCCCCCGGCGCCCGAGGCTTCGTTGAAATATACCTGCCCCTTCGAATCGATTCGAACCATGCGCACGTAGGTGGAGTGCCGATAGACGACCGATTCGCCGGTTCCGTCGATCTTGTAGAGGGCGGTTCCGTTCACCGCGTTGGTGAAATAGACGGTGCCGTCCGGCGCTTGCGCATAGGAGGTCAGGGAGTCAGCCGCGCGTTGGAACAGCGTCGCGACGGTACCGTCCGATCGGACCTGGTAGATGGCGCCCGGCGGAAAATGAAGGTAGTCCACGCCGGAGAAGCACGTCCCGGAAAACGCTACCGGCTGCAGGTTGCGTCGCAGGCGGCCTGGAGGGCCAGCGGCAACGCCGCCGGCGCGTCGATCGAAGCGCGTTGTTCGCGCCGCAAGCCATCAAGAGGACTGGAAATGCACGTCATCCATCGACGCACCGGAGCCCTCCTGGAACGCAAAATGATGGCACGGCATCCACGCGGGGCACAACCTTTCGCGCAAGTGGAGCGTTTCTGTCACCACGACGCGGAGCCCGCTGCCGCTCAGCATCCGCGCGCCGATGGATGCGACCGGGATGGGCCTCCAAGGCGCGAAGTATCGAGCGCCGCGGGTTCAGCGGAAGAGCTGCGTCCACCAGCTGAAGGTACAGCCCGGTCCGCGGAAGTCCTGTACGACCAGCGTGCCATCGCGGCCGATCAGCAGCGGACCGTTCCCGAGCTCGGGACGATCCCAGCGGCCGCACAGGTTTCCGGCCGGCGCGCGCAGCTCGATCGTCCGGTCCGTCGAGGCCGCGCGGAACGCGTAGCCCTTGCCGCCCGGAAGCAGGAAGAAGTCCCGCGGCGTGCGGTCCAGGAGCCAGTCCGGAGCGGCGGTCACGGTCGTCCCGCGGTCGGCGATCTGGTACCGGAGATGAACCTCGAGAGTGGGCGGTTCCTGGTCCCCGAGGACGACGCCGCCGTCGAGCAGGGGGAAGCCGTTGCTGATGTGGCAGCTAGGAAGCGCGAACGGCGCCGTGATCTGGTTGCCTTCCCGGTCGAGCCATGTGCCGCTGCACGTCTGGAAGTCCCGCGTGAAGACCACGAGGGTGTCACCCTCGTGCAGCGAGACGACTGGGAATGCCATTCTCGCGACCAGGCCCGGCAATGTGACGCGGCGCTCGAGGGCGTTGTTCTTGTCGAAGCGGAAGTACGTGACGGTGCTGTCGCCGGGAGCCGTGTCGAGGTCGATGCCCACGGTGCCGCCGCCCGGGTCCACGTTCCATTGCGGATTGCGCCCCGCCTGCGTCACCGTCGTCGGTTCGCCGGTATGCGAGTAGCCGAACACCGTCGTCGCGAAGATCGGGAAGCCGCCGGTGACCGAAATGCCGGTGTACGCGTGCGGCTGCGCGAGGAGACTGAAAGGTCCCTGCTCGCCGGTGTGCAGCTGGCCGACGCCCATCCCGGTCGTGGAGTCGAAGAAGAAGAAATCGCGCGAGGAGGAGCTGCCGGTGGAGCGCGACAGCGGAATGGTCGACTCCGCGTCGTCGGGGCGCGACATCGAGCAGAAGCCCTGGCCGACGTCGAGGTTCACGACGAATGTCGGATTTCCCTCGGGCGGAACGACATTGTTGCAATCGGCGCTCAGCGCGCCGCCATGCCAGAGCCGCCGTCGGCGGGGCCGCCATTGCCAGAGCCGCCGTCGGCGGGGCCGCCATTGTCAGAGCCGCCGTCGGCGGGGGAGCCGCCGCCACCAACTCCCCCGCTCCCCCCGGTTCCGGCATCGCCTGGGGAGCCAGCATCGGCAGCGCCACCGCCGGTTCCCCCATCGCCGGGAACACCGCTGCCGGCGCCCGCATCCGGACCGGAAGCTGTGGAGCCTGGACGGGGCGAAGACGACGCGCCACAGGCGAGAGCTATCGCGGCGATGGCGACGAGCAGGCAGCGGGGCATGCGTCCTCCCAGGGAACAGACGTACCTTGGGCATCCCGAGCACCGGGAGCGAGAGGCAGGTGCTCGCTCGTCGTTCCGCTGTGCCGGCGGCGCTGCGCCTCACGGCCTCCTGAGCGACCCAGGCTGCAGCTCGTGGCGTCTGATGGGATGAGCGGCGCGGACCGGAGCAGCCTGGCCGCCGCGGTTCACCAGCCAGATCGCCAGGATCGCGAGAGCCATCGACATCACGATGGACCCGGTGAGCCTCTCTCCCGCGAGCGCCCATCCGAGCAGCACCGCCACGATCGGATTCACGTACGTGTGCGTCGCCACCAGCGTCGGCTCGAAGTGCTTGAGAAGCCAGGAGTACGCGCTGAACGCCGTCAGCGAGCCGAAGAAGATGAGGAAGAGCAGGCCGGCGAGCGAGGGAGGCGACACGTTGCCGAGGTGGAAGCCGTGATGCTCGCCCCGCAGGAACCCGCCGGCAAGCAACATCAACGAGCCGCAGAGGAGCGGCAACGCGGCATTGAGCGTCGCGCCGTTCGCCGGCTGCAGCTTGCGGGAGTACACGATGCCGAACGACCACGACGTCGCGCTGAGGAGCACCGCGAGCAACCCCACCGAGACGCCTTGCCCCGCAGACACGTCGGCGCGGAAGAGCAGCGCAACGCTCGCCGCGCCCAGCGCCAGCCCGGCCCACGTCGTCCCTCGCGGCCTTGGACCCAACCTCAGCAGCGGCAAGAGCAGGGCCACGATCGCCGGCTCGATCGCGATCACCAGCGCCGCCATTCCCGAAGGGACCTTCAGCTCCGCCCAGTGCAGGAGCCCATGGCTGACGAAGAAGAAGAGGAACCCGAGCACGAGCCCGGCGCGCAAGCCCTGGCGCGTCGGCCGCTCCCCTTTCCACAACGCCCACGCGAGCAGGAGGGAACCGGCCACCAGGTGCCGGGTTGCCGCGGTGAACAAGGGCGGAATCGAGTCGAGCGCGAAGCGGATGGCGAGGAAGGTCGAGCCCCAGATCAGGTAGATGGCGAGGAAGGCGGCGATGGCCTCGATGCGGCTGGGCCGGCCGGCGATTGAGATCTCTGCCACGGTGGAGCTCTCCCTGGACTGGCTCTGATGCATCGCCGCGAAGCAGGATTCTGGACGGGGCGGGCTCGCCGATGCGCCGGGCTTCGGATTCAAACGGGGCCGGATCGCGTATAGACCGGCTCCGTGTATGACGTCGCGTCTTCGCCTTAGCTCAGGCCCCGCGGTCCGGGAACCGCGCATCGGGTGGGAAGAGGCGCGCGCGCTCCGGCTCGAGCGCCACCACCTGCACCGGCGCGCGCCGCGCGGCAGCGAGGTGCGCGTGGCGGGACAGATCTGCGGCCTCCATGCCCAGCTCCTCTCCAGCGCCGCGCTCTCCCTCTGGGCACGGGTGGAGGGCGCCACCCTGGAGTCCTTCGAGCGCGCGCTCTGGCGCGAGCGCAAGCTGGTCAAGACCTGGGCGATGCGCGGCACGCTGCACCTGTTGCCGGCGCGCGATCTGCCCGTCTACTTCGGCGCGCTCTCGACCTACACGCATTACCTGAGGCAGGGGTGGGTCAAGTACTTCGGCGTCACGCGCGAGCAGATCGAGCTCGCGATCGGGGCGGTCAGCGAGGTGCTGCGCGGCCGCGTGCTCACCCGCGACCAGCTCGCCGACGCGGTGGCCGAGCGCACCGGCGTAAAGAGGCTGGGCGTCCTTCTCCGGCAGAGCTGGGGCGTCCTGCTCAAGCCCGCCGCATACCGCGGCCAGCTCTGCTTCGCCGAGAGCGACGGCACCCGCGTGCGCTTCACGCATCCGGGTCCGGTGCGAGAGCTCGACCCGCGGAAGGCGCTCACCGAGCTGGCCCGCCGCTACCTGGGCGCTTACGGACCCGCGACGCGCGACGACTTCGCGCGCTGGTGGGGCGGCATCTCGCTCGCCGAGGCGCAGCGGCTGATCGAATCGCTCGACGTCAGGGGCGTCGATCTCGAGGGCAGGCGCGCCTATCTGCTCGACGGTGAGCCCCGTTCCGCGGGGCAAGCGCGCTCGGTGCGCCTGCTGCCCGCATTCGATCCGTACATCGTCGGAGCTCCGCGCTCGGGCGGCCTGTTCGCCGCAGCGCACAAGGGCCGCATCTACCGGCCCCAGGGCTGGATCTCGCCGGCGCTGCTCGTGGATGGGCACGTCGAAGGCGTCTGGCGGCACGAGCGCAAGAACGGGCGGCTTGACGGTGCGGATCGACCCGTTCACCCGCCTGCCTCCGCGGGTCCGGGCCGAAGCGGCGGAGGAGGCGGAGCGACTCGCGGCATATCTCGGCGCGCGCCTGGAACGGGTGGAAATTGGAGCGTCGGGGTGATCAGCGCAGGACGATGCGGATTTTCGAACGCGTTCATGGACCCCGAGATTACGAGGTCGCCGTGACCTGCCAGAACCTCGGCGCCCTCCGCTATGCGAGCGGAGACGACGCGGACGCGGCGCGGCTCTACCGCAGGGCGCTTGCGATCAAGGAAAGGCTGCTCGGCCGCGGCCATCCCGACACGGCCATCACCGTGGCCAACCTCGCCGCGCTCCGCCGCTCGCACCCGAGCACGATCGCCACCCGCAAAGCCTGCTGCGCCTGGAAGCGATGTGAGTCTCGATGCAAACCAGCAGATCCATGAAACCGCCCTGTGCCCCTCGAGCGCGACGACGGCGAGTTCATCGAGCGCCGACTACGAGCTCCAGGACCTGACCGCACGCGCGCCTGCCATGCACTCCGCTTTATACCCACAATCCCGGCAGGTCCTTTGTAGAAGGCGACTTCCCGCTCGTGACGCCGTGACGTCCGCGGCGGCCTGGAGCCCGCGGATCGGCGCATCGTGTAGAACCCAGGCATGGGACGCACTCGCTACGCCCACTCGGAGCAGATCCCGCTGAGGAAGCTGCCGGGCTCCGCGCTGCGCGCGGTACTCTCGGAAGGCTATGGCGCGTCCGACCTGCGCCGCGACGTGCTCGCCGGCGTAGTGGTAGGCATCGTGGCGCTGCCGCTGTCGATGGCGCTGGCCATTGCCGTAGGAGCGCCTCCCCAGCATGGCCTCTACACGGCGATCGTGGCGGGGGCGGTGGTGCCGCTGCTCGGCGGAATCCCGCTTCCAGGTCACCGGACCCACCGCCGCGTTCATCGTCATCCTCGCCCCCATCCTGGTCCGGCGCGGGATGTCCGGCCTGCTCGTGGCAGGTGCCATGGCCGGAGTTCTGCTCGCGGGCATGGGGCTCTTCAGGCTGGGGCGGCTCATCCAGTTCATCCCGCATCCGGTGACCACCGGGTTCACCGCGGGCATCGGCACGGTGATCGGCGTCCTGCAGCTCAAGGACCTGCTCGGGCTTGCTCCCACGGGGACACCCGACCATTTCCTCGAGAGGGCCTGGTCGTACGTGGAAGCGCGCCACACCGCGCGCGTCTCCGAGCTGGCCATCGGCCTGCTCACGCTGGCGGTGCTGATCCTGCTGCCCCGGTGGACGAAGCGTGTGCCGGCGCCTCTGATCGCCCTGCCGCTCGCGGCGGTGGTGGCCTGGGCGCTGCGCCTCGACGTCGCCACCATCGGCTCGCGCTTCGTCACCGTCGTCGACGGCGTGCAGGTGCACGGCATCCCGCGGCTGCCGCCGCTGCCCGTGCTTCCCTGGCATCTGGGGACCGACCTGCCGCTCGAGCTGGCTACCTTCCGCGCGCTCTTTCCGGCGGCCATCGCCATCGCGCTCCTGGGCGCCATCGAGTCGCTGCTCTCCGCCGTGGTGGCCGACGCGATGGCCGGGACGCGGCACGATCCCGACGCCGAGCTCCTGGCGCTGGGCGTGGGCAACATCCTCTGTCCTTTCTTCGGCGGCATCGCCTGCACCGGCGCCATCGCCCGCACCGCCACCGGCATCCGCTACGGAAGCCGCTCGCCCATCGCCACCGTCGTCCATTCCGTGGTGGTGCTGCTGGCGGTGCTCTTGCTGGCGCCCGCCATCTCACTCCTGCCCATGGCCTCGCTGGCGGCGCTCTTGATGATGGTGGCGTGGAACATGTCGGAAGCGCGCCACTTCGCCCACATGCTCAGGGTCGCGCCCAAGAGCGACGTGGCGGTGCTGGTCACCTGCTACGCGCTGACGGTGGTGTTCGACATGGTGGTGGCGGTGACCGCCGGCATGGTGCTGGCCGCCTTCCTCTTCATGCGGCGGATGGCGGAGGTGGCCTCGGTGCAGCTGGTTGGAGAGGAGCACCCGCACCTCAAGCTCAAGCTGCCCCCCGAGGTGGTGCTCTACGAGGTGAACGGCCCGCTCTTCTTCGGCGCGGCGGAGTCGGCGATGGACGCGCTCAAGGCCATCGGCCAACGGCCGCGGGTGCTCATCCTCTACCTGGGCGCGGTGCCGGCCATGGACGTCACCGGCCTGGTAGCGCTGGAGAGCGCGCTCTTGCGGCTGCGGCAGCAGCGCATCTTCTGCATCATGGCCGGCCTGAGGCCGCAGCCGGCCGCGGTCCTGAAGAAGGCCGGAATCCAGGAAGAGGTAGGCCACCTGCACCTCGTGCCAACGCTGGAGGACGCGGCCGCGGACGCGGCGGCCTATCTCGACGTTCCGCCGGCGCTGCTCCATCCGCATCCACCGACCTGAAATCCGGCTTGGCCGGGGCCGCGGTGACCGCCGGAGAAGGACAAATGACGGACATGTTTGTCGATGCGAGTCGCTCGCGACGGGACTTGGCCGGTGTATTCCCGCTGGCATACCGGACATCCTTGCAAAGTGAGCCGCCTGGGGATCGAACCCAGGACCCTCGGCTTAAAAGGCCGGTGCTCTACCAGCTGAGCTAGCGGCTCGGAGGCGAGATCTACACGATCGCCCGCGCCGGTGCATCGCCAAGTTGCACGCCGGAGCGCGGGGCGGTAGCAGAGAGCGGTGCCGGTCCTCTGCAACGTGGAAGGAAAGCTCGTCCCGCCCGAGCAGGCGCTGGTGCCCGTGCTCGACCGCGGCTTCCTCTACGGCGACAGCGTCTACGAGGTGGTGCGCACCTACGGCGGGCGCGCTTTCGAGGTGGACCGGCACATGGCGCGCCTGGAGAAGACCGCCGCAGCGCATCGGCCTGACGCCTTCCTCCGCGCGAGACGCATCCTCCAAGAGCTGCAGCGCACGCTGGACGCGGCGAAAAACCCGGAGTCGTACGCGCGCATCGTCATCACCCGCGGGGAAGGACAGTTCGGCCTCTCGCCGCACCTCTCCAAAGAGCACCGCCTGGTGATCATCGTGCGCCCGCTGCAGCCGCCGCCCGAGGAGCAGTACGAGCGCGGGCTGCAGATGGCCATCGCCAAGACGCGCCGCAATCCGCCGCAGTGCCTCGACCCCGCCCTCAAGACGGGCAACTACCTGAACAACATCCTCGCGCTGCGCGAGGCGCACGACGCCGGCGCGGACGACGCCATCCTGCTGGACCTCGCGGGCCACGTGACCGGAGGCCACCACCTCCAACGTCTTCTTCGTGCAGCGCGGCGTCCTGGTCACGCCGCCCTTGCGCCTGGGAATGCTGGAAGGCGTGACCCGCGCCGTCTTCGTGGAGATCGCCCGCGCCGAAGGCCTGATCCTGCGCGAGGAGCCGCACGGCCCCGAGGCGCTCGCCGCCGCCGACGAGGTCTTCATGACCAGCACGCTGCGCGAGGCCATGCCCGTCACCAGCCTCGTCTTCCTCGAATCGCACGGCGAGCAGGTGCGCAAGGTCGCCGACGGCAAGCCCGGGCCGCTCTCCAAGCGGCTGCGCGCCGCCTTCCGCGGCTACGTGGAGCGGACGCACCTGCGCAAATGAAGACGCCGCGGCGCCGGTTCCTCTCCTTCCTCGGCGGCGCCCTGCTCTCGCACGCGGTGCGCGCGGAGGACCCGCTCTTCACCGGCGCTCCCGCCCCCGACGATCCGCTGGAGCTGCTCTGGTCGCGCCGCGTCTCCTTCGAGGACGGCGAGCCGCTCATCACCGTGCGCGTGGCCGGAAGGGCGGCAGCAGATCGTCGCTGCGCCCGCAGGGGCCGCTCACCGTTCTTTCCCGTACCGCGGCGGGCGAAACCGTCCCCGCGGTCCACGGCGGGCCGCAGGGCCGCTGGACCCTGCAGCTCCTCGAGGGCGCGCCGGGCGTGGGCGCCTCCTGGGTGGAGCTGGAGCAGCTCCGCTACGACGACAAGCAGGGCCTCGCCCGGGCGCAACAGCAGTGGGCGAAGAAGGGCGTGCCGGTCCGCGTCACCACCGTGGGCGAGGCGTACGGAGTGGCCGGCCAGGTGGTCGACACGCGCCGCTACTCCATCCTCGCGCAGGGCGACGCCACCGACCTCGGCGCGCAGCGGCAGGCAGAGGAGCTGGAAGCGCGGCTCGGCGTCCGCGTGCAGATCCGGCGCGAGCTCGCGGTGCGCCCGCGCGGCCGCATCGAGCTGCGCGATCCCCACGGCGCCTCCGCCGCCATCGGCGAAGGCGCGCTGGAGCTGCGGGCGGAGCCGGCCATCGCCGTGGAAGAGGTGGAGCACGGCATGGGCTACAGCTTCCATGGCTACGAGGAGCGCACCTATCCGGGGCGGCTCTTCGCCTGCCTCGACGCGGGGGGCGCGCTGGCGCTGGTGGCTGCGCTGCCGATGGAGCGGCTGGTCAAGGGAGTGGTCCCGAGCGAGATCTTCCCCCGCGCCCATCCCGAGGCGCTCAAGGCGCAGGCGGTCACCGCGCGCGGCGAGGTGCTGGCCAAGATCGGCGCGCGCCATCTCGGGGATCCGTACCTGCTCTGCGCCGAGCAGCACTGCCAGGTCTACCGGGGCGTCGCGGCGGAGGAGCCGGCTCCGGGCGCGGCGGTGGATGCAACCCGCGGCGAGGCGCTCTTCGCCACCCGCGGCGGCGAGAGCCGGCTGGTCGACTCCGTCTACTCGGCCGTGTGCGGCGGCTTCACCGAGGACAACGACGCCGTCTGGGGCGGGCCGGCCGATCCGTCGCTGCGGGGCAGGCCGGACTTCGATCCCGAAAGCGCCCGGCATGGCCCAGTTCAAGGACGGCATCGGCGCCGCGCTGGTCTCGCGCTTCGTGCGGCTGGACCCGGTGGCCAGCTACTGCGCGCAGTCGGGCTTCGCCCGGCCGGACAAGGTGCGCTGGCGGCGCTCGTTCACGCAGGCGGAGGTGGACGAGATCTGCGCGCCGCTCGCCACCGGGCACGTGACCGCGCTCGCCGTGGAGGGCAGGGGGGTCTCGGGCAGGGCGCGCGCCCTCCATGTCTCGGGCAGCCGGGCGAGCGCTCGCATCCACGGCGAATTGGCCATCCGCCGGATGTTCAGGAACCTGAACAGCGGGATGTTCGTGGTGGAAAGGGCCGCCGGAGGGTGGTTGTTTACCGGAGGAGGCTGGGGTCATGGCAGCGGAATGTGCCAGACGGGCGCCATCGGCCGCGCCGAGCGCGGCGCCACCTACCGCGAGATCCTGGACTGGTACTATTCCGGGGCGGCGCCGGTGCGGATTTACTAGCGACGCCCTGCTGTTGGAAGCGGGTGATCCCGGGAGTTTCCAGCGATCCCCCGAAACGGCCACCTGCGCCGGTAGTCCCGTCGCGCGGCGGGCGCCGGGGGGGCTACAATAGGCCCGGCATGTCCTTGCCCCAGCAACCAGTGCGGCGCGGACGCCGCCTCGCCTACGCCGTCGGCCTCTCGGTCGTCGCGCACGTCATCCTCATGCTGGGCATCGCCAAGGACGCGATGTTCCACATGCCGCAAGCACCCGGTGAAGCAGGTGGTTTCGCTGGTCACCTCGAACCGCTCGCAGCTGCAGGGCATCCGTCCGACGAACCCGGCCAACGTGCAGAACCTGGCCCAGCAGACCAAGGTGCCGCAGCTTCCGCCCACGCCCAAGCCTCCTCCGGAAGAGGAGCAGAAGCTGGAGAAGGGCCAGGTGGTCTCGCTGGGGCCCACCAACGATCAGGCGCCGGACAAGCCCACCAAGTACCTGGCCGAGCACGACAGCAAGGTGGAGAAGGAGACCCGCGCCCGCGAGACCAGCGCCTTCTACAAGAACGCGCTCTCCAAGCTGCAGAAGGAAGGGCGCGAGGACAAGGCGCAGCAGGGGGCGCCCGCGGTGAGCGAGAAGCCCGGCGACAACGGCAACGCCGGAGGCGGGCGCGAGCAGAAGCGGCCCAAGCAGATGGCCGAGCTGCCCCGCAAGGAGCGCCGCGATCCGCTGCACATGGAGGCGATGCCGGACGGGACCTTCCGCAACCGCGACCACAGCGACGCCGTCAAGGGCGCCGGCAACAAGATCGCGATGGCCGATCCCGGCAGCAACGGCAGCACCTCCAGCGTGGGGCCGGGAGCGGAGGGCGCAGCGCCGGGAACGCCGGGCCTGCAAAAGCCGCTCAAGCTGACCTTGGACCAGCCCATCGGCGCCACCGGGCCCATGACCGGCGGGCCCATGCCCGACGACCTGCGCGGCCTGGAGGAGGGCGAAGGCACCTTCCTCAACGCGCGCGGGTTCAAGTACGCGGGCTTCCTCAACCGCGTGAAGGAGTCGGTGGCGCGGGTGTGGACGCAGAAGGTCCAGGACGAGTCCACCAAGCGCGACCCCACCGGCCAGCTCTATTCGTACCGCGACCGCCGCACCGTGGTGGAGTACACCATCGACAAGTCCGGCGAGATCGTGGACGTGCACGTGGTGGCGTCGTCCGGCGTGCCTTATCTCGACGAGGTGGCGCTGGACTCGTTCCGGGTGGTGCAGCGGTTCCCCAATCCGCCTCCGGGGCTCGTCTCCGACGGACGCGCCACCATCGGGTTCGCCTTCACGCTGCTCGCCATGCCCAGCGGGCCGCGCCTTCAAGTCGGCCCGGCGTACCTGCCCGGCTCTCCGGCCTCGCGCGGGTTCTAGCCGCGGTCCGCCTCGAACGTGCCCGAACTCCTGATTGCGGCGAGCCCGCGGTCCTGCATGGCACCGATCGCGGCGCTCAGCTCGTGGGGAAGGAGATCGATGGTCCACACCACCCGGCAGCCTGGGCCTTCGGAGAACACTTCCAGGACCGCGTTGTAGTGCGTGGTCCTGCCGCCGGCCGCCGTCCAGGCCAGGCGCCGCCGGACATCGTCGACGGAGACGATGGGCTCGCGCACCACCATGCCGTTGTCGAAGGTGACCACGCGCACCTCGCCTTCGAGCCGCGTGTCCTGCACGAAACCGGGGACGAGGCGCGTGTGCAGCGCGCCCACGTCTCGCACCGCGTCCCAGACCCGCTCGGCGGGCGCGGCCAGAAGGATCTCCTTCCGCAGGGTAGCCATGTGTGCCTCCCGATTGAGGCCGTCCTACGCCTTCGCGCCGGTGCTTGCTTGCACAATCTTGCAGCGGGTTGCCCTCGGGCTTGTCCTGGGACAAGTTGGGAACCTCGCATGTCCCGCACGATCCAGATCCGCAACGTTCCGGACCAGGTTCATCGCAAGCTCAGGATACGTGCCGCGAAGGAGGCGATCACGTTGTCGGAGCTGCTGCTCCGCGAGGCCCGCCGCCTTGCCGAGCAGCCGACACTGGAGGAGCTACGGCAACGGCTGCTCTCGTTACCTCGAGTGAAGGTGCGGACGCCACCGGCAACCGTCATCCGGCGGCACCGCGGCGGTCGCTGAGCCGAAAAAAAAGAACGCCCGGGAGCGTCAGTGTCTGGCCCGGCGCGCCGCGCCGTCGGTTGCCGCACTGCCTGCGGGCGGACTCCGCGCTACGTCGGTCGCCTGGCAACATCTAGCGGCGCGAACCCGTCGAGGCGACGCGAATGGCAGAAGCCTTCGTGTGACTCGCCATTGCATCACCTCCTTTCGCCAACGTGAAGGAGCGTAACGCAGGTGCGCCCGCGCCGCAAAACGGAAAAAAACACCTCTCACGCCGCCGCGTGCGCCTGCTGGCGCGCTTCCCGCGCCCTGAAGTTCAGCACCAGCGCAGCCGTCATGATCGCGGCTGCCCAGAGCGCCCAGACGGTGAGATGCCCGCGATCGATCAGCGCGCCGGCGATGGCCGGGCCGACGATCTGCGCGATCGAGAGCAGCGACTGGTTGAGGCCCAGCACCACCCCCTGTTCGGTGCGCGAGACCTGCTGCGTGATCAGGCTGGTGAGCGCGGGGCGCAAGACGCCGGTGCCGAAGGAGGAGAAGCTGGCCGCGAGGAGGAGCATGGCGACGCCGAAGCTGAAGCCGAGCACCACGTAGCCCACCGCGGCGCAGAGAAAGCCCAGGGTCACGAGCCGCACCTCGCCGATGCGCTTCACCAGGGCGCCCTGGCGCATGGCGCCCTGCACGATGATGCCGAGGAAGCCGGAGTACATGAAGACGTAGCCCACCTCCTTGGGGCCGAAGGGCACGCCGTGCCAGAGGAAGCGGCGCTCCGCGAAGAGCGCGAAGCCGGAGGTGAAGGTGGAGAAGGCGAAGGTGAAGAGGAAGAACTCGGCGAGCAGCCCGCCGAGGAGCGGCCGGCGGAAGTACTGCACGTAGGTGCCCCAGTCGAATACCCGAAGGCGCTTGCCCCCCGGCGCGACCGGCGCGTCGATCTCCTGCGCGGCGCTGGCGGCCCTCTCGCCCTCCGGATGGACCGGCACCGCGGGCAAGAGGAAGGTGGTGCCGAGGATGCTGAGCAGCGAGAGTCCCGCCGCGCAGAGGATGGGCACGTGGTAGCCGAAGTGCTTGGTCATGTACCCGGAGGCGCCGGGACCGACGAGAAATCCAATCCCGAAGGCGATGCCGATGACGGCGAAGGCGCGGGCGCGGTTCTTCGGCTCGGTCACGTCGGCGATGTAGGCCTGGGCGATGGAGAGGTTCCCGGCGGTGAGCCCGTCGATGATGCGCGCGACGAAGACCACGGCGAGATTCGGCGCCCAGGCGAGCACGAGGAAGCCGGCGAAGGTGCCCATCTGGCTCGCCATCAGCACCGGCTTGCGGCCGATGCGGTCGGAGAGTTGCCCGAGCACGGGACCTGCCACGAGCTGGCAGAAGGCGTAGGTGGAGACGAGCAGGCCCACCACGCTGGGGCTCGCCCCGAAATGCTCCGCGTAGAACGGGAGCAGGGGGAACATGATGGTGAGCCCGAGCACGTCCACCACCACGATGAGGAAGATGGCGAAGAGCGGAGATCTCATCGGAGCGCGCGCAGCCTCCCGCACGCCTCGGCGAGCACCTCGTCGTCCTTGGCGAAGCAGAAGCGCAAGAGCTTCTCGCCTTCCGCGCCGCGGTAGAAGGCGCTGCCCGGCACCGACGCCACCCGCGCCGTCTCCAGGACGTGCATGGCGGCCGCTCGCGAGGTGGAAAGGCCCAGGCGGCTGCAGTCGGCGAGCACGTAGTAGGCGCCCTGCGGGACGATGGGGGGAAGGCCGGCGGCGGCGAGCGCCGAGCAGAGCGCGTCGCGCTTGCGCTGGTAGCCCGACTGCAGCTCGTCGAAGTAGGAGCGCGGCGCGGCGAATCCGGCCGCGGCGCCGAGCTGCAGCGGCGTGGGCGCGCAGACGTAATAGAGATCGTTGACCAGCGTGATGGCGCGCGTCAGCTCCGCCGGAGCGACGGCGTATCCGAGGCGCCAGCCGGTGATGCTGAAGGTCTTGGAGAGCCCCATGATGCTGACGGTGCGATCGCGCAGCCCGCCCACGCTGGCCGGCGAGACGTGGGCGCGGCCGTCGTAGCGGATGTACTCGTAGATCTCGTCGGTGATCACCAAAAGGTCTTGGTCCTTCGCCACCCGCGCGAGCGCCGAGAGCTCCTCTCGCGAGAACATCTTGCCGCTGGGATTGGACGGCGTGCACACCACCACCGCGCGCGTCTTGGGGGTGATCGCCGCACGCAGCGCTTCCTCGCGCAGCGTGAAATCGGGCGGCGAAAGCGTCACGAACTGGGGAACGAGGCCCGCGACCAGCGCGGCGTTGAGGTGATAGCCGTAGTAGGGCTCGAAGAGGAGGATGCCGTCGCCGGGATCGCAGAGCGCGTTGATGGCGGCGGCGTAGGCCCCGCTCGCGCCCACCGTCACGCAGATCTCGCTCGCCGGGTCGGCTTGCAGCCCGTTGTCGCGCAGCAGCTTCTCGGAGATGGCCTTGCGCAGCTCCAGCGTGCCCTCCGCGAACGAGTAGGTGCTGCGGTTCTCGCGGATGGCCTGGATGGCGCCGTCGCGCACCAGGGGCGGGGTGGGCAGGTCGCAGATGCCCTGGCCGAGGTTGATGCCGCCCACGCGCTCGCACTCGCGCGTCATGCGGCGGATGTCGGACTGGGCCAGGTTCTCGAGTCGTCGGGCGATGCGCATCGGGGCGGCGAGACTACTACGGCTGCAGCGGGTCCTGCATGGGCGGATGGGTGACGAGGTCTCGCAAGGTCTCGACCAGCACGTCGAGGCCGCGCTGGAGGTCGGCGACCGGGATCTGCTCGTCGACGTCGTGGCCGGGATAGGGCTTGCCGGGAAACCACATGCCGAAGGCGATGGCGTTGGGCAGGCGCTTCGCGTAGGTGCCGCCGCCCGAGATCGCGGGGGGCGGGTGCTCGCCGGTGGCGCGGGCGTAGTCGTCCATCAGCCTGCGCACGAGCTTCGCGTCGCGGTTGAAGACCAGCGGCTCGTCCTGGAAGTAGAACTCCGCCGGCACGAGGCGCGGCGAGAACTGCTTCACCTGCGCGAAGAGCAGGTCGCGCGATTGCGTTCCGCTGAGCGGCGGCGGGCGCCGCAGGTTGATCACCAGCGCGAGCTTGCCGCCCAGCCGCTCGGTCGGGCCCAGGGTGGCCACGTTCACGTCCCAGCCGCGCCAGCCCGGCTGGGCGTGCGCGGGCAACCCGAGCGTCGCGCCGTGCAAGTCTTCTCCGGCGTGCGCCGCGAAGGCGAAGCAGGTCGGCGAGCGCGCAGTCGGGCAATTCGCCCGCGGTCAGGTGCGCGAGCGAGACCAGGGCGTTGCGTCCCCCGGCGAGGTTCACTCCGGCGTGCGCGGAATGGCCGTGCACGATCACGTCGAGAAGCTCCCCGCGCCGCGCAGCTCGAGCCGGGTCCCCGCGTCAGGCGTCTTCGCGCGGAGCCGCTGACTCCAACGCGTCCCAGGAAGGGGCGCCCTGGCTCCAGCGCAGCGTGAGGCGGGCGATGTCGGGCACGATGCTCGGCGCCAGCCCGGCGCGCGATCTCGGCGATGCTCCACGGCTTGCCTTGTGCCGCCATCGTCGTCCTGCGGGAAGCACCGCCAGGCCGTCCCACGCCTTCTCTCCGACGACGACGGGAAACTCGGAGTCCAGGACCAGCGTGTAGGCGGGCGGCGCGTGGGACTTCAGATAGATGCCCATGTCGGACGAGCCGCTCTCCTCGTCGCTGCCCACCAGCAGCCGCACCGTCTGCGTGCGCGGCAGATCGCGGATGGCGTGAAGGGCCAGGAGCGCCTGGACCAGCGGCCCCTTGTCGTCGGCGGCGCCGCGGCCGTAGACGACGCCGCCGCTGGAGACGCCGGCGAAGGGCGGCACCGTCCACTGCTTCTCGTCCACGGGCTGCACGTCGCCGTGCACCACGAGCCCCAGGACCGGCGCGCCGGCAGGTCCGGGCAGCTCGATCTCGGTCACCGGACCCGCATCGCGCGCAACCAGCCCCAGCGATGCCGCCGTGCGCAGGAGCCACGCCTGCTGGTCGCGCCGCGCCTGGTCGTTGCCCGCCACGGTGGGAAAGCGGATGGCCTCCAGCAACATCTGCTCCAGCCGGGCGAGACTCTCTCGCGGGCCGCGGCGCGGTGGCGCAGGCGGCGGCGAGCAACAGGGCAGTACGCATGGGTGGCGGAGATTAACTCCGCGCAGTGAGGCGCGCGAGCGCGGAATGCGCCACGCGGATCTGCCGCAAGAGCCGCCGCGCCGCCTCCGGAAGCCCGGCTTCGTCCAGCGCGGGAAAGGAAGGCGGTGGCGCCGAGACGCGGGCCGCCTCCGCGAGGCCCGCCAGCATCTCTTCCATCCGCGCGCCGGCATCGGGCGGCGGCGGCGCGGTGCCGAGCAGCGGTGATCGACGCGCTCGATCGCGGCGCGCGTAGGCAAGCAGCGACATCAGCGGCTGGATGCGGTCCGCAGGCTGCGCCTCGCCGAGCAGGCGCTGCAGGGCGGCTTCCGCGTTGGCGGCGGTGAGGCCGACGCGCCTGCGGGTCGCAAGCAGCGCCGCCTGGTCGGCCCCGCGCAGCACCGCGGCCAGGTAGTCGCGCTCGGCCTGGAGCAAAGAAGCGATCAGCGCCGGCATGCGCTCGAGCTCGCGCGTGGGCCAGAGGGTGAGCGCGCCGGCGAGCGCCAGCGCCCCTCCCGCGAGCGTGTCGACGATGCGGGTGCGCGTCAGGTGCGGGCCGCCGCTCTCCGCCAGCAGCACGAACACCGGCGTGAGCAGCGCCGCGAAGGCGGCATAGTTGATGCGCCGCACCGCCACCGCCATCCAGGCGAGGAAGAAGAGGACCGGTCCGAGCGCCGCCGGCCGGTGCACGGCGCGCGCGAGCAGCGCCGCGAAGATGCCGCCCGACCACCGTGCCGCCCACGCGCTGCAGCGCGCTTGCGCACGGTTCCCACCGCGTGCGGCTGCAGCACGATGATCGATGGTCACCGTCACCCAGTAGCTGCGCTGGAGGTGCAGCGCCGCGGCGAGCGAGCGATCCGGCGGTGGCGACGATGGCGACGCGCAGCGCGTGCTCCAGCTCCGCCGAGCCCCAGGCGAGCGCGTCGCGCAACGAGGGCGGCTGATCGCGGGCGGGCGGGGCACCGGGCTTTTGCGGCCCTTCGCCTCCGCGCTCCAGGGCAATCGCCGCCTCGGCAGCTTGCGCCGTCACTGCCGCGAGCCTCTCCACGAAGGCATCGATCTCACCGCCCGCCGTCGCGTGCAGCGCCGGCTCCACCGCGGCCTGCTCCTCGCGAGATGGCGCCGGCCAGGGCAAGCTGCGCGGCGGAGATGGGCAGAAGCGCATCGAGCGCGTCGCGAGGCGGCGGCATTCCCTGCTCGATGCCGCGCCCGCAGCGCTTCCGAGAGCGCCGCCACGTCGCCCAGGCAAAGCTCGGCGATCTCGTAAAGGACGAGGAGCTGCAGGCCGCGCCTGGTCTCGCCCTGCAGTCCCAGGCGCGCGGCCCCCAGCGCCTTGCGGGCGACCTCGAGCCGTTCCCGGCAGCGGCGGCGGCGCGCGGCCAGCTCGTCCCAGCCGCCCGGTGTCGGCCGGCTCGCCGTCGGTGAACCGCCGCGACCAGCTCGCCGATGTCGCGTCCAGGCGGCGCCCACCGCGAAGCGCACGGGGCGGTAGGGGCGGAAGGGCCACACCGCCACCGAGATGACCAGCGCGAAGAGGGCGCCGGCCGCGAGCAGGAGCCCGCGCAAGAGGCTGGCCGCGTGGTCCGTCGGGTATCCCTGGGTGATGCAGAACATGGTCAGCGCCAGCGCGCCGATGGTGGCCGCCGTGTCGCCGCGCACCCGCATCAGGCTGCAGAGGAGCGCGCAGGCAAACAGCGCCGGGCGCCGCCACCCAGGGCGGAGATCCGAGGAGCCCGCCCGCCGTGGTGGCGATGGCGCCGATGGCCGCGAACGACGCCATGGCGAGCGCCCGCGCGCGGTAGGGACCGCCCGGGTCGGCCAGCATCCCCAGCCAGCCGCCCAGGCCCACCCAGAGCATCTCCGGCCGGTGCAGCGCCCAGCCGAAGGCGAGCGGCAGCATCATCGCGCTCGCGGTGCGCAGCCCCGCCATCCATTGCGGCTGCACCGTCTCCAGCAAGAGCGAGCCGCGCAGGTGGCCCGCGACCTGCTCGCCGACGGCATTGAGGCTACGCATCGAGGGCGCCTTCCCGCGCGAGCGACGGCCACTTCGCAGTGCAGCTACGAGTGTCGCTGCACGTTCTGCCGATCATCGCGCGATCGCGCAATCCCCCGGAAGCGTTGGACGGCTTCTGACGCCTGTCGCGGTTTGCGTGTCCCGCGGTTGTGTGTCGTTTGGAGACCCCGGCTGAAGCCGGGGTCTCCAAAGGATCCATAGCAGCCCGCCCTGACAAGTCCGTGGGCCCGCGAGCTCGCTTCTCGCACCGCTCGCCTACGCGAGACGAGCATGGCGGCGAATGGGAGCGCAGGCTACCCCTTGCGCAGCACCATCTCCCAGAGGCCCGGCGAGGTTTCCTCCGCGCGGACCACCTCGTTTCCCAGCTCCTCGGCATTGCGCTTGATGTCCGGCACCGCCGGCCGGTGATCGAGCAGGACCCTGCAGCTCCGCTCCGGCGGCAAGCCGCGAGAGCGCGTACTTGGTCCGCGCCCAGGTCAGGGGGCAGAGCAGGCCGCGCAGGTCCAGCGTCTCCACCGCGCTCAGTGTTCCTGCGCCAGAAGCTCCTCGTACTGCTTCGCCGAGAGGAGCTCGCCCGCCTCCTTGGGCTGGCTCATCTCGATCTCCAGCATCCAGCCCTTCTCGTGCGGGTCGTCGTTGATGCCTTCGGGCGCTTCCACCAGCGCCTTGTTCACCTTGGTCACCTTGCCGGTGACGGGCGCGAAGAGCTCGCTCACCGCCTTGGTGCTCTCCACCACGCCGAAGGGCTGCCCGCGGGTGATGGTGGCGCCCACTTCCGGCAGCTCGAGGTAGACCACGTCGCCGAGCTGGTCCTTGGCGAAGGTGGTGATGCCCACGGTGGCGAGGTTGCCGGCGATGCGGGCCCACTCGTGTTCCTTGGTGTAGCGCAGCGTATCGGGATAGTTGGCCATCTTCGAGCCTCGTCAGAATCGCCAGACGGCCTCGCGGCCGTCGAGCGTCAAGGTGGTGCTGCCGAGCTTGTGCACGGTCTTGCCCGGCTTCGCGGCGAAGGCGCAGGCGCGCCGAGACGATGCCGCTCTGGCCCTCCGCCGGAGCGGCGAGCACTTCCACGCCGTGGAGCCGGAGGGGACGGTCGTTCCAGATGCGCAGATCGGCGGGGCCGAGCCGCAGCTCGAGCGCCACCACGTCCTCGAAGAGGCCCTGCTCGCGCGCGCGCAGTTTTCCGCAGCTCGCCGCGTAGCGCGTCAAGGCGTCCGCCCGCCGGATGCCGGGATGGGCGGGAGGCTGGCCAGGATGGAAGCCGGCGAAGAATTCGGGCAGGTATTCCATCGCCCAGTCGGAGAGCGCCTCCAGCTGCCGCTTTGGCGTGCAGAGGAGGAACCAGGGCACCTCGCCGCGGGTCACCGTGCGCGCTTCCGCTCCCAGCGCCTCGCAGACGCCGCGCATGGCTCCGCGCTCCTCCACCGCATAGGCGATTCCGGAGGGCGCGCCGAAGGAAGCCGAGTCGGGGTGGAGCAGCTCCAGATAGGTGTTCTCGCCGTAGAGGTACAACCCTGTATACGTGGTATCTTTCCGGACGGTGGTGCGCTTCTCCAGCGCCCCGAAGCCCTGCACGAAGGCGCTCTCTTCCACCGCCGCGAACGAGGCGCGCTCCGGCGTGACGTAGAAGTGGTTGAGCAGCACCTGCACCGCGGCGGTCACGACTTGATCTTCTCCACGAAGGGCGTCTTCACCACCTGCGCCGCCACCGGCTTGCCGCGGATCTCCACCTCGAAGGCGCTGCCCTCTTTCGACAGCGCCAGAGGCACGTAGGCAAGCCCGATGGGCTCCTTGAGCACCGGGCTCATGGTGCCGCTCGTCACCTCGCCCACGCGCTTGCCTTCCTTGAGGGCCGGGTACCCATGGCGGGCGATGCCCTTGCCGGTGAGCTTGAACCCCACCAGCTTGCGCGAGAGGCCCTGCTGCTTCTGCCGGACCAGGGCCTCGGAGCCGACGAAGCCGCCCTTCTTGTCCAGCTTGACGATCCAGCCCAGCCCCGCCTCGAGCGGCGTGTGCTCCTCGTCCATGTCGTTGCCGTAGAGGCGGTAGGCGACCTCCAGCCGGAGCGAGTCGCGGGCGCCGAGGCCGCAGGGCACGGCGCCGCGCTCCACCAGCGTGTCCCAGAGCTTGCGCGCGCCGGAGGGCGGCACGAACACCTCGAACCCGTCCTCTCCCGTGTACCCGGTGCGCGCCACGATGCAGCCGCGCACGCCGGCCACCGTGGCCTCGCGGAAGTGGTAGTAGCCCAGGTCCAGAATCCTCTGGCTCGCAGAGCGAATCCGCAAGCTTGCGGCGCGTTGGGACCCTGGATGGCGATCTGCGCCCAGTCGTCGGAGCGCTGGCCGACGGTGACGCCCTGGCCGGCGCGGTCGCGCATCCATTCGAAGTCCTTCTCCCGGCCGCTGGCGTTGACGCAGACGAAGAGGCGCTCGGGCGAGAAGCGGTAGACGATGACGTCGTCGATCACGCCGCCCTTCTCGTTGCAGAGCGCGCTGTATTGCGCCTGGCCGTCGCTGCATCTGGAGAGATCGTTGGTGACCAGGCCTTGCGCCGCCTCCAGCGCGCGCGGACCCTCCAGAGTCACCTCGCCCATGTGCGAGACGTCGAAGATGCCCACGTCCGAGCGCACCGCGGCGTGCTCCTCGAGCAGTCCCTGGTACTGCACCGGCATGTCGAAGCCGGCGAACTCCACCATCCGGGCGCCCGCCTTGACGTGTGCGTCGTAGAGAGGTGTGCGCAGGGCCACAGCTACCTCCAAAGAGGGCGGGAACCTAGTCCGCAGCGGGCGCGCGCGCAAGCGTGAGGGGGAAACGGGGTTGCGCGCTCGCTTCCGCCTACCGCGCAGTCGCAGGAACCACACCCGCGCCTTTCCGCCGCCACGGATGATTGGGTAATAATACACAGGACATGAGCCGCGTTCCGATCGTGTTTCCCATCCGCTTCGCCACTGCGACGGCGGCGGTGCAGACCACCACGCGCGAGCTGGCTCGCGACGGTGTCTTCGTCCGCTGCCTCGAGCCTCCGCCGCTGGGAACCATGGTCAGGCTCAAGCTTTACCTGCCGGGCAATCGCGAGGAGGCGCAGGCGTCCGCCGTGGTCCGCGAGCTGGCGGCGCGCGGCCTGGAACCCGGGTTCTGGGCGCACTTCGTCGAGGTCGGACCGGCGGAGCGGAAGCAGATCGACGAGACCATCGCGCGCCGCGAGCGCGCCTCCCAGGCCACTCCCATCGGCGCCGTGGCGGTGCGGCCCGAAACCCTGGGCGACCTCGACGAGGCCGAAGACCCGCGCCGCGCCTTCCCCCGCTACGAGACGCGCTTCGCGGTGCGCTTCTCCACCGTGCAGGACTTCGTCCTCGAGTACGCCGCCAACATCAGCGCCGGCGGCGTGTTCGTGCACACCGTGGAGCCGCTGCCGCTGCAGACGGTGGTGAGCATCGAGATGCAGCTTCCCGGCTCGGATGCGCCGGTGTCCGCCAAGGGCATGGTCGTGCACCGGGTGACGGCCGACGATGCCGCGCAGCGGGGCACCCTGCCAGGCATGGGCGTGCAGTTCGTCGAGGCCAGCGACGAGTTCCGCGACCGCATCGACGCGGCCATCGCGCACATCCTCCAGTCGGAGTAGCCGGCAGTCGGAGTAGCCGGGCGCCGCTGCGCACGATCGCCCTGAAATCGCCCGCGGTTGGGCGCGAATTGCCAAAGACCGGCGGATCGCTTTGGCGCCCATGCATTTGACAACGTTACCGGCAATCCACCATTGTCCCGGCGTCTTTGTTTGCATGCAGGGGGGACAGCATGCTCGCGATCGGTCCGGCGGCTGCCGCACTTCGCAAGGCGGTGCGCAGCGCGCGCAGCCTGCTCCTCGCGGCAGCCCTGCTCGCCATTGCCCAGCGGGCCGAGGCTGCTGGCTGCCCGGCCACGGGAAAGCCAAATTGCGGTGTCTGCGGCACCCTGACTTGCGATCCGGAAGGGTTCTGGTGGTGCGATTCCGCGCCCAAGGACGGCTTGCTCTGCGACGACGGAAACGCCTGCACCACCGGGGACGCATGCAATTTCGGAACGTGCTCGGGCAGCCAGATCGTATGCCCCAACAGCGACCCCCAATGTCATGACGTCGGGGCCTGCAACCCGAGCACGGGCTGCCCACAGCCAACGCCAAAAGCAAATGGCACGACCTGCAACGACAGCAATGCCTGCACCCAGGTGGATGCTTGCCAATCGGGGGTGTGCACCGGCGGCTCTCCCGTGAGCTGCATCGGCAGCCGCTGCCAGGCGAACGGGTCGTGCGCGACGACGAGCAGCGGGCAAGCGCAATGCTCGTATACCTGGACCTGCCCGGACACGATCACGGGAACGAAGACGGCGGTGGATGGAACGCCGTTCACGTCGCCAGGCGCGACCATCACCACCTCTCCCGCAACCGACACGATTGCGACGACGAACGCCTCCTACAGCATCCCCGTGGCGAGCGGCACGTACTCGGTCATCTCCAGCGTACCGCCTGGGTACGCGGTCCTCTATTCCGTCAACGGTGGCGCGCTCACGCAGGGGACGGCGGTGCCGGTGACCCTCTCCAGCACCACGCCAGTCAACGTGTCCTGGAGCTACACCCCGGTTGCGCGGCTGGTGGTCAGCGGGATCACCCCCGTCGATCATCTCGTCGATGCCTGCGGCGCGACGTCGATCACGGTCACCGCCCAGGATGCGAACGGCAACCGGGCCTACGGCTACCGCGGGACCGTGCGCCTGACAACGAGCGATGCGCAGGCAGTGCTTCCTGCCGACCACACCTTCACGGCGACCTCTACGACCAGTTCCTGGATCTGGAGAGCCAGGTGAAGGGCTTCTACCTGCGCGATGCGGCCGGAGCCATCCGCTACGACGCGGCCTGCCATCCCATCGCGGCGACGGCCACCGAGCACTACGACTACGACGACCTGCAGCGCCTCACCGGCGCGACACGCATGTGGGAGGGGATGAACTGGCAGCCGCCCACCACGCCCGCGGACACGTACTCGTATGACGACTTGGGAAACATCACCAGCAAGAGCGACTACGGGGACCAGTACGGCTACGGCAGCGCCGCCCGGACCAATGGCCTGGCAGGCCCGCACGCGGTAACCTCCATCTCGATGGCCGGCTTCCCCAAGGCGTCGTTCCAGTACGACCAGAACGGCAACCTCGTCCACAGCGACGGGCCGGACGGGCGCAACATCACTTTCGACGACTACGACCGCCCCACCAAGGTGGTGATGGGCGGAGTGACGACGATCTTCCGCTACGCCCCCGACGGCAGCCGGTACCTGCAGCAGACGACCACTTCCACCGGCACCAAGACCGTCTACTACGTGGGCAAGGAGTACCAGCGGGTGGACTGGAGCAGCCGCCCGACCGAGGAGCAGGTCTACATCGGCCCCTCGGTGGTGGTGTACCAGAGCGGCTCCACCCGCGACGTGCGCTACCTGCACCTCGACCGGCTCGGCTCTGTGGAGGCGGTCACCACCAGCACCGCCGCCGAGGCCATCGCCGACGCGCACAGCTTCGACGCCTTCGGCAAGCCTCGCGCCCGCGACTGGCAGGCGAACGGCGACAAGCTCCACCCCGCCGGCGCCTACGGCGCCACCACCGAGCACGGCTTCACCGGCCATGAGCACCTGGACGACACCTACCTCATCCACATGAACGGCCGGGTCTACGACTACCGGATGGGGAGATTCCTCAGCGTCGACCCGGTCATCTCCAACCCGGCGAACAGCCAGTCGATCAACCCGTACTCGTACATCGGCAACAACCCCCTCAGCGGCGTGGACCCAACTGGATACTGCCCGGACAGCGCCCCCTCGGACACGGGGTCTCACATCTGCAAGCCGACCCAGCAGACTGTGCTGGGCAAGATCTACGACGCCCTGGAAAGCGGGAAGATTACTTCCAAAACGACCCTTGATGAAGCGTCGACGGTCATTGGCGCCAGCATCACGGGTGCATTCAACATAAAGGTCGTGGCTTCAAACGGCAGTGCGGGGGCGGGTTCACACAGGCCGGCGCAACGCCCGAAACGACAGGGACCAGCAAGGATCGTTCTCGGACGGATGCCGCGGAAAGTCAAACAAGCAGAAGGCCTGAGGATAGAGCGGAGGAAGCGAGAGATAGGGCTCTTATGAAGGTAAATCCCACGCACGGGCCGAGCGCGCAATTCGCGTCGACTCAGCTGATTACCACCTATGATAGTGGTATCGGCAGTCATACGGCGGTGCGGGTGGACGATGGAGGTGAAGGTGAGCCCGTGCTATTTGACCCAGGAGGATCATACCGTACAGACGAGCCCAGGCCCGGGGGCGGTTACTTTGTGGGCACAGCCGCTGCCTTGGCTCCTTTCGTGGATTTTCAGAAGGCGGACGGCAGTGAAGTGGTCGTCCGAACATTTGCTACTACTCCCGCGGACGAGAAGGCGATCGCAATGCGCTTCGGGTACGGTACAGAGAAAGGCCCCCAAGACGTGTTCGGTGGGTTTTGCGCGGTCACGTGCTCGCGAAATATTAGTGGAATTGGGCCGTTCAAGGATATCAAGCCTACCCTGGTTCCCGGGATCCCTGGACTCCCAGCTGGAAGAGATTTCGAGGTTGCGTGTGCCATTATTCTCGCCTATCGTCAGCCAGTTCCGTCCTCACTCGTCCCGCGATTCTAATGGAGCGGTTCAAGTACATATCGTTGCGGGTTCTAGTGTCCATGATCGTGGCTTGGGCGCTCGTATACCTGGCCAACATGGACCTCTGGCTCGCGTGGTGGCTGCGTAAGCCACGCGTCACCGTTGAACGCCGTGCGTTTCTCGTTGTCTTGTGCGCAGGCATGGTCATGGTTCATGCAAGGACGTGGAGGATGAATCGGCCTGCGTTGCGGCTGTGGGGGCGCTTGGGTCGCGTTGCCGTAATGGGCACTCTAACCGGACTCTTGTCCAGCCTAATCGCTTGGCAGGCGGTTAGTGCTCTTGAAGGACACTATCTAGCCAAAGTGCAGGGCTCGTTAGCGGTCGACGGAGCAGTGGGTCTCTCGATCCTCATAGTGTTGTCCACGCTCGGCTGGTTCATAGGACTTGCGGCCGCCGTTACGGGCAACCTTCTCGACAGCTGTGACGGACGCCGCGGTGATCGTCCTATGCGCTCCGCAGCGTAAAGGCAGGAAAGTCCGGACCGTGCATGTCCGTCTCGGCTGTTGCTGCCGAAGTCATCGACGTTCATCCCGGGACCAATGGCCTGGCAGGCCCGCACGCGGTAACCTCGATCTCGATGGGCGGCTTCCCCAAGGCGTCGTTCCAGTACGACCAGAACGGCAACCTCGTCCACAGCGACGGGCCCGACGGGCGCACCATCACCTTCGACGACTACGACCGCCCCACCAAGGTGGTGATGGGCGGAGTGACGACAATCTTCCGCTACGCCCCCGACGGCAGCCGGTACCTGCAGCAGACGACCACTTCCACCGGCACCAAGACCGTCTACTACGTGGGCAAGGAGTACCAGCGGGTGGACTGGACCAGCCGCCCGACCGAGGAGCAGGTCTACATCGGCCCCTCGGTGGTGATGTACCAGAGCGGCTCCACCCGCGACGTCCGCTACCTGCACCTCGACCGCCTCGGCTCGGTGGAGTCGGTCACCACCAGCACCGCCGCCGAGGCCATCGCGGATGCGCACAGCTTCGATGCCTTCGGCAAGCCTCGCGGCCGCGACTGGCAGGCAAACGGCGACAAGCTCCACCCCGCCGGCGCCTTCGGCGCCACCACCGAGCACGGTTTCACCGGCCACGAGCACCTGGACGACACCTACCTGATCCACATGAACGGCCGGGTCTACGACTACAGGCTGGGGAGGTTCCTGAGCGTCGACCCGATCATCTCCAACCCGGCAAACAGCCAGTCGATCAACCCCTACTCGTACATCGGCAACAACCCGCTCAGTGGGGTGGACCCAACTGGATACTGCCCGGACAGCGCTCCCTCGGACACAGGGTCTCACATCTGCAAGCCGACCCAGCAGGCCGTGCTGGGCAAGATCTACGACGCCTTGGATACCGGCAAGATTACTTCGAAGACGACTCTTGACGAGGCCTCCAAAGTAATTGGGTCCAGTATCACCGGAGCCTTCAACATAAAAGTCGTCGCTTCAAACGGGAGCGTCGGGGCGGGTTCGCAACCGGCAAGCGCCAGTCGTGAGGCTACTGGGACCAGCAAGGATCCCGCTCAGCGAACAAGCGGCTGCAGGATCCCAATGCCACTCTTTTCGACGAGCAGCCGATGAGGCGCTTCGCTATATGGCTTGTCGTCTTCGCTGTCCATGCCTTAGCTCAGTTTATGTCCTGGGCCTTGGCGGACTCGCGGTCGCCTGTTCCATTCTTCGAGGTTACGGCGAAGATTCTGATGTTTCCCTTGCTTACTATGGCCGGGCGTCTCGCGGACATGTGGTTCTGGCCTTTGTGTTTGCTCAATAGTGCGGTATGGGCCTCGCTCGCACTGACAATGCTGACTCTTGCGAGAAGGAGCAGAACTGCGAGTTCTGATCGCTCCTCCAGCGGACGACCTTGATGCCTCCGGCCGCCCGACGTGGAACAGCTCACCTACCTCTACGACCAGTTCCTCAACCTCAAGAGCCAGGTCAAGGGCTTCTACCTGCGCGATGCGGCCGAAAACTACGGCGACGGACAGTCGCCGCGTCGACCGCGCTTAATGCGGCCCGTACGGCGGGTCGTACCAGGGATCGCCCGGGCTCGCAGCCGGGAACTGGTTCCAGATCTGCACGTCGTCGACCCACTGGTAGATCGGATACGTGCTGCCGCTGTAGAGCTGGTGCAGCATGATCCGGTCGATGGGCGCGTTGTTGTCGCCCATGGTCTGCCCGGTGAAGTCGCCGATCACCTGGCCATTGACCGCCGCCCAGACGCGGCCGCCCGTCCTGGCGCGGTGGCAGTACACCTCGAGCTTGAACCACTGCCCCACCGGGACCGGCACGCCGGAGCGGCTGAAATCGTAGTAATCCTTCTGCACCGGCGATTTGGCGTCGAGATACACCTTCCAGACCAGCGGCGTGCCGTTGAATCCCGTGATCATCACCGAGAAGCGCATGTCGTAGCCGTTCGCGTCCTCCAGCGTCTTGAATTCGAAGATGTCGCGCCAGGCATCGGCGGCGTGCATCTTGTCGACCATGTCCGGCTGGAACTTGACCCAATAGCTCGCATAGAGATCGCCCGGTTCCGCGGCGGGCAGGAGCATGAGCGGATCCTGCGTCGAGCCGCCCCCCTGGCCCGCCGTGCCGCAGCAGCCGCTCTGGTCGATCTCCTGGTAGAGCACCTGCGTGGTGTTGCCGTTGTGGCCCACCACCGGCCGCAGATCGTTGAACATGTAGCTGCCGACGGTGGCGGGGCTGGGCTGGCTGCCCGAGTTCACCAGCAGTTGGAAGCGCGATTGGCCGGCGAAAGGAGGGGGCCAGGTGTTTCCCGTCGACGAGTCGGTCCCGAACACGTCCTGCCAGCAGCCGTTCGGATAGCAGTCGGTGGGCGCGGTGAAGCTGACGCCGGATTCGTAGTTGGACCTGAAGAGCATGCCGGGCGGATTGCCGCCGCCACCCTGCGCAGAGGTGGTGACGCGAAGCTGGTTGACGTTGAAGTACTGCACGTCGGAAACGAGCTTCAGCTTGTGCGCTCCGGCGGTGAGCGGCACGTTGCCCTTGGTTGCCCATTGGAACGTGCTCCAGGAGCCGGTCATCGGCACGGGCACGCTGCCGGTGACGTTGGCGCCGTCGATCTCGACGTGGAACGCGCTGCTCGCGCTGAAGTTGTTGGAGGCATTGACGGCGATGTCGTAGTTCCCCGAGGCCGTCACGTTGACCGTGTAGGCCATCCACTCGCCGGTCTCGAAGTTGTCCACCACGTATCCGGCCGTCGGGTCGAGGATGATGTCCACGTCCTCGCTGGTCCGGTACTGGCCGCCTGCGTTGCCGGCCACGTTGTCGTGATAGGCGACTCCTTCGCCGCCCGTGTCGAAGTTCTCCGCCTCGAAGGTGCCGGGAACCGAGGCGGCCGCTCCGCCCCAGGGCGAGGAGGCGCCGGCGGTGAGGCGCAGCTGGTTGACGTTGAAGTACTGCACGTCGGAAACGAGCTTGAGCCTGTGCGTACCGGCGCTGACCGGGACGTTGGCCTTCGTCACCCACTGGAAGGTGCTCCACGATCCCGTCATCGGGACGACCACGCTGCCGGTCACGTTGACGCCGTCAATCTCGACGTGGAAGGCGCTGCTCGGGGTGTAGTTGTTCGAGGCATTGATGGCGATGTCGTAGTTCCCCGAGGTCGCTACGTTGACCGTGTAGATCATCCACTCGCCGGTCTCGAAGTTGTTGACCACGTAGCCGGCGGCCGCGTCGAGGGTGATGTCCACGTCCTCGGTCGTGCGGTATTGCCCTCCGGCATTGCCGGCCAGGTTGTCGTGATAAGCGACGCCTTGCCCGCCGAGGTCGAAGTTCTCGGCTTCGAAGGTTCCCGGGACTGGAATCGGCGTACCCGAGAATGGCGTCTGGGCCATTGCCGCAAGCGGCAAGGCAGCCGCCAGGATGAAGGGAAGGGCGCTGCGAGGGGCGAGTCGGCGCTTACCTGTCATGGAGAGGAGCCTCGATGTTCCCGCGGTTTACGCGCGGAAACCTGCTCACGACCTCAATCAGGCGCAAAGCGCGCGGTCAGCCGACTCGCGCTCCCACCACGCCGACGTCCACCACTTCCGACCGCCCCGCCACTCCGAGGGCGCGGGCCGCGTCGCTCATCGCCTTGGCCACGCCGCGCGCCGACTCGGAGGTGCAGAGCGCGCAGACGGTGGTGCCCGCGCCGGAGAGCGCCGCCCCCAGCGCTCCCGACCTGAGCGCCGCACCGAGCAGCGGGGGCAGCCAGGGCAACAGCGTTGCGCGCGCCGGCTGGTGCAACCGGTCGTCCATCGCCTCCGCCAGAAGCTCGAGGCGGCCCTGCGAGAGCGCCGCCACCAGCAGCGCCGCCCTGCCCAGGTTGTGCACCGCATCCCCGAGCGGAACCTGCTTCGGCAGCACCGCGCGCGCGGCCGAGGTGGCCAATTCCTCGTCGGGGATGTAGAGCGCCGCGTGCAGCGGCCGCGCCAGGGTGATGGGACAAGACAGCACCTTGCCGTCGGCGCCGCGCACCGAGACCTGCGCGCCTCCGCGCAGCGAAGGCACCACGTTGTCGGGATGTCCCTCCATCGCCACCGCGACGGAGAGGATTCGCTCCTCGCCAATGGCACCGGAGAGCAGCGCGTCGGCGAGCAGCGCGCCCGCGAGCGCCGCTGCCGCCGAGGATCCGAGGCCGCGCTTGAGCGGGATGGCGCTGTGGATGGACAGCTCCGCGGAGAGCTCGTCCGGCGCATGGCCGGCGCTGGCCGCGGCGCGGTGCGCGGCCTGGACGACGCGGTTGGTGGAATCGCGCGGCAGGCGGTCCACTCCGTCGCCGGAGAGCTTGACGATGCGCAATCCCTCTCCGCCGGGGACCACCTTCACCACCAGATCCGGCCCGGAGAGCGCCATGCCGATGGAGTCGAATCCTGCGCCCAGGTTCGACGTCGAGCAGGGCACCACCACCGTGAAGGGGTTCATGCCGGCCCCGCCCGCGGCCCGGCCAGGTGGTGCGGCACCCCGGCGGCGCCCCTCACGTCTGCGCCTCGACGCGGATGCGGGCGCGCACCGCCCGCGTGGAGGGCAGCCGCGCAAGCTCCGCCTCCGCGCTCTCCAGCGCGGCCTCCGGCGCGGCGTAGGTGAGCAGCACCACCTCGGCTGCGCCCATCCGTCCGGGCTCGCGCTGGATGACGCTGGCGAGGCCGATGCGATGGTTGGCGAGCACGCGGGTGATCTGGGCAAACACGCCCGGCTCGTCGTCCACCGCCAGGCGGAAGTAGCAGCGGGTCATCACCTCCGCCATGGGAAGGAGCTGCGTCTCTGGCCCGCTCTCGCGCGGCGGCGGCACCGGATCGCCCAGCGCCAGCCTGCGCCCCACGTGCACCAGGTCGGCCAGCACCGCGCTGGCGGTGGCGTCGCCTCCCGCGCCCAGGCCGCTGAACATCACCGGGCCGCACAGGTCGCCCACCACGTGCAGGGCGTTGTACGCGCCGTCCACGCGCGCGAGCGGATGGTCCGCCGCCAGGAAGGTTGGATGCACGCGCGCTTCCACGCCCTTGTCCGAGCGCCGCGCGATGGCGAGCAGCTTGAGCACGTAGCCCAGCTCGCGGCCGTAGGCGAGATCGCGCGCGTCGAGGCCGCGGATCCCTTGGCGATGGAGCTGTTTCGGCGTGCAGGACGCATTGAAGGCCAGGCGGACCAGGACGCAGAGCTTGTCCGCCGCGTCCACCGCGTCCACGTCGTCGCGCGGGTCCGCCTCCGCATAGCCTGCCTGCTGCGCCTTGGCGAGCGCGTCGTCGAGCGACTCGCCCGACGCCATGCGCGTGAGCACGTAGTTGCAGGTGCCGTTGATGATGGCGCGCAGCTCCAGCACGCGGTTGGCGGCGAGGTCGTCGGTGAGCGGCGCGATCAGCGGGATGCCTCCGCCCACCGCCGCCTCGTAGCGCAGCTCCACTCCGTGGCGGGCGGCGAGCGCGGCGAGCTGCGGCCCGTGCCATGCCAGCACGCGCTTGTTGGCGGTGATCACCGGCCGGCCGCGCTCCAGCGCCGCCGAGATGAGCGCGCGCGCCGGCTCCTCGCCGCCGAGCAGCTCGATGACCAAATCGACGTCGTCGGCGGACGCCACGGCTGCCGGGTCGGCGCTGAGCCGTTCCGCGGGAAGCGCGCGCGGCCGGGAGAGATCGCGGACGGCGGCCCGCTGCAAGACCAGCTCGGCACCGGCAGCGCGGGAGAGGACGTCGCGGCGCTCGATCAGCGCGCGCGCCACCGCCTGGCCGACCGTCCCGACCCCAAGGAGCCCGATGCGCACCTGTTTCACCAGGCGAGTCTACGACAGCGGGCCGCCAACGTCTTGCGCGCGAGGCGCGGCTGCTCCTACAAGGTGGGCTCCATGGCCGGCGAAGTGACGATCTGCCAGAAGCTGGGCATCAAGGAGGGCCGGCGCGTGCTGGTCCTCGACCCGCCCGTCGGCTTCGTGCGCCGTCTCGACCCGCTGCCCGGCGGGGTGGGAGTGACCACCAGGATCGTCAGCCTCGCCGACGTGATCGTGGTCTTCGCCTCCTCGCGCGCGGTGCTCGGCGAGCTCTTTTCCAAGGCGAAGCACGTGCTGGCGCCGCGCGGGTACCTGTGGGTGGCCTGGCCGCGCAAGAGCTCCGGCTTCTTCACCGACCTCGACGAGCAACTGGTGCGCGCGGTGGGGCTCGCGGGAGGGCTCACCGACAACAAGATCATCGCCGTGGACGAGATCTGGTCGGCGCTGCGCTTCGTGGAGAAGGAGCGGGACCGGCTGCCGCTGCCGCGCGGCTCGGAGATGCCGGCGCCGCCCGAGGCGTGAGGATCGATTTCCGGCAGCGCGAAAACGCCCTGGCGGGGGCGCTGCGGGCGCGCAGCGCGCCCTTCATCGATCTGACCCTCTCCAACCCGGGCGCGGCGCGGCTTCCCACCGGGCCTGCGCTGCTCCCTCCGGCGCCCATCTACGAGCCGCATCCGCGCGGCCTGCCCACGGCGCGCGAGGCAGTGGCGGCGCTTCACGGGGTGCGCGCCGAGCGGGTGCTCCTCACCGCCTCCACCAGCGAGGCGTACTCGTGGCTCTTCAAGCTGCTCTGCGATGCCGGCGACGAGGTGCTGGTGCCGGAACCGAGCTACCCGCTCTTCGATTACCTGACGGCGCTGGAGTCGGTGCGCGCCGTCCCCTATGCGCTGCGCTGGGACGGAGAGTGGCGTCTCAATCCTTCCGCCCTGCGCTTTTCCCAGCGCACCCGCGCCGTGCTGGCGGTGAGCCCGGGCAATCCCACCGGCGCATATCTGAAGGAAGACGAGCGCAAAGGGCTCGCCCGGCTCTGCGCGGAGCATGGGTGCGCGCTGATCGTGGACGAGGTCTTCGCGGATTATCCCACCGGCCCGGACCCGCGGCGGGCGAGGACCGCGGCTGCCTACGACGACGTGCTCTCCTTCGCGCTCTCCGGCCTCTCCAAGGTCGCGGGGCTGCCGCAGCTCAAGCTGGGATGGATTGCCGCCGGAGGGCCCGGAGCGGACCAGGCCCTGGATCGGCTGGAGCTGATCGCGGACACCTATCTCTCGGTGAGCACGCCGGTGCAGCTTGCGGCGCCTTCGCTCCTCGCGGACCGGCACGCGTTCCAGCGCGCTGTCAACCAGCGCCTCGCCCGCAACCGCGCGGCGCTTTCCGCGGCCCGGCCGCCCGGCGCGCCCTGGGACATCCTGCGCGCGGAGGGCGGCTGGAGCGAGGTGCTCTCCATCCCGCGCTCGCGCAGCGAAGAGGAGTGGGCGCTTTCGCTCCTGGAGGCGGGAGTGCTGGTGCATCCGGGATACTTCTTCGATTTTCCCTCGGGCGCCCATCTGGTGCTCTCGATGATCGTGCCCGAGGAGGAGTTCGGCAGGGGCGCGGCGATCCTGGCGGAGCGGCTCGCGTGATCCTCGGGGCGATCCTGGCCGCGGGGTCTGCGCTCCTCGGTGGCGCCATCGCCGTGCTCTCGCAGGGAAGGCCCGGACTGCTCGAGCGGACGCGCACCTTCGCCTTCGCCGCCGCGGCCGGGGTGGTGGCCTTCCATCTCTTGCCCGAGGTGCTGCCCGCGCAGGGCGTCGTCGCGCTGCTCTGGATGGCCGCAGGTTTCGCGCTGCCCTGGGCGCTGGAGGCCGGCGCGCGCGTCTTCGGTCCGCGCCTGCTGCGCGGCCGCGGCCTCTCCGGCCTGCGCGTCGCGGCGGAGGTGGGGTTCGCGGCGCTGATCTTCCACTCCGTGGCGGAAGGGCTGGCGCTCGTCGCCGCGCTGGCCAGGCCGCGCGGGAACCTCGATCTGGAGATTGCGCTGGTGGCCCACCATGCGCCGCTGACCGCCGCGGTGGTGCTGCCCTTCCTCGACCTGCGGGGCGCGCGCTCGGCGGCGGCGCGCGCCATCGCCATCGGCGCCGCGGGCGTGACCGGCGTTCTGGTCAGCTCGGCGGTGCCGGGATTCGGCGAGGGCAATTTCGTGCAGATCGCCACCGCGGCCACGGCCGGCGCGCTCTTGCACGTGGTCGCGGACGAGATCCGCATCCAGCGGTTCGGCTCTCCTCTCGACCGTGCGCTCGATCTGGGCGCCTGCGTTGCCGGCCTGCTCGTCGCCGGGCTCGGGGCAATGCTGCACCTGGAAGACCAGGGCGCGGAGCCGGTGCTCGCCTTCTTGCGAACACTCTCCGGCATCGCGCTGTCCGCCGCTCCCGCGCTGCTCTGCGGCGTGGTCGTGGGAGCGCTCCTCGCCACGCGGACGCGGTTCTTCCGCTGGGACGCGTTCCTGCTCCTGCTCGTGTTCCTGGGCCCGACGGCTGCCGCGGCCTGGGGGGTGCTGACGGTGCTGCTGGCGTTGCCGGTCGCGCGCCATCATGCGGTCCAGGCCTCGGAGCGGAGGATGTCCGGATGGCTGATCGCGGCCGTCCGGGTGCGCGCGCCGCCGCTGCTCATGCTCTCCATCGCGGCAGCCGGCCTGGAGGTGAGCGCGCGCTCCTTCCCCTCCCATCCGCTGCCTGCGGCGGCGCTCTGCCTTGCCGTCGTGCTGGCTGCGCGGCTCGACGATGCCGGGGCGGGATTGATCGCCGCCGTGCTGGTGCGCAAGGGGCTCGATCCCGGCCTCGCCATCGCCCTGCTCGCGGTGGGGCCGGTGACCCGGGCTGCGCTGGTGCGCGTGCGCGTCGCCCGCGGACGCGTTCGCGCGCTGGCGGAGGTGACCATCGCGTCGGCGGCCACGCTCGCCGTCGGCAAGCTCTTCTCCGCCGCGGGCGCGCTGCGCTCGGCGCACGCCACGGCGGCCGGGGCGTTGCAGCACCTGGGCGAGCCGGTGCCGGCGCAGGTGGCGGCAGCGCCGGTTGCTGCGGCCGCCGTGGCGGTGCTGGTCTTCGCCGCCCTGGGAACGCTCTGGTCGCAAGGCGTGCGCGGCTGGTTCGCGCCGCTGCGGCACGGGCCGCGAGCGGTCTGATGGCCGCCAACCAGCCGGCACGGGGAAAAGCATCCGCCGCGGGCCGGGCCGGGCGTTAGAATCCGTCCATGAGAAAACTCGCGCTGGCCCTCTTCGCCCTGGCGAGCGCCGCGCTGGCTGCCGAGCAGTCGCTCAGCCTGCGCGTCGAGGGGTGGCACAGCAAGGGCGACGTCTACAAGACGGAGGCGGCAGTCCAGCAAGTCAAGGGCGTGGTGCGCGTCTCATCGGACCTCTCCAAGAAGGAGCTGAAGGTGAGCTTCGACGACGCCGTGGCCAACGCCGCGCAGATCCAGAAGGCCGTCTCTTCCGCCGGGTACGTCAGCCACCGTTGATCAGGCGCACGCCCGCGGCCCCGCCCACCACCACGGTGGGCGAGAGGTCGAGGAAGAGCCCGTGATCGACCACGCCCGCGATTCCCTTGAGCGCGCGATCGACTGCGCGCAGGTCCGCTCCCGCCGGCAACGGCGCATCCACGATGACGCCGCCGTTGTCGCTCAGGACGCCCTCGCGGCGCGCCGCGCCCGGCAAGAGCGCGGCGATGCGCGCAAGCGTGCTCTTCCAGCCGAACGCCACCACCTCCACCGGGACGCCGCGCGTCGCGCCAAGGCGCGGAACCAGCTTCGACTCCTCCACCACGACGATGCGCCGCCGCGCAGCGAGCGCCACCAGCTTTTCGCGCACGTGCGCGCCGCCCCCTCCCTTGAGCAGTTGCAGCGCCGGGTCCACCTCGTCGGCTCCGTCGATGACCAGGTCCAGCTGGGGATGATCGTCGAGGGAGACCAGCAAGAGGCCCAGCCGCGCGCACACCTCCACCGTCTTCTCCGAGGTGGCGACGCCGCGCACGCGCAGCTTGCGCCGGGCCAGGCTCTCCAGGGCGGCATTGGCGGCGCGGCCGGTGCCGAAGCCGATCACCATGCCGTCCTCCACGAACTCCGCCGCGCGCTCGCCGGCCGCCTTCCGCTGCGCTTCCGCGTCCATCCGGCTCCTTTACAGGCCCACGAACTTGAAGGCGAACCGCGCCACGCCGCCCATCGCCAGCATGAACACGGGGTTGATCTCGAACCGGGTCAAGGTGAGCGTCACCGCCACCGCGATGGCGATCTCCCCCTCGCCGTTGATGGAGTCGCCGAGGGAAATCATGGCCGCGGCCATCAGGCCCAGCACGGCGGGGGTGAGGCCGCGCAGGGCCGCGCGCACCGGCCGGCGCGAGCGCACCCGGTCGAGCCAGGTGCCCCCGAGCGTGACCAGCGCGAAAGGCGCGCTGAAGATGCCCACCGTGGCCACCACCGCGCCCAGGGCTCCGTGGCGCAGGTAGCCGACGAAGGTGGCGAGGAGCAGCACGGGGCCGGGGGTGAGCTTGCCGATGGCCACCGCGTCGGCGAACTGCCGGTCGGTGAGCCAACCCTCGCGCGCGACCACCTGCTTGAGATGCGGCACGATGGCGAAGCCGCCGCCATAGGCGCCGAGGCCGGTGCGGAAGAAGGAGAAGAGGATGCGGATCAATTCCGCGTCCACGCCGGGCGCATGCAGCGCGATGCCGACCACCACCGCGAACACCGTCCACGACGCGACCCGCACGTCCGAGGGCGGGGGCTTCGACGCGGGCCGGGGCCGATCGGACCTCTCCGCTGCGTCCGCGGCCTCCCGCTCGGATTTTTCGGTGGCGAGCGTCGCGCCTTCCTCCGGGAGCACCACCGGAGGCTCCCGCCGCACGCGCCGGCGCTCCAACGCGAAGAGGCGCGCGCGCTTGGTCCCCAGATCCACGGCGAGGCCCACGCAGATGGAGAGCAGCGCCACTTCGCCGGGCGCCATGTCGCCCACCACCGAGAAGAGGAGGGCCGCCGCCGCGAGCCCCATCTGCCAGAGCCGCGACACCGCGCTGCGCACCATCTTCAGGGTGATGGCCCCGATGATGCCCACCACCGCCGCGTTGAACCCGCCGAGCAGCGTGGCCACGTCGGGCGTGGTGCCGTAGTGGACGTAGAGGAAGGCGAGCACCATCACCGCGATCCAGCCCGGCAGCACGAACCCCACATAGCCGAGCAGGGCGCCGCGCATCCCGCCGAAGCGCAGGCCGATATAGGCCAGGGCGTTGGCCGCCGCGCCGCCCGGCAACATCTGCGAGACGGTGATGGTGTTGGTGAACTCGCGCTCGGTCATCCAGTGGCGGCGCGCCACCATCAGCGCGCGGATGTTCGCCAGCACGGAGAGGCCGCCGCCGAATCCCACCACGCCCAGGAAGAGGGCGGCGCGGAAGAATTGCGACAGGCCGGGCCGGACGCGACCTGCGGCGACCGGCGCCACCTCGATGGCGTGACCGTCCATGGGCTTCCCAGTATAGAAGGTCCGCGATGGCGCTGTTCCTCAAAGGGATGAAGATCGTCCACCGGGCGCAGGCGGGGTGGGGGGTCGGCCACGTGCTGGCGGTGAGCGAGGATCCGCCGCGGCTCTCCGCCGAGTTTCCCGGAAGGCCGGGCGGTCCGGTGATCCTCTCCTCGCGCGACCCGGCGCTGGTGCGCTTCCGCTTCGCGCCCGACACGGCCGCGCTCCTCGCCGACGGCACCGCCGCGCGCGTGCTGCGGCCGCTCGCCGGGCCCGGCCAGGATCTCTACCGCTATACGGTGGAGGTGCCGGGGAAGAAGCCGCAGCTCCGCAGCGAGGCAGATCTGCGGGCGCCGGTGCCGCGGGAGGGGCCCGCCGAGCACCTGGCCTCCGGGCGCTGGGGCACGCCGGAGGACTTCCACCTGCGCGCGGAGGCGGTGCGGCTGGATCTGGAACGCCGCGCCGACGCGCTGGGCGCCCTCTTCGCCTCGCGCGTCTACGTGATGCCCCATCAAGTGAGCGTGGCCCATCACGTGCTCGCGGCGCCGCAGCCGCGCTTCGTCCTCGCCGACGAGGTGGGCCTCGGGAAGACCATCGAGGCGGGCCTGGTGCTCTCCGGCCTCCTGCACGCGGGGCTGGTCAAGCGCTGCCTGGTGGTGGCGCCGAGCCACCTCACCGTGCAGTGGCTCGCGGAGCTCTTCCACAAGTTCAACCTGCTCTTCACGCTGATGGACCCCGACCGGGCGCGCGACGATCGCGAGGCGGCCGATGCGGAGGCGCCGGAGGACGAGGATTCGCCCTGGGCGCGCCATCCGCTGGTGATCACCTCGCTGGAATGGCTCTCGCGCAGCGCGCAGGAGACGAAGGATGCGGCGCAGGCGGGCTGGGACCTCGTCATCGTGGACGAGGCGCACCACCTGCGCGGCGAGCGCGCGTACGAGGTGGCGCAGGCGCTGGCCAGGCGCACCTGGGGGCTCATCCTGATCACCGCCACGCCGCTGCAGCTCGACCCGGCCGAGTACCACGCGCTCTTGCGCCTGGTGGATCCCGCGCCCGCCGCCACCGAAGACGAGCTGCGCGCGCGCCTTGCCCGGCAGGGCGATCTCTCCGCGCAGGTGCGTGCCCTGCTCGCGGGAGAGGCGGCGGCAGCGGGCCGCATCGCGGAGCTGTTTCCCGGCGACCCGGCGCTGCGCGAGCTGCGCGGGCCGGCGCTCCTCGATCACCTGGCGGAGAGCTACGGCCTCTCCTCGCGCCTGCTCCGCAACCGCCGCGCCGTGGTGGGCGGCTTCACGCCGCGTCGCCTGGGCAGGATCGAGGTGCAGCTGACCGCGCCGGAGCGCGCGCTGGAAGAGGACGTGCGCAAGGCGCTCGCGTCCGCGAAGCTGCCTTCGGGCGCGGTGCTGGCCTCGCTCTTGCGGCGCCTGGGCAGCTCGCCGCCCGCGCTCGCGGCAGGGCTCTCCAACATCGGGGAGAAGAAGCTGGCGCAGCGCGCGCTCTCGCTCGAGCACGACTCCAAGCTGGCCGCCTTCCACGCGCTCCTGGAAGAGCTGGGCCCGCGGGAGAAGGTGCTGGTGTTCGCCGAGCCGCGCGAGACGGTGGAGTACCTGCGCGCGTCGCTGCAGCGCAAGCGGATCGAGGCGCTGGCCTACGCCGGCGATCTCACGCCCGCGGAGCGGGACAAGCTGGTGGCGCGCTTCCGCGATCCCGACGGTCCCCGCGTGCTCCTCTGCACCGAGCTGGGCGGCGAGGGCCGCAACTTCCAGCACTGCCACGTGCTGGTGAACTACGATCTCTCCTGGAGTCCCGCGGCCATCGAGCAGCGCATCGGGCGCATCGACCGCATCGGGCAGTCGCGGGAGGTGCGCATCTACGCCTTCCGGCCGGAGGGCACGCTGGCTGCGCGCGTCCTCGACGTCCTCGACGCCGGAGTGGGCGTGTTCCGCGAGCCGGTGGGCGGACTCGATCCGGTGCTGGAGAGCGTGGAGTCGGAGCTGCTCGCGCTGGCCGCGACCGACGACCCGGCGCGCTGGGAGGGCATGGTGCGCGCGCTGGGAGAGCGCGTCTCGGCCGCGCGGGCGGAAGTGGCGCGCGCGTACGATCCGCTGCTCGACCGGAGGAGCTGCGACGTGAACGCGCTCGCCGGCCTGGCCTCGCGCGGAGCGGCGCGGCTGGGCGCGCGCCTCCCTTCACCGGCTTCACCCCGCGATGCGCTGCAGGCGGTGGCCACGCACCTCGAACGGCGCCTGGAGAGCGTGACCATCGAGGCCGCGAAGCGGGTGGGGCTGGCGGTGGACGTGGAGGTGGACGTGCTGCCCGGGCAGGTTTCCTTCCACGTCGGGCCGGAGCTGAAGGTCGACGCGCTCGCGGGGTTCGATCTGGCCGAGGACCGGACGGTGCTGGGATCGTTCCGGCGGGAGGTTGCCGTGCAGCACGAGGAGCACGAGAGCTTCGCCACCGGGCATCCTCTGGTGGAGGCGCTCTTCGCCTGGGTCCGCGACGGCGAGCTGGGCCGTTCGTGCGTGGCGCGGGCGCGCGTTCGCGGGGCGTCGGGCGCGGCGCTCGACGCGCGCTTCCTCGTCATCCTGCCCGAGCCTGCGGATCTGGCGCAGGGCGCGCGCGTGCCCTCGCGACGCGCGGCGCGGCACCTCGACGAGATGCTGGTGCGGGTGGTGGTGCGCCTGGACGGACGCGGGGGACTCCACCTCGACGATGCGCTCGGGGCGCAGCTCGACTCCGCGGAGCTGGAGCCGGTGCCCGCGCCGGACGGAGGGCCGCCGGCGGCGTTCGTGCAGGCGGTCGAGATGGCGCTGCGGCGCGCGCAAGAGGAAGCGCGGCGCAGGCTCGCGGACGTCCTGGCGACGGCGAGAAGGGGTCTCGCCGGCGAGAAGGACGCCGCCCTGCGCCGCGTCGGCCGCTGGCTCGCGCAGAGCCGGGCGCGCAAGGCCGACGCCGACCGCGTGCTGCAGGCCGAAGCCGCCGTGTACGACGAGGCCGCTTCCGCGCTCGACGGCGCGCGCCTGGAGCTGGATCAGGCCGCGCTCGTCCAGCTTGCTTGACCGGCAGCGGCATGGACGACGGCGCATCCTCCGCCCATGATCGCGATCCTCGACGAGGATGTCGCCGCGCGCCGGGCCGACTCGGTGCTCGCGAGGCTTGCCGCGCTCAGCGTTCAAGCGGCGCATGACGGTCGAAACTCTCCGCCCGCTCGCCCGCGGCGATGAGCGGATACCTCACCGCGTCCATGGCGGCGGCCAAGCGTTCGCGGCGAGCCACTGCGGCACCCTCCGCGCCCGCCGCCATCCCGACCGCAGGAGCCAGGTTCGGGGATGGGAAAGAACGCTGTCCCGGCGCGGCGCCTCGTAGGCTCTCGAGGAGAACCGGTCCTGCCCGGACTCGCGGTAATGATGGGCGGCGTTGCCGAGCACGTAGGCGACTGCGTTGACCAGTTCCGTGGGGCTGCGCAACAGGCGCGAGTGGTAGTGGTCGGCGAAGACGTGGCCCTTCCTGTCCATCAGCCGATTCAGCGCCTTGGCGATGCGGATGTTGAGGCCCTGCATCCCTCGGGACAGCGCCTCGTCGCTGTCCGCCTCGACGATCACGTGGAGGTGGTTGCCGAGGACGGTGAATTCGATGACCCGCAACCCGAACCGCTCGCGCGCCGCCGCGAGGCACGCCTCGATGACTTCGAAGCACCGGCGGCTGCGGAGGTTCCAGACGTGCGCGGCCACGCTCAAGCTCACCTGCACGGCGGCCGGCTTCTCGAACCGCGGACGGCTCCGGTGGGAGACGAGCGGCCGCCGCCGCTTCGGCTTGCGCCCGGCTCCCCGCCGCTTGCCGCCCCAGTGCGGCAGTTCGAGTGCAAGCTGCTTCATTTGATTGGGGACTTATTTATCATCCCGTCACGTCGCGGGTCAGGTCCCCAGCCTCTCGGCTCTACAGCGACTCAGGCCCGTTCGACCGACCGGGCACGAACTTCCGTCCGCCTCGCCAGAGCAGCACCCGAGGAGCCGGAGCATCGACCGTCGCGGATCCCGCGTGGCTCGCGCAAATCCCCCAGGCTCGACGTTACAGCGGCGATCGGAAGGTCAGCGACAGCATTGCCGCGACGCAACTGGCCGACAGATCCGAAGCCGCGGGGCCGGTCCTGGTGCTGAACGGCCGGACCACGCCGTTCCAAAGGGTAAAGGAGAGGTCCGCCCCGAGCCAGAGAAATTCGGAAACCCGGCCGCGCACGCCGGCTGCAACCCTCCATGCCAAGGCCGCGGTGCCTGAAAATGGCGGGTGGTCCTCGATGCCGCCCGGGTCGCTCGTCTGAAGGCGAATCAGGTGCCCGGGGCCGAGGCCTCCTTCGACGAGGAACTGAAAGTCGCCGGCTGAGTGCAATCGAACAGTGGCAAGAGCTGCCCAGGCAGCGAACGCAGGCTGCACCGGGAACGCCCGCGCGCTTCCCTCTCCGCCGTTCGCGGAGACCAACGAAAGGGAAAGGCCCAGGTGATCGCGCACATCCACACCGGCGCGCAGATGGAAGATCGGCGCGAGATCGTAAGAGAAACCAATGAAGCGGTCTTCATACGGAAGGGCGATACCCGCGCCGGCTTCCAGCTCGATTGCCACCGGGCGCGAAATCGCCGCCGCTACGAGGACGATGACCGGCATGCTCGCCCGGACCCGGCCGAAAGGCGCGCGGTCACGAGCGCTCCGCCGATCCCTGCCCTCGCCGGACTAGCGCGCGTTGTAGGCGAGGCCCACCAGGGTGGTGAAGCCGGTCTGCGCGCCGGTGCCGGAGGAATCGAGCGCGAACTGCGGCCCGATGCGGACGCGCGCGGTCACCGCGAGGTTGTTGTCGATCAGGTACTCGCCGCCGCCGCCGAACTGCGGGCCGACGAGAAAGCCCGCCGGGTTGGTGAGCGAGATCAAGACCGGCACGTCGGCGCCCAGGTCGAGCGTCATCCGCGGGCTGACCTTCAAGCCGGCGACGATGCCGATGGGTCCTCCGATGCCGAAGAGAAGGCCGTTGTTGCCGTAGAGCGAGATCCCCGGCTGGGCCTGCAACGCGAAGGTGGTGTCGCCCATGGAGCCCAGCGTGTGCCGGTAGGGGACGGCGAGGTTGAAGCCCACCACGTTGTTGGCGGTGCCTTCGAAGCCGTAGTTGAACCCGAGGTGCAGTCCGACGTCGGTGCGTTCGTTCACGCCCTTGAGCCAGGTGAAGCCGATCCCCGGCCAGCCCGCCTCCGCTTGCAGGATCGCATTGCCGTCGCCCGCGGTGCGGCCCGCGGTGGCGCTCCAGTTGGTGTCGCCTCCCGGCGTGAAGCTCGTCTCGATCTGCGCGCGCGCCGGCGCGGGCCAGAGCAACGCCAACGCCGCGGCCGCCACAGTTCCCGAAATCCACGCCATCCGCATGTCGTCTCCCCGCCGCCCCGCTCCCGCCTCGTACAAACGTTGGGTGTCCTACGCTCGCAAGCAAGGCCGGCGAGACGTGGAAGCGCCTCTTCGTCGCTTGATCTTCCCTGCTCGTCGGGTAGGTTGCGCGCGCAATGCAGGTGCTCGCGGGAGACATCGGCGGCACGAAGACGCTCCTCGCCATCTGCGAGGTGGGCGCTGCCGCCGGGCCGGCCGGCGCCCCTCCGATCGAGGTGCTGGCGAGCAGCCGCTACGACAGCCGCAAGTATCCCGGCCTCGGCGCCATCTGCCGCGCCTTCGCCGGCGAGGTGGCGCGGCCCATGCCGGACTTCGCCGGCTTCGGCGTGGCGGGCCCGGTGGCGAACGGGCGCAGCCACACCACCAACCTGCCCTGGATCCTCGACGAGCGCGACCTCGCCCAGACGCTCGGCATCCGCGCCGTCCGCATGGCCAACGACTTCCACGCCCTGGCGCTCGGCATCCAGGCGGTGAAACCGAAAGACCTGGTGACTCTCAACGAGGGAGTGCGCGATCCAAATGGACCCTGGGCAGTCATCGGCGCAGGCACCGGCCTCGGCGAGGCCATCGCCACCGTCGGCGCCGAAGGCGAGCGCCAGGTGCTGGCCACCGAAGGCGGCCACACCAGCTTCGCGCCGCGGACGGAGCTGGAGATCGGCATCCTCCGCTTCCTCGAGCAGCGGCACCACCACGTGAGCTGGGAGCGGGTCATCTCCGGCGAAGGGCTGGTGAACCTGGCGGAAGGCATCGCCCACGTCACCGGAATGCACCTGACCGGGCCCCTGGCCGATCTGATCGAGCACGACCGCGCCAACGCGCCCGCCGCGGTCACCGCCGGAGCGGAGGCGGGCGATCCGCTCTGCAAGCATGCGCTCGAGCTCTTCTGCAAGCTCTACGGAGCCGAGGCGGGAAACCTCGCGCTCAAGACGCTGGCCACCGGCGGCGTCTTCGTGGCGGGCGGCATCGCGCCGAAGATCCTTCCCGCGCTCAGCGACGGCCGCTTCCGCGAGGCCTTCTTCGACAAGGGCCGCATGCGCCCGCTCCTCGAGCTGATGCCGGTGCAGGTGGTGCTGGACACCGAGGCGGGCCTTCTCGGCGCCGCGCTCCTCGCCGCGGACGAGGCGCGGCGCGCGTCCCGCACCCGTTACACTCCCTCCCCCACGAGCCCGCGATGAATCCCCAACTGGAAGAGAAGTGCATCAACACCATCCGCTTCCTCTGCGTCGACGCGGTGGAGAAGGCGAACAGCGGTCACCCCGGCATCTGCATGGGCGCGGCGCCCATGGCGCACGTGCTCTGGAGCCGGCACCTGCGCTTCAATCCCAAAGAGCCGCGCTGGGCCAACCGCGACCGCTTCATCCTCTCCGCGGGCCACGGCTCCATGCTGGTGTACGCGATGCTCCATCTCGCGGGCTTCGACGTCACGCTGGACGACCTGCGCTCGTTCCGGCAGTACGGCTCGAAGACGCCGGGCCATCCCGAGTTCCACGACACGCCGGGCGTGGAGGCCACCACCGGTCCCCTGGGCCAGGGGATCTCCAACGCGGTGGGTTTCGCGCTCTCGCAGCGCATGCTCGCCGCGCGGATGAACTCCGGCGGCAACTTCCCCGTCGACAACTTCGTCTACGGCATCTGCAGCGACGGCGATCTGATGGAGGGCGTGGCCAGCGAGGCCTGCTCGCTCGCGGGCCATCTCAAGCTCGGCAACCTGGTCTTCCTCTACGACGACAACCTGGTCTCGCTCGCCGGCCACACCGAGGTGACCTTCACCGAGGACCGCGACAAGCGCTTCGAGGCCTACGGCTGGCACGTGCAGCACGTGAAGGACGGCAACGACGTGGAGGCCATCGACCGCGCCATCCGCGCCGCCAAGGACGACCCCCGCCCCTCGCTGATCAGCGTGCGCACGGTGCTCGGCTACGGCGCGCCGCACAAGGCCAACACCCACGACGCGCACGGCTCTCCGCTGGGCAAGGAGGAGACCAGGGCGGCGAAGGAGAACCTGGGCTGGCCGCTCGAGCCCGCCTTCCTGGTCCCGCCGGAAGTGCGGCAGTTCTGGGCAGGCCGCATCGAGGAGCAGAAGAAGGGCTACGAGGAGTGGCAGCGCAAGTTCGGCGAATGGCAGCGCGCCAATGCGCAGAAGGCCAGGCTCTGGAGCGCGCTCGCCGACAAGCAGGTGCCCGAGGATCTCCCCGAGCAGCTTGCCGCGGTGGTCAAGGACGCGAATGCGCCGGAGGCCACCCGCAAGCACGGCCAGGCGATCCTCCAGAAGGCGGGGCAGCTCTTGCCGGGGCTGGTGGGCGGCTCCGCCGATCTCGATCCCTCGACCTTCACCTACCTCAAGGACTCGGGCGACGTGCAGCCGGGCAGCTACGGCGGCCGCAACATCCACTTCGGCGTGCGCGAGCACGGCATGGGCGCGGTGGTGAACGGCTTCGCCTACGACGGCTTCTTCACTCCGTACAGCGCCACCTTCCTCCTCTTCGCCGACTACATGCGGCCGCCCATCCGCCTGGCCGCGCTGAGCCGGCTCTCCAGCATCTTCGTCTTCACCCACGACTCCATCTTCCTCGGCGAGGACGGGCCCACCCACCAGCCCATCGAGCAGCTCTGCTCCTTGCGCTGCATCCCCAACCTGGAAGTGTGGCGTCCGGCGGACGGAATCGAGACCGCGGCTGCATGGGCGGCGGCCATCGCCCGCAAGGACGGGCCCAGCGCCTTCGCCTTCAGCCGGCAGAAGATCCCGCCCTTGCGCAGGAGCCGGCCCGCCGACGTGCGCGAGGCGCTGCGCGGCGCCTATGCGGTGGTGGACGTGCCCGATCCCGACGTGGTCGTCGTCGCCACCGGCAGCGAAGTCGCGCTCGTCCAGGCAGCGCTCGCGGACCTCCAGGGCGGCCATCGGGTCAGGCTCGTCTCCATGCCCTGCGTGGAGCGCTTCCTGAAGTGGCCCGGCGACGAGCAGCGCAAGCTCATCCCGCACGGCAAGGCCCGGCTGGTGGCGGTGGAAGCCTCCGGCGGCCTGGACTGGTACCGCATCATCGGCGACGGGCTGGTGGTCGGCATCGATCGCTTCGGCGCCAGCGCCCCCGAGAAGGCGCTCGCCGACGCCTACGATCTCACGCCCTCCAAGGTTGCCGCCCGCATCGGGCGCTGGCTGGCCGAAGGCGCGCGCGCGAACACCAAGTAAGGAGAACGCAATGAAGCCCGCAGCCAGGTTGAACGAGTTCGGGCAGAGCGCATGGCTCGACCTGATCGGCCGCAAGTTGATCCACGACGGCGGGCTCTCCCGCATGTCGGAGGAGGACGGCATCCGCGGCGTCACCGCGAATCCCGCCATCTTCGAGAAGGCCATCGTCGAGTCGGACGAATACGACGAGGAGCTCTCCGCGCTGATCGCCAGGGGCAAGCGGCCGATGGAGATCTACGAGGCGCTGGCGGTGGCCGACGTGCGCGCCGCCTGCGACGTGCTGCGGCCCCTCTTCGATCGGCTCCGCGGCGCCGACGGCTTCGTTTCCCTGGAGGTCTCGCCCTACATCGCCCGCGACACCGCCGCCACCGTCGCGGAGGCGAAGCGGTTCTGGAAGGCGGTGGACCGGCCCAACCTCTTCATCAAGATCCCCGCCAACCCGGAAGGGATCCCCGCCATCCGCGAAGCCACCGCGGCCGGCATCAGCATCAACATCACGCTCATCTTCAGCGTGAAGGTGTACGCGCAGGTCATCGAGGCCTATCTCTCCGGGCTGGAAGAGCGGGTCGCGAAGGGCCTGCCCATCTCGCAGATCCACAGCGTGGCCTCGTTCTTCGTCAGCCGCGTGGACACGGCGGTGGACAAGCTGCTCGAGCAGAAGGGCAACAAGGAGCTGGCCGGCAAGATCGCCGTCGCCAACGCCAAGGTCGCCTACCAGGTCTATCTGGAGTCGATCGCATCGCCGCGCTGGAAGGCGCTGGAGGCCAAGGGCGCCACCCGGCAGCGGCCGCTCTGGGCCAGCACCGGCACCAAGAACAAGGCCTACAGCGACGTGATGTACATCGAGCCGCTGATCGGAAAGGACACCGTCAACACCATCCCGCTCGCCACGCTCCACGCCTTCAACGACCACGGCAAGGTGGCGGACACGGTGGGGCAGGGCGTGCAGGAGGCGCGCGCGCAGCTCGAGAGCCTCGCCCGGCTGGGCATCGATCTGGAGAAGGTCTGCTCCGACCTCACCGTCCAGGGCCTGGAGCTGTTCTCCAAGGCGCTCGATACGCTGCTCCACGCCATCGAGGCGCGCGCCGCCGCGCAGGGGTTCGCGAAGAAGTCCCAGCTCCGCGAGAGCCTGGGCAAGCGCAAGGACGAGGGCCAGAAGGGCCTCGACGCCGCGCGCGAGAAGAAGATCGGCGCGCGCCTCTGGCAGCGCGACGCGGCGCTGTGGGGCGCGGAGAACGTGGCGAAGACGCGGCTGGGATGGCTGGACGCGCCCAGGTTCGGCAAGGAGCACCTGGAGGAACTGAAGACGTTCGCCAAGGAGGCGCAGCAGAGGTTCCGCCACTGCGTGCTCCTGGGCATGGGCGGCTCCTCGCTCGCGCCCGACGTCCTCGCCCGCGTCTTCGGCAAGCGCGAAGGCGGGCTGGACCTGCGCGTGCTCGACTCCACCGCGCCGGATTCGGTGCGCAAGGTGATGACGGGCTTCGACCCGAAGAAGACGCTCTTCGTGGTCAGCTCCAAGAGCGGCACCACCACCGAGGTGGACGCCTTCTACCGCTACTTCCGCAGCCGCATCGACGACGGCAAGCAGTACGTCGCCATCACCGATCCCGGCACGCCGCTGGCGAAGCGCGCCGAAGAGGAAGGCTTCTTGCGGACCTTCGTGAATCCGCCGGACATCGGCGGGCGCTACAGCGCGCTGAGCTTCTTCGGGCTGGTGCCGGCCGCGCTCCTCGGCCTCGACGTGGGCAAGGCGGTCGCCGAGGCGGAGAGGGTCGCGCTGGAGTCGTACGTCCAGGTGCCCTTGAAGGAAAACGTCGCCGTGCGCCTGGGCAGCATCGCCGCTGGGCTCGCCAGGGCCGGCGCCGACAAGCTCACCTTCCTCTTCAGCGACAACCTCATGCCCTTCGGGGCCTGGCTCGAGCAGCTGGTGGCGGAGAGCACCGGCAAGCGCGGCCGCGGCATCGTGCCGGTGCAGGGCGAGCCGCACGGCAAGAAAGAAGCGTACGGGAACGACCGCTTCTTCGTCTCGCTGGGCCTCGCCAGCGAAGCGCACGACATGAGCTATCTCGCGGAGGCGGGGCATCCCCTGGTGCAATGGAAGCTCGCCGCGCCCGGCGAGCTGTTCGGCGAGTTCCTGCGCTGGGAGATCGCCACCGCGGCCATGGGGGCGGTGCTGGAGATCGATCCCTTCGACGAGCCCAACGTCTCCGAGAGCAAGGACAAGACGCGCGCCCTGATCGCGGGCGGGCCGCTGCCGCAAGAGGAGCCGGCGCTGCGCTCGCAGGGGCTTGCGCTCTTTGCCTCGGCCGCGCACGCGCAGTCGCTGCGCAAGGCGGCGGGCGCGCTGGGGGCTTCCGCGGCCTCTTCCGTCCCGGGGTGGATCGCGGCGCACCTCTCGCTCGCGAACCCCTCCGACTACATCAGCCTTCAGGTCTACATGCCGCAGGATCCGGAGGTGGAGAAGAACCTCAACACCGTGCAGGGCGGCATCCGCAACGCCACGCGCCTCGCCTGCACCCTCGGGTTCGGTCCGCGGTTCCTCCACTCCACCGGCCAGCTGCACAAGGGCGGAGCGAACAACGGCGTGTTCTTGCAGATCACCAGCAGCGGCGGCGAAGACCTGCCCATCCCCGGGCTGCCCTACTCGTTCGGGACGCTCTTCGCCGCGCAGGCGCGGGGCGATCTGGAGGTGCTGCAGGCCCACGGCCGCCGCGCGCTGCGCGTCCACAGCGAGGACGGCGACGCGGGCAAGGTGGTGCAGACGCTGCAGGCCGCGGTCAAGCTGCTCGCGCACGGATAGGAGCCGCCATGCAGCTTGCCATGCTGGGACTGGGGAAGATGGGCGGGAACATGGTGCAGCGCCTGCTCAAGGGCGGCCATCGGGTCATCGCCTACGACGTGGACCCGCGCCGGGCCACCGAGCTTGCGGCGCTGGGCGCGGCGCCCGCCACCACGCTCGACGAGGTGTTCGCCGCGCTGCAGCCGCCGCGCGTGTGCTGGAGCATGGTGCCGGCGGGCCGGATCACCGAGGAGCTGGTGCACTCGCTCGCCGTACGCATGTCCCGGGGCGACGTGATCGTGGACGGCGGCAACTCCAACTTCAAGGACTCCATGCGCAGGGCCAAGGAGCTCTTCGACCGCGGCATCCACTTCTGCGACGCGGGGACGAGCGGCGGCGTCTGGGGCCTGGAGAACGGGTACTGCCTGATGGTCGGCGGGCGCCAAGGAGGCCTACGCCACCATCCTTCCGGCATTGCAGACGCTGGCGCCCGAAGGCGGGCTGATGCACACCGGACCGCCGGGCAGCGGCCACTTCACCAAGATGGTCCACAACGGCATCGAGTACGGCCTCATGACCGCGTACGCCGAGGGGTTCGAGATCCTCAAGACTTCCCCCTTCGGCAACCTGGACCTGCCCGCCATCGCCGGCATCTGGCGCCACGGCAGCGTGGTGCGCTCCTGGCTCCTCGAGCTCCTCCACGACGCGCTGGAGAAGGACCCCACCCTCGCGGGCCTGCGCGGCTACGTCGAGGACAGCGGCGAGGGACGCTGGACGGTGCAGGCGGCCATCGACCAGAACGTCCCCGCGCCGGTGATCACGCTGGCCCTGCAGATGCGCATCGCCTCGCGCCAGGACGAGAGCTTCAGCGCCAAGGTGCAGGCGGCGCTGCGCAACGAGTTCGGCGGCCACGCCGTGAAGAAGAGCTGAGCTTGCCCTACGCGCCCGAACACGACGAGGTGCCGAACCCGCTCCGCGCGGGGCTCCGCGTCGAGCCGGCGCCCGAGCCCTGTGCGATGGTCATCTTCGGCGCGAGCGGCGACCTCGCCCACCGCAAGCTCGTTCCGGCGCTCTACAACCTCGCGCTCGGCGCGTACCTGCCGGCCGCCTTCGGCATCGTCGGCGTCTCCAAGAGCCCCTACGCCCACGACGAGTTCGCGCGCAACATGCGCGAGGCGGTGGGCAAGTTCTCGCGGCAGAAGCCGGTGGACGCCGAGGTGTGGCAGGATTTCGCCGCCGGCATGCGCTACGTCGCCGGCTCCTTCGACGATCCCGACACCTTCGCGCGGCTGCGCGCGCAGCTCGAGGAGCTGGACAAGACCCGCTCCACGCAGGGCAACCGGCTCTACTACTTCGCCACGCCGCCCAGCACCTTTCCCACCCTGCTCAAGCAGCTCAAGGCGGCCGGGCTGATCAACGCGCCGCTCGAGGGCGCCTTCACCCGGGCGGTGATCGAGAAGCCCTTCGGCCGCGATCTGGCGAGCGCGCGCGCGCTGAACCGGCTGGTGCTGGAGACCTGCGACGAGAAGCAGGTCTTCCGCATCGACCACTACCTCGGCAAGGAGACCGTCCAGAACCTCCTCGTCCTGCGCTTCGCCAATTCCATCTTCGAGCCCATCTGGAACCGCCGCTACGTCAACCACGTGGAGATCACCGCGGGCGAGGAGCTGGGCATCGAGGCGCGCGGCCGCTACTACGAAGAGGCGGGCATCCTCCGCGACATGCTGCAGAACCACGTCCTCCAGCTCGTCTGCCTCACCGCGATGGAACCGCCGGTGGCGTTCGATGCCGATGCGGTGCGCGACGAGAAGATCAAGGTGCTGCGCGCCATCGAGACCTTCGCCGCGCCCGAGCAGGTGCTGCACAACGTGGTGCTCGGCCAGTACGCCGCGGGCAGCGTGGCCGGCGCCGACGTGAAGGGCTACCAGGAGGAAAAGGACGTCGCCAAGGGCTCGCGCACGCCCACCTTCGCGGCGGTGCGCTTCAACATCCGCTCCTGGCGCTGGGACGGCGTGCCTTTCTACATCCGCACCGGCAAGCGGATGCCCAAGCGCGCCACCGAGATCGCCGTCCACTTCCGCCCCTTGCCGCACTCGCTCTTCGGACAGGGCACCACGCTGCCCAACGTGCTCATCGTCCGCGTGCAGCCGCAGGAAGGCATCGCGGTGCGCTTCTCCGCCAAGGTCCCCGGCGAGCGCTACCGGCCGCGCACGGTGAGCATGGACTTCCGCTACGGCAGCATCTTCGGCGCCACACCCCGAGGCGTACGAACGCCTGCTGCTCGACGCGCTCCGCGGCGACCAGACGCTCTTCACCCGCCGCGACGAGGTGGAGGCGGCCTGGAAGATCGTGGGCAGCATCCTCAAGGTCACCGAGAGCGCCGAGTTCCCGGCGCCCTATCCGTACGAGGCGGGCACCTGGGGACCCACCGCCTCGGACGATCTGCTCGCGCAGGACGGCCGCGCATGGAGGCGACTGTGATCGAGCATGCGGGCGAACCCATCTCCGCCGGTGCCGGGCAACGCGCCGCCGCCGAGCTGGTGGCGCGGTTCGACAACGCCATCGACCTCAAGCGCATCGAGCAGATGCTCCAGCAGGCGCGCGACCAGGCCGGCACCGCGCAGGAGAGCGTCTCCACCATGAACCTGGTGGCCATCTACTTCACGCAAGGCCAGTACGAGCGGGCGCGAGAAGCGCTGGAGGCCGCCGGAACGCTGCACCCCTGCCGCATGGTGGCGCTGGTCGCCGACCAGCTCAGCGAGCCTGCCTCGCTGACCGCGAGCGTCTCGGCGGTGCAGTCGGGCGGCGCCATCAGCATGGAGCGCATCGTCCTCACCGCCACCGGACGCGCCGTCCGCCACCTCGAGTCGGCGATGATGGGCCTCTTGCGCCCGGACCTGCCCATGGTGGTGGTGTGGGGCGGCCGGCCGCATGGAGATTCTGCTGGTGCGCGCGGTGGAATCGGCCGACCGCATCATCATCGACTCCGGCGCGCGGCCGCCCACCTACCTCGCCGACGTGGCGAGGCTGCTCGCCCGCGGGGCGCCCATCGGCGATCTGGCGTGGGCGCGCATCTTTCCCTGGCAGTCGCTCGCCGCCGAGACGCTGGACGTGCCCAACCTGCGCGAGCACCGGGGCACGATCAAGAGCGCGCGCGTGATCTGCGCCGGAGCGGTGGGGGCGGAAGGTCTCCTCTTGCTCGGCTGGATGCAGTCGCGCATCCCCCGGTTGCAAGTCGAGATCCGCGCCGAAGGACAGGCGCAGTCCGAGGCGCCGCGCGGGAGCGCGATCCCGACCCTGGCGGGCGTCGGGCTCGGCGACGTGGCGCGCCTGGAGTTCGCGGCTCCCCCCGCCACCTTCACGCTGCGGCGCGAGCGCGGGGTCCTGCTCGCGGAGGTGAAGGGCGACGACGACGGCTACGTCGCCTGCCGCCTGCGCCTGCCGCAGGACGCGCCGGGCCGGCTGCTCGCGCTGGAGCTGAAGCTGCTCTCCGGACAGGACGAGCTGTATGCCGCGGCGGCGCAGGCGGCGGCGAAGCTGCTCCCCGCGAGCAAGGCGTGACGGAAGTCGCCGTCGTTCCCGACGTGGCGGCCGCCGCGGCGGAGCTGTTCCTCGAGGCGACGGCGGGAGCGGTGGCGGCGCGCGGGAAGGGTTCCGTGGCGCTGACCGGCGGCTCCAGCGCGCCGCCGCTCTTCGCGCATCTTCGCAAGCTGCGCATTCCCTGGCCGCAGCTGCGGATCTTCTTCACCGACGAGCGCGCGGTGCCGCCCGACGACCCGCTCTCCAACTACCGCCTCGCGCGCGAAGGGCTGCTCCAGCACGTCAAACCTGCCGCCGTGCACCGGCTGCACGGAGAAGCGCCGGATCTCGGCGGCCGAGGCGCAGCGCGCCGCCGCGGATCTCCGCTCCAGCCTCGGCGCGCCGCCGCGCTTCGATCTGGTGCTCCTGGGCCTGGGGCCCGACGGTCACCTCTGCTCGCTCTTCGCAGGCGTGCCGGGCAGCGCCGACCGCGGCGACGACGAGCTGGTGCGAGCGGTGGCGGCGCCGGAACACGTCGACCCGAAGGTGCCGCGGCTCACCTTGACGCCGTTCTTGCTGGTCACTGCCCGCACGGTGGTGCTGCAGGTCGCCGGCGGCGAGAAGGCCGGCGTCCTCTCCCGCGCCTTGAAGGGCGCGCCGGACCTGGTCGGCTGTCCCGCGCAGTGGCTGCGCAACGCTTCCGGCAGGGTGGTGGTGGTCGCCGACCCGGCGGCGGCATCGGGGTTGTAGCGGATGCGCCGTCACCGCCCGTCCGCAAGCTGAAAGGATGCTTCGCCGGTTCCTTGCTTATGGCTTCGCGGGTGGGCGGTCGAGGTGGGCTTCACCGGTTTGAGCGACTGCGACTGGCTCCGGATCGCGGCTGCGCGGCCATTCCTATCTATGGATGTTGCCCATCTATGGAGCAGGCGGCCTCCGCTCGAGCGCCTGCACGACCGCCTCGCCACGCGCGGCGCGTCCAGGTGGGCGCGAGCGCTCGCGTACATGAGCGGCATCTACGCGGTGGAGTTCGGCACGGCATCGCTGCTCAACCGGTGTCGGCGATGTGCCCTGGAGATACGTGAACGGCATCAACCTGCGCGGCTACGTGCGCCTCGACTACGCGCCGTTCTGGTACGGGTGCGGGTGGCTGTTCGAACGCTCGAGCGCGAGTTGCGCAAGCTGGATCGACCCGCGCGGCTGCGCACCGTCCGCGGCTCAGCGCACCAATCGCAGGTGGCGCGGGGGCGCGCCGTCTTCCGACTTCCCCTGCGTCTCCTCTTCGCTGAGGTCACCCGCGATGGGCAGAAGCGACGGGCGCCCGCGCACCCGCGGGCTGGCGGTGGGGGTGGGCGTGCCGTCCTCTCGCGCGGCCTGCGCGTGCCGCTCCGCGAAGGTCTGCACCACCTCGACGGGAAGGTCCTCCGGCCACACCTGGCCGTCGCCATTCGCCTGGCTGGTGATGCCGAAGATGGACTCCCAGGGCAAGACGCAGTGGAAGGGCCGGCCTCCGAAAGAAAGCGTGGCCTCCACGGCGTCGTCGCCGACCTCCAGATCCGGAATCGCGTAGCGGTAGCTGAGATTCAGCCTCAAGTGGGCGTCGTCGGCGTACTGCGGCGGCACCACCACGCCGGCCCTGCGCGCGTCCAGGTGCACCATGGTCACGCCTCGCGCCAGCCAGGCGCGCAACGTCTCTTTCTTGGGCGGAACCTGGATTCCCATCAGGGAGGATTCGTACTCCTCTAGGCCGGCTTGAGCAAGTGATCCGCGGAGGAGAATTGCAGCTCGTAGAGGCGCGCATATTCGCCGCGCCGCGCCAACAATTCCTCGTGCGTGCCCAGCTCGACGATGCGCCCTTCCAGGAGCACGGCGATGCGCGTGGCGTGGCGGATGGTGGAGAGGCGGTGCGCGATCACCAGGCAGGTTCGCTTCTCCATCAGCCGATCGAGCGCCCGCTGCACCTCCCGCTCGCTCTCCGTGTCCAGGGCGCTGGTCGCCTCGTCGAGCAGCAGGATGGGAGCGTCCTTGAGCAGCGCCCGCGCGATCGCCAGCCTCTGCCGCTGGCCTCCGGAGAGCATCACGCCCCGCTCGCCCACCTCGGTGTCGTAGCCGCGGGGCAATTCGCGGATGAAGTCGTGCGCGCGCGCCGCCTTTGCCACCGCCTCCAGGCGCTCCTGCGAAACGTCGCGCAGGCCATAGGCGATGTTGCCGCGCACGGTATCGTTGAAGAGGAACGTTTCCTGCGCCACCAGCGCCACCTGCGCGCGCAGCGAGTGGAGGGTGGCCTCGCGGATGTCGCGGCCGTCCAGCAGCACGCGGCCCTCGGTGGGATCGGCGAAGCGGGGCACCAGGTTCATGAGCGTGGTCTTGCCGCCGCCGGAAGGGCCCACCAGCGCGATCACCTCGCCGCGCCGCAAGGTCAGGTCCACGCTGCGCAGGACCGCGGCGCCCTCGCTGCGATAGCGGAAGGAGACGCGCTCGAAGCGCACCTCCTGCGCGAAGGGAGGAAGCTGCGCGCTTCCGGGCACCGGCTCCACCGGTTCGTCGAGCACCTCCCAGAGGCGGCGGGCGCCGGCCATGCCCTGGGTCACGCCCTGCCCGGTGCCGCCCAGCGACTTGAGCGGCGTGTAGAGCAGCACGATGGTGGCGAGAAAGGAGATCACCCGCTCCGGCTGGAGCTCGCCCGACGCCACCGCCCGCGCAGCGAACACGACCGTGGCCGCGATGCCGACCGCGGCCATGATCTCCAGCGTGGGCGTGAAGATGGCGCGGACGAAGAAGCTCTTGCGCATGGTGCCGAGGAACTTGTCCTGCTCGGCGGCGAACTTCTCGCGCTCGTACCCTTCCATCCCGAAGGCCTGGACGATGCGCACGCCCTGCAGCGCCTCGTGCAAGAGCGTGTAGAGGGTGCCGATCTGCGCCTGCCCGCGGGTGGCGATCTTCTTCAGCCGCCTGGCGAAGCGCACGATGGGCACGACGGTGAGCGGCACGGCCACGAAGGCGAGCAAAGCCAGGCGCCAATCGAGCGCGATGGAGATGCCGAGCAGCACCAGCACCTGCATGCCGTCGCGCAGGTAGGCGGCGAGCCCGTAGGTGACCGCGAACTCCAGCGCCGCCACGTCGCTGGCGAAGCGCGAGAGCAGGTCTCCCGACGCGCTGCGCGCGAAGAACGCCGGCGAGAGCTGGAGCAGCTTCTGGTGCAGCGAGAGGCGCAGGTCGGCCACCACCTCCTGGCCGAGCATGCCCATGCAATAGAACTGGCCGAAGTAGGCCGCCCCGCGCACCGCCGCAATCATCAGGATCACCACCGGCAGCGCGCGCAGGATGGTGGCGCGGGAGATGGTCTCCGGCGCGTGCAGGAAGGGCAGGGCGGTGCGCAGCGCCGAAGGACCCAGGTCGCCGCCCTTGAAGACGAACTGGAACATCGGGCCCACCAGCCAGGAGAACGCGCCGGTGGCTGCCGAGAGCACGATCATCGAGGCGATGGCCGCGGCGAGCAGCCCCAGGTGCGGCCGCACCGCGGCGACGAGGCGGCGATAGTCGCGCATCTTCACGCGCCTTGTAGCATGGCCGGCCGATCTGGTACGCACGCGCGCCGATGCGGGCGCTCGGCCGATTCCTCTTCCGCTGGCGCAGCTTCACGCCGGTGCTCCTCCTCGCCGCGGCGGTGCCGCTGCTCGTTCGCAGCCGTGGGCCGGCTTCCCCGGCGTGGCTCTACCTGGGCCTCTTGCTCTGCGTCGCCGGCCAGGCGCTGCGCGCGTGGGTCCTGGGGCAGGTGCCCGACGGCACTTCCGGCCAGAACGAGAAGCTCATCGCCACCTCGCTGAACACGGCGGGGCCCTACGCCCTCACCCGCAATCCGCTCTACCTGGGAAACCTCTGCATCACGCTCGGCCTCTGCGCCGCGGCGCACGACCCGTGGCTCTTGCTTCTCGCGGCGGCGCTGTTCTGCGCTGCAGTACCGCGCCATCATCGCGGCGGAGGAGGACTTCCTCCGCTCGCGCTTCGGCGCGGAGTTCGACTCATACTGCGCGCGGGTGCCGCGCTTCTGGCCCGGCGCTCCGCCGCGCGGGTGCGTCCCGCCCCTGGGATTTCCGCCGCGCGCTGCGCAAGGAGCACAATCCAGCGGCGTCGTGGATTGCGCTCGCCATCGCGCTGGTCGCCTCGCGACCATCTGCATCGACCGCTGCGGCCATATGCCATCGCGCTCGCCGTCGTCGCCGCTGCTCTGGCTCTGCGTGAAGGGCTGGAAGCACCACTGGCTGCACGGCGGATTCAGGAAAGACCTGAAACGCCGCCTCCGCGAAACCGCGCGCTGAGGGCTGGGCTGCCGCGCGCTTTCGCGCTGCGTGGGATCGGGTGCGAGTGCGGTGCGCGTGCGCGTCTGCGTGCGGGTCTTGGGGTCCCGGTTTCAGCGGGGATGCGATCCGAGTCAACCTGAACCCTAAACCTAAACCTAAACCTCCCTCCACTGCCTGTCCTCTGCGCGCGGCACGAGGCCCGGAGTGGAGAATCCCCACACTCCCCTTCCCACCACGCGCAGCAGCATGCCCACCTCGGCGGCGCTCTCCGGCCTCGCCGCCGCGTCCTTCCTGAGCAGATTTTCCGCCAGGTTGCGCAGCGGCGCCGGCGCGCCCGGATTGATCTCCGCGATCCGCGGCGGCTCCTTGTAGAGGATCGCCTCGAGCAGCTCGAGCTGGTTCCGATGCGGGAAGGGCGGCCGGCCCGCGACCAGCTCGTACAGGGTGGCCCCGAGCGAGTAGAGATCGCTGCGCCGGTCGAGATGTTCGCCCCGCGCCTGCTCCGGCGACATGTACCGGTACGTCCCCACCACGTGCCCGTGATCGGTGATCGCCGGATCGCTCATCTTCTTCGCCAGCCCGAAGTCCACCAGCGTGGCGCGCCGGTGCCGCGAGTTGACGAGCACGTTGCCGGGCTTCACGTCGCGGTGCACGAGGCCGCGCCCGTGGATGAAGGCGAGCCCGTCGCAGACCTGCGCCAGCGCCTCGCAGAGCGCGTGCAGCCGGTCCGGGTTGTTCTGCTCCGCCTGCTCCTCCTCGCTGAGCATGGCCTCGAGGCCCGTCTCCAGCTTGAACCGCTGCGCCTTCGCCGCCGCCAGGAGCGCGCCGGAGTCGGGCTCGTCGAAGAGCACGTCCAGGTCCACGCCTTCCGGCGCATCCGCCTCCAGATCCGGCTCCAGCAGCTTCGGTTGCCCCGCCACCGCGAGCCACTCCCGCAGCGCCATGCCGTCCACGTACTCCATCGAGAGCCAGGGCACTCCGTCCTCGTCGCCGAAGTCGAGCACGCGCACGATGTTGGAGTGCTGCAGGTGCCGGAGCGCCTCGAACTCGCGCCGCAGCCGCCGGGTGCCGGAAGGGTCGGTGCCCGGGAAGGATCTTCAGCGCGACGGTCACGCCGGCGCGCGAGTCCACGGCGCGGTAGACGGTGCCGAGGCCACCGCGACCGACCTGCCGCTCGAGTCGAAAAGGACCGAACCACCTGCGCACGCTCATAACCTAACCCGCCCGCCGCTCCGTGCAGCAATCCTGCTATGGTGCGGCCCCTCCGATATGCCGCGGATCGAACGGGACATCGCGCAGCTCAAGGCGGAAGTCGCCTCCCGTCCGCTGCCCTCCCACGTCGGCATCATCATGGACGGAAACGGCCGCTGGGCGGAGCAGCGGGGGCTCCCCCGGCTGGAAGGGCACCGGAGGGGCAGCGATTCGGTGCGCGAAGTGACCCGGGCCGCGCGGCGGTTGGGCCTCAAGGCGCTCACGCTCTATGCCTTCTCCTCGCAGAACTGGAACCGGCCCCCCGACGAGGTGGCGGGCCTGATGGATCTGCTGCGCGACTACCTCAACCGCGAGCGGCCCGAGATCATGGAGAACGGCATCCGCCTGCACGCCATCGGCGAGCTGGATCGCCTGCCGCCGCGCGTGCGCGACCCGCTGGAAGCGCTGCGCCGCGACAGCGCCGCCCACCACGACATGACGCTGACCCTCGCGCTCAGCTACGGCGGGCGGGAGGAGATCGTCGCCATGGCGCGGCGGGTGGCGGAGGACCGGCTCTCGCCCGAAGCGATCGACGCGAGCGCCGTCGAGGACCGCCTCTGGACGCACGGCCTGCCCCTTCTGGAGCTGGTGGTGCGCACCAGCGGCGAATACCGCCTCTCCAACTTCCTCCTCTGGCAGCTCGCCTACGCGGAGATCCACTTCACCGACACGCTCTGGCCCGACTTCGGCGAGCTGGACCTGCTTGCTCGCGCTGGAGGATTTCCAGCGCCGCGAGCGCAGGTTCGGCAAGACCTCCGCGCAGGTGCGCAGCTCCGCATGACCACGCAAGCTCCCGCCGCGCGCGCCAAGGCGAGGAACCTGGCGGTGCGCCTCACCACGGCGTTCCTGCTCCTCCCCCTGGTGCTCTGGCTGATCTGGCTGGGCGGTCTCGCCTTCACGCTGCTTCTCTGCGTGGCGGCGGCCGCCTGCGCGCTGGAGCTGAACATGCTCCCGGAATCGCTGCCGCCCGCCTCCACCGAGCTGGAGGAGATCGAGCAGGAAGGCGCGCTGGTCACCGGCGCCGCCATCGTCTCCATGGCGGGCGCCTTCCTCATCCCGCTGCTCGAGCAGATGCCGCTCGGCATGCTCAGCCTGGGGCTCGCCGTGACGGCGGTGGTGATCGTCTCCTTCGCCGACGCGCTCTTCTTCGAGGAGCGTGTCGAGAACGGCCCTCGCCGCGTGGGCCTCGCCGTCCTCGGCGCCGTCTACCCCGGCCTCTTGCTCTCGGCGCTGGTGCCGCTCCGGCAGATGCCCCGCGGCGGGTGGTGGATCATCCTCGCCCTCACCGTCACCTGGCTGAACGACACCTGCGCGTATTTCGCGGGCCGCGCCTTCGGCAGGCGCAAGCTCTACGCGCGCATCTCGCCCAGCAAGACCTGGGAGGGAGCGATCGGGGGAGCGCTCGGCAGCATCCTCGGCGCCCTGGTGGTGCAGCAGCTCTGGCTGCCCCCCTGCCCCCCTGGGGGGCCGCGCTCATCGGGATCGGCGCCGCCTTCCTCGGGCCGCTGGGCGATCTCTCCGAAATCCATGCTCAAGCGCGGGTTACGGCGCCAAGGACAGCGGCCGGCTCCTCCCGGGCCACGGCGGCATCCTCGATCGCATCGACGCGCTGCTCTTCAATGCTCCCTTTGTCCTCTTGTGTGCACGGCTCCTCACCTGAGCCTGCTGGCGCAAGGCGGCATACGCATTTAGACTCGAAAGACATGGCCTTCGTCCAGTCCGCCGGCTTCACGCTCTTGTCCTTCGCGCTGGTCATCAGCGTGGTGGTGTTCTTCCACGAGCTCGGCCACCTCCTGGTGGGGAAGGCGGTGGGCGTCAAGGCCGTCCGCTTCTCCATCGGGTTCGGCCCCAAGCTGTTCGGATTCCGCGGCAAGGAGACCGAGTACCGCGTCTCGCTCCTCCCGCTCGGCGGCTACGTCAAGTTCGCCGGCGACAATCCCTACGAGGAGGTCCCCGCCGAGGACCGCGGCCGCGGCTTCCTCGAGCAGCCGCCCTGGAAGAGGGGCCTCATCGCCTTCGCCGGTCCGGCCGCCAACTTCGTGCTGGCGGTGGCGCTCTTCTTCTTCATCTTCGTCACGCCGCACTTCGAATCTCGCCGCCAAGGTGGGCTACGTGAAACCGGGCTCGCCCGCGGCCGCGGCCGGCTTGCGCCACGGCGACCGCATCGACGCCATCGACGGCGAGCCGGTGCAGGGCTGGACGGCGCTGCAGGAAAAGATCCGCGCCCGCGGCGGCCAGGCCATCGAGCTGCTCGTCGACCGCGCCGGAGCGCGGCAGACGATGAAGATCGTGCCGGCGATGCACGAGGAGTCGAACGTCATCGAGACGGTGAAGCACGGCCGCATCGGAATCGCGGCGGTGCCGCGCATCGCCGAGGTCACCGTCGTCTCGCCCGCTTCTCCCGCCGGCCGCGCAGGCGTCCAGACCTTCGACAAGGTGGTGAAGCTGGACGGCGCCGTCGTGGCCAACTGGGAGGAGCTGGCCCAACAGCTCGCCTCGCGCACCGATCCGGTCAAGCTCGACGTGCTGCGGCCCGAGCCCGTAAAGGCGCCCGGCGGAACGCTCTGGGAGTACAAGCCGCTCACGCTCAGCTTGCCCGCGCCGGAGACTGCGGGCGCCTACGGCCTGGAGGCGAGCGACCTGACCCTCTTCGCGGTGCAGCCCGGCGGCGCGGCGGCCGAGGCGGGCCTGCGCCGCGGCGACCGCGTGCTGGCGGTGAACGGAACGCGCGCGCTCTCCTGGAGCGACGAGGTCGACGGCGCGCTGAAGGAGGCGGGAACGCAGCCGCTGCAGATGACCGTCCGCCGCGAGGGCAAGCCGCTCACCGTCACCGTGAAGCAGCACCTGCGCAAGGGCCACGACGAGACGGGCGTGCTGGTGGACCTGCCCGACCTCGGCGCCGCCCCGGATCAGAACGCGTTCGGCGAGCCGGAGCGCATCGAGGTTCGCGACTCGGTGGGCGAAGGCCTGCGGCACGCGGTGCTCAACATGGCCCAGTCGGTGCGGGTGCAAGCGCTGGGCATCGCGCGCATCGTCACCGGGCACGTCTCCAGCCGCGCCATCGGCGGACCGCTGATGATCGCCGACGTCGCGCGCAAGGCGGCGGAGGCGGGCTGGCGCGAGATGCTCGCCACCATGAGCCTGATCAGCATGGCGCTGGGGCTGATGAACCTCATCCCGGTGCCGGCGCTGGACGGCTTCCACGTCCTCACCTCGTTGGTGGAGGGCGTGCGCCGCAAGCCGCTCTCGCTGCGCTTTCGCGAAGTGGCCAACGTGGTGGGCATCGCGCTGCTCCTCACCCTCATGCTCTACGCCTTCCGCAACGACGCCATGCGCATGTGGTTCGAGTGAGGATCCTGGCGCTCGACACCTCGACGCCCAGCACATCCTGCGCGCTGCTCGACGACGACCGCGTCCTTCGCGAGCAGCTCATCGGACCGCCGGCCAGGGCGGGCGACGTGCTCCCGGGAGCCTTGGGCGATCTCGAACGGGGTGGAAGCCATCGCCGTCGGCGTGGGCCCCGGCTCCTTCACCGGGCTGCGGGTGGGACTCGCCGCCGCCAAGGCCGTCGCGTACGCGCGCAAGCTGCCGCTCGCCGGCGCGTCGTCGCTGCAGGCCATCGCGCTCGACGAGCCCGGCCTCGTCTACGCCGCCACCGACGCGCGCAAGGGCGAGCTGTTCGTCCAGCCCTTCCGCGACGGCGCGCCGCAGGGACCCGTCCAGGTGGTGCATGGCTGCGGAGTTGAAGCTGCCCGGCGGTGCGCGCCTCGTGCAGAAGCCGCCGCCCGCCAGAAGCGTGGGCAAACTCTGTCTACCCCGCCTGCGCGGGTCGGCGTACGATGCCGCCGTTTGCTTTGCCCTCGCACCCGACTACGTGCAGGGGTTCTCCAGCAGAGGCGGATGAGATGAGGAAGTACAAGGTGGCGATCGCGGGCGCGACCGGCGCCGTCGGCCGCGAGATGATGAGGGTGCTGGAGGAGCGCGAATTCCCGGTGGGCGAGCTGGTCCCGCTGGCCTCCGAGCGCAGCGAGGGGCGAACGCTCGAGTTCAGGGGCGAAGACGTCACCGTCCGCCGCCTCAAGCCCGACTCCTTCGCGGGCGTGGACATCGCGCTCTTCTCTCCCGGCGCCACCGTCTCGCGCGAGTTCGCGCCGCACGCAGCGCGCGCGGGCGCGGTGGTCGTCGACAACTCCAGCGCCTTCCGCATGGACCTGGACTGCCCGCTGGTGGTCCCGGAAGTGAACCCGCGCGACGTCGAGCTGGCGCTCCGCCCCGGCGGCCGGCGCATCATCGCCAACCCCAACTGCAGCACCATCCAGCTGGTGGTCGCGATCAAGCCGCTGCACGACGCCGCCGGCCTGGAAAAGGTCATCGTCGCCACCTACCAGTCCGTCTCCGGCGCGGGCCAGAAGGGCATCGACGAGCTGGAGACGCAGGCGCGCGCGCTCTTCAACATGGAAGAGGTCACGCCCTCCAAGTTTCCCCACCGCATCGCCTTCAACCTGCTTCCCGAGATCGGCAAGGACAGCGGCAACGGCTACACCGACGAGGAGATGAAGCTCGTCAACGAGAGCCGCAAGATCATGGGCCTGCCGGACCTCGCGGTCTCCGCCACCTGCGTGCGGGTGCCCGTCTTCTACTGCCACTCCGAGGCCGCGCACCTCTTCTTCGAGAGGCCGCTCTCGCCCGGCGAGGCGCGCGAGATCCTGCGCAAGGCGCCCGGCGTGAAGGTGGTGGACGACCTCCAGGATCACATCTACCCCATGCCGCATGCTCGGCGTGGGCAACGACCTCACGCTGGTGGGGCGCATCCGCGACGGATCTCACCGCCCCCAACGGGCTTGCGCTGTTCGTGGTCAGCGACAACCTGCGCAAGGGCGCCGCCACCAACGCGGTGCAGATCGCCGAGCTTCTCGTCCGCGATCATGCTGACAAGCTGTCCTCCGCGCGCCTGAGCCGCCTTGACATTTTGTCAGCGCGCCCGCTGCGTGACAGGCTGCGGCCGTGGGCCAGGCTGCTGGCCTGTACCTTGCTATGCTGTGCCGAGCAATGCGCCTGTCCCTCGCCCTCGCCGCCGCGCTCGCGCCGCTGGCCGCCTCCGCGGTCACCCTCACCGTCAACGGCAGCGCCAACGACGTGCTGGTCGGCCGTGCCAACTGCAGGACGCTGCAACTCGCCTCCAGCTGGGATCTGCAGACGACGCCAACCGGCAGCGACCGGGTGCTGCTGATCGGCACGAGAAACTCGAGCACCTGCACGAGCGACGCGGCCACCACCCCGCCGGACCAGACCTTCCTCAACTCGACGCCCGCCGCGCAGCAGCAGACGTTCAACGTCACCGCCTCGCAGATGGTGCTCCCCGCCGACGCGGGTGTGACTCCTTGCGACGACCCGGACGTGGCCAACCGCACCTCGGCGAACCCGCTCACCAACGTCCTCTGCGTGCAGTACCAGCTTCCCTCCCTCTTCGGGGGAACGCCGAGCATCACCTCGGCGGCGGTGAACATCAAATACGCGCTGGCCAAGCCGCTGCCGCCGCGCGACATCTCCATCTCGCCGGGCGACAGCCATCTGCGCGTCTCCTGGTCCAAGGGCGACGACGCGGAGGACATCGCGAGCTTCGACGTCCACGTCGTGCCTGAAGGCGCGGCCACCGACGGCGGCGGCCTCGCCGCCAACGTGACCAGCACCAACGCCGACGTCTCGCGCACCGACGACAACAAGCCGCTCCAGAACGACGCCGGCTACTCGGTCTTCGTGGTCGCGAACGATCGCTACGGCAACATCTCCGACGCGTCCGACGCCGGCGTCGGCATCCCCATCGCCGTCTCCGACTTCTACAACCACTATCGCGAGGCCGGCGGCAGACGCGACCGGCGGCGGCGGCTGCAGCACCGGCGGCGGCTCGCTGTGGATTGCCGGCGGCGCCCTGGCGATGGCGCTGCTCTTCCGACGGCGCCGCAAGGCGCGCAACGGAGCGGCGCTGGTGGTCCTCTTCGCGCTTGGCGCTCCCGCCGCGCGGGCCGCGGAACCGCCGCCGAAGCGCCTCCTGGTCGGCTTCAAGATCGACCGCTACGACCCCAAGGTGGACTCGGAGCCCGGCCTCACCGGCACCCCCTACCACGACGTGTTCGGCAGCCGCGCCCCGCTGCGCTACCAGCTCGAGGTGGACTGGGAAGTGGCCCACCCCTTCGGGAGCCTGCTCCTCGGCGCCACCGCCGGCTTCTGGCAGAACTATGGCAAGGCCATCCTGCGCGACACGCCGCCGGGACAGCCGCCCCAGCCCTCCAGCGACACCACGACTCTCAACGTCATCCCCTTCGGCGTCATCGCCACCTATCGCTTCGACTGGCTCGCCGAGCGCTGGCAGCGGTTTCCCTTCATCCCCTACGCGCAGGTCGGGCTGATGCGCGCCCTCTGGGCCTCGTACAACGGCACCGGCGGCGTCTCCAAGGACCCGGTGCAGGGCGGCCGCGGCTCGGGCTGGACGAGCGGCTACACCACCGCGCTCGGCTTCGCCGTGAGCCTCAACGCCCTCGACCTGGAGCTGGCCCGCGAGGCGTACATGGACACCGGCATCCAGCGCACCTCCTTCTTCGCCGAGTACGGCTGGACCTACCTGAACAACTTCCACAAGAGCGGCCACCTCATCCTCAGCGACCACGCCTGGCGCTTCGGGGTCGCGGTGGAGTTCTGAAGAAGCCGCGCGCCGGGGCACTGCGCACGATGTTCATGCCCGCTTCGTCGCCGGCTCCCGCGCGCGACCGCTCATTCCCGCGCATTCACACCGCGCGGCCATTGTTTTGTCATGTGGCTCCGGGCTGGTCGCGTTCGTTGAATGCGAGCGGAGCGACTACCGGCGCTCGTACCGGATGGCAACGCCGTCTCTGGTGTCGACTTGGGCGAAGACTCTGGCCTTCGCACCCAGCGGCGGCGAGCGCGACGACCGCGAGCGGCATGAACGACGCCATCCGGCGCGGCGGCGTGTGGGAGTGATCGCTCTCGATACCAACGTGCTCGTCCGATTTCTCGTCGCTCAGGTCCGGCGCGGGCGGGCAAAGCGCACCAGCGGCCCCAGATCAACCCGCCCTTGCTGGACGAGCGCGACGAGCAGCCCGCGCCCCACCCGCGCCAGGTCGGCGAGCTTTCCCAGCCGTTCCAGCATCTCCTCGAGCCGGTTGCGCTCGCTGCCGGTGGCCATCGCCCGCAGCTTCTCCCGCGCGCGGTCGAACACCTCCAGCACGCGGTCGATCTGCTGCAGCTCCCGCTCGCGGAGCACGCGCGAGATCATCTTCCAGATGTCCGTCTCCGCCTCGAAGTACTCGCGGCGGTCGCCCTGCCTGCGTATCCGGCGCACCACCGCCCAGTGCTCCAGCTCGGAGAGCGCCATGGAGGCGGCGCCGGAGGAGATGGAGAGCTCATCGCACAGCTCCGCCGCCGAGAGCGCATCGCCGCGCAGGTAGAGAGCGTCCAGACCCGGCCCATCACCCGCTTGAAGCCCCAGAACTCCATCAGCGGCGCCGACGCCGTCGGCCACCTCGTGGAGCAGCGTCCTGCTCCCGCGTCCCCGGATCGATCGGAGATGTCGGGGCGCCGGCCATGGGTCAATTCTTTCGCGAGAGCAGCGCCCGCGCCACCTGCGCGAGAAGCTCGCGGGTCGGGCTTTCGGGCACCCGCTCGAGCGCCACCAGGGCGGCGTCGCGCTCCTTCTCGGCGATGCGCCGCGCGGCGCCCAATGCGCCGGTGCGCGAGAGCCGGGCGGCAAAGGCGCGCACGCGCGCCCGCGCCTCCTCCTCCGGCGTCTCGCCGTCGAGCCCGAGCAGCTCCGCCATCTCCTCGCGCAAGGGCGGCAGCCGCTTCAGCGCGATCGCCAGCGGCAAGGACGGCTTGCCCTCGGTCACGTCGGCGAGCACGGCCTTCCCCAGGGTGGCCGCGTCCGACTCGAAGTCGAGCAGGTCGTCCGCGATCTGGAAGGCCGAGCCGGCGCGCAGTCCGAAGTCGCGCAGCGCCGTCGCCACCACCGCAGGCGCACGCGCCACCAGGGCGCCCGCCTCGCCGCAGAACGCGAACAGCGAACCGGTCTTGAGATGGGCGATCTGCAGCGCATCGTCGGCGGTGAAGTCGGTGCGCCCGCGCAGCGCGATCTGCCGCGACTCGCCCTCGACCAGCTGGCGCAGGGTGCGCACGAGCGCTTCCATGGCGCCGGGGGCGTCGGCGCGCAGGGCCAGCTCCAGCGATGCCGCCAGAAGCCAGTCGCCCGCGATGACCGAGACGCCGTTGCCGTACGCGACGCGCGGCGCGGGGAGGCCGCGTCGCGTCAGCCCGTCGTCGATGACGTCGTCATGGAGCAGGGTGGCCGAGTGCACCATCTCCGCCACCAGCGCGAGCGCCACGCGGCCCCGCGATCGCCTGTCCGGGCCCGCCGCCCGCGCGGAGAGGAGCAGCAGCAAGGGGCGCACGCGCTTGCCGCCGGCGCGCACCAGGTCCAGAGCCGCGCCCGCCAGCTCCCGTGGCGCCTTCCGCGCCGCGGAGAGCAGCAGCCGCTCCAGCCGGGGAATCCCTTCCGCCGCCTGCGCTCCGGGAAGGAGCTGCGCCGCGGAGGGCCGCGCCAGCGGGCTCGCCGCCGCTTCCTGGAGCTCCCGAAGTCCCGCCGATGGAACCGCCGCCATGCGCCCTCGCTGAACTTTCAAAACTTTCTGAAAGCTCTAACGGCTCGCGCGCGCGCTGTCAACAGCACACGGCCTCCGTCCGTCCTGCGCCGGCCTGCGGTGTGATAAACCCCCGGCGCCATGAGAACTCGCTTGCTCGTCTGCGTCCTCGCTGCGCTCGCGGCTTCCTGCGTCAAGAGAGTCGCCCCTTCTCCCGGGGACACGCGGACGACGGTCTCAGGTTTCGTGGTGCGTTTCGGCGACCCGCAGGAGATGCCGGAGGGTACGCAAGTCGCCTGGTCCTTCGGCGACGGCACGCCCGACCAGCAAGGGCCGGCGGTGGACCACGTCTTCCCGCGCGCCGGCGTCTATACGGTGGTGGAGACCATCAAGGACAAGGACGGCCAGACCCGCGCCGCCCGCACCCACGTCACCGTCCTGCGCCGCACCGTGCAGATGGCGGTGCCGGCGGAGGTCCGCGCCGCGCTGATGGTGCCCACGCCGTGGAAACGGCTCTCCGTGCACCGCGACGTGGCCGCGAAGCTCTCGCTCGGCGCCTTCTTCGACGAGGTGTCCGCCTCGGTCAGCCAGGGGGCGGGGTTCGACGTGCTCGACCCCAAGGCAGCCGATTCCAACGGCTTCGATCCCGACGAGGGAGTCGCCTTCTTCACCGTGCCGCAGGATCCCGAGGCCCTCGTCTTCGCCATCGGGACCAACGACGATGCCAAGGCCCTCGCCACCGCCAGGCGGCTGCTCGCGTCGGCGCGCGCCGTGGGCACGTACGGAGGCGGCGCCTTCCAGCTTCGCGACGGGCAGCTCGGGGACGGCTCCCCCATCCTGCTCGGCGAGAACGCCGCGGGCGAGAAGGTGGGCGTGCTGCAGCGCGCGGGCTATCTCTACCTCAGGCTCGCCGGCGGCACCGATCCGGCGCTTGCGCTGGCGGGCGTGGTGGCCGCCAATCCGCAGCAGGGACTGAACGGCGACAAAGGGTTCGCCACCGCGAGCCGCCACATCGGCGCGGGGGACGCCATCTTCTACTCGCGCGCGCCGGATGCGCACGCGGACGCGCGGCTCTCCAACGAGCTGCGCGTCTCCGCCTTCTCGGTCTACGACAAGCCGGAGAACCGCGAGCTGGTTCAGGTGCGCATGTTCTCGCAGCTCAGGAACCTGGCCGGCGACGAGCTCGTCTCCGCCTTCAAGCCGCTGATGACGCCCCCCGACCTCGCCTCGCGCCTGCCTTCCGGCGCCGCCGCCTACCTGCGCATCTCCGCGGCGCCGCAGGCGCTCTGGCGCGAGCTCACCCGCACCGCCGGCACCGACGCGCAGCGCCTGCGGGACCGGGTGCAGGAGACCACCGGGCTCGAATCTGGAGAAGGACCTGATCCCGTCGTTTTCCGGCAACGTCGGCATCGGCGTCTACCTCGATGCGGCGTCGCTCGTCGAGGCCATCCTCGGCGAGCAGGTGGGGTCCTTCGACCGGTCCGCCTTCCTGGTGGCGGCGCAGCTCAAGGATGCCAACACGGTGCAGGCGGTGCTCGATCGGGCGATGAAGTCGCGGCCGGCATCGGACCGCGCGCAGGTGAACGGCGCCTCCTGGTTCCGGCTCGGCGACGGCGCGCAGGCCGCCATCAAGGAGGGCGTCCTCTACCTGTCCCTCGGCGGGCAGCCCCCGGCCGAGCCGCCGCGGCGCAAGAAGGGCAAGGCGGCGCCGCCGCCGCCCAAGGCGCCCACCGAGAAGGAGCTGGGCGTGCTGGCGCGCGTCCTCGCTCCCTCGGGCCAGACGCTCGGGCAGGAGTTCAAGCGCATCGGCGTCGCCGGCTTCGAGGTTCCCGGCCAGGAGAATGTCTGGGTGGACATCGCCGGCATCGTCCGCTCCATCGAGCGCGCGGGCGGAGAGCAGGGGGGCGTGGCCGGGCAGGGGGCGCGCCTCTTCGCCGACCGCGCCGGCGGCCTGCGCGACGCGCTCTTCGAGGCGCGCCCGGGAAAGGACGGCATCGACGCAGACCTCTGGGTCCGGCTGCTGCCGCAGAAGAAGAGCGCCGGCGCCGGGAATTGAGACGGGACCATGCGCGACCACGCCTACGATCGCATCGACTACCGCGCGCCGCAGATCGAGCACCGTTACGGCCCCAACGTGCACGTCATCGCCGACCCGCTCGCGCTCACGCAGCTCGCCCGGCTCTGCGCGAAGGGCACCTACCAGCCGGAGATCAACACGCTCGTCGCGGTGCTCTACCGCGACATCCTGCGGGTGGTGGTCAACGCGGAGTTCCCGCGGCGCAACAGCGCCACGGCGACGAGGATGATCGACTCCACCCCCAACGCCGTCTTCCACGGCGAAACCATCGATCCGGAAGTGCGCGCGGTCACCGTGAACATCGCCCGCGCCGGCACGCTGCCTTCGCAGATCACCTACGACTTCCTCAACACGCTGCTCGATCCGCGGGTGGTGCGGCAGGACCACTTCGTCATGGCGCGGGTGCTCGACGAGGCCGCGCACGTGATCGGCGCCCGCATTTCCGGCAGCAAGATCGGCGGCGACGTCGACGACGCCATCCTCCTCTTCCCCGACCCGATGGGCGCGACCGGCGGGAGCATGTGCACCGCCATCGACGCCTACAAGAAGGACGTGGTGGGCAAGCCGCGCAAGATCATCGCCGCCAACCTGATCGTCACGCCCGAATATCTCAAGCGCGTCACCGCCACGCACCCGGAGGTGATCGTCTACGCGCTGCGGCTCGACCGCGGGCTCTCGCCGGAGGACGTGTTCGACACCGTTCCCGGCACGCACTGGGACCGCGAGCGCGGCCTCGACGACAAGCAGTACATCGTCCCCGGCGGCGGGGGCTTCGGCGAAATCATGAACAACGCGTACGTCTGACTCGAGGAGAGCCACTTGAAGCTGGCGGCGGATCTGGAAGAGCGGTTCTCCAGCGAGAAGATCGCGGCGCGGGTGCGCGAGCTCGGGGCGCAGATCGAGCGGGACTACCAGGGCAAGGATCTCGTCTTGCTCGGCGTCCTCAAGGGCTCGTACATCTTCATCTCCGACCTGGCGCGCGCCATCGACCTGCCGCTCAGCGTGGACTTCATCGGGCTCTCCAGCTATGGCGAGGCCACCGAATCCAGCGGCGTGGTGAAGATCACCAGCGACCTCTCCCGGCCCATCGAGGACAAGCACGTGCTCATCGTGGAGGACATCGTCGACACCGGGCTGACCATGCGCTACCTGCTCGACAACCTCGCCACCCGGCATCCCGCCTCGGTGAAGCTGGTCACGCTGCTGCACAAGCCTTCGCGGGCGCGGACGCGCATCCGCATCGACTATCTCGGCTTCGAGATCGAGGACGCTTTCGTGGTGGGCTACGGACTCGACGCCGGGGAGAAGTACCGCAACGTGCCGTTCATCGGGGTGCTCAAGCATGGCTGACGCCGAGCGTCCCGCCCGCGGCGGCGGAGGGTTCTCGCGGCTGGTCCTCTGGCTGGTGATCGTCCTTCTCCTCGCCGGCGTCTGGTGGCTCGCCTCCGAGCGCAACGAGCGGCACTTCCGCGTCGCCGTGGCAGGCAACCAGCTGGTCATCGAGAAGGGCCGCTTCTTTCCCATCGGCACGGGCCCGGTACCCGCGGGCGACAAGATGTACGCTCCGGTGCCGCTGCCCGCCGGCGTCAAGCCGCCTGCGGAGATGGAGTTCCTCGACCAGAACGCCCTCGATCGCTGGCTCTTCGACACGCTCTCGGCCTGGGCGAAGGAGTCGTCGCAGAAGGGCGACACGCGCACCGCGGCGGCGCTGGTCGATCGCGCGAGCGCACTGCCGGGGCTGACGGGCGTGCAGCTATCCGACCTCGCCAGGATGCGCGCCGACCTGGCCTGGGACGACGCGCAGACGGACCTCGCCAACGCCACCCAGGCGGTGGAAGCGGCGCGCCGCAAGCTGGAGATGGTCCGCCAGGGCAACGGCACCCACGCCGCCGAGGCCTCCGCTCTGGCGGGCAAGTTGGACGCCATCCAAAGCACGCTCAAGGACGCCGCCAAACGCTAGCGTGGGCGCCCTACCGTCCCGACCGATCGCCGCCGCGGCGCGCGGGGCGACGCGAGATTCGACGGGTAGCGTCATGTGGTCAGGGAGTTGACAACCGACCCCGGAACGGGCCAAACGTCTTCTACAACGCCGCAGCACCGGAGGGGAACGGATGCGCAAGAGCCTCGGGCTTCTTCCCGTAGTTCTGCTGTGCCTCGCTCCAGCAGCGCGCGCGGTCAACGTGAAGCTGCCGGTCCAGGATGCCACCCTGAACCTCACGGTCACGGTGCAGACGCAGCTTCTCATCAACGAGAACGGCGCTCCCAACGGAAGCGACCCCAGCTTCGACATCTACGCGCGCCGCACCCGCATCCAGGCCAACGGCGAAATCACCAAGTATTGGGCTTATTACTTCCAGGTCGACAACGGCAACTTCGGCAAGTTCGGCAACTTCACCGGCCGCATGATCGTGCAGGACGCGTTCGCCACCTTCATGCCCACGACCAGCAAGGGCGGCACCGTCCTCATGGTCGATGCCGGCCTGACCTTCTATCCGGCGGCCCGCCTCGTCATCACCCCCATCTCCAACCAGTACGCGGTGGAAGGCCACCCCGACGTGCTGCGCGGTTTCAACGGCACCGCCTTTCCCGCGAACCGTTCCATCGGCCTGCAGTTGCGCGGCTGGGCCTTGGACAAGAAGGTCGGCTTCCGCGGCGGCATCTACGAAGGCGTGCAGCCCATCATCGCCGCCGGCTTGAACCAGTCCCGCCGCCCGGCCTTCGCGGCGCTGGTGAACCTGGACCTGATCGGCAGCGAGGAGGGCGGCTTCCTCTACCCGGCGGTCAACTTCGCCAAGGATCCCATCGTCAGCGTGGGCGGCGCCGTCAGCTACCAGTCGCAGGCCCTGCGCGTCACCAAGGGCATCACCGACCAGAAGTCCGCCAACGTCTGGCTCTACGCCGACCTCCCGCAGTCCGAGAACGCCGAGTTCGTCTTCTTCCTCAACGGCTTCTTGTTCGGAAACGGCACCGGGTCGCGCGACACCGGCAAGGCAGCGAGCCTCGACCTCGGCTATCGCTTCGGGTGGATCCGGCCCTATGTGACCTTCGAATACTTCGACTCCGACGACTGCGATCTTTCCAACGCGACGCTCGCCCAATGCGGCGGCGCTACCGGCGTGCACACCGCGGACAGCCGCAACACGCGCTTCGGGCTCGACTTCTACATCAACAAGACCCAGAACCACGTCCAGGCGGAATTCTCGCTCAACCGCGGCCAGTCGGCGTGGGGGCCGCAGTCCATCAACGTCGGCAACGCGGGATACGCGCCGCTCCTGCCGGCCGGACAGACGCCATTCAGCCTGGGGTACACCGCGCAGAAGTCGCTGCTCATCCACTGGAGCGCATACTTCTAGCGAGCGCCGTCAGGGGATCTCGCCGAGGAACGCAAGCTCGGCGGGTCCCCGCATGCGGACGCGATTCTCCTCGTCGACGCGGACGGTGAGCGACCCTCCGGGGAGCTCGATGACGATGTCCTCGCCGCGCTTCGCCTCGCCGCGCGCCACCGCCGCCATGGCGACGGCGCACGCTCCCGTCCCGCAGGCCTGGGTCAGTCCCGCGCCTCTCTCCCAGACCGAGACGGCGTAGCGCTGCGGGCCGCGGCGCTCGACGAACTCGATGTTCGCATTCTCGGCGAGCGAAAGCCTGGGCCCCCACTCTTTCGCGAGCCTGGGCGCGTCGCTTGCGACGAAAATCGCGCGGTGCGGGTTGCCCATCGAGACGGGCAGCGCTTCCCACGAGCCGAGCGCGCGCGAAGGGGAGAGCTGCGCCGCCCCCATCTCCACCTCGACGAGGCCGAATCGCGGCTCCTCCGCCTGGACCGTGCAAGGCCGCGGACCGGCGTCGGTCATGAGATTCGACCCGGGCGCGTGCCGGGTGCCTGCAACCCTCCGTCGCGATCCAGAGCGCCGCACAGCGGGCCCCGTTTCCGCACATCTCCGGCACCGACCCGTCCGCGTTCTGCACTCGCATCCGGCTGCCGGGCAAGAGCGTCAGGACGCCGTCGGCGCCCACGCCCCGGTGCCGGTCGCAGAGCTCGAGCGCGCGCTCGCCCGAAAGCGGCTCCCCCCCCTGGCGCAGGTCGAGCAGCAAGAAGTCGTTTCCGAGGCCGTGAAGCTTGGCGAAACGCATGCCGGCGCAAGTCTAACCGCGTCGCGCATCGGCTGCTTGACACCACTCTGCGCGGGCGGGTCAACTCCTCAGGCCGTGCCGCGCACCTGCCCCCAGTGCCGCCAGCACTACCCCGACGAGATCCTGCGCTGCCCGGAGGACGGCGTCGAGCTCACCCTCCCTTCCGACAAGGACGAGCTGATCGGACGCGCCGTCGGCAGCTACACCGTCGTCCGCCTCCTCGGCAAGGGCGGCATGGGCGCGGTCTACCTGGCCGAGCACCCGGTGATCGGCTCGCGCGTCGCCATCAAGTTCCTCCACCCGCGCTTTTCCGGCGACCGCAAGATCGTCGAGCGCTTCTTCAACGAGGCGCGCGCGGTCAACGTCATCGGCCACGACAACATCCTCAAGATCCTCGACCTCGACGTCACCGCCGACGGCCGCCACTACTTCGTGATGGAGTTCCTCCACGGCCAGCCCCTCTCGGATCTGGTCAGGCCCGCCGCGCCCATTCCCCTCCACGTCGCCGGCCCCATCCTTCTTCAAGTATGCGAGGCCCTGCAGGCCGCCCACGACCACGGCATCGTCCACCGCGACCTCAAGCCGGACAACGTCCACCTCACCCTGCACAAGGGCAAGAAGAACTTCGTCAAGGTGGTGGACTTCGGCATCGCCAAGCTCAGCGACGAGAGCGGCCTGAGCAGCGGCAACACGCAGACCGGAACCGTGATGGGAACGCCCGGGTACATGTCGCCGGAGCAGGCGCGCGGCGCGAGCGCGCGCATCGACGGGCGCAGCGACATCTATTCGCTGGGCTGCATGATGTTCCAGATGGCCACAGGCAGGCTTCCCTTCAAGGGATCGAGCTTCGGCGAGGTGCTGGTCGCGCACCTCCAGCAGCCGCCGCCGCGGCCGCGCGAGCTGGCGAAGGACGTTCCCGAAGCGTTCGAGGCGGTGATCCTCCGCTGCCTGGAGAAGAACCAGGAGGACCGCTACGCTTCCATGCGCGAGGTGCACGACGCCGTCGCGCAGCTGATGGATCGGCTGGGCATCTCGCGCGACCTTCCGGACGCGGACGCCACCGAGGCCGCCGTCGTGCCGGCCACGCCCCGGGTGATGGAGGTTTCGCCCACGGCCCGCCTCGCTCCGAAGGGGAGCCTGGCCGTGCGGCCGACCGCGCCGCTGAAGGGAAGCGCGGCGGCGTCGCCGCGACGGAGACGTACTCGCCTCTTCCTGGGCATCGGCTCCGGCGCCATCGCGGCTGCGGCTGCGCTCGGGCTCCTCGCCTGGCAGCACCGCCTCCGCGCCGAGCGGACGGCGGCGGACCAGGCTGCGCGGATTGCGGCGGAGCGCGCGACGGAGGAGGCCGCCTCGCGCGCCGCCGACGCGCAGAAGCCGCGGGAGACGGAACCGGCGCGCCTCTCCGTCGTCTCGGAACCACCCGCCGCGGTCGCCCCGGAGCCCAGCTCGCCGCCGCGGGCCAAGTCGCGGACGCGGGCGCAACCGGAGCGGAGCCGGCGGGTGCAAGCAGGCCACGGCAAGCCGGCGCAGGACGCGCAGAAGGCCAAGGGCGAGACCTCCGACGACACCATCCCGGTCGATTTCTAGGAGGGCAACCGCGCGGGAAGCGCCCGGTGAGGATAGATTGCCCCCCGATGACCGGGCCGCTCCACCGCTGCGGGCTCCTTCCCGACGACGCCGCGCGCCTCTTCGGCGTCCGCGACGAGGTGGCCCGCAAGATCGTCGCCGCGGCCGTGCAGCGCGGCGAATCCGACCTGGCCGGCATCCGCGGCGTAGGCAAGGACGTGCTGCGCCGGATCGAGGCGTCGTCCACGGCCGCGCCCTTGCGCATCGCCGAGCGGCGGACCGCGCCCGACGGTTTCGTGAAGTACCTCTTCCGCCTCGACGACGGCGCGGAGGTGGAGGCGGTGCGCATTCCCGTGCCCTGCGAGGCGCCGGGCGCCGATACCAGCGCCTACGAGGGCAAGGAGAAGAAGTACATCGTCTGCGTCTCCTCGCAGGCCGGGTGCGCGCTCGCCTGCGCCTTCTGCGCCACCGGCGCGCTGGGTTTCTCGCGGAACCTCGACGCGTCCGAGATCGTCCGCCAGGTGCTTGCCGTGCGCGCCGAGGCCGACCGGCCGGTCCGCGGCGTCGTCTTCATGGGCATGGGCGAGCCGTTCCTCAACTACGACGAAGTGATCCGCGCCGCGCGCATCCTCAGCCATCCATGCGGCGGCGGCATCGACGCGCGCGCCATCACCATTTCCACCGCCGGCATCGTCCCGCACATCCGCCGCTTCACCGCCGAGGCGCACAAGTTCCGGCTCGCGGTCTCGCTGACGCACGCGGTGCCCGCGAAGCGCCTGCCGCTGATGCCCGTCGAGCGCCTGCATCCGACGGAAGACCTGGTGGCGGCCCTGCACGATCATGCCCGCAGCCGGCGCACCCGGGTGCTGGTCGAGTACGTGCTGCTGGGTGGCGTCAACGACGCGCCAGAAGACGCGCAGGCGCTCGCCCGCCTCCTCGATCCCCGCCTGGTCAAGGTCGACATCATCGACGTCAACCCGATTGGCCCCGAAGTCGCCCGCGCGCGGCTCGATGCCGGAGGAACCCATGGGAGCACGGGCGGTTTCCGGCGCGCGACGCGCGAGGCGCGCTCCGCGTTCCTCGACGCGTTGGCGGCGGCGCGCATCCCCTTTGCCATCCGCTATTCCGGGGGCCAGGAGGTTTCGGCGGGGTGTGGACAACTCGCCGCAGGCGGAGGGCGCCGCGGTGCGCGGTTGTTATAAACCGCGTGGCCGCACGGAGCGGCCCCGGAGTCGATGCAACGATGAAGCCCGCAACCGTCACGCTCGCGTTGGCGCTGGCCGCGGCCCTGCCGCTGCGCGCCGAAGAGACCGCCGGCAAGGCCACCGCCACCCACGTGAGCGGCAGCGGCCAGACGCAGGTGTCCGTGAGCACCGGATCCTTCGCCTTCGATTTGATCTTCAATTCGCTCGCCTTCGGGCTCGACGTGGCTGCTCTCGACGCGGCCGTCCCCGAACCGGTGGTGGCGCCCGCGCCCTACGCGCAGCGCGGCTACGGCGAGCCGTGGGACGCGCCCTCGCGCAGGAAGATGCAGGCCCGCGAGGGCCTCCTGCTCTCCTTTGGCCTGGGCGGGGGCTCCGCCTACCTGTCCAGCCAGGGCCCCGGGCGCGTGGGGGCGTTCGACCTGGACTTCCGTCTCGGCTACGGCTTCTCCGACCGCTTCCAGCTCTTCATGGACTTCGGCGCCGACGCAGGGAACTATCCCGACCAGAGCACGGACTTCACCTCCTGGACCTTCACCATCCGCGGGCAGACCGTGCTGATCGGCGACCGCGCCGGCAACGGCCTCAACCTCAACTTCGGCGTGGGAGTGGGCGGGGTGGACTACAACTCCGGGTCCTTCTCTTCCTCGTCGTCCGCCACCGGCCTCGCCCTCGCCGGTGGCCTCTCGTACGACGCCCGGCTGACTCCCTACTTCTCGCTCAGCCCGGAGTTCTTCGTGAACTGGCACGAGATCCCCAACCGCGCGGGGCTGGTGGACGACGTCTCCAGCGTGTACGGCGTGCGCCTGAACTTCCTCTGGTACCTGAAATGAGAAACCGCCCGGCGCGAGGCTGCCGGGCGGTTTCAGGGAAACGATCGGGTCGGATCGCGGAAGGAAGTCAGACCTTCCGGACGTTGGCCGCCTGCGGGCCCTTGGGTCCCTCGGTCACCTCGTACTCCACCTTCTGGCCCTCCGCGAGGCTGCGGAACCCCTCCATCTGGATTGCCGTGTGGTGGACGAACACGTCCTTGCCGCCGCCGTCTGGAGTGATGAACCCATAGCCCTTCGCGTCGTTGAACCACTTCACGGTGCCAGTCGCCATTCCGGTTCTGCCTTTCGCAAGCGGCTCCCCCGCCGGGGGCCTTGGAACAACTGCCGACCCCCGCGCAGACCAAGGTCGCTGGAAGAGGTCAAGCTTGAGGATAGGGACACGGCAAGGGGCGATTCAAGGGGCGCAAGGCCCCACCTCGGACTGCGGCGGCGCGCTGGCGCTCGCGCGAGCTAACCCTGCTTGGCTGCCGGCTTTGCGGGGGCGCTGACTTCCGCCTGCTCGCCCAATGCCCAGGCGCCGGCCGGGTGGCGCGCGAGGAGCGCGGCTTCTTCGGCGTTGAGCGAGGCGGTGCGGACGACGGCCAGCGTGGGATGGTGCAACACCAGTTGCACGCCGCCGCCGGGAAGGGCGCGTACCCGGGGCCGCTCGCCGCGCTCGCGGAGCATGTGCAAGTGCGCCTCGAGGTCGCGCAGGTGCCGGTCGATACGGAGGGCGCGGCCGGACTCGCCCGCGAAGGCATGGAAATGCTTGTTGCGGGAGAGGGGGCGAGCCTCTTCGTGCAGTCGGTGGACCAGGCGGTAGAGAAACTCCCGCATCCCCTCAATCTACCACGCGGCGGCGCGGCCGGAACCGCGAAAGCTCAATGGATTGTACGGGCGGTCAGCTCCACCAGCGCGTCGCCCCTGGCTCCCCTGCAGAACGCATCGCGGCAGAAGAAATCGATCACCAGCTGGCCTCCGTCGTCCGCCGCCGCGAGGTGGAGCAGGTCGGTATTGCTGTCTTCGGTTGCGCGGTGCCGCAGCCAGGTGCGGGTACCGATGTGGACGGCATCCTCTCCGGGCATGATGGCCATGCGCCCCGGCTCCCTGCCGATGGCCAGGCCGGCGATGCCGGGCAAGGCCGCGACGCCGGGCTTGGTCGGCGCGAGCAGGCCGCTCACCTGCGCCTCCGCGCCGTTGCCGCGCAGCGTCCTCGGGCTTGGCCGCACCGCGCGCGCGACCGCGGCTCCTTCCATCGCCGCCAGCGTCAAGGCGCAGGCGACGAGCAGGCTTTTCGCGAACGGGTGCCAGGGTCGCGGCTCCAACCGCGGCAAGGGCGCAACCAGCGAAAGCAGCACGCCGGAAAGCAGGCCGCCGACGTGCGCCGCGTTGTCCACCGGCGCCGTCACCGCGATGGCCGCGTTGAGCAGGACGTTGATGCCGATGGCGCGCACGATGCCGCGACGCACCGGCTCGGGCAAGGTATGGCGCACCCGCAGATAGAGCCCGATGGTCGCGCCGAAGAGCCCGAAGATGCCCCCGGATGCCCCCGCCGCGAAGCGCGCCTGGTCGGAGAAGAAGCTCCAGGCGGTGCTGCGCGGCGCCCCCCGCCAGCGCGGTGGCGGCGAAGAGTCCCAGGGTGAGGTTGGACCCGTACGTCCACTCCAGCTGCGGCGCCAGCACCCAGAGCGCGTAGGCGTTGACGGCGATGTGCAGCCATCCGATGTGCAGGAACGAATACGCGCCGATGCGCCACCAGTCTCCGTCGCGCACCGCCGGCCCGAAGAGCGCGCCCAGGCGGAACAGCGTCACCGCGTTCTCGCCGCTCCAGTCATGCCCGACGACGATCTCCGCCGCGAAAGCCGCCGCGAGCAGGATGAGGATGGCCCAGGTGGTGGGCCGCGGCGGCGTCGGGCCTGCGCGGCGCGCCGGTGGAGGGCGCGTGCCATCCTCGTGCTGGGGCGGCCCGCTCTCCTGCGGCAGACCGCCGAATGGATCCGTCACAGCGCGGTTTCCACCGTGGAGCGCAGCCTCTGCTCCACGCCGGCGAGCGGGCCCACCGCGCAGACGACCAGGTTCTCACGGCGGAAGATGCTCGCCGCCACCCGGCGCACTTCCGCAGCGCTCACGGCCTCGATGCGCGCGAGCCAGGAGTCGAACGACTCCGCGGGCGGATGCAAGAGCTCGCCGCCTCCGAACCAGCCGATCATCTCGGAAGGCGCGTCGAGCGAGAATTCGAGCCAGATGCGCGACTTCTTCTTCGCCCGCACCAGCTCTTCCTCGGGCACCTCGGCGTCGCGCAGCTCGGCGAGCAGGCGCAGCATCTCCGCCAGCGCGGCGGTGGACTTCCGCGGCGCGCAGGCACAACCCACCTCGAAGGTGCTGCAGTCGGCGAAGCCGTCCATCCCCGCGCCGACCGAATAGGCCAGCGCCTTGCGCTCGACGAGGTTGAGCTGCAGCCGCGAAGCGAGCCCGTCGTCGAGGACGCGCTTGATCACGCGCAGCGCGGGAAAATCGGCATGCTCCTCGGGCGGGCCGCGGAAGGAGATCTGCAGGTCCATCTGCGACTCGGCGTGGTCCACCGCGATCAGCTGCGGCCCTCGCGGCGCTCCGTTGAGCGGCGTGTCGCGCAACAGCGCTCCCGGCCGCAGCCCGCCGAAGTGCTTCTCCGCCAGCTCCACCACCTGCGCATGCCGGACCGGGCCCGCGGCCGCCAGTACCAGATTTCGCGCGCCGTAGGCCCGCTCGTGCTGCGCGCGCAGGTCCGCCTCGCCGAGCGCGCGCACGCTCTCGGCGCTGCCGGCGATCTTCATCCCCAGGGGATGGTCGGGAAAGAGCGCGCTCTTGGAGAGGTTGTCCACGTCGATGTCGCGGCCCCTCTCGTCCACCTCGTCGAGGATCTCCTCGAGGATCACCTCGCGCTCCAGCTCGATCTCCTTGAAGAGGGGCCGCGCGAGCATGTCGCCGAGGACCGCCAGGGGAACTTCCAGCCGCTCCGGGTGCACCGGCGAGAAGTAGTAGCCGTGGTCGCGGGTGGTGACGCCGTTGAGCGATCCGCCGCAGTCCTCGACCAGCGCGTTCATGGCCCGGCCGTCGGGATGGCCTTCGCTGCCGCGGAAGAAGAGATGCTCGAGGAAATGGGAGACGCCGTTGCGGGCTGGGTCCTCGTGGCGGGAGCCGGCGCGGACATAGGCCGCGATCATGCCGGTGTGCAGGTGGGGCAACTCCACGGTGACGACCCGCAGGCCGTTGGGGAGGGTGGACTTGTGGACGGGGTCGTTCATCGAGGGCGGCGGAGGATAGTGTGCCGCTCACGCCGTCGCAATCGCGGGAGCGTTGGCCTGCTCGGGGAGCGAGGAGGCGGGCAGGCGCAGGGTGAAGGCGGTGCCGGCTCCCGGCGTGCTCTCGCAGGAGAGGTGTCCGCCGTGCTCCTGCGCGATCTCCTGCGCCATGGCGAGCCCCAGGCCGGTTCCCCGCTCCTTGGTGGTGAAGAAGGGGTCGAAGATCCGCGCCAGTCGCTCGCGCGGAATGCCCGGGCCCGCGTCGCGGACCTCCACTTCCACGCAGTTCTCGCCGCCGCGGGTGCTCACCCGCAAGGAGCCGCCCTGCGGCATGGCCTCCCGCGCGTTGCGCACGAGATTGAGCAGGAGCTGGCGGACCTGCGCCACGTCGGCGTGGACGCGAGGGAGCGCGGGCTGCAGGGAGACGGTGAGATGCACCCGGCCGGCATCCAGCTCCGGCCGCACGAAGTCGAGCAGGTCGCGCACCGCCTCGTTCAGGTCCGCGCCCTGGAACTGAGGCTTGGGCAGCCTGGCAAACCGCAGATATTCCTCGGTAATCGCGGTGAGCCTGTCCACTTCGCGGACGATCGCGTCGCACAGCTCACGGGCCTGCGGCGCGCGCTCGCCCAGCTCCTCGGCATTGAGCGAGATGGAGGAGAGGGGATTGCGGATCTCGTGGGTGATCTGCGCGGCGATGCGGCCGATGGCGGCCAGCCGCTCCGAGCGCACCAGGGCCTCGCCCTGCGCCCGCAGCTCGCGCTCGCGCGCCGCCAGCCGCTGCGCCATGGCGTTGAACTCCCGCGCCAGAACCGCCAGCTCGTCGCCGCCCCGCTCGGGCACCGCCACCGACTCCGGGCTGCCGCGGCCCAGGCGCTGTGCCGCCTCGGTGAGGGTCCGGATGGGACGCAGCGCGCGCTGCGAGAGCCAGGTCATGAGCAGCCCGACGAGAAGGGCGATGGCGGAGAGACCGAGGACCGCCCAGCGCGCGGCGCGTTCCTGCTTCTCCGCCTCCTCGACGCCCTGGTTCATGTGGTCCTGCAGCACCTGCGAGAGCGCGCGCACCTCGTGATCCACCCGGCGCTGCGCCGTCTTCAGCCGGGCAATGGGGTCGGCGAGCGACGGGTCGTCGGTGGCTGCCCTGGGCAGCTTCTCCAGACGCGCGGTCAGCGCCGCCGCCGCCTTCTCTTCGTCCGCGACCCGCGCGCCCACCGCGGAAAGCCGCGCCCCGATGCGGTCGAGCGCGTCGCGATCGGTGGCGGTCTGCGAGGCTCCCGCCACCAGCTGCTGGGCATAGGCGAGGCGCTCGCCCACCACCCTCGCGAAATAGGTCCGGTCGAGGGCGATCAGCCCGGCGCGCGTCTTGGGATTGGCCTCGTCCAGCAGCCGGTCGGTGCTGCGCTCGCGCTCCTTCTGGAAGGCCTCCAGGTTCGAGACGGCCCGCGTCAAGGGCATGTAAGGCCGCGAAAGCAGCGACAACCCCTGGCCGATGCGGCGTAAACGCGCCACGCCGTAGATGGAAACCGCCGCGCTGCAGACGAGCACCGCCAGGAACCCGACAAAGACTTTTGTGGCGATGGAGAGCCGCATCGATCTACATTGTAGCGCCCATGCGGAGGTTTCTGCCCATCCTCGCCCTCGCGGCGGCCTGCGGAGGTTCGGCATCGCCGGACCGCGTCGCAGTCCTCGGGGTGGACCGCATCTCCGGCCAGCTCGCCGGGCAGGAAGTGGAGTTGCCGGGGACCAATCTCGCGGCGGTGCGCGGGCCGGCCGCCGTCATGGTTCTCGGCGCCTCGCAGGAGACCGGCCGGGTCCCCGATTGCGCGCTGCGGCGCAAGGTCACGGGCGCGCTGGTCGCGCGGACGGTGGCCTGCGTGTCGCTTCTTGGACATTACGTCGCGATGGAACACGCCCGCCAGTTCCTGCTGGCCGCGGGAGCCGAGGCTCTCTTGCCCGCCCCGGTCCTGGTGGACGACAGCGAGCCCCCGGGCCTCCGCTACGACGCCGACGCCGACACCTTCACCCTCGGCGAAGGCCCGGAGGGCGCGCGCGTCCCGGCGGCGTTCAATCCCGGCGCCGTGGCCCGCGAGATGGCGCGCCGCCAGCTCCGCGCGGTGGCCCTTGCGCATCCCGAGGAGGCGGAGGGAATCGCGCTCTTCCTCGGCGCTGCCGCCGCCGGCGACCCGGGCTACCTGGCCGCGTCCGAGCCCGGCGGCGATCCGATGGGCCGCCTCGACCTCTCCCGGCCGCTGGCGGCAACCGCCCCTCCTTCCGCGGTGCTCGCGAGCGCGCTCTGGGCCTGGGCAGACGCGAGCGGCGATCCCACTTCCGCCTCGCGGGCCGCGCTCGCCGCCGCCCGCGCCCTCAACGGCGCGCCGGCGGATCCCGCCAGCGTGCTTTCGCTCGTGGCCGCCCAGCTCGACGGCGCCGAGCGGGATCAGGCCTGCGCCGTGTTCCGGGCGCGCCTGCATGGCGCAAGCATCTCCGCCTGCCCCTGAACATCTTCCCCGACCAATGGCCGATCACGCGCCCGCAGAGATGCCGCCGCACCTGGTGCAGTTCCTGATCGGCGGCAAGACCTGCGTGGTCGCCACGGTGGACGAGCAGGGGTTGCCGCAGACCACCCTCATGACCTGGGTGGTGGCGCGAAATCCGCAGACGCTGACCATGGCGGTGGACACGCGCAGCCGCGCCCTGCGCGCCGTCCGGGCCAACGGCGAGGATCGCCGTCGAGGTGCTGGGCGACGACCTCTGCTATGGCCTGCGCGGCACGGCGCTGGTGGAGAAGGAGCTGATGCGCTCGGCGCCGTTTCCCTGCGCGCTGGTGGCGGTCAAGCTGGACGACGTGCGCGACCACGGCGCCGCCGGGGTGAGGTTCGTCGGGCCGAGCTACAGCTTCCATCCCGGCAAGGAACACCGCAAAGGCGTCGAGGAATCGGTCTTCGCCGAGCTCAAGGGTCCGCCGCCAACCATTTGAGCAAGCGCCCGGCCCGGTTTCGCTCGATCCGGCGGCGAATCTTCGCTACTGTGCGCGCCCCCCAGACTGGGAGAGCCGAATGGCAGGACTCGCCTTCATCGTCGCCGTGGTCGCCGTCGTGCTCGCCGTGGTGTTCTGGTTCCAGGGCCAGTCGGCTGCGGAAGCGGTGAAAGGGCTGCGCGAATCCGCCGAGGAGGCGCGCAAGGAGGCGGAGACCGCCCGCGCGGAGCTGCGCAAGCAGCAGGAGGAGCTCAAGGCGCGCTCCGCGCAATTGCAGGAGACGCGCGAGAAGCTGGTGGAAGCGCGCAAGAAGGCGCAGGAGGCGCGCGGCGGCAAGGCGCAGTCGCGGGGCGCCCGCGAGGCGGAGCTGGAAGAGGACCTCGCGCACGCGCGCAAGCTGACCGAAGAGGCGCACGCGGCCGAGAGCGCGGCGCGGCGGGAGCTGCAGGCGCTCCGGGCGGGAGAAGGGCAGCTCCGTTCCGAGCTCGCCGCGGCGCAGGCCAAGGTGCGCGAGGCTGCGAGCCGTCCAGCTCCTGCGCCGGTGGCCGCGCCCGCGGCGCCCGCCAGTCCGGACGTGGACGCGCTGCGCCAGCAACTGGAGGCGGCCAAGAGCGAGCTGGAGCGGCAGGTCACCGCCGCGGACAAGCTCGCCCGCGAAGCGAAGCGCCGCGAGCAGGAGCTGCGTGAGGAGCTGAGGAAGTTCAAGGGGCGTGCCGAGACCAACAACCGCGTCTATCTCGTCACCAAGGGCGAGCTGGAGCTGGTCAAGGAGCGGCTCGCGCAGGCGGAGCGCAAGCTCTGGCAGGCCGGCACCCCGCTGGCGCCGCCCGCGCCGAAGGAGAGACCCAGGGCGACGGGCGCCGCGGCCGCGGACAGGCTGCAGGACGACGGGCAGCCGGTGGAGGAGGGCGCCCTCGATTCCGCGTCGGCGGGCGAGCCGATCGCCGCGGCGGAGGCCATGGCCAGCCCCGCGCAAACCGATCAGGCGCCGGAAAACGAGGTGGAACCCATCCGCCGCCGGCCCGAGGATGCAGAGAAGAAGGGCGCCTGAACCTCGACGCCCCGCGTGCTCGGCGGCGTGCCCTCAGTCGAGCACGCGCTGCAGCACCGAGAGCAGCTGCGGCGCCTCGAACGGCTTCTGCAGATACGCGGCCGCCCCGCTGCGCGAGGCGATCGCGGCCAGGTCTTCCTTGGCGGAGATCAGCACCACCGGCACTCCGCGGCTCGCGGGCAGTCCGCTCATGCCGCGGAGGAACCCTTCTCCGTCGAGGTGCGGCATGCGCAGGTCGAGCAGGATCACCTCGGGACGGAAGCTGGGGAGCACGTGCACGGCCTCCACCGCGTCGCGGGCCACCGAGACGTCATAGCCTTCCATGCCGAGCAGATCCGCTACGCCGTCGCGGAAACCCTCTTCGTCGTCGATGATCAGTACCCGACGTGCGTTGCGGGCCGCCTGCTGCTTCACGCTGCTTCCTCCGAGGTGTACGACATCCGACCACAGGAGGCAGGGCTTGTCCATCCGGGAAGTCCCTGTCCCCATCGCCTCCTTGACTTGAATGTCGCAGTCCGCTAGATCGCCACGGCTTTTCTGGCGTCATGCCGAAGTGGTGGAATTGGCAGACACGCCAGATTCAGGGTCTGGTGGGGGCAACCCCGTGGAGGTTCGAGTCCTCTCTTCGGCACCACCGACGCCCCGGCGGCGGACCCCTGAGCGCGAGGTTCCGCGCCTGCCACCGGACAGCGGAGCCTCGGCCACCCGGCCGGGGCTCTTCTGTTTTTCGCGCGCGTTGCGCGCCTGTTCGCAGGCGTTGCGCGCATGATCACCCCGCTGCAAGACGCGCTCGCCGCCGTGCGCGCCCAGGCCGCTCCGCTTCCGGCCGAGGACGTCGCGCTGCTGGAGGCCCACGGCCGGGTGCTTGCCGAAGGCGTCCGGGCGCGCAGGGATCAACCCGCCACGGACATTTCCATGATGGACGGCTATGCCCTTCGCGCCGCCGACGCGGCGGAGGCGCTGCGCGTGGCCGGCGAAGTGGCGGCGGGCGATGCGCCGTGGTCGCGCCCGCTCGCGCCCGGCGAGGCGGCCCGCATCTTCACCGGGGCGCCGCTGCCGTCCGGCGCCGACTGCGTGGTCATGCAGGAGCATTGCGCGCGCGTGGGCGACGCCGTGCGCGTGCAGCAGCCGCCCAAGCCCGGCCAGCACATCCGCCGCCGCGGCGAGGAATTGAGCGCGGGAATGGAGGCGCTGGAGCCGGGCACCATCCTCGGCCCCACCGAGCTGTCCCTCGCGGGCGCCTGCGGCGTGCGCTCGGTGCGCGCGCATCGCCGGCCGCGCGTCGCGCTCCTCGTGACCGGCAGCGAGCTCGTTCCGCTCGGCGAAGAGCCGCCTGCGGGAAAGATCGTCGAGACCAACTCGCTGGCGCTCGGCGCGCTCTGCGTGGAGGCCGGGGCGGACGTGCTCCGCCTCGGCATCGCGGCCGACGACGTCGCGGCCATCGCCGGAAGGCTGCGCGACGCGAAGGCCGACATCCTGCTCACCACCGGCGGCGCCTCGGTGGGGATCACGATCACGCCCAGGATGCGCTGATGCGGCTGGGAGGCTCGCTGTCGTTCCACACCGTGGCCATCCGCCCCGGCAAGCCGGTGCTCTTCGGCACCGCCTCCGGAGGGCGGTTGGTCTTCGGCCTGCCCGGCAATCCGGCAGCGGCGACACTCGGATTCGAGCTCTTCGTGCGCCTCGCCATCCGGCTGCTCTCGGGAGATCCGCACCCCGAACGCCCCAAGGCGCGCGCCAGGCTTCGCGGAGCGCTGCAGCGCGTGAAGGGCCTCACCTACTTTCCCCGCGGCCGCGTGGTCGCCGAAGGCGCGTCGCTCTTCTTTACCGCCGGGATCCACCAGAGCAGCATGCAGATCGCCTCCTGGGCCGGCGCGAATGCCGTCGCGGTCCTGCAGCCCGGCGAGGGTCGCGTCGAGGAGGGGAGCGAGCTGGAGGTGATGCTGGTCGGTCCGCTCGGCTGACCGGACCGTCCAATCGCCGAGCGGCGGCCGTCACTTCGCGCGCGCTCTTCGCGAGCGGCCTGCGGCCGGGGCCGGCGCCCGGCGCTTCGGCGCCACCGCGGCGTAGCTCTCGTCGATCCATTGCTTGAGCAGGTCCAGGGGCACGTCCTCGTCCTTCTCGAATCGCGCGCTCACCCAGCCCGACTTGCCGAGTCCGTACCCGGTGGGCTCGGCGAAGGAGAACATGGTGATGGCCGCCTCGTGCGAGTCGGGGAGCTTGCAGGACACGCCGTAGCCGTACTCGGCCGAGCCGAGGAAGACGAAGACCTTCTTGCCCACCTTGTAGACGGTCTCCCCCCAGGGATGATCCTCCCAGGCGCCGTCCTTGGCCGAGGCGTGCTTCTTCAGCGCCTTCCAGGCGGCGGCCGGCTTCACTCGCGCTCCTTACCCATGCGACTCACTCTCGTTCGTCGAGCCAGGCCATCTGGATGGCCTCGAGGATCTTCTCGTTCGACTTGTTCGGGTCGCCCTCGAACCCGTCCAGCTCGCGCACCCACTGGTGCAGGTCGGTGAAGCGGACCGAGAGCGGGTCGGTGTCGGGGAACTTGTCGTGCAGGGCGATGCCGATCTCCTGCACGTCCTGCCAGGTCAGCTTCTTTGCCATGTTCTATTTCGGCGGCCAGAGTCCCTTGGCCTCCGCCTCGTGGCGCTCCTTGGGGTGCTCGTCGTACCACGTCTTCTCCGACTCCTCGGTGATCTGGTAGACGACGTCGCGATTCGCCAGCTGCGCCTGGCAGCCCAGCCGCGAGTACGGCTTCACGTCGTAGGCGCGGTCGAGGTAGTCCGCCTCGCCGTCCTCCATGTCGGAGAGCGAGTCGAACCCCTGCTTCACCCAGACGTGGCAGGTGGAGCAGGCGCACACGCCGCCGCAGGCGGAGCCGTGCTTCGCGCCCAGCTCGGTGGAGGCGTGCAAGAGCGAGGTGCCCTCCGGGACCTCGCCTTCCGCTTCCTTCTCGCCGCGCGGGTTGTAGATGGTGACCTTCGGCATCTCACTCCACAGGGCGCTCGGGGCCCTGTTCTTCCTGGTCCGGGGGCGACCGCTCCGTGCGCTCCTGAAGCGCCGCGTACGCCTTCTGCGCGTGCGGCGACAGCTCTCCCTTGTCGAACTCGCCCACCGAATGTCCCTTGAGGGCGCGCTCGATGCCGCGGTCCATCACGCGCTTCGCGAACTCCGCGCTGGCCCGGTCGAGCTTCTCGATCTCGGCGTGGATGGCGTTGTGGTCGGTTCCTTGCGCGGCCTTTTGCAGCGCGGTCATCTGCGCCTCGATCTGGCCGCGCTCGTCCTCCGCCAAGAGATCGCCGTTGCCCTCGAGCTGCTTCTCCGTCGCCTTGAGGATGCGCTGCGCCTCCACGCGGTTGTCGATGAGGAGCCGCGCCTGCACGTCTTCCTCTGCGTGCTCGATGGAGGCGAGCAGCATGCGCTCGATCTCGTCGTCGGTGAGTCCGTGCGAGGGCTTCACGGTGATGGTCTGCGAGACGCCGGTCACCTCTTCACGCGCGGTGACGGAGAGGATGCCGTCGGCGTCGACCTGGAAGGTGACCGCCACCCGCGAAAGCCCGGCGGGCAGGGCAGGGATGCCGGACAAGGTGAACTTCGCCAGGGAGCGGTTGTCCTGGACCAGCTCGCGCTCGCCCTGCAGGACGTGGACGTCCATTCCGGTCTGGCCGTCGGCGAAGGTGGTGAACTCCTGCGTGGCGCTGGTGGGGATGGTGGTGTTGCGCAGGATCAGCTTCTCCACCAACCCGCCCATGGTCTCGATGCCCAGCGAGAGCGGGGTGACGTCGAGGAGGAGGACGTCGTGCTGCGGCGTCTCCGCGGTGAGCAGGTCGGCCTGCACCGCCGCGCCCAGCGCCACCACCTCGTCGGGGTCGATGTCCGCGAGCGGGGTGATGCCGAACAGCTCGCGCACGTAGCGGCGCACGGCGGGAACGCGGGTGGATCCGCCCACCAGGATGACGCCGTCGAGCCCCTTGCCCGAGGGCACTCCTGCATCGCGCAGCGCGCGCCGCGACGGGCCGCCGGTCCTCTCGATGAGCGGAACGATGGCCGCATCGAGCTGCGCCCGCGTGACCCGCTTTCCCAGCGCCTCGGTGACTTCCACCCGCGTCAGATCTTCTTTCGCCTGCTTGGCCGCGTCGATGGCCTCGCGCACCCTGCGCGGTGTCCGGTCTTGCCCTGCGAGGAGGATCTCGGCGAGCGCGCGGTCGAAGTCGTCGCCGCCCAGCGCCGAGTCGCCACCCACGGCCTTCACCTCGAAGACGCCTTCCTGGAGCTGGAGGATGGAGATGTCGAAGGTGCCCCCGCCCAGGTCGTAGACGGCGAACATCCCCTGCGAGCGCTTGTCCAGGCCGTACGCCAGCGCCGCCGCGGTGGGCTCGTTGAGCAGGCGCAGCACGGTCAGGCCGGCGAGCCGGCCGGCCTCCTTGGTGGCTTGCCGCTGCGCATCGTCGAAGTAGGCGGGCACCGTGATCACCGCCTGGTTGACCTTGATGTTCAGCCGCTCTTCGGCGCGGCTGCGCAGCGCGCGCAATACCTCCGCCGAGACTTCGACGGGGTTGACCATGCGGCCGCCGTCCACCACGAAGCGCACGACGCCGCTCGCCCCCTCCGCGAAGCGGTAGGGGCTGAGCCTGCGGGTTTCCGGGTCCGCGCTGGAGCGCCCCATGAAGCGCTTCACGCTCACGATGGTGTCCCGGGGAAAGTCCGCCGCCAGCCTGCGGGCCGCGCGCCCCACCACCACCGAACCGGGGCCGCCCCCCTCGCCGTAATGCACCACCGAGGGCAAGAGTGGACTTCCCTCGTCCACCGCGAGCGCGCGCGGCTTCCCGTCGCCCAGCACGATGGCGATGAGCGAGTTGGTGGTGCCGAGATCGATGCCGACCGCGCCGGTGGTGCAGGCTTCCTTGACGCGGGAGCCGCCCGGTTCGCTGATTTCGAAGAGCGCCGTCACGGCTCCACCGGGCGCCCCTCCACCTCGTCGAGGTAGCGGGCGTAGTAGCGCATGCGCGCGAGCAACTCGGCGGCCCGCGCGAGGTCGCCGCCCTGCTGCACCAGATCGCGGACCTGCCGCAGCGTGCGGTCGCGCTTCTCGCGCACGCCGGCGGCCAGAGCGTCCAGCGGCTTGCCGGACGCCTTCGCCTCCAGGAGCCGCTCGCGGTCTTCCAGGGTCTCTTCGAGGAACTCCGGAGCCATGACGGGATCGCCGCGGACGCCGCGCAGGGAAAGCACGTGCTCGGCCCGGCGCACGGGGTCCTTGAGCGTCTTGTAGGCGTCGTTGAGGAGCGTGGTCTGCTCCAGCGAAAAGCGCCGCTCCTGCGCGCTGGCCCGCGCGAAGCGGTCGGGATGCAGCTTGCGGGAGAGGGCGCGAAAGCAATCGTCGAGGTCGGCGGGCTCGTCGAAGGAAGGGGCGAGGCCGAGCAGGGCGAACTTGTCGGGCTGGGCGCCCGCGGGAGGAGGCGGCTGCACCTTGCCGCAAGCCGGGCAAAGCGGTTCGCCCGCCGCCTGTTCCTCAGCGCAGCTCCAGCACTTCCGCTTGCTCATAGAAGGCTCAGACCGAAAACGATTCGCCGCAGCCGCACTCGCTCTTGACCTGCGGGTTGACGAACTTGAAACCCTTCTGCTGGAAGGTGTCGACGAAGTCGAAGGTGGTGCCGTTGAGGTAGATGAGGCTCTTCGGGTCCACGTACACCCTCGCGCCCTCCACCTCGAAGAGCCGGTCGCGCGCGCGGGGCTGATCGCAGAACTCGATCACGTAGCTCATCCCCGAGCAGCCGCCGCCCTTGACGCCCAGGCGCACGCCGCTCTCCGGAGTGCTCTGCGACCGCTTGGCGAGCTGCGCCTTGATCTGCTGCGCCGCCCGCGGCGTGACGTTGACTCGAGCTTCAGCCATCGACTCTCTTCTCCTCAGGTCTGGCGGCGGGTTGCTGATCGAGGCCCTTCTTCTTCTTCCAGTCGGCGATGGCGGCCTTGATGGCATCCTCGGCCAGGACCGAGCAGTGGATCTTCACCGGGGGCAGCGCCAGCTCCTTGGCGATGTGCGTGTTCTTGATGGTGAGGGCCTCGTCCACCGACTTGCCCTTCACCCACTCGGTGATCAGCGAGCTCGAGGCGATGGCCGAGCCGCAGCCGAAGGTCTTGAACTTGGCGTCCTCAATCCTGCCGTCGTCGCCGATCTTGACCTGGAGCCGCATCACGTCGCCGCAGGCAGGCGCGCCGACCAGGCCGGTGCCCACGTTGGGGTCGCTCTTGTCCATCGTCCCGACGTTGCGCGGGTTCTCGTAGTGGTCCAGCACCTTGTCGCCATAAGCCATCGTCGTCTCCTCACATCAAATTGGATGCCATGGGTGCAGTTTCGTCTCGCGGGGACATGATGGCCGCGCGCAGCGCGCCTTCGTGTCCCCAGTGGATGGCCGCGCGCAGCGCGCCTTCGTGTCCCCAGTGGCTTGTCAATGGGCTGCCCACTCGATCTTCGAGAGGTCGATCCCTTCCCTGGCCATTTCGTAGAGCGGACTCATCTCGCGCAATCTCTGCACCTGGTCGACGACGTACTTGCCGACGTAGTCGACCTCGTCCTCGGTGTTGAAGCGGCCGATCCCGAAACGGATGGAGGTGTGCGCCAGGTCCTCGCTCACGCCGCAGGCGCGGAGCACGTAGGACGGCTCCAGCGACGCGCTGGTGCAGGCCGAGCCGGAGGAGACGGCCACGTTCTTGATCGCCATCATCAGGGCCTCGCCCTCGACGAAGGCGAAGCTCACGTTCAGGTTGCCGGGCAGGCGCTCGGTGGGGTGCCCGTTCAGCTCCAGGTGGTCGAGGTGCGCGAAGAGGTAGTCTTGAAGCCGCATGCGGAGCGCGTAGGTGCGGTGCGCCTCTTCGGGCATGAGCTTCTGCGCCAGCTCGGCGGCGGCGCCGAAGCCGACGATGCCGGGAACGTTGAGCGTGCCGGAGCGCATCCCGCGCTCGTGGCCGCCCCCGTCGATGATGGGCGCGATGCGCACGCGCGGCTTGCGCCGCACCCAGAGCGCGCCGATCCCCTTGGGGCCGTAGATCTTGTGCCCGCTCAGCGAGGCCAGGTCGACCTTCATCTTCTCCACGTCGAAGGGGACCTTGCCGACGCCCTGGACCGCGTCCACGTGGAAGAGCACGCCCTTCTCGCGCGTCACCTCGCCCAGCTCGCCGATGGGCTGCACCGTGCCGATCTCGTTGTTGGCCAGCATCACCGAGACGAGGATGGTCTTGCTGGTGATGCTCTCGCGAAGCTGCTGGGCGGAGATGCGGCCGTACTTGTCCGTCGGCAGGTAGGTGACCTCGAAGCCCTGCCGCTCGAGGCGCTTGGCCGTGTCCAGCGTGGCCTTGTGCTCGGTGCGGACGGTGATGATGTGGTTGCCCTTCTCCTTGTAGAACTCGGCGGCGCCCTTGAGCGCGAGGTTGATGCTCTCGGTGGCGCCGGAGGTGAAGACAATCTCCTTCTCGTTGCCGCCGACGAGCTGCGCGATCTGCTCGCGCGCGCGGTCCACCGCTTCCTCCGCCTTCCAGCCGAAGGGATGGCTGCGCGAGGCGGCGTTTCCGAACTCCGTGGTCAGGTAGGGCATCATCGCTTCCAGAACCCGGGGATCGAGCGGGGTGGTCGCGTTGTTGTCCATGTAGATGGGAAGCTTGATGGCCATGCCGTTGGTTTCCTGAGCGACGACGAGGAATGTGGACTGGACTGGTCTATTATAACCCCGCCTGCTGCGGGTCAAGGCGGGTACGGTTAGGATGGCATCGATGAAGAAATGGCTCCCCCGGCTCCTGCTCGCCCTGGCGGTCGGCATTCTGCTCCCCGTGCTGCCGACCCTTTTGACGCAAGGCGTTGGAAACGGGGCAGACCTTTCCGGCCGGCTGGGTCTCGCGGGCGGCGTCTCCGCAGCCACGTTCGCGGTGCTCTTTCTCGGGGGCTTCCTCACCAGCTTGACGCCCTGCGTCTACCCGCTGATCCCCATCACCGTCGGCATCTTCGGCGCCCGCCAGGCGGAGAAGCGGGCCCGGTCGGTTGCCCTCTCGGCCACCTACGTGGGCGGCATCGCGGCCATGTACTCGGGGTTGGGCCTCTTCGCCGCGCTCTCGGGCAAGGCATTCGGCACCGTGCTGTCGTCGCCGGCGGTGGTTTTGGTGCTGGCGCTCTTCCTGCTGGCGCTCGCCGCGAGCATGTTCGGAGCCTTCGAGGAATCGCGCTGCCCCACGGGCTGCAGCAGAAGCTCTCCGGCGTCCGCGGCACGGGCTTCGGCGGGGCCTTCGCCATGGGCCTCGTCGCCGGCGTGATCGCCGCTCCCTGCACGGGCCCGGTGCTCGCGGGCGTGCTCGCCTACGTGGCCACGCAGCGCAACGCCGTGCTCGGCTTCTGGATGCTCTTCACCTACGCCGTCGGCATGGGCCTGCTCTTCTTCGTTCTCGGCGCGACCTCGCTGCGGCTGCCGCGCAGCGGAGCGTGGATGGAGACGGTGAAGAGCGTCCTCGGCATCGCGCTTCTCGCCGCCGCGGTGGCGCTGCTCCTGCCCCTGCTGCCGCGCGCCGGCATGCTGCCCCTGGGTCCGCGCGCCGTCGCGACGCTCGCGGGTGTCCTCGCCTTCGCCGGCGTCCTCGCGGGCGCGCTCAGCCTCTCCTTCCACGGGGACGGGCGCGAGAAGGCGATGAAGCTCGGTTCGCTCGTGCTCCTGCTCGCCGGGGTGGGGCTGCGCTTCGGCTGGCTCGGCGCGCCCAGGATCGACAAGGCGTTCGAAATCCCCTGGCTTCACGACGAGAAGCTGGCGGTGCAGCAGTCGCGCGCCTCCGGCAGGCCGCTGCTCATCGACATGGGGGCGGAGTGGTGCGCGGCCTGCAAGGAGTTGGACGTGCACACCTGGACCGATCCCACGGTGGCGCGGGAGGTGACGGAGAAGTTCGTGCCCCTCAAGATCGACGCGACCGAGCAGACGGACGAGATCGACCGGGTCATGCAGAAGTACGACGTGGCCGGCCTTCCCACCGTGCTGATGATGGCCTGCAAGGACGACCGGATGCCCGAGTGCGCCGTGCCCGGCGAGGGCCCCGCGCGGGTGACCGGGTTCCTCGCCGCCCGAGGAGATGCTGCAGCGCCTGAGGCGCGCCGAATGAAGCTCGCGCTGCTGGCGATGCTCTTCGCCGCGGCCTGCAGCCATGGCGACGCGGCGCTGCGCGAGGAGCAGGCGAAGGCGCGGCATTACCGCGACGCGTACGAAACCCAGGCGCAAGAGGTGCAGCAGTTGAAGAAGCGCCTCGCCGAGCTCGAACAGCAGCGCTGCCGCTGAGGCTCAGCGTCCGTCCGCGGTGAAGACCGGCTGCAGCGCCCGGCGCACGGCGGCGAGCAGCGACTCCGGCGCGAACGGCTTCTCCACGAAGGCCTCGCACGCGAGCTCCCGCGCAGCGGCGGCCACTTCGCGATCCGCGGAGAAGAGGACGACGCGCGGCTCGAGCCCGATGGCGCGGACCGCGGCGAGCAGCGCCCGGCCGTCCATGTCGGGCATGCGCAGGTCCAGCACGATGGCGTCCGGAGGGTCCTGCTTGACCTTGGCGAGCGCGCTGCGGCCGCCGCCTGCCCAATCCGCCTCGAAGCCGTGCTCGGCCAGGAACTCCGCCATCATCCGCGCGATCGGCTCGTCGTCGTCCACCACCAGCACGCGGCCCTCGGCGCCGTTGCGGCGGGCGAGCAGCGGCGCGCGCAGAGGGAGGTCGAGCACGAACGCGCGCGGCTCCGCGCGCAGCGAGCCGCCGTGCATCTCGGCGGTCTTGCGCGCCACCGCCAGCGCCATCCCCAGGCCTTGCCGCTGTGCCGGCGCCGCCTCCCAGCGCGGCTCCAGCGCGTGCTCCGGCTCCGGGAGCGCGTCGCCGGACCAACCGACGCGCACCTCGGCCTGGCCCGCGTGCCGGGTGGCGTCGATGGTCACCGGCCCGAGCGCGCGGCCGCGCAGCACCATCGCCGCCAGCGCCCGCTCGATGCGCTCGCGGTCCGCCACCAGGGGCAGGGCCGGCTCGACGTGCGCCTCGACGTCTCCGTCGGCGCCCAGCCGGCGCAGCGCGCGGCGCGTCGCTTCCACCAGCTCCACCATCTCGCAGGGCTCCTGGTGCAAGACGAAGCGCCCGGTCTCGATGCGCGAGACTTCCAGCATCTCCTCCAAGAGCAGGTGCAGCCGCTCCGCCTGCCGCTCCAGCACCTGCACGTGGCGAGGGTCGCAGGGCTCTCCCTTCTCCAGGCGGCGCGCGAGCGAGTAGGAGAAACCCTTGATGCTGGTCAGCGGCGTCTTCAGCTCGTGCGCGGCGAGGCTCAAGAAACGATCCTTGCGCGATTCGCGCTCGGCTGCCGCGAGCACCGCGCCGGCGCGCGCGAGGAGGGGCGCGAGAGGGCGCAGATCGCGCAGGCCGCCGTCGAACTGCAGGCCGAGCGCGCCCACCACCTGGTCGTGCGCCCGCAGCGGCACCCCGGCTGAAGAGTCCGCCCATTCCACTCCGCCGCTGGCCAGGCACCTGGTCACCGCTTCCTGCGGGGCAGGCGCCCCGTCGGAGCCGAGCAACTGCAGTCCTGCCGCCGAGCGCAGGTGCACCGCGGCGCCGGCCGCGCCGGAAATCCTCCGGGCAATCCGGGCGATGCGCTCGGCGAGTTGCCGGGTCGTCTCGCCCTCCAGCGCGGCGTCGGCGAGCTGCGTCGCGGCGCCGGACGCCTGGAAGGACGCCTCGATGCGCTGTTGCAGGGACAACACCCTGGAGAGGAATCGAAAGAGGGGCGCCTGGACGGTATTGCGCAGCGATTCGCGAACCATCCGCGTTCCATCGCGGACCTTCTTCAATCCAGTCCGGCTAGCTTGGCCGATGCGGGGAGCGCTGGGCCTGCCGACAATCCCGGCGGGCGCCGGACCCATCCGGCCCAGAAGTGCTCTCGCTGTGCAGGGCGCAGATCCAGCACGAAGCTCCGGGGGAATGGGTGTCCTGTTCTCGGACCCCCACGCGCAATCTGGGCACGCCCGGTTGGCCGCGAAACTGGGCCGCTGGAGACGAGCCGGGGAGCGTGCGGGTGGCACGCCGACTGCAGAAGGGCCGCCGGCGCGTCCATTTCCGGACGCGGTTGGGGGCACGTTTGTCCTGCTTGCTTGCGACGCTATGGCTCCTCGCCGTCCCTGTCTCAGGAAAGGCGGAGCCCGGGCTTCTCGCCACGCAGGAAGCCGCGGCGCGCGTCGCGGGCGGCTCGGGGGAGGAGGATGCCGCACGGCTGGCGCGGGCGCGGAACGCCCACTGGGCGCCGCAGCTTCGCGCCCAGGGAGGGGAGCGCGAAGACGAGCGGCTGCGCGCGCGGCGAATATCGCGCCGCACCCGTCCGCGAGCAGGACGCCGGCGCGGGGCGGAACTGGTCCTTGACGCTGAGCTGGGATTTCGCGCAGCTGGTCTTTGCGCGCGAGGAGACGCAGCTCGCGCTCGCCCGGGAGCGCCTGGCACGGGCGCGGCGCGAGGCCGCGAACAAAGCCGCGGCGCTGTGGATCGAGCGCCGGCAGGCGCACGCGGCCTGGCTCGCGTACGCGGACGCAGGAAGCCTGTTTCGCCATGCTGCAGCTGACTGCCGAGCTGGATGCGCTGACCGGAGGCCTGTTCCACGAAGCGGCGGAGCGCGAGGAGCGCGCCTGCGCCTCCGGGGACGAGCGATGAGCTGGACGCGGGTCGAGCGCCCTCTTGCCGGCGGCGCTCGCGGCGTGCGCCAACGTCTCGGCGTTGGAGGACCTCCCCGACGCAGGGTCGGATCCCACGGTCGCCTCCGTCGCTCCGGCGCCCGGACCGGTGGATCCCTCGGCGGCGTTCACCGTGACCTTCTCGGCGCCGATGGACGAAGGCCAGCTCCTCGCCGCCTCCGGCCGCAGCGAAACCGTCGCGCTGGCGGCGGAAGCCGAGGTGGAGCGCGCCGCGGCGGCCATGGAGCACGCCCAGCTCTCCGCGCACGAGCGCGAGCTCCTCGTTGCCGCCTCCGCCGAGGTGGCGCCGGATCGCCGCGCGCTCACCTTGACGCCGGACCAGGCGCTCGCGCCCGGCGGCTATTTCCTCCTCGTTTCACCTCGAGTGAGGGACGACGTCGGGCGGCACCTGACCGCCATGCGCTACGCCTTCCAGGTCGCCGCCACCGCGCCGGGGACCTCCGCGCAGCTCGTCTGGCCGCCGGCGGGTGGCGAGGCGCCTTCGAATCTCGCCGTCGTGCACGCACATGCAGACGCAGGCCGGCTCTCGCTGGTGGGCTCGCTGGGCCAATCCTTCGCCGCGGCCGAGGCGCACGGCGCGGTCGCCCTGCAGCTCGCCGCGCCGCTCGACGCCGGCCAGACGTACGCGCTCTCGCTCGACGGGACGCGCGATGACACGCAAGCGTTCCGCGTCGCGGCCTGCGCGCGCAGCGCCTCACCTGCGCTGCAAGGGGGCGCGGCGCAGCTGAACGTCCGCGACACGGCGGTCGTCGTGCGGCGTGGTGCTCGACTGGCCGGTGCACCTCGTCGTCGAAGTGGCGGACGCCTCGGGAGCCACCTTCACCGCCGAAGAGGACGTGACCTGTGCGCCGCCCGTATGCGGACCGCAGAGCTTCGCCTGCGCGGCTTCCGTCCGCATCGACGGGCTCGCGCCGGCCACCGACTACCAGCTCCAGGTCACCGCCACCGACGATTTCGGGCACACGTTTCGCGGGCCGCCGCAGCCGTTCGGCACGCTCGCGCCGCTGCCCCGGGCGGTGCTGACGGAGGTGATGGCTTCGGGCACCGCGGGCGAATACGTGGAGATCGCCAATTTCGGGCCGGGGGCGGCGGATCTGCAGAACCTCGCCTTGCAGGGGCCGGATGGAGTGGTGCGTCCTCTGCTCGCCGTCGCGCCCCCGTTGCCGGTGGTCCTCGCTCCGGGCGCTCGCGCGCTGGCAGTCGGGGGGTCATTCGACGCGAGCCTTTATCCCGCCATTCCAGCCGGCACGCCGGTCCTGCGCGCGTCCACCCAGCGCTTGCTCGGCCGCGGGCTGTCCGACTCGGCGACGCCCGCCTTCGCGCTGGTGCTGCTCGGGGCAGCGCCGGTGGAGCTGTCGCGATTTCCCGGCGCCGGGCTCGCTTGCGCGACGGGACAGAGCCTCCAGCGCGACGAGTCGGTGGCGCCCGCGGAGGCAGCGAGCTGGACCTGCGCCGCGCAGGGTGGAACGCCCGGCGCGCCGCCCTGACCGTCTGGATCCAGCCCGGGTGGCGTGTTAGACCGCGCGCTGCCTTCGCAGAGGAGCGCCACCATGTCCGGCCACAACCGGTGGACCAAGATCAAGCGCAAGAAGGAAGCGATGGGCGCGACCAAGGGCGTGCTCTTCACCAAGCTCATCCGCGAGGTCACGGTTGCCGCGCGCAACGGCGGCGGCGACCCCGACCACAACGCGCGCCTGCGCTCGGCGGTGCTCGCCGCCCGCGAGGCCAACATGCCGGCCGACAACATCACCCGCGCCATCAAGAAGGGGACGGGTGAGCTGGAAGGGGTGAGCTACGAGGAGCTCACCTACGAGGGCTATGGGCCCGGCGGCGTGGCCTTCGTCCTGGAGATCCTCACCGACAACAAGAACCGCACCGCGGGCGACGTGCGCGCCATCTTCACCAAGTCCGGCGGCAGCATGGCAGCCTCCGGCTCGGTCGCGTTCCAGTTCGACCGCAAGGGCGTCATCCCGGTGAAGAAGGGCCCCGGCGAGGAGCAGGTGATGGACCTTTCGCTGGACGCCGGGGCAGAGGACGTGGTTCCCGACGGCGAAGGCGGCTTCGAGGTGCGCACCGACACCGCGTCGCTGATGCAGGTGCACAAGGCGCTCGAAGGCAAGCTGCCGGTGGGCGCGCCGAGGATGGTCCATTTGCCCAAGACCACCGTGCAGGTGGCCGGCGAGACCGCGGAGAAGGTGCTGCGCCTGGTGGAGAGCCTGGAGGAGAACGACGACGTCCAGCACGTCTACGCCAATTTCGAGATCGATGACGCGGAGATGGCTGCGCTAGAATCGCGCGCGTGATCGTTCTCGGAATCGATCCCGGCTCGAGGTTCTGCGGCTTCGGCGTCGTCGAGGACGTCGGCGGCGCGCGGCTCTTGCACGTCGCGCACGGAGTCCTTTCCCTGGAAGGAGAAGACTCCGTCGAGCAGAGATTGCGGCTGCTGCACGACGGCCTGGCCCGCGAGCTGCGCCTCCACCAGCCGGAGGTGGTCGCGGTCGAGGACGTGTTCCACGCCCGCAACGCGCGGTCCGCGCTCGTGCTCGGCCAGGCTCGCGGCGTGGCGCTCCTCGCCGCGGCACAGGCGGGCGCGCGCGTGCGCAGCTTCGCTCCCGCCGTGATCAAGCAGGCGGTGACCGGCACCGGGCGCGCGGAGAAGGAGCAGGTGGGGCGAATGGTCGCCGTGCTGCTCGGCATCAGCGTGCAGGGCCGCCTCGACGCGAGCGACGCCCTGGCGGCTGCCATCTGCTGCGTCCTGCGCGGGAAGGATCCCGAGGCGGCGGCGCGCAAGCCGCGCGTCGACTGGCGCACGGCCCTGGCGCGGCGGTTCGGGAAATGATTGCGCGCCTCGACGGCGTGCTGCTGGAGAAACGCGGCGACGCGGCCGTGATCGACGTGCAGGGTGTGGGGTACCTCGTCCATCTCTCGCTGCAGTCGATGGGCCGCTTGCCGCCGGAGGGAGGTCGCGCGCAGCTCCGCTGCTACACGCACGTGCGCGAAGAGGCCCTGCAGCTCTTCGGCTTCCTCACCGCCGAGGAAGAAGAGCTCTTCCACCTGCTCATCGGAGTCTCCGGCGTGGGGCCCAGGCTGGCGCTGAACGTGCTCTCCGGCATGCCGGCCGGCGAGCTGGCCATCGCGATTCTTCATGGCGAGCTGGCGCGGCTCACCAAGATCCAGGGCGTGGGCAAGAAGACGGCGGAGCGGCTGGTGCTGGAGCTCAAGGACAAGATCAAGACCAGCGGGCTGGCGGCGGCGCCCAGCTCGCGGCCGCCGGCTGCGCCTTCGGAGGCCCTGCTCTCCGCCCTCGTCAACCTCGGCTATCGCCCCGCCGCGGCCGAGCGCACCGCCGACCAGGTCCGGCGCGCGCTGGGTCCCCTGGCGCCGCTGGAAGACCAGCTTCGCGAGGCGTTGCGCCTCATCGCCGGAGCCGGTTGAGGTGGAGATCGAGACGCGCGAGCTGACGCCTCGCTCCTGGCCGGCGCTGGAGAAGCTCTTTGGCAAGAACGGCGCCTGCGCCGGCTGCTGGTGCATGTGGTGGCGGGTCGGTCCGGGCGAGCGCATCAACCTCGCGGACGGCGCCGCGATGAAGCGGCGGCAACGAGCGCTGGTCATGGCGGGCAAGTCGCGGGGCGTGCTCGCCTTCGTCGAGGGCGAGCCGGTGGGCTGGTGCGCGTACGGCCGGCGCCTGGAATTCGCGCGCTTGCAGCGCGCGCGGGCGCTGGCCTGCGAGGACGCCGGCGCGGTCTGGAGCGTCCCCTGCTTTTTCGTCAAGGCAGGCTTCCGCGGGCGTGGCGTGTCGCGCGCGCTGCTCCGCCACGCGCTGGAGAGCATCCGCCGCCACGGCGGGCGCATGGCGGAGGCCTATCCGGTGCGACCGCCCGCAACCAATGCCGCCGCCTTCACCGGCACCGTGCCCTTCCTCGAGTCGGAAGGCTTCACGGTGCTCACCGCCAGACCGCGCGGGCGGCAGCGCGCCCGCAAGCGCCTCACTTCACGGTGAGCGTACCGGTCATCTCCGGATGCAGCGTGCAGCGGTAGAGGAACTTGCCCTTCTTGTTCGCCTTCCACTTGAAGGTCTGGCCGGGATCCAGGTTCTTCGACCAGAAGACGTGCTTGTCCTCGCGGACGTTGTGCGGCACCACGTCGACGTTCTTCCACTCGACCACGTCGCCGCGTGCCACTTCCAGCGTCTTCGGATCCCAGGCCACGCCGCGGCCGCTGACCACGTGCGTCTTCGCCGAGGCGGCGCCGGCCACGAACAGGGCCAGCGCCGCCGAGACTGCCATGCGCCGCAGCATCTACGTCACTGCGAGAGGGACTGCGAGAGCTGGTTCGCGTGATCGAGGTGCTGCGCCACCACGCCGCGGACGGACTCGAGAAGCGACTTGAGCTCGGCGTTCTGCGCCGAGGGGATCAACGTCTTGTCGAGGGCGTCGAGCACCTGCTGGTGGTAGGCCACCTCGTGCTCCATGTACGCCTTGTCGAACTCCTTGCCCTTGAGCTTCTTGAGGTTGGCGATGTTCTCCTTGCCGCCGTCGGTGAGCGACCGCGAGGTGTCGTTCTCCTCGGGCGTCACGCCGAGCTTGGTGACCAGCTTGACGGCCTGCTTGTTGGCGGAGCCGTGGTCGCGGATCATGTCGTTCGCGAACCTCTTCACTTTCGCGTTCTTGCTCTTCATCTTCGCCAGCTTGCCCGCGTCGATGTCCACCTGGTTCGCGGCCACCGCGATGGCGGCGATCTGCGGATCCGAGACGCTGGCGCCGCCGCCCCCACCGCTGCCGCTACTGCCGCTGCTGCTGTCGCCCGCGTCCATGTCCGCCGAGGCCATCTGCGATCCCGCGTCGGCCATGTCGCTCGCCGCTCCGGACGCCGCGGAGCTCGCCGAGCCATAGGCAGATGTGCCCGCGTCCGCCATGCTCTCGCCAGCCGATTGCATGCCGGAGGAGGCGCTGTTCGCCGCATTGCCCGCCGACTGGCCCATGTCGCGGCCCATGCTCGCGCCGGCATCGGCCATGTCCGACATGCCGCCGCCCATGCCGCCGTCCGCGGACATCATTCCGCCGTCGCCACCTTCCATGCCCGGCCCGGCGCTGCCGCCGGCCGTGGAGGACTTGCAGCCGGACCCGATCGCAAATGCCGCGACGGCGCAGAGCGCCAGAGGCAGCAGCTTCCCGAGAAATCCCGTAGAGCGCATGTGCGTGTACCTCACGAAAGTGAACCGCGAGCACCCTGTAGCAGGAGGCGGGGGCTACGCGTCAACTGCCAAAGTGTTGTGTTCACCACGCAAAGGTCGCCCGCCTGCTGTGGTAGCGTGCCGCCGGATGCGCGAAGACCCGCCGGACGACCGTCCCATCGCCTCTTCCGCCTCCGGCGACGACGCGCGCTTCGACCTGACGCTGCGCCCGCGCAACTTCGCCGAGGTGGTCGGACAGCGCGCGCTGATCGACAACCTCAAGGTCTTCGTCAAGGCGGCCGGCGCGCGCAAGGAGCCCCTCGACCACGTCCTCTTCTGCGGTCCTCCCGGGCTGGGCAAGACCTCGCTCGCGCACGTGATCGCGAACGAGCTGGGCGCGCAGATCCACGTCACCAGCGGGCCGGCCCTGGAGCGCAAGGGCGACCTCGCAGGAATCTTGACGAACCTTTCGGCAAATGACGTTCTCTTCATCGACGAAATCCACCGGATGAATCCGGCGATCGAGGAGAACCTCTATCCGGCGATGGAGACCTTCAGCTTCGACATCGTCATCGGCGACGGCGCGGGAGCGCGCGCCCTCAAGCTGCCGCTCAAGCCGTTTACGCTGATTGGAGCGACCACCCGCACCGGCCTGCTCACCGGTCCCTTGCGCGACCGGTTCGGCATCGTCAGCCGCCTCGAGTACTACCCGGCGGAGGACCTGAAAGAGATCGTGCGGCGCTCGGCGCAAAAACTGTCCGTGAGCCTCGACGAGGGCGGGGCCGCCGAGATCGCCCGCCGCGCGCGCGGCACCCCGCGCATCGCCAACCGCCTGCTGCGCCGGGTTCGCGACTTCGCCGAGGTGGAAGGCGACGGCGCCGTGTCGCGGACCGTCGCCGACAAGGCGCTGCGGCGGCTGGAGGTGGACGACTGCGGGCTCGACTCCATGGACCGCAAGATCCTCGCCAGCCTGATCGAGAAGTTCGGCGGCGGCCCGGTGGGGCTGGAGACGCTGGCGGCGGCCACCGGCGAGCGCTCCGACACCCTGGAAGACGTCTACGAGCCGTATCTCATGATGGAAGGGTATCTGGCGCGCACGCCGCGCGGCAGGGTGGCCACGGCGCGGGCCTTCGAGCATCTCGGCCGCAAGCCTCCCGCGGGCCTGCAGGGCTCCCTGCTCTGATGCAGCCCTCCAGCGACAAGCGCTCCTTCGCGCAGGACTTCTTCTTCCAGCTGATGCGCGACTCGCAGCGGGTGCGCGCCGTCTACATGGCCGAGCGCGAGCGCTGGATCCGCTCGCTGGAGATCTCCGGGCGCGAGGAGATCCTCTTCGAGCTGGAGATGCTCCTGCGCGGGATCGACCGCTTCTTCAACCTGCACAACCTCTTCGGCGAAGCCCAGCCGCCCCAGGAGCGCGACTGGCGCGAGGAGCTGAAGGCGACCAGGGACGCGGTGCACCGCAGCGTGCACCTGGCGCGCAAGCTGATCGCCCAGCCGCAGGAGCAGGCGCTGCTCTTCCGCAGCTTCGTCGAGGGATCGCTCACGGACGATCGCGCCCGCGCGCGCCTCGGCGCCGATCTGCGCGAGCAGCGCACCCCGGAGGAGAGCCTCTTCCTGCTGCGCTCGGGGCTGGCCGCGCAGCAGGGCATCCTCGACCACCTGCTGCGGCTGGACGCGGCGCCGCAGCCCCTCTTCCTCGACGTGGGCCGCGTCTTGCAGCACGAGCTCTTCGTCTCGCGCTACTTCTGTCCGCCCGCCGCGCTGGAGTTCCGCGCCGAGTACGATCGCATCGGATCGGTGCTGCTGCTCGAAGGGTTGCGCCTGCTCGACGACGAGAGGAAGCGCAAGGCCTTCGCGCTGGCGCTGCTCGCGTCCTTCCGCGCGCTGCGCAGCCTGCGCTACGTGCCCTCGCCGCCGGTGCCGCACACCCGCCGGGTGCTGGTCATCCTCGCGCTGGTGCGCAGCGAGCTGCAGGCGCTGGTCGCCTTCCTCGAGAACGATCTTCCCCGGCTCTGCGCCAACGTGACGGGGGTCGCCGCGGCGGCGTCGGCGGGCAAGGCGGCGGCGCAACAGATCCGCGACATGCTCGCGAGCGTCCCGCCCATCCTCGCCCAGCCGCTCACCGACCGCGACCAGCTCGACCGGCAGCGCGACCAGCTGGTGGCGGCGACCAAGCAGTGCGTGGGCGTCCTGGCCAACGCGCTCGACCCGGCGATGGGCTTCTACGCGCTCTTCGAGGACGATTCCGCGCGCACCGACCAGAGCGAGCGGCTGCGCAAGGACCTCTGGGTCTTCCGCGAGATGTGCCGTTTCACCGCCCGCGCCCTCGAGCAGCCCGGCGCCACTCCGGAGGCCGCCGAACCGTTGCGCCGCTACGCCACCGAGTTCCGCGACGTGGGCTACCAGCTGCTGCGCCATTCCGACCGCGAGCTCTTCGACCGCTTCCTCGACCTTCTCGAAGGATGGTCCGGACGCCGCGGAGAGAGCACCGCCATCCGGCTGCAGCGCTTGCGAGACGATTGCCAGCGCTTCGCGGAGATCCTCGAGCGCGCCCTCGATCTCGTCTCCAGGCGGACCGAGCTTTCCAGGATTCCCATCGACGAAGCCAGCTATCAGGAAGCGCTTGCCAAGGCGCAGAAGGGACGGTAAGGGAGGCAACCGTTTACCTGTGACCACGACACGCGTGTCCTGCTTTGTAGAGGTGAACGGGAGAAGTGAACGGCGCCCGGCGGCGGCGGGCAGGGTAGATTCCGCCACAGGCGTGCGGAGTCACTACATTTTCGCCCTCCGGGTCCGCCCCCGGCACGGATGTTGCTGAATTTTCGCACTTGCTGCGCCGCGGTACCCAACGGAGGAGACGCAAGAGCAATGGATCTCCACCCCTTCCGTCAGAGGACGTTCAAGCAGCGCGCATCCCTGTCCGGCATCGGTCTCCATACCGGCGCGAAGGTCAGCTTGACCTTGTCGCCCGCGCCGGTGGACAGCGGCGTCCTTTTCGCGCGTGACGGCGTGGAGGTCCCCGCGCTCGCGGAATTCGTGGTCGACACCAACATGAACACGTCGCTGGGCCGCGACGGCGTGCGCATCGGCACCGTCGAGCACCTGCTGGCGGCGCTGGCCGGCTGCGGCATCGACAACGCCCGCGTCGAGGTGGAGGGACCGGAGATCCCCATCATGGACGGAAGCTCCGAGCCGTTCGTCGGCCTGGTGCGCGAGGCCGGCGTCCACGAGCAGCGGGCGGCACGCCGCTATCTGCTGGTGCGCAAGTCGGTGGGCGTTGCCGACGGCGACAAGCTCGCGCGCCTCTCCCCCGCGCGGGGAAAGTTCTCCGTCAACTACACCATCGACTTCCGCCACCCTCTCATCACCGACCAGAGCTACCGGATGGAGGTGAACGAGAAGTCGTTCCAGAAGGAGATCGCGCGCGCCCGCACCTTCGGCTTCAAGCGCGACGTGGAACGGCTGCACGAGGCCGGGCTGGCTCGCGGCGGCTCGCTGGAAAACGCGGTCGTGGTGGACGATTTCAACATCCTCAATCCCGAGGGGTTGCGCTTCCCGGACGAGTTCGTGCGCCACAAGATCCTCGACGCGCTGGGCGACCTCTCGCTCTTGGGAATGCCGGTCATCGGGCGGTTCACGGCGGTGAAGTCAGGCCACGCGCTCAACCACCTGCTGGTGCGACGCGTCCTCGCCGAGGCCGACGCCTGCGAGGTGGTGCAGCCCCGCGCCGAGGACGAGCTGCACGCCCTTCAAGAAAGCCTGCTTCCCGTGCTGGCGCTCGAAGAGCAGGTTGCGTGAGGCGGTAGATTGAGCGTCGCCCGGGCAATCTTGACCAGCTCGCGCCGGCGCGCGACCAGGATTGCGAGCGCCAGCGCGCCGTAAGCCGCCGCGAAGCCGAGGCGCACCGCCGTGCCGGTAAAGGCGAACTGCGCCGCGAAGAGCGCGAGCAGCACCAGCGACTCCCAGACCTTCATCTTCAGATCGGCGAGCGCCGCGAATCCGAGCGCGGTCTGCGCGGCGGTGAGGATGAACTCCTCGGTCTGCCGCGCATCGAGCACGATGCCGCGCGCGCCCCCGCCGCCGACTGCGTAGGCGATGGGCAGGCTGCCGACGAGCAGCGTCCACTGGTTCACCTTGGAGGAGAGCAGCGTTCCCAGGGCGGAGTCCTGGTGTCCGCGCAGCGCGAGCATCGAGGCCACCAGCAGCTCGGGAGACTCGGAAGAGAGCGGGGCGAGCCACTGCACCAGCAGGAACTCGTCGACGCCGAGGGCGCGCCCGCCTTCCACCAGCGCATGCGCGAAGGGCTCGGCGGCGCAGAGCACGAAGATGGTGGCGGAGGCGAGCAGGGCGATGACGGCGACGCGGCGGCGGCGTCGCGGAAGGTCGCCGAGGCGGAGAGCCACCCCCACCAGGTCCGGCTCTTCGCGCGCTCCCTGCGAGGCGCGGTAGAGGTACAGGGCAAAGAGCGCGAGCAGCACCGCGGCGTCGTACCAGGCGATGCGGCGGGTGAAGGGGATGACGAGCGAATAGACGCTGGCGGCGGCGAGGAACCCCAGCTCCAGGCGCCGCCCATCGCGGAGCTGGATGCCCACCTCCCGCTGTCCGCGGCGGCGCGCGCCGAAGACGAAGAGGAGGACCACCAGCGGCCAGCCCAGCCCGAGGAGCAGGCGGTTGCTGCCGGTCATGTTGGCGGCTGCGTAGTGGGCGTTCGCGGGAACGTGCCCGGCGCTCCAGGCGAAGTAGAGGTCCACGGCGTATTCGGGCAGCACCGCGATCACCGCGAGGATGGCCGTCGCCAGGCTGCCGGAGATGTCGCGCTGGGCGGCCTCGGCAGCCCAGACCAGGAGGAACGCGGAGGCCACCACCGCCGCGCCGAAGATGGCGGCCGCGGCGAGCGGAGGCGGCGTGACGCCGAGGACGCGCAGGACCAGCGCCGGCAACGCCACGGCGAAGGCGAAGACGACCTTGGTCATGGCTGCTTGAAGCAGCGCGCTGCCGGGCTGTCCATCGAAATCAGCCGCGCTTCCTCTCCGTCAGGCCCACGCCGATCTTGCGGTGCTCCTTGAGCATGCAGCGATCCATGGCGACGAAGAGGCCCGCCTCGCGCGCGCGGAGGGCCGCGGCCTCGTCGACGACGCCCTCCTGCATCCAGACGGCGGCGACGCCCAGGGCGACGGCCTCGTCCACGTGCGCTCCCGCCTCCGAGCTCTTGCGGAAGATGTCCACCGCGTCCACCGCGAAAGGGATGTCGGAGAGCCGCGAATAGGCCCTTTCGCCCAGGATCTCGCCTGCTGCGGGCCGCACCGGCACGATGCGATAGCCGGCCGACTGCAGGTACATTGCGACGCTGTAGGAGGGTCGATCAGGGTCCGGAGACAGGCCCACCACCGCGACGGTCCGGATCCGCTGCAGCAGCGCCTCGATCTCGGCGGCGCTGGGATTCTGGAACGCCACGGAGCTCCCGGTTGTTGACGCCAGACCCGCGCCCGCCTAGGGTGCGCGGTCCGCCGACTGGAGACATTCGCATGAAGAGCCGCACTTTGCACGCATTGGCCGTTTCCGCATCATTCCTCGTTGCCTGCAAGACGGGCGGGGGAGCGCCCGCGGGCAAGGCCGCTGCGTCGTCCGTATCGCTGGATCCCGCCACCAAGGTCGCCGAGGTGGACGGGCAGCCGGTCACCTGGGGCGACCTGCAGGCCGACAAGGAAGTGGGCCCCAAGGTGAAGCAGGCAGAAGCCAAGATGCTCACCGATCTGTACGAGCAGCGCCGCGGCGCGGTGGACGAGCTGATCAGCCGCCGCCTCCTCGAGACCGAGGCCAAGGCGAAGGGCAAGACGCTGGAGCAGTGGTTCCAGACCGACTACATGAACACGGTGCCCGAGCCTTCGGACGCGGACGCCAAGGCGTTCTACGAGGAGCACAAGGCGCAGATCCCGCAGGGACAGAGCTTCGAGGACCTGAAGCCCCGCATCAAGCAGGCCGTCAAGCAGCAGAAGCTGCGCGACAACATGAACAAGATGCTCGAGGACCTCAAGAGCAAGCACAAGGTCCAGGTCGCGCTCCAGCCGCCGGAATTGCCGCGGGTGGAGGTGGAGGCGAAGGGGCCCTCGCGCGGACCGGAAAACGCCAAGGTGACCATCGTCGAGTTCAGCGACTTCCAGTGCCCGTATTGCGGGCGCGAGTACCCCGTCATCGAGAAGCTGATGAAGGAATACGACGGCAAGGTGCGGCTCGTCTTCCGCCATTTCCCGCTCGAGTTCCATCCCTTCGCCGAGAAGGCCGCGGAGGCCGGCGCCTGCGCGCAGGACCAGGGCAAGTTCTGGGAGCTGCACGACAAGATGTTCACCAACCAGGCGAAGCTCGCGGTGGACGACCTGAAGGGCTACGCGAAGTCGGTGGGCCTGGACGCGGGCAAGTTCGACAAGTGCCTGGACAGCGGCGAGAAGAAGTCCGCGATCGAGGAGGACCAGAAGGCAGGCTCCGCAGCGGGCGTCAACGGGACGCCGGCCTTCTTCGTCAACGGCGTCTTCATCAACGGGGCGCAGCCCTACGAAGAGATCAAGCAGACCGTCGATCGCGAGCTGGGCAAGAAGGGGTGAGCCGCGATGCGGATGTCGAAATCGTTCACGCCGACGCTCAAGGAGGTCCCGGCGGACGCGACGGTGGCCTCGCACCAGCTCCTGGTCCGGGCCGGGTACATCCGCCAGCTGGCGGCCGGTATATATAGTATACTTCCTCTCGGCCAGCGCTCGATCCTCAAGATCGTCGCCATCGTCCGCGAGGAGATGGACGGCATCGGCGCCCAGGAATTCTACCTTCCGGCGCTGAACCCGCGCGAGATCTGGGAGGAGTCGGGACGCTGGACGGTGATGGGCGAGAACATGTTCCGGCTCAAGGACCGCAAGGGAGCCGACCTGTGCCTGGCCATGACCCACGAGGAGATCTTCACCGTGCTGGCGCGGGCCGAGCTGCGCAGCTACCGGCAGCTCCCGCAGATCTGGTACCAGATCCAGACCAAGTTCCGCGACGAGGCGCGGCCGAAGAGCGGCCTCTTGCGGGTGCGGCAGTTCACCATGAAGGACAGCTACTCCTTCGACCTCGACCGGGCCGGGCTGGACAAGGCGTTCGAGGACCACCGCGGCGCGTACGCGCGCGTCTTCGGGCGCTGCGGGCTTCGCACCATCCAGGTGGACGCCCACTCCGGCGCGATGGGGGGCTCGGGGTCCACCGAGTTCATGGTCCCCACCGACGCGGGCGAAGACCTGATCGCCTCCTGCGAGAAGTGCGGCTATGCGGCCAACACGGAAAAGGCCGAGTCGCGCGTCGAGACGGCCGACAAGTACAAGGCGGCGGGCGAATCGCCTGCGCTGGAGGAGTTCGCCACCCCCGGAGTGGTGACCATCGACGCGCTTGCCGCCAGGCCTTTCGGAGTGGCGGCGGACCAGCAGCTCAAGACGCTGATCTACGTGGGCGACGACCAGCCGGTCGTGGCCATCGTGCGCGGCGACGACCAGCTCAACGAGGCCAAGCTGCAGACGGCAACGGGGGCCTCGGTGTTGCGGCCGGCGCAGGCCGAGGAGATCCAGGGCTGGCTGGGGGCGCGGCCCGGGTCGCTGGGCGGAGTGGGGCTGGCGGCGAAGAAGAACCTGCGCGTCTTCATCGATCGCCGGCTGGCGGGGCTCTCCGGCCTGGTCACCGGCGCCAACAAGGACGGGTTCCACCTGCGCAACGTCAGCGTCCCCCGCGATCTCGCGCACGCAACCGCGGCCGATCTGCGTACGGTCAGCGCCGGCGAAGGCTGCCCGCGCTGCGGCAGCCCGCTCGCGGTGGGCAAGGCGCTCGAGGTCGGGCACATCTTCAAGCTCGGCACCCGCTACTCGGAGAGCATGGGAGCGCGGGTGCTCGACGAAGGCGGCAAGGAGACCTCCATCGTGATGGGCAGCTACGGCATCGGCATCGAGCGCATCCTCGCCGGCGCGGTGGAGCTGCACCACGACGCCGACGGCATCCGCATGCCGCTGTCCATCGCGCCGTTCCACGTGGCGCTCTTGCCGCTGCAGATGCAGGACGCGGCGGTGAAGGACGCGGCGGAGAAGCTCTACGCCGCGCTGACCGAGGCGGGCGTGGAGGCCCTCCTCGACGACCGCGACGAGCGCGCAGGGGTGAAGTTCAAGGACGCCGACTTGATCGGGCTGCCGCTGCGCATCGCGGTGGGAAAGAAAGGCCTCGCCGAGGGAAAGGTGGAGTGGAAGCCGCGCGGGGCCACACAGGTGGAGCTGGTCGCGCTCTCCGAGGTGGTGGCGAAGGCGCAGCAGGCGGTGCGCGAAGGCGGGGGAAGGCTCGCGCGGTGAATCGCATCTGCGCGGCGCTCGACGTCCCCGATCCCGCGCAGGCGGCCGCCCTGGCGGCGAAGCTCGCCGGGCACGTCGGAGTCTTCAAGATCGGGCTCGAGCTCTTCGTCGCCCACGGGCGCGCCGCGCTGGAGGCGGTCCGGGGTTTCGGGCTTCCCCTCTTCCTCGACCTCAAGCTCCACGACATCCCGCAGACGGTGGCGAGCGCGGCGCGGGGCGTTTCCGCGCTCGGCGTCGAGTACGTCACGGTGCATGCGAGTGGCGGGGCGGAGATGGTGCGGGCGGCGAAGCGCGCGCTGCCGCGCACGAAGTTGCTGGCGGTCACCGCGCTCACCTCGCTGGGTCCCTTGGACCTGGACGCGGTGGGGATCGCTCGCGACGCGGTGCCGCGGCTGGCGCGGTTGGCGGTCGACGCGGGCGCCGACGGGGTGGTGTGCTCGCCGCTGGAAGTGGCCGCCTTGCGGGCCCTGCTCGGGCCTTCGCCGCTCCTGGTGGTCCCGGGCATCCGTCCCGCCGGCTCCGCCGCCGCGGATCAGCGCCGGACGGGAACGCCGGCGGAGGCGATGCGGGCGGGAGCGTCGCTGCTGGTGGTGGGGCGGCCCCTGCGCGACGCGGCGGACCCGGCTGCGGCGGCCGACGCGATCGCGCGCGAGATGGAGCAGGCGGCGCACGACGCGCCCGCAGCGGCGCGCTCAGCTAGCGCGATCGCGGTACTTCGACGATCCAGGCTTCGAGCGCGCGGCTTCGGCCTGCTGCGGAGTTGCTCCGCCCTGCGCGGCGGGCCAGGTCCGCAAGCATCCTCTGCGCCGAGGAATCGGGGCCGGTGCCGTCCACGCGGCCCTTGAGGCGTCCGAGCTGGACGTCCCACGCGGCTCCGTACGTGCGCGCCCATTCCTGGAGCTGCTCGACGGTGAAGAGCGCGTCCGCGTACGCCATCAGGGCGTCGTCCGCGGCGTCGACCTCGCGAAACTTCCCCGGATCGGTCTCGTACTCGCCGAGGTACAGGCGCGCCTCGCCGAAGAGGTACTTGTCCTTCCCGTCGCCGATGGGCCCGTCGGCGGCGTGGACGTGGTTGGGCTCGTTCCAGGCGGGGCGGCGCCGCGCATCGCCCACCGCCTCGGCAGCGATGTGCCGGGCAGCATCGTCGGGGACCTTGGCGCGGCTCCGCCAGGCGAGGGCCTGCGGGTCGTCGTGAAACGCGGGCGGCGGGGAGGTGCACGCGAGCACGGCGAAGAGCGGCAGTGCGCAGCGCATGCGAGGACGCTCGCACACTTCGAATCAACCGCCAAGAGCGCTAACGGCCCGGGCGCGGTTGCATGCGCGAGAGCGGGCCGGTGAAGGTGAAGAGGTAGCTGCCGTCGCCCTGCCGGGCGTTCTGCATGAACCCCATCATGCCGCGGATGGCGGGGTTCTGGTTGAGCCAGTGATCGCTGGGGTGGAAGCGGACGTGCAGGTCGGCCTGCGAGAGCGAGAGGAGCGGGCGCAGGTTGACGTTGCCGTCCACGTCCGCATCGATGTCGCCGCCGCGCGCGCTGGTCTTCTCCACGCGCGCCGTGCCCTTCTCCACCGCCACCGCGCCCTCCACGTGGCCGAGCGACGTCTTGGGCAGCGCGAAGCCCATCACGGTGCCGCCGGTGACCGCGCCTCCGTCGAGCGTGAGGCTGAGGGATCCGTTGGCGGCCCCCGCCGGCAGCAGCGTGGGGAGGTCGGCGGTGAGGCGCAGCTTCCCCGTCGCGGTCAGGCCGCTCCAGTCGCGGAGCGGCAGCGCGGAGAGATCGACGTCGCGCGCGTCGATGCGGAAGGAGGAGACCCCCGGCTTCTGCGGGTCGTTGCTCAGCGCCAGGTGTCCGCGCGCGGTGCCGCCATACGCGACGATGGCGAATGCCGAACGAGGTGCGTCTCAGGATCAGGGCGAGCAGGTCGGGGCTGAGGTCGGCCCTCTCGAAGCGCAATTCCGGCGACGCCTCGCCACCCGGCGTCGCAGAGACGCGCAGGCGGACGTCGCGGGCGCGCACCCCGACCAGCCCCGATCCGCCCAGGCTGCCGATGGTCAGGTCCGCCCCGGCGCGTTTCGCTTCCACCTCGATCCGCCGCGCCAGCACGTCGTAGGGGAAGGTCAGCACCAGGAAGAGGCCGAAGGCGACCACGCCGCCCGCGGGCACGAGCAGGCGCCGCATCCTCGGATGCCGGCCGAAGAACGCCAGATCCGGGGACATCAGGACCCCTGCCACGCGCTCACGTTGAGGGAGACGTCCAGCACGTCCTTGTTGTCGAACGACTTGCGCAGGCGCAGGCGGCGCACGCGGACCACGCCGGGGCTGTGCTCGATGTCGGCGAGCAGCTTGACCAGCTTGTCCAGCGGCACCTTGCCGAGGTTGACCTCCACCGACGATTCGCGGGGACGGCCGTCCTGGCCGGAGCTGACCACGCCGCGGTCGATCATGCCGGCGACGTCCACGCCGTCGTTGCGCGCGGTGGTGTCGACGAAGCCCATCAGGGCCGGCGGGCTCTGGCGCAGGCGCGCTTCCATGAGCTGTCGCTCGCGCTCGAGCGCGTTGTAGCCGCCCGCCATGCGCGAGATCTTGTCGAAGTCGGACCGCTTCTCGTCCAGCGAGGCCTGCGCGCGGCGGATGGCGCTGGAGAAGCTGGCCCAGCTGACCAGGACGACGAAGAGCAGCACGCCCGACGCCGCCAGGGCGAGAAGCCGCCGCTCGCGCGGAGTGGCCGCGGAGAGCCAGGCCTGCGCGTCGGCCCACAATGCCCGGAGCTTTTCCATCACGCGCCTCCCGGGGCTTCGCCGGAGCAGGTGTAGGGGAAGTCGAGCGAGAAGACGACCTTGCTCCCGTCGCGCGCCTTCTCCGTGCGCGGCTGCTTGATCTCGCCGAAGCACTTGTCCTTGCGCAGCGCGGCGACGATCTCGTCCACCTTGCCGAAGTTCTCCGCGGTCCCCTTCACCCGGATGGCCGTGGTGGTCACCTCCACGTCGTCGAGCAGCGGCATGGAGCCTTCGGGCATGTGCGCGACCAGCTCGGCGAGGACGTCGGCGCCGGAGACGCGCGGGATGCCGGCCGCCCGCGAGCGCCCGCCGGAGAGCTGGCCGATGGCCTGCCGGTAGTCGGTGGTGCAGGTGCCGAGAATGCGCTTGGTGGCGCTGCAGACCGCCTCGTCGTACGCCGCGGCCTGGCGGTGCAGCGAGGTGAGCCGCGCCATCCCAAGGCCGAACCCGAGCAAGAGCAGCACGGCCGCGGCGATGCCCAGGCGGACGATCTGCACGCGCACGTTGGAGAGGTCGCGGGTGAATGCGAACTCGCCCTTGCGGAAGTTGACGCGGCCGCGAGGCGTCTGCGCCCGCAGCGCGAGGCCGAGCGCGAGCGCGGAGTTGGCGTCTCCCGAGGGAAGTGCCAGCGGCTCGGCGGGAAGCTGCGTCTCGGCCGAGAGCCGCTCCGCGGCGGCAGGCAGTTGCGCGAGCCGTCCCGCGAGCAGCAAGCGCTGCGGGGCGAACCGGCGCGTGCGCAGCGAGATCTTGAGATCGCGCAAGAGCAGCGTGAGCAGCCGGGCGCGCGCGGCCTCGTCGGTCTCGGCGGCGGCCCACGACTGGGCGTTGGAGGTGGCGAGAGCGCGCGCCAGCACCGGCCGGCCCGCGTCGATCAGCGTGAGGTCGGCGCGATCGGGGCCCGCGTCGAGGATCGCGGCGGTGAGCGGCGGCGCCCCTTCCGGCACCAGGAGGCCGCGCTCCCCCAGGGCCGCCAGGGCGAGCGGCGCCAGCGTCACCACGCGCGGCTCGATGCCCGCCGCGGCGAGCGCGGCGAGGTGCTCGCGCAGCGCCTCCTTGCGGACGATGCCCACCAGCACGTCGGTCTTTCCCGCGTTCTGTCCAAGCACCGCGTGGTCCCAGACCACCTCGTCGAGGTCGAAGGGAATGGCTCCTTCCACCTCCGCGGGGAGCACCTGTTCGATGCGGCGCGGATCGGTGAAGGGCAGCGAGACGAGGTGCGTGGACGCGAGCGAGCCGGGAAGCGCCACCGCCACCGAGTCTTCCGGACCCGGCGGCGGCGTCAGCCCCAGCGCGGCGAGCCCCGCGGCCAGCCGCTCCGCCGGCGTGCCCTCCGCGGGCAGCGGCGCCGATCGCACCTCCTGAACGGCGAAGCCGCGGAAGCCGCTCTGCAGCGTCGCGACGCGCAGGGCGTCCTGCGCCCAGTCGAGGCCCACGTTCCGGTGCATCAGTCTTCCTTCCAGTAGAGCATCTTGCCCAGTCCTTCGTCGTACCGCACCACGGCGGTGATCTGCTTCTCGATGCGGCCCACCTTCCCGGTGGCGGTGATGCGGAAGGTGTCGCTGGTGGACCCGAAAAAGGTGGCCGCGTTGCCGTGCAAACGGGGATCGATCTCGGGGCGCAGGCGGATGCCGTTGGCCTGGAGCACGGCGACGAAATCCTGCGCCGACATGCCGAAGAAGGAGAACATCTTCTTCAGCTGGATCTCCTGGAGGATGGTCTGGAGCAGGCGCGGGTCGCGCAGGGCCGGGTCGTTGGGGTTGGCGGCAGCGATGAGGATGTTGGTGAGCATCTGCTGCGGGTCGTCGGTGTTGATGTTGAGCTTGGAGTTGATGTCCGGCCAGACGGTGAGGCGGTCGCCGAACGCCGCCATGAAGCGGTCGTTGACCCCGCGCACCATGTACAGCTCTTCCAGGCTGTCGTAGCGCGCGTTCTTCGCCTGGTAGCGAGGCTCGTAGCGCGAGTAGGCGGAGTTCTCGTCGGAGAAGCCGTTGACGAAGGGATTGGTGGTGTTGGTGGGATCGATGCCGGAGCCGGTCTCGTCCAGATCGATCCAGTCCTTCATCGCCAGCACGACGTCGTCGCGGGCGACGCGGTCGTGGTTCGCGTCCTCCTCGTCGAAGATGAAGTCGTACTTGGGGTCGCTCATCATCGCGCGCAGCTGGATGAGGGAGGAGAGCGGCGCGCCGCCCAGCCCGTCGAGGCCGAGCACGTTGATGCGGCTGTTCTCGTCCACCACCTTGGCGCGGAAGCTGCCGTCGAACCCGCCGAAGGTGTGGGCGGCGGCGGGCCGCTCCACCGGGATGGAAACGCCGGCGCTGTCCGGCGAGGCCGCTCCCATGTCGCCGCCGAGCAGCGCGGTGAAGGCGTTGGAGTCGATGGGGAGGACCTCCCAGAGGCGGATGCCGAGGGTGGCCGGCTGCGCCGCCGCCACCCCCGGAACGTTGGGAAGGGGATTGACCGGGGCCTGGGTGCCGAGCCGCTGCTGCGGCGTCGCCGGTCCGGTGAGTCCCTGCAGGGCGGCTCCCACCTGCCCGCCCACCTGGTCGACCTGCCGCTGGAAGTGCAGCAAGAGCCGCGAGAGGTTGACCGCCGACTGCGCCATGTACTGCGCGCGCGTCTCGTCGCGCAGGTTCTCCGCCAGCTTGAGCGAGACGCGCGAGCTGTAGCTGAAGTCCACGCCGATGGAGGTGAGGATGGCGATGGTGGTGAGCACCAGGATGAGCGCGACGCCGCGCTGCGGGGCGGGAGCGGACCTGGGCATCAGAAGTCCAGCGGCGAGCCGAGCATGAGACGGGCCTGGGTGGTCCAGGTCTTCTCCTTGCCCTGCTCGTCCTTGATGGTCAAAGCGATGCGCACGCGGGGCGGGATGAGCACGCCTCCGGTGCGCTGCGGCGAGTTCGAGTCCCACTCGTCGCGCCACTCGCGGTCCTTGGGATCCCAGGCCTGCACGGTGAAGCGGATCACGTCCTCCGCCAGCGGCGCCTGCTCTCCGCCGCGCTCCCATTCCTCGTCGATCTGCGGCTTGACCCGCCGGTAGAGGCACGGCTTGCCGTCCTCGCCCTGCTCGACGTGGTACTGGAACACCGCCTGGTCCGACTCCTTCGCGTCCAGGTGCAGCCGCTCGTGGGCGAAGGAAGTGACGGTGAGGTCCGCCTCGCTGCGGCCGTCCTTGAGCTTGAAGAAGGTGGGGCGCTCGCGGAAGCGCTTGTGGTCGTAATGTTCGGAGAGGAAGGTCATCGACACTTCGCGCCCGATGCGGTCGAGGGCGCCGCGCACCGCCTGGTCGCGGTCCTCCGCGTTCTCCACGCGCTTCTTGAGATCGTAGGCGCCGTCGAAGCTCTTGAAGGTGATGGCGCCGATCATGCTGAGCACGGCGATGGCGATCATCACCTCCAGGATGGTGAACCCGCGGCGGCTCATTGCCGCGCTCCGCTTCCCGGACCACCGATGGGCGTGGTGAGGTTCCCCGGCTGCAGCGGGGTTGCCGCCGCGGCCGCTCCCGGCGGCGGCGGCGCGCCGGGCGTCTGCCCCACGCTCTCGGGAAGGATGACGACGATCTGGGAGGCGGAGACGTCGCGCCGGTCCTTGCCGTCCTGCCAGCTGACGGTGAGGCGGATCTCGCGGACGCTCTTCTTCAGCGTCTCGATGAACGTCTTCGCCTCGGCCATGAACATGCCGCCCATCGGCCCCGCCAGCATGGCCGCGCCGCCGCCGGCCTGCATGCCCTGCGTCGCCCCGGGCGCGCCCATCAGGGAGCCGGCGAGCGTCTGCGCCGCGCCGGCGAGGTTGGATTGCTGGCCACCCTTGCCCTGCCCGCCGAGCAGCGTGAGCAGTTGCGCGGGATCGAGCTCCACGTCGGGCTTGAGGATCTCCGCGCTCCAGCCGTAGCCGCCCGCGCCTTCCGCGGAGAAGTCCCCGTGCTTCTCGTCGCTGAAGTCGGAGAAGCCGTTCTTCTGCAGGTCGTCCTCGACGTCCAGCATCTTGCCGCGCAAGAGCAGCGTGGCCTCGGTGGCGCGGCGCGAATAGGCGTGCATGGCGACGGCGCCGCCGTTCAGGTTGGAGATGGCCACCAGCCCCACCGAGAGGATGGCGAGGGCGATCATCACCTCCAGGAGCGTAAAGCCCGCTGACCGGCGCCTCATCGCCGCTGCCCCGGAGCGTCCACGCGGGCGCCGACCACCTTCACCCGCCCGGTGAGCGGCGAGACGAGCAGCGAGTACTCGTCGCCGCTCTGCTCGAGGTGGATGGACGCCTCCTCGGTGAGGCCGCTCGACCAGAAGTAGATGAAGGACCTGCCGGCGGTGTAGCGCTCGGGCTGGTGCTGTACCCAGACGTCGGCGAACTTCACCTTGTTGCCCAGGTCGGTGCGGGGGATGTCGCTCGAGGGGGTGAAGGCGCTCTTGGCCGCGAGCGCCAGCTTCTCCCGCTCCTCCTCGGACATGTTGTCGCGCTGCGACTGCTGCTGCAGCTCCTCCTCGCGGGACTCGAGGCGCGCGCCGTTCTGCGAGCGCTCGCCTTCGCGGGAGAGGCGCACGTTGCCCTTGGCGCACTCCGACCAGTACGCGTCCTGGTCGAGATCCAGCACCAGCCGGCAGGTGTGCCCGGCGATGGCGGCGGCGCTATACAGCGAGCGGATGCCGCCCGCGAGCTGGCCGGTCTTCTGCCGCAGCTGCGCGCGGGTGACCGCGGACAAGGCGGGAATGGCGACGGCGAGCATGAGCCCCGCCACGCAGAGGGCGACGCCGATCTCGATCAGCGTCATGCCGCTGTGCCGCCTCTCCCGCATCCGCTCTCACTTGCCCGCTGTGGAAGGCCCGGCCTCGCCGCCGTGCACGGTGATGTCGTCGCTGCCGCCCTGGGCCTTGTCCGGACCGTAGGAGTAGACGTCGTACCCCTCGCCGGTGCGGACGAAGGAGTAGTCGTTGCCCCAGGGGTCCTTGTGCAGGTCCTTGACGAACTTGGGAACCAGCTGCTGCAGCGACTCCGGCCACTGCCCGGTCTCCACGTGGTACAGGTCCACGCCGTTGGAGATGGCGCGCAGGTCCAGCGTGGCGGCGCGCACCTGCGCGTCCTTGAGCTGGCCGAAGACGTTGTAGCCGATGGCGCCGGCGATGAGCCCGAGAATCACCAGCACCACCATGATCTCGATCAGCGTCATGCCGCGCGCAGGCCGCTTGCGCTGGGTCGCGGACCACCGAATCAACTTCTCTCTCAACGTTCTCAGCATGTTGCTCCTCAGAGATCTTCAGGTCCGGATCGAATTGGGTTGGCGACGACTCGCAGTACGTCGTCGCCGGTGCCGAGCTCTCCGTCAGGCCCGGCGGAAACGATGGCCATTCCGCCTTCTCCCCGAAACAGCGCGTAGCCGTGACCCCACGGATCCGCGTGCAGGTTCTTCAGATGCCGGGGGACCAGTTCCTCGAGTCGCGAGGGCCAACTCTCATGTTCCGAGCGGAAGAGCAGTGCTCCGTTTTCGATCGCATTCAGGTCAAGCGCGGCCATGCGAGCTCGCGCGTCGGATGTTTGCGCGAACACGCGTGCGCCCAGAAAACCGGCCGCCAAAGAGACGATGAAGGTCGACAAGAAAAGAGGACGAAGGAAGGACTGCCGCGAAAGACGGAGACCGACGGAGGCTGCCCGCAGCAGCCAATACTCGGCGGCGCCGAAGACCTCGCCGATCCACAGCCCGAGCAGCAGCCCGTCCGCGGCCGGGCCACGCATCTCTTCCCGCTGGCGCAGTTGGATCTGCATGCCTCGCTCCTACTTGGGGACGAAGGTGTTGAGCTGCATGATCGGCATGAGGATGGAGAAGACGATGAAGGCGACGCCGCCGCCCATGGCCACGATCATCACCGGCTCGAGCAGCGAGGTGAGCGCGGCGACGCGCATCTCCACCTGCGACTCGTAGCTCTTGGCCACGTTGCGCAGCATCTCCTCGAGCTGGCCGCTTTTCTCGCCGATGGCGATCATGTGGTAGACGAGCGGCGGGAACTGGCCGCTGCGCTTGAGCGGCGCGGCGATCGACTCGCCCTCGCGGATGGCGTCGCGCGCCTTCTCGATGGTCTCCGAGAGCAGCGTGTTGCTGACGATGTTGCGGACGATGTCCATGGCGGTGAGCAGCGGCACTCCGCTGGCGAGCAGCGTGGCCAGCGTCTTGGCGAACCGCGAGATGGCCAGCATGCGCAGCAGGTCGCCGAAGACCGGCGCGCGAAGCTGCGTCCGGTCCCACCAGGCGCGCCCGCGGGTGGTGCGCACCCAGCGGCGCGCGCCGTACGCCAGCGCCGGCAGCCCGACGAGGAGCACGTACCAGTAGTCGCGGGCGAACGCCGAGACCGCGATCAGCGAGCGCGTCGTCCAGGGCAGGGTGACGTTCATGTCTTCGAAGATCTTGGTGACCTTGGGGATCACCACCACGAAGAGGATGCCGACGATGGCGATGCCCACCACCATCATGATGGCGGGATAGAGCATGGCGCCGATGATCTTGTTGCGCAGCAGCGCCTGCCCCTCGGTGAAGTCGGCGAGCCGGACCAGCACCACGTCGAGGGCGCCGGAGCTTTCCCCGGCGCGGATCATGTTCACGTACAGCTCGCTGAAGACCTTCTTGTGCTCCCCGAGCGCGTCGGCCAGGGAGGAGCCCTCGTTCACCTTCTGCTTCACCGACCCGAGGATGCGCTTGAGCCGCGCCTGCTCCACCTGGTCCACCAGCGCGGTGAGCGCCTCCACCAGCGGAATGCCCGCGGCGATGAGGGTGGCGAGCTGGCGGGTGGCGATGGCCAGGTCCTGCGAAGAGACGCCGGTGAAGCCGAAGAAGGCGCCCACCTCGACCTCGCGCGCCAACCCCGTCTTCGTCTCGCCGGCCACCGCGCCGGCCTCGGCCGCGCGCGCCTCGGTGAGGTAGACGCCGTCCTTGCGCAGCATCTGGCGGAGCACCTTGCTGCTCTCCGCATCGCGCATGCCGCGGACGTTCTTGCCCGCCTCGGTGAGGCCCGTGAACTCGAACACCGGCACTAGTTGATGTCCTCCTGGGTGACGGAGAGCACCTCGGCGATGGAGGTGACGCCCTTCAGCACCTTGAGCGCGCCGTCGTCCATCAGCGTGCGCATGCCCTTGGAGGTGACCGCCTGCCGCTTGATGGTGCCGCTGTCGACGTTCTTGAGCACCAGCTGGCGGATGTCGTCGTCGATCAACATGACTTCGTAGATGCCGCTGCGGCCCCGGTACCCGGTCTTGTTGCACTGCTCGCAGCCGGCGGGCTTGTAGAGCATGCCGCCGCTCGCCCCGCTCACTTGCTGACGGGTGAGGCCGATCTCCTTCAGCTCCTCCTCCGCCGGCAGGTACGGCACCCTGCAGTCCTTGCAGAGCACGCGCACCAGGCGCTGGGCGAGAACGCCCATCAGCGACGAGGCCACCAGGAAGGGCTCCACGCCCATGTCCACCAGGCGGGTGATGGCGCCGGCGGCGTCGTTGGTGTGGACGGTGGAGAGGACCAGGTGGCCGGTGAGCGAGGCCTGGATGGCGATCTCGGCGGTTTCCAGATCGCGGATCTCGCCCACCATGATCACGTCGGGATCCTGGCGGAGGAAGCTGCGCAGGCCGTTGGCGAAGGTGAGCTCGATCTTCGGGTTCACCGCGGTCTGCGAGATGCCCTGGAGCTGGTACTCGACCGGATCCTCGATGGTCATGATGTTGAGGTCGGGCCGGTTGATCTTGGAGAGCGCCGCGTAGAGCGTGGTGGTCTTGCCCGAGCCGGTGGGGCCGGTGACCAGGATGATGCCGTGCGAGCGGTGGATGAGCGACTCCATCACCCGGAGCTGCTCGGGATCCATCCCGATCTCCACCAGGTCGAGGAGCACGGTGCTCTTGTCCAGGAGTCGCATCACCACCCGCTCGCCGTAGACGGTGGGCGTGGTGGAGAGGCGGATGTCGATGTCGCGGCCGGCCAGCTTGACGCGGATGCGGCCGTCCTGCGGCAGCCGCTTCTCGGCGATGTTGAGCCCGCCCATGATCTTCACGCGCGAGATGATGGAGTTCTGGAACCGCTTGGGCGGGCGGATCACCTCCTGGAGGACGCCGTCCACCCGGAAGCGCACGCAGATGTCCCTCTCCTGCGGCTCGACGTGGATGTCGCTGGCGCGCTCCTTGGCGGCGCGGAAGAGGAGGGAGTTCACCAGCCGGATGATGGGCGCTTCGTCGCTCGAATCGAGAAGGTCTTGCGGCTCTTCGAGCTCGTGCGCGACCGTGTCCAGGTCGCCCGCCTCGAGATCGTCGACCAGCTGCTCGGCCTCGTTGTGGGCGCGGTCGTAGACCGAGTTGATGCAGTCGAGGATGGACTGGGTGGGCACCAGCAGCGGCGAAACGGAGGTGCCGAGCAGCATGCGCACGCTGTCCAGCGCGCCCGTGTCCAGCGGATCGGCCATCGCCACCACCACGTGGTCGGCGTCGGCCCGCAAGGGAAGGATGCGCGCCTGCTTGGCGAAATTGATGGGCACCTTCGCCACCAGGTCCTGGGCGATGTCCTCGGCGCCGATGCGCATCTGGTAGGGCAGCTCGAGCTGCGCGGCCAGGCCCTTGAGCACCTGCTCCTCGGAGCAGGCCTTCAACGAGATGAGCAGCTCTCCGATGCGGCCGCCGCGCTCGCCCTGCGCCTGCAGGGCCTCCTCCAGCTTGTCCCGGCCGACCGTGCCCTGGGCGACGAGGATCTCCCCGAGCAACAGCCCGGCGAGGCTGCGCGCCGGCGCCTTGCGGGCGGGCTGGGCAATGGCGACAGACGTAGGGTCCATTCGAACTTCAACCCCCTGAATCGGGCTTATGTTCCGGCGGCGCGGGCTCCGGCGGAGGCGCCTGGGTGCCCGGTGCGGGCTCGTGCTTCGGCTCGGCGGGCAGCGGAGCAGGCGAGGGCGACGCCCGCGGCACTCCGGCCTGATCCATCTCCGCCGGAGCATAACGCTGCATCGGGCCGATCACCCTCTCGTCGCTCCCGCCGCTTCCACCGTTCTCGAACTTGCTCAGCTCCTCGGTCACGCCGTGGCGCACGCGGGCGAGCGGGCCCGGCTTGCGGTCGTAGTCGACGGCGGCCTGGTACTGCGCCTCGTCGCCGTAGAACCGCTTCACGAACTCGGCGCGCTCGGCCATCTTGCGCTCGAAGATGCGGCGGTAGTCGCTCTGGTCGCGGATGATGTAGGGCGTGAGGAAGAGGAGCAGGTTGGTCTTCTGCCGCACCGTGCTCTCGTTGCGGAAGAGCCAGCCCAGCACGGGGAGCGACCCCAGCACCGGCACCTTCTGCACGCTCTTGGTGGTCCGGTCCTGGATGAGACCGCCGATCACCACCGTCTCCTGGTCCTTGGCCACCACCGTGGTCTTGGCGGTGCGCTTGGAGGTGGTGGGGCCCAGCGTCTTGTCCACGCTGGCGATCTCTTCCGTCTGCTCGTCCACCTCCAGCCGCACGTAGTCGCTCTCGTTGATCTGCGGCTTGATGCGCAGGCGCAGCTCCACGTTCTGCCGCTGGATGGGAGCGAAGAGGGAGCCGAGGCCGCCGCCCAGGCCGAGCAGCGAGGTGTTGAGGGCCGGGTTGGTGCCCGGCGTGGTGGCGCCGGTGGCGCCGGAGACGGCGGAGGTGAGCCCGCCCAGCTGCGGCGAGAACCCCGCCTGGAAGGGCACGTTCTGCCCCACGGTGATCTCGCCTTCGGTGTTGTCGCTCATGATCACGTGCGGCGTGCTGATCACGTTCACGTCGCTGGAGCTCTGCAGCGCGTTGAGGAGGATGGCGAAGGATGGCAAGGAGAGGTTGGTGCCCGGGACGGTGAGGGGCGGCCCCTGCAGGCCGGCGAGGAAGCCGCCGAGGCTGCCCAGGGTGGCGACTCCACCGATGGAGCTGAGGCCGCCCAGCTCGCTGCCGATCACCAGCGGCGCGTCGCCCTTGGTGCCGCGGAAGCTCACGTCGTTGAGGACGGTGCCGCCGTGCGCGGAGACGCCCACGTCGAGGTTGTTCTGGAGGTTGACCTCCATGATCACCGCCTCGACGAAGACCTGGCGCCGGCGGATGTCGAGGCGCTCCACCACCTTGACCAGGTTGCGGTAGTCGGCCTGGGAGGCGATCACCACCAGCGAGTTGGTGTTCTTGTCGGCGGTGATCTTCACGCTGCCGCTGAAGAGGTCCGCGCTGGCCGGTCCTCCGGCCCCTGCGGGAGCGCCACCGCCGGCGCCCGGCGCGGGGCCGCTGCGCCGCTGGGAGGAGACGCCCTGGGCCAGCGCCTGCATGGTGGACGCCACTTCCTCGGCCTTGGCGTTTTCCAGGTAGTAGACGTGCACGCCGCCCTCGCTGGAGGGCACGTCGAGCTGCTTGATCAGGTCGAGCACGCGGTCGAACGACTTGCCGCCGGCGATGACGATGAGCTTGTTGGTGCGCTCTTCGGGGATGATCTTGCCCACCTGCACGGTGCCGCCCGCCGGGCCCTCCACCGCCGGCTGCGGCACGCCCACGGGCTGGCCCGGCTGGACCGGCTGCGCCACGCCCAGCTGCCGCGGCACGCCCTTCTGCGCCGGCTGCCCCTGCGACTGGAAGATCTCGGTCAGCTTCTGCGCCAGCTCCTGCGCGCCGGCGTATTGCACCGGGACGATGTGGATCTCCTCCGAGCCCCCCGGCTGGTCGAGCTGGTCCACCAGCTTCTCCAGCCTGCGCATGTTCAGGCCCACGTCGCTGATGATCAGCGCGTCGGGAGGGAAGATCTGGAAGTCCGAGTCGCGCGAGGTGAACTGGTTGAGCACGTTGCGCATCTGGTCGGCTTCGACGTAGTGCAGCTTGAACAGCTTGGTGACCATCTGCTCGTTGGCGGGCGGCTCCTGGCCGTTCTCGAGGAAGACGGGGATGTTGCTGCGCGAGGACTGCTTCTTCTCGGTCAGCTTCCAGTACTTGCCCACCGGGTAGACGGCCCAGTTGTTGGCGTCGAGCGCGGCGACGAAGACGTTCCACACGTCCTCCGCGGGGATGGGCGTGTTGGAGAGGATGGTGATCTTTCCCGAGACGCGCTCGGGGAGGATGAAGTTGCGCTGGGTGAACTGGCTGACGAACTGGATCACCTCGGTGAGGTCGCGCTTGTCGAACGACATCATCACCGTGCGCGCGTTGTTGTGGATCTCGGACTTGTCCACCTGCGGGATGTCGCCGGGCTCGGTGGCGCGCGTCGCCACCGGTGGGGCGGGAGCCGCGGGGGGCGGCGCCGGCTGCGTGCGGGTTGCCGGCGGCGGCTGCGCGCGCGCGGGACCTGCGGGCCGGACCGGCTGCTGCGTTCCGGTGGGCGGGCGGAGGCCGGGCCGGATCGGCCGCGCCGGCCCCTGGGCCTGCGGGCGTCCGTTGGCGTCCGTCTGGGCGCGCGAGGGGGCCGCGGCAAGGAGCGCCGCCAGCGGGAGCAGGAAAAGCCAGCGCACCTGATGCACGAAGTTCTCCTCGGCTTACTCGATCGAATAGGACTTGCGCACCGTCTCGCCGCGCCGCTCGAGCTCGACCTCGATGCGGTTGGCGTCGCGCAGCTTCTGGTAGATCTCCAGCGCCTTGTCGGGGCTGTTCATCTCATAGCCGTTGATCTTGCGGATCACGTCGCCGTTCTGGACGCCGATCTTGGCATAGAGCGAATCGGGCACGATGGAGAAGAGCTTGAAGCCGTTGGAGACGCCGTTCTTGAACGACGGCACGATCCGCGCCTGGGTGGCGAGCGTGGACATGTCGGTGAGCGCGCTGTTGATGGTGCTCTTGGAGATCACGTACTGGTTCTCGGAAAGCTGGCGCACGTCGTTGCTCGCCTGCGGCCCCGCCGGTTGCGGCATCGGCATCACGCCCAGGTTCGGCGGCGCCGCCGCGTTGTTGTCGATGTACTCGTTGACTCCGTCGTGGTCGAGGAGCACGCGGTCCTTCTGCACGCCGTAGATGCGCGCGCCCTGGTACCTCTCGCCGATGGCGTAGACCTGCGTCTCGTTCACGTCGGGGTTGGTGATCTGGCAGAGCGAGTACTTGGCCGGCTCGGCGATGGCGGTGCCCACCAGCGTGGCGTGCAAGGGCGAGCGCACCGGGACGGGGTTCCACCCCGCGCGCTGCGGGGCTGCGGTCTCCTCGCCCGGCGGCGCCGGCTTGGGGAGGGGAACGTCGAAGAGCTTCGCCACCTTGTCCGCGTCGAGGTTGACGTGCTCGGCGAGGGTGCTTTGCGGCGCCGCGGCGCTGGCCTGCTGCAAGAGCGCGGGCTTGGGCGCGATGGCGGTGGCCGCGACGGTGTTCACCGTGCGCGCCGCGAGGTACGCGCCGAGCAGCACGGCCACGAGGTTGAGGGCCCACGAATAACGCTGGAGAACCATCTCCATGGAACGCCCAGGCAGCAAAGGACATGCCAGCAAAATTCGTCAGGAAACCCGCGCGTTGGGTCGCCCGGATGGCAGCCGAGCGACAAGCTGGCAAGGGACGCGCGGCAGCGCCTGACAATTTGTCACCCCGCGTGGATGGTCCTGCGCCGGGACTGCTACTCTTTTTCGCGGTCGAGCTTGCGGTAGATGGTCCGCGCCGCAATGCCGAGGAGCTGCGCAGCCAGGTTCTTGTCGCCCCTGGTCTGTCGCAGCGTCTCGCGGATCACCCGCAGCTCGATCTCTTCCATGGTGGTGCCGAGCGGAACCGAAAGCGTGCGGCCCTCCAGACCCGCGACGCCCGCCGCGCGCAGAGCTCCCCCGCCGCGGACCGATTCCGGCAGATCGTCCACCTCGATCTCGTTGCCCCGCGAGAGCACCACCGCGCGCTCGATGGCGTGCTCCAGCTCGCGCACGTTTCCCGGCCACGGGTAAGCCTCCATGGCGGCAAGGGCAGCGCGGGTGAGACCGCGGATGGGCTTGCCGTTCTTCGCCGCGTAGCGGGCGACGAAGTGATCGGCGAGCAGCGGAACGTCTTCCACCCGATCGCGCAGGGGCGGCAGCACCACCTCGATGACGTTGAGCCGGTAGAACAGGTCCTCGCGAAACTTTCCCTCGCGCACGCGGCCGCCCAGGTCCTGGTTGGTCGCGGCCACCACCCGGCAGTCGACCTTCACGGCGGCCGTGCCTCCCAGCCGCTCGATCTCGCCCTCCTGCAGGAAGCGGAGCAGCTTGACCTGCACGGCCGGCGTCAGCTCTCCCACCTCGTCGAGGAAGAGGGTCCCGCCCTGGGCGCGCTCGATCCGGCCCTCCTTGCGCTGGGAGGCGCCGGTGAAAGCGCCGCGCTCGTAGCCGAAGAGCTCGCTCTCCAGGATGGTCTCGGGAATGGCCGCGCAGTTGATGGGCACGAAGGGCCCGGCCGCGCGCGGCGAATGCTCGTGGAGCGCGCGCGCGAACAGCTCCTTGCCGGTGCCGCTTTCCCCCAGGAGCAGCACGGTGGCGGAGGAGGGCGCCGCCTGGCGGATCACGTCCAGCGTGGCGCGCAAGGACGGGCTCTGCCCCACGATGGGCTGCGCCGCGCCCGCCAGCCGCGCCCGGAGCTGCTTGTTCTCCTGCACCAGCTTGCGCTTGTCGATCGCCTGCTGCACGCTCTTGAGCACCGCGTGGCGCTTGAGCGGCTTGGTGAGGAAGTCGTAGGCGCCGTCCTTCATCGCCAGCACGGCCGCCTCGACGGTGCCGTAGGCGGTCATCAGCACCACCTCCGCATCCGGCGCCACCGCGCGCACGGCGCGGAGCAGCTCCTCGCCGCTCATGCCCGGCATCATCAGATCGGTCAGCACCACGTCCACCGGGGTTGCGCGCAGATGATCCAGCGCGGCCTGCCCCGAGGAAGCGAGCAGCACGCGGTAGCCCTCGCGCGCGAAGATGCGCTCGAGCGAATCGAGGTTGGCCTGCTCGTCGTCGACGACGAGGACGGTTCCGCGGCTCTCCATCGCGCCGACTATAGCGTGGGTCGCGCGCGAACCTCGCTCCGGCTACTCCGCGAAGAGCGCCTCGACGAACTGGTGCGCGTCGAACTCCTTCAGGTCGGCCACCTTCTCGCCGACGCCCACGTAGCGCACGGGGATCTTCAGCTCCTCGCAGATGCCGATGATCACCCCGCCCTTGGCGGTGCCGTCGAGCTTGGTGAGCACGAACCCGGTCACTCCCAGCGCCTCGTGGAACTGCCGCGCCTGCTGGATGGCGTTCTGGCCGTTGGTCGCGTCCACCACCAGGAGCACCTCGTGCGGCGCGCCCGGCTGCGCCTTGTCGAGCGTGCGCTTGAGGCGCTTGAGCTCCTCCATCAGATTCGCCTTGGTGTGGAGGCGGCCGGCGGTGTCGCAGAGCACCACGTCCACGTTCTCGCTGCGCGCGCGGCTGACGGCATCGAAGAGCACCGCGCCGGGGTCGCTGCCGTCCTTGCCGCGGACGATGGGCGCATGCGCCCGGTCGGCCCAGACGTCGAGCTGCTCGCCGGCGGCCGCGCGGAAGGTGTCGCCGGCTCCGAGGAGGACCGACCTCCCCGACCCGTTCAGCTTGGCCGCGAGCTTGCCGATGGTGGTGGTCTTGCCCGTCCCGTTGACGCCGACCACCATCACCACCTGCGGCCGGGGCCCGTCCGGCAGGCCCCCGTGGGCCCCGGACGCCTGCGAGAGGATGCGCTCGATCTCCTCGCGCAGCGCCGCCTTCACCTTGCCAAGGTCGGAGAGCTCGCGCCGCTTGAGGCGCTCGCGAACGCTCTCCAGAAGCGCGCTGGCGGTGCGCACGCCCACGTCGGCGGAGAAGAGGATCTCCTCCAGCTCCGCCAGCGCGGCGTCGTCCAGCTCCTTGCCCGCTCCCACGAAGGCGTTGAGGCGGGCCATGAACCCGCCGCGCGTGCGCGCGAGACCGTCGGCGAGGGTGCGGCCTGCCTCCGCTTCGACGCGCCTGCGCTGCGCCTCTTGCGCGACGCGCTTCTCCTCCTCCAGCCGGGCGGCCTCCTCCGCGCGCGCCCGCGCCTGCGCCTCCTCCAGCGCCGCCGCCTCTGCTTGCCTGCGCGCCTTCTCCTGCGCCTCGACGGTCTTGCGGTGCTCGTACTCCAGCTTCCGCTGCAGATCGGTCAGCCCGCGCTCGTACCGCTCCACCTCGGCGCGCGCAGCCGAAGAGGAAGGGTCCCGCGCCGCCGCCTCCCGCGCGGCCGCCAGCGAAGCCTCGGCGGCCAGGAGCTCCCGCCGGACCCGCTCTTCGCGCGCCACCCGCTCCGCCGGCGCCGCCACCTCCGGCACCTCGATGCGGGGAAGCTCCACCGCCTCGCGCTTGCGCGGCAGCTCCGGAGGCGGAGCGGGCCTGGGCGAGACCAACGCGCGCGCCACCAGCGCGACGATGAGCGCGAGCGCGACGAGGATGGCGACGGCGATGGCGATCTGGGAAGTGGTCGCGAGCGCGAGCATCACGGACCGCGCAGATCGCCTGAGACGGCGGCAGAATGCAAGCCTGCTCCGCCCTTCACGCCGCGGCGGTGGAGCCCTGCGGGGAGAGCTTGACGGAGACGGTCTTGGAGATGCCCGGCTCCTCCATGGTGACGCCGTAGAGGGAGTCGGCCACTTCCATGGTGCGCTTGTTGTGGGTGATGACGATGAACTGCGAGCTCCGGCTCATCTCGCGCACCATCTCGTTGTAGCGGCCCACGTTCGCCTCGTCGAGCGGCGCGTCCACCTCGTCGAGAAGGCAGAAGGGCGTGGGCTTGATCAGGAAGATGGCGAAGATCAGCGACACCGCGGTGAGCGCCTTCTCGCCGCCGGAGAGGAGATTGACGCTGCTGAGCTTCTTGCCGGGCGGCTGCGCGACGATCTCCACCCCCGGCTCGGCGGCGGGGTTTGCCGCATCCTCCACCAGCTGGAGCTCGGCGGTTCCGCCCCGGAAGAGCCGCGGGAACACCTGCTGGAAGCGGTCGTTGACCAGCTGGAAGGTCTCCTTGAAGCGCTCCTTCGAGGCCCGGTCGATGCGCGCGATGGCCGAGCGGAGCTTGGCGATGCTCTCTTCCAGGTCGGCCTTCTGTACGGAGAGGAATTGGTGGCGCTCGCCCACCTCGCGCGCCTCGTCGATGGCGGTGAGCGAAACCTCGCCGAGCGCGTCGATCTTCTCGCGGAGGGAAAGCATTCGCGCCTCGGCATCGGCGGCGTCCAGGGCCAGCGCCGCCTCGCGCCGGGCCTGGGCCACGTCGGCGATCTCCATGAGATGCCGCTCGCGGACCTGCTGTTCCAGGTGGCCGAGCTCGAGGCGGGTGCCCTGCAGGAGCAGCTCGGCCTTGCCGCGCCGCTCGCCGATCTGCCGGGCCTCGTCGCGCGCTTGCTTCACCTCGTCGTCGCCGCCGCGCAGCCGCTCCTGCGCCTCCTCGTACCGGGCCCGCGCGCGACCCAGCTCTTCGCGCAGGCGCTCCGACTCGCCGAGCAACTGCTGGAGCTCGCCCTGCGCGACTTCCGCCTTGGCCTGCAGCGCCGCGTCGCGCTCCTTGCCCTGCGCGATCTCCGCCACCAGCTTCTCCCGCCTGCCCTCCACCTCCGCGCGCGACTCGAGCAGGCGCTCCAGCGAGCGGGCCACTCCCTCGCGCCGCTCCGCCAGCGCCGCCGCGCTCACCTTGGCGCGGGTCACCTCCGCCTGCACCGCCTCCGATCGCTCGCGCGCCTTGAGCAGGTCGCCCTGGAGCGCGCGCAGCCGCGCCTCGCGCTCGCTCTGCTCGCCCTCTCCCGCCGCCACCGCGTCGCGGGAGGCCTGCTCCTCCCGCTCCACCTCCCGCAGCGCGTTTCCCAGCGTCTCGCTCTCATGGCGCAGCACCTGGTCGCGCTGGGCGATGCGGCCGAGATCGTCCTGCAGCCGCCCCACGTCGCGCTCCAGCCGCAGCTGGGCAAGCTCCTCCTCGCGCTCCTCGTGGAGGAGCCGCTTCACCTGCGTGTCCGCGGCCTGCACCCGCGCCGCGAGCTGCTGCACGCGCTCGGTGGCGAGGTGGAGCTTCGCCTCCAGCTCCTGCACCGTCTCCGCCAGCTCCTGCACCTCGCGGCGCTTGTGCAAGAGGCCGTCGCCCACTCCGTCGAGGGCGCCGCCGGAGACCACCCCTTCCTTGTCCACCACCTCGCCGTCGGCGGAGACGAAGGTGCGCGCGCCGGGGTTGCGCGCCCAGAGGGCCAGCGCGGTGGCCAGCGAGTCGCAGAGGAAGACGTCGGCGAGCAGGTAGCTGCGCAGCCGCTCGTGCTCGGGCGCGCAGTCCACCACGTCCACGGCGCGCACCGTGCCTTCCGGCGGAGGCGCATTGGCCGGCTCGGGCACCAGTGAGAGTTGCTCCATCTCCGTCAGCGGCACGAAGGAGGCGCGTCCCTGGGCAGCGCGCCGCAGGTAGTCCACCGCCTTGAGCCCCGCGGAGTGGCTCTCCACCAGGACGAGCTGGAGCCGCTCGCCGAGCACCGCTTCCACGGAGCGCTCGTGCCGCGGCTCGACCCGGAGCACGTCGGCGACGAGGCCGTACACGCCGTCCCGCCGGCGCTCCTCCTCCTCGCGGAGCATGATTGCCTTCACGCCGCGTCCGTACCCTTCGAAGTTCTTCTGCAGCTCGAGCAGCGAGGTCAGGCGGCTGCGCCGGTCGGCCAGCTCCTCGCGAAGCTTGATCGAGCATGGCCTCGGTGTCCCGCTGTTCGGCGCGGCCCTGCGAGAGGTCGGCCTCGGAGGCCTGCTTGTGCGCGTGCAGCTCGCGCCGCCTGCTCTGCGCCTCCAGCAGCTTTCCGGCCAGCTCGTCGCGCTGGCGCGCGATCTCGCGGGCGCGGGCTTCCAGCTGTTCCTTTTCCGAGACGGTCTTCTGCACGCGCGAGGCGAGGTCGGCGCGGCGCCGCTCCAGGTTGACCAGGTTGGTGCGGTGGTTCGCGAGCCGGGTCAGGACGCCCACCGCCTCGTGGCGCTCGCCTTCGACGGCGTGCTGCGGCGCCCTGGATCTCCGCCAGCGCCGAGGAGAGCTGCTCTTCCGCCTGCCTCTGGCGCGACTGGTCGTCCGCCGTGGCCTCGAGAAGCTTCTGCTGGTCCTGTCGCAAGCCCCTCTTCCTCGCGGCCGAGCAGCTCGAGCCGCACCGCCAGGAGCGAGACTTCCTCCTCGTGCTGCGCCTGCCGCGCCGCGATCGCCTCACGCTCGCGGCGGGCGAACTCCAGCTCCTGCTCGCCGAGGCGGAGCTGCTTGTCGATGCGGTGCGAGTGCTCGGCGAGGTCCTGCACCTGCTTCTCGTCCTCGAGGACCCGCAGCCTCTCCGCGGAGAGACCGGCCTCCAGCCGCGCGGCGTGGGCCAGCGCCACCGTCTCCGCCTCGGCGGCCTCGCCCAGCTCCTGCGCCTGGGCATGCTGCCGATCGAGGAGGCCGAGGTACTGCCTGCACGACGAGAGCAGCTCCAGCTCGCGCAGCCCGGCGCGCAGCTCGCGGAACCTCTCCGCCTTCTTCGCCGCGCGCTCCAGCGCCTGCAGCCGCTTGCCGATCTCGCCCACCACGTCGGAGAGGCGGAGCAGGTTCTGCTCGGTGGCCTCGAGCTTGCGCTCGGCCTGCTTGCGCCGCGCCTTGTACTTGGTGACTCCGGCCGCCTCTTCGATGATGGAGCGGCGGTCCTCGGGCTTGGCGCTGACGATGAGGCCGATGCGCCCCTGCTCGATGATCGAGTAGGCGCGGGTGCCGACGCCGGTGCCGAGGAACAGCTCGGTGATGTCGAGCAGCCGGCACTGCGCCTTGTTGATCTCGTACTCGCTCTCCCCGTTGCGGAAGAGGCGCCGGGTCACGGTGATCTCGCCGAAGCCGGCATACTGCTGCGGAACCAGCCTGCCCGCGGAGCCTCCGTTCTCGGCCTGGGCCCGCCCCTCGCCTGCGCCGCCCGGCTCCACGTTCTGGAAGGTGAGCGACACCTCGGCCATGCCGGTGGCGGGCCGCGACTCCGAGCCGGCGAAGATCACGTCCTCCATGGCCCTGCCGCGCAGGTGCTTGGCGCTCTGCTCGCCCATGGCCCAGCGGATGGCGTCCACCACGTTGCTCTTGCCGCACCCGTTCGGTCCCACCACTCCGGTGACGCCGTCGTCGAAGGAGAAGACCACGCGATCGGCGAACGACTTGAAGCCGGAGATCTCCAGGCGCCGGATTTTCATCGGGCCGCAGCATCACCACGATCGGCCGCCTTTCTCAAGCTTGATTCGGGGCGGGAAGATGTGCTCAAGCGCGGCGCAAAGGGCGGGAGAGGTGGGCGCTCTTCGCGTCGCAGAAGCGCAGCGGCTCGGCGGCCCATCTTCCCGCATATTCCACCCCCACGCGCGGCCCGCGCACGATGCGCGGGCGCCCCGTCCGCGGCAGGATGACGAGGTCGCCTCGAGGGTCGCAAAGGTCGGCGCGATTGTGCGCGAGCTCCACCCCGAAGGCCTTGCAGACGTTGCCCGGACCGCGCGCGTTGCCATGAAGCCACGGCGCCGATCCCGGCGCAGGCTCCACTGCGCGCACCAGCACCGCGTTCGCCTCCGCCCCGGGCCCGCACACGCAGTTGAGCATCTGGTGGATGCCGTAGATCAGGTAGACGTACGCGTGCCCGGGCTCGCCGTACATCACCTCGGTGCGGGAAGTGCGGCCGGCGCGCGCATGGCAGGCGAGATCGTGCTCCCCGACGTAGGCCTCGGTCTCGACGATGCGCCCGAGCAGCCGGTTGCGGCCCACCCGCCGCGCCAGCACGCAGCCGAGCAGGGCCGGAGCCACCTTGACGGCATTGCGATCGTAGAAGCTGCGCGGAAGCGGCTCCACGCCCCGATGGTAGACTCGCGGCGATGGGTCCGCAGCTTCGTATCGTGGACGGAGCGCCCGCGCTCGCCGCCTTCCGCCCCGAGGCGCGCCTGCGCCTGCTCGGGGCCGCGGCGTGCGCGGGGCTGGCGTTCGCCTCCATCGCCGCCGGGTACCGGCACTTGCTCGTCCCGGTGATCGCCGGACCGCTCTCCGCCTCGCTCTTGCTCTGGTCGGGCTACCTGGCGATGACCTTCGCGGCGCGCGCCGGCCTGCGCTACACGCTCACCGCGGAGCGCCTGGAGATCGAGAAGGGCCTCTTCGCCAGGCGTCACCAGAGCATCGAGCTGTGGAGGGTGCGCGAGCTGGTGCTGGAAGAGACGCTGCTCGAGCGCCTGCGCGGCATGGGCCGCATCACCGTGCTCTGCAGCGATCCGCGGGCCCCGCGCCTGGACATCGGGCCGGTCGCCGAGGCGCGCAGGCGCTGCCGGAGCTGCGCTTCGCGGTGGCCGGGGCGCGGGAGGGAAGGGTGATCCCGCCCGCCTGACCAGGGCAGCTTCTACTCCTCTTCGGGGATCTCCGGCTTGCCGAAGCGCGCGTCGTGCAGGCGCCCCTGCTGCACCACCCCGCGGGCAAAGAAGGTATGCGCTCACGCGAGCGCCTGCCCGAGATCGGCGATCAGGTCGCCGGGATCTTCCAGCCCCACGCTCATCCGCACCATGCCCTCGTCCACGCCGGCGCGGCGCAGCTCCTCCGCGCTGTACCCCGTGTGGCTGAAGAGGATGGGCAGCGAGGTCAGCGTTTCGGTCCCCCCAGGCTGGCGGCGCGGACCACCAGCTGGAGCCGGTCCCAGAAGCGGAAGGCCTTCTCTTTCGTCCCCACGGTGAAGGTGACCATGCCGCCGAAGCCGGTCATCTGCCGCGCGGCGAGCGCGTGGTCGGGATGGCTGGGCAGGCCCGGATACCAGACCCGCTTCACCGCCGGCTGCGTCTCCAGCCAGCGCGCCAGCTGGAGCGCCGATTGGCACTGCCGGTCCATGCGCACGGCGAAGGTGCGCAGGCCGCGGAGCAGATCGTAGGCGACCTGCGGGTCGATGGCCGCGCCCAGCTTGCGCGCGATCTGGCGCACCTTCTCCACCAGCTCCTGCCGCCCGACGATGGCGCCGCAGAGGTGATCGCTGTGGCCGTTGAGGAACTTGGTGGCGGAGTGCATGACCAGGTCCACGCCCATGGAGAGCGGCCGCTGCAAGAGCGGGGGCGCGAAGGTCGAGTCGATCAGCGAGACGGTGCCGTTGGCCTTGCAGGCGCGCGCGACCGCGGCGATGTCGAGCACCCGCAGGGTGGGATTGGTGGGCGACTCGAAAGGCAGAGGCGCGAACCGGGCCGCGCGCAGGCGTCCGGCAGCGCCTCGGGCTCGGCCATGCGCGTCTTCACCCCGAACCGGCTGAGCACGTCGCGCAGCAGCTTGTAGGTGCCGCCATACAGCGCGGTGGCGGCGAGCACCTCTTCGCCCCCGGAAACCAGCGCCATCACCGCGGCGGTGATCGCCCCCATGCCGCTGGCGAAGAGCACGCAGGAATCGCCTCCCTCCAGCCGCGCCACGGCCTCTTCGGCCGCGCGGACGGTCGGGTTCTCGTCGCGGCTGTACATGTAGAGGCCGCTCTCGCCGCGGCCGTAGCGCTGCACCGCCGCCGCGCTCTCGAAGCGGAAGGTGGTGGACTGGACGATGGGAACGGTGACGGGGGCGTTGGCGCCTTCGGGAGCGCCGGCATGAGCGGCGAGCGTGGCGATGTTCATGCGCCGCGTCCTACCGCATGCGGTGGCAAATGGGGCTGGAAGAAAATGGCCCCCGGACGGTCTGTCCGGGGGCCAGCAAGATTGAAGCGCTCGGGTGCCGGAATGGCGGGGGGGACCAGAATCCCGGCGTTCCTCGAACGGCTTCGGGCCAACCAGAGAGCAGGCTTCGTGCCAAACCCTAACATCCTGATTTTACGAGGGGGAGCACACCGACCGACCCTGGCGCGACCTTGCAGATCTGCAATCCTGCGTTGCAGTCCTGCTCAGTTGACGGAGAGCAACTGCTCGAATTCCGGCGCTCCCTTCAGGCCGTCGAACATGGGGTCGGCGGCCAGCCAACTCCGCACCTTGGCCGGATCCTTCTCCATGGCCTTCCGCAGCGAGGCGAGCGCTTCCGGACGGCGCTCCCAGAGCGAATAGAGCGCCGCGACGTTGTAGTTGAGCAGCACGTCTTCGGGGTTCAGCTCGCGCGCCTTGGCGTAGCAGCGCTCCGCCTCCTGGTAGAAGCCCTTCTGCGCGTAGGAGATGCCCAGATCGAGCCACCCTTCGTAGTTCTCCGGCTCCAGCCGCACCACCTCGTTCAGGAGCGTGATGGCGCCGCGGTAGTCGCCCTCGTCCATCAGCATGGCCGCCAGCTCGTGGCGGGCCAGCGGGTCCTGCGGGTCCAGCTCGATGGCGGTCTTGAATTCCGTCTTCGCCTCGTCACGCTGGTCCAGGTCGGCGTAGGTCATGCCGAGGTTGAGGTGGGCGTCGGGGTACTCGGGGTCGAGCTCGATGGCCTCCTTGTATTGCTCGATGGCCATGTCGTGCGCGTGCGTGGCGAGAAAGCAGGCAAGGTTGTAGTGCGCGGTGGGGCTCTCCGGCTCCAGCCTGAGCGCGGTCAGGTACTCGTCGAGGGCCTGGGCGAAGAGCTTCTTCTCGGAGTAGACGGTCGCGAGGTTGTCGTGCGCGTGGGCCGACTCGGGATCGAGCTCGATCGCCTTCTTGAACTCCTTGATCGCCTCGTCCAGCCATCCCCGGTCGGCGAGCTCGATGCCGCGGGAGTTGTGTTCGTCGGAACGGACCAGCTTGTCCTGTCCCTTGATGTCGCGGCCCATGCTGCCTCAGATAACACAGAAGGGTGGTCCGGGCCTTCCGGCCGGCCGGGCCACCCGGCGGCGTGGTTTCCGGCCTGCTCAGTCGCCCGACGCCGCGTTGTACTTTCCGAAACTCTTGAGGTTTTTGCTCTCGTCGACCTTGGCTCCGACGGCATTGTTCTGCGCCTGGTCGCCAGCGAGGCTGGTGGTCGTGGCGGCGAACAGCTCGCGGATGTCGCGGCCGAAGACGGTGGTCACGCCGATGGCGGCCACGGCGACCAGGGCGACGATGATCAGGTACTCGCTCATGCCCTGTCCCGACTGGCCGTGCAGCAACTTGCGGAGGAAGCGACGCATCTGGATGGCTCCTTGTTGGAGGGTGGTGTCGAGGACCGTACCGGCGGGCGGGCGCCCCGCCCATCGGTCAGTGATCCGAGGGCCGCGCAAGCGCTGAAGTGGCGGCACGCCCGCTTCCGGAGAACAATCCCGGGGTGCGACCGCGAAAGCTGCAGCAGATCTGCGAGGAGCTGGTGCGCACGGTGGGCGCTGCGCCCGACTCCTGCGTCCTCGCCTGGGATGCCGAGACCACCCCGAAGATCGTGTTCGCCACCGGCAACACCGAGGCGGTCTTCCATGTCAGGGCGGGCGAGCTTCTCGGCCAGCCGGCGGGGTCGCTCTTCGCCGGCGGCGAGCGCGCGGCGCGCGATCTGGCCGAGCTCTGCGCGAACGTCCCGGCCGCCGAACAACGCCCGATGCTGCGGGAGGGAACGCCCTTCGCCGCGCAACTTCTCCTGCGCGGCGCGACGGGTGGAACGGTGGCCGTGGTCCGCGACCTCACCGCCGGCCAGCCCCAGGCGGACGCCGCCATTCGCGCCGACGACCTGGCCCGCTTCGCCTCGCTGGTGGCGCACGAGGTGCGAAATCCACTCAGCGCGGTGAAGATCGCGCTGCAGACGCTGGAGCGCCATGGCACGCTCCTGCCCAACGATCTGCGGCGCACCTCCATCGCCCTGCGCGAGGTGCTCAACATCGAGCTCTTGCTCAACGAGGTGCTGGAGTTCGCGCGCCCCCCGTCCCTCTCGCGTATCCCCGGGGATCCGCGCACGCCCATCGAGGAGGCCATCGCGGGCGTCGAGATCGAATGGGCCTCGCGCAACGTCTCTTTCGCGCGCAAGCTGCCCGAGCGGATGGCTCCCGCGACCCTGGATCCGGTCCGCGTGCGCACCGCGGTGAAGATCCTCTGCCGCCAGGCGGCCGTGGCCAGCGAAGAGGTCGGCGGTGGCACCGTGGAGGTGACGGTGCGCGAGGTGCCCTCCGGCTGGGAGCTCCTGGTCGCCGACGCCGGCCGCACCCTCTCGCCCGAGCTGCGCGAAAAGGCGTTCGTCCCCTTCACCCCGCAGCGCGCGCGAGGCAGCGGGCTCGGCCTCGCGGTGGTGGCCCGGATCGCGCGCGAGCACGGCGGGACGGCCCGCATCGAGGAGCGGCCCGGCGGCGGAAATGCTATCTGTCTGACATTCGCCGCGTGATGGACCACATCCTCATCGTCGACGACGATCGCTCCATCCGGGAGCTCCTCTCCATGCACCTGGAGGAGCGGGGCTTTGCCGTGCTGTCGGCGGCCACCGGGGCAGAGGGGTTTCGCATGGCGGCGGAGATCGCGCCTGCGGCCATCGTGCTCGACATGCGGCTGCCGGACGCCTCCGGCATCGACCTCATCCCCGAGCTGAAGAAGCGCGCCGCCGAGGCGCCGGTGCTGATGATCACCGCGCACCACGACATGGCAACCACCATCCTCGCCATGAAAGCCGGCGCCTTCGACTACATCCACAAACCCATCGACATCCAGGCCTTCGACGTCGCCCTGGACCGCGCGCTGGAGGTGCGAAGGCTCTCCCGGGGCACGGACTACCTCTCGGTGGCGGGCTCGCGTCCGTTCAAGATGGACGACATCGTCGGCACCTCGCCTGCGATGCAGCAACTCTTCAAGGACGTGGGCAGGGTGGCGGCCTCCCGCGCCACCGTCCTCATCCAGGGCGAGAGCGGCACCGGCAAGGAGCTGATCGCCCGTGTCATCCACAGTTATTCGGCGCCGCAGAAGCCGTTCATCGGCATCAACTGCTCCGCCATCGTGGAGACGCTGCTCGAGACGGAGCTCTTCGGACACGAGAAGGGCGCCTTCACCGGGGCGGTGCAGGCCAAGGCGGGCAAGTTCGAGCTGGCGGAAGAAGGCAGCATCTTCCTCGACGAGATCGGCGAGCTCTCGCAAAATCTCCAGGCGAAGCTTTTGCGCGCCCTTCAGGAAAGGGAAGTGGAGCGAGTCGGCGGAGTGCGCCGCATCCCCATCAAGGCGCGCATTCTCGCCGCCACCAACCGCGACCTCGAGGGCGAGGTGCGCGCGGGCCGCTTCCGCGAGGATCTCTACCAGCGGCTCAAGGTGGTGACGCTCTCGCTGCCGCCCCTGCGCGAAAGGGTGGAGGACATTCCCCTGCTCGTCGAACACCTGCTGGTGAAGATCAACGAGCGGCTGCACAAGAACCTGCGCCGGGTGCCGCGCGAGGTGCTGGAGAAGCTCCAGCGGCGCTCCTGGCCCGGCAACGTGCGCGAGTTGGAGAACGTGCTCACCCGGGCGGCGGTGCTGTCGCAGGGTGACATGCTGCTGGAAGAGCACCTGGTCGGGCAGCCTCCCGCGCGCCCGACCGATCGCGTCACGGCGCCGGAGCGCGTGCCCACCCTGGATGAAGTCGAAAAGGAGCACATCGCCCGCGTCTGGACGTTGACGCGCGGGCACAAAGGAAAGACCTGCCAGCTTCTGGGCATTTCGCGCCCGACGCTGGAAAGGAAACTGAAGAAGTACGGGATTTACGCAGAATGAACGCGCAAACCACGCAAGTGTGAACGTTCCGTTCAAGCAACTCGACGTTCCGACACAACGAAACGTTCAGGCGCCTGCCTCCCTGGACTGTGAACTAGCATTCACAATGCGGAAAGGACAGCACTTTTTTTAAACGTAGTGGCTGGCATGACCGGTGCTCTGACAAGCGGGCGATACCCCAACCGCCCCGGAGCTGCCACCCATGCGTCCCCAGACCGACCCTCGCTACCAGCCGCAGTTCCAGCCGCTCGCCTCCCCGAGCCTTCCGCCTGCCGACGTGGTGGACTTCCGCGGGTACTTCAAGGTCGAGACGTTTGGCCACAGCGCGGTGATCTACCGGCCGGGGATGCCGGCGGACAAGGTCTACCTGCTCCGCTCCGGCCGCGTGCGCCTGCTCCGGCAGGGCAAGGGCAAGAGCCGCTCCGTGCTTTCCATCCTCAAGCCGGGCGATCTCTTCGGCGAAGTGCTGCGGCCGGACGGCGCGCTGATGGAAGAGCTGGCGGTGTCCTCGGGCAAGTGCGAAGTGTGGAGCATCGAAGGCCGCGACTTCCGCGCGCTGCTCGAGGCGCGGCCTGCGCTCGCGGTCGACGTGATCCGCGCGCTCAACGAGCGCGTCCGCCAGTTGCGGCAGCGCGTGCTCGGGCTCACTCGCAAGGACGTTCCGGCGCGCCTGGCGGAGATGCTGATTGCCCTGGCCCAGGCACACGGCGAGCGCATCGCTCCCGCGAATGAGCTTTGCCTGCACGGCATCACGCAGCAGGACCTCGCCGACCTGGTGGGCGCGTCCCGCTCGTTCGTCTCCACCCTGATCAACAAGATGAAGCGCGATGGCTTGCTTGCAAACCAGGGGCGCCTGCTGGTGCTCCGCGACGAGGAGGGCCTGAACCGGGTTGCCGCTCGCGAGAAGTGATCGGGCGGCGCGGTGGCGGCTTCCCCGGCGAGATTCCCCCTTGCCCCGCAGATGCCGCCGCCGCTGTTTTTTACGGGCGCCTGAAACCCCCCTTCGGGGCTCGTGAAAAGAGAAGGGCCGCTCCCGAAGGAGCGGCCCTTCTAATTTGGGGACACGATACCTGACTCGCGCGCCATTCGTCCGGGCGGCCGGAGCGCGAGTCAAGTATAGTAGTCGTGTCCCCTTTCAGGCCTTCGCTGCCGGTTCCTTGTCTGTCTTGGGAGCCTTCGGCTTCTTTTCCTTCGGCTTGGTCGCCTTCGCAGCGGCCTTGGGGGCTGCCGCCTTCTTCTTCACGGGCGGCGTGGCGGGGCTGTTGGCGTACTTCTTCTTGAACCGATCGATGCGGCCCTGGGTGTCGAGCAGCTTCTGCTTGCCGGTGAAGAACGGGTGGCAGTTGCTGCAGATGTCCAGGTGCAGGTCGCCGCCGGTGGAGCGGGTTTCCCAGGTGGCGCCGCAAGCGCAGTGGACCTTCGCGGTCGGGTAGGCGGGGTGGATGTTCTCGCGCATGTGTGCTTCTCTCGGCTCAAGCCGCGGGATTGCTCGCGCCCTTTGGCGCGGGGTCCGCCCGGCGGCGAAAAAAGGGTGCCGTTGGATAGCGGATCGATGCCATAAACGCAAGCTGCTGCAGTTCCACCCGCCGCACCGGACGAGCGTGTGCCCGCCGTGAAGCTCTCGATCGTCATCCCCGTCTACAACGAAGAACGGCACGTCCTCGACGTGCTTCGCCGCGTCGCGGCCGTCCCCCTGGAGAAGGAGCTGGTGGTCGTCAACGACGCCAGCCGGGACGGGACCCGCCACCTGCTCGAAGAGGTGGAGCGGGACCCCGCCCGCGTGCTCTCGGGCGCCCGGGAGCGCACCGAGCTGCGCATCTACCACCAGCCGGTCAACCGCGGAAAAGGCGCGGCGCTGCACCGCGGTTTCGCCGAGGCGAGCGGCGAGGTGGTGGTGGTCCAGGACGCGGACCTCGAGTACGATCCGCTGGAGTTGCCGGCCCTGGTCGCGCCGATCGCGCGCGGCGATGCCGACGTGGTCTACGGCAGCCGCTTCCTCAACGGGCACCAGGGCTTTCCCTTCTGGCACACGCTCGCGAACCGCCTGCTCACCGGCGCGAGCAACCTCTTCACCGGCTTCCGCCTGACCGACATGGAGACCTGCTACAAGGTCATGCGCGCCGACCTGGTGAGGGAGTTGCCGCTGCGCGAGGAGCGGTTCGGCTTCGAGCCGGAGGTGACGGCTCTCCTCTCGCACCGCCGGCGCCGCGAGCCGCTGCGGCTTTTGGAGAGGCCCATCTCGTACCGGCCGCGCTCTGTCGCGGACGGCAAGAAGATCGGGCTGAAGGACGCCTTCCGCGCCCTCTACTGCATCGTCCGCTATGGGGTGGTCTCGCCTCCCCCGGGCGGCTTGCTTCCGGAGCGGCGGCCCGCGGGGCTGTGACGAAGGAACGCGTCACCGCGGCCGTCGCCGCGCTCGCGGCCCTCGGGCTGTGCAGGGCGGCCTGGTTCCATTTCGTGGTCGAGCCCGACCATCCGGTGCGGTACCTCGATCGCGAATTTCGCCAGCTCGCCGAAGCGCTGCCGCCGGAAGGCGAGGTGGGGTACGTCTCGGACCTGCCGATGGAGGAGGCGCCCGGCGCGGTGAACGAGCCCGCCAAGGCCGGCTATCTGGAGGTCCAGTACGCGGTGGCGCCCGTCGTCTTGCGCTACGGCGATGCGACGTTGCCGCTGGTCGTGGTCCGGCTCGCCGACCCGGCTCGCCTCGACGAGGTGCTGGAGCGACGGCGGCTGCGGTTCCGGTCGTGGGCGGGAGCGAAGATCGCGCTGGCCCGCCCGAGATGAGCGGTCTCTTGGCCGCCGCGGCGGTCGCGCTCGGCGGCGCCGGACTGGTTGCGCTCGGGTTTGCAGAGCGTGCCGCAGGCCTGCGCGGCCGCGCCCTGCGAGCCTGCCTCGGCCTTGCGCTCGGTCTCGGCGCGTGGTCAGCGGCCTTCGCGGCGGCGCTCCTGCTCTTCGGCCGCGACGCGCGGATCGTCGCTGCCAAGGACGCCGCGTTGGCGATTGCGGGTGCGGCGCTGCTCTGGGTGCGCCGCCGCCGGCCGCTGGAGGCCGGCAAGGGCGGAGATCCGGCGCCGCGCTGGGTCTGGGCGCTCTTCGCCGTCGGCGGCGCGGTCTGCACCGGCGCCATGATCGAGCACACCATCCACTGGCCCGACGGCGGCTACGACGCGTGGATGATCTGGAACCTGCGCGTGCGCTTCCTCGTGCGCGCGCGGGACTTCCACGACGCCTTCTCCCCGCACCTGCTCTATTGGGTGCACCAGGACTATCCCTGGCTCCTTCCCGGAGCGATCGCGCAGGCGATCCTGCGCGGCGGCGATGCGAGGCTGGCGGCGGAGGTCGTCTCCTATCTCTTCGGGGCCCTGGCGGTGGCGGTCCTCGTCCTTTCGCTGGCGAGGCTGCGCGGGCCGCTCTGGGGCGCGCTGGGCGGGCTGGCCCTGTTGGGCACCCCCTGCTTCTCCGTCTTCATCGCCAACCAGCAGTCGGACGTGCCGCTCGCCGCCTACTTCCTCATCGCCGCGGCCCTGCTGGTGCTGGCGGTCGAGGACGCGCGCCGGCCGGCCAGCATGTTCCTCGTCTCGGGATTTGCGGCAGGCCTCGGCGCGTGGACGAAGAACGAAGGGATGCTCTACGCCGGCTGTCTCTTCGCCGCGCTCCTCTGGGAGTTGCGCGAGCTGCGGGCGCCGCTCTGGTTCCTCGCCGGCTTTCTCCCCCTGGGAGCGCTCTTCGTCGGCTTCAAGCTCACCGTGCAGCTGCCCAACGATCTGCTGCGCTTCTCCACCGCGGCCGGGCTCGTCGCGCGCGCTCTCGACCTGCGCCGGTGGGGAGAGCTCGTCCTGCTCACGCTGCGGCGCATCGTCTTCTTCCAGAACTTCGCGCTTTGGCTGGTGGCCGAGCTGCTGGTGCTCCTCCTCGTCCTGCGCAAGCGGCGGCGCGGGCCGCTCGGTCTTGCGCTCCTGCTCGCCTCCGCCGCCTACGTTCCCATCTACCTGCTGCAGCCGCATCCGCTGGACTGGCTCTTCCGCACCTCGGTGGACCGCATCGTCATCCAGCTCTGGCCGGCGGTGATCCTGGCGACGCTGGCTGCGCTTGCCCGAGGCGACGCGCGGGCGCCGGCGCCGCCGGGACAGGGCGAGCCACCCCGCCCGCGGCCAGCGCGAGCGCGAACCACAGCGCGTACGTGACCTTGGTGTCGTAGATGACGTCGTGGAACTGCGCGATGGTGAGCCAGGCGCAGAGCGTGGCGAGGCCGCCCAGCGCGTAGGGGCTCGCGCTCCGCAGCACCAGCCGGAAGGCGGCGAAGAGGAGCCAGCCGAGCGCGAGCAGGCCCAGCGGCCCCAGCTCGGCGAGGGTGGAGAGCTCCAGGTTGTGGGCCCACGTCCGCATGAGGAAATGCGGATCGACGCGGTCGTAGTAGGCGCCGCACACGTGAGGGTAGTTGGCGAATCCGATGCCGCGAAAGGGATGATCGGCGATGATCTCTCGCGCCCGCGCCCAGATGAAGACGCGGTCGGAGTTCGCGGCGCCCGAGAACGCGGTGAGGAGCCGCGCCCGGACACCGGGATGCAGCAGCGAGAGCACGCCGGCTCCCGCGAGCAGGGCGCCGAGCTTGGGGCTGCGGCTGCGCGCCACGAGCGCGATGGCCGCGATGCCCAGCGCGAGGTACGCCGCGCGGTCGAAGGTCACCGCCACCGCGGCGAGGGCCGTCAACGAGGTGACCCCCGCCAGCATCGCCACCTTGCGCGGCAAGGCCCCCGACGCGATGGCGCCCACCAGCAGCGAAAGCAGCAACACCGCGTTGTGGCCGAAGGTCAGCCGCGAGGTGAAGAAGCCCATTGCGCCATAGCGTCCGGCGACGCCCGGCGCCTGCACCAGCGCGGGCTCTTCGCGCAGGCCGAGCATGTGCACGGGGTCGAAGCCGGTCTTGTACTGCACGAGTCCGACCAGCGACGCCGCGAGCAGCCCCACCGCCGCGCAGGCGACGATCCAGGCGCCGGCCTCCTGCGCGGAGCGCCGGGAGCACAGCCGCAGCGCGTGGGTCACGACGAAGAAGCCGAAGAGCGACCGCCACAGCGTCGCCTCCGCCAGCGGCGGAGCGCCGACGGGCGAGAAGAGGTCGGAGGCGACGGCCACGAGGACGAAAGCCAGGGCGGGCAGATCGAGCGGCGTGCGCAGGGGCAGCGGCGGATCGAGCAATACGCCCAGGGCCGCCACCGCCAGCGCGATCTGCATGCCCGCGATGGAGACGGGCAGGAAGAAGGCGTGCCCGCAGAGGCCGGCGAGGGCGAGGGCGGCGGCGGTTTTCCGGCGATCCAAGGCGCGCTTACATACTACAGTGCGCCGCGATGCCGCTCTTGGACAGGCTGGTGCTCCGCGAAATCGCGGTGCCGCTGGGGGTCGGGCTTCTCGCCATCGTCCAGCTCCTCGTCATCCTCCAGCTCCTGCAGCTCAACGAGGTGGTCTTCGGCAGCGCCATCACGCTCTCGGACCTGGCGCGCGTGACGGCGGCGCTCGCCCCGCACTTCCTGGTCGTGGCGGTGCCCCTCGCGTTCATGCTCGGCGTCCAGCTCGGCCTCGGGCGGCTGGCGGGCGATCAGGAGCTGCTCGCGCTCAGCGCGGCGGGATCCCATCCCCTGCGCCTGTACCGCGTGCCGGTGGCCATCGGCGCGCTCCTCTCGGTAGCCGTGCTGGGGCTTGCGCGCTGGGCGGAGCCTTGGGGGCTGCAGGAGCTGAACAAGGTGCTCAACGGCGTGATCAAGCGCAATCTTCAGGAGGGCCTGGAGCCCGGCATCTTCAACGACCAGCTCCCGCGCTTCATGGTCTATGTCACCAGCGAGGACGGCTCCGAGGGCAGCCCCTATGCCACCTGGCAGGGCGTGCTCATCGAGGACGACGTCGGCGACGGCGCTCCGCTCCTGGCGCTCGCCGAGACGGGACGGATCGAGGACGCGGGCGGCGAGGCGCTGGCGCTCCATCTCTCCCGCGGCGAGCTGCACCGCATGGAGGCGAGGGGCGAGACGGTGGCCCGTTTTCGCGAGGGCAGCTTCCTCGTCGGCGTGCAGGGGCCGCTCTCGATGAAGAACCGATTCGCGGGCAACGAGGCCTCGCTCACCGAGGAGCAGATCCGGGCACGCATCCCCGAGCTGCGGCGGATGAACCGGCCTCGGGAGGCGGCGCGGCTGGAGGTGGATCTGGCGCGTCGTTGGGGCGTGCCGTTCGCCTGCGTGCTCTTCGCCTTTCTCGGCGTGCCGCTGGCCGTGGCAACGCGCGGCACCCGCGGGTCCGCTTATCTGATCACCATGGCCGTGTTCATTGCCTTTTACGCGCTCCAGCGGTTCGGCGTAGCGCTCGCGGAGAACGGCATGAATCCGTGGGTCGCAGGGCTCTTGCCGGACGCGGTCGTGGCAGCGATGGGAGCCGCCTACACCCGCGTGCTGGTCCGCAGCGGCGTGGGAACGCCGCGGTGAGGCGAGCGCAGGTCGTGACGTTGCTCGTGGTCGCGGCCTGCACGCGCGGCAAACCTGAAATCCCCATCCTCAACTACCATTCGATCGGTCCGCGCGATGAGTTCACCGTCCCTCTCGCGACCTTCGAAGCAGAGCTCGACTGGCTCTCGGCGAACGGGTATCGCACCGTCTCGCTGCACGATCTCCTCGAATCGCGGGAGCAGAAGCGGCGCTTGCCGCCCCGCTCCGTCATCCTGACCTTCGACGACGGCAAGGAGGACGCCATGCGTCTCGTCCTTCCGGCCCTGCAGAAGCGGGGAATGCGGGGCACCTTCTTCGTGATCACCGGCGCGGTCGGCCAGCCCGGGTATCTGACCTGGGACGGCGTTCGCGCCCTGGCGGCAGCGGGCATGGAGATCGGCTCGCACACCGTGACGCACGCGCGGCTCGCGGATCTGGGCGGAGACCGTGTCGACGCGGAATTGCGCCAGTCGCGGGCAGAGCTCGAGAAGCAGCTGAAGCGGCCGATCGAAGCTCTCGCCTATCCTTATAATTCGAGCCGGGCGCGCATCCAGCGCGCAGCCGCAGCCGCCGGCTACCGCATCGCGGTTGCGGGAGTGGACCACGGCGGCAGGGATCTCCTGGCGCTCCGCCGCTCCACCGTGACCGGCGGGATGGGGCCCCGGGATCTGCAGGCGATCTGCCAGCCATGACCGCGGGATTCAGCGGCTCATCGAGTCGAGGAACTCCTTGTTCGACTTGGTGCCGCGCAGCTTGGAGAGCAGGAACTCCATCGAGTCGATGGTGTTCAGCGGATGCAGGAGCTGCCGCAGGATCCAGACGCGGTTGAGCTGCTTGTCGTCCATGAGCAGCTCCTCCTTGCGCGTTCCCGAGCGGTTGATGTCCAGGCAGGGGAAGATGCGCTTCTCCATCAGCTTGCGGTCGAGCACGATCTCGGAGTTGCCGGTGCCCTTGAACTCCTCGAAGATCACCTCGTCCATGCGCGAGCCGGTGTCCACCAGCGCGGTGCCGATGATGGTGAGCGACCCGCCCTCCTCGGCGTTGCGGGCGGCGCCGAAGAAGCGCTTCGGCTTGTGCAGCGCGTTCGAGTCCACGCCGCCGGAGAGGATCTTGCCCGAGGGGGGCACCGTCGAGTTGTAGGCGCGGGCAAGGCGGGTGATCGAGTCGAGCAGGATGATCACGTCCTTGCCGCCCTCCACCAGCCGCTTGGCCTGCTCGATGACCATCTCCGCCACCTGCACGTGGCGGGTGGCGGGCTCGTCGAAGGTGCTGGAGACCACCTGTCCGCGCACGGTGCGCAGCATGTCGGTCACTTCCTCCGGCCGCTCGTCGATGAGCAGCACGATGAGGAACGCGTCCGGGTGGTTGGCGGTCACCGCATGGGCGATGTCCTGGAGGAGCACGGTCTTGCCTGCGCGCGGAGGCGCGACGATCAGGCAGCGCTGGCCGAACCCGATGGGGTTGAGCAGGTCGATGATGCGCGTGCTCATCTCGGTGTTCTTGTGCTCCAGGTTGATGCGCCGGGTGGGGTAGAGCGCGGTGACGTTGTCGAAGAGGAGGAGCTGCTTGCCCTCCACCGGCTCCTGGAAGTTGATGCCCTGGATGGTGAGCAGGGCGAAGTAGCGCTCGGTGTCCTTGGGCTGGCGGATCTCCCCCTGGATCATGTCGCCGGTGCGCAGGTTGAAGCGGCGGATCTGCGACGGCGACACGTAGATGTCGTCGGGTCCGGGCATGAAGGAGAAGTCGGGGCTGCGCAAGAAGCCGAATCCGTCGGGGAGCACCTCGAGCACGCCGTCGGCGCTGATGGGCGTGTCGCTCTTCTGCGCCTGCAGGATGTGGAAGATCAGCTCCTGCTTGCGCAGCGCGCCGGGGGCCTCGATGTTCAGCTCCCTGGCCAGCTTGGCGAGGGCCAGGATCTTCATTTCCTTCAGCTCGGACAGGTTCATCTGGTCGGGGGCGCTGCTCGCCCGGGCGGGCGGCGCGCATGTGCGCAGGTGACGGGAGGGGAAACGAGCGCGGCGGAATGTAGGGGACAAGGACCTCGCTGTCAACGCCGCGCGACCTTTGGGTTAGATTTCCGCCCGCATGGAGAATCCCGGCCGCAGGGCGGACGAGCTGCGCGCGCTCTTGCGCGAGGCCAGCCATCGTTACTACGTCCTCGACGAGCCCACCCTCAGCGACGCCGAGTACGACCGGCTCTTCCGCGAGCTCACGCAACTGGAAGAGGAACACCCGGACCTGATCACCCCCGACTCCCCCACCCGGCGCGTCGGAGCCGCGCCGAGCGAGAAGTTCGCCCGCGTCACCCACCGGCGCCAGATGATGTCGCTCGCCAACGCCATGTCGGAAGAGGAGCTGCTCGAGTTCGACGCGCGCGTGCGCAAGCTCCTCGGCGCCGGGCCGGTGCGCTACGTGGTGGAGCCCAAGCTCGACGGCCTGGCGGTGACGCTGACGTACGAGAACGGCCGATTTGCCCAGGGCGCGACGCGCGGCGACGGCATGGTGGGCGAGGACGTCACCCAGAACCTGCGCACCATCAAGATGGTGCCGCTGCAGCTCGAGGGCAGCCCGCCCGCGCACTTCGAGGTGCGCGGCGAGGTCTTCATCAACAAGAGCGACTTCGTGCGCATGAACCAGGAACGGGAGAAGGCGGGCGAGCCCACCTTCGTGAACCCGCGCAACTGCGCCGCCGGCTCGCTGCGCCAGCTCGACCCGCGCATGACCGCGCAGCGGCCCTTGAGCATCTTCTTCTACGAGGTGGGCGATACGCCGGGCCTCGCCTTCGCCACCCACTGGGAGAAGCTTGCCAGGCTGCGCCAGTTGGGGCTGCGCACGAATCCCGAGAACGAGCTCTGCGAGTCGCTGGAGGCGGTGCGGGACAAGTACCGCCGCATGCTGCAGAAGCGGCACGACCTGCCCTACGAGATCGACGGCAGCGTCATCAAGGTGGACTCGGAGGACGAGCGCCGCAGGCTGGGCGCGGTGTCGCGCACCCCGCGCTGGGCCATCGCCTGGAAGTTCCCGGCCGAGGAGGAGGCCACCACCGTGGAGGACATCTTCGTCAGCGTGGGCCGCACCGGCGCGCTCACGCCGGTGGCCGCGCTCAAGCCGGTCTACGTCGGCGGCGTGACGGTGGGGCGCGCCACGCTGCACAACGAGGACGAGCTGCGCCGCAAGGACGTGCGCGTGGGGGATCGCGTGTTCCTCCGCCGGGCCGGCGACGTCATCCCCGAGATCGTGCGCGTGATCCTCGAGTCGCGCCCGGCGGAGAGCAAGCCGTGGGAGATGCCGAAGACCTGCCCGGAGTGCGGCGCGGAAGTGGTGCGCGAGGAGGGCGAGGCCGTCACCCGCTGTCCCAACCCCACCTGTCCGGCGAAGAGCGTGGCGCGGCTGCGCCACTTCGCCTCGCGCCTGGCCATGGACATCGAGGGCCTCGGCGTGGAGACGAGCACGCAGCTCATCGAGACCGGGTTGGTGAAGACGCCCGCCGACCTCTACCAGCTCACCTACGGGCAACTGGTGGAGCTGGACCGCTTTGCCGAGCTGTCGGCGAGGAACCTGCTCGCGGCCATCGAGGCGTCCAAGACGCGGCCGCTGCGGCGGGTGATCTACGCGCTCGGCATCCGCATGGTGGGCGAGGCCACCGCCCTGGCGCTGGCGCGGCGCTTCGGCAGCCTGGAGGCGCTGATGGCCGCCTCGGTGGAAGATCTGCAGTCGGTCCGCGACGTGGGCCCGGAAGTGGCGAGGCAGGTCCACGGGTTTCTCTCCCTGCCCGAGCAGCAGGAGCTCATCCGCCGCCTCCTGGAAGCGGGAGTGCTGCCCGCGCCCGAGCAGGCGGTGGCCGCCGCGGGACCTTTCGCGGGCAAGACCGTGGTGCTCACCGGCACCCTCTCGCGCTATTCTCGCGAACAGGCGAAGGCGGAGATCGAGCGCCGCGGAGGCCGCGTCTCCGGCTCGATCAGCCGCAAGACCGATCTGCTGGTCGCGGGCGAGGACGCGGGGAGCAAGCTCGCCAAGGCGCAGGAGCTGGGCGTGCGGGTGATGGACGAGAACCAGTTCGCGGAGCTGATCGGAAACGCGGCCGCGGTGCAGGAGCCCTGAATGACGCGCGCGCATCTGCGGATCTCCGGGCGCGTCCAGGGAGTCTGCTATCGCGCGAGTTGCCGCGAGCAGGCCCTTCGCCTTGGCCTGACGGGGGAAGTGCGCAACCTCCCCGGCGGCGACGTGGAGGCGGTGGTGGAGGGGCCCAGGGCGGACGTCGAGGAGCTGATCGCCTGGTGCCGCAGCGGCCCAGAAGGCGCCCGGGTGGCAGGAGTGCAGGTGCAATGGTCCGAGCCGCGCGGCGAGTTCGTCGGCTTCAGGGTGGCGCACTGACCTCGCTGTGGTTGCGGCAGCGACTTCGCGCTATGACCCGGCGCGATGCAACTGCCCGTCCTCGACCGCCTCATCCTCGCCGCGCAGAAGCCCTCCCGCTACGCCGGCGGTGAGTTGAACGCGGTACACAAGGATCTGTCGGCCATGCGCTGTCACCTGGGCGCTGGCCTTCCCCGACACCTACGAAGTGGGGATGAGCAACGTCGGGTTCCGCCTGCTCTACCATGCCCTCAACGAGCGCCCGGACGTGGCCTGCGAACGCGTCTTCATGCCCTGGCCCGACATGGAAGCCGCGCTCAGGGCGGAGCGCCGCCCGCTCTTCTCCATCGAGAGCCGCGCGCCGCTGCGCGACTTCGACGTCCTCGGCTTCACCCTCCAGTTCGAGCTCTGCTACACGACCGTCCTCGCCATGCTCGATCTGGGCGGCATCGCGCTCCGCTCCGGCGAGCGCACCCGCGACGATCCGCTCGATCCTCGGCGGCGGGCCCTGCACCTACAACCCGGAGCCCGTCGCCGACTTCTTCGACGCCTTCGTCATCGGCGAGGGCGAAGAGGTGGTGCACGAGATCAGCGACGCGGTCGCCTCGTGGAAGGCGTCGCGGGGCGCCGCGCAAGGACCTGCTCTGGCTGCTCGCCGAGATCCCCGGCGTCTACGTGCCGTCGCTCTTCCGCGCCCACTACGGCGGCGACCGCACCATCTCCGGCTACGAGCCGCTCAAGCCGGGATACGAGAGCATCGTCCGCCGCGTGATCCCCGACCTGAACCTGGTGCCGCAGGCGGACGAAGCCGATCGTCCCTTTCATGCAGGCCGTGCACGACCGGCTGCCGCTGGAGATCCAGCGCGGCTGCACGCGCGGCTGCCGCTTCTGCCAGGTGGGGATGATCACCCGTCCCACGCGGCAGCGCGATCCCAACGAGGTGCGCCGCATCGCCGAGAAGGGCCTCGCATGCCACCGGCTACGAAGAGGTGGGCTTCCTCTCGCTCTCAGCGCCGGCGACTACTCCTGCATCGACGGCGTGCTGGAGGACTTCTTCGACGAGTTCGGGCCGGAGAACGTGGGCATCTCGCTGCCCTCGCTGCGCACCGAGACCATGTCGGAGCGGCTGGCCGCGGCAGATCAAGCGCGTGCGCAAGAGCGGCTTCACCGTCGCGCCCGAGGCCGCCACCGAGCGCATGCGCCGGGTGATCAACAAGGGCAACGCGGAGAAGGACCTGCTCCACGCGGTGGACACCATCTTCGCCGCCGGCTGGGAGCTGGTGAAGTTCTACTTCATGATCGGCCTGCCCAGCGAGCGCGACGAGGACGTGCGCGCCATCGTTTCGCTCTGCGCGGAGGCGCTGCGGCGGGGAAAGAAGCTCAACCCGCGGGCGGAGATCAACGTCGGCGTCTCCACCTTCTGCCCCAAGCCGTTCACGCCCTTCCAGTGGGACCCGATGATCTCGCTGCAGGAGACGCACGCGGAAGCAGGGCATCCTCCGGGACGAGGTGCGCCGGCTCGGGCGCGCGTACCGGGATCTGCACCTCAAGCCGCACGACGCGAGGCAGGGTGCGCTGGAGGGGGCGCTGGCGCTGGGCGATCGGCGGCTCTCCGACGGCGGTGCTGCACGCGTATCGCGCCGGCCAGCGGCTCGACAGCTGGACCGAGCACTTCCGGCTGCAGGCGTGGCAGGAGGCGTTCGCGCACGCCGAGAGCGAGCACGGCGTCGGGCTCCACTTCTTCGCCCACCGCGAGAAGGGCGAGAAGGAGGTGCTGCCCTTCGATCACATCGACTGCGAAGTGACCAAGCCGTACCTGTGGAAGGCGCGGATGGGCGCGCTGAAGGAGGCGCAGGTGCCCGACTGCGCCTATGGCGAGGAGATCTGCACCGCCTGCGGCGCCTGCGACTACGAGGTGGTGGATACCCTCGTCTACCATCCGGAGGACTATCGCCGGCAGCCCCCGCGCGAGCCGGAGGCGCTGCCCGCGGAACGCACCTTCCTGCGCTTGCGCTACGCCAAGGAAGGCGTTGCCATCGCGCTCAGCCACCTGGAGACGATGACCGCGCTCTTGCGCACCTTCCGCCGCGCAAGGCTCTCCATCCCGCACTCGCAAGGCTTCCACCCCAAACCGAAGGTCAGCTTCGGCCCGGCCTGCCCGGTGGGCACCGAGAGCCGCGCCGAGTACCTCGATCTGGAATTGTTCGGCGTGCAGCAGGCGGAGGAGGTGGCGGCGCGCGTGCGCAGCGAGCTGCCGCAGGGATTCCGGCTCATCTCCTGCGCGCTGCTCGAGCGCGGCGGCGAGTCCTTGACGCGCACCATCCGCGGCATCGAGTACCGGGTGGAGCTTCCCGACCACGCGCCGGATGCGCCCGCGCGGCTGGCGGAGTTCGCCGCGCAGCCGGAGGCGAGCGTGCTGCGCGAGCGCGAAGGCAAAGAGCCCGTGCGCATCGATCTGAAGAGGGCGGTGGACGGCCTCGTGGCCACCTCTGCGCGCGAGATCCGGTTCACCCTGCGCGCCGGCGAGGCTGAAGCCGTGGCGCGCCCCTCGGAGCTCCTGGCGGCGCTCTTCGGCGCGGAATCGACCAGGCCCGGCGTCGCCCGCATCGTCCGCGAGAGCGTGATCTTCGGGACGCCGGCGGCGTGAAGCGGCTGTGGGCGCTCCTCGTCGGGATGGGCGCGGCCGGATTCGCGCTCTCCTCGCCCTTCGTTCTCCAGAGCATCCGCCGGGCGCGGCTGCCGCTCCACCCTGCGCTGCTGCTCGCGCTGCAGTTCGCGCAGACGCTGCTCTTGCTGGCGATCGCCGCGTACGGCGGAGCGCGCTTGTGCGCAAGGGTCGGCCTGGATGCTCCGTGGCTGCGCGCCATCGCCGAGAAGCGCGAGCGGCCCGCCGACTTCGCCAGCATGGCCATCGAAGCGGTCGCGGCCGGCAGCGTGGGCGCCATCGCGGCGCGCGCCATCGTTCCGCTCTCGGTCTGGAAGCCCATCGAGGCGGGCTTCTGGACCCGCGCATCGGCCGCCTTCTACGGCGCCACGGTGGAAGAGATCCTCCTCCGCTTTGGGCTGCTCACCGCCCTGATGGTCCTCTTCGGCCGCGGACGCGGCGGAGGAGCGGGTTTCTGGCCGGCAAACCTGGGCGCGGCGCTGGCCTTCGGCGCGCTGCACCTACCCTTGCTGGGAGTGTCGGGCTCGCCGCTGACGGCCGGCGCCGTGACCGCGGTGATTGCCGGCAATACCGTGCTCGGCATGACGTTCGGATGGCTCTATCGCCGCCGCGGCCTGGAAGCGGCAATGCTCGCGCACGGTGCGGCGGACGTCTGGCTGCAGGGCCTTCTGCCCGCCTTGCTCGCCTGAATCGGCGCTGGATTGGCGCCGTTTTTTGCGCCAGTGAAACTTGCGGCACACATGCCCGGATGGTACCCTTTATCGTCTTTGCTCCGGTCTGCACGGGTGTGCGGGACTCCCGGAGTTCAGGGCGCTTCGGAGCGGGGGCGGCGCGCAGCCGCGCACCCCGGCGACCCGGTGCCCAAGTCGAGGTTGGGTGGCCCTGACAGGTTCACTCCCCGGTTTCACCAGCGAGCGCCCTTCCGGCGCCGGGCCGCATGCGCGCGCGTTCGCGCCGGCGGGAAAAGGATTCTTCGATGTCCAACATCCTGGTGATCAACGCCTCGGGTCAGGAGACCCGGGTGGCGCTGATCGAGCAAGGTACGATTTCTGAGTACTACCTGGAGCGCAAGAACGAGAAAGGGATAGTCGGCAACATCTACAAGGGCAGGGTGGTCCGGGTCCTGCCGGGCATGCAGGCCGCGTTCGTCGACATCGGACTCGACAAGGCGGCGTTCCTCTACGTGGGCGACATCGTCTCGGACCCGAGTTTCCCCGGGTTCTCCGAGGAGATGGACATCAAGGCCGGTTCGGTAGAGGGCGATCCGCTCGAAGCCGAAGACCTCCCCGAGCCCTCTGAAGATTCCTTGCCCCGCGCCGCGGAGCCGCCCGCCGAACGGGCGCCCACGGAAGCGACCGCGGCTCCTGCACCTGCGGATTTGGCGCCCGATGGAACCGCTCCCGGCAGCTCGTCGCTACAGGCGGCGCCTTCGGGCGACGAGCCTCGATCCGACCTTCCCGACACGGTTCTTGCGCCGGCTGAACCTCCCCCCGCAGCTCCGGCGCCCGAGGGCAACGCTGTCCCGCCGCCCCCCGAGCTCGCCGGCGCCGCCCAGGCCGAGCCTGCCCCTGCAAGCGATCCACTTGCGGAAGCCGTTCCGGCGGAAGCGGCGTCGGGCGCGCAGACGGCGGAGCCGGCGGAGGTCGTCGAGCTGCATCCCGAGGACATCATCGAAGACGACGACGATGACGACCTCGACATCGAGGACGAGGAGCTCGACGAGGCGGACGCGGCCCACGCCGCGGCGGAAGAAGCCATGGCGGCGGAGCAGGCAGGAATTGAGCCGTCGCCGCAGCTCGACGCGAACGCCCAGCCCGGCGCTCCGGCGGCCCAAGCGGGACCGGCGCCCGGTGCCGCGGACCAGGCCGCCGAGGCGGGCGCCCGCGGGCTCCCGGCCGATCAAAGGCCTGCCGCGCGCGAAGGCCGCCGTGGACGCCGCCGTGGTGGACGCGGCCGCAAGCGAGGCGGCGAAGGCCCGCGCCCCGCCGGAGAGCAACCCAAGGCCGAGGGCCGCACCGAAGCGAAGCCGTGGCAGGGGTCGCCGGAAAGGCGCGGCGACAAGCGCAACGGCAACGGCCACAAGCGCGCGCAGATCCAGGACCTGCTCAAGGAGGGCGACGAGGTCCTGGTGCAGGCGGTGAAGGACCCCATCGGCAGCAAAGGCGCGCGCATCACCTGCCACATCTCGCTGCCCGGCAGGCACCTCGTGTTCATGCCCACCGTGGACCACGTCGGCATCTCTCGCCGCATCGAGAACGAGAAGGAGCGCCGCCGGCTGCGCGACCTGGTGGACCGCTACCGGCCGCCGGGCACCGGTTTCATCGTCCGCACCGTGGCCGAGAACGAGCCCTCCGAGAAGCTCACCGCCGACATCAAGTTCCTGCTCGGCCTCTGGAACGAGGTGGGCAAGAAGCGCGAGTCGATGAAGGCTCCGGCCTGCGTCCACCCGGACCTCGATCTCATCCTGCGCAGCATCCGCGACCTCTTCTCCGACGACGTGGAGAAGCTGGTCATCGACGACCGCGCCGAGTACGAACGGACCCGCGCCTTCGTGGAGCAGGCCGCGCCCGAGCTGAAGGAGCGCATCGAGCTCTACGGCGGCGAGGAGCCCATCTTCGACGAGTACGGCATCGAGCAGGAGCTCACCCGCGCGCAGAACCGCAAGGTCTGGCTCAAGAGCGGCGGATACATCATCATCGATCAGACCGAGGCGCTGGTCGCCATCGACGTGAACTCCGGCCGCTACGTCGGCAAGAAGGGCGCCGGGGCGTCGCTGGAAGACACCATCACCAAGATCAACTGCGAGGCGGCCAAGGAGATCGTCTACCAGCTCCGGCTGCGCAACATCGGCGGCATCATCATCATCGACTTCATCGACATGGACAAAGGCGGCAACCGGGAGAAGGTCTTCAAGACCCTCCAGGACGCGCTGGCCGCCGACCGGGCCAAGACCAACGTGCTCAAGATCAGCGACATCGGCCTGGTGGAGATGACGCGCAAGCGCGTGCGCGAGTCCATCGGCCGGCTCACCACCGAGTCGTGCCCCACCTGCGACGGGCGCGGCCACGTGCGCAGCAAGGTCACCATGGCGTACGACATCATGCGCGAGGTGCAGCGCGCCGCCGGCAAGCACCGCGAAGATCTGCTGGTCGTCTCCTGCCATCCCGAGGTGGCCAAGCTGCTGCAGGGACCGGAGCGGGAGGCCATGCGCCTGTTGATGATGAAGCTCAACAAGAGCATCACCGTGCGCCCGCAGCCCCAGTACCACGTGGAGCAGTACGACCTGCATGCCAAGTGGAGCCGGCCCGATCTGGAGAAGACGCAGCGCGGAGGGGGACGGCGCGACGGCGGCCGGCGCGAGGGAAACCGCAACCAGCAGCCGCGGACCGAGCAACGCCCCGCGCAGCCGGAGCCGGGCGAGGAGCCGGCCGCGGCCAAGGTGAGCGACTGACCCCGCCGTTCACAGCCCGGCTCGCGGCCTGGGGCGAGCGGGCCCTCTCGTTTCCCGGTGTGCGGCGGTTCGTCCGCGCGGTCGTCCTGGTGGGCCGCGGGTTCCGGGGCGAAGCGATCACCCTGCGCGCCTCCGCTCTCACCTACCTGACGCTCTTGTCGCTGGTGCCGCTTCTCGCGGTGCTCTACAGCGTCATCGACCTCTTCAGCGGCGAGGCGCGCATCCACGACGGCGTGCAGGCGTACGTCAACTCCCAGCTCGGCATCGGCGCCGGGGCCGCCATCGCCGGCGCGCTCACCACCTTCACCAGCCGCGCCACCATCCAGACCCTGGGGGCCATCGGGTCGTTCGCGCTCTTGCTCTCGGTCATCTCGCTGCTCTGGAACATCGAGAGCGCGTTCAACCACATCTACGCGGTGCGAAAGCCGCGCTCGCCGGTGCAGCGCCTCCTCAAGTACTGGTCGTTCCTCACCCTGGGCCCGATCCTCCTCACCCTCTCGCTCTGGGTCACGTTCGGCATCTCCAGGACGCAGGCGGCGCACGGGCGCGCGGGGCACAGCGAGGTGCTGCACACGCTCGCCGCGCTTTCGTCGATCGCCATCACCTACGCGGCGCTCGCCTTCCTCTACAAGGTCATCCCCAACGCGCACGTGCGCATGCGCTCGGCGCTGCTCGCCGCCTTCACCGCCGGCACCATCTGGGAATTGGCCAAGTTCCTCTTCGCCTGGGGATCGTCGCGGATGGTGCAGGTGCACAAGATCTACGGCTCGGTCGCGGTGCTGCCCATCACCCTGACCTGGATCTACATCTCCTGGAGCATCGCTCTCGTGGGTTGCCGGCTCTGTTACGCGCTCGATGCCTCGCGCAAGCCGGAGCCGCATCCCGACATCCAGGCGGCGGCGGCGCGCGAGACCTTCACGCCTGCGCCTCGTGCTCGCGCTGGTGCAGCTCCACCGCGACCGCGGAAGGCCGCCGCGCCTCCGCGCCCTGATGAACGAGCTGGGCGCATCGGTGAGGATGGTCCGCGAAGGGCTCACCGCGCTGGCCAAGGCGGGGCTGGCGGTGGAAGCGAAGCAGGGCGGTTGGCTGCTCGCCCGCGAGCCGTCCAGGATCACGCTCGCGCAGGTCCGGGGCGCCGCGCGGGCGAGCCTGCCCTATCCTGCGCAGGAGGCAGACCAGGTCAGTCTCGCCATTGCCCAGGCCTACGCGCAGGCGGAGGGTGCCGCCGAGGCCACGCTCACCGAATCGGTGGAATCGCTGCTGCGGCGGACGGATAGCATTCCGGTTGCCCCCGTCCAGCAGTTGACACCCGAACCGGCGGCCCGTCCGCTCGGGGTGGGTCAAGGTGCTCAAAAGCCCGCTTGAGGTTCGAGCTCCGCGGCGCTTGCCCGGAGGCCACGGGTTCTTGTAACGTTCCTATCCGTCGAACGTTTTCGACCGCCGCAACCTCGCGCGGAGCCAAAAAAGATGCTGAAGAGCGACCTGATCGCCATCCTGGTGGCCAAGCGCCAACTGACTCAGAAGCAGGCGGAGCAGACCATCGAGACGATCTTCGAATCGATGAAAGCCGCCCTTTGCAAGGGCGACAACATCGAGATCCGCGGACTCGGCGCCTTCCACGTCAAGAACTACCAGGGCTACAACGGGCGTAACCCCAAGACGGGAGAAGTGATCCCGGTCAAGCCCAAGCGCGGCATCCTCTTTCGCACCGGCAAGGAGCTGCGCGACCGCGTGAACCGCTCCGCAGGCCAGCCGCGCGAGAAGCAGCCGCTGCCGAAGTCCGAGACCGGCACCGCCTAAGCAGGCGGATTCGCTTCAGATCCACCCCTGGGGCGCCCCGTGTGGGCGCCTCAGTCCGCTTCGACCGGCAGCGAGAGGCGGAAGAGCGCGCCGATCGAACCGGGACTGGCGACCAGGTCGCCTCCGTGGCTGCGCGCGATCTGTGAGGAAATCCACAGTCCGAGTCCGTTCCCGCGCTCGCCCTTGGTGCTGAAGAAGGGCTCGAAGATCCGCGCCCGCATCTCCTTCGGCACGCCCGGACCCGTGTCCTCCACTTCCACCAGCGCGTGCTCCGGCCCGCGCCGGACACGCAGCGTGAGCCGTCCGCCGCGCTGGCCGGCCATCGCGTCGAGCGCATTGATGAGCAGGTTCACCAGCACCTGCCCGAGCAGCGTCGGCTGGCAGCAGACCAGCGGCACGTCCGGCTCGTACTCGCGCGTGACCGTGACCCCCGCCGCGCGCACCCGCTGGGCCACCAGCGTGAGCGCCTGATCCAGCTCCTGCTTGAGCATCACGTCGCGCAGCTCGGTGCTGGCGAAACGCGCTCCCTGCCGCATGGCGGAGAGCACGTCGCGCATGCGCGCCGCTCCCGAGCGCGCCGAGCGCACCTTCTCTCTCGCCGTTTCCCCCAGCGCCTCGGATTCCAGGTTGTCCAGCTCCATGGAAATCCAGGTCAAGGGCGTGGCCAGCTCGTGCGCCAGCCCGCCGGCGAGCGTTCCCAGGTTGATGAGCCCCATCTGCCGCGCCATCTCCACCCGGGCCCGGTGCTCGCGGCGCCGCAGCACGTCTTGAAGATGCGCCCCGGCGGCGGACACGATGGCGATGGCCACCAGGTACGACGCGGAGGTGACGAGCGTCAGCACGTCGCCGCTGTTGACGATGAAGAGCAGCGGGAGGAGCGCGACGCCCAGCCCGAGCAACTGCAGGCGGATGGACTGCCGCACCGTGAGCGGCACCAGGATGCCCACTCCCGCGAGCACCGCGATGTTGGAGGTGAGGTAGGGGCTGCGCGCCCCGCCGGTGAAGAAGACGCCCACCTCGATGGTGCCGCAGAGGAGGACCACCGCGCAGGCGACCAGCCGCACCGGCGCGACGCCGCGGCGCGTGGCCCGGGCGAGTCCGAGGAGCGCGGAGGACGCCACCACACGCACGCAGAAGAGCAGCCAGAAATGCGCCGGCGCGGTGACCCGGTCGAGCGCAAAGAACGCGAACAGGAGCGGAGCCGCAACCAGCATGGCGCTGCGGACGGCAGCGCGCTGGTTCTTCTCGAGCTCTGCTTCGTAGGGTGGCAGCGCGGGGGCGAGGCCTGGGTCGGTCATATCCTTCCGGCTCGACACTATGCTGCAAGGAGGGGGGTTGCCGGAACCAACTTCCGCTCCTGCGTGCGCACGTTTGACTCCCTGCGGACGGCGCATATACTGCCGCGTTTTCGCAGGCGTCGTCCTGCGGTGATTCGAGCTGCGGTGAATCGAGGCCCTTTCGCGGGCCGGAAGGCGGTGATTTCGGAGAATGCCGGGAGTGCGCGTCAAGGAAGGCGAGTCGTTCGAGAACGCCATGAAGCGCTTCAAGAAGCAGTGCGAGAAGGCTGGAATCCTGAGCGAGATCAGGAAGCGCGAGCACTACGAGAAGCCGTCGGTCAAGCGCAAGAAGAAGGCGCTGGCGGCCAAGAAGCGCGCCCTCAAGAAGGCGCGGAAGGGGATGATGTAGTCCTCTCCGCTCTGGATCCACACCTGCCCGGGCCCCGTCGCGATGCCTCGCGCGGGGCCTTTCGATTGAGAAGAGAAACGATGCTGATCGAGCGCATCGACGAGGACATGAAGGCGGCCGCCCGCGCCAGGGAAGCGCGAAGGCTGAACACCATCCGCACGCTCAAGAGCCAGATGAAGTACCGCGAGATCGAGAAGGGCAAGGCGCTCGACGACGCCGACGTGGTGGCGGTGATCGGCTCGATGATCAAGCAGCGCAAGGACTCCGCCTCGCAGTACGCGGCGGGCGGGCGGCCGGAGCTGGCCGAGAACGAGAACGCGGAGATCGCCATCCTCGAGACCTACCTGCCCCGCCAGCTCAGCGACGACGAGCTCGCGGCGCTGGTGAAGGATGCCGTGTCGACCTCCGGCGCGAAGGGCCCGAAGGACATGGGGGCGGTGATGAAGGCGCTCATGCCCAGGGTCGCCGGACAGGCCGAAGGCAAGCGCGTCAGCGACGCGGTGAAGGGCGCCTTGTCGAAGCTTGGGGCATGACGCTTTAATGGCTCTGGCGGCGAGACTTTTGGCGAGCATCTCTGACGACAAGCTGCAGGAGTTGCGCGACCGCGTGGACGTGGTCGCGGTGGTGCAGCGGCGCGTTCCGCTGAAGAAGAGCGGGCGCGACTGGAAGGGCCTCTGCCCCTTCCACGGCGAGAAGACGCCGAGCTTCTACGTCGTGCCGGACAAGAAGCTGTTCCATTGCTTCGGCTGCGGCGTCTCAGGAGATGCGATCAAGTTCGTCATGCAGTCGGAGGGGCGCAGCTTCCGCGAGGCGGTGGAGCAGCTCGCCGCGGAAGCGGGGGTGGACCTGACTCCGCCGGATCCGGAAGAGGCGCGCCGCAGCGCCCGGCGGGCGTCGCTCGCGGAGGTCAACGAGAAGGCGTGCAGCTTCTATGAGCGCATCCTCTGGGAACATCGCCACGGCGAGATCGCCCGCGAGCACCTGCGCAAGCGCGGCATCAGCGAGGAGGTCGCGCGAGCCTGGCGGCTCGGCTACTCCCCGAACCTGTGGGACTCGCTGATGCGATCGCAGGCGCTCAAGGGCGTGGACCCGCGCCTCGTCGAGGAGGCGGGGCTCGGGGTTCCCCGCAAGAAGGGGCCCGGGCTCTACGACCGCTTCCGCGGGCGCCTGATGATCCCCATCCGCGAGAGCGGGCGCATCGTCGGCTTCGGCGGCCGCCTGCTCGAAGGAGAGAGCGAGGCCAAGTACCTCAACTCGCCCGACACTCCGCTCTACCAGAAGGGGCTCACGCTCTTCGGCCTGGACCGCGCGCGGCAGCTCATCCGCGACCGGCGCGACGTCCTCTTCGTCGAGGGATACTTCGACGTCATCGGGCTCCACCAGGGCGGCATCGCCAACGTGGTCGCGACCTGTGGAACGGCGCTCACCGAGACGCACCTCGAGCTGGTGCGCAAGGCGGGCGCGGAATCGGTGATCTTCCTCTTCGACGGCGACGCCGCGGGCGCCCGGGCCGCGCAGCGCGCCTCGGAGATTGCGGTGGCGGGCTCGGTGGCGGCGCGCGTGCTCACCCCTCCCGACGGCGAGGATCCCGACGAGCTCCTTGCGCGCGTGGCGCGGCAGGGGTTCGACGAGCTGATCCGCTGCTCGCAACCTTCGCTCGAGTTCCTCCTCGCGCGAGAGCTGTCGCGGGTAGGGAAGGATGCTCCTCCCGAGGCGCGGGCCCGGGCGGTACACGCGGTGGCGGGGCTGGTGAAGGCGGCGCCCGATGCCCTCACCCGCGACATCTACGTCGACACCATCGCCAAGCGGCTGGGGATCGCCGAGGATGCGGTCCGCCGCTCGCTCGCCGGCAAGGACGCCGCGCCCAGGGGGAAGCGCGCGTCGGCGAGCCAGGAGCCGCAGCCGATCTCCGCCAGCCTGTTGAAGGTGGAGTTGGTGATCGTGGAGGCGGTCATTCGCCATCCCGAGCTGCGTGCGCTGCTCGCGCAGAGCGGCGCGCTGAGCGAATTCCGCTCGGCGCCGCTGCGGGACGCTGCCGACGAGATCTGCTCTGGCGCGGACGCGGAGGCGGTGATTCGCCACGTCGAGCCCGACGCCCTGCGCGAGCGCCTGGCCGACGGCCTGGCGGAGATGGAGCGGGCCGGCGGCTCGGTTGACGCGCAGCGTCTCCAACACCTCCTGAAAAAACATTCGCAAACCATGGCGTTGGAGCGGAAGGGGCGCCCTTCGCCGCCGGTTCCCACAGACTGAAACGTTCTGAAAAAAAAGGGCGGCAAGCCCTCGTCCCGATTACCCTCCTACGTCCCGCCGCCTCGCCCAACGGAGTCACAAGAACATGGCCGACAAGAAGTCCGCAGCTGCGCGCAAGAAGCACGAGCCTCACAAGGGCGAGGCGAAGAAGGCGAGGCACGAGAAGAAGCCGGCTCCGGAAGCGAAGAAGATTGCCAGGGCGAAGGGAGCCGCGGAGGCGCCGGCCGCCAAGGTCAAGCGCGGCGAGAAGGAGAAGGCCCCGAAGCAGGCGAAGAAGGCCGCGAAGGCGGCGGCGGACGAAGAGGGCGACGAACCCGAGGTGGAGCTGGAGGAGACGGAGATCGAGGTCGCCGCCGTCGAGGTGGCCGACGACGACGACGCGGTGGTGGCGGAGGACATCGACGAGGACGAGGACGAGGACCTTCCGCCCAGCAAGAAGGGCAGCAAGGCGACGGAACGCAAGGAAGTGAAAGACCTGCTCGCGCTCGGCCGCGACAAGGGCTTCCTCACCTACGACGAAGTCAACGACGCGCTCCCCTCCGACATCGTCAGCTCCGATCAGATTCGACGACGTGATGTCGATGTTCGGCGACAACGACATCGCCATCGTCGACGAGGCGAACAAGGTCAAGCTGCCCGAGACCAAGCCGCCCGATCCCGAGCCGGCGCACGCCAAGGCCGAGGAGGAGACCAGCGAAGTGGGCGGCCCGCCGGCCCAGCGCGAGGAGGAGGACGACGCCTACTCCAAGTCCAACGATCCGGTGCGCATGTACCTGCGCAAGATGGGCTCGGTCTCCCTGCTCACCCGCGAGGGCGAGGTGGAGATCGCCAAGCGGATCGAGGACGGCGAGAAGGAAGTGCTGGAGGCGGTGCTCCACTCCTCCATCGCCATCAAGGAGATCATCCAGATCGGCGAGCGGCTGAAGAAGGGCAAGATGCGCGTTCGCGAGGTCATCCGCGACGCGCCCGACGAGGACGACGAGACCTTCGACGAGCAGGGCCGGACCGACCAGGTGGTGAAGCTGATCGACAAGATCCGCCGGCTCGACCGCGACAACGAGCACTTCACCGAGCTGATGACCTCCAAGACCCGCAAGGTCTCCGAGGGCAAGCGCAAGGAGTACCGCGACGCCATCGCCCGCAACGAGGCGGCCATGGCGGAGACGCTCTCCGAGGTGAAGCTGAACAAGCGCCAGATCGAGCGCATCATCGAGAATCTCAAGAAGCTGATCGAGCGCGTGGACCAGGTCGAGCGCGAGATGCGCCAGATCGAGCAGCGCGCCGGCGTTTCCCTCAAGGAGCTGAAGGCGATGCTCCGCGAGGCGGAGGAGGAGACCAAGGGCGGGCAGCTGGCGCGCAAGAAGCTGCGCCTGATGGGGCTGAGCGAGGACGAGATTGGCGAGATTGGCCGCACCATCGCCGCCGCTCCGCGCAAGGTCAAGCGCGTCGAGGAAGAGGCGCTCTTGCCCATCGACGAGCTGAAGAAGAGCTACAGCGCCATCATCGCGGGAGAGCGCAAGGCGGAGAAGGCCAAGGCAGAGCTGGTGGAGGCGAACCTGCGCCTGGTGGTGTCCATCGCGAAGAAGTACACCAACCGCGGGCTGCAGTTCCTCGACCTCATCCAGGAAGGGAACATCGGCCTGATGAAGGCGGTGGACAAGTTCGAGTACAAGCGCGGCTACAAGTTCTCCACCTACGCCACCTGGTGGATCCGCCAGGCCATCACCCGCGCCATCGCCGATCAGGCGCGCACCATCCGCATCCCGGTGCACATGATCGAGACCATCAACAAGCTCATCCGCACCTCGCGCTACCTGGTGCAGGAGATCGGCCGCGAGCCCACTCCCGAGGAGATCGCGGAGAAGATGGAGCTGCCGCTCGACAAGGTGCGCAAGGTGCTGAAGATCGCCAAGGAGCCCATCTCGCTGGAGACGCCCATCGGCGAGGAGGAGGACTCCCACCTCGGCGACTTCATCGAGGACAAGGCCATCACCTCGCCCTCCGACGCGGTGATCAACATGAACCTCGCCGAGCAGACGCGCAAAGTGCTCGCCACCCTCACGCCGCGCGAGGAGAAGGTGCTGCGCATGCGCTTCGGCATCGGCGAGAAGTCCGACCACACCCTCGAAGAGGTGGGCCAGGACTTCGAGGTGACCCGCGAGCGCATCCGCCAGATTGAGGCGAAGGCGCTGCGCAAGCTGCGCCACCCTTCGCGCTCGAAGCGGCTGCGCAGCTTCGTCGAGAACTAGAACCCGAACCCCACGCCGCCGTGCAGGGACCAGTGCGGGCTGAGGCTGGTGCTGGTGAAGACGATGTTCCCGGCGATGGAGAGGCTGTAGAAGTCGACGCGCTGCTCGATGCCGAGGCCGACTCCGGTCCAGAGGCTGTTCTGGGAGTTGGCGGCGAGAACGCTGATCTGCTGGATGTTGCGGTCGCGGCCGCGATCGACCCGCGTGTTGCCGGCGAGGAAGAGCTCGGCGGCGAGGTACTGGGGCCCGTCGCCGAAGAGATGGCGCGCGGCGAAGCCGAGTTGCAGGCCGGGGAAGCCGCCGCCGGCGCCGATCTCCAGCTCGTCGTGCGGGTCGGTCATGTAGCTCAGGGACCCGCCGAGTTGGCCGAAGGGCGCGAACTCGTTGCCGCCTTCGAGGCGCACGATCACGCGCGGCGGCCGCGCGTTGTCGTCGCGGAAGCGTCCGCGGGAGAGGTCCACTTCGTCGGCCAGCGCCAGCGAGGGCGCGAGAACGAGCAGGAGGGCTAGCGTTCGCACGCGCGCAGTATCGCCTCCGGTGTGGGCGCACGCCACTGCTCAGGCTAGTGTGTGTGCGGGAAAGAGCGGGCCCGTAGCTCAACGGCAGAGCAGCCGGCTCATAACCGGTCGCATGCAGGTTCGAATCCTGCCGGGCCCATTTCCCCCCGCAGCCGGAACGCGCGTGCGACATCGATCGTTGACAGCATGGACCGGAGGCGCGAAAAGGGGCCTCCGCTCGGGAGGCAAACGTTGTCGCGAGAGAAGCTGAAGGCGCTCGAGGAACTGCAGAAGCTCGACCTCAAGATCCGCGATCTCTCCGCCGAGGCTGAACGTCACCCCGCCCGACTCCGGCAGATCGAGTCGGAAAAGACGCAGGCCCGATCCACGCTCGATACGGCTCGCGGCAGGCTGGCCGACAACGAGCGCGCCCGCCGGCAGAACGAGCAGCTTCTCCAGCTGGAGCGGGAGAAGGTGCGAAAGTGGGAGGCGCGCCTCAACGAGCTGAAGACGCCGCGCGAGTACGCCGCGCTGGCCCGCGAGTTGGACATCGCCAAGAAGACCAACCAGACCGCCGAGGAGGAGATTGAGCGGCTCGGCGGCGAGTACGTGGAGGTCAAGGCCCAGGTGGACGCGGCCGAGCAGGCGCTGCTGGAGAAGGAGACGGTGGCGGAGCGCGAAGGCGCGGAGACCAAGACGCTGCTCGAAGGGGTCTCCGCCGAGATGGCCGCGCTGGAATCCGACCGCAAGCGGCTGGTGGAGCTGTGCGACAAGTCGCTGGTCAGCCGCTACGAGCGCATCCGCAAGCAGCGCGGAGGCGTGGCCGTGGTCCCGGTCATCGCCGGCACCTGCAAGGGCTGCCAGCGCAACATCCCGCCGCAGATGGCGAACAACCTGCTCACCGCGAGCGAGATCCTCACCTGCCCCAACTGCCACCGCTTCATCTACGCGGCGGAAGAGCCGCAGGCCGCAGCGAACGCATAAGTGATCGTGACCCCTGCGCAGCTCCTGCTCGCGATCGCCGAGCACGAGTCGCTGGAGAAGACCTGCGCGGCGTTGCCGGGGCTGACCCTCGAGGGCGCCCAGAAGCTGCTGCGCGGCGCGGCGCAGAAGCTCGCGCGGGAGAAGGTCCCGGCGGCGCAGCAAGAGCTGCGGGCCGCGGCGCGAAGGAACGACGCGGCGGCGGGCAAGGTGGTGCGCGTCTTCTCCGACGGAGCGGCGCGCGGGAACCCGGGGCCGGCGGGCGCGGGCGCCGTGCTCGTCGACGCGTCGGGCAAGGTGCTGGCGCGCCTCGGACGCTACCTCGGACGGCAGACCAACAACGTCGCCGAGTACCAGGGGCTCCTGCTCGGCTTGCAGCACGCGCGGGATCTGGGCTATCGCGCGGTGGAAGTGCGCGCGGACTCCCAGTTGCTCATCCGGCAGCTCAAGGGCGAGTACGCCGTGCGCCACGCAGGGCTCAAGCCGCTGCACGCCGAGGCGCTGCGCCTGTTGCGCGCGTTCGACGAGGTGGATCTGAAGCACGTGCCGCGCGAGGAAAATGCGCTCGCGGACGAGATGTCCAACCGCGCCATCGACGAAGAGATGCGCTGAAAAAAAAGCTGTCCCGCGCCGACGAATTCTGGGGTAGGTAGGGGAAACCTCAGACTGGAGTCGGATACATGACCAGGCAGATCCTCGCTGTTTTCGCGGCCTTGGCAATGATCGCCCCCCAAGCCTTTGGTCGCGGGGGCGCCGGGGGCGGTGGTGGAGGCGGAGGAGGTGGTGGTGGAGGTGGAGGAGGCGGTGGTGGAGGCGGCGGCACGGCCGTCAATCCTCTTCCCACCACGCCGCCCGCCCCCGACGTCGTGCTGCGGGAATCGTTCGGACCAGGGTTGAATCCCGCCTTCGTGCGTCCGCAGGGCGGCAACGGAAACCTGCGCAACATCTTCGCCGGCACCGATCTGAACGACTTCTGGGTGGAGTACCCGGGCAGCAAGAACACGATCTGGGTGACGCCGGAGATCAAGGGCTGGGACTTCTCCTTCGCCTCGCTCAACTCGTTCGAGACGTTGGCCTCGCCCATCCAGCCCGACCCCTTCAACGGCGTCATCTTCTCCGACTGGACGGACGGCGTGGTGACGACCTCGGATGCCCTGCTGCCCTTCCGTGGCGTGTCCACGCCGTATTCGGTTTCTGCCGAGCTCTATCCTGGCACCCTGCCGGGAGCGTACGCCGGGTTCGGGCTGACCTCGTCCGGCAGCCTGCAGTCCAACCTGCCCGCAAACGGGCAGATCTGGATCCGGCTCTTCCAGGTCGCCCCCTTCAGCGGCGTCGACGGCCGCTATGAAGTCCGCATCGGGAGCCAGGTGCTCGCCTCGGGGGCGGTGATCCTGGACGGGTTCAACCCGGTCTCGATCACGGTGGACCCGGTCACGGAGACGGTGAACGTCACGCTCAAGGGCGTGGATCTCGGCACCTGGGGCACGCGGGTCTCGCCCAGCTTCATCGCGATCGAAGGCCAGGGCTGGGCTGACGATCTCGTCGTTCGCAAGCTTCCGTAGTTCCGCCGCGATCCCCAGCCTCGGCAGCGTGCCGGACGCCCCCGGGGAGGCGCCCGGCGCGCGCTTGGGTTAGAGTCGTTTGCGGTCAGAGCCGCCCGGGCGGACGCCGGCGCCGTCAGACAGCGCGGGAGGAAAGTCCGGGCTCCACAGGGCAGGGTGCTGGCTAACGGCCAGCCGAGGCGACTCGCGGGACAGCGCCACAGAAAACAAACCGCCGGCGCAAGCCGGCAAGGGTGAAACGGTGCGGTAAGAGCGCACCGCGCCCGTGGCGACACGGGCGGCACGGCAAGCCCCACCCGGAGCAAGGGCACATAGGGGAGCAATGCGGTGGCCCGCCGCGCTCCCGGGTAGCTCGCTCGAGGCCGGCGGCAACGCCGGTCCTAGAGGAATGTCCGCTGCCGCCGGGAAGGCAACGACCCGGCGTGACAGAACCCGGCTTACAGGGCGGCTCTGACCATTTTCTTTCGCTGGGTTGTCGGTGGGGGTTGCGGGGTCCGTGGCCATTCCGTGGCCAGGTTCACCGACTCTTGCACCGCTTTCCCGCAGGTCGATGGCGATGGTGGCGTGGTCGGCCTGCGTGAACAGCGCCGGCCGGAGATGCGCATAGCGCTCGGTCATCACGACCGAGTAGTGGCCGAGGATCGCCGAGAGCTATCTCGATCGAACTGCCGCCAGCACCCACTGCGACGCGAAGGTTGTCGCGTCGCCTCGTACAGCCGGGGCCGGGATGGCGTGATTTCGAGTGCGCGAGCGCGGCGCGCAGGTAGTTCCGGTGGCCTTGACGATCTCGTCCCGTCGCGGGCGCATCGGCGGGATGACCCGCCGGCGCCGCTCGACTTCAGCTTCCACTCGGTGAGGATGGGCAGCAGAGCGTCGAGGACCGGCACGATGCGGGAGTCGCCGTCCTTGAGCGGGCCGTTGACGGACTCGCGGACGTGGATGCGTCGCGCGACGAGGTCGACGTGCGTCCAGCGCAGCGCGAACACCTCGCCGGTGCGCAGGCCGGCCAGGGCGCCGATCCGTAGGCGACGTTCAGCGGCTCGGGGAGCGTGAGGAAGAGGCGGCGCACGTCGTCGAGCCGCTCGATGAACGGCGTCTTCTTCGGGTCGTGCGTCGGCCGGATGAGCCGCATCAGCGACTTGGGGAGGCCGCGCGCCGGGTTGCCGGTCGCGAGGCCGCGTTCGGTGAGGTCGACGAAGACCGCGGAGAGGAGCGCGACGAAGATGCGGATGGTCGCCGGGTTCAGCTTCTCGGCGAGCTTCACCTCGACGAAGGCGCGGATGCGGGCGACGTCGACCGCGGTCGGCTTCAGGTGACCGAAGTGCGGCTCGATGTGCTTCTTCCAGCGGTAGCGATCGCAGTCGGCCGCGCGGTGAGTAAGCTTCCGCCGGTCGAGGATGCCGGGAACCAGCTCGGAGAGAGTCGGTAGCCCGCGCGGATCGGGCGGAAGCCCGGCGCGGTGCTGGGCCATGTCGCCGCGGATCTTCGCCAGCACGCGCTCAGCGTCCTCCCGAGTGGCGAAGCCGCCTCTCGTGCGGCGCAGGCCATTCTCTCGCCACCGGACCTGCCAGCCACTGGAGGTCTGGTCGATCTCGCCACTGCCCCATTGGTGGCGCTTTCTATGTCGTGTCATCACGGTGCCTTCCTGAATCGTCGCGGAGTTGGGCAGCGGCGCGGGCGACGTCATCCTCAGTCATAGGCCGCAGAGCTGACAAGTCGACGAGTACCTTGCGTCCGTCGCGGCGCGCGGGCCACTCGCCGGCACGGACCCGCCGGCGAGCCGTCTTCTCCGACACGCCCATCCGCCGCGCAGCGTCCTTGAGGGGCATCAGCGCGGGCGGCAGCGCCTGGCGCATCGCCGCGAGCTCAGCGGTGACGCGCTGGAGGTCAGTGCGGAGAAGAACGAGCCGCGAGGAGAACAGCGCTGCGAGCGTGTCTTCGAGGCTGCCGCTCGCGCGTGAGGCTTCCCTCGGAGAGACATCTCGACGGGCGTCGCTCGAGCGCCGCCCTTGGCGCGATGCCACCCGGCGATCATCAAGGGCCATGTGCGATTTGCTACTACACATCGCTTGTCTTACGCAACATGGTTTGCTACACACGATGTCGATCGATGGCTGATGTCTTACCAGCGCGTACGATGCATGGTCCGAAGAACACGTCCGATGTTAAGAGCCGGGTCGGAATCGGTCCCTGGACGCCGTCCGATTTCGGAATCCCACCCACGAGGAGCACCGTGCGCTCCGCCCCTGTGAAGACTGACGAATCTGTGAGGAGTGCCCGCCTTCCGCCCCGTGCTGGGAACGGAGAGCTGCCTGCTCCGGCCCCTGCCTCCAAACCCTGGATGGAGGGGCCGGAGCCGGTATCTCTTTCTTAGAGGCGGAGGCGGGAGAGGTTGAGGAAGGTGAGGATGGGGCGGAGGGCAAGAGTGGGATTGGTTCTTGGAGAGGAAGACTGACTGACAGGGACCGGGAATTGGTGAGTCACTTGGGGTTGGTGAGGTATCTGAGGACGGGGATCAGATTGCAGAGTTAGTGTTTCCAGGAAGAGCGCAGTCGGTGATTTCGGGGCGGCTGGGGGAGTTGTCGCAGCGGCGGGGCAACACGAGGGCGCTGATCAAGAAGCTGTGGTTCGTGAACGGCGAGGGCAAGCGCGTTCTGGTTTGGGCGTTGACGCCGTCAGGCTACGCGCTGGCCGGGGAACGGCTGGGACGGCAGTTCAAGGTTCCGCGTCACGACGTGGCGCACCAGTTTCTCGAGCACGCGACCGGAGTGAAGACCACTACGTCCGATGACAAGAAGCTCGGAGCGGCGAAGCCTGCACAGCGAGGCAAGCTGGCCAACGACTTCGCGCGGGTCCCCCGCGCCTTTCGCTGGATCGCGACTGAGGACCTCGACCTGCCCTTCAAGGAGTGGGTCGCAGCCGTCCCGGACTACATCGCGGACCGCCGCGTGCAACCGGACGCCATGCTCGAGGACCCGGTCCGCAAGCGCCGTTACCTGATCGAGTTCGAGACGGGCTCCGCTACAGTCCGCAACGCACAGCACAAGACCGCCACCGAAACGAAAATCGGGCGCTACTGCAAATTCCTTCTCAGGCCCGTTCCGGCCTCAGGTTCCCAGACCTACTACACGAAGCATTTCGGCGACGGATACAAGCCGGTCGTCGTGTTCCTGACGCGTACGGAGGCCAGGCGCGACACCATCGTGAAGGTTGCAGCAGCCTACTGGGGCGTAGTTGATGTGCGCTTCGAGCTGCGCGCGCTCACGATAGCGGAGGCCGGCGCGGAGTTCCGAGCGCGCCTGCTGGGTGAGGTGCCGCCCGTTCCTTCGCCGGACCTCAATCCTCCGCAAGTTACCAAGCCGGCGACGTTGGAAGGCGCCTTCATCGCGTTTCGAGAGATCGAGGTTCTCAAGCGCTTCCAGCAGGAGGCGTTGGGCATCATCCAGCGGGTGCGCCACACCGTGCGCGCAGGCAAGCCCGTGACCACCGAGCCGCGGTACCCCGAACACATGAACACAGCGGCGATGGTGCTGAACAGGGCTCGGTCGTTAGGTCGCCACCCGCAGCGAAAGGAAGACAGAAAATGCCAAGGACCCGCGAACTCGACTTCCAACTCTTCAACGTCCGGCTGCCGGTCGGCACGGTGGAGCGCATCCAGCGCTACCGCGACTACCTCAACGAGACCCAGCCCGGCGTCGAAGCCAGCGCCAGCACCGCCGCGCGCATGTTGTTCTTCCGCGCGCTGGAGCAAGTCGAGGAGGAGATGGGTCTTCCGAAGAAAATGCCTAGCAAGAAGCGGGACCCGGGGCTGCGTCGGAAAACGTAGTCTCACGACAGTTGGTGCGATCAGTCACGTCAATCTGTCTGTCGGTGTGGTGCAGTTCCAAGGGCGACGGCCGCGTCCTGAAGCGCCGGGGGCACCAGGTCAAACGCCCAAGCGCGCTGAACCTTGCCATCATCGAAGTTCAAATGCTCGATGCAACTGACTGCGAGCGCATTCTGAACGTCATCATCGTTGCTCAGCCACCATCGTCTCGCGAAGTCAAAGCAGCGGGCAACCTCAGCCCGGTCGCCGTTATCGATGGCCTTCTGAACGAAGCGCGCGAAGCATGCGGTCTCCAAGTGCAGCAGCCCCCGCCAGATGTCATCATCGAGCTCATCGACCAGCCCCGGAAACTCAACGCGCAACGCTCTCATGAAGTCGCTTGCTTGCACGAGTGCCATCCTACCCTTGGCGGCCGACACGAGAGCAACAGGAGGGGATCACCGACTGGATTTCGAGATCCTCGGCCATTTCCTGAGAGAATCGAGATAATCTCGAGCGGTTAGCCCCGTCCGGACGTTGCCGCGACTGCGGAAGTTTTGCGGCCGGTCCTCTTCGCGTTACGCACTGCGAATGGCGTGCGCGATTTCGTCTCGATGAGCCGTGTCAAGGGTAGCCGCCGAGCAACTTCGGTAGGCCGCTCGGTGAGACGATGGGGACCCATGCGAAGGATGGAAGTGGCGCGCATTCCCCGTGACGAGCGCGTCGGCACGGCCGGTGAGGGCCACTTCCAGGAAGGGCATATCGTCGGGGTCGGGAAGGTCGACGTCGGCTGAAAGCGCGTGGAATCTTCTCGCCGCTCGCGACGAAACCAGAGAGCAGCTGTTCAATCATCGGCGGAGTAATCGCGGCTCGGAACTTCGGGCGGCTCAAGACGGCTCGGTACTCTGCGAGCATGCGTGCGTCATAGAGGAACGTCGCGCCGATTGCGACTGCGGCTCGGAGCGCTCAACCAGAAGTGCCGCCAGGCGTCAGGAGCACCGAGACGAGGACGTTGGTGTCGAAGACGAGTCTCACCCGCGACGGCGGCGCTCGGCTCGCGTTGCGCGCACCTCGGCGGCGATCTCCTTGCGCGAGAGGCGCAGACGCTTGCGCCTGACTTCGCGCTGGATCGCGTCCACAGCGGCGAGGAGCGGCTTGCCCGCCCGCGGCTCAACGGCCGCAGCCAATTCGCGCGCGGCTTCCGCGAGCGTCGCTCCGCGGGCAAGGACGCCTGGCCGCGCCGGGTCGCGGGCGACGTAGGCGTTGGCCTTCGCGCTCCAGGAGATGACCACGCGGGCGGTGTTCGAACCAGCCATGCTGAGATTATGCCGCAGGCTCTGGCGCGGTGCTACGGTTTGCCGCGCGCCTGTTAGGATGCCTCCACATGCCCAAGACGCGCACGAAGAAGAGCTTCGTGGTGTGCCTGTCCAACGACGGGTACGCGGCATCGCTCGAGCCCAGGAAGATCTACATCGCGCTCCGCGACGCTGCGGCTGAGCGCAAAGGGCTCCTCCGCGTCGTCGACGAGTCGGGTGAGGACTATCTCTATTCGCGAGACCGCTTCGCGCCGCTGAAGCTGCCGCGCGGGCTGCAGCATGCCTTGGCAGCAGCAGGATGAGCCCTGGCCATTTCGTGGCCAAGTGCACCCGAAAAGTGACCGGGCGACGCGGTCAGCCGGAAACACGCGAAACCGCAAGCGGCTGATTTGTAAGCGATTGTCTACTCCTCGCGGTCCGGTGTGGACACCGGCGAAGGCCCCCGGCTTACAGGGCGGCTCTGACCATTTTCTTTCGCCGCCCCCTGAGGAGGGGCTTCCCGGCCGCTGCCTGGGAGCGCAGCCCTATGGAAGGCGCGCCTCGCCGGTCACGGTCGCGTCCGCCTGGCCGCGGACAAGCGCGCGCTTGAGCTTGGCGAGCGCCGCGAAGGCCGCGCTCTTGGTGGAGTCGAGCAGCAGCGACTCGCCGGGCGGGCGCGGCGAGAGCCCCAGCTTCCGCAGCTTGGCGTTGGCGCGATAGACGAGCTCGCGCGCGTGCGACGCTTCGCTGCGGAAGGTGATGCTGAAGGAGATGGAGACCTCGGGCCCGTTCTGCACCCAGTGCGGCACGGCCACCGGGAAGTGGAGTCCTTGTCCGGGCTTCAGCGGCACCACCCAGGCGGTGGTCTGGAAGACGTCGCGCCAGGGCAGGTTGCGATGGACGAAGGCGGCATGGAACTTCTCCACCTCCGCTTCCGGCAGCACGAGCCGGTCGTCGCGGTCCCACATGCTCACCGTCTTGCTGCCGCGGATCTGCAGGAGGAAGTTGTGCTCCGGGTCGAGATGGAACGGGGTGACCGCGTTGGGAGAGGAGAGGAAGATGAAGCCCTCCCGGCGGAGCATGCGCGGCACCTTCGCCTGGACCGCGACCGCGTCGAGGCACTGATCGAGCAGCTGGCCATACTCCGCATCCTGCTCGACGCGCTTGAGCACCATCCACGACCCGCACTCCGCGATGCGCCGGACCGTCTCCTCCGGGGAAAGGCCGTTGCGCGGAGTCTCCTCCGGCCGGACCCCGACCGGCAGCGCCCCGGCGTTGTATTCGACGAAGGCCTCCGGCAGCCGCCTGGCGAGCTCCATCAGGCGGGGCAAGGCGAAGAGAGGATGGTCCGCGAGCGCATGCCGGACATGGAACGGCTTGCGATCGAAGTAGGCGTCGCAGATCGTCGGATCCAGCTCGATCAGGGGGGTGCTCATGCGCGTCCCACCAGCCTGCGGAAGAAATGGAGCAGCGGGATGAGGGCGACGGCGAGGGCGCCGCGGGTCCCGCCGGTGGCGAAGAAGAGCGTCTGGATCTCGCGGCGGTCCGGCCAGAGATGGTTGATCATGAAACGGTTCGGGGCCGCGCAGGAGTCCATCCAGCGCAGCGCCGGAAGCTGGTGCGCCCGCTCCACGTTGTCCAGCTCGAGGAGGACGCCGGGCGAGAAGCGGGCAAAGCTCTCGTCGAAGGCGATCTTGAACGCGAACGCCCCCTCTCCGGCGAGCAGGTTGAGCTTCAGCGCCACCGGCCGCCCGTCGAGTCGCAGCGCGAGCATCTGCAGCTTGCGTTCGCGGGCCGCTCCCGACGCCATCTCGGCGAGGAAGGAGCGGTCGCGGACCGAGTCGACGCCCGCGCGCCCCTTCCAGCCCAGCGCCTCCAGCGAGAGCAGCTCGTCAATCCAGGGCACCGGGTCCACGTCCGCACCCAGCTCGTCGGTGATCAGCGCCCCCAGCTCCGAGAGCCGCGCGCGCTGCCTGCGGAACTCCCTGCGCCGCTTCTTGGCGAGGGCGCGGGTGAGGAATTCGTCGGGGGTTTCGGCGCGCTGCAGCACGGCCCGCGTGTACGCCTGGGTGACCAGCGCGGGCCAGCGGCGATCGTTCAGCTCGTCGACGAGGTGGGTGCGGAGCCGTCCCGCGGCGGGCATGTCCTCGATGCGAACCAGGCCCGCTCTCCCGGCAATGGCGTCGAGCCAGCAGCGGATCGCCACCCGTTCGCAGCCGCGCCGGAGCAGGGGCGCGGTCAAATAGCAGTATGGGTGCCGCCACAGCTCGGCGCGGCCACGGCGGTAGGCGACCGGGAACAGGCCGCAGAGATCGTCGCCGCGGAAGACGAGCACCACCTCGACGCGATCGGCCGCGGCGAAGGCGCGCAGCGCTGGCATTAGCATCCAGGGCTCGTAGAACGGGTTTGGCTCCGCCGTGGCCCTGGCCAGCTCGCGCCATGGCTCGAGGAAGGTCTCGAGCAGCGACCAGTCGGTGATCGTCCGGGTCGAGACGTGCCCCGCGGGGTTTGGCGCCTGCACTTCGCCGGACGGAACGGGTGCGTCGGTGAGGAACAGCACCTCGTCCGGAAAACCCACCATCCGGTGCGCGTTCTTTCCTTACAGGTCGGGCAATGGGCTCCGGCATCGTACCCTCCTCAAGCGATCTAGGGACGAAGCGCTTGCTCGCCAAGAAATGGGTGGGAATCAACAGATGGGCCGTCACCGGACGCGCCGCGGCAAACGGGATCCGGCGCGGCTCTGCGTTTCAGGTGCGGACGAGCTTGCGCGTGACCACGACGTCCAGTTCCCGGTCGGCGCGGCGGATGCGCAAGAGGACGGTCGTTCCCTCCGGGCCGCGGATGGCGCCGACGGCGCCTTCGAAGCCGAGGTCGGTGACCCGCACGCCGTCGATGGCGAGGATTGCGTCGCCCGGACCGAGCCCGGCGTCGAAGGCGCCGGCGTTGGGGACCACCTGCTGGATCTCCAGCGTGTCGCCGCGCGTGCGCAGCACGGCTCCGATGCCCGTCAGCTCGACCTTCGCGTCGGCTGCCGCTTCCCGTGGCGTGAGCGCGATGGCCAGGGGCGGCGCGTCGCCATCTTCCGGCAGCGGTCCGAGCGGAACCAGGCGCACGAGGTAGCCGTCCTTCGCGGCGCTCACGCCGATTGCGTCGGGTGGGACGTGCTCCAGCGTGAAGCGGCCGTCGCCGCCGGATTCGGCCTCGGGCGAGAGCGGCGCGACCGGCAGGTCCGCGGCGTTCCCCCGGCGGCCTTCGAGCGAGAGGGCGGCGCCCGCGACCGGGCGTTTGGTCGCATCGTCGGTGACGCGGCCGGTGACGCGCGCTCCGGCGTGGAGGGCGAAATTCGCTTCTGCCGGCGAATCGCCGATCTGCGCGACCGCGTAGCCCGACCACGCGTAGCCCGCGGCCATCGCGGTGGCCTCGTAGGTGCCGGGCTCGAGGCCGTCGATCCGGTACGCTCCCGAAGGGTCGACGAACGACGCCGGGGCCATGGTGGTGGCGAGCAGGCCGTCGCGGCGGAAGAGGGCAATGGCGAACGCCGCGACGGGTGCGCTGGTCCTCGCGTCGCGGACGCGCCCGAAGAGCGAGCCGGTGGGAATCGCCGGACTGCCGCCGTCCTCCGTGCCGCCGTCGCGCCGGTCGGCCGCGGCGGTGCCGCCGTCCACCGCACCGGACCGGCGCTGGCGGGTGAGCCGCAGCACGACGCCGTCCACGTCCTTTCCCGGGACGCTGGTGAAGGAGACGGGGCTGCGGTCGAACTCGCTTTCGAACGGCGCGTATCCCCTCGCCTCGATGGAGACGAGGCGGTAGGTGCCCGCCGCGCGCGGCGCGAAGCGGAAAACGCCGCCGGCGCCGGTGACGGTGGAATACGCGCCGTCATCGTGCGAGAAGGTCAGCTCCGCGCCGCCGACGCCGATGGCCGTGTCAGCATCGATGACCCGTCCTCCGAGCGCGCCGGGAGCATCGATCTGCGCCGGACGGACGAGCACCGGTTTCGAGAGCTGGATCGCCGGCGCCGGCATGGAGCGTCTCGCAGGCGGAGCGACGGCCAGGGGCGGGCGCGCGACCGCGGCTTCCGGCGCGGGCGCGGCGCCCGACGTGGCCGGCCGCTTGCGCCCGAGCCACAACGCGACGGCGACCGCGAGGACCGCCACCACCCCTATCCATCGACGCCGCATGGCCGCGAATGCTGTCGCGAAGCGCTCCGCCGCGCAACAGGTCAAAACCGACGAGGGGCCGCATTGACTTTGCGGCTCGTCCGGCGTGGATTTCGACCTCTTCCGAGGTCCGCCATGTCCGAGTCCCGCGTCTACCGGCAGGAGCTCACCCCGCTCCACTTCCTCGAGCGCGCAGGCGAGGTCCATGCCGAGCGCGTTGCCGTCGTGGACGGCGACCTGCGCTTCAATTGGCGGCAGATGCGCGGCCGCGCGCGCCGGCTTGCCTCCGCGCTGCGGCGGGCCGGCCTGGAGAAGGGCGACCGCATCGCCTTCCTCGCCCTCAACTCCGAGCCGTTGCTGCTCGCGCACTTCGGCGTGCCGCTGGGCGGAGGCGTGCTGGTGGCCATCAATACCCGCCTCAACGCCGACGAGGTCGCCTACATCGTGGAGCACTCCGGCGCGCGCGCCGTCTTCTTCGCTCCCGACCTGCACGCGGCCGTCGCGCGCGTGCCAAAGGAAGTGAAGCGCTACGACCTCTCCCGCGACTGGGAAGCGCTGCTCTCGACCGGCAGCGAGGACCGCATCCCGGCGCCGGTGGAGAGCGAGGACGAGCCCATCACCATCAACTACACCTCCGGCACCACCGGCCGCCCCAAGGGCGTCGTCTACCATCACCGCGGCGCCTACCTCAACGCGCTGGCGATGGCGCTCGACCACCGGCTCACCGCGGACAGCCGATATCTCTGGACGCTGCCGATGTTCCACTGCAACGGCTGGTGCTTTCCCTGGGCCACGGCCGCGGTGGGCTCCTGCAACGTGTGCATTCCGCGGGTGGAGCCGGCGCAGGTCTGGCGCCTCTTCCGCGAGGGCGTCACGCACTTCTGCGGCGCGCCCACCGTCTGCACCATGCTCATCTCGCATCCCGAGGCGCGCAAGCTGGAGCGCCCCGTGCGCCTCTTCACCGCGGGAGCGCCGCCTTCGCCGACCTTGATCGCGCGCATGACGGAGCTGAACTTCGAGCTCGATCACGTCTACGGGCTCACCGAGGTGTATGGGCCCTTCACCATCGCCGTTCCCGCACCCGGCGAGAGCGAGCTGCCGCCTGCCCGGCGTGCAGCCCTCCAGGCGCGCCAGGGCTTTCCCAACCCCTGCGCCGGCGAGGTGCGGGTCGTCGACGACCAGATGAACGACGTCCCCGCCGACGGCCAGAGCATGGGAGAGGTGGCGATGCGGGGGAACGTGGTGATGCTGGGATATTTCCGCGATCCCGAGTCGACCGCCAAGGCCTTCCAGGGCGGCTGGTTCCACAGCGGCGACCTGGCGGTGCGCCATCCGGACGGCGCGATCGAGCTGCGCGATCGCAAGAAGGACATCATCATCTCGGGCGGTGAGAACATCAGCACCATCGAGGTGGAGCAGGCGGTGGTGAGCCATCCTGCGGTCCTGGAGGCGGCGGTCATCGCGGTGCCCGACGAGAAGTGGGGCGAGGTGCCGAAGGCATTCGTCACGCTGCAGGAGGGCAAGCAGGCGACGGCGGAGGAGATCATCCGCCACTGCAAGACGGTGCTCGCGCACTTCAAGGCGCCGCGGCAGATCGAGTTCGGACCGCTCCCCAAGACCTCGACCGGCAAGGTGCAGAAGTACGTGCTGCGCGATCAGGAGTGGCGCGGTCAGTCCAAGCGCATCCACTGAGGAAAGGAAGCTGCCATGACGTTCCAGGACATCCTGCTCGAGCGCGAAGGCGCCACCGCGGTCGTGACCCTGAACCGGCCCGAACGCCGCAACGCGCTCTCGCTGCGGATGCTGCAGGAATTGACCGCGTGCTTCCGGGCGCTCGGCCAGGACGCGGAGGTGCGGGCGGTGATCCTGCGCGCCAACGGCCCCGCCTTCTCCGCAGGGCACGATCTCTCCGAGATGGTGGGGCGCGACGGCGGCTTCTACCGCGAGCTGTTCGAGGCTTGCACCGCGCTGATGGAGACCATCCAGGCGATCCCGCAGCCGGTCATCGCGCAGGTGCACGCCGTGGCCACCGCCGCGGGCTGCCAGCTGGTGGCCTCGTGCGACCTTGCGGTGGCGGCGGCGGAGGCGCGCTTCGCCACGCCCGGGGTCAAGATCGGGCTGTTCTGCTCCACGCCCATGGTCGCGCTCAGCCGCGCCGTCGGCGCGCGCCGGGCGATGGAGATGCTGCTCACCGGAGAGGCCATTTCCGCCGCGGATGCGCTCGCCGCGGGCCTGGTGAACCGGGTGGTTCCCCTCGCCGAGCTTCCTGCGGCGACGCGGGCGTTGGCGGCGAAGATCGCCTCCTCCAGCCCCTACGTGGTCGCGGTGGGAAAGGCGGCGTTCTACCGGCAGCTGCAGATGCCGCAGCCGCTGGCCTACGACTACGCGCAGGACGTGATGGCGGCGAACGCAGCCGCCGCCGACGCGCAGGAAGGGATCCAGGCTTTCCTGGAGAAGCGGCCGGCGAAGTGGTGCGGACGCTGATCGGTCAGCGCGCCTTCGGCACCCGCCCCATCAGGTAGAACTCGTCGTTGGGCCGCATGCCGCTCATGTTGGCGAGGCGGTTGCTCATGCCGAAGAACGCGGCGATGGCGGCGATGTCCCAGCCGTCCTCGTCGGAAAAGCCATGCTCGCGCAGGCGGGCGAAGTCGCCTTCGTCCAGCTCGCCGGAACGCAGCGTCACCTTGATGGCGAAGTCGAGCATGGCGCGCTGCCGCGGGGTGATGTCCGCCTTGCGGTAGTTGATGGCCACCTGGTCCGCGAGCAGCGGGTTCTTCTCGTAGATGCGCACCAGCGCTCCGTGGGCCACCACGCAGTAGTGGCAGGAGTTGGCGGAGCTGGTGGCGACCACGATCATCTCGCGCTCGCCCTTGCTCAGGCCTCCCTCCTTGACCATCAGCGCGTCGTGATAGGCGAAGAAGGCGCGAAACTCCTCGGGCCGGTGCGCCAGCACGAGGAAGACGTTGGGGACGAAGCCCGCCTTCTCCTGCACGGCCAGGATGCGGGCGCGCACGTCTTCCGGCAGCTCGGCGAGGCCGGGAACAGGAAAGCGGGAGATGGGTTTCGCGGCTTGCGGCATGCTGGTCTCCGGCGGAGCTGATCCGGCATACTGCGGATCATTCGCGCGGAGAGCAAGATGAAGGTCGGAATCCCCGGATCGGGCGAAATCGAGCCGCTGTGCATGCCCTGGGGCATCGCCGGTTTGCTCCGCAACCAGTGGACCCACGCATTCAAGCTCCTCAGATAGGACATGCCGCTCGTCACCGTCCGCCAGAACCAGATCTTCTACGTCGAGGAGGGCAGCGGCTTTCCCGTGCTCTTCATCCACGGGCTCGCCGGCGATCACACCGCCTGGGCTGCGCAGATCGAGAGCGTGCGCGACCGCCACCGCGCCATCGCCTTCGACAACCGCGGCGCCGGGCGGAGCACGCAGCGCGACGAGCCGATCAGCACGCTCGACCTGGCGCACGACACCCTGGGCCTGATGGATGCCGTCGGCCTTTCGCGCGCGCACGTGGTGGGCCGGTCGATGGGCGGGGCGGTGGCGCAGCACATCGCGCTGCTCGCTCCCAAGCGCGTGCAGTCGCTGGTGCTCTGCGCCTCCTTCGGCAAGCTCGATCCACTGGGCGCGCGCGTCCTCGCCAACATGCGCGAAGTATTGGAATGGCGCCACAACTGGGCGGACCATGCCCGCCATTCGGTGCAGAACTTCGTCTCGCCGGAGTTCTTCAATACCCAGCGGGCCCGGGTCGCCGGGATCGAGCGCCTGATCGGCGGCGAGGCGCGGCTGCCGGCCTGCTACATCCGCCAGAACCAGGCCTGCCTGGAGCACAACACGCTCGACCGCCTGGGCCGCATCTCCTGCCCGACCTTGATCCTGGCGGGAAGGCTCGACCCCATCTGCTCGCCCACGGCCACGCGCTGGATGGCGGAGCGCATTCCCCGCGCCGAGACGGTGATGTTCGACCAGAGCAGCCACTTCTTCCTCATGGAAGAGCCGGAGAAGTTCCGCGACGCGCTGGCCCGGTGGTTCGCGATGCACACTCCCGCGGAGAACTGACGGCCGCCACGGCACGCGCTGGGCGGGTCGCGACGCATGCGCTCTTGACCTTCCTGCTCGCGCGGCGTAATCCGCGCCCCTCGTCACTTTCGCAGCGGGGGTACACATGAAGAGCTGGATGCTGGGATTGTTCCTCGCAGTGCTGATGGCTCCTGCGGGCAACGCCCGCGATCTGCTGCTCAGCTTCGACGGAGGCATCGCCGTGGACCCCGTCAGCGGAATCGCCGCCAATGCCCCGGTGCTCAACGTGGTGCGCGGCATCCAGCCCGGCGGCGTGCCCTGGCACATCGACCGGCTCACCGCCAACATCGACGTGAGCGGCCGGATCAAGGTGCAGGGCCGCAGGCTCCTCCTCGCCGGGGGCAATGGCATCGGCACCAACGCGGGCCAGAGCGTCCATGCCGTGCTGTTCTGCGGACCTGCGGCGACCGCAACCGCACATTCGACCGACCCCGCCGGCGTGCCGCTCGCGGCCAATGGCGACTTCCGGATCGACGCCGCGCTCACTCCCGCGCCGCCGGCCGACTGCGGCACGCCTGTTCTCCTCATCGTCAGCGCCGCCAATCGCTGGTTCGCCGCGGGGATCCTGGCGAGCGACAGCGACGACTAGTGGCCGCGCGGCGCGCAGCGGGGCTTCATCGCTGCGCCGTCAGCCGCGCGTCCAGTTCCACGATCGCCGGCGCCGAAAGCCCTCCGTAGCGGCGGTCGATGGCGGCGATGCGCGCGCGGGCGCCTTCGCGATCGCCGCGTGCCAGCGCCGCTTCGGCGTCCGCCAGGCGCGAGGACAACTCGCGCTCGACGCGCTCGCTGCAGCGCTCCAATCCGGCCTCGTCGATGGCGGAGCGGCGGTCCAGGGCATCGAGCGCGTCGTTCAGGGCGGCGGCGTCCAGCGCCTCGTGCCCGCGCCGGCGCGCGACCTGAACCTCGACGTCGAAGACGCACCACTCCTTCATCGAGGCCTGGCTGATCTGGTCGTCCTCCAGGTTGCCCGGGTCGTCTTCGCCGGTCACATAGACCAGCCGGGTTCGCCGGAAGCGCCGGAAGAGGTCGGCCGGAGGCAGGTAGATGCCGCGCTCGCCGCCAATCGGCTCGCTGCCCGCGTTCAGCAGCGTGCCGCGAAACACGTCGGGATAGGCGAGGGCGGCAACCTCGGCTACCCGCGAGCCGCCGGACAGGCCGCCCACATAGACGCGGCTCGGGTCGATGCGATATCGCGCCCGGACGTTCTCGTAGGCGAGCAGCGCCAGCGGAAGGCGCCGCTCCAGCACGCTTGCCTCGTTGCCCGAATGCGCCGCGCTGACGAAGATGAGGCCGTGCCGGTCCAGGGGCGGGCGCCAGCGGCGGGGCTCCGGCGCATCGGGCCCGGGCGAGACGAAGACCAAGAGGCCATAGCCGCCCGGCGGCGGCGCTCCGGCGGGAACGTAGACGGCGAACTTCTCCTGGGCGAGATCGATCGGCTGATCGGCGAGCGCTTGTCCTTTGGCTGCAAGAGCCTGCTGCCCGTGCACGAAAGTGAGGGGTGTGAGCGTGCGGCGGGCAATCTCGGCGCTGGCGGAGAGCGGCGAGTACCGGTCGAAGATCACGTCGTGCAGTTGGGTCGCGGGCGGGCCCGGGACGGCCTGCCTCGCGCACGCCCAGAACGGGAGCGAGAGGCAGACGCCGATGGTGCGAAGGTCCCCGAGCGGCCCCATGCACCAAAGTCTAACCCGCGGCCGCCCGTGAACCTGTCATCCCAGGCGCTGGACGGCCCAGACCGCCCCGAGGACCGCGACACAAGCGGAGGCAACGGCGGCAAACGGCGGCCGGGCGCGAAGGAGCTTGCGCAAGAGCGGAAGCGCCGCCGCCACGATGGCCACCTGGCCGCACTCCACCCCCAGGTTGAACGAGACCAGCCCGGTGGCAAGCGTGCCCCTGGGCAACTCCAGCTCGCGCAGCACCGAGGCGAAGCCGAAATCCGTGCACGAGGCCAAAGGCAAAGGTCAGCATCCAGCGATGGCGCAGGGCCGAGGCGGCGTGCCCGGTGCGCAGCGCCCAGAGGTTCTCCAGGCCGACGAAGACGATGCTCGCCGCGATGGACGGCTCGATCAGGCGCGCCGGCGGGCTGAGAATGCCCAGGGTGGCAAGAGCCAGAGTAACCGAGTGCGCGACGGTGAAGGCGGTGACGATCTTCACCAGCTCGCCCAGCCTTCCACCCAGGAGCAAGAGCCCGATGAGGAAGGCGATGTGGTCGTAGCCGGTGAAGATGTGCTGGATGCCGAGCCGGAGGAAGCGCCAGAACTCGCGCGCCGGCGAGCGGATGCGGCGCGCTTCGAACGACGGGTCGTCGGCCTGGGCCACGCGCTGGGACACCTCGCCGGAGCCGAAGTCGATGCGGCAGAGGTGCGTGTGCCCGGAGGCGAAGGACTCGACGAATCCCGCGCGGGCGGAGAGATCCTCCGACGGGCTCGGGACACACCCAGCGCGCGGAGACGGCCAGGCCGTCCTCGCCGTCGGGCGCCGCCGAAATCCCGGGCTGCAGCGCGCACGGCTTGCCTTGCGCCTCGAGACTGAAAGGTTCGACGACCAGCCGCTGCAGCGCGGGCAGCGGAGGGTCGGACGGATCGTCGATCCTCGATCTGCGCCCGCAGGTCCGAGAGGGAGAACCGCAGCACGCCGGAGATCTCGCGCCCGCGCGACCGACAGCTCGCTGTACGAGACGCTCGGCTGGTGCGCCAGCGCGGCGGGCGCCAGAAGCAGCGCAACGGAGAAGGCCCGCATCAGCGCGCGAGGGGCAGCACGCCTGCGAGCAGCCGGTTGTTGCCGTCGTCCCTGCCGCGCCCCGGGCTGGTGAGCGGCAGCCGGTTCTCCCCCTGCGAATAGAAGCCCACGTAGAGCATCAGCGGATGGCTTCCGGCCACGAACGGGAAGGAGTCGGCGATGAAGTCGCCCGGCTTCCACGCGTCGGTGGGAAAGCGGCCGCCGGCGGGATCGTGCTCGGCGTGGATGCGCTCGCCGGTGGTGGCGTCGTCGAGGTGCACGAAGACGTGCCATGCCTCCAGCTCCGCGCGGCACCGCCAGTAGAGCGTGAGGACCGCGCGCTGGCCCGGCGACCAGCTGCGGCGGCTCCAGCTTGTAGGCGACCAGCTCGGCGGCGTTGCCGAAGACGGCGCCCATGGGGACCGAGCCCGACGGCGGCGGGACCAGCACGTCGCCCAGCGCCGCTCGGTCCACGTGGGGGCGGGCGTGCGCCTGCGGCTGGTCGAAGGGACGCTCGATGCAGGCGCAACAGAGCAGGGCAAAGGTGAGCGCGCGCACGGGTCGCGCATTGTGCCGGAAGGCATGTTATTGCGCCACCGGTGGAACCGCTCGGCAGCATGCGCCGGCTGATCGCCCAGGACACCGGCCTTTTGCTGGGCGCGCTCGGCGTGGTCATCGCCACCGGCTTTCTCGAGCTGTCGCGCACGCTGGCGGAGGCGTACCGCGGACGCTGGTTCGCGGGGAACGGCCGCGACGTCTTCCACGCCGCCTCGGCGCTGGCGATGGCAGTGGTGCTCCTCGCCAACGGCCTTCCGCCGGCGCTGGCAGCGCTGGCCGCGGCGGGAGTGCTCGTCCTGCCCTTGCTCTTCCTCGACTCGCTGCCGGCGCGGCGCCCTGCGCGGCTGGCGCTGCTCTTCGCCCTGGTGGCGCTCGCGGCAGCGCCGCCGCTGCTCGAGCCCGAGTCCATCGTGCGCGCCGCCAACCGTGTGGCGCGCCTGCTCTTCTACTGAAGCATCCCGTCCAGCTCGCCCCGCTGCTCCAGCGCGTAGAGCTCGTCGGAGCCGCCCACGTGCTGGTCGCCGATGAAGATCTGCGGCACGGTCCTGCGGCCGGTCTGCTGCATCAGCTGCATGCGCTTCTCGTCGTCCCAGGAGACGTCGATCTCCTCGTAGGGGACCTTCTTCTTCTCCAGCAGGCGCTTGGCGCGGACGCAGTAGGGACAGGTTTCGGTGGTGTAGATTTTGACGGGTTTCACGCCTCTTAGGATGCACACCGGGCTCAAAAGCTGCGCGACTGCCCCCCGTCCACGACCACGCAGGCGCCCGCCACCCAGCTCGCCCGGGGGCTGATCAAGAAGGCGATGGCGTCCCCGACCTCCGCGGCGGTGCCGAAGCGGCCGAAGGGGATTTCGCGCCGGACGAAGTCCGCCATGCCGGCAGGGTCCGCTTTCTGCCGGCGCTCCCACGAGCCGCCCGGATGGAGGATGCTTCCCGGCGCCACCGAGAGCACGCGGACGCCGCGCGGCGCAAGCTCGCGATCCTGCTCGTGCGCCAGCGAGATCAGCGCCGCCTTGGCGGTGTTGTAGGTCATGGCGCCTCCGCCTTCGCGCCCCCAGACGCTCGCCACGTGGACGATGACGCTGGCCTCCCGGCTCCGCCCGCCGTGGGTGAAGCCACGCCTCGCCGCGCTCGCGGCCAGGTGCGGCAGCGCCGTCCGGCTCGCCCGCACCGCCGGCCAGAGATTCCGCGCGTACGCCGCCTGCCACGCGTCGTCTGTCAGCTCCGCGGTGCCGCCCGGCTGCGATCCTCCAACCAGCGTCACCAGCGCATCGAGTCCCCCGAGCTGGTCCGCGGCGCGCTCGACGGCCTCCTCGAGCTGGGCGCCATCCGTCGCATCCGCGACGATGCCCACCGCATGCGCTGCTCCCGCGGCCGCGCACTCCTTGGCGCGCGCCTCGAGGTCCGCCGCGGTGCGCGCCACCACCGCAACCTTTGCTCCTTCTCGCGCGATGGCCAGGGCAGCGGCGCCGCCAAGGCCGCGCCCCGCTCCGATGAGCAACACCGCCCGTCCCGCAAGCCCAAGATCCATGGGGCCCCCGAACCTGAACTGAAACCTGAACCCGTTCCCTGGACCCAAACCCAAAAGCAAAGGCCCGCGCGGGTCTCCCCGGCGGGCCTTCGCTTGAAGTGCACTGTGGACACCATCGCCGCCCTTCGGGCGGATGGTGTCCCCTACACTACATGCCCATCCCGTGGCCGCCGCCTGCCGGGGCCTCTTCCTTGTCCTTCGGGCGCTCCGCCACCATCGCCTCGGTGGTGAGCATCAGGGAGGCCACCGACGCCGCGTTCTGCAGCGCCGTGCGGGACACCTTGGTCGGGTCGATCACGCCGGCCGCGAGCAGATCCTCGTAGTTGCCGGTGGCGGCGTTGAACCCGAACGCGCCCTGTCCCTCGCGCACCTTGTTGACCACGATGCTGCCCTCCCAGCCGCCGTTGCCGACGATCTGGCGGATGGGCTCCTCCAGGGACTTGCGGATGATGTCGACGCCGAACTTCTCACCCGGCTCGACCTTGAGCGTGTCCAGCGCCTTGAGCGCGCGCAGGTACGCCACGCCGCCGCCGGGCACGATGCCCTCCTCGACGGCCGCGCGGGTTGCGTGCAGCGCGTCCTCGACGCGGGCCTTCTTCTCCTTCATCTCCGTCTCGGTGGCCGCGCCGACGTGGATGACGGCGACGCCGCCCACCAGCTTCGCGAGGCGCTCCTGCAGCTTCTCGCGGTCGTAGTCCGAGGTGGTCTCCTCGATCTGCGCGCGGATCTGCTTCACCCGCGCCTCGATGTCGCTCTTCTTGCCCGCGCCGTCGACGATGGTGGTGTTGTCCTTGTCGATGGTCACGCGCTTGGCGCGGCCCAGGTCGTTGAGCGTCACCGTCTCCAGCTTCACGCCCAGGTCCTCGGCGATCATCCGGCCGCCGGTGAGCGTGGCGACGTCCTCGAGCATGGCCTTGCGGCGGTCGCCGAAGCCGGGCGCCTTCACCGCGGCGGCGTTGAGCGTGCCGCGCAGCTTGTTGACCACCAGCGTGGCCAGCGCCTCGCCCTCGACCTCTTCGGCGATGATGAGCAGCGGCTTGCCCGAACGCGCCACCTGCTCGAGCAGCGGGAGCAGGTCCTTCATGGAGCTGATCTTCTTCTCGTGGATGAGGATGTACGGATCCTCGAGCACCACCTCCATGCGCTCCGGGTCGGTGACGAAGTAGGGCGAGAGGTAGCCGCGGTCGAACTGCATGCCCTCGACCACCTCCAGCGTGGTCTCCAGGCCCTTGGCCTCCTCGACCGTGATCACGCCTTCCTTGCCGACCTTCTCCATCGCCTCCGCGATGATGTTGCCGATGGTGGTGTCGCCGTTGGCGGAGATGATGCCGACCTGGGCGATCTCCTTGTGGTCCTTGGTGGGCTTGGAGAGCTTCTTCAGCTCCGCGACCACCGTCTCGACGGCCTTGTCGATGCCGCGCTTGATCTCCATCGGGTTGTTGCCCGCGGCCACCAGCTTCGCGCCCTCGCGGAAGATGGCCTGCGCGAGCACGGTGGCGGTGGTGGTGCCGTCGCCGGCCACGTCGGAGGTCTTGGAGGCGACCTCCTTCACCATCTGCGCGCCCATGTTCTCGAACTTGTTCTCCAGCTCGATCTCCTTGGCCACCGTCACGCCGTCCTTGGTGATGGTGGGGGCGCCGAACGACTTCTCGATCACCACGTTGCGGCCCTTGGGACCCAGGGTGACCTTGACCGCGTCGGCCAGAGTGTTGACGCCCTTGAGGATCGCCTCGCGGGCCCGTACGTCGAAAAGGATTTCCTTGGCCATGTTCGTCAGTCTCCCTACTTCTCGATCACGCCGAGGATGTCTTCCTCGCGCATCATGAGGTGTTCCTGCCCGTCGATCTTGATCTCGGTTCCGGCGTACTTGGAGAACAGCACGCGGTCACCCGCCTTGATGTCGAGAGGGCGGACCTTGCCGTCCTCGAGCACCTTGCCGTTCCCGACCGCGATGACCTCGCCCTCGACCGGCTTTTCCTTGGCCGTGTCGGGAATGATGATGCCGCCCTTCGTCTTCTCTTCCTCCTGCACGCGCTTCACGATCACGCGGTCCTGCAGAGGCCGAATCTTCATGGCTTTTTTCCTCCTGGGTGACGCTGGCACTCGCAGTGGGGGAGTGCCAAAGCGGGCGCAATGTAACCTCGTGGGTGGGTGTGTCAAGGGCCATCGCACCGGCCATCGCACCTTGCCGATCCGAGGAATCCACGTACTATTTTCAGGAGGAGGTGTGCTTGTCCGACGCGCCGATCCTGAGTTCGCAGTCGATCCGGGAGTTCTTCCGCGAGATCCTGACCTCTGCCATCGAGAACCAGCGCGCCCGCGTACAGCCCTTCACCGAGCTGTATCTCGTGAACCTGCTTCACGAATTTCTCGCTTCCGAGGCGCTCTACATCCAGGCCGAGGACGGAAGCTACCAGCAGCGGCCGCTCGCCTTCCTGCTCAAGGACGCGCTGGAGGAGGCAGGACCTGCCCGTCTGCGCTTGCTTCGTCGGCTGGGAGACACGTCGCTGTTCGTCTCCGGCTTCTTCCCCGACTCGCTCGCGCGCCGCTCCTCGCTGGTGGACGTGGACTACTACATCGCCATGGGGGGCCGCGCCTACGACGCGGTGGCGCGCCACGCGCTCGAGCGCAGCCTCTGGGAGGAGCTTTCGGAGAAGTTCCGGCTGCTGGTCGATCTGCTCAACGAGGTCTCGGAACGCACGCTCAGCTCCACCAACGCCGGCGTCGTTCGCCTCTACGAACGGTGGCTCAAGACCGGAAGCGGGAGGCTGGCCACCCTGCTCGTGCAGAAGGGCGTGGTCCCGCGCAAGGGTTTCGTGCAGTGAGCGCGCTCCTCGGACTCTCGCAACTGCAGCAGCTCTTGCAGTCGGTGCACGGCGTCCAGGCCGCGCCCGTGCGCGAGTTCCTGGTGGATCGCGCCTTCCGCGAGCAGCACGCCCCTTTCGCCAGCCCGCAGGAGGCGCTGCTGCTGCGCGAGAGCGGCGAGGAGCTGCACGTGGCGCTCTTCCTCGAGGACGGCGTTCTGGCGCAACTGGCGCGCGCTTCCACCGAGCCCTGGACGCTGGAGCGGCTCTCGGGCTTCTGCGCCGCGGCGGAGGGCGTCTCGCACTTCCTCTACCTCGCGCATCGGGCGGGCCAGGGAGGGCAGGTCTCGCAGCTCGAATTGGAGGTCCAGGGCGAGCTCGACAAGTACCTGGCGGTGGTCCTGCAGCTGTGGGCCACGGGCCGGCGCGCGGCCTCCCCGGCGCTGCGGCGCAACCTCTTCGAGCGCAGCGTGCTGCGCGCGGGGCTCACCGAGCCGGAGCGCGACCGGTACCGGCTCGCCTCCGCGCTGGCCGCGGCCTGCGCCAAGGCGTGGGAAGCGCGCTACGTGCTGGCGGGACGGCTGGACGCGCTCTTGCGCGACGCGCGCCGGCTGTACCGGCTCTCCGGCGGGGAGAAGTTCTCCGCGCTGGCGCAGGGCGCCCTGGCCTGGGCGGCCTAGCGCCGGTAGCACGGACGCCGAAGCAGGACGGCCCCCGGCGTCTGCGCCGGAGGCCGCCTGTGGAACGTCGGTGCGATTCGTCTCAGTTGTTGGGGTGACCCTCGTCGCCCGAGTCCGAGAAGATGGCGCCCGCCGCGCCGAAGTTCGGCGTGCCGAAGCCGGTGGCGAGGTCGAAGCCAGGCGTCGCGGAGAAGCCCGGCACCGCGACGAGGCCGTCGTCCCAGGCGTTGTCGCCCACGGTCACGTCGTGGAAGAGCGCGGCGTTGAGGCCGTTCTTGCCCGCCTTGTAGAGGCGCTTGTTGATGTTCCCGAGCGCGTGGCCCGCGGCCTGGTTCACGTCGGCGACGACGCCCGCCATCTGCGGGGCGCCGGCGCTGGTGCCGCCGAAGATGAAGAACGCGCCCGAGGGCGGGAATCCGGGGAGGAAGCCGAGGTGCACGATGACGCCGCCCACCACGCCGGCGTTGTACGCCAGGTCGGGCACGCCGCGCATGCCGTGCAGCGCCTTCTCCTGCGACTTGCTCAGGCCGTCGTGCTGGAAGTCCGGCTCGCGGAAGAGGGCGCTGACGCCGCCGCCGCCCGCGCCGAAGCCGTCGTTCCACACTTGTTCGCCGATGTACGCGCCATTCGGATCGGCGTGCCCGGCGGCGCCGAAGAAGAGGTTGGTGCCGCCCACGCCGGTTACTTGCGGGGAGGAGGCCGGGTAGCTGACGTTCTGGAAGGGCAGCACGTCGTCTCCGCCGGTGTTGGTGCTGCCCTGGTCGCCGGAGGAGACGAAGAGCGTGATCCGACGCTCGCGCGCGTTCTTGAATGCGCGCTCCCAGGCCGCCACCACGCGCTGGCCGTCGGCGTCGGTGAGGAAGAATTCGGACTCGCCGAAGCTCATCGAGACCACGTTGCCCAGGCGGTTGTCGATGGCGAAGTTGAGGCCGGCGATGAGGTCGTCGTCCGAGTTGCTGGCCGCGGCCACGAGGACGATGTTCGCGCCCGGGGCGATGGCATGCGCCCACTGCACGTCGAGCGAGGTCTCCTCCGCCCAGCCGAGCATGTTGTTGTCGTTGGGGTTGAAGGCCGGCGTGCCCGGCATGGTCACGACCCTGAACGAGGGCGGCGCCGGAACGCCGAAGGTCGCGTCGAAGGCGTCGAGGTCGGCCTTGGCGGTGGGGCTGCCGAACGCGTCGAGGATGACGATGGTCTGGCCCGTGCCGTCGTTCCCGGCGTTGATCAGGGTGTCGGTCTTGTACGCGCTGCGCATCGCAGCGGGTCCGTAGCAGAACAGGCCCTGGCTGAGATCGAACTTCCTCAGCTCGCAGGTGAAGCGCGGCGTGGCGGCAGGGTTCGCTTCGATCTTCTCCGCGGGAATCGCGCCGGGCTGCTGGAAGCCTGCGAACGAGGCGGTGCTGGAGCAAAGAACGGCTGCGGCGAGGAACGCCGGCCGGGAGTGCAGGGTGAGACGCATGTAGGCTCCGGAGCTCGCCGCGGTACGCGACGAGGCTGCTTGGGTATGGAAAGGAGGGCTTGGTCGGCAGACCAACGAACAAGCGCCTACCAGATGCGCGAAACCCTACACAAGCAGACCAAAGTCTGAGATCCTGGAACTCTCCGTTGCCACGGCAATTTCGACGTACCGTGGCCCACCCGCGCCGCGGCCGGTCCTCGAGGAGATGAACCTGTTCGTGGGAGCGTTGGTGACGGTCGCGGTCGGCTGGGTGGCGGTGCTCGCCTCGCCTTCGCAGCCCCGCCGCGCGCCGAAAAGCCATGCCGACCAGGGCGCGCGCGCCGAGCACGCATGCCGCGCGCGGGGGCCGGACTGCAAGCTGGTGGTGAAGGCGGGCGCGCCTCGGGACGCCGCGGCCGTCTGCGTCTGCGGCTAGCCCACGGAACCGGGCCTTGGCGGCCTGCTCACTTGCGCGACGGCGAGGCGCCCTGCGGCAACTTCTCGTTGTCGTACTCGCCTGCCAGGGCGGCGCGCACCGGGCGGTCGAACCGCACCTTTCCCGTCGCCACCTCGCGGAGCGCGAGCACCGGCGGCTTGTCCTTGGCCTCGATCAGCGGCCGCGCGCCCGCCATCAACTGCCGCGCGCGCTTGGTCGCAAGCAGCACCAGGGCAAAGCGGTTGTCGACCAGCGGAAGGCAATCTTCGACGGTGACGCGCGCCATCTACGACTCCTGACGAGAGCGGGAACGCGGTTGGATACTTGATCCACCGCGTTCCCGCAACTGTTTCAGCCGCTTACTTGCTGGCCCGCGGGGCGGGAGGCGGCTCCAGCGCGTCGGACACGTTCCAGGGGAAGTCGTCGACGATGCCCTTGTCCACCTGGACCAGCTTGTCGAAGCCGTCGGCGAGCGCATAGGGCTTGCCGTCCTTCTCCGCGCCGACGCGCAGGCGCAGGAGCACCTTGTCGCCGTCGCCCAGGAACGTCACCGTCTTCGGCTTGTCCAGGCCGTATCTGGCCAGTTCCTTCGCGGGCGGCACCGGCCCGTCGAATGCGGCAGCGCGCAGCGAGCTGACGGCGTAGAGCGTAGAGGAGGTCTTCCACTTCCTCGCCGGACCCTGCTTCGGGGCGACCACGGTGAACACCTCTTCCGACACGCCTCCGTCGGGAGATGCCGTCTTGGTCCGCGCGATCACCACCTTGCCCGCGGAAGATTCGAAGACGGCCTTGCGCAGCGCCTCGCGGTCCACGTGGAAGAGCTGCTTGTTCTCCAGGTCGAAGGGCTGCTTCTCCACGTCGGTGAGGATCTGCGGCGCGACCTCGTAGACCACGGGCGAATCGTCGCGCATCGCGTACGCCTTCCCCGCGGCGTCCTTGCCGAGCTTCACCGTGCGCGTCTCGGCGCCGGCCGTCACCTTGGCCACCGCGGCCGGCTTGTCGAGCCCGAACTCGGAGAGCTTCGAAGAGGTCTCCGCGGCGACGGCGGTGGCGCGCAGCTCCTTGAGCGCGCTTGCGACGGTGCCGGCGGTGGCGTTGTCGGCGGCCTGCCCGTTCACCTTCCAGGCGGCGCCGTCCTTCTCCAGCGTGTAGCGCGGCGCGGCGGAGGTCACCTCGATGCGCTTCACCTCGGCGCCGGCGGGCAGCTCGGTGATGCGCTTTTCCCGCAGGTCGAAGGCGCTCTTGTCGAAGGTGCTCTTGTGCCAGGCGTCGATCGCGCGCACGGCGGAGTCGCCCTTCTTCTTCGCATAGAGCGTGTTGTCGAAGGCGTTCTCCCCCCGAACTGCACGGCCTGCTCCTTGCCGTCGTCGAGCTTGACCGAGACTTCCAGCGCCGGCTTGTCGAGGCCGAACGGCTTCAGATCCTTCTCGCCGTCGAGCGACTTCTTCTCCTTGAGGCTGGAGAGCGCGGTGAGCAGGGGGTCGATCATCGCGTCGTCGCCGCGCGCCTGCACCGGCTGCGTGAGCTGCCAGCCCTTGTCGCTCTTCTCCAGCTGCACGACGAGCTGGCCGCCCTTCTCCAGACGCAACGTCTTCACGTGCGCCTTGTCGAAGTCGAAGAGCTTCTCGCCCTTCTCCTTGGCTTCCTCCTTCTTCGCCTCTTGCTTGCCGGTCCAGAGCGCGGCGCCGCCGACGACGCCGGCGACGGCGAGCAACACGGCGAGCCCCAGGAGCGTCTTGGTCGTCTGCTTCATGGCGAGCTACCGGGACTTGCGGGTCTGCCAGACCACCAGGCCGGCGAAGAGCAGGCCGAAGGGCAGCAGATCGAAGGCGAACAGGGTCATGGTGTTCTTCTGCTTGGCGCTGAGGAAGAGGCGGTTCCCGTGCCGCTGCTTGGGGCGGATGGTGATGCGCGACTCTTCCTTGGCCGCCCAGGAAACGGCGTTGAGGGCGAAGTCCTTGTTTCCGTAGAGGCGCAGGTAGCCGTTCGCGGCGAAGAGCGAGTTGCCCACCACCACCACGCGCGTCTCGCCGAGCGGCTTGATGGCGGCGACCGCCAGCGGCACGGGGCCCTTGAGGTCCTTGCCCTCGTTGAACTCGACCTTGCCGTTGGCGAACGAGCTGGTCTCGCCCCAGGCGCGGTCGCCGGTCTTGGCCAGCTCCGTCACGGTCCAATCCTCCGGCGGCTTCGGCGATCGGGAAACCGAGCGCGCCACCGGGAAGATGGTGGCTTGCGCGAACGGCGAGCTGCGCGGCTGCGTGATGGGGTGGTCGGCGTAGCTCTGGCCGATGGCCAGCTCCGGATTCTGCGCCTCCGGATCGATGACCTCGTCCTTGCCGACGTGGATGCCCCAGCTCTCGAAGAGGCCCTCCAGGCCGATCTGCGCGCCGGGATCGATCATGGCGACGAGCTTGCCGCCCTTCTCCACCCAGTCCTTGAGCAGCTTCACTTCGCCTTCGCCGAATGCCGCGGCCGGGCCGGCCACCACCACCGCCTGCGCGTCGTCGGGCATCTGCTTGTGCTCGGCGAGCAGGATGTCGTCGACCTGGTAGCCCTCGCTCTTCAGGCTGTCGACGAGAAGCTTGAGGCCGCGCTCGGTGTCGTCGGCGATGGCGTGCTCGCCGTGGCCCATGGTGAAGTAGACCTTCTTGCTGGTGCCGCGGGTGACCTCGAGGAGCGCGTTGGTGAGCGCCTCTTCGGAGAGCTCCTTGGTGCGCGACTCCTTGCCGCCGCTCTTGACGACGACGCGCGGCCCGCTCTCGGAGATGTTCATCGCCTTCACTTCCGCCGGGTGCTTGAGCGGATCGATGAACTCGACCTTCAGCTTGTCGGTCTGCGCGGTGTACTGCTCGAGGCGCGACTTCAACTCCGCGTAGCCCTGCTCGTTGCCGGAGTAGAAGGCCTCCACCGTGACCGGACCCTTGAGGCCCTTGAGCACGCCGGTGGTCTGATCGGAGAGGGTGAAGATGTGGTCCTTGGTCAGGTCCCAGCTCTTCGACTTCTTCACCGCGATGTAGTTCACGCCGGCCAGCGCCGCGACCACCACCAGGCCGGAGACGGCGCTGACGCCGCCGTAGAAGGTGCCGCGACCGAAGCGGTTCTCGCCGCGCGTCGTGCCCAGCCAGAAGACGATGGCGACGACGCCGAGGGCGAGGCGCACGATCACGCCGGTGCTGGCGACGGTGCCGGCGACGAACAGCCAATTGAAGATGGCGCTGAACAGCACCACCATCCCGAACAGGCCGGCGATCCGGCCCCAATTCTTCAGCTTCATTTCTCTCAGCTCCAGCGGTGGGCCTCGACCGCGCGATTGGTCGCGAACAGGCCGAGGGCGATGATCGAGAGGAAGTAGACGACGTCCTTGAGGTCCAGCGTGCCCTTGCCGAAGGAATCGAGGTGGCTGACCGCGGTGAGGTAGGTGACGAACTCCCGCACCCAGCCCTCGGACTCGGCTCCGGCCCAGCCGATGATCCAGGTCATCAAGAGCACCACGAAGGTGATCAGCGCCGCCACCACCTGCGACTCGGTGAGCGAGGAGATGAAGAGCCCGATGGCCATGTAGGCGGCGCCCATCAGGAAGAGCCCCAGGTAGCCGAGCCCGACCGAGCGCCACTCCACGCCGGTGGCGTCCTTCGCCACCAGCTGCACCAGCACGGGATAGGTGACGGTGAGCAGGAGCGCGCAGGCGAGGATGCCCAGCGAGGCGAGATACTTGCCCCAGACGATCTGCGAGGGCGTGACCGGCGTGGTGTAGAGCAGCTCGATGGTCTTCTGCCGCTTCTCCTCCGCGATCAGCCGCATGGTGAGGAAGGGGATGATGAAGATCAGGATCAGCCCCAGGTTGCCGAAGAGGCTGCGGAAGATCACGTCCTGGAAGTTGAGGCGGTTGGCCAGCTCCGGCTGGTTGAAGCGCATGTACTGCAGCGAGGCCTGCTCGTAGGCGCCGAGCAGCCGGAGGAAGAAGTAGGATCCGATGACGACGAAGAGCGTGAACATCACGTACGCGATGGGGGTCGCGAAGTAGATGTTCAGCTCCTTCTTGGCGATGGCGATGGCGTTTTTCATGATGGGATCAGGCGGAGGTGAGCTTGAGGAAGATCTCTTCCAGCGAGGGGGCCGGGCCCATGTGGCCGTCGGCGGTGGCGGCGCCTGCGTAGGCCTTCTGCAGGCCCTGCAGCGTGTCGTTCGCCACCACCTTGCCGCCCGCCAGCACCACCACGCGCTGGCAGGTGGTCTGGACCTCGGGAAGGATGTGGGTGGAGAGGATGATGGTGTGCTTGCCGGCGAGCGACTTGATCAGCTCGCGCACCTCGATGATCTGCATCGGGTCCAGGCCGACGGTGGGCTCGTCGAGGATCAGCACCTCCGGATCGTTGAGCAGCGCCTGGGCGAGGCCGACGCGCTGGCGCTGGCCCTTGGAGAGGTTGCCGATGACCCGGTGGATGAAGGCGTCGCAGTTGGTCCGCTGCGCGACCCGGTCCACTTCGCTCTCGCGCTGCTTGCTCTTGACGCCCTTGATCTCGGCGACGAAGCGCAGGTAGGCGCGGACGGTCATGTCGGTGTAGACCGGCGGCGTCTCCGGCAGGTAGCCGATGCGCCGCTTCACTTCCATCGGCTGCTCGAAGACGTCGAAACCGGCGACCTTGGCGGTCCCCGAGGTCGGCGGCAACACGCCGGTGATCATCCGCATGGTGGTGGTCTTGCCGGCGCCGTTCGGGCCGAGAAACCCGAGGATTTCGCCTTTTTCCACTTTGAAGCTGACGTCGTTGACGGCCTTGAGATCCCGGTAGCTCTTGACCAGGTGAGAGACTTCAATCATCGATTTTTTCCTCGAATCCACTCCGGTGGCGGCTGGGAAACAGCGCGCGCGCACTGTCGCTTCCCGAAAAGTTGCTACAGGAAAAGCGTAGCAGGGTTTCGCCGAAAAACTTCGTTTTCAGCGCCCTGCTAGGGCAAGGCCCCGCGCTGTCAAGCAGGCTGGCGGCCGGTCGGGATAGACTTCCGTCGTGGGCGTGATCGTCCAGAAATATGGCGGCTCCTCGGTGGCAGACGCGGCCAGGATCCTGCGCGTGGCCGCGCGCGTGGCGGAGACGCGCCAGGGCGGGCGCCAGGTGGTGGTGGTGGTCTCCGCGATGGGCGACACCACCGACGAGCTTCTCGCGCTGGCGCGCAAGGTGACGGCCGATCCGCACCGGCGCGAGCTGGACATGCTGCTCACCGCCGGCGAGCGCATCAGCATGGCGCTCCTGGGCATGGCCCTGCACGCCCGCGGCGTGGACGCGGTGAGCTTCACCGGCTCGCAGAGCGGCATCATCACCGACGGCGCGCACACCAGCGCCCGCATCGTGGAGGTGCGGCCGGTGCGCATCCTCGAGGCGCTGGAGCGGGGCAAGGTGGTGATCGTCGCCGGCTACCAGGGCGTGTCGCGGGAGAAGGAAGTGACCACGCTGGGGCGAGGCGGCAGCGACACCACCGCGGTGGCCCTGGCGGCGGCGCTCGAGGCGGAGGTCTGCGAGATCTGCTCCGACGTGGACGGGGTGTACACGGCCGACCCGCGCATCGTCTCCGGCGCAAGGCGGCTGGCGGAGCTGTCGCACGAGGAGATGCAGGAGCTCGCGCTGGCGGGAGCGCGGGTCCTCAACCCGCAGGCGGTGGAGTTTGCCCGCGACCGCGGCATCACCATCCATGCGCGCAGCACCTTTGCGCCCGGGCCGGGAACGCGGGTGCAGCGGACGGTCTCGCGCGAGCTGCGGGTGTCGGGCGTGGCGGCCGACCCCGACATCCTGGTGGTGCGCGGCGGCGACCGATCGGTGCTCGAGGTGCTGCAGCGGCATGGCGCCTGGCCGCGCGAATGCCGCGACGGCCACGCCATCGTGCCGCTGGAGAACGTGCACGGGCTTCCCGCGCTCCTCGCCGACCTGCGGCCCATCGCGGCGGTGGAGGAGGGGCTCGCCCAGGTCAGCCTGGTGGGCGCCGGGATCGGCGCCTCCAAGGAGCCGCTCGACCGCGCGCTCGCGGCGCTGGGCCTCGAGCCGCGCGAGGTGCTGATCGCCCCGCTGCGGATCGCCTTCCTCGTGCCGCGGGAGGCCGCGCAGGATTGCGTGCGGCGGCTGCACGCCGAGTTCGTGGAGAAGAGCTGAAGCGGGTGCGGTGCACGTTCCCGCTGCGGCGCATAGGGGGTGCGGCCAGCAGCGGGAACGGCACCTCTACAGCTCAGTTCGGACGATGTCGGAGTCTGCACGTCCAACACCGCGGAGGTGGGACGCGGGTCATTTTTTCTCACATCGCGGATCTCAGAGCGGAATCTCGACGCCGTCCTCCGCCACGACGATGCGGGGCTGGATGGCCCGCGCCTCGTCGGCCACGGACTCCCCGTTCACGCTCGGGGAGAAGTGGGTGAGAACCAGCGCCGCCGCGTTCGCATCCGCCGCGATCCGCGCCGCCTCCACTCCGGTGGAATGGCCGCGCGCGTGCGCCAGCTCGGCGCGGGCGTGCTCGTAGGTCGCTTCGTGCACCAGCGCGTCCACCCCGCGCCCCAACTGCACGGAGGCGGGGCAGGGGACGGTGTCGAGCACGTAGGCGACGCACTGGCCCCGCTGCCTGGGCCCGACCAGGCCGTCCGGCTCCACCCTGCGCCCGTCCGGCAGCGTCACCGCGCGCCCCGCCTTCAGCTCCGCGAGCAGCGGCCCGCGCGGCACGCCGGCGGCATCCGACTTCTCCACGTCGAGGGTGCCGGGCCGGTCCGGCAGCGCCACCCGGTATCCATAGGTGGGCACGCGGTGGGTCAGCGGCCGACTCTCCACATGGAACTGCGAGCCGTCGATGCGCACCTCGCCGCCGTCTCCGCGCTGCTCGAAGACGCGCACCTCCATGTCGCCGGTGCCGAGCGATCCGGCGCGCGCCAGGTGCTCGAGCAGCGCGGTGATGCCCTCCGGACCCGCCACCACCAGCGGGCGCTGCCGCCCTTCCAGCCCCAGCGTGCCGAGCAGGCCGGGCAGGCCGTTGAAGTGATCGCCATGCAGGTGGGTGACCAGCACCGCGTCGAGTCGCGAGAGCGACAGGCCGGCGCGCAGCGCCGCCAGCTGCGCCCCTTCGCCGCAATCGCAGAGCACCCACGCGCCTTCGCCGGCCACCGCCAGGGCGGAAGCGCCGCGCTGCAGGGTGGGCCGGCCGGCGCTGGTGCCCAGCGGCACGAGCCGCAGCTTCACCCGTGCTCCAGCACCACGGCGCCGCGGCCGCGCATGCGCAAGAGATCGCCGCGCACCTCCGCCGCTCCGGAATCGAGCAGCGCGCGCCACCTGCCCTCCGGCAGCTTCGCTTCCGCCGGCTGCGGGTCGAAGGAAGCCGCGAGCACGAGCGGGCCGCGGCGCAGGAGCAGCACCTTGCCCTGTGCGGAAGCGCGCACCCCGGCGCGCGAATCGTCCAGCAGGGCCGGGTGCTCGCGCCGGAGCTTCAAGAGCGCCTTGTGCCAACGCAGCGCGCCCGCATCCTTGCGCGACCGATCGATGCGGCTCTTCGCGAAGGTCTCCTCCGCGAGCGGGTCGGGCACCTCGCCGGCCCAGGAGAACGCCTTGAACTCCTCGCGGCGGCCCTTGCGCACCGCCTCCGCCAGCGCCGGGTCGGAATGCGAGACGAAGTAGAGGAACGGCTCGCGCGCGGCCCACTCCTCGCCCTGGAAGTAGAGCGGCAGCGCGGGCTGCAGCGCGATCACCGCCGCCGCCGCGCGCAGGCCGCCCTCGTCGGTGAGCGCGGTGAGCCGCTCGCCGCGCGCGCGATTGCCGATCTGGTCGTGGTTCTGGGCGCAGACGACGAAGTGTCGCGCGCGCAGGTGGGCGGCCCTGGTCCCGTGCTTGCGGCCGAAGCTCGGCTTGAGCTGTCCCTCGTAGAACCAGCCCCGCTCGAGGGCGGCGGCCATCTTCGGCATCGGATCCTGGAAGTCGGCGTAGTAGCCCTGCGACTCGCCGGTGAGCGCCACGTGGATGGCATGGTGCAGGTCGTCCGCCCAGGAGCCGTCGAGGTGGTCCTCTTCGATGAGCTTGACGTCGTTGAGGTCGCTCTCGGCGATGGCGAGCGCGCCTTCCCCGTGCACCGCGTCGGCGATGTCCTGGAGGATGTGCCTGGGCGAGTCGTCGAGGATGCCGTGCACCGCGTCGAGGCGCAGGCCATCGAACCCGCCCCCCGCGCGCGATACCCAGCGGAGCGCGTTCTCCACGAAGTAGCGCCGCACCGGCGGGAGGGAAAAGTCGAGCGCGTCTCCCCAGGGCGTGTGGTGCCTCGAGGTGAAGTAGGGCCCGTATTCGCCGAGATAGTTCCCCTCCGGACCGAGGTGGTTGTAGACGACGTCGAGGAACGCCGCCAGCCCCTGCGCGTGCGCCGCGTCCACCAGGCGCGCCAGCGCCGCCGGCCCGCCATAGGCCGCATGCGCCGCGAAGGGAGCCACGCCGTCGTATCCCCAGTTGCGCGCGCCGGGGAAGGCGGCCACCGGCATCACCTCCACCGCGGTATAGAGCGCCTCCGCAAGCTCCGGCAGGAAGCGCGCCGCCGCGTCCGCGGTGCCCTCCGCCGTGTAGGTGCCGAGGTGGATCTCGCAGAAGACGAGCTTCTCCAGCGGCACGCGCGGCCGGAGCGACCGCGGCGCGATGGCGGCCAGGTCCACCACCTCGCTCGGTCCGTGCACGCCCTCGGGCTGCAGCAGGGAAGCGGGGTCGGGCCGCTCGCGCCCGTCGGGGAAGCGGTAGAAGTAGCGCGCGCCCGCCCGCACTCCGTCGGCGCGGCCGGTGAAATAGCCCTCGCCGTCGCGCGAGAGCGGGAGCGTGGGCCCTTGCGCGAGCTTGACGCCGAGCGACTGCGCCTTGGGGGCCCAGACGCGGAAGTGGGTGCCTCCCGCGTCGGGAACGGCGCCGAGCCAGGGTTTCCAGGCCATGCGCAACCGTAGGGCGCGCGCGGCGAGGATGCCACCTACTTGGCGGGTTGCGGCTCGAACTTGAACGGATAGGCGACGCGCAGCTTGCCGCCGGACTGGGGCTTGTCGAACTCCCACTTCCGCACCGCGGTGACGACGCAGAGGATCAGGTCGCGGTCGGCGATCCCGTCGGCCATGGCGCCGATCACCCGGCCGCTCGGCCCGATGTCGAAGCGGGTGACCATCTTCCCCGAGAGCGTGGGCCGTTCCTGGAGCCTGCGCGCGTAGCAGTCCTTGATCTCGGCGCTGTTGTCGCGGATGTGCTCGCCGATGGCGCGGCGCTCGTCGCCCTGGGGGATGGGCGGGGCGGCGTCCTCCCCGGAATCTTCTCCCTCGACCGTCATCGAAGGAGCGGGCCGGTTCGGGGCTGGCACCGCCTGCGCCAGCCGCGCTGCGGGGGCGGCGAAGGCGAAGAGAAGCGATGCGGTGAGGATGCGGACGGTCATCTGCTCTCGAAGGAAAGCGCGTCCGAAATCGATCGGGCGCCTGGGTTCCCTCGAGAGTACGGGCAGGCCGCCGCAACGGTCAATTTCGCAGTGCAGGGCGGAGGAAGCCGTGTGCGCGGAATGCGCACCATGGGGACGGCGGTTAGCCTGTCTCAATGCGGCGTGCCCGATTCTACCTTCTCGTACTCGGACTCACGCTCTTGCCGCAGGTGGTGGCCGCTTCCGACCTGGTCCGCTGGCTCGCCGGCCACGGCCAGCTCGGGCTCGGGGCGACCGTCCCCGGCGTCCTCCTCCTCCTCAACCTGCCCATGCTGGCGGAGATCCTGCGGCGCAAGAAGAGCGCGCGGTTGCCGCGGTTCCTTTCGGCGCTCCTGCAGACGCCGTGGACCGTCTGGTGGCTGGGCAGCCTCTTCTACGCCATCCTCCGCGCCGGCTGGACCGTGGCGCACTTCGGAGCGGCGCCCATTCCCGTCTGGCTCGCGCTCGTGCCCTACGCGCTGGCCCTCTACGGCTGTTCCTTCGGCGCGCGCATGCTCCGGCGCGAGAAGGTCACCGTTCCGGTGGCAGGCCTTCCCGCAGGCTGGCACGGCGCGCGCATCGTGCAGCTCTCGGACCTGCACGCGGGTCGCCACATCACGCGCGAGCGGCTGCAGGCCATCGCCCGGCGGGCGGCGCGGCTCAAGCCCGACGTCCTGGTGGTGACCGGCGACATCGTGCACAACTCGCCGGCCTTCGCCCGCCAGGCGGCGGAGGCCATCGCCTCCATTCCCACGCGGCACGGCATCTTCGCCTGCCTCGGCAACCACGACTTCTGGGCGGGGCCGGACGCGGTGGAGCGGGAGCTGACCCGCGCCGGCATCCGCGTGCTGCGCAACGACGGCGTGCTCCTCGAGCGCGGCGGCGACGGGCTCTGGCTCTGCGGCGTGGACGACGTCTGGAGCGGCCTCTTCAATCTGCCGGCGGCGCTGCGCGGCAAGCCGGAACACGCGGCGACCGTGCTCCTCGCGCACCAGCCCAACACCTGGGCGCTGGCGCAGCAGCTGGGAGTGCAGCTCCAGCTCTCGGGCCACACCCACGGCGGACAGCTCGCGCTGCTCTGGCTGCACCGCTCGCTCTCGCTGGCGCGGTTCATCACTCCCTTCGTCGCCGGCCTCTACCGGGTCGGCCGCAGCTACCTCTACGTGAACCGCGGCGCCGGATCGGTGATGCCGATGGTGCGGCTCGGCGCGCGCCCCGAAGTGACCGAGCTCACCCTCATGCCGCCCGACGAAGTGGCGGAAGACCTCGCCTTCGCCACGCCCTGAAAGCTTTGTTAAGAAGCTTCCGTGAGGATCCACCTCTTCGATCTCACCGAGGCGGCGAGGCGCGCCGACGAGCGGCTGGTGGCGATGGAGCCGCGCGCGCGCGACGAGCTGGCGGTCAGCGCGCAGCGCCGGGCATCGGCGCTGGGGCTGATGCGCGCCGCCACGCCCATTCCGCTGGTGCTCTCGCCCTGCTCCCTGCCGCGGGAAGAGCTGGCTGCGCTGGGCCGCGGCGCGCGGCTCCTCACCAGCGCCCTGGTGAAGGTCGCGCGCGAGCTGATCGAGCATCGCCCGTCGAGGGCGCGCATGCTCTTCCACCACCTCTCGCCGCTGGAGAGCGAGGCGCTGCTCCGCCGCTGGCGCGAGGCGGAAGAGCTGCTGCACTCGCGCATCGACTGGTTCGTGGACCGCGAGGGCCGGGTGCGCGCGCTGGAAGTGAACGCCACCATCCCCGCGATGCAGGTCTATTCGGATGCGGCGGTGGGCGGCTGGGTGGACGCGCTCGCTCCCGGCAGGACGGCGGCGGCGAACTTCAGCAATGCGCAATGGCTTCTCGACGCGCTCCTTTCCGCGGCGCGCAGGCGCGAGCGCCCGCTGCGCGTCCAGCTCCTCCACCGCGACGGCGATCCGCAACTCGCCGAGCTGCGCGCGCTCGCGGGAATGTTGCGCGACCGCGGCGTCGAGGCGCGCACCTGCACGCCTGCGGAGGTGGTCCTCGACGGAGATCCACACCGGGTGATCTACAGGCACCTGTTTGCGCGTCACGTGGATGTCGCCTCGCCGCTCGGCCAGGCCTTCCTCGATCCGGAGCGGCACGGGATCTGGAACCGCGTCGACGGCTGGCTCGAGACCAAGGGCCTCTTCGCCGAGCTTTCGCTGCAGGCGCGCGCGCCCTTCCTCAGCGCCGGAGAGCGCGAGGCCGTCGCCGAGCTGGTGCCCTGGACGCGCCTGCTCGACGACATCGACGACGCCGCCCTGGGCGACGGCGACCGCTACGTGCTCAAGAAATCGCACGACTATGGCGGCAAGAGCGTGGTGATCGGGCGCGAGGCCGGCCCCGCGGCGTTCGCCCAGGCGCTTGCCCGCGCGCGCGCCGACGAGGCGGGGAGCTGGGTGGCGCAGGAGCTGGTGGACGCGCCGGCGATCGAGCGGTTCCTCTGCGCGGGGCCGGGAGCTCGCAGGCTCTCGCTGCATCTCGACATCAGCACCTACGCATCGCTGATCCCGGACCTGCCGGACGCGGGCAGCGTCTGCCGCGCAGCGCCCGGCCGCGTGGTCAACATCGTGGGCGGTGGGGGCGTGGCGCCGCTCTTCGCCGACGAGGCGCTCGCGGACCTGCTATGAACCGTTGCGCTCGCCGGTGCGGCGGTGGGCAATCTCCTCGAGGAAGCTGACCGCGAGATCGTGGCGCAACAGATCGATGCAGGGATAGTCGGGAGCGTGGCAGAAGCGGTCGTGGAACCCGCAGAGGCGGCCGTGACGGTCGCGGCAGAAGGCGTCGAATCCGCCCTCCGCGCAGGGGTCGTCGACGGTGGCGGCGACCTTCGCGGTGCGCTCGGCGGGGAAGGGCGGGCCGTCGTCGTTGGCGGGGGAATCCGACTCCATGAGCACCTTTTCCGCCATCCGGTCCTCCAAACGTCCCGGAGGAGTGTAACAGCATGAGCCCGCAGGTCACGTTCAAGAGCGCCGAAGACAAGGTTCCGCAGGCGGGCGCGCAGGTCGACTCGGCGGGCAGGCCGGTCGGTGCGCCGCCCCGGCTGTGTGACGCGGTGCGTACGCCGTACACCCCGAGCCATGGGACGCCGCCGTCGGCGCTGCCGGAGCAGCCGGTCGGCCTGGAGGACCTGGGACCGGCGGCGGCGCTGCGCGTGGTTGGACCGGAACGCGAGAAGTGGCTGCAGGGGATGCAGAGCAACGACCTCGCCGCCGCGCCGCCGGGCGGGGCGGTGCCGGGCGCGTTCCTGGGCGGAAAGGGGCGGCTGGTCGCCGTGGCGCTGCTCTGGCGCCGCCGCGACGAGGTGATCGTCAGCACGGAGCCGGAGCGCCTGGACGCGCTGCGCGCGCACCTCGACAAGCTCCTGATCATGGAGGACTGCGAGGTGCAGGAAGCGCCCGGGTTGCGACGCCTGCGCTACTGGCCCGCGGATGCCCCGCCCCGCGGCGTGCCGGACCACATCGCCGGCGCCATGGAACCCTTGGGGCTCGAATTGCTCCTGCCCGAGAGCGAGGCGCAGGCGCTCCTGGAAACGCTGCGCGAGCGGCCGCGGCCGGATCAGTCCGAGGCATGGCGCGTGGCCATGGGCGTGCCGCGCTGGGGAGCGGAGCTGGGGGAAGAGACCACGCCCATCGAGGCCGGGCATCGATCGCATGCTCTCGTTCGCGAAGGGGTGCTACGTCGGGCAGGAGGTGGTGGCGATGGCCACCTACCGGGGACGGGTCGCGTGGAACCTGGTGCGCCTGGAGGTGGAGGGAGCGGCGCCGGCGCCCGGAACCGCGCTCGGCGACGGAGGCAAGGGTCGCGTCACCTCGGCGACCCAGGTGGGTGGCCGCGCGCTCTTGCTCGGGTACGTGCACAAGGGCCTGATCCTGCCGGGGTCCTCGGTTCCGCTGGCGGACGGCCGCGCGGCGCGCGTGCTCGGTCTTCCCTATGGCTCGCTACCGGGTGCAGGGGTGTGCGCATGAAGATTCTCGCGGCGATTCACGACCTGATGTTCTCGTCGAAGGTGCAGGCGGCCGCGCAGGGCCGGCCCATCACCTGGCTCAAGCGCGGCACCAAGGTGGCCGAGGAGGTGGCGCGGGAGAAGCCGGACGTGCTGCTCATCGACCTCGCCTCCCCGCAGCTCGACGCCATCAACGCCATCCGCGAGATCAAGCGCGGCGACGGGCCCACCGTGATCGGCTACGTCGATCACACGCGCGAGGATCTGATCGAGGCTGCCCGCGGAGCCGGGTGCGACCAGGTGTTGAGCAAGGGCGAGTTCGCGCGGCGCCTGCCCGAGTTGCTGGCCGGGATCTGAGCGCAGCGGTTTTCCGGCCGCTAGAGGAACACCGCCGCGACGGCGCGGGGGCCGTCGTCGTCCGGCACCTCCGGTCCGGCCAGCACCAGGCGCGCGGAGGTGGCGGCGCGGACCCGCTTCTGCGCCGCGTCCACCTCGGCGAGGGCGGCGCTCGGGCGCAGGCGGCAGGCGACCAGCACGTCGCGTGCATCGCGCAGCGAAAGAATCCAGCGACTCGTCCTCCCAGAGGTGCAAGAGCGCGGCGCGCGGCTGGAGCAGAATCGAGGATCTCGCGCCGCTCCACCCCGACGAGGCCGAAGACGGAGAGCGGCTCCGCGAGGCAGCGCACCGCGTCCTCCCAGGAGGCGCCGCCCACGGGCCGCACGGTGCAGCACGCGGTCAGGGTCGCTGCCCGCGAGAGCCGCGCGCGCGACTCGGGCCCGGGAAGCGCGGGCGCCGGCGGCAGGACCAGCACGGCGGCACCGCCTCCGCGCTTGCGCAGGATGCGCGCCGCCTTTGCCGCCGCGGCCAGCGCCGGGTCGTCGTCGGAGGCGGCGAGGAGGAAGAGCAGCGAGCCTCCGCGCAATTGCTTGAGGCGAGGGAAGAGGTCGGAACCCCAGGGGACGAGATCGCAGGCCAGCGACGCAAGCTCGAGCCGCGCCGCTGCGCGGGTGGGAGCGGTGCCGAAGGCGACCACGGTGCCCACAGGCTGCATGTGGGAATTGGTAGCATCCCTCCGGCCGGGCCGGAAGCCCCCCTCCGCGGCGGCGCCGGGTCCCTGGTCAGTAACGATAGAAACCTTCACCGCTCTTCTTGCCCAGCTTGCCGGCGCGCACCATGCGCCGCAGCAGCTGCGGCGGGCGGAAACGCTCGCCCAGCTCCGCGGTGAGGTGCTCGGCGATGGCGAGGCGCACGTCGAGGCCGACATGGTCGGTGAGCTTGAGCGGCCCCATCGGATGGCCGTAGCCGAGCTCGATGGCGCGGTCAATCTCCTCGGCGGAGGCGACGCCCTCCTCCAGCATGCGGATGGCCTCCACGGCAAGCGCGATGCCCAGCCGGCTGGTGGCGAAGCCGGGAGCGTCGCGCACGACCACCACCTCCTTGCCCAGGCGCGCCCCCACCGCTCTCGCGGCGGTGACCACCATCGGGTGCGTGCGCTCGCCCTGCACGATCTCGAGCAGCTTCATCGCCGGCACCGGATTGAAGAAGTGCAGCCCGACCACGCGCTCCGGTCCCTTTGCCGCCGCCGCGATGGCGGTGATGGGCAGGGAGGAGGTGTTGGTGGCGAGGATGGCCTCCGCCCGCGCGACCTTGGAGATGCGGGCGAACAGGTCTCGCTTGAGCTGCAGATCTTCGGGAGCCGCCTCGACAATCAGGTCCGCTTCCGCCGCCGCGGTCTCCAACTCGCCGGCGACGGCCAGCCGCTCCAGCGCCTGATCGCGCTCCTGCGCGCTGCAGCGTCCCTTCTCCACCGCGCGCTCCAGGGAATCGCGGATGCGGTCGAGCGACTTCCGCGCCGCGCCCGCCGCCACGTCGAAGACCGCGGTCCGGTAGCCGGCGCGCGCGGCGACCTGCGCGATGCCGGTTCCCATGGTCCCGCCTCCCACCACCAGCACGCGCTGAACCTCGATGGGCTTCATGGCTTCGCTACACTCCTCCGTCCGCGGGAAACCTGCAGGTGGTCGCGCCGCCGTTCTGCACGTGGAGAAGGCGCGAGGCGCCGCCCGGAGCGGAGATGACGTAGTCGCCTGCGTTGAGGGCGGGCAATTGGCAGGGGATCACGCGCTGTTCGCAGGCCCGGTTGACGCACTCCTGCGTCAGCGTCTCCTGGCAGACGTCCTGCTCGACGCTGAGCGTGACCTGCGCGTTGCGCAAGAGCGCGGTGCAGCTGGGAACGCCGGAGCAGCCGCGGCCGCAGGACTCGCGCACGTCCACCACCAGCGGCAGCCCGGGCGCGGCGGGCGCCGGGAGGCAGACCTCGCTCACGTCGACCACGCCGGTGTCGCACTGCGAGTCGGTGCAGGCGGCGGCGCAGAGCGCGGCGGCGATGGCGATGCGGCGGAGCATTGCACCTCCCTTACAATGAGGCGAGCAGCCGGGAAAGGTAGAAGAGGACGTCGAGCGCAACCAGGGACAGTGCCCGTCCCGCCGCGACCGCGAGCGAAGCGCGCGGCCGCACCCTGCGCGAGACGGCGGCAGCCACGGCGCCGGCGACGCAGGCGACGAGCAGGTCGCCGCCGTAGCGGAAGGTGGCGCCGGAGACGGCGCGCGCAACGAACAGGCGATGGGCCACCGGATCGTAGACCGGCACCGGAAGCTGCAGCGTGCCGGACAACAGGTACGCCACCGCGAAGGCGGAGATGCCGTCGAGCGCGCTGCGCATCAGAGCGGATGCCGCGCCGTGACGTAGATTCCGATGACGGTCACCACCCAGAGGAAGGCCGCCCCGGTGCAGGACACCGCCGCCAGCGGCCAGCGCGCCTCTTCGTCGCGGCGCGCCGCCAGGGCCGCTCCGACCACCAGCGCGAGCGCCAGCGCCGCCAGGTGCTCCTTGAAGTCGAACAACTGCGCCAGCGCCGGCGCGCGCAAGTCGAAGTCTGCCGCCCGCACCCGCACCCGGTACGCCGGGTAGATGGCAAGGCCGCACAAGACCTGCGCCACCACGGCGGCAGGCGCGATCCAGCCGAACCGGAGCAAGGCGCGCGCGTGCCGGCGCCCGAGCGCGGCGAGGATGGAGCGCACCGCGTGGTGGGTGGCGGCGAAGACCGCCGTGAAGCCCAGGAGCGCATGCCAGATCAGGAGCGCGCGATCGCTCACGTTGGCAGCACGGGGAGCGGATGGCGGAGCCTGTGCTCCTGCACGCGCGGGCAGCCGGGATCGGGGCTGCCCACGGCGCGGCACCCTCCGCGGCAGAGGGCCAGGTACTCGCACGAGGCGCAGGGCTCGGGCGCGCGTGCCGGATAGCCGCGCACCTCCGGAAACGCCCGCGGCCAGGCTTCCAGCATGGCTCCGGGCTGCCGCGCGTCGGCGGCGGCGCGCGAGAGGAAGGAGCAGCCGGTGAACGCTCCTTCGGGCTGAACCGCCGCGAGCACGTCGCCCGCGACGCAGCCCTGCACGCCGAAGAAGGCCGCGGCCCTGGCCGAGGGCCGATGCCAGAACACCATCGGGGCGAAGGAGCAGTCGAGCTTGACGCGGATGCGGTGGCGGAAGACCAGGCGCCGCGCCATGGGAAAGAGGTTGCGGCACTGCTCCGGCGTGAGCTGCTCGTCGAGCGCGGCGCCGCGGCCCACCGGCTTGAAGCGCAACAGCTCGAGCTCGTTGAGCCGCAGGCGCTTCACCAGCCTCGCGACCTCCGGCACGTGCGCGAAGGAGCTGCGGCTGACCACGCAGTTCACTCCCACCTCCGGCTTGATCGCCCGCAGCAACCTGAGCGCGCGCTCGGCGTGGCGGAACCCGTCGAACCCGCGCGCCTCCTGGTAGGCCGCGCCCACCCCGTCCACGCTGACGTTGATCTGTCCGAACACGTCGCACTTGCGGGCAGCCGCCTCGTCGAGGCCGAGGCCGCTGGTGGTCAGGTTGGGCGTGATGCCGACCTTGCGCGCGTGCGCCGCCACCGCGAAGAGGTAATCCAGCTCCAGGGCCTCGCCGCCGCCCAGCGCCACGTGGAAGACGCGCATGGCGGAGAGCTCGTCGAGGATGCGGCAGGCTTCTTCGAGCGAGAGCGCGGCGCCGGAGGGAGTGGCGTCCACGTAGCAGCCGCGGCATCCGGCGGCGCACCGGCGCGAGAGCACCACGTGCACCTCGCGCGGCGCGCTCAGCGGGCCCTCCCCGGCAAGCTGCCAGAGCGGAGACTCCGGGTAGCCGAGCTCGCGCATCATCTCGCGGTCCAGGTGCAGGAGCGCGCGCGGCCGTTCCGTCTCCACGATTCCGCCGAAACGCTCCGGGCGCCACCGCGCCACCTTCACCGCGGGTCCTTCCGGAGGAGAGCGCCGAGCGCGACCGCCAGCGCGCTCGCGAAGAGCGCTCCGAAGAGCAGGAAGGTGACGTCCACGCCCAGCGAGCTGGAGTTCGGATTGCAGCCGAACGTCGCGGAAAGGACGCGGCCGCGGCGGAGCTTCATCCCGCCATGCTACTTCATCCGCCCGCCCGTTGCGTGGGGGCCGCCGCCGTGTCCACCGCCGCCGCCGCCGGAAGGCGCGGCGTGGGGGGCGCTCCCGCCGCCAGGAGGAGCGGCCCGCGGACCTCCGCCGCCGCCCGGAGGAGCGGCGCGCGGGGCATAGCCGCCGGGAGCGCGCGGAACGACGACGCCGCCAGGCCTCGAGGGCATGCCCACGCGGCCGCCGCCCTGGATGCCGCGCGGGCTCACGCCATCGGCGCCACGCGCGCGGGGTTGCAGCGGCGACCGCATGCCGGTGGTGCGCGGCGCGCTCTGGGCGACGGCGCGCGGGCGCACCACGGTTGCGGCGGCCACCGGCCGGATTCTGATGTCCCGTGGCCCGAGCGACGTCGGCGACGGGCGGCCCGAAGGCGCCGGTGCGCGCCACCGTGGCATGCGCTCCGGTGAGCGGCCGCGTCTCGTTGACGATGCCGGAGGTTCGCTGGCCGGGCACCGCGACCGAGGTGATGGGACGGGTGAAGTGCTGTTCCGGCACCGCCACCCACGCCGGATGCCGGAAGCCGAAGACGACGCCGCGAGGGCCGAGCGGACACCAGGTCACGAAGCCGTTGCCGTATCGCCAACTCACCCATGCAGGACCCCAGACGGTGCCCGGGATCCAGTACCAGCCGACGCCGGTGCCCCAGTTCCAGCGGCCGTAGTGGTACGCGGCCCAGCCCCAGGGATCGTCGGAGGCGAAGGTCCAGCCCCAGTCGGTCAATACCCAGCGGCCGTAGTAGTAGGGTCGCCAGCCGTAGCCCACCGCGGGGATCCAGACGCGCCCGTACGGGGCCACGTACGCCCACGTCCCGTAGGGGGAGAGCTGGTCGTAGAAGACGTCCGGGCTGCCGACGTCGCTGCCCGCGGGCGGCGCCTCGGCCGTCTGGTACCCCGAAGCGTACGAAGGCGCGCTGTCCGCCGGCGGCGGAGGCGGGGCTTGCACGGGGGACTGATCGGGCACGACCTGGCCCTGTTCGACGATGCAGCCCGCCGCGAGCGCGGCGAACGAAAGGACGACGACGTTCCAGAAGCGACGCATGGCTCTCCTCGCGTGCTTGGACGGGCGTTCAGCCGTCGGGATTCATTTTATCCGACCTGCCGCATTGTAAGGCAGCCACGGGCCGAAAGCCCGCCCCTCCGCAGGCCAGCCGGGCGACCGTGCTCAATGCCGGTAAGCGTGCGCGATGGGAAAGCGCCACCCCTCGCCGAAGGCGCGCGCCGTCACCCGCAGCGCCGGCGCCGCCTGTCGACGCTTGTATTCGCTCTGCACCACGAGCTTCAGCACCCGCCGCACCAGATCCTCGGAGAAGCCGCGCTCGATCAGCCGCCGGGCGCCCAGGTGCTCCTCGACGTGCGCGCGCAGCACGCGGTCCAGGTCGTCGTAGGGCGGCAGCGTGTCCTGGTCGGTCTGGTTCTCGCGCAATTCCGCCGTCGGCGGCCGCGAAAGGATGCGCTCGGGGATGACCTCCTGCTCGCGGTTGAACCAGCGGGAGAGCGCGTAGACGGCGGTCTTGGAGAGATCCCCGATGGCCGCGAGCCCGCCGGCCATGTCGCCGTAGAGGGTGCAGAAGCCGGTGGCCAATTCGCTCTTGTTCCCGGTGGAGAGCAGGAGCGCGCCGGTCTTGTTGGAGAACGCCATCAGGAGCGTGCCGCGGATGCGCGCCTGGAGGTTCTCCTCCGTCACGTCGGGCTTGCGCCCCGCGAAGAGCGGCGCCAGCGCGGAGAGGTAGTCCTGGAAGATTCCTTCGATGGCGATGGCGTGGAAGTGCACGCCCAGGCGCCGCGCCAGCACCTCGGCGTCCTCGTTGCTCATCGACGCCGTGTAGCGCGAGGGCATGGCGATGGTGGTGACGTTCTGCGGCCCCAGCGCCCGCGCCGCCAGCACGGCGGTGAGCGCGGAATCGATGCCGCCCGAAAGGCCGAGCACGGCGCTGCGAAAGCCGGTCTTGAGCGTGTAGTCGCGGATGCCGAGCGTCAGCGCATCGGCGAGGTCGCGGCAGGTCTCGTCGCTGAAGTCCGCCTCGAACCCGGCCACCACGGCCAGGGCGCCCGCGGCGGTCTCCGCGCCCGGATCCGACGATGCGCCCTCGGACCGCGGCCTGCCCTCCGCCGGGGCGCGCGGCCGCGGCGCCAGATCCTGGATGACCAGGTCCTCACGGAAGGCCAGCGCCTCGGCCTGGACCTCGCCGCTCGCGCGCACCAGGAGCGAGCAGCCGTCGAAGATCAGCGAATCGTTGCCGCCGACCAGATTGCACATGGCGATGGGCAGCCCGTGCCGGCGCGCCGCCGACGCCAGCATGCGCCGCCGCACCTTGGGCTTTCCCAGCGCATACGGCGAGGCGGAGATGTTGACGATCATCTCCGCCCCGCGCGCGGCCAGCTCCTCGATCGGATCGCGCGGGTAGCGCGGCTGCTTCCAGAACTGCTTGTCGTTCCAGAGATCCTCGCAGATGGAGACGCCCAGCCGCACGCCCGCCACCGTCACCAGCGCACCCGACTCCGGCGAGGGATCGAAATAGCGGCCCTCGTCGAAGACGTCGTAGGTGGGCAAGAGGACCTTGCGGACCGTGGCGGTGACGCCGCCCCCCTGGAGCACCGCGGCGGCGTTGTAGAGGCCGGCGCCGGGGCCGCCGTGACGCTCGGGAAATCCCACCACCGCGGGGACCCGCTGGAAGATCTCGTTCCGGGAAAGCTCTTCCAGGGTGGCTTTGCAGCGGTCCACGAACTCGCCCAGCTCGAGCAGGTCCTTGGGCGGATACCCGCAGAGCGTCAGCTCGGGAAAGAGGACCAGCTGCGCGCCCCGGTCGGCGGCCTTCCTCACCTGCTCGACGACGCGCGCGGCGTTCTGCGCGAACGCCCCCACGGTGGTGTCGATCTGCGCGAGCGCGATGTTCACGCTGCGTGCCGTAACGCCGCGGCGGCGCTCCGTCAATCCGCGTTCGCTTCCCTGTACGGTTCCCGTCCCTTTCCCCCGAATCCATGCTTCGTCCCGCGGCTTTTTGATACACCCCTCCCGTGCACGACGACCTGCCGCAGCGCAAGTCGCAGCACCTCGACCTGGTGCAGCGGCCGGAGGTGGAGCCGGAGGGCGTGGAGACGCTGCTCTCCTGCGTGAAGCTCGTGCACCGCGCCTTGCCCGAGCTGGCGCTGGAGCAGATCGACCTGACCACGCACCTGTGCGGCAAGACCTTGCGGGCGCCGCTGATGATCACCGGCATGACCGGCGGCACCGACCGCGCCGGGCAGATCAACCGCGATCTGGCCGCCGTCGCCGAGGAGGAGGGCGTGGCCTTCGGGGTGGGCTCGATGCGCGTGCTCCTCGAGGAGCCTGGGCTCCTCGGCACCTTCGCCGTGAAGCCCGCGCGGCCGCCGCTGCTCTTCGCGAACCTCGGCGCGCAGCAGCTGGCCCAGCGCGGCAGCGGCGCCGCCATGCGGCTGATCGAGCTGCTCGGCGCGGACGCCATCGCCATCCATCTCAACGCTGCACAGGAGCTGGTGCAGGTGGACGGCGATCGCGACTTCCGCGGCTGCCTCGACGCCATCGCAGCCCTGGTGCGCGAGGCGGGGAGCGAACGGGTGCTGGTGAAGGAGACCGGCTGCGGCATCGGACCCCGGGTGGTGCGGGAGCTGTGGGAGCGAGGCGTCCGCTCGGTGGACGTGAGCGGCGCCGGTGGAACCAGCTGGCCGCGCGTGGAGCAGCTGCGCGCCAAGCAGCCGCAGGCGCGCGCCCTGGGCGAGCTGCTCAGCGACTGGGGCATTCCCACCGCTGCCTGCGTGGCCGCCGCGCGGGCTGCGGCGCCGCAAGTGCAGCTGGTCGCCTCCGGCGGGCTGCGCTCCGGACTGGACGCGGCTCGCGCCATCGCGCTGGGCGCCGACGTGGCCGGTTTCGCCCTGCCGCTGGTCCGCGCGCACCAGGAGGGCGGCATCGACGGCGCGCGGGCAGCGCTGGGCGCCGCCGTCGGTGCGCTGCGCGCCGCCTTCCTGCTCTGCGGGGCTGCCGACGTGGCGGCCCTGCGCGCTTCCCGGCCCGTCGTCGTCGAGCCGCTGCGCGCGTGGATCGACGGGCTCGCCGCATGAGCCGCGGCCGTGCGCCGGGCAAGGTGATCCTGCTCGGCGAGCACAGCGTGGTCTATGGCCATCCCGCCCTCGCCGCGGCCATTCCCCGCTACGTGAGCGTCGACGTCACCCGCGCCGACGAGGCGCGCATCGAGTTGCCCGGCGGGATGCAGGTGCCCTTTCCCGTCCTGGAAGCGGCGCGCGAGATGGCCGGAGCCGCGGGGTTTGCCGGCGCCTTCCACGCGCGGGTGGAGAGCGACATCCCCCTCGGCAGCGGCCTCGGCAGCTCGGCGGCGCTCGGCGTCGCGCTGGCGCGGGCGTTCAAGCCCGGCTGTGACGTGGCGGAGGCGTCGGACCTGGCCATGCGGCTCGAGCGCGTGCTGCACGGCGCGCCTTCGGGCGTCGACCCGGCCGCCTGCGCCCGCGAGGGCGTCATCTTCTTCACCCGGGGCGAGCCGCCCGCGGTGGAACCGGTGGCCGGCTCCGCCTGGATCGCCGTGGCGCTGACCGGCATCGCGCGCGGAACGCACAGCACGGTCCTGCCGCTGGCGGAGCGGCGCAGGGCCGACCCCGCGGTCGATCGCCTGCTCGCGCGCCTGGGCGACCTGGCGCGAGAGGGGCGGCGATCGTTCGAGCGGGGAGAGCTCGGGCCGTTGGGCGCCCGCTTCGACGCCGCGCACGCCCTCCTGCGAGAGCTGGGTGTCTCCTGCGCCGAGCTGGAGGAGGCGGTGGCCGCGCTCAGGCGCGCCGGCGCGCTCGGCGCCAAGCTCACCGGGGCGGGCGGCGGCGGCGCGGCCATCGGCCTTGCGCGCGACGAGGCGCACGCGCGCCAGATGGCAGCGCGCACCGCCGGTTTCGCGGTAAAGGTCGGTGCGTGAAGGCCACTGCGCAGGCGCATGCCAACATCGCGCTGGTGAAGTACTGGGGCAAGCGCGACGACGCGCGACTCCTGCCGCAGGCCGCCTCGCTCTCGGTGGCGCTGGACAAGCTCTTGACGACCACCACGGTGGAGCTGGGCGCGAAGGAGGATGGCTTCGAGCTGGACGGCCGCAGCGAAGACCCGCAGCGGGCGCGGGCGCTGCTCGATGCGGCCGGCATCCGCGCGAAGGCGCGCATCGTCTCTCGCAACGCCGTTTCCCACCGCGGCGGGGCTCGCCTCCAGCGCCAGCGGCTTCGCGGCGCTCGCCGTGGCCGCATCTGCGGCGGCGGGCAAGCGACCGGTCCGTCGCGGAGCTCTCCGCGCTGGCGCGGCTGGGCAGCGGCTCGGCGACGCGCAGCGTCCCCGGAGGCTGGGCGCTGTGGGAAGGCGAGTCGGCGCGGCAGGTGTTTCCACCCTCGCACTGGGACCTGCGCTTCTGCGTCGCGGTCTGCGCGGCCGGCCCCAAGCAGGTGGGCTCCCGCGACGGCATGCGCACGGCGCGCGAGACCTCGCCATACCACGCGGCATGGATCGAGCAATGTCGCCGCGACCTGCCGCAGGCGCTCTCCGCTGCTCGAGGGCCGGGATCTCCCCGGGCTGGGCGCCTTGGCCGAGCGCAATGCCCTGCGGATGCACGCCGACGCGCTGGCCGCGGATCCGCCGCTGCTCTACTGGCAGCCGGCCACGGTCGGGTGCCTGCACGCGCTGCGCCGGCTGCGGGAAGGCGGCGTTTCGGCCTGGGCGCACCATCGATGCCGGGCCGCACGTGGTGGCGCTCTGCGCTCCTGCCGACGCGGCGCGGGTGGAGGCGGCGCTGCGCGGCGTTGCGGGGGTGGACGAAGTGCTGGTCTGCTCTCCCGCCGGCGGCGCGCGCGTCGTGCCATGAGCGGGGAGCTGACGGCGTGCGGGAAGGTCTTTCTCGCCGGAGAATACGGGGTGCTGGAGCCGGGAAGGCCGGCGCTGGTGGCGGGCATCGACCGCAAGCTCCACGCCCACTGGGAGCCGGCGGCGCAGCTGCACCTCGTGCATGGGCCGACCCACCTCGTCTGGGACGGCGGCATTCCTCCTCCCGAGCTGCGCTTCGCGGCGCGCGCGGCCAGCCTGGCGAGAAGCTTCTGCGGCTCCGCCCGAGGCGTCCGCGTCGTCTTCGAGGACGACCTCTCGGTCGAAGGCCGCAAGCTCGGCCTCGGCGGCAGCGCCGCAGCCTGCGTGCTCGCGGTCCGCGCGGTGTGCGCCGCGGCCGGCCGCGACCCGGACGACGAGAGCATCCTCCCGCTTGCGCTCGCCGCGCATTGGGCGGAGCAGGGCGGCGCAGGCAGCGGCGCCGACGTGGCCGCCGCCGCCCTGGGCGGGGTCCTCGAGGTGCGTTCGCGCATCCCCTGGCGCTCCGCGGAGGAGGTGATGGCGCTGCCCGCGCAGGAGATCGCCGCCTCCCGGCCGCTGCGAGATCCGCCGCGTCGGCACTCCGCCCGATCTGCGGCTGATGCTGGCCTGGACCGGGAGTCCCCGCCGACACGCGCCCTCTCTTGCGCGAGGTGCGCGCCTTCTCGCAAGCGCTGCCGCAGCGCTGGGCGGTGCGCGCCGGCGCCATCGCCGCGGCTGCCGAGGCGCTCCGCGACGCGCTCGAATCCGCCAACGCCGACGCCGCGCTGGACGCGGTGCGCGGAGCGGCCGTGGCCATGGCCGCCCTGGGGGAGGAGGCCCACGCGGGCATCGTCACCGCCGATCTCGCGCTGGCCTGCGCGCTCGCCGCCTCGGTGGGCGCGGCGGGAAAGCCCAGCGGCGCTGGCGGCGGCGACTGCGCGGTCATCTACGCGTTTGGCGACGAGGCCGCGCGCCGTGCGGAGACGGCGCTGCGGACGCGGTTCTCGGTCTTCCCCATCGTCCCGGCATGATCCTCGCGCTGCTGCTGGGCGCGCAGCTCACCAGGCTGCCGCAGCTCGTCGATGCGCCGCCCGCCGTCTATCCTCCCGAGCGCCTCGCGCGCGGCGAGACCGCCGACGTGGCCTGCAGCCTCGACATCGACGAGAGCGGAAAGGTCACTGCGGTGGCGGTGGAGAAGCCGGTGGCTCCCGACTTCGACGCGGCGGCGGTGGAAGCCATCCGCCGCTTCCATTTCTCGCCGGCGGAGATCGACGGCAAGCCCGCGCCGGTGCGCATCCGCTACGTCTACCACTTCGTCATCCGGCGAGAGGCGGTGCCGACGGCGCCCGTCGCCAGCGCTGCCGTCCACGGCGAAGTGGTGGAGGCGGGCAACCGCAGGCCGGTGGCGGGCGCCGAGGTCCTCGACGACACCGGAGCTTCCGCGACCACCGACGCGCAGGGCAGGTACGTGCTGAAGACGGCGCCGGGCCCCCGCAAGCTCACCGTGGCCGCGCCCGGATTCGAGAACCGGGAGATCCAGGTGGCGGCGGTCGAGAACGGCGAGGTCGCGGCGCGCCGCGCGTGGCTCCACCGGACCTCGGTGGGCGACTTGCAGGCCACCGTGCCCGGCGAGAAGCCGCACGAGGCGCCCACCCGCCGCACCCTCACGCACGACGAGCTGGTCAACGTTCCCGGCAGCCTCAACGATCCCATCCGCGCGGTGCAGAACCTGCCCGGGCTGGCGCGCTCGCCTTTCCTCGGCGGGCAGCTCCTGGTGCGCGGCTCGCCGCCGCAAGACACCGGCACCTATCTGGACGGGCACCGCATCCCGCAGCTCTACCATTTCCTCGGCGGCCCCTCGGTCATCAACGAGCAGCTCCTCGACCGCATCGACTTCTACCCCGGCGGCTACGGCGCGGTGTACGGCCGCAACCTCACCGGCGCCATCGACGTGGCCACCCGCAAGGGCGATTCGCAGGGCCTGCACGGCTCGGGATCGCTGGATCTGCTGCAGGCGGTCGGGATTCGTCGAGGGGCCCATCGACTCGCGCACGCAGTTCGCCGTCGCCGCCCGGCGCAGCCACATCGATTTCTTCCTGCCCCTCTTCATCCCCGACGACCCCAACCGCGGCGTCACCAGCATCATCCCCATCTACTGGGACTATCAAGCCCGCATCGACCACAAGCTCGAGAACGGAGACGACCTGGGCCTGCTCTTCTTCGGCAGCGACGACAAGCTCACGCTGGTGCAGAAGGGCGGACGGCGCGCGCTGCCTCTCTCGGTCAATTCCCATCTCGCCTTCCATCGGGTGGTGGGCGAGTACCGGCACACGGTCTCCGACGAGGTGTCGCTCAGCCTCTCGCCGGCGCTGGGTTGGACGCGGCAGACCGCTTCGAGCGAAGGGGTGGGCGCGGGCGGATTCGCCAATCCACAGTCCGCCGACGTGACCGTCCTCACCGGCGAGCTGCGCTCGGAAGCGCGCTATCGCATGTCGCGCTTTCTCGAATGGCGCGCCGGCGCCGACCTCGAGTTCGACCGCGCCGCCTACAGCGCCGACATCCAGTCCTCGCTGCAGCTTCGCAACCTGGGCATTCCCGTCACGCAGCGGGTCACCTTCGCGCGCGTGCAGCCGGTGCAGGAATGGGGCGAGTACGTGGAGGCGCAGGTCAACGCAGGCCCGCTTTCGCTCACCCCCGGCGTGCGCTTCGACCAGTACCATTGGCGAAAGCACGCGCGCTGGTCGGTGGACCCGCGGCTCTGGGCGCGCTACGCGCTCAGCGACCGCACCTCGCTCAAGGCCTACGCCGGCCTCTACCACCAGCCGCCCAGCGGGCAGCAGATCGACAACGACATCGGCAACCCCGACCTGGGGCTCTCCTGGGCGGCGCAGTTCGGGTTCGGCGCGGAGCACCGCTATCAGCGACGTCTGGAGCGTCAGCGCCGAGGTCTTCTACAACCGCCGCGGCGGTCTCGTCTCGGTGGTCGACCCTGTGCTCCGCCCCGACAACACCGTCTTCAACCCGCGCTTCCAGAACACCGGCATCGGCCATGCCTACGGGCTCGAGCTGCTCATCCGCCGCGAGATCACCTCCAGGCTCTATGGCTGGCTCGCCTACACCCTCTCGCGATCGCAGGCGCTGCCCAATCCCGACGAGAGCTGGCGCGCGTTCCAGTTCGACCAGCCGCACATCCTCACGCTGCTGCTCGGCTATCGGCCGAAGCCGCAGTGGGACCTCTCCACCCGCTTCCGCCTCGTCTCCGGGAACCCCTATGCGCCGGTGGATTTCGCCACCTTCGACTCCGACTCGGGCAATTTCGTCCCCACCCGCGGCGAGGTGGGCGATGCGCGGCAGCCGCTCTTCCTGCAGCTCGACGCTCGGGCGCAGTACACCTGGACATGGGACGTGTGGCAGCTCGCGCTCTACCTCGACGTGCAGAACGTGACCAACCACACCAACGAGGAGTTCCACGTCTACGACTACCGCTACCAGGACCAGGGCAGCGTGCAGGGGCTGCCCATCCTCCCCACCTTCGGCGTGAAGGGGAAGTTCTGATGCGCGCGCTCGCCGCCCTGCTCCTGCTCGCTCGCAGCCTGCACGCCCGACTTCGCGGCGCCCAGCGACGTGCAGCGATCTGCGCGTCCTCGCCGTGCAGGCCGAGCCGCCGGAGGCGCGCTACGATGTGGACAGCCGGCGCCGCCGAGCCGGTGGCGGTGCGCGTGCTGGCGGTGGATCCGTCGCGCGACGCGGGTCCGCAGTCGCTGCAGCTGCAGATCTGCGGACCTACGGACTCGCGCCGCTGCGACCAGGGCCCGAGCTGATCGACGGCGGCACCGTGCCGCTGGAGTTCACGCTTGCCCTCCATCCGCGCGCCCGAGCTGGTGGCCAACGACAAGCTGGGCGGCTTCGACGGCATCCGCGTGCAGCTCTCCTTTTCGCTGGACGACGGCGAGCGGCCCGGTGAACGGCGACAAGGTGGTGGTCTACAGCCCCACCACGGCGCCCTGTCCGGCCAACCGCAACCCGGCGATGACGGACGTGCAGCTCACCATCGCCGGCGCCGACGCGGGCGTGCTGGTTCCGGGAGGCATGCTGGCGCGGGAGACGGAGTACGGCGTGCGCCCGGAGATCGCGCAGGAGGCGCAGGAGGACTACTGCACGGTGGACCTGCGCGGAAACCTGGTCCACCTGCGCGAGCAGGCCCACTACGCCTTCTTCACCGCGCCCGGCGGCGAGTTCGACCTCGACACCGCAGACGAGCCGCTGGACGGAGGCGCGCCGCCCGACGGGCTCTCGCGCTTCATCCCGCACGCCGACGCGGGCACCATCTGGATCGTGGTGCGCGACGGCCGCGGCGGCGAGTCGTGGCTCACCTTGCCGTGGACGGCGAAGTGAGCGGCCGGGCCGTGGGGCGCTCCGCTTCAGCCGACGGCGGCCTTGTGGCCGTGGCCGTCCGGCCCCCCCGTGAGCTGGGATACTTTTCCCAGAAGCTCGTCGAGATCGAAGGGCTTGCGCCAGGTACGCGTCGGCGTGGAGCTTCTGCGCGTGGCCCTGCACGGCGCGGTCCGCGCTGAGGATGAGCAGCGGCGCCTTGCGCATGCCGCGCGTCTCCAGCTCGCCGACGAACTGCCACCCGTCCATCACCGGCATCATCAGATCGAGCAGGATGCAGGCGGGCTTCTCCTTGCGGAGCACCTCCAGCGCCTCGCGGCCGTTGGCGGCCATCAACACCCGATAGCCCTCCGTGGAGAGGCACAGCGCCAGCGTTTGCAGGATGTCCGGATCGTCGTCCACGACCAGGACGAGGCGTCCGAAAGCGCGCTCAGAGGCCATTCAGGATCTTGATAGAGCTTGCGGACAACGCGGTCAATCTCTCTGCTGTCGAACCTGTCGCAATCCAGAAACGTTGAATCGCACCTGGACCCACCTTACAAGACACACTCATGGCCCGATGCCCGAACTGCCGCCGCGAGGTCAAGCCGCGAGAGGAGAACGAGGCGTTCCCGTTCTGTTCGCCCCGCTGCCGGGCGCTCGACCTCTCGAGGTGGTTCACCGGCAGCTACCGCGTGCCCGGCGAACCCGTGCCGGACGCGCCGCGCGAAGAGACCACGGAAGACGACCCGCAGTAGACCTCCGGGGCGCGGGCGTGCTACGCGAGGCGCCCCGCATGCGTCACCTCAAGCTCTTCGTCCGTACCGTCCTGTCCCTGGCGATGAGCGCCCTGTTCGTCTGGCTCTCGCTGCGGCACACCGACGTGCGCGCCGTCGGCCGCGCCATGGCCGAGGCCGACCCGCGCCGGATCGCGGTGTTCGTGGTCATGCTCCTCGTCATCCACGTGGTGAGGACGGTGCGCTGGGGAATCCTGCTCAAGCCGCTCGGGCGGGTCTCCTTCAAGCGGCTCAACTCGGCGAGCGCGGTGGGCTGGATGCTGCTCATGCTGCTCCCGCTGCGGCTGGGAGAATTTGCCCGTCCTCTGCTGATCGCGCGCCCTCCGGCGGGCGGCGGCGCTCCCTTGCGGCGCAGCGGCGCGCTCGCCTCCATCGTGGTCGAGCGCATCGTCGACGGCCTCGCCATCGGCGTGCTCGGCATCCTCGCCCTTCGCTGGCTCGGCGCTTCCGCCTCCGGCCGCTACGTGGAGTTCGCCAGGAGCGCGTCGCTCCTGGTGGCGCTGGGATTCTTGCTGCTTTGCGCGGCGCTGGTGCTGGCGGTCCTCTTTCGCGAGCGCGCCCTCCGGCTGGCGGGCAGGATGCTCCGGCCGCTCTCCGCACGTCTCGCGGAGAGCGTGGCGAGCATGCTCGACGCGTTCATCTCCGCGGTCCACGTGGGAACGGGCTGGGGCCTGCTCGCGTTCTTCTCTCTCACCGCGCTCTACTGGACGCTGACCGCGTGGGCCATGGGCATCCTCGCGCCGGCGTTCGGCTTCGACGCCCTGACGCCCCTGATGCTCGCGGTGATCCTCACCATCCAGGTGGTGGGCGTGATGGTGCCGGCGGGTCCGGGGATGGTGGGCACCTTCCAGTTCTTCACCCAGGCGGGGCTGTCGCTGTTCTCGGCGGAAGGTTTCTCGGCGCACGGCGCCGCCTTCGCGAACACCGTCTGGCTGCTCCAGTTCGCGGTCCAGGTGGCGCTCGGAACCATCTTCCTGCTCGCCGGCCACGTCTCGCTCAAGGGACTGCTCGCCGCCGCTCCGGCGGACGACGAAGCGCCCGCCGCCGCGTCTTGACCGCGCCTCCCCGGGCGGCTAGATTCCGCGCCCTTTCGGCGGCGTAGCTCATCCGGCTAGAGCGGCGGTCTCATAATCCGCAGGTAGGTGGTTCGAGTCCACCCGCCGCCACTGCACCGCGCCGCTCGCGGCGCGGAATCGTCAGGCAAGCACGTCGCCGGCCCCCCCCGGCGCGCGACGTGCGACTACCGTGCTACGGCACGCTTCGGCGCTCCTCCTCGCTCTTGCTCACCGAGGAGGGCGCAGAAGCGTCCCCAGGGGAGCACGGTCTCATCGATCCGCAGGTAGGTGTTCGAGTCCACCCGCTGCCACCATCCTCATCGCGAAATCGTCTTTTTGCCTGGGGCCTCCCGCCGATCCAGTGTCATCCCGGGGATGGCTACCGATGCCTTGGGGGTAGAATGCCGCCAATGTTCCAGGAACGACTGCTTCGCATCCTCGACCGCAAGAACCACTGGGCATGGCCCTGGTTCGCGCAGGGCCGCGTGCCGCTCCAGCGCCTGCTCCCGCACTTCCAGCAGGAGTGGGCAGTGTACGTGCGCGACTTCCCGCAGTTGCTCGCGCGCATCATGGGCCACCCGGGGACGCCGCAGGACGCGCGGGCGATGCTGGCGGCCAACATCTACGAGGAGCAGACCGGCGGCATCTCCGCATCGGCGCCGCACCCGGAGCTGTTCTTGCGCATGATGGAGGGGTGCGGGTTCCGGCGCTCCGATTTCGAAGAGGTGAAGCTCCTTCCCGCCGCGAGCCGCTACCGCGAGCTCCTCGACCAGGCCACCGGCTCTGACCATTGGGTCGTCGGCGCCGCCGTGATGACCATCTTCGTCGAGGGCAGCGTCAACGAGCGCCGCGAGCTGGAGGAGACGGCGGCGGAATCGGATGCGGAGATCGAGGCGGCGGTCCGCAAGCACCCGCTGGTGCGGCTGCACGGCATCGATCCCAAGTTCCTCGACCTGCAGCGCGTGCACAAGAAAGTGGAGGGCGGCCACCGGCAGGATGCCTGGAAGATGGTGACCGGCCACACGCCCGCGGCGCTGGAAGACCACGTCGTCGAGACGGTGGAGCAGGCGCTGCGGCACTGGCTCGCCTACCGCGACGACGTCGTCAGCGCGTGCGGCATCAGCAAGTAAGCTCAGCGGCAATCGACGCCGATCCGGGGGCGGAAGAGGCGAAGGATCGGCTGGCGAAGTTCCTGGTGCAGGATCACCTCGCCGCGTTCGAATCGCGCCCCGCGCAGGGCGCTGCCTTGCAGATGGACGGCGCGGCGGACGGGCCCGAGCAGCGGCACCTGCAGCTCCTCGACCAGCCGGCAGCGATCGACGTGGCCGATCTCCAGCGTGCCCGGCGCGAGCGCGCGCAGATCGGCCGCCGGCCAGGGACCTCCGGTCCGCTGCTCGAAAGCTGCGTCGCGGTCGAGGAGAAGCGAGGGGGGCCCCTGCGTCTTGATGACCTCGAACAGGCACGGCGTGCTGCCGGCGAGATGGTTGAAGCAGCCGCGCAGCAGCAACCGCCCGGACGCCGTGGCAAGGCGGGCGCTCTCCGTGTCCAGCGCCAGCACCCGGGTTGCGCGCGTGAAATCCAGCCACTCGTCGAGGGTACCGCTGTCCAAAGGCCTGCGCACCGAGAGCGCCGCGAGCAGTTCTTCTCCGGCCGGCGCCCGACCCGAGAAACCGCCGAAGTACGGCGTCCACGCCTGCGTCGCCTCCAGCATGAACCGTGGGTCGGCCTCGGGAAGCACCAGCAAAGGCTCGCGGCTACGTGCGAGCTCCACGCTCAGCGGTGTCGGGCCGTGCCACAATCCGGGGTCGACGGCCACACGGGCAGGCAGGTGCGCAGGCACCAGTTCCGCCACCACCGCGGTGAGCGCCATCGCGGACCAGCGCGGCCGCAGCGCCTCCAGCGCGGCGAGCACAGGCGGCAGCGAGAAGAGCAGGAACAGCACCTGCGCGCGGCCGATGGCGCGCAGGCCGCCCACGCCGGGCAGCGCCGCGAGCAGATCGAAGAGACCTGCGCGGCGTCCCGCCGCGAGCCACAGCGCGCCCACGGCGGCAAGCAGCCAGGACCGCTGCTTCCCGCGCTGCGCGGCGAAGAGCAAGAGCACGAGCCATGTCGCGCCCACGAACCCCGCCGACTCGATGGGGACCTCGAAGGAGGGGAAGAACGCGCGCGGACGATGCGCGCTCGCGAGCAGGCTGTTCCAGACGGCGCCGTAGGTCTTCCCGCTTCCGAAGCCGCCGATGATCGCGCCCAGCTGGAAATAGCGCGCCACCACGGGCGCCTCCAGGAGCGCGGTCAGGCCGAGGAGCGCGAGCGTCCACCGCGGCGCGCGCCGCACCGTGCTTGCGGCGAGCACCAGGAGGATGAGGTTGGCGAAGAACTGGAAGTAGAGGTTCCAGCCGCCGATCCACCCACAGCACCGCGCCGGCGCCGAGCGCCAGCGCGCCGTTCCCGCAGATTCTTCGCAGCGGCCAGAGCAGCAGGGCCGGGACGATCTGGTTCTCGGAGAACGCCAGCCCGAGCCGATGGCCGCCGTAGAGCGGCGCCCACCAGAGGGCGTCGGAGAAGACGGCGCGGATGCCGTCATGCTCGAGGTTGTGCCACACCACCTCGAACACCCAGAGATTGAAGAGCGGGTCTGTCCCCCAGCCGGGAACGGAATCGCGGGCAGGCAAGAAGGAGAGGGCGAACGCGATGGCCAACGCGGCCGGAACGACGAAGAGCGCGACCTTCCGCACATGGCGGCAATAGCAGGAATCGCGCGCTAGAGGCGGCTCTTCAAGTGCGGCACCGGCGGCTCCAGTACCCTGCCGTCCTGACAACAGGTGGGAGGATGCATCAGCTCGGGCGCCTGCAGCCAGGTCTCGCGCACCGCCTGGAGCAGCTTGGTCGAGCCGATGCGCGCGGTCGCATCGCTGCGCACGAAACGCAGCGCCACGTCGGCGCCGTTGGCATCGGAGCGAACCACTTCCGCGCTGCCCAGCTGCGGCGGGAACTCCGGCCCCGCCCCGATCAGTTTTGCATCCACCGGGGCTCCGCGGCGCAGGCCGGGCGCGCCCAGCACGCGCATCGCCGCCTGGCTCACGTCGACGATGCGGGCCACGAAGGGATCGCTGTCTTGCCGCACCTCCACCAGCAGATCGCACGCCATGCGCGGCTGCGCGCGGGAGCGGAGGCCGTGCTCCAGCTGCTTTGCCAGCCGCGCGTCGGGAAAGGCGATCCATGCGCCGGTCTGGCCGTTCTCGCCCTCCACCCGGCCGATCACGCTTCCTCGCTGCGTGCTCACCTGGCCGTTGGCGAGGAGGAATTGCAGCACCACGCGGGTGCCGGCCGAGAGCGGCCCCTGGTTTCCCCGGAAGAAGAACAGGGTGCGCCCCTCGCTGACGTGGAGATGGTTGCGCAGCTGTTCCACGTCGGGGAAGCGGACCTTGAGAAGCGTGGGAATCCGGCCCTGCACGCGATGAGCCTACGCGCAGGTCCGCGCCCCGTCCAACTGCCGCATTTCGGACGGCCGGCGACGATCGTTCCAACCAGGCGGCTGTCTCTTGCAATCTTCCAGCGCGGCGGCATACCGCAACGCGATGATCGAGCACATCAGCCTCCGCTGCAAGGACTCGAAGGCAAGCCGGAAATTCTACCAGAAGGCGCTGGCGCCGCTGGGGTACGCGATGGACAAGCAGTATGGCGACGCGTTCGGTTTCGCCGAGGCCGGGCGCCACGATTTCTGGGTCACGCCCGGCAAGGTCGGCACGCCCGCCCATGTCGCCTTCCACGCCAGAAGCAAGGCCGCGGTGGACGCGTTCCATCGCGCGGCGATGAAGGCGGGCGGCAAGGACAACGGCCCGCCCGGCCCCCGCGAGGAATACGGCTATGCCGCCTTCGTGCTCGATCCCGACGGCCACAACGTCGAGGCGGTGATCTGGGACGAGGAGCTGAAGCCGAAGAAGCGGCGAAGGGCTAGAGGCGGTAGCCGATGACCACGGCGGTGGTGAAGGCGAAGTCGTTGCCGCCGCCGAAGCTGTAGAACTGCGGGCCGAAGCGCACGTTCAGCCCCACGTCGAGGTTCCGGTCCACCGCGTACTCGGCGGCGAAGCCGAACTGCGGACCGATCTCCAGGAAGGCGTCGGGGCCGAAGTCGTGGCTGAGGAATTGCGTGGCCAGGTTCAGATCGATGGCCGCCGCGATGCGCAACTCCGGCGTGACCTGCACCCCGAGGATGCCGCCCACCGGAAAGCGGAGGAAGAAGTCGCTGCCGCCGGTGACGGCGTCCCCCGTGTACACGCGGAATCCCGGGGTCGATGTGCAGGCCGATGGTGACCTTGTCCTTGCGGTTCACCACCACGCGCAGGGGAACGTTGAAGCCGAACCCGAACTTGGAGCGGCTGGTGTTCTCCCAGCCGTAGAGCAGGTCGAACTGCATCCCCATGTCGCTGCGGTCCGAGAGCCCGTGAAGGTAGGTGAAGCTGAGGCCGGGCCAGCCCAGATCGAATCGGAACGCGTCGCTCGAGGGGCTCACCGTCTCCCCGGTGGCGACCGACCAGTGGCCGGGCGCGCCGGCGGCGAGCGTGCCGGGGGCCGCGGCCTGCGCGGCGGAAGCGGTGAGGGCCAGTGCGAAGACAACCGCGCCAGTGCGGATCATTTGGTACCTCCGTAGTTCGAAAAGCGCGGGCACTCTAAGCATCAGCGGCGCGCGTCGCCACGTCCTTCCTTGCCGCGGCGCGCGCTCCCGTAGCATGGCAGCCCCGGAGCGGCAAGGAGCGGCGGCCCGCCAGCCCTCCGCGCGCGCCTTGCGTTCGGAGCACGTGCGGATACAGTGCCGGGTCCATGCCGGTGATCCGGAGCTTTGCGCGCACGGACGTGGGTCGCAAGCGCAAGCACAACGAAGACGCGTTCCTGGTGGACGACGCGCTCGGCCTCTACGTCGTCGCCGACGGCATGGGCGGGCACGCGGCGGGAGAGGTGGCCAGCGCGCAGGCGGTGAAGTCGGTGCGCGAGGCGATGGCGGAGGGCCGCGCGGTGCTGGAGGGCTTTTCCCGCGCGCCCACGGCGGAGTCGCGCGATCAGGCGGCCGGCCTGATGGAGAAGGCCATCCTCAAGGCGTGCGCGGACATCTACGCCATGGGCGGCCGGGAGACCGGCAGGCGCGGCATGGGCACCACGGTGGTGGCGCTGATGGTGAAAGGCAAGAAGGCGGTGGTCGGCCACGTGGGGGACAGCCGCGTCTACCTCCATCGCAACGGCCGGGCGCACCAGCTCACCGAGGACCACACCATCATCCAGGAGCAGCTCAAGCGCGGGCTGATCACCAGGGACCAGGTGGCCACCGCCGAGAACAAGAACGTGATCACCCGCGCGGTGGGCATCCAGCCCTCGGTGCCGGTGGACACGCTGGTGACCGACGTGCTCCCCGGCGATCTCTTCCTGCTCTGCACCGACGGGCTGCACGGGTATCTCGAGGAGGAGGAGCTGCCGCAACTGCTCGCGCAGGAGCGCGCAAGGCTCCCCGATCTGCTGGTGGACCTCGCGCTGCGGCGGGGCGGCAAGGACAACGTCACCGCCGTGTGCGTGGCGGTGGAGGCGGACGCCAACGAGGAGGCCACCGACGTCGAGGCAAAGACGGAGGTGCTGCGGCGCATCCCGCTCTTCCAGCACATGACCTACAAGGAGCTGCTCGCCATCCTCGGCGTCGGCCGCAGCCGGCAGTTCGACAAGGGGCAGCACATCATCCGCGAGGGCGAGCAGGGCGACGAGCTGTTCGTGCTCTTCCGCGGCAAGGTGGACGTGCTCAAGAACGGCATGCTGATCGCGCAGCTCAAGGCGGGCGGGCACTTCGGCGAGATGGGGCTGGTCGACCAGGCCCCGCGAAGCGCCACGGTGGTCGCCACCGAGGAGACCTCCGCCGTCTCCATCGACCGCGAGAGCCTGCTCAAGCTGATGCGGCGCGACTCGCTCCTCTCGGTGAAGCTGCTCTGGAGCTTCGTCCAGGTCCTCTCCGAGCGCCTGCGCAACACCAACGAGGCGCTGGCCGGCCTCAAGCAGGAGCTGGACGAGGTGCGCGCCAAGGCGAGCCGCCCCTCGCTCGACACCCTGCCCAGGAAACCCGGCTCCTCGCCGTTCGGACAATGACTCCTCTTCGGGTCTTCGCGCTGCTCTTGCTCTCCGGCTGCGCCAGGCCGGCGGTGGTCGCCGGTCCGCCGCCGGATCCGGGCGCGCTCTACATCCAGGCGAAGAAGGCCCACGCGGTACCCGAGACGCTCTCCGCCGACGCCAGGGCCTTCGTCGAGGCGCCCCAGAACGGCGGACGCTACACGCTGCACGTCTTCGTGCGGCGCCCCGCCTCCTTGCGCATGGAGGCGCTCACTCCCACCGGCGATCCCGCCGCGGTCCTGGTGGCCGACCAGGGAAACTTCGCCCTGCTCGATCTGCGCGAGAACGTCTTCTACCGGGGTCCCGCCACGCCGGAGAACCTGAGCCGCCTCATCCCCGCGCCGCTGCGCGCCGACGAGCTGGTCGCGCTCATCGCCGGCGACATCCCGGAGCTGCCCGACTCCCGCCCGGACAGCGCGCGGCGGACCGGCGACGGATACGAGCTGGTGCTCTCCTCGACGCGGATGCGGCAGGAGGTCGCGCTCGGCGGCGACCTGCGCGTGCTGCGCGTGCGCAGGCTGGACGCGGGCGGGAACCTGCTCTGGGCGGTGGGCCTCGACGAGCACGACGACAGCTCCGGAGCGCAGGTTCCGCGCCTCATCCACCTCGACGCGCCGCTCGGCAAGACCACCGTGGATCTCCGCCTGCGCAACGTCCTCACCGGCAAGCCGCCGCCCTCGGGCGCATTCCTGCTCGGCGCGCCGCCGGGAATGCGCGTCGAGGAAGTCCGGTAAATTTGCCGCTCGGTGGAAGCTTCCACTAGGATGGCCGCATGCGGATCAAGATCGGCGACCTGCTCGTCAAGGCGGGCGTGATCACCGAGCTGCAGCTCAAGGCCGCCCTGGCCGAGCAGCAGCAGTGGGGCGGCAAGCTCGGGGACATCCTGGTCCGCATGGAGTTCCTCACCGAAGAGGTGCTGGTGCGCGCGCTCTCCAAGCAGACGGGCGTCCCGCGCGCCGACCTGACCGGCGAGGGAGACAAGAACGCGCTCGCGCTGGTGCCTGCCGACACCGCCGAAGAGTTCGGCCTGGTGCCGATGGCGCTCAAGGACCAGGGCCGCACCATCCTCGTGGCCATGAGCGATCCGCTCAACATCAGCGCCACCGACCACCTGATCTCGCTGACCGGGGGCAAGAAGGTGGAGACGCAGCTCGCGGGCGCGAGCGCCATCCGCAACGCCATCTCGCGCTGGTATCGCGGCGAAGAGCTCCTCGGCGAGGCCGCGGAGCAGCATGCGATGAAGATCGTCGACAACAGCGGGCACTCGGTGGTCACCACCGATCCGCGCAAGGCGCCCCGCGCCCAGCCGCAGAAAGCCGCGCCCGCCTCACGGCCCGCGAATGGCGTCGCCCGCCAGAGCGCGTCGGAGGTGCTCCGCGGCATGGAGGAGACGCAGCGGCGATCGGTCGCGGCCCTCAAGGCGATGGTCGAGCTGCTCATCGAGAAGGGCGTCTTTTCGCGAGACGAGTATCTCGCGCGCGTGAAACGGTAAGGAACGGAGACCGGATGCCGCCGCGCAAGCGCCTTGGCCAGCTCCTCACCGAACTGGGCGTCATCGACGAGCACCAGCTCCAGAGCGCGCTCGGCCACCAGAAGCAATGGGGCGGCAAGCTCGGCGCCATCCTCGTGCAGAAGGGCTTCTGCAACGAGGACCAGATGGTGTCCGCCCTCACCCAGCATCTGGGCCTTGCGCGGGTGAAGCTGGCCGAGGCGAAGATCGATCCGCGCGCGCAGAAGTGCGTGAGCCGGCAGATCGCGGAGAAGCTGCACGTCTTTCCCTACGAGCTCTCGGGCTCCGGCCGCAGCGAGGTGGTGACCATCGCCATGAGCGATCCCACCGATCTCTCCGCGGTGGACCAGCTCGCGTTCCATACCGGCAAGCGCATCAAGCCCATGCTGGCGGGCGAGAGCGAGGTGCTGACCGCGATCCATGCGCATTACGGCGCGCCCGAGGAGAAGAAGGAACCCACCGACAAGCTGGGACAGCAAAGATCCGCCCCTTCGACGGGGACCTTTCCGCGGCGCATCGATTCGCCGCCCGCCGTGGCGCCGCCGCCGCGCGCCTCGCCCTACATTCCGCCGCCCATTCCGGCGGCGAAGCCGCCGGCGCGCGCGCAGGACCTCGAGGAGATCGAACCGGACGAGGTGATGGCGCCGCCCGCGGACACGGCAAAGCCCTCCGCTCCGGTCGCTGTGCCCGAGGCGGAGGCGGAGAGCATGGGGCTCGAGCCCATCGCCGCGCATTCGCAGCCGCGCGAGGCGATCGCCGCCGGGGAAGAGGTTGGCCAGGGCAGCGCGACCGACGCAGTGGAGGGGCTGGTGCCCGCCACCACCGGCAACGTGGCCGCGGATGAAGCGGCCTGGGCGCAGGGTGCAGAAGCCGCCCCGGCGCAGCCGGAATCGGCCTGGGGAGCTCCGGCGCAGGCGGATGCGCAGGGTTGGGGCGAGACCGGAGAAGACGTGCCGGTCGACGATGCAGGGTGGGGCGCCGAGCCCGAAGCGCAGCCGGCGGAGGTGGTGTCCGAAGAGTTGCCCGCCGATGCCATCCTGGAGGCCCCCGGGCCCGGCGACGAGGAGGGGGCAGAGGACGACGCGCGGGAAGCTCGCCTCTCCGCCGCGGGCGCGGAATCCCGCTCCGTCGAGCAGGACGAGGCGGATGCGGACACGCCGCTGCCCATCGAGGACGACATCGACGCGGCGGAAGATCCCGCCGGAGCCGGCGAAGCCGCGCCCGCCGCAGAGGAGGCGCCGCCCGAAGAGATGGCGTACGAGGCGGACGCACCGGACGCCTGGGCCTCCAGCGACGATCCCCTGGCCGCGCAGGGCGCCGACGCTCCCGCCTGGGGTGAAGTGCCTCGCGAAGAGTCCGCCGACCACGCCGCCGGGCCCGATGCGACGCAGGAGTTCGCCAATCCCGTCGATGCGGGGGGCGAGGCGTCGGAGCCCGAAGCAGAGCCCGCGGCCGAGGAGTCCCCGCGAGAATGGGGCGCCGCCGAGGACGTGCCCGTGGAAGAGGCTTTCTCAGACGAGCCTCCGGCGGAAGCGGAAGCCCGACTCGACGCCGCGCCGCCGGAGGAGCCTCGCTTCGACGAGGCGCCGCCGGAGGAGCCGCGGTTCGACGAGGCGCCGCCGGAGGAGGTCCAGGCGGAAGAGTCCGAGCCGCAGGCGCCGGAGCAGGGCGAGTACGCGCCGGAGGACGAAGAAGGCGATCTCGTCGAAGGCTGGGTAGCCCCGCCCGAGGAGCGAGAAGCGCAGGGCGGCGGCTGGATCGGCGAGGCCCTGGAAGCTTCCGCCCCCTTGGCCCCATCCGATCTCGAGGCGCTCTCGTCCATCGGTCTCGATCCGAACGACGGCGTGGGCGCGCTCCGCCTGCTCGCCGCGCTCGTCCGCATCCTGCGGCGCCGGCAATTGATCGACCCGGAAGAGCTGGCAGCGGAAATCCGCGAAAGCCGGGCCCAGGGCGCCGCAAGCGCGGCGGAGCCGCCGTACGAGGGCGAGCGGGGTCCGGACGACCTCCCTGTCGACCCGGGATCTGCGGAAACGTAGGAGCCGCGGTCACCCGCGCTCCCTTGTCGCCCACCCCGCGGCGGTGGTTGTTTCGAAGGCTGTCCGCTTCGAATCCAGCCCGCACCCAGCGACGGAGGCAGCGATGGAGTTCTCCCTGTCCGGGACGGTCCTCACCAGGGACCTGATCTCGGCGGATGGTCGGCGCGTCGCCTCCCGCGGTGAGATCGTCGATCTGGACACGCTCAAGGACGTCGCCGCCAGGGCGCCGCGGGGCGTGCGTGAAAAGCCGCTCTTCGAGACCGGATGCGCGCCGGGTATCCTCGAGGCGTTCGAGGCGCCCGCGCTGCAGGCCATCGTCGGCAGCGAAGGGCTGCGCGCCCTGGTTGCCGACGTGCTCTCGGAAGTGCGCTTTCCCCAGCCGGTCTGGGACGAGTTGGAGGCGCTACGGCGCGAGGACGCGCCCCGCTACCAGCACGCGCTCTGGACGGCGGTGATCTCGGCCCGTCTCTTCCGCAGCGCCCTGGGCATCGCGCCGGGGCTCTCGCGCCTGGTGGGTGGCGCCTTGACCCACGACCTGGGCATGCGCCACGCCGCGGCCCGGCTGCGCTTCAAGCGGGATCACCTCACTCCTTCCGACGCGCTCACGCTCGAAGACCACCCGCTCCTCGGTGCGCTCTTGCTCGCGAGCGTGCTCGGCGACGCGCCGGCGGTGCACTTCGCCCTCCTCCACCACACGCGCGCCGGCTACGGCTATCCGCGCGTCCAGGGCCGGCCGCCGCTGCGCGGCCTCGACGTCGTCTCGGTGGCAAGCGCGTTCTCTGCGCTGATCGCTCCGCGGCCGTACCGGCTGCAGCCCTACAATCCACGCGGGGCCATCGATCAGCTCGTGGAGGAGGCGTCGTCCGGGTTCTTCGACGGGCGGGCGGTGCGGCTCCTCATCCACTGCATGCGGGGAGGCAGGGGCGCCGCCCTGGAGCTGACGCTGCCGCGAAAGGCCACCGGCTTCCGGCCGCCGGCGAACCACCACGGCACCGCGCCGGAAACGCGCGCCAGCGCGTAAGCGCGATCGGACAGGTGCCGGGCGCGCGGCAGGCTCCGAGCCGCGATCCCGTGTTACTTAGATCGGACGCGCCGCTCGCGCGTTGCCATGGCCCAGGAACGCACCGACGAGGAGCTGCTGGCCGCTTACCAGCAGGGCGACCCGGCGGCCTTCGAGGCGCTGCTTCGCCGCCACCGCGCCGTCCTCTTCACGTTCCTCCTCCGCATGCTGGGCAACCGCGAAAAGGCAGAGGACCTGGCGCAGGAGACCTTCCTGCGCATCGTCAAGGGAGCGCAGGCCTGGGAGCAGCGCGCCCGCTTCCAGACCTGGCTCTTCACCATCGCGCGGAACCTTTGCGTGGACGAGGCGCGCCGCGACCGGTTCCGCCGCGCCGAGAGCCTGGATGCGGAGGGACCCTCCGGCGAGCCGCCGCTGGTGGATTCGGTGCCGGGCGAAGAGATCGATCCCGAGCGCGGCGCCGAAAACGCCCGGCTGCGCCCGCTGCTGCAACGCGCGCTGCTCTCCTTGCCGGTCGAGCAGCGCGAAGTGTTCGTGCTCCGCGAGCAGGCGGGGGTGCCGTTCCGCGAGATCGCGGAGATGGTAGGCGCGAACGAGAACACGGTGAAGAGCCGCATGCGCTATGCGCTGGAGGGTTTGCGCAAGGCGCTCGCCGACGCAGGCATCTTCAGCGAAAGCGCGGCGGACGACCCTGCGACGGGCGTACGATTGGGGCGGGTATGACGCACGCCGAGTGCCAGGACCTGCTCCTCGACCTCGCCTATGACGAGCTTGCTCCGGCTCGCGCGTCCGAGCTTGCCGACCACCTGGCCGGGTGCGAGGAGTGCCGAAAGGAGAAGGCCTCTCTCGACCAGGTGCGAAGGGCCACCGCCCCGCTGCGCGAAGTGGAGGAGCCGCCTTCGGGCTTCGACGATCGCATCCTCGAGGCGGCGCGCACCCAGGCGTCGCTCGAGCACGACGGAAACGTCGGCCAGGTGATCGAGGTGAGCGGCAGCGTGCGCCCGCTGGGCCTCGACGCCGCGCGCATCGACGCGCACGCAAATCCGAAGATGCGCCCGGAACGGACGCGGCCGCGCTGGGTCTTGCGCGCGGCGGTGGGAGGTTCCGTCGCTGCGGCCGCGGCGCTGGCGCTGGTGGTGAGCAATACGGTGCAGTCGCGCCGCGTGCAGCCCCCCGCCAACCCCGACGAGTTCCGGATCCGGGTGCAGCCCGCGGCGCCCCAGGCGGTGGAGGACGCGTTGCGCGACGCCGAGGCTCCGCAGCACGCCACGCCGCAAAAGGCCGCTCCGCCGCCCGAGCAAAAGGCCACGCCGCCGCCCGCGCAAAAGGCCGCTCCACCGCCCGCGCGGCAAAGCGAGCGCAACCTCCAGGCTCCCGCGCAGAAGATCGCGCGGCGCGAGAAGGGTGCCGCGCACCCTGCGATGGAAGGAAGCGGAGGCGCTGCCGCCGGCGCGCCTGACGCGAAACGGGCCAGTACGGCCATGTCCGCCCCTGCCGCCGAAGCCGGAGCGTCTCCCTCGCGCGCGGCCAATCCCGAGGTCGAGGCGCCGGCGGATCTGGAGGCGAGCGCGCAGCAGGCGCGCCACGGCGGCAACTATCCGCTCGCCGCGGGCCTCTACCGCAAGGCGGCCGCCCTTCGCCACACCGCCGATCCAGCGACCGCCGCGTGGGACCTCGCGCATGCGGTGGAGTGCCTTGCCGCAGCCGGGCTCTTCGACGAGGCGCGCCAGGTCCGGCAGGAGCTGTCGCAGCTCCACCCTTCCCAGGTCACCGCCCTGGCTGCGGCCCGCCGCGCGCTGCGCGAGGTGGACGTCCCCGCGGCCGACCGGTAATCGGTCAATCGCCCGGTGCCCGGGCGCCGGACGCCCGCGTAGCATCCTTCGCGTGTCCTTGAACCCACGCGGAGGTCATGTGCTCTCGGGAAAGAACCCGCTGCTCGTCGCCGTGGCGCTCGGCCTTCTCGCCGGCGCCACCGCCTGGACTTCCATCCGCGCCCGCGAGCGCAAGCTGCAGGGCCGCTGGCAGACCGTCAGCGTCCTCTGCGCCAGGACCGACATCCCCGAGGGCAAGGACCTCACCGCCGAGATGATCGCGGTGCGCGAAATCCCCGCGCAGTTCGTCACCGACTCGTACATCAAGGTGGACTCCCAGGGCGCGGCCGGGGACAGCCCGGTGGGCCAGCGCGTCCTCGTCCCACTCAAGGCGGGCGATCCGCTTCTGGTCAGCAGCTTCGAGTCCACCCAGAAGGCCAACTTCTCCACCATGATCAGCCCGCGCGGCCGCGCCGTCACCATCGACGTGCAGGAGAAGAGCGCGGTGGGACTCTGGGTGCAGCCCAACGACCACGTCGACGTCGTCGCCAGCTTCCGCGACCCCGAGAGCCACCAGCTCAAGATGGTCACGCTGCTGCAGAACGTGGTGGTGCTGGCGACCGGCCGCATCACCGCGAACAGCGGGTGGATCGCCGAGGGCGAGAGGAAGTTCGGCACGGTCACGCTCCTGGTCCTGCCCGAGGAGGCGGAGATGGTGACCCTGGCGCAGGAGCTGGGCACGCTCACGCTCCTCTTGCGCAACCCCGACGATCTCGACGTGCAGGAGAAGCGCGCGGTGGTGGACCAGAAGGTCTTGCTCACCGGCGACCGCGCCGGGGAGCTGCAGCAAAGGCGCTACCGCACCATCCAGATCATCCGCGGCAACCGCGAAGCCGCCGGGCGAGGGCGCTGATGGTCGCCGCGCTCGTCTTCCTGCTCGCCGGCGTCGCGGCGTTCTTCCTCGCTTTCGTGGCGCTGGACGTGCTGCGCAAGGCATTCGAGCAGTACCAGCGCCGCTATGTCGCCCGGTCGCTCAGCGATCTCGGAGACATGTTCCTCTTCGTCGAGCCGCGCCAGGTCCTGCTCCTCAACCTGGCGGCGCTGGTGGGCTTCGCGGCGGCGGGATGGTGGGTTGGCGGCGTCTTCAGCGCAGCCCTCGCGGCGGTGGCCGGGTTCTTCGCTCCCGTCTTCGCGGTGCGCTTCTACCGGCGCCGGCGCCTGGCGCGATTCGAGACGCAGCTCACCGAGGCCCTGCAGCAGCTCGCCAACGCGCTGCGCGCAGGGCTCGCCTTGCCGCACGCGATCGAGCAGGTGGGGCGCGAGGCGGCGGCGCCGCTGGCGCAGGAGTTCGGGCTCTTCACCAAGGAGGTGAAGCTGGGCATGCCGCTGGACGAGGCGCTCGCGGGCATGGCGGCGAGGGTCGGCTCGGAAGATCTGGAGCTGGTCGCCACCTCCACCACCATCGCGCGGCAGCTCGGCGGCAACCTCGCGGAGATGTTCGAGACCATCGCCGCCACCATCCGCGAGCGCTTCCGGCTGGAGGGGCGCATCGCGGCCCTCACCAGCCAGGGCAAGATGCAGGGGGTCGTCGTCGCCTTGCTGCCGCTCGGCGTCGGCTTCTTCCTCAGCGCCTACCGGCCCGATCTGATGGAGCCGATGTTCGAATCGGCGTTCGGCTATGTGCTGGTGGGCGCCATCGTCCTCTTGCAGGCGACCGGGTTCTTCTTCGTCCGGCGCATCGTGGCCATCGACGTATGAGCGACCTTCGCTTCCAGCTCCTGCGCTGCGCCGCTGCGCTCTTCGCCGGCGGGTGCGCCACCGGTCTGGCGCTGGGCGCGCACGGCCTCTACTTGCGCTACCGCGCGCGGCCACCCGCTCCCGTCTGCGGCGGTGCCGCGAACGCTGCGGCGCCTGGTGGTCGAGACGCTTGCGCCGTTCAACCGCAAGCATGTGCCGCCCGCGCGTCTCCGGCAGCTCCAGTCGGCGCTGCGCGCGGCGGACCTGCGCCATCGCCGCGGAGGAGATGGTGGCGCTGGATGCAGGTGTGCGCGGCGCTCTTCCTGGCCCTGGGAACCGCGCTCACGCTGCTCCTGCGGCTTCGAGGATACGCGCCGCTCCTCTTCGCCGCCTTCGGCGCCGCCTATCCGCTCCTCTGGCTGCGCGACAAGGTGCGGGCGCGCCGGCGCAGCATCGTGCGCGCGCTGCCCTACGACCTCGACCTGCTCACGCTCTCGGTGGAGGCCGGCCTCGACTTCGCGGCCGGCGCTCGCCAAGGTGGTGGAGAAGGGGCGCAGGGGCCCGCTCGCCGACGAGCTGTCGCATCGTGCTCAAGGAGCTGAAGCTGGGCAAGACGCGCGAAGAGGCGCTGCGCAATCTCGCGGCGCGGGTGGGCGTTCCCGCCCTCACCTCCTTCGTGCACGCGCTCGTCCAGGCGGACCGGATGGGCACGCCGCTCGGCAAGGTGCTGCGCATCCTCTCCACGCAGATGCGGATCGAGCGCACGCAGCGCGCGGAGAAGCTGGCCAACGAGGCGCCGGTGAAGCTGCTCTTCCCGCTGATCTGCTGCATCTTCCCGACCCTCTTCCTCATGCTCTTCGGCCCCATCGTCTACCAGATGGTCTTCGGCGGGGGGTTCTGAGATGGCCTTCGCGCTGCGGATCGCCTCGGGCCGGGGACGGGGTCGCCGCTTCCGCTTCGAGGGCCAGGAGATCTGCATCGGCAGGTCGGCGCTGAGCGATCTCATCCTCAACGACGCGGGCGTCTCGCGCACCCACGCGCGCATCCAGCGCCAGGGCGAAGGCTGGGTGCTGCTCGACTGCGATTCGGCCAACGGAACGCAGCTGAACGGCGCCGCGGTGACCTCGCCGGCGCAGCTTCGCAAAGGCGACCTGATCCGGGTCGGCGCGGCCGTGTTCAGGTTCGAGCCGGCCGCCCGGCGCGGTCGTGCTCCCCTCCGGTTGGCCGTGGCCGCCGCGGCCGGGCTCGTGCTCATCGCCGCCGGCTCGGCGGCATTCCTTCACGGCAGCGGCCGCAGACACGACCCGGCTCCGGACCGGCCGGCGGCGCTGGCTTGGACGCCGGACACACGTGGAATCGCCGGCGGATCGGCCCTCGCGGCGCATCCGGAAGAGAGCGCGGGACGGGTCGCGGAACCTGGCACCACAGCCGGCGCAGAGACCGGTCCCATTGCCGTTCCCGATCCCGCGCGCGCCGCTTACGAGCGCGGCCGCCGCAAGCTCGACGAGCGCCGCATCGCTCCGCGCAACCTGTACGACGCCTGGAGCGCTTTCACCGAGTCGCGCCGGCTGCTCGAAGGCGCCTCGCCTGACGCCGCCGCTTCGCGGCGAGCTCGACCCGGCTCATCCACGACGCCGAAGAGGACCTCGGGCGCGACTGCAGCCGGCTCCTCTTTGCCGCCGCGCGGTTCGAGAAGTACGGCGAGGGGGAGCAGGCGCAGCAGGCATACCGCGACGTGCTGCTGCGCTTTCCCGGCGACGACCCTTCCGGGTGTCGCAAGACCGCGCAGGCGCGCCTCTCGCGGCGCCAAGGAGAGCGAATGAGCCCCGCAGCGTCCAGCCGAAAGCCGCCGCCCTTCTTCGCTCCTCCCGAGGCGGGCGCGACCCTCCCGCAAGCGGAAGGCAGCTCGCCGCCGGGCACGGCGCGGCTCCTGGTCACGGCTGGGCCCGGCAAGGGCGCGGAACTGGCGCTCGCGCAGGGGATCGCCACTCTCGGGCGAGGAGCGGACAATACCTTGGTCGTTCCTGACATCTCCGTCTCGCGGCGGCATGCGCGCCTCGAGGAGCGCGGCGCCGACTGGATGGTCGTCGACGAGGGCTCGGGAAACGGCACCCGGGTCAACGGCAGTCCGGTCCGCGAGCAGCGGCTCCGCGACGGCGACGAGATTGCGGTCGGCGATACCCGCATCCAGTTCCTCGAACCCGGAGGCGTCGCGGCACGGGCCCTGCCGGGCCGGTCTGACAGGGCTCGTCCCTTCCATGCGCGGCTCGTGCTCCGCGCAACGTTGGTCATGCTCCTTCTTGCGGTCGGGTCGGGCGTGCATCTCTGGCGCAGGCTGGAATCGGAGAGGCGGGCATTCGCGGCGCGCGAGCAGGATCGCGCGCTCGCCGGCCAGCGGTTCCAGCGCGCGGTCGCGCTCGTCGAATCCGGCCAGCGCCAACAGGCGCGGCAGGATCTGGAAGTCGCGGCCGAGCTGGATCTTCCGACCCGGAGATCCGCAGAGCGCGCGCTACCCTGGCTGAGGACGTCGCCGCCCGCGTCGAGGCGCAGCCGGCCCCGAAGCAGCCGCCCGTGCCGGCCCCCGACCTCGCGAGCGAGGCCCCGGCGCCGAGCCGGCCGACGGCGACGACCACCGCGGCGCGCATCGAGGCCATCGAGGCGGCGCCGCACCGCCGGGCGAAATCGCAACATCGCGCCGACAGGAAGCGGTCGGCCGCGGACGCGGAGGCCTTCGTGGCGGCGTACCGGATGGGCGATCTGGCCGCGGCGCGCCAGCGCGCGCAGAAGAGCGCAGACCCGGAGGCGCAACGCCTGGGCGCGGCTTTGAAGGATTTCGAGCGGGCGTGCCGCCAGGCCGCCGCGCAGCAGACTCCGGCGGATGCGGTCCGTTCGCTGGAGGAGGCCGCGGCGGCCGATCGCGCCATTGTTGGCAGTGGTGAAAGCCGGCCCGGAAACGAGGTGCGCAAGGCGCTCTCCGCGCAACATCTCCTCGCCGCCGCTTCCCTGAAGTCCGACGACCAGCTTCCGCAGGCCGCCGCGCACCTGCGCGCCGCCGTCGAGGCCAACGCTTCCAACCAGGCTGCGCACGACGCGCTCCGGCGCCTGCAAGACCGTTTGCACGATTCTACCTGCGCGGCTACGTGGCCAAGGAGACGGAGCCGGCGGAAGCGCGCAGGTGCTTGACCCTCGTCGTGCAGGCGCTTCCTCCCTCCGACGAGACGGCGGAAAAGGCGAAACGTTGGCTCGACAAGCTGGAAGCCAAGGCCGCAGAGTAGCGAGAGCGATGCCCGAGCGCCTCCCCCCAAGGCCCGCCACCTCCGCCGGCCAGTTCGACCTCTTCGGAAAGCGCGCCGACGGCCCGCAAGGTCTATTCGGTCTCCGAGCTGACGCGCGAGATCAAGGCCGTGCTGGAAGGCCGCTTTCCCACCATCCTGGTCAAGGGCGAGGTGTCGAATCTGCGCAATCCCTCCAGCGGCCACCTCTACTTCACGCTCAAGGACGAGGACGCCTGCCTGGACGCGGTGCTCTTCCGCACCGAGGCGCGCAGGCTGCGCTTCGACGTGCGCAACGGCCTCTCGCTGGTCGCGCGCGGACGCCTCGTCGTCTACGAGCCGAAGGGCGGGTACCAACTGGTCTGCGACAGCGTCGAGCCGCTGGGCGCCGGCGCGCTCCAGGTCGCCTTCGAGCAGCTCAAGGAGCGGCTGCAGCAGGAGGGCCTCTTCGAGGCCGTCGCGCAAGCGAAAGCTCCCCTTCCTGCCCCGCCGCATCGCCGTGGTCACCAGTCCGAGCGGCGCCGCGGTCCACGACTTCCTCCGCGTGCTGCACCGGCGCTTTCCCAACCTCCCCGTGCTGATCGTCCCTGCCCGCGTGCAGGGAGAGGGCGCGGCGCAGGAGATCGCGCGGGGCATCGGACGGGCTGCCCGGCAGCCGCGGGTGGACGTGGTGGTGGTGGCGCGAGGCGGCGGCAGCATCGAGGACCTCTGGGCCTTCAACGAGGAGGTGGTGGCCCGCGCGCTCTGCGCCTGCCCGGTGCCCACGGTGAGCGCCGTCGGACACGAGGTGGACTTCACCATCGCGGACTTCTGCGCCGACGTACGCGCGCCCACGCCTACCGCCGCCGCCGAGCTGATCGCGCGGGTGAAGGACGAATTGTCCGCGGACGTGGCTCAGCGCCGCGGCCGGCTGGCGCGCGCGTTGCGTTCGCAGCTCGAGCGCAAGCGGGCGCAGCTGGAGAAGGCGCGCGCGCGCATCGCGGACCCGCGGCGGCTGATCGGGGAGCGCCAGCTGCGCCTCGATCGGCTGCGCCAGCGCGTCGAAGATCTCGCCCGCGAGGCGCTCTCTTCGCGGGCCGCGCTCCTGCGCAAGGCCGGCGAGCAGCCTGGCGGCGCAGCATCCTCGCGAGCGGCTGCACCGGATGGACCGCGCGGTGAGGGAGAGGGAAGAGAAGCTGCGATCGCTCGTGCATCGCGCGCTCGCGGCGCGGCGGCACCGGTTCGAAGGCCTCGCCGGACGCCTCGACAACCTCTCGCCGCTGCGCGTGCTGGCGCGCGGGTACGCCGTGGCCTTCGACGAGCGCGGCCACGCCGTGACCGACGCGGCCCGGGTGGCGCCGGGCGAGCGGCTGCGCGTCCGGCTGCACGTGGGCGAGCTTTCGACGAAGGTCGTGTCACGCGACGATGGGACGGAGCCATGACGGTCGGGTGCGCCGGCGGAGCAACCGGGAACCGCGACGTACCTTTGCCTCCCGCGGGACTGGCCCCGATCGCGGGCCGGTGCTAGAGCAAGACCGTGGCCGATTCCGCCGTGCAGCAACCCGTCGCCGAGAAGTACGAGGAGTTGCTCCAGCGCCTCTCCCGGGTGGTGGAGCGACTCGAAGGGGGCGGGCTCTCGCTGGAGGAGTCGATCGCCGCGTTCGAGGAGGGCATCCGGCTCGCGCGCGCCTCCGCGGCGAAGCTGGAAGAGGCCGAGCGCAAGGTCGAAATGCTCCTCGAAGGCGATCGCGCAGCGCCATTCTCCGGGCAGGACAGGTAATTCCGAGGGCACGGAGACCAGATGGCAGCCCGCAAGAAGATCATCATCGTCGACGACGACCGCGAAACGCGCGAGATGCTGAAGATGGCGCTGGAGCTGGAGGGCTACGAGGTGGCGCAAGCCGCCAACGGGCTGCGCCTCATCTCCACCCTGCACGTGGACCGTCCCGATCTCATCCTCCTCGACGTGATGATGAGCTGGATCGACGGATTCGAGCTCTGCCGCGCGGTGAAGAAGAACGACGAGTTCCGCGACATCCCGGTCATCTTCATCTCCGCCAAGAAGACCGCCCAGGACATCCGCACCGGGCTCGCGGCGGGCGCGGCGGACTACTTTTCCAAACCCATCGACATGGAGCGGCTGCTCGCCCGCATCGCCGCGCTGATCGGGCCGCCCGCGCCCGCGGCCCCCGAACAGCGGCGGTGAAGCTCCGCGCCGACGTCCTGCTCCAGTCGCGCGGCCTGGCCGAGTCCCGCGCCAGGGCGCAGGCGCTGATCCTCGCGGGCAGCGTGGTGGCAGGCGACCACCGCGTGGAGAAGCCGGGCCAACTCCTCGACGAAGGCGTGGAGCTTCGGGTCAAGGAGCAGCTCCGCTACGTCTCGCGCGGCGGGCTCAAGCTGGAAAAGGCGCTCGATCATTTCGCCCTCAGCCCGGAGGGCAGGGTGTGCGTCGACCTGGGCGCGTCCACCGGCGGTTTCACCGACGTGCTGCTCCAGCGCGGGGCCGCGCGGGTGCACGCGGTGGACGTGGGGCACGGCCAGCTCCACGCGCGGCTGCGGGCGGATCCGCGGGTGGTGGTGCACGAGCGGATGAACGCGCGCACGCTGCAGCTTGCCGAGCGGTGCTCCGCCGCGGTGGCCGACCTCTCCTTCATTTCGCTGCGGCTGGTGCTCCCTGCGCTGGTGGCGGCGCTGCAGCCGCCGGACGCGTGGCTATGTGTGCTGGTGAAGCCGCAGTTCGAGGCGGGCCGCGCCGAGGTGGGCAAAGGTGGCGTGGTTCGCGACCCCGCCGTCCACGCGCGCGTCGTCTCTGAAATCGGCAAGGAGTTGCAGCGCCTCGGGCTGGAGCTGCTGGGCTCGGTGGAGTCGCCCATCCGGGGTCCGGCGGGGAACCGGGAGTACCTTGTCGCAGCCCGCTTGGCTTGAATTCTGGCCGTTGGCGAGACCTGCCGGCGCGCGATAGACTTTTGCAGTCGGTCAGTGCTTTCCGGGGGAACGGAATGCCGGTGGGCAGTCCCATTCGAGTGCGGGTCGCGGCCCCGGCCACCGAGGCGCGAAGACTCTGCACCCGCCTGACGCGAGGCGGGATTCCCGCCGCCCCGGACGACGGCGAATCGCGGGCGGACGTCCTCATCGCCGCCAGCCCCAAGGACCTCGCGCCCTTCCGCGCACGGGCGGGATGGCTGCTGGTGCTGGGGTCGCCGGGGGCGTCCTACTTCGCCGCGGGCGCGGACGACGTGGTGGTGCCGGGCGAGCCCGAGCTTCTCTTCCGCCGGCTGCGCGGGGTGCTGGAGCGGCAGGACCTGCTCGCGCGGATGGAGCGCCTGACCGAGCGGGTAGCGGCGCTCGAGGCTGGCCTCGCCGACGCCGCCCACGACGTGCGCAGCCCTCTGCAGACCGTGATCGGAAACGCCGAGTTGCTCTCCCGCGACACCTCGCTGACTGCGCGCCAGCGGGAGTGCGCGGCGGCATGCGTGCGCCAGGGACTGCGCGCCATCGGCCTCGCCGAGCGCATCCTCGAGGCGGCGAAGCGCCGCGACCGCACCGTTCTCGACGTCAGCGCGTTCGATCTCGGCGGGCTGATCGAGACCGCCGTCGAGCACGCGCAGACCACCGCCCGGCAGCGCGGGGTGCTGCTCCTCGCCGTGCCGCCCTCCCGCTCCGTCGAGCTTCGCGCCGACGCGGAGCTGCTCGGACGCCTGCTCGACAACCTCATCTCCAACGCGCTGCGCTTCTCGCCGCGCGGCAGCCAGGTGGAGGTCTGCGCCTGGCGCGCCAGCCCGAAGTTCGTCCGCATCTCCGTCAAGGACGAGGGAGAGGGCATCGCCGCGGCGGAGTTGCCCAAGCTGCTTGCCGGCCTCGGCCCGGGCCGCGGGCTGCGCATCGCCCGCGACATCGCCGAGCGCCACGGCGGCGAGCTCTGGGCGGAGAGCAGCGTGGACAACGGGACGCGCTTCTTCATCGAGCTGCCCCTGCAGCCGCCCTCGAGCCGGCCGCGCGTGCTGCTCGTGTCCGACGACTCGAAGTGGCTGCGCGAGGTGTCGCGCACGCTCAAGAACGCTTGCGACGTGCGCACCGCCACCGCCGCGGCGGCGCGGCTCGGCAACAAGCGCACCGACCTGGTGCTCCTCGATCCGGGGCACAAGCCGGGGAAGAAGCTCGAGGCGCTGCGCAGCGAGGCCAAGGGCGCGCAGGTGCCGCTGGTCGAGCTGCCGAGCGAGATGGCCGCCTCACGCCTGGCGCGCACCCTCGCCAACCTCGGGGTCTGATCCGGGTTATCCTCCGCGGATGCTTCTCGCGCTGCTTCTCGCGGCAAGTCTTCCCGATTTCACCGGCTACGTGGTGGACGGCGCGCACATCCTCGACGCCAGCGCCGCGGCCCACGTCACGCAGGTGGCTTCCGCGCTCGATCACGCCGGCGTGGCCCAGCTGGCGGTGGCGACGGTGACCCCGCAGATGATGGGCGACTCGACGCGCGAGGAGTACGGGAACGCGCTCTTCAAGAAGTGGGGCCTCGGCCATGGCGTCAAGCGCGACGACGGCGTGCTCGTCCTCTTCGTGCCCGGCAAGCCGGGCAGCCGGCAGATCTGGATCGAGGTGGGGTACGGGCTCGAGGGCATCCTGCCGGACGGGAAGGTGGGGCAGATCCGCACCGAGCAGGCCTTCCCGTACATGCGCAACGACGACTACTCGGGCGCGGCGGTGCACGTCGCCGACGCGCTCGCGGCGGTCCTCAACGCCGACGCGGCCGCCGGGGGCGACGCGGCGCCGGGCAAGAACGCGGTGCGCGGCGGAAGCGGCGTGGGGATGCCGGGCCATGCCGGACCGGCGAACTACGGCGGCCTGCTCGTCACCGTGCTCTGCATGCTGGCGCTGGTGATCGTTCTCGCCTCCAGCGGCGCGCGCCGGCAATTTCCCGGGGCGAAGGCGCGGCTCGCCGGCGCCGGCCTGACCGCAGTGTCGGCCCTGTCGCTCGTCGCGATGGGCAGCGGGGCGGGATGGATCGCTCTGGTGATCGGCCTCATCGTCAACGCGGTGGTCTGGTCGTCCATCCGCGCGCACAAGTGTCCGAAGGATGGCTCCTGGATGATCATCGACGAGGAGATCCTCGATCAGCCCACCTACTGGAGCGAGGGCGTGGCGCACGTGACGCACGCCTGCACCAACCGCCAGTGCGGTTACCGCCGCGAGTTCGACAAGGTGATCCCGCGCAAGCAGATGACGGTGATCGTCGGCGGCGGACGCGGAGGAGGAGGTTGGGGCGGCGGTGGCGGAGGAGGCGGCTTCGGTGGCGGCGGCGGCGGACGCTCCGGCGGCGGCGGCGCCGGCGGCGCGGTCTAGGAGCGCTCGCGCGCCCCTATCGGCACATCGCGTCGAGGCCGTTCCTCGTCGGGCCAAGGCAGCGTCGGACGGGTCGGATAGGGAAGCTTGCGCGCGCGCGCCCATTGACGAGGTCCGATATATGCGAAGATGCCGGCCTTCCAGACGAAAGCCGGCGTCCTTTGCATCGATCGGATCGGCCAATGCCTCCTCGAGCGGAATCCAGCGGACTCGCGGCCGCCTCGTAGCATCGTGGTGCAGGCTGCCTCGAGCGGAATCGGAGTCATTGTACTGCGCGTCGTCGATCCCGGAGTCAGAATGGAGCTCGTCAGGAGCGAGTGGAGCACGTCCGCCGCCGACCTTCCGCTCGATTCGACGACTCCAGTCGCGCAGATCGATGCGCCGCGGGTGGCTGAGATCGCACCCTTCCGGTTGAGGATGGCATTGTCGTGGGCGAGGCTCCAGTTGTTACGGACATCGTTGAACGCTTCGAGCACGCGATGCTCGACTTCAGGATGCGGATTCCCTGTCATTCGACAGCCCCCTCGGATCCTGACGTACTCGCCGTAGCATGCTGTGCAGGCTGTCACGCGTGGAGTGAGCCCGTGCCTTTCGCAGAGATTCCGCACGAACTTTGTCGTAAACGTGTGCAGACTACTGAGGCCGCTTCGGGCTGATTCTTGTCGATGACATCACGTACTTCCCAGCGATGATCTCGAATCGCGTCATCGGTGTCCGTTGTGAGCGCGTCCAGTCCTTCCAGCGGACTCGCCTTGGGTGAGCCGGGTCGCGAATCTGCTTGCAGTCATGAGCGACGCCGTGCTGTTCCGGCCGCAAGCCGTTCGATTCAGCGTGCTCGATGAGAGCCGCGAGGGTCTTGCCGACGACATGGTTCGGTTCGGTAACCCAGAAGGTGCGCAGCCTGTTCGCCTTGGACGTGCCGGTGCGCTCGTAGACTGGAGCCATGATGTTGCGCCGGGCAGCGTCCATAAAGAAGTCCCCGAATGACCGATTCGAAAAGTCGAGAACGTAGCCGCTGTCCATTCCGAAGAACTGTTCCAGCTTTCTCTTCTCAGGCCACGTCAAGTCCGCCATCCGCTCTGCTCCTTTGTCATCGGATCCTGAACGCCGGGATCGGGCCGTGCGCCGTTCACGAAGCCGTACACCGGCGGGAGCCGATGCGCGCGAAAGACCCGCAGCATCTTCTCCGCGATACCGATTCTCGTGACGCCCGCGATTTCCGGCCCGTTGACGGGCAGGTCATCGACCGTGACCGCCACGTCCGTGGAAAGGAGCATCAGCGCGAGAAGGATCATTCCCCTCCGGAGCGCACGTAGTCGCGGGCCAGGTTCTCGAAGCGCGTGTGCTCGTGGATGAAGGCGAGGTTGGCGGTGCCGATGGGGCCGTTGCGCTGCTTGCCGATGATGATCTCGGCCACGCCCTTCACGTCTTCCTTGTCCTTCTCGTAGACCTCCTCGCGGTAGATGAACATGATGGTGTCCGCATCCTGCTCGATCGCTCCCGAGTTATGGGAGACGATGCCATCGGCGAGCCATGACGCGGGTCCTGGCACGGTCAGATCAAATACCTCCTCTTCGCCCGCAGGATCGATGCTGACCACACGATCCCAGAAGAGATCGCTGGTTGCGATCTCGCGGAGCGCCGGATCGTTCAACAGACCTGCGTATTCGAGCGCGAGGTGGCGCGAGGGTGCGAATGCATACTGGGCACTACCGCCGTAGGCCGTCGCGCGCATCGTTGACATGCCTCTGCAGGTAATGCCCTGCATGCTCATTCGCGCACGCACCGCTTTGAAAAATTCCTTGGGCAAGGTGTCGACGTTCGTGTGCGATTCAGCAGACTCGAGGACGGCGGCGAGCTTGCGTGCTGGCTCAACGCGGGGCCCGAAGGCGCCGATTGCCTTCAAGAACTCGATCTGATTGGCAGATCCGGAAACATCGACGCTGATGACCGGGCGTCCCCTTGGTGGAAGCGTCCAGCGCAGCCTCGCGACGATTCCGAACCGGAGCAACGCCGCCGCGACGTCGAACGCAAGCTCACGGCTGCACGTCGCGAAAAAGATACGGTGGGAACCCCTTCCTTTGCGGACATGGATACACCCGTCCGTGGACCACAAGTGACGAAGGAATATTGCCAATTGCGGGTTCGAGAGTTGAAACACTTCGGCCGGAATCCGCTTCTGGTGCGACCGTTGGTCGAACACGCCGAGCTCCCGCAGCCATCGCCCGACGCCCGCCGGGTGCCAACGATTCCCGTTTCCGGAGATGACGAGTTGGTGCCAGCGTCCGCGGCCGGGATGCCGCTTGACGATCGCGCCAAACTCTTCTCGCGCTGCGACCGTCACGGCCTCGCTGTTCTCTTCCGAGGCCGTCGTGTAGCGCAGTGGCTGATGGGACAGGTAGCTGCCGTCTCCGATCAGATGAGCGAGCAGAATCAACCGCCTCTCCGGCCATTGGAGCGAGAGCTCCGGTGCAGGGAGCACCCTCGAAAGCGCCACGCGATCTCCTGCCGTCACCTCCCCGAGCCGTTTCCAGCCCGTCCCGGTGTAGATGCGATGTTTTGCGGTTGCGCGCAGCATCCTGCCGCTTGCAAGGTGAAGATCGAACACCGTCCGCTTGCCAACCGCCCAGACTTTGTCGCTTTGAGCTGTGACCATCCGGCCTGCAGGGGACATGGCAAGCACGAGCGGCGTCTTGCCGACGAGGTCGCGGATGGCCAAACGGCGGCCGTCGGCGAGGCAAACGAGTGTGTCTCCGCTCACGCATTCGCGAAGGTCGCTCATCAGCGGCCGCTTGTCGGGGCGCTTCTCCAGGGATCGATTGAGCTGGGAAAGCGCGACCACGGGGATGGCCAACTCCTTGGCCAGCGCCTTGAGCGAGCGCGAGATCTCGCTGATCTGCTGCTCGCGGCTGTCGATGCGCTCGTTGCCGCGCATGAGCTGAAGGTAATCGACGACGATCATGCGGATGGGTTGATCCGTGTTCTCGTACCTGGAGAACAGCCGCCGGCATTTGGCGCGCAGCTCCAGCGCGGAGACCGCCGGCGTGTCGTCGATGTGGATGTTGGCGTCGGCCAGCACGCCGGCGGCCTGCGCCAGCTTCGCCCAGTCGCTCTCGATCAGCTTGCCGGTGCGGATGCGCTGCGAGTCCACCCGCGCCTCGCTCGCCAGCATGCGCATGACCAGCTGCTCCTTGGGCATCTCCAGCGAGAACATGCCCACCCCGCAGCGCTTGCCCTGGTACTGCGCGCGGCACCCCACGTGCGTGGTCATGTTGAGCACGCATGCGGTGTTGTGGGTGACCACGAAATCCGAGGTCACGTAGAGGTGATCTTCGCTGTCCACGAGGATGCACTGGCATGGCTTCTTGCCCGCCGGCTCCACCGCTTCGATGAAGCGGCCCACGAACGCCGTGGCGTCGCTGCCCCAACGCGCGAGGTGCCGGTTGGAAGTGACCGGAACGATGCCGTTGGCGAAGGAGAAGCGCAGCCGCGCCGCGCCGGAGTGGGCGAGCTTCTCGCGCCGCGAGACGATGCCCCCGAGCGAGCGCACCAGCCAGACCACGCCGTCGGCCAGCCGCTGGGAGGGCGTGGTCAGCTCGACCGCGCGGCCGCTGCACACCACGGCGTCGTCGTGCGCGTCGAGGAGGCCGCGCAACAGATCCAGGCGCTCCGTGGGGCTGGCGAACAGGTAGTCCGGGGGAATGAACCGCTCCCTGGGGCTGAGCCCGTCGACCTGGTAATGCTCCAGGGCGGCCTTCAAATTCGAATCCGCGGCCCGCCGCCGCTCCGCGCTCGCCCGCCCTCAGCTCCGGCTCGGTGGATTCGAAGTTGAAGCCGCCGTCGCCGAGGACGAGACCGAGCAGGTACGGCGCCAGCCGGAGGCCGCCGCGGCGGACCGCGAACTCGATGGGCGCGACCGTCGGGATGCGGTGGAGTGGAGTGCCCTGGGGCCTTCGCGCCCGCAGCGCGCGGCGGATCTCCGCGAGCGGCATCACCGAAGCCTCGCCCGACGGACCGGTGACGTGCCAGAGGTGCTCGTCGCAGCACTCGGCCACGCCGCCGTCGCTGAAGCGAACCCGGAAGACGTCCTTTTCGCCTTGGGGAAAGACGGCGACCACCCGGTGCGGCTTGCCGTCCGCGCCGATGACGTGCGACCCCGGCTGGATCTGTCCCATGGGAACGTACCCGCCCGGCGTCAGCACCGGCGCATCGAGCGGCTGTGCCTTGCCCATGCTCGGTCTCGCCGCGAGGATCACCAGATCTCCCGGCTGGAAGCCCGAGGTCAGGCGGTCCAGGTCGGCGAACCCGCTGGGAATGCCGGTGATCTCCTCCTGCCGCTCGTAGAGCGCCTCGATGTTCTTGAAGACGCGGGCGATGACCGGCTTCACCGCCTCGAAGGACACCGTGTTGCGCTGCTCGGTGACGGCGAAGATGCGGCGCTCGCACTCGTCGGCGAACTCGCCCACGTCGCCGTGCTGCTCGTAGCCGAGCTGGGCGATGGTGCTCGCCGCCTCGATGAGACGGCGCGCCAGGGCCTTCTCGTGGACGATCTTCGCGTAGTAGGCGAGGTTGGCGGCGGTGGGGACGATCTTGTCGAGGAGGTCGATGAACTCGTCGCCGCCCACCGCCTCGAAGGCGCCCAGGGCGGTGAGCTCGTCCTTGACGGTGATGCGATCGATGGGCTGCCCCTTCGCGAACAGGGCGCTCATCGCCTCGAAGACCTTGCGGTGCGCGTCGCGGTAGAACTCCTCGGGGCGGACCACCTCCACCACTTCGACGAACGCCTGACTGTCGAGCAGGACGCCGCCGAGCAGGCTCTTCTCTGCGTCGAGGTTGTGGGGCGGGACACGCCCGTGCGGCAGGGAAACGACGCTGGCGGGAGCGCTCACGAGATCCATCCTGCTAGCAGCGGGGTCCGACAATTCCTCGCGCAACGAGCCTGTGGAGCGCAATCTTGCTATCTTGTGGAGGCCTGTGGAGAACCTGTGACCGACGACGACAACCCGCGACCGAAGAAAAGCTGGCGTGAAATCGACAAGATGCGCGATCACAGCGGCGGCTCCACCCGCCGCGATTCGCGCGAACGCGAGCGATTCGAGAGCTCGACCGGCTATACCAAGTACAAGACCAACCTCGATCGGCTCTTTTCCGGCGGCGCGCCGCTGCCCGAGCACCTGCGCTCGGCGCAGGACGCGGGAGAGGCGGAGCGGGACGAGGAGCGCAAGAAGCTCTACGCCATCGAGGACACCAAGGCGTTCTACGCGGCGGCGACGGAGTTCTTGAAGGCCAACGAGCTTCCCGACGACGCGCGCCTGCTCGACCGGCTCCTCGGCCACCCCGACGACGCGATCATGGAGAGGGCGCTCGCGCGGCTGGAGGAAATGCAGAAGGCGGGGACGCTCAAGGCGCCCCCTGCGCTGAGGAACCGGCTCGCCTCGGTGGAGATCGACAGCGGCGACCCCGAGATCCGCAAGCGCGCCGCCGAGCTGCGCAAGGCGCTGCGCTGAGCTCCTTCGCGGCCGGCGGCGGGCAGGCTCAATTCACGTTCTTGCCTTCCTCGAGCTTCTTGAGCGCCTGCTCCAGGTTCTTGCGGTTGGCCTCGTCCGGCGCCTGCTTGATGGCGAGCCGCCCCTCGGCGATGGCGCGGTCCTTGTCGCCCACCGCGGCGTAGCCGCGCATCAGCCCGACGTGCACCGGCCACTTGTCGGGGAAGCGCTGCGCGTTGATCTGGAAGACCTTGAGCGCCTCCTGCTTCTTGCCCTCGGCGATCAGCGTGCGCCCCACCTGGTGGATGTCGAAGGGCGAAGCCGACGGGTCGGCCATGGCCTTGCTCCAGGTCTTCTTCGCCTCGTCGGAGCGGCCGTTGGCGTCCTCCAGGCGCGAGAGCGTCATCAGGGTGTTGAAATTCTCCTGGCCGCCCCAGGCGGGGTCGGCGGCGCGCTGCGCCCAGACCAGGCCTTGCGGCAGGCCGGCCTTGCTCTGCGCGGTGTAGTTCGCCGCCTGCACGTAGTTGTGCCAGTCGAAGCCGGTGGGGCCGCGCAGCGCCTCGTCCATCTCGGCGACGTAGATGGCGGGCGCATTGTCGACCGCGATGGTGAAGGGGATCTGCAGATCCTCCCACTTCAGCGCGACGGTGGCCTTGGTCGGCTCGCGATCGGTGAATTCGTAAGTGAGCCACTCGTGGTACTCGCTCTTCGCAGGCTTCGCCGTCACCCGCAGCGCGTCTTCCTTCGGGTCGTAGGAGAAGCTGCCCCAGGAGCTGGAGTTCCTGGAGAAGATGACGGTGAACTCTTCCTTGCCGGGGATCATGTGCAGGCCGTACTTGCCGGCGCGCAGCGGCTGGCCCTGCACCTTGACGTCGTGGGAGACGGTGAAGACGGTGTTCTCGTTGGCGCCGGCGCGCCAGGGGCAGCTCTTGCAGTTCTTGAAGCCCAGGTCGCTCATCCCGTAGGGAACCAGCGTTCCCCAGATCTTGCCGCGCCGGTCGTCGCCCTTGAGCACGACGCGCGGGCTGGAGTAGTTCACCGACACCGTCACCGGGCCGATGTCCTGCGTGACGGTGGCGCGCTGGTTGTCGCCGCTGGGCGGAGACGGCAGGCGCTGGGCGAAAATGGGACCGGCTGCGAGGAGCAGGAGCGGAAGCGCGAATCGCATCTTCATGTTTGGATCCCCCTACGGCGATCAGGCGGTGGACGATGGAACGCGAGACGGGCGCCAGTATTCCAGTGCGGCCTGCAGGAGCAGCGCGACCACCAGCACGAGAGCACATCCCGCGACGTTGTACCAGAGGTAGCCCACGCTGGTTCCGAGCCAGAGCGCCACCACGCAGGCCTGCGCGCAGAGGGTGGCGGCGAAGGCGGCGGTGCCGCGCACGCGTGGCAGCAGCCAGCCCGCGAGGAACACGCCGAGCATGGGGCCGTAGAAGATGGAGCCGAGGATGTTGACCGCCTGGATGAGGTTGTCGAGCAGCGAGGCAAAGGCGGCAAAGGACATGGCGACGAGCCCCCAACCCACCGTCGCAAGCCGCGCGGCCCGCAGGCGCTCTGCGTCGGTGGAGTCGGGTTTCCAGAGGCGGTAGAAGTCCACCACGCTGGTGGCTCCGAGCGCGTTGAGCGCGCTCGCGGTGGCGGAGAGCGCCGCGCAGATGATCACCGCGAGCAGCAACCCGACCAACCCGGGCGGGAAGTGGTGCAGCACGAAGGAGAGGAAGATGGAGTCCGCGTCGCTGGCCTGCCCCGGCGCCCGGACCAGGGCGCGCGCGTCGCGGCGGACGGCGCGCTCCTCTTCCTCGCCGGCGCGGATGGCGGACTTCGCCGACGAGTCCCCCCGCAGCATGCGCTGCACCGCGGCGTGCTTCTCCTCGAAGATGCGGGAGAGCCGCGCATCGAGCCCGTCCAGCCTGGCCGCGATTGCCGGGACCTTTCGCGCCTGCGCCTCCGCCACGCCGTTCCAGAGCAGGGGCGGGCGCTCGAACTGGTGGAAGACCACCACCGCGATGCCGACCATCAGCACCAGGAACTGCATCGGCACCTTGATCAGCGCGTTGAAGAGCAGCCCGGTGCGCGACTCGCGCAAGGAAGCGCCGCCGAGATAGCGCTGCACCTGCGACTGGTCGGTTCCGAAGTACGCCAGGGCGACGAAGAGCCCGCCGATGAGCCCCGACCAGAGCGTGTAACGCGTGTCGAGGCGCAAGGAGACGTCGACCGCGTGCATCTTTCCCAGCGCGCCCGCCACCTTCACCATGCCGGTCAAGCCCACGCCGGCGGGAAGCGCGTGGAGCACGAAGAGGAACGCAGCCAGCATGCCGGAGAGCATGATGCCCATCTGCCAGCTCTGCGTGACGCTGACGGCGCGGGTGCCGCCGGAGACGGTGTAGAGGACGGCCAGCGCGCCCATGGTGAGGTTCGTGGTCTGCAGCGGCCAGCCCAGCACCGCGGTGAGCACCAGCGCCGGGGCGTAGAGCGACATGCCGGCGGCGAGGCCGCGCGAGACGAGGAAGATGGCGGCGGTGAGGACGCGCGTCTTCCTGTCGAATCGGGACTCCAGGTACTCGTAGGCGGTGTAGACGCGCAGCCTGCGGTAGATGGGCACCACCCACCAGGCGAGCAGCACCATGGCGATGGGCAGGCCGAAGTAGAACTGCAGGAAACCGAGGCCGTCTTCGTAGGCCTGCCCCGGCGTGGAGAGGAAGGTGATGGCGCTCGCCTGCGTGGCCATGATGGAAAGGCCGATGGTCCAGAAGCGCTCGCCCTCGCCGCGCAGGTAGGCTTCCGCGGTGGATACCCGGCGCGTCTTCCACACCCCCCAGAGCACGATGGCGAGGACGGTGGCGCAGAGCACCGCCCAGTCCACCGGCCTCAAGAGGCGGCCCATCCGAGCAGGACGAGCAGCCCGATCTCCGCGGCCAGCGCCAGCAGCACCGCGGCCGAGAGGCGGCGCAGCGGAGCCTCTTCGCGCCCCTGCGGCTCAGCGGACATCGGCATCGCGGGCCAGCAGATTGGCGAAGAGCCGCGCCGCGCCGGGAACTCCCGCGGGGAGCTGGCGGAAGAAGGCGAGGCCGGTGTAGACGAAACGGCCCTTGCCCTGGCGGGCGACCAACAAAGACCCGCGCAGCGGCGGCTCGCCGGGGTCGTGCATGGAGAGCGGCGCCGCGTAATGGTCGTCCCACTTCTCGGCGAAGTAGAGCCCGCGCTCCTGCACCCAGCCGGCGAAGTCCTCGGCGTGGATGGGATTGGGGACGTGCAGCACGGCATCGTCCTGCGCGAAGGAGACCTCCGCCGTCTCGTCGGTGACGCGATGCTGCGCGAGCGTCAGCGGGTAGGGGCCGAGCGGCTCCGGGAGCCTGGAGATGAAGTTCTTGGTGTTGTACTGCGTCACCAGCACGCCGCCGCGCGCCACATAGTCGAACAGGCGAGGCTTGAGCGATGCCAGCCAGTCGTTGACGTTGTAGGCGCGGACGCCGAGGACGATGGCGTCGAAGCGCCCGAGATCGCGGTTGCGGAGCGCGGCCTCGTCGAGGACCGTGACGTCGTAGCCGAGCTGCGCCAGCACGCCTGCGACCTCGTCCCCCGCGCCGGGAAGGTAGCCGAGGTTGCGCGCGCTCCCGCGCTGCAGGTCGAAGCGCACCAGGCGGATCCGCGATTCCGGGTGCCAGACCTGGGGCGGAACATGCGCATGGTCGATGCGCCGCAGCCCGCGGTCCCAGGTCTGGTTGCCGATGCGGAGCGCGAGCCGCGCCTGCCCGTCGCGCGCGCGCTGTCCGGGACGGACCGTGAAGGCGAGCTCCGTCTCCGCCCCTGCCGCGTCGAGCTTGAAGGGCAGCTCCCGCGGCGTGACTTCGAACCCCGCCGGCGCCTCGACGCTTGCGGTGCCCGCGACCGCCCCCGCCGAAGCGCGAACCGTCACCCGCAGGGGCCGCGCCGCGCCGTCGGGAAAGAAGAGGGCGGCCGAGGCCGCATCGATGGTGGCGGGCGGCGCCAGGTCCACCGCGCGGGTCCGCTCGCCGATGACCGGATCGACCCAGCGCTGCACGATGGGCCGCCGCACGGTGAGCTCCTGCGTTCCCGACCGCAGCGTGAAATCGGCGAAGAGCTGCGGCGCGGGCTCCGGACGGGTGCGGTCCTCCAGCGCCTCCACCGGGAACCAACCGTCTTCGGGCGGCCGGCGAAGCCAGGGCGGATCGGAGGCCAGCGCCGCCGGCAGCTTTTGCAGCGACGCCTTTTGCGAGAAGAGCTGCCCCGCCGGCAGAGGATGCGCCGCGGCCAGCTCCTCCGTGCCGGAGCGGACCGAGACCAGCTCCAGGCCGGCGGGCAGACGCTGCAGCGCCGTCACGGTGACCGGCAGCTCCATTCCCGGCGCCACCGCCGGCACCTCCGCCGTCACCGAGAGCGCAAGGCCGGCACAAGCGACGATGGCCTCGGCAAGGTCGTCGCGCGGCGCCGCTGCGTAGGCCTCGAGCAGGGCGGGGATGGCAAGCTGTGGGGCCTCGGCGCGAAACGCTCCCAGCGCGCGGGCGAGCGGACCCTGCGGCAGGTTTTCCGGCACGCCGTCGAGAAAGGACTCGCGGATGGGCTCCCCGGCGAGCACCTGGAAGAGCTCCTGCGCCGGCGCGATGCCCCGCGGCGCTCCGAACCCCTGGCTCTTGTGCATGCTGCGGCTGTCGCCGGCCAGCTCTCCCATGGAGAGGCCGAGCACCGGGTCGTAGGGGTTCAGCTCCATCTTGAGGAAGCGCGAGGTGTCCTCGCCGGGATTGGCCTGGAACGCGTTCCAGACGATGCGGCGCACCTTCCACGGCTTCACCCGCTGGAGCTGCGCAGGCCCGTACGATGGGTCCGCGGCCTTGGCAAACGCCTCCAGCGCGAGCTGCGCCGAGGCCGTGTGCTGTCCGTGCGTTTGCGAGGGGAGGGGGGAAAAGCGCGTCACGATCACGTCGGGACGGAAGCTGCGCACGACGTAGACCACGTCCTCGAGGATGCGCTCCTTGCCCCAGATGCGCAGCGACTCCTCGGCGCTCTTGGAGAAGCCGAAGTCGCGCGCGCTGGTGAAGAACTGCTCGGCGCCGTCGAGGCGGCGCGCGGCGAGGAGCTCCTGCGTGCGCAGCAGGCCGAGCGCCGGCCCCTGCTCCTTGCCGATCAGGTTCTGGCCGCCGTCGCCGCGGGTGATGGAGAGGTAGCCGGCGCGCAGTTTCTTCACGTGCACGAGCCAAGCCAAGAGGCGCGTGTTCTCGTCGTCGGGATGCGCCGCGACGTAGAGCACGCGCGCGCCCTCCGGCAGCCGCTCGAGCATGCGGCGTAGGTGGGACGCGTCGGGCTGCGCAGGAGGGACGGAAGGCGAGAGGGTCATCGCGAGCAGGAGCAGTGCCGTCATCGAGGGCGCCAGTATAGACGCGGGCGACCCCATGTCGCCCGGCGCAGATGATGAAGAACGCGCGCGCCGCGCGGGAATGCCCGGCCACCGCCGGAATACCGGCCCGGGTTCCGCGTTAGGATGCGCGCCCCCATGAAGGCCCCTTTCGCGCCGCCCTTCCTCGCGTCCGAGCCGCGAGCGACCGCGCTGCTCTCCGACGGCTTCCGCCGGAAGGAGGCGTGGCGCGCCGAGGTCCAGGCGCGGAGGGAGCAGCGGGTGGCTGCGGAGGTGCTGGCCGCGCTGGAGAGGCAGCAGCGCGCGCTCGGGCCCAGCCCCGCGCGGGAGCGAAATGTCGAGGCGCTTTCGCAGGCCGGAACGGTCGCTGTGGTCAGCGGACAACAGACCGGCTTGTTCCTGGGGCCGCTGTACACGTTCTACAAGGCCGCCACCGCCGTGGTCTGGGCGCGCGCCCTGGAAGCGGAGACCGGGGCGCGGTGCGTGCCGGTCTTCTGGCTGCAGACCGAGGACCACGACTTCGCCGAGATCGCCTCCTGCGAGGTGCCGCCCGCCCTCCGGCTGACGCTGCCGGACGCGGGCGCGCGCTGTTCGGTGGCGCACCGGACCCTGCCGCAGGAGGTGGATCCGCTGGTGGCGGCCCTCTCCGATGCGCTCGCCGCCCAGCCTTTCGCGGCGGAGATCCTGGAGCCGCTGCGGGAGGCGTACGTGCCCGGCCGCCCGGTCGCCCAGGCCTTCGCCATGCTCCTGGGGGCGATCTTCGCCGAAGAGGGACTGGTGCTGCTGGATCCGCGCTGCCCGGAGATGGCGCGCGCGGCCTCGCCGCTGTACGTCGCCGCCATCGAGCGCGCCGGCGAGATCGATGCGGCGCTGCTGCGCCGCGGCGCCGAGCTGGACGCGGCGGGGCTGCGCGAGCAGGTGAACGTGCGGCAGGGCTCGCCGCTGGTGTTCTTCCACGGCGACTCGCCGGACGGCCCGCGGCGGCGGCTGCAGGAGGCGCGCGCAGAGCATGCGGAGGTGGCCGCGCGCTTCGAGATCGACGGCGGCGGGCAGGTCTCGCGCGCGGAGCTCTTGCAGGCGGCGCGCTTTTCTCCCCTGCGCCTCTCCTGCAGCGCGCTCCTGCGGCCGCTCTTCCAGGATGCGCTCCTGCCGGTGGCGGCGTACGTGGGCGGGCCGGCGGAGCTGGGGTACCTCGCGCAGGTGGCGCCGCTCTATCCGCTCTTCGGCGTGCGGCCGGCGCTGGCCGTTCCTCGCGCCCGGTTCCGGCTCGTCGACGCGCGCACCGATGCGCTCCTGCGCGCGCTCCTGCTCTCGCCTGCGGAGGTGGAGGTGCCGCGCGAGGAGCTGATCGGGCGCCTGGGAAGGCGCGGGCGCGAGGCTCCCGACGATCTCGCGCGCAGGCTCCTGGCCGGGCTGCCGGAGGCGCTCGCCGCGTCGGCGAAGAAGCATCCCTCGCTCGCCCGCGCGGCGCGGCGCACGCAAGTCTCGGTGGAGAAGGCGGTGGCGCGCTTCGCCGTGCGCCACGCGCGGGCCCTGGCCGAAGAGGACCGCACGCTGGTGGATCGCGCCGATCGCCTGCAGGCGGCGCTGTTCCCCGGCGGCGTGCCACAGGAACGGGTGCACTCGCTGCCGTTCTACGCCGCGCACTTTGGCCTCGCGCGCCTGAAAGCCGCTGTCCTCGGCGCCATCCGGCCCGGCGAGGCTTCGGTGGAGGACCTGCGGCCGTGAACGTCGCGCTCCTTTGCTTCCATACGCTGGGCGGCAGCGGAGTGGCCGCCGGCGAGCTGGGCCGCGAGCTCTCGCGGCGCGGGCATGGGGTCCACTTCGTGGCCGCGGCGCTGCCGGGGAGGCTGGACCCGAACGGCATCCGGCTGCACGCGGTGCCCCTGGAGCAGCCGCCGCCGGTGGGGACGCAGGCCTTCGTCTTCGCGCTCGCGGCGCGGCTGATCGAGGTGGTGCAGCGCGAGCGCATCGACGTGATCCATGCGCATTACGCGCTTCCCCACGCCGCCGCGGCTGCGCTGGCCCGGGCGGCGCTGGAGGGCTCCGCGCCGCCGCTCGTGCTCACGCTCCACGGCACCGATGTGCCGCCGGCCGATGCTCCCGCAGGCGAAGTGCGCCTGCTGCGCAGGTTGGCGCTGGATGCGGACGCCTTGACGGTGCCGTCGGCGGCGCTGGGCAGGACGGCGCGGGAGCGGCTGGGGCTGCCCGAGGAGCAGCGGGTCGAGATGATCCCCAATTTCGTGGACACGGTGCGCTTCTCGCCCGGCCCGGACCGCTCGGCGCTGGCGCCCCTCTTCCCCGGGCGCGACCTGCGCTCGGTGCGCGCTCTCTGCCATGCCTCGAATTTCCGCCCGGTGAAGCGGCCGCTGGACCTCTTGCGCATCCTCGCCCGCATCCGCGAGCGCATGCCGGCGGTGTTGGTGCTGGTGGGCGACGGGCCGGAGCGCCCGCGGGTGGAGGCCGAGGCGCGGCGGCTGGGTCTGTCCTCCGACGTCGCCTTCGCCGGAACGGTGCGGAACCTGGCGCCGCTGCTGCGCGCCTGCGACCTGTTCCTCCTTCCCAGCGCGCACGAGAGCTTCGGCCTCGCCGCGCTGGAAGCGATGAGCTGCGGGTTGCCGGTGGTGGGCTCGCGCACCGGCGGCCTGCCGGAGGTGGTGGAGGACGGCGAGACCGGCCTTCTCGCCGATCCGGGCGACGTGGAAGCGATGAGCGGGGCGGCGCTGCGCATCCTCGGCGACGAGCCGCTGCGCGCCCGCCTTTCCCGCGCGGCGCGCGACCGCGCGGTACGCCTCTTTCGCGCCGAAGAGGTGCTGCTCCGCTGGGAGGCGCTCTACCGCCGGCTCCTCGAACGAGGCTGACTATTGCGACGGCGCCGGCGCGCGCTCTTCGCGGGCGAGCACGAACGCCCCCTTGCCCCGATCGTAGGCGTAGGTGCTGACCGTCGCGCCCTGATCGTCCTCGCCCTCCGGCTCGCGGATGCGCACCTGTCCCTGGGCGAGGTCCACCTGCGCGCGGTAGAGGTCGCGCTTGGAGAGCAGGTCCACGAGCTTGCCGGCGCGCACCGTCTTCACCAGGAGCTCGTCGGCGGTGGGCCCGCAGGTCTCGCAGGACAGCTCCACCTCCACGTCGGCCGAGCCGTCGCCGGTGACGTCGCGCGTATCCACATAGAGGATCCGCTGCGGCTCCTGGTCGTCTTCGTCGCCGGTGGTGCGCTCCCAGAGCGGCTTCCATCTCCTCGGCCGGGTGGCGGTGGCCGGCTCCAGCTTCCAGATGCCGACGTAGTTGCGCTGCGCGGCCCACGCCGCGGTGAGCTCGCCCATCGCCTCCTGCGCGGGAGTGAGCGACGTGCCCCAGAGGACGGCGTGCGCCTGGCCCTCCCATTCGACCCGCCGCACCCAGCGCACCCGGAAGCCGGGAAAGGGCCTCGGGTGCAGCGCCACGAACTCGCCCGAGAGCGGGGCCTGCTTCCGCTCCAGCACCACCGCGGTGGCGCGGGAAGGTTGCAGAAGCGGGCCCTGCGCCTCCAGCGTGGCGCGGTGCTCGCCGTCCTCCCATTGCAGCGTGAAGAACTTCTGGTCGCGCTCGCGCCGGAGCTGCTCCAGCGAAGGCGGTCCCCAGCCGCGGGTGAGCTGCCATTCCAAATCGGTCAGCGCCGGAGCGACCTGGGGATCGAAGAGCAGCCGCAGCGCGATGAGCTCCGGGCCAGAGCGGCCTTCCTCCCAGGCGAGCTGGGCGCGCGCGAGGTTGTCGGCGCCCTTGGGCAAGCGGACAGTCGGCATGGCCGGTGGGCGCGGAGAGCCTTGCCGCGCACTCGCCCAGGTCGGGCATGGAGCGCACGGCGGCGAAGGGCATGTCGAGGTCGAATCGGCCGAACCTGCGCACCGAGACCTGGGGCGGCGCGGGAGCAGGCCGTGGCTGCTGCGCCTGCTGCACGGTGGTGGTGACGTCGGGCCGCGGCACCGGCCGCGGGACCGACGTGGTGACTTCGGCGCGGGCAGCCTTGCGGTGCGGCGCGGCGCCCACCGCCGCCGGCACGCAGAGGATGGCGAGCAGGAAGCGCAAGTGGGCGCAGCATACTTCCCGCACCGGGGCGCCGCAAAACGGCCGGCCTGCCCGTCGGGGCGCGGGCCGGCCGACGCAATCATGCTTCGGGGGCGATGGTGACCTTCACCCTGGCAGAGACTTCGGCGTGGAGCTTCACTTCCACCTCGTGGGTTCCCACGTCCTTGAGCGGCTCTGGCAGGTGCACCTGCTTGCGGTCGAGCTGGTAGCCCTGCGCGGTCAGCTGCTCGTGCACGTCCTTGGAGGTGACCGAGCCGAAGAGCTTGTTCTGCTCGCCCACCTTGCGGGTGAACTTCACCTCGATGGCGTTGAGCTTGTTCGCCATCGCGGTCATGTTCTGCTTCTCCTTCGCGGCCCGCGCCAGGATGCCGGACTTCTGGTGCTCGAGCTGGCGGATGTTCTTCTCGGTGGCCGCCATCGCCAGCTTGCGCGGAAGCAGGTAGTTGCGGCCGTAGCCGGGCTTCACCTCGACCAGGGCGCCGGCGCGGCCCAGGTTCTCCAGGTCCTTCGTCAGGATGACCTTCATGTCCATCTCCTACTGGTGCGCCATGACGGTGTAGGGGAGCAGGGCGACGTTGCGGCCGCGCTTGATGGCGGTGGCGACCTCGCGCTGGTGCTTGGCGCAGTTCCCGGAGATGCGCCGGGGAACAATCTTGCCGCGCTCGGTGACGAAGTACTTGAGGTCGGCGGCGTTCTTGTAGTCGACCTTCAGCTTGTTGTCGGCGCAGTAGCGGCAGACCTTGCGCCTGCCGAAGCCGCGCCCGCCGCGCTCCATGTCGCCGCCGCCGCCGCGGTCTCCGCGGTCACCGCAATCGTCGCGCCCGCCGCCTCCGCCGCGCCCACCGGCCGGACCGCTCCTGCCTCCCGCGCCGGCGCGATCGCCGAACGCCATCTCCTTCTTCGCGTCATTCATGTGCTGGGCTCCTTACTCCGCCTCGGGAGGGGATCTCTGCGTCGTCGGCCAGGAGCTCGCGCTCGCGGAAGCTCTCCGCTCCGAACGCCTCGGGCTCGCGGCCCGGCCGCTCCGGCATCTCCGGATCGCCGGGCAGCTTCACGTCCGCCTCCACCGCGCGGGTGGCCGCCTCGACGTCGTCGGCAATCTTGAGCGACTGGTACTTGAGCACGTCGTCGGTCATGCGCAGGTTGCGCTCGAACTCCGCCACCGCCTTGGTGCCGCCGAGATAGAGGAAGCGCACGAAGATGGCGCGGAAGTTCTTCTTCACCTCGTAGGCCGTCTTCTTCTTGCCCCAGTTCTCGACCTTGATCACCTTGCCGCCGTCGCGGTGCACGATGCCGCGCATGCGCTCCACGATCTTGTCCACCAGGTCGTCGGCCAGGTCGGGCCGGACGAGGAAGATGGTCTCGTACTCGCGCAATCGGACACCGGCCGCATGTTGCGGTGCGCCTTCACCCGCCCGCGCCGGGCCGCCTGTTGCCGTCGTATCTGCCTGCTGCATCACGTCACCTCTTGGGTATGGCCCCCGGACGCTGCCGGGAGCGAGGAGTCACTTCGCTTCCTTCTCCTTCTGGGGGCGCCGGTTGTACCGGTTGGCCGCCACCAGAGGTCCTTCGAGGAGCGCCGCCACGGCCGCTTCGGCCGCCTGCGGGATCAGCTCCGCCAATGCCTGCTCCTCTTCCGAGGAGAACCTTCCCAGCACCCAGTCGGCGCCCTCCCACTGCGGAGGGGGCCTTCCCACCCCGAAGCGCAGCCGCACCGTCTCTCCGGTGCCGAGGTGCTGCCGGATGCTGCGCAAGCCGTTGTGCCCCGCGTCGCCACCGCCCTGCTTCACCTGGATGCGTCCGAACTCCAGATCGATCTCGTCGTGCACCACCACGATGTCGCCCGCCGCCACCTTCCAGAACCGCGCCGCCGCCCCCACCGAATCTCCGCTCAGGTTCATGAAGCCCTGAGGCAGGAGCACCGCCACGTCGCGCGCCTTGCCGGCCAGGGCGTTCCAGCGGGACTCCATCGAGAGCGTCGCGCCCAGCTTCCGCGCCGCGTCCTGGGCGACGCGGAAGCCGATGTTGTGGCGGGTGCGCTCGTAGCGGAGCCCGGGGTTGCCGAGGCCGACGAGAAGGCGCACCGCTTACTTTTTCGCGCCCTTGTCGGCGGCCGGGGCCTTCGCGCCCGCCGCGGGAGCAGCGCCAGCGGCGGCCGGGGCCGCGGCACCACCCGCGGCAGGTGCAGCGCCCGCTGCCGCCGGGGCAGCAGCACCCTCCGCGCCGGGAACCGCGGCGGCGGCTGCTGCCGGCTTCGGCGCCTCCTCCTCCTTCTCCGGCACGTTGACCACCGCGACCGTCTGGGTGCCCTTCACCTTGAACTTCACGCCCGCGGGCGCCTTGACGTCGGAGACGTGCAGCGACTCGGTGATCTTGAGCGGCGAGACGTCGACCTCGATCTTCTCCGGGATGTCGCTCGGCTTGCACTGGACGGCGAGCGTGCGCGCCACCTGTTGCAGGATGCCGCCCGCGGTCACGCCCTCGGGCTTGCCGGTCAGGACCACCGGCACGTTCACGGTGACGTCCTTGTCCATGCGCACTTCGAGGAAGTCGGCGTGGAGCACCTTGCCGTCGAGCGGGTCCTTCTCGTAGTCCTTGAGCAGCACGGTCCGCGTCTCGCCGCCCTGCACTTGCAGGCTGATGACGGTGTTGAACTTGTGCGGGGTGGCGATGGCCTTCTTGATCGCGTCGGGATCGATGGCCACGTGCAACGGCTTGTCGTACGGCCCGTAGCAGATGGCGGGGATCAGGCCCTTGGCGCGCAGGCGGTGCGAGGGGCCCTTGCCGGACTGGTCGCGCTTCTGGGCCGGGAGCGTGCTGGTGTCGTTCGCCATGACTTCTCCTTCGTGTCCAGACGCCGCCGCCGCGCGGGGCTACGCGCGTGCATGGGTTTGGCGGTGCCGGGTTCCGAGAAAACGCCCGAACTTCAAGAGCGCGCGGGTGTAGCATGGGGACGGTGATGACGCAAGGCGCGCGTGCGGCGCCCGCCCGGGCAGGGAACACCGAGCGCCCGGCTGGATGGTTCCTGATGCCGGGTCTGGTGATGACGAGCCCGTGGAGCGACCTTGGCGAAAGACTCGAGACCTACGCTTCACAGGCCGCATCGGGAAAAAACTCGCGGGCAGAGCATTTGTTCAGGGTCATGCGCGATCTGGTGGGAGCGATCGGCAGTTCGCCATGTGCCCGGGTCCTGCACGCCTGGACGACGCATTATGACCTCTGTCTCGTCCAATCCTCTCGCCCTGCCGGAGGCGGGCGAATCCAGATTTCGCCGCTCCGGGAACCAAAATTCATGTTCCAGTACAAGCCCGACCCGAGCGGCGATTCTTCCGCCTGGTATTCCAAGGGGCGCACGTGGCTGCCGATCGAGGACGAGAGCCGCATGACGATCGCGAGATTCGGGCAGGGGCAACGATGGTTCGCCGAGGCAGGCTACGCTGACGGCCTCGCGAAATTGGAGGAGATCCTCGATCGCCTGGGCTGGTTTACCAAGGACGCCGTTTCCTGAACCCGCGTGGCGCCCGCCCTAGCCGTGCGGCACTCCGGCGGCGACGTCCCACGGCGGCAAGAGCGATACGGGAAGCGGCGCCAGCGGATTTCCCGCGTCGCGCCAGCCGCTCACGCCGCCGCGCAGCGCGCGGGCGCGGGGGAAACCGAGCCCGATGAGCAGGAGCGCCGCCCGGGCGCTCGAGATTTCGTTCGGTCAATCACAGGCGACCACCACTTCCTTGTCGCGCGGGGCGCCCTGGGCCCACCGCGGAAGATCGGCGGGCGCCACCGGTTGGGCGCCCGGGATCGACTGGTCGCCGCGGGTGATCTCGCTGCGCAGGTCGATGACCAGCGGCGGATCCGCCGAAGCGAGCCGTGAGCGCAGGTCGTCGGGCTCGATGCGCGGCACCAGCGCCGCCCGCGCCACCGCGCTGCGCTGCGCGATCTTCCATCCCAGCCAGAGACCGACGGCGGTGCCGGCCGAGAGCCCGAGCCAGCCGCCGTAGCGCATGCCCATATGGACGAGCTCGATCAGGTCGGGCCCCGCCAGGTAGCCGATGCCGGTGAAGGTGGCGGACCAGGCGAGCGTCCCGAGGGAATCGAGGAGGAGGAACCGGCCCAGCGGCATGCGCGCCATTCCGGCGAGCGGCGGGGCCACGGCGCCCAGCCCGGGCACGAAAGGAGCGGCCACCAGCGCACGGCCGCCGTGGCGGGAGAAAAGGTCCTCGGTGCGGCGCACGCACGAGTCCGGCTCGATGGAGATGCGGCAGATGAGCCGCAGCACCGCGGTGCCGCGACGGCGTCCCGCCTCGTACCAGACGAGATGCCCGAGCGCGCCCGTCAGCAAGGAGATGCCGACGATGGCGGCGGCGGAGAGCTGTCCGGTCTTCGCGAGCGCGCCGGCCGCGAGCAAGAGCGCCGCCCCGGGGATGGGCGCTCCCAGTTGTTCGACGAGGAGGATCGCGAAGAGGAGAGCGTAGCCGTGCTGGATGAGGAAGTCCGCCATGCAGGTGGGTGGATGCCCGCCGCCGCGAAACGTTCCACGCCGCCGCCTTGCGCTTCAGTACGCGCCCGACTGCTGCTGCCGCCGGCGCCGTTCCTCCTCGTCCTGCTGCTGCTTGCGCAGCCGTTCGTGTCTCGCGCGCTCGGCTTCGACGACGATGAGGGCGCCGGCGGATGCCGCCGAGGCTCCGCCCGGCACCGCGCTGCCGGCGCGCGGCTGCACCTCGCAGACGCATCCCGCCGAGTTGGTCACCACCACCACCGCGGAGAGTTGCAGGCCGATGCTTTGACAGATGTTGCTGCATTCCTGCGCGGTGTCGGGAGGCACGGTGAGGAAACGGGCGACGGGCGGCCGCGTCGTCCCGACGCATCCCGCCAGCAGCAGCACGAGAACGACCGCGGTTCGCATCGATGGCTCCTTCGTGGTTCAGACGAAGAGGCTGCTGAGCGAGTCCGCCGAATGGATGCGGCGGATGGCTTCTCCGAAGATCTTGGCGACCGAGAGCTGGGTGATCTTGCGGCAGGCGAGGGCGTTCTCGCGAAGCTGGACGGTGTTGGTGACCACCACCTCGTCGATGTTGGAAGCCTGGATGCGGTCGATGGCGGGGCCGGAGAGGACCGGGTGCACCGCGTACGCGACCACCCGGCGGGCGCCGGATTCCGCGAGCGCCTTGGCTCCGAGCGTCAGCGTGCCGGCGGTGTCGATCATGTCGTCGAGGATCAGCGCGGTCTTGCCGCGCACGTCGCCGACGATCTGCATCACCTCGGCCACGTTGGCCTTCGGCCGCCGCTTGTCGACGATGGCGAGGGTGGTGCCGAGCCGCTTGGCGAATGCCCTCGCGCGCTCCACGCCCCCCGCGTCGGGGCTCACCACCACCACTTCCTCCGCGCGGTTGCCATACTTCTTCTTCATGTCCTCGAGCAGCACCGGCGAGGCGTAGAGGTGGTCGGAGGGCATGTCGAAGAAGCCCTGGATCTGCCCGGCATGCAGGTCCATGGAGACGAAGCGGTCGGCGCCCGCGGAGGTGATGAGGTCCGCCACCAGGCGCGCGGTGATGGGCGTGCGCGGCGCCACCTTGCGGTCCTGCCGGGCGTAGCCGAAGTAGGGGACGACCGCGGTGATCGACGAGGCCGAAGCGCGGCGCGCGGCGTCGATCATGATCAACAGCTCCATCAGGTGGTCGTTCACCGGCGTGGAGGTGCTCTGCACCAGGAACACGTCGCGGCCGCGGACGTTCTCGCCGATTTCGATCTGGATCTCTCCGTCCGAGAACCGGGAGACGTCGCACTTGCCCACCGGGGCCTGCAGATATTCGCAGACTTCCTTCACCAACGGCTTGTTGGAGTTTCCGGAGAAGACGACGAGGTCCTGCTCGCTCTCGGACATGCGCGGCCTTCTACAACGAGCCGCCGCTAAAGGTCTACCCGCTCGCCGCGGCCGCCGAGGTGGGAGCCGTGCCGCGCGCAACCTCGCGGTCGTACTCGGCGAGGATGGTCTTCTCCATGCGCTCGCGGGTCTCGCTGTTGAGCGGGTGCGCGATGTCCTTGAAGCTGCCGTCCTTGCGGCGCTTCGCGGGCATCGCCACGAACAGTCCCGTATTGCCGTTGATGACCTTGAGGTCGCGCACGACGAAGCAGCCGTCGAGCGTGATCGTCACGTACGCCTTCAGCCTTTCCTCGTTCACCGGAAAGACCCGCACCTCGGTGATCTCCATGATGCGACCCCTCTGGATGCGCTCCTGCCACCACGCCCGACAATTCACGGTATCGCCCCCTCATGCAACCTGTCAAACAAGCGCGCGCCTGTCGGGGGAGCGGCAAGGCCGCAGGGCGCGACCAGAGTCCTGGTGGGCGAAGCCTAGAGAACGTCGCGCCGGACATGCCGCAGGGCGGGCAGGTCGCGGCGCACCTGGGCCAGCCGGGCGGGATCGATGGAGGCGAGCGCCAGGCCCTCGTCCGAGCCGCCCGCATCGGCCAGCACCTCGCCCCAGGGGTCGATGGCGCAGGCGTGCCCCCAGGCAAACCGGTTCTCGCCAGCCGGTCCGATGCGGCCGACCTGCGCCGGCGCGAGCACGTAGGCCTGGTTCTCGATCGCGCGCGCCCGCAGCAGCACCTCCCAGTGGGCGCGACCGGTATAGGCGGTGAAGGCTGCGGGAACCGCCAGCACGTCCGCCCCGGCGAGAGCGCGGAAGAGCTCGGGAAAGCGCAGGTCGTAGCAGACCGAGAGGCCGAGCTTGATGCCGAGGTCGGGCAATTCGACGGGCGGGGTGGGGGCCGGCCCCGGCGCCACCGTCTCCGACTCGCGATAGTGCGCGCCGTCGGGGATGTCCACGTCGAAGAGGTGAAGCTTGCGGTAGACGGCGGCGATCTCGCCGGAAGGCGAGATGAGCGCGCTGGTGTTGTAGAACCTCGCGCGCTCCTCCCGCCGCGAGCTCCGCCACCGAGCCGGCGAGGCACCAGAAGGACTTCTTCGCGCAGAGCTCGCGGATGCGGGCGAGTTGCGCGCCCTCGAGGGACCCGGCGAAAGCGATCTTCTCGCGCGCCGGGCCGATGTGTTCCCACATCTCCGGCAGCCCGGCGAGCTTCGCTCCCCGCTCCACCGCCTGGGCCAAGAGCGAAAGCGCGCGGGCCTCGTTGGCCGCGCGGTCGGGGCCGGAGCGCATCTGGATGGCTGCAGCGAGGAACACGAGGGCCTCCGCCCTGTTTGACTACCACGGGTCGCGGTGTTAATCCCGGCTCCACATTTTCGGACGGTTTTCCGAAAGTGGGTCCGGGGTGGGCCCACTTTTTTGTTTTTGCGGGGCGGATTCGGGAGGCGGCGGGCTTCGCCCGACGCCGGGCGGAGCGCGAGGAGCGCGGAGCATTGGGCGTGCGGAAGGAAGAGATTCTGGAAAAGGTTCGCGGCATCGCCGCGCCGCTGGCCGCCCAGGAAGGGCTCGAGCTGGTGGACGTGGAGATCGGCGGCGCGGGCGGGAGGCAGGCGCTGCGGCTGTTCATCGATTGGCCGGGCGGCGTCTCGCTCGACGACTGCACGGCCGTCTCGCGGGCCGTTTCCGCGGCACTGGACGTGGAGGATCCGATCCAGGGCGCTTACGATCTGGAGGTCAGCAGCCCGGGGCTCGACCGGCCACTGCGGACCCCGGAGCATTTCCAGAAATTCGCTGGAGAGAAGGTCCGCGTGAAGACGTACGGCCCGCTGCCGGAGTGCGAGAACCGCAAGACTTTTGTAGGAATGCTGAAAGGGTTCGAGGACGGAAAGGTGGTGCTTGACGTGGACGGCAAGGTCTTCCACGTGCCGCACGCGCAGGTGAGCAAGGCGAACGTAGAGCCGGTGTTCGAGTAGCACCCACGACGGAATCGAAAAAAAGAGAGAAGAAGAAATGGCTTCCCCCGCACCGCAGGCGCCCATCGTCAACCTCAACATGGTCCTCGACCAGGTCGCGAAGGACAAGGGCATCGAGCGCTCCGTCCTGGTGGACACGCTGCAGAATGCCATCACCCAGGCGGCGAAGAAGCACTTCGGCCAGGACCGCGCCATCGAGGCCACCTACAACGACGAGAAGCAGGTGGTGGAGGTCTTCCAGACGCTCACCGTGGTGGACCGGGTGGAGGTCGAGGACCCGATCAAGGCGGTCAACCAGATCTCGCTGGAGGAGGCGGGCCGCAAGGGCATCGAGGCCGAGGTCGGCGACGAGCTGCTCTTCCAGGTCTTCTACCGCCCCGAGGACGAGGAAGAGGCGCGCGTGCAGGACGAGCGCTACGGCGACATCCTCAAGCTCAAGACCTACCGCAAGGGCTTCGGCCGCATCGCCGCGCAGACCGCCAAGCAGGTCATCATCCAGCGCACCCGCGACGCCGAGCGCGAGAACGTCTTCAACGACTACAAGGACCGCAAGGGCGAGATCGTCTCCGGCATCGCGCTGCGCTTCGAGCGCGGCAACATCATCGTCAACCTCGGCCGCGCCGAGGCGGTGCTGCCGGTGCGCGAGCAGACCCCGCGCGAGAGCTATCGCGCCGGCGACCGCGTCCAGGCGTTCGTGCTCGACGTGCTGCGCGAGAGCAAGGGGCCGCAGATCATCCTCTCCCGCGCCTCCCCCGAGCTGGTGCGCAAGCTCTTCGAGATGGAGGTGCCGGAGATCGCCGAAGGCGTGGTGGTCATCGAGGCGGTGGCGCGCGAGCCGGGCGGCCGCACCAAGATCGCGGTGGCCTCCCGCGACGGCGACGTGGATCCGGTGGGCGCGTGCGTGGGCATGAAGGGCAGCCGCGTGCAGGCGGTGGTGCAGGAGCTGCGCGGCGAGAAGATCGACATCGTGCCCTGGGACGACGACTCCGCCCGCTTCGTCTGCAACGCGCTGCAGCCCGCCGAGGTCAGCCGCGTGCTCCTCGACGACGAGAACAAGGCGATGGAGATCATCGTCCCCGACGATCAGCTTTCGCTCGCCATCGGCCGCCGCGGGCAGAACGTGCGCCTCGCCGCCCAGCTCACCGGCTGGAAGCTCGACATCAACAGCGAGAGCCGGGTGAAGGAGATGCGCGAGTTCGCGAGCAGGAGCCTCACCGCCATCGGCCTGCCCGAGGCGACGGTGGAGCTGCTCTACGCGCACGGCTTCCGCAGCGCCAAGGACTTCGCCAACGCCAGCACCGAGGTGCTCCTGCAGATGCCCGGCATCACCGCCGAGAACGTCGAGGGTTACCTGGCGTCGGCGCGGTCGCAGATCGGCAAGGACGAGGAGGAGCTCTCCCGCATCGAGCGCGAGCGCGAGGAGGCCCGGGCCGCCGAGGCGCGCCGGCACCCGAGCGAGCTGACGCAGGCGGAGCGCCTCTTGCGCGTGCGCGGCATCAGCGAGCGCAACATCGAGCAGATGGCCAACGCCGGCTACAAGACGGTGGAGGACATCCACAACGAGCCCGACGTGGTGAAGTTCGGCGAGGCCACCGGGCTCGGGGTGAAGAAGGGCAAGCAGGTCAAGGCGGCGGTGGAGCATTACCTCCAGGAGGAAGCGCGGCTCAAGGCGGACCTGGACGCCCGCAAGGCGGCGGAAGGCGCCCAGCCGCAGACGGCGTAGATGACCCGGGGTCGGAGGGCTTCCAGGGTGCGGCCCCCCGTTCCACAGCGACGCTGTGTCGGCTGCAGGAAGACGCGGCCGCAGCCCGAATTGCTCCGGCTGGTGGCGGAGGGGGGCGTTGCGGTGCCGGGGCGCGGCAAGCCAGGGCGGGGCTGCTGGATCTGCCGCGACGAGGAGTGCGCGAAGAGGGCGCTGAAGACGGGGCAAATCCCCAGGGCGCTCAAGGGAAGGGCGGCGGCGCCAACGCTCGACCGCCTCCTTGAATGGATGGGCCCCCCTGCGCTTGACGGCGACGGAGGGCGCGGACTAAACAGCTAGCCCCTCGAAAAGGGAGTTCCTCTGGAAGGGATTCAAAACCGGATGGCGAAGAAGCGCGTGTACGAGCTCGCGAAGGACCTCGGTCTCTCCAACAAGGAGATGGTCGATTGGTTGCGCGCTCACGAGTACGACGTCAAGAGCCACTCCTCGTCGCTCGAGGACGACCAGGCGCTGGCGGTGCTGGAGAAGTTCAAGGGAGAGAAGGGTCCCAAGGCGGAGGCGCCCAAGGCGTCCGGCAGCGGCGTGGTGCTGCGCCGCAAGAGGGCCGACACCGCCGCGGAGCACGAGCACGCAGCCGCCGTTGCCCATGCGCCGGCGCCGGAGCCGCCGCGCGCGGCGCCGCCGCCACCGCCGCCCGCGCCGGCGCCGCAGCCGGAACGCAGGCCGGAGCCGCCGCCGGTGGCCGCCGAGGCGCAGCAAATTGCGCCCGCGACGGAACCTTCGCCCTTGCCTGTACCCGCGCCTGTGGTGGAAGCTGCTCCTCCCGCACCCGTCGCCGCACCCGTAGAGGTTTCGCCCGCTCCTCCTCCTCCTCCAACTCCTGCACGGCCCGAAATCCAGCCCGTTGCCGCCCAGGCCGAACAGAAGCCGGTGGCAGCGCAGCCCCAGGCTCCCTCACCGATGCCCTCTCCGGCCCGTCCCGCTGAAGCACAGAAGCCGCCCGCGCAAGTCAGCAACGTCCCGGCGGGAGTCGCCAAGGTGGCCGCGCGTCCTGCGCCGCCTCCGCCGCCGCGGGCTCCGGCGCGCCCTCCGGCTCCGCGGCCGACCGGGCCCATCGTCCAGGGGCCGGGCGGCGTGCAGTCGGTGCAGGTCACCGAGAATCTGCAGATGCGCCCGTCGGCCACGCGCGCGGTGGTGCTCTCGCGGCCGCTCATCCCCATCGCGCGGCCCGCGCCGCGCACTCCTTCCGGCGGCGGCTTCCGCCCGCGCCCGGTGGGCGAGGTGCGCGAGCTGGCGGTGGTGTCCGGAGGTCCCGGGCGCGGCCGCGAGTTCATCGACGTCACCAAGGACAACAAGGCCGGGCCCGGCCAGCGCGGCAAGAAGGGCCCCCGCGTCGAGAAGACGGAGTCCATCTCCAAGCAGGACCTGGTGGAGCTGGCGCGGCAGCGCGCCTACGTCCCCGTCCGCGGCCACAAGAAGAAGACGGCGAAGAAGGGCAAGCAGACCGAGATCACCGAGATGGCCGAGCACAAGAAGGTGCTCCGCATCGAGGAGACCATCACTCCCTCGGAGATGTCGCAGGCGATGGGGGTGAAGAGCGCCGACCTGATCCGCAAGCTGGTGGCCGGCGGGAAGATGGTCACGCAGAACCAGCCCATCGATTTCGACACCGCGAGCCTGCTCGCCATCGACTACGGCTGGAAGGTGGAGAAGGTCGGCTTCGAGATCGACGAGTTCATCCCCGAGACCGAGGACAAGCCGGAGGAGCTCTCTTCCCGGCCGCCGGTGGTCACCATCATGGGCCACGTCGACCACGGCAAGACCTCGCTGCTCGACGCCATCCGCAAGGCGCACGTGGCGGAGGGCGAGGCCGGCGGCATCACCCAGCACATCGGCGCCTATTCGGTGGAGGTGGTGGGGTCCGACGGGGGCGAGGCCAACATCACCTTCCTGGACACGCCCGGCCACGAGGCCTTCACCGCCATGCGCGCCCGCGGCGCCAACGTGACCGACATCGCGGTCCTGGTGGTGGCGGCGGACGACGGCGTGATGCCGCAGACGGTGGAGTCGATCAACCACGCCAAGGCGGCCAAGGTGACGCTCCTGGTCGCGATCAACAAGATCGACAAGCCCGGCGCCCAGCCCGAGCGCATCAAGCAGCAGCTCAACGAGCACGGCATCATTCCCGAGGACTGGGGCGGCGACACCATGACCATCCCGGTCTCCGCCCGCACCGGCGAAGGCATCGAGAAGCTGCTCGAGGCCATCCTGCTGCAGGCGGAAGTGCTGGAGCTCAAGGCCAACCCGAACCGGCCCGGAAGCGGCACCATCATCGAGGCCAAGCTGGAGAAGGGCCGCGGCCCGGTGGCCACGGTGCTGGTGCAGGAAGGCACCCTTCGCGTCGGCGACGCGGTGGTCACCGGCGTCCACCATGGCCGCGTCCGCGCGATGATGAACGAGCACGGCGAGCAGGTGGACGACGTGCCGCCCGGCTTTCCCGTGGAGATCCTCGGCCTCGACGGCGCCCCCGAGGCGGGCGACGACTTCAACGTGGTGGAGGACGAGCAGGCCGCGGCGGTGGTGGCCGAGCACCGGCTGAAGAAGCAGCGCGCCAAGGAGCTGTCGAAGAACAACAAGCTCTCCATCGACGACATCCTCGCCAAGGGCAAGAAGGACGAGGCCAAGATCCTCAAGCTCATCGTCAAGGCCGACGTGCAGGGCTCGGTGGAGGCGCTGCGCAACGCCCTGACCAAGCTGACCACGCCCAAGGTGTCGGTGGACGTGATCGACTCGGGGGTGGGCAACATCACCGAGAGCAACGTCCACCTCGCCGCCGCCTCCCAGGCGATGATCGTCGGCTTCAACGTCAAGCCGGAGTCGAAGGCGGCGGAGACGGCCGCCTCCTCGGGCGTGACGCTCAAGACCTACTCCATCATCTACGAGGCGCTCGACGAAGTGCGCCTGGCCATGGAAGGGCTGCTCGAGTCCATCATCAAGGAGAAGGTGGTGGGCCACGCCAAGGTGCTGCAGACCTTCAACGTGCCCAAGCTCGGCACCATCGCCGGCTCCTCGGTCACCGACGGCAAGATCACCCGCACCAGCATGGTGCGCCTGATGCGCGACGCGAAGCCCATCATCACCAGCAAGATCGCCTCGCTGCGCCGCTTCAAGGACGACGTCAAGGAAGTGGACAAGGGCTTCGAGTGCGGCATCGGCATCGAGAACTTCACCGACTTCCAGCCGGGCGACGTGATCGAGGCATACGAGCTGGAGACCATCCGGCCCTCGCTGACCTGAGCGGCGGCCCGGGACCCCTGGGGACGTGCAGATGGTGGTCGGCATCCTCAGGCTCTCGCTCTACATCCACGGCGCCGCCTCGCTGAAGGACAAGCGGCAGGTGGTGCGCAAGGTGGTGGACCGCCTCCGCTCGCGCTTCAACGTCAGCGTGGCGGAGGTGGGCGACAACGACATCTGGCAGCGGGCGGTGATCGGCATCGGCGCGGTCTCCAACGACCACAGCTTCGTCAACGAGGTGCTGGACAAGTGCGCCCGCGACGCCGGCAACATCGCCGAGATCGTCAACCGCGAGATGGAGATCGAGACCATCTCGGAGATGTCTCCGGACTGGTCGCAGAAGCCGGACTTCGAGGCCCACGATCTCTCGCGGCCGGGACCGGCCGCCGCCGGGGAGCCGCAGCCCGAGGGCGAAGAGGGGTGGCTCACCGAAGAGGATCTGGAGAAATGAGCACCCACAACCGGCCGGAGCGGGTGGCGCAGATGATCCAGCACCTGCTCGGCGAGCTCTTCGCCCGGGGCATGCGCGATCCGCGCATCGGGCTGGTCACCATCACCGGAGTGAAGATGTCGCCCGACCTGCGCGAGGCGCGCGCCTACTGGACGGTGCACGGGGACGACGAGCAGCGCGCGCACACCGCCAAGGCGCTGGAGAAGGCGCGCGGGTACCTGCGCCACGAGATCGGGCTGGAGCTCAAGCTGCGGCTGACGCCGGACCTGCGCTTCACCTACGACGAGGCCATCGATCGCGGCGAGCGCATCGAGCAACTCCTGCGGCAGGTCCACGACGACGACAAGCAGCGCGGGGGGTAGCCTGTGAAGGCCGTCAACAGGGGGGTCGCCAACGCGCGCGACTGGAAGCCGGCGGAGAACCTGCCGCTGGCCGTGGCGGCGCTGAGGCCCGCGGGCCGCGTGCTCATCACCATGCACCGCGGCCCCGACGGCGACGCGCTCGGGTCGGCGCTCGCGCTCGCCTGCGCGCTGCGCGACCTGGGGCGCGAGGTCACCGTCTACAATCCCGACGAGCTGCCCTACAACTTCCGCTTCCTCACCGGCGCCGCGGAGGTGCAGAAGGCGCTGCCCGCCGGCGCCGCGTACGACGTGACCATCGTGACCGACGCGGGAGCGTTCGACCGGCTGGGCCCCGACGTGCCCCCGCCGGACCGGCGCGGCGTGCTGCTCAACCTCGACCACCACATCACCACCGATCCGTTCGGGGACGTGAACTACGTGGACCCGGAGGCAGCCTCGGTGGGCATCCTCGCCTACAAGATCATCAAGGGTCTCGGGGCGCCCCTCTCGCGCGGCGCGGCCGAGTGCATCTACGCCAGCATCCTCGCCGACACCGGCTGCTTCCGGTACTCCAGCACCGACCCGGAGTGCATGCGCGTCGCCGCCGAGCTGCATCGAGGCGGGGGTGGAGCCGTGGGAGATGACGGTGCGGGTCTACGAGCAGCAGCCGCTCGCGCGCATGCGCCTGCTCGCCGACGTGCTGCGGACGCTGGAGGTGCACGGCAAGCTCGCCACCATCACCATCACCAACGAGATGGTGGCGCGGACGGGGAGCGAGCTGGATCTTGACCGACGGGTTCATCAACTACGCCCGCAGCGTGGACGGGGTGGAGGTGGCTGCCAGCTTCCGCGAGCCGGAGAACGGCGGCCCCTGGCGGGTGAGCTTCCGCAGCCGCGGGCGCGTCAACGTGGCCGCCATCGCGCAGCGGTTCGGCGGCGGCGGGCACCACAACGCCGCCGGATGCAGCATCGCCGGCGAGGAGCCTGCGGTGCGGGCGAAGATCGCCGACGAGATCGAGAAAGCCCTGAATGGCGCGTGAAATCTCCGGGGTGGTGGTGGTGGACAAGCCGAGCGGGCCGACGAGCTTCGACGTGGTCCGCAGGGTGAAGGGGCTCTACAAGACCCGGCGCTGCGGGCACACGGGCACGCTGGATCCGACGGCCACCGGCGTGTTGCCCATCTGCATCGGCGACGCCACCAAGATCGCGAGCTTCGTCTCCGACGGGGAGAAGGAGTACGACGCGGTCGTCCGCTTCGGCCAGATCACCGATACGCAGGACGCCGCCGGGCGCACGCTGGAGACGCGGCCCACCGATGGGCTCAGCGAGGAGCGGGTGCGGACGGCGCTGCAGCAGTTCGTCGGCCTGGTGGAGCAGACGCCGCCCATGTACTCGGCGCGCAAGGTCGCGGGCACGCGGCTCTACGAGCTGGCGCGCGCCGGAGAAGAGGTGGAGCGCGAGGCGCGGCAGGTCCACATCGACGAGGCGAGGCTGATCTTCTTCCGCTCGCCCGACGCCGGCATCTTCGTGCGCTGCTCCAAGGGCACCTACTTGCGCACGCTCGCCCACGACCTGGGGCAGAAGCTCGGGTGCGGCGGGCACCTGCGCGAGCTGAAGCGGGTGCGGGTAGGGCCGTTCGCGCTGGAGGATTCGGTGGGCCTGGACACGCTGATGGCGGCCGCGAAGGAGGGCCCGGAGAGCCTGGACCGGTTCCTCTTTCCCATCTCCCGCGCGCTGGCCGACCTGGCGGAGCTGCAGCTCGACGCGCCGCTCGCCCGGCGCGTGGCCCACGGGCATGCGCCGGGGCCGGCGGATCTCTCCCGCCTGCGGGCGCCGCCGTTTTCTCGCGGGCGCAAGGTGCGCTTGATGGACCCCGAGGGCCGCGTGCTGGCCGTCGGTGAGAGCGACGGCGTGGGCACGCTCAAGCTCCTGCGCGTGCTGGTCTCCGGCGCGCACGACATGGTGGAGAAGGACTACTGAACGCTCATGACCGAGCCGCGCTTTCCGCCGGACTGGGTTCCGATGCCTCGGCGACCGGCGCCGGCCCCGGGCGAGGCGGTGCTGGTGCTGGCGCACCTGGAGGTGTCCTCCCCGAGGCTGGAGGGGCTGCGCGCCACCTTCGCGCCGCGCGAGGAGGAGCGCTTCCGGAGCTTCGCCACCGACGAGCTGCGATTCCGCTGGGGCACCGCGCGGGGGGCGCTGCGCGAGGTGCTGGGCGGCGGCGCTGGGGTGCGGGCCGCAAGAAGTCGGGTTCCGCTACGGAGCTCACGGCAAGCCGCAGCTCGCGGGCTCGCCCCTCCATTTCAACATCAGCCACTCCGGCGCTTTGGCGCTGATCGCGCTCGCGCACGTGGAGGTGGGGGTGGACGTGGAGCTGCCGCGCCCGCGCCGCACCGACGCCATCGCGCGCAGGTTCTATGCGCCGGGGGAGGTGGAGCGGCTCTTTGCCATCGAGGACGCCGCGGCCCGCGCGGATGCGTTCTTCAGGCTCTGGACCTGCAAGGAGGCGTTTCTCAAAGTCACCGGCGAAGGGCTCTCGCGCTCCACGCGATCGTACGAGATTGCGCCGGACCGCTCGCGGCTGTTGTGGGCCACCGGCATCCCCGACGCCGCTGCACGATACTCAGTATACCCGCTGGAGGTTGGCGATCCCTACCGCGCGGCCATGGTGGCAGAGGGACAGGTCGGGTTGCGCCGCTATCGGTGGGGTTAGGAGGATCCGATGGACCGGATCACCGTCGCCGGCGCGGGTGTCTTCGGGGTGACCGCCGCCATCGAGTTGAGAAAGCGCGGGCATGCGGTGCGGCTCGTCGATCCGGGGCCGCTGCCGCATCCGCTCGCGGCCTCCACGGACATCAGCAAGGTGGTGCGGCTGGAGTACGGCGCCGACGAGGCGTACACGGCGCTGGCCGAGCAGGCCATCGCGGGCTGGCGGCGGTGGAACCGCGAGCTGGGCTCGGAGCTCTTCCACGAGACCGGGCTGCTCTTCCTGCGGCGCACGCCGCTTGCGCCTGGCACGCTGGAGCAGGACAGCCTGGACGTGCTGCGGCGGCGCGGACATGAGGTGGAAGTCGTCGACGCGGACGCCATCCGCTCGCGGTTTCCTGCCTGGAATGCGGAGCGGTATCCGCACGGCACCTTCAATCCAGAGGGTGGATTCGTCGAGAGCGGCAAGGTGATCGCGCGGCTGGTCGAGGAAGCGCGCCGGCTCGGCGTGGAGCTGCGGGAAGGCGAGTCGTTCTTTCCAGAGCGTCTGCAAGACGCGGATCAGGCCGTGCTGGCGCTGGGCGCATGGACGCCGCATGCGCTGCCCTCGCTCGCGGCGGAGTTGCAGTCCACCGGGCACCCGGTCTTCCACCTCGCGCCCGCAGATCCAGATGCCTTCCGCGCCGACCGGTTCCCCGTGTTCTGCGCGGACATCCAGAACACCGGCTGGTATGGCTTTCCGCTTCTGGACGGCGCCGTGAAGGTGGCGCGCCACGGCGGCGGCCGCCCGATGCACCCGGAGTCGCCGGAACGGCAGGTCACGGCGGAGGAGACCGGGCAACTGCGCAGCTTTCTCGCGGAGACCTTTCCCGGCCTGGCGAATGCGCCCATCGTCCAGACCCGCATCTGCCTCTACTGCGATTCGCGCGACGGCCATTTCTGGATCGCGCGCGATCCCGGCCGGCCGCGGGTGGTGATCGCCAGCGGAGACAGCGGCCACGCCTTCAAGTTCGCGCCGGTGCTCGGCGCACTCGTGGCCGACGTGGTCGAGGGCAGGTCGCACCCGCTCGAGCAGCGTTTCCGCTGGCGCCCGGGCCTGCGCCCGGTCCGTTCCGAGGAAGCAGCGCGATTCAAGGCATAGCTACTTGTGCGAGGATTGCGCGATGGCGAGCGTTGGGCTCATCGGCGGCCTCGGGCCGGAATCGACCATCGATTACTACCGGCGCATCCTCCAGCTCTGGCAAGCGCGCGAGCCGACGAGCTCGCCGTCGCTGGTGATCGACAGCCTCGACGTGCAGCGCGCCCTCCGGCTGGTGGCAAATGACGTGCCCGGCCTGACCGGATACCTGCTCGCGTCGGTGTGCCGTCTTGCGGCGGCGGGGGCGGACTTCGTGGCGATGACCGCGAACACCGCCCACATCGTCTTCGACGAGCTTGCGCGCCGCTCGCCGGTGCCGATGCTGAGCATCGTCGAGGCGTGCGCGGAGGAGGCGGAGCGGCGCGGCCTCAGGCGCCTGGGCTTGCTCGGCACGCGCTTCACCATGGAGGCGCCCTTCTATCCAGAGGTGTTCGCGCGACGTGCCATCGAGATCGTTCCTCCAGTCGAGGCCGAGAGGCTGGCGGTGCACGAGCGCTACGTCGGGGAGCTGTTGAAGGGCGACTTCCGCGAGGAAACGCGGCAGCAGGTGGTCGCGCTGATCACCAGGCTGCGCGACGAAGAAGGCATCGACGGCCTCGTCCTCGGAGGGACGGAGTTGCCGCTGCTCCTGCGAGCCCCGGAAATTGCCGGACTGCCCGCGCTGGATACGACGGCGCTGCACGTCGAGGCGATCGTGCAGCGCCTGCGCGCGAGTTGATTCCGCCCGGATGTCCCGGCGGGCTGTAGACTCAGCGCTCATGTCCGCCGATGCCATGATCGCCGTCGATGCAGCCAGGTTCGAGCTCGTGCCCGCGCTGGCGGAGTTCAACAAGTGCGGATATGCGCGGCTCGGCCGGATCGTCACCGAAGAAGCACTCTCGGCGCTGGGCGAGCGCGTCGACGATCTCATGAGCGAGCGCGTCCGGCACGAAGGGCTCTTCTTCCAGCGCGACTCGCCCACCGGCCGCTACGAGGATCTGGCGTTCGGCGAGGGCTGGCAGGGCCCTTCGAGCGACTACCGCAAGATCGAGAAGCTGGAGCTCGACCCGCTCTTCCGCGCCTTCATCGGCAACCCGCTCCACGAGCGCATCGCTCGCGCGCTGATCCCCGGACCGGTCGCGCTCTACCGGGCGGTCCTCTTCACCAAGAGCGCGCGCGGCGGCACGGCGCTGCCCTGGCACCAGGACGGTGGAGCGTTCTGGGGCGTCTCGCCCGCGCCTTTCCTGCAGATCTGGACGGCGCTCGACGACTGCAGCATCGATTCCGGCTGCGTGGAAGTCTTGCCCGGGAGTCATCTCCACGGGCTTGCCACGCCGCAGGGCGGCGTGATCGTTCCCGAGGAATTGCGCAGGGCCCGCGCGGAGGAGCGCGCGCTGCCATTGCCCGCGCGCGCCGGCGAGGCGATCCTGATCCACAATCACCTCTGGCACCGCTCGGGAGTCAACCGGAGCGGCCGGCGGCGCAGCGCGCTCTCCGTCTGCCTGATGACCGCTTCGGCGCGTTGCCTGCGCAAGAAGCGGGAGCCGCGCCGGTTCGTTCGCGTCTTCGAGTGACCGCCGGCGCTTGCCTTCCACCGGCCGGCGCGGCACAAGGCGGCGCCATGAACCTTCTCGCGCTCGTCCTCTTCGCCGCCGCTTCCTCTGTCGAGGGCATGCAGCCCGCCCCCGGCGTTCCGTCCCTGCTGCAGAGCGGAGTTCCGGAGATTCCCGCCGCCTTGCGCGAGCGCACCGCCCGATACCTCGACGCCCGCGCGGCGGCTTTGCTCGACGTGAACGAGACGGGAGACGCGCTGCTCGTCTCGACGCGCTTCGCCTCGACCAACCAGCTCCACCTGGTGGAGGCGCCGCTGGGAATGCGCACGCAGCTCACCTTCGCCGACGAGCCGGTGACGCAGGCGCGCTTCCAGCCCGGCGATACGCAGGTGGTCTGGTACCTCCAGGACAAGGGCGGCGGCGAGTTCTTCCAGATCTTCCGGCTGGACCGCCGCAGCGGTCGCCCCACCATGGTGACCGACGGCAAGAGCCGGCACGGCAATCTCACGCTCTCGCGGGACGGCAAGCGGCTGGCCTTCTCCGGCACGCAGCGCAACGGCAAGGACACCGACGTCTACCTGGCGGACACCGCCAACGCGAAGAGCGCGCGCCGCCTCACCGAGGCGGAGGGCACCTGGATTCCGCTGGAGTTCTCGCCCGACGGAGGGCGCCTGCTCGTGCTCCACGAGCGCAGCATCCAGGACGCCGACCTCTTCTCGCTGGAATCGGGCTCGGCGAAGCTGACCCAGCTCACGCCGAAGGAGGGCAAGGCCAGCGTGGCCGCGGCGCGATGGACCGCGGACGGGAAGGGCGTCTACCTGGTCACCGACCGCTGGAGCGATTTCAACCAGCTCTATCGGCTCGACCTCGCGGGGAAGCGGACTCCGCTGGCGGCGGAGCTGAAATGGGACGTCGAGGAGCTGGCCACCGCCGAGGACGGGTCGCGCATCGCCTTCGCGGTGAACCAGGACGGCGCCTCTCGCCTCTACGTCATGGACCGCCAGGGGCACGCGCAGCCCGTGGCGCTGCCGCAGAACGCGGTCATCGGCAGGATGGCGTTCCCGCGCAAGCGCAGCGACGTGCTGGCGGTGTCGTTCCAGACCGCGACGCAGCCGCTCGACGCGTACGAGGTGGACCTGCGCGGCATGCGCACGGTTCGCTGGACGCGATCGGAAGTGGGCGGCCTCGATCCCGCGGCCTTCGTCGATGCGGAGCTGGTGCGCTATCCGGCGGGCGGCGGAGCGGGGCAGATGCCGGCGTTCCTCTACAAGCCGCGCAATGCGAGCGGGAAGCTGCCGGTGGTGATCCTCTGGCACGGCGGACCCGAAGGGCAGAGCCGGCCCACCTTCTCGCCGGTGGTGCAGCTTCTCGCCTCCGAATCGGGCATCGCGGTTCTGGCGCCGAACGTGCGCGGCTCGTCGGGATACGGCAAGGCCTATCTCGCCGCCGACGACGGCGTGAAGCGCGAGCAGGCGCTGACCGACATCGGCGCCACCCTGGACTGGATTGGCCGGCAGCCGGGGCTGGATGCCTCGCGGGTGGGGGTTTACGGCGGCAGCTACGGCGGGTACATGACGCTCGCGACGGTCGCCTTCCATGGCAAGCGCGTGCGCGCCGCGGTGGACGTGGTGGGCATTTCCAATCTGACGACTTTCCTGGAGCACACGCAGGCATACCGGCGCGACCTGCGGCGGGCGGAGTACGGCGACGAGCGCGAGGCATCCGTCCGGGCGGTGCAGGAGAAGATCTCGCCTCTGCTGAGCGTGAAGCAGATCGAGGCGGAGCTGTTCGTGCAGCAGGGCTACAACGACCCGCGCGTGCCGCGCACCGAGGCGGAGCAGATCGTCAAGGCGGTGCGCGCCCGCGGCAAGGACGTCTGGTACCTGCTCGGCATGAACGAAGGGCACGGCTTCCAGAAGAAGGAAAACCGCGACTACGCCACCGCCGCCATCGCGCTCTTCTTCGAGCAGAAGCTGCTCAAGGTTCCGCAGGTGGACTGATTTCGGCCGCCACAGCGCCCAGGTTCACAGGTGGAAGAGCAGCCAGGCGATCACGTCCACGCTGGAGGCCGTGTCCGCGTGCGTCTGGCCGCCGCCTGTTCCGCGCTCGCCGGAGCCGACCAGCGGCAAGGGGCGCTTTCCCAGCCGCAAGAGCCGGTCGTCGAAGCGCGCTTGCGGAGCGCGGCGGCGCAGCCTGTCGGTGACGAGCTGCATGTTGCCCAGCCGGGTGGGCTGGATGTCCTTGCCCAGGCTGCCGAAGGCGAGCTGCGAGTCGTAGAGCGCAGCGCAATGGCCGGCGCGGTCGTAGACGAGGAGGAAATGCTCCACCGACTCGGTGACCGACTTCACCTCGCGCTGCGACGTCTTGGTCAGCTTCAGCCCGCCGGTGAGGAGCGCGCTTCCCAAGGCGAGCTTGCGCTCCTTCACCGTGTGGCTGCTGCTGTCGGTGGCCGAGCGCAGGCCGCGGAGCATCACCGCGAGGTCGGCGTCGCGCAGGACCAGGGAGTCGCCCGCGCGTGGGGAGAAGCGCACCTCGCCAGCACCAAGCTCCACCGTCCGCGCGACCAGGCGGCTCTCGTCGCCGGGCGGCGGCAGAGGGCAGGTCCCGATGGTCCAGCCCTTCTTGCGCAACCTTTGCGCCAGCGCTTCCGCCTCGGCGTCGGGCAGGCGCGCGAAGGGCAATGGCGGCTCGCCGACCAGGCGCATGCGGCACTCCGCCAGGGCCCCGGAGGTCTCGGCCGCCAGCTCCTCCGCGCGCTGCTCCAGGGGAACAGGCGAAACGAGTGTGGCGACGAGCTTCACCCCGGGGACCCGCGATCAGCGCAGCGCACCATTCACCTCTCCAGCGTCCGATCGAAGAGGTCGAGCAGCGTTTTCCAATGCCGCTCCGCCGCGGCGGGATCGTGGACAGGAGTATCGGCAGGCACCCATCCGTGCCGGGCGGGATAGGTCTCCACCACGTGGTCGACCCCGGCCGCCGCGAGCGCCTGGGAAAGGCGCGTCTTCTGCTCCTCGGGGAAGTTCGCGTCCTCGATGGCGCCGGCGACGTAGACGCGCGCCTTCATCTTCGGCGCCAGGAGATGCGGGCTGTCGGGAGCGTCATTGGCGAGGTTGCCGCCATGGTAGGACGCCGCCGCCGCGATGCGGTCGGGGAAATGACCCGCCGCGGACAAGGACATGCGTCCTCCCATGCAGTAGCCAGTGGTGCCGATCCGGGCCGGCCGCGCGCGAGAGTCGGCCGCGAGCGCATCGAGGAACGAGCGGGTGTCCCGCATCACGTTCGCCACCGTCGCCGTGGGCATGAAGCGGGAAAACAACTCGGCGCGCTTCGCCGGATCGGAGAACACGGTCTTCGCGTCCATGGGCTGGTAAGGCCCGGCCCGGTAGAACAGGTCGGGCAGGAGCACGTGGTAGCCCGATGCCGCCAGGCGCTCCGCCATCTGGAAGAGCGCCGGGCGGATGCCGACTCCGTCCATGTAGAAGAGCACCGCAGGGCGGGGGTCGCCTCCGTCGGGTCGGAAGACGTGCGCCGGACAGGTTCCGTCCTGCGTCCGGATGGAGATTGGTTCGTGCATGGGCGTGGACCGTACGATCAGCGCCGCGGACCCGCAACTCGATTGCGGCGACACATCCGAGCGCGTCTTCTAATTGGGCAGGCCTTCGGGCGACGGCTCCGCCGGCGGAATCGGCGAGGCATGATGATGGACCATCCGGAAGGCGCCGCGTTCGCGGACGAAGACGTTGGTCGCGGCGAGTCTCCCGCCGGGAAGCACCTCTTCGCAGATCACCCAGGCGACGTCGCCAGCCACGTTGGCGATGGGACGGTGACAGCGGACGCTGTCCGGGGCGCCGCCACCGAGCAGGATCCGCCGCCAGCTCTCGATCACCCGCTCGCGGCCGACCAGGGCCTCCCAGCCCGGATGCAGGCACGCGACCGGCGTGTCGCGCGCCCAGAGCGATTCCATGGCCGCCATGTCCTTGTCGGCGAACGCCGCATAGAAAGCCTCGTTCGCCGCCAGCACGTCGCGCTCGTCGCGGCTCATGGCTGCCTGGCCTCGAACGTCTTCATGTGGAGCAGGATCTCGGGATCGGTGGGGTTGAGCCGCGTCGTACCCGCCGGCTGAAAGCCCAGTCTCGCCAGGACGCGCAGCGATCGCTCGTTGCCCGGCGAGATGAAGGCCGCCACCCGCCGCAGCCCGAAGTCGCGGCGGGCGATCTCCAGCATGGCCTCCGCGGCTTCCCCCGCGTAGCCCCGGCCCCAGGCCTCGGGCACGTAGGCGTAACCCAGGTCCACGTCGGGCCTTCCCGGCCGCCGGATGAGACCGCACATCCCGATGGGCGCGCCGGTCTTCTCGACCAGCACCATCATCAGCCCGAGGCCGTGCTTCTCGTAGGAGGCGATGGGGCCGTCCTCCAGGTACTTCACCGCCTGCTCCAGCGTGCGCACGCCGCGGTCGGCGATGTTCTCGATGAACGACCGCTCGTTGAGGAGCCGCAGCACGAACGGCGCGTCCTCCACCGTGAAGCGCCGGATGAGAAGGCGGGACGTCGAGATCATGCAGCGACGCTAGCCAGTTCGGCCCGAGAACGCCACGGAGAAGAGCGACCCACGAGAGGATGCGCGGCCGCGCTGGTCGTCATGGCGATGCGCGCGCAACAGCCGGCGGGGAGCGCGCGGGGCTGCGGCGAGTTCGCAAAACGCTCCAGCTACCGGGCATCGATCGGCAGAAGCGCGAACGCGTTTTGCGCATGTCTGAAGCCGCACCCCGCGCGCTCCCCGACGGCGTCAGGGCGCGACGAGGTCGGTCGGGGAGCGACCGTCAGATCGCCTCGAGGAACTCCGCGTTGGAGTTGTACTCGGCCAGCGACTTGAGCAGCCGCTCCATCGCCTCCACCGGCTTGAGCGCGAAGAGCGCGCCGCGCAGCTTCTTCACCTTCTCGTATTCGTGCTGGGAGAAGAGCTTCTCCTCCTTGCGCGTGCCCGAGGTCTGGATGTTGATGGCGGGGAAGATGCGCTTCTCCGCCAGCTGCCGGTCGAGGTTGATCTCCGAGTTGCCGGTGCCCTTGAACTCCTCGAAGATCACCTCGTCCATGCGCGAGCCGGTGTCGATGAGCGCGGTGGCGATGATGGTCAAGGAGCCGCCCTCCTCGGCGTTGCGGGCCGCGCCGAAGAGCCGCTTGGGACGCTCCAGCGCGCGCGAGTCCACGCCGCCCGAGAGGGTGCGGCCGGACGACTCCACCTCCTTGTTGTAGGCGCGCGAGAGCCGGGTGATGGAGTCGAGCAGGATGACCACGTCCTTGCCGGCCTCCACCAGCCGCTTGGCGCGCTCCAGCGCCATCTCGGCGACGTGCAGGTGCTCGTCGGTGGGCCGGTCCGAGGAGGAGGCGAACACGTCGGCCTTCACCGTCCGGCGGAAGTCGGTCACTTCCTCCGGCCGCTCGTCCACCAGCAGCACGAACTGCACCACCTCGGGCCGGTTGACGGTGATGGCGTGCGAGATCTTCTGCAGCATGATGGTCTTGCCGGTCTTGGGCGGCGCGACGATGAGCATGCGCTGCCCCAGGCCCACCGGCGCGACGATGTCGATGACGCGCGTGAGCAGCTCCTTGCCGTTCGTCTCCAGCACGACGCGGTCGTCGGGATCGATCACGGTCAGGTTCTGGAACGCCGTCCGGCGCGCGGCCTCCGCCGGCGGAAGCCCTTCCACCGTCTCGGTCTTGACCAGTTGCAGGCGGCCGTTGCGCCGCACCGCCTGCCCGGCGATCTGCACGCCCGGACGCAAGCGGTCGCGGTCGATGATGTGGCGGGGCACCTCCACGTCGTCCTGCTGGGGCAGGAAGTTGTACTTGGGGGTGCGCAGGCGGCCGTTGCCGCGGTGATCGACGTCGAGCACCCCTTCGCAGGGTACCGCCGGCTCCTGGCGTTGTTGCTGTTGCTGTTGCTGCTGCGGGTGGCGCTGCCGCTGCTGCTGCTGATGACGCTGTCCCTGTTGCTGTTGCTGCGGCTGGGGCATGCCGTCCAGGTTCTGCGGGGCCGGTGCGCCTTCGCCCGCCGGTCCCGTCTGCGGCGGCTGACCGTCCTGCGCCTGCACCGGCTGCACGCCTTCGGCAGGCGTGACGGCCTCGTCGGGCCCGCCCTCGTCAGCCGCGTCGTTCTCCACGTCGACGATGCGGCCCTGCGCGTCGAGAGGCGGCGGCGTCTGGCCCTGCTGTCCATGGCCTCCGCTCTTTCCGCGGCGGCCGCGGCCGCCCCGCCGGTTGCGCCGGAACTTCCGCCGGCCCTGGCCTTCCTGCTGCTGGCCTTGGCCTTGGCCCTGGAACTGGCTGTTGCCGGGATTGCCGCCGTTGCCGCCGCCACCGCCGCCGCCAGGCTGCGGATAGCGCGCGTTTCCCGGCTCGGGAGCATCGCCGCCGGACGCCTGGGGTGCAGCCGCTGCGGGGGGTCGCTGTCCTTCTTCGTTCATCCGTGACTCCATCTACTTTTTCAGCAGGCGGCTGAGAAAGCCGCCCTTCGCTTGCCCGGCAGGCGGGTTTCTCAGCCGCCTGAGCTCGTCCTTCGCCTGGGCGAAGTCGGGGTCCTTCTCGATCGCCTTGCGGAGCTGCGTCCTCGCGCGCTCCACCTCGCCTTGCGCTTCGTACATCTGCGCGAGAAACAGCGTCGCGCTGTGCAGCCGGGGGTCCATCTCCAGCGCCTTCTGCGCCTGCTGGATCCCGTCCTCCGGCTTCCCGCTCCGGCGGAACATGGCCATGCCCAGATAGGCATGGAACTCCGCCTCCGTGTCATTGAGGGCGATTGCGTCGCGAAACTGCGCCTCCGCCTCGTCCCAGCGGCCGGCCTTGAAGAGCGCCTCGCCCTTCTGGAACAGCGCTTCCGCCCTCAGGATCACGCCCACGTCGGTGGGCAGGCCCTTCGCCTTGCGGTCGAGGTAGACGTCGTGGTCGGCGCGCTTGTTCTTGTCCGAGAGCACCGAATAGGCCTCGTTGACCTTTGCGAACAGCTCCTCGGCGGCGTGGCGGGCCGACCCCAGCGAGAGGCCGCTGAACGAGTCGGAATGGAAGCGCTTCGCGGCGTCGAAGTAGGCGCGCTTGATCTCGTCCGCCGAAGCCCCCTGCGGAACGCCCAGCACCTCGTAATGCGAGGCGCCCTTGAGGTGATCGCGCTCGCCGAAGAGCATCCTGCGCGCCGCCTGCGCCTCGGGGGAAAAGGTCTTTCCCCGGTCCTCGTCCGCATCGGCCGCCGCCGACCACGCGTCGGTCCTGGCGGGATTGGCCGCCGCGGCGCCCGAGAGAACGAGCAGGCCGCTCATGCACAGCCATTGGAAGAGGGGCAGCTCCGGATCCTTGATCCGCGCCAGGGCCTCGGCCACGGTGCGGCCGGGGCCCGCCTGCGGCGTCACCGCCTCGCCCGGCCAGAACGTCTTCAGCGCGAAGACCTCGCGCTCCAACTCGGGGCTGCGGGTGACGTGCTCCTGCGCGTGCGCTTGCAGCCAGGGCCGCGCCACCACCGGATTTCCCAGGCGGCGCGCCGCCTCGAGCACCAGCGCCACCGGACTTGCCCGCATGTCGGGGACGCCGTTCACCGCCTCGAGCGGTTTCTGCTCGAACTTGTAGCTGCCCTGCACCACCCCGAGCGCGCCCACGCAGACGTCGCTGGTCTGCTGGCGCAGGCCCACCTTGAGCTGCTCGGGAGTCATCACCCGCGCGCTGGCCAGCGCCTCGTGAAGCGGAATGTTCTGCTGCTTCGCCAGGGCCACCGCGCGATCGAAGGAGGTCTGCTTGATGAGGCCGGAGGCGATCTGCGGGGCGCCGACGGATTCCGTGCGCACGTTGGACTGGGCAAAGCGCACCATGCCCTGCTGGAAGGTGACGGCGCGCCGCACCGAGTCCTGCGCGATGGAGAGGATGCCGGTCGCGCGCTCGCGCAGGAGCTGGACGAAGATGGCCGCCACCGGTTTCTCCGAGAGCGGGCGTTCCTCCGCGGGCTGCGCTCCCTGCGCGCCGGTGTAGCGGGAGAGGGCAGCCCGCAGCGCCGCCGGCTCGAAGGGCTTGGCGAAGAACGCCTCCGGCTTGATCCGCGCGGCGAACTCCGGGGGAAGCTGCTTGTAGATGCCGCTCACGACGATGAGCGGCAGGTTCTCGCCCCACGGCGAGCTTCGCGCCGCGGTGGCGAACTGGAAGCCGTCCTGCTCCGTCAGCACCAGATCCAGCACCACCGCGGAGAACGGCTGGCCGGAGGCGGCCGCCCTGGAGCACATCTCCTGCGCCTCGCGCGCCGAGCCGGTGGCGCGCGCGGAGAGGCCCACCTCGGCGGCGATGGCGGAGAGCAGCCGCGAGGCGCTCTGCTCGTCCTCGACGATGAGGACCGTCAATGCCATCTAGTGGACCTCCAGATCGAAGGGCAGCGAGGCGCGCATCGTGCCCGGCTCGCCCAGGAGCCGCAGCGCCCGCACCGCGCGCGGCCCCAGGCCCATGGGCAGCGCGTCGAGCGCGGAGACGCCGGCGAAGTCGGCGACGCCCACCTCGAGGGGAATCTCGTCGTCGAGATCCACTTCCGCATCCGGCTCCAGCCCGAGGAGCCGCTTCGTCTCCGCGAGCGCATCCTCGAACCCGCCCAGGCGATCCACCAGCTTGCGCTCCAGCGCCTGGGCGCCGGTCCACACCCTGCCGCGCGCCACCGCATCCACCTGCTCGCGGGAGAGACCTCGCGCCTCCGCGACCCGATCGACGAAGGTGGCATAGAAGTCGTCGACCCAGCCCTGCAGCGTGCGGCGTTCCGCGTCGGTGACGCCGCGGTCGGGATTGAAGAGGTCGGCGCTCTCGCCGCGCTTGAGCGTGACCATGTCCAGCCCGAGCCTGGCGAAGAGCGCGCTGGCGTCGAAATGGCCGATGAAGACCCCGATGGAGCCCGTGATCGTGCCCGGGCCGGCGAAGATCTCGTCGGCGCCCGCGGCCACGTAGTAGCCGCCCGAGGCGGCGACGTCTCCCATGCTGGCGATCACCTTCTTCTTCTTTTCCTTCCGCGCGCGGACCAGCTCGCGCCAGATCAGGTCGGAGGCGTTGCCGTCGCCGCCGGGCGAATCGATGCGGACCAGGATGGCGCCGACCGTCGGGTCGTCGGCGAGCCTGCGAATCCGGCGCGCGATCGGGTCGGAGCCGGCCAGCTCCACCGCTCCGAAGGGATCGCGCGCGCCCTCTCCGCCGACGATGTCGCCGACGACGCGGACCACGCCGATCTTCGGCCGTCCGCCCCAGCGCAACTCGCGCCCGGTGGACGTTCCGGTGACCGCTTTCGTGAGGTGGACGCTGCCGCCCAGGATCTTTCCCGCCTCCTCTTCGAGCTGGTCGGGATAGACCAACCCGTCGATCAGCCCCGCCTGCACTGCCTCCCGGGGCTTCAGGATGCCCTCGTCGAGGAGGGACTTGACCTTCGCTTCATCGAGGTGCCGCGCCCGTGCGATGTCCTGCACGTACCTGCCGTAGATGTCCTCGAGGATCGACGTCTCCACCTCGCGCTGCTCGCCCGACATCCCGCTGCGGGTGAAGAGGTCCGGCGCGTTCTTGTAGGCGCCGACGCGGAAGAATTCCGCCTTCACACCGAGCTTGTCGAGGCCCGCGGCGGCAAACAGCGCCGTCGCGGAAAAACCGTTGATCAGCAGGACCGACTGCGGGGCCGCGTAGATCCGGTCGGCCCGCAGGGCGACACTATATTCGAGGTCCCCGCCGCTTTCCAGATAGAAAAGCACTTTCTTTCCCGAAGCCTTGAGATTCTCGATACCTGCTCGCAGCTCGCCGGCCCGCTCGATCCCCAGGGGCAGGCCCCCGGTGCGCAGCACCACGGCCTTCACCGACGAGTCGCTCGAGAGGCGGCGCATCGCTTCCAGGGTCTCTTGCAGCGGGTCGCGGGTGGTGGCGCCGAAGAGCAGCGCGGCGGGTCCGGGGCGTGGACGCCGGAGCGCGGTCTTGAGGTCGATCTCCGCCGCGCGGGAGGTGGGCAGCGAGACGGACGGCCACTTCTGCGTAGACGCGCGGATCCGCCACGCGTCCTGTGCGTCGCCGGCGCCGAAGACCGGCGCGTAGGCGATGCCCGCATGCGCCAGGTCGAGCTGGACGCCGACCAGCCCGGTCGTCCGCGATCCGTCGAGCAGCCCGAGCTGGCCGACGAGCGTCACGCCGCGAAAGACGCGTGCCTGGGCGGTGAAAAGCCAGTCCTTGTGATCGAGGCCGCAGGCGGGACCCGGCGCGTTGGAACACTCGCTCCAGCGCAGGTCGGCGGCGAGGTCCAGGCTCTCGCGCAGCGGCCGGACCGCCGCGGAGAGCTGCCACCTGCGCGGCAACGGGCCGGGTCGATTGGCGTCGAGCAGCGCGGCCCCGAGCGAGAGGAAGCGCAGCGGCCGCAGCACGCGCGCCGAAATCCCAGGACGACAGCTCCAGGCCGGAGAACCCGTGATGCACGGCCCCGAGGCTCAGCTCGCCGAGGCGCAGCGCCGCTCCCACGCTGGTGCGCCGGTACGAGGCGGGCTCGAACCAGTCGAAGCCGAGGCCGAGCGAGAGCGGCCCCGCTCCTGCGGCGAGGTAGAGCGCATCGATGCGCGGGTGCCCCGCCGCGTAGAAGCCGTTGTGGAGGAAGTCGGCCTCGAAGCCGCGGACGTAGCCGAGACCGGCGGGGTTGCCGCCCAGCGAAGTGCCGTCGTCCTGCAGCGAGAACGACTGCCCCGGGGCCACGGCGCCCTGGGTGGTGACCTGCGCCGATGCGGCAAGAGCGCACAGCCCGACAACCATTGAACACACCGCGGCGGCGCGCATGAGTCCTCCTCTGAGCGGCGTTGAGTGGATCATTCTCGCAGCTCTGAAATCCTTTTTTTCCGCTGCGCAAAAATGTGTTCCGTGCCAGCCTGGCAGGGTGTCAAGAAGCCAAGACACCGGCGGATTTGGCGGGGGCCGCGCTGGTGTCGTCATCGCTTGATCACCCTGGAGAGGTACCATGAGTCACATCCCCCGCCTCCTCGCAGTCTGTGCCGTTGCCCTTGCTGCCTGCAGCAGCGAAGAGGAATTTCCGGTCCACGGGCCGGAAGAGTTCAGCGTCTCCACCGCCTTCCTGGCGCAGTCCTGTACGGTGCAGAACATCCGCGGGCAGCCGCTCAAGGGCACCTTCTGCGGCGGCTCGTCGCGCGCCTTCAATTGCACTCCCGGCGCCGTCTACAACTGCAACGACAAGAGCCTCACCAACAACTGCACGCTGGCGACGGCCTGCGCCAACGGCTGCGTGACCAACCCCGACGCCTGCTTCACCGGCACGAATCCGTTCACCCTCGCCGCCACCGCGCAGCCGGGCGGCGCCGACGCGAGCGGCACCGTGCGCCTGCTCGATTCGCACCCGGGCGGCGGCATCGTCAACGTCCGCCTCGATCGCGGCGACCTCGTCGCGGCCCGCTTCTCCTGCAACGTGCCCAGCCTCGCGGCGACGCAGACCGAGGCGACCTTCGGCATGCCTACCGCGGTGGTCTCGGCTCCGTCGGTCGCCAACATCTACGCGGACATCTCCTACACCAATGCGCGCGGCGCCTCGCGCGAGCTGGTCTCTCCTGCTGTCGCCCTGTCGCTGCAGCCGGGTGGCACCGCTCCGCCCACGCCCGCGGTCACCTCCTTCACGCTCAGCCCGTCCACCGTCGCCGCGGGCGCCGTCTCCATCATGGACGTGACGCTCGAGCGCATGGCGCCCATCGCCGGCGTCCAGGTCGACGTCACCAGCAGCGATTCCTCCGTCGCCTCGATCATCGCCGGCGGACAGCCGCTGGTGCAGGGCGGCTGCACCACCGGCGGAGGCGCCGAGACCGTCCAGGCGGCAAAGCAGGTGGCCTCGACCACCACCGTCGACATCACCGCGAGCGCGAGGGGGTCGGGGCAGGTCCCGGTGAGCGCGCCGCTCACGGTCGGCAGCGGATGCTCGCCGCGGACGTGCGTCAATCTGGCCATGCCGGCCTGCAGCGGCCCCGACGGCTGCGGCGGCACGCTTTCGTGCGGTTGCAGCTTCGGCCAAGTCTGTGGAGGCGGCGGCACGCCGGGCGTCTGCGGCAATCCGGGCACCAACCCGCCGCCGGCGACCGCGGCGCTCTCCGGCTTCACTCTCTCCACCGCCAACGCCGTTTCCGGGACCTCCGTCACCGGCACCCTCACCCTGAGCGCGGCAGCCCCGGCCGGAGGCGCGGTCGTGGCCCTCGGCAGCAGCGGCGGCGCCGCCAGCGTGCCCCCGTCGGTCACGGTGCCCGCCGGGTCGAGCAGCGCCAGCTTCACCATCGCCACCAACCCGGTGGCCGCGCCGACCACGGTCACGCTCTCGGCAACCTACGGCAGCGCGCAGTCGGTCACCCTGACCGTCAATCCGGCGCCGGCGAGCTCGGGCGCGACGCTCACCGTCTCCGCCACGGGCCGCTCGGGCGTCACCGTCAGCTCGAGCCCCGCGGGGATTCGCGTGCCGGTGGGAAGCACCGCGTCGGCAAGTTTCGCCACCGGCACTTCCATCACGCTCAGCGCGAGCGACGGACGCACCGTCATCTGGTCCGGCGCCTGCGCGACCTCGCGGGACACCCAGAGCTGCACCTTCACCTTGACCGGTCCGGCCAGCGTGAACGCGAACGTGAAGTAGCGCCGCTTTTGGGAAAGACTGCCGCCGCGTCCGGGTCGTTTGCCGGGCGCGGCGGCAGCGGTCGCGCGCAGACCGCTATGGAACACACGGCGGCGCGGCGGACCCGTCCTCCTCTGACAACCGGCGTTGGATCGACTAGTCTCCGGCTGAAGCGGGCCGCTGCATCCGGGGAGACCAACGCATGCTCGATCCCAAGACCATCCGCAACATTGCCGTGATCGCGCACGATGGAGCGGGCAAGACGGCCCTCACCGAGGCGCTCTTGCGTCACGACGCCCCGGCGCGCGCCTCGAAGGACGGCTCCACCAGCCACCTCGACGTCGACCCGGAGGAGGCAAAACGCAATTTCACGGTGGCGACGCACGTCACCTTCGCCGAGCACGACGGAACGCTCCTCAACCTGCTCGACGCCCCCGGCTTCTCCGACTTCCTCACCGACGCCGACAGGTCGATGGCGGTTTGCGAAGGCGGGCTCCTGCTCGTCTCCGCCGTCTCCGGGGTCAAGCACCAGACGGAGGCCCACTGGGAGATGGCGGTGGAGCGTTCCCTGCCGCTGCTCGCCTGCGTGAACAAGCTCGACAAGGACCGCGCCTCGTTCCTGCGCGCGCTGGACGACATCGAAAAGACGCTCAAGGCCAAGCCGGTGGCGCTGCAGCTGCCCGTCGGGCTGGGCGACAGCTTCAGCGGCGTCATCGATCTCGTCACCATGCGCGCCCACGCCTACACGAGGAGGAGCGACGGCAGGTTCGGCGGGTTCGTCGAGGAGGACGTGCCCGAGCAGCTCGCCGCGGAGGCGAGCCGCTTGCGCACGCGGCTGGTGGAAGCGGTGGCGGAGACCGACGACGCCATGCTGGAGGCGTACCTCGACGGGAGAGAGCCTTCGGAGGCGGCGCTGGTGGACGGCATCGCCCATGCGGTGCTGGGACGGCGCTTCCTCCCCGTGCTGGCCTGCGCGGCGCGGCCGGGCATCGGCGTGGACGACGTGGCCGCGGCGCTGGTGCGCTACCTGCCCCCGCCCACCGTCCGCCGCGAGGTGAAGGGCAAGGACGCGAAGCACGGCGAAGTGGTGCGGCCCGCGCAGCGCGACGCGCCCCTCACCATGCTCGCCTTCCGCAACACCGTCGATCACTTCGTGGGGCGGCTGACCGCCTGCCGCATCTTCTCCGGCGCGGTGAAGCACGGCTCGGTCATCAGCAACCCGCGCACCGGCCACGGCGAGACGGTGCAGCACGTCTTCCGCATCGACGGCAACCACACCATCGAGATCCCCGAGGCCGGCGCGGGCGAGATCGTCGGCTTCATGAAGCTGAAGGACGTCCACGTCGGCGACACGCTCTGCGCCGCCGACGCGCCCCCGATCCGGCTCGACTTCATCCCCGAGCCGAAGCGGGTGATCGCCTATGCGCTCAAGATCGACCGCGAGCAGGAGGAGAAGGTGGGCGTGGCCTTGCATCGCCTGCTGGAGGAGGACCCGGCGCTGGAGATGGTGCGCGATCCGGAGACCAACGAGACGCTGCTCAAGGGCATGGGGCAGGTGCACATCGAGGTGGCGGTGGAGAAGCTCAAGCGCAAGTTCGAGGTGGACGTGCACCTCGAGCTGCCGCATCCCGCCTATCACGAGAGCATCACCGGAAAGGCGAAGGCGCAGGGCAAGTACAAGCGGCAGAGCGGCGGGCGCGGCCAGTACGGCGATTGCCACATCGAGCTGGAGCCCTTGCCGCGCGGCACCGGCATCGAATTCGAGGACGCCATCGTGGGAGGGGTGATCCCGCGCAACTTCATTCCCTCGGTGGAGCACGGCATCCGCGACGCCGCCAAGCAGGGGCCCCTGGGCGGGTTTCCGCTGGTGGACTTCCGCGCGCGCCTGGTGGACGGCTCGTTCCACACCGTGGACTCCTCCGACATGGCCTTCCGCATCGCCGGCTCCATGGCGCTGAAGAACGCGCTCGCCGGCGCCAAGCCGGTGCTGCTCGAGCCGATGATGCGCCTCGAGGTGGTGGTTCCCGACGAGATGCTGGGCGAGGTGATCGCCGACCTCACTTCGCGCCGCGGGAAGATCTTCGGAATGGAGCCCACCTCCAAGGGCACGCTCATCCACGCCCAGGCGCCGCACGCGGAGCTGCGCACCTACGCGCCGGAGCTGCGCTCGCTGACCAAGGGCCTGGGATATTTCACCATGGAGCTGCTCGGCTACGAGGAGGTCCCGACGCACGAGGCGCAGAAGGTGCTGGCGCAGAGGGCGGCGGAGCAGGGGAAGGACGAGGTCAAGCCCAACCAGCCGGGGAAGGGGAAGGCTTGAGCCGCGGCTCCGGCGTCTTGTCGGCCGAAGCGGCGGAGGGCAGGCACCCATCGATGCCTGCCCCCCGGCCTGCCAGAACCTGGGAACCGCTTCAGAAGGCGAGCTGCAATTGCGGGACGAACGCCATCTCCGTCCCGACCTTCACGAACGACCGCGCCAGATCGAGAAGCACCACGGCGTGACTGTGTTGGGCGAGCAGACTCACCGTGCCGCGCAGATGCAGCACTTCGCAGCTGGCGTCGACGTCGAAGTTCCCGCTTGCCGACCCGACCGAAGCGGAGTCCAGGGCGATGGTGAATTCGACCTCGTCCTGCCCCGCGGGCACCTGGAAGGTCGAGAGGAGGAACGCGTTGTCTCCCGTCGCCAACTCCATCTCGGGCATCGTTCCCGCGCTCGCGAGCACCATCGTCCCCGCGCGGACTTCGACGCTCTTCACCCGCAGGCGCACCGACGTCAGCGAGCCCGCATCGTCGCCGCGCAGCCGGAGCGTGAACGTCGCGGCCGGTGCGGGAGCCGGGGTCGTGCCCGTACCGTCGCCGGCACCCGTGCCCCCGTTGCTCGTGCCGGGATCGTTGCCGCCGCTTTCAGGCGTGGCCGGCAGATTGCTCGCCTGAGGCCTGGTCCCGTCGCCGCAGGCGGCCGCGCACAGGCAGGCGCCCAAGAGCAGCTTCGTCATCCACCGGTTCATCGCTCTGCCTCCTTCCCGCCGTAGTCATTGCGGTGGCCGTGATCGTCTCCGCCGCCGTGGTCGCCATCGTGACCGTGGTCGCCATCGTCGCCGTGGTGGTCGTCGCGGTCCTCGCACTTGCCGTTCTCGCACTTGCCGTCGTGGCCGCAATCCGCGTCGTACTTGCACATGTGGTGGTCGTCGCGGTCCTCGCACTTGCCGTTCTCGCACTTGCCGTCGTGGCCGCAATCCGCGTCGTACTTGCACATGTGGTGGTCGTCGCGGTCCTCGCACTTGCCGTTCTCGCACTTGCCGTCGTGGCCGCAATCCGCGTCGTACTTGCACATGTGGTCGTCGTCGCGGTCCTGGCACTTGCCGTTCTTGCACTCGTGGCCGGGGCCGCATTCCGCGTCGTACTTGCACATGTGGTCGTCGTCGCGGTCCTCGCACTTGCCGTTCTTGCACTCGCGGCCGGAGCCGCAATCGGCGTCGTACTTGCAGATGTCGCCACCGCCGCCGCCTCCGCCGGTTTCGTGCCCGCAGAATCAGCCGCGCCGCGCATTGCGCCGAGCCGCCGTCCCAGGTCACCTCGAACAGGTCCTCGAAGCTCGCCCCGCACGCCTGGACCTGGGCAAGCTTCAGGCACTCCGCCTCGTCATGGACCGTGACCTCGAAGCTGAAGTCCGCAGACTGGCCCACCGCCACCGTGAAGGGCGGCGCGGGCGCGAAGGTCACGCCCAGCGAGCTCATCAGGTCGTCGCGCACCGACAGGGCCGTGGAGGCGTCCGTCGGGTGCGTATTGATCACGCTGACCTTGAAATTCAGTTTTTCTGGATAACTCTTGATTTCGTGTACCACATCGCCGTTGACCGTCTTCTCGCAAACAAACTCGTGCGCTCTCGCCGAGCTGGAAAAGGCGATCGCCGCGGCGACGGCCGCGTACGATGACTTTCTCATTATCCTTGCTCCCCCTCCCCGGTAACCGGGCCTCAGGCGCCGATGTATTCATTCCACTTACTAGTGGGTAGACCCATTAGTTGACAAAGTTGGCACCGTCTTGCGGTTGACAGAAAACTGCTCATGACGGTCGCTGCCACGAGGACCTGGAGGTGAAGGACCTGCTCGGGCACCGCGAGGGTCCCGACTTCCCCACCGGCGGCGCAGATCCTCGACATCGGGGCCGAGCTGCGCGGAACCTGCCGGATCCGCCACGCAGGCGCCCGGATCGCGGGGCACGGGCCGAATTCAATTCAGGAACGAAAGCGTCGATTTGACGAAATGCCGCCTCTCGCTTTTCCAATGACGCGGTTTTCGAGCGGCCGTCATCGCCGCTCCCACTCGGAGAACCGCGCGCGGCACATGCTCTCGCAGAGGCCGCGAATGTGGGAACGCGGCCCCGTGGACAGCAACGGCATCCGTTACCTAGTGTGCCGAATCCCCCCGATGCCGATCAGAAGCCTCCAGAAGTGCCGCGCATGTCGTCTGACCTGGTTTCCCCAGGCGGGGGCCGGCGCCGCGTGTCCTGCCTGCGGAGGCATGAAGGTCGGCGGAACGCCCGAGCTGTTCCACGCGGGAATCGCCCTGGTCGCGCTCGGCTCGATCGGATGGTTCTTGCGGCACGGGCCCGTCAGTGAGCGCACCGCCGCGCCGGTACCCGCGATCGTCCAGAGCACGCCCCTGGCCGGAAAGGCGGATCCGGGGAATCGGGTCTACGTCGCTTCCACGAAGTTCAAACCTGCCAGGGTCAAGCCGAGCAAGGTGAGCAAGGTCAAGGCGAGCACGGTCAAACGACGTCCGAAGAAGGCGAAAACGAGGAGCAACCATGTACAGCGCTGAGATCAGCCGCAAGAATCCGGGGTGCTTCATCTTCCTCCTCGATCAATCAGGGTCGATGGAGGATCCGTTCGGCGGCAGCAACGATCGGCGCAAGGCCGACGAGCTGACCACCATCATCAACAAGCTCATCCACAACCTCTCGATCCGCTGCGCCAAGGGCGACTCCATCTACGACTACTTCCACGTGGCGGTGATCGGGTACGGCCAGGACAGCGTGGTGAAGTCCGCCTTCGACGGCCCGCTGACCGGCAAGGACCTGATCCCGATGAGCGAGCTGGCGAACAACCCGCTGCGCATCGAGGATCGCACCAAGAAGACGGACGACGGCGCCGGCGGGCTGGTGGAGCAGACGGTGAAGTTCCCGCTCTGGTTCGAAGCCAAGCACGCGGGTGGCACCCCGATGAGCTCCGCCTTCAAGACGGCCGCGGAGATGGTCCAGCGCTGGGTGGCCGAGCACCCCAAGGGCTTCCCGCCCATCGTCATCAACATCACCGACGGCGAGGCCACCGACGGCGATCCCGTCCCGGAGGCGAAGGCGCTCTCCACCATGGGGAGCGACGACGGCGCCACCCTGGTCTTCAACATCCATCTCTCCTCGGCCGCGGGGAACCCCATCGAGCTGCCGGCGAACGACGAGGGGCTGCCGGACAAGTTCGCCAAGCAGCTCTACGAGATGTCGAGCAGCCTGACGCCCTTCATGATCGGGCGCGCCAAGGAGCTGGGCATGCCGGCGGACGAGGGAGCGCGCGGCTTCGTCTTCAATGCGCAACCGATGCAGGTGATCCAGTTCCTCGACATCGGAACCCGTCCCGCGAACCTCCGGTGATCGAGGCCCTGCACCCGGCCGGCGCGGCGCCGTTCTCGATCGAGGCGTTCTCTTGCCAGAAGGCGGGAAACGCCCCATCCGAGTACGAGGACGCGTGGGCGATCCGTGGTTCGGACTCGCCCACGCGCTGCCGCGTCGCCGTCGCCGACGGCGCCACCGAGAGCAGCTTCTCCGCCCTCTGGGCGGCGCTGCTGGTCGAGAGCTTCGTCCGCGGACGCGCGCACGGCCCTGAGTTCTTCAACCGGCTGGACGCCATCCGCCGGCTCTGGCGGCGAAAGCTGCGTGGCCGTCCGCTGCCCTGGTATGCGGCGGAGAAGGCGCGGCGTGGGGCGTACGCGGCGTTCGTGGGCGCATCGCTCAATGCGGTGAACCGCGGCTGGCGCGCGGTGGCGATCGGCGACTGCTGCCTGCTCCACCTCTCGGGCAACCGGGAGCTGATCAAGGCTTTCCCCTTGACCCGCTCCGAGGAGTTCGGGTCCAGCCCCTTCCTCGTCGGCTCGGTGAAGAAGGCCGACGACGATCCGCTTCCCTACGTGCGGGTCAGCGAGGGACTCCTCCAGCCGGACGACATCCTCTTCTTCGCCTCCGATGCGCTGGCGGCGTGGCTGCTGCGGCGCGCCGAGAGAGGCGAGCCCGCCTGGGAAGAGGCCGGGAGCATTCGCACGCCGGAGGAGTTCGAAACGTTGGTGGCGCAGGCGCGCGACGACGGCACGCGGAACGACGACATGACCCTGGTGCGGCTGAGGCGGACCGATCGCCAGGGAGGGGCGAGCTAGATGGCCACCTGGCCCGATCTCACCGAGTACCACGAGGCGCTTCAGTTCCCGCAGCGCTCGCTGGGCGATGCGGACTTGCAGAAGGCGCAGATCGACAAGGATCGCTTCGGCATGCCCAAGCCGGCCACCGGCGGGAACGCGGTCGTGTACAAGGCCAGCGAAGGCGAGAACGTCTGGGCGGTGCGCTGCTTCCTCCGGCCCATCTCGGACCACGCCGAGCGGTACGCGGCAATTTCCCGGCATCTCTCCAAGAACCGCTCCGCGCACAGCACCAGCTTCGTCTATCTCGCGGAGGGCCTGCGCATCAGGGGCAGCGCCTTTCCCATCGTGAAGATGGCCTGGGTGCAGGGTCAGCACCTCGATCGCTGCGTGCAAGGCCTGCTCGACAAGCCAAGAGAGCTGGCCGCGCTGCGCGAGAGGTTCCGCACATTGGTGAAGGACATCGAACGGGCGAAGTTCGCGCACGGCGATCTCCAGCACGGCAATATCCTCGTCTGCGGCAAGGACCTGTTGCTCATCGATTACGACGGGATGTGGGTGCCGGCGTTGATCGGCCGGCAGGCCACCGAGATCGGCCACCGCGCCTATCAGCATCCGAAGCGCAGCGTGAACGACTACGGACCCTGGCTGGACCGCTTTTCCGCGCTGGTCATCTACCTCTCGCTCTTGGCCCTGGAGGTGGATCGCAAGCTCTGGGACCAGTACTACACCGGCGACAATCTCATCTTCGTTCGCGAGGACTTCAACGAGCCGGGCAAGAGCCCCATCTGGGGCGATCTGGCGGCGCTCCAGCACAAGGAGGTGACCTGGCTGGCCGGCATGCTGGCCGCCATGGTCGGGCGTCCGCTCAAGGACCTGCCTCGCCTGGAGGCGGTGATCTCGAGGTCCTGGGGGCTGAAGCCGTTGCAGCTCGAGGCGGGCGCGCCCAGGGCTCCGGAGAAGCCCAGATGGAGCGCCACGCCCTCGAAGACTGGAACCGCGGCGGAGCTCGCGCCGCAGTGGAAGGTGGTCTGGTCCCGGCCCGGGGAGAAGACGGAAGCGCGCTGGAAGAAGGAGATCAAGGACGGCCCGGTGGAGGTGGAGAGCGAAGTCGACGTGCTCGCGCCCAATCCGGCGCCGCTTGGAGTCGTTGCGGCAGGAGCGCTTGCCGCCGGCGCGCTGATTGGAGCGAGCGTTTCTCCGGAGATGGGGATGATCGCCGCCGGCTGCGGTCTGGTGGTCACGCGCGGCGTGGTGAAAGTGCGCAAGAAGACGGTCAAGCACACGGTGATCAAGCCGATCGAACATCAGATCCTGGAGCAGCACAAGATTCAGGTTCCCGGCCACAAGTCCGCGGTCACGTCCCTGCAGTGCAGCGCGGACGGCAGGCGCCTTTCCGCGGTGACCAGGCTTGGCGAGTGCGCTACCTGGGAGCTGGACACCGACGGCTACAAGGTGAGCAGCGTCCGCTTGCCGCCGTTCACGCAGTCGGCGCTCGCGTGCGGGAATCCGAAGGCGGCGGTGGTCACTGACAAGGCCGTCCTGGTCGCCGATCTCGTCTCGGGGCTCAAGGTCGAGCTGGGAGGCGATGCCTCGAACCGCCCCTCGGCCGTGGCAGTGACCGCCGACGGCGCGAGAGTGGCCATCGGCCACAGCCAGGGACAGGTGCAGGTCGTGGAAGTCACGACGAAGAAGACGCTGGTCCAGATCGCCGGAGTGAGCTCCCGCGTGACCGCCCTTGCCTTTTCAGCGGACGGGGCGTTCCTCGTCGTGGGATGGGCCAGCGGAGTCGTGCAGGTGCACAGGCTCACGCCCAAGCCGGAGAAGCTCGGCGAAGGCTCGCACCACCACGGCGCGGTGACGGCGCTTGCGGCCGCGCCGAAAGGCTTCGCGTCGGCGGACGACTCAGGGCAGGTGGTGCTCTGGGGGAAGAACGGCCAGAAGCAGGCCACCGCGAGCGCAGGAGGTCGCGGGGTCAAGTCGCTGCTCTTCCTTGGCGAGCAGGCACTTGCGGCCGGTTGCGGCGACGGAACGGCGAAGATCATAAATCCATCGACCGGGGTGGTCCTGGCGACTCATGGCATTGGCGCCACCGCGATCACGGCGCTGGCATTCGCGAAGGAGAAGGTGGCGCTTGCCACGGGGACGCAGTCCGGGCAGGTGACGATGCTGGCCCTGGAGGCCTGACCGCAAGGCGTCGGGGCTGAGCCGGATCTCACGGCTCACTGAACGAGCGCGCCGCTGTAGAGGAAGATATCCCCGGGACGCGAACAATATGCGACTTCCGAGGCAAGGCAGCGCGCGAGTGGAGGACGCGCAGTGGTCGCTGGTTCAAGTCCAGGCCAGCCGCTCGAACACGGGTCAATACCAGAAGAAGGGTCTTTCGACCTTGGTGACGACACCCTTCTCGTAATGAACTTTGACCGTCCCGCGCATGAAGGTGAGAGGCAAGTTCTCGAACGTCACGTTCATCTGTGTGCAACGTTCAACGTGCCAGCGTTGCGTCCGGAGGACCGCGCCAAGCTGCGAGCGATCCGGCAACTCCTTCCGGTCGATCGTCTCCCCCATCAGCAGGAGCTTGTCGCCGCTCCCGAGCTGCGCTCTTCCACAGTCCTCCATCCAATCGCCGTTCGAGAAGAAGCTGATCGAGACATCCAGGGCGCCATCGGGAATCCGGAAATCGAAGAGAGAGTGTCCCACTCTGAAAGACGCTTGAGTCTGTCGTGTCTGGGATCGAATGCGCGAGTCTGCGAGAATCGAGAGCACCAAGAGATTGACGAAGCCGGCGACGATCCACCCCAGAACCTTGAGCAGTCTCATGCTTCACCGTTCTCGATGCGACGAGCGGTGCTAAAAGGCAACCAATACCGATCTTCGCCGGCGTGACGAGCTTTTATCACCCGCGCATTCTCGCCGGCGTGGATGTTGTCGGCGTCAGCCCTTCTTCAGCTTCTGGACCGCCTCCAGCGTCTTCTGCACGTTGTCGGCGGGCGCCATGTTGCCGATGGTGGCCGCGACCTTGCCATCGGGCGTGACCACGAACGTCGTCCGCTCGGCGAAGCCGTGGCCGATCTCCTCGCCGGTGGTGGTCTTCGCGCCTTCCTTCGGCCCGCGTACCTGGAGATCGTAGCTCTTCGCGATCTTGCCATCGGCGTCGGAAGCGACCGGGATCTTGCCCGCGCAGTACTGCGGGTCGGCGGAGAACTTGTTCAGCCGCTCGATCTTGTCGAGCGAGACGCCGATGATGGTCGCGCCCGCGGCGGCGAACTTGTCGCTGTTCTCCGAGAAGGTGTGCGCTTCGATGTTGCAGCCGCCCGTGTACGCCGCCGGATAGAAGTAGACGACGACCGGGCCCTTCTTGAGGGCGTTTTTGAGGTCGAAGGTGAATTCCTTGCCCGCCATCGAGGCGGGCGCCTTGAACTCCGGCGCCTTCTCGCCCTCCTTCAGGGCGCCCGAGGCGGGCAAGGAAAAGGCGCTGACGAGAATCAACCCGGCGAAGACGACTTTCATGGGAGGCTCCTTCGAAGAGGATGTGCGGCGCACTCTGCCGCCAACGAAGGAAGTCGTCAAAGGGACAGTACCGCGAGGACCCTACGCCCTAAACAGCTCTCACACGATTCCCGGCCCCCTAAACAGCTCTCACACGATTCCCGGCCCCTAAACAGCTCTCACACGATTCCCGGCCCCCTAAATCCCCCTAAACAGCTCTCACACGATTCCCGGCCGTAGCGATCTGAGACCGGCCGTTCCACAAATTGGACTCCCAAGATGAGACGCTCCTCCGCGCGGGCTGCAGGAAGCCTACCGTCGTGGCTGCTTGGCGCTCAACTTGCTCACTTGCCGCCGCCATGGCGTATCCCATTCGACATTTCGAGCCGCGGACGATCTTCTTCATCACCTCTCGCACCATCCAGTCGCGGTTTCTCATGGCGCCGAGCGACAAGACCAACGAGCTGATCGGCGGCATCCTGGCGCGAGCCGTGCGGCAGTGCCAGGTCGAGCTCTTCGCCTACGTCTTCACTTCGAACCATTTTCACGCAATGGTCCGTGCCCCTTCGGCGATCGCGATGAGCCGCTTCATGCAGCGCCTGCAGAGCAACATCGCCGTCAAGGTCGGGCGGCTCGTCGGTTGGCGGGGACGCTTCTTCGCCCGCCGCTACTCCGCCGAGCCCATCGTCGACGAAGGGGCGCAAGTCGAGCGCCTCACCTACATTCTCAGTCACGGTGTGAAGGAGGGCTTGGTCAGCCGATGTCAGCAGTGGCCGGGGCTGAGCTGCACCCAGGCTCTCCTCGAGGGAGGCAGAGGCTCGGTGCAGCGATGGCGCAACTGGACGAGGCGCTGGGAGATGGAGGTCGACGAGAAGGTCAACGTCGATCGATTCTCCGAAGATTGCCCCAGCGAGATGGAGAAACTCGAACTTGCTCCGCTCCCCTGCTGGTCGGCGCTCACGGCTCGCGAGCGCAGTTGCAGGGTCGCCCACTTGGTCGCAGACATCGACGCGGCCGCGCCGAAAGCGACCACCGAGGACACTCGGCACATCGCCGCGCAGGATCCTCATGGGCGCCCCATCAAGACCAGCCACAGTCCGCGTCCCAAGGCGCACGCTTCGACCAAGCGGCTCTGGATCGAGGCGGTCCGTCGATATCGGGACTTCCTTTCGGCTTTCCGCCGGGCGTCGCGTGAGTGGTTGTCCGGAGCCTTCGACGTCGAGTTCCCGCCGCATTCCTTTCGACCGCCATCTTGGAGCGTGCCGGCAAGAATCGTGTGAGATATTGAGGCGGGATATTGAGGCGGCCCGACGGCGCGGCCGCGATCAGCGCGGGGACCGAACGTTCGCTGTCGGCGTCAGGCGATCGCACATCTCCTTGTCGCCATCGGCGCAGGCTCGCTGCGCTGCGAGGGCGTTTTTGCAGGCATTGGTCTTGATGAACCCGTATGTGCCGGAGGCGAGATATATCGCGCCGACGACGAGAGCGCCGATGCCAACTCCCTTGATCGCGTCTGCGCCGATGCAGCTGAAGTCGCTGCATGGGCTTTTAGGCAGGGTTGCGAGGGTGACCGTGCCGAAGCCCGCAGACAAGGCCCCCAGTGCGACGTCCACCGCCGGCGCTGCCTGGCTCGTCGTGCACTCGACGTGGCGATTCTGATCCAGGGGCGGCGACGGCCTGCCATCGACGAGGAAGAAAGAGCACCCCGACATAAGACCGCCAAGGACAAGCGGCGCAATCTTCCGCATCACGGCGTCACCCGCGCAAGAGCGGCTCCAATTGCGCCCGCGTCTCGACGACCCGCGAGATGAGTCCCAGCTCCTGGGCGGCGGCCGGACCCAGCCAGTGGTCGCGCTCCATCAGCTTCTCGAAGCGTTCCACCGGCGTGCCGGTGCGCTCGGCGTAGAGCTGGTGGAGGCGTTTCTTGGTGGCGATGATGTCCGCCGCGTGGATCTCCAGCTCGGATGCGCTCCCCTGCATCACGCCGTGGATGAGCGGCTGGTGGATGAGCAGCTTCGCGTTGGGGAAGGCGAGGCGATCCTGCTTTTCCGCCGCGAGGGCAATCACCGACGCCATGCTCGCGGCGAAACCGGCGACCAGCGTGATCACCCGCGGCTGGATGAAGCGCGCGGTGTCGTAGATGGCGAAGCCGGAGAACATCTCGCCGCCCGGCGAGTCGATCCAGAGCATGATCGGGCGCGCGCGATCCACCTTCTCCAGCGCGAGCAACTGCCGGTTCACGCGCACCGCCAGCTCGGCATTCACCTCGCCGCTGACGAAGATGATGCGCGCGTCGAACAGGTGCTGGTCGATGGGTGTGAACGCATTCTCTGGTTGCGCCGCCGGCGGGCGCACCGGGTCGGGGCCGTTCATGCTGCCTCCGCGAGGCGCCAGCGCGCCGGGACGGCGGCGCCGCGGCGCCAGCTCGAGAGAGACACGACCGTCGGATGGCGGTCTGCGACTGCGACGAGCTCGTGCTCCACGACGACCTCGGTGCCGCCCTCGCGCTCTTCGAGCGACCAGGTGACGACCGAAACCTCGTCGTCGGCTTGCTCGAGCCGATAGCGCAGGCGGCGCGGGGCTTCGACGGCTTCGATTTCGCAGATGGCGCGGTCGGCCGGGCTCCCGTTCTCCACATCCGTCCAGGCGAAGCGATGGCCGGGCTCGGCGCGGAAGTCGCCCCGCGTGAGCCACTGCGCCACTTCGGCAGGATCGGTGAGCGAGGCCCAGACGCGCTCGAATCTTCTCCGGGTAGAACGTGGCTTCGCGCAACTTTGGCTTCTTCATCGGGTCCTCCGCAGATGTGCGCCCAGCGCACCGAGCTTTCGTGGCCAGAACGAGGAAAAGTCCGCGATCCACTCCGCCACGTCGCGGAGCGCCGCCGGGTTCAGCCGGTAGAGCCGGCGCCGGCCATCACGGCGGTCGACCACCAGCCCCGCGTGCTTCAATGCCCTGAGGTGCTGCGAGAGCGCGGAACCGGTGACGCCGAATCGCCCGCCGAGCCGCGTGGCCGGCTTTTCGCCGGCGCGCAACTCCTCCAGCACCTTGCGCCGCAGCGGATGGGCGAGCGCAAGAAATGGATCCTGCTGCCGCTCGAGCCGGGACATGGGCGAGAAGATGGTTAAGCGAAATCCTGAAGTGTCAAGGGGCCGTGGACCCTGCTCTCGTTCTCGAACTCGACCTTGCATCGAGAAATCGAGGCCTACCGCGCGGCGAAGCGGCGGCGCCACTCGAGCGCGCCGGTCTCGCCCGGATCCACTGCCAGCGCCTTCGCGTACGACGCGGCAGCGGCCGAGCTGTTTCCAGCGACGGCAAGCGCGAGCCCGAGCGTCGTCTGGGCCCGCGCGATCCCCGGATACATCTCGGCGATTGCGCGCGCGAGCGGCGCCGCGTGCTGCGGCTGCCCCAGTTCGAGGGCCATGCGCACCAACTGATCGAGATACCACCAGTTGTCGTCGACCTGCGGGAAATTCTCCTTCGGATCGACGGCCGCGGGATGGAAAACCTCCTTCATGCGCGCGTACTGGCGCGCCGCCCCTCGCATGTCCCCGGACATGGCCAGCGCCAGCCCGTGCACGGCCCAGGCCCGCGTGCCCTCCGGGAAAAGCTGCGTGAGCGCGCGCGACAGCGCGACGGCGTCGGCAACCCTGCGAGTGGCGAGCATGCCGCGCGCGACGAAGTCCCCGCCGCCCAGGTAATTCGCGGCCTCCGTGGCAGGGCGCGTGCGCTTGATCTCGGCGATCCGATCGATGAGCGACTGCACACCCGCCGTGCGCGTGCTCTCCAGGTACTCCTGGACGCGCGGACTGCGATGGCTGGTCGCGTCCGGACTGTAGGCCTCGATCTCCAGCGACACGTCCACGCTGTCGGCCATCGTCGCCTGACGTGCGGGGTTGAACCACGAGTTGGAGGCGCTGCCGCCCAGGATGCCGAAGTCCGCGCGGGCAAGGCGCGTGGTGGCGTCGGCGTTGAGCACCATCCAGCGCGACTCAGGACTCCGAGACGGCGCGCGCGGAAAGCGCAACGTCAGCGCGACGTCCTTGGTCACGCCGTGCATGGTGAGCCTTCCCTGCAACGTCCAGCCCTCGCCGGCGCGAACCAGCCGCTCGCTCTGGAAGATGATCGCCGGAAACTTCTCGACGTCGAAGAAGTCGCTGGTGCGTATGATGATCGTCGCGATGCGGCCAGCCGGTGTCGATGCTCTTCGCGTCGATCACCATGGTGACCGACGAGCGCTCCGGGTGCGCTTCGTCGTAGATGATGGTCCCGTTGCCGCTGGTGAAGCGACCCTTCACGCGGCTGAACGCGAATCCGATCGAGAACTCCACGATGCTGTGGCCGAAGTCGACCCTGTATTCCCGCAGCGACGGTGGGACAGGCGCGGAGCCGATGCGCTCGGGTCCGGGGCGCGGGGCGTTCATTGCCTGGAGGGCGGCGGAGAGAAGCGCCGCCGCGAGACATGGAGGCGTCATTCGGTGATCCTCGTCAGCACCACTTCGCGCGTGCCCCGCGCCGGCACGTTCAAGTCGTCCAGCAGCCGCACGCCGAGTCCGTCGCTCCTGCGCACCCAGTACGCCATCCGCTCACCGGCGAAGCGGACCGAGATGCGCCAGCAGTCGAAGGTTCCGGCGGGAACGGCGATGCGCTCCTCGCCTTCCACCCGCAGCTCGATGGGGGTGAAGACGTCGCTGTCGATCACCGCCCAGCCGAGCAGCGACGCGCTTCCCTTCCATGTGGAGGAGAGCGGCACGGCCATGAACACCACCGGCGCGAAAACGTCCGAGAAATAGGGAGCGAAGGCAAAGCGCAGGGTCCGCGCGATCGGCCGTCCCGCGCCGATGCTCGGACCTTCCGTCGTCATCCGCCCGGTCAGGCTGTCGCCCTGGAACCGCTGCCGGATGTCGATCCGCTGCCACCGTCTGTACGGCGATACGCCGATGGTGCGGCGCAGCAGGCGCAGGTCGCTGCGAGCGACATACAGGGTCTCCACCTCGGCTTGCGGCGGAGCGGCGTCCTCTTTGATGGAGACCACGCGCCACGCAGGCGTGCCGTCGACGTCGTCCGCCGTGACGCTCGAGGGATGCGGTGCTTTCCGTGAACACGCCCTCGGCAGTCCGTGCGCGCCGCGCAAATGCCAGCGTGAGCGGGCGCACCGCATCGGGGCGCGCGAGCACCACGGATGGGAGCCGCGGCCAATCGTCGCCAACCGCCGTCTGCGCGAAGGCCGCCTGTCCGAAGAAGGGGCCACCGGAGGCGACCTCCTCTCCCGCGCGACGCGCTGGAGCGGAATGGCGATGAGCAGCAGCGCCGCCGCGATGCCGGCGCCGACGACGACGCGCGTGATGCGCCCGCGCTTCGCGATCGCGGGAGGTTCCGGCAGGATGATCCGCGCGCCGCTGGCGCGCGACCTGAGGATGCGTTCCAGGAGTTGCGCAGTCGGCTCCGGCGTACGAAGGGCGCGCAGTTCCGGCTGGATGGCCTCGGCGAAATCATGCAACGGACGGCGCCAGCAGAAGATGTTCATCGTGTGTCATCCCGCGTGAGCGACGCGCGCAGCGCCTGGAGCGCACGGTGCAGACGGACTTCGCTGGCGCCCACGCTGATGTCGAGCATTGCGGCGATCTCGGCGTGCGAGAACCCCTCGATCTCCTTGAGCACCAGCACGCTGCGCAGATTGGGGGAGAGCTCCCGCAGCGCGCGTTCCAGGCCGATCGCCGCATCCGGGGTGCCTGTAGACGCGGCGAGATCCTCTTCGCCCCATGCGGCGCTGGTGCGAGCGCCTTGCTCGCGCAGCCGCATGAGCGCCACGCGCGCGGTGATGGTGCGCAGCCATGGGCGCAGCGAGCCGCGTTCCTGGTAGCGCCGCAGCGCCTCCGGAAGACCGACAAAAACGTCATGCACCACGTCATCGGCGTCCGGCCGCGACTGCAGCAACCGGTAGGCGAGAGCAAGCAGGTCGCCGGCGTATCGCTGGTAGAGAGCGGCGAGCGCATCCGGTTGGCCGCGCGCGGCGTCCGCCGCGAGTTGGGCGTCGGTCAACTCGGCTACGTCGCCATCCGCTCGCGGAAGCGCCATCAGTCAGAGAATGCGCGGCACTGCGAGAAGCTTACCTCGAGCGGATGGGGGACGCCCAGCCGGCGGGCGCGCACCACCAGGATGACGACTCCGCACGCGAAAGTCGGTCGGCTGTGCTAGAGACGCCCGCAAATGTCTGAACAGATGAGCATGTTCGGAAACGGCGGCGGCGGTCGGAAGCGCCGGCGCAAGTCCGGCGGCGGCGGCAACGGCGCGCCGCCTCCCCCGTCCGAGATCGCCACTCCTCTCCACGAAGAGGCGCGGCGCCGCTACCTCAACTACGCGCTCAGCGTCATCACCTCCCGCGCGCTGCCCGACGTGCGCGACGGGCTCAAGCCCGTCCAGCGGCGCATCGTCTACGGGATGTTCCACGACCACCACCTCACCCACGAGGCCAAGTACCAGAAGTGCGCCAAGGTGGTGGGCACCATCATGGGCCAGTACCACCCGCACGGAGACGTCGCCATCTACGACGCGCTGGTGCGCATGGCGCAGGACTTCTCGTTGCGCTACCCGCTGGTGGACGGGCATGGCAACTTCGGCTCGCTCGACGGCGACGGCGCGGCGGCCATGCGCTACACCGAGTGCCGGCTGGCGGCGCTGGCGGCGGAGCTGGTGCAGGAGCTCTCCAAGCGCACCGTCGACTACCGCCCCAACTACGACGGCTCGCAGTTCGAGCCCATCGTCATCCCCGCCCGCCTGCCGCAGCTTCTCATGAACGGCACCACCGGCATCGCGGTGGGCATGGCGACGAACATCCCGCCGCACAATCTCTCAGAGCTGTGCGACGCCTTGCGCGAGCTGTCCCTGCACAAGGACGTGGAGGTGAAGGACCTGCTCAAGCACATCAAGGGTCCCGACTTCCCCACCGGCGGGCAGATCCTCAACAGCAAGGCCGAGCTGCGCGAAATCTACGAGACGGGGCAGGGCAGCGTGCGCATCCGCGGCGAGTGGAAGCTGGAGGACCTGCCGCGCGCCGGCAAGCAGATCGTCGTCACCTCCATTCCCTATACGGTGAACAAGTCCAGCCTGGTGATCAAGTTCGGCGACCTGGTGCGCGAGCGCAAGCTCACCCCGCTCGTCGACGTGCGCGACGAGAGCACCAAGGACGTGCGCATCGTGCTCGAGATCAAGCGCGACACCGATCCCGAGCTGGTGATGGCGTACCTCTACAAGCACACGCCCTTGCAGACCAACTTCGCGGTGAACCTCACCTGCCTCGTGCCCACCGACAACGCCGAGGTCGGGGCCCCGCGCCGCCTGGATCTGAAGTCCATCCTCCGCCACTTCCTCGACTTCCGCTTCGAGGTGGTGACGCGGCGTTTCCAGTTCGACCTGCAGGAGGTGCAGAGGCGGCTGCACATCCTCGAAGGCTTCGAGAAGGTCTACGACGCCCTCGACGAGATGATCCGCATCATCCGCAAGAGCGACGGCAAGGACGACGCGGCGCAGAAGCTGGTCAAGCGCTTCAAGCTCTCCGAAGAGCAGTCGGACGCCATCCTGGAAATGAAGCTCTACCGGCTGGCGCGGCTGGAGATCCTGGTGATCGAGAAGGAGCTGAAGGAGAAGCGCGCCGAGCAGAAGCGGCTCAAGGAGCTGCTGGGAAGCGATCGCTCGCGCTGGGCGGTGGTGCGCGAGGAGATCGCCGCGATCGAGAAGTCCTACGGCGACAAGCGGCGCACCCGCATCGGCGGCGCGGGCAGCGAGGAGATGGAGTACAGCGAGGAGGCCTTCATCGCCGACGAGGACGCCACCGTGGTGCTCACCCGGGACGGCTGGATCAAGCGCGTGCGCGAGCTGAAGGATCCCTCGCAGACCCGCGTGCGCGAGGGCGACGAGGTGGCGTTCGTGCTCGGCGGGTCGCTCAAGTCGAACGTCGTGCTGTTCAGCAACTTCGGCACCGCCTACGTGACGCGCTTCAACGACGTGCCGCCCTCCACCGGCTATGGCGACCCGGTGCAGAAGCTCTTCAAGTTCGACGACAACGAGCGGGTGGTGGGCGCGCTCTCGCTCGATGCGCGGCTTGCCGCAGCCCGAGAAGATGCTGGCCGTCTCGCGGCGCGGATACGGGCTGCGCTTCGCCCTCGCGCCGCACACCGAGCTCTCCACCCGCGCCGGGCGGCGGTTCGCCAAGCCGGGCGAGGGAGACGAGCTTCTCGGAGTGGTGCCGGTGCACGACAAGGATCTGTTGGCGGTGATGTCGGAATCGTCGCATACGCTGGTGCTGCAAGGTGGACGAGATCAACGAGCTGGCCGGACCGGGCCGCGGCGTCACCGTGATCAAGCTCGACGAGGACGACAAGGTGATCGCCTTCCTCTGCACGCGCGACAAGCAGGCGTCCATTCCGGTGGAGACCACCAAGGGGCGCAAGCTGGAGCTGACCACCTTCCGCCAGGAGCCGGTGAGCCGGGGCGGAAAGGGGCACCAATTGGTGAAGCGCGATACCGTCAAGGCGCTGCCCACCGGGCCCGTGGTGCAGGCGCTCCCTGAGGAGAAGAAATAATGGCGGTGCGCAAGACCCGGTACAGCGCAGCCGACATCCAGGTGCTCGAGGGGCTGGAGCCGGTGCGCAAGCGGCCCGCCATGTACATCGGCGGCACCGACGCCACCGGCTACCACCACCTGCTCTGGGAGCTGCTCGACAACTCGGTGGACGAGGTGATCAACGGCTACGCCTCGCGCATCGAGGTCACGCTGCACAAGGACGGCAAGACGGCGACGGTGTCCGACGACGGGCGCGGCATTCCCGTGGACGTGATGCCGAAGTACAAGAAGTCGGCGCTGGAGGTCATCCTCACCACGCTCCACTCCGGCGGGAAGTTCGAGCAAGGCAACTACATCCATTCGGGCGGCCTGCACGGCGTGGGCTCCTCGGTGGTCAACGCGCTCAGCTCGAAGCTGGTGGCGCGGGTCAAGCGCGACGGCAAGCACCACGTGCAGGAATACTCGAAGGGAGTCGCCACCTCGAAGTTGAAGGCGGAAGGGAACGCGCGCGGCACCGGCACCAGCGTGACCTTCACGCCGGACGCGGAGATCTTCGGGCTCAAGGCGAAGTTCGACGCGGCGCTGATCCGCGACCGGCTGGAGGCGAAGAGCTACCTGCACCGGGGCATGGTGGTGGTGTTCCGCGACGAGACGCGGTCGCCGGCGGTGGAGGACACCTTCCAGCACGACGGCGGCATCGCCGAGTACCTCGCCAAGGTGGTGGCGCAGCGCGGGAAGAACACCGTCCCCGCCGCGCAGCGGGTGCCGCCGCAAGGAGAGCCGGCGCCGGTGGTCACCACCGAGGAAGGACTGCCCGAGGACCTGACCGCGCAGGGCGGCGAGATCCCCTCGGTGCCGCCGGTCGCGGCCATGCAGATCCCTGCGGGCGCGCTCTTCTACAAGCAGTCGGAAGGCGAGGTGAAGCTGGAGATCGCGCTGGTCTGGACCGAGGCCACCGACGAGCACGTGCGCAGCTACGTGAACGGCATTCCCACGCCGAACGGCGGCACGCACGAAGGCGGGCTGCGCTCCGGAATCGTCAAGGCCGTCCGCAACTACATCGAGACGCACGAGCTCGCGCCCAAGGGCGTGACGCTGACCGCGGAGGACATCCGCGAAGGCATCGCCGTCATCCTCAGCGCCTACGTGGTGGAGCCGCAGTTCCAGGGCCAGACCAAGGGCAGGCTGAACAACCCGGAGACCACCGCGCAGGTGGAAGGCGCGGTGCGGCCGGCGCTGGAGAAGTGGCTCAACGACAACAAGACGGTGGCCGAGCCCATCGTCGCCCGCATCATCCTCGCGGCGCGCGCGCGGGAAGCCTCGCGGGCGGCGGCGCAGCAAGTCACGCGCAAGACGGCGGTGTCGCACCGGCTCAACCTGCCGGGGAAGCTGGCAGACTGCGCATCGACCAATCCGGCGGAGAGCGAGCTCTTCATCGTCGAGGGCGATTCCGCAGGCGGCTCGGCGAAACAAGGCCGCGACCGGCGCACGCAGGCCATCCTTCCCTTGCGCGGGAAGGTGCTCAACGCGGAGCAGGCCTCGAGCGAGAAGGTGGGGCAGAACAAGGAGCTGCAGGACATCGTCTCGGCGCTCGGCTGCGGCCTCGGGCCGGACTTCAAGGCCGCGAACCTGCGCTACGGGAAGATCTTCCTGCTCATGGACGCGGACAGCGACGGGCACCACATCTCCACGCTGCTGCTCACCTTCTTCTATCGGCACATGCGCGAGCTGATCAAGAACGGCAGCGTCTTCATCGCCCAGCCGCCGCTCTACAAGATCGAGATCGGCAAGGACACCTACTGGGCCCTGGACGACGCCGACCGGGAGCGCATCCTGAAGGAGCACGGCAAGGGCAACGCCAAGCCCAACATCATGCGCTTCAAGGGACTGGGCGAGATGACCGCCGACGAGCTCAAGTCCACCACCCTGGACCCGCGCCGGCGCATCTCGCTCCGGGTCACCATTCCCGAGGAGGCCGCCCTGGACACGGAGAAGACCATCAACGACCTGCTCGGCAAGGACGTGAGCGCCCGCTTCAAGTTCATCATGGAGCGCGCCGGCGGAGGTGAAGGAGCTGGACGTCTAGTCTCCGATGGCATTGCCGTTCGGGCAGCGCTACAACCCGCCTCCGCGGCGCAGTAGCCGCGAGAAGGAGACGAGATGGCGGTCAAGCCCATTCCAGACGGGTACCATACCTACACCCCGTACTACGTCGTCGACGGCGCAGCCGGATTCATCGAGTTCCTCCGCAAGGCCTTCGGCGCGGAAGAGACGTTCCGGATGCCCGGGCCCGGCGGGCGCATCGGGCATGCCGAGGTGCGCATCGGCAACTCGGTGGTGATGCTGGCGGACGCCGGCGCCGAGCACCCGGCGCGGCAGATCAACGGGCTCCTGTACGTGAACGACGCCGACAACGTCTTCAAGACGGCGGTCGCGGCAGGCGCGAAGATCGATCGTCCGCTCGAGAACCAGTTCTACGGCGATCGCATGGGCAGCGTCGTCGACAAGTGGGGCAACAACTGGTCGATCGGCACGCACGTCGAGGACGTCTCCCCCGAGGAGATGAAGCGCCGGATGGCGGCGCAGCGCAAGCGTGATCAGAGGTGCACGGCCAGGCCGCCCAGGAGCGACCAGACCGTGGTGGTGGAATCGACGGGTCGCCGGCGGAGTGTCCTGCGTGATGGTGAAGCTGCTCTTGCGCCATGAGCCCGACCACGCGCAGGGCAAATCCGCGCGCCACGTCGCGTCCAGCGCCAGGAGCGCCCCGTACCCGCCCTCGCTGACGCTGGCATATCCGATCCGCCGGCGACGGCTGCCGGGCCCAGCGCCAGCCGAAGTCCGCCGGCCACCAGAAGGCCGTTCGGGCCCACCACGCCGTAGTCGAGCAGCGCACCCACGTACAGCGGACCGGAGAGGCGCGCGAACAGCTCGCCGCCGAGGTCGATGCCGGCGATCACCGGCCATGACCGCTCAGGCGGCGCAGGCTTCCTTCACCGCGGCTTCCAGCTCGTCGAGGCCCACCGGCTTCTGCACCAGCTTCGCGTCGCGCGCGAAGCGCAGCACGCGCTGCGAGGTGTCGGCGGTGAGGAGCACGACCCGCGCGCCGGACGCGCGCAGCCTGTCCAGCACCTGCTCGCCGCCCAGGTCGGGCATGCGCAGGTCGAGCAGGATCACGTCGGGAGCGCGGGATCGGGAAATGCGCTCGAGCGCTTCGCGGCCGCCGCCTGCCTGCTCCACGAGATAGCCGGCGTAGGTGAGCGCGTCCGCCAGCGCCTCGCGCGTGTCGGCGTCGTCGTCTACCACCAGGACGTTGCAGGGTGTGCTCATGCGTGGCCAAACCAGTGGTAACGGGACTTTCATTCCCCCACCATGTCGGATAGATCGATTTTCGTGCGCGGCTCCTTCCGGCATGACCTCAGCTTGGCTCCTGGGCCTGAATTCCGCCTGCGGCGCAGGCCGACGGCGCGGATCCTATCGGGCCTGCTCGCGCTCGCGGCCATCGGCTGGGGGCTGTTCGATCTCTGGGCAGGCTACCGATGGGTCGGCGCTGCCACCATCGTGCTGGCGGTCGCTTTCGTCGTGCAGCTGGTCCAGTCCGAGCTGGACGCCTGGCGCCTGACCTCCGCCGAGTTGCGCTCGCGCAGGCTGCGGGTTCCCATTCGCGACATCCAGGGCGTCCACGTGGTGTTCGCGGGGCGCATCGCGCGCGCCTGGGTGGAGACGCGCGGGAGAGCCGGTGGCGCTGGTCGAAGGCGCCGAGGCAGAGGTGCGGGACATCGCAGACCGCCTCGCGGGCACCTTGAGCCTCGCGGCGTTGCCACAGGACCACCGTCTGCTGCAATGAGCAGGTCCCGCGCGAATGCGGGTAAGCTGGGCCTCCCTTGGTCATTCTCGCGCTGCTTCTCGCCGCCGCTGCCGGCGCTCCCCGTTTCCGCGCCCAGTCGCTGCGCGTCGAGGGCGAAGTGGCGTCGGTGGTGCCCGCCGATCTGGACGGCGATGGGCGCAAGGATCTCCTGGTCGTCTACAAGAACGGGCTGCCGCCGTACCAGAAGCGCTTCTTCGCCGTCTTCTGGAACCGCGCCGGCGTCTTCGCGCCGCGGCCCGACCTGACGCTCTCGGTGGACGAGGCAGAGGCGTGCGCGTTCGACGTCGGCAAGACGTTCGCTGCCGGCGACGATCTCCTGCTCATCACTCCGCACGGCGTGAACGCGAAGTCGTTTCCCAAGCGCGTTCCCGGCGCCCCGCGCAAGCTGGTGGAGCAGGCGACCATGTTCCACCAGCCCATCCTTGGCGAATTGCCGCGCGTCCCGGTGCTCGCCGACGTGGCGGGCGAAGGCAGCCGCGATCTGCTCGTCCCCGAGTTGGGCGCGCTGGCCATCTTCCGCCGCGCAGGCGACCGCTACGAGAAGGCCGCCGAGCTGGAAGATCGACATGGAAGTGAGCGGGTGGGCCGCGCCGCAACCAGGGCCTCGAGGTGCGCTACGGCTTTCCCGCGCTGCACGTGGCCGACGCGGACGGCGACGGGCTGCGCGACGTCTTCGCGGTGCAGGAAGATCGCGTGGCCATCTACCGGCAGGGCCCGGGCTTCAGCTTCCATCCGCAGCCCGACTTCTGCCGCGACTTCGCCGTCCGCACGCCCGCCGACCACCTGGAGCGCGGCACCTCCGCAACCACGCTGGTCGCCGATCTCGACGGCGACGGCATGGCCGACCTGATCGTGCGCAAGCAGGTGTTCGAGGGCGTCACCTCCGCCCGCAGCACCAGCTACGTGTTCCTCGGCCGCAAGGAGGGCTTCGGCAGCGAGCCGGTGCAGGTGCTGGAGAGCGAAGGAGTGACCTTGCTTCCAGAACGCAGCTGATGGACATGGACGGCGACGGGCACCCGGACCTGGTGGTGCCGTACACCAGCTTCGGCGTCTTCGCGCTCATCCGCATGCTCACGGCCAAGACCGCCAGGGTGACGTTCCAGATCTTTCCCTTCGACCCGAGGACGCGCAGGTTCGCTCGCCGAGCCGGCGAGCGAGCGCAGCCTCTCCTTCCGCATCCCCCTCTCCGGCGACGCAGATCTCCAGGTGGTGAGCCTGGCCGCCGACGTGACCGGCGACCGCAAGCCGGACCTGATCTTCGGCAGGAGCGAGGAGGAGCTGGAGATCTATCCGGCGCTGGGCGGCGGCGAGTTCGCCTCCACTCCGGCGGAGGTGGTGGAGGTGCGCGCCGCGGGCGTGCTCGACGCGGTGGACCTCGACGGCAAGGGCCGCAGCGATTTGCTCCTGCACTATCCTAAGACGGGCGGACACCGCGGCGAGATCGTCGTGCTCACGAACCGGGGAGGCTGGTGATGGCGCTGTACGTGAAGCAGTTGAAGCTCGGGCCGATGGACAACTTCGTCTATCTGGTGGGCGCGCAGGACGCGCGCGAGACCGCCATCGTCGATCCCGCCTGGGACGTGGAGGCGGCGGCGCGCGCGGCCGAAGAGGACGGCCGCATGCTCACGCACGCGCTGGTGTCGCACCACCATTTCGACCACGTGAACGGGCTGCCCTCGGTGCTGGCGCGCGGAGGCATCCGCGTCTTCGCGCACGGCGCCGACGTGCCCAAGCTCGCCCCGGAGCTGCAAAAGGAAGTGACGGCCGTCGCCGCGGGCGATGCGGTGGAGGTGGGCCCGCTGCGCGTCCTCGCCATGCACACGCCCGGCCACACCCCCGGCTCCACCTGCTGGCACGCGCGGGAGGCGCTCTTCGCCGGCGACACCGTGTTCGTGAACGCCTGCGGGCGCTGCGACCTGGCCGGCGGAGATCCGGAGCAGATGTTCCAGAGCTTGCGCCGCGTCTCGCAGCTCGGCGACGACGTGCGCCTCTACCCGGGCACGACTACGGCGACGTGCCGGTCTCTTCGGTCGCCCGCGAGCGGCAGAACAATCCGTACTTCCAGAAGCTCGCGTCCTTGACCGACTTCGTCGCCTACCGCATGCGCCCGCGGGGGTGAAGGAGAGGTCTACAGCCGCGCGCTGGTCAGCCACTCCTTGTGCTGCTCGGTGCCGTCGAACTCCTGCGTGGTCTTGAACTTCTCCCACTTCCCGTCCTGGGCCTGGGGCGCGGTGCGCTCGAGCAGCGCCTCCCGCTCCCCGTCCGCCATCGGCGAGAACGAGGTCGCGAGCCAGAGGGCCTGTTCGAGCACCCCTTCGCTGTCGCAGCCGGTGATGGTCACGCTCACGCCCGGCACGCTCATGGCATAGCGCAGGCACTCCACCGCGCTGGCCGCTCCCGACTGCAGGATCAGTCCCGCGGCCATCGACTTCATCCCGAGGACGCCGATCCCTTCCTTCCGCGCGAGCGGGATGATCTCCTTTTCGAAGCTGCGATAGTGCGCGTCGAGCACGTTCACCGGCATCTGCACCGTGTCGAAGTGGAAGCCGTTCTCGCGCGCGGTCTCGATCATCTGGCGGTGGATGCGCGGGTCCTTGTGTCCGGTGAAGCCGACGAAGCGCAGCTTCCCCGCCTTCTTCGCCGCGGCCAGCGCCTCGATGGCGCCGCCCCTGACGAAGCAGCGCTCCGGATCGTCGTCGCGGATCACCTCGTGGATCTGGACCAGGTCGATGCGGTCGGTCTGCAGCCGTTTCAGCGACTGGTCCAGTTGCTCGCTGGCCGATTGGGCGGTGCGGCCGTCGAGCTTGGTCATGAGAAAGGCCTTCTCGCGATACCCGTCGCGCAGCGCCTTGCCCATGCGCGCCTCGCTCTCGCCGCCGTTGTAGTCCCAGCAGTTGTCGAGGAAGTTGAGCCCGTGGTCGAGGGCCGTGCGCACCATGCGGAGCGCTTCCGCTTCCCCGGGCAATCCGAGATGGTAGCCGCCCAGGCCGACGATGGAGACCCGTGCGCCGGTGCGGCCCAACTCGCGCGTCTGCGCCTTGCGCGCCGGAAGGAATGCGGTGCCGGCCCTTCGCCACCCGTCCCGGCGGCGCGCCCCCCGCCTGCTCCTTCGCGCCTTGCGCTGCCTTTGCTGCCCCGAAGACCGTGGTGCCGAGGAGCGCCTCGAGGATCCCTCTGCGCATCGCCATGGGCGCATCCTAATCCCCTCAGAGCGCCTCGGCAGCGCGGCGCAGCGCGCCCATCGGGTCCACGGAGACGACCGGCCCGTGGCAGGCGAAGACATGCTGCAAGCCCTTCGCTGTCCGCCAGCCGCAGGAGGTGGGCGGCGAGGGCGCGCCGGTCGCTCACGCCAATCCAGCGGATCAGCCGCGGCACGCGCAGGTCGCCGGCAAAGCCCAGGGCGCTTGCCAGAAGCCCGCCCACGCCGCGCATCGGCGTCATGTTGGCGAGCACGTCGCCGGGAAAGCAGAGCGAGGTGCGGGACGCGGCGCGCGCGGTGCACACCACCTCGCCCGTCCTGGTGCCCGCCACCGGCTCGACGACGAGGCCCGGATCGCGCGGGAGCAACTCCAGCCAGCCGTCCACCGGAGCCACCTCCGCGATGCGCTTGCGCGCGGCGGGCGCGGCCAGCAACCTGAGCTGCGGATAGCGCGCCTTGTACGAGCCGAGGTCGATGCGGTGGAAGCCGTTGGGCGCGACCACGAAGGCTGGCTTGCCCCACGACTCCAGCTCCCGCATCGCCGGCTCGTCGAGGGCGATGGCGTTGAGGAAGACCAGCTCGCCCGTCCCCAGGCGGGCGATGCCCATTCGCCGTGTCATCGGACCGCGCGGGAGGTCGGCCGCAACCGTCCAGAGGTTCTCTTGAAGTCTCTCGATGGGACGGTGCGAAAGGACGGTCCAGGACCGCGGCATGCGCCAAGCTTACAGCGCGGGCGCGGTGCGGGTGCGCTGCGGGCCGGAGAGGACGTGCCGGAGCGTCAGCGCCACGAGGAGGAGCGAGAGCGCTCCCCAGAGAACTCCCCAGACGATGGCGGGCACCAGCGTCACCCGCGCGAGCGCATCGGCGTCCGAGCCGCCCGGCCCGCCCGCCAGGTGCAGGAGGTCGTCGCGGATGTCGTAGAGCGCGTAGCAGCAGGAGAACGCGGCGAGGAAGACCAGCACCGCCCGGCGCAGGAGCGCAGGCCCGAACCGCGCCAGGAGACCAAGCGCCAGCGCGCATCCGCCCGCGAAGAGGAGCGTGAAGGTGTCGCGCACGTAGAGCAGGGTGACCAGCGCGCACCAGGCCGCGAGGCCGATCAGCGGCCAGCGTCCTTGCCGCGTGCGGGCGGCGAGATAGAGCAGCAAGGAGCCGGATACGGCGGACCCCACGTACCCCGCGCTGGCGACGATGACTTCGCGCAGGAGCGAAGGGGGAAAGCGGGAGAGCGTCATCCCGCCCTGGTCCGGGCTGATATGGATGGAATCCACCGAGCCGCCCACCAGCAGCGTGGCGGCCGCGTGGCCGCTCTCGTGCATGAGGACCACCAGCAGCTTGAAGGGATAGAGCGGCCAGGAATTCCAGAAGAGGATGCCCGCCACCGCCGCCGCGGCCAGGGCGAACAGCAGCTTGCCGTCGAGGTGGTTGCGCGCATCCATGCCGCGTACTCTAACGTGCGACGAGGGGGAAACTTTCAGAGATGGCCGATCTGCTCCTGCACGGAACGCTCTACACCCTGGACGCCCGGCGGCCGCGCGCCGGGGCCGCGTTGGTCCGCGACGGAAAGTTCGTCCGCGTCGGCAGCCGCGAAGAGTGCGAGCGGGAGGCGGAGAAGGACGCGCTGGTCATCGCCACCGGGGCGGGCTGCGCGGTGCCCGGGCTGGTCGATGCGCATGGGCACCCGCACCTGCACGGCCGCATGCTCGCCGAGGTGCGCCTGCAGGGCGCCGCTTCCGCGGAGGAGTGCGCCGGCCGCGTGGCCAACTACGCGCGGGCGCTTCCGGAAGGCCAGTGGATCCGCGGCGGAGGCTGGGACCAGAACCTCTGGCCCGGGCAGGCCTTCCCCGACGCCAAGGTGCTCGATGCGGCCGTGCCGGGGCATCCGGTGGCAGTGATGCGGGCCGACCTCCACGCCGTCTGGTGCAACAGCCGCGCGCTGCAGGCTGCCGGCATTGCCGCCGGCACACCCGATCCGCCCGGCGGGCGCATCCTCCACCGTCCCGACGGCACTCCCTCGGGCGTGCTGGTGGACACCGCCATGGAGATGGTCCGCCGCGCCATTCCCCCTCCGGCAGGGAACGACATGGAGGCGACGATCCTGCGCTCGCTGCACGCGCTGGCGGCGGCGGGGCTCACCGGCGTGCACGACGCGTCCGCAGGGCCGGAGGTGCTCGAGACCTACCGCCGGCTGGCCGAGCGGCGGCAGTTGCCCGTCCGCGTCTACGCGATGATCGACGGTCAGGGCGAGCAGTTGCCGGAGTCGATGCGGGCCTGGCGGGAGAGGCCGCGCACCGGGCTCCTCACCGTTCGCAGCGTGAAGCTTTTCGCCGACGGCGCGCTCGGCAGCCGCGGCGCCGCCATGTTCGATCCCTACGAGGACGACCCGGGCAACACCGGCCTCTGGCTGACCGAGCCGCGGGAGTTGCAGGCGCGCATCGCCCGCGTGGCGGCGGCGGGATACCAGCCGTGCGTGCACTGCATCGGCGACCGGGCCTGCGCGGTGGTGCTGCGCGCCTTTCTCCGCGTGCCGCCGGAGTTGCGGCCGCGCGCCGAGCACCTCCAGGTCCTCCGCCCCGAGGACGTGCCGCTCTTGCACGGCAGCCGCGCCATCGCCTCCATGCAACCCACCCACGCCACCAGCGACGGCGCCTGGGCGGAATCGCGCCTCGGGCAGGGCACCGGCCGGCAGCGCGGCGCCTATGCCTGGCGTCAGGCGCTCGACGCCGGCGCCACGCTCGCGTTCGGCAGCGACTTTCCCGTGGAGGACATCGACCCGCGCCAGGGACTGCGCGCGGCGATCGCGCGGAAGATCGCCTCGGGCAAGGCGTGGATGCCCGAGCAGCGGCTCAGGAGGGAGGAGGCCTTGCGCGCCTTCACCGCGGGGGCGGCGTTCGCGGAATTTGCCGAGGAGCAGAGAGGTTGCATTCGCGAAGGCTTCGACGCCGACCTGACCGTCTTCGGCGCGAATCTCATGACCTTGCCGGCCGACGAGCTGCCGCGCGCGCCGATCGCCGCCACCGTCGTGCAGGGACGCGTGGTCTACGCAGGAGAGTGAATGCCGGCCGCACCGCTGGAGAACTGCCCCGACGTGGAAGACTGCCTCGCCGATCCCTCCGAGATCGGGCGCATCTGCACCTTCGGGCCGCTCTGCGGCACCTGCGCCGTCTACCGCGTCATCGAAGGCCGGCGCGGGCTCCTGCTCGGGACCTGCCGCATCCGCACCGACCGCGGCGAGTTTCCCTGCACCGCCCCGGTGTGCGACTCCTACGTGCCGCGGGGCGGAGCGCGCCCGCCTCCGCTGGTGCACATCGCCAGGGCGCCGGTGCCTCGCTCGCGACGCGAGGCGTCCACCCCGGTGCCGCAGCGCAAGATTCCCGACGGACCGGTTGGAGAGCTGGAGATGACCAGAGAGGAACTGAAGTCCTTGATCCGCGAGGCCATGGACGAGGAGCGCGGCGGAGGCCTGGCGCCGCTCGCCCCGCGCTGGGAAGGCGGAGTGGCCGTGCTCAAGCCGGCGGACCCTTCGCTGCAGGCGAAGGAGCTGCCCCTGGACGCGCTCTTCCACAAGGTGGTGATGATCCGCGACCGACTGCGCGTGCTGGAGCAGAAGATCAACTCCAACGGCAAGCTCACCGACGCGGAGAAGGTGGACATGCAGGCCTACGTGACCGCCTGCTACGGCTCGCTCACCACCTTCAACGTCCTCTTCCGCGACCGCGACGACGGCTTCAAGGGCAGCGGCAAGGACTAAGGCCGGAGATTCCGGGGACACGATACGCAACTCCCCGTGCCAGTCGAGTTGGCACGGTGAATTGCGTATCGTGTCCCCGAATCTCTTTCGAGTCCGAGGTCTAGCGTGATCATTGCGATTTTTTGTGCCGTCGTTGCGCAGATCCCGGCGCCGCCGCCGCCTGCCGCGGCGGCGGATGCCGGGACTCCTGCCGCCGCGAAGATTGCCCCGCCGCCGCCGGCGGTGCCCGCCTACGAAGGGGTGACGCCGCAGCGGCTGCGCCGCATCCAGGCCGCGCTGCAGCGGGCGAAGGTGGACGGCTGGCTCTTCTTCGATTTCCGCCGCTCCGACGAGATCGCCTACCGCGTGCTCGGTCTCGATCCCAAGGGAGCGCGGTCGCGGCGCTGGTACTGCCTGATCCCCGCCCAGGGCCAGCCGCGCAAGCTGCTCCACGCCATCGAGCCGCGCGCGCTGGACGGCGTGCCCGGGCCTTCGGCCACCTACACCTCGTGGCGGACGCGCGACCGCGAGCTCGGCGCCTTGCTGCGCGGCGTGCGGCGCGTGGCGATGGAATACTCGCCGCGCAACGAGATCCCCACCGTGGCAAGGGTCGATGGCGGCACTCTCGAGCTGGTGCGCTCGATGGGCCCGGAGATCGTCTCCAGCGCCGACCTGGTGGCGGAGCTGGAGAGCACGCTCACGCCGGAAGAGCTGGCCTCGCAGGCGCGCGCATCCGAGCTGCTCAGCGGCGATCTGGAGGCGGTGGCCCAGGAAGCGGCGCGGCGCGTGCGCGAGGGACGGCCGGCGACCGAGCGCGACCTCCAGGAGTTCGCGCGGGCGCGCTGGGCGCAGGAAGGCTTCGACGTCTCGGGCTGGCCCGGGGTGGCGGTGGACGCGCACACCGCCGACCCGCATTACGCGCCGCCGGACACGGGCGGAGCGGTGGCGGGAAAGAACAGCCTGCTCCTGCTCGACTTCGTCGCCCGTCTCCCGCCCGAGGGAATCTATGCGGACCTGACGCGCGTCTACTTCCTCGGCGAGCGCGTGCCGGAAGAGATCCAGCGCGTTGCCGGATGGGTATTCCGGGGCCGCGACGCGGCGCTGCAGGTGGTGAGGTCGGGTGCGGAGCTGGGCAGGCTGCCCACCGGCGCCGAGGTGGACGAGGCGGCGCGCGCGGTGATCGGCAAGGCCGGCTACGGCGAGAGCTTCCTCCACCGCACCGGGCACAGCATCGACCATCACGGGCACGGCGACGGCGTCAACAACGACGACTTCGAGACCCGCGACAACCGCCGCCACCTGATCGACACCTGCTTCTCCATCGAGCCGGGGATCTATCTCGCCGGCCGCTTCGGCATCCGCAGCGAGATCGACGTCTGCCTGCCGGGCGGCAAGGTCGAGCTGCGCGGAGGCCCCGGCCAGCCCCAGGTGCCCGCCATGCTCGCAACCCCCTGACGTCAGTGCTTGCGCCGGCGCAGCCATTCGGTGAGGAGGCGCACGCCGGCGCCGGTGCCGCCGCGCGGGTTGTAGCCGCGCTCCTTGTCCAGCGAGGCGGGGCCGGCGATGTCCAGGTGCGCCCACGGCACCTTGCCGACGAAGTGCTGCAGGAAGAGGGCGGCGTTGATCGACCCTCCGTACCGGCCGCCGGTGTTCTTGAGATCCGCGATGGGACTCTTGATCAGCTCCTCCATCTCCGGCGGAAGCGGCATCCGCCAGGCCGGCTCGCCCGCGCTGCGCGCCGCGGAGAGCAGCTCGTCGGCGAGCGCGTCGTCGTTGCTGAAGAGCCCCGCCGTCCACGGTCCCAGGGCTACCAGGATGGCGCCCGTCAGCGTGGCCAGGTCGATCACCGCCGCCGGCTTCTCCGCAACCGCCCAGGCGAGCACGTCGGCGAGGACCAGGCGCCCCTCGGCGTCGGTGTTGAGCACCTCCACGCTGGTGCCGCTCTTGCCCACGATCACGTCGCCGGGCTTGTACGCCGTGCCGCTCGGCAGGTTCTCGCAGGCGCCGAAGTAGCCGCGCACCGCGAAGGGCGGCTTGATGGCCGCCACCATGCGCATGGCGGCGATGACGGCGGCGGCGCCCGCCATGTCCACCTTCATGTCCTCCATGCCCTGCGCCGTCTTGATGGAGAGGCCGCCGGAGTCGAAGGTGATGGCCTTTCCCACCAGCGCCACCGGCTTGCCGGGGGCATCGTAGGAAATGCGCACGAGCTGCGGTTCCTCCGCGCTGCCCTGGGCCACGCCGAGAAAGAGGTTCATGCCCAGCTTGCGGATCCGCGCGCGCCCCAGGACTTCGCAGCGCAGGCCGTGCGCCGCCGCCATGCGCCGCGCCTCGGCGGCGAGCGCGCGCGGCGTCACCTGGCCCGCCGGCTCGTTGACCAGATCGCGGGCGGCGCAGACCGCATCGGCCACCTCGCTGCCCAGCCGCGCCGCTTCCGTCAGCGCGCGCGCAGGCTTCTCCGCCACCAGCAGCTCCACGCGCGCCAGCTTGAGGCTCTTCTTCTCCTTCTTGTAGCGGTCGAACACGTAGGCGCCGAGCGACGCTCCCTCGGATAGCGCCTGCGCCTCCGCCGCGCCGTCGAGGTGGCCGGAGAACGCCAGCGACCGCGCCCCCGCGGACTTCGCCAGCTTCACCGCGCGGGAAGCGGCGAGGCGAAGCTGCTCCAGCGTGCGGTCCGCGTCCTTCTCCTTGCCGAGGCCGAGCAGCGCCACCCGCTGCGGTCCGATGCGGCCGTGCGTGTGCAACGACAGCACCTGGCCTTCCTTGCCGCTGAACTCCTCCTCCTTGGCGCAGCGCGATAACAGGCCCTCGAGCGCGGCATCCACCGGGCCGGGCTTTTCGCCTTCGCGGACGAGGAGCGCGAGCAGGTCGGTTGGGTGGGACTCCGGATCGCCTCGGACGACGGTGGTGTGGAGGGCCATGCGGGGCGGCCTACATAGCATGGAAATCGCGGGGTGCCCGCCGTCGCTGTGACGCGTTGATTTCCCTGCCGTCCGCGGGTAGGGTCCGCCCCCTTCGGGAGCCATGGACGACAAGCTGCAGGAAATCGAGCAACGCTTCGAGCGACTGACCGCGGATCTCTCCAATCCCGAGGTGATCGCGGACCGCGCGCGCTTCTCGCAAGTGGCGCGCGAGCGATCGCAGCTCGAGCCGCTGGTGGAGGCCTTTCGCGACTTCCGCCGCGTCCGCGCGGAGCTGCAGGACAACAAGGCGCTGCTCGAGGACAAGGACGCCGACGTGCGCGCCATGGCGCAAGGATGAGTTGCCCGCCCTGCAGGCGCAGGTCGACCAGCTCGAGGAGCGGCTCAAGATCCTGCTCCTTCCCCGCGATCCCAACGACGAGCGCAGCGTCATCCTGGAAGTGCGCGCCGGCGCCGGCGGAGACGAGGCGGGCCTCTTCGCCGCGGAGCTTCTGCGCATGTACCTGCGCTACGCCGAGCGCAAGGGCTGGAAGGCGTCGCTGATGGACACCGGCGAGAACGCCGCCGGAGGGGATCAAGGACGCGAGCGTCACCATCGAGGGCGAGGGCGTCTTCTCCTTCCTCAAATACGAATCCGGCGTCCACCGCGTGCAGCGCGTGCCCGCCACCGAGGCGCAGGGGCGCATCCACACCTCCACCGCCACGGTCTCGGTGATGCCCGAGGCGGAGGACGTCGACGTGCAGGTCAACCCATCCGACATCCAGATGGACGTGATGCGCTCCACCGGCGCCGGCGGCCAGAGCGTCAACACCACCGACTCGGCGGTACGGCTGACGCACAAGCCCACCGGCGTCGTGGTCAAGTGCCAGCAGGAGAAGAGCCAGCTCAAGAACCGCGCCATGGCCATGAAGATGCTTCGCGCCAAGCTCTACGAGATGGAGCTGGAGAAGCAGCGGAGCGCGCGCGACGCGCAGCGCAAGTCGAACGTGGGCACCGGCGACCGGAGCGAGAAGATCCGCACCTACAACTTTCCCCAGGATCGCCTCACCGACCACCGCATCGGGCTCACCCGGCACAACCTCTCCGCCGTCATGGACGGGGACATCGACGACGTGGTGATGGCCTGCCGCACCTTCTTCCAGGCCGAAGCGTTGCAGGAACAGGCGCGCGCATGACCGCGCGCACCGCCGCCGGCATGCCCGCGCTCAGCGTCGAGGAATTGCTCCAGCGCACCGCGGAGCGCCTCTCCGCCCCCGAGCTTCTCAGCGAAGACCCGCAACAGGAGGCGCGCGAGCTGGTGGCGCACGCGCTCGGCATCCTTCCTTCCCAGCTCCGCGCGCACGCGCACGAGGCCATCAATGCCGAGCAGCACGGCGCGCTGATGCGGCTGCTCGCGCGCCGCCTGGACGCCGAGCCGACCGGATACCTGGTGGGGGCGGTGGAGCTTCTCGGCCTGCGCTTCAAGGTGGACCGGCGCGGCTTCATTCCGCGCCTCGACCTGCCGGTGCTCATCGGGGCAGGGCTGGAGCGGGTTACGAAGGAGGCGGGAGGGTTCGCGCTCGATCTCGCCTGCGGCATCGGCGCGGCCGGCATCTGCGTCGCGCATGCGCGGCCCCACCTGCGCGTCGATCTCGCCGACGTCTCCGTCGGAAGCCATCGAGCTTGCGCGCGAGAACGCCGACCGCCTCATCCCCGGACGCGCCCATTGCTACGCAGGCGATCTCTTCCAGCCTCTGCCGCGCGGCAGGAAGTACCTCATCGTCACCGCCAATCCGCCCTGGGTGCCCGACGGCACCGAGCTGCCGGAAGAGGTCATCAACCACGAGCCAAAGGTGAGCTTCTTCGGCGGCGCCGACGGCCTGGACGTGGTGCGGCGGATCATCCGCGAGCTGCCGGAGTGGCTTGCGCCCCGCGGCGTCTACTCCCAGGAGTGCGATCCCTCGCAGGTGGAGACCGTCATCTCGCTGCTCACCGCAGCCGGCCTGCGCGACCCGCGCGCACATGCGGACAAGGAAGGCGTGCGGCGGGTGGTCTCCGCGCAGAAGGCGGGATGACCGGGAACTGGACGGTGCGCTCGCTCTTGCAGTGGGCGCGGGAATGGCTGGCGAAGAAGGGCGTGGAGAACCCGCGCCTCGACGCCGAGCTGCTGCTCGCGAACGCCCTCGGTTGCGACCGCGTGCGCCTCTACGTCGACGTGGACAAGCCGCTCGGCGCGGCCGAGCTGGCGCGATTCAAGCCGCTCATCCAGCGGCGCGGCGCCCGCGAACCGGTGGCATACATCCTCGGGGTCAAGGAGTTCTACGGAAGGCCCTTCGAGGTCGCGAAGGGCGTGTTCATCCCCCGGCCGGAGACGGAGCTCCTGGTGCGCCTCGCGCTCGAGCGCCTGGAGGCGGATGCCCAGGCGCGTGCCCTCGATCTCTGCGCGGGCTCGGGCGCGGTGGGCGTCAGCATCGCCGCGGAGCGCCCGCTCGCGCAGGTGGATCTGGTGGAGGTGTCGCCGGAGGCGGCCGCCGTTGCCGGGCGCAACGCGCAAACGCACGCGCCGGGGCGGACGCGGGTGCTCTGCGGCGATCTCTTTGCGGCACTCCCGGAGCGCGCGCGCTACGATGTGATCACGGCGAACCCGCCCTACGTGCCTACCGTGCATGGCCGACAGCTTGCCCCCGACATCCTCGAGCACGAGCCGCACGCCGCCCTCTTCGCCGGCGAAGACGGTCTCTCGGTGATCCGCCGCATCGCCGCGGGGTTGCCCGACTGGCTGCGTCCCGGAGCGACGTTCGTGAGCGAGATCGATCCCTCCCAGGGCGCGGCGGTGGCCGGGCTCCTGCGCGAGGCGGGGCTCGTCGACGTAGAGGTGGAGCGCGACCTGGCCGGCCTGGACCGGCACGTGATCGGCAGGGGGCCCTAGATGGACGCAATCGAGATCTCCGGCGGCAAGCCGCTGCGGGGAGAGGTGCAGGTTTCCGGCTCCAAGAACGCCACGCTCCCGCAGATCGCCGCCGCGCTGCTCGCGCCCGGCGCTTCCGTGTTCCGCGGCGTGCCCGACCTGGCAGACATCCGCACGCTCGGGCGGCTGCTCGCCAACATGGGCGCGCGCGTGGAGCGCAGCGGCGCCGACCTGCACGTGGACGCATCCTCGATCTCCAATCCGCAGGCGCCGTACGAGCTGGTGAAGACCATGCGCGCGAGCGTGCTGGTGCTGGGACCGCTGGTGGCACGCTTCGGCCGCGCCCGCGTCTCCATGCCGGGGGGTTGTGCCATCGGAGCGCGCCCCATCGACCAGCACCTCAAGGGCCTGCAGCTTCTGGGCGCGCACATCGACCTCGCGCACGGCTACGTCGAGGCCAGGGCCGAGCGGCTGCGCGGCGCGCGCATCCTCTTCGACCTGCCCACCGTCACCGGCACCGAGAATCTGATGATGGCCGCGTCGCTGGCGGAGGGGCAGACCGCGCTGGAAAATTGCGCGCGAGAGCCCGAGGTGATCGCGCTCGCGGACGCGCTCAATTCGATGGGGGCGCGGGTGCAGGGCGCCGGCAGCACGGTCATCACGGTGGAAGGCGTGAGCCGGCTGCGGCCGATGGACCTGCAAGTGATCCCCGACCGCATCGAGGCGGGAACGCTCTTGATGGCCGCCCTGGTCACCGGCGGCGACGTGCTGGTGCGCGGGGCGCGGGCGCAGGACCTGGACGCGGCCCTTGCCAAGATGCGGGAGGCGGGCGCGCGGATCGAGGAGGAGCCGGGCGGGCTGCGGGTGACGGCGCCGGCCCGGCCGCAGGCGGTGGACTTCATCACCGCGCCCTTCCCGGGGTTTCCCACCGATCTGCAGGCGCAGATGATGGCCTGTCTCGCCGTCGGCAAGGGGGCGTCGCGGGTGGTGGAGACGGTGTTCGAGAACCGCTTCATGCACGTGCAGGAGCTGACCCGCATGGGCGCGGACGTGGCCATCGACGGCCATACCGCGGTGGTGCGGGGGGTGGCAAAGCTCTCGGGCGCCGAGGTGATGGCCACCGACCTGCGCGCCAGCGCGTCGCTGGTGCTGGCGGGCCTGCGCGCCGAGGGAACCACCTTCGTGCACCGCGTCTACCACCTCGACCGCGGATATGAGTCGCTGGAGAAGAAGCTGGCCGCCCTCGGCGCGAGCATCCGTCGCGTCAAGGGCGCTTCTGCGTAAACGGTCGTTGCCCTCGGGAAGAGCGCTGCGCTAGGCTCTGACCGTCCACCACCCACTGGAGCACGAAACCAAATGGATTGCCCGCGTGACAACACGGAGATGACCGAGCTCAGCGACACAGAAGAGCGGGTGCTCTTCCGGTGCGCCGAGTGCGGAGGTCTCTGGGTCGAGGTCGCGGATCTGAACCGCATCCTCCTGCACGCCGGCCTGCCCACCCTGGAGGCCATGGGAGGGCGCGCGAATCCGGAGGAGGACGCGGGCGAGTGCCCGGTGGACAACGTCGGGCCTGCTCGCGGTGGAGAGCGCGCACAAGCGCAACCCGCTGGTCTACGAGACCTGCGAGAGCTGCGGGGGCATCTGGCTGGAATCCGCCGATTTCGCCGAGGACGGCGAGTCGGCGGAGGAGCTGACCAAGGGCATCGTGGATTTCTACCGCGAGTTCGCGGTGAAGCTGGGTCCGGGCAGCAAGGCCGCGCGCAAATAGATGCGTCGCGTTCTGGCGGTCCTCGCCGTCTGCGCCGCCTGCGCCTGCAAGAAGACGGCCCCGCCACCTCCGCCCGAGCCGGCCCCGCCCCCCGGCCCTGCGCGCGTGGCTGAGCAGGAGCCGGACGACTTCCAGCATGCGCAGCAGATTCCACCGGTCTCGGTGGTCACGGGCTCCTTGACGGCGCCGCGCGACGACGACTGGTATCGAGTGGCGGGCGCGCGCCTTTCGCTCCGGGTGGAGCTGCGCAAGGCGCGCGACGCGACCTTGGAGATCGTACGATCGCGACCGGAACCGCATGCTGCGCGTGCACGCGGGCGGAGAGGACTCCGGCGTCATCCCGGCGGTGGCGTGCGTGGAGGCGTGCTTCGTCCGCGTCTTCGGCGCGGGACCGCAAGAGTACGAGCTGTCGCTTGCGGGCGGCGCTCCCGTGGCCGGGCAGGAGCTGGAGCCGAACGACCGCGCGGTGGACGCGAACGAGCTGCAGCCGGGCGCGCCGATGCAGGGCACGTACCTGTCCGCGGAGGACGAGGACTGGTACCGGTTGCCGCTGTCGGCGGGACCCACCGACGCGCTCCGGGTGGAGGTGACGGCGGTTGCCGGAGTACGGCCGGAGCTGGAGGTGCGCTCGCTGGGCGATGGGGCGCTGCTGGCGACCTTCCGCGCGAACGAGGCGCTGTACGTGCGGGATCTCTCGCTGCACCTCGGGCAGCAGGCGGCGATGCCGGACGCAGGCGTCGCGGATGCAGGCGATGCGGATGCCGGAGGGGCAGCAGTGGATGCCGGAGTGGCGGATGCTGCCGCGACCGCGGTGCTGGATGCCGGAGCGGCCGATGCCGGAGCGGCTGCGGGCGGAGCGGCTGTGGCCGACCTGGCCGCGGTGCCGGGCTACTTCCTCGTGGTGAAGGGCAGGTCGCGCCATGGCGCGCCGCTCACGCCCTATACGCTCACGGCCACCGTGGAGCCCGGCGCGCCCGGCCTGGAGCAGGAGCCGAACGACGATCCGCGTCACGCCACGCCGATGCACGAGGCCGCCGTCGGGTATCTGGCGCCGGCGGGAGATCAGGATTGGTTCCGCGTCCACACTGACGCGCCCGCCGTCCTCCACGCCGAGCTGTCCGGCGCCGATCGCGCCGACCTGGAGCTTGCCGCCTACGGTCCGGGCGACAAGCCGGCGCTGCTCGCCCGCGTGAACGAAGGCGGTCCCCGGGAGGTGGAGGTGCTGCCGGCGATCGGCCTGCCGGCGGGCGACAGCTACCTGCTGGTGCAGTCGGCGCCGCGCCAGCTCGAGGGCAAGTGGGTCCGCGACGCGGAGGACCGGCAGAACCCGTACAAGCTGGTGGTGCAGCTCTCGCCCGACGACGGCTCTTTGGAGCGCGAGCCGGACAACGACGCCACCACCGCGCAGGCGCTCGCGCTGCCCGTCGCGGTGAAGGGGTTCATCTGGCCGCGCAAGGACGTCGACTTCTTCCGCTTCCACGTCGAGGCGGGGCACCAGCCCGTGAGCATCTTCCTCTCGGCGGTGCGCGGCGTCGATCTGGGCTTGCGGCTCTACCAGCTCCACGGCGACCAGCCGCCCGAGGTCATCGGCTCCTCCGACGCCGTCCGCGGCGAGGGCGAGGAGAAGCTGGTCGCGGTGCCGCTCAAGGAAGGCGACTACGCCGTCGAGGTGCAGAGCCCGCGCAACAAGGACGCGAGCGCCTCCGATCCGTACACGCTGCGCGTCCAGTAGTGCTTGACCCGCGCTGGGCCCACGACTAGCCTTCCTGCTCCCGGGCGGGAATAGCTCAGTTGGTAGAGCATCAGCTTCCCAAGCTGAGGGTCGCCGGTTCGAATCCGGTTTCCCGCTCCAATCCACCGCGCGCTTCAGCGCGCGGAATGTCGTTCAGGCAGCCCCTGAAGATCAGGAGCCGTCGCGCTTATCACCCGGTAGCAAGGGGGAAGCAAAACCCATCAGTTTCAGGCGTCCGATCTGCGCTTGCAGGTAGCCTGGGACGAGGGTGCGCATACTGATCGGTCGTGACCTGCGCGTCGGCGTGGCGAAGCATTTTGCAGCGGCGACAGATGTGCTTGTAGCCGAGCACGATACCCGCCCTGGCCATCGCGCTGCGCAGCTTCTCCGCGAGCTTGAAATCGCGCCGGAGCATCTTCCCGTTGGTCGCCTTTCGGGAAATTCCGCGACCAGGAGTGACGGACGAGAATGAGGTTGCGCGCCAGGTCGACGTCGCGGCGCTCGAGACCCGCCAACTCGCCCTTGCGCAGACCGGCGTAGATGGCCGTCGCGTAGAGCGTCGCCAGAACGGCTTGATCTCGAGCAGGGTCGCAACGACCTCGTGCGGTTCGAGGAAGGAGGGCTTGCGCTTCGGGAACAATCCTGAAGGCCGCCCCAATCAAGTCGTGGCTGTGGTGACCATCGAGCAGCCAATTGACCCCATCGATTCCGACGACGTGCCCATAGAGCCGAGATCGCGGTTGGCGCGGACGCGCTGAGTGCCGTACCGAGGGACACGCCAACTCGCCAGTTGGGCAGCGCTGTCGTAGCCATAGGACCCTTCTCAAATACGCCTCAGTACTCGTCGACGTGCTCGCGGACGATCACCTTCAACATTGTCTGGTAGCCCAGTCCCCTCTTTGCGGCCTTCTTGCGGAGCTTGTCGATCAGGTCCTGCTCGAGGACGATCGAGGTCGGCAGGTTCTTGCGGATCGGGCGGAGCCCGCCGGCCGCTCGGATGTTCTCTCCGAGATCCCGCTTGTCGAACTCCTCGACCTGGAGGTCCCGCTTACTAGCCTTCCTCTGAGATGCCTTCACGCTTCGCTTCTTCATAGAGACTCCTTTCGCTGCGGCGCATGGGCCGGCAGCTGATCGGCCGGAGCTGTTCGCCCCCGACGAGTGAAGATGAGCGCCAGGCGCCGCCCCGCAGTGGTCTCTGCAAAGGAGCAGCCAGCGCGGCTCGTCGTGCGCCGGCTCTACGATGCGCCCTGCGAGGAAAACAGTACGGTGAAAGAGCGACTCGACCTCGGACGGCTCGACGCCGTGCTTCCGGTTCTTGGCGCGGTTGCCGGCATCCCAGTCGAACTGGCCTGCCGCTCCGGCGATGCCGGCGAGCCACTCGTCGAGGCTACCGTCTTGCACGAGCTTCACTAGCTACAGTATAGCTATTCATCGCCCGGCCGTCAAACACGCCAGTCAGGCTTGCGGCGTGCAACCGAAGGCCCTCAGATCCGCCTCGCTGGGGCCATAAGAGCGCCTTTGGGGCGATGAGACGCGCTGTACCCGAGCCGGTAAGCCTTGGCGCGGTACCCGGCTGCCGCAGCGGCGTTCTCGCGACCACCCCGTTTCTTCTGCCGCCAAGCTGCGAGTCAGCGTGCGCGCCGCAGCCAGACCACCAGCAGCACCACCGCGATTGCCGACGCCGCCCAGGCGAGCGCGATCCAGGCGCGGCGTTTCGAAGAGGTGATGAGGAGCACCGAAGCCGTCCAGGTGGGCGCCAGGTCGAGGGCGGGGACCACTTCCGCCGCGGCCGCCGGGAGCAGCGCCCAGTGAAAGCCGAGCAGCTTGATCAGGATGGCGGCGACCGCGAGATCGAGCACGTCGTTGAAGGGGGAGGCGAGGCCCTCGCCGAAGAGTGGAGCGGCGAGCAGTTGCAGCGCGTCGGCAGCGACGGCGACCATGCGCGCCGCCCTCACCCGGCCAGGAGCGGGTGGCACGCGCCGTAAGGAAGGTTCTTTGGCCGCGCCGGGGGAGGGCGGGGTCAGTTCGCGAATCCCAGGCAGCAGCCGTTGCCGCTCGGGTTCTGCGAGACGCAGACGGTGAGCGGGTTCTGGCAGGCCTTGTTCGGGCCGCACGGGACGCAGCGCGAATCGACCTCGTTCATCGGCCGCGTCGCGGTGGACGCAGCGAGCCCGACCAGCACGCCGAGGACGACGCTGACGATGAGCTTCTTCATCGGACCCTCCCTGCGGCAGTAGCCGCGGTGCGCGGCGCAGTCTACTCCGCCGCCGCTGCGCTCTGCCAATGCAGCCGCCTGCCGCGAAATCCTGGCTTTAAAGACGCGGCGCCGGACCGCTGAAGGCGGAGATCGCTTCCCGCGAGGACAGCTCCACCTTCTCGCCCCGGAATCCATCGAAGAGCGCGCGGTGCGCGGCCAGGGAGAACTCGTCCTTGCGCACCTCGTAATCGCGGATCCAGGCGCGGAGCATCTCGAGGTTCTCGTCCTGGGCCGCCTTGCTCGGATACTTGTGCGGCTCCCACGGCCGGGCCTCGGCATTGGCGATGCAAGCCTCCACGCCGGGATTGAGGAAGATCGCCAGCGTGCAGCGGGCAAGCGGCAAGGCGAGCAGGCCCGCGTAGCAGCCTTCCACCACCCAGGCGGCGTTCGCGTCGATGAAGGCGGCGATTTCCCGCGCGCTCTCCCTCGGCGGGCGGCGCCGCGGCGGCTTTCCCGGCTCCCACGCGCAGGTGTCGAGGTCCAGATGCGCAAGGCCGCGCGCGCCCGCGAGCCGCCGCGCCAGGGTGGACTTGCCGGAGCCGGAATTTCCCAGGACGACGAGTCGGGTCATGTGCGGCGATTTCATGCCACGATTTTATTCCCGGAGGAATGACGCGCCCGCGTTCGCAATCCCCGGCAAGAGCGGCCATTCCGGCCGCAGGGAGATTGCCATGAAGAACCTGATCCTCTGCTCCACCCTGGCGCTGTGCGCGTGCGCCGCCTCGTCCCAGACCCTGCGCGACAGCCGCGAGCCGATCGGCGGCGAATGGAAAGGCGTGCTGGTGAAGGGAGATAGCCGCACTCCAACCGAGATCCAGTTCGACGGGCGCGAGCCGCGCGTGACGTTCTGGGGGTCGGAGACCATGCCCATCTCGCCGGAGGACGTGGTCCGCGCCGCGGCGGCGGCCACCGTCGCGAAGGGTCGCGCCATCCACTTCGAGGTGCCGCGCGCCGGGACCTTCGACGGCGTGGTGGACGGCGACACCATGCAGGGCACCTTCACCGACGCCACCGGGAGCGGGACGTTCCAGCTGGAGAAGGAGCCCACCTCCGACGACCTGCGCAACGCGCCTTGAGAGCTGGAGCAGCGGGCGCGGCCAGACACGCCGCGCCCGCGCTCCCTTTCACGGCGACACGACGATACGACCCTCCATGTCCTCGTGTCCGCTGCCGCAAAACGAGCTGCAATGAAAGTCGTAGCTGCCGGCACGATCCGGCACGACCCGCACCCGCAGCGTCCTCCCCGGCTCGATGGTCTCGTCGATCTTCGAGCAGCGGCACGGCGAAGCCATGCCGCCGATCCAACGAGGTCAGCTCCAGCACCACCGGCTCGCCCACCTTCAGCTCGATCACCGGCGGCGAGAACTCGAATCGCTTCGCGGTGACATGGATCACGCGCTCCTGCGCCGGGGCGGAGAGCAGCGCCGCCAGCGCGCACGCCGCGGCCCGCATCAGTAGCCACCCACGGCGGCGGGGGCGCCCTCGAGCGAGTCCTCCTTCATGGTCAGCGCCCGCGACCCGTCCGCGCGGATCTCGCGGAACCCCAGGCCCCTGCGCGGGTGGGCGGGATCCCAGGGCACCGGCGCGCGCTTCGGCTGCGAGAGCGGCGGCGGCAAGGGAAAGATCAGCGACTTCGCCGCGTGGTGGGCAATCTCGCCGGTGCGGAAGTGGTGCTCCTGGTGGATGTGCCCGTAGAAGACGGTCACGTTCTTCCAGTGCTGCAAGAGGTCGATGGCCTTGGCGCCGTCCCGGGTGGCCCAGTCCCACTGCGGCGCCAGGTCGAAGAGCGGGCGGTGCGTGAACACGACGATGGGCGCCTCGCGCCCCAGCGGCCGCAGGTCCCGGAGCAGCCAGTCGAGCTGCGCGTCGCCGATGGCCGCCTGCGGATCGGAGACGTTGTCGAGCACGGCGAAATGGATTCCCTTGTGGTCGAAGGAATAATGGGTGGGTCCGAAGTGCTCGATGAACGCCTTGCCTGCGTCGAGCGAGGCGTCGTGCTCGCCGGGCATGTAGCGCTGCACCGGCGCCCGCAGGCCTTTGACGATGTCCTTGAACTCGCGCATCCGCTTGCGGCGCTCGGCCTCGTCGTCGGTGGTGTGGGTGAGGTCGCCGGTGAAGACCACGAAGTCGGGCTGCGCCGGCAGCGCGTTCACCGCCTCTACCGCCTGCCGCAGCGTGTTGGCGGCCTCCGGATTGGGAGGGCCGGAAAACCCCCAATGGGTATCGGAGAGCTGCACGAAGAAGAAATCGTCCGCGCGCCCGCCGGACTTGCGCGGAGCGGCCGCGGACGCGCCGGACAGGCCGGATGCGAAGACGGCTCCGCCCAGGCCGAGGAGCTGCAGGAATTCTCGACGTCCCTTCGGTTCGTTCATGTCGGTGTGCCTCCGCCGCCATGACCGGACGCCCTGGGCGCCTATTCCCCCGCGACGCTCAGCGGTGCGCCAGCTCGACGAACTTCTCCATCTCGGCGTCGTTCAGGTCGGAGACGGCCCAGTAGCTCATTCCTTCCTTCGACCACCGGTACGCGCCATAGCCGCGCAGCGAAGAGCGCTGCACGCGCGCGTCGCCGCCCTGCTTCTTCTGCGGCCAGATGAAGAGGTTGATGACGTGCTGGCCGCGCCGGTACACGAGGGCTGCCGCCGGCGTCTCCTCCACGTAGTCCAGCCTGCCGCCCGCGAGCGGGAACCCTTCCGCCGCGAAGTCCGTCACCGGCACGGAGTAGTCGAGCTTGCCCTGGAACCACGGCTTCACCGTGTGCTGATCCGAAGAGGCGACGTCGGTGAGGTGGCTGGCAAGCAGGGAGCGCACGTGCGCGTCGATCAGCGACTCGGCGAGGCCGCGATCGGGAGCAGGACGCAGGATGCCGACCGCGACGACCGCCGCGACGGATGCCGCCAGGAGCGGCGCGGCCCAGCGCAAGGCGCGGCGCGCGCGCGGCCGGCGCAGATCGGGAGGGGCACCCGTCTCCGCGCGCAGCCTCGCCCGAAGCCGCGCATCCAGTGCCTGCGGCATCTGGTGGCGGGTCAGGCTCGCGCGCGCGAACGTCTGCAGCTCGCGCAGGCTGCGCTCCTGCGCCGCGCACTCCGCACAGCGGCCCAGGTGCTCTTCCACCTCCAGCGCCCCGCGCAGGTCCAGCTCGTTGTCCACCCAGGCGTCGAGCAGGCCGCGCGTCTCGTTGCAGCTCATTGCCCGCTCCCCGCCCGCTCACGCCGCGCCACTTTGGCCTGGAGCTGCCGGCGCGCGCGCGACAGCCGCGACATCACCGTGCCCATGGGAATCTGCGCCACCTCGGCGATCTCCTTGTAGGACATGCCTTCCAGCTCGCGCAGGACGAACACCTCGCGGAACTCCACCGGCAGCTCCTCCACCGCCTGGTTGAGGAACCGCTGCCGCGCGGAGCGGAGCAGGAGCACGTCGGGAGAGTCGCTCTCCGGCGCCGCGTGCTCTTCCTCGTCCAGCTCCGCGCTCAACTCGCGCGCCCGGTTCTGCTGCAGGAAGTTGTAGGCGCTGTTGCGCACCACCGCGAGCAGCCACGAGCGGGGATTGTTGCCGCGAAAGCCGGCGAAGAAGCGGAAGGCGCGCACGATGGCTTCCTGCATCACGTCCTCCGCGTCTTGATCGTTGCGCAAGAGCCAGCGCGCGAGGTTGTACCCCGCCGGCATGTGCGGCATGACGACTTGCTCGAATGAAACGACGCCGTCCGGCAACCGGCCTCCGGTCCAACCCATGCGACCGCCACCTGCCCGCCTTTATTCCCGCGGCGGCCCGCGGGTGACGCCGGCGCGCACCAATCCCGGCCGGCGCGCAGGCTCTTCCACCCGGTAGAACTGGAACGTTTCCACCGGTCCCGAGCGCACCGTCCAGGGCACCGCGGCCCAGTAGTAGTAGAGCCCGCCCGCCGGCGTGACGGTGCGCAAGAGGTCCAGCGCGGTGGCGGGCACCGCTGCGACCGCGAAGGGCCGCAGCAGGGCGGCGTCGGTGGCGGAGAAGCGCTGGCGGTGGATGCTCTGCGGCGCCACCAGCACGTCGCCCGGATCGAGCCGGCTCTGTCCAGGCGCGTACTCGCGCAGCCCGCGCTGCGCCGCGTACCATTGCCAGCCCCAGTGGCCCACCGTCCAGGTGCTCGAGGGCGAGGGGATGGCCTGCGCCATCTCGCGATAGACGTCGGCCCGGCGCCAGTCGGAGATGGCAAGCGCAGCGCCCAGCGCGGCCGTGGCGGCGAGCGCCATTCTCCGTGCAGCCGGCGCCGGCGGAAACGCGCGCGCCACCAGCAGCATCAAGGGCGGCAGCCCGAGGAGGACGTGCCGCGCGGCGGGAAAGGGCGCCACGAACACGGCCAGCAAGAGCGCGGACGCGGCCCAGGTGGCGAGCACCGCGGTGTCCTCGCCGGCTTCCAACAAAGCGCGCCTGGCCAGAAGAGCGAAGAAGAGGCCGTTGGCGAGGAACACGCCGCGCAGCGCCGCGTCGGTTGCGTTCACACCGTCGAAGGCCGGCAGATCGGCAAGCGGGAAAAGCAGGCCAAGGGCGGCGACGGCCGCTCCCAAGAGCCCGCAGACGACGAGCAGCCGCCGGCGGCCGCGCCCCGCGAAGGCGAGGGCGAAAGGAGAGAGCGCGCCCAGGCCCACCACCCAGAGCGGAAGCCGGCCCGCGCTCAGCGCCAGAAGCGTGCGCAGCCCCTCGTCCGCCTCGCCAAGCTCCGCGGCCCGCTCGAAGAGGTGCACGCCGCCGTAGGCAAACCAGTTGAAGCCGCTCCAGGCGAGGAGCGCGCCCACGGGCAGCGCCAGGGCGCGCAGGTGCCGCCACGACTTGCGCCGCACCGCCAGCACCACGAAAGCCGGCAGCAGCACCACGGTGGCGTATTTGATCAGGCAGCCCACGGCGATGAAGGCGCAGGCCTGCCACGCCCTCACCTCGCGCCCTTCGCGCTCGAGCAGCGCCATGCAGTAGAAGAACCCTGCCCAGATGGCGAGCGTGGGCACGTCCATCATCAGATTCGCGGCGGGCAGGAAGGAAGGGCCGACAGCGACCAGCGCGGTCACCCAGAGCGCGTGGCGGGGCGCGACCAGCGCGGCAAAGCGCCAGACGAGGCAGAGGGAAAGGACGATGAAGGCGGCGGAGACGAGGTGCAGCGCCTGGACGGGCGCGCCCAGCTTGAGCGCTCCGGCGAAGACGTACATGAGCAGGTGCGGCACGTTGAGCGCGTGGATGGGCTCCGGCACCTGGTCCCAGTTGAGCAGCGCGGACGACGCGTGCGCCGGGTCGCGAAGGATGGCCTGCGCGATGAAGAGATGGGCCGCGTCGTCCACGTGGACGGGCTTGGTGAGGGTGAAGGCCGACGCGATTGCGCCGAGGGCATAGACGGCCAGGGGCACCCGGTGCTGGCGCTCTTCATCGGGCGGACTCTATATCGGCCAGCGCGCCCGAACCCACAATTTCGGCGATGTTCAGGGCGCAAGATAGTGTGTGCGCCCGAAGTTCTCGATGAACGGCTGCCAGGTGTCGAGCAGGCGTCGTGCTCGCCGGTCATGTAGCGGTGCACCGCCGCCCGCAACCGCTTGACGATGTCCTTGAACTCGAGGGCATGCGCCTGCGGCGCCCTCGTCGTTGGTGGTGTGGTTCATGTCGGTGTACCTCCGCCGCCATGACCGACCGCCGCGCCTATTCCTGCGCCGAGGCAGCGCTCGCGCAAGGACCGCGACTCGCTCGCCGGGCCGCGGCCAGATCAGAGCGGCGCCTGCGAGCCCAACTCCGAGCACGCAGGTCGCCGCGAGCGGGTGCGGGAAGAGCCAAGCGAGGAAGTCCCTCAACGGAACCGTCGAGCTGTGGCTCGCAGCATCGAGGATCTGGAGCACGAAGGGCGTGGCCGAGCGCATCCATCCGGCGGCGTGCTTGCCGGCCTGGACCAGCGCCGAGAGATAGAAGCAGGCCCCAGAAGAGCGCCAGCGCTCCGCCGCGCGCAGGAGCGTCCCGACCGCCCGGGCCGAGGAGTAGAAGAAGCCGACGGGCAGGCAGAACATCGGCATCACCAGCATCAGGTAGCGCGCGTCGTGGGCCGCGCCACCATCCCAGGTCGCGTGCTTGGAAGTGAGCAGCAGCAGCGACAGCCCGGGGAGCAGCGTCGCGGCGGCGCGGCGGGTCCCCAGGGCACGCCACGCTCGTGGCAACGCCCAGAAGCCGAGCGCAAGCACGGGACTGAAGAGGAGCAGTCCTGCCTGCGGGCGGAAGAGAAGTCCGGTGAATCCGTCCAGGAAAGCTCCGCCGTACATGGTGCCGAGCTTCCGCGTGGCCTCGAAGCCGACGTGGTACCGATAGGGGGTAGCGAGCGGCGAGCCGAACGCGACCGAGCAGTACGCGAGGGCGGGGGCGGCCCCGGCGAGGAGGCCTGCCGCGAGCGCCCCAAGCGCACGAGCACGTTCCCCCACTGGCGCAGGTCCTCGCGCCAGCGCAGGCCATGCGGCAGCGAGGGCGATCACGCCACCCGAGACGACCGCCGAATAGTCGACGCCGGCGGCAAAGCCCGCGGTGAGCCCGAGAAGAAACAGCAGCCCGGCACGCGGATGGCAGGGACGGCATTGCGATGATGCGCAGCGCCAGGCACGCAGCGCAGATGGCGAAGAAGGCGGAGCGGAGCGTGGCTCCAGAGCGCGCTGGAGTAGGTCCGGTGCGGCGTGCAGAGCGCGAGGGTGAGGGCACCCAGCGCGGCCGGTGCGCGCGAGAGGCCCAGGCGCCGTCCCACGAGGAAGGTGAGCGCGACGGCCACCGCTCCGAGCACCGCCGCGAGCAGGACGGTGATCGCTTCCTGATGCTCGGGAGAGGCGCCCATCGCCTTCGCCACGCCGTAGAAGGGCAGGGCGAGGAGCGCGGTTCCAGGCGGGCGGTCCGAATAGAAGTGACCGTCCCGTTCCGACAGGTCCACGTGGCGCGTGTAGGACAGGAAGCGATCGATGACCGGCGAGTGATCTTCGGCGAGCGCCCGCACCAGCGCGAAGTGAGCGCCGTCGTTGGAGCAGACCAGCCCCACGTCGAGCAGCACCGATGTGGAGAGCGAGACCGTTGCCAGGAGCAGCGCAAGCGAGAGATCGCGTCGTCTTTGCGGGTCGATCATCGCCTCTCCAGTCGTTCCTCGCCGCGCGCCAGCTCGACGAACTTCTGCAGCTCGGCGTCGTTCAAGTCGGACGCCGCCTGCTAGCTCATTCCTTCCTCCGAGTACGCGGAATGGCCGCGCGTCGAGAGGCGCTGCACGGATGCGTCGCCGCCCTGGTTCTTCTGCGGGTCTTGGCGCGGGTCATCGGGCGCGCACTCTACATCCTGGACCGTTCCGCTTCCCACATTTTCGCGCCTGGTCAGGGCACGAGGCGGTAGAGGCGCGGGCCGGCGCTGCCCGTGCCGGCGCTCAGGTACACCCACTCGGCTGCGCTGTAGGTAAAGGCGTGGCTGTCGAAGAGGCGGGTCACCGCCGCGCCGAGTCCGTTTCCGCCCAGGCCGGTGCAGCCGGCCTGCGCCGGCGTGCAGCCTTGATGTCCGGTGAAGTCGGACGAGGTGGAAGCGGTGGCGGTCTGCGTCCGGTAGATGCGGACGCCGTTGGCGTTGTTGAAGCCGACGTAGAGGTGGCCGGCGGTGGCGACGAGGAGCGTGATGGCGGTGTTCCCCGTATCGTTGAACTGGGTGAAGCGCGCATCGCCCGAGGTGTTGGGCGCGACCAGCGACCACTCGCTCGGCTCGCACTGCTGGGGATCGACGGCGGGAACCGGATCGCACGACCAGAGCTGCGGGCCCTGGGTGGTATTGCGCGCGGCGAAGAGATGGCCTCCGAACGCGACGATCGAAGGAACCGCCTTCTTCGACGGATCCAATGCTCCGAGCACGGTGGAATCGGCGGCGACCGACGTCGCAGCGGCCCACTTGGGGTTCGAGGGGGTGCTGTTCTCCCAGTTCGTGCATCCCGGCGCGGTACATGGGGTGGGCGAGCCGACCGAGTGCGCGATGCCGCCGTTGTTGGCGACGTAGATCGCGCCGTTGAAGTCGCGGATGGAGTCCACCATCAGGGCGGCCTGGCCCGAGTTGGGAGGAGAACCCTGCCCGCCCACCGCGGGGAGGTTGACGCCGCGCAGGTTGACGAGATCGCTGCCGGCCGAAGCCTGGTAGCCGGGCACCGACGGCATCGTCTTGAGCACGTTGAGCACCGGGCCCGACGAGGAGCCGCCGCCGTCGTACAAGCCGAAGAAGACCTGGTTCAACGCGAAGCGGGCCGCGCTCATCATCCGCGCCGCGCTGCCCTGGCCGGCGGCGATCTGGACGTAGGCGAGATCGTCGTTTCCGCCCGCGAGCGGAATCGAGCCATTGGTGAGATACGCGTAACGCGATCCGCCGGTGGGCGAGGTGCCGGTGAGCAGGTACCACTCGACGCCATTCACCGTGCCCGAGGTGAAGACGGCGCGGCCGCCCTCGTTGTCCGGACCGCAGGCGGTGGTGTTCTGCGCGCACCCGAGCGCGCCGATGGTGTGGCAGTCGGGAGCGCCGAGGATGAGCAGCGGCTGGTAAGCCGAGTTCCGCGCGTTGTTGCCCAGGAGCGACGAGTCCACCTCGAGCTTCCAGTTGATGGGCACGGGTCCCGTCCCGTCCGGCGCCATCCGCACGGCCGCCGTGCCCCTCTTGTTCGGTCCGGCATAGAGCATGCCCTGGTAGGAGAAGAGATAGGAGAAGTTGGTGCCGTCCGCCGCGAAGGGGTCGGCCGAGATCAGCGTCGCTTCCGGCTGCGCTTGCACCGTGCTCGAGGCGCTGGCGCTCGCCGCGAGCGACGTGCTGTCGTTGGCGTCGGTACCGGTCACCGAGGCCGCGACCTGGAGCGTGCCGGCGGAAGACGGCGAGAGGGTCCAGGTGAAGGTGGCGCTTCCGCCGCCTGCCAGGGTGACGCTGGCCGGCGAGGGCGTCGAGACCACGTTGGCCGTCGCGGTCCCGGAGAGGCCGAGAGGTGCCGGCTGCACCGAGACGGCCGTCGCCTGGCCCGTGTTGGAAACCGTCAGCGTCACCACCACGGTGTCTCCGACCGAGGGGGTGGGGGGCACGACCAGCGCGGCGGAGAGGGTGGCCGGCGCCTGCACCACGAGCGTCGCCGGCGCCGCCTGCGCCGAGAGCGGTGCGCCGGAGTTGGTGTCGGCGCCAGTGGCAGCCAACGAGAATGCGAGCGAGCCCGGCCCGGTCCCGGTCTCGACGAAGTTCCAGGTGAAGGTCAGGCTGGCACCGCCGGCCAGGCCCGCGGTGCCGGAACTGTCGGCGGTGGTCGCGTCGGCGCCGCCGGAAGGCGTCCTGGTCAGCGTCATGGTGACCGCGGCTGCGGCGGCCTGGCCGGTGTTGGTCACCGTCGCGGTGACGGTGAAGGCCTGCGCGCGGTCGATGACCGAAGGCGCCAGGGCGATGGCGCTGAGCGTGAGCGAGGCCGGGGTCGTCACGGGCACGTCCGGCGTGGTGGCGCCGGCGGAGACGGCAGCGCCGCTGTTCGCGTCGGTTCCGGCCGCGCTCGAGGAGAAGGACAGCGCGCCGGTGCCTGCGCCGTTCTCCAGGTAGTTGAAGGTGAAGGTGGCGGTGGCGCCGGCGGCGATGTCGGAGGCGGCAGGCGCGCTCGCGGTGGTCACGGCGGCGCCGCCGGTGGCGGTGACTTGCGGTGTGGCGAGCTGGACGCCGCGCGCCGTCGCACCCCCGGTGTTGGTGACGGCGGCCACCACCGCGAAGGTCTGGCCTCGACTCAAGGCGTGGGGCACCTGCAGCGAGATCGCGAGCGCGGCGCGCTCCTGCACGGTGGTGGAGGCCTGGGGCGAGCTGATGACGAGCGCGGCGCCGTTGTTGCCGTCGGTGCCCGCGACCGATGCAGAAAGGCGCAACACTCCCGCCGCCGATCCGGACTCGACGCAGGTCCAGGTGAAGGTCGCCGCCCCGCCGCCGGCGATGTCGGTTGCCGGAGGACCGGTCAGCACGGTGAGGCCGGCGCCTCCGCCAGCCACGGCGGACAGCGATGCAGACACCGACCGCGCAAGAGCGGCGCCGCTGTTGCTCACCGTCACCGCGACGGTGAAGTTCTGTCCCCGGCTCACCGCCGCCGGCGCGATGGGCAGCGCCGCCGAGAGCGCCGCCGGCGCCTGGACCGTGACCGTACCCGGGGCCGACTGCGCGGAGAGCGCCGCGCCGGAGTTGGCGTCCGAGGCGGTCGCGGTGGCCGAGAACGAGAGGGCCCCCGGCGCGGTCCCGCTCTCGACGAAATTCCAGGTGACGCTGAGGCTGGCTCCGCCGGCGAGCGCCGTGGTGCCGGGGCTGTCGGCGGTGATCGCGTCGGCGCCGCCGGAAGTCGTCCTGGTGACGGCCAGCGCGAGCGATGCCGCGGGCGCCTCACCGGTGTTGCTCACCGTCGCCGTGACGGAGAAGGCCTGCCCCTGGTCGATGGTCGAAGGTGTCACCGTGACGTCGGCGAGGGTGAGCGCCGCCGGCGTCATCACCGGCACGTCTGGCGAGGTGGCGGCGGCGGACGCGCTTGCCCCGCTGTTCAGGTCGGTTCCTGCCGCGCTGGCCGAGAAGGAGAGCGCTCCGGGAGCCGTCCCATTCTCTACGAACGAGAAGGTGAAGGTGGCGGTGGCGCCGGCGGCGATGTCGGTGGCCGCGAAAGCGCTCGCGGTGGTGGCGGCGGCGCCGCCGGTAGCGGCGACTTGCGGAGTTGCCGGCTGGACGCCGAGCGCCGTGGTCCCGCCGGTGTTGGTGACGAGGGCCACGACCGCGAAGGTCTGGCCGCGACTGATGGCGGGTGGCAATTGCAAGGCGATGGAGAGCGCCGCGCGCTCCTGCACCGTGGTGGAGGCCTGCGCCGAGCTCGCACCCAGCGCTGCGCCGCTGTTGCCCTCCGTACCCGCTGCCGATGCCACGAGGCGCAACACCCCCGCGGCCGACCCCGACTCGACGCAGGTCCAGACGAAGGTTGTGGCTGCGCCGCCGGCGATGTCCCTCGCCGCCGGAGGAGTCACCACCGTGAGTCCGGCGCCTCCTCCGGGATGGCGGACAGCGACGCCGAGACCGCGCGCGCGGTGGCGGCGCCACCGTTGCTCACCGTCACCGAAACCGTGAAGGTCTGACCGCGGCTCACCACCGCCGGCGCGACCGGCAGCGCCGCCGAGAGCGCCGCGGCGGTCTGGATGGCGCCGTGGCCCGCCGCGCTCGCCGGCACCGCCTGTCCGCTGTTCGCGTCGGCGCCGTTGGCCGCGGCGCTGCAGTCGAGCGGGCCGGCGGCCACGGCGTCGAACTCCCAGGAGAGGACGGCCGAGGCGCCTCCCGCCAGCGCGGCCGGGAGCGCCGGCGCGATCCGCAAGACGGCCGCCGGCCCGCAATCCGGCGGCGCCAGCGTCAGTTGCGCTACGCCCGCCTCGCCGCCGTTGCGCACCGTCTCCACCACCGTGAATCGCTGCCCGGTGCTGAGCTGGGCGGGGACGGCGAGGTCCAGCCCGAGCGCCGCCGCCGTCTGGATCTGCACCGGCAGGATGGCCGACGCGGAGACCGCGGCGGAGGTGTTGGCGTCGGTTCCGGCGAGCGAGGCGGCCACCTGGGCGGCACCGGCGGCGTCCGCGCGCACGGTCCAGCCGAAGACCGCCCGCGCCGAGCCGGCCAGCGGCTGCGGAGGCGTCGCGCTCACCCAGGTGGTCAGCGGCGACGGAGAGCTGGCGTCGCCCACCGCCAGCGCCGTGGCTTCGCCGTCGTTTTCGACCTGGAGCTCCGCGCGAAAGACCTGGCCCACCGAAACGACGGCGGGCGCCGTCGTGCCGAGCACGTGCAGGTGCGCCGGCATCTGGACGGCAACGGGAGTGGAGAGCGCAGAGGTGCCCAGCGTCGCGCCGGTGAGCGCGTCCACGCCTGCCGCCACAACCTCCACCTGCGCCACGGCGGACGCGGTCCCGCGCAGCGGCAACACCCAGGTGCGCGACTCGCCGGCAGGAACGTCCTGAGGGGCGACCGCCTGCGCGGCCAGCGCGCCATTGGCGGTGAGCGACGGCGCCACGGAGGTGGCATCGGCGTCGCCGGTGTTGGAGATGGTGAGCGAAATGCTGAAGTCCTGTCCCACGTCCACGGAGGCGGGTGGCGCGCCCAGCGCCGCCGCCAGCGCCGGGGGCGAGAGCGCCAGCACCCGCGCTGCCGCGGTGGCGTCGGGGAGCGGCAGGCCGGTGAAGCCATCCACCAGCACGGCGCGCAGCGCGAGGTCCGTGCTTCCGCGCGCGGCCAGTTGCAGGGGGAGGTCCACCGCGAGCGTGTTGCCCGCCGCGACGGTCAGCCCCGCGACGGCGGCGGGAACGCCGTTCACCTCCAGCGAGGCGACCCGCGCGGCCACTCCGCCGGCATTGGCGAGCTGCGCCTGCGCGTGGAACTGCGCGCCCATCTCCACCTGCGCGGGCGCCAGGAGAGAAGCCGAGACCAGCGGCGGCGCGCTGTCGGAGACGGTGAATCCGCCCGGCAACGCGCCGGCGAGGCCATAGGGATCGACCACCGTCACGTCGTGGACGCCGGCCGGCAGATCGGCCGGCGCATGCGCTTGCAGCACGTCGACGCCGTCCGCGCTGCGCGCGTAGTGGACATCGGAGAGGGCCACTCCGCCGATGCGCACGGTGAAGTCGGCGGAGACGTCGCGGCCGCCCTCCAGATGCTGCACGCCGCGCGCCTGGAAGCCGATGCCGGTGAGGCGCACGTCCACGGGTTGCCCCAGGTAGGCGCCGGCGGGCTCGATGGACTCCAGCCGCGGCGCATCCGCGCCGGAAAGGCGCGCGCAGCCCGCGGCGAGGACGGCAAGGATGGCGGCGTGGCGCATCATGGTCAGAGCATCTCGAGGCGGTAGCCCGCGCAGAGGGTGAAGGCGGTGAGCGCGCCGTCCAGGTTGGGAAGCGAGAAGGGCTGCGTGCGCAGGAGCCGCGCCTCGAAGAACGGCGCGCCGCCCCACATGCGCCGCTCCGCGCCGAGACCCACCTCGACGCCGGGCACCGCGCCGCGAGAGGTGGCGTCTCCGCGCGCGGCGCCGCTGACGCGCACCGATGCGGCAGCGCCCACCAGCGCGGCGCCGGCCTGCGCCCAGATCACCGTCTTGTCGGTGAGCGGTACCCGCACCGCGCCGGCAGCGGAGCCGATGAGGAAGTCGTCGCGCGAGTCGAGCACCGCTCCGCCCACCGCTCCTTCTTGCCTGCCGCCTGCCCAGGAGAGGTCGAGGACGAGCGCGAACTGCAGCCCGAGCGCCTGGGTGCGCAGCGCGCCCTCGACGCCGAGGAGCGGCGCGGCGAGGCCGTGCAGGTCGCTGAAGAAGCCCGTGCGCGCGCTCAGCGCCAGCTCGCGGACGCGCGGGCGCAGCGCCACCTGCGTGCGCGCCTGGGCGGCTCCGGAGCGTACCGCCACCGTAGCCTCACCCCCCTCGTGGAGCAGGGGCGGCACGAAGGTGGCGACGAAGCCGGCTCCGTCGGGTACCGCGGCGCTGACGCTGCCGGTGTCGGTCGCGAGCACCGGCGTGCCCTGGGCCTCGTTGCCGAAGCGGTCGCGCAGGACCACGCGCAGCCGCACCGCGCTGTGACCGTCGGCGATGACCGCGCGGCGTTCGGGGACCACCTCCGCGCGCTCCGCCGAGGCGGCGGTCAGCGCGATGCGCAGCGTGGCCACTGCCTTGGTGCGCGGCGAACGGGCGGTCACGGTGGAGACGCCCTGGCCGCCCAGGGCCTTGGGCGCCTGGAAGCGAAGGCGATAGTCGCCCTCCGCCCGCGCGCTGCTCTCCAGCGCGCCCGAAGAGGCGCTGAACTCCAGCGGGTCGGCCGTGAGATTCCCTGCAGCGTCGAAGGCCATCGCGCGCAGCTCCAGCGCCGGGCCGCCCGCTTCGGCCTTTCCCTTGGCTGCGCTCAACTCGATGCGCCTGGTGGCGCCCGCCACCAGCCTGATCTCCCCCCGGGCCGGTTCGGGATCGCCGGCGACCGTGGCCCTCACCACCGCGGGGCCCGCCGGACCCGCAGGCACGCGCCAGAGCGCGCGGTAGAGGCCCGGCGCAAGCGGCGCAACGTCGGTCACCTCTCCGCGCGACGCGTGGAGCCGGAGGTGCGCCTTGGCGAGCGGCGCGCCGCTGCGGGTCACCGCTGCGATGGCGATCTCCACCACCTGCGGCCGGTCCGACTCCAACGAAAGCGGCATCGGCGCGAGCTGCACCGTTCGCGTGCGCGGGACCTTGAGGTCGATCTGCCGCTCGCCCTGCTCGGCGTAATCCACCCCCCGGCGGCACCACCACCGGCACGAAGGCGCGGCCGTCCTTTCCGGCGCGCATGGGTCCGAAGGTCTCCGGCCCGATGCGGACGTCCACCACCCCCCCAGGGCGAGTGCGAACCTCCGCTTCACCTTGTCCCCAGAGCGGCAGGGCCACGGAGCCCACCGCGTCGCCGCTGCGCGCCACGATCAGCGCCACCCTGGGCAGCCGCGCGCGGGGCGCATGCCAGGTGGCGCGCCACTCGCCTTGCGCAACCTCGCGCAGGCCCTCCAGCCTTCCGGCGCTGCACTGCACGGAGAGCGGTCCCGGCGGGGCGCGAAAGCTCAGCTCGGCGCGATCGGCGCTCTCCAGGCGCAAGAGCGGCGGCTCGGCGCGCACTTCCACGCCGGAGACGAGGCCCGCGGTGAGGAGCGCCGCCAACGTCGCCAACATCACGGCACCTCCTTCCAGCGGATGGCCATGTCGTCGATGGTCGCGGGCAAGGGGCTGCAGGGAACGGCATGCGTCTTCTGCCTGCCGGCGAGATCGCGGATGGCGACCAGCACGCTGTGCTTGCCTTGGGTGCGGGGAACGGTCTCGTGGAAGCTGCCGTCCTCGGCCACCGCGACCGGCGAGCCGTCCACCGTCACCTCGGAGGATGGGGCGGCCTTGCCGTCAATCTCCGCGCAGAGCGTGGGGCTTGCGCCGGCCATGGCGTTTGCCACCTTGAGCAGCACCGCGGTGGGAATGGGCGAGGGCGCGACCGGCGCGCCTCCGCGCGGCGCGAACGACTGCTCGCCGGCCTCCACCTGTACCGTCTGCCGGCGCGCGCTCAGGTTGACGGCGCCCGAAGAGGTGGCGACCGCGATGCCGGTGCCGGTGCTGAGCAGGCTGAAGCGCGCCGCCTTCGCCTCCGCCACCGCGTCGCCCGCGCCGTCCTCCACCCGCAGCACGCGGTCGCCTTCGCGGTCGTACTCCGCCGCCATCCGTCCGCGGGTCAGGCGGAAGCGGTGCACCATGTCGGTCAATTCGCGGACCGACACTTCCGACGACTCGCCGATGCTCAGGCGCGACTTCTGCCCGATGGCGAGATCGGTATGGCCGTGCGCGCCGGTGCGGAGCAGGTCGTCCGGGTGCACCGTCTGGCCCGGCTCCACCGCCGACCAGGCGGCGCCGTCGCGGCCGCGCTCCACCTCGCCCTGCACGGAGAGGACCACCGCCTGCACCACACGGCTCGGCGGCGCCACAGGCGCAGCCGCGGCCGGCGGCGGCCGGGGCGGCTCGTAGACGCCCAGGCGGAAGACGAGCAGCGCCGCCAGAAGCACCGCGGCGATCAGCGCCGCGACCTGTAGCGGGCAGTCTGTTGCGCGGGTTCTTCACCGCCCTGCGCCTCCAGCCGCGGGAAGGGAGATGCCGAACTCGGTGCGCGCCCACGAGGCGCGGTCGGGATCGGCGGCATCGACGAGGCGCAGCTCGCCTCCGGCGCGCTCCATGGCGGTGCGCGCGAGGTGCAGGCCCAGCCCGGTGCCCTTGCCGGCGGGCTTGGTGGTGAAGCGGGGCTGGAAGATGAGCGGCTGCACGTCGTCGGGAATGCCGATGCCTTCGTCGCTGACCCGCACCTGCACGAGCCGCGGCGCGCAGAGCACCCTCACTTGAAGCCGCGCCGGCCCGCCGCGCTCTTCCACCGCGTCGAGCGCATTGACCAATAGATTCGTGACCGCATGGACGAGCAGCGGCGCCGCGCCCACCGCCAGCACCGGCCCGGGGCAGGACTCGACCGAGAAGCGGTCTCCCAGCTTGCGGATGCGCGGGCTGAGGAGCGCCACCGCGCGCCGGATGGTCTCGTCCACCGCGAAGGGAGCGCGCTGCACCGGCCCGCCGGCGAAGAGATCCTGGTAGGTGCGCAAGAGCTCTTCCATCCGCGCGGCCTGTCCGTTGAGGAGCTGCCACTCCTGCGTGCCGCCCACCGCCGGGATGCGCCGGGCGAGGAGCTCCAGCCCGGCGAGCAGGCCCATCAGCGGATGGCGCAGCTCGTGGATCAGGCCGGGCGCGAGCGGCTCCGCTTCCTCCATCAGCTCGCGGCGATTGGGTTCGGTCATTGCGTCCCCTAGCTCAAGTGAGCGGCAGCGGCCGCGGCCGGCAGCATGACGGTGAAGGTGGATCCATGGCCCTCGACGCTGTCCACCACGATCCGGCCGTGGTGGGCCTCGACGATGCTGTGGGAGATGGAGAGGCCCAGCCCCGCGCCCTTGGCGGCGCCGCCCTTGCTGGAGAAGAAGGGGTCGAAGATGCGCTCGCGGACTCCCGGCGCGATGCCGCGGCCGGTATCCGCCACCACCAGGCGCAGCGAGTCGCCTCCCACCGCGGCGACCTCGACCCGCAGCCTGCCGCCGTCGGGCATGGCCTGGATGGCGTTGCGCACCAGGTGCTCCACCACCTGCTCGATCTGGATGGGATCGCCCTCCGCCTCGCGCGCGGCGCCGTCCAGCTCCGCGGAGAGCTCGATGCGGCCGTGCTCGAGCTGCGGCGCATACTTCTGCAGCACGCTCCTGACCGGCGCCGCGAGCGCGAACCTGCGCCCCTGCACGGCGCGCTCCTGGCTGGCGAACTGCAGCATGCCTTCCACGATGCGGGCGACGCGCTGCACCTGCTCCTGCGCCTTGCGCAGCGTGGCCGCCTGCTTCTCGCCCGCGTCGCGCTGGAGCAGCGCGAGAAAGCCTCCGATGGCCATCAGCGGGTTGTTGATCTCGTGCGCGACGCCGGCGCCGAGCGAGCCGATGGCGGCGAGCCTGCGCGTCCGCAGGATCTGGTCCTGCGCCGCCTTCAGCTCCTCGCCCCTCTGATCGACGCGGCGCTGCAGCTCCGCGTTCCAGGCGCGGATCTCCTCGTCGCGCCGCTGGATCTCGCGGGCCATGTGTCCGAAGGCCTGCGCCAGCTCGCCCAGCTCGTCCTGGCCGAAGGCGCCGATGGGCTCGCGGTAGCGCCCTTCCTGGAGCGCCTGCGCCGACTTCTTCAGCCGCTCGATGGGCACGGTGAGGCTGCGCGAGACGAGCAGCCCGAGCGCCCCGGTGAGCAGCAGCGCGACCACCGCCCAGAAGATGGTGTAGCGGCGCACGCGCAGCGCCGGTCCCAGCGCCGCCGAGGCGGGCTGCGCCAGGACCGCCGCCCATCCCAGGCCGCCCACCGGCGCGGCGGAAGCAATCCACTCCTCGCCGCCCGGTCCGGGCAACGCGCGCGAGAAGGGACCGTGCGCTCCGGCCGCCGCGCTGACCAGCGACGCGAAGGGCTCCGGAGCGTGACGGGGGCTCGCGCTCGCGAGCAGGCCGCCCTCGGTGGTGGTGAGGAAGGCGACCGCCGGCGGCCGCGCCACTTCCTGCATCATCGCGTGCAGCTCGTCGAGGGAGAACTGCGCCGCCACCACCCGCTGCGGCTGCGAGGAGATGCGCACCGCCACCGCCACGTGCGGCTCGCCGGAGGCCGACAGGTAGGGCGCGCCCAGGGCGGTGCCCGCCTGCAGCGCGAGCTCGAGCGGCACGCCGGCGAGGAAGTGCGGCAGGTCCGCCGCCGTGAAGGTCGGATGCGACGAGCCCGGCCGCGCTTCGGCGACCAGCGGCGCGGCGAGATTTCCGCGCTCGTCGAGGAGCGCAAGCGCATCGACGAACTGGAGCTGCCCGTAAGGGATGTGCAGCGCGGCGGCCACCTCGCCGGGCTTGAGCTGCTCGAAGGGCAGGATGGAGATGGAGAGCCGCAGCCCTTCCACGCCGCGCGCCACCCAGTGCTCCGCTCCGCGCGCCGCCTCCTGCGCCACCGACTCCTGCGACTGCGTGGCGGTGCGCTCCAGCTCGTCCCGGTTGACGGTGAAGCTGAGGAAGCCCAGCAGCGCCAGTGGCAACAGTCCCACCACCGTCAACACCGCGAAGATCTTCGATCGGAAGCGCATGGTCAGGGTCCCTGGTCAGCGCAGCGCGAAGAGGTAGCCGACGGAGATGCCCACTCCGCCGAGGTTGCCTTCGAGGTCGCCGCGACCCGGAGCATGGGAAAGCTGGAGCTCGGCGATGGCGCGGCCCTTGCCGAGGCGGAGCGAGGCTCCTGCCGCGGCGGTCGCGACCAGTCCCCACTGCGCGGTGCGCTGGGTGAATCCCGCCGCGGGACCGTCCACCACGCTGAGCGAGCCGAAGGTCCGCAGGCCGCCGGCAAGGAGCGCCGCGTGGGCCGAGAGGGCGCCGCGAAGGGGAAGGGAAGCGCGCACGCCGGCAAGGAGCGAGAGACCGCGCAGCGCGCTCGTCTGTGGGCCCGCCGCCACGTCCCGCGCGGCGGCGAATTGCAGCACTCCGGCGCGAGCCAGGAGCTCGACGGCTGCCAGGCCGGGATGGACCGCCAGCTCCGCCTGCATCGTTCCGGCATTGGCGCGGGCGAGGTTCGACTGCCCGCCCAGAAGCGCGCCGAGGGCGATGCCGTCCGCCCGCTCTTCGCGCATGGCCATCGCCTGTTGGGCTGGCCGCAGCGGAACCCGGATCGACGCCTCGGCCCCGGCCACCGCGGCCGCCACCTGGACCTCGCTCTTGCCGTCCCCCGCGGCCCGAAGCGTCGCCGCGGCGCCCTGCTGCACCAGCTCGCCTCCGTCGCTCCAGAAGCGCAGTCCGTCGGCGGGCAGGACGTTGCCGCGCGCATCGAGGACCTCGGCCTCGACGCGCACGTCGCCCGCTTCGCGTAGCTGCGCGGGCGTTGCGGTCAGGTGGATCTGCGCCGGCGGACCGGCGAGCACCGCGATGGCGGCGGTCTGGGGTGCATGCCGCGCCAGGGCCGCGCGGATGGTGGCCACTCCTCCGGCGCGGTCAGGGGCGCGAAAGGGCACCTGGAAGACGCCGGGCCCGATTTCGCGCACCGGCCCCAACTGCCCGCGGTCGGTGGTCACGGTCAGGTCGGCGGCGGAGGCGGGCCGGCCGTCGGGAGCGACGGCGAAGATCTCCACCACGACCGGCTGCGCGTCCGCCCAGCTCGCCTGTTCGCGCGGCGCGAAGAGGCTCAGCCGCTGGAACGGCGGCGGGCGCAGGTCCACAGGGGTCTCGTTGACGTTGCCGAACGGGTCGCGGACGCGCACGTCCGCGGTGCGCGCGCCGGGCGGAATCTTCACCGCCACGCGGGCCTTCCCCGAGGCATCGGCGCGGACGGGCCCGAAGACGGCGCCGCCGATGCCGATGGCGACGCGCGATCGGGGCTTGGTCTGCACCGGGAGCAGCGCCTTCACGATCAAGGGCAGCGCAAGCCACCCGTGCTCGCGCTCTCCTCCTCGCTGCAAGGTCGCGCGCAGGAGCACGACCTGTGGCACCATCTCCGAGGGCGGGAGGTAGACCGCGCTGAAGAGATCCGGCGATTCGCGCCGCACCTCCTCGATGCGACCCACGCTGCTCCAGAGCTCGACGCGCGCATCGGGCGGCGCGCCCGGCGCAGAGATCTGCAGCCGCACGCGCATGCCCTCGGAGAGCACCACATCTGGCTGCTCCGCGCGCAGGGCGATGCCGAGCGCGAGAAGAAGGAACGCGGCCATGTCCGGCAGCGTAGACCAGCCTCCCCGGGTGGGGGCGAGGTCGCCATGCAAAATTCTGCTGGCCGCCGCATTGTGGTTGTGCCGCCTACATGCGGATAGGTAGGGCGAGCGGCGTGAACTGCGCCTTTTAACGCCGCGGCCAGCCCCCTTAGGGTGCGGGCGTGAGGGCGCTGGGGTTCACATTTTTGTTGTCACTGGCTGCCGGGGCCGCTCCGTTTTCATGGACGGGCGCCGCCGGGAATGGCCGCTGGGCCGACGCGGGCAATTGGTCCGGCGGCGCAGTGCCACCCGACGACGGCACCGCGGACGTGATCGTCCCCGCGGGCGGAACCATCGCCCTCGACGGCGTGCGCGTGATCTCCTCCCTCGCCGTCTCCGCGGCCTCCGATGTGACCCTGCAGCCCGGCGCGCTGCCGCAGAGCGCGCTGGTGCTGAGTGGCTCGGGTCTCTCGCGCGGAGCGCGCGGCAAGCTGATCGTGCAGGTGCCGGTGCTCGGCAGCGGCGCAGTCGCTCTCTCGGGATTCGAGGCGCAGGGCACGCTCGCAAACGCCACCACCTTCGATCTGCAGAGCGCCCGTTGGAACGGCGCCACCACCGTGTCGCAGGCCACGCTCGCCGCCGGCGGAGACGCGCTCCCCGGAGGCACCGCGCTGGTCCTCGGCGCGGGCGCGGTGCTGGACGCGAAGGGCCAGACCATCTCGGTGGGCTCGCTCGCCGGCGGCGGCTCGGTGATCAACTCGGCGGCCGCCAAGGCGACGCTGTTCGTGGGTGCGGACGGCAGCGACTCCACCTTCTCCGGCACGCTTGGCGCAACCCTCGCGGACCAGACCGCCAACGGGTTCGTCGATCTGGTCAAGGTGGGCCCCGGGACCCTGACCGCGAGCGGGCGGCTGAACCTCGGCGGATCGTCCTTCGGCCTCATCCGCGTCCAGGAGGGGACGCTGCTCGTCACCGGCGCCGTGGCCGGCCCGTTGCCCATCGTGGTGGTGGGGGCTTCCTCCGCGCAGCACGGGACGGTGTCGGGCACCGGCAGCGTGGGCTGGCTGTGGACCGCCAACAACTCGGTGCCCGGAGCGACGATCCGGCCGGGCCTTGCCTCGGCCAAGGGCATCCTGCACGCGAGCAACTGCGACCTGCGCCACGGCACGCTCGCGCTGCGCCTCTCCGCCTATGCCACCGCCGGCGTCGATTTCGATCAGCTCGACTGCGGCGCCGGCTATCTCGCCTTCGACGCCGACAGCGAGGTGGTGATCGACATGGGCGGGCTCAGCTCGGTTGGAGGTCCGGTCCCCATCGCGCTCTACGGACTCGGCGGCTCTCCCGCAGCCCTGCAGCCGTCGCAGATCCGCCTGATCAACAACCCCGCGAAGCTGGTCCCGTCGCTCGCGGTGGGAAACAGGGCGCTGACCTTGACCGTCAAGGCCGCGAACCCGGCAACCGCGCCGCTCTTCTACCTCACTCCGGCGCACGGGCTGGTCACCTCAGAGCGCGGCAAGACCGCATCGTTCACCGTCGCGCTCGGGCGTGCGCCGTCCGGCGCCGTCACCATGCCCGTCTCCAGCAACGACGCGACGGAAGGCGTCGCGGCGCCCGCGTCTCTCACCTTCACGCCGCTGAACTGGAACGTCCCGCAGACCGTCACGGTTGCAGGCGTCGACGATGCCGCTGCGGACGGCAACGTCGCCTACGCAATCGTCCTCGGGCCCTGCGTCTCTTCGGACTCCACCTTCTCGGGAAAGTCGCCCGCCAGCGTGACCGCGGTGAACCTCGACGACGATCTGGTCACGGTTTCGCCGGTGGCGGGTCTGGTCTCGCAGCCGTTCGGCGCCGCGCAATTCACCGTCGCCTTCCACGGCCCGCTCGCTGCCGGCCAGGAGATGTGGCTGCAGTTCCACTCCTCCGACGCCGCCACCGCCTGGGCCGCGCCCGCGCTCCTGCACCTCGCCGGCGCGAACGCGGCGCCCGCCTCTCAGACGGTGGCGCTGACCGGCCAGCACCGCCTCGCCGCCGGATGCGCGCCCTACACGGTGAGCGCGTTCGCCGTGCTCTCCGGAGATCTGCTCTACGACGGCTTCGAGTTGCCCGACGTCAGCGCGTGCAACCTGGGCGACCGGCAGCCGGTCGCTCCCGATCTGTCGTTCGCGGTCGATCCGGGCTCGCCGCTCAGCGTGACCGCCGCCCTCCTCGCGCAGGCCTTCGACCCCGACGGCGATCCGCTCGCCGCCGAATTGGTGACCGCGCCGTCGCACGGCGCCGTATCCATCTCGCCGGACGGATCGTTCACCTACAGCCCGGCGGCAGGGTACGCCGGCGCCGATTCCTTCACCTATGCGGCCAGCGACGGCCTGCTCTCGTCCGCCGCCGCGACGGTGACCTTCCAGGTTGCCGCCGCGCCGCCGCCGTCCGCCAATCCCGACAGCTACGAGGCGCAGGCCGGCACGACGCTCTCCATTGCCGCTCCGGGTGTTCTGGGAAACGACACGTCCCCACGAGGGCTGCAGCTCAGCGCCGCGCTGGTGGCGGGGCCGCAGCACGGCACGCTCGCGCTCAATGCCGACGGCTCCTTCACCTATCTGCCCGCCGACGGGTTCGTTGGCAATGACGGATTCACCTACGCGGCAACCGACGGCGCCTCCTCCCCGGCGAACGCGGAGGTGGTGATCCCGGTCGCCGCGCCGCCGCCGTCCACGTCGGCCCGGCTCACGCTCACCGGCGAAGGCGGCGACACGCCGGGCGCGGCGCGCACGCTGCACGCCGAGATCGCCAACACCGGGAACACCGTGCTCGACGGCGCCAGGCTTCTGCTTCGACCCGCGCGGGCTCGCGCTCGACGCCGCGGCGACGCAGGACGGCGCGCTCTCGATGGAAGGCACCGCCGTCTTCTTGCCGCAGCTCGCGCCGGGACAGACCATCCTCGTCTCGGTGACGGCGCGGCTGAGCGCCACGCCCGGCGCAGAGGCAGGCTCCTCCGCCATGGTGCAGGGCGCGTCCGGCGAGGCGCTCTCCGGGCTGCAAGAGGATTGGGTGCGCGTCTCGCGGCTGCGCTTCGATGCCGGCGGCTGCGGATGCAACGGGGCCAACGCGGGAGGAGCGCTGGCCTGGCTGGGGACGCTGATCGCGCTCCGTCGCCGCCGCCGCTCAGCGCTTCCAGGGAGAAACCACCTTCACTTCCGGCACCGACTGGTCGCGCGTGACCCGCGACTGGGCCTCTTTTCTCCTGCCCAGCGGATCCACCGTGACCACCGCGATCTTCTGCGCCCCGTCGCGAAGGCGCACGTCGGCGTGGAACTCGCCGGAAGGAGCGACCTCCACCGGCTCGCCCTGCACGTAGACGCGGCTGCCGGCGGCCACGCGGCCGGAGAGCGGGATGGAGCTGCGGTTGGTCTTGTCGCCGGGCCATTGGACGGCGAGCAGCACCTTCTTCAGCGCCGCGGCGGGCTGGTCGAGGACGCCGCTGCCCTCGACGCGGGTGAGCTGCCCTTCGCGCACGTGCACCGTCTTGCCGGCGGAGGTCACCTCCACCGCGCCTTCGGTTGCGGCGACGACCACGGCCTTGCCTTCGGCGGTGAGGAGGAAATGGCCGCCGGTGCTCTCGGCGACCGCCCCGCCGTCGTCCACCTGGAGCGAGACGCGCCCCTTGCCCGGCTCGACGCTGGACTCGATGCGGCCGTGGACGCGGGCGCGCAAGAGGCCGGGGGACACGGCGGAGAGGCGCAGCTCGCTGCGGTCGTGCAGCTTGATGCGGACGCCGTCGACGGAAACCTCGGCCTCGGCATCGGGGTGTGTCCGGACGCCGTCGCTGACGCCGATGTGCTCGCCGGAAGCGGCCGGTCCCCACGCGCCGCTGCCCCGTTGCAGCTCCACGGTGCCGCGGCTTCCGGTGAGCACCGCCGCGGGGGCCTCCGTCTGCGCGGGCGACGCCTCTGCGCGCGGCGTCGGGGTGGGCGCAGGTCGTTGGGCGTCGCACCGGCAGGCCGGGCCGCAGACGGCAAAAGCAACCAGCAGGGCTGCCGCGATGCGCATGACCCATCATATAGGGGAGTGACCGGCCCGGGAGCAATGCCGTGAGGCTCGCGGCCAAGCTCTCGCTCCTCCTCGGCTGCGCGGTCACCGTCCCCCTGGTGCTGGTCCTGGCCGTCCTCTTGCCCCGCGGAAGCGCCGCGCTCCAGTCGCAGCTCAAGCAGCTCTTCGCGCAGGACGCGCGCGCGCTCGCGCTGGAATGCCAGAAGACGGTCCTCGACGACCTGGAGGCGCTCTCGCTCGCGGCCCGCACCTTGCGGCTGCCCGAGCTGGACGCCGAGACGCGGCAGCAGGCGCTGCTGCTGCTCTACAAGGAGACGCGCGGCGCGGACGTGCTCGGGCTCTTCGACGAGAAAGGCAACGCGGTGGTGCCGTCGGTGCGCTTCGCCACCCTGGGGAGCGAGGCGGCGGAGCACGAGACGGTGAGCGAGCTGGGCATGGTGGCGTACTCGCACCACGTGCCGCTCGACGCCGCCCTGGAGACCGGCCTCGCCATCGGCCCGGTCTACGCGCTGCCCGACGGCGCGGGCGAAGTGGTGCCGCGGGTGGTGCTGGCGGCCAAGGTGCCCGGCGAGAAGTGGGTGCTGGCGATGGAGCTCTCGCTGCGGCCGGTGCTGCGATCGGTGCTCGGGTTCAAGGCGGGGCAGAGCGGCGAGGCGTTCCTGGTGGATACGCGCAACCACGTCATCGCGCACCACGATCGGGTGCTGGTGCGCGACCGCACCGATCTCTCCAGCCATCCGCTGCTCACGCCGGGGCCGGAGACGGACCTGCTGGGCGCCTCGGCGAGCGCGCCGCTTCTGGGATGGAAGGTGGTGGTGCAAGAGCCGGCGGCGGAGGCGCTTGCCCCCTTGCGTGGGGCCATGCGCACGGCGGCGTTCTGGGTGGTGTTCGCGCTCCTTCTCGCGGTGGTCACCGGCCTCGTCGCGGTGCGGGTGGTGACGCGCCCGGTGCAGACGCTGCACGCGGCGGCGCGCGCAATCGCCGAAGGGACGCTCGACGTCACCGTGCCGGCCAGGGGCAGGGACGAGCTGGCGCAGCTCTCGCGCACCTTCAACGCCATGACCAGCGGGCTGCGCGAGCGCGACGAGCTCAAGCTCGTGCTCGCGCTCAGCCAGACGCTGGATTTGCAGGAGGTGCTGCACCGCCTGCTCGACTCGCTCTCGCGGGTGGTGACCTTCGACCGCGCGGTGGTGCTGGTGGCCCGGTCCGAGGGGTTCGAGATCGCGCTCTCGCGCGGTTACGTGGACGGCGAGGACTTGCACCGCCCGCGCCTCGACGCCGACTCCGACCGCGCCCTGCGCGAGCGCATGCCGGCGCTCTCCGATTCGGGGCGCACGCTGGTGTTGCCGCTGCTCTCCCGCGAGCAGCAGGCCGCCGGACTGGTCTGCCTGGAGCGGAACGCGCCCTACGACGAGCGCGCCGCGCGCACCGCCTTCAGCTTCATCCAGCCGGCGGCGGTGGCGGTGGACAACGCGCGCCTCTTCTCCGAGGTGAAGCGGCTCGCCACCACCGACGGGCTCACCGGCATCTCCAACCGCCGCCACTTCCTCCTTCTCGGACAGCGCGTCTTCGAGACGGCGCGCCGTTACGGCCAGCCGCTCAGCGCCCTGATCCTCGACGTGGACCGCTTCAAGCAGGTGAACGACCGCTACGGGCACGCGGTGGGCGACGAGGTGCTGCGCGGCGTGGCGGAGCGCATCACCGCCTGCCTGCGCGCGGCCGATCTGCTCGCGCGCTACGGCGGAGAGGAGTTCGCGCTGCTCCTGCCCATGACGCAGATCCTCTCCGCCCACGGCCTGCTCGCCGACCGCATCCGCCGCGCGGTCTCCGAGGATCCCATCGTCACCGCGGCGGGGCCGATCCCGGTGACCGTGAGCGTCGGCGTGTCCACGCTCACGCCGAAGACGGCTTCGCTGGAGCAACTGCTCACCGAGGCGGACGCGCGCATGTACGAGGCGAAGGGTGCGGGCCGCAACCGCGTGGCCTGAGGAGAATACGGTGCTGATGGAAGCAGACATGGTCCGTTCGGCAACCGCGGAGCGCATCGCCCGCCTGGCGGACGAAGCGGCCGGCGCGGAGCTGGCCTCGCGGGTGGTGCTGGCGCAGCTCTGCGCGCGCGCGGGCTGGAACGCCGCGCGGCTGGAGCTGCGCAACGACGCGGAGCGCCGGCCGGTCTGGCACGTGCGCCCGGGTCGCGCGCTGCAGCCCCTGCGCGCGGCGGCGGAGGAGCGGCGGCACGCCCCCGGCTTCCTCGACGAAGCGCTCCGGGGCGAGCTGCACTGGAAGAAGGTGGATCGGCTGCACGACGGCGTCTCCTTCCTCTTTCCCCTGGTGGCCGGCGGCCGCACCGTCGGCGCCCTGGAGACGTTCGCCTCTGCCACGCCGGGGCCGGGAGCGCTGGAGCTGACCCGCGCCACCTGCGAGGCGGCGGCCCCGGTGCTGGCGCGCAAACCGGTAGACGCGCTGCCGCGCATGGGCCTGAGCGATCCGCTCACCGGCCTGGTGGCGCGAGGCCCCTTCATGCAGCGTCTTGCCGCCGCGGTGGAGCGGACGCGCCGCAGCCCCGGAACCGCGGTCGCGCTGATCCTGCTCAACCTCGACCGTTTCAAGGTGGTCAACGACAGCCTCGGCCACGGCGCGGGCGACGAGTTGCTTCGCGGCATCGCCGGCCGCATCCGCGGGGCGCTGCAGGCCGGCGCGCTCGCGGCGCGGCTGGGCGGCGACGAGTTCGGCGTGCTCCTCGAGCGCATCCACGACCCCGGGGCCGCGGTGCGCACCGGCGAGCGGCTCCAGCGCGCGCTGGAGGAGCCCTTCCGCGTGGCCGACCGCGAGGTCTACGCCACGGCGTCGGTGGGGGTGGCCTTCAGCGGCGAGCAGTGCCTGCGCGCCGAGGACCTGCTTCGCGACGCGGATACCGCCGCCAATCGCGCCAAGACGCTGGGGGTGGGACAGCGCGCGCTCTTCGACCGGAGCATGCACGCGAGCGCGGTGGCGCAGCTCACGCTCGACAGCGAGCTGCGGCGCGCCATCGACGCCGGCCAGCTCGCGGTCTACTACCAGCCCATCGTGACGCTGGAGGGCGGCGAGATCGCGGGCTTCGAGGCGCTGGCCCGCTGGCAGCATCCCGAGCTGGGCTGGATTCCGCCTGGCCGCTTCATCCCCGCGGCCGAGAAGGCCGGCCTGATCGGCCGGCTGGGAAGCTTCATCCTTCGCGAGGCGTGCGCGGGGATGCGCTTCTTGCAGATGTCGGCGCGGCGGCCGCCTGTCCTTGTCGGTGAACCTCTCCGCCTCGCAGCTCTTCGCCCCCGAGCTGATCGGCGAGGTGGCCGAGGTGCTGGGAAGCTCGGGCATCGATCCTTCGCAGCTGCGCCTGGAGATCACCGAGAGCGTGCTGGTGGACCGCATCGACGAGGCGGCCGACGTGCTGCAGCGCCTGCGCGGCCTGAACCTCAAGATCAGCATGGACGACTTCGGCACCGGCTACTCCTCGCTCAGCTACCTGCACCGGCTGCCGGTGGACGTGCTCAAGGTGGACCGCTCCTTCGTGGTGGCGCTGGCGTCGGGGGGCAAGGCGGAGGGAATCGTCGCCGCCGTCGTCGCGCTGGCGCGGAACCTGGGCTGCGATCTGGTGGCGGAAGGCGTGGAGACGGCGGAGCAGGAGAACGCGCTACGCCGCCTGGGGGTGGTCTACGCGCAGGGCTACCGCTTCTCGCCCGCGGTGCCGGCGCGGGAAGCGGAGTGGCTGCTGCGCCCGTCCTGAGGCGGCTCAGCGGTCGAGCACGCGGCGCACTTCGCCGAGGAGCGCCAGCGAGGTGAAGGGCTTCTGGATGAGCGGCTCGGGAACGGGGAACTCGCGGTCGCCCGAGGGATACCCGCTCATGTAGAGGACGCGCAGCGAAGGCTGCAGCTCGAGCAGTTGCTCCGCCAGCGCCGGGCCGTCCACCGCGGGCAGCATCACGTCGGTCAGGAGCAGGTCGAGGCGCCGCCCCTCCGCGGCGCGAAGACCCTGCTCGGCGTCCGGGGCGTCCACCACGTCGTATCCGTTCGCGCAGAGCATGCGCCGCACCATCGCGCGCAGGTGCTCCTCGTCCTCGACGAGCAGGATGCGCTCGCCCCGGCCCCGCGCAGGGGCGGTCACCTCTGCGGCGTCGGGCAGCGTCACCGCGCCGTCTGCCGCCGGCAGGTAGACGGAGACCTGCGTCCCCTCCTGGGGGCGGGAGGAGACGTCCACGCCGCCTCCCGACGCGCCGGCGATGCCGTAGACCATGGCCAGCCCGAGGCCGCTCCCCTTGCCGCCCGGCCGGGTGGTGAAGAACGGCTCGAAGAGCCGGCGCAGCACCTCGTCGCTCATGCCCACGCCGGTGTCCGCGACGGTGATGCGGACGTAGCGGCCTTCCGGGACGTCGCCGCCGCGCAGCCGCACCGGCGCCTCGAGCACCAGGTTGGTGGCGCGCACCGTGACCTTGCCACCTTCGGGCATGGCGTCCCGCGCGTTGGCCGCCAGGGCCAGGATCGCCTCGCGCAGGTCGTCGTGGTTCGCGCGGGAGCTCCACAGCGCCTGCGGCACCTCCACCGCCACCTCGACGTTCTCGCGCAGCTCGCGGGAGAGGATCCGCTGCGCCTCGAAGACCACCGCGCCCACGTCGGCGACGGCCGGTCCGCGGGGGACGCGGCGGCTGAAGAGCAGCAGCTGCCGGGTGAGCGCCGTGCCGCGCTCGGCGGCCTTGCAGATGCCCTCCACCTCGGCGCCCAGGCGATGCCCCGGCCCGAGCTCGGTGCCGAGGTAGTCGGCGTGCGCGGCGATCACCCCGAGGAGGTTGCTGAAGTCGTGCGCCACGCCGCCGGCCATGCGGCCGATGGCGTCCATCTTCTGCGCCGCGCGCAGCCGCTCCTCCAGCTCGCGGCGGCGCGCTTCCCCCTCCTCGCGCTCGCTCACGTCGCGGGCCGACTGGACGCGCAGCGTGCGGCCCTGCTGCTGGAACTCGGTGAAGGTCACCTCGGCGGTGAACTCCGTCCCGTCCTTGCGGCGGTGGCGCTGCAGCACCGGCGCCGGGCCGGGCGTGCCCTCGGGGGCGCCGCCGCGCAGGTCCGCGGCGGTGGCGCGCAGGAGCTCCTGTGGCGAGTAGCCGTACAGCTTCACCGCCGCCTCGTTCGCTTCCACCACCGCGCCGCCGGCGCCTTCGTAGAGCACGATGGCCTCCGGCGCCGCGTCGATGATGCGGCGGTGCCGGACCTCGTAGTCCATCAGCCGTTCGGTGAGCGCGCGCTGCGAGCGGCGGAGCTGGCTCTTCTCCACCGCGCTCTGCACCTTGAAGCTGAGGGCGGAGAAGTCGGCGATGGGCTTGGTCAGGTAGTCGAAGGCGCCGATCTGCACGGCCTCGATGGCGGACTCGATGCTGGCGTAGCCGGTGATGAGGATGACCTCCAATTCCGGCTGCACCTGCTTGAGCTGGCGCGCGAGCGCGAGCCCGGAGTCGGCGCCGAGGTTCTTGTCCACCAGCGCAACGGCGATGTCGCCGGCCCGGGCGTGCTCGAGCGCTTTCGCGGCGCAGTCGGCGGTGAGGATCTCGCGATCCGGGTCGTCGAGAAGGCTGCCGAGCACCTCCACCACGACGCGCTCGTCGTCCACCACGAGAATCCTGGGCTTGCCCAAATCCGCACCGCCGTCGTGAAGTTTTTCGACGACCGCAGAATAGGATGGCGGGCGGCCCGCCGGGAATGTGGCTGCGGGTAGGCGCGCGCGGGTGGGGTGCCTGCCGCCGGCTGCCTACAGCGGCGCAATCTCCACCCCGGCGGATTGAAGGCGACTGCGCACCGCCTCCGCCATGCGCACGGCGCCGGGCGTGTCGCCGTGGAGGCAAAGGGTCTGCGCGTCGATGCCCACCCGGGAGCCGTCGCTCGCCACCGCGAACCCTTCCCTGGCGATGCTCAACGCCTGCGCCGCCGCCTCCTCCGGATCGTCGAGGACGGCGCCGTGCAGGGACCGCGGCATGAGCGATCCGTCGGAGAGATAGCGCCGGTCGGCAAAGGCCTCGCCGGCGACGTTCAGGCCCGCCGCGCGCGCCGCTTCGATCTGCAGGGATCCGGCGAGCCCGACGAGCAGCAGGTCGCGGCGGAAGGCCCGCACCGCGTCGGCGACGGCGCCGGCCAGCTCGCGGTCTCTGGCTGCCTGGTTGTAGAGGGCGCCGTGGGCCTTCACGTGCGAGAGCGAGCCGCCGCGCGCGCGGACGAGGCCGTCGAGCGCGGCCACCTGGTAGAGGACCAGCGCGCGCACCTCTTCGCGGGAGAGGTGCTGCGCCGTGCGGCCGAAGTTCTCGCGATCCGCATACGAGGGATGCGCCCCGACGCGGACCCCGCGCTCCAGCGCCAGCGCCACGGTGCGGTCCATGATCAGCGGGCCGCCGGCGTGCAGCCCGCAGGCCACGTTGGCCGAGGTGAGGAAGGGCAGGATGGCCGCGTCGTCCATGCCTTCGCCGAGGTCGGCGTTCAGGTCCATGGCTGCTCCAGGAAATGGATGGCCGTTCCCGGCCGCGCCTGGGCGAGGAGCGGAAAGTCCGCGGGCACCACGGTCGCGATCTTCGCATATCCGCCGGTCACCGGCCGATCCGGCCCGAGCACGATGGGCATGCCGTCGCCCGGGACCTGCACCGCGCCGTTTGCCGTGCCTTCCGGCGGGATGTCCGCCGGCCGCAGGAGCGCGAGCGCCGGGCCCTGCAGGCGCAGGCCGCGGCGGTCGCTGCGCGGGGAGACGCGGTATTCGCGGTCGAAGAAATCCTCCGGGCTGGCAAAGAGGCGCCATTGCGGGCCGCGGTGGGCGCGCACTTCCACGAGCGGCTCGCCGAAGCGCAGGGGAGCTTCCGGCGGCTCCGCGGCTTCCGGCGGGCGAGCGCCGGGCGGGGCGCGGCCCAACACCTCTCCCGCCCGCAATGCCCGCGTCACCTCTCCGGGCCGGGGCGCGGCGAGGCCGCCTTCGACGCAGAGATAGGTGCGCACGCCGCGGGCCACCTCTCCCATGTCCATCCGCTCGCCGCGCCGGAGCCGGCGCGACTGCCGCCCCAACGACACCCAGACGTCAGCCAGCGCCTCGACCGCCGGGCCCTGCACGGTGATCTCCAGCGCCGGCGCGAGCGGCGCGTTTCCCAGCGCGCGGTTGGCGGCGGCGAGCGACGCGAGGTCCATCGCACCCGCCGCCGGAACGCCGGACGCGGAGAGGCCATAGCGCGGTCCGCCCTGCACGGAGGTATACGCTCCCGGCGAGAGCACGCGGAGGATGGGATCCGCCACCGCCGGGTCGGGCGCCGGCCGCGCGACGGTTGCAAGCTCCTCGACAGGCTCGAAGACGACGCGGTCTCCAGCTCGCAGCAGCGCCGGCGGGTCCGCCCCGGGCTCGAACATGGCGTCGGCGACGCGCCCGATCAGCCGCCATCCGCCCGGGGTCTCCGCCGGGTAGATGCCGGTGTAGCCGTCGGCCACCGCCAGGCTTCCCGCAGGCACCCTCACCCTCGGGGTTCGCAGCCGCGGCAGTCCGAACCCGCCGGTCATGTATGCGAAACCCGGCGCGAAGCCGAGGAAGGAGACCAGGTGCTCCGCCTCCACGTGCCTGCGGACGACGTCCTCTTCCCGCGCGCCCAGCTCGCGCGCAACATCAGCGAGGTCGGGGCCGTCGTAGCGGGCGCGCAGCCGGAGGGTGCGCGGCGCAGGCCGCCGCCCGCGCAGCGAGAGGTCCAGCCGCGCGGGATCGAACCGTTCGGGGTCGTAGAGGACGAGCAGCGTGCGCGCGCCGGGCACCGCGTCGAAGAACCCGTCCGGCGGACGCGCAGCGAGCGCGGCCGCCAGATCGAGCGCGTGCGGGTTGGGCAGCGTGAAGAGCGCCGCGCCGGCGCAGAGGTGCTGCAGCTCAGCCAAGAGCGGCCAGCTCGCGGCCGCGGGTCTCCGGCAGCATCACCGCGGCGACGAAGAGCACGGCATACGCGGAAGCCGCGAAGATGCCGATGGCAGGACCGAGGGGCATGGTCTTGGCGAGCAGCGCAACCAGGGTGGGAAAGAGCGCGCCCACGCCGCGGCCGAAGTTGTAGCTGAAGCCCTGGCCGGAGCCGCGGATCCGGGTGGGGAACAGCTCGGTGAAGAAGGCGCCCATCCCGCTGAAGATTCCGCTGGCGAAGAACCCCAGCGGGAAGCCGAGGACGAGCATGGCGTGGTCGCCGATGGGAACCAGCGTGTAGACCAGGACCGTGGCCATCGAGCAGAGCGAGAAGAGATAGAAGTTGCGCTTGCGGCCGAGCTGGTCGGAGAGCCAGGCGGAGACCAGGTAGCCGCAGAACGAGCCCGCGATCACCACGCCCAGGTAGCCGCCGGTGTTGAAGACGGAGAGGCCGCGCACGGTCTTGAGATAGGTCGGCAGCCAGGTGGTGATGGCGTAATACCCGCCTTGCGCGCCGGTCGCGAGAAGGGCGGCGAGCGCCGTGGTGGGAAGGATCTCCGGCGCGAAGATCTCGAGGAAGTTGCCGCCCGCGCCGCTGGCCCGGGCAGCCCGGAAGACCGCGGGCTCCTCCACGTTGCGGCGGATGTAGAGCACCAAGAGCGCAGGGAGGATGCCGGCGAGGAAGAGCACGCGCCAGGCGATCTGTTCGGGGAGCGCGCTGAACACCACCGTATAGAGGACGGCCGCGGCGCCCCAGCCCAGCGCCCAGCCGCTCTGCACCGCGCCCACCGTCTTGCCCCGATGTCGCGGGCCGATGGCCTCGCCCATCAGCACCGCGCCGGCTGCCCATTCGCCCCCGAAACCGAGCCCCATGAGGGCGCGCGCGGCGAGGAGCTGGCCGTAGTTCTGCGCCAGGCCGCAGAAGGCGGTGAAGACGGCGAACCAGAGGATGGTGATCTGCAGCGTGCGCACCCGGCCGATGCGGTCGGCGACGAGGCCCGCGAGCCAGCCGCCCACGGCGGAGAGGAGCAGCGTGGTGGTCTGCAAGGTGCCCGCCTGCGCCCGGGTGAGGTGCCAGCCGGCGATCAGCGAGGGGATGATGAAGCTGTAGAACTGGAAGTCCATGCCGTCGAGGGCCCAGCCGCCGAAGCAGGCCCGGAAGGTGGACCGCTCGCCCTTGGACATCTCGCTCCAGAAGGACATGGGTGCCGGCGTAGCAAATCCACAAAAGCAAAAGCAACCTGGCCTGTCCGAATCCGGGACCGCCGATCCCGCGGCCGGGCAGGGGAGGGCAGATGCATGCACGGAGGGCATTGGCACAGCGTTCGCTGTGAGGCGCAGGATGGACAGCTTCGTCCAGGACCTGCGGTATGGGGTTCGCTCGCTGCGCAAGGCGCCCGCCTTCACCGCGGTCGCGGCCCTGACGCTGGCGCTCGGCATCGGCGCCAACACCGTGCTCTTCAGCGTGATCAGCTTCGCGCTCTTGCGCCCGCTCACCTATCCGGAGCCGGACCGCATCGTGGTGATGAACGAGACGGCCCCGAATTTTCCCGCCGCCTCGGTGGCGTGGCCCAACTTCCTCGACTGGAAGGCGCAGTCCGCGGGGCTTTTCTCCGGGTTCGCCGCGTCGCGGCGCGAGAGCTTCAACCTCACCGGCGAGGGAGAGCCGGAGCGCGTGCTCGGGCGCATGGCCACCGCGCAGATGCTTCCCCTGACCGGCGTGCGTCCTCTCCTCGGGCGCTTCTACACGGAGGAGGAGGACAAGCCCGGGGCGCCGCGCACGGTGGTCCTGATGCATGGCCTCTGGCAGCGCCGTTTCGGCGGCGACCCGCACGTCCTCGGCAAGGCGATCCAGCTCTCCGGCGAGAGCTACACGGTGGTGGGCGTCCTGCCACAGGACTTCCGCTTCTTCAGCGGCGCCGACCTCTTCGTTCCGCTGGGTCTCTTCGGCGACCGCTTCGCCGACCGCGGCGTGCACCCGGGAATCTACGCGCTGGGCAGGATGAAGCCCGGCGTCACGCTGGCGCAGGTGCGCAAGGCGATGGACGCAATCGCCGCGCGTCTCGACGACGCGCACCCGGAGATGAAGGGCAATGGCATCCACGTCGGCCTGCTGCGCGAGGACCAGGTCTCCGATTCGCGCAGCGCGCTCCTGGTGCTCTGGGGAGCGGTGGCGTTCGTGCTGCTGATCGCCGCGGCCAACGTCGCCAACCTGCTCCTCGCCCGCGCCACGGCGCGGCAGGGCGAGCTGGCCATCCGCGTCGCCCTCGGCGCCGGCCGCTTGCGCATCGTCCGCCAGCTCCTCACCGAGAGCCTGCTCCTTTCGCTTCTCGGGTCGGCGCTCGGCCTCGGGCTGGCGGCATGGGGCATCGATGCGCTGCGGCCGCTGCTGGCATCGCTTCCCCGCGGTGCCGACGTGCACCTCGACACGGTGGCGCTCGTCTTCACCGCGGGCGTGGCGCTGGTCACCGGCGTCGGTTTCGGGCTCTTGCCCGCGCTGCGCGCCTCGCGCCCATCGGTGCACACGCTGCTCAAGGACATGCGCGGCACCACCCTGCACGCGCGGCTTCGCGGCGCCCTCATCGTCGCCGAGGTGGCGCTCTCGATGGTGCTGCTGATCGGGGCGGGTCTGCTGATGCGCAGCTTCGGCCGCGTCACCGGCATCGATCCGGGCTTCGACGCGGGGCACGTGCTCACCGCCGCCGTCGCCCTGCCGCCTTCGCGCTACCCGACGGGCGAGAAGATCTCTGCCTTCACCGACGAGCTGCGGCGGCGCGCGGGCGAGCTGCCCGGCGTGACCTCCGCCGCGGTGGCTGCGGGGATGCCGCTCCTGGGGGCGCCGGAGACCTCGTTCGTGCTCGAAGGCCACGAGCCCGCCGACTCCTCCAGGGAGCCGCAGGCCAACGTCTACGCGGTCACGCCCGGATATCTCGAGGTGATGCGCATTCCGCTCTTGCGCGGCCGGTTCTTCGAGGAGGCGGACAAGGACCGCAACGTCGTGGTCATCGACGAGGTGATGGCGCGCAGGTACTTCCCGGCGAAGATCCCATCGGCCACCGCATGGCCGGCGGCGGAAACCGCCCGCTGCCGCCGCTGGAGATCGTCGGCGTGGTCGGTCACGCCCAGAACTACACGCTGGAGGGGAAGGGGCCGGTGGACCTGGCCTTCTACATTCCCCACGCCGCCGCGGCGCGCGCCTTCCCCGCCTTCCTCGCGGGCGGCTTCGTGGCGCTGCGGACGCAGGGCGACCCGCTGCAGGCATCGGCTGCGCTGCGCAGGCTGGTGCAGGAGATCGATCCGCTGCAGCCCATCTATTCGGTGCAGTCGATGGAGCAGGTGGTCTCCGATTCGGTGAGGGACCGCCGGCTCAACCTGCTGCTGCTGGGGATCTTCGCCGCGGTGGCGCTGCTTGCTCGCGAGCGTCGGGATCTACGGCGTCATGTCCTATTCGGTGGAGCAGCGCACGCGGGAGATCGGCATCCGCATGGCGCTGGGCGCGGAGCGCGGCGTGGTGCTGCGGCTGGTGATCGGCGAGGGCGCCCGGCTGGCTGCGGCGGGGATCGTCATCGGCATCGCGGGCGCGTTCGCGCTCTCGCGGGTGATGGCGAGCATGCTCTACGGCATCAGCGGAACCGATCCCCTGACGTACGCCGCGCTCGCCGCCGGACTGGGAGCGGTGGCGCTCGCCGCCTGCTGGATGCCGGCGCGGCGGGCCGTGCGCGTGGATCCCGCGGTCGCGCTGCGCGCGGAGTGATGCGGTGGCGGCGATCGCCTCTACGTGCCGGGCGGCGGGCATCGCGCCTGCACCCCGCCGTCGCGCTGCGGAGCGAGTAGTCGCTCGACCGGGCTTCCCGTGTCCGGAAATGGGACGGCCCGTCCCCGCGCCGGTCACAGCCTTCCCGCCGCGCCCTTTGAAGCGCCTTGGCATGAACTTCGCTCTAGGAGACCCCGATGCCCGCAGAGATTCCCAGAGCCGAGCCGCGCCCGAGCGTGGTGGACATTCCCCGCAAGCCGAAGAACACCCGGCGGCGCAACCTCGTCATCGGCGGAATCGCGCTGGCGGCGGTGGCGCTGGTCACCTTCGCGCTCTCCCGCCTGCGCGCCGCGGCGCCGGTGGTGGATCGCGCCTCGCTGTGGACGGACACGGTGAAGCGCGGCCCGATGCTGCGCGACGTGAAGGGACCGGGCACGCTGGTTCCCGAGCAGATCCGCCTGATCACCGCCGATACCGCCGGCCGCGTGGAGCGCATCCCGCTGCGGCCCGGAGCCCAGGTGGAGCCCGGCACCATCCTCATGGAGCTGTCGAACCCGGACGTGATGCTGCAGGCGCTGGACGCCGAGCGGCAACTGGCGCAGGCGGAGGCGGACCTCATCAACCTGCGCGCCACCTCCGACGGCAACACGCTCAGCACCCAATCCGGGCTCGCCACGCTGGAGGCGCAGGCGGCGGACGCGGAGCGGCGGGGCAAGGCCGACGAGAAGCTCGCCCACGACGGCGTCATCAGCCAGGTGGAGGCGCGGCAGCAGGTGGAGCATGCCACCGAGCTGCGCGACCGGCTGACGCTGGAGAGGAAGCGCCTCGGGGTCGTCGCCGGCAGCGGCAAGGAAGTGGTGGCCGCGCAGCGCGCGCAGATCGACCGCCTCAAGGCGGTGGTGGCCTTCCGCCGCAAGCAGGTGGAATCGATGAAGGTGCGCTCGGTGGACAAGGGCGTGCTCTCCGAGCTGCCGCTCGAGCTGGGCCAGTGGGTGGTGCCCGGGCAGCTCCTCGCCAAGGTGGTGCAGCCGGAGCGGCTCAAGGCGGTGCTGCGCATTCCCGAGACGCAGGCGCGCGACCTGGCGCTGCACCTGCCCGCCACCGTCGACACCCGCAACGGCGTGGTGAAGGGGCAGGTCTCGCGCATCTCGCCCGCCGCCAACCAGGGCTCGGTGGAGGTGGACGTCTCGCTCCCCGCCGAGCTTCCGCGCGGCGCGCGACCCGACCTCACCGTCGAGGGCACCATCGAGATCGAACGGCTGGCGAACGTGCTCTACGTCGGCAGGCCCGCGGGTGCGCAACCCAACGGGCAGGTCGAGCTGTTCAAGCTGGTCAACGGCGGCGACGAGGCCCACCGCGTCAAGGTGAAGCTCGGCCGCAGCTCGGTCAGCACGGTGGAAGTGCTCGAAGGCCTCGCCGAGGGCGACGCCGTCATCCTCTCAGACATGTCCCAGTGGGACACAACCGACCGCGTGAGGCTCCGGTGAGCGATGCTTTGATCGAGATGCAGGACGTGGAGAAGGTCTTCCTCACCGACGAGGTGGAGACGCATGCGCTCTCCGCCATCCACCTGGCGGTGAAGAAGAACGAGTGGCTCTCCATCGTCGGGCCTTCCGGCTCGGGCAAGACCACGCTGCTCGCCATCCTCGGCCTGCTCGACACGGCCACCGGCGGACAGTACCTGCTCGACGGCAAGCCGGTGCAGGACCTCTCCCCCTCCGACCGCGCGCACGTGCGCAACCGCCACATCGGCTTCATCTTCCAGAGCTTCAACCTGATCGGCGACCTGACCGTCTCCGAGAACGTGGAGCTGCCGCTCACCTATCGCGGCATGCCGCCGGCGGAGCGGAAGAAGCGCGTGGAGGACGCCCTCGGCCGGGTGGGCATGAGCCACCGCGCGCGGCACATGCCCGGCCAGCTTTCCGGAGGCCAGCAGCAGCGCGTCGCGGTGGCCCGCGCGGTGGCCGGCGATCCGCTGATCCTGCTCGCGGACGAGCCCACCGGAAACCTGGACTCGAAGAACGGCCAGGCGGTGATGAAGCTCCTCTCCGAGCTGCACCAGGGCGGCTCGACGCTGATCATGGTGACGCACGATCCGGCGTACGCGCGGCTCGCCACCCGCACCGTCTCGCTCTTCGACGGCCGCATCGTGGAGGAGTCGGGATCGTCCGCGGCCTGACCGCCCTCGCGCGAGGTGCATCCATGGACACGCTTCTCAAGGATCTGCGCTTCGCCTTTCGCGGCCTGCTCAAGGCTCCCGGGTTCACCGCCGCGGCGGTGATCGCCCTGGCGCTCGGCATCGGCGCCACCACCGCCATCTTCAGCGTGGTCAACGCCGTCTTGCTGCGCTCGCTGGGCTGGGGCGACGAGAGCCGCCTGGTCTCCATCTACCGGACGTACACCGGCATCGGCAGCGGCAAGGGCGGCCTCTCGGTGCCCGAGCTGTACGACCTCCCCGACGCGCACGCGCTGGAGAGCTTCGGCGCGTTCAACGCCGGCACCGCCGCGCTCCAGGGCGCCGATCGCGCGGAGCGCATTCCGGTGGCGCGCGTCACCTCCGGGTTCCTTCCCACCCTGGGCGTGCAGCCGCGATTCGGCCGCGCCTTCGCGCCCGACGAGGATCTGGAGGGCAACGACGGCGTGGCCCTGGTCAGCGCGGCCGCGTTCAGGCGCCGGTTCGGCAGCGACCCCACGGCCGTCGGCCGCACCATCACGCTCAACGGCAAGTCCAAGCGCATCATCGGCGTGCTCCCGGACGGGTTCAGCTTCGCCGGGTCCTTCGATTTCTACGTTCCCTACGGCTTCACCGAGCGGCAGCGGGTGACCGATCGCGGCGCCCACTACCTGATCGCCATCGCCAGGCTCAGGCCGGGCATGCGGGTGCAGGCCGCCAACAAGGACATCGAGCAGTTCTCGCAGCGCATCGCAGAGGCGCATCCGAACAACTATCCGCCCGACATGCACTCGCTGCTCCATCTCGAGCCGCTGCGCGATCGCTTCGTCTCCTCCACGCGCCAGCCGATCCTGGTGCTCTTCGGCGCGGTGCTCCTGGTGCTGCTCATCGCCTGCGGCAACGTGGCCAACCTCCTCCTGGCGCGCTCCGCGGCCCGGGAGAAGGAGTTCGCGCTGCGCGCCGCCCTGGGCGCCGAGCGATCGCGGATCGTCCGCCAGCTCCTCACCGAGGGCCTCTTGCTCGCCGGCTTCGGCGCCGTGCTCGGCCTCCTGCTCGCGTCCTGGGGCCTGGATTCGCTGCTCGCCTTCGCGCCGCGGGCGCTGCAGCAGATGGGCGAAGTCACGGTGGACAAGTCGGTGCTCGCCTTTTCGGCCGGGTTGACCGTCGTGACCACGCTCGCGTTCGCGCTCGTGCCCGCGCTCCGCGCGAGCCGGGTCGACCTGGCCGCTTCCCTCAAGGACGGCGGCCGCGGCACCGCCGGCGTCCCCGCCGCACGCCTGCGCACGGCCCTGGTCGTCGCGCAGGTGGCGGTCTGCCTCTTCCTGCTGGTCGGCGCGGGACTGCTCATCCGCAGCTTCGCCGAGCTCTTGCGCGTGGCGCCGGGCTTCGATCCGGAAGGCGCCATCGCCGCCGACCTCTTGCCGGCCGGACCGGCCTACGCGGATCCCGCGGCGCGCGAGCGATATTACGAGCGGGCGCTGCGCGTCGCCTCCGAGCTCCCCGGCGTCAGCGCTGCCGGCGCCATCGTGGTGCTGCCGACCCGCGGGCGCTATCAGCAGACCTACGACTCCATCGAAGGCTACCAGCCCGCGCCCGGCGAGCCGATGCCCACCGACGAGTTCCGCTCGGTGACCCCGGGCTACTTCGCCGCGATGAAGCAGCACGTCGTCGCGGGCCGCGAATTCTCCGCCTCCGACGACGCCAAGGGCGCGCCGGTGGTGCTGGTCAACGAGGCCTGGGGCCGCCGCTATTTCCCCGGGCGCGAGGTGGTGGGCCGCCGCATCCAGGTCGACACCGATGCCTTCCCGCGACGCCTTCCGCACCATCGTCGGCGTGGTCAGCGACGCGCGCGAGCACGGCCTCGACGAGGCCGTCCCGCCGGTCTTCTACTTCCCGTCCGCGCAGGAGCCCCAGGACGTGATGACCATGGTGGTGCGCGGCCACGTCGACGCCGGCCGCCGTCCGCGATGCGCTCTCCAGCGTGGATCCGACGCTGCCGGTGGACCGCGTGCTGCCGCTCGAGGACGTTCTCGCCACCTCGCTTGCGGCGCGCCGGTTCCCGCTGCAACTGCTGGCCGTGTTCGCGGCGCTCGCGCTCTTGCTCTCGGCGGTGGGCATCTACGGCGTGACCTCCTACGCGGTGGCGCAGCGCACGCGCGAGATCGGCGTGCGCATGGCCATCGGCGCCTCGGCGGCCAAGGTGGTCCGCATGGTGCTCGCCAGCGCCCTGCGCACGGTGGGAATCGGCCTCCTGATCGGAACGCTCGCCGCGCTGGCCGGGGCGCGGCTGATCGCCTCGCAGCTCTACGGCATCAGCGCGCGCGATCCGCTCACCTTCGCCGCCATCGCCGCGCTCCTCGCGGTGGTGGCATTGGCCGCCAGCGGCATTCCGGCGCTGCGGGCGGCCCGCATCGAACCCATGACCGCGCTGCGGGCGGAGTGAGCCATGGACGGACTGCTGCGGGATCTGCGCTTCGCCGTCCGGGGCCTCTTGCGCACCCCGGGCTTCACCGCCGCGGCGGTGCTGGCGCTGGCTCTCGGCATCGGCGCCACCACCGCCATCTTCAGCGTCGTGCACGCGGTGCTGATGCGCTCTCTGGGTTGGGGCGAGGAGACGCGGCTGGTTTCCATCACCACCGAATTCCAGGGGCTCGGCCTGCACGGGAGCACGCTCTCGGTTCCGGAGGTGATGGACCTGGGCCGCGCGCCGTTCCTCGAGAGCTTCGGCGCCTACAGCGGCGAGACCGCCGCGCTGCAGGGCGAGCGGGCGGAGCGCGTGGCCGTCGGGTACGCCACCTCCGGGTTCTTCCGCGCGCTGGGCGTCTCCGCCGTCTACGGCCGCACCTTCGCGCCGGAAGAGGACTTCAAGGGCAAGGACGGCGTGGCCCTGGTCAGCGCCAATGCCTGGCGCCGGCGCTACGGCGCCGATCCCGCCGCGGTGGGCCGATCGATCACCTTGCAGGGCCACCCCTACGTCATCGTCGGCATCCTGCCCGAAGGCTTCAGCTACGACGGCCCGCACGACTTCTTCGTGCCCTTCGGCTTCAGCGAGGAGCAGCTCACGCAGCAGCGGGGCGCCCACTACCTGGAGGCGGTGGGCAGGCTGCGCCCCGGCGTTTCGCTCGCTGCCGCGCAGAAGGGCATCGCCGAGCTGGGGGCGCGGGTCAACGCGGAGAACCCGGACAGCTATGCGTCGGACAGGGGATTCGGCTTCAGCCTGATGCCGCTGCGCGACCGCTTCGTCGGCTCCACCCGGCAGCCGCTGCTCATCCTCTTCGGCGCGGTGTTGATGGTCCTGCTCATCGCCTGCGCCAACGTGGCGAACCTGCTTCTGGCGCGCTCGGCGGCGCGGGAGCACGAGTTCGCGGTGCGCGCTGCCATCGGCGCCGGACGCGGCCGCATCGTCCGCCAGCTCCTCACCGAAGGGTTGCTGCTCTCCGGGCTGGGAATGGTCATCGGGCTGCTCATCGCCGTCTGGGGGCTCGACGCGCTCCTCGCCGCCGCGCCGCGGCGCATCCGTGAGCTCGCCGATGCTCGAGTCGATCGGGTGGTGCTCGGCTTCTCCATGCTGCTCACCGTGGCCACCACGCTGGTGTTCGCGCTGGTGCCGGCCTTGCGCGCCAGCCGCGTCGACGTGGCCTCCGCGCTCAAGGACGGCGCGCGCGGCACCAGCGGCGCCCCTGCCACGCGGCTGCGCTCGGCGCTGGTGGCGGCGCAGATGGCCGTCTCCCTCTGCCTGCTCGCGGCGGCAGGCCTGACGCTGCGCAGCTTTGCCGAGGTGCTGCGCGTATCGCCGGGCTTCGATCCCGAGGGAGTGACGGCGGTGATGCTCTATCCGGCCGGACCCGGCTACGACGAGCAACAACGCGGCGCTGGCCCGCTACTTCGACGAGGCGCTTCGCGCCGCTTCCTCGATTCCCGGCGTCCAGGCCGTGGGCGGCATCGACCGCCTGCCCACCCGCGGCAACTACAGCCTGAGCTACTTCATCGAAGGCTACGAGCGCCGCCCCGGCGAAACGCAACCCAGCAATGCCATCCGGCGCGCCTGGCCCGGCTACTTCGCCACCCTGCGGCAGCGGATCGTGGCGGGCAGGGAGTTCACTGCCTCGGACGACGCCAAGGGGCCATTGGTTTCGCTGGTCAACGAGGCGTGGGTGCGCCGTTACTTCCCCGGCCAGGACGTGATCGGGCGCCGCATCCGCCTCGACAGCAAGACCGAGGGAGGGTGGCGCACGATCGTGGGCGTGGTCGGCGACGCCCGCGAGCGCGGCCTCGACCAGCCCGTGCCGCCCGTCTACTACTTCGCCGCCGCGCAGATGCCTCCCGACCAGATGACGCTGGTCGTCCGCGGCTCGGCGACCGCCGCGGCGGTTCGCGACGTCGTCTCGCGCATCGACCCGACCCAGCCGGTGGACCGCGCCTTTCCCCTCGAGGAGGTGCTCTCCGCCTCGCTGGCGCAGCGCCGCTTTCCCCTCCAGCTCCTCGGAGCCTTCGCCGGGCTGGCGTTGCTCCTCTCCGCGCTCGGCATCTACGGCGTCACCTCCTACTCGGTCGCGCAGCGGACGCGCGAGATCGGGCTGCGCATGGCCATCGGCGCCTCCCCGGGCGGCAGTGGTGGCCATGGTCCTCGGCGCCACGTTGAAGGTGGTGGGCATCGGGCTCGCCGCGGGAGCCGCGCTCTCGCTCGCCTCGGCCCGGCTCCTCGCCTCGCAGCTCTACGGAGTCGAGCCGCGCGATCCCCTCACCTATCTCGTCATCAGCGCCCTGCTCGGGGTGGTCGCGCTGATGGCGACGGCGGTGCCCGCGCTGCGGGCCGCACACGTCGATCCGATGTCTGCCTTGCGCGCGGAGTGAACCATGGGCGACCTGATCCGGGATCTGCGGTTCGCGCTGCGAGGCCTTCTCCGCACCCCCGGCTTCACCGCCGCGGCCGTGCTGGCGCTGGCCCTGGGCATCGGCGCCACCACCGCCATCTTCAGCGTGGTGCACGCCGTGCTGGTGCGCTCGCTGGGCTGGGGCGAGGAGAGCCGGCTCATCTCCATCCGCGGCAACTTTCCCGGCCAGGACCTCTTCGAGATTCCCGTCTCCGCGGCGGAGTACCTCGATCTGCGGCGCGCGCCCTTCCTGGAATCGGTGGGGCTCTACAGGGACGCCACCGCGGCGCTGCAGGGCGAGCGCGCCGAGCGCGTCAGGGCCGGGTACGCGACCGGCAGCTTCTTCGCCACCATCGGCGTGCAGCCCTTGCTCGGGCATGCCTTCGAGCCCGAGGCCGACAGGCAGGGCAACGAAGGCAGCGTGATGCTCTCCTACGCGGCGTGGCGCAAGCGCTTCGCCGGCGATCCCGATGTGCTCGGCCGCACCCTGACCGTCAACGGCAAGCCGCGCGCCATCGTCGGCGTGCTGCCCGCCGGCTTCCGCTGGGACGTGGAGAACGAGATCTGGCTGCCCTTCGGCTGGAGCGCCGACGAGATCGCGAACCAGCGCGGGAGCCGCGGGTACTATCCCATCGGACGCCTGCGGCCGGGCCTCACGCTCGCGGCCGCGTCGCGCGGGCTGGATCAGCTCTCGGCGGAGGTCGCGGGATGCCAATCCGAAGTCGTACGGGCGCAACGGCGCCTCGAGCTGGCGCTGGACGCTGACTTCGCTGCGCGACCGGTTCGTCGGGAGGGCGCGGCAGCCGCTTCTGGTGCTCTTCGGGGCGGTGCTCTTCGTGCTGCTGATCGCCTGCGCCAACGTGGCCAACCTGCTCCTCGCCCGGGGAGCGGCGCGCGGCCGCGAGAATCGCGGTGCGATCGGCGCTGGGCGCGGCCCGCGGCAGGCTGGTGCGCCAGCTCCTCACCGAGAGCGCGCTGCTCGCCGCGGCCGGCGCCGCGGGCGGGGTGCTCGATCGCGGTCTGGTCGCTGGATCTGTTGCTCGCCGCGGCCCCGCCGGCCATCCGCCAGCTCGCCGACGTGCGCGTGAGCTGGGCGCTGCTCGGCTTCGCCTCCGCGCTCACCATCGTCACCACGCTGGTGTGCGGCCTTGCGCCGGCGCTGCAGGTCACCCGCGGCGACGTCTCCGAGTCGCTCAAGGACGGCGGCCGCACCGGTTCGGGCCGCGAAGCGGGAGGCTGCGCGCCGGCCTGATCGTCGGCCAGGTTGCGCTCTCGCTCGTCCTGCTCGCCGGCGCGGGCCTGCTCCTGCGCAGCTTTGCCGAGGTGCTGCGCGTCAATGCCGGCTTCATGCCCGAGGGCGTGCTCGCCGCCCAGGTGTCGCTGAGCGGCGACGCCTATCGCGACGACGAGGCGCAGATCCGCTACTGGGACGAGGCGCTGCGCCGCGCGGCGGCCTTGCCCGGCGTGCAGTCGGTGGGCGCGGTCAACATCGTCGCCGCTTCAGGACCGCAGCGACTGGAGCTTCGAGCTGGAAGGCTACGTGCCCGCCGACTCCGGACGCCGCGCCCGACGACGAGTTGCGCCGGACGATGCCGGGCTATTTCGAGACGCTGCGCATCGGCCTGCGCCAGGGCCGCACCTTCACCGCCGCGGACGACGCCAAAGCGCCCTACGTGGCGATGGTGAACGAGGCATGGATGCGCAAGTACCTTCCCGGGCAGGACGCCATCGGCAAGCGCCTGCGCTTCGGGCACGGCGAAGGGACGATTCGGGCAGTGGCGCGTCATCGTCGGCGTGGTCGCGGACACCCACGACTTCGGCCTCGATGCGCAGAGCCCGGCCGTCTACTACCTGCCGCAGCCGCAGCTTGCCCGAGTCGGAGATGGTGTTGACCGTGCGCACGGAAAGGCCCGCCGCGCTCGCCGCCGAGCTGCGCGCCACGCTGGCGGGGATCGATCCGGCGCAGCCGGTGGACTGGGTGCAGCCCTACGCGGAACGCGTCGAATCGGCGCTGGCGTCACGGCGCTTCCCGCTGCAACTCCTCGGCGCCTTCGCGGCGCTGGCGCTGGCGCTCTCCGCGCTGGGCATCTATGGCGTGACCTCCTACGCGGTCACGCAGCGCACCCGTGAGATCGGCGTCCGTCTCGCCATCGGGGCGCAGCCGCGCGACGTGCTGGCGATGGTGATGGGCGGGGCGCTGCGGCTCGCCGTCATCGGCGTGGGCCTCGGGCTTCTCGTCTCGCTGCTCTTTGCGCGCATCCTCGCCACCCAGCTCTACGGAGTGGGCGCGCGCGATCCGCTCACCTATGCCGCCATCGCCGCGCTCCTGGGAGCCGTGGCCGTGTTCGCGAGCTGGCTGCCGGCGCGCCGGGCCACCCGGGTGGACCCGGCGGTCGCCTTGAGGGCCGAGTGATGGATGCGCTGCTTCAGGACCTGAAGTTCGCGGTGCGCATGCTGCGCAAGAGCCCCGGCACCACCGCGGTGGCGGTGCTCACGCTCGCCATCGCGCTCGGTGCCACCACCGCCATCTTCACCGCCGTGAACTCGATGCTCTTGCGGCCGCTGGCGTTTCCAGGGTCGGAACGGCTGGTGGCGCTGCAGGACGTGGAGCCGCAAATCAGTACCCACGGGTTTTCCTGGCCGGAGTTCGAGGATCTGCGCGCGCAGGCGCCCGACCTCGCCGGACTCGCCGTCTACCGGCTCGAGGCGCTCAACCTCCAGGGACGAGGCGAGCCGCAGGTCGTCGATACGCTCGCCGTGAGCCGCGGGTTCTTCCAGGTGCTGGGGCTGCAGCCGGTGGCGGGGCGCTTCTTCGCCGACGAAGAGCACGTTCCCAACGCGGCGCCGGCGCTGGTCGCCACCGAGGGCTTCTGGCGGCGCGTGCTCGGCGGCGTTGCGCCCGGCGCCACCGTGCTCCTCGACGGCGTGCCCTTCACCCTGGTGGGCGTCGCGCCTTCCGCGGTGACCACGCTGCAATGGGCAGAGGCGATCGTTCCCATCGAACGCAAGCTGCCCTGGACCGATCGCGGCACGCATTACGTCGACGCCGTGGGCCGGCTCAAGCCGGGCATCCCGGTTGCGCGCGCGCAGGCGGACCTGGCGGTGGCGGCGCCGCGCATCGCCGCGGCGGCGAAGGCGAACCACCTCGCCACGCTGCAATCGCTGCGCGACTCGCTCTACAGCGCCGCCGAACCCATCGTCCTCCTCCTCTTCGCCGCGGTGGGCCTGGTCCTCCTGATCGCGTCGGTGAACCTGGCGGGCGTGGAGTTGTCGCGCGCCACCGGGACGCATCCGCGAGTTCGCCGTGCGCCGGGCGCTGGGGGCGAGCGGAGGACGGCTGGCGCGGCAGATCCTGGTGGAGAACCTGCTCCTCGGGCTCGCCGGCGGCTCGCTCGGCATCCTCGTCGCTCTCTGGGGCCGCGACCTGATCGTGCGCTTCTGGCCGATTTCCCTGCCCCCGCTCGACGCCGCGCCGCTCGACTTGCGCGTGCTCGGATTTTCCGCCCTGGTCTCCATCGGCGCGGGCCTCGGCGTCGGGCTGGTGCCGGCGCTGCACGCCGCGCGCGGCGATCTGCAGGCGGGGCTCAAGGAGGGTGCGGGAGCATCGTCGCGCAATCGCGCCCGCAGCGTGCTCGTGGTGTTGCAGACGGCGCTCGCGGTGGTGCTGGTGGCCTGCGCGGCGCTGGTGCTGCAGAGCCTCTCGCGGATGATCGAGCAGGGGCCGGGGTTCCACGCGCAGCGCGCGCTCTCGCTGCGGGTGCCGCTGCCGGAGGCAAGCTATTCGCGCGAGCGGCGCATCGAGTTCTTCCGCGCGCTGGCCGAGCGCGTCTCGGCGCTGCCGGGCGTGCGCGCGGCAGGCATGGTTTCGCGCGTGCCGCTCGGCGGCGGCAGCTCCAGCGGGAACTACAGCGTGGTGGGCCGGCCCCCGCTCGACGACGACCACCAGACCTACGCCGACCGGCGCGTGGTCTCCGGCGGCTACTTCGCGGCGATGCAGATTCCCCTCTTGCGCGGCCGCGTCTTCACCGACACGGGCGCTGCCGCCGAGATCGTCATCAACGAGGCGCTGGCCCGCAAGGCCTTTCCCGGCGAGGACGCCATCGGCAAGCAGATCGCCCAGGGATCCGATTCCAGCCAGGATCCCGCCACCGTCGTCGGGGTGGCGGCCGACGTGAAGCAACACCGGCTCAACCTCGAGGCGGCCCCGGAGATCTACTACCCCGAGTCGAAGATGGGCCTCGCGGAGATGGAGCTGATCGTCCGCACCGACGGGGATCCCATGGCGCTCCTGCCGGCGGTGAAGGCGCAGATCGCCCAGCTCGATCCCGCCCAGCCGGTGACCAAGGTGCGCACGCTCGACCAGGTCCTGGAGCGGAGCGCCGGCCCGCAGCGCCTGCTCGCGCAGCTTCTCTCCGTCTTCGCGGCGGCGGCGCTCCTGCTCGCCACCCTGGGCATCTACGGCGTGGTCTCCTACAGCGTCAGCCGGCGCGAGCGCGAGATCGGCGTGCGCATGGCGCTGGGCGCGCAGGCCGCGCACGTGGTCGGCATGGTGCTGCGCGAGGGGCTGCGCCTCTCGCTCGCTCGGCGTGCTCGCCGGCTCGCTTCTCGCGCTGGCGCTGGCGCGGCTGTTCGCCGGTTTCCTCTATGGCGTGTCCGCGACCGATCCGCTGACCTACGCGCTGGCTGCCTGCGGGCTCGCGCTGGCGGGGGCCGCGGCGTGCTGGCTGCCTGCCCGGCGGGCCACGCGGGTGGACCCCGCGGTCTCCTTGAGGGCCGAGTGATGGAATATGTGGCCGCGCTCATCGTAGGGGTGGCGGCGGCGCAGGCGTGCGCGGCGCTCCTCGTCGCCCTGGGAGCCATCCTGGTAAAGGCGGTTCGATGATCCGGTTGCGCAACGTGGAGAAGTCGCTGAAGCAGGGCGCGGGGCAGGTCTTCCTCTTGCGCCGCATCGATCTGGAGATCGCGGCCGGCGACTTCGTCACCATCATGGGCCCCTCCGGCGCGGGAAAGAGCACGCTCCTCTCCATCCTCGGGCTGCTCGATGCCAGTTGGACCGGCGAGTACGAGCTGTTCGGAGAGCCGGTGCACAAGCTCTCCGGCAAGCAGCGGGCGGAGCTGGCCAAGCGCACGGTCGGCTTCGTCTTCCAGCAGTACCACCTGCTCGACTCGCTCACGGTGGCGGAGAATCTCGAGGTGCCGCTCGGCTACCGCGACCTGCGCGCCAAGGAGCGGCAGGCGCTGGTGGCGGATACCCTGGACCGCTTCGGCATGGTGGGCAAGAAGGACCTCTATCCGAACCAGCTCTCGGGCGGCCAGCAGCAGCTGGTGGGCGTGGCCCGCGCCGTCATCGCCAGCCCGAAGCTGTTGCTCGCCGACGAGCCCACCGGCAACCTGCACTCGAAGCAGGGCGAGGAGATCATGGAGCTCTTCCGCGAGCTCAACAAGCAGGGCACCACCATCGTCCAGGTCACGCACTCGGAGTCGAATGCGGCCTACGGCAATCGCGTGGTGCGGCTGCGGGACGGGTGGATGGAGACGTGACCCGCGTCATCGCCGCGGACGATCAGCCCGACGTGCTCGAGGCGCTGCGCCTGTTGCTCAAGCGCGAGGGCATCGCCATGGTGCCCGCCACCTCGCCGGCGGGCGTGCTCTCGGCGCTGGAGCACGAGGACTTCGACGCGGCGCTCATCGACCTGAACTACACCCGCGATACCACCAGCGGCGGCGAAGGGCTGGACCTGCTCTCGCAACTGCGCGGCTCGGACCCCACGCTGCCGGTGGTGGTGATGACCGCCTGGGGCAGCGTGGAAGGCGCGGTGGAGGCGATGCGGCGCGGCGCGCGCGACTACGTGCAGAAGCCCTGGGACAACGCGCGGCTGGTGGCGACGCTGCGCACCCAGATCGAGCTCGGCCGCGCCTTGCGGCGCTCGCATCGGCTGGAGGAGGAGAACTCGCGGCTGCGGGGCGCGCCGCCGCAGATGGTGGCGCGCTCGCCCGCCATGCAGGCGCTCTTGCGCGTGCTGGAGAAGGTGGCGCCGAGCGAGGCCAACGTGCTGATCACGGGCGAGCACGGCACCGGCAAGGAGCTGGTGGCGCGCTACCTGCACTCCGCCTCGAAGCGCTCCGCGCCGGCCGCTGATCACGGTCAACGCGGGCGGGGTGGCCGAGGGCGTGTTCGAGAGCGAGCTCTTCGGCCACGTGCGCGGCGCCTTCACCGACGCGAAGACCGACCGCGCCGGCGCCTTCGAGGTGGCCGACGGCGGCACGCTCTTCCTCGACGAAGTGGGCAACATGCCGATGGGGCAGCAGGCGAAGCTCCTGCGCGTGTTGCAGACGGGCGAGTTCACGCCGGTGGGCTCGAGCAAGGTGAAGCGCGGGGACGTGCGGGTGATCGCGGCCACCAACGTGCGGCTGCACGACGAGGTGGCCCAGGGGAAGTTTCGCGAGGACCTCCTCTACCGGCTCAACACGGTGGAGGTGCAGCTGCCCCCGCTGCGCGACCGGCTGGAGGACATTCCCCACCTGGCGCAGCTCTTCCTCCGGCGCATCGCCGATCGCGGCGCCACCCAGGCGCGCACCTTCGCCCCCGACGCGCTGGAGGCGCTGGTGCGGCATCCCTGGCGGGGGAACGTGCGCGAGCTGGAGCACGCGGTGGAGCGCGCGGTGCTGCTCGCGTCGGGCGAGGAGATCGCGCCCACCGACCTGTTCCTCGGCGCCACCGCGCAGGGGCCGGCCCTGCTCGAGCGCATGACGCTGGACGACGCCGAGCGCCATCTCATCCAGCGCGCGCTGGCGCGCTGCGGCGGAAACGTCAGCGAGGCGGCCCGGGAGCTGGGGGTGTCGCGCAGCGCCCTCTACCGCAGATTGCAGCACCATGGTTTGAAAGCTTCGTGAAGCGAAGAAGGCTCGCGCACGACCAGCACGTGTTCCTCTTGTCGCTGGGGGCGGGCCTGCCCGCCGTCGTCGCCTCGCTGGCGCTGCTCTGGCTCGACGTGGCGGAGGACAAGGTCCGCTGGACGGTGGGCGCGCTGGTGGTGATGGTGTGGCTCTTCACCTCGCTGGCGCTGCGCGAGCGGGTGCTGCGCCCGCTGCAGACGGCAGCGAATCTTCTCGGCGGCGCTGCGCGAGGAGGACTTCTCCGTGCGCGGCCGCGGCGCCCGGGCCGGCGATCCGATGGGAGAGCTGCTCATCGAGATCAACTCGCTGGCCGACACCCTGCACGCGCAGCGCGTGGGCTCGCTGGAAGCCGGCGCGCTCCTGCGCCGGGTGATGGACGAGATCGAGGTGGCGGTGCTCGCCTTCGACGGAGGAGGCCACGCCGTGCTGGCCAACCGCGCGGCGGAGAGGCTGCTCGGCGTTCCGCTCTCGCGGCTCTTGCAGTCGGGCGGCCTCGACGCTGCCCGCCTGCGCCTGAGCGAGGCGCTGGCCGGCGACTCGCCCCGGGTGATGGAGCTGGACCTGCCCGGCGCCTCCGGCCGGTTCGAGGTGCGCCGCAGCACCTTTCGCATGGGCGGGCTGCCCCACCAGCTCCTGGTGCTGGCCGACCTGCGCCGCGCGCTGCGCGAGGAGGAGCGGCTGGCCTGGCAGCGGCTGGTGCGGGTGCTCGGCCACGAGATCAACAACTCGCTCGCGCCCATCCACAGCATCTCCCGCAGCCTGCAGGGGGCCGCTCCCGAGGACGTGGAGTCCGGGCTGGCGGTGATCGAGCGCCGCGCGGAGAGCCTGATGCGCTTCATGACCGCCTACGCGAAGCTCGCGCGCCTGCCGCCGCCCCAATTCGCGCCGGTGGACGTGGCGGCCTGGGTGCAGCGGGTGGCGGCGCTGGAAGCGCGGGTGCAGGTGCGCGTCCGCGAAGGCCCCCCGATTTCGGTGCACGCGGATGCGGATCAGCTCGATCAGCTCCTCATCAACCTGGTGCGCAATGCGGCCGACGCGTCCCTGGAGACCGGCGGCGGCGTGGAGGTGAGCTGGGGAGTGGCACAGCGCCAGCTGGAAGTGTGCGTCGCCGACGAGGGGCCCGGCCTCGCCGGCACCACCAACCTGTTCGTCCCCTTCTTCACCACCAAGCCCGGCGGATCGGGCATCGGGCTCGCGCTCTCGCGGCAGATCGCCGAGGCGCACCGGGGCTCGCTCTTCCTCGAGAACCGGGGCGACCGCCGCGGCGCCCGCGCGCGGCTGCGAATTCCGCTCCGGCCGGAGCCGGCGCCCGCCCTTCCGTCCTAGTACTGCAGCGTCACGACCACCGTGCCCGACCTGGGCAGCGTCAGATCGGTCGCGCCGAGCGGCCGCAGCGCGCCGTTTCCCACCTGGACCGCGGGCGCCGCCGCGCTGCTCGCGATGCTCAAGCGCAGCGAGTGCGGCCCCGGCTCGGCATGGACGCGCGCCGAGGGAGCGACCACCGCCCCTACGTGGAAGGCGGCGCTCCTGCCGCCGGCGGCCGCCGGGAGGGAGAGCAAGAGAGCGAGCGCTGCGCCGCGAAGCATTGCGGTCATGTCCGCGCCACCCCCTCGTCCCGTCACCCGAGTGGACGATGGCGACGCGCCCGCCCGTGCGCCAGCCCTCTTGCCGCTGAACAGTCCCGCCGGGGGCACCTTGGCGCGCGCCGGACCGGCCCCTACCTTGCGCGGCCATGCGAGCTCCGATTTTCGTCGGCCTTCTGGCCCTGGCCTCCTGCGTGCGCAATCCCGCGACCGGCAAGCTGCAGCTCGACTTCGTCTCCGAGTCGCAGGAGATCGATCTGGGCAAGGAGGCCAAGGTGGAGGCGGAGCAGCAGTACGGCGTCTACAAGGAGAAGCCGGCGCTGAACCAGTACGTCGCCGACCTGGGCAAGCAGCTCGCAGCGGTGAGCGGGCGCCCGCAGCTTCCCTGGTCGTACGAGATCGTCGACGACTCCAGCGTCAACGCCTTCGCGCTGCCCGGCGGCCCCATCTTCGTCACCCGCGGCATCCTCACCTACCTGACCACCGAGGCGGAGCTGGCCGCGGTGATGGGCCACGAGACCGGCCACGTCTCGGCGCGGCACTCGGCGAACCAGATGAGCAAGGCGCAGATCGCGCAGGTGGGGCTGGGCGTCGGCTCCGTCATCTCGCCCACGCTGGGCTCGCTCGCGCAGGTGGCCGGCGCGGGCCTGCAGCTCCTCTTCCTCAAGTACTCGCGCGACGACGAGACGCAAGCCGACGAGCTCGGCTTCCGCTTCATGACCAAGATCGGCTACGACCCGCGGCAGATGATCCCGCTCTTCGAGATGCTCGACGGCGTGACCAAGCAGGCCGGAGGAGGGAAGACGCCGGAGTGGCTGGAGACGCACCCCGATCCCGGCAACCGGAAGGAGGCGACGGAGAAACGCCTGCAGACGGAGCTGAAGGGATCGCCGGAAGGCATGAAGGTGGAGCGGGACAAGTACATGCAGATGGTGGACGGCATCGCCTACGGCGAGGATCCGCGGCAGGGCTACTTCAAGGGCGACACCTTCGTCCACCCGGAGCTGAAGTTCCAGTGGACCTTGCCGCAGGGCTGGCAGCACCAGAACACCGCGCAGGCCGTGGCCGCGCAGAGCCCCAAGCAGGACGCCATCCTCTCCCTGCAGACGGCGGGCAAGATCTCTCCGGAGGAAGCGGCGCAGAAGCTCTTCTCGCAGCAGGGCGTGAAGCAAGGACAGCCGGTGGACGTGCACGGCGCCAAGGTGGCGCGCAACTTCCAGGCGCAGACCCAGCAGGGCGCCATCGAGGGCGTGGCGGCGTTCGTCCCCTACCACGACACCACCTGGGTGCTGCTCGGGTACACGGCGCAGGGCGGCCTCGCCAACTACGGAAACACCTTCCTCGACTCGATGAACAGCTTCGGGGAGCTGAAGGACTCGGGCGCCGCCAACGTGCAGCCGGCGCGGCTGAAGATCGTCAAGCTCGACCAGCCCATGTCGCTGAACGATTTCAATGCGAAGTACCCGTCGAGCATCAAGCTGGACGAGGTCGCGCTGATCAACGGCGTGACCAGCGGCGGGCAGATTCCCGCGGGCTACGCCAAGCAGGTCACCGGCGGGGTGGCGCAGAAGTAGCCCGCGCGGCAGCTTCGTCGCACGGCGCGGGCCCGTCCAGGCGCCCGCGCCGCGCTCCGTCTTCAAATCACTGCACCACGCTGAGCGCGGTGTCGTCGATGAAGAAGCTGGTCTGCAGCGAGGCGTCCTCGGTGCCGTGGAACTGGATCTTGATCGTCTGGCCCTTGAACGCGCTCACGTCGAACGACTTCTGCACATAGGTCGTGGTGTGGTTCAGGTTGCTGAAGGTCGCGAGCGTCGAGAGCACCGTTCCCGCGGTGTTGCGCACCGTCACCGTCAGCTTGTCGAAGGCCGTGGTGGTGGTGGTCTCGGCGGTGGTGATCTTCAGCCAGAACGAGAGCGTCGCGGAGCAGGCGGTCGAAGGAATGGTGACGTTCTGGGAGAGGTCGTCGGTGTGGGTGGTGCCGTACCCGTCCAGCCAGGCCTTGACCGTGCCGGTGCGCGGAGCGGAGCCATTGGTGGTGGCGTCGATCACGCTCGCGCTCGCCGTCCAGCCGGTGGCCCCCGACTCGAATCCGGGGTTGGCGAAGAGCTGCGTGTTGCTGGTGCAGCCGCCGCCGCCCGCCGCGGTGACGGTCAGGCTCACCGAGGTGGTGTGCGAGCCGGAGGCGGCGCTGCCGGTCACGGTCAGCGTGTAGGTGCCCGCGGCGGTGGTGGTGGCGGTGGAGATGCTCAGGGTCGAGCTGCCGCCCGAGGTGACCGAGGTGGGCGAGAGCGTCGCGGTGACGCCGGAGGGCGCCCCGCTCACGGTCAGGCTGACGGTCTGCGCGCTGCCCGAGGTGGTGGCGGTGGAGATGGTGGAGCTGGTCGAGCCGCCCGCGACCACCGAGACGCTCGCCGGGCTGGCGGAGATGGAGAAGTTGTTCCCGGCGACGGCCTTGGAGACGATGCAGTTATTGGTGGCGTTGTCGAACTCGGTCTGCACCGTGTAGGTGACGCCGTCGCCGCCCACGATGGTGCCCTGCTGGGCATTGCAGATGTCGCCGATTTCCCCGTTCGTGCTGTCATACCAGGCGAGCGGCGGTCCGACGACGCTGGCGATGCCCACCTCGGCGTCGGTGACCGCCTCGATCATCTCGTGGGAGGCGACCGAGCACTGGTTCTGGAAGGCGGTGGGCGAGTTTCCGCAGCCGGTGGCGCAACCGGACCCGGCGCCCATGTCCGGGTGGACGCCGTAGTAGATCTCGTGGCCCCCGACGTTGGCGATGGTGCCGTGATAGGCACAGAACCCGCCCGCCTGGCAGGAGTTCGACCCTCCCTGGCTGATGGTCTTTCCCGAGGGGAAGAAGACGGCGTAGTAGGTGTTGGTGTTGCCCGCCGCATCCGTCGTCGGCGCGGGCAGCGTGCCGGCGGTGATCTGCGCGGCGATCTCGCTCTGGATCTGCGCGTCGGTGATGGTGGCGCCGTTGCGCGACGCCGCCGGCGTGATCTGCACCCGCGAGACGAACGCGCCGCGACCGATGCTCTGGTTGGTGCCGCCGGAGACGGTGGTGTTGTACTCGGTGAGCCAGTCGAAATAGGCGCTCGCGCCCACGCCGCCATAGAAGGTGCCGATGTTCGGCGAGACGGTGCCCGCGACCTGGGGGATGTACGTTCCCGAGCCGTAGAGCACCTGGACCACCTTGACGTTCGAGATCACGCGACCGCCGTGATAGGTGAGGTGCGCGCCGGCGGGAGCGGCAGCCGGCACCGGCGCCGCGGCATCGCGCATGGGCAGCTTGTGGACGTGGGTTCCGAGCACCACGTCCTGCGAAGACGTCGAGGTGTCGGTTTCGGAAACGCCGTTGCCACAGCCGATCGCGAGGAGCGCCGCGAGCAGCGGGGCATAGGAAAGAATGCAGCGGGGATTGCGCATCATGTTGTCGACCTCCGGGGGGCGCCGGCGGCTCGCCGGCGGGAGGCAGCACGGTGAGGGATCTCTTTCCAGGGACAAATCGGTGCGAGCTGCTCGCACCCAGGCGCGGCTTTACGCCGCGGCGGGTCAAGAGCGTGCGATTCCCGGAGGTTGTGTTCTTGCCGCGCGCGGCGACCCGCTCATTGACGACGAATCAAATGCCGGAACGCCATCTCTTTGACACAAGACGAAAGCCCGTTGCCATCCGGCTCGCTCCTGCCGGAGGACGCTTCTATCGCGCCCCGCGCTGCAACCTGCTCCCGTCGGCCATGGAGCGGAAGCACGCGATGGGCGGGTCGCCGGGGAGCAGCGCCGAGAGCGCGTAGTTCGCCCGGGCAAAGCGCGTCACCTCCGCTTCGATGGCCTGCGCCAGCTCCGCGCCCGAGCGGCCCTTCGCGCCGTCGATGGGCCTGCACACCACTGCCTTCATCGCCGTGGCGCCGGCCGGCCGGGGTGGAGCGGCGAGCAGCAGCAGCAGCGTCCAGGTCATTTTACACCTCGCGAGACGCGACGGCCGGAATCTAGCAGGCGGATCGCAGCCGTGCTACGCATCACCTTGAGAGAGGTGCTCATGCGCGCTGGATTCATGATTGGCCGGATCGTGCTCGGGCTCTATTACCTGATCGCCGGAATCATGGATCTAATGAACTACAAGATGCTCGCCGGATACGCCGCGTCGAAGGGCGTGCCCGCGCCGGAGGCCGCGGTCATCGTCGCGCACCTGCTGCTGGTGCTGGCGGGCTTCTGCTTCCTCACCGGGTGGCGCCCCGCGCTCGGGGTGGCGGCCATCGTGGTGTTCCTGATTCCGGTGACGTTCACCATGCACGCCTTCTGGGCGGAGAAGACGGCGCAGATGAAGCAGATGCAGATGATCAACTTCATGAAGAACATGGGCCTCCTGGGGAGCGCGCTCATGTTCCTCGGCATCCCCCGGCCGTGGGCCTGCAGCGTGGAGTCGCGCGAGCCGGTTCCTCCCGGGAGCCGCGTGCCGGCGTAGCGGCGGACTCAGGCGCGTCGAGCTTCGCCGCTGCGCGGTCCACGATGCGGCCGCGCTCGTCGTTCACCGACCGGCGCGCGGCCGTGAGCGACGCCACCAGCTCGGGCCCGGCGGCCTTTGGCGAGCCCGCGTCGAACGGCGGCGCAGGGTCGTACTCCATGAGCAGCTGGATCTCCTTCGCCACCTTCTCGCCGCGCAGCTCGGCGGCGAGGCGAAGGCCGAAGTCGATGCCCGCGGTGACGCCGCCGCCGCTGGCCCGGTTGCGGTCGACGACCACGCGCTCGCGCACCGGGATGGCGCCGAAGCGCGGGAGCAGGTCCATGCTCAGCCAGTGCGTGGTGGCGCGGTAGCCGCGGAGCAGCCCGGCGGCGCCGAGGACGAGAGCGCCTGTGCAGACCGAGGTGATCCAGGCGGCTTTCTCGGCCTGTTGGCGGAGGAATCCGAGCAGCGCCTCGTCCTCCATGGCCCCGTTCACGCCGGGACCGCCGGGGACGCAGAGCACGTCGAGCTGCGGCGCGGCGTCGAAGGTCGTGTCGGGCTGCAGGCGAAGTCCGGTGTCGCTGCGCGCCTCGCGCCCGACGAGGAGCACCTGCGTGTCGGGCAGCCGGCCGAAGACCTCGTAGGGGCCGGTGAGATCGAGCTGGGTGAGGCGCGGGAAGAGGACGAAGCCGATTCGGGTGGTCATGGCGGCTGCAGCATACGCCGCGACCGGCGAAGACGGGCGCCCAAGCAGGCGAGCGCGCCCGGGAGCGGGAGATGGGCGGCGCCGGGTCGTCGCTTGACTTGCGGTCGGGGGATGGGCAGCATTCCGTCGCTTTAAAGGAATAAAGGAAAAGGCCCAATGAAGAACGATTCGCGTGCGAGCATCCGCGCGGTCCTCCTTTGCGCCGCCGCCGTCTTCGTCACTTCGTGCTCGTCGGGCGGCGCGACCCCACCGCCGGTGGCGGCGTGCACTCCCGGCGGCGCCTGCACTCCGGCGAATGCCTGCCACGTGGGCGTGCAGGCTTGCCAGGGAGATGCGCTGGTCTGTTCGGATACCTCGTCGAACGTGGCGGAGGGGACGACCTGCGGACTCGGGTCAGGTATGCAGCGGCGGCGCCTGCATCGCCGCCTGTAATGCCGGGCAGGCTTGCACTCCCGCGGCCGCCGATCCGTGCAAGATCTTTGCGACCTCGTGCAACGCCACCGCCACGCAGAGTACCTGTGCTCCGGTGGGCGACGTCGACGATCGTACGCCGTGCGGGAACGGCGTGGTTTGCGTCGCGGGCGCCTGCGTTCCAGCTTCGCGGACCGTCAGCGGCACCTTCCAGACCACGTTCTGGGCGGACGACGGGACCAAGACCACCCTCGATACGCCGCCGCCGGACGGACAGACCGTCGCTGGCATTCTCGTCCCGGACGACAGCCCTCAGGGCTACGCGCCATCCGTTCCGATCGCGCTCGACGCGAACGAGAGCTTCTCGCTCGCTTCCATCCCGGCAGGCCCGTATTTCCTCGAGCTCGACCAGAAGATCTTTGTCGAATGCCAGGGGTGCGTCGGCGGCGTCACGCAGGTCGACGCAGTCGCGCGCCAGCTCATCGAGCTGCGCGCCGATTCGCCCGACTTCAGCGTCCTTACTGCCGCGCGGCCCGATCTGGTCCGCGATTCGAGCAATCCGTTCTTCCACCTGGACGTCACCGGCCTCATGCCATGGGCCGCCGGCGACACCCTGACCGCGAATACCGTGCGCGCTGCCAGCGCGCAAGGCTTCTTCTATGGAAGACTGTCGCCCTCGCCGCGGCCCGCCGTCGGGGCCACTTCCGCCGGAGGCACCTTTCATCGGTTTCACCGACGGCTTCCCGGATTCGACCAGGGGCGACGTGGTCTACTTCTTCCAGCGCTCGGCGACTACGGTGGGAAGCGGCGCCACGGCCGCCGTTGCAAGCGCCGCGACGCGGTTCACGCGGTTGACCGATTCTACGCTGTCGCCCGGCGTGACCACGTTGAGCGTCGCCCTGACCGACACCGCTCCGCAGACCGGCACCGTCCACGCCGATGTCCGCTATTCGCAGTTCGCGGCTCTGGCTCCGGCCATCCATCCCACTGCGGTTCCCAGCGATCCGAGCTCTTTGGGATTCAGCGTGATGGCGACCCCGCGTTCGCTCCAGTTTCCCGACATGCCGCCCGCCTTGTTCGAGAATACAGCCCGTTCTCGTTCGCGAGCACCACCGTCATCTCGAGCGATGTCGATTACGGGACGCTTCATTATGGCGAGTTCCTCGATTCCTCCTGGCAAACCCACCGCTTCACCGTCTTCACCTTCGACGCCAGTGTTCCATTCGCTGGAAGCCCCTCTCGCATGGCGCAACCATCCATCATATCGAGAGTCCCGATGTCGCCCGACCCCGGCCCGGTTGCGCCCGCGCTCGGCCCTCCGACCCACCCCCAGATCGAGGGTCGCGACGCGTTCGTGACGCAGGACTGGAGTGGGGCTGCAGCCGACCTTCACCTGGTCGCAGCCCTCGCTCGGTCAGGCAACCTCGTATGTGGTGACCATCAGCAACCAGCGGCAGCCGGTGATCGCCGGTGAGATCGCACGTTGTCGGCCATCGTCTACAACGCGCGGTCCTTCAAGGTCCCTCCGGGTTTCCTCCACGCCGGAGATGAATATGTCGCCACCATCACCGCCCGCTCCGCGCCGTGGGACATCTTCGACCACGCGCCGTTCCGGCAGGGATTGCCGTTCCATACGGCGGATTGCATGACCGGGTTCTTCACTCCGTAGGCGGACCGCGCTCCCGGTCGACCGAGGAACCGGCGACGTTCCCGCTCGCGCGGCTACCGCAAGCCGAGCCGCTCAGAAGCTGAGCTGCTCCAGCGGGACGGGGCGGGCGAAGAAGTATCCCTGCGCGCGCTCGCAGCCGAGCTTGCGCAAGAGGTCCACCTGCTGGACGTTCTCCACGCCCTCCGCCACCACGTCGATGCCCAGGCCCTTGCCGAGCAGGAGGATGCTCTGGACGATCTCTGATCTTCCGCTCGTCGCCCACCATGGCGCCGATGAAGGAGCGGTCGATCTTGAGCGCGTCGATGGGCAATTCATGCAGGTAGCTGAGCGACGAGTAGCCGGTGCCGAAGTCGTCGATGCAGAGGCGCACGCCGGTCTCGCGCAGGTGCTGGAGGGCCGCGATGGCCGCGGCGCCGTTGCCGATCAGCATGCTCTCGGTCAGCTCCAGCCGCAGCCGCGAAGGCTCGATGTTGAAGCGCGCCAGCATCTCCTTCAGCTCGGACATGAACTCCGGCTGCAGGAGCTGCCGGCCGGAGAGGTTCACCGAGAGGAGGATGCCCTGCGGCAGCGAGGCGAGCGCGCGGCACGCCTCCTCCAAGCACCCAGCGCCCGAGCGGGACCACGAGGCCGGTCTCCTCGGCCAGCGGGATGAACTCGGTGGGCGGCACCAGGCCGCGCTCGCGGTGCTCCCAGCGCACCAGCGCCTCGACTCCGGTGACGCCGCCGCTGGAAAGCTCGACGATGGGCTGGTAGTGCACGCGCAACTCGCCGCGCTCCAGCGCCCGGCGCAGCTCGTTCTCCAGCCGCAGCGCCGCCATGGCGCGCTCGTGCATGGAGGAGTCGAAGACCGCGTGCCGGCAGCCGCGCACCTTGGCGCGGTACATGGCCGTGTCGGCGTCGCGGAGCAGGTGTTCCACCCGTTCGGTCAAGGGCCCGCCGAGCGCGATGCCGATGGAGGCGCCGGCGAAGACCTCGTGCCCCTCGATCAGGTAGGGCGGGCCCAGCGCGCGGTGCACGCGCTCGGCGATGGCGATGGCCTCCTCCTCGGTGCCGACGCCTTCGACGAGCAGGGTGAACTCGTCGCCCCCCAGCCGCGCCACCGTGTCTCCGGCGCGGCGGCAGCTCTCCAGGCGCCGCGCGATCTGCACCAGAAGCTCGTCGCCGGCGCGGTGGCCGAGGCTGTCGTTGACCAGCTTGAAGCGATCCAGGTCGAGGAAGAGCACCGCGAAGCGCGCCGCCTCGCGGCCCTTGGCCCGGGCAAAGGCCACCTCCAGGCGGTCCTTGAAGAGGGCGCGGTTGGGCAGGCCGGTGAGCGGGTCGTAGAAGGCGGCCTGCAAGAGGCGCGCTTGCGCCTTGCGCCTTGCGGTCACGTCGGTCGCCGCCACCAGGAGCGCGCGGCGCGACTCGAAGACCACCTCGTGCACGGAGAGCTCCAGGTCGTGCGCCTCTCCCGACGAAGTGCGGTGCCGCTCCACCGCCGGCGCGCCGGAGCGCTGTTCCGCGGCCGCGCTGGGATCGAGCCGCAGGTCGGCGCTGCGCATGGTGAGGAACTTCTCCCGCGTCCACCCGTAGTGGCGCACCGCCGCCTCGTTGACGGCGAGGAACATGCCCGTCTCCGCGTCCTCCACCCACATGGGCTGCGGGTTGTTCTCGAAGAGGATGCGGTAGCGCTCCTCGGAAGCGCGCAGCGCGTCCAGCACCCGCACCCGCTGCGTCACTTCGCGCGTCAGGAGCAGCGTGGCCTGCTCGCCGTGGTACTGCACGGGGCTGGCGCTCACCTCCAGCACCGTCTCCAGCGTGCCGCGGCGAAGCACCGTCTCGAACCTGCGCCCGCGGGCGATGGCGGCGCGGGCCACGCCGGCGTCGGACCAGAGGCCGTGCACGGAGGCGCCCAGCATGCGCTCGCGGGGCACGCCGTAGAGCTCGCTCGCGCGCGGGTTCGCGTCCTGGATGATGCCGGTGCGGGGATCGACCACCACCAGCGCCTCGGAGACGCTCTCGAACAGGTCGCGATAGCTGCGCTCCACCTTGCGCAGCATGTCTTCGGCGGGCTTCTGCTCGATCACGCGGCCCAGCTCCGCGCAGGCGCGGGTGATGCCGGAGAGCAGCGCGTCGTCGGGCGGTTCGGACGCGGCGGAAAAGAACTCCACCGCCGCGAGCGTCTTGTGGTGCGCCACCGCGGGAAAGGCAAAGATGGCGGAGGTGGTTCCGTCCTCCGCGCCCGGCCGCCATTGCGGCGCTCCGTCGCGCAGAACCGTCCCCACCAGCCCTTCGCGCCGCGCCCGCCGCTGCTCGGCGATGGGCAGCAGCTTGGGCAGCCGTTCGGGGCGCTCCAGGTGCCAGACGCTGCGCGAGGACAATTCGCCCGCATGGTCGGAGAACTCGACGCGGGCAGCCTGCCAGCCGGTGGCTGCGCAGATGCGCTGCAGTGCGGCACGCAACGCGGACTCCAGGCTGCCGGCGCGCTGCGTCGCCTCGCGCACCGAGAGAAGGAGTTGCGGCTCGTGACCCAGGGGGGAGGGGTACACCGAGGGAAGCTAGACACCAAACCCGGGTGGGCGAAAAGGGGCGAAATGTAGGTATCTCCTCTGGAAGCGAACCGCATTTCGCGTTTCCGGCACTCGCGCAGACGTTCGTCGGGGCGAAGTGTCCGGGATCGTGCATCTGGGCACCGGCGTCGCCGCGCCGGGGCGACCGGGGCGACCGGCACCGGGCGGCCGCCCTCCCCCCCGTGGGACGGCAGAGCGGGCCGTGAGGGGACCCGCAACCTAGTTTTGCGCAATGGCGAGAGGAATTGGCGAAGACCCGAATCGCAGCCCTGCGGCCCATATCGCGCAGGTTGCCTTCCCTGCATCGCGCGCTGAGATCGTGGAGACGGCCGAGGACAACGAGGCGCCGGCGGAGGTGATCAACTTCCTCAAGGCGCTGCCGAAGGAGAACTACCGCTCGGCGGAGGAGACCCTCCGCGACTTCGCCGAGGCGGAGAGGCGGTTTGCCCTGGGGAACCTGCCCGACGATCGCGGCCGCCGCGACAACATCGGGCGCAGCGCCGCCGAAGACCAGGCCAAGCATCCATAGGGTTTCCGCTACTCGTCGGGCATCTCGTGCTCGAGGAGACCTTCGGGCTGCGAGCGCTCCGTGCCGAACGGAGCGCCCGCCGGCGTGGAGGGCGTGTACCTCGTGGCGACGTCGGCCACGGTGAAGAAGAGCAGGAGCCCGACGAACACCAGCGAGGTGACGAACACCAGCCGCGTGGTGCCGCTGGATTCGATCAGGTGCATGAACACCAGCGTCACCAGCGCGCTCTTGACGCAGGCGATGGTGAGCGCGATGGGCAGCGCCCAGGCGCCCAGGTGCCGCGTCCCCGTCCACCAGGTCAGGAGCGTGAAGAAGAGGAGCACGATCCACACCACGACGTAGGGCACGGCGCTGTGCTGATGATGCTCGTGCGACTCGTCGCCGTGAAGGCCAGCCACACCGCGCGCGCTCGGTCCCGATTCGCTCGCCATTCTTCTCCTCAGATCAGGTACAGCAGCGGGTAGAGGAAGATCCAGACCAGGTCCACCAGGTGCCAGTAGAGGCCGCCCAGCTCGATGCCGGTGTAGTAGCGCGACGAGTAGCGGCCCTGCAGGGTGCGCCAGAGGATGTACGAGAGCACGCTCATGCCCGCCACCACGTGCACGCCGTGCAGGCCGGTCATGAGGAAGTAGAGCGAGTAGAACATGGCGGCCCCCGGGGCCTTCACCTCCTCGAAGGCGTAGTACTTGCCGGGAAGCGCGTGCTCGCGGAAGTGCTCTGTGTACTCGATGGCCTTGATGCCGAGAAAGCCCAGGGCGAAGAGCAAGGTGATCACCAGGCAGACGGCGGCGGCCCGCGGCTTGTCGGTGCGCGCGAAGTGGATGGCCAGGGCCACCGTGAAGCTGGAGGTGATCAGCACCACCGTATTGATGGTGCCGGCGGCGATGTTCAGGTGCCGGCTCGCTTCCTTGAAGGCCAGCGGGAACTCGAACCGGTACACCGCGTATCCGGTGAAGAGGCCGGCGAAGAGCAGGATCTCGGTGGCGAGGAAGAGCCACATCCCCAGCCGCATGGCCTCGTTCTGCCGGTCCAGCGACGAGTAGTGGTGGGCGACGATGCCCTCGGGCAGCCCGAGCGCGTCTTCATGCGACACGGATGACTCCGGGGGGCTCGTGGGTGCGGTAGTCGTGCGGCATCTGCGTGATGGTGGGGATCTCGTCGAAGTTGTGCGTGGGCGGCGGCGAGGCGGTCATCCATTCGAATCCCTTGCTGCCCCAGGGATTGGGAGCGGAGCGCCTGCCGTACCTGAGCGCGATGGCCAGGTAGATGAGGATGATCATGAACCCGAACGCCAGCAGGGTGGCGCCGGCGGTGGAGGCCACGTTGAGCGCCTGGAATTGCTCCGGGTATTGATAGTAGCGCCGCGGCATCCCGAAGTTGCCGAGCAGGAACTGGGGAATGAAGGTGGCATTGAAGCCGAGGATGATCAGCGACGCCGCCACCAGGCCCCAGCCCTCGTGGTAGGTGCGCCCGAACATCTTGGGGAACCAGTAATGGAGGCCGGCGAGGAAGGCCATCACCGAGGCGCCCACCATCACGAAGTGGAAGTGCGCCACCACGAAGTAGGTGTCGTGCCAGTGGATGTCCAGGGAAGTGGTGGCGAGCGCGATGCCGGTCATGCCGCCGAAGACGAGGAAGAAGAGGAAGCCGCAGATGTACGCGAAGGGCGTGCGGAAGGTGATGGCCCCCCGGTACATGGTGCCCACCCAGTTGAAGACCTTGATGGCGGTGAAGATGCCCACGAACATGGAGAGGATGCCGAAGGCGCCGGCGTCGAAGGTGCTCTGCCCGGCGACGAAGAGGTGGTGGCCCCAGGTGAAGAAGCCGACGAAGGCGATGCCGATGGAGCTGTAGGCGATGGCGCGGTAGCCGAACGGGTTCTTGCGCGAGAAAGCGCAGACGCATTCGGAGATCACGCCCATGGCCGGCAGCACCATGATGTAGACCGCTGGGTGCGAGTAGAACCAGAACATGTGCTGGAAGAGCACCGGGTCGCCGCCGCGCGCCGGATCGAAGAGGCCGAAGCCGCCCACCCGCTCCACGCAGACGAGGAGCAGGGTGATGCCCAGCACCGGGGTGGCGAGGATCTGGATGATGCTGGTGGCGTAGATGCCCCAGACGAAGAGCGGCATCCGGGTCCAGTTGAGGCCGGGCGCGCGCAGCGTGTGGACGGTGACGATGAAGTTGAGGCCGGTGAGGATGGAGGAGAAGCCGAGGATGAAGGCGCCGAGGAGGATGGGCAGGACCTGCGTGGGCGTGGTGGAGGAGTAGGGCGTGTAGAAGGTCCAGCCGGTGTCGGCGCCGCCGTGGACCATGCCCCAGATGGCGATGACCGCTCCCGCCACGTACATGTAATACGAGGCGAGGTTGATGCGCGGGAAGGCCACGTCGCGCGCGCCGATCATCAGCGGGAGCACGAAGTTGCCGAAGGCGCTGGGGATGGCGGGGATGAGGAAGAGGAAGATCATCACCACGCCGTGCAGCGTGAACATGCGGTTGTAGCTGAGGGCGTCGACGAAGAACGGCCCCGGCTGCAGGAGCTTGATGCGCATGAGCATCGCGAAGACGCCGCCCACGAAGAAGAAGAAGATCACCGACACCAGGAACATGACCGCGACGCGCTTGTGATCGCGCGTGTTCAGCCAGGACATCACCGTGGTGCCGTCCTCCAGATACGTCGGCGCCGGGGGCGCGCCGGCCAGCGCGTGACTATCGGCCTCGGACAGGCGCATAGGCGGGTCCCTCCGACGGCCCGGTGCGGACCGCGTCGCTCTGCAGCGATTTGATGTATTCGACCAGCGCCGCGACTTCCGGCCCGGAGATCTTTCCCTGGAAGCTGGGCATCACCGGCTGGAACCCGGCCACCACCTGGATGGCGGGGTCCATCATGCTCTGGGTGAGGTACGCCTCGTCGGCCTCCACCGTGCTGCCGTCGGTCAGCTTCTCCCTGCGGCGGTAGAGGTCCAGCCAGGTGGGGCCGATGTGGCGGGTGCCGTCGGTGGAGTGGCACTTGAGGCAGCCCTGCTCGCCGGCGATGCGGCGGCCCTGGTCCACCATCCGGCCCAGCGGCGGCGCGAAGTCGAGGGCGGTGTTCTGCGCGTCCTGCTGCGCCACCAGGATTCCGCGCTGCTGCGAGGCGAGCCAGTCCTCGTACTCCTGCGGCTTGAGCACGATCACCTCGCCGCGCATGATGGAGTGCCCGGCGCCGCAATATTCGGCGCAGAGGATCTGGTAGCGGCCGGGCGTGGTGGCGTTGAACCACTGCTGCGTATAGCGCCCGGGGAGCACGTCCTTCTTCATGCGGAACTCCGGCACGTAGAAGGAGTGGATCACGTCGCGCGAGGTCATCAGCAGCCGCACGTTGCGGCCGGCCGGCACGCGCAGCACGTTGATGGAGTTGGGCCCGTCGGGATAGGCGAACTTCCACATCCACTTCTTGCCCTGCACGTAGACGTCCATGGCGTCGGAGGGCGGGGTCTGCTGGCGGACGAACTCGCGGTAGCCGAGGAAGAACCAGAGCAGGAAGAAGGAGAGGGGGATGCCGATGAAGAGCGCCTCCATCCACCAGGTGGGCTCGATGTGCGGCGTGGTTTGCGTCTCCGAGCGGCGGCGGTAGCGGACGAAGAAGAAGATGGCGGTGAGGCCCACCGCGCTGGACAGGGCGAAGGTGGTGAGGATGACGAAGTAGTGCAGGCGGTCCAGGTCCTGGGCGAAGGTGGACGCCTGCTCGGGCAGAAAGAGCATCCTGCGCAGGAAGTCGTTCATGCCGCCTTTCCCTTCCCTTTCTTCTCGCGCCACCAGAGCACGCCGAGAAGGCCCGCCAGCGCCACGGCGCAGAAGCCGGACCCCAGCCTGAGCGCGCCCATCACGTAGAAGTGGTACTTGCGCGAGGCCGGGTCGTACTTGAAGCAGCGCAGGATGATGCGGTCGAGCGTGGTGCCGACCCGGCCTTGCGACGCCTCCAGGACGGCGAGGCGCAGGTCGCGCCCCGAGAAGTCGATGCCGTAGAGGTAGCGCGAGATCTTTCCGTCGGGCCCGAGCACCATGGAAACGGCGGGGTGCTCGTATTGTCCGGACTCCTTGTCGTAGCGGTAGCGGAAGCCCACGCTGTCGGCGAGCGTGCGGATGGCATGATCGCCGCCGGTGAGGTAGGGCCAGTCCACCGGCCGCGCCTTTGCCGCCCCCGCGAGCGTCTGCATGTACCCGCCCTGGCGCAGGCGCGCCTCGGGGATGGTGTCGGTGGGAGAGAAGCTGACGGTGAGGCCGTAGTAGTCGTCGCGCAGCCGCAGCCCGCTCTGGTTGAGCGCCTTGATCACGCCCTTCTGCACCAGGCTGCAGAGCATGGGGCAGTCGAAATAGATGAGCGTCAGCACCACCGGCTTGCCGCGCGCCGTCAGGTCGCGAAGCTCCACGCGGTTGCCCTCGGTGTCCATGAAGGTTGCGTTGGCGACGCGCTCGCCGAGGCGCTCCACCACGTCCACCGGCGCGTCCTGCGCGGCAGGAGGCTGCGCGTCCTGCGCGGCAAGAGGCTGCGCGGCAGGGGCCGCGAGGGCAAGAAACAATGCGGCGATCACTTCTGCTCCTCCTTCTGCTGCTGGTCCTGATCTGCCTTCTGCTCGTCCTTCTGGTCCTGGATGACCAGGTCCATGGCGCGGCCGATGGGCATGTGGATGGTGCCCGCCTTGATGTCCATCCAGCCCCAGCTGGAGAGCCGCTCGATGCGCTCGCGCCGGTAGGTCTGCAGCGTGCGGGTCACGTCGAAGGGCACCTGGTCGACGATGTTGATCTCCGCCTCGCCCATCTGCGCTGCCGGCGCCACCGGCCCCACCGGCTGCAGCGTCTTCTCGCGCGCGTTCATGAAGCGGAAGGAGATCCAGGTGGCGATGGCGAAGAGGGTCAGCGAGCCGACGCCGGTGCCGATGACCTTGAACCAGCTGATCGCCTCCTCCGCCTGCAGCGGCGGGGGCGCCATGTGCTCGGTCGAATGGGAGGGTTCGTGGCTCATCGGTTCTCGCTCATGGCTGCACGTAGCGGAGTGCGTCTTCGAGGAACGGGTCGCGGACGGGCACCGGCCGCGCGGCGCGGAACAGCCACAGCGCCGCCGCCACCGACACCCCGCCGACGCCGACGAAGGAGGTGAGGTGCGTCCAGTGCAGGCCCAGCCGGTCGACGTCGGCGGCCGGCATCACCACCCAGTAGACGTCGATGTAGTGGATGACGAGCATCCACGCCGAGAGGGCGGCCAGCGCGGGCGGGCTGCGCTTCAGGTCGCGGGAGAGGAGCAGGAAGAAGGGCACGAGGAAGTGCCCGAGCAGGATGAGGATGCCCACCGGCCGCCAGACCCCGTGGCTGCGCCGGTCGATCCAGATCAGCTCTTCGGGAAGGTTGCCCGCCCAGATGAGCATGTACTGCGAGAACGCCATGTAGGCCCAGAAGGCCACGAAGGCGAGCAGCAGCTTGCCGAGGTTGTGCTGCTGGTCGACGCTGATGGCGGCGGCCAGGGGGTGCGCGCTGCTGCGGACGCCGGTGACCACCAGGCAGAGCAGGGCCAGCGAGCCGACGAAGGAGCCGGCATAGACGTAGAGGCCGAAGATGGTGGAGTACCAGGTGGGCTGCAAGGACATCAGCCAGTCGAACGAGGCGAAGGTGAAGGCGAGGATGAAGAGGACCAGGCCTATCGGCGAATACGCGCGCATGCTGGCGGTGAGGCTCGCCTCGCCGGTCTCGTCCTGGCGGACGGAGAGCGAGCGCAAGAGCAAGGCGAAGACGGAGAAGAGCACCAGGTAGACGAAGGCGCGCACGGTGAAGAAGCCCATGTTCAGGTAGGCGCGCTTGCCCTGGAGCTTCTCCATCACCTCGCGCGAGAGGTCGTGCGGCTCCACCCAGAACCAGATGTGCTTGGCCCCGAGCAGGAGCGGGATGAAGAGCACGATGAAGAGCGGAATGGCGGCTCCGGCCGCCTCGCCGAAGCGGCGGATGGTGATGTTCCAGCGCGCGCCGGCGGCGTGGTTCGCCATCACCAGCGTCAGCGCGCCGACGGCGAGGCCCAGCCAGAAGAAGTAGGAGATGAGGTAGGCGAGCAGCGCGGGCTGCGGCGAGAACGCCGCGCCGACGAAGGTGAGCACGAGGCCGACGACGCCCGCGACGGCGCTGCCCAGCATCAGCGTGCGCGCGCCCCGGTACGGGGGAAGGTTGGTGTCCGGCAGGGCCTTGGTCTGGCTCATCGCTGTCCTGCCTCCGCGCGCAACTTCTGCTGGATGTCGGGCGGCGCGTCCTCGATGGTGCCGTTCTGGCTGCGCCGCAGCGCCTCCACGTAGGCGACCACCGCCCACCTCTCTTCAGGCGTGAGCTCCGCCGCGTAGGAGGCCATCAGCCCGAATCCTTCGCTGACCACCTGGAAGACGTGACCCGGCGAGGGATTGCGGATGTGGTGCAGGTTGGGCGGCGGGCGCAACGACATCTGCGAGGCCACCGGGCTCACGCCGTCGCCCACCAGCCCATGGCAGGGCGCGCAGTGGATCTCGAATCGGGTCCGGCCCTGCTCCAGCACCGCGCGCGTCAGCGTCAAGGGGTTGGAGCTGACCACCATGCCGGTGCGATCGCGCCCCTGCGTGATCTCGGGGTGCATGGTCTGGCGCTCGCGCGGCACGGTGCCGGCGGGCGGCTGGCGCATGGCGCGGCCGTCCTCGTATTGCGAGTTGGAGGAGAAGGCCCGGAACTTGGGTTGCCGCTCCATCGGATCGACCAGCGTGGTGTCGCCGCAGCCCGCGAGCAGCGCCGCCTGCAGTCACTAGCGATGACGAGCATGTTCTTCATACGCTCTCCGTCACCGTGTGCACCTTGTGCGCGCCGGCCTCGCGGAACTTGCGCTCCAGCTCGGCCACGGCGGTCTCGTCCTCGGTCTCGGCGCTGATCCAGAAGGCGTCCAGCGAGGCGGTGCGGAAGCGCTCCGACTCGAACACCGGGTGGTAGGTCCGCGGCAGGCGGAAGAAGCCGAAGATGGAGCTGAAGAAGATGGAGAGCACCGAGAGCAGGATGCCGCACTCGAAGGTGATGGGGATGTTGGTCCAGAAGCCGTGCTGCGGGCGGTTGGCCACGTTGATGGGGAAGTTCACCGCGTTCATCCACCACTGCATGGCATAGCCGCCCAGCGCGCCGAGAACTCCTCCGCTGAGCGCCACCAGCGGCACCTTGCTGCGCGGCATGTCCAGGGCCTCGTCGATGCCGTGCAGCGGGTAGGGCGAGTACGCGTCGAGGCCGGTCACGCCGCTCTGGCGAAGCTTGCGGGTGGCCTCGACGCAGGCCGCGGGCTTCTGGAACTCTCCCAGGACGAAGCGCCTCACGTGGCCTCCAGCTCGCCGGCGTGCAGCGGCTTGTCCGGCGTGTGCAGCGAGACTCCCGCCTCGCCTTCGTGCATCTCGTGGTTCAGCTCCTTGAGCTCGGTCACCGCCACCGCCGGGACGAACTTGAGGAAGAGCAGGAAGAGCGTGCCGAAGAAGCAGATGGTGCCGCCGAGCAGCGAGAGGTCCACCCAGGTCGGGTAGTACATGGCCCAGTTGGAGGGGATGAAGTCCTGGTGCAGCGAGGTGACGATGATGTTGAAGCGCTCGAACCACATGCCCACGTTGATCAGCACCGAGCCGATCCAGAGCGCCCAGATGTTCCTGCGCGCCCACTTCGTCCAGTAGATCTGCGGCACCACCACGTTGCAGAACATTTGCAGGTAATAGGCCCAGGCGTAGGGACCGCGCTGCCGCGTCTGGAAGAAGACGTGCTGCTCGTATTCGTTGCCGCTGTACCAGGCGGCGAAGTGCTCCATTAGATATCCGTAGGCGACGATCAGGCCGGTGGTGAGCATCACCTTGGCCATGGCCTCGAGGTGCCGCTCGGTGATCACGTGCTTGAGGCGCATGAAGGTGCGGGCGGGGATGATCAGCGTCAGCACCATGGCGAAGCCGGAGAAGACGGCGCCGGCCACGAAGTAGGGCGGGAAGATGGTGGTATGCCAGCCGGGGAGGATGGAGACGGCGAAGTCCCAGGAGACGATGGTGTGCACCGAGAGCACCAGCGGCGTGGCCAGGCCGGCGAGCAGGAGGTAGGCCATCTTGTAGTGGTGCCAGTGGCGCGCGCTGCCGCGCCAGCCCAGCGCGAAGATGCCGTAGGCGATGCGCGCGCGCCGGCTGGTGGAGCTGTCGCGCAGCGCCGCCAGGTCGGGGATGAGGCCCAGGTACCAGAAGAGCAGCGAGGTGATGAAGTAGGTGCTGACCGCGAACACGTCCCACATCAGCGGGCTCTTGAACTGCGGCCAGATCTGGTTGGTGCTCGGGTAGGGGAAGAGCCAGTAGATGGCGAACCAGGGGCGCCCGGTGTGCAGGACGGGGAAGAGCGCGGCCTGCAAGACCGCGAAGAGCGTCATCGCCTCGGCGAAGCGGTTGATGCTGGTGCGCCACTTCTGCTGGAAGAGGAGGAGGATGGCGCTGATCAGCGTGCCGGCGTGGCCGATTCCGATCCACCAGACGAAGTTGGTGATGCCGAAGGCCCAGGCGACCGGGATGTTGTTGCCCCACATCCCGATGCCCTTGGCGACGGTGACCACCACCGCCAGCGTGAGCACGCCGGTGCCGGCCATGCCGATGAGGAAGAGCGCGAGCCAGCCGCGCTGCGGCGCCTGCCAGATGTAGGCGTTGAGCGTCTTGTTGAGCGTGCCGTCGTCCTGCACGCCCTCGATGAGGGGGAGCGGCCGGAGCTGGGCGCGCGCGTCGATCGCGGTCTCGGCCATCAGGCGAGCTCCGGGTTGGGGTTGGTGACCCGCGCGAGGTAGGCGGTGCGCGGGCGGGTGCCGAGCTCGTGCAGCAGGTCGTAGCGGCGCTCCTCCGCGTGGAGCTGGGCCACCTTCGCGCCCTGGAGATTCAGGTCGCCGAAGACGATGGCGGAGGTGGGGCACGCCTGCTGGCAGGCGGTGACGATCTCGCCGTCGCGCAGCTCGCGCTCCTGCACGCGGCTGGAGATTCGCGCCCGCTCGATGCGCTGCACGCAGTAGGTGCACTTCTCCATCACGCCGCGCGAGCGCACGGTGACGTCGGGATTGAACGCCATCTTCTCGGTGTCGGTGTAGTCGGAGGTATAGGCGAAGAAGTTGAAGCGCCGCACCTTGTAGGGGCAGTTGTTGGAGCAGTACCGCGTCCCGACGCAGCGGTTGTAGACCATCTCGTTCAAGCCTTCGTCGGAATGGACGGTCGCGTTCACCGGGCAGACGTATTCGCACGGCGCATATTCGCAATGCACGCACATCAAGGGCTGCAAGACGACGCCCGGATTCGCGGTATCGTCGCCGAGGAAGTAGCGGTCGATGCGCAGCCAATGCATCTCGCGGCTGCGCGCCACCCGCTCCCTTCCCACCACCGGAATGTTGTTCTCGCTCTGGCAGGCCACCATGCACGAGCTGCAGCCGGTGCAGCGCGAGAGGTCGATGGCCATGCCCCACTTGTGCCCGGGATACTCTTGAGGCTTGTGGAAGCTGAGCGGCGCGCCGCGGTGCTCCTCGAGCTTCTCGCCCGTCTCCTTCAGCTTCGCGAGCGTGGTGGTGACCGCGATGGTGCGGCCCTCCATCGAATGGTGCTCCTGCGTCTGCGCCAGCTCCACCTTCTCGCCGGTGGGCACGATGGTGAGCCCGGGCGCGAACCAGAGCGCGTCGCTGTGGCGGAGCGGCGCCACGTCGAAACCGACGCCGTCGCAGAGCGCCTCCGCCTCGGCGCGGCGGCCGTAGCCCATGGCCACGGTGACGCAGTCCTCGGCATGGCCGGGCGCCAACACCACCGGCGCGTGCACCGGCGGGCCCGACAGCCCCAGGTCGACCCTGTCGCCCTGCGACACGCCCAGCTTGCGGGCGGTCTGCGGCGCCAGCAGCGCCGCGTTGTCCCAGGTGATCTTGGTGACGGGGTCGGGCAATTCCTGCAGCCAGGAGACGTTGCCGAAGCGCCCGTCCCACACCTTGTAGTCGGGGACGATGTTGATCTCGTACCCGGCCGCCGTCTCCCGCGGCGGCACCCGCATCGCCGCGGCGAGGACCTGGTCGTGGCGCACGCTCACCGTCTCCGTCCTGGTGGCGCTGCCGCCGACGAAGCCGTCCGCCAGCCATTTCTCCCAGTTCAGCTCGAAGTTGTCGGGCGTGCGCGCCTGCCAGAGCTCGCGCAACTGCGTGTACGCGGTGCGGTCGCCCTCGCCGAGGAGGGCCGCCAGCACCTCGACCTCGGTCACGCCGGCATACAGAGGAGCGATGAGCGGCTGCACGAAGGTGACGGTGCCGTCGTGCGCGCGCGCGTCGCCCCAGCTCTCCAGCGGGTGCAGCGCCGGCAGCACCCAGCCCGCGCGCTCGGCGGTCTCGTCCAGGTAGAGCGAGTGGTAGACCGAATGCCGCACCTGCGAGAGCGCCTTGCCGAAGTTGAGGTCGGACGGCGCGCCGTAGACCGGGTTCCAGGCGGTGATCACGAGCGTGTCCACCTGGCCTGCGCGCATGTCCTCGGCCAGCTGCCGCAGCGCGCGCGGCCCCGACTCCGAGTCGTGCAGCACCGTCCGCGCCTGGGCGGCGCAGGCGCTCCCCAGGGCGGAGTTGACGGCGTGCGCGGCGGCGTGCAGGACGGCCGGCTGCCGCGGTCCCACCGAAACCAGCGCGCCGCGGCCCGCCCGGACCAGGTCGCGCGCCAGCGCGTCGGCGAACTTCCCTTCCTCGGGGGAAAGCTGGAACCGCTGCGCGAGCGGAGCGTAGCGCGAGAGCGCGGGCACCTGCGCCGCCAGCCGGCCCAGAAGCGAGAGCCCGAAGCGCTGCACGTCGCTGGGCTTCATCCGCAAGCGGTGGTCGGCGTTCATTCCCGTCACGGTGAGATTCGTCTCCACCGCGTAGAGCCGCGCCATCGGGCCCCTGGCGGGGTCGCGCTTGTCGGCCCACTGGCGCATCGCAGGGAGCGTGCCGGGCATCGCCGCGAGCAGGTCGGAGTCGAGGGAGAGCACCACCGCGGCCTGCGAGAGATCCAGCCGCGTGTCGTACGCTCCGCCGAAGGCGAGCTGCGAGCCGTCGTGGATCTGCTGGAGCGGGATCGCGCTCCAGGAGGAGAACTTCGCCTGCGGGTACGCGTCCAGGAGCCGCTGCCGCAGATGGCCGATGAGCGGCGACGAGCCGGGCTGCATGAGGAAGCGCAGGCCCTGTCCCTTCCTGTCGCGCAGGACCTTGGCCTGGGCCGCGGCGTCCCTGAGGAAGTCGCGCCAGGCCTTGGGCTCGTTGCGGTACTGCACCACCTTGAGCCGCTGCGGATCGTAGAGGCGCAAGACCTCGGCCTGCTCCAGCGGACCCACCGCGCCCCGGCTGGAAGGGTGCTCGGGATTGCCTTCGATCCGGGTGGGCCGCCCCTCGTTCGAGGTGACGAGAAGACCGGTGGCGCGTCCGTCCAGCACGCTCGCCGAGGCGTAGTGCAGCGGATTGCCCGGGGTGACCTCCGGAGGCTGCCGCGTGTAGGGGAGGATCTTCTCGTCGGGCTGCTTGAGGCAGCCGCCCAGCGTGGCCAGCGCCGCCGACGCGCCGAGAAGCTGCAGCACCGTCCGGCGCGAGGTGCCGTCGTCGGAGGGAGCTTCGGGGCCCAGCTCGCGGGAAGGAGCGGCGGGCGCGTGCAGCTCGTCCAACCCGCGCCAGAGCTTCTGCGGCCGGCCTGCGATGGGCAGGGATTTTAGCGATGGCATGTCGTGCAGCTCGTGCGGGTCTGGACGTGGTACTGGTCGCGGAGCCGCCGGCCGATCTCCAGCTGATCGCCCTTGGGCTTGTAGGTCATGCTCGTCACCTGGTCGCGCGGCCGCAGGAACCTCTCCGGCTGCCGGTGGCAATCCAGGCACCAACCCATGGTCAAGGGCTGCGCCTTTTCCACCTGGGGCATCTCGTCGATGCGCCCGTGGCAGGTGACGCAGCCCACGCCCTGCTTCACGTGGATGGAGTGGTTGAAGTAGACGAAGTGCGGCAGCTTGTTGACCTTGTTCCAGACGATGGGACGGTCGGCGAAGTAGCTCTCGCGCACGGGGGCGAGCTTGGGGCTCTTGTTCCAGATCTGCTCATGGCAGTTGAGGCAGACGCTGGTCGGAGGCACGCCGGCGTTGGGCGACTTCTCCACCAGGTAATGGCAGTAGCGGCAATCGATGCCTTCGTCGCCGACGTGGTGCCGGTGATCGAACTGCACCGGCTGATCCACCGGGTCCTGCTGCTGCGTATAGAAGGGCGTCCGCACGTAGATCATCGGACCGGCGATCAGGCCGCCGCCGAAAAGCAGCGCGAGCAACACCAGGGCAATGCGGAAGACGGTGTTCGACGACGGTTTGAAGAGTGCGCTCATCAGTTGGTTTCTTCGCTGCGGCGAGGAGGCGCTTGGTACACGACTTTTTTTCGCGGGGGTTGGTGCCGTTTGTCGCAGCGACGGAAGGTCGCAGCTCGCTCGACGCCAGCTAGCGCGTGAGCAGTGCCGGATGCTTTGCACTGTGACGGCGAGTTGGCAAGCGGTGACTCGCTGCGTGTCGTGTGGCCGTCAGGTAACTACCCTGACACGGAGGATTTCTGACATGGCGAAGACGGTTGGCGATTTCCTCGTCGAGCGGGTGCGCGCGTGGGGAGTGGAGCGCGTCTTCGGGTATCCCGGCGATGGCATCAACGGCATCATGGCCGGGTTCGAGCACCTGGGCGGCGAAGGTCCGAGGTTCATCCAGGCACGGCACGAAGAGCTGGCCGCGTTCATGGCCGGTGCCCACGCAAAATTCACCGGCGACGTCGGAGTCTGCCTGGCCACCTCCGGGCCCGGAGCCATCCATCTGCTCAACGGCCTCTACGACGCCGCCATGGATCACCAGCCGGTGGTGGCCATCGTCGGGCAATCCGCGACCACCGCGTTGGGCGGCGATTACCAGCAGGAAGTGGATCTGCAGACGCTCTTCAAGGACGTGGCGCACAATTACGTCACCACCGTCAGCAACCCGGCCTCGGTGCGGCACGCCATCGACCGCGCCTTCCGCATCGCGCTCTCGGAGAAGTGCGTCACCTGCGTGATCGTCCCCAAGGACTTGCAGGAGGAAAAGGCGGTCGAGATGCAGGAGCACGCCCACAACACCATCCATTCCAGCGCCGGCTGGTCGGCGCCGCGGGTGGTGCCGCGCGACGAGGATCTCAAGCGCGCGGCGGAGGTGCTCAACGCCGGATCGAAGGTGGCGATGCTGGTGGGCGCGGGCTGCCTGCGCGCCGCGGACGAGGTGGTGCAGGTGGCCGACGTGCTCGGCGCCGGCATCGCCAAGGCGCTGCTCGGCAAGGGCGTGTTGCCGGACGACACCCCGGGCGTCACCGGCAGCATCGGCCTGCTCGGCACCAAGCCTTCCTGGGAGATGATGAGCGGCTGCGACACCCTCTTGATGGTGGGCTCGTCGTTCCCCTACTCCGAGTTCCTGCCCAAGGAAGGGCAGGCGCGCGGCGTGCAGATCGACCTTCTCGGCCGCATGCTGGGCATCCGCTACCCCATGGAAGTGAACCTGGTGGGCGACGCGGCGGAGACGCTGCGCGCGCTGCTTCCTTATCTCAAGCGCAAGAAGGACCGCTCCTTCCGCCAGCAGCTCGAGGCGGGCATGCGCGAATGGCGCGAGGTCCTGGACGCCCGCGCGCACGTGGAGGCGAAGCCGCTCAATCCGGCCTTCGTCTTCTACGAGCTGAACAAGCAGCTTCCCGACCGCGCCATCTTCGCCGCCGACTCCGGCAGCACCGCCACCTGGTACGCGCGCTACCTGGACTTCCGCGCCGGGATGATGGGCTCCTTGAGCGGCAACCTCGCCACCATGGGGCCGGGCATGCCCTACGCGGTGGCGGCCAAGTTCGCGCACGAGGACCGGCCGGTGTTCGCGCTGGTGGGCGACGGCGCCATGCAGATGAACGGCATCAACGTGCTCATCACCGTGAAGAAGTACTGGCAGACCTGGAAGGACCCGCGCTTCGTCGTGCTGGTGCTCAACAACCGCGACCTGAACATGGTGACCTGGGAGCTGCGCGCGCAGTCGGGCGAGCCGAAGTTCGAGGGGTCGCAGGAGATCCCCGACTTCCCCTTCGCGGCGTACGCGGAGTCGCTGGGCCTCCTGGGCCTGCGCGTCGACCGGCCGGAGGACGTGGCCAGGACCTGGGAGACGGCCCTGCGCGCCGACCGGCCCGTCCTGGTGGAGGCGGTGGTGGACCCCGACTTCCCCATGATGCCGCCGCACGTCACCCTCAAGGAAGCCAAGGCGTATGCGCGCTCGGTGATCAAGGGCGATCCCGACGCGAAGCACATGATCGGCGAGACCATCAAGACCGCCGTCGCCAGCGTCTTCGAGAAGGGGAAGAAGGATCGGTAGTGCCGGAGATCGGGGAAATCTCCGTCTCCGCCTACGACGTTCCGACCGAGAAGCAGCCGGAGTCCGACGGCACCGCCATGTGGAGCAAGACCACGCTGGTGGTGGTGGAGCTGACGGCAGGCCGCTGGCGCGGGCTCGGCTACAGCTATGCGGACAGGGCCACGGCGCTGGCGCTGCGCGACACCATCGCGCCCCACGTGAAGGGCCTCTCCGCCTTCGACACGCGGCGGATCTTCGACGAGGCGTGCAGGGCGGTGCGCAACCACGGCCGCGGCGGCGCGAGCGCCATGGCCATCTCCGCGCTGGACTTGGCGGCCTGGGATCTCAAGGCGAAGGTGCTGGACGTCCCGCTGGCGCGGCTGCTCGGCATGGTGCGGCAGGAGGTGCCGGCGTACGGGAGCGGCGGGTTCACCTCGTACTCGGAGCGCGAGCTTGGCGATCAGCTGGGGGGTTGGGCCGACCGCGGCTTCGCGGCGGTGAAGATGAAGATCGGCCGCGAACCGGCGCGCGACATGGAGCGCGTCCGCGCGGCGCGCAAGGCCATCGGACGGCATTGCGAGCTGTTCGTCGATGCCAACGGCGCGTACGGGCGCAAGCAGGCGCTGCGCATGGCGCAGGAGCTGGCCGGCGAGGGAGTGACCTGGTTCGAGGAGCCGGTGGTGAAGACCGACCTTGAAGGGCTGAGGCTGGTGCGCGACGCGGCGCCCATGGAGGTGAGCGGAGGCGAATACGCCTACGAGCCGTCCGACTTCCTCCAGCTCGTCCCCGTTCTCGACGTGGTGCAGGCCGACGCTACCCGCTGCGGCGGCATCACCGGCTTTCTCGATGCGCACGCGCTGGTCCGCGCGCACGAGCTGCCGCTCTCTTCGCACTGCGCGCCGGCGCTCCACGTCGCTCTCGGATGCGCGCTGCCCGGCCTGCGACATCTGGAGTGGTTCTTCGATCACCAGCGCATCGAGCGCATGCTCTTCGACGGAGCGCCCGAGCCGGAGCACGGCCTCTTGCGGCCCGACCTGTCGCGCCCCGGGCTGGGGCTGGACTTCAAGCGCACGGACGCGGAGCGCTTCGGTGCGCACATTTAGTTTGAGGTCAAACCAAAATGCAGCGTCTTGAGAAGATGGTGCAGTTGCGAGCGCGGCCCGCGCGGAAGCCGCCGCCCCTGGACGCGAAGGCCCTGGAGCGCGCGCTCCGCTCCCGCCTGCAGGGAGAGGTGCGCTTCGACGACGGCAGCCGCGCCCTCTACGCCACCGACGGGTCCAACTACCGCCAGGTGCCCATCGGGGTGGTGGTTCCGAAGACCGTGCAGGATCTGGTGGAGGCGGTGGCCTGCGCGCGCGAGGCGGGGGCGCCCATCGTGGCGCGCGGCGGCGGCACCTCGCTCGCGGGCCAGTGCTGCAACGTGGCGGTGGTGATCGACTGCTCGAAGTACCTGAACCGCATCCTCTGGCTGGACCCGAAAGAGCGGCGCGCCAGGGTGCAGCCCGGGCTGGTGCTGGATCGCCTGCGCGACCGCGCCGAGCAGCACCACCTCACCTTCGCGCCCGACCCCTCCACCCACAACCACTGCACGCTGGGCGGCATGATCGGCAACAACTCCTGCGGCGTGCACTCGGTGATGGGCGGCATGACGCAGGACAACGTCGAGGAGCTGGAGGTGCTGCTCTACGACGGCACCCGGCTCACGCTCGGGCCGGTGGCGCAGGCGGAGCTGGACGCCCTCTGCGCGGAGCGGTCGAGGCGCGGCGAGATCTACCGCAGGCTGCGCGCGCTGCGCGACACCTACGAGGCGCAAATCCGCACCCGCTTCCCGCAGATCCCCCGGCGCGTCTCCGGGTACGACCTGCCGCAGCTCCTGCCCGAGAAGGGCTTCAACCTGGCGCGCGCGCTGGTGGGCACCGAGGGCACCTGCGCGCTGGTGCTCTCCGCCGTGGTGCGGCTGGTGCCGAGCCCGCCCGTGCGCTCGCTCCTGGTGCTGGGCTACGACGACGTCTACGCCTCGGCGGACCACATCCCCGAGGTGATGGAGTCGGACTGCATCGGCTGCGAGGGCATCGACGAGAAGCTGGTGGACTTCATGAAGGAGAAGGGCATCCACCCCCAGGACGCGCAGCTCTTGCCCGGCGGGGCAGGGTGGCTCCTGGTGGAGTTCGGCGGCGAGGACAAGAAGGAGTCGGACGCCAAGGCGAAGAAGCTGATGGAGAGGCTCTCGCGCAAGGGCGATGCGCCCTCGATGAAGCTCTTCGACGACGAGCGCGAGGAGAAGCGGCTCTGGAAGGTGCGCGAGAGCGGCCTCGGCGCCACCGCGCGCAAGACCTCCGGCAAGGAGAACTGGGAGGGATGGGAAGATTCGTCGGTGCCCATCGCGCACCTCGGCGGCTACCTGCGCGCGCTGCGCAAGCTCTTCGACACCTACGGCTATGACGGCGCGCTCTACGGCCACTTCGGCCAGGGCTGCGTGCACACCCGCATCGATTTCGACCTGCGCACCGCCGCCGGCATCGCGCACTACCGGCGCTTCATCGAGGAGGCGGCGCACCTGGTGGTCTCGTTCGGAGGCTCGCTCTCCGGCGAGCATGGCGACGGGCAGAGCAAGGCGGAGTTCTTGCCCATCATGTACGGCGAGGACCTGGTGCACGCGTTTTCCGAGTTCAAGTCCATCTGGGATCCCGACTGGAAGCTGAACCCCGGCAAGGTGGTGCGCCCCTATCGCATCGACGAGAACCTGCGCATCGGCACCGACTACCGGCCGCCGGAGCCAACGACCCATTTCAAGTACCGCGAGGACGGCGGCAGCTTTGCCAAGGCCACCGCCCGCTGCGTGGGCATCGGCGAATGCCGCAAGACCGACGCCGGCACCATGTGCCCGAGCTACATGGTGACCATGGAGGAGAAGGACTCGACGCGCGGCCGCGCGCACCTCTTGTTCGAGATGCTGGAGGGCAATCCGCTCAAAGGCGGCTGGCGCAACCCGGCGGTGAAGGAGGCGCTCGACCTCTGCCTCGAGTGCAAGGGCTGCAAGGGCGAATGCCCGGTCAACGTGGACATGGCCACCTGGAAGGCCGAGTTCCTCTCCCATTACTACGAGGGGCGGCTCCGGCCGCGCGCGGCGTATGCCATGGGGCTCATCCACTGGTGGGCGCGAATCGCCTCGCGCATGCCCGGCGCGGTGAATGCGCTGACGCACGCGCCGCTCCTCTCGGGGCTCTTCAAGCTGGCCGGCGGCGTGGCGCAGGAGCGCAGCATTCCTTCCTTCGCGCCTTCGACGTTTCGCGCCTGGTTCGAGCGGCGGCCGCGCCTGAACGCGGGGCACGAGCGGGTGCTGCTCTGGGCCGACACCTTCAACAACTTCTTCCATCCCCAGGCGCTGCAGGCCGCCACCGAGGTGCTGGAGGATGCGGGTTTCGAGGTGGCGGTGCAGGCGGAGAAGCTCTGCTGCGGGCGCCCCCTCTACGACTACGGCATGCTCGACCTGGCCGAGCGCAAGCTGCGGCAGATCCTCTACGACCTGCGCGCGGACATCGCCCGCGGCACGCCGGTGGTCGGCCTCGAGCCGAGCTGCGTCTCGGTGCTGCGCGACGAGCTTCTCGGCCTCTTCCCCCACGACGCCGATGCGCAGCGCCTGGCGCGGCAGACGCACACGCTGACGGGCTTCTTGATGGAGCGGGGCTACAGGCCGCCGCCGCTCTCGCGCAAGGCGCTGGTGCACGGGCATTGCCACCACAAGGCGGTGCTGGGCTGGGAGAAGGAGGAGAAGCTTCTTCGCGAGCTGTTGCCCGGCTGCGAGATCGTCGACTCGGGCTGCTGCGGCATGGCCGGTTCCTTCGGATACGAGGCCGACAAGTACGACGTCTCGATGAAGGTGGGCGAGCGGCGGCTGCTCCCCAAGGTGCGGGAGGCCGCGGAAGAGGCGCTCATCGTCGCCGACGGCTTCAGTTGCCAGGGGCAGATAGAGACGCAGGGGCGCAAGCCGCTGCACGTCGCGCAGGTGCTGCAGATGGCCATCCGCCAGCGCCGGCCGCAGCCGCGCGAGTCCCGCCTCGCCACCCGGCGCCTCGGCGCGCGCCGCACCCTCCGCCGCGCCACGCTCCTCGCCGCCGCGGCGATGGCGACCGCGGTGCTGGTCAGAAGGGTCGTTTGAACTTCCAGATGAACGGAGCGATGCTTGCTCCGTGCTGCCGGGGCGGGCCACGGAAGAGGGAACGGCGCGGTTCCGCGATGCCGGGCACGATGCCCCGGCGCATTTCCGCAGGGCTCCGACCGGACTGTGGCTCTCGTCGCTGGGGATCGGCACGTATCTCGGCCGCGACGACGAGCGCACCGATCAGCTCTATGCGGCCGCCGTCCGGCGCGCGCTCTCCCTCGGCATCAACGTCGTGGACACCGCCATCAACTACCGCAACCAGCGCAGCGAGCGCGCGGTGGGCTCCGCCCTGCGCGAAGGCGGCATCGCCCGCGACGAGGTGGTCCTCTGCAGCAAGGGCGGCTACATCTCCTTCGACGGCGAGCGCCCGCACGACGCCCGCGCCTTCGTCGAAGAGACGCTGGTGAGGCCGGGCATCGTCGATCCGGCGGAGCTGGTGGCGGGCTGCCACTGCATGGCAGGGCGCTTCCTCGATCACGAGATCGAGCGCAGCCGCCGCAACCTCGGCGTCGAGTGCATCGACGTCTACTACCTGCACAACCCCGAGACGCAGCTTGGCGAAGTTCCGCGCGCCGGGTTCCTGCGCCGCCTGCGCGCGGCCTTCGAGGCCCTGGAGAAAGCCTGCGCCGACGGGCGCATCGGCTGCTACGGCACCGCCACCTGGAACGGCTACCGGCTCGAGCCCACCGAGGAGGAGTACCTCTCGCTCGACGAGGTGCTGGAGGCCGCCCGGGACGCCGGCGGCAAGGACCACCACTTCAAGGCCCTGCAGCTTCCCTTCAATCTGGAGATGGACGAGGCCGCCACCTTGCGCAACCAGCGCGACCGCACCATCCTCGAGGCGGCGCAAGAGGCCGGCCTGATGGTGTTCGCCTCCGCCAGCGTCCTTCAAGGAAGGCTCGCGCAAAAGCTTCCCCAGGCGGTGCGCGACGCGCTCCACGGCCTGCGCACCGACGCCCAGCGCGCGCTCCAGTTCGCCCGCAGCACGTCGGGCATCTCCTGCGCGCTGGTGGGCATGAAGACCCCGGAGCACGTCGACGAGAACACCGCCCTCTTCGCCGTCCCTCCGCTGGAATTGTGAGCGCCACGGCCGATCGCTGGACTTCGGAAGAGTGGGGGATTTTCAATTGACCACTTGAATGGTCATCTGACGCGCGATAGGATCGTGCGATGGCGAAGCGGACGGCAAGGCCCAAAGTCAAGACGCTGGGCGTGAGCGAATTCAAGAGCCACTGCCTGGCGTTGGTCGACGACCTGCACCGCAACGGCGGTGAGATCGTCCTGACCAGGCGCGGGAGTCGCGTGGCGAAGGTCGTGCCCCTCGTCGACCCGAAGACGTCGCCGCTCCGTGGGCTCTTCAAGGGCCGATTGCAAATCCAGGGTGACATCGCCGAGGTGAGCTTCGCTGACCTCTGGGAGCTCGATTGAGCCTGCTGCTCGACACGCACATCGTGCTCTGGTGGCTCGAGGGTGGCGATCGTTTGACCGCGGAGCAGCGTCGGGCGGCCGCCGCCGCCGAACGCGGCAACGAGAAGCTTTACATCGCCGACGTCACTCTCTGGGAAATCGCCATGCTCGCCGAACGTGGGAGGATTACGCTGGCTCAGGGAGTGGCCGCATTTCTCGACGAGCTCGAAAGCAACGCCCGCCTCGAGGTACTGCCGATCTCCGGCGCCATCGCGGTGGATGCGGTGAGATTGGCGGATTCGTTCCCCAACGATCCGGCGGATCGACTGATCGCGGCTACCGCGAGGGTGCACGGACACACGCTGCTGACCGCCGACCGCCGGATCCGCGAGGCAGCCGTCGTAACCTTCCTTTGAGGTGGAGCCGAGCAGGTTCCATCATTGGCGGGAAGACTTCAGACCGTCCGTCGTCCTAATTGCTCAGCGCCAGCCGCGCTCCGCTTCGTCCCTGCGGGAGCGTGGGGTGCTGCGCCGGCGCCACTCGCGCCACTGCCGGACGGGGCTGGGTCGTCGCCGTGAACGAGGCGAAATCGACCATGGCCATCGCCGCCATCACCACCCAGACGATCGCGAGCGCGATCGGGAACAGCAGATGCTTGAAACCCATGGCCGCCTCCTCCTGGCTTGCTCTCTTCGAGCCTTACGCAGAAGGAGTGACCCCATTTCAGCGGCGGTTTCAGGCCCTGACGGCGGCAGCTTGGCCGAGGAGCGCCTCGATGTGCGGCGCCATCCGCTCCGCCCACACCTCGTACCCCAGCGCGCTGGGATGGAACCCGTCGGGCGAGAACAGCTCCGGGCGGCCCGGCAGCGCCTCGCGGCTCCATGAATACAGGTCCACCAGCGTGAGCGCATGGCGGGCCGCGGTGGCCGCGACGTGCTCGTTGAAAAGCTCGATGCGGCCCTCGTACACGTGCACCGGCACGAGGCGCGCCACCGCCGGCGACAGCGCCAGGTCGGGGATGTTGCAGATGACGATGGGCGGTCCGAGCCTGCGCAACGGCACCACGATCTCCTCGAGGTTCAACGCGAACGCCTCGTCGGGAAGCTGCAGGCCCACGTCGTTGATGCCGATGCACAAGCTGATCAGGCGCGGGCGCGTGAGCAGCACGCGCGGCACCTGCCGCTCCAGCACGTCGGCCGAGGTGGCTCCGCTCTCGCCCAGGTTGATCAGCCGCAGCGCCCCGAGCCGCGGCTGCAGGCGTGTGACCAACCGTTCCGGGTATCCGCCCCCGGACTGCGCGCCCACGCCGGCCGCGGTGGAATCGCCGAGGGCCACGTAGAGGGGATCGGGCGTCACCGGAAAACTTTAAGCACCGTCGAGGCGAGGCGCGAACGCTGCCGGCTTCCCGGACGGTGGAAGAGCCACCCGGCTGCCCGCCCTGCGGAAGGCTGTGCCCGTTCCCTGGACCAAGCCCGGCCGGAGTTCGCCACCCGGCCGGATGCGCTCGAACGGCTGGCGTCCGAGCGGCGCCAGGAGTAGCGCTGGCCGGCATGATCGCTCTCGCGCTCGCAGTCGCCCTTTCCGCCCCCGACCGCGTCGACGTGCGTCTGCCGGTGGACCTGACCATCGCATCCGTGGGCCTCCTCGGCTACGTGGTGCCGGAAGTCGCGGGCGGCGGGCTCGCCCCGGCGCACTGCCGCCTCTGCGATGGCGCGGACAACACCGGCCTTCCCGGCAGCGGGGGGCGCAGCTCGCTCAACGGCGTGGACGCCTTCTTCCACGACGCGCTGACCGGTTGGGGCATCTCCAGGGGGACGGCGAACACGGCCAGCAGCGTGCTGGCGTTCGGGGTGCTTCCCGCCACCGCCCTGACGTCCGCGTGGGTGGCGACCGGCCCCTACGCCTCCGACGGCGCGGGATTTCGCGCGGCCGTCATCGTGTCGGAATCCGCGCTGGTCTCCGCGGCGCTGGTGCAGGGAGTGAAGTTCGTGGCCGCCCGCAAGCGGCCCTTCGTGCGCTACGGGACCGGCGAGACCGCGGGCACCTACAGCGTCACCGAGGGCGACAGCCGGACCAGCTTTCCCTCGGGCCACACGGCGCTCGCCGCCTCGGCGGGCTTCGCTGCGGCCATGACCGCAACCCTGGAGGAATCGCGCGCCGCGCCCTGGCTCTGGGGCGGCGCCGCGCTGGGCACGGTGACGACGGCGACGCTGCGGATGATCGCGGAGAAGCACTACTTCACCGACACCCTCGCAGGCGCCTTCATCGGCGCGGCCAGCGGCGTCGTCTTCCCGCTCCTCCACCGGCGCGGCGGGGCGCTGTCTTCCCGCTCGGTGTCGGTTGGCGCGCAGGGCGCCTCGCTCGCCATGTCGGGGAGCTTCTGAGGCAGTAGATTCCGCGCCATGCCCCATCCGCTCGCAGGCAAGCCCGCGCCGCGCGAGGTGCTCATCGACGTCGAGCGCCTGCGCCGGCTCTATTTCGAGGAGAGGCCGGACCCCGCGGTGGCGCAGGAGCGGGTGGCCTTCGGCACCAGCGGCCATCGCGGCTCCTCGCTCAAGCGCGCCTTCAACGAGGCGCACATCCTCGCGGTCACGCAGGCCGTCTGCGAGTACCGCAAGGGGCAGGGCATCGACCGGACCGCTCTACCTGGGCAAGGACACGCACGCGCTCTCCGATCCGGCGCAGGACACGGCGCTGCGAGGTGCTGGCGGCGAACGACGTGCACGTGCTCTGGTCGCGCAAGCGCCACGCCCACGCCGGTGATCTCCCACGCCATCCTCACCTACAACCGCGGGCTCTCGCGCGGCTTCGCCGACGGCATCGTGATCACGCCGTCGCACAACCCGCCGGAGGACGGCGGCATCAAGTACAACCCGCCCAACGGCGGGCCGGCCGACACCGAAGTGCCACCGGCTGGATCGAGAAGCGCGCCAACGATCTGCTGCGCGATCCGGCGGCCATCGCGTCGCGGCGGTGCAGCCCGGCGCTGCTGGAAGAGCACGACTTCATCACGCCCGTACGTGCGCGACCTGCGCGCACGTCGTCGATCCCGAGCCGATGCGCGGGCTGCGGCTGGGCGTCGATCCGCTGGGCGGCTCGAACCTGGACTACTGGGACCCCATCGCGAGCGAGTACGGGCTGGACATCACGGTGGTGAACCGCACAGTGGACCCCACCTTCGCCTTCATGCCGCTGGACCACGACGGCAAGATCCGCATGGACTGCTCGTCGCCGTACGCGATGGCGAAACTGGTGGCGCTCAAGGACCAGTACGACCTCGCCTTCGGCAACGACACCGACTCGGATCGGCACGGCATCGTCACGCCGAGCGCGGGCCTGATGAACCCCAACCACTACCTGGCGGTGGCCATCCAGTACCTCTTCACCAACCGCCACTGGCCGGCGCGGCGCGGCGGTGGGCAAGACGCTGGTCTCGTCGGCGCTGATCGATCGCGTGGCGCAGCAAGATCGGACGGACGCTGCGTCGAGGTGCCGGTGGGGTTCAAGTGGTTCGTGGACGGGCTGCTCGACGGCTCGCTCGGGTTCGGCGGCGAGGAGAGCGCCGGGGCGTCCTTCCTGCGCCGCGACGGCAGCGTCTGGTCCACCGACAAGGACGGCATCATCATGGACCTGCTCGCGGCGGAGATGCTCGGGCGCACGGGCAAGGATCCCGGGCGTCGCTCTACCGCGAGCTCTCCGCCGAGCTGCGGCAGCCCCGCTGTACACGCGCATCGACGCGCCCGCCACTCCGGCGCAGAAGGCGGCGCTGAAGAAGCTCTCGCCCGAGGCGGTCCGGGCGGACGACGCTGGCGGGAGAGCAGATCCTCGCGCGGCTGGTGAAGGCGCCGGGGAACGGCGCGGAGATCGGCGGCCTCAAGGTGACGGCGGAGAACGGCTGGTTCGCGGCGCGGCCTTCGGGAACGGAGGACGTCTACAAGATCTACGCGGAGAGCTTCCGCGACCAGGCGCACCTCGACCGGATCGTCAAGGAAGCGCAAGCCATCGTGGCCGCGGCCCTGGGCGGCGCGTAAGCCTCCGTCGCAAGCGGCCTCGGCGCGCCTTACACTCCGCCCATGCCCTTCGATCCCAATGCCTCGTTCGGAAAGTCGCTCTTCTTCGGAGAGATCCTCGAGGACCAGATTCTTCCCTTCCCGCGGATGCCGCGCGACCAGGCCGAGCTGGTGCAGCCCATCTGCGAGACCATCGACCGGTACATGGCCGGCATCGAGACGCGCAAGCTCGACCGCGCCGGCGAGTTTCCGCCGGAGCTCTTGCAGTCGCTCAAGGAGATGGGCCTCTTCGGCGTGATCGTGCCGGAGGAGCACGGCGGGCTCGGCCTCTCCAACACCGGCTACGCGCGCGTGATGCAGCAGATCGCCTCCTGGGACGGCTCCATCGCGGTGACGCTGGGCGCGCACTCGAGCATCGGCTTCAAGGGCCTGCTCCTCTTCGGCAGGGAGGAGCAGAAGCGCAGGTACCTGCCCAAGCTCGCCACCGGCGAGATGATCGCCGGCTTCTGCCTGACCGAGCCGGGCAGCGGCTCCGACGCGTTCTCGATCAAGACCAGCGCGCGGCGCGAGGGCGACTTCTACGTGCTCAACGGGCAGAAGCTCTGGATCACCAACGGCGGCATCGCGGACTTCTATACCGTCTTCGCCAAGACCACGCCGGACGCGCCGGAGAAGAAGGGCAGCATCAGCGCCTTCATCGTGACGCGCGACCTGGGCGGCATCACCCACGGGCCTCACGAGGACAATAAATGGCATCCAGCAATACGTACTGGTCAACCTGGGCTTCTTTCGTTAAGTTCTATGCCTCCGCCAGGTGTCGCATTCACATTCACAATTTTTAACTTGATCGCGCCGACGCGCCTTGTCCGGGGCCCGGTCGCCGAAGGCGGCAGTGACCGCCTCCATCGTCTGCTCGACGCTCCGACCGCCCCGCTTCTCAGCCGCCGTTCGGTCGCGGACCTCAATCAGATACGCACGATAGCCGGAAATAAAGCCGGAGCCGTCGCCCGTTGGGCCGTGACTCGGCACGATGATGGCGGGCTTGAGTGCCTCCAGCCGGTCGAGACTCTCGAGCCATTGCCGGAGGCTCGAATGCGGGCTCGCAAAGGCCGGTTGAGCGCGCATGGCGAGATCGCCGGAAAACAGAACGCGCTCGGACTCGATCCAGACGATCGTATCGCCGGCCGTATGGTTTGGGCCCATGGCAATGAATTGCGCCTGTACCCCGCCGAGGTCGAGATCGTAGTCGCGCTCGAATGTAATGTCGGCCTTGCGGAAATCTGCGTCCTTCAGCAGTTCGGCATTAATTGCGGAACGGCTGGCAAATACTTTGGCGAGTTGCAGGCCGAACTCGGCGATGTCCTTCACCTGGTTGGTCGAGCGAATCAGCGTGGTCGTGGCCGGAAAGGACTGGGCGCCGAGGTCGTGCTCGGGGTGAACGTGGGTGGTGACAAGATAGAGCAGCTTCCGTGCCAGCCAGTTTCTTTGCCACCTCGTACACCGCTGCGCCATTGGGCGGCCCAGTCCGGTGTCGATCACAAGGACGGCACGGTCGCCGACGACGTAGCCGACGTTGGGCACCGCGGGCACGCTGTTGTCCGGGATGATGTGGACGCGGGCGGAAATCTGGCGGAGACCCTCCACCCTGACGATTGGCGCAGGCGGCGTCTGCGCCACGAGCGTGGGCGCTGCTCCCGCGAGCATCAATGCAGCGGTGATGATTTTGAGTGACGCGCGCATGCAGCTCTCCTGTTGACCACTTTGACGGTGCCTGGGCTTAACAATTTGCTCGCTCAACCCTTCGCCTGGCCGAACGGCGCGGTGCCCTCTTCGAACAATTCGATGGTGGCGCCGGGCCCGGATTCGTCGCGCAGCCCGACCGTCATGCGCGGGCCGGCCGATGTGCGCACGTTGGCGATCCGGCGCGGCTGCCAGTTCTCCTGGCCGATCATGTGGCGGATGACGGAGACTTCCTCGACCACGGCCTCGTGCACGCGATCGGTCTCGAATTCCGCGCCGTGGCAGCGCGGGCACAGCAGCGGCTCCGGAAAATAGCGCGGCGCGGCAGTTCGCGCAGCGCCAGATGGTGACGCCCGCGCTCATTCGACGCGCTCCAGGATCGCCGCCGCCGCGGTGCCGCCGTAGCGATACATCGTCATGCCGTAGCCGGTCGCGACCGCGAGCCGCGCGTCCTTCACCTGCCGCTCGCCGGCGCGATGCTGCAATTGCAGCACGGCTTCGGAAATGCCGTTCAGCCCGCCGGCGTGGCCGCCCGGCTGGCCGGCGCTCAGCATGCCGCCCCAGGTGTTCACCGGAAACCGCTGCTCGCCGATCGTCACGCGGCAGAAGCGCGCCAGATCGTTGCCGGGGATGAGGCCGAGATCGTTGGCCTGCGCCAGCACCATGGTCGGATAGTCGTCGTAGATGCTGGCGACGTCGATGTCGTCCGGGCCGCACGCCGGCCTCCTGCCACAGCTCCTCGGCGAACGTGCTGATGCCGGTCTGCAGGCCGTCGCCCTCCTGGTTGTCGTAGTTGTAGCTGCGCGCGATGCGCGCGCACGCGCACGCCCGGCCGGCCCTTCGGCGCGCGATCGGGCCGCGCCACGATGATCGCCTGCGCGCCCGCCACCACCGGCACGCAGTCGTAGCGCGACAGCGGATCGGCGACCAACGGCGCGGCGAGATACTCCTCCATCGTCAGCGGCGTGCGATAGACCGCGTACGGATTTTTCGCCGCCCATTCGCGCTGCGCGATGGCGATGTGGCCGTAGTCGGATTTCTCCAGGCCGTATTTCTTGATCTGGCGGCTCGCGACCAGCGCATAGACGCCGTTCGGCCCGCCGTGGCCGAGCGGCGACAGATGCTTCTGCGTCGCGGTGTTGTAGTTCGCCGCGACCTTGGCGTAGCCGGCAAGGCCCGGTGGCGTCGCCGCCGAGGATGAGGACCGCGTCGGCGGTGCCGGTCTCGACGCGTGCGGAGCGCGTTGCCGAGCATGTTCATGCCGGACGAGCCGCCGTTGGTGTCCTGCGCCAGCCAGCGGAGCGACAGGCCGAGCTTCCAGGCGAGATCGACCGCGGCGTCGGGCGCGAGCGAGAACGAGGCCACCGCCATGCCCTGGATGTCTTTCGCGTTCAGCCCGGCGTCCTTCAGCGCCGCCACCACCGCGTCGCGCATGAAATGCAGCGCGGTCTGGCCCGGCTCCGGCCGCCGCGTGTAGGCCGACTGGCCGACGCCGATGATGGCGGCGTTGTTCGAACATGCTTTCGCCTCCGCGTCATGCCCGCTTATGCGGGCATCCAGCCTACGCTCGACATTGCAATGTGGATAGCCGGGACAGCCCGGCCATGACGACAATATTGCGCCGTGCGTTGAGAGGAATCGCGATGTTAGCAGTCACGCGATGACAGCCGCATCAAATGAAATCCGAAATCCGCGACGGCATGAAGATCGATTGGGATGCCCCGATCGAGATGGACGACGGCGTCGTGCTGCGCGCCGACGTGTTCCGGCCGGTCGCCGACGGCAAATATCCGGTGATCCTGAGCTACGGGCCTTACGCCAAGGGCCTGGCGATGCAGGAGGGCTACAAGAGCCAGTGGCTGCGGATCGTCAAGGCCGCGCCCGAGGTGCTCGAAGGCTCCAGCAACAAGCACCAGAACTGGGAGCTGTTCGACCCGGAGAAATGGGTGCCGGACGGCTATGTCTGCGTGCGGGTGGATTCGCGCGGCGCCGGCCGCTCGCCGGGCTATCTGGAAACGTGGTCGCCGCGCGAGGCGAAGGACATCGCGGCCTGCGTCGACTGGGCCGGCGTGCAGCCCTGGTCGAACGGCAAGGTCGGCCTGCACGGCATCTCGTATTATTCGATGAACCAGTGGCAGGCGGCGCCGCTCAAGCCCAAGCATCTCGCCGCGCTGTGCATCTGGGAGGGCTCGTCGGACTACTACCGCGAGCTGTGCCGCCACGGCGGCATCCTCAGCGACTTCTATTCGAGCTGGTATCCGCGCCAGGTGACCGCCGTGCAGCACGGCATCGGCGACCGCGGCGCGAAGAGCGTCGTCACCGGCGAGCCGGTGGCGGGGCCGCTGAACCTGCACCGACGACGAACTGAAGAAGAACCGCGCCGATTGCGACGGCGACGCGCTGCGCCACCGCCTGCTCGACGACTATCACAAGGCGCGGCTGCCGAAGTTCGAGGACATCGAGACGCCGCTGTTCTCGGCCGCCAACTGGGGCGGCATGGGGCTGCATCCGCGCGGCAACTTCGAGGGCTTCCTGCGCGCCGGCTCGAAGCAGAAATGGCTGGAGGTGCACGGCGACACGCACTTCACGCTGTTCTATGCGAAATACGGCCAGGACTTGCAGCGGCAGTTCTTCGACCGCTTCCTCAAGGGCATCGACAACGGCTGGGACAAGCGGCCGAAGGTGATGCTGCAAGTCCGCCATCCCGGCGAGAAATTCGTCGCGCGCGCCGAGAACGAATGGCCGCTGGCGCGCACGCAATGGACCAAGTTCTATCTGCATCCGGACCGCGAGCTTGACCTCGACGCCGCCCGAGGACGACGCGACGCTCGACCTACGCCACGTCGAGCGACGGCGTGACGTTCTCGACCGAGCCGATGACCGAGGAGCTGGAAATCACCGGCCCGGTCGCGGCCAAGCTGTTCGTGTCGTCGGACACCACCGACGCCGACCTGTTCCTGGTGCTGCGCGTGTTCGATCCGCACGGCAAGGAGGTGACGTTCATCGGCTCGAACGATCCGCGCGTGCCGGTCGGGCTCGGCTGGCTGCGCGCCTCGCACCGCAAGCTCGATCCGAAGGAGAGCAAGCCCTACCGGCCCTATCACACCCACGACGAGGAACGGCCGCTGAAGCCCGGCGAGCCGGTCGAGCTCGACATCGAGATCTGGCCGACCTCGATCGTGGTGCCGAAGGGCTATCGCCTGGCGCTGTCGGTGCGCGGCAAGGACTACGAGGTCGACGGCACCGACGCGGCGCTGCCGCACGCGCCCTATCCGATGAAGGGCGTCGGGCCGTTCACGCACACCAATCCGCTGGACCGCCCGCCGGCGATCTTCGGCGGCAAGAACACGCTGCACTTCGGCGGCAAGTTCGCGCCGTATGTGCTGCTGCCGGTCATTCCGAAATCGAAATGATGTTCACGCAGCGCGACGCACTCGCTTCACCTCTCCCATGGGGAGAGGTCGGCCGCGGAGCGTGCCGGGTGAGGGGTTACGCCCTATCGAAGTCCGGACCCCCTCACCCCGACCCTCTCCCCAAGGGGAGAGGAGCGCGCCGCTGGTGCGAGGCCGCGCCATGACCGTCCGCGCCGCCATCATCGGGCTGGGACGCTGGGGCCGCTCGCTGGTCAACGCCGTGCACGGCAAGACCGACGCCATCCGATTCACCGCGGCCTATACGCGCACGCGGGCGAGCGCCGAAGAATTTTGCCGCGAGAAAGACATCCCGCTGCTCGACCGCTTCGAGGATGCGCTGGCGAGCCCCGACATCGACGCCGTGGTGCTGGCGACGCCGCACAGCCTGCACGCCGAGCAGGTGATGGCGGCGGCGGTCGCCGGCAAGCACGTCCATGTCGAGAAGCCGCTGACGCTCGACCGGCCGAGCGCCGAGGCCGCCGTCGCCGCGGCGAAGCGCGCCGGCATCGTGCTGGCGGTCGGCTTCAACCGGCGCTTTCATCCGTCGCGTGGTCGAAATCCGAAAGCGGCTCGCCGACGGCCGGCTCGGCCAGGTGATGTCGATGGTCGGCGACGCACACCACCTCGACCGGGCAGTTCATCGCCGCCGACAACTGGCGCGCGCAGCCGGACGAGGCGCCGGGCGGCGCGCTCACCGCGGTCGGCGTGCATTCGATCGACGCACATGATCGAGTTCGGCGGCCAGGTGCGCGACGTGCTCGTGACCACCGGCCGCTACATCGCCGGGCCGTCGGACGACACCACCAACGTCATGCTGCGCTTCAAGAGCGGCGCGACCGGGCTGCTGTTCTGCTCGGTCGCGACCGCGACGACCTTGAGCTTCACGCTGTTCGGCACCAAGGGCCTCGCGGAATTCTCCAGGCCCAATCTGGCGCGGTTTCGCTTCGTGCCGGTCTCGACCGTGGCGCCGACCGGGCCGGTCACCGCGCCGCCGGACGAGATCATCGAGACGCCGGCGTTCGACATGCTCAACGCCGAGCTGGTCGAATTCGCGCGCTGCATCGAGCAGAAACGGCCCTACCCGGTCGCGATCGACCAGGTGCTGCACGGCATGGCCGTGTTCGACGCCGTGGTACGGTCGGGCAAGAGCGGACAAATCGAAAAGGTGGAGTGAGGAAGCGCCATGGAAAAGCTGATCATCACGGTGGCCGGCGACTCGCGCACGTCCTATCCGCACAACAACCTGTGCCCGCCGCAGGAGGATATCGCCGCCTGCGCGCAGCAATACGTCGATGCCGCGAAGGCCGGCGCCGCGATCTCGCACATCCACGGCCGCCGCACGCTGGAAGAATCGATCCAGGCCGACGGCAAGATGGTGTCGCGCATCCATCACGCCGACTGGCGGACGCTGCACCACATGATCACCGACAAGGTCGACACCGATCATGCAGTACGGCGTGGCGTCGGCGCGCATCGAGGAGAAGATCGAGCTGATGAAGCTCGGCCCCGACATGATGGCGGTCGCGTTCAACGCCCACGACGAATATTTCCAGCCGGTGCCGAGCCTTGCCGCCGAAGCGGATGATGGCGATCCATCCGGTCGAGGAGCTGATCGCCTATGCCAAGGCCGCCGAGGAGCACAAGGTCAAGCTCGAATGCGAGTGCTTCCAGACCGGCGCGTTCTGGCATCTCGATTTCGTGCGCAAGGCCGGCTACCTGAAGAAGCAGACCTACGTGACGCTGTTCATCGGCTGGCCGGGCGGCACCTGGATGCCGCCGACCGAGCGCGCGCTGCAGTTCTTCGTCGACAACCTGCCGCCGGACGTGATCTGGAACGTCAGCGTGATGAACCCGGAGAAGCAGTGGTCGATCCTGGCGCTGGCGGTCGCGCTCGGCGGCCATGTGCGCGTCGGCTACGAGGACAATCCGTACATCGCGCCGGGCGAGTTCGCCAAGAACAACGCCGTGCTGGTCGACCGCATGGTCGGCATCGCGCAGCGGCTCGGCCGCGAGGTGGCGACGCCGGACGAGGCGCGGAAAATACTGGGCTTGCAGCGGTCGCAATAGCTCGCGATGGAAAAGCGCAAGCTCGGCAAATCCGGTATCGAAGTCTCGGTCGTCGGCGTCGGCTGCAACAACTTCGGCCGCCGCATCCATGACGTCGCCGGCGCGCGCGCCGTGGTCGACCGCGCCATCGACCTCGGCATGACGCTGTTCGACACCGCCGACGTCTACGGCAACGGCACCTCGGAGTCATTTCTCGGCGAAACCATCGGCAAGCGGCGCCAGCAGGTCGTGATCGCCACCAAATTCGGCTGGGGCAGCCCGAGCGGCGCGTCGCGGCGCACCATCATGCCGCACCGTCGAGGCGAGCCTGAAGCGGCTGCGCACCGACTAGATCGATCTCTATCAGGTGCACTTTCCCGATCCGAACACGCCGATCGAGGAAACCATGCGCGCGCTCGATGATCTGGTCCGCGACGGCAAGGTGCGCGCGATCGGCTGCTCGAACTTCTCCGCCGCCGCAGGTGTCCGCCGCGCTCGACACGTCGGCGCGACATCGGCACTCGCGGCCTTCGTCACCTGCCAGGACGAATACAGCCTGCTGGTGCGCAAGCATCGAGCGCGACCTGGTGCCGCTGATGCAGCGAGCGCGGCATGACGCTCCTGCCCTACGCGCCGCTCGCCGGCGGCTTCCTCAGCGGCAAGTACCAGCGCGGCAAGCCGCTGCCGAAGGACGCGCGGCTCGCCTACAGCAGCCACCACGCCTCCGACGTCATCAACGAGCGGAACTGGGCGCATGTCGACAGGCTGCGCGACTGTCGCAGCGCGCAGCGGCCGCACGCATGCTCGACGCTGGCGTTCGGCTGGCTGCTGGCGCAGCCGGTGACGGCGAGCGTGATCGCCGGCGCGAGCACGCCGGAGCAGATCGAGCAGAACGTCGCGCGCCGGCGGGACGAAGCTGTCGGCCGACGATATCGCCGAGCTCGACCGGATCACGCAGTAGATGAGCGCATGGCCAAGCCGCGCGCCTCATCATCGGCGGTTCGGTCGGCGGCCTGTTCGCCGCCAACATGCTGCGCAGCATCGGCTGGGACGCGACCGTGTTCGAGCGCAACGCCGAGGAGCTGGCCGGCCGCGGCGCCGGCATCAGCACGCATCCGCAATTGCACGACGTGACCAAGCGGCTCGGCATCCCGTTCGACGATTCGATGGGCATCGCGATCGACAAGCGTGGTGTTCCTCGATCACGACGGCCGCGCCTACGACGGCGCGCCGACCGTGCGGCTGATGAGCTCGTGGGGCCGCGTGTTCCGCTCGCTGCGCGAGCCGATCCCGGACGAGCAGCTATCATCTCGGCAAGTCGCTGGTGCGGGTCGAGCAGGACGCCGACAGCGTCACCGCGATCTTCGCCGACGGCACGCGCGAGCGCGGCGATCTGCTGATCGGCGCCGACGGCGGGCGCTCGACGGTGCGCGAGCTGTTCCTGCCGGGCCTGCAGCCGGAATACGCCGGCTATGTCGCCTGGCGCGCCATGCTCGACGAGCGCGACGTGCCGCCGGCGATCCACGCGCAGCTGTTCGCCAACTACACCTATTGCCTGCCGCCGGGCGAGTTGTTCCTCGCCTATCCGGTGCCCGGCCGCAACAACGAGACGCAAGCCGGGCCAGCGCGCCTACAACATCGTCTGGTACCGGCCGACGACGCCGGAGCAGCTCGCCGATTTCTGCACCGACGCGAGCGGCAAGAGCCACGGCACCTCGATCCCGCCGCCGCTGCTGCGCCCCGACGTCATCGCCTGGAGCAAGGCGCAGGCCCGCGCGCTGGTGGCGCCGCAGGTCGCGGAGATTTTCGAGCGCGACCCGCGGCCGTTCTTCCAGGCGATCTTCGATTTCATCTCGCCGCAGACCGTGTTCGGCCGCGTCGCGCTGCTGGGCGACGCCGCGTTCCTGGCGCGGCCGCATCCCGGCGCCGGCACCACCAAATGCGCGATGGACGCCGAGCATCTGGCCAATTCCATCGCCGCGCTCGGCATCGAGGCCGGGCTCGCGAAATACCAGCGCGAGCAAGGCGCGTTCGGCGCGGGCATCGTGCGGCAGGGCCAGCTCGACGGCTCCTACATCACCGACCAGCTCAAGCCGCGCGAGCAGCGCCGCAACAAGGACGTGAGCTGGGCGGTCGACGACCTGATGCGCGACCACGACGGCCGCAGCGCGCAGGTGCAGCGGATCCTGGACGAGAGCCGGTGAGCCTAAAGCATCGTTGAATGCACGCTTTCCGCGGGAACGAACGGGCATATTCGCGCCGAACAACTGCGCCGTAAAGCGGTCGGTCAAGGCTTGATCGGCGGGCTCGGCAGCGCGCTCGTGTCGTAAACCTCCTTGCTGTCGGCGCCCTTGGCGATCAGGTCGACGCTCGCGGCCATCTGCTTGGCGTCGATGGTGCCGAGGCCCTTGGCCCGCGCCTCCGGCGTCGCCACGAGCCCGTTGACGATCACGATCTCCTGGAATGTCGCTCGGGGTCGAGACCCTTGATTGCTTCCGGGACACGATGTCGGCGGCCTCCCGCGGATTGGCGATGGTGTCCTTCCAGCCCTCCAGCGACGCCTTGACGAAGCCTTCACCTTGCGCGGCATCGGCCTTGAGATAGTCCTCGCGCACCAGGATGCCGTTGGAGTAGAGCGACAGGCCGTCGTTGGCGAGCAGGAAAATCTGCGCGTCCTGCCGCCCGCCGCCTTGACCACGCCGGCATCGACATCGCGAAGGTCTCGATCGCCGGAATCTTCTTCGGCCACCAGCATGCCGAGCCGCGCCGCCGGATCGATGTTGGTGTATTTCACGGTGTCGGCCTTGAGGCCCTTCGACTTCATGAAGGCCTCGATCACCTTCTGGCGTGAACGGAGCCGGCGCCGCTGCCGATCTCCAGGTTCTCAAGCTGCTCGGGCTTGGTGACGTTGGCGCCGGAGCGAGCGAGAAGATCGCGTAAGGCGACTTCTGGTAGATCACCGCGACCATCTTGGCGGTCGCGGCGCTGTGGCGCGCGCCGCAACGAGGCCCGCGACATCGGAGAAGGCGAACTGCGCGGCCTTCGATTCCACGCTCTGGATCGCCTGCGCGGTGCCCTGGCTCGGGATGATGGTGACGTCGAGGCCGGCCCTGCTTGTAGTAGCCCTTCTCCAGCGCGACGTACCATGCGGCGTGGCGGCCGAGCGCGCGGAAGTCGAGCGAGAAGGTCACCGGCGTGGTCTGCGCGCTGCGCCTCGGCGCTCGAAGCAATGGCGGCCGCCAGCGACGGCTGCAGCTTCGAGCGAACGCCCAAGCCGTTCATATGCTCTCCTCCGCGAATCCCGATGAATTGTGGCTTTGCCGGCGACCGCCACGCGGATTCATCTTGGCTCAGCGTGCGCCGCCGCAAGCGCGCGACGTGCGCCACTGGACAACGCGCGTGCCAGCGAGGACGATTGTGGCAAAGCGAACAACCACGCGCCGGGGGAAACGCCATGAGCTACCGCGAAGTCAGCGAAATCCGCGACGGCATGCGGATCGACTGGGACATGCCGATCGAGATGGACGACGGCCTCGTCCTGCGCTGCGACATCTACCGGCCGGTCAAGGCGGGCCGCTATCCGGTCATCATGACCTACGGCCCCTACGGCAAGTGGCTGCACTTCGACGATCTCTACAGCGAGCAGTGGCAGCGGATGTGCGAGATCCGCCCCGACGTGCCGACCGGCTCGACCAACAAGTACCAGTGCTGGGAGGTGGTCGATCCGGAGAAGTGGGTGCCGGACGGCTATGTCGTGCATCCGCGTCGACAGCCGCGGCGCCGGCCGCTCGCCGGGCGTGATCGACATCTGGTCGCTGCGCGAGGCGCAGGACCTCGCGCAATGCGTCGAATGGGCCGGCGTGCAGCCGTGGTCGAACGGCAAGGTCGGGCTGAACGGCATCTCCTACTACGCCGAGAACCAGTGGCAGTGCGCCGCGCTGCAGCCGAAGCACCTCGCCGCGATCTGCCTCTGGGAGGGCGCCGCCGATTTCTACCGCGACATGGCGCACCACGGCGGCATCTTCTGCAACGGCTTCACCAAGGGCTGGTCGGAGAACCAGGTCTATACGCTGCAGCACGGCCGCGGCACGCGCGGCTTCCGCAGCCGCATGAACGGCGACTGGGTGTCGGGGCCGCTGGAGCTGACCGACGAGGAGCTCGGCGCCAACCGCCGCAACTTCTACGAGGACTGCCTCGCGCGCAAGCTCGACACCGACGACTACTGGCAGTCGCGCATGCCGGACTGGTCGAAGGTCAAGGTGCCGCTGTTCTCGGCGGCGAACTGGGGCGGCCAGGGCCTGCATCCGCGCGGCAACTTCGAGGGCTTCGTCCGCGCGGCGTCGAAGCAGAAATGGCTGGAGAGCCACGGCCTCGAGCACTGGACGCATTTCTACACGGACTACGGCGTCGCGCTGCAGAAGAAGTTCTTCGGCCACTTCCTCAAGGGCGAGAAGACCGGCTGGGACAAGCAGCCCAAGGTGCTGCTGCAGGTCCGCCACGTCGACAAGTTCGTCGAGCGGCACGAGAAGGAATGGCCGCTCAAGCGCACCAAGTGGACCAAGTTCTTCCTCGACCCGGCGGATTTCTCGCTGTCGACGAAGCGGCAGGCGAAGAAATCGTCGGTCACCTACAAGGGCCTCGGCGACGGCGTCACGTTCCTGACCGAGCCGCTGAAGAAGCGACACCGAGATCACCGGGCCGATCGCGGCCAAGCTCTGGGTGTCGTCGGCGACCGAGGACGCCGACCTGTTCCTGGTGGTGCGCGCGTTCTCGCCCGACATGAAGGAGCTGGTGTTCCAGGGCGCGCTCGATCCGCACACGCCGCTGGCGCAGGGCTGGCTGCGGGTGTCGCACCGCAAGCTCGACAAGACGCTCACCCTGCCCTACCGGCCGTACCACACCCACGACGAGGAGCAGAAGCTCAAGAAGGGCGAGGTGGTCGAGTGCGACGTCGAGGTCTGGCCGACCTGCATCGTGGTGCCGGCGGGCTATCGGCTGGCGCTGTCGGTGCGCGGCAAGGACTATGTCTATCCGGGCGGCGCGGGCGCGCGGCCTGAAGACGCTCGGCACGTTCACCGGCGTCGGCCCGTTCAGGCACGACGATCCGCGCGACCGGCCGGCGGCGGTGTTCGGCGGCGACGTGACGCTGCACGCCGGGCCGGGGCGGAATGCCTATGTGATGCTGCCGGTCATTCCGGAGAAGTAGCCATCGGCAACACATTCAGCCGTCATGCCGGACGGCAGCGCGCGACCGTGATCCGCGTCTTGAAGGATGGGCCGTGACTCGAGCCCGGCCTTCCGGCGCTCGGCCCTCAGGCTGAGCCCAGGACTGAGAACTACTCCGCCGCCGCGCTCTTGCCCGCATTCGGCACGTCGTAGCCGGACATCACCTTGTCGACCAGCGCGTTGAACTCGGCCCAGTCGGTCTCGCGATAGCGAGTGGTTGCGGATGATGAACGAGGCGCCGGCGTAGAACTTCTCGTATTGCAGGTGGCGGCCGGCGAACTCCGAGCCGGTCATGTCCCAGGCGAGCTTGAACAGCTTCATGCGGGTGATGCGAATCCGCCTGCGGCGTCTGCCAGTAGGTGTCGAACTGCTTGGCCAGCTCCGGATCGTCCAGCACCGAGATGTCCGCCGGCATCTGGAACACGCCGCCGCCGCAGAGCGTGCGCAACTCGTCGATGAAGCGGCTGTAGTTCTGCGTGCACCATTCGAGCCCGGCATACATGAAGCGGCGGTTGAAGCAGACGTAGCCCTCGGGCCAGCTTTCGAAGGCGTTGATCTGGCCGTTGATCAGCCCGCCGATGGTCGCCTCGATCGCCGCCATCTCGCCGAGCTTTTCGCGCACCGCCGGCACCTGGTCGGCGCCGGTGGCGTTGGCGATGCGGCTGCACAGGCCGAGCAGCAGCCGCATCTTCGACCAGTAGCGCACGTTGGACTGGTGGTTGCCGAAGCAGTGGCTCGGCGGTCTTGATGTAGATGTCGCGCGACAGCAGCGCGTCGTCGTGCACGAACACCTTCTCCCACGGCACCTTGACGTTCGTCGCACATCAGCATGCTGTCGCTCTCGTCGTAGCGCCAGGCGAGCGGCGAATCGAACTCCGAGGTCAGCCCGACGCGCGGCGGGCTTGCGCGACCACAGCGTCAGTCCCGGCGCGTTGCACGGGATCGCGCAGGTGATCGCCTCCTTCTTCTGGTCGGGCGCGAGCGGAATGACGTTGCCGATCCAGATCTCGTTGGCGTAGAGCGCGCCGGTCGCCAGCATCTTCATGCCGGAGATGACGACGCCGTCGTCGTCCTCGCGCACCACGCGCAGCGTCGGCACCGGGATGTTCTTCTTGTGATAGAACTCCGGATTGCGCGCGGCCTGCGGCGGCACCACCGCATAGACGACGTAGGTGTCGTTGTCGCGGATGTGGCGATAGTATTTCTGCAGATTGTCGGCGAAGGCATGCGGCGTCGGGCAGCGCGTCGGGCTTCATCGCCATGCCGGTGACGAACGACGCGACGTGGTCGGGCGAGCGGCCGAACATGCCGTAGGTGAATTCGGCGATCCGGCGGTGGCCGTCCGATGCGCCTCTGCAGATCGTCGCGGGTCTTCGGGCGCAGGAAATAGATCGAGTGGCGGCCGCCGTCCTCCTCGTAGGTCATGGCGTCGCGGTGGGCCGGATCGGCCTTGAGGTCGTAGATGCCGGCGACGGTCTGCGCCGCCGCGCGGAACGCCGGATGGCGTGGTGACATCGTCGATCCGCTCGCCGCCGACATAGACCACGCGGCCGTCGCGCAGCGATTCCAGATGCTCCTTGCCGGTGCGCAGCATGACGACGCCCTCCTTCTCAGAACTCGATCACCCGCGACTGCTCCGGTCCGCCCGCCTGCTGACCGATCCAGTCGAGCGTCGCCTTGGTATTGCGGATGAACCGGGCGTGGAAGTTCCCGACCGCTGCGGTATTCGTCGCGGCCGACGCCCTCGAACAACCGATCGTTGACGCTGGCGATGAAGTCGAAGTCCTGGAGCAGGCGCTTGCGGCCCATCGGGGTGAGACGCACCAAGCACGCCGCGCCGGTCCTTCGGATTGATCGGCCTTGCGAACGAAGCCGCGCGCCGCGAGCTTGCCGATCACGCCGGTGACATGGGGCCCGGTCACTTCGAGATAGTCTGCGAGCCCGGTGATCGAGATGCCGGCACCGCCCTGCAGATGCAGCACCGACATCAGCATGGTGTATTGCGTGCCGCTGACGCCGATCCGCGCGGCGATGCTTCGCGCACGGCCGCGAGCCGCGCCGAGCCGATCAGCATGCGATGGATGAGCCGGCGGAATTCGCGGTCGGAGCCGTCGACCAGGATTTCCGGGCGCGTGACGCTGAGCGGCAAGGCCGGCGTCGCGGCGGCTTCGTTCTTCGCCGGCGGCATGGGCCGCTTGAAGCGCACAACAGCCATGAAGTCCTCCCAATTACATCAGATGATTACCTAAGTTAGTGATCTAGTCAACCGGCGGAAATGGCGTTTTTGCTGGATTTTCGGGCCCGCGCGGGGGTGGAATTGGCTTGTCGGAGCGGACCCGGTACGGTCCGGCAACGCCATCAAGCGCAGAAGCCGAGATCCGATGACCAACTCGCTGGGCTTCCGCAAGAAATTCGCCGTCATCGCGCCCTCGACCAACACCTCCGTGCAGCCGGAGTTCGACGCCATGGCGCCGCGCGGCGTCACCAATCATTTCGGCCGCATCTCGATCCCGAACGATCCGATCCATAACGACGACGAATTCAACAAGCTGATGGACAACATCCGCACGGACGATGATGGAGACGGTCGACCGGGTGATGACCTGCGAGCCGGACTACCTGGTCATGGGCATGTCGTCGGAGACGTTCTGGGACGGCCTCGAAGGCAGCCAGAAGCTGCAGCAGCGCGTCGAGCAGCGCTCCGGCGTCAAGGTCTGCATGGGCTCGGACGCCTCGCAGGAGGCGCTGAAGCGCTATGGCGCCAAGCGGCATCGGCGTCATCACGCCCTACATGCCGGTCGGCGACGCGCAGGTGCGGCGCTTCTTCACGGATTGCGGCTTCGAGATCGTGCAGGCTGAAGGGGCTGCAAGTGCACAGAGCCCGGTGCAGATCGCGCACGTGTCGGAGCGCGAACTGCGCGACGCCATCATCGAGGTGAACGGCCCGGACGTCGACGCCATCATCCAGGTCGGCACCAACCTGGCGATGGCGCGGCTCGCCGGCATCGCCGAGTTCTGGCTCGACAAGCCGGTGCTCGCCATCAACACCTGCATCTACTGGTGGGCGCTGCGCCAGAACGGCATCGACGACAAGGTCGACGGCTTCGGCTCGTTATTGCTCAAGCACTAGAAGCCGACTCCGGGTCGCTGCACGCGCCCGGGATGATCAGTGAACGCTGCCGCCGTTACTTCGGCACGAAGTAGTGCGTCTCCAGCAGCAGGCAGCCGTTCTTCGACGTGAACGGGCCGTGATAGACGCCGGGCGGGCGCACGCAATAGGTCGGCCCGGTGAAGGACTCGCCGCCCTTGCCCTGCGCGTCGCTGCCGCAGACCAGATCGCCGGACACCAGGAACACCTCCTCCCAGTATTCATGCACGAACGGCACGGTCGAGAACGCGCCCGGCTCGATCTTGAGGATGCGGGTGCGGTTGCCGACCTTGTTCTTCTCGTCGAGCGAGCCGGCCAGGATTTTTTCGGAGAAGCCCCACGGATAGCCGGGCACGGTGTGGAAGCCCTCTTTCATGTCGACCCCGTGGAATTCCTGGTGGCCCTTGTCGTAACCCATGGCGATCTCCCTGCGGCGAACCGATGTTCGGCCGCACTTTAGCAATCGACGCGGGGGTAAAGGCGCAGTCCGAAAGGCGCGCTCAGGCCGCGGCGGCAACGCGCTCGCATTTGGCGAGGAATTCGGCGACCTCGCGCTCCGGCATCGGCTTGGCGAACAGATAGCCCTGCCCCTCGTCGCAGCCGTCGGCCTTGGCGATCGTCGAGCTGCTCCTTGGTCTCGATGCCCTCGATGATGGTGGTGATGCCGAGGCTGCGCGCCAGGCCCGACCACGGCGCGGACGATGGCCTGGCAGTCCTTGCGCACCAGCATGTCGCGGACGAAGGAGCGGTCGATCTTGATCTTGTCGAACGGGAAGTTCCGCAGATAGGCGAGCGACGAATAGCCGGTGCCGAAATCGTCCATCGAAATCCGTTGAACGGTTGGGAAAAGGTGGCGAAAACGGACTCGCCCGTGTTGGCGCCCGCCCGCGTCTCGATCAGGTCGTAGAAATCGCCGGCCAGCGGTTCGCTCTGGTTATCGATATTGTGGCTCCAGGTGTACGCCACATGCAGCTGAGCGCGGGGGGTTCGATAGCGAGCCGATAAACCCAGCCCGTGATAGCTGGAGAGACCCTGGTTGGCGCGATAAGAAATGACCGGCAGGCTAACATTGGCAACCCTCGGATGGAAGCGATCGATGCGATTGATTAGGTCTGTAGTGATGAGGTCA
>CAWBVQ010000004.1:0-225155 GCA_963792275.1 uncultured delta proteobacterium
GGGGGTGAGCGTGATGGGCTTCCGCCTCGGGCTCGCGGGCGCCCGGCGAGGGCGCGCGCCTCTGCCATGTCGGCGAGGGCGTCCTCGTACCGGCCCACGCGGTAACGCATGTTTCCCCGCCCGCCCAGCGCGAGAAACCGCCGGTTCCGGTCTTCCCCGTCGAGCAGCGAAAGCGAGCTGCTGTAGCTGCGCTCGGCCTCGAGATAGGCGTGGCGGTCGCGCGCTTCCTGCGCGAGCCGCAGGTAGAGGGTGGCCGCTTCCTCGCGCAGCCCTGCCTCGGCGGCATGGCGCGCGAGCAGCGGCAAGCGCCGTGAATCCGGCAATGCGCGGGTGCCGCGGTAGAAGCGGGCGGCGGCGGCGTGGATGCGCTCGCGCTGGGCCGCGTGCATCGAGCGGGCGATGGCGTCGCGGATCAGCGCATGGCGGAAGCGGAACGCGCCCGCGCGCGTGGTCACGAGCAGCCCCAGACCGCTCAGCCTGCGCGTGGCGACCTGCGCGTCGAGGGGGAAGTCCGCGGCCATTCCCTGCGCGTCGAGCTGGGTGACGATGCCGTCCACTTCCTCCGCCCCGAACTCCCCGCCGAGCAGCGCCACGAGGCGCGCGTGGGCCGCCAATTCCGCCGGCAGCGTGGAGAGCTCGCGATCCGCCAGCCATTCGATGAGCGGCGAGTCGGGAAGCTTGTCCAGCTCGTCGCTGGCGACGAACCAGCTGTCGCCGCGCATGCGCTTGCGCACGACTCCGTCGCGCTTGAGCCCGCGCACCAGCTCGACGAGCAGCAGGGGAACGCCCTGCGTGCGCTGCACCAGGCGATCGATGGCCGCCGCGGGGACGTTCTCCGCCGGCGCGAGCAGCCGCCGGCACAGCTCGGCGGCGAACTCCGGGACGAGGGCCTGGAGGCGGTGCTCCTCGCGGTGGGCGGCGCGCTCGCCGAAGGCGCCGCGCGACTCGGCGAAGGCCGGCCGCGCCAGGGCGCAGACGAAGAGCGGCACGGCGGCCTCGGAAAGCGTGGCGTATTCGAGCGCGTCGAGCGCGGTGTCGTCGGCGAACTGCGCGTCGTCGAGCAAGAGGCAGAGGGGGCGGCGCCGCGCCCGCGCGCGCAGCGCCTCTCCCGTCGCCCGCATCGCCATCGAGCGCAGCACGCCGGGAGCCGCGGCCAGCGCCCGCACCCGCGTCGCGTCGGCGGGCACGAGGCGCAGCGTCAGCGCCGCCGCGGGCCACAGCTCCGCAGCCGCGGCGCGGCCCACTGCGGCGGCGAACCTCGCGCGCGCCGACTCCTCTCCGGCCTCGGGCGGCAACTCGATGGCGCGGATGAGCAGCGCGCGCAACGCGTCGCCTCCCTCGCCGGCCACCGGCTCGCGCGCCCGCAGGTCCATCAGCTCGGCGGCGGGCAGCCGGGCGCGCAGCGCCTCCAGGAGCGCGGCGGCGAGGTGCGTCTTGCCGTGGCCGGGCTGCGCAAGCACCGTGGCCACCGCCGGGGCCTGCCCAGCGATGGCCTGCCGTGCCGCGGCGACGAGCGAACGCAGGACGTCGTCGCGCCCCACCAGCGGGCCGGCGCCGAGCTGGACCACGGTGGCCGCCTGCAGCCGATCGCCGCCGTCCCGCCGCGGCGCGAAGATCCCGGCCCGACCGGGCACGGCGTCCCAGCCGATCTCCGCCAGGACTTCGGCGGCGGCGGCCGAGGCGAGAGGACCCGCAGGGTCCGAGTCCTGCGCGTACCGGCCGTCGCGGCCCAGGTCGGGCGAGATGTAGCGCATGCTGCCGTCGGGCCGGCGCTGCGCGTTGACCGCGCCCAGATCCACCAGCGCGCGCGCCGCCAGGCCTCGTTCGGCCAGCCCTTGCGCGGCGCGGAAGGCCCGGCGCACCGGATCCTGTCCCGCCTCTCCGGCGAAGATGGCTGCATACCGGCCGCGCGCCGCGTGCCCCAGCTCGCCGCCGAGGCTGCGCACGGCCGACTGGACCGACCCGACGTCCATGCCGGACGAGAACAACAACAGGCCCACCTGCTTGCGCTCGAGCGGGCGCGACGGGACAGGCCCCGCCTGCACCGGAACGGCTGCGAGCGCAGCCTCGGCCAACGCGGACGAGAGCGCAGCCTTCAGCTCGGCCACGCTCTGGAACCGGCGCCCGCGGTCCTTGGCGAGGCAGCGCACCACCACCTGCTCGAGCGCCGCGGAGACCGGCGCAAGCTGCGAGAGCCTGGGCGGCCGCAGCCCCACCTGCGCTTCGCGGACCGCCTGCGCCTCGCCAACGAACGGCGGCCGGCCGGCGCACATGTGGAACAGCACCGCGCCCAAGGCATACACGTCGGCGCGCGGATCCAGGTCGGCGCGCTCCTCGCATTGCTCCGGGCTGGCGTACTCGGCGGTCCCGGCGAATCCCTGCTTGCGCCCGGGCCGCTCGCCGACCTGTCGCGCCAGGCCAAAATCGATCAGCCGCGCGCGGTCGGAGACGAAGACGTTGGCAGGCTTCAGATCGAGATGGACGAATCCCTTCGCATGCACTTCCCCCACCGCGTCCACGAGAAGCGGGGCGAGGCGCGCCACCTCGGCCGCGCCCATCGGTCCGCCGATCTCCTCGAGCCGCTGCGCGAGGCTCACGCCTTGCACCAGCTCCATCGCGAGCCAGGGCGCGCCTCCCGGGAGCGTTCCCGTCTCCTCGATGGCCGGCGCGGGCCCAGCTCCGATGGCGCGGAGCGCTCTCTCTTCCCGGGCGAGCTGCGCGGCGGCGACGGCGTCTTTCGCGTTCGCGACCTTGAGCGCGACGGCCGCTCCCGAAGGCGACGTGGCCAGGAAGACCACGCCGAAACCGCCGCTGCCCAGGCGCCGCTCGATGCGGTACCCGGGCACGCTGGGGAAGGTCGAGTCTGCCGTGGTGTCCGCCGGAGTCATGCCGCCGGCGTGGGATTCTGCCTTACTTGCAGGGGCCGCAGTCCAGCCCGCAGTTGTCGAAGCTGGTTCCGGTGCCGCAGGACTCGGTCGCCTGGCAGACCCCGTCGCCGCAGGTGAAGTTCACTTCGGGGCGGATGCGCGTCGAGAGCGCCCGGTACGACTTCCCGTGGACCTTGCAGGACGCGTAGTAGAGCCCGCTCTTGTCCGGCTTGCAGATGTCGCTGCAGTTTCCGGCATACCGCATCGGGGCGCAGTTGGAGCTGGCGCCGCCTCCGGAGCGATCGGCCAGCGCGCAGGCGCGCAGGCTGCTGTCGGCGTCGCCCAGTGAGAGCGTGCGGTCGTCGCCGGAGAAGACGCCGTCCTTGTGGAAGAGGTTGCCGAAGAAGCAGCCTTCGCGAAGGGGAAAGCCGGCCAGCTCCGCTTCGGTGACCGGCAGCGGAGCGCCGTCCGCGCGCCGCCCGAGGACGGAGATGGGCACGTGCGCGCCGTACTTGTTGGCGTGCGCCGCCACGCAGGCGGAGACCAGCTCTTGCTCGTCCTCGGGGATGGCCTTGCCCGAGGCCCAGCGCGGAGCGAGGCCGAACATGCCCGGCCACGACCAGGTGGAGCCGTCGTCGGCGGTGTAGGTGAGCGTCTCGGCGAAAGGCAGCGAGCACTTCACCAGGTACTTCATCATCGCGTTCGCCGCGACAGGATCCGCCGAAAACCACTTGTCGAATTGGACGGTTTTCAGGCCATTGGCCCGGAGCCCATTGAGCCCGAGCAGGTTCGGCGACAAGCCGTTCATCCAGTCGCCGCAGGAGTTGGTGTCCACGCCCCCGGGTCCCGACAGACCATCGCCGGCAGAGGCGTTGGTGGAATCGATGTCCAGGCACGAGCCGTTGAGCGACGTCGCGAGCAAGCCATTGACGCTGTCGAGCTCGGAGCTGGGCTGGAAGGCGAGCCGCTTCTCGGCGCCGGCAGGCGCACCGCCGCCGCAGGCTGCCGATACCACCAGCAGCAGCGCCGCCGCGAACCTGGCTGCTCCGTTCAGGGCTGTCTGCATACCGATACCCACCTCTGGACACCGCTGAAGAATTCAGGGCGAAATGAGACAGAGCAAGCGATGGGCCAACGGTGCGTAAGGCTGTTCTCCTGCGCGCTTGGCGGAGTGCGACCCATACCGGTTGCGCAGCGGGCTGCGCGACTTGCGCACGCGGCTGCGCGAGATGGGCGCGCTCGCCGCCGGAGAGCACTGGTGGCCGGCGCGGCGGGCAGGCAGGCGCAGTGCCGCTGCCGCGATGCGGGAGAGCACGTATCTTTGCGGCGCGGTGCGGAGGTCTGGGTGGTTCCGGAAGCGATCGAGACGGCCCCGTCGCTCGCGCGCGGGCAACGGCGCGTGCTGTCGGCCGAACCGCCCAATGCGGAGGCGGCAGAGGGAGCATTCTCGCACCTGGTCACACCGGCGGAGCAGCGTTTCGTCCGCTGCCATTTCCCGGTGCCGGCCCTGGATGCGGGGCACACCCTGGAGATCCACGGCGCGGTCGCGGAGGCCCGGACAATCGCGCTTGCGGAGCTGCGCGCGCTGCCGGCGGTGACCTGCACGGTGGTGACGGAGTGCGCCGGCAACGGCCGCGTGCGCATGCAGCCGCCCGCGCCGGGGGAACAATGGACTTCGGGCGCAGTCAGCGTGGCGCAGTGGACCGGCGTCCCGCTGCGCTCGCTCCTCCGCCTGCGCGAGAGCGCCGTCGAGCTGGTCTTCACCGGCGCCGACGGAGGCAGCTACCGCCGCTCGCTCCCCGCCGAAGTGGCGATGGACGGCTCGACCCTGGTGGCGCTGGAGATGAATGGAGAGCCGATCCCGGCGATCTTCGGCGGGCCGCTGCGGCTGATCGTCTCCGGCTGGTACGGGATGGCGAGCGTGAAGTGGCTCGCGCGCGTCGAGGCCGTGGAGACGCCGTTCGAAGGCGAGTTCCAGACGGAGCGGTACGTCTACGCTCCGGGCGCGCCGGTCACCTCCGTCAAGGTGAAGTCGATGTTCACCGATCTCCCCGCCGAGGTGCCCGCCCGCGTGCCCCTGCGCATCACCGGCCTGGCCTGGGGCGGCGCGGGGATCGCGCGCGTGCAGGTGGCGGCCGGCGCCGAGTGGAGGGAAGCGCGCCTGGTCGGGCCCATCCTGCCGCACGCCTGGCGCCGATTCGAGCTGCAATGGACGCCGCCTGCGCCCGGGCGATATCTGCTCAAGTGCCGCGCCGCCGATTCCTCCGGCGAATGGCAGCCCGATGCCCCGTCCTGGAACGAGCAAGGCTACGGCATCAACGCCGTGGAGGAGAGCGAGATCGTGGCGCAGTGACCGGCTCGGATCAACGCGCCAGGCGGAAGCCGAGGTTGGAGAAGCGCGCGCTGGGCGGCCAGGCGTTTCGCGAGGCACAGCGGAGCTGGGGCGGATGCGCGTTCCACGACCCGCCGCGCGCGCTGCGCAGGCCCTCGGAGAAGGCGTCGGCGCACCATTCCCAGACGTTGCCGGCGCAGTCGAAGAGGCCGTGCGGGCTCCGGTTCTCCGGAATGGAACGGACCGGCAGCGTGTGACGCGGCCCGCCCCGGTGAGCGGCGAACGCAGGGATCCACTCGTCGCCCCAGGGAAAACGGCGGCCGTCCTCGCCGCGCGCCGCCCGTTCCCACTCGGCTTCGCCGGGCAGTCGCAGCCCCAGGGATCGCGCGAAGGCTTCCGCCTCGTACCAGCTCACGCCCACCAGCGGCTGCTCCGGTCCGAGGTAGGCGCTCCATGCCGGGTCTTCCCAGAAGCGGGGCCTGACGATTCCGCTCCGCTCGCGAAAGGCCCATCCCTCGGCCGACCAGCATGAGGGCTGCGAGTAGAAGTCGTTTCCTTCCAGCGCCCGGGCGAACTCCGCGTTGGTCACGGGCGTCTCCGCGATCTGGTACGCGGCGGTGGCCACCCTGCGGCGCGGGTGCTCGTTGTCCTGGCCCTCGGGCGGGTCGCTGCCCATCCAGAACTCGCCGGCCGGCACGGCGCACATGCGCATGGGCGAGCAGATACCCCACAAACAGGAAAGGCGCCCGGCTTGAGCCGGACGCCTCCCCCGTGTCGGGCACTGCTGCTGCTGGCTAGAACTCGCCGGGGAACGTCACCGCCGCGCTGAAGTCGTAGTCGCTGTCGTGGTCGGTGGCGCTGGGGACGGCGCCGAAGACGGGATCGCAGGGCTCGGTGCCCACCTGCGCGGACTGCGAAGTGACGGTGGCGCCGCTCGAGTCCTCGAGCTTCATCATCCAGAATCCCTCGGCGGGAGCGCTGCTCGTCCGCCCCCTGGCGCAGGTCACCCCCATCCAGGTGTCGCCGGTGGGAAGTTGCCCGCCGCTGGCCTTGGCGTCGGTGCGGCCGTGCACCTGGCCGTCGGCCGCCTTGTACCAGCGGGCCACGGTGGAGAGGTCGGACTGCGCGCCGGCGGGATTGGGCAGGCAGAAGAGCGTCACCGTGTCCTGGAACTGGAGCTTGCCGCCCACGCCGGGCTCGCGCTCCCAGGTGTAGCTGCCGCTGCGCGGTCCGTGCGCGTCGCCCTCCTCGGGGACGAAGTTGGTGAGGATGATGCTGGCGGAGCGCTTCACTCCCTTCACCGGGTCGTGGAGGTTGTCGAAGGTGTCGGTGATCTGGCCGCTCGCGCGCTCGTGCGCGGTCACCGAAGCGAGCGCGCTGTAGTCGAAGGTCACCACCCCCTTGTTCTCCACCAGCGCGCCGGCGCCGGCGTCGGTGTCCCCGGCGTCGGCGGGGCCCACGTGCGTGATCGAGCCGGACATCACCTTGACGAAGGCGGGAGATCCGCTGGCGGGCACGGCCGCGAGGTCGAGCTCGAAGGTGAAGCTCGAAGACCCGTCCAGGTTCGCTGCCCTGGTCATGGTGAACTTGCGGTCGGTGCCGTCGCGGACGTCTTCCCAGGTCTTGGTCTCGCCGTCGGCGATGGGGTTGTTGCGGATCAGCTCCTCGACGTGGTGGAGGTGCTTGCGAAAATGGCGGTTGACGCGCTCGACGATCTCGCCGGTGCGCACGAACAGGTGTGGATGGCAGTCCGGGGTGGTGGCGGCCGCGGTGAGCGCTGCCGCCGTGGCGGGCGCGTCGGCCGTGTCGCTGTCGTTCTGCGAGATGGCCAGCTTCTCGAAGGTGGGCGCGTTGGCGCGGAACTCGTCGGTGCTCGCGGATCCGCCGCACGCCGCGGCGGCGAGGAGCGCGAGGGGAAGGATACGGTGGAGCTTCATCTGGGCGTGCCTCCTGGGGTCGGTCTGGCTGCAAGACCCCTGGCCGGCCGGACGGGTTAAAGAGGTGGGATGAAGACCTCTTCCGCGGTGCGCGCGGTCATCTACGACCTGGACGGCACGCTGATCGACTCGCGCGCCGACCTCGCCGACAGCATCAATGCCATGCTCGCGCGCATGGGGCTGCCGCAACACGCCCCGGCGGTGATCTACGGCTTCATCGGCGAGGGCGCGGAGCGGTTGATCCGCCGATCGCTCGCTCCGCGCCACGAAGACCGCTACGGGGAAGCGGCGCCCATCTGGCGCGAAGAGTACGCGCGGCGTCTGCTGGCCCGCACCTGCCTCTACGACGGAGTCGACGAGCTTCTCCGCCGCGCCCCCGACGCGCGCGCGGTGCTCACCAACAAGCCGGGGGAGTTCGCTCGGGAGATCCTCTCCGGCCTGGGCATCGCGCAAGCCTTCCGCGCCGTGCTGGGCGGCGACGAGGCGCCCCGCAAGCCCGCTCCGGATGGGCTCCTGCGGCTGTGCGCCCGGCTGGACGCACGGCCGGCCGAGGTCCTGTTCGTGGGCGACAGCGCCATCGACCTGGCGACCGGGAGAGCGGCCGGCGTTCGCGTCTGCGCCGCCACCTGGGGGCTCGGAGAACGTGCGGCGCTCGCGGCGGCGGATTATCTCTGCAATACGCCCTTGCACGTCGCAGAGCTTCTGGCGCGACTCGGCACTTGACTCTTTTGCCGCACCGCGCGAGAGACCCTCCGCCGAGCGAACATTTGAAGGAGAAGCCGTGCCCGACAGCGTCCGGATATCCGCAGGCAAGCAGGAGCTCGAGCTCCCCGTCGTGCAGGGGAGCGAGGGCGAGCGGGGCATCGACATCACCAACCTGCGCGCCAAGGTGGGGCTGACCACGCTGGATCCGGCGTTCATGAACACCGCTTCGACGCAGAGCGCGATCACCTTCCTCGATGGCGAGCGGGGAATCCTCCGCTATCGCGGCATCCCCATCGAGGATCTCGGAGAGCGCAGCAGCTTCATCGAGACGGCGTACCTGCTCGTCTACGGCCAGCTGCCCAACCGCGAGGAGATGTCGCGATGGCAGCGGCTCCTCACCCGCCATTCGATGATCCACGAGGACATGCGCCGCTTCTTCGACGGCTACCCGATGACCGCGCATCCCATGGCCATCCTCTCGGCGATGGTGGCCTCGCTCAGCTCCTTCTATCCCTACGCGCTCAACGCCAAGGCCGACGAATACCGCGACATCACCATCGCGCGGCTGATCGCCAAACTGCCCACCATCGCCGCCTTCTCCTACAAGAAGAACATCGGCCACCCCTTCGTCTACCCGCGCAACGACCTCGAGTACTGCGCCAATTTCCTGCGCATGATGTTCGCCGTTCCCGCCGAGGAGTACCGGCCCGATCCGGTCGCGGTGAAGGCGCTGAATCTCTTGCTGATCCTGCACGCGGACCACGAGCAGAACTGCTCCACCAGCACGGTTCGCATGGTGGGCTCGGCGCAGACCAACCTCTTCGCCAGCATCAGCGCGGGCATCTGCGCGCTCTGGGGTCCGCTGCACGGCGGCGCCAACCAGGAAGTGGTGGAGATGCTGGAGGACATCGGGAGGAAGGGCCTCTCCGCGAAGGAGTTCATCGCGCAGGTGAAGGACAGGAAGAGCGGCGTGCGGCTGATGGGATTCGGCCACCGCGTCTACAAGAACTTCGACCCCCGGGCCAAGATCATCAAGCGGGCCTGCGACGACGTGCTGAACAGGATGGGCATCCGCGACCCCATGCTCGATCTCGCCAAGGAGCTGGAGGAGACGGCGCTGAGCGATTCCTACTTCGTCGAGCGCAAGCTCTACCCGAACGTGGACTTCTACTCCGGGATCATCTACCGGGCGCTGGGCATTCCCACGCAGATGTTCACGGTCATGTTCGCACTCGGCCGGCTGCCGGGTTGGATCGCCCACTGGAAGGAAATGATCGAGGATCCCGCGACCAAGATCGCCCGGCCGCGTCAGATCTATACGGGGCCGCGCGAACACAGGTACGTTCCGCTCGAGCAGCGCTAGCGAACCTGTCCGGTTCCGGGACGGGCAGACCTGGGAGCGTCGCTTCCTGCTTGCGGCAGCGGGGAACGTCGCTTAGGCTGGGAGCTTCCCTTTCGTCGATGGAGCAGGCAGCCATGATTCGCGCGAACCTCGCAGGAGTGGTGTTGTTTCTCGCTATGACGGCCTGCGCGGGAGCGGCAAAGCAGGTGCAGGCGCCGCAGGCCAAGCAAGAGGCGAAGAAGGACGCCAAGCCCGTGGCCGCGAACGACAAGAACATCGTCTGCCACATGGAGCGGCCCACCGGCAGCAACATCCCCGAGCGCGTCTGCCGCTACGTCGATCTCGACGCCAACGAGAACACGCAGCGCACGCAGGACATGCTGCGCGGCGACCAGCGCGGCGGCCCCGGTCCCCTGAACCCCTGAACCACGCTCGCGGTAACGAGAGTCAGCGGCCCTTGACGAGCGACACCACCCCGGTGGTGAACGCCGGCACGTAGGTGATGAGCAGGACGCCCACCGCCATGATGATGAGGAAGGGCATCGCCTTGCGGTAGAGGAGCGGCAGCGGCTTCTGGAAGCGCGATGCGCTGAGGAACAGGTTCAGGCCCATGGGCGGGAAGAGGAAGCCCAGCTCCAGATTGGCGAGGAAGACGACGCCGAGGTGCACCGGCTCGACGCCGAAGGCGACGCCGAGCGGCGCCACCAGCGGGGCGAGCACCACGATGGCCGAGTAGATCTCGAGCACGCTGCCGAGCACGAGCAGCAACAGGTTGAGCGCGAGCAGGAACACCCACTGCGAATGGATGTGCGCCTGGACCCAGGCGAGCAGCCGCGTGGGAATCTCCGCGTCGACCAGGTAGCTGGTCATCCCCAGCGCGACCCCGAGCAGGATCACCACGCTGCCCACCAGCGTCGAGGCGTGCACCAGCACCCGCGGCAGGTCGCGGACGGGGTGCACGTCGCGGTGGATCGCGAGCTCGGCGACGATGGCGTAGGCCGCGCCCAGCGCCGCCGATTCCACGATGGTGGCAAATCCGCTCCCCACCGCCACGATGATGAGGAGGGGCAGCCCCAGATCCCACTTCGCCTGCCAGAGCGCCTTCGCGGCCTCGCGCGCATCGAAGGCGGGCCTCGGCACCTTCGCGCGGATGCCGGCCAGCACGCCGTAGGCCGCCACCAGGACGATCATCAAGAGCCCGGGCAGGAGGCCGCCGATGTAGAGGTGGTCGATGGCAACCCCCGCCACCACGCCGTAGAGGATCACCGGCAGCGAGGGCGGGAAGAGCAGTCCCAGGCTCCCTGACGCAGTCACGAGGCCGAGCGAGAAGCCCTCCGGATAGCGGTCGCTGACCAGCGCGGGGAAGATGATGCCGCCCAGCGCGAGAATGGTGACGCCGCTCGCGCCGGTGAAGGTGGTGAAGAGCGCGCAGGTGAAGACGGCCACCACCGCGAGCCCGCCGGGCATCCAGCCGAACACGCCTTGCGCCGCGCGCACCAGCCGCCGGGAGGCGCCGCCTTCCGCCAGCACGTACCCCGCGACCGTGAGCAGCGGGATGGCCGGAAGCGTAGGCGAGACCACCAGGCGGAAGGTCTCGGCGGGCACCGAGGCGACGGGCGTTCCGGCGAGATAGAAGAGCAGCACCGCGAATCCCGCCATCACCACGAAGACGGGCGCGCCGAGCAGGAAGGAGGCGACCAGCAGGACCGCGCCCGGCCACCCCAGCGCGGAGAGGTGCCCGTGCAAGAGGGTGGGCCCGTCCGGCATGGTGAGAAACCCCGCGCCGCGCGCAGCGACCAGTCGCGAGATCGCGAAGGGCGCCACCGCGGCGACCAGGAGCCAGCAGAAGATCTTCGCGGCCCGGTCCGGCGCCTTGAGCGCGCCGCGGATGGACATGACCGCGAAACCGACCGGCATGATCACTTCGAACCACCATTCCGGCACTCCTCCGGCGAGGGTGTCGACGCGGCCCTTGTCGAGCAGGACCATGTCCAGCGAGGCATAGGCGAGCACGGCGCAGACGAGCGTGGTCACGGCGTTGCCGAAGGCGCGCGCGTAGAGCCGCGGCCGGCCCTCGGGCAGGAACTCCACCGTGGAGAGCGCCAGGTGGTGGCCGGTCGCGGTCGCGAGCATGGCCCCGAGGAAACCCACCCAGAGCGTCAGGTGCTCGGTGTAGACGGCGGCGCCGGGGACGCTGCCGCCGGTGAGCCGGCGCACCGCGGCCTCCAGCGTGGGCAGGATCACCATGGCGAGGACGATCAGCACCAGCGCCCAGCGCTCCAGGGCAGTGCCGGCCTTCTCGCCGGGACCTTCGGGCGCTCCTGCAACGTGGGCGGCGGCGGACTGCGCGTCCAAGTCGACTCCGGGGTGCTGCAAAGGTTGACTTCCCGGGCGGCGTCAATATCACTCTCGGCCATCTTGCGCGCGTTCAAGCTCGCTCCGCTGGTGGTGCTGCTCGCCTGTTCTCCCAAGCGGTACGCGCTCAACCAGGTGGCCGACGCGCTCGCCGCAACTGGCGAGGGCGGCGCCTTTGCCCGCGACGACGATCCCGAGCTGGTGCGCGACGCGGTTCCCTTCGCGCTCAAGACCATGGAGAGTCTCTCCGATCAGCTCGACGACCACGTCGGGCTGCGGCTGGGGATGGCGCGCGGCTTCACCCAGTACGCCTTCGCCTTCGTGCAGCAGCCGGCGGAGCTGGGGGCGCCGCCCGACGTGGCGCAGGCCGAGATGCTCCGGGCGCGCCGGCTCTACCTGCGAGCGCGGGAGTACGGACTCGACGGCCTGCGGCTCCAGCGCGGCGTGAGCGCGAAGGACCTGGACCGGCCCGAGGGAATCGGCCGCCTGCAGAAGGAGGACGTGCCGCTGATGTACTGGACCTTCGCGCCCTGGGCCGCGGCCATCGCCGCCAACAAGCGGGACCTTTCGCTGGTGGGCGACCTGCCCGTCATCGCCGCGCTCCTCGACCGCGCGCTGCAGCTCGACGAGGCCTACGACGGCGGCGCGCTGCACGAGTTCGCCATCACCTTCGATCCCGCGCGCCCGGAAGGGACCACGCCGCAGAAGCAGAAGCAGCACTTCGACCGCGCCATGCAGCTCGCCGGAGGGACGAAGATCTCGCCGCTGGTCACCTACGCGCAGGCCGTCGCCGGACCCGCGCAGGACAAGGCCGGATACGAAGCCCTGCTCCGGCAGGCCGCTTCCTACGACGTCGAGCAGCCGAAGGCCCGCAAGAACCGCCTCGCCAATGTCCTCGCGCAACGCCGTGCGCAATATCTCCTCGCGCACGAGGACGACGTCTTCTCCGATTGAGATCGAGGGTACCTTTCATGAAACGACTTGCAATCGCGCTTTTGCTCTCTCTCACCGCCGGATCCGCGGCGGCCCAGACGGTGCGGATCAAGCTCGGCACGCTCGCGCCCCAGGGCTCCACCTGGCACCAGCTCCTCCAGCAGATGGCGCAGGAATTCTCCAAGGCCTCGGGCGGCAAGGTGGAGCTGAAGATCTACGCCGGCGGCACCCAGGGCAGCGAAGGGGAGATGATCCGCAAGATCTCCATCGGCCAGTTGCAGGGCGCGAGCATGACGGCCATCGGCCTCCACGAGATCACTCCGGAGCCGCAGGCGGAAGACGTGCCCTTCATGATCGACTCGTACGACGAGTACGACTACGTGCACGAGCACATCCGCGGCAAGCTGGAGGAGGCGATCAGCAAGAAGGGCTACCAGGTGCTGCAGTGGGGCGAGGTGGGGTTCGTCTACTTCTTCTCCACCGAGCCCTACCGGACGCCGGCCGACTTCGCCAAGGGCAAGGTCTTCACCTGGAACGGCGATCCGGGCGCGGAGGCGGCCTGGAAGGCGGCGGGGTTCCACCCGGTGGTGCTCTCCTCCACCGACCTGGTGCCGGCGCTCACCTCGGGCATGATCAACGTGGTCAACCAGTCGCCCCTCTACGCGTACACCACCAACCTCTACTCGCGCGCCAACCACATGCTCAACCTGCACTGGGGGTTCTTGACCGGCGCCACCATCGTGAGGAAGGACACCTGGGCGAAGATCGCGCCCGACGTGCAGAAGAAGCTGCTGCAGATCGCCGACGACTACGGCAAGAAGACGCGCGACGACCTGCGCAAGCAGAACGAGGACGCCATCCAGCAGATGAAGAACCGCGGCCTCGACGTGGAGGAGCCCGCCGACATCCAGGCCTGGCAGAAGGCGGCGGAGCAGGCCAACAAGGTGGTGCGGGGCAAGGTGGTGCCGGCCGCCATCTACGACGAGGTGAAGCGCCTGCGCGACGAGTTTCGCGCCCAGCACCGCCGCTGAAAAGGGGACACCCTACTTATTTGCGCAGCGCGCAAATAAGTAGGGTGTCCCCATTTACCAGCGGGCGGTGTGATCCTCGGTGACGCCGGGCAAGCCGTCGATCTGCACGCCGTCGAGGCGGCCCGAGAAGGTGCCGAACGGCTGCAGGTACTGGCTCCGGATCAGCTTCAGATCCACCGCCTGCGCGCGGTAGCCTTCGGGCTGGAAGGCAAGGTCGACGCGCCCGTCCTGGCTGCGCACGCGCCAGGGGCCCATCGGCGAGGCGGGATCGAAGGTGAAGCTCACCGGCCCCGCCGCCCGCGGCGAGCCGTCCAGCCAGACGGCGTTCTCGCCTTCGCCCTCCAGGAGGCCCTCGCTGAAGTTGAAACCCACCTGGCGCGAGCCGGAGCGGCCGCAGCCGAAGGCCCAGCGCCATGCCGTGTCGCGCGCGAAGAGGCCGTGGCTGTAGTCGAGACCGGCGAGTTGGCCCTGCACCGGGAAGCGGACGTTGGCGGACCGCACCTCGCCTTCCGCGGGCACCAGCACCGTCTTCTGCGTGAAGTCGAAGCGGCCCGGCACGCCGACGCCGGCCACCGCGCTGATGGGCGGAGGAGCGCGGGCCACGTCGAGCACCAGGTCGACCTGCGCGTGGACCCACTTCGCCTTCAGCGAGATGCCCTTGGGAGCGCGCCGGAGGCGGACTTCGATGCGCGGGCCGAAGAGCCCCGCCGACATCTCGGCGGGGACGTCGCCCACCTGCGCGCAGAGCGGCGGGAGCACCGGGTTCTCGTTCACCAGCAGCCGGCGGCTGCCGCGGTCGAAGACCGCGCACATGCCCGTCGAAAGATAGCCACAGTCGATCACCGCCAGCGCGAGCATCATCTCCGGCGTCGCGACGAAGACGTACTGCCACTTCTTCTCCATCAACCGCCGCTGCACGATCCCCGGCGGGTCCTTGAGCGCGCCGAACCCGGCATCGGCGATGGCGCCGGCATAGAGGCCGAAGCGGGGAACGCCCTCGCCGTCGAGGAGGCGCTCCGGCGCCGCGGGGAGTTGCGTCGCGGCGCGCGCTTCCGACATGGGCGCAGTCTTGCCGCTGCGGCGAGCGCCCGCAAGCGGCCGTTGCGGGCGGGTGCGCGCTGCGCCACATTGCGGACATGCGCATCCTGGTCAGCAACGACGACGGCGTGGAGGCCACCGGGCTGCGCGCTCTCGCCGAGGCACTGCTGGAACTGGGCGAGGTGGCGGTATGCGCGCCCGACCGCGAGCAGAGCGCTACCAGCCGCAGCATCTCCTTGCACCGCCCGCTGCGCATGGAACAGCTTCCGCCCTGGGGACCCGACGGGCAGATCGAGCGCTGGTCGGTGGACGGCACGCCCACCGACGCCGTCTACATCGGGCTCAACCAGGTGCTGAAAGGCCGCCGTCCGGACCTGGTGGCTTCGGGCATCAACCGAGGACCGAACCTGGCCAACGACGTGCACTACTCCGGCACGGTGGCCGCGGCCATGGAAGGCGCGGTGGGCGAGGTGCCGAGCTTCGCCATCAGCCTGGTCAAGACGCGCGAGTACGGCCAGGCCGCGAAGTTCGCGGCGGCGCTGGCGCGGCAGATCGGCCGGCGGGGCCTGCCCCGGGGCACCTTCCTCAACGTGAACGTGCCGGCGGGAGTGCCGAGAGGTGCGCGGATCACCCGCATCGGACGACGCGACTATTGCGCCACGGTGGTCGAGAAACTGGACCCGCGCGGGCGGGCGTACTACTGGATCGGAGGAGACGAGCAGGCCCACGAGCACCTCCCCGGAAGCGACTGCGACGCGGTGTTCGACAGCGGCCTCGTTTCGGTGACTCCGCTCCACCTGGACCTGACGCAAGAGGAGCTCGTCGAGGAGCTGAAGGGTTGGGAGCTTCCCGGACTTGTGCGCGACTGACGCTCCTCGCGGCGCTGCTCAGCGCCTGCGCCCATCGGACGTTGCTGCCCGCCGAGAAGGTGGCGGAGCAGGGCGGGGTGGTGCACGAGGTGCACGCCGGCGAGACGCTCTGGCGCATCTCGCGCGCGTACGGCGTGCCGCTCGAGCTCATCCTGCGCGAGAACGCGCTCTCGCATCCCGGGCGGCTGGCGAAAGGAACGCTGCTCTACATTCCCGGCGCCACGCAGGTGGTGCGGGTAGCGCCCGCGCCGGAGCCTCCGCCGCTCGCGCGCATCGACCCGCGCCCTGCGCGCAGGGCGGGGCCTGCCTCCATCCCGCGGGCGGGATCGCGGCCGCTCGACCCGGCGGCGCACGGCGAACCCCTGCTCTGGCCGGCGCCGGGGGTCCTCATCTCCGGCTTCGGCGCCCGCGAGCGCGACCACCACGACGGAATCGATCTCGCCTGCCCCGAGGGCACGCCGGTGCGCGCGGCGGAAGAGGGCGTGGTGCTCTTCGCCGGCGAGCAGCGCGGGTACGGCAACCTCGTCCTCGTCGCGCACGACAACGACCTGGTCACGGTCTATGCGCACAACGAAGAAAACCTGGTCGCCCAGGGTGACAAGGTGACGCGCGGCGAGGAGATCGCGCGGGTGGGCCACAGTGGCAATGCCACCGGCCCACACCTGCACTTCGAGGTCCGGGTCGGTTCCCACCCGCGCGATCCGCTCGGCTTCCTGCGATGAAAATCACTTCAGCGCCAAACGATCTCTTGCCCTCGGCCGGATTGGTTTGCTAGACAAGCGGAGGGTTTTCGGCCTCGGTCGAACCCCCTGGCCGCCGGTCCCAACCCCCCCCTGGGACCGGCGGCCGCTTTTTTGCGACAATGCGGCATGCCCCTCGACCGCGTCCGCGCGCTGATCCGCGACGTCCCCGACTTCCCGCAGGCCGGCATCCTCTTCAAGGACATCACGCCCGTGCTCGCGGACCCCGGCGCCTTCCAGGACGTGCTCGATGCGATGGAGGAACGGTTGCGCGGGCGCGGCTTCGACCGCGTCGTCGCCATCGAGTCCCGCGGCTTCATCTTCGGGGCGTCGCTGGCCGACCGGCTGAAGATCGGCTTCTCGCCGATCCGCAAGCTGGGCAAGCTGCCGTACAAGACCTACCGCGTCGAGTACGCGCTCGAGTACGGCCAGGGGGTGCTCGAGTCGCACGTGGATGCGGTGAAGCCGGGCGAGAAGGTGGCGGTGGTGGACGACCTGCTCGCCACCGGCGGCACCGCCTGGGGCGCGGCGCAACTGGTGCAGAAGCAGCAGGGAGAGGTGGGCGCGTTCCTTTTCGTGGTGGAGCTCGCCTTCCTCGAGGGTCGCAAGCGGCTGGCGGGCGCGGGCGGACCGGTGGAGACCCTGATCTCGTACTGACCCGTCGCCGCGCAGAAGGGTCGCGGCGGGCAGACACTTGCGCTAGATTCCGCCGCCGTCCTGGGCCCCCATAGCTCAGGTGGATAGAGCGTCGGTTTCCTAAACCGAAGGCCACAGGTTCGAGTCCTGTTGGGGGCACCAAGAGAGCAGTCCTAGCCCGGCGTGTGCTTGCGCACCGTCTGGGCCGACTGCCCGAACAGGTTCTTGCGCGCTTCCTCGCTGGTGGGAGCCTGCGACACGAAGGCCTTGCCCTTTTCGTAGGCGCGGGCGGTCGCGGGGCGGGAACGGACGGACTCGAACCAGCGCTTCACCTCGGGGAAGTCCTCGAGCCGCTGGCCCTGCCGTTCGTGCGGAACGATCCACGGATAGATGGCCATGTCGGCGATGGAGTACTCGCCGGCCACGAAGGGGCGTCCGGCGAGGCGCCGGTCGAGGACCGCGTAGAGGCGCGAGGTCTCGTTCACGTAGCGGTCGATGGCGTAGGGAATCTTCTCCGGCGCGTACTGCGAGAAGTGGTGGTTCTGTCCCGCCATGGGCCCGAGGCCGCCCATCTGCCAGAACAGCCAGGTGAGCGCCTCCGAGCGCGGCCGCGGCTCGCGCGGAAGGAAGCGGCCGATCTTGTCGGCGAGATAGACGAGGATCGATCCCGACTCGAACACCGGCAGGGGGGCGCCGCGGTCGGCGGGTTGGTTGTCCACGATGGCCGGGATCTTGTTGTTTGGAGAGATGCGCAGGAAGTCCGGCTTGAACTGGTCGCCCTTGCCGATGTCGATTGGCACGATGCGATACTCGAGGCCCGCCTCCTCGAGAAAGAGGGTGATCTTGTGCCCGTTCGGGGTGGGCCAGTAGTAGAGATCGAGCATCGCCGCCTCCTCGCGGCCCGAAACGCGCGTCCTGCCGCGATCAGCCGCCCTGCCGCAGAGTAGCGCGTCGAGCTTCGGGGGCAAGCCCCATCCCTTCGTGCGGCCGGCGCAGGGGATCGCGCGCCGAATGAGCCTGGGCTGCGCCGGATTGACCGCGGCGCCCGCGCATCCGTATGGTCACGCTTCCACAGGAGGGCGGCGATGCAACAGGACGCGAAGGCCACGCTTCACCGCTGGGACGACATGCCCAAGGAGCAGCTCTCGGACAAGCTGCAGCGCCGGATGATCACCGGCGACCGGATGATGATCACGCACATCTACCTGAAGAAAGGCGCCGTGGTGCCTCGCCACCAGCACGACAACGAGCAGATCACCTACGTGCTCGAGGGCGCGCTGCGCTTCCGCCTCGGCAACGAGCAGGAGGTGGAGGTGCGCGCCGGCAACGTGCTGGTGATCCCCTCCAACCTGCCGCACAGCGCGGAGGCGCTGGAGGACACGCTCGACGTCGACGTCTTCGATCCGCCGCGGCGCGACTGGCTCGACGGCACCGACAGTTACTTGCGGCAGAAATAGATGGACCTCGGCATCGCCGGCAAGGTGGCGCTGGTGACCGGCGCGAGCTCCGGCATCGGCGAGGCAGTGGCGCTGCAGCTGGCGCGCGAGGGCGTGAAGCTCGCGGTCGCGGCGCGGCGTCGCGACCAGTTGGAGGAGGTGGCCCGGCGGGCGGCGGCGGCGGGCGCTGCGCAGGCGCGCGCCTTCGTCACCGATCAGACCGATCCTTCCGCGCCGGCGCGGCTGGTGGCCGAGGTGGAAGCGGAGATGGGCGGAGTCGACATCCTCATCGTCAACGGCGGAGGTCCGAAGCCCGGAACCTATCTGCAGATGGCCGCCGCCGACTGGGACGCGGCGTACACGCTCACGCTCAAGAGCGCGCTCGGGCTGGTGGATGCGGTGATCAAGGGCATGCGGGCGCGGCGCTGGGGCCGCATCGTGGCGCTCGAGTCCACCTCGGTGAAGCAGCCCATCCCCACGCTGGTGCTCTCCAACGCCTTCCGCACCGCCGCGGTGGCCGCGCTCAAGACGCTCTCGCGCGAGGTGGCCGCCGACGGCGTCACCGTGAACTGCATCGCCACCGGCCTGGTGGAGACGGACAGGTTCCGCTCCATCTACGCGACCAAGGACCAGCGCGAGGCCGCGGCGCAGCGCGTGCCCGCGGGACGCGCCGCCACCCCTCCGGAGTACGCTCCGCTGGTCGCGTTCCTCTGCGGAGCGCCGGCCGGCTACGTCACCGGGCAGACCATCTCCATCGACGGCGGCCTCACCGCGGGCCTCTTCGGCTGAGCGCCTCCGGGCTGCCGACGGCGAGGCGCGGCGTTCTTGTGGTAGCTCACCGGGATGCTGCCCGATGCCTCCACGGTCCCGCAGGACGTGATGGCGGTCCTGCGCGCGCTGCGAGCCGCCGGAAAGCAGGGCTGGCTCGCGGGAGGCGCCGTGCGCGATCTCTTGCGCGGCGGCAAGGCCCAGGACTTCGACGTGGCGACCGATGCCTTGCCGGCGGAAGTGGTCCGGCTCTTCGCCAGGGTCATCCCCACCGGCATCCAGCACGGCACCGTCACGGTGCTCAGCGGGGAGCACAAGGTGGAGGTGACCACCTTCCGCGGCGAAGGTCCCTATCTCGACGGGCGCCGCCCCAGCCAGGTGACCTTCCTCGGCGAGATCGACGGCGATCTGGCGCGGCGCGACTTCACCGTCAACGCCATCGCCTGGGACCCCATCGCGGGCGTGCTGCGCGACCCATTCCATGGCGAGGACGACCTGCGCCGCTGCCGGCTGCGCGCGGTGGGCGATCCGCTCGAGCGTTTCCGGGAAGACGGCTTGCGGCCCCTGCGGGCGGTGCGCTTCGCCTGCACGCTGCGCCTCGCCGTCGAGCGCGCGACGCTGCGCGCGATTCCGCAGGCGCTGGACGTGTTCGCGAAGGTGGCGATGGAGCGCGTGCGCGACGAGCTGCTCAAGCTTCTCGTCCGTGGGGCGCCGCCCAGCCGCGGGTTGCGGCTGTTGCTGCGCACCGGGCTCCTGGCGCGCATCATCCCCGAGCTCCTGGAGTCGGTGGGGTTCGCCCAGAACCGGTATCACCGCTGGGACGTGTTCCGGCACACGCTGCGCTGCGTGGACGCCGCACCGCCCGATCCGGTGGTCCGCCTGGCCGCGCTCCTGCACGACGTGGCCAAGCCGCGCAGCGCCCAGCCGAAGGAAGGCGCCCCCGGCGAGCACACCTTCTACGATCACGAGAAGCTCGGCGCCGCGATGGCGGCGGAGATCCTGCAGCGGCTCAAGTTTCCCCGCCGCGAGACCGAGCGCGTGGCGCTCCTGGTGGCGGAGCACAACTGGCACTATCTGCCGGAGTGGACCGACGCCACCGTCCGCCGCGTGCTCGCCCGCATCGGACCGGCCAAGCTTCCCGAGCTGTGGGCGCTGCGGCGCGCGGACCTCCGGGCCCGGGGCCGGCTGGTGGAGGAGGGGCTGGAGAACCAGGCGGAGGCGGAGAGACGCTTCGCGCGGGAGATCGCGGAGGAGGCTGCGCTGAAGATCACCGACCTCGCCATCACCGGCACCGACGTGATGCGCGAGCTGCGCCTGCCGCCCGGCCGCAAGGTAGGACAGGTGCTCTCCCGGCTCCTCGAACGCGTCCTCGATGATCCAGATTTGAACACCCGCGAGCGCCTACTCAGCCTCCTGTCGGAAGTGCTCAACGAGTTGTCCACAAGAAATCCACAGTGAGCTTCACTCTGGGCGCTCTCTCCTCGGAGACGAACTTGTCGCCCGGCGTCGAAATGAATTCGTGGCCGCCGAAATCTGTCGCTAGTCCAAGGGGATGCGTGGCGCGAGGCAAGCGGCGCACGGCCCGCGTGCGGCGTGGGAGGGCGATGCCAAGATTGCGGCCGCTGGAGGAATGACCCTGTGGACAGGTTGTGGGCGCCGGACCCTGCATCCGGTTTGAACAGGCGCACTGCCGGCCGCCGGAGCGGTAACCTCGCACCTTCTCCGGCAACCGATCGGATGCTAGAATCTACGCAGCGCGACCTACGTGGCCGGACGCAACAGGAAATTTCCTCGATGGCCGAACAGGTACCTTCGCCACAGCCGCGCATCCTCTACATCGAGGACAACCCGGAAAGCCGGGCGCTGGTCCGCAACGTGCTCGAGGCCCGCGGCTTCGACGTGCTCGAGGCTTCCGACGGCATCGCCGGCATCGACCTCGCCATCTCCGCCCACCCGGACCTGATCCTCTGCGACATCGAGATGCCGGGCATCGACGGGTACGAGACGGCCACCCGCCTGCGCTCCTACCGCGGCCTGGATGGCTGTCCCATCGTGGTGCTCACCTCGCACGGCGATCGCGGGCTCTCGCTGAGCATCGGCTGCGACGGGTACATCGAAAAGCCCATCGACGTGGAGAAGTTCCCCGGCCAGTTGCGCGAGTTCCTCAAGGGGAAGCGCGAGAAGGTCCGCGGGCCGGAGGAGCGCCGCTACCTGCGCGAGTACTCGCAGTCGCTGGTGGAGCGGCTGGAGGCGACCGTCCGCGAGCTGACCGCCGCCAACTCGCGGCTGCGTGCGGCGGCGCGGAGCAAGACCGAGTTCATGCAGAACCTCTCGCACGAGCTGGCCACGCCGCTCACGCCCATCACCGGCTACCTCAAGATCCTCAAGTCGGGAAAGACCGGCGCCCTGAGCGAGCCGCAGCAGAAGATCATCGACTCGATGCAGACCGCCTCCGAGCGGCTCTCGCGCACCATCGACAACCTGGTGGACTTCGCCACGCTGGAGAGCGGCGGCTACGCCATCCACCGGGCCGAATTCGACGCGGTGGCCGCTGCCAAGGGCGCGCTGGACGAAGAGAAGCCCAAGGCCAGGGTCCGTCACGTCAGCCTGGAGCTGGCGGCGGACTCCCTCCCTGCGCGCGCCTGGGGCGACGAGCGCAAGCTCAGGCAGGCGCTCGCCAACCTGATCGACAACGCCATCAAGTTCAGCCCGCACGGCAGCTCGGTGCTGCTGCGGGTCACGGGCGACGAGCACCGCATCGCCTTCGAGGTCTACGACCAGGGCGAGGGCATGCTGGCGGACGAGGCGGAGAAGGTGTTCGACCCCTTCTTCCACGCCGACCGCGTAGGCGAGGAGCGCGCGCCGGGGGCCGGCCTCGGACTGCCCGTCGCCAAGCAGATCGTCGAGGCGCACGGCGGCAGGATCGTGGCGGAGAGCCCGCCCAAGAACCAACCCGACTCGCGCCACCACTTCTCCGGCGCCAAGGTGGGCTTCTGGATCCCCATGCGCGCGTACGCTCCCAAGGAGCCGCAGCCCACCCCGTTCGTCGAGACCGCGCCGAACGGCGGAACGCCCTAGATCGCGCGTGCCGTGCCGGCGGGTCGCTGCTAGAACAGCGCCGTGATCTCGATGATCGCCATGTCCGGGGGAGTCGATTCCTCGGTTGCCGCAGCCCTCGCCTCCGACTTGCGCGGACCGGAGTCGTGCGCGGGCGTGGCGCTGCGGCTCTACTCGATGGCGGAGGACGCGGCGCGCTCCGGGCGCACGTGCTGCGCGCCGGAGGATCTCTACGACGCGCGCCGGGCTGCCGCGGCGCTGGGCATCCGCTTCTACGTCTACGACGCGCAGCAGCGGTTCCGCGAGCAGGTGATCGAACCGTTCGTCGAGGCGTACGCGCAGGGGCGGACGCCCAATCCGTGCGTGCGCTGCAACGATCACCTCAAGTTCGACTGGCTGCTCCACCGCGCGCGCGCCCTGGGCGCGTCGGAGCTGGTCACCGGCCACTACGCGCGCGTGGAGGAGCGGGACGGCCGCTTCCGGCTGCTGCGCGCGCGCGACGCCGCCAAGGACCAGAGCTACTTCCTGCACGGCCTCGCCCAGGAGGCGCTGGCGCTGGCGCGGTTTCCGCTCGGCGAGCTGACCAAGCCGCAAGTGAGGCAGCTGGCGCGCGAACGGGGCCTGCCCAATGCCGACAAGCCGGAGAGCATGGAGGTGTGCTTCGTGGGCGGGACGCCGCTGCCGGACTTCCTCGAAGCGCACGGGGTGGGAAAGGCGCGCGGCGAGATTGTCGACCTCGAAGGCCGTGCGCTCGGCGAGCACGACGGCGTTCATCGCTTCACCGTGGGACAGCGGCGCGGTCTCGGCAAGGGTTTCCGCCTGCCGCTCTACGTGGCGGCGCTGGACGCGCAACGGCAGCGCGTGGTGGTGGGCACCCGCGAGCAGGCGGTCCGGCGCAGCTTCGCCGTCGAGGGCGCGAGCTGGGTGGCGGATCCGCCGCGCGACGAGCTGCGCTGCGAGGTGCAGTTGCGCCACCGGGGCAAGCCGCTCTCGTGCACGGTTGCGGGCGCGGAGGTCATGCTGGAGGAGCCGGCGCTGGGAGTGGCGCCCGGCCAGAGCGCGGTCTTCTACCGCGGCGAGGAAGTCCTCGGCGGCGGCACCATCGCGCAAGCGCGGTGACTTGCGGTCACGCCAGCGCCGGCGCCGCGTTGGCCGCGCTGCCGGACTGGAGCGCCTTGGTGGCCTGTCCGAGCGCGTCGACCAGGTGCAGGCGGACCTTGCGCCCGAGGCGCCGGGGCTCGCGCAGGACGGCGAGGCAGTCCAGCGCATGCGGCCGCTGCTCCAGCTTCGCGAGCAGCAGCGAAGAGAGCACGGCGTGCGCGCGCGGGTCCACCGGCCAGCCGCCGCTCTCCCAGTAGCCGATGAACTCCTCCGGCACGTCGAGGATGTGGGCGAGACCCGCCGGCTCGAGCTGCAGCGCGTTGCGCAGGAACTTGAAGGCTTGCTTGTCGCGGATGCCCGCCTTGGCCAGCTCCACCGCCACGCAGAGCTCGAAGCGCTTGATGTCGTCGCCCTGGACGACGATCTGGCCGCACGCCCGGCACTTCTCCGCCGGGAGCTGTGCGGTGAAGGTGTGGCCGCACGCGTCGATGTTGTCGTCCATGCTGATGGCGACGATCCGATCGCTCTCGCAACGCGTGCAGGTCTTCATCCCCGCCCTCCGCTCGCGGCCGCCTGGCCGTCTGCGATTGAGGTTGGGAACGGATGCGGGAGCAGGCAAGGGCGCTTGGCACAGCCGCTTGCATGGTGCCAGTGTCAGCTCCGCAACGCGATGGTGCCGTGGGGATCGCAGCCGTCGCCGTCGATCCACGGATCGGGCCCCTGCTCGTCGGCGAATAGCCGCCGATCGAGCAGGTGCTCGGGCATGACGTTGCCCATCGCGCCCAGGAGCGATGCACGGACGCCGGGGTGCTCCGACTCCAGGTCGGAGAGGAGCTTCTTGATGCGCTTGCGTTGCAGGTTCTCCTGCGAGCCGCAGAGGTCGCAGGGGATGACGGGAAACTTCCTCTCCGCGGCGAAAGCGGCGATGTCGCTCTCCGCCGCGTAGCAGAGCGGCCGGATGATCACGTTGCGGCCGTCGTCGCTGCGCAGGCGCGGGGGCATCGAGCGCAGCTTGCCGGCGAAGAGCATGGAGAGGAGCAGCGACTCGATCAGGTCGTCGCGGTGATGCCCGAGGGCGATCTTCGTGCAGGCGAGCTCCTGCGCGGCGTTGTAGAGGATGCCGCGCCGCAGCCGCGAGCAGACGGAGCAGGCGGTCTTTCCCTCGGGCACCAGCCGTTTCACGACGCGGTAGGTATCCTCGCGCAGCATCAGCACCTCGGCACAGGTAGCCCGCAGGTAGCTCTCGAGTTGCGCGGCGGGAAAGCCGGGATGGCCCTGATCCAGGTTGCAGGCCACCAGCGAGAAGTCCACCGGAGCGCTGCGGCGCAGGCGCTGGAGGAGGTGGAGCAGGGTGAACGAGTCCTTGCCGCCGGAGATGCCGACGAGGATGCGGTCGCCGGGCTCGATCATGCGGAAGTCCGCGATGGCGCGGCCGGCGTCGCGCAGCAGGCGTTTTTCCAGGCTCATCGCCGTCCCGAGTACACCAACCTGCGCGCCGCTGCCATCGGCATGTGCGCGCCGCGCCCGGCCGGGTTAAGTCTTCCCCATGGCGCGACGGGAGCTGGCGGTGGCCGAGAACGCCGCGGGCGAGCTGTTCGTGGACGACACCTGCATCGAGTGCGACACCTGCCGGGAGCTGGCCCCGCGGATCTTCGGCAGCACGCCGTCGGGACAGTCGTTCGTGCTGCTGCAGCCCCGGACGGAGGCGGAGTGGCGGCCGGCGCTGCACGCGGTGGTCAGTTGCCCCACCGCGTCCATCGGCGCCGAGCGCAGCGCCCGCGAGGCGGCGAAGGACCTTCCCGTCGCGGTGGACGGCCCGGTCTTTCGCTGCGGCTACTCCAGCGAGGATTCCTACGGCGCGCAGAGCTACCTCGTGCGGCGCGCGGAAGGGAACGTGCTGGTGGATTCGCCGCGATTCGTCGCGCCGCTGGCGAAGCGCATCGAGGAGCTGGGCGGGGTGCGCTTCATGTTCCTCACCCACCGCGACGACGTTGCCGACCACGCCCGCTTCCGCGAGCGATTCGGCTGCGACCGCGTGCTGCACCGGGACGATGCGTCGTTCCAGGTGGAGGTGCCGCTCTTTGGCGACGACGAGCTGGGGCCGGGGCTGCGCGTCATCCACGTGCCCGGGCATACCAGGGGCAGCTGCGCGCTGCTCGTCGACGACACGTATCTCTTTACCGGAGATCACCTCTGGAGCGACGGCGAAGGCCGGCTGGAGATGGGCCGCAGCGTGAGCTGGTACTCCTGGCCCGAGCAGAAGAAGTCCTTGCGCAAGCTGCTCGACTACCGCTTCGAGTGGGTCCTGCCCGGCCACGGCCGCAGCCTCCACCTGCCCGCCGCCGCCATGCGCGAGGAGCTGGTCGCCCTAGACGGCCGCCTTCGCTGACTGCATGCCCGCGCGGAACACCGCCCGGGCCATCCGCGGGGTGTTGTAGGCCCAGCCCAGGCGCCCGTCAGGGCCGGCCACGATGATGCCGCCTTCGCCGTGGGCCCGCTCTCGCAAGAGGCCGACGGCGCCTGCGGCCGCGTCGCGCGGAGAGGCGCCGTCGCGCACCCGCACGCAGGCGGCGCGCGCCATGGTGACCTTGAGGATCGCCTCGCCCAGGCCGGTGGAGCTGGCAGCGGCCTCGTGGTCGTCGGCGTAGGTGCCGGCGCCGATGATGGGCGTGTCGCCGATGCGGCCGGGGCGCTTGTACATGGTGCCGCCCGTGGAGGTGCAGGCCGCCACACCACCCTTGGCGTCCACCGCCACCGCGCCGACCGTGCCGATCTTCCTGCGCACGCTGTCCGCGCCCTCGCGCTGCGCCTGCTTCGTGGAGCTCGCGCCAGCGCTCCAGCTGTCGCTGCGTCACCAGCATCGCGTTGGGCACTTCGGGGATGGCGCATTCGCGGGCGAAGGCCTCCGCGCCGTGGGCGCAGAGCAGGATATGCGGCGTGTCGTCGCAGACCCGCCGCGCCAGGAGGATGGGGTTTCTCACCGTCTTGACGCAGGCCACTGCGCCGGCGCGCAGGGAGGTGCCGTCCATGCAGCTCGCGTCCAGCTCCGCCTCGCCGGCGCTGGTGAGGGCGGCGCCGGTGCCGGCGTTGAACAGCGGATCGTCCTCCAGCGCCACCACCGCCGCCTGCGCCGCGTCGAGCGCCGACCCTCCCTGCAAGAGCGCGCGCAGTCCCGCTTCCGCAGCGCGGCGCGTGCCTTCGAAATAGCGCGCGGGGTCCGCCAGCGGCGGAGTGCCGGCGCCTCCGTGCACCACGACGGCCGGAGAGCCCGCCTGGTCGAGGAGCCGGTCGAACTCCGCCTGCGACAGATCGCCCGCGTAAGCCATTGGCGGGCCGGACATAGCACAGGGAACGCGGCTTGACAGCGACCGCCGCGTTATGACTCTCTCCGCCCAAATTCAGGAGCAGAAAAATGCCCGCAGAGCGCAAGGTTCACGAAGTGGTCATCGTCGGCGCGGCCCGGACCCCCATCGGCGCGTTCCAGGGATCGCTGGCCTCGCTGCCCGGCCCCCGTCTGGGAGCGGTTGCCATCAAGGCCGCCCTGGAGCGGGCCCAGGTCAAGCCCGACGAGGTGAAGACCGTCTTCATGGGAGAGGTGCTGCAGGGCGGGGTCGGACAGGCGCCCGCGCGCCAGGCCGCCATCTACGCGGGCATCCCCAACTCCGTTCCCTGCGTGACGGTGAACAAGGTGTGCGGCTCCGGCCTGGAGGCGGTCATCGAGGGCGCGCGCGTGATCGCGCTCGGCGAGGCCGACGTGGTGGTGGCGGGCGGCATGGAGAGCATGTCGAACGCGCCCTACTTCTCGTCCAGCATCCGCAACGGCGCGCGCATGGGGAACACGGAGCTCAAGGATCTGATGATCCACGACGGGCTCTGGGATCCGTACAACGACATGCACATGGGCATGTGCGGCGAGAAGTGCGCCGCGGACTTCCAGTTCTCGCGCAGCGCGCAGGACGAGTACGCGCGGGAGAGCACGCTGCGGGCGCAGAAGGCGCAGAAGGAAGGCGCGTTCAAGGCGGAGATCGCGCCGGTGGAGATCGTCGACCGCAAGGGCAACAAGACGGTCGTGGACGAGGACGAAGGGCCCGAAGCTCGCCAGGCCCGACAAGATCGCCTCGCTCAAGCCCGCCTTCAAGAAGGACGGCACGGTCACCGCGGCCAACGCATCGTCCATCAACGACGGCGCCGCCGCGGTGGTGCTGATGAGCGCCGAGCGGGCCAAGAAGGAGGGACATACAGATCCTGGCGCGGCTGGGCGACTTCGGCCACGCGGCGCGCGACCCGGTGGAGTTCACCATCGCGCCGGCCGACGCCATCAACCAGGCGCTGACCCGCGCGCAGCTCAAGGCCACCGACATCGACCTCTGGGAGATCAACGAGGCGTTCGCGGTGGTGACCATGGCCAACAACAAGCTGCTCGGGCTGACCTCCGACAAGGTCAACGTGCGCGGCGGCGCGGTGGTGCTCGGCCATCCCATCGGGGCCTCGGGCTGCCGGCTGCTGGTGACGCTCCTCTACGCGATGAAGGACCTGGGCAAGAAGCGCGGCCTCGCCTCGCTCTGCATCGGCGGCGGAGAAGGCATCGCGCTCATCGTGGAGCGCGACTGATGCACAAGGTGGTCAGCGGGGCCGACGAGGCCATCAAGGACATGCAGGACGGCGCGGTGATCATGTCGGGAGGCTTCGGCCTCTCCGGCAACCCGGAGAACCTGATCGAGGCCATCCACCGCAAGGGCGTGAAGGGCCTCACCGTCATCTCCAACAACTGCGGCACCACCGACAAGGGGCTCGGCATCCTGCTCCAGTCGAAGCAGGTGAAGAAGATGATCGCGAGCTACGTGGGCGAGAACAAGGAGTTCGAGCGCCAGTACCTCGCCGGCGAGCTGGAGGTGGAGCTGAACCCGCAGGGCACGCTGGCCGAACGCATCCGCGCCGGCGGCGCCGGCCTGGGCGGCTTCTTCACGCCCACCGGCGCAGGCACGCTCATCGCGCAGGGCAAGGAGTCGCGCCTCATCGACGGCAAGGAGATGATCTTCGAGAAGCCGCTGCGCGCCGACTACGCCATCGTCCGCGCCTGGAAGGGCGACAAGTGGGGCAACCTCGTCTTCCGCAAGACGGCGCGGAACTTCAGCCCGATGATGTGCACGGCGGCGCGCGTCACCATCGCCGAGGTGGAGCACCTGGTGGAGGTGGGCGAGCTGGAACCCGACCTCGTCCACGTGCCGTCGGTCTACGTGAAGCGGATCTTCCAGGGCAAGAACTACCAGAAGTGGATCGAGAAGCGCACCGTGAGGGCCGGCTGATGGCGCTGAAGCGGGAACAGATCGCCGCGCGCGCGGCGCAGGAGCTGCGGGACGGCATGTACGTGAACCTCGGCATCGGCGTGCCCACGCTGGTGGCCAACTACGTGCCCAAGGGCATCGACATCGTGCTGCAGTCCGAGAACGGCATGCTCGGCATCGGCCCCTATCCCACCGAGAAGGAGCTCGACCCGGATCTGGTCAATGCCGGCAAGGAGACGGTGACGGAGATCAAGGGGACCGCCTATTTCTCCAGCGCGGACTCCTTCGCCATGATCCGCGGCGGGCACATCGACGTGGCCATCCTCGGCGCCATGGAGGTGAGCGAGCAGGGCGACATCGCCAACTGGACCATTCCCGGCAAGGTGGTGAAGGGAATGGGCGGCGCCATGGACCTGGTCAGCGGCGCAAAGCGGGTGATCGTCGCCATGGAGCAGGTGGCGAAGGACGGCTCGAAGAAGATCCTCCGCCAGTGCAAGCTTCCGCTTACAGGAAAGAAATGCGTCGACACCATCATGACCGAGCTGGCCGTCATCGACGTGACGCCGCAGGGGCTGGTGCTGCGCGAAGTGGCTCCCGGGGTCACGCCGCAAGATGTGCAGAAGGCGACAGAGCCGACGCTGCGCATTTCTCCCGAGTTGCGCACCATCAAGGTGTGAGCCGCCAGGCGTGATACTCTTGGCGCCGATGAGCGACGGACAGAAGACGGGCACGCCGACGCGGCGCAATGCGCGCGTGCACCACGAGGTGTTGGTCGGCGTGAGCTCGGAGCACGGCGCGTTCACGGGGTGGGGCACCAATCTCTCCGCGGGCGGCGTGTTCGTGAACTCCAGCCACTCGGCGCCCGTGGGCGCGCGGGTCAGCCTGCTGCTCCAGCTTCCCGGCCACAGCGAGTGCAAGCTCGCCGGCCGCGTGGCCTGGGCGCAGCCGCAGGGGCCCGGCGTGGACGAGCCGGGCATGGGCGTCGAGTTCCTCGCGCCGGACGACGAGACGCGGCGGCTGGTCGGGCGGATGGTGGAGAAGCTGTCGCAGGACCTCGCCCGCGCGCCGGCGTGAAAGCCAGTCTCAAGGTCGAGTCCCTGGTCCACGGCGGAGAGGCGCTGGCGCGCCATCAAGGCCGCGTGGTGTTCCTGCGCGGCGCCGCGCCCGGCGACGTGGTGGAAGCGGAGCTGACCTCCGGCGGCCGCTTCGAGCATGCCCGCGTCCTGCGCGTCCTGGAGCGCGGGGGCGCCCGCACCGACCCGCCCTGTCCCATCGTCGATCGCTGCGGCGGCTGCCCGCTGCAACAGATCTCGTACGCGGCGCAGCTTGCCGCCAAGCAAGAGCTGACGGCGGACGCGCTGGAGCGCATCGGCGGGTTCGCCCGCGGCAGCTATGAGCTTGCGCCCATCGTGCCCAGCCCGGGGCAGTTTCGCTACCGCCGGCGCGCGCGCCTGCACCGGGCCAGGAACGGCGGCTGGGGATTCGCGCAGGCCGGTTCCACCGAGGTGGAGCCGGTGGAGGAGTGCCTGCTCTTCGAGCCGCTGCTGGAGGAGCTTGCGCGGAGCCGCGCGCGACGTCGCCTCCGCCACCGACCTCGGCCTCCTGGCGGGCGAAGGGCGCGGCGCGGTGGATCTGCGCGGTCCGGTATCGCGCCGGCAGGCGGAAAAGCTCCTCGAGCACCGCTCCATCCGCGGCGTCACCTTCAACGGCGAAATCCTCGGCGACCCGGTGGTGGTGGACGCGCCCTTGCCCAACGGAGCGCGGCTCCGGCTCCGCCCCGACACCTTCGCGCAGGCGAATCGCGCCGCGGTTCCGCTCTTGCAGCGCGAGGTCGTGGCGGCGGTGGGCGACGCGCCGCGCCTCTTCGAGATCTTCTGCGGCAGCGGGACGCTCACGCTGCCGCTGCTCGGCGGGCGTTCGGTCACGGCGGTGGAGAGCGCCGGCCCGTCGCTTTCGCTCTTGCGGCGCAGCGCGGACGAGGCGGGGCTGCAGGTGCGCCTGATCGAGGGGGATGCCGCGGCGGTTGCGCGCGCGTACGAAGGGCCGCTCGACGCGGCGCTGCTCGATCCGCCGCGCACCGGCGCCGCCGCTGCCGCGCTCGCGCTCGCCGCGCTGAAACCGCAGCGGATCGTCTACGTGAGCTGCGACGCGCCGACGCTGGCGCGAGACGGCAAGCTGCTCGCCGGGGCAGGGTACCGCCTGGTGAAGGCCACCCCGCTCGACCTCTTCCCCCAGACGGCGCACTTCGAGATCGTCGCCATCTTCAGCCGATGATGCTGCTCGCGCTGCTCGCCGCCGTCGCCTTCGACCTGCTCCCCTCGCGGGTGACGCCGGCGGAGATCCAGGGCTGCCGCGTGGACGAGACCATTCCGCTGGGCGGCGGCACCGCGCAGAAACTGTCCTGCCACCTGCCGCTGGACGCCGCCGCGGTGGAAAAGAAGTGCAAGGACGCCGCGCGGCACGCTGCCCTGCCCGAGGACGTCACTCCCGAAGACTGCCCCGGCGAGCACGCGCGCGGCCACTTCCTCTTCCGCGGCGAGCTGAAGGAGCTGGTCCTCGCCCGGCGGAAGGACGGTTCCACCGTGGCCGCGTTCAAGGTCCTGGAGGGAGATCAGCTCGCCGCCTTCCAGCACTTCGGGGAGGCCGTGCTGGTGGGAATCGGCTCAGGCACCTCGTTCCACTACGCCGTCGTCTCCACCCGCGGCGTGCTCAAGGCGCCCGATCTCGGGCGAGAGATCCGCGACGTGAGCGTGGTGGGCGCCCGCCTGCGCGTCACGGGCAAGGCGCGCGCCATGTTCCTCGACGTGGTGCCCGATCAGCGCGCGCTTCGCATCGCGCGCTGATTCAGCGAAACGGCGCGTCCGGCTTCCATTCCGGACGCGGGCCGGTGAGGAGCGAAACGCCCACCAGCAGCTCCGTGCGCGCCATCTGCGCGGCGGCTTCCCAGTCGTAGCCTTCCGACCACTCGTCGGAGGGCTGGTGATAGCGGTGGGCGCGGAAGTCCTTGAACGCGGCCTCGCCGCGCGGCCCGGAGAAGCCCTGCCAGAGGCACGCGGAAGGAACGCCGATCCGCGCGAAGTTGAGCTGGTCGCTGCGCGCGAAGAAGTTCTGCTCGGGCACCGGGTCGGGAGCGATGCCGAGGCCGAGCTCCCGCGCCGCGGCGCGCACGTGGTCCTCCAGCGAGGACAGCTCCGCGCCGCGGAGCACCAGCTCGCCCACCGGGTACGACGGCAGGAGCTGGTCGAGGTTGAGGTTCGCGATCATCTCCTCCCGCGGCAAGGTCGGGTGGCGCACGAACCAGGCCGAGCCGAGGAGGCCGCGCTCCTCGCCCGTGACCGCGACGAAGAGGACCGAGCGCTCGCGGCCGGACAAGGCGGCGAAGCCGCGCGCGATCTCCAGCATCTCGGCGATGCCGGTGGCATTGTCGATGGCGCCGTTGCAGATGGGATCCGCCGCGCCCGGCGCGCAGATGCCGTGGTGGTCGAGGTGCGCCGAGTAGACGACGGTCTGCTTGGAGGCGCCGGGCAAGAGCCCGACGACGTTTCCCGACTCGAAGCGGCGGCTCTGCTGCTCGAGGTGGACCTTCGCGCGCGCACCCGAGAGGGCGCGCAACCGCACGCTCCGGGCCAGGTCGGCGTAGATCACCGGCATGGGCGGCAAGGCGTCGACGTCGTGCGCCTGCCCGTTCACGAAGTTGCGCAGGAGCAGCGGCCAGGGCCGGCGCGCGTCCACCTCCGGAGTGGTGAGCACGATCTCCGCGAGCGCGCCCGCCTTGTGCAGCCGCTCGAGCTTGGCCTCGTTGGAGGAGGCGAGCGCGCGCTCCGTCGAGGGCAGCGAGGCGGGCGCCCCCGAGAGCACCAGCGCGATCTTGCCGCGCAGGTCCGGCACCTCGCCGGGCTGGGCGTAGCTGACGAACGCCAGCGCTCCCTCGAGGTCGCGCGCGTTCGCGCCGCAGTCGCCCGCCACGACCACTTCGCCGATGGCCGCGCCGTCGACCGAAAGCGATCCGCGCGCTTTCGACTCGCACAGCTTGACGCGCTGGAAGTACCCGTCCTCGCCGGCCGGTCGCAGGCCGAGCGCCTGCATCTGCGAGGCCACGTACCGCTCCGCCAGGGCATGGCCGCGCGTGCCGGTGCCCCGTCCCTCGAGCAGGTCGTCGGAGAGGAACCGCACCGCCGCGGAGATGTGCTCTCCCTTCATCGCCTCGAAGGCCGGCCGCGCCCGGTCGAGGAGGGCACCGGCGAGGAGCAAGGCGAGCATCGGCATGCGCGGCACGCTACCATGCGCGCGATGGACGAGCGCCTGGAAGACTTCGCCGGGCTGTTGCGGCAGAACGGGCTGCGCATCTCGCCTGCCGAAGTGGCGGACGCCGCCCGCGCGGTGCTGCTCACCGGCATGGAGGACCGCGCCTCCTTCCGCGGCGCGCTGCGGGCGACGCTGGTGAAGCGGGGCCAGGACGCGGCCGTCTTCGACCGCATCTTCGAGCTCTACTTCACCGGGATGAAGGACCTGCTCGAGGGACTTTCCGGATCGCTCCTCGACGCGCTCGACCGCGAGAAGCTGGACGATCTCACCCGGGAAGAGCTGGACCGGCTGGTCTCGCAAATGTCGCCGCTGGCGCAGGCGCTGGCCATGGGCCGGACCGACCAGCTTGCGCGCATCCTCCGGCAGGCCACCCTCTCCGTGGACTTCCGCGGGCTGCAGAGCCCGCTGCAGCGCGGCTTCTACGCCCGGCGGCTGCTCCAGTCCGCCGGCGCGGCGCAGGCCGACAAGGAGCTGGAGCAGTTGATCCAGCTTCTGCAGGCGCGCGGCGTGGATGCGCAAGAGCTGGAGCTCGCGAGCAAGCGCACCTCGCAGGCGCTGCAGGCGCTGGAAGAGGCGGCGCGGCGCGTGGCGGACCACGAGCAGAAGGCGCGCGATCCCGAGTCGCGCGGCGACACGTCGCTCTTGCGGCGCAACCTCGCCTCGCTCACCCCCGACGAGGTGGCGCGGATGCGGGCGGTGGTGCGGCGCCTGGCGGAGCGGCTGAAGACGCGCCTCTCGCGCAGGAGGAAGGCGCGACGCCGCGGGCAGCTCAGCGTCCGCCGCACCTTGCGCAAGAACCTCTCCACCGGCGGCGATCCGTACAAGCTGGTCTTCCGCGCGCGGCGCCCGGAGCGGCCGGAGATCCTCGTGCTCTGCGACGTGAGCGACTCCGTGCGCAACGTCTCGCGGGTGATGTTGCAGTTCGTCTACACGCTGCAGGAGCTCTATGCGCGCGTGCGCAGCTTCGTCTTCGTCAGCGACATCGGGGAGGTGACGCACCTCTTCCGCAAGACCGACGTGAGCACCGCGGTGGACCTCGCGACCGCCGGGCGCGTCATCAACATCGCGGCGAACTCCAACTACGGGCACGCGCTCAAGCTCTTCCATTCCACCTGGCTGGGGTCGGTGACCCGCCGCACCACCGTCATCGTGATCGGCGACGGCCGCAGCAACTACAATCCGCCCAACGCCTGGGTGCTGGGCGATCTGAAGCGCAAGTGCCGCCGCCTGGTCTGGCTCTGCCCCGAGGAGCGCCATTCCTGGGGTTTCGGCGACAGCGAGATGCCGCTGTTCGCACGGTACTGCCACCGGGTGGAGAGCGTGCGCTCGCTCGACGATCTGGCGCGGGTCGCGTCCGAGCTCATGCCCTGACCCTCCCGGGGCGGGCGAAGGGGGCGTCTTCAGTGCGCCTGTCCCGGAGTCATGCTACGAATCCGCGGACGGAAATGGGCTATCGCGACCCCAACGACTGGCAGGAGCAGCTGCAGGCCTCGCTCCGCCGCGCGCAGGAAGCCATCGCGCGCGGGAGCACGCAGCAGGACCAGATGGTCCGCGAGTGGACCGAGAACCTGCGCGCGGCCTATCCGGACTGGGGGCGCGAGCGTTGGCAGCGGCGGCTCGAGCGCAAGCTGCGGCGCAGGGCGGAGCGGGAGGCGAAGGTCGCCAATGCCAGCCTGTTCGAGGGTTACATCTGGCTGCTCGGCGCCATCGTCCTCTTCATCGTGGCGCTCTCGTCGCTGCCCTTCCTCTGGTGGCTGATCTTTCCCGCGGCGGGCCTCGGTTCGCGCGGCACCCGGGTGATCGCGCGCCACACCGGCGTCACCCGGCCGGCCATCACCGAGCCTGCGCCGCTGCGCAACGCCGCGGGCTCGCCCACCGCCGAACAGCAGCGGGCGCAACGGTTCGGATCGCTCGGCGGGACCGGCAGGAGCTTCGGCGGCCCGGGCGTGCAGCAGCCCTTTCCCGCCCAGGCGAGGGGGGCCACGCCGCAGCAGGATCCGCGCGACGTCCGCGTCGACGCCATCTGCGATCGCATCCTCGCCGAGCTGCGCACCGCGCCGGAATCGGTGAAGGACATCTTCATCAAGCCGGAGGAGACGGTGGCCTCGCTGCGCGCCACCTGCCGCGACCTGACGCGCCGCGAGCGGGAGCTGCGCAAGTTCCTCTCGCCGCAGGAGGACGAGCGCCTGCTCCGCGAGCACGATGCCCTGCAGAAGCGCGTCGAGATCGAGGCCGACGAGGTGACCCGCATGCGCCTCGCCTCCGCGCTCGCGGCTCTGGATGCGCAGCGGGAGCAGCGCGCCGAGCTGGTGCGCGCCGCGGCCCGCTTCGACGCCGAGCACACCCGCATCTCCTACACGCTGGAGAGCCTCTACACGCAGGTGGTGCGCATGCGCTCCGCGGACTCGTCCAGCGTGGACGTGGCGGGCGCGGGCCTGCGCCGGAGCCTGGACATGCTCTCGCACGAGGCCAACGCGCTCGCCGATGCGCTGGAGAGGGTGAACAGCGGAGAGGCCGAGCGGATGCGCAAGGTGGCCGCCGGGCCCGGCTCCGCCGACCCGGGCGGCGGCCCACCCGGCGCGGGCGCGCGGGAGAAGGCGTGATCCGGCCGTTCGGCGGCAAGACGCCGGTCGTCGGCGAGGGCGTCTTCGTGGCCGAGACCGCCTCGGTGATCGGCGACGTGACCATCGGCGCGCGGAGCAGCGTCTGGTACGGCGCGGTCTTGCGCGGCGACGTGGAGAAGATCCGCATCGGGGAGGAGACCAGCATCCAGGACAACACCGTCATCCACGTCGACTCCAGCGGCTTCTCCACCGAGGTGGGCAACCGGGTCACGGTGGGACACAGCGTCGTCCTGCACGGTTGCCGCATCGGGCACGGCGCGCTGATCGGCATCGGCAGCATCGTGCTCAACGGCGCGGAGGTCGGGGAAGACTCGATGATTGGCGCCGGGAGCCTGGTGACTCCCGGCACCCGGATCCCTCCGGGGTGCTCGCGCTCGGCTCGCCGGCGCGGGTGAAGCGTCCGCTCACCGACGAGGAGAAACGGCACGTGCAGGAAGGCGTGGAGAACTACATCCGGCTTTGCCGCGAGCATCGCTGACGGAGGAGTCGTCGATGGACAAATCCGCGGTGCTCCGCGGCGCAGCGCTCCTGCGCGACTTCACCGACGTCGGCCTCAAGATCCTCGCCGATTCCACGGTGGAGCGGAACGTGGCCCGGGGAACGTACGCCTTCCGCGCCGGCGAACCCTCCGAGGCCCTCGCCTTCGTGGTCCGGGGCACGCTGCAGCTCGTGCCCACCGACGGCGGCTCGCCCATCGGCGAGGTGGCGGCCGGGGAGGCCCTGGGCGGTCTCTCGCTCCTGGTGGACGGAGAGCGCCTGCTCTCCGCCGTCGCGCTCGACGACGTGGAGCTGCTCGAGCTTTCCCGCAGCGCCTTCGAAGAGATCAAGCAGACACACCCCCGCACGGCGCTCAAGCTCACGCTGTGCCTGGCGCAGGATCTGGCGGAGCGCCTGCAGGAGGCGAAAGGCCCGCTGCGGGAGTTCCTGGCCTGGGAGGTGGCGAAGCAGCAGCCGGAAGGCCGCTGACTTGCCGCCTGTTCAGGGATACGCATAGGTTGAGAGGGCCGACCACCGCGGAGCGCGCCTGAAGGACTGGCTCTTCCACTTCCTGATGAACTTCCGCGGACCCGCCGCCTACATCGGCGTGCTCTTCGTGCTGATCACTTGTGGGTTGGGCGTCCCGCTGCCGGAGGACGTGCCCCTGATCACGGGCGGATTCCTGGTCGGACGGGGCGGCTCGTTGCCGCTGATGATGTTCACCGGCCTCGCCGGCATCCTCATCGGAGACACCATCATCTTCCGCGCCGGCCAGGTGTACGGCGAGAAGCTGCTGGAGACGCGCCTCGGCCGGCACATCTCCGGCGATCGCGTGCAGCGCACCATCTCCGCCTTCGAGCGCCACGGCGCGAAATTCATCATGGCGGCGCGGTTCGTGCCGGGGCTGCGGGCAGTGACGTACTTCGTGGCGGGGCTCACCGGCGTGCCCTACTGGAAGTTCATCACCTTCGACGGCCTCGCCGCCTGCATCTCCGCTCCCGCCTGGGTGTACCTGGGCTGGTGGGCGCGCAAGCACCGCATGCTCCACAAGGTCTGGGCCTGGTCGGCGCAGGCGCAGGTGGCCACCCTCTCGGTGATCGCCGGGAATCGTGGTCCTCTATCTCGCCGTGGCCTCGCTGCGGCGGCGCTCGCGCCAGGCGCCGGGGGCTGCCGGTGAGCACGCCGCCGGCGGTTCCCCTCCAGGCCATCAAGGGCGGCCTGGAGCGGCCTGCCGGCGCGCGAAGGTCCTGAGCTGCGCTGCTAGACGCGCTCTTCCTTGCCGCCGAAGAGCCGCTTGAACCAGCCGACCTTGGCGGGCGCGTCGGGCGTCGCGCCGGCCTGGTCGGCGAGCCGCTTCTTGACCTCCTCCGGCGTGTCCTTGGTGGAGAAGGTCGCGCTCAGCGTGCGGCCGGTCTTCCGGCTCTGCGCGGTCACGGTGAGCAGCGCCTCGGCGGAGAGCGCGAAGACGATCTCGAACTGCTCCGACCCGCGCGGACCCTTTTCCAGGCCGGGCACGTGCAGCGTGCCCAGGTACTCGTTCTCCTGCGCGTGTTCGCTCTCGCCCTGGAAGACGACGATCTCCAGCGACTCCTGACCGTCGCGGGTGGTGACGAGGCTCATGGCCTTGCGGTGCGGCAGCGCCGTGTTGCGCTCCACGATCTTCTTGAAGCGGCCGCCGGGAAGCCCCACGCCGATGCTCATCGGCAGCACGTCGATCAGCACCAGCCCGTCGATGGCGGCGGACTCGATGGAGTGCGCCAGCACCGCGGCGCCCAGCGCCACCGCCTCGTCGGGGTGCACCGCCTTGGACGGCTCCTTGCCGAAGAGCTGGCGCGAGCTGCTCGCGGACCAGCGGCATGCGGCTCTGGCCACCGACCAGGAGCACCTCGTCGATGTCGACGGGCTTGAGCCCGCGCGCGGCGAGCACGCTCCGCGCAGACCGCCAGCGTGCGGTCGACCAGGTCGCCGGTGAGCTTCGACCAGCTCGGGCCGCGTGAGCGTGGCTTCGAGGTCGTACGGCTTGTCGCTCGACCAGCGCGACGAACGGGACGTTCACCTTCACTTCCATGCTGCTCGCGAGAGCGCGATCTTCGCGCGCTCGGCCGCGTCGGTCATCCGCTGCAGCGCCACGCGGTCGCCGGGGAAGTCGATGCCGTGCTCCTGCTTGAACTTCGCCAGCAGGTGGTCGACCATCGCCTTGTCGAAGTCGACGCCGCCGAGGAAGGTGTCGCCGCCGGTGGAGACCACCTCGTAGACGTTGCCGTGCAGCTCGAGCACGCTCGCGTCGAAGGTGCCGCCGCCCAGGTCGTAGACCAGCACGCTTGCTGTCGAGCTTGCGCCCGTGCGCGAAGGCCAGCGCCGCGGCGGTGGGCTCGTTGAGGATGCGCTCCACGTTGAGGCCCGCGAGCTCGCCGGCCTCGCGCACCGCCTGCCGCTGGTTGTCGTTGTAGTAGGCGGGCACGGTGATCACGGCGCGCGAGACCTGCGTCTTCGAGCCAGTGCTGCGCGATCTCCTTCACCTCGGGCAGCACCAGCGCGGAGATCTGCTGCAGCGAGAGCTGCCGGTCGCCCAGCTGCACCGCGGCCTCGCCGCGCGGGCCGGCGACGATCTCGTAGGGGAAGCGGCCGATCAGATCGCGGACCACCGGCGACTCGAACTGCCGGCCCACCAGCCGCTTCGCGCCGTACACGGTGTTGGTGCGGGTTGATGAGCAGCTGTCCCTTCGCGGGGTGGCCGACGATCAGCTTGCCCTTGTCGTTGACCGCGACGATGGAGGGGATGGTGTTGTAGCCCTCGCGCGAAGGGATCACGAAGGGCTTGCCGTCGCGCACGACGGCGGCCGCGGAGTTGGTGGTGCCGAGGTCGATGCCGATCATCGGCCCCGGGCGCGCTTCGGCCCTGGCCGCCGGCTTCTTCGCAGGTTCGGGCCTGGTCTCGGCCACCGGCGGCGGCACCGCGGCGGGTGCGGGGCGCCACCGCGGCCGGTGCGGGAGGCACCGCCGGCGCCGCCGCGACGGGCGCCGCATTCGCCGCGGGCTTGAGCAGGGCGGGAGGCGTGCCGCCGAGGGACGCGATCAGCGCGCGCGCCGGCCTCGTCCACGCCGACGAGCTGCAGGCGCATGCCGGCGTCGGTGGATTCCACCACCACGCAGGCGGCGCGGAAGCCGGGCTGCCCGGAGGCGAGCTGCGGCCTCGAGGCGCACCAGCGTCTCCAACGGACGGGGCGAGCGGGTGCGGATGAAGAAGGCGTTGTGCCGCAGGTCGCTTCCGTAGCGCGACTTCACCTCCTCCGGCGTGGCGCAAGGCAGCTTGACCTGCAGCCCGATGGACGGGCGCTTGCCGTTGCCGGGCGGTCGCGGCGGAGATGGCGTTCCGGGGATGTCGGACACCTGGAGATTTTCATACGGGCGCCCCGGGCCGCCCAAGCGAATCCGGCATTGCCGCATCGTTTTGCCGAGGCTACACTCGCCCGCTTACCTGGAGGCGGCGGCCGCGCCCGACGCCGGACGCAGCGCCAGAGGCGCGGCGCATCGGAGAGCTAAAATGATCGACCCCAACGTGCCGCTTGCTCTCACCTTCGACGACGTCCTGCTCCTGCCGGCCGAGAGCGACGTCGCTGCCGCGGGAGGTGGATGTCGGCGCCCAGCTCACCCGCAACCTGCGCCTGCACATCCCCCTCGTCAGCGCCGCCATGGACACCGTCACCGAGGCGCGCACCGCCATCGCCATGGCCCAGGAGGGCGGCATCGGCGTCATCCACAAGAACCTCGACCATCCGAGCAGCAGGCGCTCGAGGTCACCAAGGTCAAGAAGTACGAGAGCGGCATGGTGGTGGATCCGGTCACCATCGAGCCCGACGCGCCGCTGCACCGCGCGGTGGAGCTGATGCGGCAGCACGAGATCACCGGCATCCCGGTGACGCAAGGACGGGCGGCTGGTCGGCATCCTCACCAACCGCGACGTGCGCTTCGAGAGGAACCTCGACCAGAAGGTCGAGGCGATGATGACCCGCGAGCTGGTCACCTGCCGCGAGGGCATCTCCCAGGACGAGGCCAAGGAGCTCCTGCACCAGCAACCGCATCGAGAAGCTCCTGGTGGTGGACGACAAGTTCGAGCTCAAGGGGCTCATCACCATCAAGGACATCGAGAAGACGCAGCGCGCATCCCAACGCGGCCAAGGACGGCAAGGGCCGGCTGCTGGTGGGCGCGGCGGTGGGCGTGGGCCCCGACCGCGACGAGCGCGTCGCACGCGCTGCTCGCAGGCCGGCGTGCGACGTGATCGTGGTCGACACCGCGCACGGCCACTCGCGCGGCGTGATCGACGCGGTCCGCGACCTGAAGCGCAACTTCAAGGGCATCGAGATCGTCGCCGGCAACGTGGCCACCGGCGAGGCCGCCGCGGCGCTCATCGAGGCGGGCGCGGACGCGGTGAAGGTCGGCATCGGCCCCGGCTCCATCTGCACCACGCGCGTGGTGGCCGGCGTGGGCGTGCCGCAGATCACCGCCATCGACGACTGCGTGCGCGGCCGCCGCCAGGCACGGCGTGCCCATGCATCTCCGACGGCGGCATCAAGTACTCGGGCGACATCGTCAAGGCGCTCGCCGCGGGCGCGCACACCGTGATGATCGGCTCGCTCTTCGCCGGCACCGAGGAGGCGCCGGGCGAGGTCATCCTCTTCCAGGGCCGCAGCTACAAGGCGTACCGCGGCATGGGATCGCTGGGCGCGATGAAGAAGGGCGTCCAAGGACCGCTACTTCCAGGCCGAGGCCGAGGACGCTGAAGCTGGTGCCCGAGGGCATCGAGGGCCGCGTGCCCGTACAAGGGCCCGCTGGCGATGAACGTGTACCAGCTGCGTCGGCGGGCTGCGCAGCGGCATGGGCTACACGGGCTGCCGCACCATCGAGGAGCTGCGCACGCAAGGCGAGGTTCGTGCGCATCACCGCCGCCGGCCTGCGCGAGAGCCACGTCCACGACGTCACGTCACCGAGGAAGCGCCCAACTACCGCGTCGAGAACTGATGAAGCCGCGCTTCATCGCGCTCATCATCCTGGGCGGACCGGCGCTGCTCTTCGGCCTCAGCGGAGTGCGCGCGGTCCAGCTCGCCAAGGAAGGAGACGTGCCGGAGGCCTTTCGCGATCTGGACTGCGACGGCGAGATCTCCTGGGCGGAGTGGCTGCGCGGCGGCATCGACTTCCGCCTGCGCCCCTCGCAACTGGTGGCGGGCTGCCAGGACATCTACGCGGTGAAGAGCGGGAGCGGTGGTGGTGGTGCGCTGCGAGACCGCGCCGCAATGCCGGCTGGAGCGGGATGTGCTCAAGGCGCCAGCGCGATCTCCCTGAGCAAGCTGGCGACTTCTTCACGGCCGCGGTCAGGAAGACCGGATGGATCACGAATCAGCGAGCCGCTTGAACGCGCGCCTGTGGACGCGGAGCATCTTCTTGGACAGTTCGCGGACGCGCTCGCGGCGTGCCGTGGGTCGCTCGAGGACGACTCGCCCGTCCTGGACCTTCAATTCGACATGGGTCGCGTCGTCCGGCAGGTCGAGAATCTGTAGAAGCGTGCGGTCGAGGATGATCCCCTTGCTGTTGCCGATGGGCGTAAGTTTCTTCAGCATGGCCGTGCCTCGCGTTATAACGACATTATAACAGAGGCGCGGCGCGACTCAACTTCCCTAGGCGAAGGCGGCCTCGGGGCGGCGCCGGGCGGCGCGGCGGTCGCGCAGCTCCGCCACTGCCCAGGCGGCAGCGAAACCCAGCTCCAGCGCTCCGTTGGCGAGGTACACGGGCGAGATGCGCCGCCGCGGGCCGGCATACCAGAAGTCCATCGCGGCGAAGGTGAGCGCGGTGCTCGCCGCCGCCAGCCGCAGCTCCTGCGAGACCTTGCCCCGCGCGCCGGCGGAGAGGAGCGCCGCGCCGAGGTTCGCCCAACACACCCCCACACCTTTGCTCAGCCAGCCCTCGGGCTTCGGACCGGTCACCCTGGCGAACGATCGCAGGTGCAGCACTGGCCAGAGGCCGGCGGCGACCAGATACGCGCCGTGCGCCAGCGCCAGCCTTGCGCGCGGCGGCCGGCGCTCGGCCACGGGCCTTGGCCGCAGCTCGCGCGGCCCCGGCAGCATCGGGCTTGCGATCGCCTGCCCGCTCGTCATCTGCACCATCCGGCGCCCCCTGTCTCGTCTGGAAGGTAAGACACGGGCGCCCGCCGCGGCATCCGGTACAATGCGGAGCGCATGGCCTCCACCACCCGAGAGATGCGCAAGACCGTCTGCAACCGCGACTGCCCGGACGCCTGCTCCATCGTCGCCCACGTCGAGGATGGCCGCGTGGTGCGAGCTGGGCGGAGATCCCTCGCACCCGGTGACCGACGGCTTCCTCTGCTGGCGCACCAACAACTTCCTGCCGCTGCAGTACCGGCGCGACCGGCTGACGGCGCCGCTCTTGCGCGGCAAGCCGGTCTCCTGGGACGAGGCGCTCGACTTCGCCGCCGCGCGAGCTCTTGCGCATCCGCGCCGAGTCGGGGCCCGCGGCCATCTTCCACTACCGCAGCGGCGGGTCCCTGGGCGCGCTCAAGCACCTGAGCGACTACTTCTTCGAGAAGCTCGGCCCGGTCACCACCAAGCGCGGCGACATCTGCTCCGGCGCGGGCGACGCCGCGCAGATGCTCGACTTCGGCGAGGAGGACGCGCACGACCTCTTCGACCTGCACGACTCGCGCAACATCATCGTCTGGGGAAAGAACCCGGTCATCTCCTCGCCGCACCTGGTGCCGGTGCTCAAGCAGTCGCGGGCGTCCAAGCTCCTCATCGATCCGGTCTGGCACAAGACGGCGCGCCTCTGCGACGCATATGTGCAGCCGCGGCCCGGCGGCGACTTCTCGCTGGCCATGGCGGCGGCGCGGCTCCTCTTCGAGCGCGGCTGGACCGAGCCGGGCTTCGAGAAGTACTGCGACAACGTGGCGGAGTTCCGCGCGCTCTCTTTCCAGCATTCCGTGGCGGGCTGGTGCGAGGAGGCCGACGTTCCACGCCGCCGCGGCCGAGGAGATTGCCCGGCGCCTGCACGAAGGCCCCTGCGCAATCCTGGTGGGCTGGGGCATGGCCCGGCGCGTGAACGGCGGCGCCATCGTGCGCGCCCTCGATGCGCTCGGCGCCATCAGCGGCAACCTGGGAGTCGCGGGCGGCGGCGTCTCCTACTACTTCAAGCGGCGCAAGACGTTCGACCACTCGTTCATCAAGGGAATCCCGGCGGCGCCCCGCACGATCCTCGAACCGCTCTTCGGCCCCGAGGTCCTCGCCGCATCCGACCCGCCCATCCGGGCAATCTGGATCACCGCGGGCAATCCGGTGGCCATGCTGCCCGAGTCCGGCACCACCGACCGCGCGCTCCGCTCGCGCGAGTTCGTCTGCGTGGTCGACTCCTGGCCCACCGACACCACGCGGGCGGCGACGCTGGTCCTGCCCACCACCACGCTGCTCGAGGACGACGATCTGCTCGGCGCCTACGGCAACCATTACGTCGGCGTGTCGCAGCCGGTGGTCCCGCCGCCGCCCGGCGTGCTCACCGATCTGCAGATCCTGCAGGCGCTCTCGGAACGCGTCGGCCTCAAAGGCCTGCTGGAGGGCTCCGCGCGAGATTGGAAGGAACGGATCCTGCGCAAGGATGCGGGCTTCACCGTCTCGCAACTGGAGTCCGACGGCCCGCAGCGCAGCGCGCTCTCGCCCAAGGTGCTCTTTGCGGACCGGAAGTTCGCGACGGAGACGGGCAGGGTGAACCTGATCGCTTCCGCGCCCGCCCGCCCGCAGGTGTCGGCGGAGTTCCCGCTCTACCTGACCGCCATCTCGACGGAGAAGTCGCAGAACTCGCAGTGGTCCAAGGGTCAGCCCGCGGGCCCGGTCGTGGTCACCGTGCACCCCGACGCCGCGGCGGGCATTCCCGACGGCGGCTTCGGGAAGCTGGAGAGCGCCCTCGGATGTCTGCCCATTCAAGTCCGCCACGACCCGAAGCAGCGGCGCGACGTGGCCCTGCTCGCCAAGGGCGGGCACCTGCGCGAACAGCGCAACCCCAACGTCCTCTCCAGGGCCCGCGCCACCGACCTGGGCGGCGGCGGCGCGCTCTACGACGAGCCCGTGCGCCTCTTGGGCTGACGCGCTCGCCGCGGGCGGCGCGCGGTCTTGCGAACGGTCATGCCGCGGACGAGTGACTCGAGCGGCACGTCGAAGCTCCGCCACAGCCTGGTCACCATCGAGGAGGACAATCCGCGCTTTCCATGCAGGACCTCGTAGACCCGGGAGCGACTTCCCAGCACGCCGGCCAGAGCGGCCGCCTGGGCGGCCGGTGTATGGAAGCCAAGCTGGTCGAGACGGAACCGGATGGCATCGGTTGCATTCGGCGGCCGGATCGGATGCCGCCTCTCCTCGTATGCCTCGGCGAGGATGGCCAGGACCTCCAGCCGATCCTCCTCGGAGTCCGACGGGTGCTCGAGATCCATCAGCGCGTCGATTTCGCGCAAGGCGCGATCGAGATCCGCATCCGATCGGATCGGAATGACCTCGACGGCTCTAGATGGTCGTGACGTCGATGCGGTCGTATTCGGCATGGGTCCCCACGAAGCGGATGAAAACGACGGGCGGCCGGTAACGGATGATCAGGCGGTACTTGTTCCCATGAATGTTGAACACGACCCGATCCTTTCCCACCAAGCTTGCGGTGGAAGCGGAAAGCGCAGTCCCAGTAATCCGACGCAGCGTGCCGCCACCGTGCCTTCCGATAATGTACGCATCGGCGCAGTAGTGCCTTGCAGGCGGGACCATTCACCGAACGCGTCAGTGGACGTAGGAGCCTTTGGATCCAGTCGCCTCGCTCGTGCAATGCGCGCTCATCGTGTATTGTGACTGGCACTCGTTACTCCATCCCTACGAGCCTACGCTCATCCGCACTTGCAGAGTAGAACGAGGCGGCCCTGCGAGTCCGATCCGATGAACGATGGCGTCCATTGACCTGTGTTCAGGAGCTCCGCGAACCATGCTATAAACCGCGAGCGGCGCCATGGGCAGTGTCGCGGGTAGGAACACGGACGTCGCGGAGACTCTTGCTCTCAATCATCGTGTACCGCCGAATAGCGGTGTGATCTTCGCCTCAGGTCCCAAAAGGCAATGGTAGAATTTGAGTATGCCGACGAAGAAGTACAGAAGCTCAAACGGCGTCCTCGCCGTCGTTTCCCTGCCCGTCATGAACGGGCTGCGGGTCACGGCATACCTGCCTCGTGAATCTAGCGCAAACTTCGGCAACAGCGCAAGATGTTGGCGTAGACGATCTTCGGAGCCAACGCAACCTTCGGTGACCTAGGCCACATCGGCTCCCACCATTCACGGCCATAGCTGACGATGGACTTGCGCGCCGCCAACTCTTTCTTGTGGTCGTTGAGATAGCGCCACGTCTCGGAAAGTCTGCCTTTAACTTTTCCGCTGACATCTTTTAAATTGCCAACAAAGGGGTAGAACGACGGAATGGTCCACCAGTCGAGACGGTATGACGTATGGCTGCATGTTGCGGTCACGCAAGAGCGGGACAAAGAGGCGCTCCTCGCCCTTGGGCAGAAGATCTCTTCGGTGGGCACGACAAACACGTTGTCTGCGCCAGTCACTATGCCTTGATGCAGCTCGACAAACGTTGACAAAGAGGGGAGGGAGCGTCCAGGCGGTCAGCAAGCGTTTTCTCTGGACGTGCCCTCACAGTCCAGGTCACCTGCGCGAATTCATCCTGGTCGACTTGGAAAATGGAGTAGAGCGGATTTCCGGCAACTCCGCGATCCATGATGCCTGCAGAGCGACGCGCTGGCATGTCGTCACATCGAAGGATAGTCGCCTTCGGTGGCGCACGGGAGAGCGAGTGATGAGATTTCTGGAATATCACTAATATGGTATATACATTCGCATCCTCGAACACGCGCACCGACGATAAATCGGCGAGAACTGGTATCCACGTGTTCGAAGCGATATACGTGTCGGACCGGCGCAGCACTAATGGCAAGTAAGAAGCTGTGAGGAGACACGAAGAGTCCGAGCCCGCCCGGCGTGAGCGAGATCCACTGCAGATTTAAGGAAGGGCAGATACAAATCTGCCGCCCCGCGGCCTCTTCTCCGAGGATGTCAGAGATACGAGCCTTCTGCTCGGGATCCTGGCGGTCAGTCGCTAAGTACGGGGGATTAGCAACGACAACATCGAACGGACTCGTTTCGAAGGTGGATGCAGATAAGGCGTCGGTGGCAGAAATATTGAGGCGAGAAGGGAGAGTGCTGGTTAACGCAAGATACAACAGAGATATCGACAGCTGAGCCGCAGCTGCTGCGTTCTGATCAATGTCACGACCGTAGGCGTTGGAGAACGCGGCCTCTACGCTGGAACGCGTCACGTCCTGCGAACTTGGATCACACTGCGCCTCAAGCAGGTTGCGCAGGAAGATTCCTGAGCCACATGCCGGGTCAATGTACTTGATGGTGTTGAAGGTTGGTCCCGGAATCGTCATCTGCACAAAGCGCGCGAAGAACCGCGCAATATAGTGAGGGGTATAATAATTTGCCTGGCGCTTATCTCGTTCGAGCCTGGGTGGTTCGGGGTAAAGTGCCAGTGTGTGCGGACTTTCATTTACCCGGATGACCGAGACGTATCTCTCGTAGATCCGGCTCAGGGCGTGCTTTGACATGAGCGAAAAGTCGGTAGGATATGGAGTTCTCTGTGATTGTAGAACTCCGCACGAACCATCTGCTGTCGAGCGGCCCCTGAAAGCGTCGGAAACCATGCACCTTCGAGAACGCGATCAGCCGCTTGCGGGAGATCACGTTCACCGTGCAATGTAGTAGGCTCCCATCAAGGGAACGAGATCACCGCCGCGTCCTCCAGCCCCATTTCGACGAGCAGGTGTGCAGTGGCGACATCGTCCGTGGTTCCAGAGGTGATCGTGTCGCTCGGGTGCCAGCCGGAGACTCGTGCGAAGTCCCGCAACAGAGCCCGTTTCTCACTCGGGGCAGGGTCGCTTGCGAGGGCGTTGAACGGTTTCGAAGCTGTTCCGAATAGCATCAGCGCGGACCATTCCCGCATGGGTCTGAGCAGCCGAGTCGTATACACTGACATGCGCCGTGCGCAGCCACGACACCGCGGCCGCCTCACGGAGGCCACGTTGGCGGACATCCACGCCGAGAAGATCCTCGTCCTCGACTTCGGGTCGCAGTACACGCAGCTCATCGCCCGGCGCGTCCGCGAGCTGCACGTCTACTGCGAGATCCATCCCTGCAGCATGCCCTTCGAGCAGGTCCGCGCCTTCGGCGCGAAAGGCATCATCCTCTCCGGCGGGCCGGCCAGCGTGGAGGCCGCCGGCGCGCCGATGGTCGACGCGAAGATCTTCGAGCTGGGCGTGCCGGTGCTGGGCGTCTGCTACGGGCTGCAGCTCATGGCCAAGCTCCTCGGCGGCGCCATCGACCGGACGCGCCCACCGCGAGTACGGGCCGGCGCGGGTGGAGGTCACCGATCCGATCGGCCCCTTCCGCGACCTCAAGTCCGGCGACCACCTCGACGTCTGGATGTCCCACGGCGACAAGGTCTCGGCGCCGCCCAGGGGCTTCAAGACCATCGCCCGCACCGCCAACTCTCCGTACTGCGCCGTCGCCGATCCGGCCCGCAAGCTCTACGGCATCCAGTTCCACGCCGAGGTGGCGCACACGCCGCGCGGCCGCGAGCTCTACGAGGCCTTCCTCGAGGACTGCGGCGTCGGCTTCTCCTTCCGCATGGGCGCCTTCGCCGAGGAGGCGGCGAAGAAGGTCCGCGCGCAGGTGGGGAAGGAGCGCGTCATCTGCGCGCTCTCCGGCGGCGTGGACAGCGCGGTGGTGGCGCTGCTCCTGCACAAGGCCGTCGGCCCGCAGCTCCAGTGCATCTTCGTGGACAACGGCCTTCTCCGCGAAGGGGAGGCGCAGCAGGTCGAGCAGACCTTCCACGGCCGCTTCCACGTGCCGCTGCGCACCGTCGACGCGCGCAGGCGCTTCCTCGATGCGCTCTCTGGTGTCGAAGACCCCGAGCAGAAGCGCAAGATCATCGGCCGCGAGTTCATCGGCGTCTTCGAGGCGGAGGTGGAGAAGGACCGCAAGGAGCACGGCGACGCGCGCTTCCTCGCCCAGGGCACCCTCTACCCGGACGTGATCGAGAGCGTCTCCTTCAAGGGGCCAAGCGCCGTGATCAAGAGCCACCACAACGTGGGCGGCCTGCCCGAGCGCATGAAGATGCAGCTCGTCGAGCCCCTGCGCGAGCTCTTCAAGGACGAGGTGCGCGCGCTCGGGCGCGAGCTGGGGTTGCCGGAGGCCATCGTCAGCCGGCAGCCGTTCCCGGGGCCCGGCCTCGCCATCCGCATCCTCGGCGCGGTCAGCGACGAGCGCCTGGCGCTCATCCGCAAGGCCGACAGCATCGTGCGGGAGGAGATCGCCAACAGCGAGCCCGCGGTCCGCGACCGGCTCTGGCAGGCGTTCGCGGTGCTCTTGCCCGTGAAGTCGGTGGGGGTGATGGGCGACGAGCGCACCTACGAATCCGCCTGCGTGCTGCGCGCGGTGGAGAGCCTGGACGGCATGACCGCGGACTGGGCGCGCCTGCCCTGGGAGCTGGTGGCGAAGATCTCCAGCCGCATCACCAACGAGGTGCGCGGCATCAACCGCGTGGTGCTGGACGTGAGCAGCAAGCCGCCGGCAACCATCGAGTGGGAGTAGTGAGCGGCGGCGCCCGGCGCGAGTCTGGAAAGCGCACACGGAGTTGACGGAATGCATCGGACAGCCGCAGCGCTGGCCATCCTCACCGCGACGGCAGCGCAGGCAAGCAGCGTCACCAGCGAGCTGATCGTCAACTCCACGCAGGCCACGGATGCCAATCCGCGGTCCGGCACGCTGACCAACTCGCTCAACGGCAGCTTCGACTTGAGCGACGCCTGGACGCTGAACGCGGGACTCGCGCTCACCCTCGAGGGCCAGAACGCGGCAGCCTCGCAGTTCGGTCAGGGCGGCAGCGCGGTGACGCTGCTCAGCGCAGGCGCCGACTGGTCGCCCAACGAGAACCTCACCCTGGGAACCAACTTCGTGCTCTCGCCGCGCAGCACGCAGTTCGCGGGAACCGAGGTCACCTTCGACGCGGCGAGCGGCGGACAGCAGACGGGCGATGCCCTGGTGCGCTCGCAGATCTCGCAAGTGGGAGCCGGCGCCGACGTCTCCTGGGACAGCCTGGGCTCCTCCGATCTGGAGTGGTCATTCGACCTGGGCATGGACTATTCGCACTACGACGTCGACCAGGGCATCTCGCAGATCCGGGTCGGTTCGAGGACGGAGACCGCCGATACGCTGCGGGCCAACTGCCAGGCGCATCCGCGGCGATGCAACCAGTCGCTTTTGACCGCGCTGCGGAACACGCCGGTGCGCCAGGACTTCGAGCGCATCTCGTCGAGCGCCACGGCGACCATCTACCGCGACACGGATCTGACGTTGAGCGCCGACGGCTACCTGTACCAGCAGGACCCGGCCGGAGTCGGCTACTTCGGCCTCGCATCCACCGGGCGCGGCGCGGAGCTGCCCATCGCGCCGTTGCGCTACTTGCTCCGGCCCGAGGTGCTGCACCGGTTCGGCGATCTCTCCGCGCGCCTCTGGGTGGAAGCCGGCCAGTACGTGGCGGGCACCGGCCAGGGCACCGCGGGAATCGGAACGAGGGTGCAATACAGGTTCAGCAAGGCGTGGCGGGGCTGGGTCAAGCTGGCGGCGCATCGCGACGTGGACGAGGCCGGCAACGCCATTCGCTCGGGCATGGTTTCCGCCGGGGTCGGCTACCGCTGGTAGCAACGACGGGGACACCATGACTCATGGTGTCCCCAGAGGCTTGTTGGCGCGCAGCCGCGTTTAGTTGACGTAATCTTTCTTATCAGACGTACTCCCGGAGCATCCCCACGCTCGGACCTCAGTCGCCGACGCAGTACTCCGCGTCCATGCAGTTCTTCGGGAGCTTGTCGAGCAGCATCTGCGTGCGCTGCCGGTCCTCCTCCATCTCGCGGACATAGCGGCACGTCCACTGGGGCACGTGCGTGCCGGTCAGCGTCTCGCGGCGGCAGAGGAGGTCCCCGTCGGGGTCGCTCGCGTTCTTCGCCTCCAGTTCCGAGGCAGGCACCGCGAGGCCGTGCATGGCGTCGAGGTGGGAAGCGGAGACGAGCACGCTTCCGTCGTTGGAATGGCCGACGAAGAGCGGCGACTGCTGCCGCGACGCCGCGAGCGGCGCCGTTGGCTGCCGCGCGGTCGCGCAGGCGCAGGTACCGGCGGCGACGAGCGCAAGGAAACGCGACATGGAGGACCTCCCGATCTGTGAGGCTCGACTACAAACCTCGGTCGTGCGCCTGTCAAGGAGGCGCAACGGCCGTGCCGGCTGACGTTCCTTCCCGTTGCGCCGCGACGCTCTGCGTAGTAGACGCGCCGGGTGAACGCACCCACTCCCGCCCGCCGCGGCGCCATCGCGCGCGTCACCGAAGCCGCCGTGGCGCGCCCCGGCGCGTTCCTCCTCGCCGCGCTGGTGCTGGCGGCGGCCTCGGTGTGGGGGGCGTCGCATCTGGAGATCCGCTCCAGCTTCCAGGAGCTCCTTCCTTCCGACCTGCCCTCGGTGCGGCAGGTGCAGGACATGATCAAGCGCGTGGGCGGCGACGGCACCGTGCTGGTGCTGATCGAGTCGCTCGACGGGCCCTCCGGCCTCAAGAATGCCGAGGCGCTGGCGCCGGTGCTCGCCCGCGACTTCCTCGCCCTGGGGCCGGGGGTGATCCGCTCGGTCGAGAGCAACGTGCGCCCGGTGGAGGCCTGGTACGAGGACCATTGGCCGCTCTTTGCCAGCCTCGACCAGCTCACCGAGGCTCGGGACACGCTTCGCCAGGAGGTCCGCAAGCGGAAGCTCGCGGCCAATCCGCTGGGCGGCGATCTCTTCGAGGACGAGGAAGCCAAGGCCCCCGGCCCGCCGCCGGCGTGGATGGATCCGAAGCAGCCGCTCCCGCGCGAGCAGGTGGCGCAGCGGTTCCAGCGCTACGTGGACGGCTTTTTGGTGCATCCGGACAAGACGTCCTTGACCGTGGTCCTCCGGCCTGCGGGAACGTCGCTGGGCGTGGGCGAGTCGAAGGCGTTGATGGCCCGGCTCCACGAGGTGGCCGATCGCCATGCGCAGGAGATCAAGGACAGCCACTTGCGCATCGGCTGGGCCGGCACCTTTCCCATCTTCATCGCCGAATACGAAGCGATCATCGGCGACGTGGCCGGCACGGCGGTGCTGGTGGTGACCATCGTGCTCGCGTCGATCCTGCTCTTCTTCCGCGACCTGCGCAGCACGGTGGCGCTGGGCGCGGCCGTGCTGGTGGCGGTGGCGGTGACCTTCGCGTTCACCTGGCTGGTGATCGGCTACCTGAATACGCAGACCGCATTCCTCGGCTCCATCGTGGTGGGCAACGGCATCAACTACGGCCTCATCTACCTCGCCCGGGTGAAGCAACTCCGGCAGCGCGGCGACGGGCTCGCCGCCTCCTGCGTGGACGGCGCGCTCACCACCGCCAACGCCACCCTGCTCGCCTCGGTGGCCACCAGCGTCTCCTTCGGCGTGCTCATCCTCGCCGCCAACCGCGGGTTCCGGCACTTCGGCTTCATCGGCGGCATCGGCATGCTGCTCTGCTGGGTGTTCACCTTCGCCCTGGTGCCGGCGCTGCTCTCTCTCTTCGAGAAGATGCGTGGCCCGCCCAAGCTGAAGGCGGCCGCCAGCGGCGAGCGCTTCGTCCCCGCTCTCACGCGCCTCTTCCGGCGCCCCTGGGCCATCGTCGCGGTCTTCGCGGTGCTGAGCGCGGGGGCGGCGGCCGCGTTCGGGCTGCAGCTCCACCGGGGCGCCATGGAGCGCAACCTCGACAACCTCTCCAACGAGCTGAAGGGCCGCAAGACGCTCACCGCCGACAACCAGCGCGCCAACGAGGCCTTGGGCAAGTCGCTGGCCGGCGCCATCGCGCTGCTCGACTCGCGCGCCGACGCCGACGCCTTCTGCGCGGTCATCCGCGAGCGGATGAAGACGCCGCCCAACGACAGGTTGATCGACGGGTGCGACACCATCTCCTCGGTGGTGCCGGCGCAGCAGCAGGAGAAGCTCGCGATCATCCGGGAGATCGTCGGCGAGCTGCCGGATTCCTTGCTGGCGAGGATCTCCGACCCGGTCCAGCGCCAGCGGCTGCGCACCGTGCGCGATCAGCTTGCGGCGCAGAAGCCCGTCGCCCCCGGGGAGGCGCCGCCTTCGCTGCTCGACCGCTTCCGCGAGCGGGACGGGACGCTGGGCCGCATTGCCGCCGTCACCGCCAAGGGCACCGCCGAGCTGGAGATCGCGCAGAACCTGCAGGACTTCGTCAAGGCGGTCCGCAACGTGCCGGTGAACGGCAAGACGTACGATGCCACCGGCGACAAGGTGATCTTCGCCGACCTGCTCAAGGACATCGAGGTGGAGGGACCGCGCACCACCTTCCTCTCGCTCGCCGGCGTGCTCATCCTCGTCTTCCTCTTCTTCCGCAACCTGCGCACCAGCCTGGAGGTGGTGGGGTCGCTCTGCGTCGGCGTGCTCTTGATGTGCGGCGTGGCGGCGGCGCTGGGGCTGAAGATCAATTTCTTCAACTTCATCGTCTTCCCCATCACCTTCGGCATCGCGGTGGACTACGGCGCCAACGTGGCCGCGCGGGTGAAGGAGCGCGGAGGCGAGGTGATTTCCTCGCTCGCGGAGGTGGGTCCGGCGGTGGCGCTCTGCTCGTGGACCACGCTGGTCGGCTACGGGACCCTGCTCTACTCGCTCAACCGGGCGCTGCGCAGCTTCGGCTGGTACGCGATGGTCGGCGAGGTCACCACCATCGTCACTGCCTTAGTGCTGCTTCCCGCGCTCCTGCTGCTGGCGAAACCTCGAGGATCTGCATCCGCCCGGGGATAGACCACACCTCGCGCAGGCCCCAGGGCAGGTGCTCGGGGAGGTGGTCGAAGAAGAGCCAGCGCGGCGCGCCGTCCTTCTGCGAGGCGTAGTCCACCAGCACGAAGCGCACGCCTTTCTGGCGCAGGTACGGCAAGAGCTCCGCCGGCTGGAGCGCCCGGCGCTGCCAGGCGCTGGAGACGATCTCCATGTGCGTCGAGGCGGGCAGGAACCACTCCGGCTCGAACTGGCTGCGGCTGTCCACCGCGTAGCCGTCGCCCGGCTGCAGATGGCGCTCCAGCCAGGTGCCCGCCTCGGTGTAGGGCCGGGGCGGGGCCGCGCGCGCCGGGCCCAGCGTGACCGCCAGCACCGCGAACGACGCGCCCACGGCGCCCCAGCGCACGAGCCAGGAACGCCGCTCGGCGAGCTCCTTCGCCAGCACGAAGACGAAGAGCGACAAGGTCATGGGAAAGACGTAGCGCGAGGATCCGCCGGCGGCGCTGAAGACGACGAAGAAGGCCACGAACAGCGCCGCCTCGACGAGCAGGAAAGTGCGGTCGAAGGACCCGGGCCGCTTGTACAACCGCTGCAGCGCGACGAGGAAGAGCGCGAACCCCAGCACCACGCCAGGGATGTGCACGGGCCCGAGCGGGGTGGGAGCGACGAAGCTGAGCGAGTCGCCGAGGTGCACCGCCGTCTCGCCCACGCCCATCACCAGGCGGCCGAACCAGATCTGGTGCCAGGTGGTGTGCTGGAGCCAGTCGCCGAGGCCGTGCGGCAGCCGGCTCAGCGCCCCCGGCGCATAGATCTCGGCATAGTCGGGGAGCCTGTCGATCCAGAGCAGCCGGTTGTTCCAGTGGTGCAAGGGCGAGCCGTAGACGAGGACGTTCCGCACCAGGAGCGGCGAGGCGGCGGCGAGGAATCCGGCGCCCATGCCCCATGCCCATGGGTCGAATACCGCCTTGGGCCCGCGCTCGACCAGGAGCGCCGTCCCGAAGCAGAAGACGAGGAAGATGCCGGATCCCTTGTCGAGCTGCGCCAGCCCGGCGAAGACGCCCGCCCAGACCCAGCGGCGCGGATCCTCGAACCCGTCGAGGATGGCGGAAGTGGCGAGCGCCCAGAGCAGGAGCAGGAGCGGCTCGCACGACTCGCGGCCGGAGTAGTCGATGAAGCATTCGCTCAGCGCCAGGAATGCGGCGACGATCAGCGCCGCCTTGGGGCCGCTGCGCCTGCGGGCGACGCGCCACCAGGCAAGCAGCGCGGCAACGCCGAGAAGGAGGTTGAGGATCCGTGCGCGCAGGTGGAAGCCATGATCGCGGCCCGCCACCAGCGAGAGCACGCCGACGTAGAGCGGGTTGCGGTTGTCCTCCAGCCAGGAGCCGGTGAAGAGCGCCTTGAGCAGCGCGAAGGGCCCGCCGATCTCGTGCGCCTGGTTGGCGAGGTCGAGGAAGCCCACGTCGTCGTAGTACGGCTGGGGATGATGAACGGCGCGCACCCCCGCGAGCGCGAGATAGACCGCGACGCAGGCGGCGACGAGCAGCGCCTCGCGGCGCGCGGTCAACTGCACGCCGCCTCCACCGCCTTGCTGACGTCGTAGAGCATGGCCCCGCGGTCGCTCACCGGCAGATCGCGCGCCGGCATCCCCGTGCGCCGCAGCAGACGGTTGTACCCGAGCTCGGCCAGCGGTTTGAGGTGGAAGACGTCATACAGGTTGTACTCCAGGAGTCGCCGCAGCGCGTTTCGGTCACCGGCCACCTGCGCGTGCCAGAGCGCAACCGCATCGGCGCCGGAAAGGGTGGCCAGGTGGGGCGGGCGGAAGAAACCTGCGCGCGGCTCCAGCGCCTTGAGCCCGCCCTTCTCGCGCAGGCGCTGGTAGACGTGGTGGAGGTCGATGTGCACTGCGGGCGGCTCCCAATCCGGGAAGACGCGGCGGAGGATGGGGAGGTCGAACGCCGTGCCGTTGTATGTCACCAGCGCCGTCCAGGCGCGGGAACGCTCGCGGAAATCGTCGAAGCTCCGCGACCAGCTGACCAGTCCTTGGCGATCGAGCGCACCGATGACCGCCACCTTGTCAGAGGCTGCCTCGATGTCCAGAAAAGCGGCGCCCTCCAGTACCTGCGGCAACAGTCGCCAGTGCTCGGTCTGCGGCAGGGCGCGGGCGAAGAAGGCCAGGTCCGCCGCGGCGAGGCGCGCCGCCGAGAGCGCCACCCCTTCGCGCAGCCGGCCGTCGAGGCGAGGCGAGAGCACGTCTCCGGCGGCAGGGAGGTCATTCCAGGAGCGCACGCCGGAGAGCCAGAGCTGCCGCTCGCGCAGCGGCCCCACGCCGCGGATGTGCCGGAACGAGGCGGTGATCACGTCAGCTCTTCTTCGGCGAGCCGGGTGAGGATGGGCACGTCCGCCTCGCAGAAAGGCAGGCCGGGCAGGTCGCGGCGCAAGACCCAGCGGACCTGCTCGCAGGCGAGCGGAGTGGGCTCCTCGCCGGCGTGGAGCGCGCAGCGGTAGAGGGCCAGCTCGACCTGCAGGTCCGGATAGACATGCTCGACGCGCGCATACTCTTCGCCGATGGAGGCGCGCACGCCCAGCTCCTCGCGCAGCTCGCGGGCCAGGGCGGCGCGCTCGCCCTCACCCGCTTCCACCTTGCCGCCGGGAAACTCCCAGAGCGAGGCGCGCTCGCCGTGGGGGCGCCGCAGCGAGACCAGCACCTTGCCCTGACGCTCGATCACCGCCGCGACGACGAGAACGCGGCGGAGCGACGTCATGGGAGCAGCCCCAGCGAAAAGAGCGCGCCGGCGTTGGAGATGACGTACGCCACGCCGGGCAGCGCGAAGACGGGCTCGGAGAAGCCGCTGCCGGGATCGAAGGCGCCGCGCGCCGCGCCGGTCTGCAGATCCACGCCCATCAGGGGTCCGCGATCCTCCGCCACCAGCACGATGCCGTTCATCGCCACGGGCTGCGTCGGGTAGCGACCCTTGGGCAGCTCCAGCCGCCAGAGCACGCTGCCCTTGGCCCGATCCAGCGCCACCAATTCGCCGCGTCCTCCGGCCAGCACCCGCGGACCCTCCACCACGACGTGGTTCGCCCCGGCGAGCGCGTAGGTCCATGCGCTCTCGCCGGTGGCCGCGTCCATCGCCATGATGCCCGCCTTGGCGCTGGCCACGTAGATGCGGGCGTCGTTCTCCGGCGCGTCGATCCAGTCCACGTCCAGGTAGTCGCCCGCGCCGCTGACCTGCCGGCTCCATTTCGCCGACCCGCTCTCCGGCGCCAGGGCTGCCACCGTACCGTCGGCGAACGCCACGAACACCAGCCCGTGCGCCACCCGTGGCGATGCGTCGCCGCGGATGGTGAAGCCACCGGGTGGGTCGCGGTGGAACTTCCACGCGCTCTTGCCGGTCTTCGCGTCCACCGCCGTGACCGACTGCTCGCTCGAGCCGACGAACACGCGGCCCTCGAAGACGGCGGGGGTGGTGGTCAGCTCCTCGTGGATGTCCAGCTGCCAGCGGGCTGCGCCGGTGAAGCGGTTGAGCGCGTAGAGCGTACCGTCGCCGCCGGCGACGTAGAGGGTCTCGCCGTCGATGGCGGGCGAGGCGAGGATGGCGCCGCGGGTGGAGAAGGTCCACGCCGTCCTGCCGCGGAAACGGCAGCGGACGTTCCCGTCGCGCGTGCCGGCATAGAGGCGGGTCTGCGCGGCGTCCACCACCGGCGTGGCGGTCTCGATGGGCGAAAAGGGCAGCTTCTCCTGCGGCACGAGGTGCTGCATGTCGCCGACGAAGAAGGGGCGGTCGAGCTGCGTCTGGCGCACCGGCGCGCGCGGGTCGTGGCCGAGCGGCGTCCAGGAGAAGGCGAGGAGCGCGAGCAGGATCACTTCTTCTTCTTCCCCTGCGCTTTGCGGCTGTCCGGCTGCGGCTTCTGCTTCGGCTCCGGCGGAGAGGCGGCCTCGCCGGGCGTCACCGGCGGCAGCGCGGCAAGCTCCAGGCGCTCGTTGGCCGCGCGCACCACGTCCATCTCCTTCGGATACTCCTTCGCGACCTTTTCCAGCTGCTGCTTCGCGTCGGGCTTTCCCTGCGCGAGCGCGAGCCGCGCGTCCTGGAAGTCGGCACGCGCGGGCAGCCCCAGATCGCGCAGCTTGCCGAAGGCCGACTTCGCCTCGTCGAACTTCTTCTGCGCCTCGAAGGCGTAACCCAGCGCCTCCTGGGCAAAGGGCTGCAAGGGATGGTCCCGCCCGGCGCTGGAGAGGAAGTCCTCCAGGTCCTTCTGGGCGCCGGCGGCGTCACCCTGCTTCAGCTTCTGGAACCCCATCTCGGCCAGCGCCGTCCGCCCCGCGGTGGTGCTGCCGTAGTCGCTGCGCACCTTCTCCAGCGCGGCGAGCACCGCCTTGTCCCGCTCCTCCTTGGTGGCGAAGCTCTCCTGGCCCCCCTCCGCGGCGGCGCCCACCGGCCTCGACTCCAGCTCCAGCGCCTTGGCCAGCTCGGTGCCGGCGTTGCCCTCGCGCGACGAACGCCAGCTTCCGACGCCCCAGCCGATCAGCACGGCCACCACGGCGGCACCCACCAGGGCGAGCACCTTGGCCTGGTTCGCCGCCACCCAGCCCATGGCCTTGCCTGCCACGAGCTGGAACTCGTCGGGCCTCTTCAGCTGCTTGCGATCGATCTTGTCGGCCACCTGGGCGTCTCCTGCAGGACGCGCCTTTCTCGCGGAACTCCCCGGGGAAGTCAATCGCCGTGTAAGGTGCGGGGCGTGCGCCTGCTCGCCGCGCTGCTTGCCGTCCTCCCGCCGGCTGCCGCGCCGCTGCGGCCAGGGGCCCCTCGCCTGCAACTTCGCCTCGAGGCGCTGGCCGGCGAGCCCAGCACGCGCCTCCCCGCGCGCGCGGGCCTTGGCGTCGGTCTCGGCTACCGGTTCACCGATCAGCTCTGGGCCATCGCGGACGTCGCCGGCCGCGCGGCGCCCGGCGGCGGCATCCTCTCCGGCGCGCTCGGGCTCCAGGCGACGCTGGACGCGACGCCCATCTCCCCGTATCTGGAGGTCGCCTTGGTGGACTTCGGAAACCGGAAGGAAGTGGGCTACTCGCTCGCCGCCCGCACCGGGCTCGGCGCGGACTGGATGTTCTCGCGCGCCCTGGGTGTCGGCCTCGTCGTCCGCACCTACACCGCCTTCGATCCCCAGGACACAAGCCCAACCCCGACGGGCCTGGAAGCGGCGGTCCGGCTCGTCTTCACCCCGGGAGCGATGTGATGCGCGCTGTTCGCTGCGAGCGGCAGGGGCCGCCGGAAGAGATGACCCTGGTCGACCTCCCCGATCCGGTGGCCGGTCCGGGGGAGGCCGTGGTGCGGCTGCACGCCTGCGGCCTCAACCACCGCGACGTATGGATCCGCCAGGGGCTCTACGCGCGCATCCAGCTTCCCTGCGTGCTCGGGTCGGACGGCGCCGGCGTGGTCGAGTCGGTCGGCCCCGGAGTCGACCCCGGCCTGCGCGGCAAGCGCGCGGTGATCATCCCCTGCGAGAAGTGGGGGCCCGACCCCGCGGTGCAAGGCAAGGAGTTCCTCATCCTCGGCATGCCGCGGCAGGGCACCATGGCGGAGAAGATCGCGGTGCCGGCGTCGATGATCGTGGAGCTGCCCGACTCCATCGGCTTCGAGGAGGCGGCGGCGTTGCCGGTGGCGGGCGTCACCGCGTACCGCGCGCTGGTCTCCCGCGGCGGGCTGCGCAAGGGCGAGCACGTGCTGGTCACGGGCATCGGCGGCGGCGTGGCCACGCTGGCCATGCTCTTTGCCCGGGCGCTGGGCGCGGAGGTCTCGGTCACCTCCGGCAGCGACGAGAAGCTCGCCAAGGCGAAGGAGATGGGCGCCATCGCCGCCGCCAACTACAAGGCGAAGGGCTGGGAGAAGGAGCTGGTCGCCCAGGCCGGACGGCCGCCCTCGCTGATCGTCGACGGCGCGGGAGGCGACGGGCTCAACAACCTCATCGGCGCCGCGGCGCCCGCGGCGCGCATCGTGCTCTACGGCGCCACCCGCATGTCGCCGAACAAGCTGGAGATGGCGAAGATCTTCTTCAAGCAGCTGGACATCCGCGGCACCACCATGGGAACCGACGACGAGTTCCGCGCCATGGTGAAGCTGGTGGCGGAGCACCGCATCAAGCCGGTCATCGACCGCATCTTCCCGCTCTCCAGCGCGGTGGAGGCAAACCGGCTCCTCGAGCAATCCGGACAGATGGGCAAGATCCTGCTCGACTGCCGCGCCTGAGGTCGGGTCTCAGAGCCCTCGCAGCGAGGCGCGCGAAAGGCCGAGCGCCAGCCCGAAGCGGCCGTCGGGTGACTCCATCCAGCGCTCCGGCGTGAAGCCCGCCGCGTCGATCAGGCGGAGCACGTCGTCGCGCCGGAAGCGGCGGGAGATCTCGGTGCGGATGCCTTCTCCTTGCTGGAGCCGCAGGGTCATCCCGACGCGGCCCAGATCGATCTCCATCGCCTGGCGCGCCACCAGCCACATCTCGATCCGGCGCTGCTCGACCAGGTAGGGCGCGTAATGGTCGAAGGCGTCGGGGTCGAAGCGGCTCTTGGCGAACGAGTTCACGTTGGACATCAAGTTCCGGTTGAAGGCGGCCGTCACGCCCTGCGCATCGTTGTAGGCGAGGTGGATGGCGGCGGGATCGGTGACGAGGTTCGCGCCGAGGAGGAGCACATCGCCCTCCTCCAGGTGCTCGCGCACCCGCGAGAGGAGGCGGATGGCCTCCGCATCCTCGTGGTTGCCGATGGTCCCGCCGAGGAAGAGCACCAGCCTGCGGCCGCCGCTGGCCTTGCCGGGCAAGGGCAGCTCCTGCGTGTAATCCGCCAGCACCCGCTCGACCTGCACCTCGGGCCGTGCGGCGGCGAGGATCTCCCCGGTGCGCTGCAGCGCGTGCGCGCTGATGTCGACGGCGACGTAGCGCGGCCGGCCGCCTGCCGCCATCGCGGCGTCGAGAAGGCAGACGGTCTTCGAGGCCGCCCCGCTGCCCAGCTCCACCACGTCGCTGAGCGCCGCGCCACCCGCGGACGCGACGATGGCCGCGGCGCGCAACTCCAGGAGCGCGCGCTCGGTGCGCGTGGGAAAGTACTCCGCGAGCGAGGTGATCTTCTCGAAGAGCGCGGAGCCGGCGTCGTCGTAGAAGTACTTGCAGGAAATCTCCCGCGGGGCGCGCAAGAGGCCGCTGCGCAGCTCGTCGAGCGCGGCGGTCTCCGCGTCGACGGTGACCAGGGTGGCCGTGCGCGGCGACGCCGGATTCGGCGAGAGCGGCCGGCGGCGCGCCGGCACTGGCCGATCCATCACCGCCCCCCCGCCGCGGCTGCGTAGCCCGATCTCTGGTCCATTCCCGGCGCAGGCTGCCCCGTTCCCGAGTCGCTGGCAAGCCCGCGCAGAGCGGCAGCCGCGCGAAGAAGACAGAAAGCGGCGCGGGCCGCGAAGGCTCCCGTGCCGCTTTCCGCTCGGGGCGGGGGGGCCCCTGAGCCATTCGCCAGGCTAATGATGTCCGCTGGGGTCGTCGCCGCCGCCGCCGTTGCCGCCATCGCCGTTGCCGGGACCGCCGTGGCCGCCATCCTGGTCGTTGCCGCTGCCGGGCCCGCCGGAGCCGCCGTCCTGGCCGTCGCCGGGACCGCGGTGATCGTCGCCCGCGTCGGCTGCGTCATGCCCATGGTCGTCGCCGCGGTCTTCCATGCCGTCGTGATCGTCGTCCTCGAAGGCGCCGAACGAGGCGCGGAGGTTGGCTTCGATGGCGGCGCGGGCCGAGGCGTCGCGCGGGTCCAGCCGCGAGCCGTCCGCCGCCTTGAACCACTGGGTGGCGTCGAGGTCGAGGGTGATGTTGGAGGTGGCGTCGCCGAGGGTGAACGCGCCCTCGTGCTCCAGCTCGGCCTCCAGGCCGGAGGCGAAAACGAAGGCCTGCCCGTCGATCTCGCCCTCCAGCAGCACCGAGGCGTTCTGCTCGACCAGGTCGGCGAAGGAGGCCGGCGCGGAGGCCTCCGGGCGGTGGACCTGGATCTTGAGCCTGTCGTACGTGCCCGCGGGCACGTTGGCCGTGGCGAGCTCGAGGAGCGAGCCGGAGAGCGAATCGCCCGATGCGTCGATGAGGAGCGGGCCTTCGGAGAGCTTGACCTGCACGTCGCCAAACTTGTTTTCCACCCGCAGGCTGCGGACCGCGATGCGCGCGCGGCTGAGCGTGATGCCGTCCGCCACTTGCACGCCGGCCACACCGGAGGCCAGGGGCTGACCGCCGCCGGCGCTGAGACGCCCGCTCACCGTGACTGAATCCCTGGTCTGGCCGCCGCAAGCGGCTACTGCCAGGCACATTGCAAGACAAATCCGCGTCGGCGTCATCTGTGTGTGTCCTCCACCGGGAGAGACACAGCCGCAGACCTTGGTGGGACAGAAAAGGTATCAGCGGCTGGTGACGTCTGCGGGCGTGGGACTGTTGCCGCCCACGGTGCCGGTGCCGAGCTGGCCGAACTGGTTGCTACCCCAGCATTTGAGCGTGCCCGCGCGCCAGGAGCGCGCAGGTGTGCTTGGATCCCGCCGCGATGCTGTTCGGCACATCGAGCAAGGACGTCCTGGTCGGTCCGGTCTTGTTGACGAAGTCACCGGTGGCGAGCTGGCCCGCATCGTTGAGGCCCTGGCAGGTGAGAGCGCCGCTCTGGATGACGCAGGTGTGTCCCGCGCCGCCCGCCATCGCGGTCGCGCTGCTGACCCCGCCCTTCGGCGCGGTGAAATCCTTGAGAGAGCCGTCGATCTGGCCGGCGCCGTTCGCGCCCCAGCAGGAGAGCGGGCCGGGGTTGGTCGGCGCGCTGCACGTATGCGCCTCGCCCGCCCCGACGAACGACGCGCCGGCGCCCTGCACCACGGCCGGCAACGACGTGGCGGACGCGGTGCCGGTTCCGTCCTGGCCCCTGTCGTTCGCCCCCCAGCAGTACAGCTGCGAACCGCTGCCGGCGCAGGTATGCAGCCTGCCGGCGGCGAGCACCTTCGCGCCGGGTACGCCGGCGACGGGAGCCGGCGTCAGGTGCGCCGGGCCTGCTCCGAGCTGGCCGGACGCGTTGTCGCCCCAGCACCACACGGCGGAGTCGGTGGCGGCGCAGGCGTGCGCCTCGCCCGCGGCGATGGCATTGATGGTGCCGGTGATGCCGGTGATCTGGTGTGGCGGCTGGCCCGCTCCCCAGCACCAGACCGCACCCGTGACGAAATGAGCGCAGGTCTGGGTGGTGCTGGTCGCGATTTGATCGGCGTTGTCCGCGACATCCAGCGCGGGGCTCACCGGCGTCCCCGTGAACGCGGGTGCGTCCACCCCAAGCTCGTTCGCACGGTTGTCGCCCCAGCAGCGAATCTGGCCGCCGGCGATGGCGCAGGTGTGGTTTCCCCCCGCCGCGACGGCAGTGGGCGCCGAACAGCCGGGGGTCGTGCCCAGCGGCGTCTTCAACAGCCCCGCCGGACAGTCGTACGTGCAGAAGTCGCCCTCGCAGCGCGGAACGGTACCCTGCGGACTGCCTGGCAGGGGCCACGGCACGTCTCGCAGGCAGGTCGGCGTCGGGCAGAGCCCGAGTCGGGCGTCGCGCTGCTGGCGCCGTCGTGGTCCACCAGCGACCCGGCGCAGGCGCAAACGAGCAGCAACGGCAAGAGGCGCTTCATGGATTGAACAGCGCCACCAGCGAGAAGGAGGCGGCGGGCTTCACCACCGACGCCTGGTCGAGCCGCATGAAGCGGGCCTCGACGTCGAGATCGAGTCCGAGCCGCATCTTGCCGACGCGCATGGTGGCCTGCAGCACGCCGCCCGCGAGCGGGCCGGCTCCGGTGTGCGACACGCCGTTGATCAGCGACTGCGAGGCGATGCCGTAGCCGCCCATGATGCCGCCCTCGACGAAGACGGGCCCGTACAGGAGCGGGGTGACCAGGGCGGCGCCGGTGGTGGCCGACCAGTAGGTGTAGCGCAGGTTCGGGGTATCGGAGACGTCCTTGCGCGCCACCTCGGCATGGATGCGCAGCCCGAACTGCCCGAGCTCCGTCCGCAGGCCGGCGCGCACGGCGGGCGCGATGCCGAATCCCGGCAACGACACGGCGGTCACGCCGCCTCCAACGAAAGCGACCATCGGCGCCGGGCCGCCCTTCGCCCGCGCCCGCTCGTAGCGGGTGGGGGAGAGCGCCGGAAGCGTGCGCACGTCGGCGCGGGCCAGCGTCAGCTCGGCCTCGGCGCGCCCTTCGGGAGCGCGGCGCTCCACGGTGTAGCGGCCCGCGGGCAGCGCCAGCGCCAGGGTTTCCGCGGCGCCGGGCACCTCGGCGAGCAGGTTGTGCGGCCCATGGACGATGAAGGTGGCGCGGGAATCGGGCGGGAAGCGGAGCGTCGCCTCGGCGCGGCGCAGGTCGGCGAGCACCACGTCGCCGCGGCCGCTCATCTTGATGTCGTACATGGGGTGCTGCGGGCCGGCCTCGGTGGCGGCGGTGCCGGAGGTCGTCCGCACCGACGTGTAGCGGAATGCCTCGGAGAGCGTGACCTGGCCGTCGCCGTCGGCATCGGCCGCGCCGCGCAGGCCGATCTCGAAATGATGGGTGAAGAAGCTGCCGCCGATGGCCGCGCTCTCCTGCGCGGACTCGCCCGCGGCGCTGGAGGCGATGAACGCCGTGCCCTCCACCTCGTCGCTGGGGAGCGCGAAGTCCACGGCGGAGACGAAGCTCGCGCCCTTGACCTGCGTGAGGCGGCCGGCGTCGCAGGCGTCGACGATGGCCACCTTGGCGTCGGCAGGCGAGGCATTCACCAGGGCCCTGAGAATCCGAGTAACTGATCACCGACGAGCCCAGCTCCAGCCCGCGCTCGCCGGCGTGGCCGGAATAGTAGAAGAAGAGCAGCGTGCGCTCGCCGCCGGCCTTCGCCTGCAGCACCTTCTGGTCGAGCGAGGCGATGGCGTTGCGGACCGCGCCCGCGTCCTTGCCCTCGAGGAGGACGACGTTGCCGGCGGGAAAGTCGCCGAGCTCGCGCAGGGCCACCGACATCCGGTCGGCGTCCTTCTCCGCGTACCAGAGCCGCGCGCGGCCCTGGCTGCCTTCGTCGTTGCCGGCGATCACCGCAAAGCGCTGCGCCGCCCCGGCGGGGGCGGCAGCGAGGAGCGCGGCGACTGCGACAACGACTGGCTTCATTGCTTTTTCTCGATCAGCAAGGAGGTCTGCGGTGCATCAACACCCGGCAGCACCCGAATCTGCCGGACCGCATCGCCAACCTGCCGGGCGCTTTCTTCTACTTGAGCATAACCGGGCCCGCAGACGGCGAAAAAACGTTCCGGTCCGGCCTTGCCGTCCAGGCGAACTCCGCCGGGCAGGGTCAGCTCGCCCTGGATCTTCTGGGTGTAGAGCCGGGAGACCTGTCCCGAGCCGTCGACGGAGAGCAAGGAGAGCTCACAGGGCTTCTTCGCGTGCACGCGGAAGCGCAGCGAGGCGGACGCCGGCAAGGCGTCGCCATCGTCCACCGGCCGGGCGCCGGACGGGAGCGCGGCATAGACCGTCATCTGCACCGGCGCACCCTTGGTGCCGATGTAGTCGGCGGTAGGACCATCGGTGGCAGGGCCGGTTCGCGCCATCAGCAGCACGGCTGCCAGACCCGCCGCCGGAGCCGCCAGCCACAGCGCGCGCAGCGCGTTGAAGCGGAAGCGCGGCCGGGTGAGGTTGTCCAGGGTGGCCGGATAGACGAAGCGGCGGAAGTCCTCGCCCTGCTTCTCCATCTGCGCGAGCCGCGCCTGGCAGTTCCCGCACGAGGCGACGTGGTCCTGGACAGGGGAGCGGGACGGATCGAGCAGGTGCCGCTCCAGCTTCAGTTCGGATGGGTGGTTCATGCGGCGCTCCGCTCAAGGTATTTGCGCGCGTGTTCGAGGAAACGGGCCAGCTTGCGCGACACCGTCTTCCGCGAGATTCCCAGCGCGTCGGCCACTTCGTCGTGCTCCATTCCGTCCACGAGCACCCCGACTGCAATGCTCTGCGTCTTGGCGTCGAACCTCGACAGCACGCGCTGCACGAGGCGGCGGTTGGGGAACTCGGGATGCTCGGACGCCACTTCCATCTCCCCCAGCTCCGTCTCGCCGCGCCGTCCCGCGTTCCGCCGCTCGTTCAGGCAGTGATTGGTGGCGATGCGGTAGATGAACGGCAGCGCCACGTCGGGATCGGCGAGCTTCTCCGGCGAGCCCAGCGCCTTCCTGAACACTTCCTGCGTGGCGTCGCGGGCGGCTTCCTGATCATGCAGCAGCCGCAGGCACCGCCGGTAGATGGCGGGACCCCACTGCCGGTACAGCTCCGCGACGTGGTCGACGGCCACCCGCCCTCCGCAATCCTCAACCCCCTCGCTCAGCGAAGAGGGACAGAATTGAGGGGGTGACGTCAACAGAGCCATTGTCGCGGCCTCTCTGCCCCGGAATCGACACCCGGACCCGTGCGGACGGGACACAAACTTCCAGGCGGGCTCTAGGCGTCCTCCTCCGCGTTCCCGGCCGGCCGCAGCCAGGAGAAGACCAGCGCAATCGCGAGGATCCCCGCGATGATGAGGAGCGAAGTGCCGGTGGGGAGCTGCACCCAGCGGAAGAGCAGCATCTTCAGTCCGACGAAGGTCAGGATCGCCGCGAGCCCCGGCTTCAGGTAGCGCAGGCGGGTGAGCGCGCCGCGGACCACGAAATAGAGCGCCCGCAGCCCGAGGAGCGCGCAGATGTTGCTGGAGAAGACCAGGAAGGAGTCGTCGGTCACCGCGAAGACCGCGGGGATGGAGTCGAGCGCGAAGACCAGGTCGGTGGTCTCCGCCGCCACCAGCGCAAGCAAGAGCGGCGTCGCGAAGCGCGCCCCTTCGCGGGTGACGAAGAACCGGGCCCCCTCGATGGTGCTGACCATGGGCAGCTTGCGGGCCACCCAGCGCACCACCGCATTGTCGGAGGGCTGGGCGTCCGCCAGGTCCTCGTGGAAGAGGATCTTCCAGGCGGTGTAGACGAGGATGGCCCCGAACACCGCGATGATCCAGTGGAAGCGGTGCACCAGCGCAACGCCCGCGAGGATGAGCGCGCCGCGCAGGACGATGGCGCCGAGCACCCCCCAGAAGAGCACCCGGTGCTGGTAGCGGGCAGGGATGGCGAAGCTCTTGAACAGCAGCACGAAGACGAAGAGGTTGTCGACGGAGAGCGACTTCTCCAGCAGGTAGCCGGCGAAGAATTCCAGCCCCGGCTCGCCGCCGAACCGGAACCAGACGAAGGCGCCGAAGCCCAGCGAGAGGAAGATCCAGAAGACGCTCCAGCCCACCGCCTCCTTGAACGTGGCGGTGGTGTCGCGCGAGGACAATTTCAGATCCACCGCGAGCAGGCAGAGCACGCCGAGGAGGAATCCGATCCACAGGCCGGGGCTGTGGATGTTCCTTGCGCCCGTGTCGGCGAGCGCGAGGATCACTTGCGCGCGCCTCGGGGGGTGGCGCCGCTCTTGGCCCGGAACACCAGCCGCACCGGCACGCGCAGCGTGAACGTCTCGCGGAAGCGGTTGACGAGGAAGCGCCGGTAGGCCTCGTCCACGGCCTGCGGCCGGTTGCACTGGACGGCCACCGTCACCGGCTGCGTGGCCACCTGGTAGGCGTAGCTGAAGCGCACCGGGAAGCCGCGGAAGAGCGGCGCCGGGTGCTCGTCCTGCATGCTCTGGATCCAGTCGTTGAGCTGGGGGGTGGGAATGCGCGTGGACGCCTCGTCGTGCAGCTCGGCGGCGAGCTCGAGGATGCGGTGGACGCGCGTGCCCTGCAGAGCGCTGACGAAGAGCAGCGGCGCGAAGTCCACGTGCTGCAGGTGGCGTCTGGCCTCGCCGCGCAGCCGCTCGGCCTCGGCCTCCTTGTCCTGCACCAGGTCCCACTTGTTCACGCAGAGGATGACGGCGCGGCCGCGCTCCTCCGCCTGCGCCGCGATGCGCGCGTCCTGTTCCACCCCGAGCTGGGTGGCGTCGGTGAGCACCACCACCACGTCGGCCTTCGCAACCGTGCGCATCGCCCGCTGCGCGGAGAACACCTCCACCTTGTCCACCACCTGCCGCTTCTTGCGCAGCCCGGCGGTGTCGGTGAGCACGTAGCGGCGGTCCTTCCAGGTCAGCTCCTCGTCCACCGCGTCGCGGGTGGTGCCGGGCAGCGCGGAGGCGACGAATCGTTCCTCGCCGAGCAGCCGGTTGAGCAGCGTGCTCTTGCCCACGTTGGGGCGGCCGAGGACGGCGAGGTGGATGGGCGCCACTTGCGGCGGCTCCTCCGCGGATGTCTCGGGCAGCTTTTCCGCGATGGCGTCCATCAGCTCGTCCACGCCGCGGCCGTGCTCGGCGCTGAGCGGAAACACGTCGAACCCCATGTGGTGCAGCTCGCCCAGATCGAGCGCTCCCTCGCGCTGGTTGGAGTCCACCTTGTTGGCGGCGAGCAGCACCGGCTTTCCGCCGCGGCGCAGGATTTGCGCGAGCTCCTGCTCGGCGCCAACCATGCCCGCGACCGCGTCCACCACCAGGACGATCACGTCGGCCTCGCGGATGGCCGTCTCCGCCTGCTCGCGGACGGCCTTCACCAGCTGCTCGTCGGACTTGACGGTGAACCCGCCGGTGTCCACCACCCGGAAGTGCTTCTTGCCCTGCTGGGCCTCCGCGTATTGCCGGTCGCGGGTCACGCCGGGAACGTCCTCCACGATGGCCAGCCGCTTGCCCACGATGCGGTTGAAGAGCGTGGACTTGCCCACGTTGGGGCGGCCGACCACGGCGACGAGCGGGAGCATCAGCCAGGGCACTCAGAGGCATTCACCACCGGCAGGCGCCGGGCGCGAGGAGCGGCTTGCGCCGCCGGGGCCGGATCGAGCACCGCCTCCTGCACGCCGCGCAGCGCCACCAGCGAGGCGCGCTCCACGCGCACGTCGCACCAGGTCGCCCACCTGCGCGTCGCCCTCGAAGTGCACGGTCCAGTTCTCGCGCGAGCGGCCGAAGCCGCGATCCTCGACGAGGACTTCCACCGCCGAGCCCACGCGCGCCTGGCGCCGCCGCAGGGTGCGGGCCATCTGCAGCGCCTGCACCTCTTCCAGCCGCCGCAGCGCGACCGGGCGCGGCACTTCACCCCACTCGTCCAGCTTGAGCAGCGCGCCGGTGTGCGGGCGCGGGCTGTAGATGAAGGAGAAGAGGTTGTCGTACGGAGTGCGGCGCAGGAACTCGAGGTTCTGCCGGTGCTCGCCCTCGGTCTCGCCGGGAAAGCCGCAGATGATGTCGCTGGTGAGCGCCAGCTCCGCCGGCAGCGCCGCGATGCGGTCCTCGTACTCGGCGATGCTGTACCTGCGGCGCATGCGCTGGAGCACGGAGTCGGCGCCGTGCTGCACCGGCAGGTGGAAGTGCGGCATGAGCTGCGGCACGTCGTGGAAGCAGTCCACCAGATCCGCGGACAGGTCCATGGGGTGCGAGGTGGTGAAGCGGATGCGCCGCAGCCCCGGCACGCTCGCGACCCGGCGGATGAGGTCCGCGAACCGGCAGCCGCCGGCGTAGGAGTTGACGTTCTGGCCGATGAGCGTGACCTCGCGCACGCCCACCGAGACCAGCGCCGCCACCTCGCGCACGATCTCGGCGTAGGGGCGCGAGACCTCCCTGCCGCGCGTGTAGGGCACCACGCAGAAGGAGCACACGTTGTCGCAACCCTTCATCGCGGTGACGAAGGCGGTGGCGCGGCCGCGGCTCGTCTCCGCATCGGCCTGCGGGAAGAGGTACTGCTCGGTGTCGAGGAAGTCGGTGGCCACCCCGCCGCGCTCGGCGAGCGCCGGCACCTTGTCGAGATGGTCCGGGCCGAGCACGAAATCCACGAACGGCGCGCGCTGCAGCAGCTTTTCCTTCTCCTGCTGCGCGACGCACCCGGCCACGCCGATGCGCGTGCCGCGCTGCGCCTTGAGCAACCGGTAGCGGCCCAATGCGGAGAAGAGCTTGTCCTCGGCCTTCTCGCGGATGGCGCAGGTGTTCACCAGGACCAGGTCGGCTGCGTCTGGACCTTTGGCCTCTTGCCAGCCTGCCCGCGCCAGGGCCTCGCCCATGCGCTGCGAGTCCGACTCGTTCATCTGGCAGCCGAAGGTGTGTATGTAATAGTTGCGGCTCACGGGCGCGTGCGGGTATGTCAGAGCGATCGGGCACAGTCAACGGTTTCACCCTTGACCGGCGAGCCTGCGGCAAGGGACTCTGCCCGGCCATGCGCATCCTCCCCGCTCTGGTCCTCCTCGCAGCCTCCGCCTCCTCGGCGCAGGGCCTCGATCGCGACACCCTGCTCACCGACGCGCCGGCGGTGCCCGCCGCAGGCACGGTGCGCGTCAGCGGCGCCGGCGTCGCCACCCAGAACACCGACAACGGCGCGACAGCCCACCGGTTCCTCGAGCTTCACCGGCAGCGTCGGCTGGTCGCCCATCGCCAACCTCCACGCCGACGTGGGCGCCTTCTTCCAGGTGGGGGCTCAGGGTCCGGCGGCGCGGGTGCGCTACCAGTTCCTCAACCAGGTGGCGCACGGCCTGGATCTCTCCGGCGGCGTGCGTTTCAAGACGGTGGGATTCCATCCCGACGAGGGCGAAGTGGAGTTCCTCGTCGCGGCCGGGCGGCGGTTCGGCCACGTCGAGCTGGTCCTCAACGGCGTCTTCGGCGTGGAGACCGGCTCCGGCGGCGGCAAGGACGCGGAGGTGAAGGCGTTCGGCGGATGGCGGTTCAACGATTCCGTTCGCGCGGGCATCGACGGCCGCCTGCAGGCGGAGGTCGGCGACGAGGAAGAGGCGGTGCTGGTTCCAGGCGCCGGCGCCGCCAGCACCGGCCGCGACTACGACCTCACGGCCGGCCCCGCGGTGTCGTGGCTGGTGACCCGCACCTTGCAGCTGCAGGCGCTCTTCGGCGTCGCGCAGCCGAAGAAGAGCAACAATACCGCCCCGGTGGGCGTGCTCTCCGCGAGCCTCGACTTCTAGCCCGCGTTGCTCACCGCTCGCCTCGCCCACGGCGCGGCGAGGTGAGCGACAACGCTCCTCGCGTCGCTCGGATTCTATGTTCGTCCTCGGGCACGTCGGCATCGGCCCGCGCCTGCTCTTCGCCTGGCGCCGGCGGCTGCCCGCGGGCTGGCTCGCGCTGGGCTGCCTGCTGCCGGACCTGATCGACAAGCCGCTCTTCTACGGGCTGCTCTGGAGCGAAGGACGGGCCGACGCGCTGATCTCGGGATCGCGCAGCCTCGGCCACAGCGGCCTCTTCTTCCTCTTGCTGCTTGCGCTGGCGCTCTTCGCGCGACGTCCGGCCCTCTGGGCGGTGTGCGCGGGCGTGGCCACGCACCTCGCGCTCGACGTGCTCGGCGAAGTGATCATGGGCTCCGACGCCGAGTCGTCGATCTGGCTCGCCATCCTCTTTCCCATCCTCGGCTGGCAGTTCCCCAAGGCGCAGTTCTCCTCGATGCTGGAGCACCTGCGCATCTCCGCCGAGAGCGCCTACGTGATCGCCGGCGAGATCGTCGGCGGCGCGCTCCTCCTGCGCGACCATCTGCGCAGGCGTCAGTCCTCGTAGCCTGCGCGACGCAGCCCGCGGCCGCTCTGCGTCCAGCCCGGCTCGACCCGGACGTGGAGCTGCAAGAACACCTTCGCGCCGAGCAGCCGCTCCATCTCGCGCCGCGCCAGCGTGCCGATCTCCTTGAGCCGCGCGCCGCCCTTGCCGATGACGATGGCCTTCTGGCTCTCGCGCTCCACCATCACCACCGCCGCGATGCGCACCAATCCTTTGGGGCCCGTGGCGCGCTCCGACTCGTCGAACTGCTCGACGAGCACGGCGGCGCTGTAGGGCACCTCCTGCGAGGTCTGCCGCAGGATCTGCTCGCGGATCAGCTCGGCGCAGAGCGTGCGCTCCTCCACGTCGGTCCATTGCTCCGCCGGGAACATGGGCGGCGCCTCGGGCAGGTGCGCGATCACCCTGTCGAGGAAGCCTTCGACGTTCTCGCCCTTGAGCGCCGAGAGCGGATACACCTCCGTCCACTCGTGCAGGTCCTTCCAGCGCGCGATCAGGGGCAATAGCTGCGCCCGGGGAAGCTGGTCGATCTTGTTGATCACGAGGAGGGTGGGCTTGTGCGCGGCCTTCACCTGCTCGAGGGCCTTGTGCGTGGCCGGGTCCACCGCGGGCGGGCCGGCCTCGATGAGGAAGAGGCCGACGTCGGCGTCTTGCAGCGTCTGCAGCGCCTGCTGCACCATGCGCGCGTTGAGACCGCCCTTCGCGGCGTGCAGCCCGGGCGTGTCGAGGAGCGCCACCTGCGCGTCGGGCCGCGTGACGATGCCGAGGATGCGCCCGCGGGTGGTCTGCGGCTTGGGGCTCACGATGGCGAGCTTCTGGCCGAGAAGGCGGTTGAGCAGCGTGCTCTTGCCCACGTTGGGGCGGCCCACCAGCGCGGCGAAGCCGGCGCGGTGCGGGCGCTCGCCCCGGCTTCACTGCTCCGCCCTTCCGGCTCCGCCCTTCGGGCTCCGCCCGCTCACGGGACCTTTTCGGAGCGGACGATCTCCACGCGATCGAGCTTCGTCTGCGCGTTGCCGGCGCGGGCGATCTGCGGCACCAGGTCCTGCCCCTTCACCACCTCGCCGAAGATGGTGTGACGATTGTTGAGGTGCGGGGTGGGCACCTCGGTGATGAAGAACTGCGAGCCGTTGGTGTTGGGGCCGGCGTTGGCCATGGCGAGCAGGCCGGGGCGGTCGAACTTGCGGTTGCTCTGGAACTCGTCCTCGAACTTGTAGCCGGGGCCGCCGGTGCCGGTGCCCAGGGGGTCGCCGCCCTGGATCATGAACTGCGGGATGACGCGGTGGAAGGCGGTGCCGTCGTAGAGCCTGGCCTTGCTCTTCTGGCCGGTGCGCGGGTCGATCCATTCCTGCGCCCCGCTGGCGAGGCCCACGAAGTTGGCCACCGTCTTGGGCGCCTCCTTCTCGAACAGCTTGACGACGAGGTTGCCGCGGCTGGTCTGGAAGACGGCATAGAGGTCGCCGGGACCCTGGGGGATGTTCGACATGGAGATCACGTCCTTTGAGTGACAGCCGAAGAGGGCGAGCGCCAACGCTGCGAGACGTCGCATGGGGGCGCGCAAAATAGATCACGCGGGCTTCGACGTCCACGCCCAAGCTAGGGAGCCGCCGCGCCTGGACGGGCCGCGGCCCACGCGCGCGCCCGCTCGAGCAGTTCCGCGACCATCGGCGCCAGCTCTTCCGAGTAGCGCAGGAGCGTGCTCGCTCCGCGCTCCACCGCGGCGCGCTGCTCGGCCGCGTAGCGCCGCGCCTCCTCCGGATGCGCGCTCAGGTAGTCGCGCAGGGCCAGAGCGTCGCGCCAGAGCGGGCCGCCCTCCTCCACCACCTCCAAATTGAAGGCCGCCTCGCCGCGCTTGCGGAAGAGGAGCCGGCCAGGCACTCCCGCCTCGCCGCACGCCTCGTATTCGGGGATGCGCAGGCCGGGGGCCGGATCGCGCAAGCCCGCGATCAGCTCGATCACCGGCGCCGCGGGGAGCTGGGGCACCGCGGTGCCGCCGACGTGCTCCAGGGGCAGCTCGCCCAGCGCTCCGCGCAGGCGCGCGATCTCCTCCGCCGCCCGCGCCGGCCAGGTCGGGTCCGGGTCCGCCACCGTCACCGGCTCGTCGATCAGCGCGCGCTCGAGCTCGTCGCCGGTCTCCAGCGCGGCGCGCGCCGCGGCCTGCTCCGCCTCCTTCTTGCTGCGGCCCATCCCGCGGCCGAGCGGCAGCCCGTCGAGATCGACCTCCACGTCGTAGAGCCGTACGTGGTCGGGGCCGGTCACCGCCAGCACGCGGTAGTGGGGCGTGCGCCGGCGGCTCTGGAAGAGCTGCTGCAGCTCGGTCTTCGGGTCGCGCGCCAGCGCCTCGTTTTCGAAGAGCGGCTCGAGCAGGCGCTCCACCACCTCCTGCGCCCGCTCGATGCCACAGGAAAGCACCACCGCGCCGAGCACCGCCTCCAGCGCGTCGGCCAGCCGTCCCGCGTTCTGGCGGCCTCCGCTGCGCTGCTCGCCGCGACCGAGCAGGAGGAGCCCGCCCAGCTCCAGCTTCCGCGCCACCAGCGCCAGCGACTCCTCGCGCACCAGCGCGGCGCGCAGCCGGGTCAACTCTCCCTCCGGCGCCTCGGGGAATCGCTCGTACACGAGGCGGGCGATGAGGAACCCCAGCACCGCGTCGCCGAGGAACTCCAGCCGCTCGTTCGAGCGCAGCACCTCGTGGCCGGGAGCGAGCGAACGCTCGTGCACGTAGCTCCCGTGGCGCAGCGCCTCCATCGCCAGCGCGGGTGAGAGCGAATCCTGCGGCAATCCCAGGCGCGCGGTGAGCAGGGAGATGCGCTCGGCGTCGGTCACGGCTACGACCTGGCGGCCTCGTCCGCCACGCTGTACGGATCGAGCTCGCGGCGGGCGATGCGCAGGGCCAGGTCGTCGAGCCGGGCGCCGCTCTGGGCGAGCTTCTCCAGCGCCACCCGCAGCAGCCGCTCGCGCAACACCTCCACCAGGTCGTGCCGGGCGCGCTGCGTCTCGCGCGCGAGGAGGCCGTCGCCCTTGCGCAGCGACTGGTAGTGCGCGTCGATGGCGGCCCAGAGCTCCGCCACGCCCTCGCCCCGCGAGGCCACGCACTTGACGATGGCGATCTCGTGCTTGCCCACGTCGGTGCCCATGGCGTGGTTCAGCTCCAGCATGGAGCGCAGATCGCGGACGGTGCGATCGGCGCCCTCGCGATCGCTCTTGTTGACGGCGAAGAGGTCGGCCACCTCGAGGATGCCCGCCTTGATGGCCTGGATGTCGTCGCCGAGGCCCGGCACCACCACCACCACCGTGGTGTGCGCGAGGCGGCAGACCTCCACCTCGTCCTGGCCCACGCCCACCGTCTCGATCAGCACCACGTCCTTGCCCATGGCGTCGAGCACCCGGGCGCAGTCGGAGGTGGCGCGGGAGAGGCCGCCCAGCTGTCCGCGGGTGGCGAAGGAGCGGATGAAGACGCCGGGATCGAGCGCGTGGTCCTGCATGCGGATGCGGTCGCCGAGGATGGCGCCGCCGGTGAAGGGGCTGGTCGGGTCCACCGCCAGGACGCCCACCGTCCTGCCCTGCGCGCGCAGGTGCGCCACCAGCCGATCGACCAGCGGTGCTCTTCCCTGCGCCGGGATTGCCGGTGATGCCGACCATCTGCGCGCGGCCCGTCTTCGGCCACAGCTCGCGCAGGGCGGCCTCGGCCTCGGGCTGGCCGTCCTCGATCAGGCGCATCAGGCGGGCCGCTGCGCGCACGTCGCCCGCAACCACCCGGTCGGTCAGCGCGCTCATGCCTTGAGCAGCTCCCGCGCGATCACCAGGCGCTGGATCTCGCTCGTCCCTTCGCCGATGGTGCAGAGCTTGACGTCGCGGTAGATGCGCTCGACCAGGAACTCGCGGGTGAAGCCGTAGCCGCCGTGGATCTGGACGCCGCAGGCGGCGGCGCGGCAGGCGGCCTCGCTGGCGAAGAGCTTCGCCATCGCCGCCTCGCTGGTGTAGCGGACCCCCTGGTCGGCGAGGCTCGCCGCGCGATGGACGAGCAGGCGCGCCGCGTCCAGCTCGGTGGCCATGTCCGCCATCATGAAGCGGAGCGCCTGGAAATCGGAGATGGACTTGCCGAAGGCCTTGCGCTCGCGCGCGTAGAGGATGCTCTCCTCCAGGGCGCCGCGCCCGAGGCCGACGCTGAGCGCGCCGATGGTGATGCGGCCCTTGTCGAGGATCTTGAGCGTGTCGACGAAGCCGCTGCCCACCTCGCCGATGCGCCGCCAATCCTCGACGTAGACGTCCTCCATCACCAGCTCGGCGGTGTCGGAGGAGCGCATGCCGAGCTTGCCGTGCAGCGGCCGCTGCGAGAAGCCGGGCAGCGACTTCTCCAGCAGGAACGCGGTGACGCCCTTCTGCCGCTTGCCGGGGTCGGTCAGCGCCAGCACCACGAACACGTCGCCCACCGTGCCCTGGGTGATGAACATCTTCGCGCCGTTGAGCACCCAGCCCTTGTCCTTGCGTACCGCGGTGCTGCGCATGCCCGCCGCATCCGACCCGCTGCCCGGCTCGGTGAGGCCCCACGCCGCCAGCTTCTTTCCCGCGGCGATGTCGGGGACGAAGCGCTGGCGCAGCTCCTCGCTTCCGAAGCGCAAGAGGTGCGAGGTGCCGAGCCCGTTGTGCGAGGCGACGGTGAGCGCGAGCGATCCGTCCCAGCGGGCGATCTCCTCCACCACCGCCGCGACCGAGACCGTGTCCAGCGCGGAGCCGCCCAGCTCTTCGGGCACGGTCATTCCCAGGAGCCCCAGCTCCCCGAGCTGGCTCACCACCTCGCGCGGAAAGCGCTCCTCGCGGTCCCACTCCTGCGCATGCGGCTTCACCTCGCGCGCGCAAAAGTCGCGAACCATCTGGACCAGCTTGCGCTGGCTCTCGTTCAACCCGAAGTCCAAGAAGTTTCCTCCGCAGGCGCGAGCCTATTAGCAGGAACCCCCGCCCGCCACCACCCGGCGGTCCGCGACGCGCCGCCATCGATTGTCGGCAGCGGACGGGCGCCGGTAAACCGGCCGGTCGAGGCCATGCTTCCTGGCCGACAGGCCGGTCGCCGCCGTCACTGCGCGCGTCCACCGAGCGCGCGCGGCAACGCGTCGAGGTCCGAGATCAGGCCGTCGCAGCGCTGGTAGCGGTCTGCGGGATCCTTGGCGCACATCTTCTCCACGATGCGGGCGAGGCGCTCGTCGCAGGCGGAGAAATCGCGCAGGCGCGGCAGCGACGCCTTGGCCTGCAGGAGCATCACGTCGACCTTGCTCCTGGCCTCGAAGGGCCTGCGCCCGCTGAGCATGTGGAAGGCGGTGATGCCGAGCGAGTAGATGTCGCTGCGCGCGTCGGCGGGGTGACCCATGGCCTGCTCCGGGCTCATGTAGTACGGCGTGCCCAGCACGATGCTGCCGGTCCGGTCCCTGTTCGCCTCGCGCAGCCAGGCCACGCCGAAGTCGAGGATCTTCACCTCGCCGGAATCGGAGAGCATGAGGTTGGCCGGCTTGACGTCGCGGTGCACCACCTCGGCCCGGTGCGCGCTCCCCAGGCCCTCCGCCACCTGGCGCAGGATGGACACCGCTTGCGCCGGCGGGAGCGGACCGTTCTCCAGCACCGCCTCGAGCGGCCGTCCCTCGCAGTACTCCATGACGATGTACGGGCGCTGCTCGTCGTCGCCCGCGACGACCTCGTGGATGCGGACGATGGCGGGGTGGGCGATCTTCGCCAGCGCGCGCGCCTCGAGGCGGAAGCGTTCGAGGTGCCTCGGGGCGCGCTGCGTGAGCACCTTGATGGCCACGTAGCGGTCGAGCGACGGGTCCAGCGCGCGATACACGGCCCCCATCTCGCCGGCGCCGACGAGGACCGCATCGCGGTAGCGGCCGAAGGCGGGCGCTTTCCGGGGCTCCTGCATTCCCCATCATACCGTGCGGCGCACGGCGCGCGAGAAGGCCCAGCCCGCGCAGGCGGCGAGCGCGAGGTAGCGGAGCGAGACCGTGGGCCAGAAGACGGCGCCGTCGAACCAGAGCGCCTGCGTCCAGGCGCGGTCTGCCTGGAGGTGGAGCCGGGCGAAGCTCGCGGCGTAGTCGGCGAGCGCGATCGCCGAGGCGGCGGAGGCGAGCCACGCAGGCAGCGCGGAAAAGGCGAGAAGCGCCACCACCCAGAGCCAGTACTGCGGCGAGTAGATCTTGTTGGCGATGAAGAAGACGCAGAAGAGCGCGCAGACCGCGGGCAACGGGTCGAGGCGCCTGGTGCGCAGCTCGGCGAGCGCGAGGGCGAAGGCCGCCGCCAGCACCGCCGCCGCGGAGATGGCGTTGGCCGTGGCCACGAACCCGCGCGGTTGCGCGCCGAAGAGCAGATAGAGCGAGGGCTCGATCTCGCGGATGGAGTTGTACTCGAAGAACCAGGTCCAGCGCGGCCAGGCGGCGATGGCGAAGGGCAGGTTCAACGCCAGCGAAACAGCGGCGAAGATGCCGAGGAGCGCGAGCGTGGTGCGCCGCGGCCCGCGCAGCGAGACCAGCAGCAGCACGCCCAGGGCCAGGATGGGGAAGATCTTCGTCCACACCGCGAGCGAGAGGACCGCCGCCGCCCAGCGCAGCCGGCCGCGCGCCCAGAGCCAGAGGCCGGCCGCGAGCGGCAGGATGCCGAAGAGGTCCCAGTTCAGGGCTCCGTACACCAGGAGCGCCGGGGATGCCGCCCAGACCCACGGCGCCGTCCCCGGCAGGGCGCAGGCGAACCAGAGCGTGCCCAGCGCGCAGAGCGCGAGCAGCGCGAAGGTGAGCGCGAAGTACCCGGCGCGCCCCGGCGCGAGCAGGCTGGGAAACCACATCTCCAGGCCGAGCAGGACCGGGTACTCGATCTTGTCCTCGAGGTACGGCACCGCGTGGCGTCGGGCGCCGCGGTCCTCGTGCAAGGCGAGGATGTCCGAGTAGGCGAGCGCGGAAAAGGCCCAGAGGCGATATCCCCACGGGGATGGATGGGCGGTCCCCTGCGCCGTGCGCAGATAGGCGGCCAAGAGGAGCGCAGCGCAGGCCAGCGCGGGCGCGGCAAAGCGCCGGAAGGTGGCGCGCCGGTCGAGGGGCGCCTGCATCACACCGGGGTCACGGATCTCCGCTTCGGGCTCAGCGGCCGCTCGCGCTGGGCGGCGGCGTCGAAGCGGCGCACGATCTCCGCCCGCAGCCGGTCGCCGGGCACGACGGAGTCCACCACCTGCTCGGCGGCCAGCTTGTAGATGTCGATGTCCGCCTTGTACTCCTCGCGAAGCTGCTGGACGTAGGCGGCCCGCTCGCTCTCCGGCTTCTCCTGGATCTTGTTGTAGTAGACCGCGTTCACCGCCGCCTCCGGCCCCATCACCGCGATCATCGCCTGCGGCAGGGCGAGGGTGGCGTCGGGATCGAAGGCGGGCCCGCCGAAGGCATAGAGGCCCGCTCCGTACGCCTTGCGCACGATCACGCAGAGCTTCGGCACCGTGGCCTCGCTCACCGCCATGATCATCTTCGCGCCGTGGCGGATGATGCCCTCGCGCTCGACCTTGGTGCCGATCATGAAGCCGGGCACGTCGGGAAGGTAGAGGATGGGGATGCCGAACGCGTCGCAGAGCGTGATGAAGCGCGCGGCCTTGTCGGCGCTGTCGACGAAGAGCACGCCGCCCTTGTGCTTGGGCTGGCTGGCGACGATGCCCACCGGCCTGCCCTCGATGCGGGCGAAGGCGGTGATCACCTCCGGCGCGAAGAGCTTCTTCACCTCGAAGAGCGAGTCCGCGTCGACCAGCTCGCGGATGAGCGCGAACATGTCGAAGAACTTGTTCTGGTCGGGAGGGATGATCTCCTCGATGCGCTTGCCGCTGGAGGCCGGCGGGCGCGGCTCGGCACCGGGGCAGCCTTCGAGGCGAAGTTCTCCGGGAAGAAGGCCAGGTAGCGGCGCGCCGCCTCGATGGCCTCGGGCTCCGTCTTCACCAGCACGTCGCCGCAGCCGGAGACGCTGCAGTGCATGCGCGCCCCGCCCAGCTCTTCCAGCGTGACCTTCTCGCCGATGACCATCTCCGCCATCCGCGGCGAGCCCAGGTACATGGAGGCGTTGCCGTCCACCATGACGACGATGTCGCAGAAGGCGGGGATGTACGCGCCTCCCGCCGCGCTGGGGCCGAAGAGCAGGCAGACTTGGGGGACGAGCCCGCTCATCTGGCACTGGAGGAAGAAGATGCGCCCGGCGCCGCGGCGCCCGGGGAACATCTCGATCTGGTCGGTGATGCGCGCTCCCGCGGAGTCGACGAGATAGAGCATGGGACAGCGCAGCTTGAGCGCCTGCTCCTGGATGCGGACGATCTTCTCCACCGTGCGGCGCCCCCAGGAGCCCGCCTTGACGGTGGAGTCGTTGGCCATCACCGCCACCACCCTGCCCCCCATCCTGCCGATGCCGGTGATCACGCCGTCGGCGGGGAGCTCCGGGTCGGTGGCGTTGGCGAAGGCGCCGTCCTCGACGAAGCTGTCGGGATCGAGGAGCAGCCGCACGCGCTCGCGGGCGAAGAGCTTGCCCGACTCGGCGTTCTTCTGGTGGTACTTGGGCGCCCCGCCCTTTTCGATTCGCGCCTGCGCGGCCTTGACCTTGTCGTCGAATCCCATCAGGGGCGCGCTTCTAGCGCATCGGAGAGCGGAGGGCTACCTGGGTGCCGGGGGTTTGCGGATCGCGATCCCGATCCCTCTCCGCTCAGTACGGCGCCCCGACTGGAATCGCCTCGCCGTCATGGCGCGGATCGGACGCGCCGAACTTCACCCCCGACGCGCGGTCCCAGAGCACGGCCTGGCCGTAGCCGAAGTTGGGCGTGCGCGGCGGGCGGACTTCCAGCTGGTGCCCGAGCGCCGTGAGCTCGTCGCGGACCTGCTGGGGCACCGAGCTTTCGATCTCCACGTCGCAGCCCTCGAAGGTGCCCTTGGTGAACCGCCCCGCCTCCAGCGCCTGCTGGATGGTCATGCCGTAGTCGGCGATGTCGGAGACGAACTGCGCGTGCGCCTGCGACTGGTTCCAGCCGCCCATGATGCCGAAGCCGATGCGGATCTCGTTCTTGCGCATGAAGCCGGGGATGATGGTGTGCAGCGGCCGCTTGTGGCCCGCGAGCGTGTTCGGCTGCCCCGGATGCAGGGTGAAGAGGTTGCCGCGGTTCTGCAGCATGAACCCGGCGCCCTTGGGAACCAGCCCCGATCCGAATCCTGCGTAGTTGCTCTGGATGAGCGAGACGATGTTCCCGTCCTTGTCCACCACCGTGAGGTAGATGGTGTCGCTCCCGCGCGAGGCGGTGATGCCGGGAAGCTGCGAAGGCTCCACCTTGCAGGCGGCCTTCTTCGGGTCGATCAGCCGCGCGCGCCGGGCGGCGTTCTCGGCGGAGAGGAGCTGCGTCACCGGGATCTGCCCGAAGCGCGGGTCGCCGATGTACCGGAGCAGGTCGGCGTAAGCGAGCTTCTTCGCCTCGATCATCGCGTGCAGCGACCGCGTGGAGTGGAATCCCCACTCCGCGAGCGGGAAGTGGCTCATGATGCCCAGCATCTCCAGCGCCGCGATGCCCTGGCCGTTGGGCGGCAGCTCGCTGACCGTCCAGCCCCGGTAGGTGGTCTCGATGGGCTGCACCCATTCCGGCTGGAACTGCCCGAGATCGTCCAGGGTCATGACGCCGCCGCGGGCGCGGACCACGTCCACGATGGCCTGCGCGGTGGGACCCTTGTAGAAGCCGTCGCGCCCCGAGGCGGCGATGCGTTGCAGCGAGCGCGCCAGCGCAGGGTTCTTGAAGATCTCCCCGGCCCGCGGCGAGCGGCCGTCGACGAGGAAGGTGGCGCGAGCTTCCGCATCCTCTCCCAGCATCTGCACCGAGTGCGACCAGAGGCCCGCCGTCACCTCCATCACCGGAAAACCGTGCTCCGCGTACCAGATGGCCGGCGCCAGGTCGGTGGCCAGGGGGAGCTTGCCGAAGCGATCGTGCATTGCCGCCCAGCCGGCCACGGCGCCGGGGACGGTGACGGTGTACACGCCGCGGTAGGGCAGTTCGCCCTCGATGCCCTTGGTCTGGAGGAACGCCGGCGACATGCCCGCGGGCGACCAGCCGCTCGCGTTGATGCCGTAGAGCTTGTCTTCGCGGGCCACGTACACCAGCGCGAAGAGGTCGCCTCCGATGCCGTTGGAGGTGGGCTCCATCAGCCCCTGGGTGGAATTGGCCGCGATGGCGGCGTCCACGGCGTTGCCGCCGGATTCCAGGATGCGGACTGCCGCCTGCGCGGCGAGGGGCTGGCTGGACGCCGCGACGCCGTGCTGCGACGCGGCGACGGAGCGACCCGGGACAGGTAAGGACGCGGCCATTGCGAGCGCGAGGGTCATCATGTTGGACTTCTACCACCCGGACCTGCGCTACTGTAGCCCCGGATGGCGAAGGGCAAGCCGCGTGAACGGGGCGACACCGCGGTCGTCACCGAAAAGAAGCCCCAGACCCGCAAGCCGCGGCTCTGGAAGGTGATGCTGCACAACGACGACTACACCACCATGGAGTTCGTGCTCCACGTGCTGCAGGCCGTCTTCAACCGCCCCCCCGCCGAAGCGCACGAGTTGATGCTGCAGGTACATACGCGTGGCATGTGCGTCGCCGGCGTTTACACTTACGAGATCGCCGAGACCAAGGTCACCACCGTGGAGCAGATGGCGAGGGCTGCGGAATTTCCTTTTCTCTGTACGATGGAACCTGAATGAGCCTGTCGATCACCAAGGAGCTGGAGTCGTCGCTGCGGCTCGCGTTCGCGGAGGCGAAGGCGCGGCGGCACGAGCACGTCACGCTGGAGCACCTGCTCTACGCGCTGCTGCGCGACCCCACCGCCACCCGCATCCTGCGCTCGTGCGGCGCTCGGCTGGCGGAGCTGAAGCGGGACCTGGAGCAGCACCTTCAAGAGACCCAGCCGCAGCTCCCCGAGGGGAGCGAGCGCGACCCGGAGCAGACCCGGGCCTTCCAGCGCGTGCTGGAGCGCGCGGCCATGCAGGTGCAGTCCAGCGGCAAGGAGACCATCGACGCGGGGTCGGTGCTGGTGGCGCTCTTCCGCGAGCGCGACTCGCACGCGCTCTATCTGCTCGAGAGGCAGGGGGTCACGCGCCTGGACCTCTTGCGCTACATCTCCCACGGCGCGCTCAAGGTCCGCGACGAGAGCGGCCTGCGCCACGCCGGCGACGACGACGAGCTGCACGCGAACCCGCAGGGGCCCGGGTCCGAGGACGAGGACGGCGGCCTCGCCGACGATCCCCTCACCGCCTATTGCGTGGACCTGATCGCCCGGGCGGCCGAGGGGCGCATCGACCCGCTGGTGGGCCGCAAGGCGGAGCTGGAGCGGACCATCCAGGTGCTCTGCCGCAGGCGCAAGAACAACCCCATCTACGTGGGCGAGGCGGGCGTGGGCAAGACCGCCCTGGCGGAGGGGCTGGCGGTCGCCATCCAGGAGGGCAAGGTCCCCGAGGTGCTCAAGGACGCCCCGCTCTACGCCCTGGACCTGGGCGCGCTGCTCGCCGGCACCAAGTTCCGCGGACAGTTCGAGGAGCGGCTCAAGGCGGTGGTGAAGGCGCTCGCGGAGAAGGCCGGCGCCATCCTCTTCATCGACGAGATCCACATGCTGGTGGGAGCAGGCGCCACCTCCGGCGGGTCGATGGACGCCTCCAACCTGCTCAAGCCGGCGCTGGCGAACGGCGACCTGCGCTGCATCGGCAGCACCACCTTCAGCGACTTCAAGGCCAGCTTCGATCGCGACAAGGCGCTGGCGCGCCGCTTCCAGAAGATCGAGGTGCTGGAGCCTTCTCGCGACGAGGCGGTGCAGATCCTCCAGGGCCTGAAGAGCCGCTACGAGGAGCACCACGGCGTCCAGTACAGCGAGCCCGCGCTGGAGGCGGCGGTGGACCTCTCCGCCAAGCACCTGGTGGACCGGCACCTGCCCGACAAGGCCATCGACGTCATCGACGAGGCGGGCGCGCTGCAGCGGATGAAGCCGGCAGCGGAACGGGTGCCGCTCATCGGCGTGCCGGAGATCGAGCAGGTGGTGGCGAAGATCGCCCGCATTCCGCCGCGCAGCGTCTCCAGCGACGACAAGAGCGCGCTCAAGTTGCTGGCGCCCGATCTGAAGAAGGTGGTCTACGGCCAGGACGCGGCCATCGAGGCGCTGGCCTCCGCCATCCTGCTCTCGCGCTCGGGCCTCGGCTCTCCCACCAGGCCGATCGGCAGCTTCCTCTTCTCCGGCCCCACCGGCGTCGGCAAGACGGAGCTGGCGAAGCAGCTCGCGCGCATCATGGGCGTGCCGCTGATCCGCTTCGACATGTCCGAGTACATGGAGAAGCACACCGTCTCCAGGCTGATCGGCGCGCCCCCCGGCTACGTGGGCTTCGATCAGGGCGGGCTCCTCACCGACGCCATCCGCAAGCAGCCGCACGCGGTGCTGCTGCTCGACGAGATCGAGAAGGCGCACCCCGACGTCTTCGACATCCTGCTCCAGGTCATGGACCACGCCACCCTGACCGACAACAACGGCAGGCAGAGCGACTTCCGGCACGTGGTGCTGATCTTCACCACCAACGCCGGCGCCCGCGACATGACCGCGGCGCGGGTGGGCTTCGGCGCCGCCGCCCGGAACTTCATGGTGGCGGGCACCCGGCTGGGAGAGAAGGTGGCCTCCTTCGACCTCGACTCGGGACCCGGCGGAGACGCGAAGAAGGCCATCGAGCGCACCTTCAGCCCCGAGTTCCGCAACCGCCTCGACGGCTGGATCGCCTTCTCCAGCCTGCCGATGGAAGTGGTGGAGCGCATCGTCGACAAGCAGCTCGACGAGCTGCGCGCGCAGCTCAAGGAGAAGAACGTGGAGCTCGAGCTGCTCCCCGAGGCGCGCAGGTGGCTTGCCGACCGCGGCTTCTCCCCGCAGTTCGGCGCCCGGCCCATGGCGCGCCTCATCCAGACCGCGCTGAAGAAGCCGCTCGCCGAGCGCATCCTCTTCGGCGATCTGGACAAGGGCGGCAAGGTGCTGCTCGGCGTGGCCGAGGACCGGCTGGAGATCCGCAAGAGCGAGCCCGCCTGACCCGCATCTGGCTCGGCAGGCGCCGCCTCTTCAGCGGCCCTTCCACCGCGCAGGCCGCTTTTCCGCGAAGGCCTTCAGGCCCTCCAGGCGATCCTCGCTGAGCAGGACCTTCTCGTAGTGCTGGCGCTCGCGCTCGAGCGCCCTGTCCAGCTCCAGGTCCCACTCTTCGTCCACCGCGGCCTTGGCGGCGGCGACGGCCACGGGCGCGTTGGCGGCGACCTCGTGGGCGAGCGCCAGCGCCGCCGAAACGCAGTCGCCCGCGGCGGAGATGCGGGAGGCGAGACCGATGTGCAGCGCCTCGGGCGCCTCCACGCGGCGGGCGGTGAAGATGAGGTCCTTGGCGCGGCCGAGGCCGACGATCCGCGCCAGGCGAACGGTGCCGCCGCCGCCGGGGATGACGCCGATCTTCGTCTCGGTGAGGCCCATCTGCGCGGCCGGATCCATCACGCGCAGATCGCAGGCCAGCGCCAGCTCGCAGCCGCCGCCCAGGGCAAGGCCGTTGACGGCGGCGATCCAGGGCCTGGAGCAGCGCTCGATGGCGCGCAAGCCCTGGTGCAGCTCCACCAGCCAGGCGCGGATGTCGTCGTCGGTCCAGCCCTGCCTCTCCTTGAGATTCGCGCCGGCGCAGAAGGCGCGGTGCCCGGCTCCGGTGAGGACCACCGCGCGCAGCGAGGGGTGCGCGTCGGCCTGGCGGGCGTGTTCGAGAAGCTCCCCGACCAGGGCGCGGGAGAGCACGTTCATCTGCCGCTCTTTGTCGATGGTGAGGATGCGGATGGCGCCGCGGTCTTCGCTCTGGATCTCGGGCATGGTCAGGTGGAGGCTTCCGGCCGCGCTTCGCCGGGATGCCGCCGGCCGAGCGCGGCCTGCAGCCTGCGGCCGGGCAGCTTGCGGCCGACCAGTTCCTGGGCCAGGGCGCCCGCGGCGATGAGCTTGTCGAGGTCGATGCCGGTTGCGATGCCCATGTCGGCGAGCATGGAGGCGAGATCCTCGGTGGCGAGGTTTCCCGCCGCCCCCGGCGCGTAGGGGCACCCGCCCATGCCGCCGATGCTGGTGTCGAGGATGGTGACGCCCGCCTCCATGCCGGCGAGGCAGTTGGCGAGCGCGGTGCCGTGCGTGTCGTGCATGTGCAGCGCCAGCATGGAGGGGGGAATCTCGCGGGAGAGCAGCTCCACCACCTCGCGGGTCTGCCTGGGGTTGCCGATGCCGATGGTGTCGCCGAGCGAGATCTCGTCGCAGCCCATGCCGCGCAGCTCGCGCGAGATCTCCAGCGCGCGCGCCGGATCCACCTTGCCTTCGTAGGGGCAGCCGAAGACGGTGCTGAGGTAGGCGCGCACGAAGAGGCCCTGCTGCTTTGCGGCCGGGACGATTTCGGCGAAGTGGGCCAGCGACTGCGCGATGCTCTTGTTGGTGTTCTTCTGGTTGTGCGATTCGGTGGCGGACATGAAGACGGCCACCTCGCGGAGCCCGGCCGCCACGGCGCGCTCGAGGCCGGTGCGGTTGGGCACCAGCGCGGCGTGACGCACGCCGGGACGGCGCCGCACCCGACGCGCCAGCTCGTCGGTGTCGGCGAGCTGCGGGATCCAGTCCGGTCGCACGAACGAGCCCAGCTCGATGCGGGTGAGGCCGGCGTCGGCGAGCGCGTCCACCAGCCGCAGCTTGTCGTCGGTGGAGAGTCTCGCCGACTCGTTCTGCAGGCCGTCGCGGGGGCCCACCTCGTACAGCGTGACGCGCTCGGGGAGCATGAGGTTAGGATGCATCTCACTGCGCCCTGGTTCAACGCCACAGGCGTAGTCCCCAAGCCGCCTTCGGCGGCCGGGACTAGGCGCGCGCCCGCACGTTCTCGCGCACCCACTGCGCGATGGCCCGGGTGGTGGCGCCCGGAGTGAAGATCTCCTTCACGCCCAGCTTCCTCAGCTCGGGGATGTCGGTGTCGGGGATGATCCCGCCGCCGAACACCACCACGTCGCTCGCGCCCTGCTGCTTGAGCAGGTCGAGCACCGCGGGAAAGAGCGTCATGTGCGCGCCGGACATGATGGAGAGGCCGATTCCGTCCACGTCCTCCTGCACCGCGGCGGCCACGATCATCTCCGGCGTCTGGTGCAGGCCGGTGTAGATCACCTCGAAGCCTTCGTCGCGCAGGGCGCGCGCGATGATCTTCGCGCCGCGATCGTGGCCGTCGAGGCCGGGCTTGGCGACCAGGATGCGGATCTTGCGAGTGCTGTCGGCCATCAGGAAGCTTTCTCCAGTAGAGCGATGAGCTGCGGCGCCTCGCAGGTCAAGGGAGCGTCGGGCTCCAGTCGGCGCAGGTCAAGGCCTGCGGTCCGGGCCAGCTCGGCCAGTTGGGGCGGCGCATAGTACCTGATGGAAAATGTGGCCGAAAGCGCCGCGGCGCCAAAGGGCGTGAGCCTCTTCGTCACCCGGTCGACACCGCTCTCTGCATCGTAGACGCTCTCCTCCTCGACGCGGCCGAGGCCGGGGACGTCCTCGGCGTACGACGCGCGCGGATTTTGCGCCAGCCGCAGCGGATTGTCGGTGGTGAGGACGAGGCTCCCGCCGGGGCGCAGCACCCGCGCGGCCTCGCGCAGCGCGAGGAGCGCGTCCGCCTCCGTGCCGAGGAACATCGAGCTGTAGAAGCAGAAGGCGGCCGAGAGGGAGCCCCTGTGCAGCGGAAGCGCCTGGAGATCCGCCCGCAGCAGCCGCGCCGCGGGAAGGGCGGCGCGGGCCTCGGCGAGCAGCAGCGCGCTGCGGTCGATGCCGATCGGACATGCGTGGCCGTGGTCGACGAAGGCGCGCAGGTGGCGGCCGTAGCCGCAGCCCAGGTCCGCGATGGGCTTGCCCGGCTCCACCTGCGCGAGCTCGAGCGCGGCGCTCACGTCCAACTCCGCCAGCCGCGGCGCGGCGAAGCGCCTGGTGGTGGCGAGGAAGATGCGGTCGGCTACCGCGTCAGCTCCGGGATCCATTCCTCTGCCCAGCGCTGCAGTCCCCCGATCACCCGGCCCAGCGCGCGGCCCTTTTCGGTGAGCTGGTACTCGACCCGGACCGGCTGGTCGTCGATGACGTTGCGCAGGACCACGCCGGCGCTCTCCAGCTCCTTGAGCCGCTGGATGAGCATCCGCTCGCTCATCACGTCGAGCGCCTCGTGCAGCTCGCTGTAGCGGCGGGCCTTCTCCTGGAGCTGCTGGACGATCAGCGCCGTCCAGCGGCGGCCGAGGAGGTCGACGGCCGCCTGCATGCGGGGGCAGAGGGTGGTGGAAAAACGCACGGCCATGGGGCAAGGATAACCTGGCGAATCCCGTTACGCACCAAAGCATCAGTTACTTACGAAACGGAAGTAACACCCATTTTGGAGGTAACTGCCGTGGCTACCAGTACCTGGAACATCGACCCGACCCACTCCGCCATCCACTTCGCCGTCCGCCACATGGTCGTCTCCAAGACGCGCGGCCGCTTCGCCAAGTGGAGCGGCAAGATCCTCTTCGATCCCGAAAACCCCGTCGCCTCTTCCGTCGAGGTGAGCATCGACCCCGCCAGCATCGACACCGCCGACGCGCAGCGCGACGGTCACCTGCGTTCGCCCGACTTCTTCGACGTGGAGAAGTTTCCCACCGCCTCGTTCAAGAGCACCCGCATCGAGGCCGCGGGCGGCGACCGCTACCGCGTGACCGGCGACCTGACGCTCCACGGCGTCACCCGCCCGGTGGTCCTGAACGCGACCTACGAGGGCGCCGGCAAGGATCCCTGGGGCGGCGAGCGCGCGGGCTTCAGCGCCAGCCTGACGATCGATCGCAAGGATTTCGGTCTGGAATGGAACAAGGCGCTGGAGACCGGCGGGCTCCTGGTCGGCGAGAAGGTGGAGCTGACGCTGGAAGTCGAGGCGGTGAAGCAGGCCCAGCAGCAAGCCGCGTAGGAAGCGGGGCTGCGCAGGGCAACAGCGGGTGAACTGCGCCGTTCGGCCAGCGAACGGGAGATTCAGGTCTCGACCGGCTGCAGGAAAGGGCCGCCGTCGCGCCGGTTCAACCGGTTGAACCGGTGGCTCGAGCCGGGCACCAGCGTGACCCGGTTGGTTCAACTGGTGTGCAACCGGTGGCTTCAGCCGAGCAGCAGCGTGAACCGGTTGGTTCAACCGGTTGAACCTGCGGGTTGGCCAGAACCGGGTAGGTTCGGCCAGACCGAACCAGCCGAGGCGCTGGTGCTCGCGCCGCCGGGTGACCGCGCGTCCGCGCGCCTTCCGGGTTTGACGACATTAAGCATGTACGCTAAATGTCGCCGAACCCAGGAGGCGCGCATGCCCAGGTCCGCTCCCGTCCCGACGCTGGTGACCTACCGACCGAAGAAAGGCAAGGAGGCCGAGTTGCTCGCGCTGGTGCAGAAGCACTGGCCCGCGCTGCAGAAGGTCGGGCTGGTCACCGCCGAGCCGGCGAAGGTCTGGAAGGCCACCGACAAGCGCAAGGGCACCGTCGCCTTCGTCGAGCTCTTCTCCTGGCGCGACGGCGAGGCCTCCGGCATCGCCCACCAGACGCCGGAGGTGATGGCGGTGTGGGAGCCGATGGGCGCGGTGCTGGAGGACATGACCATCGAGCAGCTCGAGGCCGTCTGAAGCGCGGCCAGGACCCGCGCCGCCGCCTCGAAGCGCTCGAAGCCGTCTTCTCCGCGCTCGCGCACCCGGCCCGGCGCCAGATGCTGCTCGCGGTGCACTTTCGCGGCGGCTCGATGGCCGCCGGCGACATCGCCGCACGCTTCAAGCACGCCTGGCCCACCACCACGCGGCATCTCCACGTCTTGGCGGACGCGGGCCTGTTGCGCGCGCACCGGAAGGGCCGGCAGCGCGTCTACGAGCTGAATCGCCAGAGGCTGGAGGTGGTGCTGGAGTGGATCGCGTGGTTCCGCTCGCCCGGTCAGGCCGGCGGCAGGTAAGACGCCGGCTGGGCTATGCCGCGCCGGCGAGCTTTCGCAGGTGTTCCACCGCGGCGTCGAGCAAGCCCGGCCGCGTGTAGACGTCGCCGCGCGCGGTGGGAATGGCGTCGGCGATGATCCGCGCCACTTCCCCTGCGTCCTGCGCGTTGGGCAGCGAGCGCGAGTCCGGGCCTCCGCCCAGCGCGTTGAGACCGAAGTCGGTGGAGACGACTCCCGGCATCACGGTGACGACGCGGATCTTCGGATACGCCTGCGCGAGATCCATCCGCAGCGTCTCCGAGAGCGAGTTCACCGCGGCTTTCGAGGCGCTGTACGCCGAGCGGAAGGTGGCGAACGGCGCCCGGGCCAGGAACGAGGAGACGTTGACGATGGCGCCCTGGCGCCGCTCCTTGAAATGGGGCAGCACCGCCTGGACGCCGTAGAGCACCGACTTGAGGTTGTCGCGCACCATCGCGTCCACGTCCTCGTCGGAGAGCTGCTCCACCGGCTTGCTGATGCCGCGGCCGGCGTTGTTCACCCACGCATCCACCTGGCCGAACCGATCCAGCGCGGCGGCCAAGAGCCGCTGCACGTCCTCGCGGCGGGTCACGTCGGCCTGGACCGCGAGCGCCCCGCTGCCGCAGCGCTCCGCCACCTGCCGCAGCTCGGGAAGCCGGCGCGCGGCCAGCACCACCGATTCCCCCCGCCGTCCCAGCTCCATCGCCAGGGCCGCGCCGATGCCCGAGCTCGCCCCGGGATCAATCACCTCAGAAAGAGCCCTTCTCGCGGTACGCGCCCCAGACCTTGCGGAACACGTCGCACACTTCGCCGAGCGTGCAGTACGCCTTCACCGCCTCCAGCACCGGGTACATGAGGTTCTTGTCGGTCCTGCAGGCGTCCTCCACCGCCCGCAGCTTGTCCTGCACCTCGCGCTGCGAGCGGCTGCGCTTCACCGCCTGCAGCCGCTCCACCTGCTTCTGCACCAGCTCGTCGTCGATCTTGAGGGTGGGGATGGGCTCGTCGCGGTCGGTCTTGAAGGCGTTCACGCCCACGATCTTCCGCTCGCCCGCGTCGACCGCGCGCTGCCACTGGTAGGCGCTCTCCGCGATCTCGCGCTGCGGATAGCCCTCCTCGATGGCGCGGATGATCCCGCCGTACCTTTCGATCTTGCCGAGGATCTCCAGGCAGCGCTTCTCGGTCTCGTCGGTCAGGTACTCCACCAGATAGGATCCCGCCAGCGGATCCACGGCGCGATCCACTCCGCTCTCGTGCGCGATGATCTGCTGCGTGCGCAGCGCGATGGTGACCGCCTCCTCGGTGGGCAGGGCGTAGGTCTCGTCGAGGGAGTTGGTGTGCAGCGACTGGGTGCCCCCGAGGACCGCCGCCAGCGCCTGCAGCGCGGTGCGGACCACGTTGTTGTACGGCTGCTGGGCGGTGAGCGAGACGCCGGCGGTCTGCGCGTGCGTGCGCAGCGTCATGCTCAGCGGCTTCTTCGCCCCGAACCTCTCCTTCATCGTCCGCGCGTAGATGCGCCGCGCCGCGCGGAACTTGGCGATCTCCTCGAAGAAGTCGTTGTGCACGTCCCAGAAGAAGCTCAGCCGCGGGGCGAAGTCGTCCACCTCCATGCCGCGCTTCTTGCACTCCTCGACGTAGCCGAACCCGTCCGCCAGCGTGAAGGCCAGCTCCTGGATGGCGGTCGCTCCCGCCTCGCGGATGTGGTAGCCGCTGATGGAGACCGGGTGCCAGCGCGGCATGTGCCTGGCGGTGTACTCGATCATGTCCACCACCACCCGCGTGGCCGGACGCGGTCCCACCACCCACTCCTTCTGCGCGATGTACTCCTTGAGCACGTCGTTCTGGATGGTGCCGCCGAGCTTGTCCTGCGAGATCCCCTGCTTCTCCGCGACCGCGATGTAGCTGCACAGGGCGAAGATGGCGCTCGCGTTGATGGTCATCGAGGTGGTGACGCGGTCGAGCGGAATGCCGCTGAAGAGGACCTCGAAGTCCTTGAGCGTGGAAACCGCCACCCCCTCGCGGCCCACCTCGCCGCGCGACATGGGGTGGTCGGCGTCGTAGCCCATCAGCGCGGGCATGTCGAAAGCGGTGGAGAGCCCGGTCATGCCGTGCTCGAGCAGGTACTTGAAGCGCTGGTTGGTGTCCTCGGGCGTCCCGAACCCCGCGAACTGGCGCATGGTCCAGAACCGGCCGCGGTACATGGTGGCCTGCGGCCCGCGCGTGTAGGGGAACTGCCCGGGAAAGCCCAGGTCGCGCTCGTACTTCTCGACCTCCGCGTCGCTCGGCTCGCCCACGTCGGCGGGCGTGAGCAGGTCGGGGATGGGAATGCCCGAATCGGTCTGGAAGTCCGGCCGCCGCAGCGGGCTCTTCTGGATGGCCCTCGCCAGCTCGGTCTTGCGCCATTCTTCCTGCGCCGCCTTCAACCTCTCCTTCGCGCTCATATGAGGCCGAGATAACATGCCGGAGGCGTTGGCGCGAGGAGGCGCGCGTGCGGGTGTGCGCCCGCCCGTCTGGCGCCCGCGCGCGCCGCGACGCCTAGATTCGAATCATGATCGAGATCCACGGCAAGCGGATGTGTCCGTTCGCCTGGCGGGCGCGGATCTGCGCCCGCGAGAAGGGTATCGCCTTCGACTGGCTCCCCTTCGACGCGCATCCTCCCGACCCGCGCGCCTTGCGCGGCAATCCGGAGCAGAAGTCGCCCAAGCTGGTGGACGGCGACTTCGAGCTGATCGAGTCGCTGGTGATCCTCCAGTACCTGGACGAAGCGCACCCCGGCGTCTCGCTGCAGCCGCTCCGCGCGCGCGACCGGGCGCTCTTGCGGCTGCGGCTGGAAAAGCTCGCGGCGCTCGAGCAGCACGTCACCCCGGAGAACCCGCCGGACCGGGAAAAGCTGCGCCAGGGCTTCGACGCACTGGAAGAGGCGCTCGCCGACGGCCGCGCGTGGATGGGAGGCGCAAGCCCCGACCTCTCCGACGTCGCGGTCTGGCCGTTCCTCTTCATGCTCGAGCAGGCGGGAATCGAGGTGCGACCCGCGGAGTACTGGCGGCGCGCCAGGGCGCGCGACTCGCTCGCGCAGACCCGCCCCCGATGATCCGCGGTCAATCCTTGAGCAGCTCGCGCGCGATGACCACCCGCTGGATCTCGCTCGTGCCCTCGTAGATGGTGGTGACCCGCGCGTCGCGATAGTGGCGCTCGGCGGGGAACTCGTCGAGGTACCCGTATCCACCGTGCACCTGCACGCTCACGTCGCACGCCTTGTTCGCCTTCTCGGTGGCGAAGACCTTGGCCATCGATCCTTCGCGCGTGAACGGCTTGCCCGCTTCCTTCAGCGACGCCGCGCGCAAGGTGAGCAGCCGCGCCGCGGACAGCTCGGTAGCCACGTCGGCGAGGGCGAAGCGGATGGCCTGGTAGTTGGCGATGGGCTGCCCGAAGGCGTGGCGCTCCTTCGCATAGGCAACGGCTTCGTCCAGTGCCGCGGTGCCGATGCCAACCCCCTGGGCGGCGATGCCGATGCGGCCGCCCTCCAGCGCGCTGAGCGCGATGGAGAAGCCCTGCCCCGGCCTGCCCATCATCGCCTCGGGCGGGACGCGGAGATCCTCGAACGACAAGGAGACCGTGCTCGACGCGCGCAGGCCCATCTTCTCCTCGTGCCTGCCCACGTGCAGCCCGCTCGCGCCGCCTTCCACGAGGAAGCAGGAGATGCCTTTCGCGCCCTGCTCGCCGGTGCGCGCCCAGACGACGATCACGCCGGCGCGGTCGCCGGAGGTGATCCACTGCTTGCTGCCGTTGAGCACCCAGCCCTTGCCGTCGCGGCGGGCGGTGGTGCGCAGCGCGGCGGCGTCGGAGCCGGCGTGAGGCTCGGAGAGGCCGAAGCTCGCCGCCTCGAAGCGGCCCGAGGTGATCTCGGGAACGTAGCGCGCCTTCTGCTCCTCGCTGCCGAAGCGGACGATGGTCTCCGCCACCATGTTGTTGACCGCCATGGTGACCGCGGTGGACGCGCAGCCCTGGGCAATCTCCATCATCGCCAGCGCATAGGCGACCGCCCCCGCGGCCGCGCCGCCGTACTCTTCGGGGACGTTCACCCCCATCAACCCCAACTGCGCCAGCTGCGTGGCCTGCTCGCCGGGAAAAGCGGCCTCGCGGTCCAGGCGGCCGGCCACCTTCGCCAGTTCCCGGCGAGCGTAGCTCCGGGCGGTGTCCCGGATCAGCGACTGTGCCTGCGAGAGCTCGAAGAGTGGGGTCATTTCATTTCAGCAACGCCGCGGAGATCACCATCCGCTGGATCTCGGAGGTGCCTTCGTAGATCTCGGTGATGCGCGCGTCGCGGAAGTGCCGCTCCACGTCCAGCTCCTTCGAGTAGCCCATGCCGCCGTGGATCTGCACCGCCTTGTCGCAGGCGCGGTTGCAGGCCTCGCTGGCGTAGAGCTTGGCCATGCTCGACTCGCGCGAGTGGCGCACGCCCGCGTCCTTGAGGGTGGCGGCGCGCAGGGTGAGCAGGTGCGCCGCATCCAGCTCGGTGGCCATGTCGGCGAGCATGAACTGGATGGCCTGGTGTTGCGAGATGGGCACGTCGAAGGTCTTGCGCAGCTTGGAATAGTCGCGCGCTTCCTCGTAGGCCGCCATCCCGATGCCGACGGCCTGCGCGGCGATGCCGATGCGGCCGCCGTCCAGGGTGCTCATGGCGATCTTGAACCCCTCTCCCTCCTGGCCGAGGCGGTTGGCTGCCGGCACCTCCATGTTCTCGAAGAAGATGCTGCAGGAGGGGCTGGCGCAGATGCCCAGCTTCTCGTCGGTCTTCTGCGGGAGGAAGCCCGGCGTCCTGGTGTCCACCACGAAGGCGGTGATGCCCTTGGCGCCCTTGCGCAGGTCGGTCATGGTGAAGAGCACCATCGCGTCGGCCACCGGCCCGTTGGTGATCCAGTTCTTGGTGCCGTTGACCACGTAGACGTCGCCCTTGCGCACGGCGGTGGTGCGCTGCTCGGCGGCGTCGCTGCCGGCCTGCGGCTCGGTGAGCCCGAAGCACCCCAATTTCTCGCCGGCGGCAAAGGGCCTCAGCCAGCTTTCTTTTTGCGCGTCGGTGCCGTACTTGAGGATGGGATCGCAGTAGAGCGAGTTGTTCACGCTCAGGGTGACGCCCACCGAGGCATCGCCGCGCGAGATCTCCTCGATGGCGAGCACGTACGCGACCGAGTCCATGCCCGCGCCGCCCCACTCCGAGGGGATGGCCACGCCCGCCAGCCCCAGCTCGAAGGCCTTCCTCACCGCCTCCGCGGGATACCTGTGCTCGCGATCCCAGCGCCTGGCGTTGGGCTTGAGCTCGCGGTCGGCGAAGTCCCTGCAGGTGTCGCGCAGCAGCCGCTGCTCGTCGGTGAGGTCCACTTCCATGCAATCTCCCACCTCCGCGCGGGTCAGCGCTTGTCTGCGTACTTCGAAGGATCCTTGTCGAAGTCGGGCTTGCAGTCGGGGCAGCAGAAGGCGTAGACGCGGCCCTTGTAGGTGGCGAACTGCGTCTCGGGCCCCACCTGGAAGGTGTCGCCGGAGACGGAGCACTTCGCCCAGGTGCCCTGGGACGGCTGCTTGTCGAAGCTGGTGGGCGCGTCCTGGTGCTCGCCGTGCTTGGCGTGGTCCTTGGGGGCGTCGTGTGCGAAGGCCGGGCTGGCGGCCAGGGCGGCGGCGAGGAGGAGATTTTTCATGCCGCCCTTTTTAACCCTACCCGGCGGCCTGGGCCAATAGATTGCGCGCGATCACCACGCGCTGGATTTGCGAGGTCCCCTCGTAGATCTGGAGGAGTTTCGCGTCGCGCATCAGCTTCTCCACGGGGTATTCCTTCGTGTACCCGTAGCCGCCGAAGATCTGCACCGCGTCGGTGGCCACCTGCATGGCGGAATCGGCCCCGAACGCCTTGGCATACGACGACTCGATGGCGTCGAGCTTGCCCTGGCCGATGCTCCACGACGCCTTGTGCATCAAGAGCCGCGTCGCCTCGTACTTCATGGCCATCTCCGCGAGCATGAACTGCACCGCCTGGAACTGCGCGATGGGCTGGCCGAAGGCCTTGCGCTCCAGCGCGTAGCGGCGGCACTCGTCGAGGGCGCGGCGCATGATGCCGCAGGCCCCCGCGGCAATCCACGGCCGGCTGCGGTCGAAGGTCTTCATCGCCACCTTGAAGCCCTGCCCTTCCTCGCCGATCAGGTTGGCCCTGGTGAGCTTCACCTCCTCGAAGAGCACGTCGGAGGTGTCGCTCGCACGCTGGCCCAGCTTGTCCTCCTTCTTCCCCACCGACACGCCCGCGGCGTCGCGGGGCACGACGAAGCAGGTGATGCCCTTGTGCCGGTCGCGCGGCTCGCCGATGCGGCCGAACACCGTGTACCAGGCGGCGTAGCGGGCGTTGGTGATCCAGCGCTTCTGGCCGGTCATGACGTACTCGTCGCCCACCTTGCGCACGGTGGTGCGCATCCCCGCCACGTCGCTGCCCGCGTCCGGCTCGCTGCAGGCGTAGGCGGCGAAGATGGGCGCCTCCACCAGCTGGCCGAGCCAGGTCTTCTTCTGCTCGGCGGTGCCGGCGATCATGATGGGCATGGCGGCGAGGTTGTTGCCGAAGAGGGTGGTGCCGATGCCCGCGCACCCGTAGTTCACCTCCTCCGCCATGAGCACGTGGTCGAGCGTGGAGAGCCCGAGGCCGCCCACCTCCTCGGGGATCTCGGCGTTCATCAGCCCGAGCTCCCAGGCCTGCTCGCAGAATCTCCTTGGGAAAGGTGCCGTGCTCGTCCAGCTTCTGCGCGACCGGGATGATCTTCTCGCGGGTGAACTTCCGCGCCGTCTCGACCAGGCGCCGCTGCTCGTCGGTGAGGGAAAAATCCATGGCCCTATCTTCCTGTGAAGCGGGGAGGTCTCTTCTCCACGAAGGCGGTCATGCCCTCGCGGCGGTCGTCGGTGTCGAAGAGGAGCGCGAAGGACTCGGCTTCCTGCCGGTTGGCGGCGCGCAGCGGGATGTCGTAGCCGCGCTCCACCAGCCGCTTGGCGCGCGCCACCGCCAAGGGGCCCCGCTGCGCGATCTTCGCCGCCATGGCCTTGCAGTGATCGAGCAGCTTCTCCCGCGGCAAGACCGCATTGACGAGCCCGATCTCCAGCGCGCGCCGCGCGTCCACCCAGTCGCCGGTGAAGATCATCTCCTTCGCCCGCAGCTTGCCCACCAGGCGCACCAGCCGCTGCGTGCCGCCGAACCCGGGCGTGACCCCGAGGCTCACCTCGGGCAGGCCCATGCGCGCGCTCTCGCTGGCGAAGATCATGTCGCAGGCGACCGCGAGCTCGAGACCTCCGCCCAGGGCGTAGCCGTTGACCGCGGCGATGGTCGCCGCGGGAATGTCCTCGATCAGCGCGGTGACCACGTGGCCCAGCTCGCTGAACTCGCGCGCCTGCCAGGGGCCCATCGTCGCCATCTCCGAGATGTCGGCGCCGGCGACGAAGGCCTTCTCGCCCGCGCCCATGAAGATCACCACCCGCGCGTCGGCGCACTCGCGCACGGCCTGGGTCAGCTCGCGCAGGGTGGCCGAGTTGAGCGCGTTGAGCGACTTGGGACGGTTCACCGTGATGGTGGCGACGGGGCCTTCGCGCGCGACCAGGACGTTCTCGTAGGTCGCCATGGTCAGTACCGGAAGAAGCCGCGCTTCGTCTTGCGCCCCAGCCAGCCCGCGTCCACGGTCTGCCGCAGGAGCGGCGCCGGCCGGTACTTGTCGTCGCCGAGCCCCTTGTGCAGCACCTCCGCGATGTAGAGGCAGGTGTCGAGGCCGATGAAGTCGGCGAGGGTGAGCGGTCCCATGGGCACGTTGGTGCCGAGCTTCATGGCGGTGTCGATGTCCTCCGCGGAGGCGAGCCCTTCTTGAAGCGCGAAGCAGGCCTCGTTGATCATCGGAATCAGGATGCGGTTGACGATGAACCCCGGCATGTCCTTCGAGAGCACGGTGGTCTTGCCCATCCGCTCCGCCAGCGCGCGCGTGGCGGCATAGGTCGCGTCGCTGGTCTGCGCTCCGCGGATGATCTCCACCAGCTGCATCACCGGCACCGGGTTCATGAAATGCATGCCGATGACCCGCTCGGGGTTGGGAACGCTGGCGGCGATGCGGGTGATGGGAATGGAGGAGGTGTTGGTGGCGAGGATGGCGTCGGGCGGCATGGCCCGCGCCAGGTCGGCGAACACCTTCTTCTTCACCGGCTCGTTCTCGGTGACCGCTTCCACGGCGAACTGCGCCGAGCGCGTCTCTTCGGGCGAGCCGCCGCTGAGGCGGGAGAGGGCGGCCTGCGCCTCGTCGGCCTTGAGCTTGCCCTTGCTCACCGCCTTGTCGAGCTGCGCGCGAATGCCGCCCAGCCCTCTCTGCACCAGCTCGGAGCTCACGTCGACGAGCACCACCCTCAGGCCGCTCTGCGCCGCGACCTGCGCGATGCCCGCTCCCATCTGTCCCGCGCCGACGACCGCCAACGTCTTCACGTCCACGGTTGGACTCCTCGGAAGAGGCGCCGGGCATAGCCAGCTTAGGACGCGGAGTCAAATGGGATACCTTCACCGTCGTGGAGCAGCGGGTCTGCCAGGAAATCGTGGACGACGCGGCGGCGATCTGCGGCGCGCTGGTGGCGGAGTTGCGGCTGCGCGAAAGCCTGGTGAACGGCGCGGGCGCGGGCGCGGAGGGGCTGGTGCAGGCCGCGGTGGGAGGCGCGCTCGCCACCTCCAGGGCGCGGCGCGAGGAGACCGCGCGCAAGCTGGATGCGCTGGTGGCGTCGGGCAAGCTGCCGGACGGCCCGGTGCGCGAGCGCAACGTCTACCTTTCCCGCTGCCCGCCGGAGGTGGGGCATTCGCTGGACCTGGGGGACCTCGCGCCGGAGGAGCTGTGGTGCGCCTACGTGCCGCTGGTGGTGGAGAGCGAGCCCGCCGGCATCCTCAAGCTGGTGCTCGACGTGGAGCCGCGCCGCTCGCTCTTGCGCACGCTGCGGGGCGTGGGACACGAGGCGTCGCTGCAGCTCGGACACGAGCGCGGCAGGGAGCGCGCGCTCCTCGAGCTGGTGCGGGCGCGCGAGAACCTGGCCGCGCTGGCCGCGGCGGCGGCGCGGCTGCGGCGCGAGACCGACCGCCGCAACGTCCTCCAGGCCATCGCCGACGAGCTTCGCAAGCTGGGCCTGGAGAGCGCGGTCTTCCTCTGCGCGCCGGAGGGCCTGATCCTCGCGCACCTCTCGCACAAGCGGGCGGTGATCGACGAGGCGATGAAGCTCCTCGGGGTCCGCAAGCTGGCCGACGTGCAGCCGGTGGATCCGACGCGCTCGCCTTTGCTGGAGGCCCTGCTCCAGTCGCCCGAGCCGTTCGTGGAGGTGCGGCCCCACTCGCTCTTGCGCGCGCTCTGGGGCAGGCGGGCGTCGCAGCCGGTGCGCTCCAGGCTGATCCGGCTGCTCGGCCTCTCCAACATGGTGGCGGCGCCGTTGCGGGGAGCGGGCGACCGCGCCATCGGCCTGCTCCTCACCGCGCGGCAGGGAAACGCGGAGCCCGACCTGGGCGTGCTCGGCTCGCTGGCGCTGCAGGCCTCGCTCGCGCTGGAGCGGTCGATGATGCGCGAGCGCATGCGCGAGCAGGCGGCGCTGATCGACGGCGCGGTCGAGGAGCGCACCCGCGCCCTGCGCGAGGCCAACCAGCGGCTCCTGGAGGCGGACCGGCGCAAGGACAACTTCCTCGCCAACGTGTCGCACGAGCTGCGCTCGCCGCTCGTGACCATGATCGGCTACAACGACCTCTTGCTGGCGGAGCGGATGGGGCCCATCAACGAGCGCCAGCGGCAATGCCTTCAGGTGGCGCGCTCCTCGGGCAAGCGGCTGCGCGCCTTCATCGAGGAGCTGCTCGACTTCTCCCGCTTCGAGCTCACCCGCGAATCGATGACCTTCCAGCCCTTCGACCTGCGCGACGCCGTGACCCAGGCGCTGGCAGGGCTCGCGCCCCGCTTCCTCGAGCGCCGGCTGAACGTGCGCCAGCGGGTCCCCCCCGCGAGCGCGCCGGTGCTGGGCGACCGCGACCGCATCATCCAGGTGCTCACCAATCTGATGTCCAACGCGGAGAAGCACTGCCGCGACGGCGGCAAGATCGTCATCGAGGTGGAGCAGCGGCGCGGCTTCGCGCTGGTCTCGGTGACCGACAACGGCAGCGGCATCCCCCCCGCGCACCTGGCCAAGGTGTTCGATCGGCTCTACCAGGTGGGCGACGTGAAGGACGCGCGCTCCCGCGAGCAGGGCCTGGGGCTGGGCCTCAACATCGTCAAGAGCATCGTCGAGGCCCACGGCGGAGAGGTGACGGTGCAGAGCGAGGTGGGAAAGGGATCGACGTTCGCGTTCACCCTGCCGCTGGCGGACGTGAAGGATGCGGCGAACCCGGGCTGAATGGTGCGGTTGTCGTCACTGCACCCGGACCCGCGCCGGCGCGTCCTTCGTCAGCGACACTTGCGACACCACCCGGCGCTCCGGCCTTCCCGCCGAGACCAGCAAGGTCTCCACCTCCGCCTCGCCCGGCGCGGCGTGGACCACGAACTCCAGCAGTCCCGGCGCGCCCGCGGCGCCGTATTGCACGTCGTGGCGGGCCAGGGCGTGGCCGGAACGGCGCACGATCACGTCCACCTCCTGGACATCGCCCGGCAGCGCGGCGCTCAAGTCCAGCTGCAGCAGCAGATCTCGCGGCTTGCGCACCTCTCCCCAGAGGATGAGCGCGCCCCCGAGCAGCACCAGGAAGGCGAGCCGCGGCAAGAGGCGCTTCATTCGCCCTCTTCGGGCTCCTTCTTCTTCGCCTTGACCTTCGCCTTGAAGGCGGGCTCGCCGCCGGGCTTGAGCTGGATGCTGGCGTTCACCTCCAGCGTCACGCCGGTGAGCACCTTCCAGATCTCGCGGCGCAGCGTCTCGCTCTCGAGGAAGCGGCGCACCTCCTGCGTCACCACCCGGGCCACCTCGGCGCGCGTCTTCTCCCCCTGCGAGAGCAGGAAGTTCGAGCGCGTCCTTGGGCAGCTTCATCTCGCCCACCATGTTGCGGATGCCCTCCTCGGTCATGAAGAGGGCGCCCACGCCGGTGAGCACCGCGCGGCGCACGATGTCGGGCACCAGCCCGGAGAGCTTCTTCACCTCGTCGGGCGGCAGCTCCTCGTCTTCGCCCATTCAGGGCCTCCCCGGCCGGCTCACTCCTCGCCGTCGTAATAGTCCACGGCGGCGTCCTGCCGGTGCACGCCGGTGATGCCGTGGCTCCGCGCCAGCACGCCGATCTTCTTCGAAATCGGGATAGACCGCCACCTCCGGCTCCCGCATGGTGCTGAGCGCGAGGTAGCGCAGCGGCGCCGTGCCGCGGTTGAGGATCTGGTGCCCGGGCGGCCCCGGCGGAAAGGCGATGTAGTCGCCGGCGCGGATGTGGTGCATCTCCTCGCCGAGGCGGAGGATGCCCTCTCCCTCGAGGACGTACACCGCCTCCTCGTTGGCCAGGTGGAAGTGGTTCGGAAAGGCCTTCTTCCCGGGCTGGATTTCGAACCAGCTCACGCCGATGCCCGCCCCGCCGGCGGCAGCCCCGAGGCGCTTGCGCCGGAAGGCGAAGGCGCCCTTCTCCAGCGCCTGGTCTTCGCACTGCGAGAGCGAAGTCTTCTTGATCATGCCTTCTTCCCCAGCTGCACGAGCGGCTTCTGTCCGCGCGGCACCGCCGTCATGTTGGCGAGCGCGACGCGGTCGGCGATGTTCTGCGCGATGCGCGTGAGCGCCTGCGCCTCCGGCAAGCCGGGATCGGCCGCCACCACCGGCCTGCCGTCGTCGCTGCCCGCGCGGATGGCGACGTTGATGGGCACCCGCCCGAGGAAGGGCACGCCCAGCTTTCCCGCCGCCTGTTCGCCGCCGCCCTTGGAGAAGATCTCGGTCTCGTGGTGGCAATTGGGGCAGACGAAGCCGCTCATGTTCTCGACGAAGCCGAGCACCGGGATGTTGACCTTGTCGAACATGGCCTTGGCCTTGATGGCGTCGGCCAGCGCCACGTCCTGGGGGGTGGTCACCACCACCGCGCCGGCGACGCTGACCTGTTGCGCGATGGTGAGCTGGATGTCGCCGGTGCCGGGCGGCAGGTCGAGGATGAGGTAGTCGAGATCGCCCCAGCGCACGTCGCGCAAAAGCTGCACCAGCGCGCCGTGGAGCATGGGCCCGCGCCAGATCATCGCCTGGTCGGGATCGACGAAGAACCCGATGCTGATCACCTTGACGCCGAACGCTTCCAGCGCGTTGACGCTCTTGCCGTCGGCGCTGGTGGGCCGCGCGCCGAAGAGCCCCATCATCAGCGGCATGGAGGGGCCATAGATGTCGGCGTCGAGCAGGCCCACCTTGCAGCCCAGGTTGGCGAGCGCGCAGGCCACGTTGGCGGAGATGGTGCTCTTGCCCACGCCGCCCTTGCCCGATCCGACCAGCACCACGTTCTTGACCGAAGGCACCAGATCGTTGGGGTTGTTCTGCTTGCCCGGGGAAGGCCGCACGTTGGCGCTGAAGGCCACCTCCACGCGGGGGAGCTGGAGCGGGACGAGCGTGGCCCGCACCGCCTCCTCGATGCGCTGCTTCCAGGGGGAGGCGGGAGTGGGCAGCTCCACGCGCACGCGCACGCCGCCGCCCTCCAGCAGCTCGGGATGCTTGAGGTAGCCGAGCTCGGAGATCGGCCGGCCGGACGAGGGGTCCTTGAGCTCCTTCAAGGCTGCGAGAACCTGCTCGGGGGTGACGGCCATAGGGCGCGGGAATGTGCAGGGGGCGCCAGAGGCAAGTCAAGGCGCGTGAAGCAGCGCGCGGCCGGGGCGCTCGCGGGTGCGCTTGCCGTTCTCCAGCACCAGCTTGCCGTTCACCAGCACGTAGGGAATGCCCTCCGGGTACGCGAACGGCTTCTCGAAGGTGGCGGCGTCGCGGACGGTCGCCGGATCGAAGACCACCAGATCGGCCTTCATGCCCGCGCGCAAGATGCCGCGATCCTGCAAGCCCAGCCGCCGCGCCGGCAGCGAGGTCATCTTCCGCACCGCCTCCTCGACCGTGAAGAGCCGCTCTTCGCGCGCATAGTGCCCGAGCAGGCGCGCCGCGCTGCCGAACGCGCGCGGGTGCGCGCTGCCCTCCTGCGCGAAGGGCCCGTCGATCGCCATCGCGCCGTAGTCGGTGTCGAGGGAAACCCAGGGCTGGGAGAGGCCGAGCTTCACGTCGTCCTCGTTCATGCCGAAGCGCGCCACGCCGACGTTGGCCTTGTCCATGGCCACCAGATCCACCAGCGCCTCGGCCGGCGGTTTGCCCATCTCGCGCGCCACTTCGTCGAGCCTCTTGCCCGCGTACTTCTTCACCTCCGGGTTGACGGCGGCGAGGATGAGGATGTCCTCGGGATGCGATCTCCCCCTCGATCTCGCGAATCATCCTCGCGCGCGGCGCCGGATCGCGGATGCGCGCCAGCATGGCGTCCACCCCGCCCTCGTGCGCCCAGTCGGGGATGCTGGCGTCGAGGCCGTTGGCGCTGGCCAGGTAGGGATACATGTTGGCGGTCACGTCCAGGCCGGAGGCGCGGGCGGCCTCGATGCGGCCGATCACCTCCTTCATCCGCCCCCAGTTGGCGCGGCCCGACACCTTGAGGTGCCAGATCTCCACCGGCACCGCCGCCTCGCGCGAGATGGTGAACGCCTCGTCCAGCGCCTCGTCGATCTTCTTCGCCTCGCTGCGGATGTGGCTCGCGTAGAAGCCGTGGTGCCTGGCCGCCACCTTGGCGAGCGCGATCAGCTCCGGCGTCCTGGCGAAGCTGCCCGGCTGGTAGATGAGCCCGGTGGAGACGCCGAACGCGCCCTGCAGCATGGCCTCTTCCACCAGCTTCTGCATCCTGGCGAGCTGGGCGGCGTCCGGCTGCACGTCGGAGAAGCCGAGCACCACGCCGCGCACCTGGGCCGCGCCCACCAGCACCGCCTCGTTGATGCTGGGCCGCGCCCGGCGCAGCCGCCGGAAGTAGCCGGCCAGGTCCTTCCAGTCGATCTGGAGGTGGTATTTGCGCAGCCAGGGCTCTTGCTCGTGGATCCAGGCCGCGTTCATCGGCGCGGGCGAGATGCCTTCGCCGGTCAGCTCGGTGGTGATGCCCTGGCGGACCTTGGACTCCTCGCGCGGGTCGATCAGCGCGTTCAGCTCGCTCTGGCCGAGCATGTCGATGAAGCCGGGCGAGAGCGAGAGCCCGTGCAGCTCGATGCGCCTGTGCGCTCTCGCGTGGGAGAGATCGCCCACGGCCGCGATGGAGTCGCCGCGGATGCCCACGTCGGCGCGGAACCAGGGCGCCCCGGTCCCGTCGACGACCCGCCCGCCGGAGAGGATCAGATCGAAGACCGCGGCGCAGAGGAGCGCGATCATGCCTGGGGAGCGACCACGATCATGCCTTCTTCGCCCTCGGCTCCGTCCACCACCGCCCGGACCGGAAGCACCTGCTTCGCGATGGTGGCGAGCTCGAGGAGAGGGGCGGTGACTTCGCTCGTCGTGTAGTGACAGCTCGGCGAGGCTCCGGCGCGCGCCCCGAGGCCGGCGGTGCACAGGAACGAAGGCAAGAGCAGGCGCTCCGCCATCTCCGCGTCGACTGCGCCGCGCCGCCGCAAGAAGCGCGCGAGACGCATCGCCAGCCTCTCTCCCTGCTGCTCGTCGACGAGCGCCGGCGCCTGCCCGAGCGTGGAGGCGGTGACCACGCTGTTCTCGAACTCCGCGGCGGCGGTGATCGCCCAGCGGCTGCGCGAGGTGGAGCCGGCGGGCAGCGGCAAGGGAACGCGCTCCGCCTCGGCGATCACGCCCTGCCGCCGGAGCGCCCGCACCACCTGCTCCGCCGCTTCCAGGGTCGCCTCGTGCCGACCTCCGCCCACCGCCGCGATGACGCTCACCTGCCGCAACAGGCCCCGGTGCACGGCGTGCAGCGGCGTCAGCGCCGGCGCCGGGTCGAGCGAGGCCACGATCTCGCCGGCCTCGGCGCCAAAGCCCGCCTCGGTCAGGGCGAGTCCGATCTTCAGGCCGAAGCGCGCCGCGAAGGGGGTCCAGCCGAGCTGAAGATCGTGATAGGTGGGCGCGCCCTCGCCGTGATTCGGTCCGCGCAGGTGCAGCAGGGAAGGCTTGCCCAGGAGCGCCAGCGGCCAGGAGAGGGTCCAGAGAACGCGCGCCACCGCCGACCGGCTCGGGGAGATCGAGCAGGTGCACCCCTGCCCGCGGGCGCGGCAAGGGCAGCTCCATCTCACCCTCGCGCGAGAGCAGGGCGCGCGCTCCCTCCGCGTCGCCGCCCAGCTTCACCGCGCAGAGCGCCACCGCCAGATCCGCGCCCTGCAAGGGACCGTGCAGCCGCAGGGCGGCGCCGGTGGCGAGGGCAAGGCCGATGGCGCCGTCGAGCACCGCTGGCGCAGGATGGGGCCCGAGCTGCACCGGCTCTCGCATGGACCCCCGACTCTACCGCGTCGCCAGCATTCGACAAGTGACATCCGGGGCGCTTGCGCTACCCTGCCGCAGAGGGCCTCACACGCGCTTCATCTGCCCGCGCGGCACCACCAGGAGCGCGCCGCCGGAGACGCAGATGTCCTGCCCGATGCAGTGCGCGGAGGCGTCGCTCGCGAGCCAGAGCGCCGCGTTGACCACGTCGTCCACCTCGGCGACGCGCTGGTTGGGGAGCGTAGGCAGAAGCGTCCCGCCCATGCGCTGCAGCGCCTCCTCCGCCATCGGCGTTCGCACCCAGCCCGGAGAGACGAGGTTCACCCGCACCCGCGGCGCGAGCTCCACCGCGATGGACATCATCATCGATTGCACCGCGCCCTTGGAGGCCGCGTAGTGGGAATGTCCGGGCTCGCCGCGCTGGCCGGCGGTGCTGCCGATGAAGACCACGTTGCGCAGCCCACAGGCGAGCAGCTCGCGCACGAGATAGAAGCCGGAGAAGACGTTGACCCGGAACATCTCCTCCAGCGCCTGCGCCCCGATGCTGGCGATGGGCCCGGCGTTGTAGATGCCGGCGGAGTGCACCAGGATCTCGACCGTGCCCAGCTTCTCGCGGGCAGCGCGAACGGCGGCGATGCAGCCTTCCTCCGTGCCCAGCTCGGCGCGCACCGGCGAGGTGCCTGCCGGAGGATCCTGGGTGCGGTGCTGCGCGGCCACGCGCGCGCCCTGGTCGAGCAGCGCCTCGGCGATGCCGCGGCCGATTCCGCTGGAGGCGCCGGTGACCAGCGCGGCGCGGCCTACGAGGTCCGGGTAGATCGGAAACATTGCCCCTTCTTCGCACACATGCTCGATTGAGGCGAAGTGCTCGCCGCGCTGGTCATCTTCGTCGCGACATACCTCTTCCTCGCGGGAGCGGAGCTGCCCTTCCTCCGGCTGGACCGGCCCGGCGGCGCGGTGGCGGGCGCGGTGGCGATGGTCGCTTTCGGCGTGCTCACGCCCGCGCAGGTGTACCGCGACGCCATCTCCTGGGACACGCTGGTCCTGCTCCTCGGCATGATGGTGATCACGAGCGTGATGGCGCGCGCGGCCATCTTCCGCTGGATCGCCTGGTTCGCCCTGCGGCGCGCGCACGGCCCGCGCGCGCTCCTGGCCCTGCTCGTCCTGGTGGCGGGCGCGCTCTCGGCGCTGCTGGTGAACGACACCGTCTGCGTCATGTGCACGCCGGTCGTGCTCGCCCTGGTGGAAGCGGCAGCGCTGCCTGCCATGCCCTACCTGCTCGGGCTCGCCTTCGCTTCCAACGCCGGCTCGGTCGCGACGCTGACGGGAAACCCGCAGAACATGCTGATCGGCACCTTGAGCGGCATTTCCTACGCCAGCTTTTCCGCCGCGCTCCTGCTGCCCGCGGCGCTCTCGCTCCTCGCCGTGCTGGCCGTGCTGCTGGCGGTCTTCCGGCGCGAGCTCTCCTGGAAGCCGCTCCACATCGAGGTCGCGCCTCCGCCGCTCGATCGCGGGCTCGCGCTCCTCTGCGCGGCCGCGCTGGCGTTCGTGCTCGCCGGCTTCTTGCTCGGCTACAGCCTGGCCTGGACCGCGATGACCGGCGCCGCGCTCCTGCTCGCGCTCTCGCGCCAACCGCCGCGGGAGATGTTCGCCCGGGTGGACGGCAGCCTGCTGCTCTTTTTCGCCGGACTCTTCGTCGTCACCCACGGCGTGGCCCAGGCCGGCATCACCGAGCGCATCCACGCCGCGCTCTCGCCGTTCTTCGGACATGACGCCACGCAGCAGACGGTCCGCTTCGGGCTCTTCACGCTGGTCTCGTGCCAGCTGGTGAGCAACGTGCCCTTCGTCCTGCTCGCCGCCCGCTGGGTGCCGAAGCTCGCCGACCCGCATCTGGGCTGGCTTTCGCTGGCGCTCGTTTCCACCCTCTCCGGCAACCTCACGCCCGTGGCCTCGGTCGCCAACCTGATCGTGCTCGAACTTGCTGGAACCAAAGGGAAAATTCCATTCCTGCGCTTCCTCTGGGTGGGGGCGCTCTGCACCTTCGTGCCGCTCGCGCTGGCGCTCGGCTGCCTGCTCCTTCTGCGCGCGCACTTCCCCCGTGAAATACTGCCACCCTGACCGCCGTAGAAGACCCCGTGGACTCGGCAATCTCGCTACCCTTGCCTTTCGCGCCTTCCACCGACCTGGTCCGCCCGGCCTGTCCCGCCGACGAGGCGGAGTGGGCGCGGGCCGCGGCCGGCGGCGACAAGGCGGCGTTCGCGAGGCTGGTGGAGAAGCACAAGCAGTCCGTCTTCGGCCTCTGCTTCCGTTTGCTCGGCGGCGGCGAAGAGGCCCGCGACGCGGCGCAGGAGACGTTCGTCCGCGCCTACACCGGCATCCGCGGCTTCGACGCCCGCCAACCCTTCGCGGCATGGGTGCTGCGCATCGCGCGCAACCACTGCATCGACCTCCTTCGCAGGCGGCGCCCCACACTGGCGCTTTCGGCCGAGGGCCGGGGTGACGACGGACCAGAGACCGGCGTCGCCCCGGAGCTTCCCGACCACTTCGCCGTCTCCGGTGAGCAGCGCGTGCAGGAAGAGGAGGCGCAGCGCGACCTCGATCGCGCCGTGGCCGGCCTGCCCCCGCGCTACCGCGAGGTGATTGCCCTCTTCCACATCCAGCACAAGAGCTACGCGGACATCGCCGCTGCCCTGGACGTCCCCATGGGCACGGTGATGACCTGGCTGCACCGCGCCCGCAAGGAGCTGAAAGCGCAGCTCTCGGAGCACTTCTCATGAACCACCTCACCGACACCCAGCTCCAGTCGCTGGCCGACGGGACGCTGCGCGGCCCCGAGGGCATGGCCGCGCGCGAGCACTGCGACGGCTGCGTGGAGTGCGGGGCCACCGTGGCGCTCTACTCGGCGCTGGACGCGAGGCTCTCCGCGCTGCGCGATCCCGAGCCGCCCGCCGACTTCACCGGCACCGTGCTCGCGGCCGTCCAGGTGCGCGAGGCCCACCTGGTTGCGCGCAGGCACACGCTGGTCGCCGCCATTCCCGCCTTCGCCCTCGCCATCTTCGCCATCGTCGGATGGGGGCTCTCCACCGCCGTGCACGTCGACAAGCTGATCGAGGGCGTGTCGGTGCTGCGGATGGTGTGGGGCGTGGTCGGGCCGGTCTTCGTCGCCACCCGGATCCCGCTGGGCATCGGCGCCTTCGTCTTCCTCGCCGCCGTCCTGACGCTGCTCTCGCGCACGCTGAAGCCCGCATACGCGCGGCTCTCGGAGTCTTGAAATGGTCAGGCTTGCGCTCGCGCTGCTCTTCGCCCAGAGCGGCTTCTTCGGCGCCCGCTTCGGCACGCACGGGGCCGTGGGCCGGGTCATGGGAGGCCTCGCCGACAAGATGATCACGCTGCGGATCAGCGGCGACGACACGGACACTTCCGGCGACTCGCAGGACAGCGACGCGGAGTCGGACGACGACAGCGAACCGGATCTCGAGGTGGTTCCGCCGGTGCCCCCGGTTCCGCCGGCACCGCACATGAAGGGGCCGGCCGATCCCGACGCCGCCCGCGATCTTCCCCGCTTCAGCGAGAAGGCGAAGAACGTTCCCACCGCGGAGCTCTTGCACCGCATCGCGCAGACCGCGGGCTGGAGCATGACGCTGGTCGGCTCACCCAGGGACCGCATCGACATCGACGTCGACGACGTAGACCCGCGCGAGGCCCTGCGCGACGTGCTCAAGAAGAGCGGCGCGATGGGCGTGCTCAAGAACGACAAGCTGGTGGTGGTGGCCACGCCCGACGCGCAGGGAGCGGCGGGGATGCTGATCGAGAAGAGCTCCTCGTCCCGGCACGTGCGCCCGTCCCGCGGCGCGCCCAAGAGCGGCAAGCACAGCGGCCGCGACATGGTGCGCGTGTTCCAGGGTGACCTCAGCGTGCCGCAGGGTCAGATCGTCCAGGGCGACGTCGTCTGCGTGGGCGGCTCGGTCGAGCTCCTGCCCGGCAGCGTGGTGCAGGGAGACGCCGTGGCGGTGGGCGGCAGCGTGTCGGTGGACCAGGGCGCGCTGGTGATGGGCCAGGCCGTCGCCGTGCTCGGCAAGGTGGAGGTGGAGCGCGGCGGCCAGGTGATGGGCGAGCACGTGCAGGTGGGCCTGGGGAGGATCCTCTCCGGGTCCGGGCACCACCGCCATAGCTGGCTGGGCGGGCTCGGTCCCTTCGGCCTCTTCCCCACCATCGCGCTCTTCGCGCTCACCTATCTCATCGGCCTGGTCATGCTGCGGATGTGGCCGGAACGCGTGCGCAACGTTGGGCTTCGCCATGTTCGAGAACCCGGTGCGCAGCTTCACGGTGGGGTTCCTCTGCTGGCTCTTGCTCCTGCCGCTCATCGTGCTCCTCGCCATCTCCATCGTGGGCATTCCCCTGATTCCGCTCCTTCCCGTGCTGGTGTTCCTCAGCATCGTCATCGGGCTCTCCTCGTTCGCGCTGCGGGTCGGCGAATCGCTGCCGGCGGGGCCGGGACAGCGCTTCGTGCCGCCGGCCGCGCTGGGCATGGGCATGGCGGTGCTGCTCCTGCTCGCGTTCGTGCCCTGGCTGGGGATCTCGCTGCTCGCGCTCTTGCAGTTCTTCGCGCTCGGCGCCTCGGTGAGCTCGCGCTTCGGCCGGGCGCTGCCGCCGCATCCCGCCTAGCTCCTGGCGCTGGTGAGCGGCCGCGGTCGCGCGTAGAGTGGGGCCGTGCGTCGGGGGATGATTGCGCTCGCCATCGTCGCGTGGGTGGGGTGTCGCGAAAAGGCTCCGGCGCCCGTGGCGCAGGCCACCGCGCCGGCGCCGGTTCCGCAGCCCACGGCAGGGCGGAGCGACGCCGCCTGCGTGGCGCCGCTCGACGCGCCCGGAGCGAAGGAGAAGGTGCGCGCAGCCAAGGGAGAAGTGCGCATCGGCGTCCTGGCCGGCCTCAAGGATGCGGACGACGAGAACCTGGCCTTCATCAAGCGGCTGGTCGCCGAGCTGGTGCAACGCGGCGCGGAGGTGCTCATCGCCGACGGCGACCTGGGCGACAATTCCGACGAGCAGGAGACGCTCTTGGGCGCCCTCGCCGACACCGGCCTGCCCATCCTGGCGGTGGCCGGCAACCGCGAAGTCCGCTCCGACCTCGACGCCGCCGAGGCGGAGCTGCGCAAGAAGGGCGCGCGCATCCTCAATCTCTCGCACACCCGCGTGGTGGAGCTCGGCGACGCTACCGTGGTGGGTCTGCCCGGCGCCTTCGAGCGGCGCCAGCTCCACGCCGATGGGGCCTGCGTCTACGTGCAGAGGGACATCGAGGTGCTGGCCGCCGCGCTGGACCGGCTGCCTCCTCCGGTGCTGCTGGTCATGGCCGTCCCTCCCCGCGGTCAGGACGCGAACGCGCTGGACGTGAGCGATGGCCAGAACGTGGGCGACCCGCGACTTGCGCCGCTCTTGCGCAAGGCGCCCTTCGGGGTGTTCGCGCAGGTCTGGGAGGCGGGCGGCAGGGCGGTGGACGGCAGCGGCGCGCGGGTGCCGCCGGGCGTAGAATCCGATCGGCTCTACCTGAACCCGGGAGCGGCGGACCACACGCCCTGGCCCATGTCCGACGGCGGCACGGTGGCGGGCCAGGCGGCGCTGCTGACGGTGCGCGCGCGCAAGGCGTCGTGGCAGCCCATCCGACCCGCGGAGGAGAAGAAATGAGCCCCAAGCTCGGCGAGGTGCTCATCTCCCATCGCGCCCTCGACGAGGAGAAGCTCCTCGCGGCGCTCAGCGACCAACGCGCCTTCGGCGGCAAGCTCGGGCGAACGCTGGTGGACCTGGGCTACGTCACCGAGGACCAGCTGCTGCGTGCGCTCTCGCAGCAGCTCGCGCTCGACACGGTGGACCTGGACACCGCCGACGTGCACGAAGACGCGCTGCGCTGCCTCCCGGTCAACGCCTGCGAGCGCCACGGCGTATTTCCCGTCCGCGTGGACAGCCGCCAGCGCATCCTCTGGGTGGCCACCGCCGAGCCGGATCGCGAGACGCTGCAGGAGGTGGCGCAGATCGCGCAGCACACGCTGGAGCCGATGCTGGCCTCGATGAGCAGCATCGACCGCGCGGTGCGCCGATACTACTTCGGCGAGCGCACCGGACCCGCGCCGCGACTCGGCGAGCCCGTGCGCGGTGCCCCCGACGCTGCGCGGGCGCCGCAAGCGCGCCCTCCTCCGCCGGCGGCCGAGGCGGAATCGCACGTCCTCGGCCCCATCGTTCCCGGCGCCGCGGCGCACGACACCCTCCAGGAGGTGCAGACCCTGCTCCTCCGCCTGGAAAAGGAGGTCACCGCCCAGAGCCGCGCCTTCCGCGCCCTGGTGGATCTGCTGCAGGAAAAGGGCATCATCCGCCGGGGGGAGCTGGGGCAGAAGGCTGCCAGGAAGTAGCGCGGCGGAGCGAGTATCCACGAACTGACGTGGTGGGGAGCGTGCGGCTGCGTGCGACCGCAGGTAGTAGTCACGGCGCAGTGGCAGGTGCTGTCGCAGACATCATCTGACGGTGATCAGAATCGGCCAATACGACGAAAACCCGCTGACGCCGTTCACCATGACCGGGAACGTCGAACGCACTTCGACGATTGCGCCGCTGCCGAGAGAGGCCGTCTCGGGGACATGGACGATCAGATCGACGGACGTCCCATTCGAGATCGTGCCGCTGCTCAGGACAGCCTCCGGGTCGAAGTCTCGCCCACTGAGGATGACGTCGACGGGCCAAAATCCGGTCGGCGCGGTCGACCATCCCGTCAACCGCACGGTCGCGCTTCCTCCCGCGCTCACGTCGAGCTTCGTCACTGCCGACGAAACGTTCATGTAGGCGATGCGGGCATCGAATGGAACGCAGGGGGATCCGCCATCGGCGGCGGCGGAATTGGACCAGCCTGGCGCGAGCGTGAAGCCACCCTCCATGGCCCACGGACTCGCCTCACAAACGTCCGCGACTTCTCCTTCCCAGGGTTCCGATTCCACGCCGAATTCCCATGCGACTCCGACCCCTGCGTCGGCAAGTGTGGTCAGCGGATCCGTGACGGCCTCGATGATCTCGTGCGAGGCGACGCCGACGGCAGCCGATCCGTCGTTGCAATTGAAGGCGACGGCATAGGAAATGAATCCGCCGTCGCCCGGATCGAGGTCGCGGTGGAATCCAGCGAATCTCCCGCCGTCGCACGGCGGTGGGGCGTAGAAGAGGTACAACAGGCCGGCCGGGTCAGCAGGAAATGGGAGCGTTCCAGCGTCGAGCGCCTGGGTCAGGATTGAGGCGAAGTCGGGGTTCGGATCCGTCAAGGGCGGCAGGACCACCTTTGCCAGGTGCACTGCGGAGGTGAGCCCGTATTCACGCGTCGTTTGCTTCAGATACTCGGAACCGACCACGAAGTCTCCGAACGACTCCGCTTGCTGCCGGAACGGATAGCCCTGAAAAGTGACGGTGACGAGTTGAAGGCGACTGAAGGCGGTTCCTCCGTGGCTGGGCATCTGTGGAAAGGCCTGATGCGGGGCCGTGACAAACGGACCCGCATCGCTGGCGTCAGTACCGGCATCGCCTCCCGCGGCCGCGACGGTGCGGTCTCCCGGATTGCAACGAATGAACGACGCCGCGAGGCCGATCAACAGGCAGCCCAGCAATGCGCGCGGATAAGAGTGTCGCCTGGCCGCACTCTGCCTCACTGGAGCCTTCCCATCGGATCCGCCATTTCGGTTGCTCTGGTCGTGCGGCGTTTCAAGGACAGAACATCGGGCATCCTGCCCGACAGGTCGGGTCCGTGCACGCCCATTGACCGGTGCAGGTGTTGACTTCGAGGCAGATATCTCCCTGCGCGGTGCAGTCGTTGCACGCACTGCCGCTGATGCCGCAGAAGCTGTTGGACCTGGCGTGGCATACCTGATTGGCGTCACAGCATCCGCCGCAGTTGGCCGAATTGCATGCGCACGGAGGACACGTGATTGTCCCGGTGCAACCATCCGAAACCGTCTGGCCGCATTTCGTGCTGCATGCCTCGCTGACCGAGAGAGGCGTGCACCCCGGGTTGTTCCAGGTGACGGTGGTCGTCCGGCTGACCCCGCCCTCCGTTCCGGTCACCGTGATGACGGGTTGACCTGCCACGGACGTTCCCGGATTCAAGGTGAGCGTGGACCCCGCGCCGGCGCCGATAGCGCTCGGGCTGAAGCTCGCGGTAGCCCCTTGAGGCAAGCCTGAAGCGATGAGGGAGATGGCTCCCGAGAACCCCGCGAATCCGGCGGCGAAGATTGTCGTGCTGGAATCGGTGGACGTGGGGCTCGCCGAGAGCGAGAACCATGGGGTCGGGCAGCCGGGCAGCTTGAAGGACTGCAGCCACGTCTTCCAGTTCGTGTCCTCGCCCGAGAAGGTGAGATATTCGGACGTGTACCAGAACGTGCAGTCGTCGACAGGATCGATCGTCATCCTGGTGTAATCGCCCCAGCGGGATTTCAGGTTGCTCGTTCCGTCCTGGAACCCAGCGCTGGCGATCGCGGTGTTGTCGCCCTGCGTCATGCCGTTCAAGGTGTCGATGGCGATACGTCCGGTATAGCGGATTTCAGGAAAGCGGCCGCTGCCGGACAAAGTGAACCCTATCGCCATGTTGCCGCTCTGGTCGAGCGCGGCGCTGCCCATGAATCGATCGTCGCCATCGGGCGCATAGGTGCTTTGCTGAAAGAGCGTCGGGATGCCGTTCGAGATCCGGACTTCGTACCAGCGGAGGCCGGTCACAGTGGCTCCGCCAACGGTAGTGCTCACCGTATGGTTCGCGACCAGGGCCTCATGGTCTCCAAAGTTACGGTATGCGAGCCGATACATCAGGCGATCGCCGAGCGTCTCGAGGAGGTTGGTCGTTCCGGCCTGCGGGGCGACACCTTCGGTCCCGCCGGAGTCGCTGAATGGTGCGGTTTGCAGCGTAGTCGGCCCCGCGAGCGAGGTCGAAGCCGGGTTCGTCCAGCTCACGAAGAACTGCCAGATCCCGATGGCGTTCGTGTCGATCAGCGCCGCCAGGTAATTGGGGGCGCCGCTTGGTGGCAGCCGTGCACCGTCGAGGTCCGCGGGGAGCAGGCTGCTGTTGAACTGAACCGGCAGCGGCATACACTGCGCATCCCTCATCGCGACGCCCTGGATCATCGAGGCCCTGTCCAGGGCACATGCAACCGTGTGAACAAACGTACCGTCTGCCTGAAACTCGTTGTAAGTCAGGTAATACCCGTCGGGCCAGACTGCGAGTTTGGGATAGTCATTCTTGTTGGTGAGCGGCCCAATTTGATAGAGATTATAAGCTCCTAGAGGGTCGCCGGTGGCGGACACGGCCACGCATTGGTGGCTATCGGGAAGGTGCTCGAATCCTGCCATCTGGCTGATCACCCATCGATCCGCGGACGAATCGTAGAGCACGGTGGCGTCTCCGCTGATGTCGCTCGAGCAAACCCCGGGGAGCCCGGCCCAAATGGTGTTGCTGCCGACGGGTCCTCTCAGGATCGCGCCGGTTTTGTCGAAGATGGTCACGGCGAAGTTGACCACCTGCACGTAGTGATTCGGTCCGACTGCGCCGTCGGGGTCGGGCGGCTCGACGCTCTCGTTCACGCCGCCAAAACTGGTCAACGGAGTGGGAGCCGCCAGCCCGGCGGGAACGAGCGTCGTGTCGTACCATGCGGTCCAATCCTGGCGGATGGGGTCGATGAACGCCGGGATCGGTGGGGGGCGGGGCGGTTTCCCGACGGGAATGTCGAAGTCCGGCCTCCCACGCCGATCGATCGGCAGGTGCCTCAACTCCTGCGATCTTCCGTGCTTCGAATGCACGAGGATTGGGTTCTGCAGCACCACGAAAGGGTGTCCGGCGACTGCTTGCGCTGACGCGGTGAGGAGCAACCCGAACAGGACGGCACCGATGGGAGGCAGGCGCATCGATCGCTCCGCGGTGTGTATGGAGGCTGAACGCGCAACATTGCCCGGCTGCAATGATTAGGCCAATAATACAAACCCACTATATTGTTTGCTAAGTTTTGCGTTCCGGTCTTTGGAGCAGGAAGGAGTTACCGGAAAATATCGGTTGGAGGACGGGAGAATTGACGGACACCGTCGATTGTTCCTGAAAATCTTCCGAGGTCGCGAGCCGTCTGATGTGTGGTGACGTCGCGGCAACCTGCGAGTCGTGCGCGACCGCCACTTCGGCGATGATTCCAGTTCCCGCTCACGGCCGCTGCCTTCTGCTCGGTCGGTGATCGACACCCGATGGATCGACATGTCCGCCAAATCATCTTACGCGCGGAGCGGATGCCGGGGTGGAGTCCGGAGCGCGCAAGAGCCGGCGGGGAGCGCGCGGGGCTGCGGCGAGTTCACAAAACGCCCCGCATGCCGCGTATCGATCGGCAGGATCCCGTCCGCGTTTTGTGCATGTCTGAAGCCGCACCCCGCGCGCTTCCCGGCGGCGTCGCTGCGCGCCCAAAACCCAGCGCAGCTCTCAACGCATGCGCGGAGCTACACGAAGCTCATCCCGTCGTGCCCCTCGCCCTGGCCGTGCAGGATGGCCTCGGTGGCCCCCTTGCGGCGATCGGTCAGCTCCGAGACCAGCTCGAGGATCTGCGGGTGCGTGACCACCAGCTCCTGGAAGTTTTCCCTCGGCAGGCGAAGCAGCAGCGCGTTTCCGCTGGAGGTGACGGTGGCGGTGGCCGGCTTGCGGGTGAGCAGCGACATCTCGCCGAAGATCTCTCCCTCGGAAAGCCGGGCCAGCTCCACGTCTCTCTGCTCCTTGCGGGTGGACACCTGGACGGCGCCGTGGAGCACCACGTAGAGGCCGTCGGAGTTGTGGCCTTCGTGGATGAGCACTTCGCCCGCGGTGGCGCGCTTCATGCGGAACTTCTCCACGATGGCCTTGCGCTCGCTCGGGTCGAAGTCCTTGAACAGCGGCGAGATCGCCATCACGTTGTTGAGCAGGCGCTGCCGGTAGAAGTTCTTCAGCGAGTTGATCACCTGGGGGTGCCTGGTGGTGAGCTCGCGCAGCACCACGTCGGTCACCTCCAGCAGCTCGGTGTCCTCTTCCGCCACCACGTTGGCCGTCCGCGGCGCGCCGGAGAGCAGCGCCATCTCGCCGAAGAAAGCGCCCTCCCCCAGGTGCGCGAGCGTCAGCTCCTTGTCGTCCCGGGTGCGCTTGAAGATGCGGACCTTGCCTTCCACGATCACGAAGAAGCTGCGGCCCGGATCCCCTTCGCGGATGATCCGCTGCCCCGCAGCATGGCGGTGGTAGCCGACCTTGTTGACCAGCTCGACGAAGGCGTCCTGGGAGAGGTCGTCGAAGAGCGGCACCTTCTTGACCGGCACCCTCCTCGCGCCCGGCGCGTTGGGGGCCGCACGGTCGAAGGCCGCGTCGAGATGGTCCTGGTTGCGGGCGACCGCGATCTCCGCAGTGACGCCGGCGAGCAGATCGGCGATGGGTCCGCCCGCTTCCTTGGCTGTCGCCGCCGGCGGCGCGTCCTCGACCTCGATCTCGTCGGAGAAGCTGAAGGTCTCGCGCGGCGCGGGCCAGGCGGCGGGCGCGGCGGGCGAAGCCTCCTCCCGGGGAAGCACCTGCTCGTCGTCCGACCCCGCGGTCAGATCTTCCGCTTGCGGAGTGAGGATGGCGTCCTCCGGCAATCTCTCCGCCTCCTGCGAAGCCAGGGCCGGATTCGAGCTCCCGCGGCAGCTCGGCCTGCGAGGGCGGCGGTTCGAGCGTCGCTCTTCCCCGTCCCCTGGAAGCGGGAATCCGCGCCGTGATCGCGGCAGCCCGCGCAGGATTGTTGTCCAGCTCCAGCTCGGCTCCGAAGTCGGGCGCTGGCAGATCGATGGCCCGGGCCGCGTTGCCGGCCCCGCGCCGGTCGTCGAGCTCGAGCGGTTCGTCCTCGCCGGCCGGCTCCATTGCCGCCGCGGCAGCACCTGCCGGAGCCGGACCGCCGTCCAATTCGATCGGGGTCACCTGCCGCGGCTTCGCGAACGTTCTTCTCCGCAAGCCCGGCGCCCTCCAGCGTCACCTTGCCCATGCGGCGCTCGTTCATCTCGCCGAGCTGGCGCTGCGCCTGCTGGTTGCGCGGGTCGATCTCGAGCACGATCTTCACCGCGCCGATGGCCTTGATGAGCTGCCCCTCGTCGGCAAAGAAGCTCGCCGCGTGCTGGTAGGCCGCGATGGCGCGCTGACCGTCGCCGGCGCGACGCCAGGTGTCGCCGAGCTTGAGCCGGTGCGACATGTCCTTCGGCTCGGCCGCGATCAGCTGCTCGAGGACGCCGGCGGCCTTCTCGAACCTCGACTTCTTGAGATGGTCGGCGACCTCGTCCTTGAGCTTGCGGACGTCGACCTGGGGCTTCTTGGCCATCCGGATCTTTTTATCCTTACTTCCAGGGCATTGTCTCGCGCGCCGCGCTCGATGTGCGGGCTTGTGCGCCTATTTCCGGCCGCGTCCGCGGCGCGTCCTGCCGCCGGGAGCGGGCGGCCCATGGCCGTGACGCCGCGCCGGAAGCGAGACGCGCTGCGGGCGGTCGCGCGCCTCCGCCTTCTTCCCCGCCTGCTCCTTGAGGTGCTCCACCTCGGCGCGGGTCAGCTCGCGCACTTCGCCCGGGCGCATGCCGGCGACGCCGATGCCGCCGTAGTCGGCGCGATAGAGCTTCTGCACCGGCGCGCCCACCGCCTCCATCAGCCGCTTGACCAGGTGCGGCCGGCCCTCCGCCACCACCACCCGCACCCACGTGTTCCGCGGCGTGCGCGAGTGCAGCTCCGCTTCCAGCGCGCGCGCGCGTCCGTCCTCGAGGCGGACCCCCTTCACCAGCCGTTCGATCTGCTCCAGCCCGGGAACGCCGTGGACCTTCGCGAGGTAGGTGCGGCGGACGCCGAACTTGGGGTGCATCATCGAGTAGGCGAGATCGCCGTCGTTGGTGACGATCAGCGCGCCCTCGACGTCGTAGTCGAGCCTTCCCACCGGATAGACGCGCTCGGGGATGTCCTCCAGGTACGTCTTGATGGTGGGACGCTTCTCGGGATCGCTCAGGGTGGTGACGCAGCCGACCGGCTTGTAGAGGACGTAGTAGACCTTGTCCTGCGTCTCGCGCAGCGTGCGGCCGTCCACCTGGATCACGTCCTCGGCCATGTCGGCCTTGCTGCCCAGCTCGCGAACGATCTTGCCGTTCACGCTGACGTGTCCCGCCTCGATCAGCTCCTCCGCCTTGCGGCGCGAGGCCACACCGGCATGCGCGAGGATCTTCTGCAGCCGCTCCGCCGGCATCAGCCGCCCTTTTCCGGCGCGTCGTCCGCCGGGGCGGGCGTGTCCTGTGGCGGAGAGGAAGGCGCAAGCGCGGACGCGGTGGTGCGGGCCGACGCCTCCGCGTCGTCCATGGCGCTCTCCAGTTGCGCCAGCGCGCGCTCGCTCTCCATGCTCGCTTGCGCGATGCGCTCCGCGACCACGGGGTCGTGCGCCAGAATCGCCGAGGCCGGAGACCGGCGGCGCCGGCGCCTCCTCCTCCACGATCTTGCGCGATTCCTCCGAGAGCTCCTGGAACTCGCGCAGCGTGGGCAGCTGCGTGAGATCGCGCAGGTTGAAGAGCTCGAGGAACTCCTTGCTGGTGCCGTAGAGCAGCGGGCGGCCGGGCTCGTCCTTCTTGCCGAGGATGCGGATCAGCTTGCGCTCCAGCAGCGCCTTGGTGATGGCGCCGCAGTCCACCCCGCGCAGGTCCTCCATCTCCGGCCGCGTGATCGGCTGCCGGTAAGCGACGATGGCCAGCGTCTCCAGCGCCGCGCGGGTCAGCCGCAGCGGTTTCACTTGCAGCATTCGCCGGACGTATGCGCCCACTTCCGGGTGGGTGCGGAGCTGCCAGCGGCCGCCCAGATCGACCAGCGTCACCCCGCGGGAGCCCGGCGCGTACTGCTTCTGCAGCTCGGCGAGCGCACCCTGGAGCAGCTCGGTCGCGAACTGCGTCGCCTCCTGCAGCGCGGGAACGTCGAGCGGCTTCTCAGCCGCGAAGAAGAGCGCTTCCAGCACCTGCACCGCGCGCTCCGGCGTGGCGAAGCGGGCGGCTTCCTTGAGCTGCTGCAGCTCGGTCTGCGCGGCCTCGCGAAGCTCGTGCTCGTCGCCAATGGCTCCGCCTTCGGCTCCGCCCCGGGCGTCGGCAGGGCCGCCGCCCTCCGTCATGGCTCCGCCTTCGGCTCCGCCCCGGGCGTCGGCAGGGCCGCCGCCCTCCGTCATGGCTCCGCCTTCGGCTCCGCCCCGGGCGTCGGCGGAGCCGCCGCCCTCCGTCATGGCTCCGGCGAGCGGCAGCTCCAGCTCCTTCTCACCCTCGGTAGTCAAGACCCGCTCCTTCCGCGGACGCGCCTTCGAGCGCCTCGGTCCGTCCGATGTAGATCTCCGCGTGCCGCTCCGGCTGGTGCACCTTGATCAGCTTGAGCCGCGCCATCTCCAGGACGGCGAGAAAGGTGGGCACCACCCGGTGCCGGTCGCGCTCGCCCAGGTCGCCGAAGAGCGAGGTGAAGGTGATGCGCTCCTCCGATCTCAGCCGGTCGGTGATCACCGAGATGCGGTCGCCGATGGAGAGCCGCTCGACGAACACCTCGTGCGGGATGTGGATCTTGCGCTCCTCCAGCACCCGGGCCATCAGCTCGATCAGCCGGTAGACCGACAGCTCCGGCGATTTCAGGTATGCGGCATCCTCGCGCGCCAGGGGAAGGTCTTCCCTGGCCCTGCGCACGAAGACGTCGCGGCCCAGCTGCGGCAACGCGCCGATGCGCTGCCCGACGTCCCGGTACTTCTGGTACTCGAGGAGCCTGCGCACCAGCTCTTCGCGCGGATCGGGGCCCGGCTCGCCGCCATCGGGCGCCTCCGCGCTCTCTTCGCGAGGCAGGAGCATCCGCGACTTGATGTGGGCGAGCGTGGCCGCCATCAGGAGGTATTCGCCGGCCAGGTCGATGTCGAGCGCGCGCGCCGCGTCCATGTACTCGAGGTACCGGTCGGTGACGAAGCTGATGGGGATGTCGAAGACGTCGAGCTTGTGGTCCTGGATGAGCGAGAGCAGCAGATCCAGCGGCCCTTCGAACGCCGGCAAGGACAGCGCGAAGGCGCCGTTCTGTGCGGCCTGCGTCTCCACTTCAGGCCAGCTTCACGGCGTCGCGCACGGCGATCATGGTCTGTTCGGCCACCATGGCGGCCTTCCTCGTGCCCAGCTGCACCAGCTCGTCGATGCGGCCGGGATTGCGGTCCAGCTCCGCGCGCGCGGCGCGGTGCTTCTCCAGCGACGGGATCAGGTTCTCCAGCAGCATCTTCTTGCAGTCCACGCAGCCGATGCCGGCGCTGCGGCATTCGCGGTCCACCAGCTCCACCGTCGCCGGCGGGCTGTAGGCCTTGTGCAGCCAGAAGATGGGGCAGACCTCGGGATGGCCGGGATCGTGCCGACGGACGCGCGCCGGGTCGGTCACCGCCACCATGATGCGCTTGCGGGCCGACTCCGGGTCCTCTCCCAGCTCGACGGCGTTGCCGTAGCTCTTGCTCATCTTGCGCCCGTCGAGGCCGAGGATCTTGGGGACGTCGGTGAGATACGGGTGGGGTTCGACCAGCACCGGCTTGTCGCCGGCGAAGTGGTGGTTGAACTTGCGCACGATCTCGCGCGCCAACTCGAGGTGTGAGACCTGGTCCTGCCCCACCGGCACCGCGTCGGCGCCGTAGACGGCCACGTCGGCCGTCTGCAGCACCGGGTAGCCGAGGAACCCGTAGGTGTTGAGGTCCTTCTCCTTGAGCTGCTCCTGCTGCTCCTTGTAGGTGGGCACGCGCTCCAGCCACCCGAGCGGGGCGATCATCCCGAGCAAGAGGTAGAGCTCGGCGTGCTGCTTCACGTGGCTCTGGACGAAGAGCGTGCAGCGCTCGGGATCGAGGCCGGCGGCGATCCAGTCGGCGAACATCTCCCGCTGCGACTGCGCGAGCCGGCTGGTGTCCTTGTACTCGCTGGTGAGGGCGTGCCAGTCGGCGGAGAAGAAGAAGCACTCCGCTTTCCTGCTGATCTCGATCCAGTTCTTCACCGCGCCATGATAATGGCCGAGGTGCAGGCGCCCGGTCGGGCGCATTCCGGAGACCACTCTCTTTGGCGCGTTCTGCGGTGTCATGATGGCCGGGGCGCGCACCATAACATCGGCGGCGATCCGCCACGACCGCTTTTCTGGGAGCGACTGCCGGCGGTCCCGATGCGCGGCCGCTCACGCCCGCGGATGCCGGGCGATCACCGCCTTGAGGCGCGCGCCGTCCACGTGCGTGTAGATCTGCGTGGTGGCGATGTCCGCGTGCCCGAGCATCGCCTGGACCGCGCGCAGGTCGGCGCCGCGCTCGAGCAGGTGGGTGGCGAAGCTGTGCCGCAGCGTGTGCGGATAGACCCTCTGGCGCAGGCCCGCGCCGCGGGCATACCTGCCGATCAGCTTCCAGAACCCCTGCCGGGTCATGCGCCCGCCGCGGGGAGTGACGAACAGGTCGGGCGAGCGCCTCGCCCGCAGCAGCTTCTGCCGCGGCGCTTCCAAGTATGCGGCCAGGGCGTCGCGCGCCCGCTCCCCGACGGGGACGATGCGCTCCTTGCCGCCCTTCCCGCGCACGCGCACGATCCCCAGCTGCGCGTCGATGGCGCAAAGCGGCAGCGCCACCAGCTCGGAGACCCGCAGGCCGCTCGCGTAGAGCAGCTCGAGCATGGCCCGATCGCGCGCGCCGGCGGCGGTGGCCGCGTCGGGTTGCAAGAGCAGCCGATCCACCTCGCCCACGCCGAGGAAGTTGGGCAGCGGCCTCGATCCGCGCGTCGCGCCCACGCCTTCGGACGGGTCGAGCGGGGCCATGCCTTCCGCGTTGGCGAACCTGTGCAGGCCGCGCACCGCCGCCAGATGCCGCGCCTGCGACGCCCGGGAGAGGCCGCGAATCTGCAGCGCGCCGAGGTGCCGCAGCACCAGCGGTTCGGTCACTTCGCCGAGGCGGAGGACGCCCTGCTTCGCCAGCCAGTCGCAATACTCCCGCAAGTCGCGCGCGTAGGCTTCCAGCGTGGCGGAGAGCAGCCCGCGCTCCACGCGCAGGTGCGCGAGGAACCGGTCCAGGGCGTCGTCGAGCGGCGAGGGCGCGGCAAGGTTGGCCTCGATCACGCGATCACTCCTTCGACAGGTCCCTTGCCCTGCCGCAGCACCACCGGCGACGGTCCGGTCAGGTCGAGGACGGTGGAGGGCTGGTTGAGCGTCACGCCTCCGTCGAGGACGAGGTCGACTCCGTGGCCGAGGTGCCGCTGGATGTCGGCTGCGTCGATGAGCGGCTCCTCGCCGGGCAGCGCGGCGCTGGTGGTCGCGAGCGGCCGCCCGAGCGCGCGGACCAGCGCGATGGCGACGTTGGCGTCGGGCACCCGCACTCCCACCTGCCGCTGCCGGGTCAAGGACGTGCGCGGCGTGAGCCGGGTCGCCTCCAGGATCATGGTGTAGGGGCCCGGCAGCAGCCGCCGCATCAGCCGGTAGCTCTCGTTGGAGACGATGCCGTACTTCGCCACCTCGCCGAGGTCCGCGCAGAGGAAGGCGAAGGGCTTCTTGTCGTCGCGCCGCTTGAGCAGCGCCAGCCGCTCCATGGCCTTCTTCTGGAAGAGGTCGCAGCCGAGGGCGTAATAGGTGTCGGTGGGGTAGGAGACGATCCCGCCCTGCTGCAGCACGGTCACCGCCCGCGCGATGTGGCGCGGTTGCGGGTGCAGCGGATCGATCGGCTGGATGGGAGCATTCTTCGCCAATGCGCCATTCTTGCTGACGGGCCGTGGAAGAGCAAAAAACGGGATCGGGTGCTCGCGAGGTGCGCTCGCGGGATCGCGTGCGGGTGCGCGTGCGCGTGCGGGTCGGCGTGCGGGTCTTGGGGTCCCCGATCAGGCGCGGGAATCAGCAGATCGCTCACGGGAAATGCCCGGGCCCGGGACCCAAGGCGCGCACGCAGACGCGCACCCGCACCCGCACCCGATCCGCGTCGCGCGAAAGCGCGCGGCCCGATCCCGATCCGGGGGGCGAAGCAGGAAGAGGCGGGCCCCCCGCGTCAGGAGAACCCGCCCCGATCCAACCCCCGAAGGCTTCGCCGCTACTCCTCTGTCGGCCCCTTGAGGTTGCCTTCCTCGTCCAGCCTGGCCGCGTTGCGGCTGGCTGTCTCGCGCGCCATCCTCTTTCCCTGCTCGATCAGCTCGCGCACCTTCTGACCGCCCTTGTGCCCGATCTGCGAGTAGAACTCGGGTCCGCGCGCGGCTCGGACGGACTCTCCGCCCTTCTTGCCGATCTGCTCGTAGAACTCGTGCCCGCGCTCGGCTTTGACCGTCTCGCCGCCCTTGCGGCCAATCTGCTCGTAGAACGCTCGGCCGCGCTCCTGGGCAACCTTGACTCCGCCCTTTCGTCCGGCCTCTGCAACGGTCATCCCGCCCTTCTTCTCGTCTGCCATTTCACTGCCTCCGGTGGTTGGAAGGAACCCCCCTCCCCTCCGCCTTCGGCTCCTTCAGTGACGTGCCAACAAGCGCATCACAGGATGCGCTTCTTGCCCTGCTCGATGAGCTCCCGAACTTTCTGGCCGCCCTTGCGGCCAATCTCTTCGTAGAACGACGGGCCGTACTTGTCGCGGACCGCCTCACCGCCCTTCCTCCCCCCGAGCTCACCACCCTTGCGGCCGATCTCCTGGTAGAACTCCACGCCGCGCTCGTCGCGGACGCGGACGCCGCCTTTCCTGCCGGCCTCGGAAACCGTCATGCCGCCCTTCATGCTGCCGCGGGTCTTGATCATTCAGTCCCCCTTCCCGCGGCTATTCGACCGGCTCGGTGACGACCTCGCCACCTGGAGCCGCAATCCTGTCTTCTTCGGCCTTCGCAGCCGCAGCTTCGGTCGCGGCCTTCTTGCCCTCTTCGATCAGGGTGCGGACGCGATGGCCGCCCTTCTTGCCAATCTCCTCGTAGAAGGGAGTGCCGCGCTCCGCCTTGACCGCCTCTCCGCCCTTCTTGCCGATGGTCTCGTAGAAGCCGGCGCCGCGCTCGGCCTTGACCGTGTCGCCGCCCTTCTTGCCAATCTGCTCGTAGAAGGCGCGGCCGCGCTCGGCCTTCACCGTCTCGCCTCCCTTGCGGCCGATCTCCTCGTAGAACGAGTGGCCGTACTTGTCGCGCACGGTCTGCCCGCCCTTGCGGCCGGCCTCGCTCACGCTCATCGAACCCTTCTTCTTGCTCGCGTTCTCTTCCGCCATCCCCCACCCTCCCCTGCAGGCTCCTGCCGGAGCCGATTTGGATTTACCTGCCCGCCCGTACCCCCGGACGCCGCCGCGTGCGCTGGGTGGCCTTGCGCCCCGCAGCGATCAGATCGCGGACCCGCTGGCCGCCCATCCTTCCGATCTCCTGATAGAACTCGACCCCCCGCTCCGCCTTCACCGTCAGGCCGCCCTTGCGGCCGCCGATGAGCCCCCCCAACCGCCCCGCCTCGCGGACGGTCATCCCCCCCGCGCGCCGGGGTGATTTCAATTTGGATGCCGGCCGCCTGCTCGCCTTGCTGCCGGCCTTTCTCGTCCCCATTCGTCGACTCCGCTCTGCAAGCAGGCTGCCACCTGCACCTACATCCGCCTGCATGAGGTGTCGCGCACCTCACATTGACAGACGGAAGCTAGGTCGGCGAGCGCCGCCCCGCAAGCTGCCAACCGACTGTGACCGCTGGGGAATTGGGTCAGCCCCGGCCCGCGAGCGAAGCGATCGCCGCCTCTACCGTCTGGACGACGGCGGCCCGGCGGGCGGGATCGGTGATTTTCCCGGAGCTGCCAGGCAGGCGAGCGGAGAGGTCGCGCAAGTAGAAAGCATCGGTAGCACGGTTCCCTTCCGTGGCGATCCGGGCGACTTCTATGCTCGCGCCTGCCCTATGTAAAGCGTCGGCAATGGTGTGCAAAAGTCCGGGACGGTCCTGGGTGAAGACGTCGAGGATGGTCATCGCCTGGCTGCTCACGTCGTCCACCCGCACCTTGGTTTCCACCGACGGCGCCGCGGCGCTCGCCCAGCCGGCCCGGCGCAAGCGCTTCTGCACCAGGCGGTGCGGCGTCTTCGGCCCCCGAGAGCAGCCGCAGCAGGTCCGCCCGGGCGGCTTCCCAGCGCGCGGGCGAGGGAGCGCCGCCGCCGCTCTCGCGCACCACGAAGGCGTCCAGGGCCATGCCGCTTGCGAGGGAGTTCACCTCGGCGCCGAGGATGTCGATGCCGTTGGCGGTCAGCGCGGCGGTGAAGAGAGCGAGGAGGCCGGGGCGGTCGACCGCCAGCAAGGTGGAATCCGCCTCGCCTGCCGCGGACCGGTGCAGCTCGCCGGCAAAGCCGGTCTTGCACGCGGCCACCCAGAGCGCGAGATGGCGGACCGCGGCGTCGGGCTGGGCGGTGCCGAGATAGCGCTCCGGCAGCTCGGCGACGAACGGCTGCACGCTGCCGGCGAGCGCGCCTGCCAGAGGAAGCAGGCGGGCGGCCAGGCGCTCGCGCCTCTCTTCCACCGACTGGGCGTGCTGGGGAGCGCCGAGCCCTTCGGCGAGCATGGTGGCGTGCGTCTTCTCGAAGAGCGTGCGGAGCAGGTGCGCCTTCCACTTGGTCCAGTTCTCCGCGGAGACGCTGGCCATGTCCACGTAGGTGAGCAGGTAGAGCATCTCCAGCCGCTCGGGCGTCTCCACCTCGCGGGCGAAGGCCTCGATCAGCGCGGCGTCCTCGAGGTCGCGGCGTTGCGAGAGATGGCTCATGCGCAGGTGGGCGAGGACCAGCCACTCGATGTCGCGGGCGTCGGCGGGGTCGAGGCCGATGCGCTGCGCGTACGCCCGCACCAGCTCCGCGCCGCGGGCCGAGTGATCCGATCCCAGGCCCTTGCCGAGATCGTGGAAGAGCAGCCCGAGCATGAGCACCAGCGGCCGCTGCTGGGCGCGGGCCACGCGGGTGAGCTGCGGCTCCTCGTCGGCCAGCGCGCCCGAGCGCAGCCGCATCACCCGCATGAGCGCGAAGACGGTGTGCGTATCGACTGTGTATACGTGGTATAAACTATGTTGCGCCCGCGCCCGCAGCCGGGCGATCTCGGGGAAGAGCGCGCCCAGGACGCCCAGCTCGTGGAGCGGCTGCAGCGCGCTGCCCTCGCCGCCCTCGCGCACCAGGAGCTGCCAGAGCTCGAAGTGCGCCTCGCGGTCGGTGGCGAGCTGCGGGCCGATGCGCTGCAGCTCGGAGACGAGCAGGTCCCGGGCATAGCTGTAGACCGGCAAGCCCCAGGTCTCCGCCACCGCGTAGAGGCGCACCATGTCGGCGGGCCTTCGGGCGAAGACCTCCTTGTCGTTGACGGTGACGCGGCCGTTCCACACCTTGAAGGCGGCGTCGATGGGCTGCGGGCGCGGCACCCGCTTGAGCGCGCTCTTGGGCGAGTCCTCCACCGCGCAGCGGTCGATCAGCGCCTCGGAAGCGCGGGCCAGCTCCTGGAGGCCGATGTACGTCTCGCGCATCAGCTTCTCCACGCCCAGCTCGCCCCCGGCGTCGTCGGCATAGGCGAGCGCCTGGGCGAGGCGGCGTTGGTTGTCGAAGGTGAGGCGGTCGTCCCGCCTGCCGGTTGCGTAGTGCAGCTCGTTGCGCAGGCGCCAGAGCAGGTCGCGGGCGGCGCGGGCCGCGGTCACCTCGCGGTGCGGCAGGAGGCCGCGCTCGCCCGCCTCGCCGAGGCCGGCCACCTTGTGACGGACGCGCGCAATCCAGAGCGCGGCCTGCAGGTCGCGCAGCCCGCCCTTGCCCTGCTTGAGGTGCGGCTCGAGGAGCCAGACCGAACCGCCGTAGCGGCGGCGGCGCTCGGCGAACTCCTCCAGCTTGTCGGCGATGAACTCCTCCACCCGCCGCTGCTCCAGCTCGGTGACGGTGGCGCGCTCGAGCCCCTGGAAGAGCTGCCCGTCTCCGCAGACCAGGCGGCAGTCGAGGAGCGCGGTGCGGATGGTGTGGTCCTCGCGCGCGAGCTGCACGCATTGCTCGAGGGTGCGCGCGGCGTAGCCGGCCTCGAGGCCGACGTCCCAGAGCGCGCGGTGCAATTGCTCGGCGACGAGGTTCGCGCGCGTGCGGGTGGAAGCGTCGGCGCCGCCGCCGGGAAGGAGCGCGAGCAGGTCGATGTCCGAGCGCGGGGCCAGCTCGCGGCGGCCATACCCGCCCGTGGCCACGAGCGCGAGCGGCGCAGGCGCGGCGTCCTGCGCCTCCGCCGCGATGGCCTGGAAGAGATTGGAGATGACGCCGTCGGTCAGCGCGGAGATGGCGCGGACCACCTCCTGCCCGCCGGCGCCCTTGCGGTGGCGCTCGAGGATGGCGGCGCGTCCTTGCTCGAGGGCGGATCGCGCCCTCCCTACCGCCGCCTCGTTGGCCATTGCGGCAGGATAACAGCGCGCAGAGCAAGAGCGCGAAGATCAGAGGCCGGCCACGACCGGCGCGCCGAGTTTTTTCGGGGGAGGCGCCCTGTCGGGGGATGGCGGGTCGCCTTCCTCGGGCGATGGCCTGGGTGGTTCGCGTCGTTCCGGCTCGCGCGTCGGCGGGTCCTTGCGCTGCGGTTCGCGGGGCTTCGGATTGCGGGCGGGGGGCGGCTTGGGGTCCGATTCGGGCACCGCGGCAGGATACGCCAGCCGGGGATTTCCCGGCGCGTTCGCTTGGAGTGGTTCAGGGCGCGCGCGCGATGCGCAGGCGGGACTCGACGAACTCCTTCATGCCGCGCGCCACCGCCTCGGCGGCGCCGTCCTGGAAGCGCGCGCTGCGAAGCCGCGCCTCCTCGGCCGGGTTGGAGATGAACCCCGTCTCCACCAGGATGGACGGCATGTGCGTTCCCAGGAGGACGTAGAAGAGGGCCTGCTTCACGCCGTGGTCGCGCACCGGCCCCACCCGGCTGCGCAGCGTCCGCACCAGCGACGACTGCACCGACTGCGCCAGATCGCGGGCATCGCCGGCGTTCGCCTTGGTGGCGAGGTCGGCCAGGATGAGGCGGAGATCGCTGACGGTGCGATCGGCCTCTGCGTTCTCGAAGGCCGCGAGCCGCGTGGCGTACCTATCGCTCGAGACGTTGAGCGTCCAGGTCTCCACGCCGTGGAGGTTGTGCCTGCGGGCGGCATTGCAGTGGATGGAGACGAAGAGGTCGGCGCGCGCCTCGTTGGCGATGCGCGTGCGCTCGTCGAGCGGCACGAACACGTCGCGGTCGCGGGTCATCACCACCTGGAAGCCCAGCCTCTTCAGCCGCGCCGCCACCTTCTTCGCGATGGTGAGCGCCACGTCCTTTTCCCGCGTGCCGTTGGGGCCGATGGCTCCGGTGTCCCGGCCGCCGTGTCCGGCATCGACCACCACGCGGCGGATCTTGAGCCCCAACTGCGCGGCGAGCGAGGTTCCGGCGAGCAGCGCGGTTGCGCGGATCTCGCGGGCCTTGGCGGCGCTGGCCGGCTCGTCTTCGGGCTCGGTCAGCGCGGCGACCGCGCTCTTGACCGCGCGAACGATGGGCGTGCTCCGCATGGGCGGGTTCGCCGGCGCCTCCTCTTCGGGCGGCTCCTCGCCATCGTCCTCGGCCTCCTCTTCCACGGCGCTCTTTGCCTTCGCGGCGCTCTCCGTCTTCGCGCCGCCGGCGCCCGCCGCACTCGCTTTCGCCTCGCCGCCGGCTTCCGGGCCGCTTCCCGCGGAGCGGGCGCTGGCCCTTGCCTTCGCGGCCTGGACGATCTGCGCGATGGCGCTCGCCGAACGCCGATCCACCTCAGGCGCGTCGTCGTCGTCCGCTTCCACAGGCGCCTGTGGCCCCGGCGCGGCCGCAGCCTTTTCCGCGACGGCGGCGGGCGCTCGCGCCAGCGCAGGTTGCGGCGCGGTGACGGTGGACACCTTCACTTCCTGCGGGTACTTCTCCGCCAGCCTGCGGGCGACCGCCGCCCCATCCTTCGTCTCGTGAGCGCGCGACGCGAGCGAGAGCGCCGCAGCCAGCGCCTGGGCGCCTGCAGGACCCGGATGGTCGTCATCGACCTTGAGCAGGGCAGCGATGGCCGCCCGCGCATCGGCGGGCGAACGCGACACCTCCCAAAGCTCCACCCTCGCCCGCGCCGCGTCCGCCGCGGCTTCAGCAGCGCGCGGGCCGTTGGGCGCTGCCTTGACTGCCGCGTCGAAGAGGCGCAGCACGGCCTCCCACCCGTCGCGGTAGCGCCTGCGCCGCGGGTCAGTCCGGAGCTTCTCGAGCGCGGACTTTCCCGCCTCGAGCTTGCGCGCCTGCACGACCGACGCAGGCGCCGCGCCGGCAACCCCCGGCAACAGCGCAAGAGCGAGAGCGAAGGTGAGCGAGCGCACTTGCGCAAGCTCGCACGGCGGATTGTTCCGTCAACTTTTTCCCCCACCGCCCCGTACGGTCACCGATATCGCCGCATGCCCGCGGCGGCGAAGAGACAGCGCGAGAGCCTCTCCGCCTCGCGCCACCTGCGCCGCCGGGCCGACTCGCGCGCCAGCGGCCACGCCAGAAGCGCCACCGCGGCGATGAGCACCGCGGCGCTCACTGCAGCACCACCGCGTCGATGTGCAGGTCCAGTTGCCCGCGCGCCGCGCCCCCCGTCACCGGCTTGAGCTCGCGCCGGCTGCCGCAGCGGCAGCGCTTGAGCGAGGCGAGGTACGCGGGCCAGGTCGCCTCGCTCACGAACGCCACCGATCCGCCCCGCGTGCGGGCCACCAACTCCTGATGTCGCGCCCGCGCGTAGTCCACGCTGCGCTCGACCAGGAGCCGGTTGCAATTGGGGCACCGCCAGATCCTTGCCGACTCCGCCGTCATGACCGCCTCCGATAGCCGATGCGAGGAGGCTACCGGAGGGGTCTGACAATCCGTTCAGTACACTGCGCAACACCCCGGAATCGCGGTGGTTTTACTCGAATCTCAGCGCGTCGATGGGATCGAGGCGCGATGCGCGCAGCGCGGGATAGAAGCCCGCGGCCACGCCGGCGAGGCCGGCCAGCAGCACCGCTCCCACCATCACAGCCGGCGACAAGAGCGTGGGCCACCCGGCCTTCGCCGCCATCAGCCCCGCCGCCGCCGCGCCGCCGAAGAGCCCCAGCAATCCTCCCGCCGCGGCGAGCGCCACCGCTTCGGCGAGAAACTGCAAGAGCACGTCCCGGCCTTTCGCGCCGACCGCCATGCGGATGCCGATCTCGCGCGTGCGCTCGGTGACCGAGACGAGCATCACGTTGGCGATGCCGATGGCGCCGACGATCAGGGAAATGAGCGCGATGGCGCTGAGGAGCAGCGAGAGCGTGCGCGTCTGCGAGTTGGCGGACTTCTGCAGATCGGCGAGGTTGCGGATGCGGAAGTCGTCGGGGGCGTCGACGGCCAGATGGTGGCGCTGGCGCAGGAGCAGGCGCACGTCGCTCTCCGCCTCGTCGATGACTCGAGGTGAGCGGGCGCCGACCAGCAGGTGGTTCAGCACCTGCCCCTGCGCGCCCTCGACCCGCCGCACCAGCGTGGACCAGGGCATGATCACCACGTCGTCCTGGTCCTGCTGCCCGTTGCCCGCGCCCTTGGGGCTGAGCACGCCCACCACCCTGCACGGCATCCGCTGCACGCGGACCTCCGCGCCGAGCGGCGATGCGTCTCCGAACAGCCGCTCCCGCACCGTCTGCCCGAGCAGGCACACCTTGGCGCCCGCTGCCACGTCCTCGTCGGTGAACGGCTCGCCCATGGAGAGCGGCCAGTCGCGGATGGAGAGATATGCCGGGACGGTGCCGAACAAGGGCGCGAACCAGTTGTTGCCGCCGGAGATGATCTGCGCCCCGCCCTTGTTGAGCGGCGCCACGGCGGCAACCACCGACCCGAGCTCGCGCTCGACGGCCTGCGCGTCCTCCAGCGTGAGCGTCTGCGCGCCCCCCGCTCCAGAGGAGGTGCCGTGGCTGCTCACCGCGCCCGGCGAGATGGTCAGCATGTTGAGGCCGAGCGAGGCCATCTCCTGCGCGACCTTGACCTTGGCGCCGGCCCCGAGGGCGACGGTGGCCACCACCGCGGCCACCGCGATGACGATGCCCACCACCGCGAGCGCGGAGCGCAGCTTGTTGCGGCGGACGGCCCGGACGGCGGTCCGCGCGGAGGCGACGGCGTTCATGGCGCCACCTCCAGGAGCCGGCCGGCGATGCGGCGGTGCTTCACCTGCTCGTCGGAGAGGATGAGGCCGTCCTTGAAGGTGACGATGCGGCGGGCGTGCTCCGCCACGTCGGGCTCGTGGGTCACGAGCAGGATGGTGAGGCCCTCGTCGTTGAGGCGCTGGAAGATTCCCATCACCTCGATGCTGGTGGCCGAGTCCAGGTTGCCGGTGGGCTCGTCGGCGAGGAGCAGCGAGGGCCGGTTCACCAGCGCGCGGGCGATGGCCACCCGCTGCTGCTGGCCTCCGGAGAGTTGCCCCGGGGTGTGGTCGAGGCGGCCGCCCAGGCCCACGCGCGCCAGCGCTTCCGCCGCGCGCCGCCGGCGCTCGTGCGCGCCGACGCCCTGATAGAGCATGGGCAACTCCACGTTCTCCAGCGCGCTCGTCCGCGGCAGGAGGTTGAAGCCCTGGAAGACGAAGCCGATGCGGCGGCCGCGCACGTTGGCGAGAGCGTCGCGCGAGAGGCGGCTCACGTCCTCTCCGGCGAGATGGTAGGTGCCGCGGGTGGGGCGGTCGAGGCAGCCCATGATGTTCATGAAGCTGCTCTTGCCCGAACCCGACGCGCCCATGATGGCGACGAAGTCGCCGCGGGCGAGGTCGAGGGAGACGCCGCGGAGCGCGGGCACCGGAACGTCGCCGCTGCGATAGATCTTCTCGATGCCTGCAGCGGAGAGCAGCGGCGCAAGCGCATACGCAGGTGCGACGGAAAGCGCGGCGTTAGAAGGGCCCATGCTTGCCTCCGTTGGCGGGCACCGAGTCGGCGACGACCACCTGGTCGCCTTCGGCGAGGCCGGAGATGACTTCGGTGCGCTGCCCGTCGGAAATTCCCGTCACCACCGGGACGCGGACCGGACGGCTGGACTGCAGCTTCCAGGCGAAGACCCTGCGCGTCCCCGGGCGCGTCTCGCCCTCCGCCGGCGGCGCGGTGTCCGCCCACGCCTCGGAGACCAGCGGCACCTGGTTGCGCGCCACCTTGGGGCCCCTGGCCGCCTCGGGCGAAGGATGGTAGCGGAGCGCGGCGTTGGGCACGCGCAGCGCGGCCGCGCGCTCGCTCGTGACCATGGTCACCGACGCGGTCATCCCCTGGCGCAGCTTGCCGTCGGGATTGGGCGCGTCCACCACCGCGGCGTAGGTGACCACGTTCTGGATGGAGGCCGGCGCCTGCCGCACCTCGCGGATGCTGCCGTGGAAGACTTCGCCGGGAAACGCGTCCACCGTGAAGCGCGCGAGCAACCCTTCCTTCACCCGCCCGACGTCCGCCTCGTCCACGTTGGCGAGCACCTGCATGCGCGAGAGATCGTTGGCGATGACGAAGAGCGTGGGCGCCTGCAGGCTGGCGGCCACGGTCTGCCCGACGTCGACGTTGCGGGAGATGACGATGCCGTCGATGGGGCTGCGGATCCGGCACAGCGCCACGCTGGTGGCGGCGGCGTCGCGGTCGGCCCGGGCCTGGAGCACGCGGGCCTCCGCGCCGCGCAGCGCGGCGTCCGCGGCCTCACGGGCGGAGACCGCCGCCTCCAGATCGGCGCGCGCGACCAGCGACCTCTCGAAGAGCTCGCGCGTCCTCTTCTCGGCGCGGGTGCTGTCGGCGAGCGCGAGTCGCGCCTTCTCCCGATCGGACTCGGCGCCGTAGAGACCGGCGAGCGCGCGCGCCTGCGCCACCTCGAAGAGGCGCGGGTCGAGCTCGGCGAGCACCTGTCCCCGTTTCACCTTGGTGTTGAAGTCCGCGTAGAGCCTGGAGATGATTCCCGAGACCTGCGAGCCGATGCTCACGGTGGTGACGGCGGAAACTTCTCCGGTGGCGGAAACCACCTGCGAGATGGGCCCGCGGGTGACGGGCTCCGACTTGTAGCTCGCCGCGGGCGCGCGACTGCAGGCGAGCGCGGCGATCGCAACGCTTGCCGTGGGAACGAGAAGACTGCGCCTCATCTGCGACCTCGTGCCGGGAGTTGGTGGACCGGCGTTCGCGTCGTTCGACACGCCGCGCGCCGCGCACGGAACAGGAAATCCGTCCGGCACGCGGTCGTCACATTTCTGTTCCGGCGCTGCGCCAGGCGGTGTCGGACCCCACAAGCCCGTTTTCGAGAGTGCGCCGACATGCCGATGGTCAAACACAAGGACGCCGGATGCCCGAAGGCCCCGCGAGGCCTCGCGCGTCCCCGCATCGCCGTCGCCGCTGAACCCCGTTATCTGACGCAGGCGCAGCCGGCGGGACTCGCCGGGGCGCTCTGCCGCGCCGGACATCCGGCCACCGTGCTCGATCCGCACGACCCGCGGACGCTCACGCTGCCCGGCGTGGATCTGTTGATCGCGCGCGGCCGCAGCGAGGCGCTCCTCGACCTGCTCGAACGCGCCGAGTGCCTGGGCATCGCCACCATCAACCGGCGCGACGCCATCCTCTCGGTGATGGACAAGGCGCGCATGGGGCGGGCCCTGGCCGAGGCGGGCATCCCCATCCCGCCGACGCGCCACGACACCATCGCCGCGCTCGTCGAGAACTCCACCGACGACGACTTCCCCATGGTGGTGAAGCCGATCTTCGGCGACAACGCGAGAGACGTTCGCATCGTCCGCAGCCGCGACGAGCTCGCGGCGCTGCAGTGGAGCGAGCCCAGCGCGCTGGCGCAGCCGCTCATCCCCTCCGACGGTTTCGATCTCAAGCTCTACGTTGCCGGCGACGAGGTGCACGCCTCGCGCAAGCCCTCTCCCCTCTGCTCCGATGCCGGCCTGCAGCCGCGGCCCGCGGCAATGACGCCGGCGTTGCGGACGCTCGCGCTCCGCTGCGGCACGGTGTTCGGGCTCGACTTCTACGGCGTCGACTGCATCGAGACGGCGGAAGGGCCGCTGGTCATCGAGGTGAACGACTTCCCCAACTACTCCGCCGTCCCCGGCGCCGACGAATGCCTCGCCGGCTACGCCATCCGCTGCGCCCGGCGCGCGCAGGAGGGGAAACGGCGATGAGGATCGGCATGCTGATGACGCCGAACTGGAGCACGCGCCGCAGCCCGCTGATGCCCGAAGTGCTCACCCTCTTGCGCCAGTGGGGCGCGACGGTGGAGGTGATCTACGCCGAGGACCGCTGCACCGCCCTGAGCTCCTTGCGCGTGGAGCACGACCTCTACGTGCTCAAGACCGACACCGAGCTGGGCCTGAGCTTCGCCGGCGGCCTGCACGCGGTGGGCGCGCCCATCCTCAACCCCTGGCCGGCGGCGATGATGATGAAGGACAAGATCGCGGCAATGCGCCGGCTGATGGCCGCGGGCGTCCGGGTGCCGGAGACCTGGGTGATCTCCTCCCCGCAGCGGCTCGCGCGCCTGCTCGAGGAGGGGCCCCTGGTGATCCGTCCGTACCGGCGCTCGGGCGGGCGGGCCGCGCGCATCGTCTGGGACACCGACGAGCTGGACGAGGCGGGCGACGGTCCGATCCTCGCCCAGCTCTACCACCGCCCCGACGGGCCGGAGGGAATCGACCGCAAGATTTATTCCATCGGAGGCCAGCTCTTCGGCGTGCTGCGCCGCTGGCCTGCCCGGACCTTCCGCGAGAAGTGCGGAGAGCCGTTCACCATCACCAGGGAGCTGCGCGACATCGCGCTCGGCTGCGCCGCGGCGTTCGGGGTCGAGCTGTTCGGCGCCGACGTCATCCTCAGCGAGGGTCGCTTCTACCTGGTCGACATCCACGGCTTCCCCGGCTTCAAGGGCGTGCCCGACGCCGCCCTCCGCCTCGCCGACTACATCTACGCGAGCGCGCGCCGCGCCATGGCCGGCGATGTCACCTTCACGGCTTCGCCGAAAGAGCTGAAGGCGGTGACGGCATGAGAGCGATCGTGATCGGACCTGGCCGCATCGGGTGCGGATTTGCCGGGCAGGTGCTCCGCGCATCCGGTTACCAGCTCACCTTCGTGGGTCGCGGCGCGGTGGTCGGCGAGCTCGACCGCGCGGGGTGCTACCGCGTCCGGCTCACCGACGGTCGCCACAGCCGCGACATCGAGGTTCCGGGCGTGCGCGCGCTCGACGTCAGGGACGCAGAGGCGGTCAGCGCCGCGATCGCCCAAGCCGACCTGGTGGCCGTCTCGGTGGGCCCGCGCAACCTGACCGCGGTGGCGCCGCTTCTCGCCGCGGGCCTCGTGCAGAGGTCCACGCCGGTGAACGTGATCGCCTTCGAGAACTGCGCCGATCCGGGTGGCTGCCTGCGCGAGGCCGTCTTCGCGCAAGCGCCCGCGCTGCGCGGCGCGGGGCACGGGTTCTCCGGAGCGCTGGTCAACCGCATCGTCACCCGGCGGATGGGAAATCCCGGAGCGGGCGAGCCGCTGGTGTTCCTCGGCGATCCGCCCACCTCGTTCATCGTGCATGGGCCGTCGATGTGCGCGCCGCTGCCGAGGATCGAGGGAATGCAGGTGGTGACCGACTACGGCGCCTGGCTGATGAAGAAGCTCTATACTTTCAGTGCCGGCCACGCCTCGGCCGCGTACCTGGGCGCCCTCAAGGGCTACCACTACGTCCACTCCGCCATCCGCGATCCGGAGATCCGCGCCGCGGTGCTCGCCGCCATGGAGGAAGGGCAGCGCGGGCTTCTGCAGCGGTACGGCGCGGCGGTCGCGGGAGACCGGGCGGAGCTGGAGGAGATCGTCGCGCGCTTCGAGAACGCGGAGCTCGACGACCCCGTCTCGCGGGTGGGCCGCGATCCGCTGCGCAAGCTCGGGCCGGAGGACCGGCTGCTCGGGGCGGCTCGGCTCGCGGCGGAGGCGGGCGTGCAGCCGCGCAGGCTCGCGCTGGTGGCGGCGGCGGCCATGTGCTTCCTCTGCGCGGAGAACTCGTCCGCCGCGGCGGCCGGCGAGGACGACTCGGTGCGCAGCATGGCCGGGCTGGATCCCGGCCGCGGCCTGGGACGGCAGGTGCTGGACGCCTTCCACAAGCTCGCCGAAGGGCGCGAGAAGGACAACGTGCTGCTCAGCCTCAAGGAGCTGGTGTGGAGCTGGGCGCGCGACGCGGCCAAGGGCGAGGGGCTGGCTCTGCGGAGGAGCGCGTGACCGCTCGAGGCGGCAAGCGGCTCAGGTTCCTGCTCGCGCGCAGGGCCGACGGACCGAGCGAGATCGTGGCGCGGGCGGGCGAGATCCTGGCGGCGCGCGGCTTCGAGGTCTCCTCCGTCATCGCCGAGGAGGTGGTGCAGAGGCCGGAGCGGATGGGCGCCGAGGCGGAATCTCTTCCTGCTCAAGTCGTACACGCCGCTCTCGCTCAGCCTCGCGGCGGTGCTCGAGCGGGCAGGAGCGCGGGTGCTCAACCCGCACCGCGGCTGCCTCGCCGCCCGGGACAAGATCGTCGCCGCGCAGGTGCTCTCGGCCGCCGGCATTCCCGCGCCGCGCTGCTGGATCACCGGCGACCTCTCGCTGCTCGCGCCCATCGCCGAGGAGATGGCGCTGGTGGTGAAGCCGCAGATGGGCTGGCGCGGCGAGGGCGTGCGCATCGTCCGCGGGGCCAAGCAGCTTCTGGCGGTGCCGGCGACTCGCGAGCCGAAGCTGGTGCAGGAGTTCCTGGCGGGCACCGGCGTGGACCTGCGCGTCTACGTCGCCGGCAGCCGCGTCTTCGCCACGCGCAAGCCGTTCTCCTCGAGCAGCTTCTCGGTGCCGGGAGAGCCCGCCGAGGTGAGCGACGAGGTGCGGGAGATCGCGCTCCGCTGCGGCGCCGCCTTCGGGCTCGGCCTCTACGGGCTCGACCTGATCGAGACGCCTCGAGGACCGTTCGTCGTCGACGTGAACTATTTCCCCGGCTACAAGGGCGTGCCCGACGCGGCGGAAGCAGTTGCCGACCATGTCACCTTGCATGCAGGGGCGGAGGACGCGCCCGGCGCTGTGGATTTCTTCCCGCGCAGCGCCGGGCCGTCCCTGGCAGGCGCGCCTCGATGAGGCGTCCCGCCGCCGTGCCGCGAGAGCCGCGCCGATAGCGCGCTGCTCGCCATCGTCGGCGAGGGGCTCTTCTCGCGGCTCGCCTTCGGCGTGCTCAGCTTCGCCTTGCCGCTCTACGCGCGCTCGCTCGGGCTCTCGCTCGCCGAGGTGGGCGTGCTCATGTCGATCAACAGCGCGGTGGCCATCGGCCTCAAGCCGGTGCTGGGCTGGACGGCCGACCGCTTCGGGCCGCGGCGCACGCTGTTGGTGGCAGCCACGCTGCGCAGCCTGGTCTCGCTCCTGCTCGTCTTCGCCAGCGCGCCCTGGCAGCTCTTCGCCATCCGCTCCTTGCACGGCGTCTCCATGGCGCTGCGCGATCCTGCCGCCAACGTGCTGCTCGCGGATCGCGGCGGCAGCAAGAAGGTGGCCTCGGCCTTCGCCTGGTACCACACCGGCAAGTCGGTGGCGGGGTCCACCTCCAAGGCCTGCGCCGGCATCCTCATGGGCCTGCTCGGCGCGCGCTATCCCATCATCTTCCTCGCAGGGTTCTTCCTCTCCGCGCTGCCGCTCCTGGTCGTGATCCGCTACGTCAAGGAACTGCCGCCCGCCCCGGCCGCCCCGCGCGCGCCCAGGACCGGGAAGCCGCAGCCCGGAACCGGCATGCGTCCGGTGCTCGCCGTCGCGGGCCTTGGCGTGCTCGTCGCCAGCAGCGCGGAAATGCTGGCGGGCCTCTTCCCGGTGCTGGCCACCGAGTACGCGGGGCTGACCACCACCCAGACCGGCCTCGTCTACGCGGTCTCCACCGCGGTCGCGGTGAGCGCGGCACCGATCTTCGGCTGGCTCTCGGACAACGTGAGCCGCAAGCTGGTGCTCGGCATCCGCGGCGCGGCCAACACCCTCTCCTCTTTGCTCTACGTCGTCGCTCCCACCTTCGCGGGCGTGGGCTTCGCGCGCTGCGCGGACGACCTGGGCACGGCTGCCTTCCGCCCGGCCTGGGGCGCGCTGATGAGCCAGGTCTCGCACCTCGACCGCAGCAAGCGCGCGCGGGTGATGAGCTGGCTCTCCATGGGCGAGGACGCAGGCGGCGTCTTGGGCCCGATGCTGGCCGGGTTTCTCTGGAACGGCTGGGGCGTCGTCGCCTTGATGACCACGCGCGTGCTGCTCGCCGCGGCGAGCGAGGTCTACGCCTTTGCCGTGATCCGCAAGACCGTCCCGCCGTCGCAAGCCGAGCCCGTGAGGAGCACATGCGTATCGCCCTGCTGATGGTGAAGCACCCGCCCGAGCGCAAGAGCCCCATCATGCCGGAGGTGATCGAGCGGCTGCGGGGGCGCGGGGCGCGCCTGGACGTGCTCTTTCCCGACGAGTCGCTCACCGACATCTCGACGGTGCGCGTCGAGCACGATCTCTACGTGCTCAAGTCGGGGACCGCCCGCGCCCTGAGCCTGGCGGGCGCGCTGCACGCGCAGGGCGCGAGCGTGCTCAATTCCTATCCGGCCGCGGCCGCGCTGCGCGACAAGGTGGTGGCGACGCGCGTGCTGCAGGCGGCAGGCGTCCCCGTGCCCGCCACCTGGCTTGCGCGCGATGCCGCGGAGCTCTTGCCCTTGCTGAAGGATGGCGCGCTGGTGGTGAAGCCGTATCGCGGCTCGCAGGGTCGCGACGTGTTCGTGGTCCGCACGGCGGAAGAGCTGTTGGCCCTGCCGCCGGCGGAATCGCTGCTCTTCACGCAGCGGCACCACGCGCCCGACGGGCCCGACTGCAAGCTCTACTGCGCGGGCGGCAGGGTCTTCGGCGTGCGGCGCATCTGGCCTCCGAAGACGTACGAGGACAAGCTGGGCGAGGCGTTCGCGGTGAGCCCCGAGCTGGAGAAGATTGCGCTCGCCTGCGGCGCGGCCTTCGGCGTGCGCCTGTTCGGCGTGGACGTGGTGATGAGCGAGGGCCGGCCGTACGTGGTGGACATGCAGGCCTTCCCCGGCTTCAAGGGAGTGCCCGACGCGGCGGCACTGCTGGCGGAGGAGATCTGGGCGGCGGCGAAGGCCGCGCCCTGGACGGCCGCGGCTGCGTGAGCCTCTGGAAATGGGGCTAGGTCGCAGTCATTGGCGCTGGTGTCGCGACGGCGGGTTGGCCGGGAGCGCGATGGGGAGATCCAGGTGCGAGCTCGCGAGCCACCTCACCCGCAGCGGCTCGCCGGCGTCCTGCGCCAGGCTTTGCTCGCTGACTTCACGCGCGCTGCCGTAGTTGATTTGCCTGCCCAGCTCCTTGATGACGCGCAGCACCGCCACGACGCGATCGCCCGGCTGCAGCAGGTGGCTCATCAGCCTCATCCCCCGGAAATCGACGGACGTGCCGCGCAACCGGCTCCACCAGGGAGCGAGAGCGAAGTATCGGCCGGACTTGCTCAACGCATAGAGATCGATCTGGCAGTCCAGGCTCCGCTTGTTGGTCTGGAAATCGAGATGTCCCGCGAGCAGGCCGCTGATCTCGGTCGGCACGGTGAAAGGCGCGCTTTCGAAGAGGACGCCATTGCGGGTCTCGATTGCCTTGTCGAGGTACTTGCCGCCGGGCACGGCGCGATCGACGTCGCTGCGGTCGCGATAGTCGACGGAGATCTCGCGATCGCGCCCGAGCTTCAGCCGCAGCGACGACTGCGCCATGGCCTGTAGCGACGGCGCGTGCTTCCACTGGTTGGCGCCGGTCACCTCGTAGTTGACCCTGTCCGCGATCAGCGCCGGCCGCGGCTTGCCCTTGAGCACGTGATCGAACCACTGGTAGCGGAGCTCTTCGAGGTCGATCTTCGCGGCATCGTCGAGCGGGTAACCGTCGATCTCTTCTTGGTGACGCCCGTTCAGGCGGAGCGTGCCGTGCTGCGCCTCGCCGTGGTCCCACGGACCGACGACCAGATAGTGCCGGGCGCTCGGGCGATACTTGTAATGCTCCTGGAAATAGTAAGTCGCGGCGCCCGGCCCGCCGGAATAGTAGCCGGCCGTCTGCAAGATTGGGATGTCGATGCGCGCGAAGTCCTCGCGATAGGGAATCATCGACTGCCAGAACGAGTCGTAATCCGGGTGGGCGATCCAGCTCTCGAAGATCGGGTTGGGCTTCCCGTCGATCGCGGGCAGGTCGCGATAGGGTCGTCCGGTGACGTAGTAGGCCCTGTCCAGCCGCTGCCAGCGCTCGCGGTCGTTGTAGGTGGCATTGTCCAGCCACTTGTCGTCGGTGGTGAAGAAGGGCCACGGATAGACGAAGTTCCAGAAGATGCCGTTCTCCATGGGCACGTCGAGTCCCGGTCCCACCGGCGCGCCGACCACGATGGTCTTGAGCGCTTTGGGCATCCGTTTCGTCGCCGCCCAGGCCGCGCCGCCCGAGTAGCTGCCCCCGAACATGCCCACCCGGCCGTCGCTCCAGGGCTGCCGCGTGATCCAATCGATCGCGGCGGCCGCGTCGTCAGGGTTGGTCGCGTAGGGGACCGGCTGCCCTTCGCCGCAGCCCTTCCCACGGACGAGCGCGACGACGGCGGCATAGCCGCGCGATGCCGCCATGCGCGCGCTGAAGGCCAGGAGCGTGTCCCAGTCCGCATAGATGGTCAGCTCGAGCAGGGTGGCGAGCTTGGGCGGCGCCTTTCTCGGCCGCACCACCAGGCCGCAGAGCCGGCCCATGCGCACGTCCTTCTCGACGAGGTAGCGTCGCGCGTCGTCCTCGGCCACCAGCGCGGGCTGATCGCGGATCGCCCGCACCGCGTAGGCGGCGGCCACGTCATCGAGCGAGCCGACCACCTGGCGAAAGGCCTGCGCGTACGGCATTCCGGCCGCGGTGTGGCGTTCGATCTCCCTTGGCACCTCGAACCACGCCAAGGCCAGGAGGAGCGCCAGCATCGACGATCTGCATAGCATCCCCGCGGGCGCGTGTGACACCCCGCCCGACGGATGCGACGACCCGCCGCCCCGCCCACCTGGTACTGGTATCGCTTCGCCGACCCGCACGGGAACGGCAGCCGCGTCGGCCGCACGCGCACCCGCGAGCATCCGCGCCCGGTGTGGCAGCCGAGGTTCCAGGCGGCATCGACGATCCGCGTTGGCGCAATGGGCTGTTTGGCACGGAGCCTGACCGGGCTGTGGATCAGGGCCGCCCAGCCGGTACCCCAGCTGCGAACTCGTCCTGGGACGAGTTGAGAAGGAGACACTGCATCCTGAGCTTCTTCGCATTGATACGCGAACGGATTCTGAAAGAAATCATCGCAGCTTCTTCTGCTGCGCGTGTAACCAGAGGAGAGCGTCGAGCGGGGTGGTGCGGGAGAGGTCGAGGCCGCGGAGCGCTTCCTCCACTTCGGAGGGTGGCGGCGGAGGTGGAGGAGGGGCCTCGAACAAGCCCAGCTGCGCGCGCTTGCTGCGGCGCGGCCCGGCCAGCGCCGGCCGTCCCGTCTCGTCCAGCTCCTGCGCCTCGAGGTTCCCGAGGATCTCCCGGGCGCGCTTGAGCACGCTCTCCGGCAGCCCGGCCAGCTTGGCCACGTGGATGCCGTAGCTGCGCGAGGCGGCGCCGGCCACGATCTTGCGCAGGAACACCACCTGGCCATCCACCTCGGTGACGGCCATGGTGAGGTTCACCACTCGCGGCTTCTCCCGGGCCAGGTCGCAGAGCTCGTGGTAATGCGTCGCAAATAAGGTCCGCGCAGAGGACCACGTCGTGGAGGTGCTCGGCGATGGCCCAGGCCAGGGCGAGACCGTCGAAGGTGGAAGTTCCCCTGCCCACCTCGTCGAGGATGAGCAGCGAGCGCGGCGTGGCCTGGTGCAGGATTCGCGCGCACTCGGCCATCTCCACCATGAAGGTGCTCTGGCCGCGGGCCAGGTCGTCGGCTGCGCCCACGCGGGTGAAGAGCCGGTCCACCACGCCGATGCGCGCGCGGGTGGCGGGCACGAACGACCCGGTCTGCGCCAACACGGCGATCAGCGCCACCTGGCGCATGGCGGTGCTCTTTCCCGCCATGTTCGGACCGGTGAGCACGATCAGCCGCTTCTCCGCATCGAGCAGCACGTCGTTGGGCACGAAGGGGCCTTCGCCCGATAGCGAGAGCGCGCGCTCCACCACCGGATGCCGCCCGCCCTGGATCTCGATCACCTCGCTGTCGTCGACCAGCGGCCGCACCCAGCCGGATTCCGAGGCCACCCGCGCCAAGGAGAGCAGCGCATCCGCCTGCGCCGCCGCCTCCGCGCAAGCGCGAAGCCCCGCGCTGCGCGCCAGCACCGCCTGGCGCAGCTCCTCGAAGATCTGCTGTTCCAGGGCGGCGCGGCGCTCCTCGGCGGAGAGGACGCGCGCCTCGTGCTCGGTCAAGGCCGGGGTGACGAAGCGCTCCGCGCCCACCGTGCTGGACCTGCGCTGGTAGTCGGCCGGCACCAGGTGCAGGTTGGGCTTGGTCACCTCGATGTAGAAGCCGAAGATCTTGTTGTAGCGGACCTTCAAGGAAGCGATGCCGGTGCGCAGCCGCTCCGCCGCTTCCATGGCGGCGATGGCGGCGCGGCCTCCCTGCGCGAGGTCGGTGAGCTCGTCGAGCGCAGGCCGGAAGCCGGGCCGCGCGAAGCCCGGCTCGCGCCCGCCGGCACCTCGTCCACGAGCGCGCGCTGCAGCAGATCGCAGAGGTCCACCAGCGCGCGCAGGGGCGGCGCAAGCTCGGCCAGCAATGGCGAGGAGCAGCCCGCAAGAAGCGAAGCCAGCTCCGGCATCTCCCGCAGCGAGGCGCGCAGCCCCGCCAGATCGCGCGGCGCGCCCTGCCCCACCGCCAGCCGTCCCAAAAGGCGCTCCACGTCCAGCATCGAGCGCAGCCGCGCGGAGATCTCCTCCCGCAGCACGGATGCCTGCGACAGCTCCTCCACCGCGTCCTGCCGCGCGCGGATCTCCGCGAGATCGAGCAGCGGCGCGGAGAGCCAGCGCGCGAGCAACCTCCCTCCCGACGCCGTCAGCGTGCGGTCCACCACCGAGAGCAAGGTGCCCGTCTTGCGGCCGTCCGGCCCGCGGAACAATTCCAGGTTCTGCACCGCGCCGGGATCGAGCACCAGCTCTCGCTCCGGCTGCGCCACCGAGATGCGCACCACGTGCCGCGCCAAAGAGCGCTGCGTTTCTTGAAGATACGCGAGCGCCTCCGCCGAGGCCTGGGCAGCGAGCCCATCGCGCAGCCCGAAGCCGTCCAGGGTGGCGACGCCGAGGTGGCGCTTGAGCAATTGCTCCGCCCCCGCCCGATCGCGATAGCTGCGCGCTTCCACCCGCGCGCCGAAGCTGGCGCGGCGGACCGCGTCGGTAAAGGCAAAGCCCTCCGGCACCAGCACCTCGCGCGGCCGCACCCGCATCAGCTCGTCGAGCGCCGCCTGCAACGAGGCCGCAGGCAGCGCGCGCAGCTCGCCGGTGGATGCGTCGAGGAGCGCCACCGCCACCTCGTCACCCGCAGAGGCGAGCGCCGCAAGCCAGAGCGGCTCGCGGGCGTCCAGCGCGTCCTCGTCCACCAGCGTCCCGGGCGTGACCAGGCGAACGATCTCGCGCTTCACGAGTTGCTTGCCGGGGCCGGGCACCTCCATCTGATCGCAGATGGCCACCTTGTGCCCCGCCGCCACCAGCCTGGCGAGGTAACCGCGCGCCGCGTGGTGCGGCACGCCCGCCATCGGCACCCGATCGTCGCCCTTGGCCCGCGAGGTCAGGGTGATGCCCAGCACCTGCGCGGCGATGCGGGCGTCCTCGTAGAACAGCTCGTAGAAGTCGCCCAGGCGGAAGAAGAGCAGCGCATCCCGCGCCTGCGCCTTGGCGTCATGGTATTGCCGCAGCATCGGCGTGACCCCCGCCTCCGCCGCAGGCACCTGTGAAACCGGCTCCGCCACCGCGTCACAGATACCACGACAGGCAACCGGGTCCGCGACCGTTGAAATGTTCCTGCTTCGCCGCCGTTGTGAACTGCCGGATGCGAGCTCTCGCCGCGGCCCTGCTGGTGCTCGCGTTGCCCGTGCGCGCCGCCGGACCGCCCGCGGCGGCGAAGGCGTTGCCGCCCGAGTCCTTCTACGTGCGCACCGCCCATGCCGCCCGCCGCAGCGGTGGCCCCATCCACGTGGACGGCCGCATGGACGAGCCGGAGTGGCAGGCGGCGCCCCTGGAGGACCGCTTCACGCAGGTCAACCCCGACGAGGGGCAGCCCGCGAGCGTCCACACCGCCTTCCGCGTGCTCTGGGACGACGAGTACCTCTACTTCGGCGCCATCTGCGACGATCCCGAGACGCCGACGCGGACGCTGAGCCGGCGCGACCGCGCCATCGAGGGCGACACCGTGCAGTTCGACCTCGACACCACCCTCGACCGCCGCACCGCCTACCACTTCCAGGTCTTCGCCGCAGGGCAGCAGCTCGACGCCATCCACTTCAACGACACGGACTTCACCACCGACTGGGACGCGGCCTGGGAATCCGCCGTGGCGACGACCGATCGCGGCTGGTCGGTGGAGATGAAGATTCCGCTGCGCGTGCTCCGCATCCCCGAGGGCGCCACGGTGATGGGATTCAACGTCTACCGCATCCTCTCCCGCCGCCACGAGGAGGACCAGTGGCGCTTCCGGCCCAACGGCAGGCCGGGAGACATCAGCAGGCTCGGGCTGCTCGACGGGCTGCGCGGCATCCATCCCGTCCGCGAGCTGGAGCTGAGGCCCTACGTGGGGCTGAAGGCGCTGCGCTCGGTGCCGGCGTACGCGACCCCGCGGGGAGAGCTGGGCAGCTGCGCCACCATCGGGTTCGATCCGCAGCGGCAAGGCGGCATCTGCGCCGGCCTCGACCTGCGCTACAACCTGGCCAGCGATCTGGCGCTGGTGGGCACCGTCAACCCGGACTTCGGCCAGGTGGAGGCCGACCAGCGCGTCCTCAACCTCACCACCTTCGAGACCTTCTTTCCCGAGAAGCGGCCCTTCTTCCTCGAGGGGCTCGACCTCTTCCAGCCCGCGCTGCGCGACGACCTGGGCGGGCCCTACGGCGGGAACGCCTACCAGATCTTCTACTCGCGCCGCATCGGTCGCGGCACGCCTACGGCCGACGACATCGGGCTGACCACGCAGAAGCTCGTCTACCAGCAGCCCAGCGTGCCGGTCTTGAGCGCGGCGAAGGTGAGCGGCACCATCGGCGCCGCCAGCGTGGGCCTGCTCACGGCGCTGGAACCGCGCGTCTCCGCGCAGATCCTCGAGAACGGCCGCGTCGAGGATCTGCGCACGGTGGAGGCGCGTCACGACGCCGCCGCGCGCGTCCGCGCTCCCCTCGGCGACCACGCGCTCCTCGGCGTCAGCGGCACGGCGGTGGATCCCATCTTCGCCGCCCCATCGCTCGGGCTGCAGCGGCGCCACGCGCACGTCGGAGAAGGCGACCTCACCGTGTTCACCGCCGACCGCTCGCTGGAGACGACGGTGCAGGCCGCGGGCTCGCTCTTGACCGGCAACCAGCCGGAGACGCTGCCGGACGGGACCTTCCGCGGGCCCACCGCGAGCGGCTTCGCCGGGTCGGGCAAGGTGAAGTACCTGGGCGAGCACTGGTTCGCGGCGGCGATGGGAGATCTGCTCACCAAGAAGTTCAGCGTGGACGATCTCGGGTTCATGCCGCGGGCCAACCTGGCCCGCTTGATGGGCTACGCGGGGTGGCGCGATCCGCACCCTGGTCCGCTCTGGCAGTCGGCCCAGCTCATCTTCGCGGCGCGCGAGGTCCGCGACGCGCCCTTCGACCTCCGCCTCGATCGCGACGGGATCGCGGAGTTCTCCTTCAACTCCAACTCCTTCTGGTTCGTGGACACCGGCACCATCGTGCAGGCGCCGTTCGTGGACGATCGCGAGCTCGAGGACGGCACGCCCATCGAGCGGCAGTCCAGCGCCGCCTGGTACGGCTTCATCTCCACCGATCCGCGCAAGCGGCTGCAGTACCAGCTCTCCTGGACGGAGTCGCGCTCCTGGCCGCGCTTCGAGAGGCAGAACCAGCTCGAGGGCACGCTCGTCTTCCGGCCCCTGCCCCAGCTCGATGGCAGCTTCGATCTGGCCTACAACGAGAACGCCGGCACCATCCGCCAGGTCCGCACCGCCACCGTGCCGGGAACCGCGATCGGACTCGATCCCTCGCTTGCCACTCGCGTGCCGCGCGACTACCTGCTCGCGCCGCAGCACGCGCGCAGCGTGAGCGCGACCCTGCGCGCCACCTACGCGTTCACGCCCTATCTGACCTTCCAGGCCTACACGCAGCTCTTCGCCGCCGGCATCTCCTACGGGCAGATCCTGCGCGCGCAGGTGAACGAGCCCTTCCGCCGCACCGTCAGGCTCGACGAGCTGCGCCCGTTTGCCACCCCCGTCAGCTACGACGACCGCCAGGCGGCGCTCAACGTGAACCTGATCCTGCGCTGGGAATGGCGCACCGGCTCCACCTTCTACCTGGTCTACGCGCACCAGAGCTCGGGCGACGTCACGCCCCTGCCCTCCCGCCTCGATCTCGGCGCGGAGCTGGGAACGCTTTCCTCGGCGGGCGTGACCCACGGCGACACCGTGCTCGTGAAGGTGGATCTGCTCTCCGCGCTGTGAGAGAAGCGGGTCCGTGATTCAGGCCGTCCAGGATCTGCGCCGCCTGCGCGAGATCAGCGCGGTGGTCGTACGCCACGGCTTCGGCGAGCTCTGGGACCGCGCCCGCATCTGGGACGTGCTCGGACGGCGCGAGGACCAGGCGCCCGTCCGAGAAGCCGCGCGCGCCACCACCGCCAGGAGATTTCGCGACACCCTGGCGGAGCTGGGGCCCACCTTCATCAAGCTCGGCCAGATCCTCTCCGCGCGGCCCGACATCCTTCCGGCGGACTTCATCGCCGAGCTGTCGGAGCTGCAAGACCGCGCCGCTCCCATGCCGGTCTCGCTCGTCTTCAAGCTCATCGAAGAGGGACTGGGCCGGCCCGCGGAGCAGCTCTTCGCCTTCGTCGATCCCGAGCCGATGGCCAGCGCCTCCATCGCCCAGGTGCACCGCGCCCGACTCGCCTCGGGCGACGACGTGGTGGTGAAGGTGCAGCGGCCCGGCATCGAGGAGCAGATCCGCAGCGACACCGACCTGCTCTTCTACCTCGCCCGCTTCCTCGAAGGCGTGATCGAGGAGACCGGCATCTACACGCCCACCGGCATCGTCACCGAGTTCCGCGCCGCCATGCTCCTGGAGCTGGACTTCGAGAACGAGGCGCGCAACATCGAGGAGTTCGCGCGCAACCACGCGGAGCGGCCCTACGTGGTCATCCCGCGGCTGTATCGCGAGCTTTCCTGCAGGTCGGTGATCACCCTGCAGGAGCTCAAGGGCGTGAAGCTCAACGCCGTGCTCGAAGACCCGGAGGCGGCGGGCGTGGACCGCAAGCAGCTCGCGCGGCACGTGATGGAGGCGAGCTTCCACCAGCTCTTCAGCGACGGCCTCTTCCACGGCGACCCGCATCCCGGCAACGTCATCGTGATGGAGGGCAACCGCATCGGCCTGCTCGACTTCGGGCTGGTGGGGCGACTCTCCCGGCAGATGCAGGAGTCCATCGTCCTCTTCGTGGTGGCCGTCTCGCTGCGCGATCCGGACACGGTGGCGCGGCTGCTCTACAAGGTGGGCGCTCCCGACGACCGCATCAACCTGCACCAGTTCCGCCACCAGATCCACGACCTGCTCGACCGCTACCTCGGGCTCAAGCTCTCCGAGGTGGACTCCGGCGCGCTGATGACCGAGCTCGTGGACCTGGCGATGAAGTACCGGATCAAGATACCCAAGGAGTACGCGGTGCTCTCCAAGGCGGCCGCCACCACCGAGGGCATCGTCCGCCAGCTCGATCCCGACCTGGACGTGGGCGAGGCCGCGCTGCCCTACGCCAAGCAGCTCCTCTACGACCGCTACAACCCGGGGAGCATGAGCGGCGGCGCGCTGCGGATGCTCCTGCAGCTGCAGGGCTTCCTCCAGGACACGCCGCAGCAGCTCTCGCAGATCCTCATGGACCTGGAGGGCGGCAAGTTCAACGTCACCGTCCGCAGCGAGGAGCTGTCGCGGCTCAACACCAACGTGAAGGCGCTGGGCATCCTGCTCTTCGCCGGCATGATCGCGGCCAGCCTGATCGTCGGCGCGTTCTCCCTGGTCGGTCGCGCCACCGGCGGGGCGGGGAGCACGGTCTGGCCGGTGCCGGCGCTGGTCGGGCTGGCGCTCTCGGCCATGCTCTTCGGCGCCGCCGTCACCTGGACGCTGCTCGCAGGTCGGCTGAAGAAGATCAGCGTGCGCCGCTTCTTCAAGTGACTACGTTTTCGCCATGCAATGGGATCCGGCTTCCCCGAAAGTGGGGGAGAAATTGCCCGACCTGGAGCTGCTCGACGAGGCGGGCAGGCCCCTGGCCCTCTCCTCGCTCCCGGGCAGGGGGCCGCTCGTCATCCTCTTCTTCGGCGGGGTGAACGATCCGGAGGGGCTGCGGCTGCTCGCGGACTATCGCGACTCGACGCTCGCGCTGTTCCGCTCCGGAGTCACGGTCTGCGCCATCGGCCACGCCGAGCCGTCCGCGCTCCGCTTCCTCCGCGCGGAGCGCGGCCTCGGGTTCGCCATGCTGGCCGACGCCGATGCGACCGCGCTCTCACGGCTCGGCATGCTGGGCCGCGCCGGCCTCTTCCTCGTCGATCGCGACCTCACCTTGAAGCTGCGCGCGCTGGGGACGAGGACCCCCGCCGACGCGATGCTGACTCTCGTGCGGCGAGGCGCCGGGCGGACCCGTGTGCCGCTGCGCGAGAAGGCGGCGCACTTCTTCCACGCCTTCCAGCACGCGCTGCGCCCGCTCAAACCCGTCCGTTGACCCGGGCGCGGGCAGCGCCTCCACCACCAGCTCGGCAACCGGCGGCGGCTCGACCAGCGCCTTGTCGATGAGGCCTTCGGCGTCCGCCGCCAGCGCCGCCAGCGCGCCCATGCGCGCCACCTCCAGCCAGGCGAAGACCGCGGCGGCAGCGAGGCCGATGGCGAGGCGCGGAGCCAGCGCGACGAGCTCCGCGCGCGGGTCTAGCGGTATCGCGCCGGGAAGCAGGCCGGTGAGCATGGCGGTCACGGTGGCGGCGATCATCTCCAGGAAGAGAAAGGCGACCGTGACCACCAGGCAGGCGCCGAGCCTCGAGGCGAAGAGCGACGAAGCCTTCCCGAACGCGGCGCTCGCTCCGTCGCCGAACGCCGCCGCGCGCACCAGGGTGAGCCGCGCGAGCAGGTCGACGAGGACGCTGCCCGTCAGCGCACCCGCGCCGATCAGCGCCGTCAAAGCGAAGAGCGCCGGGGATGGGTGCAGAACGCAGAGCGGCAGCGCCAGCAAGAGGGCCGCCGCGCAGGCGAGATTGAAGAGGAGCAGCAGCGCCCATGCCAATGCTCCAGCCGCGAGGACGCGGGCCGCGCCGCGCGAGACGAGGCCGACGAAGTTGCCCGCCGGCGGCCGCCGTCCCAGCTCGGCGTCGGCGGCGAGGAGCGGCAGCGCGCCGGCCCAGAAGAGCATCGCGAGCGTGAAGACCATGGCGAGGGCGGCCGCCACCCCGCCCAGGGAAGACCAGCCGACGCCGCGCAGGGCGCGCAATGCCGCGAGCACGTTCCCGCGCTGGACCGTGCCCACCACCAGCAGGGCCGCGAGCGCCACGGGAAGGAGCGCGAGCAGGCTCCCGCCCTCGTCGAGCAACGCCTTGCCAAAAGAAAGCTCGGGATTGCGCGAAGCGGCGCGCAACCCCAGTCGGACCGCCTGATTGGCGCGCAGCATGGCCGCCGTATACCGCAACCCGCAAAGGCGTGTGGGCAGAAGGCACCTTGCTGCCGCGCCGAGGTTGCCCCTAGTCTGTGGGCCGATGCAGACGGTGACCACACCGTTCTCCTCCAGCGTCCTGGTGGTGGACGACGAGCCGGTCGTGCTCGACCTCTTCAAGCGCGTGCTGGGAAACAGGGGAATGACCGTCCGCACCGCCCGGAACGCGGAGGAGGCCTTCGCCCTGATCGAGCACGAAGGGTTCGGCTGCGTGCTCGCGGACAAGAACCTGCCCGGCCTGGACGGCATCGAGCTCATCCGCCGCGTCCGGCAGGTGCAGCCTTACTGCGCCTGCATCGTGATGACCGGCTACGCCTCGACGGCGAGCGCGGTGGAGGCGCTGCGGCTCGGCGCGGTGGACTACATCGAGAAGCCCTTCGACGACCTCGATCGCATCGCCGCGCGCGTGGACGACGCGCTCAAGGCGATGAAGGACGAGTACGACCGGCAGGTGCTGCTCGCCAAGCTGCGCGTGGTGCAGGGCAGCGAGGCTCCGCAGAACGACGCGCCCGAGGACGAGACCATCGTGGAACCGCCGGTCACCACCCGGGGAACACGCCGGTCGAGATCCTCGAAGCCCGCGTCCACCACGCGACCGCCGATCTGCGCCGGCGCTCTCTGCACCTGCTCTCGCGGCTGGTGGCCACCAAGGCGGCGGGGCGCGAGGTCTTGCTCTCCGCCGAGGCGCTGCTCGAGGAGGTGCGCGAGCTGCGCCGCGCCGGCGACGGCCCTTCCGCACAGCTGGAACAGATCGAACAGAAGCTCCAGGAGCACCTGCTCCTCGCACGTCACGCGCAGAGCCGCTGATGTAGGCGGCTTGCGCGGATTTCCCCGCGCCCCCGCACCCGCCGGTTCCTTGCTGGCACTCTGCGCGCGGCCCTATGCTCGGCTTCCTCTCGAGGCCCCGCGACCGATGAGATTCCGCAGCAGGATCTTCACCGTGCTGGCGATGGTTGGCGTCGTGCCCGCGGCGGTGCTCGGCTGGCTGTCGTTCACCGTCAACCGCGCCGAGCTGGTGCAAACGGTGGGCGCGGCGCAGGCGCAGGTGGCGGCGGAGGTGGCGCGCTCCTGCGAGCGCTTCGTGGCGCAAGGGGCACAGGCGCTCTCGCAGGCGATGAGCGTCCTGCCCCTGGAGGATCTCTCCGACGCGGAGCTGGCGACGGCCCTGCGCATCCCCTACCGGCAGCTCGAGCTGGTGGACGCGCTGCAGATCCCGCCCGGGCCGGCGGTATGGGAGAGCGGCAACGGCAGGCCCGCCCCGGAGCTGGAGCTCTTGCGCGAGCGCGCGCCGGTTCAACTCGCCGCCCGCGCCGGCCTCGCCATCGGCGGGCCTTACGCCGGCGCCGACGCCCGGATGCGGCTGCCCATCGCGCTGCGCCTTCGCGGAAGCCGCGTGCTCACGGCGGAGCTCTCGCTGGACCAGCTCTCGCGGCAGCTCTTGCAGGCCTCGAGCGGCGGCAGCGTCGCCTACCTTGCCACCCGGGAAGGAACGGTGCTGGCACAGCCCGTGCCCGCGCCGCTCACCGCCTCCGAGCGGGCGCTCCTCCACGACCGCGGCGTGCGCATGCTGGAGCGCGCCGACGGGCAGAGCTGGCTCGCCGCGGCCGCGCCGGTGGGCACCCTGGGCTGGACGGTGGTGGTGGCGCAGCCGGAGAGCGCCGCGCTGCGGCCTGCCGCGCTGGTGCGCAGGTACACGCTCTTCTGGGTTGCGGTCTCGCTCCTGCTGGTGGGAGTGCTGGGAGCGCTGCTCTCGCGCCACGTCACCGAGCGCGTCCGCAAGCTGCGCGAAGGCGTGCAGGCGCTGCGCGAAGGGAGCGCGCGCAAGCTCGAGGTGGAAGGCGCCGACGAGATTGGCGAGCTCTCCCGCGCCTTCGGCGAGATGGCCGGCGAGATTGTGCGCCGCGACGAGGAGATCCGCCGCTGGAACGCCGTCCTCCAGGAGAGGGTGGAGGAGCGCACCGCGGAGTTGAGGGTGGCGCAGGAGCAGATGCTGCGGACGCGGCGCCTGGCCGCGCTGGGAACGCTCGGGGCCGGCGTGGCCCACGAGCTGAACAACCCGCTCACCGCCATCTGCGGCATGGCGGGCCTCTTGCGCAAGGACCTGGCCGGCACCCGCCACGAGGAGGAGGTGCGCGTCCTGCAGGAGCAGGCGCGGCGGGTCTCCAAGATCGTCTCCGATCTGCGCGCCTTCGCCGACCAGGAACGCGAAGGCGCGGGAAAGAAGTTCCCGCTCGCGGCGTCGGTGATGGCGGCGCTCGATCTCTACGAGGGGCAGATGCGCGCGCGCGGCATCCAGCTCTCGACCGAGCTGACCACCTGCGAGGCCCAGGGCGACCCGGCGCAGATGCAGCAGGCGGTCGCGCACCTGTTGCAGAACGCCATCACCGCCATGCCCGCGGGGGGAACGCTCAAGGTGACGCTGAGCGAGGTGGAGGGCGCGGCGCTCCGGCTCTCCGTCAGCGATACCGGGAAGGGAATTCCCCCTGCGCTGCGCGAGCGCATCTTCGATCCCTTCTTCACCACCAAGGAGAACCGCGAAGGCGTGGGCCTCGGGCTCTCCATCTCGCACAGCATCGTCGAGGCGCACCACGGCAAGCTCGTGGTCGAGAGCGCCGAGGGGCACGGCGCGACCTTCACCATCGTCCTGCCGGCGGCGGCGGGGATGGCACACCTGCGATGACGCGCCCGCTGCCGGAGGTCGCAGCGCGCTGATGGCGAGCCGCGAGCGCGCCAGAACCGGGCTTCAGGTATGCCTCGTCCTCGTCACCGTGCTCGGCTCGTCGTGGGTGGTGTTCCAGCGCACGGTCTACGAGGTGGACGGCAAAGGTTCGCGGCAACCCGAGGGAGCGGTGGTGGTGGCGGTGGCCGGCGAGGTGTTCCGCCTTTCGCCGGGCAAGGGCGCTTCCGCGCTGGCGGTGGGCCAACGGCTGCTGCCCGAGGACTCGGTGCGCACCGCGCGCGGCGCCCACACCGACCTCGTGGTCGGCGATCGCAGCCGGCTCACGGTGGCCGAAGGCACCCAGCTCACCGTCCGCCAGCTCACCGGGAAGGTGCACCGCTTCAAGCTCTCCCGCGGCCGCATCGCCGTCGACTACCAGGCGGACGGCGGGCGCGTCCTGCGCGTCGAGAGCCAGGGCGGCGCGGTGGCCGAGGCGCAAGCGGCACGCTTCGGCATGCTCTCCACGGGCGCGGCGGTGGCCATCGCGGCGGAGACCGGCACCGTCCGGCTGAGCGCGCACGAGCACACCGTCGCGGTGAGCGCCGGCACCCAGGCGGTGGCGCTGCACGGCCAGCCGCCCTCCTCGGCCGAGCCCATCGCGAGGACGCTCCTGCTCAAGATCGCCGCGGCCCCTCCCGCGCCCATCGAGGCGGATCTCTGTGCGGACGTCCACGGCAACGCACCCGCCGGCGCCGAGGTCATGGTCGAGGGCGCAGCCGTTGGCCTGGCCGCCGGCGGAGCCTTCCACGTCCGCGTCCCCAATGCGTTCGGGGAGGACCTCGGTGCGGGTCGTCATCCGCGATGCGGCCGGCAGGGAGGTGCGCCGGTCAATCCCCTGCGACAAGTCCGCTCCTGCGGCGCCGATGGAGGAGGCGCCCATGAACCTCCAGGAGGGCGTGGCCATCGACTGGACGGGACAGCCGCCCTGAGACCCGGAGGGCACGGCTGAAAACTTGACCAGTGTGTCACGCGTTCAGTAGGTTGGCGCGGCCATGACCGAGCCGCTGACCGAACGCCAGGAAAAGATCCTCTGCCTTCATCAAGAAGAGCATCCAGGATCAGGGCTACCCGCCGACCATCCGCGAGATCGGCGAGCACTTCGGCATCCGCTCCACCAACGGCGTCAACGATCACCTCAAGGCGCTCGAGCGCAAGGGCTACCTGATGCGCGGCGAGCTGAAGAGCCGCGCGCTCAGCGTCATCGAGGGCGGGCGCTCGCAGGCGGCCGCGCTGCCCCAGGCTCTCCAGCCGCCGCGAGCTCGTCGCGGTGGACGGCGGGCGAGGCGGTGGAGGTCCCGGTCATCGGCAAGGTGGCGGCGGGCGCGCCCATCCTGGCGCAGGAGAACATCACCGATCACGTCCGCATCGACAGCATGCTGCTCGGCGACGGCGGGCGGAAGGTGTTCGCCCTGCGCGTCGCGGGCGACTCGATGATCGGCGACGGCATCTTCGACGGCGACTACATCTTCGTCCGCAAGCAGCTGCAGGCGAGCCCCGGCGAGATCGTGGTGGCGATGATCGAGGACGAGGCTACGGTGAAGCGCTATTACCCCGAGGGCGACCGCATCCGCTTCCAGCCTTCGAACCCGCGGCTCAAGCCCATCTACGTTCGACCGCGACGACTTCCGCGAGACGCAGATCATCGGCGTGGTGGTCGGCGTGTACCGCAAAATGAACTGACCTGCAGCGGACAATCCGGCAGGAAGTTCAGGATTCTTGCCGCGGGCGGAAGAGCGGACAGGCGCGCACCGGCTGCGGCGGATACTTCTGCGGCAAGAGCGGGCACATGATGAAAATGCTCGTGTCCGTGCGCACGTAGCGCGGTGGAGCTGCGCAGCGGTGGCAGAGGCTCTCGGGGAACGGCAGGTCTGCGGCACGGGGATTGCTCGTCTGCGTCACATGCCCTCCGAGCTCCCCGACGATGTCCCGCGAGCTGCTGCAGCATTTCGCCGAGCTGCCCGCCGAGGATCGCGCGCGCATCCTCGCGCTCGTGCGCAGCCTGAGCATCTGCCACGCGGTGGATGCGCTGCGCAAGGCGCCCTTCACCTTCTCGCTCTCGAGGGTCGCGCCTCAGGGCTCGGGGATGGTGTCGATGTCCGCGCCCGTCTGCGATCCCTGCGCCTGATCCTGCGACCCGCGCGAGTTGTCGGCCTGGTTGAGATCCGGGTTCTGGATCAACCGCGCCCGCTCGGTCGCCGTGCGATGCGGCCGGCCCACCTCGTTCAGATCGGTGTCGTTGGGTGCGTCCGGCGCTCCGCCCTGCCGGCTGCCGATGGGCTGCCCCGCCCGCCTGTCCCTGCGGTCGTTTGACGTTGGTCATGGCGCGAAAATGTGTATCGCCGCCGCGTGACGCTCTCTCGGCTGCCCGTTCCATTTGCGACGCATCCGCGTTCGCGGCTGAAGCGGAGCCCTGCGGCTTCCGGTACACTCGCCGCGTGCACACGCCGAGCGGTGAGAGCGTCCTGCGTGCCCTCGGGATCGGCTTCGTAGGCCTCGCCGCGGTGGATCCGCAGGGGCGTCAGGTCTACGTGAGCCCCTCGTTCTGCGAGCTGGTCGGCTTTTCCGCCGAGGAGCTGCTCGACCGCGCGCCGCCGCTTCCCTATTGGCCCGAGGAAGGCCGCCCCGCCATCGAGGACGCCTTCGCGCGCACCCTGCGGGGAGAGGCTCCGCGCGACGGCTTCACCGTACGCTTCGCGCGCAAGGACGGCCGCCGCGTCGACGTGCGTCTCTTCGTGGCGCCGCTGCAGCGCGATGGCGAGTCCGAGGGATGGCTCGCGGCGGCGGTGGACGTGAGCGAGAACGCGGAGGTGGCGTCGCGCCTCGCACGCAGCGAGAAGCTGCTCGCGGAGGCGCAGCGCATCGCGCTCCTGGGGAGCTGGGAGTGGGATTCTCGCAGGCGGACTCTGGTGGTCGGACGAGCTGTTCCATGTGCTCGGCGTTCCCGCCACATCCGCCGTGCCTGGCCCGGAACAGCTCGTCCGCGCGCTCGAGGAAGTGTCGCAGCGGGTGGACCCTTCCGACCGCGAGCGCATGCGCGCGGTGGTGACGCGCTCGTGCAAATCCGGCGAGCCCTTCCTGCAGGAGGTGGACCTGCGCATGCGCGGCGGCGAGGCGCGCACCCTGCTCGTGCTCGGCACCTGCGAAAAGAACGCCGAAGGCAAGCCGGTGCGCATGGCCGGCACCGCGCAGGACATCACCGACCTCAAGCGGGTGGAGGAGGAGCGGTCGCGGCTGCGGCGCGAGCGCGAGTTGCACCTGCGCGCCCAGGAGGATCGCGAGCGGCTGCGCGCCATCCTCGAGCAGCTCCCCGCGGGGGTGATGATCTCCGACGCGGAGGGGCGGATGGTGTTCACCAACGCCGCGGCGAAGGAAATCTCGGAGGGCCCATCCCGGCGCCCGCCGCCGCCTCGAATTACGATCACACCTTCGCCGCCTGGGACGAGGAGGGCCGGCCGCTCTCCTCGGAGGATTTCCCGCTGGTGCGGGGGCTGCGCGGCGAGACCGTCAACGCGGTGGGCGTGGAGTTCCAGCGACCGGACGGGACGCGGGCGTACGTCCAGGCCACCGCCGGGCCGCTGCGCAACTCTGCCGGCGCCATCACCGGGGCGGTCACCTCCTGGTACGAGATGACCGCCGTGCGCCGCGCGCAGGAGGAGCGCGACCGCGAGCGGCAGCGCCTGCACCTCACCTTCCTGCAGGCGCCGGTGGCGCTCGCCGTCTACCAGGGTCCCCGGCACCGCTGCGAGATCGCCAATGCCCGCTACGAGGCGATGGTGGGACGGACGGGCATCGCGGGCAAGGAGGTGCGCGAGATTTCTCCGAGCTGCCGCCCGACCACTCCGTGTTCAAGTCGATGGACCGGGCCTTCGCGCTGGGCGAGCCGCAGAGCGTGACCGAGCTGCACGTTCCCATCCGCGGGCCGGGAGAGAGCCAGCCGCGCGACCACTGGTTCAACTACGTGCTGCAGCCGCTCCGGGACGGGGCCGGGCAGGTGATGGGCTCCATGGTGGTGGCCGCCGACGTGACCGAGCAGGTGGAGGCGCGGCGCAAGGTGGAGGTGCTGCGCGCGCAGGCGGAGGGGGCGAGCCGCGCCAAGGACGAGTTCCTGGCCATGCTCGGCCACGAGCTGCGCAACCCGCTCGCGCCCATCGTGACCGCGCTGCAGCTGATGCGCATGCGCGGCACGAGGCGCGGCGAGCGCGAGCGCGCGGTGATCGAGCGCCAGGTGCGCGCACCTGGTCCGGCTGGTCGACGATCTGCTCGACGTGTCGCGCATCGCGCGCGGCAAGATCGAGCTGCGCGCGAGCCGCGTCGAGGTGGCGGCGGTCGTGGCCAAGGCGGTCGAGATGGCGAGCCCGCTCCTCGAGCAGCGCGCGCACCACCTCGACGTCGACGTGCCGACGAGCGGCCTGCGGCGTCGACGGCGACCCGGCGCGGCTGGCGCAGGTGTCGCGCAACCTGCTCACCAACGCCGCCAAGTACACCGACCGCGGCGGCCGCGATCTCGCGTCGCGCGCCGCGCCGCGAGGGCGCCGAGGTCGCGCATCGCGGTGACGCGACAACGGCATCGGCATCGCGCCCGAGATGCTGCCGCGCGTCTTCGATCTGTTCGTGCAGGGCAGCGCAGACGCTCGACCGCCGGCCAGGGCGGGCTCGGGCTCGGCCTGGCGCATCGTGCGCAGACCTGGTCGAGCTGCACGGCGGCACGCGTCGAGCGCGCACAGCGACGGGCCGGGCCGCGGCAGCGAGTTCACCGTCCGCCTGCCCGCGCTGCGACGGCGAGCTGCGCGCCGCCGGCGGCCCGCGCCGCGCGCCGGCGCGCCGACGGCGGCCCGTCGCGGCGGGTGCTGGTGGTCGACGACAACGAGGACGCGGCCGAGCTGCTGGCGGAGGCGCTGCGCACGCTCGGCCACGAGGTGCGCGACCGCCTACGACGGCCCGACGCGCGCTGCGGCGGCGCCGCGCGGTTCGCGCCCGAGGTGGCGCTGCTCGACATCGGCCTGCCGGTGATGGACGGCTACGAGCTCGCGCCGGCGCCTGCGCGCGCTGCCCGGGCTCGCCGCGCTGCGGCTCGTCGCGGTGACCGGCTACGGCCAGGAGCGGACCGGCTGCGCAGCCGCGAGGCGGGCTTCGAGGAGCACCTGGTCAAGCCGGTGGACCTGGACGACGTGGCCGCGATGCTGCGCGAGCTGGCGTAGCCCGACGCGCTGCGCGGACCACCGCGGCACCGCCGGGACAGCGCGCGACGCGCTCGATCACGGCCACGTCGCCGTCAACGTCAACGTCAACGTAAACCGCATGCCCATTGCGGCTGGCGGTCAGCTCGCTGTGACCGACGAGAGCGCGAGCAGATCGCGGACCGAACGGATGAGCGCTTCGGCGTCGAATGGCTTGACCAGGATGTGGTCCACGCCGGCCACCTCGGCGCGCTCGCGGTCCAGCGGCACGGACAGCCCGCTGATCACCAGGACGGGGACGTCCCGCAGCCGGGGCGAGGAGCGGACCTGCTCGCAGAGCGAGATGCCGCAGCCGTCGGGCAGCCGCAGGTCGAGGCAGATCAGGGCGGGCGTGGTGCGATCGAGCAGCGCAGAGGCTTCCGCGGCGCTCCCCGCCTCCACCGCGCGCAGCCCCATCCGGCGCAGGCAGTCCGCGACCAGCCGGCGAATCTCCGGATCGTCTTCGACGACGATGGCTTCCGCGCCTTCCACCGGCGAAAGTGTCGCTGATCCTCCCTGGGCGCTCAAGCGAGGGAGGAAAATTACGGGTGGGGAAACCAGCGACAATCGCGCCGAGGGTAGCAGGGGACGCTGGACGAGCCGCGCACGGCGCCGCGACGGACTTCGTGGCGGCACCGCGCGCCCGAGAGGGCTTCAGGGCATCGTGCCGGAGACGACGAGCCCGCCGGGGGAGAGGCCCACGTTCACCTTCGGCTTCTCCGGCTCGGAGTGATGGGAGAAGAGCAGCACCATGCCGGTGGTCGCGGAGATGGCCGCCGCCGCGCTCAGGCCGATGACCAGCCCGGTCCTCGACGACGACGCAGGGGCCGCATCGACCAGCGCGTGCCGGTTGGAGCCCCTTGCGTGCTGCTCCGGCATGGGCATCCCCATCACCACCGCTCCGCCCACCGCCACGGCCGCGAGGCCTACCAGGGCGAAACCGGCGACGTTGTCGTGCGACTCCGCCGCCTCGGGAAGCGCGGGCTTCGGGGCCGGCGCGGGCGCGGCGGACTGCGACTTCGCCACCGCCTCCTCCGCGCCGCGCGGGGCGAGCGCGTTGGCCATGGCGCAGGAGCGGGCATCGCCGCCGGCGCAGCCCTTCTTCAGCAGCGCGGCGGCGCGCGCCTCGTCCTCGACCACCGAGGCGAGCCGCCTGCAGCTCTTGCCGTCGCCGTTGGCGCAGGCCTTGTCGCGCAGATCCGCGGAGAGCGAGGGGCTGGGGGCCGCGCCGTCACCCTCCTCGTAGACCCGCGCCAGCCGCGCGCAGGCCCGGGCGCTGCCGCCGCTGCAGCCGCGCTCCAGCGCCGGAAGCGCGCGGGCCACGTCCCGCGTCTCCGGTCGCAGCCAGCGATCGCCGGCCTCGGCGCAGGCGTCGGCGGAGTTGGCGGAGCAGGCGCGGTCCAGCGCGTCCAGCGCGCCCTGCGCGTCGTGCGCCCGATCGGCGGCGCGCGCGAGCGACATGCACTTGCCGGCGTCCTTGTCCTCGCAGCCGATGGCGAGCTGGGCCCTGCCGCGCAATTCGCCGGGGAGCAGGACGAGGAGCGGCTCCGCCTTTGCCCCGCCGTAGGCGTGCGCATAGCGGGAGACGAGCTCGAGCTTGGTGCTTTCGGTGACGAAGGCGAGCGGCAGCACCTTGCGCAGCCTTCCGGTGTCGCGAGCGAGCTGCGCGTCGAAGGCGCGCTTGCTCTCGGCGTAGTCCTGCCACTGACGGGCGCGCGCAGCCGCCATGTCGCGATAGGGGTTTTCACCCCCCAGCTCGGCCACGGCCCTCCACGCGGCGGCCGCCTCGTCGGGCCTCTGCGTGCCGGTCTGCTCCACCGTGCGCGCATCGTCGTAGGCCACGAGCACGCTCGCGTCCACCTCCAAATTTACCGCCCCGCCCGGCAGCAACGGCGCGGGCTGGGGCACTTCGGGCAGGACCGCGGGCGAGATGCTCACCGCGCTCACCGCCTTCTGCGCGCGGAAGAGATCCACCGCGGCGCCCGCCACCGCGTCGGCCAGCTCGTCGGCGTTCGCGCCGGTGGCGGAGGCCGCGCCGACCAGGCGGTCCGACCGGGCAGCGCGCAGCTCCAGCGTGACGAGATATCCGTCGCCGCCGCGGGCGAGCTCTCCCGAGACCACCAGGTCCGCGCCGGCGGCGCGCGGATCGCAACGGCGGGAGCAGGTCTCGGCGTCGAGGACGCGCGCCTCGCCCAGCGTCCGCGCAGCCACCGAACGGACCTGTTCGGCGAGAGGCGCCGTCTTCAGCTCGGCGTCGGGAACGCGCGACTCCAATTCCAGCACGGCCACGGTATCGGCCCGGCCCGGGAGGGAAACGGCGAGAACGGCTGCGCACAACGGGATTGCGGCGTTCATGGGGACCTCCGGGATTCACTGACAGCGAACGGGACCTGAGGGCTCGGCGAAGCAGGTGAGCTCGTAGCCGCTCTCCGCCGCCTGCCGGCCCATCTCTTCTTCGGACACGTCGCCGAAGCGCGCGCGCAGCGCGGAGCGCGCCGCGCCATGGAGCTGGGGCGTGAGCAGGACCTGCAACACCAGCTCCGAGCCGCGCTGGTCGGGGGCGAGCTCCGCGCGGGCGCGACCCACCGGATCGCCGAGCAGGCCGTTGAGCCCGGGGTCGCGGAGGAGGCGCGGGACGCCGTCGCAGGGCGGGCCCGGCTGCTCCACGGCGCGCCCGGAGTCGAGGCCGAGGACGGAGAGGACTTCGGCGCCGTCGGGGGCGAGGCGGGAGACGACGAGGCAGCCGCCGGAGTTGCGCAGGTGGGAAGCGAGGGCGTCGGGAGTGCGGGGAACCAGGACTCTGAGCGGGACGCCGTGGATGGCTTTGGAGTCGGCGGGGATGAGGGTGGAGGGAACGGGTTTGGGTTCAGGTTGAGGTTCAGGGTTCAGGTTTGCTTGCGCGACCGGTCTTGGGATCTCGTTTGCGTTTGGGTTTGCGTTTGCGGTTCGCGGCCTGGCGACACGCTCCGGCGGCCTCGCCGCGGGCTCCGGGGGCTTCGGAGGCGGAGGCTTGGGGAGCTGGACGACGCGGATGCGCTGCTCGTGGCGGGGCTTGGGCGGGATCCTTGGGTTCCGGGGCGGGCGGAGCGTGCCGCGAGCGCAGATCGCCGAGCAGGGCGATGGCGCTGAGCGCCATGAGCTGGAGGCACACCGCTCGCCAGAGGCGGGGAGGAGCGGCGTCAGCGGGAAGGGCTGCGAGCATCGGATTCAATCCCCACCACCAATTCGGAAGCGCCGGCGGAGGTCACCTGGGAAAGGCACGCCGCCTCCGGAGCGCCGAGATGCACGACCACCACCTTGCCGCGCGCGCTCAGAAGCGGGTCCCCGGCGAGGGTGCGCGCCCCTCCGGCCTCGCAGCGCACGTCGAGGCGCTGCTGCGCAGATGGCGCCGCCGCCGCTTGCGCCGAGGGCGGACGCAAGCGCAGAAGGAGGAATTGCGCGGAGAGGAGCTGCGCCACCATCACCAGAGCAAGCAGCGCCAGCGCGAATTGCTTCTCCGCGAAGAGGCGATAGATGAGCGCCTCCAGCTCCTCGAAGCCGCCGTCGTGCCGCCGCGAGTTCATGGCTTCACCTGGGCCGTCAGCGCCGGCTCCGGCTCTTCCGCCCATGCCGGCAAGAGCGCGGAGCCCGCCTGCCGTTGCAGCCGCTTCAGCTCGCGCAGGTAGCCGTCCATTCCGCGCAAGAGGACGGACCCGTGCAGCCCCATGGGCAAATGACCGTCGAGGGGCCGCAGCGCGGCCACCAGCACCACCGGCCGCGCGTCGAGGCAGAGGGCTACCGCCGCCACCGCCGAGTCGTCGTGCGGCGAGGAGCCCGTCTTCCCCGCGAAGACCAGCTTGGGAAAGCGCTGCGCGAGCCAGCGCAGGGTGCCTTCGCGGCGGTGCAGCGCGAGCAGCGCGCCGGTGTCGCTGAGCATGCACGACCCGTCGTGGGCGAAGAGCTTGCGGTGCAGGTACGCGCCCACCTGCTCCGCCGTGGCGCGCGAGGAGTTGCCGAGGAGCGAGGTGGGATCGTCGGGAAGCCGCTGCGCAGGCAGCCCGGCCTGCTCCCGCCGCGCCTTGAGGTAGCGGAAGAGGGCCACCGACGCCGCGCTGTAGGAAAGCTCCGGCGCGATCTCGTCGGGCGGCACGGCCGCGCCAAGCTGCGCGAGGAGGCCGCCGGAGAGCGCGCGATCGGCGGGAGAATCGAGCGCGGCCCGCTCCTGCGCAGGCACTTCCGCCGCGACCTGCAACAACAGATCGGGCCGCCGCTGCGCGAGCAGGGCGGGCAGCAGCATGGCGTGGCGCGCGGTCATCGAGTTCACCGACCGCGCCACCGCCTCGTCGAACGACATGGGGTGCGTCGCGGGCGCCACGTCTTCGGGACACCAGCTCGCGGGCCGCAGCCGGCGCTCGCCCTTGGTGGCCCAGATCCAGCGCACGCAGCCGCCGGGAGGCAGCATCAGCTCGCGCACCGCCGCCGGGCCGAAGGCCTCCACCGCGAGGTCGAGCGCCTCCACCTTGGCGATCGAGCCGTAGTTCACCTGCATCAGCGCCGACTCCGCTCCCGAGCGCGCCAGCACCGCGCCGTTCGCTCCCAGCGCCGCGAAGGCGGTGCGCACGGAGGCGCCGGGGAACTCGGCGGCGAGCGCCGCTTCCAGCCCGTCGCGGAAGCGATCGACGGCCGAGACCAGGTCCAGGTCGGCGGAGGCGTCGCTCGCCACCTTCTCGGTCCAGCCTTCCACGAAGCCGAAGGCCGCCGACGCGTCGATGCCGTCGTCGAGATACGAGGGCACCGTCCGGTCCCACGCGCCTTGCGACTCGAGCCACGCCCGGGTGGAGGCCACCCGCCGCGCCGAGAGCGACGGGTGCGCGCGCAGCCACTGCACGCCGCGGGGAATGGCGCCGAGCACCAGCTGGTCCTCGCGCGAGAGCCGCCGCAAAGGGAGGCCGAAGAGCGCGAGCGAGAGGCGCTGCAGGCCGTCGGCGGGGCGCCGGTCCGGCCCCAGCGTCGCCGATGCGCTCAGGTTCAGGTAGACGCCGGCGATCTCGCGCGGCGGCGCCTGGCGCGACAGCCAGGTGGCGAAGAGCGCCTCCCCCACCTTGTCGAAGAGCGTCCCGCGGTGGCCTTCGCGCAGGTAGAGCTTGGCCAGTTGCTGGGGAATGGTGGAGCCGCCCTCGGGAATGCCGCGCAGGTTGCGCACGAGCGCGCGGGCAACTCCCTGCGGGCTGATGGGCGGCAGCCAGGAGGGCCTGCGCAAGAGGCCGCGGTCCTCGTACCCGGCGGCGGCGGAGATCACCAGCGGCGCGGCGCGGTCGTCCGCCGGCGCGGCCCGGTAGAGCGCAAGGTCCTTGCGGAAGAGCTCCGCCGCCGCCTGCGCCCGCGCGCCGCCCGCAAGCGAAAGCGGCGCGGCGAGGCCGACGCCAACCAGGGCGAGGAGCGCTCCGCAGAGGGTGGCCAGCGCCGGCCAGCGCGCCTTGCGCAGGAACCTCTTCATCGGGCAAGCCCCATCTTCTTCAGCACCGACAACGTCTCCTTGGGCGTGTACAAGGCCAGCAGCGGATCGCGCGGGCGTCCCTTGTCGTCGAGGAGCGAGAAGTGAAGGTGGGGCCCGGTGGAGTGGCCGGTGCTGCCCACCTCGCCCACCACTCCCATGGCGGGAACCGCGAGGCCCTGCACGATGCCGAGCAGCCGCGGATCGGAGCGCAGGTGGCAGTAGACGGTGCGCCAGGCGTTGGGGTGCAGCACCGTCACGTACCAGCCGCAGGCCGGAGCGCGGCCGGTATCGGCGACGCGGCCTTCGCGGGCAGCCACCACCCACGAGCCGGGCGGCGCGACCAGATCCACGCCCCGGTGCAGCTTGCGATGGCCGTCCATCCGCCGCAGGCCGAACTTCGAGGAGACGTGCTCGAACCTGCGCACGTCGAGGGGAAAGAGGAGCCAGGGGGTGCGCCTTGCCTGCGCCGCTTCCGCACCGCGATGCAGGGGCGAAAGCAGGACGAGCGCGGCGGCGAACGCGGCGGTGCGCATGTACCCGCCAGCAAAAAAGTCCCGCGCGCGGGTTTTTTTGCTTGCCCCGCCGGACGACCCTGGAGATCGCCATGGGGCTCTTCGCCCGGTTCTGGCACTACTCGTTGGACACCTACGGCGGCGCGCCGGTGCTGCTCGTCATCACCTGCGTGCAGATCGCGCTCCTCGCCTGGGTGGCGGCGGAGGCGATGCGCGCGCGCGCCGAGCGCAACGATCCCGCGCTCTCCACCGATGCGCGGCGGGTGCGGGCCGCCCACCGCGCGGAGATCTGGCAGAAGCGGGTGCGGCCGCTGGCGCTCACCTTCATGCTGCTCGGCCCCGGCATCGGCCTGGGCATGAGCACGCTGCTCGGCGCGCTCGGCATGGGCGCGCTCGGCGACGTGATGGGCTCGCAGGCCTCGGCGGACGCGCTGGCGGGCACCATGGCGCAGGCCTACCGCGAGATCAGCTACGCCTACTTCCTCATGGTGGGCGGCACCTTCCCCATGCTGCTCGGCCCCGTGATCGTGCTGGTGGCGCGGCGGCTGGACGACGACGGGGAGGAAGCGCGCGGCGGCGAGCCCGACGAGATCCTGCTGCACACGCTCAAGAGCCTCCTCGCCGTCGCCGAGCAGCAGGCCGCGCGCGCGCACATCGACGCCGCCCGCACCCACGCGCTGCTCGAGCAGGCGCTGCAAGGGAGGGCCGCGGCGTGAGCGAGACCCTCGCCGTCCTCCGGCACCAGCGCGCGCGCGGGCCGCTGCCCTTGCACCGCGACGGGTTGCCTGCCTGGCTCAGCGCGCTCTTCGGGCAGCTTCCGGCGGTGCGCATCGAGATCGCCTCCGCGGCCGTCTCGCCGCTGCGCGCGGTGGGCGTGGTCGTCGAGGAGAGCGAAGGCAAGGCGTTCGCGCGCGTTCCCGCCGACGGCGATGCGCTCGATCGTCTCTTCGCGCTGCTCGGGCTCCCCGGGATCGGAGGCGGCGGCGCCGCGGTCCTGCTCGCGGAGTTGGAGAGAGCGCCGGACGCCTCGCGGATCCCGCCGCGCCTTTCGCTTCCGCTCCGCATCCAGCCCGCCAAGGCGTGCGCGCTGGGCTGGTCGTCCGAGCTCTTCACCCTCACCGTCCTGGTGAGCAACGTCTCCCTGCGCCGGGACGACGGCGCCCTCTTGCCGCGGGGCGGTCCGGTGGTGGCGGTGTGCGCCGAATACGATCGGCCCCTCACCTCGCTGGCTCCGCCCAGCGTTGCCAGCTACGCGCTGCGCGACGCCCGCGCCGAAGGCATGCCCACCGTGAAGCTGCCCGGCGGCTTCTTGCGCGGCCCTTTGCGGCTGGAGGCCACCAGCCGCGCCGGCCGCGCTCCCAAGGACCGCTCCGTCGCCGTGGCGCGCGCCGGCAAGTTCCTCGACGAGCTCCATGCCGCCTGGAGGCAGCGCCCCGGCCCGGCCATGGAGATCGCCTGGCCCGTCTACCGCTCGGAGCGCGACGGCCCTCCGCTCGACGCGGTGGTGGGCAAGCCGCTCCCGGAAATGCAGCTTCGATGACGCAACCGATTTTTTTGCTTTCGCGACCAGGAGGACTCGTCATGCGGAACCTTTTCCTTCTTCTCGGGGCAATTGCCCTCCTCGCCGGCTGCGCGCACGAAGACGCGGCGCCACAGGTCAACGCGCGCAGCTGGGAGCAGGGGCTCGACTCCGCCCTCTCGCCTCAGATCGCGCCGGTGGGCCCCATCGAGACCGACCAGACGGCATACGACTTCATCCGCCGCCGCGAGCGCGAGCACGCGCTCGGCACCAAGGCCACCGCGGCGGAGCTGGACGAGGTGATCAACGCCAGCAGCCAGGTGCTGGCCTCGGCGCTGGCGCTGCCGCTCTTCAAGGCCGGCGTCTACCTCGGCCAGCCCCGCCTCATCGACCGCGGCTGCAACGCCGCGCGGCGGGTGACGCATTCGGCGCTGCGCGCGAGCGGCAACGTGGACGCGGTGCTGCAGGCCTGCGGCACGCTCGCCTCCGGGCGGCAGTCCTCTTCCAACGACGGCTGCGGCGAGGGCCAGCAGAAGCTGCGCGAGGCGTATGCGCTGCTCGCCGCGGAGAAGAACCAGGACGCCGGCCACGCCGCGGCGGAAGGGGTGCGCATGCTGCGCGACCGCTGCGGCAAGATGACCGCGCCCTTGCGCACGCCGGTGGACCCGAGCACCCGGGGCTTCCTCATCGTCTGGGTGCTGCACGCCAACGACGCGCCGCCGGTGACCTTCCTCGCCGGCGAGCCGGTGCCCAACACCGCAGAGTCGATCAACGACGCCTTCCTGCGCGGCGTCCAGGCCGTACGGCCGGTCGCGCACAACCCCTGAGAGGAGATCGCCATGTCCAGCGAAGCTGAGTTCCGGCCCATCGAGAGCGCGCCCGCGCGGCGCCTGTGGCCCTACGCGGTGCTCGGCGCCGTGATCGTGGGCCTCGTGGTCTACATCGCGCAGAAGAACGTTCGCGCCGCCGAGCCGCGCCAGGTGGCGGTGGCGAACCTCGCCGCCAAGCCCGCCGAGCCCCTCAAGGAGGCGCCCAAGGCGGAGCCGGCGGCGGTGGCGCAGAAGGCGCCGGAGAGCCCCAACGTGCTGGGGGCGGCCGCCAACGCCGCGGGAAAGCTCGCCATGGTGGCCAAGGCGGAGCTGGACCGCGAGCTGGGCCGCACCCGCGCCGCGCAGAAGCAGGCGGACGCGTATCGCAAGGAGATCTCGAATCTGGAGAAGCAGCTCACCGAGACGCGCGCGCAGCTCGCCGCCTACCAGAAAGCGCGGCAGCCGCCGCCGCCCACCGACCAGGAGCAGATCCTCCAGATGCTCGCCCCCGTCCTGCGCTCCAGCAACGACGGCCGTCCCTGACAGGAGCCGAACATGAACCGCATCCTCATCCTTTGCCTCTTCGCCGTGCCGGCGGCCCGCGCCGCGGACGAGTTCAAGGCCGTGAAGGCGGGCGAGCAGGTGACGTATCCCTTGCCGCCGATGCCGCTGCCCGCGGTGGCCCCCCAGGACGGCAAGTGGGCGGAGACCGAGGACAGCCCCGCCCTCCGCGTCAGCCGCGCCTGGGTGAAGCTGGGCCAGGCCGCGGGCGTGGAGCGCAGCGAGGCCACGCGAAGGCTCTACACCGCCTGGAAGAACGAGGTGGCCCAGAACGGCGCCCATGGACGGGCCGCGCAGGCCGCGCACGCGCGCTTCCTCGCCGCCTACAAGAAGGACCTCGAGCAGGCGCGCTCCATCTACGAGGGCGTGCTGCGCGACGTGGACTCCATGGACGCCGAGGGCGCGGAGACCTCCGGGGCCCAGGGCGCCGACACCGGGGCGAGCAGCCTCGCCAAGGAAGCGGACGAGCAGATCCGCGCCGCCGACCGCGACGAGCGCCTCACCAACTCGGCGTGCTTCCTCTCTCCCGACACCTGCCAGCAGTCCGATCCCACCGACAAGGCGCTGCAGGACGAGATCGGAAACCTGGTCAAGGACACGCTGGTGGCCGGAGGGCCCGACGGCGGCCTCAGCCTCTACTCGCTGCGCCGCAAGGCCGGACTGCTGGCGCTGCGCGCGCGGGTGATGGCGGCGATCACGCAGCGGGCGGCGGCACGGCTCGCCACCGAAGTGGCCACGCAGCAGGACGGCCAGGGCATGCCGCGCGCCCTGCCCTCGCCCATCGCGCCGATGGCCTCGGCGGCGCGCAGGGCGGTGCCCACCTCCGATCCCTATCGCTGAGCGCCGGGGTAGTGGCACTCCTCGAGGCCGATGCCCACGGCGGCGAGGAGATGCGAGAGCGGTGTGGTGAGGCGGCCTTGCCCGGTCGCCTCATCCACCGCAGCCGGCAGCTCGGCCAACGTCCGCGGCACGGCCTTGCCGCGCGTCCACGCTTCCTCGCGGTAGCGCGGATCGAGCGGCACTTCCAAATCGGGCTGGCGCTCGTAGGCTCTTCCGCCGCCGAGATCGAGGAAGAGCGCCGAGCGCAGAGGGCCGCGCGCCGCCAGCCGCCGCGCGGCGAGCAGCGAGCGTCCGTCCAGCGGCGCGGCATGGACGAGGAGGCCGGAGACGGCGGCGCGCGGCGCCTCCAGAAGGGTTGCGGCGTGCCGCGGCCGGGCCACCTCGGGAATCCAGCCGCCCGCTTCCCGGAGCAGCCCGCGCAGCGCCGCGGCGGCGTCCTTCCACTCCTCGAAGGCCTGGAGGGCATCCTCTCCGTCCACCAGCTGCACCACGGGCGCCATCGGCTCCATGGCGGGAAGCGGGAGCTCCGCCGCGAGCAGCCGGGCAAGCACGCGCGGCCAGAGCGCGCGCGCCTCGAACGATCGCGCCGGACCGCGCGCGGCCTCCTCCGCGAGGGCGAGCGCCCGCGCTCCTTCGGGCAAGTCGCGCAGCACCGCGCGAAAGCCGTGGATGGGCGCCGCCCGCGGCCGGGAGGACGCCGGCAAGAGCGGCAGGCGGACGCGGCCGCGCGCCTTCCACACCAGAGGCTCGTCCGCGTGGCCGAAGCGGTCGCCGGCGAACCAGCAATGATCGTCGCGCTGCATGGCCTGCGCCGCCACCGAGAGCCGGGTCACGGGGTCGCGGCTCCAGCCCAGCTCGGAGAGCCGCCAGAGGTTGCCCGCGCCCGAGGGCGGGTTGCCCACGGCGCGCGCGTACTGCTCGTAGTCGAGGAGCCAGTCGTCGAGGAGGATGGCGTGGAGCGGCGCGCCGTCCTCGGGCTGGAGGCGCGCGGCGGCCTCCAGGTAATGCGTGCCCAGCGCGGCCTCCACGAGCCACAGCCGCCGCTGCTCGACCGCCGCGCCGTCGTCGCCTTCGATGGCGGTGAGCGCGGAGAAGAGCGCCTCGCCGAAGTAGCGGCGCGCCAGGGCAGGCGCCGGGACGACGAAGGCGAGCTGCCGCTGCACCTCCAGCCGCGAGGTGGGCACGGGGTCGAGAAGCTGCGGCAGCGGCGGCTGGAACCGGGGCACGCCCGCATCCAGGCCGCTCTCGATCCCGCGGACGATCCAGTCGGCGAAGGCCAGCTCCGGATCGTTCCAGCGCTCCTTCCCGCGCAGGGTCGAGGCGAGGAGCAGGTGCAGCGCCTCGTGCCGGGCGATGCGCGCCGCCTCGTCGGGCGGTGTCCTCTCGCCCAGCGCAAGCCGGATGGACCCCTGGCCTACGGAGAGCGCCTCGCCGTGGGTGGATTCGCCGGCGCCGAAGGTCACCTCCACCCGATCGTACGGCCGCGCGGGCGCGCGCAGGTGCAGCGCCTCGGAGAGGAGCCGGGGCGCGTCGGCCAGCCCCTGCAACACGGCGGCCGGCAGCGCCGCGGGAAGGCTTCGTTCGCCAGGCAACATTCGCAACAGCGGCGCTTCGCCCTCGAAGAGCAGGCGGAATCCACTGCAGCGCACGGCGCCCTGCGGCGTGCGCCTCGAACCTCATCTGAAACTTGGAGCTACCCGGGGTCACGAGTGTAAGTCCTAACGGGCCTTTCCCGTGACCGCCAGACCCCCCTCGCGGTCACGGTTAGACTCGGGACACGCATGCAGCCGCTGCCACAACTTGCCACCTGCCTGCGCCTCGCCTTCGACGCCCGCGACCCCGCGCGCCCATCCGGCGTCTCGCTGGCGTCGTATTTTGCCCGCGCCCCGGTGCGCGGCAGGAAACGCTCCGATCTGCAGCCCGACCTGCTCTTCTCCGAGCAGGTGCGGCTGCGGCTCGGGCCCGCCGCCAAGGAAGCCATCGCGCGCGCCATGGACCCTGGGACCTTCCGCTCCTGCGCGGCGGCGCGGCCCACCGTTCCCCTGGCGACGCGCGAGTGGCTGGCCGAGGCCGCGCTGTCTTTGGGCAAGGCGGAAGGTTTCCCGATCATGTGGGCGCTCCTGCGGGCGATGTCCGAGCTGGAGGCGGCGGCGCAGAAACTGCTCGGGCAGCGGACGCCGCGGTCGGTGGTCCGTCAGATCCTGCACGGGATCGGCGTGCGCACCTTGCGCGTAGAGCCCTTCGCGGCGCTGCTGGTACGCGTGCTGAAGATCGCGCAGGCGGTCTACGTGGCGTTCCGGCACGCCGGCTTCCCCCATGAGGAAGCGTGGGCGGCGGCCGAGGATCGCCTCTGGGCGCCGCACCCGACGGGCCGCGGCCGGAGCGCCATGGGCGCCTACCTGCCCAGCCTGGTGCAGGCGGCGTCGGGCAACGCCCGCAGGCGGCTGCGTCGCAACGAAGAGACGGGCCGCACGCGCGAGCACGCCCAGGCCCTTCTCGCGCGCTTCTCCTCCGGCCCCGGACCGCGCCTCTGGCCCTGGTCCGACGGCAAGGGATGCCTGCTGCCGCACCGCGAGTCCCTGCTCTCGCCCGAGGTGGCCGGGCTCTGCTTCTTCGTCCTGCTCACGCACATGGCCGGCGAACGGCGCAGCCGCGGCGGACCTGCGGGCGGTCTTTCGCAGCCCTTTGCCGAGGCGGGCTTCGGCGCGCCCGAGTGGCTGCCCGATCGCACCGACGATCTCGCGGTCCGCCTGCTCGCTGCAGGAGCCGTGGACGGAGTGCCGCGCGGCGAGCTGCTCGACGCGCTCTCCTCGCTCTTGCGCGGCACTCTCGCAAGCGGCGACGAGCCGATGCTTTCGCGCGCGCGCGACCGCCTGCCCGAGCTCCTCCGCTGGCTGGAGGAGAACGGCCGCGAGCTCCTGGAGACCGGATGACCCGCAACCTCTCATCGCTGCGGGCGGGTTTTCCCGATCCCGCCGCCGCTCCCGACGCCTGCGCGGATCTGCTGGCGCGGTGGGCGGCGGTGCTCGACCGCGCGCCGCGGCTCCGGCCCTGGCTCTCCGGCATGATCGAACAGCGGCGCGCCCTCTTGTGCGAGAGCGCGGTGGAGACCGCCGCCGCCAATGTCGAGCGCGCGCTCTGGACCGACCTGGAGCGCTGGGTGGTCCAGTTCGAGTCGCTGCCGCCCTTCGCGGTCTCGGCCATCGCCACCACGTTGCAGGAAGCGAAGCCCGTGCGCGCGGAGCCCGAGGCGGAGCCGCCCGCAACCGGCACGGCGGAGTCGCCCGAGCGCGCCCTCGGCGATCTGGAGTCGCTCCTGGGCGATCCCGTCTTCGCGCTCGCCTTCCACTGCGTGGAGGCGCGGGTGCGCCCGGCGATCTCCGGCCTGGTTCCCGACTGGGCGTGGTTCGGGCTTTTGCACGCCAGCGCGCCGCAGCAACCGCTGCTCACTCCCGACGTGGCGGTGATGCTGGTGCTGCGCGTCCGCTCGGACGAGTGGCGGCGGCTGCCCGCGCCGGCGCGGGTGGCGGCGCTCCGGCTCTTCCACGCCAAAGCGGCGGACCTGCGCGCTGCTTCCGCGATCGAGCGCCTGCGCGGGCAGCTTCCCTGGCAGGTGGATGCGGCGGCGTTCGTGGCGGCGTCGGGCCGCGTCCGCGCGGCGCTGGGGGATGCTTGCGAGCTGTGCGCCCGGATCGCGGCCGCCGTGAAGACGCGCCGCGGCAGCTTCTCGGTCCTCCAGCCTTCGCCGGCCGCGCCGGCCACGCCGGAGGAGCTGGCCGAGCTTTCCCGCACTGCCAGCAAATACGCGGACATGCACGGGTTCCACAGGCTTCTTTCGCTCCTCTAGATCGGCGGCGGGTTTTTTTGCTTCGGGATCATCCCGATCTGCCGCGAGGTGAACATGGTGCCGCTCGACGTCCCAGCGACCTGGACGAGGATGCTCTCGGTGAGCGCGGGCGCCTGCGCAGCCGCCGGCGCGCCAGGCCCGGCCACCCGCCTGCAGGGAAAGCCCGCGGACATCGCCTCCGGGCCCTGGCTCGCCATCTTCGATTTCCAGCCCCTGCACCGCGCCGAGCGCGAGACGCTGGAGCGCTGGCTGCGCGACCGTGCAGAGCCGCTCTTGATGGTGCGCCACCTCCTCCTCGCCGCGCCCATTGCCCAGGACGTCTTCGTCGAGCTCACCCCGCACGCTCTCGCCGCCATGCCGGAGGGCTGGCGCGATGCGGCGCGGCCCATCCTCTTCCTCGCGCCGGCGGGCCGGTCGACTCCGGAGCGCCGGCGCGAGTACCTGGACGCGCTCTCGCGCCTGCGCATTCCCCTCGCCTCCGCCGGCAGCGAGCTGTGGGCGGTGCGCGAATTCGACGCGGATTCTGATGGTGGCGCTGGCGCGGCTGGCCGGCGCCGGCGAGCGCGCCGCGTTCCGGGCGGCGCTCGATCCGGGACAGACCCGCCTCTTCGACCAGCAGCTTCCCGCGGTGGAAGCGGCGCTGCTCGACGACCTGGTCGGCGCGCGCGACGAGGACGACGCGGTGGCGCTCGACCTGGCCAGCCTCTCGGCGCTGCATCCCGGCGCGCACCCGCTCTCGCTCTTTGCGGCGGTGGAGCGGGCGCACAACCGCCGGCGGCCCGCGGCGGCGCGCACCCAGTTCTCGGCGCGGACGGTGGAGGCGAGGCTTTCCGCGCGAGGTTATCCGGAGCGCATCCGGCCGTGCACCGACGAGTTCGCGGCGCTCGCGCCGGCGCTCTTGCCTGCGGAGCTGCAGCGCGTGTTCGAGGCTGCCGAGCTTCTGGCGCGGGAATAGGGATGCGAGAGGCGGCCGCAGCCGATCGCCCGTCCTCGCAGCGCCGCAGCATCGCGGTGGCCACCGCTGCGGAGGAGGCGCCCGAGGAGGAGCTTGCAAGGGTGGGCTGGCTCCTGACCGTGATGCGGCTTGCCCTCTCGCCCGAACAACATCCCTGGAGGCGCGGCTTCCAGGTGCGCCGCCGTGGGCCGCTCGTCGCGGTGGCCGCGGCGCTGCTCCTGCTGCTCCTCCTCTTCGCCACCAGCGGCTGCAGCTCCACGCCGCGCCAGACCTTGCTGCAGCGCGCCTCCGCGTCGGTGCAGTCGGAGGGCGCGCGCTGCGACACCATGCTGGTCTCCCAGGAGCTGCAGATCGCTCCCCAGGGCGAGCTGTCCGATCTGCGCCTCGTGCTCCAGGACCTTCCCGAGGTGGCGGGGCCGCTGCGCGTGCTGGTGCGGCGGCCGCGGTTTCCGGCGCGCCTCGAGCTGGATGCCGAGGGCACGGCGGAGTTCGACAAGGTGCTGGACGTACCCGCGCGGCGGGAGCTGACGGTGGTGTTGACGCGCGGCCGCGGCGCCTCGGACGACTGGCCGCGACAGGTCTGCAGCGCCTGCCGCGTCGACGTGGAGCTGACCGGCCTGTTCGGCGCGCGCCAGGCGCTGCGCGCCTTCTTCACCCGCGCGATGCTGGAGGCGGGCGCGGTGGAGGGCGCCTTCGCGCGCCAGTCCGCCGAGCGCGCCGAGCGGCCGACGCCGGCGCTGCGCGCGCTGGCGGATTCGCTCTCCGCCGAGGCGAAGCGCTGCCACGTGCCGCTCGCGCCGGCGCTCTCCGAGGTCCTCTCCGCCCTCTCGCAACTGGACGCGGCGCGCGCGCGCTTCTACGGCGAAGAAGGCCCGGAAGTGCCGGACGCCAAGGCGCTCTTGCGAGCGTGGGAATCTGCCGCCGCGTCGCTGGAGTCGCTGCCGGCGCTGCAGTCGGAGGCGCGATCCGCGGGATGGCCGGGTTCGCTGCGGCGCAGCTCCGCGGGCCGGCTGCGGCAGACGGCTGCGCACCTCGAGATCTGGTCGCAGCTCGCGGCCCTTCCCGCCGAGGAGAGGGGCGCGGCGGCGCGCTGGGCGGCGCTCGCCCTCGCGGCCGACCCGGCGGCGCTGGAGACCCGCGCCAGGGCGCTGCCGCCCATCCGCGATCTCGCCGACGCCGAAGCCCGCCTCGCCTGGGTGGATCCGCCTGCGGGAGCTCCCCTGCAGATCCCCGGCGCCGCGCCCGGCACCACGCTCACCGTCGCCGAATGGCGCTCGCCTCCCTCGGGCCGGCGCTGCATCGGCGAGGTGGGTGCCGCGCCGGTGCGCGACCGCGAGGCGGAGTCGCGAGCGGTGGCGGCGCTCTTCGGCGCCGACGGCCGGCAGAGGCTCCGCATCGCCAGCGCCGTCCGACCTGCCCGCCGCCCGCGAGACGCTGCGCCGCGCGCGCAGCCTGCTCTGCGAGCCGCTCTTCGCCGACGTCTCGCCGCTCTTCTCCGGACTCGAGCAGAAGGAGCTGGGCGCGGTCAACGAGCGCCTGGAGGCCATCTACGCCGACGCCGACCCGCGAAGGCAGAACGACGAGATCGCGCGCGCGGTGGCCGCCCGCACCGCCGAGCTGCTCTGCAGGCTCTTCGACCCCGCCACCATCGAGCGGCGGGTCACCTCGGTGGTGGGCTACAAGATCTTCGTCGAAGGCGGCACGCGCGTGCTCGACTTCTTGCCCGGGCCGCTCTTCTGCGATCACCGCGGCGTGCCGGCGCGCGAGGTCCGGCGCCGCCTGCGCGAGGCCTACCGCGCCGCGCTCGATCGCCACGCCGCCGCCGACCGCCTCTGCGCCGTGCGCGGCGGCAAGTGCCCCGAGGAGATCGCCGCCTCCGTGCGCCGGCTCTTCTCCCTCGATCGGCCCGAGCTGGCCGCTCCGGCGCCAGCGGAGAGCCGCGCGCTCGACTTTCCCCCGCCCTTCGGCTTCAGCGACGACTGGGTGCGCAAGCTCGACCGCTGCGCGCGCGAGGCCTGCGACGCGCTCCTGCGCCTGCGCGAGCGAGGCGCCGCCGGGCCAGTTCGAGGGCGCCGTCTGCGCGCCCCCGGTAGAGGGCGCGACGCAGCAACAGGAGGTCGCGCTGGATCGGCCCGAGGCCCCGGCCACGGTGACGCTCTCGAGCTGCGAGGCACACGCGGGGGTGCGGCTCACGCTGCGCCCCGGTCCCGCGGCGGGCACGCTCGTCTCCATCGCCAGCTCGCACCCGTTCCGCTATGGCAGCGAGAACGTGTCGCAGCAGGCGCGGCACCCACAGCTCGGGCGCATCTTCGAGCGGGTGGCCGATCTCACCGACCCCGGCGACGTCTCCCGCCGCGGCGACGGCGCGGTGGAGGTGGCGCTCACGCCCACCGTCGCCAACCAGGTCTTCTGGTTCTTCACCTTGCGCCGCCGGGACTACTGAGTGCGCTCCCTCTTCGCCGTGCTCCTCTCGCTCGCCGGGGTGGCCACCTCCGGGGCTGCGTACGTGCGGAGCAACGGGCCGGTGCGGCCGGCGTCGCCCTGGTCCCTGGCCGAGCGCCTGGGGGCGCTGCGCATCGACCGCGCGCTGCCGCAGGCAGTGCGCAAGCAGGCCACCTTGTCGCTGCGCGGCGAGCACGCCGTGCTCAAGATCCGCGAGCCCTCCGGGCCGGTGCTCCTGCGCTGCAACCGCCTGGGCGTGGATCTCTCCGATGCCTTCCAGAGCTATGCAGCCACCGGCGCGCCTCCCGGTTGCGAGACGCAGGCGGTGGACGAGGTGGGCGACCTGCTCGTCTACGAGGTGGGCGGCCGCGTCGCCCCGCTCTGCCCCGGCCAGTACGCCACCCTGACCGAGCAGCAGCTTCACGACGCGCTCTTCTTGCCCGCGCTGCAGCTCGGGCCGGAGCCGTCGCCTGCCGTCCTCGAGCCCGGGCGCCTGGAGTCGTGCGCGCCCGGCGAGGCCAACTGCGCCCTGAGCAAGTCCGCCGGCGCCCTGATCTACTGCGGCGAGGTGCGCACCTGCGCGCAGGGCGCCTGCCTGCAGGGCGGCAAGGACGTGGAACCCGACGACGTGGCGACCAGCCTCTACTACTACCAGGCGCTGGCGCAGGCCCGGGCGCCGTCGTCGGTTGCGCCGGCGGCGTGCGGTGCCGTCCCGATGAGCGTGCACATGAGCACGCTCATCTCCGAGGCCGTCACCGCCACCACCGCGCGCGCGTTTCGCCGAGGCGCAGCCCTGGAACAGCGCCTCGCTGGCTGCGCCCGGCAGCGCCGAGACGGCGGCCGACCTGCGCTCCTTCTTCGAGCGCCACCGGCGCGGGGTCTGCCTCTTCGTGCGCGGCGTCGATCTCACCCGGCCCCAGGACGCGGAGATGGTGGCGCAGTCGCTCGCCTTCCCGGTGTTCGCGCCCTTCGATCCCCGCGCCACCTCCCGCGCCACCCCCCTGCTCCGGACGCTGCAGCACGCGGCCGCGGACGACGCGCTCCTCTCCTCGCTGCTCTGGCGCTGCGATCTCGGCTCGGAGCGGGCCTGCAAGCTCAAGCGCGACCGCATCGGCCGCGCAGCTCCGCGCCTCCACCGGCGAGCTGAAGCCCGCGCTGGGGAACCTCGCCGCCGACGAGATCCCCTACCACGTCGGGGCGTCAGGGCCGTTCCATCTCTCCGACTACGATCTCCTCCACGTGGCGCTGGAGAGCGCGGCAGAGGTGCCCAAGACGCGCGGGTCGAAATCGAAGCTGATGATCCCCTACCAGCCGCTCTGGCCCGAGTCGGTGCCCGACAAGCGCCTGCAGTGCCAGCAGCAGCCCGGCATCTGCATCTTCCGCGCGCTCTGGCGCATGGACGCCGTCCGCACGCGACCACCGGATACGGCGGCGGCGGGTTCGAGTCGCTGGTGGCGCTCTTCGCGCGGCGCGACGCCAACACCCGCTGCGTGCGCAAGCTCTTCAACGCCCTGGCCGCGGCGGGCGAGGACCGCCTGCTCGAGCTGCAGCGAGACCTGCGCGACGCGGTGGGCGCAGGAGAAAACCGGGCACCCTGCGATCCGCGCTCGCGCGGGCCGTCGGGCCTGGTCCCGCGCGGCGAGGAGAGCGCGGGCTGCGGAGGGCCCGCGCCGGTGAAGCCGTTCGGCGAGGTGGCGGAAGACGGGTGCCGGCCCGTGAGCCTGGTCTACGTGCAGGAGGAGCCGTGGGCGGGCGCGGCGGCCCGCATCGGCGCCATCGCGGCGGAGCACGGAGTGGCCGTGTCCGTCTCCGGCATCAAGGCGAGCGAGGTGCACCGCGGCCCGCTGGGGAGCTGGGACGTGCTGCTGACCGTCGCCAGCAACTATTACAATCGCAACTATCCGACGCTGGTGCCGCTGCTGCATCCCGCCGGCAACCAGAACCTGAGCGGCGGGCAGGCGGTCACCGAGAATCCCGGCCGCGCGCTCCTCACCGCCTACGAGTCGTCCATCGTCTTCCCGCCGCCGGCGTGGCTCGGCGCCCCCTCCGGCGCGCCTCCGGCGCGGAGCGAGAGCTTGCGCCTGCTCGAGGAGGACGTTGCCCGCAACGGACCCGCGCCCATCTTCCCCCTCGCCTTCCTGCATCCGGGGACGCTGGCCATTCCCGACTCGCAGGCGGAGCCGGCGCGCAGCCCGTGGTACTTCGCGCGCGTGCTGCAGGCGTGGAGCGCGCAGCCATGATGCTGCTCGCGCTCCTGCTCTCTTCGGCGGCGGCGCAAGCCGACTGGTTTCGCGCGGTGCAGTACGCGCCCGCGCCAGCGGTCTTGCGCGGCTGCGCCGAGTGCCAGGGCGAGCCCGACGACGCCTGCGACGTGCGCCCGGGACTTCAAATCCGCGCTCTCGACGACTACGCGCGACAGCGGTGGCCCGCTCCAGGCCGCATCAAGCTGATGCGCTCCAACGCCGACCCCGACTGCGCCGTGCCCGCTCGCTCTCTCTTCGCCTCGCGCAGCCCTGTCGAGCTCGCCGCAATCCGCATGGCCACCTCCCCGCCCGCCCCCGCGATACTGGAACAGCTGGCGCTCGGCCCCGCCGTCTTTGGCTGGCCTCGGAGGTCGCCGCAGCGAAAGGCGTCGACCGCGACCGCGGCCGTGCCGGACCGGGCGGCGCTGCGAACCGCGCTCGTCTGCTGGCCTTCCGAAAAGGGTTGGCCGTCGCCCGCCGCGGCGACCGACGCCCGCGCAACCCTGGAGAAAGCGAACCTCTGCGAATGGTGGCTGGTCGCCGTCCACCCCGATACCGGCGAACCGGACCCGGCCGGCGCATCCTTCCCCATCGCCCTCAAGCCTTTCCCGGCGACCACGGCCCAATGGGCAGCGGCTTTCGACCCGTCGCTCCCTCTCGAAGACGGCCTGCTCCGCCAGACCGTCGCAACAGTAGAACCGGCACCGGCACCGGCACTCGCACCGGCACCAGCACCTGCACCCGATCGCGAGCGCGTCGCCGCAAAGTGCCGCGACGTTTCGAGCTCCGCCACCCTCGACCGCTTCGATCAGTGGGACCGGCACATCCGCAACGCCGCCGCACCCTCCCTCGATCGCGCCTCCTTCTCGCTGGACGCCGCAGCCTGGTCCGGCCACTGCCAGGAGCTGGACGTGCTGCGCGCGGCGTTGGAGCACCAGCTCGGCTGCACCGCCGCGCTCACCGGCGAATGCTCGCCGGCGGCAACGCCATGACCAGCCCCGCCCCGACCGACGGCGTTCGCGCGCTTTCTGCCGCCGCCCAGGCCAGCCGGATTGCCGCCGCCGCGCTGCGCTGGGCGGCGGCCTGCGCGTGCGCGTTCGCGGGCCTGTTGGTCCTGGCGCTCGGCCTCGCCGCCTTCGACCGGTCCGGCGCCGCGCCCGCGGCGGAGACCTCGGCCGCGGCGTACCTCGACTTCAATCTCGCCGTGCTGCGCGTCCTGGCCGACCGCGGCCTGGCCGGCGGGGAGCAGGCGCCGCTCCTCGATCTCTGGTCGCGCCGCCCCGACTGGGAGTTGCCTCGCTCCGCCGGCGACGGATTGCGGCTCGCCTCGCTGCGCGACGCCTGGGCCGCGGCCTCGTCGGACAAGAGCCGCTTCCGCACCGCGGCGCGAGGAGCCGCCGACGCGCTTCCCTTCGTCATCGGCGGGCTCGCGCTCTGCTTCCTCGGCGCGGCGGCCGGTGGCGCGCTGGCGCGGCTTCGCGAGGCGGGGAGGCGGGGACGGCTCGCGTTCGCCGCCGGGACCTACGTCCTCGTCGTCCATCCGCTCTGGGCGCTGTTCGATCCGGCGCTGTTCTACGACCGTACCCGCTCCGCCGGCGCCGGGCCCTTCGCGGCGCTCTTCGTCGCGGCATTCGCGGGAACGCTCTCGGCAGTCGCGGCGCGAGCACTCTTCGGGCCCGCCCATTTCGGGCGCCTGGGTGGACGCGCCGCGGTGGGGCGCGCCGCGCGGGTGGCCGCCCTGGAGGCGGCGGACTGGCTGGTGCCCATGGTGCCGGCGCTCGCGGGGGCGGCGCTCTTCGTCTGCGCCAGGGCGGACCAGGACCCGCGGATGCAGGGCGCGACCAGCGGGCTCGGCGCGCTCATCCGCGCCGCCCTCGGCGAGGCCGCCGCGGGCGATCGCCTCTCCTCCTGCGCGCTGGTGGCGGGCGCGGCGGTGCTGCTCTGGTTCGCCGGCCACCGGTTCGTCCTCGAGCTGCGCAACGCGCTCGGCGCCACGAGATACGCGCCGTGATCGCCCGGCTCTTTCCCGCCGGTTTCCGCGCCATGGCCGCGGTCGCATGGGTCTCGGCGGCGCTGGGAGCCGCCCAGCTCTGCGCGCTGTTCTTCCGCGACGAGCCTTTCCCGACGTGCGCCGCGCTGCTCGGGCTCTTGCTCGCCGGCGGCGGCATCGTCCTCGCGCTCTTCGTGCGCCGGAACGCAGACGACCGCGCCGCATCCGCTCCGCCCGCGGCGCCCGACCTCTTCATTGGGCTCGCCTTCGCGCTCATCGGCGCGGAAGCGCTCGATCTCGCCTGGAACAGCGGCATCTTCTTTCCCTTGCGCATGGCGGTGCTGACACACGGCCCGCGGACCGCGCGCCTCTTCGAGCCGGTCCTTCCCATGATGCTCGCGGGAACCTCGCTGCTGGCCCTGGGCGCCTGCGCGGTGGCCTCGCTCCTCGGCGCGCTCTGGCTCTGGCTCTATGCGCGCGGCCTGCACCCGGAGCGGCGCGCGCTGGGCGCCCTGCTCGCCTTCGCCGGAGCCGTGCCCTACGTGGCCTTCGCGCTGGTGGTCCGCGCGCTCCTCTGCCGCGACGTCGCCTTCCTCGCCGCGGGGCGCTTTCTCGCGCTGCGGCCCGACGACCGGCTCGCCTACGCGTCGCTCTTCGGCATGGCGCCGGGCCTGCTCTCCGCCTCCGTGCTGCTCGGGCTCGCCATCGCGCGCGGGCTCTTCAGCTGGCTGGAGGAGGTGCGCATCGCCGAGGAGAGCAGCGACTCCTTCGTGGCGGCCCGGGTGCGCGGGCTCGCCCCCTGGGAGATCCTGCTGCGCCACGGCCTCTGGCTGCGGCGGCGGCGCGAGCTGGGCGCCTTGCTCCTGGGCGGGATGGCCGCCGCGGTGTTCGTGGACATCCTCTCCAACACGCTCATCGACAGCTTCCGGCCTCCGGGGTTCCCGCTCTATCCCTCGCTCGGCGCGGCGCTCTTCCTGCGCGGCATCGGCCCCGACGGCGCGCCGGCCGCCCTGGCAAGCTCGTGGAGCTCCGCGCACGTCGCGGTGGTGGCCGTGGCCATGCTGCTGGTGCTCGCGCAAGCCTTTCCCCGCGGCCACCGCCGGGTGAGCCTGCGCGAAGGCGTGCTCCATCTCGGCAGCGCGGCCATCGCGCGAGGCGTGGCCGGGGCGCACGGGCTTTCTCCCCGGCCGGCGCTGCAGTGGGTGCTCGGCCCTTCCGGCGCCGGCAAGACGCTGCTCCTGCGCGCCTGGGCCGCGCAGCTTCCCGATGCGCTGCTCGTGCCGCAGGATCCGGACGAGGCGCTGCCCGCCGCGCTCTCCGCCACCGACGTGGCCTGCATGGCGCGCCCGCAGGAAGCGCGCGCCCTCTGGGACCTGCTCGGCCGCGTCGACGACGACCACGTCCGCAACCGCCTCCTCGACCCCTTCACCTCCGTCTCCGGACTTTCCCGCGGCGAGCGGCAACGCCTCCTCTTCTGCCTGGCGCTGGCGCGGGCGCGCTGCGACGCCGACTGCACGCTGCTGCTCGACGAGCCCACCTCGGCGCAGGACCCGGCGCGCACCCAGGCGCTGCTCGACGGCCTGCGCGAGTTCCTGCCGCCTCAGTTCGCCGGCACGGGCTCGGTGGTGCTCACCTCCCACGATCCCGAAGCCGTGGACGCGCTGCTGGGCGACCGCGCGCCGCAGGCGGTCACCGACCACGTGCTCTGGCTCGACGGCGGCCGCGCGCACGAGTTCGCGGTCCGCGCGCGCCTCCGCTGGGAGGGCCCGCAGCAGCCGCCTGCGCTGCAGCGCTACCTGGACGCGGCCGGCGAGATGCTCGCCGCGCGCTCCTACGCCCCGGTTCCCGAGGTGCGCGAAGCGAACGGCGGCGTGCAGATCCTGGGGCCGCGCGTCGTCATCGCTGGCCGCGCACATCGCATCTCGCCCGAGGCGCAGGTGCGGCCGGGCGAGCTGGTGGTGCTCTCGGGCGCGTCCGGGTGCGGCAAGACCACCCTCCTGCGGGCGGTGGCCGCGCGCCCCCTCGCCTCGGTGGAGATGGGCTACGTGATGCAGGACACGGCGCGGGCGTACCCGCTGGAAATGCCGGTCCGCGAGGTGCTGGGAGCGCGACCGCGCCGCGACAAGGTGCGCCACTGGTTCGGCCCCATCGACGACGCTCTGCTCTCGCGGCCCATCGGCGTGCTCTCCGAGGGCGAGCGGCAGCGCGTCCTCCTCGCGGCGGAGGTGCTGCGCCTGGAGGCCTCGCCGCGCTCGCGGCTGCGGCTCTTGCTCCTCGACGAGCCCTTCGGCGCCCTCGACCCGCCGGCCCACCTCAGGCTGATGGGCGCGCTCTTGCGCTGGCTCGGAGAGGCGGAGCCGCGCGCCGCGCTCCTGGTCTCGCACAGTCCACTGGTGGACCTGGGGCTGGCGCACGGCTTGGGCGTCCCGGCGGTAGAGTGGACCATCGCCGGGGGTGCGGCATGAGGCTCGCGACGCAGCAGAGACGGCCCTGGCTGGTGGCGCTGGTGCTGGCCTGCGGCGTCACCTTGCTCGTGCCCAGCGCGCTGGCCCTCCTCGTGCCTCCCGAGTTGCTCGATGCCGCCGTCGCGCTCGGCGACCAGCGCCTGTGGATGGCGCTGGGCGTGCTCTTCGCGCTCACCGCGGCGCTGGCGCGGCTCTCGCTGCGCGGACCCGGACGCGGCGATGAAGAGCCGGCCGCGGCGGCCGTCGAACAGCCGCGCAGCTACCTGCGCTGAGGAGGTCTGGAGGTGGAGCCCGACACGCTCGCTCTGCGCCGCGCCGCCGGTTCCGTGCTGCGCGGAGTGCGGCGCCGCGGCTCTCCGCTGGAGGCGCGCGACCGGTCCAATCCGCTCAAGCCGCAGCTCGCCATCGACGCGCTGCTGGCGGCCATGCGCGCCGCGTTCGAGCTCACCGAGCAGGCGGCGCAGTCGATGCTCGGGCCGGCGCTCGCCGACTGGCGCGACGCGGTGGGATGCGCAGATCCCGTGCTGGTGCCCGCCAACGCCCAGGGGCCCTCGGCGGAGAAGGCGCTCGTCCCGCTCCCGGTGCCTTCCTGGTGCGCTCGCCTGATCGATGCCGGAGTGCTGGTGCCGGACGGTCCGCCGGCTCTGGAGGGCGGCCGCGCGGTCCTGCGCGCGTTTCTCGCCGTCATCCGCGAGACCGAGCTCGCCGCGGTCGAGTCCTTCCCGGTCACGTTCGCCGCGCGCTTCGCCTCCGGCGCGGCGTCCATGCACGTCCACCTCGCCATCTCTCCGCCTTTCCTGAGCGAGGGATGGCACGGGCCGGTTTCGCTCCGAGCCGCCGCGCACCGCATCGCCCACGGCCGGCCGGTGCCGCTCTGGGTGGGACCGCCCGCCACGCCAGCGCCCGCCGGCGACACCGGCGCGGCGGGCGAATCGGTGGCCACCTGGACCACGCCTTCGAGGCCGCGCTGGGTGGTGCTGCGCGCGCAGGAGGGACGCGAGCCGCAGGCCTTGCTCGACGTGGACGCGCTCTGGCAGGCGCGCAAGGCAACGCTGCCAGAGGCAGGGCGCGCAGCGCTGGCGCCGGCCCTGCCCGTCTCGCTCCGCATCGCGGTGGACATCGGCAGCACCTCCACGGTGGTGGTGGAGGAGGACACCGCCTCCTCCGGCGCGCTGGGCAAAAAGCTCTTGCACGAGCCGCAGCGCGACGCCGCCCCTTCGGGCTTCTGCCGTCTTGCCGGAGATCCCGCCACCGCGCATCTGCATGGGTGCGCAGAGCAGTTGCTCGCGCCGGGGGGGCAGCTTCCCACCGCCCTCATCGCAGCGAACCCAAGCGCGCTCCGGCGCGTGATCCAGGGCGAGGCTTCCGCCGACCAGCTCTGGCTCCCGCAGGCAGGGCCGGAGCCGGCCCGCGACGCGCTTCGGGCCGACCGCTTCAAGTCGCCAGATCTCGATGATGCTCTCCGACTGGCTGGCCGCCGTTCCCGACGCCGAGCCCGCCCAGGCGAGCCGGAGGCTTTTGGAGGCGTATGGGCTCCTCCTCGGCCGCGCCCTCGCCGCCGCGCACGCGACGCCGCTGGTGGCTCCGGAAGGCGGACGCTGGACGCTGCGCGCGCCGCGTCTGGGAGCGGTGGAGACGGTGGTCACCTTTCCGCCCTGTCCCTGGAGCGCCGGAGCGGCGGAGCCGTTCAGCGCGATCTTCGCCAGGGTGGCGGGCGAGCTCTGCCACGGCCTGCGCTCGGCGTGGACGAGCGCCAGCCATCGCCTGGTGGCCGATCCGGTGGCGGCCAAGGCGGCGCGCGTCAGCGCGGCCCTGGATCGCCATCCCATGGAGGCCTTCGCCGACTTCGGCGGCTTGACGCTGCAGATGACGGTGCGGCTGCCGCGCGCCGAGGGACGCCCGGCGCCGTTCGTCGCCGTATCCTCGATGAGCTATCTCCTCGGTGGCGAGCGGCTGATCGATTCGGCTGCGTTTGCCGGCGCGGCGTTGGGGCCAGGGGCGCTGCGCGAGTCCTTCTCCGCCAACGCGCGGCGCTGGCGGCAGCTCATCGCCGAGGGCGGGTACTTGGATGCGAGCGCGCGCAAGGCGGCCGACGCCGCGCGCCAGGCGATCCTCGGCACGGTGCTCTCGCTCGTCCGCCGGCAGCTGGAAGGAACGCTGCGCCGCGCGGCTCCCGACGGCACCGGATTGCGCGGCGCCGGGCTGCGCCTCTACCTGCTCGGCGAAGGCTGGAAGCTGGCGGCCCTCGACGTGCCCAATCCGGAACGGGAGCGCGAGACGCTGCGGCGCATCGAGAGCTGGCTCGCGCGGGAACCGCTGCTCGGCGACGTGCCGGTGCAGCTGCAGCGCATGGACAAGCGGCGCCTCTGCGAAGGCGCGCTGCGTGCAGGCGGAGCGGCGCTGGAGGAGGACGCCGGAGTCGAGTTGCAGGGCGTGGACGCCGCTTCTGCCCAGGAAGTGCGGCAGCGCTGGTTCGGCGTGCCCGACGCGACCGACGCCGGCCTCACCCCGAACCCGCTCGACCCCTGGTGGGCCGCCTTCGCGGCGGGCGCGGGCGAAGGGTCGCTCCTGCGCGTGGAGCAATGGTTCACGGGCGACGCGCCCTTCCTCACCCGCCTCTCCGCGGGAAGGATTGCCTACGAGCCCGGCCGTTCGCTGTTGAAGCAATGGATCGATCTCTCCGGCCCGTCCCTGGTGGCGCTGCGCGTCCACGAGGCGCTCTCCGCTTGATCCGCTTCGGGCCCGCGGGCTGGGACTATCCCGACTGGGCCGGCAAGGTGTACCCCAAGCCCAAGCCCAAGGCCTTCGATCCGCTCCGCTACATCGCCGGGTACTTCCAGACCGTCGAGATCAACTCCACCTTCTACCGGCCGCCTTCGCCGGCGGTGGCCCGTGCCTGGGCGAAGCGCGTGGAGGACCACCGCGACTTCCGCTTCACCGCCAAGCTCTGGCGCCGCTTCACCCACGAGCGCGCCGAGGCCTGGAAGCGCGAGGAGGTGGACGCGGTGCGGGCCGGCCTGGACCCGCTCGCCGAGGCGGGCAGGCTGGGCGCCCTCTTGCTGCAGTTTCCCTGGTCCTTCCGCAACCAGGAGCAGAACCGCGAGTGGCTGCGCGATCTCGTCCGCGCCTTCGAGGCGTATCCGCTGGTGGTGGAGGTGCGCCACGTCTCCTGGAACGAGCCCGACTTCTACGCCGAGCTGGCCAGAGGCCGCGTGGGCATCGTCAACCTCGACCAGCCCATGTTCCGCAACTCGCTGCCGCCCTCCGCGCGCGCAACCTCGTCGGTGGGTTACATCCGGGTGCACGGGCGCAACTACAAGGACTGGTTCCGCAAGGCCGCCGGGCGCGACGAGCGCTACGACTACCTCTACTCGGCCGCCGAGCTGAAACCCTGGGCGGAGCGCACGGTGGCGCTCGCGCAGGAGCCCAACGTGACCGACGTCTACGCCGTCAACAACAACCACTTCGCCGGCCAGGCCGTGGCCAACGCGCTGATGCTGGAGGCGCAGGTGACGGGCGAGAAGGTGAAGGTGCCGGAGGCCCTGCTCGAGGCCTACCCCAAGGAGCTGCGCCCCCTCGCCGCCGAGAACTGACCCGCGGTCAGGTTCGGTTGCAACATCTGCATCTTGACGATGATTCAGTTGCTCGATATACGGCGCAGGCATGAGGCTCTTGCTGATCAGCAACTCGACGCAGCACGGGCGCGGATACCTCGATCACGTCGAGGAGGGGATCCGCGGCTGCCTCCGCGGCGCGCGCAGCGTGCTCTTCATCCCCTTCGCTCTCTTCGACAGGCAGGCCTACGCGGCGAAGGCGAACGCAAGGCTCTCCGCCATGGGCTTCGCGATGGACTCCCTCGACGGAACCTCGCCCGCCGGGGCCGTCGCGCGGACCGGCGCGGTCTTCGTCGGCGGCGGCAACACCTTCCGCCTGCTCAAGGCGCTGCAAGACCTCGACCTCGTCGAGCCCATCCGCCGCCGGGTCCGCGAAGGGATGCCGTACGTGGGATCGAGCGCCGGTTCCATCGTCGCCGGACCCAGTCTCAAGACCACCAAGGACATGCCCATCGTCGAGCCGCGGTCGTTCGAGGCGCTGGCGCTGGTGCCTTTCCAGATCAGCCCGCATTACCTCGACCCGGATCCTTCCTCCACGCACATGGGCGAGACCCAGGAGGAACGCATCTCGCAGTTCCTCGAGGAGAACGACGCGCCCGTGGTGGGCCTGCGCGAAGGCGCCTTCCTCCAGGTGGAAGGAGCTTCGGTCCTGCTCGGCGGCGCGGGCGGGGCGCGCATCTTCCGCCGCGGCCTTCCCGCGCGCGAGGCGGCGCCGGGCACCCGCATCGACCCGCTGCTCGACGGTGGCCTGCGATGACGCTGGTGCTCTCCCGCAGCGAGGTGGCAACCCTCCTCCCCCTCGACGACTGCATCGCCGCGGTGGAGGCGGCGTTCCGCCTCGAAGGCGAAGGCGGCCTTCCGCCCGCGGGCATCCTGGGCATGCCCGCGGTTGGCGGCGGCTTCCACCTCAAGGCCGCGTTCCTCCCCCTTCAGCGCAGCTACTTCGCCGCCAAGGTGAACGGCAACTTCCCCTCCAACCCGCAGCGCTGCGGCCTCCCCGCCATCCAGGGCATCGTGCTCCTCGCCGACGCGGCCAACGGGGAGCCCCTGGCGGTGATGGACTCCATCGAGATCACGCTCCTGCGAACGGGAGCCGCCACGGCCGTGGCGGCGCGCCGGCTCGCGCGCGAGGACGCCCGCGTCGCCGCCATCTGCGGCTGCGGCAACCAGGGCGCGGTCCAGCTCCGCGCGCTCGCCCGCGTCCTCCGGCTGCGGAAGGGGTTCGCCTGGGACGCCGATCCCGGCCGGGCGCGAGCCTATGCGGACCGGATGTCCCGCGAGCTGGATCTGGAGGTCGAGGCGACCGCAGAGCTGGCGGCAGCGCTCAGGGAAAGCGACGTCTGCGTCACCTGCACTCCCGCTCGCGCGCCCTTCCTCCGCCTCGAACACCTGAAGCCTGGCAGCTTCGTCGCTGCCGTCGGCGCGGACAGCCCGGAGAAGCAGGAGCTGGATCCGCGGATCCTCGCGTCGAGCACGGTGGTGGTGGACGTGCTCGAGCAGTGCGCGACCATCGGCGAGCTGCATCACGCGCTCGAAGATGCGCGCATGACGCGCGCCGACGTCCATGCCGGGCTGGGCGAGATCGTCGCCGGACGAAAGCCGGGCCGCCGCAGCGACGGCGAGATCATCGTCTTCGACAGCACCGGCACCGCGCTGGAGGACGCGGCCGCCGCTGCGCTGGTCTACGAGAATGCGCTGCGCAGCCGGGCCGGCACCGTCTTCGCCCTCGGCCAGGCGTGATCAGGATCCCGCCTTGGTCTCCTTGATCGCGGCCAGCACTCCCTTGGCCAGCTGCTCCGCCGGGCCGATGCCCCAGTAATGCAGGAAGAGGATGCGCGGCTGTTCGCCGGACATGTGCGAATGGATGGCCACGATGTCGATGCCCGCGTGCCGCAGCGCCTTGAGCACGTCCTGCAACTCCGACTCCAGCATGGCGAAGTCGCCGTCGACGACCGCCTTCTCGTCGGAGCCTGCGAGCGCCGCCCAGGTGTTCACCCCCATGGTGTTGCCCAGCGTCCTGCCATGCTCGCGGGTGGTGCGGCCCCAGGTGATCTTGTAGACGCCGTCCTTGAACTCGCCCTTCTTGCCGAAGGCGGCGTCGAGCCGGGCCGGGTCCAGCGTGCTCCTGGCAGGATCGATGTCCGCGCTGGGAGCTTCTCCCTTCTCCTTGAGCACCGCGAAGACCTTGCCCACGGCCGTGGCCATCTTCGCCTCGTCGCCCATGCCGCCGATGTGCATGAACATGACCTTGGGCGAATCCCAGAAGAAGTGGTTGTGCAGGGCGGTGACTTGCAGCCCGTTGTCGAGCGCCGCGCTCAGGGCGGCGTTCACCTGGTCCTCGGTCAGCACCACGTCGCCCATCACCATGGTGCGCGCGCCGCCGCCGCTGAAGGACGCCCAGGCGGTGAGCCCGAGCGCCGGGGTGAGCCGGACTCCGGCTGCCGTCGCGGCGATGTCGGCGCGCGGATAGGAGACCTTGAAGGCGGCCTCCTTTTCGTCGAGCTTGCCCTTGAGGCCGGTGAGCTGCTCGATCCTGGCGGTGTTCAACGTGGCTGCGAGAAGGACGACGATGCCGATCATGGGCTCCTCCTGGTGCGCGGAGAGACGCGCGGCGTCACGGCTCCGCTCCGCGCCGCTTGCGCTTGAAGTACTCGTACAGATCGTCGAGCACCGCCGAGGCGCGCGCCAGCCGCACCTCGTCTTCGGGATGCGCGAGCGCGATGCCGTTGACCAGGTGCTCGAAGCCCGCGTTGTCCGGCCGGCCGTACTTCTCGTCCTTGAGGTCGATGTCGTGCACGATCTCGGCGATGGCCCGCAGCGCGGGGTCGGCAATCTCGAAGCGCTGCAGCAGGACCTCGAACGAGCAGAGCTCGCCCTGGTGCGTGAACTCCCCCTCGAACATGTCGAAGCGCAGCTCGCCCGGCTGGTGCCGGTGCGCGCGCGAGGAGACGAACCTGAACTTCGCCTGGGGATCGACGAAGCGCCGGATCAGCCAGGCGCTGGCCATCCGGTCCACGTGGATGCCGGTGCGGGTCACCCAGGTGGCGCCGCGCGGGCGGCGCTGCGGTCCGGCCGGCGCCTGCGGCCCGGGAGGCGAGCGCGCGGCGAGCTTCTGCTCCAGCTCGCTGAGCAGGCCGTCCACCGCCTCCCGGCTGCGCGCATGGAAGAAATCGATGGCGGCGATGTCGCCCAGCCGCTTTCGCAGCCGTGCCAGGGCGGCGGAAAGCTCGCCCCGCTTCTCCTCGGAGATCTCGGGCTTGCGCGGCAGGCCGCGCGCGACCTCGCGCACCTCCTCCCCCACCGCTTCGTAGTCCGCGTCGCGGGCGGCGCGGAACATCTCCCGCACCTGCTCGTCGTTCAGGCCCTCGACGAGGCGCGCCTCCACCAGCGAGGCGTCTCCGCCACCCTCGACGATCTCGCGCAGGATCCAGTTCAGGTCTTCCTGCGCCTGCTCGCTGCCGGGGAGGGCGTAGACCGAGTTCTTGATCGCCACCGCGCCGAGCTTCTGCAGCCTGCGCCAGATCTTCACCCGGAAGTAGTTGGGCTTGGGCGGAATCTGGTGGATGAGCAGCAGCCAACCCGGATCGCGCGCGCTCTTCTCCCTTTCCGGCACCGGCGGGTTATAGTGCAGCCGTATCCGCTGTCAACGAATCCTCGCGCAACTGAATCCGATGAAAGTCTCGACGGCAAGCGAACCGATCGCTCCCGCAACCGCGCCTGCCCTGGTGCCCTGCAGCATGCGCGAGCTGCTGCTCTACTTCCTGCGCCTGGGAGCGTTGGGGTTCGGCGGCCCCATCGCGCTCGCCGGCTACATGCAGCGCGACCTGGTGGAGCGGCGCCGCTGGATCTCCCGGCAGGACTACGTCGAGGGCCTCGCCCTGGCGCAGCTTGCACCGGGACCGCTCGCCGCCCAGCTGGCCATCTACCTCGGCTGGGTCCGCGCGCGCATTGCCGGGGCCACGCTGGTCAGCGTCGCCTTCGTCGCGCCGTCGCTGGCGATGGTGCTTGCCATCTCCGCGTTCTACGTGAAGTACGGCGGCCTGCCCTGGATGCAGGGCGCCTTCTACGGCATCGGCGCGGCGGTGATCGCGATCATCGCCCGCAGCGCGGTGAAGCTGGTGCGGCTCACGCTCGAGCGCGACAGGCTGCTCTGGACCGTCTTCGCCGTCAGCGCCGGCGTCACCGGCTACACCGAGAAGGAGATCCTCTGGATCTTCCTCGCCGGCGGCGTCCTGGTCATGCTGGCGCGCACGCCGCTGCGGCCGGGCGCATCCGCCGCGCTGCTCGCCGCCCTTCCCCACTGGGTGCTGGGCGGCCTGGGCCAACCCGCCAATGCGCCGCTGCTCTCGAAGATCTTCTGGTTCTTCGCCGAGGCCGGCGCCGTGGTCTTCGGCAGCGGCCTCGCCATCGTCCCCTTCCTTCACGGCGGCGTGGTCAACGACCTGCGCTGGCTCGACGAGCGCCAGTTCCTCGACGCGGTGGCGGTGGCGATGATCACGCCCGGGCCGGTGGTCATCACCGTGGCCTTCATCGGATACCTGGTCGCCGGGCTGACCGGCGCGCTGGTCGCGGCCGTCGGCGTCTTCCTTCCCTGCTATCTCTTCGTCATCATTCCCGCGCCCTATTACAGGCGCTGGGCCAAGGTGACGCAGATCAAATCTTTCGTCGACGGCGTCACCGCCGCGGCAACCGGCGCCATCGCCGGCGCGACCTGGGTGCTCGGACGGCGCGCCATCCTCGACGCGCCCACCATCCTCATCTTCCTCTTCACGCTGCTCGCGCTCTGGAAGCTGCGCAAGGTTCCCGAGCCCGCCGTGATCGTGGCAGCGGGAATCGCCGGCCTGCTCTTGCGCCAGCTGCATGGATGAAACCGCCATCTCGCGGTGCCGTCGCCGCCCGGTTGCGTGGGAAAATCGCCCGTAAGGACGGGGTCCCACGTAACATTAATTTGGCAATGAACGAATTGATACGCACCGGCCGGAATCGCGCTTGGGTGGGTGGAGGTGACGACGCGAGAGACAGTGTGGTATCCAACGACTCGCACGGGGGGGATTCCAAACATGAAAACGTCTATTGTCAGCTGCGCGCTGCTGCTTACGCTTGCATGCGCCGGCAACCAGAATGTTGGCAGCGTCGTCGTCGTCGCGCAGGCCGCCACGGCCGCACCGCAGATCACGCACGTGCGGGTGACCATCACGCCGGCCTCGGTCAGTCAAGACCTGACGGTGGATCCGCGGGATCCAACGCGGTTCACCGGCACCTTCTCGGTGCCGACGGGAACGCAGATCGTCGCGGTCGAGGCGTTCTCGGCGGGCGAGAAATCGGTGGGCACCGGGGCCGCGACGGTGACGGTGGCGAAGAGCGTCGCGGTGCAGGCGCAGATCCGCATCCTCGATGCGACCGGCCCGGCCCCGGAACCTGACCATTCGCCGGTGGTGACCTCGCTGGTGACGCCGCTCTCCGCCCAGGTGGACGACCAACTCCCGGTGAACGCCACCGCCATCGATGCGGACCAGGATCCAATGACCTTCTCCTGGACGGCATCGCCTTCGGGCTGCGGCACCTTCGCCGCTCCCACCGCCGCAGCCACGACCTTCACGGCGAAGCTGCTCGGCACCTGCACCGTGACCTTCACGGTGACGGCGCGGGGAAAGTCGGACAGCAAGAGCGCGTCCATCGCCATCGCCCCGGCCACCGGGACCATCGACGTGGTGGTGACCTACGTCCCGCAGCCGGTGATCTCGTCGATCGCCTTCACCTCCGGCGCAACCACGCTGGCCACGGTGGCGCGGAACGCGGCCGACGCAACCATCCGCGTTCCATTCCACAAGGGGACGCCGTATACGGTTACCTTCTCGTTCGACCCCTGGCCGTCGGGAACGGTTGCGCTGACCGATTCCTGCGGCGGAACCATCGTCCCGCCGGTCTTCGTCGCCAATGCAACCTCGGCGAGCGCCACCTGGACGCCGACCGTGGCCAGCGGCGCCTGCATCATCGTCGCAACCGTCACGCGCGACACGCTCACGGACAGCCTCTTCGTCGTCGTGCTCCCTGCTCTCTGAGGCGATGCGCTGGATCTGCGCCGCGCTCTGGCTCTGCGCCTGCAGCTCCCGTCCGGTTGCGGAACGGGAGCTGCTCCACGTGTCCGTCACCGCGCAGGTCGCGAGCGCGCAGGTCACCCGGGTCTCGGTGCAAGTGGCGCCGGCCGGCGTCTCGGCGGACCTGGCCCGCGATGCCGGCGGCACGTTCTCCGGCACGCTCAGCGTTGCGGTTGGAGCCCAGACGGTGACCGCGACCGCGTGGGCGGGGCTGACCCCGGTCGGCACGGCGAGCGCCGCCGTCACGGTGGTGAAGGGACAGACGGAGCGCCTCCCCATCACCGTCCTCGACGCGACCGGCGCTCCGCCGCCGCCCGATCATTCGCCGGTGATCGTCTCGCTGACCGCATCGGCGAGCGTTGCCGCCGTGGGCGATTCAGCTCTCGCTTTCCGCCGTGGCCACCGATGCCGACGGCGACGCGATCTCCTTCGCCTGGACCGCCGCGCCGCTGGGGTGCGGCTCCTTCTCGACGCCCGGATCCGCTTCCACCACGTTCACCGCGGCGGCGGCCGGCAACTGCGTGGTCACCGTCTCGGTGGTCGCGCGCGGACTCGCCGATTCCAGGAGCACGACCATCGCCATCGGCGGCGGCGGGGGGGCGCCCGTGCCGGCCCTGGTGCAGCACCTCTCCTCGACCTCGAATCCTCCGCTCGACACGCGGGTGGGGAACGACTTCCGCTTCACGCTGCCGAACCCGGTGGTGGGCGGCAACTGCCTCGTCCTCGGGATCTCGTACACGTTCTCGGCGACGCGCACCGTGCGCATCGCGGACGGCAAGGGCAACCTCTGGCCCACCGCTCCCGCCGCCACCACCACCGACGGCGTCAACCTCATCTCGTCGATTTTCGTCCTCCCCGCCGCGCGGGCGGGCGTCACCACCCTCACCGTCACCTTCGACGGACAGGTCATCGCCTTCCAGTACACGCTCTCCGAATTCGACAACATCGATCCGGTCTCGCCCGTCAACGGCTCCAGCGCCGGCCAGGCCAGCGCGCCGTCGCTGAGCAGCCCCTCCTTCGTCCCGGGCAACAACGACGCCGGCGGCGGGAACCTGATCTGGTCGTACTTCATGGACCACGAGTTCGTGCCCTCGCGCGGAGTGTCGAACTTTGCGCCCGGCCCCGGGTTCGCCCTGCTCGATGCCGACATCGGATGGAGGCAGATCGGGCTTCCCCACGCGTCGCAATCGTTCTTGCAGCGAACCGCTGCCGCAGTCACTCCTTCGATGGCGACGACCGGGGCGCCGGCGAAAGAAGGCTTCAACGGCGTGGCGGTCGCGCTCAAGGTGGCTCCCGCCGGAGGAGCCGCGCCCGCCGGCATCCGCATCGGGAAGATCGTCCACTTCACCAGTCCGACACCGCCCAACACCTGGGTCTTCCAGTTCCCCACGACGGGAAACCTGATCGTCGGGGTCGTCTGTCAGAAGGAGATCATCAACGTCACCTCGGTGACCGACAGCAAGGGGAACATCTACACGAAGGTCGCCCCTTTCGCGGACGTCCCGCAGTTCTGGTTCGCCGCCAACGCCACGCCGGATCCGGACTTGCACATCACGGTGCACAGCGCCGGCACACCGGTGAATTCGTCGTTCCTCTGGTACGACGTCTCCGGCGCCGACGCGGTTCCGCTCGACGGACAGGTCGCCGTCACCGGCGCGGGCATCGACGTGGGCAGCAACTCCATCGCCGATGCCCCGCTCATCACCCCGCAGTCGCTCGGCCTCACGCTTTCGGCCATCTCCTTCGGCACGGGGCCGGCGACGGGCCTCAATGCGGGATCGCCTCCGCTCGCCATCTTCGACTACGTCTCGTACACCGGCGAGATCGACTCGGACCGCATGGACAACGCCGACGGTCGCGCGCACCTCTACAACACCGACCTCTCGGCCGAGCACTACAACTGGGTCCTCAACCACCTCCTCGGCACCACGGCGAGCGCCACCGCGGTGCACTTCAAGGCCGCCGCTCCGTGAAGGGGAAGCGCTACTTGCGCGACTCGATGGTCTTGCGCAGCTCGTCCTCCCTGCGCCGGATCTCGCCGGACGGGTCGCTCTCGGCGAACTCGGCCGTCTCGAAGACCTGACGGATCTCCACCTCGGTGCCGCCGTCGAACGGCGCCCGCTTGAGCCACTCGATGGCCTCTTCCTTCGACTTGCACTGCCAGAGCCAGAAGCCGGCGATCAGCTCCTTGGTCTCGGCGAAGGGGCCGTCGGTGACGGTGCGCTTCTTGCCGTCGAACCGCACCCGCACGCCGTCCTTGCTGGAGTGGAGGCCCTCGCCCGCCAGCATCACGCCGGCCTTGACCAGCTGCTCGTTGAACTTCCCCATCTCGGTGAGAATCTTCGCGTCCGGCAGCGTCCCCGCCTCGGACTCCTTGCTGGCCTTCACGATCACCATGAATCGCATCGTCGTCTCCTCGGGTCAGGGAGGGGGTCTGCCCCTCCGTCTATCGTGACGACAATCGGGCGTCCACGAGATCGACACGGCCCGCGGGCCACATTCAAGAATTCGCGCCGGAAGGGCGCTACGAGGTGAGCGCGCGCACCAGCTCGGCGTAGGCGGCGTCGGCGTAGGCGCGCATCTCCTCGTCGGTACGGTCCTGGATGGGGTGCGGCACGAACACGGCGGCAGGCGAAAAGCCCAGTGAACGGGCCTGGGCAGAAGCGGCGGCGCGGAACTCGCCGGAAGCCACGAACACAGCCGGGAGCCCGCGCGCCTCGGCGTCGCTGATGTCGTGCACACTGCACGACGTGCAGCTCCCTCAATCCGCCAGCGCCTCGATCAGCACCTCGCAGGAAGAGGCGATCTGCTGGCGCACGTCGATGGGCGCGGGCTTGCTGTAGGTCGGCTTGACGAAGCGGTGGACCTTGCAGCCGTCGGACGCGAGCCGCTCCTCGATGCGGTCGAGAAAGACGTTGCCGCGCGGCTTGGAGATGTCGAGCAGCGCCACCGCCTTGCCGCGCAGCGACGCAGGACGCGGGACGCGCGCGCGCTCGGCCACGGAGCGCTCGCTGGTCGGATCGAGGACGATGGTCATCGCGTGATCTCCCTGGTGACGGGCTGGCTGCCGGCCTCTCCGCTGATCCAGCCGCCGATGATCTCGGAAAAGAGCCCGGCGCTGCCCCCGGCGTGCACGACGAGCAGGCCGCCCGGGCGGAACTTGGGCACGGTGGCGTCGCGCAGGTGCTCGGGCAGTCCCTCCGCGATGCCGCCGGCGCCGCGCACCATCTCCGCGCCGGGAAGCTGGAGCCGCGCGTGCAGCTCCTCGAGCAGGCGCGCCTTGCTCCAACCCGCTTCGCGGAAGACGCGCGCGTGTTCGGGACCCACCACCAGCATGGCGTCGAATCCCATGGCGAGCTTGGGGTGCTGGACCGTGCGCAGGTTGACGGCGAACGAGGCGGCCAAGGACCCGGCGGTGCGGCTGTGCTGATCGACGATGCAGCGGGTGCCCTCGCCGGCGAAGAGGGTGACGGCGCTCGCGCCGCGCGCGCAACCGCGCTCCACCGAGAGCGGCTCCCAGGGCGACCCCTCCTCGTCCTCCGCGAAGCAGAACCCGAGCTTGCCGGGGCTCCCGTGCGTTGCGCGATCCACCTCGCCCGGCCTCCCTCCGCCGAAGTTGCGGATCACCAGCTGCAAGGCGCGGCCGATGGTGAGGCCCGCGCGGTTGCCCTGCCCGAGAACGTTCACCCCGGCGTTCATGCCGAGGGCGCGGCGGATGGGACCGTTCACCACCATGACCGGGCCCACCGGCATGGTGGTCGCGAGCACCCCGTGCATGTTGAACTCGTCGGTGCACGCCGCCTCCACGGCGGCGAGGACGACCGGCAGGTACTCCGGCCTGCAGCCGGCCATCACCGCGTTGACCGCGATCTTCTCCACCGTGACCTCGACGAGGTCGGGCGGAGCCACGGCCACCACTTCGTCCGGCTCGCGCGAGGTGCCGGCCAGCATCCGCAGCACGCGCGCCTCGGTGGGCGGCACGAGCGGCAGCCCGTCGCTCCAGCCGCGATCGAAGAGCGCCTCGATCTCGTCCTCCAGCGAAGCCAGCTCGACGCGGCGGCTGCTCAATTTTCCGCCCAGGAACCGGACCGCCAACGCGTCGGCGCGGGCAGGATCCACCGAGAGCGATCCACAGCCCGGCCGCTGCGCCGGCAACGACGCGCCCAGGCCGGAGGTGCCGGTCAACTTCTCCCACTCGGCGCGGCTCCAGCCCACCGTGCGCGCCTCTTCCTTGCCGCCCGAGATGCGCAAGAGCGTGGGCACCGTCTCGACGCCGAGACGGAAGCTCACTTCCAAGGAGGAGTCGTCGCGCGGGTCGAGCCCGGCGGGAAAGGCGCGATCGTCCTGCGTGTAGACGGCGAGGCGCGCGCCGGCGGCCCGCAGTTGCGCGAGCACCGGCGCGATCAAGACGCACGTCGGGCAATCGCGCTTGACGATGGCGACCAGCCCATCCGGCAACATGGCGCCCATGCCCTGAGCGTCCGACGTCGCGGCGCGGAAAGCAAGCGGTCTTCCGCCGGCCCTCGCCCTAACCCTTGAGCGCGCCGGACATGCCCGCGACGTAGTGCTCGACGAAGAAGAAATAGACCACCACCACGGGGAGGCTGCCCAGGAGCGCCCCCGCCATCAACGGGCCCCATTGATAGATGTCGCCGCGGACGAGCTCGGTGGCGAGCCCCACCGGGACCGTCTTGTTCGCCGGCGAGGACATGAAGACCAGGGCGTAGAGATATTCGTTCCAGGAGAGCGTGAAGCAGAAGATGAAGGCGGAGATGAGGCCGGGGACGCTGAGCGGCAGGATGACCTGGAAGAGGATGCGCGGCCTGCTCGCGCCATCCACCATCGCCGCCTCCTCCAGTTCGTAGGGAATGGACTTGAGGTATCCGACCAGGAGCCAGGTGCAGAAGGGAATCAGGAACGTCGAATAGACGGGAACCAGCGCCCAGAGGCGATCGAACCACCCCAGCTTGAGCATCACCTCCGCGAGCGGAATGAAGAGGATGGCCGGGGGGATCAGGTAGGCCAGGTAGATCCCCAGGCTCACGCCGTCCGCGCCGGGAAAGCGCACGCGCGCCAGCGCAAAGGCCGCGAAGAAGCTGGCGGTGACGCTCAGCGCCGTCGCCGCGGAGGAGACCGCCATGGTGTTCCAGAACCAGCGCGGATAGCTCGTCTGCGAGAGCAGGTACTTCACGTGCTCCAGCGTCGGGTGCAAGACCCAGAAGGGATTGGCGGTGACGCTGACCAGCTCCTCGTTCGGTTTGATGGAGGTCAGCACCATCCAGTAGAAGGGAAAGAGCAGGAAGAGCGCGAACGCCGCCAGCGGCGCCCAGGTGGAGAGCGCGCGCCTCAAGCCTGTCTCCGCAGCGCGCCCAGGGCGCCCCAGGCGAGCAGGGCCAGGAAAGGCAGCGTGAAGCCGGCGATGGCGGCGCCCTCGCCGAGCGCCCCGCCGGGGATGGCGCGCTGGTAGGCGAGCGTGACGAAGAGGTGGGTGGCGTTGGCGGGACCGCCGCGGGTGATGGTCCAGATGAGCTGGAAATCGGTGAAGGTGAAGATGGCCGAGAAGATGGTGAGGATGGTGGTGAGGGGCAGGAGCAGGATCCAGGTGATCTGCCAGAAGATCTGCCAGCTCGAGGCGCCGTCGATGGAGGCCGCCTCGTGCAGCTCGGTGGGAATGGCCTGGAGCCCGGCGAGATAGCCCACGGCGAAGAAGGGGATCCCGCGCCAGACGTTCGCCACCATCAGCGAGCCGCGCGCGAGCCAGGCATTGCCGAGGAAATTGACGTGCTGATCGACGAGGCCCAGCCGCAGCAGCGCCCAGCTGACGAAGCTGAACTGGGGATCGAGGATCCACCACCAGGCGAAGGCGGAGAGCACGGTGGGCACCACGTAGGGCAGGAGCAAGACCGATCGCCAGAAGCGGTATCCGGCGAACTTGCGGTTGAGGACCAGCGCCAGCCAAAGGCCGAGGAAGAGCTTGAAGGCGACGGTCACCAGGGTATAGAGCGCCGTGTTCAGCGCGGTGATGCGGAAGACCGGATCGGTGAGCAGGTATCGGTAATTCTCCAGGCCGATATACGAGCCCGCCTCGCCGATGGTTGCGTCCTTGAAGCCGAGCAGCACGCCCAGGGCGAGCGGAACGGCGAGGAGGCCGCCCAGCAGCACGGAGGCGGGCAAGAGGAGCAGCGTGGGAAAGAGCGGCCCGCGCTCGAGCGACAGGGGCCGCACCCAGGACGCCGCGCGCAAGAGCTATCCGCGATAGATGCGGCGGAGCCGGTTCTCTGCCCTTGCCGCCGCGTCCTTGGCGCTCATCCCGTTGACGGTGGCGTCGGCGAACATGTCGAGGACGATGAACTCCGCCAGCGCCGCCGCCGCCTGCTGCCCGGGCGCGCCCGCATGGCCGTTGTGCAGCATGCGCGCGATGCCGTCGCGGAAAGGGGTGGCCTTGGGGTCCTTCGTCCACACCGGCAGGTCGCGATACTGCTTCAACGCCGGCGTCACGTAGCCGTTCATCGCGTCCACCCATGGACCCGCCTGCTCCGGCGAGAGCATGAAGCGGATGTACTCCTTGGCCGCATTGGGAAAGCGGGAGTGCGTGAAGATGAAGGCCTGGCTGAAGTTGGCCAGCTCGGTGGGCCGGCCGGCGGGCCCGATGGGAAACTCCGCGTGATGGATGTCCTCGGCGATCTGGGGGAAATCCTTCTTCGCCGCGTAATAGATGCTGATTCCGTTGTTGGTGACGGAGACCTCGCCCGCCAGGAAGGCGCGGTTGTTGTTGGGATCGAGCCAGGAGGCCACTCCCGGCACCATGTGCGGGAACAGCTCCTTCGCATATTCCAGGGCATCGAGGCTGGGCTTCTGGGCGATGGCGATGGTCTTGTTGTCCTTCTCCACCGCCTTGCCCCCGAAGGTCCAGAGGAGCCAATGGGTCCAGTTGTTCCCGTCGCCCACGGCATGCCCGAGCGCGAAGCCCACCGGATGTCCCTTCGCCTTGAGCGCCTTGGCGAGCTTGAGCAGATCGGCCGGCGTCCTGGGGAACTCCTCGAAGCCTGCCTCCTTCACCCAGCTCTTCCGGTAGGTGAGGCACTCCACCGTGCCGCCCACCGGCACCGCGATCCAGTGCTTCATCCGGTTGCTGTAGCCGTAGGTGCGCGCGACGTCGTACCAGCCGCCGAACTGCTTCCCGAGCGATTCGGCGACGTCGGTCACGTCCACCAGCTTCTGCGGATAGATGTGCGGGTCGTCGTACCAGCCCATGATCAGGTCGGGGCCGGTGCCCAGGTTCGCGGCGAGGGCCGCCTTCGGCCGCACGTCCTCCCAGGTGATGTACTCGACGCTGACGGGGACCCCGGTGGCTTCGGTGAACCTCTTCGTGTTGGCGTTCCAGAGCTCCTCGTCCGACTTGACGAACCCCGACCAGCGCAAGAGCCGCAGCGACGCTCCGCTCTCCGGCTTGAACATCGCCGCCGCTTTTCCGCCCTGGGCCAACGCGCGGCTGGCGGCCAGACCGAGGCCGAAGCCGAGCACCGTACGTCTCGGGATCCTGCTCATGACGCCCCTCCGGGAAGGATGGAGGGCACATCATCGCGCTTTGCGATCCGCTTGCGAAGCGGGGCGCGGTCGATGCCCGCAACGCGTCGCGCCCTTGAGCCCGATCGCGATAGTATCGTCTGCATGGACCGCGCCGACTTCACCTTCGTCCATCGCCTGCGGGTGCGCTGGGGCGAAGTCGATCGGCAGGACGTCGTCTTCAATCCACACTACTTCTCCTACTTCGACGTCGCGGTCGGGGAATACTGGCGGGCGATCGACTACCCATATCCCGGCGCCATGACTGCCGCGGGTACCGACGTCTTCGCCATCAAGGCCACGGCGGAGTTCCACGGTTCGGCGGCCTACGACGACGTCCTCGACATCGGCTGCCGGGTGGCCCGGCTGGGCCGGTCCTCGATGCAGTACCGCTTCGGCATCTGGCGCGCCGCCGAGCAACTCACCTCCGGCGAGCTCGTCTACGTGCACGCCCAGCTCGCGACACGCAAGGCCGTGCCGCTCCCCGACGCGCTCCGCGAGGCCATCCTCCGCTTCGAGCGGAACCCGCCGGCCAGCGAAAGCGGCCGGACCTAGCTCCGGTTTTTCCCCTGGGGCAGTGCCGAGATCAGTTAGCGCATGCGGGTTTCGTGGACGGCGACGGCGACGGCGACGTGGCCGTGACCGAGAGAAGACCCCGGCTTCAGCCGGGGGCTCCCAAAGCGCCCGGTGCTCACCAGGCTCTACCGGTGGACGCCGCACGGCCACGTCGCCGTCGCCGTCGCCGTCTACGCTTACGTCACCGTAGAGAGACGAACTCCTCTTGACTGACATGCATTGCCCCCAGGGCTCTAGCTTCTTTTTTCCGTGTAGACTGGAGCGGTGCTCCTCCTGCTCGCGCTGATCGCTGCCGCTCCGGACCCGCTCGCGTCGATGGTACAGGCGCGGGACGACGTCCAGGGCGTGACCTGGTTCCACGACCGCGCCGAGGCGCGCACCCGCGCCTCCGACAGCCTCTCCTGCTCCTTCGCGCGGTTCGCCTCGGGCTACGGTCCCTTGCGGCTGACCATCTTCCACGCCGGAAAAGAATGGATCGATCCGGAGACGGCAACCTTGACCGTGGACAACGCGGGCTTCGTGCTGCCGGAGGCGCGCCGCGGCTTGCGGGGATGCTCGTGGAGGCGCGAGACGGCGCGGTCCGGGGTCGCGGAGAGCTGCGACGTGTTCGTCTCCTCCGAGCATCCGGATCTGCTCGCCGCGCTCCTTGCCGCAAAGAAGGTCAAGGTGCGCCTGCAGGGCGATCGCGTCCATGAGTTCACCGTGCCCAAAAGCCAGCTCGACGCGATCCGCAGGGTGCACGCGGCCTGGCTCGCCGCGTCCCGGCGACCCTCGCGGTAAAATCTTCCGGGCTTTCCTTTTGCGTCACGGGCGACCGGCTCCTGCCGGCGTCCGCCGAATCAGGTGCTCGCCACGACCCGCAAGACGCGGGCGCCGGGACGACGGATGGTCATCCGCCTTCAATGGCGCCGCAATCTTCCTCGGCCGGCGCCGGCCCAACCGGCCAGGGACTGCCATTTCCTGAAAAGCAATGACCGCCGCCCGGTCAATGGGCGTGCTCGTGGCACGGTAATAACCGGGAATTGGCAGACGGCGGCGCGCCGCCCGAGGCAACCCGCCTCCGCCGGCGAGGTCCGGGCGGCGATTGCCCCGCATCGCGCAAGCTCCTCCGCCGCATTGGCAAACTATATCGTTCAAGGGGATACGCTTCGGAAGGTCTTACTCTTCGCGGACGGTATCCCGCGGGCCCTTACGTAATGATACCGGGTACTTGAGGCAACGGTATTCCATTTGCAATCGGGCGCCATTTCGTCCGGCAGCCATCGACCCCACTCCGCACAACCAGTCCAACCCCGCCTCGTCGATCACGAGGCAACCGAGGCCGTGTGCGCCTCGGTCCACCGTCATTGGGAAAACCGACCATGAAAACATTTCGCCAGCTCTTTGCCAGCACCATTCTCGCCCTGGCCGCGGCCGTCTTGACCAGTCCTCCGGCAGCCGCCCAGACAAAGCCGCAGGGCATCGCCATACCTGCTTTCTTTCCGCTCCTGAAGAATTCTCCCGGCAACCCGGACTGGGCGCGAATCGTCAATGCCGGCGCCGTCGCCAAGATCGTGGTGATGGGTCTCGACATCGGCCCCGGGACCGGGGGCAGCGACTGCATGGGCTCGCCCATCCAGATGTTCGACTGCTTGAGGCGCAACGGCCAGGTCGTCCTCGGATACGTGTATACAGGGGGAAGCGCGCGCGACGCGAACTGCCCCACCTCGAATCCCAACTGCAACGTCATCCATGGCGCCGACGGAGACTTCAGCGTCGACGCCTATTATGCGCAGTTCGGGGGTCACATCGACGGCATCTTCTTCGACGTCGGCCCGACGGGCACCACCACCGACGCGGTCAAGGCCTACTACCAGAACCTCTATCGCGCCGTCAGGTCGACCAGGCCAGGCACCTGCGGAAACGGAAGCCAGGCTTGCGTGATGCTGAACGCCAGCCAGGTCGGGGAAGACTGGGTGGTGAATCCATCGACGCCGGCGACTCCGACGACGAATCCGCCGACGCCAGGCGGCGCCGCCGCGGACTGGATAACCTCGTATGAGCGGCTGGTTCACGGGACCGACACCAACGGCGGGTGCACCACTCCAGACAACCAGGATTATTTCGGCACCACGGCACCCCCGCTGCCGCCCGCCACCAGGTCGTTGGGATTCTGCCCGAGCTCTCCGGGGCTCGACGGCGACCCGGCGGGGAATTGCTCGCCCGCGCAATCGCCGACGTCCTGGTATTTCCAGGGGCTCGCCTCCAAGACGGCCCACGTCCTGCGCAATCCCTTGCCGTCCGGGTCAGCTCCTCACCGACGCCCAGGTCGACAGCATCATCGCAAAGGGAAGGACCAGTTACGGTTCCCCCGGATTCGTCTACATCCACGACGAAGGCTGCGCTGCGAACGGAGCGCAATACACCCACCTCTCGCCGTACTTCGAGCACATCGCCGCTGCATTTGGTTTTCCGGTCACCATCTCCAAGGCCGGAACCGGGACGGGCAGCGTCACCTCCAGCCCGAACGAGCTCAATTGCCTGAGCAACTGCAGCTCCTTCACCAACCACCTTTCCACCGGAAGGGTGATGACGCTCTCGCCGTCCGCGTCCGCGGGCTCCACCTTCATGGGCTTCACCGTCAACGGCGCGAGCTGCGCCAACCCCTGCACCTTCACCGTGAGCGGAAATACTTCGGTGGTGGCGACGTTCAACATTGCCCAACCGCGGCTGACCGTTTCCAAGGGAAGCAGCAGCGGCCTCGGCACCGTGACTTCCAGCCCCGCAGGGATCTCTTGCGGAACCACCTGCACCGGCGTCAGCGCCTCGTTCGCCAGCGGTACGGTGGTCACCTTGACGGCGGCGCCCGACTCTACCTCGAGGTTCGTGGGCTTCAGCTCGAACTGCGCTCCCGTCGCCGGCGTGCCGACGCAGTGCAAGATCACCCTGACCACCGACGCGACGGTGACCACCACCTTCACCGCGACGAAGTTGCTCACCGTCTCCAAGGCAGGCGCGGGCACCGGCACCGTCACCTCGAGCCCGGCGGGGATCTCTTGCGGGCCGACCTGCGCGAGCGCCAGCCAGCCGTTCGACGTCGGGACCACGGTCACGCTCACCGCCACGGCCGCGGGCGGCTCGGTCTTCTCTTCCTACAGCGCCAACTGCACCCCCGTCCCCAACGTCCCCAGTCAATGCACCATCGCGATGTCTGCCGCCGCGACGGTGACCGCGACCTTTACCGGACCGCCAGGATCCACGCTGACCGTGTCCAGGGCGGGTAACGGTGGCGGCACCGTCACCTCGAGCCCGGCCGGCATCTCCTGCGGACCGACCTGCTCCTTCCAGTTCGCGAATGGGACCGTCGTCACCCTGACCGCGGCGCCCGACGCCAACTCGAATTTCACCAGCTTCAGCTCCAATTGCACTCCGGTCTCCGGCACCCCGACCCAGTGCACCATCACGGTGTCCGCCGCCGCCACGGTGACGACCACCTTCACGGCGTTCAGGTTCCCGCTGACCGTCTCCAAGGCGGGCACCGGCAGCGGCACCGTCACGTCCAGCCCTGCCGGGATCTCCTGCGCCCCCAGCTGCCCGAGCGCCAATTCCTTGTTCAACAGCGGCAGCACCGTCACCCTCACGGCGGCGCCTGACGCGGGCTCGACGTTCGCCGGATTCAGCTCCAACTGCGCTCCGGTCGCCGGCACTCCAACCCAGTGCACCATCGTCATGTCCGCCGCCGCGACGGTGACCACCACCTTTACCGGGCCGTCCAACCCGACGCCGCCCGTCGTGGCACCGCTCTTCTCCGACAACTTCGGCCGTACCACCGGCCTCGGGGCCGACTGGAGCGTGAGGCGCGGCGCGTACACCACCGATGGCAGCTCCGCCATCTCGGGAACGCCTCCCGTCAGCGGGAACTGGGCGTCGGTCGTGCCGTCGATGCGGACCGACGACTACGCGGTGGTCTCGAACCTCGTCATTCCCCCGGGCTCGCTCTACTCGGGCATCGTGGCTCGGGGCTCGACGACGGAGTTCGACGACAACCTCTACGCCGCACAGCTCTCGACGGACGGGAGCGTCTATCTCTACCGGCGCAACGGCTGGAACTGGACCGAGCTGGCCACCGTCCCCGCCGGCATCGTCGCGAATACCACCTACACGTTGAAGCTGCTGGTCAAGGGGAGCAATCCGGTGCACCTCGAAGTGTGGCTCAACGGAGCGCTGCAGATCGAGTTCGACGACTCCAGCGCGAGCCAGATCGCCTCGGGGCTGCCGGGCATCGAGAATTACGACGCCAACGTCCGCTACTCCCTCTTCGCGGTCTACCCCGCGCCGATCTTCGACGACAACTTCAGGCGGACCACCGGGCTCGGGTCCAACTGGACGGTGGCCTTCGGCAGCTACTCCACCGACGGATCGGCCGCCATCTCCGGCACCGCGCCTTCCGCCGGCAACTGGGCCAGGCTCAACACCGCGCTGGGAACGAACGACTACATGGTGACCTCCGACCTGGTGGTTCCCGCCGGATCGCTCTTCTCCGGCATCGTGGCGCGCGCCGGGCCCAACTTCGGCGACGACCTGTACGCCGAGCAGATTTCCACGGACGGGAACGTCTACCTGTACCGGCGCAACCTGGGCAACTGGACCACGCTGGGAACCGCGCCCGCCGGAATCACGGCGGGAACCAGGTATTCCTTGAAACTGCTGGTCTCCGGAAGCAACCCCGTCCATCTCGAGGCCTGGCTCAACGGCACGGTCCAGATCGTGGTCGACGACTCCAGCGCGTCGCGGCTGCAGAGCGGAGCGGCGGGCCTGGAGAACTACGACGCCAACGTCCGCTACTCCGCGTTCGCCGTTCATGCCGGGCCGGTGTTCGCCGACCGCTTCAACCGGACCACCGGGCTGGGTCCGGCATGGACGACCGACAACGGATCGTACACCACGGATGGCGCAGGCGCCGTCTCGGGCTCCCCGCCGATCGAGGGCAACTGGGCACACGTCAGCACGGCGCCCGGCACTTCGAACTATGCGGTCGAGGCAGACCTCACCATCGTCGCCGGATCGCAGTTCTCCGGAATCGTGGCGCGAAGCGCGACAGCGAGCGAGTTCACCAGGGACGTGTACACCGCGCAGATCGATACCGACGGTTCCATCTACCTGTACCGGCGCAACGCCTGGACCTGGACGATGCTGACCTCGGCGCCGGCGGGGATCGTCGCCGGCGTCCGCTACACGGTGAAGCTGGTCGCGGTGGGCTCCAACCCGGTGCACCTCGAGGCCTGGCTCGACGGCTCGAAACGCCTTCAGTTCGACGACTCGTCGACCAGCGCGCTCGGCACCGGAGGGGTGGGCATCCAGAACTACGATGCCGGCGTGCGCTACGGCACGTTCACGGTGACCCCGAGATAGCGCAGGCCTCCAGCTGAACCGGGAATCGGCGGCCATGTCATCCTCCGGGATGCATGGCCGCCGTCTCGCGCCGGGACATTTCAATCGCGGTTGTGTTCGCTGAGGAACGGATGCCCTCCCTCACCACCCGCCCGTTCGCGCGCATGTCTTTTCCCACGTTCGCTGGTGAACGCCGGGGGTCGCGCGTGCAAGCAGGCGATGCATAGGTTGGTCGCCGTGCAGACCGCTACCCTGACGCCAAAGGACCTGGCGCTGCCGCAGGAAGGCGCGCGACACTGGCAGGCCGAAAAAGCCGCCCAGGTCGCCTTCTGGGCGACCGCGCTCTTCGCCGCGCAGCTCTATCTTTCGCCGGCGCTGTGGATTCCCTTCCTGGAACCGCTGCGGCCCGCCGCGGTGCTCTCCGTGATCGCGCTCAGCGCCTTGCTGGTGCGCCGGATGCTGAAGAACGAGCCGCTGTGGATGGGCTGGCGCACGGCGCTCCTCGCCGTCTACGCCGGGACGGCGCTCCTCTCGCCCATCTGGTCGCTCGCCCCCGCCGCCAGCGTGGACGGCGCCCTGGAGGTGGCCAAGCACTTCCTCTTCTTCCTCGCGGTCATCAATTCCGTCAACACGCCGCGACGCGTCCGCCTCGCGCTCGGACTGTACGCGCTCTCGGCCATCGCCCCCGGATGGGGCACCTTCGACAACTGGCGTCACGACCTGCTCCTGGTGGAAGGCTTCCGCGGCCGCTGGCTGGGCGTGCTCGCGGATCCCAACCACGACGCCATGGCGCTGGTGGGCGCGGTGCCCATCCTGCTCTTCCTCGCGCTCGGCCGCGGGCACAGCTGGATGCTGCGGGTCGCGGCGATGATCGGCGTCGCCGCTTGCCTCGCCGGCATCGTCGCCACCCACTCGCGCGGCGGATCCATCGGCCTGTTGTTCGCGGTGGTGGTCTTCGCGCTGCTCTCCAGGCGCAAGGCGCTGGCGTCCATGCTGGTGATGGTGTCGGCGGCCGGAGTCCTGCTGCTCGCGCCCACATCGTTCTGGGATCGCAACGAGACGGTGGCCGAGGGCGCCGAGGACCTCTCGATCGAGGGCCGCCTCGAGGCCTGGCAGGTGGCGGAGCGCATCTTCCACGAACGGCCGATCCTGGGCGTCGGAGAGCACGCGTTCCTCGACGCCTGGGGGCCGTACGCGCCCATCGATTCCGACCGCCTCTTCGGGCAGCGATTCGTCGCCCACAACCTCATCCTCGAGGTCCTGGGGCAGCTTGGCCTGGTGGGGCTGTTCGGTCTGGTCGGCTTCATGGGATGCGCAATCTGGTCGGCCTGGCGGGCACGCAACGGGGTGCTGGGAGGCGAGGCGCGGGCGGTGCTCGCGGCGCTGCTCGGATACCTCGTCTGCCAGATGTTCTCCGGCTATTCGATGAGCTGGTTCCTCTTCGCGCTCTGCGGATTCGCCACTTGCTGCGACGCGTGGGCGCCGCGGCGCGAGCCCGCCGTCGACCCGCCCCACTGATCGCCGTGCCACTGCCGCGCGAGCAAGCGCGTGCGTAGCTTGGCTGTCCATGGAGCGAGCAAAAGCGTGGCTGGCGTCCTACCTGGAAAGCGACTCCTCGACGCGTCGCATCGTGTCGATGGAAGGACAGCGCGGCGCGGCAGTGGCGCTGGTCTTTCTCGTCCATTACGTGGCGCTCTTCTCGCCGTGGCTTGCGCCGCGCAGCGCCGGGCTGTCATTCGCGGAGGCGTTGCAGAGCGCCGGGTTCATCGGCGTCGACCTCTTCTTCGTCATCAGCGGCTATCTCATCTACGGCATGGTGGTGCGCAAGGCCATCGACCACCGCTCCTTCGCGCTGCGGCGCATCGAGCGCATCTATCCCGCCTTCCTGGTGATGCTCGCGCTCTATTCGGTGCTCGCCCTCGCCGGCGGCGGCGAGAGCAAGCTGCCCCCGTCGCGCGCCGGGACCGCCATCTACCTGGTCGAAAACCTGCTGCTCCTGCCGGGCGTGTTCGTCATCAAGCCGCTCATCACCGTGGCCTGGTCTCTGAGCTTCGAGATCTTCTACTACCTCGCGGTTCCCATCCTCGTCGCGGTGCTGCGGCTGCGCGGCTGGCGGCCCGGAGCGCGCATCGCGCTGATCGCGCTCGCGGCTTTGGCCTGGCTCCCCATCTGCCACGGGCTCGGGCTCTGGCTGCACGCGAAGACCGTGATGTTCGCCGGCGGCATGATCGTCTGGGAGCTCCACGCGCTCAGGCGCGAGGCCCCCTCCGGCGCCACGCATGCCTTCGCGGTGGTGGCGGCGCTGCTCGCGCTGCCCGTCGCCGTCGCCTTCTCCGACTGGACGGCCCTTTCCACTGCGCTGCGCCTCGGCGATTGGGGAGCATTCCTGCGGCAGGGATGGCTTGCGCTGGTGCTGCCGGTGGTGGCGTACGACTCCTATTCCGGCCGCGGCCCGCTCGCGCGGTTCTTCTCCTGGAAGCCCGCCCGCTGGCTCGGGAACATGAGCTACTCGTACTACCTGATGCACGGGCTCGCCCTGAAGTTCCTCTCGCTGGTGGTGGCGCGGGTGGCGGCCAGACCCGACCCGGCGCTCTTCTGGCTGGCGATGCCGGCGATCTTCCTCGCCACCACCGTGCCCTCCTTCGCGCTCTACGCCATCGTCGAACGGCGCTTCAGCCTTTCGCAGAAGGCCGCCGCCCCGCTACGCGCCCGCCTGATCGCTTGACATTCGACGCGCATCGGCGCCTTCACTCCTCCCGCCCGCGCGTTCGGGGGGAGCGCGTCGGGTCGGCGCTCATGCTTCGCCGCAATGACATTCGAGTCATTGGCGTTCGCTGGGCGGCGTAAGGCGTCCTCTCCAGATGGAGAAGCAACATGGCCAAGGGCTATGCGCTCACGGTTGGTCTGAATGCGGTCGATCCCACGCACTACCAGGGCTGGAGCGGCAATCTCACGGGCTGCGAGGCCGACGCGCAGGACATGGCGGCGCTGCTCAAGGCGCGCGGCTTCCAGGTCAATACGCTCCTCACCGCCAAGGCCACGCGCCAGGCGGTGCAGCGAGCCATCGCGGACGTCGCGCAATCGGCAAAGACAGGCGACATCTTCGTCTACACGAACTCCTCTCACGGGGGCCAGCTGCCCGACCTCAACGGGGACGAGGACGACGGCAAGGACGAGACCGTCTGCATGTACGACGGCGAGCTGGTCGACGACGAGATCTACGCGATGCTGGGGAAGTTCGCCGCCGGCGTGCGCATCCTCGTCCTCTCCGACAGCTGCCACAGCGGCACCGTCGTTCGCATGCTCCCCTCCGGCGATACCGTGATCGCTCCGCCCTCGGAGCATCGGGTGGCGCGCGCCATGCCGGGGCCGATCGCCATCCGCACCTACCGCGCGCACCAGGGGATGTACGACGAGATCCTCAAGGACCCCGCCAACAAGGAATCCCGCGACGCGATCCGGGCCTCCGTCCTCTTGATCTCAGGCTGCATGGACAACCAGACCTCCAGCGACGGAGACTTCAACGGCCTCTTCACCGGGACGCTGCTGCACGCCTGGAACGGCGGGAAGTTCACCGGCAGCTACAAGAAGTTCTGGAAGAAGATCCTCGGCCTGATGCCGTCGGATCAGACTCCGAACTTCTTCTGGGGCACGCACCGCGATCCGGCCTTCGAGCGGCAGACGCCTTTCACCATCTGACGCTTCGGGGTGTGCCGGTGCGGAGGCACACCCCGGCCCGATCTAGCTTCCACGGGTGCTGTGCCTTCTCGCTACCGTTGCCATCGCGACGCCGCTCGTGATTCCCGCGAGATCGCACGACATCTCGTCGCGACTCCGGGACCTCCCGGCGTTACGAGCAGGGCCCTTCTCCGAGCACGACGAGCCGGACGAGACGACGCAGGGCATGCGACCCCGCCTGGGATTCGATCCGGTCCTGCAACGCACGATGTCCCTGAGGGCACCCAGCCCGTCGATCTCCTTCGACGGCATCGGTCCCGCCACGAGGACCACCAACGCCAATCCTCCGGACGCGAATGCCGCGATTGGTCCGCAGCACGTGCTGGAGGTGACGAACTCGTTGTTGGCGGTATTCGACAAGTCGGGCGCGCTGCTCTACGGACCTGCGGCGACTTCCACGATCTGGCAGGGGTTCGGTGGCTTGTGCGGCAGGGTCGACCGGGGCGACCCTGTCGCGCTTTACGATCGGCTCGCGGATCGATGGGTGGTCATCCACATGGCCTGGGACAATGCGGCCAGCGCCGGCTCGCAATGCGTCGCGGTCTCGACGAGCCCGGATCCGCTGGGCGCCTGGTCTCGATACGAGTTTCGCTTCCCCTCGATGAATGACGCAGGGAAGATCGGGCTCTGGCCGGATGCCTACGTCTTCACGACCATGCTCTTCGACGATGGGCACGCGCGCGTCTGTGCGCTCGATCGCATCAGGATGCTCGCCGGAAGTGAAGCTTCCCAGCAGTGCTTTGTCGTGCCCGCGGAGGAGGAGCAGCCCATTCCAGCCGATCTCGACGGCGCGAGGCCTCCAGCGGCCGGAGCACCGGCATGGCTGCTCAGCCGGCCCTTCGTGGAGGCTCTCGGGATCTATCGCCTGCACGTCGACTGGCAGCAGCCGTCCGCATCGTCGCTTTCGCCGCGTGCGACAGTGCCCGTGGCGCATTGGGATTCGCCCGACTGTGCGCAGTGCATCCCCCAGCCCTCGACCGGGCAGCATCTGATCGCGGCAGTCGGCGGCCTGGGCCAGAGGATCAGTCTATCGGAACCTGGGGGACCACGAGGCGCTTCTCGTCAGTCATGCCGTCGATGCGGGCAACGGGATCGTGGGCATTCGCTGGTACGAGCTGCGGCCCGACGCGAGTGAAAGCCTTGCCGTGTTCCAGCAGGGTACCTTCGCTGCCGATGCGAATCACAGATGGATGCCGGGGGCCGCGATGGACGGTGCCGGGGACATCGCCATCGGGTACAGCGTCGCGTCGGAATCGCTCCATCCCTCGATCCGGTACGCGGCCAGGCTTGCCGGCGATCCTCCCGGAGTCCTGACGCTCGGCGAGACTTCCCTCTACGAGTCGGCAGCGTCGCAGACCTGGAGCCCGAGATGGGGAGACTACTCGTCGATGCGGATCGATCCCGGGGACGACTGCACCTTCTGGTACACGGCGGAGTATCCGAGCGAGGGAAGTCCGGCGACGCGGATCTCCGCTTTCAGGCTACCCGGGTGCGGCGTGGAAAGGGACCTCTGGCTCTCCGTGCTTCCCGCGTTGGGAACGGTGACCGCAGGAAAGTCAGTCGAGTATCAGATCGTCACCACGGCTTTGGCGGTTGCGGAGAGCATCAGCCTGTCGGTGACGGGCCTTCCGCCCGGCACGACCGGCCGGATCGAACCGGCAAGCGTGACCGCGGGCGAATCGGCGACATTGACGGTCGTCGCTTCCGGGGATGCCCTGGCAACCCCGTCCGCGACGTTCACCATCGCCACCAGCGGCGCATCGGTCCACGCGCGTGCCGTCGCGCAGCTTCAGGTGCGTCGCGACGATGCGCCACCGCCCGAGGTGGATGCGGGATTGCCCCAAGCCGGGCCTGCACGGCCGGCGAGCCCGTCGGGTTGCGGCTGCAACTCGACCGAGGCGCCCATGCAGATCCTCTCTCTACTGTTCCTCGGGCATGCGTGGATGGAGCGAGCGCGCAGGGCACGGCTGCGCTCTTGCTCACCGGTTCGAGCCAAGTCATAGAGGAGCGCGGTCATTGCCAATCTCATGACCACCTTCGTTGCGCCCGCTGTGGACGCGAACTCCAGCACATCGCCTGGCTGGCACTGCAGAGCCTCGCAGATGGCCTCGAGCGTGGAGAAGCGGATGGCGCGCGCCTTGCCCGTCTTCAGGATCGAGAGGTTGGCGAGCGTGATTCCGACTTTCTCGGACAGCTCGGTCAGCGTCATCCGGCGGTCGTGGAGCAGGTCGTCCAGCTTGACGACGATGGACATGTTCAGACCGTGCCTTCGAGATCTTCGCGCATGCGCGCGCCCTGCTCGAAGACCCGCGCCAGGACGAAGAGCATCAGCACCGCGAGCCAGCGCGTCGGGGAGATGCTCCAACCGATCTTGAGCGGAACGGCGGGCGAGGAAACGGCGGCCGCAATTGCGCCGACGGTGAGATGCATCAGCTCGAGGGCCAGGATCGCCCAGGCGATCGCTTTCAAGTGCGCGGAATTCGCGACCACGAAGGGGTCCCCGGCGCTGACGGTCTCGACGATGGCCAGCAGCCGCGCCAGGACGAGGTGCACGATGGGAACGCCGCCGAGGCCGATCACCATGATCAGGCGCATGCCCGCGAAGAGCATCGGCTTGCCGGGTGGAGATCGCGCACCAAGTGCCGTCATCACCCAGGACTCGGCGAGCAGGCTGGCCACCAGCAGCGCCAGGATGAGGGCGCCCATGAGGAGGTTCAGCGTGGTGAGGACGCGGAGGACCCTCCGCGAGAGCGCCAGGGTGTCCGGGTACGATGGGGTCATGGGGCCTTCTTCGTCGTGCAGCGACGGAAACGCGAGGTTTATCGATATACGATACACCACATCTCGTTTCTTGGCAAGTGAGATATCGACTTTCGATATGCTCACGCCGGGCGGATGGCGCACCTCCGCGCGAGCATCGCGACCGTCCATATCGCCTCTGCGACCATGCCCAGGCTGGACATCAGCCGGCATGGAGGCGCGGAGTCCGTCCTTCCTGCATCAATGGACGGGGTTGAAGTTGCCGTCCAGCACGACCATCCCCGGGCAAACGTCACCGACTCCGCCCAGCGGCTTCGGAAAGCCCGGGACCGCTACTGCCTCGAAGCTCGTGCCGAACCGGATCCTGTCGTGGACGACGGAGCTCGGGCCGGCGACCGGCGAGTGATACAGGCCGATACTCAAGTAGGTGTTGTGGCTCGTGGACATCAGGGTGCTGATGTTGAACTTCTCCAGCACCTTCCGGTACGGACCGTCCCCGACCTTGAGCCAGATTTCCTGGAAGGCGTCGCCGTTGGCCGACCACCGGATGTGGTGGACGAAGTCATACCAGACGTTTCGTTGCACATTGTCGAGGATGCAATTGCCGGTGTTGGTCCCTCCGTTGCCCTCCTGGTACCAGTACTGGTTTCCCCCGTTCGTTGCGCTCGGCGAGGGTGCGCCCACCGCCCACGCGTCGATGACGATATGCGCGTCGCTGCCGCCCTGGTTGAAGATCGAGATGCCGGCGTCGGGTCCCTGGGCCGGGTTGCCGGGAATCGAAAGGCTGTTCCACTGCATGATCATCATGTCATCCTGGACGCCGGTGGGCATCACCCAATCGTTCGGAAGGAATAGTGAATGCGCCCACCACTGCTCATCGCCCTGGAAGCCGCCGTACGGTATGCCGTTGTCCGGGAGCTGGATCATCGACCTTTCCCGCGTGCCGCTGCCGTGCACGTTGTCGTCGACGTCCTGGGTGGTGAACCGGATCGCATTGGTGCCGTCGCGCCCGAAGCCCGCACGGCCGATACGGGTCGTGTCGTCGGCGCGATCCGCGTTCTTGTTGAGCGTATTCCAGATGAGGTCGGCGCCGCCGACGTCCCTGGTAATGACCTGGTTGGTGTTGTTCACCGAGCAGGCAAAGTCGAGGCATGCGAAGCGCGTGTCCGGGGCCGCCTCGAATCGGGTGCACATGATGAGGCCCGCGCCCGAGCAGTCGTCGGGACCGCTCGCCGTGCCGCCGCTCGGCACCAGGCGCAGCTTGTCGGTGCGGAAGTAGGTCCCGAGAGCGACGAGCTTGAGGACGTGTTGGCCGGCGGTCACCGAGACGCCGGGCGTGTCGACCCACTGGTAGTCGTCCCAGCCTGTCGTGAGCGGCACGGTGACGGCGCCGGTCACGTCGGCATCGTCGATCTCGATGCGGAAGGATCCCGGCCCGCCGCCCGAAGGGCTAGCCGAGGTGAAGATCCCGAGGTTGTAGGTTCCCGCCGTGGTGACGTCGATGGTGTAGGCGACCCACTCATTGACGTCGAACTGGTTGACGGCCAGTCCGCCGGGAGCGGCGGTCACTTCGACCGACTCGTCGGCGCGGAATGTCTGCCCCGCATTGTTGCCCGACGAGAGTTCGTGGTAGCCCGCGCCTTCGCCACCGCAATTCCAGTGCTCGGCTTCGAACGTCGCGCCCGCGCCGGCGATCTGGACGGGGTTGCCGTTGACCGGTGTGCCGCTATAGGGCCGCGACGTGCCGCCGTTGCAGCCGGCCGACGCCGCGACGATGCGCAGCTTGTCGGTGCGGAAGTAGGTGCCCAGCGCCACGAGCTTGAGGACGTGCTGGCCCGCGGTGAGCGAGACGCCGGGCTTGTCGAGCCACTGATAGTCGTCCCAGCCCGTCGTGACCGGCACGCCGAGGGAGCCGGTGACGTCGACGTCGTCGATCTCGATGCGGAAGGCGCCTGTCCCGCCGCCCGAGGGGCTCGAGGAGGCGAGAATGCCGAGATCGTAGGTTCCGCCCGCGGCGACGTTGATGGCGTACGTGACCCACTCGCCGATGTCGAACTGGTTGACGGCGAGGCCGCTGGGCGAGACGGCCGTCACCTCCACCGACTCGTCAGCGCGGAATGCCTGTCCTGCATTGTTACCGGGCGAGATCTCGTGGTAGCCCGCGCCTTCGCCGCCACAATTCCAGTACTCGGCCTCGAAGGTCGTTGCGCCGCTGCTTGCGACCTGAATCGGGTTGCCGCCGATCGGCGCGCCGTCATACGGGCGCAGCGCGCCGGAGTTGCACGTGGTGGTCGTGGGGGGAGTGACGCTGTAGCTGATCGTGAGCTTCGGCCGCAACGCCGGCGCGGTGGTATCGTCGCGGGCTACGAACGTCTTGTTGGTGTTGCTGCCGCTGATCTGGCCGAACCGCCAGCCGAAGTTGGGCGCGCCCGCGGCGAACGCCCGCACGCTTGCAGTGACGTCGATGTCGTACCAGCCGGAGGCGGCGCCGAACGCGCCCTGCCCTTCCGCCGTAGCGGCGACGTCGCTTGCGCCCAACGCGCCCGCCACCTGCCAGGAGACGCCAGTCGCGGCGACATTCCAGTTCGACTGCAGCTCGCTCCAGCTTCTGAGCATCCGTCTCACGTCGACCGCGCCATCCAGGCCGTCGGTCTTGTTCAGCGAGAGCGTCGCCGAGGCGATGGTGGCGCCGTCGGGCACCGGTCCGCCCTCGCGCGCAAAGATGGCAAAGCGCATGAGCGGCATGTACTCGCTGGGGTTCCAGCCGATGACCCAGGTGCTGCGCTCGCCGAAGTTCCCGAGGGGCGAGCTGACGAAGCTATGGGTATCGGTCGTGCCGGCGTAGGCGTTCAGGCCGTCCTGCAGGGTGATGGTGGTTTGCGCAAAGGCCGACCCCGCGAGGAGAAACGAGACCAGGAGGAAACGGATGCAGGCGCGAGCGGAGGGCGTCATGCGATTACCTCGTGAAAGCTGGTGGATTGGCCTCGGAGTCATCACCCGGGGCCCCCCAGCATCACGCTGCGGTCGGTTCCCGAGAGCGAGAGCGTGCCCGTCAGAGGAGCCAGCAACCAGCCGATGAGGCGATCCGGAGCGTTCGCGGAGAATCACGCACGAAGCTGCGGCACCGCCGTCCCGGATGCAAATCGATCCGTTCACCGCCGCCGGTCTGCTTCGCGACGACGAAGGGGTCCCTCGCGCTGACCGTGTCGACGATGGCGAGCAGCCGCGCCAGGACCATGTGCACGATGGGCACGCGAGCCATCAAGTCTGCTTCAGTCTGGATGGCACCGCGCTACGGCTGCTTGTGCATCGGCTCCCACAGCTCGACCTTGTTGCCGTCGGGATCCATGATCCAGGCGAACTTGCCGTTCTCGTCCTGCTCGGGCCCCTTGACGATGGCGACGCCGTTCTTCTGGAGTTGCGCGAGCATTTCCCCGAGATCGTCGACCCGGTAGTTGATCATGAAGCTGGCTGCGCTCGGGTCGAACCACTTCGTCTCGCGCTCGGCGACGTGCCAGACGGTGACGCCGCGATCCTCGCGCCTTGTCGTCGGGCCACCTCAAGATCGCCCCGCCCCACGCCTCGAGCGGCAGGCCGAGGTTGTCGCGATACCAGGCGGCGAGCCGCGTATGGTCCGCCGTCGACTTGAAGAAGACGCCGCCGATCCCGGTCACGCGCGCCATCAGCACCTCCGCTCCCTGCAGTCTCGCACATCCTTTCCCTCCGCGCACCGCACCGGTATGACTCCTCTGAGCAGGCCAGGGACAATCAGGAGGGACTCGATGCGTACATGGCAGATCCTGACGTTGCTCGCGTTTGGCATCTTCCTGGTACTTGCCTCCGTCGTGCTGCGCGTCCGCTCGAACGGCAAGTATGAGATCAAGGCCAGTGATCTCACTTTCTTCATCATTCCGCTGCTCGTTGCCGCGCTCGCCACCGGCAAGCTCAAAGGCTTCGACGCGTTCGGCGTCAAGGCGGACTTGTCCGAGCTCTGGGCGACGGCGGCCAAGGGCCAGATCCAGCCGCAGGTCGCGCGGGCGCAACCGGTGTCCGTACAGGATGTCGTGCAAGCGAGCGAGATCGCAATGAAGGGCGGGATCGGCGACCTGCAGCGCCTCGTCGAGCGAAAGGTGGACGCGCTGGCATTCCGGCTGGGAAGCGCGGGTTACTACGGCCCTGCCATCCGTTCGTACCTCGAGAAGCTCTCAGGCAGCTCGCACCTTCGCGCCATCGTGGTCCAGAATGCCGATGGAACGTTGTTCGGCATGTACGTCGCGGCCGACCTCGTCGGATATCTCAACGTGGCCGGCGATGCCGGGTATGCGGAGTTCCAGAGGCTGCTCAACGCCGGAGACGAAGGTGCGCGCACCAGGTTGGCGAATCTCCCGGGCTTCGTTGCCGTCAACGATGCGGTCACGGCGAGCACGTCAAAGCGCGACGCCCTCGCCACCATGGCGCGCCTCGATGTCGGCAGTCTTCCCGTCGTCAACGCCGAGCGGCACTTCGTTGGAACCGTGGATCGCTCGAAGCTCACCGCGAGCCTCATCCTCGCCGTCAGCGACAAAGTCGAGCAACGCGAGCCCTGACGTGACATGCAAGAAGCAAGGGGGAGCAACCACCGATGAGACCGCTCCGATACTCGATCAACATCACCCTCGACGGCTGCTGCGATCACCGGATGGGGGTGGCGGACGAAGAGTTGCATCGCCATGCCATCGCCAATCTGGAACGAGCCGATGCCCTGCTCTTCGGCCGGGTGACCTACGAGATGATGGAGGCGGCGTGGCGGCTGCCGCTGCGGACCGGAGCGTGGCCTGATTGGATGGCCCCCTTCGCCCGCACGATCGACGCGGCAAGGAAGTACGTCGTTTCGAGCACGCTGGACCGGGTCGACTGGAACGCGGAGCTCGTGCGGGGTGACCTGGGGAATGCCGTCCAACACCTCAAGCGCGAGCCTGGCAAAGGCCTGTTCGTGGGAGGCGTGAAGCTCCCGCTGGCGTTGGCGGATCTGGGATTGATCGACGAGTACGAGTTCGTCGTCCATCCCATCGTGGCGGGCCACGGGCCGACGTTGTTCGCCGGCTTGCGTGAGCGGCTCGAACTGAAACTCCTGGACCGCCACGAGTTCCGGTCGGGGGCGGTGGCCCTGCGCTACCAGCCCAGCCGAGGTACGGGTTGATTCCTGCGTGGGTTGTCCGCACGCTCCCACCGTGAGACGCGCCCGTCAGGTTCTCTGCAGCGCGGGATCACGGCGCCCGCGAAGCCAGTCGAGAGTGAGAACGAGAACGACAGGCAGGATGCGGGAGATCAGATCGGAGACCGTGGTCGCCTCCAGCGGCTCCTCGATCAGCTCGCGGTAGAAGGCATAGACCACCCACGCCGCGGCGGTGATCTGCAGCCAGCGGCGGCCACCGACCCAGTACCCCAATAGCGGCATCGCGAGCGACCAGCCCAGGTGGGAGAGGAACCCCTGGTCGACGAGGACCGGGCCGTGCCAGCCATATACGACCTTCTTGAGCAACGCTTCCATCCCGCGATTATCGCGCGAACGAGCCCGTTCGGCCATGCCGCCGGACGCAAGGCCCCGTTGCATTTCGCCCGGAAAAGACGGTGCACATCGGGTAGAGCCGCACTTTCGGTGGGTCGATGCCGGCGAATGACAGGACGTCTTGAGCCACGACGACGTCAGGCTCGCTGACCTGCCCCCCGCTTCCCAGTGATCTTCATACTTGCCCCGACCCCTCGATCCAATTGTTGGGAGCGAGGGGTCAGGGCCAGCATCACTCGCAAGTCACCCTCATTCGCGGGGGGCGAGGTGGCCAACTAACCCGCGCAGATCAGGCACTTGCGGAATCCAAACTCATCACCCTCCTCGTCAACAGGGTGGTTCGCGACCTGGTACCTGTGCTGATGACCTTCGTGACGAGGCATCTAACCACCCTGCTGACGACCCTCCTCACCACTTCGGTCGCCGGCGACGCTGGGAACAACTCAACACGTCGGCGACAGACTTTGCCTCCCCCTTCACCTCTGACGGCGTCTTCCCTCCGGGCTACTGCGGCGGGCGGACATGGTTGGAATCAGGAGCCAGCGATCGACTTCCAGATGCTGCGCAATTCAATCACGGTGCATCCGCATGTGCTCAGCCGTTTAAGGTGGCAGCACCCGCCGCCGCCGTGGCGTGATCGGCAGGTGGGCAGCAAGAGTGGCGAGGTCCAACTGGATCTCGCGCATGACGCTCAGCAGACTTCGGACCATGTATCGATGGATACCCTTTCGGAGTCCCCTGCGTTCGATGTAGTAGGAATCCTTCGGAGGACCCCTCCAGTGACTCCATTGGAAGGGGCAAGAACAAGTCCGTGTCGCATGGGCCGCACAACGCGGTAGGTGATGGGAGAATTCCGATAGCGGGAGATTCTGCTGGCGCGGAGACAGGAGTGGTTGTCTCCTGCGGGCGCTGCGCGACCTTCCGACCGCGCCCACCTCGCCGGGGCACAACTCTCGCCACGTTCCGCGCAGCGTCCAGCCTGGGCGCATCATATGGACCGCGCGCAGATCCGCGCGGTACTCTGCGCCCAATGGATAACGATCAAAGGTTTCCGCCAACGAAATTCGCCGCGCACGAATTCGATGTTGCGATTTCCTTTCTCGCGAGAGACGAGCCTCTCGCGAGAGACCTCGCGGAGCGGCTCGCACCGCTACGCGTCTTCGTCTACTCGAAGGCGCAAGGAGGATCTCGCCGGGCGAGAAGGCGTTGAAGCGTTTCGGAGCGTGTTCCGCGAGAAGGCGCAGCTCGCCCTGGTCTTGTTTCGCCCGGGATGGGGGCAGTCGCCATGGACGCGCGTGGAGGAGGTAGCGATCCGGATCACTGCCTCGCCGAGGGCTGGAACCACCAGATGTTCGTCCAGCTTGAAAAGGGTGCCCGGCCGCCCAAGTGGGTTCCCGATAGCTATCTCTACTTGGACCTGGAGTTTGGGGTCGCAGACTTGGTGGGCGCGGTGAAGGCGCGCTGCATGGAGCTTGGAATCCACCTGCGGATCCTGAGTGCCGCCGAACTGGCTAGGCAGATCGCGGATCGCGAGAATTTGATGTAGACAGCACAGATCATCCGAACCACCGCTCGGCCGCTCTACGATACGGCCACAGCGACATTTCTCGCGCTGAAGCAGAAAGTCGAAGAAATCGCCACGGCGAGCGGTTGGTCGATAAAGTGCCGAGCGCGCTCCAATCGGGAATGCGTCGTCTATACGGACCCGGTTTCACTCTACCTTCATCCGATCGGGAGCCAATGTCTACACTGAGGCTCATCTCGTTTGCGGGTTCTTCCTCAGTCAAGTGATCGCGCCTGAGGATCGCGGACGGTTCGTTTACTATCGGCAGCCGACGGAGATCAGGAGCATCAAGCTAAGGCTTGTGCGGACTCGCGTCGGATGGTGCTGGCAATTGCGCGACGGGGTTTATTTCCACGCCAGATGCAGCCGCCGAAATGCTCGCGAAGGAATTCATCGAGGCGCGCCGGCGGCAGTCGCCGGCCGACTAGACCGCGGGCAGGCAAGGCGGCGCGCCGTGGGTAGCGGGCTGGGTCCGCTCCACCGCCATGCTGCGAGCGCCGCGCCGAGCTGGCCGCACTGCCGGCGAGCGTGCGGAGGTACTGGCGGAAAGCCCGTCCCGGGCGATGACGTAGCGGAGTTCAGGGCGCAGGAGCACAAACTCTAAGCAGCGCAGTCCGGGCGCATCGCGGGGGCTGGGCCGGCGACGGTCCAGCCCTTGCGCGCTTCAGGCGGACACCCTGCGCCATCATCCTCCACGGCGTGGCGGCAGAGGGCGCGCTCCTGTCGCGGCGTCGATCTCGAGCGGAAGAACAAAGAGCTCCTGCAGAGTGGCATTTGTGAAAAGGAACAGGCGCGTCACGTCGTCCGATGTGACGCCAGTATCGTCGTGTGCGGCATCGTTTCCAATGAGCCGAACATGGTTCGCGGCTTTCTTCAAGCGCGCCGAGAGCACGTCGTCAGGGGGAGGGACGCGATCTCAGCCTGAAGCGTCGGACCTTTCCCGCCCTTGTTCCGGACGGCCAGTTGCAGTGCTCGCCGCCCGACGACCGCAGCGCCGAGAAGAAATCCTCGGCCTCGCAGCCATACGCCTCCGTCATAGCGGCGCGTACCCTGTCCCCGGCACCTCCGGAACGTTGTACTCCGCCCGCACTGCGGGAATGGTGCGTAGTTCGCGCCCGACGACGGCGGACGGCGAGAAAGCGCCCCAGAAAGCGCCGCCGCTGCCCGGCAAAAGTTCCTACGAACAAAGATGGTGCGCCGCAGTCGGCGTGAGAGCACCTTCCAAGCGGATATACGGTTCCTGGCGAGATCGTGCTGGTGGATCTGCTGCTGCAAGACGAGCTGCGCCATCGAATTGCGACGACACCATGCGCAATCGTAGCTGATCGTGCCGCCCTCGTTGCTCTTCGACCTGATGTTCGCGCCACCATGTTCGCCCCGCTGGCCTGTGACTGCCTGTGAGCATGGAGCGGTGCCACGCCAGCGACGCAGACGATCGACCGCAAAGCCCTGCAAATCCGCGCGTTCTCCCTGGTGGGCGCTGCAGGATTCAACCTGCGACCCCTGCCGTGTGAAGGCAGTGCTCTACCGCTGAGCTAAGCGCCCCGAAAACGGGCGGTTCAATTCGCATGCCGCGAAGGTGCAGTCAAGGGATGTCTTGGGGCGTGCGCGGGGGCTTCACCTTGCCGCGGTGACAGGTGCCGCAGCCCACCGGACTGTCGTGCCGCCGTAGAAGTCCCGGCCGACGTACCCCGTCATCTGCAGCATCTCCCGGGCGCGCGTCTTCTCCTTCGTGTCCCTGGAGAAGTCCTTCACGTCGTGGCAGTGGGTGCACTTGACGCCCAACTGCGGGCGAACCACCCCATCACCAGCCCGAAGTTCCGCGCGTCCAGCTGGTTGAGCTCCTGGACGTCCTTGAAGACCTTGTCCGCGGGCTGGCTCAGCTTCGCCGCCGGCATCTTGGCGAACAGCTGCGGCAGCTCCTTGGAGAAGGTCATCTTCGGCGGCTCCTCGTCGCCGCGGTGGCAGGTCCAGCAGGTGACGCGCGCCTGGTTGCCGAAGGTGCGCCGGTCGATCTCCGCCGTCATCGAGATCATCTCGCGCGCCCGTCGCTTCTCCTTCTTCTCGTCGGAGGGGAAGTTTTTCGGCGCGATCACGTGGCAGGCCACGCACTCCATCCCCAGGTTCACGCGCATCGACTGCATGGCAGCGGCGAACCGCTCCCCGGGCACGTCGCCCAGCACCTTGAGGTTCTTGAACGTCTCCCGCGCCGGCTGCTTGCGTTGCTCCGGCGTCCAGTCCAGCTCGAACGCCCTTTGCTCAGGCCAAACAGCACTGGTTTCCCGCCGCCGCGGTGATGGGAGTTGCGATGTCAATCATCGCCATGCCGCCGTCGGGGCCCGCATCGGCGACGCCCGCGTCCACCGCGCCTGCGTCCGCGACGCCCGCACCGGTGCCTCCGTCCAACGGGGCGGGCACCGGGCGCGGCCCGCCATCCGGCGGCGCCGCCGGCACGGCCGCATTGCCCTGCGGCACCGAGAGCGGCGCGGGAGCAGGCTGCGTGTGCGTGCAGGCCGCCGCCGCCAGCGCCAAGGCCATCCACCGCATCGGAGCGCTCCTTTCCCAAGACCTACGACCCGAAACCGAAGACCCCAAACGGAACAGCGGTTATTAAAATATTTTGCTATAATTTTCCGATCTGCCTCTACTGAATTATACTTATCGATTTTGAAATCATCTGTAGCCTTATTGTCACGCTCAATAATATTATATCCCATATCTCGCATTATACTCTGCAAATAATATCTGTTATTAACTTTCAGCGCTGCTTCACGATAGCCTGTGCTGATATACATCTTGTTGAAGCTCATTGCAGTGGTTTTATTAAATTCGTCATCAACATCCTGATCCCCCATACAGATATCCGATTTATTGATTTCTTCCAGCTCTTTGATGGATTCTTTATAATGATTGATTCGTTTTTGTGTCTCTGTTTTAAATGATTCCTCAGTTGGATATCGTAAATGACCTATTCTAGTTGAAGCAAAAACATGTACTTCTGATTGATTCCTGTTTCTCTGTATCTGCTGATTTATGTCTTCTGCTGTCAGTATATCTTTAAAAACAAAACAGTATGATTTGATTGCGTGTTCTGTATTGCAGTCAAGACCAATAGTTATCGTTGGAGTGCAACATAATACAAAATCCCTCCCATTCATCTGTATTGATTTTGTCGCTACCATGTTTCGAACTATAAATTTTGAGCAGTTGTTCATACAGATCTGCATCATCAAGTGACTGTACACGTTTTCGCATTTCAGCAAGTAACTCTTCCATTCTTGTCAGACTATCAAACTAGCAATAAACGGTTGCTTATTTTTGAAATCATTAAACAGCATCTCTGCAACAACTTCAGCATTATCATAAAAATAGGCATTAATACCCTTTCTATTTTGGAATATGTTACGATATAGTAAGAAATTTTGTGACCTTGAAAGACATCAATGTATCGATACAGTTAGGTGTCAGATCAGCATCAAGTACTAACTTTGGTAGCATTTCTAACAATACAGGCAAGTAATTTATATGATTCAGCTCGTATACCATCCATTATTCGCGACTTATAGTATCTCAACAATTGACTAATCTCATCAAGAACAACATAACCTCCTTGGAAATTATTTTCTTCATGTACGGTAAACTATTAGCTGTAATTGCTAATCTGACCGAATCAAATAGATATATGTTTTTATCAGTATAAATATCAAGTAATAGATCCGTTGAATGTTTCAGTGCCAAATTCTTACGTGGAGTGATACTGATAATAGATTTTTTAAATTTATTACGAGACTTATGCAATGGCTTCCCATCAACACCTTTCTCAATGCCAAACACTGATTCCAATAATGTAGTCTTTCCAGTACCAGTTGGTGATTTAATAAAGACAATATCATGTTTATTGACTAATTCAAGCAGATATTCTCGATTTAAAAATTGTTCATTAATATTTATTGGTCCATATCCTGCAAAGTCTGACTTTAACTTTTCATATTTGATATATTTTTTGAATCTAAATTTGCTGTTACATAATAATGGTATGTGATTTGCGTCTTCAGATCCAGCGATAAAGAATCAAATATTTGTTTATTACTTCCAGGGTTATATTTTTTGCCAGATCGGCACCATCCATCCCACATACTATAAATCTTATCGCGATAAACCGTATTTGAAATATTATGATAAAGATCGCTGAATGCATAAGTAATGAGAATCCAATCTAAGTCATATCATCCACGTGAAGTTACCGGTATCTTGTCGACTAGTTTCTCGAGTTTCAGATATTCCAATTCAGTGAAGTGGTAGAGATAAGTATCATGGATAGCTACTTTTCCAGAATAATTCCTGATTCTGTTAGCAATCTGTTTCAGATCTTCTTCAGCAATACGCACAACATGATAATCATCAACGGTAATGCAAGTAACCAGCGTATCACGAAATAAATCAAAATCTGAATTGGGTCGCTGATAATTTATTCCTTTGAAAAATTTTAGTTTGTTATTTTTTTTCATTTTACTGCAACCCATCATCCTAAAACATCCTACACGATAAATATTCTTATCAATAATTGCCTGGTTGATCATATAGGATTTCAGATATAAGAAAAAAGTTTTCATATGTTTAATATCAGGAAATACTACATTATTATATATCAAATGTCCAGACACTTTATTAGGACCCTGCTGATTTATTGCTTGATTACTTTTCAAAACAATTATCTGTGGATCAACAACTTCATCCGGCCCAGGGCCGCCAGATACAATGCGTACCACTGGTGAGCGGGGACATAGTTGTCGTCCAGTTCTATGGCGCGCTGGAATTCCCGGTCGGGGCCGCCAGTCCTGGCGCCACATGAACTCCGTATAACCAAGCGCCGCATGAGCCGCCGCCAGTGAGCCGTCAAGCGACAGCGCGTGATCCGCCGCTATTTTGGCTCGGCTAACAGCATTCATGCTCGGATCGAACCCATAACGTAATGAGATTGTAGGTGTCCGCCAGAGCCGCATAAGCTGCGGCGTATTGCGGGTCTTTGCCAATGGCTTGCGAAAGCGCCTCGATGCTTTTTTCCAGACCGTCCCGCGATCGCAGACTCGCGTAGTAGCGTCCCTGCAGATACCAATCATGTGCGACCGAGTCTACCCTCCGCGGGGGCTGGTCGAGGACGTTTACAGGCACCAAAGACGGCAGCAGTTGTCGCGCGATCTGGCGAGCAATGTCGGTTGTAACCTCGCCTTGAATGGATAACAGGCCGCTCCGCTCCCGGTCGTAGTTCTCCGCCCAGACATGAGTCTGGTCGGAGGTACGCAGCAACTGGGTCGTGATTCGGAAACGTTCCCCCTGGCGCCTGAAGCTGTTTTCCAGAATGTAATCGGCGCCCAAGTCCCGGCCGATCTGCCGTGCGCTTTTGGTCGTGTGGCGGTACTGCATGGCGGATGTGCGGGCGATGACATGCAGGTGTTGAGGGCTCACGCGTGTAAGCGTCGCAATCATTTCCTCGGTGAAGCCATAGACCAGGTAATCCTGCGGATCCAGATCGAGGTCCTCAAATGGCAGCACCGCGACCACGATGGGTCGACCCCGAATAGACGACTGCACCCGGTTCCAGCCAAGGTACACGGCCGCGCTTAGCAACATTACAGCCGCTGCGGCCAAACCCGCGCGAAACATGTGTCTCCGCGGCAACTGAGCCGGGAGCGCTGTCTCGGGTGACGGCCTTGTCGCCGGCCAGGGCACAGGGATATTTAGAGTCGAAGTCCCCTGGGCAGCGAGTCGTGGCTTCCCGTTTTGCCACCATGCATCCAGTTCGCTTTTGTACGCGTAGATGCTGGCACTTTTCTGGTGATGATGGCGGTGCACCGGCAAACCCTGCCCTGTTTCCCAACGGCGAACCGTGCGCACGTCGCGACTGAGATACGTGGCGATTTCTTTCCAGGAATCCAGGCGTTCTTGTCGCATGTCATCGGAGAGCACCGCCGGGTCAGGGGACTTTGCGTTCCTGATAGTCAAAGGCGCTCCCAAAGGCTTAAAACCTTTGCAGGGCAGGCATTCTAGCCGCTTGTTGCTGTTTGTTCAACAGTATTCCGGACAGGGCATTGCAGGACATTTGGCCTTGTCCCCCTTTGTCTCTTGCCTCGATTTCCTGTTCCAGCTACCTTCCCCGGACGGTTGATTCGGTAACTCATTCCCTCACAGTAAGAGAGAGTCGGTTCTGCGACCCCGCGCCCCGGAAAGCACTGGAGTGTGGCAACGCGATGGTCTGTCCGTGGGTTCCGATTGAGACGGCACCCGCGCTGGGTGTACTGAGCCTTCAAAGCTGGGGAGGCTCAGGAGGTGTAAGAGAGAGGTCTATGGAAGCCGGGCCCTGCAACATGAACTTGCAAACGCCAGTCGACGAACGCGATTGCTGTTCGTATTCGCTTAAGACTAGTTAAAAAAAGGAGAAAAACATGCAGCGCAAAAGTGCCCTTCTAGGGTTGGTCATTTTGGCAGCGGTTGTCCTGGTTTCGCCCGTAGCCCTTGCGCAAACGTACAATGTGCTCTACCGCTTCCCGGGAACCACCGGCGACGGCGCATATCCCCAGGGTATAACCAGGGACTCCGCTGGTAACCTCTACGGCTTTACCCTTTCAGGCGGCCTCGGGTTTGGGACCATCTATAAGCTGGATCCCTCCGGAAATGAGAGCGTGCTTTATGCCTTCACCGGACAGAACGACGGTTCGGGACCTCAAGGGGCGCCGGTCCTCGATGCAGGGGGCAACATTTTCGGAATTACCGCTGCAGGTGGAACCACCCTTGAGGGAACCATTTTCAAGTTGGACACGAACGGAACATTGACCGTGATCTACAACATAGATGGGCAGGCGCGAGCCGGCCTGACTGCGGATGCCGCCGGAAATCTATACGGCACCACTTTTTTACGCGGCGATTTCGGCCAGGGCAAAGCCTTTAAGCTCGATACCGCAGGCAACTTTAGCATCCTGCACAGCTTTGGGGCGGACGCCACCGATGGCGTGAATCCGGTTGCGCGCCTGACTTTGGATGCGGCAGGCAACGTCTACGGCACTACTGAGAATGGAGGCACGGGCGCCCACGGAACCGTTTTCAAGATCGACAGTGCGGGCGTCTATTCCATCCTTCACAACTTCAGCGGTCCGGACGGCCAATCGATGGAGGGCGGCGTCACCCTGGATACGGCAGGCAATATCTTCGGTTCCACCTTCGGAGGAGGCGCCAACGGCCTTGGGACGCTCTTCAAGATCGACACCAGCGGCACATTCACGTCACTGCACAGCTTCACTTGTGTTGACGGTTGCAAGCCCGCGGGTGAGTTGCTCCGCGACTCCTCCGGCACTTTGTACGGCACCACGGTGCAGGGTGGACCTTACAACCTTGGAACGGTCTTTAAGGCGGATTCATCTGGAAACGTCTCACTGCTCTATACGTTCGACGTCGCTGTCACAGATGGAAACACGCCGACGGCCTCTCTCGTTCAGGATGCCGCGGGTAACCTCTACGGCACTACATTCCTCGGCGGGTCGTCCAGTAACTCAGGGACGGTATTCAAGTTGGCCTTGCCCCAAGATCATCTTGATAACTTCAGCGCCGTGGTCAGCGTGAGTAACAGGTACCATTCTTCCGCCGTAACTGGGCGTTTCCACCCCACTGCAAACATCGATCCTGCCCACCAGTCTGTTACGTTCTCTGTGGTCGGGAGCAATAGCTTTAGTTTGTCACTCGCAGCGGGGTCGTTCCGGAACGTATTCGGCACATATATTGCAGCCGGCAACTCCGGGACCAGCAAATACAGCATCGTGCTAACGCCGCTCAGCGGCGGCAACTGGGGTTATGCGGCGGCAATCACCAGCTTCGTGCCGGCAACGACGTCGGTGACCGTGAGCTTGACAATAGGTGCGCAGAGCGGCAGCACAACGGTCAATGCGCACGTCATTTATTAATGAACCGATAGCGCCAACTAGTCTGGGTTGAAAACGGGAGCCGCTGTGGCTCCCGTTTTCACGATCACATCACGCCTCAACTCTGCGCGGCACGATGATCTCATGAAGGCAGCCACCCGGAACTTGTCCATCAGCTCGATCGAGGAGCGCGGACGAATGTGACTGAATTGGCCGTTGCAGCACAGCATCTGGTGCCGGGAGGGGGAGTCGAACCCCCAAGGTACCAAGTACCGGCGGATTTTG
>CAWBVQ010000005.1:0-55638 GCA_963792275.1 uncultured delta proteobacterium
CGTCGCGAGCTCCTCGGGAAGCGCGAAAAACGCTCGATAGGCGAGGTCGTTGCCGTCGACGAGGAACAGCTCGGCGTCCCGCGCAGGACCGTCGTCGAGCTCGAGCTCTGCACCCGTGATCGTCTTCGGGGACATGCTGCGAGTCTATGCAGGATCGTCCTCCCGGATGAGACACCGGACGGTACGGTGCTGCCGTATGCGCCTCGAGATCCATCCCTACAGCCCCGAGTTCCTCGACGACGCAGCCGGCCTGCTCGCGCAGCGGCATGCCGCCCAGCGCGCCGGCGAGCCGGCGCTGCCGGCCGCGTACGAGCAGCTCGACGTGGCGCGCCAGCGATCGAGGAGCTCACCACGGAGAACGCCTCCGGCGCTGTCGCCACGCGCGGCGGCGAGGTCGTCGGCTACGTGCTCGGCACGCCGCGGACGGACCTGACCTGGGGGCCGAACGTCTGGGTCGAGCCCGCCGGCCACGCAGTTCGCGTGGCCGAGGACGTGCGCGACCTCTACGCGCTCGCGGCGGCCCGCTGGGTCGAGGAGGGGCGCACGTCGCACTACGCGGTCGCTCCCGCCGGCGACGCCGCGCTGATCGACGCGTGGTTCAGGCTCGGCTTCGGCCAGCAGCACGTCTACGCGCTCCGCGAGGCCCCGGAGACGCCGCTCGACCGAGCTGCCGGACGGCATCGAGATCCGGCGACCGACGCGCGACGAGATCCCGGTGCTCGCCGAGCTCGAGCTCGCGCTGCCGGCGCACCAGCATGCGTCGCCCGTCTTCTCCTCCGTCGGGCCGCCGCCGCTCGAGGAGGCGATCAGCGAGTGGGAGGAGGACTTCGACGACCCGAAGTACGCCACCTTCGTCGCCGTCGTCGACGGGCGGGTCGTCGGCTCCGCGATCGGGTGCTCGCTCGAGCGTCTCCGGCATGCACAAGGGGATCGTGAGGCCCGACAACGCCGGCTTCCTCGGCTTCGCCGCCGTGCTGCCGGACGCGCGGGGCGCCGGAGTCGGCCGGGCGCTCGGCACGACCGTGCTCGACTGGGCGGCGGCCGAGGGCTACCCCGTCGTCGTCACCGACTGGCGCGCGACGAACCTGCTGTCGTCGCGCACCTGGCCGAAGCTCGGGTACCGGCCGACGTTCCTCCGCCTCTTCCGCGCGATCGCATAGCGTCACCGCCCAGGTGGCGCGCATCCCCCTCATGTCGGGCTCCCGGGTGCCGCTCGTCGCGATGGACGACGATGCACTGCTGCTGATGCCCCCTGCCCCGCTCGATCCGCTGCGCGACATCGCCGCCGCGGTCGGCGAGGCGCTCCGCTATCCGCTCTCCGGCCCGCCGCTCGACCGATCTCGCCACGCGCGGCGGCCGGGTCACGATCGTCGTCGAGCCACGCTCGCTGCCGCTGCCGGGCGCTGCGATCGATCCGCGCCAGCAGGCGGTCGCCGCCGTGATCGACGAGCTCGAGCGGCTCGGGATGCCCGCCGAGAAGCACACGATCCTGATCGCCGGAGGGCTCGAGCGCCGGGCCGGCCGGCGCGAGCTCGAGGCGGTGCTGCGTCCCACCGGCGCGCGCGACTTCCGCGGCACGGTCGAGGTGCACGACGCGACGAGCGACGAGCTTCGGCCTGCTCGAGCTCGACGGCGCACCGCCCGTTCGGATCCATCCGGCGCTGCTCGACGCCGACCTCGTCGTCTGCGTCACGGCGGCCGAGACCTCCGAGCGCGGCGGCGCCTGCACGCTCCTCGGTGCGTGCGCGGCCGAGGACATCGCCTCGGTCGGCGCCGGCGCCGCTCGCTGCTCGCGCCGTCGCTCTCCCCCACCGGCGTGCTCGCCGGGCGGGTCGCCGCCGCGCTCGCACGCCGAACGGCGGTCACCGGCGTCTCGATCGTGCTCGATCATCCGCGCCTCACGCGGCCGCTACCGCGGCTACCCCTCCTCCCCGCGGGCGCTGACGGCGATCGCGCACTCGCCGCTGCGACGGCTCGTCAACGTGCTGCCCGGGCCGATCCGCAGCTGGCGCTGCAGCAGCTCGGGCGGGAGCTCACCGCGGTCGCGGTGCTCGCCGGGCCACCCGCCGTCTCCCACGCCGAGGCGCTCCTGCGCGGCGTCTCGCTCCGCGGGATCCCGCTGGCCGAGCAGCTCGACACCGATCGTCGTGCCTCTCCCCTGGCTGTCGCTGCACGAGCCGCGCGAGTCGCCGAACCCGATCACGGCGGCGGCCACCGGGCTCGGCCACGCGATGCGGCTCTGGCGCGACGCCTCGCCGCTCCGCGAGGACGGCACGATCGTGCTGCTGCACGACCTCCGCCGCACGTTCGGCCACGGGCCGCAGGCGCCCTACCGCAACCTGTTCCACGTGCTCCGCGAGGGCGCGGACGAGCGATGCCCTCGCCGCCGCCCGGCACGTCGGCGGCGGACGACCCGCGCGCGCTCGCGGCGTACCGCCAGGGCCACGCACCGCATCCGCTGCTCCCGTACGTCGACTGGGCGTCGTGCGCACCCGCGCTCGAGCGCGCCGGCCGGGTGCTCGTCGGCGGCTGCCGCGACGCCGGCGCCGCCCGCGCGCTCGGCCTCGTCCCGACCCACAGCATCCCGGCCGCGCTCGAGATGGCGCGCGGCGTCGCCGGCGGCAGCCATCGGGTCGGGGTGCTCCTGGCGCCGCCGTATGCGCCGTTGTCGTCGTGGGTGGCTGACAGGCTCAGCCTGACGCCGCGCCTACCCCTCGCCGAGATAGGTCTTGCGCACCTGCTCGTTGACCCGCAGCTCGGCGGCCGGGCCCTCGAGCGCGACGCGGCCCGTCTCGAGCACGTAGCCGCGCTGCGGCGATGTCGAGCGCCATCAGCGCGTTCTGCTCGACGAGCAGCACCGGCGTGCCCTGCTTGTTGATCTCGATCACGATCTCGAAGATCTTCTCGACGAAGATCGGGGCGAGCCCCATCGACGGCTCGTCGAGCAGCAGCAGCTGCGGCCGCGCCATCAGCGCGCGGCCGATCGCGCACATCTGCTGCTCGCCGCCGGACATCGTCCCGGCCTTCTGCGTCCGGCGCTCGAAGAGCCGCGGGAAGAGCTCGAAGACCCGGTCCATGTCGGCCTTGAAGTTCTCCTTGTCGGTGCGCTGGAAGGCGCCCATCTCGAGGTTCTCGGTCACCGACATGCGCGGGAACAGGCGCCGGCCCTCCGGGCTCTGGGCGATCCCGTTCTTGACGATCGAGTGCGGCGAGGCGTTCGTGATGTCCTCGCCCTTGAACGTGATCGTGCCCTGGCGGGGGTGGTTGAGGCCGTTGATCGACCGCAGCGTCGTCGACTTGCCGGCGCCGTTGGCGCCGATCAGGGTCACGATCTCGGTCGCGCCGACGCGCAGCGAGACGCCCTTGAGCGCGTGGATCGCGCCGTAGTACGTGTGGATGTCGTTGATCTGGAGGACGTCGCCGTTCGTGCTCATCCCGTCGCCCCCTTGCCGAGGTAGGCCTCGATCACGCGCTCGTCGGCCTGCACCTCGGCCGGCGTGCCCTCGGCGATCTTCTCGCCGTACTCGAGCACCGTGCAGCGCTCGGAGACGCCCATCACGACCTTCATGTCGTGCTCGATCAGGAGCACGGTGAGGCCCTTCTCGTCCCGCACGCGGCGGACGAAGGCCGTGAACGCGGCCGTCTCCTGCGGGTTCATGCCGGCGGTCGGCTCGTCGAGCAGCAGCAGCTTCGGGTCGGTGGCGAGCGCCCGCGCGACCTCGAGCCGGCGCTGGTCGCCGTACGGGCAGCGACCCGGCCTGCTCCTCGTGGCGGCGCGGCAGGCCGCTGTAGACGAGCAGCTCGCGCGCCTTCTCGCGCGCGGCCGGCCTCCTCGCGCCGCACCCTGGGCGTGCGCACGATCGAGCCGAGGATGCCGCCCTTGAGGCGGGAGTGCATGCCGACGAGCACGTTCTCGATCGCCGTCATCTGGTTGAAGAGCCTGATGTTCTGGAACGTGCGGCCGATCCCGAGCTCGGTGATCGCGTGCGGCGGCTTGTCGGTGACGTCGACGCCGTCGAACAGGATCGTGCCCGGACGTCGGCTTGTAGACGCCCGTGAGCTGGTTGAAGAACGTCGTCTTGCCGGCGCCGTTCGGCCCGATCAGCGACACGATCGAGGCGCGCGGGATCGTGAAGTCGATGTCGTTCGTGGCGACGAGGCCGCCGAACTCCTTCCGCAGCTTGGTGACCTCGATCAGGTTGTCAGTCATCGGACGAATCCCGGTCGGTGAGCGTTCCCTCGTGCTGCACGTCGTAGAACGGCGTGTCGTGGACGCCCTCCTCCATCTCGATCTTGTGCCGGCGTTCGGGGATCAGCCCGGTCGGGCGGAACAGCATCATCACCACGATGATGATCCCGTAGATCCCGAACTGGTACTTCGTCGGGTCGAACTCGTCGAGCTTCGGGACCCCGGACTGCTGGATCTTGGACCCGATCGTGGCGAGGCCCTCGACGTTGAGGTAGCCGAGGATCATGCCGCCGAGGATCACGCCCCAGACGCTGCCCATGCCGCCGAGGATGACCATGCAGAGCAGGAACACCGAGATGTTGAAGTAGAAGTCGGCCGGGAACGCGCCGGCCTTGAAGCTGGCGTAGAAGGCGCCGGCGACGCCGCCGAAGAAGGCGCCGATCGCGTACGCCCAGGTCTTCGTCCGCATCAGCGGGATGCCCATCGCGCCGGCCGCCGTCTCGTCCTCGCGGATCGCGATCCAGGCGCGGCCGAGCCGCGAGTCGCGCAGGCGGACGCTGCAGAAGACCGTGATCAGCAGGATCACGACCGCCGTCCAGAAGTACCACTGCGACCGCTCGGACGACTGGCGGAAGCTCTCCGGCAGGCCGAGCTTGGCGCCGATGGCGCCGAAGCCGAGCGAGTCGATCGGGGTGATCCCGAACGTGCCGTGCGTGAGGTCGAAGCCGAAGATGTTGTCGCGCGTTGCGGACGAACTGCGGCACGATCTCGCCGAATCCGAGCGTCACGATCGCGAGGTAGTCGCCGCGGAGGCGCAGGGTCGGGAGGCCGATCGCGATCCCCGAGAGCATCGTCAGCATGCCGGCGATCGGGAGGACGAGCCACATCGAGATGTGGATGCCGGGCAGGCCGTCGGGGATCCCGACGGCGCCGAAGTTGATCGAGACCTGGTCGAACTGCTGCGAGGCGAACCAGCCGGCCGTGTACGCGCCGACCGCGTAGAAGGCGACGTAGCCGAGATCGAGCAGGCCCGCGTAGCCGACGACCATGTTGAGGCCGATCGCCATCGTCGTGAAGACGATCATCACGACCATCGAGTCGGTCTTCGGGATGAAGTCGCCGATCAGCGGGATCGACTGGAGCGAGTCGACGATCCAGGGGTAGATCAGGGCGAGCACGAGGAGCACGACGACCGACGACCGTGTTGCGGTCCTTGGCGGCTGAGCGCGCACGTGTCCCGATGGAGGTCATGCTCCCTCCGGCGTCTGTTCTCCGAGAATGCCCTCGGGCCGGAAGACGAGGATCAGGATCAGGATTCCGAACACCATCGAGCGCGTCCAGTCGCTGCCGGGGGCGTGCCAGCCGAGGCCCTCGTTGAACGCCTGGATGAAGCCGATGAGGAGCGCGCCGAGCACGGCGCCGGTGAGGTTGCCGATGCCGCCGAGCACGGCCGCCGTGAAGGCGATCAGGCCGAGCTCGAAGCCGGTGTCGTAGCGCATGTTGAACTGCAGCAGGTAGACGATGCCGGCCGCGCCGGCGAGCGCGCCTGCGAGCAGGAACGTGACCGAGATCGTCCGGTTCACGTCGATGCCCATCATCGCCGAGGCCTCGGTGTCCTGGGCGACGGCCCGCATCGCCTTGCCCTGCTTCGTCGAGCGGACGAACCAGGAGAGCAGGATCGAGGAGCGGGATCACGATGATCAGCACCGACGCCTTGCTCCAGGAGTAGGTGATGTCCGCCGATGATGGAACACGTTGGTGCGCGGGATGAAGTTCGGCACCGTCCGGTAGTTGACGCCGTAGAGCGCCAGCCCGATGTTCTGGACGATGAACGACATGCCGACGGCGGTGATCAGCGGCGCCAGGCGTGGCGCATTGCGTAGCGGTTTGTAGGCGACGCGCTCGATCGAGGCGTTGAACAGCGCGAAGCCCGGTCATGATCACGAGCGAGCGTGACGAGCAGGCCGACGATGATCACGATCACGCTCGAGTTCGACGTCGAGGCCGAGGATGCTGACGATCACCGTGCTGGCGACGAGCCCCGAGAGCGCGAACACGTCGCCGTGCGCGAAGTTGATCAGCTGCAGGATGCCGTAGACGAGCGTGTAGCCGAGTGCGACGAGACCGTAGATCGGCCCGTTCGTGAGGCCGATCAGGCTGACGTTGATGAACTCGGTCGGCGCCTTGACGAAGTTGACGACGAGCCAGAGGACGACGAGCGCCACGAGGGAGAGCCCGATCAGGTCGCTGACGGTCGCGCGCGCGGAGCTCGTGCCAACGACCCTGTCATCGCTCGGCGCGACTCTAAACAGAATGGAGGCGGGAGGGCAATGCCTCCCGCCGTCCTCGGGCAGGCCGAGTGTCGCCCGAGTTCGGCTTACTTGCCGAGCGCGGCGTTGACCGTCGCCTGCTTCGGCGAGATGACCTTGTCGGTCGTCCAGCTTGTCCGTCGCCTTGTAGATCGTGATGCCGACGACCGCACCGCTGCGCCGTCGGGTCGCCGTTCTCGTTGAAGCTGAACGATCCGAGCAGGCCGTCCGTGACCTTCGTCGCGAACATCTTCTTGATCACGTCGCTGCGCGAGCCGTCCGAGTCACCGATCGCGTCGAGCATGACCGTCGCGGACTGGCCGCCGTAGATCGCGTACGGGTCGATCGGCTTGCCGTTCAGGTAGTCCTTGGAGAAGTTCGTCCGCGAACTCCGTGCCGCGCCCTGGAACTTGTCGATCGGCTGGCCGGCGACGGACATGTACATGCCCGTCGACGCGCCGAGCCTGCGTCGTCGATCGTCTGCTGGGTCGTGAAGCCGTCCGGGCGCGAGCAGCTTGACGTCGCCGTCGTTCGGCCCGAGCACCGCGACCTTGTCCTTGATCACCTGGGCGCCGTTCTCGTCAGATCAGGCCGCCGAGGAAGACGGCGTCGGCGCCGGTGCGCCTGGATCTTCTTGAACAGCGCCTCGTACGAGGAGGCCTTCGGATCGCACGCCGCGAAGCCCGCGATCTCGATGCCGAGCGACTTCGCAGCGTTCTCGGAAGTTCGTCGCGACGCCGAGGCCGTAGGCCTCCTTGTCGTTCAGGACGTAGACCTTCTTGATGCCCTGCGCCTTGCGCGAACTCCGCGACGGCGGCACCCTGGTACGCGTCGTTCGCGACCACGCGGGCGTAGTTGCGCGTGCCCGACGGGTAGTACTTGTCCGGCTCGGTCTTGTCGCAGCCGGGCCCGCCCTGCGTCAGGCAGACGAACGTGTTGGCCGGCGAGATCATCGCGATCCCGCCGTCCGGCGCCTGGTTGACGACCGGGATGATGATCGCGGCGCAGCCGGAGTTGAAGGTGCCGATGATGCCGAGCACCTTGTCGTTCGCGGCGTAGGCGTTCGCGTTCTGGCTGCACTTGCCCGAGTCCCACTTACCGGCCTGGGCGGTTGCGTCGTCGCACGCCTGGAAGCCGATCTTGTAGTCGCCCGCCTTGAAGCTCGCCGCTCTTCAGCTGATAGCGGATGGCGTCGTTGATCTGCAGCGTCTGTGTGCGCGAGGCGCCCTGCAGCGGCAGGTCGGACACAATCAGGTAATCCGGGTTGCCGTCTCCCTCGTACTCGATCGCCGTGCACGATGATGACGGAACGCCTCCGGTGCGCTGCCCCCGCCGCCCCCACCGCAACCGGCCGCGACGAGCGCGACCGACTGCAATCAGCAGACCGACGAGGAACAGGCCGTTCTTCTTGAGCGACAAGCTTTCCTCCTCCATTGTTTGACCGACCGCCGGCCCACCACCGAGGTGCGAGCCGATCCCTCCGTCTGAGTGGCGCCAGTCTAGGACAATCAGCGGCAGGATCAAGCCCCTAGCGTCAATCGGACCGCGCGCTCGACGGCCCTGGCGTCGGTAACGGTCAGCCGGTGAAGGCGAAGATGTCGTCGCCGCCGCGCTGCTTTGCGCGGTAGAGAGCCTCGTCGGCAACCTTCATCACTTCGGCCGCCGTGCTCCCGTGCAGCGGGAACGCCGCCACTCCGAAGGAGGCGCTCGGGCGGAATCCGGCCAGCGTCTCGGAGGTGATCGCACCGCGGATTCTGTTGGCGACGACGAGGGCCGTATCGAGGTCGGAGTTCGGCAGCAGGACGGCGAACTCGTCGCCGCCGGTGCGCGCTGCGACGTCGCTGACGCGCTTGTGCGTGCGGAGGCAGCTCGCTATGAGCTCCAGGAGCGCGTCGCCGTGCTCGTGGCCCCGGAGGTCGTTCATCGTCTTCAGCCCGTCGCAGTCGCAGACGATCACGGACACGGGCATGTCGTCGGTCGCCGCGCGTCGCAGCTCGTCGTGGAAGCGCTCGTCGAAGCCGCGGCGGTTGAGGAGCCCCGTCAGCTGGTCGGTGACCGCGGCCCGCTTCTCACGACGCAGCGCCGTCGCCACGTCGATCAGCGCGGCCGTGTGCTGTGCGAACAGGGTCGCGGCTTCGAGGTGATCCTTGGTGGGAGCAGGGCCGGCGAGCCGCCCCGTGAGCATGCCGACGGGGCCGCCGCCGGCACGAAGCGGCAGCACGATCAACGACTCGGTCGCTGCGTCGGCGAGACCGACCTGCTGCGCCGGCACGACACTCGACGTCACGTGGGCGTCCGTCGTCCGCTCGAGGCGCATGAGGACCTCGGCGTCCAGCGGCTCGAGATGGACGTCGTGCCGTCGCCAGAAGCTGACGAGCCTCGGCCGCACGTCGTCCTCGCGCCAGAGGTCGAGCTGCGCCGACGAGAGACCGAGGATCCGGGCGGTCGTGCGCGTCGAGAGCTCGGCGATCGCGCCGATCCCCCGCAGCGAGCTGGCGTGAACACAAAGACGCACGAGAACACCGACGTTGGAGTCCAGCCCTTCGCGGCTCTCGGCCACCCGCTCACCGAGGAGGGACGCGAGCGGCACGAGGGTAGCTCCGCCGATTGGGGCAGGCTCATGCCGATCGACTCCACGTTGAGGACGCCTGCGACGCCGTCTCCGGCCTGGAAGGGAATCGCGACCTCCGAGGCGACGCTTCCTGTCGCAGCGACCGAGTCGATGTTGTCCGCCGCGTCGGCGACGAGCTGGATCGTGCGCGTGCGGACCGCCCGGCCCATCACACCGTGCTTGAGCTCGAAGCCGTCCCTGACCTCCGCGTAGCCGTGCTGGGCGACGAGCCAGAGGCGGTCGTGCTCGACCGCATAGACGCTCGCGAGCAGCGACCCGTCGAACGGACGACACAGCTTCGCCAGGACCTCCTCGATCACGCTGCGGCCGCGGCCCCGGTCGAATCCGTGCTCGGCGGCGCGGCAGGCCCGGCGCAGTTGCCGCTCGGAGATCTTGGCCTTCACAGGCTTTCCCGACGACTCGGTCGACGTCGCGCGCAGCGTCTGCCGGCACGGATCTCTCGTCCTGCGTCGACTCTTCGTCTCCGGTCGTGTCACCCTCGGCGTGCGCATCGTGTTGCGTCTCGCGGGCGATGCCCTCGAGCACGTCGAAGACCAGGGGGTCGAACTGGCCCCCGCTGCCCGCGTCGTCGCGAGCGCCTCCTGGACCGGCAGCGCCGGCGGTAGACGCGGTCGGTGGTGAGCGCGTCGAACACGTCCGCCACAGAGGCGATGCGGCCCTCGAGCGGGATCGCGTCGCCGGCAAGGCCGTAGGGATAGCCGTTTCCGTCCCAGCGCTCGTGGTGGACGAGCGCGATCGTCGCGGGCGAGCTCGAGCACCTCAGAGGAAGAGCCACTCAGCAGCCGGTGGCCGATCTCGGCGTGACGCTGCATCGTGCGTCGCTCCTGGTCGGTGAAGCGATCCCGCTTGAGCAGGATCTCGTCCGGGATCGCGATCTTGCCGATGTCGTGCAACGGGCTCGCGTCCCGTAGCAGCCGGCAGCGTTCCTCGTCGAGCCCCATTCGCCTCGCGATCAGCTCGCACATGCGTGACATCCGCTCGGTGTGATGCCCCGTCTCCGCATCGCGGAACTCGGCAGCGTCGGCGAGCTTGCGGATCGTCTCTGCCTGGGCGCGCCGCAGCTCCAGCTCGGAGCGACTCAACCTGGAGACGGTGTCGAGGAGCTCCTCCTCGGTGCGGCGCCGCTCTGCCAGCTCGACCTGAAGGCTCTCGTGGAGGCGCGCGTTGTCGAGCGCGATCGCAGCCACCCGGCCGAACCGGTCGAGGAGCGCGATCTTGTTGGTCGAAACCGAACGAGTCGCGGCGGGCGAGACCGATCACCCCCAGGATGCCGTCGGCTCCGCGGAGCGGCGCCGCGACGAACGTGCGGGCCTTCATCGGCCCGAGCTGGTGCGAGCTTCCGGCGTAGCTACCGAGGTCGGCAGCGGTCAGCGGCTCGCCTTCCTCCGCCACTCGGCCGGCAAGCCCTTCCCCGACGTCGACCGAGAACCCGATCTGGGCGGCGAATCCGCCAATCCCCGGCCACAACCGCGAGCGTACGCTCGTCCGGCTTGAGGAGGTAGAGGAACGCGTCGTCGACCCCGATCAGCGCCGCCGCCCGCGTCAGGATCAGGCGCAGCAGCTCCGGCATCTCGTGGCGATCGGCCACGAGCAGCGCGGTCTCGTGGAGCGCGTCGAGCTCAGCCCGAGGGAAGGCGCCGTTCGCCGACCCATCGGTCGACGCGCCCGTCGACCGGTCGGCCGACGGACGTCGGGAGGAGAACCGCGTCCGCATCCACTCGGTATCGGCTGCACGCGCGGATTCGTTAAGGGGTGCGGCCGGTCATGAGGCCCGGGACTCCGCTGTCGATGCCGAAGGGGGAATCGACCCCCCACGCCCTTTCAGGCGCCGGATCTTGAGTTCTGCGGAACGATCTCGGCTGATCTCGGCCGATCTGGCATTGCCCACAATCCGGACGATCTCCACCGGCCGTGCCAGTTCCCTCTCGGCTGATCTCGGCTGGGCATGTTGCCCTCCCGTTGCCCTCTCGCAGAGTCAGCCGCTGAGCGCCGTCGCCTGTTCGAGGAGGGCGTCGGTCTCGGCGAGCGAAGGGGCCGCCTGTAGCTCCTGGAAGATGTCTCGGGCCGCGCTGAGGGGCTGTGGGGCCTCGGTCAGGCGGCCGAGCGCGACGAGGCAACGGCCTTGGCCGAGAAGGGCGAACGCCCGCTCGGGAACGACATCGAACGACTGCCAGCGCTTGGCGGCCTCCGCGTACTGCTCCGCGGCTGCCTGGTGGTGACCTTGGGCCTCGACGAGAGCGGCCATTGCTGAAGTGAGCGCGTGTTCGGCGAGCGGGTGGCGGGCGTCGAATCCGGTCACCACTCGTTCCGCGAGTTCCGGGTTGGCCGTCGTGAGAGCGGTGCGCACCATCGCTGCCAGGGAGTCGGCGTAGTTCTCGCTGCCACGAGCGCAGGATTCGCCTCGATTTCGGCGAGGAGGGCAGCGGCGCGGTCGTTCTGTTCGAGTGCGGCCCGGGCGAGGGCTGCGGAGCCGAGGCCGAAGACGATGTGCTGGGAGGATTCGGACTCGCGGATCGTGGTCTCGAGCCAGTCGAGCGTGTCGGCCACCGCTGCGGCCTGCCCCCGCACCGCGAGGATCTTCACCCTCATCGCTGCGAACCAGGTACGTAACCAAATCTCATTGTCCGCCAGATGCTCGGCTTGCCCGACGGCTAGCCCGATTGCCTCGTCGAACTGGCCACTATCGAAGAGCGGAATGAGCTTGCTGCTCATCGCCTGGTCGACCCACCAGGCCAAGCCTCTCGGCTGCGCGAACGCGATCGACTCCGTCGAGCACGTCGAGAGCTGCCATCGGCCCTTCAAACGCCCACAACGACACCCCAAGGTTGTTGATGAGCACCGCCGCCACACTTCCCTGCCCGGCCTCGCGTTGCAAGCGCGATCGCCTCCCGGAAGTCGTCGAGTCCGCCCCGGTCGCCGAGGTGAACACGGGCCAAGTCCGCGGTAGCCGAGGGCGCTGGCGGGCGGCTCCAGGCCGAGCTGCTCGGCCAGCGCGAGCGCCTGCTCGGCGTAGCGGATCCCCGGCCTCGTCTCGGCCTTGCAGGGTCTCGGCACGCGGCTACGAAGTGAGCAACTTGACCAGCTCCGGGCTGGGCGGCAGCGGTTCCAGCAGCGCCAGCGCCTCGGCGGGCAGCGTCCACCCGCGGGGATCGCCGAGCTGGAAAAGCACCATGCTGAAGCGTGCCCATCGCCCGCGCTGCGCCGCGAACGATCGCCTGGCGCCTCGAAGGCTGCGATCGCCTCCTCCAGAGCGTCTTTCGCCTCGGCCGAAGCGTCCGGCGTGGAGGGCGGCCTCGCCGAAGCGGGCCAGCGCCGCGGCCCGCTCGGGTGCCCGGCCGGGGTGAGCGTCGAGTGCCCGCTCGAAGCTCGCAAGGGCGGCGGCGGTGTCCAGGCCGAGCGCGCGTTCGCCGGCCAGGCCGAGGAACCGCAGCGCCGGTGCTTCGAGCTCGGCTGCCTGCTCGGTCTGTCCGGCGGCGCTGGGCGAGCTCCAGGGCGGTCGCGTAGTGGTAGGCGAGCACGTCGGCCAGGTCTTCGACCCGCTCGGGGGCCTTCGACTCGATCCACGCTGGCGGCGGCGACGTGGCGGGTGGCGCGGGAGGCGCGGGGGAGCTGGTTGTAGGCGACATCGCGGGCGAGGACGTGCCAGAAGGCGTACTCGGCCTCCCCGGCCATCGACGACTGCCGCGCCGGGCGGACCAGCTCCTTCCGCGACAGCTCCCGCAGCGTCGCTGGTCACCGTCTGCGGGTCGCGGTCGCCCATCGCGCCGACCGCTCCGGCCCAGAACACCTTGCCGATCACCGCCGCGTCCGCCAGCAGCGACTTCGCGTCCGGCTCCAGCGTGTCCAGCCGGGCGGCGATCAGCGCCTGCACCGACTCCGGGAACGGCACCTCCGCACCCTCCCGCAGCTCCCAGCTCGAGCCCTTGCGGACGAGCAGGTCGCGGTCTTTCAGCAACCGGACGAACTCCTCCGCGTACAGCGGGTTGCCGCCGGCGCGGTCGAGGATCGGCTGCTGCAACTCCGCCGGCAACACCGTCGCATCCAGCAGGGCCGAGACGAGCCGGGCGGTCTCCTCCTGCGAGAGCGGCGCCAGGTTGATCGGTGTTGACGTTGCGCAGCCGCTCGCGTAGTCGGGGTGCCGCTCGTACAGCTCCGGCCGGGCCGTGCCGACCAGCAGCAGCGGGACGCCTTCGGCGAGGTCGGCCAGGTGTTCGAGGAAGGCGAGCATCGCCTCGTCGGCCCAGTGCAGGTCCTCGAACACCAGCACGGTCGGCCGCTCCTCCGCGATCCGCTCCAGGAACCTCCGCCAGGCCGTGAACAACTCCTCCCGCTCCGCCGTCGAGGTCGCCTCGATCCCGAGCAGCGGCAGCAGCCGCTGCCGGAACCACTCCCGCTCCTCGCCCTCGGGCAGCACCGCGTCCAGCTTCTCCTGCGCCACCTCCGGCGGGTCGGATTCCAGGATGCCGGTGTGCGCCTTCAGGATCTCCCCCAGCGCCCAGAACGTGATCCCCTCCCCGTAGGGCAGGCAGCGGCCCTGCCGCCAGGTGATGAGCTCCGGCCGCCCATCGATGTACGCGCACGAGCTCGGCGACGAGCCGGCTCTTGCCCAGCCCCGGCTCGCCGACCACCGTCACGAGCTGCACCGAGCTGGCGGCGACGGTCTTGTCGAAGACCCCCTTCAAGAGCGCGAGGTCGATCTCGCGACCGACGAACGGGCGTGTCGTGCGTCCGGGTCAGATCCGTCCCGAACCGCGCCCGCGCCGCCTTCGCGTGGAACACCCTGCACCGGCTCCGCCTTCCCCTTCAGCGCTCGCGGGCTCCAGCTCCTCGTAGTCGAACACCACCGCGGTCGCCTCATAGGTCGCGACGCCGACCGCGACACCCATCTCCGGTGCCACCGACTGCGATCCGGGACGCGGTGTTGATCGCATCCCCGGACAGACAGCCGCTCACCCGAGCCCGCGCTCGCACCGAGACGGACAAGCGCCTCACCGGTGTTGACGCCCACCCGCAGCCGCAGCGGCGCGCCGCCGACCGCCTCGCAACTCGCTCCGCACCCTCCACGATCCGCAAGCCCGCCCGCACCGCCCGCTCCGGATCATCCTCGTGCGCGGCCGGCACACCGAACACCCCCACCACCGCGTCCCCGATGAACTTCTCCACCACCCCGCCATGCGCCTCGATCGCGCCGCGGGCCACTCCGCAGTACGCGGCCAGCATCCTGTCCACGTCCTCGGGATCCGCCGCCTCCGACGACGCCGTGAACCCGACCAGGTCGCAGAACAACGACCGTCACGACCTTCCGCTCCTCCGCCACTGACGCGCGGGCGCCGTCAGCGGCGCGCCGCAAAACGGGCAGAACGGGAACTCGCCCGGCAATTCCTTGCCACAACTGGGACAGTCGCCACCCGCCGAGTCTACGGCGGCACGAACGAGCTGTCTCCTCCCCGCCGCACCAACCACCTCGCGCTCGGCCCTTCAAGCTGGGGACGGGGCGGGACGAGCCTACTCAACTTCAGTCCGCATGCTGAGTTCGTCGGGCATCGTCGAAGATGCCGCCGTCCACATTGGGGCGCCTCGCGGAGAGCTGTGTTCGGGGCCGTGCGATGAGTGGCTTTGCCCTCCGGGTTGCCCTCACGTCTTGCGGCGCCCTTGGGCGCCCCGCTCGAAGCCGCCGAACCCTTTTGCTCATGCGATGCCGAAGGGGGGAATCGAACCCCCACGCCCTTTTCAGGCGCCGGATTTTGAGTCCGGTGCGTCTACCAGTTCCGCCACTTCGGCCCGGCGAAGATCCTAGCCGCCCACCGCGGCAGGCTCAGGCTTTCTAGCTCCGAGAGCGGGAACGAGCGGTGGGCGCGCGGGCGGGACGAGGAAGTTCTGCGCCGCGTCGTGCGGAGGATCAAGCGGGATCGGCGCGAAAAGGCCAAGGCGGCCATGCTCGCGGCACGATGTGACGGACTGCGGCTGCGCCAGTGCTGGCTGCTCAAGCCCTCTCCGGGCCTGTCCCTCTGGGCGCACGCGGTGCACGCGCGCATTCCCCATGCGTTCTTCGCCACGCTCGCCTGCCATGTCTTGCAATACCTGGCGGTGCTGGGGTCCTGGTGGGTGATCGGCGCGGCGGGCCTGTCGGGCCGTTTCCAGCCTGGTTGGTTCGCGGCCTGGGTGCTGCTCCTCTTCTGCGTGGTGCCCTTCCGGTTGCTCGAGCTCTGGTGGCAGGGCGCGTTCGCGCTGCGAGCGGGCGCGCAGCTCAAGCAGCGGCTCCTCCAGGGCACGCTCCAGCTCCACCCCGACGAAGTCCGCGCCGACGGCGCCGGCCACCACTTCGGCAAGACCAGCGAGTCGGAAAACGTGGAGACCCTGGCCCTGAGCGGCGGGCTTCTGGCGCTGCTCTCCACCGTCAATCTGGCCGCCGCCGCCGTCGTGCTCTGGAAGGGCGCCGCGGGCGGACCGCATCTGATCGCGCTCGGAGCCTGGCTCTCCTTCCTCATCGCGCTGGGTGCCCGCCACTATCGCCGCCAGCGGCGCTGGGCGGCGAGCCGCATCGAGGTCACGCACGCGCTGCTCGAGCGCATGGAGGGACACCGCACCCGGCTTGCCCAGGAAGCCCCGGGCCGCTGGCACGCGGGCGAAGACGAGCTGCTCAGCGAGTACCACGACGTCTCCCAGCGGATGGACGCGAGCGCCGCCTTCATCGTGGCGCTGGCGCGGCGCGGCTTCTTGCTCCTCGGGCTCTTCGCCCTCGGACCCGCCTTCGTCTTCGGAGCGCCCACCGCCACCGCGCTGGCGGTGAGCGTGGGAGGCATCCTGCTTGCCACCCGCGCGTTCGAAGACGCGGCCGAAAGCTTCCAGCAGCTCTCCGCGGCAGCCACCTCCTTCGAGCAGATCCGCGGCCTCTTGCAGGCGGCAGGCCGCACCGAGCCGCAAGGCGTGCAGGCGTCGCTCCGCGCGGGGGACGGCGCGGACCGCGGCAAGGCTTTCCTGGAAGTGCGCGGGCTCGGCTTCCGCTACTCGCCAACGCACAGGCCGGTGCTGGAGGGCTGTGACCTGCAGAATCCGCCGCGGCGACCGGCTCCTGCTCGAAGGAGCTTCCGGCTCGGGCAAGTCCACGCTGGCTGCGCTGCTTGCGGGCCTGCGCGTTCCCAGCGAGGGCCTCTTGCTCCTCGACGGAATGGACCGCGCCACGCTCGGCGCTCTCCGCTGGCAGCAGCGGATCACCTTCGCGCCGCAGTTCCACGACAACCACGTCTTCGCCGGGCCCTTCTCGCTCAACCTCATGCTCGGCCGCGAGTGGCCGCCCATCGCCGCCGATCTGGCGCAGGGCGAGGAGATCTGCCGCGAGCTCGGGCTGGGCCCCTTGCTCGATCGCATGCCGGGCGGGATGGGGCAGATGGTCGGCGAGTCGGGCTGGCAGCTCTCGCACGGCGAGCGCAGCCGCCTCTACATCGCGCGCACGCTCATGCAGGAAGCGGATCTGATCGTGCTCGACGAAAGCTTCGCCGCGCTGGATCCGGAGACGCTCTCGCTCGCGCTGCGCTGCGCGCTCCGCCGCGCCGACTCGCTGCTGGTCATCGCCCATCCCTGACCGAAGGCCCAGGCGCATCGAAGGCTTCGCGCGTCCAGTCCCCCGCCAGCACTTCATAGAGGCGCACGCGGGCGGCGAGGAGCTGCCCCTGCGCCGAGAGCTGCGTGCGCTCGAGATCGCTGACGATGCGAAGCGAAGTCACCACCGGCGTGTAGTCGGAGAGCCCATGCTGGTAGCGGGCCTTCGCCTCCTCCAACGCCGCCCGCGCCGTCTCCAGCTCGGCCTGCAGCTCGCCCAGGAGCGCCGAGGTCTTCTCCTCGGTGACGGTGGCGTCGTCCAGCTCGCGTCGCGCCCGGAGGAGGGCCCGCGCTGCCTGGAGGCGGAGGCGGCGTGCCTCCACCTCCAGCCGGGAAAGCTGCACGCTGCGCTGGCCGCCGTCGAAGAGCGGCCAGGTCAACTGCGCCCCGAGTCCCCAGATGGGCGAGTTGAGGAAATCCGCGGGCTGGTAGCTGCGCAGGCCGCCGCGGGCGAAGAGCTGCAGGGAGGGAACCCAGGTGGCGAGCTCCGCCCGCGTGCGCTGCTCCACTTCCGCGACCCGCGCCTGCGCCTCCTTCACCTCGGGCCTGCGTGCGATGAGCGATGCGTCCACGGCAGGTCTTGCGGGCAAGGGCGGCAGCGCCGCATCGGGCGGGAGGTCTGGCTGTCCCTGCCCCTGACCGAGCAAAGCGGCGAGACGGTTCTCCAGCCGCCGCTGCCGGGCCTCCGTCTGCGGCACCAGCGTCCGCGTGGTGGCCACCTGGACCCGCTGCTGCAGCAGATCCAGCCGGCTGGCCAGTTGCTGTTCCACGCGCGCTTGCACGAGCTCGAATCAGGTGCGCCCCCTCTGCAAGCTGGCGGGTCAAGAGCGCGCGCTGGGACCGCGCCTCGACGAGCGCGAACCAGACGGTGGCCACCTCCGCGGCCGTGGCCAGCGCGACCGACTCTCCCGAGTCGCGGATCGCCTCTTCCCGCTGGTCGGCGGCCCGGCGCAGGGCTCCGCGGCGCCCAGCCAGGTCCAGGTCGTAGCTGGCCACGGCGAAGAGATCGGCTTCGGAGAACGTCCCGCTCACGTTCTGGTCCTCGCTGGCGAACACCTCGCGGTAGCGCGAGAAGCTGCCCTGCACGTCGAGGTGCACCGGCCACAGCCACGAGCGCGGCACCGCCGGATCCAGCCGCGCCTCGCGCAGGCGCAGGCGGCGCTCCTCGAGGTCGAGGTTCGAAGCGAGCGCGCGGTCGACGAGGACGCTCAATGAAGGCGAAGCGAAGCTCTTCCACCAGCGATCGCCCGCCGCCGAGGCGGCTGAACCGTCACCGGTCGCCGCAGCGATCGGCGTAGGTATTGCATGCCCTGCCGCCGATTCGACGCCAGCGGCCGGATATCGGGCCATAACGGCCGGATGATCAGCCTGCAAACGGGCGGGCCATATGATTCCCCATGCCGCGAGAAAGCCGGCGATGCATAGGACCTTGCGAAACCGGCCGTCGTTCCGGATCAAACGCACCTCCGCGGTATAGGCTGTCGTCGATCTGAGTGTACTCGACGAGCCGGGTGGGAAGCGACTGTCCACCGGCCGGCCGCTCAAAGCCACCGCGGCCGATTGCGGATTATTACAATGGACGAGTCGGACGCCTTTGCGGTTGAGTATGCGACGGCGCCTCATTGGCGGTTCATTGTACGCGTTATAGGTGTCCAGAAGACCAATCATGCTCAAGGGTTGAGACGCATTGGCGGAATCTTGTTGGATCCCACGTGCCCTGCGTTGTAGAGACCCTGGATCGGTAGCAGGTCGAGAACTGGTACGCACCCGGTGAACGTCGCGTCTGGAGGATGAATGCAACAGGGTCGACCGCCGGTGGATCCCACGAGACGCTCTACGTGAGTAGCCGCAAGCGCTTCGTGCCCATCTACAACCCGCTTCCCGATGGAAGCAAGGAACTCGTCCTCTATTGCGGCCTGCAGGAGATCAGCTTCGACGAGCCGGACCTGTTCCCCTGGGCGGAGACGCTGGTCCGGCAGGACAGCTTCATGGCGGGCTCCGCCACCACCTGGTCCACCCAGCCGCTGGACTGGCCGCGGGTGAAAGGCCTGCTCGAAATCTTTGCTCGACGAGGGCATCGTCGAGCGTGCGCCGCCGCAGAAGACCATCGCGCAGTTGCCCCTGAGCGCCATGCACCTGCGCTTCCTCGAGGCGGAGGCGACGAGGCCGGTCACCCCCGTTCCGCGCTGGTGGAGCCCGGACCCCGGGTCCGTGTTGCGCGAGATCGCCGGCCGCGACCTGGAAGCCGGCTATCTCGAGACGGTGGTGCCGGTGCACAGGGTCGCCCACGTCGCGCTCGACCGCGAGGGGCGGCAGGTCGGCGAGATCAACGCCTTCCCGGAGTACCTGCGCCTCAAGATCGCGACCGAGTGGAAGACGTGCAACTACTCCGGCACCCGCTACCACGACGACACGCCGATGAACATGACGGCGCTCCGGAGCATGATCACGCATTGGAAGCCGCTGCTGCGCGCAACCCTGCTCTTTCGCGAGGAGTTCCTCCGCCGCTATCCCCAGCTTCCGGACGGGCGCTGGAGGCTGGGCGAGCTGCACTTCCTCGCCTCCGGGATCCTGGCGTTGCCGGCCTTGCAGCTCATGCGCTGGCGCGACCCGGTGCGAAACGGCGATCTCGATCCGGTCCTGTCCTCGTTGTTCCGCGTCACCGACGGCGTGCGGATGGTCGCCGCCCACATGCTGGACCTCGCACCGGTTGCAGATGCTGCACAATGGTCCGGTCACGCCGCGCGACGTGACCGACACCGCCGAGCGGGAGAACCAGTACCACTCCGCCAAGGGGGTGTGCGCGGGGCCGCAGCCGATGATCGACGAGTTCGTGGCGACGCTGATGAACGGCAAGACGGTCGAGGGCGACGAAGGGCATCCGGGTCCCTGGACGGCGGACATTCCCGAGGCGCTCGACTACGCGCTGCTCGGCCTTCAAGTCTACGCCACCGTCTTCACCGTCTGGATCCGGATGGGGCTCGCCTGGACGCGGATTCGCGAGGCGCTCCTGCGCGCACCGCAATCGGCTGGGAGCCGCCTGGAGAAACTGCGCGCCGCCGTCGAGCGCGATTGGCCGCTCCTCGTGGCCGTGGGTATCGATCAGCCGGAGCAGCGGGCCTGGTCCGAGGGCTATTACCGGCGCATGTTCCACCACGCCTCGACTGGCATCCGCCGGACTTCTCGGGAAGGTCGCGCGGACCTCCTGGTCGAGCTGACGCCGCCGCCGGGCCTGCTCGGCGAGCGGGCGGCGGGCGCGCTGCGCGATCTCTTCGCTTCCGTCGAGCTTCCCGCCGCGGCGGCGGAGAATGGGCCGGTGCTCGAGGAAATCGCAGGCCACGTCCTCGAGTATCTCCGGTTCGAGCGCAACGCGCTTCGCACGGTCACCGCCGTGCAGCACGACATCAACCTGCTCCTCGGGCGGCCGCAACCTTCCTCGCCGCTCACCGGCGCGCAGCTCGCCATCCACCACATCCTTCGCAAGCACACGACGGGCGGCATCCCCTACCTGCTCGATGCGCTACAGGAGGCGCTCGACATCGCCGTCGAGAACCAGAAGGACGCGACCGTCGTGCGCCACGGCCGATCGCTGGTCTTGGAGTAGCGACCTTTCGCATGCGTTGCCGAAATCGTCACCGGCTCCTCAGCGGGCCAGAGAGGAGGTGAAGTCCATGAAGATCAAGACCAAGGTGCGCGCCGGTCTCAGCTGCTTGCGCTGAGCTTCCCGTCCGGGCAGCGCCAGCCGCGACGGCGGTTGAACGCAGCCATTGCCACAGACCGCGGGGACGCGGATGCGCACCACTCCCTGCGGTCGTGTTCGCATCCACTTCAATATTGCATTGGCGACCGGAGGAGGGCGATTGAGAGATTCAGGATTCGACGCCATGGCTCATTGTCAGGCCATAGCGGCTCGATTGCAGGCCATAGCGCCTGCCCGGCTCGTCGATGTGCTTGCCGCATGCGATCGTGCTCTGTATAGAAGCCGGGCTCCCCGAAACTGGATCGCTTGCCCGGCAGATCACCTTTGAGAGGAATTGAATGGGACAGGAGCGGCTGCCGGTGGATCCGCACGAGACGCTGTACGTGAGCAGCCGCAAGCGCTTCGTGCCGGTCTACAATCCGTTGCCCGAGGGCGGCAAGGAGCTGGTCCTCTATTGCGGCCTGCACGAGATCAGCTTCGACGAGCCGGACCTGTTCCCCTGGGCGGAGAAGCTGATCGAGCAGGACAGCTTCATGGCGGGCTCCGCCACCGCCTGGGCCGCACAGCCGCTGGAATGGCCGCGGGTGAAGGACTTGCTCGAGGCGCTGATCGAGGCCGGGCTCCTCGATCGCGAGCGCTCGCAGCCGTCGACGGCGCAGTTGCCGCTGAGCGAGTTCCACCTCCAGTTCCTCGAAGCGAGAAAACCAGGCGCGCCGTGTCAGGGCCGCGGTCGTGGAACCCCGATCCGGGCGCGGTGCTGCGCGAGATCGTGGGTCGAGACCTCGAGGCGGGCTACCTGGAGGCCGCGCTGCCGGTGCATCGGCTCGCCCATGCCGCGCTCGATCGCGAGGGCCGCCAGGTCGGCGAGATCAACGCCTTCCCTGACGAGCTGCGCCTCAAGCTGCCCACGGAGTGGAAGACCTGCGGCTACGCGGGCACGCGCTACCACGACGACATGCCGATGAACATGACCGCGCTCCGGAGCATGATCGCGCACTGGAAGCCGGTGCTGCGGGCGACGCTCCTCTGCCGCGAGGAGTTCCTGCGGCGCTATCCGCAGCTGCCCGACGGACGGTGGAGGCTCGGCGAAGTGCACTTCCTCGCCTCGGGCATCCTGGCCTTGCCGGCGCTGCAGCTCATGCGCTGGCGCGAGCCGGTGCGGAACGGCGATCTCGATCCGGTCCTCTCCTCCTTGTTCCGCGTCATCGACGGCGTGCGGATGGTCACCGGGCACATGCTCGACCTCTACGAGCGGCCGATGATCGCACGACACGCCCATCACGCCCCGGGACGTGACCGACGCCGCCGAGCGCGAGGACCAGTACCGCTCCGGCCGCGGCGTCTGCGCCGGCCCACGCAGTCGATGATCGACGAGCTTCTCGCCACGCTGATGAACGGCAAGCCGGTGGAGGGGAGCGCCGAGCCGCTGGGGCCGTGGACCGCGGACATCCCCAAGGCGCTGGATTACGCGCTGCGCGGCTTGCAGGTCTATGCCGACGGTCCTCACCGTCTGGGTGCGGATGGGCCTCGCGTACGCGCGGATCCACGAGGCGCTCCTGCGCGCGCCCGGGCTGACCCAGGGGCGGCTCGGCAGGCTGCGCCAGGCGATGGAGCGCGACTTCCAGCGGATTCTGCCCGGACGCAATCATCTGCCCGAGCAGCGGGACTTCTCCGAGCCGTTCTACCAGCGCATGTTCCACCACGCCCAGCTCGGCATCCGCGGGCTTCTTCCGCAGGACCGCAAGGACCTGGCGGTGGAGTTGGCGCCGCCGCCGGGGCTCCTCGGCGAACGCGCGCGCGGGCGCGCTGCGGGATCTCTTCGCTTCCACCGAGGAACCCGCGGTTGCCGCCGTCAATGCGCCGCTCTTGCAGGAGATCGCCGGTTACGTGCTCGACTACCTGCGCTTCGAGCGCAACGCGCTGCGCACCGTGACGGCGGTGCAGCGGGAGATCAACCTGATCCTCGAGCGGCCGCAGCCCTCGTCCCCGCTCACCGGCAGCCAGATGGCCATCTTCCACCTGCTGCGCAGGCAGACCCCCAACCGCGGCCAGCATTACCTGATCGACACGGTGCTGGAGACGCTCGACGTCGCCATCGAAAACCACAAGGACGCGACCACGGTGACCCACGCGGGACGCTCGCTCGTCCTGCACTCGATCTGCTTCGATGCTCTTGCAGGTTTCAGCGGCCCGAACGGGCCAGAGAGGAGGTGAAGTCCATGAAGATCAAGACCAAGGTTCGCGGTGGAGCGACCGCGCCGATCAGCGGCGGAGGCGGCGGTCGCGCGTGCTGAAGAGTGCATCGGTTCGAGCCCGGCCTTGCGAGGCCAGAGAGGAGGTGAAGTCCATGAAGATCAAGACCAAGATTCGCGGTGGAGCGACCACCATCATCGGCGGCGGCGGCGGCGGCGGGACGCGCTGCGGGTAGCTCTTCACCGTTTCCGGATGGCCCCGACGGGGCAGGGAGGAGGTGAGTCCATGAAGATCAAGACCAAGGTACGCGGTGGTGGCACCACTCCTCGCTGTGGCGGCGCGATCTAGGTTCCGTCACCAGGAAACGAATGGGGTCGCGAGAAGCGGTGTTCCTCCGCTCTCGCACCCCGTATCCCGCTTCAGGGCGGCGTTCCGTCCTTAATCCATTGCGCGAACAAGGCGACGTTCTCGTCGGGCCACGGCCCGCCGGAAAAGTCCGGCGGCATCCGGGTGCCGGCGCTGCCGTCGAGGCGGCCGAGGATGGCGGCCGCGTTGGCCTTCACCTCCTCGTAGCTCGACAGGTCGCAAAAGAAGCTCATGTGCTCGATGTCGAGATCCGTAAACAGCGGGCGGATTTGTTTGGCGAAGCTGACGGCCATGCTCACCTTCCTCGGACTCGGTGGCCCTCACTCGAGGGGCCACCCGGGGGGACTCAATGCAACCTGATCGGGCGCCGGTGGACCCGCACGAGACCCTCTTCGTACCGCGCCGCAGGCGCTTCGTCTCGGAATACGTTACCGCGGAGGACGGAACCCGCGAGCTCCACCTCTACTTCGGCCTCCAGGAAATCACCTTCGACGAACCCGACCTCTTCCCCTGGGCGGAAAAGCTCACCGGGCAAGAGAGCTTCGTGGCGGGCTCCGCGACCACCTGGTCCGGCGCGCCGCTGGACTGGGCGCGGGTGAAGGACCTGCTCGAGGCGCTCATCGAGGCGGGCATCGTCGAACGCGCGGCTCCGGAGAAGACCACGGCTCCCTGTGGCGCGGCGCATCTCCGCTTTCTCCGCAACGAGGAGGCGAGACGCGCGCCGGCGGAGCCCCGCTCGTGGAGCCGCGATCCCGGCGCCGTCTTCCGCGAGATCGCCGGGCGCGACCTGGAGGTCGGCTACCTGGAAGCGGTGATGCCCGTCCACCGGCTGGCCCACATCGCGGTCGACCGCGAGGCGCGGCAGGTGGGCGAGGTCAACGTCTTCCCGGAAGCGCTGCGCCTGAAGATCCCCACCGAGTGGAAGACGTGCAACTACCCCGGCAGCCGCTATCGCGACGAGCTGCCCATGAACGTGTCGGCGCTCAAGAGCATGACCGCGCAGTGGAAGCCGGTGCTGCGCGCGGTGCTGGCCGTGCGCGAGCACTTCCTGCGCGTCTATCCCCAGCATCCGGACGGCCGCTGGAAGCTGGGCGACCTGCACTTCCTCTGCTGCGGCATCCTGGCGGTGCCCACCCTGCAGCTCATGCGCTGGCGAAACCCCGTCCAGAACGGCGAGCTGGATCCGGTGATGTCGTCGCTCTTCCGCGTCACCGACGGCGTGCGCATGGTCTGCGCCTACCTGCTCGATCTCTACGAGCGGCCGATGCGGCACGATCATCCCATCTCCGCGCGGGAGCTGACCGACGCGGCGGAGCGCGAGAACCAGTACCTTTCCACCCGCGGCGTCTGCGCGGGCCCGCCGGCGATGATCGACGAGTTCGTCGCGACGCTGATGGAGGGCAAGCCGGTGGAGGGCGCCGGCCCGCCCGGGCCGTGGACGGCGGACATTCCCGCGGCGCTCGATTACGCGCTGCGCGGTCTTGAGGTGTACGCCACCGTCTTCACGGTCTGGGGGCGGATGGCGCTCGCCTATGCGCGGATTCGCGAGGCGCTGCTGCGCGCGCCCGACTCGCAGGGTGGACGGGTGGGCAAGCTGCGCGCGGCGATCGAGCGCGACTGGGAGATCGTCGTCCCCGGCCGGCTGCACAAGCAGGAGCAGCGGGCGTGGGCGCAGCAGTTCTACCGCGAGATGTTCGAACGCGCCCAGCTCGGCATCCGCGGCCTCTCTCCCTCCGAGCGCCGGGACCTGGCGGTGGAGCTGGAGCCGCCGCCCGCGCTGCTCGACGCGCGCGCGGCCGCGGCGGTGCGCGATCTGTTCGCCTCCACCGAGGAGCCCGCCCTCGCCGCGAAGAACGCGCCGGTGCTGCAGGAGATCGCAGGTCATGTGCTCGACTACCTGCGCTTCGAGCGCAACGCGCTCCGCACCGTGACCGCGCTGCAGCGGCAGATCAACCTTCTCCTCGACAGACCGCAGCCATCCTCCCCGCTCACCGGCGCCCAGCTCGCCATCCACCACCTGCTGCGCGCGAATACCCGCGGAGGCTTGCCCTATCTTCTCGACACCGTCCTCGAGACCCTGGACGTCGCGGTCGAGAACCAGCAGGACGCCACCACCCTCGTGCATGGCGTTGCCCGCCTCTGCTGGCGTGACGATCTCTCGAACGGCCTCGAAGCCGTACAGGCCCCAGCGTCTTCAATCGGGGCGGAAAGGAGGTGAAGTTCATGAAGATCAAGACCAAGGTTCGCGGTGGCATGCGCGCTTGCGTGTAGCCAGTTCTCGCTGCTGAAGCAGCGATGACCAGGGACCGCGGGGATCGGTCATGCACCGCCCCGCGGTCCTCGACGTTGACCATTCGAGGAGACCCGGCCCCTCATGCCCAATGCCTTCCAGCGGACCATGCGCTCTTTCGAGGCGGACTCGTTCCGCACCCACGGCGTGGTCCTGGTGGCCGCCATGGCCATCCTCGCAAGCTGGCTCGCCTGGGGCGTGCTCGCCCGCGTCTCCATCCTCCAACTCGCCAGCTCGGGGCGCATCGAGTCGGTGCGGGCGGTCCACCTGGTGGAAAGCCCGGTCGCGGGCCAGGTCGTCCGCGCTCCGCGGCACCTGGGCGAGGCGGTGCAGCCGGGCGATCTGCTGGTGGAGCTGGATTCCCGCCCGTTGCAGATCGAGCTCGCGCGCACGCGGGCGCAGGAGCGCACGCAGCGGTCGGAGCTCACCCTGCTGCAGGAGGAGATCGCGGTCGAGCGCGACGCCCAGAGAGTGGCCGTCACCGCCGATCGCGCCGCGCTGCAGGAGGCCGCTGCGCGGCGGGCGGAGCTGGTTCCCAAGGTCGAGCTGACCGAGCAGCGCAGCCTGCTCGCGGGCACCGCTCCGAGCGGAGCGCTTTCGCCCATCGAGGCGCTGGAGCGGAAGAGCGAGGCCGAGTCGGCCCGGCGCTCGGCCGCGACCTCCAGCCAGACGCTGGCGCGGCTCAGCGCAGACCAGGCCTTGTCGCGGCGGAACCGCGAGTTGCGGCTGCAGGAATTGCGCCGGGACAGCGTGCGCCTGGAAGGAGAGCTGCCCATCCTCGCCGCCACCATCTCGCGGCTGGAAGACGAGATCGCCCGGCACGAGATCCGCGCGCCGGAAAAGGGGCGCCTCGGCGAGCTGGCGCCGCTGACGCCGGGCGCTTTCGTCAAGACCGGCGATCGGCTGGCGGTGGTGGTGGCGGACGGTGACCTTCATGTCCGCGCGCGGTTCCCGGCCGATACCGCGGCCGGCGTGCTTCGCCAGGGGCAGCCCGCGCGCCTGCGTTTTCCCGGGTATCCCTGGCCTCTCTACGGCACCGTCGCCGGCACGGTCACCAGCGTGGGCACCGAACCGCTGAGCGGGATGATCGCCGTCGAGCTGTCTCTCCAACCGGAGGCGGGCTCGTGGATCCCGCTGCAACACGGGCTCCCGGCGGAAGTCGAGGTGGAAGTCGGGCGCGTGTCGCCCGCGGACATGGTGCTGCGCGCCATCGGCCATGCCTCGTCGTTCGCGCGCGGCGAAGGACGCCAGGACGGAACGCGATGAGGGTCACCGCCTGGCGAGGTTGGCGTCGAAGAAGTCGAGGATCCGCTCCCAATAGCGGAAGAGGAGCTGCGGATCGTAGAAGAGGTGCGTCTGCCCCGAGAGCGGCACCAGCTGGAACGGCTTGCCGGCCGCGAAGAGGGCGTTCGCCAGCCGCAGCGATTCGGTGAAGTGCACGTTGTCGTCGGCGGTGCCGTGGAAGATGAGCAGCGGCGCGCCCAGGTCCCCGGCGTAGGGCAAGAGGCCGTTGCGCTCGTACACGTCGCTTCGCCCGGCGGGCGCGGGCACGCCCAGATAGCGCTCGGTGTACGCGGTGTCGTAGTCCAGCCAGTCCACCACCGGCGCTCCGGCCACCGCGGCCCGGTACACGTCGGGGCGGCGCATCACCGCCAGCGCCGCCATGAACCCGCCGAAGCTGTGGCCCATCACGCCCACCCGCCGCAGGTCCATGGCCGGTTCCGCCTCCGCGAGCGCGCGCAGCGCCGCCACCTGGTCTTCCAGCGGCACGAAGGCGAAGGCGTTCTGGATGGCGCGTTCCCATTCGCGGCCGCGCCACGGGGTCCCACGGCCGTCGGCATAGACGATGATGTAGCCGTGATCGGCAATCCATTGATCCACGGTATGCGCGTCGGCTTCGGGATGGACCACGGTCGCGTGCGGGCCGCCATACACGCTCACGATCACCGGATACTTGCGCCGCGCGTCGAAGTCGTGCGGCCGCACCACCGCGGTCCACATTCCCGCAACCTTCTGCGCGGTCACCTTCGCGTCGAAGGGCGGCTTCTCCGCCAGCGAAGGAAGCTCGCCCGCAACCGTGCCGTCGGGGCGAACGACGCGCGCCTGCACGCCTCCTGCCCGCGGCGTGGTCGTCACCACCGAGGTTTCGGCGTCGCGCGCATAGACCGCCACGTGCAGGTCCGGTCCGCTCGTCAGCGGCGTCAGGTTCCTTCCGTCCAGGCCCACCGAGAACACCTGTTGGTCGGGCTGCTCCTCGCCGCCCATGAACACCGCGCGCCCATTGCCCACGTGCAGGAGCGTGCGGAAGAGCGGCCGCGGCGGCGTCAGCTCCCGCAGCAGCGCGCCGGACGGGCTGCGCAGCTCCAGTTGCCAGGCGCCGCGAGTCTCGCTCGACCAGAGGAACCCGCTGCCATCGCGCAGCCATTCGCAGGCGCGGCCGGCATTGAGCCACGCGCCGTCATGCTCGGTGAGGAGCGGATGCGTGGCTCCGGTGCGGCCGTCCACCTGCAGCAGCGCCAGGGCCTTCTGGTCGCGGGAGAGGACGATGAGCGCCGGTGGGCCGCTCTCGTCCCAGAGGACGCGGGAGACGTATTCCCAGCGCGGATCGATCGAGATCCAGGTGGTGGCTCCCCCGTGCGCGCTCACCAGGCCGAAGCGCGTCTTGACGTTCACCTTTCCCGGCCGCGGATAGGGCGCGGCTTCCACCGGCTCTTCCGGCCGCGCCGGATCGCCGAACCAGAGCTGCTCCACGGCGCGGGCGTCGGCTTCCTCGTAGATCAGGCGGGTCGAATCCGCGGACCAGACGTATCCGCTGAAGCGGTCCAGCTCCTCCTCCGCCACGAACTCGGCCTCCGCGTGCGTGACCAGGCCGTGCGCCCCCGAGGTGATCTGCCGCGTCGCTCCCGTTCCCAGGTCGGTCACCCACAGTTCGTGCGCGCGCACGAATGCGACCTTCGATCCGTCCGGGGAGAGCTTCGGGTCGAAGAGGGCGTGCCCGGCGGCGTCCGGACCTGCCACCTCCCGCGCCGCGCCTCCGGCGACGGGAACCACGAAGGCGCGCCCGGAGAGCGTGACCAGCACCCGCTTCCCGTCGCGCGAGGGCTCGAACGCGGTGAAGCCGCGCACGGTGACGCGCATGCGCTCGCGCCGCGCGCGCTCTTCGGGCGAGAGCGATTCCTGCCCGCCCTTCAGCACCTGCTCCGGGGTGATCAGCTCGCGCACCTCGCCGCTCTTCACGTCGAAGGCGTAGAGGCGCATCTCCGGGCTCCGCGGCGGCGAGCGGAGGAAGAGCGCGGTGGCGCCGTCCGCGGTCAGCTTCACCGAGCTCGGGCGGCCGAGGCGGAAGTACCTGGTCCGGGCGGCGTCCTCGAGGAACTTGAAATCCGCGCCGGTGAGGCCGGCGAGCAGGCAACAGAGCAGGGCGGCGATCATGGCGTCAGTGTAGCCCAGCGGCGCCCGGTGCCCGGCATCCTCCCACCCCCGCACCTTGCCTCCGCACCGGCACGCGGTGGGAACCTTCCCGGCTTGCGACAAACCGCCACCGAAGGAGGCCCCCCATGCCTTCGACACGCTTCTCCGACGACCTCAGGTACGCATTCCGCGAAACCATGGCCCGCGCGCATTCCGGCGCCGCCGCGCTGCAGGCCAGGCTCTCGCCGCTCGGCGGCCGGCTGCGCACCATGACGCGCGGCTCGAAGCTCCGGCTCACCCTGGCAGCCTTTGCCGCGCTGGTCTTCGTTGCCGGCATCTCGCTGCGCAGCCACGCCCAGGCGCCGCGCCGCGCGGTGCTCAAGACCAGCGGCCTGCACCTCACCAGGCATCGCCCGAAGGAACCGGAGCTCACCGCGGTGGGGCAGCGCAGCGTCGCCGTGGGGAAGGTGCAGCAGTCGCAGGGCTCGTACCGCGAGGCCGCCGAGAGCTACGCAACGGCCGCACGCCAGGGCGATCCGCGCGGCCTGCAGCAGCTCGTGGCCATGACCAGCGCGCCGAAGTGCCAGGCGCGCGCCGAGGCCGCCGACGCGCTGGCCACGTTTTCCGGAAACAAGCGCGCGGTCGCGGCGCTGAAGAAGCTGCAAAAGACGCGGTTCGACGACGAGCCGCGCAACCCCGGCATCTTCGCCTGCGACAGCCACCGCGCCGCGCGCAAGGCGCTCGACAAGCTGGGCAAGGGCTAGTCGTTCCTGGCTGGATAGCCGCGCGCCCCCGGCTGGGAGCGCGCGGCGCTGCCATCGATCGAGAAAAGGTTTGGAAAGGGTCGCCGTCTCAGTGGACGACGTGCGGCGTGTGCTTCAGCTCCTCGATGGCCTCACGCGCGTGCGCGGCCTCGCCGCTGTCCGGAGCGATCTGGATGATCTTGTTGAAGGCTTCCATTGCATTGTCGTAATCCTTGAGATCCCTTCCGTACACCACCCCGAGATCGAGCAGGGACTGCAGGTGTTTCGGATTGATCGAATTCGCCTTCTTGAAGTTCGCCACCGCCTTGTCGAACTGGCTGAGCTCCCGGTACATGACGCCCTGGTCGGTGAGAACGTCGGGGTTGTTCGGCTGCAGCTGCAGCGCCTTGTCGTAGGCGGCGATGGCTTTTTCGCGCTGCTGCGAATCGAAGTACTCGTTGCCCAGGGCGATCCACGACTTCACGTCGGTCGGGTCGCGGGCGACCAGCGTCTGCAGGACCCCGATCCGCTTCTGTGCGGCGGGCGAAACGGGCGGCGGCGCAATCGGCTCTGGCGGCTGCGCCGCCGCCTTTGATTCGGGTCGTGCAGTCACCGGCGCGGTCGCGGGTGCGGCAACGGGCTTGGCAGGCATCTCCTCCTTGGAGTGCTTGCAACCCGGCGCCGCGACAACGGCCGCCACTGCGATCAAGACCGGCAGGTGACTGTGCATGCGTTCGCTCCGTCTACTGCTGCTGGTAGATCAGCGTGTGGGTCGCGCCGCAGTAGGTGTAGCCGCCCACCGTGAGCGTACCGTTGCTGAGGGTGCCGGTAAAGGTGCCGGCGCTGGGAACGCGGAACGTGTACGTGCTGCCGCTGACCGCGACCTTGCCCTTGCTCTGGTAGGTCTTGTCGGCGGTGACGCCGTTCTGCGTGACGGTGCCGGTGAAGGCCGCGTTATAGCTCGTGCCGCTCACGGCCAGGGTGCCGCTGTTCACCTGGGTCGTCGAGGTGGCGTCCGTGCAGGTGAGGAAGGGAGCGGCGGTCTGGTTGTCGATGCCGGTGAGGACGAAGTTGGTGGTCGTCGCCAGCGCGGCGTTCTCCTCGTCGATGCTACCGGCCTGGCCGCCGCACGCGGAAGCGAGGGCGAGAGCAGCCAGGGGAGCGGCAAAGCGGCAGAGCGTAGAAAACTTCAGGGACTTGTCGGACATTCGAGAAACTCCGGGTTTGGGGGGCTTACTGGAACTGCAACTGCGTACAGCAACTGCGACTGCTGACATCCACGAACAACGGGGGGGTGGATGATTCACCTGGAACAGCCGGCTGTCGAGGCTCATTTCGTAACCGCCCGGATATACGAGCAGGGAAAAAAGCGCCGGGCCGTCCCCTCCAAGAGCGGGACGGCCCGGAACTTCCGGTCCGGCGGCGGCGGGGGGGCCTCCGCCGGGCGCGGCTACCTCACCGTGAGCGAACCCTTCGGCGCAGAAGTCGGTACGGCCTTGGACTGCCGTTCGAGGTAGGGCATGAGCACTTCCATGTCCTCCGGCCGCATGTCGAGGTTCGGCATGCGCACCTTCTTGAAGCGGGAGAAGAGCGCCTTCGCGATCGGATTGCCCGAGGCGAGCATCGTGTCGGGCGCCATGATGTAGCGCGTGAGCCAGGCGCGGTCGCGCCGCTCGAAGACCCCGGCGAGGTCCGGCCCCATCGCGTCGCCCTTGCCGATGGTATGGCAGGCGGCGCAGCGCGAGCGGAAGAGCGACTCGCCCTTGTCCACCTTCTTCACGTCGCCCAGCTCCGCATAGCTCTTCACCGGAGCGGCGGTGTAGCCGTCGAGGAAATGGAGGATGGTGGTGGTGAGGAAGCGGGGGTTGTCCATGGCGGAGTTGCGCATCCACTGGCCGGTGGAGTCCCTGCCGAAGATCAGCTCGGGCTGGTGCCCGTCGCGGTTGGCGCCGTCGGTCCGCGAGGCGAGGCCCAGCTTCTTGGCGATGACCCGGATGTCGTCCTTCTTGCCGGTGAGGAAGAGCCAGCCCGGCTTGGCGTGGAACTTGGCCGCATACGCCTTCAGCGCGGCGGGCGTGTCGTGCTCCGGATCGATGCTGATCGAGTAGAAGAAGACGTCCTTCCCGACGCGGTCGCCGAGGAGCTTCTGCACCTGCGCGAGCTTCGCCGTCTCCAGCGGGCAGCTCGCGGTGCAGTGCGTGTAGATGAGGTTGATGACGACCGCCTTGTCCTTGAGCAGGTCGTCGTAGAAGTGGACCACCTTGCCGTCCTGGGTGGTCAAAGGAAGGTTGGTGAAGTAATCCGGGCCGCCCAGGCCCGCGGCGCTGGCCGGCGTCGAACCCAGCACGGCCGCCGCGGCGAAGGCCGCCGTCATCAGTCCAATCGTGTTTCGAAGAAGTGCTCGCATCGCGTGTGGCTCCCTGCTGCTGGTGATGAAAAATGGGGGCGAGCCAGCCCTGGACGTGCAGCCAGCTCGCCCCTTGGAGTGGGCCGGCCCGGGACGTGCGGCCGGCCCACCCCCAGTTGCTTACAGCGTGCCCAGGGTGCCCGTGGCGTTGGTGAGCGCCATGGTCGCCGGGTCGTACGTCAGGGCCAGGTCCAGAAGCCCGGTCTTCGACTGCGCGTACGAGGCGGCGATGGCCGAGCCCGCGGCAGCGTCCTTGAAGAACGCGAAGGTGGTCTCGATCGCGTCCGTGGTGGAGAACAGCCGGGTCAGGGTGGCGATGCAGAAGTTCTTGTAGATCGCCCCGGTCTTCGCGCCGGTGCCGACCACGCCGGTCCCGTCGATGGAGACGTACACGGCCGGAGGCAGCGCCGTGGTCCCAGCGGTGGGCGTCGAGGCCGCCGGATCGGTGACCACCGTCGCGGTGATCACCACCGGTCCGGCGAACTTCACCGTCTCCGGAAGCCCCGTCTTCACGGACGAGGCGTTGCCCGACACCTGGATGGTGTAGGTGGACACCGTCGTCTGCGCCAGCGCCGAGGTCGGCGCCAGCAGCAGCGCCGCCAGCGCTCCGCACAGCAGGGTGGACAGGATACCGCGACACGTCTTCATTTTGCGCTCCATCTCCAGTTTGAAGGCTTTCAATTCGGTTGAGTTGATCATGATTGAGCTCGGTCCGCCGCTTACGGGTTGTACGCGGTGGGGAGGATTTCGTCGGGGGGAACGAAGGTCACACCCTGCGGCGTGGCGATCGGCGTCGGCAGCGGCTGGAGGAAGGGCGAGCCGTTGGCGTCGATTTCCCACCGCAGCAGCATCGCGTTGTCCTCGTGCACCGTGTTGTGGCAGTGCTCCATGTACATCCCGCCCCAATCGCGGAACCGCATCAGCAGCGTGACGCTGCCGCTCGGGCGCAGGCGGTACACGTCCTTGCGGCCACGCTCCCAGGGCGGAACGTTGGCGGAGCTGCCGTTGCGGGCGATGATCTGGCCTTCCTCGAAGTGGATGTGGATGGGGTGATCCCAGCCGCCACCGCCGTTCTGGAGGGTCCACTGCTCGAGCGTGTTGGCGGTGTTGCGGCCCGGCGCCGCGGAGATGCGCCCGTAGTCCGCGTTCAGCATCGCGCCCTGGTTGTCGGTCTTGACGCCCCAGGGGCCCGTGAAGTTGGTCTGGCCGGGAGGCTGGGTCTGCGTTCCGCCGCTGCCCCACTCGAAGTTGCGGGTGCGGGCGACTGCGCCGAGGGCCGGGTTGGGGATGAGCGGATCCGGGACCTGGCTGACGTCAGCCACGGCCGGCTTGCGCACGATGCGGAACTCGAGGATCTTGCCGACCACCGGGTCGTCCTTGCTGCCGGCGAGCGCGTCGCGGAGCGAGAGATCCTTGTCCGGCTTCTTGCCGTTGAGCTGCTGGGTCAGGTTGACCCAGTACACCTTGCTGCCCACGGCGTAGCGCGAGAAGTCGATGACCACGTCGTAGCGCTCGGCGATGCCCTGCTCGTCCAGCTCGGTGACCGGAACCGGGTGCGGCAGCAGGTTGCCGTCGTTGGCGATGAAGGTCATGGGAGAGCCGTCGCTCAGCGCCAGCTTGAAGAAGCGCGAGACGGAGGCGTTGAGGATGCGGAAGCGGTACTTGCGCGCCTCGACCTCGAAGTACGGGGCATAGACGAGGTTGACCGTCGGCTGGTCGCCGATGAAGCCGTCGAAGTCGAACTTGTCGAAGGCGAGCTGGCCCTTGGCGTCCCAGGCCTTGTCCGCGAGCATGATGTTCACGTCGTAGTCGAGGTTGCCGTACGACTTCGCCGAGCCGCTGGGGAGGCGCAGGTTCACGCCGTCGTTGATCGCCTCGTTGCCGCGATCCTTGCCGGAGTAGATGTTGAACATGCCGGCCATGCCCTTGTACACGTTCTGCGAAGTGAAGCTGAACATGTGGTCATGGAACCAGTGCGTGCTCATCGTCTCGTGCCAGTCGCCGGGCACGTTGACCAGGCCGCCCGCGTCGTCCGGGCTGGAGGCGTTGCGATCGGTCGCGCCGGTGTTGATGCTGTTCAGGCCGGCGAGCACGATCGGGTAGTGGTAGTCGTAGAACTCGCCGGGGAAGAAGTACGCGCCGGTGAAGCCGTCGTTCTCCGCGCCGTGGTGGCCGTTGTGCTCGTGCGTCGAGATGGAGTGGATGCCGAACCCGCCGTTGGCGTTCGGATCCGCGGGCAGGACGTTGTGCTCGCGCATGAGGATGGGCTCGCCGTAGCGGCCGACGAGGAGCTTCGGGGGCAGCGTGCCGTTGAAGGTCCACATCGCCAGCGGACCCTGATCCGGCATCAGGGGGTGGAAGGCCGGCCGGACCGGGTTCGCCGGGTTGATTCCGGAGTTGAGGCTGGCAGGCACGCCCGGGTTGTAGACGGTGTTGAGCTTCATCCCTTCCATGGTCACGTCAACGGCCACCTGGGGAGGGAACCGCGCCCAGCCCTGGTGCGCCCACACCGGCCCCGGGGGACGGCCTTCGATGGGACCGGTTCCGCCGCCGAGGAGGGGATCGACGGGGTGCTGCGTCTGGTTGGACTGCTCCGTCGGCGCCGGGTTCAGCGCCGAGACCGGAAGGCGCGGCAGGACGTCGAAGCGGGGCATCGGCTGGCTGAACTTGGTCGCGCCGAAGAGCGGGCTGGGGGGAAGTCCGGTCGGGATGCTGTCCGCCTGGGCGTTGGGGGCGAAGAGGCCCAGCGCCATGACTGCGGCCACCAGCTCGATCCGGAACAGGTGCTGTCGGGGCTTCCGACAGTTGTTAGGTGAAGCGCTTCCTGGGAGTTGCACGGGGGATTCTCCTGGTTTTCTTAGTTTTGACGCGTCGCTTGTGTCGGCGCGGCGGCGATCACATGAGCACCCGGCGTGCCACCACCCCACTCGAGCAACCGGCGGCTGGTTTGTCTAGCAATCAAGCGGGGTTAGACAGACGCGATCCATCGGAGCCGACGAGCCGGGGAGGCTTCGAATCCGTACCGTTCCGGGCCGCGCGCGTACCGAAACGGCACGCGATGATCGGACGGTTGTCGGGGTCGCGGACCCGCGCCGGGCGCGGATCAGCGCGGGAGCAGCGCGTAGAGGCGAAGCTTGCGATACAGCTTGCCGCGCGAGACGCCCAGCTCGCGCGCCGCGCGCGTCACGTCGCCGCCGCAGCTGCGCAGGGCGCCCGCATACGCCTCGCGCTCCACTTCGCTGATGGGGCGCACGCCTGCCTGGCTGCGGCTCTGCTCGCGCTCGACCTGCTCCGGCTCGCGGGCGAGGCGCTCCAGGCAGGTGGCCCTGGGCGCCGCGAAATGGATCTCGCTCTCGATCCAGTGTTCCAGCTCGCGGACGTTGCCGGGCCACGGGTATGACTGGAGCGACGAGAGCGCCTGCGGCCCCAGGGTGGCGAGCTGGCGGTCGTGAAGCGCGGAGTACTTGCGGAGGAAATGCTCCGCCAGCGGCCCGATGTCTTCGCGGCGGTCGCGCAGCGGCGGCACCGCGATGTGCAGCACGTTGAGGCGATAGAAGAGGTCGGCGCGGAAGCGCCCCGCATCGACGGCCTGCCGCAAGGGCACGTTGGTGGTGGCGATGACGCGCACGTCCACTCGCTTCGCGCGCCTTCCGCCCAGAGGGGTGATGGACCGTTCCTGCAAGGCGCGGAGGAGCTTGGCCTGCATCTCCAGCGGCAGCTCCACCACGTCGTCGAGCAGCAGCGTCCCGCCGTCGGCGAGCTCGAACTTGCCCGGGTTGCCGTGCGGGTTTGCGCCGGTGAAGGCGCCGCGCTCGTAGCCGAACATCTCGCTCTCGAGAAGCTCGCGGGGAATGGCGGCGCAATGGACGGCGACGAACGGCGCGCTGCCCCGCGACCCGGCGCTGTGGACGGCCTGCGCCAGGACCTCCTTGCCCACTCCGGATTCGCCCTCGATCAGCAGGCTGGAGCTGCTCTGCGCCGCGAGCCGGCACATCTCCCGCACGCGGGAGAGGCCCGCGCTCTGTCCGACCATGGCCTCGAAGCCGCGCGATGCGCCCTGTGCCCCGCCCTTTCGCGCGGGAGCCTCGGCCTGCTTCATCTCCGAGAAGCTGACCAGCGCCAGCCGGCCTTCGCGGATGCGGCGCAGCTTGACCAGCATGGTCTTGTCGCCCGCGCGCAGCGGCGCATCGTCGAACTGCTCCGCGGTGAGGCGCGCGCCCAGCTCCGGCCAGACCGTCTCGATCCAGGCGCCTGCGGCGGCGTCGGCATCGAGGCGGAGGAGCTGCGCGGCGGCGCGGTTCAGCCGGGAGATCCGCCCGCTCGCGGCCACCAGGACGGCGTCGGGCGCCGAGGAGAGGAGCGCGGCTTCCACCGCCTGGGCCTGTCGCAAGCGCTCCACCAGCGACATGGAGGCGGCCATCGCTCCGAGCTGGCGCGCGAAGGCGGCGAGGAAGGGGCCGATCGCGGGCGCAAACGGCCCGCGGCCCTGCTCCAGGAAGATGGCTCCGCGAAGCGTTCCGGATACGAACGAGGTAAGGAGCGAGCCCTTGTCGATCACCGAGTACGGCACCGCCGCCTGCGTCGCCGCTGCATGGCGTACCAGAACGGTACGCACCCCGCCGGGCGCGCAATCGGCGCCTCCGGCCGCGGCCACCAGCGGTTCCAGGTCGGGAGCTTCCAGATAGACCAGCGCCGATGCGGCCGAAAAGAGGGGAAGCAGCTCCGCCGCGGCGCGCTCCACCAGCTCGTCGAGAGTGGTCGTCTGCGTCAGCGAAATCGAAGGCGGAGAGGAGGGCCTCCGCGCCGCGCGCCGGGCGACCCAGGGGGTCGTTGGAGGCTGACGGCACTGCCTCCAAAGCGCGTCCTTCCACGGCCATTCCACGATCCTCCCAGCTGAGGGACTTCGATCCGGGTCGAACACATTAGCCGACAACTGCGCGAAACGGGAAGCGGCAATATGGCGATGCGGTATCCGCCCGAAGTGCTTGATCGTCGAGAGGCCGCAGCGTTCCCTGCAGGGCAAACCACGCGCGACCACTAAGGATTCCCGGCGCGCGCAGGGGTGGCAGGATGTATTCCAAAGCGTATCTGACGCTTTGAGTCGTGAATGAGCGATCAGTTGCCGACGCGGTTGCTGCCGAGCTCTTTCACGCGTTCGAGCGCTCGCTCCGCGCCGGCCAGCAGATCCCGCGCCTCGCTGCCTTCGCGCGACTCGGGAACATCGACGGCGAACCCCAGGGTGGCGGTGACCGCGATCTCCGCGCGCCCCGCCTGCGTGCGCAGCTGCTCGATGGTCTCGCGCAGCCGCTCGGCGAGCGCCTGGGCGCCCGAAAGGTCGGTCTCGCGCAGAAGCAGGCCGAACTCGTCGCCTCCGAGGCGCGCCACGACGTCGCCGCCCCGGACCAGGCCTTCGAGGACCCGCGCGACGCTGCGCAACACCTCGTCGCCGGCGGCCCTGTCGTGGGTCTCGTTCACCCGCGAAAGGCCATCGATGTCCAGCATCACCACCGAGACCGGTCGCCGGTAGCGACGCGCCGCCGCCACCTCCGCCGCCACCCGCTCGCCAAAGTGGCGGCGGTTGTAGATGCCGGTGAGCGGGTCGCGCAGCGCGATCTCCGCCAGGCGCCGCTGGTACTTGACCTCCACCTCGTCGGCCCAGGCGATCTTGAACGTGGTGGCTACGCCTACCTGGACGCGGTCGCCGTTTCCCAGGACGCGCTCCGCCACCTTCTCGCCGGCGACATACGTTCCGTTCTGGCTTCCCAGGTCGCGCAGGACGATCTGCTGGCCGCGCGCTTCCAGGCTGCAGTGGACGCGCGAGATGCCCTCGTCGTCGAGGCGGATGTCCACCTCTTCGCCGCGGCCCACGCGCAGCACGCGCCCGGGATGCAGCTTGTAGACCTCCCCGAATCGGGTTCCCGCCAGGACCAGGATGAACGCGCTCTTCTGCAGGGGGCCGGGGCCCGGCGTCGGGAGCGACACGATGGTGCGCGCTTTCGGATCGACGGTCTTCGACATGCAGCTTTGTCCTTGAGTTTGTTCGGGTGCGTCCCTGGCACACGTCAGGAGCGCATGGAAGTGCGGCAGCCGTCAACTCCCCTTGTGCCCGGTGCGGCGCGATCGCCTGGAGGAGGGTGGCGGCTCCGCCAGCACCACCCGGTTGCGGCCCTGTTTCTTCGCTTCGTAGGCGGCGCCATCGGCGTTCTGGAACAGGTCGCGCTCGTTCTGATCCGGTGCAAGCTGCGCCACGCCGATGCTGACGGTGACCGAGATGCCGACGGGCACGTCGTCGCCGCTCTCCCAGAGCGTCTGCGCCACCTCCACGAGCTGCCGCAAGCGCTCGGCCAGCGCCATGGCCGCGGTCGCGTCCGCCTCGCGCGCCAGGACCACGAACTCCTCTCCGCCGAATCGGGCGAGGATGTCCTCGATGCGGATGCCCTGGGTCAGGGCGCGCGCCACCGTCTTCAGCACCTCGTCTCCCGCCAGGTGCCCATGGCGGTCGTTGACGCGCTTGAAATGGTCCACGTCGGCGACCAGCAGCGAGAGAGGGCGGCCATGCCGGTGGGCCACCGCGACTTCCGCGGCGAAGCGCTCCTGGAAGTGGCGCCGGCTGTACAGTCCCGTGAGCGGATCGCGCAGCGCCGCCTCCACCAGCTTGCGCTGCACCGCCGCCTCCATCTCGTCCGCGATGCTGAATTTGAAGGTGGTGGAGGCGCCAATCTGGAAGCGGTCGTCATTGGAGAGCAGCTTCTCCGCCACGCGCTCCCCCTCGATGAAGGTGCCGTTGGCGCTACCCAGGTCGAGGAGCAGGGCTCCGCGCCCGCGCGGCTGGATGCTGCAATGCCGGCGGGAGACGCCGTCGTCGCGCACGCGCAGGTCGGCATCGCCCCGGCCGATGACCGTCACGAGGTCGGGGGTGAGGCGGTGCAGCTCGCCCACCTGCGGCCCGGAAAGGACGAGCAGGAACGGGCTCTTTTCCAGGGTGGAACGCTGCGGCGCGGGCGCCACCGTGGTCTTCTCCAACCTCTCAATCGTCCGGGGCATCCGCTATGGCTCCGAAACCTTCTGCTTGCGCGGGCGGGGAATGTTGAAGGTGGAGAGCCGCTTCACCAGCGTGCGCCGCGAAATGCCCAGGGAAATGGCCGCCTCCGTCTGGTTCCCTGCGCAGCGCGAGAGCGCGTCGACGATGCGCTGGCGCTCCGCCTGCGCGAGCTGCTCGCGCAATTCCGCGGGCCCCGGTCCGCCTTGCAAGAGGGGCGGCGGCGGCGTGGGCATGGTGAAGAGCGAGGACGGCGCCGGCGACGCCTGCTCCGGTTTTCGCATGGCGAAGTGCGAGGACATCTTCTCTGCAGGGAGGTGCGAGAGGGCGAGGCGCTTTCCCGCGCAGAGCAGCACCGCGCGCTCGATCACGTTGCGGAGCTCGCGGATGTTGCCCGGCCAGGGATACTGCCGGAGCAGGGCCAGCACCTCCGGAGTCAGCTCCGGCTCCTCGGCGCGGCCCATCCGCCTGCACGCGTCGGAGATGAGCATGCGCGCGAGCGGCTCGATCTCCGCGACGCGCTCGCGGAGCGGAGGAATGACGAAGGAGATCCCGTTGAGGCGGAAGAAGAGGTCCTTGCGGAAGGTGCCGCGCTGCACCTCCAGCTCCAGATCGCGGTTGGTGGCGGAGACGAAGCGGACGTCGATCTCGGTGGGCCGGACGGCGCCCACCCGGCGCACCTTCTGCTCCTCGATCACGCGCAACAGCTTCACCTGCGTGGTGAGCGGCATGTCGCCCACCTCGTCGAGGAAGACGGTGCCGCCTTCGGCGCTCTCGAGCAGGCCCGCCTTGGCAGCGGTCGCGCCGGTGAAGGAGCCCTTCTCGTGACCGAAGAGCTCGGATTCCAGAAGGGTCTCCGTCAGGGCGGCGCAGTTCAGGCGCAGGAAGGGCCGCCCGGCGCGCGCGCGAGCTCTTGTGCACGGCCTCGGCGAGCCGCTCCTTGCCCACGCCGGTCTCGCCGAAGATGAGCACGCTGATGTCGCTGGAGGAGATGCGCGCGACCATCCCATGCAGCTCCTGCATGGCGCCGGGAGGGGGCGGCTGGTCTTCGAGCGGCGTCCGCGGGCCGGTGTCGCCGCTGGCGCGCGCGAGCAGGGCATCGGCGCCGCGGCCGTCGCCGGGGTAGTGCGCCACGCGCACGCGCGGCTTCGCGCCCCGCTCCGCGAGCTGGGTCTCCAGGCGCGAGACGACGAGCCGCATGTCCTCGGGGCGGGTATCGAGCAGCAGCACCTCGTAGTCGCTGGGCCCGTCCGCCGCGACCACGTCCACCAGGCGCACCGAGCTGGCCAGCACCTCCTCGATCTCCGACGAGGGGCACGACGGGTCGCAGGCGATGCGCAGCAGCGCGAAGGTGGCGTGATAGCGCGCAGCGCGGTGGCACTCCTCTTCCAGGCGCAGCTCGAAATAGCCGTGGGGCAGGATGCGGCGGGGCGGGGCGGTGCCCCGACCCTCCACCATCACGATGACGCTGCCCAGGTGGAGGACGTCGCCGGGCGCCACCTCGACGGGCTGCCCGGGCAAGACCCGCTGCGCTCCGACGCCGGTCGCAAGCCCGCTGCCGAGATCGGCGATGCGCACCGGCGGACCCATCGAGAGGACGGCGTGCCGCGCGGCGACCGATGGATCCTCGATCACCAGGTCGCAGGCGGCGTCGCTGCCGATGGTCACCTGGCCGGACTCGGGCAGGTGCTGGGTGCTGAAGCGCCCTTCGCCCGCGACGAACAGGCGCAAGCGCCTGGGCTCTTTGCGCGCGCTGTCGTTCCGCACCTTCGGCAACCAGACCCCCGGGCCTGGCATCCTAGGCGAGAAAACCGCGCGCGTTCAACGACTTCCGCGTGCGGATTCGGGGGACCAGGTGGGGGCTCTACCACCCGTCACCAACCTTCGAGATCCTCCGTGGCGGAGGCGGTCGCGCGCAGGTCCTCCGCCGCGGGCTGCAGCCACGACTCCACGTCCACCAGCGGTCCCGAGACCACTTCGCCGTTGCGCACCTCGGCCGCGTCGGCATGGATCTGGACCGCCAGCCGCAGGCGCGGGTCGGCGCCCGGGACCGACATCGGCGCCAGAAGCCTGCGGCCGAGCGCCAGGGCTTCGCGGCGCTCGTCGCGCGCCGCCGCGGCTTCCTCCGGAAGCGCTTTCACCCCCAAAAGCGCGCTGCCGGTCTGTAGATAGAGCGCGTAACCCGCGTCCAGCAATTGCCGTTCGGTCTCGTCGAGCAACTGGACCAGGCTGGCGAGGAGCGACTCGTCCTCCTCGCCCTCGATGCGCAGGTCGACGTTGATCGCCACGCCCTGTCGCGCGGCAGGCCCCGCGGTTCGCTTCCCCAGCACGGCGGCGCGCAGCGCCTCCACGAAGGCGGGCACGTTGGGGAAGCGCCGGACCGCGCGCTTCTCCAGGCAGCGCAGCACCACCGCGTCGATCTCCGCCGAGACCGGAGCCAGCGCGCTGGGCCGGGGAGGAGGCGCTTCCGCATGCTGGCGCTCGAGCTCCACGGCATCGGAGGAGATGAAGGGATAGCGTCCGGTGAGCAGCTGGTAGAGCAGCACTCCCAGCGCGTAGATGTCGACGCGCTGATCCACCGCATCGCCGCGGATCTGCTCCGGAGCCATGGCGTGCGGCGTTCCGATGCGCTGGCCTACCGCGGTGATGCCGCGCTCGCCCGGCGCGCTGCGCATCAGCTTGGCGATGCCGAAGTCGAGCAGCTTGACCGTCGGGGGATCGCCGTCCCTGGTCACCGCCACGTTGCTCGCCTTGAGATCGCGATGGACCACGCCGGCCGCGTGCGCTGCCGTGAGCGCGTCGCAGATCGGCTCCAGGTAACCCAGCGCCTGCCTCGGGGTGAGCCGGCCGCGCCGCTCGATGATGGTGCCGAGGCTCACTCCCTCGAGAAGCTCCATGACGAAATAGGGGCGCTTGTCCGCGAGCTCGCCGAAATCGTAGATGTCGACGATGTTGGGGTGGCGGATGCGATTCACCACCCGGGCCTCGCGGACGAAGCGCTCCACCATCTCCGCGGAGCCGGCGAGCTGGCTGTGCAGCACCTTCACCGCCACCTTGCGCGCGAGCACGCGGTGCTCGGCGGTATAGACGGTCCCGCAGCCGCCGGAGGCGATGCGCCCGAGGATCAGGTATTCGCCGGCGCGGTGGCCCGGAGCCAGCTCGTCGGGGTCGATCCAGTCGCCGCTGTGCCCCCGGGGCTCCGCCGGCAAGGTGGGAGTAAACCTGTCCTTCACGCGGCGAGTCTCCCACGAGAGAGGCAATTCCTGGAAGATGACCGGGCGCATGCTACCGTGGGCTGCGGATGCCGCCCGATGCCCGATCCGCGCCGGAGCTGACGCCGCGCGCGCTCGCATCGGGGTTGCTGGTCGGCGCGCTCCTCTGCGTGGCGAACCTCTACATGGGCCTGAAGACGGGCATCGCGGACAGCGGCCACGTGACCGCGTCGGTGCTCGCCTTCGCGCTGGCATCGGGTCGGCTGAGCCGGCTGGAGAACAACCTGGCGCAAACCGCTGCCGTGGCGGCGGGCGCGATCCCCTCGACGGCCGGCCTTCTCGGAGCGGTGCCGGCGCTGGCGCTTCTCGGACGAGAGGTGCCGGGCTGGGGCATCGCTCTCTGGGGCATTGCCCTCGCGCTCCTCGGCATCCTCTTCGGCGCGCTGCTGCGGCACCGGTTGCTCGACGAGGAGCGGCTTCCCTTTCCCACCAGCGTCGCCACCGCCGAGGTGATCGAGGTGCTCCACGGGGGAGGCGAAAAGGCGCGCCGGCGGACCCGCCCGCTCCTCTGGGGCGGCGCGCTGGGCGCGGCAGTGGAATGGTTGCGCGATGGCAGGCCCTCGCTTCTTCCGGGCGCGCTCACCGTGCCCGGCGAGATCGGCGGCGTACAGGCGAGCGCCCTGGGAATCGGCGTCAGCACCAGCCCGCTCCTCTGGGGGGTGGGGATGCTGGTCGGACTTCGCATCGCCCTGAGCATGCTGCTCGGTTCGGTGCTCGCGTGGGGCGTGCTCGGCCCCTGGCTCGTGCGCGGGCTGCACGTGGCGCCGGAGCGCGGCGCGATTGGAACTGGCTTTCCTGGCCCGGGACCGCGCTCCTGATCGGCGCCGCGCTGGTGGCGCTGTTGCAGCAGCTCGGCGCGTTCGCGGGGGCGCTCCGCGACCTGGGCGCGATGGCGCGGAGCGGATCCCGGGCGGGCATCCTGCGCCTGCTCGCGGTGGCGGCCCTCCTGGCGGCGATCGCCGGCCTCGCCAGGTTGATCTTCGATTTCTCGCTGCTCCAGAGCGGGCTCGCGCTCGCGGCGTCGGCGGTCGGGGCGACCGTCTGCGCGCGCGCCGCAGGGCTCACCGACATCGCGCCGGTGGGGCCCATGGGCCAGACCATGCAGGCGCTCTCGGGCGCGCTCGCGCCCGGGCGCCCGGCCGTCAACGTCGCCGCGGGCTCCATCGTCGCAGGCTCCGCGGCCCAGACCACCGGCCTGCTCTGGTCGCTCGGCGCCGGGCGTGCGCTGGGCGCGAGCCCGCGCCGGCAGATCATCGCCGCCGCTGCCGGGTCGATGCTCGGCGCGTCGATCTGCGCGCCGGCCTATCTCTTCCTGGTCCGCACGCACGGGCTCGGATCGGCGCAGCTCCCCGCGCCCACGGGCGTGCAGTGGAAGGCCATGGCCGAAGTGGTGGCCCGCGGTCTCTCGGCATTGCCTCCGGGCGCGTTGCCGGCGGTCATCGCCGGGGGCCTCTTGGGAATCGTGCTCGCCGCCGCCGCTTCGACGCGCGCCGCTCCCCGGCTGCCTTCGGCCATGGCGATGGGCATCGGCGTGCTGGTCCCGGTGGACTACGCGCTGGCCATCGTCTGCGGGGCCCTGCTGGTGACGCTCGTCCGTCGCCTCCGCGAGCCCGCGTCTTCGGTGGGCGCCGGCCTCATCGCCGGAGACTCGGTGGTGGGCCTGCTCGTGGCGTTGCTCACCTCGATGCGGCTTCTGTAGCCTCGAGGCCGCGGCGGACCCGCGCTTCCATGATGTTGGGAATGCGTGCGGCTCGCGCGGCCGCCTCCGCGAAGGCGCGCCGCGCTTGCTCCGGCTTGCCCCTGCGCAGCGCCCACGCGCCGTAGAGGTCCGCCACCTCGATGGGCTCCTGCTCCAACGACTCGCGGGCGGAGCGCGCGAGCAGCGCTTCCCACTCCTGCGGCGACGCGTCGCCGCAGGAGTGGGAAGCGCTGCTCGCGCGCTCCGCCCGCGAGTCGTTGGAGCAGGAGCCCATCGAGGTGGCGGACCTCTACGGCGCGTGGGCGCTGCGCAGGGGCAAGCCGGAGCAAGCGCGGCGCGCCTTCGCGGAGGCGGCCGCGCGAGCCGCACGCATTCCCAACATCATGGAAGCGCGGGTCCGCCGCGGCCTCGAGGCTACAGAAGCCGCATCGAGGTGAGCAACGCCACGAGCAGGCCCACCACCGAGTCTCCGGCGATGAGGCCGGCGCCCGCCGAAGCCGCGGGCTCGCGGAGGCGACGGACGAACGTCACCAGCAGGGCCCCGCAGACGATGGCCAGCGCGTAGTCCACCGGGACCAGCACGCCGATGCCCATCGCCATGGCCGAAGGCAGCCGGGGAGCGGCGCGCGTCGAAGCGGCGGCGGCGAGCACGATTCCCAAGAGGCCCCCGGCGATGACCGCCGGCAACGCGCCCGGAGGCAATGCCGAGAGACCGCGGGCCACCACTTCGGCCATGGCCTTCCACTGCACGCCCGTGGGCGCGGGGAGCTGCGCCGATCCGAGCCCGTGCGTGCGGACCAGGAAGAGATAGGCCGGCGCGCAGATCGACGCGCCGAGCATCGACCCGGCAGCGGCGGCGATGATCTGCCGGCGCGGGCTCGCGCCCAGCGCACGCCCGGCGCCGAGCGACCAGAGCAGGCCGGTGGTCTGGGCCGCGGAGCCTGCGACGATGGAGCCCGCGGCGACGTTGACGGCCGGGCGCCCGGGCGCGAGCGCGCCCGAGAGCGCCTGCATGGTCTGGCCCATGGGCCCCACCGGCGCGATGTCGGTGAGCCCTGCGGCGCGCGCGCAGACGGTCGCCCCGACCGCCGACGCCGCGAGGGCGAGCCCGCTCTGGAGCAGCGAGAGATCGAAGATCAACCTGGCGAGGCCGACGATCGCCGCCAGGAGGGCCGCCACCGCGAGGAGGCGCAGGATGCCCGCCCGGGATCCGCTCCGCGCCATCGCGCCCAGATCGCGGAGCGCCCCCGCGAACGCGCCGAGCTGCTGCAACAGCGCCACCAGCGCGGCGCCGATCAGGAGCGCGGTCCCGGGCCAGGAAAGCCAGTTCCAGATCGCGCCGCGCTCCGGCGCCACGTGCAGCCCGCGCACGAGCCAGGGGCCGAGCACGCCCCACGCGAGCACCGAACCGAGCAGCATGCTCAGGGCGATGCGAAGTCCGACCAGCATCCCCACCCCCCAGAGGAGCGGGCTGGTGCTGACGCCGATTCCCAGGGCGCTCGCCTGTACGCCGCCGATCTCGCCGGGCACGGTGAGCGCGCCCCGGAAGAAGCGAGGGCCTGCCATCGCGCAACCATTCCACTGCCGCGCCCAGCGCGCCGCCCCAGAGGAGCGGGCGGGTCCGCCGGCGCGCCTTCTCGCCTCCCCCGTGGAGCACCTCAATCACCTCGGCGGTCGCGACGCTGGTGGGAAAGGGAAGCCGCTCCTCGTCGAGCAACCGGTGCCGCAGCAGCGCGCCGAAGAGGATGCCAAGGAGCGCGAGGGCAATGCCCCAGAGAGCAATGCCCCAGGCCGGCACCTCTCGTCCGAGAAGCGCCAGCGCCGGCACCGCTCCGAGAAGGCCCGCGGTAGAGGGAATCGCGCCTGCCGCCACGGCGGCGGTTTGCGCCAGGTTGTTCTCCAGCCGGCTCAGCCGACCCGATGCCAGCGCGAAGGCGAGCACCGACGCGGTCACGTGGCCGCTGTCCGCGATGCCCGTCTTCAGGCCCATGTAGAGGTTCGCCACGCAGAGGAGCGCGCCGACCAGCAACCCCGATGCGAGCGCGCGCGGCGTCAGCTCCGGCGCGGAATCGGGCATCGGGCGGCATCCGCAGCCCACGGTAGCATGCGCCCGGTCATCTTCCAGGAATTGCCTCTCTCGTGGGAGACTCGCCGCGTGAAGGACAGGTTTACTCCCACCTTGCCGGCGGAGCCCCGGGGGCACAGCGGCAACTGGATCGACCCCGACGAGCTGGCTCCGGGCCACCGCGCCGGCGAATACCTGATCCTCGGGCGCATCGCCTCCGGCGGCTGCGGGACCGTCTATACCGCCGAGCACCGCGTGCTCGCGCGCAAGGTGGCGGTGAAGGTGCTGCACAGCCAGCTCGCCGGCTCCGCGGAGATGGTGGAGCGCTTCGTCCGCGAGGCCCGGGTGGTGAATCGCATCCGCCACCCCAACATCGTCGACATCTACGATTTCGGCGAGCTCGCGGACAAGCGCCCCTACTTCGTCATGGAGCTTCTCGAGGGAGTGAGCCTCGGCACCATCATCGAGCGGCGCGGCCGGCTCACCCCGAGGCAGGCGCTGGGTTACCTGGAGCCGATCTGCGACGCGCTCACGGCGGCGCACGCGGCCGGCGTGGTCCATCGCGATCTCAAGGCGAGCAACGTGGCGGTGACCAGGGACGGCGATCCCCCGACGGTCAAGCTGCTCGACTTCGGCATCGCCAAGCTGATGCGCAGCACGCCGGGCGAGCGCGGCATCACCGCGGTGGGCCAGCGCATCGGAACGCCGCACGCCATGGCTCCGGAGCAGATCCGCGGCGATGCGGTGGATCAGCGCGTCGACATCTACGCGCTGGGAGTGCTGCTCTACCAGCTGCTCACCGGACGCTATCCCTTCATCTCCTCCGATGCCGTGGAGCTCGAGCGCCAGCACGCGGAAGCGCCTCCGCCCCGGCCCAGCGCGCTGGCTCCGGTCTCGGCGGAGATCGACGCGGTGGTGCTGCGCTGCCTGGAGAAGCGCGCGGTCCGGCGCTTCCCAACGTGCCCGCCTTCGTGGAGGCGCTGCGCGCCGCCGTGCTGGGGAAGCGAACCGCGGGCCCTGCCGCGCGACAGGGCGTGGCGATCAACGTCGACCTGCGCATCGAGGGTGAGGAGGACGAGTCGCTCCTCGCCAGCCTGGTCCAGTTGCTCGACGAGACCGAACGGCAATTGCTGGACGCGGGTTACGCGCTCTATCTACAGACCGGCAGCGCGCTTTTGGGGGTGAAAGCGCTTCCGGAGGAAGCCGCGGCGGCGCGCGACGAGCGCCGCGAAGCCCTGGCGCTCGGCCGCAGGCTTCTGGCGCCGATGTCGGTCCCGGGCGCCGACCCGCGCCTGCGGCTGGCGGTCCAGATCCATGCCGACGCGGCCGAGGTGCGCAACGGCGAAGTGGTCTCGGGACCGCTGGTGGACGTGGAGTCGTGGCTGCAGCCCGCGGCGGAGGACCTGCGCGCGACCGCCTCCGCCACGGAGGATCTCGAAGGTTGGTGACGGGTGGTAGGAGCCCCCACCTGGTCCCCCAAATCCGCACGCGGAAGTCGTTGAACGCGCGCGGTTTTCTCGCCTAGGATGCCAGGCCCGGGGGTCTGGTTGCCGAAGGTGCGGAACGACAGCGCGCGCAAAGAGCCCAGGCGCTTGCGCCTGTTCGTCGCGGGCGAAGGGCGCTTCAGCACCCAGCACCTGCCCGAGTCCGGCCAGGTGACCATCGGCAGCGACGCCGCCTGCGACCTGGTGATCGAGGAATCCGATCGGTCGCCGCGCGGCACGCCGTCCTCTCGATGGGTCCGCCGGTGCGCATCGCCGATCTCGGCAGCGGGCTTGCGACCGGCGTCGGAGCGCAGCGGGTCTTGCCCGGGCAGCCCGTCGAGGTGGCGCCCGGCGACGTCCTCCACCTGGGCAGCGTCATCGTGATGGTGGAGGGTCGGGGCACCGCCCCGCCCCGCCGCTTCCTGCCCCACGGCTATTTCGAGCTGCGCCTGGAAGAGGAGTGCCACCGCGCTGCGCGCTATCACGCCACCTTCGCGCTGCTGCGCATCGCCTGCGACCGTCGTGCCCCTCGTGGGAGATCGAGGAAGTGCTGGCCAGCTCGGTGCGCCTGGTGGACGTGGTCCGGCGGACGGGCCGCGACACGAGGTGCTGCTGCTCGAACCCACCCCGAGGACATGCAGTTCGTCGTCTCGCGCCTGGGAGACCCAGCTGGCGGAGCGGGGCGCGAAGCAGCGCGTGCGCCGTGGCGCGCTCCCCGGCAACAGCCGCGGCGCATGCCCTGCTCGCGCGCGCCAGCGGCGACACCGGCCCGCGGACGCCGCTCGAAGACCAGCGGCCCTCCCGGCGCCATGCGGAGCTGCATGGGTGGTCGCGCGCATCGCCTCCAGCGACATCAGCGTGCTCATCCTCGGCGAGACCGGCGTCGGCAAGGAGGTGCTCGCCGAGGCCGTCCACAGCGCTCTCGCCGCGCCGAGAGGCCCGTTCCTGCGCCTCAACTGCGCCGCGCTGTCCGAGACGCTGCTCGAGAGCGAGCTGTTCGGCCACGAGAAGGGCGCGTTCACCGGCGCGACGCGGCGCAAGGCGGGCCTCCTCGAGAGCGCCGCACGGCGGCACGGTGTTCCTCGACGAGGTCGGCGAGCATGCCGCTCGTCGATGCAGGCCAAGCTCCTGCGCGTGCTCGAGGAGCGCGAAGGTGCGCCGCGTCGGCGGCGCTCGAGCCGACGCCCGATCGACGTGCGCTTCATCGCGGCGACCAACCGCGATCTCGAGGCCGAGGTGCGAGCGCGGCACGTTCCGCCAGGACCTCTACTTCCGCCTCAACGGCATCGCGCTCGTCATCCCGCCGCTGCGCGAGCGCCGTCGCGAGATCGAGCCGCTCGCGCGCACGCTCTCTCGCGACGCGCGCCGGCGCGACGGGCCGCGCCGAGCCCGCAGCTCTCGCCGCGAGGCGCTCGCCGCTGCTCGCGGCGCTACCGCTGGCCGGGCAACATCCGCGAGCTCCGCAACGTGATCGAGCGCGCGGTGCTGCTCTGCGCGGGAAAGCGCCTCGCGCTCTCGCACCTCCCTGCAGAGAAGATGTCCTCGCACTTCGCCATGCGAAAACCGGAGCAGGCGTCGCCGGCGCCGTCCTCGCTCTTCGCCATGCCCACGCCGCCGCCGCCCCTCTTGCAAGGCGGACCGGGGCCCGCGGAATTGCGCGAGCAGCTCGCGCAGGCGGAGCGCCAGCGCATCGTCGACGCGCTCTCGCGCTGCGCAGGAAGCCAGACGGAGGCGGCCATTTCCCTGGGCATTTCGCGGCGCACGCTGGTGAAGCGGCTGTCCACCTTCAACATTCCCCGCCCGCGCAAGCAGAAGGTTTCGGAGCCATAGCGGATGCCCCGGACGATCGAGAGGTTGGAGAAGACCACGGTGGCGCCCGCGCCGCAGCGTTCCACCCTGGAAAAGAGCCCGTTCCTGCTCGTCCTTTCCGGGCCGCAGGTGGGCGAGCTGCACCGCCTCACCCCCGACCTCGTGACGGTCATCGGCCGGGGCGATGCCGACCTGCGCGTGCGCGACGACGGCGTCTCCCGCCGGCATTGCAGCGTCCAGCCGCGCGGGCGCGGAGCCCTGCTCCTCGACCTGGGTAGCGCCAACGGCACCTTCATCGAGGGGGAGCGCGTGGCGGAGAAGCTGCTCTCCAATGACGACCGCTTCCAGATCGGCGCCTCCACCACCTTCAAATTCAGCGTCGCGGACGAGATGGAGGCGGCGGTGCAGCGCAAGCTGGTGGAGGCGGCGCTGCGCGATCCGCTCACGGGACTGTACAGCCGGCGCCACTTCCAGGAGCGCTTCGCCGCGGAAGTCGCGGTGGCCCACCGGCACGGCCGCCCTCTCTCGTTGCTGGTCGCCGACGTGGACCATTTCAAGCGCGTCAACGACCGCCATGGGCACCTGGCGGGAGACGAGGTGCTGAAGACGGTGGCGCGCGCCCTGACCCAGGGCATCCGCATCGAGGACATCCTCGCCCGATTACGGCGGAGAGGAGTTCGTGGTCCTGGCGCGCGAGGCGGACGCGACCGCGGCCATGGCGCTGGCCGAGCGCTTGCGGCAGCTCGTGGAGGTGGCGCAGACGCTCTGGGGGAGCGGCGACGACGTGCCCGTCGGCATCTCGGTCACCGTCAGCATCGGCGTGGCGCAGCTTGCACCGGATCAGAACGAGCGCGACCTGTTCCAGAACGCCGATGGCGCCGCCTACGAAGCGAAGAAACAGGGCCGCAACCGGGTGGTGCTGGCGGAGCCGCCACCCTCCTCCAGGCGATCGCGCCGCACCGGGCACAAGGGGAGTTGACGGCTGCCGCACTTCCATGCGCTCCTGACGTGTGCAAGGGACGCGCCCGAACAAACTCAAGGACAAAGCTGCATGTCGAAGACCGTCAATCCGAAAGCGCGCACCATCGTGTCGCTCCCGACGCCGGGCCCCGGCCCCCTGCAGAAGAGCGCATTCATCCTGGTCCTGGCGGGAACCCGATTCGGGGAGGTCTACAAGCTGCATCCCGGGCGCGTGCTGCGCGTGGGCCGCGGCGAAGAGGTGGACATCCGCCTCGACGACGAGGGCATCTCGCGCGTCCACTGCAGCCTGGAAGCGCGCGGCCAGCAGATCGTCCTGCGCGACCTGGGAAGCCAGAACGGAACGTATGTCGCCGGCGAGAAGGTGGCGGAGCGCGTCCTGGGAAACGGCGACCGCGTCCAGGTCGGCGTAGCCACCACGTTCAAGATCGCCTGGGCCGACGAGGTGGAGGTCAAGTACCAGCGGCGCCTGGCGGAGATCGCGCTGCGCGACCCGCTCACCGGCATCTACAACCGCCGCCACTTTGGCGAGCGGGTGGCGGCGGAGGTGGCGGCGGCGCGTCGCTACCGGCGACCGGTCTCGGTGGTGATGCTGGACATCGATGGCCTTTCGCGGGTGAACGAGACCCACGACAGGGCCACCGGCGACGAGGTGTTGCGCGCGTCGCGCGGGTCATGGAAGGCCTGGTCCGGGGCGGCGACGTCGTGGCGCGCCTCGGAGGCGACGAGTTCGGCCTGCTTCTGCGCGACCGACCTTTCGGGCGCCCAGGCGCTCGCCGAGCGGCTGCGCGAGACCATCGAGCAGCTGCGCACGCAGGCGGGGCGCGCGGAGATCGCGGTCACCGCCACCCTGGGGTTCGCCGTCGATGTTCCCGAGTCGCGCGAAGGCAGCGAGGCGCGGGATCTGCTGGCCGGCGCGGAGCGAGCGCTCGAACACGTGGGAACCGGCGGGACCCGCATCAGCAACTGATCGCTCATTCACGACTCAAAGCATCAGGTACGCTTTGGAATACATCCTGCACGCGCGCCGGGAATCCTTAGTGGTCACGCGTGTTTTGCCCTGCAGGGAACGCTGCGGCCTCTCGACAATCAAGCACTTCGGGCGGATACCCCATCGCCGTGTTGCCGGCTTCCGTTTTCGCGCAGTTGTGCGCTAATGTGTTCAGACCGGAATCGAAGTCCTACTGGGAGAGAGATCGTGGAATGGCCGTGGAAGGACGCGCTTTGGAGGCAGTGCCGTCAGCCTCCAACGACCCCCTGGGTCGCCCGGCGCGCGGCGCGGAGGCCCTCCTCTCCGCCTTCGATTCGCTGACGCAGACGACCACTCTCGACGAGCTGGTGGAGCGCGCCGCGGCGGAGCTGCTTCCCCTCTTTTCGGCCGCATCGGCGCTGGTCTATCTCGAAGCTCCCGGCCTGGAACCGCTGGTGGCCGCGGCCGGAGGCGCCGATCGCGCGCCCGGCGGGGTGCGTACCGTTCTGGTACGCCATGCCGCGGCGACGCAGGCGGCGGTGCCGTACTCGGTGATCGACAAGGGCTCGCTCCTCACCTCGTTCGTATCCGGAACGCTTCGCGGAGCCATCTTCCTGGAGCAGGGCCGCGGGCCGTTTGCGCCCGCGATCGGCCCCTTCCTCGCCGCCTTCGCGCGCCAGCTCGGAGCGATGGCCGCCTCCATGTCGCTGGTGGAGCGCTTGCGACAGGCCCAGGCGGTGGAAGCCGCGCTCCTCTCCTCGGCGCCCGACGCCGTGCTGGTGGCCGCGAGCGGGCGGATCTCCCGGCTGAACCGCGCCGCCGCGCAGCTCCTCCGCCTCGATGCCGACGCCGCCGCAGGCGCCTGGATCGAGACGGTCTGGCCGGAGCTGCGGCGCGCGCCTCACCGCGGAGCAGTTCGACGATGCGCCGCTGCGCGCGGGCGACAAGACCATGCTGGTCAAGCTGCGCCGCATCCGCGAAGGCCGGCTGGCGCTGGTCAGCTTCTCGGAGATGAAGCAGGCCGAGGCTCCCGCGCGAAGGGGCGGGGCACAGGGCGCATCGCGCGGCTTCGAGGCCATGGTCGGACAGAGCGCGGGCCTCTCCCGCGTGCGGGAGATGTGCCGGCTCGCGGCGCAGAGCAGCTCCAGCCTGCTGATCGAGGGCGAATCCGGAGTGGGCAAGGAGGTGCTGGCGCAGGCCATCCACGCGCCGGGCCGCGGCCGGCCGCCCTTCGTCGGCATCAATTGCGCCGCCGTTCCCGCGCGAGCTCCTCGAGAGCGAGCTGTTCGGCTACGAGCGGGCGCCTTCACGGGCGCGGCGGCGGAACCCCGGCAAGTTCGAGCTCGCCGACGGCGGGACGATGCTGCTCGACGAGGACGGGGAACATGCCGCTCGAGATGCAGGCGAAGCTCCTGCGCGCCTCAGGAACGGCGTGCACCGCTCTGGGCGGCTGGCGCGCGACGCCGTGAACGGCGCGTGATCGCCACCACCAACGGGCCCTGAGGGGGCCGTCGACCGGGGCGCTTCCGCCTGGACCTCTCCACCGACTCAAGGTGATCCACCTCACCTGCCCGCGCTCCGGGCGCGACGGGAGGACATCGCTCCTCGTGGAGCGGCACCTGCAGCGCGGTTACGCCTCGCGCATGGGGGCGCCAGCTACCCGCTCCGGGTCTCGCCCCAGGTGATGGAGGCCCTTCAGGCGCATGACGGTTGGCCCGGCAACGTCCGCGAGCTGGAACACTGGATCGAGAGCGAGATCCATTTCGCGGCGCCCAGGGCCACCTGCCTGGAGCGCCTCGCCCGCGAGCCGGAGCAGGTCGAGCGCGAGCAGAGCCGCAGCCAGGCAGGCGTGCGCCCCATCAGCGAAGTGGAGCGCGAGGCGTATGCGGGCGCCCTGCGCAGCTGCGGCGGCGACGTGACGCGCGCGGCGCGCGAGCTGGGCGTCTCGCGCGGCAAGCTGTATCGCAAGCTTCGCCTCTACGCGCTGCTCCCGCGCTGATCCGCGCCCGGCGCGGGTCCGCGACCCCGACAACCGTCCGATCATCGCGTGCCGTTTCGGTACGCGCGCGGCCCGGAACGGTACGGATCCAAGCCTCCCCGGCTCGTCGGCTCCGATGGATCGCGTCTGTCTAACCCCGCTTGATTGCTAGACAAACCAGCCGCCGGTTGCTCGAGTGGGGTGGTGGCACGCCGGGTGCTCATGTGATCGCCGCCGCGCCGACACAAGCGACGCGTCAAAACTAAGAAAACCAGGAGAATCCCCCGTGCAACTCCCAGGAAGCGCTTCACCTAACAACTGTCGGAAGCCCCGACAGCACCTGTTCCGGATCGAGCTGGTGGCCGCAGTCATGGCGCTGGGCCTCTTCGCCCCCAACGCCCAGGCGGACAGCATCCCGACCGGACTTCCCCCCAGCCCGCTCTTCGGCGCGACCAAGTTCAGCCAGCCGATGCCCCGCTTCGACGTCCTGCCGCGCCTTCCGGTCTCGGCGCTGAACCCGGCGCCGACGGAGCAGTCCAACCAGACGCAGCACCCCGTCGATCCCCTCGCTCGGCGGCGGCAACCGGTCCCATCGAAGGCCGTCCCCCGGGGCCGGTCTGGGCGCACCAGGGCTCGGCGCGGTTCCCTGCCCCAGGTGGCCGTTGACGTGACCATGGAAGGGATGAAGCTCAACACCGTCTACAACCCGGGCGTGCCTGCCAGCCTCAACTCCGGAATCAACCCGGCGAACCCGGTCCGGCCGGCGCTTCCACCCCCTGATGCCGGATCAGGGTCCGCTGGCGATGTGGACCTTCAACGGCACGCTGCCCGCCGAAGCTCCTCGTCGGCCGCTACGGCGAGCCCATCCTCTTCCGCCAGCACAACGGCCTGCCCGCGGATCCGAACGCCAGAACGGCGGGTTCGGCATCCACACCATCTCGACGCACGAGCACAACGGCCACCACGGCGCGGAGAACGACGGCTTCACCGGCGCGTACTTCTTCCCGGGCCAGTTCTACGACTACCACTACCCGATCGTGCTCGCCGGCCTCGAACAGCATCAACACCGGCGCGACCGATCCGCAGCGCCGCGACGCCCGGACGACAGCGGGCGGCCTGGTCAACGTGCCCGGCGACTGGCACGAGACGATGAGCACGCACTGGTTCCACGACCACATGTTCAGCTTCACTTCGCAGAACGTGTACAAGGGCATGCGCCGGCATGTTCAACATCTACAGCGCGCTAGGATCGCGGCAACGAGGCGATCAACGACGGCGTGAACCTGCGCCTGCCCAGCGGCACGGCCGAAGTCGTACGGCAACCTCGACTACGACGTGAACCTCATGCTCGCGGACAAGGCCTGGGACGCCGAACGGGCCAGCTCGCCTTCGACATCTTCGACTTCGACGGCTTCATCGGCGACCAGCATGACGGTCAACCTCGTCTATAAGCCCCGTACTTCGAGGTCGAGGCGGCGCAAGTACCGCTTCCGCATCCTCAACGCCTCCGTCTCGCGCTTCTTCAAGCTCGCGCTGAGCGACGGCTCGCCCATGACCTTCAGATCGCCAACGACGGCAACCTGCTGCCGCACCCGGTGCCGCATCACCGAGCTGGACGAGCAGGGCATCGCCGAGCGCTACGACATCGTCATCGACTTCTCGCGCTACGCCGTGGGCAGCAAGGTGTACTGATGGTCAACCTGGCCCAGCAGCTCAGGACGGCAAGAAGCCGGACGAGGATCTCGCTCCGCGACGCGCTCGCCGGCAGCAAGCGACGACCCGGTGCGTCGGCAAGTTCCTCGAGTTCCGCATCGTGCGCAAGCCGGCCGTGGCCTGACGTCGAGCCAGGTGCCCGCGATCCGCTGATCCCCAACCCGGCCCGTCGGCAGCAGTCGCCCGCACCCGCAACTTCGAGTGGGGCAGCGGCGGAACGCAGACCCAGCCTCCCGGCCAGACCAACTTCACGGGCCCCTGGGGCGTCAAGACCGACAACCAGGGCGCGATGCTGAACGCGGACTACGGGCGCATCTCCGCGGCGCCGGGCCGCAACACCGCCAGCACGCTCGAGCAGCTGGACCCTCCAGAACGGCGGTGGCGGCTGGGATCACCCCATCCACATCCACTTCGAGGAAGGCCAGATCCTCGCCCGCAACGGCAGCGCCGCCAACGTTCCGCCCTGGGAGCGTGGCCGCAAGGACGTCTACCGCCTGCGCCCGGGCGGCAGCGTCACGCTGCTCGATGCAGTTCCGCGATTGGGGCGGGATGTTCATGGAGCACTGCCACAACACGGTGCACGAGGACAACGCGATGCTGCTGCGGTGGGAAATCGACGACAACGGCTCGCCCTTCCTGCAGCCGCTGCCGACGCCGATCGCCACGCCGCAGGGTGTGACCTTCGTTCCCCCCGACGAAATCCTCCCCACCGCGTACAACCCGTAGCGGCGGACCGAGCTCAATCATGATCAACTCAACCGAATTGAAAGCCTTCAAACTGGAGATGGAGCG
>CAWBVQ010000006.1:0-384420 GCA_963792275.1 uncultured delta proteobacterium
GGCCCGACATGACAATCTGGTCGGGCTCGGAACCAGCCGCCGGCGAGCCGTCGTCGTCGAAACGAGACGGAATCGCCGATGCAGCGTCCCGCGACGGTGTTGCCGGGCGAGTCCGCGGGCGTGGCGCCGTGGGTCTGGCCAGAGACGAGGTTGATGGCGCCGGGCGACGAACGCGAGGATGATCTTGAAGCTGTTGTCGCTCATGGCGAAGACGCTGCGCGTAAGTTCCGCGGCGCGGTGACGGTGTGCCGTCGGAGTTGAGCCCCATCACGTCGGTGGCATTGAGCAGGTCGACTTGCCGTCGGTGCCCGGGCCGTTGCCACAGTCTGCACGAAGAGGTCCATCAGCCCTCCGTGCATCGCCTTCTGCTCGTCGCCGTAGTAGTGGTCCTGGTCGCAGGTCGCCGCCTGCGAGCGGTCGAGGCGGAAGGGATTGACCTCGTTGGATTGAGCGTGGAGCCAGCCCGCGAGCCGTTCACCGCGGAGTGCCGCTCCGCGCGACGAAGCGCGGCTCGCCGGGCGAGTTCGGCGGCCTGGGGATGGGTCGGCGAAGTAGTGATCGAAGGAGACGTTCTCCTGGAAGATCGCCGCCAGGTGGCGGATAGGAAGTGAGTGGGCCCGCGCGGACGCCGGCACGAGACCTGCGAGAAGCGATGCGAGCCGTCTGTACATGAGGACCTTCCGTGGCCGGTCGAGGTGCGTTCGGCCACGGCGCGCTTCGTACCGGGCGGGCGGTGGCGTCGGGGAGGCGGATCGGTGAACTTGTCGATCCGCGCAGCATTTGAGAAGTCAGCCTTCGCACACGCGGCCGCCATGCGCGTTTGCGAAGGTGCCGAGCGAGTCGATGAATTCGGTGAGTATCTCGATCTCCACATCGGAGCCGGCGCCGAGGCGGACCGGGCCGCGGCGCGGCTCTGCGAGGTGCTGGTGGAAGAGCATCGAGGTCATCCTGCTCACCGGCGACGTCACCCATGGCGAGGCGCAACGGGCTGGAGCGCTTCCGCGCGCTCTTCGCGCCGCTCTTGCGCGCGGGCAGGCTGATTGCGGTGCCCGGCGACCACGACCGCCTCGGCGACGACGTTCGCGACGCGCTCATGCCCGCCGGGAGCAGGCGACGCAGCGCGGCAGCTGCTCGTCGTGCGGCTCGACTCGACCGGACCGCACGACCGGCGCTGGGTGGACGGACGGCACAGGAAGGTCGCCGAGCACGACGTGGACGACGTGGAAGCGGCGCTGCGCGGCACCTTCGGGCGCGCAGTCGGTCTTGATGCTGCACCATCGCCCACTGCCGCTACGGCGCACGACCACCGGCGGAGCACCTCGTGACGCTGCTCGGCTGGAAGGTGCGCGGGAGCTGGACACCGGCAGGCTCTTGCTTTCGCGCCGTCCGCGGACTCTGCGATGCCGTGCTCCGCGGACGTCGCCACGTCCCGGCGGAATCGATGCTGGCCGGCCGATGTCCGCCGCTACGCATCTTCAGCGCAGGCAGCTCGACGCTGCAGCGCCGCTTCGGCACGTTTCGCGGCGCCGAGCACGGCGTGCTGGATGGGGCTCGAAGCGGCGCGCTTCCGTGCAACGGATGAAGACGCGACGCCGCGCGAACGCCGCAACCAGCAGTCGACGCCGCCCGGTCACCCGCCGTGGTTGCCGTCGTCCCCGCCGCCGTGATCGTCCCCACCGCCGTGGTCGTCTCCACCGCCATGGTGGTCCCCGCCGCCGTGGTCGTCGTCCCCGTCGTCGTCGCCGTGGCCCTTGAGCGTCACGTTGACGGCGATGGGCGCGCTGGTGCGAGCACGTTGCCGGCATCGTCGACCAGTTGCACGACAATCTGGTGCTGCCCGGACACTTTCACGCAGCGGCCGAAATGTCCCTCCAGGCTGCCCGAGGAGGAGCTGGAGTTCGGGTTCCCGCAGGCGTTTCCATCGATGAGCAGGACCACGTGCCCGCAGCTCCCGCGGCCGCGGCACTGGCCGGGCTCCGCCAGCTCGGCGTTTTCGACCTCCACTTCGATCTCGAAGCGATCGTCGCCATGGTGCTCGTCGTCCTCGTCCTCGAACTCGAAGTCGTGCCCCTGCTCGGGCGAGACCACGACGATGGCCGGCGCGGCCGGCGCCGCCCCCGAGCCTGAACCGCCATCGGCGGCGCTGCCTGCAAGATCCGCCGGTCCGCAGGCGAACCCCAGTGCGGCCAGCACGGCGACTGCGAAGCGCAGGTGTTCCATGGGTACCTCCGGAGACCTCAAATGTGGATCCCTGCTTGCGATCTGCAACGATCATCGTGGCCGCACGGCCACCCCCCGGACGACCGGGTGGCCGCCGGAAACTGACGAAGGCGATCGGCCGCAGCCGGCCGCCGGACCAACTCGCTCGTTGCCGCCGACCACGGCTCGTCCCTCGACCAGGCCGTCGGAGTGGCGGTCGATGGGCGGGGCAAAGTCCGGTAGAACCGCGGCCATGCCGCGTCCGGAACCAGTCCGCCCCTCTTCCCAGGTGACCTTCAAGACGGTGTTCACCGTCTGTTTCGGAGTCCTCGCCGTCACCGGGCTCGTCGTCTTCGTGCTCAGGACGCAGGTCTCGCTGACCCTCGCGCTGGGCGCCGCGATGCTGGCGGTGGCCATGAACCACGCTGTCGAGGCGCTCACCCGCAGGGGCCTGCGGCGCGCGCTGGCGGCTCCGCTGGTGATCCTCGCGCTGCTCGGGCTGGGAACCGGACTCGGGCTCATGCTCATCCCGCCCGCCATCTCCCAGGGGAAGGCGTTCATCGCCCAGGCCCCCTCGCTCTGGCAGAAACTGCAGCACACCCGCGTCTTCCTCGCCCTCGACGAGCAGTTCGACCTCAACGCGCAACTGCGGCAGTCCACCGCCGTCGCGGCGGGGGCGGTTGCTCCGGTCCTCACCGCCATCGGCGGCGTGCTCAGCGCGGTGGCGGGCCTCGTCACGCTGCTCCTGCTCGCCATCTTCATGCTGCTCTTCGGCGGCGAGGTGGTTGCCGGCATCCTCGCGGAGGCGTCCGCGCGCAACCGGGGCCGCTACCAGCGCGTGGTGGAGAAGATCTATGGCTCGGTGGGCGGCTATGTGGGCGGCCTCGTCGCCATCTGCTCGATCAACGCCACCTTCACCACCACCTTCCTCGCCATCACCGGCATGCCCTTCTTCCTGCCGCTGGGAATCCTGAGCGGCGTCTCCAGCGCCGTGCCGTACGCGGGGCCGCTGGTGGCGGGCGGCACCATCACCGTGCTCGCGCTCGTCACCGGCGGCACGCTCAAGGCGGTGGCCACCGGCATCTACTTCGTCATCTACGGGCAGCTCGAAGGCAGCGTCTTCAGCCCGCTGGTCTTCCGCCACACCGTGCACATCAACCCGCTCGTCACCACCGTTGCCATCCTCTTCATGGCGGAGTTCATGGGCCTGCCCGGCGCCATCATCGCGGTGCCCGCAGCGGCAACCGCGCAGATCCTGCTCCGCGAGATCCTCTCTTTGCGCCGTTCGCAGGACGTGGATGCGCTCTCGCCCTGAACCGCAAGCCTGGGCTCAGGGCCACCCGCCCAGGTTGCGGATGAGCGCGAGCAGCAGGCGCACCTCGCGGTCGGTGGCGTGCGCGCGGTGCAGGACGGCGACGAGGTCGTCGACCACCCGGTCGGGCTTGTGCCGCTGGGTCAGGCCGGCGCGCCGCAGCGCCACCCGCGAGCGCTCGCGAAGGATGGCGATCTGCCGCTCGTCGGCGAGGGGGCGAGGCGGAGCCGCGGGCAGCGGCGCGGTGCCGGATGCGCGCTGCACCTCCCAGGCGAAGAGCAGCACGGCCTGGGCGAGGTTGAGCGAGCTCTTCTCCGCGGTGGGAATGGTCGCGGCCCCCGCCGCCCGGCGCAGCGTCAGGTTGTCGAGGCCGTTCTGCTCGTCGCCGAACACCAGCGCCGCCGGCCCGGGCGTGCCGAGCAGCCGCAGCGCCGCCTGCGAAGGGTCCAGCGCTCCCCGCACCGCGCGGCCGGAAGTCATCACCACGTCGAGGCAGCCGGCGAGCGCCTCGTCGAGAGTGGCGACGCGTCGCATCCGGTCCAGCACGTGACGCGCGCCGCGCGTGGCCACCTTGGCGGCCACCTCCGCATCCCAGGCCTGCGGCGCAACCAGCCACAGATCGCCGGCGCCGGTATTGGCGAGCGCACGCGCCGCCGCGCCGATGTTCTCCGAGCGCTTCGGGCGGTGGAGGACGAAGCGGATCTCCCTTTGCCGCTTGCGTCCGCTCGCGCTCTTCGCCGGCATCGCGCCGACAGTAGCAGAGCGCCATGCCCGGGAAGGTCAGTGCCCGACCGGCAGCGGCCGGCCCGCCCGCGGGCGGCGCAGGGACGCCAGCATGGAGAGGCCGAGAATCGCCACGATGACGGCGAGGGAAGCCAGGGCCGGGACGTCGACCACGTGGACCGCCGCCATCTTCACGCCCACGAAGACCAGCACCGCCGAAAGGCCCACGTCCAGGTACGCGAACCGCTCCACCGCCCCCGCGAGCAGGAAGAAGAGCGAGCGCAGGCCGAGCATGGCGAACACGTTGGAGGTGAAGACGATGAAGGGATCGCGGGTGATGCCGAGGACCACCGGGATGGAGTCGACGGCGAAGACCACGTCGGCCAGCTCGATGAGCACGAGCGCGGTGAAGAGCGGAGTCGCAAGCCGCCTCCCGTTCTCCAGGGTGAAGAAGTGGCGGCCATCGAGCCTGCCGGTGGCGGGAATGACGCGCCGGACGAGGCGGGTCACGGGTCCGCCCAGCGGGTCGCGCGGCCGGCCGCGGTGCAGGAAGAGCTTGACCCCGGTGACGACCAGGAAGAGGCCGAACACGTAGACCAGCCACTCGAATCGGTCGAGCGCGGCGGTGCCGGCGAAGATCATCGCAGCCCGCAGCACCAGGGCGGAGAGGATTCCCCAGAAGAGCACCCGGTGCTGGTGGACCGCGGGAATCGCCAGCGCCGAGAAGACCGCCAGGAAGACGAAGACGTTGTCCACCGAGAGCGACTTCTCCACCAGGTACGCGGTGAGGAACTCCAGCGCGGCGGTGGAACCGAACCGCCACCAGAGCGCGGCGTTGAAGAGCAGCGACAGGCCGACCCAGACGCCGCTCCAGGCCAGCGCCTCGCGGACGCCGACCGCGTGCGACTTGCGGTGGAAGACGCCCAGGTCGAGCGCAAGCATGGCGATGACGAAGGCGAGGAAGCCCCCCCAGAGCAGCGGCGTGCCGATCGAGCTCATCGTGCTCCCCGGTGAACGAGCGCCCACGTCCGGAAGCGGCCCATCTCCCTGCGCCGCTCGACCGCCCTGGAGACCGCCCGTCCCACCCGCTCCGCGGCGCCGGCCACCGCGGCGAGGACCGCGGAGCCGGACTCCTCGACGAAGACGCTCCCGCCGGGCCGCAGCCGCACCTCGATGCGGCAGAGCTTGTCCTCGCCGCCGCGCGGGCCGTTGACGTCCTGGAGGTGGACCATGGCCCGCTCCACCCTCTGCGAGAACCTGCCCAGGCTGAAGTGCAGCCGCCGCTCCACGTACGCGCGGACGGCGGCGGAGGCCCGAAGCCTGCTGCGGATGAGGATCTTCATTGCGCGCTCCTCTTCTTCCAGGACCAACGTCGGAAACGTAGCGACGGAGCGAGGGTTCGACAAATAGATAATGCGCCTTTGACGCTTCGATTTTTTGCAACTATCGTCCTGGCCGTGGAATGGGTGAACTACCACCACCTGCTCTACTTCTGGCGGGTGGCGCGGGAGGGCAGTCTCGCCCGCGCGTCCGCCGAGCTCCGGCTCGCGCAGTCCACGGTGAGCAAGCAGATCCACCTGCTGGAGGCCGCCTTCGGCCAGCCGCTCTTCACCCGCAGCGGCCGGCGGCTTTCCCTCACCGAGAGCGGGACGGTGGTGTACCGCTACGCGGAGGAGATCTTCTCGCTCGGGCGCGAGATGCTCGACACCTTGAAGGACCGGCCGGTGGGCAGGCCGCTGCGCGTCACCGTCGGCATCGCCGACGCGCTGCCGAAAATGGTCGCGGAGCGGCTGCTCGCGCCGGCGCTGCACCTGCCCGAGCAGGTGCTGCTGGTGTGCCGCGAGGGAAACCCGGCGCGCCTTCTCGCCGAGCTTGCCCTGCACGACCTGGATATTGGTGCTCTCGGACGCGCCTTCCGGGGCCGAGGTGAAGGTCCGCGCCTTCAACCACCCGCTCGGAACCAGCGGCATCACCTTCTTCGCCCGCCCCGGCCTCTTGCGCCGCGCGAAGGGCGCCTTTCCGGAATGCCTCGCGACCATTCCGCTGCTCTTGCCGACCGAGGCCACCGCCATGCGCCGCCGGCTCGATCAGTGGTTCAGCCGCCAGGGCATCCGGCCGGCCATCGCCGCGGAGTTCGACGACGCCGCCCTGCTCGACGCCTTCGGCCGGCGCGGCGTGGGCGCCTTTCCCGCCGCCACGGCGACCGCCCGCGACGTGGTGCGCCAGTACGGCGTCCGCGCGATGGGCGAGGTGGACGGCGCCCGCGAGAGCTACTTCGCCATCACCGTCGAGCGGCGCATCCGCCACGCCGCGGTGGCGGCCATCTGCGAGCGCGCCCGCCGCGTGCTGCGGAGTTGACACCGCATCACCTCGACGTCGCTGGGCGGACACGGTATCGAGGGCCCTCATGACCTGCCTCTCCAGCCTGCTCGCCGCCCTCCTCCTCGCCGCTCCGCAGCCCAAGAATCCGCGGCGGCCGGCTCGTGGTGGTGGTGGTGATCGATCAGCTCAGATATTCCGACGTCCTCTTCGCCGGCGAGGTGGTGGGCGCGCGGGGTTTCGCCGGCCTGGGCCGCCCGGTGCCCATGCGCTACCGGACGGTGGGCACCGAGACGGCCACCGATCACGCCACCCTCGCCAGCGGCGCGTACGCGATGGTGCACGGGGTCATCGCCAACGAGGTCTTCGAGAACGGCGCGCGGCACGCGGTGGTGGACGACCCGCAATGCCCCGTCTGGGGATCGAAGCCCGGCCGCAGCGCGGCGCGCATGCTCGCCCCCACCTTCGCCGACGCCCTGAAGCTGGCCACGGCGGGACGCGCGCGCGTGGTGAGCATCTCGGGAAAGGATCGCGCGGCGCTGATGCTCGCCGGCCGCTCCGCCGACCTGGCGCTGTGGATCGAGGCCGGCGAGACGGGTCTGGTTTCTTCCACCTGCTATGCCAGCGGGCCTCCGCAGTGGCTTTCCGATCTGGACCGCCTGCATCCGGCGAGCGAATGGGCGAACTGGGTCTGGACGCCTTCGCGACCGATGCAAGCGCTGGTGCGGCTGGGCGCGCGGCCGCCCGCGAAGGCGCCGCGGCATACCATCCCGGAGCTGCAGGGCAAGAACACCGTCGAGGACGCGGTCCGCGGCTCGCCACCGGGCATCACCATGACCCTGAGAGCGGCGGACGCGGCCGTCCGCTCGATGCGCCTGGGCGAGCTGGACCATCCCGACCTGCTGCTGATTTCGCTCTCCTCCCTGGACTACGTCGGCCACCAGTTCGGCACCTTCTCCTGGGAGAGGGCGGATCAGCTCCTGCGCATCCACGACGAGTTGCTCGGCTTCCTCTCCGGGCTGGACCGCCGCCTCGGGCGCGACCGCGTCTCGGTGCTGCTCGCCTCCGATCATGGCGTCACCGTGGCTCCCGAGGATGCGGAGGCGCTTCGGGTCTCCGCCGGACGCGTCCACGACGCGGCTGTCAAGGAGGCGGTGGAGCGCGCGCTCTCCGCGGCGTATCCGCGGGCGCAGGTGAAGAAGTGGGTGGCGGATTTCGACGGGCCGCTGCTTCGCCTCTCGCACCCCGACGGTCTCGACGCTGCCGAGGTGGCGAGAATCGCCGCGCGCGCCGCCGGGACGGTCCCCGGCGTGGCGGAGGCCACCGCCTTCCCCGAAGTGCTCCGGGAGCCGGACACCAGCCCCTTCCGCCGCGCGTTCTTCCCGGGGCGCAGCGGCGACGTCGTCGTCGTTCCGCGCCCCGGCTGGGTGTTCACCGGCGCCGTGAGCATGGCCACCACGCACCGCTCGCCGTGGTCCGACGACACGGTGGTTCCCTTCATGCTCCGCGATGCCCGGTTCCGCGTCCGTCCCGAGCTTCAGGCAGGCTTCGAGGTCACGCGCTTTGCGCCGTCCGCCGCGGCCATCCTCGGCATCGGACCTCCCGGCGCGGCCCTCGAGGATGCAGCCATCGTCCGCGCCCCTTGACGGGTGGCCGCGCCCGCCGGCGCGCGTTGGGTTAAACCTCCCGGATGCAAGCCGCCCACGCCAACGCCTTCCTCGTCAACCTGGCGATGGTCCTCTGCGTGGCGGCGGCCACCACGGTGGTCTTCCAGCGCCTGCGGCAGCCGCTGGTGCTCGGCTACATCCTCGCCGGCCTCCTGGTCGGGCCCTACGTGCCCTTCCCGCTGGTGGCGGACAGCGACACCATCCACGGCCTCTCCGAGCTGGGCGTCATCCTCCTGCTCTTCGGCATCGGCCTCGAGTTCACCTTCGAGAGGTTGATGCGGGTGGGAGCGGCCGCCGCCGTCGTCGCCCTGGTCGAGATCAGCGTCCAGATCATCCTCGGCGACGTGGCGGCGAAGGCGTTCGGGTGGACCTCCAGCGAGGCGCTTTTTGCCGGCGCGATGATGGCCATGTCCTCCACCACCATCATCGCCAAGGCCTTCAACGAGATGAAGGTGGGCGGCCGGGTGCGCGAGCTGGTGCTCGCCGTGCTCATCGTCGAGGACCTCGTCGCCATCCTGCTGCTCACCGGGCTCTCCACGCTCGCCGCGGGAAGCCTCTCCGCGGGCGAGCTGGGGATGACGGCGGGGCGGCTCCTCCTCTTCCTCGCCGTGGTCTTCGGGGCGGGAATGCTGGTGGTGCCGCGCCTGGTGCGCGCGGTGGTGAAGCTGGATCGCCCGGAGACGACCGGCATCGCCTGCGTCGGCATCTGCTTCGCGTTCGCCCTCCTCGCCCAGCGCTTCGACTATTCGGTGGCGCTGGGCGCCTTCCTCGCCGGCTCGCTGGTGGCGGAGTCCGGCGAGGGCGTCCGCGTCGAGCACATCCTCGAGCCGGTGCGCGACCTCTTCGGCGCCGTGTTCTTCGTCTCGGTGGGGATGCTGATCGACCCGAAGATGGTGGCGGCGAACTGGCTGCCCGTCCTGGTCCTCAGCGCGGTGGTGGTCGCCGGCCGGATCGTCGGCGTCTCCATTCCCGCCTTCTTCACCGGCGAGAGCGTGCGCACCTCCATCGCCGCCAGCATGAGCATGGCGCAGATCGGGGAGTTCTCGTTCCTCATCGCGCAGATGGGCATGGCCACGGGCGCGATCCGGGAGTTCCTCTATCCGGTGGCGGTCAGCGTCTCGGCGGTGACCACGCTGACCACGCCCTGGATGATCCGCGCCGCGGGCCCGGCGTCCGCCTGGGTGGATCGCAAGCTGCCGCACGCGCTGCAGACCTTCGTGGCGCTCTACGGCTCGTGGATCGACGGCTTGCGCGCGCCCGGGCCGCGCAAGACGCGCGTCCAGAGGCAAGGCCGGCTGCTGCTCGGCGATGCGATCCTGCTCGCCGCCGTGCTGGTCTTCTCGGCGCGCTGGTTCTACGACGCGGTCGCCTGGCTGCGAGCGCGCGCCGGTCTCGGCCTGGTTGCCGCGGAGGTGATCGCCATGGCGGCGGCCATCGTGCTGGCGACGCCGTTCGTGGTGGGCATCGTCCGGCTCACCGGCGCCCTCGCCATCGCGCTCGCGGCGCAAGCGCTGCCGGATGCGGCGCCGGGCAAGGTCGACCTGGCGGCGGCTCCCCGGCGGGCGCTCATCGTCGCTCTCCAGCTCGCCGTGGCGGTGGCGCTGGGCCTGCCGCTCTTCGCGGTGGCAAGGGTCTTCCTGCCGCTGGCGCCGACCGTGATCCTCTTCGGCGGCGCCTTCCTCGTCCTCGCCGTCCGCCTCTGGCGCTCGGTCAACCAGCTGCAGGGACACGTCCGCGCCGGCGCCCAGGTGCTGGCGGAGGCGTTCGCCGGAGCGGTCGGAGAGCGGCCGGCCCCGGTCGGGCGCCACACCGAGGAGCAGGTGCACCTGGCGGTCCCCGGCCTGGGATCGCCGGTGCGGGTGCCGGTGGAGTCCGGCAGCGCCGCCATCGGCCGCACGCTGGCCGAGCTGAACCTGCGCGGCGCCACCGGGGCCACCGTGCTCGCCATCCTCCGCGGCGGCGACCGCATCCTCGTGCCTACCGGCCAGGAGCAGTTGCACGAAGGAGACGTTCTCGCGCTGGCCGGCACGCACGAGTCCATCGGCGCGGCCCGCGGCCTGATCTCCCCGGTCGGCGTCGAACGGGTGCCGTGAGCAAATCAGGGGTGCTATGCTGCGCGCGAGCGGACGCACCGCGCGGAGGACGCCGTGCCCCAGAAGCGCAAGCGAAGTGCGGCAAAAGCAGCTCGCAGACGAGGCCCGGCCAGGGCCTCCGGGCGGGGAAAGAAAGCCGCCGCGAGCAGGCGACCAACCCGCAAGGCAACGTCCCGGAAGGCAGCGGCGCGGACGCGGAAGCCGGCACCCCGGAGGGCGGCCACCCGCAAGGCGGCGTCCCGGAAGGCGGCGCCGCGCAAGGCCGCGGAAAGGAAGATGCCGGCGAGGAAGGCGCCTGCGCGGAAGCGCCCCGCCGCCGCGAAGGCTCGCACCGCCCCCGCGAAGGCTCGCCCCGCCGAGTTCCGCCCGCCGCCGCAGGCGGATCAGGGCGCGCCGCCGCGCGAGCACGAGGAGCCGGAGACGCTGGTTCCCGGCGCGCGCGAGGACGACCTCGCCGAAGAGCTCGGCGAGGAGTCGGTGGAGGCAGCGACCTCGGGCCAGTCGCCTGGCGAGGACAACCTCAACGAAGAGGTGCCGGAGGAGACCGGCGGTCCGTTCGTCGAGACCAGCACCGAGGAGGAAACCGGACACCGCGACGGCAATCGCCGCGACAAGTAGCGCGACCGGGATCAGCTGTCCGCTTCGCGCATCTTCTCCGGCGGCACCAGCGACGCGCCCAGCCAATCGCGGTTCATGCGCGCGATGGTGTCGATGCTGATGGCCTTGGGGCATGCAGCCTGGCACTCGCCGTGCCAGCTGCAGCTTCCGAAGCCTTCCTTGTCCATCTGCGCCACCATCGCGAGCACGCGTCGCGCCCGCTCCGGCTGCCCCTGGGGCAAGAGGCCGAGGTGCGAGAATCTTCGCCGCGGTGAAGAGCGAGGCCGAGCCGTTGGGGCACGCGGCCACGCAGGCGCCGCAGCCGATGCAGGCCGCCGCGTCCATCGACTCGTCGGCGGCGCGCTTGGCAATGGGGATGGCGTTGCCGTCCGGCGCGCTGCCGGTCTGCGCGCTGATGAAGCCCCCGGCCGCGACGATGCGGTCGAGCGGTCCGCGGTCGACCACCAGGTCCTTGATCACCGGGAACGCCGCCGCGCGCCAGGGCTCGACGAAGATCTCGTCGCCGTCCTTGAAATGGCGCATGTGCAGCTGGCAGGTGGCGGTGGCCTTCATCGGCCCGTGCGCCACGCCGTTGATCATCATTCCGCACGAGCCGCAGATGCCCTCGCGGCAGTCGTGGTCGAAGGCGATGGGCGCATCGCCCTTGACAATCAGGCGCTCGTTGACCACGTCGAGCAGCTCGAGGAAGGACATGTCGGGGCTGACGTCGGGCGCCTCGTAGCGCACGAACGCGCCGGCCGCGCCGGGCTGCTGCCGCCAGACGTGCAGGACGAGCTTCACTTGTAGCTCCGCTGGGCGAAGTGCACCTCTTCGAACTCGAGCTTCTCCTTGTGCAACACCTCTGCCTTGCCCTCCCCTGCGTGCTCCCAGGCAGCCACGTAGGCGAAGTTCGCGTCGTCGCGCTTCGCCTCGCCGTCCGGCGTCTGGCTCTCCACGCGGAAGTGCGCGCCGCAGGACTCGGTGCGGTGCAAGGCGTCGATGGCGAGCAGCTCGGCCAGCTCGAAAAAGTCGGCCACCCTGCCCGCCTTCTCCAGCGACTGGTTCAGCTCCACGCCGGTGCCCGGCACCTTGACGTCCTTCCAGAACTGCTCGCGCAAGGGCGGAATCCGCGCCAAGGCGCGCCTCAGGCTCTCGTCGCTGCGCGCCATGCCGCAGTCGTTCCAGAGGATCTCGCCCAGCTCGCGATGGAAGGAGTCCACCGTGCGCGTGCCGCCCACCGAGAGCAGCTTCTCGGTGCGCGCCGCCACCGCCGCCTCGGCGTCGCGGAAGGCCGCGTGGTCGGCGTTGATCTCGCCGGGCCTGGTGCCCGCCAGCCAGTCGCAGACGGTGTTGGGGAAGACGAAGTAGCCGTCGGCGAGGCCCTGCATCAGCGCGCTCGCGCCCAGCCGGTTGGCGCCGTGGTCGGAGAAGTTGGCCTCGCCGAGGACGAACAGCCCGGGGATGGTGGACATGAGATCGTAGTCCACCCAGAGCCCGCCCATGGTGTAGTGGACGGCGGGATAGATGCGCATCGGCGCGCGGTAGGGGTCCTCCGCGGTGATGCGCTCGTACATCTCGAAGAGGTTTCCGTAGCGCTCGCGGATCTTGCCCTCGCCCAGCCGCCGGATGGCGTCGGCGAAGTCGAGGTAGACGCCGCGGCCGCCCGGGCCGACGCCGCGGCCTTCGTCGCAGACTTCCTTGGCGGCGCGGGAGGCGATGTCGCGCGGGGCGAGGTTGCCGAAGCTCGGGTACTTGCGCTCCAGGTAGTAGTCGCGCTCGTCGTCGGGGATGTCGCGGGGAGCGCGGGCGTCGCCCTTCTTCTTCGGCACCCAGACGCGCCCGTCGTTGCGCAACGACTCGCTCATCAGCGTGAGCTTGGACTGGTGCTCGCCGCTCACCGGAATGCAGGTCGGGTGGATCTGCGTGTAGCAGGGGTTGGCGAAGGCGGCGCCGCGCCTGTGCGCGCGCCAGATGGCGGTGGCGTTGCAGCCCTTGGCGTTGGTGGAGAGGAAGAACGCGTTGCCGTAGCCGCCGGTGGCCAGCGCCACCGCGTCGCCGGCATACGAGCTGATCCTTCCCGTCACCATGTCGCGGACCACGATGCCGCGCGCCCGCCCGCCCTCGACCACCAGGTCGAGCATCTCGCTGCGGGGGTGCATCTTCACCTGCCCGAGCCCGACCTGCCGCTCCAGCGCCTGGTAGGCGCCGAGCAGGAGCTGCTGGCCGGTCTGCCCGCGCGCATAGAAGGTGCGGGAGACCTGCGCGCCGCCAAAAGAGCGGTTGGCGAGCAGGCCGCCGTACTCGCGCGCGAAGGGGACGCCCTGCGCGACGCATTGGTCGATGATGTTCACGCTGATCTGCGCGAGCCGGTAGACGTTGGCCTCGCGGGAGCGGAAGTCGCCGCCCTTCACCGTGTCGTAGAAGAGGCGGCGGACGCTGTCGCCGTCGTTCTGGTAGTTCTTGGCGGCGTTGATGCCGCCCTGCGCCGCGATGCTGTGGGCGCGCCGCGGCGAGTCCTGGTAACAGAAGCATTCGACGTTGTAGCCGAGCTCGCCCAGGCTGGCCGCGGCGGCCCCGCCGGCGAGCCCCGAGCCCACCACCAGGATGCGATACTTGCGGCGGTTGGCGGGGTTCACCAGCCGCACGGAGAAGCGGCGGTTGTCCCATTTCTCGGCGATGGGTCCCGGCGGGACGCGGGCGTCGAGCTGCATGGCCTACCTCACCAGCCCGAAGAAGATGGCCAGCGGAATGGAGGTGAACCCGGCCCAGATGAGGAAGGCCAGGACCGCGGCGATGGGGCGGTGCAACGGCGCGGCCCTCGGGCGCGAGTAGCCGAGCGTGCGCAGCCAGCTCCAGCCGCCGTGGTAGAGGTGCATGCCGATGGCGATCATCGCGACCACGTAGAGCAGCGCGATCCACCACACCTGGAAGCCGCCCACCATGTTGCGGAAGACCTGCGTGTCCTCGAAGGGCGCGGGCTGGATGGTGCCGGTGGTGAGGTGCAGGAGGTGGAAGACGATGAAGAGCGCGATGACGACGCCGCCGACGCGCATGGTCCGCGAGGCCGGGGTGGCCGCCTGCGCATCGAAGCGCGCGTAGGACTGGGGCCGCGACTTGCGGCTCATGGCCGTGAGCTGCGCCGCGGCGACCACGTGCAGCACCACCGAGACGAAGAGGATGGCGCGCACGGCCCAGAGCGGGCCGAGGTTGTGCTTGAGAAAGGCGGAGTAGGCGTTCAGCCCCTCGGCGCCGCGAAACACGAGGAGATTGCCGGCGAGGTGACCGATGAGGAAGGCGATCATGATCACGCCGGTGATCGCCATGACGATCTTCTTGCCGACCGCGGCCCTCCAGAACCTGAGCACGGCGGAATTGTATACAAGCCCCGCGCCCTCTGCAGCGGAAAATCTTCCAGCGCGGATGGAACCGTCGGATCGTCCTCTTCGCCGCCCAGCCGTGAGCCGCCGTCTCGCGCCGCGGACCCCGTTCCGGTGTAGAAAGGCCCGGTGAACCCGATCATCGTCTGTACCCCGAAGCGCCTCCCGGCGGAATTGCTGGTTCCGGCGGCCCGCACCGCCGTCGGCATCAATCCGCTCAATCATCCGCCCATGCACCGCCTGACCCGGGTGATGCCGGACTTCGTCGCCACGCCGGAGCGGATTGCGGTGGTGACCACCAAGTATTGGGGAATCGGCGGGGTCCGCCTGACGGTGTCGTTCATGGACAAGCCGCCCGCGGACTTGAGGAAGAGGATCCTGCTGCACATGAACGCCTGGGCCGCGCCGGCCAACGTCAAGTTCACCGAGACCAGCGGCGCCGCCCAGGTCCGCATCGCCCGCGAGGGAGGCCAGGACGGCGGCTACTGGTCGTACCTGGGCACCGACATCCTGCACATTCCCAAGGCCCGGCAGACCATGAACCTGGAAGCCTTCAGCATGAGCACGCCGGAGTCCGAATATCACCGCGTGGTGCGCCACGAGACCGGGCACACGCTCGGCTTCCCCCACGAGCACATGCGCAAGGCGCTGGTGGACAAGATCGACCCCGAGAAGGCCATCGAGTATTTCATGCGCACGCAGGGCTGGAGCGAAGAGGAAGTCCGCGCGCAGGTGCTGACGCCAATCGAGGAGTCGTCGCTGCTCGGCACCAAGGCCGACCCGAGATCGATCATGTGCTACCAGATCCCCGGCATCCTCACCAAGGACGGCAAGCCCATCGTCGGCGGCAAGGACATCGACGCGAGCGACGCGAAATTCGCGGCCAGCATCTACCCGAAGAAGATCGCGAAGGCGTTGCCCAAGGCAGCGCACGCGCGGGCCTAGCGCGGCGCGGGGGGACGTCGGCCATGGCCAGGTCGAGGAAGAAGGCCAGAGCACCCGCGCGGCGGTCCGCGAAAGCCGCGGCGCCGCGGGCGCGCGCCGCCGACGCGCACGGCGCGTTCAGGATGACCCCGGAAGAAGTCGAGCGCGCGCTCCTCACCGGAGCCAGCAGCGGCGCGCTGCAGGACTATTTCGGTCCGGAAAGCTACGGCCAGCTTCGCGAGCTTGCCCGCGACGCCAGCACGCGCACCGTCCGCGGCGGCCCTCGCGTGCTCATCCTGCCGGGAATCATGGGGTCCACGCTGGGAAAGCCCGGGCTCTTGAACCTGCTCTGGATCAATCCGCTCGCCATCGCGCTGGGCCGGCTCACCGAGCTGGCGCTGAACGGGCGCTCCGCCGCCGTCAGCGTCAAAGGCGTGGTGCTGCTCGCATACCTGAAATTGAAGCTGCGTTTGAAGATCGCCGGCTTCGACGCGGACTTCTTTCCCTACGACTGGCGCGGCAGCCTCGAGGACGCCGGCAAGGCCCTGGCCGATGCCATCGGCAACGACCCCGCGGCGGAGGTGAGGCTGGTGGCCCACAGCATGGGCGGCCTGGTGGCGCGCGCCGCGCTGGCGGCCGCGGGAAAGAAGGTGTCGCAGCTGGTGATGCTCGGGACGCCGAACTACGGCTCGTTCGCTCCCGCGCAGGTGATCCGCGGCACCTACGACGTGGTGCAGAAGGTGGCGCTGGTCGACCAGGCGCACGACGCGGCCGAGCTCTGCGAGCGCGTGTTCAATACCTTCCCCGGCATTTACGAAATGCTGCCCGCCCCGGAGAAGTTCTCCGGCGTCGACCTGTACGATGCCTCGGCGTGGCCGCGGAGCGGACCCGCGCCGCGCGCAAATCTATTGGCGGGCGTGAAGAAAGTGGTCGACGCGCTGGCGCCCGCGGACCCGCGCTTCTTCCTCATCGCCGGCGTCAACCAGGAGACCGTGGTCGGGCTGCACCTGGACGGCGGAGAGTTCAGTTACGACGTCTCGCCGGACGGCGACGGCACCGTGCCGCTCGCCTTCGCCAGGCTGGCCGGCATTCCCGAGGCCCAGACCTATTACGTCGAAGAAGGCCACGGCAGCTTGCCCAACAACGGCAGGGTGGAATCGGCGACCATCGACCTGCTCGTCAGCGGCCGGACCGTTGCGCTCCCGACGGTGCGGCCGCCTTCGCAGCGCGCGGCCCGCACGGTCAGCGAGTCGGAGCTGCGGCAGATGGCCAGGCGCGCCCCCGGCGTCGGGCAGCTCGGCAGCTCGGATTACCGGCACCTGCTCGATGCGGTGGCCGCCCCGCCCAAGCCGGAGACGGGTACGACCTCGCCGCTGCCCTCCTCCGCGCAACCGGGGGGCGCGCCTGGGCCGGGCGGGGACGGCAAGTTCGAGAACCTCACCATCAGCCGCAGCCGGCAGCGGCGCCTGGAGCTGACGCTCGCGCACGGCAGCATCGCGGACGTGGATTCGCCCGCCTACGTGGTGGGCGTGTTCCGCAACGTCGCGCCGAGCGGGGCCGCCGCCGCCATCGACCAGCGGCTCAACGGCGTGATCGCGGAATTCACCGCCCGGCGCATGTTCGGCGGCGAGGTGGGGACGGTCTTCATGCTGCCGGTGGGCCGCAGCCCGCTCGCCGCGGACCTGGTGCTTTTCGCGGGAATGGGCGCCTTCGACCGGTTCAACGCCGACGTGCAGCAACTGGTGGCCGAGAACGTCATCCGGGTGCTGGTCCGCACCCGCATCGACGAGCTCGCCACCGTGCTCCTCGGCGGCAGCAGCGCGCCGAGCGCCGCGGCGCTGCTGCAGAACCTCCTCGTCGGGTTCTTGCGCGGCCTTGCGGACGCCGACCCGCGCCACCGGTTCCGCGGCATCACGCTCTGCGAGAGCGATCCCGGCCGCTTCGCCGAGCTGAAGACCGAGATCTACCGGCTTGCGGGTACCGCCCTCTTCGACGACGTGGAGCTCACCCTCGACGAGATCGAGCTGCCGCCGCCGGCGCTGCCGGGACCCCGGCCGCTCGCGCAAAAGGACGATCCCGTCTACGTGATGGTGCGCGAGGAGGCGGCGGAGAAGGGCCGGCTGCATTACGGCGTCTCCATGCTCGGGGCGGGCATGAAGGCGGCCGTGGTCACCGCCGCGCAGGAAATCGATGCGAAAGAGCTCGAGGCCCTCCTGAAGCGGTTCGACGCCGCCGTGCAGGGAGGCGAAGCGGATCTGCGGAAGTTCGGCGCGCAGTTCGCCCGGATGACGTTGCCCGTGGAAGTCTGCACCGTGCTCACCGCGATGAAGGAGCGGCACGTCGTGATGGTGCACGACGCGCCGGCCGCGCGCATTCCCTGGGAGACGCTCACGGTAGACGACTGGACGCCCGCGCTCACCGGCGGCCTGACCCGCCATTACCTCGCGGATCACCTGCCGGTCGCCGCCTGGCTGGAGGAGCGCCGGCTGGAGCCGGTGGTGCGCCTGCTCCTGGTGGTGAATCCTCTCGGCGACCTCGAAGGCGCCGACGAGGAGGGAGAGCGCATCATGAAGCTCGGCGGCGCCAGCCAGGGCATCGACATCACGCCGCTGGTCCGGAAAGAGGCCACCAAGACCGCCATCCTTGCCGCGCTGCGCACCGGAAAGTTCGACTGCGTCCATTACGCCGGACATGCGTTCTTCGATGCGAACGGGCCTTCGCGCTCGGGGCTCAAGTGCGCAGGGGGCGAGACCCTCAGCGGCGCGGACCTCACCGGCTTGTCCAACCTGCCGTCCCTGGTCTTCTTCAACGCCTGCGAGGCGGGACGCATCCGCGGAAAAGCGCCGGCGCGAAAGGCGGCGAGCGTCCGGATCGCCGAGTCCTACGGCGTTGCCGAGGCGCTGATGCGGGGCGGCATCGCCAACTACATGAGCACCTATTGGCCGGTGGGCGACGAGGCGGCGGAGACTTTTGCGGCCACCTTCTATGCCGCCGTCCTCTCCGGCAAGCCGCTGGGCGCATCCGTGCTGGAGGCACGCCAGGCGGTGCTGGCCCTGCGCGAGCGCGACTGGGCCGACTACATCCTCTACGGCAATTTCGATTTCGTGCTCAAGCAGCCGCCGGGGAAGTGAACCGGCCGGGCACGCCCGGGGCGCTCATCCTGCCAGCGCGTGGGCGGCCTTCTGTAGATTCGTCCTGGCGTGGAAGAGCCGGCTCATCACCGTGCCCTTGGGAATGCGCAGGACGGAGGCGATCTCCGCGTAGGAGAGCCCCTCCACCTCGCGCATGATCAGGATTGCCTTGTGGTCGGGCGAGAGCGTCTCCAGCGCCGCCTCCGCGTGCCGGGCAAGCTCGCGCACCTCCAGCGTGCGGTCGGGCTCCGGCGAGGGGTCCGGCAGCTCGGCGCGCTCGTCGTCGTCGCCGAGGCGCTCGGTCCTTCCCTGCTTGCGTTGCGCGTCGATGCAGAGGTTGACGGCGATGCGGTAGAGCCAGGTGGAGAGCGCCGCCTCGCTGCGGAAGGAGGTGTAGAAGCGAAACGCGCGCACGAAGGTTTCCTGGGCCACGTCCTCGGCCAGATCGCGGTCGCGCAGCATGCCGGTGGCCAGGCGGAGGATCCGCGCCTGGTTGCCCTTCACCACCTCGGCGAACCCGGAGAAGGCGGGGCGATCTTCCCCGGCGGGGAGCGCTGCCCCGGCCAGGCGCGGAGCAACCGGCGGGAAAGTGGGCGTAAGCACAGGAGGCGGACGGCATGCTCTGCTGGTAACGCAAGGCACATGCCGCCCGATTGCGCACGCAACAATCGGAAATATTGCGGCGGGGACACGATACTCAACCCGGTGCACCGTTCTCGCCGGTCCGAGCGAGTTGAGTATCGTGTCCCCGAATCGTTCACTCCAGCACGCGCACCGGCAGGACCACCATGGGCAGGCCGGCGAACTGGAGCCGCCGCTGCATCACGTACGCCGTCTCGTTGTGGAGCAGGCGGTCGAACCACCGCTCCCGCTCGAAGATGAGCTTTCCGGCGAAGAAGATGGCGCGCGGGTACTCGCGAGCGATCTCGCCCGCGACCCGCACCGACTCCGAGACCGCCTCGGTTCCCATCGAGAGGCGGTAGTCCGAAGGCAAGCCCATCCGCTCGCGCGTGCTGGACGTACTTGCGCAGTCCTTCTTCCGCCTCCGCGCGCACGCGGTCCACCTCTTCGACGCCCTGGAAGGTGGCGCTGTCGACCACGCCGACGGTGACGAAGAGCACGTTCTTGAAGTAGCGCGGAAAGAGCCGGAGGACCGTGAGCAGCGAATGGACGCCGAGGCCGGAATAGCCGCCGACCAGGAGCACCGCGGTGGGCCGGCTCGGATCCAGCGATTGCTCGGGCGCCGGACCCGAGGGCAGCGCCGCCAGGATCTCGTCGAGCCGCTTGAGGCGCGCGAACACGCCTGCGTAGTGACGCCGGATGGCCATGCACACCGCGATCAGCGCGCTGGTGGCCACGATGGTGAGCCAGCCGCCTTCGGCGAACTTCTCCGCGACGGTGATGGTGAGGATGGTGACGCAGAGCACCCCGCCGACGACGTGGATCCAGATGTGGCTCTTCCAGTCGCGCTGCTTCTCGCGCGTCTCGCGCTTGACCCAGTAGCGGATCATCGCGATCTGGGTGAGCGAGAAGGTGACGAAGACGTTGATCGAGTACATCACCACCAGCGCGTCCACGCGTCCGCCCGTGTAGAGCAGCATCGCGAGCCCCGCGCCGCCCATCAGGAGCACGCCGTTCTGCATGGTGAGGCGGTCGCTGAGCGCGCTGAAGCGGTGGGGGAACCAGGAGTCGTGCGCCATGTTGGCCATGACGCGCGGGCCGTCGATGAAGCCCGCCTGCGCGGCGACGAAGAGGAGCAGCGCCTCCGAGAGCAGGGTGAGGAAGACGAACCATCTCCCCACCGGCAAGCCGAGGACCTGGATGTGCCCCGCGAGCCGGGCGGCGAGGAGCGAGTTCATGGTGTGGTCGGGGTCGGCGTAACGGACGTCGAGCAGGAGGTAGCAGAGGATGATGCCGGCCGCGGTGAGGGCGAGGCTGATGGCCATGTACACCATGGTCCGCTTGCCGGTCTGCACCCGCGGCTCGCGCATGATCTGCAGGCCGTTGGAGACCGCCTCGATGCCGGTGTAGGTGCCGCCGCCCAGCGAGTAGGCGCGGACGAAGAGCAGCGAGCAGCCCGCCGGCGCCGAGGGTCGCGACGCCGTGCGAGAGGCCGCGTCGAGACCTCGTGCGCCACTTCGCGCACGCGTCCCAGGTGGAGGCCGATGCCCGCCGCGATGACCAGCGCGTGGGTGCAGAGGAAGACGACGAAGATCGGCATCAGCGCCTTCACCGATTCCTTCACGCCGCGCAGGTTCAGCACCACCAGCACGAAGACGCCGGCCAGCTCGACGTGCAGCTTCAACGGCAGCCCGAGGAGGACGAGGTTTGCCCAGCGCGCGCCGTCGGGGAGGACGCTGAAGACGGCGTCGCCGCCCGCCGCGATGGAGATGGAGATGGTGAGGACGTAGTCGACGATCAGCGCGGAGCCGGAGACGACGCCGGCGCGCGGGCCGAGCAGGCGCGAGGCGACGACGTAGCCGCCGCCGCCGAAGGGGAAGTGCTCGATGACCCGGCTGTACGAGGCGGCGATGATCAGCACCGTGAACGCCGTCGCCGCCGCCAGGAAGACGGCGAGGTAGGTGTGCTCGCCCAGGTTCTTGAACGCCTCTTCGGGGCCGTAGGCGGAGGAGGAGAGGCCGTCCGCGCCCAGCCCGACCCAGGCGAGGAAGGCGACCAGCGAGATGTGCCGGAACAGGTGTGGATCCTGCAGATCCTTCGGTCGTCCGAGCAGGAACCGCTTCAGGCGCTGGGTGGGCCGCGGGCGCTCCTCGGGTTCCGGGCGGAACGGAGGGTGCAGGGGTGCTCATGCAAGCTGCAGGAAGCAAGCACCGCGCCGCGACCCGCGTCGGAAGGGCGCCGTTGCCCGCGACGACGCGCCGGCATTGCAGATCGCAATCCGCGATCGGCGCGCGGATCGTGCATTTTGCATGGCCGTTGCCGACCCACTATAGGTGGCTGCAGCCGGCACGGCGTCTGCACACGCGCCACGGTGGAGGACGTTCTTTTGAGCGACGAAGGATCCGGGTCCGGCGCGCGCGTGCTCGTCATCGACGACGAGAAGAACATCCGCTCGACCTTGCGCCTCTGCCTGGAAGGGATGGGGCTGCGCGGTGCTGGAGGCGGCCAGCGCCGGCGCGGCGCTCGACGCGCTCGTTCGCGAGCCGGTGGACCTGGCGTTCCTCGATCTGCGGCTGGGCCAGCGAGAGCGGCCTCGACCTGCTGCCCCGCGCTTCTCGCGGAGCGCCCCGTCCTCGACGTGGTGGTGATCACCGCCTTCGCCACCTTCGAGACCGCGGTGGAGGCGATCAGGCGCGGCGCGCGCGACTACCTGCCCAAGCCGTTCACGCCGGCGCAGATCCGGCACGTGGTCGAGCGGCTGCGCGAGCGGCGAGATCATCGAGCGCGCGGGTGGTGGACCTGGAGAGCGCAGGTCGCGCAGGCGGTGCCGGAGGCGGACCTCGGCGACGGCGTCGCCGAAGATGCGCGCCGTGCTCGACGTCATCCGCGCAGGCCGCGGCCCATGACGTCCCGGTGCTGCTCCGGGGCGAGAACGGCACCGGCAAGGGCGTGCTCGCGCGCGTGCTGCATTCCTGGAGCGCGCGGGCGGCTGCGCCGTTCGTCACCGTCAACTGCCCCACCCTGACCGACGAGCTGCTCGCGAGCGAGCTCTTCGGCCACGCCCGGGGAGCGTTCACCGGGGCGGTCCGCGATCAGCCGGGCAAGGTGGAGGCGGCGGAGCGCGGCACCGCTCTTCCTCGACGAGATCGGCGAGATGTCGCCCGCGCTCCAGGCCAAGCTGCTCCGCTTCGTCCAGGAGAAGCAGTTCGAGCGCGTGGGCGAGACGCGGACGCGGCACGGCGGACGTGCGCGTGCTCGCGGCGACCAACCGCGACCTCGACGCGGAAGTGAAGGAGGGCCGCTTCCGCGAGGACCTGCTCTACCGGCTGAACGTGGTGGAGGTGACGGTGCCCCCGCTGCGCGAGCGCCGCGAGGACATCGCAGGCGCTGGCGGGCCGCTTCCTCTCCTTCTTCTCGCGCGCCGGCAGCCGCCGAGCTGTCGCCGGAGGCCTTGCAAGCGCTGCGCGGCTATCCCTGGCCGGGGAACGTCCGCGAGCTGCGCAATGCCATCGAGCGCGCGGTGATCCTCTCGCCGGCGACGGATCCTGGAAGCGCAGGCGTTCCCGGAGCGCATCGCGGCGCACGGCGGCGCGCTGGCACAGGTGGGCGGCGACTTCACCGTGGAGCAGGTCGAGCGCGAGCACATCCTGCGCGTCCTGGCGCACAGCGCCACTCTCGAGGATGCGGCGCGCGTCCTGGGGATCGACGCCTCGACGCTCTACCGCAAGCGCAAGAAGTACGAGTAGAGTCGATCAGGCGGCTGACCACGCCGGAAGGGTGAACCAGAACCGGCTCCCGCCGCCCGGCGCGCTCTCCACTCCCAGATCGCCGCCGTGCGCGAGGACGATCTCCCGGGCAGATGTAGAGCCCGAGGCCGAGGCCCTGCCCCTTGGCGCCCGGAACGCCGGAAGAACTTCTCGAAGATGCGCTGCGCGCTGATCGGGTGGAATGCCCGGGCCGTGATCGCGTGACCTCGAAGCGAACCCCGCGGCCGTCCGGCTCGGCGCGCAGCTCCACCGTGCCGTCCGGCGGGCTGTGGCGGATGGCGTTGCTGGAGCAGGTTCGCGAGCACCAGCGAGACCCGCTCGGGATCCGCCTCCACGGGGAGCACCGGCTCGACCACCGTCCCCACCACGGCGACGCGCGCCGCCTCGGCCGCGCCGGCATGCTCGGCGGTGGCGCGCATCCACCAGCGTCTTCGCCGGGATCCGCACAGGCGACACCTCCACCCGGCCCGACTGGATGCGCGAGAGGTCGAGCAGGTCGTCGACGATGGCCTGCAGCCGCTCGCAGTCCTCGCGCGCGGCGCTGCAGCAGGTCGGCCTGCTTCTCGGTGAGCGGCCCGACGGCGCCCTCGGCGCAGAGGTGGATCGCCATGCGCAGCGAGGTCAGCGGCGTGCGGAACTCGTGCGCGACGGTGGCGACCAGGTCGTTCTTCAGCTCGTCGAAGCGCAGCAGGCGCGTCACGTCCTGGAGCACGATGGTCGCGCCCGCGATGCCGCCCTCCTCGCTGTAGAGCGGCGTCGCGCGCGGCAGGAGACAGCGCACGGTCCGGTCGCCGGCACCGCGCACGGCCTCCTCGAGCCCTCGCGGGACGTAGGCGCCCTTGCCGGCAGACGACGTGCGCGCGCACCCGCTCGAGCACGCGCGCGCAGCTCCGGAGGCGCGGCGGCAGAGGCGTCGGTCCCGGCGCGCAGGCCGCAGGATCGCTTCCGCCGCGCGTGTTCACGTTGAGGAGCGCGTCCGTCGGCTGCCGAGGACCAGCACCGGATCGGGCAGGCTGTCGATGGCGGCCTGCGCGGCCTGCTGCGCCTGGAGCAGCTCGCCGAGCGAGCTGCGCCGGTACTCGTCGCAGGCGTCGCGCCATGGTGTTGAACTCGCTGCGCCAGCTGCGCGATCTCGTCGCGCCCGTCGACGTCGCGCGCGCGCCGCGAGGTCGCCCTGGCCGATGCGGCGCACCGCCTGCGCGAGGACGCCGAGCGGCCGCAGCGCGCGCGTGGTCAGCGCGCACCGAGGCGAGGAGCCCGAGCACGCAGCGCCGCGAGCGTCGCCGCGATCATCAGCGGCCGTGCCGCGCTGCGGCTGCGCGGCGCGCCCGCTCGCTCTTGCGCACCATCGCGTCCTGGTTGATGCGAGGATCCGGTCGGCGGCCGCCTTCACCCGGGAAAGCGCGGCTGAAAGCTGCGCTCGAAGTACGCGGCGCCGGGATCCGGCCCGGTCGAGGCGCTGAAGCGCGTCGAACTCGTCGCGGTACTCGTCCCAGACGCGCGCGCAGCGCGCGTCGCCTCGCGCCTCGCCCGGCTCGGTGATGTTGCTCTCCTGCGCCTGCAGCTCGCGCCTCGAAGCGCCGCGAGGTTCGGCCTCGCCTGCGCCAGCGCCTGCTCGCGGTCGCCCGGCGACGAGGAAGAGCGCCGCGCTGTCGATGCGCTCGATGGCCTCCTTCATGCGCTGCGCCGCCAGCACGCTGCGGTAGTTGTCCTTGAGGATGCAGCTCCGAGCCTGTCGCCGAGGCTCCGCATCGCGTGACGACGGCGATGGCGCCGAGGACCACCAGCGCCAGCGCCAGCGGCGCCTAGCGCGAGCAGGAGCTTCGCGCGCAGCGTCATCGCGCGCTCCTCGTCGTCGAAGCGAGACGATGTGGAGGTCGAGGCCCTCGCGCCTCGCGCACCAGCCGCGGAGGACCGAGCGGCCGGCGAGCTGCTGCCACCAGCGGCGCCTGGTGCGAGCGGCCGACGATGATGTGCCCCACGCCGTGCGAGCGGGCGAAGTCGAGCAGCGCCGTGCACCGGGTCCGCCGCCTTGCAGGCGCACCACCTCCGCGCCCAGCTCGCGCGCCATCTCGATGTTGCGTCAGCAGGTGCCGCTGCGCCTCGCGTCGATGCGGTCCGGCGCCTCCTCCGGCGTCTCCACGTAGACCACGAACCAGTCGGTGTTGAGGCGCCCCGCCAGCCGCGAGCCGCGGCGCAGCAGCGCCGGCCGCGCGCGGCGGATACGAGGACATGCAGACCATCACGCGGCCGGACGGCCCGCTGCCGTCTGCGTCCGGCTGCGGCGCTGCGCCGATGCCGGCGCGGTCCAGGCTCTCCGCCACCTCGCGCAGCGCCAGCTCGCGCAGGGTGGCGAGGTTCTCGTCCTTGAAGAAGTTCTCGAGCGCCCAGCGGCACCTTGTCGGGCGCGTAGATCTTCCCGGCCTGCAGCCGCTCCTGCAGGTCCTCGACCGCGAGGTCCAGGTTCACCACCTGGTCGGCCTGCTTGAGGAAGCTGTCCGGCACGGTCTCGCGCACCGCGACGCCGGTGACGCGCTCGACAGATCGTTGAGCCACTCGAGGTGCTGGACGTTGAGGGCGCCGATGACGTTGATGCCGGCGTCGAGGAGCTCGAGCACGTCCTGGTAGCGCTTGCGGTTGCGCGAGCCGGGCGCGTTGGTGTGGGCGAATCTCGTCGACGATGGCCACCTGCGGGCTTGCGCGCGAGCACGGCCTCCAGGTCCATCTCCTCGACGACACGCCGCGGTACTCGATCTGCTTGCGCGGGACGATCTCCAGCCCTTCGATCAGCGCCGCGGTCTCGGCGCGGCCGTGCGTCTCGACGAAGCCCAGCACCACGTCGACGCCGCGCCGCCGCAGCGCGTGCGCCTCCTCCAGCATGCGGTAGGTCTTGCCCACGCCCGCGGCGAAGCCGACGTAGAGCTTGAGGCGGCCGCGCTTGCCGCGCTGGACCAGCTCGAGGAAGTCTTCGGCGCGGCCGCGTCCGCGGCACGTCGCGAGTCTACCTCCCGGAGGCCGATGGCGCGCCCGAACTGCCGATCGAGCGCGAGGTTGAGGAGCAGGACGTTGACGCGCGGCTCGCCGAGAAAGCCGAGATCGCGCCCTTCCACCCTGCTCTCGACCAGCGCGCGCACGCGCTCTCGGGTGCGAGGCCCCGTGCCGCGGCGACGCGCCGCACCTGCCAGAGCGCCGCCTGCGGACCGAGATGCGGGTCGAGCCCGCTCGCCGACGCGGTGACCAGCTCCGCGGGGACGGCCCGGGCACCGGGTTCTCCTCGCAGCCGCTCCACTTCCGCCGCGACGCGGTCGCGCAGCCTCTTCGAGGTGGGACCCAGGTTCGAGCCGCCGGAAGCCGGCGCGTCGTAGCCAGTCTCGGCGGCCGAGGGCCGCGGCTGGAAGTATGCCGCCGCGGAGAAGTCTTGGCCGATCAGCTCCGACCCGACCACGGCGCCGTGGTCGTTCTTCACCAGGCTGCCGTTCGCCTTGCCGGGAAAGGAGAGCTGCGCGAGGCCGGTGACCAGCAGCGGATAGCCGATGCCGGTGAGGACCAGCGTCACCAGCGGCAGTGCGAAGCGCGGTCAGCGATCATGGAAACCTCCCAGCCGGCCACGAGCGACCAGATCGATCAGCTTGATGCCCACGAAGGGCACCGACGACGCCGCCCACGCCGTAGACGAGCAGGGAGCGGCGAAGCAGCGCGGCGGCGCCCAGCGGCCGGTAGCGCACGCCGCGCAGGGCCAGCGGAATCAAGAGGACGATGATGACGGCGTTGAAGATGACTGCGCTGAGGATGGCGCTGTAGGGCGAGGCCAGCCGCATCACGTTCAGCGGCGCAAGCTCGGGGAAGACGCCGACGAACAGCGCCGGCAGGATGGCGAAGTACTTGGCCACGTCGTTGGCGATGGAGAACGTGGTCAGCGTGCCGCGCGTCATCAGCAGCTGCTTGCCGACCTCCACCACCTCCAGCAGCTTGGTCGGGTCGGAGTCGAGGTCCACCATGTTGCCGGCTTCCTTGGCCGCCTGGGTGCCGGTGTTCATGGCCACGCCCACGTCCGCCTGGGCGAGCGCGGGGGCGTCGTTGGTGCCGTCGCCCGTCATCGCCACCAGCTTGCCCTTGGCCTGCTCCTCCTTGATCAGGCGCATCTTCGCCTCCGGCGTGGCCTGGGCAAGGAAGTCGTCCACGCCGGCCTCCCTGGCGATGGCCGCGGCGGTGCGCGGATTGTCGCCGGTGATCATCACCGTGCGGATGCCCATGGCGCGGAAGCGGGCGAACCGCTCCGCGATGCCGCCCTTGACCACGTCCTTGAGGTGGACGAGCCCGAGGACCCGCGCCCCGTCCGACGACGGCGAGCGGCGTCCCGCCGGCATCGCCGATGGCGCCCGCGGCCTTCACCAGCTCGTCCGGGACGCTGCCGCCCAGCGCCGCGACGTGCTCCGCCACCGCGTCGACGGCGCCCTTGCGCATGCTCGCGCCCGTCCGAGGTCGCAGCCGCTCATGCGGGTCTGCGCGGTGAAGGGGATGAAGGTGGCGAAGCCCTTCGTCTCGCGGCCGCGCAGCCCGTACTTCTCCTTGGCCAGCACGACGATCGAGCGCCCCTCGGGCGTCTCGTCCGCCAGGCTGGCGAGCTGCGCCGCGTCGGCGAGCTCCTCGACGCGCACGCCGGGCGCCGGCAAGAGCTCGGTCGCCATCCGGTTGCCGAGCGTGATGGTGCCGGTCTTGTCGAGCAGCAGCACGTCCACGTCGCCCGCCGCCTCCACCGCGCGCCCGCTCATCGCCAGCACATTCTTTCGCAGCAGGCGATCCATGCCAGCGATGCCGATGGCGGAGAGCAGCCCGCCGATGGTGGTGGGGATCAGGCAGACGAGCAGCGCGACCACCGCCGTGGCCGAGAGGCGGACGCCGGAGTAGAGCGCGAGCGGCACCAGGGTCACGCAGGCGAAGAGGAAGACGAGGAGAGGAGAGAGAGAGAGAGAGAGAGAGAGAGAGAGAGAGGGAGAGGGAGGGAGGGAGGGAGGGAGGGAAGGGAGGAGAGAGAGAGAGAGAGAGAAGAGAGAGAGGGAGAGAGAGAGGGAGGAGGGAGAGAGAGGAGAGAGAGAGGAGAGGAGAGGGAGAGAGAGAGAGGAGAGAGAGAGAGGGAGGGAGGGAGAGGAGGAGAGAGGAGAGGAGAGAGAGAGGAGGAGAGAGAGAGAGAGAGGGAGAGAGAGGGAGAGAGAGAGGAAGGAGAGAGGAGAGAGAGAGAGAGGGAGGGAGAGAGAGAGAGGAGAGAGAGAGAGAGGAGGGAGAGGAGAGGAGAGAGAGAGAGAGAGAGAGAGAAGGAGAGAGAGGAGGAGAGAGAGAGAGGAGAGGAAGGAGAGGAGAGAGAGAGAGAGAGAGAAGAGAGAGGAAGGAGAGAGAGAGGAGGAGAGGGAGAGAGGAAGAGAGGAAGAGAGAGAGAGAGAGGAGGAGAGAGAGAGGAGGAGAGAGAGGAGGAGAGAGAGGAGGAGGAGAGGAGGAGAGAGAGGAGGAGAGGAGGAGGAGGAGGAGGAGGAGGAGAGAGAGAGAGAGGAGGGAGAGAGAGAGAGAGAGGGGAGAGAGAGAGAGAGGAGGGAGGGAGGGAGAGGAGAGAGGGAGGAGAGGAGGGAGGGAGAGAGAGGGAGAGAGAGGAGGGAGAGAGAGAGGAGAGAGGAGAGAGGGAGGAGAGGGAGGGAGAGAGGAGAGGAGAGAGAGGAGGGAGGGAGGGAGAGAGAGGAGGGAGAGGAGGAGAGGGAGGAGGGAGAGGAGAGAGAGAGGAGAGAGGAGAGAGAGAGGAGAGGAGGGAGGGAGGAGAGGAGAGAGAGGGAGAGAGGAGGAGAGAGAGAGGGAGGAGAGAGGAGAGGAGAGGAGGAGAGAGAGGAGAGAGGGAGAGGAGGGAGAGGAGAGAGAGAGGAGAGGAGAGAGAGGAGAGAGAGAGGAGAGAGAGAGAGAGGGAGGAGAGAGAGGAGAGAGAGGAGGGAGGGAGGGAGGAGAGAGAGAGGGAGAGAGGGAGAGAGGGAGGAGAGGAGGGAGAGGAGAGAGAGAGGAGGAGAGAGAGAGGGAGAGGGAGGAGAGAGAGAGAGAGGAGAGAGGGAGAGAGAGAGGAGGAGAGGAGAGAGAGGAGAGGGAGGAGAAGGAGAGAGAGGGGAGGAGGGAGAGAGGAGAGGGAGGGAGAGAGGGAGAGGGAGGAGGGAGAGGGAGAGGGAGGGAGGGAGAGAGGAGGAGGGAGAGGGAGAGAGGAGAGGGAGAGGAGAGAGGGAGAGGAGAGGAGAGGGAGAGAGGAGAGGGAGGGGAGGAGAGGAGGGAGGAGAGGAGAGGGAGAGAGGAGAGGGAGGAGGGAGAGGAGAGAGAGAGAGGGAGGGAGGGAGAGAGGAGAGGGAGAGAGGGAGGGAGAGGGAGAGAGGGAGGGGGAGAGGGAGAGGAGAGAGAGAGAGAGAGAGGAGGAGGGAGGAGAGGGAGGGAGGGAGAGAGGGAGAGGGAGAGGAGGGAGAGAGGAGGGGAGGGAGAGGAGAGAGGGAGAGGAGAGAGAGAGGAGGGAGAGAGAGAGGGAGAGGAGGAGGGATGTGCAGCGCGATCTCGTTCGGCGTCTTCTGCCGCGAGGCGCCCTCCACCAAAGCGATCATGCGGTCGAGGAACGACCCGCCCGGGTCGGCGGTGATGCGCACGACGATGCGGTCGGAGAGCACCCGCGTGCCGCCGGTCACGCCGCTGCGGTCGCCGCCGCTCTCGCGGATGACGGGGGCGGACTCGCCGGTGATGGCCGATTCGTCCACCGAGGCGATGCCGTCGACGATCTCGCCGTCGCCGGGGATCACCTGTCCTGCCTCGACCACGACCAGGTCGCCCTTCTCAGCCGGGAGGCGGGAATGAAGTCTTCGTTCGAGAGCGACGGAACGTCCTCGGGACGGGGCCAGAGCCGGATCTCCGCGCCACCGTCTCCTTGCGCATCTTGCGCAGCGCGTCCGCCTGGGCCTTGCCCCGTCCCTCCGCGACCGCCTCGGCGAAGTTGGCGAAGAGGACCGTGAACCAGAGCCAGAGGCTGGTCGCGAGCGTGAACCATGCCGGCGGCGACCCTTGGGGATGGAAGATGACGTCGCGGACCCAGAGCGCGGTGGTGAGGATGCTGCCGACCCCGACCACGAACATGACCGGGTTCTTCGCCACCAGGCGCGGCGCGAGCTTGCGGAAGCTGTCGCGCACGACCGCGCGGAGGATCGAGGCGATCGAAGCAGCCGAGAGCTGGCGCGGCCATCAGAAGACCTTTCCTGCTCGCGAAGTGCTCGACGACCGGACCGAGGGAGAGCGCGGGGAAGAAGGTCAGCGCAGCCGACGATCACGACGACCCGACGAGGAGCGCGGCGAAGAGCACGCCGTCGGTGGGAAAGGTGCCCGGCCCCTGCGGTACCACCTTCTTGCCCACCATCGACCCGCCGATGGCCAGCGCCGGGACGATCATGAGGAAGCGTCCGGCGAGCATGGAGATGCCGAGCGCGAGGTTCCAGAAGGTCGTGTTGGCGTTCAGGCCTGCGAAGGCGGAGCCGTTGTTCGCCGGCGCCGCTGGTGAAGGCGTAGAGGATTTCGCTCAGGCCGTGCGGGCCGGCATTGCCCAGCGAAGGCAGCGCCCGCGGGCGTCACCGCCGCCCAGGCCGCGAGGCCGAGGATCAGGAGCGGGAAGACGAGCACGTAGAGCATCGCCAGCTTCATCTCGCGCGCTTCGATCTTCTTGCCCAGGTACTCCGGCGTGCGGCCCACCATCAGGCCGGCGATGAAGACGCGAGAGCACGACCATCACCAGCATGCCGTAGAGGCCCGCGCCGACGCCGCCGAAGATCACCTCGCCAAGCTGGATGTTCACCAGCGGGACCAGGCCGCCCAGCGGCGTGAAGCTGTCGTGCATGGCGTTGACCGCGCCGCAGGACGCGTCGGTGGTCACGGTGGCGAAGAGCGCGGAGGCGGAGACGCCGAAGCGCGCCTCCTTGCCCTCCATGTTCCCGTGCCTGCTGGTCGACGGCGAGCCCCGCGAGCGCCGGGTTCGGGCGCGCCTCGGCCAGTGAGCACGCCAGCGCGCCGGCGAGGAAGAGCGACGCCCATGGCGCCGAAGAGCGCCCAGCCCTGCCGCGTGCTCGCCCGCCATGCGTCCGTAGGTGTAGGTCAGCGCCGCGGGGATGGCGAAGATGAGCACCATCTGCACGAAATTCGTGAGCGGCGTGGGGTTCTCGAAGGGGTGTGCGCTGTTGGCGTTGAAGAAGCCGCCGCCGTTGGTGCCGAGCAGCTTGATCGCCTCCTGCGAGGCGACCGGGCCCAGCGCGAGCGTCTGCTCCGCGCCTTCGCAGCGTGGTGAGGTCGGCGGTAGGCGGCGAAGTTCTGGATCACGCCCTGCGAGACGAGGAAGAGCGCGAAGACGACCGAGGCGGGGAGGAGCACGTAGAGGGTCGAGCGGATCGAGGTCGACCCAGAAGTTTCCCGAGCCTGTCGCCGCCTGGCCGGCGGGTGAAGCCCGCGCGCCAGGGCGAGCGCAACGCCGATGCCCGCCGCCGCCGAGGTGAAGTTGTGCCAGGCCAGCGCGGCCATCTGCGTGAGGTAGCTCATCGTCGACTCGCCGGCGGTACGCCTGCCAGTTGGTGTTGGTGGTGAAGCTCGACGCTGGTGTTGAACGCCAGCGCCGGATCAACGGACGCCGAAGCTTCTGTGGATTCAGCGGCAGCACGGCCTGGAAGCGCTGGATCGCGTAGATGACGAGGACGCTGACGAAACTGAACGCGAGGAGCGCGCCGGCATACTGCTGCCAGGTCTGCTCCCGCCCATCGACGGCGCAAAGGCGATACAGCGCGCGCTCGAGGCGCGGCATCGGTCCGGTCGGACCTTCCAGGACGCTGTAGAGGTAGCCGCCGAGCGGCTTGGTGAGGGCCGCGACCACGGCGGCGAAGACCGCAAGCTGCAACCAGCCGGGGGTCCCCATCAGAAGCGCTCGGGGCGCAGGAGCGCCCAGACGAGGTAGGCGGCGAGGAGCAGGGAAATGGCCGCGCCGATGGCGTAGTCGATGGGCATGGCGTCACCCCAGCCGCTCGCAGGCGTGCACGTACGCCCAGGCGCAGCCGAAGAACGCGGCGGTGATGGAGACGAAGAGCAGGTCGTTCATGGAGCGGGACGGACTGCATGCAGCGGGCCACGGTCCGTGTTCGAGCGGAGCCGCGCAGGTCCAATCTCCCAGCCCATGCAAGCTGCACGAACGGCGCGCCTGGAGTCATGCAAAGTTCAAGACTGGTGAAGATGGCCGGGGTGCAGCGGGCGCCTCAGAGCGGCTCCACCTCGTCGGGCCGGTAGTAGTGGAACCGCCCGTACCAGCGATGCAGCTCCGCCGCCGGATCGTCGTCGATGGTCACCGCCAGGTATTCGCGGTCCTCGGCGTCGCGCAGCACGGCTTCCACCGTGGCGGAGCGGCCGGCGAAGAGCAGGTCCTGCGCGTCGGTCCGGCGCTTGCCGGGGCACAGCCGCACGCGCGCGCCCTTCCCCAGCGCCGGCTGCGGGCGCGCCGGCCGCGGCACCATCTCGCCGCGGTGCAGGCCGCGCAGGGCGCCGTGGAGGCGGGACAGCATCTCGGGCGGCATGGTGTCCACCCGGTCCACCACCTCGGCGGCGCGCGGGTCGGTGGCGCGGGCCTCGCGCTTCTCCGCCTCGGTGAGCGTCCGCGTGCGCAGCGCCAGGATCTCGTCGATCTCGGTATTGTCGAAGAGATCGCCGGGGCTCTCGGGGGCGATGGCGGCATGGTCGTAGAGGATGATGGGCGCGGCGAGCACCGTGTCGCGCGTTCCGGGCGGACCGGCGAGCACCGGCCAGCTCCGCACCGGCTTGCAGGCGGCGGCCGCCGCGGCGGCCCAGGGCGGCGGATCGGTCAGCGAGTAGAAGGCACCGCAACTCGCCTCCAGGACGAGATGCGCGGCGATCAGCGAGCCGCGCAGCGCCTCGTCGCGAGGCGCACCGGGATTGTCACAGGGAGTGTCGTTCTCGACGCGGACCGAGAGCCTGGACAGGGGCCGCTCCGCCTCCACGAGCTCGGCGCGCATGCGGACGGTGCCGCGGATGGGAAGCATCCGCCTGCACAAGCGGCCCATCAGCTCGTCGCGTTCGTCGCGCACCTCCTCCATCGACTCCTCGCCGGGCACCGCGAAGGCCATCGAGTCGCCGGCCGGCGCGCCGGGCAGCTCGATCTCGCGGATGCGTCCCTCGTCCCAGGGAAGGAGGAGCCGGCCGCCCACCTCGAGGGAGGCGAGGGGAGTGCCGTCGGGCGCCTCGACGGTGCGCGCTTCCGCGTGCAAGAAGCGCAGCGTGCCGCGGACCTTCGCGCCGGGGTCCACCAGGACCTGCGTCTCCAGCCACCACTCCTCGCATCCCCCGGCTTCCGTCCAGGCGCGGGGCGCGAGCACGCCGAAGGCCCAGCGGAACCGGTTCTTGGCGGACGATGCCCGATAGGGATAGAGCACGTATCCCTCGAGCAGCACCGCGTCCGCCAGCCTGCGCGCCGTCTCCAGGCCCATGCCAGACCTCACGACGCCCGGCTGCGAAGCCGGGCGAAGAACGCGTCCATCTCACGGCGCACGTCGTCGCCGCCGTCGAAGCCGCGCCAGTGCGTGCGGCAGAGGCCGGCCAGCTCATAGCAGGCGTCCACCGGAACGACGAAGCATTCCAGCGCGGGAGCGCCGTGCGGACCCCACGCCAGCAGCGCCTCGACATCCGGCGCAATCTCGCGGAGCACCGGGTGCTCGCGCGCAAGCTCGTCCCAGCTCTCCTGCGCGATCTCCGATTCGATGGCGCCGGCCACGCCCGGGTAGGAAGCGCACCAGCGGCCGAGCTTGGAGTTGAAGAAGACGAAGGCGAGCCGCACCGGCACCCCCAGCCCCGCCCAGCGCTCGGCCGGGAGCGGCGGCGCGCGCAACACCCGTTCGGGGACGCGGCGGAACCGCCCGCCCTGCTGGTCGAAGAGGATCGAGCAGGCCGGGCAGGAGCAGCGCAGCGCGCGCGCTTCCAGGTCGACCACGTGCCGGTGTTCCTCGGCGACGGCGACGCCGCACAGCTCGCAGCATTGGCGCGGCGGCGGCGCGGGCTTGCGGCGCGCATAGCGCGAGAGGGCCCGCAGCTCGTTCACGGCTCCGCCCCGGAAATGCGCAAGGACACGAGCCGGCCCGGCGGAGCTTCGATCTCCACGCCGGAAAGCTCGGGCGCGGCATCTTCGACGGCGCGCCGCAGCGCCTGCTCCGCGCCCTCCGCGGTTCCTGCGACGCGCAGGCGTACGACGCCGTCCTCCAGCGCGATCAGCTCGGCGCGGACTCCGCGCGCCGCCAGTCGCGGGCGCAACTCCTCCAGCGCGCGCAGTACGCGCTCCCTTGCCGGCACCGGGTGCAGCCCGTGCAGGAGCAAGAGACTTGAGAGCAGGTCGTCGGCGGCGATGCGCGCATCCAGGGTCCCGTCCGCGCCGCAAGCGCGCGCATGGGCGAGCAGTCGCATGAGCGCCTCGCCCTGCATCGCGAGCAGCCGCTGCATCAGCTCCTCCACCCGCTCCCAGGCGGGCGAAGGCGATAAGCGCGCGCACCTCGGCGAGCAGCTGCTCGATTCGCCCGCTCTCCTCCAGGGCCGTTGGCCGCCTGTCCTCCATCGCGCTCCCCGTAGCCCTACGCCCAGACGAACGTCGCTGCAAACCCGCTGGAACCGCAATTCGTTCGAGCTCAAACCCCCTGCTCTTGCGGATGCACCGCCGACGTAGCGCGCGCGACGATCCAGCGGTACCAGCCCGCAAGCCCGTCGCCGCGCTCGGCGGAGATGCGCAGGATCTCAATCGACGGATTCACCTCGCGCGCCAGCGCCTCGAACCGCGCCGCGTCGAAGCGGACGTGGGGCAAGAGGTCGATCTTGTTCAAGAGCAGGAGGCTCGCGCCGCGGAACATGTGCGGGTACTTGAGCGGCTTGTCCTCTCCCTCGGTGACCGAGGCGACCAGCACCTTGGCGTGCTCGCCCAGATCGAAGAGCGCGGGGCAGACGAGGTTGCCGACGTTCTCGATGAAGAGCACAGAGCCGCGCTCCGGCCGCAGCTCGGGCAATGCGCGCGCGATCATCTCCGCGTCGAGATGGCAGCCGGTGCCGGTGTTGACCTGCACCGCGCGCGCGCCCGCCGCTCGCATCCGCTCCGCGTCGAAGTCGGTCGCCTGATCGCCCTCGACCACGCAGGCTCGAAAGTCGCCCGCCAGTCGCGGAGGGTGCGCTCGAGCAGCGTCGTCTTCCCCGCGCCCGGCGAGGCGACCAGGTTCAGCGCCAGCACGCCGCGGCCGGCGAAGAAGCCGCGGTTGCGCTCGGCGACGCGCTGGTTCTTCTCCAGGAGGTCGCGCTCCACCGAGATGCGGCGGTGCTGGTGGTCGTCGTGGTGATCGTGATGGTGGTCGTGCTCGTGATCGTGGTGGTGCTCGTGCTCCACTTCGCCGCATCCGCAGGTCGCGCACATGTCAGGCCACCTCCAGCTCCTTGATGCGCAGCTCTTCGCCGCTCTTCCACTCCAAATCCGTGCCCCCGCAGGCGCACCGCCCGAACGGCCGCAAGAGCTCCACCCGCGCGCCGCACGCCCGGCACTGCGCCACTCCCGGCACTTCGACAATCTGAAGCTCCGCACCTTCCGCCGGCGTGCCCGCGCTGACCGCCTCGAAGCAGAAGCGCAGCGCCTCGGGCAGCACGACCGCGAGCTTTCCCACCTCCACCACCACGCGCAGGATGCGCGCGCCGCCGCTCGACTCCGCCGCGATCTCGACGAGTTGCTGCGCGATGCCCAGCTCATGCATGGCCAAGCTCCGCGAGCAGCTTGCCGACGCGCCCGATGGCCGGTTCCACCGCCGCCGCGACCTGCGCCGAGAGCCCGATTCCCTCTTCCACCGTGGCGGGCTCGCAGCCGAGCACGCGCAGCACCGGCGGCACCTCGCCCAGCTCGCGCGCGAAGGAGAGCACCCGCGCCGGGTCCATCGAGTGCGCCTCGATGGACGGCGGTCCGCCGCCGGCCGGCTCGAAGAGGTAGAGCGTGCCCGGCTCGCCCCCGCGCGGCATGGCATCGACGAAGATGGCGGCGTCCCACCGCTCGAGGAGCGCATAGGCGAGGTCGATTCCACGGATGCCGAAGTCGAGCGCGCGCACGCCGTCGGGGAGCGGCCGCTGCCCGAGCCGGCGGAGCACCTCGCAGCCGAAGCCGTCGTCGGAGAGGAAGATGTTCCCGATGCCGGCGACGAGGACGCGCATCTCAGCAGATCCGCGGGAGCTGCTCGCCCGAGAGCAGCGGCAGGACGCGCTCGCCGCCGACCAGCGAGCGCACGGTGACGAATCCCGCATGCTCGGCCACCACCCGCCCGACCAGCGCCGCATCGCGTCCTTGCGGGTGCGCGCGCAGCGCGGCGAGCACGCGCTCTTCGTCGCCCGGCGCCACCGCCGCGACCAGGCGGCCCTCGCAGGCGACATACAAAGGATCCAGCCCCAGCATCTCGCAGGCGCTGCGCACCTCCGGCTTCAAGGGAATCCGCGTCTCGTCCAGCTCGACGCCGACGCAGGAGGCCTCCGCCAGCTCGTTCAAGGCGCTGGAGAGCCCGCCGCGCGTGGGATCGCGCATGCAGCGTACCCGCCCCGCCCCGAGCGCGGCCTGCGCCAGTCCGGTGAGCGGCGCGCAGTCGGAGAGCAGCGGCGTCTCGAACTCGATCCCCTCGCGCACGGAGAGGATGGCGACGCCGTGGTCGCCGAGCGTGCCGGAGACGATGATGGCGTCCCCGGGCCGCGCTGCCGAGATGGAGAGCGCGCACGACGCGGGCACCGCGCCCACCGCGGTGGTGGTGATGAAGACGCCGTCGCCCTTGCCCTTGTCCACCACCTTGGTGTCGCCGGTGACCAGCCGGATCTCCGCCTCGTCGCAGGCGCGGCGCATCGATGCGGCGATGCGGCGCAGGTCGTCGATGGCCAGGCCCTCCTCGAGGATGAAGGCCACCGCGAGGTAGAGGGGTCGCGCGCCTCCCACCGCGAGGTCGTTGACGCTGCCGCAGACGGCGAGCTTGCCGATGTCCCCGCCGGGGAAGAAGAGCGGCCGCACCACGAAGGAGTCGGTGGTCATGGCGATGCGCTCGCCTGGCACCGGCACCGTGGCCTGGTCCTCCAGCGCCAGAGGCGCGCCGAAGGCGGGCAGGAACACCTGCCGGAGCAGCTCGGCGGAGAGCCGCCCGCCGCTGCCGTGGCCGAGGACGATCTGCGCATAGCCGGAAGCCGGGACCGGGCAGGCGCCGAAGTCCATCAGAGCACGTCCTCCTCGCCGCGGGCGAGGTGCACGAGGTCCCAGAGCACGTGCAGGAGCGTCTCCTGCGCCTCCTGGATGCGGTGGATGCTGAAGCTCTCCACCACGAACGAATACCTGCACAGCGCCGGCATGCGGCCGCCGTCGCGCCCGGAAAATCCGATGGTGAGGAGCTCCTTCTCGCGCGCCGCCTGCAACGCGCGGTTGACGTTGGCGCTCTTGCCGCTGGTGGAGATGCCCAGCGCCATGTCGCCGGGCCTGGCCAGGACCGAGAGCTGCTCGGCGAAGGTCATCGAGTAGTCGCGGTCGTTGCCCTTGGCGGTGAGGAGCGCGGTATCCGTATTCAGGGCGATGGCCGGCAGCGCCGCGCGCTTTTCGAAGACGGGATGCATGAACTCCACCGCCACGTGCTGCGCGTCGCAGGCGCTGCCGCCATTGCCGAAGACGAAGAGCTTGCCACCGCGGGCGAAACCAGCGGAGAGGGCGCGCGCGCACTCCTCGATGGCGGCGGCGTTCTTCTCGAAGAACTGCTGCTTCACCGAGCAGCTCTCGCCCACCTTGCGCAGGATCGCCTCGCGCATCACCGCGCCACCTTCAAGTGCCGCCCGTAGGCGTAGTAGGCCGCGCAGGCGCCCTCGCTGGAGACCATGGTGGCGCCGAGCGGCGAGAGCGGCGTGCACTCCCTGCCGAAGGCCGGGCAGTCGCGCGGCCTCTTGATGCCGCGCAGCACCTGCCCGCTGATGCACAGCTTCGACTCGTTCGTCTCCACGTGCTCCACCTCGAACCTCCGCTCGGCGTCGTGGTCGCGGTACTCCCAGCGCAGCCGGTAGCCGCTCTTGGGAATGGTCCCCACCCCGCGCCACTTGCGGTCGCAGACCTCGAAGACCTGCTCCACCAGCGTCCGCGCCGCGGAGTTGCCCTCCGGCCGCACGGCCCGTCCGTAGGACGATCTCCACCTCCGCGCGGCCCGCCTCCAGTTGGCGCACCGCGCGCAGGATCCCGTCGAGCAGGTCGAGCGGCTCGAACCCCGAGATGATCACCGGCACGCGATAATGGCGCGCGATGGGCTCGTACTCGGCGGTGCCCATCACCGTGCAGACGTGGCCGGGGCCGAGAAAGGCCTGCACGCGGTTGCCCGGAGACTGCAAGATCGCGGTGATGGCCGGCGGCGTGAGCACGTGCGAGACGAGCACCGAGAAGTTGGTCAGCCCGCGCTTGTGCGCCGCCGCAACCGCCATGGCGTTGGCCGGCGCGGTGGTCTCGAATCCAATCGCGAAGAACACCACCGCGCGTTCCGGATTGGCCGCGGCGAGCTTCACGGCGTCGAGGGGCGAATAGACGACGCGGACGTCCGCGCCCTGCGACTTGAGCGCGCAGCAGGTCGCCGCGCGAGCCGGGCACGCGCAGCATGTCGCCGAAGGAGCAGAAGATCACCTCGGGGCGCGAGGCGACGGCGTGCGCCCGGTCGATCATCTCCAGCGAGGTGACGCAGACCGGGCAGCCCGGGCCATGCACCAGCTCGATGCCCTCGGGCAGCACCTCGTCGAGACCGTACCTCACGATGCTGTGCGTCTGGCCGCCGCAGACCTCCATGATGACCCAGGGGCGCGTGGCGCTGCGGCGCGATCAGCTCCACCAGACCGCGCGCGGCGGCGCGCGTCCCGGTATTCGTCGAGGAACTTCATGCGACGTCAGCTCGCCGAGCTGGTCCAGCTCGCGCAGCACCTCGAACACCCGCTGCGCCTCGCGCCTCGTCGATGCGCGCGAGCGCGAACCCCACGTGCACCAGCACGTAGTCGCCGGGCTGCGCATCGGGCACGTGCTCGAGGCACACCGTCTTGCGCGTGCCGCCGAAGTCCACCTTGCCCATGCGGAGGCCGTTCTCTTCGGCTCTCTCGATCAGGCGGCCAGGGATCGCCAGACACATCGCCTACTCCTCGAGCGCGTCCCGGCGCGGCCGCCGCTGCAAGTTGCCCGAGGCACAGGCCGCCGTCGTTGGGGGGCACGAGCCGGTGGCGTAACACACGAAACCCGTCGGCGGACAGGCGCGCGGCACACTCGTGCGCCAGGATGGCATTCATGAACACTCCGCCCGTCAGGGCAACCGTGGCGACCGCCGTGCGCTGGCGCAAGAGCCCGCAAGTCCGGACGGTCCACGCGACCACCGCGGAATGGAAGCGGCGCGCCAGAAGCCTTGGCTCCGTACTGTTGCGAAGATCGGCGGCGATCGCCCGGATCAGCGGGCGGGGATCGAGCACCAGCGCATCGCCGCTCTCGAAGATCTCCGCCGGGTAGCCGTCCTCCGCCTCTGCCCCGGCGGCCCGCCATTCCAGCGCGATGGCGGCCTGGGCCTCGTAGTCCACGCGGCCCTGATGGACGCCCGCCATCGCGGCCACCGCGTCGAAGAGGCGGCCCATGCTCGAGGTCAGCGGGCCGAAGGGCACCTTGGCGTGCGCTTCGCCGGCTGCGCGCAGGTGCGACGCGGCCATGCGCCACGGCTCGTGGATCGCCGCCTCTCCCCCCGGCATCTGGACGGGCAACAGATGCGCCGCGCGCGAGACGGAGCCCGCGTCCCCGACGAGGAACTCACCCCCCCAGATGGTGCCGTCGGCGCCGTACCCGGTGCCGTCGAAGCAGACCCCGATGGCCCGGCCGCGCTCGCCGTTCTCGGCGAGGCAACTGGCGAAGTGGGCATGGTGGTGCTGGACCGCCAGGCGCGGCAGCGCGGAGCGCTCGGCCCAGCGGGTCGAGGCGTAGTCCGGATGCAGGTCGTGCACGGCGCGCCGCGGCTGGATGCCGCACAGCTCCTCATAGCGCGGGATCGAATCGGCGAACGCGCGCAGCGCCGGCCAGTGGTCGAGGTCGCCGAGATGGTGGCTGAGGAACGCGCGGCGGGCCGTCCCCAGCGCGAACGCCGACTTGAGCTGGCCGCCCGTCGCGAGCGTCGGCTCGGCGAGCGGCAGCGGCAAGGAGATGGGCAAGGGCGCGTAGCCGCGCGCGCGGCGCAGCGGCAGCGGCGCGCCGTCGAGGATGCGCATCACCGAGTCGTCGCAGCGGGTGCGGATGGCGCGGTCGTGCAGCAGGAAGAAGTCGGCGATGCCGGAGAGCCGCTCCAGCGCATCGTCGTCCTCGTGCGCGATGGGCTCGTCCGACCGGTTCCCGCTCGTCATCACCAGGGGGCCCGCGAACGCGCGCAGGAGCAGGTGGTGCAGCGGCGTGTACGGCAGCATGATTCCCAGGAGCGGATTGCCTCCCGGCGCCACCGCCGGCGAAAGGCGCGCGCCCGGCCGGCGCGAAAGCAGCACGATGGGGCGCGCCGGGGACGCGAGCAGAGCGCGCTCTTCGGCAGAGATGCGGCAGAGCTCCTCGGCCTGGGCCAGGTCCCGGACCATCAGTGCGAAGGGCTTCCCATCCCGCGCCTTGCGGCTGCGCAGCTCCGCCACCGCCTCGTCGTTGCGCGCGTCGCAGCAGAGATGATACCCGCCGATGCCCTTGATGGCGGCGATAAGTCCGCCCGAGAGCTGCCGCGCCGTGAAGGCAATCGGCTCCTCCGCCGTCTCCACGCCCAGGATGCGCAAGGAAGGTCCGCACGCCGGGCAACAGACGGGCTCCGCGTGGAACCTCCGGTCGCGCGGATCGTCGTACTCGGCGCGGCACGCCGCGCACATGCGGAACCGCGCCATGGTGGTGCGCTCGCGATCGTAAGGCGCGCTCTCGACGATGGTGAGGCGCGGGCCGCAGTTGGTGCAATTGACGAACGGATAGCGGTGGCGTCGGTCGCGCGGATCGAGCATCTCCCGCACGCAGTCGTCGCAGGTGGCGGCATCCGGCGGGACCGACACCTCGCCGCCGCCCTCTTCGCTGCTCTCGATGCGGAACTCCCACTCGCCGCTCGCCGGCTCGTCGCGGATGCGCAGCTCGTCGATACGGGCCAGGGCCGGCGGCCTGCTCCGCAGCTCGGCGACGAATCGCTCCAGGGCCTCGCCGTCGCCTTCCACCTCGATGTGGACGACGCCCGCGCGATTGCGTACGCTTCCGCCCAGCCCGAGCCGCGAGGCGACGCCATGCACGAAAGGCCGGAACCCGACGCCCTGCACGACGCCGGTCACCTCGATGGAGCGTCGCGCGCGCATGGTCGCATACAAGCGCCTGCGGCCCGCTCCGGCAACCGCGCCTGCCGCCGCCGTCGGAAAGCGGACCCGGCCGGAGGCTGCGCGGCGCGGTGCGGTTGCTTACCGTGTGCGCCATGCTGGCGGTGATCGCGAGTTGCGGGCTGGGCATCCTCATCGGGATGCGCCACGCGATGGAGCCCGATCACCTGGCCGCGGTGTCGACGCTGGTGGCGGACGAGCCGCGCCCTTCCCGCGCCTCGCTGCTCGGGGCGCTGTGGGGCGTCGGGCATTCGCTGTCGCTGCTCGGCGCGGGCGGCCTGCTCCTGGCGATGCGCACCCGCATGCCGCAGCGCCTGGCCGACGGCTTCGAGCTGCTGGTGGCTTTCGTGCTGGTTGCGCTGGGCGCGCGATCGCTCTTCACCATGCGCCGGGCCGCGATCCTCCACTCGCACGGAGGCCAGCCGCCCCACGTGCACGTGGGGCCCTTCGCGCTGGCGGCGCGTCCGCTCGCCGTCGGGGTGGCCCACGGGCTCGCCGGGACCGGCGCCCTCACCGCCGTCGCCCTCGCCACCATGCCAGGCCCCCGGGCTGCGCTGGTCTGGATGGCGGCATTCGCTTTCGGTTCGATCCTCGGCATGGCCCTGATCAGCGGCGTCGCCGGCTTTCCTCTGCAAAGGCTCTCGCGGCGGCCCAAGGCGCAGGCAGCGCTGCTCGGCGCGGTGGGCACGCTCTCGCTCGCGGTCGGCGTCTTCTGGGGCGCGATGGCCATCGGCCGCTTGCTCTGACGGCGCGCCGCCCTCAGGCGAAGAGCAGCTTCAGGTAGAACCAGGGCCGGGTGAGCTGCCTTGCCGCTTCCGGGTCGCCCATCAGCGCCGCGATGGCCTCGCGCGCCCGCGGCCGCGTTGCGCGGGCAAAGATGCCACGCACCAGCCAGCGGTGGCGGCTGAGCCGCTGCAACCGGTAGCCGGTCGCGAGCTCCGACCCGAGCTCGCGCCACACCTGCTGCTCGTAGCTGCGCAGTCCTCCCGCATGCACCGTACCTTCGCGCAAGGCCCGCGCGGCGCATTCCGCCGCCAGCTTTCCGCTCTGCATGGCGTTGGAGATCCCTTCTCCGCTGAACGGGTCCACCAGCGACGCCGCGTCGCCCACCAGCATCCAGCCGTCGCCTGCCAGCGGCCTTCGCTCGCTGCCGCAGGGAAGCTGCCAGCCGCGGAAGCTGCCCTCCACCTGGGAGGCGCCGGAAAACCGCTCGCGCAGGCGCGGGTGCGTGGCGAGCAGCTCGGCGGTCCGCTTGCGCAAGTTGATCTTCGCGGCGCCGTCGCGGCCCTGCACCACTGCCTCGACCATTCCCGCGCCGACGTTCGCCTCGCCGCCGCCCACGGGGAAGATCCAGAAATATCCCGGCGAGAGCTCGTCGAAGAAATGCAGCTCCATGTCGCGTCAGCCCCTGCACCCCGCGGTAGTAGGAGCGGAACGCCGCGATCCAGTGCCGGTGGTCCTTGCGGGAGAAGTCGTAAGCCCCCGCGCGTGCCGCAACCCGGCTCATCGCGCCGTCGGCGCCGACCACGACCGCCGCGCGAAAGCGCCGCTCGCGGCCTGCGGCGTCGGTTCCAACGATGCCGGCGACGTGCCCGTCCTCGCGCAAGAAATCGGAGAAGGCGAAGCCCTCCAGCGCCGTCACTCCGGAGAGCGAGCGCGCGTGCTGGAAGAGGACGTTGTCGAACCGGTCGCGGCGGATGACGTAGACGATGCCTGGTTTGCGCTGCCCTCCCACCTGATCGACGAAAGGAAGCGGCAGCCCGCGGCCCTGTGGGCCGATCACGACCTGCGTGGAGACGCTTGCGCAGAATCTCGCGCTCCACCGCGCCCCTGAGCCCGAGCTCCTCGAGGATGCGCACGCTCTTGGTGCAGACCGCGTCGCCGCAAGCCTTGTCGCGGGGGAAATGCGCCTTGTCGACGAGCAGGGTCCGGACTCCGGCGCGGGCGAGGAACGCAGCCGCGCTGGCGCCCCCGGGCCCGGCGCCCACCACGGCGCAATCGAATTCCTCGCGCATTTTCCTCTCGTTCGGAGCGCGGACCTTTATCCCCCCACGCCGCGACTGGCAAGACACCCGCGCAATGCTCTCCGCTCCGGCGTATCATCTGGACGTGGAGCGCACCTCACAGGGGCCGCCGGCGGCGGAGTCCACGGAGCAGCCAGGCACCGCTTCGTGCCCGGGCTGCGGAAGCGCGCTCGAGGCGCCGCGCTGCGACCAGTGCGGAGCCACGGCCGCCGCGGGCGGCTTCCGGGTCCTGGGACTCCTCCACGAGGGCAGCCACAGCCGCGTCTATCTCGCGCAGGCCAAGGACGGCGCACGGGTGGTCCTCAAGGAGATGCTCTTTGCCCGCGCGCCGGACGCGAAGACGCTCGACGACTTTGCCCGCGAAGGGGAGCTGCTGCGCCAGCTCGATCACCCGGCCATCCCGCGCTTCATCGCCAGCTTTACCGAGGGGACCGGCAGCGGCACCCGGCTCTACCTCGCGCAGGAGCTCGTGGAAGGGTCCACCTTGCTCGCGATGCTCGCCACCCACCGCTTCGACGCGGCGGAGGCAGAGGCGCTCGCGCGCGACGTGCTCGGCGTTCTCGCCTACCTGCACGGCCTCTCGCCTCCGGTGCTCCACCGCGACCTGAAGCCCGCCAACCTGATCCTGAGGCCCGACGGGCGGCTCGCGCTCGTGGACTTCGGCAGCGCGCGCGAGGTCAAGCCGGGCGGCACGCATCGCGCCACGGTGACCGGTACTTTCGGTTACCTTCCCCCGGAAGCGCTCGGCGGCACCGTGGATCGGACCGCCGACCTGTACGGCCTCGGCGCAACGCTCCTGCACCTGCTCACTCGCCGCCCGCCGGAGGAGGCGCTCTGGGACGAGTCGGCGCGGCTGGAGTTGCTCATCCAGGCGCCGCCGTCTTTCGTGGCGTGGCTGGAAAGGCTCACCGCGCGCAAGCGGAGCGAACGGTTCGCGAGCGCTGCGGAGGCGCTGGCGGCGCTCGATGCCCGCGCCGTGGCGAAGAGCGCGCCGAAGCAGGCCGAAGGGCGCCCGATGCACGGCAGGCGGGACGCGGGACCGCTTCCCGCCGGCGAGGCCGAGGCGCTGGGCTTGCTCGCGGCGCACCCGTTTCGCGACGCGCGCTCCCGCTCGCTGCCCGTCCTGCAAGGAATGTCGAGGCGGGGGATGCGCGGCCGCGGCAGGCGGTTCTCTCCCCGACTGCCTGCGGCGGCGCTGGTCGCGCTGTCCGCGTTCCTGGCGCTGCTCTCGCTCTTGTTGCGCTGAGCCGGGACGCGCCTCAATCGGTGCGATACGGCGAGGGTCGCGGCTGGAATCAATCTTCGACCGACGGCGGTTCTCTCCAGGACTCCTCAGCAGCATCCCCGCGACGCGGGCGGCCGAGCGGCCGGCCCCCCTCGCTGGAGGAGCTTCGCCCACCCCGGAGATACCGAATGCGATTTGCTCCGTCGATCCGTGTTCTCGGCACGCTGCTCGTCAGCCTTGGCGGCCCTGCAATGGCCGCCTCCGCGGGCGCGGCCATCTTCCAGCCCGGGTTCCACCAGGCGCTCCGGTCTTCGGTGAGCACCTCGACGCGCACCACCTACAGGATGAAGCTTCCCATCGGCCGCGGCGGCTCGCGCATCCGCCTCAGCTTCCAGGCGGGCGATGGCTCGCTCACCCTTCACTCCGCCACGGTGGCGCTCGCCCGGACGCAGGGAGCCCTTGCTTCGGCGCCCACCGCGCTGACCTTCGCCGGCGCGCCCGGATTTACCGCCGCGGCGCGCGGCCGGGTCACGAGCGATCCGGTGGCCTTCCCCGTCGCCTTCGGCGACGAGCTCTACGTCTCCTTCGACGTCGACGGCGCGCTGGCCGCGAGCACCATCAACGCCTTTCCCGACAGCTACTCGTGGGCGGGCAGCTCCGCCAACGTCCAGGATTCCGCCGCCGGGAACTCCCTCCATGCGCGCGCTCGGGCTCGACACCATCGACGTCGAGGGTCCTGCCTCCGCGGCTTTCGTCGCGCTCGGCGACAGCATCACCGAAGGCTACGTCTCCGGCGACGTGGGCGATTTCGTCTCCAGGCACGACGACTATCGCAATGCCTGGACCACGGTGGCGCAGGGCCTGCTCCGGCTGCCGGTGGCGAATGCCGCCGTATCGGGTCAAGGCGTGGACGAGGCGATCGCGGGATTGAAGAACGAGGTCTTCACCCTGCAAGGCATCACCGACTGCCTCGTGCTCCTCGGCACCAACAACCTGGGAAGCCTGACCGCCGACCAGATCGATGCGCGGCTCGCAACCCTCTTCGACCAGCTCCGGCCCTTCTGCCACATCTGGGCGGGCACGCTCCTGCCCAAGGAGACCACCAGCAACGGCGTCCTTTCGACGGTGATCGCGCGGCGCCTGGCGGTCAACGACTGGATCCGGCACCAGGCGCCGATCGACCACGTGATCGATTTCGAACCGGCTCTCGCCGCGCCCGGCGACGTCAATCATTTCGCCGCCGGTCTCGGCGAGGACGGCATCCATCCCAGCATCGCCGGACAGGCCGTGATGGGCCAGGAGGCGGCAAAGGCGCTGGCGCCGCTGATGACGCCGCCGGTGGCGCCGCCCGCCGATCAGACGGTGACCGCGGTGGAACCGCCTTCGGGTCCTGCCAGCGGCGGAGTGGCGGTGCACCTCTCCGGCACGGGATTCACGCCCGGCGTTTCGGTGACGTTCGGAGGCGTGCCGGTCACGGTCACCCACCTCGATGCGAGCTCCATCGACGTCGTTGCCCCGGAGCATGCGCCGGGAGCCGTGGACGTGCAGGTGACCGATCCCGACGGGCGCTCCGCGGTCGCGCCCACCGCCTTCACCTACGTGGAGGCGGGCGCACAGGCAGGCGTACCGGCAGCGTTGGGCGGCGGCGGCTGCAACGGAACCGGCTCGGTCCCCACGCTGCTTGCGCTGCTCCCGCTGCTGGCCTTCTGGCGGCGCCGCTCCAGGCGGCATCGCCCCGCCGCCGCCGGGTAAGGCTGGAATGGCCCGCCCCGCTGGATCGACGCGGCGTGGAATCCTGCGCAACGCGCTTCTCCTCTTCTGCACAGGCTGGCGGAGCGCGGTGGCAAGGCCGCGCGCGGAATCGCCCGGAGACGTCTTCGCGGCGCTCGAGCAACGGTCAGGTGGCCGGCTCGGCGTCGCCGTCTTCGACTCCGGCAGCGGAAAGCGATTCGGCCACCGCGCGGACGAGCGGTTCGCGCTCTGCAGCACCTTCAAGTTCCTGGCGGCTGCCGCCATCCTTGCCCGCGTGGACCGCGGGGAGGATTGGCTGGACCGCTTCGTCCGCTACAGCGAGCGCGACTTGCTCGAGTACGCGCCGGTGACGCGCGCGCACGTCTCCGAAGGCGGCATGCGGCTCGGCGATCTCTGCGCGGCCGCGGTGGGCGTGAGCGACAATACCGCCGGAAACCTGATCCTCGCGACGCTCGGCGGTCCCGCCGGCCTGACTCGCTACTGCCGATCACTCGGCGACCGGATCACCCGGCTGGACCGCACCGAGCCCACGCTGAACCTGGTCGCGGACGGCGACGTCCGCGATACGACGACGCCGGCGGCGATGCTCGGCTGCATGCGCGGCATCCTTCTCGGCAGCGCGCTGTCGCTCTCGTCGCGCGGCCAGCTCGAGTCGTGGCTCGTCGAGGCGAAGGTCGGCGCGGATCGCATCGCCGCGGGCCTGCCGCACGGGTTTCGCGTCGGCCACAAGACGGGCACTGGACCCGCCGGCGAAGTCAACGACATCGCCATCATCTGGCCGGGCCAGCGCGCGCCGCTCCTGGTCGCTTGTTTCTACAAGGCGGCCGCCGTGCCGGCGGCGCAGCGGAGCGGCGTTCTGGCAGAGGTGGGCCGGCTGGTCGCGGCGGTTGCATCCGACGCGCCACCGATCCGCGGCACGGGCCAGTGACCCTGCACGACGCGCTGGTCTTCGGGTACGACCGTCCGGCCGAGCTCGCGGCCATCGAGCTTCGCCGCCGTTTCGGGGCCAAAGCGATCCTCGACGAGCTCGGCCGCTACGGCCTTACCGGGCTGACGCTTCCGCCCGACGCCGACGACCGCACCTGGGGACGCACTCTCTCCATCGGCGAGCGCCACGTCACCGTGACCTTGCGCGAAGTCGCCGGCTTCTTGCGCACGAAGGCTGCGCGCGCTCTCGACGCCGACCTGCGGGCCGCCGTGCAGCGAGGCACGGCAGCCTCGGTGTCGAGTCGGCTGGCGGGCACCGGCTGGTCACTCGGCGGCAAGACCGGCACCGGCCCCGAGGTGGCCGGACCGACCTCCAACGGCTGGTTCGCGGGCGTGCTCTTCCGAGGGGAGGAGCCGCGCTACACCTTCGCGGTCTTCGTCGAACACCGCGGGCCGGGCGGTGGAGTGGCGGCGTCGATCGCCGCGGACCTCGCATTGGATCTGGCATCCAAAGCTCGACAGTGAACAAATCGATTGCAGACGCGTAGGAGTGGCGGATTACGACGTTAGGCCGCATCGTGCCGTTTCCGCGATGTTGCCGAGGTTGACTTTCGACCGGCGGAGGAGCGTGTGCGGGCCGGGTCCGACCCGGGAGGTATCCAATGCACGCTCGAGCTCGTTTGACGCTGGCTGTCGCCGTTGCCCTCGCCTCGGGCATGGTTGCAGGAATCAAGGACGCCCAAGCGCGCATCACCCGGATTGCCATCGACCCTGCCCATTCCGAATCGCCGACCTTTGGCGGCTTCTCCTGGCCGGGCGTCGGGCAGTACGAGAAGATCGTCGGCACGGCATTCGGGGAAGTGAATCCCAACGACCCGAAGAACGCGGTGATCGTCGAATCCGCGCTCGCGCCGGTGAACGCGAACCACAACGTCGAGTACTCGTTCGACTTCTACATCCTCAAGCCCATCGACCTGCGCAAGGGCGCCCACAAGATGATGTACGAGCCGCCCAACCGCGGAAACAAGACCTGGAACACCTTCGGCCGCGTCCCCGGCGGCAACGATCCGGGCTCCTCCATCACCGACCCCGCCGTCCTCGCGGAGGCGTTCCTCATGCCGCGCGGATTCACCGTCGTCTTCAGCGGCTGGGACGCCTCCGCGCCGCCGGCCACTCCGACCAACCTGAGCACCACCATCAGTTTGCCGGTGGCGGCGAATCGCGACGGCTCTCCCATCACCGGGCCGGCCTACGAGTACATCGTGACCGGAGCGGCCACGTTCAAGCTCACCTATCCCGCGGCGACGACCGATCCGGCGCAGGCGCTGCTGACCCACCGCGTGCACCTCGACGACACGCCGGAGCCGGTCGCGTTCCAGTACACATCCACCTCCGGCCCCACAGCGGGGACGGCCATCAAGCTCGCGTCCGGCGCGCCGTTCACCAACAACGACATCTACGAGCTCTCGTACACGGCGAAGAATCCGACGGTGAACGCCCTCGGTCTCGCCGCCATTCGCGACTGGAACGCGTGGCTGCGGTACGAGAGCAAGGACGATGCCGGCACGGCCAATCCCCTCGCCGGCGACGTGACGCGAATCTACACCGAGGTCGTCTCCCAGCCGGGCCGCACCTTGAACGACTTCACCCACCTCGGGTTCAACCAGGCCGAAAACGGCAAGATCGTCTTCGACGGAATGATGCAATGGATCGCCGCCGGGGACGGCCTGAGCATGAACTTCCGCTTCTCGCAGCCCGGCCGCACCGAGCGCAATCGCCAGGACCACCTCTACAACGAGGCCAACTTCCCCTTCGCCAACGTGACCACCACCGATCCCATCACCGGCAAGACCGACAGCCGGTTCGCGAGCTGCGAAAGGAGCCACACCTGCCCGCTGGCGATGGAGATCTACTCGGCCAACGAGTACTGGGTGAAGGCGGCCTCGCTTCTCCATACCGATCCCCAGGGCAAGAGGGACCTCCCCGACTCTCCCTTCGCCCGCAATTACTTCATCTCCAGCCACCAGCACGGCACCGGCAGCGCGACGAACAGGGGCGCGTGCCAGCAGTTCCAGAACCCGCTCAATTCCGCGCCGGTGCAGCGCGCGCTGTTCATCGCGCTGGACAAATGGGCGACGGAGCGCAAGGAGCCGCCGCGCAGCCGCGTGCCGACCTTCCACGACGGGACGCTGGTGCCGCCGCTCCCGCAGTCGAGGATGGGCTTCCCCGACATTCCCGGCGTCACCTATACCGGGCTCAAGACCACCCGCTACCTGTTCAACTTCGGGCCCGGGTTCCACGAGACCGGCATCCCGACCTTCAATCCGCCGCGGCAGGCCGACGGCATCCACGCTTTCGGGCCCGTGTATGAGGACAATCCCGCCAATGGCCCCATCTATCCGAGCTTCATTCCCAGGACCGACAGCGATGGAAACGACATCGCCGGCGTGCGCCTGGCCGACGTGACCGTGCCGCTGGCGACCTATACCGGCTGGGCGCTGCGCGCGGGGGCGCAGGCAAACGATGGCTGCGAGAGCGCGGGGCAATACATCCCCTTCGCGAGGACCAGGGCCGAGCGCGTTGCCGCAGGCGATCCGCGGCCGTCGGTCGAGGAGCGCTATCGCTCGCTCGACGAGTACACGCGCGAAGTCGCCGGCGCCCTCGACCGGATGATCGAGCAGCGCCTGATGCTCTGCGAGGACTTCGCCGCCGAGCTGGACCGGCTGGTCGCCGCGGGCGCCGCGGCCGGACTGCAGCCGGCGGCAAATCGCCATGGCCCTCCTTCTCCTTCGCGACACTCCTGCGAAGCCCACGACCACGACGACGACTAGTACATTCGCCCGTAGTTCGTTCCGGGACGGGCCCGGCCGATGAAAGGCGCCGACGCACGGGGTTCATGTCCGCTCCGTCGCCGGCTGCCGTCATCGGCCGTCCGGCCACAGCGACAGCCGCGTGCGCTGGATGCGCGATTCACTCCGTGCTGCATCCGAGCAGCCGTCGATGCAGCCGGCCGACCGATGGAGGTCGCCGGCTCCCGCGCGCGACCGCTCATTCGCGGCCATTCCCACCGCGCGGCCAATGTTTTGTCACATAGTCAACTCGTCCCAGGACAAGCCCGCCACTCCAAGGGTCGAGAGAACGCCGAAAAACATCGGTGCACGGCGTTCTTCGCGTCCTCACGTGCGCGGTCGAGGTCCCGCATCTTCTCCGTCGCCCGGTCCGGGACCTCGACCGCGGTCAGAATCGCTCGAGCGGAGGAAGCGCGCTGTTTCACCGCAGCCGGTGGAGTAACCCACGTCCCAAGATCGCGAGTCTTCCGCGTGGCCGCGGAACTCGCACGAGCATTGCTCGACCGGAGGAAGCGCGCTGTTTCACCGCAGCCGGTGGAGTAACCCACGTCCGCGTGACCGCGAGTCCAACCGTGTGGTCTAGGCCGACCCCCGCTCCCCCTGGCGGCGCTGTCGCACGCCCTGGGCGAGGAGGTCGAGGACGCGGACCGTGTCCTCCCAGCCGATGCAGGCGTCGGTGATGCTCTGGCCGTAGGTGAGCTGCTTGCCGGCGGCGAGGTCCTGGCGTCCGCCGACGAGGTGGCTCTCGACCATCGCGCCCACGATGCGCCCGTCTCCCGCGGCGATCTGGCCGGCGACGTCCTGGCAGACGGGAAGCTGCCTCTCCGGCTTCTTGCCGCTGTTGGCGTGGCTGGCATCGATCATCAGCCGCTCGGGCAGCCCCGCTGCCGCGAGCTGCTGGCAGGCGGAGGCGACGCTCGCCGCGTCGTAGTTGGGAGTGCGGCCTCCGCGCAGGATGACGTGGCAGTCCTGGTTGCCGGCGGTGGAGACGATGGCCGAGTGGCCGCCCTTGGTCACCGAGAGGAAATGGTGCGGCTGCCCCGCCGCCTTGACCGCGTCGATGGCGATGCGGACGCTGCCGTCGACGCCGTTCTTGAAGCCCACCGGGCAGGAGAGGCCCGAGGCGAGCTCGCGGTGCACCTGGCTCTCGGTGGTGCGCGCCCCGATGGCGCCCCAGGAGACCAGGTCGGCGATGTACTGGGGCGTGATCATGTCGAGGTACTCGCAACCCGCCGGCAGCCCCAGCTCGGCGACGTCGAGCAAGAGCTCGCGCGCGAGCCGCAGGCCGCGGTTGATCTCGAAGCTGCCGTCGAGGTCAGGGTCGTTGATGAGCCCCTTCCAGCCCACGGTGGTGCGCGGCTTCTCGAAGTAGACGCGCATCACGATCTCCAGATCCGCCGCCAGGCGCCCGCGCTGCTCCGCCAGCCGGCCGGCGTATTCCCTGGCCGCGCGGACGTCATGGATGGAGCAGGGGCCGACCACGGCGATGAGCCGATCGTCCTCGCCGTGGAGGATCCGGTGGATCGCCTGCCGCGCGTCGTGCACCGCCGTGGCCGCCCTCTCGCTGCAGGGAAACTCGCGGATGAGGTGGGCCGGCGGCGCCAGCTCCTTGATGGCCTTGATCCTGAGGTCGTCGGTCGCGAACGCCATGCACCCTTCCGGAAGGTCGGACCCGAGATGCGTTCAGCCCGGCGGAACGGGCTCCAGGGTCAGGTTGGGAAGCTCCACGATGACGGTCGCGCCCTTCTCGTCGCCCGGACTTCCGGCGCGGATCCTCCCTCCGTGCAGCTCGACGAGTTGCCTGGCGATCGCGAACCTGCCGTCGCTGCGCGCCGCGCGCTTGTCCTCGCTGGTGACGTCGTCGAGGAGGTGTTGCAGGCGGCCGGCAGCGATGGCCCTCCCGCTGTCGGTGACCTGGATGCGCGCGAATCCGCCGGCGGGCTGGAGCAGCACCTGGACATGGCCGCCGTCGGGGGTGAATTCGAACGCGTTCGCGAGCAGGACCGCGAGCACCTCGTCCAGCCGCTCCGCGTCGGCGGCCACCGGCGGAACCGACGCGTCGAGCGCGGTTTCCAGCCGGATGGCCCGGCGCTCGGCGAGCGGCCGCAGGGCTTCGACCGCGGCCTCGATGCACCGGGCCGGGTCGACCGGTCGCAGATCGAGGCGCAGGTCCCACACCGAGGCCGAGGAGAAATCAATCATGTCTCCCACCAGCCGGGCCTGCGTCCGGGCGCTGCGCTCGATGGTCTCGATCGCGCGCATGCGCAGCTCCGGCTCCAGGTCGGGCGTGCCCAACAGACGCACCCAGGCCATCAGCGCCGCGAACGGAGTCCTCATCTCGTACGCGACCAGGTTCACCAGCTCGTCCCGCACGCGCTGGGCGCGTCGGGCGGCGTTGCGCGCGTCGAGAAGGTCCCGCGCGATCCGCCTCTCGTCGGCGCGCGCGCGCAGCACCATGAGATAGCAGGCAAGCTGCGCGGCCACGAGCGAAAGCACGCGCAGCTCCCGCTTCTGGTAGGCGCCGCTCTCCCGGCGGACGAAGAGGACCCCCACCACCTCGTCGAGGCCGATGACGGGAACCGCGAGATAGGTCCCCCGCAAGAGAGGCGACAACTGCGGAGAGAGCGCGCGCTCCTCGAGCATCTTTCCGAAGAGCGCGAGCAACGCCGCGGTCAGCGTGCCCTTCTCCTCAGGCCTCATGACCGGCATGTCCGTGAGGCGCGGATCGGAGCCTGGCTCCGCCTCCAGGAGCGCGCACTGCTGGTAGGGAACCAGCTTCCGCAGGAGCTGGAGCGCGCCGCGCAGGCGCTCCGCGGCACCCTGCGCGGACTCCAGCACCTGCGCGATGTCGGAGAGCACGCGTGCGAACACGCCGGAGTCGGCCTGGCGCCCGTTTCCCTTCATGGCTCGCCGCCTCCCAGCGGCGTGGGGAGGCCGGTGAGGACGCCGCGCAGGCCCTTGAAGGGCGCTCCAACCTCGACGCCGTGGTGGTCCTTGACGATCATCCTGCGCACGTCGGTGGCGTGCCGCACGCCGCGCGCCTTGAGCACGGAGATGCCGCGGTCGAGGCGGCCCTCCTGCTCCACGTACTTGAGCTGGATGACGTTGTCGGCGGCGAAGGAGATGCCGTGGCCGGAAAGCTGGGCGGAACCGAGCAGCTCGGGGATCTCCATGTTCAGGTTGAAGGTAACCTCGAGGCCGCGGAAGTGCTTGGTCATGGCGTAGACCAGCTCCTTGAACCGCCGCTCGGAGGGCACGCCCAGCGACATGCTGGTGAGGCTGTCGAGCACCGCCCGCTTGGCCCCGGTCTGTTCGACGAGGTCCCGCGCCCGATTGAGGAAGCCGTCGGTGGAGAGCTCGACCGGCGAGACGTAGCAGAGGGAAAAGAGCTTGCGCCGTTCCAGCTCTTGCAGGTCCCATCCGAACCCCAGGGCGATGCCGCGAAGCTGATCGGGCGTCTCCTCCAGCGTGAAGTGGATCCCGGGTTCTCCCCGCCGCGCCCCTTCGAGGAGGAACTGCAGCCCGAGGAGCGTCTTGCCGGTGCCGGTGGCGCCCTGGATGACGGTCGCGCTCGACCGGGGCAGCCCGCCCCCGAGCATCTCGTCGAGCCCGGCGATCCCCGTCGGGGCGCGCTCGGCGTAGGACGCGATCGCCGTCTCGCCCGCGGCGTCGGGGCTGTGCACGCGCGGGAAGAAGGTGAGTCCGCCGGCCCCGATCTCGAAGAAGTGACGGCCGGTCACGTAGGCGGCCCCGCGCAGCTTGAGCACCTCCACCACGCGCACCGCGGTCAGGTCCTCGCGGCGGGTGCTGAAGCGGAGGATGCCGTCGGCGATGGTGAACTCGGGGTTCTGCGCCATCTCCTCCTCGGTGTACTCGCCGACGAAGAGGGTGGCGGCTCCCCAGCCCGCCACGTGGACCGCGAGGTCGTAGACGAACGTGCGGATGGCCGGCGCGTCCCCGAGGATGTCGCGCATGGCCTTGAAGCTGTCGATGACCACGACCGCGGGCTCCTCGCGCTCCACCCGGGTGGTGATTGCCTCCAGCACGGCGGCGGCGTCCCGGCCGCGAATCACCGAGCCCAGGTCGGCGAAGATGATCTGCTTGCCGACCAGGGCCTGATCGAAGAAGGAGAACTGCTGCATGTACTGGACGAGCTTGAGCGACGGCTCGGAGAGCGTGGTCAGGTACAGGCACTGCTTGCCCGTGCGCGCCAGGTTGAAGAGCATCTGCAGGGCGAACAGCGTCTTGCCTGCGCCGGGCTCGCCGGAGATGACGGTCAGGGACCGGACGGGCAGCCCGCCGCCGAGGATGCGGTCGAAGGCGGCGCTTCCGGTGGGAAGGCGCTCCAGCGCCGGTGCTCTCGGGGTCACTTGGGTTCCTCCTGCGGCGCGAGGAGGCCGCGCTCGCGAAGCTCGGGGACCTGCTCGAGATGGCGGATGACGAGCTGACCGGTCATCTCCACCAGGATGGGGCGGAGCTCGCCAATCAGGGTGCGCAGCGCGTGCAGGTGGACGGCGGAGGCCGCGTTCCAGGCGGGCGGGCAGGTGTAGATCCAGGCCAGCCCCTGCCGCTCGACCACGAGCTCAGCCAGCTCCGGATCCCGCATCGCCCCACGCCGGGCAGCGCGCCTGAGCAAGGTTGCCGTCGCGGCGGTGCCGAGGAGGTCCGCCAGCGCCTCCCAGAGGAGGCCGAACAAGGTGGAGGCAGGGATCTCGCCGCTGGCCGCCATGCGACCCGGCAGACCGTCCGCCGACCCGGAAACTGTGTTCAAATTGTCAACCTTCCCCCGACGCATCGTATCAGTGCACGATTGAACCGCTCGCGCCACTGAAAAGGGCCTGTCGCCCCTGCTGGACAGCGGGACGCACGGCGGGTTCTGCGCGCCGGGATGGAGGTCGCTACAATACATGGCCGGCCCGTTGCAGGCCGCCAGGGTGACGGTCAGGCCGGCGCTCTCGACGTTGACACGGGGTGCCGATGGAGCGCGTTGTGCTTCAGCACCCCGGCGAGACGTAGGGCTGCAGGGCGGAGTAGATGACGTCGAGCAAGTCCAGACCTTCACGGGCAGGCTTCCCCATCGTCGGCATCGGCGCGTCGGCGGGCGGGCTGGCGGCGTTCGTGGAGCTGCTCTCGGCCATCCCCGCGGACAGCGGCATGGCGTTCGTCGTCATCCAGCACCTCGATCCCTTGCACGCCAGCATGCTCGCCGAGGCGCTCGCGCCCGCCACCCGGATGAAGGTCGCCCCCGCCGCCAGCGGCACGCAGGTGGAGCCCGGCCACGTCTACGTCATCCCGCCCAACCACGACCTCGGCCTTCAGGACAACTCGCTCTTGCTCCTGCCCCGGGAGAAGTCGCGCAAGCCCCATCTCGCCATCGACTTCTTCTTCCGCAGCCTCGCCGAACAGCGCGGGGCGCAGGCCATCGGCGTGGTGCTCTCCGGCAGCGGAACCGACGGCACGGAGGGCCTGCGCGCCATCAAGGCCGAGGGCGGCTTCACCTTCGCGCAGGACCCGGCGACGGCGAAGTTCCCCGAGATGCCGCAGGCCGCCATCAAGGCCGGAGTGGTCGACACGGGCATGCCCATCGCGGAGCTGGCGGCCGAACTGGTCCGGCTGAGCCGGCATCCCTACCTGGCGGCGGGCGCGCCGCAAAAGACGTCCGAGGAGGACGCGGACACTTTCGAGAAGATCCTCGCCCTCGTCCGGGGCAGGACGGGCGTGGATTTCGCCGAATACAAGCGCGCCACCGTGGAGCGGCGGGCCGCCCGGCGCATGGCCCTGCGCGAGGAGGAAGATCTGCAGTCCTACCTGCGCCTCCTGGAGACCGACGAGGCCGAGGCCAGCGCGCTGTGCGAGGACGTCCTCATCCACGTCACCTCGTTCTTCCGCGAGCCGGCCGTCTTCGAAGCGCTGGCCAGGGACATCCTCCCCCGGCTCCTCGAGCAGAAGCCGCCCGGCGCCTCGCTGCGCGCCTGGGTCGCCGGATGCTCCACGGGCGAGGAGGTCTACTCGCTCGCCATCAGCCTGCTCGAGAGCGAGGCCCTAAGCAGCATCCGATGCCCATCCAGATCTTCGGCTCCGACCTGAGCGAGCGCGCGGTGGAGCAAGCGAGGACGGGCGTCTATTCCGAGCCCGCGCTCCGCGACGTGGGCGAAGAGCTGCGGCGCAAGTACTTCGTCCGGCTGGAGCACGGGTTCCGGATCAGCAAGCGGGTGCGCGACCTCTGCGTCTTCGTCCGGCACGACCTCGCCCGCGATCCGCCCTTCGCCCGGCTGGATCTGGTGTCCTGCCGCAACGTGCTCATCTACTTCGGGCCCGCGCTGCAGAAGCGGGCGATGGCGACCTTCCACTACTGCCTGAACCAGCCCGGGTACCTGCTTCTGGGCCGCAGCGAGAGCATCGGCTCCTACGGCCAGTTCTTCACCGCCATCGACAGGGAGAACAAGATCTACTCCCGCAGCGCGTCCCGCAGCGCGCTCCACTTCTTGCCCGGCGAGAAGACCTGGCCATCGATGCCCAACCTGCTCGCGCCGGCGGCCACCGAGGCGCAGCGGCCGGCCTTCGACCTGATCAAGCACGTGGACCGGCTGCTGCTCGCCAAGTACGCGCCGTCGGGAGTGGTGCTCAACGAGAAGCTGGAGGTGGTGCAGTTCCGCGGACGCACCGGGCCCTGGCTGGAGCCCGCCCCCGGCCAGCCGCAGACCAACGTGCTCAAGATGGCGCGGGCCGGCCTGCTCATCCCGCTCAAGACCGCGCTGGCGCAGGCCCGCAAGCAGAAGGCGCCGGTCCGCAAGCGCGGCATCGAGGTCGGCGAGCGCGGGTCGATCACGCGCTGCGACATCGTGGTCATCCCGCTGACCGGCTGGCCCGGCTCGCAGGAGCCGCACTACGCCGTGATGTTCGAGGAGTGCGCCTCGGACGCGGAGCCGCGGCCCGCGGCGAAGAAGAAGGGGCCGCTCCAAGGGACATGCCGCGGCGGAGGTGCAGCGGCTGGAGCGCGAGCTGGAGGCCTCCAAGGAGTATCTCCAGTCGCTCCTGGAGGAGCACGGCCGGGTCAACGACGAGCTGGGCACCGCCAACGAGGAGCTGATCTCCGGCAACGAAGAGCTGCAGAGCATGAACGAGGAGCTGCAGACGGCCAAGGAGGAGCTGCAGTCCACCAACGAGGAGCTGACCACCGTCAACGACGAGCTGCAGAGCGGCAACCGCGAGATCAACCTCGCCAACAGCGACCTCGTCAACCTGCTCAACACGGTGGAGATCCCCATCGTCTTCCTCGACGTGCACCGGCGCATCCGCCGTTTCACCCCGCAGGCGCAGAGCGTCTTCAACCTGCTCCCCAGCGACATCGGGCGGCCCATCGACGACATCAAGCCGAAGGTCAACGTCCCCGACCTGGACGCGAACATCGCCTGGTCCATCGCCAACGTCGCCATGCGCGAGCTGGAGGTGCAGGATCAGAACGGCCACTGGTACCGCAAGCAAATCCGTCCTTATCTCGCTGCCGACGGCAAGGTGGACGGCGCCATCCTCTCGCTGGTGGACATCGACGTGCTCAAGCGGCACGTCGAGCAGGCGGAGTGGTCGCGCGATTTCGCGGTGAGCATCGTGGACGCGGTGCTGGTTCCGCTGGTGGTGCTCGACGAGCAGCTCCAGGTCATCTCGGCCAACGAGATGTTCTACGCGAGCTTCGGCGGCGACCACATGGAGATGGAAGGCCGCAGCTTCTTCGACCTGGGCAGCGGCGCCTGGGACATCCCCGCGCTGCGCGCTGCCCTCAAGGACCTCTTCCAGCAGCGCACGCCGTTCCAGGACCTGGAGGTCGAGGGCGAATTCCCCCGGGCCGGCCACCGGACCATGTCCTTCGCCGCGCGGGCGGTGCACTTCAGCAATGCCAGGCCGATGATCCTGCTCTCCATCGACGACATCACCGCGCGCAAGCAGGTGGACACCGAGCGCAAGCGGCTGCTGGGCGAGGCGCAGCAGGCGCGCGACGCGGCGGAGCAGGCCAACCGCACCAAGGACGCGTTTCTGGCCACGCTCTCGCACGAGCTGCGCACGCCGCTCGCCACCATGCTGATGAACGCGCAGCTCTTGCGCCATGCCGGGCTCGGCCCCGAGAAGGTGCTCCGCGCCAGCGAGGCCATCGAGCGCAGCGCCAAGGCGCAGTCGCGGCTGATCGAGGACCTGCTCGACGTCTCTCGCATCGTCACGGGAAAGCTGAGCCTGGACTTGCGCAGGCTGAGCCTTTCCGGCGTGGTCCAGGCCGCGCTGGAGACCACCGCGCTGGTTGCGGAGCGAAAGCACGTCCGCATCGAGGCCGCGCTGGACGCCGCCACCGGGTTCGTCTCCGGCGACTCCGTGCGCCTGCAGCAGGTGGTGACGAATCTGCTGACCAATGCCATCAAGTTCACCCCCGAGCAGGGCGAGGTGAAGGTCACCCTCGTCAACGACGAAGGCACGGCGCTGCTCCGGGTCAGCGACACGGGCAGCGGGATCGAACCGGATTTCCTTCCCTTCGTCTTCGATCGCTTCACGCAGCAGGAGAACTCCAGCGTGCGGCGCCATGGCGGGCTCGGCCTCGGGCTCTCCATCGTCAAGCACATCGTCGAGATGCACGGCGGAACCGTCCGGGCAGAAAGCGCCGGCAAGGGAACGGGGGCCACCTTCACGGTCAGGATTCCCCTCTTGCGAGAGGCGCAGGAGGTCGCCGCCAGGCCGGCCCTCTCGCTCGTCGATCGCCGTCCGCCGGCGGAGACGATGCCGCGGCTGTCCGGCCTTCGCGTCCTGGTGGTGGACGACGATCCGGAGACGCTGGAGGCGGTGAGCGAGATGCTCAGGCTCAACGGCGCCGAAGTCGTCGCGGCCAATTCCGCGGCGGACGCGCTGCGAGCGGCGCAGGAAGCCGGCCTGCAGATGATCATCTCCGACATCGCCATGCCGGGCACCGACGGCTACAGCCTGATCCGCGCCATCCGCGCCTTGCCCGCGCCGCAGCAGGCGGCGGTTCCGGCCATTGCCCTGACGGCGGCGGCCGGGCCCGACGGACGCGAGCGGTCTCTGCAGGCGGGCTTCCAGGAGCACTTCGAGAAGCCGGTGGACATCGGCCGGCTGGCGCGCGCGGTGGTGGATCTGTCGCTGCCGCGCCACAGCGCGTGAAGCGGCGAGGCGCTATCCGGTCCTGGACACGGGCACCAGCGCACTGACGGCGTCGAGCAGGGACTGCATCTCCACCGGCTTCTCCAGGACCACGTCGCCGGGCAGGCAGCTCACCGACGAGCGGGCGCCGGTGACGAAGAGCGCCGGCCTGCGGGCGCCGCTGTTGGCCAGCCGCAACCGGCGCAGCAGCTCCGAGCCCCCCATGTCGGCCAGGCCCTCGTCGAGGATGACCAGCGCGGGATCGACGGACGCGTACAGGCTCAACGCCTCGCTGCCGCTGCGCGCCTTGTAGACGCGGAGCCGCCCCAGGGTGAGGAGCACCTCGGCGTGCACGTCGAGAAGGTCCTGGTTGTCGTCCACCAGGAGGACCGCGTCTTCTGCTTGCACCGGCCGCCTCCTCGCCCGAGAGACAACCTAACCACCGGATCGGGGTAGACAAGGAAAGGGCGGCCGAATCGTCTCCGGCCGCCCCCGCCCCCCATCCTTGCGCTGGATCAGTTGGGCATGATCACGGTGTCGATGGCGTGGATGACGCCGTTCGACGCCTGGATGTCGCGCGTGCTCACGCGGGCGCCGTTGACGGTGACCTCGTCGTTCTTGAGTCCGAGGGTGAACTCCTTGCCGGAGACCGTCTTCACCCTGTCGCCGTCGTGCATCTTGCCCACGTCGGCCGCGGAGAGGTTCCCGGGGAGCACGTGGAAGAGGAGGATGCCCTTCAGCTTCTCCTTGTCCTTGAGCAGGCTCTCGACCTGGTTCTTGGGCAGCTTGGCGAAGGCGGCGTCGGTCGGGGCGAACACCGTGTAGGGGCCCGCGCCCTTGAGGGTCTGGTTGAGGCCGGCCTCGGTGAAGGCGGAAGCGAGCGTCTTGAAGTTTCCGGCGGCGACCGTGGTGTCGATGATGTCGTTGGTCATGGATGACTCCGTGTCGGCCCGCTCCAGGAAGGAGTGGCCGATGGAAGGGGCGCGGAGCACGAGGCCCGCGTCGCGTCGATTGGGGAAGCCCGCGAGACGCTTCGCCGAAGGCAAATGGCCGTGGCGCGGTTGAGTGGCGACAGGGTACGCGCCGGCCGGCCCATGCGCTCGCCGATCTTCGCGATTTGTTTTTTCCGGATGCAAGCGCTCGCGCGAAGCGCACGCCAGCCCGTGGTCCACGAAAGATGCGCATCCGGCGGGCTTGTCAGGTCGCCGCCCTGTACACTCCACCTGTGCCATCCCCCGCGCACATCCTCGTGGTCGACGACAACGCCGACCTGCGCGGCGCGATGGCGCTGCTGCTGGAGTCGGAAGGCCACGGCGTCGTCGAGGCCGGCGACGGCCGCGAGGCCCTCGAGGCGCTCTCGGCCGGCCCGGCCATCGGCGTGGTCATCCTCGATCTGATGATGCCGGTGATGGACGGCCCTGCATTCCTCGCGCACAAGGCGAGGGGCAACCATGCCGCGGTTCCGGTGGTCATCTTCTCCTCCTCGCCCTGCATGGGCTTCGCGGGCTGGCCGGGGTCATCGCCATCGTCCCCAAGCTCGACGGCATCCACGGCCTGCTCGCAGCCATCCAGCTCGCAGGGTTTACCCCGCGGAATCGAAACCCGACCAGGAGAGGGGCGCATGGCTGAGGCGAACCAGGAACGCGTTCATACCGATCAGAGCTTGCGCGCCGAGCGCGGCAAGACGGACAGCGAGCTGGACAGGAGACGCGACGCCATCGAACGGACCGCCGACGCGGTCGTCCAGCGGGCGAGACAGGCCGCCGACGGTGTCTTGCAGACCGCGCGAGACACGGCGGACAGCCATCGGGAACGAGCCGCGCAACCCGGCAGTGCGGGAGGAGCGCGCGCTGGCGGACCATGCGCTGGAGAGCGCGCGCAGCGGCGCCGACGAGGTGGTCCGACTCGAGCGCGAGGAGCGCAGGCGCGCGCTCAAGAGTCTCTTGTGCATGGAACGGGAGGAGACGGACCAGCACCTGCTCACCGAGCGCGGCTTTTCCGACGAGGCAGTCAACACGCGCGACATCTTCCTCGCCATGGTCAGCCACGACCTGCGCACGATGCTGGGAGGAATCGCCCTCACCGCCCAGCTCCTCGCCCGCGAGTCCGGGGTCGAGTCCGACGGCAGAGCCGTGGTCCTCCGCGCGGAATCCATCCAGCGTCTCACGGCGCGGATGAACCGGTTGATCGGCGACCTGGTGGACGTCGCCAGCATCGAGGCCGGCAACTTGCTGGTGGTGCCCGCCGAGGCCGACCTGCGCGACGTCATCCGCGAGTCGGTGGAGATGTTCCAGGGCTCGGCGGAAACGCACCAGATCCGGCTCGCGCCGCAGCTCGACGGGCCGCCGCTCCTGGCGCGGTTCGATCACGGCCGGCTGCTTCAGGTCCTGGGCAATCTTCTCGGCAACGCGATCAAGTTCTCCCCGCGGGGCGCGCGCATCGACATCCGCGCCGAGCGCCAAGGCGCGAAGGTGCAGGTTTCGGTGGCGGACAATGGACCGGGAATCCGCCCCCAGGACCTCGAGGCGGTGTTCGGGAAGTTCTGGCAGGTGGAGCGCCGGACGCGCACCGGGCTGGGCCTGGGCCTCTACATCTCCCGATGCATCCTGCAGGCGCACGGCGGCAGGATCTGGGCGGAGAGCGCGCCCGGGACGGGCAGCACGCTCTGCTTCACCCTGCCGGCGGCCTGAGCCGAGCGCCGCCGGCGGTTCTCGCTACCGCGGAACCGGCGTGGCGCCGGCGTTCGCGTCTCCTGCCTGCAGGGTGGTCGCGTCGTCCTGGCTCTTGGCGGAGCTGATCTGCGAGTCGCGGCCGGCCTGCCCCGCCTCGCGCTGGGCCTGCGCGGCCTTGGAACGCTGCAGGTTGAGCCGCGTGTGCGCGTCCGCCAGCGCCTTCTCGGCGGCGTAGACGTCCTGCTGGGCCTGCTCCGCCTTCTGCTGCTCGTCGGAGGCGTGCTTCTGCGAGTTGGCTGCGTCCTGGTAGCCCTGCTGGGCGTCCTTCTGGGCCCTCTGGGTCTCGCTGAGGTGGGTGGGGGAAGAGCTCGTGGCGCAAGCCAGCGCGAGCCCGGACATCGCAAGAAGGATCCGGCGCATGATCGTCTCCATTGTTTGTTGGAATGCGAGCAATGGTGGGGTCGGACCCCCGGAATAGCAACCGACGGCCTTGCGCTCGCTTTCAGAAGTCGTACGTCATCCCGAGCGAGAATGCCTGCGGGCTCGTCCCGGTGAAGCAGCCGGTCCCATTTCCGATCAAGCCGATGCCGGGACCCGCGCTGGCGGTCGAGGGGCCTCCGCCGTCCTTGCAGTCCCAGGTGACGCCGTGGCCGCCCGGGCCGATGGCGAAGTGGGCCGCCGCGCTGTTCCTCATGTGCGCGTAGCTGACGATGATCGCCGTCTCGCGGTTGAACCAGTGCCGCAGCCCCACCGCGAGCATGTCGGCGGTATTGTCGACGGGGCCCGCGCCGGGGTCGCCGGGAGTGTTGGCCGCGTGCGCCCACCCGCCCATCACCTCGTCGGAGGAGCCGAGCCGCTGCAGCGCGGAGAGGTAGTAGCCGTCGCGCTGCCGCTCGTTGAACGCGCCCACGTCGTTGCGGCGCATCTGCTCGAAAATGCCGGCCACCGTGGTGCCGGTGAACCCCAACGTGTACCTGGCGCCGAACTTCCACGCGTATTCGTCGGCGGTGCCGACCACCGAAGTCCCCGCCGCCGTGTCCTGCCCGGCGTCGCCGGTGCGATTGGTCTTCCGGTGCATCTCGTAGGCGGCGATGAGCTTGAGGCCGGAGCCTTGCCACTCGGCGGAAGCGCCGTACGCATCGCCGAACGAGCCGTCGTTGCAGGGGCCGGCGTTTCCGCCCGCGCAGGCATTTTCGCCGATGGCGTAGCCGATGTTGTCCTCGAACCGGTTCTGTCCCGGCGACCAGATGGCATTGAGCCGGAATCCCAACAGGTCCGGCGACTCGTACCAGACGGCGTGCGGCATGCGCGCGTCGAACTCGGTGCGGTTGTCGCCGCCGGTATTCCCCATGATGCTGTTGTAGTCTCCCGGCGTGTCGGCGAGAAAATCGAAGTCCGCCGTCACCGACTTGTACGGGGTATCGTTCTTGCCGAGCTTGAGCGCGCCCAGCGGCGTCTTGATTCCCACGAAGCTGTTGCGGGAGGCGAGCGCGCCGGTCACCGCGGTGTTGGCGGGATTGATGGTGTCGTTGCTCCCGTTCGGCTTGCTCCCCGGCGTCGCGGTGACGTCGACCTGCGTCTCCAGCTGGAACACGGCCTGGTAATCGGCGCCGCCGAGATCGTGATAGCCGCGCACGCCGAGGCGGGAGAGATTGCTGGAGAGGTCCGGGAGCCAGCGCAGGTTTCCCGCCGGCGGCGCACAAGGACCCGCGGCCGCGGTGATGCAGGGCGCCGTGGTCAGCTCCTGGTTGCCGACGTCGAAGGAGACGTTCACCCGGCCGTACACGGTGAAGTCGAACGGCTTGTGCGGCAGCGGCGGCTGCTTCACGTCGGACGGCACCGCCGGACCGGTCGGGGTCGGGTTCTCCTGCGGGTTGGACGCGCCGGCAGGGTCCGCCGGCTGACCGTGGGACGGCATCGCGAGCGAACAGAAGACGACGCAGCAGGAGTACGGGAAACGCGCTGGCATGCTCGCCCCAGGCGTGGCCGGTAGGAGTGCCGAGGGGCGCACGCGACGGCGCATTACAGGGAATGCGATGGGTCGTTGTCCATCCTCGACCTATGTCCCTCGCGACGGGGGCCGGAGCGCGCTCATATCCGTGCTGCGGAAGTATTCAGGTATTCGTCGCCGGCGGGCCGGCGCGTCCGACAAATGACCCATCCTGCCCGGTTTCATTCCGCGGCGGAGATTCCAGCTTCCCGCATCCGCGCCAGCTGCGCGCTCTCGCTCTGCGGATCGCGTTCCATCGCCAGCGCGTAGGCGCCTTTTGCCTCGTCGAACCGCCCCAGGCGCGACAACACGTCGCCCCAGGACAGCAGCGAATCGCCGCCCTGCCCGCGGTAGGGGTGCAGCGCGGCGGCTCGGAACAGCCGCTCGGCCTCGGCCCACTCTTGCATCGCCGCGGCCACGCGGCCGCAGATGGCGAGCGCGTTCCTGCGGCTGGACGCCCGCATCGCTGCTCGCGCCCCCGCCCGCGCGCACCGCTCCGCCGCCGCCAGGTTGCCGCAAGCGATCTGCGCCACGGCGCCGGTGAAGTAGTGCTCCGCGTGATACTGCCTGGGCAGATCGCCCAGCTCGGCGCGGTGCCAGTGGTGCAGGGCCTCGTCCGCGCGCTCCTGGTGCGCCGCGATCCACGCGCGCTGCTGCGAGAGGCCCGCCCGCGCGATGGGAAACGCGGCCGCAAGCGGATCCAGCCCGCGCAGGCGATCCCACGCCTCGCTCCAGCGCCCCAGGTTGTACTCGGCCTCGGCGAGGTTGATCTCGACGAGGAGCGCGCTCGCCGTGTCCGCGTCGCGGGCCACGAACGCGCGCCGCAGCTCGAGCGCGCCGAGGTAGTCGCCGCGCGACACCCGTCCGTCGACCGCCGCGTTCAGCGTCTGCAGCGAATGCGCCACGGAGCCGATTGTCCACCTCGCCCTCCGTCCCCGCAACCGGACCTCCGCTTCCCGGCCGGCGCGCTGGCCGTCCGGTTCCGGGAACTCGCTTGTCCGGAGCTGGGACGGCAATCCCATTTTCGCGCGCGCTCCGCTCGCCCTCCTGTCCGGAACAGGGACGATTCAATGGTCAAAGCTCATTCCATGAAACCCGATGAAATGACCGGTCACCTGATCCGTGAGCGTCATCGCCATGTCTCGTCAATCGCCGAAGCCGCCCGCTCGCGGAGGCACTCGCGTCGAGTCGAAAGCGGCTCCCCGGCAAGACCTGTCGCGGCTGCGCACCGCGGTCTTCTGCGCCGTCGCGGCGCTCACCGTCCTGCTCGCGTGGCGCAGCGAATCCTCGCGCGACTTCGGCTATCACCTCGCGACCGGCCGCTGGATGCTCGAACACCGATCCTGGCCGCGCGTGGATTCCTTCACCTATACCCTCGCGGGCCGCCCTTATATCGATATGCACGGGCTGTTTCAGGTGGCGCTCGCCCTCGCCCATGCCGCCGGCGGGATGATCGGCGTCGGCGTGCTTCGCGTGCTCTTCGCCTGCGCCACCTTTGCCCTGCTCTGGGTCTCGGCGCGCCGGCGCAACGTCCAGTCGCCCGCGCTGCTCGGGCTGGGCTTCGCGCTCGCGCTCCTCACCTGGGAAGGCCGCCTGACCATGCGGCCGGAGCTGGCCACGGGCGTCTGTCTCGCCTTGCAGCTGCTGCTGCTGCGCAGGTACGACGAGACGTCGCAACGACGCTATCTGCTGGCCACCGTCCCCTTGCAACTGATCTGGGTCCATTCGCACGCGCTCTCGATGCTCGGCATCGCCGTCATGGGCCTCCATGCCGCCTCGTCGCTGATTGGCGGCCTGCGCAGGCGCCACGTCGACTTCGCTCCCTGGGTTGCGCTCGCCGCCAATTCCGCCGTCCTCTTTCTCAATCCCTACGGCATGGAAGGCGTCTTGTTCCTCTGGAAGCTGCACTCGCGCGTCCAGCCGGGAAATCCCTTCGCGGATTCGATCCTGGAGTTGGGTTCGCCTTTCTCCGCGGCGGCGGCGGGAATGCCGGCGCTCTGGTTCTTCAAGGCGCTGCTCGCCGCGACCGCGGTGGCGGCGATCGCGGGCGCGCGCAGGTTGTCGCTCTTCGATCTTGCCGTGGTCGCCCTGTTCGGCGCGCTGGCGTCGATGCGCATGCGGCTGGTGGGCCTCTTCGCCATCGTCGCCCTGCCCATCGCCCTGGAGGCGGCGTCAGCGGTGGGCCCGCGCGCTGGAGGCGAAGATGCCGCGGGCGCCCTCCGCGTTTGCGCTCTCGCTGCTGGGATTGCTCTGTCTCGCGACCGTCTCCGGCCATCTCTATTCGTTCGACCGCTATCCCTTCCGCTTTGGTCACCTGGAGTCCCGCGGGGTGTTTCCCGTGGGCAACGTCGAGGTGCTGCAAGACAGCGGCTTGCACGGCCGCATCTTCAATGCGATCGAGGCCGGAGGGTATCTGGCCATGCACCGGCCGGAGGAAAAGACGTTCATCGACGGCCGGCTGGAAGTCGTCGGCGAGCAGTTCTACGTCGACTACCTTCGCGCCATCTGCGGCGCCGGCTGGGACCAGGTCGAAGAGCGATATCGCCCGGCGCTCGCGCTGGTGCCCGCGAACATGCGCGACCTGGTGCGGCGGCTGCAGGACGATCCCGGCTGGATCCTCATCGGCGTCGACGCGGTGAGCTTTCTCTTTGCCCGCGACACGCCCGACCAGCACGCGGCGATCCTCGCCAACCTCGAGCGCCTGGGGCGGCTCGACCAGCCTGCCGGCGCCACCGAGGAGCGGATGCTGCCGGGGCCGTCACCTTCGTGGGCCGGAAGGGTCCTCAGGCCCCGGCGGTTTCCCTTCGAGGCATTTGGCCGCGGCAGCAACTTCCTCCAAGTCCGGATGTTCGAGGCGGCGCGCCGTGAGCTGCGCCGCGCGCTCCTCACCGCCGGCGTCGAGGATGCCGCGCTGGTGAAGGCGTACGCGATTGCCACCGCCCAGCTCGGCCGCATGGAGGAGTCGCGCGCGTGGTCCCGCAGGCTCCTCGAGCTGGCGCCGGGCGACGAGGCCGCACGAGCCATTCTCGATCAGTACCCGAGGGGCTGATCGCGCGGAATTCTTCGTTCCCCCCGGCTGTTCCAGCCGGGCTATAATCATCCCGCGACGACCAACCCGATGAGCCGCCCTCCCTCCGCCGCGACAGACGAGTCCCGCCGATGATGTGGCTCGTCCGCATGGCGCTCAAGCGCCCGTACACGTTCGTCGTGATGGCGATGCTCATCGTCATCGTGGGCGTCCTGACCATCGTCCGGATGCCGACCGACATCTTTCCCGACATCGACATCCCGGTCATCTCGGTCATCTGGAACTACGCGGGCCTGCTCGCCCGAGGAGATGGAGAAGCGCATCGTCAACAACTACGAGCGCGTCGCTCACCACGACCGTCAACGACATCGAGCACATCGAGAGCCAGTCGCTGACCGGCATCGCGGTCATCAAGATCTTCTTCCAGCCCGGCGCCAAGATCGAGGCGGCCACCGCGCAGGTGACCGCGATCTCGCAGACCGCCATCCGCTCCGATGCCGCCGGGCACCACGCCGCCGTTCATCATCCGCTACAGCGCCTCCAGCGTGCCGATCCTGCAGGTCGCGCTGGAGAGCGACTCGCTCAGCGAGCAGCAGCTCTTCGACTACGGCATCAACTTCATCCGCGCGGACCTGGCCACCATCCAGGGCGCGCAGATCCCCTAGCCCTACGGCGGCAAGCAGCGCCAGATCATGGTCGACATCGACCCGCAGCGCCTCTACGCCTGGGGCCTGTCGCCGCGCGACGTGAACAGCGCGATCAGCGCCGCAGAACGTGATCCTGCCCACCGGCACGCGCGAAGATCGGCGCCAACGAGTACCCCGTCGTCGCTCAACGCCAGCCCGGACGCTGCTCGCGGAGCTCGAGCGACCATCCCGATCAAGACGGTGCAACGGCACCACCGTCTACGTCCGCGACGTGGCGAACGTGCGCGACGGGTACTCGCCGCAGACCAACATGGTGCACGTCGAGGGCCAGCCGCTCGGTGCTGATGACCATCCTCAAGCAGCGGCAGCGCCAGCACGCTCGACGTGGTGCGCCGGCGTCCGCGAGGTCCTCCCCACGACGCTGGCGCAGGCTCCCCAAGGAGCTCAAGGTCGCCCTGCTCTTCGATCAGTCGGTGTTCGTGCGCGCCGTCGATCGAGGGCGTGGTCAAGGAGGCGCTCATCGCCGCCGGGCTCACCGCGCTGATGATCCTGCTGTTCCTCGGCAGCTGGCGGAGCACGCTGATCGTCGTCGTCTCGATCCCGCTCTCGATCCTGGTCTCGATCATCGTGCTCTCGCTGCTTGGGACAGACGCTGAACGTGATGACGCTCGGCGGCATGGCGCTGGCGGTCGGCATCCTCGTCGACGACGCGACCGTCGAGATCGAGAACATCCACCGCAACATGGCGCAGAAGAAGCCGCATCGTCCGCGCCATCCTCGACGGCGCGCAGGAGATCGCCGACGCCGGCGTTCGTCTCGACGCTCTGCATCTGCATCGTCTTCGTGCCGGTGGTGTTCATCACCGGCGCGGCCAAGTCGCTCTTCGTGCCGCTGGCGATGGCGGTCGTCTTCGCGATGCTGACCTCGTACTTCCTCTCGCGCACGCTGGTCCGACGCATGGTGCGCTACCTGCTTGTCGGACGAGGCCGAGCGGCACGCGGAGGGTCACGACCCCACCCCCACGCTGGTTCGGCGCGCGCTTCATCGCGGCCTTCGAGCGCGGCTTCGAGCGGCTGCGCATCGGCTACGGTCGCTGCTCGCCCTCGCGCTCGCAGCACCGCCGCGACCTGGTCATCGGCTTCACCGTCTTCGTCGCCGGCTCGCTCGCTGCTCCTGCCGCTGGTCGGGCGCGACTTCTTCCCCACCGTCGACGCCGGGCCTGATCAAGCTGCACGTGCGCGGCGCGCCCGGCACCCGCATCGAGGAGACCGAGCGGCAGTTCGTCCGACGATCGAGGACACGATCCGCGCAGGTGATCCCGCCGAGCGAGATCGAGACGCTGCTCGACAACATCGGCATCCCCGTACAGCGGCATCAACCTGTCGCTCAGCGAGGGCGCGCTGATCTCGCCGGCCGACGGCCAGATCCTCATCGCGCTCAAGGAAGGCCACGCGCCGACCGCCGACTACGTGCGCGAGCTGCGCACGACGCTCGCGCGAGCAGTTTCCCGAGCACGACCTTCTTCTTCCTCGCGCCCGACATCTCGACGCAGGTGCTGAACTTCGGCCTCGCCGCGCCGATCGACGTGCAGGTGGTGGGCGCGGTCGGCAACGAGCAGGCCACCTACGCGCGTGGCGCAGGAGATCGCCGAGCGGGTGCGCGACGATCCCCGGCGCCGCCGACGTGCACCTCGCGCAGGTGCCGCAGCAGCCGGAGCTGCGCGTCGACGTCGAACCGCACCATGGCCGGCGCAGGTCGGGCTCACCGAGCGCGACGTCGCGAGCGACCTGCTGGTCTCGCTGTCGTCGAGCGTCCAGGTCGCGCCGAGCTACTGGCTCGACAAGCGCGGCGTGCAGTACCTCGTCGCGGTGCAGACGCCGCAGTACGAGATCGACTCGCATCGACGCGCTCGAGCACGACGCCGCTCTCCACCGGCGAGCGGCCGCGCCGCAGTTGCTCTCGCAACCTCGCGACCATCTCGCGCACCGACGGCCCGGCGAACATCACCCACTACAACGTCGCGCGCACCTTCGACGTGCAGGCCAACGTCGACGGCACCGACCTCGGCTCGGTCGACCAGCAGGCGTCGAGCGAGCTGGTCGAACGAGCTCAAGCCCAGCTGCCGCGCGGCACGCACCGTGCGCATCAAGGGCCAGGTCGGAGAGCATGGAGTCGTCGTTCCGCGGCCTCGGGTTACGGCCTCGTCTTCGCGGTCCTGCTCGTCTACCTGCTGATGGTCGTGAACTTCCAGTCCTGGCTCGACCCGCTCATCATCCTGATGGCGCTGCCCGGCGCGCTCGCGGGCATCGCCTGGATGCTCTTCCTCTCGCACACGACGCTCAGCGTGCCGGCGCTGATGGGCGCGATCATGTGCGTCGGCGTGGCGACGGCGAACAGCATCCTGGTGGTGACGTTCGCCAACGATCAGCGCGAGGCCGGGCTGCGACGCCGATCGACGCGGCGCTGGCCGCGGGCATGACGCGCCTGCGGCCGGTGATCATGACCGCGCTCGCGATGATCATCGGCATGCTGCCGATGTCGCTCGGCCTCGGCGAAGGCGGCGAGCAGAACGCGCCGCTCGGCCGCGCCGTCATCGGCGGGCTTGCTGCTCGCCACCGTGACCACGCTGTTCTTCGTGCCGGTCATGTACAGCATCCTGCGGCGCAAGCCGCCGGCTCCGGTGGATCCGGAGCTGGAGGCGACGTGAGGGTGCCGACCGAGAACACCACTCCAGACACGGGCGCCGAGCCGCACCTGGGTTTCGTCCTGCCCGCGGCCCGCCCGGTCGCGAAGAAGCGGCTCGTGCTCGTGGCGCTGATCGTGCTCGCCGTCCTTGCCCTCGCCTTCGTGGTCGGCTACCTGCCGCGGCGGCAACAGCGCTCCGCCCTCGCCGCCTCGGTGGAGACCACCCGCCGCGCCCTGCCGCGCGTGGAGATCATCTCGCCGCAGCCCGGGGCCAGCGACCGCGCCCTCGCGCTTCCCGGGACGGTGCAGCCGCTGCAGGCGACGACGCTCTTTGCCCGCGCCAGCGGCTTCGTCCGCGCCTGGCACGCCGACATCGGCGACCAGGTGAACGCCGGCCAGGTGCTGGCCGAGATCGAGACGCCCGAGCTCGATCAGGAGCTGTCGCAGGGACAGGCCCAGCTTCTCCAGACCCGCGCCTCGTTGACGCAGGCGAAGGCGAACCGCGACCTCGCCAAGGCGAACCTCGCCCGCGCGCGGCGGCTGGCGCCTTCCGGGATCGTCTCCCGCGCGGACCTGGAGCAGAGCGAGGCCCAGGCGGAGGTGGGCGACGCCAACGTCACCGTCGCCGAGGCCAACGTCAAGGCGCAGCAGGCCAACATCCGCAGGCTCACCCAGCTCAAGGACTTCTCGCGGGTGACGGCCCCGTTCGCGGGCACCATCACGCAGCGCATGATCGAGGTCGGGGCGCTGGTGACCGCGGGCAACAGCCAGCCGCTCTTCCGGCTTGCGGCCATGGATCCGGCGCGCGTCTTCGTGCAGGTCCCGCAGGACGTCGCGCCCTGCGTCCGCGCCGGCGTCCCCGGCAACGTCACCGTGCGCGAGTACCCGGGCCGGATCTTCGCCGGCAAGGTGATGCGCGCCGCCGGCGAGCTCGACACCGCGACGCGCACGATGAACACGGAGATCCGCGTGCCCAACACGGACGGTGCGCTCTTGCCCGGGATGTACGCCGAGGTGGCGCTGACCTTGCCCTCGCCCCACCGCGTCCTCGAGATTCCCTCCACCGCGCTGCTGAACGATTCCCGCGGGCAGCGCGTCGCGGTGGTGGATGCCCAGCACCGGCTGCACCTCGTGCCGGTGGTGGTCGAGCGCGACAACGGCGCCACCCTCGCCATCTCCAGCGGGCTCTCGGGCGGCGAGAACGTGGTCAAGATCGGCAGCGCGGCATTCGTCGAGGGCATGGAGGTCGAAGTCGCAACCCCGCCCGCCCCGGCCGCCGATCGGCGCTGAGCGCAACAATCACGCTGATTGCCGGCCGGCGGCGCGACCCGCGGCAACTCCCGCCTAGACGCGAGAAGTGTGCTGCTCGAGGGCGCGAAGCAGCGCATCGCGGTCGATCGGCTTGCGCAGGAGGGCATTCGCGTCGACCGAGGTTTCACTGGCGCTCGTCACGATCACCGGGATCCGCGCCAGATCCGGATCGCTCTTCTGGTGCTCGCGAAATTCCCAGCCGTCCATCACCGGCATCATCAAGTCGAGGATGATGGCATCGGGCCGATTCCCCGCGCGCATCACCTCCAGCGCGTGCTCCCCGTGGTCGGCGACGAGGACGCAATAGTCGTTTTCCTCCAGGAGACTGGTCAGCTCCTCGCGGATGTCGCGGTCGTCCTCGACGATGAGCACGCGGTTCTTCGGCATGGAACGTTGCTAACGCGGCCACCACGCCCTGGCAAGCGTCACCCCGGCCGCTGTCGGAAACGGAAGCAAAGGCTTCCGCCTGGCTATACAATTCTCAACGAACGAGAGGTGGCGTAAACCTTCTCGCCGGCGTTGGACCTCAGGGCGCGCTTCCCGCATGCTTCCTTGCCCAGCCGAGGATCAGATCGAGCACCTTGCGGCTGTATGGATGAGGTTTCTTGTCGGTCATGAATTCTTTTTGAGAGGCATAGACGGTGAAGCCGTGCGCCATTCCCGGCACCTCCGCGTACGTGGCCCGGCCGGGGTGGAAGCTGTTGATGAGCTCGACCAGATAGCGGCTTTCATCGGCGCTCGTCAGGAAGTCGGAGGTGCCGTAGATCACCAGCACGGGAATGTCCGCCTGCTTCCATTGCCTGGCCAGGCTGAGGTCGCCGATCTCCTGCATGTACGTGTAGGGGACGTCGCCGAATCCGCGCAGCATCCGCGCGCACGCAGGGCCGATGGCCTCGACCTGCTGGGGCCGCTCGTGCTGGACGAAGAAGTGGTGCGCGCAGAGCTCCGCGTCACGCACGGCGACGTCCACCTCGTCGAGAGGCAAGCCTGCCAGGGCGCGCTGGCGCCGGACGTTCTCCAGCGTGTATTCCATCCAGCTCCGCCCGATGGTTTCCGCTGCGATGAAGCCGCGCACGCTCTCTCTGGGAACGACCAGCGACCCGATCAAGCGGCCCGATGCTATGGGCGAAGACGAAGATTTGCGATGGATCGACGAAGTCGTACTGCTTCAACGCGCGGATGCCGGCGACGTAGCCGTCCGCTTCCGCGCTGGCGGTTGCCTTCAAGTCGCTGCACGGCGGGCCCTCGCTCTCGCCCTCCCCGGTCTTTTCCACCCGCATGGTGACGAACTGGTTCTTCGCGAGCATGGCGAGGAATGGCCCATAGCCGCCGTCGCTGTCGAGCTCGCCGTCGAGCGAGTAGCAGCCCAGACCGCCGATGAAGAGGACCGCGGGATGGCGGCCCGGCGTCCTCGGGCGAGTCACGATCGTCCCGCGGCGCGAGCCTGAGGCGATCACCGACCCATGGAGCACGTCGGCGAGCTTGCTCGTCTCCCGCTTGCGCGATTCCGGGGTCGCGCTGCTTCCAGGCTGGATCCGATCGCGCGAGCCGCTGTCGCCGCGAGGAGCAAGGGCAGCAGGCGCCCAGCCGCGGCGGCCGGACGATCCCGCGCCGGGTCGACATTCGCAGAGGCGCCCTGCCGCGGTCTGGGACGAAGCTGGTAACCGATGTCCCAGGTCATCGATCTGCTCCATGTGCTCCTGGTCGACGACCGCGGCGCGGATTGGTCTGCCCTTCAGGCAATCCTCGAACAGGTGCCCGAGTACCGCGTGACCGTCTGCGGCAGCGGCGAAGAGGCGCTCAAGGCCGTTCTCAGGGAAGACTACACCTGCGCAGCCGCGGCGGCGTCGACGGCGATGGTTGACGGCGACGGTGGCTCCCCACTACTGTCGGCACCGGCTCGAATCCGGAACCGTACTTTTTCGGCGATCCCGGCGTCATCTCCAGTCGGGGAGAGCCATGACCAACATCGACTTTGCAGTTGGCATCGGTGGTGCCGCCGGGCAAGGCGTCGCGACGCCCGGCAACATCCTCGCCAAGCTGTTCGCCCGCCGTGGCCTTCACGTCAACGCCTACAACGCCTACCAATCCATCATCCGCGGCGGGCACACCTTCCTCACCATCCGCACCAGCAAAGAGCCCGTCCGCTGCATGGGCGACCGGCTGGACATGCTCATCCCGCTCAACCAGGACAGCATGGACCGCCACCAGTCGCTCATGCGCGCGGGATCGGCGGTCCTCTACGACGGAGACCGCGTCAAGCCGGGCGTCGCCGCCCAGGGCGTCCAACTCTGCCCGCTGCCCCTCGGCGAGCTCGCCGGGAACATCCTCTACTACAACACCGCCGCGGTCGCCGCCGTCCTGCGCCTCTTGGGCGTCGAGCTCGAGCCATTCGAGGAGATGCTCGCGCAGCAGTTCAAGCGCAAGGGAGACAAGGTGGTGGCGGAGAACGTCGCCGCCGCGCGCGCGGGCCATGACTATGCCGGGGCGCATTTCAAGCCATTCTCCTTCTCGCTCCCGAACACCGGCAGGCGCCTCGCCGTCGCCACCGGCAACGAGAGCCTCGCCATGGGCGGCGCGGCCGCGGGCGTGAAGTTCTACTGCGCGTACCCGATGAGCCCCTCCACCGGCGTTCTCATGTGGATGGCCCGGCACGCGCGCCAGCTCGGCATCATGGTGCGGCAGGTCGAGGACGAGCTGGGTGTCATCAACATGGCCATCGGCGCCGCACACACCGGCTGCCGGGCGATGTGCGCCACTTCCGGCGGCGGATTCGCGCTCATGACCGAGGCGCTCGGTGCGGCGGCGATGATGGAGATCCCGGTGGTCTGCATCGACGTGCAGCGCGCCGGACCCGCAACCGGCGTGCCCACCAAGACCGAGCAGGGCGATCTCTGGCAGGTGCTGGGCGCCGGACAGGGCGACTACCCGCGCATCATCGCCGCGCCGACCAGCATCCGCGATTGCTTCCACCTGATCCCGGAGATCTTCAACCTGGCGGACAAGTTCCAGTGCCCGGGCATCGTGCTCGCCGATCTGCTCGAGTCGGAGGGCTTCGCAACCTTCGAGCCGGCGGAGCTCGATTTCAACCCGCCGCGCGACCGCGGCGAGGTGATCGGCCTCGACGGCGAGGAAGCGCCCGGCAACGGCGGCTACAAGCGCTATCGGATGACGGAGAGCGGCATCTCGCCGCGCGCGGTTCCGGGAACGCCGGGGCACGTGCACGTGGTGGCCACCGACGAGCACGACGAGGACGGCGTGCTGATCAGCGACGAGTTCACCGACCCGCACAAGCGGCAGGCGATGCATGGAGCGGCGCAGGCGCAAGATGGACGGCGTCTTGCCGATGCTCGATCCGCCGCGCTTCACCGGGCCCGCGGGGGCCGAGGTCACGCTGCTCGGTTGGGGTTCGACGGAGGGGGTCATCGACGAGGCGGTCGAGCAGCTCGCCGCGGAAGGCATCGAAGCCAACCATCTGCAGATCCGCTGGCTCGTTCCGCTGCAATCGGAAGCGATCGCGCGAGCGCTCTCGGGGGCGCGCAACCTCGTCATCGTCGAGAACAACTACAGCGGCCAGTTCGCGCGCTACCTGCAGATCCGAGACCGGCATCGCGGCCGACGCGCACATCCGCAAGTACGACGGCGAGCCTTTCCTGCCGCACCACGTGGCCGACGGGGTGAAGCAGATCCTCGCCGGCAAGACCGACAAGTACGTGCCCGTGCACGAGATCCGCGTCTGAGGAGGATGGCCATGGGCGAGATCCAGACCGAGCTGAGAACCCCGCTTTCGACCCGGCCGCGGCGGCCGGCGCTCACCGTCAAGGACTTCAAGGGGAAGGCCGACCCCGACTGGTGCCCCGGCTGCGGGGACTTCGGCGTCCTCAACGCGCTCAAGACAGCCATCGCCGAGCTGGGCCTCTCGCCACACGAGGTCCTCACCATCAGCGGCATCGGCTGCTCCTCCAACTTGCCGGGCTACATCAACACCTACGGCATGCACACCTTGCATGGGCGCGCGCTGGCGGTCGCGACCGGAGCGCAGCTCGGCAACCATGGCCTCAAGGTGGTGGTCACCGGCGGCGATGGCGACGGGTTCGGCATCGGCGGCAACCACTTCCTGCACGTCATGCGCCGCAACGTCGATCTCACCTACCTGGTGATGGACAACCAGATCTACGGCCTCACCACCGGGCAGGTCTCGCCCACCAGCCGCCTGGGCATGAAGACCAAGAGCACGCCCTTCGGCAGCGTGGAGAATCCCGTCAATCCCATCCCGATGGCGATCGTCTGCGGCGCGACCTACGTCGCGCGCGGATTCTCGGGGCAGCAGAAGCACCTCGTCGCCCTGATCAAGGGCGCCATCCAGCACCGGGGATTCGCCTTCGTCGACGTCTTCAGTCCGTGCGTGACCTACAACCACGAGAACACGCACGAGTTCTTCAAGCAGCGGACCGTGAAGCTGGAGGAGACGGGCCACGATCCGAACGACCTGCAAGCGGCGCATGGAGAAAGGCAGGCAGTGGGGCGAGACCATCCCCATCGGTCTTTTCTATAGAAATGCGGATGCGCCCGCGCTGGACGAGCTGGAGCCGGTTCTCGCCGAAGGCGGAGCTCTCGCGCGCAGGCCGCTCACGGTCTCGCCCGACAACGCCCGCGCGCTCGTCGAGGAGCTGCTGTAAACGCCGCGGCCTTCGCAGATCCATCCCGGGTGGCCAGCGCGGCTCGTGCGGGCCGGCGTCGCGACGGGCGTCGTCGACGGGCTGTTCTCGAGCGTGCTCAGCGTTGCCTTCTACCATTCGACCGTAGCCCGCCTGTTCCAGGGCGTCGCCTCGACGTTGCTCGGACCTACCGCCATCGGCGGTGGCGCGCGGCCTGCCATCGTCGGCGTGGTCATGCATTTCGCGGTCGCGTTCGCCTGGTCCGCCGTCTTCCTCGCCCTCTATCTCACCTCGCGCGCCCTGCGCGCGCTCTTGACCTCCACCCGCAGCGTGCTGGCCGTCGCCTCGGTGTATGGTCCCCTCATCTGGCTGGTCATGTCGCTGGTCGTGATCCCGCTGCTCCTCCACCGCCCCGCTGCGATCACGTTCCGCTGGTGGGTGCAGCTGATCGGGCACGTCCCGTTCGTCGCGCTTCCCATCGTCCTGATCATCTCGGCGCACTCTTCGACGCTGGGACGGAGCCGCGGGCCACACCGGGAATAGCCTTTCGCCGCCGCTGGTAAGTAAGCCTGGCGGGCGGCGTGCCGGGCGCCCGTGCTACCTCCACGCACCGGCGAGCGAGGGTCCATGGACATCCAGACCAGCACCGAGAAGGCCGTCATCACCGCCGAGTCGAAAGCGCAGTCCCAGGCCGCGGCCGGCGCATCCAGCGACCTGCTGCTCGGCCGCGGAGTCCGATTCGAGGGCAAGCTGACCTTCGCCGGCACCGTGCGCATCGACGCAAACTTCGTCGGCACCATCATCACCGACGACGTCCTCGTCGTCGGCGAGGCGGCCCGGATCGACGCGAACATCACCTGCGGCACCATCGTCGTGTACGGCGAGGTGAACGGGAACGTCCAGGCGAAGGGCGGGGTCGAGATCCACGCCGGCGCCAGGGTCCGCGGCGATCTGGATACGGCCGCGCTGGCGATCGAGAAGGGCGCGTTCTTCCAGGGCGCGTCGCGTATGGACGCCATGGCGGCTACGCGGGCAAAGGCGGCGGCGTAGCGTCTTTCTCAGCGCGAGAACGCGCGCGGAGATGCTTGTCGTTCGAATCCGGCGGCTCGAGCGCGCGCTACGAGCGGAACCGCGTCTGATTCCGGGACGGCCCGTCCCGGATCCGGTCAGTTTACCGGCGCGCCACCCGGCAAAAGCTGGCATGCGGTTCGCTACCTGCCGGAGAGATGGAAGACTTTCTCAGCGACCTCCGGCTCGCCGTCCGCGGCTTTTTGCGCGCACCCGCCTTCACCGCCGCCGCCGTCGCCGCGCTGGCCCTGGGCATCGGCGGGAGCAGCGCCATCTTCAGCGTCCTCGATGGCGTGGTGCTGCAGCCGCTGCGAGCGCCCCATGCCGTCGAGCTGGTGCGGGTCTACGAGACGGACCCGGCGGGAGACCCGGACAGCTTCTCGCCCCCGGATTTCATCGACCTGGCGGCGGAGAACAGCTCGCTGCAGGCCGTCGCTGGCATCCGCCCGGCGAGCCTGACCATGACCACTTCGGCGGGTCCGGTGCAGATCACCGCGGCCCGGGTCACATCCGGCTTCTTTCCGGCCCTGGGTATCAACCCCGCCCGAGGGCGAGGTTTTTCGCCCGATCTCGACAAGTCAGGCGGCCCGCACGAAGTGGTACTCAGCGACGCGCTCTGGCGGCGCGAGTTCTCCGCCGACCCGCGGATCCTCGGCCAGACGGTCACGCTCGACGGCCAGTCATGCACGGTGGTGGGCGTGATGCCGCCCGGCTTCCGCTTTCCCATGCTCAAGGGCGCCGAGGCGCTGGTGCCGATGGAGTGGAACCAGCAGGACCTCGCCAACCGCGGCATGCACATGTTCAACGGCTTCGGCCGGCTCAAGCCCGGCGTCTCGGTCCAGCAGGCGCGCGCGGAGCTGTCGACGCTGGGCAAGCGCATCGCCTCGCGCCTGCCCGAGCACGTCGGGAGATCGATGACGGCCAAGCCGCTGCTCGACGACCTGGTGGGGCCGGTGAAGCCTCTCTTGCAGGCGCTGCTCGGCGCGGTGTTCTTCGTGCTCCTGATCGCCTGCGCCAACGTGGCCAGCATGCTCCTGGCGCGGGGCGCGGCGCGGCAGCGGGAGATGGCCATCCGCGCGGCGCTGGGTGGCAACCGGCGGCGGCTGGTCCGCCAGCTGCTCACGGAGTCGCTCCTGCTCTCGCTCCTGGGCGGCGCGCTCGGGGTGACGCTCGCGACCTGGGGAGTGGATGCGCTGGTGGCGCTCGCGCCCAGGGACATTCCGCGCATCGACGAAGTGAAGTTGAATGGCGCCGTGCTGGCGTTCGCGCTGGCGGTTTCCATCGGCGCGGGCCTCCTGGCGGGCCTCTGGCCTGCGCTGCAGTCGAGCCGGCCCGATCTCACCGAGGCGCTCAAGGAGGGCTCGAGCGGCGCCACGTCGCGCGGGCGGGCGCGGTCGGTGCTGGTGGTGGTCGAGGTCGCTCTCGCCCTCGTCCTGGTCATGGGCGCCGGACTGATGATTCGCACGCTGCGGCACCTTCTCGACGTGCCAGTCGGGCTGGCAGACCCGGCTCGCGTGCTGGTGGCCGACGTCGACCTGCCGCAGCAGAAGTATGCCAAGGACGACCAGACCAGCGCCTTCCAGACCGAAGTGCTCCGCCGCGTGCAGGCGCTGCCGGGCGTATCCTCGGCGGCCTTCGCCAGCAACATCCCGCTCGACGGCCGGTTCTTTGCGATCCTCGGCTTCCAGATCAGCGATCAGCCGCGGCCTCCGCCCGGGCAGGGCCCGGACGCGGAGACGGTCTGGGCCACGCCGGGCTATCTCAAGACGCTGGGCATTCCGCTCCTGAGCGGCCGCGACCTCGCCTCGACCGATACGGCGAAATCGCCGCACGTGGTGCTGGTCAACCAGGCTTTCGTCCGCAAGCATTTTCCCGGCGGCGACGCCATCGGCAAACGCCTCGATCACTTCCTCGGCAAGGACGAGGACGCGTGGGAGATCGTCGGCGTCATCGGCGACGTCCACACCAGCGGGCTCGACAAGGCGCCGGCGCCGCAGATCGTCCTGCCCAATGCGCAGTCCGGTGTGACCTTCATGCGCATGGCCGTGCGCGCCTCGTCGGGCCGGCCGATGGACCTGGTGGGTCCCGTGCGCACCGAGATCGCGGCGGTCGATCGCGACCAGCCCTTCGCCCACCCGCGCACGCTGGAATGGGTGGTGAGCCAGTCGGTGGGGCAACGGCGCTTCCAGATGCTCCTGCTCACGCTCTTCGGCGTGGTGGCGGTGACGCTGGCCGCGCTCGGCATCTACGGCGTGATCGGGTACTCGGTGGAGCAGAGGGCGCGCGAGTTCGCCATCCGCATGGCGCTGGGCGCGGAGGCCTCCGCTGTCTTGCGGATGGTGGTGGGCGGCGGGCTGCGCCTGGCGCTCGATCGGCGTGGGCCTCGGCCTCGTCGGTTCGCTGGCCCTGACCAAGGCGATTGGCGCCTCGCTCTGGCAGGTCAGCGCCACCGACCCGCTCACGTACGTGGTGGTCGCGGTGCTGGTGCTCGCGGTCGCGGCGTTTGCGAGTTGGGTCCCGGCGAGGCGAGTCACGCACGTCGACCCGATGGGGCCGCTGCGGGCGGAGTAGCAGCGACCCACGGGACGTGGAGATCGCCGACCTCAAGGCGCTGCGTCGCGAAGCTGCTGCGACGGCTGGGCAGCTCGAAGCGGAAGTCGCGCATGACCGTCTTGATGAGGGCGAAAGGTTTGATAATGGATTCTAAAGTGTTGTGTCCCCTCCTGCCGTCTTGATTCGATCCTCCCCAGCGTAGCAGAGTCCCGCGCGATGAGGTCGAAGAGCCGCCGCGCAGGGCAATCCGCAGGTAAGGGCCCCGATGTCGCCGGGGGAGGATTGAATGCAGGCTGAGAGCGCGCCGGGTCTGGATCCGCACGAGATGCTGTTCGTGGTGCCGCGGAAGCGGTTCGTGCCCGTCTACTACCCGAACGAAAACGGCGTCCGCGAGCTGACGCTGCACATCGGCGAGCAGGAAATCAGCTTCGACGAGCCGGACCTGTTCCCCTGGGCCGAGAAGCTGATCGAGCAGGACAGCTTCATGGCCGCGACGGCCACCACGTGGGCTCCGCAGCCGCTGGAGTGGCCGCGGGTGCAGACGCTGCTCGACTCGTTGCTCGAGGCCGGCATCCTCTCCCGCACGCCGCCGAAAGGCGTCATGCCCGACCCGGGCGACAGCGAGCTGCACCAGAAGTTTCTCGCCTTCGAGGCACGCCGCAAGGTCATCGACGGCCCGCGCTCCTGGGGCGAAAACCCGTCGGCGGTGGTGCGCGAGATCACCGGCCGCACCGTCGACGACGGATACATCGAGGCGATCGTGCCGGTGCACCGGCTCGCGCACATCGCGATCGATCGCGAAGGCCGTCAAGTCGGCGAGCTCAACACGTATCCCGACATCCTCCGCCTCAAGGTCGCGACGGAGTTCAGGACCTGCGGGTACGCCGGAAGCCGTTACCGCAGCGGCCTTCCGATGAACATGACCGCCCTGCGCAGCATGATTGCGCACTGGAAGCCGGTGCTGAAGGCGACTTCGCTGTGCCGCGAGGAGTTTGTCCGCCGCTATCCCCAGCTTCCGGACGGCCGCTGGAAGCTCGGCGAAGTGCACTTCGCCGCCTCGCACATTCTCGCGCTCCCGACGCTGCAGATCATGCGCGGGAAGCAGCCGGTGAAGACCGGCGAGCTCGATCCGGTGCTCTCCTCGCTGTTCCGGGTGATCGACGGCGTGCGGATGATCGCCGGGCACATGCTCGATCTCTACGAGCGGCCGATGTTCCACGACACACCCGGTCGGCCCGAAGGACATCGTCACCGCGGTCGAGCGCGAGGACCAGTACCGCACCTACCACGGCGTCTGTGCCGGCCCGCCGGCGATGGTGGACGAGCTGGTGGCGACGCTGATGGAGGGAAAGCCCCTCGAAGGTCGCGACCAGATCCAGCTCGGGCCCTGGGAAGCCGACGTCCCGGCGGCACTCGATTACGCGCTCTACGGCCTGCAGATCTACGCGAGCACGATGATCTGCTGGGTGCGGATGGGGCTCGCCTTCACGCGCATCCGCGAGGCGCTGTTGCGGTCGCCCGAGCTGAAGTCCGGACGCATCGGCAAATTGCGCGAGCTCGTCGAGGCGGCCTGGGAGCAGATCCTGCCCGGGCGCAATCACACCGCCGAGCAGCGCGGCTTCTCCGAGCCCTTCTACCACCGGATGTTCTGGAACGCGCAGCGCGGGTTGCCGGGGTTCGACCCGGCAACGCAGAAGGATCTCGCGAAGGAGCTCCAGCCGGACGGGCTTCTCGGGGAGCGGGCGCTGGGCGTGGTTCGCGACGTGTTCGCTTCCGCCGAGGAGCCGGAGCTCGCTGCGGCGCATGGCGCGCTATTGCAGGAGATCGGCGGGTACGTGCTCGATTACCTGCGGTACGAACGCAAGGTGCTCGGCGTCATCAGCGACGTCGAGCTGCGCATCGCGGATCTTCTCGGGCGCCCACCGCCGAAAGTGCCGTTCACCGGAATGCAGCTCGGGACGTCGCTCGCGATCGGCCGCACCAATGGCTTTCGCGGACAGCTCTACCTGCTGGACGTCATCCAGGAAGCGCTCGGCATCGCGGTCGTGAACCAGCCCGACGCGACCAGCCTGTCTCTCGGCGACCACACCGTGATCGTCGATTGAAGTCGAAAACGCACGAAGGGAGGTGAGAGCACATGAAGATCAAGACCAAGGTGCACGCCGGCGCGACCGCTCGCTGCGGCGGCTCCGGCCCCGCGATTTAACGGGGTTCTTCCGAAACGTGATGGTCGCCGGTGTAGACCACCTGCGGCGGCGGCCGCCGCCAGATCGGCGGGAGCGCGTAGTGTTCCGGCTGGAGCGCTTGCGCTCGCTGGACATCGGGGAGAGCGTACAGTTGCGCTCTCCCCCGATGTCCAGAGGAGCTTCACACCCGGGATTGAGCTTGCCCCGTTTTCGTGGACGCCGGGTCATGCCGCCAAGGTTCCGCGGCGGCAGAGGGAAGACGTACCTCGCCCCTGCGCTCGCGGAGCGGGTCAGTATCAGTTGTCCTTGACGCTCGACGAGATCCCGACCGTCTTCCATGTGCCGTCGATCTTCTGGAGCGCCGCGATCCACGAGCTCTCGAACGATCTTGGCTCGGACTTCCCGGTCTTCTCGTCTTTGACGGTCAGCTCGCCATGAACGCCGACGATCATCCACGCCATCTTGCCATCGCCGGAGATGGTCACCTTTGGCGGGAAGGTGTCGCGCCACACGGAGTACTTCGCGACTCTGAAGTACTCGGTGAACATCTGCCGCACTTGCTCACGCGTCTTCTCGGTGACCCTGCCTCGGCCGGCTTCAATGAACTTCTCCGCGATCCCCGACGCCAGCAAGTCAGCGTTGCCAGTCAAGTGAGCTTTCCTCGCTTGCTCATGCCCGGCGATGATCGCGGCCTCGTCCTTCGAAGCCTGCGCAGCGGCAGATGCAAGCAGAAGCAGGAGAACGAACGTCGGTCGCATGGATCGATCACCTCGGTCTGAGCACGCTTGGTCCGCTACGTCACAGCGTAGCACCCGCGCGGGGTGCCGCAGAGACCCGCGGACGCGCTCAGCCGAGCTCCTGGGCGAGCCCGATGAGGAGTCCTTCGGGCCCCCGGACGTAGCAGAGCCGATAGGCGTCCTGGTACTGGACCACTTCGCCGACGAGCTGCGCGCCGCGCTTGCGGAGCCGGTTGAGCGTATCGTCGATGTCCTCCACGGTGAACATGACGCGCAGGTAGCCGAGAGCGTTCACCGGGGCGTCCCGGTGATCGGCGACGACAGGCGGCGTGAGAAATCGAGAGAGCTCGAGCCGGCTGTGGCCGTCGGGCGTTCGCATCATGGCGATCTCCACGCGCTGTCCGAGCAGTCCCGTGACGCGCCCTGCCCACTCTCCTTCGATGGTGGCTCGCCCTTCGAGCTCGAGCCCGAGCTCGGCGAAAAACGAGATAGCGGCATCAAGGGATTCCACCACGATGCCGACGTTGTCCATTCTCTTCACCGTCATTTCGGCCCCTTTCCAAGCGCTTCAGGAGGTTTCCTCGTTGATCCAGGCCAGGACGGCCGCGCGCAGCGCGGCATGCAGGGGCATGCCTTGCGCTTTGGCGCGTCTCTCCAGGTGCCTCCAGACCTTGGCTGGAAATCGAACCGAGCGCGGGATGCTGGGACCGGTCTCCGTCCCCTTCCTCGGCCTGCCTCGACCCGCGTGAATCGAGATTCCCTCCTTCGCAATTCGAGCCGCGTACGGATTGCGACGCGCCTTCTCGAAGTTCACTTCGGGCATCTCCCGAAGTGCTGCTCGGGATGGCCCGCGAGTCTTCCTACCAGTCGCCTTCTTCATAGCGTTTCCTTTCCCGAGCCGTAGTGCGTCTCGCGCTGATGATTCGGATGGTGTCCTCGGACTGCTCGATGAACACGACGAGCAGGATACGACCCGACCCGGGCTGACCGATCAGGATCGCGCGCTCAGGGTCCGCTGCGTCCTCCAGCATCGCCGCGAGCGGGTCGGCAACACCGTCGCAGCCTCCTCGAATGACACTCCGTGCTTCCTCAGGTTCGACGCGGCCTTCTTCGAGTCCCACGTGAACCGCACCGACCAAGTGTAACACACTTTTTCGTCAGCAACACGTGGGCACGGGGCGCGGCAGTTCTTGGTCAGCCCATGGCTCAATCGTCGCGGGGTGTCGCTGACTAGGGCTGTGGCCTCAGCGATAGGTGCGCCCCCGATAGCCGAATCGCGGTCGCTCCGCGGCCAGCTGGCGCAGGTCGGGGAGCAGCACCGGCGCGAGCTTGCACTGGCTGATGCACCGGATAGTGCCACGCCAAAGCCCTAGTGCGCGACAGGCGCGGCGCTCACTGCAGGAGAACACGTTCCGCAAGAGGGCCACGGAACGTGCCTTCTCCTCCGCCCGCCATCTCCCTCACATCGCGGCCGCATGGAAGAGCCTGTTTCCATTCTACGACCCGGCGGTCTAGGGGCGCACGAAGACCCGTCGGCTCAACTCTGTAGGAGGCCGCCGTAGTCTCCAAGTCCACGCTCGGCCATGCGATTGATGACGTGCTTTGCGGCCTCCCAGACGCTGCCGCCGTTTCTCTTGGCGGCTTCAAAGATAGGACGAATGGCGTCGCGCAGGCTGTAGCTCCACATGTCCCGGCTTGGGCTTTGGAGAAGAGAGTCGAGGAGCGTAACTGCCGCCGCCGGGAAACTATCTGCGAGGTGGGTTAGACGCTTGGTGGAGAAATGCAGCGCGTCCACTCGACCGCCCAACTTCGCCGCGGCAGCAAGCTGCTCGATAGCCCATCGGTCGTCGAACAGGCCGCTGGCGAACCACCAACCGAAGGCCGAGGCCTCTTGTGCATGTTCGGGAGCTTTCACCCGGATGTCCCACAGCTGCTGCAGCCGAGCAAGCACTTCAGGCGACGCGCGCTCCTCCTCGGAAATTGGCTTACCATTGCTTGGAGGCATCAGCCCGCGGCCGACATCGGCCAGAACAGTCTCGCGATCCTTGCCGTCCGCTCGCGCGAACCAATCAGCAAGAGTGCCGGAATCCAACCTGAGATCCCCATAGGCATACATCGCAACAAGATGCCCGCCCAGAGCGGCCGCCGGCGGACGAAGCGATCGGACATGGATGATGCTTGGCTGACCCATGAGGGCGACGGCGTGCGCATACTGCCGCCCGAGCAGCGAGCTGGTGTTTCGATACACTTGGTTGAAGGACAGGTATGCGAGCCAGGCCGCATCGAAAAAATCGCTCTGCTGGTCAGTGGTCGGAAAGATGCGGTCCACAACGGTGGCCGCCCACTGTTGGTCAAGCATGACGAGCCAAGGGAACCATTGCCCGTAAACTGAACGGATCGCGCGCGACTTGTCGTGCGAAGGCTCGAGGTGCCGCTCGAGCAGCTCGCGAACCTCGGGCATCTCGTTCATGCCAGCTCTGATCCGGACGTCGGCGTCGACCTGCTTCTGTTGCCATCGGCGAAGCCAAGAGGCATAGTGAATGACACCTTCAAGAGCCCCTCCACGGACGCTGTTGATCGCGATTTCGCTCGGCCGCAGTTCGCCATCCGTCTCCCGTTCCTCGCGCGGGTCGGGATCTTCGGCGAGCCTCGAAACAATGTCCCAAATCCCGCTCGCGCTGATCCATTCCCGGCCCCATGTCGGCGCCGAGGAGAGTCGGGAATGCCCAGACAATTCGCCTACGAACCTGCGTCCAATCTCTGTCGATGTATCGGCCAGGCAGCTCGTATGGCTCGGTGGTCTGTTGGGACACCCAAGAGAGGAAACTCACAAGTTCTCCTTGGTCCAGCTTCGCGCCGGACTTCAAGGCCTGCGTTAGACCCGCAACGATTGAGCCGATATACTCTGGATGAATTCTGCGCAGTTTCTCCTGCTCGCGGAGGAGATCCTGCGAGCGGTTCGTCGCAAGTTTTTCCAGCGCGCGCCCGAGCCCTTCCGCTGAATGATCCATAAAATCCCGCTTGGGACGCCACACAACCAAATATTCGACGAGCTCGTGGATGGGCATTGCCGCCAGCTCGTCCGCCGTTTTGGGGGACGTGGGGCCGCTCCACGACTGGTGGTACGAAGAGAACTCGGGATGCTCGGCTTGGCCGAACTCCTTGACCAGCCCTTCGTAGACGCTCCTCCAACTTGCGTCGAGATGCTTCTGGATCAGACTCAGCCGATCGCGCTTCCAGAAGCGAGAGTACGTTGCGAACTCTGCGCGGGCTTCCGGCGTCTGAAGATCGCCATATCTGACTGGGCCGGCCTCAACTGCGTCGAGGACTCGCTTTCGTTCCTCGTCGGACAGAAGAGGGAAACCGTCTCGCAGCAAGAGCGAGTACTCGTGTTTGACCTCTCGCGACTGAAACTGTGAGACGTCGATCAGCTGCTCTCGAACAATGGCGGCGGCTGGCTCACGAAAGACGCGGATAACATGCAAAAGCAAGCGCTGGAAGATGCTGCGCTTCGCTGCTCTTTTCCGGAGGCTCGAGATGATGTCGGTCAGGCGACCGACGTCGTCTCGGAGTGCGCTCTCGATCGTGTCGCGCGTGGCGTCGACGAGCAACTCAGAAGGCTTTCCGAAATTCCAGTTTTGCTCATTGTCCTCGACGGCCGGCCGCCAGTGCATGGAGCCGTCACCGGTAGCGCCGGCATCCATTCCGGCCTCAATGTTTGCGGCCTCGTGAAGGAGGTGAAGCAAGAGGCCCAGGGTCTCCCGCCAATCGATGTCTCGAAGCGCGGGGATCGCATCCTTCAGGACCTCGCCATAGAACCACGCATCGAACCGCGCCTTCGGTTCCGCACGCGTTGCCTTTTCAGAGGATGTCGGCGAGAGCGAAAGCACCACGCCGAGGAGCTTTTTTGCAGCGGCGAACTGACTGGAACGCGCCAGCTTCACCGCCAGTTCGGAGTATTTGTCCGGCAGCAGGTCGAACAGCCAGTCTTGCCTGTCGATCCACTTCAACTCGTGCTCAACCAGGGACACCGCGGCTTCGCCGGAGAGGCAAGCGCCAATTCGGCGTAGTCGAGGTGGACGACATGGTTGTCGATCTCAGGCGCCTCGAGCACAGCATCAATCCCGGCGCGAGCGTACTCCTCGCCCTTCGCGGCCATGCGGACAAGCCATCGGACGGCCGGCCAAGGGGGGAACCAGAACGAAGAGCCCTCGCGTTCGGTCGGCGGCGGATGCGCGAACACGCGCCGATCGCGGAGTGGGACAATCCATTCCGGATTCTCGAGTTTGTCGAAGAAATACGCCGCCTGCTCGCGTCGGGCGATCAGGGCGACCGCGCGGTCGACCTCTTCAGGGGTTGGTTTTCGAAACGATGTCATCCAATTCCCTTCTAGCCGTGTAGTAGTCGTGGTGCAGGTTGGCCAGCATCTGCTCGAAGAGGTCGAATCTCTTTTTCACGTCCGTAAGATCTACGTCCGTGTCCTGCTTCCCGTGGTCGTGTGCATTTGCCACGCCCCATCTCCCGAGTTCCAGCCACTGGCGTACCGCTGGTCCCATCATCGCTCGCGCTGCCTCCTGGATAGGCCGCCCGGTCCGAAGCCTTTCCGCCTCCTCGAACATCCTCAGGGCTCTCCGTGCGTCTTCCGTCCACGGCTTGGTCATCATCGATGAGAACTGAAAGTTGGTGCGCAACAACGTGCGGGATAAGCACGCCGCCGGTGGGAGGCGGTGAGGGATTCCGCAGCGACGCTGGGCAAGTCCAGTTGCCTGCGGTCCGGCCAAGCCTCGTCGATTTCTTTCAGCCTCTTGCTGTGCTTGAGATGGTCTCCCGAATCCCCCAGGAGGCGATCCGGCAGGCGGTTACAGACTTCCCGGACAGCATGAGAGACGAACCTGACGAAGCCAGGGGGTGACGCTGAGTCGAGCATGACGAACGCGCCCTCATAGAGTTCCGCAAGAGAAGCTCCCCGCCGGAGGCGACGGAGCCATTCCAGCGTTGCGATCCGCCTGGGGGTATGCGCCGCTGGCTGGCCAAGAATCACAGGCATGAACAGATCTTGCCCGCCACGCGCTCGGCTGCAAGCGCCCCAGAAGCGCGAGTCAGTGCGGAAAGGTCACGCGTTCTGTCTCGCGAGATACGCGGCGAGGTCCGTCGGCGAGGGTCACGTCCGTCAAGGTGGTGTACGAGCGCGTCATCCAGTTGATTGACTACGCGGTCTTCTTCACCAGCGTGCGCTGCTCGGGCATCTCCTCTCGCTTCTCGATGGTCATATAGCGCCGACGACGGCCCAGTCGTCGTTAAGCTCGCAAGGGACAGCTCCGACGAGGCGGACGATGCTCTCGCGGTTGGGGAAGATGCCGACGACATCAGTGCGCCGGCGGATCTCGCGGTTGAGTCGCTCCTGCGGGTTGTTGCTCCATATCTGTCGCCAATGCTCTTTCGGGAAACGCGGTGAAGGCGAGGATCTCCTCGGCGTCGCCGAGCATCTTCGCTGCGGCTGCAAACCGGGGCTGCAGCTGCTCGACAGTGCGCGCGTGCTGGGCCCTGACCGACTCCGCGTCCGGCTGCGCGAAGATGTCCGCACAAACGTCGCGACGAGACCGTGCGCTGCCTTGGGTACCTTCGTCAGCAGGTTGCGAATGAAGTGCGTCCAGCAGCGCTGCCAGGCGGCGCCACGGAGGACCGACGCAATCGCGTCCTTGAGACCGGGGTGCGCGTCAGAGATCACCAGCTCGACGCCTTTCAGTCCGCGAGCACGCAGGCTGCGCAGAAACGCGAGCCAGCCCGCGCCATCCTCGTCGGCCACGACGTCGAGACCGAGAATCTCCCGCCGTCCGTCGCCGTTCACTCCGACTCCGACCAGGCACGCAACGTTTCACGATGCGGCCGTTCTCTCGGCATTTCACAAAGAGCGCGTCGAGCCAGACGTACTTGTACGGGCCCGTCAGCGGCCGTTCGCGGAAGCTCTTCACTACGCCGTCGAGCTCCTTGGCCAGCTCCGACACCTGACTCTTGGAGAGCCGCTCGATGCCGAGCGTCTGCACCAGGTCCTCCACCTTCCTCGTCGACACGCCAAGCAGGTACGCCTCGGCCACCACCGCCGTCAGCGCCTTCTCGGCTCGGCGCCGCGGCTCGAGCAGCCAGGTCGGGAAGTAGCTGCCTTGGCGCAGCTTCGGGATCTGCAGGCCGATCGTGCCCACCCGCGTGTCCCAGGCCCTGTCGCGGTAGCCATTTCGGCTGTTCGCCCGCTCTCCGCTGCGCTCCCGGTAGCCCGCGTTGCAGACCGCGTCCACCTCGGCGCTCATCAGCAGATTCACCATCTCCACGAGCATCGTCCTCAGCGGATCCGGAGCGGACTCTTCGATTTGCTTGCGCAACCACCCGATCGCATCGATGCTGGCAACTGCGGCCATCGTTCCTCCTCGGGAAATCACCCTGCCAGGGGTTTCCTTGAGGATGACGCGATGGCCGTTTTCATCTACTTCTTGGCCAAACCTCGTACACCACGTCGACGGACACTACTGAAGATCGGGTCGAAGAAATGACCTCGAAACTGGGACCACTCATGCAGACCAGGCGAGCGCTGGCCAGGCGTGCGCAGCGCGCGCTTGGCATCTTGGGTGTAACGATCGGCACGATGAGTGTGGCCCTGCCACCGGCGGCGGCGCAGAAAATCAAGGTGACGCTGGTCGGCACCGGCTCGCCGATCCCGGTCATGGACCGATTCGGTCCGAGCATTCTCGTCGAGGCGGGAAGTGAGAGGCTTCTCTTCGACGTCGGCCGCGGAGCCAGTCTGCACCTCTGGAAGATCGGTGTTCCACTCCGCGACTTCTCAGGCGTGTTTTTCACCCATCTGCACTCGGATCACGTGTCGGGGTTCCCCGATCTCTGGCTCACGGGGATGCTCCCCAACAAATCGTTTGCGCATCGCACTCAGCCCATGCACGTGTACGGGCCTACCGGCACGATGGCAATGATGACGCACCTGGCCGAAGTGTACGAGGCGGACATTCGCATTCGCCAGGCAGACGAGAATGTGCCGCCAGCGGCGGCAGTGATCGTCGCCAGGGATATCGGGCAGGGAGTGGTGTTCGAGCGGAACGGCGTCAAGGTCACCGCGTTCGACGTCGATCACGGCGATCTGATCAAGCCCGCGCTGGGCTATCGCATCGATTACGGCGGACACTCCGTGGTCCTTTCTGGCGATACGCGCCCAACGGAGAACCTGATCCGCTTTGCGAAGGGATGCGACGTTCTCTTCCACGAAGTCGCCGCCGCACGCCCCGAGCTCCTCCAGCGCTCAGTTGCCGCACAGAGAATCATCGGGCACCACACTACGCCCGAACAAGCAGCTCGGGTGTTCACTCGCCTCAAACCCAGGCTTGCGGTCTACACACATATTGTATTGCTCACCACCGACCCCGAGATCGCGGCACCTGTCATCGCCGAGGTGGTCGATGCCACCCGGGCAGGCTACGGGGGCGCGTTCGAGGTGGGCGAGGATCTCATGACAGTCGAGGTGGGTGAGAAAATCACCGTGCAGCGTCCTTGACCTGCTCCCCGAATCCTGACCCGGCGGAGACGTGACTTCTCCTCAACGGCAGTAGAGGAGGAAGTCATGAAGACGAGCAAGTTTTGCCAGGAGCAGATCGTCGCGGCGCTGAAGCTGGTCGAATTGCCACCGCGCTTCGAATCAATCAAGCTAAAAGAATCCCGGCCCGTTGCCGGGCCGGGCGCAGTGGAGCGGAACACCGGGTTCGAACCGGCGACCTTCGCCTTGGCAAGGCGACGCTCTACCAGCTGAGCTAGTTCCGCGAAGCGAGGGCCGGATTTAGCCCCGCCGCCCCCTGGTGTCAAGGGTGTCGGACGCGCACATCCCAGCCCGCGAAGCTGGCCGGCGGGCGGGCACCAAAAGCCCGCCTGCGGCACATTCCAGCATGGCCGCGCCCGAGCTCGCCAGCAGCCTGATGAGCGATTTCCTCGAGCGCACCGGCGTCACTTCCGCGCGCCCGCAGCGCCGCTACCTCTGGACGGACGCGTTCGCCGTCTGCAACCTCCTCGCGCTCGGACAGCGGGACCTGGCGCTGCGGCTGATCGACCGGGTGCACCACGTGCTCGGCCGCCACCGCCCCGACGACTCGCGCACCGGCTGGCTGAGCGGCCTCCCTGACGCGGAGGGCGAACAGCACCCTACCCGCGGCGGCCTGCGCATCGGCAAGGAGCTGCCCGAGCGCCGCGAAGGCGAGCCGTTCGACGAGCGCCTCGAATGGGACCGCGACGGCCAGTACTTCCACTACCTGACCCGCTGGATGCACGCCCTCCACCAGACGGCGCGCGCGACGGGCCAGCGGCAATTCCACCTCCAGGCGCGCGAGCTGATGCTGGCGGCGCAGGCGTTCGTCCGCGGCGGGCGCATGGTGTGGAAGATGAGCGTGGATCTCTCCCGCCCGCTGGTCCCCTCGATGGGCCAGCACGATCCGCTCGACGGCTACGTCACCTGCGCGCAGCTTCTCGAGAATGCCGGCAGCGACGACCTGAGACCCGCGCTGCAATCCTTCGCGGCCCTCGTCGCCGGCCGCCGCTGGACCACCACCGACCCGCTCGGCCTGGGCGGCCTGCTCTGCGACGCGTTCCGCCTCCAGCAGCTGATCGAGCGCGCCGCGCTCCCCGACGAGACGCTGCTGCACGCCGTCCTCGAGGACGCAACACGACGGCCTGCGCGAGCGCCGCAGCGACCCGCCCGAGCCTTTCTGGGCGCGCCTCGCCTTCCGCGAGCTGGGCCTCGCCATCGGACTGCACGCCGCCGAGCTCATGCGAGAGCGGAACCTCTCGGCCAGAACGCGCGCGCTGCTGCCCGACGCCGCCGAGGCGCCGGCCATCGAATCCTTCTGGATCTCCCACCGCGAAGATGCGGGCTGGGCCGAGCACCGCGACATCAACGACGTGATGCTGGCCACGAGCCTTCTGCCGCGCGGGTACCTCGAGCTGTGAAGCTCAGCCCCGCTGCTCGCCGGTGTCCAGCGTGTAGAACGCCCGCACGTACTCCGCCGCCGACACGATTCCCGGCACCAGCGACAGGTAGAGGAGCGTGGTTCCCACCGCCTGGAAATCCGTCATCACCCGGGCCGCCACGTAGTCGATGGAGAAGTGGTAGTGCAGCATCAGGCAGATGATGCCGGTGAGCTGCAGCGAGGTCTTCCACTTCCCTCCCTGCGATGCCGAGATCACCAGCCCCTCGCTCGCGGCAATGGTGCGCAGGCCGGAGATGAGGAACTCGCGCGCCACGATGACCACCACCACCCACACCGCCACGCGGCCCAGCCGCACCAGCATCACCAGCGCGGAGAGCACGATGATCTTGTCCGCCAGCGGGTCGAGGAACTTGCCCAGCGTGGTGACCTTGTTCGACACCCGCGCGAGCCAGCCGTCCAGCCAGTCCGACAAGGCGCAGAGCGCGTACACCGCCGCGGCGAGGAAGCTGTTGCGCCGGTTCTCGTAGTAGAGCAGGTATAAAAAGAGCGGAATCAGCGCCATCCGCCCCAGCGTCATCAGATTGGGCGCGTTGAGCAATTCCTGGCGCAGGCGCTCGCGCCGGTTCATGGCACGTCGACGAGGGCGCGGCCTTCGCCCGCCAGCTCGAGCGCCATCCCCAGCTCGGGGGCGTCCTCCACGATGGGCACCAGCCGCGGCTGGATGAGCGGCCCGTGCCAGCCCACCAGTTGATCCATGGGAATGCGCAGCGCCTCGCCCCGGCGCACGTCCACCGACTGCGGCGCGCCTTGCGTCACCAGGAGCAGCCGTCCCTTCCCGCGCAGGTGCACGAGGTGCAGGTCGTTGCCGGTCTTCGCCGGCACCCGGCCGTTCTCGAAGAGGATGGACTGCTCGAAGGCGAAGAGCGCCTCCTCGCGGAAGTAGGCCGGCTCGTCGGCCAGCTCCAGCGCGGTGAACTGCCGCCCCTCGCGGGAGATGACGAAGCGCCCTTCCCCGCTGGCCCGCAGCATGCGCCGCGCGCCGTCGCCGAACGACTTGTCGGTGGCCTTGCCGCGAAAGCGCTTCAGCTCCGGCTTCATGGTCACCGAGCCCCAGGAGGCGACCAGCCCGTCCAGGCGGGTGAGCATCTCGCCGTGCACCTGCACCAGCACTTCCGACGGGCCGATGGCAAACCCGCCCTTGGCGTCCGCCATGGAGAGGCGCCGCGCCTGCGTGTACTGGGACATCGATTGCGTCGCCGGCTCGGAGACCGGCATGGTCGTTTCCGCCGCGGCCTCGGCGGGCGACCTCGCCGGCGGTTGCGAAGGCTCGGGCGCATTGCCAACCCTCTGCGTCGACTCGATGCTGGGCCCCACCGGCGGCGCCACCGGCTCGGCGGGATTGGTCGCCACCCAGCGCGCTTCCGGCGCAATCTTCGCCGTCTCGAGCTTGGGCTGCGCCTCGTCCACCGCCGCCCGGAAGGGCTGGTCGCCCGCCAGGGCCGCCGCGGCGCTCTCGGCCACCGCCCGCAGCGGGCTCGTCTTCAGCCCCTCGGTCATCCGCTCCGCCATGGCGTCGTTGCCGGCGCGCAGGAACCACTCGCGCGCCCGCGCCAGGTCGCCCTTCTGCGCCAGCGCCAGCCCCAGGTAGTTCTGCGCCTTCTGGTGGTTGGGCGCGAGGTCCAGCGCCGTCTCGAAGCAGCGCACCGCATCGGGCGACGCGTTCTGCTTGAGGAACACCAATCCCAGGTTCACCCGCAGCGTGGGGTCGGAGGGATGGTCCTCGATCAGCGCGCGGTAGATCTCCTCGCTGCGGGGCAATTCGCCGAGCTTGAAGAGCGAGAGCCCGAGCAGGTTTCGCGCGCGCTGGTTGCGCGGCTTGTAGCGCAGCGCCTTCTCCAGCGCCACGCGCGCGTCGGCCGGATTGCCCTGCGCCAATGCCTCGGTGCCCGCGGACAGCGCGCGGTCGAACTCCTGGTTGTCGGCGAGATCGGAATCGTCCTCGTCGAAGATCCGCTTGTCGCCGGCGGTCACTTCTCCGCCTCGGCCACCGCCGGCTTCCGCCGCGACCTGAGCTGCTGGTAGTAGGCGATCACCTTCTTCACGTAGGTGCGCGTCTCTTCGAAGGGCGGGACGCCGCCGTACTTGCGCACCGCCTCGGGGCCGGCGTTGTACGCGGCGAGCGTGAGGATCATGTCTCCCTTGAACTCGTTGGCGAGCCAGCGCAGGTAGCGCGTGCCGCCCATGATGTTCTGCGCCGGATCGACCGGATCCTGCACGTACATCTCGCCCGCGGTGTGCGGCATCAGCTGCATGAGCCCGATGGCCCCGCGGTGCGACACGGCGCCCGCGTCTCCGGCGCTCTCCGCCCAGATGACCGCGCGCACCAGCTCGGCCGGCACGTTGTAGAGCGCGGCGGCGCGGTCGATCTCGTCGGGCGGCGCGTCGCTGCGCTTCTCCCACCAGCGCTCCGCCTTCTTCGTCCCGGGTAGAAGCTTGCGCGGCGAGGCGCGCGTGCGGCTGGGCGGCATGTCCTCCACGTGGAGCACGCCGTCCTTGTCCGTCCAGGTGTGCAGGGGCGAGCGCGCCGCGGCGGGCAAGGCGAAGAGCGCCGTGGCGAGGAGGAGTCGGAGCATATTCAGTGAGGAACGATAACCCTCTGCCCTGCTGGCGGGCAAATGTTTGCCTGCTCTGCCGCGCCGGGGAGGCTCTCACCCGGGAACACCCGGGGTCTGTTATCTCTGCCCGCATGCGGTTCCAGCACGATTTCCTCGTCCTCGGCACCGGCGTCGCCGGCCTCTCGTTCGCCCTGCAGGCGGCCAGGCATGGGTCGGTGGCCGTCCTCTCCAAGCGCGGCCGGTCGGAAACGAACACCGCCTACGCGCAGGGCGGCATCGCCGCCGTCCTCGGGCCCCAGGACTCCTTCGACCAGCACATCCAGGACACGCTGGTGGCCGGCGGCGGCCTCTGCCGCGAGGAGGCGGTGCGGGTCACGGTCAGCGAAGGGCCCGCGCGGGTGCGCGAGCTGATCGAGCTCGGCGCCGAGTTCACCCGCGAGGCCACGCCGCTCGGCTACCACCTCACCCGCGAGGGCGGCCATTCGCAGCGGCGCGTGCTCCACGCCTCCGACATGACCGGGCGCGAGGTGGAGCGCACCCTGCTCGCGGCCGCCGAGCGCGCCGGCGTGCAGTTCTTCGAGGAGCACCACGCCATCGACCTGCTCCTCGCCTCGCGCCACGGGGCGGGCGGCGAGCGGGTGCTGGGCGTCTACGCGCTCGAGACCCGCACCAGCCAGGTGCACAGCTTCGTCGCCAGGGCGGTGGTGCTGGCCACCGGCGGCGCGGGCAAGGTCTACATCTACACGACCAACCCGGACGTGGCCACCGGCGACGGCCTCGCCATGGCCCACCGCGCCGGCGCCGCGGTGGCAAACCTCGAGTTCATCCAGTTCCACCCCACCTGCCTCTACCACCCGGACGCGAAGAACTTCCTCATCTCCGAGGCGCTGCGCGGCGAGGGCGGCATCCTGCGCAACAAGTCGGGCGAGGCGTTCATGGCGCGCTACGATCCGCGCAAGGAACTGGCGCCGCGCGACGTGGTGGCGCGCAGCATCGACAGCGAGCTCAAGCGCCGCGGCGACGACTGCGTCTTCCTCGACATGACCCACCTCGGGAAGGCGTTCCTGGTGGAGCACTTCCCGCACATCTACACCACCTGCGCGGCCTTCGGCATCGACATGGCGGTCACGCCCATTCCGGTGGTGCCCGCCGCCCACTACGTCTGCGGCGGCGTCTGCACCGACCTTCACGGCCGCACCACCCTGCCCGGGCTCTTCGCGGTGGGCGAGGTGGCCTGCACGGGCCTGCACGGCGCGAACCGGCTCGCCTCCAACTCGCTCCTCGAGGGGCTGGTCTTCGGGCATCGCGCCGCGGCGGCCGTGCGTGAAGTCGCGGGCGGAACGGAACGGACCGCGGTGGCGGACTGGGATCCCGGCCGCGCCGTCGCCCCCGACGAAGGCGTCATCGTCAAGCAGAACTGGGACGAGATCCGCCATCTGATGTGGAACTACGTCGGCATCGTCCGCACCGACAAGCGGCTGGCGCGGGCGGAGCGGCGCCTCGACAACCTGGTGGGCGAGATCCAGGAGTACTACTGGGGCTACCTGGTGGACCGCGACGTGCTGGAGCTGCGCAACCTGGCCGACGTGGCGCGCCTCATCGTCGCCTGCGCCCAGGAGCGCAAGGAGAGCCGCGGCCTGCACTACACGCTCTCCTGGACGGGCCAGATCCCGCCCCGCGACACGGTATTGGTCCGCGGAAAGCCCACCCCATCCGCCTGGCCACGCAACTCCGGCTAGCGGATCGCGTTTGCGTTTGCCCTGAACCCCAAACCTAAACCTAAACCTAAACCCGTTCCCCAAACCCTCAGCCCGTCACGGCGGCTTGGGCGTCGGCGCCGGATTCTTGGGCGGTCCTGCCTCCGCCGACGGCGGCTCCTCCGGCCCTCCGTCCAGCCGCCAATGGAAGCGCATCTTCCCCAGCGCTCCGGCCGCGATCAGCTGCGCGTCCACCGGCGCGAACTTCGAGGCGGCCTCCTGCGGCTCCGGGTCGGGAAAGCGGATCAGGTACGCCACCGAATACTCGTCGACGTAAGGGTAGAGCGCGCGCAGCTCCGCGTTGAAGGGCGGCTCGAAGCGCGTCACGCGGTCCGGCGCGCTCTCGCCCATGCCCAGGTTGAGCGCCAGCCGCCATACCGAGGTGGGCTCGTTCCAGTCGTTCGCGCCCTTGTCGGGAATGTAGACCACGGCAAAGAAGCTGGGCTGGCGGTAATCCTGGCGCAGCTTGGCCAGCGTCACCGCCGCCTGGTCGGGCAGCTCGGCCCGCATGCGCGAAAGCTCCTTCGCCTGCTCGTTGACGAAGTCGGGGGAGAGGTAGACCACGCGCACGAAGGCGTGCGTCTCCAGCCCGCTGTAGAGCGCCACCTGCCGCGTCCACTTCTTCAGCGCCTGCCCGTACTCGCCTTCCAGGTGCGGGTCGGGAAAGGGCAGCGTCCTGCAGCCCGCGGCCAGCGCAAGCGCGGCCAAAGCCGCCACCCTGCGCGCCCTCACGGGAAGTCGCTCCGCACGAACAAGGACCGCAGCGGCACGCCAGCGGCCTCCACCGCCTCCTTGCCCCCCTCCTGCCGATCGACCAGCGCCACCACCCCGAGCACGTGCAGGCCCTCCTGCCGCGAGCGTTCGATGGCCTTGAGCGTGGAGGCGCCGGTGGTGACCACGTCTTCCACCACCACCACCTGCGCGGGCGAAGGCAGGCCCTTCTTGCCCTCGATCCATTGCGCGGTGCCGTGGCCCTTCGGCTCCTTGCGGACGTAGAAGGCGGGCAAGGGCGACGCCTGCAGCCAGCTCGTCAGCGAGACGGCGCTGGCGATGGGATCGGCCCCCATGGTCATGCCTCCCACCGCCTGCGCGCCGGAGAAGTGCGCGCGGATCTCCGCGAAGACGAGTCGGCCCACCAGGTAATGGCCTTCCGCGGTCAGCGAGGCCTGCTTGGTGTCGATGTAGAAGTCGCTCTCCTTGCCGGAAGAGAGCGTTACCTTGCGCTTCTCGTACGCGAGCCCGGTGAGGAGCTCGAGCAGCCGGTTGCGGTCGCTCATTTCCCCGCAGCCACCCTCTGCGTCCCGCGCGCGCGCTCGTCGAGCCAGCCCACCACGTCGCGGAAGACCGCGTCCCGCTCGGGCTCGTGGAAGAGCTCGTGGAGGAAGCCGTCGTACTCCTTGTGCTGCTTGTCCTTGGAGGTGGCGTGCTCGAAGAACTCGCGCCCCGCCGCGGGGTCGGCGATGGGGTCGGCGCCGCCGGTGAGGAGCAAGAAAGGGGTGACGAACTCGGTGGCCCTGCGCAGCACCGTCTCCTGCGCGGCGGTGCTCTCCGTGTACCAGCGCGGCGTCGCGATCTGCTGGTAGAGCGGGTCGCGGCGGGTGGCGTTCTGGATGGCCACGTCGCGGGTGAGCTGCTCCGGCTTGAGATCGTTGCGCATGGGCAGGCCGGGCAGCACGCGCGCCAGGAGCTTGCCGGCCAGAAGCTTCAGCGGCGAGACGTCCAGCTTGAGCCGGAAGTACGGCGAGGAGAACACCGCCCCGCGCACCGCGTCCGGCTTGTCGAGAAGGTAGCGCGCGCCGATGAGCGCGCCGTGGCTGTGGCCGAGCAGGAAGATCGGCGCGCCCACGGCGTGCTCCTTCACCCGGTCGAGGAAGAGCTCCAGATCGGAGAGGTAGTCGTGGAAGTTCTCCACGAAGGCGCGCTTGCCGCCGCTCTGGCCGTGGCCGCGGCAGTCGAGAAGGTGCACGGCATAGCCCGCTGCCGTGAGCGCCTGGGCGATCTCGCCGTGCCGTCCGAGGTGCTCCGCATAGCCGTGCACGATGGCCACGTGCGCGGTGGGCGAAGGGACCCGGGCCACGTGCCAGAAGAGCCGGACACCGTCGCGCGCGCTGAAGAAGCCCTCGTCGATGTGCGTGTCCGGCATCGGTGTCGTCCAGTGCTCCGCGGCTGCCGCGCTCCCTTTTCGTCGGGTCCCGGCCCGGCGCCGCGCCGGGTCAGAACACGGCGCGCCCCGGCAGTCAAGGCGCCAGCAGCTTGAGCTTTTGCTCGATCTCGGCGCGCACGCGGCGGTCGCTCGGGTCGGGGGTCCGGTCGGGCGGATCGAGGAGCGCATGGGCGCTGACCGCGCGCCGCGCCCTGGGCGGCGGCACCAGGCGCAAGAGCGCGCTGCGGAAGGCCGCCAGCGCCTCCGCCTTGTTTCCCACCGCGAGCAGCGCGTCTCCCAGATGCGAGAGGACCACCGGATCTCCCGGCGTCAGCTTGTCCGCCTTGCGCAGCACGGCGAGCGCCTGCTCCGCGCGCCCGAGCTTGAGCAGGCAATAGCCCCAGGAGTCCACGATGGCGCCGTCGTCCGGCCGCAGCTCGACGGCGCGCGCCAGCAGCGTCTGCGCCTCGCGCAGGCCTTCGGGCGATCCGCTCTCGGTCAGCGTATAGCCGATGTAGTTGAGCGCGCCGGAGTGCTGCGGCTGCAGCGACAGCACCTTGCGCATGGTGGCGAGGGCCTGCGTGCGCTGCCCGGCGCGGTCCTGCGCGTTGCCCAGCGCATAGAAGAGCCCGTCGCTCTCCGGATGCGCGCGGGTTGCCGCCGCGAGCAGATTGACGGCCTCCTTCTCCTTCCCGGCGCGCTCGAACGCCTCGAGCAGCCCGAGCGCCACGCCTTCGTCCGCCGGATGCGCCGCGAAGAGCGCCCGCACCCGCCGCATCGACTCCTGCGCTCTCCCCGGCCTTCCCTCGCGCCAGCGCCGCCTGCACCTGCGCATCCAGCGAGAGCGCCTCGGGATCGCCGCCGAGGAGCGGCGGCGTGACGGGACCCTTGCGCGCGGCGAGGGTCTTCTGCACCGCCTCGAAACCCAGCGCGCCCTGCAGCGGCCTTCCCCGCTGCACCAGCGCCAGCGCGCGGTAGAACGAAAGCTCGGGATGTTCCGGATAGAGGCGCAGCGCGGCCTGCAGGGCAGTCTGCGCCTCCGCGCTGCGGCGCGCGCCCAGAAGCGGGATCGCCAGCTTGAGGAGCGCCCCCGCCACCTCGCTGCGGTCGTCGTCGCCCTCGCGGCTCGCGCCGTCCCAGGGCGTGAGATTCGCCGCCAGGTCGAGAAGCTTGCGCCTGTGCGCGTCGAGCGTGGCGCCGTCGCCGTCCAGGAGCGCCAGCCGGGCCAGCGCCGCCAGCACCTCGGGCGCCTCGGGCCGCTGCGCGAGGAGCTGGAGGTAGAGCGCGCGGGCAGGCTCGGTCTGGCCGCGGTTCTCCAGCCAGGAGGCCTCCGCCGCCAGCGCCTCGGCGTCGGAGGGCAGCACCGCGCGCGCCTCGGCGAAGGCCTTGCCGGCGCCGGCGTCGTCATGCCGCTGCACCTGCGCGCGCGCGATGTCCAGCCATGCCCCCGCCGCGGCGTCCCGCAGCCGGTCCGCGACCACCCGCCCCTCGCCGAGGGAGAGGTCCGCCTCCTCGTCCTGCCGCGCGCGCTCCTGCGCCTGCGCGGCGAGGCGCGAGAGCGTGGCCGCCTCTTCCTGCGCCGCAGCGAGACTTCCAACCGAGACCTCGAGGCGAACCAGCGCGCGGTGCGCGTCGGCATCGGTGGGATCGGACGCGATGGCCAGGCGGAACTGCCGGCGCGCCTCGTCGGGCTTCTCCCGCGCCTCGGCGATGCGGCCCAGGAGCAGGAGCGCCGGGGCGTGCCGCGGGTCCAGCCCCACCGCCGCGCGCAGCTCCTGCTCCGCCTCCGCGACGTGGCCCTGGGAAAGCAGCACCTCCGCGAGCACGGTGTGCAGGTGCGGCGAGTCGGGATCGTAGAGCAGCGCGTCGCGCAGCTCGGAGGCGGCGCCTGCCAGGTCGTCGGCGTTGCGTGCGAGAAGCGCGTCCAGGTAGTGGCGATACGCCCGCGCGCTGACCTGGTTCGGGTTGGATTCCGGTGCCGCCTCCGGCTGGACCGCGGCAGGCGCATGCGCGCAAGCCACCGCCAGGAGCGCCCACCCAAGGCGCCCCACGAAGGCGCCGGCCCGCTTCATCCGCCCCGGCCGGCCATCTCCGCGAGCTGCGCGCGGCCGGCGTCGGGCGAGACCTTCCAGACCATCTGGCCGTTGGCGTCGAAGTCCAGATCGAAGAGGCCGCGGCCGGTCAGCTCCCGCATCTTGGCGGTGGCCTCGTCGCGGGTGAGGCCGGTGGCCTTGCTGACGGCGTCCAGTTGCACCTGGCCGCCGTTCTTGCGGGCGAGCCCCAGGGCCAGCTCGGAAAAATTGCGCTGGTCGCTCTCCAGCTCCACCTTGGCGCGCTTGCGGCCATAGGCCACCAGCGCAAAGCCGATGGCAGCCACGATGCCGCCCACCACCAGCCCGGAGAGATCGACGAAGCCCTGCCCCTTGTCGACGAAGAAGGCGCGGAGCATGAGGAGCGCGAAAGCGCTCCCGAGGATGGCAACGAAGCCGCCGCCGAGGGTGAGGATCCCGCTGGTGCGCATCGCCCGCTCCTACTGGAACGAAACCTTGGGCACGGCCTTGGCCCCGCCTTCAGCCTTGAAGTAGTCCTTGGGGCCGAACCCGCCGATCTTCGCCCACCAGGCGCCGGGAACGCCCTTGATGTCGCTGTTGTATTGCTGCACGGCATCGTTGTAGCGCTTGCGCTCCACCGCGAGCCGGTTCTCGGTGCCCGCCAGCTCGTCCATCAGCCGCTGGAAGTTGCCGTCGGCCTTGAGCTGCGGGTACGCCTCGCTGATGGACATCAGCTTGCTGATGGCCCCTTCGAACTGGTTCGCCGTCTGGATCTTGTCGGCGCGGGAGCTCGCCCCGAGCATGGCTGCGCGCGCGTTGGCGATGTCGTCGAAGACGCTCTTCTCGTGGCGGGCGTAGCCCTTCACCACCTCGACCAGGTTGGGGATCAGGTCGGCGCGGCGCTGGAGCTGGTTCTCCACCTGGCTCCAGGCAGACTCGACCTGCTGCTCCTCGGTGACGATGCGGTTGTAGCCGCAGGGGCCGCAGCCGGCGAACGCCAGGATGAGGAGGGGAGCGTACTTTCGCATGCGCAGGGAGGAAGCTCGCATGGGGGGAAGTCTAACACGCGGGATTTTGCGTGCTCTGCGGAAAGGAGGGGGATCGAGGGAACGGGTTTAGGTTTAGGTTTAGGTTTAGGGTTCAGGGCGACTGGAGGTAGCTCCGGACGTATTCGCGGGCCTCGGGAACTGCCTCCAGCAGGGGGATGCCTCGGGCGAGTGAGGCGGCGAGGGCGCTGGCGAGGCGGCAGCCGGTGCCGCGGCGGCTTCCGGGGATGCGCGAGGCCTGGAAGCGGGTGGTTCCTTGTGGGGTGGCGAGGACGTCCACCGGGTCTGCCGCGCCGTGGCCGCCCTTCAGCAGCACCGCGCAGGGGCCCTTGGCGAGGAGCAGTCCGGCATCGGCGGGGCCGCCGAGGAGCAGCTCGGCCTCGGCGATGTTGGGGGTGAGGACGGCGCCGCGGGCAAGCTGCAGCAGCGCATCCAGAGGGCCCGTCGAAAAGGGGCGCGCCGCTGGAGGCGCGCAGGACCGGGTCCAGAACCACCGGGAGGTTTTCGGGAAGCAGCTTGCGGATGGCGGATGCGTTCGCGGCGTTTCCCACCATGCCGATCTTGATTGCGCGGACATCCTCTTCTTCCAGCAGCGCGCGGGCGCACTCCTCGATCAACGAGGGCGAGACGCTCTGGTAACGGCGGGCTGCGCGCGTGGTCTGGACCGTCAGCGCGGTGGCCACGCAGAGCGGCCGAGCGCCCATCGCGCGCACGGCCTCGGCGTCGGCGAGGAGCCCTGCGCCGCCGCTGGGATCGAGACCGGCGAGGATGAGCACCGCTGGGGGCGACATGACGCTCCTTCAGCCCCGCGCCCGGTCCACCAGCGCGCGATAGAGCGAAAGGTGCTCGGGGGCAGCGAGCAGCTCGGGATGCCACTGCACGCCCAGCGCGAACCTGCCGGGAAGCTCGATCGCCTCGATGACCCCGTCGGGCGCCACGGCGCAGACGCGGCCGCGGCCGGCATCGCTCACCGCCTGGTGATGCGTCGAGTTCACCTCGATCTCGCCCTTGCCCACGATGGCGGCGAGGTCCGAGCCCGGGAGCACCCGCGCCGCATGGTCTGGCTCGCGCGGGTCGCCCTTCTGCTCGTGATCGCGGGCGCCGGGCACCTCGTCGCGGATGTCCTGGTAGAGGCGGCCGCCCAGCTCCACCGCGAGGAGCTGCATGCCGCCGCACACGCCGAGCACCGGGAGGTCTTCCTGCAGCGCCGCCCGCAAGACGCGCTGCTCCCAGGCGGTCCGGCCGCGCTTGAGCGGACCCATCCGTTCTCCGGCCCTGGCTCCGTAGAGCTCGGGGGGAATGTCGAAGGCGCCGCCGGTGATCACGACTCCGTCGCAGAGCTCGATGGCCTCCATGGCGGCGCTCTCGTCATCCGCATAGGGCAGCACGATGGGCAGCCCGCCCGCCGCGAGCACCGCGTCGGCATAGGCCTGTTTCAGCTCGTAGCGCGGGAGCGAAGGCCGCCCCGGCCGGCCCGAGGTGTGGCCGACGTCGGGCGTGATGCCGATGACCGGCCTCATCGGGCGCCTGCCTCGAACGCAGCCCGCAGCCGCGCGACGGCGCGCTCCGGATCGGCTGCGTTGCAGAGCGCGGCGATGGCCGCAACGCAGCGGGCGCCGGCGCGGGCCACCTCCGCGGCGGTCTTCTCGTCGATGCCGCCGATGGCGACGACCGGCAAGCGCGACCTCCGCACGGCGCGCGAGAGGCCAGGGATGCCGTGCGGCGGTGGAAGCGGCGCTCCGGGCTTCGACGCCGTCGCAAACACGGGGCCGAAGCCGGCGTAGTCGGCTCCCTGTGCAGCGTCCAGCTCCTCGTCGCCGTGGCTGCTGACGCCGACGAGCGCGTCCGCTCCCACGATGGCGCGTGCCTCCTGCCAGGGCAGGTCTTCCTGCCCCAGGTGCACGCCATCTGCCTCCGCCAGGCGCGCCACGTCGGGCCGGTCGTTGACCAGCAGCAGCGCCCTGCCGGCACAGAGCTTGCGCGCCTCGCGCGCCACGCTTACAAGCTCACCTGCCCCTGCCCGCTTGAGGCGGAGCTGCACCACCGCCGCCCCGCCGCGGACGAAGGCGGCTACCAGATCGAGGGGCGGGCGGGCAGCCGAGTCGTCGACGATGGCATACACGCCGGAGGGAAGCGGGGGCGGCACCGGTTCACAATAACCCAAGGGTGTGCTAGAAGCCGCGCCCCTTCAAAGGAGCTCGAAAGTGGCGGACAAGAAGGACGAGATCCCCATCCAGTACCTCGATCGCCGCGTGGTGGAGCGGTACATCAAGCGGGGCCTCCTCGACGAGAAGGAGTATGCCCGCCACCTCAAGGCGCTCGAGGACCTGGCCGAGCAGGCCGGCAGCGTGGAGACGGAGTTCACCTCGGACGGCGAGTTGGGCCCCTCGCGTTAAGTGCTGCTCGCGCTCCTCCTGGCCAGCCTGGCCACCCTCACCACCGGGCCGAGCGCCGCGCGGCGGACGCCGCTGGTGCTCGCGGTGGAACGCGCGCGTCCGGCGGTGGTGAACATCAGCGCGCAGGAAGTGGTGCGCGCCGCCGCGGCGGACGATCCCTGGGCGCTGTTCTTCGGCGGCGGCCGCATGCAGGACCAGGTGCGCACCTCGCTCGGCTCCGGCTTCGTCTTCGACGCGCGCGGTTTCGTGCTCACCAACTACCACGTGGTCGCGCGCGGCACCCGCATCCAGGTCAGCTTCGCCGACGGCAGCGACTTCACCGCCAAGGTGGTGGGCACCGACCCGGGCGGAGACCTGGCCGTGCTCAGAATCGAGTCGGACCGCAAGTTCCCCGCCGCGCCGCTGGGCAGCTCCTCGGATCTCATGCTCGGCGAACCCACCATCGCCATCGGCAATCCCTTCGGGCTCAACCAGAGCGTGAGCATCGGCGTGGTCTCGGCGCTGCACCGGCCGGTGCACACCGAAGGGCGCAGCTACTACGACTTCATCCAGACCGACGCCTCCATCAACCCCGGCAACTCCGGCGGGCCGCTGCTCAACGCCGACGGCAACGTCATCGGGGTCTGCTCGGCGGTGTTGGCCACCGGCCAGGGCATCGGGTTCGCCATTCCCATGGACCGGGCGCTGCGCGTCGCGCGCGAGCTGCAGAAGAGCGGCGCGCTCGCCGACTCGTGGTGGGGCTTCGACGCCGAGCCGCTGGACAAGGAGGCCGCCTCCTCCCTCGGCGCCAAGGCAGGCGCGCTGGTCACCACCGTCGAAGACCGCTCGCCTGCCCAGGCAGCCGGGCTGCATCGCGGCGACCTCATCGTGCGCGTCGAGGGAACGCCGGTGGACGACGCCGACGAGCTGCGCTTCTTGCTCCGCGACGTGCCCACCGGCACCCGGGTCACGCTGGGAGTCGTGCGCGGCAAGGAGAAGCTGGACGTCGGCATCACCGCCTCTCCGCTCACGCCGGAACGCGCCCGCAACATCTTCGAGGCGCGCAGCGGGGTCACCGTGGCCGAGCTCTCCGTCAAGGAGGCGCGCGCCGCCGGCTACGACGTGCGCAAGCCGGTGCTGGCGGTCAAGTCCGTCGAACGCAACTCCGCCGCCGCCCGCGCCGGCCTGCGCCGCGGCGATCTGGTGCTCTCGGTCAACAGCGCGGAAGTGGATACGATGAAGGAGTTCCAGTCCGCCGTCGCGCAGGCGCGCAAGAGCGGCAAGGCGGTGATCCTCGTGCAGCGCGGCTATCGCCTGCAGGAGTTCGCGTTCGATCTGGGGTGAGCCATGCCCTCGTCGTCATCCGATGAAAAGAAGGCCCCGGCGCTCGACTTCAACGCCCTCGTGCTCTCGCTCGGGTCGAGCGTGATCGTGCACCTGGGCGAGGCCCCCGATCCCACCACCGGCCAGAAGCGCGACAAGGCCGATTTCGCCATGGCGCAGCAGAGCATCGATCTGCTCACCATGCTGCAGGAGAAGACGCGGGGAAACCTCACCCCCGACGAGGCGCGCTTCCTCGAGAACCTGCTCTTCGACCTGCGCATGCTCTACGTGCAGGTCTCGAAGCGGACGTAGGCTCGATGCGGATGGTCTGCCTCGTCGCCATCATCGCTTAGCTCTCCGCGAAGAGCCCGTACTTGCGGTCGCCGTCGTCGCCGCTCACCGTCCAGCCGACGCTCACGCCGGCGAACCGGTGCGGCCCGAGCCCGCACTCGCTGGTGAGCAAGAAGGCGAGCAGCCGGCGCGCGCGGACCGGCTCGATGCCCAGGCACTCGCCGAGAAAGACGATGCCGGCCGCGGAGAACTCGTCGAGCGGCACGCGGCGGCCGTGCTCGTCCTCGGTGGTGCCGCCGTAGCTCATGTCGCTGCGGGCAAGCGATGCGTCCATGGACTCGAACACGAGCTCGAGCCGCGCGACCACGCCGCCATGCAGCCTCGCCTGCAATTCCGCGAAGGGCGCCGTGAAGCGCAGCGGATTTCCCGGGTCGCGCAAGAGCGCGAGATCCGATCAGCGGGCTGTGGGCGAGCCGACCCGGCAATGCTCCGAGCAGTCTGCGCGCGGCCGCGCGCTTCGCCGAAGCTTCCAAACCGAAGAGGCGCGCCGAAAGCGCCGGCTGGGGGCCCAGCCGCCGGAGCAACTGGCGCAGGTCTTCCGCGGCGCCGGCGTCGTCGCCCAACGCTTCCAGCGCCGCCGCCCGCTGCGCCCGCGCGCCCACGTGTTCCGGGTCGAGCGCCAGCGCCTGCCCCTGCGCGCGTGCGGCGAGCCCCACGTCGCCCGATTCCAGGAGGGCGAGGCCGCGCTCGTGGGGAATCTCCGGATCGCGCGGCGCCAGCGCCTCCGCCGCCGCGAAGAGGCGGGCCGCTTCCTGCGCCTCGCCCGCCTTGAACGCGGCCCGGGCCCGCGCCATCAACTCGGGCAGATCGCTCACTTCAGGTGCAATACCACGTCCCTGGCACGGGCCTTGCCACGGCGCGTCGCTGTCTTACGTTGCGGGCCATGAAACTCGACAAGTTCACGGTCAAGGCGCAGGAGGCCCTGCAGGAAGCGCAGGCCATTGCCCGCAAGCGCGACCACCAGGAGATCCTGCCCGAGCACCTGCTCGCCGCGCTCCTGCAGCAGCAGGACGGCCTGGTCCCTCCCCTGCTCCAGCGCGTGGGCGCCGAGCCGGGCCTGGTCCAGCAGCGGCTCGAGGACGAGCTGCGCAAGGTGCCTTCCGTACACGGCGGCGAGGGCGGCCACCTCTCCCAGCGCGCGCTGAAAGTCCTGGACGCTGCCGAAGAGGAGGCAGGCAAGCTCAAGGACGAGTACGTCTCGACCGAACACCTCTTGCTGGCGCTCGCCTCGGAAAAGCGCGGCGCCGCGGCCGAGGCGCTCAAGTCGGTGGGCGCCACCCGCGACCGCATCGCGCAGGCGCTCACCTCGATGCGCGGCTCGCAGCGCATCACCTCCAACGATCCCGAGTCGCAGTACCGGGCGCTGGAGAAGTACGCCATCGACCTGACCGACCGCGCCCGCAAGGGAAAGCTGGACCCGGTGATCGGCCGCGACGAGGAGATCCGCCGCGTCATCCAGGTGCTCTCCCGGCGCACCAAGAACAACCCGGTGCTCATCGGCGACCCCGGCGTGGGCAAGACGGCCATCGTGGAAGGCCTCGCCCGGCGCGTGGTGGACGGCGACGTTCCCGAAGGCCTCAAGGACAAGCGCATCGTCGCCCTGGACATGGGCCAGCTCATCGCCGGCACCAAGTTCCGCGGCGAGTTCGAGGAGCGGCTCAAGGCGGTGCTCAAGGAAGTCACCGCTTCCGAGGGCCAGGTCATCCTCTTCATCGACGAGCTGCACACCATCGTGGGCGCGGGCGCCGCGGAAGGCGCCATGGACGCCGGCAACATGCTCAAGCCGGCGCTGGCCCGCGGCGAGCTGCACTGCATCGGCGCCACCACCGTCAACGAGTACCGCAAGCACATCGAGAAGGACCCCGCGCTGGAGCGGCGCTTCCAGCCCGTGATGGTCGGCGAGCCCTCGGTGGAGGACACCATCTCCATCCTGCGCGGCCTCAAGGAGCGCTACGAGGTGCACCACGGCGTGCGCATCCAGGACAGCGCCATCGTCGCCGCGGCCACCTTGTCGAACCGCTACATCACCGACCGCTTCCTGCCCGACAAGGCCATCGATCTGATCGACGAGTCGGCCTCCAAGCTGCGCATGGAGATCGACTCCATGCCCGCCGACATGGACGAGGTGCGGCGCAAGCTGATGCAGCTGCAGATCGAGGAGCAGGCGCTGAAGAAGGAGACCGACCCGCTCAGCCGCGGACGCCTGGAGGAGATCTCGCGCGAGATCGCCCGCCTCAACGAGGAGATGTCCACGCTGCGCGCGCACTGGGAGAACGAGAAGAAGGCCATCCAGAGCATCCGCGACGCCAAGCAGAAGATCGAGGAGGCCAACCAGCAGATGGCCGACGCGGAGCGCAAGGGCGACCTGGGCCGCGCCGCGGAGCTGAAGTACGGGACGGTGCCGGCGCTGCAGAAGGAGCTGGAGGTCCAGAACAACAAGCTGGGCGAGCTGCAGACGCAGCGGCGCATGCTCAAGGAAGAGGTGGACGCGGAGGACATCGCGCACGTCGTCTCCAAGTGGACCGGCATTCCCGTCTCCAAGCTGCTGGAGGCGGAGATGCAGAAGCTCGTCCACATGGAGGAGCGGCTGCAAGCGCGCGTGGTGGGACAGGAGGAGGCGGTGCGCGCGGTCTCCAACGCGGTCCGGCGCGCGCGCAGCGGACTGCAAGATCCCAACCGGCCCATCGGCAGCTTCCTCTTCGCCGGCCCTACCGGCGTGGGCAAGACCGAGCTGGCGCGGGCGCTGGCCGAGTTCCTCTTCGACGACGAGAGCGCCATGGTGCGCCTGGACATGAGCGAGTACATGGAGAAGCACTCGGTGGCGCGGCTGATCGGCGCGCCTCCGGGCTACGTCGGCTACGACGAGGGCGGCCAGCTCACCGAGGCGGTGCGCAGGCGGCCGTACACGCGTGGTGCTCTTCGACGAGATCGAGAAGGCGCACCGCGACGTCTTCAACGTGCTCCTGCAGGTCCTCGACGACGGCAGGCTCACCGACGGCCAGGGCCGGACCGTGGACTTCCGCAATGCGGTGGTCATCCTGACCTCGAACCTGGGGTCCCAGCACATCACCGGCGGCGACCACGCGACGGAGGAGAAGCGCGTCCGCGAGGCCATCCGCGCCGAGCTGCGGCCGGAGCTGCTCAACCGCATCGACGAGGTGGTGGTGTTCCACAGCCTCGGGCGCGAGGAGCTGGGCCGCATCGTCGAGATCCAGCTCTCGCGGCTGGGCAAGCTGCTCGCCGACAAGCAGCTCCGGCTGGAGCTGACCGATCGGGCGAAGCTGGCCGTCGGCGCCGCGGGCTACGACCCGGTCTACGGGGCGCGGCCGCTCAAGCGCGCGCTGCAGCGGATGGTGCTGGATCCGCTGGCGATGAAGGTGCTGCAGGGCGATTTCCGCCCCGGCGACACCATCCGCGTGGACGCGGGCAAGTCGGACGACGTGCTCAGCTTCACGCGCGCGGACGGAGCCGCACGCGCCGCCGAGACGCCGGCGATGCTGCACTGATCTTCGTCGGGGCGAGCGCGCACTTGCGGTGCGCCGCGCGTCTCAGCGGGGAAAGAGCGCGAACAGGCGCCTGGGCGCGCCGTTCGGGCTCGTCACCTCGAGGACGCGGTCGTACCCATAGGCGAGGATCACGCCGTCGTCGTTGATGGAGAACGCGCCGTCGAGGCGGACGTCGCCGGTGTCTCCGAGGAGAGCCTGGAGATCGTAGATCTCGCCGTCCCTGTAGAGGAACGTGATGGCGCCCCTGCCGACCATCTGGCCGGCGTCGTTCAGCGCCAGGCCCCAGCTCTCGCCCCTCGCCAGCGGCGGCAGCGCCCCCACGTCGTGCATCGCCTCGCCGTCCCAGAAGAAGGCGTGTTGCGCGACAGCTGATCCGTCTGGCGTATACCCGAAACCGGCGACCTGGCCGCGGTCATTGATCGCGACGCCGACGGTGAAGAAGCCGCCCAGCGTCGGCAGCTCGCGCAGGGTCCCGTCGGTCCAGATGAAAGCGCGGCCGGTGCGGCCGTCGGGCGTCCCGGCGACGCCGGTGATCTGCCGGCGGGCATTGACGGCATTGGCGAACGAAAACGCGCCACCGAACGTGCCCAGCTCGGCGGTGGCGCCGTGCGAAACGAGGACGCCGCGCTCGCCGATCCGCCCGACGATATTCCCGGCGTCGTCGACGTCCGAATATTCGGCGGCGATCCGGGGATCCGCCGCCGCCGGCAAGGCGTGCAGCACGCCACCTTCGTCGAGCACGTCCGGCCCCGGAGGGATACCGAACTTGCGCGCGAGAATCGCGCCGGACCCGTTCACCGCGATGGGGAAGTAGCCCTTCAACTCGTCGTGGATGGTCAGCGTGCGCGTCCACACGTTGAAGCAGAACGGAGCGGCGTCGCGACGCTCGCAGTCGTACCCGCAGAAGTCACCCTGCTGCGTCAGCCGCGTCACCTGTGCCTCGCCACCACCGACTGCGTCGGTCAGCTCGACCATCGCGTACGCCGGCTGCCTGGGCCGAACGCCGCCATCGCTCTGTGGAACCGACCCTGCGTCTGCGGAACCGCTGCCCTGCACCGGCGGAAGCTGGCCGCCGGCAGTTGCCCCCTCCCCTGCGTCTGGCTGGGCTGCGGCGGTCGGTCGGGACTTTCCGCACGCAAGCGCGAGCACACAGTATGCGACCAGGCCTGCAAGCGCTCGCATGTTCCCCCCTCGCGAATGGCACCCGAAAGGTCAGACCTCCTTCGACGGGCCGGCAATACGCAGCGCAGCGCGACCGGCTACATTGCGGGCGTGGACCCCGCCGTACTGGAAAGGCTCCGCGAGCAGAGCGGATTGCGCCTCGACAAGGAGGGGCGGTTCTGGCATCGCGGAACCCCGGTCGAGCACGCGCGCACGGTGGCCGTGCTCCACCAAGGGATCCATCGCGCGCCCGACGGCCGGTGGGCGACGCGCATCGGCAAGGAATGGGGCTACCTCGAGGTCGAGGACGCCGCGCTCTGGGTCCGCCGCATCGAACCGCACGGCGAGCGGCTGCGCGGCCAGCTCGCTTCCAGCGATTGGGTGGAGATCGACCCCTCGACCCTTTCGGCCGGCGCCGACGACGCGCTCTACGTGCGCGTGAACGGCGAGCGCGCCCGGCTGACCCGTCCCGCGCAGCTCTCCTTGAGCGAGTTGCTGGAGGAGGACGACGGCGGATTTGCGCTGCGGCTCGGCGACCGCGCCTTCCGCATCGGCCGCGACGCCGGCCCGGAACCCACCGCCCGACATGTTGATTAATCGACAGATGGTTCAACCGGTTGAACTGCCCGGTTCATCCGGTTGAATGCCCGGTTCATACCGGTTGAACTGCCTGGTTCATCCGGTCCGTCGCCGGCGGCCGACATGGAGGCCTGCGCGGACCCCGAAGAAGCCGGACGTGGCGCACAGCCCCACCGCGGCGAGCAGCGCCAGAAGCGGCAGCCAGAGCAGATCGCGCAGGTTTGGCCGGGTTGCGCCGGGAGCGAGCGGCGCTGCCGCGATGGTCATGCCGAGCACGGTGGCCACCAGCGCCGCAGCGAACACGCCGCCCATGGCGCCGGTGCGCGGCGTGATCTCCGCGATCACCGCCGACAGGCCGGCGATCACCCCGACGCACCAGATCAGCAGCACCACGAACCACGCGCCGGGAGCGGAAAAGATCCGGAACAAGACCGCCGCCAGCATGACGCTGAGCGCGCCGATGGCGATGGCCCAGGCCGCGCTCCTAAGCATCGTCCGGCGCCTCCTCGCGGGGATTGGCGTTGCCGGGAAGGTAGTAGACCTCGTCGAGCACCAGCCCGTGCGGCGGCGCGGTGGGGCCGGCCAGCTTGCGATCGCGCGTCTCCAGCAGCGCGGCCAGCGTGTCCGGAGCGCGGCGCCCGTGGCCCACCTCCACCAGCGTGCCCACGATGTTGCGCACCATGTGCTTGAGGAAGGCGGTGGCCGTCACCGCGATCTCGATGCCCGCCTGCTCCCGCGTCACGCTCAGCTGACGGATCTCCCGGACCGCGGTTCGCGCCGGGCAGTCCGCGGCGCGCAGGGCGGAGAAGTCGTGCCTTCCCACCAACTGCGGCGCGGCGGCGGTCATCGCGTCCACGTCCAGCGGCCGCCGGATCTCCCAGGCGCGCCTGCGCTGCAGCGGCGAACGCACCGGCGTCTGCAGAATATAATAAATATACCGCTTCCCGCGCGCCCAGCGCCGGGCATCGAACCCGTCCGGCGCCTCCTCGGCGCGCACACAGGCCAGATCCTCCGGCAGGAGCGCGTTCAGGCCCGCCGTCCACGCCGCCAGCGGAAGCTGCTTGACGACCCGCAGCGACGCCACCTGCCCCCGCGCGTGCACGCCCGCATCGGTGCGCCCGGCGCCGGTGACGCGCACCGTCTCGCCGCAGAGCTTCCCCACCGCCTTCTCCAACTCCTCCTGCACGCTGCGGCCGTTGGGCTGCACCTGCCAGCCCACGAAGCGCGCGCCGTCGTACTCGAGCGTGAGCTTGAGGAAGGTCACTTCCCGTCGTCTTCCACCTTCAGCGGGACCGTCTTCTTCGCGGCGGAGGTCGCCTCCACGTAGGCAAATTTGGCGAGCAGCTCGTTGATGTTCATCGTCTGCAGCGCCGAGCCTTTCCCGCCGCCGGGCAGGAAGACAATCTGCTTGCCCTTGAGGGCGTCGGCCACCGCCAGCTTCACCAGCGTGCGCCCGCCCGCGCCGCTCATCGCCTGGTTGGTCTTCTCCACGCCCTTCGCCTTCGCCTTCTTCTCGGCGAGGATGGCCTCCGCCTCCCTCTGCGCGCGGAAGTAGTCGGCATCGGCGTGCAGCTTCACCTGGTCCAGCGCGCCCCTGGCGGTGGCGATCTTCTGCGCGACCTGCCCCTTGGCGGTCTCCAGATTGCGCAGCGCCTCCTGCTGCGCCGCGTGTCCTTCCGACACCATCCGTTCCGCGGTCTGCTCGGCCAGCTTCTTGTCGTGGATGACCTTCTCGTACTCGGGGTGGAAGTGGTGCTCGCCCAGGATCACGCGCTCGACGATCACGCCTTCGGGCGTGAACACCCTGGCCAGCTTCGCCCGCGCCTCCTCCGCCTTCTCGAAGCGCTTGTCGGAGACGTAGAACTCTTCGCTGGTCATCGTATTGAGGACGTCGCGCACGATGCTGCGGCAGGCGGGGCGGACCAGGTTCTCCTTCACCTCCGCGGTGGAGCCGCCCACGTGCTCGAGGATCCAGGGCGTCTTCGCGGTGTCCACGCGCCAGGCAACGGTGACGTCCACCTCGATGTCGTTGCCGTCGTGGGTCTTGAACTGGATGTCGTCGCGGCCGCCGCGGTCGCCGCGGTCGCGCGCCTGCACCATCTCGAGATTCTGCAGGGCCACGTTGTAGACGTGCCAGTCGGTGATGAAGGCGGGGAAGGTGTAGGTCGCGCCGGGCGGATAGGTCTCCTGCTGGACGCCGGTCTTCCCGAAGAGCGCGATCTTGCGCGTCAGCACGCCCACCTCGGTGGAGTCGGTGCTGTGGAAGGTGCAGCCGGTGGCCAGGAGCAACAGGGCGAGCTTGCGCATCGGTTACTCCTTCACGTCGAAGCGACGCAAGAGCGCCCGCAGGTCGAGGGGGTTCATGCCGCCTTCGCCGTCGGTGGGCAGGACGATGAGCTGGGTGCCGCGCAGCGCATCCGCCATCCGCAGCCCCACCATGTTCTCGCTGCCCACGCCGCGCAGCGCCTGGTTCTCCAGCTCGGTGCCCTGCGCCTCGGCGAGCTTGACGAGCAGGTCTCCGTCCGCGGCCTTCTTGCGCCGGTAGAGGTCCGCCTCCGCCTCCAGCTTCTTCACCTCGGCCTCTCCGCGCGCCAGCTCCACCTGCACGGCCGCCGCGCCTTCGGCCACGATCTTGTTCTTCGCGGCATTGGCCGAGGCGGACTTGGCCTCGGCCTCGTTCTTGTACACGGTCTGGTCCTGGATCTTCCGCTGCTCGATGGCCTGCTGGTAGCGCTGGTCATAGGTGTAGCGGCGGATCAGCACCTGGAGCACCTCGATGCCCTTGTCCTTCAGCTCCGCCTCGAGCGACACCTGCGCCGCCGCCGACTTCTCCACCCGCTTGTCGCCGCGATAGAAGTCCTCCGCGTCCAGCTCGCCCAGCGCGCGGCGGAGGTCCTGCTGTGCCCGCGGGATCACCGCGCTGTCCTCGAAGAGGCGGCCGGGCCCGATGGTGGTCATCACCTTGAGCGGATCGGCGATGCGGTAGAGCACGGTCACGTCCACCTGCACCGTGTACCCCTCGCTGGTCTGGATGTTCACCCCCGGCGCCACCCGGTGGCCCTCCAGCTCCTCGCTGCCGCCCTCGCTGTGCGAGTTGGAGAGCTCGAGCACCTGCACGCGCAAGGGAAAACGGTGCATGGTCTCGCCGGGGCCCACGTAATGCAGGCCGGTGCCGTACACGGTGGGCTCGATGCCCTTGCCCATGCCGAACTTGATCTGCTTCACGCCCGCTTCCCCGGGGCGCACGTAGGTGGTGAACGAGCCGTAGCCCAGGAGCACGAGCACGGCCGCGGCGAAGAGCAGCCACAAGAGGCGGGGCCGCTTTCCTTTTGGCACGCCGACGCGCGGTACGGTGAAGGCCATCTCAGCCCCTCTCTCGCGCCCGGACCGCTGGCGCCTCGAATGCGGCAGGTTCTTCCGGCAGCTCCAGGGCGGAGGTCAGCTCCGAGAGCGGCCGGTAGGTATCGAGCGTCTCGCTGGCGCGGCCCAGGTCCGCCACCAGCGCATCCAGCCGGCGCCCCCAGCGCCGGCGGTGCAGCCACATCACCGCGTCGGGAAAGAGCGGGCCCAGGACCAGCAGCAGCGCAGGAAACCACCTCGCCTGGATGGGGATGTACGGCACTTCCACGCAAACGATACCGAGTATAAATCCGACCAAGGCAAAGGTCGCGCGCGCCACCAGATCCCCGCCCCGCCAGATGCCGTAGTCGCGCGCCGCCAGCGCGATCTCTTCCGTCGCCAGGGCGCCGTAGCGGGGCAGCAGGATCTGGTCGAGCGCGCGGCGGACCCGCTGCCAGTATTGCGCGTCGTCCATGCCCAGCTCGCGAAGCTGCTTCTGCATGAGCAGCAGCTCGGCCTCGGCCTGCTGGCGGAAGGAATCCTCCGCCTCCTTCGTCCACTGGCGCAGCCCGGGCCGCCGCAGCTCGAACTGCTCGAGCAGGACGCGGCCCACCGCGGCAAGCCGGTATTTGTCCGGAACCATTGCGAGAATGCTAACACAGCGCCGCCGGTCACCGCCGGGCTCAACGGCCTGTGGTCTCGTCTGCGGTGATGTAGGCGCGCTCGCCGCCCTCCGCCAAATCCAGGCCGCCCGACTCGTCCTCCGCGTCCGCGCGCAAAGGCGTGATGGCGGAGACGAGCTTGATCAGCACGAACGAGAGCGTGCCCGACCAGGCATAGGTGGCGAGGACGCCGATGGCCTGCACTCCGAGAAGGCCGAGGCTGCCGTCGGCCCCATCGGGGTTCACCGACTTCGTGGCCAGAACGCCGGTGAGCAACGCCCCGATGGTCGCCGCAACTCCGTGGACGGCGAACACGTCGAGCGAATCGTCGATGCCCAGCCGCGGGCGATAGCGGACGGCGGTGAGCGAGGCGAGGGCGGCGATGGCGCCGAGGACGATGGCTCCGACCGGCGTGACGAAGCCCGCGGCGGGCGTGACCGCCACCATGCCCGCCACCGCGCCCGAGGCGAGACCGATGCCGGACATCTTGCCGTGAAAGAAGAAGAGCTCGGCGAGGCCCCAGGCAAGCGCCGCGGCCGCCGGCGCGAAGAAGGTGTTGGCGAACGCATAGGCGGCGACCCCGTTGGCCGCGAGCGCGCTGCCGCCGTTGAAGCCCAGCCAGCCGAACCAGAGCAGCCCCGCCCCCAGGATGGCGAAGGGCACGTTGTGCGGCAGCACGCTCGGAGCGCGCAGGCCGCGGCGCTTGCCCAGCACCACCGCGAAGACCAGCGCCGCCGCGGCCGCGTTGATGTGGACGACCGTGCCGCCGGCGAAGTCGAGGCAACCGAGCCCGCGCAACCAGCCGCCCGGAGCCCACACCCAGTGCGCCACCGGCGTGTAGACGACGATGCTCCAGAGCGCGACGAAGAGGATGTACGCCTTGATCCGCACGCGCTCGACGATGGCGCCGGAGATGAGCGCCGGCGTGATCACCGCGAACATCGCCTGGAAGAGCATGAAGGCGGCGTGGGGGATGGTCGGGGCCAGATCCTTCGCCACCTCCGCGCCCACGTCGCGCAGCCCGGCATAGGAGAGGCCGCCGATGAAGCGATCGGCGCCGCCCGGCCCCGGGGAGAAGGCGAGGCTGTACGTGAACAGCGGCCAGAGCACGCCGACGATGGCCATGCACACGAGCGAGAGCACCATGGTGTGCACCACGTTCTTCGCGCGGACGAGGCCGCCATAGAAGAAGGCGAGGCCCGGCGTCATCAGCAACACCAGCCCCGCGCTCACGAGCACGAGGGCGGTGTCGCCGGAGTCGATTCGGCCAGCAGGCGCGCAGAGGAGCATGCGGCACTCTACAAGCGCGTTCGTGCATTCACAACGCTCCCGCGCCGGCAGCTTCGTCGCACAGGCGACGCATCGTCGCGGGTCGCGACGCCGGGGAGGCGGCTTGCGGCGGTGAGCCGAAAGGCGGCCGCCATTGCGGCGGGTTTTCAATCGATGCCGTGCGCAATTCCGACGCTGTTGCGCCACCGGCCGCGCGCGGGCGCGTCGGAAACGTACCGCGCAGGCAAAACCGCTTGACGCGGCGCTAGTTGACAACGTGTTCACGGGGGAACAAACCGTCCGCGCAGCATTACCCGCCACAAAGCAGCATTACCCCGCAACAAAAATGGAGGAGCTCAATGGTTTTCTTACGCTCCGTCTCTCCGGCGCAGCTCTGCGCCGCGCTCGTTCTCTGCGGCACCCCGGCCCTGGCCCAGACCCGCGGCAACGCCGCCTGTCCGGGCGAGGACGTCTTCTTCGATCCAGGAAATGGCCAGGACATCGCCGTGCCCCGCGGCTACCGCGTCTCCGTGTTCGCCAAGGGCCTCAACTTCCCCACCGGCATCGCCTTCCGCGAGTCGAAGGGGAAGTTCCAGGTGCTGGTGGTCGAGTCCGGCACCGGCCTGCCCAGCCGCTGCAACAACAACCAGCTGCCGCCCTTCGGCGGCAGGTTCTCCCCCACGAACCCCTTCACTCCCGACCTGCTCATCTTCGATCAGAACGGCCATCGAATCGCCGGCCCCCTGGGCAAGCCCACCCCCGCCGGCGGCGGCTTCCAGCCGGACGGCCCCGCCATCGGTCTCGCCTTCGAGAACGGCACGGGGGGAGGCACCCTCTTCGCCACCGACTCGAACCAGGGCGTTCGCGGCGCGCCGGGAAGCTCGAACAACACCTCGCGCGTTCTCAGCATCAATCCCTCCAGCGGCGTGGTGACCCCGGTGGTCTCCGGCCTCCCCACCGGCGATCACCCGACGGAGCTGCTCATCGTCAAGGACGGGTTCCTCTACTGGTCGCAGGGCTCGGCCACCAACGCCGGTGTGACCGGACATGACAACGGCGGCGGCGGCAACCAGCACGACATCGCCTGCGAGGACGTCGTGCTCAGCGACAACGTCTGGTCCTCGGGCGACGGTCACTTCACCAGCGGCTACTCCAACCACGGCGTCACCCGCCAGGGCGCGCACGTGCCCGCGTTCGAGAGCGCCACCGCGCGCGGCATGTGCACCGGCGCCATCCTCCGGTCGCGCATCCGCCACGACGGCGGCAAGGCCACCGTGGAGCCGTTCTCCTGGGGCTACCGCAACCCGTTCGGCCTGCGCTTCGCGCCCCAGGACCACGCCCTTTCGGGCGGGCTCTTCGTGACCGAGAACGGCGAGGACGAGCGCGGCGCGCGGCCCACCAACAACGCTCCCGATCGCCTGCAACTCGCGCGGCAGGTCTCCAGCGGGCGGCCCGACTATCACGGCTGGCCCGACCGCTTCGGCTTCCTCGACTCCACCCAGGCGGTCTTCAACCCGGTGGGCGGCCCCGGCGACGACCTGCCCACGCCGCTTGTGCTCGCCATGGACGTGCCGGTGCGCCACGTGCTGGCCTTCGCGCCGCAGCCGCCGGTGGCGCCGCTCGCCATCGAGCCCGCCGACGTCGCGGTGGTGGGACCGGACTTCGCGCCCAACTCCTTCACCAGCCAGACGGTGCGGCGGGGCGCGGCCCTGGTGGCGCGCGAGGGCGACTTCGGGTTCTCCAAGGGGAACGGCGAGCCCGAGGAAGGCCACGACATCCAGCTGGTCAACTTCAGCGCTCCGCGCGAAGCGCTGCGTCTCGAGCTCTCGCGCTTCGCCTTCAACTGCCGGCAGGCCAACCAGGGCTTCGGCCCGGACGGCAGCGCCACCTGCACCGATCCCGCGGACCAGGCGTTCACCGAAGGGATCCACGGCATCAACCGGCCGCTGCAGGTCCAGTTCGGGCCTGACGGCGCGCTCTACCTCGTCGACTTCGGCGCGGTGAGGGACTTCGGGCAGTCCGACCCCAGGTCCAGGTTCACCAATGACGCCGACGGACCGTTGCTGCAGATCCCCGGCACCGGCGTGATCTGGAAGATCGAGCGCGTCGGCGGCAACGGCGGCGACAGGGACAAGGACTGAGAGCCGGAAAAGGGGACACCATATTTGATTCCGACGAATTGAGTATCGTGTCCCCTTTTCATCGCGGGCTCGAGGTCACGGCTCCATCTGCGCGAGCGCGCGGATGCTCGCGGTGATGGAGGGGAGCTGCGGCACCGAGGCCGATTCCAGGCTGTCGGCGAGCCCGATACCCGGCACGTGCGCGCCCGCCAGCAGCTTGGGCGGAGCCACCAGATCGTAGAACAGCTCGTCGACCGTCCTTCGCACCAGGTGCTCGCCGAAGTTGGTGATCTCGGTGTCCTCGTTGACGTAGAGCACGCGGCCGGTGCGCTTCACCGACTCGGCGATGCGCCCCCAGTCGTAGGGGTGCAGGCTGCGCAGGTCGATGACCTCCGCCTCGACGCCAAGGCCCGCCACCGCGTCCGCGGCCTTCACGCAGAGCGGCAGCGTGCGCCCGTAGCTCACCACCGTGAGATCGCGGCCGCGGCGGACCGTGCGACCCTCGCCGAAAGGCACGAAGTAGTCGGGCGTGTCGGGCCAGCGCGGCTTCCAGTTGGCGCGGTCGCCCAGGGGCGCGTCGATGAGCTTGGAGAGCGCCTTGTCGTCCGCGGGCTCGCCGGGGATCTCCTCGCCGGGCAACGACCGCACCCGCATCAGCGCCTTGGGCACGAGAAAGAAGCAGGGGTTGGGATCGACCACGCACGAGAGCAGGAGGCCATAGGCGTCGCGGGGCGTCGCGGGAATGGCGATGCGGAAGCCGGGGATGTGCGTCGCCGTCGCGTCGAACGAGTGCGAGTGGTAGATGCTGCCGCGGATGCCCGAGCCCACCGGCGTCATGATGGTGATGGGGCAGTTCCAGTCGCCGTTCGACGACCAGTGCTGCATGCCCGCGAGCTTGAGCAGGTCGATGCTGTTGAAGGCGTAGTCGCAGAACTGGATCTCGGCCAGGTTGCGGCAGCCGGCGAGGCCAAGGCCGATGGAGGTGCCGACGATGCCGCGCTCGTCGAGGGGCGTGTTCCACGCCGTGCGCAACCCCTGGGTGGCGGTGAAGGCGCCGCCGAGCGGCGGGCCCACGTCTTCTCCGAACACGTCGGTGAGGCCGTGGCGCTCCTCCGCCACGTGCAGGGCCATGCGGATGGCCTGGACCATGTTGCTCATTCGCCGCTCCGCACCAGATCGGTGGCGCTGAAGACGTGGTCGTGGATGGTGCCGGGATCCGGCTGCGGCTCCTCCTTGACCTGCTTGTGCGCGACCAGCAGCTCCGCCGTGTACTGCGCCCGCAGCTCGTCCATCTGCTGGCGCGAGAGCAGCCCGCGCTCCTCCAGCCGGCGCTCGAAGCCGGTCAGGCAGTCCGCCTCGTCGCTGACGCGATTGGCGCCCGACGCCGAGCTGTGGCCGTAGAGCCGCGAGAGCACCGCCTCCAGCAGGAAGGGCTTGCGCTCGCTGCGCACGTACTCCATGGCGGCGGCGATCTCGCGGTAGCTGACCTCGGGGTCGTTGCCGTCGATGGTCTTGCTCTCGATGCCGAAGGCCTTGCCGCGGTCGGAGATGCGCTTCTCGCCGTGCTGCCCCTGCCAGTTGGTGGAGATGCCCCACTTGTTGTTGGTGACGATGATCAGCGCGGGGAGCGGGTTGGCGGGACGCGAGCACCAGATCAGGCAGGTGGAAAAGTCGCCTTCCGCGGTGCCGGCATCGCCGCCGGTCACGATGGTGATGCCGCGCCCGCCGGCGCGCTTGTTGGCGAGGGCGGTGCCCGGCGCCACCGAGTACTGCACCTCGATGGGGCTGGAGACCGGCACCACGTTCCACTCGCGCCTGGAGTAGTGACCGACGAAGTTGCGGCCCCCGGAGTACGGGTCGGTGGCGGTGTTCTTCATCTGCCGCATGGCATCGATGGGCTCGGCGCCCATGGCGAGGAGCGTGCCGGAGTTGCGGTAGTGGAAATGGCAGTAGTCGTACTGCGGCCCCTGCCCTTTGTGGACGAGCAGGCCGAGGGGGACGTTGAACGCCTCCTCGCCGGGTCCGCCGATCCAGAAGTATCCGTCGCCCTGCCTGTACATCTGGATGAGCCGCTCCTCGAGCACGCGCGCCTTCACCATCAGCGCGTGCACCTTGAGCAGCAGGTCGGCGGAGAGCTCGGATGCGGGTGGTGTGCGGACGGTCCGCAGGGTGGTGCTCACGACGCGTTCTCCTTGCTGCGGGCCGCGACCAGGTACCGCTCAGTCGCGGCCGAGCTCTACTTCCGGTTCCGCGGGTTCGGGCATGCCCGGCTCCGCGGCCTTCTCCTCCGCGGCAGGCCCGGGATCCGCCGTCGCCGCCACGGCGCCCGGCGAGGCCTCGGTGACGGGCGGCGCGACGGGAGGGTGCTCATGGGGCGCGCTGATCACCTGCTGGCCCGGCTTCGCCGGCTTGTGCGCGGTGGTCGAGGCCAGCACCGCCAGCTCCACGTAGCGATCGAGCTGGGTCCAGGCGAGGAAGCGGTCCAGCTCCGCGGCGGTCTGATCGGCCAGGTTCCGGGTGAGCGGCTGGTCGGCCCAGGCCTCGGCATAGGCGTCGTAGAGCTTCTGCACGAACTCGACGGCGCGGCGGGCCTCTTCGAGGACCTCGCGGTCGGCCCGCCAGGGACCCGGAGAGCGCCGCGGAAGCGAGGCGCGGCGCAGCGTGGCGACGTTGCGGCGGTAGGTCTGGGCCGCCTTGGCGAGGTTGGGAGCGGCGGTGAGGAGCTTGGAGCGGAGCTCGAGGCGGGGGGAGACCGGGGAAGCGTGGGGTTCGGGGTTCGGGTTCGGGTTCGGGTTTAGGTTTAGGTTTAGGTTTGGGGTTGAGGGTTCAGGGCTTGGTGGAGTTGCAGGGGCGCCCTCGGTTGGGGGCGCGGAATCGGGTCCTGCCGATGCCGGGGCTGCTTCCGCCGGCGCGGTGGGTTCGGACGCGGGCGGCGCTTCCGCCGCAGTGGAGGGGGCAGAGGCGTCGGCCTCTCGGGGCGGGGGCTGGGTGCGGTTCTTGTCGGTGGCGGCCAGTTGCGCGAGGGCCAGCGGCAGATTGCGGAGGAACCGCTGCAGGTCGAAGCCCTGGCCGCCCTCGTACAGCCGCGAGAGCGCGTTGGTCAGGCGCTCGAAGGCCCCGCCGCGGAGCTGTTCCATGACGCGGGGAAAGTCGAGGAAGGCGCGGCGCTGCGTCTCCATCTTCTGGTGCAGCCGCTCGGCGAAGGCGAGCGCGGAGACGGCCTGCTCGACGTCGCGCCGGATGGAATCGCGCAGGGGCGTCCAGCCGCCGCCCGCGCCGGCTCCTCCGCCCGCGCTGGTGCCCTGGGGCCTCTGCGGCTGCGCTCCACCCTGCCCTGGTCTGCCCTTCTTGCGTGCCACGCCGTCTCCTCGCGCAATCCGGAACGCCCCTTGAAGCGGAAACTGACGCCGGATGCAAGTGCCGCCTTTACGGGGCGCCCGACTTTCGCTAACACGCCCCCATATGCCCCGCCTCCGCGCCTATGCCCCGCAGGACTGGCCGCACTTCCTGGCGCTGGAGCTGGACACACAGCTCGATTCGCTGGGCGACTCCACCGCCGAGGAGCGCGCCATCTTCAAGGAGCGCTTCCCTGCGCTCCTCGACGTGAAGATGGGCTTCACCCGCAACGGCTTCCGCCGCCCGGGCGCCCAGCTCTGGGTGCTCGAGGGCGACGACGGCAAGTACCTTGGCCATCTCTGGCTGAGCGAGCGCGACGACGCGCGTCACGGCACCCCCACTCTGCAAGTGACCACCCTCGGCATCGTCCGCGAAGGGCGCGGGAAGAACTACGGCCGGCTGCTCATGCAGAAGGCCGAGCAGGAGGCCCGCGAGCGCGGCATCGAGGTCGTCGCGCTGGAGGTGGCGGGCAACAACCGCCGCGCCCGCGACCTCTTCAAGGACCTGGGCTACGAGACCATTCGCCGCACCATGCAGAAGCGCCTGCGCACGCAGTGAGACCGGCGCGCATCGTGACGGTGGGGCATTCCAACCAGACGCTGCGCCAATTCGTGGACCTGCTCCGGACGCACCGCGTCGATCTCGTCGCCGACGTGCGCAAGCTGCGCGGCTCGCGGGCGATGCCGCAGTTCAACCAAGGCCGGCTCTCCCGCGCGCTCTCCCGCGCTGGCATCGCCTACCTGCCCATCCCCGAGCTGGCCGGCCGCCGCCCGAAGAGCAAGGACCCTTCGCCGCGCCCCTGCTGGCGCAACCGCGGCTTCCGCAATTACGCCGACCACATGCGCACCGGCGAGTTCCGCGCCGGCGTGCGCCGGCTGCTCCTGGAAGCGCGTCACCGCCGCGCCGCGGTGCTCTGCGCGGAGGCGGTGCCCTGGCGGTGTCACCGCAGCCTCGTCGCCGATTTCCTGGTGGTGGAGAAGAAGCGCCGCGTCGACGAGCTGGTCGGCGCGCGGGCCCGTCCCCATCGCCTCACCACCTGTGCGCGCGTCGTCCGCGGGAAGCTCAGCTATGACCTCCCCTGAGATGCTCCTGGCGCCTCCCACGCTCTTGCGCCAGAGGTCGCGCTGATGGAGATCGCCCCGCACGAGCTCGCGGAGAGGCTGCGCCGGGGCGAGCGCATCTTCCTGCTCGACGTGCGCCAGCCCTGGGAACACCAGCTCGCGCGACTACCCGATCAGGCGCTGATCCCGCTGCCCGAGCTGCCCGGCCGGCTCCACGAGGTGCAGCCCCCAGCAGGGCGCGCAGATCGTCTGCTACTGCCACCACGGCGTGCGCTCGCTGACGGCGGCTGCGCTCCTCAGGGAGAGGGGCTTCGCCGATGCGCTCTCGCTGGCGGGCGGCATCGACCTCTGGGCCCGCACGGTGGACCCCGCGGTGCCGCGCTATTGACCGAACAGCCGCAGCGCGTTGCCGGAAAGGATGCGCTCCTCGTCCGCCGCGGGCAGCCGCAGCGCCCGCAGCGCGAGAAGCTCGCGCTCCCAGGCATAGGGGATGTTGGGAAAGTCGGTGCCGAAGAGGATGCGGCCGGGATGGCGGCGCAGGATGTCCAGGTCCGGCTGGCGCTCGAAGTACCCGCCGATGGCCATGGTGGTGTCGAGGTGCAGGTTGGGATGATCGCCGAGCATGGCCTCGAACCGCGCCGTGTCGTCGAATCCGAGGTGCGGGACGATCGCCACCGCCTCGGGATGGCGATCGAGCGCGCGGCGCAGCTTGTCGGCGCCGGAGACCGCGCGCGGGTCGATCCCATAGCCCGCGAGCGCCGGCTCCGGCCCGCAGTGGATCACCACCGGCTTGCGATGCCGCGCCGACGCCCGCCACACGGGCTCGAGGCGCGGATCGTCCGGCGCGATCTTCATCACGTGCGAGTGGATCTTCACGCCGCGGAAGGGGCCAGAGAGCGCCTCGTCGAGAATCTCCTCCTCGCCCTCCTCGCCGGGAAAGACGGTGCAGCAGGGGAGCACTTGCGGATGGCGCCGCGAGAGCTCGAGCGTGAACTGGTTGAGCGCGCGCGAAAGCCCGGGCTTGTGCACGTAGGGCAGCGCCACCATGCGGTCCACGCCGCACGCGAGAAGCGTGCGCACCGAGGCGTCCACCCCCTCGCGATAGCGGATGTCCCAGGCATGGGTATCGAACCAGCGCCGGATCGCCTCCGCCAGCCGGTCCGGGTGGAGGTGGACGTGCGCGTCGACGATCATCTCAGTCGCCGACGGCGCGCTTCTGGAAGCCAAAAATGCTGCGGATGCGCGAGACGAGATTCACCGTCTCCTCGGCGGCGGGGGCGAGCGGTTGGGCCCGCGCCGCGTCGAGCGCTCGCTTCCGCCGGGCGATGGTCGCCGCCAGGGCCTGCGCGAGATGGGGCTCGGCGGAGAGCACCCGCTCGAAGGCGTCGCGATCTACGGAGAGCAGCGCCGCGTCGCCGAGCGCGACCACCGTGGCGCTGCGCGGCTCGCCGGTGAGCACGCTCATCTCGCCGAAGAGCGCGCCGCGGCCCAGCCTCGCCAGCTCCCGATCCTCTCCACCTTCGACGTGGATCCGCACCGCCACCTCGCCTCGCGCCACCAGGTAGAGCGTGTCGCCCGACTCGCCCTGGCGCACCACCGATTGCCCGGGGCCATACTCGACGAACCGGGCGCGCTGCGCCAGCACCAGGCGCGCCGCGGCGGAGAGCGCCTGCACGAAGTCCACGCGGCCGAGCAGGTCCTCCGCCTCCGCCAGGTGCTCGCGGCGGCGCCGCTCCTCCGCCTCCGCCGCGCGCTCGCGGAAGGAGATGGTGGTCTGCGGATAGGGCATCTCCACCGCCGCGCGCCGCAGGGCGTACCAGAGCGCTTCCTGCACCTGGTCCAGCGCCCTGCTCCTTCCGTGGAACCCTTCGGTGTGGAACTTGATCCGGTAGTTCACGCCGTTGTCGGTGAAGGACGCGAGCTGCACCAGGGGGGCCGGCGTCTTCAGCGCCAATTCGCAGCCCGCCACCGCCTCGCGCAGCACGGCCTTGGCGCGCGCCGGCGAGACGTCCACGTCCACCCCCACCATCAGCTCCACCGTGTCGGTGAGCTGCGGCCGCATGTGGTTGACCACCACCTCGCGCGAGATGAGGCCGTTGGGCACCAGCACCTCGTCCTCGTCGGAGGTGATCAGGCGCGTGGAGCGCCAGCCCACGTCCACCACCTTGCCGGTGTACTTGCCGAACGACACCCACTCGCCCGCCTCGAAGGGCTGCTCGGCGTTGAGGGTGAGCCCGGCGAAGAGGTTGCCGAGGCTTTCCTGCAGGGCGAAGCCCAGCACCACCGAGAGCAGCGCCGAGGTGGCGAAGAGGCTGGAGAGATCGACCTTGTACTCGATGCGGAGGATGAACGCCGCCGCCACCAGCGTGGAGCCCCAGGCGATCAGGCTGCGCACGATCCGCGAGGGCGGCGCCTGGAAGCGCGCGCGCATGGCGAAGAGCAGCGTCTCCAGCAAACGGATGACGCCGACGGCGCCGAAGAGCAGCGCGGCGAATTGGAGCGCGTGCGAGATGGTGTAATGCAGGTCGGCGATGATCAGGTGCAACAGCCGCGCGATCAGGTAGAGCGCGAAAGCGCGCTGCTGGGTGGCCAGATCCGAGACCAGCTCGCGGGCAGCGTGCGCGCCCCGGCGGACGAGCAGGCGGCGCCAGAGCGTCACCGCGAGGAACAGGGCCGCGGCGAGAAGGAAGGTGGTCGGTCCCTGCTGCACGATTCCATGCTCCCCTCGCGGCAGGCCTTCGAGCAACCGGTCGCACCTCCGCTCCTTGACCCCCACAGGCGGGCGCTCCTACGCTCGCTCGATGCGCCCGGCCCTCGTCCTCATCGCAGCGCTGGCGCTGCCGGGTGTGGGAGCGCGGGCGCAGACCTCCGACGACGCCCCCGAGGGCCTGGTCAGCCGCGCCTCCGGGCTTCCCGACCACCCGCGCAGCCTCCGCGAGATCGTCAAGAGCGGCTACATCCGCGTGCTCACCCGCAACAACGACACCAGCTTCTTCATCTACCGCGGCCACCGCATGGGGTTCGACTACGAGCTGGGCAAGCGGCTCGCGCAGCGCCTGGGCATCCGCGTCGACATGATCGTCACGCAGGGCTGGTCGGAGATGGTGCCGGCCCTGCTCCGCGGCGAGGGCGACGTCATCGCGGCCGAGGTCTCCGTCACCGCGGAGCGCAAGCAGCAGGTGCTCTTCGCCGAGCCCTGGGGCCGCACTCGCGAGGTGGTGGTGTGGAGGGCCGGCTCGCAGCCCATCCGCGCCGCGGAAGATCTCTCCGGCAAGGAAGTCCACGTCCGCCGCGGCTCCACCTATTACGAGACCCTCACCGCGCTGAACGACGGCCTGAGGGCGTCGGGCAAGCCGGAGGTGGTCATCAAGCCCGTGCCCGAGGAGGAGGAGACCGACAGCGTCCTCGAGGCCGTGTCCCGCGGCACCGTCCCCTACACCGTGGTGGACGAGCTCCTCGCGGGCATCCACGTGGGCTACTGGGACAACCTGGTGGTGGGGCCTGCGCTGGGCAGCGGCCGCGATCTCGCCTGGGCGGTGCGGCCGGGCGACGCCGCGCTGCGCGAGGCGGTAAACGGCCTCTTCCGCGAGTTGCGCCGCAAGCCCGACTTCAACGTGCTGAAGAAGAAGTACTTCGAGGCCGAACGCTCCTTTCGCAAGGAGCGCGCCGACCAGCTCTACGCCAGCGAGACCGGCACGCTCTCTGCCTGGGATCCGCTCTTGCGCAAGCACGCGGCCGAGCTGGGATTCGACTGGCGGCTGGTGGCGGCGCAGATCTACCAGGAGAGCCGGTTCGATCCGGCGCGCCGGAGCTGGGCGGGGGCGCAGGGGCTGTTCCAGATCATGCCCGCGACCGCGCGCGGGCTGGGAATCCGCGACCCTCGCGATCCCGAGCAGTCCATCCGCGGCGGCCTCGAGTACATGCGGCAGCTCTGCGAGCATTATGGCGACGTGCTCGATCCGGTGGAGCGCTACCGCTTCGCGCTCGCGGCCTACAACACCGGCTTCGGGCACGTGGACGACGCGCGCAGGCTCGCGCGCAGGGAGAGGAAGGACGCGACGCGCTGGCGGCAGGTGGCGCCGTATTTGCTCTCGCTCTCCGATCCTCGCGTCGCAAGACGCACGCGCTTCGGCTACTGCCGCGGCAGCGAGCCCGTCGACTACGTCCGGCACATCGACGAGCGCTATGCGGGCTACGCACAGCTCGTCCCGTTGAAGAGCGAACAGGCGACCCGCGACTGACGGCCGATGCGCTCCGCGGCGCGCCGGTTAGAACTCCGGCCGCCGTGGGATGAAGTGAGAGAGGACGCGTGTTTCCCCGACATGGCAACCTCGACGCGGGCATTGGTGGCGGCGTTCCTCGCGGTGGTTGCCGCCTTCGTCGGCTCCACCTTCTGGGTGCAGGTGCAGGCCGAGGGGATCGACGCGGACACGCTGCTCATCACCCGCGACGCGGCGCCCGGCGTGCAGGTGATCAGCGATCTCCGAGCTGAGCTGCGCGAGCTCGAGGCGCGCGTCATCCGCGGCGTCGCCGGACATGCCCGCTTCAACGACGAGATCGCGCAGTCGCGAAAGCGGGTGGACGATCTGCTCGGGCGCGCGCTGGAGCTGCCCACCTCTCCGGAGGAGGCGGCGCTCTTTGCCAGGCTGCACAGCGACATCCGCTCCTTCGACGAAGCGGCGGAGCGCGCGCTGGAACAGGCCCGCGGAGGCCAGCGGGCCAAGGCCCAGGCCACCGTGGACGCCGACGTGCGGCCCGCCGCCGACGCGACCGGCGTCGCCGCGCGCGAGCTGGTGGAGTACAACGCGCGCGCCACCGAGCAGGCCGCCCACCGCATCGAAGCGGCGCGGATGCAGGGGCGGCGCATCGCCTGGGAGCTGGACCTGGTCTGCGCGGCGCTGGCCATCGGGGCGGCGTTGCTGGCGCTGCGGGTGGTGCGGCAGACCCATGACGTCCAGGTGGAGCACCACCGGCTGGTGGAGCGGAAGGCGGAGGAGCTGGAACAGTTTGCCGGCAGGGTGGCGCACGACGTGCTCAGCCCGCTCTCCGCGGTGAGCATGGCGCTCGCCGTGGTGGAGCGCGCGCCGGAGCGCTCGGAGGAGGCGCTCGGGCGCGCCAAGGCGAGCCTCGCGCGGGTGCGCGGCATCGTGGACGGGCTCCTCGAATTCGCGCGGGCCGGGGCGCGGGCGGAACCGGGCGCGCGCAGCGAGGTGGCGACGGTGACCGCGGGCCTCCTCGACGAGCTTCTGCCCTTCGCCGCGCAGCAGTCGGCCGAGCTGCGCGTGGACGAGACGGTGGACTGCACCGTGGCCTGCAGCCCCGGCGTGCTCCTCAGCATCCTCGGCAACCTGCTGCGCAACGCCATCAAGTACCTGGGCGATGCTCCCCGGCGCGAGGTGTCCCTGCGCGTCCGGCGCCGCCGCGGGCGCGTGCTCTTCGAGGTGGAGGACACCGGCGCCGGCATCCCGCCTTCGCTGGGCGCCCGCATCTTCGAGCCGTACGTGCGCGGTCCCAACACCGGCGCGCCGGGCATCGGCCTCGGGCTTGCCACCGTCAAGCGGCTGGTGGAGTCGCACGGCGGATCGCTGGGCGTCCACGGCGGGGCCCAGGGCGGCGCGGTCTTCTGGTTCGAGCTGGACGAGGCCTCCGCCCCTGCGCGCCACGGACCGGCGCAGGACGCGGCCGTGCGCGCCGGCGCCTGAAGCAAGCTGTAAGCCCCCTGGAAGTGGCCCTTTTTTGCGGCGGCGTACCGAGCGCCCCGGACACCGTCGCGCCGGCGCCTGCCCGGCTGGCGTGCGCCGATCGCTGGAACCTGTTTGCTTGGGAACCAAAGGATCGTGGTATGCATCCAATCGGCCCAGCCGGAGGATGCCATGGCGGAGAGCCTGGAACCGCAGCTTTCTGTCGCTCTCGAAAAAAAAGCAGCTACGGAGCTGGCAGATCCGCGCGGCGTCCGCGCCCAGCCTCCCGAGGACCGGGTACCGCTGCAGCGGAACGCTGCCGCGACGGTGGCGGGCGGCTTGCCGGCGGTGGTCTCCTCCATGCGCCACGCGCTGGGCGAGGCCGGGGTGGTCCGCGGCACCAGGCTGCTCCTCAAGCTCAACCAGGTGGAAGGCTACGACTGTCCGGGCTGCGCCTGGCCCGACCCGGACGAGGGCCGCACCTCCTTCGAGTTCTGCGAGAACGGCGCCAAGGCGGTGGCGGAGGAAGGGACCAAGGAGCGGGTCACGCCGGAGTTCTTCGCCCGGCACAGCGTCGCCGAGCTGTCGAAACAGAGCGATCTCTGGCTGGGCAAGCAGGGCCGCCTCACCCATCCCATGGTGCTGAGGCCGGGGAGCGCGCACTACCAGCCGCTCGGCTGGGACGAGGCCTTCGCGCTGATCGGCCGCGAGCTCAACTCTCTCGCCAGCCCCGACGAGGCCATCTTCTACACCTCGGGCCGCACCAGCAACGAGACCGCCTTCCTCTACCAGCTCTTCGTGCGCGAGTTCGGCACCAACAACCTGCCCGACTGCTCGAACATGTGCCACGAGTCGAGCGGCAGCGGCCTGTCCGAGACCATCGGCATCGGCAAGGGCACCGTCAAGCTCGACGACTTCGCCAAGGCGCAGGTGATCGTGGTGGCCGGCCAGAACCCCGGCACCAACCATCCGCGCATGCTCTCCGCGCTCCAGGCGGCCAAGCGCGCCGGCGCGCGCATCGTCAGCATCAACCCGCTCGCGGAGACGGGCCTCGTCTCCTTCAAGCACCCGCAGCATCCCTTCCAGCGCGCAACGCCGCTCGCCGACCTCTTCCTCCAGGTCAAGATCAACGGCGACGTCGCGCTCCTCCAGGGCATCGGCAAGGTCATCCTCGAGGCCGGCGCCGTGGACGAGGCGTTCGTGCGCAGCCGCGCCGAGAACTTCCTCGCCTACTGCGAACACACCGCCAAGGTGAGCTGGGCCGAGATCGAGAAGGTGAGCGGCATCTCCGAGCGGCAGATCCGCGAGGCGGCGCGCCTCTTCATCGAAAACGACCGCATCATCTTCTGCTGGGCGATGGGCATCACCCAGCACGCCAACGCCGTGGACAACGTCCGCGAGGTGGTGAACGTGCTGCTCTTGCGCGGCAGCCTGGGAAAGCCGGGCGCGGGCGTCTGCCCCGTCCGCGGCCACAGCAACGTGCAGGGCGACCGGACCATGGGCATCTGGGAGCGGCCCAAGCCCGCCTTCCTCGACGCCTTGGAGAAGGCCACCGGCATCCGCGCCCCGCGCGCCCACGGCTACGACGCGGTCAACACCATCCACGCGCTGCACGACGGGCGCGCCAAGGTCTTCTTCGCCATGGGCGGGAACTTCCTCTCCGCCACTCCGGATACTGAGTATACAGCCGCCGCGCTGCGCAAGGCGCAGCTCACCGCGCACGTGTCCACCAAGCTGAACCGCGGCCACCTGGTCGCGGGCGGCACGGCGCTGATCCTCCCCTGCCTGGGCCGCACCGAGGCCGACCGCGGCCAGTTCGTCACCACCGAGAACTCCATGGGCGTGGTGCAGATGTCGCGCGGCAACATGCGACCTGCCAGCGAGCACCTTCTCTCCGAGCCGGAGATCGTCGCGCGGCTGGCGAAGGCCACCCTGGGCGCGAAGAGCAAGGTGCAGTGGAGCTGGCTGGTGGAAGACTACGGCCGCATCCGCGAGCTGATCTCGAAAGTGGTGCCGGGCACCGAGAACTACGACGAGCGCGTGCGCAAGCCGGGCGGCTTCTACCTGCCCAACGGCCCGCGCGAGGGGAAGTTCACCACCTCGACCGGCAAGGCGAAGTTCACCGTCCATCCGCTCCCCCGCCACGAGCTGCGCAAGGGCGAATTGCTGATGATGACGGTGCGCAGCCACGACCAGTACAACACCACCATCTACGGGCTCGACGACCGCTACCGCGGGCTGAAGGGCGACCGCCGGGTGGTGCTGGTCAACCGCGAAGACCTCCGCGAGCTGGGCCTCTCCGACGGGCAGACGGTGGACATCACCAGCCACTTCCAGGGCGAGACGCGCACCGTCCGCCGCTTCGTCGCGCTCGCCTACGACATCCCCCGCGGCTGCGCCTGCACCTACTTCCCGGAAGCCAACCCCCTCGTCCCCGCAAGGCACGTCGCCCACACCAGCAACACCCCCGCCTCGAAGTCCGTCGTCATCACACTCTCACCGGAGCAGAAGCCATGAGTATTTTCGATCGGGAGCACACCGTCGCCGGACCCGGCTACAGCCGCTGGCTGGTGCCCCCCGCAGCGCTCGCCATCCACCTGTGCATTGGACAGGCGTACGCCCTTTCCGTCTTCAATCTCCCCCTGACCAAACTCATCGGAGTCACCAAGAGTGTGCCGGGCGACTGGCAGCTCACCTCGCTGACCAGCATCTTCAGCGTGGCGATGGTCTTCCTCGGACTCTCGGCGGCGGTCTTCGGCACCTGGCTGGAGAGGGTGGGCCCGCGCAAGGCGATGTTCACCGCCGCCTGCTGCTTCGGCGGCGGGTTCCTCGTCTCCGCCATCGGCGTGAAGCTGCACATCCTGGCGCTGATCGTGGGCGGCTACGGCGTCCTCGGCGGCATCGGCCTGGGCATCGGCTACATCTCGCCGGTGAAGACGCTGATCACCTGGTTCCCCGACCGCCCCGGCATGGCCACCGGCATGGCCATCATGGGCTTCGGCGGCGGCGCGATGATCGGCTCGCCGCTGGCGGTGAACTTGATGAAGTTCTTCGCCGGCCCCACCACCACCGGCGTTGCCCAGACCATGGTGGCCATGGGCGTCATCTACTTCATCATCATGATGTTCGGCGTCTTCACCGTGCGCGTGCCGCAGCCGGGCTGGAAGCCGGCGGGATGGCAGCCCAAGCCGGCCGGAACGCAGAAGCTGATCACCAGCGCCAACGTCAGCGCGGCCGACGCCATCAAGACGCGCCAGTTCTGGCTCGTCTGGATGGTGCTCTTCCTCAACGTCAGCGCCGGCATCGGCGTGCTGCAGACGGCCTCGCCCATCATCCAGCAGACCCTGGGCGTGAGCGTGGCGGCGGCGGCAGGCTTCGTGGGCCTGCTCTCGCTCTTCAACATGGGCGGCCGCTTCTTCTGGTCGACCTTCAGCGACAAGCTGGGCCGCAAGACCACCTACAGCGTCTACTTCATCCTCGGCGGCATCCTCTATGCGCTGGTCCCCACCTCCGCGAAGATTCACAGCGTCCCGCTCTTCGTGCTCCTGTTCTGCGTGATCATCTCCATGTACGGCGGCGGCTTCTCCACCGTGCCGGCCTACCTCAAGGACCTCTTCGGCACCATGCAGGTCGGCGCCATCCACGGGCGTCTGCTCACCGCGTGGTCGGCGGCGGGCATCGTCGGGCCCATACCTCATCAACTTCATGCGCGACTACCAGGTGGCGCACGGGGTGGCGCTGGCCCAGTCGTACAACTTCACCATCTACATCCTGGTCGGGTTCCTCCTCGTGGGCCTGCTCTGCAACCTGGCGGTGACCCCGGTGCACGAGCGCTACCACCAGCAGGCGCGGCAGGACGTGCCCGGCGCTGGAACCCGCCTCGCCACCAACTAAGGAGACGCCATGACCACCACCACCACGACCCCACGAAGACCTCGACCGCACAACTCGCCCTCGCCTGGCTGATCGTCGGCATCCCGCTCTGCTGGGGCGTGCTCGAGACCTTCAAGAAGAGCCTGGCGCTCTTCCACTGATTGGCCGGCCCGACGCGCTGTTGCCTTGACCTCGCGCTTTCGGGCCTGTAAGTTCCCGCGCCCTCGGGGCAATCTCGCCCCGAGGGAAGCGCCTGCTCGCCTTGCCGCCGTGGCCGGCGCAAGGCCGGGGGGAACAAGGAACTGGAACGATGTCTCAAGGCCCGTTGCATTACGAGAGCCGCAAGCCTTCCGTCGTGGAGAAGTTTCGCACGCACGAGCGCGACACCGGCTCGCCCGAGGTCCAGGTCGCCCTGCTCACCGAGCGGATCCACTACCTGACCGAGCACTTCAAGACGCACAAGAAGGACCACCACTCCCGCCGCGGCCTGCTCAAGCTGGTCGGCCAGCGGCGGCGCCTGCTCGACTACCTCAAGACCAGGGATGCGAGCCGTTATCGCAAGCTGATCGACGGGCTCGGCATCCGCAAGTAGGAAGTTTTCTCGCGGGGGCATCGAAAGATGCCCCCTGTTTGTTTGACAGGACGGGGCGAACCCGGGCGCCGCCCGGACCCTCATCGGAAGCGCGAAATCAGCCGTTCGCGCCTGCGATCAGGATCCATACGGTCTCCGGATCCGACCCCCGACAACCAGGTGGAAAAGAAGCGTGGGCGGGGCCCGCGCGAAAGGACGTTGCACATGGCAGAAGCAATGACGGTCACCGCGCAGGTCGGCACGCAGTCCATCTCCATCGACACCGGCAGGCTTGCCAAGCAGGCCGACGGCTCGGTGGTGATGCGCAGCGGCGACAGCATGGTGCTGGTGACGGCGGTTTCGGCGAAGGAGCCCAAGCCGGGGCTCGACTTCTTTCCCCTCACCGTGGACTACCAGGAGCGCCTCTCCGCCGCGGGCCGCATCCCCGGCAGCTTCTTCCGCCGCGAGGGCCGGCTCACCGAGCGGGAGACGCTGATCTCCCGGCTCATCGACCGCTCCCTGCGGCCGCTCTTTCCCGAGGGCTACCAGAACGACACCCAGGTGATCGCGACGGTGTTCTCCGCCGACCCCACCCACGACACCGACGTGCTGGCCCTCACCGGCGCCTCCTTCGCCGTCGCGGTCAGCGACATCCCCTTCCCCTTCCAGTTCGCCGGCGTCCGCGTCGGCCGGGTGGGCGGGCAGTTCATCGCCAATCCCAGCGAGGAGGAGCGCGCGCAGTCGGACATCGACGTGATCATGGCGGCGAACCGCGAGTCCATCTTCATGGTCGAGGGCGGCGGCAAGGAAGTCACCGAGACCGACATGATCGAGGCGCTCCTCTTCGGCCAGCGCGCCATCGAGCCGCTGCTCGCGGCGCAGGAGAAGCTGGCGAAGTCGGTGAACGCGCAGAAGCGCGGCTTCGAGAAGGTGCCGCTCGCCGAGGGCGCCGCTGCCAGGGTGCGCGACGTCGCCTACGAGAAGGTCCGCGCCGCCTACGAGCTGCACGAGAAGCACGAGCGCTACGGCCAGCTCTCGCAGATCAAGAAGGAGGTGGTTGCCCAGCTCTGCGCCGAGGGCCAGCCCTTCTTCGGCAAGGAGAAGGACGTCAAGACGGCGCTGGAAGATCTCAAGTACGACTACATGCGCCGGATGATCACGCACGAGGGCAAGCGCATCGGCGGGCGCGACACGCGGACCGTCCGCAAGATCTCCTGCGAGGTGGGCCTCTTGCCCCGCGCCCACGGGTCGGCGCTCTTCACCCGCGGAGAGACGCAGGGGCTGGTCACCACCACGCTGGGCACCGCCGACGACGAGCAGCGGATGGAGAGCCTCAAGGGCCAGTCCTTCCGCAAGTTCATGCTGCACTACAACTTCCCCCCCTACTCGGTGGGCGAGGTGAAGCCGCTGCGCGGCGCGGGCCGGCGCGAGATCGGCCACGGCATGCTGGCGGAGCGCGCGCTGCGGGCGGTGCTGCCGCCGGACGACAAGTTCCCCTACACGGTGCGGGTGGTCTCCGACATCCTCGAGTCCAACGGCTCCAGCTCCATGGCCACGGTCTGCGGCGGCTGCCTCGCCCTGATGGACGCGGGCGTTCCCATCGCCTCGCCGGTGGCGGGCATCGCCATGGGCCTGATCAAGGAGGAGGAGAAGATCGCCATCCTCTCCGACATCCTCGGCGACGAAGACCACCTCGGCGACATGGACTTCAAGGTGTGCGGCACCGGCAAGGGCATCACCTCCATCCAGATGGACATCAAGATCACCGGCGTGAACCGGCAGATCCTCACCGACGCGCTGGTGCAGGCGCGCGAGGGGCGCATCCACATCCTCGCCGAGATGGCCAAGGCCATCGACAAGCCGCGCGCGGACATCAGCAAGTACGCGCCGAAGATCACCACCATCCGCATCCCGGTCTCGCGCATCAAGGACGTCATCGGACCCGGCGGCAAGGTGATCAAGGACATCATCGCCCGCACCGGCGCCTCCATCGACATCGAGGACGACGGCCAGGTGGCCATCGCCTCGCCCAACAGCGAGGGCGTGGAGCAGGCCATCAAGATGATCCGCGCGCTGACGCAGGAGGCGGAGGTGGGCAAGACCTATCTCGGCACCGTGCGCCGGATCATGGAGTTCGGCGCCTTCGTCGAAATCTTTCCAGGAACGGACGGGCTGGTGCACATCTCCGACCTCGCGAATTCACGAGTGAAGAAGGTGGAGGACGTGCTCAAGGAAGGCGACGAGGTGCTGGTGAAGGTGGTCTCGGTGGACCGCTCCGGGAAGATCCGGCTCTCGCGCAAGGAAGCGCTGGCCGAGCAGGGCGGGGACGGCAAGCAGCACGCCGCCGCGGGTCCCAAGGCGTAGCCGCCGGGGGGCGCGCTACCTGCCTTCGCTCGCCCTCTTTTCCTTGACCAGCACGTCCACCACCGAGGGATCGGCGAGGGTGGAGATGTCGCCGAGAGCGTCGAACTCGTCGGCGGCGATCTTGCGAAGGATGCGGCGCATGATCTTGCCCGAGCGCGTCTTGGGCAGGCCCGGCGCCCAGTGGATGACGTCCGGCTGCGCCAGGGGCCCGATGCCCTTGCGCACGTGCTGCACCAGCTCGGTGCGCAGCGAATCGCTCGGGCTCGTGCCCTGCTTCAGGGTCACGTAGGCGTAGATGCCCTGCCCCTTGATCTCGTGGGGGAAGCCCACCACGGCGGCCTCCGCCACCGCGTGGTGCGACACCAGCGCGCTCTCCACTTCGGCGGTGCCGAGGCGGTGGCCGCTGACGTTGATGACGTCGTCGACGCGGCCGGTGATCCAGTAGTAGCCGTCCTCGTCCCGGCGGCAGCCGTCGCCGGTGAAGTAGAGGCCGGGGAAGGTGCTGAAGTACGTCTTGCGGAACCGGTCCGGGTCGCCGTAGACGCTGCGCATGATTCCCGGCCAGGGGCGACCGAGGCAGAGGTTGCCGGTGCAGGCCCCTTCCAGCACCTTGCCCTGGTCGTCCACCACCACCGGCTGCACGCCGAAGAAGGGCAGCGTGGCCGAGCCGGGCTTCTGGTCCACCGCGCCGGGCAGCGGCGTGATCAGGATCCCGCCGGTCTCCGTCTGCCACCAGGTGTCCACCACCGGGCAGCGGCCGTCGCCCACGGTCTCGTGGTACCAGAGCCACACCTCGGGATTGATGGGCTCGCCCACCGTGCCGAGCAGGCGCAGGCTCTTGCGGCTGCGCGCCTTCACCGGCGCCTCGCCTTCGCGCGCGATGGCGCGGATGGCGGTGGGAGCGGTGTAGAGGATGGTCACGCCGTACTTGTCCACCACGTCCCAGAAGCGGCCCCAGTCGGGATACTGCGGCACGCCTTCGAACATCACGCTGGTCGCGCCGTTGGCCAGGGGGCCGTACACCACGTAGCTGTGGCCGGTGACCCAGCCGCAGTCGGCGGTGCACCAGTAGGTGTCCTCCTCGCGCAGGTCGAAGACCAGCTCGTGCGTGAGCGAGGTGTAGACCATGTACCCGCCGGTGGTGTGCAGCACGCCCTTGGGCTTTCCGGTGGAGCCGCTGGTGTAGAGGATGAAGAGCGGGTCCTCGGCGTCCATCTGCTCCGCTTCGCACTCCAGCGGGACGCCGCGGACCACGTCGTGCCAGTACCGATCGCGGCCCTGCACCATGGGCACGTCCTTGCCGGTGCGCTTGAGCACCACCACCGTCTTCACGCCGGGGCACTCCTTGAGCGCGTCGTCGGTGGTCTGCTTGAGGGGGACGATGCGGCCGCCGCGGTAGCCGCCGTCGGCGGTGATGACGATGTCGCTGTTGCAGTCCTGGATGCGGTTCTTGAGCGACTCGGCGGAGAAGCCGCCGAAGACCACGCTGTGGATGGCGCCGATGCGCGCGCAGGCGAGCATGGAGATGGCCAGCTCCGGCACCATGGGCAGGTAGATGGTGACGCGGTCGCCCTTCTTGACCCCCAGCTTCTTGAGCGCGTTGGCGAACTTGCAGGTCTCGCGGTAGACGTCGAAATAGGTGAGCGTGCGCGACTCGTCCGGCGAGTCGCCTTCCCACACCAGCGCGGCCTTGTTGCGGCGCGGCCCGGCCAGGTGCCGGTCGAGGCAGTTGACCGAGGCGTTGAGCTTGCCGCCCGTGAACCACTCGATCTTCGCCGTCTTGAAGTCCCACTTCGAGACGGAGCTCCACTTCTTCGACCAGCTGATGCGCTCGGCCTGCTCCGCCCAGAACTTGTCCGGATCCTTGATGGAGCGATCGTACAGGGCGCGGTACTTCTCCATGCTGCCGATGCGCGCCTGCTTCGCGAATTGCGCGGGGACGTGAACGATGCGCTCGCCGCCGTTGTCAGCCATGGACAGTCCTCCTGGGAGTCGCGGGGGGACGTACTTTACCGAATCTGGACGGAAGTGGGCCAGAGCACACGTGAACCTCGGACCGCGACGCGCCGGATGGCGCGAGCCTGATCCCGCGGCCGCCGTTGTAGGATGCGCCGCGATGCCGCGCATCGACGTGACCCGCGTCTCGCCTGCTCGCGGCGAGCCGCTCCCGCTCCCCTCCTATGCCACCGCAGGGTCCGCCGGCCTCGACCTGCGCGCGGACGCCGCGGTCACCCTGGCGCCCGGCGAGCGCGCCCTGGTGCCGACCGGCATCTCCATCGCCATCCCTTCGGGGTACGAAGGCCAGGTCCGCCCGCGCTCCGGCCTGGCCCTGCGCGAGGGAGTGACCTGCCTGAACAGCCCCGGCACCATCGACAGCGACTACCGCGGCGAAGTCGGCGTCATCCTCGCCAACCTGGGGCAGAAGCCCGTCGCGGTGCAGCGCGGCGACCGCATCGCCCAACTCGTCGTTGCCCCCGTGGAGCGCGCGGAACTGGTCGAGTCGGCTTCCCTGCCGGCCACCGGCCGCGGCGCCGGCGGCTTCGGCCACAGCGGCCGCGGCTGACAAATTCTCAAAAAGGCGGCGCACGGTATCGAACACGGGTTCCGATTGCAGTCGTCACGGCATCCACCCCGCTGCTGGCGCTCGACGCGCGCGCCACGCGCCGTTTGTGCCTGCGGCGCCGCAGCCCACGACGAAGTGTTTAGTTCTCAACTCGTCCCGGGACGAGTCCGGCGGCCCGGCCAGCGCGCGCATGGCCGGGCTTCACGCGACGTCCCAACCATCGACTGCCTTTACGGCCGCGCGAAATCTTTTCAGCCAGCTCACGGCGCTGGCAACGCGCTCTTTCCGGCGTTCTTGGCCCCACAAGGACGAGAACAGAGTCGTCGTCAAGCGCAACCGAACGCGGGTGGCGCGCGAGCCACTCACGACTTACGACTCTCCCCGTGATCAGCCTGGCCGACATCCTCGATCGGGGCGTGCAGAAGCGGGCGCCAGGGCCGCGCGGGCACTTCTTGCTCGGCAGCCTCCCCCAGGTCCGGCGCGATCCCATCCGCATGTTCCTCGATGCCTTCCACGAGCATGGGGAGGTGGTCCGGTTCCGCTTCGGGCCCATGGTCGGGCACCTGGTCAGCTCGCCCAAGGGCGTGAACCACGTGCTGGCGGAGAACAACAAGAACTACGGCAAGAGGACGCGCGGGTATCGCAACCTCCGCTACGTGATGGGCAATGGCCTCCTCACCAGCGAGGGCGAGTTCTGGAGGCGCCAGCGGCGCATCGCGCAGCCCGCCTTCCACCGCCAGCGCATCGCGGGGTTCGCCGCGGCCATGGTGCGCGCCGCCGAGGACGCGGCGGCCTCGCTGGAGGCCCGGCGCGGCGCCGACGTCGACATGCACCACGAGATGATGCGGCTCACCCTGCGCATCGTCGGCGAGACGCTGCTCGCCTACGACCCGAGCGACGCCGCCTCCGAAGTCGGCGCGGCGCTGCACTTCCTCCTCTCCATCGCCAACCGGCGCTCGAGCCGGGTGCTGGATCTGCCTCCCACCTTCCCCACCCTGGAGAACCTCCGCTTCCGCCGCGCGCTCGCCACCCTCGACGAGGTCGTGCTCCGCATCGTCGCCGAGCGGCGGCGCAATCCCGGAGACCGCGGGGATCTCCTCTCCATGCTGATGCAGTCGCGCGACGAGGACACCGGCGAGTCGATGGACGACCGGCAGCTGCGCGACGAGGCCATGACCATCTTCCTCGCCGGCCACGAGACCACCGCCAACGCGCTCAGCTTCACCTGGCTCCTGCTCTCGCGCTACCCGGCGACGTTTCGCGAGCTGCGCGCCGAGCTTGCCCAGGTGCTCGGGGGCCGCAGCCCCACGCTCGCGGACCTGCCGCGGCTCGCCCTCACCCGCCGCATTCTTCAAGAAAGCATGCGCCTCTACCCGCCCGCGTGGATCATCGGCCGCTCGGTGATCGGGCCGGACGAGATCGGCGGCTACGAGATCCCCGCGCGCTCGATCCTCTTCCTCTCGCCCTACGTGGTGCACCGGCACCCGGGGCTCTGGGAAAACCCGGAGGGCTTCGACCCGCATCGCTTTTCGCAGGAGCCGCTCCGCGGCGCGTACTTTCCCTTTGGCGGCGGACCGCGCATGTGCATCGGGAACGGCTTTGCCAGCATGGAAGCGGAGCTGGTGCTGGCCACGCTCGCGCAGCGGGTGCGGCCCGAGCTCGTGCCCGGCCATCGCGTCGAGCTGGAGCCCAGCATCACGCTGCGGCCCCGCTACGGACTGCGGATGACCATTCGCTAGCTACTTCGCGCGCATCCCGCGGCGCAGGCCCTTGTTGCGGCGCAGGCGCTTTCGTTTGAGCGCCTGCTTCTTCACCTTGCTGCGGTTCTTGATCGACTTTTTCGTGCGCGGCATGGCGCGCTCTGTAGCACAGCGCACGGGCGCGGCGGAAACAAACTCCGGGGGGTTGCGGGCGAGCGAGCGGTCCTGGTACATGCGTTCAGTGCGCCTGTGCGTCCTCGCCAGCGGCAGCGGAGGCAACTCCCTGTGGGTGGACGCGGGGCCTGCGCGCATCCTGGTGGACGCGGGGCTGCCCTTGCGCGAGACGGCGCGGCGCTGCCGCGAGAACGGCCTCGACGTCCGCGACCTCACCGACGTCTTCCTCACCCACGAGCACGCCGATCATTCGCACGCCGCCGGGATCCTCGGCGCGCAAGCTGCGCGTCCGCGTCCACGCCACGCGCGGCACGCTGTGCGCGCTGCGCGATCCGCCGCCCGAGGAGCTTCGCTGCGCGGTCCGTGCGGGCGTGCCGGTGCAGGTGGGCCCGCTCACCGTCACCCCGGTGGCGCTGGCGCACGACGCCTTCGAGCCGGTGGCATACGTCTTCGAGGACGAGGCCGCGCGGGCCGCCATCGTCACCGATCTCGGTTCCGTCCCGGCGAGGCTCGCGCGCGCGCTCCAGGGCCTGGATGCGCTGGTGCTGGAGATGAACCACGACGTGCGCATGCTGCTGGAAGGACCCGTACCCGTGGTCGCTCAAGCAGCGCATCCGCGGCGACCGCGGCCACCTCTCCAACGCGCAGGGCGCAAGCCTGCTCGCGCAGGTGCTGCATCCGGGGCTGCGAAACCTGATCGTCGCGCACCTCTCCGAGCACAACAACACGCCCGCCCACGCGCTCGCCGCTGCGGAGGGCGTGCTCGCGCGGGCGGGCGCCTCCACGCGCGTCTGGCTTGGATCGCAGGCGGAGGCGCTGGAGCCCCTCTGCATCGAGGCGCCGCGGCCCTCGCTGCGCAAGGCGCGGCAGTTGGCGCTCTTCGCGTAGCGGTGTACACACCCGCGCCATGATTCCACGCTACAGCCGACCGGAGATGGCCGCGCTCTGGACCCCGGAGCGCCGCTACCAGACCTGGCTCGAGGTGGAGCTTGCCGCCGGCCGGGCCATGGCGCACGCGGGACTCGTACCCAAGGCGGCCATCGACGAGTGCGCCGCAAAGGGCGGAAGCTTCACCGCGCAGGACGCGGCCCGCATCGAGGAGATTGAGAAGACCACCCGCCACGACGTCATCGCCTTCCTCACCTTCATGGAAGAGCGCATCGGTCCATCCGCGCGGCACCTGCACTTCGGCATGACCTCCTCGCGACGCCCTCGACACCTCGCTTGCGATGCTGCTGCGCGACGCGGCCGACCTCCTGGTGGCCGGCGTCGACAAGGCGCGCGAGGCGGTGGTCCAGCGCGCCATCGAGCACAAGCGCACGCCTTGCATCGGCCGCTCGCACGGCATCCACGCCGAGCCCACCACCTTTGGCTGGAAGCTGGTGGTCTGGGCCGACGAATTGTCCAGGGCGAAGGCGCGCCTGCTCCGCGCGCGGCAGGTCATCGCGGTCGGCAAGCTCTCCGGCGCGGTGGGGACCTTCGCGCACCTTTCGCCGGCCATCGAGGAGCGCGCGATGGCGTCGCTGGGGCTCCTTCCCGCGCCGGCCTCCACGCAGATCGTCCAGCGCGACCGCCATGCCGAATACTTCGCCGCGCTGGCGCTCGCCGGGGCGTCCATCGAGAAGTTCGCGGTGGAGATCCGCCACCTGCAGCGCACCGAGGTGCGCGAGGCGGAGGAGCCGTTCGGCAAGGGGCAGAAGGGCTCGTCGGCGATGCCGCACAAGCGCAATCCCATCCTCAGCGAGAACCTGAGCGGGCTCTCGCGGCTCTTGCGCGGCTATGCCCTGAGCGCGATGGAGGACGTGGCCCTCTGGCACGAGCGCGACATCTCGCACAGCAGCGTGGAGCGGGTGATCGGCCCCGACGCCACGGTGACGCTGGACTTCATGCTCCACCGCTTCGCCGGGCTGATGGCGGGGCTGCGCGTCCATCCCGAGCGGATGCTCGAGAACCTGGAATCGACCCGCGGCCTGGTCTTCTCGCAGCCGGTGCTGCTCAAGCTCATCGAGAAGGGCATGGAACGGCAGGCCGCATACGTGGTGGTGCAGCGCAACGCGATGAAGGTGTGGGACGAGAACAAGGACTTCCGCGAGCTCCTCGCGCAGGATCCCGAGGTCAGCGCGCTGCTAAAGCCTGACGAGCTGCGCGCCTGCTTCGATCTCGACCGCGAGCTGCGGCACGTGGACGCGGTCTTCGACCGGGTGCTCAAGGCGAAGTCGTGAGCGGCCGCATGGGCACGTCGCCCAGGTCCACCGGCAAGCCGGCCTCCGCGGTGAAGGCGCGGGAAAGGGCCTGGTAGCCGCGCAGGAAGCCGCGCAGGTCGTGGTCTCCGGCAGGGACCTGGATCTGGAAGCGGCCGTCCGCGCCGGAGAAGTTTTGCTGGTTGCGAAAGGCCCCCTGGTCGGCGAGGAGCGCCACGTCCGGCAAGGGCAGGTGGGTGACCGCGTCGACGACGCGGCCGGTGGCGGTGGCGAGCGGCTGGAGCGGAACCTCCACCTCCTGCGTGCCGCCGGGCGAGAGCGTCACGTCTAGCGCGGCGGAGCGCGCGTCGCTGGTGGTCACCACCACGTGCACGAGCGTGCCGGCCACTTCCCGCACCTCGAAGCGGTCGCCGGTGAAGTAGAGCTGCTGGTTGTAGGGAAGCTGCGGGGCGTTGATGGTCACCTGGAAGCTGTCCACCGGCCCGCCGGCGAGATGGCCGCGCAGCGTGGCCCCCGGCTGGAGCTGGATGTTCACCGACTCCTGCCCCGGCCCCACCGGCGCGCGCGCGGTGCGGCCGCCGCTGGCCGCGAGCACCTCGAAGCTGTCCGGCAGATCGTTGCGCGGCCGGCCCGTGTCGAAGTGGCCGTTCTCGTCGGTGCCGGTGAAGAAGATCCCGCCGAAACGCCCGCTCCCGCTGCCGCGCACGGTGGCCCCGGGCGAAGGGGTTCCGTCCGGCTCGAGCACCAGGCCGGAGAAGCCGGCCTGGCTGCCCGCCGCGTCCGGATAGACCAGATCCTGCGTGGTGGTGCTGCCCGCGGTGACCGTCACCATGGTGCGGTTGCCCAAGAAGCCGCCGGAGCGCGGCGCCTGCGCGGCGAGCGCGTATTCGCCGGCGGGGAGCGAGGCTCGATAGGCCCCGCTCGCGTCCAGCGGCAGCGCGCCCCACTCCGGCCGCATGCCGCGGTTGTCCGCCGGCAGCGCGCGCACGGTGGTATCGGGCGGAGCGGGCGAACCGTCCTTGCGCAGCACGCGCCCGGTGATCGCGCCTTCGTCCTTGAGCTGGAAGTCGAGGTGGGCCGTCCCCCCCTCGGGAACGTCGGCCGCAGCCATCTCCCCCAGGGGCGCGCCGTCGCGCAGAGCCGTGAAATAGCCGCGGCCGGCCGCCACCCCGGCGAGCCGATAGGCGCCGTCGCCGTCCGTGCGCGCCTCCGCCGGCGCAGGTGGAAACGGACCGCCGAAGCGCGCCGCCGAGGAGCGGACCAGCGCGGCTTCCACCGGCCGGCCCTCCGCGTCGCGGACCACGCCCTCCACCGCGCCGTTCTGGCGCAGCTCCACGCGGAGGGGAAACTGCTGCCCGGAGTCCACGGTGACGCCGCGCCGCGAGACGTCGGCGAATCCTTCCGCGGAGACCGCCACGTCGTAGCTGCCGGGCGGCAGGCCGTCCACCGCGAAGGCGCCGGCCTTGTCGCTGACCGCGCGCCCGGAGTCGCCATTGGAGTCGTGCGGGCTGACCGCGATCTGCGCACCCGCAACCGGCTGGCCGCTGCCCGCCGCGACCACGGTGCCATGGATTCCGGAAGGCGGCCCGAGCTGGATCCTGACGCCGCGCGCGGTGGCTCCGGCGGCCACCGTCACCGCGCTCTCGGCGCGGCCCGCCTGTCCGCCCTGGCGCGCCGAAAGCGCCCAGGTCCGCGGCGAGACCTGCAGCGAGAAGGTCCCGGACGCGGTTGCCAGGCCGGTCACGGTGTCCTCGCCGCCGGTCGCCGCCACCTCGGCGCCGGCCGCCGGCGCGCCGTCGCTTGCCACCACGCGCCCCTCGATGAATGCCGCCGCAGAGAGCGCCAGCGTCACTTCGCGGTCGGCGGGAACCTCCACTCGCGCCGCTGCCATGGCGAATCCGGCGGCCTGCGCGGTGGCGCGAAAGCGGCCTGGCTCCAGGCCGTCGAAGCGGAAGTGGCCGGAGGGATCGGAGGTGGCGCGCGACTGCTCCTCCGCGGGCACGTCCGGGCGGCGGAAAGGTCCGGACGCGCCCGCCGCCCAGGTCAGCGTCAAAAGGGCAAGCGGCACCGGATCGCCCGAGCCCTTCTGCACCGTGCGTCCTTGCAGCGTCGCCCCGGCGGAGAGGGCGAGCAGCGCGCGGGTGACCGGCTCTCCGGCGGGCCGCTGCACTTCTCGCCGCGCCGGCGCGAACCCTTCCGCGCGCGCCACCGCGAGATAGATGCCGGGCCGCGCGGGCAAGCGCGCGATGCCCTCCGGCCCCGTCTCGGCGGCGCCTGCAAGCCGCCAGTCCGTCTGTCCGGTGTTGCGGTCGGCGGGGCCGCGCCAATACAGCCGCACGCGAGTCCCCGGCGCGGGCATTCCTCGGGCGGTCACGCGCAGCTCGATGAAACCGTCGCGTTCGGTCGCCGGCTCCGCGAGCCGAGGCGTGCTCCCCGCCGGCGCGCCCTCGCCAGGCGCACCCTGCGTCGCGTCCGCGGCGGGGCCCGGCTGTCGCGCCGCGGATCCGCCCTCGCCCGGCGCGCTGCTCCGGTCGCCGGCCTCGCTCGACCGAGTCGACCCTTCGCGGCGCGCCTCGCGCGGCCAGAAGGCCCACGTCAATGCCAGAGCGACGGCCACCGCCGCGACCCAGGCCGCCCGCTTCATCGCTCCGTCACCTCCAGGGCCGGAATGCTAGCATCCCGACCATGCGGGTGAAGCCGTAGCCGGAAGCCGCAGCTCGATGCGCGCGCCGCCGCCCTCCGCGTTCTCCGCGCGCGCCGAACCGCCGTGCGCCTCCGCCACGCGGCGCGCGAGCGAGAGCCCGAGGCCGAAACCGGTGGCCCGGCCACGCGCTCCCTCGCCGCGAAAGAACGGATCGAAGACCGACTCCAGCTCCGACTGCGGGATGCCGGGGCCGTGGTCGCGCACCGCGATGACCGCGTCGCCTCCGTCGCGGCGAGCCTCCACCGAGATGCCGGAGCCGTTGCCGTACTTGCGCGCGTTGTCGAGGAGGTTGTCCACCGCCCTGGAGAGCAGCGCCTCGTCGGCGTCCACGGCCAGGCCCGGCTCCACCTGCTCGTCGATGCGCAGCCGCGGCTCCAGCGCGAGCGCCCGATCCCGCCCCTTGGACACCAGGGCGGGCAGCTCGATGCGCACCTTGCGCAGGGGCAGCGAGGCGAGATCCAGCCGGCTCGCGGTGAGCACGTCGGCGATCAGGCGGTCCAGCTCGTCCACCTCCTCGGCCACGGTGGCGAGGCGCCTTTGCATGCTCTCGTCGGGCGCGTCGATCAGCTCCATCGCCACCTTGATGCGCGCGAGCGGGGTGCGCAGCTCGTGGGAGACGTTGGCGAGCAGCTCCTTCTCCGCCTTTCGCGCCGCCTGGATGCGGTCGGCCATCTCGTCGAAGCTGCGGGCCAGCCGGCCCACCTCGTCCTGAAGATCGCCCAGGCCGCTGCGCTGCGAGAGATCGCCGCGCCCGTACGCCTCCACCGCCGCGGTCAGCTTCTCCACCGGCCGGGTGATCGAGCGCGAGAGCGGATAGACCAGCGCCAGCGACACCGCGAGCACCCCCAGGAGCAAGAGCGCGGCGCGAGCCACCGCCTGGCGCACGGCCCCGGGCGGCAAGGGCAGCCGCGCCACCAGCAGGCCTCCTCCGCGCAGCGGCGCCGCCACCAGGCTATGTCCAATCCAGTCGGCTCCGGCGCGCAACTGCCGCATCGCCGCGAGGTCGGGCACGTCGATGGGAGTGCCCGCGGAGGCGAAGATTTCGCCGGCCGGGCCCACCACCATCACGTCGACCCCCAGCTCCTCGTGGATGTCGTCGATGGCGCGCGCCATGGCCACCGCGTCGCCCAGAGGCGGCAGCATGCGCGCGATGTGCACCGCGAAGCGCGGTCCGCCGCGCCCGTGCGCGAGGAAGGGGCGGCCGGTGAGCCAGCCGATGCCGACGATCACCAGCATGATGGCGAGGAGCACGCCGAGGAAGGCGACGTAGAGCCTGAGATAGAGCCGCCGCGCGAGCATCACGACTCCCGCGCGAGCAGGTATCCCGCCCCACGCACCGTCTTCACGTAGCGGGGATGGCGCGGGTCCGGCTCGATCTTCTGCCGCAGCCGCGAAACGTGCACGTCGATGCTGCGATCGAAGGCCTCGTCGGCCTGGTCGCCCTTCATCTCCTCGAGGAGCTGGTCGCGGGTCAGCACCCGGCCGGCGTTGCGGGCCAGCGCGCAGAGCAGCTCGTACTCGTGGGCGGTGAGCGTCTGGCGCACTCCGTCCACCGTCACCTCCCGCGCCGCCAGGTCGATGACCAGGCCCCCGCTCTGGAAGCGCGCCGCGTCCGCCGGCTCCACCCGCCGCAGCACGGCGCGGATGCGCGCGAGCAACTCGCGCGGATTGAAGGGCTTGGCCAGGTAGTCGTCCGCCCCCAGCTCGAGCCCGACAATCTTGTCCGCGTCGTCGCCCCGGGCGGTGACCATGATCACCGGCGTGTTCCAGCGCTCGCGGATCTTGCGGGTGAGGGTGAGCCCGTCCATGCCGGGGAGCATCAGGTCCATGAGCAGGATGTCGAAGCGGCTCGAGCCCAGGTGCTGCAGCGCCTGGGTCGAGTCTTCCGCAACCGCCGCGGAGACGCCGTGCTGCTCGAGGAACTCCACGAGCAGCGCGGCGAGCTTGCGGTCGTCTTCGATGAGCAGCGCCTTGATCATCACTCTCCGGGGCCGCCGAACCCTCCCTGCTGGTGCTTCTGGCGCATCTCCTGCGCCTTCTGCGCCAGCACCTGCCGCTGCTGCGGCGTGAGCAGATCGTGGATCTTCTGCAGCTCCGGCACCACCACCTTGGAGAGGTCCTGGATGTCCTGCGCCCGCTGGTTGGCGATGGCGTAGAGCGCATCCGTGTCCAGCTTGTCGGCGGTGAGCAGCTGCATCAGCTGCCCGTGGCCCTGGTGGGCGTTGGCCTTGGCCTGCAGCGCGTTCACGATCACCTGCCTGGACTGCTCGATCTGCGCCCGCTGCGCCGGCGTGGCCTGGATGAGGTCCTCGGCCTTCTCGATGCGCGCCGAGAGCATGTGCTGCATCATCCCCCTGTGCCCGTGATGACCCGCCGCCCAGGCGGCGCCGGCGCCGGCCAGAAGCGCCACTGCGGAAAGCCCGATGAGAATCTTCCTTTTCATTCGCGTTCCTCCTTGCCCCATGGAGTACGCGGGCCGCGTTGCGCACCCGTTGCGGGGGTGTTTCGCTCTGTTTCGTCTCTAGAGATACCCGCGCGCCGCGAGCGCTTTCTCGATGCGCGCCCGGGTGTCGCCCGCCACCAGCGGCGGCGCCTCTCCGGTGAGCGTCTGCACCAGCTCCGCGTAACGCGAGGCGAGCTGCACGCGCACCTCGTCGGGGATCTGCGGGAGCGGGCCCTCGCCCTTGTAGTTGCGCTCGCGGATGAGCCACTGGCGCACGAACTCCTTGTCCAGCATCTTCTGATCCTCGCCGCGGCGGAAGCGCTCTTCGCTGCCCTCGGCGATCCAGTAGCGGCTGGAGTCCGGCGTGTGGATCTCGTCGATCACCCAGATCTTGCCGGAAGCGTCGGTGCCGAACTCGTACTTGGTGTCCACCAGGATGAGGCCGCGCTCTTTCGCCCACGACTGGCCGGCGGCGAAGAGGTCCAGCGTCATGCGCGCCATCGCCTCCCACTGCTTCTTCGTCAGCGTGCCGCGCGCGACCAATTCCTCGGGCGAGATGGGCTCGTCGTGCTTGCCCACCTCCTCCTTGGTGCTGGGCGTGAGGATGGCCCGGTCGAACTTCTGGTCGCGGCGCATGCCTTCGGGCAGGTCGATGCCGTAGGCCTTGGCGCCCCTTCCCGCCTCGTAGTCGCGCCAGAGCGAGCCGGTGATGTAGCCGCGCACCACCATCTCCACGGCCAGCGGCTGGAGCTTGCGCACCACCAGCACCGAGGGATCGGGCACGTCGAGGATGTGGTTCTGCGCCACGTCCTTCGTCTTCTCGAACCAGAAGGTGGTCAGGCGATTGAGGAGCTCGCCCTTGAACGGCACGGTGGTGAGCACGCGGTCGAAGGCGCTCAGGCGATCGGTCGTGATCATCACGATGCGGTCGCCCTTGGCGTAGTTGTCCCGCACCTTGCCGCGGTAGAGCTGGCCCAGGCGGGGAAAGTCTGCTTCCTTCAGCGTGTAGGGGAGCTGCGCCTTCAGCACGTCTTGCATTTGCGGGTCCTCCGGAACGGCGCAAGATAGCGCATGTGGCGATCCGATTCGTGCTTCATCGGCCGCGAAGTTCACAGAACATCGGAGCGTGCGCGCGGGCCCTCGCCAACACGGGGGCGGGAGCGCTCTGGGTGGTGGAGCCGCTCGGATTCGACCGGGCGCAGGCGGCGAAGCTCGCGGCCGGGGCGGACGCGGTGCTGGAGCGGATGCGGCGTCGTCCGGACGCTCGACGAGGCCCTGGGCGACTGCGTGGACGTGGTGATGACGAGCGGGCGCGAGATCGACGGCGCGCTCCATCCGGAGGAGGCGGCGAAGAGGCTCCTCGGCTGCGCCGGAGAGTGCGCCATCGTCTTCGGCGACGAGGTGCGCGGGCTCACCAACCGCGACCTGCGGCGCGCCGCAGCGGTGGCCACCATCCCCACCGCGGAGAAGTCCTCGCTGAACCTGGCGCAGGCGGTGCTCGTGTTCGGCTACGAGATCCTCAAGGCGCGCGGGACGGCGCCGCCGCCGCGACCTCCGGCGGAACCGCTCGCCGACGACGGAATCGTCCGGCGGCTGCGCGACCGGTCGCGCGCGCTGCTGCTGACCGCGGGATTCCTCAACCCGCAGCAGCCCGACGTCGTGCTCGACGAGCTGCTCTCGATCCTGCACCGTTCGCACCCTACCCGCCGCGAGATCGAGCTGTTGCTCGCGGCGGTCGCCCAGCTCGAGCGCACGCGGCTGCGGTAGAGCGCAACGACGGATGACTACGCCGGCGTGGCAGGGGCCGCAGCGGGCGCGGCGGGCGCGGCGGCCTCGCCGGCCTTCTTGGGCTGGTGCTCCGCGCAGAGCCCGTGCGCCACCACTTTCTTCAGGCACCCTTCCTTGCTGCAGGTCTTGTAGCGGCCCTTGGGGAGGGCGCCGCTCTTCCACTTGTCGTAGTGGAAGAAGCAGTATCCCTTCGCCTGGTACGCCCGCTTGCAGCCTTCGATGCTGCACTTCTGCCCTTCCTTGCCCTTGGGCGTCGGGGCTCGGGTCTTGCGGCGCTGCTCGCTGTTCTCGGCCATCGCGGTGAAGCTCCTGACAAAGGAAAGGGAGCGGGTTTCTAACGCATCTGGACAGCCTTTGACAATGGCACGTCCGCTGCAAACGCTCTCTGGCCTGGGCAGGGTGCGCCTGCCCGCTTGGCGTGGGAGCGGCGAATGGACGGTACGGGTCGCGTCGGGCTGGTGGTCGCGGGCCTCGGGGGAGTGGGCAGCTCGGTCGTCGCGGGCATCCTGGCGGCGCGCGCACACCTCGTGCATCCCTTCGGCAGCCTCGCCGAGGCCGGGGGAGTTGCCAATGGCGGCGCGCTCTCGCCGCTGCGCGCCCAGGCGCCGCTCGCGGAGCTGAACGACCTCGTGCTCGGGGCCTTCGAGCTGCGCGACGACGATGCCTATCGCGCGGCGCTGCGCGCGAACCTCGTGTCCCGATCGCTCCTCGACGAGCTGCGGCCCGAGCTGCGCAAGGTGCGCGCCATGTTGGGAGCCCGACAGGCCCCGACCCGCCGCCACCTCGCCGATGCGCTGGCGGAAGACCTGCGCGGCTTCCTCGCGCATCACCACTGCACGCGCGGCATCCTGGTCTGCACGCTGCCGGGGCCGCCGGTGGCGCAGCCCATCACCGCCTTCACCGCCGACGACGTCTTTGCCTCCCTCGACGAGGGCGCGGACTGGATCACGCCCGGCGTCGTCTATGCGGCGGCGGCGGCGCAAGCGGGCTTTGCGTTCGTCGCGGCCGGCCGCGACCTTTCGCTGTGCGCTCCGGGAATCGCGGACCTCTTCGCGGAGCGTGCGCTGCCCATCGCCGGCGCGGGGCTGCTCGGCCCCGACGCGCTGCTTCGCGAGGCGCTCGCAAACGTGCTCGCGGCGGAGGGCCTGCAGCTCACCGGCACGGCCTCGCTTTCCACCCGCGCGGAAGAGCACGGCGCGCGCCTCTGGGGCGGGCCGGATCGCACCTCGGAGATGGGGCTGGGCTGCGGCTGGGCCGGAGGGGCCTTCGAGGTCTCCATGGAGCTGCGCGGCCAGGTCGCGCTGCATCTGGCCGCGCGCGCGGTCGACGCATCCTTGCTCGTCGATCTGGCGGCGCGGGCGGGACGGACGGGCGTGCAGGAGTGGATGGGCGCGCTCTTCGCCGCCTCGCTCGCGAGCAGGAGCCCGCGAGAAGCCGCCGCGCCGCTGACGCTCGCAGACCGGCGGGCCCGGCTCCTCGCCGAGCTGCCCTCGCTTGCCCGCAGCGCCGCGCGCGAGGCCGCCTGATGCCGGCGCGGCGCTGCGCCAGGTCCGGGATGGTTCCGATGGGCGCGACAATTCCCTCCTTTTTGCCCGCCGCGGAAGAGGCGTACCCAGCGCGTCCTGCGACTTGCCCTGCGCCGTCACGTAGCGCACGCCTGCAGGCCCGCGGCGCGCGGGCATGCCGCTTGCTCTTACGTCCGGATGTCGGCGGCAAGGGGATATCCCGCGGACCGTAGCCGGTGCGCGGGACGGGGGGGTCGGCGTCGCGGGGGCGTGGCGCTGACTTGTGGGGCGCGGGCAGCCGGGGGGCGGCCCGCCCCCACTTTTTTCCTTTTGCGGCTTGCGGCCTTGACTGGCTGATCCACTCAAGATACGGTATTCGCGCTCCATCCCGGAGGGGCGCTTGGCCGACGCCGGACGCGACGCGACAAAAGAGAAGCCGGAGGCCGCCGAGCTGTTGCGGACGGCGCTGGAGAAGATCGTCTTTTTCGAGTGGCGCCTCTCCGAGCTGGCGGCCGAGCTCTCGGCGGCGCAGGCTCGCTGCGCCAATGCGGAGCGGGCGCGCGCGGCTGCCGAAGACGAGTTGCGCGGCGCGGCGGATCGCGCGCGGGCGGCGCGGATGCAGTGCGCGGAGCTGGAAGCGGACCGCTCGCGCCTTGCGGCGCTGCTGGCCAATCCGGCGCACGGCCGCGCGGCGCAGGATACGGCGGCGCTGGAAGGCGAACGCCAGCGGGCCGCGGGGCTCCAAGACAGGCTGGATGCGGCGCGCGCGGAGCTTTCGCGCGCCCGGGCGGAGCGGGAACGGTGGCTGAGCGAGATGATGGAGCAAGCGCGCACCGGAGAGGAGGCACCGGCGGCGCTGGCGCAGTTCATCAGCGAGCTGCGCGCGGAGATCATCGCGCTGCGCGACCACCAGAAGCGCTGCGAGGCGTTGCTGGTGGACGCGGGAATCGCGGTCCCCGCGCTGGAGCTTTCGCCGCCTCCGCCGCTCCCGCGGCGCGAGCCCGAGCCGGTGCGGGAGGCGCGCAGGATGTTGGCCGAAGGCCGGCTCTCCCCGCCGCCCGCGGATGTGGCGCTGCCCGCCGCGGCGAAGGTGGGCGCCGCGGCGCACGCCCTGGCCGGGCAGTGCCTGCGAACGCTCTCCTCCAGCGACGCGCAGCGGCGCGAGCAGGCCGCGCGCCATCTGGCCGCATCTCCTTTCGCCGCCGCCGCGCCGGCGCTGGCCACCGCGCTCGGGGCGGAGTCGGATGCGAGGGTGCGCGCGCAGCTCGCCCGCGCGCTGGCGGCGTGCGGAGGGGACGGCGCCGCCGAGATGGTGGTGGCGCTCCAGTCCGCCTCCGAGCCGCCGCTGGTGCGCATGGCGGCGCTGGACGCGCTCTGCGCGCTGCCTGCGCGGGCGCGGGCCGCGGTGGAGGCCGCTGCGCTCGATGCCACTCCTGCGGTCCGCCGGCGCGCGGCGGCGCTGGCGGCCTCGGAAGGGCTCGGGGATCTGCTCGCGCGTCTCTCGCTGGACGCCGACGCATCGGTGCGCGCGGCCGCCGCGGCGGCACAACCGGACCCGGCGCAGACCACCGCCGCCTCCTTGCCGGCGCGAAGTGAACCGCCCTTGCACCGTCCCCCGCCGGACGAAGCGCTTCCGGCCGCCGTTTCCTTGCCGCGCGATCCCGTGCGCGCCGCGCTGCATCGCCTGGTGCTGAAAGGAGGTGCGAGCTGATGGACCAGATCCGCTACTCCGGCCGCCGCTTCGCGGAGGTGCTGGGCCTTTCCTCGCGCGAGCTCGCTGCCGCCGAGGAGCGCGGCCTCGTGCATTCCACGCTGCCGCCGGAAGGGCGCGGCGCGGCGCAGAAGGTCGTCTACTCCATGGAGGATCTCGGCCGCGGCGCGCGTTTCCCTGGCCCGCGTGCCGCCGCGAAGGCCGATGCGCCGCCAGCTCTTCCTCAACTTCAAGGGCGGCACCGGCAAGACCAGCGTCTCCAGCAGCTACGCCTTCCGGCTGGCGGAGATGGGCCACCGCGTGCTGGTGATCGATCTCGACTCGCAGGGGCACGCCACCAAGTGCCTGGGCGTCTCCGGCGAGGAGGCGGAGAAGACGCTCTTCGACGCCATCATCAAGAAGACGCCGCTCGAGCAGGTGATCGTGCACACCGGCATGCCGGGGCTCGACCTCGTGCCCTCCAACCTGACCATGAGCACCATCGACCTCTCGCTCATGCCGCTGGCGGCGCGCGAGTTCCGCCTGCGCAACGTCCTCAAGGAGGCGGAGGGCGCCTACGACTTCGCCGTCCTCGACGCGCCGCCCTCCTTCGGGCTGCTCAACCTCAACGCGCTGATGGCGGCGCACGACCTCTTCGTGCCGGTGCTGGCCGACTTCCTCTCCTTCCACGGTCTCAAGCTGCTCTTCGAGACGGTGCAGGGCCTGGAGGAGGACCTGGAGCACGTGCTCGATCACATCTTCATCGTCATCAACGCCTACAACGCGACGTACAAGATCGCCAAGGAAGCGAAGGAGGCGCTGGAGAAGCACTATCCGGAGTTCTTGCTCAAGCAGGTCATCCGGCAGTGCACCAAGTTCGCGCAGGCCTGCAGCGAGGGCATTCCCATCTTCGCCTACGATCCGGAGAGCAAGGGCGCGTCAGGACATCCAGGCGGTGCTCGACGAGGTGCAGTCGCGCATCGGCGCCCCGGTGCGGCTCAAGGCGGTGGAGAGCGCATGACGCGCGGCTTCGAGGAAAACGTCCCCAAGTTCCGTCCCCGCGTCCGTCTCGGCCGCGCGCTCGACGAACAACTGGCGCAGGCGGAAGAGCTCGCGCAGGCCGAAGCGCAGGCCACCTCCGCTCCCCCCGCCGCCGAACTGGCGCAGGCGGAAGAGGTCGCGCAGGCCGAGGCGCAGGCCACCTCCGCTCCCCCCGCCGCCGAACCCGCGCCGGAAACGCCCACCCCACCGCAACGGTCCGCCCCCCCACCGGAACCCCAACCTCGCTCCCCCGCGCCAGAACCCCAAACGCAAACGCAAACCCAAACGCAAACGCGAACCCCCCTCCGCCCGAAGCCCGCCCCGCGTTCCCCGAACCGAATCGCGAACCCGCACGCGCACCCGCACCCGCACCCGCACTCGCACGCTATCCCGCCGCCGATCCCGCACCCGATCCCGCGCCGCCCCCCGATCGCCGGCCTAAGTCCTCCCACCGCCGCCCCTCTTCCGCCTCCGAAGTCACCGCCCTCGCCCACGAGCTGACCGCCGATCTCTCCCGCGCCGCCGACGCGAACGCGCGCCTGAAGGCCGACCTCGACGCCGCCCTCGCCGCCCTCCGCGCCGCCGCCGAAGAGTCGCGCGAGCAGCGCGCGGACGCGGCCCGCCTCGACGGCGATCTCCAGGCGCGCCTCGCCGAGCTTCGCGATCTCCGCTCCGACGTCGAGCTGCTCGAGGCCGAGCGCGACGGCGCGCTCGCGCAGGTTTCACGCCTCAACCGCGAGCTGCGCGAGGAGAAGTCCCGATCCGGCGCCGCAGCCGAGCAGATGGCCGCCGCGCGCGCCGAGGCCGCGCAGGCGCAGGAGGCCGCGCAGCGCCTCACTGCGGAGCTGCAGCGGCGCACCTCCGAGCGCGACGCCGCGCGCGACGAGCTGCTCGCCGCGCGCAGCGAGCGCGACCGCCTTGCCGACGAGCTGCTCGCGGCGGCGGCGCAGGCCGACGACGCCGCCCGCAGCCGCACGGCGCTGGAGGAGATCCACGAGGCGCTGGCGGCCGCGCGCGCGCGCATGTCCGGAATCCGCTGAGAAGACCGGCTTGCCCCACGAGGCGCGCCCTCCTCTTCAGGGCAGCGCTCCCCAGATGAGGATGCGCGGATACGTGTAGAAGTACGGCCGGTCGTCCGCCAGCTGCGGCAGGAGGAGCTCGCGGTAGCGGCGGAGGAATTCCTCCCAGACGTGCGGCGGCAGCCGCTCCTGGTACGCGGTGAGCAGCGCACCGCGGGTCCACTCCACCACCTGCTCGCGGTCTTCCAGCAGATGTCCGTACACCTGCACGCGCACGTGCTGCCGCTCGAAGCCGAGCTTGTGCAGCCAGGCGGCGTAACGGTCCGGCTCGAACAGCGGCGCCCGCCGCTCAGGCCCCGCGAGGTGGGCGCGGAAGGCGGGCGACCGCGCCAGCTCGAAGGCCGTCTGGTGCGAGGGGTGCGCGTCGTTCATGGGCATCTGCACCGCGAGCTGGCCGCCCGGCGCCAGCGCAGCCGAGATCCTCCTCAGCAAGGCCGCGTGGTCGGGCACCCAATGGAGCGCGGCATTGCTGAAGATCAGGTCGAAGGGCAGAGCCGGAGCGAACTTCGCGATGTCGCCGCGCTCGAAGCGGAGGCCGGGCGCGGCCGGAGCCCTGGCCAGCATCGCCGCCGACTCGTCGACGCCGAGCGTCTCCGCCGCCTCGAGCTCGCGGTGGAGCAAGAGCGTGTTCGCTCCGGTGCCGCACCCCAGGTCGGCGACGCGCATCCCCGGACGGCGCACCACCAGCGCAAGCAGGTCGCGGAAGGGCTGCTCGCGCTCGGCGCGGAAGCGCTCGTACTGGGCGGGGTCCCAGGCGTCCGGCATCCGCGCCCTTGTAACCCGTCGCCGGGCGGCGCGCACCGCGCCGGCAACGGCCCGGTCTCCTCGAACCCGAGGTGCCCTGTTCAGAGGCGATCTATCCCAGGTGCTGCGCGAGGAACTCCACCGCCCGCCGCTCTGCGTAGAAACGCGGGCGCCAGGGCGGCCCCTCGACGAAGCCGAGGTGCCCTCCGTGCGGCCAGACCTCCAGCGTGACCGAGGGATTGGCAACCCGCGGGATGCACCGCGCGGGGATGAAGGGGTCGTCCTCGGCCGAGAGCAGGAGCAAGGGCACGCGCACGCCGGGCACGAAGCCGGCGCTGGAGCTCTTCGCGTAGTAGTCGTCCGCATCGGCGAATCCGTGCACGCGCGCAGTCAGCGCGTCGTCGAACGCGACCAGCGTGCGCGCCCCGCGCACGAGGCCTTCGTCCGCCGCGCCGGGAAAGCGGGCCAGCTTCTGCAGCGACTTGCGCTTCAGCGTCCGCAGGAAGCGCGTGCGGTAGACGCGCCGCCAGAAGCCCTTCGAGTCCAGCGTCTGCGCGCAGAGGGCGAGATCGAACGGCACGCTCACCGCCGCGGCCGCGCGGATCTGCCTTGGCGTCGCGTCGCCCTGCTCGCCCAGCCACTTCACCAGCACGTTGCCGCCCAGAGAACAGCCGGCGATGACGATGCGCTCCGCCTCGCCCTGGACGCGGCGCACCAGCTCGTGCAGGTCGCCGGTCTCGCCGGAGTGGTACGAGCGCACGAGGCGGTTCATGTCTCCCGAGCAGCCGCGGAAGTTCAGCGCCAGGCCTCGCCAGCCGCGCGCCCGCGCCTCGAAGAGCAGGCCGCGGATGTAGTGCGCGGAGCTGCTCCCTTCCAGGCCGTGGAGCGCCACGAGCAGCGGCGCGCCGGCGGGGCCGTCCATGCGGTCCACGTCGACGAAGTCGCCGTCGGAAAGCTCCCACCGCTCGCGCCGCAGCGGCACCCTGGGCCCGGGGCGGAAGAGTGGCCCGAAGATGGTCATGAGGTCCGGGCCGGACAGCCAGCGCGCGGGCCGGTATGGAGTCAGGCGAGCTCCGCGGGGTCGATCATGCGGGCAATGCTAGCGGCAACGCCGCGGAGCGTCCTCTTTTCCCGATGGTTCGCCTGTCAACCATGGGAGCGCCCGGACGTTGGTCCGGTGGAGGCGCGGGCCGCGAAGCGTCCATACATTCCGTCGGATGGGTGATCTCGGCACGATTCCCGAGCCCCGGCGACTGGCGGACTTCCTCCGCGAGCGCCGGGACGAGATCCTTGCGCACTGGGAGGGCGAGGTGCGCAAGGTCGGCGCCGCGCGCAACCTCGACCGGCCGCTGCTGATCGACCACCTGCCGCAGTTCATCGAGGAACTGGCCGACTACGTGGGCGAGCTTCGCACCGGCGCGGACGTGGCGCCGCCGGAAGAGAACTCCCGCATCCATGCGCTGGAGCGGCTGGAGGTGGGCTACGACCTCGCCGAGGTGGTGGCCGAATACGCCATCTTGCGCCGCTGCATCACCGAGCTCGCCTCGAGCACGCACACCCCCGCGCTCCGCTCCGCCGAGCTGCCGCGCCTGCACGACGCCATCGATCAGGCCATCGGCATCTCGGTGGTTCGCTACACCGCCGCGCGAGAGCGCACCCTGCGCGCGCTGGACCGCATCTCCAGCGCGGCCCTGGTGCACCACGACGTGCCCTCGCTCTTGCCGCGGACTCTCGACGCCTTCCTCGAGACCACCGCCTCGGTGGACACCGTGCTGCTCGCCCTGCGCGAGGACGGCGAGATGCGCGTCAGCGCCGCGGTCGGCTACCCGGAGGGCGGTCCCGCACCGGGGACGCCGGCGGACGGCTTCGTCGGTCGCGTCGGGCGCCAGCTTGCGCCGGTGTTCGTCCGGGATGCCGAGGTCGATCCCGAGCTGCGCGGCGGCCCCGAGTGCGCTCCCGGCACCCATGCCCTCTACGGCGTGCCGCTGCTCATGGGCAAGGACTTCCTCGGCGTGGCGGTGATGGGCTCGCGCTCCTCGCGCGAGTTCTCGCAGGAGGACCAGTTCCTCTTCCGCACCATGGTGAACCGCCTCGCAGCGCTCATCGCCCAGGCGCGGCTGGACGCGGAGGTGGCCCAGCGCGCGGCGGAGATGGAGGCCGTGATCGAGAGCATCCCCGACGCGGTGTACGTGGGCGATGCGAGCGGCATCAAGCGCGCCAACCGGGCGGCGCTGGAGATGCTCGGCTATCGCTCGTCCGAACAGCTCGACCACGCCATCGGGAAGCTCGCGGCGGAGATCCAGATCCGCGATTTGCACGGCAAACCCCTGCCGCCGGAGGAGCTGGCCTTCAACAAGGCCTTGCAGGGCGAGCACGCGGTGCAGGAGGTCCTGGTCAGGCACCTGGGCACCGGCGAGGACATGGTGCTGCGCTCGAGCGCAGCCCCGGTCACGCTTCGCGGCCGCATCGTCGGAGCGGTGGCCGTGAACAGCGACATCACGCTGCGCATGCGCGAGGACGCAGAGCTGCGCGCGGCGCTGGAGTTCCGCGACCGCATGCTGGGGGTGCTCAGCCACGACCTGCGCAACCCGCTCGGGGTCATCCTCACCTCCGCCGAGCTGTTGCAGCGGCAGCTGCGGCTGGAGGGCAGGCAGGGCGACACGATGCGGCGCGTGATCGAAAACGCCCAGCGCATCGAGCGCATGGTGCACGACCTGCTCGACTACACCCGCACGCGCAGGGGCACCCGCCTTCCGCTGGCGCGGCGCGACGCCGATCTGCTGGCGCTCTGCAAGCAGGTGGTCGACGACATGCAGGTGCTCCACCCGGACCGTCCGGTGCGCCTCGCGGTCACCGGCGAGACGCGCGGCGCCTTCGATCCGGACCGCGCCGCGCAGGCCATCGCCAACCTGGTCTCGAACGCCCTGCGCTACAGTCCGCCCTCGTCCGAGGTGGAGATCACGCTGACGGGCGGAGACGCCGAGGTGATCCTCCAGATCCACAACCAGGGGCCGGCCATCGCGCCCGACCTGCTCCCGCGCCTCTTCCAGCCCTTCCAGCGCGGCATGTCCGACGAGCCGGGCAGCCGAGCGGGGCTGGGGCTTGGCCTCTACATCGTGCAGCAGATCGTCGACGCGCACGGCGGAAAGGTCTCGGTCCGCTCGACTCCCGGCGATGGCACCACCTTCACGGTGCGCTGGCCCCGCGCCGCGCCGTGATATCCGTGCGCGATGAGCATCGCGCTGGTGACGGGGGCCTCCGCAGGAATCGGGCTGTCGGTCGCGCGCAAGCTTTCGGCGCAGGGTTGGCGCGTGGCCATGGTGGCGCGCACCGAGCGGGCGTTGCTGGACGCGGCGGCGCTTTTGCCCCCCGGCGCCGCGGAGGTCTTCACCTGCGACGTGGGCGACCTGGCCGCCTGCGCGGCGCTGCCGGAGAGGGTGGTCGCGCGGATGGGCGGCCTCGACGCGCTGGTCAACAACGCCGGGTTCCATCGCCGCGGACCGCTGCTCGAGGTGGACCCGCGCGATCTCGCCGCGATGGTCACCGTGAACCTGGCGGCGCCGGTGGTGCTGACGCGGGCCGCGGCGGAGCGGATGCGTGCGGGCGGCCGCATCGTCAACGTGGCCTCGCTCGCCGGCATGGTGCCGATGCGGTTGCAGGCGACGTACGGCGCCAGCAAGATGGGCCTGCGCGCCTTCTCCCGCGCCGCCCGCGAGGAGCTTCTGCCGCGCGGCATCACCGTCTCCGTCGTCTCGCCCGGTCCGGTGGACACGGGCTTCTTCGGCGAGGAGCTGGAGCGGGTCGCGGACATCGCCTTCTCCCAACCGATGAGCAGCGCCGACGAGGTGGCCGACGCGGTCCTCGCCTGCATCCGCGACGGCACGCCGGAGATCGCGCTGCCCTGGCTCTCCGGCAAGCTCTGCACGCTGGGATATTTCTGGCCGGGCCTCACCCGCCTGCTGCGGCCTGGACTGGAGCGCCGCGGCGCCCGCAACAAGGCCGCCTACATCCGGCGCAAGCGTGCAGCAGGGCCGCCCCCGACCTAACTTTGGCGGACGCGTGTACGCTGCCCTGGCGATCTTCGGAGCGGTCCTCTCCACGCTCGTCCTCCCTCTGCCTGAAGAGCTGGCGCTCATGGGCGCGGGCTGGTGGGCGCACGAGGGAGCGCTGCCCCTCTGGGCGGCGTGGGTGGCCGCCACCGCCGCCAACGTCGTCGGCGACACGGTCTCCTACCTGATCGGCCGCTATTTCCTCGAGCGGCTGCTGCACACGCGCTTCGGCAAGCGCCTGGTCTCTCCCGAGCTGCGCGACTGGGGCGAGGACTTCGTCCACCGCCACGGCTTCTGGGCCATCGTGCTCGGGCGCTTCCTCGTCGCCGTCCGCGGTCCGGTGTACTTCGCCATCGGCGCGTCCAAGTATCCCCTGGGGCGGTTCGAGCTGATCAACTCCGCCGTGGCGCTGCTCGAAGGCGCGGCGCTGGTCTGGCTGGGGTACGTCTTCGGCGAGTCGGTCAAGGTCTCGCACCAGGCGCGCCTGGTGGAAATTTCCCTGGGAGCGTCTCTCTTGCTCTTCATCGTTCCGGCGGTGCTGAAGGCCCGCCTCTCGCGCAAGCATCGCCGCCCACTCAACGCTTGAGACGCCCCCGGCTTGCGCCGCCGCCGCGCCGTCTCGACTCTTGCACGATGCAGAATCTGGCCCGGCCGGTCGTATCCGCTCGGCGCCTCGTTCGACGGCGCCGGCACCAACTTCGCGCTCTTTTCCGAGGCGGCGTCGCAGGTGGAGCTGTGCCTCTTCGACGGGAACGGCAACGAGCAGCGCCTCGGCCTTCCGGAAAGGACCGGCTTCGTCTTCCATGGCTACGTGCCCGGGGCGGAGCCGGGACAAAGATACGGCTACCGCGTGCACGGCCCGTGGGAACCGGAGAAGGGCCATCGCTGCAATCCGGCCAAGCTGCTCCTCGATCCCTACGCCCGCGCCATCGAGGGGCATCCGAAGTGGGACGAGGCGGTGTATCCGTACAAGTTCGCCGAGGGCGACCTGGTGGCGAGCGGGTCGGACAGCGCGCCCTTCATGCCCCGCTGCGTGGTGACCAATCCCTGGTTCGACTGGAACGAAGACCGGCCGCCGCGGCATCCCTGGCACGAGACGGTGGTGTACGAGGTGCACGTCAAGGGCTTCACCCAGCGGCATCCCGAGGTGCCGGAGGAGCTGCGCGGCAAGTACGCGGGCCTCGCGTCGCCCGCCGCCATCGAGCACCTGCACGCCCTGGGCGTCACCGCGGTGGAGCTCCTGCCCGTGCACCAGTTCGTGCATTCGCAGCGGCTGCTCGACGCGGGGCTGCGCAATTACTGGGGCTACGACTCCATCGGCTATTTCGCTCCGCACAACGAATACTCGAGCCGCGGCCAGGGCGGCGGACAGGTGCAGGAGTTCAAGTCGATGGTCAGGTCCCTGCACCGCGCCGGCATCGAGGTCTTCCTCGACGTGGTCTACAACCACACCTGCGAGGGCAACCATCTCGGGCCCATGCTCTCGTTCAAGGGCATCGACAACACCGCCTACTACCGCACCAAGGCCGACGAGCCGCGCTACTACATGGACTACACCGGCACCGGCAACTCGCTGAACATGCGCGACCCCTACGTGCTGCAGCTCTTGATGGACTCGCTGCGCTACTGGGTGCAGGACATGCACGTGGACGGCTTCCGCTTCGACCTCGCCTCGGCGCTCGCGCGCGGGCTGCACGAGGTGGACCGGCTGAGCGCGTTCTTCGATCTCATCCAGCAGGACCCGGTGGTCTCGAAGGTGAAGCTCATCGCCGAGCCCTGGGACGTGGGCGAGGGCGGCTACCAGGTGGGGAACTTCCCGCCGCAATGGTCGGAGTGGAACGGCAAGTACCGCGACACCGTGCGCGACTACTGGCGCGGGCAGGACGCGCTGCTCGGCGAGTTCGCCTATCGCTTCACCGGCTCTTCCGACCTCTACGCCTGGACGGGGCGGCGCCCGCACGCCTCGATCAACTTCATCACCGCGCACGACGGCTTCACCCTGCGCGACCTCGTCTCCTACAACGACAAGCACAACGAGGCGAACAAGGAGGAGAACAAGGACGGCGAGGGGCACAACCGTTCCTGGAACTGCGGGGCGGAGGGCGACACGCAGGACCCCGCCGTGCTGCAGCTGCGCGCCCAGCAGCAGCGCAACTTCCTCACCACGCTCTTGCTCTCGCAGGGCGTGCCCATGCTGCTGGCCGGCGACGAGATGGGCCGCACGCAGAGGGGAAACAACAACGCCTACTGCCAGGACAACGAGCTCTCCTGGATGGACTGGGAGCATCTCGACGAGGACCTGCTCGACTTTGCCCGCGGCCTGCTCAAGCTGCGCCTCGACCACCCCATCTTCCGGCGCCGTGGCTGGTTCCTGGGAAGGGAGCTGCACGGAACCGAGGTGAAGGATCTCGCCTGGTTCACTCCCGACGGGCGCGAGATGTCGGAGGAGGACTGGCGCGTGGGGTACGCCAAGTCCCTGGGCGTGTTCCTCCATGGCGCTTCCATCCAGCGCCCCGGCGAGCACGGCGAGCGGGTGAAGGACGACAGCTTCTACGTCATCTTCAACGGGCACCACGAGCCCATGCAGTTCACCCTGCCCGCGGAGTCCTTCGGCACCACCTGGATCCGCGTGCTCGACACCTCGACCGACGATCCGCCCGAGCTCCGCCGCGGCCGGCGCGCCCGGACGGTGGGCGCCGCCGCCAGCATCGAGGCGAAGCCGCGCACCATCCTGGTCCTCCGCCGCTCGGGCTAGCCCTATCCCAGCAGCAGGAGGCCCTGCCCGTTGCCTCGCGCGCACCTGCAGCGCGGCGAGTGGTCCGCGGCGCTCGCGTCGCCCCACTCGTCCCTCGCGTGCTGCAAGAGCCTTCGCGCCGCCGCCCGCGAGAGCGCATCGTCCAGGTCCCAGGCGAGCCCCACCTCTCCCTGGTCGGCCCAGGCCACGTGGCCGTGCGCCTCCAGTTGAACCCCCGACGAGCCGGCTTCCGGCAGCGCCACCCGCACGCGCTGCCCGGGCTCGCCCGCATCGGCCGGCAGCGCCGCAAGCCGCGCCCCTCCCTCGCTCACGTCGCGCAGCCGGCAGAGCAGCGCCGCAAGCCCGTCCGCTTCCACCAGGACGAGCTGCTCGCTGCCCACCCGCAGCTCGGACCGCTTGGGCGCGTTCTCGATGCGGCGGAGCGCCCGATCGGCGCCCGCCAGCTCCAGCCAGATACCCGTCCCGTTGGAGCGCGCCCAGACCCAACCGCGCAGCAGCATCACCTGGTCGGTGAGCCAGAAGTCCACCTGCAGCGAGGCCAACGTGCCCTTCGGCGCCATCGCCGTGGGAAAGAAGAAATATCCCGCACCGTCGACGAAGTGCAGGTGCTCGCGCATCGCGCGAGGGGTTTCGATCCGGTATCGCAGCCGCAACGCCATCCCCCACCTCCGGCCTGCGCGAAGAGCAATCCGCCCGCCAGCCGCAAGTGTCCGAAACCCGGTGTGTCGGGAACGTTCTTCCGTGTAAAAGCGCACGCACGCGGAACTCGCATGCCCAGCTCGTGCAGCATTTTTCTTCAACAGGCGCCCGCTGTTCCGAAAACGCAGGCCGTCATGCTGGTGCCGTACGCGCGCCGGGTTCCGCCCTTTGCCACAGCCGGGATCGCGCGCTGCCGATCCGGGCGATGCCCTCGCCCAGGATCGGAGCGCTGCTACCGCGGGGGGACGCCGAGCGGCAACGACTGCACCACGCTGACGCGGCGCATTTCGGGTTCGACGACGTACCAGAACCGCCAGCCGGCGAGGTCTAGACGGAGGCGCTCTCCGCGAACCGAGTGCCAGAACGCGCTGGTGTCGGGCAGCCCGGCGATGGTCGCGGCGATCTCCTGGAGCGTGGCCGCAAGGCTGATCCTGGTGCCCTCGGGAACGCCTTCGACGGCGTTCCCCGCCTCCACGGTGTACATGGGAGCGACGATAGATGGATCATCCTTTGTGGTCAAACGATAACCGGCCCCGCCGCCGGGTACCGGGTGGGTGAGCCGCACCTGTTTGCATGGTACGCAACAATCGGGCAGGAGGCGCATCTCGATGCGGGTTGCCGTCATCGGCGGGGGAGTGGCCGGGCTGGCCGCGGCGCACGAGCTTTTGCGGCGTGGAGCGGATCCGGTTGTCCTCGAAGCCGCCGGGCGCGTGGGGGGAAAGTAGGCACCCGCACCGAGCAGGGGTGGGTCACCGAAGACGGGCCGAACTTCCTCGCCAAGCCGCTCGACGCGCTCCTCGACGCCAGCGGTTTGCGCGCCGAGGTGGTCAAGCCGCGGCCTCCGACCACGCGCTGGGTCCACCTGGGCGGCCGCGTGCTCGAGGCCCCCAGCCTCCGGCTGCTCGCGCGCGCAGGCATCTTTCGCGCCCTCCTCGAGCCGCTCTTCGCGCATCCTTTGCGGGAGGATCTTTCGCTGCGCGACTTTCTCCAGCAGCGGCTCGGGGCGAAAGCCGGCGGCCTGGCGGCGGCGCTGATGAGCGCGGGAGTCTACGCGGGCGATCCCGCGCTGCTCTCGGCGCGCGACGCCTTTCCTTTCCTCGGGGAGCTGGGCGCGAAGGGCTCGCTGTTCGTGAACGCGATGCTCGCGCCGAAGGGACCGCCGCGCACCGGGCTGTGGACGCTGCGGCGCGGCCTCGGCTCGCTGGTGGAAGGTGTGGCGGCAGGGCTGGGCTCGCGCGTGCGCCTGGGCAAGAGGGTAACGCGCCTGTCTCCGGCGCCAGGCGGATGGGAGGTGGAGGGCGAGAGCTTCGACGCGGCGGTGCTCGCCCTGCCCGCGGCGCAGGCAGCGGAGCTCTTGCGTCCGTCCGCCGCCCGTTTCGCGGAGGCGGTGGGCGGGTTCCGCGCAGCGAAGATCACCGTGGTGCACCTCGGTTTTCCTGGAGACGGACTGCCGCGCGGGTTCGGGATGCTGGACGCCGACGGCACGCTGCACGGCATCGGCACGCTCTTGCCCAGCAGCATGCTCCCGGGGCGGGCGCCTTCGGGCCGAACGCTCGTCACCGCCATCTGCGGCGGCATCGGCCATCCCGAGCGGGCCGACCTGCCCGACGCGGCGCTGGTGGCGGGCATCGTCGAGGATCTGCGGCGCACCTGGGCGCTGCGGAGCGACCCCGAGTACGTGCGCGTGGTGCGCTGCGGCGCGGCGATTCCTCAGTATGCTTTGGGGCATCGCGAGGCGGTGCGCGCGGCGCGGGAGCAGCTTTCCGGGCTGCCGCCCATCGAGGTGGCCGGCGCCTCGTACGACGGCGTCGGCGTGCCGGACGTGGCGCATTCCGGCGTTGCTGCCGCCACCCGGCTGCTCGGCGGCTGATTTACCGCGGCGGATGGAATGCCGGGGGCTACTCCCCGTGCTCGTACCTGCGCAGCGAAGGAAACAGCGCCGCCGCGGCCAGCGCCGCGAAAATGCAGAGCGCCCCGCCGGACCAGACGGAAACGCGCACGCCCGCGAGCTTCGCCACGACGCCGGCCTCCACCTCGCCGAGCTGCGGCCCGCCGATGAAGAACATCATGTTCACCGAGGTCATGCGCCCGCGCAGCTCGTCGGGGGTGAGGGTATGCCGCAGCGTCTGACGCATCACCGCGCTCACGGTATCGGCCGCGCCGGAGACCGCCAGCGCGAGGAGCGAGAGCCAGAACCAGCGGGAGACGCCGAACACCGAGATGGCCGCGCCATACACGGCGACGGAGACGATCACCGCCCTGCCCTGCCGCCGCAGCGTAGGTAGCCAGGAGAGGAGGATGCCGGCGACCGCGGCGCCGGCGGGCTGCGCCGCATAGAGGATGCCCAGCCCCTTGGGCCCGACGTGGAGCAGCTGGTCGGCGAAGATGGGCAAGAGCAAGAGCGACCCCGCGAGGAAGGTGGCCACGAAGTCGAGCAGCATGGTGGAGAGGATCAGCGGCGTGCCCTTGAGGAAGCGCAGCCCCTCCACGATGGCAGAGGCGTTGAGGCCGGCCAGCCCGCGGGAGGGCGCGTCGTGGGTCATGGCGAGGAGCGCCGCGATGGTGGCGAGGAAGGAGATCACGTCGATGGCATAGATGGGAAGGACGCCCTTCCACGCGAGCATGGCGCCGCCGATCGCCGGCCCGGCGATGGCCGCGACCTCGTAGACGGTCGTGTACATGCTGAGCGCGTTGGGCAGGAGCTCCGGAGGCACCAGGCGCGGCACCAGCGACTGGCGCGCGGGAAGGTCGAAGGCGGACGCCACGCCGGCCAATGCCGAGAGCGCGTAGATGACGCCCGGCGTGACGGCGTGCGAGCGCGTCGCCGCGAACAGCCCCACCGACGCGAGCGCCATCCCGCACTGGCTGCCCACCATCAGCTTGCGCCGGTCCAGCGCGTCGGCCGCCACGCCGCCGCCGAGCGCGAGCAGGAGGATGGGGGTGACCCGGAAGGCGCCGAGCAGGCCGAGGGAGAGCGGCGATCCGGTCAAGAGATACAGCTGCCACACCACCGCCACCTGCTGCATCTGCGAGCCGGTGAGCGAGACGAGCTGCCCGCCGAGGAGCAGGCGGAAATCGCGCGAGCGGAGAGCGGAGAAACGCACGCGTCTTTCTACCAGACAGGCGCCAGCCCGTTTGCGCGACCGTCCGGCAGTCCACAAATTGGTCGAGGTGGCGAGCCTCCACACGAAGGTGAAGAACGCGCTGGACGAGTCGCGCATCCTCGTGCTCGGCGCCCAGGTCCTGCTCGGGTTCCAGTACCGCGCCTTCTTCGAGACCGGGCTTCGAGCACCTGGGCCGGGGCGAGCGCGCGCTCGAGCTGGTGGGGCTCTTCGCGCTCCTCGCCACCGTGGGCGCGCTCTTCCTGCCCGCGGCGCGCCACCGCATCGTCGAGCGCGGCTTCGACACCACCCGCTTCCACCGCTTCACCATGATGGTGATGCGCTGCGTGCTCTTGCCCTTCGCCCTGGGGCTGAGCGTGGACCTGGCGGTGGCGGGCAACCGTATCGCCGGGGCCTGGGGCGGCGCCGTCTGCGGCGCCCTCACCGCCGCCGTCGCGCTCGGGTTCTGGTACGGCCACTTCGCGCGGCGCTCCAAGGGCCAGCGCCAGGAGCCGGAGGATCGCATGGAAGACACACCGCTCGAACAACGCATCGTCCAGGTGCTCACCGAGGCGCGGGTGGTGCTGCCGGGCGCGCAGGCGCTGCTCGGGTTCCAGCTCGCCATGGTGCTGATGGACGCCTTCCCCCGGCTGCCGCAGCCGGTGCAGCTCGTCCATCTCTGCAGCCTGGGGTTCATCGCGCTCGCCACCATCGTGCTGATGTCGCCCGCCGCCTACCACCGCATCGTCGAGCGCGGCGAGGACACCGAGCGCTTCCACCGCTTCGCTTCGCGGATGGTGCTCCTCGCGCTGGCGCTGCTCGGACCCGGTTTCTGCGGCGACCTCTACGTGGTGTTGCGGCGCGCCGGGTACCATCGGGCGGCGCTGCCGGTGGCCGTGGCCCTCCTGGTCGTCTTCTACGGCGCCTGGTTCGGAGCCATGCTGCTGGTCAGGCGCAGGACCCCGCCCGCGCTCCAGCCCCGGCAGGCGTGACACCGGCTGTGGCCGGCGGGGCCACGACGTGCAACATTGCCGGCAATGGACGTCGCCCTCTTCGTGCCCTGCTACGTCGATCAGCTCTACCCGGAGGTGGGCCTCGCCACCGCCGACCTGCTCGAGCGCCTGGGCGTCACCGTGCATTTTCCCGAGGCGCAGACGTGCTGCGGCCAGCCCATGGCGAACTCGGGGTTCTTCGACGATGCGCGGCCGCTGGCGCGAAAGATGCTGGACGTCTTCGCTTCCTACGACCACGTGGTCTGCCCCTCGGGCAGCTGCGCCAGCATGGTGCGCAACCACTACGGCATGCTGCTCCCCGACGAACCGCGCGTTCCCGCCCTTGCCGGCAAGACGCTGGAGCTGTGCGAGTTCCTCCACGACGTGCTGCGCGTCAAGCCGCGCGGCAGGTTCCCGCACAAGGTGGGCCTGCACCAGAGCTGTCACGGGCTGCGCGAGCTGCGGCTGGGCAGCGGCAGCGAGCGGCTGGTGCCCGCCTTCTCCAAGACGCGCGCGCTGCTCGACAACATCGAAGGCCTGCGGCTCACCGAGCTCCACCGCAGCGACGAGTGCTGCGGGTTCGGCGGCACCTTCGCGGTCGCGGAGGAGGCGGTCTCCTGCGCCATGGGCCGCGACCGCATCGCCGATCACGAGCGCGCCGGGTCGGAGATCATCGCCGGGGCCGACATCTCCTGCCTCATGCACCTGGACGGCCTCTTGCGCCGGGAGAAGAAGCCCATCCGCGTGCTCCACGTGGCGCAGCTCCTCGAGGAGGCCACGCGATGACCGGCCATGCCGGGCGCGCGGCGCGCTTCGTCGCCGACGACGCGCGGCTGCACTGGCACGACCAGGCGGTCTGGTTCGTGCGCAACAAGCGCGACGTCGCCCGCAGCTTCGTGCCGGAGTGGGAAGAGCTGCGCGCCCTGGCCTCGCAGATCAAGGCGCACACGCTCTCGCGGCTGCCCGACTATCTGGAGGAGTTCGAGAAGAATGCGCTCGCCGCGGGGGCGCAGGTGCATTGGGCGCGCGACGCCGAGGAGCACAACCGCATCGTGCACGGCATCCTCTCGGCGCGCGCAGTCACCCGGCTGGTGAAGAGCAAGTCCATGCTCACCGAGGAGTGCGGCCTCAACCACCACCTCGAGGAGCGCGGCATCGAGGTGGTGGACACCGACCTCGGCGAACGCATCGTGCAGTTCCGCCGCGAGCCGCCTTCGCACATCGTCATGCCCGCCATCCATCTGAAGAAGGAGGAGGTGGGCCGGCTCTTCCACGACCGGCTGGGCACGCCCGAAGGGCTCTCCGATCCCAAGGCCCTGGCCGAGGCGGCGCGGCAGCACCTGCGCGAGAAGTTCCTCGCCGCGCAGGCCGGCCTCACCGGCGTGAACTTCGCCGTCGCCTCCAGCGGCGGGGTGGTGGTCTGCACCAACGAGGGCAACGCCGACCTGGGCACTTCGCTGCCGCCCATCCACGTCGCCTGCATGGGCGTGGAGAAGCTGGTGCCCACGCCGCGCGAGCTGGCGGTCTTCCTCAGGCTCCTCGCGCGCAGCGCCACCGGACAGCCCATCACCACCTATACCTCGCACTTCCACGGCCCCAGGCCGGGCGGCGAGCTGCACATCGTCATCGTCGATCACGGGCGCAGCCGCATCCTCATGCGCGAGGAGTACCGCAACTCGCTCAAGTGCATCCGCTGCGGGGCCTGCATGAATACCTGCCCGGTGTACCGGCGCAGCGGCGGGCACAGCTACGGCGTCACCGTTCCCGGGCCCATCGGCTCCATCCTCGCGCCGCACATCGACCCGAAGAAGCACGCCGACCTGCCCTTCGCCTCCTCTCTGTGCGGCTCCTGCACCGACGTCTGCCCGGTGCGGATCGACCTGCATCACCAGTTGCTCGCCTGGCGCGGGGAGCTGTCGCGGCTCGGGCTGGTCCCGCTGGGCAAGCGCATCGTCTCGCGCGTGGGCGGCTGGGTGCTGCTGCGCACCTGGGCCTATCGGCTCTTCGGCAAGCTCCTGCGCGTCTTCGCGCCCGTCCTGCCCAATCCCTGGACCCGGCAGCGCGAGCTGCCGCCCATGCCGCGCGAGAGCTTCCGCGCGCAGTGGAGGAAGCGTGGCCGCCCGCGATGAGATCCTGGAATCGCTCCGCGACGCTGCCGTTCCCCCGACGCCGCTGCCCGACGTCTCCCGGCTCGTGGCGGTGCGCTATCCGGACGTGCGCGAGCGGTTCTGCAAGAGCGTGGTGGAGGTGGGCGGCCGCTGCGTCGCGCTCGGGGAGGACGACTCGCTGGAGGCAGCGCTCCTGGCGGTGCCCGAGTACGCCGAGGCGCGCAGGGTGGCATCGCTGGTTCCCGGCGTGGCAAAGGCCAACGTCGATCTGGAAGCCACGCGCGACCCGCACGACCTGCGCGACGTGGACTTCTGCGTCGCGCCGGCGGAGCTCGGCGTGGCCGAGAACGGCGCCTGCTGGATCGTCCACCACGGCGGGGCCAACCGCGCCGTGCTCTTCCTCACCCAGCATCTCGCCGTCGTCGTCCGCGGCGGGACGCTGGTGCACAACCTGCACGAAGGCTATGCCGCCGCGGCCATCCCCTCCCCCGGCTTTGCCCTCTGGCTCTCGGGCCCTTCCAAGACCGCCGACATCGAGCAGGCGCTGGTGATCGGCGCCCACGGCGCCCGCTCCTGCACGGTGCTGGTCGTGGGCTAAATGGGGACACCCTACTTAATTCGAGAGGGAGTCACCGCGTATGGGGACCCCATTAATTCGCGACCAGTGTCGACTCGCAAATGGAATTAAGTAGGGTGTCCCCAATTACTTCGTCGCGCCCGTGGTCATGCCGCTGATGAAGTAGTTCAGGGAGAGGCCGTAGACGATCACCACCGGCAAGGAGCCGAGGATGGCGCTGGCCATCAGCGGGCCCCAGAAGTAGACGTCGCCGCGCACCATCTCCACCGAGATGCCCACCGGCAAGGTGCGGTTGTAGGTGCTGGAGATGAAGGTCAGCGCGTAGACGTACTCCTGGAAGCTGAGGGTGAAGGCGAAGATGGCGGCGGTGAGGATGCCGGGCAGCACCACCGGAATCACCACCAGCCGCAACATCTGCAGGCGCGTGGCGCCGTCGAGGAGCGCGCGTTCCTCGATCTCCTTGGGCACGCCGCGGAAGAAGCCCATCAACAGCCAGGTGCAGAAGGGAATGGTGAAGGTCGGGTAGCTGAGGATCAAGGACCAGATGGTGTTGTCGATGCGCAGCGCGCCCACCAGCTGCGAGAAGGGGATGAAGAGGATGGTGGGCGGGATCAGGTAGGTGAGGAAGATCCCGATGCCGATTCCGCGGTTCCCGGCGAATTTCAGGCGCGCCAGCGCGTATGCCGCGGGCACCGCGATGATCAGCGTGATCAGCACCACCGCCAGCCCGGTGAGCAGGCTCACCTGCATCCAGCGGTAGAAGGGCGTGGAGGCGAGGAACTCGTAGTGCGAGAGCGTGGGGTTGTCGACGTTGATGTCGCCGATCACCTCGTTGGGCTGCGCCACCTTGCCTTCGGGCACGTCGATGCGCGAGAGCGTGCCGCTCACCGGGCTGTAGATCTCCTGCTCGCCGATGATGGCGATCGGCTTGGGATCCGACTCGGCGTCGCTGCGCTTGGTGTGCGATCCCACCTGCTGTTTCCACTGGATCGGCCCGGCCGTGTACGAGGCGGGGACGATGATGTCCTTGTGGTACGGCTTTCCGGTGCGGCCGTCGACCTTGGAGATCAAGAGCGGGTTGCGCGAGAGATCGTAGAGGTTCGCGTCCGCCTTGAACGAGGTGATCAGGCCCCAATAGAAGGGAAAGAGCGCGAAGACCAGGAAGGGCAAGAGGAACGCCCAGGAGAACAGGTCGTGCCGGAGGCTGCGCAAGAAAGCGATCACATGTTGTCCTTGCGCAGCGACTGCAGCATCCCGAAGACGGTCACCGCCATGATGGGGAAGAGGAAGAGCGAGACCGCCGCGCCCTTGCCCAGGAACCCGGCGTTCACGCCCACCTGGTACGCGTAGGTGGCGAGCACCTGCGTCTGGTCGTAGGGGCCGCCGCGGGTGATGATCCAGATGGTGTTGAAGTCGGTGAAGGAGAACACCACCGAGAAGAGCAGCGACACCATGAGGATGGGCCGCACCATCGGCGCCATCACGTAGAAGAAGCGCTGCATGGCGTTGGTGCCGTCGAGGCGGGCGCGCTCGAGGATCTCGTCGGGAATGGCGGTCAGGCCGGCGAGGATCACCACGGTGGTGAAGGGAAACCCGCGCCAGACGTTCACCACCACGAGCGAGAGCATGGCGAGGGTGGGGTCGCCGCGGAAGTTGAGGATGTTGGCGGGAGAGATGATGCCGCTGTGCACCAGGCCCCAGTTGATCACCGAGTAGGTGCTGTCGAGGATCCACAGCCACGCCTGCCCGGAGATGGCGATGGGGATCACCCAGGGGATGACCAGGAGCCCGCGCAGGAGCTGGCGGCCGCGGAACTTGCGGTGCAGCAGCAGCGCGCAGGGGATGCCGAAGAAGAGCTTGATCAGCTCGGTGCCGAACGTGTACTTGAGCGTGTTCTTCACCGCGAGGACGAAGTTGGGGTCCTGCTGCACGCCGGTGCCGTTGGTCTTGAGCTTGGTGTCCGCCTTGACCAGCAGGGTTTCCTTCTCCGCCTTCTTCGCGCTGGCGCGGTCGTTGAAGTTGCCGAAGCTGAGCGGAGAGTCGGCCGCGTGGGCCACCACCTTGCCGCCGTGGACCTGCCAGTCGAGGTCGTTGAGGATGGTGGTGGCGATGTACGTGGCGTCGCCGTCGTTGTCGGCGGTGACCACCGGGATGCTGCGCCCCGCTACCTGAAGCGCCGCCTTGAAGCGGGCGCCTTCGGGAGCGGTGGCGACGGTGGCGTCCTTGCGGGCGGCGACCAGCGCCTTGGCCTCCTCGTCCTTCCCGTCGAAGAGCACGAAGTCGTTGGCGATCAGCTCGTAGCTCTCCACCTTGGAGTAGTTGTCGAACCCGATGTAGTTCCACTTCCGCGCGCCCGCCTGCGCGTCGGTGAGGCTGAGCCAGATGCTCATCGCGAAGGGATAGGCGATGAAGGCGGTGAGGTAGAGGATGGCCGGCAGGACCAGCGCGTAGCCGAAGGGCGCCTCGCGCTCGGAGAAGGGCAGCCGCCGCGCCGCTTCCTTCGCCGCCGATCCCGCCGCGACGGCTAGAGGGCGCATTCGTCGGCCTGGTCGAAGAGATGGGCGCGGGCGAGATCGAAGTACAGGTCGGTGTGATCGCCCGGCTTGAGGCCGGGAATCGCCTCCGCCTCGAGCTGCAGCACGCCCGCGGGGGTGGTGGCGGTGAGGATGGTGCGGTGCCCGAGCGGCTCCACCACCTCGATGGTGGAGGGCACCTTGGCCACGTTCTCCTTGCCGTTCGCGCGCAGGGCGATGTGCTCCGGCCGCATCCCGAACACCACCTTGCGCCCGGCCATCTCGGCGAGGCCGGGCCGCGGCATCCGCATGGTCAGGCTGCCCGGCAGCGTCACCCCGGCGGCGGTGACCTCGCCGTCGAAGAAGTTCATCGGCGGCGTGCCGATGAAGCCGGCGACGAAGCGGGTGGCGGGCCTGTCGTAGACTTCCATGGCGCTGCCCACCTGGATGATGCGGCCGCCGTTCATGATCACGATGCGGTCGCCCATGGTCATGGCCTCCACCTGGTCGTGGGTGACGTAGACCATGGTGGACTTGACCTGCTGGTGCAGCCGCTTGAGCTCGGTGCGCATGTGCACGCGCAGCTTCGCGTCCAGGTTGGAGAGCGGCTCGTCGAAGAGGCAGCACTCCCGACTGCCTGCACAGGGCCGCGCCCACCGCCACGCGCTGGCGCTGGCCTCCGGAGAGCTGGCGCGGCTTGCGATCGAGGAGCGGGGTGAGCCCGATGATGCCCGCCACGTCGTCGATGCGCCGGGTGATCTCCTTCTTGGGCAGCCCGCGCAGCTCCAGGGCGAAGGAGAGGTTCTTGCGCACGCTCATGTGCGGGTAGAGCGCGTAGCTCTGGAACACCATGGCGATGTCGCGGTCGCGCGGCGGCTTGTAGGTGACGATTTCGCCGCCGATGCGGATGTCGCCGGCCGTCACCTCTTCGAGGCCGGCGATCATCCGCAAGGTGGTGGTCTTCCCGCAGCCGGAGGGACCCACGAGAATGCAGAACTCGCGGTCGCGGACGGTGAGATCGATGCCCGCGACCACTTCCGTTTCACCGAAACGCTTGACGACCCGATCGAGAACGACGTCTGCCATGGTGTGGGTCTTTTTACCCGAGAAGCGTCAGATCGCGCGCAGCTTCTTTTCTGCGTCGTCCATCGCCGCGCGAACGGGCTTGCCCTTCGCCACCTCGGCGAACATGGTCGGGATGATGAACTTGGCGTACATGCCCGTGGCGGTGCGGGTCATCGGGCCGGGATAGCCGATGAACACCAGGTTGTCGTTCTGGAAGTCCTGGAGCAGCTGCAGCTTGGGCTCGGTGCCGATCACCGGCATGGGCTTCTTGGTGAACGCCTTGAGGAAGGGGTGGTTGTAGCCGGTGCTCCCCTCCATGCCGTTGCGGCTGTCGGCCACCATCTCGTAGAGGAAGGTCTTGGCCAGCTCCTGGTTCTTGGAGAAGTTGTAGATGCCGTAGGACATGGTGCGGGCGCCGTTGGCGCGGCCCTTGGGCCCGAGCGGCGTCTTGACCACCTCCAGGTTGCGGTAGACGTCCGGGTTGTCCTTGGCGGCGGTGCGGTAGGCGCTGATGGGGTTGCAAATCAAGGAGCCCTTGCCGGAGGCGATGAAGCGGTTGTTGGAGCTGTCGTCCCAGCTCAACACCTCGTCGGTCATGGTCTTTTCGAAGAACTGCTTGCCGTAGTTGAGCGCGTCGGAGATCTCCTTGCGACGGAAGCTGATCTTGCCTTCCTTGTCGAACATGTAGGCGCCGAAGGCCGCCATCAGCGGATAGAGATCGTCGTTGGAGTCCGGCGTCTGCGCGTAGGCGATCCCGAAGGGATGGCCCGCCGACTTCAGCTTGGCGCCTGCCGCGAGCAATTCCTGCCAGGTGGTCTTCTCGGTGTACTTGGCGCCCACCTGGTTGAAGTAGCCGCGGTTGATGAGCATCGGGTACGCGATGTACCAGTAGGGCACCGCAAGCCACTTGTCCTTCACCTTGCCGATGGACTCCGAGTTCGGGATCCAGCCGCCGAACTCCTTGTCCAGCCGGTTCGCCACGTCGCTCACGTCCACCAGCGCCTGCTCGAAGAACCAGGCGCCCACGCCGTTGAGGTGGAGGATGTCGTGTCCCCCGCCGCGGGCGATGTCCGCCTGCTCGGCGCCGTTGAGGTCGTTGGTGGCGACGTAGTCCACCTCCACCTTGCACTTGTGCTTCTCGCCGAACTGCTTGGTGAAGTTGGCGAAGTACTTGTTGTCGTACTCGGGCACGAAGTGCTTCCACTGGATGATCTTGAGGGTGGACTCGGTCTGCGCCGAGGCCTTTCTGGTGAGGATGGTGGGGGCGGCGATCGCGGCGCCTGCGGTGACACCTGCTTTGAGCAGCGATCTGCGGGTCAGCGTTTTCGCCATGTGCGGTTCTCCCGGGGGTAAAGGCGGAAAGTTCTATAACGCGTTCTCTCGTCGGAGTGGAAGTCCCCCTCCACCCCGACTACAACTTCCTGTCGAAGAGTGTGCCGCTGCCCGGAAGGTTCCCCTGTGGCGCCTCTGGACGGCTGCCCGTTTCTGTGCTGGCGTAGCCGGCTCGCGTCCTGGAGGTTCGACATGATCGAGGTGACGGCGAAGGCTTCCGAAGAGGTGCTCTCCAAGGCTGCGCTCGGCTTCCTGGAAGAGTTGCACCGCAACTTCGAGCCGCGCCGGCAGGAACTGCTGAAGAAGCGCGAGGAGCGCTACCGCAAGCTCGCCGCCGGCGCGTCGTTCGAGTTCCTTCCCGAGACCGCGACCGTCCGCGCAGGCGACTGGAAGGTGGCGGACACGCCGGCCGATCTGCAGAAGCGCCACATCGAGATCACCGGGCCGGTCGAGCGCAAGATGATGATCAACGCGCTCAACTCCGGCGCCGACGTGTTCATGGCCGACTTCGAGGACGCGCTCTCGCCCACCTGGTCGAACGTGGTGCAGGGGCACGTGAACCTCATCGCCGCCGTGCGCCGCAAGCTCACCTTCTCCTCGCCGGAGGGCAAGGCGTACCAGCTCAAGGAGAAGATCGCCACGCTGCTGGTGCGCCCGCGCGGCTGGCACCTGCCGGAGAAGCACCTCCTCTCCGGGGGCAAGCCCATCTCCGGGTCGCTGGCGGACTTCGGGCTCTTCTTCTTCCACAACGCGAAGGAGACCCTGGAGCGCGGCACCGGCCCCTACTTCTACCTGCCCAAGATCGAGTCGCACCTCGAGGCGCGGCTGTGGAACGACGTCTTCCTCTTCGCGCAGGACAAGCTGGGAATCCCCCGCGGCAGCGTGCGCGCCACCGTGCTGGTGGAGACGCTCCCTGCCGCCTTCGAGATGGACGAGATCCTCTACGAGCTGCGCGAGCACTCGAGCGGCCTCAACGCGGGCCGCTGGGACTACATCTTCTCGCTGATCAAGAAGCTGCGGACGCGCAAGGACCTCGTCCTGCCCGACCGGCAGAAGGTCACCATGACCGTGCCCTTCATGCGCGCGTACACCGAGCTGCTGGTGAAGACCTGCCACCGGCGGAACGCCCACGCGATGGGCGGCATGGCGCCGTTCATCCCCACCCGCAGGAACCCGGAGGTCAACGAGAAGGCGCTGGCGCAGACCCGATCGGACAAGGAGCGCGAAGTTGCCGACGGATTCGACGGCACCTGGGTGGCGCATCCCGATCTGGTGCCGGTGGCCAAGGAAGTGTTCGACAAGAAGCTGGGAAAGCCGCATCAAAAGGAGAAGCTGCGCTCCGAGGTCAAAGTGGAGGCGCGCGAGCTGCAGGACACGCGGGTTCCCGGCGCCACCATCAGCGAATCCGGCGTGCGCAACAACATCAGCGTGGGCGTGCAGTACCTGGCCTCCTGGCTGGGCGGCAACGGCGCCGCGGCCATCTACAACCTGATGGAGGACGCCGCCACCGCGGAGATCTCCCGCGCGCAGCTCTGGCAGTGGGTGCAGAACGGCGCCAGGCTCGAGGACGGCCGCACCATCGATCGCAAGCTCTACGAACAGCTCCGCGACGACGAGCTGGGCAAGCTCTCCGGCGTCCCGCATCTCGAGGATGCGCGGCAGATCCTCGACGGGCTGGTGCTGGGCGAGTTCGTCGACTTCCTCACCCTGCCCGCTTACGAGCGCCTCGAATGAAGCAGGAGACGCCGGGCGCAACCCAGGCGGAGATCAAGGTCAAGGCGGCTCCCTTGCCGGGCGAGCTGGTGGCGAAGTTCGCGGCAGTGGTGGGCGAAGGCTACGCCATCTGCAAGCCGGAACAGCTCCGCACCTACGAGTCGGACGGGCTCGCCAGCTTCCGCGTCACGCCCGGGCTGGTGGTGCTGCCGGGCACCACCGAGGAGGTGGCGGCGTGCGTCAAGCTGGCGCGGGAGGCCGGGCTCGCCATGGTGGCGCGCGGGTCGGGCACCGGGCTCTCCGGAGGAGCGCTGCCGGTCCCCGGCTGCGTGGTCATCGGGCTCTCGCGGATGCGGCGGATCCTCCACGTGGACTTCGACAACGCCTTCATGCGCGTGCAGCCCGGCGTGATCAACCTCGACGTCTCGAAGCACATCGGCCCGAGCGGCTGGTACTACGCGCCCGACCCGTCCTCGCAGAGCGTCTGCAGCATCGGCGGCAACGTGGCCGAGAACAGCGGCGGCGCGCACTGCCTCAAGTACGGCTTCACCGTCAACCACGTGCTCGGCGTGCGCATGGTGCTGCACGACGGCAGCGTGGTGGACCTGGGCGGGCCCGTGCTCGATCAGCCCGGCTACGATCTCACCGGCGTGGTGGTGGGCAGCGAGGGGCTCCTGGGCATCGTCACCGAGGTGGTGCTGCGAATCCTCCGCAAGCCCGAGGCCACCCGGACCTTCTTCGCCACCTTCCCCTCCACCACCGAGGCGGGCAACGCGGTCAGCGCCATCATCGCCTCCGGGATCGTGCCCGCGGCCATCGAGATGATGGACACGCTCGCCATCGTCGCCGCCAAGGCCGCGACCGGCGTGGACTGGCCGGAGGTGGGCGCGGCGCTGCTCATGGACGTGGACGGGCTGGCGGCGGAGTGCGACCACACCTCGGCGCATGCCATCGAGCTCTCCCGGAAGGCGGGCGCCCTGGAGGTTCGCGTCCCCAAGGACGACGCCGAGCGCGAGCTGATGTGGAAGGGCCGCAAGAGCGCCTTCGCCGCGGTGGGCCGCATCGCCCGCAACTACCTGGTCCAGGACGGGGTCATCCCCCGCAGCGCCATCGCCCGGGTGCTCACCGAGATCGCGCAGCTTGGCGAGAAGTACGGGCTGCGGGTGGCCAACGTCTTCCATGCCGGCGACGGCAACCTGCATCCGCTGGTGCTCTTCGACGGCCGCATTCCCGAGGAGGAGAAGAAGGCCGAGGAGATGTCCGGAGACATCCTGCGCATCTGCCTGCGCTACGGCGGCTCCATCACCGGCGAGCACGGGGTGGGCGCGGACAAGGCGCCCTACATGGGGGAGATGTTCACGCCCGACGACCTCGACACCATGCACCTCTTGCGCTGCGCCTTCAATCCCTCGGGCCGGTTCAACCCCGGCAAGGTCTTCCCCTCGCCGCGGCTGTGCGGCGACAAGCCGGGTCTCTACCAGCCGCATCCTTCCGAGCTCTCGGGGCAGGCATGGCGCGCGTAACCCCGGGACCCCCGGCGCCGCAAGCGCCCGACTTGCTGGCGCCGCAGGCGCCCGCCTCGGTGGCGCGGCAAGCGCCCGCCTCAATCGACGAGGTGCAGGCGCTGCTCGTCTCCGGCGCGGAGAGCGTGCTCTTCCTGGGCGGCGGCACGGCCCTGCCGCCCGGACCGCCCGGTCGCGCTGGAGATCTCCAGCGAGAAACTCAACCGGATGGTCGAGTATCAACCGGCCGACCAGGTGGTGGCGGTCGAAGCCGGCATGACGCTGCAGGCGCTGCAGGGTGAGCTCGCGCGCAACGGCCAGCGGCTCGCGCTCGATCCGCCGCAGCCCGGCAAGGCCACCCTCGGCGGCATCGTCGCGGCCAACTCCTTCGGCCCCTTGCGCACGCGCTACGGGTCGGTGCGCGACCTGATCATCGGCGTCTCGGTGGTGCGCGCCGACGGCGTCCGCGCCAAGGGCGGCGGCAAGGTGGTGAAGACGGTCGCCGGGTTCGATCTGCCCAAGCTGATGTGCGGGTCGTTCGGCACCCTCGCCTTCATCGCCACCGTCACCTTCCGCGTGCACCCGCTGCCGGAGAAGACGCTCACGCTCTGCGCCCGGCGAGCGGACCCGGTGGAACTGGCGCGGAAGGTGCGCGCCGGGCAACTGGAGCCCGCCGCCATGCTGGCCGTGCGCGAGCGCGAGGGCTGGGACGTGTACCTGCGCCTGGAAGGCTTCGCCGCCGGGGTCCTGGCGCAGCGGGAGAAGCTGCGCGGGCTGGAGGAGGCGGAGTTTCCCTCGCTGGAGGTGGCGCCGATCCGTTTCGGCGCCCTTCCCACCCAGCTTGCCGAGGTGGAGCGCGCGCTGCAGCCGCTGGAGGCGCGGCTCTTCTGGCTGCCGACGCTGGGGCTCGGCTTCGCGCAGGGGCCGGCGCGCGCTCCGGCGCTGGAGGGGGCGCGCCAGGGCATGTCGGCGCTGGGCGGCTGGGTGACGGCCCCTGGGGATCCGGGACCCGCGCCCGCGGCCGTCGAGCTGATGCGCTCGGTGAAGCGAACCTTCGATCCCGCGGGGCGGCTTTCGCCGGGGAGGTTCGTTGGCGGCATCTGAGGCCACGGAGGCGAAGGGGGCGACCGCGCCCGAGCGCGAGTTGATCGACGACTGCGTCCACTGCGGGTTCTGCCTTCCGCACTGCCCCACCTACCAGAACTGGGCGGAGGAGATGGACTCGCCGCGCGGCCGCATCGATCTGATGCGGGGCTTGCGCACCGGGCAGACGCAGATGACGCCCACGGTGGCGGCGCACTTCGACCGCTGTCTGGGCTGCATGGCATGCGTGACCGCCTGCCCGTCGGGCGTGCGCTACGACATCCTCATCGAGGAGACGCGCGCGCTGGTGGAGCGCGACTACCGGCGCGGGTTCCAGGATCGACTGCACCGGGAGATGATCTTCCAGCTCTTTCCCTATCCGCGCAGGCTGCGGGCGATGGCGGCGTTCCTGCTGCTCTACGTCTGGACCGGCCTGCGCTGGCTGGTGCGCAAGAGCGGCGTGCTCAAGCTCTTGCCGCCGCGGCTGCGGCAGCTGGAGGCGCTGCAGCCGCCCGTCACCCTGCACAACGTCTTCGCGACGCTGCCCGAGAGGGTGGCGGCGCAGGGCGAGAAGCGCTTCACGGTGGCGGTGATCGCGGGCTGCGTACAGCGCGTCTTCAACCCCGGCGTGAACGAGGCCACCGTGCGCGTGCTCGCGGCGGAGGGCTGCGAGGTGCTGGTGCCGCGCGGCCAGGGCTGCTGCGGCGCGCTCTCCATGCATGCGGGGCGCGAGCACGAGTCGCTGCGCTTCGCGCGCGCCTTGATCGACCGCTTCTCGCGCGAGCCGGTGGACTTCGTGCTCATCAATGCCGCAGGCTGCGGATCGCATCTCAAGGACTACGCGCGGCTCTTCCCCGGCGACGCGCGCGCGAAGGAATTTGCAGGCAAGGTGCGCGACATCAACGAGTTCCTCGCCGGCCTCGCGCCGCGCGCGGAGCGCAAGCCGCTGAAGCTGCGCATCGCCATGCACGACGCCTGCCACCTGGCGCACGCGCAGGGCATCCGCGCACAGCCGCGCGCTCTCTTGCGCGGAATTCCCGGCGTCACCCTGGTGGAGGTTCCCGAGGGCGAGCAGTGCTGCGGCAGCGCTGGCATCTACAACCTGGTGCAGCCCGACAGCGGACAACAGATCGGCGAGCGCAAGGTGGACAACGTGCTGACCACCGGCGCCGATCTGCTGGCCAGCGCCAACCCCGGCTGCACGCTGCAGATCCAGAAGATCCTCCGCGAGCGGGGCAAGCACCTGCCGGCTGCGCACCCCGTCGAGATCCTCGACGCGTCGATCAACGGGACGAAACTTCCCTCATGACCGCGATCTGCGCACTTTCGACCGACAGGCGACTTCAGCCATGGCGGCGTTCTCCCGCGCCGTGCCATACTCCGCGGCATGGACGCAGTGGAGGTGCAAGCGCGGGAGCGCGTGCAGATCCGGATGCGCGAGAGCGGCAGCACCCTCTCCGCCTGGCGCGTGTCGTTGCGCGACCCCGCCGGAGCCATCGTGCTGGCAGAGGTGGCGGGCAAGTCCTGGTACCGCGGTGAAGGAGCGCTGCTGGGCAGCTCGCAGGAAGAGCTGGCCGAGCTGTGGGCGGCGGCGCGCTCCACCTCGGACAGCGACCCGGAGCTGCCTCAGTACGGGTAGGACCGCCGCACGTGCACGTGCACGTACCTGCCGGTTCAACCGGTTGAACCGATCAGCCTGTCGATCTTCAGGGCACCACCGCTCGCAAATCGCCGGACCAGGAGGCGGCGAGCAGCCGCCAGGGGCGGGGCGACACCGAAGGGCGGTTCTGTCGGAACGGGCGTGTGCTGCTTCGCCCAGCTTGCTTGTGCCCACGACAGCCGGCGCAGGATCGAGCCTGCGCCGGCGTCGGGTCGATCGGGTCGGGAGACTGCGGCTAGACGGGCTTCACGTTCTGCGCCTGCAGGCCCTTGGGGCCCTTGGTCACGTCGAAGCTGACCTTCTGGCCTTCCGCGAGAGTGCGGAAGCCGTCGGCGCTGATGGCGGTGTGGTGGCAGAAGACGTCCTCGCCACCGTCGTCCTGCGTGATGAACCCAAAACCCTTCGCATCGTTGAACCACTTCACGGTACCGGTCGACATGCTCTTCTTTCGCTGTTGGCGGACGGACTGTCCGCCTGCGCCCCACCTCTCTGGTGAGGTTCGCACCGCTGGTGTAACCGGTCCTCCCGGCGATTACAACCAGGCGCTCGTTGCGCCCGTCCGGCAGGCGGCCCTTGACACATTCAACCGTTTGGTTGAACATACCTCGCATGCCGCTCGACGCCGCCTTCTCCGCGCTCTCCGACCCTACCCGGCGGGCCATCGTGGACCGGCTCTCCCGGGGGCCTTCGCGAGTGACGGACCTCGCCGGCCGGTTCCCCATCTCGCTCGCGGCCGTCTCCAAGCACCTTCGAGTCCTGGAGCGCGCCGGGCTGGTGAAGCGGCGCCGGCAGGGCCGCGAGCACCACTTCGAGCTTCGCGCCGGCCCCCTGCGCGAAGTGGCGCGCTGGACTTCCCGCTACGAGCGCTTCTGGAACGAGAAGCTCGATGCGCTGGCCGCATTCCTGGAGGACGAGAGATGAACACCGTGATCGCGACCGTGACCCGTCACCTGTCCGCCTCGCCGGACCGCGTCTACCGCGCCTGGACCGATCCGGAGCAGTACAAGAAGTGGTTTCTCGCCCGACGCCTGATCATGCACGAGGGCGTGGACGGGCTCTTCTTCTGGGAGACCCTGTACCAGGGCAACGTCTGGCCTCACTACGGGCGCTTCCTCAAGCTGGAGAAGCCGCGCCTGGTGGAGCTGACCTGGATGTCGCAGGCCACCCACGGCCTCGAATCCATCGTCCGCGTGGAGCTCGTGCCGAAGGACGGCGGCACCGATCTGGAGCTGACGCACTCCGGCCTGCCCGACGAGAAGAGCCGCGCCGATCACCAGGAAGGCTGGAGGCAGATCGCCGCGTCGCTGGACGACCTGCGCTGAACGCCCCGGCAGCTACAGTCCGGCGATGCCCGGTTCCAGCCGGTCGTACCCCTGCTCCGCCGCCCAGAGGTCCATCGAGACGCTGAGAAGCTCGTCGATCTCGGGCACCGGCCGCATGTCCTGGGTCAGGTCGATGGACTTCACGTAGCCCTTGCAGGTCTCGCACGCCTCGATCCGCGCGATGGGGTGCTGGGGCGCGCTGAAGTTGGGCAGCTTGTGGGGGTCCTCCTCGCCGCAGCCGGGGCAGCGGATACGCGGGATCTGCCAGCCCAGCGCGCAGAGCGCGCAGTGGAGCATCCGCAGCGCCCCTTCTCCGGTGCCCGGGCCGGGTGGGATGCGCCGCGAGGCAATCCAGGCGCCGCCGCCGCAGTAGACGCAGGCCCCGTGCACGCCGCGCTCCAGCGACTCTCCGCGCTCGCGCATCGCCCGCGCGAAGGGCGCAAGCGCGGCGCGCGCCAGGTAGTCCAGCTCGCCGGTCTCCCAGTAGCGGAGGACCCGCGCATCGAAGCCGCCGCGCAGCGCCTCGCGCGCATCCGCCGCCAGCTCGGGCGGCCCCGAGCGCGCGCAGTACTGCAACAGCGGGCGCGCCGCCGCCGCGACCTCTTGCAACCGCGCCGCGCGCACCGAGCCCTGCGCTTTCACCAGCCCCGCGGCAAAGCGCAGCAGCTCGGCGGACTCCGGATGCTCCGCCGCGAGCTGCTGCGCCCGCTCTTCAGCGTCGATCACCCGTCACTTCCCGGTACCAGCGGGGGTGGTGCAGCCTCGCCCAGGGACGCGTGACGGTGCCGCGGGTCATGGAGCGGAAGGTTCCCGGCTCCGCCGCGGTGCCGAGGTAGATGTGCCCGACGATGGCCATGAAGAAGCCGATGAAGCAGATGTCGTGCAGCAGGATGGAGGCGGAACGGAGCCCCTGCCCGAAGTAGTTGGGCCACCAGAGCACGATGCCGGTGAGCAGCAGCAAGAGCGTGGTCACCAGCACCATCCAGAAGAAGAACTTCTGCCCGGCGTTGTACTTGCCCACCTCGGAGTCGTCGCGGTCGGAGAAGCGCAGGTAGTCGATGACGTTGAAGCTCTTGTCGCCGGCGTCGAAGCGCATCTGCGAAATCCAGAGCACCACCATCACCAGCGTGGCGGCGGCGAACGCCACCCCCAGCCAGGCGTGCAGCCAGCGGCAGACGGAGAGCCCGCCGAAGAGCGTGGCCATCCAGCCGAACACCGGCGACCAGATGGGCATGCCGGTGAAGATGGCGCCGAAGAAGAGCACCGCCACGGCCCAGTGCACCACCCGCGAGGAGAGCTTGTGCCGCACCAGCTCGTCGCCCACCATCACGTCCTCGCGCTCGCGGCCCACCTGCATGGCGGAGGGGCCGGTCACGGGCGTGGCGCCGGGGATGCGCAGCTCGCTCATACCTCACCTCCAGTCTCGCGCGCGGTGTCCTTGGGCTTCTTGGGACCGAACGCCATGAAGTGGCCGATGGCGCCGAACACCGCCGCCGCCATGGCGACGAAGCCGATCGGGTGCAGCACGCGCTTCCACACGCTCACGGTCGTGGGCACCGAGGGATCCTTCGGCAGCCCGTACCACTCCGGGTGGTCGCCGTGCTTGAGCACGGTGATGACGCCGGTGCCGCCCACGCCGGGCGGATCGTAGAGCATCGCGTTGGCGAAGCCGTTCTCCTTGAGCTGGCTGATGCGGTGCTGCGCCATCTGCACCAGCGACGCCTTGTCGCCGAACTGCAGGCATCCGGTGGGGCAGGCCTTGATGCACGCGGGCTCCAGCCCCACCTGCACGCGGTCCACGCAGAGCGTGCACTTGGCCATCTTGTCGTTGCCCGCGGCGTAGCGAGGCACGTCGAAGGGACAGCCCGGTCTCGCAGAGCCTGCAGCCGATGCACCGCTCCGGATCCACGTCGACGATGCCGTTCTGGTACTGCACGATGGCGCCGGGAGCCGGGCATGCCGCGAGGCACCCCGGATCGTCGCAGTGCATGCACTGGTCCTTGCGCAGCAGCCACTCGAGCCCGGTCTGCTCGGTGGTCACCTCCTTGAACTTGATCAGGTTCCAGTAGTTGGCCCGCATGGTGGGCATGGTCTGGTAGGTGCCCACCTGCTCGGTCGGCGCGATCGGCAGATCGTTCCACTCCTGGCAGGCCACCTCGCACGCCTTGCAGCCGATGCAGATGGAGGTGTCGATGTACTTGGCCACCACCGGCATCTTGCGCAGCGCGCTGCCGCCGCCGCGGAGCGAGGCCGAAGAGCGCCGGATCTCGAATCCCTGGAGCGCGCCCATTTAAGCCACCCCCTCGACCTTCTCCAGCTTGACCAGGAAGGTCTTGTACTCCGGGGTCCAGGTGTTCGGGTCCATCGCCGACGGGGTCAGGAAGTTGGCCAGCGGCCCGACGTGCTTCTCGATCGCCCGAATAGCCCCAGTGCAGCGGGAAGCCGATGTGCCAGACGGGTTTGCCGTCCACCATCACGTGCGGCAGCCGCTTCGTCACCATGGCCACGCCTTCGATCGGATCCGCGCGCCGAGGTCACCCGGGCGCGGCCGCCGTTGACGATGCCCTTCTCCTTGGCCAGCTCCTCGGGAATCTCGATGAAGAAGCCGGGCTGGAGCTGGTTGAGGATGTTCGTGTGGTGCGTCCAGTAGTGGTAGTGCTCGGTGAGGCGGTAGGTGGTGGCGACGATGGGGAACTGGTCGCGCCCGCCGTAGACGTCCTTGTCGCGTGGAGAACCTCTTCGACGCCGGGTTGGACGTCACCTTGGGATGGAGCGCGTTGTCGACCGCCGCCTCCACCGCCTCGTAGTGCTCGGCGAAGGGCCCGTCGTTGAGCTGCGCGGAGTAGAGCCGGCCCACGCCCTCGGGGTTCATGATGAAGGCGCCGAACTGGCCGGGCGGCGAGTCGGGCTTGATGTCGGGCACGTCGCCCACCCACTTCTCGCCGTTCCAGACGATGCCCGGGCGCGTCGGATCCCAGGGCTTGCCCTGCGCGTCGGCCGAGGCGCGGTTGTACATGATGCGGCGGTTGGCCGGCCAGGAGAAGCCCCACTCGTGGAACATGCCCAGGCCGGTGGGGTCGGCGTTGTTGCGCCGCTGCGCCAGGTTGCCCGCCTGCGTGTAGCAGCCGGAGTGCAGCCAGTTGCCGCACATGGTGCTGCCGTCGTCCTGCAGCTCGCCGAACCCCGCCACCTGCTCGCCGGCCTTGCGGATGATCTTGGTCGGATCCTTGGGGTCCTTGATGTCGGCCAGCGCCTTGCCGTTGATCTCCTTGAGCGCCTCGGCCAGATCCGGCGAGGTGGGGTTGGTGTAGCTCCAGTCGAGGTTGAGCACCTGCTCGGGCAGCGCCCCGCCCTCCTTCTGGTAGAGGTCGCGCACCGCGAGCAAGAGGCGCGCCACCACCTCCTGGTCGGTCTTGGCCAGGCCGGGCGGGTCGATGGCCTTCCACTTCCACTGCATCCACCGCGCCGAGTTGGTGAAGGTGCCGTCCTTCTCGGCGAAGCCGGAGCAGGGCAGCTGGTACACCTCGGTCTTGATCTGCGCGGTCTCCGGCCCGCCGTACGACTTGGGCGCCTTCCAGAAGGTGGCGGTCTCGATCTCGTAGTTCTCGCCCACCACCATCCACTTCAGCTTGGAGAGCGCGTTGATGATCTTCGAGCTGTTGGGCCCGATGCTCACCGGGTTCATGCCGAAGGTGATGAAGCCCTCCGGTCCCGGCTCGGTGCCGCCCGCGCGCTGCGAGGAGCCGCGGTACATGTCGTCGAAGATGTACATCCACGAGTAGTTGCCGTCGACCTTGGGCAGCCACTCGTAGCCCCAGTCGTTCTCCTTGGTGGCCTTCTTCCCGTAGGTGGCCTTGAGCAGCGAGACCATGAACTTGGGATAGTTCTGCCAGTAGTTCATCGAGTTCCACGCCTGGCGGTTCAGCGTGGTGGGCGGCCCCTTCTCCATGTAGTCCTTGAGCGTCTCGTTGGAGCCCGCCGGCGTCTTCACGTAGCCGGGGAGGATCTCGAAGGTGCCGGCCATGTCGGTGGCGCCCTGGATGTTGGAGTGGCCGCGCAGCGCGTTGACGCCGCCGCCGGGCCTGCCCACGTTGCCGAGCAGGAGCTGCAGCGTGGCCGCGGCGCGGATGATCTGCACGCCGACCGAGTGCTGCGTCCACCCCAGCGCGTACATGATGGTGCCGCAGCGGGCCGCGTTGCCGGTGGAGGTGACCACCTCGGCCACCTTGAGGAACTGCTCCTTGGGCGTGCCGCAGATCCGCTCCACCATCTCCGGCGTGTAGCGATCGACGTGCTTCTTGAGCAGCTGGAAGACGCAGCGCGGGTTCTTCATCTCCGGGTCGACCATGTAGGCCTTGGTCTTCGGATCCGCCTCGTATTGCCAGGCCGCCTTGTCGTACTCGCCCTTGGCGCTCGTCGAAGCCGCTGAAGAGCCCGTCCTTGAAGTCGTACTTGTCGTTGATGACGTAGGGCCCGTTGGTGTGGATCTTGACGTACTCCTCGTGGAAGCGGCCGGTGCTGATCGCGTAGCGGATGATGCCGTTGAGGAACGCGATGTCGGTGCCCGGGCGGATGGGCGCGTAGAGATCGCTGACGGCGGAAGTGCGCGTGTAGCGCGGATCGACCGAGACCAGCTTCGCGTTGCGGTTCTTCTTGGCCTCGATGGCCCACTTGAAGCCGCAGGGATGGTTCTCCGCGGCGTTGCTGCCCATGATCAGGACGACGTCGGCGTTCTTGATGTCGACCCAGCCGTTGGTCATCGCCCCGCGGCCGAACGTGGCGGCCAAACTGGCCACCGTGGGACCGTGTCAAACTCTCGCTTGCGAATCGCGATAGGGAATGCCCATCGCGGTGATGAACTTCCACTGCAGCCAGTTGAACTCGTTGGTGTCGGTGCAGCCGCCGATCATGGCGATGCCCGGCGTGCGGTTGACCACCTGGCCCTTGGCGTTCTTGGCCACGAAGGTGCGGTCGCGCGTGTCCTTGATGTGGCGGGCGATGCCCTTGATGGCCTCGTCCCAGGAGATCTCTTCCCACTTGTCCGAGCCCGGGCGCCGGACCTTGGGCACCGTGAGCCGGTTGGGGTTGTTGATGTCGTCGCGCAGCGTCGCGCCCTTGGGGCAGAGCGTGCCGCGGTTGATGGGGTGGTCGGGGTCGCCCTCGACGTGGACCACCGCCGGGTTTCACGTTCTTGGCCTTGTCGCCCAGCGTATGGATGATCACGCCGCACGACACCGCGCAGTAGGGACAGGTGCTTCTCGTCTCGGTGGTGCGAGCGATCTTGAGCTCGCGCATCTCCGCGCGGGCCGACTCGAGGTCGAACCCCAGCGCGACTGCTGCCCCGCCTACCGCTGCTGCCGAACCCTTCAGGAAGGTCCTGCGCTTCACGGGCGGCTCCTTTGTCAGGAAAACGCCGCCCAGCCTGCGGCGGCGACGTGATCGTTGTCAATACCTACGAATTTCTTGATGGCGTCGGGCGCCGCCCGGCGTCGCCCAGCGAAAGCGCGCGGCTCCATCCCGGCTCCCTCCGCGCCGCCTCGGTGGTGCGAAGCGGTTGCGGCGGGACCTCGCGTTCCCGGAGGTCGAGTTGCCACCATCCCACGTCGCGCCAGGCCCCCAGCTTGTAGCCGACCGCACGGTAGATCCCCACCGGGGCGAATCCCATCCGCTCATGGAGCGCGACGCTCGCCGGGTTGGGCAGCGTGATACCGGCGTGCGCCGCGTAGAAGCCCTGCAGCCTCAAGAGCGCGAGGAGCGAGGTATAGAGCGCGCGCCCCACCCCCTTGCCGCGCTGGTCCGCCCCGACGTAGACCGCGACGTCCACCGACCACCGGTAGGCGGCGCGCTCGCGGTGCTTCGACGCATATGCGTAGCCCAGCACGCCGGTCCCCGCCTCGTCGTCCACCAGCCACGGCGCGAATGGCGACCCTCCGGAGATGCGCCGCTCCATGCCCGCGGCCCCGGGCGGCTCCTCCTCGAAGGAGATGGCGGTGGAGACGACTTCGGGGTCGTAGATGGCCGCGATGGCGGCGGCGTCCTGCGGGGTCGCGAGCCTGATCATCGAAGGGGCCTCCCGGCGGGGACGGTAACGCGGCGGCGTGAGGGCGACAACGCTCGAGGGCGCCCGCTCCGATGCGGCAGCCCGCGAGAAACATCGGCCGGCGCGCGGCCGGCTCGAGAGCTCCTGTGGTCGCGCAGCGAGTCGGAAAAATCTGGCGATTTGCGCGCCGGCCAGAAGTCTGCTAATCTATCGCGCATGTCACGACAGCTTCCACTCCCGCTGCCCAAGCGGGGCGGACGCCGCAAAGGCGCAGGCCGGCCGCGGACTCGCCCGCATCCGGGCCTGGTCGGCCCCGGCGTTCCGCACCTGCGCCGCGAGGCATTCCCTGCGCGGCATCCGGTGCACGTGACCGTGCGGGTGCAGCAGGGCGTCGGCTACCTGCGCTCGTACCAGCGGGCGAAAGTGGTAGAAGACGCGCTCCGCGCGGCGCGCGAGCGGTTCGGCGTGCGCATCGTCCACTACTCCATCCAGGGCAACCACCTGCACCTGATCGTGGAGGCGGACAGCGCCCCCGCGCTCTCGCGGGGGATGCAGGGGCTCGCCACGCGGATCGCGCAGGCGCCTCAACGCGCTGGCACGCCGCCGCGGCAGCGTCTTCGTGGACCGCTACCACGCCCACGTCCTGTCTTCACGGCGCGCCGTCGCCCACGCCGTCCGCTACGTGCTCGGAAACTACCGGCATCACGCGCGCGAGCATCTGCTACCGCACTGGGAGGACGCGCTCTCCTCGGCGCGGTACACCCGCATGGCTCCGGGCGAGGACGCACCGGTGACGCGCCCGCGAACGTGGTTGCTGCGCGTGGGGTGGCTCGGCGAGCCTCTCCGCAGCGGCTGAGGGCCCGATTCCGACCACAGAGCCTCGCGGTCCGAGCTAGCGAACATCCAGCTGGCCGGCGGCCGGAGACCTGCCCATAATCTCCTTCACAGGATCCCGCACTTTACGGAAGACGATCGTCGAGCGAGCAGTTCGAGGTCGTCCTCGGCGCGGGGCGTCATGCGTCGCGGCAACAATCCTCGACGCTCAATTTCCCCACTGGACTTTCACGAATGGCTTCAGCTGCACGATCAAGTCCGGCAACGCCGCCGCCTCGCTGAAGGAGACAATGAACCTTTCGCAAGCCCTGTCCCTGTCTATGCGAACGCTCTCAACGCGCTCGAGCTTGAGGTGGATCACGGAGCGGCCGTCGATGCTCCAGTTGAACTCGATCTCGCCATACCCGGGCTCGAAAGTGCATTCGACCTCATCATGCGCTCTCTTCGTGATGAACGTCACCGTGTTGTAGGCCCATGGGACGCTGGCGTCCAAAACCACGGGCTCGACCTCGAACAGTTCCAAGAGCTCGTGCGCCTGCGGGAGCTTCACGGCGCCGGGTCCGGTTCAGGTGGATCAAGCCGCCATAGAAGTCCGAATTGCACACCAAGCACAGGAACGCGCCGGACGGCGTCCCTCTCATAGCCGGCGGCCGGCGCCGCCGCCACGCACGCCACGAGCGTGGTCACAGGAATTGCAAGTCGATCGAGGCACATCGGCGCAGCATAACGCCGCCGGCGATGGATGCTGCTACCATCTATCGGCGTGAACAAGGTTGAGCTTGCCGCCAGTTACGGGAACGCCGACCTGCTATGCCGGAGCGAGCGGTGCGCCCATCGCGGACCCCGAAGGCCGCATCGTTTCGCTCGTGTCCGCCTCGGAAACGCAGGAATCACGGTCGGCGTCCCGCTCGCGGCCCTCCTCCGAGATCTCGCTGCGATCCGCGTCGCCGCCCCAATCAATGGATGCGCGGAGAGGAAATGCCGTGGCGGAGGATGGAGCGCGCAAGAGCCGGCGGGGAGCGCGCGGGGCTGCGGCGAGTTCGCAAAACGCCCCGGATGCCGGCATCGATCGGCAGCTCCACGAACGCGTTTTGCGCATGTCTGAAGCCGCACCCCGCGCGCTCCCCGACGGCGTCAGGGCGCGACCAAAACCGCGGAGCCAAGTGATCGGCGCGGAACGATCGCCGAACTGGACCGGCCTCCCCTACCCCTTCACCGCTCCCACCGTGAACCCGGCGATGAAGCGGTCCACGAAGAGGTTGTAGAGGATGGCGATGGGCACGCTGGCGATGAAGCACGCGGCCATCAGCGAGCCCCAGAAGTACACGTCGCCGCGGACCAGGAACGACGGCACTCCCACCGCGACGGTGAAGTTCTTGCCGCTGTTGATGAAGGTGAGCCCGTAGACGAACTCCTGCATCACCAGCGTGAAGGTGAAGATGACGACGGTCAGGAGTCCCGCCACCGACATGGGCAGGATCACCTTGACGAACGCGCCCAGGCGGCTCAGCCCGTCGACCATCGCCGCCTCCTCGATGTCCTTGGGGATGGCCTTGAAGAAGCCCATCATCAGCCAGGTGCAGAACGGAATGGTGAAGCTGGGATAGATGAGCACCAGGCTCCAGAGCGAGTCCTGCAGCCCGACCGAGGACACCACCTTGGCAAGGGGGATGAAGAGGATGGTGGGCGGCACCAGGTAGGTGAGGAAGATGCCGATGCCCAGCTGCTCGCCGAAGCGGCCGGAGAGGCGGGCCAGCGCGTAGCCCGCGGGCACCGCGAGCAGCAGCGTGATGCACCACGACCAGAACGCCGACGAAGAGCGTGTTGCCGATCCAGCGGAGGAAGAGCGTCTCCTCGAAGAGGACGCGCAGGTTCTCCAAGGTCGGCGGGGCGTGGAAGATGAACGGGTTGTGGTTGGGGTCGAGCAGATCGTTGGTCTGCTTGAAGGTGGTGATCAGCATCCAGAGGAAGGGGAAGGCCGCGAAGACGGCGAAGAGCCACGACCAGTGACCCAGAGCGCCACCCGCCCGGCCACCTCCCGCTGCCGCGCGTCATCGCCATCTAGACCACCTCCGCGCGGCGGGCGAGCGCGGAGCATGAGGATGGCCGCCGCCGCCAGGATCGGGCAGGAGGAAGAGCGCCATCGCCGAGGCGCCTGCGAGATCGCCGCCGTCGATGCCCTTGAAGAAGGCCAGCGAGGCCAGCACCTGCGTCATGTCGTAGGGCCCGCCGCGGGTGAGCACCCAGACCACGATCATGTCGGTGAAGGCGAAGACGAAGCCGAAGAGCACCGCCACCAGCAGGATGGGCAGGATCAGCGGCAGCGTGATCTGGAAGAGCGTGCGGAAGAAGCCCGCGCCGTCGATGTTGGCGGCGTCGTGGATGTCCTGGGGAATGGAGCTGAGGCCGCCGAGGAGGATCACGGTGGCGAGCGGCAGGGTGCGCCAGACCTGCACGCCGATGATCGAGACCATGGCCAGGTGTGGGCTGCCCGAGCCAGATCGGCCACGACCTGGGGCCCGAGGAAGTGCAGCGCGCGCAGCGTCCAGTTGATCACGCTGTAGATGGAGTCGAGGATCCACAGCCAGCCGATGCTCCCCAGCGAGACCGGCGCCACCCAGGGCAGCAGGATGAGCAGGCGGACGAACCACTTGCCGCGGAAGTCCTTCTGCAGCGCGATCGCCAGGATGGTGGCGAGGACGATGACGACGATCTGCGAGACGAAGGCGAAGAGGAAGGTGTTGCCCAGCGCGCGCAGGAAGCTGGGATCGTCGATGGCGGTGCGGAAGTTGGCCAGGCCGACGAAGTGGCCCGCGCTGGCGCTCACGGTCACGTCGCTCACCGAGAACCAGAGCGAGAGCAGGAAGGGGATGCCGATCACCGCGCCGATGTAGAAGAGCGACGGCGCGATCAGGATGCGCGCGAGCGCATTCGCGTTGTCGACCACCCTCACAGCGGCCTCCCGGCCACACGCAGGCCGGTTCCCTTGTCGAAGAACTTGAGATCGGACTGCTTGATGGAGAACTCGTAGGCCTGCCCTTCGGTCACCGGCAGGTGCACGGTGAAGGGCAGGTTGACGATCATCTTCACCTCCGGAGCCAGGTCGCGCAGCGCTCCGTAGAGGAGCCGGTCGGCGCCCAGGTTCTCCACCCGGTCGACGCGGAACCAGACGTCCACCAGCGGCTCCTGCGTGGAGTACTGCCCCTTGGGGAGGATCTGCTCGGGCCGGAAGCCGACGATGGCGCCGTTGCGCTCGAAGAAGTTCATCGGCGGCGAGCCGAGGAACCCGGCGACGAAGGTGTCCGCCGGATCGTTGTAGACCTCCTGCGGCGGCCCCATCTGGCGCACCTTGCCCTTGCTCATCACCGCGATGCGGTGCCCCAGGCCCATGGCCTCCACCTGGTCGTGGGTGACGTAGATGGTGGTGGTGCCGAGCCGCCGCTGGAAGTGCTGCAGCTCGTCGCGGGCGCTGGTGCGAAGCTTGGCGTCCAGGTTGGAGAGCGGCTCGTCGAGGAGGAAGACGGAAGGCTCGCGGACCATGGCGCGGGCCAGCGCCACCCGCTGCCGCTCGCCGCCGGAGAGCTGGCGCGGCTTGCGGTGCAGGAGCCGCTCGATGCCGAACATGGCGGCGGCGGTCTGCACCCGCCCCTCGATCTGGTCCTTGGGCGTGCCGCCCGCCTTGAGGGGAAAGGCGATGTTCTTCGCCACGCTCATGTGCGGGTAGAGCGCGTAGCTCTGGAACACCATGGCGATCTTGCGCTCGCGCGGCGGCAGGTCGTTGACCAGCGCTCCGCCGATGACGATGTCGCCGGAGGTCTGCTTCTCCAGGCCGGCGATCATGCGCAAGAGCGTGGTCTTGCCGCAGCCGCTGGGCCCGAGGAGGACGAGAAATTCGCCCTCCTCGGTGGCCAGATCGACGCCATCGACGGCGGTATGATCGGTGAAGACCTTGCGGAGTTGCTTGGTCTCGACGATGGCCATGGAGTGCAAGCCTTAGAGCAGCTTGCGCTCCTTCCACTTCTGCCAGATCTGCCGGCACTTGGCGTCGGCTTCCTTGACCGCGTCCTCGGGCGACATGGCGCCGGTGGAGGCCTTGCCGAACATCGTGTTCAGCACCCAGGTCGAGTAGATCTCGTCGATCGCGGCGTTGGAGTACCCGGGGTAACCGACGTTGGTGGCCCAGTCCAGCGCGTCGGTGAGCACGGCGTACTTGTCCGCCGGCTTCGCCTTGCTGTCCTTGGCCAGCTTCTGCTTGAGGTCGGGCACCGTCTTGGTGAAGCAGGGGAAGTTGTAGCACTCGCTGGCGTCGAACGCCTTGTCGTAGTTGCCGACCAGGTCGACGAGGAACTTCTTCGCGCCCTCGATGTTGTCGGCGAACTTCCAGATCACGTAGTTGCCCATCACGTGCTCGAGGCCCATCCGCCGCACCGGGCCCTTGGCGGCCTTGGCGAGCCAGATCGTTGTCGGTGATGGGCATCTTCTTGTTCTCGCCCTCGCGCGTCACCGAGATGGCGTTGAGCACCACCGACGCCCTGCCCGCCAGCATGGCGCGGTTGTTGGAAGAGGCGTCCCAGGAGAGCACCTCGGGCGTCATCGCCTCCTGGTAGAGCGCCTTCATGAACTTGACCGCCTCGACGGTGTGCTTGGAGTTGAGCGCGATGTTGCCGTGCTCGTCCTGCTCTCCGCCGCCGAAGGCGTAGAGCACCGCGCGGACGGCCATGGCGGTGTCGATCTCGGCGGCCTGGCCGATGCCCACCGGCACGCCGGTCTTCTCCTTGATCATCTTTCCGTACTTGCGGATGTCTTCCCAGGTGTCCGGCTTGCCGCCGACCTGATCGAAGAGGTCCTTGCGGTAGTTGACCGGATCGGGGACGAACATGTCGCTGAACCCGAAGTACTTCTTGGTCTTCGGGTTGTAGGTGCTCTTGACCGCGAGATCGATGGGCTTGCCGCACTTCTTCTCGCACTCCTTGTAGATCTCGCCATGATCGATCACGTCTTCTTCGTAGGCCGGGCGCGGCCAGAGGAACATGAAGAGATCGTGGCCCTTCTTGGCGGAGACCTCGGCCGCGGCGGTGGGGTTGATGGCGGGGATGCCGACGTTGTCGACCTGCACGTCGGTGTCGTTCTTCTCGCCCCACTCCTTGATGTACTGGCCGTTGAACCACTTGTCGTAGCCCGGGACGAAGTGGTTCCACTGCAAGATGCGCAGCGTCTTCTTGGCGGCGCGCGCCTTCTTCGGCAGCGCGAGGGCCGCGGCGCTCGCGCCTGCAACCTGGATCAGTTTGCGTCGGGAGATGGTCATCGACGTCCACTCCTTCACTCTGGGGGTCAGCGAAGCAAAAACCGGGACGCGCTGCGGGCCGGAACAAGAGCACTTACCGCGGAAGTTTGCAACTTCCGTCGGAGGTGGTTGCGAAAACGAAAACCCGCCCCCTCGGGTCGGAGGGAACGGGTTTCGGTTCAGGGTCAGGTTCAGGGTCTGGAGCTAGCTAGCGGACGTCCGGGGCGCGGCCCTGGGCGGCAGGAGCCTTGAGCTGCTCGGCCATCTGCTCGTGCTGCTGCAGCTTGGGCACCATCTGGTCGAGGAGGCTCTTCACGTCCTGGTCCTTGACGCTCTGCGACCAGCTCTGCGCCATGTGGATGAGCCGCTGGTGGCCGTTCACCATCATGTTGGTGAAGGCGCGGTCGAACTGCGGACCCTTGAGGTTGTTCATCCGGTCCTGCATGGCCTGCTGGTGCTGCTGCATCTTCTCGTTCTTGGGCGTGTCGTTCAGGGTCCAGCCCTTCTTCTGGGCGAGATCCTTCACTTGCTGGTCGGCCGCGGAGTGGTCCTGCTCCAGCGTCTTCGCGTAGGTCTTCACGCGCTCGGTGCCGTTCTGCTCCGCCAGCTTGCCCATCTTCACTTCTTCCAGGTTCGCCATGTGCAACGCCTGCAGCATCATCTGCGGGCTGGCGTTCTTCATCATCATCTCGTGGTCCCCGGCCGCCATGTGGCCGTGGGTGTCCATGTCCGACCTGCCCTCGTTCTGCTTGCGGTTCTTGTAGCTGATGTCGTTGGGGTTCTCCGACTCGGCCTTCTGCATCTGGCTTTCGGCGTCGCCCTGGGGCTTGGAGGCGTCGTCGCGGTTGTTGACCGCGTGCGGATTGGCCGACTCGGCGGACTGCGCCTGATCGTTGGTGACGGAGTTGGGCGTGCTCGTGCCCTGCTTGTCCTTGGCCTTGGTGGAGTGTGGATTGTCCTGCGTGTCCGACTGCGCCCGGGCGGTGCCCGCGCAAAGCAGCACGGCGAGAAAGATCGAGCGGAAGAAAGCGGTCATGTCGTTACCCCCGTGAGGTCAGCCGCAAAGCTGGCGACGAGGCGCACGAATCGCACCGTTCCAGCGCTCCTGTACTTGCACGGGAGGCAGCCTTGCGACTAAGTAGCCGCGTGCCCGACGCCTCCGAGGTGATCCTCGAGACCCGTGGTCTGTCGAAGGAGTTCCGCGGCTTCGTGGCGGTCAAACGCGTCGACCTCCAGGTCAGGCGCGGCACCATCCACGCGCTGATCGGCCCCAACGGCGCGGGCAAGACCACCTGCTTCAACCTCCTCACCCGCTTTCTCCCCGCGACCTCCGGCACCATCGTCTACAAGGGGCAGGACATCACCGGGAAGTCGCCCGCCGACGTGGCGCGGATGGGCCTGGTGCGCTCGTTCCAGATCAGCGCCGTCTTCCCCTGGCTCACCGCGCTGGAGAACGTGCGCATCGCGCTGCAGCGCAAGCGCGGCGCGTCCTTCGACTTCTGGCGCAGCGAGAACGTGCTCCGCGAGTACGATGCCCGCGCGCAGGAGCTGCTCGCCTCGGTGGGGCTGGCCGGCTTTCGCGAGACCGCCGCGGCCGAGCTGCCCTACGGCCGCAAGCGCGCGCTGGAGATCGCCACCACCCTCGCGCTCGACCCGGAGCTGATGCTGCTCGACGAGCCCACCGCCGGCATGGGGCAGGAGGACGTGGAGCGCATCACCGCCCTCATCCGCCGGGCGGCGCGGGACCGGACGGTGCTGATGGTCGAGCACAACCTCGGCGTGGTGGCGACGCTTTCGCACTCCATCACCGTGCTGGCCCGCGGCGAGGTGCTGGCGGAGGGCGACTACCAGAGCGTCTCCAAGAACCCGGCGGTGGTCGCGGCCTACCTGGGGAGCGAACATGAGTGAGGCCCTGCTCCGGCTGCAGGGCCTGCAGGCCTGGTACGACGAGTCGCACGTCCTCCACGGCGTGGACCTGGAGGTCCGCAAAGGCGAGCTGGTCACGCTGGTGGGACGCAACGGCGCCGGCAAGACGACGACCATGAAGTCGGTGATGGGCCTCTTGCGCAAGCGCACCGGCTCGGTGAAGGTGGATGGGGTGGAGACGGCCGCGCTGCCGCCGCACCGCATCGCGCGGCTGGGCATCGCCTTCTGCCCGGAAGAGCGCGGCATCTTCGCCACCCTCGACGTGGGGGAAAACCTCCTCTTGCCTCCCCGCATCCGCGAGGGCGGGCTCAGCGTCGAGCAGGTGTTCGAGCTCTTTCCCAACCTGCGCGAGCGGCTGCGCAGCCCCGGCACCCGCCTCTCCGGAGGCGAGCAGCAGATGCTCGCCATCGGCCGCATCCTGCGCACCGGCGCGCGGCTCCTGCTCCTCGACGAGCCGACCGAGGGCCTGGCGCCTGTGATCGTGCAGCACATCGGCGATGTGATCCGGAAGCTGAAGGCGGAAGGGTTCACCATCCTGCTGGTGGAGCAGAACCTGCGCTTCGCTGGCGCGGTGGCCGACCGCCATTACGTCATGGAGCGCGGCAGGATCGTCGACGAGATCCCCAACGCCGCGCTGCAAGGGAGCATGGAGCGGGTCCGCCAATACCTCGGAGTCTGAAACCTCAAGGAGCTCTTCACATGAAAACACGCATCGCTCTCCTGTTGGCCCTCGCGCTGCCCTTCGCCGCGCGCGCCGAGTTCACCGGCAAGGTGATCAAGATCGGCGTCCTCAACGATCAATCCGGCCTCTATGCCGACCTCGCCGGCCAGGGTTCGGTGACGGCGGCGAAGATGGCGGTCGAGGACTTCGGCGGGAAGGTCGGGGACGTCCCCATCGAGGTGATCTTCGCCGATCACCAGAACAAGCCCGACGTCGGCTCCAGCATCGCCCGCCAGTGGTACGACGCCGACGGGGTGGACGTGATCGTCGACGTGCCCACCTCGTCGGTGGCGCTGGCGGTCAGCGGGGTCACCAAGGACAAGAACAAGGTCTTCCTCGGATCCGGCCCCGGCACCAGCGACCTGACCGGAAAGGCCTGCTCGCCGAACACGGTGCACTGGACGTACGACACCTACGCGCTCGCCAACACCACCGGCAAGGCGGAGGTGCAGGCGGGGGGCAAGACCTGGTTCTTCCTCACCGCCGACTATGCCTTCGGCCAGGCCCTGGAGCGCGACACCACGGCGGTGGTGACCGCGGCCGGCGGCAAGGTCCTGGGCGGCGTCAAGCACCCGCTCAACACCACCGACTTCTCCAGCTTCCTGCTCCAGGCGCAGGCGTCCAAGGCGCAGGTCATCGGCCTCGCCAACGCGGGCGGCGACACCATCAACTCCATCAAGGCGGCGTCCGAGTTCGGCATCGTCAAGGGCGGCCAGAAGCTCGCGGGCCTGCTCGTCTTCCTCACCGACATCCATTCGCTGGGGCTGCAGACCGCGCAGGGCCTCCTGCTCTCCGAGAGCTTCTACTGGGACCGCGACGCCAAGACCCGCGCCTGGTCGAAGAAGTTCGCCGAGCGCAGCGGCGGCAAGATGCCCACCATGGTCCACGCCGGCGTCTACGCCTCGGTGCTGCATTATCTGAAGGCGGTCAAGGCGCTGAAGAGCGACGCCGACGGCAAGGCGGTGGTGGACGAGATGAAGAAGCTGCCCACCGACGATCCGCTCTTCGGCAAGGGCAGCATCCGCGTCGACGGCCGCAAGATCCATCCCATGTACCTCTACGAGGTGAAGACGCCCAAGGAGTCGAAAGGCCCCTGGGACTACTACAAGCTCATCAAGGAGATCCCCGGCGACCAGGCCTTCCGCCCGCTCGACCAGGGCGGGTGTTCCTTGGTGAAGTCGGCGTCCAAGTGACGGGCGCAAGCGCATCTCCGAGGTGACGGGTGACGCTCGGTGTTCCGGTCCAGGCCCTCTTCGGGCAGCTCCTGATCGGGCTGATCAACGGCTCGTTCTACGCGCTGCTCTCGCTGGGCCTGGCCGTCATCTTCGGCCTGCTCAACGTGATCAACTTCTGCCACGGCGCCCTCTACATGCTGGGGGCGTTCGTGGCCTGGTTCCTGCTGGAGAAGGCGGGCATCGGCTACTGGCCGGCGCTGCTCCTCGCCCCGCTCGCGGTCGGCCTCTTCGGGGTGCTCATCGAGCGCGCGCTCATCCGCCGCATCGCCACCCTCGATCCGCTCTACGGGCTCCTGCTCACCTACGGCCTCGCCCTCATCCTGCAAGGCCTCTTCAGCAACTGGTTCGGCTCCAGCGGCATGCCCTACGAGATGCCCGCGCAGCTCGAGGGCGGACAGGCGCTCCCCTTCATGTTCCTGCCCAACTACCGGGTCTGGGTGATCGGCGTCTCCCTCGTGCTCTGCCTCGGCACCTGGGCGGTCACCGAGGGCACCCGCATCGGCTCCTGGCTGCGCGCGGCGACGGAGAACGCCCCGCTGGTCTCGGCCTTCGGCATCAACGTGCCGCGGATGGTGACCGTCACCTACGCGCTGGGCGTGGCGCTGGCGGCGGTCGCGGGCGTCCTCGCCGCGCCCATCTACCGCGTCAGCCCGCTGATGGGCGCCGACCTCATCATCGTGGTCTTCGCGGTGGTGGTGATCGGCGGCATGGGCTCCATCCTCGGCTCCATCGTCACCGGCTTCGGCCTGGGAATCCTCGAGGGCCTCACCAAGGTGTTCTACCCGGAGGCATCCAACACGGTCATCTTCGTGGTCATGGCCATCGTCCTCCTGGTGCGGCCCGCGGGCCTCTTCGGAAGGCAGGCATGACCGAAGCCGCCGTGCAGCGCATGGAGACGCGGCCCATCTCGCAGCGGGTGCCGACGCTGATCCTCGTCCTCCTGGTGGTGGCGGCGCCATGGGCCATCTACCCCGTCTTCCTGATGAAGGCGCTCTGCTTCGCGCTCTTCGCCTGCGCCTTCAACCTGCTCCTCGGCTACGTGGGCCTGCTTTCTTTCGGCCACGCCCTCTTCTTCGGCGGCGCCAGCTATGTCGCGGCGCACGCGGCGCTGGAGTGGGGCATGCCGCCCATCCTCGCCATCCTCCTCTCCGCGCTGGCCGGCGCGGCGCTGGGCGCGGTAGTGGGCGCCATCGCCATCCGCAGGCAGGGCATCTACTTCGCCATGATCACGCTCGCGCTCGCGCAGATGTTCTACTTCTACTGCCTGCGCGCGGATTTCACCGGCGGCGAGAACGGCATCCAGGGCGTGCCCCGCGGCCATCTCTCCAACATGTACGTGATCTACTACTTCGTCGCCGCCATCTTCCTCGTCGGCTTCGGCATCATCCACCGCGTGGTGCACTCCCCCTTCGGGCAGGTGCTCAAGGCCATCCGCGAAAACGAGCCGCGCGCCATCTCGCTCGGCTACAGGACCGACCAGTACAAGCTCGTCGCCTTCGTCCTCTCCGCGGGCCTCTCCGCGCTGGCCGGCGGCACCAAGGCCATCGTCTTCCAGCTCGCCTCGCTCACCGACGTGCACTGGGGCACGAGCGGCGAGGTCATCCTCATGACGCTGATCGGCGGCATGGGCACCATCTTCGGGCCCATCGCCGGCGCGGTGTTCTTCACCACCCTGGAGAACTACCTGGCGCAGCTCGGTTCCTGGGTGCAGGTGACCGAGGGCGTCATCTTCGTCATCTGCGTGCTCGCCTTCCGCCGCGGGATGTTCGGCGAGCTCGCGCGGGTGCTCAAGAGGCCTCTATGAAGCTTGCGGGCAAGGTGGCCGTCGTCACGGGGGCGGCCAGCGGGCTCGGCCGCGCCATCGCGCAGAGGTACCTGGCGGAGGGCGCGCGGGTGGCCATCGCCGACGTCCGCGGCGCCGAGGACGCGGCGCGCGCGCTCGGCCCGGCCGCGCTGGGCGTCTCCATGGACGTCACCGACGAGTCCCAGGTGGAGGGCGGCATCGCGCGGGTGGTGAAGGAGCTGGGCGGCGTCGACGTGCTGGTCTCCAACGCCGGCGTGCAGCACATCTCGGCGCTGGTGGATCTGAAGTTTTCAGACTGGCGTCGGATGCTCGCCATCCATCTGGACGGCGCCTTCCTCACCACCCGCGCCTGCCTGCGGCAGATGGCCGCGCAGAAGCGCGGCGGCGCCATCATCTACATGGGTTCGGTCCACTCCAAGGAAGCCTCGCCGCTGAAAGGACCGTACGTGACCGCCAAGCACGGGCTGATCGGCCTGTGCAAGTCGGTCGCCAAGGAGGGCGCGGCGCACGGCGTTCGCTCCAACGTGATCTGCCCCGGGTTCGTGCGCACGCCGCTGGTGGAGAAGCAAATCCCCGAACAGGCACGAGAATTGGGAATCAGCGAGGAGGACGTGATCAAGAACGTGATGCTCCGGACCACCGTGGACGGCGAGTTCACCACGCTCGCCGACGTCGCCGAGGTGGCGCTCTTCTTCGCCGCCTTTCCCTCCAACGCGCTCACCGGCCAGTCCGTCATCGTCAGCCACGGCTGGCACATGGAGTAGTAACGGGATGCGTCACGAAGCCGTTGCGGGAACTTCATTTGCAAAACTGGATCAGAGTTTCGTACAGTGCGCCCAGCCTAAGCAGCGACGTGTCAATCCGCGCCCCCGCCTCTTCGTTGCACAGAGAACCCGACGGAAAGGATCGCCGATGAAGGCTACCTGGAAAGTTCTTCTTGCCACCTCCCTGCTGATCGCGCCCGCTGCGCTTGCGACCAAGGTTCCCATCCCGGTCGAAGGCGCCTCCCTGAACCTCAGCGTCCAGGTGCAGACCGAGGCGATGGTCACCGAGAACGGCGCCCCGAACGGGACCGATCCGGCCTACGACATCTTCGTGCGCCGCACCCGAATCCTGGTGAACGGCGACATCAGCCAGAACTTCACCTACCTGATCCAGGTGGACAACGCGAACTTCGGCAAGTTCGGTAACTTCACCGGCCGCGCCATCGTCCAGGACGCGTGGATCGGCTGGGCGCCCACGGGCATCACCGGCGGGAACGTGCTCTACATCGACGCGGGCCTTTTGCTCATGCCCATCTCGCGCCAGTTGCTCAACAGCACCACCAACTTCATCACCGCCGACGTCCACACCGACGAGTTCCGCTTCCCCGGCAACGGCTTCCCGGCGCTGCGCGACACCGGCATCCAGCTCCGCGGCTGGTGGCTGGACAAGAAGATCGGCTTCCGCGGCGGCGTGTACGAGGGCTACACGCCCATCCTCCAGGGCACCACCGCAAGCTGCGTCACCGCGACGACGAACACCTGCATCACGCCCAAGCGCAACCCGCAGATCGCCGGCTTCATCAACTTCGACCTCATCGGCTCCGAGGAAGGCGGCTGGCTCTACGGCGCGTACAAGTGGGCCAAGGACCCGGTGGTGAGCGTCGGCTTCTCCGGCGTCTACCAGTCGCTGGCCATCCGCAACACCACCACCGGCGTGGGCAGCGCCACGAACCCCAACCTCACCGACCAGAAGCTCGCCTCCGCGGACGTCTACATCAACCTGCCGATGACCGAGGCGGCGGAGCTGGTGATCGACTCCGTCGGCTACCTGAACGGCTACGGCGACGGCAACCCGAACACCGGGAAGGGCTTCTTCGTCGACGTCGGCTATCGCATCGGCCCGGTGGCTCCGTACGCGTCCTTCAGCTACTTCCAGGCGGACGACTGCCCCGCCGGCCTCACCGGCACGGCCGGCGCCACCTGCGCCGCCAGCATCGAGACCGCCAACAGCCGCAACTTCAAGGCGGGGTTGAACTTCTTCTTCAACAAGAACCTCAACCACCTCAATCTCGAGTTCCAGGTGAACCACGGCCTCTCCGCCTTCGGGTCGCAGGCCATCAACGTGGCCAACGCCGGCTATGCCCCCGTGGGCATCACCACGAACCTGCGGACACCGGCGCAGAAGTCCTTCCTGGCTCACTGGAACGTGCTGTTCTAGATAGCGTCTGCTTCGTCGCATTCGAGGGCCGCGGGCAAGTCGCTCGCGGCCCTCTTCGTTTGCGTATGGCGAGGGGTTCGACGGGTTTGGGTTTAGCGTTTAGGTTTAGGGAACGGGGATCAGGTTTGGCATCGTACGTGCCCTGCTTCCGACGCGGTTACGGAGGGCGAGATGGCGCAGCGATCGCGATCTTCCTCATGAAACGCTCGTTGCTTATCAAGTCGCATGCGAGCTGCTGGTCGCGATTCGAGACGCCCAGATCGACGATTCTGGGCTTCGCGATCAGGCGATCCGCGCTGCGAAGAGCGCCTGCCTCAACATAGCCGAAGCGGCCGGCCGCGAGGTACGCCGGCCGATCAGAAGCGCGTCTATGCGATCGCTCGCGGCGAAACGTCCGAAGCAACCGCCGCGATCCACATCGCGGCTCTTGCCGGCGACTGCGCGCACGAGTCCGGTGAAGACAGCCACCGCGGCCGGCCGGCGGCTGTACGGTCTTCTGACCGGGCTGATCCGGAGATGCCCAGAACCCTCAACCCCGTTTCCCTAAACGCAAACGTAAACGCAAACCCGTTCCCCGAGCCCGTCGCGGGCTACAGCCCCAGGTACGCTGCGCGGATCTTCGGGTCCTCGCGAAGCTCCTGCGCGCTCCCCTGCATCTTCATCTCCCCCGTCTCGATCACATATCCGCGCGTCGCGATTTCCAGGGCCGCGGCGAGGTTCTGCTCGACGAGGAGGATGGTCATTCCGTCGCGGTGCAGCGCGCGGATGGCTTCGAACATCTGGTCCACCACGATGGGGGCGAGGCCCAGGGAGGGTTCGTCGAGGAGCAGCAGCGCGGGCTCCGACATGAGCGCGCGGCCGATGGCGCACATCTGCTGCTCGCCGCCGGAGAGGCTGCCGGCCAACTGCGACTTGCGCTCGAGCAGGCGGGGGAAGAGCCTGTGCACGCGGTCGAGGCTCTGCTCGACGTGCGCGCGGGCGCGGCCGTGGTAGGCGCCCAGTTCCAGGTTTTCGCGCACCGTGAGCTGCGGCCAGAGCTCGCGGCCCTCCGGCACCAGCGCGATGCCGAGCCCGGCGCGTTCCGCGGCCGCGGTGCGCAAGAGGGACTTTCCCCGGAAGAGCACCTCGCCCTTGCTCGGCGACAGGACGCCGCAGATGCAGCGCAGGGTGGTGGTCTTGCCCGCGCCGTTGCTGCCCAGGAGCGTGACGATCTCCTTCTCGCTCACCGCGATGGAGAGCCCGAAGAGGACCTGCACGTCGCCGTAGCCGGCGTCGATGCCGCGCACTTCAAGCATGCTTCTTCCCCAGGTACGCGGCGATGACCTCCGGGTTCTGCACCACCTCCTGCGGCGTCCCCGAGGCGATCAGCTTGCCGGCCTCCAGCACCGCCACCTGCTCGCACAGGCTCATCACCGCGGACATCACGTGCTCGGTCATGAGGATGGACACGCCCTTCTCGTCGCGGATGCGGCGGATGAGAGCCACCATCTCGCGCGCCTCGGCGGGGTTGACGCCGGCGATGACCTCGTCGAGGAGCAGCGCCTTCGGCTTGCAGGAGAGCGCGCGGGCCATCTCCAGCCGCTTGCGGCCGGCGAGGGTCAGGCCGGTGGGGTACTCGCGCCGGCGCGCGGCGAGGCCGACGAACTCCAGCGTCTCGCGCGCAAGCGCCCGCGCCTCCCCTTCAGCGAGGCCCGACGACTGCACCGCGGCGACGGCGCAGTTCTCGAACAAGGTGAGATTCGCGAAGGGCCGCACGATCTGGTGCGTCCGCACCACCCCGGCCCGCGCGATCTTGAAGGCCGGCAGGCCGGTGATCTCGCGATCGCCGATGAAGATGCGGCCCGAGGTGGGCGGCAGCGAACCCGCGAGCATGGCGAAGCAGGTGCTCTTGCCCGCTCCGTTGGGCCCGATCAGACCGAGGATGCTGCCCTGCTCCAGCGCGATGGAGACGTTGTCGTTCGCCTTCAGGCCGCCGAACCGTTTGGAGAGGCCGTCGGCGCGGAGGATGGCGGCCATCAGTCCTCCCCTGCGACGCCGGTCACCGAGAGATCGGGGCGCGCGCGGTGGAAGACGCGGAGCGCGATCCCGGTGAGGCCGAGCGGCTCGAAGAGGATCACCAGCACGAGCAGGATGCCGTAGAGGCCCAGGTAGAGCTGCGGGTACGAGCCGATCAGGTACTGCCGCAGCAAGACGAACACCACCGCGCCCAGCGCCGGCCCGGCGATGGTGCCGATGCCGCCGATGACGCCGGTGAGCACCCAGGAGATGGAGCGGTCGAACCCGAACATGTCGCCCGGCTCGATGTAGCTGAAGTACGACGCATAGAAAGCGCCGCAGACGCCGATGGTCGAGCCGGAGAGGAAGAGGACCACGTCCTGGAGCCGCGTCGCCGACACGCCGACGTCGCTGGCCGCGTCGACGTCGCTCTTGATGGCCAGGAGCGAGAGCCCGAGCGACGAGCGGCGCAGCGCGTACGACGCCGCGATGGCCAGCGCGGCGAGGACGATGCCGTACCAATAGAGCTGGTATTTCAGGTTGGGCTGCACCGGCAGCGAGAGCCCGGACGAACCGCCCGTGAACCAGTCCCAGTACGTGCAGACGAGGCGGGTGGCCTCGCCCACCCCGATGGTGGCGATGGAGAAGTAGGGGCCGCGCAGGCGCAGCGTGGGATGACCCCAGATCAGCGCGAAGACCCCCGCCAGCACCCCTCCGAAGATCCAGGCGGGGACCATCGGCACGCCGAGCGAGATCTGCACCCGCGCCGCCGCGAAGCCGCCGACGCCGAACATGGCGGCATGGCCGAAGCTGACTTGCCCGAGGTATCCGCCCAGCCAGTTCCAGGCGAGCGCCGCGGCGATTCCGATGAAGGTCAGCGTGAGCAGGTTGTGGACGTAGAGATCCCGGTGCAGGAGCGGGCCGACGGCCAGGAGCAGGCAGGCGACGAGGAGCCCGATGGCGGCGCGCGGCCGCACCCAGACCGGAAGACGCAGCTTCATGCGAGCACACGCTGCCCGAAGAGGCCGCCGGGGCGGAGCACGAGGACCAGCACCAGCAGCACGAAGCCCACCGCCGCGGTCAGGTAGGAGGGGATCACCAGGATGGCGAACACTTCCACCGCCGCGAGGATCAGCGCGGCGATGGCCGTTCCGGCGATGCTGCCGAGGCCGCCGAGCACGACGATGACGAACGACTCGAGCAGCTCCGCGCCCCCATAGCCCGGGCTGAACGGCGAGAGCGTCGAGCCGAGCAGCCCGCCGATGGCGGCGAGCGCCGTGCCCAGGCCGAAGGTGAGCATGTAGATGCGCTCCACCGGGATGCCGACCAGCGTGCAGGACTCCGGGTTCTGCGCGACCGCGCGGATGGCCTTTCCCACGTAGGTGCGGGTGAGGAGCAGGTGGAGCAGCACGAGGATGACGATGGCGACGCCGAAGACGGCGATGCGGTTGACCGAGTAGAGCGCCCCCGCCACCGCGACGGCCCGCGTCGAATACGAGGTCCGCAGCGTCTGATCGTTCCCGGTGAAGAGCAGGTAGGCGACGTTGCGCAGCACCAGCCACACGCCGAAGAGGAGGAGGAGGGACTGCACGCCGCCGGCGGCGCCGCGGGGGAGGCGGTGCACCAGCAGGCGGTAGACCGCCATCCCCAGGACGAAGCCCCCCACCGCGACCGGCAGCAGCGAGACGTAGGGATCGAGCCCGAGCGCGGAGTGCAGCCACCAGGCGGCGTACGCGCCGGCCATGATCATGCCGCCGTGGTTCAGGTTGACGATGCGCAGGACGCCGTAGATGAGGCCGAGCCCGTACGCCATGGTGGCGTAGAGGCCCGCGCGCAGCACCGCGGCGATGAGCAACTCGGCGAAGCGGTCCACTTACTTGGCGCAGTTCGGGTTGGGCGCGATCCCCTTGCCGGTGGCGGAATCGGCAGGCGCCACGATGGGGGCGGTGCCGTCGGGGAGGTTCTGCTGCACCACGAAGGGCGCGTGCGACTGCTGCCCGAACTCCGCCGGGAAGGTCAGCTCGCCGCCGGGCAGCAGCGAGGGCATCTTCAGCGCCGCAAGCTTCTGCCGCACCTGCTCGCGGTCGGTGGACCCCGCCTGGCTGATGGCGGTGAAGAGCGCGCGCACGGTCTCGTATCCGAGCGCCTGGTACCACTCCGGCGAGCGGCCCGCGTACTTCGCCTTGAAGAGATCGACGAACTTCTTCGCCTCCGGGTTCTTGTCGGCGAGCAGCGCGCTCCACCACACCGCGCTGAGGATGTACTCGACGTTCTTCTTGCCCAGCGCCTCCGCGGCCTGCTTCTCGCTGCCGCGCGCGCCATAGCTCTCCACCTTGTTGCAGAGCCCGGCGGTCACGTACTGGCGCTGCATGGTGATGTAGTCGGGCAGGTGCGCGTCGGCGAGGAAGAGATCGGCCCTGGCCGCCTTCACCTGCCCGAGCAGCGCGGAGAAGTCCTTGCCGCCCAGCTCGAAGGATTCGTCGACGACGATCTTGTAGCCCTTGGTCTTCTCGGCAAACTCGGTCACGCCCTTGCGGAAGTCCTTGCCGTGCGAGGTGTTCTCCCAGAGCAGCGCCACGGTGGCGGGCTTGGGCAACTTGCCGGCCTGCTGCTCCGCATCGATCCACTTCATCATCGATTTCGGCGAGCAGCTCCACCGGCGCGAGCAGGCCGAACACCCACTTGTACCCGCGCTTGTAGATGGCGGTGGCCGCGCCGCCCCCGTTCACGTAGGGAATGGCGTTCTGCTCGGCGACGACGCTCTGCGCCTCCACCAGGTTGGTGGCGTAGGTGCCGAGCAGGAACTGCACCTTGTCGCTGTTGATCAAGCGGTCGGCGAGCGAGGCGGCGGTGGCCTGAGTCGAGGTGTCGTCGAGCAGCGTGAGGCGGACCTGCATCTTCTTGCCGCCCACCTCGATGCCGCCGTTCTTGGTCGCTTCCTCGAACGCGAGGTCGTAGCCTTCCTTGTAGAACGCTCCGATGCGCGACTCGCCGCCGGTGAGCGGAAGCGTGGCGCCGATGAGGATTTCGTTTCCCGAAGGGGCGGCCGCCTGGGCGGTCGAGCTGCCGGCCTGCGGCGCGCCGGCGTCGGCGGAAGAAGCTTGTTGCTTGCACGCGGCGAGGGCCAGCGCGCAGAGGACGAGGACGAGTTTGTTTTGGGGCATGGCGCGCTAGGAAAACCACTTCTCTGTGGAATGTTCAAGCGGCGCTGCGGCCATGATCGCGGTTCGCTGCTCGGGAAAACTCCCATGACGCGGAGCAGCGGAAGAGGTGCTGCTGCCCGACGTCGGCTCGCTTTCGTCAAGTCGCATTTGAAAAATTTTGCGGGCTCGTGCTAGACCACCTGCAAACCTTCCGGAGCTCCCTTCCCGTTTTCGTTGCGGCTCTTCGCAAACCCATCGGTCCCACCGGGACCTCGTTTGCGGTGCTCAATACTGAGGAGGACGCATGAGCTCGGCCATCGAATCCATGCCCGTCGCGGCCCCAGGCATCATCGATGCCTCGGCGGAACGGCGCGTCATCATCGCGTCCTCCGTCGGTACCATTTTCGAATGGTACGACTTCTACCTGTACGCCATCCTCGCGCCGTTCTTCGCGAGCCTGTTCTTCCCTCCCGGAAACCAGACGGCGGCGCTGCTCGGCGCCTTCGGCGCCTACGCCGCGGGCTTTTTGGTGCGGCCGTTCGGAGCGCTCATCTTCGGCCGCATCGGCGACCTGGTCGGGCGCAAGTACACCTTCCTCGTCACCATCGTGACCATGGGCCTCTCCACGGTGCTGGTCGGCTTCTTGCCGACCTACGCGACCATCGGCTTCGCGGCGCCCTTGATCCTCGTCCTCCTCCGCCTCGCCCAGGGCCTCGCGCTCGGCGGCGAGTACGGCGGCGCGGCCACCTACGTGGCGGAGCACGCCGCCGACAACAAGCGCGGCTACACCACGGCCTGGATCCAGACCACGGCCACGGTGGGCATGCTCCTCTCGCTCATCATCATCGGCGTCACCCGCAGCGTCCAGGATCCGGCCACCTTCTCGAGATGGGGCTGGCGCATCTCCTTCTGGCTTTCCATCCCGCTGCTCGCCATCTCCATCTACATCCGGCTCAAGCTGCAGGAGTCGCCGGTCTTCCAGCGCATGAAGACGTCGGGCAAGCGCTCGAAGTCGCCGCTGCGCGACAGCTTCCTGCAGTACCCGAACAACAAGCTCGTCGCCCTGGCGCTGCTCGGCGCCACCGCCGGCCAGGGCGTCGTCTGGTACACCGGCCAGTTCTACGCGCTCTTCTTCCTCGGCCTCTACCTCAAGCTGCCCTACGAGCACGTGTACCTCCTGGTCGGGCTCTCGCTCTTGATCGGCACCCCCTTCTTCCTGGTCTTCGGGGCCCTGTCCGATCGCATCGGCCGCCTCAAGATCATCCTCGCCGGCTGCCTGATCGCGGCGCTCACCTACATCCCCATCTTCAAGGGCCTCACCCATTACGTGAACCCGGCGCTGGAGGCCTATCAGGAGAAGACGGCCATCTCGGTGGAGGCGAGCGACTGCAACTTCCACATCTTCCTCGGCCCCTGGTCGAGGCAGAGCGCGTGCGACAAGGCGAAGGACTTCCTCGGCAAGGCGGGCCTTTCCTTCAAGTCGGTTCCCGCGCAGCCGGGCGTCGACGTCGTCACCACCATCGGCAGCACGCAGATCCGCGGCTGGGACCAGGCGAAGTACGCCGCCGCGCTGAGCAGCTCCGGCTATCCGGGAGCGAAGGCCGATCTGAGCCGCGTCAACTGGTTCATGGCCGAGGTCCTGCTGGTCATCATGCTCATCTACGTGACCATGGTGTATGGCCCCATCGCGGCCTTCCTGGTGGAGCTCTTCCCGACGCGGATCCGCTACACCTCCATGTCGTTGCCCTACCACATCGGCAACGGCTGGTTCGGCGGCATGCTCCCGCTGCTCGCCACCGCCATCGTCGCCACCAGCGGCAACATCTACGCCGGTCTCTGGTACCCCATCGCCGTCTCCATCATGACGGTGATCATCGGCGCGCTCTTCGTCCGCGAACCGAAACACGTGAAGATCCGCGACGAGACGTTCTAGGACCGGCGATGCGGCCCACGCTGTTCACCGAGCGGATGGGCGTCGAGCATCCGCTGCTGCTCGCGCCGATGGCAGGCGGTCCGTCCACGCCTGCCCTCTGCGCCGAAGTGAGCGAGGCCGGCGCGGTGGGATCGTACGGCGCCGCCTACCTGGCCCCCGCGAAGCTTCGCGAGATGATCCGCGCGATCCGCGGCGCGACCCGCCGGCCCTTCGCCGTGAACCTCTTCGCCGACGACGGCGTTGCCGCGGACGCCGACACCCTGCGCCGCGCCCAGGACGCGCTGGCGAGATACCACGCCGAACTGGGGCTGCCGCCGCCGGGTCCTCCCCCGGCCACCGTTCCGCTGCGGGACGCCTTTCCCGTGCTCCTGGAGGAGCGCGTGCCGGCGTTCAGCTTCACCTTCGGGATCCCTCCCGCAGACATGCTGCAGGCGTGCCGGAAGGCGGGCATCCCCACCATCGGCACCGCCACCACCGTCGCCGAGGCGCGGGCCCTGGAGGCGGCGGGGGTGGACTTCATCTGCGCGCAGGGCGCGGAGGCCGGCGGACACCAGGGCACCTTCGACCGCGCCGCGGAGCCGCCGCTGGTCGGGACCATGGCCCTCGTGCCACAGGTGGTGGATGCGGTGCGCACGCCGGTGATCGCCGCGGGCGGCATCATGGATGGCCGGGGGTTCGCCGCCGCTCTCGCCCTCGGAGCTTCCGCGGTTTCGCTGGGCACCGCTTTCTTGCGCTGCCCCGAGGCGGGCACCAGCGCGCCCTACCGCGCGGCGCTGCGCGATGCGCGCGACGAGGCCACCACGCTGACGCGCGCGTTCTCGGGCAGGGTCGCGCGCGGCCTCGCCAACCGGTTCACGCGCGAGATGTCGGGCGCCCCGCTCGCGCCCTACCTGGTGCAGAATTCGCTCACCCGCGAGATGCGCGCCGCTGCCGCGAAGATGAACGACTCCAGCCTGCTCTCGCTCTGGGCAGGACAGGCGGCAGCGCTCGGCGGCGAGCTGCCCGCCCGCGAGCTCACGGCGCGGATCCTCCGCGAAGCCTCCGCCGTCCTCTCCCGGCTCTGATCCGAGGCCCTGCATGGCTCTGCTGATGCAATCCATCCTCAGCGGCATGCTCATCGGCGGCGTCTACGCGCTGATCGGCATCGGGCTGACCATCATCTTCGGCGTCATGCGGGTGATCAACTTCGCCCAGGGCGAGCTGGTGATGGCCGGCATGTACTGCACCTTCTTCCTCTTCCAGCGCGCCGGCGTGGATCCCTTCCTCTCGGTGGTGATCACCATGCCGGCCCTGTTCCTGCTCGGCGCCCTCTTGCAGTGGACGCTGATCAACCGCGTGCTCGACGCGCTCCCGCAGAACCAGATCCTGCTCACCATCGGCATCGGGCTCGTGCTCTCCAACCTGGCGATGCTCGCCTTCACCAGCGACTATCGCATCCTCTCCACCAGCTACTCGTCCTCCAGCGTGGGGCTCTCCGGAATCCGGCTCTCCACGCCGCTGCTCTACTGTTTCCTCATCACCGCGGCGATCACGGCGGCCCTCTACTGGTTCCTCGCCCGGACCGACGTGGGCCACGCCATCCGCGCCACCGCCCAGGACCGCGAGGCCGCGCAGCTGATGGGCGTGAACGTGCGCACCATCAGCATCTTCGCATTCGGGCTCGGCTCGGCGCTGGCCGGCGCGGCGGGGGCGCTGGTCTCGCCCACCTATTACATCTACCCGCAAGTCGGCGGCGCCTTCACCCTCAAGGCGTTCGTGGTGGTGGTGCTGGGCGGCATGGGAAGCATCGTCGGCGCCACGCTGGGCGGCGTGCTCATCGGCATCAGCGAGTCCGTTTCGGCCACCTATCTCGGCTCCGGCATCAAGGACCTCTGCGTCTACGTGATCTTCCTCCTCGTCCTCTTGCTCAAGCCTTCCGGCCTCCTGGGAAAGAGCCGCACGTGAAGACGTTCGCTCTCTGGGTGGTGGCCGCGGTCGCCTTCGCGCTCCTGCCGCTCTGGCTGCAGAGCCCCTACGCCCTGCACATCTTCATCTCCCTCTTCATCGCCGTGTCGCTGGGCGAGAGCTGGAACGTGCTGGGCGGCTTCGCCGGCCAGTACTCGGTGGGCCACTCCGCCTGGTACGGGCTCGGCGCCTACGCCTCCTTCATCCTCCTGCAGCGCAGCGGCACTCCGCCCTGGGTGGGAGTCTGGGCGGCGATCCTGGGGAGCGTGATCATCGCGCTGATCGTGGGCTGGATCACCTTCCGCCTGCGCGGGCCCTACTTCGTCCTCGCCTCCATCGCGGTGGCGGAGATCATCCGGCTCGCGGCGCTGAACTGGAAGGGGCTGACCAACGGCGCCGAGGGAATCCAGCCCGCGGACCTGCCGCCGCTCAAGCTGGGCAGCCACGTGCTGGTCGCCGACTGGAACGGCAAGCTGCCCTACTACTACATGGGCCTCGCCATGGCGATCTTCTGCATCGGCGTGAACCTCGCGGTGAAGCGCAGCAAGCTCGGCTACTTCTTGCAGGCCATCCGCGAGGACCAGGACGCGGCGCACTCGCTGGGCATTCCGCCCACCTTCTACAAGAACGCCGCGCTCGCCATCTCCGCCGCCTGCACCGCGCTCGCGGGAAGCTTCGCCGCCTTCTACATCGGGTTCATCGAGCCGGAGCAGATGTTCGGCATCGACGTCTCGGTGGACATGGTGCTGGTGGCCCTCATCGGCGGGGTCGGCACCGTCACAGGTCCGCTGGTGGGCGGCATCGTGCTGGTGGTCCTCAACGAGGGGCTGCGCGCGGCCTTCGAGCAGGGACACCTGCTCGTCCGCGGCGCGCTGATGATCATCGCCATCCTCATGATGCCGGACGGGGTGGTGGGCATCATCACCCAGCGGCTGCGCAGGAAGGCGGCGGTAGAATGAGCGCGATGCTGGACGTCCGCAGCGTCAGCCGGTTCTTCGGGGGCGTGAAGGCCAACCAGGACGTGAGCTTCTCGGTGGAGCCGGGCATCGTGATGGGGCTGATCGGTCCCAACGGCGCGGGCAAGACCACGCTCTTCAACTGCATCACCGGCTTCTACCCGCCCTCGAAGGGAGAGGTGGTCTTCAAGGGCCAGCGCATCAACGGCCTCTCGCCCGACAAGGTGTGCAAGCTGGGAATGGCGCGCACCTGGCAGAAGGTGCGTCCGCTCGCCAAGCTGACGGTGCTCGACAACGCGGTGGTGGGCGCGCTCTGCCGCACCAGCTCGGTGAAGGAGGCGCGCGAGATCGCCCACGAGTACCTGCGGGTGGTGGGCATCGACAAGCGCGCGGGCGTGCTGGCGGGCGGCCTGCCCATCGGCGAGCGCAAGAAGCTGGAATTGGCCCGCGTGCTTGCCACCCGCCCGGAGATGATCCTGCTCGACGAGGTGATGGGCGGGCTCAACCCCAAGGAGAGCGACGAGATCATCCAGCTCATCCTCGACGTGAAGAAGCGCGGGCTCACCCAGGTGGTCATCGAGCACGACATGAAGGCCATCGTCCGCACCTGCGACCGCATCGTGGTGCTCAACTCGGGCGAGAAGCTGGCCGAGGGAACGCCGCAGCAGATCGTCAACGACCCGCGGGTGATGGCCGCCTACCTCGGCGACAGCGGAGGGGCAAAGGCATGAAGCCGCTGCTGGAGGTGCGCGATCTCGACTTCGCCTACGGCGACGTGCAGGTGCTGCGCGGGGTCTCCCTGGCCGTGAACGCGGGCGAGATCGTCACCCTGGTGGGGAGCAATGGCGCCGGCAAGAGCACCACGCTGCGCAACGTCTCCCGCCTCCTGCGGCCGCGGTCGGGAACCATCGTCTTCGACGGGCAGGATCTGGTGCGGCTCTCCTCCCACGAGGTGGTGGAGCTGGGCGTCGTCCAGGTGCCGGAGGGCCGCCGCGTCTTCCCGGAGATGACCGTGCTCGAGAACCTGCGCATGGGCTCTTACGTCAAGTCCACGCGCGCAGACCGGAAGGAGAACCTCGACCGCGGCCTCACCCTCTTTCCCCGGCTGCGCGAGCGGATTGGCCAGCTCGCCGGCACGCTCTCCGGCGGCGAGCAGCAGATGCTCGCCATCGCCCGGGGGCTGATGGCGAAGCCGCGGCTGCTCCTGCTCGACGAGCCGTCCCTCGGCCTCTCTCCACTGTTGGTGCAGACCATCTTCGAGACCATCCGCCGGATCAACGCCCAGGGCATCTCCGTGCTCCTGGTGGAGCAGAACGTCTACCAGTCGCTCCGGATCGCGGCGCGCGGCTACGTCCTCGAGACCGGGCGTATCGCCCTGGAAGGTCCGGGGGCCGATCTGCTCTCCAATGCTCAGGTGAAGGCCGCGTTCCTGGGCGCCTGAGCTCTGTTCAGATTCGCGCGCCGGGGCCGGGCCGTTCAGCACCGCACAGAGGGGGGCGCTCTGGAATGCAAAGCAGTTACGCCTGCTTCACACACAATCGGCGGAGGGGGGGGACGCCATTTTGCCGCAGGTGAGATAGCGTATGCCCATGCGCCTGCAACTCATGGCCCTGGCGCTCTCCCTTTCCGGCGTCGCCGTCGCCGCGCCGGGTACGGGTCGCCCCGGACAACCACAGCTTCTCCGCGCCGCGCGCAGCGACGTTTCCGCCCCTCTCACGCTCCTCGACGCGTCGCCGCGCACGGAGGGATTGGAGGAAGACGAGCGTGGGCCACATCCCCTTCCCCACGAGTTCGCCACGGCGGCGCCCGCCCGGGACCCGGTCCTCCAGGATGCCGCGGCGCCGCTCCTGGTTCCCTCGCAGACCGGCAACTTCGACGGCATCGGCCTCGGCTTCCTCGGCGCCAGCACCAAGGGGTTCGAGGTCACCGGGGTGCCGCCCGATCCGCAGGGCGACGTCGGCCCCAACCACTACGTGCAGATCGTCAACTCCAGCATCGCGGTGTTCGGCAAGGACGGCAAGGCGATCCTCGGCCCGGTCCCCACCCGCACCATCTTCGCCGGTTTCGGCGGGCCTTGCGAGACCCACGACGACGGCGACGGCATTGCCCTCTACGACCCGCTCGCGGACCGCTGGCTGATCGCGCAGTTCGCCATCGACAACGGCAGCCAGCAGCGCTTCCACGAGTGCATCGCCGTTTCGCGCACGGCCGATCCGACCGGGGCGTTCGCGCGCTACGACTACCTCTTCCACGACTTCAACGACTACCCGAAGTTCGGGGTCTGGCCCGACGGCTACTACGCCACCTACAACACCTTCCCCGATCCGGGCAGCAGCCAGTTCGAGGGCGTGAACTACTGCGTCATGGATCGGGCGCGCATGCTCGCCGGCGATGCGGCGGCGCAGCAATGCATCCTGCTGCGCGAAGAGGACGGCGGCCTCGTCCCCGGCGACGTCGACGGGTACCTCGCGCCGCCGGCGGGCGAGCCGAACACCGCGGTGGGCTTCGGGCGCAACGTCCTGACGCTCTACCGCTTCCGCGTGGACTGGGAGAACGCCCTCAACAGCTTCATCGAGCCCACCACCGTGCCGGTGGCGCCGTTTGCCGAGGCGTGCTTCGCGAACCGGGGCGGCTCCTGCATTCCGCAGCCGGGAAATGGAGCCGCCACCCTCGACTCTCTCGGCGATCGCCTGATGTATCGCGCCGCCTACCGCAACTTCGGCGGGCACGAGTCGATGGTCGTCAACCACACCGTCGCCGTCGACGGCGTGACCGGAGTGCGCTGGTACGAGGTCCGCGACCCGGCCGGTACGCCTTCGCTCTTCCAGCAGGGAACGTACGCGCCCGACAGCTCCTGGCGCTGGATGGGCAGCGCGGCGATGGACCGCGCCGGAGACGTGGGCCTGGGATTCAGCCTGATGGGCGCCGCGATGCCCGCCGCCATCGGCTATACCGCCCACGCGGCTTCCGACCCGCCCGGCGTGATGGGTCAAGGCGAGTCCGTCGCGGTGAACGGCAGCGGCGCGCAGGCGGTCAAGCTGCGCTGGGGCGACTACAGCAGCATGTCCGTCGACCCCGCCGACGAGTGCACCTTCTGGTACACGAACGAATACATTCCCGCGGACGGCGTCTTCAACTGGCACACCCGCATCTTCAGCTTCGAGGTGCCGGGTTGCCGCGCCGCCGCCGACTACAGCATCTGGACCGCCGACCAGCAGGCGGTGGGCCGCGGACAGCAGCCGGCCACGGTGATCCTGAACACCGCCCCGCTCCTCGCCGCGGCGGTTCCGCTGCAGCTCACGCTCGCGGTCAATTCGCTGCCGCGCGGCGTGACCGGCACCATCCAGCCCGCCACGGTTGCTCCCGGCCAGACCGCCACCTTGACCTTGACGGCGGTGGCCGATGCCGAATTCGGCCGCGGCCAGGGATACGTGGTCACCGCCACCTCCACCACCACCGGGATCGTGGCATCCGCGTCCGGCGCGCTGGATGTCGTGGACGCCGACTTTTCCATGGCGCCCGAAAAGACCGAGGTGGTGGCGGTGTCCGGCGTCTCGAACTCGGTGCGCATCGACACGCACCCCCTCTTCGGCACGCCGGAGGACATCGCCTTCTCCGCCGAGGGCGTGCGCAACGGCGTGGTCGTCCGCTTCGATCCGGCCCACGTCACCGCCGGGCAGTCCACCAACATGATCGTCACCGGGGCCACCGGGTTGCCGGCCAGCAGCGCCGCGGTGACGGTGGTCGCGAACGCGGTTTCCACCTCGCACCGCGCGGTGCTGCACGTGCGCGCCCTCTCCGCGCCGCGGGCGCAGATCACCTGGCCGAGCGCGGAGCAGCCGGTGAGCGGCAAGGCACAGGTGATCGCCAGCGCGGTGACCAGCGCCTCGAGCACGCTTCTGGGCATGGAGCTGCTGGTCGACGACAAGCGGATCGAGGGCGTGTTCGCCAACAGCTCGCCGGCGGTGCTGACCTGGGACTCGCACGTGGTGTCGGACGGCGAGCACAACCTGGTGGTCCGGGCCACCGACAACCAGGGAGGCCTGGGCCTCTCCGATCCGGTGGCGGTCATCGTGCAAAACAAGGGCGATTGCGGCTGTTCGGGCACCGGAGGCGGCTGGGAATCGCTGGGGCTCCTCGGACTGCTCTCCACCCTGCGCAGGCGACGCAGCCGCTGACGCGGTGATCGCCGGGCCAAGGTGGATCCGCGGGAGCGGAAACCGCGTCAGCGCGCGGATTTTGCCGATGCGGCCCAGGTCTCCGGGTGCTCGGCCTTCCAGCGCATCGCCGTGAAGATGCGGGTGCGGCCGCTCGGGTGATCGAAGAAGAGCGCCTCCTCCAGGGGCCCCGGCTCGAGCTTGCGATACTCGCTCAGCTTGAGCGCGGTCTGCGCGAACCCGTCCGGCTGGCGGGCCGCGTTGAGCCCGAAGATGTCCGCCTCCGACTCCTCCACGCGGACGATGGAGTTGAGGACCGGCGTCAGCACGAAGAGGTACGCGGAGAAGAGCAGCGCGGCGAGGGGCAAGCCGGCGAAGTCTCCGATGCCGCGCACGCCCCAGCGCGGACCGAAGCGCGCGCGCAGCCGTTCGAACGAGAACGCCAGAAGGGCGAAGCCGACCACCAGGATGATGCCGAATGCCATCAGCCCCTTGTAGACGTGGTTGAGCACGTAGTGGCCCATCTCGTGGCCCATCACCGCCTCGATCTCCGGCAAGGACGAGCGGCGCAGCAGGTTGTCGTTGAGGGTGATGCGCTCGGTGCCGAAGAGCCCGCTCACGTTTGCGCTGATGCGCTTGGACTGCTTCGAGGCGTCCACCTCCCAGACGTCGCCGGTCTCGATGCCGTTGGCCCGGGCGAGCGAGAGGATGGGCCCGACCACGCGGGGATCCTGCAGCTTCTTCGGGGTATTGAAGAGCGGCACGACGAGCACGGGAGCGATGACCGAGCCGAAGGCGATGAAGGCGAGGCTCACCGCGGCGCCCCACATCCACCAGGTGCGCGGCAGCCGCCGCACCAAGCCGTACAGCGCCGCCGCCGCGAGCCCGCCGAAGACCACGGCGAGGAGGAGGCCCTTGGCCTCTTCGCCGAGCCAGGCGGCGAAGCTCAGGTTGGAGAGGCCGTACCGGTGCTCGCGCAGGAAGTCGCGGTACAGCGAGAGCGGAAAGGAGAGCACGCTCACCGCGACGAGGAAGAGCGTCCAGTACAGCGCCGCCTGCAGCGCTTGGAACCGGGTGGCGCGCTCGGCGAAGTCACGCATCCTCCGCGACGCGCCCGACTGCAAGAGGAGCAGGAAGACCGCCGCGCTCCAGAGGAAGTCCCAGAGCGTGAGCCAGTACCCGCCTTCGAAGTAGGAATCTGACCTGGCGCGCTGCGCCGCCGGAAGCTGGTCCAGGTACGCCCGCGTCGCCGCCGCTGGATCGATGAAACCGGACGCGCCGCTCGCCGCCGCAGGCGGAGGCGAAGGAGGAACCAGGTCCGCAGGCGCAGCGGCAAGGATGGCGGCAATCAAAAGACGGAGCATGAATTGGAGGATATCAGGGGGTGAGGGAACGGGTTTAGGTTTAGGTTTAGGTTTAGGGTTCAGGGCTGAGGTTCACGGGTAGCGTGAGCCCGACCCGGGACCGCAAGGCCCGCACGCCGACGCGCACCCGCACCCGCACTCGCACCCGATCCCGCGAGCGCACCTCGCGAGCACCCAGCCCCGATCTCACCAGACCTCGCACCGCTCCGCTGGAGACCGGACCATCGCGTCCCCTTCCTTGCACGAAAACGCCCGCTGGAACGCCGGCAGATTGGAGAGCGGCCCGATCACCCGGTATTTCCCCGTCGGGTGCGGATCGCTCTGCACCATCAGCCGCTGCGTCTGTGGCCGCAGCGCATCGCCGCGGAACTGGCCCCAGGCGATGAAGAATTGCTGGTCGGGCGAGAAGCCGTCGCGTCCGCTCTCGGGGTGCTGCTGGAGCGCCTTGTGGAAGGCGACGTACGCGACGCGCGCCCCGGCGAGATCGCCGATGGATTCGCCCAGCACCAGCTTGCCGTTGTGGTGGATGCCCGGTTCGATGAAGTAGCCGTCGAACTGCCGCACGACGCACTGGCCGCGTTGCTCGAACGACGCCAGATCGGCCTGCGTCCACCAGTTCTGCAGCCGCCCTTCGGCGTCGAACTGCGCGCCCTCGTCGTCGAAGCCGTGGCTGATCTCGTGCCCGATCACCACCCCGATGGCGCCGTAGTTCACCGCGTCGGTGGCGTCGAGATCGAAGGCGGGCGGCTGGAGGATGCCGGCGGGAAAGACGATCTCGTTGAGCAGCGGATTGTAGTAGGCGTTGCTGGTGGGCGGGGTCATGCCCCAGCGGCCGCGGTCGGTGGGCTTGCCGATGGTGCCGCGAACGTCCCCGACCACGAACCTGCGGCCCTGCACCACGTTGTCCCAGAACGGCGCGTCGCGGCGGATCCGCACTGCCGAGTAGTCCTTCCACTTGTCGGGATAGCCGATCTTGGGGTTGAAGGTGGCGATCTTCTCCAGCGCCCGCCGCTTCGTCTCCGGCCCCATCCAGGTGAGGCCGAGGATGATCTCCTTCATCGCCGCGAGCTCGTTCGCCACCAGCTCCTGGACGCGCGCCTTGGCGGCAGGGGGAAAATAGCGCTCGGCATACTTGCGTCCCAGCGCCTCTCCCAGCAGGTCGTCGGCCGACTCCGCGCAGCGCTTCCAGCGCGGCTTCTGTTCGGGCACGCCGCCCAGGTACTTCTCGTTGAAGGCGAACGCCTCCTCCACCAAGGGCCTGGACAACCAGGGCGAGGCAGAAGCGAGCAGCTGCCATTCCAGATACGTGCGCCATTGCGGGAGCGGCGTCTGCGCGAGCTCCTGGTCGATGCGGGCGAGGAACCTGGGCTCGCTCACGTTGAGGTCGCCGTGCGGCACGCCCGCATGGTCGGCGAACGCCGCCCAGTCGAAGTGCGGCGTCATCGCCTGGAGCTGCGCGAAGGTGGTGGGGTGGTCGATGTTGCGGGGATCGCGCAAGGCCACGTTGTCGAGCGAGGCCTCGGCGAGGCGCTTCTCGAAGGCGAACACCGTCTCCGCCGCCTGCTTGGGCTGGGGGTCGCCGACGAGCTGGAAGATGCGCTGCACGTGCGCGCGGTACTTCTCGCGCGCCTCGACGAAGCGCGGCTCGGGCTTGAGGTAATAGTCGCGGTCGGGCAGGCCCAGCCCGGCGGCGGCGACGACGGCGATGGTCCGCGCGGGCTGATGCTGGTCGGGAGCGGCAGTGAAGGCGAACGGCGCGCTGACTTCGAGATCCTGGACTTCGCGGATGGCCGCTTGCAGGGCAGCGGGCGAGTCGATTGCGCGGATGCGCTCGAGCAGCGGCGTGAGCGGGGCCACTCCGGCGGCGTCCGCCCGCGCCTCGTCCATGCACGAGGCATAGTCGTCGGAGACGATCTGCTCCACGCTCCGCGCCGGCCAGTCCGGCTTCTTGGCCAGGTCCTCGAGGATGTCGCGCAGGCGCTCCTTGTTGACCTCGCCCGCCTGCCAGCGCCGGCTCCAGCGCTGCATCGAGGGCGGAATGGGGTTGGCCTTGCGCCAGGCGCCGTTGGCGAACTGGAAGAAGTCGGCGCAGGGATCGGCTGCCCGATCCAGGTCGGAAAGCTCGACGCCGTGCTGCTCTGCGGGGGGCGGGACCGCCGGCCCCTTCGGGCTCCTGCAAGCGAAGAGGACCAAGGCGAGCAGCGGGGCCCGAAAGATCTTTGTCATCTTCCGGCGCACTACGCCTCGCGCGCGGGGAGATTTCAAGTCCGCCGCGCGCGCTTTGACTCCGCCGGGCCGCCTGCCTACGGTACCGCGATGCAATGGCTCCTCGCCGGCGGCGCGTTCCCGCTCTGGAGCGTGGCGCCGTTCGCGGCCATGCTCCTCTGCATCGCGCTGCTGCCGCTCGTCGCCGGACGGTTCTGGGAGCACAACCGCAACAAGGCCGCGCTCAGCCTCGTCCTCGGCGTTCCGGTGGCCGCCTGGACGGCCTTCCTCGACAAGCCCGCCCTGGTCCATGCCGGAGCCGAGTACCTCGCCTTCGTCATCCTGCTCGGGGCGCTGTTCGTCATCGCCTCCGGTATCGTGGTGCGCGGCACGCTCTCCGGGACCCCCCGCCTGAACACCGCCGTGCTGGCCATCGGCGCGCTCCTGGCGTCGGTGATCGGCACCACCGGCGCCTCCATGCTGCTGGTCCGGCCGCTCTTGCGCGCCAACGCGGCCCGCGGGGGCAACGGGCACGTCTTCGTCTTCTTCATCTTCGTCGTCGCCAACGCCGGCGGGCTGCTCACGCCCATGGGAGACCCGCCGCTGTTCCTCGGCTTTCTCCGCGGCGTCCCCTTCGCCTGGACGTTGCGCCTCTGGCCACAGTGGCTGGTCGCGAACGCCTTCCTGCTCGTCGTCTTCTTCGTCGTCGATTCCGGGCTCTCCGGCCGCGAGGATCGGGTGACGCCCCGCCAGCTCGAGTCGCCTCGCGGCGGAGGACGCAGTCTCCGTCCACCTCGCCGGCAAGCACAACTTCCTCTTCCTCGCCGGAGTGATCGCCGTCCTCTTCGCCTGCGGCAGCCTGGGCCTGCCCACGCTCGTGCAGGACGCGGGCCTGCTCGCCATGGCGGCCCTCTCCTGGGCAACCACCTCGCCGCGGTTGCGGGTGGAGAACGGGTTCTCCTGGTCGCCGATGGTGGAGGTGGCCGCGCTCTTCGCCGGGATCTTCGCCACCATGATCCCGGCGCTCGCCATCCTCAACCTGCGCGGCGCGCAGCTCGGCCTCTCGCATCCCTGGCAGTATTTCTGGGGCAGCGGGGTGCTCTCGTCGTTCCTCGACAACGCGCCCACCTACCTGACCTTCGCTTCGGCGGCGAGCGGCGCGCTGGGAACGCAAGCGTCGGACCTGGGCCAATTGGCGCTGACCGGCCACGGCGCCGCGCTCCTGGAAGCCATCTGCGTCGGCTCCGTGCTCATGGGCGCGAACACGTACATCGGCAACGGGCCCAACTTCATGGTCAAGGCCATCGCGGAGGCGGGCGGCGTGAAGATGCCCGGATTCTTCGCCTACATGGGGTACAGCGCGACGATCCTCCTCCCGCTCTTCGTCGCGCTGACCTGGTTGTTCTTCTGACCTTCGCCGCGCCGGCGCTCAGTGCGTCGCCGGCATCACCGAGGGCTTGGTCTGCAGCCGCACGTCCACCACCGGCGGCAGGCTGGGCACCTTCATCCGGCGGAGCACGAAGTACGAGAGCGTGGCCGCGCACAGGTCGAAGACGATGGCGATGGCGAACACGCCCGCCCAGCCGGTCTTCGGCAGCGTGAACCTGGCCACGAACGGCGTCCAGGCCTGCGGCACCACGGTGAGGAACACCCCGTAGAGGACGATCACGGCGCCGATGCTGAAGAGCGTGTCGTGGAGGCGCTTGCTGATGTGCAGCTTGAGCACCGTCGGAGCGATGAAGTGGGCGAAGACCGCCAGCGCGCCGCCGACGAGGAGCAGCACGTCCGCGCGGAAGTCGAACGCCTTCCCGGCGGCGAGCGCGGACCCGATGGGGACCAGCACCGACGCGGTGCCCTTCGCGGTGTAGAGGAAGCCGTAGTTGGCGGTGGCGTGCTTGCGGCCGAAGAGGTCGCCGCAGGTGGCGGGGAAGAGCGAGAAGATCTCTCCCCAACCAAAGAAGGTAAAGGCGCTGAAGATCACGAACGCGAGCGGGTTGTGGGCGAACTTGATGAGGACGAAGATCGCCACCGCCTCGAGACCGAAGGCGAGGCTCATCGTCTTCTCGCGGCCGATGTGGTCGGAGAGCCAGCCCCAGAAGGGCCGGCAGATTCCGTTCACCAGCCGGTCGGCGGAGAGCGCGAACTGCAGCGCGGGCATGGTGAGGAAGAGGACGGTGACCGGGACCTTGTTGACCTTGAAGTCGACCGCCATGGGGTTGAGCTGCGCCACCGCCATCAGGCCGCCCGTCGCCACCATCGTCATCATCAGGTACATGAGCCAGAACTGCGGCGTGGCGGACATCTGCATCGGCGAGAAGTCGACCGCGCTCTGGCGCTGCTTCAGCTCGGGGGCGTGTCCGGCGTCACGCCAGGCGTGCGGCAGCCATCCTTCCGGCGGCGCCTTGAGGAAGATCGCCGCGATCACCACCACGGCGCCCTGGATGAGGCCCCAGTTGATGAACGCCGCCTGGTAGCCCGAGTTGTTGATCATGTTGGCGATGGGCGAGACGGTGAACGCGGAGCCCGCGCCGAACCCCGCCGCGGTGAGGCCGGCGGCGAGGCCACGGTGGTCGGGGAACCACTTCAGCGCGCTTCCCACGGCGGTGCCGTAGACGATTCCGGCGCCGATGCCGGCGAGGGCGTACGAGAGGTACAGCTCGGTCAGCGTGGTGGCGTGTCCGCTCAGGACCCAGCCGAGTCCAGCGAAGACGCCGCCGAACATGACGAGGAGGCGCGGGCCGAAGCGGTCGACCAGCGCTCCCTCGAAGGGGACGAGCCACGTCTCCAGCAGCACGAAGACGGTGAAGGTCACCTGGATCGCGGCCTGCTCCTGGTGCAGCGCCTTCTGCAGCGGCGGGACGAACAAGGTCCAGCCGTATTGGAAGTTGGCCACCGCCACCATGCTCAGGATGCTGAATCCCAGGATGACCCAGCGGTTCGACAACAGTCCTTCGCCTTGAGGCCTTTCAGCCGCGATCGCGTTCGCCATGGCTGTTACCCCCTGCTGACTGAGTTGGTGAAAGATCGGCCGCCTACGCCGGCGCCCGATCCTCCTCGAGCTGCTTCTTGAACGGAATCACTCCGGGAACGATCCAGCGGTCCCACATCTCGTCCACCTTGGACTGGAAGTAGGCGATGTCGTCGTCGGTGAAGTGCGCGAACCGGCCCTGGCGGTTCAGGTAGTCGCGCACCGGCACGCGCTTGAGGCGGCCGTCGGCGATGTCCCGCGTCTTGCCCACCAGCTTGAGCACGCCCTTCTCCACCTCGTAGAGCGGCCAGATGCCGGTGAGCACCGCCAGCTCGCCCAGCTCGTGCGACATCATCGGATCGTAGTCCCAGCCCTTGGGGCACGGATCCAGCGAGTGGATGAAGGTCGGGCCGCCGATGGTGAGCGCCTTGCGCACCGAGTTCATGGCCAGCACCGGATAGGACATGTCGACGGTGGCCACGTAGCGGCACTCGGGGTGCCCCGCGGCCATCATCCCCGCCATGTTCTTCTTCCAGCGGTGATGCATGATGCGCTTCTTCGTGCCGGGCGGGCTGAAGGTTGTGTGCGCCCCCCACGGGGTGGATCCGCTGAGCTGGATGTCCGTGTTGGCGTACGACTCATTGTCGTACATGAGGATGAGGCAGTTGTAGTCCGGGTGCGTCAGCGTCGCGGAGATGGCGGAGATGCCCATGTCCGCCCCGCCGCCGTCGCCGCAGAAGGCGATGACGTTGATGGGCTCGTCCTTCATCTTGCCCTTGCGCATCAGCGCCTTGAGCGCCGCCGCCGTGCCCAGCGCCGCCGAGCCGGAGGACCCGAGCTGCGTGTGCATCCAGGGCACCACCCACGCCGTGGAATAGTACGTGGTGTTGGCAACGTACATGCAGCCCGTGCTCCCGAGCACGATGGTGCGCGGCCCGGCCGCCTTCATCATCATCTTCATCACCAGCGCGGACTCGCAGCCCTGGCAGGTGCGGTGCCCCGAGGTGAAGTACTCCTGGATGGGCAACTTCTTCACGCCCTTGAACGGGTCCAGGCGCTGGGTCGAGTGGAGGTTGACCAGTTCCGCGAGCTCGCGTTCGTTGATGGCCATGGTTTTTCCCCTTATTCGCGAACGCCGATCCACTGCGTGGACGGCTGCGGATTGCCTGCTGCCTGCGCGAAGACGCTTTCGCTCATCTTTCTCACGTCGGGCAAGGTCACCTCGCGGCCGCCCAGGCCGCAGATGAAGCCGAGCACCGCCGGCCGATTGGCCAGCGGGTAGAGCGCCGCCCGCACCTCGGTCGCGAGCACGCCGCTGGAGTGCGGAGCGCCCAGCGAGAAGTCGCGGTCGATGACGCCCACCGCCTTGAAGCGCGAGAGCCTCTTCGCCAGATCTTCCGCCGGGAAGGGCCGGAACCAGCGCACGCGCACGAACCCGACCTTCTTGCCCTCCTTGCGCATCTCGCGGATGGCCACGCGCACCGGGTTCGACAAGGTGCCCATCCCGACGACCACCACGTCGGCGTCGTCGGTCATGTACTCCTCGAAGAAGGGATTGCCGTAGTCGCGCCCGAAGATGCGGGTGAACTTCGAGTACGCCTCGCGGATGACCTTGGGCGAGTTCTCCATGGCCGCCGCGGTCTGCCGGCGGATCTCCATCAGCCAGTCCTCGTTGGCCTGGGGCGCGACGGTGATGGGGTTGTCGGGGTGGAGCAGGAGGTCGCCGCGGTCGTAGCGGGGCAAGAACTCCTCGACCTTCTGCTGCGAGGGAATCTTCACCAGCCCCTGCGAGTGGGTGAGGAAGGCGCCGTCGCAGGAGATGGCGCAGGGCAGGAAGACGCGACGGTCCTCGGCCACCTTGTAGGCGATGAGCGCGGTGTCGAGCGCCTCCTGCGCGCTGTCCACCCAGACCAGCTGCCAGCCCAGATCGCGGACGGCGAGCGCGTCGTTGTGCTCCACGCCGAAGGCGCCGGGATCGTCGAGGGCGCGGTTGCCCACCATCGCGACCATGGGGATGCGCAGCGCCGGCGTGACGGTCAGCGCCTCCATCGCGTACATCCAGCCCACTCCCGACGAGCCGCAGAACACGCGCGCGCCGCAGGCGCTGGCGTGCTTGACGATCTCGAACTGCGAGTGCTCGCCTTCGGCGATGATGTACTCGCAGTCCATCTCGCCGTTGGAGACGAGCTTGGCGATGTACTGCATCACCGTGTCGTAGGGCCGGATGGGATATCCGGTGATCACGTCCACGTCGGCGAGCTTGCAGGCCACCGCGATGGCCTCGCTGCCCGTGATCAGGGACGTCTGCTCTACCGGCGGCCTGGCTTCCTGGGGCGGAACGATAGCTTCTGCCATGGTTGGTCTCCCTCAGCCCTGCCGGGCAATTTCAGCAGGAACTTCCTCTTCGTAGCGGCCGCGGTAGTTGAATCCGTGAGAGCGCGTGGGCCGGTCCTTGATCCAGGCGGCGAGGTGCGCCTCGTACGCGGGGGCGTCCTTGCGCCACGCCTCCCACTGGCTTGCGTTGTCCTGGAACTGGGCCTCGTTGACCATGGTGACGCAGTCCTTCTCCGGGCAGACCGCCTCGCACACGCCGCATCCGCAGCACGCCTCGAGGTCCGCGTCGTAGAAGCCTTCGGGGGTGACGTCGAAGACGGAGTCGGGGCACTGCAGCCAGCAGAGGGTGCACTTGATGCACTTCTCGAAGTCCACCACCGGCCGCATGGTGCGGGTCGCCCACTTCTTGAAGACCGCGTTGCGGCCCGGCTTCCATCCGCCCTCGGCGCCGGAGACGGGGTCCGTCATCGGCTTGCCCACGTCGATTCCGGGGATGGCGATGCCCTCGCGCATCTCCGTCCACTTGGGCATCACGAACGAGTACGGCTCCTCGGCGTTGCCCTGGTCGGGCATCACCGTCACCGTGGTCAGCCGCTCGAAGGCGCGCAGCGCGGAGGTGGCCTTCACCTCGCTCTTCCACTCCTCGCGGATGACCTCCTGCACCGAGCCCAGGCTGAAGAGCTCGGGCAGCACCCGGGCGATGGCGCCGAGGATGCGGACGTCGGTGTGGTCGTCCTTGTAGACCCAGAGGCCGGAGAAGCTGGCCGTGCCCTTGAGCACCGCCAGGCGGTAGGGAACGTCCTTGCGGTGGGCCATGGGAACCAGCTCGGCGGCCTCCTTCATCGAGGTCACGATCAGCGTGCCGCCCGGCCGGGTGAGCTTGTTGATGGGCTGGAGCCCGTACCAGGCCCACGACTCCACGCCCTTGAAGAGCGTGTCGTCGACGCAGATGGTGACGTCCACTTCCTTGGGCTCGTATTTCGCCATTCCCTCCTCGAGGGTGTTCTCGTCGGTGGCGACGATGGCGAAGTACTTGGCGGGAATGCCATTGCGCTCGGGGCTGTCGCCGTAGCGCCCGAACGAGATTCCGGGTTTTCCTTCCTTGTGCGCCGCGAGGACGATGGCGCGGCTGATGTTTGCGGCGAGCTTCTTCTGGAAAATGCCCCGATAGACGATCTCGACTGCGAAGAGACGGCTCATTCTTCCTCCCGGGATCACAACTGGCGCATCACGATCTCCTCGATCTCCTGCAAATGCTGGTGCACCGCGGCCTCGGCCGCTTTCGCGTCGCGCTTCTGGATGGCGCGGAGGATGCGGCGGTGGCCGTCGAACGAACGCTTGGGGCGGCCGGGGACTTGAAGGGACCGCGAGCGGCTCTCGCGCAGCAGGTCCATCAGCACGTCCAGCACCCGCAGCACCACCGCGTTGCGGGCCGCCAGCGCGATGGCGTAGTGGAACTCGGAGTCCTCGTCCACCGCCTCTTCGCCCCGGCGCAGCTTCGCCTCGTGGCGCTGGAGGACCGAGGCCATGTAGCGCACCTCGTCGGCGGTCGCGTTCTTGGCGGCGCGCGCGGCCAGCCCGGGCTCGATCATGCGGCGCACGTCGAGCAGCTCGGTGACCAGCACGCGCTTGTGCTGCAGCACGCTGGCGAGCGGCACCACCAGCGCGTCCGCGCTGAGATCGCGCACCACCGTGCCGTGGCCCTGCTTCGGCTCGAGGATGCCCATCACTTCCAGCGTGCGCACCGCATCGCGCACCGAGCTGCGGCCCACTCCCAGCTTCTCCGCCAGCTCGCGCTCGGGGGGGAGCAGGTCGCCGGGCTTCAGCGCTCCGCTTCCGAGCAGCCGGCGGATCTGCTCGGCGACCTGCTCGTAGCGCCGGACCTTTCGGACCGTCTCGAACGAGTGGGGCGCGGGGGAGCGACCGGAGGCGGGCATTGGTCCGACCTTTCGCAGGTCGGATCATCAGACCACTCGAGGGAAGTCAAGTCCGGCCGCGAAATCGCCTCTGAAAATCGGGACCGCTACTGTTGGGCACTCGACGGTGCGGGCAGGGGAAGCGGTCGACCGCGGCGGCACCCCGATGAGCGCGGCGCCGCCGCGACGCTTCACCGGCTGCGCCGCGCCCAGTCCTGTCCCGCGAGCGCCGCGTCGAGGACCTTCGCCACCGCGGCGGCATCGAGCGGGTCGGCATCGGCGCGGACCGCCTTCGTCCACACCGTCTCGCCGGTGGCGCGGTCAATCACGTCGAGCTGCAGCGCCGTCACCGGGCCGGCGAAGAATCCCCGATCCTCGACGCGAAAGGAGAGCGCTTGCTGAAGCGCGGGAAGCTGCATGGGCGGCGCCGGCGGCTCCGGCTCCGGAACGGGCGGCGCGTCCGCGAGCCCGAGGGAATCCTGGGGCGGCGCGTCCGCTTCGACCGACAGAGGAGGAGGTGGCGGCGGCGCGTACCACTGCTCCTCCGCCGGATCGGGAGCGAGCACGAGCGGGCTCGGCGCGACCCAGAGATTGACCGAGAACCCGACGAACACCGGCGAGGGCCGGTAGACGGGGAGCGACCCCAGCGGCACCGCGTGCCCGGGCGAGGACCCCGGCCGGACGGCGGGCGACACCGGGACGGCGCGCGGCTTCACCGCCACCGGCGCGGGCGCCTTGGGCGCCTTGGCCGAAGGAGCCGAGGCGTTTCCCCCGCGAGTCAGCGCAAAGATGGCGGCGGCGACGACCACGACGACGCCCGCGACGATGCCTACCTTGGCCCAGGCCTGCTGGCTGCGGCGCGCCCCGGTGAGCCCCACCGCCCGCTCGCGGACGAAGAGCACGGCGTCGGACGCGCCTGCGGCGTGGGAGGAGATCTCGCGCCGCGCCAGCGCCGAGGCCAGCGCGGCGCGGGCCTGCGCGTCCGCCTTCCGTGCCTCGGCGGGCGCGACCTCTTCCGAGCTCTCCAGCCATAGCTCGGTGAGGGGAGGCGCGACCGTGCCCGGCGCGTCGGCCGGCTCGCCGAGAGAAGCCACCGGGACGCGGACGGTGGCGCAGCCGAACGCGAAGAGGGTGAGGACCGCGATGGGCTTCACGGCGCGATCATAACCGCCGCCCCTTCGGCGGCGGTACAATGCGCCCATGCCTCTCTCCAGCGAAGAAGCGCGCAGGGTGGTGGACGCCGCCCAGGCAAGGGCCCAGCAGATCGGCATCCGCATCACGGTGGCGGTGGTGGACGAGGGAGGGCTCCTCTTCGCTCTCGCCCGCATGGACGGGGCGCCCCCCATCTCCGCCCAGATCGCCGAGGCCAAGGCGAGCGGCGCCGCGCTCTGGCACCGCGACGGCGGTTCGCTCGCGCAAGTGGCGCAGGACCGGCCGGCCTTCTTCGCCGCTGTGGACCGGATGGCGAGGATCCCCGTGGTGCCCGGCCTCGGCTCGACGCTCGTCCGCCGCGACAGCCGCGTCCTGGGGGCGGTGGGCGTGAGCGGAGGGAAGCCTGAGCAGGATCTCGACTGCGCCGAGGCCGGCCTCCGCGCGCTCTAGATCCGGAGATCCCCGAGATCCGGGGACACGATACCGGAGATCCGGGGACACGATACGCAACTCACCGTGCCAACCTTGGATTGGCATGCAGGGTTGCGTATCGTGTCCCCAGATCATCTTGGATTGGCATGCAGAGTTGCGTATCGTGTCCCCAGATCCCAGCCGGAGTCGCGAGCGCTGACCGGGGGTCTTGACTTCGACCCTTCCCCCGCTGTCTACAATTTGCGGCCACCTCACCCCGACACCCCTGCCGCCGGAGACAACGCATGCGAGCGCTCTTCGCAGCCGCCCTCGTCACGCTGGGCAGCATGGTCCCCTCCTCCGCCGCCCTCGCGCAGCCGATCGAGCTGAAGCTCGGGCACGTGGGCTCGCCGGGATCGCTCTTCGAAGTCTCCAGCACCGAGTTCGCGCGCAGGGTCAAGGAGAAGACCTCGGGCAAGGTGATCATCCAGCTCTACGGCTCGAGCCAGCTCGGCGACGACACCGAGCTGATGCAGAAGGTGAAGCTGGGCACCATCGACTTCGCCCTACCCTCCACGGTGATGTCGTCGGTGGTCCCGGCCTTCGGCCTCTTCGAGATGCCCTACCTGGTCAAGGACCGCGAGCACATGAAGCGCATCGACAAGGAGATCGTCGGGCCGATGCTGGTGCCCATCGCCGAGAAGGCGGGATACAAGATCCTCGCCACCTGGGAGAACGGCTTCCGGCAGATCACCAACAGCCGCCATCCCATCCAGGTGCCGGCCGATCTCGCGGGCATCAAGCTGCGCGTGCCCAAGGGCAAGTGGCGGGTGAAGATGTTCCAGGCCTACGGCGCCAGCCCCTCGGCGATGGGACTCTCCGAGGTCTTCGTGGCCCTGCAGACGGGGGTGATGGACGGCGAGGAGAATCCCCTCACGCAGATCTACACCTCCAAGTTCCAGGAGGTGCAGAAGTTCCTCTCCATGACCGACCACGTCTACACGCCCGCCTACCTCGTCACCTCGGCGCGCAAGTGGCAGGCGTTGCCCGAGCCGCTGCGCAAGCAGATCCAGGAAGCCGCGGAAGAGACGCAGCCGTTCGTGTACCAGGTGGGCGCGAAGATGGACACGCAGCTCCTCGGCATGCTCAAGCACGCTGGCATGAAGGTGAACGAGGCCGACAAGGAAGCGTTCCAGAAGGCGAGCAAGCCCGTCTATGACGAGTTCTCCAGGGAAGTCGCCGGCGGCAAGGAGATGATCGAGAAGGCGGTCGCGCTCGGATCCTCGAAGTGAGCCTGAGCCGCGCGGTCTGGCGCCGCCGGTTCGAGCGCGTCCTCGAGTGGTTCACCGGCGGGCTCCTCGTCATCCTCGCCGTAGAAGTGCTGACGGGGATCGCCTTCCGCGCCGCGGGAAGGCCGCTCGCCTGGTACGACGAGATGGCCTCGGTGCTGCTCGCCTGGATCACCTACTATGGCAGCGCGCTCGCGGCGCTGAAGAAATCGCACATCGGCTTCCCCGGGCTGGTCAACGCCTTGCCTCGCGGCGGCCGGTATGCGGCGCTCGCGCTGCGCGAGGTGGTGGTGATCGGGTTCTTCCTCGTCCTGGCCTGGAAGGGCGTGGACATCCTCCGTGTGCTCGCCGGGGAGACGCTGGTGACGGTGGACGTCCCGGTGGCGCTGACCCAGTCGGTCATCCCGCTCGGCGCCGCGCTCTTCGTCGTGGCCGAGTTGCTCAACCTGCCTGACCTCGTCCTCGCCGCTTCCGGCCGCGGCGCCGCCCTCAGCACCGACGCGAGCAAGGAGCTGTCGCACTGATGGCCATCCTCGGGCTCTTCGGCGCCGTCATGGTGCTGGTGCTCTTCAACGTGCCCATCGCCGTCTCGCTGGCGGTGGTGGCGCTCCTCGCCATCCTGCACAGCGGAGGCATGGAGGCGCTGGCGAACGTCCCGCTGGTCATGTACACGGGCTCCACCAGCTTCCCCCTCATCGCCATCCCGCTCTTCATCCTCGCCGGCGCGATCATGAACGCGTCGGGCATCTCGCGGCGGCTGATCGCGCTCTCCTCCGCCATCTTCGGCTTCGTCCGCGGAGCGCTGGCGCAGGTCACCATCGTCACCTCCATGTTCTTCGCCGAGATCTCCGGCTCGGCGGTGGCCGACGCCGCGGCGCTGGGCTCCATCCTCATCCCCGCGATGAAGCAGAAGGGATACTCGAAGGAGTTCTCCGCCGCGGTGCTCTCCTCGTCGGCGACGCTGGCGGTGATCATCCCGCCCTCCATCCCGATGATCCTCTACGCGGCCATGGCGGACACGTCGGTGGTCAAGCTCTTCGTCGCCGGGATCGTGCCGGGAGTCCTGGGCGGCCTCTTGATGATGGTCATCGCCTACCGCTTCGCGCGCGTCTACGACTTCCCCGTCGAGGAGAAGTTCCAGCTCGCCCGCGTGTGGGTGGCCTTCAAGGACGCCTCCTGGGCCCTGATCCTGCCCGCGCTGATCCTCGGCGGCATCTTCGGCGGCGTCGTCACCGCGACGGAGGGAGCGGCGCTGGCCGTGCTCGCGGCCATCCTCATCGGCTTGCTCATCTATCGCGAGCTGAACCTGAAGGACCTCTACGCCGCGATGATCGACGGAGTGGTGCAGACCGCGGTGGTGATGCTGCTCGTCGCAGGCTCCGCCCTCCTCGGCGTCCACCTCACCGAGATCCAGGCGCCGCAGAAGCTCGCGCTCGCGGCCGGAGCGCTGAGCAACAGCAAGTGGATGGTGCTGCTCCTGCTCAACGTGCTCTTCCTCATCCTCGGCCTCTTCCTGCACTCGGCCGCCGCCATCATCCTGGTGGTTCCGGTAGTGATGCCGCTCGTCCAGGCCGTGGGCATCGACCCGGTGCAGTTCGGGATCATCATCACCATCAACCTGGGCATCGGGCAGCAGACGCCGCCGGTCGCCAGCGTCCTCACGGTCGCCTGCTCCATCGCGCGGGCAGACATGTGGGAGGTCACCAAGGTGAACGTGTGGTTCATCGCCGTGCTCATGCTGGTGCTGCTGCTCTCGACGTACGTGCCGGCGGTGCCGCTCTCGCTGGTGCGCCTCTTCTACGGCGGCTAGTAGAGCTGCGGCGTCTTCTCGTCCTGCTCGGCGGTGGAGGTCACGGCCTTCTTCCGCGTCGCCAGCGCCACCAGGATGGTGACGTAGAACACCCCGACGATGGCGCTGCCGGTGAACTCCAGGATGGTCAGCAGCACGGCTCTCCCTCCGGCGCCTGGCAGCTCTTGCCGCGCCGCTGGAAAAAGAAACCATCCTTTGGGGTGGGATCGGAAGGCCTCCACGTCGCAGCCTGTGCGGTCCGGACTTACCCCTGCGCCAGATGCTCGATCGCCGCGGTGACGCCGCCTCGCGAATGCGGCACGCCCGCGAGCGAAAGGCCCATCTCCACCCCCGACAGCGTCCCGCAGAGCATCAGGTCGTTGAACCAGCCCAGGTGGCCGATGCGGAAGGCGGTTCCCTTCAGCTTTCCCAGGCCCTGCCCGAGCGACATGTCGAACTTCTCCAGGATGAGCGCCCGCAGCCGATCGGCGTCGTGCCCCTGCGGCATGCGCACAGCCGTGAGCGCCGCGGAGTGCTCCCGCTCGTCGGCGCAGTTCACCTCCAGCCCCCAGGCGCGGACCGCGCGGCGGGTGGCCTCGGCGTGGCGCAAGTGCCGGCGGAAGACGTTCTCCATGCCCTGTTCCTGAAGGATGGCCAACGACTCGCGCAGCCCGTAGAGCATGTTGGTCGCCGGCGTGAAGGGGAAGAAGCCGTTCTCGTTCGCCTGCAGCATCGGCGCCCAGTCCCAGTACGAGCGCTTGAGGCCGGCGCTCCGGGAGGCCTGCAGCGCCTTGGCGGAGATCGCGTTGAAGGAGAGGCCCGGCGGCAGCATCAGCCCCTTCTGCGAGCCTGCCACCGTGACGTCCACCTTCCATTCGTCGTGCCGGTAGTCCATCGACCCGAGCGAGGAGATGGTGTCGACCAGGAAGAGCGCGGGATGCCCGGCGCGGTCGATGGCGGCGCGGATCTCCGCGATGCGCGAAGAGACGCCGGTGGAGGTCTCGTTGTGCACCACGCAGACGGCGCGGATCTGCCGCTGCGCATCCGCCGCGAGCTTCGACTCGACCAGCGCAGGGTCCACGCCGCGCCGCCAGTCGCCCGCCACGAACTCGACGGCGAGGCCGAGTCGCTGCGCCAGGTCGCGCCAGAGGTTCGCGAACTGGCCCGTCTCGAACATGAGCACGCGGTCGCCGGGCGAGAGCGTGTTCACCAGCGCCGCCTCCCACGCGCCGGTGCCCGAGGCCGGGTAGACGATCACCGGCTGGGTGGTGCGGAAGACGTGGCGCAAGCCGGCGAGCACCTCCTTGGCCAGCGCGGCGAACTCCGGACCGCGGTGATCGATGGTGGGCCGGTCGATGGCGCGCAGCACCCGGTCGGGCACGTTGGTGGGGCCGGGAATCTGCAGGAAGTGGCGTCCGCTGTGGAGAAAGGGCATGGCTTATCTTCCCGTCCAGCGCGGCTTGCGCTTCGCCAGGAAGGCTTCGACGCCCTCCTTGAAGTCCGCGCTCATGTAGTTCCGCACCACGAAGTCGTCGCCGCCGCCCTTTGGCGTCCAGTGGCGGACCACGCGCCCCAGCGCTTCCTTGGCGGCGCGCAGCGTGAGCGGCGCGTGCGAAAGCAGCGTCCGCGCCATCTCGCCGGCGCGCGCGTAGAGCCCGTCCTCGCTGGTCACCTCGTTGAGCAGGCCCACCGCCTTCATCTCCTGCGCGTCCATCAGCCGGGCGAGGAAGAGGATGTCCTTGGTCTTCGCGACCCCGATCAGCGCCGCGAGCCGCGCGTGGTTGCGCATGGAGAGCGTGTTGCCGAGCGTGCGCGCGATGGGAAAGCCGAACTTCGCCGAGGGCGCTCCCAGCCGCAGATCGCACGCCGCGGCGATTCCGGCGCCGCCGCCGGTGCAGGCGCCCTGGATGGCCGCGATCACCGGCACCTGCACGTCCTCGAGAGCGTCGAAGACCGCGTCCATCTTCGCCTCGTAGGCGAGCGCGTCCGCGGCGGTGTGGAAGCCGCGGAACTGGGCGATGTCGGTGCCGGAGACGAACGCCTTGTCTCCCGCCCCGCGGAGGATCAGCACCTTGACCCGCGCTTCCAGCGAGCGGCAGATCTCGCCCAGGCGCTCGTACATGCCGAAGGTCATCGCGTTGCGCGCCTCCGGCCGGTTGAACGTCAGCCAGGCGATCCCGGACTCCTCCACTTCGAACAGGATCTCGCTCATGCCGTCTCCCGGATCACTCCCGCCTGCGCCAGCGCGCGGATCTCCTCGCCGGTATAGCCGATCTCCAGCAGGACCTCCGCGGAGTGCTCGCCGAGCAGCGGCCCGGCCCGGGCCATCTTCGCCGGCGTCTGCGAGAGCCGCATCGGCGAGCCGATCTGCTTCACCGGTCCCAGCCTTCTGTGAGGCGCCTCGGGGAAGAAGCCGCGCGCTTCCAGGTGCGGGTCGTGGAAGACCTGGTCGTAGGTCTGGAGCAGCCCGCAGGGCACGCCGGCCGCGGAGAGCGCGTCCACCCAATGCCGGGCAGGCTTTTGCAGCGAAACGGCCTCCAGCAGCGGAATCAGCTCGCGCCGGTTCTGGTGGCGGAGGTGGTTCTTGGAGAAGCGCGGATTCTTGCTCGAGATGCGCGAGGCCGAAGACCTCGCAGCACGCCTCCCAGTTGCGCGCGGTGGTGGCGCCCAGGGTGAAGAAGCCGTCGGATGCTCGCAGCGCCTGGTAGGGAGCGGAGGTCTGGTGCGCCGAGCCGAGCGGCTTCGGCACTTCCCCGGTGGCGAAGTAGCGGCCGGCCTCCCAGACCGCGAGCGACACGCCCGCCTCGAACAGCGAGACGTCGACGAACTGCCCGCGCCCGGTGCGATCGCGGACCCGCAGCGCCGCAAGCGCGGCGATTGCCCCATAGAGCGCGCAGGCGAGGTCGGTCACGGGAACGCCCACCTTGACCGGCGCCTTGCCGCCCTCCTCCCCGGTGATGGACATGAGCCCGCTCATCCCCTGCGCCATGATGTCGAGGCCGGGCCGCTGCGCGTAGGGGCCGTCCTGCCCCCAGCCCGAGGCCGCCACGTAGACGAGGCGCGGGTTCAGCTGCGCAAGCCGCGGGTAGTCCAGCTCCAGGTCCGCCATGGTGCCGGGCCGCAAGTTCTCCACCACCACGTCGGCGCCCGGGATCAGCCGGCGGAAGATCTCCTTGCCCTGTGCCGCCTTGAGATCCAGCGCCAGCGAGCGCTTGTTGCGGTTGAGGCGGATGAAGCTGGACGACTCGCCCTCCAGGAAGGGCGCGGTGGCGCGCACCCCGTCGCCGCCGTCGGGGTTCTCGATCTTGACCACGTCCGCGCCGAGATCGGCGAGCTGCAGCGTGCAGAAGGGCGCGGCCATGAAGTTGCCCACCTCGAGGACGTGGAGACCGGCCAGGGCGGATTCGGACATGGGAGACGTATACCGGGCTTCGCCGCGGCCGGGGCGCGCCGGCGCCGACCGCCTGCCTGCTGCGGGACAGGATTTCATGTCGCATCTTCCTTGCAGCTTGAACTACGCGCACCTGCTCATCGACGGACACCGCGTCCTCCCCGCCCTGCTCCGCGACATCGCGGAGGCGCGTCGCTACGTCCACGTCGCCATGTTCCTCTTCTTCCGCGACCCCATCGGCGAGGAGGTGGCGCAGGCGCTCGCGCGCAAGGCCTCCGAAGGCGTGAAGGTGCGGGTGCTGCTCAACATGGAGAAGACGGAGATGGGCGATCCCTTCTCCACCGGCGAGAAGCGGATGATGCGGCACGACCCGAACGTCCACTACGATCCCACCGACCCGAGACCGCTCTGCGCCTTCTTGCGCGAGCACGGCGTCGAGGTGGTGGACACCAACATCGACTACGACAAGGAAGTGCCGGCCGGCGATGCCAGGCTGCGCTCGCTCGCGGCGCAGATCCGCGACACGGTGGCCATCGACGATCTGCACGTGGACCACCGCAAGATCGTCATCGTCGACGGGCGGGTGGCGTATTGCGGCGGCGCCAACATCGGGGCGCAGTACCTCTACCACGAGCCCTTCGACCCGGAGGTGGACGCGCGGGTGGAGGGAGACCGGCGCAAGAAGCGGGAACTTCCCGAGCCGTGGTGGAAGTGGCACGACAGCCTCACCCGCTTCGAGGGCCCGGTCGCGCGCGAGCTGGAGGGGCACTTCCGCGACCGGTTCATCCTCGACGGCGGCAAGGAGTACGAGTCGCCCGAGCCGCTCGCGCCTTCGCCGCGCGGCAGGCCCATCGGCAAGACGGAGGTGCTGCTCAACGAGCCCAACGACCAGCCGAACCACGTGACCGAGCGCTACCTGGAGCTGATCCAGGGCGCGCGGGAGTCGATCTTCATCGAGAACCCGTACCTGTACCATCCGGCCATCGTGGACTCGCTGATCGCCGCCAAGCGGGCGCGGCCGGAGCTGAGGGTAGACCTGATCCTGCCCGCGCGGCGGCACAACGACAACACCTTCGCCCACGACGCCCAGCAGCATGCCTACAGCGGGTTCCTCGAGGCGGGCATCGCGGTCTACGAGTACCAGAACCACTTCAATCATCTGAAGATCGCCGCCTTCGACGGGCGCGTCTCCATCCACGGATCCACCAACCTCAACTACCGCAGCCTGGAGAGGGACAAGGACTTCGAGCTGGTCATCTGCGTGGAGGACGAGGGCCTGGCCAGGGAGGTGCTCGCGGAGGTGCGCGACGTGGACGTGCGCTACTGCAAACGCTTCACCCGCCGCGACCTGCGCGGCCTGCGCGGGCGCTTCCGGGTGCGCACCCGCGACCCGCGCACCCTGCTCTTGCTTTCAAGGCGCGTGCTCTGACGTAGACTGGGGCGATGATCCTCGTCCTCGCGCTTCTGGCCGCGGTTCCCGCCGTCGACGTTCTCCGTACGCTGCAGTCCACCGTCTCGATGCGCGCCGTCACCCTCTCGCGCGACGGCAGGCGCGTGGCGTGGATGGAGAAGGTGCAGACGCCCGACGGCCCGGCGGCCGACGAGTCGCTGCTCTACGTGCAGGACCTCGGCGCCGCGCAGCCGAGGAAGATCAGCGCGGGCAGCGACGGCAAGGCGCACGACGAGGACGAGCCGGCCTTCAGCCCGGACGGACAGTCCCTGGCCTTCCTCTCCGATGCGGTCCGCCCGCACCAGCCGCAGCTCTACGTGGCGGACCTGCGCACCGGCAAGGTCCGCCAGCTCACCCGCATCACCGGCCACCTCGAGCAGCCGCGCTTCAGCCCCGACGGCAAGACCCTGTCGGTGCTCTACATCGCCGGCGGCGCCGACGAGCGGGGGCCCTTGATGCCCGCCTCGAGGCAGACCGGCGTGGTGCTGGAGGAGATCAAGGAGCAGCGCCTTTCGCTCGTGCCCGCCGACGGCAGCGCGCCCCTGCGGCCGCTCTCCCCCGCCGACCTCTTCGTCTACGAATACGACTGGCGCCCCGACGGCGGCGGCTTTGCCCTGACCGCGGCGCACGGCTCGGGCGAGGACAACTGGTGGTTCGCGCAGCTCTACACCTTGGACGCGAAGGGCGGCGCGGCGCGGCTGCTGCACAAGCCGGCCCTGCAGAATCTGCGAGCCCACCTTCAGCCCCGACGGCAAGCGCATCGCCTTCATCGAAGGCTTGATGAGCGACGCGGGGGCCAACGGCGGCGACATCTTCGTCGTCCCGGCCGACGGAAGCGGCGGGCCGCGCGACCTCACGCCCGGCTACCGCGGCACGCCGGCGACGCTGCACTGGATCAAGCCGAAGGAGATCCTCTTCGGCCTGCAAATCGAGGGCGACAGCGCCTTTGCCACCGTCGCCGTGGACGCGAGCGCGCCTCCGCGGATCCTCTGGCGGGGCAGCGAGTCCTTGCACGCGCACTGGGCGGTCGGCGCGTCCTTCTCGTCGGACGGCGCGGTCTTCGCGGCCATCCACGAGTCGTTCTCGGAGCCGCCGGAGATCGTCGCCGGCTCCCTGCGCGACTGGCGGAAGGTCACCCAGCGCAACGCGAAGGTGCACGTTCCCGCCGGCGAGGCGCGCAGCCTCCGCTGGAAGAGCGACGACCTGGACGTGCAGGGTTGGCTCCTCTCTCCTCCCGCGCCGCCTTCGGGGAAGGCGGCGATGGTGGTGATCGTCCACGGCGGTCCGGCCAGCGCGGTGCGGCCTTCCTGGAACGACCAGGCGCTCCTGCTCGCCAGCCAGGGCTACTTCGTCTTCCTGCCCAACCCGCGCGGCTCGTTCGGCCAGGGCGAGGCCTTCACCCGCGCCAACGTGAAGGACTTCGGCTACGGCGACCTGCGCGACATCCTCAAGGGCGTGGACGCCGTCCTTGCCAGCGCCCCGGTCGATCCCGGGCGCGTCGGCATCTACGGCCACAGCTACGGCGGGTACATGACCATGTGGGCGGTGACGCAGACCGGCCGCTTCCACGCCGCGGTGGCGAGCGCGGGCATCGCAAGCTGGCAGAGCTACTACGGGCAGAACCGCATCGATCAGTGGATGCTCCCCTACTTCGGCAAGACCGTGTACGACGATCCCGAGGTGTACGCCCGCTCGAGCCCCATCACCTTCATCAAGAAAGTGAAGACTCCCACCCTGGTGCTGCAGGGCGAGCGCGACGCCGAGGTGCCGCTGCCGCAGGCGTACGAATTCTGGCACGCGCTGCGCAGCCTGGGCGTCGAGACGCAGCTCGTGGTGTACGGCGACGAGGGCCACCACATCCGGCAGCCCGCCCACGTGCGCGACCGGACGCAGCGCATCGTCGGGTGGTTCGACTCGCATCTCAAGACCCAGCCCGCGAACTGAGCGGCCGTCAAAGTCGCCGGGATGCCGCGAACCGTCCGCAACCTCCATCGCGCCCAGCGCGACGACATCGCCGATCTGCTGACGCGCAGGCCGCTGCCCAGCCGGTCGATCGACGACCTGGATACCGTTCCTCTTCCTCAACCACCACGGGCCGCAGACCTACCCGCCGCACAACCACGGGCTTCCGTTCGGGCCGCACCCGCACCGCGGCTTCGAGACGGTGACCTTCATTCTCGAGGGGGACCTGCTCCACCGCGACTCCGGCGGGCACGAGAGCGTGATCGCCGCTGGCGGCGCGCAGTGGATGACCGCCGGACGGGGGCTCGTCCACGCGGAGATCTCCTCGCCCGGGTTCAAGGACCGCGGCGGCCCGCTGGAGATCCTGCAGCTCTGGATCAACCTGCCGGCGCGGCTCAAGATGACCGCGCCCCGCTACTTCGGCGTGCAGAGGGAACGGGTGCCGCGGCTCTCGCTGGAGGGCGCGGCGGTGAGCCTGATCTCCGGCGAGCTTTCGGGCCAGAGGGGTCCGGTGGAGTCGCTCACCGGCGTGTGGATGAGCACGGTCTCGCTCGAGCCCAAAGCGGCGGTGCGGCTGCCCGCGCCGCGGGGGCGAACGGTCTTCCTCTACGTGGCGCGAGGGGCGCTCCAGGGCATTCCCGCCTTCCACCTGGTGGAGCTGAACGACGACGGGGACGAGGTGGAGCTGCGCTCGCCGGAAGGAGCCACCCTGCTCTTCGGGCACGCCGCGCCGCTCAAGGAGCCGGTGGTCGCGCAGGGGCCCTTCGTGATGAACACGCGCGAGGAGATCGTGCAGGCCATCCGCGACTACCACGCGGGCCTGTTCGGGCCGCTGGAGGGGTGATCCGGCGCCGTGCCGGGAATCCGCGGAATCCATGCCGCGCTACCGGCATCGCAGGCTGGGGTCCGCGATCTCAGGATGACTTTCGCGGGCTCATGCAATATCAAGCGGGCGCATCCGTCCGGGGGACTCGTGGACATCGCAGCAAGCACCGAACAAGGCTCCGTGCCCGTCAACCGCCGCCGCGTCTGGATGGTCGCCATCGCCGCCCTGGTGGTCGTCCTGGTCGTGCTGGCGGGCACCAAGGCCATGCAGATCGGCTCGATGATCAAGGCCGGGAAGTCGTTCACCATTCCGCCGGAGGCGGTGACCTCGGCCAAGGTGGAACCGGTCGAGTGGCAGGCCTCGCGGCCGGCGGTCGCCACGCTGGTCGCGGTGCGCGGCGTGACGCTGGCATCGGAAGTCGCGGGCACGGTCCGCGAGATCGGCTTCGACTCGGGCTCCTTCGTGCGCAAGGGGGCGATGCTGGTCAAGCTCGACATCTCCACCGAAGAGGCCCAACTCGCCGCCGCCCGGGCCGACGCCAACCTGGCCAGGGCGAATCTGGTCCGCGCCCGCAGCCTGCGGCAGGCGAAGTCGAACTCGCCCGCCGACCTGGACGCCGCCCTGGCGCGCGAAGAGCAGGCCTCGGCCAACGTCGCCACGCTGCAGGCCACCATCGCCAAGAAGACCATCCGCGCTCCCTTCGACGGGCGCATCTCCATCCGCCAGGTGGAGCTGGGGCAGGTGCTGGCCTCGGGAACGCCCATCGCCTCGCTGCAGTCCATCAGCCCCATCTACGCGGAGTTCTGGCTGCCGCAGCAGGCCCTCGCCGATCTCGACGCCGGGATGCAGGCCCGCTTGCGCACCGACGTCTTTCCGCAGTCGAGCTGGGACGGCCTCGTCACCACCATCAACTCCGAGGTGGACGTCTCCACCCGGAACGTGCGCGTTCGCGCCACCTTCCCCAACCTTGACGGGCGCCTGCGCGCAGGCATGTTCGCGAACGTGGAGGTGCTCTCTCCCGACAAGCGCCACATGCTGGTGATCCCCGCGACTTCGGTGGTCTACGCTCCCTACGGCGACTCGGTCTTCTCCATCGAGGAGAAGGCGGAAGGGGGCAAGACCTCGCTGGTCGCGCACCAGAAGTTCGTTCGCCTGGGCGAGCGTCGCGGCGATCTCGTGGCGGTGGAGTCGGGGCTCACGGCAGGCGAGACCATCGTCAGCAGCGGCGCCTTCAAGCTGCGCAACGGCGCGTCAGTGATGGTGCGCGACGACCTGGCGCCGGAAGCCGCGGCGGCGCCCGTGCCTACGGACAAGTGATGAAGCTCACCGACCTCTTCATCCGCCGGCCCGTGGTGGCGCTGGTGGTGAATTTGATGATCGTCATCGCCGGCGTGCAGGCGATCCGGCGGCTCAACGTCCGGCAGTATCCGCGCAGCGAGAACGCCGCCATCACCGTCACCACCACCTACGTCGGCGCCAACGCGGCGCTGGTGCGCGGCTTCATCACCACGCCGCTCGAGCGCGTCATCGCCTCGGCCGACGGCATCGACTACATCGAATCGGAGAGCCACCAGAACGTCTCCATCATCCGCGCCCGCCTGCGCCTCGACTACGACTCCTCCAAGGCCCTCTCGGAGATCGGCTCCAAGGTGGACCAGGTGCGCGGCGACCTGCCGCCCGAGGCCGAGGTCCCCGTCCTCAACATCGAGTCGGCGGACAGCCAGTTCGCCTCGGCCTACCTGAGCTTCTCCTCGGAGTTCCTCAAGCAGAACGAGATCACCGACTACCTCGTGCGGGTAGTCCAGCCCCGTCTCTCGGCGGTGGAGGGCGTGCAGCGCGCCGACATCCTGGGCGCGCGCACCTTCGCCATGCGCATCTGGCTCAAGCCCGACCGCATGGCGGCGCTGAACGTGAGCCCCGCCCAGGTCCGCCAGGCGCTGGCCACCAACAACTACCTGGCGGCGGTGGGCCAGACCAAGGGCCAGCTGGTGCAGGTGAACCTCACCGCCAACACCGACCTGCGCTCGCCGCGCGAGTTCGAGCAGATGGTCGTGCGGCGAGGACGGCGGCGCGCATGGTGCGGCTCGCGCGACATGGCCGACGTGGTGCTGGGCGCGGAGGACTACGACACCGAGGTGAACTTCAGCGGGCAGACCGCGGTGTTCATCGGCGTCTGGTCCTTGCCCAACGCCAACTCGCTCGACGTGATCAAGCGCGTGCGCGCCGAGATGAGCTCGCTGCAGAAGGAGCTGCCGGAGCAGATCAAGGCGGCTCATCGCCTACGACGGCACCGCCTACATCCAGAGCGCCATCAACGAGGTGGTGCAGACGCTGCTGGAGACGCTGCTCATCGTCGTGATCGTCATCTTCCTCTTCCTCGGCTCCTTCCGCTCCGCCCTGGTGCCGGTGGTCGCCATTCCCGTCTCGCTGATCGGCGGCATCTTCCTGGTGCAGGCCTTCGGCTTCACCATCAATCTCTTGACGCTTCTCGCCATCGTGCTCTCGGTGGGGCTGGTGGTGGACGACGCCATCGTGGTGGTGGAGAACGTCGAGCGCCACCTGCGCGAGGGGCTCAAACCCGTGGACGCCGCGCTCAAGGGCGCGCGCGAGCTGGTGGGGCCCATCATCTCCATGACCATCACGCTCGCGGCCGTGTACACGCCCATCGCCTTCCAGGGCGGGCTCACCGGCTCGCTCTTCCGCGAGTTCGCGCTCACGCTCGCGGGCGCGGTGACCATCTCCGGGCGTGGTCGCCCTCACCCTCTCTCCGGTCATGTCCGCATCGCTGATGCGCGGCGGCGACGAGGAGAAGGGCCTCGCGGGCGTCATCAACCGCACCTTCGATCGCATCAAGCTGAGCTACGGCCGCACGCTCCAGGCCACCTTCTCCGCCCGCGGCGCCATCTACGCGGCCTGGATCGTGATCAGCCTTCTGGCGGTGGTCATGTTCATGCAGTCGCCCAAGGAGCTGGCGCCCGCCGAGGACCAGGGCGTGATCTTCGGCGTGGTCAACACGCCTTCCAACTCCACGCTGGAGCAGGTGACGCAGAGCACGCGGGCCATCAACAAGGAGCTGCTCACCATCCCCGAGACGCAACTTCACCTTCCAGATCACCTTCCCCAACGGCGGGTTCTGGGGCGACGGCCTCAAGCCCTGGGACCAGCGCAAGCGCTCGGCGGCGCAGATCCTCGCGCGAGGTGCAGGGCAAGGTGATGGCCATTCCCGGGGTGCAGACCTTCCCCATCCTTCCGCCCGCGCTGCCGGGCGGGGGCAACTTCCCGGTCGAGTTCGTCATCGCCTCCACCGCGGACGCGGACGAGATCCTCGGCTTCGCCCAGCAGCCTTCAGCAAGAAGGCGGCGCAGAGCCAGATGTTCGCCTTCCCGCCGCTCATCGACACCAAGATCGATCAGCCCGCAGTCGGAGATCGTCATCGACCGCGACAAGGTGGCGGAGCTGGGGCTGAACCTCGCTACCGTGGGCCAGGACCTGGCCGCGGCCATGGGCGGCAACTTCGTCAATCGCTTCAGCGTGGCCGGGCGCAGCTACAAGGTGATCCCCCAGCTCGTGCGCGCCGAGCGCATGAACCCCGAGCAGCTCGAGCACATGCACGTCACCGGACCGAACGGCCAGCTGGTTGCGCTCAGCACCATCGCCACCCTGCACGACAGGGTGACGCCGCGCGCGCTCAACCGCTTCCAGCAGCTCAATGCGGTGAAGATCAGCGGCGTCGCGGTGCGTGCCGCTCGATCAGGCGCTCCGCTACCTCGAGGACGAGGCGGCGAAGATCCTGCCCAAGGGCTACACGGTCGACTACACCGGCGAGTCGCGCCAGCTCCGCACCGAGGGCGACAAGTTCCTGCCCGCCTTCCTGCTGGCGGTGGTGCTCATCTTCCTGGTGCTGGCCGCGCAGTTCAACAGCTTCCGCGATCCCTTCGTGATCCTCGCCGGCTCGGTGCCGCTGGCCATGTTCGGCGCATTGCTGATGACCTTCCTCAAGATGCCGAATCCGAACCTGCACTTCTTCACCGACCGCTGGACCACCACCCTCAACGTGTACTCGCAGGTCGGGCTGGTGACGCTGGTCGGCCTGATCTCGAAGAACGGCATCCTCATCGTCGAGTTCGCCAACAAGCTTCAAGAAGAAGGGCAGAGCGAAGATGGACGCGGTCCGCAACGCGGCCATGACCCGGCTCCGGCCGGTGCTGATGACCAGCGTGGCCACTGTCTGCGGCCACTTCCCGCTCACGCTGGTCACCGGGCCCGGAGCGGCGGCGCGCAACAGCATCGGCCTCGTGCTGGTGGCGGGGATGGCCATCGGCACCGCCTTCACGCTCTTCTTCGTGCCCGTCGATCTACCTGCTCATCGCCAAGGACCACCGGGCGCAGCACGTCCGCGAGGAGGAGATCGGCGCGGCGCTGCAGCCTTCGCCATGAAGGCGGCGGTTCAGTGGGACGCAGGCTCCGCGTAGCATCCGGCGCTGCGGGCGAGTTGTCGCACCAGCGCCAGCACCGCCTCGCAGGTGGGCGTCCGCACCTCGGCCAGACGTGCCATCTCCACCACCGCGCCGAGCAGCGCGTCGATCTCCATCGGCCGCCCGCGCTCCAGGTCGACGAGGGTGGAGGGCTTGTGCGCGCCCACCTCCGCGGCGCCGGCGATGCGCGCGTCCACGTCCAGCGGCAAGGTGACGCCCAGCTTCTCCGCGACCGCCTGCCCCTCCAGCATCATGGTGCGGGCCACGGCTTTCGTCTCCGGGTTGGCGATCACCACGTCGAGCGGCGCGCGGGTCAGCGCGCAGATCATGTTGAAGGAGAGGTTCCCCCAGAGCTTGACCCAGAGGTTCTCGCGGATGCGCGGCCGCACCGGCGCGCGGAGCCCCGCCTTGATCATCAGCTGCGAGATGCGCTGCGCGCGCTCGCTCTTCGAGCCGTCCGGCTCGCCCAGGTCGAAGCGGTTGGAGTAGGTGTGCTCGATGACTCCGGGCGCCACCACGTCGGTCGCGGGATAGACGATGCAGCCGATCACCCGGCTCGGCGGGAGCAGGTCCCAGAGCGTGCCGCCCGGATCGACGCTCTGCAGCCGCGTGCCCTCGAGCGGCCCGCCCGACTTGTGGAAGTACCACCAGGGCACGCCGTTGATGGCCGGCACCAGGGCGGTGTGCTCCCCGAGCAGGTGGCGGATGGAGGGCGCCGCCGCGGGGATCGAGTGCGCCTTGACGGCGATGATCACGTAGTCTTGCGGTCCCAGCTCGCGCGCGTCGTCGGTGCAGCGGGGATGGACCACCAGCGTCTCGCCGCCGCTGCGCAGCGTGAGCCCATTGGCCTTGATCGCGGCCAGGTGCGGCCCGCGCGCCACGCAGCTCACCTCGACGCCCGCCGCGGAGAGCTTCGCCGCCACGAATCCGCCGATGGCGCCGGCGCCGAAGATGCAGACCTTCATTTGACCAGGCCCAGCTTCGCGGCAAGGCCGATGCGCTGCAGCTTGCCGGTGGGCCCGCGCGGCAATTCCTTCACGAAGACCACGTGGTGCGGCACCTTGTAGTGCACGAGGTGCTTCTCGGCGAAGTCGCGCAGCTCGCGCTCGCTGGCCGTCTTGCCCTCCTTGAGCACCACCGCCGCGGCCACCTCTTCGCCCAGCGTCTCGTGCGGCATCCCGAAGGTCAGCGCCACCTGGACGGCCGGATGCTCCATCAGCACCACGTCCACCTCCAGCGGCGACACCTTCTCGCCGCCGCGGTTGATCATCTCCTTGAGACGGCCGTTGATGCGCAGGTACCCGTCCTCGTCGAGGTTGCCCTGGTCGCCGGTGCGGAACCAGCCGTTGGTGAAGGACTTGGCGTTCGCCTGCGGGTTCTCCACGTAGCCGGAGGTGACGTTGGGGCCGCGGATGACGATCTCGCCGCTCTCGCCGCGCGGCAGGAGCTTGCCCTGCGCGTCCATGATGGCGATCTCCGGCCCGGCAGCCAGCCCGACCGAGCCGGGCTTGCGCGCGCGCGGCGGCAGCGGGTTCGAGGCCATCTGGTGCGCCGCCTCGGTCATGCCGTAGGCCTCGATCACCGGCGCCTGGAAGGCCTGTTCCAGCTGCTCCATCAGCCGCGGACGCAGCTGCGCCGACGACGAGCGGATGAAGCGCAGCCGCCGACGCGCCAGGATCTCGGGGTTGCGTTCGGCGCGTCCGAGGATGGCGCGGTGCATGGTGGGCACGCCGGTGGTCCAGGTGGGGTGCACCTCCTCCAGCCAGTGGAAGAAGCGCAACGCGTTGAAGCCCGGAGTGCAGCAGACCTGGCCGCCGGCGCGGAGCGAGGAGAGCACTCCCGCCATCAGCCCGTGCACGTGGAAGAGCGGCATGATGTTGAGGCAGGTGTCGGCGGGCGAAAGGCCGAGCGTGGTGCCGATGTTGCGCGCCGAGGCGGTGACGTTGGCCTGCGAGAGGGGCACGAGCTTGGGGCGCGAGGTGGTGCCGCTGGTGTGCAGGAGCAGCGCGACGTCGGTGCCGCTGGCCGGGCCGGGCGCGCGCGCGGAGGCGGCCATGCCCGCGGGCGGCTCCAGGCGGAAGCTGCCCGCGCCCTCGGCGCGCCGCGGGTGCAGCTCCACCACGGGAATCCCGTGCTTCGCCGCTACGGCCCGGGCAGGCGAGGCCACGCCCGCCTCCACCACCAGCGCCTTGGGGCGCAGATCGCCCAGGTAGAACTCGAATTCCTCCGAGTGATAGCCAGGATTGAGCGGCGCCGCGGCCGCGCCTGCGGCGATGCTGACGAACGCGGACGCCAGCTCCGGGCCGTTGCCGAGGACGAAGGCCACGCGGTCGCCGCGGCCGATGCCGATGGCGTTCAAGTCTTCGATGGTGCGCGCGGCCAGGTCGCGCAGGCCGCGATAGCTGAGCGGGGTGCAATCCGGCGCGCCGATGGCGTTCGATTCCGGGGCCCCCCGCGAGAGCAACAGAGAGATGCTGTCGTCCGCATCGGTCATGCGTGCTCTCTAGCACGTCCCGGAGCAGGGCACGCGCGGCGCCGCCGTGCGCGGCGACCGATAGCCGACACGCCCGGCAGGCGCACCGTTCTTGCGCGCGCCGCGCACTGCCGGGCCTTTGGAATGAGTTGCCGGCGTGACCTGGCGGTGACCTGAAAGCGTTACACCTAGCCGTACATGTCCAGCGAACGCGTTCACTTCCCCCCAGCGGGTCCCTTCCATTCCGATCTGAAGGACCGCGTCGAAGCGTACTTTTCCGGCCGCCGGCAGGAGGGCGGATGGCGCATGCGGGTGAAAAGCGCGGTCATGCTCTCCTGGGTCGCCGGGACGTGGGCCGTCGCCATGTTCGCGCCGGTCTCCGGCACGGTCGCGGCGCTGCTCGCCGTCTCCATCGGCCTCGCCATGGCCGGGGTGGGCTTCTGCGTCATGCACGACGCGAATCACGGCAGCTATTCGCGCAGCCGGGGCGTCAACCGCGTGCTCAGCTTCACCCTCGACCTGCTGGGCGCAAGCTCGCACCTCTGGCGGCAGAAGCACAACATCCTCCACCACACCTATACGAACATCGAAGGGCTCGACGACGACATCGAGGCGGGCATGCCCTACCTGCGCTTCGCGCCCTGGCAGCGGCGGATGTTCTTCCACCGCTTCCAACACCTCTACGTCTTCCTGCTCTATGGTTTCTTTCCGCTGAAGTGGTTTTTCGTCGACGACTTCCGCGGCTTCGTCACCGGGCGCATCGGGGGACAACACTTTCCGCCTGCGCGGGGAAAGGCGCTCCTCGCCGCGCTGCTGGGGAAGGCCGGGTTCTTCGCCTGGGCGTTCGTGATCCCGGCGGTGCTGCACCCCACCTGGTGGCTGGTCCCGCTCTGGCTGCTCGCCTCCTTCACGCTGGGCAACGTGCTCGGATGGGTCTTCCAGCTCGCGCACTGCCTCGACGGCGCCGAGTTCGTGGAGGCGCATCCGGGCGACGCCATGCGCGAGGACTGGGCGGTCCATCAAGTCAGCACCACGGTGGACTTCGCCCGCGGCAACCGGCTGCTCTCGTGGTACCTGGGCGGGCTCAATTTCCAGGTGGAGCACCACCTCTTTCCCCGCGTCTGCCACGTGCATTATCCGGCGCTGTCGCGCATCGTCGAGCAGACCTGCGTCGACCACCACGTCCGCTACCGCTCCGAGCCGACGCTGCGCAAGGCGCTGGCCGCGAACTGCCGCTGGCTGCGCGCGATGGGCCGCCCGGTCGCATCCGCGCTGCACAGACTGGAAAGGCCGGCGCGGGAAGCCCACGCCGGCCTTTCGCCGTCGCTCCGTTAGCGGGTCGCTGCTAGTTGGAGTGCGCCACCGCGAAGGCGTCACACCCGGTCCACGAGAGCTTCACGCCGGCGTCGGCGAAGTCGGGGCCGGTGGCGCCCTGCGGCCGCTCCGTCCAGACGCGCTTCACCTCCACGGTGCCGGAGGTCACGCAATAGCTGGGCGCGGTCTGGTAGGTGAGATCGACCAGCGCCGCCGTGGAAAGACCGAAGCTTGCGCTCTGGCCGGCCGCGGAGGCGCTGCCGCGGAAGTCGGAGGTGCCCTGGCCCTTGATGGTGGTGGCGGTCACCGTCATGGTGCCCTGCTGGTGCAGGTCGAGGCTGATGGTCGTGCCGGTGTCGGTCCCCGAGAAGCCGCCGGAGATGTCCCAGGAGACCGTCCCGGCCTTGCTGGAGATGATGCCGTTGAGCGTGAGCGTGAAGCCCGAGTCCGTCTGGGCGCAGTTGGTGAAGTGGACGGTGTCCCCGCTCACCACCGTGCAGTCGCTGGCGAACGCCGAGCTGACCATGCTCCTCGCCGAGGCCGGCGTGGGCGCCGCCATGCCGATGGTCGCCGTTCCCAGCACCGCGGAGGCGAGGTCGTCGACGAACGACACCACCGAGGCGCCCCTGGTGCCGTCCGGAGCGGCGCTGAACGCGGCCGCGTCCGACAGCGAGGCCTGCGCGGACGTCGCGGCAGACTGCTCGGCTGCGCTCGGCGCCTGCGCCGCGCCGTAGCTGAAGGTCTTCGACAGCGCCGCGTTCTCGCTGCTGCCGCAGCCGGCAAGGAGCGCAATGGCTGGAAACACGAGGACGATCTTCTTCATGATTGTCTTCCCTCTGGGAAATCGAATGGTGGTTGGATAGTAGACGGACGGTGGATCCGCGCAATGTGGGCGGATGCGCTCCCCTGGCGTTGCGCAAACCACCTCCGCGCGCGGCCTGAGGACGCGTAGGGCTACCCCGCTGCGTCACCGCGCAGCCCCGGCGCCCTCCTCGACGCCGAGGCGTAGTAGTCGTCGGGAGGATCCTTCCCCACGCGGCGAGCGTAGCGCGGACCGGCTTCGCGTCAGCGGGCGGCCGCGCCCGTTCCGGCGATCCGCGCGTAGAGCGATCGCTTCGGCTGGGCGAACACGCGGCGCAGCATCGGCTCGAAGAAGGCCAGCGGCAGGGTTTCCGCCGAGGGATCGAACGCAGGCCCGTCGTACCGGGCGCAAAACTCCGCCGTCCGCTCGAACCAGGGATGACCGCGGAACTGCTCGCGGAGGTTCCGGTCTCCTCCGATGTGGTGGAAGAAATAGTAACCCTGGAAGATGCCGTGCTTCTCCACCATCCAGTGGTTCTCCTCGGAGACGAAGGGCTTCACCATGGCGGCGGCGATGTCCGCATGGTTGTACGAACCGAGGGTGTCGCCGATGTCGTGCACCAGCGCGCAGACGACATATTCCTCGTCGCGGCCGTCGCGGTGCGCGCGGGTGGCGGTCTGCAGCGAATGGGTGAGGCGGTCGACCGCGAACCCGCCGCAATCGCCCTCCAAAAGGCGCAGGTGCGAGAGGATCCGATCGGGCAGCGCGGACGCGTAGGGCAAAAAATGCGAGGAGATGATCTGCCAGTCCGTTGGCCGTTCCCTCCGCCATGGTGGTAAAGGACGCGCGAGCGGCATTCTCGTCTGGGCGCGAGGTCATGAGACCTGCTTAGACGCCGCCCGCGACACGTGTCAACGCCAATGCCGGCCGATGCCTGGTTCGAAGCGCGGGCACCTTGATGATGAAGGTCGCGCAAATGACATCCAGACGCGGCGTATGGCAACATGGCCCTCCCGACATCGCGGAGGACGCGACATGAGCTTCCGTACCTGTTCCTCTGTCCTGGCCATGGCCTGCGCATGCGGAGGGGCGGCCCCCGAGCGGCCCACGCTGACGGTCGCGATGACCGCTCTGGTCGCGGCGACCGGCCGCGTGACCGCGACCAGCGGCGGTAGCCCGCTCTTCACCTGCACGGCGGGGAGTTGTACCGCGGCGGTGGTGAGCGGCGCTGCAGTCTCGTTGGTCGCCGCCCCCGCCGACGGCTCGTCGCGCTTCGCAGGCTGGTCAGGAGGGTGCAGCGGCAGCTCGCCGGAGTGCACGTTGACCATGGGGCGTCCGGTGACGGTGACGGCGCGATTCGCGCCGAACGCGAACTTCGTGTTCACAACCTCGGCGCCGCTGCCGATGCCCTTCGGCGTCACGGCAGACGCGGCCCAGGCCGCTGCGGACGGCCATTGCAACGGGAGCGCGGCGGCGGCCAGTCTCCCCGGCCACTATGTCGCGTGGCTCTCGACCTCGACGAAGAACGCGATCGCGAAGCTGGGCTCCGCCAACGGCTGGATCCGCACCGATGGCCGGCCATTCGCGAATTCGCAAGCGGATCTCGCCGCGGGGAAGGTCTTCTATCCGCCGGTCGTCTCGGAGAACGCCGCCGACCTCGGCATCCCGTCCACAGCTGCCAGCGGCACGAACGCAGACGGGACCGCGCTGGCCGGAGGCACCTGCAACGACTGGACGTCGACCTCCGGCACGACCCAGGGAACGGGCGTGCCGAGCGGCGGCAGCCGCGCATGGACCGCGGCTCCCTTCCTCTCGCCGTGCAGCGGCCCCTTCGACCTGTACTGCTTCGAGGATTCGTTCAACACTCCCGTCGTCGCGGCTGCCGCGGGGCGGATCGCATTCGTCAGCAAGGGCCTCTTCGCCCCGGCGCCTGGAAAGAGCCGCGCCAACGCGGACGCCATCTGCCAGTCCGAAGCGGAGGCCGCCGGGTTGCCGGGCAGCTATCTCGCGCTGCTCGCCGTCGACGGGGAGACCCCGCTCGCGCGCTTCTCCATCGATCCCGGCCTGCCCACGTGGGTCCGGCCCGACGGAGTGCAGGTGGTCACGGCCGCGTCGCAGATCGCCAGCACGCGAATTCTCGCGCCCATCGACGTGGCTGCGGACAAGACGTACGTGGCCGGGGGAATCACCTGGACGGGATCTCAGGGATCGAATGTTCCCGGCGATCTCGCCAGCACGTGCAACAACTGGGGATCCACCACCGGCAGCGGGGACGGCGGCCAGATCGAATACACGTTCCTCTGGGCCAACGAGTACAAGTCGTCGATCGGCTGCCAGGGCGCGGCGCGCGTGTTCTGCTTCCAGAAGTAGGATGACCGGGGTCTTCGACGAGGACGGCGCGGCGCGCAGGGCCGCAGCCGTGGTCGCGAGGGTTGCCGCACTCGGCGTCCACGCGGGCGATCGGATCGCGGTGCTCGCGGGCAATGGTCCGGAGTTCGTTGCCGCGCGCGATGCCGCGACCGCGGCCGATCTCGTGCTCGTACCCATCAACCCGCGCCTCGCTCCGGCCGAGGCTGCCTGGATCGTCGCACACGCGCGGCCGCGGGCGCTGCTCGTGGACGAGGCGCACCGCGGCGCCGCTCCTCGCGGCGTGCCCATCGTCGACCTCGATGGCGCGCTGGGCCCTGCGCTGGCGCTGGACCACTCGAGAACCGGCGCGACGCTCCTCTATACCTCCGGCACCACCGGGCTCCCCAAGGGCTGCTGGCGCACCGCCGGGCAGGAGCGCGCGCGCGCCGACGAGCTGCGCTCGAGCTACGGCCTCAGCTCCGCCGACACGCACCTGATCGTGTGTCCCCTGGCCCATTCCGCGCCCGGCATCTTCCTGCGCGCCGCGCGTGCCGCCGGGGCGCGCACCGTGATCGCTCCGCGCTTCACGCCCGAGGGGTTCGTCGCCGACGTCCGCCGGCACCGCGCCAGCGTCGTGTTCCTCGTGCCCACGCAGGTGCATCGCCTTCTCGCTCTTCATCCTCCGGGCCTCGACTCGCTCCGTGCGGTGATCGTTGCCGGTGCGCCGTTCCCGCCGGCGCAAAAAGCAGCGTTCGCGGCCTGGCTCGGGCCCGGGCGGCTGTACGAGTTCTACGGCTCCTCGGAGACGGGGACGGTGAGCGTGATCCGACCCGACGAGCATGCCGCGCACCCGGGATCGGTCGGCCGGCCACCCCGCGGGGTCTCGGTGCGCGTGCACGGCGGCGAGCTCTTCGTCCGCTCGCCGGCGGTGATGAGCGGCTATCTCAGCGAGGCGGGCGAGTCCGTCGCTCCGCTCGAGGCGCGCGATGGACACGTCTCGGTCGGCGATCTCGGCACCATCGATCCCGAGGGCTGGATTACGCTCCTGGATCGCAAGCACGACACCATCATCAGCGGCGGGCTCAACGTCCATCCGGCGGAGGTGGAGCGCGCCCTCGCCGCGCTGCCCGGGGTGGCCGGCGCGGTCGTCTTCGGCGTGCCCGACGAGGAGTGGGGGCAGATCGTCGCCGCGGTGATCGCGCCGCGCGAGCGCACCCACCTCGACGGAACGGCGGTGCGCGCCGCGCTGCGCGGCCAGCTCGCCGGCTACAAGCTGCCGCGCGCGATCGCGTTCTCCCCGGTCGACGAGCTTCCCATCGGGCCGTCGGGAAAGGCGCTCCGCCGCGCGGCGTGTGCGGCCTTCGCCGCGCGGCTGGTGCGGATCGCCTGAGGCTCAGTCGTCGTCGTGGTCGCCAGGCACGATCTGCGAGATTCGCGTGTCCCAATTCCCCAGCGGCGCGCGGGTGCCGCCGCAGGTGCCGAAGGGATCGAGGTTGTACTGCGCGAAGTTGCAGCTCTGCCCGATGTACTCGGAGGCCACCCACACCGACTTCCCGTCGCTGGCGGCCGCGCCGTAGTCGCCCCAGCGCGGTCGGGGAACGGCCGCGAAAGGCCGGTACCCGGTGAAGCCGTCCTGCGATCCCCGCCCCTCGGCCGCCACGTGGACGGGGCCGGCGCCGGCCCGCGAGTCCAGGCTGGCGAAAGCGGCGCTGGGGAAGTGATCGGCCCCCACCAGGGTGAAGGCGATGACGCCGCGGCCGTTCTCGGTGACCCCGATGGCCGGATAGGTCACGTTGTTGCCCGCCACCGCGATGGTGCCTTGGGTGGAGATGCGGCCGTTGCGCGGATTGAGCACGAAGTAGGCGATGCCCGCCTTGGTGGCTCCACCGATGGAGACGGCGGTGTCGAGCGCGCCCCAGAGCAGGCCGCGGGCGAAGGTGACCTGCTGCATGCGCGAGTCGTTGCTGTCCAGCCGCGCCGCCGGATTCACCGGGTTGCCCGCGTTGGCGGTGACCTTGGGGCGGCAGATCACGTCGGCGACGCAGTCGCGCAGCGGGAGGTCCCCGACCTTCTGATCGGCCTTGGGCGGAACGCCGTACTGGTCCACGGCCACGGCGCTGACGTTGAGCACCGGCGCGGGCGAGGCGCTGTCCAGCGAGCGGGTATTCGCCAGCGACCAGACGATCAGCTCGGTGGAGACGGAGGGGCTGTTGAAGACCGCGTCGGAGCTGAGCAGGAACTCGGTCCCCCGGCCGCCGTCGTCATCGCCATCGCCATCGCCCGGCGAGGTGGCCGGCCAGACGGTGAAGCCGAACACCGGGGAGTCGGCGTCGTCGCCCGTGTTGAAGAGGACCACGGGGATGGAGGAGGCGCGCGAGGTCAGCGCGCGCTTGGAGATGGCGTAGATCTGCGCGCCGCGGAAGAACGGACCGGCGAGGTCGAACTCGTTGGTGGTGAGGTAGATGCCATTCGCGTCGGCTCCGATGTGCGGGTAGTCGCCGAGGCAGGGCCCGGGCGTGAACGGGCCGGCGCGCGGCCCCACCACGCAGCCGTGGTTGGGCGTGCCGTCCGAGCCGTCGTTCTGCACCGGAACCTTGAAGATGGTCCAGCTGCCGGTGGGATTGGCGGTGTCGCTGACGGCGATGTCCAGGTGGTTCTTCCCGCTCAGCCCCTGGGTGGTGGGAGCGGCGCGGTCGAGCGTCAGCACGATGTGGAAGAACCGGCGCAACTGGCGGTCGTAGTAGCAGGAGGGATCGGTGATCGACGGCCCGAAGGTGTTGGGGCTCACGGCGCGGTTGATGGCCGCGGGATAGCCGTAGAACGTGTTCAGGTCCACCGGCCCCACCACCAGTCCGCCCCTGGTGTCGAAGATCCGCATCACGTCGTTGGCGCTCTCGACCACGAACCCGTTGCCGGCGCAGAGGCCCTGATCGGGCGGCTCCACCGAGAACTGGTTGCCGTTGTTGGAGAAGCGCTGGTCGAAGAAGTTGACGCCGTCGAAGCTGCGCGCCAGTTGCGGGTTGCGCGCGGCGCGGCGCGCGTCGTGCCCTTCCCTGCCCTCGCCGGAGTGCCCCGCGATGGTGCGGTTGACGATGGCGCGGACGGCAGCGTTGTGGAAGGCGTCGCCGTCGGCGTCGTCGCCGCCGGGGAGCTCCAGTCCGTCGTCGTCGGCGTCCCCGGCGAGCGCGTCGTCGATCTCCAGCGCGGTGATGGGGTCGCCGCCGATGAGCGACGACTGCGGCGTGGTGGAGCCGGAGTTGGAGATGTGGAGGATGGTGCCAGATGCCTGGGCGCCGCCGGCGAAGACGAGCGCGGCCACCGCTACGAACGATGAGAGATGCATGCGTTCCCCGGGATTGGAAGTGTCCGCGTCTGGGTGTCGCAGCGAGCTGGGCGGAAAAGTCACGGCCGGCATACCGCCTGCCCGGGGGACGGTCAAGCGAGCGCAGGCCTGCCGCGACGCCAGTCGGCTTGGCAGGACGCGGCCGGGGGGTTACACCGGACGGCCAGGAACAGCCTTCCCTCGCGCATGGCGATCTCTCGTCCGAAGATGTCCCGGGTCTACTGGCGCGACGTCGCGGTGACCGTGGGACCGTTCGTGCTGCTCGTGGTCGCGGCGTTCTGGATCGCCTTCCACTACGTGCGGCCGGCGCCTCCCCGCTCGATCGTGATGACCAGCGGCATCGAGGGCAGCACGTTCCAGGTTTCCGCCGAGCGCTATCGCGAAATCCTCGCGCGCCAGGGCGTGACCCTGAAGATCGTCCCGTCGCAGGGGTCGCTGGAAAACCTCAAGCGCCTGAGCGATCCGAAGTTCGAGGCGGACATTGGCTTCGTCCAGGGGGGACTGTCCGCTTACGGCGATCCGGGCCGGCTGATGTCGCTGGGCAGCGTCTTCTACGTCCCGGTCCTGATCTTCTACCGGGCGCCGCAGCCCATCCGGCTGCTCTCGGAGCTGGAGGGCAAGCGGATCGCCATCGGCCGCGAAGGGAGCGGAGCGCGGGTGCTCGCGGAGACGCTGCTCAAGGCCAACGGAATCGCAGCCGGAGGACGATCCAGGCTGCTCGATCTGGAAGGCAAGGCCGCGGAGGATGCGCTGCTCAAGGGAGAGGCCGACGCCATCTTCGTGATGGGCGATTCGGCGACGCGAGAGACGATGCGCGAGCTCTTGCATGCGAGCGGCGTCCGGCTCTTCGACTTCGTGCAGGGCGACGGGTACGTGCGCCGCTTCCGCTATCTCACCAAGATCGAGCTGCCGCCGGGGTCGATCGATCTGGGGAAGAACACGCCGGCGGAGACGCTCAACCTGGTCGCGCCCACGGTCGAGCTGATCGCGCGCACGGACCTGCATCCGGCGCTCTCCGACGTGCTGGTGGAAGCCGCGCGCGAAGTGCACGGGCGCGCCACGTTGCTGCAGAAGGCAGGCGAATTCCCCGCCCCGCTCGAGCACGAATACCGGGTGAGCGAGGACGCCATGCGCTACTACAAGGCGGGCAAGGGGTTCGCCTACAAGCACCTGCCCTTCTGGATCGCCAGCCTGGTCGACCGGGCGCTGGTCCTGCTGGTGCCCATCGCGGTGCTGCTCATCCCCGGTCTCCGGGTGGTGCCGCTGCTCTACCGCTGGCGGATCAACGGGCGAATCTACCGCCGTTATGGCGAGCTGATGGCGCTCGAGCGCGTGGCCTTCGGACAGACCACGGCGCAGCAGCGGGCGGATCTCCTCCAGCGTCTCGACGAGATCGAGAGACGGGTGATCACCGTCAAGCTGCCCGCGTCCGTCGCCGACCAGGTCTACGTGCTGCGCCAGCACCTCCAGTTCGTGCGCAGCCGGATCGTGCAAGGCGCGGATGGCGCGGCGGCAGGACCGGGGGCGCCGCAAGACACCGGCCCGCCCGGCCAGGCTGCCGCCGGACCGCGCTCCGGAGGGTTCGCATGAAGATCCTCGTCGCCGACAAGTTCGAGGAAGCCGGGCTCTCCGGCCTGAAGGCGCTCGGGTGCGAAGTGTTCTACGAGCCCAAGCTGGAGGGAGAGTCGCTCGGCCGGCGGCTCGCGGAGACGGGCGCGAACGTGCTGGTGGTCCGCTCCACCAAGGTGACCGCCGCGGAGATGGAGGCGGCGACGGCGCTCTCCCTCATCGTCCGCGCCGGGGCCGGCGTCAACACCATCGACTTGAAGACGGCTTCCGCCCGCGCCATCGCGGTGTCGAACTGCCCGGGAAAGAACTCGGTCGCGGTGGCGGAGCTGGCCTTTGGCCTCATCCTCGCCCTCGACCGGCGGATTCCCGAGCAGACCGCAGCGTTGAAGGCAGGCGTGTGGAACAAGTCCGAATTCGCCAAGGCCAAAGGGCTGGCCGGCAGGACGCTCGGCGTCGCCGGAGTGGGGTCCATCGGCAGGGAGGTGGTGCTCCGGGCGCGGGCCTTCGGCATGCCGGTCATCGCCTGGAGCCGCTCGCTCGACGACGCCCGTGCAGCCGAGCTTGGCGTCCGCCGCGCCGAATCGCTCCGCACCCTGGCCGCCGAGGCCGACGTCGTGACCGTGCATCTCGCGCTGACCGCGCAGACGCGGGGCCTCTTCGGCGCTGCCCTCTTCGCCGCGATGAAACCCGGGGCCTTCTTCGTCAATACCAGCCGCGGCGAGCTGGTGGACGAGGCGGCGCTCGCGGCGGCCATCGCGGAGAAGGGGCTCCGCGCCGCGCTCGACGTCTTCGAAAAGGAGCCCTCCGGCGGCAGCGGCGCTTTCGAAGACCCCATCGCGAAGCTCCCCGGGGTGATCGGCACCCATCACGTGGGCGCCTCGACCGAGCAGGCGCAGAACGCAATCGCCGCCGAAACCGTGCGCATCGTCCAGAGCTATCAGACGACCGGCATGGTCCCGAACGCGGTCAACCTGTCGCAGCGCACGCCCGCGACGCACCTCCTCTCCGTCCGTCACTTCGACCGCGTCGGCGTCCTCGCCCACGTCTTCGGCGAGCTCCGCGCAGCCGGGATCAACGTGGAGCAGACGGACAACGTGGTCTTCGAAGGGGCGGAGGCCGCCTGCGCGCGGATCCAGCTGGACAAGGACCCCGGGGCCGCCGTCCTCGAGCGGATCCGGCGGGGCTCGGCCGACATCATCTCGGTCGCGCTCTCCTCGATCTGAGGGGATGCGCGATCACCAGCGCTTGCCCAGCAAGAGGTTGCCACGCAGCGAGAACACCGCTCTCGGCACGGTGTGATCTCCCTCTACCTGCGGGAAGAAGTTGGTCAGGCCGTCGATTTCCGCGGCGACGTAGGCGTCCGCGGTCACGTCGAAGGTGACGACGCCCGCGAGTCCCACGTGTGCCGCGGGCGTGGTCCGCGACGGCGCGGCGCCTGCCGCGGTGAAGCGCTGGACGAGAAGCGAGGCTCCCGCGACAGGGCCCGCGCTCAGGCTGACGCTGCGCACGTCCCAGCTGTGCAGGACCACCAGCTCGGCGCCGAACTCGTTGCTGCTCGCGCTGAGGAAGTCGTTCCTGAAACCGCCCAGGCAACCGAAGGCGCGCGCGGAGAAAGAGAGCACGGGAAGATCGAGGCCTGCCGCCACCAGCGGTCCCTGGCAGGCGGTGGCGCCGCTCCAGAGCGGCGTCCGCACCGTGTAGCCGACCTCCACGCCGTGCGCGCGCGGTCGCATGCCCAACCCCTTGCGCACCAGCCGGGCGAAAGCGACCTCTTCGAGCGCGTCCTCGTCGAGGCCGCGGCGTTCTCCGGCGCGCAGCGTGACCGGGCCTTCGAGAAGGCAATCGCGGGAGCGTCCGCGGAGGAAGTATCGGCCAGGACGCAGGCTGACCTGGCGTTCGCCGTCGTGAGCGCCAATCTCCGCCACCACCGCGCCCTCGGAACCGCCCTGGAAGATGACGTAGTCCCGGTCGCCGGGGATGGCCAGGGTTGCGCGCTCGCGGCCGCCGAGCGTGGTCAGCGCCAGGTCGGTCATGCCGTGGGTTTCGTGGCGGAAGGTCGCGTGCTGCATGCCGGCGAGGGTGCGGCTCGAGGATCGGAGCGTCGCCTGGTACGCGTATTGGTAGGCTTCTCCCAGGGTCACGATGCCGTCGGCGTTGGCGTCCGCCGCGCCGAGCAGGGCCGAGACCAGGTGGTGGGTGAAGAACGAATCCGCCGATGTCGTCGGATTCCTGCGCGTCCTCGTTGGCGGCGCTCGAGCTCCAGAACACCACCCCGTCGGAAGGCAGGCGCTCGCCAATTTCGAAGGGTGGCGCCGGCACCCGCGCCCCGCCCTTCACGCGGGTCAGCGCGCCGGAGCGACAGGCGTCGACAATCAGCAGTCGGAACGCCGCCGCAGACCCGCGCACCAGCGCCTCCAGCTGCTCGAGCGGAAGCGGCGTTCCGCCGGCGTGGAGCGCCCTCGCGTCGCCGTGGCCGGAATAGAACACGAGCAAGACGGCCGGAGTGCCCGCGGTGCGGATGCGGTCGTTCATCCGGATCAGCGCGCTGCGCATGTCCTCGGCGCTGCCGCCCTTGATCAGCACGATGTTCTCGGGCAGGAAATTGCCCAGCTCGGCGAGCACGTCGCGGAGGCGCTGGGCGTCGTCGAAGGCGTAGCGCAGCGGCGGCTCGTCGGCCTCGCCGGAGTTTTCCCCGACCAGCACCGCATAGCGGACGACCTGCGCAGGCGCTGCCCGCGCCGCGAGCAACACCGCGAGCACCACGGGCGCCACCGACCGCATCAGCGTCCCTTCGAGAGGGTGAGGGTGTCGACATGGCACCCCTGCGGAACCGCCAGCGCCCCGGTCGCCGCCAGCCCGCTCCGGAGCGGCTCGATCGGCTCCGGCGATACGCAGAACAGGCCGTAGATCTGTTCCGTGCCCACGGCGTCGTCGAGGACCGTCGCCACCGGCAGCACGACTTCGCGTCCCGCGGCCACGGCCTCCGCGCGCGCGCCGGAAGGGAAGTAGACGCTGGCCTTGCCGGGGCCTTCGCGGCTGAGGACCGCGACGAAGCCGGGCGTCGCCGCCGTCGCCGTGAAGATCAGGGTGTCGCCGGCGCGGACCGTCTCGCCCGCACCGCCGGGGCGGGTGTCGCCGCCGCGCTTGACGTAGTACCCGAGTCGCGGCCCGCCCTTGGTCCGCGTGGAAGGAACCGCGGTGCCGGGCACACGGACCGCGAAGAGGGCGAGGGCGGCGGCGACCGCGCCGCCCAACACCACGCGTGCCGCGAAAGGCCGGCGCTTCGCGCGCTGCGGTCGCAGCGCGGCCAGCGGGTCGCGGTCCCTGCGCAAGACTTGAAGTCGCTCGCTGCAGGCGCGGCACGCGTCCAGGTGCGCGTGGGCAGCGCGCTCCTCGGCAGCCGTGATCTCGCCGACCAGAAGCTCGTCGAGCAGCAGGTCGGATACGCAGGTCTCACTTCGCGAACGCGAGAGCATCGTCTTCACTCCACCGTTGCAGGGTCTGCAAGAGATCGCCGACATGCCGCCTCGAACATCCGAGGATTCCGGCGATCTCCGCGTGGGTCATCTCGTCGACGTAGTAGTAGACGGCCACCTCGGCCAGCCTCTCGGGCAGCCTTGCGAGAACGTCGCGCACCGTGGTCAGCTGCTCGGCGCGGGGCGAGGAATGGTCGGGTCGCGGCAGGGCGCGGACGATGCGCAAATGGCCGCCACGCTGGCGGATCTCCTTCAAGCAATGGAACGTCGTCTTCCGGTACACCCAGGCCATCCGCTTGACGACGCCGTCGAGCTGGGCGGGACGCGCCAGCAGATCGAGGAAGACCTCGTGCAGCGCGTCGAGCGCCTCGGCATCGGACCCGAGCATGGCGCGCGCCCTGCGCAGGACCGAGTGGCCGTGCGTGCGGTACAGCTCCTCGATTCCACGCTCGTCCATCATGGACCGCCCAGGTGGCGAAAGAAGACGAGAGGAGTAGCGAGGTCCGCCGCCGCGGGCGAAAGCTGGTACCGGCGCGGCAGGCGGCAGGCGGTCTGCGCGTCCTCGAGCGTGAACCCCGGCGAGGCGGCGAGAGGGCCCACGCAGCGGTCGGCGAAGTATCGCTGCGCCTCGCTCACCTCCGCCGTCGCGCGCCAATCCATCAGGTGATATCCCGCCGGCAAGACGCCGCCCAGGTATCGGGCGGTCAAGCTGTCGGGCTGCACCGTGCCGTCGACGTACACCAGCACCGAGTCGAAGGCCTGGCCGATGAAGTCGGCTCCAACCGGCGGGCTGCCCGCGCCGGCTCGCACCAGATAGATGTAGCCCTCGGCGACGCGGGCGGTCTCGCCGTCGACCGCGAAGAAGGCCTGCTCCGGCGGCCGGGAGAGCACCTCGACGGTGAGGTCCGCGGGAAAATGCGCCTGGAGCGATTCGACGCTGCGCGGACCCGAGGGCACCTCCGGTCCGACGTTCGAATTCCAGACGATGGCGGCGGAGCCCGCCACTTCCTCTGCCCCGAAGCCTACCGCCGTCCCCTTCAGCCGGGCGATCGCCTCTCCTGGATAGGAGGGATCCACCTGCGCCTCGCAACCCAGAAGCGTCGCTCCGAGCAGGATCGCGGGCAGCAGCGGTCGGGGTACGGTCAGGATCATGGGCACTCGTAGATCAAGTTCTCGACGTACTGGACGTGCGACCTCGTTCCCTGGCTCTGGTCCCCGACGGTGGTGAGCAGGCGCCCCTGGTCGTCGTATCGGTAGGTGAAGTGGGACTGGTCGCCAGGGTGGAAGAAGGAGCGCTCGATCAGTCGGAGGTTCGTGTCGAACTGATCGAAGCCGCCGTTCTCGCCCGGCGGAGTGCCCGGCGGAAGGGTCACGCCAGAGAAGTCCACCGTGGAGGCATACTGGATGCGGAGCGCGGCGTCGTCGTAGACGATGTCCATCGAGAAGAAGGTCTTCCCGAAATCGGTGAAGACCGCCGAGACGCCCTTCAGGCGCTCGTTGTCGTCGTACCGCCAGCTCCATTGCTGGTGGCCCGAGCCGACGACGGGCGCGCCGGAACCGTCGAGCATGTCCGCGACCGCGAACACCGCCTGCAGCGGATTGCCGGCCGCGTCGGTCTGGGTCACGGTCACGCCGGGCCTCGACTGCAGGGGACCATAGGAGAAGGTGAATTCCCCCGCGGAAGTGACCAGCCGTTCGAAGAGCGGGACGTGCTGGGCGTCGACCTGCAGTTCCACCTCCCGATCGACGAAGGGGTGCGAAGGGCAGGTCGTGATCCAGTGCAGCGGGTCGCCGCCGACCAGAGCGGTGGCGCACTCCACCGCGGGGAGCGCGGGAGCGCTGCCGCTGAAGTCGTAGCGGACGATGCACGCCGGGAAGCGCGACTGGTCCGATGAAAACGCCGTGGAGAGGGCGTTCGCCGCGGTGACGGAGACGCCCTTCAGCCGGGCCGGGACGGGCTGGTTGCCGCCGCAGGCGGCCACGACCAGGAGCAAGGGGAAACAAACGAGCTTGGTGGACATGTGCGATCTCCGGGTGCCAGGAAAGAGCGACTGCCCCGTGTGCGGGGCCTGCTTAAGAGCCGCAAGCACCTCCGTTTGGGCAAAGACCTCCTGACGCCGTGAAGTTCCGTCTGAAAAAACAAGGCCTTAGCGCGCGACGAAGTCGACGTTGCCGGAAAAGGTCTCGCACTCGATCAAGCCGTCGGCGTTGCCGTAGTGCCCTTCCGCCCAGCCCGCCTCGCGCTTCGAGCGCAGCCCCAGCGAAAGCTCGTCGCGCACCTTCCCGGAAGTGGAGATCACGCTGGCGGAGAACGAGCTTCCCCGGTCGAGCGCGAAGCGCACGTCTCCCGACACGCTGTCCACGTCGAGATGGCAGCCCCGGCCGCAGGCGCCGCGGAGGCTCACCTCGCCGGAGGCCGTCTCCACCTCCGCTCGCGCCGCCGGATCCGCGGCCTCCACCCGGATGGCGCCGGAGGTCGTGTGCACGCGAACCTGGCCGGTGGCGCCGCTCACCATCACCGCGCCGTCCACCGTCTCCGCGTCCACGTCGGCGGCCGCCTCGATCTTCACGTCGCCCGACATGCCGCGGATGCGTGCGTTTCCACCCACGCCGGCAATGGAAACGCGGCCCCCCACGGTGGAGATGTCCACCGAGCTGCCCCGGGGCAGTTCCATGCGCAGCCGGCCCTCGTGCAGCTGCCGCTTGCCGCCGAACTCCGCCTCGATGCGACCGCCGCCGGCGCCGAGCAAGGCGACGCGGAGGGCGGCCTGATCCACCGTCACGGTCACCCAATCCTGCGCCGAGGTCACCACTTCCACGTCCGCGGCATAGGAGCGCAGGTTGAACGCGATGGCGCCGGCCACGGCGGCGGAGGCGCTACCCCTGCCCGCCGCCAGCTCCTGCCGGCCGGCGCGTCCGGGAATGCCCGGCGCCGCCAGGATCAGCGCCGCGATCAGCCCCCTCATGGCCTCTCCCGCAAGGCGCGCCGCAGCGAGCGCAAGTACGCCGCGTAGCCTTCCTGCACGCGGACGCGGCCGGCCGGCTCGCGCCCGCTCGCAGCGCGCGCCCGGGCAAGGCCCGTCCGGGCACGCACCAGCGCCGCTTCCCTGGGCGAGGCCGATTCCGAGCGCGCGGAAACCTGCGCCTCCAGCACGTCGATGGCGCGCCGGTACTCCGCCTCCGCCTGGTCGATCGCCGCCACCGCCGAGGCAGTGCTTTCGGGCTCCTGCTCGCGGGGTTGCCGCGCCACCAGCACGGCGGCAGCGGCCAGCACCGCGGCGCAGCCCGCCGCCCCGAGAAAGCGCCGCCGCCGCGAGGCGCGAAGCCGCCGCTGCACGCCTTCCCAGAGGTGCGCGGTGGGCGCGTCGTCCTGCGCCGCCCAGCGGCGTACGATCTCCTCCTCGCGCCGCAGCCATCCCGTCCGCGACGCGCAGCGCGGGCAGGCCGCGGCGTGCGCGCGCGCCTCCGCCGTCCCGCCGCCCAGCGCCACTTCCTCGAGGGCTTCGCGCCCCGGGCACGCCGTCATCTCGCGCCTCGCAGGTACGCCAGCACCCGATCGCGCATGGAAAGACGCGCGCGGTGGATCTCGTTCTTCACCTTCTGCACGCTCCAGCCCATCGCCTCGGCGATCTCGCCGTAGCCCAGGTGGTGGTCGAGGCGCAGCGCCAGCGCGGCGCGCCTGGGCGCGGGAAGTCGGGAGAGCTCTTCCAGCAGCATCGCCTCGGCCTCGGCGTCGAGCAGGGTGTGCTCGGGCGTGGCGTCGAGATCGATCACCTCGGCGGGAGCGGCCGCCGCGGGGGCCTCGACGCCGTCCCGTCGCCGCAGCGCCAGCATGTCCAGCGCGACGATCCGGGCGATCCCCAGAAGCCACCCGCGCAGCCTCTCGTCGTCGCCGAGGCGGGAGAGGCGCCGGTGCGCCCTCGCGAACGTCTCCTGCGTGGCCTCGTCCGCGTCAGGACGGGCGCGCAGCAGGTTGCCGGCGAAGCGACGAACCGCCGGGGCATGGCGTTCGAAGATCATCCGGAAAGCCTCCTCCTCTCCCGCGCGCGCGCGCCGGCAAAGCTCGCCGTCCGTGGCGGAGGGCGGCGGGGTGCGGGTGGCGGTTGGCCTCCTGGCGCGAAAGAGGCCCGGATCTCCAAGTACCGCTCCGGGCGCAATCGGTTTCAGGGCGGGCTCCGCGAGGCAGGAAAGGCGCTGCCGCGGCAGTTTGACCCGGCGCGGCGGCTGCGCCAAGCCCTGCCCGCGGGAAAAGCGCGCTGGCGGTGAAACCAGCGGCGCCCCAAGGGCGACTTCTCTGGTCACCACCAGAGGGGTATTCCTTGAACCGACTGCTGACGCTCGCCGCCCTGCTTGGCTCCTCCGCCGCGTTCGCGCAGGAAAAGCCCGCTCCCGCCGCCGCGCCGGAAGAGGCCGTCTCCGACCCGAACCTCTCCGCCACCGTTCGCGGGGAGCGCTCCACGCTCAACCTGGCGCAGTCCATCGGCGTGCTCGACCGCGCGGACGTGACGCGGAACGAGGGCCTCTTCCTCGACGACACCCTGAACCTGATTCCCGGCGTCCGCTTCGAGAGCCGGACCGTTTCGGGCGGCCAGCGCATCACCATCCGCGGCTACGGCAACGCGAGCAACTTCAACGGCAGCGGGTACAAGGCCTACCTGAACGGAATCCCGCTCACCGACGCCGAGGGCACCACCATCCTCGACGACCTCGACGTCTCCATGCTCGGGCGCGTCGAGGTGATCAAGGGCCCCGCCTCCAGCCTCTATGGCAGCGGCATCGGCGGGGTGGTGCTCTTCTCCACGCTCCAGCCCGAGCCCGACCAGACCCGCTTCTCGCAGGAGGTCACCGGCGGCACCCTGGGGCTGCTGCGCACCAACACGCGCGCGGAGACCGCCTCGGACAACACCTCGTTCCTGGTCAACTTCGGCCACCAGCACTCGAACGGCTACCGCGTCCACAGCGACTCCGACAAGGACTACGCGCTGCTCTCCGCCGACTATCGCCCGAGCAGCCGGCAGGGCCTCTCGTTCCTGGCCACCTACAGCCACTCCTTCGATCAACTCGCCGGCCAGCTCACCGACGACCAGTTCGTCACCCGGCAGAACTTCGCCGAGCCGCCCTATCTGGCGAACAACGGCCACGTCGCCATCGACAGCGTCCGGCTGGGCGCGTCGCACCGCTACCAGTTCCTGCCCGGGCTGGGAAACACCACCAGCGCCTTCGCCACCGGCTACCAGCTCAACCAGCCCTTCGCGGTGGGGCTCAGCGACAACCTCGCGCTCAACGTCGGCGCCCGGACCGAGTTCGAAGGCCGGGGCGCGGTCGGGTCGATCGGCCTGCGCGGCACGCTCGGCTCGGAGATCGAGCGCACCGCTTCCTTCAAGAAGAGCTACGGCCTGACCGACGCGGTGGTGGGGCCGCTGCGCGGCGACCTGCAAGTGGTGGCGCTGCAGTCGAATACGTTCTTGCAGGGCAGCGCGCTCTTGCCGGCGGATTTCACCGTCACCGCCGGCGCCAGCCTGAACGTCGTCCGGTACGCGATCAGCGATCGGCTGGCCAATTCGGGCAACCCCTCGCACCTGGACCAGTCGGGGATCAAGACCTTCGATCCGGTGATCACGCCGCGGTTGGCGCTGCAGAAATCGTTCGATCCCGGCCTCTCCGTCTACGCGCAGGTCAGCGTGGGCTACAGCCCGCCGGCATCGGGCAGCGTCGTCATCCCCCAGATCGGCGCGGTCAACAGGGACCTGAAGCCCGAGCGGGGAACGCTCTTCGAGGTCGGTTCCAAGGGCAGCCTCCTCGACGAGCGCCTGGGATACGAGGTGGCGCTCTTCGACCTGCGCGTGAACGACAAGCTGACGCCGCAGGCGGTCACCGACGGCTCCGGCACGGTGCTCTATACCCTCACCACCAACGCCGGCAGCCAGACCAACATGGGCGTGGAGGCGGCGGCGAAGTTCGCGCTCCTCCGCAGCGCCGTGGCGCCGGTCTCGCTGCTGCAGGCGTTCGCGGGGTACACCTGGTCGCACTTCCGCTACGACGACTTCAAGAGCGACAACAACAACAATGCGGCGACCGTGAGCTATGACGGCAAACGGGTAGTGGGCGTGCCGGACCACATCTTCGACGTCGGGCTGGACGCGGTGACCAGGTGGGGCGTCTACGCGAACACCACGCTGCAGCGGGTGGGCTCCATGCCGCTCACCTTCGACAACCAGCACAGCGCCCGCGCCTTCACGCTCTGGAACGCCAAGCTGGGCTACCGGCGCGAGCTGCCCGCGCGCTTCTTCCTCGACCTCTCCTTCGGGGTGAAGAACATCACCAACGCCACCTGGTACACGATGGTGTTCCTGAACGCGAGCTACAACGGCCCGCCTCCCAACGTCTACCTGCCCGGCCCGGGCACCACCGTCTATGGCGGGCTCAACCTGAGCAAGGCGCTGTAGCGGATGCGGCGCTCCATCCGCCTCGCCGCGGCCGCCGTCTTCCTGCTCGCTGGTTGCAGGTTCGCCAACAAGGAGGCCGGCGAGCACGCGCAGCGGCTGGTCTCGCTCTCCAAGCAGTACAGCGAAATCATCTACGCGCTGGGCGCGGAGAAGGACCTGGTGGCCGTCGATCTCTCCAGCACCTATCCGCCGGAGATCAAGTCGCTGCCCACGGTGGGCTACCACCGCGCGCTCAGCGCCGAAGGCATCCTCTCGGTCAGGCCCACCTTGATCCTGCACGACGACAACGTCGGGCCCGAGCACGTCATGCGCCAGCTCGAGCAGCTGAAGATCCCCATGAAGGTGTTTCCCACCAGCGGCGTCGACATCCCTTCGACGGAGCGGTTGATCGGCGAGATGGGCGCGTTCTTCCACCGCGAGGAGCGCGCCAGGGAGCTGAACGCCAGGCTCGACGCCGACATGGCCCGGGCGCTCGCGGCGCGCAGCCGCTGGACGCGCAAGCCCAAGGTGATGGTGATCCACTTCGGCCAGGCGATGAACATCTACCTGACGATGACCCGGGCGAGCATCGCCGGACGGATGATCGAATGGGCAGGCGGCGAGATGGCGGTGGAGGGCCAGCGCGGCATGGTCCAGCTCTCCGCGGAGGTGGTGGCCCAGGCCGACCCCGACGTCCTCTTGCTCACCGACTTCGGCTACGACCGCCTGGGCTCGAAGGAGTCGATCGCGAGCAGCCTGCCTGGAGTCTCGACCACGCGCGCGGCCCGGACCGGCCGCGTCTACCGTGTGGAGGAGCACGATCTGGTGTACATCGGGCCGCGCACCGGGGAGAACGTGCTCAGGCTCCAGGGACTAATCCATGACGGCGCGCCCGCGCGCTGACCCCTACGCCGGCGTCCTGCCCACGCTGGCCGTGGCGCTGGTGGCGCTCGCCGTCCTCTCCATCCGCCTGGGCGCGGTGCCGGTGGGGTTCGCCGAGATGGGGTCGGCGCTGCGCAAGCTCTGGACGCAGCCCGACCTGCTCGATCTGACCGAGCGCATCTTCCTGGAGATCCGACTGCCCCGCGCCCTCGCCTGCATCCTCGAGGGCGCGAGCCTGGGAGTCGGCGGCGTGCTGCTCCAGGGGCTCTTCCGCAATCCCATCGTCGAGCCCGGCCTGATCGGCACCTCCACCGGCGCGGCCTTCGGCGCGGCGCTCTACTTCGTGCTCGGGTCGGTGCTCGGCTTCGCCGCCGGTCCCTGGACGCTGCCCATCGCCGCCTGTCTGGGCGGCGGAGCGGCGACGGCGCTGGTGTTCGTCCTCGCCGGCCAGGCTTCGGCGCAACGGGACTCGGTCACCGGCGTCCTGCTCGTGGGCATCGCCGTCAACGCGCTCTTCCTCAGCGGCGTGGGCTTCCTCTCCTACATCGCCCGCGATCCGCAGGCGCGCTCGATCACCTTCTGGGCCCTGGGCACGCTCTCCGGAGCGAACTGGCCCGCGGTCGGCCTGCTCACCGTCTCCACCGGCGTCGGCATCGCGCTGGCGCTGCGGCAGGCGCGGGCGCTGAACGCGCTGATGCTGGGCGAGACGGAGGCCTACGGGTTGGGCATCGACGTCGCGCGCCTGAAGATCGCGGTCGTCGCGGTGGACGTGCTTCTCGTTGCCGTCGCCACCAGCCTGACCGGCGTCATCGGCTTCGTCGGCTTGATCGTCCCGCACGTGCTCCGGCTGCTGCGCGGGTCGGAGAACCGCTACCTGATCGTGGGCAGCGCGCTGCTCGGCGCCGCCGTGCTGACGCTCTCCGACATCGCCGCGCGCCTGCTGCTCCGCCCCGCCGAGCTGCCCATCGGAATCCTCACCTCCGCGGTGGGCGCGCCGGTGTTCGTGGCGCTCCTGCGCGGCCGGCGCGAGCGGCTGGAGTAGCGCGTGCTCGAGGGGCACGATCTCTTGCGCGTCGCCCAGGGCCGCCGCATCGTCGACGGCGTCGGCGTGCGCTTCGAGGGCGGCCAGCTCAGCCTGGTCATCGGCCCCAACGGCGCGGGCAAATCCACGCTGCTCAAGCTGCTCAGCGGCCAGCTCCACCCCGACGGGGGCCGCGTCCGCTACGGCGGCACCGACTTGTCCGCCATCGCTCCGCGCAGGCTCGCCACGGTGCGCGCCATCCTCTCGCAGAGCGTGCAGATCGCCTTTCCCCTGCGCGTCGCCGAGGTGGTGATGATGGGGCGCTACCCGCACTTCGTCGGGCGCCCCTCGCGCGAGGACCACGCCGTCTGCGCGGAGGTGATGCGCCTCTTCGACGTGGCGGAGATGGCCGACCGCGACGTCCTCACCCTGAGCGGCGGCGAGCAGCAGCGCGTCCACTTCGCCCGGGTGCTGGCGCAGATCTGGCTGCCCGTTCCGGGGAGCGCGCGCTATCTCTTCCTCGACGAGCCGCTCACCTTCCTCGACATCTTCCACCAGTTCGAGTTCATGCGGACGCTCCAGGCCATCGCCCGGCGCGAGGGGCTGGTGGTGGCGGGGGTGGTGCACGACCTGAACCTGGCGGCGCGCTTCGGCGATCGCTTGCTGCTCTTGCACGAAGGCAGGACCGTGGCGGCCGGCGCGCCCGAAGAGGTGCTCACCCGCGAAAACGTGGCGGCAGCGTTCCGGCTTTCGCCCACGGTGCTGCGTTCGGAGGCCGGGCGCCCCTACCTGGTCTTCGACTGAGGCCCCCCGGAAATAGACGCCGCAGACGGCCGTATGCCACCTCCATGATCCGGCTTGTCATGGCAGCGGCCCTATTCGCTCCGGCGGCGTTCGCTGAAGATTCCTGGGTGGTGGTGCGCGGCGAGCGCGGCGCCACCATGCACGGGGACCTCGCAGATCTGAAGGTCGCTCGCGCCTACCAGAACGACTTCGGTCCCGCGTATCTCTGGTTCCGCCACGACGGCAAGCAGTACGTGGTCCGGGACGGCAAGACCATCGAGCAGATCGACGAGCTGGTGCGGCCGCAGGGGGAGCTGGGCGAGGAGCAGGCGCGGCTGGGCAAGCACCAGGCGCGGCTCGGCCAGCAGCAAGCGGAGCTGGGCATGCGCCAGGCCCGGGCAGGGCTGCGCGGCGATCACGCCGAGGAGCGGGAGCTGGGGCAGGCGCAAGAGGCCCTCGGCCGGGAGCAGGAGAAGCTCGGCCACGAGCAGGAGAAGATGGGCAAGCAGCAGGAGAAGCTGGCCAGGGAAGTGGAGCGCAAGGTCGCGCTGCTCATCGACCGCTCGCTGAAGGACGGGACGGCAAAGCTGGTGAAGTGAGGGGCGTGCTTCCTCCCGGCGCGATCTTGACCCGCGCCGGGAGCCGTTCAGTTCGGGTTGGCGCCGCCGCGCTCCGAGCCGACCCCCCGGCTCGGTGGAGGCGAAGCCGTGCTCAGGGAGTCAGCGTCAGCGAGATGTCGGTCTCCGGGCTCGCCGGATCGTTGGAGACGATGACCAGCGACCCGCTGGAAGGCGCGAGCGCCCCCGGCGCGACGCCGATGGCCAGGAAGCACACGGCGTGCGGCCCCAGCGGCATGCCCGCGAAGCAGTTGCTGAACCCGCGGTTCGCCACCGTGAACTGGAACGCCTCCGGATTGGCGCCGGCGATGGTGAGGCTCTGCAAGACCAGGCTCGACCCGCCGTCGTTCTGCACCGTGACGGTCGCAGGAGCCGAGGCGGGAAGGAAGGTCAGCCCGGGGATGGGAGCGAGGATCGGCTGCACCGAGAGGCCCGTCCCGGTCAGCGCGACCAGCGCGGTGCCGGCGTTGGAGACGATCTGCAGCGCGGCCGTGCGGGCGCCTTCCGCGGTCGGCGTGAAGGTGACCGGCAGGATGACCGCGGCGTTCTGGTTCGCCGGGATGGCCGCGCCGAGCGCTGCCTGGACGCTCGCGTCCGGCAGGGCGAAGTCGGCGGGGTTTGCGCCGACGACCGAGATCGAGGTGATGGTCAGGCCCGTCTTCTTGCTGGTGTTGAAGGCGAACTCCTGGGCAGTGCGGCTCGTGCCGACGCTGATCCCGCCCTGGACGGTGTTCTGCAGGGTGCCGAAGTCGATGTTTGGCGAGGGCGGCAATCCGGTCGCGTTGCTGCCGTTGTAGAGGAACCAGGAGGGACCGTCCACGCCCGGGGGAGGCGGGATCTGCGTGCCGCCTCCACCGCCACCACCACCACCACCGCCACCGCCTCCTCCTCCACCGCCGCCTCCGCCTGCGCCCTTCGCAGCCGTCGAGATGCCAATCCTGGGCGTCAGGCCGCCTTGCTGCGGTGGCTGGCTGCCCTGCTGCGGTGGCTGGCTGCCTTGCTGCGGCGGCTGGCCGCCTTGCTGCGGGCCTCCGCAGGCGACGGCGAGGAGCAGGGAGATGGAGCTGACCTGGATTCTCAGATTCATGGTGTCCTTCGACGGAGGTCGATCAGGCCCCTCCAAGGGCCTGATCGGAGATGCACATTTTACCCCGGCAGGGCACCCTACGAGCCATATGAAATTGCGCGGGCCCCCACCTTCCGGCCCGCGAAATCCAGTCGCGCGGCCTTGATACAGCGGCACCGGACAGGGCGCGCAGCGGCGGCGCGCTCGCAAACGGTTGACCGTTGCTGCCGCGGAGGGTCTAATGTGCTCGCTCGCGACGGACCGTTGGGGCGTCGCCAAACGGTAAGGCAGCAGGCTCTGACCCTGCCATTTGTAGGTTCGATTCCTACCGCCCCAGCCACTCTCTCTGGTACGTTCGCACGCCCCGAAGAGGACTGCGGGAGTTGCACGTGACCGAGGAGACGCGAGCTCCGAGCAATTTCATCCGCCAGATCATCGACGCCGATCTCGCGGCGGGAACGCATTCGCTGGTGGTGACCCGCTTTCCGCCCGAGCCGAACGGCTACCTGCACATCGGCCACGCCAAGTCCATCTGTTTGAACTTCGGCATCGCGCGCGACTACGCCGGCCGCTGCCATCTGCGGATGGACGACACCAACCCGGCGAAGGAGGAGCAGGAGTACGTCGAGATCGATCAAGCAGGACGTGCGCTGGCTGGGATTCGACTGGGGCGAGCACTCCTACCACGCGGCCGACTACTTCCAGCGCCTCTACGACTGGGCGGAAAAGCTCGTGCGCAAGGGCAAGGCCTTCGTGGACGATCAGAGCGCCGACGAGGTGCGGCGGACGCGAGGCACGCTGACCACTCCCGGCACGGCGTCCCCGTTCCGCGATCGCTCGCCGGAGGAGAACCTCGATCTGCTGCGGCGCATGCGCAAGGGCGACTTCCCCGACGGTTCGCGCACCTTGCGCGCGAAGATCGACATGTCGTCGCCCAACCTCAACCTGCGCGATCCGGTGATGTACCGCATCCGCCGCGAACACCACGACCGCACCGGCGACGAGTGGTGCATCTACCCGACCTACGACTGGGCGCACGGCCAGTCCGACGCCATCGAAGGCGTGACCCACTCGCTCTGCACGCTCGAGTTCGAGGCCCACCGCCCGCTCTACGACTGGTTCCTCGAGCAGATCGAGGTGCCGCACAGGCCGCGCCAGATCGAGTTCGCGCGCCTGAACCTCACCTACACCGTCCTGAGCAAGAGGAACCTCGGCGCGATGGTCGCCGAGGGGCTCGTCGCGGGCTGGGACGACCCGCGCATGCCCACCCTCGCCGGACTGCGGCGGCGCGGCTACACGCCCGAGGCGCTGCGCCTGTTCTGCGACCGCATCGGCGTGGCGAAGGCCGACAGCACCGTGGAGGTCGACCTGCTGGAAAACACGCTGCGCGAGCTGCTCAACCTCTCGGTGAAGCGCGCGCTCTGCGTGCACCGGCCGCTCAAGGTGGTGGTGGAGAACTGGGAGGAGGGCAAGGTCGACCAGCTCGACGCGCCGTTCCTGGCCGACGCGCCCGAGGCCGGGCTCGCGCAAGCTGCCCTTCACCCGCGAGCTGTTCGTCGAGCGCGACGATTTCCTGGAGGTTCCCGCGAAAGGATGGAAGCGCCTTTCGCCCGGCAAGGAGGTGCGCCTCCGCCACGCCTACGTCCTGCGCTGCACCGGGGTGGTGAAAGACTCCCGCGGCGAAGTCAGCGAGCTTCGCGCGACCATCGATCCGGAGACGCGCTCGGGAAATCCGAAGGACGGGCGCAAGATCGGGGGCGCCATCCACTGGGTGTCGGCGCCGCTCTCCAGGCCCGCCACGCTGCGCCTCTACGACCGGCTCTTCAAGGTGCCGAATCCCGGCGCCGCGCGATACCGACTTCCGTACCCAGCTCAACCCGCGCTCCCTCGAGGTGCTGGAGGGCGCGCGCATCGAACCGGCGCTGGCGGAGGCGCGGTCGACGGAGCGCTGGCAGTTCGAGCGCAAGGGGTACTACGTGGCGGACGCCAAGGACTCCAAGCCTGGCGCGCCGGTGTTCAACCTCATCGTGCCGCTGCGCGACACCTGGGGAAAAGGCGGCGGCTGAGCTTCGATCGCCTCCGGGAAATTGGATCGCCAGCTGCCTCGAGGGGCAGGTACGGACGCTCGGCCGCCTCTCGCTTTCGCCGATCCTGCGTGCGCATTTTCTCCCTGCTCCACGGCGTCGAAGGAGCGACCCTTGCGCTTCTCTCTTGCGGCGGTGGTGTTCGCGGTTTTCCTTCGCCTTCGCTTGCGGCAACTCTCCGCGCGCAGGCTCGGGATTCGTCGGCCCGCCCGATGCGGGCGCGGTCGCCGACGCGGGGCAGCCCGCGGTGGACGGCGGCGGTGTGGCGCCCGATGGCGGCGTGTCGATCCCGGACGCCGGGACCGCGCCGGACGCGGGCGGTGGTCCGGTTCCGTCTCCGGACGCAGGGTCAGCAGCCGACGCGGGAGCACCTGCGCCCGACGCGGGAGCGCCGGCACCCGACGCCGGTCCGCAGGGCGCGGACGGCGGCACCGCGGCGTCGGACTGCCTCCGCTCATTCGACCCGATTCCCGGCGCGCCTGCTTCACCGCAGAGCGAGGCCGACCCCAATGCGGGCGCGCTCATGACGCCCGTCTGGGAGATACGCGCGCCGGCGAACTTCAGGCTCGAGTTCGAGGGCCTGGTGGACTCGCGCGGCAATCTCTTCTGGGCCGAGGACGATGGCCAGGTCGTGGTGGTCGCGTCGGCGGACAGGGACGGCAACCTGCGCTTCCGCGCGCCGACCGCGCTGAGCGGCTTCGCCAAGCTCCGCCTCGCCGGCGATACGCTTGGTGGGCATCGACAATCCGCAGGATCTGCCGCCGGCGCCGCCGCCCCGCAGCCACGCGAGCATGACCGGCTTTTCGACCGCCACCGGACAACCGCTCTGGACCACCGATCTCGAGCCCATCATCCAGGGCTGGACGTCGTTCGCACCGGGCGTCTTCCAGCCCGTCATCGGCAGCATCGCCGTGGCGGGAAACACGGTGGTGGTTGCGGCGGCGCAGCCTGCCGGCGGCGGGCTGATCGCGGTGGACGCCGCGAGCGGCAACGTGCGCTGGTCCGAGCGGACCAGCACCAACCAGGTCTTTCCCACTCCTTCGGCGATCGCTTCGCCTGGCGGGATCCTCTTCGCGTCGATCCCCATTGACGACAGCCATCAGGATCTCGCCAAGGGTCCCGTGCAAAACCCACCCGCGATCTTCTTCAGCGGGATGTTGCCGCAGCTTCTCGCGGCCCCGGGCTCCGTGCTGTTGGGCGCGAGCATTCCGCCGTTCGCGCCTGGCTCGCCGGCATTCCTCTGCCAGTCGGACGCGCACCTGATCGCGCAGTTCGACGGCACCGTCTCGGTGGTGTCCACCGCGCCGTTCGTGGCCACCACGACCGCGGATTCCGTCTGGCTCCGCCAGGGCACCGCCCTCCTGCTCTACGACGTCAACACGGGCAAGTTGAAGATCCGCTCGGACGCCCAGCTTCCGCCCGGAGACGGCCCCTTCGACGAATTCCACCCGATGGTGGAGTCCGACAGCGATCTCCTCTGGATCGATCAGACCATCACCTTCCCGCGGGGCGGGAGCTCCGGCGATCGCCAGCAGGGGCCGCCGACCCTGCACGTCTTCCAGGTGGACGGCCGCGAAGTCCGCAAGCGCGCCTTGCCGATGGAGGCGGAGGCGTATACGGGAACGGGCGCCGCGTTCGGCGATCGCGTCTTCCTCGGCGGCGAGGTCCTGCCCAGCGCCGGCGCCTTCGGAGTCATCCGCGCCTTCGACATTCCCGGCTGGGCGGCCGGGAACGTGAGGTAGAGGCGGCGCGTCATTGGGCGGGCAGTGATGTCTCGACAAGGAATGCGTCCGAAAATACCGCTGCATGCGTGCCCGGCGCATTCTGCACGCCTGAGATCGCGATGCGATCGCGGCCGCGGACGTTCACCGAGATCGCCTCGTTCCCGCGACCCGCTGGTCCCGCGGGCAGCGCAATGCGGCCGGCGATGGTCCCGCCGGAATCGAGCACGACAGCCAGGGCGTCTCTCGCGTCGCTCACGCTCAAGCCGGAAGGGTTCTGCGTGTAGTTGGTGGAACCGACGGCGAGGAGACGCCCATCGCCGAGGCCAGCGACGTCCCAGAACATGTCGCCGCTCTGGACGTCGAGGGCGTGCTCGTAGTTCAACTGTCCGGTCGCCGGTTTGCGCCGAGAGAATCCAGGCATCCCAACTCCCCGGCTCGGTCCCCGGTCTTGACGCGACCGACGAGCACCATCGAGTCGTCCGTCACGCGCAGGTTGAGCAGGCGTTTGTTGCGACCGGGAATGCCGAAGAGTCGGGCGAACGCTCGCGTTCCGTCTGCACGGATCCGGGTGGTCACCGCGGTGCCGAAGTCGAAGTTGGCCGGATCGGCTTGCGAAGAAAGATCTTCGCCGAAGAAGGCGTCGTGGCTGGTGAGAACTTCGCCGGTGCTCGCGACCGACACGTACAGATCTCCGCGGGAATCGACGTCTGCGTAGACGAAGAAGACGCTGTCTCCCTGATGGAAGTTGTCGAACCCGCCGCCGATGATCCCGAGCAAGAAGAGATCGGCACGGGGTTCCACCCAGGTCGCCCACTGCTGTTGCAAGTCTCGCCCATCGAAGCCGAGCCGATACGCCTGCACCTCGTTGTTTGCCCAGCGAACCACCGCGAACAGGTCTTCCCCGAAGGCGACGAGGCGGGCGCGATCGAGCGAGGCAATGAACGCCGGCGGCACGTGCGGTCCGTCCGGGGGCACCAGCGGGAACAACTCGGCACTCGCCACGGCGCCAGTTGGCGACACGCGGGAGATCATGACCCGCAGCGGATAGGCAGGCCATCGGCTCCAGCCGGACGCTGAGGAGCGCCACGTCGCCGGACGGGTGAGCCGCCGCGTCGATGAGTATCCAGCCGTCCGGCGCATCGTAGCGGCGGATTTCTTTGCCATCCGCCCCGACCAGCGAAGCGGTGCGGATCGGCGAAGTCACCAGCAGTTGAGTCTGGAGCGTCTCGAGGAGCACCAGCCACTGGTCGCTTCCGCCTGGCGACACCCGGACCGCGGCCGTGCCGCCGAAGTGAAATTCGGTCTGCTGTGGAGGAGTTACGCCATTCTTGCCGCACGCGAACGATGCGACCGAGGCAAGCGCGACGAGGGTCGGGAGGCGCATCTCCGCGTTCGATGCGCCGGCAGGCCCGACGTTTCGAGGCGTGCGTCTTCCCGTCCGCAGCACCGTCGTCACCAACGACGGCTGCTCTGCGCGTCGCTGGCGGAACTGGGCCTCGGCCTCGCGGGCTGTCCCTGCTCACCCAGGTGCTGCCATCAATCGGACGGGCACGGGATGTCCGTGCGCAATCCGCTTGCCTTCGTTCGAAGTTCCACGGCTTTCCTGCTGTCTCGCTCGACGCCGGTGCCGGTCTCGTACTGGCGCGCGAGCCTCATGCATGCGTCGGCATCGCCGAGGGAGCATCCCTTTTCGTAGAGCTCGGCAGCGCGCTCCAGGTTACGCGAGACGCCCAGACCCTTTTCGTAGCTCATGCCGAGCCTGGTGCATCCTTCGAAATACTCGAATTGGCATGACTGCTCGAACCTCGTATTGGCGCGCAACCAGTCCGGGGGCTCTGCGTTGACGTGATTCCGGCCGACGCGGGCGCATCCCAGCCCACTTTCCAAACTACAGCCCTTTTCCCAAAGCTCGCTGGCGCGACGGGGATCCCTCTTGACGCCATCACCGTGTTCATAGGCGCATGCGATGTTGTTGCAAGCGACGACCTCCCCGAGATCGACATGCGATCTCGTAGAAACGGTCGGCCGCCGCTTGATCGGGCGCGGCGCCCTTTCCCGTCTGACGGTCGTACGCGAGCTGCGTGCACGAGTATGCGTTACCGAGCTTGCAACCTTGTTCGAACGCCGTGTTCGCACGCGCCCAGTCTTGCGCTGCTCCCGAGCCGTCGGCGTATGCGTTGCCGAGTTCCCCGCAGGCACGTCCTTCGCTGAGCTCACATCCTCTCGTCCACAACGCCACAGCACGAACGAGGTCCTGAGTCCTGCCGCTGCCGTCGCGGAAGACCACGCCCAGGTCGTAACAGCCGAGACCGTCGCCCTTTTGGCACGCCTGCTCGAAGAGCTCGCTCGCACGGGCCCAATCCTCGACCACGCCACGTCCCTTCGCGTAGTTCTCGCCCAGGTTTACGCACGCGGCAGCGTAGCCGAGCGAACAGGATTTCTCGTGCAGCGCGTTTGCACGCTGCCAATCCTGGGCGACACCGTCACCCCTCATGTAGTGTTGCGCAAGGTTGTAACAGCCGGTCGCGTCGCCCAATTCGCAGCCGCGCTGGTACAGCGAACTTGCACGCGTTGGATCCTGCGCGACCCCGGAACCGAGTTGACAGGCAATACCGAGAAGGACGCAACCCCGGCCAAGACCGAGAGTGCATGATTTCTCGTTCAACGCAGCCGCGCGCGTGGGATCCGGCGGCACCCCCCGCCCCTTCGCCAGATTCGCGGCGAAGTTGGAACATGCAGGCAGCTCGCCGAGCTCACATGCCTTCTCATAGAGGACGTTGGCGCGACCGAGATCCTGGGTGACGCCGCTTCCCTGTTCGTACTTCACCCCGAGAGTTCTGCACGCGAGTGCCACCCGGACATCGCAGTCGTGTTCGAGGACGGCAATTTCCCCGCCGTCCTGCCGCGTCGGCGAATCCGCATGGCCGCGGCGCAGGGTTCCACAGCCAACCAAACGACGCCAACGAAGATCGAGAGGAGGAGGCGCAGCGCCCGGGGGCACGTCACTCGGTGGGCGCGATCGAACGACCTCCGGCTCGGCACAGTTGTTACCCTACTCGAACGGCACAGGCGCGGTGTGGCCTCAGCGCACCTGGATATTCCCCTGCTCCACCGGTACGAGATCGAACTCGCCCGGCACGCTGCAGTCGGTTCCCGTCCCCACGGCGAAGAAATTGGCGAGGCTCATCAGATCGACGGTCCCGCGGCCCTCGCCGCCGTCGACGACCTGGAAGATCCCCTCGAAGCCCGTCGGAACCCGGGACGGATCGCTCGAGCGCGTGACGATGCCGCTGATGGTCGCGGTGTTGCCGACGACGTTGAGGCAATCCACCGCGATCTGCACCGTCACTCCGGCAGAGATGTCGTGCACGTTGGCAATGCCGCTCGCGCTGCCGTCGGAGCGCTGGGTTGCGTTGAAGGAGATGAATTCCTCGTTGGTCGCGAACTGGATGTGACCCGAGCCCTGCGCCGAGTGGACCACCGCCTGCGCGAAGGCCGCAGCTCCCGCGGCGACGCAGAAGAACGCCAGACGCTTCATGGGATCCTCCTTTTCGGAGATCGGCGGCGAACTCTGCGAGCCCGAAAACCCGCTGTCAAGGGGCGCATTTACCAAGTCAGGAACCGCTCGATGAGCTCCACGGCGATCGCCGGCGGCGGGCCGCCGGGCGATGTCGCGTCGATGGCCCCGAGGTAGGTCCCGTGTGCCGAGTGCGGCAGGACTGCGAGGTCGGCGTGCGGCAACAGATGCGCGAGGCTCGCCGCGTGCTCGACTGGCATGACGTCGTGGTCACCGACCATGACGAGCGCCGGCACCTCGATCGCGCGCAGCGACGCTTTCGGGCAGGTCGACGAACTCACGCATCAAACGGACCTGGCGCTCGAACATGCGCTGGCGCATCGCTGCGTCGGGCGTCGCAGCCTCGAATGCGCTGCGCAGCGCCGCCGGCATGTCGTTCATGCTCGCGTGCTCCATGCCCCGCCAGAGCGCGTCCGGCAGGCCCGCGTGCGCGTAGTACGACGAGCAGATCACCAGGCGATGCACGAGTCGCGGGTGACGGATCGCGAGCTCCATCGCGACGACGCCGCCGTTGGAGAAGCCGATCACGTCGGCGTCGGCGAGGTGAAGCTGCTCGAGCAGCGCCGCGGTGTCGTCGGCCATCTGCGCGAACGTGAGCGGGCGATCGATGTCCGGCGGTATGACCGTGCGCCTGCTGCTCGGGCGCGATCACGTGGTGCGTGCGCGCGAGCGCCGGGATGATCGCGCCGAACGAGGTCTGCACCGTCGAGCCGCCGCCGTGGAGCAACACCAGCGGCCTGCCCGAGCCGTACTCCTCGTAGTACATGGACACGCCGTCGATGTGAGCGCGATGTGCGGACCCGCTCGTCGTCGCGCAGCCCGCGAGCAGTGCGAGGATGAGGGCCCTCACGACGCCACCCCCGGACGCCACCAGAGATGGCCGTTGATGCGGACCGGCACGCCGAGCTCCGCCGCCGAGCTCCTCGATGAGCTCGGCGGTGTAGAAGTAGTTCTGCAGCCGCGCGACGCGGTCGCCATCGACGTCGAGCAGCGTGAACGCCCGCACCGCCTCGCCGTCGACGTGCTTGTACCAGTGCACGAGGACAAACCGATCGCGATGGCGGCGCACCTCGACGCGCGGCAGCTCGGGCAGCACGCCGGCGGTGAGCTGCGGGTCGAGGGGGTTGTTCGGGCTCGCCATGTAGCGCGCGCCGAACAGCATGCCCGTGAGCACGGTGCGCTTCGCGGCCTCGGGTCCGTACTGCGTGGTCGCGCCGACGACCTGGACGACCGCCGTATCGAGCAGGAGCGCCGTCAGGCCCTCCAGGTCGCCGGCGTTGAAGGCCTCGCAGAACGCGTCGAGCGCGGCGGGAACGGGCGCCGTCTCCGCCTGCCGGCTGCGTCTCCTCGACCAGCTTGCCGCGCCCGCGGTGCAGCGCCGCCTTGACGGCGCCGACCGAGGTGCCGAGCGCCTCGGCGGTCTCCTCGAGCGAGAAGTCGAAGACGTCCTTCAGCACGACCGCGGCGCGCTCCTGCGGCGACAGCTTGACGAGCAGCGTGCCCGCGGCCTCGCGCGCGGCGCGTGGCTCGCGCCTGCGTCCGCGCTCTGCCGCCTGGGCGACATCGCGGCGCTTGCGCGCCTGATCGATCACAGGTTCGAGGCGACGCGGAACAGCCAGGCGCGCGGATTGGGCGGCTGCGTGCCCATCTGCGCGAGGGTGACGAAGGCGCGCGCGAGCGCGTCCTGCGCGAGATCCTCGGCGTCCCACGGGCTGCGGGTGAGGTAGCGGCAGTAGCGGTAGAGCTCGGCGCGCAGCGGCTCGTAGGTCTCGAGGAAGTTGCGCCACGCGCGCTGGGTGGTGGCTGGGAGGTCTGGGGTCGTCATGCCGGATGGACGGATGGGGCGGCAGAAAGGATACGTCGCGCCTGAGCCCGCAAGCCGGCCGCCGCATTCAGGCGCCGACGCACGCATGACTGTCCGGACTGTCTCATTCCGCGCCGCGAGCGGCGCGGTGTGGAGTGGAGGCGGCGGGAATCGAACCCGCGTCCGAAAGCACTCCCCTCTGCGGCAGCTACATGCTTGTCCCGCGATTTGTCGTCATCCGGCGGAACGAACACGGGCGCCCTGCCCGCCGGACCATCTCCGAATGGATCTCGCCTTCCGCCGTCGGAGCGCCACGGAAGGCCAGCCCACTTTTTTGACGGGACTTGCCGGCGCCATGGGCTGGGCTCCGGGGTCCCGCGTGCTTAGCCGGTTTTAGGCGGCGAGCGCGAGCTCAACGTTGTCGTTGGCGTTTGTGTCGTTGCCCGTTTTTTGTAGAGGTCCGGACGTCCCCTGCATGCGCCGAAAGGTTCGTTGCCCTCGTCGAAACCGGTGCGCCCCCATGACGAACCGTAGGCACAACATAACCGGAGGGAGCGTCGCGTCAAGCAGGCCCGACGCGGTGCGCGGACTGCCGCGCGACCGCCGGGACAGCGGGCGCCACCGGGCGCCCTGCTAGGAGCGCCTACACGGGCGCACGCCCGCACGCCCGCCCTCACATCGGAAAGAGCGGGGCTGCCTGCTAGCATGCCGTCCATGCCTTCGGTGAAAGCGATGCTCGTCCAGTGGTCCATCTCCGGGTACGACTGGTACCTCGTCCATCGGACTCCGTTCGAGATGCTCGGCCTCTTCCTCGCCGTGCTCGGCACGTTCTTCGCGCTGCTCTCCATCCGCGACGGCCGCAACCTGACCCGCGACCTGCGCTCGGTCTTCGATCACCTGACCACCAAGGAGATTCGGCTCGTTCCCCGCCTACATGGTGGAGGTGGACCGCATCATCTCCGAGGCGCGCGAGTCCATCTTCGTGGCCACCGATTTTCCCGGGCACGGCGCCTGGGCGGACCGCGGGCGCTACGGCGCCTACGTGAAGGCGCTGGAGAACCGCAAGGCGGAACGGGTGCGCCGCGGCCACCCGCTCAGCATCCAGGTGCTCTGCCTGGACGCGGAGACGCGCGAAAAGGCGCTCTCCGATCGCTTCCCGGAATCGCGCTGGAAGGACTACGTCAAGAAGGGCGCCTTCTCGCGCAACCGCCGCCTCTACGAAGAGCTGGAGAACTGCTCGGTCCCCGAGCAGCGCGCCCAGTTCCTGCAGGAGATGGCCGCGCGCCAGCACCGCGCGCTGGAAGCGGACCTGCGCTTCGCCAATCGCTGGGAGTACCGCGGTCTCATGCCCATGTACCTCTGGATCGTGGACAGCGAGAAGGCCGTGTTCGCCATCCCCAGCTTCGGCGATCAGCTCACCGAATACGCCTTCTACACGGAGGAAGCGGGCCTGGTGCAGGCGCTGATGTCGGTCTGGGCGCGCTACCTGGAGCAGGCGCGCCAGGTCAGCTCGCAGCCCGTGCTGGTGAAGTCCGGCTGATCAGCGCCTCGCTCTCCTCCCAGAGCCGGCGCGCCGCGGAAACGTCGAGCGCGGCGGCGGGCGGCCTCTTCTCGCGGCTGCGGGCGAAGTACTTGCCGCTGACGCCTTCGAGCGCAGGCTCCGACGCCGCCCAGATCTGCGTGCGCGCACCCTTCTCTTCGCTGATCAAGAAGGGCCGCGCGAGCCGCGTGAGCGCCCCGTACCAACCCGCGCCCTGCATGCCGAAGCCGCTCGCGATCGCGCCGGGATGCAGCGCGTTGGAGGTGACGCCGCTCCCTGCCAGCCTGCGGGAGAGCTCGAAGGCGAAGAGCAGGTTCATCAGCTTGGTATTGCAGTACTGGCGCACGCCCAGGTAGCGTCCCCGCATCTGCAAATCGGCGAAGTCCACCCTGCCGGCGCGCGACGCCTCCGAGGAGACGGTCACCACCCTCGCCGGCGCGCTGGCGCGCAGCAGGTCGAGCAGCGCCGTCGTCACCGCGAAGTACCCCATGTGGTTGAGCGCGAACGTCCGCTCCAGCCCTTCCGCCGTGAGCGACCGGCTTCCGAAGAGCGCCCCGGCGTTGTTCACCAGCACGTGCAGCGCCAAAAAGCGCTGGGCAAACTCCGCCGCCGCCCGCCGCGCCTCGGACACCAGCTCGAGATTGGCCTGGATGGTCTCGACGCCGAGCTCCCGGCCCACCGCCTCCAGCCTTCCGGCGTCGCGCCCCACCACCACCACGCGTGCGCCCATGCGGGCGAGCTCCCGGGCGGTGATGCGCCCGATGCCCGACGTCCCGCCCGTGACCAGCACCGTCCTGCCCTTCATCCCCGCGTCCCTTTCAGCGCCCGCGCCGCGCGCGATCCATCTCCCGCTTCGCCTCGCGCTCCGCGATGTTCTCGCGCTTGTCGACGCCCGTCTTTCCCTTGCAGACGCCCAGCTCCACCTTCACCCGGCCGTCCTTGAAGTAGAGGCTCAGGGGAATGAGCGCGTAGCCCGCCTTCTGCTGCGCTTCCTGCAGCTTGTCGATCTCGCGGCGGTGGAGCAGGAGCTTGCGCGAGCGCTTGGGGTCGTGGTTCAAGAGCGGCCCCGCCGGCTTGTAGGGCGGGATTCTGCGCGTTGAAGAGCCAGAGCTCGCCGCCCTTGGGAATGGCGTAGGCATCGGAGAGCTGCGCGCTCGCTCCCCGCAGGCTCTTCACCTCGGTGCCGGTGAGCGCGATGCCGCATTCGAGCTTGCTCTCGACGTGATAGTCGAAGCGGGCGCGACGGTTGGTGGTGATGACCTTGACGTGCCCGGCGCTCATCCCTGCTCGCTCATCGCTCCGTTGTCGATGAGGCGGGTCTTACCGAGGAACGCCGCCAGGAACAAGCGCGAGGCGGGGTCGGCGACCTTCGGCCGCTGGAGCGCGGCAGGTTCGCGCACCTCCGCATAGTCGATGCGCAAGCCGGCTTCCGTCAGCGTGCCGCGCGCGATCTCCTCCAGCCGGGCGCCGTCGCGTTCCCCGCCGCGGAAGGCGTCGCGCGCGGCCGAGAGCGCCTTCCACAGCGCCGTGGCGCGCCCGCGCTCCTCCTGGCTGAGATAGGCGTTGCGCGACGAGAGCGCGAGCCCGTCGCTCTCCCGCACGATGGGGCGGCCCACCACCTCGACGCCGAGGTTGAGGTCGGCGTTCATGCGGCGGATGACGGCGAGCTGCTGGTAATCCTTCTCGCCGAAGAAGGCGGCATCGGCGCGGCTGAGCGCGAAGAGCTTCGCCACCACCGTACAGACGCCGCGGAAGTGGCCCGGCCGCCGCTCGCCGCACAACGGCGCAGCCAGAAGACCCGGCTCGACCCAGGTCTGGAAGCCGGGCGGATACAGCTCCTCCGGACCGGCGGGCACGAACACGAAGGTCGCGCCCGCCTCCTCGGACTTCTTCAGATCTCCTTCCAGGTCGCGCGGGTAGCGGGAGAGGTCCTCCGCCGGGCCGAACTGGGAGGGATTGACGAAGATGGTCACCGCCACCGCCGGCGCGCGCTTCGCGGCGGCGCGCGATGAGCGACTGGTGCCCGGCATGGAGAAAGCCCATGGTGGGCACCAGCGCAAGCTCGCCGTCGCGACGCGCTTCCTGGCAGGCGCGCCGGAAGTCGTGCGCCGTCGCGACGACGGCAACGGTCATTTCACGCTCGAGTAGAGCTGCAGCACCGGGGCGCCCTTCTCGCCCGAGAAGCTGTGCTCCTCCGCGGGAAACGTCCCGTGCTTCACCTCGTCGTTGTAGCGGGTGACGGCGTCGCGGATGAGCACGCCCAGATCGAGATACTTCTTCACGAACCGCGGCGAGAAGTCCGGGTTCATCCCCAGCAGGTCGTAGATCACCAGCACCTGCCCGTCGCAGCCCGCGCCCGCCCCGATGCCGATGACCGGGATGCTGACGCTGCGCGCGATCTCCGCCGACAGCTCCGCCGGCATCATCTCCAGGATGATCGAGTAGCAGCCCGCCGCCTCCAGCGCCTTCGCGTCGGCGAGAAGCCGCGCCGCCTTCTCTTCGCTGCGGCCCTGCACCACGTAGCCGCCCAGCTTGTGCACCGACTGCGGCGTCAGCCCGATGTGCCCCATCACCGGCACGCCGGCGCGGACGATGCGCTGGATCACCTCGGCGTATTCCGCGCCGCCCTCCAGCTTGACGCTCTCCGCGCCGCCCTCGGCCGCGATGCGGACGGCGTTCTTCACCGCTTCGTCCGCGGACGCCTGGTAGCTGCCGAAGGGCATGTCGCCCACCAGGTGCGCGCGGGTGACGCCGCGACGGACCGCGGCGCAGTGGTAGACCATCTGGTCCATGGTCACCGGCAGCGTGCTGTCGTGGCCCTGGAACACCATCCCCAGGGAGTCGCCCACCAGGAGCACGTCGGTGCCGGCGCGGTCGAGCAGGCGGGCGAAGGAGGCGTCGTAGGCCGTGAGCATGGTGATGCGCTCGCCGGCCTGCTTCATCTTGCGGAGTGCGTTGATGGTGACCTTCTTCAAGGTTCACCTCCGTTCCGGTTGTGGACCCTCGCCGGTGCGCTTTCCCTGGTAGCCCACCTCATGAAGGTTGAGCTCCGGACAGCCTGGCTCGGGGCAGATCTCTACTGCCGTGACAAAGGATAGCACCGCTGCCGGCAAGCGCCAGGGATCGCTCGCCAGACCGTCGAATTTGCAGGGATTCAGCGGCTGAGGACCCGGGTTCCCAGCGGCTGGTAGTAGTGGGTGCCGTACCGGGTGGTGCCGACGGCGCGGATCAGCTCCTCGAAGTCCTCGTCGCTCTCCACGAAGTCGATGTCGCTGGTGTTGATGACGAGGAGCGGCGTCTCGTCGTAGCGGTGGAAGAAGTCGTTGTAGGTGCGCGACAGCTCCGCCAGGTACTCCGCGTCGAACTTGCGCTCGAAGTCGCGGCCGCGCTTCTTGATGCGCGCGAGCAGCACCTCCAGGCGGGCCTGCAGGTAGATGACCAGGTCGGGCTTCATCACCCGCGGCCCCAGGTGCTCGTAGATGCGCTCGTAGAGCGCAAGCTCGTTGGGGTCCAGGGTGATGCTGGCGAAGATGCGGTCCTTGGCGAAGAGATAATCGCTGACCGTCACCTGCGAGAAGAGGTCCTGCTGGAAGAGGTCCTGTTGCTGCTTGAAGCGGCTGAGCAGGAAGAAGAGCTGCGTCTGGAAGGCGAACTTGTTCCGGTCCTGGTAGAAGCTGGCCAGGAACGGGTTCTCCTCCACCACCTCGAGAATGCTGCGCGCGCCGAACCGCTTCGAGAGCGCGCGCGTGAGCGTCGTCTTGCCGACGCCGATGGGTCCCTCGACGACGATGTACCGGTGGCGAAGGTCCACGCGACGGGCGAGATCAGCACAGAAGGCGCCCGGTTGCAGCATTGACATTTTCCAGCAGATCGGGTTTGCGCGCGCGCCGCCGAGGACGCATCCTTTGGCCCGCATGGGCACGCATCGAATCGACAATCCCTACACCTTTGAGACCGTCGCCGAGCGCCGGTTCCTCGAGGAGCACGAGGTCGAGGGGCTGGTCACGCGCGCGTTCCGGGCGCACAGGGCCTGGGCGCGCACCGCGCTCTCCGAGCGCATCGCGCTCTGCGAGCGCTTCTGCCAGGAATTCGAGAAGGACGCCGAGCGCATCGCCCGGGAAGTGACGCAGCAGATGGGCAAGCCGCTCGGGCAGGCGCGGGGCGAGGTGAAGACCGCCCTGCAGCGCGCCCGCACCATGATGTCGCTGGCGCCCGAGGCGCTGCGGGACGAGCCGCTGCCGCCGCTGCCCGGGTTCACGCGCTTCATCCGCCACGACCCGGTGGGGGTGGTGCTGGACATCAGCGCCTGGAACTATCCGCTCTTGATCACCGTGAACGTGGTGGTTCCGGCGGTGCTCGCAGGCAACGCCGTGATCGTGAAGCACGCCAACCGCACGGCGCTCTGCGGCGAGGCCTTTGCCCGCGCTTTCAGCGCCGCGGGCGCGCCGGAAAGCCTGGTGACCGCGGTCGATGCCACGCACGAGACCTGCGCGCGGATCATCGCGCGGCCGGAGGTCGGCTACGTGAGCTTCACCGGCTCGGTGCGCGGCGGGCACGAGGTGTATCGCGAAGGCGCGAAGCGCTTCATCGACGTGGGGCTCGAGCTCGGGGGCAAGGACCCGGCCTACGTGGCGCCCGACGCGGATCTCGAGTACGCGGTGGCGAACGTCGTCGACGGCGCCTTCTACAACGCCGGGCAGAGCTGCTGCGGCATCGAGCGGGTCTACGTGCACGCGTCGGTGTACGACCGCTTCGTCGAGGGGGCGCTGGCGGAGGTGCGCAAGTACCGGCTGGGCGATCCGCTGGAGGGCGGAACCTCGATGGGCCCGATGGCGCAGCCCGAGGCGCCGCAGAAGCTGGCGGCGCAGATCGAGGAGGCGCGGGCGAAGGGCGGGCGCGTGCTCTGCGGTGGCCGGCCGGTGCACGACGCCTCGGGGCGCGGCCGGTTTTTCGACCCGGCGCTGGTGGTCGATGCGACGCACGCGATGACGGGGCTGATGGTGGAGGAGAGCTTCGGGCCGGTGGTCGGCGTGGAGAAGGTTGCCGACGACGACGAGGCGGTGCGGCTGATGAACGACAGCCCCTACGGCCTGACCGCGTCGATCTGGACCCGCGACCAGGAGCGCGCCTTCCGCGTCGGCTCGCAGATCGAGACCGGCACCTTCTACATGAACCGCTGCGACTACCTGGACCCGATGCTGCCCTGGACCGGCGTGAAGGACACCGGCAAGGGGATGTCGCTCTCGCGCTACGGCTTTCTGCCGCTCACGCGCCGGAAGTCGTTCCACCTGCGAACCCAGACCTGAGCTCGGGCATCTTCGCGACATGCCACTCGTCCGCATCGCCCTGCGCAAGGGCACGAAGCCGGAGTTTCGACGCGCGGTCTCCGATTCCATCCACCGCGCCATGGTGGAAACGATCAAGATCCCGGAGGAGGACCGCTTCCAGATCATCACCGAGCACGACGAGGGAGGACTCGTCTACGACCCGTCCTATCTCGGCATCTCGCGCAGCGAGGGCGTGATCCTGATCCAGATCACGATGAGCGCCGGCCGCACGCTCGACGTCCGCAAGGCGCTCTTCGCCAGGATCGCCGCCAACCTGCGCGAAGCGCCCGGCGTCCGGCAGGAGGACGTCTTCGTCAATCTCGTCGAGACGGCGAAGGAAAACTGGTCCTTCGGCAACGGCATCGCGCAGTACGCGGGCTAGCCGGGCAACGCCCGCTCCACCGCGGCGAACTCCGCGACGGTGAGCGTCTCGCCCCGCCGCTGCGGATCGACTCCAGCCTTCTCCAGCGCCTCGCGAGCGCCGGGCAGGTTCTTGACCGCGTTCCACAGCGTCTTGCGGCGGTGCGAGAACGCCGCTTTCACCAGGGCGCGGAAGCGCCGCTCGTCGCGCACCTCGGCGCGCGGACGTTCCAGCATCTCCAGCAAGAGCGCGCGGCTCTCCACCGCCGGCGGCGGCGTGAACGCGTGCGGCGGGACCGAGAGGCCGATGGAGGCGTCCGATACCAGTTGGAGCAGCACGGAGAGCAGGCCGTAGTCGCGGCCGCCGGGCGGCGCAGCGATGCGCTCGGCGACCTCGCGCTGCAGGAGCAGGACTGCCCGCGCCACCGCCTCGCGCTGATCGAGCAGGTGGAAGAGGATGGGCGAGCTGAGGTGATAGGGCAGGTTCCCGCACAGCACCACGCGCCTGCCCGCCCGCCGCGCCACCTCGCGCAAGTCGAAGGTCTTCGCGTCGGCCTCGATCACTTCCACCGAGGGCAACTCCGCGCGGAGCACCGGGGCAAGGTCCCGGTCGCGCTCCACCGCCACCACCCGCGCTCCGGTGGCGGCCAGCGCGCGGGTGAAGTGCCCCAGGCCCGCGCCCAGCTCCACCACCCAGTCTTCCGGCTGCAGTCGCGCCAGCGCCGCGAGCCGCGCCAGCACGGCTTCGTCGCCGAGAAAGTTCTGCCCCCATTCCTTCTTCGGCCGAAGCCCATGCCGCCGCAAGAGCTCCAGCGGCTTCACAGCTTCCACCCCGGATCGGCGGACATGCCCGCGCCGTCGCGCTCTCCGCCGAGCAGCCGGTGCGCGCCGGCCATGGCAATCATCGCGCCGTTGTCGGTGCACAGCCTGGGCTCGGGGAGGAACAGCGACAGCCCCTCTGCCGCGCAGCGCTCCTGCGCAAGCGCACGAAGCCGGGAGTTCGCCGCCACGCCGCCGCAGACCACCAGCGACGGCGACCGGGTGTGATGCGCCGCGCGCACCGCCCGGGTGGTCAGCGAGTCGCACACCGCCTCCTGGAACGACGCGCAGAGATCCGCCAGCGCCTGCCCCGCGGGAACGCCGTGCTCGCGCACGTGGGTCAGCACCGCGGTCTTCAGGCCGCTGAAGGAAAAGTCGAAGGCCTCGCGCGGGCGCCGCGAGAGCCCGCGCGGCAGCGCCAGGGCGCGCGGATCGCCCGATCGCGCCAGCCGATCGACGTGCGCCCCTCCGGGATAGGGCAGGCCAAGGAGCTTGGCCACCTTGTCGAACGCCTCTCCCGCCGCATCGTCGAGCGTATGGCCGAGCGCGCGATAGCTTCCCAGCGCGCGCACTTCGTAGAGCGAGGTATGGCCTCCTGAAACCACCAGCGCGAGCCAGGGTGGCGAAGGCGCCTCGTCCGAGAGCAGCACCGCCAGCAGGTGCCCTTCCAGGTGGTTTACGCCCACGAGCGGCAGCCGGGCCGCGGCGGCGATCGACTTCCCGACCTGCACGCCCACGAGCAGCGCGCCCACCAGCCCAGGGCCGCGGGTGACGGAGAGGCCGTCGAGGTCGCGCAGCTCGCACCCCGCCTTGCGCAGCGCCTCGTCCAGCACCGGCAGGACGCGCTGCAGGTGGTCGCGCGAGGCCAGCTCCGGCACCACGCCTCCCCACTTCTGGTGGACCTCCGCCTGCGTGTGCACCACGTCGGAAAGCACGCGGCCGCGCAAGCCGTCGGCGGACGTCTCCACCACGGCCGCGGCCGTCTCGTCGCAGCTCGTCTCCAGCCCCAGCACGCGCATCGGTGCGCGGGATTTAACGCGATCGCCCGAGGTTGGCGAGCACTTGCCGCAACCCGCGCCGGAGCCGGTGGCGCAGTCCTCCCTGCCGGGATGGCTCCGGCGGAGGCGTCGTGGCCACCACCGGCGCGATCGCCGGCGCCACTTCCGCCGCGGCGTCGATCGCGTTCGAAACCTGGGACGCGAGCGCGCCGACGCGCGCGAGCATCGCATCCGGCGCGAACCGCTTCGCCGCCTCACCCCCGGCCGCCGAAAGGCGGCGGCGCTCGCCCAGCTCCTCCAACGCGTTGCGCGGCGGCAGCTCGATCACGTGGTGCAGCCGCAGCGGAGCGCCGGAGAGGATCTTCGCCCGCGCCTCCTCCGCCTCGCGCCGGAGCCGCTCGCGCCGAAGCCCGCGCACCGGCGGGAAATGGATGATCTGCGGCGGCGCGGACGAGGCCTGCACCACCTCCTCGGCCTCCGATGCTTCCTGCGCCAGCGCAAGCGCCTCGTCCTCGACGGGCGGCGACGGCGACACGCTGCGAGGCGGCGGAGCCGAAAGCCAGTTTTGCAGCGAAGGACGCGGCGCGTCCGGCGGGCTCGTCCGCCGCTCGCCCGCCCGCAGGATGCCGTCGCCCAACAGCCGTTCCACCATCCGAAGGGTGCTCAGATCGTCCACCGGCGAGAGGTCGATGGCCTCGCGCAGCGTCCTCTTCCCGTCGAAGTTGCGCAGGACGCCGTTCACCTCGTCCGGCAGCTCGGCAAGGTGCGCGGCGAGCTGCTCCAGGTCCACCGCCAGCCGCTCGGTCATGGAGAGGCCCTCCGCGGCGCGCCCCAGCTCGTCCACCCGCCGCATCGCCTCCATCAGGACGCCCTGCGTGCCGCCCGCGATGCGCGCCTCGCGCGAGAAGGGCGCGAACTCCACGCGGAACTCGCCAATCTCCCAGGTCATCAGCCGCCAGAACGCGGCCTCGCCTTCCAGCGCGCCCAGCTCCGCGTCGATCACCTGGCCGTCGCGCACCCAGACGCGCGCCGTCTGCCCGGGCGCCTCGCAGACCACGATTGCGCTGCGTCTCCAGTTGTCGAGCGACTGGAAGAGATCGAGCAGTCCCAGATCGCGAACGCCGCCGGTCAGTGCCGCCGGCGCGCCGGGCTGCGAGAGGCGCCTGCGCTCGAGCAGGAGCTGCACCCGCTGGACCAGCTCCTTGAGCAGCAGGGGCTTCGGCAGGTAGTCGTCGGCGCCGGCCTCCACGGCACGGGTTCTTGCCGCCGGCGACCGGTCGGCGCCGACCACGACGAAGGGCAGGTCGGGTCGCGCTGCGCGCAGGGCCGCGCAGAGCGAGAGCGCGTCGCGTCCGGGCAGCGCCGCATCGCAGACCACCAGCTGCGCCGCCGCCGCCTTCTCCAGGGCCTGCTCGCCGTCGAGGGCGGTGTCCACCGCGAAGCCGGCCTTGCGCAGCGAAAGCTCAATCATGCGCAGGCTGCGGACGTCCGCATCCGCCACCAGCACGCGCTCTTTTGCCATCAGCTCTTCCGCTTCCCGAAGAGCAGTCCGGAGAGCACGCCGGCGGAGCCCTTGTGCCCGGACTTGCCGCGCCGCTGCTCCATCAGCCGCAGCTCGAGGGCGGCGTCGGAATGCTCCGGGTCCAGCTCCAGCGCCTTGCGGAACGCGTCGGTGGCCGAGTCGGGATCCTTGGTGCGCCAGAGGACGCCGGCCACGTAGTAGGTGCGCGCGGTGGTCCCCGGCGCCCGCAGCGAGCGGTTCACCAGGCCGGCCGCCTCTTCCTTCGACTGCGGCGACGCCTTGGGATCGCTGACCAGCGCCCAGGCCAGCGCCGCAAGGCTGTCGCCGTTCGCGTCCAGATCCACCGCGCGGCGGAACTTCTCCAGCGCCGCGTCGAAGTCGCGCTTCTTGAGCAGGACCTCGCCCATCTTCAGCGCCACCTCCGCGTCTTCCTTGCGCGAGCTCGGCCGGGCGGCCTTGAGGGTCGCGTCGTATTGCGCGCGCGCCGGAGCGGTGGAGATGCTTTCGTATGCTTCCTTCAGCGCGGAGAAGAGCGCCTGCAGCTCGCGCTGGAGCGGCGCGAGCGGGCCCAGGGCGCGGTCGGGATGGAACCGCTTCGCCAGCTGCAGGTATGCCGTCTTGATGACGTCGGTGGCAGCGGCGGGCAACACGCCCAGCCGTTCATATGCGGTCTGCCGGGAGATCATCCGCGCGCGGGAGCGCACTTCGTCGAAGAAGCGCTGATCCTCGTACGAGAGCTCGGCCGCGGCGGGCGCGGGCGGGCCCGGCGGCTCCTGCTCGACCCCGCCCTCGACGCCCGGATGGGGCTGCGAACCGAGCGCGCCGAGGTTGCGCAGCCCGCGCGCGACCAGCTTCTTGCGAGTCTCGCGGCCGCGATCGTCGCCGTTCGGCCGGGTACGCTCGTCTTCCGCCAGCTCGCTGTCCGGGGGCGGCGCGCTGTTGCCCGCCGCGGTCATCCGGGCCGGCGCGCGGTCCAGATCGAGCTCCAGCTCCGCTTCCCCTGTCTGCGGCGGCGCAGGCCGGCGTGCCCGGGGCGGCCTCGCGCGCGAGCGACTCGAGCCGCTCCAGGTCGACGAGCGGCCCGGGGTCCAGGATCGGCTCCGGCTCGACGGCCGCCCCGGCGTCCAGGAGAGGCCCGGAATCCTCCCCGGCCGCGTGCGCAGGCAGAGAATGCGGCTCCGCCGCGCCGCAGAGGAGCAGCGCCACGAGCAGCGCCTCGGCCCGCTGCGGCGGAAGGGCGGAGGCGCGGACGAACTGACGCAGCCGCCGCGGCAGCGAGAGGAGCGATGCCGCGCGCATGTCCAGGGGCGGCAGCGCGATCCGCCCCTGCAGCTCCGGCCAGTCGACGCTGAGCCGCGCCGCATGCTCGCCCAGCCACTCCAGCACCCGCTTGCGCCGCGGCGCGTACTTGTCCTGTTCCAGCGCATCCACGAGGCAGCCCACCGGATCGACCGAGACCTCGCCCGCCCATGCGGGGGGCGGCTCCCAGCCGCGCCAGTCGTACTGCGCGTCGCCAAGCTGCAAGAGCGTCATCAGATTGGTGGTGTGCTGCGCCGCCAGCGCCGCGCGAAGCTGGTCGCCGGTGAGCAGCCCGCTCGACACCAGCACCTCGCCGTGGTGCTTGCTGCGATCTGGCCGCTTCCTCGCGGGTGCCGTCGATGTCGAGCGCGTTCACCCAGTCGTTGGCCAGCAGCACGTGCGCCAGCGTCTGGGAGCCCTCGAACGCGCCGGTGCCGCACATGTCGCCGGCGCGGAAGAAGACGCGGATCTCCGCGCCCGCCGCGGTCTCCAGCCAGAGCGTGCCGCTGGCCCGGGAGCGGAACACCGCCGCGACGAGCTCTGGAGCGCTGGTTTCGCGGAGGTTCCCCCGCACCAGCGCGGGCAGGAGCTCGAACGTATCCACGACCTGCATCCTACTCCGGATTTCGCTCTTCTCTCCGCGTATTGATTTGTCGGAGCGCCTCGTACACCGCAATACCGGCGCAGGTGGAGAGATTGAGGCTGCGCGCGCTGGGCTCCGCGATCATCGGCACCCGCACGGTTCGCGTGGAGAACCGCGCGAGCAGCGCTTCGGGCAGCCCGCTCACCTCGTCGCCGAGCACCAGCCAGTCGCCGGGCCGGAACCGCGCTTGCCACAGCCCCGTCGCGGCGCGGCCGGTGAACAGGTGCAGCCGGTCGCTGAGCACCTGCTCGGCCGCGAGCAGCTCGTCGAAGGACGCCCAGGTGGCGGCGTGCACCTTGTCCCAGTAGTCGAGCCCGGCGCGGCGGAGGTCCTTGTCGTCCACCCGGAAGCCGAGGGGCGCGATCAGGTGCAGCCGCGAACCGGTGACGGCGCAGAGCCGCGCCACGTTTCCGGTGTTGGGCGGGATCTTCGGCTCCACCAGCACCACGTTGAGCGGCGCGGCCGGAAGGTCGAGGAAGAGTCCTTGTGTTGCGTGCGTGCGCCCGGTATTCGGAGCCGGCATGGCGGGGATCGTGATCATCGCCAATCCGAACGCGCGCCGCAACCGCGAGTGGCCGCTCGCCGCGCAGCAGCTGCGCAAGGCGGCGCCCGGCGCGGCCATCCTCGAGACCCGCAGCCCCGAGGAGCTCCTCGACGTGGCGCGTGTCCTGAGGAAGGAGCGCCCACGCGTGCTGGCCATCGCCGGCGGCGACGGCACCGTCACCCATACCGTCACCGCGCTCGCGCAAGCCCTCGACGGCGACCTTCCGCCGCTCGCGCTGCTCGGCGGCGGAGCCTACGATTCGCTCGCGCCGCTGGGCGGACGTGGCGATGCCGAAGACCGGCTGCGGCGGCTCTCGGAGGCGCTCGCTGCCGGCAGCGATCTGCGCATGGAGCAGCGCGATACCTTGCGCATCGCCGCGTCGGACGGCGCCAACCGCTGTGGCTTCCGCTTCGGAGTGGGGCTTCCCGTCCGCTTCATCCAGGCCATCTATGCGACCGGAAGCACGGGCCCGTGGACGAGCACGCGCCTTCTCGCCCGCGCCTTCTGGTCCTCGCTGACCCGCGGCCCTTTCGCGCGCACCTTGTACGAGCCGATGGACCTGCGCGTCTGGCTGGACGGAGAGGAGTGGCCGCGGGTGGAGATCTACGGGCTCGTCTGCTCCACGGTGGCGGAGGCCGGCCTGGGCTTGCGCCCCTTCCGCCGGGCAACCGAGCAGCCCGGAGCGTTCCAGGCGCTGGGGCTCACCGCCGGACCGCGCCAATTCGCCCTGGAGTTGCCCCGACTCCTCTGCGGCCTGCCGGCGCGGCGGGATCGGCTTCTCGAGGGCGTGGGAGAAAAGCTCGAGCTCTCCGCGCGCGCCCCGCTGCATTGGCTTCTCGACGGCGAGATCTACTCGAGCGCCACGGGCAAGCTCAGCGTGGGGCTTGGACCGCGCGTCTCGCTGGTGCGCGCGTGACCGGCGATCCCGGGATCCCCGCCGGCGAGCGCGGCGCGCTCTACAACCCGCGCAGCGGAGCGGTGCTGGCCCGCCGCGTGGAGCGCGCGCTGACCATCGCGGCACGGCTGCGCGGACTTCTCGGACGCGGCGCGCTTCCCGAGGGCGACGCCCTGGCCATCGAGCCGTGCACCTCGCTGCACACCTTCTTCATGCGCTTTCCCATCGACGCCGTCTTTCTCTCTCGCGAGGGCCGGGTGATCCGCGCCATCTCCGACCTGCGCCCCTGGCGCGCCACGCGCATCTACCCGCGCGCCGCGCTGGCGGTGGAGTTGCCCGCCGGCACCCTCGCGCGCACCGGCACCCTGGAGGGCGACACCCTGATTGGGGACACCCTACTTATTTGCGCAGTGCGCAAATAAGTAGGGTGTCCCCAATTCACGCGTCGAGGCGGGTGCCCGGAGCGGCGAGCTGATCGACGACGCGCTCGCCGCCCGCGATATGGGTGTCGGCCCAGATCACCGCCCGCTCGACGTGCGCTCCCGCGTCGATGCGCGCGTTCGCGCCGACCATGACGCCTGCTCCCATCCTCGCCCCCGCGGCGACCTTCGCTCCGGCGTGGACCAGCGCCGGCGCCTGCAGCTGCGCCTCGACGCGCGCCGAGGGATGGACGAACACTCCCTTCCCCCGCTCCTCCGTCCCGGCGAACGGGTCGGCATGGGGAAGGAACCGGCGCAGGGGGACCCTGCCGAGGAGCACGTCCAGGTGCGCGCGCAACAGCGAGCGCGGCGCGCCCAGGTCCCCCCAGTAGCCCGACTGCATGAATCCCAGCACCTTCGCTCCGTCGTGGATCAGGCGCACGTAGGCGGTGCGGTTGATGTCGCTCTCCCCTTCCGCCGGGAGGCGCGCGAGGAGCTCGGGGCCGATGATGTGCACGCCGGTGAAGTGCGTCTTGGTGAGCGACGCGTCCGGCGCCGAGCCGCGCCCGGCGATCCGGCGCACGTTCATGGCGGCATCCACTTCGACGGCTGCGTAGCTGGCGCCGCGCGGATAGGGCGCGAGCACCATCGTCGCCGCCGCTCCCGCCGCCCGATGCGCCTGCAGCGCGGCGGAGAGATCCACGTCGAAGATCATGTCGCCGTTGAGGAGGAAGAACGGCCCCTGTCCGAGCATGGACTGCGCCCGCTTCACCCCGCCGCCGGTGCCGAGGATGTGCTTCTCCTCGCGCGACACCTGAAGGCCGAGCGAAAGCTCCGCCGCGATCGCCCTGGCGCCCGTCTCCATCTGCGACCCGAGGTGGTGCGTGTTGATCACCACCTCGCCCACCCCGGCGTTCTTGAGCAGCGCGAGGTTGTAGCGCAGGAGCGGCACGCCGCAGAGAGGCACCAGCGGCTTGGGCATGCGGTCGGTGAGCGGGCGCAGCCTCGTGCCGAAGCCTGCGCAAAGCACCATCGCGTGCAAGCGCTACTCCAGCGCCGGCGCGGCGCCCTCGGCGGGCGGGCGCAGCCAGCGCCACAGCGCCGCGAACCTCCCCTGCAAGAGGCTGACCAGGCCCACGTAGAAGAAACCCCACTGGAAGAGCAGCAGGAACGGGAGCGAGAAGTAGACGCCCTTGTCGAGGGCGAACCAGATCGCGGAGGTCAGGTACGCTCCCAGCGCCAGCTCGAGCAGCGGCTGCGCCGTGAGCAGCGTGCGGTAGCGCTTGGAGAGCCAGCTCCGGTCGCGGCCCTGCAGCCCCATCTTCGGCGTGCGGGTGAAGCCGGTCTCGTAACCGACCATCGCCTCGATCACCGCCTTGCTCTGGTTCACGCACATGCCGATGCCGAGGGCCATGATGAAGGGCAGGAACTTCACCCGCTGCCACCAGGGCATGCCGATCTCGCGCTGGCTCGCGATGTAGAACATCACCACGCTCATGGTGGCGGTCCAGAAGAAGGGCAGGTCGAGGAGCAGCACCTCGTACCAGCCGTGCTTGAAGCGGATCACCATGCTCACCGGCATGAGCACGGTGAGCAGGATCATCAAGGGATAGGTGAAGTTCGCGGTGAGGTGGAAGAACGCCTCCACCTTCACCTCGCGAGGCAGCTCGGATCTGAGGATCCGCGGCAGCAGCTTGCGCGCGGTCTGGATGCTGCCCTTGGCCCAGCGGTGCTGCTGCGACTTGAAGGCGTTCATCTCCACCGGCACCTCCGCCGGTGAGACCACGTGCGGCAGGTAGACGAAGCGCCAGCCGGCCAGCTGCGCGCGGTAGGAGAGATCCAGGTCTTCGGTGAGCGTGTCGTGCTGCCAGCCGCCCGCGCCCTCGATGGCGGCGCGGCGCCAGACGCCGGCGGTGCCGTTGAAGTTGAAGAAGCGGCCGCTGCGGTTGCGGGCGGTGTGCTCGATGACGAAATGGCCGTCGAGGAAGATGGCCTGCGCCTGGGTGAGGTGGCTCGAGTCGCGGTTCAGGTGATCCCAGCGCACCTGCACCATCCCGATCTTTTCGTCGGTGAAGAAGTGCACGGAGCGGAGCAGGAAGTCCGCGCCGGGCACGAAGTCCGCGTCGAACACGGCCACCAACTCGCCGCGCGCGGTCTCGAGGCCCTCCTGCAGCGCGCCGGCCTTGTAGCCGTTGCGGTTGTTCCGGTGCAGGTAGGCGATGTCGACGCCCTCGCGGCGCAGGCGGTCCACGTGCGCGCGCGCGATGCCCTGCGTCTCGTCGGTGGAGTCGTCGAGGACCTGGATGTCCATGCGGTCGCGCGGGTATTCGATGCGCGCCACCGCGTCGATGAGCCGCTCCACCACGTACATCTCGTTGAAGATGGGCAGCTGGATGGTCACCCGCGGCAGCGTCTGGAACTTCGCCTTCGGCGCCGGCAGGTTTCCCTTGTACTTGTAGTAGAGGTACGCCATCACGTACCGGTGCGAGCCGTAGATGGAGAGGATGAGCAGGACCAGGAAATAGGTCGCGAGGAACAGCACCTCCACCCAGGTCATTGAGACTCCACGAAAACTCCAGCAATTTCCGGGATCTTCAGCCGGAATTTGCGTCGCACTGTAGGCGACGCCTGAACGCTTGTCAAACAAGCAGGCGGGCACGATGCACCGCGCCATCCCGCCGGGGTTTCGCCTGGCTCAGGGCTGCGCAGTGCGCACCGCGGGCTGCGGCAGCGACTGCTTGAACACGGTCCACGTCCGCAATGTATCCAGCGCCACCTTGAGTTGCGCGTCGTCGCTGGGATCGTCGGGGCTGCGCGGCTGGGGGGGAGGCGGCTGCAGCGAGGACGCGGTGACGCCCACTTCCTCGCCCTTGAAGTGTCCGGGCAAGCTCTGCTCGCGCGGCGCGTCCTCGTCGGCGGCGCTGGCCTTCACCCACACGTCGGGGGCGATGCCGCGCTCCTGGATGCTGCGGCCGGAGGGCGTGTAGTACCGCGCGACGGTGAGCTTGAGCCCCGACCCGTCCTCCAGCTCGATCACCGTCTGCACGCTGCCCTTGCCGAAGGTCTGCGTGCCGATGACCACCGCCCGCCGCGAGTCTTGAAGCGCTCCCGCCACGATCTCGCTCGCGCTGGCCGTGCCGCCGTCCACCAGCACCGTCATCGGATACCGCGGCTCGGTGCCCTGGGCGTGCGCGCGCTCCACCTCCACGTGCCGGCCTCCGCGACCCTTGGTGGTCACGATCACGCCGCCGTCGAGGAAGCGGTCGGAGACCTTGACCGCCTGATCGAGGAGCCCGCCGGGGTTGTGGCGCAGATCGAGCACCAGGCCGGCGAGCTGGCCGCCGGCCCGCGCCCGAAGGTCGTCGAGCGCCTTGCGCAGGTACTGGTCGGTGCGGTCCTGGAAGGTCTTGATCTTCACGTACCCGAGCTTGCGGTCGAAGAGCTTCGACTCCACGGAGACGACGTGGATGACGTCGCGCACCAGCGTGAAGCTGCGCGGCTCCGGCCAGGCCGGGCGCTGGGCCCTGATCACCACCTTGGTTCCCGGCGCTCCGACCAGCGCGTGCACGGCATCGGTCTCGCGCTTGCCGGTGATCACCTGGCCGTCCACCTCGAGGAGGCGGTCGCCGGGCTGGAACCCCGCGCGCTCCGCCGGCGAGCCGTCCATCGGCGCCACCACCACCACGTCGTCGCCGCGGGTGGCGAGCTCCAGGCCCACGCCGCCGTATTCGCCCTCCGTCTCCTCCTTCAGCGCGGAGTAGGAACGCGGGTCCATGAAGGTGGAGTGCGGGTCGAGCGTGCGCACCATGCCTTCGACGGCGCCATAGAGCAGGCGCGTCTCGTCCACCGGCTCCACGTAGTTGTTCTCGATCAGCGAGAGCACGTGGCTGAAGACGTCGAGCTTGCGGTAGGGACCGGCGGGGTCGCGCGCGGCTTGTGCCACGCGGACGGCGCCGAAGCCGCCCAGGGTCGCGCAGGCGCAGAGCACGAGGAACTTCTTCATCGGGCCGCTCCTCCTTTGGCGCCCGCCAGCAGCGGCGGGGCCTTCCGGCTGCGGGAGAGCCAGCGCTCCGGGTCCAGCGGCTTCTGCCCGTCGCGCAGCTCGAAGTAGAGATACGCGCCCTTGAGCGACCCGCTGTCGCCCACGGTGCCCACTTCCTCGCCGGCGGCCACGCTGTCTCCGAGCGCCTTCTCCAACTGGTCGAGGTGCGCCATCAGCGAGTAGATGCCGGCGCCGTGATCGATGATGAGCAGGTTGCCGAAGCCGCGGAACCAGCCGGCGTGCGCGACCTTGCCGTCCCAGACGGCGCGCACGGGCGAACCGCGCTCGGCGCGGATGTCGATCCCGGTGTGCAGCGTCACCGTGCCGAAGCGCGGGTCGGTCGCGCGGCCGAAGCGCGCCTCGATAGTGCCCTGGTCCACGGGGAAGGGCAGCTTGCCGCGCGCCTTGCGGATGGAGGCCTTGAGCAGGATCTCGGGAGCCACCAGCATGGGGTGCGTGCGCCGGATCTCCGCCAGCCTTTCCGCGAGCTCCTTCTCCGCCTGCTCCAGCTCGCGCGCGGCCTCCTCGTGCGCGCCCTTCTCGCGCTGCACGGAAGCGAGCAGCGAACGCTGTCCGTCCAGCGTCGCCTCCAGCACGGTTCGCCGTTGCTCTTCGGCGCCGGCGCTCTCTTCGCGCTCGGCGTGCGCGGCGGCGAGCTCGTCGCGGGCAGCCCTGGCGGCGTCGGCGCGGACGCGCAGCGTCTTGATCGTCTCCAAATCCGACGCGAGCAGCAGGTTGAAGACCCGGTGGCGGCGCAGCAGATCGGCGATCGACTTCGCGCCGAGGAGGAAACGCACGTACCCTTCCCGCCCCAGCCGGTAGCGCGCCACCAGCCGCGGGCCCGCGGCCGCCATCGCCGCGTCCAGCTCGGCCTGGGCCTTCTGCGAGCGCTCCTCCACTACCGTGAGTCGCTGGGTGGCCGCCCGCAGCCGCAGCTGCGCCGCCCGCAAGGCGCGCCCCTCCAGCTCGATCTGGCGCTCCAGGTCCGCGAGCCTGCCGAGGATGGAGGCCTCGCGCCCGGCAAGCTGCTCGGCCGCGGCGCGTTCCGCCGAGAGCCGGTCGCGCACCTCCGGCAGCGATTGCGCGAGCGCGGCGGCGAGGAGGACCGGGATCATGCCTTGAGATACCGCGCCACGGCGATCCAGCTCCCGAAAAAGCCCACCAGGGCGCCGGCGCCGAGGAGCGCAGCCGCGTGCAGCGGCAGGAGGTGCATGGCGCTGACGCCCGCGGCGAAGGCAAACGCCTGCGAGGCGCGCGGCAGGAGCCAGTGCTGCACGGCCACGATGCCCCCCACCGCCAGCGCCGCGCCGAGCACTCCCTGCAGCGCGCCTTCGATGAGGAAGGGCGCGCGCACGTAGCGGTCGGTGGCGCCGACCAGCTTCATGATCCCGATTTCGTCGCGCCGCGCGTACACCGCCAGCCGGATGGTGTTCGCCACCACCAGCAGCGCCGCGGCGATGACCGCGAGGAGCGCTCCGGCGCCGAAGGCCCGCAGCCCGCGTCCCAGCGCCTCCAGCTTCTCCACCCACTCGCGGCCGTACTCCACCTCGTGCACGTAGGGGAGCTGCCCGAGCTGCGCCGCGAGCACGCGCACGTCCGCCGACTGCAGCGGCTCGCGCGGGATGATCTCGAGCGAGGGGGGCAGCGGATTGTGCGGGAGACCGTCCAGCGCCGGCCCCAGCTCGCCGAGGTCGCTGCGCAGCCGCTGCAGCGCCGTGGCGCGGTCCACGTAGCGCACCTCCAGGCCCTGGTCCTGCGCGCCGATCTTCTCCACCAATGCCCGCGCCTGCTCGTCGGTCGCGCCCTTGTCCAGGTAGAGCGTGAGGTTCGCCTCCGCTCCCCAGGAGGCGACCAGCGCCCGCGCGGTGAGGAGCCCGAGCACGAAGGAGGCGCCGATGAAGAGCGACAGCCCGATGGTCAGCACCGACACGAGGGAGGGCAGCGGCGCCCGCCAGAGATTGACCGCCGCGCGGCGGCAGAGGCGCGAGGCGACGTGGACGATCATGCGTCGAACACCAGCTTGCCGGCGGAGAGGCCGATGGTGCGCCGGTGCCAGCGCTGGAGGAGGCCGCGGTCGTGGGTGGCGACGACCACCGTGGTGCCGCGCGCGTTGGCGTCGAAGAGGAGCTGGAGGATGCCCTCGGTGAGGGAGGGGTCGAGATTGCCGGTGGGCTCGTCGGCGAGCAGGATGGTGGGGTCGTTGACCAGCGCGCGGGCGATGGCCACGCGCTGCTGCTCCCCGCCGGAGAGCCTGCGCGGCAGCGAGGCCGCCTTGTGGGAGAGGCCCACCTCGGCCAGGCGCTTGCGGGCGCGCTCGCGGACGTCGGCGTCGGAAGCGCCGAGCACCTCCAGCGCGTAGCCCACGTTCTCGAGGACGGTGCGGTTGTCGAGCAGCTTGAAGTCCTGGAAGACGACTCCGATGTTGCGGCGCAGGTAGGGCACCGCGCCCTGCGGCAGCGTGCCCACGTTGCGCCCACCCACCAGGATCTCGCCGCTGGAGGGCTGCTCCGCGCAGAAGAGCAGGCGCAAGAGCGTGCTCTTGCCGGCGCCGGAAGGGCCGGTCAGCCAGACGAACTCGCCCTTCTCGATCCGCAGCGTGACGTCGTCGAGCACCGGCGTGTCGCCCGGATACTCCTTGCGGACGTGGGACAGCTGGATCACGGGCTGCACACGCCCGCGTCGCAGATGCGGATGGTGCAGCCGCCCGTGCAGGTCAGGGTTCCGGGAAGCGAAGGCGACGTGCAGGTGAGGCCGGTGCCGGCGCAGCCGCCGTCGAAGGCGTCCAGCGAGCCGCTGCTGGCGACCCCAGTGCACGGCCCGCTGCCGGTGGTGAGCTGGATGTCCACCGCGCAGGCGTTGCCGGCATCGGGCGCGGCGATGCTCACCGTCGCGGTGCCGGTCACCGCCGGCCCGCCCAGGCAGCCGTCGATGGCGCCCACCGTGTTGAGCGTGAGCGCCGCGCAGCCGGCGTCGAGTCCGCCGTCGATCCCTGCGTCTCCGGCGTCGGCGATCGCGCCGCCGTCGGCCTGGCCGCCGAGGATGGGAGTGGTGGGGGTCTGGTTGGGGCCGGACGTGTACCCGGCGCAGGCGCAGAGCAGGGCGAGCGCAACGGAGGAGGCGAGGTTTCGCATTGGGGGCCTACTTGGGTGGTTCGAGGTCCGCGGAAAGGAACGCAAGGATCACTTCGTCGAGGCTCTTCTCGCTGATCAGCTCCTCGGCAAACAGCGTGGGCAAGTCGTCCGCCGGCATCTCCACCGGACTGTCGCTGAAGAAACTGGGCGCCGCGGCCGGAGGTCTCGCGGCAGGGCGTGGCGCGGGCGGCGCCACCGGCGCCATGCGCGGCGGCGAGAGCGGACGCGTGGGCTGTCCGGGCTGGCGCGTGACCTGAGGCAGCGGCGAACCCGGCGTGCGCGGCGAGACGGTGGAGGCGGCAGGCGGCGACGCCTGCCAGACCTGGGGCGCGGGCCGCGCCGGAGCCGGAGTGGCCTTCTGCGGCTGCGCCGGACGCGAGGCGGGCGGAGGAGGAGGCACCGCCTTCGGCGCGGCGCGCAACGCGGGCGCTGCCCTCTTCGGCTCCGCCGTGGTGTTGACGTAGGAGGCGGTGTTGGTGCCGTCCGCCAGCACGCCGGGCTCGTAGTGGTGCGCGCCGAGCCGCTCGGCCAGGTGGTTGAACTCGCCGGCGATGAGCCGGCGCAGCATGGACTTGTGCTGGTGTTCCATGAGCCCGCGCACCACCCGCTGCAACCCGGGCCCCGGCGCCTGGTCGGCGTAGCTCGACTTCATGCTGGCGACGATGTTCCCGCCGACGAACAGGTGGGTGATGTAGTGCGCGTGCGGGAGCCCCGAGTCCTCGGTCTGCACGTGGTATACGCGCGGCCCGTACTTCACGTTGTGGTTGAAGCCCACGACGGGGGCAGAGGGCTTGGGGTTGATCATCCAGGTTCCAGTTAAGCAGAACCCACAGGGTGTCCGCCAGAATCACGAACCCGCGGCGGCAGGGGGAAAGTCCCGCCGGTTCAGGGCAGGAGATCGACCAGCTCCACGTCCTTGACGGGCCTCCCCAGGAACCGTTCGGCCACGGCGCGGAAGCGATCGGGTACATCGGTGCAGAGGGTGCGATGTTGCGGCGCGTCATCACCCTGGCGCAGCAGCCCTCTGGCCTGCAGCAGCGCCGCCGCCGCCTCCGCCGTCGCCTCGGCGCTGTCGACGATGGACACGTGACCTCCGAGCGCTTCGGCGATGGGCCGCGCGAGCAGGGGGTAATGCGTGCACCCGAGCACGGCCGTGTCCACGCCCATGCGGCGCAGATCTCCCAGGTACCTTTCGGCGACGAGCCGCGGCACTTCGCCGTCGGTCCACCCCTCTTCCGCGAGCGGCACGAAGAGTGGGCAGGCGCGGGCGATGGCGACGCTCAGCGGCGAGAGCCGGGAAAGTGCCCGCTGGTAGGCGCCCGACCCGATGGTGGCGGGCGTGCCCAGCACCGCGATGACGCCGCCGCGGCTGCGTGCCGCCGCCGCTTGCGCGCCCGGCTCGATGACCCCCAGCACCGGAATGGGAAGCGCATCGGCGAGCGCGTGCAGGCTGTGCGCGGACACGGTGTTGCACGCGACCACCAGGAGCTTGATGCCGCGCGCCGCGAGGTGCCTTGCGGAGAGCAGCGCGTAGCGGGTCACCACCTCGCCGGAGCGCGTCCCGTAGGGAACGCGCGCGGTGTCTCCCAGGTAGATGGTGTGCTCGCGCGGAAGGCGCGCGAAGAGCGCCCGCAGCACCGTGAGCCCGCCCACCCCGCTGTCGAACACGCCGATGGGCGCGCCGGCATTCACGCAAGCGTGTCTATCACGGAGGCGATTCCGCGCTCACGGTGAGATCGGTGGTGAGGCCCAGCCGGAACGCCGCGCTGGGCGGATGGTGCGTGCGGAAGAGCAGATGCCCCGCGTTGATGCCGAGGATGGCGAAGGAGTGCGTCCCTTCCGTGAGCCCGTCCACCGAACCGCCCTGGATGCCGTTGGTGCTGCAGGCGACGGTGCCGGCGTCGGTGCCGCCGAATCCGTCCGCGCCGGGATCGACGAAGATCTGCACCTGCGTCACCCCCGCCCCGGCGCAGTCGAGCGAGGCCTGCGTCGGGCTGCTGAAGGTCCAGGTCAGGTTCGCGCTGGCGCTGTCCGGCGAGGTGGGCGCGACCGCCGGCACGTCCACGGGGAACTGGTTCAGGCGGGTGCCGCGCACCTGGACGGTCTGCGTCGTCTGGTAGAGCAGGTTGCCGGCAGCGTCGAGTCCGCTGACGGTGAGCTGGTAGTTTCCGTTGAGGAAGTTGCCGAGGCTCGCGCCCACCGGTGCGTCGGTGCAGGAGAAGTGATCGGGCGAGAGCACCTCGCCGGCGATGGAGAACTGGATGGTTTGCACGCCCGCGTCGGCGCAGGAGAGCCCGCCGAACGTCCAGTCCACCTCGACCTCGGCCCGCGACGGGCCACACGCGGCGGCGGCGAGGCTGAGCATTCCCAGTATGAGCAAGCGGCGCATCGCTCCTCCTTGCGCTTGTAGACGTCCGACGGCTTCCTCGCATTCAGACCTTGGGGAGTGCGGAAGGGTCACACCCCGGCGGCGGTTTCCTCTCGTTGACAGTAATCACCCTGTGAGGGACAACCGCGCGCGCCATGAACGGCAGCCTCGACTACGTCCAGATGGTCACCCACGGCGGCCCGGTGGTCACCGCGGTGCTGGTCCTGCTCGTCGCTTCCTCGGTCGCGAGCTGGACGATCATCTTCCGCAAGCTCCTGCACCTGCGCAGGGCGCAGGCGGAGAGCCTCCGCTTTCTCGAGACCTTCTGGCGCAGCAAGCGCCTCGACTCCATCTACGGCGAGGCGGAGCAGATGCCGGTGAGCCCGGTGGCGCAGGTCTTCCGCGCCGGCTACGTGGAGCTGAGCAAGGTGACGCAGGCGCAGCCGGCCGGCGAGGAAGCGGCCATGCACGACCAGCTCGGCGGGTTCGAGAACGTGGAGCGCGCGCTGGCGCGGGCGGCCAATGCGGAGCTGACCGGGCTCGAGCAGCAGATTCCCTTTCTCGGCACCACCGCCGCGGCCGCGCCCTTCGTGGGCCTCTTCGGCACCGTCTGGGGCATCATGGGCGCCTTCCGCGACATCTACGCCGCGGGCAACGCCAATCTCGCCACGGTGGCGCGGCCCATCTCGGAAGCGCTGATCGCCACCGCGGTGGGCCTCTTTGCCGCCATTCCCGCGCTGGTCGCCTTCAACGCCTTCAACTCGCGCATCCGGGTGCTGGACAACGAGATGCGCAACTTCAGCGCCGACTTCCTCAACATCATCAAGCGGCACATCTTCAAGAAGGCCGCCTGATGGCGTTCGGCGGAAGCGACAGCGGCGCCGGCCGCCGCGCCATGACCGACATCAACGTGACGCCGCTGGTGGACGTCATGCTCGTCCTGCTCATCATCTTCATGGTCACGGCGCCGCTGATCCAGAGCGGCGTGAAGGTGGACCTGCCGCGCGCCTCGGCGCAGCAGATGGAGCACTCCGAAGAAAAGCTGGTGCTCACCATCACCCGCGACCGGCGCGTCTTCCTCGGCAACGCCGAGATCCCGCCGGCGCAGCTCGAGGCAAAGCTCGCGAGCAACGCCCGCATCCAGAAGGAGAAGGAGCTCTACCTCCACGCCGACCGGTCGCTGCCCTATGGCCAGGTCGTCGAGATCATGGCGGTGGCCCGCCGCGCCGGGGTGGAGTCGCTCGGCATGATCACCGAGCCCGACAAGGAGCTGCGCAGGCCTTGAGCGAGACCATCCACAAGAGCGTGCTGGCGCTGCCCTCGCGGACACCGGCGGCTCCGGCCGTGACGCTGGCGGTGCTCTTCCACGTCGGCATCTTCGCCGCTGCCCTGCTCCTGCCGCGCCTCTTCGATCGCGCTCCACCGCTGCGCAAGCCCATCATCGCCAAGCTGGTGGCGCTGGGCCGTCCGCGCAATCCGCACCTCTTGCCGCGCAAGGAGTCGCCGCCCCCCGCCGCGTCGGCGGCGCCTTCGAAGACCGCGCCCTCGTCGAAGCCCACGCCGCCCCGGCACGAGCCGTCGCGGCGCGATCTGATGGAGCGCGCGCTGGCCCGCGCCGCGGGAAAGGCCACGCCGGAGCCGCAGGAACCGCCGGACCCGGAGCGCGCCGGCTCGGCCCAGGGCTCGCCGCAGGGCACTGCCGCCACCGCCGAGGAAGGCGACGCGTACTTCACCGCCGTGCACGACGCCATCCTCGAGAACTACGTGGTCCCCTCGGTGATCTCGGAGGCCGAGCGGCTCTATCTCGCCGCCTCGGTGCTCGCCTACATCGGAGCCGACGGGCGCATCCTCAAGCACGAGTTCGAGAAGAAGTCGGGCAACAACTTCTTCGACCAGGCGCTGGAGGTGGCAATCGAGAAGACGAAGCTGCCGCCGCCGCCGCCCGAACTTGCGCGCTCCCTTCGCGACAGTGGCGTGGTACTGAACTTCCGGCCATGACCCTGCTCCTCGCGCTGCTCCTGCTCGCCGCCGATCGGCCCGTCATCGACCTGTCCGGTGGCCGCGTGCAGCCCTACCCGCTCGCCATTGCCAGGCCGCTGGGCGCGCAGGACGCGGGCGCGTCGGTCCTGGGCGTCCTCGCGCAGGACTTCGAGCGCAGCGGGCTCTTCCGGCTGCTCGACCCCGCCTCCTTCCTCGCGCCCGCCGGCGAAGGAATGACCGGCATCGACTTCTCCCGCTGGCAGGCGGTGGGCGCGCAGGGGCTGGTGAAGTCGAGCTGCGAGGTGGTGGTGGACGTGAAGTGCGACCTGCGCCTCTACGACGCCGCGCGCGGCCAGGAGCTCCTGCACGGCACCTACACCGCCCCGTACGCGGCGCTGCGATCCCTCGCGCACCGCTTCGGCGACGACGTGGTGCGGTTCTTCACCCACGAGCCGGGCGTCTTCCAGACCCGCATCGCCTACGTCCGCGAGGCGGAGAACGGCAAGCAGCTCGTCGTCGCCGACTGGGACGGCTTCGGCGCGCTGTCGCTGACGGACGGCTCCATCAACCTGCTTCCCTCCTGGTCGCACGACGGCAAGGTCCTCGCCTTCACCAGCTTCCGCGACGGCGAGGGCGCGCACGTCTACACGATGGAGGTCGCGACCAGGAAGATCCGGCCGCTGGTGATGGCGGGCGATTTCGCCACCGGCGCCAGCTGGTCGCCCGACGGCACCAAGCTCGCCTATTCCGGCTCGGCCAACGACAACACCGACGTGTTCCTGGCGCGCGCCGACGGCACCTCCCCGCGGCGCATCACCGACTCGCGCGGCATCGACATCTCGGCGAGCTGGAGCCCCGACGGCAAGCGCATCGCCTTCGTCTCCGAGCGCGCGGGCACCCCGCAGATCTATCTCATGGCCGCCGACGGCTCGGGCGTGCGCCGCCTCACCTTCCAGGGCAACTACAACCAGGAGCCGGCCTGGAGCCCGAAGGGCGATCTGATCGCCTTCTCCGGCCGCGACGAGCACCGCGTCTTCGACCTCTACACCGTCGCGGTGGACGGCGGCCGCGTCACCCGGCTCACCCAGAACGCCGGCACGAACGAGAAGCCGGCCTGGGCGCCCAACGGCCGCTACCTGCTCTTCTCCTCGACGCGCAGCGGAAAGCGCCAGCTCTGGCTGATGCAGCCCGACGGCTCCAACCAGCGCCAGGTCACGAACGAAGCGCTGGGCGCGTCCGACCCGGCGTGGGGGCCGCTCGTCCGCTAGGCCGCAATACCGATCACTTCGCCGCGCGTCGGTGCTTTCCGCGTGGGGGTCCAGGGGGAGACGCGAGTCGCCCCCTGGTGGAGGCGCCGCAGGCGCCGGAATCGAAGAGCGACCATCACCGGCAGAGCGCCGCAAGTCACCCCGCTCCGATCGATCATATCGGATCGATCGAGAAGTACGGGCCGTACTGCGGTTCCCCGAGCAGCGCGTCCGGCGCCAGGTTCACGCCGATGTCGATGGCCATGCGGCCGATGGGCGTGAGCCAGCGCAGCCCGGCGCCCACCGCCTGCCGCAGCGTGATCTGCTTGAAGAACTGGTACGGCGGCGTGCGCCAGAGGTTCCCCGCGTCCCAGAAGAAGGCCAGCTCGAACGACGGCGTGAAGGGCACGCGCAGCTCGGCGCCCAATCCGAGGAAGACGTCGCCGCCGTCGCTGGTGCCGCCGGTGGCGAGAAGCTGCGCCTGCGCCGTGCAGGCCAGGCTGCTGATGGTGGCCTCACAGGCGCGCACCTGGTTGTGCAGCTGGTTGATCAGGTCCTGCGGTTGCACCCCGTCCTCGTGGAAACCGCGCAGCGTGGTTGCGCCGCCGAGGTAGAAACGGCGGTCGCCCGGCGTCAGCGATCGATCGTCGAGCGGGTAGACGCGGCCGCCGCGAACGGAGAGGACCATGCTGGCGAGCGAAGGCAGGGGAACGTACGCCGCCGCGAGCCCCTGCACCTTGAGGAGGTTGACGTGGACGCGGCCCACCTCCTCCGTCTCGCTGCCGGTGAACGAGCGCAGGTAGTCGCCGGAGACCTGGAAGAGGAACCCCGATCGCGGCCGCGCCGGATCGTCGCGCAGATCGAGCGTGGCGGTGGGCCGCAGCGAACCGAAGAGCATGGTGCCCTGGGGAAGCCGGAAGATGCGTTGGTCGATGCCGGCGAGCACGTCCTCGATGGACCTCACCCCGACCTGCAGTTCCTGGTAACCGACCTCGTAGGCGAGGCCGGCGGTGAAGGGGCGACGGCGCGTCAGGTCGAGGCTCGCCTGCGCGGAGAATTTCGTCAGATCGTACGAGGTGCGCAGCGCGCGCTCGTGGATCAGGTCGAGGGAAGCGCGCAGCTCGTCGGTCAGCGGATAGAGGCGCGGCATGGAGAGGCCCAGGTCGATGACCCGCTCGAGGGGAATGCCATCCGGGTACTTGATGCGCGTGCCGCACTGGGCGACGTCGGTCACGCCGGGGGGACAATCCCGTTCTTCCCACCGGGTGAAGGGAAAGTCCGCCTTGGCGAAGGCGCTGAAGGTCAGGTTGCGGCCGAGGATGTTGCCCTGCGTCCATTGCGCGGTCGCGCGCGGCCCGTCGGCGAGCGAGAACCCCAGGCTGGTCTGGAAGCCGCGCGTGGGCCGCTCGCGGAGCGTGACCTGGAGGGTCTTCTCGCTCTCCGGCACCTCCGGGTTGCGCGGCGTGAGCGTGGCGGAGAAGAAGAGCCCGGTGCGCAGGAGCGCCTGCTGACCGCGGTCCATCACCTCCGGCGTGAGCACGTCGCCGGCCTTGAGGCCCACCAGATCCAGCACCAGTCCTTCCACGGTCCGCCGCTGTCCCACCACTTCGACGAAGCCCACCTTCACCACCGGGCCCGGCTGGATGCGGTAGCGCACGTCCACGCGCGAGGCGCCGTCCGGAGTGTCCTCGAACGACTCTTCGTCCTCGACGTGCGCGTAGAGGTGCCCGCGGCCGGTGAAGATCTGCGTCAGCGCGGCGCGGCCCTCCTCCGCCTGCAGGTAGCTGAAGGGCTCGCCGGTGCGCAGCACGATGGCGGCGTCCAGCTCCCGCGCGGGCACGTCGCCGCCGCCCTCGATGAGGATGCGGCCCACCCGCGTCTGCTCGCCTTCGCTGATGGCGATGGTCGCCTCCAGCCGGTCGGGATCTCCGCCCATGGGCGCGAGCTTCGGCGATCCGGCGCGGGCGGAGAGATAGCCCTGCGACTTGTAGAGGTCCTCGAACTGCCGGAGCGCTCGCGCGTACACCGCCGGATCGAAGACCGTCTCCGGATCCACCTGCGTCCGCGGCGCGTGCGGATCGCGCGGCGTTCCCATGATGCCCATCCGCTCCGCCGCCGCGGGGTCGGCGCCCGAGGCCGGGTCGCGCGAGATGCTGTCGCCGAGCAGGACCATCAGGCGCTCGCGGAGCTGCGCGCTGGGGATGGCCCGGTTGCCGGTGAAGAGCACGCGTTCCACCCGGACTTGACGACCCTCGTCGATGCTGAAGACCACCTCTTCCGAGCCATCGCGCGCCACCATGCCCCGCTCCGCCACCTTGGCGCGGAGGAAGCCCGCCGACACGTAGAAGCGGCGCAGCCGCCCCGCCAGCTCCTGCGCGGCCTGCGCGTCGAGCGGCTCGTCGGACTCCAGGCCCAGGTGCGACGCCAGCACCAGGTCGGAGAAGGCGTGGTTGCCGCGCAGGTGGAAGCGGACCAGCGGACCCGCGACCACGGGGACGATCACCTCCGCCCGCGAAGGCGAGATCTCCTCCACCCGCGGCGCGTCCACCCGCGCCCGCAGCCGTCCCGCCTTGCGGTAGCGCTCGCGCACGCCGCGCACGCCTTCGTCGAGCGAGGAGAGGTTGAGGACGTCGCCCGGTTGCAGGCGGAACGCGGCGCGCAGCTCGTCGGCGTCCAACCCCGGGTCGCCCTCGAACCGCACCGCGGAGATGCGGGTGGCCGGCCCCTCGTCGATGCGCAGCTCCAGCTCCACGCCGGAGGGCGCCGCCTTGCGCGACGGCGTCACCTTCGCGTGCCGGTAGCCGATGCGGAAGTAGGCGGCCCGGACCGCCTCCGCCGCGGGCGGCACCTGCTCCGCCTGGAACTCGGCGTTGACCTGGAGGTTCGCCGTCTGGTGCAGCTGGCTCTCCGGAAGCGCCTGGTTTCCGCTGAACGTCACCGCCACCAGCTTCTCCACGCTGGTGAGCACGAAGACCAGGCGCACCCGGCCGTCGTCCATGGGCTCCTGGTACGCCGCCACCCTGGAGAACCGCGCGCTCGCGTGCAGCGCCCGCACCGCGTCGCGCACGTCGCGCGCGTCGAGCGGTTCGCCCACCTGCACGTCCACCAGGGCGCGGACCGATTCCGGCGCGGCGCCCTCGTAGACGATCTCGCCGACACGGGGCGCGTCCTGCGCAGGCGCCTGCGCGAGCAAGACGGCGAGCAGGAGCCCAACCACCTATTCGCCCTCCCACTTGAGGTGCAGATCGATGCCGAAGTCGGTGCCGATGCCGCTGGTCACGTGCTCGTTGTCGAGCTGCAGCCGGGTGGAGAGCGCGTCGGAGAGCTGGTAGCTGACCACGCCGCGGTACCTGCGCGTGGTCAGGCCTTCCAGGACCTTGAGGTCCAGGCGGTCGGTCAAGAGGTGCGACTGGAACCGCGCCATCGGCTCCAGCCGGTTGGTGGCCACCGAGAAGTCGCTGGCGAAGTCGATGTTGGGATCGCGGAGGATGGGGTTCTTGGGGATGAAGCGCCGCACCTCCTCGGAGAACCCGGTCGCCTTGTTGAGCGCCTCGATGCCGATGGCCAGCCCGGAATCGGCGGCGGAGGTCGAGCCCTGCAGGCTGGTGGAGACGAAACCAAAGGCGAGCAGGAAGCTGAGGTCCGATTCCGACAGCGCGGGGTCGCAGTTGAGCGAGAGGTGCGGTTCGCCCGGCGTGCCGAAGGCGTGCAGATGCACCTTGTACTCGACGTTCCCGCTCTTCACCTGCGTGCTGGCCTGGAAGTCGAAGCTGGGCCGGATGCGCTGGCGGTCGGTGAAGGTGAGCACGCCCTGCTCGATCTGGAACTCGTTGCCGCGGAAGCTGGCGGTGCCGTGCACGGTGTTGACGCTGCCGAGCAGGCCGATGGCGCGCGAGGTGCCGGTGAGCTTGAGGTCGCCCTTGAGATCGGTGCGCGCCAGGTTGTTCTCCACCCGCACGCCGCGGGCGAGGTGCGCGTCGAGATCGAAGTGGACCAGCATCGCGCTCTTGGTGAGGACGCGCGGGGCGGGCGGGCGCCGCGAGAAGTCCAGGAGCGACCGCTCCAGGTCCAGGTCCTCGGTGTACTTGAGCTGCGAGACCGTGATGCTGCCGCCCAGCACCGGCTCGTCGGGCGGCCCGTACAGGGTCAGGTCGCCGTCCAGGGTCGCGCCCACGTTGTCGATGCGGACGTTGACCTCGCTGACGTGGGCGGCGACGTCGATCTTCTTCGGCACCATGTGCGCGAGCTCCATGCCGCCGGAGACGCGCGCCTCGCCGTTGTTGAGCTTGCCGGCCATCGAGTCGATGACCAGCGCGTCCTGCGAGAAGGAGATGCTGCCGTTCATCGAGCGGGCGGCGAAGGGCAATCCGCGCAGCGTCACCGCGCCGTCCTCGACGCGCGCATTGCCCAGCACGGTGGGCTGCTTCACCGTGCCGCCCACCGCCGCCTGCACGAGGTAGGTGCCGGAGGCGTGCTCCACGTCGGCGAGGACCCCCTGCAGGACGCGCCCGTCGACGCTGGCGCTCAGGCGCAGGTCGAGCCTTCCCGCGGCGTCGCTCCCTCCCGAGAGCTGCGCCGTGGTGTAGGGGGCGCGCAGGGCCAGCCGCTCGACGTGGACGCCGGCGGGACCGAAGGAAACCTCGGCCGGTCCGTCGCTCTCGAAGGCCATCTCGCTGCGCACGAGCTGCAGCCGCGCGAGCGTCATGGTCCCCGCGCTCTCGCGCCAGCGCAGCAGCGACCCGCGCAGCTCGACGCCTGCCTCCAGCGTCCCGCGCTGGATCTCCGCGTCCGGCGCGAGCAGCTCGAGCACCTGCGCCAGATCGGGAACGCGCAGGCTCGCCGCGCAGGTGTAGGGAAAGTCGTCCTCCAGGCGCGCCTCTCCGGAGAGAGTGTGGGTGCCGACCGCGCCCTTCCAGGTCATCCGCTTGCCGTCGATCTCGAGGGAGAGGTCGCCTTCGCCCAGCTGCGCCTTCCCCGCCTTGCCCTGCGAGAACCGCGCGCTCGCGCTGATCAGGGGATGCGAGGAGACCCCGCCCACGCGCGCAGACACGCGCAGCGGCCCTTGCAGCCGCGCCGCGCGCGCCATGTCCAGATCGGCCAGGGTCGAGGTCCTCGGTTTCGGCACGCAGGTCGAGCTTCCAGTCCGGCCCGAAGCTCCCTGTCGCGCGCACCCTTCCGGCGCCGTGTCGAAGCGAGAGCTCCTCGACCTGCAGCCGCGGCTCCGCGCCGTGCAGCGCGACCGCCGCGCTGCCGCCCTCGAAGGTCTCGCCCCACAGCCGCGTCGCGCCGAAGCGCAGCGAGGCGGTCCCTTCCGGGCTGCCCACCGGACCCTTCACGTCGATGACCGCGGACAGCCTGCCCTCCACGTCGTCTGCATCGCGCAGCGGCGAAAGCGAAGGGACCAGCCCGACCGTCAGCCCGACCAGATCGTGCAGGTACGCCTCGGGCAACTCGAGGTGCGCGTCCACGGGCGTCGCCTGTCCCGCGAAGTCGAGCGCCAGCCGGCCCTGGTAGGTGCTGCGGTCCTTGCGGCCGCGGATCTGTCCGAGCGAGAGCCGCAGCGACGCGGCGTCGAACACCGCCTGGGTGGAGAGGTCGCCCAGGTCCAGGTCGAGGAAGCGGAAGTCGTGCGCGGAGACGCCGCTCTCGATGGAGAGCGCCCGGTACGGCCCGGTCACCCGGGCGGTCAGCGCCAACGACCCGTGCGCGGGGATGGGACCGATGTGTCCGCGGAAATCGTCGAGCTCCAGCCCATCGGAGCGGGCCGCGATGCGCATGCCCGCCTCGAGGTCGGTGAAGAAGGTGCTCTCCACCTCCAGGTGCGAGGTGCCCGCGTCGATGCTGCCGTTGCGCAGCACGATCTTGCTCTTGTCGATGTCCACGGCGCCGGTCAGCCGCCCCGAGGCGAACTCGAACATGCGCTTCGGGCCCGCGGCTGCGCCCTTGCGCGGACGCTCGTCGTAGCCGCGGTCGAGCACCGCGAACTCGGCCAGGTCGAGCGCGGGCTCCGCCGCGAGCTGGAAGGGAACCAGCGTCCCCTTGGCTTGCACCCGGCCGCTGGTGCGCATCACCACCCAGGCATGCGGGAGCCCCAGCTTGCGCAACAGGTCTTGAAGGTCGAGATCGCGCAGCGCGAGATCCGCGGTCACCGGCAGCGCCGCGTTCGCGAGCGACATCTCCAACGACCCGGTCACCTGGCCGCGGCCCACCGGCAGGCTCAGATGATCCACGCGCACGCGCGCCGGAGTGACGTCGAAACGCAGCCGCGCGTCGCCCGGCGAGAACCGTTCCAGGGACAGCGATCGGACGCGCAGCTCCCCGTCGACCCGCGGGGCCCCCTTCTCCAGCGTGAAGGCCGCGTCGGCAAGCAGCGCTCCCTTGACGTCGTGCAGCGCGCCCGGGAGCAGCCGCGCCGAAGCCGCCTCCAGATCGTCGATGCGCAGCCTGGCCGACAGATCGATGCGCGGATCGCAGAGGTCTTTGAGGGTTCCCTTGAGGAACGCGGAGGCCTCCGCGCCCACCAGATCCGCGCGCCGCAGATCGACGTTGCCCTGGCCGCGCAGGTCCACCGCCGCCGTCACCCGCGAGGAGACGAGCCCCACGCTGCGGCCGGGAAGCTCGAGGGTGCCGCCGCGGGTCGCCAGGTTCACGGAGAGCGGACCGCCGCGACCGTCCACCAGGAGCCCGAGGCGCGGGACCGAGAGCCGCATCCCCGCCCTCTTCACCTCGATGGCGGCCTTGCGCACCTGGACGCGGCCGAACTCGAACCGGTCGAGCACGTCGGGGAGGCAGCGGCCGCCCGGCGCCGGCGTTCCCCCGGCCCGGTCGAGGGCGAGGTGCAGCTCGGGATGGTCGATCTCCAGGCGCGCCAGCTCGAGCTTCTGTATGAGAGGCCGCACCGTGACCTGCGCGAAGAGGCGGGCGACCTTGAGGTCGAGCCGGCCCCCGGGAGCGCCGACGTGCAGGCCTTCGATGGTGACCATGCCCTGCTCCGGCAACACCGAGCAGCGCGCCACCTGCACCTGCGCAGCGGTGGCCTCCTCGATGGTCGCCACGGCGTAGGCGCAGAGGTTGTTGGCCACGAAGTCGGTGCGCAAGAACGCCACCGCGGCGCCGGAGACGGCGGCGGCGGCGAGTGCGACGGCGACGAGGATGCGGCTCAGCACGCTAGCTCGGCTTGGCGAGACCCGCGAGATAGCGGTCGATCTCTCCCAGGTCGATGGGCTTTCCCTTCTCCGCGGCGGCGGGGCGCTCCCTGGGGCTTCTTCGCCGCCCCGCTCTCCGCCGGCGTCTTTCCGCCGTCGAGGCCGAGATCCACCGCCACCCGCTCGATCATCTGCTCGTCGATCATCGGCGCCCGCGCCACGTAGCCCTCGAAGAGCGCGTTGTCGCAGAGCGTGTTGATCACCCGCGGGGTCCCGCTGGAGAAGTGGTGCACCGACTTGACCGCGCCGGGAGTGAAGGGCATCCGCGCCGCGCCGGCGAGGCGCAGGCGGTGCTTGATGTACGCCTCGGTGCTCTCCGCGTTGAGATGGTCGAGCCGGTACTTGATGGCCACGCGCTGCGCCAGCGGCGGGTCGAGCTTCAGGTTCTGCTCGATCTCCGGCAGCCCGAAGAAGATCAGCGAGATCAGCTTGCGGTCCGGCACCTCGAGGTTGAGCAGCCCGCGGAACTCCTCCATCAGCTCGCGCGTGGCGAGCATCTGCGCCTCGTCGATCAGCACCACCGCCTTCTTGCCGGCGTCGTAGATCTTGGTCAGGCGCTGGTAGAGCTGCCCCAACAGCGCCAGCTTGTCCTCGCTGGGCGCCTCCACCCCGAGCTGGAGCGCGATGCGCTTGAGCAGCCACGAGGCGGTGACGCCGCTGTGGATGATCACCAGCAGCGCCGCCTCGTACTCCGACTCCGGCAGCGAGTCGAGCAGCCTGCGCGCCAGCGTGGTCTTGCCCGCGCCGATGTCCCCGACCAGGATTCCCAGGCCCTTCATCTGCGCGCACAGGTGCGTGAGCCGCACCAGCGCCTGCGAGTGCTGGGGCGAGTTGAAGTAGAAGCGCGAGACGGGAGCGTTGGAGAACGGCTCCTGGGCCAGCTCGTAGTAGTCGAGGTAGTTCACGCTCTCGCTCCGCCGGCAGCAAGCCTGGAGTCGGGTGCGATGCAGAAGGGCTTCATCAGACGAAGCCGATCTTGCGGTTCTTGCGCGCGGACTCGCCGGGCCCGGACTCCGCGCTGCCGGCCGCTACGGTGGAAGTGCGGGACGGCGCAGGCCTGGAAACTGTCGCCGCGGCGCCGCCCGGCGAAGCCCTGGCCGCGGCCACGTGCCCACCGCCCGTCGCTGGACCCACGACCGGCCGTCCGGTCGCGTTCGCCGTTCCTCCCAGGGCGCGGATGCGCGCAGTGACGTCGCGAAAGTGCGGATCTCCCGAGGCGACGGACTGGTACTGCTCCAGCGCCTCCGCCGCCTGTCCCTGCGACTCGTAGGCGGCGCCGAGCTCGAAATGCAGCGCGCGGCGCGCGGTGTCGGTGAGCGCTTCCATGGCCAGCCCTTCGAGAAGCCGCTTGATGGCCGCGGCCGGCTGGCCGCGCTCCATCTCGCAGAGGCCGAGCATGGTGAGGCAGTCTGCCCCGCGCGCCCCGCCGCCATGCCGCAGCGCCAGCTCGAACTCGCCGACGGCCTCGTCGAGCAGGCCCATCTCCTTGTAGGCGATGCCGAGATCGTAGTGCGTCTGCACGTCCTCGGGACGCACAATCTCCTGCACCTTGGCGCGGAACTCGCCGAGCACTTCGTGGGCCGGCACCTGGAAGGTGTCGAGCACGTCGTCCAGCGGCTTGCTGTCCTGATCGGTCTCCGGACCGACTTCGGCGGCGAGCTCCGCGGCCAGCTCCGCCGCGAGGTCTTCGTGCTCCTGGCCGGAAGCCGCGGGCTGCGCCACGACCAGGCGCGCCAGCCGCTCGGCGGCGCCGGCATGGTGCGGCGAGGCGAGCGTGATGCCTTCGAGGATGGCCCGGGCGTCGTCGACGAGGCCGGTCTGCAGGTAGAAGTCGGCTTCGGCGAGGTCGCTTGCGAACTCGTCGGTGTCGGCGGCAGCCCGGGCGACGGGCGCCCCAACCGGCTCCGGCCTCCGCTGCGGCGGCGCCAGCTCCACCTCGGCCAGCTCTTCGGCGACGGTCTCCTCGCCCAGCTCCTCCTCGAGGATCTCGCCCTCGTCGGAGCCGGCCGCCGGCTCCACGTCGAGCGCAAGCTCCAGCTCCTCTTCGACGGCGGGGGCGCTGCCCAGCGCGGCGTTGCCGGGATCCAGCGAGCTGAGCTCTTCGCGCGCCGCCGCGGCGCGGGCATCCCCTTGCGCCTCACAGAGGCGCAGGAAGGTGGCGAGCGAGGCGACCGCGTCTTCGGCGCGACCCAGCGCCAGCGCCACCGTCTTCGCCTTTTCGTGCGCGTCGAGATTGTCCGGGTCGGCGGAGAAGATCTTGCGCAGGTGCTCGAGCGCCTTCTCGTGCAGCCCGTACTTGACGTAGACCTCCGTCTCCTTGAGGAGCTTGGGCACCTGCGAGAGCGTCGGCGGCGCCGAGCCCGACGCCGGGATGGGCGCGGTGGACGGCCGCGGGCCCATGATCGGCGAGGTGGAGGGGCGCACGGCGGCGTGCGCAGGCGCGGGAGGCGGCCTCGGCGGCGGCGCGGCGGGCTGCCTGTGCGGAGGAGGCTCCGGCACCGCGACGGGCTCGCGCTTGTGCGCCTGCGGCGCGGCGTCGGCGCTGCCCAGGGCGTCGAGGGAAGCCTCGAGCTCCGCGTCGTCGGGCGCCAGCGCCTGCGCTTCCAGATACGTCCTGCGCGCCTCGTCCTTGCGGCCGGCGTCGGCGTGGACGTGCGCCAGCTCCTTGAGGACGGAGACGGTCTTCGAGGTCTGGCCCAGCTCGCGGAAGGCGCGCGCCAGCATCTGCAGCGTATCCAGTTCGCGCGGGTTCGCCTTGAAGCAGATCTGCAGCTTGGCCAGCGCGCGCTTGGAATCGCCGCGGCCCAGGTACTGCTCGGCCAGCTCGCGAGCCAGCTTCACGTCCGACTGGTCGAGGTGGCTGATGCGTTCCGCCACCCGCAGGTAGTCGTCGGCGCGGCCGTTGGCCTTGAGATACTGCCCGGCGCGGCGCAGCTCGGCCACCGCCTCCGCCACGTTGTCCTGCCGCGCGTACTGCTCGCCCAGGCGGATGCGCGCGGCCACGTTGTCGGCGTCGAGATTGACCAGCTTCTTGAGCGTGTCGAGGCTCGCCTTGGTGTCGCCCGACTTCTCGTAGAACGCGGCGACCGCGTGCCATTCCTTGGTCGCGTCGCCCACCAGGCCGAGCTGCTGGTAGAGCTCGGCGAGGCGCACGTTCACCTCGACGCGGTCGATGACCTTCAGCACCTGCTTGTAGAGCGCGACCGCCTTCAAGTAGAAGCCCTGCGTCGCGTAGGTGCGAGCCACCTTCTCGAAGCAGTCGGCGGCGTCGGACTTGCGCCCCATCTTCTGGTACAGCTCCGCGAGCTTCTGCAGGACGCGGACGTCGTCGGGATCGACGTCGAGGACGCGCTGGTACTCCTTCACCGCTTTCTCGAAGGAGCCCTTGGCGATCAGCTTTACAGCCGACTCGATGACCTTGTTTTTGTCCATCGGGCCGGGTCGCGAGATCCTGGGCGAAGAGGGAGAAGCATCCCAAGCTAGCGGGATTTTCGCCGTCCGGTCAAGGGAATGGACAGCCACTGAAAGACGCTCCGCGAGCGCTGGAAATTCCCCAAAACCACATCGTGCGCGGCCTCGGAAGACTGCGCAGTTTCGCCTACCTTGCGGCACACGGATTCGCGCCGGGCGCGAGCCTCCGGGCGTCGGCGCGGGCGGCTAGTTGGGGTTCTCCGCCAGGAGCTTCTCCACCAGCCGCGTGTCGTACCTGCCCTGTACGAACGGCTCGTACACCAGGAGCTTCTTGTGGAAGGGGATGTTGGTGCGAATGCCCTCCACGATGTACTCCTCGAGCGCGCGGCGCATGCGCATGATCGCGGCCGGACGGCTGTCCGCCACCGCGATCAGCTTGGCGACCATCGAGTCGTAATAGGGCAGCACCCGGTACTGCTCGTAGGCGCCGGAATCCACCCGCACGCCCAGGCCGCCGGGCGCGTGATACGCGGTGATCAGGCCCGGCGAGGGCGCGAACGACACCGGATCCTCGGCGTTGACCCGGCACTCGATGGCATGGCCCTTCATGGTGATGCTCTTCTGGGTGCGCCCCAACTCCTCGCCGGCGGAGAGCCGGATCTGCTCCTTGATCAGGTCGATGCCGGTCACGCTCTCGGTCACCGGATGCTCCACCTGGATCCGCGTGTTCATCTCCATGAAGTAGAAGTCGGAGCGCTCGTCGAGGAGGAACTCGATGGTCCCGACGTTGTTGTAGCGGATCCTCCTCATCGCCTCGACGGCGACGCGGCCCATCCGCTCGCGCAGCTTGTCGTTGAGCGCGGGCGAGGGGCTCTCCTCCAGCATCTTCTGGTGGCGCCGCTGCACCGAGCACTCGCGCTCGCCGAGATGGATGATGTTGCCGTGCTCGTCGGCCACGATCTGGATCTCGATGTGGCGCGGCCGCTCGACGTAGCGCTCCACGTACATGTCGCCGTTGCCGAACGCGGCCAGCGCCTCCGCCGAGGCGGTGCGGTACTGGGGCGCGAGCTGTTCCTTCTCGCGCACGATCTTCATCCCGCGCCCGCCGCCGCCCGACGCCGCCTTGAGGATGACGGGAAAGCCCACCTTTTCCGCGAGCCGCACCAGGTCGCGCTCGTCGTGCACCACGCCTTCGCTGCCGGGCAACTGCGGAAGCCCCGCCTCCTTCATCGCCTCCTTGGCGCGGATCTTGTTGCCCATCATCCGGATCATCTCCGGCCGCGGGCCGATCCATCCCAGGCCGGAGTGCTTCACCATCTCCGCGAACTCAGCGTTTTCACTGAGGAATCCGTAGCCGGGATGGATGGCGTCGGCGCCGCTCACCTCCGCGGCGGAGAGGATGGCGGGGATGTTGAGATAGCTCTCCTTCGACGGCGGCGGTCCGATGCAGAGCGACTGGTCGGCGAAGCGCACGTGCAGGGAGCTCGCGTCGGCCGTGGAGTGCACCGCCACCGTCTCCACCCCCAGCTCGCGCGCCGCGCGGATGATGCGCAGCGCGATCTCGCCGCGATTCGCGATGAGGATTCGGTGGAACAAACCGTGCCTCCGGCCCGGGCGGCGGGCCTGCTACGCCGGCTCGAAGCGGAAGAGGGCCTCGCCGTATTCGACCGGGCTGCCGTTCTGGATGAGCACCTCCACCAGCCGGCCCGGCTGCTCGGCCTCGATCTCGTTCATCAGCTTCATCGCCTCGACGATGCAGAGCACCTGCCCCTTCTTGACCACCGTGCCCACGTCGACGAAGGGCGGGTTCTCGGGGGAGGCGGAGCGGTAGAAGGTGCCGACGAAGGGCGAATTCACCGTGAAGGTCTTCGAATCGGCCGCCGGCTTCGCCGCGGCCGCCGGCGCGGCGGGCGCAGGCGCAGGCGCCGCGGGCACGGGCGGCGGAGCCGGCGGATGCGGGGCGTGAGCGGCAACGGGCATCGGCGCGGCATGCACGGTGGTGGCCGCGGGCGGATGACCGAGCCGCACGTCGAGCGTCTCCTGCCCGGAGACCCAGGTCAGCCGGGTGACGTCGGTACCGTCCAGCGCCGCGAGGATCGCTTTCAGCTTGTCGACGTCCATGGAACCTCGGCCGGAAACCTGACGCCCGGAAGAGAAACGCGATTTCGCTTCCGCGTCCAGCTTCTAGCCAACCCTGGTGAGGTACTCGCCGGTGCGGGTGTCGATCTTGAGGATGTCGCCCTCGTTGACGAAGAGGGGCACGTTGACCGTGTAGCCCGTCTCCAGCGTCGCCTGCTTCATCGCTCCCGAGACCGTGTCGCCGCGCACGCCCGGGTCGCACTTGGTGACCTTCAGCTCCACCGCGTTGGGCAGGTCCACGGAGATGGCGCGCCCGTTCCAGAAGAGCACGGAGGCGTCCATGTTCTCCTTGAGGAAGTTCTTCGAATCGCCCAGGCCTGCCGCGTCGATGTGGCTTTGCTCGTAGTTCTTGGAGTCCATGAAGACGTAGTGGTCGCCCTCCTTGTAGAGGTACTGCATCTTCTTCTCCTCGATGTCGGGGCGGCCCACCTTCTCGCCGGACTTGAAGTTCTTCTCCAGGGTGCGGCCGGAGATCAGGCTCTTGTAGCGGGTGCGCACGAACGCCGAGCCCTTGCCGGGCTTCACGTGCTGGAACTCGACGATCACGAAGGGCTCGTTGTCGATGAGGATCTTGAGCCCGTTGCGGAACTCGCTGGTGTCGATCACGTCCGCCATCTCTGCTCCTTGCCGAAGGCGCGCGGTCTACCTCAAAGCGGTAGCGCCGTCCAGATGCGTCAGAGCTGCGCGGCGAGGCGGGGGCCGGCGATGCGCAGCTCGTAGCGCGCGCGCCCCACGTTGGCGTCGGGGGCCATGGTCAGCACCACGAAGTAGTCGGGCGTGAGCGGGCGGGCGACCGCCACCATCTTCTCCGTGCGGATGGAGACCTCGCTCGCCTTCCCCATCTGCAGGGTCTCGGCCGCCTGCCGGACCTGCGAGATGATGCCGGAGTACTCGACCAGGAGGTTGTTCATCTCGATGCCGGCGGGCGGCTTGCCCTCCACCGTCTCGATGGGAATGCCGTCGAACCCCATCACGCTGGCGGCGAAGGAGCCGGCAACCTTGCCGCAGATCTGCTCGAGATCCTCGCGAAAACCCATCACGCCCCTCCGCGGCTGCGCCGGACGCGCTGCAGCAACTCCTCCAGCACCGCGATGCGGGCCTTGGCGGAGGGCAGCTCCGACAGCCGCCGCCGCGCGGTCTCGTCGCCCGCCTCGGCGAGCTTGCGGTAGATCTCCCGCGCCCGGCCGATCAGGCCCTGGCGCACGTACAGTTCCGCGAGGGTGAGCGTCACCGCTCCGGATCTGTCACGGCCGCGCCGGGAGCGTCAAGCAGACGGCTACAGGCAGGTATTCTGCGCGCACCCGGCGGCCGTGCAGATCTCGAACAGGTAGTCGCGCTCGGAGGTATGCGCGGTCGTCTCGCCGAGGAGCTTGCCTTCGATGTGGAAGGTGGCGCGGATGAAAGTGCCGTCGGGCACCGGGCCGGTGATGGCGCCCTCCGGAAAAATGGTTACAAGTATGCTGGCGGACCCTCCGCCCGGCACCGGCAACCCGTCCAGCGGCACGATCACGGGGTGGACGACCGTCACACCGGCCGGCGGATTCCCGTCGGCGGTGAGGAACTGGTAGGTGATCACGGCCTGGTGCGGCAGGAAGAACGAGGCATCGCCGTTGAGCGAGTTGGCCGAGTTGGTGGGCAGGATGGCGCTCACCACCGTCGCGAACACGTTGCCCTGGTTCTCCGCCAGGTTGACGGGCAGGAAGGACGCCTCCTTGCCGGCGTCATCCGCATCGCAGTGCGAGGTGGTGACGGGCGGAGTGGTCGTGCTCGTGTCCGTGACCAGCGTGGGCGGCAGCACGCTGGTGATCACCAGGGCGGAGTTGTTCTGCGTGGTGCACGCCGCCGCCAAGGCCGCTGCGAGCAGGATGGTTGGGGTTTTCATGTTCCTGGCCTCCCTACCGCTTTCCCTCGTCGCCGGCGGACGGGGCCGCGGCGACGACGGACTGCGAGCGGTTGACGATTTCGGGTGTGATGAAGATGAGCAGCTCGGTGCGGTCGTCGGTGACCGCCTTCTTCTTGAAGAGCCAGCCGAGCACGGGGATCCTGCTCAGCACCGGCACCTCGTTCCACGCCTCGGAGTTGCGGCGGGTGTAGATGCCGCCGATGACGGTGGTCTCGCCGTCCCGCACCAGCACTTCCGTCTTCGCCTCGCGGCGGCTGATGGAGGGCTGGCCGTTGGAGCCGGTGAGCTGCGGGTTGGGCTGGTTGTTGGTGGCGTTGATGCGCATCTGGATCGAGCCTTCCTGCGTCACGTGCGGGGTGACGCGCAGCTCGAGCCGCGCCTCGATGAAGGTGGTGGTCACGCCCGCGGCGCTGGTCTGCGAGAAGGGGATGCTGACGCCCTGGCTGATGCTCGCGTCCACGTTGTCCACGGTGACCACGCGCGGCGAGCTGACCGTCTTGATGGTGCCGCTGTTCTCGGCCGCGGAGAGGCGCAGGTTGAGGTTGGCCGAGCCGCCGGCGCTGCCGAAGACGAAGCCCAGGCCGCCGCCGCTGTTCAGGCCGATGGGGGCGGGCATGTTGACGGCGAAGTTCGGCGTTCCCACCCCGAGCAGGCCGCCGGTGGGGGCCGCCGGGTCGTCGGCGGCGCCGGCCACCGCGAGCAGGTTCGGGAAGATGAGGCCGGTGGGGTTGCCGAGGGTGGGCGCGAAGCTCACGTTGCCGCCCCACTGGATGCCGGCGGTGCGGGAGAAGCTGGTGGCCGCCTCGACGATGCGCGCCTCGATCAGCACTTCCGGCGTCTGGGTGTCGAGGTTGCGGACGATGCCTTCGGCGCGCAGCAGCGCCTCCTGCACGTCTTTCACGATCAGCGTGTTGGTGCGCGTATCCACGGTCACCGACCCGCGATCCGGGGTGAGCACGTCCTTCAGCTGCGGGAGCAGCGCGTCGGCCTTGGCGTAGTTGACCGGGATGAGGCGCACCTTGAGCGGCTCCACCATCTGCCGGTTCTTGTACGCCTCCGCCGCGGCCTTCTGCTCGGCGCGCAGCGTGTCGATGGGCGCCACGCGGATGATGTTGCCGATGTCCTCGCGGCCGAGGCCCTTGGACTTGAGGATGATGTCGAGCGCCTGGTCCCAGGGGACGTTGCGCAGCTTGATGGTGACGGTGCCCTTGACGTCGTCGGCGACGATGATGTTGCGCTTGCTGATCTCGGCGATGGCGCCGAGCAGGTTCTTGATGTCGATGTCCTTGACGTTGAAGTCGACCTTGCGGCCGGTGTAGTTGGACGCGTCGTAGACGCTGGTCTGGCTGGCCGCGGCGCGTGCCTCGGAGGCCATGGCGGCCGCGCGGGGAGCGGGAGCGGTGACCTGCGCCACCGCCTTCTGTCCGGCGAACTTCCAGATCAGGGTGCCCTTCTGCGCGGTCATCTGGTCGGAGGTGCCCTTGACCATGGTCGCGGCGACCTTCACTTCGCCGGCGGCGCCGGGGACGCGGTAGGCGGCGAGCACGGAGACCGGCCCGCCCAGCGAGCTCGGCGTCGAGGTTCCGCTCGAGGCGGTCGGGAAGCGCCGCGCCGTGCAGGGTGAGCACGGAGGTGGTGGCGTCAGGGCGCGAGACGTCGAACTTGACCGGCTGATCGAGGGCGACCAGGACCTCGGTGCGCCCGTCGGTGGTGCGGAGGTCGACGGCGCGGATCTGGACGAGCTTGGAGGGGGCGAGCCGTCCGGTGTCACTCCGCTTGGCCGTCTCCTTCAGAGTCGGTTCGGGGATCGGGGTTTGCGTTTGCGTTTGCGTTTGCGGCTTTCGGCGCGATCGCGACCGGCTGCGGCTTCGCTTCGCCGACCGCGATGTCCAGGCCGTGGGCGGTGCGGGTCACGGCATATTTCGGCATGGTGGCGCCTTCGGCGTCGATGACCACGCGGATGCCGCCGTCGCGACGGGCGAAACGGACGCCCTTCACCAGCGCGGCGCCTTCGCTCTTGCCGAACCGGCCGGAGAGGCCGTGCAGGTCGATGGCCAGGCGAGCGGGGTTTTTCAGCTCGACCAATCCGAACCTGGCGATCTCGCCGTCGGCGCCCACGTGCACCACCGCGGCGCCGTCGTTCGCCGCCACGCTGACGCGCCCGAGCTTGCCTGCCGGGTCCTTGACCTCGACCGCGTCCTCGCGCGAGAGGACCAGGTTGGGGTCGGCCGCGGCGGCGGTTGCCTCTGCCGCCGGGGCGGGCGTCGCCTCGCCGATGGTGAGCACCACGTCGGTGCCGTCGGCCGAGACGTCGTAGCGCTCGTCCGTCTCCAGCGCGACGACGATGCGCCCGACGCGGGTCTTGCCCTCGTCGAATTGGGCGCCGCTCCAGCCCGCGATTCCGCCCTGGTGGGCCTCGACCCGCTGCGCGGCGGCGCTGACGTCTCCGCCGTTCAGGTCGATGACCACCCGCGGCGGCCCCGAGAGCTTGAAGGCCGTGAACTCCGGCTTGGCGGTCGCGTGGATGAAGAGCTTGTGGCCCTTCTGCTCCACCGACGTGACTTTCACCGCCGCGGCCGCGCGGGCCGCAGGGGCGGCGGCGATCAACGCCGCGGCGAGGAACACCACCTGCTTGCTCTGCATCCGCTTCTCCTTCGAAGTTGTGCCGCGCACGTTAACGCTCCCCCTTCGCGACACCGAGGTGCTCGCCTTCCTGCAGCGCGTTGAGGTCGCGCGCTTCGTCCTTGCTGACGGGCACGGTGAGCTTCACGTTCTGCGGGTACACCCGCCCCGTGGAATGGTCGGTGATGGTCTCGGTGATCACCACCTCGTCGCGGTGGATCCCGGTCACCTTGCCGCCGTTCTGGCCGATGAAGTCGCCCAGCCGGACCGGCCAGCCGCGGTGCTCGGGATCCTCCACCATGGCCAGCGGCGAGGCCGTGCCCGTCACCGTCATCGAGAGCTTGAGCTGATCGAGCGACCACTTCTCCAGCGGCATCTTGGTGCGGCCGCGGATCTCCTGGCGCGCGATACCCGCGGTGGCGACGCCCATGTTCTGGAACGGGTCGCGCTTGCCGATCGGCGAGTAGACGTAGATGCTGGTCGGCGCCACCGGTTTGACCTCGTCCTCGGCCACCGGTTTGACCGCGGCGGCGGGCGTCGCGGGCCTGCGCGCCGGAGCGGGCGGGCTGCCGCAGGCGGCGGAGAGGAAGAGGGCACAGATGGCAAGGGAAGGAAGGCGCTTCATTTGGCGGGCCCCTTCTTCGCCTGCGCGGGCGCGGCCTCGGGCGGGAGGAAGCGGAAGGTGGTGGCCACGTAGGTGGCGCCCACCACGATCTTGTCGTTCTGCGGCTTGGCGCTGCCCATCTTGATGTTGGTCACGTTGACGATGCGCGCGAGCTTGGAGACGGAGTCGAGGAACACGCCGATCTCGTGGTAGTTGCCCGTCACCGACATGACGATGGGGATGGCGGCGTAGAAGCTCTGCCGCTGCTCGGCCTGCGGGTCGATGGTGTTGATGGTCAGCCCGCTCTTGGTGCCGATCTCGGCGAGCGAGCGGATCAGGTCGTCGATGTTCGCCTCGTTGGGCAGCTCGGTGAGAGCCTGCGCGAGCCGCCGCTCGAGGATCTCCTTCTCGTGCTTGAACTGGGCCAGGTTGTTGGCGATGGACTGCTTCTGGATCAGCTCGTCTTCCAGGGCCCGGCGCTGGACCTCCTTCTGCGCGATCTGCGTCTGCATCGGATCGACGAAGAAGTACCAGTTGGCCGCCGTGAGCACGATGGCGAAGGCCGCGACCACCCCGACCTTCTGGCCGAGGGGGAGCTTGGTGACCGAGTTGAGGACGTCCTGTCTGGTGAGCGCCATGGGAGTCTTCGCCTCAGGCCGAGTAGTTCGCGTTGCAGAGGATGGTCCAGCTCACGGTGCCTTCCGAGGAGACCTGCTTCGCGCCCTTGATGGTGATGTTGGTGAAGTGGGTGGACGCCTTGAGCTTCTTGGAGAAGGTGGAGAGATCCTCGTAGCTCGCGGCCATGCCGCTCATGGTCACGCCGCCGTCCTTCTCGGCGTAGTCGATCAGCCACACCTTCTGCGGGATGATGGTGGCGAGCTCGTCCATCACCTTCACCGGCCCGGTGCGGCCCTTCTTCAGCGTGTCGAGGACCTTGAGCTTGTCCTCGAGAGCCTTCTTGTCGTCCTTGATCGACTTGACCTCGCCGATGGTCTTCTCCAGCTGGGCGATCTCGGCGCGGCTGGAGGCGATCTGCTTGTCCAGCGAGGAGAGCTGGTTGGAGACGTGGCCGTACCAGAAGTAGTTGCCGATCGCCGCCAGCACCATCAGCAGCGCGAAGAGGACGATCTGCTGGCGGCCGAATTCGCGCTTCTTGGCGGCGCGGACGGGGAGGAGGTTGATCCGGATCATTGCGCGCTCCTCCTACCGCTCGGCCGACTTGCGCAGGGCAAGCCCGATGGCCACCGCCGCCGAGGGCGCCACGTCCATCGCGTAGTTGGGATCGAAGCGCCGGTTGTCGATCTCGACGCCCTTGAAGGGGTTGAGGATCTCCACCGGCACCCCCACGCGCTGCTCGATGACCTTGAAGAGCGCCGGGATCTTGGCGGTGCCGCCGGAGAGGTAGAGCCGCGCGATGTGCGAGTCGGCGGCGGTGGCGGTGTAGAAGTCGAGCGAGCGCTGGATCTCGCCGGCCATCTGGTCGGCCACGCCCTGGATGACGCGCTCCACCTCCTGCGGGACCACCGAGTCCGAGTCCTGGGCCGCGTCGCCGCCCACCTTCAGCTTCTCCGCCTCGTCGTAGCTGACGTTGAGCTGCTTCTGGATCTCCTCGGTGAACTGGTTCCCGCCCATGGTCACGTCGCGGGTGAAGGTGGTGAGCCCGTTGGCGAGGACGTTGATGTTCACCACGCTGGCGCCGGCGTTGACCAGCACCACCGTCTCGTTCCTGGGCAGGTCGTAGTTGACCTCGAACGCGTTCTGCACGGCGAAGGCGTCCACGTCCACCACCACCGGCGTGAGGCCCGCCTCGCTGACCACCGAGGTGTAGTCGTTGATCATGTCCTTCTTCGCGGCCACCAGCAGCACGTCCATCTGGCCGGTGCCGGTATCCACGTCCGGCGGGGTGAGGATCTGCACGTCGATGTTCACGTCCTTGACGTCGAAGGGGATGTACTGCTCCGCCTCCCACTGGATGCTCTCCTCCAGCTCGTCCTGGGTCATCCTCGGCATGCTGATCTTCTTGATGATCACCGAGTGCCCGCTGACGCCGATGGCGGCCTCGCGGTTCTTGAGCTTGTACTGGGAGACCAGCTGGCGGATGGCGTCGACGATGGCGGTGGAGTTCATCAGCGCGCCGTCGACGATGGCCTCGGGCGGCAACGGGGCCACCCCGAAGGCCTCGAGGATGTAGCCACGCTTGGCTTCCTTGAGCTGGACCAGCTTGACCGACGACGAGCCGATGTCCAGTCCGAGCGCGAGCTTGCTCTTTGCCATACCCTGTTCAGCCTTCCTCGGGAGCGTTTCGCCAGGCGGCGACGCTAGCACCGGAAATCTGCAGTCCAAAGAAATCGTCCATGCCTACCTTCCCCCCGCCCGGACCCGCGCGGCGCCGTTGGTGCGCGGGAAGAGCTTGCCGCTTTCCTGCAGCGAAAGGCCGAGGGCGAAGAGGATGCGGCGCTTGGTCTCCATGCGGCAGTCGTGCCCCGCCTCCACCCGATCGATGGTGGACTCGGACACACCGGCCTTTCGCGCCAGCTCCGCCTTCGCCATCAGCGCGGCCTCCCGGAATTTCTGCACTCGATTCAAGCGGCCCCTCCGCGATCCAGGGAAGCCATGGTTAGCATCGGGGTCGTGTAGGCAGTCAAGCCGTGGCACGGCATTGACCCGTCATTACCCCGCCACTGACCCGTCACTTCACCTGCATTGGAGGGTCAGACTTCCTCATCCCCAAGCTCTGGTGGGTAGGCCGCCGTGCGCGGGGGTGGCGAGCCCGGGGCGGCGTGCGGTGGCACCGGCTATTCCAGGCCGTACTCGCGGATCTTGTACAGCAGCGCGCGCGGGGAAAGCTCGAGCAGCTCGGCGGCGCGGGTGCGGTTGCCGCCGGTCCGCTCCAGCGCGCGGCGGATCAGGTCCGCCTCCAGCACGCGCTGCGCGCGCTTCACCGAGAGGTCGTCGGGATCGAGCTGCGGAGGCAGCGGCTCGGGATCGAGGGCGCGCTGCACCGCTTCCGGCAGCGACTCCGGCGCGATCTCCTCCTCCTCCGAGAGCACCAGCGCGCGCTCGAGCGCGTTCTCCAGCTCGCGCACGTTGCCCGGCCAGCGGTAGCGGCGCAGCGACTCCAGCGCGCGCGGCGAGAGGCGGCGCTGGGGCAGGCCCAGGCGCTCGCCATGTCGCGCCAGCAGCCTCTCCGCCAGGAGCGGAATCTCCTCCTGCCGCTCGCGCAGCGGCGGCAGCCGCACGCCCACCACGTTGAGCCGGTAATAGAGGTCCTCGCGGAAGCGGCCCTGCTGCACCTGGGCGGCGAGATCGCGGTTGGTGGCGGCGAGCACGCGCACGTCCACGCGGGTGGAGCGGTTGTCTCCCACGCGGCGCACCTCGCCCTCCTGGAGCACGCGCAAGAGCGAGGGCTGCACCGGAAGGGGCAGCTCGCCCACCTCGTCGAGGAGCAGGGTGCCGCCGTCGGCTTCCTCGAAGAGGCCGCGCTTGGCGCTGCGCGCGTCGGTGAAGGCGCCCTTGGCGTGGCCGAAGAGCTCGCTCTCGATCAGCGTCTCGGGGATGGCGCCGCAGTTCACCGCCACGAAGGGCCGCTCCGATCGCGGCGAGAGCGCGTGCAGCGCGCGCGCCACCAGCTCCTTGCCGGTGCCGCTCTCGCCCTCGATGAGGACGGTGGTGGGCGCGTGCGCCACCTTCTGCACCACCCGCAGCACCTCTTTCATCGCCGGGCCTTCCGCCACCAGCTGCGGGCCGCGCCGCGCCATCTCCTTGCGCAGGAGGGTGTTCTCGCGGCGCAGCCGCTCGCGCTCCTCCGCCTTGCGCAGCACCAGCAGCACTTCGTCGGGGCGGAAGGGCTTGCCCAGGTAGTCGTAGGCGCCGGCCTTCATCGCCTCGATGGCCAGGTCGTGCGACCCGTACGCGCTCATCACGATCACGGTGGTGTCGGGAGAGGCGGTCTGCGCCGCCCGCACCAGATCGAGGCCGTTCAGCCTGGGCATGCGCACGTCGGTGACCAGGGCGTCGTAGTCGCGCGAGGAGAGCTCGCGCAGCGCCTCCTCGCCGTCGGCGGCCGTGCGCACCTCGTACCCGCGCTCGCCCAGGAGCGTGGCGAGCACGTGGCGGATCGACTCTTCGTCGTCGGCGATGAGGATGGAGCGCAGCGCCATTCGCCAGGCAGTGTAGCAGCATGCGGCGGGTCAGCCTGCCTTGGCCTTGCGCATGCGGAGGACGAAACAGGCGCCCTGCGCGGAGGGACGCGCCTCGATGGACCCGCCCATCCGCTCCAGGCTCGCATGGCAGAGGGCGAGGCCGAGGCCGGTGCCCTTTCCCGGCGCCGCGGTGGTGAAGAAGGGCTCGAAGAGGTGGGGAAAGACCTCCGCCGGAATGCCGGCGCCGTCGTCCTGCACCTCGACTTCCAGCTGCTCGCCTTCCACCCTGCCGCGCACCTGCACGACGCGGGCGGAGGCCTTGCCGGCGTTGGTGAAGAGGTTCACGAACACCTGCACCAGGTAGTGCTCGTCCGCGAGCGCCTCGGGGAAGTCCGGGGGGAGCGCGTTGCGCAGCTCCAGGGAGGTCCCGGCGCCGGCGTGCGCCCAGGCGCCTTCCACGGTGCGCGCCACGTCGATTGCGGCCAGCTCCAGATTGCGCGGCCGCGCCAGAATCGAGCAGGTCGTGGAGGATGCGATCCATCCGCAGCGCCTCGCGCTCCATGCGGGCGGCGTACTCCGCCGTCTCCGGCGTCCCCGCCTTCGCGCGAAGCAGGCTGGAGTAGGCGAGCACCGCGGCCACCGGGTTTCCCAGCTCGTGCGCGACGCCGGCGGCGAGCCTTCCCACGCTGGCCAGCCGCTCGCTCCGCGCCGCCTCTTCCCGCGCCTCGCGAAGCTCCTGGTTGCTCTGCGACAGCTCGGCAAGCTGCGTCCGCACCCGGCTCCGCTCCTCGCGCAGGCGCTCCTCCAGCCGGCGCACCGACGGCCCCAGCCGGCCGAGGAGATCGCCCGCTTCCGGCAGCGGCACTTCGCTCTCCACCGAGACGCGATCGAAGGCCTGATCCAGCCGCACCAGGGGGCGCACGAAGATCCGGTCGAAGGCCAGCCCGAGCAGCGCCACCAGCGCCACGATCCCCGCGCCGACCACCGCGAGCGTGGCCGGTATCCGCGAGCGGGCGCGGCCGATGGCGCCCTTGAGGTCGGGCCGCGCCTGCAACGACCCGCCGGGGAAGTCTTCGCACGCGCCCGGCGTCTCGCCCGCGGCACACGGCGCCGTCCGCCACTCGAGACCTGCCGCCTGCGCAAGCCGCGCCGAGCACTCCGCGTTCGCCGCGCAGGATTGCCGGATGGCCGGGGCCGCTGCCGAGAGGGCGCGTCGCGACGCCGCCCATGCCTCCTGCATCGCCGCGCCGCGCGCCTTCCAGCAAGAGCGCCACCGCCAGGGGTGCGCCGCAGAGCAGCGCCGCGCCGAGCAGCGTCGCCGCCAGGCGCAGGCGCAGCGCGACGGGTCGCAGCGTCACCGGACGAACTTGCCCACCACGTCCAGATACCAGCGCGCCATCAGGTCGCCCAGAAAAAGCACTTCCAGGGCGCCCAGCGCAAGGAAGGGACCGAAGGGCACCGCATGCCTGGGCGGCACCCAGTCGGAGTCCTGCACGTCGGCGGGCATGGGGTGGTCGGCTGCGGGCCGGTGGACCGCGAGCAGCGCGATTCCCACCACCGCGCCTTGCAGGGAGGAGAGGACGATCACCGGCAAGAGCGCCTGCCAGCCGAGCCAGGCGCCGATGCCGGCGAGAAGCCAGACGTCGCCCCACCCCATGGTCTCCTTCTTGAGGAGCTTTTCGCCCACCAGCGCCACCAGCGCGAAGGCGGAGAAGCCCGCGCCCGCCCCGACGGCCGCGTCGATCCAGCCGACGTCCGGGTTCCAGGCGGGAGAGAGGAGCCCGAGCGCGAGCAGCGGCCAGGTCATCTGGTGCGGCAGGAGCCAGGTGTCCAGGTCGATGAAGGTGAGGGCGAGGAGCGTCGCCGCGAAGGCGGCATAGCCGAGGAAGGCAAAGGTGGGCCCGAAGCGCCTCCAGACCGCGAACACCAGCACGGCGCAGACGATCTCCACCAGCGGATATCTCAGGTTGATGGGCTTGTGGCAGCGGCGGCAGCGGCCGCGCAGCACGATCCAGGAGATCACCGGGATGTTGTCGTACGCCGCGATGGGCTTGCCGCATCCGGGACACCGGCTGCGCGGCCGCACCAGGCTCTCCCCCCGGGGCAGCCGCGCGATGACCACGTTGAGGAAGCTCCCGATGCAGAGCCCGACCAGGATCACCAGCACGTCCGCGAAGAGCGCCGGGTTCACCTGGCCTCGCTCTCTTTGCTGCCCGCAGCCCGCTTCACGAACAGCTCTTCGAGCGAGTAGCGGTGAGGCTGCACCGCCACGATGCGGCCGCCCCCGAGCGCGATTTCGCGGACAGCCTGGTTGGCCGCGTCCTCGCTGGCGAAGGAGTAGACGGAGCTTCCGTCGCGCTCCACCGCCTGCGCCCCCGCGCTGCGCAGCCTGGAGTCGAGGGCAGCAGAGACGTCCCGCGCAGCCACCTCGACGACCCTTGCCCCCGGGTCGAGGAGCGAGGAGAGCTTGCCGCAATCGGTGACCCGCCCGTCGATGAGGATGGCGACGCGGTCGCAGATCATCTCCACGTCGGAGAGGATGTGGGTGGAGAACACGATGGTGCGGCCTTCCCCGCGAAAGCGGAGGATGAGATCGCGCACGTCCTTGCGGCCGATGGGGTCGAGCCCGCTCATCGGCTCGTCGAGGATGAGCAACGCGGGGTCGCCAATCATCGCCTGGGCGAGCCCCAACCGCTGCACCATCCCCTTGGAGAAGCGGCGGATGGGCCGGTCGGCGCGGTCGGCGAGCCCCACCTCTTGGAGGAGGAGCGCGCTGCGCTCTCGCGCTTCCTTCCGCTCCAGCCCGGCCAGCCGGCCGGCGTAGCGCAGGTACTCGACGCCGGTCAGGTACTCGTAGAGCGCGGGGTTCTCCGGCAGATAGCCCATCCTGCGCCGCGCCTCGATGGAGCCCGCCGGATGCCCACCGACCGCCGCCGTCCCCCGCGAAGGCCTGACGAATCCGAGCAGCATCTTGATGGTGGTGGTCTTGCCTGCCCCGTTGGGCCCGAGCAGCCCGAAGATCTCCCCCTTCTCCACCTCGAAGGAGACGTCCTGCACGGCCCGCACCGGCTTGCCCCAGAAGCCGACCCGAAAGGTCTTGGAGAGGTTCTCGGCGCGGACCGCGACGTTCGACGGCAAGCTGTACGCTCCTCTTCGATGAAAGGCTGCGGACGTTTAGCGCGAGCGCCGTGGGGCGGCAAGGAGCCGGACGTCTTCGCTTTCTCAGACGCGCCGCACCTGCCGGATTTCGTCAACGAGGTGACGGATTCTGTCACTGACAAATGTATTCAAACCTGCGCAGCACCTGAAAACACGAAGGAAACTCCATGGGCACGGGGGCTGCATCACCTGCTTGTGCCGCAACCAAACTTTCTCAGGAGATATCCCGTGAAGAAGCTTCAGAAGGGCTTTACCCTCATCGAGCTCATGATCGTCGTCGCGATCATCGGCATCCTGGCGGCCATCGCCATCCCCAACTTCGTCAAGTTCCAGGCGCGCTCCAAGCAGAGCGAGGCCAAGGCGAACCTCAAGGCGATGTTCACCGCCCAGAAGGCGTACTCGGCCGAGAAGGACAAGTTCTCGGAGCTGACCGGCGAGATCGGCTTCTCCCCGGAGCGCAACAACCGCTACGCGTACTTCAACGGCGCCGCGGCCGGAACGATGGAAGCCCGCGACACCGTCAACGTGGTCCCGGCGGCGACCGACACGAAGATCTCGTATGACGTCTTCAAGTACGGGACGACCGCTCCGTTCGACGCCACCATCAACACCGCCCAGGCCTCGACCTGCGGCTTCTCGGCGGCCGGCGTCGACCTGACGACCACCCCCGGAACCCCGATCTGGACGGGCTATGCCCAGGGCCAGATCGACAACGACGCCACCTTCGACCTGTGGTCAATCTCGACCGCCAGCCGCACCGCCGCCGCCGCTCCCTGCGCCTCGGCGAACGCCAACAACCCGTCGGGCGAGCCAATCGTCGACATCAACGACGTCAACCAGTAAGGACGCCCCGGCCGCGAGGCCGGACGGCAGTCGTAATCCCAAGGGCGGGCCCGGAGCGATCCGGCCCGCCCTTCCTTTTGCGTGGTATACGCGCATCCCGATGCATTTTCGCGGACTCGGGCGAAACGGCGCGACCACCCTGGCCCTGCTCACCGCCTTCGTGGCCTCGGCGGCGGCGCTCCGGCCCAGGGCCTCGGCGCTCCGTCCCCCGCCGGTCGAGACGCAGCTCGACATTCCCCCCGTGCCCGCCGACGTCCTCGGGCCCTTTTCTTTTGGCTTTCGCTCCGTCCTCGCCGACGTGATGTTCCTCGAAGCCATCCAGGTGCTGGGCAGCAACCACAGCTTCATGACGCTGGAGGGCGGCGCTCCCTACGACCGGCAGCTCGCGCGCCTGATGCAGTACGCCACCGACCTGGACCCGCAGTTCGCCGGCGCGTACCGCTTCACCGGCTTCGCCTTGCCGCGTCCCACGCTCGACGGCCATACCGCGAACGTGATTCCTGCCGCGCAGATCCTCGAGCGAGGAGTGCGCGAGCGGCCCGACGATTGGCGCATCGCCTTCAGCCTCGGATACCTGCAGGCCTTCGAGCTGGGGGAACTGCCGCAGGCCGCCGAAAACCTCGCCCATGCCGCCCGCATTCCGGGGTCCCCGGCATACCTGGGCCTTCTCGCGACGCGCATCGAGGTCGAGGGCGGCGAGCTGGACGCGGCGGAGACCATGGCGCAGACCATGGTGGCCGAGGCGACCGAGGAGCAGACGCGCAAGGACTGGGAGGCGCGGCTGTTGGACATCCAGATGGAGCGCGAAATCCGCCGCATCGAGGCGGCGGCCCGCGCCTTCGAGCAGCGCACGGGAAGAAAGCCGCAGTCGGTGCAGGAGCTGGTCCGCGGAGGCGAGCTGTCCGCGGTACCCGAGGAACCGCACGGAAAGGAATACGTGATCGAGAACGGGGAGGTCCGGTCGACGGCGGGGCCGCGGCCGCGCCTGCGCCGCCGGGGAGGCCGGCGATGAACCTGCTTCGCGGCGTCTGGCTGGTGGCGCTCAATACCGTCCGCGAGCTCTTGCGCAGCAAGCTGCTCTACAACCTGCTGCTCTTTGCCGTGCTGCTCATCGGCAGCTCCTTCTTCATCGCCCAGCTGACCATCGGGCAATGGGACCGCATCATCCTCGACCTGGGACTGGCGGCCACGGAGATCACCGGAGTGCTCATCGCCGTCCTCATCGGCGTGGGGCTGGTGGCCGGCGAGATCGAGCGCAGGACCGTCTTTCCCGTGCTCGCCCGGCCCCTCAGCCGCGGTGCCTTCCTCGGCGGCCGCTATCTCGGGCTCGCGGTGATGCTGGCGGTCAACGTGGCGCTGATGACCGCGTCGCTGGCGCTGGTCCTCCACGCGGCCGGCTATCACCTCTCGGCGACGACGGTGGCCGCGGCCTTGCTCATCCTCGTCGAGCTGCTGATCATGGCCGCCGCCGCGATGCTCTTCTCCAGCTTCACCACGCCCATCCTCGCCTCCGCGTTCTCGCTTTCCCTCTTCCTCATCGGGCACCTGGTCGGCAGCCTGCGGCTCTTTGCCGAGAAGTCGAAGAGCGCGGCGGCGCGCACGGTCACGCTGACGGCGTACCGGCTGCTGCCGGATTTGGAGCTGTTCAACCTCAAGTCGCAGGCCGCCAACGAGCTGCCGGTCCCGCACGGCGCCGCCTCCACGGCGGCCCTGTACGGCGCCGCCTACGCGGCCATCTGCCTCTTGCTCGCGATCGCCATCTTTTCCCGCCGCGACCTCAAGTAGGCTCGTCGCCGTTCTCGTCGTCGTCGTCAGCCGCGGTCTCGCCGGCCAGCTTCTGGATGCGGTGGCGGAGCTGGCGGAAGCTGAGCCCGAGGCGGGCGGCCGCGTCCTTCTTCACGCCGTTGGTCTCGGCAAGGGCGCGGTCGATGAGCTGGCGCTCGATGCCGGTGAGATGGGCTTCCAGGGAGAACCCCGCAGGGAGCGGCCCTTCCGTCGAAAGCCCGGCCGGCGTGGCACGCAGCGGCGCCGGCAGCGCGTCGACCGTCACCTCGCCGCCGCTGGAGAGCGCCACCGCGCGCTCGATCAGGTTCTCCAGCTCGCGGACGTTTCCCGGGAAGGGGTACTCGTCGAGGCGGCGCTTGGCCTCGGCGGAGAGCCGCAGCCCGGAGCGCCCGATCTCCGCCCCGAAGCGGCGGAGGAAATGATCGGCGAGGAGGAGCACGTCCTCGCGCCGCTCCCGCAGCGGAGGGACCCGCACCTGCACGACGTTCAGGCGGTAGTAGAGATCCTCGCGGAACCTGCCCGAGCGAACCTCCTCCGCGAGATCGCGGTTGGTGGCGGCCACCAGCCGCACGTCCACCTCGACGTCCTCGTTGGCCCCGACCGGACGGATGTGCCGCTCCTGGATGGCGCGCAGCAGCTTCACTTGAAGATTGAGCGGGAGCTCGCCGATCTCGTCGAGGAAGAGCGTGCCGTCCTGGGCGGCCTGGAAGAGGCCCTGCTTGGCGCCCTGCGCGCCGGTGAACGCGCCCTTGGCATGGCCGAACAGCTCGCTCTCGATCAGGCCCTCGGGGATGGCGCCGCAGTTGACCGGGACGAACGGCGCCTGGGCCCGCGGACTGCGGGCGTGGACCGCGCGCGCGATCAGCTCCTTGCCCACGCCGCTCTCGCCGGTGATGAGCACGGTGGTGCGCACGGCGGCCACCTTCTCGACGATCTGGAAGACCTGGTGCATGGCGGCGCTCCGGGCCACCATCGACTCGAAGCGGCCGCGCGCGGCGAGCTGCTCGCGGAGGATCTCGTTGTCCTGCGCGAGGAGGCGCCCGCGGCTGGCGAGCTGCCGCTTGTGCAGCGCGGCCTTGACCAGCGCGATCAGCTCCGCTCCCAGCGTCGGTGACTTCTCCACGTAGCCGTAAGCGCCCAGCTCCAGGGCCTCGCGCCGCACGTCGTCGCTTCCGAACGCGGTCATGAGGATCACCTCCGCCTCCGGCTGGGCGCCTTTGACGGTGCGCAGGACGTCGAGGCCGCTGGCGGCGCTGCGCATGCGCAGATCGGTGATCACCGCGTCGAACTCCGAGGCGGAGAGCGCCTTCTCCACGCCGGCCACGCTGGAGGCCACCTCCACCGCGTGACCCGCCTTGCCCAGGCGCGCCTCGAGCATCACCCGCATCGACTGCTCGTCGTCGACCACCAGGATGCGTGCCATGCGCCTATCCCGGTGCGGCGAGCTCCCGCTCCGGGCTGGCGCCCGGCAGCGAGATGCGGAAGGTGCTGCCGCGGCCCGGTTCGCTCCGCACCGTCACGTGACCGCCGTGCGCCTCGACGATGCGGTGGACGATGGCGAGCCCCAGTCCGGTGCCGCGCTCCTTGGTGGTGAAGAACGGGTCGAAGATCCGCCGCAGGTCCTCTTCCGCGATTCCCTCGCCGGTATCGGAGATCTCCAGCACGCCGGACCCTCCCGCGGAGAAGAGGCGGACCTCCACGCGGCCGCCCCGGGCGGTGGCGTCGGCGGCGTTGCCCAGCACGTTCCAGAGGACCTGGCGCAGTTGCCCCGGGTCGGCGCGCATCCACACCGGCGGTCCGGGAACCACCGAGAGCTCGATGCCGCGCTCGGCGAGCTGCGCGCTGAAGAGCTCGGCCATCTCCGCCACCGCGGCGGAGGCATCCAGCGCCTCCAGCGACGGGGAAACGGGCCGGGCAAAGGAGAGGAACTCGCGCACCAGCGCCTCCAGCCGCTCGGCCTCGCTGCGCACCACCTGCATCAGCCGCCGCTCCTGCTCGTCGAGGCCCGGGGCGCTGCCGAGGATCTCGATCGACCCGCACATCGAAGCCAGCGGATTGCGGATCTCGTGCGCGAGCCCGGCTGCGAGGCCGCCCACCACCGCCAGCCGATCGGCGCGCCGCACCGTCTCTTCCATCTGGCGCAGCTCGGTCAGGTCCTGGAAGAGGATCACCCGCCCCCCCACCTCGCGCCCGGCGAGAGGCGCCGCCGTATAGCCGAGGATCCGCACCCGGCCATCGTGCGCGCGGACGCGAACTTCGGGCCGGCCGCGCGCTCGCGGGCGCTCCAGCGAGGCAGCCAGCTCCGGCAAGAGCTCGGACAGCGGCCGGCCGTGCGCGGCCCGCGCATCCAGGCCGGTGAGCGTCTCCGCCGCCGGGTTGATGTAGGTGAGCCTGCCGTCTTCGCCGACGGTGATGATGCCGCTGGCGATGGAGCGCACCACCGCGGAGAAGATGGCCTCCAATGCCTCCAGGCGCGTCTCGCTGCGCAAGAGCTGCGTGCGGGCGCCCTGCAACTGCTCGGCGAGGAAGGAGGAGAGGGCGCCCACGAGCAGGAACGCGGAGAGATTCGCCGCCATCTCGATGGCGAGACGGCCGGGCGGAATGGGCAGGCGGTCCATGTCGGTGACCGCGCGCTCGAGGAGCCCGCTCTGCATGCCCCAGGCGAGCAGGCAGAAGGCGATGGACGAGGCGGCGGCGCCCAGGGCCGCGCCGCGGCGGCCGAGGCTGATGGCGCCGCTCACCACCGCGAGCGGGTAGAGCACGGTGAAGATGCTCTCGGGGCCTCCGGTGAGGTAGACGAGGCCGGTGGCGGCAACCACGTCCGCGCCGATTTGCAGGTGGGCCACGTAGCCCAGGTGCCGCCCCGTCCGGAGGAGGAAGGTGCCCACCAGCGAGGCGAAATAGATGAGCCCGATGACGCCGAAGAGGAGCGCCTCGACGGTGCGGGGAAAGGGCTCGCGCCAGAGCGTCAGCCAGGCCGTGGCACCCAGGAGCGCGGTGCCGACCAGGAGCCGCACGCCGGTGAGCAGCACCAGCTTGCGGTAGAGCCCGGGTTCCGGACGGTCGCCGATCGGCGAATGCGCGCCCGGCCCGGACATGGCCTACTTGATGGTGCCGGCGATGTTGAAGATGGGCAGGTACATGGCGATGAGGAAGCCGCCGACCACGCCGCCCAGGAACACCATCATCACCGGCTCGATCATGGCGGTGAGCGCAGCGACGGCGGCGTCCACCTCGTCGTCGTAGAAGTCGGCGATCTTGGTGAGCATCTGGTCCATGGCGCCAGTGGCCTCGCCGACGCCGATCATCTGCACCACCATGGGCGGAAACACCTTGGTCTCCGCCAGCGGCTGCACGATGGTCTTGCCCTCGGCGATCTTCTCCCGGGTGTAGCGGATGGCCCTCTCCACCACCGTGTTGCCGGCGGTCTTCGCCACCACTTCCAGCGCGTCGAGGATGGGCACGCCCGAGGAGATCATGGTGCCGAGCGTGCGCGTGAAGCGCGCCACCGCCACCTTGCGGATGAGCTGGCCGAAGATGGGGGTGCGGATGGCGAAGGCGTCCCACTGCTGGCGGCCGCGCTTGCTCGTGACCCAGGTCTTGAAGGCGACCACCACCGCGATCACCCCCATCAAGATGTAGATGCCGTAGTGCTGCAGCGCCTTGGAGAGGTCGATGATGAACTGGGTGGGCGCGGGCATGGCGCCGCCGAAGTCCTTGAACATCTTCTCGAAGGTCGGGGTGACGAAGAGCAGCAGCACCACGGTGACGCCGACGGCGACCACGAGGACGATGCTCGGGTAGACCATGGCGCCCTTGACCTTGCTCTTCAGCTTCTCCGCCTTCTCGATGTACTGGGCGAGCCGGTTGAGGATGGTGTCGAGGATGCCGCCGATCTCGCCGGCCGCGACCAGTTGCGTGTAGAGGGTGTCGAAGACCTTGGGGTGGTCGCTGAGCGCGTCGGCGAGGGTGGAGCCCGACTCCACCTTCGTCTTCACCTTGGTGAGGACCTCGCGGAAGGCCAGGTTGTCGAGCTGGGCGGCGAGGATCTCCAGGCACTGCACCAGCGGCAGGCCGGCGTCGATCATGGTGGCGAACTGCCGGGTGAAGATGACCAGGTCCTTCTGCGTGATGGCGCCGAGCCCCGGCATCTTGAAGTTCAGGGAGATGGGCTTCCTGCGGATCTTGACGTTGGAGAGCGCCATCGCGCGCAGGCGCTGCTGCACCGACGACTCGTCGGACGGCCTCCACTTCGCCGCGCCGGGTCTCGCCGGTCTTGGTCCTGCCTTCCCAGACCCAGACGGGCATCTTCGGGGCTGGGGTCGACTTGGGTGCGGCTTTCGCTGCGGCGGATGCCGTGGCCATTTCGCTCTCCTCTTACCGGGCCTGGACGGGCCGGTTGACTCCCGGCTTCACGCCCGAGGCGAGAATGTTGCGCAGCTCTTCGGCGTCCGAGCTGCGTCCGAGCCCTTCGTCGAGCGAGATCATGCCGCGCTGGATGAGCGAGGCCAGGCTCTGGTTGAAGGTCTGCATGCCGAACTTCGACTGGCCGACCTGCATCTGCGAGTAGATCTGGTGCACCTTGTCCTCGCGGATCAGGTTGCGGATGGCGGCGTTCGGCACCATCACCTCGATGGCCAGCACGCGGCCGGGCCCGTTGGACCTGGCGATCAGGTTCTGCGTCACCACGCCTTCCAGCACGAAGGACAGCTGGGCCCGGATCTGGGGCTGCTGGTAGGGCGGGAAGACGTCGAGGATGCGGTTGATGGTCTGCACGCAGGAGTTGGTGTGCAGGGTGCCGAAGGCGAGGTGGCCGGTCTCGGAGATCACCAGCGCCGACTCGATGGTCTCGAGGTCGCGCATCTCGCCCACCAGCACCACGTCGGGATCCTGGCGGAGGATGTACTTGAGCGCCTTCTTGAAGCTGTGCGTGTCGGCGCCGACCTCGCGCTGGTTCACCACGCAGTTCTTGTGCGGGTGCAGGTACTCGATGGGGTCTTCGACGGTGAGGATGTGCTCGTGCCGCTCGGTGTTGATCTTGTCGATGATGGAGGCGAGCGTGGTGCTCTTGCCCGACCCGGTGGGCCCGGTCACCAGCACCAGGCCGCGCGGCTTCTTGGAGAGCTCGGCGATGATGGGCGGCAGCCCCAGCTCGGCGAAGGTGAGGATCTTGAAGGGGATGGTGCGGAAGGCGGCCGCCACCGCGCCGCGCTGCATGAAGAGGTTGGCGCGGAAGCGGGAGAGCCCCTTCACTCCGAAGGAAAGGTCGAGCTCGTTCTCCTCCTCGAACTTGTGCTTCTGCGCGTCGGCGAGGATGGAGTAGCAGAGCTGCTTGGTCTCCACCGGCGTGAGCGGCGGGGTCTTGAGCGGCACCAGCGCGCCGTCGATGCGGAGCTGCGGGGGCGAGCCGGTGGTGATGTGGAGGTCGGAAGCGCCCTTCTCCACCATCGCCTTGAGGAGCTGATGCAGGTTGGGCATCGCGGTTATCTCATCGTGTCCGGAGCGGTGTTTCCCACCACTTCCTCGATGCTGGTCATGCCCGCCTTGAGCTTGGCGATGCCGGCCATGCGCAGGGTCTGCATGCCCAGGCGGATGGCCTCGGTCTTCAGCTCGGTGGTGGAGGCGCCGTTGATCACCAGCTCCTTGAGGCTGTCGAAGAGCGGCATCACCTCGTAGAGCGCGACGCGGCCCTTGTACCCGCGGTCGTTGCAGGTGCGGCAGCCGCCCGGCTCGAACACCTGGAAGGTGCCGATCTCCTCGGGCTTGACGCCGATGTCGGTGAGCGCCTGGGCGGGCACCTCCACCGGCTTCTTGCACTCCTGGCAGAGCTTGCGCGCGAGCCGCTGCGCGAGGATGAGGTTGACGGCGCTGGTGACCAGGAAGGGCTCGATGCCCATGTTGAGGAGGCGGGAGACGGTGCCGGGGGCGTCGTTGGTGTGGAGCGTGGAGAGCACCAGGTGGCCGGTGAGCGCGGCCTTGATGGCGATCTCCGCCGTCTCGAAGTCGCGGATCTCGCCGACCATGATGATGTCGGGATCCTGGCGGAGGAAGCTGCGCAGCGCGGCCGCGAAGTTGAGGCCGATGTCCTCGTGCATCTGCACCTGGTTGATGCCGGCGAAGTTGAACTCGACCGGGTCTTCGGCGGTGCTGATGTTGTCGGAGGTCTTGTTCAGCTCGGAGAGCGCCGAGTAGAGCGTGGTGGTCTTGCCCGAGCCGGTGGGGCCGGTGACCAGCACCATGCCGTAGGGGCGGTCGATGGCGTCCTTGAAGGCCTTGAGCGGCTCGGGGTCGAAGCCGAGCTTGGTCATGTCGAGCTGCAGATTCGACTTGTCGAGGAGGCGGAGGACCACCTTCTCGCCGAAGAGCGTGGGGCAGACGGAGACGCGGAAGTCCATCTCGCGGCCCTTGCCCAGCTTGAGCTTGATGCGGCCGTCCTGCGGGAGGCGGCGCTCGGCGATGTCCAGCTCGGCCATGATCTTGAGGCGCGAGATGATGGCCATCTTCAGCTTCATCGGCGGCTTCATCACCTCGTAGAGGACGCCGTCGACGCGGTAGCGGACGCGGAAGTCCTTCTCGTAGGGCTCGACGTGGATGTCGGAAGCGCCCTTCTTGATGGCGTCGAGGAGGATGAGGTTGACCAGCTTGACCACCGGCGCGTCGCCCGCGCTCTTCTCCAGGTCGTTGATGTCGCTGACGCCCTCGTCGTCGTGCTCGACGGAGATTCTCGTTCTCGTCGAAGCCCTCCATCACCTCTTCGTAGGAGGGCCCCTTCTCGGCGTAGTACTTCTCCAGCGCTTCCTTGATTGCCTGCTCGCTGGCGACGACGACCTCGATGTTGTAGCCGGTGAGGAACTTGATGTCGTCGATGGCGTAGATGTTGGAGGGGTCGCTCATCGCCAGGATCAGCGAGGCGCCGGCGCGGTTCACCGGGATGCACTGGTGCTTCTCGGCCACTTCCTTGGGGACGAGCTTCACCACCTCGCCGTCGATGTCGAATTCCTTCAGGTTGATCGAAGGAACGCCGTACTGCTTGGAGAGGAAGTTGGTGAGCTCCGACTCCTCGATGAAGCCGAGCTTGGTGAGGTGGTAGCCGATGCGGCCGCCCGCCTTCTTCTGCTCGTCCTGCGCCTTCTGGAGCTGCTGCAGAGAGATGAGGTTTTCGCGAACCAGAAGCTCGCCGAGACGTCCCGCCATGCCGTGCACCCCGCTGGTTTTGTGCCGGGCGAGTATAGGCGATCGCTGCCCCGCAAAGCGAGAAACCAACCGTATCTTGGGAAGATTTCCGTGCTTCAAGGTACGCCCTTGTATGCAAACCAGGGGGCGCGCCTACCGCTACGCGGGGCCGGGTGCGGGTGCAGGTGCGGGTGCGGGTGCGGGGTTGCGAAGTGTCGCGATCGCCGATCCGGGACCCCAAGCCGCGCACGCTGACGCGCACGCGCACGCGCACCCGCACCCGATCCCGCGAGCGCACCTCGCGAGCCCCCGATCCCGACCCCTTACACGCCGAGAAGGCGCTTGGCCTGCTCCACGTCCTGCTCGATTTGCCGCTTGAGCGCGTCCACGCCCGGGAACCGCCGCTCTTCCCTGAGCCGGTGCACGAACTCCACCCGCACCCGGCGCCCGTAGATGTCCTGCGAAAACCCGAAGAGGTGCACTTCCAACGACAGGTGCGGGCGCCCCGCCCCGCCGGCCAGCGCGCTCTCGGGACGAAAGGTGGGATTGAGACCCAGGTTGGCGGCGCCGGGGACGGCGCTCCCCTCCGGCAGCAGGCGCGCGCGCACCGCATAGACCCCGACCGCGGGGAGAAGCTCGTTGCCGGTGCGGATGTTCGCGGTGGGCCAGCCCAGCTTGCGGCCTCGCCCGGCGCCCCGCACCACCTCGCCGTCCAGGTCGAAGGGGCGGCCGAGCAGCATGTTCGCCGCCTCGACGCGGCCCTCGAGCACGAACTCGCGCACCTTGGTGCTCGAGCAGACGAGGCCGTTCACCGTCACCGGAGCGACCAGGCGCAGCTTCACGCCGCGCTCTTCCAGCGCCGGGCGCAGCGATGCCACGCTGCCGGTGCGGCCCTTGCCGTAGGTGAAGTCGTGGCCGACCACCACCTCGCCGACGCCGGTCGCGAGCAGCATCTCCACGAAGCTCGCAGGAGAAGTGGCGGCGAACCGCGCGTCGAAAGGCTGCTCGACGAGATCGGTGACGCCGCATCCGGCGATCAGCTCGCGCTTGCGGGGCACCTCGCAGATCAAGGGGGGGGCGTACTCCGGGGCGAGCAGGCGCGCCGGATGCGGCTCGAAGGTCAGCGCGCACACCGGCCCCCTGGCGTCCTCGGCGGCGGCGGCGAAAAGCGCCTGGTGCCCGAGGTGGACGCCGTCGAAGTTGCCGATGGCGACCGCGCCGGAGGTGAAACTGTGGACCGATGCGGCAAGACCGTTGTGGATGCGCATCCGCGCGCTTGATAGAGGAGTGGCGATGCCGCGTCAAACCGTCCTCCTCATCCTCTGCCTCGCCCTGCCCGCGGCGGGCGCGGACGTCCGCTTCGACGGCTCCTACCGGCTGCGCCTGAACGACGACACCAACCTCTCGCTCGACGAGCACGGCTATCCGTCCGGACAGCGCCAGTGGTTCGAGCACCGCCTCCGCCTGACCCCCAAGATCGTCGAGATCGGGGAGAAGGGCGGCGCGGAGATCCAGGCCTCCTTCGACATCCTCTCCGGCGAGTTCGCCGGCGACGTGGCGAGCGACTTCCGCGGCTATGGGCTCACCGAGCGCTCGGAGCGGAATGGCTTCCGCGCGGAGGGATTCGACTTCCGCCACCTCTTCGCCGAAGTCAGCACGGAAATGGGCCTGTTCGAGATCGGCCAGATGCCCAACCAGTGGGGCATGGGAATGGTCGCGAACAGCGGCAACGGCGAGAACACGGCGGACTTCGGCGACGCGCGCTTCGGCGACATCGTCGATCGCATCCTCTTCGCCACCCGCCCGCTGATCGGGTTGCTCAGCCCCAAGAGCGATTTCGCCCGCCAGCTTTCGGTGGCGGTGGCGGCGGACCTGGTGTACCGCGACCGCTACGCGAGCCTTTTGCTGAAGAACGGCGGCGGGCTGCAGTGGGGCGACACCGCGGTGCAGGTCCTGGGCGCGGCGGTATACGCACCGGCCGAGGGCACGCGCGCGGGGCTCTACGTCACCCGGCGCGTCCAGAGCTACGCGTCGGACGCGGGCGACCTGCACGTCTGGACCTTCGACGCCTACGTCCGGCACGCGCAGCCGGTCGGCGGGGGCCTCTTGCTCACGGCCGAAGGGGAGGCGGCGCAGATCTACGGCGGCACGAGCCATGCGCCGAGCTTCGGCGCGGCGGCGAGCACCCGCGTGTCGCAGCAGGGAGCCGTGCTGCGGGTGGGAGCCGCCCGCGGGCTCCTTGAAGCGGAGCTGGAGGGCGGATTCGCGAGCGGGGACTCCAACCCCTTCGACGACCGCTCCAGCTCGTTCCAGATGAACCGCGACTACAAGGTGGGCCTGGTGCTCTTCGACGAGGTGCTGATGTTCCAGTCGCAGAACGCCGCCCGGCGCCTCTCCGACCCCAACCTGTTCGGGCGGCCGCTGCAGGGACTGGACCTCCTGCCGACCGAAGGCGCGGTCGCCAACGCGCTCTACCTGAAGCCCACGCTGCGCTTCAAGCCGGCGCTCTTCGGCGGCTCCCTCCGCCTGGTCGGCAGCGTCCTCTTTGCCCGCGCCGCGCAGCCGCTGGTGGATCCCTTCCAGGCGCTGGTCTCCTCCTCTTCGCTGAACAGCTTCGGCCAGCCCGCCGGCCAGAGCTATGGCGTGGAGCTGGACGGAGCGCTGAGCTTCGCCCGGCGCATCTCCGACACCCTGGGGTTCGAGGGCGGCGCGCAGTTCGGTTACCTGATCCCCGGCAGCGCCTTCACCCAAGCCGACGGCCGCCGCATGCCCGGTGTGTCGGCGTCGCGCGTGCGCGCGACCTTCGTCTTCTGAGGAGCCCTCTTTGCGCCGCGCCTGCGCCTTCGCACTTGCCCTCTGCGCCTGCAGCTCCGCCCCGTTCGAAGGCCTCGCGCCCGCGCGCAACCGGGGAGGGCCCGTGGTGCAGTTCGATCTCGCGGCCCAGCCTTTTCCCGCGGTTCCCTTTCCCAACGACGTCCTCACCCGCGCGGACCCGACCAGCCCCACCGGTGTGCGCCTGAACGCGCCGCTGATCGCGCCCTCCGAGCTGGAAGCGCGCATGCGCGGCCTGCTCGACACGCTCGACGGCTTCGGCACCTTCGCCCCCATTTCGGTGTCCTTCGACAAGGACCTGGACGTGCTCGATCTCTTCGCCCGGCAGAACGACGGCGACCCGTCCAACGACGGAGCGTACCTGGTCGATCTCTCGACCGGCGCCACCGTGCCGCTGGACTTCGACGCGGGCCACTTCCCGGTCACGCTGATTGCGCCGGCCCCGCTCTTCGCCAACGACCCCGAGGCGGGCGCCTTCAACCTGCTCTTTCCGGTGGACGGCCCCGCGGCGAACTTTCTCCACCCGGCGCAGCCCCACGCGACCCAGCGCGAGCAGGCGGACGACCTGCTCACCTTCTACGAGCGCGAGACGCGAACGCTGATCCTCCGCCCGGTCACGCCGCTCGCGCAGGAGCGACGGTATGCGCTGGTGCTGACGGATCGCATCCAGGGGACCGACGGCGCGCCCATCTCCTCGCCGCATTCGGGCATCAACCACGCCTCGCAGACCGGCGAGCTGCAGCCGCTGCTCTCGCGCCTCCCGCCCGGCACCGCCCTCGACGACGTCGCCTACGTGTGGGCCTTCACCACGCAGTCCGTGACCCGGGATCTGGAGGCGATCCGGCAGGGCCTGCAGGGGCAGGGGCCGCTCCAGCTCCTCGGGTTCCAGTACCCGGTGCAGACCAGCCTCAGCTCGACCATCTACTCGTCGGAATTCGAGGTGCTGCAGGAGACGGGCACGGTCACGCCCGGTGTCATCACCGCCGATCCCACCACCTTCATCCTCACCGTCCCCGAGCTCGAGGCGGCGCTGAGCGACCCCGCGCTGCAGCCGCTGCTCGCGGGAGGCGATCCCGCCGCGCTGCAGGAAACGTATCGCTACGTCGACTACTTCGTTTCCGGCGCGTACTTCACCCCCAACTTCCTCTCCAACGGGCCCGGCGCGGCGCAGGACCAGGTGCTGGGCGTCGACCCGGCGACCACCGTGGTGCGCGCGAGTCAAGAGCGCGTCGCCTTCCTGCTCGCGGTGCCCAAGGAACGGCCGGAGGTGGGGCACCTCGCGCCCTTTCCCACCGTCATCGCCGGGCACGGCGAGGGATCGTCGCGTCTCGAGCCAGTGCTCGCCTTCGCCGGGACGTTCGCCAAGTTCGGCCTCGCCACCATCTCCATCGACGCCTTCGGCCACGGACTCGCCCTCGACCCGGCGACGGAAACGTCGGTGCGCGCGGCGCTGCATGCCCACGGGCTGGACCCGTTCGCGACCGCGCTCTTCACCAGCCGCGCGCGCGACCTCGACAACGACGGCATCGCCGACCCCGGCGGCGATCTCTGGACGGGCAACGCCTTCCACACGCGCGACGTGGTGCGGCAGGCGGTGGTGGACTGGATGCAGCTCGTCCGGCTTTTGCGCACCTTCGACGGGACGGGCAGCATGGTGATCGGCACCACCAACGCCAAGGCGGGCGACTTCAACCTCGACGGCGTTCCCGACGTGGGCGGACCGCCTTTCTTTCCCTTCGCCGTCACCAAGTCGGGTGGAACGGTGCGGCTGTTCGAGAAGGGCGATCGCAATCCGGGCGCCGACCTCTTCGCCTTCGGCCAGTCTTTCGGCGGCACCGTGGCCGCCATCCTCCCTGCGCTGGAGCCGGGCATCGTCGCCGCGGCGCCGGTGAGCGCAGCGGGCGGGCTCGCCGACGTGCCGGTGCGCAGCACGCTGCCCGCCATCACGCAGGGCGTCTTCCTGGAGCTGCTCGGGCCGCTCTTCGTCACCTGCCATTTCGATCCGGCGGCCGGTCCGGTGGATGCGCAGACGGGAGCTCACACCGGCGCCTGCGCCCCCGGCGCTCCCGACACCCTCGCGCTCGTCGTCCAGGACGTGAACCGCGAGCGCGACCTTCCCGTCGCGCCGCTGACGCTCTCTCCCGGACAGCGCGTCATGGTGAAGAACCTCGCCCGCACCGCGGCCGACTGCAGCGCGGGGACGGCGACCGACGGCTGCTCGCTGGGGACCGCCGACGCCGGGGGTCGCCTGGTTCTTCCCATTGCCGCCAACTGGCCTTCCCTGCGCGCGACCGCCGTACCGCGCGGCCTGCCCCAGCCGCCGCAGGTGCAGGTGCAGGTGATCGCGCCCGGCGATCGTCTCCAGATCACCGTCCTTCCGCAGGGCGCAGGCAGTCCTCGGGTCATCGATACCTTCGCCCTGCCCACCCGATTCGGCGGCGTGGACTACCCCGCCGGCGCCGCGCTGACCTCGCCCGCCCGCGGGTTCGGGCTCTCGCGCAACACGCCCGCGCTCCGCCGCATGCTCGACCTGGTCCAGCTCATCCTCGATCCGGCGGACCCGGTGAACTACGCGCAGCATTGGTCGCGCGACCTGCTCGCCGCGCGCAGCGACAGCGAGGAGGGCCGCGTGGCTGGACCGGCCAACGCCCTGGTCATCGGGACCTCCGGCGATCCGGTGGTGCCCATCAGCACCACCTTCTCGTTGGCGCGCGCCGCCGGCCTGGTGGAGCTGACCCGGCCCGATCCCGCTTACGGCGTCTCCATCGACCAGGTGCTCGTCCGCAGCGGAGCCAGCGAAGGCATCGCCGCCACGCGCAGGTTCGACGACCCCTCGGGCGGCGTCTTCGCGGCGCTGCCCGGACACGTGCGCTGCGACCCTGGCGCAGACTGCACCGGCGACGTGCTCATCGATCTGACCGGGTACTCGTGCAGCAGCGGCACCTGCACGGACGCGCTGCAGGCGCCGCGGCTCGATCCCCCGCTGCAGCAGCAGCTGGTGCGCAGCTCGAGCCCGGCGACGGCGTGCCCCGTGAACAAGAGGGCGAGCGCGGCGGGTTGCTACTCGACCGGCGCTTCCGCCTGCGACGCCGCGGCGCCGGGCATCTCCGCGCTGATGATTCCGTACCTGAACCGCGCCGGCCAGCACGGCTTCGAAGGCCCGCAGCCGGCAAACCCGTTCGACGCCGCGCAGTTCATGGCGAACGCCGCCGGGCGGTATTTCGAGTGCCGCGGACGCGATTTGCGTTTCGACGAATGCCAGCGGGACCTTTCGCGCTGCCCCTGGATTCCACCCCCGCCGATGCCCTGAGCAGGTCCCCGGGGCCGAAGGCGCCGGGAAGGAGCGCGGAGATGCGGGTGCGCACGCTCTCTCCTCCCGCCGCGGCGAACACCACCGGCGCGTCCGGCGCGCAGAACTCCGCCAGCACCTGGCGGCACCCGCCGCACGGGGCAGCGGGACGGTCCGCGCCGCCCACCACCGCCACCGCATCGATGCGCCGCTCGCCGGCCGCGACCGCCATTGCCACGGCGTTGCGCTCGGCGCAGACGGAGAGCGGATAGGCGCTGTTCTCGACGTTGCAGGCGGCAAAGACGCGCCCGCCCGCCAGCACCGCCGCGCCCACCGGGAAGCCGGAATAGGGCGCATAGGCGCGGGCCCGCACACGGGAGGCGGCCCTGAGCAGGGCGGGAAGGCGCGCCTCGAAGCTCACCGTCGCGGGCCTGGCGGAACGGCGTGGCCGCATCGGCTTCAAGCCAGCGCCTGCCGCGCGGGCACGGCCGCGAAGGCGCGCGGGATGAATGCCCGCAGCAGATCGAGGAACTTCCCTTCCACCGCCCGCGCCACCTCCATCACCTCCTCGTGGGTGAGCGGATGCTGCGAGATTCCCGCCGCGAGGTTGGTGATGCAGGAGATCCCCGCGAGCGGCAGGCCCATGTGCGCGGCGACGATGACCTCGGGCACGGTGCTCATCCCCACCGCGTCGGCGCCCAGAGCGCGCGCCATGCGCACCTCGGCGGGCGTCTCGTAGCTGGGGCCGTTGAGCTGCGCATAGACGCCGGCGCGAAGCGCCTGCCCCGCGGCGCGGGCCGCCTCCTCCAGCGCAGTGGCGAGGCGCGGGTCGTAGGCGTGCGTCAGGTCGGGAAAGCGCGGGCCCAGCCGTTCTTCGTTGGGACCCAGGAGCGGGTTGCGGCCGGTGAGGTTGAGATGATCGCCGATGCGCATCAGGTCGCCCGGCGCGAACGATGGATTGCAGCCCCCCGCCGCGTTGGTGACCACCAGAGCGCGCGCCCCGAGGACTCCGAGGACGCGGGCAGGAAAGGCGACCGTCGCGGCGTCGTGCCCTTCGTACCCGTGCAGCCGGCCCTGGAGCGCGAGCACCGGCACCTGTGAGAGCATTCCGTACACGAGGCGGCCCTTGTGTCCCTGCACCGTCGCGCGCGGCAGGCCGGGAAGGCTCTCGAAGGCAAGCGCCCGCCGGTCTTCCAGCGCATCGGCAAGGCCGCCCAGCCCGGAACCGAGCACGATCGCGAGCGGCGACTCGCCTTCGGGCAGGCGCAAGCCCTGGCGGGCGACCTGCGCGCACTCGAGCGCCAGCTCGGTCCAGGTGGCCATCGAGGCTCATCTACCACGCGGGCCGGAAGGCGTCCGCCATCGTGCGTGTTAAAGAGGTCCCATGAACGACCTGCTGGAGATGCTGAAGAGCGGCGGCGCGGTGATGGTCGTCACCAAGCTGATCATCCTCGCCGGGTCGGTCGCCGCGGTGGTCATCGGCATCGAGCGCTGGCTCTTCTTGCGCGGCTTCTCCGCCAAGGCGCGCGACCTCCACGAACAGGTGGTGCGGGCCCTGCTCCGCGGCGACGCCGCCATCGCCCTGCACGAGTCCGACCGGTCGCACGTGGCCACCGCCGCCCTCTACCGCGCCGCCTTCGATCGCGCCAGCCGGCAGGACCGCATCGCCGACGCGGTGGACCGCGCCCGCCGCGAGGTCATCCAGGCGCTGCGCGCGCCCCTCTGGGTGCTGGGAACGCTGGGCGCGGTGATGCCCTTCGTGGGCCTCTTCGGCACCGTCGTCGGCATCCTCGGCTCCTTCCGGCAGATCGGACTCACCGGCCAGAGCGGCTTCGCCGTGGTGGCGCCGGCCATCTCGGAGGCGCTGATCACCACCGCGGGCGGCATCGCCGTCGCGGTGGAGGCGGTCATCCTCTACAACATCTTCCAGGCGCGGATCTCCAAGGAGGCGTTCGATCTCACCCTGCGCGCCGACGAGCTGACCGAGGTGGTGATCGACCACGCCGGCGAAGTGGCGGCGGCCGTGCAGGCGCCGCGGACCACTCCCCCTTCCACCGCGGAAGGCCGGCCGGCGGTCGCGCAGGGGCACGCCTAGATGGCCATCTCCGGCCCGAGCAGGACCCATCACCACGACGACGACGAGTTCGCGCCCTCGGTGTTCAGCGAGATCAACATCACGCCGCTGACCGACATCTTCCTCGTGCTGCTGATCATCTTCATGGTGGGCAGCAGCATCGTGGTGGACCAGGCGCAGGGCGGCGGCACCGGGGTGCGGGTGGACCTGCCCAAGGGCGCGGCGAAGGAACTGCAGGCGCAGGCGCGCGACTTCCCGGTGGCGGTGCTCAAGGACGGCACGGTGGTGACGGAAGGAAAGGCCATCGAGATGGGCGCGCTCAAGGAGCGCTTCCAGCGGCTGCTGCGGGAGGCGCCGGAGGCGCAGGTGATCATCCAGGCGGACGCGGGCGTGTCGCACGGGCGGGTGGTGGAAGTGATGGAGGCCGCGAAGACGGTGGGGATCCAGACGGCTCGCCATAGCGACTGAAGCGCAGTGACGTTCGTTCGGGTGGAGGGAACGGGTTTAGGTTTAGGTTGAGGTTTAGGGCAGAGGGTCCTGGTTTACGCACAGGCGACCCTTGATCCCTCAACCGTGATCCCCGTTCCCTAAACCTAAACGTAAACCTAAACCCGTTCCCCAAACCCTTCTTAGCTTTCCGCTTCCGCGGGGACGCCGCGCGCCGCCAGATCCAGCACGGATTCCAGCTTCATCAGCAGATCGCGGTTGCCGTCCTGCGAGTAGCCGGAGAGGTTCCTCTCGAACTCCGGAGTGCGCGCGAGGAACTCCCGCAGCCGGTCCTCGGTCAGCTCTTCCGCGCAGAGGCCGTAGCCTTCCTTCTCCAGATAGCGCGCATTGAGGATCTGCTCGAACTGCTTCGCCACCGGCTCCGAGAGCATGGGCTTGTGCAGGTAGACGGCCTCGCCCATCAGCGTGAACCCGGCGCTGGAGATCACGCCGCGCGCGGTGCGGAGATCCTCGACGAAGCCGTCCTCGCTGAACGGCTTGTAGATGAGGTTGCCCTCGCGCACCGCCTCCTGGAGGTCGCGGCGCAGGCCATAGATGCGGCACTCGATGCCGAGGCGGTCGAGCAACCGCGGCAGCTCCTGGTTGGTGGTGTAGGTCTGGTAGACGAGCAGGTGCTCTCCACGCTCGCTCCTGGCGGCGAGGATCTCCGGCCTGAGGATGGGCGGATGGAGCGAGGTGCGCTTCTTGCGGATGGGCGGATGGAAGAAGCTGGTGATCAGGTAGTGGTACGCGCCCGGCACCTTGGCCTTGACGATGCCCTTGGCGATCTGGAACGACGCCTCGTGCCCGGCGATCAGCTCCGGCTCGTGCCTGCAGCGGTTGACGATCTGCATGTTGTCCACCGAGACCACCGGCAGGCCGTGGTTCACGCCGTACAGGTAGCTCCAGCTCTCGAAGTCGCTGATCACCACGTCGGGCCTGAAGCTGTCGGCGATCTCGAAGTAGGTCTTGATGTTCTTCGGCCAGCCGCCGGTCAACGCGCCGCGGACGTTCTCCAGGAGCGTGCGGAAGTTCCGCACCTCGTTGTCCTCGGTCACGATGGTGAAGCCCCAGATTTTCTTCACCAGGAGCGGGGCTGCATGTGCCTCCGGCTTCGGCTCCCGCCCGTCGCCGGCCAAGCCGGCTCCTCCGGCGCGCTTGGCGAGGTAGTCGTGGGCGCGGCCGGAGACCACCACCTGCACGTCGTGGCGCTGCACCAGCTCGTCCAGCACCACCCGCGAGCGGATGGCGTGGCCCATCCCTTCGCCGACCACGCCGTAGAGGATGCGCATGGCGGCGCAGTCTGCTACGCGATGCGCTCGATGACCAGCGGTGGCGCGGGGCTGGCATCCCCCACCGCCACCGACGCCCGGAAGCGGGCCTCGCCCGCGTCGAGACGCTCCTGGTTCGCTGCATGCAGCTCCGCCAGCACGTCCCCCGCGCGCACCGCCTCGCCCGCGCGCTTGCGCAGGATCAGCCCCGCGGCGGGATCCACCGGGTCTTCCTTGCGCGCGCGGCCCGCCCCAAGCTCCACCGCGGCGAGCCCGATCGACCCGGCGTCCAGCGCGAGCGTTCCCGAGGCGGCAGCGCGCAGCTCCCGCCTGCAGCGCGGGCGCGGCAGGCGTCCGGGATCGTCCACCACCGCCGCGTCGCCGCCCTGCGCCTCGACCAGCTCGCGGAAGCGCCGCAATGCGGATCCGTCGGCGAGCGCCGACTCCAGCCGCGCCCGGGCGCGCCGCGCATCGCCGTCGACGCCGGGCGCATCGCCGAGGAGCAGCATCTCCACACCGAGCCGCAGCGTCAGCTCGCGCACGTCCGCGGGACCCTTGTCGCGCAGGATCTCGACCGACTCCGCCACCTCCACGGCGTTGCCGACTGCCCAGCCGAGCGGCGCGTCCATGGCGGTGAGGAGGGCGACGCACTCGCGGCCGAGCGCGCGGCAGAGCGAAACCATGGTGCGCGCCAGGGTGCGCCCTTCCTCCAGCGTCTTCATGAACGCGCCGCGCCCCACCTTGACGTCCAGCACCAGCCCGTCGATGCCTTCGGCGAGCTTCTTGCTGAGGATGCTGGAGGCGATGAGCGGCACCGACTCCACCGTGGCGGTGGCGTCGCGCAACGCGTAGAGCTTGCGATCCGCGGGCGCGATCTCCGCGGTCTGCCCGATCAGGCAGACGCCGAGCCGCGCCACCAGCTCTTCGAAGCGCGAGAGCGGCAGGTCGACGCGGAACCCGGGAATGCTCTCCAGCTTGTCGAGCGTCCCGCCGGTGTGCCCGAGGCCGCGGCCGGAGACCATGGGCACCTTGACGCCGCAGACCGCCACCAGCGGCGCGAGCGGAAGCGAGATCTTGTCGCCGACCCCGCCGGTGGAGTGCTTGTCGATCTTCCGTCCCGGGATCGCCGAGAGATCGAGCACGGTGCCCGAGTGCAACATGGCCTCCAGCCAGGCGGGCAGCTCCTCGCGCAGGTCCATGCCGCGGAAGAACACCGCCATCAGGAAGGCGGAGAGCTGCTCGTCGGCGACGTCGCCGGTGGCCGCGCCTTGCACCAGGAACCGCAACTCCGCGGGCGTCAGCGTGCCGCCATCCCGCTTCTTGCGGATGAGGTCGTAGGCGCGCATGGCGGCGGCAGGGTGGCCGAACCGCGCGGGAGCGTCAATCTCCCGGGGGAGCGAGCCGGGGTCTCCCCGGCGACGGGCGGAGGCCGAAGGCCGGAGCATGCTATTGGAGGAGCCGGGGTCTCCCCCGGCGGAGCGATCCATGACGACCGATCTGCAGTGCCGCTGCGGCACCGTCTTCTCCATCGGCAAGGCAGGCACCCGCGCGCAGGTGCTGTGGCTGGTGGAGGCGCCCGACGCGGCCGAAGGCTTCCAGCGCGCCGAGGTGACCGCTGCGCATCGCCTGCACGAATGCCCGAGCTGCAAGCGGCTGCTCTACGTTTCCGCGCCCGGACAGGTTTCCACGCTGGCGCGGGAGGCGTAGAATCGGGCGGGTGATCATCGAGCCGGGACCCGGGGCGCAGGCCTTTTCCGAGGAGCTTTCGGCGCGGCTCGCGCAGGCGGTCGCCCTGCGGGCGCAGCCTCCCCGGACGCGGCACCTGCGCGAGGGCGGCGCGGCGCGCTTCACCAACCGGCTCGCGCTGGAGACCTCGCCGTACCTGCTGCAGCACGCGCACAACCCGGTGGATTGGCGCCCGTGGGGCGAGGAGGCATTCGCCACGGCGCGCGCGCTCGACCGCCCCGTCTTCCTTTCCATCGGCTATGCCACCTGCCACTGGTGCCACGTGATGGAGGAGGAGTCCTTCGAGTCGGAGGAGATCGCCAAGATCCTCAACCAGCGCTTCGTGCCGGTGAAGGTGGATCGCGAGGAGCGGCCGGACGTGGACGCCATCTACATGCAGGCCGTCCAGATGCTCACCCAGCACGGCGGCTGGCCGATGAGCGTCTTCCTCACGCCGGAGGGCAAGCCGTTCTTCGCCGGCACCTATTTTCCCGCTTTCGACGGCGAGCGCGGAGCGCGCTACGGCTTCCGCACCATCCTCCTCGAGCTGGAGAGGACCTGGACGCAGGAGCGCGAGCGCGCGGCGACATCGGCGGAGCAGATTGCCCAGGCGGTGCGGCAAAGCCTTTCCGCGGACGCTCCCGCCGCAGCCCCCGCGCAGCACGTGCTCGATGGGGCGATGAGCTACTACGCGGAGGTCTTCGACGAGCGCGAGGGCGGCGTGCGGCGCGCGCCCAAGTTCCCTTCCAGCATGAACGTGCGCTTCCTCTTGCGCTACTGGAAGCGCTCCGGCGACGACCAGGCGCTGCGCATGGCGACGTTGACGCTGGAGAAGATGGCGCTCGGCGGCATCTACGACCAGGTGGGCGGCGGGTTCCACCGCTACTCCACGGACGCGTCCTGGCTGGTGCCGCATTTCGAGAAGATGCTCTACGACAACGCGCTGCTCGCCATCGCGTACACCGAGGCCTGGCAGGCGACGCAGAGCGGGTTCTTCCGCCGCATCGCCTGCGAGGTGCTCGACTACGTGGCGCGAGAGATGACCGACCCTTCCGGCGCCTTCTGGTCCGCGACCGACGCGGACAGCAAGGCCGCCGACAGCGACGGAACGGCGGAAGAGGGAAACTTCTTCGTCTGGACGGTGGCGCAGCTGCGCGACGCGCTTGGCGCTGCGGACGGAGAGCGCGCGGCGCGGCTCTTCCGCGCCACCGAGGCGGGAAATTTCGAGGGCAAGAACGTGCTCTCGCTCGCGCGTCCGCCCGAGGAGGCCGACGGCTCTGCCGGCGGCCGGGCGGAGCCGCACCGCGGCGGAGCATTGGAGGCCGACGGCTCTGCCGGCGGCCGGGCGGAGCCGCACCGCGGCGGAGCATTGGAGGACGCCGAGCTCGCCTTCCTCGAGCGCATCCGGCCGGAGTTGCGGGCGGTGCGGGCGCGCCGCCCTCCCCCGCTGACCGACACCAAGATCCTCACCTCCTGGAACGGGCTGATGATCTCCGCCTTCGCGCGGGCGGGGCTGGCCTTCGCGCGCGAGGACTACCTGCGCCGCGCCGCCGACGCCGCCGATGCGCTCTTGCGCGCGCACTACGAAGGGAGCGTCTTGCGCCGCACCGGGCGCCACCCCGGCCTGCTCGACGACTACGCCTTCTTCGCCGCCGGCCTCCTCGACCTCTACGAGGCCACCGGCGAGGCGCGCCGCCTCTCCATGGCGCGGGCGCTGCACGCCACGCTGGCGGAGAGGTTCGCGCATCCGGATGGCGGCTTCTTCCGCACGCCTGCCGACCACGAGGCGCTGCTCGCCCGGGAGAAGCCTGCCTACGACGGCGCCGAACCCACCGGGAACTCGGTTGCGGCGCTGACGCTGCTCCGGCTCGCGGCCATCACCGGCGACGCCGCGTTCCAGGAACAGGGGGAACGTCTCCTCCGCAGCTTTGGCGCGCTGCTCGCGGGCGCTCCGGCGGCGCTGGGCGAGATGCTGCTGGCGGTCGACTTCCTGCTCTCGCCGCCCAGGGAAGTGGTGTTGGTGCGGCCCGCGGCCGGCAGCGACGCGGCGCTGCTCGACGTGCTGCGCCCGCGCCTCGCGCCATCGCAGGTGCTCGTGCGCCACGAGGAAGGCACCGCGCCGGCGACACCGCTCGCGCAGGATCGGCCGGCGCAGCAGGGGCGGGTCACGGCCTACGTGTGCGAGAGAGGCGCCTGCCAGCTGCCGGTCACCTCGGCGGAGCGCCTGCTCGAGCTCCTCTAGCAGCAGCACCACCGTGCCGGCAGCAGCATCGTACGACGCATGCTCTTCGACCCCCTCGATCTGCGCGGCGTCACCCTCCGCAACCGCATCGTCGTCTCGCCGATGTGCCAGTACTCGAGCGAGGACGGATTCGCCAACGACTGGCACTTCGTCCATCTGGGTACGCGGGCCGTGGGCGGCGCGGGCCTCGTCTTCACCGAGGCGAGCGCCGTCACGCCGGAAGGACGCATCTCCCCCCAGGATCTGGGCCTCTGGAAGGAGGAGCACGTCGCGGAGCTGTCGCGCATCGTCCGCTTCGTCGACGCGCAGGGCGCCGTCGCCGGCATGCAGCTCGCTCACGCAGGACGCAAGGCGTCCACGCAGCAGCCGTGGGTCGGCAACCGCGCGCTCTCCGTGGGCGAAGGCGGCTTCCGGCCCATCCTGGCGCCGAGCGCAGTGCCCTTCCGCCCCGACGATCCGGTGCCCGAGGCGCTGGACACCGCGGGAATCGCGCGCATCGTGAAGGCGTTCGGCGACGCGGCGGAGCGCGCGGCGCGGGCCGGGTTCCGCGTCCTCGAGGTGCACGCGGCGCACGGGTACCTCCTGCACGAGTTCCTCTCTCCGCTCGCCAACCGCCGCAGCGACGGGTACGGCGGCTCGTTCGAGAACCGCATCCGCGCGCTTCTGGAGGTGACGCGGGAGGTGCGCTCGCGCTGGCCGGCGCGGCTGCCGCTCTTCGTCCGCATCTCGGCGACGGACTGGGCGGAGGGCGGCTGGGACATCGAGCAGTCGGTCGAGCTGTCGCGTCGCTTGTCGCGTGAGGGCGTGGACCTGATCGACTGCTCTTCGGGCGGCATGGTGCCCGGCGTGAAGATCCCCGTCGGGCCGGGCTACCAGGCGCCCTTCGCCGAGCGCATCCGGCGGGAAGCCGCGATCAAGACCGGCGCGGTGGGGCTCATTCGCTCGGCAGACCAGGCCGAGCACGCGCTGCGTTCGGGACAGGCCGACGTCGTCATCCTGGCGCGGCAACTGCTGCGCGAGCCCTATTGGCCTCTCGCGGCCGCGAAGCAGCTGGGCGTGCAGGTGCGCTGGCCACCGCAGTACGAGCGGGCGCGCGACTGAGTGCCGTTCTGTTGCGACGTGTTTCCCGGGTTCACAGACGCTCCCGCCGTGATCACCGTGCCGGCCACAAGGAGGAAGTTCATGAGCATCGGGAAACTGGCAGCGACGATTCTCTCGGCAGTTGCACTGGCAGCGGCGGGCGCCACGGCGCAGACCGGCAGCGGTAGTTCCGGCTCGACGGCAGGCTCGACCGGCGGCACCAGCGCGGGCACGGCCGGCACCTCGGGCACCGGCACCGGAACTGGAAGCGCCACTGGCACCACCGGCACGGGCACCGCGGCGACGCCGGGCTCGGACACGTCGAACACCGGCACCGCGACGGCGCCGGGCGGCGTGAGCGGCTCCGCCACCACGGGCGCCGGCTCGACAGCCGGATCGACGGGCACGGGCTCCAGCGTCGGGATCCCCTCCGACAACAGCTCCAACTCGGGCTCGATCGGCTCGGGCTCCAGCTCGACCGGCAGCGACTCGTCGGTGGGCAGCAGTGGTTCCACCGGCAGCAGCTCCAGCGGCACGCTGGGGACGGACAGCAGCGGCACGTCCGGCAGCTCCGGCTCCATCGGCTCGGGCACCTCGGGCTCCACCAGCAGCGGCACGTCGGGCTCGATGGGGACCTCGGGCAGCACCACCACCAACCCGGACGGCACCACCACCGAACCCGAACGGCACCAACACCAACCCGAACGGCACCAACACGAACGATCCCAACAACCCGCACTAGCAGGGCGCTGAAAAACGAAGTTTTCCGGCGAAACCCTCCTACGCTTTGCCTCTAGCCTGCTCGATCGACGACGCGCAGTCGAAAACCTCCGTTCCGGTGTGGTAGGAGCGCCGGACCGGAGGTTTTCATGTTCCTGATCGCCGCGCTCCTCTTCGCCAATCCCATCGCCGTCAAGGCCGCGCGCATGTTCGACGCCCGCAAGGGCGTGGTGGTGCAGCCCGCGCTCGTCGTCGTGGAGGGCGACCGCATCGCCCAGGTGGGCGGCCGGCCTCCGTCGGGCGCGCAGGTCATCGACCTGGGAGACGCGACCCTTCTCCCCGGGCTGATGGACGCGCACACCCATCTCACCTTCGAATCGGGGCCGAGCTGGTACCGCGACTCCATGGACCTGCTCCTGCGCTGGCCGGCGGAGCAGGCGCAGTACGCTGCGGAATACGCGCGGCGGACGCTCCTCGCCGGTTTCACCACCGCGCGCGACCTCGGGTCGGGCGACTTCCTCGACGTGGGCCTGCGCAATGCCATCGAGAAAGGCGCGGTCGAGGGTCCGCGCATGATCATCGCCGTCAATGCCATCGGCTCCCGCGGCGGGCACGCCGATCTCGACCCCTATCCTCCGCGCGTGGTGCCCACCTACGGCGTCGAGCACGGCATCTGCAACGGCGCCGACGAGTGCCGCGCGGCGGTGCGCTGGCAGATCAAGTACGGCGCCTCGGTGATCAAGTTCATGGCCTCGGGCGGCGTGCTCTCGCTCGCCGATCCGGTGGACAACCCGCAGCTCACGCAGGCGGAAATGGACGCCATCGTGCAGGAGGCGCACGCCTGGGGCCGCAAGGCCGCCGCGCATTGCCACGGCGACCGGCCGGCGAAGATGGCCATCCAGGCGGGCGTGGACTCCATCGAGCACGGAACCTTCCTCAAGCCCGACACGCTGGCCTTGATGAAGAAGAAGGGTGTCTTCCTCATGCCGGGTCCGGTGTACGACCCGAAGGGCCCGCCCGCGGAGCTGGAGAAGAAGTTCCCGCCCGCCATCGTGGCCAAGGCGCTGGCCGCCGGCAAGGCGTGGCCGCAGATGATCCGCGACGCGCAGAAGGCGGGCGTGCGCATCGCCTTCGGCACCGACGCGGGAGTGGGCCCGCACGGGAAGACCAACCCGCAGCAGCTGGTCTGGCTGGTGGGGTGGGGCCTGACGCCGGCGCAGGTGCTGCAGAGCGCCACGCTGACCGATGCCGAGCTCCTCGGCGTGGACGCGGGCCTCTTGGAGAAGGGAAGGCTGGCGGACCTGATCGCCGTTCCCGGCAATCCGCTCCAGGACATCGGCGCCATGGAGCACGTCTCCTTCGTGATGAAGGGCGGGCAGGTCTTCAAGCATGGTGCGGCCGCAGGAGCCGCCGCGGAAATACGCGCTGCGCGCCGCCCACCTCTTCGATTCCGAGCGCGGGACGCTGGTCTCGCCGGGGCTGGTGGTGATCGACGGCGAGCGCATCGCGCAGGTGGGCGGCGAGCCTCCCGCGGGAGTGCCGGTGGTGGACGCCGGCGACGCCACGCTCCTGCCCGGCCTCATCGACGCGCACGTGCACATCACCGGCGAGTCGCAGGACGACTTCGCCAAGGCGTTCGTGGAGCGGCTCATGTCCTTTCCCACCGAGGACACGCTGGTGGCGCGCCTCTATGCCAGGCGCACGCTGCTCGACGGCATCACCACCGCGCGCGTGCTCGGCGCCTCCGGCCTCGCCGATTACGGGCTCAAGCGCGGCATCGAGCTCGGCTTCGCCGAAGGCCCGCGGCTGGTGGTGGCCGAGCATCCCATCGGCTCTCGAGGCGGACACGCCGACGGAATCCCCGCGCCGCCCTGGCACGTCGCGCCTCGCGGCGTGGAAGAGGGCATCTGCGCCGGCGCGGATCAGTGCCGCGACGCGGTGCGCTGGCAGCTCAAGTACGGCGCAGACGTGATCAAGTTCATGGTCTCGGGCGGCGTGCTCTCCCTGACCGACCCGGTGGACGTGCCGCAGCTCACCGCGGCGGAGGCGACGGCCATCGTGGACGAGGCCCACCTCTGGCACAAGAAGGCGGCCGCGCACTGCCACGGCGACGCGGCGGCGAAGATCGCCATCGCCGCGGGGGTGGATTCCATCGAGCACGGCTCGTTCCTCAAGGAGGACACGCTCGCGGAGATGAAGCGGCGCGGAGTGGTCTACGTCCCCACGCTGATGGCGGTGGAGGACGTGGAGCGGCGCGCGAAGGAGCACAAGCTTCCGCCGGTGATCGCGCAGAAGGCGCTGGAGGCCGCCGGCTCTCTCGCGAAGACCTTCCAGACGGCGGTGAAGCTGGGCGTGACCATCGGCCTCGGCACCGACAGCGGCGTCTCGCACCACGGTTTCAACACGCACGAGGTCACCCTGATGGTGAAGAACGGCATGCCCGCCGCGCAGGCGCTGCAAGCCGGAACGGTGGTGGATGCAAAGCTGCTGCAGATGGACGACCGCATCGGCAAGCTCAAGCCCGGGTATCTCGCCGACGTGATCGCCGCGCCGGGAAACGTGCTGCAGGATCCGTCGAGCGTGGAGCGCGTCTCGCTGGTGGTCAAGGGCGGCCGGCTGGTCAAGGGAGGCGCCGCAAACGTAGCCGCGCGCTGATGCGCCCTTCGCCCCGCCGCAGCGTCAGGAGCACCTCGCGGCCGTCGCCGCCGCGGAGGATTTGCCGCACCTCCGAGAGCGTCAGCTCCGCGGCGGGGCGGCCGTCGATCGAGTCGATGCCGTCGCCAACGCGCACTCCGGCGGCGGCGGCCGGACCCTCCGGCACCAGCATGGCCACCGTGCATTCGCGCAGCCTCGCGCCGCCGGCGAGCAGGAACATGCCGCTCATGTCCGCCTCGGCCGGCGCGGGCATGGGATCTCGCGGCGTGAGCAGGATGCGCGAGCGCGGCAGGTCGAAGACCACGCGGAAGCGGGAGAGGAAGTCGAGGCCCAGGAGCGCGTCGTACCACTGCGCGCGCAGGGTACCGCCGACCGAGAACCCCGCGACCGCATCGCGCAGCGACAACCCGCCCAGCTCGACGCGCGGGACGCGGGCAAAGGCATAGCGCGTCTCGCCGCCCAGGCCCGCTCCGAGCGGTTCCACCACGCCCTTGGCCTCGATCCCGTGCAGCGCCATGAACGGCTCGGCGACGAGCAGCGTGGCCTTGGCGCCCAGGTCGATCAGCATGCGCGCGGAGATCGCGCCGGCGCCGCGCACTTGCAGGCTGCCTCGCGCCAGGGGCGTGCCGGAGACGAGCTCCACGGCGACGGCGCGACCCGGTCGCTCCGTGCCTGGCGGAAAGACCCGCATCGTGCGCGTCTCGAAGTCCAGCTCCACCACGTGCTCGAGGAAGAACTGGGCTCCGACGATGCCCGGAGCTCGCCGGCCGCCGGAAGGCGAGAGCAATGCGTCGAGCGCGAGCACGGAGAAGCGGCGGGGAACGAGGCGCACGCCGCCCACCGAGAGGGCCACGCCCTTCGCGCTGCCCACCGCGGTCTGGCCCGCGCCCGCCCCGCCCTGCGTCCCCTCTTCGACCACCGCGAGGCCCGCGTCGCTGGCGACTTTCCTGTCGAGCACGGTGCTGGCCGCGCCGGAATCGAGGATGAACCAGCGCAGCCCGGCAGAGGGCAGCTCCACCGGAACGTAGAGGCGCGCGTCCTCCACCTCGAAGGGCACGGCGATCACCGCGGCGGCGAGCATCGCCAGCATGGCGGCCATCGGTGCTCGATCGCCGCTCGGGCGTCAACCGCCTCCCTGCTACAGTGCGCGCCATGAAGCTCGGCAGCGTGCTGCTCTGCCTCTGCGTCTCGGTCGCCGCCTGCAAGCGCAAGCTGCCGGCGCACACGGTAGGGCTGGCGCTCGACGTGGGCGGCCGCGGCGACCAGTCGTTCAACGACGGCGCGCTGCGGGGCCTGGAGGTGATGGCCGCCGGGCTGCGCTACACCGCCCATGGGTACGAGGCGCTGGGCGACGCGGAAAGGGCAGACGCGCTGCCTGCCGACCTGCGCGGCCAGGGTTTCCCGCGCCTGCCCATCCCGCCGCCGCTGGTGCTCTCGGGAAAGGCGCAGGAGGACTACGAGCCCAACCTCCAGCTCCTCGTCGACCAGGGCGTGGAGCTGGTCGTCGCGGTGGGCTTCATGATGGAACCCGCCACCCGCGCGGTGGCCTCGCGCAACCCGAAGGCGCGCTTCCTGCTCATCGACAGCCCCGTCCTGGATGCAGCCGGGAAGCCCACGGTGGCGCCCAACGTGCGCGCGGTGGTGTTTCGCGAGAACGAAGGCAGCTTTCTCGCCGGCGCGCTGGCGGCGAAGCTTTCGCGGGGAAAGCTCGGCTTCGTCGGCGGCATGCAGCTTCCCCTCATCCGCAAGTTCGAGGCGGGCTTCCGCGCCGGAGTGCATCGGATCGATCCCGCCGCCGAGGTGCTGGTGGCGTACACCGGCACCTTCGACGACGAGCGCAAGGGCATCGAGGTGGGCCAGGACCTCTACGCGCGCGGCTGCGACATCGTCTTCCAGGCCGCGGGGCTGGACGGCCTGGGGGTGATCAAGGCGGCGGAACAGGCGGGCAAGCTGGTCATCGGCGTGGACAGCGACATGGCGCACGTGGCTCCTCGCAATGTCCTCACCAGCATGATCAAGCACGTGGACGTGGCGGTGTACCGGACGGTCAAGGACGTGCTCGAGGGCAGCTTCGCCGGCGGCGACGTGGTGCTCGGGCTCCGCGAGGGCGGCGTCGGCCTGGCGCCGGTGGGAGAGATGGTTCCCTTGGCGCGGCGCGAGGCCGCGCTGGCCGAGGTTGCCAGGCTGCGCTCCCGGATCGTCTCCGGAGCGCTTGCGGTGCCCAGAAACCTCGACGAGCTGGCGAAGTTCGCGGCGGGCCCTCCGTGAATGCGCTGGAGCTGTCGGGCATCGTCAAGCGGTTCGGCGGCGCCGCGGCGGTGGACGGCGTTTCGCTCTCGGTCGCGCCGGGCGAGGTGCTGGCGCTGGTGGGCGAAAACGGCGCGGGCAAGTCCACGCTGGTCTCGGTTGCCTGCGGCCTGTACAGGGCCGACGAAGGAACGGTGCGCGCGTTCGGGCAGGAGCTGCCGCCGGGGAATCCCCGCGCCGCCATCGCCGCGGGCATCGGCGTCGTCTACCAGCACTTCATGCTGGTGGGGCCGCTCACCGTCTGGGAGAACGTGGTGCTGGGGCGCGAGCCAAGGCGGCTGGGGTTGATCAGCCGCGGCCGCGCGCGCCGCGAGGTGGCGGAGGCCGGCGCGCGCTTCGGCCTCTCCATCGAGGTGGATGCGCGGGTGGAATCGCTGGGCGTGGCGCAGCAGCAGCGGGTGGAGATCCTCAAGCAGCTCTGGCGGGGCGCGCGGGTGCTCATCCTCGACGAGCCCACGGCGGTGCTCTCGCCGCGCGAGGCGGACGACCTGGTGGCCACTGCGCGCGCTCTCGCCGCGGACGGGCGCGCCCTGGTCTTCATCTCGCACAAGCTGCGCGAGGTGCTGGCGGTGGCCGACCGCATCGCCGTGCTCCGGCGGGGGAAGCTCCTCGAGGTGATGCCGCGCGCGGGCGCCGACGAGCGGCGCCTGGCCGGGGCGGTGATGGGGTCCGCGGGGCTTTCCGGCGAAAGCGCTGCCGCCGTGATGGGGGCCCCGCCGCCGCGCCTGATCCGCGCCGTATCGCCAGGGTCCGACATTCTTCTCCGCGTCGAACAGCTCTCCTGCGCGTCGTCCCGCGGCCGCCCCGCCCTGCGCGATCTCTCCTTCCAGATCGCCGCCGGCGAAGTCCTCGGCGTGGCCGGCGTGGACGGCAACGGCCAGGCCGAGCTTGCGGAAGCGCTCACCGGCTTGCGCCCCGCCTCCGGCAAGGCGTCGCTCGCGGGCGACGCAGGCTTCCACCGCTCGGCCGCGTCGGCGCGCGCAGCCGGCGTGGCGCACCTGCCCGAAGATCGCCACCGGCGCGGCCTCTGCCTTCCCCTCAGCATCGAGGAGAACCTTGCCCTCGGACATCACGCAGCGCCTCCCTACAGCCGCGGCCTGCGCATCGACGTGGCCGGCAGGCGGCGCAAGGCGCGCGAGCTGATCGCCGCCTTCGACATCCGGCCGCACGACCCTCTCGCCCGCGCCGGCGACCTCTCCGGCGGCAACCAGCAGAAGCTCGTGGCCGCGCGGGAGCTTGCCGGCGGCCCGCCGCCCCGCCTCGTGGTCGCCGTGCACCCCACCCGCGGCCTCGACGTCGGCGCCACCCGCCGCGTCCACGATGCGCTTCGCGCCGCGCGCGAGGGCGGCGCCGCGCTGCTGATAGTCTCCCTCGACCTCGACGAGCTGCGCGCGCTCTGCGACCGCATCCTCGTCCTCTTCGGCGGCCGCGCCATGGGGCAAGTGCCGGCCGGACGCCGGCGACGACCTGCTCGGCCGCATGATGCTGGGCCAGGAGCCCGCCCGTGCCTGACCTGCGGGCGCGGCTCTTCGCTCCGGCGCGCGATCCCTTCTGGGGCGCGGTCGCGGCAATCGCCGTCGCGCTCCTCGTCAGCTTCCTCGCCGTCGCCACCTCCGGCCACGATGCGCTGGCGGGATTCGGCGACCTCGTCTCGGGCGCCATCGGCGGACGCGGCCCGCTCGGCGAGACGGCCATCAAGGCGTCGGTGCTGATGCTCACCGGCCTCTCGGTCGCGGTGGCCTTCACCGTGGGCCTCTTCAACATCGGCGGCGAGGGCCAGCTCATCTGGGGAGCGCTGGCGGCCGCCGTGACCGGGCGCCTCGACACGCCGCTTGCGCTCCCGCTCAGCCTCGCCGCCGCCGCGTTGGCGGGCGCGGGGTTCGGCCTGCTTCCGGGATGGCTCAGGGTGCGCCGCGGCGTGCACGAGGTGATCAGCACCATCCTCCTCAACTGGGTGGCCATCCACCTCGTCCAGGGATGGCTCGTCGCCGGCCCTCTCGCCGCGGCGGGAGGCGGAGCTTCGGTGAGCGTGGCGGGCACCGAGCCGATCGCCCGCGCCGCGTGGCTGCCGCGGCTCGTCTCAGGAAGCCGGCTGGACCTGGGCTTTCCGCTCGCGCTCCTGACCGCGGCGGCGGTCTGGTTCCTGCTCACGCGCACCCGCCGCGGATTCGAGTGGCGCGCGGTGGGCGCGGGCCGCGAGGCCGCTCATGCCGCGGGAATCCCCACCGCCCGCCGCATCTGCGAGGCGATGGCGCTCTCCGGCGCCCTGGCGGGTCTGGGCGGCGCGCTCCTGGTCCTCGGCGCCGAGCACAAGTACCCGGGCGTCTTCCGCACCGGCTACGGCTTCGACGGAATCGCGGTGGCGCTGGTGGGCGGAGGCACGGCCGCCGGCACCGCGGTCGCGGCCCTCTTCTTCGGCGCGTTGCGCGCCGGCGCCACCCGGCTGCAGCTGGTCGGCATCCACCCCAGCTTCGCCGAGCTGATCCAGGGGCTCGCCGTGCTGCTGGTGGCCGCCCCGCGCATCTTCCTGCCGCTCCTGGCCCGGCTGCGCGGCAGGGCGGCCGCCTCGGCGAGCGCTCCTCCCATTCCCACGGCGCCGCCGTGAACCTGATCCTCGACTTCGCGCCACCCCTCGTCTTCGCGGCGCTGGGAGGCGTGCTCAGCGAGCGCGCCGGCGTGGTCAACATCGGTCTCGAAGGCATGATGCGTTTCGGCGCATTCGCCGCGGCGGCGGGCAGCATCGGCACCGGCTCTCCCTGGATTGGCCTGCTCTGCGGCGCTCTCGCCGGCGCCGCCGCGGCGGCGGTGCACGCGGTCCTGTCCTTGCGCTTCAGGGCCGACCAGGTGGTGAGCGGCATCGCCCTCAACCTGGTCGCGCTGGGCCTCGTCACCTGGCTCTTGCAGGTGTCGTTCGGCTCGCCGGGAGTGAGTCCACCCGCGCCGTCCTTGCCTCGCGACCGCTTCGGCCACACCGCGCTCGCCTACGCGGCGCTGATCGTCCCGGTGTTCTTCCACCTCTGGCTCTCGCACACGCCCTCCGGACTGCGCGTGCGCGCCGTGGGCGAGCACCCGCGCGCCGCCGCCACCCTGGGCGTTCGCGTGCTCTGGCTGCGGGCCGCCTGCGTGCTCGGCAGCGGCCTGTTGGCGGGAGTCGGCGGAGCCACGCTCTCCGTCGGCATCCTCGGCCAGTTCGACACGCGCATGCCGGCCGGCCAGGGCTTCATGGCGCTCGCGGCGGTGGTCTTCGGCAGGTGGAGCTTCCTGGGCGCCGCGGGCGCGGCCTTCTTCTTCGCCGCCGGGGACGCCGTGGAGCGACAGCTTTCCTTCTCGCTCCATGCCGCCGATCTGCGCCTCGAAGGAGTCTTCCTCGCGCTACCGTACGCGCTCACGCTGCTGGTGCTCGCGCTCGGCATCGGCCGCACCCGGGCGCCCGCGGCGGACGGCGTGCCCTACGATCCGGAGGGGCACTGAACCCGTCATGCCACGGCGCGCAGGAAGCTCTTTCCGCGGGGGGCGCGGATGCCGAAATACTCCGCGACCGTCGCGCCCAGATCGCAGAAGCTCTCCCGCACGCCCAGGTCGGCGCCAGGCGAGACCCGCGGCGCATAGGCGAGGAGCGGCACGTACTCGCGCGTGTGATCGGTCCCCGGGAAGGTGGGGTCGTTGCCGTGATCGGCGGTGAGCACGAGCAGATCGCGCGGCCGCAGCTTCGCCGCGATGGCGGGCAGCGCCGCGTCGATCTCCCGGAGCGCGCCGGCGTAGCCCACCGGGTCGCGCCGGTGCCCGTAGAGCATGTCCGTGTCGACGAGGTTCACGAAGAGGAACCCCGACTGCAGGGTGCCGAGGATCTCGCCGGTCTTGCGTAGCCCGTCGGCGTTGCCCGCGGTGCGCACGGCCTCGGCGATGCCCCGGTTGTCGTAGATGTCGGGAATCTTGCCCACGCCCACCGTGCGCACTCCCGCTTGCGCGAGCAGGTCGAGCACCGTGCCCGGCGGCGGCGGTTGCGAGAAGTCGTGCCGGTTGTAGGTGCGCTTGAAGCGGCCCGCGCCGTCGCCCAGGAAAGGCCGCGCGATCACCCGGGCAAGGCCGTAGGGCTTTCCCACCGTCCGCGCGGCCTCGCACCAGGAATAGAGCGTCCGCAGCGGCACCCTCTGCTCGTGCGCGGCGATCTGGAAGACGCTGTCCGCGCTGGTGTAGACGATGGGCAAGCCGGTGCGCAGGTGCTCCTCGCCCAGCTCGTCGAGGATGACGGTCCCGCTCGCGGGCTTGTTGCCGAGGAAGCCCGGAGCGCCGGAGAGGCGCAGCCATTCGTCCATCAGCTCCGCGGGGAAAGCCGCGCGGGAAGGTGGTGAATCCCTTCTCCAGCCGGATGCCCATCATCTCCCAGTGGCCGGTGGTGGTGTCCTTCCCTTCCGACTGCTCGGCCATGCGCCCGAAGGAAGCGCGCGGCTCTTCGCTGGGAGGGCACCCCGGAATCGCGGTCAGGTTGCCCAGGCCCCAGGCGGAGAGCACGGGCAGGTCGAGCCCGCCCACCGCGCGCGCGCAATTGGCGAGCGTGTGGGCGCCCTGGTCGCCGTACGCCGCCGCATCGGGCATCTCACCCGCGCCGCATGAATCGATCACCACCACGACGAATCGGCCGTCCATCGTCTCACTCTCTTCCGTCCCCGGTGACGATGGCCACGCTCGCGCTCGCCCCCAGCCGGCTCGCGCCGGCCTCCAGCATCTTCCAGGCCTGGGCCGTGGTGCGCACCCCGCCGCTCGCCTTCACTCCCACGTCGTCGCCCACCACCGCGCGCATCAGCGCCACGTCCTCGGCGGTGGCGCCGCCGGGCCCGAAGCCCGTGCTGGTCTTCACGAACGCCGCCCCGGCCGCCTTGGCCAGCGCGCAGCCGATCACCTTCTCGTCGCGGGTGAGCGCGCCGGTCTCCAGGATCACCTTGACCGGCCGCGGCCTCGCCGCCTCCACCACCTGGCGGATGTCGCGGTCGACGTGCGCGTAGTTTTTCGCCTTGAGCTGTCCGATGTTGATCACCATGTCGATCTCGGCGGCGCCGGCGCGGACGGCCTCGCGCGTCTCCATCACCTTGGCCTCGGTGCTGCCGGCGCCGAGCGGGAAGTCGACCACGGCGATGGGACGCGTGCCGCAGCCTTCGAGAAGGCGCGCGCAGAGGGCCACGTTCGACGCGGTGACGCAGACGGTGGCAAAGCCGTACTTGCGCGCCTCGTCGCAGAGCCTCACCAGATCTTCGCGCGATGCCGAGGGCTTGAGCAGCGTATGATCGATGTAGGGCGCAAGCTCGCGGCTGGTCCGATCCGCCATGCTGCGCGGCGTTGTACCATGGCGCACTTGCGCGCGCTCCTCATCGCTCTCTTCGCCGCCGGCTGCTGCGAGTTCTCCGGCCCGCGCTGGCACGGGCCGGTGACCGACCATTTCGACGGGCAGCATTTCCACAACCAGATGCCCGGCAAGACGCGCCTGCGGGAGCTGGTTGGGTGGCGCACGCACCGCCTCCCGGGCAAGTGGCCGAGGTTCGTGGACGTCCCGCCCGCGCCTCCGCCGCCGCGCCGCGTCGGCAAGGGAGAGCTGCGCGTCACCTTCGTGAACCACGCCACGGTCCTCATCCAGATGGACGGGGTGAACGTCCTCACCGACCCCATCTGGGGCGAGGTGGCCGGCCCGGTGCCCTACATCGCGCGCGCGCGGCACCGGCCGCCGGGACTGCGTTTCGAGGATCTGCCGCCCATCGACGTGGTGCTGATCAGCCATGACCACTACGACCACATGGACATCCCGACACTGCGAAGGCTGCAGGTCACGCACCATCCGCGCATCCTTGCCGGGCTGGGCCAGGCCGCGCTCCTCGCCTCCTTCGGAATCCATGGGGCCACCCAGCTCGACTGGTGGCAGTGGACGACGGCGTCGGGGCTGCGCATCTGGGGCGTGCCCGCGCGCCACGACTGCCGCCGCGGCGGGTGCGACGCCGACACGCGGCTGTGGCTCGGGTTCGTCCTGCGCTCGGCGGCCGGAGACGTCTACTTCGCGGGCGATACCGGATACGGCCCGCACTTCCAGCAGATCGCCGACCGCTTCGGCCCGCCGCGGCTCGCGCTCCTGCCGATTGCGCCCGGACTGCCGCGCGATCTCTTCGCCAAGGTCCATCTCGACGCGCACGACGCGGTGATCGCCGCCTTGGCGCTGCGCGCGCGCACCAGCATCCCCATCCACTTCGGCACCTTTGCCCAGGGCGACGAGGGAGACGGCGAGGCGGAGGCAAAGCTGCGCGCGGAAGCGCGCGCCCGGCAGCTGGGCAATCCTCCACAACGGCGAGAGCTGGACTACCAGCTCACCAGCGGCGGGAGGCTCATGAAGATGGCGTCCACGTTGCCGCCGCTGCGCAACCCGAAGAGCGTGCCGCGGTCGTAGATGAGGTTGAACTCCACGTACCGGCCCCGCCAGCGCAGCTGCGCGGCGCGATCGGCTTCGGCGAAGGGCGTTCCCCGGCGCCGCTCCACCAGCGGAGCGTAGGCCGGCAGGAACGCGTCCCCCACCTGCCGCACGAAGGCCTCCTGCTCCCTGCCGCGCAGGTAGTCGAAGAAGATGCCGCCCACTCCGCGCTCGCTGTTGCGGTGCGCGATGAAGAAGTACTCGCGCGCCCACTGCGAGAAGCGCGCGTAGCGGTCGGGGCCGCAGGTCGTCTTTAGGATTCCGTGGAAGTGCGCCGTGTCCTCGGCGAAGGGCGCGAAGGGAGTGAGGTCCATGCCGCCGCCGAACCAGCAAGAATCCCCCGCCTCGAGGTAGCGCACGTTCATGTGCGCGACCGGCACGAAGGGATTGCGGGGATGGATGACCAGGGAGACGCCGGCGGCGAAGAAGGGCTTGCCCGCGATCTCCTCCGCCCGCGGGGGCCGGATGTCGGGGCCGTGCGCGGACAGCGACGCGTCCGGGGGGCGCCGCGGGAAAGCGATCGCCGTGCACCGAGGAAAAGTTGCAGCCTGCCTTCTCGAAGAGCCCGGCGCGCAGCTCGCTCATCTCGCCGCCGCCGCCGCCGGGGCGCGTCCACGCCGTCCGGGTAAACCGCGCGCCGCCGCCTTCCAGGTCCTGGAGGCCTGCGACGATGCGGTCGCGCAGGTCGCGGAAGCGCTGCTCGATCTCCGCGCGGAAGGTCGTCATGGGTCACCAATGCTGCGGCCTGCGGCCTCCGCCCGGGCGCCGGCAAAGCCGTCGCCCTCCTCCAATGCTCCACCCGGCCTCCGCCGGCCTCCGCGGCGCTCCGCCGAGCGCTACTTCTTGCCGCCGGCCACCGCCGCGCTGACCTCGGCCGCGAAGTCCTTGGTCTCCTTCTTCAGCCCCTCGCCGAGCACGTAGCAGGTGTAGCGGCGCACCTGCATGTTCTCGCCGATCACCGCGATGGCCGCGTTGATCTCGTCCTGCACCGTGCGCTTGCCGTCGGGGTCGCGGAAGAAGGCCTGCTCGAGCAGGCAGTTCTCCTTGTAGAACTTCTCCAGCTTGCCGGGGATGATCTTCTCCAGCATCGCCTCCGGCTTGCCCTGCTCGAGAAGCTGCGCGCGGGCGACGGCCTTCTCCTGGTCGATCACGTCCTTGGGCACGTCCTCGCGGCGCAGGTACGGCGCCTTGGTCCAGGCGATCTGCATGGCGATGTCCTTCACCAGCGCCTGGAACTTCTCGTTCTTGGCGGTGAAGTCGGTCTCGCAGTTCACCTCCACCAGGACGCCGATCTTGCCGCCCAGGTGGATGTAGCTGCCCACCGCGCCTTCGGTGGCGCTGCGGCCGGCCTTCTTGCCCGCGGTGGCGAGGCCCTTCTCGCGCAGCCAGGTGACGGCCTTGTCCAGGTCGCCGCCGCTCTCGGTCAGCGCCCTCTTGCAGTCCATCATGCCCGCGCCGGTCTTCTCGCGCAGGTCCTTCACCATCGCCGAGGTCACTTCAGCCATTTGCGATTCACTCCTGGGGCTTCTCTTGCGCAGCGGCCGCTTCCGCGGGGGCCGGTTCCGTCTCGGCCGCCAGGGTGGGCTTGTGCTCCACGATGGGGCCCGGGGCCGCTTCCACTTCCTGCCGCGCCGGCCGGCGATCGCCGAAGCCGCCGCGCCCGCCGCGCCCGTCGCGCCTGCCGCCGCGGGTGTCGCGCCGCCCGCGCCGCTCGGAGGCCTGGTCGCGATCCTCGCCTTCCTCGCCCTGCGCTTCCTGCGGCTCGCCGGCGTGGTGCGCCTGGTAGCGCGCCTTGCCCTCGATGGCCGCGTCGGCAATCTTGCTGCAGAAGAGCCGGATGGAGCGGATGGCGTCGTCGTTGCCGGGGATCACGTACTCGATGCCTTCCGGATCGCAGTTGGTGTCGACCAGGCCGACGATGGGGATGCCCAGGCGGGTGGCCTCGTGGATGGCGATGTGCTCCTTCTTCGGGTCGATCACGAAGAGGCAGCCGGGAAGGCGCGACATGTCCTGGATGCCGCCCAGGTTCTTCTTCAGCTTGTCCATCTCGTTCTGCAGCAGGGCGACTTCCTTCTTGGGCAGCTTCTCGAAGGTGCCGTCGGTCGACATCTTCTCCAGCGCCTTGAGGCGGTCGATGCCGCTCTTGATGGTCTTGAAGTTGGTGAGCGTTCCGCCCAGCCACCGGTTGGTGACGTGGAACTGCCCGGAGCGCCCGGCCTCCTCGATGACCGCGTCCTGTGCCTGCTTCTTGGTGCCGACGAAGAGCACCGAGCCGCCGCGGGAGCAGACGTCGCTGACGAACTTGAAGGCTTCGCGGGCCAGCCGCACCGTCTTCTGCAGATCGACGATGTAGATGCCGTTGCGGGCGCCGAAGATGTACGGCTTCATCTTCGGGTTCCAGCGCTTGGTCTGGTGGCCGAAGTGGACGCCGGCCTCGAGCAACTGGCGCATGGTGATGACGTGCGCGGGCTGCATCGCCTGCTGCATCACCTCGGGTGGGGCGGGCGGGGGACTGGTGAGCGGAGCGCTGGTCTCTACGTTCTCGGACATCGTGTTTTTCTCCTCCACCTCCGTCGCGCCAAGGCGGGCCCGGCTTCAAGGAAGCCTGGGAACCCCGCCCCGATCGGGAGGTGTGCGTGATTGTGTTGCGGAACTTCTGGGCCTTCCCGGCGAAATCCCGAAAAGGGGAGCGCGATCTAACAGGATCGCCCGCTCTGTGCAAGTCGCTTGCCCGCCGGCGGTCGGGGCCATGGCGGCAGGCCGGCGGGACGGTGGACCGCCTGCCTCCCCGCCCGCTTGACCGGGGTGCCGGGGCAAGCGCGCCGCTGGCTTCATACCTTTGCGGTCAATGCGCGCGCTGAGCGAGCACGCCGTCTTCGTCTTCCTGCTGCAGTTCGCGGTGATGCTGGCCCTGGCGCGCGGCTTTGGCGCCGTGGCGCGGAAGTTCCGCCAGCCGAGCGTCCTCGGCGAGCTTTTGGCCGGCATCCTCCTCGGCCCCGCGGTCTTCGGTCACCTCTGGCCGGCGGCGCACGCGGCCCTCTTTCCCGCGAACCAGGAGCAGGAGCACCTGCTCGAGATGCTCTCCTGGCTGGGGATGATCCTGCTCATCCTGCGCACCGGCCTCGAGCTCGACCTGCGCCTCTTGCGGCTGCTCGGCCGCGCGGCGCTGTTCGCCAGCGCGGTGGGCATCGTCCTGCCCTTTGCCACCGGGTTCGTTCTCGGCCACGGCATGCCGGCGGGGCTGCTCGTCCCGGGCAGCGACCGCAACGTGTTCGCCCTCTTCCTGGCCACGGCGATGTCCATCTCGGCGGTGAAGGTGATCGCCAAGACGCTGCTGGACCTCAAGCTCACCCGCCGCGACGTCGGCGCCATCATCCTTGCCGCCTCCATCGCGGACGATACGGTGGGTTGGGTCCTGCTCTCCATCGTGTCCAGCATCGCGATGTCGGGCGCGGTCTCGCCCGCGGCGGTGCTTCGCCCCCTGGGCGCTACGCTCTTGATCATCGCGGGCGCGGCGCTGATCGGCAGGCCCATCGTCCGGCGCCTCGTCGGCTGGATCGAACGCGGCCGGGGCATCGAGCACTCCACCACCAGCGCCGTGGTGGTGCTCACCTTCGCGCTCGCGGCGCTGACGGAGAAGCTGGGAATCCACGCCGTCTTCGGCGCCTTCATCGCGGGGCTCTTGATCACCTCCTTGCCGCGCATCCGCCAGTCCACGCTGGACGCGCTGGACAGCGCCACCATGGGCGTGTTCGCGCCCATCTTCTTCGTCTACACGGGGCTGCGGGTGACCACGCTCTCGCTGCCTCCGCTGGGCATCACCCTCGGGATTCTCGGGCTCGCCATCGTCGGCAAGGTGGTCGGCGCGGGCCTTGGAGCGAAGCTCGGCGGGTTGCGCGCGGCCTCGGCGCTGGCGGTGGGCATCGGCATGAGCTCGCGAGGGTCCATGGAGCTGGTGGTGGCCCGCATCGGCATGGACCTGGGGGTGCTCTCGCCCACCCTCTATGCCGCCATCGTGCTCATCCCCATCGTGACCAGCTTCACCACCCCGGTGCTGCTGCGGGCGGCGGTGGGCGCGGCGAAGCCGGACGAGGGCGAGGCGGCGCGCCTCGACGAGGAGGAGGAGAAGGACAAGGCGGTGATCAAGCGCGAGGGCGCGCGCATCCTCGTCGCCTTGAGCGGCGGTCCGCGCTCGCTCCACGCCATGCGCCTTGCCGCCCCGCTCGCGCGGCTGCCTGGCGCCACCATGGTGGCCCTCTCCGTCGTGGCGCAGAAGGCAGGACGCGGCATGAGCGGCCAGCGGCGCCAGCCCCTCACCGAAGAGATGACCAGGGAGACCGTGTCCAGGTTCGCCGCCGAGGAGCACGTCCCCGACCTGCAGCCGCGCATCGTCCGCGCGCTCTCTCCGGCCACCGCCATCCACGAGGAGGTGCAGCACGGGTACGACCTCGTCTTCGTGGGCGCCGGCCGGCGGCGGACGGTGGCCAACCGCGTGCTCACCGCCGCGCTGCAAGAAGGAGGCGCGAGCGCGGTGCTGCTCTCCGGCGAGTCCTTCCCCGACGCCTTCCGCAAGATCCTGGTGGCAACCGACGGCGCCTACGCCGCCCGCGGCGCCACCGAGCTGGCCATGCTCTACGCGAAAGCGACCGGCGCGGAGCTGGCGGCGGTCAGCATCGTCGACCCCCAGCTGCGCGGCACCGAGGCGGGCGAGCAGAGCGAGTCGGTGGGCATGCGCGTGGTCACCGACGTCGCCGCGCTGGGAGCCCAGCATGGCGTCGCCGTGGACGCGCACGTGCGCTGGTCCGCCTCCGCCGGCCGGACCATCGTGGAATCGGCGCGCGAGGTGAACGCCGACCTGGTCGTGCTCGGCGCCATGCCCCAGCTCCTCGGCCGCCGGACCTTCCTCGGCAACACCGTGGAGTACGTGCTGCGCAGCGCGCCCTGCCCGGTGGCGCTCTTCGTGCCGCGTGCGCCCAGAGCCACTGCCAAGGCCGCGTGAGCGACCCGGAGAGCTCGTCAGGCCTGGTCGGCTGGGGTTCCCTGCTCCAGCGGGAGGTGGCACTTCTTGTACTTCTTCCCGCTGCCGCACGGGCAGGGGTCGTTGCGGCCCACCCGCGGCCCGGCGCGGACGATGGGCGCGGTCTGGTTCTGCACCACCGTGCCGCCCTGCCCGCCGGAGGCGGTGGGCGCCTCGCCGTGCACCTCGATGGTCTGCTGCTGCCTGCGCTGCGGCAAGGGAGGCAGGGTGCCGGAAGCGCGGCCCTGCGCAGGCGCCTGCGTGGCCGCCGCGGGCTGCTGCTGCTGCTGCTGCACCGGCTCCACCCGCATCACCATGGCGATGGTGGACGCCGCGATGCGGCCCTTCATGATGCGGAAGAGCTCGAACCCCTCCTTCTTGTATTCGATCTTGGGGTCCTTCTGCCCGTAGCCTTGCAGGTGGATGCCCTGGCGCAGATGGTCCATCTGCAGCAGGTGGTCCTTCCAGAGCTGGTCGATGGTGTTCAGGTACAGCCACTGGGTGTAGAGGCGGAAGTCGTCGCCCAGCGCGTCGAACTTGGTCTTCAGCTTCTTCTCCACCACGCTGAAGATGTCGAGCTGGAGCTTCTCCTTGTCCGGGTGCGCGCCCTCGAAGTTCATGTCGACGTTGAACTGCTCGCGGACGCGCTGCTGCAGCGCCTTGGTGTCGAACTCGTCGTTCTTGCCGCGGGGCACCGCCTCGTCCACCACCTCGATGATCAGGTCCTCGATGAGGTCGTAGAGGTGCTCCTGCTGGTCTTCCCAGGTGACCACCTTCTCGTGCCGGGTCTTCTTCTTGGTCTTCGCGTCCTCGGTGAACCAGACCAGCGGCACGCCCGCGCCCGCCGCCAGCACTTCCTTGCGCATGCCGTAGATGGTCTTGCGCTGCTGGTTCATCACGTCGTCGTACTCGAGCAGGTTCTTGCGGATGTCGAAGTTCTGCCCCTCCACCCGCTCCTGCGCGCCCTGGATGGCCTTGGTCAGCCAGGGGTGCTCGATGGGCTCGTTCTCCTGGACGCCAAAGGTCTCCATCAGCTTGGCGATGCGGTCGCTCGCGAAGATGCGCATCAGGTCGTCTTCGAGAGAGAGGTAGAACTTGGACGAGCCGGGATCGCCCTGGCGCCCCGACCGGCCGCGAAGCTGGTTGTCGATGCGGCGCGACTCGTGCCGCTCGGTGCCGAGGATGTGCAGGCCGCCCAGGGCCACCACCTCGTCGTGCTCGTGGGTGCACTCGCCCTTGTACTTCTCCACGGCGGCGTCGTGCCGCTCCTTCCAGGCGGCGTGCTCGGCGCGATAGACCTGCTCCACTTCCGCCGCCGTCACCGGGGGAAACTTGCCGTCCCCGTCGGCCTTGGCCTTCTCCACCCGCGCCTGCACCAGGCGGCCTTCGATCTCGTTGGGCTGCGGCTCGGGGCCCACCTCGCGCCGGGCGAGGAACTCGGGGTTGCCGCCGAGGAGGATGTCGGTGCCGCGGCCTGCCATGTTGGTGGAGATGGTGATGCGGCCCTTGCGCCCGGCCTGCGCCACAATCTCCGCCTCGCGCTCGTGCTGCTTGGCGTTGAGCACGTCGTGCTGCACGCCGCGCTGCTTGAGGAGCTTGGAGAGCACCTCGCTCTTGGCGATGCTGACGGTGCCCACCAGCACCGGCTGCCCCTTCTTCCAGCGCTCCTCCACGTCGTTGCAGACGGCGGTGAACTTCTCCCGCTCGGTCTTGTAGACGGTATCTTGAAGATCCTTGCGCACGTTCTTGCGGTTGGTGGGGATGACCAGGACTTCCAGCTTGTAGATGTCGGCGAACTCGGAGGCCTCGGTGTCGGCGGTGCCGGTCATGCCGGCGAGCTTGGTGTAGAGGCGGAAGTAGTTCTGGAACGAGACCGTGGCCAGCGTCTGGTTCTCGTTCTCGATCTTGACGTTCTCCTTCGCTTCCACGGCCTGGTGCAGGCCGTCGCTCCACCTGCGCCCGGGCATCAGGCGGCCGGTGAAGTCGTCGACGATGATCACCTCGCCGTCCTTCACCACGTACTCGTGGTCCTTGCGGTAGAGCATGTGCGCGCGCAACCCCTGCTCCACGTGGTGCAGGGTCTCGATCTGCTCGGGGTCGTAGAGGTTGGGGACGCCCAGCTTCGCTTCCACCTTCTCCACGCCGTCGTCGGTGAGCACCACCGAGCGGGCCTTCTCGTCCACGGTGAAGTCGCGGTCGCGGACCAGGCCGGGGATGACCTTGTTGATCTTGTAGTACTTGTCGGTGCTCTCCTCCGACGGGCCGCTGATGATCAGCGGGGTGCGCGCCTCGTCGATGAGGATGGAGTCCACCTCGTCGACGATGGCGTAGTGCAGCTCGCGCTGCACGTAGTCGGAGAGCCGGAACTTCATGTTGTCGCGCAGGTAGTCGAAGCCGAACTCGTTGTTCTGGCCGTAGGTGATGTCGGAGCCGTACTCCTTCTGCCGCTGCCGGTCGGTGAGCCCGTGCACCACCACGCCGGTGCTGAGCCCCAGGTGCCGGTAGAGGCGGCCCATCCATTCGGCGTCGCGCCGGGCCAGGTAGTCGTTCACCGTGACCACGTGCACGCCCTTGCCTTCGAGCGCGTTGAGCACGCAGGGCAAGGTGGCGACCAGCGTCTTGCCTTCGCCGGTCTTCATCTCGGCGATCATCCCCTTGTGCAGGCCCATGCCGCCGATCAGCTGCACGTCGAAGTGGCGCATGCCGAGGACGCGCACCGATGCTTCGCGGGTCACGGCGAAGCAGTCGGGGAGGATGCGGTCGAGGACCGCCGACTTCTCCTTGGGGGGAGCGTCGGTGACTTCCTTGCGCCAGGCGGACATCTGCTCGCGCATCTGCTCGTCGGAGAGCGATTTTGCCCAGCTCTCGCGGTCGTTGATGCGCGCGACGAGCGGCTGCATCTTCTTCAGCTCGCGCTGGTTCTTGGTGCCGACGATCTTCTTCAGGACGTAGTCGAACATGGAAATCCTTGGGTGCTGCGAAAGGGGGAAGGATCGCGCGTGCGCGCGGACAAATCTTCGGATTGAAGCGGGCTTACGCTGCCGGCGGCGCCTGGCTGGGCGCCGGGCCGGACGGAGAGCGGAAGATCGAGGGCACGCGCGCTTCGACGGCGCTGGTGGCCGTGCGCTGCGACGGCGCGGCGCGTTGGACGCCGGGCTGCGCCTCGCGCCGTGGAGAAGGCGGCGCGTGGGCTGCCGTGTCCGCCGAGACGGCGGCAGCGGCTGCCGCGAAGGACGCGAACGGCAGCGCTCCGGCGGGGGCAAGCCCCACCAGCACTGCCGCACATGCTGCCGCGATCCTTCCGCGCATCCGCCGCTGCCTCGCCTCTGCCGGCGAAGCCGGCGCGAGCGGGAAGCCTAAGGCCCGCCCGGGGGAAGTCAAGAAGAGGGTTTCAGCGCCGCGGTGTCGGCGCAGGCCCTACTCCTCGAGAATGAACTTCCGGGGATTGTCCGCCACGCCGTTGACGCGCACCTCGTAGTGGAGGTGTGGCCCGGTGCTGCGCCCGGTGTTGCCGACCGCGGCCACGAACTCGCCGCGCTTGACCTTCTCGCCCACCTTCACGTCGATGCGCGAGAGGTGGCCGTAGCGGGTCTTCAGCCCATAGCCGTGGTCGAGCACGAGCACGTGGCCATAGCCGCCTTCCTGGCCGGCGAACACCACGGTGCCGTCGGCGGGGGCGCGCACCGGCGTCCCCAGCGCGGTGGCCACGTCGATGCCCTCGTGCATCACGCGCTCGCCGGTGTACGGATCCAGGCGCACGGAGAAGTCGGAGGTGACCCAGCCGCGCACCGGCCAGATCGACGGTGCCGAGGCGAGGAGCGCCTGCTGGTCCTCGAAGTAGCTCTTCAAGGCGCGCGCTTCCTGCTCCTGCGCCTTGACCTTCTTGTCCAGCCCGTCGAGCTGCTTGAGCAGATCGGGATCCTCGGCCTGCGCGGGCTTGGCGTCGCCGTCGGCGATCATCCTGCCCTCGCCTCCCGCCGCCACCGGCTTGCCGACGCCGACCGCGCCCATGCCCGACCGCGCCGGCTCGGTGGCGATGCCACCGCCCACGAACTCGGGCGTGGCCTGCCCCTGCTCCGGCATGCTCAGCTTGCGGTCGGGATCGTTCAGCGAGGTGATGTGACGGAGGTTCGCATTCAGACGCTTGACGCGGTCCAGCTCGTCGTTGATGTGGGCAAACTTCTGCTCCGCCTCGCGCCAGCGGTTCTGCAATTCAAGATTTTCGGCGCGGATCAGCTCGTTCTCCGCCACCTTGCCGACCACCTGGAAGTAGTGCGCCAGGGCGCCGGCCAGCGCGAGGACCACGAGTCCGGCGCACAACGCCACCCTCACGAGCATCCTGTGCTCGAGGCGAATCTTCTTCACCTTGGCATCACGGTCCGGGACCAGCAGGATCGTGTACGACTTGTCCAAGGAACCTCCGGGGGGCAACTCTGTTCCCAACCAACCGCGTGGGCTGCGCCTTCCCGGCAAGGATACAAACTGCGGGCCAAGCGCCCGTTGGGCGAGCCTTGTTGAGTATCGGAAACCCTGAAAGCTCGTCAAGGTTTACAGGTCACCCACCCGCCCCTACTCCAGGCGGTGCACCGCCACGGCGGTGATGTTGTCGTCGCCTCCGCGGGCATTGGCGATGTCGATGAGCGCCTGGGGCGCCTGGTCCACCTCCACGCGCTCCAGCGTGTCGCGGATCTCGTGGTTCTCGACCAGGTTGGAGAGCCCGTCGGAGCAGAGGACGAAGCGGTCGCCGGCCTCGGTGGCGACGCCGATCACGTCCACCAGCACGTCCTCCTCGAACCCCACCGAGCGGGTGATGATGTTCTTCAGGCGGCTGTGCTTCGCCTCCTCCGGCGTGAGCAGGCCCGCCCGCACCTGCTCGTTGACCAGCGAGTGGTCTTCGGAGAGTTGCCGGATACTCCCCTTGCGCAACAGGTAGGCCCGGCTGTCGCCGACGTGGGCGACGATGGCGTGCTCGCGGTGGAGGAGCAGGCAGGTGCAGGTGGTTCCCATCCCCGCGAGCTCCGGGTTCTTGCGGCTGGTGCGGAAGACCGCCGCGCAGGCCCCCTCCACGGCCTCCCGCAGCGCGTCGGCAAGCGGCGATTCGGCGAGCGGCGCCTGGGTCGAGAACGGGTCGTCGGCGCGCAGCCGGGCGGAGATCAGCTCGCGCTCGATGGTCTGCACCGCCAGCCGACTCGCGGTCTCGCCGCCCGCGTGCCCGCCCATGCCGTCGCAGACGACGTAGAGCCCCAGGTCTTCGTTGACGAGGAAGCTGTCCTCGTTGTGCTCGCGCTTCCTGCCCACGTCGGTGCGCGCGGCGCTGCGGAAGGAAGGCACGCTACCCTGCCTTCCTTCGCCGCGAGTCCGGCGCCTGCGCGGCGGCGAGCAGCTCGCGGGCATGCTCCAGCGCCACCTCGGTGGTCTTGCCGGAGAGCAGCCGCGCCAGCTCGCGCACCCGGTCGGCTCCGTCCACCGGCAGGACCCGGCTGTGGGTGCGTCCCTTGAGCACCTCCTTCTCGACCGTCAGGTGCTTGCCGGCGAAGACCGCGATGTGCGGCAGGTGGGTGATGCAGAATCACCTGCCTGCGCCGCGCCACCGCCGCGAGCGCGCGCCCGACCGCGTCGGCGGTGGCGCCGCCGATGCCCGCGTCCACCTCGTCGAAGAGATAGGCGTCCACCGGGTCCGACTCCGCGAGCACCCGCTTGACCGCGAGCAACACCCGCGAGAGCTCGCCGCCGGAGGCGATGCGGGCGAGCGGCCTTTGCTCCTCGCCGGGATTGGGCGAGAGCAGGATCTCCGCCGTCTCCAGCCCGCGCGGTCCCAAGTCCCCGGATCGCGCCTTCGCCGACGGGATTGAAGCGCACCGAGAGCTCGCTCTTGTCCATGCCCAGCGCCGAGAGCTCATGCGCCACCGCCTTGCTGAACGCCCCCGCCGCCGACCGCCGCTTCTCCGAGAGCTGCTGCGCGAGCGCCTGCGCCAGGGCGGCGAGGCGCTCCACCTCCGCCTCACGGCGCAGAAGCTCTTCGTCGTGGTTCTCCAGGGAGGCGAGCTCCGCCTGCATGCGCGTGCGCTGCTCCAGCGCCGCGGCGAGCGTGCCTCCGTGCTTGCGGGCGAGGCGCCGGAGGACCTCGAGGCGCTCGTCGAGCTCCTCCAGCCGCTGCGGATCGCCTCCGGCGCGGTCCGCGTAGCGCGACAGCTCGCGGGAGGCGTCGTCCAGCTCGGCCGCGGCGCCGCGCACCGCCTGCGCCAGCGGAGAGAGCGACGGATCGATGGCGGCCATGTCCTCCAGCCGCTTCGCCGCCCGCGCCGCTTGCGACTCCGCGAGCGCGGCTTCCGCCTCCTCGGCGAAGCCGCGAAAGCTTCTCCGCCGCGGCGAGCACGCGCCGCTCCTGCGCCAGCCGCTCGTCCTCGCCGGCCTGGGGCGCGGTCTTTTCCAGCTCGTCGAGCTGGAAGCGAAGCCAGTCAGCCCGTTGCGCGCGCTGCGACTCGTCGGAGTCGAGCTGGGCGCGCCCCTTCTCCGCCTGCGCCAGCGCCGCGTACGCCGCGGAGAATTCGCTCCGCAGCCCCGCGAGCTGCGCGTGCGCGTCGAGCATGTCGAGGTGGAGCGGCGCATCGAGAAGGCCCACGTGCTCGTGCTGGCCGCTGATGTCGAGCAGGCCGCGGGTTGCCGCCTGGAGCTGCGCGGCGGTGGCCAGGGAACCGTTGACCCAGGCGCGGCTTCTCCCCTCCCGCTGCAGCGTGCGCCGCACCACCAGCTCGGCTCCCGCGGCGGGCAGCCCCAGGGAGAGGAGCCGCGCGTCGCAGGCAGCAGGGTCGCGGGGGCGGAAGAGGGCCTGCACCTCGGCCTCCTCGGCCCCGGTGCGCACCGAGTCGGCCTGCGCGCGCCCGCCGAGCACGAGATGGAGCGCATCGACGAGGATGCTCTTGCCCGCCCCGGTCTCGCCGGTGAGCACGTTGAAGCCGGGCGCGAAGTGCACCTCCAACTCGTCGATGATGGCGAACGCCCGGACCCGCAATAGCTCGAGCATCTGTGGCTGACCTCCCCCGCGAAAAGCCAAAATAGCAGACGGGTCCGACATCGGTGGTAGGCTCCTCGCCGTGTTCGGGCCCGGAGACGCGCCGTCCGAGGAGCTTCTGCGCCTGGCCAGCCTGGCCGCGCGCGGTCTCTTCCTCGACACGCACCGGGCGCGCTGGCGGGAGCTGACCACGCAGCTTCTCGGCAGCATCCGCGAGCACGAGACCTTCCAGCCGGAGCGCAAGCACCTGCGTGCGCCGGTGGAGCTGGAGGTGGACATCCTCGCGCCCGAAGAGATGGCCTCGCTCGCGACCAGCACCATCGGCGCGGGCGGCCTCTCCATCCGCATCGCCGAGGTCATTCCCAAGGGCACGCAGCTCGATCTCTCGATCAAGCTGCCGGAGCGCAAGGTGCCGCTTCTGGTCAAGGCGCAGGTGGTCTGGAGCCGGCCCGGAGAGCTGGGCGCGGCCTTCATCGACGCCTATCAGAACGACCGCGAGGCGCTGGAGGCGCTGGCGGTGCGGGCGCTGCTCGGCGGCGAGGGATGAAGGCGGGCTAACGGGCACCCCAGCGCAGCTTCTCGCGGAGGATGGCGAAGTGGTCCACCTCCGGGTTGCGCAGGATCAGCGTCCGGTGCGGCGCCGTCCGGATCCGCACCTCCTGGCCGATCTCCAACGGCCTGCCGTGGCTGCCGTCGAGGGTGACGAACATCTCGCCCGGGCTGGTGAGCCGCACCCGCACCTGGCTCGTGGGCGGCAAGACCAGCGGCCGCTGCGTCAGGGCATGCGGACAGATGGGCGTGAGCAGGATCGCATCCAGGGTCGGGTAGACGATGGGCCCCGCAGCGCTGAGCGAATACGCGGTGGAGCCGGTGGGAGTGGCGATGATCAGCCCGTCGGCCTCGTAGGTGGTGGCGGGGCGCGCGTCGACCGTGACCTCCAGATCCGCCAGCCGCGAGAGCGCGTTCTTGGAGATGACCGCGTCGTTGAGCACCGCTCCCTCGAGCAGCACCTCTTCGCGATGGCGCACCTGCACCGAGAGCATCAGCCGGCGAGAGACGTCCAGCGTCCCCTGCAGCGCCTGTTCCAGGAGCGGGAAGGCGCGGTCTTTCGGCACCTCGGTGAGAAATCCCAGCGTGCCCATGTTCACGCCCAGGATCGGCACCTCGCGCTGGTTGCAGAGCCCCGCTGCGTGGATGAGCGTGCCGTCGCCGCCCAGGACCACCAGCAGATCGGCGCGCGCAGCGATGTCGCAGCCCGGCGCCCGCGGCACGCCCAGGACCCCCGCCTCCTCTTCCACCAGGGCGGTGTGCCCGCGCTGCTCGAGCCAGCGCACCATCTCGCGCGCGAGCTCCGCTGCCGCCTCCTTGGCGAGGCGAGGGATCAGGCCGACGGTGGTCACGGCGGCGACTCTACCGCGTCAGGCCCTGCCGCCGCAGGTGGCGTCGTCGTAAATTCGCTCTAGACTGCTGGGGTGCCGACGTACATGCCCAAAGGAAGGCAGACGGGCGATCTCTTCCGCGCCGCCGCCGCGAGGGACCCTGCGCTCGTGCCGCTGGCGGAGCGGATGCGCCCGGGCACCGTGGACGAGATTGTCGGCCAGGACCACATCCTCGGGCCCAACACGCTCCTGCGCGAGGCCATCGAGACGGACCAGGTGCCCTCGCTCATCTTCTGGGGGCCGCCGGGCACCGGCAAGACGACGCTGGCGCGGGTCATCGCCGCGGCCACCCGCGCCGAGCTGCGTGGCGCTCTCCGCGGTGGACAGCGGCATCAAGGACATCCGCGAGGCGGTGGCCCAGGCCGGGCGCAGGCTGGCGGAGAACCGGCAGCGCACGCTCCTCTTCATCGACGAGATCCACCGCTTCAACAAGGCGCAGCAGGACGCGCTCCTGCCCCACGTGGAGCGCGGCACGGTGACCTTGGTGGGCGCCACCACCGAAAATCCCAGCTTCGAGGTGAACTCCGCCCTGCTCTCCCGCGCCCGCGTCTTCGCGCTGCGGCCGCTGGAGGAGGCGGATTTGCTGGTGCTGCTGGACCGCGCGCTCGCCGACAGGGAGCGCGGGCTGAAAGGGGAATTCACCGCGGCGCCGGAGTTCCTCGAGCACGTGGCCCGGCACTCCTCGGGCGATGCGCGCCGGCGCTGACTCGGCGCTGGAGGTCGCCGCGGCGCGGGCGCGGGCGGAGCGGCGCGACGTCCTCTCCGTCAAGGACGCGGAGGAGGCGCTGCAGCAGAAGACGCTCCTCTACGACAAGGCAGGCGACGCCCACTACGACACCGTCAGCGCCTTCATCAAGAGCCTGCGCGGCAGCGACCCCGACGCCGCGGCCTACTACCTCATCCGCATGCTGGAGTCGGGCGAGGAGCCGCGCTTCCTCTTGCGGCGGATGGTGATCTTCGCCGCGGAAGACGTGGGCAACGCCGAGCCGCGCGCCCTGGGCGTGGCGGTGGACGCGCTGCGGGCGTTCGAGCTGGTGGGGCTGCCGGAAGGCGTGCTGCCGATGACGCAGGCGGCGGTGTTTCTCGCCACCTGTCCGAAGAGCAACTCCACGCTCACCACCTATTCGTCTGCGCGCAAGGCGGTGCTGGAGCAGGGGCCGCTGCCGGTGCCGCTCAAGCTGCGCAACGCGCCGACGCCGATGATGAAGAGCATGGGGTACAGCGGCGGGTACCGCTATCCGCACAACTTCTCCGGCAACTACGTGCCCGAGGAGTACCTGCCGGACGCGCTGCGCGGCAGCGCTTCTACGAGCCGAGCGAGAACGGCGAGGAGGCGCGCATCGCGGAGCGCCTTTCCCGGTGGCGGGAGGAGCAGGAGAAGCGGCGGCCGGAGGACGAGAGCGCGCGGCGGCAACCGACCAGGCGCGCGACAAGCTGCAAGGTCCCGACTAAGGTCTTAGAATATGCCGATGCAAGCGCTGTCGAACGTTCCGCCGGGTCGGCGGCCATCGCGGGCGGAGCGCTGCTGCTCGTCACCGGCGTCGCGCTGCTGGTCCTGCCCGGCCCCGGCATCGCGTTGATCTTCGCCGGGCTGGCGCTCCTCGCGACGCAGTTCGAATGGGCCCGCCGGCTCCTCGGCTGGATTCGCGGGCGGCTTCCGCGCCGCGACCGCGACGCTCCCGTCACGCCGCGAAGCCCGCGCCGCTGCAGCTGCCACCGTCTTCGCCGCCTTGAGCGGAATCATGCCCGGCCGCGTTCAGCATCGCGTCGACCTTCACCTCCGCCACGCCGGTGCGGATGGCCTCCGCCACCGCCGCCCCGGTCTGCAGGAAGCTCACGTCCAGCGGGATGTTCAGGGTGGTCTGGCCCTTCGAGGGCACCGGCGCAGCTTCTGTCAGCGCGATCCGGCCCTACCCGCGCGTCCGCGAGGTCCACGGTGCCGAGGATGCCGCCGAGCGGCAGGGGAAAGCCGTTCAGGTTCGCGATCTTCAGCGGCAGCGAGAGGCGCGCGCCGGTCAGGCGAGACCGAAGTGATCCGCGGCGAGCCCACGTCGAGCTTCGGGATCTTCGGCGCGGCGAACGTGCCTTCGTGCTGAGCGGGAAGGTGACCGCCGCCGATGCCCAGCTCGCCGCTCGCCTTGTAGCGCACCTGGTCCATGGCGAAGACCGCCTCCAGCGCGGGCGCGATCTCGGTTCCATTGCACTTCGCCGGGAAGGTCACCTCGGTGGTGGCGCCGGCGGGGATCTTCAGGCCGTTCCTGGGCGTCCCCGAGGCGACCTTGTGGCCTTCGACCTCCAGCGCGTAGCTGGCGCGGGTGAGATCGAGGCCCACGAGTTCGGGTTGGTCACGTTGAAGACGAGGTCGAAGTCGGCGCCCTGGAAGTCGATGTGCGGCAGTCGCGCGTCCTTGAAGGAAAGGGTCGGCCGCTCGAACGCCTAGGAGGCGACCTGGCTGCAAGAGGGAGCAGGACAGAGCAGCGGCAAGAGGAGGAGGAGCTTGCGCGTCGTTCGCGACATGGGTGAAACCTGCCCACGCACGCTTCCGCGGCAAGATCAAGACTGTTTCGGGCGGGCCCGTCGCGATATCGAACGGCCTGCGATGGCGCTGGACCTCTCGCTCCTCAACCCGCAGCAGAGGAAGGCGGTGTGCAGACCGAGGGTCCGCTGCTGGTGCTGGCCGGCGCGGGCTCGGGCAAGACGCGCGTCATCGCGCACCGGGTGGTGCACCTGCTCGAGCAGGCGACGTGCCGGCGCGCAGCCATCCTCGCCGTCACCTTCACCAACAAGGCCGCCGCGGAGATGAAGGAGCGCGTCGTCGAGCTGGCCGCGGGCGCCGCGGAGGCGCGACGGGTGACGGTCAGCACCTTCCACGCCTTCGGCGTGCGAAGCTGCTGCGCGAGCAGCACGCAGCTCGGCCTGCCGGCGAAATTCACCATCCTCGACGCGGGCGATCAGGCGGCGCTGGTGAAGCGGCTGCTGCGCGAGCTGAAGATCGACGACGAGCGGTTCGACGTCTCGCGCGGTGCTGGCGGTCATCTCGCGCTGCGAAGAACCGGCTGCGCCGGCGCCCGGCCAGGTGCTCGGAGGCGAGACGACGAGTACGAGCTCGTGCGCGCGGCGCGTCTTGCCGAAGTACGAGCTGCGGCTTGCGGCGCGATGGGCGCGGTCGACTTCGACGACTCCTCGCTCCTGCCGGTGCGGCTGCTCGCAGACGCGACGCCGAGGTGCTGCGAGCGGTGGCAGGACGCGCTGCGCTACCTGCTGGTCGACGAGTACCAGGACACGAACGCGCGCGCAGCTCGAGCTGCTGGAGCTGCTCGCCGGCGACCGCGCGCAACATCGCGTCGGTCGGCGACGACGACCAGAGCATCTACGCGTGGCGCGGCGCGCGACGTGCGGCAACATCCTGGAGTTCGAGCGGCACTTCCCGGGCGCTGAAGGTGATCCTCGAGCAGAACTACCGGCGACGCGGAACATCCTCGCGGCGGCGAACGCGGTGATCGCGAAGAACCCGGCGCGGAAGCCGAAGCAGCTGTGGACCGAGCGCGGGCGGCGGCCGAACCTCAAGCTCGTCGCCGCGCCGTCGGACGAGGAGGAGGCGAAGTTCGTCGCGGACGAGATCGTCCGCGTCTGCGTACGAGGAGAAGATCCCTCCGCGCGAGATCGCGGTGCTCTACCGCACGAACGCGCAGGCGCGCCCGTTCGAGGAGGCGCTGCGGCTCGCGGGCGTGCGATACCGGGTGGTG
>CAWBVQ010000007.1:0-220000 GCA_963792275.1 uncultured delta proteobacterium
GGGCCGCGCGGATGATCGATTCTCCTGTCTTTTTCAGCGGCATCGGCGGCAGCGGGATGTTGCCCCTCGCGTCGATTGTCCGCGCCAGCGGCGCCCGGGTCGCGGGCTCCGACCGCTCGCTCGACGCAGGGCGGACGCCGCATAAGTTCGACTATCTCCGCTCGCTCGGGATCCAGCTGTTCCCGCAGGACGGCTCAGGGCTGCAACCGGGGATGACGCTCGTCACCTCCGCGGCGGTCGAAGCCACGGTGCCCGACGTCGTCCGCGCGAAGGAGCTTGGTCTCACCCACCTCACCCGGCCCGAATTCCTCGCCCGCCTGCTCAACTCGGCGCAGCGCAGCGTCGCGGTCGGCGGCACCAGCGGCAAGTCGACCGTGACCGGCATGATCGGGTGGATCCTCCACGCCTGCCACCGCCAGCCGACGGTGATGAACGGCGCGGTGATGAAGAATTTCGTGACGCCGAGCGCGCCCTTCGCAAGCGCTCTGGTCGGCGACCCGAGTTGTTCGTCAGCGAGGTCGACGAGAGCGACGGCTCGATCGCGCTCTATCGGCCCGAAGTCGCGGTGCTGACCAACATCAGCCTCGACCACAAGGAAATGGACGAGCTCCGGCAATTGTTCGCCATTTCCTGAACGTCTCGCGCAAGGCCGTGGTCAATCTCGACGATCCCGAGACGCGCGCGCTTGCGGAAACCGTGCCCGGCGACAAGCGCATCGGTTACGGCTTCGATGCGCCGAGCGCGGACTTCATGGGCAAGGACTTGAAACTGGAGCCGCAGGGCGTCCGCTTCGCGCTCGAGGCCGAGGGTGCGCGCCACGAGGTGCAGGTCGGCGTGCCCGGGCGGCACAATGCATCCAATGCCCTGGCCGCCATCACCGCCGCGCGAGCGCTCGGCGTGCGGGTTGAAGATGCGGTCGCTGCGCTGGCACGTTTCGAGGGATTGCGGCGCAGGCTCGAGCTGGTCGGCGAAGCCGGCGGCGTAACGGTGATCGACGATTTCGCGCATAATCCCGACAAGATCGCAGCGACGCTTGCGACGTTGCGCGCGCAGCCAGGGCGACTGCTGATCATGTTCCAGCCGCACGGCTACGGACCCCTCGCGAAAATGGGCGAGCCGCTGGCCGAGAGCCTTGCCCACGGCATGGCGACGGACGACCGGCTGTATCTTCCGGATCCAGTCTATCAGGGCGGGACCGTCGACAAGTCGCGCGGCTCAGACTGGCTTGCCGACGAGATCAACAGCCGCGGCAGGACCGCCGAGCATATCGCGGAGCGGGCGCGCATTGGCGACGTCCTGATCGAAGAGGCGCGGCCCGGTGACCGAATCCTGATCATGGGCGCGCGCGACGACACCTTGATCGACTTCGCGCGGGACCTCGTCGAGCGGCTTGGCGTTTGAAGGAATGATGGCCAGGCGGGAACGTTACCGGCTGGAAACTGCCGCCCGATGAGCGCGCGAGCCTGCTGCAGCGCTTTCCGCCGAAATATGAGAATGTGATCGCCGATCATGTGACATTGCGCACTGTCGCCACGCCGCAAACGCCGTTGCCGCGCGTGCCTGACGCCCGGATCGTCGGCCGCGCCGATGACGGCAACAGCCTGGAATGCCTGGTGGTGGAGCTCGACGGTACGACCGATCGGCCTGACGGCTCGACCTACCACATCACCTGGTCGCTCGGGTCGGGGCGCAACGCGCGCGAAAGCAACGATGTGCTTCGTGAGAAGGGTTGGGCGCCGATCGATGCGCTAATTCCGATCGAACTCCAGCCGGCGCGGTTCTGATGACCATTAAGGAGCCGCGACTGTTCCTCGACGCCGACGAAGTCCTCGCCGACTTCGATCTGGCGGCGCGACAACTGCTGGGCTCCGGCCCGAAGGAGTATATAGCCAAGCACGGGCGCGGCGCTTTCTGGAAGCGCCTGGCTGGCGCGAAGAATTTCTACGGCGCTCTGCCGGAAATGCCCGACGCGCGGCTGCTGTTCGATGGCGTCAAGCATTTGCAACCGACGATCCTCACCGGTCTTCCGCTTGGGAGCTGGGCCGCGCCGCAGAAGGTCGAATGGGCGGCCGAACATTTCCCGGGTGTTCCGATCATCACCTGCATGGCCGCCGACAAGCACAAGCACATGCATCCCGGCGACGTGCTGGTCGACGACCGCGAAAAGCACCGCGCCGCTTACGAAGCGGCAGGCGTGGTGTTCGTGCATCACCGCTCCGCCGAGGAGAGCCTCAGTCGGCTGACGAAAATCTTCCCGTCGGTGAAAGTGCCGGTCTAGGCAGCCGCTTTGAGGTCGACCTTCTCGACCCACTCCGGCCAGAACACCGGCTCGCGGCCCGACCAGCCGGGCGCGGTCGCCGCGCTCTCGCTGATCGACTGGAGCAGAATCCGGCGCCGGTCCGGGTGAAGGTGCGGCAGCGCCGCTGCGGCGCAGAAGGCGCTCGGCAGCCACGGGCGTGACGAAGCGCCGATCAACCGCTCGTAGAGAAAGCGATAGGCGGCGAAATTCGGCAAACGGTCCTGGCCGAGGTCGAAGGCGCTGATTGTGATCAGCATGCCGACGAACGGCTCGATCATGTCGAGGCCGCTGTCGTCCGGCACCTGGAGACGGAGATGGTCGAGTTGCTTGTAAAGGCGCGCCTGGGCGCGGATCGAGGCGGCTTCGCCTTCGTCGCGAGCCCAGCATTCGATCGGATCGCGGCGGCCGTAGGCGACATCGAGCGAGCGGCGGACGTAACGCTGCGTCGCTTTCGCGAAGCCGGCGAACTCCTTCATTTCGGCAATCAGCATGGCACCGCTTGCCGGCTGACTGGTCCGCGTAATCATGACCCCGACTCCTCTTGCACAGGCGGGATCATGCGGCGCTAATGGTTTCGAGATACTTAACCACAGTCCCACCCCCCATTCAGATTAAATCAGAGGGGAGTCACCGCGTCTAGGCTAGAAATTCGCGAACAACGGGAAAACTGTGGATTGTTGATTATTTGCAACGGCTAGGCGTTTTCGTGACACAGCCGTTACTATTCGTCCGAATTCTCTGGAAAGCCTGACGACGGCGCCGGCTCGTCGTTTCCCTTGGGGTGCGTCGCGGACGAAGGATCGGACGCATCCATCAACTCATCGCTCCCAACATCGGCCCTTGCATCCGGGTCGCCGGGCTTCCGCTTAAGCTTACGCTCAAGATTACGTTCGGGAGGGGCCGAGATGACCGCCGGCGGCGCATTGCGTGATTCCTTCACTGCATTCACAGCGGCATCTCCTTGCCCTAACATTGCAGCCGGGAAACGAGCGGAGCGGCGCACGCGTTCCGCGAACCGCCTTGTTTCGACCGGCTGTGGCGGCGGTTCTGCCAATGGGCAGAGGGCGGTTTGCGTGGCAGGAGTTTTGGGACATGACAGTACCAATGCTCATGATGCCTCCACCCACGGCCCGGACCCGCTTTGCCGATTGGCCGTTCGCCCTCAAATCGATCGTCGGTTTCTGGTGCTTCTATGCGCTGACGGTCGCCATCCGCGCCTTTCTCGGCTCCGATCCCTGGACGACGTTCGAGAACAAGCTGTTCGTGATCGGCATCGGCGTGCTCATCACCGGCCTCATCTACGTCGCGATCAGCACCTTTGCGACCGGCGGGAGCATCCGGCGCAAGGCGATCATCGCCGGCGTCAGCTCGGCCGCCGCATCGCTGGTGATGGGCGCCACTTTGGTGATGATCGAAGACTGGATGGTCGAGAGCAAGGAGGAGTTCCGGTTTCAGGCGCGCGAGGGTTTTACCGTCGTCGAGCAGGGCAACCAGATCCGGATCGAGCGCACCGCGCAGGAACCGCTGGTCCTCACCATGCCCAAGGTGCGCGAGCTCGATTCGATGAAGCGGATCCGTTACGCGCTCGACATCGCCGTCACCTGGCTGTTCTTTTACATCGGCTGGAGCGCTTTTTATCTCGCCAATCAGGCGCAGGCCGAGGCCCTGGGCGCGCAGCGACGACTGGCCGACGCGGAAAGCGCGGCCCAGGCGGCGCAGGTCCGGGCCCTGCGATATCAGGTCAATCCGCACTTCCTGTTCAACACGCTGAATTCGCTGTCGTCATTGGTGATGACCGGCCGGACCGACCGCGCCGAGGCCATGCTTCTCGCCCTCTCGACCTTCTTCCGCACCAGCCTGTCCTTCGACCCCGGCGCCGACGTCAGCCTGGCCGAGGAGATCGATCTTCAGCGCCTCTACCTGGACATCGAAATGGCGCGCTTCCCGGATCGGCTGACGGTCGAGATCGACATTCCCCAGGACCTCGAGCATGCCCGTCTGCCGGCGCTGCTGCTGCAGCCGATCGTCGAGAACGCGATCAAATATGGCGTGTCGAAGAGCCGCAAGGCGGTGCTCGTGAGTATCGCTGCTCGCCGGCTCGCCGATAACCGGATGTCGCTGGAGATCAGCAATCGGCTGAAGCATGGCGGCAAGGAGGAGCTGCCAGCGGCGACGCACGAAGGGACCGGCCTCGGCCTCGCCAACGTCTCCCAGCGGCTCGACGCCCGCTGGGGTGGCCGTGCCAGTTGCCGCTATGGGCCGATGACTGGCGGCGGATACAAGGTGGCGCTGACCATGCCGGTGGAAACCAATGCCCGAAGCTAAGGCGCTGCGCGTCCTCATCGCCGATGACGAACCGCTCGCCGCCGAGCGGCTCCAGCTCCTGCTCGCGCGTGCCGAAGGCGCGCAGCTGGTCGGCACCGCCAGCGACGGCGACAGCGCCATCAACCTGACCGAGGCGCTTCACCCGGACGTTCTGCTGCTCGACATCGCGATGCCGGGACTCGACGGGATCGGCGTAGCGCGGGCGCTCGCCGCTCAAATCCTTCGCCCGCGGTAGTCTTCGTCACCGCCTTCGACCAGTTTGCCGTCGCCGCCTTTGAGGTTGAGGCCGTCGACTATCTGATGAAGCCGGTCGAGCCCAACCGGCTGCAGCGAGCGCTCGACCGCGCGCGCGTCTATTTACAACAGCGCAGTGCCCAGCCGGCGACTGGCAAGGTCTCGCAGTGGCTGGACGAATTCTGGGCGTCGGACCTGTCGGGGCTGGTGCGTATCGCCGCGCGCGACGTCGATCGCGTCTCGGCCGAACGCGACTATATGCGGCTCCATGTCGGACGGCGGAGCTGGTTGATCCATCATTCGATGGCGGCGCTCGAGGAAGGGCTCGACCCCGAGCTGTTCGTCCGCCTTCACCGCTCGGCGATCGTGCGCAAGGATTTCATTTCCGGCTTCACCCGCAATCCGTCGGGCCGCTGGATCGCCCGGCTCGCCGACAGCACCGATCAGCCGGTCGGCAGGCTCTATTCCGACCGCGTCCGGGTTATCGCCGGACGCTAGAATTCGCCGCCGACGTTGCGGTCGACAATGCTGGTGAGGGCAACGTCGTGAGCCACGTTACCGACCGTGCGGAAGATGTCCGGCAGCATCTCGACCGCGACGAGCAGGCCAAGGGGCGCAATCGGAACGCCGAGCGCAAGCGCAATTGGCGCGATCGAGCTGATATAGCTGACCTCTCCTGGCAGGCTGACCGCGCCGTAGCTCATCACCGCGCCGACCGCGGTCGCAGCGATCATCTGCGACACGCTCGGCTGGATGCCGAGCCAGTGAGCAACATAGAAGGCCACGGCGGTATTCATCGCCGGGCCGGTCGCGCGGTACAGGGCAACCGCGATCGGCAGCGTGACGTCGGCGACATTGTCACGAATGCCCATGCCGCGCGACGCGGTAAGCATTGCCGGAAGCGAGGCAAGTGAAGAGCGAGTAGAGACGGCGACGGTCAGCGGACCGATCATCCCGCGCATGAAGCTTCCTGTCCCGATATGACCGACCAGCGAGGCGAGCGGATACGCGGTCAGGGTGACGAGCACTCCAATCACCGAGATGATCACGACGTAATGTCCAAGGCCGGCGAAGGCGGCACCCCCCGCGGCCTCGCCGACCGTAAACGCCAGCGCGAATACCCCCAGCGGCGCGATCACCAGCACCCAGTCGATGATAATGATGAACGAGTCGCCGATCGCCTCGAACAGTCCGACCACGGAACGCCGGGCGGGCGCCGCCAGGCGGGTCAGCGCAAGCCCGAACAGCAACGAAAACACAGTCAGCGGGAGGATGTCGCCGTTATTCGCGGCCGCGAAGACATTGGGCGGAATAACCCCCTTGAAGAATTCGGCCGGCCCCGGAAGCGCGCCCACCGTCGTCTTGTCGACGTTCGCCAGCGCGGCCTGGAGCAACCCCGCTGTCGCTCGCGGCAGCGGAAAAGCATCCGTGAGCACCAATCGTGGCGACCGCCCCAAAAATTGCGGAGGCGGTGCAAATGATGACGATCCACAACACCGAGCGGCCGGCGACGCGGCCGGCCTGAGCCGCTTCCGCACTCTTCGCAATGCCAACGACGAGCAGCGCGACGACGATCGGGATAACCGTCATTTTCAGGGCGTTCAGCCACAGGGTTCCGATGAACGATGCTACGCCAAGCGCATCGTCGCGCCCGGCGCCCGGGTGTTTGGCCGCTACCATACCCGCGGCGAGGCCGATGATCAGCGCGCCCAACGTGTAATAAGCGCGAAGGCTGCCGCCGGTCGGCGGTGTCTCGCCCTTGGCGTCGGTCAACGTGGCTTCTTGAACTTGAAGACAAATCGATCCGTGTGACCCGCGACCTTCGGATCGAACACCAGCAGGCTGTGATCGTCAGCGGCATTGCGCAGCACATCGCTGCTTCCGACCAGCACGAATCCAGCGCGCTTGAAGTCCGCCTTTACAACCTCGGGGTCGATGCGATGGAACTTCTCAACGGTGGCTCGGGTGTCGTCGTTCTTGTTTGCAATGTGATCAATCACCCCGATGACCGCGCCCGGCTTCATTGAGGCATATACGGCCTTCAGGAAGCCGGCCGGATCCATCTTCGGGATCTTGTATTTGTCATTCTGCCAATAGGTGTCGTGATAATTGTCGTTCAAAATCACGAAGTCGGCATAGTTCTTCGGCAGGTCCGGCGCCTCGAACGGCGAGTTGATGAAGGTGACGTTCGAGTGCTTGGCAGCATAGGCTGACGTGTAAGCCTTGGCTTTGTCGTTGAAGAATTGCGTGGGGGTCCAGATCGTGTCGTGGCCTTTCGGGCCGATCACCGGCACCATGATCTCGGCCCAATAGCCATTGGCCCCGAACAGATCGAGCACCCTCATTCCCGACTTCAGCCCGAGGAACTGGAGGACGGCCGCAGGCTTGCGACCCTCGTCGAGCTTCACATTGTCGGGCTTCCGATCGGGCGCAGCGATCGCGGCAGCGACACCGATTGTCGGCGCAGCGGTCAGCGGTACCGGCGTCGCGGCGAGAATGAGCGAGAAAGCGGCGAGCGAGGAAAGGCGCATGGATCATCCCCCAATGGTGGTTGGTGCCTTCTATTGCGGGGAGAGCGCCTGCGCCAGAGTCACGCGCGGATCGGCAGTCAGCAGCCTGTGTTCGATCAATGCGCGGTCATTCGAACCCGGCATGGAGGTGATCCGATACTTATTCGCGCTCGGGTCGCCAAATAATCTGCCGCACACCGCATCGCCGCGCCGCTTCGAGCGTTCTTCAGTCCGAACCGATCCCACAGTAACGGAGCAACACAATGACCGAACATTCCGAGGCAATCAGCACCCTCAACACCCTGATCGCGACCACGATCGACAGCATCACCGGCTATGAGGACGCGCCGCAGAACATCGACAATGAGCGCTTCCGCGAAATCTTCCGCGAGCGCGGCGAGCGAGCGCCAGCAAGTCGTCGAGGAGCTTCGCGCCGAAGTCCGCCGGCTCGGCGGCGATCCCGAAGATGGTGGATCGTTCCTCGGCAAGGCACACCAGCGCTTCCTGGACCTCAAGGCCGCGATCACCGGCCGCGACGAAAAGTCGATCATCAACGAGGTCGAGCGCGGCGAGGATTATCTCAAGGAGAAGTTCGAGACCGCGCTGAGAGCGGCGACCTGAGCGGCGAGAGCCGGTCGGTGGTCGAGCGCTGCTACCAGTCGGTGCAAGCCAGGGCCACGACCAGATGAGCCAGCTGAAGCACGGCATGGAAACGCCGTCGACGCCTGACGCGACTGAACCACCGCCTCGTTCGGGGTGGGGCGCGGGGCGGCTCTCAGGCCAGCGGAGCCGCCCCGCCTGCTATTTCAGTAGCCCATCAGCGCGAGCACTTCGCGGCGGCTTCGCTCGTCCTCGCGGAAAGTGCCCATCATCCGGCTGGTGGTCATCATCACGCCGGGCGTGTCGACACGCCGCGCGCGGTCATGCAGGCGTGGCTCGCCTCGATGATCACCGCGACGCCCTTGGGCTGAAGGTGCTCCCAGATCGCGTCGGCGACCTGCGCCGTCAGCCGCTCCTGCACCTGCAGCCGCCGCGCAAAGCCGTGAAGCACTCGCGCGAGCTTGCTGATCCCGACCACCTTGTCGCTCGGAAGATAGGCGATGGCCGCCTTGCCGATGATCGGCGCCATATGGTGCTCGCAATGCGACTGGAACGGAATGTCCTTCAGAAGCACGATCTCGTCATAGCCGCCGACCTCCTCGAAGGTGCGGCTGAGGTGGACCGACGGGTCCTCGCCATAGCCCTGGGCATATTCCTTCCACGCGCGGGCGACGCGGCGCGGCGTGTCGAGCAGGCCTTCGCGGTCGGGATCGTCGCCGGCCCAGCGGATCAGGGTCCGGACCGCTTCGGCGACTTCGTCCGGAACGTCGCAGGCGGCGCGCGGCTCGACCAGGTCGCCATCGTCGGGATCGCCATGTCGGTCATTCGCCAAGCTCCCGCTCAATATCGTCGGCGACCGCGGCCGCCTGCTCGCGAATATCGGGCACGGCGATGATCTCCCAATAGCGTCCTTTGGTCAGCGGCCCCATCGCCCACAGATCGCTCGCCGGCGCGGCGAGCGTTCCGTCGACCTCCAGGCCGATGCCGAGATGGTCGGGCCGCGACTGCCCGGCGTCGAGCAGGCTGCGCAGCAGCGGGTCGCGCGTGCGGGCGATCGAATGCAGCGGCCCGGTGCAATTGAACGCATAGGCGAAGGTCTCGCTCTGCGACTCGGCGGCGCGCCGCGGCGGCGGTAGTGGACCTCGATGCCCTCCTCGCCGTGCTCGCGAGCGAAGACGATCCGGCCGGCGACAATCTCCAGCTGCCCCTCGCGCGACCATTGCGGCGACGGTCGCGGCGACTTCGGGCGCGATGCGGTGACGATGGACGTCCCACCACGGCCGGCCATGGCGGAGGAATCGCCGCTGCTCGTCGTGCGTCAGGCTCTGCCAGAGCGCGTGGCTGTGCGGCCGCAGGCTGTCGATCGCGGCGCGCCAGCCGACCTCGGCGGCGCGCCGCCGCAGCCAGCGGAACAGCGCGCGCAGAGGCCGCCCGGCAGCTCTCCGGTCGATCGGGGGCGCCGGCATCGAAGTCGGCGTGGCGCGCGCGGAATCAGGCCGCGCCGCGACAAAGCGACAATCCTGCCGCTGGTGACCGGTCGCGTCGAGCGACAAGACGAGATCGACCATGGTCAGGCCGGTCCCGACGATCAGCGCGGTTCCGCCGCTTTCCGCCAGATCGGCGACCGCGGCGCGTGCATCATCGCCCCACGGATTGCGGATGAAGCGCGTCCCGGCTCCGACGAAGGCGCTGCAGCGCGCTCGGGCTCCTGGTTGCCGACGGCGAGGACCAGAGCCCCGGCCTCGAAAGACGTGCCGTCGTCGAAGCTCGATCCGCCAGCCTGCGCCGTGCCGCGCCGCGCTGACCGCCGTCGCTCGGGCAAGTTCGACGCAGCCGCTGCGCCACAGCCTCGGCGAGTATCTCGCCGAGATAGCGGCGAAGAATCGCCGTTGGGCGAAGCCGCGCGGTCGCCGCCTTCCGCCTCGAAGCGGTTTGCGAAATGGCTGGGCTCGCCGGCCCAGGCGCTCATCCCCTCGGCGCGGACGTTGAGCAGATGCGCGGGCTCGGTGGTCGAATAGGCAACCCCCCGGCCCATCGCGTCCGCTGCCGTCGATCAGCAGCGAGCGAATGCCGCGCCGCGCGAGCTGCGCGGCGAGAATGGTTCCCGACGCCCCGCCCCCGACGATCGCGACCGGCTTGAACCGTCAGATTTCGTAGTCAGGCCAGTTCTCCGGATTGGCCGCGCCGGCCTTGCGCGCCTGAATATGGTCGTAGATGCGGGTGACCGTCTGGCCGGCGGTTTCGGTGAACCAGCCCGGCAACGACCGCGTGAACCATCGCCGCGCAGCCGGCGCCGATCAGCTCCGCGCCGATCGCGACCGCGCCCATGCCATGGCCTGCCCAGCTCATCCCCAGCGAGCGCGGATGCGCGAGGAACAGCCGGTCGCGATCCCGGCACCCTGCTCTGCCCCTCGTTGACTCGCCATGCGCCCTGCCCTCATAAATCGTGGTGACCCCGACAGGATTCGAACCTGTGGCCCTCAGATTAGGAATCTGATGCTCTATCCTGCTGAGCTACGGGGTCGCTCGCGCCGCGAATAGGGGCTAGGGGCGCAGGCGATCAATTGACCTGGCTGGGCGGCGTGACCGGCAGCGGCAGCGGCGCGACCGGAATGCCGTCCTCGGCCAGCGACTTCGCCTGCTCGAGCGTGGCATTGCCATGGACCTGCTCGGCTGCGATCTCGCCGACGTGCATCGCGCGCGCGGTGTCGGCGAACTCGTCGCCGACCCAGCGCGAATCCTTGAGCAATTCGGCCTGCATCGCGGCGAGCCGGCAAGCGGGCTGTCGCCGAGCCCTTGCGCGGCACGCGCGGGGCCATCGGCGCCTTGCCGATATTGGCCGACTGGCAGACCGGGCATTGCACCAGGCCCGCCGCGCGCTGCTCCTCGTAGTCGGCGCTCGAGCGAAACCAGGCTTCGAATGTCTCGCCGCCCTCGCGGCACTGAAGGTCGAAGACGATCACAAGGTCACCGCGTCCGGGATCGGCCGGCGGTGGTTGAGCGCCGGGATGCGCGAGCGAACGTCGGAAATGCGCTTGAGGTCGATATCGGCAAAGCCGACGCCGCTGCTCCTCGCCCATGTCGAGCAGGACCTCGCCCCACGGATCGATGACGAGGCTGAATGGCCGAAGGTGTTGCGCCCGTCCTCGTGGTGCCCGACCTGCGCCGCGGCGACCACGAACAGGCCGGCCTCGATCGCGCGCGCGCGCAGCAGCACGTGCCAGTGCGCCTTGCCGGTCGGCACGGTGAAGGCGGCGGGGACCGCGATCACGTCGGCGTCGGATTCGGCGAGCCGCGCGAACAGGCCGGGGAAGCGGAGGTCGTAGCAGATGGTCAGGCCGAGCTTGCCGACCGGCGTGCCGTTGACGAGCACCGCTCCGTCGCCGGGCGAATAGGCGTTGGATTCGCGCCAGCTCTCGCCGGTCGGCAGGTCGACGTCGAACAGATGGATCTTGTCGTAGGTGCGCGCGGACCACGCCGTCGCGGTCGATGACGAAGGAGCGGTTGGCGACCTTGCCGTCCTCGACCAGCACCGCGAGCGAGCCGAGATGGACCCAGATCCGGTGCTCGGCCGCCGCCTCGGGCGGCGGCGAGTACCTCGTCGTCGTCCTGCCGCCGCAGGACCTTGCGCCGCGCGCGCCGAATCGCGGTCGAGCAGCCCCGACATTTCCGGCGTGAACAGCATCTCCGCGCCGCCCGCCGCCGCTTCGCCCGATCGCTTCGATCAGCGCCCGCGCGTTGGCCGCCGGGTCGATGCCCGGCCGTCGACTGGAAGAGGGCGATCCGCGTCATGTCGCCGCCAACAGCTCGTCGAGCTTGCCCGGAGTGATGAGGGCGAAAAGGTCGTCGCAGCCGCCGACATGGTGCTCGCGAATGAAGATCTGCGGAACGGTCGTGCGGCCCTGCGCGCGCTGGACCATCGTCTGCTCGTGCTCGCCGCCGAAATCGACCGAAATCTCGCGATACTCGACGCCCTTCGCCTCGAGCAGCTGCTTGGCCCGCCAGCAATAGGGGCAGAATGCCTTGGTGTAGATCTCGACGAGTCACGATCACGTCCTTCACACCCGATACTTAGGCAGATGTTCAACGCATCAACTGCGAAGGTTTCACCACCCGCGCCCAGCTGACCAGCTCGACCCGCGCCGCGCCGGCGCGCTTGAGCGTCCGCGCGCAGGCCTCGGCGGTGCTTCCGGTGGTCAGCACATCGTCGACCAGGATCACGGTCTTGCCGGCGACCGCTGTGCTTGTCTGCGAACGCGAAAGGCTCCGGCGACGGTCTTGCGCCGCTGCAGCGGGCTCATGCCCTTGAGCGGCGGAGTGCGCTGCGGTCCGCGCGAGCGCCGACGGGTCGCGCCGCAATGCCCAGCCGCCGCGACAGCTCGCGCGCGACCAGCGCCGACTGGTTGAAGCCCGCTGCCACAGCCGCGAGCGGTGCAGCGGAACCGGAACCAGCAGCCGATCGCTCGCCCTCGCCGCACCAGCGGCGCCATGTAGCGCGCCATGGTCCGCGCGATCGCGACCTTGCGGCCATATTTGAGGCGGATGGCGAGGCCGCGCGAAGATCGCCGTAAGCGACCGCCGCGCGCGTCCGCGGCGATCCGCGGCGGCCGGCGAGGCAGGCGGCGCAGGTCTCGCTGCTCGGTCGCCTGCAGCGGCATGCCGCAGGTCGAGCAGCCGCATTCGCCGAGGAATTCGATTTCCTTCCAGCAGTCGGGGCAGAAGCTGTGGACATCGGCGACGATGGTCGCCGCAGCCGGCGCAGCGCGGCGGAAGCGCGAAATCGAGCGCCCACGCGCAGGCAGCTCGGACGAGCTCGGCACGACCATCGCCGCCTTGTCGCCTGCGCCGCGGCCATCGCACAAGCGCCGCGATGCGCCGAGCTGTTCGACATGGAGTTGCGCGCGCTGCGCCGCGACCGCGCCGCGCGCATCGGGCCCGAGCTATTCCTGCTACGAGCGCGCGTTTGCCGATTGCCTCGAACGGCATCGCGCTGATGCAGCGGCGGTTCGATCGCGCGCTGCTGATCGGCTGCCCTGATCGCGAATGGCCGAGCGGCTCGCGCAGTCGCGAGCGAGGTCGATGTGCGCGACCCGGCGCCGCTGTTCGCCGCAGCGCCGGCGGCGAGCCGATCGTCGAGGACGCATGGGAGCCGCCGCGAGGCGCCTACGATCTCGTCGCTCGCGGTCGGCACGCTCGACACCGTCAACGACCTGCCGCTCGCGCTGCGGCTGATCCGCCACGCCATGCAGGCCGGACGGCTTGTTCATCGGCGCGATGTCCGGCGGCGACACGCTGCCGCAACTGCGCGCGGCGATGCGCGCCGCCGACGCGGTCGGCGGGCGGCGCCGCGCCCCACGTCCACCCGCGCATCGAGCCGTCCGCGCTGGCGCCGCTGCTCGCCGACGCCGGGCTTCGCCAACGCGGTCGTCGACGTCGACCGGGTCGCAGGTCTCCTATCCGTCGCTGGACGCGGCTGGTCGGCGACCTTCGCGCGGATGGGCGCGACCAACATGCTGCACGGCCGCCCGCCGGTTCCTCGGCCAGAGCGGCGCTGCGCCGCCGCCGACGCAGCCTTCGCCGGCGCCGGCGATGGCGGGCGCACCGTCGAAACGTTCGAAATCCTGCACTTCGCCGCCTGGACGCCGCGCACGAAGGACTGAAGCGCGCGTTAACTGTGTCGGCGGCAAGAGTTGTTAACCCTGCGACCGTTAAACCTGCCGCGTGGACGTGGACCAGAGGAGGGTGGCGTGATCGCTATCCGGACAATCTTGCGCAAGCTCGGCGCCGACCAGCGCGGAGCGACTGCGATCGAATATGGGCTGATTGTCGCGCTGATCGTCATTGCGATGATGGCCGGGCTGTCAGTCGCTCGGCGGCGGCGTCGGCGGCATGTGGGGCAAGCTCAGCAACACGACGAACACCTACATGCCGTAACTGAGCTCGGCTGCGTCAGGCTCGTCGCGCCCCGTAGACGACCAGCTTCACCTTCTGCCCCGGCGCCAGCGCTGCCGTTGGCGGCAAGGCCGTTCAGCGACAGGAACCGCTCCAGCTTGAAATCGCGATAGGCCATGCGGCGCGCCAGCGACTGCACCGTATCGCCGGGCCTCACCGTCTCGACATGGATGATGCGCGGCCGGATCGCCGCCGCTTCGGCCGGCGTGATCCGGCGCAGCGAATTGATCATCGGCGCGAACGGCGCGACGCCGTAGCCGCCGGGCGTCAGCATGATGAAATAATAGATGCGCTGCGGATCCCACTGATAGGCGGCGACGCTGGCGTCGATCGGCGCCGGAATCGGTGTTGACGCGCGCCGTCGTGATCGCGGCCGGCATGCCGTTGATGGTGACATGCTGCGGCGGCGGGACTGCGAAGTTGGCCTGGCCGCCGCGTCAGCTGCCGGAACGCGAGCAGGATCGCATTGTCGAGGGTGCCGCGTGAATGGCCGCCGCGGAACTGCGCCTTGCCGGCCGAGCCGGAGATGGTCACCGCGTCGGTGCCGTTGGACATCAGATAGCCCTGCGGCACGCTGAACTGGATGCGCAGGTCGGGATGGGTGAAGGTCGGCCCCTCGATGACGCCCTGCGCCGGGATCGTCGTCGACGTAGATGCCCTCGAGCTGCGTTGAGGAACTGGTCGCGGTTGCGCACGCCCGGTCCCGAGCCGGCCGGTCGCCCGCGCTTCGGCAAGCGCCCGCTGCATCCGGTTCTCGCTCAGCGGATGGGTGCTCGCCCATTCCGGCGTCTGGCGGTTGGTCCGGCCCTGGACCCGCGCCTCGAGCGCGCTTGCGCGGCTCAGCGCCGCCAGGACCCCGGCCGCGCCGGCGGGATCGTAGCCGGCCGCGATCATGTAGCGCAGGCCGAGCGTGTCGGCCTGATATTCCTGGTCGCGCGAGAAGCTCAGCAAGTCGAGCTTCGAGCGCGCGGCTGAGAACGTGCGGAAACGCCGATCGCCGAAGATGGCGCCGATGATCTGGCCGAACACGCCGAGCGGGTTGCGCTGGGCATATTGCTCGCGGATGTGGGCGTGGTTGGCGGCGATATGGCCGACCTCATGGCCGAGCGCGAAGGCGAGCTCGGACTCGTCGTCCATCAGCCCCATCAGCTGGCGGGTGATGTAGACATAGCCGCCGGGGACCGAGAAGGCATTCTCGACCGCCGAATTGAGCGTGGTGAAGTGCAGCGCCTGGCCGGGATTGGCGACTCCCGGAGATAGCGCCGACGCGGCGCCCGACCGATTCGACATAGGCCGCGCGCGGGCCGGTCTCGGCGCCGCCAAGCTCCTGCGACCAGCTGCGGCATGGTCGTGCTGCGCCTCGGCGACGTCGCTGCGGATTGAGATAGCGCGGCGCTGCTGCGCGGCCGCCGGGCGTGAACGCCAGCGCGGCAGCCGCGAGCAACAGGATGCGTTCTACGCATGCATCGCACTCGTCTCCCGTTTCGCCGCCGAATTAAGCGCGCGGAATTTGAACGGAGAATGACTGGACGCGGGTTCCGTGCCGAGCCGCTCAGCCGATGGCCAGGAACTTGGCCCGGCGCTGCGCCCGCAGCTCATCGGGCCCGAGCTCGCGCAGCCGTCGAGCTCCTCGATCAGCGCGCCCTTCAGCGCGCCGATCGCCGCGTCCGGATCGCGCTGCGCGCCGCCGAGCGGCTCGGCGACGATGCGGTCGACCACGCCGAGCGCCTGCAGATCCGCGGCGGTGATCTTCATCGCTTCGGCGGCGTCGGCCGCCTTGTCGGCCGTCCGCCACAGGATCGACGCGCAGCCTTCGGGCGAGATGACCGAATAGACCGCATGCTCGAACATCAGCACCCGGTTGGCCGCGGCGATCGCGATCGCGCCGCCCGAGCCGCCTTCGCCGACGATGACGGCGATCATCGGCACGCCAAGCGCCAGGCATTCCTCGGTCGAGCGGGCGATCGCCTCGGCCTGGCCGCGCTCCTCGGCCTCGACGCCCGGGAAGGCGCCGGGCGTATCGACCAGGGTCACCACCGGGAGGCCGAACGGTCGGCGAGCCGCATCAGGCGGATCGCCTTGCGATAGCCCTCCGGCTTGGCCATGCCGAAATTGTGCCTGAGGCGCGAGGCGGTGTCGTCGCCCTTCTCGTGCCCGATCAGCATCACCCGGCGGCCGTCGATCCGCGCGAGGCCGCCGATGATCGCCGGGTCGTCGGCAAACGCGCGGTCGCCGGCGAGCGGCAGGAAATCGTCGGCGATGCCCGGCGACATAATCCTTGAAGTGCGGCCGGTCGGGGTGGCGCGCGACCTGCGCCTTCTGCCACGGCGTCAGCTTGGCATAGGTGTCGCGCAGCAGCTTGTTCGGACTTGGTCTCGAGCTTGCCGACCTCGGCATCGATGTCGATGTCGTCCGAGCTGCTCGCCGTCTCGCGCAGCTCGGCGACGCGGGTCTCAAGCTCGGCGATCGGCTTTTCGAAATCGAGGTAGGTCTGCATCTGGCGGCGGCGGGTAGGCGAAGCTGCGGCCGAGCGTCAACGCGACGCGCGTCGCGAGCGGATGCCGGCGCATTGACCAGCTCGACCAGCCGCGCGCTGTCGACGTGGGTGTAGATTTGCGTCGTCGCGATGTCGGCATGGCCGAGCAGCGACTGGAGCACGCGCAGGTCCGCGCCGCCCGACAGCAGGTGCGTCGCGAAGGCGTGGCGCAGCACGTGCGGGCTGACCCGTTCGGGCGCGATCCCGGCATCGGCGGCCATGGCGCGGACGATCTGGAACAGGCGCACCCGGCTCAGGTGCGATTTGCCGCTCGGGAACAGCCAGAGCGCGCCGCCGGCGACGATGCTCCAGCCATTTGGCGACCGCTGCCTCGGCGCGCGACGAGATCGGCACCAGCCGATCCTTCGAGCCCTTGCCGCGGACCATCAGGAACGGCTGGCCGGGCCGCACCGCGCCGCGCGGCAGGCTGACCAGCTCGGTCGCTCGCAGTCCCGAGCCATAGAGCAGTTCGAGAAGCGCGAGGTTGCGAAGCGCGGCAGACTCGCCGCTCGCCGCGCGGTCCTCGGCGGCCTCGAACATGCGCTCGACCTCCGTCGTCTCGAGGATTCGCGGCAACGGCCGCTCGAAGCCGCGGGCGCGGCAGCGCTGCGGACGGATCGTCCTTTCTGAGGCCGTCGTCGATGAGGAAGCCGAAGAAGCGGCGAAGCGCGGCCGAGCGGCGAGCGACGGTCGACGGGGCAAGCTCGGCCCATGCCGCGCCGAGCCGCGACAGATCGTCCGCCGAGGCCTGCCCGAGCGATGCGAGGCCTCGGCCGCCCGCTCGAGGTCGTTGCGATAGGCGGCGAGCGTATGCCGGGAGGAGCCGGCTTCGGCGGCCATCATGTCGAGAAAACGATCGACCAGTGCCCGGTCGTCAGGGGTCACGTCCGGGAAAGAGCCTCGGCGGCGATCATTCGCGCGGTAAAGCCCTGCCCGGTGCGGTTGAGCGCGGCGACCGCATGGTAGAGGTGCGCTGCGGGAACGCGGTCGAACTGCGGCGTCTGGAAGCCGGTGCCGGTCAGGACCAGCACCGTTCCCGCCTGCCCGCGCGCGGCGGCGGCGTCGATCATCTGCGTCCAGCTGGTGACATGCCGAGGCCGAGGCCATAGCGGCGGTTGAGCGAATTGGCCGTGTCGGTGCTGATCCGGCCGAGCCCGGCGAGCCCGGCGACGAGCAGCGCGCTGCGCACATTGTCGCGGCTATTGTCGCGGCGGATGAAGCTGTTGATGCGGCTGGTGCCGACGTCGGCGATGTTCGGCGCCGCAAGCGCAAGCATCGCCCAGCAGCGGTCGCTGTCGGCGTCGTCCATGCCGTTGACGCGCCGGGATCCAGCGCGCCGCGGCCTGATCGTAACCGCCGGCGAGCATCGCCGAGATCAGTTCGGGCGCATCCTTGCCGAAGCTTCGGCGTCGGTGTGATCGAGCGTCGCGGCGCGGGCGACGAGCGCTCGCGCCGCTTCCTTCTGCAATGGGTCCTTGCCGGTCCCGAGCAGCTTGCGGATAGCGGCGAGCCGCGTTCCTGCGTCCTTGCCGACAAAGGCCTGCCGCAGCTGCCAGGCATCGCTGTCCGGCAGGTCGCCGGATCGGTGTGTCGTAAATTGGCGAATAGAGGTCGACCATCGTCTGTGACGAGAAGACGCCGAGACCGGCCGCGACCATCGCGGAGGGCAGCCGCTGCTGCGCGCGTCAGCAACGGCGCGCGCGCCTGGAAGGCGCGGAGCTGCGGCGAGGCACGTTGATCAGCCGATCGGGCGGAACCATGCCCGGTGCCGGTCGCAAGACCAAAGCGCCAGGCGGTCAGCAATCGACCGGGTCCCACTCGATCGTCGACGCGCGGCCGTTGGCCCCGCTCCGACGACCTTCTCGGCAAGCGCCAGGTCGACCCCGCCGATGCGGCCGAAGCGCCGCGCCTGGTCGATCATCGCCGAGGCCTGTTCCGGCTCGCCCGGCGAGCGACGCGCACATCGCCTGGACCAGCCGCGGATGCCCGGATCGTATTTCTGAATGCCGTCCTCGAGCGGGCACAGCGCCGGCGGGTCGGCATTGGCGAGCGCGCTCTGGACCCGACCTGGGCCATCTTCGGCGTGAAGCGGTCGGCATCGACACCGGCGACCAGCATCCGCGCGGCGTCGGCCTCGCCGAGCCGAAGAAGCAGCCAGGCGCGCTCCGCGACCCAGTCGATCGGGTTGACGTTGGCCGGCGCGCGCAGACTTGGCGAGCAAGCGCGTCGCGCAGCGCGATATGCACCCAGCGCGACGCGAGCGGCGTCTGCATCCGCCGCATGAGCGTCGACAGGAACGTGCCGTCGCGCCGCCCCACGGCGTCTTCGCCGAGGCCCAGCGTCGCGGATCGAGCGGCGCCGACGGTCCACGGGTCACGCCGCGCCCAGCCGGGATATTCGACCGGCGGACGGCGGCGGCTGGCAGCGAGATTGGCGCTCGAGACTTCCTCGACCGCGGTTTCGTCGGCGCCCGCCTTCGGGCGGCGTCGACGCGGCGCGACGGTGCGCGCTCGCTGGTGCTGTCGCGCGGCGTGCGGCGCGGGCCGGCTGCGGCGGCGTGGACTGCTGGGCGAGCGCCGGCAGCGCCAGAACGACCGCCGCAGATGCAATCAGGAGGAGCTTAGTGCGCATTGCCCCCAGGCGCGCGGCACCGCGACCTCGATCGTGTGGGTCGGCTGCTGCTTGGGCAGCGTCGACAAAAAGAACAGCGCGCCGATGATGAGCACGACGAGGACGATGAGGACAATCAATCGGGACATGGGGCGGCTTTTGCCGAGCGGCGAAGCCGCTGTATAGCCCCTTAAGCAATGGAATTGGGCAAGCGTCTCGACCGCCCGGTGGTGCTGGTCGGGTTGATGGGGGTTGGAAAGTCGACGGTCGGGCGCCGCCTGGCCAAGCGGCTTGGCTTGTCCTTCGTCGACAGCGATGCCGAGATCGAGGGCGCCGCCGGCTTTCCTGCCGCCGAGGTGTTCGAGCGCTTCGGCGAGCGCGATTTTCGCGACGGCGAGCGGCGGCTCGTCGCGCGCCTGATCGAGGGCGATGTTCGCGTCATCGCCACCGGCGGCGGCGCCTATGTCGATCCCTCGACGCGCAAGCTACTCAATGAGCGCGCGATCACCGTCTGGCTGGACGCCCCGGTCGACATCCTCGCCGAGCGCACCTCGCGCCGCGACACTCGCGCGCAACTGCGCAACGGCGACCCCAAGGCGGTGCTCGAGCGGCTCGCCGAGGAACGCGCGGCCCTCCTATGCCGAGGCGCATATCCATGTGAGAAGCGGCGACGGCGCGCACAGGGACGTGGTCGACGCGATCGTCGCCGCGCTGGAAGCTTATTTGGCGACGCCGCGAAGCCTAGCCGGCTGGCTCGGCTCCTCGTCCGGCAGAGCCTGGTCCGGCCCGAACGAGCGCTCGAGCCCGGCGCGAATGTCGCCGGTCTCAGCTTTGCCGTTCCAGCCGCTCGCAATCGCGCAGGCGATATTCCCGCTCGACCCGGTCGATCTCGCGCGGCTCGATGCCCGCCTCCCTGAGCGCGGCCCGGCCCATCTTGACCGCGCTCTCGAACAGCTCGCGCTGAGTGTAGACGAGATCGAGCCCGTCGAGTTCGATCATGTGCCGCCGGTCGAAGGTGCGGACCATCACTCTCGCCTGCGGAAAAGCTTCGAGCACGCGCGCCAGCGCTTCGCGGGTCAGCGCTCCCGAAACATTGTCGTTGCAGAACAGGATGGCGCGGGCCTGGTCGGCACCAGCGGTGCGCAGAAGGTCGATCCGCGGTCCCGTCGCCGAAATACACCTTCGTTCCGAAGCTGCCGGCGGCTTCGATCATTTCGGCATCGATGTCGACCAACGTTAGCCGGTACGCTTTTGGCCATCAGCATCTGGCCGACCGTCTGGCCGAACCGGCCATAGCCGACGATGATCACCGGCGTGTCGGGACTGCTTCGGGCCCTCGAGCCCCTCGGCGCGCCGCTCTTCGCGCGCTTCGAGCCGATCGATGAACCGCATCAGGAACGGGGTCGTCGCCATGGATATGGTCACGACCGCTCCGAACAGCGAAGCCGCCGCGGGGGTGATCAGCTGCGCGGCGGTGGCCTGGGCGAACAGCACGAAGCCGAACTCGCCGCCCTGGCTGAGCAGCAGGCCGAGCCGCAGGCTGTGCCCCAGTCGGGAGCCGAACAAGCGGTCGATCAGGCTGATCAGGATCGTCTTGGTGACGATCACCCCGGCAGCAATGCCAAGCACGAACAGCGGCCGCGCCGCGACCAGCCGCAGGTCGAGCAGCATCCCGACCGACAGGAAGAAGAGGCCGAGCAGGATCGAGCGGAACGGCTCGACGTCGGTCTCGAGTTCGTGCCGGTAGGGGGATTCGGCGAGCATCATCCCGGCGACGAAAGCACCGAGCGGGACCGAAAGGTGCAGCATGTGCATGACCGCCGCGGCGCCGACCACGGTGAACAGCCCGGCGACGATGAACAGTTCGCGCTCGCCAAGTCGCCCGACCAGGCGGAACAAGGGGTTGAGCACCAGCCTACCAACGATCACCAGCGCGATGACCGCTCCGACCGTGTAGAGCGCCAACTTCCAGCCAACTGGCGCCGTCGGGTCAGGCGGCACGCGCGCCATCGCCGCGACGATCGTGATCATCGGCACGATCGACAGGTCCTGGAACAACAGGATCGAAAATGCGCGCTCGCCCTGCGGCGTGTTGAGGTCGTTCTGGGAGCGCAGCATCGGCAGCACCTGCGCGGTCGACGACAGGCCGAGCGGTAGGCCGATGGCCAACGCGGCCTCGGACGAAATGCCGAGCGCGAGATACAGCAGCGCCGCTGAGCGCCAGGCCGCACAGCACGACCTGAAGCAGACCGAGCCCGAAAATGTCGCGTCGGAGCCGCCACAGCTGGCGCGGATGAAGTTCCAGCCCGACGATGAACAACAACAGCGCAATGCCAATTTCGGTGACGCTGGTGACCTGCTCCGGGTCCTTGATAAGGCCGAGCAGCTGCGGTCCGATCAACGCACCGGCGACGATGTAGCCGAGGGTCGCGCCGAGCCGCAGCTGCCTGAACAAAGTCACGAATATCAGCGCCGCGCCGAGCATGATCGCGCCGCTTTCGAGGATCGCGGTGGCCGCCTGCGCGGTTTCCGCGGGCGTCGTCACCGCGCCGACTCGATCGCCGCCAGCAGCGCGCGGAACGGCAGCATGATCGCGCCGTGGCCGCCTTCGCTTGGCCGTGCTGGTTCGAGCGCCGCGATGCCCGGGCCACCGGCAATCGGCCGGATCGCCTGCGAGCCAGTGGCTCAGCGCAAGCATGGCGTCCGAACTTCGTCGTGCGTCCGGCCGCGGCTGTGGCGGGCGAGCAGCGCCGCCGAAGCTTGCCCGAAGGCGCAGGCCTGGACGTGCATCGACAGCCGCTCGACCCTGCGCTCCTCATCGAGCTGCACCGCGAGGCTGATCCGGCTACCGCAGGTCGGCGAGCGAAGCTCGGCGCGTCCGTCCTCGCGCTCCGGATTTGCGGCTCATCAGCGCGCCGCGAGCCGCAAGATCTCTGGTGTACAGCGGCTCGTTCATTCCAAGTCCCCAGCCGCATTCCCGCGAAAATCGCTGATCCAGAGCGGGACCATCGCTTCCGCGGGGGTGACGAATGGAGAGACAGTTCATTCGCGCCGCCATGTCGTGCCGCCCGGCCCGTCTTCAAGCACGATGCCCTCGGCCTTGAGCTCGTCGCGGATGCGGTCCGCGGTGGCGAAGTCGCGGTTCTTTTTGGCTTCTGCGCGCGTGCGGCGATGCGGTGCTTCGATGTCGCCGGCGTCGGCATCACCCTGAAACCAGTCCCCCGCGGAGACTTGCAGCAAGCCTAGCAGCTGCGCGCTCGCCTTCGAGTGCGCCACCTTCGAGCTGTCGACAGCCTCGACAGCGCCAGCGGCGTATTCAGGTCGTCGCGCAACGCGTCGAGCACGCCTGCGTCCACTTCGCCTGGCTCGGCATCGCCGGCCTTGCGATATAGTCCGTCGAGCGTCGCCTTTGCTTGCGCAACGAGCGTTTCGGTCCATGGCAGCGGCTGGCGGTAATGCGCTGATAGCAAGGCGAGCCGCAACGTTTCTCCCCGATGGGATTTCAACAACTCCGCCGGCGTGACGATATTGCCGAGGCTCTTCGACATCTTCTCGGCGCCCATGTCGACGAAGCCGTTGTGCACCCAGTATCGCGCGAGCGGCGCGCCGCCGTGCGCGCAGCGGCTCTGCGCGATCTCATTCTCGTGATGCGGGAAGATGAGGTCGAGCCCGCCGCCATGGATGTCGATCGTCTCGCCCAGATGCGCGCGCGATCATCGCCGAGCATTCGATGTGCCAGCCTGGGCGGCCCCGGCCCCACGGCAAGTCCCAGCCGATCACGCCCTCGCTGCTGGGCTTCCACAGCACGAAATCGGCCGGATCGCGCTTGTAGGGCGCGACCTCGACCCGCGCGCCGGCGACCATCGCATCGCGGTCGCGGCGCGACAGAATGCCATAATCGGGGTCGCTGGGGACCGAGAAGAGCACATGCCCCTCGGCCTCATAGGCGTTGCCGCGCTCGATCAGCCGCTCGATCAGCGCGACCATCGGCGCCGATTTCCTGCGTCGCGTGCGGCGCGATGTCGGCGGTCGCGAACGCCCAGCGCCCGCATGTCCTCAAGATAATGCCGCTCGTAACGCTCGGTGATCACCGACGGATCGACGCCCTCGGCCTCGGCCGCGGCGATGATCTTGTCGTCGACGTCGGTGACGTTGCGCGCATAGACGAGGCTGTCTTCGCCGAACTCGTGCCGGATCAGCCGCGCCAGCGTGTCGAACACCACCGCCGGGCGCGCATTGCCGATGTGCGCGCGCCCGTAGACCGTCGGCCCGCACACATACATGGTGATGCGCTCGGGATCGGCGGGGACGAATCGCGCTTCTCCCGCGCCAGCGTGTCGTGGAGGCGGATCATGCCCCCTGCCCCGCTTTGTTCACATGCATCCGCCGCGTTTCGACCCAGTCGACGATCGCCCGCGCGCTGCCGTTGAGCAGCGGAAAGGTCCGCGAATTGGTCATCCATTGCGGCCGGTCGGCCTGCGGACCCCACACCATGTCGGTGGCGAGGTTAGCGAGGAGGAAGAACAACGTCGCCCCGAGCAGGCCCTTCAGCGCCCCGAATCCGCCGCCGAGCACGCGGTCGAACGGACCCAGCACCGCATGACGCCGCGTCCTTCCGCCAAGCTGCCGCGCCAGCAGCTTGACGCAAGGAAGCTCGGCAGGAACAGGATCGCGAAGGCGAGCACGGCCGCCGCGGCCGAACTCATGTGGAAGCTGTTGATCAGGCCGGTCCACAGCTGGGCGTGAAACAGCTTGAGCATGGCGATCGCCACGATCCACGCGAACAGCGAAATCACCTCGTGGACGAAGCCGCGCACGAAGCCGATGGCGGCGCCGCCGATCAGCAGCAGGAAGACGAAGACATCGAGCGCGGTCATGCCTCCCGCGCTAGAGCCGACGGTCCGGCGCTAGTCGTGAGAATCGTCGCGCCTTCCTCGCGCCGGTGCTGCGTCCGCGGCGCGCGGAGGCGCAACAGGCTGAGGCCGGCGGCGATTAGCGCTCCAACCGCCGATGCGGCGAGCAACTCCGGCCCGACCTGCACCCCGGCGAGATGGAAGGCGACGCCGACCGCGACCGCGCCCGACGTCTGCCCGAGCAGCCGTGCGGTCGCAAGCATCCCGCCGGCGGCGCCGGATCGCTGGCGCGGCGCCGAGCTGACGATCGTCCGGTTGTTGGGCGACTGGAACAGCCCGAAGCCCGCGCCGCACACCGCCATCCGCCAGACGATGTCGAGCGTCGCCGGGTGGCTTCCCAGCCGCGACAGCATGAACAGGCCGAACGCGAAGATCGCGAGGCCGATGCCGCCGATCAGGCCCGCGCGCACCTTGTCGGCCAGCCGCCCGGCGAACGGCGCCACAACGCCGAGCGCCAGCGGCCAGGGCGTCATCAACAGGCCGGTCTGCAACGCGCTTCGCCCGAGCACCGACTGGAACAGGAACGGCAGGGTCACATAGGCCAGCATCTGCGCCGCGAAGGACACGGTCGAAGTGCCGATCGACATGCTGAAAATGCGGATCTTGAGCAGATCGACGCGGGAACAGCGGCGCGGCTCGCCCCACTCGCGCCGCACCAGGAGCGCGCCGGCCGCGAGCCCGACGGCGACCAGCGCCAAGCCAAGCCGGTTGCTTTCGCGCGCGAAGGTCTCGGCGCCGAAGACGATGCAGCCCATCATCGCGCCACTGAGCAAGGCCGCGACCCAGTCGAACGGATGGCCGTGGCCGTGCGCGTCGCGGCAGCGACTTCCAGCCGACGATCACGGCGGCGATCACCGATCGGCAAGTTGATCAGGAACAGCCACGGCCAGGAGCCGACACTGAGGATCAGCGCGGCGAGCGTCGGCCCGGCCGCCGCCGACATCGACAGCACCAGCGCGTTATAGCCGATGCCGCGGCCGAGCATCTTCGCGGGATAGGTGGCGCGGACCAGCGCCGCGTTCATGCTCATGATGCAGGCCGCGCCGAACTCCCTGGAACACCCGCGCGGCGATCAGGCCGCGAGGCTGTCGGCCATGCGCGCAGCCGAGCGATCCCAACGTGAACAGCACCAGTCCCGGAAGGTAGATGCCGCGGTAGCCGAGCGGTCGCCGAGCGCCGCGAGCGGCAGCAGCAGGATGGTGATCGTCAGCTGGTAGGCGTTGACGATCCACACCGAAGTCGCCGGCGACGCGCCGAGATCGTGGGCGATGGTCGGCAGCGCGACGTTGGCGATCGACCCGTCGAGCACCGCCATCGACAGCGCCAGCCAGATCGCCGCCGCCGACCAATAGCGGCGCGGGATCGGGAAGCCCGTCCTGATGCTCCTGTTTGATGGGGCTGGCGCTTTCGCGATTCACTCGAGGTCCTTGGTGCGAGCGCCAACGAACCGCAACCCGGCGGGATGCGACGGCAGTTTAGCGCACTCCCGAAATAAAGGTTTCGGTAACCATAAGTGCCTAGCCTCTCGACCGAGGGAGAAACGCGTGGCCGCTCAGCGCAAGAAACCGGTGCTCACCTCGCCGCCGTCAGTCGGGCGATCTGAGCGCGCGGCTGGTCAAGCGCGGCATGGTCGCGCCGCTGCTGTCGGTCGTCGTTCCGGTGAAGAACGAGGAGGACGGCATCCTCGCCTTTATCGCGCGCGTCGGCGCGATCCTCGACGCCATCGCCGCCGACAGCGGCTGGGAAATCCTGTTCGTCGACGACGGCAGCACCGACGCGACGCTCGCCGCCATCGTCGCCGCCAACATGCGCGATCCGCGCGTCCGCGCGCTCTCCCTCTCGCGCAATTTCGGCAAGGAAGCCGCGCTCAGCGCCGGGCTCGACCATGCCCGCGGCAAGGCCGTCATCCCGATGGACGTCGACATGCAGGACCCGCCCGAGGTGCTGCCCGAGATGGTCGCCAAATGGCGCGAGGGCCATGAGATGGTGTTCGGCGTCCGCCGCTGCCGCGACCGAGGACAGCTTTGCCAAGCGGCTCACCGCCGGCCTCTTTTACCGCGCGCACAACTGGTCTCGGCCGACAAGATCCCGGAGAATGCCGGCGACTTCCGCCTGATGGACCGCAAGGTCGTCGACGTGATCCGCGCGATGCCCGAGCGCAACCGCTTCATGAAGGGCCTGTTCGCCTGGGCCGGGTTCCGCCAGGCCGCGGTCGAATATGACCGCGCCGAGCGCGAGACCGGCACGACCAAGTACAACTACTGGAAGCTGTGGACGCTGGCGCTCGACGGCATCACCTCAGCCTCGACCGTGCCGCTGCGCATCTGGTCCTATGTCGGCGCGATCGTCGCATTGTTCGCCTTCGCCTACGGCGCGTTCCTGGCCGTCGACACGATGATGTTCGGCAACCCGGTGCCTGGCTATGCCTCGATCATGACCTCGGTGCTGTTCCTCGGCGGCATCCAGCTGATCTCGCTGGGCGTGCTCGGCGAATATGTCGGCCGCATCCTGACCGAGACCAAGCAGCGCCCGCTCTACGTGGTGCGCGATACCGTGGGGATTGAGTCGCAGGTGGTGCGCTAGCGGAGTTGTATACGGGCTCGTATGCAGTGTTACCCTCTCCTAGTGCAGGGGGCTCGTGTACGCACAACCGTTCTTGTGGCTCTGTCAGGACTGATCGCAGTTGTGGCACCGACCTCGGCGTCTGCCGCAACATCCGCAGCATGAATTTCTGCAATCGCACGGCGAACCCGGTCAATGTCGCCGTCGGTATTACAGTGCTGGTGTGAAGGACCCGGCTGATCATCCAATCCTTACCGGCCCCTTTGTGTCCAGGGGATATTGGACCGTCATGCCGACCCAGTGCGAAACGTCTGAGAACCCGTTCGGCGCCCGATACATGTTTTGGTTTGGCTGGAGCAACGGATACAATGAGCACGGCCGCACATTTAATGGCCGTGGCCACATCGATGAGCTGGCACAAATGCGTGTCAAACCATCGTCAGAGGGTTTCTGCGTAAGCAACGATTATCGGAGACGTCATTCGCCAAGTGCCACCGTTCACATTTGAGGATGAAAACGCTTAACCAAGCGATTGCGAGCCGATGTCATGGCGAAGCCGGATGCAATGAACGAGGGCGAACCACAGGAAGCAAGGCTGACGCAGAAGCTGTGTCAGCTAAAGGCCTCAAACCAATTTGGGTGAGTCGCCCGTGAGGTTAGACACTTCGTTGATCCGAACGTCAACTTTACCGGTGAATAGCGAGCGCGGTCACCGGCCAAGCACCTGATCGACAAGCTGCCGCAGGTTGCCGAACTCGGCGAGGCGAAGACCCTCGCCGCCTTTAACTCCCTTCGGCACCCAGCCACTCTCGAAGCCGAGCTTGGCCGATTCCTTCAGCCGCAGGCCGGCATGCGCGACCGGGCGGATCTCGCCCGACAGCGCGATCTCGCCCAGCACCACGCATTCGCTCGGCACCGGCCGCTCGGACATCGCCGACACCAACGCCGCCGCGACCGCGAGGTCGGCCGCAGGGTCGCTCAGGCGGTAGCCGCCGGCGACGTTGAGATAGACCTCCGCCGTCGCGAAGCTCATCCCGCAGCGCGCCTCCAGCACCGCGAGGATCATCGCCAGCCGGCCGCTGTCCCAGCCGACCGCCGCCCGGCGCGGCGTCGCGCCGCTCGCCAGCCGCACGGTCAGCGCCTGGATCTCGACCAGCACCGGGCGCGAGCCCTCGATCGCCGGGAACACGCTGGTGCCGCTGACCGGTTCGCCGCGATGCGTCAGGAACAAGGCCGAGGGGTTGGGCACCTCGGTCAGCCCCGCCCCTTCCATCGCGAACACGCCGATCTCGTCGGTGCCGCCGAAGCGGTTCTTCATCGCGCGCAGGATGCGGTACTGGTGGCTGCGCTCGCCCTCGAAGCTCAGCACCGTGTCGACCATATGCTCGAGCACGCGCGGGCCGGCGATCGTCCCGTCCTTGGTGACGTGGCCGACGAGCACGACCGCGGTGCCATGCTCCTTGGCGAAGCGCACCAGCTCCTGCGCGGAGGCGCGGACCTGGCTGACCGTGCCCGGGCGCGCCTTCGATCAGGTCGCTGTGCATCGTCTGGATCGAATCGATGATGAGCAGCGCCGGCGGTTCGCCCTCGCCGATCGTGGTCAATATGTCGCGCACCGACGTCGCGGCCGCGAGCCGGACCGGCGCTCCGCCGAGGCCGAGCCGAACCGCGCGCAGCCGCACCTGCTCGGCCAATTCCTCGCCGGACACGTAGATGACCTTGTTGCCCTCGCTCGCCAGCCGCGCCGCGACCTGGAGCAGCAAGGTCGACTTGCCGATCCCCGGATCGCCGCCGACCAGCATCGCCGAGCCCGGCGACGATCCCGCCGCCGATCGCGCGGTCGAACTCGGCAAGCCCGCTCGGCAGCCGCTCGGGCAACGCCGCCGGCGTCTCGAGGCCGACCAGCGGGATCACGCGCCCGCCGCCCTGTAGATTGTGCTTCGCGGCGAAGATGCTCGACACCTCCGCGCTCTCCTGGACCAGCGTGTTCCACTCGGCGCAGTCGGGGCATTGCCCCTGCCACCGGTGCTGAACCGACCCGCAGGCCTGGCATGTGTATCGCGACTTGGGCTTGGCCATTCGGCGACGCTAACTGATCCCGTTTCGGTCTCCTAGCCCCTTCCGGCATCGCCATAGAATTTACCTAGCAGAACAAACGAAGAACATAAAGCCTGAGGGCAGCTTCATCAGCAGCAGGGCAGACCTGCGGCGAAATCGCCTGATATGCGGCCGCAATGGACGGCATTTCGCTCGCCCCGATCGGCGTGCTGCTGCTGGTCGCCTGCCTGATCGCGATGCTGTCGCGGCGGCTCGGCCTGCCCTACATCGTCGGGCTGGTCGTCGCCGGGTTCCTGATCGCGCTTTTGCCGAACAGCCCCGACCTGCCGCTGTCGCGCGACCTCATCTTCAACGTCCTGCTTCCGCCTCTGGTGTTCGAGGCGGCGCTGCAGCTCGAATGGAAGCGGTTTCGCGCCGAGCTTCCGCTGACGCTGACCCTCGCCTTCTTCGGCGTCGCGATCGCCGCAGCGGTCGTTGCCGCCGGCATGCACGCGTCGTCGGCTGGAGCTGGATCGGCGCGGCGCTGTTCGGGGTGCTGATCGCGGCGACCGACCCGGTGTCGGTGATCGCCTCGTTCCGCGAGATGGGCTGCCTGCCGCGCGTCTCGATGGTGGTCGAATCCGAAAGCCTGCTCAACGACGGCGTCGCGGCGGTCGGCTTCGCGGTCGTCTCGGCGATCGCGGCGGGGCAAATCCGACGGCCGGCAAGCGTCGTTCCCGCATTCCTGTGGACGCTCGGCGGAGGGCTGGCGATCGGCGTTGGCCATCAGCGGCGCGATCCTGGTGATCGCCGGCCGCACCGACGACCCGCTCGTCGAAATCACGCTGACCGCAATCGCCGCTTACGGGTCTTTCCTGCTCGCCGAGCATTTCCACGCGTCGGGCATCATCAGCGCGCTCGCCGCGGGGCTGGTGATCGGCAGCGCCGGGACGCGGTTCCTGTCGCGCTCGGGCCGCGACCGCGTCCACTGGGCGTGGGAGTATCTTCGCCTTCCTCGCCAACAGCCTCGTGTTCATCCTGATCGGCATGAACATCGCCGACCAGCCGCTAGACCGGCTTGGCGGGCGTCGGCGCGATTGCAATTGTGCTGGTGCTCGCCGGACGCGGGCTTTCGATTTATCCGCTCTCGGCCTTGTTCCGCTGGTCGCGGTGGCGACTCCCACCATCGTTTCAGCACACATTGTTCTGGGGCGGGCTGCGCGGCGCGCTGGCTTTGGCGCTGGCCCTCGCGGTGCCGGCGACCGTGCCCGAGCGCGGCGCGATCATCCTGACCGCATTCGTGGTCGTCGCCTTCTCGATCCTGGTCCAGGGCCTGACGATGCCGTGGCTGATCAAGAAGCTCGAGCTCGGCGCGAAAGCCGCCGGTTGCCGCAGCGACGCCCGCCCCCTAGCAAGCCGCCGCGTGAGCTTCCTTCCCGAACCGCTGCGAATCCCCGCCTTCCGCTATTTCTGGGTCGCGCGGCTGAGCTCGACCATCGCCCAGATGGCGATGGTGATCGTCATCGGCTGGCAGGTCTACGACATCGCCCGCCACACGATGGGCGTGAAGGAGGCGGCGCTGAGGCTCGGAATCATCGGCCTCGTCCAGTTCGTGCCGCTGTTCCTGCTGACGTTGGTGACCGGCTGGACGGCGGACCGGGTCGACCGGCGCTGGATCGGCCGCGCGTCGGTCGCGCTCGAGCTCGGCTGCGCCGCCGCGCTCGCCTGGTTCGCCTGGAATCAGACGACCACGCTTGACGATCCTCTACGCAGTAGCGGCGCTGCTGGGCGTCGCCCGCGCCTTTGCCGGACCGGCGCTGGGCGCGCTTGCCCCAAACCTCGTCCCGCGCGAGATCCTGCCGCGCGCCATCGCTTTGTCCTCGATCGCCTGGCAAAGCGGGGCGATCGCCGGCCCGGCGCTCGGCGGCTACCTCTACGCCTGGGCGCCGTTCGCGCCCTACGCCGCGAGCACGATCCTGTTCGCGGTCGGCCTTCGCCGGCCTGTTCGCCATCGGCCCGATCGCGCGGACCGAAAATCGACCGCGGCCCCAACCCGTGGGCGCAGATGGTCGAGGGGCTCCATTACGTCCGCCGCAACCGCCTCGTGCTCGGGGCGATCAGCCTCGACTTGTTCGCGGTGCTGCTCGGCGGCGCGACGGCGATGCTTCCGGCATTCGCCCGTGACGTGCTTCATTCGGGCCCCGAAGGGCTCGGGCATTTGCGCGCCGCGCCGGCGCTCGGCGCCACGCTGACGGCGGCCTTCTTCTCGATCCGGCCGCTGAAGCACAATGTCGGCGTCAAGATGCTGGCCGCGGTCGGCGATTTTTGGCACGGCGACGATCGTCTTCGGCCTTTCGCGCTCGATGCCGCTGTCGCTCGTCTGCCTCGCCTTGCTCGGCTCGGCCGACATGTTCTCGGTCTATGTCCGCCAGTCGCTGATCCAGCTCTATACGCCGGACGCGATGCGCGGGCGGGTTGGCGCGGTCTCGTCGCTGTTCATCTCCGCCTCGAACGAGCTCGGCGAGGCGGAATCCGGCTTCCTCGGTGCGCTGATCGGGCCCGTCCCGGCGGTGATCGCCGGCGGCGTCGGCGCGATCGCCGTCGTGTTTCTGTGGTCATGGTGGTTCCCCGAGCTGCGCCTTGCAAAAAGCTTCGACGCACCCGATTTGCGCGCTGCACCGGCAGAGGAGCAAAAGGCATGAAAGCCGCGAACATCCTCGAGACCATCGGCAACACGCCGCACATCCGCATCAACCGCCTGTTCGGCGACCGCGCCGAAGTGTGGATGAAGTCCGGAACGCGCAAATCCCGGCGGCTCGATCAAGGACCGCATTGCGCTCGCGATGATCGAGGACGCGGAGCGCTCCGGCAAGCTCAAGCCCGGCGGCACGATCATCGAGCCGACCTCCGGCAACACCGGCATCGGCCTCGCGATGGTCGCCGCGGTCAAGGGCTACAAGCTGATCCTGGTGATGCCCGAGAGCATGAGCGTCGAGCGGCGCCGGCTGATGCTGGCTTATGGCGCGACGTTCGACCTCACGGCCAAGGAAAAGGGCATGACGGGCTCGGTCGCCCGCGCGCAGGAGCTGATCGACGCAGACGCCGAACAGCTGGATGCCGCAGCAGTTCGACAATCCCGCCAACGTCGAAGTCCACCGCCGCACGACCGCGCAGGAGATCCTGCGCGACTTCGCAGACGCTCCGCTCGACGCGATCATCACCGGCGTCGGCACCGGCGGCCACATCACCGCCTGCGCGGAAGTGCTGAAGCCGGTCTGGCCGAACCTCAAGGTCTTCGCGGTCGAACCGGCCCTGTCGGCAATCCTCACCGGCGGCAAGCCGGGTCCGCACCCGATCCAGGGCCTCGGCGCCAATTTCGTTCCGAGCATCCTCAATACCGGCGTGCTCGACGGCGTCATCGATGTCGATGCCGACAAAGCCAAGGAGATGGCCCGCCGCGCGGCGCGCGAGGAGGGCCTGCTCATCGGCATTTCCTCGGGCGCGGCGCTGGCCGGCGTCGAGCAGAAGCTGCCGGAGCTCGGCGAGCGGCCCGAGAATCCTGACATTCAACTACGACACGGGTGAGCGCTATCTCTCGGTTCCCGACTTCCTGCCCGAACAGTCTTAAGCCGACCGTAACCTTGTTCGTTCGGGGGCGCGGTTAACTCCGCCGGTTAAGACGCTTCCCTTGCCGCGCTGGCGTTCCGGCCGGCGCCAGTTTGGAGCGTTATGCGCCGGATCCTGTTCCGCCAGTCGGTCGAAGCTCATCCGCCGGTGCGCGCGTCGGTTCGCGACGTGCTGTTCTTCGATGTCCGGGATCATTCCGAAAGCGCGCGACCTGACGCTCGCCGAGCGTCGCCTCGGCGCCTGGACCTTCGCTCCGTGGCTGCTTCTGATCGGGCACATCGCGCTCATCCTCGGCATCTTCCTCGACGGCACCCCGCATCTGACCTGGAAGGCGTTCGTCGGCGCCTGTTTGCCGTTCGCCGCCTCGGTCGGCCTTGACTGCGCCGCGGGCCTCATCGTGCTCTATTGGCGCAAGCTGCAAATGTCGCCGCACACCGTCGTCCGGCTGATGTGCGGCTATCTCGCCGCCACCGGCATGCTGTGGGCGATCGCGAGCGTCGCGGCCGGCTCGCTCGGTCTCGCCAGCGCCTCCTTTGTCGCGGTCACCATGGCGGCGGGCTTCTTCCTGCGCTCGATCATCGCCGTCCCCTCGCCGCCGCTTGCGGCCGTCAATGCATTGGTCGCGGTCGCCACGACGATCCTCTTCTCGCGCAATGTCGAGGTCACCTTCGCGATCGATGTGCTGGCGCTGCTGATGGTGGTCTACAGCGTGCTCATCACGCAGAAGACGATGTTCGCCGGCCGAAACCGGCTCGCGCTCGAATGGCAGACGAAAAAGGCGCTCAACTTCGTCGACGAATTCGAAAACAGCGGCCGCGGCTGGTTCTGGGAGACCGACTCGCTCGGCACCCTGTCCTATGTGTCGCGGCAGCTCGCCGACGATTTCCAGTGCGAGCCCGAAGCGCTGCTCGGGCGCCAGTTTACGGACCTGGTGTCGGTCGACCACGGTCCGGAATCGACCGAGGAGAGCAAGACCCTCGGGGTTCCACCTCTCCGCCCGCTTCCCCTTCTCCGACGTGGTCGTCCGCCCGGCGAGCGAGCAGGACGTTCACTGGTCGCTTTCGGGCAATCCGATCTTCGACGAGCGCGGCCGCTTCCTCGGCTTTCGCGGCATCGGCACCGACCTTACCGAGCAGCGCAGGTCCGAACGCGAGATCTCGCGCCTCGCCAGGTTCAACTCGCTGACGACGCTGCCCAACCGCGCCATGATGCGCCAGACGCTCGACGAAGCGCTGCGCAACGCCGCTCATCGCAAGAAGGGCTGCGCGTTGTTCATGATCGACCTCGATCGCTTCAAGAACGTCAACGACACGCTCGGCCATCCGATCGGCGACGCGCTGCTTCGCCAGGTCGCCGAGCGGCTGACTTCGGTCATGGGGAACCACGGCCAGGTTGGCCGGCTGGGCGGCGACGAATTCCAGGCCGTGCTGCCCGGCGGCGCCGACATCGGCTTGCTCGAATCGCTCGCGCGGACCCTGATCGAACAGGTCTCGCGCCCCTACATGATCGAAGGCAACAAGGTGACGATCGGCGCCTCCGTCGGCATTGCCATCGGCGATCCGGGCCGCGCCAGCGCCGACGCCCTCGTCCGCGACGCCGACCTTGCGCTTTACGCCGCCAAGGCCGCCGGCCGCGGCAAGCACGGCTTTACGAGCCATCGATGCACAGCGAGGCGGCGGAGCGCCAATTGCTGGAAAACGACCTTCGCCAGGCGGTCGAGCGCGGGGAATTGTCGGTCCACTATCAGCCGATCGTCCGCACCGCCGGCGAGGAGGTCTCTGGCTTCGAATCGCTGGTCCGCTGGCAGCATCCGACCCGCGGCGCGATTTCGCCCGCGAAGTTCGTTCCGCTCGCCGAGGAAGCCGGGCTGATCGGCAAGATCGGCGAGTGGGTGCTCCGCACCGCGCTCGAAGAGGCCGCGCACTGGCCCGACCACGTCCGGGTCGCGGTCAACCTGTCGCCGCTCCAGTTCAACGATCCGCAAGTGGTCGACATGGTCGCCAGACATCTGGGCGAGACCGGCGTGCGGGCCGAGCGGCTCGAGCTCGAGATCACCGAGGGCGTGTTCCTGGCGGAAGGCGATTCCACCGACGAGACCTTCGCCCGCCTGAAGGCGCTTGGCGTCCGCCTCGCGCTCGACGATTTCGGCACCGGCTACTCATCGCTCGGCTATTTGAAGAAGGCGCCGTTCGACAAGATCAAGATCGACCAGAGCTTCGTCCGCGGCGCCGCGGCATCCACCGCCAAGAACCGCAACGCGGCGATCATCCGCGCCATCGTCACGCTCGCCGAAACGCTCGACATGGACACCTGCGCCGAGGGCGTCGAGACCCACGACGATCTGCAGCTGATCCGCGAGCTTGGCGTCAGCATGGTCCAGGGCTTCATCTTCGGGCAGCCGACCCCGGCCGAGGAGGCGCGTGAAATCGCCAACAATTCGACCATCGAGGCGGCCGGCTTCGCCTGTGCTCGCGAGCCGCGCCACCGGCTGATGCGCCGCGCACTGGCGACCATCGGCGGCAACGCGGTCGAGCTCAGGCTGCACAATATATCGTCGATGGGTGCCCTCGCCGAATGCGAAGCGCCGGTCGCTCCGGGAACCGAGATGGCAATAGACATCATCGGCGTCGGGCCGGTGCGTGGAATCGTCCGCTGGGCCCAGGCCGGCAAGTTCGGCGTGCAGTTCGACGGCCAGTTCGATCTCAGCCGCCTCGCCCCGAAGAAGGAAAAGGGGCCGGCCACGACGATGCTTCGTCCCTGGTACGTCGAACAGCGCGAGCGCCAGGCGAGCTAAAGCGCGGCGGCGGCAGCGCGACGTGGGACGCCCGAGGGAATCTCACCTCCGAGCCTCAATCAGGCAAGACCTACGGCTACAGCTCCGAAAATCTGCTGACCTCCGCATCGGGCGGCGTCACGCTCGGCTACGACCCTGCCACGCGTCTGTACCAGGTCGCCGGCGCAGCCACGACGCGCTTCGCCTATGACGGCCTCAACGCCATCGCCGACTATGACGGCGGCAACACGCTCCAGCATCGGTACGTCTTCGGGCCGGGCGTCGACCAGCCGATCGTGCAGTACGACGCCAGCGGCAACCGCGCCTTCCTCGGCACCGACGAGCGCGGCAGCGTCGTGTCGCTGACCGACAGTAGCGGGACATTCATCGGCCTCAACCGCTACGACGAGTACGGCAAGCCGCAGAGCACCAACCTCGGCCGCTTCCAATACACCGGGCAAATGTGGCTGCCCGAGATCGGCGCTTATCACTACAAGGCCCGCGTCTATCTCCCGCACCTTGGCATTTTCGCGCAGACGGATCCCATCGGCTACGCAGATGATCCGAACCTCTATGCTTATTACGTCGAGGATCCGGATCGACGCGGATCGACCCGCTTGGATTGGGGTGCAATGACGTCGTGTGCCCCTAGGGGGTTTCCCCGTAGTCGGCAAGTGCCATGCAGACTGACCCCGGCGGACCAGGGCTTGCTAGCCATCTCCGCGCAATGGCCTCAACTCGAGCGGTGATCCGCGGAGGGGCTGTGTCGGATTGCCGACAGATCCTGGTTGTTGGGCATAGGCTTAGTCGACGCTCGGTACATACTTGCCCGGCGATTTCAGATAAGTTACCACATAGCTGGGGGTATGGCGCAGGTGCTCGTGGCGATTCCTAATTGGACACCATTTCTCGGCCTCGTGGCAAGCGGCATCATGCCACTAGGATGCATTTTGGCCATGGGCGTTCGTCGACTGTCTTTACCGGAGGCACTGGCGTATTACGCGTCATGAGGTCAATCGGGATGGACTTCGCCAAGACGGCCTTTGGTCGAGCTAGCAGGAGCATCGGAGCAGCGGTATCGCTTGGCGGCTTCAGCACTCGGCTGCAACGCGATTTCGCAATCATGAACTGAAAGATCGCACTCAAAACGTGGATATTGCAACGCCACTGAGAGCCAGATGTTAGGATTTCTTGGGAAGGCGGAATTTGGACAGTGTCATCGGAATAAACTGGAAAAGATCGGTGGTGCAGCTTACTATGATACGAATACCGTTGTGGAGGCTGGTGGCTGATAATGGCTAATCGGCGTCCCGTGGTTGCTTGCCTGCTTATTCTGGCTGCAATCGCTGCCGCGATGCTCCTTTCGCTCGCCTCGAATACGAAGTCGGACGCAGATGAGGCGCTGAAGGAACATCTTGGAGCAAATTTCGAAATTAGTTTTGATCAAAAATCCGCGTTCTCGGTAGTCTTCTTTAATGACTAGTCCGGCGTTCTGATTTGGCTGTTTCGCAGTGAACAGGATTTCGATATGTAAGTCGCTATTCGGTGCATTCAGCCGCTGCGTCCGCAACTTGTCTTTTGATCCGTCCCGGTCGAACGGACAGGGGATACGTGCATCATGAAGGTCTAGCCGTTAAATCCGGATGCCATCGCTAGAATTACGGTGAAGCAGATTGAGGAATGACAGGGCTACTCCGTAATATCCAACAATAGGCATAGGCTAGGCAAAGACCTTTCCTACAGCCGCCTGGATGCGATATCGGCGGCGCTCCGTTCGATAAGGAGCATGATGTGAAGCTGTTCGCCAAGTCGCCGACTGAGATGCGCCGCGAAGCAGAGGCGCTGCGCAAGCCCAGGCGCCGGGTGCCCAAGCCGGGTGCTGCTCGATCCCGCCAAGGCTCTCCTGAGCTACGCCGAACGGCGCCCGATGCTCGACGGCGCGAACTTCGCCGCATACCTCCGCACCGGCCGGTTCACGCCTTAAGTTCACGAAAAAAGGCCACGCACTCCGTGACATTAGTGAACCTAAGGGCCGTTCGCACGAAGGCTAAAGCGCCGCGAAGCGCCGCGTCTGCATCCGGTCCTTGCCGTAGAAATCGTCGAAATAGACGATCGAGGTGCCGCTCGGCACGGCGGTCAGATAGGTGAGGTAGATCGGCACCGGCTGGGGCAGGTCGACCTTCTGCTCGGGCCGCGCGCCCTTCGGGCTCGGCGGGCGGCCGTTGAACAGCCAGCGGGCAAAGCGGGCGGCATCCTCCAGCCGGACGCAGCCGTTGCTCTCCAGCCGCGCGGCATCCTCGATCTTCTCTTTCTCGGGGGTGTCGTGGAGCCAGATGCCCTGAGAGTTGGGGAACATGAACTTCATCTTGCCCATCGAATTGGCCGGGCCGGGCCGCTGGCGCAGGTTGACCTGGACGCGGCCGGCGGCGACCGCATGCCAGTCGACCGCCATCGGGTCGAGGACATGGGCATCGGGCCCGAAATGATCGACGACGTCATAGCCGCGCTTCGTGAAATAGGCGCGCCCCTCCTTGAGGATGGTCGGCGCAAGCTTCCTCGAAGTGATGTCGGGCGGCGAGTTCCAGTAGGGGTTGAGCGCGATGTAGCGGATGAAGGCGTTCATCATCGGCGTCTGGGCGACCGGGTCGGGACGGCCGGCGACCACGCGCATCGAGTCCACCACCTGTCCGTTTTCATACATGTACAGCCGCGCGGCGGGCGGGTTGACGATCACGTAGCGGCCCCTGCCCGCGGGCAGCGCTCGGGCGCGCTCGAGATTGAGCTGCAGCAGCCTGAGCTCGGCCGGACTGCGATAAATGCGGCTGGCGATCGCCTGCCGAAGCTTGGCGTAGATCGGGTTCATCCAGCCGATTTGCTGGACATAGTCGCCGAGCGACGGGGCGTGCGCCGCGGCGTTGAGCAGCTCGAGCGCGGACAGCGGCGCGGGTCTCAGCTCCTGATCGACATAGATGATTCCGACGCCCGGGTCGTGCCGAAGGTCGCGGGCATAGGCCACGAACGCCGCGCTCAGCTGCGCCTCGGCGCGCTGGACGGCTGCCGGATCGCCGCTGCGCGCGGTCGCCACCGCCCGCGCAAGCCCCCGGGCGTCGTAGCGGCGCGGGTTCAAATTGTCGGCCTGAGCGCTGGCCAGAAGCTGAATCAGTTGATTGGCGGCCTGTCCCGATGCCCGGCCGAACCACAAGGGCGCGCCGCCGCGGGCGCGGTAGAATTGAGCGATCTCCCCGTCGAACGGGACCGCGGCGACCGATCTTGCCTGCGCCGGCACAGCGAGGGGCGCGGCGGCCAGCGCGACGCACAACGCGCCGCCGGTCAGTATCGACTTCGCCACGAAAAATGGGATGTGCTTGGTCATTATCGTCCCTTGAACGCTCGAATCCGCAAATCGGGTAGCACACCCGGCGCTGACCCTTCGCTGAACCCGCCGCACAAGAAAAGAGCGCCGGCGTCAACCGGCGCTCTTCCTTCAATTGTCCGACCGCTCGTTAGCGGCGGTTGATGCTGACGCTGTAGACCGCGCCGTTCATGCCGACATCGCAGCGGAACGACAGGTCCGCCTGGCTGGCATAGCCATAGCCGGACGCGCCGTAAGCGCCGACGCCGTATGGGCCGTAATTGTTGTAGGCATAGCGTCCGCTGCTCGCGAGACCGCGCACGCGGACCATGCCGTTGCTGCGCGGGCTGACCTGAGTCACCGAGACCACGCGGCCGCTCGTGTTGGTGCCGAGCACCGCGCCGAGGATCCCGCCGATACTGCTGCGGTTGTACAGCCGGTTCTGGACGGCGGACGAGCATTGCTGCGCCGCGACGGTCGTATTCACGGCGTAGGGCTGGGCGTAACCATAGGACTGCCCATAATTATAGGGCTGGGCATAGCGGTAGCCGCTGTAGGGATTGCTGTAATATTGCGCGGCCGCGGGCGCCGCGGTCGCAAGGACCGCGCCTGCGGTCAGCAGCTTGGTGAAAATACGCATGACAAAACCTCCGTTCGATGAATGGTGCGACGTTGCAGATAAAACGTCCGTTCGACCCTTGCAGGGCCGGGATTCATCGTAGGCAGGGTTCAAGTTGTCGTGCCAAGCTGAACGGCAGCTAAACGGCAAAAGAAGAGGCGGCCGCGGGAGTTAGCCCGCGACCGCCCTCTAAAAGCCCCAGCGCGGGTGGGTTATTGATATTCCGCGTTCAGGTTGAAGTCGGCGCTGTAAACGCCGGCCGGCTGGTTCGCTGCCAGGCCGAAGTCGCCGCCGACATAGACGGTGAAATTGCCGGTCGCGTTCGCCGTGCGGGTCAGGCCGCCGGCGTCGACCGACATCGCATTGACAGTGATCTGGTCACCGGCCGCGTCCTGAAGGACGTTGCCGACCGGCTGGGTCAGCGTCAGCACGACGGTCTCGAGCGGCGCCGCAAGGCCATCGAAACGAGCCGAGGACGAACTGCTCGGGAGCAGCGTGACGCCACCCGTCGAAGCACGCGCTCCGGCGGCGGTCGAAGCGATCGTCACTGTGCCCGGATTAACACCGTCAGTCGTGACGATGCCGAAGTCGAGATTGGACTGATTGATGAGCGAGTGCTGCTGAAGCACGACGCCGCGAGCAGTGGCCTGCGCGTCATCCGACGGAAACACCTGCTGGGCGAAAGCCGGCGAAGCAACAGCGGCCGAAGCGGCAAGCGCCGCGAGACAAACGTGAAAGCGCATCTTGGTTCCCCACTTTGGTAACTAACGAGGAGACCTCAATGCATCGGCACGCCTTCACGCCGATTGAAGGCTTGTGGTTTGCGCAAAATTTACCTTGTTCGGAAGGGACCGCGCCGCCGTCGCGTCAGCCCGCGAGAGCTCTCAAGCAGCGCTGACGACGTTTAGTGGAGGCAGTGGGCTTCGTGCTTCGAGCGCGGTGATCTGCTCCTTATAGCCTAGGGCGAGTTCGTGATGCGCCGCGCGAACGGCCGGATGCTGAGCCGACTGCTCGGCCGCCTGCTCTTCCGCGAGGCGGTGCTGATAGTAAGTAAGGTCCTTTTCCATTCGGTGACCCCCGGACGCTAACCGCGCGGCGAGGTCCCGCAACTCGCACGCGCAAGTTATCCACATAGCAGTAGACGACCGATTAACTGTCTAACTTAGGTCAGACTGCTGACGGTAAAGCCTCCGATAAGGGTGATGATTCTTGCCGTTCCTCGAGGACCGGGTCGGCTAAAAGGCGTCGGCCGGCATCTCCATCAACGCCTCGGCTCCAGCCTCTATCTTGCGCCGCAGCGCGCCGGCGATCGGCAACTCCCGTTCGGCGTAAAAGCGCGCCATGACGATCTTGGCTTCGTGGAACGCCCGATCCTCGTCCCCTGCGTTCAGCGCCCGTTGAGCAGCGCCGGCCAATTTGAGCCACATCCAGCCGAGGCTGACCAGACCCATCAGGTCCATGTACGCATATGCTCCGGCACCGGCATTGTCAGGATTGGCCATGCCGTTCTGCGCGAGCCACATGGTCGCGGCCTGAAGGTCGCTGAAGGCGGGCTCGAGCGCGGCGGCGACACCCGCCGGGTCTCCCGCCGCTTTGGCGTCAGCAATCTCGCGACCGACGAGGTCGAAGAAAGCGCGAACCGCGCGGCCGCCGTCCTTGGGCAGTTTGCGCCCAACGAGGTCCATCGCCTGGATGCCGTTGGTTCCCTCGTAGATTTGGGTGATCCGGGCGTCGCGCACGAACTGCTCCATCCCATGCTCGCGGATGTAGCCGTGACCGCCCAGAACCTGCTGGGCGTGGATCGCTGCCTGCAAGCCCTTGTCGGTCAGATAGCCTTTGATGACCGGCGTGAGCAGGCCGAGCAGATCGTCCGCCTGGGCGCGCTCCGCTTCGTCGGGCGAGCGGCGCATCAGATCGACCTGCAAAGCGCCCCAGAGGACCAGCGCCCGACCCGCTTCGTTCCAGGCGCGCGATTCCATCAGCATTCGTCGCACATCCGGGTGGACGATGATCGGATCGGCTTTCGCGTCTGCATCACGCTCATCCTGGCGAGCGCCCGTCCCTGTCGCCGGTCCTTCGCGTAGGCCGCCGCGTTCTGATAGGCGACTTCGCCTTGGGCGAGCCCCTGCAGCCCGACTCCCAGCCTCGCGGCGTTCATCATGATGAACATGGCGGCGAGGCCCTTCTCGGGCTCGCCGACGAGCCAACCCTTGGCCCCGTCATAGTTCATGACGCAGGTGGCGTTGCCGTGAATGCCCATCTTCTTCTCGAGGGCACCGCATTGGAGCTTGTTGCGCTCGCCGAGCGTCCCGTCATCGTTCACCAGGAACTTGGGCACCACAAACAGCGAGATACCCTTGACGTTGTCAGGCGCGCCCGCGCGCTTGGCCAGCACGAGGTGGATGATGTTCTCGGCAAGGTCATGCTCGCCCGACGAGATGAAGATCTTGGTGCCGGTGATCGAATAACTGCCATCCGGATTTTCTTCGGCCTTGGTCTTCAAAAGCCCGAGGTCGGTGCCACAATGCGGCTCGGTCAGGTTCATCGTGCCGGTCCAGCGGCCGGTGATCATGGTCGGCACATATTTCTGCTTGAGCTCGTCGCTGCCCTTGACCAGCAGCGATGCGACCGCGCCGGCAGTCAGGCCCTGGTACATTTCGAAGCTGTGGTTCGCGGACAGGATATATTCGGTGACCGCGGTGCCGACCACCTGCGGCAGCCCCTGTCCGCCATATTCCTCGGGACCGGTGAGAGTCGGCCAACCGGCTTCGACGAACTGCTGGTACGCTTCCTTGAAGCCCGGCGGCGTCACCACGGAACCGTCGTCGTTGCGCTTGCAGCCGACCTCATCCCCGACGCGATTCAATGGCTGCAACACTTCGGCCGAAAAGCGCCCCGCTTCGCCAAGGATCGCCTCGACCAGGTCCGGCGTCGCATTGGCGAAGCCGGGAAGGTTCGAATAGCGGCCGATGTCGAGGACGTTGTTGAGGACAAACAGCGTGTCGCGCACCGGCGCGGTGTAGGTGGGCATTGCTTACCTCCGTGTCAGCAAGTCCTATGGCAGTCGCTTGCGCGCGGTCAATTGCGCCTTTGGTGCATCCACGGTTCAGTGGCGTTCGTATATGATCACCAAAACCCGGAGACTTGATGATGAAACGAAGCCTGCCGCTGATGCTTGCAACCGTCGCCCTCCCGGCTGCCGCGCCGGCGCGTGCCGACACCGCCGTGCTTGCCGGCGGCTGCTTCTGGGGCATGGAAACCGTGTTTGAGCATGTCAAAGGCGTGCGTGACGTTGTCTCCGGATATGCCGGCGGCAGCGCTCAGGACGCCGACTATGACAAGGTGAGCTCCGAAGGCACCGGCCACGCCGAGGCGGTAAGGATCAGCTTCGACCCGAAGCAGATCAGCTACGCGCAGCTGCTCGAAATCTATTTCACCGTCGCGCACGACCCAACGCAAGTCGACCGCCAGGGCCCGGACTCAGGGCACAGCTACCGGTCGGCAATCTTCCCGCAAACGCCCGACCAGGCGCGCTTCGCGAAGGCATTCATCGCCCGGCTCAACGCCTCGCACACCTATAAGGCGCCCGTCGCGACGCGGATCGAAAGCGGCGGCTTCTACCCGGCCGAAGCCTATCACCAGGGCTTCGCGCGCAAGCACCCGTATTATCCGTACATCGTTATCAACGACCGACCGAAGGTGGCGGCGCTGCACAAAGATTCCCCACCCTTTACAAGGGCTAAGACCGCTAAGCCGTTAAGATTTCACGTCTTATTCAGGACAGGGGCGACAATCGCGCGCCTCCGCCCTATATGACGATTTCACGACAGCAAAGGCGTTCGGGAACTCGATGCTGACGACCAATCCATTCGATGACGACAAGCTTCGCGAGGAGTGCGGTGTCTTCGGCATCTGGGGTGCCGACAATGCTGCAAGCTTCGTCGCGCTCGGCCTTCACGCCCTCCAGCACCGCGGCCAGGAAGGCGGCGGCATCCTGAGTTTCGACGGCAAGCACTTCCACGCCCACCGGGCCATGGGGCACGTCGCCGGCAATTTCGACCGCGACGACATCATGCGCAAGCTCGCCGGACGCACGGCGATTGGCCATGTCCGCTACGCCACGACGGGTGAAACGGCGCTGCGCAACGTGCAGCCTCTGTTCGGCGATCTGGCCAAGGGTGGTTTCGCGGTCGCGCAAAACGGCAATTTGTCCAATGGCCTGAAGTTGCGCCGAACGCTGAACCGGCGCGGATCGATATTTCAGTCGACCACCGACACCAAGGTGATCATCCACCTCGTCGCGACGCCCGCGGCCGCGTCGCGGGGCGTGCCGGCCCGCGTCGCATGGGCAGTGGCGACGGTGGCGGTGGTCGCGCTCGCCTCTGGAATCTTCTGGGTCCGCGGCCTCCGTCCGGTCAGGCCGGCGCATCCCGCGGCGACTGCCGCGCCCGGGCCGGTGGCCGCGGCGGCCCGCGATTTCGCGCGCTCGATCGCGCCCCCGCCCGTCGTCGAGACGGCGCCGGTGCCCGCGGCCTACGCGACCGCGAACGCAGGCACGACGCTCGTCACCATCACCAGCGCGCCCGCCGGCGCGGCGGTGCTCGACGCCGACGACCGCCTCCTCGGGACCACCCCGTTCGACCTGCGGGTGCCCGCGGACAAGCCCCTCCAGCTCACTCTCAAGCACGACGGCTACAAGCCCTACACGCTGAAGAAGCAGGTGGAAGGCGAGAAGGTCTCGCTCAGCGTGACGATGAAGACCGCGAAGTCGGACGGCTACCAGACGCCCAACAGGAGATCGGTCGGGTACAAGGACGATCCTTACTGACCTCCGCCCACGGATGAGCAGCGACATGACGAAATCGAACGGCGCGACCTTCGCCGAAGGCGCGCGACGGATGGTTCCTGCGCTCTTCGCCCTGCTGCTCCTTTCCGGAGCGGCACGGGCGGACACGCGCGCGGACGCGAAGCGGCACTTTCGCGAAGGCATGGCGCTGATCGCCGCGGGCCAGGTGGAGCGCGGCATCGCCGAGCTGAAGCAGGCGTACGCGATCAAGCCACACCCGGACGTGCTCTACGACATCGCCAAGGCCTACGTGGACCTGGGCAAGATCCCCGACGCGCTCAACTACTTCCGCCAGTACGTCGCCACCGATCCCGAGGACAAGGAGAACGTGCAGAGCGTGATGGCGCGCCTGGAGGCGGCCATCGGCGGCCCGGCACAGCCGGCGGTTGCGCAGCCCGCGGCGCAGAACCTCGACGTGCAGAAGCTCCTCGCCCAGCTCCAGGCGCTGATCGCGCAGCAGCAGCAGGCCCAGCCTGCGCCGCAGCCTTCCGCGAAGGGCGGCGGTGGAAAGGGCGATCGCAAGCCGGCCGGCGCGGTGCCGGCGGCCGCGGTGAAGCCCGCGCACCCCGAGGACGACATGTTCGAGGCGGAGACCATCTCCGCCAGGACCCGCGCCACCGCCCGCGAGCTCTCGCAGCAGCTCTCCGCGGGCCACGTCAACGCCGAAGACGACATGTTCGACGAGCAGGTGGTCACCGCCAGCGCCCGCGGCAGCTCGGAGATCCGCGCCCCGGCATCCTTGACCATCATCTCCGCCGAGGAGATCCGCATGAGCGGCGCGACCACCGTGCCGGAGGTCCTGCGCCGCGTGCCCGGCATGGACGTGGCGGAGATGGAATCCGTCGGACACCAACGTCTCCGTGCGCGGCTTCAACCGGCGCATCTCCAACAAGGTGCTGGTGCTGGTGGACGGGCGCTCCGTCTACCAGGACTTCCTCGGCGGCACCTTCTGGCCGCTGATCGACGTGGCCATGCAGGACATCTCGCGCATCGAGGTGATCCGCGGGCCGGGCTCCGCCCTCTACGGCGCCAACGCCTTCTCGGGCGTGGTCAACATCATCACCAAGACCGGCGACGAGGCGGAAGGCGCGCGCGTCTACATGAGCGGCGGCAACCACAACACCGTTCAGGGAGCCGTCTCCGCCGGGGGCAGGGCGGGCAAGCTCTCCTACCGCACCACCGTCGCCTACGACCGGGCCGACAAGTGGACCAAGGACGTGGCCGACGGCCGCGCCGACATGGTGTCGCAGTTTCCCCAGCCGAACCGCAGCCGCGAGGTGCAGCGCGCCGACATGGCCGCCACCTACGACTTCGGCAAGACCCAGGTCGTCGCCGGCGGTGGCTTCGACAACCTGGCCACCGAGATCGTTCCCATCGGCGCGCTGCGCACCTTCGGCAGCGTGGGCCAGAGCGGTTTCGCCCGGCTGGAGGTGGACAGCGGCCAGAGCAAGCTGAAGGCGTTCTGGAACGCGAGCCGGCTCAACACCGGCCCCGAGTACTGGCCCGACGACATCCGCTCGCTCGCGAGCGGGGTGCGCAGCGACGTGGTGGACGTGTCCGGCCAGACCGGCTTCGACTTCAAGGCGGCGGGCTCCCACCACCTCGACCTCGGCGCCGGTTACCGGTTCAAGAGCGTGCGCTGGGGCTACCTCGCGCCGCGGCCGGGCGACGATCCCTACCAGGAGCACCACTTCAACGTCTTCCTCCAGGAAGACTGGCAGATGTCGAAGAAGGTCTCGCTGGTGCTCTCCTACCGCCTCGACCGGCACCCGCTCCTCTATTCGCAGAACGTGACTCCGGGCGGCATCGTGCAGTCGCCGCGCGGCACGCTGCTCTTCGAGCCGGTGCAGGACCACGTCTTCCGCTTCACGCTGGGGTCCGCCTTCCGCGCTCCCACCTTCCTGGAGAGCTACGTCGACCTGCTCGCCACGCTGCCCGACCAGCCCGCGCTCGGGGTGCGCTTCCAGGGCAGCAAGGACCTGCGCCCGGAGCAGATGCTCCAGGCGGAGCTCGGGTACCGCTCGCGCATCGGCAGCTTCCAGCCCGACCTGGTGGTCTACGCCGAGCGCGTGCAGAACCTCATCACCGACGGCGCGCTGCGCCTGCCCGCGAATCCCGGCCAGACGGTGGACCCGGCCACCGGCCAGTACGTGATCGGCTTCACCGGCTTCGAGAACGAGCCCGGCAGCTACTTCGGCCTCGGCGCGGAAGTCGGCGGCAAGTGGTCGCCCGCCGACGGCGTGGATCTGGGGATCAACTATTCCTACGAGAAGATGTTCGCCTGCCGCGCCAACGGCCAGAGCGGCTGCACCGACGACATCAGCGCGGCGAACCAGGTCTCGGCGACGCTCGGCAACACCGCCGAGCACAAGCTCAACGCTACCGCGCTCTGGCGCACGCACGCCAACATCGACCTGGCCCTCGACGCGCACTACGTCTCCGGCGTCGCCTGGTTCGAGAAGTCGTTCGACGTCAACCGCGAGGGCGGCGTCGTCTTCACCCCCTACGCGCTGCCGGCCTACACCATGCTCAACGGCCGCGTCGGCTACCGCTTCCTCGACGACAAGCTCGAGACCTCCGTGGCCTTCTACAACCTGCTCGGCGACCAGCACCGCGAGCATCCCTTCGGCAACGAGATCGGCCGCCGCATCCTCTTCACCGCGGCGGGGAGCTTCTGATGAAGACCTTCACCTCGACCCTCCAGCACCTGCTTTGCGCGGCGCTCCTTTTCGCCGCCGCGTGCGAGAAGCCCGGCGTCGCGCCCGGCCTCGACCAGCTCGCCTGCGACGGCGGGCCCTGCCCCGCGCCGGGCGTGATCCAGGGCAGCGTGGTGTACAGCGGGACCACGCGCGGCGACGCCGTCCTGCTCCTCTTCGACACCGCGGCGCTCCCCCCGCCGGACGGCAACGGCACCTCCGCCGCGGCGGTGGCCCGCGTTCCCCAGGCAGCGCTCTTCGGCAGCGCTCCTTCGACGTCCATCGGGCCCTTCTCGGCGCAGTTCACCTTCTCCCAGGTGCCGTCGGGGCGCAGCTACCAGATCCGCGCCTTCATCGACGCCACCCATGACTTCGATCCCTTCTTCGACTTCGCCCGCCAGCCGCGCGCCGGCGACCCGGTGGGCGGCCATGGCGAGATCGGGCCCGACGGCCAGCCGCGCCTCGTCGCCATCGACGTCGCGCCGGGGCAGGCCGTCTCCGGCGTCAGCGTGGCGTTGACCCAGACGCTGCCCTACGACCCGCCCTCGTTCGAGCTTGCGGACGGCTCGCAAGTGCTGAGCGCGAGCATGGATCGTCCGGCGCGGCTGCGCCTGCGCATCGCCAGCCTGACCGCGCGCAGCGCCGCCTTCCCCAAGGCCACGTTCGCCCTCGAGCTGGATCGCGACGCGCAGGGGCAGCGGCAGAGCAGCTTCGGCGACGGGCTCGACGACGTCTTCCCGCGCGTGATCCTCCGCCAACTCTCCGGGCTCGATGCCCAGGGCAAGCCCTCCCCGGTCGATCCGTCGGCGGCGGCCATCGTGCCCTGCCGCGTGGTCTCCACGCCCGTGCTGCCGGCGCTGGTGAACATGGCGGCGGGCGCGCTGCCGCTGCCGCAGGATCGGCTGGACGTGCTGGTCCAGCCCTTCGCCGTCGGGCCGGATCTGGTGCCGCTCGCGGCCATTCCCGCCGGCGCCTACCAGGTGGTGGTCATCGAGAAGAGCGGGCAGGTGTGGACGCTCCCGAACCAGCTCGGCGATCCGGCGTTGGGCGCCGCGTACTTTGCCCCCTCGCAGGCGGAGAGCGTGACCTTCGCTCCGGATGCCGCGCTGCCGCCCGGCAGCATCGCGGGCGACGTGGTCTGGCAGGGCGATACCACCACCCGGAGCGGCAACATCGTCGTGCAGGCGTACCTGGACGATCCCTTCAATCCGCCGCCGCCGGTGGGCGCCGCGCTGCCGGTGCGCGTGCAGGCCATTCCCGCGGCCGCGGTGCAGCGGACGACCCAAGGGCTTCAAGGCCTCGTACGAGCTGACGGGATTGCCGGCGGGCAACTACGTCGTGCAGGCGCTCGACGACGTGGACGGGAACTTCTCGCCGCTGGAGATCCTGCAGACGCCCACCCGCGGCGATCTGGTCGGCGCGGTCCTCGCCCCCAACTCCAGCCAGCCCGCCTCCATCGCGGTGAGCGGGGCGGTGACCGGCAAGGACGTCACCCTGGCGCTGCGGGTGCCGCTCGATCCTCCCGCCTTCGAGATCGACCCCGCGACGCCTGCGCAGATGCCCGCCGACCAGGTGACGCCGGTCCGCTTCGACCTGCGCGCAAAGCCGCTGGCGTTTCCTGCAGGCCAGGCCGCCGCGCCGCACTTCGCCGTGCAGCTCGTGCGCGACTCGGGCGGAGCGCCGGTGGACGCCGACCACGACGGGCTGCCCGACGTCTGGCCGCGCGCGTTCCTGGTGCGGCTCGATCCCGCCGACCCCTCGGGGCTGACGCAGTTCGTCTCTCCCGACCTGCATCGCACGGTGACGGAGGTGATTCCTGCAGCGGTGGATCCCACGCCCTTCCTTCCCGCGCTGCAGCCGCAGACGCCCACCGGCGCGCCTCCCGGTCCTCACCGACAAGCTGACGGTGGTGGTGCGGCCGTCGCTGCTCGATGCGTCCACCGCCGGCGTGCCGCCGCAGCGGCTGCCCTCGGTCCAGCCGGGCTCGTACAAGATCGTGCTGGTCGCGCAGACCGGGCAGGTGTGGCAGATCCCCAACGAGGCCGGCTCACGGGCGCTGGACGCGAGCGTGATCTGCCCTGCGGGAGCGGCCGCCTGCCCCCCGGGAACGGTGCAGACGCAATCGCAGAGCCAGGCCTTCCAGGTCGGCCTGCCCGCGCACCAGATCTTCACCGGCGGGATCGCCGGGTCGCTCACGCTCAGCGGCACGGCGGCGCCCGTGGCCGCGTACGTCTTCGCCTACCGGGCCGCCGCGCTGCCGCCCTTCGGGCAGCCGGTGTCGGCGGACTTCCACCTCGGCGCCGAGTTCCAGTCGGGCAAGGTCGACTACGTGCTGCCCGACCTTCCCGCGGACGACTACGTGGTCACCGCCATCGTGGACACGCGCGGAGACTTCGCCGTCTCACCCGGGCTCTTCGCCATCGCTCCCGGCGCGGGCAGCCTCGCCGCGGCGCCGCAGAGCGTGCAGGTGACCACGACGCTCGTGACCAACACCGATCTCGCCGCCGCGAGCACGCTGCCGCAGCGGCCCAGCTTCCAGATCGTGGATGTGTCGGGAACGCCGTTGACGGCGGACGCGGCGGTCTCGGTCGGCACCGCTCCGCTGCTGCACATCAAGCCCGCCGCCGTGCTTGCGAGCGGCGTCGCTGCCCTGCGTCCGGACACGAGCGCCATGTTCGTCCTCGCGTGCGACGCCTCGGGCACTCCACAGGCCAGCTCGCTGCCGGTGGAGCTGATCAAGGTCGTCGACGGCGCCGGACTCGTCCCGGACATCGACGCGAACGGGAGGGCGACGATCGTTCCCGCCTCCGTGGATCAGACGCAGTTCAGTCCCGGGACGTGCGCGGGTCCGGTGCAGCCGGTCACGGCCACGCTGGCGGTGAACGTTCAGAACGGCTCCGCCAAGGTGGACCTCCTCAATCCCAACCAGCCGCCGGCGCCCGTGGCGCTGGTGCCGGGGCGGTACTCGCTGGTCGTGACCTCGCTCGCGAAACAGGTATGGCGCGTGCCCAACGAGCTGCAGCCCGCGCTGCTCGACGCGGGCGCGGCGCTGGCCACCCCCGCGGTCACCAAAGCGCTCTTGCAGACGCAGGGAGTCGCGGTCCAGATCTCGCCCTAGTGCGGATCGAGAGCGTCCAGGTGGGCAAGCCCGTGCGCGCGGGCGAGATGCGGACCGCGTTCGGCAAGCTCCCGGTACACGGGACCGGTCCACGTCGGCCGCACCAACCTGGAAGGGGACGCCCAGGCGGACCGCCGCTACCACGGCGGTCCGGACATGGCCGTGCTCTCGTACGCCGCGGACCATTACCAACTCTGGCGCGCCGAGTTGGGGTGGCCGGAGCTGCCGCTGGGAGGGTTCGGGGAGAACCTGTCGGTCTCCGGCGCGAGCGAAGAGAGCGTCTGCCTCGGCGATGTCTGGGCCGCCGGGACCGCGCGGCTGGAGATCGCCTCGCCGCGCAAGCCCTGTGTGAAGATCGCGAGGTACTGGCGCAGTCCCCAGCTCTTGCGCCGCGTGTTCGAGACGGGCCGTACCGGCTGGTACCTGCGCGTGCTGGAGGAAGGAACCGTCGAGGCGGGCGACGCGGTCGAGCTGTTGGATCGGCCGTATCCCGTGTGGACGGTAGCGCGCGCGGGCCGCGTCGCGATGGCGCGTCGCGCGGATCGATCCGCGGCGCGCGAGCTGGCCGAGGTTCGCACGCTGCCCCAGCGCTGGAAGGCCTGGCTGCTCGGCTGAAAAGAAAAGCCCGGAGCACTCCCGCGCTCCGGGCCGGAAAAGAATGGAAAGAACCCTACGGCCGGCTGGCGGCCGGATCGTCGTCGAGCATGTCGTTCGGCGACGGAACCTTGCGCAGCTCGGTCTTCGCGATCTTCCAGGCTTGCTGGACCACCCATGACAGCGAGCGGTCCAGACGCTGCGCCTGCGACTGGATCTCGCTGAGCATGTCTTCGGGAAAGTAGAGACTCTGCTTGCGCGCGTCGTTGGCCGACATGGGTTACCCCTGCCCCTCGGGCGGACGGTCCCCGCCGATGACGTCGTTGACCGAGGGGAAGCGCATGATCTCGCTGCGCGCGATCTTCCACGCCTGCTGCGACGATCCACGAGAGCGACCGGTCCTGGCGGTTGGCCTCCTCCTGGATCTCGCGCAGCATGTCCTCGGGGAAGTAGAGGCTTTGCTTCCGTTTGTCGGTACCTGCCATCAAATCCTCCGCCGGCGGCTTGCCCAGGGAAAGGGCTCCCACAACGGTTCCCTGTGTCTAGACGTGCCTGACACCGCGGTCAAGTAACCGAACGCACTCACCTCAGGCTTCTCACTCGATTCGTTGCGTCGAATTGTCGCAACCGCGGCCCGAACATGCACGCCGCATTGCGTTTCTGCAATGCCCCCCGATCGTCTGACTCGAGCTCCGCGCCGTTCGCGGCGTCATTTTGAACCCCCGCCCGGAGGCCCAAAACGGGGCGATTCTTCTGGCATGGATGTCGCATACGGCAGGAGAGAGACGGCGCACGAAGGAGAGGCGATGTCGATCTGCGGCGTGATCACCACCCGGGACGTGCTGCGGCACCCAGGCATCATCGTCCGGGAGTTTGGCACCGCCGCCTGGCTCCGCTGCTGCGTCGCCATCCTGCTGCGAAGGCGGACCACGTTCCTGAACTGCGTCTGCGAGCTCGAGCGGGGAGATTGACCCCGGGCCAACCCGGTCCTTCCTCCACCGTAAGGCCATCGCGCGTCAGCCCGAAAAAAAGGCTGGCCGCAGCGTTAGCCGGGCCAGCCCATGAGCCTGGAGGGGGAGGGGGGGACCCCCAGGCTCACCTTCAAATCATGGTCGCGGCCGAGGCCGCGTCACCGCTCGTGTCCGATGTCGCTCCTGGATGTCTTTGCTGCCGACTCGATGCCCCCTTTGGCTGGGTAAAATTGGGTTCTCAACACTCCATCCGCAAGTGCCCCGCCCGAATCGTGTCCGATCGGGCGATAGACTGGGGTGGTGGGAAATGTGGCGGAAAGCGTCGAACAAGCGGTCGCCAGCGGCTTGCCCTCCGGCGAGCGGGTCTTGGTCGCCTGCTCGGGGGGCGCCGATTCGTCCGCGCTCGCGGCGGCTTCGGCGCGGGTGGGCCTGCGCTGCGCCATCGGACACGTCGACCACGGCCTGCGGCCCGATTCCGCCTCCGACGCGGACCGCGTGCGCGACCTCGCCCGCCATCTGGGCGTTCCATTTCTGACCTTCAGAATCCAATTTTTGAACGTCAAGCCGCTCGGACTGGAGGCCGCCGCCCGCGAGGCGCGATATGCGGCGCTACAGGATCTGGCCCGGCAAGCTTCCGCCGCCGTGGTGGCCACGGCCCATACCCGCCGCGACCAGGCGGAGACGCTGCTCCTCCGGCTCATCCGCGGCGCCGGGTCGGGCGCCCTGGCCGGCATCCGACGCAGGCGGCCGCTCGGCCAGGGGATCGAATCTGCTGCGGCCGCTGCTCGACGTGCCCCGCGCCGCCACCGAGGCGTACTGCGCGGCGCAGGGGATCTGAGTACCTGGACGATCCCCACAACCTGGACCCCGCGCGGGCGCGGGCCAGGCTTCGCGCGCTCTGGCCGGCGCTCCTTTCCTTGAACCCCCGCCTCGAGGAGGCCCTCTGCGCGGCTGCGGCGACCTTCGCCGAGGAGGACGCGCTCCTCAGCGCGACTCGCCGCCTCGGGGGCGCACCTTCATCCTGCGCTGCAGCGGCGGGCGCTCGTCGCCCAGGCCGCCGAAGCTGGATTGCGTCCGGAGCGCCCCCACATCGAAGCGCTGCTCAGGCTCCTCGAGCACGGCGGAAGCCTCGACCTGCCGGGCGGCCGCGCGCGGGTGACGTTCGAGCGACGCGGGGCGCGCCCGGTCGAGGAGGCGGGCGCCACGGTGGCGGTCCCCGGGCCGGGCGATTACGCTTGGGGGCGCCGTGCGCTGCACGTTGCGCCAGGTGATGCGGAGGGGACCGGCGTGGATCTGACGGAGGCACCCTTTCCCTGGACGCTGCGCGGCCGGCGGCCTGGCGACCGCTTCCGTCCCGCCGGAGGCCGCACCAAGAAGGTCTCGGATCTCTGCATCGACGCGCACATCCCGCGCGAGGATCGCACCCGCCTCGCCGTGCTCGCCGACGCGCACGGCCGCCTCTTCTGGGTGGAGGGATTGCGCCCTGGCGCGGCGTGTCGCGAAAGAGCTGCCATGAGCTTTCGGATCGGCCCGGAAATGAAGCCTCCGGACGGACCGTTAGCATGCAGGCGGCGGCCCGGATCCCATTCTGCTACGATGGATCGAACGGCCTGACGAGGAGCCACGGTGAGACAGTCGTACAAGACCTTCTTTCTCTGGGCGGTGCTGATCCTGCTCTTCTTCTCGTTCTATTCGATCTTCTCCCGCGGCAAGGCGCCTGAGCCCAAGGAGATCGACGCGAGCGAGTTCTACGCGGCGGTGGACCGCGGCGACGTCTCCACCACCACCGTGAAGGGCAACAAGCTCCAGGGCCAGTTCAAGAACCGGCAGGAGTTCCGGACCGTCTCGCCGCTCGACAGCCAGCTCCTCGAGCGGATGCGCGCCAAGGGCGTTGCGCTGAAGTTCGAGAACGAGGATTCGCAGTCGCTCTGGGCGCAGTTCCTCGTCTCCTGGATGCCGCTGGCCGTTCCTCTGCATCCTCTTCGTCTTCCTCATGCGCCAGCTGCAGGCGGGCGGCGGCAAGGCGATGAGCTTCGGCAAGTCGAAGGCCAAGCTGCTCACCGAGAACCACAACAAGGTCACCTTCTCCGACGTGGCCGGCATCGACGAGGCCAAGGACGAGCTGGAGGAGATCATCGCCGTTCCTCAAGGACCCGAAGAAGTTCACCAAGCTCGGCGGCCGCATCCCCAAGGGCGTGCTGCTGATGGGCTCTCCGGGCACGGGCAAGACGCTGCTCGCCCGCGCCATCGCCGGCGAGGCGGGCGTGCCCTTCTTCTCCATCTCCGGCTCCGACTTCGTGGAGATGTTCGTGGGCGTCGGCGCGAGCCGCGTGCGCGACCTCTTCGAGCAGGGCAAGAAGCACGCGCCCTGCATCATCTTCATCGACGAGATCGACGCCGTCGGCCGTCACCGCGGCGCCGGCCTGGGCGGCGGTCACGACGAGCGCGAGCAGACGCTCAACCAGCTCCTGGTGGAGATGGACGGCTTCGAGTCCAACGAAGGCGTCATCCTCATCGCCGCCACCAACCGGCCCGACGTGCTCGATCCCGCGCTCCTGCGTCCCGGCCGCTTCGACCGCCGCATCGTGGTGCCGCGTCCGGACGTGAAGGGCCGCGAGGGCATCCTCAAGGTGCACACGCGCAAGACGCCGCTCTCGCCGGAGGTGGACCTCGACGCCATCGCCCGCGGCACGCCGGGGTTCTCCGGCGCCGACCTGGAAAACCTGGTCAACGAGGCGGCGCTGATCGCCGCGCGCAAGAACAAGGAGCGGCTGGACAGCCGCGACTTCGAGTTCGCCAAGGACAAGGTGATGATGGGCGCCGAGCGGCGCAGCATGATCATCACCGAGAAGGAGAAGGCGATCACCGCCTGGCACGAGGCGGGCCACGCGCTGGTGGCGAAGCTGCTGCCGGAGTGCGACCCGGTGCACAAGGTCACCATCATCCCGCGCGGGCCGGCGCTGGGCGCTCACCCAGATGCTGCCCAAGGAAGACCGGCTGAACTGGAACAGGAACGCGGTCCTCGACCGCATCGCCATGGCCATGGGCGGGCGCATCGCCGAGGAGCTGAAGTTCAACGAGATCACCTCGGGCGCCAAGAGCGACATCGAGCACGCCACCAAGTTCGCGCGCAGCATGGTCTGCGAGTGGGGCATGAGCGACAAGCTCGGGCCGCTGGCCTTCGGCGAGGAGGAGGGCGAGGTGTTCCTCGGCCGCGAGTTCGGTTCAGCGGCAGCGCAACTTCTCCGAGGCCACCGCCATCGACATCGACTCCGAGGTCCGCCAAGATCGTCACCTCGCAGTACGCGCGCGCCAAGCGGCTCCTGATGGAGCAGAAGCCCGCGCTCGCAGCGCATCGCGCGTCGCGCTGCTGGAGTGGGAGACGCTGGACGGCGCCGAGGTCACCGTGCTGATGCAGGGCGGGACGCTGAACAAGAGCAAGCCCGTGTCGCTGCCGCAGAAGCCGCCCGAAGTGAGGCGTCCCGAGGTGAAGGAGAAGTCGAAGATCCTCGACGCGCTGGGCGGCCTGACGGCCTCGGTGCCCGAAGACCGAGGCGGGCAAGGCGTAGGGAAGGCCTAGAAGGGCAGCGCTTTCAGGTCCGGTTCCACCCAACCGGTCCGCGCGGCGTCGTCCAGAGCACCTCCGGCGACCAGTGGCGCAGCGGCAGGTTGGTGTCGGCGAGAGGCGTGCGCAAGAGCTCCTTCACCGTGTGGCCCTGGTGCGCGTTGACGGCGCGCAGCCAGAACCAGGTGAGCGTCTCGTTGTACTTCACCTGCGCGCCCACCTTGCCGATGTACTTGAGGAGCACTTCCCGCGCCCGCCCGGGGTCGCCGCGAAAGAGCAGCGCGAGGCGCAGGTGAGCGGCGTGGTTCATCTCGTGCGCGGGCAGCGCGCCCGACTCGAGCGCCTGGATGAAGGCTGCGTCGTTCATGGCCGGAGTCTACACTCCCGTCCGCTCCACCGCCCGCGCCTCGCTGCTAGAGTGCGCGCGATGCGGTTGCTCGAGCTTCAGCGCGAGAGGGACTCGCTGCAGGCGTGCGCGGCGGCGAGGGCCGCGCCCGACGGCAGCCTGCGCGGCTGGGCGGTGCTGCTCGATCCCTCGGCGGCGTCGCTGGCTCGAGCGCTGCAGAGCCCGGCGCTCACCGTGCTGCAGGGCGAGGCCGGCCTGCTGGCGGTGGGGAGCCTTTCGCAGCTGGCGGTCGCGGCGCAGCGCCGCCGGTCTCGCACGGGACCGAGCTGTTGCGGCGCGCCGCGCAGGTGGAGACCCCGCTGCGCGCGAGCGCCTGGAAGCTGCCTCGCGGCAGGCTGCCGGAGCGCACCGCCGTCATGGGCATCGTCAACGCCACGCCCGACTCCTTCTCCGACGGCGGCCGCTACGATCCGCTCGCCCGCGGGCTGCGCCTCGCGGAGGAGGGCGCGGACCTCCTCGACGTGGGCGGCGAATCCACCCGTCCCGGCGCCGCGCCGGTGGACGGGCAGGAGGAGCGGCGCGCGGACGGTGCCGGTGATCCGCGAGCTGGCCAGGCGGACGCGCCTGCCGCATCAGCATCGACACCACCAAGGCCGCGGTGGCCGCGGCGGCGCTCGATGCCGGCGCGGAGATCGTCAACGACGTCTCCGGGCTGGCGCGCGACCGCGACCTGGCCGGGCGGCGGCGGGCGCGGCGTTCTGCCTGATGCACATGCGCGGCACTCCCGCCGACATGCAGGCGCGCGCCACCTACGCCGATCTGCACGGCGAGGTGCTGGCCGAGCTGGAAGAGGTGCTGCGGCGGGCGCGGGAGGGCGGCATTCCGGAGGAGCGCATCGCCCTCGATCCGGGCATCGGATTCGCCAAGACCGGGGCCCAGAACCTGCTTCTGCTCCGCCGCCTGCGCGAGCTGGCCGCAGCTGGGGCGGCCGCTTCTGACCGGGGCCTCGCGCAAGGCGTTCATCGGCGTCGCCACCGGCAAGCGCGGCGGCGGACCGGGTCCTCGGCAGCGTGGCTGCCGCGGTGGCCGCGGCCCTGAATGGGGCCGCCCTGGTGCGTGTTCATGACGTGGCGGCCACCCGCGAGGCATTGGCGGTGGCGGATGCCATTCGTACGTCAGTTGGCTGACAGCCGGCAGGCCGCTTGCCGCCTTCCCTGTCAGGCATCAAGATTTGCATCCCACTCCTGGAGCATCCAACATGGCCGTCCGCTTGGCAGAAAGACCCATCGAGCCCGCCCGCAAGCTGTTCGGAACCGACGGCATCCGCGGCGTCGCCAACGTCTATCCGATGACCGGCGAGCTGATGCTCCAGCTCGGCCGCGCGCTGGCGTACCAGATCAAGCGGCGGCAACCACCGCCACCGGGTGGTGATCGGCAAGGACACCCGGCTCTCCGGCTACATGCTGGAGACCGGCGCTCGCCTCGGGCATCTGCAGCATGGGCGTGGACGTGCTGCTCTGCGGGCCACTGCCCACGCCCGCCATCTCCAACCTCACCACCTCCATGCGCGCCGACGCCGGCGCGGTCATCAGCGCCTCGCACAACCCCTACCAGGACAACGGCATCAAGTTCTTCAGCGCCGACGGCTTCAAGCTCCCCGACGAGGTCGAGGCGGACATCGAGGACCTGATCGCCAACGACAAGCTGCGACCACCTGCGGCCCACCGCCACCAGCATCGGCAAGGCGTTCCGCATCGACGACGCCGCCGGCCGCTACATCGTCTACGCCAAGAGCACCTTCCCGCGAGCACCTCACCCTCGAGGGCATGACCGTCGTGGTGGACTGCGCCCACGGCGCCGCCTACCGGGTGGCGCCGGCGGTGCTGGAGGAGCTGGGCGCGAAGGTCATCGTCATCGGCAATTCGCCCGACGGCAAGAACATCAACCGCGGCTTCGGCGCGCTGCACCCGGAGACGCTGTGCAAGGCGGTGAAGAAGACCTCCGCCAACCTGGGCATCGCCCTGGACGGCGACGCGGACCGCCTCATCGTCTCCGACGAGCAGGGCAAGGTGGTGGACGGCGACGCGGTGATGGCGATCTGCGGGCTCGAGCTCATCCGCCGCCGGGCGCTGCCCAAGAAGACGCTGGTCGCGACGGTGATGAGCAACATGGGGCTCGACCAGTGCATCGCCAGGGCGGGCGGGCGGGTGCTGCGCACGCGGGTCGGCGACCGCTACGTGGTGGAGGAGCTGCGCCGCGGCGGGTACAGCTTCGGCGGCGAGCAGAGCGGGCACCTGGTCTTTCTCGACCACGCCACCACCGGCGACGGCACGGTGGCGGCGCTCTCGCTCCTCTCGGTGATGGTGGAGAGCGGAAAGCCGCGTGTCCGAGCTGGCCCGGTGCATGGAGGTGTTCCCCCAGGCGCAGCTCGGGCTGGTGGTGAAGAGCAAGCCGGAGCTGGGCTCGCTGCCCGGCGTGATGCGCGCCATCCGCGACGCGGAGAAGAAGCTGGGCGCGAACGGGCGCGTGCTGGTGCGCTACAGCGGGACCGAGCCCAAGGTGCGGGTGCTGGTGGAAGGCCCCGAGCAGAAGAGCATCGACGCGTACGCGGCGCAGATCGCCGGGGAGCTGAAGAAGGCCATCGGCGCATAGAGCGGTTCGCGGATCGGGTCAACGCGAGCCGGATTTTGATCTGCTAGACTCTGCGCCCCGGGAGGTACGGTGCGGCTCGGAGTCAACATCGATCACGTCGCGACGCTGCGGCAGGCGCGGAAGGGCCGTTATCCGGATCCGGTGGCGGCGGCGGTGATGGCGGAGCTGGGCGGGGCGGACCAGATCACGCTGCACGTGCGCGAGGATCGGCGCCACGTCAACGATCGCGACCTCGAGCTGTTGCGCAAGACCGTCAACGGCACGCTGAATCTGGAGATGGCGGCGGTGCAGCAGATGCTGGAGCTGGCGCTGCAGCAGCGGCCGGACACCGCCACGCTGGTGCCGGAACGGCGCGAGGAGCTGACCACCGAGGGGGGCCTGGACGTCGTCGCCAACCGCGAGGAAGTGCGCAGGGTGGCTCGCGCGCTCCGCGATGCCGGCATCGAAGTCTCGCTCTTCGTCGATCCCGACCTGGAGCAGATCAAGGCCAGCCACCGGGCCGACGCGCAGGCGGTCGAGCTGCACACCGGCCGCTACTGCGACGCGCGCAACGGGCAGGAGCGCGCGCGCGAGCTGGCGCGGGTGGTGGAGGCGGCAAGGGCGGCTGCGCGGCTGGGCTTGCGCGTCGCCGCCGGCCACGGCCTCGACTACTGGAACGTGCGTCCGGTGGCCGGGATCGAGGAGATCACCGAGCTGAACATCGGCTACGCCATCGTCTGCCGGGCGGTGCTCACCGGGCTCGCCCAGGCGGTGCGCGAGATGAAGGACTTGATCGGATGAGGCTCCTCACCGCCGCCGCGCAGCGCGAGCTGGATCGGCTTGCGGCGGCGGAGGCGGACCTGCCCACGCGGGTGCTGATGGAGAGCGCCGGCGCGGCGGTTGCGCGGGAGGCCGCGTCGTCGCGGCCCCGGCAGATCCTGGTGTTCTGCGGGCCGGGCAACAACGGCGGCGACGGATCGGTGGCGGCGCGGCTCCTGCACGGCTCCTGCGATGTATATACCTGGTATACGCGCCCGCCGGAGACGCTGAAGGGCGATGCCCTGCTGGCGGCGAAGGCGTGGCTGGCCACCGGCGGCGAGGCGGGCGGAAGCGCGCCGCGCCCTGGCCCCGGCACGGTGTTGATCGATGCCGTCTTCGGCAGCGGGCTTGGCCGGCCGCCCGAAGGCCGCGAGGCCGAGGCGATCCGCGCCATGAACGCGGCGCGCGAGCGCGGAGCGAAGCTCGTCTCGGTCGACGTGCCGAGCGGCGTCGACTCCGACAACGGCCACGTCTACCCGGTCCACGTGGCCCGCGCCGACGTCACCGTCACCTTGCACGCGCCCAAGCGGGGCCTCTACCTCCACCCCGGGGCGGAGTGCGCCGGCCGCATCGAGGTGGCGCCCATCGGCATCCCCCGCTCGCTGGAGCAGAAGCTCTCCGGCCCGGCCTGCGACCTGATCGACGAGGAGTGGGCGAGAGCGCAGTTTCCGCCGCGCCCCCGCAACGCGCACAAGAACGACTTCGGCCATGTCCTGGTGGTCGCGGGCTCCGCGGGAAAGAGCGGCGCGGCAGCGCTGGTGTGCGAGGCGGCGCTGCGCTGCGGGGCCGGGCTCGTCACGCTGGCGGCGCGTCCGGAGGTGGCCGCGGCCCTGCACGGGCTTCCCGAGGCCATGTTCGTCGCGCTTCCCGGGGAGGGGCCGCTCGCTCCCGAAGACCTGCCCGCGCTCCTCGCCGCGCTGAAGGGGAAGACCGCGCTCGCCATCGGTCCGGGAATCCCGCGCGGCCCCGAGACCGGTCCGCTCGATCGGCGAGCTTCTCGCGGCGGCGGAGGCGGCGGTCCTCGACGCCGACGCGCTGAACGCGCTGGCGGAGCATCGCGAGCGCATCGCCGGATGGGTTGCGAGGGCGCCCACGCGCCCGCTCTTCACGCCGCATCCCGGCGAGTTCGCGCGGCTCACCGGGGAGGACACCGAGCGGGTTCTGGCGGATCGCCTGGAGGCCGCCGCCCGCGCGGCGCAGCGCTTCGGCGCCTCCTTCGTGCTCAAGGGCGCGCACAGCGTGGTGGCCGATCCCGAAGGTTCCACCGCGATCTGCGCCGCAGGCAACCCGGGCATGGCGACCGCGGGAACGGGCGACGTCCTCACCGGCATCGCCGCCGCGCTCTTCGCCCGCCGCGGCGGCGTGGGCGGCACCGCGGAACGCGCCCGTCTCGCCGTCTTCCTGCACGCGATGGCAGGCGATCTGGCAGCGGAGAAGATCGGCGAGACGCCGCTGATCGCGACCGACATCGTGCGCACCGGGCTGCCGCGGCTGTTCCGGCGCTGGCGGCGATGAATCGCGAATTCCTCATGACCCGCCCTGCCGCCACGCGCGCGCTCGGGCGCAAGCTCGGGGCGGCGCTGCGTCCCGGAGACTTCGTCGCGCTCACCGGCGACCTGGGCGCGGGGAAGACCCTGCTGGTGAAGGCGGCGGCACAGGGAGCTTCCGCCGAGCCCGCCAGCTCTCCCACCTTCGCGCTGGTGAATCTCTATCGCGGGCCGGTGCCGCTGCAGCACATCGATCTCTACCGTCTCTCCGGGCCGGCGGAGCTGTTCGCGCTGGGGTTCGACGACCTCCTGGCAGAGCCCGCCGCGACCCTCTGCGAATGGGCCGACCGGGCCGGCGAGGCCCTTCCAGCGGATCGGCTGGAGCTCGCGCTCGCCCATGCCGGGCCGAACGCGCGCACCATCCGCCTGCGCGCCACCGGGCCGCGCGGCGAACGGCTCCTGCGCGCGCTGGAGCCGTGGAGATCGCCGGCGCCGCCGGCCTACTGCGAAAAGAGCGAGGTCACCTCGAGCCGCAGATCGGCGTCCACCGCGACGAGCGCGTCGTCGGGCAACGGCCGCCAGGCGTGCCTTCCGCCCGGGGGCGGCTCGCCCGGATCCTCGCTCGCCACCGCCACGTAGGCGCACCGGCCCTCGCGGTCCGGGATCCGGCGAGGAGAGGAAGAGCGTGCGTCCGCGCCTGCAGGCGAGCAAGAGGCGCCCGTCGGTGGCGAGGAAGGTGGTGCTGGCCTTCGTCCCCCGCTGCTCGAAGATCTCGCGCACCAGCGCCACCGTTTCCGCCAGCGCCGCGGCGGCGGAGCGCACGTCGGCGCGGTCCACCTGGCAGCGGCGGCGCAGCCGCGAGAGGAAGAGCAAGAAGCAGCGCTCGCTGTCGGTGTCGCCGCGCAGCTCCGCGCGCAGCGAGGGATGGATGAGCTCCTCCAGCGATTGCCGCCGCTCTTCCCACTCGGGCAGCGTGCCGTTGTGCGCGAAGAGCCAGGGGCCGCGCTGGAAGGGATGCGTGTTCTCCGCGGCCACGCGGCCCACGCTGGCCTTGCGCACGTGGGCGAGCACCGTGTGCGCGCTCACGTATTGCGACAGCCGCTCGAAATCTGCGTCGCCGTGGGCGGGGGTGAGACTGCGAACGACCCGCGGCGCGCTGTTCTCGTACCAGGCCAGCCCCCAGCCGTCGGGGTGTTCGCGGCTCTGTACGCGCAGGGCGTTGGCCCCGTGGAAGAGCTCGTGGGAGACGGCGCCGGGTTCGCGGGAACGGCACCCAAACAGGCGGCACATTGCACGGGCAAGTGTAGTGCAGGATGAGGGGCAACCACTCCGTAATTTTCTTGGGCGCGCAGGCGATGGATGGGAGGATGGCCGCGATGTGGGCAGGGCTCGCAACGGCCGTCCTCGCCACGGCGACGCCTTCCCCGGTGGTCGCTCTGCTGCCCCTGCATCCGCTGGGCGCGCCCGCGGACATGGTCAAGGCGCTGGAGGTGACGCTGCGCAACGAGCTCTCGCAGATCGGCGAGGCCCGGCTCGCGGCGGAGAAGGACGTCGCCGCGGCGCTGCGCCGCGAGCCCGGCTGCGAGGAGCGCGTCGCTTGCTCCGCGGCCGCCGCCCTGCGCGCCGGTGCGCGCCAGCTGATCGTCGGGACCACCAGCCAGCTCGGCGACGCGTTCATGATCGACCTCAAGCTCCTCGACGCGAAGACGACGCAGGAGCTGCGGCGCGCGACGTTGCCGGTCAGCGGCTCGGACGCCGCGCTCATCGAGACCATGCACGCGGCCGCCGTCCAGCTGCTGGCGCCGTCGCGCTTCGTCGGGTCGCTCCGGGTGGAGGTGCCGGGCGCGCCGGGAGCCGCGCTCTTCATCGACGGACGCGCGGCCGGCACGCTCCCGCTCGCACAACCCCTCTCCGGCCTGGTCCCCGGCCAGCACGTGGTGCGGGTGAAGGACAAGCAGTCGGAGATCAGCTCCTTCGTCGAGGTCCGATTCGACCGCACCACCGAGGCGAGGCTGGAGCCGGGCGCGCCGCCGGTGGTGGCGGTGCCGGCGGCGGCGCTTCCGGTGGCGGTGGCGCTGGAGTCGCCGGGCAAGCCCGCCTGGGTGAGGCCCGCGGCGATCGGCGCGCTGGGAGCCGGCGTGGCGAGCGCGGTGGCGGGCATCGCCTTGCAGGCGCGCGCCGCGTCCGACCCCAGCCGCGACAGCAGCCTCGCCCGCGGCTTCTACGTCGGCGCGGCGGTGCTGGCGATTGCCGGAGGTGGTCTCTTGTGGTGGGACATGCACACCGATTCCCTCGGCGTGCAGACGCGTTTTTGACGCTCGTCCGGAAACCTGCCGCGCTCGCGCCGGCGTGCTAGCGTCGCGGCGTCGGTCCTTTAGAGGAGGAATCTTGTCCCGGCTCGCCGCCCTCTCTTTCTTCTTCCTCGCCGCCGGGGCCTGCCACCGGACCACCGGACCGGACGAGAACTACCAGCGCGCGTCGGCGCTCTACCAACAGCTCTACGCCAGCCAGCTCGACGACGCCTACGGCGATCCGCGCATGGACGAGGTGGTCTCGCTGCTGCGCAAGGTGGACGGCCGCTCCGTGGACGCGCAGTCCGCCCAGACCATGCTCGGCGCCATCCAGCGCGGGCGCGAGGCGCTGGCGAAGGAGCGGACCGAGCGCGAGAAGCTCACCGCCGCGCCGGCGCCCGCCGCCAGGACGAGCATCGACCCCGAGCAGGTCCTCGCCGCCAACGACGCGGGCACCGCCGCCGAGCAGGACCCGTACGGGCCCGGCGCCTCCATCGCCGACCTGAACACGCAGACCGGCGGCTGCCTGGTGGACAACGAGCCGTTCAACGAGCAGGGCACGGGGAAGACCGGCACCGTCTACCGCGTGGCTGCCTCGGAGGGGTGCAGGAGCAAGCTGCCCGGCATGGCGGGGCAGGCAATCCTGGTCGCGGACGGGAAGATCTACCGGCGCATTGCCGATCCGCGCCCGCCGGAGGCGCCACGGCCCGCCGCAGCGCCGGATGCAGGAGCGCCGGCAGCGGCCGCCCGTCCGCGCTCCGCGCCCGCCGCGGCCCAGGATGCAGGCGAGCCGGAGTACCGCATCGTCATCCCCGGCGCGCCGGAACCCGGCGCTGCGCCTCCCGCGCCCGAGGGCCAACCGCAATAGCGTTCCGCTCTGCTCCCTGCTAGACAACGCAGCCCGATGCCGGAGCTGTCGTACACGCTGCTGCGCCTGTTGCCCAAGAACACGCTCTCGCGCGCGGTGGGCGCTGCGTGCAGGCTGAACGCGCCCCGGCCGGTGCTGCGCGCGGTGATCCGCGCCTTCGCGAAGAAGTATGGCGTGGACGAGAGCGAGGCGGAGCGGCCCATCGACGAGTACCCCACCTTCACCGAATTTTTCACCCGCCGCCTCAAGCCGGGAGCGCGCGCCATCGCGCCCGGGGAGCTGCTCCCCGTGAGCCCGGTGGACGGAACGGTGGGGGAGCTCGGCGACATCGTCGCTTCCCGCCTCTACCAGGCCAAGGGCAAGCACTACACGCTGGCCGAGCTGATCGGCGGCCCTGCCGCCGAGGAGGATGCGCGGCAGTTCGCCGGCGGCGTCTTCTGCACCATCTACCTCGCGCCCTACAACTACCACCGCATCCACGCCCCGCTTGCAGGAGAGATCGCCGGCTACGTCAACGTGCCCGGGCAGCTCTGGCCGGTGAACCCCGCCGGCGTGCGCAACGTGGAGAAGCTCTTCTGCGTCAACGAGCGGCTGACGACCCTGTTGCGCACGGCGCGGGGGCCCTGCGGCGTGGTGGCGGTGGGCGCGACCAACGTGGGCCGCATCCGCGCGCTCTACGACGACGTGGTGACCAACGCGCGGCGCACCCGGCGGGCCTCGCGCACCATCTACGCGCAGCCGCAGCGGGTGGAGAAGGGCGGGGAGCTGGCCGTCTTCGAGATGGGCTCCACGGTGGTGCTGCTCTTCGCGCCGGGGGTGAAGCTCGCCGCGCGGCTCGCGCCGGGACTGCCCATCAAGCTGGGCGAGGCGCTGGAATGAGTCAGAAGATCCGCGGCGTGAAGGGCACGCGCGACGTGCTGCCCATCGACACCTACGTCAAGGACGACGACCCCTGGGTGCGCGTCGGCCACTACCACCGGGTGGAGCAGGCCGCGCGCGAGCTCTTTCCCCTCTACGGCTACCGCGAGGCGCGCACCCCGGTGCTCGAGCGCACCGAGCTCTTCGTCCGCGGCATCGGGGAGGTGACCGACATCGTCGGCAAGGAGATGTACACCTTCGACGACCGCGGCGATTCGGTGACCCTGCGGCCGGAGAACACCGCCTCGCTGGTGCGCGCGTACGTGGAGCACAACGTCAACCAGCAGGAGCCGGAGACGAAGTGGTGGTACCTCGGGCCCATGTTCCGCCGCGAGCGGCAGCAGCGCGGCCGCTACCGGCAATTCACCCAGATCGGCGTGGAGGCGTTCGGAAGCGCCGGGCCGCGCATCGACGCCGAGCAGATCGAGCTGCTCGATACCTGGCTGCGGGCGCTGGAGGTGCCCTTCGAGATGCACCTCAACACGCTGGGCGACGGCAACTGCAGGCCGCAGTATCGCGAGGCGCTGCAGGGCTACCTGCGCGCGCACCTCGCAGAGCTCTGCGACGACTGCAAGAAGCGGGTGGAGACCAACCCCATCCGCGTGCTCGATTGCAAGAACCCGAAGTGCGCGCAGGTGGCCGCGGGCGCGCCCGCGATGGAGCAGTTCCTCTGCGATCCCTGCCGCGCGCACTTCGCCGGCGTGCAACAGGCGCTGCGCGCCGTCGGCGTGCCCTTCGTCGTCGATGCCAGGCTGGTCCGCGGTCTCGACTACTACACGCGCACCACCTACGAGGCCATCGCCACCTCGGGCCTCGGCGCGCAGAGCACGGTCGCCGGAGGCGGCCGCTACGACGGTCTCGTTCGCGAGCTGGGCGGCGCGGACGTTCCGGGCATCGGATTCGCCGCCGGAGTCGAGCGGCTCGCGCTCCTGCTCGCGCAACAGGGGAAGGAACGCGCCACCAGGCCGCTGCTCTTCATCGCTCCCCTGGGCGACGCCGAGGCCGCCCGCGCCGACGCGCTCGCGCACGAGCTTCGCTCGGCGGGCATCGCCGTCGAGGTGAGCTTCCGCAAGGCAAATCCCGGCAACCAGCTCAAGCGCGCCGACGCCCTGGGCGCGCGCTTCGCGCTGGTGCTGGGCGACCAGGAGCTGAAGAGCGGGCGCGCCCGGCTCAAGGAGCTGAAGAGCGGCGCGCAGCACGAGGTGTCGATCGACGCGCTGGCGGACGAGCTGAAGCGGCTCGGCGGGTAGGCGCGGCCCTCATTTGCAGTGGCGGGTGTGGATGCCGCTCGAGAGGACGACCGCGTCCGGCACCACTTTCGGCACCACCACCGCCATGGCCGGCGTGGTGGTGACCTTGAGGACGCCGCAGCCCGGACCGGGCACCGACTCCTCCACTCCCGCGGCCAGCCTGCCCCCCGAGATGATGCGGGCATTGTTGATGGTCACGAAGTAGCCGCTGGTGGGCCGCTCCCCGAGAGCCGCGACCAGCACCATGGAATTCTGGAAGTCGATGGCCGGCGGAGTGGTGCGCTCGCCGGTGAGACGCGGCCAGGTGAGCTCCCACGTCTTCTGATCGAGAATCACTTCCCGCGCCGTCCGGAAGTACAAGGATTGCAGGAACTCGCCCGGAGGCGGCAGGTCGGAGTCGGAGGGGGCGGGCCCCCCGCAGGTCGCCAACACGCCGAGAAGGAGCAGCGCGCGCCGCATGCCTGGAGATTATCCCCTCCCGGCTGCCGCCGCGAGCGCCGTTCAGAAAATCCCGCCCAGCGCCGCGTAGCAATCCACCACCGCGAGCGGGCTGTTCTCGAGGCCGCGCGCGCAGCCGAAGCGGAAGTCCGCGGGAAGGATCCATCCCAGCACCACCTCGGCGCGAAGCTCGGCGCCGGCCCCCGCGTGCAGGTGGAAGTCGTCCCGGTCGAAGCTGAAGGCGTCGCCGAGCGTCGCCGAATATGGCGCCGTGCAGCCTGCGCAGGTAGACGGGCAGGGTCCAGGCTCCGGTCTCCACGTTCCAGATGGGAAAGCGATATTCGGCGGTGCCCAGCGCGAAGGCGGTGCCGTGGAAGGCGTCGCGGGCGAACCCGCGCAGGATGCGGACCGGCGCATTGGCGGGATTGATCACGCTGGCGATGGGGTCGCCCTGCTGGAAGCCGCCGAGGAAGAAATCGTGACGGTTGGAGAGGTCGCCGTCGGACACCCCGAACGAGGCTCGCAGCGCCAGCGCGTGGTGCCAGGGAACGCCGTCGGTGGCGAAGGGCAGCGCGAAGTACTTCGAACCGGTGGTGGAGAGCTGCCAGAAGGAGAAGTCGCTGCCCAGCGCGCGGTCGGAGAAACGGAACGCCAGGCTGAAGCGCTGTCCCTCCTCGCTGGAGATGCTGCGCACGAACCTGCGCGCGTCCGACCAGGAGTAGCTCACGGTGGCGGCGCCGAGGAGCCCCGGCGAGGTGGCGACGCCCAGCGGATTGGCGTGGACCGAGAGGTGGTTCAGCTCGTAGGTGAGGGAGATCGCCTGCGTCCGCGCCACCTGCGAGAAGGGGAAGGTGGCGGTGAGCGAGCCGCCGGTCGCGGTCTCGTAGTAGAAGCCGCGCGCGTCGAGGCCCCCCGCCGCCTGCGGGTCGTCGAGGGTGCGCGTCAGCTCCAGCGTCAGGTCGGGATAGAAGGAATGGTTGACGTAGAAGACGTCCCAGCCCGGCTCCTTGCCGGCGAGGCTCCACCACGCGGTCGCGGCGTACTCGTGGCGATCGACGGCGTCGAATCCGGCGGTGAGCGCCCCCACGGTGGTGCCGTAGACGTCCGCCGCGGCGAAGGGGAGCCAGAAATGCGGGCGCAGCGTCTCCCACGGCGAGTAGGGATGCGAGGGATAGGCCTCGTCGGCAGGCAGCGCGGTCACCTTGGGGCGCTCGTCCGCCACCGGCGGCGCGGTCACCGGCCGCCAGGAACCCGGGTCCAGGGGCATGGTGCCGACGTCGTAGCCCCGCGCGCTGTAGGTGACGAGCGCGAGCTGCTTTCCGTCCGGCGAGGGCGCGGGCTCGAACGCGCCCAGCACCACGTCGGTCACCTGCCGGAGCTCGCCGGCGCGCGCGGCATAGACGTCGTAGACGCCGGTTCGATCGCTGCTGAAGAGCAGCCACTCGCCGTCCGCGGTCCAGGCGGGATCGCGGTCCAGCGCGCGGTCGTGCGTCACGTCGGACACCGCGAGCGTCGCGCGGTCGAGGATGCGCAGGTCCCAGGCGCCCTCGCGGTGGTGCAGGAAGGCGACGCGCGAGCCGTCCGGCGAGTATCGCGGGCTGTCCACCGGCTCTCCCGACGGATCCTCGAAGAGCACGCGCGGAACCTCTTCTCCCTTGCGCAGCTCGGCGATGGCGGTGGCGCCCCCCGGCCTGCGCCAGACGAAGGCGAGCGCGCCGTCGCGGGACACGTCGGGGGCGTGCGCGCGCAGGCCGCGGGTGAGCCGGCGCTCTTCTCCGGTCCTTGGATCTACTGAGTATAGATCCTGAAGCAGCTCGAATTGCTGGTACACCTCGGCCCGGGCGAAGACCACCTGCCCGTCCGGGCCCACCGCGAGGGTGTCGTCGCCGCCGCCGTCGGAGTAGAGCGTGGCCAGGTGCCGGTCGGCTCCGTCTCGCGAAAGCGCGCGGATCTCCGCCCGCCGATCCGGTCCCGCGTTGCTGTAGTAGAGCGTCGAGCCGTCTGCGCTGAAGCGGGGCGTGCGCACCCATTCTCCCAGCCGCGTGAGCGGCGCGATCCCCGTCTCGCCGCGCGCGCGAACCTGGTCGCGGACCTCTTCGGCCCGCTGCCGCTCGTAGGCGGCGAACTCGTCGTAGAGCTCGAGATAGGTCTTTCCCAGCACGCGCGAAGAGCTGAAGTTCATCCCGAAGGGAATGGCGCGCCCGCCGAAGTCGTGCGAGAGGTCGCGCAGCGCGCCCAGCCCGTACTGGTCGCGGATCCACTCGAGGAACCGCGACCCCACCGTGTACTGGCCGAATCCGCGCGGCCAGTCCAGCGCCAGGTTGGAGAGCCTGTCGATGCGCGGCAGCTTCCCCGCCAGCGCCTCGGCGCGCACCACCATCTCCTCCTCCGAGCTGCGCACGCGTCCGGCGCCGCTCACCTCGCTCTCCGCGAAGGTGGCGATGCCCTCGATGAACCAGAGCGGCTGGCTGCCGTTGGTGATCCAGAGCTTGCCGAAGACGTCGTTCACCGCCTCGGGCACGCCCAGCACCGTGTCCAGGTGCAGGATGTGCGTGTACTCGTGCGAGACCAGCTCGTAGACGTTGTCGTCGAAGTCGGCGAGCGTGCTCCGCGAGTCGGGCGGCGGGGCAAAGGCATGGATGAGGTTGTAGAGCAGCGGCGTGGCGTTGCCGTTGGCGAAGTCGGTGTCGTCCTGCACGACGATGTTGGTTCGCGCCCCGGGGACGTGATCGAGGAGCGGCACCAGCCGCGCGTAGGAAAGCTCGGCCGCGCGCGCGGCCTTCTGCGCGTACCGGTACATGCCCTGGTGGTAGTGCACCTGGAAGTGCGGCGTCTCCAGCGTCTCCCAGACGAAGCGCGGATCCAGCGCGAGCGCCGGAAGGGCGAAGAGCGTGACCAGCGCGGCGAGCCGGCTCACGCGCTGCGCAGCTTCTTCTGCTTCTTCCGCGCGGGAAGGGCGGCGAGGAACTTCTCCAGCCGCAGGGCGATCAGCTCGGGCTGCTCGATGGGCGCGACGTGGGTGCCCCCCGGCACCGTGAGCAGCTCGGAGCCGCGGATGCGGTCGTGCATCTCCTGGCTCAGCCAATAGGGAGTGAAGGTATCGGCGGTGCCGGCCACGATCAGCGCCGGCACGTCCACTTCGGGCAGGTGATCGTACGCGGTGTGCTCGCTCGCGTGCCGGAGCATGCCGAGGAAGAGCTGCGGGTCCATGCCGGAGAGATGGGCGAAGTAGGGGCTGAAGTCGTCGCGCTTGACCAGCTTGCCGTTCACCTCCAGGCGCGTCGCCACCTGGTAGGCGAGCTCGCCTCCGGCGACCAGCCGCCAGATCAGCGCCATCGCCTGCGGGTACTTCGCCGCCGCGGCGATCATCGAGGGGAGCAGGGTCTTCAGCGCCTTGCTGTCGTGGAAGGTGTCGAGCGGCAGGCCGTGCGAGCCGCAGATCAGGACCAGGGCGAGCACCTGGTCCGGGTGCCGCCGGTGGTATTCCAGCGCCACCTGCACGCCCATCGAGTGGCCGAGGAAGACGGCCTGCGAGACGCCGGCGGCCGCGAGGACGGCCTGCAGATCGGCCGAGGTATCGTCGAATCCCACCTTGCTGCGGTCCTGGGGAATTCCGCTGCGCCCGTGTCCGCGGTAATGCCAGCGGATGATGCGGTGGCGCGGCGAGAAGTCGCGCACCACGTACTTCCAGGCGAAGCCGTCGCAGCCGATGCCGTCGCAGCACACCAGTGCGGGCGCGCCGCGGCCCACCGCCGTCCAGTGGATGCGCGTTCCGTCGCCGGCCACGGCGAATCCGGATTCCGCGCCTTGCAGCTCTTCCCGCATGCGCCGCGAATCTAGCGCATGTCCTTGCTGGAAGCTCGGCTTGCCGCGCATTAGTATCGTCCCGGATGCACGATCATGGGCACGATCACGCGCACGGCCATGGGCTCTCGCGCAGCGGGGAGCAGCGCCGCCTGCTCATCGCCCTCTTGGTCGCAGCGGTGGCCATGGTCGCGGAGGGTGTAGGCGGCTGGATGTCCAACAGCCTCGCGCTCCTCTCCGACGCGGGTCACATGATGGCCGACGTGGGCGCCATCTCCCTCTCGCTCTTCGCCTTGCGCATCGCCGCGCGCCCGGCCGATCAGCGGCGGACCTACGGGTATTACCGGCTGGAGATCCTGGCGGCGCTGGTCAACGGAGCGCTGCTCTTCGCCATCGCCGCGGGCATCGCCGTGGAAGGGTGGCACCGGCTCGCGCATCCGGAGCCGGTGGAACTGCGCATGGTGGTGGCGCTCGCGTCCCTGGGCATCGCGCTCAACGCCGCGGGCATGTGGATCACCCATGCCGGCGAGCAGGGCAGCATGAACCTCCGCTCCACCTTCCTCCATCTCGCGGGAGACCTGCTCAACTCGGTAGGGGTGCTGGCGTCGGCGGCGCTGATCGCCTGGACCGGCCGGCTGGAGGCGGATCCGCTGGTCAGCTTCCTCATCGCCGCCACCATCGTCTGGAGCGCGGTGCGCCTCTGCCGCGAGGCGGTGGACGTGCTGCTCGAGGGCGCGCCCGGGCACATCGCGGTGCGGGAGGTCTCGGCGGCGCTCGCGCAGGTGCCCGGCGTCTCGGCGGTGCACGACCTGCACGTCTGGACCATCACCAGCGGGCTGGTGGCGCTGAGCTGCCACATCGTGGTCACCTGCGAGGGTCCGGGCTGCCGCAGCCACGACCAGGTCCTCACCGACGCGCGGGCCATCTTGCGCGAGCGCTTCGCCATCGAGCACACCACCATCCAGTTCGAGAGCGAGCAGTACCGCCACGAAGAGGTGGTTCATTAGCGATGCGGTCCAGTTCGCCTGGTCGCGGCGTCCGGCGACGGCCGTGTCGCGGCTGCGCGGGCGCGAGCTCCTGGTGATGAGCGTGCGCGAGCTGCTTTCCGCGGCGGCGCGCGAGCAGGCGGTGCTGGTGGCGCTGGCGGCCCCGGCGCCCGCCGCGATGGCCGGATTCGCCCGGGCGGCGCGCGACGCGCAGGCGCCCCTTCTGCTGGTGCGGCCTTCCGGGCAGGGCGAGGAGAAGGGTCCCGAGGAGGGCCGCGACGACACCGCCTTCGCGGAGGCGGCGTTCGCGGCGGCCGACGGGCTGCGCTTCCGCGGGCCCTTCGCGCTGCTCAAGGACCCGCCCCGCGCCGCCGGGGCCGTTCCCGACCGCGAGCGGGTGCAGCGCGAGATCGAGGCTGGCTTCACCGGCGTGTCGCTGGCGGCGGCCGACAGCCAACAGAGCGTTCGCGACGCGGCGCTCGCGGCCACGCCGGTGTGTCAGCTGGAGCTGGGGCTGGAGATCGTTCCCCTCGGCGGAGCGCGCGCGGCCGCCGAGCTGGCACGGCAGCTTCAATCGCGCGGCGCGGCCCCGAGCGCCGTGCGCATCACCGGCATGGAGGACGATGCCGCTGCCCTGGGCGACGAGCTGCAAGGCACCGCCCTCTCCACCGCCACCGAATCGCTGGCGGCTGGGCTTGCGCGGCGAGGACTGCGCCAGCTGGTCGCGTCCGGCCCTTTCCTGCGCTCGCTGCGGCGGGCGGCGCCGCGGCAAATCTGGGAGACGCTGCAGGCCTGGGCGGACGAGACCGGCGCCACGCTGGAACAGTCCGCTGCGCGCCACCAGCGGCTCTTGCGGGATCTCTCGCCGCCTGTGCAAGCGCGGCTCGAGGCGCTCTGTTGCTTCGAGGCGCTGGACTTGTTCCGCACGGCCGGAGCGCAGAAGACCTCGAGCCGGCTGATCGGCGCGGTGGCGGCGCTGCACGAGGGCGAGGAGTGAGGATCGTGGGTGGCGAGGCGCGCGGGCGCACCCTGCGCGCCGTGCCCGGCAGCCAGACGCGGCCCACCGCCGACCGGGTGCGCCAGAGCCTCTTCGACGCGCTCGGGCAGCGGATGGATGGGCTCCTCGTCCTCGATCTCTACGCCGGGACGGGCGCGCTCGGGCTGGAGGCCCTCTCGCGCGGGGCCTCGCGCGCCACCCTGGTGGAGAGCGATGCCCGCGCCTGCGGCGTCATCTTCCACAACCTGGCGGCGCTGCGCTACGAGGACCGCTGCCGGGTGCTGCGCGACGAATTGCCCGGCGCCCTCGTCCGGCTGCGGGGGGACAAGTACGACCTGGTGTTCTCCGACCCGCCCTATGCGCTGCGCGCCGCCGCCTCGACGCTTGCGGCGCTGCGCGAAAACGACCTGCTCGCCCCGGCCGCGCGGGTGGTGCTGGAGATGGATCGCCGCGAGCCCGCACCGGCCCCGGCGGCGCCGCTCCAGCTCTCCGACGAGCGCCGCTACGGCGACACCCGGGTGCTGGTCTTCTCAGCGGAATAGCTGCGGATAGAGCCTGAACGTCCTTGCGTCCTGCGCGACGATGGCGGTGCCGTCCACGCCGATTCCCAGGAGCTGTGCGCCAAGGTCCACCGTGCCGCAGCCGGTGCCGTCGGGCGCGACGATCTCCGTTCCGAACGCCATCGCCTTTCCGCCGGGAAGCAGGAAGAAGCCTCCGCGCCCGGCGAGCCAGGCCGGAACCGGATCCTCGCCTGCGCGCAGCGCGGGGACGACGGAGCGCCACTGCGGCGGACTGCCCTGCGCCGCCCGCGCGAGCGCGATGCCGCCGCCGGCCAGCGGCGCGGCAGGGGGGATGGCATCGAGCCAGCCCTCAATCTCGAACGCGGCGCTCGCCGCCGCGCCCCTGGCGCTCAGCCAGCGTGCGCTCGCGCGCGTCTCGCCGTTCACCTGCCAGATGACCAGCGCCGCGCCCGAGACGTCGATGGCCCCGCCGAGCATGAGACGGTCGGCGGGCGCTTGCAGCGTTCCCAGCTCCGCGGTCGGCGCCCGGCGTGCCGTCGGCGGCCACGGACTGCGCGAGGAGCGCGGAGCCGCTGGCGCGGACGAGCACGGCTGCATTCGCGCTGGAGAGGAGGAACCCGGACGCCTGCGACGCGCGCAAAGAGCCGTCGTGCGCGACGAAGTCCCACGAGGGCGGCGAGACGCTCAAGGTGCTGGAGGAGGTGATGAAGCCGTCGGCCAGGGGCCGCACGTCCTTGCCCAGCGGCATGGTGGAGACGAATCCGCCGCGCCTGGGGACGAAGAGGTCGCCGAAGGCGGAGGTTGCGGCGTCGTCGCCGCAGAAGAGCGCCGCCGAGCCGCGGCCGTCGCTGGTGGCCGCCGCCGGCCGGTTGCCGCTGCCGCTGCAGAGCACCAGGTCGGCGGCGCAGGTCACGGCTGAGGGAACGATCCCGGCGCAACGTCCGCTGCTGGTGATCATCGCCGCCGGTTGGATGGAGGAATCGCAGGGTCCCGGGGGCGCAATTCCCGTGCCCGGAGGAGGCGCCGCGTTTCCCGGCGGAACCGCCGGGGCGGGCTGCGGTTGCGAGGCGGATACGTCCGCCGGAAGCGGGGGATCCGAGGTTCCCTGTGCACATCCGGACATCAAGAACGCTGCCGTCACCAAAGTTGTCGCGCGCATGTGACCGCAAAATGGTCATGCAAGCCGGCGCATGCACGCCTACCGGACGGAACGGCGGTCGTTGACCCGGCGCGCCGTCTCCTCTACGGTTCCGGGCACATGTCGAAGCGGATCGCCCTCTATCCCGGCTCGTTCGACCCGCCCACCAACGGTCATCTGAGCATCATCCAGCGCGGGCTGAAGATGTTCGACGGCCTCATCGTGGCGGTCCTGAACAACCCCGCCAAGGACGCCGTCTTCAGCGTGGAGGATCGGGTGGAGCTTCTGCTCGGCGCCGTCGACGGCGACAAGCGCATCCGGGTGAAGACCTTCTCCGGCCTTCTGGTGAAGTTCGCGCAGCAGGAGGGCGTCAACACGGTGCTGCGCGGGCTGCGGGCGGTGAGCGACTTCGAGTACGAGTTCCAGATGGCGAACATGAACCGCAAGCTCGACCCGGAGATGGAGACGCTCTTCATGATGACGGGCGAGGACTACTTCTACATCTCCAGCCGTTTCGTCAGGGACGTGGCCCGCCTGGGAGGAGACGTGACCGGACTGGTACCGACCAACGTGCTTGCAGCCCTGCGGCGGAGGTTCGGGACGTGAGCGCCACCGCCAGACGCCTGGATGCAGTCAAGCCGTCCGCCACCATGGCGATGACCGCGCGCGCCATCCAGCTGCGGCGCGAAGGGCGCGACATCGTCTCGCTCTCGGTGGGGGAGCCCGACTTCCCGCTCTTTCCCCACGTGGCCCAGGCGGTCTCCGACGCGCTCGCCAAGGGATATACCAAGTATACGGCTCCCAACGGCCTGGCCGAGCTGCGCGAGGCCATCTCCGACTGGATGTTCCGCGAAGTGGGCGTGCGCTGGCCCATCGCGCAGGTCGTGGCCACCTCGGGCGCCAAGCAGGCCCTCTACAACGCCTGCATGGCGCTGCTCGACGAGGGCGACGAGGCGGTGATCCCCAATCCCTACTGGGTGAGCTATCCGGAGATGGTGCGGCTCGCCGGCGGCAAGCCGGTGGAGCTGATGTTGCGCCAGAAGGACGGCTGGACGCCGCGCCCGGAGGATCTGGAGCGCGCGATCAGCGAGCGTACCCGCGTGCTCATCTTCTCCAGCCCTTCCAATCCCACCGGGGCGGTTTGGAATGCCGACGCCATGCGCGCCCTCGCCCGCGTGCTGGCCCGCCATCCGCGCGTCACCATCCTCTCCGACGACATCTACGACAAGCTGGTGTACGGCGGCGTCAAGGCCACCAATCTCCTCGCCATCGCGCCCGAGCTCAAGGATCGCACGGTGCTGGTGAACGGCTGCTCCAAGGCGTACGCGATGACCGGCCTGCGCCTCGGCTGGGCCTGCGGACCTGCGGAGATCATCTCCGGCATGAACAAGGTGCAGGACGCGAGCACCTCCAATCCCAGCTCGCTCTCGCAGCACGCCGCGGTGGCCGCGCTGCGCGGACCTCAGGACTTGCTCGAGTCGATGCGCGTGCAGTTCGAGTCGCGGCGCAACCTCATGGTGGAGCTGCTCGGCAAGATGCCCGGAGTGGATGCCCATTCCCCGGACGGCGCCTACTACGTCTTCGCCGATTTCTCCGGGCTCCTCGGCCGGAAGTTCCGCGGCGAGCCGGTGCCGGGCACGGTGCGGCTGGCGGAGATCCTCCTCGAGGAGTTCGGCGTGGCCACCGTCCCGGGGAGCGCCTTCGGGCGCGAAGGGTACCTGCGCCTCTCCTTCGCCATCTCCGAGCCCGACATCCGCAAGGCGATGGAGCGCGTCGCCCGCTGCGCCGCCGCGCTGGAGTAGGGGAGCGCGTCGGCGCCCGCGCTGTGCTAGAGGGGCGGCAGCAGTTCCTCTCCTCCTGGAGGCACCCCCATGCAGAAACTGCTCCGCGCCTTCGCCCTCGCGCTGGCCATCGCGTTCGGCGCTTCCTCGTCCGCGGTGGCCAAGGCGCAAGCCCGGCGAGAAGAAGGAGTCGGCCGCCAAGGCCGACAAGCTGGACCTGAACACGGCCAGCGAGGATGAGCTGAAGGCCCTGCCCGGCGTCGGCGACGCGTATGCGAAGAAGATCGTCGAGGGCCGGCCCTACAAGGCCAAGGACGAGCTGGTGGAGAAGAAGATCGTTCCCAAGGCGACCTACGCGAAGATCAAGAACAAGGTCGTCGCGCACCAGGTGAAGTGACCGCGCTCTTCGGCGAGCTGCGGCGGCGCGGCGTCCTCGGCGCGCTGACCGCATATGCGGTGGCGGCGGCGGGCGGCGCTGCAGCTCGCCGACATCGTCGTGCATTCGATGGAGCTACCCGCCTGGTCGCTGCGGGCGCTGATCTGGCTCGCGGTGGTGGGGTTCGTCGCCACCTTCGCCGTCTCCTGGTCCTACGACCTGACCCGGCGCGGGTTCGTGCGCACGCAAGGCCCGACCGATCGCGCGCCCAGCCCCGCCACCCCGAGAACGGGAACCCTTCCCACTCCGCAGCCGCCGGGCAGCTGCCGGCGGAGCTGCGGCCGGGATCGCTGCTCGCGGGCCGCTACCGGATCGAGCGCGAGATGGGCAAGGGCGGCATGGGCCGCGTGCTCTCCGCCCGCGACGAGAAGCTCGGACGGCGCGTGGCGGTGAAGGTGGTGACGGCCGCGCACGACGCCGCGCGCGTCCTCCGCTTCGAGCAGGAGGCCCGCACCGCCGGCGTCGCTCGAGCATCCCAACGTGCTCGCGGTCTACGATCTGGGCGAGCAGGACGGCGTGCCCTTCCTGGTGACGGAGCTGCTCGAAGGCCACACCTTGCGCACGGTGATCGAAGGGCCGCGCCTGCCGCCTTCGCAGGTGCAGACTCTCGCGCTCGCAACTCGCGCGCGGCCTTGCCGCCGCCCATGCCCGCGGCATCGTGCACCGCGACCTCAAGCCGGAGAACCTCTTCCTCACCCACGACGGGCGCCTCGAAGATCCTCGACTTCGGGCTGGCGCGCCTCGCCGGCGAGGGGGCCGAGGCGCAGTCGCTCACCCTCACCGGCGCCGTCTTCGGAACCCCCGGCTATCTCTCCCCGGAGCAGGCGCGCGGCGAGCGCGCGGGCGCGGCCAGCGACGTGTTCAGCGCCGGGCGCGGTGATCTACGAGCTGCTCAGCGGCGAAGCGCGCCTTCCCCGGCGCGACGCTGGTGGAGGCGGGGCACGCGGCGCTGCACGCGCAGCCGGCGCCCCTGCCCGCGACGGTGCCCGCCGCGTTTTCCGCCGTGGTGCTGCGCTGCGCTGGAGAAGGACCCCGCCGGCAGGTTCCCAACGGGGGCGAGCTGGAGGCGGCGCTCTCGGCACTGGCGCCGGCGCCATGGTCACCTTGCCGCCGCGCCCAGGAGCTGGCGGCGCTCCACGGCGGTGATGGTGGCGCTGGCCACGCTGGCGCTCGGCGTCGCCCTCGCCTCCGGAGCGCGCCTGCTGCGCACGGCGCCGATCAAGCGCAGCGTCGGAAACCGCGCGGCGGAGATCCGCCTCCCCTCTGCCCCGCAGCCGCCCGCGGCCCCCGGCCACCCGCGGCCGCCCGGCCTGCCGGCCTGGACGCCGAGCAGATGGCGCGCGACATCCAGCAGGACGTGACGCGCGAGCTGGAGGGCTCGGTCCCGCGCGCCGGCACGTCATCGGCCTGATCACCGGCGCCCGCGCCCTGGAGGCGAACCAACCGCGCCCGAGCGCGCGGCGGCGATCCTGCGCAGGTCGAGGTTCCCGATGGCGCGGCTGGAGCTCTTCCTGCTGGAGCGCCGGCAGGGCCACGGCGCGCAGGCCAAGGAGGAGTTGCGCGCGTTTGCCGGGCAGCTCCGATGGCCGCGATTGGCCCGCGCCGCTGGTGCGCGCGTACCTGGGCGACGCTTTCCGACGGCGCGGTGGTCGAGGCTGCCTCCGACAAGGACGAGCACTGCGAGGCGTCGTATTACCTCGGGCCGGCTGCATGCCGACGACGACCCCGCGCTGGCGCGAAAGCAGCTCCTCGAGGCCAGCGCGGAGGACTGCGACCAGGCGGACTTCGCCCGCCAGGAGCTGGAGGCGCTTCAGAGCCGGTGAATCTGCATCATCGAGGCGCCGAAGGTGGGGCGGTTGGGCGGCACGGCGCTGGCGATGACGATGGCCTCGCCGCGCATCGCCTCGCCCGCCCCCACCAGCGTCTGCGCGACCGCGGCGATCATCTCGTCGGTGGTCTCGAAGGACTTGCGGACCCTGCGCGCGCTCACGCCCCAGTAGAGCGCCATGCGCCGGTAGGCGATCTCGCTCGCGGTGAAGGCGACGATGCGCGCCTGCGGCCGGTAGCTGGCGATCTGCCGCGCCGTCTCGCCGGTCCGCGTGTAGACGCAGATGGTGCCGATGCCGAGCTGCTGCGCCGCCGCCGCGCAGGCGCGGGCCACGGCGGTGGCGAAGGTGCTCTCGCCGCGGTCCAGCGTCGGGATCGGGCATCTCCTGGTAGCGCGCGCTGCGCTCCACCTCCTCGACGATGGCGGACATGGTGCGCACCGCCTCGATGGGATGCGGCCCCGGTGGCCGTCTCCGCCGAGAGCATCACCGAGTCGGCGCCGTCGAGCACCGCGTTGGCCACGTCGCTGACCTCGGCGCGGGTGGGCTGCGGCGAGACGATCATGCTCTCCAGCATCTGGGTCGCGACGATGGCGATCTTGCCGTAGTGGTTGGTGCGCTCGATGGTGGTCTTCTGGATGAGCGGGACGCGCTCCAGCGGCATCTCCACGCCCAGATCCCCGCGCGCGACCATCACGCCTTCGGCGAGCTGCGCGATCTCGTCCACCCGGTCCACCGCCTGCGGCTTCTCCAGCTTGGCGATGATCGGCGTGGTGGGCGCGTAGCGCTTGATCAGCCGGATGTCGTCGGCGCTGCGCACGAAGCTCATCGCCACGAAGTCCACGTCGTGGGCGAGGCCGAACTTGAGGTCTTCGATGTCCTTGGGGGTCATCGCCGGGATGGACACCGGCGTTCCGGGCAGGTTGATGCCCTTGTGGTCGGAGAGCACTCCGCCGACGACCACCCGGCACTTCACGTCCTTGCCGGAGATGTCGATCACCTCCAGCCGGATGGCGCCGTCGTTGATCAGCACCGGGTCGCCGATGGAGACGTCGTCGGGCAGTCCTTCGTACGAGCAGGAGAAGCGCTGCGGGGTCCCGCTCACGCCCTGGTCGGCGGTGATGATGGTTTCGGCGCCCGGCTCCAGCTTGACCTTGCCGCCCTCGATCTTGCCGACGCGGATCTTCGGCCCCTGCAGGTCGAGCAGGAGCGCGACCGGGCGCCCGGCGCTCTCGGCCGCCTTGCGCACGTTGGCGATGGCGCGCGCATGGTCGTCGTGGGTTCCGTGGGAGAAGTTGAGCCGCGCCACGTCCATCCCCGCCTCGACCAGCCTGCTCAGGGTTGGCTCTTCGCGGGAAGCCGGCCCCATGGTGCAGATGATCTTGGCCTTGCGCATGCGTTCGCGGAGCCTAGGGCGCAGCGCACGCGCCTGCAAGCAGACGATTTCAGTGGACATCAAATGCCCAGCACCGGGGCCCGGGGCTGTGCCCGCCGCAGGGTGCGCGCGCTTTTTCCCTGCAGCTCGCCGAGGCTGATGCCGGCCGCCTCGAGCAGCGAAGGATCCACCACGATGGGAGCATTGGCGGCAAGCGCCAGCGCGAGCGCCTCGCCCGCCGGCGCGTCCACCCGGAGCTGGCGCGAGCCGCTGGAGAGCGTGAGGTGGGCAGAGAGCCCGCTGCCGGCCACGTCGTCGAGCGACGCGCTGAGCACGCGTCCGCCCAGCGCCTGCAGCGCGGCGGGCAACAGGTTCGACCTGCCGCTGCGCGCAAGCTCGATCTGCGCCGCATCCATCTTCGAGATCGGGACGGGCAGGCGCCGCGCGCCGTGCTTTTCCTCGAGCACCAGCACCATCTGCCCGCCGTGCACGCGCACCAGCTCGAGCACGCCCAGCTCCACGGGATCGTCGGCCGCGGGCGGCCGCAGCAGGCTGCAGACCGCGCCGGCTGCGCAGGCGGCCAGCACCAGCGCCACGAACGACGTCTTCGGCTCCCCCATCGCCGCCCCCTCAGCAAAGAAGGTAGCGAGCGGCGCCGGAGAGGGAAGTGCCTCACTCCAGCTCGGCGAGCTCCTCTTCCTCTTCCTCGCCGTCCTCTTCGTCCTCGCTGTCCTCCTCGTCGAGGAGCGCGGCCTTGCGCGTCACCGCCGGCGCCTCGTCGTAGGGCGGCGGCATCTCTTCGCTGTTCACCTCCACCGAGACGGTGAACTTGCGCCGCAGGGGCGCCAGCGCGGCGAAGATCTCCTCGAGGGACCCGACCACCGCCTCCACCTGCTCGTCCGGCGCGCGCGTGCCGCACCCCGGGCACCGGAGCACAGGGTCGCTCTGCACGTCCGCAACATCGAGCGAGAAGGCCTCCTCGCACTTCTGGCATTGCAGTTCGAGCTGCATGATGTAGCGCCCTCCGGGGCTGACGCGTGCTCAGCATAGTCATGCCGGCGCGGGACGGAAGGGGTGCCTGCGTATTTCTCCCTTGTAGTTTTGCAGGTGACGATCGGCGCGGCGGCGCGCCGCAAGCCGCCCTGTACGACCGCCCCGGGCGGCGCTATCTTCGCGCGCCCCAAGAGGAGAGCACATGGCGAGTCCCACTCCGAAGATCCCCCCGAACGGCAAGGCCATCACCCTCTCCGGGGGCCGCCTGACCGTTCCCGACCAGCCGATCATCCCTTTCATCGAGGGCGACGGCACCGGGCCGGACATCTGGCGGGCCTCGCAGCGCGTCTTCGACGCCGCGGTCGAGAAGGCGTACGGGGGCAAGCGGAAGATCGCCTGGGCGGAGGTCTACGCGGGCGAGAAGAGCCAAGAACCTGTTCGACACCTGGCTTCCCGACGAGACCGTCGAGGCGTTCCGCACCTATCTGGTGGGGATCAAGGGTCCGCTCACCACGCCGGTGGGCGGCGGCATCCGCTCCCTCAATGTCGCGCTGCGCCAGATGCTCGACCTGTTCGTCTGCCTCCGGCCGGTCCGCTGGTTCAAGGGCGTGCCCAGCCCGGTCAAGCGGCCGGACAAGGTGGACATGGTGATCTTCCGCGAGAACACGGAGGACATCTACGCCGGCATCGAGTACGCCGCCGGCACGCCCGAGGCGCAGAAGGTCCTCGACTTCTGGGCGAAGGAATTCCCCAAGGAATTCAAGAAGATCCGCTTCGGGTCGAAGGAGGCGGGCGCGGCCTGGCAGAAGCAGCTCGAGGGCATCGGCGCGCCCAGGCGGGAGACGAAGGTGGAGCTCGGCGTGGGCCTCAAGCCGATCAGCTACCTCGGCACCGAGCGCCTCGTGCACAGCGCCATCAGCTACGCGGTGCAGAACAAGCGCAAGAGCGTGACGCTGGTGCACAAGGGCAACATCATGAAGTACACCGAGGGCGCCTTCCGCGACTGGGGATACCGGGTCGCCAAGGAGATGTTCGGCGCCAGGGAGATGGACGGCGGGCCCTGGTGCAAGCTGCCCAACGGCATCGTGATCAAGGATGCCATCGCCGACATCACGCTCCAGCAAGTCCTCACCCGCCCCGAGGACTTCGACGTCATCGCCACGCCCAACTTGAACGGCGACTATCTCTCCGACGCGCTGGCGGCCCAGGTGGGCGGCATCGGCATCGCGCCCGGCGGCAACATCAACTACGTCAGCGGGCACGCCATCTTCGAGGCCACGCACGGCACCGCGCCCAAGTACGCCAACCAGGACAAGGTGAATCCCGGCTCGGTGATCCTCTCCGGCGAGATGATGTTCCGGCACTTGAAATGGAACGAGGCCGCCGACCTGATCGTCAAGGGCATGGACGGCGCCATCGCCGCCAGGACCGTCACCTACGACTTCGCGCGCCTGATGACCGCCGAGGGCGAGAAGGGTGTGAAAGAGGTCAAGTGCTCGGAGTTCGGCGACGCCATCATCCGGCATTTCTGACCCACCGGGGGGCGGCCGCTTGACCGGATGCCCGGACGGGAGGAGGCTTGAGCGAGGAGGAAGTCCCCGATGGCGAAACTTCTCGCTGCCCTGTCCGTGTGCGCCCTGTGCGCGTGCGCCAGCACCAGCAAGGTGGTCCAGGATCCGAAGCGTGAGAACCTCAAGATCTCGAGCGTGAACGGAGCGCCCGCGCCGGAAGGCAAGATCCTCTGCCAGCTCGAGCGGCCGACCGGCAGCAACATCGCCGAGCGCGTCTGCCGCTACGTGAACCAGAACGACTGGTCGTCGGCGCGCTCCCAGGACATGATGCGGCAGATCCAGAGCAAGGAAATGTGCAACGACGGCGGCTGCCCGCAGATGAGCAGCTCGCACCGGTAGCCTTCCGTCAGATCGCGAAGCCGTGGGATCGCCGCGCCGTCGGAAGGTCGCGGCGGAGCGCTTGCGTCAGTTGCGGCCGCAGCAGAGGTGGAGTAGGTAGCGCGCGCCCCCAAGCGACGGAACGGAGACTCCATGGCTCGCAGGAAGATCGCCCTCATCGGCGCCGGTCAAATCGGCGGCAACCTCGCGCTGCTCGCTGCCCAGAAGGAGCTCGGGGACGTGGTGCTGTTCGACGTGGTGGAGGGCGTGCCGCAGGGCAAGGCGCTCGACCTGATGCAGTCGCGCGCGGTGGACGGTTACGACGCGCGCATCATCGGCACCAACAAGTACGACGAGGTGTCCGGCGCCGACGTGGTCATCGTCACCGCCGGCGTCCCCCGCAAGCCGGGGATGAGCCGGGAGGACCTGCTCGGCGTCAACGTCAAGATCATGCGCGACGTGGCCACGAACCTCAAGCAAAAGTGCCCCGGCGCGTTCGTGATCGTGATCTCCAATCCCCTCGACGCCATGGTCTACGCGATGAAGCGGATCACCGGCTTCGCCAAGAGCATGGTGGTGGGGATGGCCGGCGTCCTCGACACCTCGCGCTTCCGGCTCTTCATCGCCGAAGAGCTGAACGTGTCCATCGACGACGTGCACGCGCTCGTGCTCGGCGGCCACGGCGACGACATGGTGCCGATGACGCGTTTCTGCTCGGTGGCGGGCATCCCCATCGACAAGCTCATCCCCAGGGCGCGGCTCGACGCCATCATCGACCGGACCCGCAAGGGCGGCGGCGAGATCGTGGCGCTGCTCAAGACCGGCTCCGCCTTCTATGCCCCCGCCACCTCCGCCATCGCCATGGCGGAGAGCTATCTCAAGGACAAGAAGCGCGTGCTGCCCTGCGCGGCGCTCCTCGAAGGCGAGTACGGCATCAACGGCTACTACATGGGCGTGCCGGCCACCATCGGCGCGGGCGGGATCGAGAAGATCCACCAGATCGAGCTGAGCCCCGAGGAGAAGGCCATGTTCGACCGGTCCTTCCAGTCGGTGAAGAAGACGGTGGACGAGATCAGGCTGTAGCGCGCGCAGGGCGCACCCTCGAGGAAGAGCCCGTCGGCTGCAGGTGGGCTTCGGCCACCTCGCGCGCGAGCACGGGATGCGGCCGGGAGAGCTGCGCGAAGAACCAGATCCAGATCAACGCCCAGAGCGCGATGACGGCCAGGCCGAAGGCGAGAGCGGAAGGCGTGGGGTGCAGGCGGCGGCTGAACATATAACCTCCTAAGTGAAACTTGACGGTTATGTACGTCCGTGCTACTAACCTGTCAAGTCTAATTTGGAGGTTACAGGCGATGGGCGCGCGGGCGGAGAAGTTCCGGTTCGACCTCGACGGAGGCACCGTCGCGCTCGACTTCGTCAACACCGTCAGCGGCATGCGCGGAGTCCGCCCGCGGGAACGTCTCGCGGTCTACGAGGACCTGGTCTACTGGGCCCAGCAGGCGCGGCTGCTCGACAAGCCCGGCGCGGAGCGGCTCTACGCGGCCGCCCAGCGGCAGCCGCGCCGCGCGGAGGAGGCGTTTGCGCGGGCCATCCTCACCCGCGAGGCGCTCAACGACGTGGTGGTCGCGGCGGTGGAAGGCGAGCCGCCGCCGGACACCGCGCTCGCCATGGTCAACGCCTGGATCTCCGAGGCGTTCGGCCACCGGCGCTTGCGGGCCGCAGGTCCGGGTCGCCTGGCGGCCTCGTTCGACGACGACGGCGACCTGCTCGGCTTCCTGCGGCCGGTGGCGCTCGACGCGGCGGACGTCCTGGAGCGGGCCCTGGGCACCGGGCTCGTGCGGCGCTGCGAGCAGAGTCTCGAGGGTGAATGCGGCTGGCTCTTCCTCGATCAGACCCGCAACCACAGCCGCCGCTACTGCAGCATGAAGGACTGCGGCAACCGGGCGAAACAGCGGCGCCACTACCAGAGGCGCAGGGTCACCAACTGACGCAAGCGCGGCCGGCGGCGAGCCGCGGGCAAGCGCATTGCTTGTAAATGCCCGTAATTACTCAAATGAATCGCTGAGCCGCGCATTGCGTCAAATGTAGGTATGGAGCCGCTCCTCCAGAGCATGACCACCACAGTCGCGCAGGACGTGCGCGGGCTGATGCACGCGGCCGAGCTCGAGGAGCCCACGCTGCTGGAAAAGGATCCGCCGAACTGGCGCTGGCATCTGCCGCTCGGCTTCGTGACGGTGCTGGCGGCAGGAGCGCTGCTGATCGCGGCAGCGGGCGTGCAGGAGGAGATCCACGAGCAGAAGCAGGGCGCCCGCCGGTACCCGAAGACGAAGATGCACATGAAGAGGGTGCGGCCGCAGGCGGCGCCCCTCGCGCCCGGCGCGAGCTAGCGCCAATGCATGTCGGCCGGGAGGACTTCCGGCCTCACGCCCCGAAGGCGGCGCGCGCCTCGCGCCAGGTGCCGACGTGCGCCTCCACCGAAAGCGAGATGGGCCGCGCGTAGCCTCCGCCCAGGGTGAGCACCAGCGGAATTCCACGCTCCCGCGCCGCCAGCGCCACCTTGCGGTCGCGCTCGCGGAGCCCGGAAAGCGAGAGCTTGAGCCGGCCGAGGGTGTCGTGCTCGAGCGGGTCCACGCCGGCCTGGAAGAAGAGGATGTCGGCGCGCGCCCGGTCGAGCACGACGGGCAAGTGCCGCTCCAGCGCCTCGAGATACTCGCGGTCCGCGCAGCCGTCGGGCAGGTCCACGTCGAGCGACGAGCGCTGCTTGCGGAAGGGGAAGTTCTTCGCGCCGTGCATGGAGAAGGTGAAGACGCTCTCGTCGCCCGCGAAGATCGAGGCGGTGCCGTCGCCCTGGTGCACGTCCAGGTCCACCACCACGGCGCGGTCGATGGCGCCTTCGCGCTGCAGGGTCCGCGCGGCCACCGCGATGTCGTTGAAGACGCAGAACCCGGCGCCGCGGTCTGCGCTGGCGTGGTGCGTTCCTCCGGCCAGGTTGCCGGCGAGGCCGTCGCGCAGAGCGGCGCGCGCCGCGGCCACGGTTCCCTGCACGCTCGCCCGCGAGCGCGCCACCAGTCCCTCGCTCCAGGGAAGGCCCAGTCGCCGTTGATCCGGCCCGGCGAGCGTCCCCGAGAAGATCGCCTCCACGTAGTCCGGCGTGTGCGCGAGAAGCAGCGAGGCGCGGTCGATGAGATCCGATTCCTCCAGCTCGCCCTCCGCAAGCACGCCCGCTTCGACCAGCCGCTCGCGCAGGAGCTTGTACTTGGGCATGGGAAAGCGGTGGCCGGGCGGCAAGGGCAGCTCGTACGTGTCGGAGAAGAAGGCGCGCACGAGGCGAAGCTACCAGCGGCGCGCCGCGGCGGCCATGCGCGGCGGCGCGCTTGCACCGTGCCGGCCCGGGGTGTAACAGAGCGCCGCCCATGAAAATCCACGAGTACCAGGCGAAAGAGATCCTGCGCGGGTACGGAGTCGCGGTGCCGCGGGGCAAGCTGGTCCACTCTGCCGAGGAAGCGGTGGCTGCCGCGCGCGAGCTCATGTCCGTGAGGAAAGTGTGCGTGGTCAAGGCGCAGATCCACGCCGGCGGCCGCGGCAAGGGCGGCGGCGTGAAGCTGGCGAAGTCGCCGGAAGAGGCAGGCGAGATCTTCTCCCGCATGTCGGGCATGCAGCTCGTCACCCACCAGACCGGCCCGCTCGGGCAGAAGGTGCGCAAGATCTACCTGGAGGAGGGCGTGGACATCGCCCGCGAGCTGTACCTCGGCATCACCCTCGATCGCGCGCTCGGCCGCAACCTGGTGATGGCCAGCTCGGAAGGCGGCGTGGAGATCGAGGAGGTGGCGGCGAAGCATCCGGAGAAGATCCTGCGCGCCGCGGTCGACCCGGTGATCGGCCTCGCCGCCTACCAGGCGCGCGACCTCGCGTTCGCGCTCGGGCTCTCCGGCGGCGCGGTGAACAGCTTCGTCAAGTTCGCCGCCGCCATGTACGAGGCGTACGACGCCATCGACGCCTCCATCGTCGAGATCAACCCGCTGGTGGTGACCCGGCAGGGCGAGGTGCTGGCGCTCGACGCCAAGATCAACCTCGACGACAACGCGCTCTTCCGCCACAAGGCGCTCGCCGACCTGCGCGACCCCGACGAGGAAGACCCGCGCGAGGCGCAGGCCAAGGAACACGATCTCAGCTACGTGGGGCTGGAAGGGAACATCGGCTGCATGGTGAACGGCGCCGGCCTGGCCATGAGCACCATGGACATGATCAAGCTGGCCGGCGGCAGGCCCGCCAACTTCCTCGACGTGGGCGGCGGCGCCGACGAGGCCAAGGTGACGGCGGCCTTCAAGCTGCTGCTCGCCGATCCTCAAGTGAAGGCGGTGCTGGTGAACATCTTCGGCGGGATCATGAAGTGCGACGTGATCGCCGCGGGCATCATCGCGGCCGCGCGCCAGGTGCGGCTGGAGGTGCCGCTGGTGGTGCGCCTGGAAGGCACCAACGTCAGGGAAGGGAAGGCGCTGCTCGCCGCGAGCGGGCTCGCCATCACGCCTGCGGACGACCTGGGAGACGCGGCGCGCAAGGCGGTGGCGGCCGCAGGCAAGGCGTAAGTGGGCCTCGTCGCCTCCATCTTCCGCAACTTCCTCGGCAAGCCCGGCGCCTCGGACTTCCGCGACAGCGCCGAGCACTTCGTCGCCGTCCTGCGCGAGCACGGCATCTCCCTCACCTTCGGCAAGGACGAGCTGCGCTACGTGGACGCGCTCGCAACCCGGCTCGCCAGCCACAACGAGTACCGCGACGCGGTGGGCTGCTGGCTGGGCGAGGTGCTGGTGCGGAACTTCCCCGGGGCCGAGTGGGTGCCGGGGCACGCGCTGGGCCCGGCCGTCCGGGTGCCCACTCCCGAGAAGGGCCTGCGCCACCTCTTTCCGCTCGGGTGGGTGTACCGCCGCGCCGACGGCGGCGACGCCGAGAGCATCGCGGTCAAGCTGCACCGCGAGCTCGGCTACCCGGACCCCGATCACCTGGGCAGCTTCACCGATTCCGGAGAACGCGCATGAGCATCCTCGTCAACCGCGACACCCGCCTGGTCTGCCAGGGCATCACCGGCAGCGCCGGCTCCTTCCACGCGCGGCAGATGCTCGCCTACGGCACCGCGCTGGTGGCGGGCGTGACGCCGGGCAAGGGTGGCCAGAAGTTCGACGAGAAGGTGCCGGTCTTCGACACGCTGCGCGAGGCGGTGCGGGAGACGCGCGCCAACGCCAGCGTCATCTTCGTCCCGCCGCCCTTCGCCGCCGACTCCATCCTCGAGGCCGTCGACGCCGGGCTGCCGCTGGTGGTGTGCATCACCGAGGGCATTCCCATCAACGACATGGTGAAGGTCAAGCGCGCCATGCAGGGCTCGGCCACCCGCCTGATCGGCCCCAACTGCCCCGGCATCATCACTCCCGGGGAGTGCAAGATCGGAATCATGCCCGGGCACATCCACAAGAAGGGCCGCATCGGCGTGGTCTCGCGGTCCGGCACGCTGACCTACGAGGCGGTGCACCAGGTCACCCAGCTCGGCATGGGCCAGAGCACCGCCGTGGGCATCGGCGGCGACCCGGTGCACGGCCTCACCTTCGTGGACTGCATGAAGCTCTTCGCCGCCGACCCGGAGACCGACGCGGTGATCCTCATCGGCGAGATCGGCGGCGGCGAGGAAGAGGATGCGGCCGCCTGGATCAAGGCGAACTACCGCAAGCCGGTGGTCGGGTTCATCGCCGGCGCCACCGCGCCGCCCGGCAAGCGCATGGGCCACGCCGGCGCCATCATCTCCGGCGGCAAGGGCACGGCGCAGGACAAGTTCCGCGCGCTGCGCGAGGCGGGCGTGCACATCGCCGGCGGACCGCACGAGCTGGGGTCGACGCTGAAGGCCGTCCTGCGCAAGTGAGCGCGGCCCTCGAGGCGAGAGGGCTGCGCAAGGCGTACGGGCCCGTGGTCGCGGTGGACGACCTCTCCTTCGAGGTGCATCCGGGCGAGATCGTCGGCCTGCTCGGGCCCAACGGCGCCGGCAAGACCACCGCCCTGCAACTGGCGCTGCGGCTCCTGCACCCCGACGCGGGAAGCTCGCGGAATCTTCGGCAAGGACCCGGAGGACCTCGCGGCGCGGCGCAGGCTGGGATACGCGCCGGACGCGCCCCTCTTCCCGCCCGCGATGACCGGCCTGCGGCTGCTCGAGCTGCACTGCGATTTGCTCGGCGTTCCCAGGGCGCGCGCGGCCGCGATGGTGGAGCGGCTCGGCTTCGCGGAGCCTTCGCTGCGCGCCGCCGGCACCTATTCGCGCGGCCAGGCGCAGCGGCTCGGCCTCGCCCAGGCCCTTCTGGGAGAGCCCGATCTGGTGCTGCTCGACGAGCCCACCGCCGGCCTCGATCCCGCGGGCGTGGCGCGGGTCCGCGAGGTCCTCACCGGGCTGCGGGCGCGCGGCGCGGCGGTGCTGCTCAACTCCCACCTGCTCTCGGAAGTGGAGCGCATCTGCGACCGGGTGCTCTTCGTCAAGGCCGGCCGCCTGCTCCGCACCCACGACGTGCGCGGCGCGGGCCGGCACGTGGAGGTGAGGCTGCGCAATCCGCGCCATCTCGCGGCGATTCATCCCGAGGCCAGATTGGAAGGAGATCGGCTGCGCCTCGCCATCGCCTCGGAAGATGCGGTGCCGGCGCTGGTCCGCGAGCTGGTCGCGCAGGGTGCGGAGATCGTGGAGGTGATCCTCAAGGGCGCCGAGCTGGAGGAGCTCTACCTGCAACTCGTCGAGGGCGGCGGATGAACGCGCTCGTCTCCTGGCCGGTGGCGCGCGCGGCCGCCGCGGAAGCCGCGCTCTCGCCCCTGACGCTGCTCATGGCCGCCGTGCTGGTGCTGCTCGGTTTCGCCGGCGGCGCATCCGGCGCGGACGGGTGGTTCAGCGGCCTCTCCGGGGCCTGGTTGTTCCTGCTGGTGCTGCGGCTCGGCGGCCGCGCCCTCTCCGGCGAGGTGGAGTCCGGCCACGCCCAGCTCGTGCTCCTGCGCCCCATCACCCGCGCGCAGTGGGTGGGAGGGCGGCTTGCCGGCGTCGCCATCGTTTTCTGCGCGGCGGGCGGCGCGGCGTGGGCATCGGCGCTCCTGCTCGCATTCTTGCGCGGCGATCCGTCGCCCCTGTGGCTTCAATCGGCGCTCCTGCCGCTCGCGCTCTTGCCGCACCTCGGCTGGCTCGCGACGCTGGTGGCGCTCTCCGGCGTCCTGGGCGGTTGGACCAGCGCGGCGGCGCTTCTGGCCATCCGCTTCGGCTGGTTCGTGCTGCGCGGGGGGCTTCCCGCGCTGCTGCCGCGATGGGACCTGGCGCCGTGGCTCAGCGCGGCGGACGCGTTCTTCGGGCCGCAGGACATATTCGTCCTCGGCACCGTGCGCTGGGACGCGCTGGCCTGGGACGTGCTCTGGGCGCTCTTCGCCTGGCTTGCCGCCGTGCTGCTCTTCAACCGCCGCGAGCTGGCACGGAGGCAGAGGTGAACCAGCGCGAGGTGCCCAGGCTCCTCTACGCCCTCTGCGCGCTCGCCGCCGTCGGGTGGCTGCTCGTCCGCTTCCTCTGGCAACAGGCTTGACGCGGACACCCGAACCCATGTAAAGAAGCCCGCTTTTTCAAGGAGCCGTCTCCATGGCCGTCAAGTTGCGCCTCGCCCGCAGGGGCGCCAAGAAGTCGCCGTTCTATCACGTGGTCGCCACCGACTCGCGCAACCCGCGGGACGGGAAGTTCAACGAGGAGATCGGCACCTACGATCCCAACTTCAGCCCGGCCCGGGTCAACCTCAAGCAGGATCGCCTGGAGCACTGGCTCAAGATGGGCGCTACGCCCAGCGCGACCGTCGCGCAGCTGATCAAGCTGGCGCGCAAGACGGCAGCGCAGCCGGCGAAGCGGTAGGATCGTGGACGCGGCGCTCCTCGCGGTGGGGCGCGTCGCCAGGGCCCACGGAGTCCGCGGGCGCGTGCTGGTGGCGCCGTACAACGCGGATTCACAGGGGCTCGAGCGCGTGCGGCGCATCTGGCTGGACGAGCGCGCGTTCGAGGTGGAGCGCGCCGAGCGCGTACACCTGGGGTACCTGGTCGCGCTGCGCGGCATCACCGACCGCGACCAGGCCGACGCCCTGCGCGGGCGGGAGGTGAGGGTGGATCGCGCCGAGTTGCCTCCGCTGGGCGACGGCGAGATGTACGCCATCGACCTGATCGGCTTCGAGGTGGTGGACGCGGCGGGCGCCGTCCGCGGGTCGGTGGAGGAGGTGGAGGAGGCCGGCGCGCAGGATCTCCTGCGGCTCTCCGGCGGCACGCTGGTGCCGCTCTTGCTGGTGAAGGAAGTGCAGGCAGCGGCGCGCCGCATCGTGGTGGACGCGCCCGAGGGATTGTTCGAACTGGAGGAGTGAAGTGGCGCCGGCGGTCGAAATCCTCACCCTCTTTCCGCGCATGGTCGCGGCGCCGCTGGAGGAGAGCATCCTCGGCAAGGCGCGCGCCAAGGGCCTCTTGCGCGTCCGGGTGACCGACATCCGCGACTTCGCCGAGGGAAAACACCGCGTCACCGACGACGTGCCCTACGGCGGCGGCGCGGGCATGGTGATGAAGCCGGAGCCGCTGGTCGGGGCCATCGAGGCGGCGAAAGAACGCGAGCCGCAGGCCAAGGTGGTGCTGCTCTCCCCCCAGGGCCGCCGCTTCGACCAGGACAAGGCCCTGGAGCTTTCGCGGATGCCCGCTTTGGTGCTGGTCTGCGGCCGGTACGAAGGCGTGGACGAGCGCGTGCTGCGCTGGGTGGACGAGGAGCTTTCGCTGGGAGATTTCGTGCTCACCGGCGGCGAGCTTGCCGCCCTCGCGGTGGTGGACGCCGTGGCGCGGCTGCTCCCCGGCGTCCTCGGAAACGAGCTCTCGGCGCAGAGCGAGAGCTTCGCGGGCGAGGGCCTGCTCGAGGGGCCGCAATACACGCGCCCGCCGGAGTTTCGCGGCTTGCGCGTTCCCGAGGTGCTGCTCTCGGGAGATCACGCCAGGATCGCGGGCTGGCGGCGGGAGCAGGCGATGGCGCGGACGCGCGAGCGGCGTCCCGACCTGCTCGAACAGCAAAAGGCTTGACGGAGATTGCTTTTCAGGCGACGGGTAATCGAAGAGACGAGGGTACGAAGATGCGTTCGAAGGCGATTGAGCTGGTGGAGCAGCGGAACGTGAAGCCGGAAACGCGGGGGCGCATCCCCGGGTTCCGCGTGGGCGACACCGTCAAGGTGCACACGAAGATCAGCGAGGGTGACAAGGAGCGCATCCAGATCTTCGAGGGCGTGGTCATCCGCAAGAAGCGCGCGCAGGTCAACACCACCTTCACCGTGCGCAAGGTCAGCTACGGGGTGGGCGTGGAGCGCATCTTTCCGCTCTATTCGCCGCGCATCGACCGCATCGACATCGTCAGCAGCGGCAAGGTGAAGCGCGCGCGCCTCTTCTACCTGCGCGAGCTGCAGGGCAAGGCGGCCCGCCTGAAGCACGCGGAAGAGGGCGGCACCGCCTAGCGGCGGCGGTTTCCAGCAGGAGGGGCGAGGACGGTGCAGCTCACCGAGCTGCTGTTCCAGAAGGTCAAGGACCTCACCGGCCAGGGCCAGCTCTCGCTCAAGCCTGGGTACGTGGCTGTCGTGTCGAAGGCGCCCTCGCTGCGCGCCGCCATCCTCGCGCCCGTCTGTCCCGCGCCCGACGATCTCAAGCGACTCGCCGACGCCGCCGGCCCCACCCGCATCGGCGTGGGCCTGCTCAGCGGCAACGGCAGCCCCTACCGGCTCTTGCGCGAGCTGGGCGGCCCCAGGCAGCTCTTGCGCTACGACAACGCCGGCAGGAAGTTCGACCCGGTCACCGAGGATCCGCTCGAGATCGACTCGTTCCTCCGCGTCGAGTGCGGGATGCCGGCCGGCGACGCGTACACCGCATTCTTCGTCCTGGAGGCGAACGAGCTGCCCTCGCTGCGGGGCAAGGCCGGTGCCGACGGCGGCGAAACGTCCGTGGACCAGGCCCGCGTCAAGGCGCTTCACCAGGAGCTCGAGGCCACCCGGAATTTCGAGGCCGTCCAGGACCGCCTCTTCAAGGTGGTCCAGCGCCTCCACGATCTGCAGGGACTCTCGGATCGGCTGCGGGAGGCGGAGCAGGGCGTGGCGGGGGTGAAGGCGGAGCTCGAGCGCACGCCCTGGAGCGCCGACGAGATCAAGGACCTGACCGCCCGGGCGCGCCGCCTCAAGGACGATCTGCGCAAGCGCGACGATACGCTGGCGGAGATCGGCCGCAAGCGCGAGAAGGCGGCGGAGGCGGAGCGCTCGTCGCCCGACCCGTTCCTGCGCAGCCCCTGGTTCTACTCCGGCGTGCTGGCGGGCGCGGGACTGGACGTGCTCGCGGTCGTGCTCAAGAAGCCCTACGTCGCGCTCTTCGGCCTCCTGCCGTTCCTGGCCGCCGCCATCGCGGTGCTGCGCTGGATCGAGGGCGACGAGGCCAACAAGCAGGCCGCGGCCTACGAGCAGGAGCTGAAGGAGCGGGAGGTGTCGGTGAAGAAGGGCTTCGAGGCGGAGCAGGCGCCGCTCAGGGCCGCGCTCAAGGCGGCCCGGGTGGAGACGCCGGAGGATTCTCGTCGCCGTGTTCCGCGGGCAGGAGCTCCTCGTCAAGCGGCGCGAAGCGGCCGTCGAGCGGCTGGAGAACGTCAAGGCGGACCCGGACGTCTCGCGCGCAGCGGCGGAGCTTCCGCTCCTCCAGGCGGAGAAGGCGAAGCTCGAGGAGCAGGTGCAGGCGACCGGCTTCTCCCGCCCGGTGGCCGAGATCGAGGCCGACCTCAGGCGCGCGACGGGCGCTTCCCCGGCCAGGGCGGACGCGGCCGTCCCCGACGCGGAGGTGCCGAAAAATCTGCTCTCGCGCGCGGCCGCGCTGGTCAACCTCGCCCCGGAGCAGCTCTGGACGCAGCTCGCGGCGCGCTTCACCGCGTACCTCGTGGCGCTCACCGACAGGCGGGTGGTGTCGGGCGCGCTCGACGAGAAGGGCGTCTTGACGCTGGCCGCTCCCGACGGGCGCAGCGGGTCCTACATGACCCTGCCGCCGCCGCTGCGCGATCTGGTCTACGTGGCATTGCGGCTGGCGCTGCTCGAGCGCGTGGGCGGCACCAAGCGGCTGCCCATCGTGGTGGACGACGCCTTCGCGCTTCTCGACGCGCCCAAACGGGCGCTGATCGGGAAGATGCTCAAGGGGATCTCCACCCAGACGCAGGTCATCCACCGCGTCGCGGAAGCGCCCGCCGCCGGCACCGCCGACGTGGTCCTTTCCGCATGACCCGGCAGAAGCTCGGCGCGCTCGGCGAGGACGCTGCCGCGGGGCTCTTGCGTTCGCGCGGCTACCGCGTGGTGGCGAGGAACCACCGCTGCAGGCAGGGCGAGGTGGATCTGGTGGTCGAGAAGGGCGACCTGCTGGTCTTCGTGGAGGTGCGCACGCGCGCGACGGCGGCGTTCGGCGGACCGGAGGAGACGGTGAACCTGCGCAAGCAGCGGCGGGTGATCGCGGCGGCGCGCGACTACCTGGCCCGGCGGCGCGGACCGGCGCGGGCGCTGCGCTTCGACGTGGTCGCGGTGGTGGACAATCCCGACGGCCCCTCGCTGGTGCACTTCGAGAACGCGTTCGAATCCGGGTCCTGAGCTCGAGGCGCTGAATGCCCCTCTACGTGGTGGCGACACCCATCGGGAACCTCGGCGACATCACCGCCCGGGCGCGCGAGGTGCTCGCCGCCTGCGACGCGGTGGTGGCGGAGGACACGCGGCACTCCGGAAACCTCCTCAAGCACCTGGGCCTGCGCAAGCCCCTGCTCTCGCTCCCCGCCTTCGACGAGGCGGCGCGCGTCGAACCCCTCCTGCGCCGGCTCCTGGCGGGAGAGTCGCTGGCCCTGGTCACCGACGCGGGTACGCCCGCGGTGAGCGATCCGGGCGGCATCCTCGTGCGCCGCGCGGTGGAGCAGGGCATCTCCGTGGTGCCGGTTCCGGGAGCGAGCGCAGCGGTGGCGGCGGTGAGCGTGAGCGGTTTTCCCGAAGGGCGCTTCCACTTCGCCGGCTTCTTGCCGCGCAAGGCGTCGGACCGCGCGCGGATGCTCGAGGAGCTGCGGGCGCTCCGGGCGCAGCTCGTCTTCTACGAATCGCCGCAGCGCCTGGCGCAAACGCTCGCCGGCCTGCGCGAGGCGCTGGGCGACCGGCCGGCGCTGGTCGCGCGCGAGCTGACCAAGCTGCACGAGGAGCTTGCCCGGGGCGCGCTCTCGGCGCTGGAGGAGCGGTTCGCAGGCGAGGTCCGCGGCGAGGTGGTCATCGTCGTCTCCGGAGCCCGGGAAGAGAGCGCGGCCGATCCTGCCGCCCTCGAATCGGAGATCCGCTCCCGCCTCGCCCGGGGCGACCACCCCAGGGACATCGCCGAATCCCTCTCCGCCACGCACTCCCGCCGCGCGGTCTATCAACTCGCGCTCAAGCTCAAGGGCTGACTCAGTCGTCGCCGCGCAGGTTGAACTCCTTCATCTTCATCTGCAGGCTCTTGCGGGAGATCTTGAGCAGCTTCGCGGTGCGGGTGACGTTGCCGCCGGTCACCTCCAGGCCGCGCACGATCAGGTCGCGCTCGATGGCCTGCACCTGGCCCTTGACGATCTCCTTCAGCGGTCCCGGCGCGGTGGGCAGGCCGGGCGCGCCCCCGCCGGGAGCGCCTTCTTCGCCCGCCGCCTGCCCGCGCAGCGAAGCAGGGAGATCGGAGGCGCGGATGACCGGCCCTTCCGCGAAGAGGATGGTGCGCTCGAGCACGTTCTCCAGCTCGCGGATGTTGCCCGGCCAGGAGTAGCCGGAGAGCGCGAGCAGAGCGTCGTCCTCGATGCGCTCCACGTCCTTCTTCAGCCGCGCGTTGTACTTCTGCCGGAAATGCTCCACCAGGAGCGGGATGTCGTCGCGCCGTTCGCGCAGCGGGGGCAGCTGCACCGGGACCACGTTGAGCCGGTAGTAGAGGTCTTCGCGGAAGCGTCCCGCGGCGATCTCCCGGGTCAGGTCGCGGGAGGTGGCCGCGATCAGCCGGACCTCCACCCGGGTGGTCTTCACCCCGCCCACCCGCTCGAACTCGCTCTCCTGGATGGCGCGCAGGAGCTTCACCTGCATCTCGATGGGGATCTCGCCGATCTCGTCGAGGAAGAGCGTTCCGCCGTCGGCGAGCTCGAAGCGCCCGGGCTTGCTCTGCACCGCGCCGGTGAAGGCGCCCTTCTCGAACCCGAAGAGCTCGGCCTCCACCAGCTCGCGGGGGATGGCGGCGCAGTTGATCTTGATGAAGGGCGCCTCGCGCCGCGAGGACTGCTCGTGCAGCGCGGTGGCCACCAGCTCCTTGCCGGTGCCGCTCTCGCCCTGGATGAGCACGGTGGAGGGCGCGTCGGCCACCTTGGCGATGATCTGCTGCAGCTCGATCATGCGCTGGCCCTTGCCGATGATCTCGGTGAAGCGGCGGCGACCGGGCTCGTCGGGGACGACGTTGCGCGCGTTGAGGTCGGACTGCCGCGCGGCCTTGGCGATGATCGCCTTGAGGTCGTCGTGCTCGAAGGGCTTGGTGACGAAATCGAAGGCGCCGGCCTTCATGGCGGTGACCGCGCTGTCGATCTTCCCGTGCGCGGTGACCACGATCACGGGTACGTCGGGGTGCGCCTTCACCACCTTGCGCAGGAGGGTCAGGCCGTCCATCCTGGGCATCACCAGATCGGTCACCACCACGTCGGCGCCGTCGCGCTCCAGGGCCGCCAGCGCCTCCTCGCCGTCGGAAGCCACCTGGACCTCGTACCCCTCCCGCTGCAACGTGGCCGAGAGCACCTTGCGGAGACTCAGTTCATCGTCGACGACGAGCACCCTGTCTGCCATGAGTGTCGCGGGGCTACCACGCTCCATCGGACACTTGCAATACGCGCAAGCCTTCTGCAGAGAATGCGGCGCTAGACTGCGCGCACTGGAGGTTCGGTGAACAGGCTCTTCCCACTCTTGACGTGCGCGGCGCTGCTCGCCGGCTGTCACGGCGGCTCGACCCCTTGCACGACGGTGCGCGACTGCGCCAACACGCAGCGTTGCGACAATGGCTCCTGCGCCGACCTGGGCTCCACGCCCGGCAAGGTGGGCGAGGCCTGCCGCACCGCCACCGACTGCCAGGCGGGCCTCTCCTGCAACTCCAACGACCAGGGCTATCCGGGCGGGTACTGCACGGCAGACTGCGCTGCGAGCTCGTGCTCCGCCGGGGCCGCCTGCACCAGCGTCGGCGCCACCCAGGTGTGCGCCGCGCAGTGCACCGACGACAGCACCTGCCGCAAGGGCTACGGCTGCTGCCCGACCATGAACAACGTCTGCGTGCCGCTCGCGGCCTGCACGCCCGCGGCCTGCACCCGCCCGGTGGTGACGAGCGCCATCGCGGCCTCCATTCCCGGCGGGCAGGTGGTGGAGCTGGGCACGCACAAGGTGGGCGACACGCTCTCCTTCGACGTCCCGGCGAACACCGGCAGCGTCACCATCGTGCACCAGGCGCAGATCGCCAACCTGACCCTCACCTTCAACGGACAGCAGATCGACAACTCCGCGGTGCCCCTCAAGGTCTCGATGCCCGGCGGCGCCGTCGCCTACGACGACAACGTCACCATCAACGGGTCCGCGGACGGCGGCACCGAGTACTTCAACTCGTACGCCTTCTTCGGCGGCGGCACGCCCAGCACCGCCGCGTTCACCTTCCCCAACACCACCGCCTCGCTGGACGCGGGCGTGCCGGCCGGCCCCTGGACGTTCGTCGTCAACGACTTCGCCAAGGAGTGCCTGACCACGCCCGGGTGCACCGACGGCGGCACCGACACCAACAGCTACGACATGTCGGTCTTGCTCCGCCCGCTGCCGGCCGGCTCCAACCTCGACGTCTCCTTCTACATCGTGGCCGACATGAACACGCTCGGCGGCCAGCCGTTCACCGCTGCGAATGCAGCGACCGATCCCAGCGTCCAACAGATGGTGCGGACCTACAAGGGCCTGATCGGCAACAGCGGCTCGGGAATCACCGTGCGCAACGTCAGCTTCATCGACGTCAGCGCCGCCGACCGCGCGCGCTTCGGCACCAACATCTCCGCCGCCGACACCGGACCCTGCGACGAGCTGAACCAGATGTTCCTGCTCTCCGGCGCCCATCCCGGAAACACGGTGAACATCTTCCTCGCCCAGAGCCTGCGCTTCAGCGATCAGGCGGGAGGAACCATCGTCGGAATCGACGGCACCATCCCCGGACCGTCCACGCTCAACGGCACCGTGCACAGCGGCGCGGTGGTCTCCGCCGCCGATCTCTTCGCGCCCACGCTGCAGACCTGCGCGACGGGCGGCTTCAACATCGCCGCCTGCGGCCCGGACAAGGTGGCGTACATCGCCGCGCACGAGACCGGCCACTTCCTCGGCCTCTTCCACACCACCGAACAGAACGGCTCGGACTTCGATCCGCTCAGCGACACGGGAAAGTGCGCCTGCGTTCCCTGCGCAGGAGCCGCCGACCAGCACAACTGCGCGGACGATCCCGGGCCGAACGCGCCCTTGCTGGCCGCCGACCAGTGCTTCCAGACCGGCACCGGCGCCATCTGCACCGGCGGCGACAACCTCATGTTCTGGCAGCTCGAGCCGGGCGTCTCCCGCGGCACCATCTCGCGGCAGCAGGCGCAGGTGATGAAGCTCAACCCGGCGGTGGTGCCGTGAGGAGGCAGCCTTGATCGCCCTCGTCTTCGCAGCCCTGCTTGCCGCGCCGCGGGCGCCGCGGGCAACGCCTCCCGCCGGGGCGGCGCAGGCCCAGCAGTCGCTCGGCGACGCCGAGTTGCAGCGGCGGGTGAACACCTATCTCAACGTGCTCGACCGTCCGATTCCCAGGGCGCGCTGGCAGGAGCTGGGCGAGCGCGCGGCGCCGCTTCTCGAGGCGGTGATCTCCGACCCCAACGAGTTTCCCTCGCGCCGCGCCATGGCGGTGGACGCGCTCGCCGCCGCCGCGCCCGCCCGCGCCCGGCAGCTTCTCGGGAAGCTGGCCCGCGACGAGGCGCAGCCGACCATCGTCCGCGTGGCGGCGCTGCACGGAGCCGGCGCGCTCTTGCCTTCCGACCAGGCCGTCCGCGAGCTGGCGCCGGTGCTGCGCGCGGCAAGGAGCGCGGGGATGCGCGCGGAGGCGGCGGAGGTGCTCTCCCGGAACCAGGGCGCCTGCGCCGAGGTCCGCGACCAGGCCGCGCGCGAGAAGCTGGAGCACCGCGCCGCCTTCGACCGCGCCCTGAAGAGGTGCCGCGAGTGATTCCAGCAGGGCTGGCCGGGCGCCTCCGCGCGCTCGGCCGTGAGTTGCCCTCCGGTCTGGCCGTCTTCGATGCCGACGGGACGCTCTGGCGCGACGACGTGGGCGAAGCCTTCCTCCGCCACCTCGTCTCGCTCGGCTGGGTGAAGCTTGCCGACGGCACCGACCCGTACGCGGCCTACGAACGCGCCGTGGATCGCGATCGCCAGACCGGCTACGCGTACGCGGCGCAACTGCAGGCGGGCCTCGAAGTGGGTGCCCTGGGCGCGGAAGCGGAGCGCTTCGCCCGCGCCTGGGTGCCTCCCCGGCTGATTCGCGACACGCTGGCCCTGCGCGAGCTCTGCGAGCAGGCTGGCCTGGTGCCGGTGGTCATCTCCGCGAGCGCCTTGCCCATCGTCCTTGCCGCCGCGCCCCTCGCGGGAATCCCGCGCGAGCGCTGCCGCGGCATCGAAGTGCGCATCCAGCAGGGCAGGTTCACGGCGGAGGTGGTGCAGCCCATCACCTACGCCGACGGGAAGATGGTCGCGGCGGAGAAGGTCGGGCGCGTGGCCCTCGCCTGCGGCGACTCCTTCACCGGCGATCTGCCCATGCTGAAGGCCGCGCGCCTGGCGGTGGTCGTGGCGCCGCGATCCGGCTCTCCGCTGGCAAGCGAGGCGCAAGCCAGGGGCTGGCCCGTCCTCAGCCAGGACTGAGTTCACACGGCCAGCGGGGTGGGCATCATTCCCAGGCGGCCCGCGGTGTCCAGCGCCGCGGCGGAAGGGAAGCGCAGCACGAACTCGGTCCCTTCGCCCACCCGGCTCTGCACCTCGATGGTGCCGCCGTGCCCCTTGACGATGCGCTGGGAGATGGCGAGGCCGAGCCCGGTGCCCTTGGTCTTGGTCGTATAGAAGGGGATGAAGATGCGGTCGAGCGCGTCCTCGGGGATGCCGGCGCCGGTGTCCGCGAAGCGGACTTCGATCTCGGTCGGCCGAGTAGCGCGGCGTGCTCTCGGAAAGGCCCAGCTCCACCGGCGCGTGCGGCCTTCGCGAGCGGACCGTCAGGCGGCCTCCGTCGGGCATGGCCTGCACCGCGTTGAGCGCCAGGTTGATGAACACCTGCTTGAGCTGCTCGGCGTCGGCGTGCACCGCGGGCAGATTCGGCGTCAGGTCCAGCTCCAGCGCCACGTTCTGCGGCAGGCTGCCCTCGATCAGCTTCATCGTCTTCCAGAGCACGTCGTTGACGTCGGTGTTCTGGAACTTGCCCGACCCGACGTTGGGGAAGGGCCGCGAGTAGTCGAGGAACTGGGCCACCACGCCGTCGAGGCGGTTCACCTCCTCGACGATGATCTGCAGGATCTCCGCATCGCCGCCCTGGAACTGTCCGGGATCGAGATACTGGGCCGCGCCCTTGATGGCGCCCAGGGGGTTGCGGATCTCGTGCGCCAGGCCCGCGGCCATCTCGCCCAGCGCCGCCAGCCGGTCGCGCTCCTTCATCTTCTCGTAGAGCCGCGAGTTCTCGATGGTGATGGCCGCCTGCTCGCCCACCTCCAGCATGGCCGCGAGCTCGTCGGAGGCGAAGGCCTCCGGCACGCGGTCGTCGAGGAGGCAGAGGAAGCCCACTACCCGTGCGGAGGCCACGAGCGGAATGGTCACCCCCGCCCGCATCGCCGCCATCGCCGCGCCGATCTCGCTCAGGCGAGTGCGTTCCTCCGCCAGGGCGCTGGACTCGGTGTCCGACTCGGGCAGCATCTGCCGCAGCTCCGACAGCCTGCGCTCCACCAGCTCCACCAGCTGCGCCTTCTGTCCCGTCTGCGCGTTCTGCACCAGCGCGCGCACCGTGGCCGCGTCGATGTAGGGCGTGGGCGCGGGACCGCGGTACTCCAGCCTGCGGTAGCCGAGGCCGTCGTCGGCGAGCAGGTAGATGGAGGCGTGCGTCACCCGGCGCGTTTCGTAGAGGCCGTCCAGCACCACCTGCCCGAGCTCGCGCACGTCGATGATGCCGGCCATCCGCTGGCGCAGGGCGCCGAGCGCCTGCACGAACTCGAAGCGCTCGGCGAAAAAGAAGGCGAGCACCTTCTCCTCCACCTTGGCCTTGAGCGGCTCGAAGAGGATGAGGATGACGAACGACGCCACCATGGTGTTGAAGAAGAAGAGCCCGTTGGAGGCGCTGCCGGTCCAGCGCACGAGCACGCCGAAGATGAGCGCGAGCACGAGGCCGACGCAGCCGAGCACCACGATCTTTCCCAGGAGCTCGTTCAAATCCAGCAAGCGGTGCCGCTGGATGGTCTGGGAGAGGAAGTACAGGTAGATGGTCATCGCCACGTTGGCGAAGGGTGGCGGCGGCCAGCCGGCCACGCGGATGAGCAGCTCACCAAAGGTGAGCCCGACGCACAGCGCCGCACCCACCCAGAGGTAGAAGAGGCGCGCCCGCTCGGTGCGCGAGGCGGCCCGCCGCATGCGCGCGTAGAGGAGGCTCACCGCGGCGGTGAGCTGGACGAAGACGGCGGCCGAGGCCGTGACGCGCGCGGCCGGAATCATCGCCAGGGGAGACACCGCCACGGCGGCGACGGCGAGCGCGGTACCGGTGGCAAAGCGCCGCAGGCCGATGACCCGGCCCGCGGATTCACCCTGGAATTCGACGATGAAGCCGAGCACGGCCACGGGGATGAAGGCCGCCGCTCCCAGGGTCAGGCGCAAGGCCCAGGGTCTGCCGCTGCCCAGGATACCGTAGAGAAAATCGCCGATCTGGTAGGCGAGCAGCGAGACGTTCAGGAGCGCGAACGCGGTCCACAGGCGCGTGCGGCCGTGGCGCAGCAACATGGCGAGCGCCAGGGCGAGGCACACCACGGCTGCAAGCAGCGCGCTCTGTGTCCGTGCATCCACCGTGCGGACGTTAACACGGCAGGTCGGGGAATCCTTACCGTGTCCAGGGCGGTTTGCCGACTGGACGAGAACCCCCTGCGATGCCACATTCAGCCGAGCGAGCGAGCCCCCGGATGATCCCCCGTCTTTGCATCCTGGCCGTAACGGCCCTCTGCGTCGCCTGGGCGCCTGCGCAGGATGCGCTCGCCGGCGACGCCGCCGCCGACGCCGTGGAAACAGGCCCCGCCATCGGCGACGCGCAGCTCGCGCCCCATGCTCCGGGCGACCCGCAGATGCGGTTCGTCAAGGCGCTGGCGCTGCGGGAGACGCGGCCCGGCGCCGCGCGCCTCCTCTTCGAAAAGATCGCGCTCGAGGGCGGACCGCTCGCCGACCGCGCGCTGCACATGGCGGCGCTCTGCGCCATCGATCAGGGCGACGGCGCCGCCGCAGATCGGCTGCTCGGGCAGGTGTCGCTCCGCTACGTCGATGCCGACCAGGTGCTGCTGGAGCGCGCCCGGCAGGTGCTGCAGCTGCGGGTGGCGGGCCCGCGGGCCGCGTCGCGCGTGGAGGAGATCCTGCAGCCCATCTTCGCGGGCAAGGTTCGCGCCGACGTGGCGTCGGCCCATCTGATCGCCGGCGACGCGCAGCGTGCCGCGGGCGCCAGGGACAAGGCGCGGGCGCATTGGCGGGCCGCCTGGGTCGATCATCCGCTCTCGCCCGCCGCCGAGTCCGCGCGCCAGCGCGATGCCTCCCTCGGCGCAGGTCCGCGCATCGACCCGCAGCTCCTCTTGCGCCGGGCGGAAACGCTCCTCGACGCGCATCGCAACCACGAGGCGCTCGACCAGCTGGCGCGCATCCCGGTGCAGTCGCTCTGCCTCGGCGGCTGCCCCGGCGACCGCAGCGCGGGCGGCTTCCTCAAGTCGGCGCTGGAGGCGCTGGGCGCGTTTCCCGCCCAGCACGAGCCCACGCCGGAGGACGTAGAGAGGAGCCCGCCCCAGCCCGCCGACGGCGCTCGCCTGCCGGGTGAAGCTGGACCAGGGCCGCGCGCTGCGCAAGGAGCACGAATACTCGCGCGCCCGCACGGCGCTCGCGCCGGTGGTGCTGCGCTGCGCCGACCCCGACGTGCGCGCGAAAGCGCTCTATCTCCTCGCGCAGCTCGAATCGATGTCGGGCAAGCCCACCGCCGCCGCGCTCTGGGAGGCGCTCTCCCGCAGGTACCCGCAATCCTCGCTCGCCGACGACGCCGTCTACAACCAGGCCATCGCCGCGCGCCGCGCCGGGGATGTGGAGAAGGAGCGTGCGCTGCTCCGCGAGGTGGTCGACCACTACCTCGACGGCGACCTGCGCGCCGAGGCGCTCTTCCGCCTCTTCTGGTCCTACCGCTCGGAGGGCAAGGCGCGGGAAGGACTGGTCTGGCTGGACCAGCTCGCCGCGCATCCCGACTCCGACGGCTACGACGAGGAGCGCGCCCGGTATTGGCGGGCCCGCTCGCTCCTGGAAGGGGAGCCCGGACAGAGCGAGCTGGCCAAGGCGGCGGCGCGGGAAGCGGCGCGGACCGACCTCACCTGGCTCGTCTCCGAGCGGCCGCTCACCTACTACGGCCTGCTCGCTCACGGCCGGCTGGCGGAGGTGGATCCGGACCGGGCGCGCGCCATCGACGAGGCGCAGGATCGGCTGGTGCAGACGCCGGCGCCGCGCGCCTTGCACGCGGGAGCGCTGGCGCGCGATCCCCACCTGCTCGCCGCCATCGAGCTGCTCCGGCTGGGGCTCAACTCCGAGGCCGTGCACGAGCTGAACGCGGTGGATCGCTCCCTGGCGCGCGAAGCGGGCGAGGCGGGATACGAGCCGCTCACGCTGGTGGCCGAGCTCTACGCGCGGGCGGGAGATTTCCGCAACGCCCATTCGCTGGTGCGCACCGATCTGCGGCCGCTCTTGCGCCGGCCGGGATCGGCGCTGGCGCTCCACGCCGAGGCTCTCGCCTATCCGCTGGCCTTCCGCGAGCAGATCTCGCGGGTCTCGCAGGGAGCGGCGATTCCGCCCGACCTGTTGCAGGCGCTGATGCGCGAGGAGAGCGCGCTCGACCCGCGCGCGCTGTCGCCCACGGGCGCGGTGGGCCTGACGCAGTTGATGCCCGCCACCGCCCGCGCGCTGGCGCGCAAGCTCAAGCTCCACGGCTACCAGACCTCGCGGCTGGTCGAGCCGGAGGTGAACATCCGCATCGGCGGCGCCTACCTGGGCGAGCTGTACGCCCGCTTCCAGCATCCCGCGCTGGCGCTGGCCTCGTACAACGCCGGCCCCGGCGCGGTGGCCGGTTGGCTGAAGGCGCGAGGCTCCTTGCCGCTGGATGCGTTCGTCGAGGAGATCCCGCTGGAGGAGACGCGCGGGTACGTGAAGCGCTGCCTGCGCAGCTTCGCGGCGTACCAGTTCCTCTACTCGAACGGGCGCACGCCCTCGCTCGGGCAGACGCTGGCGGCGCGGTAGCCCCCGGGCAGGGGATTTGGCAGGTGCGCCCGGCCCGCTTAATCTCCGCTCGTGAACGAACGCCTGCGCAGCCTTCCCTCCGTCGACGAGGTCCTGGCCCGGCCCTCCGTGCGCGCGCTGGCTGCGCGGGTGGGACGCCCTGCGGCGAAGGCGGCGGTGCGGGCAGCCATCGCCGAGGCCCGGGTTCGCTTGCAGGCGGGCGCAGCGGATCCCGGCGAGCCCGTTTCCGACGCCAGGGTGCTGGAGCTGGGCGATCGGGAAGCGGCCCCGCGGCTGCGCCGGGTGATCAACGCCACCGGGGTGGTGCTGCACACCAACCTGGGCCGCGCCCCGCTGCACGCGGACGCGGTCGCGCGGGTGGCGGAGGTGGCCGCAGGCTATTCGAATCTCGAGATCGATCTGGTCACCGGCCGCCGCGGCCAGCGCAGCGCCCACGTCGAGCCGCTGCTCTGCGAGCTCTTCTCCGCCGAGGCGGCGCACGTGGTGAACAACTGCGCCGGCGCCACGCTCCTCGCCCTGGGCGCCCTGGGGCGCGGCGGCGCGGCCGTCGTCTCCCGCGGCGAGCTGGTGGAGATCGGCGGCGGGTTCCGGGTGCCGGAGATCCTCGAGCAGTCGGGCTGCGCGCTGCTGGAGGTCGGCACCACCAACCGCACCCGCCTCGCCGACTACTCCGCCGCTCTGGACGCGCACCCGGGCGCGCTCGATCCTCCGGGTCCACCGCTCGAACTTCGCGCTGGTGGGATTCACCGAGATGCCGGAGGTGGCGGAGCTCGCGGCGCTGGCGCGGTCGCGCGGGTCGCCCTTCATCCATGACCTCGGCAGCGGCGCGCTGGACCCCGCGCTCGGGGAGCTCACCGCCGTGCAGAGCCTGCGCGAAGGCGCCGATCTCGTCGTCATCTCCGGCGACAAGCTCCTCGGCGGGCCGCAGGCGGGCATCTTGCTGGGCAAGCGCGAGCTGGTGGACGCGTGCGTCCGACACCCCCTCAGCCGCGCCCTGCGCGCCGACCGCATGCTCCTTGCCGCGCTGGAGGCGACGCTGCGCCTCTACCGCGACGGCCGCGCGGGCGAGCTTCCCGCGCTCGCGGCCCTCCATGCCTCGCCCACCGATCTGCGCCAGAAGGCGACGCGGGTTGCCCTCGAGCTCCAGCAGGGCGGAGTCGGATGCTCGGTCGTCGAGACGCGAAGGGGAGGTAGGCGGGGGCTCGCTCCCCCTGCGCAAGCTGCCAGGCGCCGGGGTCGCGTTCGGAGGGCGATCCGGCCGCCCTGATCGCGGCGCTGCGGGCGGGGAACCCGCCGGTGATCGCGGTGGTTCGCGACGGCCATGCCGTCCTCGATGTCCGCTGCGTACGCGACGAAATCGAGCTGGCGCGGGCGGCCGGCGTGGCTGCCGTGCGTGCAGCCGGCCCAAAAGGCGCTAAACTAGATGGGATGCCCGAGGGTAGCGTCTCGCCTGCAAAGTCGGCTGACGGGAGCGACGTCCCGCCCGGAACGGAGGTGTAGGGTTGCTGTCGACGAGCGTGCTGGTCCTGAACCGCCTCTACCAGCCGGTGCACGTCACCTCCGTGCGCCGGGCGCTCATCCTGCTCTACCGGGGCGCCGCCAAGGCGGTGGACGAGCAATACCAGACCTTCGATTTCGAGAGCTGGGCCGAGCTCTCCGCCGCGGTGCACGAGGAGTCCATCGGCACCACGCGCAAGCGCATCCGCGTTCCCCGCGTCATCCTGCTCCAGGCGTACGACCACCTGCCGCGCGCGCGGGTCCGCTTCAGCCGGCTCAACATCTACGCGCGCGACCGCAACACCTGCCAGTACTGCGGCCGCCACCCGGCGCGCGCGGAGCTGAACCTCGACCACGTCATTCCCCGCAGCCGCGGCGGCGTGACCAGTTGGGAGAACGTGGTCTGCTCCTGCGTCCCCTGCAACCTGCGCAAGGGCGGCCGCACGCCGGAGGAGGCGCACATGCGGCTCTTGCGACTCCCGGTCCGGCCGCGCTGGACGCCCTTCTTCCGCGGACCGCCCAGAAGCGGCGCCTTCTACCAGCAGTGGCTCCCCTTCCTCACGCTCTCCGACATGGCCTACTGGCACACCGAGCTGGCGGAGTAGGCGGGTCGCGCGGGAACATGACGCTCGCGCGGCTTGCGATAGATTGCGTCCATGGCCGCATTGATTGAAACGCCCGAGGCCGCCAACCGCCTCGCCCGCGCCATCGCCTCCGACCTGTCGCTCTACAACGAGGCGAAGATCAAGGAAGGCATCGAGAACGACACCTTCTTCACCGTCCTGCAGGACGAGATCGCCGAGGGGCGCGCCCATTACGAGAGCCGGGTGGACCCCAAGATGCTCGGCAGCACCAACTTCTACGACCGGGCGCTCGTCGATGTGATCCTCGCGCGCAAGGGGCACATCAAGTCGAAGATCTGGTGAGCCCGCGCGGGCGCTCTTCGCGGCGGCAGCGCCAGCGGCCCGTGGGAGCGCCCGCCGCCACCGCCGAGGAGCGCCGCTTTCTGGTGGAGGCCTTTGGCGAGAGGCTGGACAAGCTCGTCGCCGCGCGCTTTCCCGAATCTTTCCCGCGCCCGCGTCCAGCAGCTGATTGCGGCGGGGCTGGTCGGCGTGGAGGGCGCCGCGGGCGCGGCCTCGATGCGCCCCCGCGCGGGCGCCGAGGTGCGGGTTTCCATTCCCGAAGTGCTCGCGGCGCGGTTGCATCCGGTGCGGCTCGATCTGCCGGTGCTCTACGACGACGCGCACCTCCTGGTGATCGACAAGCCCGCCGGCCTCGCGGTGCATCCGGGGGCGGGCGGCGAAGAGGCCACCATCGTGCACGGCCTCTTGCATCAAGTGTCCGACCTCCGCGGCGTGGGAGGAGAGCTGCGGCCCGGCATCGTGCACCGCCTCGACAAGGACACCTCGGGCTGCCTGGTGGTGGCGAAGACCGAGCCGGCGCTGCGCGCGCTGCAGGCGGCCTTCAAGGCGCGCGAGGTGGAGAAGCGCTACCGCGCGCTGGTGCACGGCGCTCCGCCGGACCGCGGCCTGCTCGACACGCCCTACGGCCGCCACCCGGTGCATCGCAAGCGGTTCTCCTCGCGGGTGCGGGAAGGGAAGCGGGCCGTCACCCGCTTCACCGTGCTCGCGCGCAGCGCCGACGCCGCGCTCCTGGACGTGGAGTTGCTCACCGGGCGCACGCACCAGATCCGCGCTCACTTCGCCGATCAGGGCTGGCCGCTCTTTCGCGATGCGCTCTACGGCGCCGCGCGCAAGGAGGGCCCGCAGGCGCCGGAACCGGTCCGGCGCGCCGCGGCCGCGCTGGGGCGGCAGGGTCTGCACGCGTTCCGGCTGGCCTTCGCGCACCCCATCACCGGCGTGCGGGTGGAGTGCGAGGCGCCGCTTCCGGCGGATCTGCAGGCGGCGCTGCGCGAGCTGGGGTTATCCTCGCCGCCGTGAGCCTGGAGTCCCACCTCCCTGCGCTGCTGCGGCGCGCCCGCGCCCTGCTGCGATTGCCCGGCGGCCCCTCCGACGACCTGACGCGAAGCGGAGGTGGCGGCATCCGCGCGGGTGGTGATCGAGCTGCACCAGGGCCTGGTGGGCGACCGCGCCCTGGCGAAGCCCGAGACCTACCAGGGGGAGCGCCTTGGCGCCTATCTGCTCTGGTGGTGGCCGCAGACCTGGGTCAAGACGCAGGCGGCGCTGCGCATGGTGGCCCTGCCGCGTGCCCCGCGCATCCTCGACGTAGGCTCGGGCCCGGGGCCCGCTGCGATGGCGGCGCTGGACGCTCTCGGCGGAGAGGCAACCTGCTTCGACCTCAGCGAGGCGGCGCTGGCGGAGGCGCGCGCGCTCGGCATCCGGCACACGGTGCGGAAACTGCCGGCCGGGCCGTTCGACGTGGTGCTGGCCGCGAACGTGCTCTGCGAGATGCCCGACCCGCTCGCGCTCCTGCGCAAGCTCTCCGGGACGGTGGTGGTGGTGGAGCCGGCGCTGCGCGAGACCGGCCGCGCGCTCTTGCGCCTGCGCGACGCGCTCCTCGGCGAAGGCTGGAGCGCGCTCGCGCCCTGCCTCACGCAGAAGCCATGTCCGGCGCTGGCATCCGCCAAGGACTGGTGCACGGCGGAGGTGCGCTGGGACCCGCCCGCGTATTTCCGCAAGCTCGCGCGCGCGACCGGGCTGCGCGCGGAAGAGATGATCTCCTTCGCGCCGCTGATCGTGTCGCGCGCAGGCCCGCTGCAGCCGCCGATGGACACCTGGCGCGTGGTGGGCGATCCGCCGCCGGAGAAGGGCAAGAAGCGGCTCTGGGTGTGCAGCGACGAGGGCCGGCTTCCGCTGGTGCGCCTGGACCGGCACGCGGCGCCGGAAAACGCCGCCTTCGACGACCTGCGCCGGGGCGACCTGGTGCGAGTGCGCGGAAGCGAACGGCGCGGCGACGGCCTGCGCGTCGGCCCGGGTAGCAGCGTGGAGAGCCCCTGAACGTTCGCGACGCGAGGCGGATGCGCTTTCGGGCCGGGCGTGCTGGCCTGCGCGCCCATGGACCTGCCGCGTGGAGCCTGCCTGCTGGCGTTCTGCGCCGTGACCCCGCGCATCGAAGAGGCGTTGCGCGCGGAGTTGCGGGGCCTGGGCGCCGCCTTGCTTCTCCTCTCTCCGGAAACCGGAGTGTTGCTCGGCGCGGACGACGAGCCGAAAGAGGTGGGGCCGCAGCCCGATCTCTGGCGCGTGCACGGAGCCGGGTCGGCGGCGCTCACCGTGGTGCTCCTCGACGAGCGCCACCGCGTGCGGCTGCGGCGCGAGGCGCCGGAGGCGGTGGGAACGCTGCTCGCCGCCATCCGCGCCGCCGGCCGCGCCGTGCGCGACGCGCCGCGGGGCCTGGGCAGGCGCGAGCTGATGGTGAACAGCCTCGCGGTCGCGCTGGGCGCGGCAGTCCTGCACGCGTGCGCCTCGTCGCCGCCGCGCCCGCAGGCGGCGGCCACGGCGGCGGCGGGTCCGGGCATGATCGACGTCACCCTCGTCGTGAATGGCGAGAAGCGGGCCTTGCGGGTGGAGCCGCGCGTGGTGCTCCTCGATGCGCTGCGCGAGAACCTGGGCCTGACCGGGGCGAAGAAGGGCTGCGACATGGGCCAGTGCGGCGCCTGCACCGTGCTGGTGGACGGGCAGCGGGTGAACTCCTGTCTCCAGCTGGTGGCGCAGCTCGACGGCAGGAGCATCACCACCATCGAGGGCCTCGCGCACGGCGCGGACCTGCACCCGATGCAGCAGGCCTTCCTCGACGAGGACGCCTTCCAGTGCGGCTACTGCACGCCGGGACAGATCCTCTCCGCGGTCGCGCTGCTGCAGGAAGGCAAGCCGATCTCCGACGACGACATCCGCGAGCGCATGAGCGGGAACATCTGCCGCTGCGGCGCGTATCCCAACATCGTCGCAGCCGTCCGCTCCGTCGCGAGGAGGGCCTAGCCATGCGGCTCTTCGCCTTCCAGCGCGCCGGTGGAACGGAGGACGCCGTCGCCGCGGGGCAGGGTGCGGCCTTCCTCGCGGGCGGGACGAATCTCGTCGACCTGATGAAGCTGGAGGTGCTCAACCCGGAGCGCGTCGTCGACGTGTCCCGGCTCAATCTCAAAGGCATCGAGGTGCGCGAGAACGCGCTGCACCTCGGGGCCCTGGCCACCAACACCGCGGTGGCGGAGCACGCGGAAGTGCGCAGGACCGCCCCGGGGCTCTGCGAGGCATTGCTCTCGGGCGCCTCGCCGCAGCTTCGCAATGCCGCCACCGTGGGCGGCAATCTCCTGCAGCGCACGCGCTGCGCCTACTACCGGGACCTGGGCACGCGCTGCAACAAGCGGCAGCCCGGCGCCGGCTGCGACGCGATGGAGGGCTGGACCCGCATGCACGCCATCCTCGGCACGAGCGAAAAGTGCATCGCGGCCCACCCCTCCGACATGTGCGTCGCGCTCTATGCGCTGGAGGCGGTGGTGCGCGTGCGCGGGCCGCGAGGCGAGCGGGAGCTGCCCGTCTCCGACCTGCACCTCCTGCCCGGCGAGCGGCCGGAGCGCGAGTTCGCCCTCGAGCCGGGCGAGCTGATCACCGGGGTGCGGGTTCCCCTTGGCCCGCTCGCGGCGCGCTCGCGCTACGTCAAGGTGCGCGACCGGCAATCCTACGCCTTCGCGCTCACCTCCTGCGCCGCCGCCGTGCAGGTGGAGAGCGGCCGCGTCTCCGATGCGCGCTTCGCGCTCGGCGGCGTGGGGACCAAGCCCTGGCGCGTCCCGGAGGCGGAGGCGTCGCTGCGCGGGCAGCCGCCCACGCGCGAGTCGTTCGCCCGGGCCGCCGACCTGGCGCTGCGTGGCGCGCGTCCTCGGCGCGACAACGCCTTCAAGCTCGAGCTGGCGAAGCGAACCGCCGTGCGCGCCTTGATGCTGAGCGCGGGAGCAGCGACATGAGCCAGGACATCGGCAAGCCCTACCTCCGCGCCGACGGCCGGGCCAAGGTCACCGGAGAGGCGCGCTACTCGTACGAGTGGCCGGTCACCGGCGTCGCCTACGGCGTGCTGGTGACCAGCGACGTGGCCCGCGGACGCATCGTCAGCATCGACTCCGCAGCGGCAGCCGCCGAGCCCGGAGTCATCGCCGTGCTCACGCCCTTCAACGCCATGCGGCTCCCCGGCGGCGCGGAGCCCGCGGACAAGGGCGACCGCGTGGTGCAGGTGCTGCAGGACGACCGCATCGTCTTCAGCAACCAGCCCGTCGCCGTGGCGGTGGCCGATACCTTCGAGCGCGCGCTGCACGCCGCGCTGCTCGTCCGCGTGCGCGCCGAGGCCGCTCCCGCCACCGTGCGGATGGAAGACGAGCTCGCCAACGCCTTTCCCCACGGCATCCAGAACGCCTCCGGCGGCCAGCCCGCCGACCAGCTTCGCGGCGACGTGGAGAAGGCGCTCCGCGCCGCCGAGCACCGCGTAGAAGCGCTCTACGAGACGCCCCCGGAGACGCACAACCCCATGGAGCCGCACGCGACGCTCGCCACCTGGAGCGGCGACCGGCTCACCGCCTACGACGCGACGCAGGGCATCTTCGGCGTGCGCAAGAAGCTGGCCCACGCCTTCAAGCTGCCGCTCGAGAACGTGCGCGTGATCACCAAGTTCGTCGGAGGCGGTTTCGGCTGCAAGGGCTCCGCCTGGTCGCACGTGATCATCGCCGCGCTCGCGGCGCGCCAGCTCGGGCGGCCGGTGAAGATCGCGCTCACCCGGCAGCAGATGTTCGGCATGGTGGGGGGCCGCCCGCACACGCGCCAGAAGCTCGCCGCCGCCGCCGATCGAGAGGGCAGGCTCACCGCCCTGCGCCACGAGAGCACCTCCACCACCTCGCGCTTCGACGACTTCCTCGAGCCGGCGGCGCTGGTCTCGCGCCACCAGTACCGCTGCGACGCCGTGGAGACGAAGCACCGCCTGGTCCGGCTCGACATCGGCACCCCCACCTACATGCGGGCGCCGGGCGAATCGAGCGGCAGCTTCGCCCTGGAGTCGGCCATCGACGAGCTGGCGCACGAGCTGGGCATCGACCCGGTGGACTTCCGGGTGAAGAACTACGCGGAGATCGATCCGACGGAAGGAAAGCCGTTCTCCAGCAAGTCGCTGCGCCGCTGCTACGAGCTGGGCGCGCAGCGCTTCGGCTGGGAGAAGCGCAACCCCAGGCCGCGGGCGGTGAGACGAGACGGGATGCTGCTTGGAATGGGCATGGCCACGGCGTCCTATCCGGCCAACTACACCAAGGCGCAGGCGCTGGCGCGCATGAACCCCGACGGCAGCGTGCTGGTGCAGAGCGGCGCGGTGGACATCGGCGGCGGCACCTACACGGTGATGGCGCAGGTGGCGGCGGAGACGCTGGGGGTTCCCTACGAGAAGGTCAAGTTCGACCTGGGCGACACGCAGATGCCGGAGGCGCCGCGCTCGGGCGGCTCGATCACCGCGGCCAGCGTCGCCTCGGCGGTGGAAGCCGCCTGCAGGGCGCTCAAGCAGAAGCTCGCGGAAATGCCCTCGGGCAAGCTCGCCCAGCCGGTGGAAGCGCGCGGCGAGGTGGCCCCGTCCGAGGAGCGGAAGAAATTCTCGCTGCATTCGTTCGGCGCGCAGTTCGCCGAGGTCGAGGTCGATCCCGAGCTGGGCATGGTGCGGGTGTCGAGGCTGGTGGGCGCCTTCGCCGCCGGCCGCATCCTCAACGCGCGGCTCGCGCGCAGCCAGTTCATGGGCGGCATGGTCTGGGGCATGGGCATGGCGCTGCACGAGCACAGCGTCTACGACGAGAAGCTCGGCCGCATCATGACCCGCGACCTGGCCGATTACCATGTCCCCTCGCACAAGGACGTGGTGGAGGTCGATCCCATCTTCATCGCGGTGGAGGACGACGCGCACGTGGATCCCGCGGGCGTGAAAGGCATCGGGGAGATCGGCATCACCGGCGTCGCCGCGGCCATCGCCAATGCCGTCTTCAACGCCACGGGCAAGCGCGTACGCAGTCTCCCCATCACGCCCGACAAGCTGTTGTAGATTGCGCCGCGTGCAGCGGCTGGTGATCATCGCCGGCCCCACCGCGTCGGGAAAGACGGCGCTCGCGGTGGAGCTGGCCGAGCGGCTGGGGGCCGAGATCGTCTCCGCCGACTCGCAACAGTGCTACCGCGGGCTCGACGCCGGCACCGCCAAGCCCACGGCCGGGGAGCGAGCCCGCGCGCGGCACCACCTCCTCGACGTGGCCGACCCCGAGGATCAGCTCGACGCCGCGCGCTTCGTGCAGCTTGCCGACCGTGCCATCGCGGAGATCTCCGCCCGGGGCAAGCGGGTGATCGTCGCCGGCGGGACCGGGCTGTGGATCCGCGCGCTCGTGCGCGGCCTGGTGGATGCGCCCGGCGCGTCGGCGGGCTTCCGCGCCGCCTTGCGCGAGGAGTTCGAGGCCCAGGGCGTGCCCGCGCTGCACCGGCGCCTTGCCGCCATCGACGCCGAGGCGGCGGCGAGGATCCTGCCCAACGACCGGGTGCGCATCGAGCGGGCGCTGGAGGTGCACGCGCTTTCCGGCCGTCCGATCAGCGAGCTGCAGCGCGAACATCGCTTCGCCTCTGCCCGCTACGACGCGCTCACCTTCTTCCTCGATCCGCCTCGCGAGGTGCTGCGCGAGCGCATCGAGGCGCGGACGCGCGGCATGTTCGCGGGCAGCGCGCTGCGCCGCGAGACGGAATGGCTGATCGCCCGCGGCGCCACCCGGGCGCTGGGGATCATCGGCTACGCCGAGATGGCGGAGGCGCTGCGCAGCGGAGACCTGGCCGCGGCCGAGGAGCGGACGCGGTCGCGCACCTGGCAGTACGCCAGGCGCCAGCGCACCTGGTTCGCGAAGGACGCAGGGCCGGCGGTTTCCTGGCCGCTCGACGCGCTGCGCCTTTGCGAGTTGGCCGCGCGGTGGTACGAGGGCGCCCCCGCGGAGGGGGCGGAAGCAGTGACGGAGCAGTGAAGGAGGAGCGGGCTTTGCCCGCGACGGGCGGAGTGCGGAGCACGGAGCAGTGAAGGAGGAGCGGGCTTTGCCCGCGACGGGCGGAGTGCGGAGCACGGAGCAGTGAAGGAGGAGCGGGCTTTGCCCGCGACGGGCGGAGTGCGGAGCACGGAGCAGTGAAGGAGGAGCGGGCTTTGCCCGCGACGGGCGGAGTGCGGAGCACGGAGCAGTGAAGGAGGAGCGGGCTTTGCCCGCGACGGGCGGAGTGCGGAGCACGGAGCAGTGAAGGAGGAGCGGGCTTTGCCCGCGACGGGCGGAGTGCGGAGCACGGAGCAGTGAAGGAGGAGCGGGCTTTGCCCGCGACGGGCGGAGTGCGGAGCACGGAGCACTGATGAAAGGGTCGATGGCCACCTACGCGCTCGATTTCGAGAAGCCGCTGCTCGAGCTGGAGTCCAAGCTCGCGGAGCTGAAGCGGCACGCCGCCACCGGCACCAGCCCCGGCAGGGAAGGTACGCTCGACGGGGAGATCCGGCGCCTGGAGCGAAGGTGCGCCCGCCTGCAGCAGGAGATCTTCAACGAGCTCTCCCGCTGGCAGGTGGTCCAGCTCTCGCGCCATCCGAACCGGCCCTACATGCTCGACTACGTGCAGCGGCTCTTCACCGACTTCATCGAGCTGCACGGCGACAGGTCGTTCGGCGACGATCAGGCGCTGGTGGGCGGCCTCGCGCGCTTCGACGGCGAGGCGGTCATGGTGGTGGGGCAGCAGAAGGGCCGCTCCACCAAGGAAAATATACTCAGAAGCTTCGGGATGCCGCGTCCGGAGGGCTATCGCAAGGCGTTGCGGCTGATGAAGCTCGCCGAGCGGTTCGGGCGGCCGGTGATCGCCTTCATCGACACGCCCGGCGCCTATCCGGGCATCGATGCGGAGGAGCGCGGCCAGGCAGAGGCCATCGCGGTGTGCCTGGAAGAGATGGCGGCGTTGCAAGTGCCGGTCATCTCCGTGGTCATCGGCGAGGGAGGCTCCGGCGGCGCTCTCGCCATCGGCGTCTGCAACCGCCTCTTCATGCTGCAGTACAGCTGGTACTCGGTCATCTCGCCGGAGTCGTGCGCCGCCATCCTCTACCGGGACGCCAGCAAGGGCGAGAAGGCGGCGGAGGCGCTCAAGCTCACCGCGCGCGACGCCTTCGAGCTGGGCATCGTCGATCAGCTCGTGGAAGAGGCGCCCGGAGGCGCGCACCGCGACCCCGATCTCACCGCGCAAAACCTGGGCGCGGCGCTGCGCAAGCACCTGCGCGAGCTGCGGCAGTTGCGGCCGGGGGGCGTGGTCGACGATCGCTACAACAAGTTCCGCCGCATGGGCCCCCTCACCGAGCCGCAGGCGTCCGCGCGCGCGGAGCAGGGCCGCTAGCTCCGGATCAGAACGGCACTTCCAGGGTGGACCGCTCCGAGCCGATCCGGGGGGCTTTCAAATCCGTGCCTGCCATCCTCTCGCGGGCGCGGTTGCGCGGTCGCGGCTCGCCCGCGGGACGCGGATACGCGGCTTGCTTGCGGGCCGACTGGCCCTCGCCCGGCGCCTTCTTCCGCGACACCTTGCGCGCGTCGAGCCCGGCATGCGCCCGGACGCTCCGGCTCTTCTTTGCCGCGTGTCCGCTCTTGGCGGCACGGCCCAGGTCGGTATCGCGGAGGGCGGGCGGCACCCCTTCGCGCTTGGCCTTCTTCGCACGCTGCTGCAGGGATTTGATCGGCATGCGGCGAAGCTGCGCACCTGCCTACTTCCTGGCCAGATCCCGCGCGATGGTGCCGAGGAAGGAGTCCGCCTTGACGAAGCCCTTGCCCCAGTCGGCCCAGGGCGCGAGCACGTTTTCCTTGCGCAACTGATCCACCGACTTGCCCGAGGCCAGGCCCTTGCGCACCGCGCTCACGCTCTCCTCCAGCATCGCGCGGTACTTGCGCAGCTCGGGAACGCCGGTGACGGGGCCATGCCCGGGGATGATCTTCGCGTCGGCGGGGATCTGCCCGAGGATCACGTCGAGCGATTCGATCAGCTTCACCACGCTTCCGCCGCTCTCCAGATCGACGAAGGGGAACATGCCCGAGAAGTAGTCGTCGCCCATGTGCACGACGTTGCTCCTGGTGAACCAGATCACGCTGTCGCCGTCGGTATGCCCGAGGCCGGGATGGATGGCGCGGATCTCCTCGCCGTTCCACCAGAGCGAGAGCCCCTGCTGGAAGGTGACGATGGGCAGCGCCGCCGCCGGAGCGGGGGGATCTCGCGGTCGAGGACCTTGCCGCCCGCCTGCAGACGCTTGCGCACGTTGGCCTGCGCGAGGATGGTGGCGGTGTCGGCGAAGTCGGCGTTGCCGCCGGTGTGATCTCCGTGCCAGTGCGTGTTGATGACGAAGCGCACCGGCTTGGGCGAGAGCTTCTGCAGCGCCGCGTGGATCCTGGGCGAGAGCGGCGCGAACTGGTCGTCGACGATCGCCACGCCGTCGTCGCCCACGGTGGCGCCGATGTTTCCGCCGGCGCCGGTGAGCACGTAGACGTTTCCGGCCACCTTGGCGGCCTTGATCTCCACCTTGGAGAAATCCTGCTGCTGGGCGACTGCGCCCGTGGCGGCGACGAGGAAGAGGACGAGGATTCGCATGCGGGCAACGATAGCAAACGCCTGCCCGCCTGTCCGCCCTGCTGCACTAGCCACCTAGCGCCCGGAGCGCACAGCTTGCGGCAACCATGGAGCCACTCGCGCTCGCCTTCGTCGCCGCCGTCGCCTTCTTCCTCCTCCTGCGCAGGCCGGGGCTGTTCTCGCCGGCGCTGGTGGCGGAAGGGGCTAGTCGCGTGCCGGCCCCGCGCCTGCCCGGCGACGAGGAGGAGCAGCTTCCCGAAACGGATCGCGCGCCGCGGCCCTGGCTGCCCGTCGCCGTGGCCGCGGTGGCTGCGCTGCGCGTGGCGCTGCTCTTGACGCTGCGCGCGTAGCGGCGCGCGTGGTATGTCGCTCTGGCGTGAGCGCGCCCATCGTCGCCATCGACGGTCCCGCCGGGGCAGGCAAGAGCACGGTCGCCCGGCAGCTCGCCAGCCGGCTGGGCTTCAGCATGATCGACACCGGCGCCATCTACCGGTCGGTCGCCCTCGCGGCCGAGCGCCGGGGCATCTCCTGGGACGACGACGAGGCGCTGCGCCAGATGCTCGCCGGCGGCCTGGGCCTCGACTTCCAGGGCGAGCGCGTGCTCCTGGACGGGGAAGACGTGAGCGAGGCCATCCGCACCCCCGGGATCAGCCGCGGCGCGAGCGTGGTCTCCGCCCGCGCGGTGGTGCGCAAGGCGCTCCTCCAACTGCAGCGCGACCTGGGCCGGGCGGCGACGCGAGGGGCGGTGCTGGAAGGCCGCGACATCGGGACCGTGGTCTTTCCCGACGCGGAGGTGAAGTTCTTCCTCACCGCGTCGGACGAGGCGCGCGCCGGCCGCCGGCACGCAGAGCTGGCGGAGAGGGGCCTGTCCGTCCCCATCGAAGAGGTCCTGGCCGACCAGCGCCGCCGCGACCGGGACGACAGCGAGCGCGCCATTGCCCCCCTGCGCGCGGCGGACGACGCCATCCGGGTGGAAACCACCGGACTGGACCTGGAAGAAGTGGTAGAACGATGCTTCCGCGAAGCATCCGCGCGGCTCACGCATCTGAATTCCGGGCAGTCTTGACACTCCGAGGGGCGTTCAGTAGGGTCCGCCCCCGCTTTGCTGGCGGAGTCTTCCTTTTCCGCCGCTCGCCACCACTCCCCGTGGCTTGCGGCGCTCTACATTCAGGGGGCGCAGTGAGAATCGCAGGCAAACCTTTACATGGCGAATCCGCAAACTGATGTGATCGGCGGCGAAGAAGAGAATTTCGCCGCAATGCTCGAAGAGTCCTTCAAGGGGAAGGGCACCGCCAAAGGCGGCGAGCTGAAAGAGAACGAAATCGTCCGCGGCACCGTGGTGCAGCTCACCAAGGACTACGCGGTCGTGGACATCGGCTACAAGAGCGAAGGTCAGGTCCCCCTCCAGGAGTTCGGCCTGGTCGAGGGCAAGCCCAACGTCAAGGTGGGCGACGCGGTGGAAGTGCTGCTCGAGTCGCGCGAGAACGACACGGGCATGGTCGTCCTCTCCAAGGAGAAGGCCGACAAGATGCGCATCTGGGACGAGATCTCCGCCGCGTGCGAGCGCGACGAGCTCGTCGAGGGAACCATCGTGGGCCGCGTCAAGGGCGGCCTCTCCGTCGACATCGGCGTCAAGGCGTTCCTGCCCGGCTCGCAGGTTGATCTGAGACCCATCCGCAACCTGGACAAGCTGATCGGCGAGAAGTTCAAGTTCAAGGTCATCAAGTTCAACAAGAAGCGCGGCAACATCGTGCTCAGCCGGCGCGTCCTGCTCGAGAAGGAGCGCGAGACGCTGAAGAAGGACACCCTGCAGAAGCTGAAGGAAGGGGCCGTCCTCACCGGCATCGTCAAGAACCTGACCGACTACGGCGCCTTCATCGACCTGGGCGGCATCGACGGCCTGCTCCACATCACCGACATGAGCTGGGGCCGCGTCGGGCACCCGAGCGAGATGCTCAACGTCGGCGACGAGCTGCGCGTCATCGTGCTCAAGTTCGATCCCGCCACCGAGCGCGTCAGCCTGGGCCTCAAGCAGATCCAGGAGGACCCCTGGGCGCACGCGGCGGAAAAGTTCCCGCCCGGCACGCGCGTCACCGGCAAGGTGGTCAGCCTCACCGACTACGGCGCCTTCATCGAGATGGAGCCCGGCGTCGAAGGCCTCGTCCACATCAGCGAGATGAGCTGGACCAAGCGGGTCAAGCACCCCTCCAAGGTCATGGCCATCGGCGACCAGGTGAACGCGGTCGTGCTCGACGTGGACGCGAAGGCCAAGCGCATCAGCCTGGGCATGAAGCAGATCGAGCCCAACCCCTGGACGCTGCTCGAGGAGCAGTACCCCATCGGCTCGGTCATCCGCGGCCAGGTGCGCAACGTCACCGACTTCGGCATCTTCGTCGGCGTGCAGGAGGGCATCGACGGCCTGGTGCACGTCTCCGACATCTCCTGGACCCAGCGCATCAAGCACCCCGGCGACCTCTACAAGAAGGGCGACGAGGTGGAGGCGGTGGTGCTCAACATCGACGTGGAGAACGAGCGCTTCAGCCTGGGCATCAAGCAGCTCCATCCCGATCCATGGACCGAGCTGCCGGTGAAGTACCCCATCGGCAGCCGGGTGAAGGGCAAGGTCACCAAGGTGGCCGACTTCGGCGCCTTCGTGGAGATCGAGCCCGGCATCGAAGGCCTCGTGCACGTCAGCGAGCTTCGCGACGAGCGCGTGGAGAACCCCCGCGACGTGGTGAAGGAAGGCGACGAGCTGGACGTGAAGGTCATCGACATGGACCCGCACGAGCGCAAGGTGGCGCTCTCGGTGAAGGCCGCGCTGCACGAGGGCGAGGACTACCGCGAGTACATGCGCAACCAGCAGCGCGAAGGCCGAGCGAGCTTCGGGGACGTATTTGGAGAGAAGCTGGGCAGGAACAAGGGGCGCGACAGGTAAGCGCCGTTCCCCGGCTGAACGTACGGAGGCCCCGCGGAGCAATCTGCGGGGCCTCTCTGCTTCGGGCCGTCCAAGTCCCTGATCCCTAAACCTAAACCTAAACCTAAACCTAAACCCGTTCCCTCAACCCTGAGCCCGACGCGCCGGATCAGGGATCAGGTTTGCGTTTAGGTTTAGGTTTAGGGTTTTGAGACCGGTGCCTCTGCGTCCGGAAACGAGGGGGCGGGGGAACCGCTCGCGAGCCTCACCGGGTTCGCGGTACGGTTCCGCCGCCCCACCCCCGGCACGTGATCCCCCCCGGTCTCACGCGCCTTGAACGGAAGCTGATGTTCCGCCGGGAGGGGGAGCGCCGTCTATAGGGGGAAACCCGAGCAGCCGAAGGGCTGCTTGGCTGGGCGAACAGCGGCAGGTTAGGCTCCGCCGCGAAATGGGGGCCCGCGGCCGGCAGACTTCGCTCGCACAGGAGATCGTCGCGGAGTTGACGCGTGCGCCGGCGAGCGCGCGCCCGCTGCGCGAGGTGGTGGCGCGGCTGCCCGAGCTGCTGGAAGCCGACCAGGCGGCGGCGCTCCTGGTCCGCAGCACGCCGTCCGGCCGCCGGCTCGAATTCTTCCACGGCGCCAAGATGCCCGCCGGCATCCGCGTCGCCTACGATCGCTGGCTGGCCACGGCGCCGCGCAATTTCGCCGCCTACGACCCGGACAGCGTGCATCCCCGGCAGCGCAACCGCGCCCTGCGCACCAAGGACATGATCGCGCTCAACGGCAACCGCGTGCCCGCCGTCTGCCGCACCTTCCTGCCCCGCTTCGGCCTGGCCGACAGCGACGTGCTCCGCGTCCTCGTCTGCGACGGACCGGTGCTCCTCTCCTGGCTGGGCGGGTTCCGCGCCGGCGGCTTCTCGCGCGAACATGTCCGGCTGCTCGACCAGATCGTTCCCGCGGTGCGCGATCGCCTCGCGCTCGAGCGCAAGCTGGTGGAGGCGCACGACCGCGCGGTCGACATCGCCGGCGCCCTCGAGCAGGTGCCTTCGGCCGCCTTCGTGCTGGCGAGCAACGGCCTCGTGCTCCACGCCAACGCCGCCGGTCGCGCGCTGCTCGATCGCGACCGCAGCGCCATCGAACCGCTCCTCGCGGCAGGCGCGCGCGGTCCGGCTCCCGGCGTGCAGGTGGCGCGCCTGGACGAGCGCTCGGCATTGCTGCTCGCCATCGTCCCGCACTTCGCCGACCCGGCGCCGCTGGTGGCGCTGGCGCGGGCGCGCTGGAAGCTGACGCCGCGCCAGGCGCAGGTCCTCCACCTCGTCGCCCAGGGCAAGACCAACCGCGCCGTCGCGGCGATTCTCGAATGCGCGGAGAGCACGGTGGAGCTGCACGTCACCGCGCTCCTGGAGAAGTCGCAGTGCGACGGGCGCGCGCACCTCGTCGCGCGCCTCTGGAGCGGGCTCTAGACCGCCGCCGGGGGATTGGCCGGAGGCGGTGCGCGCCGCGGCCGGAGCAGGACCCCGAGGACCAGGCCCACGAGCGCACCCACGGCCGTCCCGATCAGCTGCGTCTGGACGAGCCGGTTCATCGCTCCCACCACCGCGGCCTGGCAACTGAGCGCCGCCGGCTGGTCCGCCGGTGTCACGTACCAACCGATCATCTTCGGCCCGAGCCATGTGGTCAGGATGCTGAAAACCACCGCGCCTAGCAGCGTGAAGATGACGACCCTTCTCATGTGGCTTTTCCGGTCCTTCCTTGCGCCGCAGCCTCCCGTCGGCCGCCGGTGCTTCCGTGCATACACGAATGCGGGCCGGAGCACCGGCGCAATCTGCCGGGCAGGCGCGCAAACGTCCGGTCCGTCTTGACTTCCGGGGGCTACGCCCCTAAGGTGCGCCGCTTTCTCAAGAGCCGTTTCCGCAGGGCTGCCCCGCAAGAACCGCCGTGAACGATCTCATCCTCAATGTCGACGCCCTGGAAGAGGCGAACCAGCCTTTCGAGGCGGACCTGCCGCGCGAGTTCCTCGACGAAGTCCTGCGCGCCGAGCCTCCGACCGAGTTCCATGCCAACGGCGCCGCCCGCCTCTCCGGGCGGGCCACCAAGATGGGCCGCAAGGTGCTGGTGCAGGCGAAGGCCACGGTGCCCCTCACCGGGCCGTGCAGGCGCTGTCTCAAGACGGTGGCGCTGGACGAGCCGGTGGACCTGATCCGCACCTGGGTGCCCGAGCCCACGGTGGCGGCGCCGAAGCGCCACGAGGGCGCGTCGGAGGGGAGCTTCGATCCAGGCCTGGCCGACGAAGAGACGTACGCCGGCAAGGAGATCGATCTGAAGCCGGCGGTCCGCGAGCAGATCCTGCTGCAGATTCCCGCCCCGCCCCTCTGCGCGGAGGACTGCAAGGGCCTCTGTCCTATGTGCGGCAAGGACCTCAACGAAGGCGAGTGCGGCTGCGACCGCGCCGTCATGGACCCACGCTGGACGGCCCTCAAGGGGATCCAGCTCGAGAAGAAGGAGAAGTGAGATGGGCGTCCCGAAGAAGCGAACCAGCCGGCAGAAGCGCGATCAGCGCCGCGCCCACTGGAAGGCCACCGCGCCGAACGTGGGGGCCTGCCCCAACTGCGGAGAGCCGGTGCTCCCGCACCGCGCCTGCCCCAAGTGCGGCCAGTACCGCGGCAAGGCCGTCCAGAAGGGCGCCGAAGACTAGTTCCGTGTGATCGCTCTCGACGCCATGGGGGGAGATCTCGCCCCGGCCGCCACGGTCGAGGGGGCGCTCCGCGCGCACCGCGAACGTGGGCTGAACGTGCTCCTGGTGGGCGACGAGCCGCGCGTCAGCGCCGAGCTGCGGCGGCTGGGCGCCGGCGAAGGCGAGCTGCGCGTCCACCACACCTCCGAAGTGGTGGAGATGGGCGAGCACCCCGGCCAGGCCCTGCGGCGCAAGAAGGACAGCTCCATCCGCGTCTGCTTCGACCTGTGCAAGTCCGGGGAGGCGGACGGCATGGTCTCCGCGGGCAACTCGGGCGCCGTCCTCGCCGGCGGCCTTTTCGTCCTCGGCCGGCTCGACCATGTGGACCGCCCCTGCATCGGCGGCTCCTTGCCCACGCTCAAGGGCGCCGGGCGCGCGGTCCTCGTCGACATGGGCGCGAACGTCGACTGCACGCCCCTGCAGCTGGTCCAGTTCGCGCTGATGGGCGAGGTCTATGCCCGGCGGGTGCTGGGCGTGCTCCACCCCTGCGTCGGCGTGGTTGCCAACGGGGAAGAGGAGGGGAAGGGCACGGATCTGACCCGCGCCGCGGCCGGCGCGCTGCGCAAGCCGGAGAGCGGCGTGAAGTTCGCCGGGTACGTGGAGGGAAAGGACGTCTTCTCCGGCGACTTCGACGTCATCGCCACCGACGGCTTCACCGGCAACGTGCTCCTCAAGACCGCCGAGGGCGCGGTGTGGGCCTTCGGCCAGCTCCTCAAGCGCCAGGTGCAGGCGAGCCGGGTGGCGACGGCGGGCGCGCTCTTGATGAAGTCGCAGCTCGATCAGGTGAAGAAGCGGGTCGACTACGAAGAGGTGGGGGGCGCTCCTTTGCTCGGGGTCCGCGGCGTGGCAATCATCGCCCACGGCCGCTCCACCCACCGCGCCATCCTCAACGCGCTTTCCGGGGCGGAGGCACTGGCGCTCCAGCATCTGGAGGAAGATCTCACCGGTGCTGCCCGGCGGGGAGAAGAGCTCTTCGAGCAGCGCGCTGCGTCTTGACCCGCCGCGCTCAAACTGTAGTCTGCCGCGCCTTTTTCCCTGGCTGGAGAAGCACATGCAACGTTCGCGAAATCATCGGCACCGGAACCTATCTTCCCAGGCGGAAGGTCACGAACGACCAGCTGGTGACGGAGTTCGGCGTCGACACCAGCGACTCGTGGATCCGCGAGCGCACCGGCATCGGCGCCCGCCGCATCGCCGCGCCCGAGGAGGCCACGAGCGACATGGCCACGGCCGCCGCGCGCCACGCGCTGGAGATGGCGAGGACGGCGCCCGGGGAGCTCGACATGATCGTGGTGGGCACCGTCACCCCGGACTTTCAGTTCCCCTCGGTGGGGACGCTGGTGCAGAACAACCTGGGCGCGAAGAAGGCCGCCTGCTTCGACGTCAGCGCCGCCTGCGCGGGCTCGCTCTTTGCCCTCTCCATCGCCGACAGCTTCGTCCGCGGCGGCACCGCCAAGCGCATCCTGGTGATCGGCGCGGAGCTGCTCTCCCGCATCTCCGACTGGAAGGACCGGGCCACCTGCGTGCTCTTCGGGGACGCGGCGGGAGCAATGGTCCTCGGCCCCGAGACGCGCCCCGATCGCGGCGTCCTCTCCACCCACCTCTACTCCGACGGCACGCAGTGGGACGTGCTGCAGATCCCCGCCGGCGGCAGCCGCAGGCCCTTCAGCCCCGAGGTGTGGGAGAAGCGCGACCAGTTCATCAAGATGAACGGCCGCGAGGTCTACAAGACCGCGGTGCGGGTGCTGGAAACCGCTTCCCGCGAGGCGCTGGAGAAGAACGGCTACCAGCCCAAGGACGTGACCCACGTGATCGCGCACCAGGCGAACCTCCGCATCCTCGACGCGGTGATGAAGCGGCTGGAGATCCCGCTGGAGAAGTGCGAGGTGAACATCGACGAAGTGGGCAATACCTCCTCGGCGTCGGTGCCGCTCACGCTCGACCAGGCCAACCGCGCCGGCAAGCTCAAGGACGGCGATCTGGTGCTGATGATGGCCATCGGCGGCGGCATGGCCTGGGGCAGCGCGCTGGTTCGGTGGTAAGGAACGCCCGATGAAGCTCGCATTCGTCTTCCCGGGGCAGGGCTCCCAGTACGTGGGCATGGGGCAGGCGCTGGCGCAGGCCTTCCCCGAGGCGCGCGCCGCGCTGGACGAGGCGGACGCCGCGCTGGGCGGCGGCCTGCTCGGGCTCATGTCCGACGGCCCCGAAGACGAGCTGCGCAAGACCGCCAACACGCAGCCGGCCATCCTCGCCGTCTCGGTGGCCGCCCACCGCGCGCTCGTCCAGGAGGCCGGGGGAAGGTTCCAGTTCCCCGCCTGCTACGCCGGCCACTCCCTCGGCGAATATTCGGCGCTGGTCGCCGCCGGGTCCATGTCGCTCTCCGACGCGGTCCGCGCGGTGCGCTCTCGCGGCACCTTCATGCAGGAGGCGGTGCCGGCAGGCGAAGGGGCCATGGCGGCCATCCTCGGGCTGGAGGCGGAGCAGGTCCGGCAGTGCTGCGCGCAGGCGCGCGCCGAGGAGAAGGGCAAGGTGGTGGAGCCCGCCAACTACAACTCGCCGGAGCAGACGGTGATCGCGGGGCACGCCGCCGCGGTCGATCGCGCCATCGCCCTCTGCAAGGCGAGGGGCGCCCGCCGCGCCCTGCCGCTTCCGGTCAGCGCTCCGTTCCACTGCTCGCTGATGGCGCCGGTGCAGCCGCGCCTCGCCACGGTCCTGGCGGGCGTGCAATTCAAGCAGCCGCGCGCGCCGGTGGTGGCCAACGCCAGCGCCGAGCCGAACAGCGACGCCGGCCGGGTGGTGGAACTGCTGCTCAGCCAGGTCACGGCGCCCGTGCGCTGGGTGGAGACCATCCAGAAGATGGTCCTCTCCGGCGTGGACACGCTGATCGAGCTCGGGCCCGGCAAGGTGCTGGCAGGACTCGCGCGCCGCATCGACAAGGGCCTGCGCGCGTACTCCGTCGAGGATCCGGAAGGACTGAAGACCGTTCTCGGCGAGGTGTACACGTGAGGGGAGCTTTTTTCGCGGTGCTGGTCGCGGCGGTGGCTTGCCAGAGCCAGAGCGAGCTGAAGAAGAAGATGCGCGACGCCGCCTGCGCCAAGAACGTGGACTGCGCCTACGGCCTCGAGTGCGTGGAGGGCGGCAAGCTGGCCGACGGCGGCGTCGCGGCCAACGGCAAGACCTGCCAGTTCCACTCCTTCGGCGACTGCGAGGGCGACGGGACGCAGCCGGGGCCCGACGGCCAGCCCCAGTGCCTGAATACCTACCGCTGCCGCGAGAACCACTGCACCGTGCAGTGCGCGGGCCACCAGGACTGCAAGGAAGGCGAGGTCTGCAAGGTGGGCATCTGCAACAAGGGCGGCAGCGCGGCCAACAATTGCTACGACAACCGCGACTGCCCCTACCCCGAAACCTGCTACTACGGGCAGTGCGTCACGCGGGCTCCGGTGGTGCGTTGCACCACCGACCTGGACTGCTCGGCCGGCTCACGCTGCATCAATGGAGTGTGTCAATAGATGTGACGCGGGCGGGCTTGCGAGCGCGCAAAAGCGTGCTACAAGCCCGCGCCAGTTTGGAACCGGGAATCGCGCGAAAGGATCGGCCCATGTCCGTCGAGGCGAAGGTCAAGAGCATCATCGCGGAGCAGCTGGGGGTGGGAGAGGACGAGATCAAGGCCGAGTCGGCCTTCATCGAGGACCTCGGCGCCGACTCGCTCGACATCGTCGAGCTGGTGATGGCGATGGAGGAGGAGTTCGAGGTGGAGATCCCCGACGAGGAGGCCGAGCACATCAAGACGGTGCAGGATGCGATCAACTTCATCAACGAGCACAAGAAGTAGCTAGCTTTCCGGGACCTGGGGCTTTTCCAACCTGCAGCTTCCAGCCGGAGCATGAATGCAGCGCGTCGAACGCAGAGTGGTCGTGACGGGGATCGGGCTCGTGACCCCGCTCGGCATCGGGACGAAAGAGACGTGGGAGGCGGCGATCGCCGGCAAGAGCGGCGTGGGGCCGATCACGCGATTCGACGCCAGCGCGCTTCCGACGCGCATCGCCGGCGAGGTGAAGAACTTCGACGCGGCGCGGTTCATGGACAAGAAGGAAGCGCGCCGCAACGACCTCTTCATCCAGTTCGGGCTGGCCGCGACCGAGCTGGCGCTCAAGGACGCGGGCCTGCCCACCGACAAGCCGCTCGGGGAGCGCACCGGCGTCATCGTCGGCTCGGGCATGGGAGGCCTGGCGACGCTGGAGGAGACGCACCTGATCGCGGTGGACAAGGGCCATCGCCGCGTCAGCCCCTTCTTCATCCCCTCCATCATCGTCAACCTGGCCGCGGGCCAGATCTCCATCCGCTACGGTGCCGCGGGCGTGAACTACGCGCCGGTCTCCGCCTGCGCCACCGGCAACCACGCCATCGGCGAGTCGGTCCGCCATCTGCAGCACGGGGACGTGGACGTGATGATCAGCGGGGGCGCGGAGGCCACCATCACGCTGCTCGGCATCGGCGGCTTCATCGCCTCGCGCGCGGTGAGCGAGCGCAACGACGAGCCGGCGAAGGCTTCCCGCCCCTTCGACAAGGACCGCGACGGATTCGTCGCCGGCGAGGGCGCGGGCATCCTCATCCTCGAGGAGCTGGAGCACGCGCGGCAGCGCGGCGCGCGCATCTACTGCGAGCTGACGGGCTACGGCGCCACCGCCGACGCCTTCCACATCACCACGCCGTCCGGCGACGGGGCCGAGCGCGCCATGCGCCTGTGCCTGCACGACGCCGGCCTGCGGCCGGAGGAGGTGCAATACGTCAACGCGCACGGCACCAGCACGCCGGTGGGCGACGCGGCGGAAGTGAAGGCCATCAAGCGCGTCTTCGGCGACTGGGCGAAGAAGGGCCTGATGGTCAGCTCGACCAAGAGCATGACTGGCCACCTGCTCGGCGCGGCCGGCGGCGTGGAAGCGGCGTTCAGCGTGCTGGCGCTGCACCACGGGATCATCCCGCCCACCATCAATGTGGAGAACCAGGACCCGGAGTGCGACGTGGACGTGGTGCCCAACCAGGCGCGCGAGGCGCGGATCAAGGCGGCCATCTCCAATTCGTTCGGGTTCGGCGGCACCAACGCCGTCATCGCCTTCCAGAAGCTGGAGTAGATGGGAGTAGATGGTAGATGGGGACACGAAGGCGCGCTTGCGCGCGGCCATCATGTCCCCGTCGCGGTGCTTGCGGCCCCATCATGTCCCCGTCGCGGCGCTTGCCGGTCCCGCGGGCGCGCGATATGAGCGAGCGCCAATGGCGCCCGCATCGATGGAGAGGCCGCTCGCGGAAGTCGACCCCGAAATCTTCCGGCTCATCCGCGAGGAGACGGCGCGGCAGGCGGACGGGCTGGAGCTGATCGCCAGCGAGAACTTCGTCTCCGAGGCGGTGCTGGAGGCGCAGGGTTCCACCCTCACCAACAAGTACGCCGAGGGCCTGCCCGGGAAGCGCTACTACGGCGGCTGCGAGGTGGTGGACAAGGTCGAGCAGATCGCCATCGACCGCGCCAAGGCCCTCTTCGGCGCCGAGCACGCCAACGTCCAGCCGCACGCGGGCTCGCAGGCCAACATGGCCACCTACTTCGCGCTGCTCAAGCCACGGGACCGCATCCTCTCGCTCTCGCTGGCGCAGGGCGGCCACCTCACCCACGGCTCGCCGGTGAACTTCTCCGGCAGGCTCTTCGAGATCCACCACTACGGCCTCGATGCGAAGACGGAGCTGATCGACTTCGACGCCGCCCGCAAGCTCGCGCGCGAGGTGCGGCCCCGGGCGGTGCTCTGCGGCGCCTCGGCGTACCCGCGCACCCTCGACTTCGTCAAGCTGCGCGAGATCGCCGACGAGGTGGGCGCGCTGATGATCTGCGACATCGCCCACATCGCCGGCCTGGTGGCGGTGGGGCTGCATCCGTCGCCGGTGCCGCTCTCCGACGCGGTCACCACCACCACCCACAAGACCCTGCGCGGGCCGCGCGCGGGGCTCATCCTCTGCAAGCAGCAGCACGCCAAGGCGGTGGACAGCAACGTCTTTCCGGGCATCCAGGGAGGCCCGCTGGAGCACATCATCGCCGCCAAGGCGGTGGCCTTCGGAGAGGCGCTGCGGCCCGACTTCAAGGAGTACCAGCAGCGCATCCTCGACAACGCGCAGGCGCTGGCGGCCGGGCTCCTCCAGGGCGGGCTGCGGCTCGTCGCCGGCGGCACCGATACCCACCTCATGCTCTGCGACCTGCGCCCGAAGAAGCTCACCGGCAAGGCGGCGGAGGCGGCGCTGCAGAAGGCGCACATCACCACCAACAAGAACATGATCCCGGGAGATCCGGAGAAGCCCTTCGTCACTTCGGGGCTGCGCCTGGGCACGCCGGCGCTCACCACCCGCGGTATGGGTCCGGGCGAGATGAAGCACATCGCGCGGCTGATCGTGCGCGTGCTGGACCACGCCGCCGACGAGGCGGAGATCGGGCGCGTGGCCGGGGAAGTCCGCGACCTGGCGAGGTCGTTTCCCCTCTACGTGAAGAGGCGCGGTTGAAGCATCCCGCCTCAGCGCGGCTCCTCCGCCCATGAAGTGCCCGTTCTGCGCCGAGCTCGAGAACAAGGTCATCGACTCGCGCCTCTCCAACCAGGGCGCGGTCATCCGCCGCAGGCGCGAGTGCCTGGGGTGCCAGCGGCGCTTCACCACCTACGAGCGGGTGGAAGAGATCCTCCCCATGGTGGTGAAGAAGGACGGACGCCGCGAGGCGTTCGACCGCCACAAAGTGATCGAGGGTCTCAAGCTCGCCTGCCAGAAGCGGCCCGTCTCCGCCGAGCAGCTGGAGGCGGTGGTCGACGGCATCGAGCGGCGCCTCCAGGAAATGGGCGAGAAGGAGGTGCAGAGCTCGGTGATCGGCGAGGCGGTGATGCGCGAGCTGGCCCGTCTCGACGAGGTGGCCTACGTGCGCTTCGCCTCCGTGTACCGCTCGTTCAAGGACCTCGGGGAGTTCATGAGCGAGCTGAAGGAGCTCATCTCCGAGCGCAAGATCCAGAAGAAGTGAGCGCCGAACGCCTCATGCGCCTCGCCCTCGCGGAGGCGGAGAAGGGCCGCGGGCGGACGTACCCGAACCCGGTGGTCGGCGCGCTGGTGGTGCGGAGCGGGCGCGTGGTGGCCCGCGGACACCATGCAAAGGCAGGGCTGCCGCACGCGGAAGTGAACGCGCTCCGGGAGGCCGGGGAGCGCGCGCGCGGCGCCGACGTCTACGTCACGCTCGAGCCTTGCAACCATGTCGGCCGGACGCCGCCCTGCACCGAAGCGCTGATCGCCGCGCGCGTCCGCCGCGTCTTCTTCGGCAGCGTCGATCCCAACCCGCGCGTCGAGGGGCACGGCGCCGCGCGGCTGCGCAGGGCGGGCATCGAGGTCCAGGGAGGAGTGCTGCGACAAGAGTGCGATGCCTCCAACGAGGCCTGGTTCAAGTTCATCACCAAGGGGCTGCCCTGGGTGGTGCTCAAGGCGGCGATCACCCTGGACGGCAAGCTCGCCGGAGGTCCGCAGCCGATCAGCGGGGACGAGGCGCGGTCGCTCGTGCACCGCTGGCGCGATCAGCTCGATGCGATCCTGGTGGGCGCGGCGACGGTGCGCGCGGACGATCCGCTGCTCACCGTCCGCGGCGTGCGCGGCGGCCGCAACCCGGTGCGCGTGGTGCTGGGAATGCCGCCGCGCAACGCGCGCCTGCTGCGGGAGGCCGGCGAGACCCTGGTCGCCAAGGGCCCGCTGCGGGCGGTGCTGCGCGATCTCGCCGCGCGCGGCTTGACCAGCGTGCTGGTCGAGGGCGGCGCGCAGGTCCACGGCCAGTTCCTCGAGTCGGGTCTCTGGGACGAGCTGCGCCTGTTCGTCGCGCCGAAGATCTTCGGCGAGGGCGCGACCTCCTGGGCCGGGCTGGACGCGGGGCGCGAGCTTCAGCTGCGCAGCGTCGCGCGGATCGGCGGCGACGTGCTGCTCATTCTCCGCCCCGCGATGCCGCGGGTGCGGGCTCGAAAATCGCGGAGGCGCGGCGGACGGCATCAGTGAGCACGCAGCTCTCCATGCCGTGGCAGTCATCCTGCCAGCCGGCGAAGATCCATCCGGGCGCCGGCTCGGCGCTGATCGATGCTTCACTGATCCACGGCGCTGCGCAGACAGGGGGACACACGATGGCGATCCTGGAACCGACGATCGTTCCCTCGCCGCGCACCTCGACGTCGAGCGGGCGTTCGATCGGCAGGATGCGCGATCCGGCGCCGAAAGTGATGGGGACGCGCCGGCCCTGATCTGCGACGAACGTGCAGATCTCCGAGCGCTCTTCGCCGGCACAGATGCCGCCCCAGGTGTGCCCGACGAGCGCGTCGTGCGGCGCGCGCAACTGTACCCTCGTGCCGCGCGGGAACTCCGCCGCGCAAGTGACCGTTGCGCGGTCGCAGGCGATTCCGGGCGGGTCCGAGGCGACGGCAACCGCCGAGAACACGGGTTGGGGCACGGAGATCTTCACGCTGATGGTGACGGTATCCGCCGGGCCACCGCCGCAGGCCAGCAGGACCGCCACCGCGTAAAAGCGAGCTCGCATGGATACCCCCCCGCCGTCGATTTTACGACACGACGGGGGTCGATTGGGAGGCTCCTGCGCAGCGGCGCAGCGCCGCGCCCGGGGGAACCGAACGCCGGGTCAGCGCCGGCGGCCGATGCCGTGGGCGTGGTGCTGACCGCCGCCGTTGAAGCGGTGCGGCGGCGCCGCGAAGGTGCGGGCATGCCACCCGGGGAAGCCGCGAACCGGACGGGCCGAGCGTACGATGATGTTGACCCGCGCCCGCGGCACGATCCAGCGCCGGATGGGGTGCGCGAAGTGCGCGTGCGGAACCACCACCCAGCCGGGCCAATGGCGGCCGTAGACGAACCCGCGCGGCGCGAGCGGCGACCAGCAAGCGTATCCGTTCACCCATCGCCAGGAGACCCAGGCGGGAGCCCAGGTGAAGCCAGGCACCCAGAACCAGCCGAACCCGGCGCGCCAGCCCCAGCGGCCGTAGTGGTAGGCGGCCCAGCCCCAGGGCGCGGGCGAGGCGAAGGACCAGCCGTACGAGGTGCTCACCCATTGCCCGTCCGCGTAGGGCTGCCAGTCGGGGCCGACGCCGGCGGGCTGCCAGACGCGGCCGTACTCGGGCGTGTCAATCCAGCGGCCGTACGGGGAGAGCTGGCTCTCGAACGTCCCTTCGTCCGGCGCCTGGGGAGGCGGCTCGGCGCTGGGTGCCGCCTCAGGCTGCGCCTCGTCGTCCGGAGGCGGGGGCGGAGGCTCGAACTCCGGCGCGGAAGCGTTCTGCTGCGCCCTGGCGGAGGTGGTGGCCGCCGCGAAGACGACGGCCAGAAGGAGCGCAAATCGGCTGCGTGGGATCATGCTCATTGGATGCTCCAGCACCCCGGAGATTCAAGCAAGCGGGCCCGCGGGGGAAGGTGTATACCGCGCTCGTGTTCACCGGTCTGATCGAGGATCTCGGCACCGTCGCGGCGGTGGCGCGCGTGCCCCGGGGAGTCCGGCTCTCGGTGGAGACGCGGCTCGGCGGCCTTGCCCACGGCGCCAGCATCGCGGTGGACGGGGTGTGCCTGACGGCGGTGGATCTCGCACCTGGCCGCTTCACCGCGGACGTGAGCGCCGAGACGCTGGACAAGACCACCCTGGGCGAGCGGAAGGCCGGCGACCGCGTGAACCTCGAGCGGCCGATGGCGCTGGGCGACAGGCTGGGCGGTCATCTGGTCCTCGGGCACGTCGACGGCGTCGGCGAGATGCTGGGAAAGCAGGCGGTCGGCGAAGGCGTGAGGGTGGAGCTGCGCCTGCCCGCGGGCGCGGCGCCGCTGGCCGTGTACAAGGGCTCCATCGCGCTCGACGGCATCTCGCTCACCGTCAACGAGCTGCTCGATCCCGACCGCATCGCGCTCTTTCTCGTTCCCGAGACGCTGCGCGCGACGACCTGGGGCATCAAACAGCCGGGCGCGCGGGTGAACGTGGAGGCGGACATACTGGGAAAACACGTGGCGCGCCTGCTGCAATTCCGGACCTGAGGAGCACGAGTGGACGAGAACATCGCCCGGGTGGAGAAGGCGCTCGACGAGCTGCGAGCCGGCCGCATGGTCATCCTGGTGGACGACGCGGAGAGGGAGAACGAGGGCGATCTCGTCCTCGCCGCCCAGTTCGTCACGCCGGAGGCGATCAACTTCATGGCCCGCCACGCGCGCGGCCTCATCTGTTTGAGCCTGACCGAACAACAGGTGAAGCGGCTGGGCCTGACCATGATGGTGAGCGAGAACCAGAGCACCTACTCGACCGCCTTCACCGTCAGCATCGAGGCGGCCCGCGGCGTGAGCACCGGCATCAGCGCGCACGACCGCGCGGTCACCATCAAGGCCGCCAGCAATCCGGAGGCAAGGCCGGAGGACGTGGTCCGCCCCGGCCACGTCTTTCCGCTCCGCGCGCGCAAGGGCGGCGTGCTGGTGCGGGCCGGCCAGACCGAAGGCAGCGTGGACCTCTGCCGGCTCGCCGGCGTCACTCCGGCGGGCGTGATCTGCGAGGTGATGAACGACGACGGCACCATGGCGCGGATGCCGGATCTGGAGAAGTTCGCCAGGCTGCACGGCCTGCAGATCGTGGGCGTGGCCGACGTCATCCACTACCGCATGCAGCGCGAGGCGCTGGTGCGGCGCGGGGCGGAGGCGCAGGTCCCCACCGCTTTCGGCGGCGACATGCGCTGCATCGCTTACGAGAACGACGTGGACCAGGCGCAGCACGTCGCCTTCGTGAAGGGCTCGTGGCAGCCCGACGAGCCGGTGCTGGTGCGCGTCCACTCCAAGTGCCTCACCGGCGACGTCTTCGGCAGCAAGCGCTGCGACTGCGGACCGCAGCTGCACCGGGCCTTGGAGATGATCGACCAGGCGGGGAAGGGCGTGCTGGTGTACCTGGACCAGGAAGGCCGCGGCATCGGCCTGATCAACAAGCTGCGCGCGTACAACCTGCAGGACGAGGGCCACGACACCGTGGAGGCGAACGAGCGCCTCGGCTTCAAGGCCGACCTGAGAGATTACGGCATCGGCGCGCAGATCCTCCGCGACCTGGGGGTGAGGAAGCTGCGGCTGATGACCAACAACCCGAAGAAGATCGACGGCCTCAAGCGGCTCTACGATCTGGAGGTGGTGGAGCGGGTGCCCATCGAGGCGGGCTTGTCGGCGCAGAACGAGGGCTACCTCCAGGTGAAGCGGGACAAGATGGGCCACCTGCTCTCGCTGACGAAGAAGTAGGATGCGCGCGCGATGAGCACCGGTTCGCCTCCAGCGGCTGCTTCTTCGGCGGAAGGGTTGCGCTTCGCCGTCGTGGCGGCGCGCTGGAACGGGGAGATCGTCGATCAGCTGCTGGAGGGAGCGCAAACGGCGCTCGCGCGGCAGAAGGCCGCCGAGGTGCGCGTGTACCGCTGCGCCGGAGTGTTCGAGCTGCCGCCGCTCGCGGCGCGGGTGGCGCGCAAGGGCGGCATCGACGGCATCGTCACCCTGGGCTGCCTGATCCGCGGCGGCACCGACCACTACCGCCTGCTCTGCGATGCCGTCACCCGGTCGCTCTCCGCGCTGGCGCTGGAGGGGGGCACCAATCCGCGGCCGCTGGCGGTGGCCTTCGGCGTGCTCACCTGCGAGACGTTGCAGCAGGCGCAGGAGCGGGCAGATCCGCGCCGCGGCGACAAGGGCGGCGAGGCCGCGCTCGCCTGCATCGAGCAGGCGCGCGCTCTCGCGGCGGTGGGCGACTGATGGGCTCGCGGACCCGGGCGCGCGAGTGCGCGCTGCAGGCGCTCTACCAGCTCGACACCAGCGGGGGCGACGCGCGCGAAGCGGTGCGCGGGGTGATGGCCCACTTCGAGGAGGGGGACCGCGAGACCGAGCGCTTCGCCGACGAGCTGGTGCGCGGCGTCCAGTCGGAGCAGGCGCAGATCGACCTGCTCATCCAGAAGACCAGCACCAACTGGAAGCTGGAGCGGATGGCGCGCGTGGACCGCAACATCCTGCGCCTCGCCGTCTACGAGATCCTCCGCCGCGCCGACGTGCCGGTGCGGGTGACGCTGAACGAGGCGGTCGAGCTGGGAAAGAAGTTCGGCTCCGAGGAGTCCTCCGCCTTCGTCAACGGCGTCCTCGATCGCATCGCGCACATGGACCTGCCCAACCGCACGCCCAAGAAGGCCTGATGGATCTCTCCTTCTTCCCGCTCACGCTCGACGCCATGGACCAGGCCGCGGCCGAGTCGCTCTGCCTCTTCATCGCCGCCGACGAGCGCCCCCTCACCGGGCTCTCCGGCCTGGTCGACTGGCGCCTCACCGGCCGGCTCTCGCGGCTGCTGCGCGGCGGGCTTCTCACCGGCGACGCGGGAGAAGCCGTGCTCACCCAGCCGGGCACGCGCCTCGCCTACCGCAAGATGTTCCTCTTCGGCGTGGGCCCCGCCTCGCAGCCGGAGCCGGAGCTGCGCGAGCGGCTGGCGGAGGCGCTGCGCAAGCTCGGACACGCCGGCGTGCAGGAGGCGGCGATGCAGCTGCCGGCGCGGCTCTCGCCGGAGCTGGGCGTGCGCACGCTGATCGAGGAGTTGCAGGGGCCGGGGCGCGCGCTGGTGTTCGGGTCCGATCCGCAGAAGCTCATCTCCGCGCTCTCGCAGACCGCTCGCGGAATCGCCCGCGTGGAGCAGCGCGTGGTCAAGGTGCCGCCGCCCGCGCCGACCATCCCGCGCGCATCGCCGCTGCCGTTCGCGCCGCAGGCCGAGCCTCCGGTGGCGCCGGCGCTGCCCTCCGAGCCGCCCCCGGCCGGCCCTCCCTCCGAGGAGAAGAAGGCGCCTCCACAGGGGCCCCAGCGCTACGTTCCGCAGCCCGCGCGCCAGAACGTCTTCGAGAAGAAGAAGAAGTAAGCGACGGATCAGCGGACGCGAATGGCGATGTCGCGCCAGGACGTTTCCCGCACCAGCACCCGCGCGGCTTGCGCTTGCACCACCAGCTCGCGGGAGTGGTTCCAGATCGCCCGCACCGGAGCGCTGCCGGCGGCGACGAACACGTCGCTGCGCGCCCGCAGCGGCGCCGAGGTCGCCCGGAGCGCCACGTGCGTGTCGACCGAGGTGCCGCAGCGCAACTCGAAGACGTCGGCCTGGGTGCGCCCGTCCGGCGAGCGCGACTGCGCCAGCTCCTTCGCGTCGCAGGGCTCGGCCTCCGGCTGCGACCGCCAGAAGAGCAGCGTCGCGGCGCCGATGGCCAGCATGACCGCGGAGAGCAGGAAGACCAGCTTCACGGCGTGAGGCGCTCCATCATGCGCGGGAAGGGAATGGTCTCGCGCACGTGGTGCAGCCCGCACATCCACGCCACCGTCCGCTCCACGCCGAGGCCGAAGCCGGCGTGCGGCACCGACCCGTACTTGCGCAGATCGAGATACCAGCCGAACGCCTCCAGCGGCAGCTTGTGCTTCTCGATCTCCGGCTTTGAGCGTCGCGTAGTCGTCCTCGCGCTGGCCGCCGCCGATGATCTCGCCGTACCCTTCCGGCGCGAGCACGTCCACTCCCAGCGCGACCTTGGGGTCCTTGGGATCCTTCTTGAAGTAGAACGCCTTCATCTCCGCCGGGTAGCGGTGCACCATCACCGGGCGGTCGAACTGCTTGCAGAGGATGGTCTCCTCGTCGCCGCCCAGGTCGTCGCCCCACTGGATGGGATGGCCGGTCTTCTGGATGGACTCGATGGCCTCGGTGTAGGTGATGCGCGGGAACGGCTTCTGCACGCGCCGCAGCGCCTCCACGTCCCGCTCCAGCACCGTCTTCAATTCCTGCTCGTGCTTCGCCAGCACCGTCTGCGCGATGTGGACGACGAAGTCCTCGGCCAGGTCCATGTCGCCTTCCAGGTCCATGAAGGCCACCTCCGGCTCCACCATCCAGAACTCGGTCAGGTGCCTTCGTGTCTTGCTCTTCTCCGCACGGAAGGTAGGCCCGAAGACGTAGGCCTTGCCCACCGCCATGGCGGCGGCCTCGCCGTAGAGCTGCCCCGACTGCGTGAGGAAGGCCTTCCCCAGGTCGAAGTAGGGCACCTCGAAGAGGGTGGAGGTCCCCTCGCAGGCGGCGGGCGTGAGGATGGGAGAGTCCACCAGGGTGAACCCGCGCGAGTCGAAGTAGTCGCGGATGGCCTTGATGATGGTGTGCCGCACGGCGAGGATGGCGCGCTGGCGCGACGAGCGCAGCCAGAGGTGGCGCTGCTCCTGGAGGAAGCCGACGCCGTGCTCCTTGGGCTGGATGGGGTAGCCCCCCTCGCCCTGCAGGACCTTGAGGTCCTTGACCTGCAACTCGAAGCCGAGCGGGCTGCGCGGGTCCTTGGCCACCTTGCCGCTGATCTCCACCGACGCTTCCTGGTGCGCCTTGTCGGCGGCGGCGAAGGCCTCCTCCGGCACGTCCTTCTTGGAGACGACGCACTGGATGGTCCCGGTGCCGTCGCGCACCTGGAGGAAATGGAGCTTGCCGCTCGAGCGCTTGGCGTAGAGCCACCCGCGCAGCAGCACTTCCTGCCCGTCGTGCGCGGCGATGTCGTGGATGTAGACGTGCTTGTCCATGGGGGCGCGGATGGTATTGCCGATGTGCCCGCGCGTCGAGTACGACGTGGAGATGCTCGCTGCGCTGGTGGCGATGGGGTTGGCCTCCGGGTCGGCAGGGGCGGTGCGCGTCCCCAGCAGCGACGGCGCCTGGGGCGGCGTCCGCGACGTGGGCCCCGAGCGCGTCGCCGACTACGAGCTGGAGGCGGTGCTCGACCCGCTCCGCCACACCGTGGAAGGCAAGGAGCGCCTTTCCTGGAAGAACCGCAGCGCCGAGGCGGTCTCCTCCCTCTACCTGCACCTCTACCTCAACGCCTTCGAAGGGCCCGGCAGCACCTTCGCCCAGGAGAAGGTCCGCTATGGCGGCTTCCGCAGCGACGTGCCCACGCGCAAGGGCGAATGGGGCTACATCGATCTGAAGCGGGTGACGCAGGCGGGAACGCCGGTGCCGTGGGTGTTCGTGCATCCCGACGGCGGGCCGGCGACGGACCGGACCGTGGCGCGCCTCGACCTGCCGCGGCCGGTGCCGCCCGGCGCCACCGAGGTGCTGGAGCTGGAGTTCCACGATCAGCTCCCGCGCGTGGTGGCGCGCACCGGCTGGTTCGACACCTACCACCTGGTCGCGCAGTGGTTCCCCAAGCTGGGCGTGCTCGAACTGCCCGGCGAGCGCGGCGCTACGGAGCCCCGCTGGAACTGCCACGAGTTCCACCTCAACAGCGAGTTCTACGCCGACTTCGGCAGCTACCGCGCCACCCTCACCGTGCCCCGCGGGTACGTGGTGGGGTCGGTGGGCGCGGAGATCGCGCCGCCGGAACAGACCCCGCAAGGAGTCCGCTACCGGATCGCGCAGGACGACGTGCACGACTTCGCCTTCACCGCCTGGAACGGCTTTCAGGTCGCTCGAAGACGACTTCCGCGGGCAGGTGGGCGGCGGGCCCGACGTCCATATCAGGGTGCTCTATCCGAGAGAGTACGAGAAGGCGGCGCGCATTGCGCGCCTGGCGACCCGCGACGCCTCGGGTACTTCTCCGGCACGCTCGGGCCCCTATCCCTACCGGCAGGTCACCGTGGTGGTGCCGCCGTACAACGCCATCGAATCCGGCGGCATGGAGTACGAGACGTTCTTCACCACCATCGGCGCGCTCGGCCCGCCTCTTCTGGACCTGGTCCGCTTCGTCACCGTGCACGAGTTCGGTCACGGCTACTTCATGGGGCTGCTCGCCTCCAACGAGTTCGAGGAGCCGTTCCTCGACGAGGGCCTGAACGAGTTCTGGGACGCGCGCATGCTGGAGACCGCGCCGCTGCGGGTCTCCGCGCCCGGCCTGCTCGGCGAAGCTGGGGCTGCGCACGCCGCCCTTCGGCCTGGTTCAATCTGGAGCGCAGCGGCACGGCGACGGTTCCAGGCCGACCCCATCGCCGGCAACTCCTGGGACCGCTGGTCGCGCCGCAGCTACGGGCTCGTGTACTCGCGCACGGCGCTGGTCTTCCACGATCTCGAGCAGCGGCTGGGAGGAGACGTCCTCTCCCGCGGCTTCCGCGAATACTACCGGCGCTGGCGCTTTCGCCATCCTTCCACCGCCGACCTCGAGGAGGCGCTCGCGGAGTCGGGCGGCCAGGTCGTCCGGCAGTGGTTCGCCGAGCAGGTCTACGCCAGCGCCGCGGTGGACGATCGCGTGGAGAGCATCGAGACGCGCGAGCGGGTGCCGGAGCCGGGCACCTCCGTGCAGCCCGACGGAGCGCGCATCTCCCTCGACGAGAAGCAGGCGCGCGAGCAGGAGAGGGCCGCGCGCGAGGCGTTCCACAAGGCGCATCCGGAGGCGAAAGGCGCGGACCCGGGTCCTTTTCCCTGGGAATCGGTGGTGCAGGCGCGCAGGTATGCCGCCCACGTTCCCCAGCAGGTGACGTTCCGGTTCGAGGACGGCGAGGCGGAGACGGTGGATTGGCCGGCGGAGGAGCGCTGGCACCGCTGGGTGTTCGAGAGGCCGGTGCGCATCTCTTCGGTGCAACTGGATCCGGAGCGGAAGTCGCTGCTCAATCTGGACAAGCTCGACGACGGCCGCACCCGGGAGCGCGCGCCTCTCGCCTCGCGCCGGTGGGGCTTGGAGCTCCAGTCCTGGGCCAGCGTGGCCCTCTCGCTGCTGGAGGCGCTGTGATCACGCCGCGCCTGCTCCGGCGCTCGCTGCGCCGCGGTGCGCAGTGGCGGCTCCTCCTGCTCTGGTGGGCGTCGCTGCTCGTTCCCTCTGCGCTGGTTGCGTTGCCGGCGTTCGCCTTCCTCCGCGACCAGCTCGACCACTCGACGCGCGCCGCGCAGTCGGTGGCCTGGCTCGAGGGAGCGACGCTGGTCGAGCTCTTGCGACAGGTGGGGCAGCCGGGGCCGGCCGCGGCGCTCGGATGGGGCGCCGCCGCGGCGGCGATCTGCCTGTTCGGCGTCTCGCCCTTCGTCGCCGGCGCGACGGTCGCTGCCGCGCGCAGCGACGCCCCGCTGCGCCTGCGAGCCCTGATGGCGGGGGGAGGGGAGCTCTACGGGCGCATGCTGCGGACGCTGCTCGCCGGCCTCGTCCCCCTCGGCGTGGGGAGCGCCGCCGCCGCCGGCCTCTTCCGGCTCGCCGCGCGCGCCAACGAGAGCGCCACGACCGAGACTGCGGCCAATCGCAACCTCCTCTTCGCCGCGGGCTGCGCTGCCCTGGCCTTCTTCGTCTTCCAGCTCGTCGTCGAGGCGGCGCGCGCACAGTTCGCGGCCGACCCGGGGCGGCGCTCCGCGGTGCTGGCGCTGTGGAGCGGGGCGCGCCTCCTCGTCCGGCGGCCCGGGCGCGCCTTCGCCGTGGGCGCCGTCGGGGCCGTCGCAGGCCTTGGCGCCGCCCTGGCGCTGATGGCCTTGCGGCTGCAAGTCGTCCAGTCGGGTGCCGCCGGGATTGCGCTGGCCTGGCTGCTCGCCCAGGCGGCGCAGGCGGCGGTCGGCTGGGGTCGCGCCAGCCGCATCCTCGGACTCGCGGAGCTTTCGCGGGCGGATGCCGCGGCGCGCGCCCGGGCCGAGCCCCGCCCAGGCCCGGGCGCTGGTCCCGGCGCGGAAGTGGTTCATTCGGCTACGCTTTCCGCACTGGAACCCCCACGGTCTGGCGCGTCGCGCTAGAATCCGCTTTTCGGCGGAGGCCAGAAGACCGTGCAGGACAGGTACGACCCGAAACCCATCGAGTCACGCTGGCAGGAGCACTGGGCGGAAGCCGGTCTCTTCCGGGCGGGCGCGCGGCCCGGCGCTCCCAAGAAGTACGTGCTGGCCATGCTGCCTTACCCCTCCGGCGAGATGCACATGGGGCACGCGCGGGTCTACTGCATCACCGACGTCCTCGCCCGCTACGCTCGCAAGCGCGGGTTCGACGTCCTCCATCCCTTCGGCTGGGACTCCTTCGGCCTTCCCGCGGAGAACGCGGCCATCAAGGAGGGCGTCCACCCGGCGCTGCGCACGCCGAAGAACATCAAGAGCTTCAAAGAGGACGTGATCTCGCTCGGCATCTCCATCGACTGGTCCACCGAGATCTCGACCTCCGACCCCGCCTATTACCGCTGGAACCAGTGGTTCTTCCTGCGCATGCTGGAGCGCGGCCTCGTCTACCGCCGCCGCGCCAAGGTGAACTTCTGTCCGAGCTGCAACACCGTGCTCGCCAACGAGCAGGTGGAGGAGGGGCGCTGCTGGCGCTGCGGCAGCGTGGTGATCGAGCGCGAGATCCCGGAGTGGGCGTTCCGCATCACCGCCTACGCGGACAGGCTGCTCGAAGGTCTGAACCGCATCGACTGGCCCGAGCGCGTGGTGGCCATGCAGCGCAACTGGATCGGCCGCTCCGACGGCCTGGAGATCGAATTCTCCATCTCCGGTGCGCGCGGCAAGGCCTTCCGCGTCTTCACCACCCGCGCCGACACCATCTACGGCGCCACCTACGTGGCGGCCGCCCCGGACCATCCGCTGGTCCTCGAGCTCGCCTCCAGGGAGAAGGCCGTGGAGCTGCGGGCGTTCGCGGAGAAGGTGCGGCGCGCCGCCAAGGAGCTGGGGGAGGGCGCCGCCGCGGCCGAGAAGGAGGGGCTCGACACGGGCATCCGCGCGAAGAACCCGTTCACCGGCAAGGAGGTGCCGGTCTGGGTGGCGAACTTCGTCCTCGCCGGCTACGGCACCGGCGCGGTGATGGCGGTGCCCGCGCACGACCAGCGCGACTACGAGTTCGCGGTCAAATACGGCCTGCCCATCACGCATGTCGTGCGCCCGGCGGAAACGGAGGCGGACGGCTCTGCGGGCGGCCCGGCGGAGGCCAAGGCGTATACCGACTACGGCGTCCTCTTCGACTCGGGCGAGTTCTCCGGCATGCCCTCCGAGCAGGCGCGCCTGGCCATCGCCGCCGAGGCGCAGCGGCGGGGCATCGGCAAGCCGGCGGTGAACTATCACCTGCGCGACTGGGGCATCTCGCGCCAGCGCTACTGGGGCACGCCCATCCCCATCGTCTACTGTCCCAAGGACGATCCCGAAGGCAAGGGGATCCCGGTCCCCGACGACCAGTTGCCGGTCACGCTGCCGGACATCGACGTGAGGGAAGTGCTCAACGGCCTCGGCGAGCCGCCTCTGGCGAAGGTGGCCTCGTGGGTGAACACGCGCTGCCCGAAATGCGGCGGCCCGGCGCGCCGCGAGGCGGAGACGATGGATACCTTCGTCGACTCCACCTGGTACTGGGCGCGCTACCTCGACCCGCGCAACGACAAGGAACCCTTCTCGCGCGCCAAGGCCGACCGCTGGCTGCCCATCGACGTCTACGTGGGCGGGCCCGAGCACGCGGTCCTGCACCTGCTCTACTTCCGCTTCTGGACCAAGGTGATGCAGGAGCTGGGGCTCTGCGCCATCGACGAGCCGGCGCAGAAGCTGGTCACCCAGGGCATCGTCAAGGGCCGCGACGGCGAGAAGATGTCCAAGTCCAAGGGCAACGTGGTCTCGCCGCGCGAGATCATCTCCGAGTTCGGCGCGGACACGGCGCGGCTCTTCATCCTCTTCGCGGCGCCCGCGGAGAAGGACATGGACTGGTCCGACGAGCAGGTGCAGGGCCAGCACCGCTTCCTCGGCCGCGTCTGGCGCCTGGTGCATTCGTCGCTTCCGAAGATCGCATCCGCCAGGGCGGGCGGCGGCGACGGCGCTGCCGACGAGCTGCGGCGGCGCACGCACAAGACCATCCTCAAGGTCACGCAGCAGCTCGAGCGGCTGCAGTTCAACACCGCCATCTCCTCCTTGATGGAGCTGTCCAACGCCGCTGCCGACTGGAGCGGAGGCGCCGGCTCGCTGCGCGAGTGCCTGGAGGTCCTGGTCCAGCTGCTCGCGCCCTTCGCGCCGCACGTCTCCGCCGAGCTCTGGCGCGAGCTCGGGCGTACGGAGGAGCTTGCCGTCCTGCATTGGCCTGTGGCGGAGCCGGCGCTGGTGGTGGACGACGCCTACCAGATCGCCGTGCAGGTCAACGGCAAGCTGCGCGGCGAGGTGCAGGTGGCGGCCACCGCGAACGAGGGCGACATCCGCGAGACCGCGGCGAGGGATCCGAAGATCTCCGGCTGGCTGCAGGGGAAGACCATCAAGAAGGTGGTGGTGATCCCCAAGAGGCTCGTGAATTTTGTCGTCGCCTAGCGGCGAGCGCTGCGCGCGCGCGTGGAGGGCGCTGTCGGTCCTTTGCGCCGCTGCCTGCGGCTATGCTCCGGTGCGCGGCACGCCCGCCGGCGGCTTGCGCGTCGCGGCCGTCCGGAACGACACCGCGCAGGCCGAGGCGGGCGGGATCTTCGCGGCGGAGCTGCGGCGCGAATTGGCCCGGCGCGGAATGCTGGAGCCCGACTCTTCGGCGGCGCCGGAGCTGCGCGCGGAGCTGCATGCGCTGCGCTCGGTTCCTTCCGGGGTGAGCGCCGAGGGAGGCGCGGCGTCCTTTCGCGTGGACGCGGAGCTGCGCCTCGAGGCGCCCGGGTATGCGGATACGGTGGCGGGGAGCGAAGACTATCTCGCCGGGGTGGACGTGCTCGGCACGGAGGCGAACCGCCGCGCCGCGCTGCGCAGGCTCATGCGTGCCCTCGCGGCCGAGGCGGTGGAGCGCTACGAGGTGGGGCAGCGCTTCAAGTAGCTGCTCAAGCCTTGGCCGCGGGCGGATGGTTCGCCGCCTTGGTCAGGCGCGAGATCCGGCGCGCAGCCTGGCCCTTGTGGATCACGCCTTTCGAGGCGGCCTTCGCGATCTGACGCACCGCCGCCGCCAGCTCCACCTTCGTCTTCGCCGCATCGCCCGAGGCGGCGGCCTCGCGGAACTTCCGCACGCTGCCGCGGAGCGTCGAGAGCACATGGGTATTGCGGATGCGGTGCTTTTGCGCCTGGCGATTCGCCTTTTCTGCGGAACGGGTATTGGCCACGAATGCTCCCGAAAATTCGTTGAAGGGCGGACGCAGATAGCATCCGCGCAAGTGTGTGTCAACGCACCCTGCGCGCGGCTGGAAACGGCGCCGGAACACAGGTTGTCCACGGCTCCGGAAGATGCTTTTCCACTTTCAGCGCGTGGTCCTACGGAGTCCTTTGCCCAGCCGGAAAAAGTCAATCAAGCGCGTGAAGTCCTTCGGGTTCTTTCGTCATGGGTTTTTGAAGAGGTGGTTTTTTCCGCGCTGTTTGCGGCAATGATCGCCGTCGGACGCCATGGTTGTCCACAGGCTGTTCACAGCCCTTGCACCGCTGTGGGCAAGGGTCCCCCGGGAGCGTGAACTTCAAGACTTTTCGCGCTCCTTCGCCTCATCCCACAATGCGTCCATCTCCAGGAGCGTGGACTCGCGCGGCGATCGCCCCTTCTCCGCGAGCTTCGATTCGATGAAATGAAAACGCGATTCGAATCTGCGCAGGGTCGCGCGCAGTGCCTCTTCGGGGTGCACCTTCACCCACCTGCCCAGGTTCGCGACGGCGAAGAGCAGGTCGCCGAGCTCGTGCGCGACCGCGTCGCTCTGGCCGGAGCGCATCGCCTCGTCGAGCTCCTCCAGCTCCTCGCGCACCTTGGCGAGGACGCTCGCCGCGTCGGGCCAGTCGAAGCCCACCGCGGCGGCCTTCTCCGTCATCCGCTCGCCGCGCACCAGCGCCGGCAGCGCGAGGGGAACGCCGCCGATGGCGCTGCGCGCAGGCTGGCCTTTCTCCTTGCGCTCCTCGGCCTTGATCCTCTCCCAGTTCTTCACCACCTCGCCGGAGCCGCTCACCGAGACGTCGCCGAACACGTGCGGGTGGCGGCGGGTGAGCTTGTCGGAGATGACGTCGCACACCTGGGCGAAGTCGAACTTGCCCTCTTCGCGGGCGATGCGCGACTGGAAGATCACCTGGAAGAGCAGGTCGCCCAGCTCCTCCTTGTGGTGCTGCGAATCGCCGCTCTCGATGGCCTCGATGACCTCGTGCGCCTCTTCCAACAGATAGGGGGTCAGCGTCTTCAGCGTCTGCTCGCGGTCCCAGGGGCAGCCGCCGGGATCGCGCAGCTTGTCCATGATGTCGAGCAGGCGCCGCAGCGCGGTTTCGGGGTCGGACATGCGCGGCGGCATACCACATCGCCGAGTGAAATCCGGGCAGCATTCCTTGCTGGCGCTCGGCCGGACCGTCTAGAGTGAAGCGGTGACGTCAAGGGGGATTTTCCCGCGCGCGCGCGGGCTTTTGTGCGCCGCCGCGCTGATCGCGGCGCCCGTCTTCGCGCAGGAGGCCCTGGCGCCGGTGGCGGCTGCTTCCGCCACGCCGCCCGAGCCGCAGCCCGCGCCCGATCCCGCGGCCGCGCTTCCGGTTCCGGCGGTTCCTGCCGCGGGCGCGGCTGCTCCGACCGCGCCCGTGGCTCCTCCGGCCGCCGTGGTTCCGGCGCCGCCGGTGGCCGCGGGCAACTACGCGATCACCTTGCCGGCCGAGAAGAGCGCCGACATCCAGGCGCACTGGGCCTCGCGGCGCGACTATGTCCGCGACCGCGACGAGCGCCGCGCCGACGACGAGGAGCAGCGGGTCCGCGCGCTCAAGGACGAGCTGGCCATCGAGAACCTCTTCTCCATCGGCGCCGCCCTGGTGCGCGAGAGCATCGACGCCCGCGCGGCCGACGCGGCGGCGGTGGCGGTGCAGCGCTGCAAGCTGGCGGTGGAGTTCGCTCCCGCCTTGCCCGAGGCGCACACCTGCCTTGCCCGCGCGCTCCTCGCCGAGAACCCGGCTGCGATCTCGCCCGCCCTCGCGCAGTTGGTTGCCGCGGCGGAGGCGGCCGTCCGCGATCCGCGCATCTCCCGCTCCATGCTCGCGAACGCGCTCGGGGTGCTCTTCGCCGGGCTCCTCCTCGGCGGGCTGGCCTTCGTGGCGCTGCTCTTCGCGCGGCACGCGCGGCTCTACGCGCACGACGTGCACCATCTCTTCCCGGGAAGGCCGCGGCGCTGGCAGACGGGGATGCTCGCGGCCGTGCTGCTGCTCGTGCCGCTCCTCTTGCAGATGGGTCCGGTGCCCTTGCTCTTCACCGCGCTTCTGGCCTGCGCCCTCTACCTGAGCACCGCGGAGCTGGTGGTCTCGCTCTCGTTGCTCGGAGCCCTGGCTGCGGCGCCCTTTGCCGCCGAGGCCATCGGCAGGGTCGCCTCATACGGCGGCGCCGCCGTGGACGTGTGGATGGTCGAGCACGGCGAAGGCACCGGCCCCGAGATCGCGCGCCTGCAGCGGCAGCCCGACGGGCCGGGCGATCTCGCGGTCTTCTTCGCGCTCGCCCACAAGGCCAAGCGCGACGGCGATCTCGGCGCCGCGGAGAAGCTGTACCTGCGCGCGCTCGAGGCGCAGGACGATGCCCCGTCGGCCCAGGCTGCGTTGCGCAACAACCTGGGGAACGTCTTCGTGCTGCAGGGAGAGACCGCGAAGGCGGTGGCCCAGTACCGGCAAGCGGTGGACCTGAACGAGGGGCTCGCAGCGCCCCATTTCAACCTCGCCCGCGCCCTGGCCATGGGAGGCGTGGAGGGTCTGGAAAAGGCGCAGGCGGAGCAGGCTCGCGCGGTCGAGCTGGACCGCGCCGCGGTGGAGGCCTTCACCGGCGGATTGCTGCAGGCGAACCGCAAGTCGAACAAGTTCGTCATGGACGTGCCGCTCGACGACGCGGAGCTCGCGCCGCTGCGGGAGGTCGAGGCGCGGGCTGCCGCGCGGGTGGGCGACGAGGTGCGCGCGAGCCTCGCGGCCGGCATGCCTTCCGGGCTCGCCGCCGTCCTGCCGCTCTTCGCCGCGGCGCTCCTGCTCGGGCTTCACTTCGGCCGGCGGCGCCTGCGGCCGAGCAGCCGGTGCGACCGCTGCGGGCGCGAGGTGTGCAAGCGCTGCGATCCGGAGGCGCGTCCCGCCGAGGCGCTCTGTGCCCAGTGCGTGAACGTCTTCGTCCGCCGCACCGGGGTGGACGCGGCGGTGCGCGTGCGCAAGGAGTTTGCCGTCCAGGCGTACCAGCGGCGCCGCCAGATCCTCTCCCGCCTGGTGGCCCTGGTCTCCGGGGCGGGACACGTGCTCCTCGGGTATCCGGTTCGCGGGGTGTTCTTCCTCGTCGTCACCGGCTCGCTCCTGGCCAGCGTGGTGCTCTGGAGCGGCCTCGCCCACCATCCCGTCGCCGTGCGCAGCGGCATCTCCTTCGTCCGGGTGGGCCTGAGCGCGGCGCTGTTCATCGCCGTCTACGCCTTCTGCCTGCGCGATCTGGTGGCGCGGCAGCGGTCCGAGGAAGGTTTCTAGATGGCGCTCTCCGGGACCCTCAAGGACTTCGGCATCGCCGACATCCTCCAGCTCATCGGGCACCAGACCAAGACCGGGCGGCTGACGCTGAAGGCCAGCGAGGAAGAGGTGGAGGTCTTCTTCGTCGACGGCAACGTGGTCTTCGCCAGCGAGAAGGCGCGCAAGTCGAGCAACCTGCTCGGCGGGCTGCTGCTCCGCGCCGATCTGCTCAGCCAGGATCAGCTCGACGATGCGCTGGCGACGCAGCAGCGCACGCTGAAGCGGCTGGGCGACGTGCTGATCGAGAGCGGCGCCCTGAGCCGGACGCAGCTCGCGCAGATCATGCGGCTGCAGACCACCGAGACGCTCTACCGGCTCTTCTCCTGGAAGAACGGCTCGTACGAATTCTCGCAGGAAGAGGTGGATGCGACCCACGCCACCTTCGAGCCGGTGCGCGCCGAGAGCATCCTCCTCGAAGGCTTCCGGCGCATGGACGAGTGGCCGGCGCTGAAGAAGAAGCTGCCCTGGTCCGACGCCACCTTCGCGGCGCTCAAGGAGCTGGACACCCGCGATCTGCCTTCCATCGACGGCGTCGCGGCGGACGACGGCGAGGACGAAGGCGGCAAGCCGTCCGAGCGCCACAAGCTCGTCTACCGGCTGGCCGTGGGCGGCAAGGACGTCCAGCGCGTGGCCGACGCTTCCCGCCTGGGCGAGTTCGAGGCCGTGAAGGCGCTCAACGAGCTGATCGAATGGGGCTACCTCAAAGCGGTGCCGCCTGCGCGCGGCGCCAAGGCGCTGGCCAGCGGCCTCGGGAGCTCCGGCAAGGCGCTGGCGAGGACGGGGGCGCTCGTCCGCATGGCGCTGTCGGTCGCGTGCTTCGCGGCGGCGTTGCTGCTGGCGCGCCTGGTGGCGCCGGAGCTCGGTTCGGCGCGCGCGGAGGTTTCGGCACCCCGCGGCGCGGTGGCGCGGGTGCTCTCGCGCGGCCAGATGGTCCGGCTGGAGAGCGCGCTCGAGCTGTACCGGACCGAGCACGGCGAGTATCCGGGCGCGCTGCGCGCCCTGGTGGACGGGCAGCTGGTGACGGAGAAGGACCTCCGCTATCCCTGGCCCGACCCGTATTACTACCGCCGCACCCCTCAAGGGTTTGTCTTGCTGCCGCCGCTTGATTAGATCAGGAGTGCAGGCCCCGGGGGCCGACGAGGTACGATTGGGAGAACCTTCCGCACGGCTGGAGCTGCTGGACAACGATGGTGCAAGGACGCTCGCCGGAGGGCGGAGCGAGAACCTCAAGCTGATCGAGCAGAGGTTCGGGGTCCATATCGGACAGCGGGGCAACGTCTTCCTCATCTCCGGTGAGCCGGAGAGGGTCGCGCTCGCCGAGAAGCTCCTCGCCGGCCTCAACGAGCTGATCCAGCGCAAGTACCCGCTGGGGCTCGAGGACGTGGAGCAGGCCAGCAAGGTGATGCTGGCGGACCCCGGCGCGGACCTGAAGGACATCTTCCTCGACACCGTGTACGTGACCAACCGCAACCGGCCGGTCACGCCCAAGGGCTTCAACCAGAAGGCGTACATCGACGCCATCCGCAAGCACGACATCGTCTTCGGCATCGGCCCGGCGGGCACCGGCAAGACCTACCTGGCCATGGCCATGGCGGTGGCGGCCCTGGTGGAGCGCCGGGTCAAGCGCATCGTGCTCTGCCGGCCGGCGGTGGAGGCCGGCGAGAAGCTGGGCTTCTTCCCCGGCGATCTGGCGGAGAAGGTCATCACCCTACCTGCGGCCGCTCTACGACGCGCTTGCACGACCTGATGGACATCGACCGCGCCCAGGATCTGATCGAGCGCGGCACGGTGGAGGTGGCGCCGCTCGCCTTCATGCGCGGCCGCACGCTCAACGATGCCTTCGTCATCCTCGACGAGGCGCAGAACACCACCACCGAGCAGATGAAGATGTTCCTCACCCGCCTGGGCTTCGGCTCCAAGGCCGTCATCACCGGCGACCGCACCCAGGTGGACCTGCCTTCGGGCAAGGCGTCGGGGATGACCGACGCGGCGGAGATCCTCAAGGACGTGGAGGGCATCCGCTTCTGCGAGTTCACCGACCGCGACGTGGTGCGCCACCCGCTGGTGCAGGAGGTGGTCCGCGCCTACGACGTCGCCCAGGCCCGGCGCGAGGCAGAGCAGGCTGCGAAAAAGGCCCAACCGGGTTAAAAGGGCCGGATGCTGCCTGCCCTTCTGCTCATCGCCGCGGCGCACGGATCGCTCAACTTCGTCGAGGACGACTACGCGAAGGCCAGGGCCGCCGCGCGCGCGCAGCACAAGCCGCTCTTCGTCGACTTCTGGGCCACCTGGTGCCACACCTGCCTGTCGATGCAGCGGTTCGTGCTCAGCGATCCGGGCATGAAGCCGGTGGCGGATGCGGTGGTGTGGAGCTCCGTCGAGACGGAGCGCGAGCGCAACAAGCCGGTGGTCGAGAAGTTCCCGCTCGACGCCTGGCCGACCTTCCTGATCATCGATCCCGAGAGCGAGGCCGTGCTGGGGCGCTTTCTCGGCGCCGGGACGGTGCAGGATCTGCGCTCGTTCGTGCACGACGGCGTCGAGGCCTACGCCGCCAGGGGCAAGCCCGGCGACCCGGCCACCGCCGCGCAGCGCGAAGGGGACGCAGCGCGCAATCGCGGCGATCTCAAGGCCACCGCGGAGGCGTACGCGCGCGCGGTGCGGCTGAGCAAGCTGGGAGATCCCCGGCGCCCGGAGCGGCTGAACCTCGAGATGATGGCGCTGCGCCGGGCCAAGGACCACCGCGCCTGCGTGCAGGAAGGCCTGCGCGAGGCGCGCAACACGCCCGACAGCGCGCTCGGGGCCGACTTCCAGAGCATGGCCTTCAGCTGCGCGCAGGAGCTGCCCAGGGACGACGCCGAGGCGCGCAAGATGATGGAGCTGGCGGCGGCGCGCACGCGGGAGATCGTCGCCCGCAAGGACGCGCCGCTCGCCGCCGACGACCGCAGCGACGCCCTCGCCAACCTCTCCGAGATGCTGGACGTGGCGGGCAAGCACGGCGAGGCGGTGGCGGTGATGCGGGAGCGCGCGCAAGTGCTGGAGAAGGCCGCCGCGGCGGCGCCCGACGTGACCATGGCCGCGACCTTCGACGCGCACCGCACCGACACGTACCTGTACCTCAAGACACCGCAGAAGGCCGAGCAGCTTCTCGCGCAGCGCGAGAAGGAGATGGCGGACGACTACAATCCGCCGGCGCGGCTCGCGCGCGTGTACCTGGAAGAGAAGAAGCTGCCCGACGCCGAAGCGGCCGTCGAGCGCGCGCTCGCGAAGATGGACCGCGGCCAGCGGCGCATCGGCGTGCTGGGGCTGAAGGCGAAGATCCTCAAGGCCGAGGGCAAGCCGGTGGCCTCGGTGCTCCGCGAGCAGCTGGAGGTGCTGCGCGCGCTTCCTGCCAACCAGCGGCGTCCGGAGATGGAAGCGAAGATCGAGCGCGAGCTCGGCAGCGCCAGCCGATGAGAGACACGGCGTGCGGTTTGCTGGTAGTTTCAGGGGCATGCAGCAAGGCGCACCCCCGCTGACGTCGCGCATCCTCGCCATCGCCAGGGTCCGTCAAGGACTGGCGCTGCTGCTCCTGGGCCTCGTGGCGGTGGTCGCCGCGGTGCTGCTCACGCCCTCGCGCTTCACGCCGGCCATCCCCGACGACCAGGCGCTGGGCACGCTGTTCTCCGGCACCCTGAAGGCGAACCGCGACTACGACGTCCTCGATCCGGAGACCACGGCGGAGAAGCGCGAGGAAGCGGCGCGCTCGGTCTGGCCGGTCTACGACTTCGACGCCGGCGCCGCGGAGACGTTGCAGCGGCGCATCTCCGATGCGTTCGCGGGCGGGCGCGAGGCGCTGCAGCAATGGAAGCGGCAGAACCCGGCGCGCGCGGCGCGGCTGCGGCCCGAGGTGAAGCTCGACTCGGAGACGTATCGCTTCCTGCTCGGCGAGCGCGACGAGTTCTGGAAGGCGCTGCAGGCGCTCCTCGACGACGACGACTATCTCGAGCTGGCGCGGAGCGGATTCGACCCCGCGGTGGAGCGCGCCACGGTCCGGCTTGCCGGCCTTTCGGCGCAGGGGTTCATGGTGGAGGAGCGCGGGCTGCTCGCAGCCGATCGCGAGCGCGGCATCGTCGTGCGCAGCCTCGGCGCGGCGCTGCCCGAACAGGCCGTCCGCGACATCGACCGCATCCAGGATCTCACCGGAGCGAGGCAGGGCGTGGATCGCATCGCGGCCGCGCAGTTCGGCGACCTCCCGCCGCGGCTCCTCCGCGCCATCTCCCAGGTGGTCCGCCACGCCCTGCGCCCGAACCTCGCCTACAACGACGCGGAGACCCGGCGGCGGCAGGAGGCGAAGCGCGCCCAGGTCAAGGACGTGCTCCTCCAGGTCCGCAAGGGCGAGAAGATCATCGGCGACGGCGAGCAGGTCACCAAGACCCACCTGCTCATCTTCCATGCCCTGCGTGCTGCCGGCCGCGCCGGCGAGTCGGAGCAGGTGCGCTGGGGAGGCGGGCTGTTCGCGGCGCTGCTCTGCGCGGCGGTGTTCGAGTTCGGCCGCCGCAACGTGCGCAAGTTCCGCCCGCGCAGCCGCGACGTGGTGCTGCTCGCGGGCCTGCTCATCGGACAGCTCTTCCTGGTGAAGGGCGGCCTCCTCGGCGCGGATGCGCTGCACGACATGGTGCGCGATCGGCTCCCCGCCCGTTACGCCGCCTACGTGGCGCAGGCGCTCCCCGCAGCCATTCCCTGGGCGCTCGGCTCGCTGCTGGTGCGCTTCCTCATCAACAGCGAGGCGGCGCTGCTCTGGACCGCGGTGTTCGCGCCGCTCTGCGGCCTGCTCGCGGGCGGCTCCCTCCAGGTCTCGGTCGCGGCGCTGGTGGCGGGAGTGGTTGCCGCCGACCGCATCGGCCATGCCGGCAGCAAGGGCGCCGTGTTCCGCGCCGGGCTCTTCACCGGCCTCGCCACGGCGGTGGTGCTCGCCTCCTTCGCGCTCTTCCAGGGACGGTTCTGGAGCCTGGAGACGCTGGCCACCATGCTGGGCGGCGTGGCCGGCGGCGCGCTCCTCCTGCCGCTCTGCGCGCTGCTCGTCTCGCCACTGCTCGAGGCGCTCTTCGGCTACGTCACCGACATCGAGCTGCTTCAGCTCGCCAACCTCAACCACCCGGTGCTGAAGGACCTCATCGTTCAGGCGCCGGGCACCTACCACCACGGCATCCTCATCGGCCAATTGGTGGAGGCCGCGGCGCGCGAGATCGGCTGCAACCCGCTGCTCTCGAAGGTGGGCGCGTACTACCACGACATCGGCAAGGGCAAGAACCCGCTCTACTTCGGCGAGAACCAGAAGGGCGAGAACCGGCACGACGGGCTGCCGGCGCAGGTGAGCGCGGAGATCATCCACCGCCACGTCACCGACGGCATCGCGCGGGCGCACAAGGCCAAGCTGCCGCGGCAGGTGATCGACTTCATCTCGCAGCACCACGGGACGCGGCTGATCGGCTACTTCTTCCACCGCGCCAAGGAGGAGGCGGAGCGCAACGGCACGCCGGCGCCGGCGGAGGCGGAGTTCCGCTATGCGGGACCGAAGCCGCAGACGCGCGAGGCGGCGCTGGTGATGATCGCCGACATGGTGGTGGCCACTTCGCGCAACCTCGCCACCCCGACGCCGCCGATGCTGCGCGCGCTGGTCGATCGCGCCGTGCAGAACGTAGTCGCCGACGGACAGCTGGACGAGTGCGAGATCACGCTGCGCGACCTGGACATCACGGCGCGCAGCTTCACCCGCTCGCTGGAGTCCATCTACGCCGCGCGGGCCGAGGTCACGCCGCCGGGCGCGCCGCGGCTGCGGGTGCTCGGGACCGAGCTCAAGCGCGCGTGAGGCTCGGCCGCAACGTCGTCGTCCTCGGCGTCGTCTCGCTGCTCGCGGACGTCTCCGGCGACATGGTCATGCCCATCGTCCCGGCCTTCCTGGTCACGCTGGGCGCGGGCGCGGCGTACATCGGCGTCATCGAGGGGGCGGCGGAGGGAACCGCGGCGCTGCTCAAGTATCTCTCCGGCCGCTGGGCCGACCGCGTCAAGAACCTCCTCCCGCTGGCGGTGATCGGGTACGTCCTCGCCGGCGCCGCGCGTCCCTTCCTCGCGCTGGCGCAGAAGCCCTGGCACGTGCTGGCGGTGCGCAACGTCGACCGCGTCGGCAAGGGCATCCGCACCTCGCCGCGCGACAAGCTTCTCGCCTCCAGCACCGCGCCGGAGCGGCTGGCGGAGGCCTTCTCCTTCCACCGGGGCATGGATCACGCCGGGGCGGCCATCGGCCCGCTGCTCGCGAGCGGGATGTTGCTGCTCTGGCCGGGAGAGCTGCGGCGCGTGTTCCTCGTCGCCGCCGTCCCCGGCGCGCTGGCGGTGCTGGCGCTTCTTGCCGTCCGCGAGGAAGGGCCGGAGCGCTCCGTCGAGACCGATACCCCGCAGTCCTCGCCGCGCTCCGGCGCGATGCCGGTGCGCCTGCTCGGCGCCATCGGGCTCTTCACCCTGGGCAACTCCACCGACGCGTTGCTCCTCCTGCGGGCGGAGACGCTGGGCATCCGCACCGCGCTCTTGCCGCTGCTCTGGGCGCTCTTGCACGTGATGCGCGCTGCGCTCTCCTGGCCCGCGGGCCGGTTCGCCGACCGGCTGGGGCGCCGCGGCATGCTCATCTGCGGCTGGCTCTGGTACGCCGCCTGCTACGTCTGCTTTTCGCCTCGCTCGCGCGCCCTGGCAGATGTGGACGCTGTTCGCGGCCTACGGCCTCGTGGCGGCGCTCACCGAAGGGACCGAGCGCGCGCTGATCGCCGCTGCCTCCCCGCCGCGCTCGCGCGGGCGCGCGCTGGGCCTCTACAACCTGGTCTCGGGCGTCGGGCTGCTCGCGGCCTCGGTGGTGGCGGGACAGGTCTGGGAACGGGTTTCGCCGGCCGCCGCGCTTCAGCTCGGCGCGGCGCTGGCCTTCGTCGCCGCAGCGGTGCTGGGCGCGGGCAGGCAGGCGCCCGCAGCCTAGCTGCGCCGCGCTGCGCTTGTGCCCAGCTTTCAAACCATGAGGGTGAAAACGGGCCGCGTCGTCCTCCTCGATTACATGGTGCGCGTGGAAACCGGGCAGGTGGTCGAGAGCAGCTCCGGCAAGGCGCCCATCGAATACCTTCACGGCGCAGGTCAGATCCTCCCGGCGCTGGAGCGGGCGCTCGAAGGCCTGCGGGAAGGCGAGCAGGCCGCCTTCAGCATTCCCGCCGAGGACGCGTACGGCGAGCGCAAGGACGACAACGTCGTCTCGCTGCCCAAGACCCTCTTCCCCGACGACGTCAAGCTGGAGCAGGGGTTGTGCCTGTACGCGCGGGCAAGCGGCGGGCAGAGCTACCCGATCACCGTGCGCGAGGTGAAGGAGGACATGGTGGTGGTGGACCTGAACCACCCGCTCGCCGGCGAGCGCCTGTTCTTCGAGGTGAACATCCGCGGCGTGCGCCCCGCGGGCAACCAGGAGATCTTCGCCGGCAAGGCGGCGTCGATGGAAGTGGTCTAGCCCGACGCGGTGCGCGGACCCCGCGGCACCGCCGGGAGAGCGCGCGCGACCCCGCGCGCGGCTGGTCACTCCATCCGATTCAATCCAGCGCCGCACCTCCAGGGCGCGGCCGGGCGGCGCGCCCTTGCCCAGCTCGCCGAAGGCGGCGAGGGCCGCGGGTCTGTCGCCCAGGTGCCAGGCGGCGATGCCGCGCATGCGCAAGGCTTCCTGCACGAACAGCGGTCCGGGCAGCTCGCGCGACAAGGCGCTGGCGGAGAACGAGGCGCACTCCGGCCAGGCGCCGCGGTTCTGCATCTGCTTGGCGAGGAGGTACGCCGCAAGACCGTCGCGCGGCCGCGACAGATCCAGATCGCGGATGTGGAGCAGGACCTCGGGCGCGTTGTTCGCTTCCGCAAGCAGCGGCCGCAGCGCCGGCCACGAGGGCGGGTCGCGCAGCGCGCGGAGCCGGACCGCGAGGCCGCGCTCCGCCGCTTCCGAGCCGGGCAGGCCGGAGGCTTCCTCGTACCAGGCGAGCGCGCGCGCCGCGTCCCCCGCCTTCCAGGCCGTGTCGCCGGCGTCGACCAGGATCTGCGCGCGGAGCGGCTGCGACAGCTTGCGGTGGCCAAGCGCCCGCGAGAGCGTCGCCTGGGCGGCGCTTTCGTCCCTGGCCGCGAGCTGGGCGCGGCGCAGCGCGACGAGAAGCGCCGGATCGTCGGGGCTCAACTCCGCGCACTTCGCCCACAGCTCCGCGGAGCGCCTCGGGTCGCGGGCCGCGAGCGCCTCCCGCCGCAGCGCCGCCACCTCGTGAGCGCAGCGCTTGCGGACGATGGCGGGCGCCGAGTACTGCTGCGAGGCGAGCGCCACGGCGCGGGGCGGCTCGGCAAGCCCGTCGAGGAAGCGAAGGTAGTCGGGGACGAGCGGGAGCAACTCCTTCGCCGCCGAGGTCGCATAGACGCGGGCAATCCATTGCGGCCCGCGCGCCTCCCACGCCCAGCGCAGGAACGAGCCCGCCGCCGTGTAGGCGCGCACGCCTGACTCCGCGTAGAAGAACCCCGGCCGGAAGAGGCGCGCGAGGTCGGGCAGGAGCCGCAGGTCCTTGAGCGCGCGCGCCTCCTCGTGGAGGGTGAACTCGCCCGGCGGCCAGTCGCCGGCCACCGCCACTCCTTCCACCAGCGCCATCTGCGGAAAGAGGCCGCCGGGGACGCCCCAGGGACCCGAGGCGACCTGCGCTCCCACGGCGTGCACCAGCTCGTGGCGGAGGATGGGATGCGGCGCGGGCGCGTCGTTGGTGTGGATCTGGCGCAGCCAGGGCTTGGTGAAGCTGGTCTCCGCGGCGCCGATCAGCGTGCGCTTCTCCTCGGCGGAGCGGTAGAGATACACCTCGATCTTCGCTTGCGGCGTCACGCCGAAGAAGCGGGCGGCCGCGCGCAGGTCCACCTCCGCGTCCCTGGCGAGGAGCGCGCCTTCCTCGTCCTTCTTTTCCCGCGGGAAGTGGAGGACCAGGTGCTCCGTCTCGATGCGGCCGCCGAGCTCCGCGTCGAGCTGCGACGCGCTGGCCTTCCAGTGCAGCCGCTCCGCCTGCAGCGAGAGCCACACCGCCACGCCGCCACAGAAGACCAGCGCCACCGCGCCACGCCTTCGCGGCCGCGGGGGACCGGCGAGCAGCGCAACCCCCGCGCAGGCCCCGGCATACGCGAGCGTGCAGGCGCGGAAGAGCCACAGCGCGCGGGAGGTGGTGATGGCCTCGTCGTAGATGGGGCCCGGGTACATCCCGCCCAGGTGGTGGAAGACGAAGACCTGGGGGCCGCGCGCAACCGGCAAGAGCGCCAGGGCGAGCGAGGCGGCGAAGACGGCGGCGTAGAGCCAGCCCGCGCGGCGCGGGGCGAGAAAGCCGCAGGCGACGCCCAGCGTCGCCGCAAGCGCGGCGGAAGGAACGGCCAGCGCGAGATAGAGCGGAAGCGCGCCGAGCGGATCGCACGCGGGCCGGCGCAGGCCGTTGAGGAGGATGATGCAGAGCGGAATGGCCAGCGCCCAGAGCGAGAACCAGAGCGCCCGCGAGAGCGCCCGCGTGGACGACTCCCGCTCCACCCGCGCCGCCGCGATGCCCGGAGCGCCGCCGAAGAGGCCCGCCGCCAGCGCCACCATCTCGCAGAGCTCGTAGCCGAGATGGTCGGCGAGCGGCAGGAGGCAGGCGGCGAGGGAAAGGACCGCGAGGACCGCGAGGTAGAGGCGCGGACCCGTTCTTGCCCCGATGGCGCCCGTGCTGTCAGACTGGTCCGCGATGCCCGACTCCGATCAGCGCCACGCCCAGCGCGCGCCGGTGCGGCTCCGCGTGGACTACCAGCGCATGAACTCGTTCTTCGCCGACTATACGAAAAACATCTCCAGAGGCGGGACCTTCATCAAGACCGCGCGCCCGCTGTCCGTCGGCTCGCGGTGCCAGTTCGCCTTTGCCCTGCCCGCGCTCTCCGACCCGCTGATGCTGGAAGGGGAGGTGGCCTGGATCCTCACGCCGGGGGAGGCGCAGCAGCGCGAGGCGGAAGCGGGCATGGGCATCCGCTTCGTCTTCCGCGACGCGGCGGCGCAGCGCGAGCTCGCGGAGCTGGTGGAGCGCATGATGACCGAGAGCCTGGGCGCAGAGGTGACCCGGGGACTTCTCCGCCGCTGAGCTCACTCCCCGATGTCGATGAAGACGGCGTGCGTTCCCGGGCCCACCGCGTGCACCGCCGCCTCGCCGCCGGCCACCTCCACCACGTAGCGCGAGGGCTTGTGCGGGCGTCCGCAGCGTGTCGGTCCGCGGCTCGGCGTTGGCGACCACTCCCACCACCGTGCGGGCTTCGTCGAGGAAGATGATGTCGAGCGGAATCAGGGTGTTGTGCATCCAGAAGCCGCGGTCCTCGGTGGTGTGGAAGAGGAAGACCATGCCCGAGTCCGGCTCCAGAGAGCGCCGGAACATGAGGCCGCGCGCCTCGGATTGGGGAGTGTCGGCAATCTCCACCTTGACCACCCAGGGGCCGCGCGGCGTCTCGAATCGAACCGCACCCATGCGCAAGCCGGACGGTGACATCGCGCTCTTCTTCGCCTCGGCCTCGCCATGGCAGGCGGCGAGGCAGAGCAGGCCGACGAGGATACGCCGCATGGGGCAGAACCTTACCCTACTGCGACCGCACGCAATAGAAAGTCGAGCCCAGCTGGCTGAAAAGCTGCTGATACCGGTCGGGCGGCAGGCGCGTCTTCATCATGTCCAGGTATTGCTGGTTGAGCGCAAGCTGGGCGCAGCTCAGCCCGGAAGGGCAGCTCCCGCCGGGCCCGCTGCACGACTGCGAGCAATAGCCGCTGTTCGTGCCCTGCGTGGCGAGGCAGGCGAAGCTCTCGCACTCGCTCGAGCCCAGATAGAGGTACTGCCGCCCGGGCTGCGGCAGGATCTCGGCGCCCGCCGCGTTCTGCACGTGACAGGGCGCGCCCAGATCCGTGCGGGCGCAGGCGCCGAGCAGGAGGACTGTCAGCAGCAGGACTCTTCGGAAGGCAGGCATGTCGAGGGAAAGTTGGTTCCCTGGCCCGCCGCCGCAAGGGGTTGCCCGCCTGAAGGGTGACCATCATGTTTGCGGCGCCATGCGCATCTGGATCCCATGTCTGGTCCTGCTCCTCGCCGCTGCCTCGCGCGCCGAGGACGGCTCGGGCGACACCGTCACCGCGGTCCAGAAGCGCCCGCTGCGGCAGGCGCACCGGCTGGAGCTGCAGCCCTACGGCGAGATGAGCATCGCCGATCCTTATCTGCAGCGGTGGGGCGCGGGGCTGCGGGCCATGTGGCACCTGCGCGAGGGCCTTTCCATCGGGCTCGACGGCAACGGGCTCGGCTCCTGGGCCACCGAAGAGCTGGTGATCGCCAAGACCGAGCTGCACGCGCGCATCGTCGAGTCGCGGGCGCGGATGACCCTGGGCGCGTTCGCCGCCATCGCTCCGCTCTACGGCAAGGTGGCGCTGCCCGGCGACGCCCTGGTCCACTTCGAGACTTTTCTCGATGCCGGCCTCGGCGCTGCGTGGACGGAGACCGACGCCACCCGCGGGGTCCGGCCGATGATCGCCGCCGGCATCGGACAGCGCGTGTTCCTCGGCGAGGACCTGGCGCTGACCGCGCGCGTGGGTGGGAACCTCTACGCGGAGAAGGTGGTGGTGGACGGCGCGCGGGAGACCAAGGCGATGGGGTTCTGGACGTTGCGGCTCGGGCTCGCCTGGTACTTCGGCGGTGGCCGATGATCGCGTCGCTCGCGGCGTTGCTGCTGGCGGCGGCGCAGGCCGGCGTCGTGGAGGAGAAGCCGCCCGCGCAAGCCCAGGTCGCGCAGGCGACGCCGGCCGCGCAGGTGACGCCGGCGCAGGCGACGCCGGCCGCGAAGGAGACCAAGGTGGCGCAAGTGACGCCGGCAGCGCTGCCGCCCCTGGCCGGGGCGCCGCAGTACGGGGCGCCGGCCTCGCTGCCGCCGGTCACCGCCCAGCTCTTCCACCTCGGCGGGATGCTGGAGATCCAGCCGCTCTTCGCCTTCTCCGTCGGCGATCCCTTCTGGCGCACGGTGGGCATGGGCGTTCGCGTGGAGCACCACCTCGACGAGCGATGGTCGGTGGCCGGACACGCCATCGGCGGGCTCTCCCTGCTCGCGGCGCCGGTGCAGGTGTGCGGGCAGACCTGCAGCGATCCCGCGGAGGGCAAGCTGCGCTCCACGCCGGGCAAGCTGCAGCTGCTCGCCGGCGCCGAGCTGGGGTGGGCGCCGGTCTACGGCAAGCTCTCGCTGGTCGGTGAGCGGACCCTGCACTTCGACCTCTACCTGAGCGCAGGTCCGGAGCTGGTCCGCGAGATGATCGCCGCCGATGCCACCTCGCCCGAAGAGGGCCGCTGGGCGCCGGGCGGCCGCTTCACCATCGGCGAGCGGCTCTTCTTCAGCAACACCTTCATGGTGCGCATCGCCGCGAGCGAGCTGGTCTATTCCGGACGCGTGCGCGGAAGCGGCGAGATCGAGCGCAAGCTCACCATCGAGGGCGGTCTGGCGTGGCTCTTCGGCGGGCGCTGACGAGGATGAGATGACCCTGCTCCTTGCACTGGTTCTAGCCGCGGCGGATCCGGCGGCGGCCTACGCGGACCTCGGGCGCGCGGGCGCGAACGCGCGCGGCCGCGTCGCCACGGTCGTGCAGGCGCTGGCCGATGCGCAGATGCCGCGCAGCGCGACGGTGCTGCTCTCCTCGCTCGCCTCGGACCCCGCACAGCCCGAGGACGTCCGCAGCGCGGCGCGCGGCGAGCTGGTCGCCCGCGCGGCGCAGGATCCCGGGCTGGCGCTCCTCTTGCTCGCGCAACAACCCGATCCCGGCAAGCTCCCGCCTGCGCTCGCGGTCCTCCTCGCGCGCGGGCACCTGGAGCGCGCCCTGCAGATCGCTCCTCCCGAGGAAGGAGTGGCGTTCGCGCCACTCCAGCCACAGACCGCCACCCCGGCGCAGCCGGCGAGCGCGGAGGCTGGGCCCGCGCCCCTGGACAAGGACCTCGCGGCGGAGATGGGTGGCGCCAGGCCCGAAGCCGCGGCTCCCGCGCCGGAGCCGGCGCGCACGGAGCCGCCCAGGGACGCGCAGCGGGAGCTGGACCGGGCGCGCGCGCTCGCGGCCTCGGTGCCGCCGGGCGATCCGCTGGAGGCGGATGCGCGCGAGGTGGCGGGGCTCTCGGCGCTGGCGCAGGGCGACATGCAGGGCGCGGGCAAGGAGTTCCTCGCCGTCGCGCAGATCGTGCCCCGGCGCGGAGACAAGCTCGCGGAGCAGCGGCGCGACAAGGCATATCTGCAGCTCGCGCGGCTCGCCTACCAGAGCGGAAACGACGCCGCGGCGTCCGCGCTGTACGAACGCGTGGGCCGGGGGGCGCCGGAGTGGTTGGACGCGCTCTTCGAGGCGAGCTGGGCGCATTTCCGCCAGGGCGAGGACGAGAAGGCGTTGGGCAACCTGCTCACGCTGCATGCGCCGTTCTTCCAGAACCGGTTCTTCCCCGAATCCTTCGTGCTCAAGGCGGTGGTGATGTACGAGAACTGCCGCTACGCGGACGCGCGCGCCTCGCTGGCGGAGTTCCAGCAGCGCTACCAGGGCGTGCACGACGGGCTCACCGAGGTCCTTTCCCGGCTTCCCACGCCGCAGGCAGCGTCCGATCTCATCCTGCGCGGGCCGGTGGCGCTGCAGAATTCGGTTCCCCAGGCGGCCCGCGAAGAAGTGGCCCGCGTGGAGCAGGACGCGGACGTGCGCGGCGCGGCGGAGGCGGCGGCGCAGCTCGCGCGGGAGATCGACTCCATCGACGGCCGGCCCGAGCCCTTCCGCAACTCGGCCCTGATCGCGCGGGTGGCGCCGCTGGCGCGCAAGGCGCGGCTCCAGCTCCTGGAGGTGGCCGGGCGCAGGCTGATCTCCCGGCTCGACGCCGAGCGCGCCGAGCTTCGCGAGCTGCTCGGGCAGTCGCTGCGGCTCTCGTTCGAGATCTCCGGGCGCGAGAAGGACCTGGCCGCCGATCCCGGCTCGGCGCTGGCCGCGCAGTCCCACAAGGATCCGCCCCAGGTGGCGGACGACGAGGAGGTCTGGCCCTTCCAGGGCGAGTATTGGCGCGACGAGCTGGGCTCCTACAGGTACGAGCTGGGTCAGCGCTGCAAGAAGCCGCGCGCGCCGTTGCAGACGGTCTCGCAGCCCCAGCAGGCGCCGGAGCAGGTGGCCGCCCAGCCGAAGCCATGAGCTCTGGCCGCGGCTTTGGGGTGGACCCCGGCGGCGACGGCAAGGGAACGGATTTCCACACGCGCGCAACCGGTCTTCCCACCGCTCAAGCCTGAGCAGCGGGAACGCAGCTTGCACGGCAGCCATCGGACGGGAGCCGGCTGCTTGCACGCCGGCAGGGAGGCACTTGATGCTCGCGCTCTTCATCGCCGCGGCGGTCGCGCAGCCGGGGAGGGATCCCGCGCTCTTGCACCGGCATACGGCCCAGGTGGTAGCCGCCAAGGAGCAGGAGCAGGAAGCCACGCTGCGGCGCATGCTGGAGCTGGGCGGATCTCCCGCCGAGCAGGCCGAGGTGCTGGGGCGCCTCGCGGCGCTCTTGCGCGGCCGCGGCCTCGCCCTGGGCATCCGCGCGCAGGCCGAGGCCGACCAGGGCGACGAGGTGGCGGCGGCGAACGACCGGCGGGCGGCGGCCGATGCGCGGGCGGAGGCGGTCGCGCGCTACCGTGAACGGCTGAAGAAGTTTCCCAACGCGCCGCGCACCGACGAGGCCCTCTTCTTCCTCGCCGACACCCTGCAGGACTCCGGACGCGATCAGGAGGCGGTGGCCAGCGCCCGCGAGCTGACGCGGCGCTTCCCGCGCTCGCAGTGGGCGCCGGCGAGCCATGTCTTCATCGGCGAGCACCTCTTCGACCAGGCGAAGCTCGACGCGGCGCTCAAGGAGTACCGCGCCGCGGCGGAGGTCAAGGACGACGAGGTCTATCCCTACGCGCTCTACAAGGCCGCCTGGTGCCGGTTCAACCAGAACGCGTTCGCAGACGCGATGAAGCTGCTCCAGCGCGTGGTGCAGGTCTCGGAGAAGTCCGGCGACGTGAACACGGTCCAGCTCGCGCGCGAGGCGCGGCGCGACTACGTGCTCGCCTATGCGCGCACGGGCAAGCCGGAAGCGGCGCGCGACGAATTCGCCCGGGTCTTCGGCGCCAAGCCCGGCCTGAGGATGCTGGAGCAGTTCGGCAAGCTGCTCTTCGACACCGGCCGCGATCCCGAGGCGCAGCTCGTCCACCGCCAGCTCCTCGCGCTCCACGGCGACCTTCCCGCGGCTGCCCTCGATCAGACCCGCCTGCTCATGCTGGCCCAGCGCGGCGGCAAGCGCCGCGACCTGCTCACCGAGGCGCAGCGCCTCGTCGACACCTTCCGCCGCGTGCGCCAGGACGACAAGGACGAGAATCTGGAGGAGGCCAACCGCCGCGGCGAAGAGACGCTGCGCAACCTGGCGGTGCAGATCCACAACGAGGCGCGCAAGACGCACCTGGACGAGACCTGGGCCGCGGCGCGCGCTCTCTACAGCGACTACCTGGCGCTCTTCCCGCAGGCGCCCGACGCCTACGACCTGCGCTACTTCTACGGCGAGCTCCTCTACGCCCGCGGGTTCAAGGCGGAAGCCGCGGAGCAGTACGAGGCGGTGGTCAAGCAGGACCTCGCCTCGAAGACGCCCGGACGCTGGCTGCAGAAGGCGGCCTGGAGCGGGGTGCTCTCGCGCAGCGAGGCGATGCTGCACGGGGCGGCGGAGGAGAAGGACACCGGCGAGCGGCGCACGCAGCGCGCCCTCACCCGCGAGGAGCAGAACCTCGCCGCCGCCTGCGGGCTCTACCTGCAGGCCTTGCCCGACGGGCCGCATGCCGTGGAGGTGGCCTTCAGGCTGGGCCGGCTCGAATACCTCTCCAGCCAGTACGACGCGGCCTCGAAGCACCTCTCCTGGATCGCCCTCAGCCATCCCGAGCACGAGCTTTCGGAATATGCGGCGAACCTGGTGCTCGACATCGAGAACCTGCGCGGGAACTGGCAGGGCGTTCACGCCTGGGCGCTGAAGTTCCTCGGCGACCGCAAGCTCACCGCCCACGGCACCCTCGCGCAGGACCTCCGGCGCATCGAGGAGCAGAGCGCGTATGCCCTGGCGGAGGCGGTGGCTCCGGATGGACGGAAGGCCTCGGCGCTGCTCGCCTTCGTGCAGGCGCATCCCCACGGACAGCTCGCGGACAAGGCGCTCTTCGGCGCGGCGGCGGCGCTCTCGCGGGCCGGCCAGCTCGACGCGGCGCTGGCGGCGCGGGCGCGGGTCTGGAAGGAGCGGCCGCAGTCGCCGCTGGTGCCGCGCGCGCTGCTCGCCTCGGCCTCGGACCTCGCCGCGGTGGGCGAGCTGGGCGAGGCGGCGGCGCTCCTGGAGAAGTACGCGGCCGGCTTCCAGAAGGAGCAGGCGACGCGCAAGTGGCGCGCGGCCCATCCGGCGAAGAAGACGGCGAAGAAGGCCGAGCCCGAACCCGCTGCGTTCGACGAGGCGAAGGCGCAGGTGGCGCTGCATGACGCGGCCGTGCTCCGCGAGGCGCGCGGCGAGCTGCGGCAGGCGCTCTCCGACCGCGCGCTCTCGCTCCAGCTCTGGAAGGCCCCCGCCGACCGCGACGAGCAGCTCTACGCGCAGGCGAAGCTGCGCGCCGGGCTGGGCGAGATCTCGCGCGCGGCGCGGGAGATGGCCGCCCTCGCCCGCAGCGCGAAGCAGAAGCCCGACCTGCAGCTCACCGCCTGGCGCGAGGCCGCGCGGCTCTTCTCCAAGGTGCACGAGAGCGGCAACGCGCAGTGGTCGTGGACGGAGGCGGAGCGCTTGTACCGGTCGCTGCCGCAGAAGGCGCGCGAGGGCCTCTCGCCCGACGCGCTGGCCGCCGCGGCGGAGGCGCACTTCGCGCTCGGCCAGCCGGGATTCGAGAGCTTCCGCAAGCAGGAGATCCGCCAGCCCCTGATGACGACGCTGAACCGCAAGATCGCCTTGCTCCAGGCGGTGCGCAAGCGCGCGGAGGAGACGGTGGCCATGCGGCAGGCGGAGCCGGCGGTTTGCGCTCTGGCCCAACTGGGCGAGGCGCAGATGATGCTCGGGCAGGCCATCGCCACGAGCCCGTATCCGCCGGGGCTCAACGCCGACCAGCGCAAGCTCTACCGCGACGCGCTGTCGGAGAAGGCGCAGCCGCTCTCGGTGGAGGCGCGTGAGACGCTGAAGAGCGCCGATGCGCGCGCGCGGGAGCTGGGGGTGAACGGACCCTGCGCGCAGCGGGTGGGTTCGCTGCTGGAGAAGCTGGCGGCGAAGGCGGCGGACCGGCCGCAGATGACGCTGGCGCGCTCGCCGGTGCTGGACACGCCGCAGATGGTGGATGGCCGCGCCGTGCAGGGCGAGCGCGCGAAGCGGCTCCTCGACGAGGCGCTTTCGGCGGCAAAGGGGCTCGAGCCCGCGCGGGCAGTGGAGAAGTTCCAGGCCGCGGCGCAGGCCGAGCCGTCGCCGGCCACGCACTTCGATCTGGCGGTGGCGCTGGACCGCGCCGGACGCGCGCTGGAAGCGGAGCAGGAATACCGCGTCGCCGGCGCGGCCAGGGGCGCGCTCGGGTACGAGGCGGCGGCGCGCGCGGCGTCGCTGGCGGCGGCCCGCGGCGATGCGCAGGCGGCGCGGTCGTCGCTTTCGCTCGCGGACGCGGCGCTGCCGGGCATCGTGGCGGGGCGCGTGCTCCGCGCCGAGCTGGAACTGGCGCTGGGCAATCCCGCGGCGGCGCAGGCGGCGGCGAGGTCGGCGCTGGCGCAGGCGCCGACCGACGTGCGCGCCCTGTGTGCCATGGCGCGGGCGGTCCTCGCGCAGGGTCAAGAAGGCGCTGCCGGCATCTTTGCCGCCCGGGCGGAGCGGGCGGATGCCACCGACCCCGAGCCGCTGCTGGTGAAGGCGGAGATCGCGCGCGCCGCGAACGAGCCGGGGGCGGAGCTTGCGGCGGTGCGGGCGGCGGTGGAAGTCGCTCCCGACGCGCCGCAGGCGCAACTCGCCCTCGGGCGCGCGCTCTACGAACGCGGGGATCTGGAGGCCGCGCTCAACGCTCTCGAGGATGCCGTGAACGCGGATCCCGCATCCTATCCGGCCGCGCTGGCGTACGGGCAGGCGCTCGCCCAGGCGGGCCAGCAGGAGGACGCCGAGGAGGCGCTGCAGCGCGCGGTGGCCCTGGCGCCGCGGGCGCCCGAACCGCACCTCGCCCTGGCGCGGCTCAAGCTGGATGGCGACGGCGATGCCCAATCGGCGCTGCAGGAGGCAAAACTTTTCCTCACCTTGAGCACGAATCCGCCGCCGCCTGGTCACCCGGTACACGCGCTGGTTCAACGATGCGAGGAAGCGCTGCGGCAGGCGTCTCAGGCATCGGTCGTGCAAACGAAGTAGGCGGATGGCGGGGGAGGGGTGGATGGCGACGAGGTTCATCCTGGCCGTTGCGGCAGCAGCCGTACTCGGCGCGGGCCCGGTGAGCGCGGAGGAGTCAGGCGCACGCAAGGCCGCCGGGCAGCGGCCCCGGCGCACCATCCTCCATTTCGGCGAAGACGACATCCGCGGCGACATCACCCGCCCCGACGGCGAGCTGGTGCAGGCGCCGCGCAAGGTCGCCGAGCCCAGCCTCCTGCGCGTGCGCCGCTCCTTCGTCAATCGCGCCCTCGCCGCGCCCCTGCGCGGCCGCTGACCCATCCGGAGACGCAATGATTCCGATCGTCCTCAAGGTCTACGATGGCGGCAAGCTCAAGACCTCGCGCGCCTTCCGCGCCGAGCGCATCCGCCTGGGCAGCGCCGCGGCCGACCTGCTGCTCGAGTCGCCCGCCATCGCGCCGAGCCACGCCGTCATCGAGTCGGGAGCGCAGGGGGCAGTGTTGCGCGCCACCAGCGCGGCGCCCGTCTTCCTCAACGGCCAGCCCATCATCGCGGCGCCGCTGCGCCACGGCGACCTGATCTCCATCGGCGAGCTGCGCATCATGGTGGAGCTGCAGGGGCGCACCGCGCAGCCGACCCAGCTCAAGACGCGGCCCCGGCTGCAGCTCATCCAGGGGGAAGAGGATCCCTTCATCGATCCCACCCACCTGCACTCTCCCGCGCTCCAGGTCGTGCGCCCCGACGAGCTGTCGCCCATCGGCGCCGCCAGCGACCAGGGACTCAACGACGAGCTCACGCCTTCCCAGCCGGAAGAGCCGCCTCCTCCTCCGGTGGCGCCGCCGCCTCCGCTTCCCCCAACGCCCGTGGCGCCGCGCGACTCCGCGGCGGTGGCGGTCCGCACCCGCGCGCCCACCCCGCTTCCGGGCAAGCCGCTGCCGCCGGTCACCACCGGGCTGGGCGGAGAGTGCGCCGAAGTGGAGCTCTTCTGGGGTGACACCCGCGTCAGCGTCTGGCAGCTCCAGCCCGGCGAGCAGTTCCACGCCGGCACCGCGCCGGGATGCGACGCGCTCCTGCAGGGCATCGCCCGCGCGCCGGTGCTTCGCGGCGACGTCAACGGCTGGGTGATCGCCGCGCCGCGGCCGCTCCAGCTCTTCCTCGAGGAGAACGGCCGCGTCCTGGGCGGCCCTGAGCTCCTGGTGCGGGGCCGCAGCCAGGCCGACGCGCACGGTCTCGTCGTTCCCCTGCCGCAGAAGGCGGTGGCCATCCTGCGCAGCGGCAACCTCTCGCTGCGCGTCCGGCGCACCGGCGGCGCGCCCCGGGTGGGCGGGGAGCAGACCGACTGGAAGGGCGTGCTCATCGCCAGCATCGCCGCCATCCTCATGATGGCGGGGATGAAGTTCTGGAGCGCGGCCGTGCCCACGCCCACCCGCAGCAGCGGAGACGCGGAGCTGATCCGGCCGCGGCCGCTCATCGTCCGCGCCGCGCCGCAGAAGCCCAACCACGCTCCGGTGCTCGACGCGCAGAAGCAGCCCCAGGCGCGCGACCCCGGCAAGGCGGTTGCCCGCCACATGGGCCTGGAAGGCGAGGCGGGCAGCAAGACCGCGCCGCGAAGGAACATGCGGGCAGAGCGCAAGATGGACGACCGGACGCTGATCGCGCAGACCGGCCTGCTCAAGGCGCTGGGCGGCGGCACCGGCAAGAGCGACGTCTTCGGAGTGGCGCTGGAGAAGGGCACCCGCGACGCGATGGGCCACCTCACCGGTCCGCGCGTGGCCGACGCCCGCGGCGACGGCGGCATGGGTCTCAAGTCGCTGGGCGGGCGCGGCGGCGGCGGCGACGGCTCGGGCCTCGGCCTCGCCCGCATCGGCACCAACGGAATCGGCGGCGGCCTCGCCAACTACGGCGACGGCAAGGGCGGCCTGCGCGGCAAGGAGAACGGCGACATCGGGCTCGGGCCGGGCAAGCCGGAGGTGACCGGCTCCATCGATCCCGAGCTGATCCGCAAGGTGGTCCACGAGCACCGCGCGCAGATCCGCACCTGCTACGAGACGCAGCTCACCAACAAGCCCAGCCTCGCCGGCAAGCTCGTCTCCGCCTGGACCATCGACCAGGGCGGCACCGTCACCGAGGCGCACACGCAGGAGAGCACGCTGCGCGACCCGGGCGTCGAGGCGTGCGTCGCGGCGAAGATCAAGACCTGGCGCTTCCCCATTCCCAAGGGCGGCGGCGAGGTGTTCGTCACCTATCCGTTCATCTTCACGCCGGGAGGCTGAACCCATGCTGATGCTCGCTCTGCTGATGGCGGCCGCCACGCCGCAGCCGTGGGTGGAGATGTCCGCCGGTCCCATGCTCCTGCACGAGGGAGGGCGCTCCGGGGTGGGCTCGGGTCCGCTCGTCCGACTCGATGTGGGATACCCCCTCAGCGAGCGCTTCGCCGCGGAGGTCTGGCTGTCCGGCGCCATGGAATCGGCGCCCTCGGGGCCGCTGGGCGACCGCGCGCTGGTGGGTGGAGGAGCGGGTGGGCGCGCGCTCTTGCGGCGGTTCGGCGAGGACGGCAAGCTCGCCCTCTGGGCACATGCAGGCGCGGGCTGGGGAGTCGCGGCGGCAGGCGAGGGCCAGCCCGGTCCCACGGGGTTCGCCGGAGCGCTGCTGTCGTTCCAGCCCTTCGTGAAGCGGTTCTCGCTGGCGCTGGAGGCGGACGGCGTCGCGTACCGCAATGCTTACGGCATTGCCCTGCTCCCATCGTTGCGCTGCAGTTTCTGAAAAGCCGATTGCTTGTAGTGGGGCCGGGGTTGCAGGATGCTGCGGCCCATGGCGCTGGCCCATCCACCCATTCCATTGCCCGATCAATGGACGCTCGGCGATCTCGAGCGCATGCGCCTGGTCCTGCGCGGCGGGTCGGTGATCGACTGGCGGCGGCTGCACTTCCAGACGCGCGACGAGGTGGATCGCTACCTGCGCCTCTGCCTCTTCGAGCCCGACGATCCCTTCGATCGCGCGCGGCTCCAGCGCATCCTCGACGAGGCGGTGGACTACCTGCGCACCACCTTCCGCTACGCGGTGGCGGAAGCGGTGGCGCATCCCGCGCAGGTGCAGGACCTCTTCCTGCTCGCCTCGGGCGTGGGCGACCCCAAGCTGCGCCGCATCGCCTGCCTGGTGCTCAAGGTGATGCACGTCGTCCACCACGTGGAGGCGCGCGGGCTGCTCCACCGCGCCCGCGTCAGCGAGGACGAGCTGATGCAGCTCGTCTCGCAGCGCGTGAATCACGCCATCTCCCAGATGCGCCGGGAGGGCCTGCCCATCGCCGCGGCGGCGGGGAGCGTGAAGACGCGGCACAGCGTGATCACCAAGCTGCTCGCCAAGAAGGAGACCCTGGCGGCGCAGATCTACGATCGCGTGCGCTACCGCGTGGTCACCGCGGATCGCGAGCACGTGCTCCCGGTGCTGATGCGGCTCTGCGATCTGCTGCTGCCCTTCAATTTCGTGGTGCCGGGGCAGACGCAGAACACGCTGATCAGCTTCCGCAAGCTCCTGCGAGACTGGCCCAAGCTCCGGGCGCTGTTGCCGCAGCTGCAGATCGCGCTCTCGCACGACGACCACGAGCCGCAGCAGAACGAGTTCTCGGGCAATTCTTACAAAGTATTGAACATCGTGGTGGACCTGCCCATTCGCTTGCCGGAGCGCGCGGTGGAGGCGGGGGACGGCCGCATCGCCTTCTGCCTGGTCGAGCTGCAGCTCCTCGACAAAGAGACCGAGGCGAGCAACGAGGCGGGCGAGAACGCGCACCTGCGCTACAAGAAGCGGCAATTGCGCAAGGTTCTCCGCCGCCTCTCCCGCGGCCTGGTGGTCCCCAAGGGGACCAGGCCCGCCCAGAAGTCAACACCGCGCTCCTGACCCCGGTTGAGAGGGGCGCGCCGCCCGGCACCCTGTAAGAATGCGGCCGGGTCACCGCGCCTTCGTGGAGAGCTGGCTGCGGCGCCGCTCCAGCATCGCGCCGCCCTTGCTCGCGGCGCAGGCGGTGCAGGCGGTGTGGGGGCGCGCGCGGCGGTCGCTCTCGGATCTCTCGCTCCAGGCCCTGGCGCGCTGCGCCCTCGAGGCCGCGGCGCGCGAGTTTCCGGCGCTCGCCGACGCCCGGGTAGGGCCGCGCGGTTTCGAGCTGGATTCGCTTTTCCAATCGAATACCGACGAGCTTCTCACCGCTCTGGGCGGCGTGCTGGTCGAATTCCTCGGGCTGGTGGAAGCGACCTCCGGCGCCATCCTCGCTCCGGCCCTGGAGGCGGAGCTGCTTGGGAGTGGGTGCCTCCAGGCGAGCCGCCAACGAGGCCGGATGAGGCGCCGCCGCCGCCGCCAGCTCGAGCTCGGGTTTTCCGCCCGGGGAGGCGCGGCGGTTCCGTCGCAGGTGGCCGAGCACGGGCCTGTGCGGCTGGCGGAGCTGGACCTCGGCTACGGCCGGCTGCGCAACCTCTACGAGCTGGGCAAGCTGCTGGTCTCCGACGCCCCCGACGAGGCCGCCCTGCGCTGCATCGCGCGGACCGTGCCGCTGCGGGTGGCGATGCTCGTCGCGGTCTCCGGCGGCGCAGCTGCAGGTGGTGGCGGCGCGCGCGCCCGCCGTGCCCCAAGGCGAGCTGGAGGCGGCGCTGGTGCACGCGCGCTCGTGCCTTTCGCGGCTCTGCGGCGGGCAGCCCATCGCGGAGGGCCCGGTCGCCGTCGATCCGGAGCCGCTGCCGCCGGGCCATGGCCACGTTGCGCCGGGAAGCAGTCCCTTCGCGGCGCTGCCGCTCCTGCTCGGCCGCACCGAGGTGTCCGGCGTGCTCTACGTGCGCGGCGCCCGCGGGCTGCGGGAGGCGGACCTGGCCTTCCTCAGCGCCGCCGCCGATCACCTCTCGCTCGCTCGCGACCGGCGCTTCGCCTGGGAGCGCGAGGTCCGGCTGCGCGAGCGGGCTGAAGCCCTCGACCGCAAGCAGAAGGACCTGGTGGCGGTGGTCTCCCACGACCTGCGCAACCCGCTCGGGGCGGTGCTGATCGGCGTCTCCACGCTGCGGCGCTGGCCGCAGCTCGACGCGGCGCGCGTGCGCGAGAATCTGGACAGCATCCACCGCGCCGCCGAGCGCGCGAGCCGCCTGGTGCACGACCTGCTCGACGTCGCCCGCATCGACGCCGGCCATCTCCAGCTCGAGCTCGCGCCCCTCGATCTGGGCGCGCTCGCGCGAGAGGCCGTCGAGTTGATGAAGCCGCTCCTCGCCCAGGCGCAGCTCACCTGCGAGGCGCAGGTGGCCGAGCGCATGAGCCCGGTGCTCGCCGACCGCGAGCGCATCCTCCAGGTGCTCTCCAACCTGATCGGCAACGCCCGCAAGTTCGGCAGGCCCGGCTCGGTGGTCTCGCTCGCCGTCTGGGAAGAAGAGGGCGAGGCGCGCTGCTGCGTCTCCGACGAGGGCCCGGGAATCTCCGGGGAGGACTTGCCGCACATCTTCGATCGCTACTTCCAGGGCCCGCACGGTCCTACCGCCCACGGCGTGGGCCTCGGGCTCTCCATCGCCCGCGGCATCGTCGAGGCGCACGGCGGCCGCATCTGGGTGGACAGCGCGCCCGGGCAAGGGCACGCGGTTCTTCTTCAGCGTGCCGCTGTCGCCGCCTTGACGGCAGGAGCCAGTCGCGGTACTCGCGCAGTCCGCATTTTTGGCCACGGCACCGTCGCCAAGTTGGTAAGGCAAGGGACTGCAAATCCCTCATTCCCCGGTTCGAATCCGGGCGGTGCCTCCACCGTCTCCGCGAGATTGCTGAGTGTCTCTTCGCGGAGTTGCGCGGAGGGCTGCGACGTCATGCCGTCGAGGTATGGACGAGGCATGACTCGCAAATCGGTGGAGGACTTCTTCGCGGCGTACGCCGCGGCGTTCTCGCGGCTCGACGTGGACGGGATCGTCGCGCTCTGGAGCCTGCCGGCCTTGATCACGACGGCGGAGCGAAGCGGGTGCTTCGCGGATCGGGAAGCGTTCCGGCGGAACACCGAGGCGCTGTGCGCGTTCTATCGGGCACAGGGGCTCTCGCGAGCGAAGAAGACGGTCGTCCGGATCCACCCGCTGGGCGACGGGGTTGCCGCGGTGACCACGCGCGACGAGGTCTTCGACGCGCGGGGCCGCCGGATCGCGCGATGGCAACATGCGTACCTGATCCGGAAGACGGCGGAAGGGCTTCGAAGCATCGCCGCGGTGGCAGATGGGGAAATGCGCGCGTGGAACGCGAGGGGGACGCCGCTGGGAAGTCCTCAGGCGCGACCGCGCGGGCGACGCACCCGGTAGATCATGGAATCCACCCGAGCTTCTTTGCCACGAAATAGGCGGCGACGAGCACGATGGCCCAGGTGAGGATCTTCGAGAAGGCCGATTCGGGCTTCTTCGGGCCGGTGCCCGCCACCTTCTGGAATCCACCGCGCATGCGGCTGAGAAGGCCGCTGGCTGCTGCGGGCGCCGGAGCGGGCCCGGACGCGGGCGCCGGCGCCGGCGCGTCGCGATTGCGCCGCTTTCTCGTCTCGTCTTTCCTTCGCCTCTTTGAGACGGGCATGCGGGCACTCTACAACCGCAGCGACAGGCAGGTCAGGCCTCCGTCCATCTTGCGGACCTCGGAGACCTCCAGCTCCATGATGGGCAGCCGCGCATCTTCGAGCTGGCGCCGCGCCTCCGGAAACCCGGCCGGCGTGAGCAGCGTGCCGTTCACCAGCAGCGTGTTGCAGGCAGGCTCCTCGGACACGTCGAGCACGATCCGGCGGAAGGCGCGGAACTCGGGCCGGTCCGCGAACCGCTCGCTCATCAGCAGCAGATCCCCACCAAGCCAGCTCACGCTCGACTTGAGATGCAGGCCCGCCGCCACGGACACCGCCTGGGACCGGTAGCCGTGCGGCTCGAGCAGCCGCGCGAGCTGGGCTGCGCCCTCCGCATTCGTGCGCGCGGAGATCCCGACGAAGACCGTGCGGCCGGCGATGAGCACGTCGCCGCCGTCGAGCGTCGCCGGAGGCTCCAGCCGGGCCAGCTTGCGGCGCCGGGCGAGCACCGGAACGATGGCCTCCGCCTCTCCCAGGCGCGAGCGCGCTCCCGGCCGCGCGACGATGGCCAACTCGGGCACCACCACCGCGACGTCCTCGACGAAGTAGGCGTCGGGGAAACCGGGAAGCGCGTCGAGGACCTCCACCTCGAGGCCAAGCGCGCGCAGCGCATCGCAATACGCCGCGTGCTGGGCGAGCATGCGCTCCGGATCGGGCTCACCCAGCCCCGCGGTGGTGAGGCCGCGCGCGAAGTCCGGCCCGGGTCGTCGCACGATGGCGTGAGTCAGCACGCGCCCGAGCATACCTTGGGAAACGGTGCGTTCAAGAACGCGGTCCGACCGCTCGGAGCGAGTCGGCGGCGCTCACCAGCGCAGCGCCGAGCAGGAAGGCGTCCTTGATCAGGAACGCTCCTGTCCCACTGGTGACGGGGAGTGGGAATCCGGGCACCGAGACCCACGCCCCGGGCGTGCTGAAGAGGAAGGTGAGGGTGGTGGCGAACAGCCCGACCGCGCCGAGGCTCCCGATGGCGGACAGTCCAGGCGAGAAGCGGCGGGTGGCGATGAGCAGAGCGATGGCGATCTCGACGGCGCCGATTCCGTTGGAGACCGCCCGGACGCTCGCAACCGAGTAGAGCCAGGAGATGAAGGGGCTGTTCGCGATCAAGGGCTGGATTCCGTTTGCTTCCACCGCCGTGAACTTGAACGCGCCGAAAAAGAGGAGCATGGCCACCAGCCCGTAGCGGAGAACCGCTTTTCCCGCCGCGTCGAGGCCCTTCGCGGCGAAAGATCCGGCGACGAGGTCTCGCCTGGGGGAAGCGTCGGTCGCGAGGAACGGCGAAGTGGGAACGGAGCTCATGTTCATCCTCCTGGTATGAGTGCTCCACCGTCGGTCTCGCGACCCCCGAGGTCGTTACACGGGCCTCACCCGGCGTGCACGGTGATCCACAGCATCAGCGCGCGCGTGTCGAAATAGCCCGTGTTGCTGCTGACGGTGCCGGTGGTCCCCACGTATCCGTCGAAGAAGAAGCGCAGGCCGACGTCCACCGGCGCCGTCGGAGTGACCACCGCTTCCACGCCGATGGGGACGAAGTGCAGGGCTTCCGCGCTTCCCGAGCTGGGGATGGCGATGACCGCCGAGTAGCCGGCGAGCAGCGTGAGCGCGAAGCGCGGGTCGGGTTGCAGGAGCAGGCCGAGCGGGAGGTTGAGGCCGATGTTGGTGCCGCTGTTGTCGCTGCCGCCGCTGATGACGAGAAAGTCGGACGACGCCTCGGGCAGGAAGCTCGCGCCCGTGTACAATCCGACCCCCTGGTCGCCGAGGTTGTTGAAATGACCGAACTGGACGGCGCCGCTGCGTCCGACGACGAAGGCGACGGTGGGGGTGAGGGGGGCCTTGATGCGCGCTCCCACTCCGCCGAAGAAGCGGCTGACGTGCGTGTTCCCGGAAATACCGGCGGTATCGCCGTTGAAGCCGAAGTTCTCGAACCCCGCGTCGATGCGCAGCGCGGCGCCCTTGCTCACGGCGAAGGCGGCGCTTCCCAGGATGGAGCCGAAGCCCGCGCCGGGATTGACGGGGAACGCCAGCGCGAATCCAAGTTGCGCGGCGTCGCTCGCCCCGAAGTCGGCGCCGAGCGCGAGCGTCTCGCCGGCGATGGACGACCGGGTCCCGAGCAGATCGGCGGTGCTCCAGTTCGTGTACGTCCCTTGCAGCGTCAGATCGAACGCTCCGCGCGGGACCGTCACGGGCCTGTCGATGAGCGGCAGGGGTTCGGCGGCGCGGGCGGCAGCGCTGCAAACGAGAATCGCAATCAGCAGGCGGGCGATTGACATGGTCGAGGCATATCAGACCGAGCGGCCATGTCAGGATTTCCGCCGCGACGTTGCGCCCCGGGAGCGCCGCGCATAGAAGTGTCCGACCCCGTATCGGAGGCGTCATGCCGGACAAGCCGAGCAGCACCGAGGACGAGTACTTCGCCCGCGAGGACGCGGAGCGCCTGCGCAAGCTCGCCGCCGATCAGCGCAAGAAGCTGGCCGACGCCGAGCGCGAGGCCCTGCGCAAGCAGCATTTCATGCGCTGCCCGAAGTGCGGCATGGAGCTTCAGGAGATCCGCTTTCGCGACGTGCAGGTGGACCGCTGCTTCTCCTGCAACGGCACCTGGCTCGACGCGGGCGAGCTGGAGAAGCTGGCAAAGCCGGAGGAGGATTCGGTGATGGGAGCCATCCTCCGCATCTTCCGCAAGTGACCGCTGCGGGAGGCATCCGGCGCCCCGAGGCGCGCATGATCGAGGTGGTCGAGGCAGACATCACGCTCCTGGACGTGGACGCCATCGTCAACGCGGCCAACGAAAGCCTGCTCGGCGGCGGCGGGGTGGACGGCGCCATCCACCGCCGCGCCGGACCGGGCCTGCTCGCGGAGTGCAGGGGCCTCGGCGGCGCGCGCACCGGCGAGGCGAAGATCACCGGCGGCTATAATCTCGAGGCGCGCCACGTCATCCATGCCGTGGGACCGGTCTGGCGCGGCGGCACCCACGGCGAGCCGGAGCTCCTGGCAAGCTGCTATCGGCGCTCGCTCGCGCTCGCGCTGCAGCACCGGCTCTCCAGCATCGCCTTTCCCGCCATCTCCACCGGCGCCTACGGCTATCCGCTGGAAGCGGCGACGGAGATCGCCGTCCGGGAGGCGCGCGGGTTCGAGAAGGCGCACCCGGAGGTGCGCATCGTCTTCTGCTGCTTCTCGCCGCGCGCCGCGGAGGTCTACCGCCGCCAACTCGCCAGCTGAATGGATCAGGGCGAGAGCACGGTGTCGCCGTACGACAGGTAGCGGTCCACCGACTGCGCGGCCTGGCGGCCCTCGCGGATGGCCCAGACCACCAGCGACTGCCCGCGCGCCATGTCTCCCGCCGCGAAGACTCCGGCGACGCTGGTCATGCGGGTGGGGTCGGTCCAGACGTTGCCGCGCTCGTCGAGCTTCACGCCCAGCTGCTGGAGCAGCGGCTTCTCCGGCCCGAGGAAGCCCATCGCCAGGAGCACCAGATCGGCGGGGATCACCTTTTCCATCCCCGGGATCTCGCGCGGGCCGAAGCGGCCGTCGGGACCCTTCACCCACTCGACCGAGACGTAGAGCAGCTCGCGGACGTTGCGCTGCTCGTCTCCCATGAAGCGCTTGGTCATCACCGAATAGACGCGCGGGTCGCGGCCCCAGAGCGCCTTCGCTTCCTCCTGCCCGTAGTCCAGCCGATACGTCTTCGGCCACTGCGGCCAGGGATTGTCGGCGCGCGCGCGCGTCGGGCGGGCGGGGAAGGATCTCCAGCTGGGTGACGCTGCGCGCGCCCTGCCGGACGCTGGTGCCCACGCAGTCGGTCCCGGTGTCGCCGCCGCCGATGACGATGACGTGCTTGTCCCTGGCGGAGATGCGCGCGCCGTCGGCGAAGCCGGAGTCGAGCAGCGACTTCGTGTTCCTGGTGAGGAATTCCATCGCCGGGTAGATGCCGCCCAGGCTCCTGCCCTCCACCGGCAGATCGCGCGCCTGGGTTGCGCCGCCGCAGAGGACGGTGGCCTCGTAGTCGGCGAGCAGCTTGCCGGCCGGCAGGTCCTTGCCCACCTCGACGCCGGTGACGAAGCGCACGCCCTCCTCGGCGAGGAGCTTCACCCGCCGGTCGACGATCTTCTTGTCCAGCTTCATGTTGGGAATGCCGTACATGAGGAGGCCGCCGATGCGGTCGTCGCGCTCGAAGACCGTCACCTCGTGCCCGGCCCGGTTGAGCTGCGCGGCCGCCGCCAGTCCGGCCGGGCCCGATCCCACCACGGCGACGCGCTTGCCGGTGCGCGCCTTGGGCGGATCGGCCACCACCCATCCCTCCGCGAAGGCGCGGTCGGCGATGGCCTCCTCCAGCACCTTGATGTTCACCGCCGGCAGATCGATGGCCACCGTGCAGCTTCCCTCGCAGGGGGCGGGGCAGACGCGGCCGGTGAACTCGGGAAAGTTGTTGGTCTTGGCGAGGCGGATGAACGCCTCCTTCCACTGCCCGCGCCAGACCAGGTCGTTCCACTCGGGGATGAGGTTGTTGATCGGGCAGCCCGAGGCCATGCCGCCGATCAGCTTGCCGGTGTGGCAGAAGGGAACGCCGCAATCCATGCAGCGCGCCGCCCTGCTCGCGCAGGGTCTCTTCGGCGAGCGGCAGGTGCATCTCGTTCCAGTCGCGGATGCGCTCCAGCGGCTCCCGGTCGTGGGAAGGCTCGCGCAGGTAGTCGAGGAAGCCGGTGGGTTTGCCCATGATGGTCGCCGCGCGGCTAGTTGCCGCCCACCCTCGCCTCGTCCTGGGCGTTCGCCTGGAACGCCGCCATCTCCGCCTCCTCCGGCGACATGCCCGAGGCGCGCATCCTTGCCTGCGCGTCGAGCACCCGCCGGTAGTCGTTCGGCATCACCCGCACCAGCCGCGCCGAAGTCTCCGCGAAGCGCTCGAGGAAACGCCGCGCCAGCGCGCTCTGGGTCAGCTCCGCGTGCCGCTCGACCATGCGGCGCACGGCGCGAAGCTCGTCTTCCGGCACCGGCCCCAGCGAAACCATCTGGCCGTTGCAGCGGTTGGCGAAGCGGCCGTCGCCGTCGAGGACATAGGCCACTCCTCCCGACATGCCCGCGGCGAAGTTGCGTCCGGTGGGCCCCAGCACCACCACGCGCCCGCCGGTCATGTACTCGCAGCCGTGGTCGCCCACGCCCTCCACCACCGCGTCGACGCCGGAGTTGCGCACGCAGAACCGCTCGCCGGCGATGCCGCGGATGAAGGCCTCGCCGGAGGTGGCGCCGTAGAAGGCGACGTTGCCGACGATGACGTTCTCCTCGGCCACGAAGCCCGCCTCGGCCGGGGGAAAGACGACGATGCGCCCGCCGCTCAATCCCTTGCCGATGTAGTCGTTGGCGTCGCCCTCCAGCACCAGGGTCATTCCCCTGGGGATGAAGGCGCCGAAGGACTGCCCCGCCGAATCCCTTGAAGTGGAAGCGGATGGTGTCGTCGGGCAGCCCTTGCGGGCCATGGCGCCGCGTCACTTCGCTGCCGGTCATGGTGCCGACCACCCGGTTGGTGTTGCGGATGGGCAGCGTCGCGCGCACCGGCTTCTTCTCCTCGATGCCGGGCCGGGCCAGCGGCAAGAGCGTTTTGGCGTCCAGCGTCTGGTCGAGCCCGTGGTCCTGGGGAATGCGGCAGGTGCGCCCGTAGTGCTTGGGCACGGTGGGCTTGAAGAGGATGCGGCTGAAGTCCATGTTCCGCGCCTTCCAGTGATCGACCGCGCCGCGCATCTCGATGCGCTCGGAGCGGCCCACCATCTCGTCGAAGGTGCGGAAGCCCAGCTCGGCCATGTACTCGCGCGTCTCCTGCGCGACGAAGCGCATGAAGTTGACCACGTGCTCCGGCTTGCCGCCGAACTTGGCCCGCAGCCGCGGGTCCTGCGTGGCCACGCCCACCGGGCAGGTATTCAGGTGGCAGGCGCGCATCATGATGCAGCCGAGCGCGATCAGGGGGCCGGTGGCGAAGCCGAACTCCTCCGCCCCGAGCAGCGCCCCGATCACCACGTCGCGGCCGGTCTTGAGCTGGCCATCCACTTCCACGGTGATGCGGCTGCGCAGGTCGTTGAGCACCAGGATCTGGTGCGTCTCCGCCAGGCCCAGCTCCCAGGGGATGCCGGCGTGCTTGATGGAGGTGAGCGGGGAGGCGCCGGTGCCGCCGTCGTGGCCGGAGATGAGCACCACGTCCGCGTGCGCCTTGGCCACTCCCGCCGCGATGGTGCCGACGCCCAGCTCGGCGACCAGCTTCACGCTGATGCGCGCGTCGCGGTTGGCGTTCTTCAGGTCGTGGATCAGCTCCTTCAGGTCCTCGATGGAGTAGATGTCGTGGTGCGGGGGCGGCGAGATGAGCCCGACGCCCGGCGTGGCGTGGCGCACCCTGGCGATCCAGGGGTAGACTTTATTGCCGGGAAGCTGGCCGCCCTCGCCGGGCTTGGCGCCCTGGGCGATCTTGATCTGCAGCTCGCGCGCGTTGACCAGGTAGTTGCTGGTGACGCCGAACCGCGCGCTCGCCACCTGCTTGATGGCGGAGTTCTTCGAGTCGCCGTTCTCTTCCTTCACGTACCGGGCGGGATCCTCGCCGCCCTCGCCGGTGTTGGACTTGCCGCCGATGCGGTTCATCGCCACCGCGAGCGTCTCGTGCGCCTCCTTGGAGATGGAGCCGTAGCTCATCGCGCCGGTCTTGAAGCGGCGCATGATCGACTCCACCGGCTCCACTTCCTCGATGCGCACGGGCCGGGCGGCGGCGCGGAAGTCCATCAGCCCGCGCAAGGTGCAATGCTGCTTCGACTGGTCGTCGATCAGCGCCGTGTACTCCTGGAAGACCCGGTAGTCGCCGGTGCGGCAGGCGTGCTGCAGCTTGTGGATGGTCTCCGGGTTGGTCAGGTGGTATTCGCCGCCGGCGCGATATTGGTAATCGCCTCCCGCGGGCAAGCTGGTGTGGAAGATGGGCCGCTTGGGGGGAAAGCCGCGCTCGTGCCGCATGCGCGCTTCCTTCGCCACCACGTCGATGCCCACGCCGCCGACCCGCGAGGCGGTCCAGGTGAAGTACTCGTCGACGAAGTCCTGGGAGAGCCCGATGGCCTCGAACACCTGGGCGCCGTGGTAGCTCTGGATGGTGCTGATCCCCATCTTGGAGATCACCTTCACGATGCCCTTCACCACCGACTTCAGGTATTTCTTCTCCGCCTGCGCGGGCGGGCCGGGGATGAGCCCCTGCTCGACCTGGTCGTGCACCGTCTCGAAGGCGAGGTAGGGATTCACCGCGCTCGCGCCGTAGCCGATGAGGAGCGCGAAGTGGTGCACCTCGCGCGGCTCGCCGCTCTCGACGATCAGGCTGCAGCGGGTGCGCGTGCCTTCGCGGATGAGATGGTGGTGCACGGCGGAGACCGCCAGCAGGGCGGGGATGGGCGCCATGTCCGCGTCGTGTCCGCGGTCGGAGAGGACGAGGAGGTTGAAGCCCTCGGCGATGCACTCCGAAGCCTTCCAGCGCAGGTCCTCCAGCGCGCTGCGCAGTCCGGCGCCGTCGCCCCTGGGATTGAAGAGCGAGGGCAGCTTCACCGCCCGCAGGCCGTTGGTTCCCGGCCCGCCGTCGAGCGCGCGGATGCGGCCCAGCTCGTCGTTGGTGAGGATGGGCGAGGGCAGCCCCAGCTGGCGCGCGCACTCCGGACCGGGCTCGAGCAGGTTGCCCTCCGGCCCGATGGTCGTGTCGGAGGCCATGATCGATCTCTTCGCGGATGGAGTCCACCGGCGGGTTGGTGACCTGCGCGAAGAGCTGCTGGAAGTAGTTGAAGAGCGGCTGGGGCCGCTCGGAGAGCACGGCGAGCGGCGTGTCGGTGCCCATCGAGCCGATGGCCTCGTTGCCGGTGGTGGCCATGGGCGCGATCAGGAGCTTCACGTCCTCGGAGGTGTAGCCGAAGACCTCCTGCCGCCGGATCAGCGTCTCCCAATCCGGGGGAAGGGCGCGAACCGGCGCGGGCAGGTCCTTGGCGTGGACGATGGAGGAGCGCAGCCATTCGCCGTACGGCTCCTTGCGGGCGATGCGTTCTTTCAGCTCCTCGTCGGAGACCAGGCGCTGCTCGGCGGTATCGACGAGGAAGATGCGCCCGGGCTGGAGCCTCCCCTTGGTCAGCACCCGGTCGGGCGGGATGTCGAGGACGCCGACCTCCGAGGCCATCACCACCAGGTCGTCCTTGGTGATGTAGTAGCGCGAGGGGCGCAGGCCGTTGCGGTCGAGCACCGCGCCCACCCGCACGCCGTCGGTGAAGGCGATGGAGGCGGGCCCGTCCCACGGCTCCATCAGGCAGGAGTGGAACTCGTAGAAGGCCCTGCGCTCCTGGCTCATGCTCTCGTCGCGCGACCACGGCTCCGGAACCATCATCATCACCGCGTGCGGCAGCTCGCGGCCGGAGAGCGTGAGCAGCTCGAGGACGTTGTCGAACATCGCCGAGTCGGACCCCTCGGTGTCCACCACGGTGAGGAATCTTCATCGAATCCTTGCCGAAGAGGCGCGAGCGCATCATCGACTGGCGCGCGTGCATCCAGTTGATGTTGCCGCGCAGCGTGTTGATCTCGCCGTTGTGCGAGATGTAGCGGTAGGGGTGCGCGCGCCCCCAGGAGGGGAAGGTGTTGGTGGAGAAGCGCGAGTGCACCATCGCGATCGCGGAGACGACGGCGGGATCTTGAAGGTCGAGGAAGAAGCTGCGCAGTTGCCCCGCGTTGAGCATTCCCTTGTAGACGATGGTCTTGTGGCTGAGGCTGGGGACGTAGAAGTGGCTGCGTCCGGGAATGGCGGAGCGCGACACCTTCTTCTCCACCAGCCGGCGGATGACGTAGAGCTTGCGCTCCAGCGCCTCCTCGTCGGCGACTCCCTCGCCGCGGCCGATGAAGATCTGGCGGATCACCGGCTGGCTCGCCTTGGCGGTGGGGCCGAGGGCGGCGTTGTCGGTGGGAACGTCGCGCCAGCCGATCAGCTCCTGGCCTTCGGCGCGCACCGTCTCCTCGAAGAGCCGGTTGATCGCGTCCCGGCCGTGCTCGCTCGGGGGCAAGAAGACCATGCCCGCGCCGTAGCGGCCGCGCTCCGGCAGCGCGAAGCCGAGCTTCTGGCATTCGCGCCTGAGGAACGCGTGCGGCGTCTGGAAGAGGATCCCGGCGCCGTCCCCCGTGTCCTTCTCCGCTCCGGTGGCGCCGCGGTGCTCCAGGTTGAGGAGCACCTCCAGCGCCTTCAGCACGATGTCGTGCGAGGGGCGTCCCTTGATGTCGGCCACGAATCCGAAGCCGCAGGAATCGTGCTCCAGCGCCGGATCGTAGAGCCCTTGCTTGGGCGGCGGTCCTGCGTCTGCCATCTGCTGCTGCACCTCCGGTGGGGCTGTCGTCTGAGGCCAGTGATCGAAATCGGACGTGTTCACAAGGCTTCCTCGCTTTTGCGCTGCGTGTCAAACCGCCCCTCCGGAGCGCCGGAGAGATGTCCCGTGCGCGTGCGACGCGATGCGCGGCGCGCGACAGCCGTTGCCGGCGCTACCCGCGCGCGCCGACGCGAAAATCCGTAGACTGCCGCCGCACCCCTGCCGGGAGGCCGCCCTGAACGACGCCGACAAGCGCAACCTCGTGGCACAGTGGGCGTTCGACACCCGCCCCGTGCTGCTGCGGTTCCATCTCTGGCTGGAGGACGTGGAGGTCGATCGCGCGCAGGCGGAGCCGGTGTCGGCGCACTCGTTCGCGCCGCGCGGCATCGCCCGCTGCCTCGCCATGACCTCGGCCGCCACCGCGCTCGGCACGCGCCTGTTCGGCGGGTTCGGCGGCGGCGCGGGCAAGGACAAGCAGGCCTACAACCAGGTGAAGAAGTCGGCCGACGCCATCAGCGCCTACGTGATGAGCGAGGGCCTCTGGCACTTGACGCGCACGCTGCCCGAGAACCACGGCATCATGGTCTCCTTGGGCGAGGGCCTGATGCCCAAGGCGGGCGAGACGCCGGAGATGGGCGCCAATCCGCTGCTCGGGTTCGGCCGCGTCTACGCCCGGCCCGAGGTTGCGCGCCTGGTCGATCGCCGCGTCGGGCGCCTGCTCAACGAGCGCGGTTACACCTTCGACCAGTTCTACGACTCGCTCAAGGACCACGGCATCACGCTCTGGGGCGCGGCGGTGGACACGCTGGAGAACACCTCGCGTTTCGCCGAAGGCAAGACCACCGGGCCGATGGCGGTCTTCCACCTCTTCGACTCGCCGCTGCAAGTTTCGCGGCCGTACGAATCGTACATGGGCACGCTGACCGTGCCCAGGCGCGTGGCCGATGCCGCCGACGGCAAGGCGCTCTTGCTCGACTACCGCACGCCGCGCGCGCAGGTGATGGAAGCCATCGAGGCGGCGTACCCCGGCATCCGCCGCGCCAACGTGCACGTCTGGACGCTGCGCGGGAAGAGCCGCGTCGCGCGCCTGGGGGCGCTCTGGGAGGAGTGGAAGGCCACCGGCGCGCACCTGGTGGAGGACGGCTGGAAGACGCCTGCGGGCCTCGAGGTCTTCACCGACTCCGGCACGTACGCGCCCACCTTCCTGGTGGGAAGCTGGAAAGACGCGGCCGGCGAGACGCACGTCTTCCTCACCGACGGCTATGCGGCCACGGCGGAGGCGATGCAGGCGGCCAGCCTCTCCGAGGTGCTGGACGTCGAGGTCTCCATGTCGCTCTTCTCGCCCAGCTTCGAGCTGCCCTGCGGGAGCGAGGCGAAGCTGATGCGGCTGGACCCGCGCGCTCCCGACTTCGCGCGGCGCGTCTCCGAGCTGTTCGGAGGCCGCGAGGTGGACGCCGGCAAGATCCGCGGCTACGCGGAGGCCATCGACGACGCCAGAAGCTCCAACATGCCCTGCCAGAAGCGGGTGCTGCGCGCCGACGACTTCTTGCCGGCCAAGAGCTGGAACGTGCTCGCCAGCGTGGGCTACATGTGCGACGACCCGTATACCGGCCTCCCGGGCGTGCGCAAGGTGGCGGACGGCGTCTACAAGGTGACGACCCGGATCGCCACCCGCAGCGCGGGCTCGGTGATCACCTTCACCTTCCGCTTGACCGAGCCGCTGGAGCAGGCGCGCTACGTCTTCAGCCCGCTCCTGGTGCGCTTCCTCTCCGGAGTGGATCACGCCAAGCGGCCGGTGAAGATCTCCGACTCCGGCCGCATCCGCAACGAGCTGCAGACCATGCTCTCGCAGGCGCTGGAATTCGAGGGCGAGCGCATCCGCGTGCACTTCGATCGGGTGGACGACAAGGTGATGCCCAAGGACAAGCAGGCGGCGATCCGCAGCGTGCTCCAGTGGTACAAGTCCGAGCATCCCGTCTGGTTCCAGTGGCTCGAGCTGGCCTGAGCGGACAGATGGACTGGGACGAGCGCTTCGCAACCGGCCACGCGCCGCAGGATCCTTCGCCGCCGCTGCCCGAGGCGATTGCGGGAATCGCGCCGGGCGTCGCCCTCGATCTCGCCTGCGGCGCCGGGCGGCACGCCCTCTTCCTCGCCGGGCGCGGCTGGCGCGTCCACGCCCTGGACGCGTCGCGCGAGGGCATTGCCCGTCTGGAAGAAGAGGCCGCCCGGCGCGGCGTCTCGCATCTCGTCCGCGCCGGCATCGCCGACCTGGAGGCCAAGGGCTTCCAGCTCGAGGGCGGCGATTACGACCTGGTCTGCGACTTCTACTTCCTGCACCGGCCGCTCTTCGCGCAGGTGCGGCGCGCGGTGAGACCCGGAGGGCTCTTCGCCGCCGCGCTGCATGTGCGCCGCAACGACAGCGGCCGTTTTCTCCTCGAACCCGGCGAGCTGGGCGCGCTGTTCGCCGACTGGGAGATCCTGCTCGAGCGCGAGAGCGCGTCCGCCGAGGCGGGACATCGCCACTCCGTGGCACAGCTGATCGCGCGCAAGCCCGACCGGACGACGAGCTAGGCGGAAAGGACTGCGCGTGGCGGGGCCAATCGAGGTGTATATGCGCGAGGATCATCACCGTCTCGACGGGCTCCGGCGCGCCGGCGCGTGGTGGCAGTTCCGCGGCGGCCTCCTCCGCCACATCGGCCTCGAGGAGAAGATCCTGCTCCCCGAAGCGCGACGCAGGATCGGAGCGCCGCTGCCGGAGGCGGCGCGGATGCATGAGGATCACGGCCTTCTCGCCACGCTCCTCGTGCCACCGTTCTCGCCCGAGGAATCGGCGCCGCGGTCGATCGCCTGCTCGTTGCCCACAACGCGCTTGAAGAGGGGCCGGCCGGCGTCTATGCCCGCATCGACGCGCTCGCGGCCGGGCAGGCCGAAGACATTGCCGCGCGGCTGCGCTCCGCGCCGCAGACGCCGCAGCGCGCGCACCAGGACGGTCAACTGGTCCGCGCGCAGGTGGAGCGGGCGTTGCAGGCCATCGCGGCCCGAGGCCTCTGACCACGGTCGGGCGCAGGCGATCCGGGGGCGCTCCACCGGGCGGTCGCAGGGGAGCCCGCACCTCGCAGGCCTCGCGTCGCGATGCCCACCTTCAGGCTGGAGGTACTGCATGGAAAGCATCAAGCAGGCGCTGGGCGAGACGCAGGGCGCAGAGGTGGTCCGGCTCCTCCGGGCCGTGGAGCGCGGCGATCACAACTCCATCGACGGCGCGGAGGCGCTGGCGCAGTTCGAGCGGCTCACCTCGAGCTTGGGGCCGGTGGAGTTCCTCGAGATCGTGCGCGAGGCGCTCGGATACCTCTCCCGCCCTCAGCGCCTGGCGCTCGGCGAATTGCTCCAGGCGCGCGCCCGCTACACCGACCTGAGCGCCCCCGGGCTGATGAAGCAGGGCGCGCAGGACCCCAACGAGATCGGCCTCGCGCTGCAGGCGCTGCACCGGGAAGATCCGGCCCTGGTCGCGCAGCTTCTCGGCTCCGAGTTCCGCGACCTCCCGGTGATGAAGCTGACCCTCGCCGCGCTCGCGGCGGTGGCGGCCACGCGCACGGTCCGCCCGCCACGAAGCACCTAGCCTGGAGTAGCTTGCGCGGGCATGTTCCGCTCCTGGTACGCCACCTGCCCGCGCGGCGCCGAAGAAGCGCTGGAATCGGAGCTGCGCAGCCTGGGCGCCAAGGGCGTGCGCCCGGGCCACGGCGGCGTGCGCTTTACCGGAGAGCGGGAGATCGCGCTGCGCGCCTGCCTGGAGCTGCGCACGGCGCTGCGCGTGCTCGAGCCCGTCTCGGAGTTTCCCGCCACTTCGGCGGAAGAGCTGTACGAAGGCGCCGTCAAGCTTCCCTGGCCCGAGCTGATCGCCCGGGGGCAGACGTTGGCGGTGGCGGCCAGCGGCCGGGCGGAGAAGCTCACCCATACCCATTTCGTCGAGCAGAAGCTCAAGGACGCGGTGGTGGACGCGCTGCGCGAGCGCGCCGGGTTCCGTCCCGACGTGGACCCGCGCAAACCCGACGTGCTCATCGTCGCGCACCTGGGGGAGGGCGCCTGCAGCGTTTCGCTGGATCTCGCGGGCGAGCTGCTCTCCAACCGCGGCTACCGGGTGCGCACCGTCGAGGCGCCGCTGCGCGAGGCGCTGGCCGCGGCGGTGGTCATCTACTCCGGGTGGCAGGGCGAAACGCCGCTCTGCGATCCGGTGTGCGGATCGGGAACGCTGGCCATCGAAGCCGCGCTCTTCGCCATGCGGCGCGCGCCCAATGCGCAGCGCCGCCTCGCCTGCGAGTCATGGCCGCGCACGCAGGCCGAAGACGCCATTGCTCTTTCGCGCCTGCGCGCAGGAGCTGACAGCGCGCGAGGTGGCGCCGCCACCCATCTTCGCCTCGGATCGCGACGCCTCCGCGGTGGAGGCCACCCACGCCAACGCCGCGGCCGCGCGGGTGCCGCTGCGCATCTCCCAGGCCGATGCGCGCGAGCTTTCGCCGCTGGACCCGCCCGGCCAGCTCCTGCTCAACGCGCCCTACGGCGAGCGGCTGGAGGCGGGCGGGCGCAAGCAGCTCAAGACCTTCTACCACCAGCTCGGCGCGTCGCTGCGCAGGCTGGAGCGCCACCGCGCCTCGGTGCTCAGCGCCAGCGAGGACTTCGAGAGCGCCTTCGGCGTGCGGCCGCGCGGCCCGCGCCGCGTGCTCTGGAACGGGCCTTTGCGCTGCACGCTCTACGGCTACGAGCTCTGACTTACTTCTTCTCGAAGTCCTCGCCGCTCAGGTCGGACTGGAGGTCGCCCTTGCTGCGCGCGCGACCCGCCTGCTCGGCCTTCTCGAACTCGCCCTTGTGCTGCTCCACCTCGCGCTCCGCCTCCAGCCCCGCCTTGGCGGTATCGGCGCGCTTGGCAAAGTCGCTGGCCGCCTCGCGGTATTTCAAGTCCGCGCTCTTGCTGCCTTCGCCCTCGTTGCGGTTGCTCTTGTCGTCCATGCGGGAAAGGTGGGGACGGAGCGAAGCCGCGCGCAACGAGCGTCCGCCTGAAAGCGAAGCGGCCGGACGCAGAACGCATCCGGCCGCCGCAGAAATCTTCTTGGTGCCCAGGGCGAGATTCGAACTCGCACGGTTTTACCCGCCAGCCCCTCAAGCTGGTGTGTCTGCCAGTTCCACCACCTGGGCGAGGGCAGGGAGCGGCCTTCTAGCACCGCTCCCCCGCGACTTCAAGGCTACTTCTTGGGCGCTGCGGGGGCGGGCGCGGGTGCGGTCGCCGGAGGCTTCTGCGTGTCCTGCACGGGCACGGCGGCGCCGTCGCGAGCCGGCGCGGGAGCGGTCTGGCCGGTGGGGAGCAAAGGCTTCGTGTTGCTGTCGGTCTTCTTGGTGGTGTCGGCCGCGGCCATGTTGCGGCGGGCGCGCAAGACCGAGTCGCTGTGCGACGAGCGCCAGGCCAGCGTCAGCGAGGTGACCATGAAGACGATCGCGCAAACGGTGGTGACCTTGGAGAGGAAGGTCACGGAGCCGCGCCCCCCGAAGACGGTATTGGACGAGCTGCCGCCGCCGCCCGAGAACGCGGCCATGCCGTCGGCCTTCCCCGGCTGCAGCAGGATCACGAAGATGATGAAGACGCTGACGACGACATGAAGCGTGGTGATGAAGACGAACATGGGGCCGGGCGAATAACACGGGTGGTCCGGCCGGGCAAGCGGCGGCCCCGGGAGGGCCCGCCGGCCTTCCCCCTGTCCGGACGGGCGAGCGGGCCGGCCGGCGACGAGTCGCTCAGGCGCCTGCGAGCTTGCGCAGGAGCGGCGAGAGCGGGCGCGCCTTCTCCGTCAGCGCATACTCGGCGCGGGGCGGGAACCCGTCGAGAACGCGCCGGGACACGAGGCCCTGCGCGATCAAGTCCTTGAGGCACATCGAAAGGGCGCGCGCAGTCGCGGGCGAAAGCGCCGACTTGAGAATCTCCGAAGCGCAGCGGCCTCTTTGCCAGCGCATCGACGATGGGCAGCGCCCACTTCCGCGGCGGCTCCCCGCCCAGTTGTTCCAGCAACGCCTCCGCGCGCTCCGCCACGCGCTCGCCGCGCCGGGTCAGGGCGCCGTTTGCGACCAGCCCCTGCCGCGACAGGGCGTCCAGCGTGCCGGCCAGCGTCTGCCGCGAAGCCTTGGGGCGGCGGCCGCGCCGGAGATCGGCGAGCACCGCGAGCGACCACTGGCGGTGGAAGAGGCGGGGGAGATCGGGCATGCCTTTCCGAAGTATCATCAAACCGGGCGCACGCACGCACGTCCCTTGCCGCTCCCGCGTCCGCGGCACACTTCATCCGGGTGCGCATCGCAGCCGCCATCGCGCTCGGCCTCGTTTCCGCCGCTGCCCTGGCCCAGGTCACGCAGCCTGGAAGCGCGCCGTCAACCAGCGCCGCCGCAAGCATCACGCCCATGGTCCTGCCGGACGCCGGCGCTCCCCAGGCGTCGGCGCAACCGGGGCAGCCGGCGAGCGATGCCGGCCCCGCCGCGGCCCCCGCGCGCACCGGCGACCAGAGGGCGCCGGCGCAGAGGATCTACAGCTTCAATCCGCTGCCGATCGGCACCTACAGCTTCGAGGCGCCGGCCCCGGCTACATCTCAATCAAGCCCTTCCTCAACCCCTCGGTGACGGCCTCCACCCGGTTGGTGACCTCCAGCTTCTCGTAGATGTGCTCGAGGTGCGTGCGCACCGTGGCGCGCGAGAGCCCCAGCACGCCCGCCGCCTCGTTGTTGGAGAGGCCCTTCGCGATCAGCCGCAGGATCTCAATCTCGCGCTCGGTCAGCGGGCGCGTCGGCGGCTCCTCGCGGTTTCCCGGCATGAGCGGCGGCCGCGACGGCGCCTGCGGCGCGCCGTCCTCCGGCACGTGGAAGTGCTTGAGCAGCCTGCGCGCGAGGTTCGGCTGGATGACGCTGCCGCCGCTCTTCACCTCGCGGATGGCCTCCACCACCTTCTCGGCGGTGGCGCCCTTCAGCAGATAGCCGGACGCGCCCGCCTTCACCGCCTCGATGACCTTCTCCTCCTCGTCGAAGATGGTGAAGATCAGCACCTCCACCGCCGGCCACTTCCGCTTCACCTCGCGCGTGACCTCGATGCCGGTCATCCGCGGCAGACCCAGGTCTTGCAGCAGCACGTCGGGCTGCTTCTTCTCCAAAAGCTCCAACATCGCCTCGCCCGAGAGGGCCGTGCCGATCACCTCGATCTCCGGCGACTCCTGCAGGATCTTGAGCTGGTTCTTGAGGATCTGCGGCTGGTCCTCGCAGATGGCGACCTTGATCTTCGGCGTGGCGGGGGCGGCGCTCATGGCTGTTGCTCCTCTCCGGCGTGAACGGTCAGCTCGATGGTCGTCCCCTGGCCGGGACCGGACGCCATGCGGAATTTCCCCCCCACCTTGTTGGCGCGCTCGCGCATGTTGGCGAGGCCGTAGTGTCCCTCGGGGCTGAGCGCCTCGGAGTCCGCGGGCACCACGAACCCCTTGCCGTGATCGTGGATGCGCAGCGCCGCCACTCCCTTTGCGAAGCTCAGCGTGACCTCGACCAGGGTGCCCTTGCCGCAGTGCTTGCCGACGTTGGCCATCGCTTCCTGCAGCACGCGGAAGAGCGCCAGCTGGCTCTCGGGCCCGACGGTGCGCGGCGCGCCCACGGTGGCGAAGCGCACTTCGAGGCGGTGGCGCGCCGCGGCTTTGCTGGAGACCTCCGCGAGCGTGCCCACCAGGTCGAAGTCCTCGCGCATCATGCGCAAGGAGCGCCGCAGCTCTTCGATGGAATCCTCCGCCGCCTGGTGCAGGTCGGAGAGCTCCTTGCGGATGGTGGGGACGATGGCGGCGCGCACCTCGGTGTTGCCGGAGAGCCGGGAGCGCACTTCGCTGCCGTCGATCATGTTGAGCAGGTACTCGCTCTGGATGACCACCGAAGAGAGCACGCCGCCGAGCCCGTCGTGGATCTCGCGCGAGAGGCGGTTGCGCTCGTCCACCACGGCCATCTCGCGGACGGCGGCCGAGAGCTTGCGCAGCTCGCGGTGCTTCAGCCGGTCGCGCTCGTTCAGGTACACCATCACGTAGACGAGGATGCAGTTGATGGCCGAGTACCAGAGCAGGATGAAGAGATCGATCTGCATCCGGGCGCGGCCGCCGAGGATCTGATCCAGCTTGGCCACCGCGGGGAAGGTGAGCAACGGCGGGATCACCGCGAGCGGGCTGGGAAAGAGCACCACGAAGAGGATGGTGAAGAGCAGCTGCGCCGCGAGCAGCGGGCTGCGCAAGCCGCCGGTGGCGCTGACCAGCCAGACGAGCACGCAGAGGTCGGCGCAGAGGGTCGCGAAGGTGAGCGCCTTGCCGATCTTCCCCCGCGGCAGGAGCACGTAGTTGACCGCGCTGTACGCCACCATCGCGAGGTAGACGGCGAAGGCGTTGGCGCTGCGGATGCCGAACGCCTCCGACCAGGCGGGCACGCCGATGACCCCGAGCCCCAGCACCAGGAACGCGAGGCGCGCGTAGAAGAGGGCGCGCGCGCGGGTGAGGAAGCGATCCTCCTGGAAGGCGCGGGTCCGCTCGGTCCGCTCGGAAGGCCCCGAAACGAGGGTCCCTGGCGCAGCCGTCTTGTCGCCGGCCGCCGCCGTCATCTCGCTCACGGCGAACGACGATAACAGCGCGCTCCGCCAGCGGGCAATCAACGACCGCCGTCGGACCCGCAGGCGCTCGCCAACTCCGGGTGGTGCGAAAACACATATTGTTCCCGGCTGGTGGACGCGCCGGTGCGCTCGTCGAAGAGCGGCGTGCCGCCCGCATACATCGTCCCCTGGGGATCGCCGAAGGAGTTCAGGCCCCGCGCGGCCAGCTCGCGATCGAGGCAGGAGATGCCCGCTGCCTTCGGCGGCGGCTCCCGGCGGCAGGCGAGGAGCACGAGCACGAGGGTTGCCCAGCGCGTCACGGCTGCTATCCTGCCCGGCCGCCGCCAGGAACGCCATCCCGAGGAACGTCGAACCAGATGCCGGAACCGATCTCCATCCCCGACAGGCCAACTCCGCTGCTCCGCTGGGGGCCGGCGCTGCTCAAGCTCGAGTTGTTGCACCCGGCCGGCTCGACGTCGGGTCGCGCGGCGCAGGCGTGGGACTTCTCCGCGCCGAGGCAAGCCTCGATCGAGGCCACCGGCAACCAGGCGCTCTCCGCCGCGGCCTCGGCGCGCCATCGCGGCGTGCCGCTCGCCGTGTCGCTGCGCGGCTGCGTCACCCACGAGATGCGCGAGGCGCTCCGCCTGTGGGGAGCGCGACTCGATCCCGCGGCGGAGCCGACGCTGCCGGCGTTGGATTCCGATGCGGCGGCCGCGGTGTTCGCGCGAACGCTCGGCGCGGAGCTCCTCGGCGAGCTCGTCGAGGAGCCCCCGCTTCTGGTCTCCCCCGCGGGGGAACGCGCGGCGCTCCTGGGTGCGCTCTCGGCCTTGCGGCAGAAGTGGCCGGGCGTACGCGCCGTCGCGCTCCTCGCCGAAGACGAGGAGCTGCCCGATTTGCCGCGGGAGGCCGCGCTCCCGGCCGACGTGGAGAAGGTCCGGGTGAGCCGGGCCCTGGCCGCGCGAGCCCGCGCGCAGGTGGCGCGAGAGCTGGGCCTGCTCGCCAATCATGCCGGCGCCGCGGCCGCGGCCTACGCGCACCAGCACGGCGGCGTGGCGCTGGTCACCGCCGTCGGGGAGCGCGAGTTCTCGCTCGAGGCGGCGCAGTGAAGACGGCGGTCGTCCTCGGCGCAGGCGGTCTCGGCTGCCCCGCCGCGCTGGCGCTCGCCGAAGAGCGGCTCCCGGTGAAAATCGTCATCGTCGATCCCGACGTGGTCGAACGCTCGAACCTCTCCCGCCAGAATCCTCTTCGGCGAAGAGGACGTCGGCCGTCCCAAGGCAGAGGTCGCGGCACGCCGCGTGGGTGGGCTTGCCCGGGTGGCGCGGTTCGATTCCTCCACGGCGCAAGCGCTGCTCGAGGGGGCCGACGTGCTGCTCGACGGCACCGACAATTTCGAGACGCGCTTCTGCGCCAACGACGAGGCGGTGCGGCGCGGCCTTCCCCTGGTGCACGGCGCCGCGCTCGGCTGGACGGGGCAGCTCGTCACCATCCTGCCCGGCCGGACCGGCTGCCTGCGCTGCCTGTTCGAAGGCCCGCCGCCGCCCGGATCGGTGCCGAGCTGCGCCGAGGCAGGCGTGCTCTCTGCCCTTTGCGGCGTGGTGGGCGCCGCCATGGCCCGCGCTGCCATGCAGGTGCTCCGCTCCGCGCCCGAGGGCGGAGTGCTGTACCGCTGGGACGCGCGGCGCGGCACCTGCCGCCCCCTCCCGCTGCGCCGCGATCCCTCCTGCGCCGTCTGCGCCGCAGCGGCATCCTTACGAGAGAAGGAGCTGCCATGCCCGTCACCGTGAAGATCCCCGCGCCCTTGCGCCCCCTCACCGCCAACCAGAGCGAGGTCGCGCTGGAGAACGCCGCCAGCGTGCAGGCCGCGCTCGACGAGCTCTCGCGCAAGTACCCCGGCATCAAGGACAAGCTGCTCGACGACAAGGGCGCCCTCCGCCGCTACGTGAACGTCTTCCGCAACGACGAGGACGTGCGGCACGCGCAGGGGCTCGCCACCGCGCTGGAGGAAGGCGACCGGCTCACCATCGTGCCGGCGATCGCGGGCGGATGCTGACCGCCGAGCAGCAAGAGAGGTTCGCGCGCCATCTCTTGCTCGACGAGCTCGACCAGGACAAGCTGCTCGGGGCGTCGTTCCACGTCTGCGGCACCGGGCGTTCCGCGCTCTGGGCGGCCCGGTATCTCGCGGCCAGCGGCTGCGGGCGGGTGGTGGTGGACGAGCCGGCATGGCACGAAGAGCTGCGCCGCCTTGGCCCCTGGACCGATCTGTCCGGTCCAACCGAGACGAGCATCGTCCTGCCGCCCGGAGCAGGAGCCATGGAGGGCGCGCAGGCGGCAATGGACGCCATCCGCGAGGTGCAGGCCGGTTGATCCTCGATTCGCTCACCCAGGCCGTCGGAAACACGCCGATGGTGCGGCTCCGCTCGCTGGAGCCGCCGGGCGTGGAGATCCACGCCAAGCTGGAGTGGTTCAACCCCGGCGGTTCGGTGAAGGATCGCGCGGCCCTGCGCATCATGCAGGAGGCGCTGCCTGACCTGCGCGGCCGCACCCTGATCGATTCCACCAGCGGCAACACCGGCATCGCCTACTCGTGGATCGGCGCCGCCCTGCGCGTCCCGGTGGCCCTGGTCATGCCCTCGAACGTCAGCGAGGCGCGCAAGCGCATCACCCGCCACTTCGGCGCCCGGATCATCTACAGCGATGCGCAGGAGCTCTCCGACGGCGCCATCCGCCTGGCGCGCGCCATGGTGGAGGCGGAGCCTTCGAAGTGGTTCTATGCCGACCAGTACTCCAACGAAGCCAACCCGCGCGCGCACGAGCTGGGCACGGCGAAGGAGATCTGGGAACAGACCTCCGGCCGCGTCACCCACGCCGTCCTGGGCATCGGAACCGGCGGCACCGTCATGGGCATCGGCCGCGGCCTGCGGGCACGCAACCCCAAGGTGCGGATCGTCGCGGTGGAGCCCGCCGAGCCGCTGCACGGACTCGAGGGTCTCAAGCACATGCCCTCCAGCATCCTGCCGCCCATCTACGACGAAGCCCAGCTCGACCGGAAGCTGAGCATCGCCACCGACACAGGCTGGGACATGGCCGAGCGCCTGATCCGCGACGAAGGGCTGCTTGCGGGCCACAGCGCCGGCGCCGCGGCGGCCGGAGCGGCGCAGATCGCGCGCGAATTGTCCGAGCGCGGGGAGAGCGGGGTGGTGGTGACGCTGTTTCCCGATCGCGCCGACCGTTACATTCCTCCGCCATGAGCGCAATCCCGTCCTCGGTGCTGCGCGAGATGGCGGCGCATGCGCAGAAGACCTATCCGGCCGAATGCTGCGGGCTGCTCCTCGCCGGATCCGACGGGTCGCTGCGCTTCCAACCCATCGCCAACGTGGCAGGCACCCGCGAGGGAGCCGGGACCAGCACGCGGACGGCGCGCGACGGGTACGTCATGGAGCCAAGGGAGCTCCTGTCCGCCCTGGAGGCGGTCGAACGGCAGGGCGGTTCGCTGTGGGCCATCGTCCATTCCCACCCGGACGTGGGCGCCTATTTCTCCCGGGAGGATCGGGAGATGGCGTTGGGGGGCGGGCAGGAGCCCCTCTGGCCGGGTGTTCGTTATCTGGTCATTTCCGCCCGCCACGGTGGTGTCGACGGCGCGAAACTCTATACTTGGGACGGCGCGAGCAGCGTCTTCCTGGAAGAGGAAGTGACTGGAATCTCTACGGTTTAGCCAAACTGAAAATCTGTATCGCCCCTCGCAAATTGCTTGCCAATGTAGGGCAACATCGGTATTGTGCGCCGGATTTTTGAAAAAGGAGAAGCCTTCTTCATGACCCTTGGCCCCCCCTCGAGCGGCTTTACCGTCTGGTTGACCGGCATGACCTGCGCCGGGAAGTCGACGCTGGCCCAGGGGCTTGCCAACCGCCTGCGTCGACTTGGAAAAACGGTCGACGTGCTCGACGGCCAGGAAGTCGAGCACATGCTGTCGATCGGCAAGGCCACGACCAAGGACGAGCGCATCTCCGAGGCGCGCAAGCTGGCGTGGGTCTGCAAGCTCGTGACGCGCGGCGGCGGGATCATCATCCAATCGGCCATCGAGAGCCCTTACCGTGACGCCCGCGACGAGGCCCGCCGCCAGATTGGGCGCTTCGCGGAGGTCTTCGTGGAATGCCCCACGGAGACGCTGATTTCGCGCGACAAGTCGGGCAGGTACAAGCGCGCGCTCGCGGGCGAGCTGAAGAACCTGCCTGGAATCACCGAGCCGTACGAGCCGCCGGTACATCCGGAAGTGGTCGTCGACACGAGCAAGCACAGCATCGACGAATCCGTCGAGCACGTGCTCGGCCAACTCGTCGCCCAGCGGCTCCTGGACCCCAACGTGGCGGCGCTGAAGGGCCGGCCCAAGGTGCAGGCCCGCGCGGCCACAAAGCCCGCTCCCGCGCCTGAAAAGGACAAGAAGGTCGTGAAGATGGCGCCCGCGAAGCAGCCGGCGCGCCAAGACAAGGCGAAGCGCGCGGCGCCCGCCCGCAAGCAGGCGGCGGCCCGCACTGCGCGCGCCGACCGGCCGCGGCTGGCTGCGGGCGGCAAGCGCAAGCGCTAGGTTCAGGCGGGCCATGGAGCTTTCGGCGAAGCGGCAGGCGGCGGTCGCGCGCTTGCGCGGCTTGGAGAGCGCGCTCGTCGCGTATTCGGGCGGCGTGGACTCGGCGCTCTTGCTCGCGCTGGCCATCGAAGCCCTGGGCACCAACGCCGTCGCCTTCACCGCCTTGTCCCCCGCGGTTGCCGCGGACGAGCTGGAGGGCGCGCGCGCCGTGGCGAGGAGGCTCGGCGCGCGGCACGTGGAGAAGCGCTCCGCTGAGTTGGAGGATCCGCGCTACGCCGCCAATCCGGTGAACCGCTGCTACTTCTGCAAGACCGAGCTGTACACGCTGGCGCTCGCCGAGGCGCGGTCCCTGGGGCTGCAGTCGGTGGTCTCCGGCACCAACGCGGACGAGCTCGCCGACTACCGCCCGGGCCTTGCCGCGGCCGCCGAATACCAGGTGGTGCAGCCGCTGGCGGAGGCGGGCCTCACCAAGGCGGAGATCCGCGCGCTCAGCAAGGAGCTGGGTCTGCCCACCTGGGACAAGCCGCAGCAGCCTTGCCTCTCCTCGCGCATTCCCTACGGGACCGAGGTGACCGCCGAGCGGCTGGCCCAGCTCGCGCGCAGCGAGATGGCGTTGCGCGGCCTGGGGCTGCGCGAGTTCCGCGTGCGCTACCACGGGGAGATCGCGCGCATCGAGGTGGCCGAGGCAGAGCTGGAGCACGCCGTGCGCATCCGCGCGGAGGCGGCCGCTGCGCTCAAGGCGGCGGGTTTCCGCTTCGTGACCATCGACCTGGAGGCGTTCCGCTCCGGGCGGCTCAACGAGGCGGCGGGCCTCGTGCCCCTGCGCAAGGCGTGATCACGAGAACGGGTCCAGCTCCGGCGGGTACGCCACTTCCACGAGCGTGAGCCCCGCCGCCGGAGCGCGCGCTCCCATCCACGGCCGGCTGCGCTGCGACAGCTCGCGCAGCGACTCCGGCGTGGCCAGCCCGAGCGCAACCGCTCCCAGGTGCCCGGCCAGGTTGCGCACCTCGTGCTTGCGGAAGGCGCGGGCGCTCACCTCCAGCACCCCGCCGTCGTCCAGCGACCAGCTGCGTGAGCGGCGGCGCCGGCTTGCGGTCCCGCGAGGGAGACGAGAGCCCGGGAAGCTGGGCCAGGCCCTGAAGGCCGCGCAGGGCGCACCGCGCGCGCTCCCAGTCCGCGCCCGCAGGCAAGAACGTGCGCAGCTCGTATCGATAGCGCTTGGCGATGGCGCTGCTGCGGGCATGGAACGACGGGTGCGCCCGCGCCCAGCGCCGGAGCCGCAGGCCCTCGGGCAGCTCCAGCCGCGCAAAATCCGGCGCCTTGCCGCTCTGCAGCGAGGCCACCTGCCCGAGCGCGTGCACCCCGGCGTCGGTGCGCGAGGCCCCGTGGATCGCGTAGCGCTTGCCGAGCAGAGAGCGCAGCGCCTCCTCGAGAGTACCCTGCACCGTGCGCAGGCGCGGTTGCTTCTGCCAGCCGCGAAAGAGCGCTCCGTCATACGCGAGCAGGAGCGCCCAGGTCTCCTTCAAGTCCGCGCGGCGGGAGGCGGGATGGGGCAGTTGAGGTAGTCGCGGCAGATGACCCGCATGGCCGCGACACCCGAGTTGAAGGCGGAGATGATGGAGCCGCCCTTCTTTCCCGCCGTGAGATCGCCCGCGAGGAAGAGCCCGGGAACCGAGGTTTCGCCCCCCTCGCGCAGCAGCGGCTCGCCGCCCTTGAGCTCGATGCCGGTCGCCTGGAGGAACCCCGCCGGCGTCGAGCCTCCCAGCGCGTAGACGACATGGTCGTACGTGCGGGGCTCGATTTGCCGGAACATCGCGCGCGGCCGGCCGGCGTCGACCTCCAGCCGCTCGATGTCCGTGGGCATGAGCAGCGAGAGCCGACCCGCGTCCGTCATCCCGCGGATGTCCTGGACGTTGATCTGGTTCATGCGCTTCAGCTCCGGCTGGCGGTAGGAGAGGTCCACGTGGAACCCTCGCGCCACCAGGTAGTGGACGTAGTCCGCCGCCGAGTCGCCGCCGCCCACCACCAGGGCCGTCTCACCCGCCAGCTTTTCCGAGGTCACGTCCCAGTGCACCCGCCCGCGCAGCTCGCTGCGGGGGATCTTGTAGTCGGGCAGGTTGGGCTTGCCGAGGATGCCGATGGCGACCACCACCACCTTGGACTGGTAGCTGGCCCGGGGCGTGGTGACGTCGAAGAGCCCGTCGTCGAGCTTGCGGATGTAGTCCACCCCCTCGTCGTAGCGGACGTTGAGCTCCCAGCGCTTGATGGTCTCGTCGAGGAAGTCGAGGGTCTGCTGCTTGGTGCCGTCCTGGAGCGTGATCTTGCCCTCGGAGATGGCGGGGATGCCCTTGTACACGGCGTCCACGCGCTTGTCGTCCGGGTAGAACTTGCGGATGGCGTAGGAGTGGGCAGGGCCCTTCTCCAGGATGACGATGGCGTCCCGGTCGATGCCCGCCTCCCGGGCCTCCACGGCCGTGGAGATGCCCGCGGGTCCGCCGCCGACGATGACCAGATCGAGCGCCATACGTGCGGATCTTGACGCTCGGAGGGTCGCTTCGCAACCCGGCATCGCTGCAAGGTGTCATCCAAGGACGGATTCTGGCGCATCGGACCTACACTCTCTAAATTCCGGTACAGTGGACGGAGAAGGTTGCCCGCCCGGCAGCCCCTTGCGTAGACTCAGTAGCCAGGAGGTGACATGAGCCGGAAGGACAGCCATCACCACGGCAATCTCTCGTGCTCGTTCTGCGGAAAGTGGCAGCGGGAGGTCCGCAAGCTCATCGCCGGTCCCACCGTCTACATCTGCGACGAGTGCATCAAGCTCTGCAACGACATCATCGCCGAGGAGAACGAGCGCGAGGAGGGCAAGCCCGGCAGGTCGCCCTGCCCACGCCGATGGAGATCAAGAGCGTTCCTCGACGACTACGTGATCGGGCAGGACCAGGCGAAGAAGGTCCTCGCCGTCGCCGTCTACAACCACTACAAGCGCATCTACCAGAAGAAGCCGGCGCGGCAGCGCCCCGGCATGCAGGCGGCGAAGGCCGCAGGGCGACGAGGACGTCGAGCTGCAGAAGTCGCAACATCCTCCTGCATCGGCCCCACCGGCTCCGGCAAGACGCTGCTGGCGCAGTCGCTCGCCCGCTTCCTCAACGTGCCTTTCACCATCGCCGACGCCACCAGCCTCACCGAGGCCGGCTACGTGGGCGAGGACGTGGAGAACATCATCCAGAACCTGCTCCACAACGCCGACTACGACGTGGAGAAGGCCGCCCGCGGCATCGTCTACATCGACGAGATCGACAAGATCGCGCGCAAGGGCGACACGCCCAGTCGCCACCCGCGACGTGGGCGGCGAGGGCGTGCAGCAGGCGCTGCTCAAGATCATCGAGGGCACCCGCGCCAACGTCACCCCGCGCGGCGGCAAGAAGTACAACCAGCAGGAGTACATCCAGGTCGACACCTCGAACATCCTCTTCATCTGCGGCGGCGCCTTCCACGGCATCGACGGCGATCATCAAGCGCCGCGTGGGCGAGAAGGGCCTGGGCTTCGGCGCCAAGCGTCGCAGCCGCAAGGACGAGCGCAGCGTGGGCGAGCTGCTGCAGCTGATCGAGCCCGAGGACCTGATGAAGTTCGGGATGATCCCGGAGTTCGTCGGCCGGCTGCCGGTGGTCGCCACGCTCAACGATCTGCAGCGAGGACGATCTGGTCACCATCCTCACCCAGCCGAAGAACGCGCTGGTGAAGCAGTACCAGAAGCTCTTCGAGATGGAGAAGGTGAAGCTCACCTTCACGCAAGGAGGCGCTGCGGGCCATCGCCCACGAGGCGATGCGCCGCAACTCGGGCGCGCGCGGCCTGCGCGCCATCATGGAGGACGCGATGCTGGACATCATGTACGACGTGCCGTACCGGGAGGGCATCAAGGAGTGCAAGATCACCGAGGGCGTCATCGTCCGCGGCGAGGAGCCCACCCTCCTGTACGAGAAGGACCGCAAGACTGCGTAGGCGTACGTCGCCACGTCGTACGTCGCTGGGGACACGATGCGCCCTTCGGGCGGCGATCATGTCCCCGTAGCTGGCGCATCGTGTCCCCATTTACTTGGAAATGAAGAGGCGCTCCGGTTTGTCCGTCCAAGGTCTCAGGAGGGACGCCATGAAGCGCCTCGCCGTACTGATCGCAGTCTTGTCGTTCGCAGCGCCCGTCCTGGCCCAGGACTACGGCTACGGCTCCTACTCCGGCGACGACGACGAGTCGTGGCAGGACCAGGACCAGGAGCTGCCGCCGCCCGACCAGGGGCCCACCCTCGACGACTTCCGCGACGACAGCGAGCTGTCCTGGAATGGCGAATGGGTGGAGACGGCCGAGTACGGCACGGTCTGGCGGCCCACCCACGTGCGCGACGACTGGCAGCCCTACATGTACGGCCGCTGGGTCTGGACCCGCGCCGGCTGGGCCTGGGCGAGCGACGAGCCGTTCGGCTGGGCCGTCTACCACTACGGCCGCTGGGCCTGGACGCCGGGACTCGGCTGGAGCTGGTTGCCGGGCAGGGTCTGGTCGCCGGCGTGGGTTTCCTGGCGTTGGAACGACGGCTACACCGGCTGGTGTCCGCTGGGGCCCGCGGGCGCCGTCTACGAGCAGCCTGCGCGCTGGGTGGTGGTGCCGAACCGGCAGTTCCTCCAGCCCATCGCCCACTACGCCGTACCGCGGCGGGAGCGACAAACGCTTCCCTTGCCGCCCCCACGCGGTCCGCGGGCTGGACCGCCGGTGGCGACGGTCGAGCGGGCGACCGGGCACGCGGTCCGCCCCTTGGCCATCGGCGACGGCAGCTCGCCTGCCCAGGCGCATGCGGGCTCCGGCACCGTCTTCTTCTACCGGCCGCGGACTGCCCCGGTTGCGGCCCCTCCGCGCGAGCGCGACTTCCAGCAGGTCCCCACGCGAGCCGGCGTTCCGCGACCCCAGCGCGTACAGCAGCCGCGAAGCGAAGGAGGCCAGGAGCCGCATGCGACGCAGCCCCGCGCCAGCGCTCCGCGGCCCATCGGCGCCCCCGCAACCGCGCGCGCTCCCAATGCGCCGGCGCCGGGTGCAGCGCCTCATGCGACGGCGCCGCGCGCAGGGCCGCCGCGTCAGAACAGCGCCCAGCCACGTCCTGAAAACGAACAGCCGCGCGCCAAGGAGCGGTAATAGATTTCGCCCGCATGACGCGCAAGCGGCTGTTGCTCATCGCACGCATGGCGGTCTGGCTCGCGGTGGGCGCCTGCGTGCTCGTCTTCGCGCGGCGGCTCGACTGGGACCAGGTGATCCATGCCTTCGAAGGCGTGGACCTTTCCCTCGCCGCTCTCGCAACCCTGCTCGGCGTGCCGGGCGTGCTGCTGCAAGGCTTGCGCTGGTCGTCCCTGGTGCGCGCGGTGAAGAGGGTGCCGCGCATGGCGCCCATCGCCGCCATGTACGTCGGCCAGGCCGCGAGCGCGTTTTTGCCCATGCGCGCCGGCGAGGCGGTCCGCACCGAGATGCTCGCGCGGGTGAGCGGCATGGGCCGGGCCACCTCGCTCGGCACGGTTGCGCTGGATCACAGCGTCAACGGCGTGGTCATGTTCGCCTTCGCCGCTCTCTTGCCCGCGCTCCTCCCGGTCCCCCGCTGGATGGCCGCGGTGGTCTGGGTGGGCATGGCCGGCGCGCTGGCGCTGGTGCTCATGTTGCTGCGGCTCGCCAAGCACCCCGAATCCATCCCCAGCGGGCGCATCGCGGCCGTCGTCGCCCGTGCGCGCTCGGGACTGATGGCCGCCCGCAATCCCCGCGCCGTCGCGCAGGCGGCAGCCTTCTCCGCGGCGGCGTGGCTCTGCGAGATCGCGGTCACCACCCTTGCGCTGGCGGCGTTCCATCTCCCCCACGACCTGCCGCACGCGATGGCGGTGATCTTCGGCGTCAACCTCGCGCTGATCATGCCCTCTCCGCCGGCCTCGCTGGGCAACTTCGAGCTCGGCGCCGGCAGCGCGCTGGTGGCTTTCGGCGGCCCCACCGAGCACGCCGCGGCGTTCGCCATGGGCCTGCACGCCATGCAGCTTCTGCCCACGCTGGTGATGGGCGGACTGATGATGGGCTACTTCCGCCGCCGGGGGCGTCCGGCGCCGGTCCTGCCGCCGCGCGCGGTGCAGGAAGCGTAGCCGCTACCGCTTCACGAAGATGGACTTGGGGATGAGGACGTGGGCGCCCACGTTGCCGTCCACCAGCTGCGTCGTGTCCACGTCGCAGGCCACGCTCACCAGCATGTACGCGTCGTCGCGTGAGAGCCCGCGCGTCTCCGTCAGGAACTCGATCGCCTGCCGCACCGCCATCTTGGTGGCGGTGACCAGGTCCTTGTCCATGCCCATGGCGATGAAGTGGGTGGGCGTCTCGGCGCGCGGCCATTTCAGCCGCAGGTCCTTGCGCACCACCAGCCGGAAGGTGCCCACCAGCGAGGTCTCGATGGCGGTGATGTCCACCTCGCCGTTGCCCTGGGCGGCGTGACCGTCGCCGATCTCCAGCAGCGCCCCCGGCGCGTGTACGGGAAGGTACAGCGTGGTGCCGGCCACCAGCTCCTTGTTGTCGAGGTTTCCGCCGTGCACGCCCGGCGGCGCGCTGTCCACCCGCCCCGCCGAGGGCGGAGGCGCCACGCCGATGCTGCCGAAGAAGGGACGCAAGGGCACCTCGATGCCGGGCGCGAAGCGCGCCACCCCCGCCGCCGCATCGAGCGGAATGATGCGCATCTTCGCGTGGTCGAAGTCCTCGGGAAGAAAGCCGCGGCCGACGGCGAAGCCGTTGTACGCGTAGGGAATGGCGAGCTCGATCTTTTCGATGCGCACCTCCAGCGCATCGCCCGGCGCGGCGCCCTCGACGAAGATGGGGCCGGTGAGGATGTGTCCGCCGGGCCCCTTGTCCTTCACCTGCGCGAAGATCTCCCGCAGCGCCGGCTCCACCGCGGCCTTGGGCACGCCGGCGCCTTCCAGGCGCTCGGGGCTGGAGGTGAGCAGGGTGCGCACCACCACCGTGTCGCCGGAGGCGACGCGCAGGACGGGCCTCGTGGCGGCGTCGTAGTGGCCCCATGCGACGGTGCGCGGGGAAGGATCCAGCCGCCAGGAAGCGGCGAGCAGCAGTGCGAGGGCGAGGGCCATCGCCGCATCCTAGCAGGGCGCGCGGTCGCGCCCGCTGTCCCGGTCGCGGCAGTCCGTGCACCGCGTCGGCTACGGCGACGTGGCCGTGCGGCGTCGCCACGCAGAGCCTGGCGGCATCGCGACTAACTGCGCACCGTCCACGAAACCCGCATCGCGGGCATTCGGACGAGCAGCGCGCTCTCCAGACGGATCAGCTGGAGGCCGCGGGGACGCGCTCTTGCACGGGCCAGGCCTCGCCGAGCACGCGCAGGTAGTTGCCGCCGAGGATGCCGCGCAGCTCGGCCTCGCTGAAGCCGCGGCGCGCCAGCCGCTCGGTCAACGCCGGATACCGGGTCGCGTCGCGGATGCCCCTGGCGCTGAACACCCAGCCGTCGAAGTCGGTGCCGATGCCCACGTGCGCGGCGCCGGCGACGGATGCGCCGTGCACGATGGCGTCCGCCATGTTGTCGATGGAGTCGCCGCCGAGCAGTTCGTTCCAGGTGATCACGCCGACCAGCCCGCCGCTGCGCGCGATCTCCCTGGCCTGTTCGTCGGAAAGGTTGCGCTCCAGGGGCGCGAACCTGCGAAAGCCCGTGTGGGTGGCGAGGAGCGGCCGGGTGGCGAGCGAGAGCACGTCCGCGAGCGAGCGGTCGGAACAGTGCGTGACGTCGACCAGCACGCCCAGCTCCTCGCAGCGGCGCACCAGGGCGCGCCCGAACGGCGTCAGGCCGGGGGCACCGCGCAAGAGGGAGAAGAAGGATCGGTGCGGCAGCCGCGCGGGCTGGGCGATGCCGTTGTGCACGAAGTGCGTCAGCGTCAGGTAGCGCAACCCGCGCTCCGCCAGCTCGGCCAGCTTCTCCAGCGAGCCCTCGACGTGGTGGCCGCCCTCCGCCGCCTGGACCACCGCCAGCCTCCCGCTCTGCACGATCTCGCGGATCTCGCCCCTGCGCGCCACCTGCGCGAGCGCAGGATTGCGCGCGCAGAGCCGCTCCAGCGCGGCGAACCCGCCCAGCGCGGCGCGGAAGGGCGGGACCGGCAGCACCGAGGGCGCGTAGACGCAGTTGGTGAGGATGCGCAGCCCCCCGGCGCGGGCGCGCGGCAGGTCGAGCTGCTGCCGGAGCGGGTTCCAGCGAGAAGGTCCGCGGTGCTCGCGCCCGAGATCGCGGCGCAGGTAGTAGGCGTTGAGCGCGGGGTGCGCGTGCAGATCGGCGACGGGAGAGGATGCGTGCAATGCCAGGGCGTCGATCCCGGCCGGCCGCTCGCCGGAGCCCTGCGGCATCAGTTCTGCGTGACCCGCACCGTGGTCTTCATCTGCTTGCCGGTTTCCACGTCGCGCGCGGACATGGTCAGGATGCCCTCGATGTTCACGTCGAAGGTGATCTCCAGCCGCGCCTTGCCGGCGGGTCCGGGGCGCAGCCCGCTGAAGAGGAAATCGCCGAGCAGCTCGTTCTGCGCCACCTTGGCGTTGTCGCCCTGGAAGATGCGCATCGCCACCTCGGTCTGGTTGTCGTACGAGGTGGTGGCCTCGATGGCCTTGGCGTTGGGGATGGCCGCGTTGCGCGGGAAGACGGTGTGGAACTCGCCGCCGGCCTTCTCCAGCCCGATGGCCATGGGGATGACGTCGAGCAACTGCAGGCGCAGGTTGGAGTTGTCCTCCAGCGAGTTCGCGTAGAGCGCGGCGCCGATGGCGACGGCCTCGTCCGGATGCACCCCCTTGGAAGGCGCCCTGCCGAAGATGTCGGTGAGCCGCTTTTGCACCGCTGGCATGCGCGTCTGCCCGCCCACCAGGAGCAGCTCGTCCACCTTCTTCGGATCGAGCCCGGCGTCCTCCATCACCCGCGCGAGGATCTCCACGGTGCGGTCCACCAGGTCCCGGGTCAGGTCGTCGAGGAGCTTGCGGGTGAACTGGAACTCGATGTTGAGCGGCTGCCCTTGCGGGGTCATGGTGACGAAGGGAACCGAGAACGGCGCCTGCTCCCGCGAGGAGAGATCGATCTTCACCCGCTCGGCCAGGTCCTTGATCCGCTGCATCGCCACCGGATCGGTGGTGAGGTCGATCCCGTGCTGCTTCTGGAACTCGCCGGTGACGTGGCCGATCATCGCCTGATCGAAGTCGAGGCCGCCGAGGAAGATGTCGCCGCCGGTCGCCTTCACCTCGAAGACGCGGTCGCGGATCTCGATGATCGAGACGTCGAAGGTGCCGCCGCCGAGATCGTAAATCACCACCGTCTCGTGCAGGTTCTTGCCGATGCCGTAGGCCAGCGCCGCGGCGGTGGGCTCGTTGATGATCCGCACCACCTCGAGCTGGATCATCCTGCCGGCGTCCTTCACCGCCTGGCGCTGGCGGTCGGTGAAATAGGCGGGCACCGTCACCACCGCGCGGGTGACCTTCTCGCCCAGGTAGTCCTGCGCGACCACGCGAATCTTGTTGAGGATCTTCGCGCTGATCTCGGCGAGGCGGAAATTCTTCTGCCCCACGTCGAGCACCACGTCGTTGCGCTCGCCGGCCTTGAGCTCGTAGGCGACGGTCTTGCGCATCAGCTCCACCACTTCGCTGCTGTAGGACCGCCCGACGAGCCGCTTGGCCGCATAGACCGTGTTGCGGGGATTGAGCTGCCATTGGCGCTTCGCCTCGTGCCCGACCAGCTCGTTCCCCTTGTCGTCGATGGCGAAGATCGAGGGGATGATGAACTCGCCCCCCTTGTACGGAATGAGCTTCACCTGTTCGCCGCCGCCCTCGACGATGGCCGCGCACGAGTTGGTGGTGCCCAGGTCGATTCCGATGATCTTGCTCACGAGTGCTACACTAGCATGGTGGATTCCCTGCGCTATCTGAAGTCCGTCGGCGACCAGGTCCGCCGCTCGTTCCTCGAGAACAAGACCATTCTCGCCTTCCAGGAGTACATGGAGGCGTTCTTCGAGGCGCCGCGGGTGCACGCGCGCGACGCGGCCCAATACATTCGCGATTGTTTCGACTTCTATGGCACCGAGACGGTGCAGAAGCCCTGGGGCAGCGTGCGCCGGTTCAAGCTCTTCGACCGGCCGTTCGACCAGGCGGCGGCGGTGCAGGAAGGGGAGGGCGGCGCCCCGGTGGTCGGGCAGGAGGACGTGCAGAACGCCGTCTACCGCATCCTCAACTCCTTCGTGCGCGCCGGCCGCGTGCACAAGCTCATCCTCCTGCACGGGCCCAACGGCTCGGCCAAGTCGTCCCTGGTGGCCGCGCTCCAGCGCGCCCTGGAGGACTATTCGCGCAAGGAGGAGGGCGCGCTCTACCGCCTCAACTGGATCTTCCCCAACGAGCGCCTGGTCAAGGGCTCCATCGGCTTCGGCGAGAAGCTGGCGGGAGCGCCCACGGTGGAGTCGTACGCGCACCTCGAGGGCGAGCAGATCGACGCGCGCCTCATCTGCGAGATGAAGGACCACCCGCTCTTCCTCGTGCCCCGGGGCGAGCGGCAGCGGATGCTCGCGGAGCGGTGCAAGCCCGACGCGAAGTTCCAGCTCGCCGCCGGCGTGCTCGAAGGCGAGCTCTGCCACAAGTGCCGGCAGATCTACGCCGCCCTCTTGCAGTCCTACAACGGCGACGTGCTCAAGGTGCTCCGCCACGTGCAGGTGGAGCGCTTCTACCTCTCGCGCCGGTACATGATCGGCGCGGTCACGGTGGAGCCGCAGATGTCGGTGGATGCCGACTACCGGCAGGTGACCTCCGACCGCAGCCACGGCAACCTGCCCGGCGCGCTGCAGAACCTTTCCCTCTACGAGCCCTTCGGGCCGCTGGTGACGGGCAACCGCGGCGTCATCGAGTTCTCCGACCTGCTCAAGCGCCCCCTCGAGCACTACAAGTACCTGCTCGGCACGGTGGAGACCGGCATCGCCCGGATGAACCACTTCCTCCTCCACCTCGACTCGCTGCTCATCTCCTCCAGCAACGAGAAGCACCTCTCCGCTTTCAAGGAGATGGGCGACTTCGCCAGCTTCAAGGGCCGCATCGAGCTGGTGCGGGTGCCATACCTGCGCCGCGTGGAGGAGGAGGAGCGCGTCTACTCCTTCCGCCTCAAGGAGAGCGTGGGCAAGCACGTGGCGCCGCACGCGACCTGGGTGGCCGCGCTCTGGGCCGTGCTCACCCGCCTGAAGAAGCCGGTGAGCGACCGCTACAAGGGCGACCTGCGCAAGCTCGCCGATCACCTGACGCCGCTGGAGAAGGCCCGGCTCTACGACGACGGCAGCGCGCCCGACCGCCTCTCCAACCAGCAGGCCCGCGAGCTGAAGAAGCACCTGCCGGAGATCTGGCGCGAGTCGGACAGCTATCCCAACTACGAGGGCCGCACCGGCGCCAGCGCGCGGGAGCTGAAGACCGCCATCGGCAACGCGGCGCAGAACCCGGCCTGGAAATGCCTCACGCCGCAGGCGGTGCTGGAGGAGCTGGAAGCGCTCACCCGCGACAAGTCGGTCTACGAGTTCCTGCAGCAGGAGGTGGTGGACGGCTACCACGACCACGAGGAGTTCGTGCGCGTGGCGGAGGGCGAGTACCTCGACGTGCTCGACGAGGAAGTGCGCCAGGCGATGGGCCTCATCTCCGAGAAGCAGTACCGGACCATGTTCGAGCGCTACGCGCTGCACGTGCTGGCCTGGACGCGGGGCGAGCGCGTGCGCAACCCGCACACCGGGGAGATGGAGCGGGCGGACGAGGAGATGATGGCGCAGACGGAATCCATCGTCATGGCCGGCGCCGAGGATCGGCGCGAGTTCCGCCGCGGCCTGATCTCGGCGGTGGGCGCGCACCGGCTCGAGCACCCCGAGGGCGAGATCGACTACTCGCAGATCTTTCCCGACCTCTTCCGGCGCCTGCGCGACCATTTCTTCGACGAGCGCAAGCGCACCCTGCGCAAGAACGCGGAGAAGGTGCTGCGCTACCTCGGCGACGAGCGCGCGCAGCTCACCTCGCGCGAGCAGTCGCAGGTGCAGGAGACGCTGCGCGCGCTGGAGAAGTACGGCTACTGCGAGAGCTGCGCCAAGGACGGCATCGTCCTCTTGCTCTCCAGGCGCTACACCGACTAGCCGCGCGCGGGGTCGCGCGCGCTGTCCCGGCGGTGTCGCGGGAGTCCGCGCACCGCGTCGGGGATGAGCGCGGCGCCCTGCACCGGGACGCGCACGCAGGCGACGGTGGCGGCGAGGAAGGCCGCGGCCGAGAGGCCCATCCAGAGGTGGAACCAGGTGGGATCGAGCTCCACCATCACCCGGCCCACCATCGCCAGCGCGACCAGGCCACCGGCCCAGGCCAGCTTGCGCAGGGGAAAGGCCGCCTGCTCTCCGGGGCGGGGGAAGAGCGCCGCGAGCAGCAGCGCGGTGAAGCAGCCGAGGAAGATGACGTGCAGGCCGGCGCGGCGGATTTGCGGCGCCACCGCCACCCAGGCATTGCCCGCGGCGAGCATCCACAGCGCCACGTGCGCGAAGGCGCGGCGCCGGTTGCGCGGTCCGAACTCCCAGGAGGGGCGCAGGGGCTGCGCGAGCCAGACGGTGATGGCGGCGCGCAGCGCGAAGCCCAGGTGGACGCCGAAGCGGCTGCCCACGTAGAAGCTCCCGACGAAGAGCGCTCCGGCGGCCAGGTGCAGGGCGGGACGGGTCCGGTCATCTCCACGCAGGGTGCGCGCGGCGGCGACGGCAAGGCCGGTGAAGAGGCCCTGCATGACGAGGTCGCGGCCCATCTCGTGGAGCCAGAACCATCGCTCGCCGTGCCGTGCCGCCACCTCCGCCAGGGCCGCGCCGCCCGCGCCCATGGCGAAAGCCAGCGGCACCCAGACCAGGCTGGAAGAGAGCGGCCGCGCCGTGCGCCGCCAGGCGAACTCCACCGAGACGAGCAGCAGCGCGAGCCACGCCGCCTGTCCCAGCTCCCAGTGTCCGGCTGCGGCCGCGGCGGCGCTTGCCACCGGCGCCAGCGCGGCGACCGCCACCTGCCAGGCGGCGGGCGCCGGCCGCAGCGCGGTGAAGAGCAGGCCCGCGGCGAAGCACCCGAGAAACCCGTTCAGCTCGGCGAGGGGATGCAGGAAGGACCGGTACGCGAGCAGGTCGTTGACCGGCTCGTAGACCCCGCGCACCCGCAGCGCGAAGAAGAGCCAGGGGAGCACGCCCGTCCAGGCGAGCAGCGCGCCCAGCGGAAAGAGCAGGCGGTACGGTTCGCGCCGCAGCACGGCCCCGGACCATTGCACGGCGGACGCGGGCTGGAAAGCCCGTCAGCTGGGGAAGACCAGGTGGAAGAACTCCGCGCGTCCGGCCACGCCCAGCTTGGCGTAGACCTGGGTGAGGTGCTGCTTGATGGTCTTCTCGCTGTTGCCCATCATCGCGCCGATCTCGGCGGAGGTGAGGCCCTTCAGCACCAGGCGCGCGACCTCTTCTTCCTTGCGCGTCAGCCGGGCGCGCGAGAGCGCCTTGTTGACCAGGCGCGCCAGGTCCACGTCCACGCTGGAGACCTTGTCGAGGACCTGCCGCAGCGCCTCGGTGGTGAACGGTTTCTCCAGCAGGAACGATGCGCCCGCGTTCAGGGCCGCCTTGAGCCGCTGCGTGTCGGCGAAGGCGGTCACCAGCACCACCGGCGCCCGCACCTCCTGCCTGCGCAGGGCGGCGATGAGATCGATGCCCGACATCTTGCCGTCGCCCAGGACCACGTCGGCCACCACCGCCTCCACGTAGCGCAGGTCGGGATCCAGGATCGCGCTCTCCACGTTGGCGTGGGCGAGACAGGTCCAGCCGAACGCCGACAGCCGCCGGGAGAGGATGGTCCGTGCATCGGGCTCGTCTTCGACCAGGAGGATCAGGCGCGGCGAAGAGCGGGGAGCTACGTGATCGGTGCGTTCGGGGATCATCGATTCGCCTCCGGTGTCGGGTACTGTAACCCTCAGGCGGCCTCGAAGGTAAAGCGGAAGGTGGTGCGGCCCGGCCGCGACTCGGCGCAGGTCAGATCGCCGCCGCCCGCGCGGGCCAGGGCGCGCGCAATGGAAAGACCGAGCCCGGTGCCGTCGTGGCCCGAGGCGAAGGGCGTGAAGATCCGCGATTTGAGCGGCTCGGGGATACCGGGACCATCGTCCTGTACGACCAGCTCCACGGCGCCGTTGCGCTGTTCGGCGCGGAGCCAGAGGCTGCCCCCGCCGCCTCGCGCCTGCAGCGCCTCCAGCGCGTTCGCGGCCACGTTCTCCACCGCGGTGCGCAAGGCGTGCGCGTCGCAACGCACCGAGATGCCATGCGGGCACTCGATCGAGAGCTGCGCCCGCGTCGCCTGCAGGGTGGGCTTGAGGCGCTCGCGCAACTCCTCCAGGATGCTGGCCACGTCGATCCGCTGTTCGATGCGCTCCCGCGGCTTCTGCCCCGCGCGCGACAGCTCCGAGAGCCGCTCGGTGGCGCGGGCGACGTTCTCGTGGATGCGGCGCAAGAGATCCGCCCGCCGGTCCGGGTCGTTCTCGTCGGAAACCTCCTCGACGAGCAGCTGCAGGTTGTGCAACGGGTTCTTCAAGTCGTGCGCGACGGCGGCGGCCACCACCCAGATGGCCTGCCTGCGCTCGGTCCCGGCCAGTCGTTCCCTGAGGACTTCCGCGGCGGCCTTCTCCGCTGCATGCAGCATCCGCGTCCGCTGGGCATAGAGCAGCGCGCCGGCGATCAGCACTCCCGCAAGCGGCGGCGCGACCCAGTCGACGAAGTCCACCAGCCAGCGGGCGGGGCCCTCCTGGATGGAGGCGGCGGGCAGGATGTGGTCGAGGCTCGCGAGGACGAGACCGAGGAAGAAGCCGACGACGATGGTGACGGTGGACCCAATCCGCTGAAACACGATGCAAGCGTAACAGAGGAATTGTCCCACCACCTCCCCCATTCCTTTCGGGAGGGTTTGGAATCGGAGCGCATGCTTGTACTGTTGATTCGAAGGCATCTCGAAAGGAGGCACGTTGACCTTCCGGACCACAGCCGTCGCCCTCGCCCTGCTCGCCCTCCCGGCCCTGGCCAGGAGCGACAAGAGCAAGGTGGTGCAGAAGGCGCTCCGCGAGAGCGTCCGCGTCGAGGTGCTGGTGCGCGGGAAGCTGGAGCGCGCCGCGAGCGGCGTGGTGGTGGCGGTGGAGGGAGACACTTCCTACGTGCTCACCAACCAGCACGTCGTGCAGCGCGAGGGGCTGTCCGGCGGGGCTTCGTTCCAGGTGGTGGTCGAGCGGCCGAAGCTCCACCGGCTTCGCGCGCGCATCGTCCACGAAGGCAAGGTTCCCGAGGAAGATCTGGCGCTGCTCGCGGTCGAGGGCGAGGCTCTCGCGGCTGCGCCGGTCGCCTCCGAGGACCAGGTGGACGTGGGCGACGACGTGGTGGTGGTGGGGGCTCCCTACGGCAAGGCGCTCAGCGTCTCCGCCGGCATCGTGAGCCAGCTGGAGGTCGACGAGCAGGAGCCGCGGCTGCAGCGCGCGATGAAGACCGACGCGCCCATCGGCTACGGCGCCTCGGGCGGCGGCGTCTTCGCGGTGCCCTCCGGGCGGCTGGTGGGAATCGTCGAGGGCTACCGCACCGCCAAGGTCGCCTTCGGCGGCATCAGCAAGGACGACTTCTCCTTCGACGTGCCCATGCCGGGCGAGACCTTCCTCTCTCCGCCCAGCAAGATCCGTTCGTTCCTCGTCGGCAGCGGCATCGGCAAGCTCGCCGGCGTGAAGGGAACCGGGCTGATGCAGGGCGCCCCGGGCCCGGCTGCGCCGCTGGCCCGGGGGCAGTAGACTGCGCGCCATGCGCGCGGACTGGGACAGCTACTTCATGGAGATCGCCCGGGTGGTGGCCTCGCGCGCCACCTGCGATCGCAAGCACGTGGGCGCGCTGCTGGTGCGCGACCGCATCATCCTCTCCACCGGCTACAACGGCAGCATTCGCGGCATGCCGCACTGCGACGACGCCGGGCACATGCTGGAGAACGGCCACTGTGTCGCCACCATCCACGCCGAGGCCAACGCCATCCTCCAGGCGGCGCGCAACGGCGTGCGCATCGAGGGCGCCGACATCTACACCACCGCCAGCCCCTGCTGGCCCTGTTTCAAGCTGATCGCCAACGCCGGGATCAAGCGCATCGTCTACGGCGAGTTCTACCGGGATGACCGTATCTTCGACGTCGCCCGCAGGGTGGGCATCTCCCTCGTCGATCTCTCCGCTTCGAACCTTGCCTCCCGAGCCGCCTCCCTGCCCGACGAGCAGACGGCCTGAACGCATTTTTCTCAACTCCGCATGGCGCGCACACAGTTGGGCAGTAAAAACTCCAGCATACGACGCATTGCGCCCACTTGCGGTGGAAGCCGACAGTGCCGCCCACGGCCAGAGGCACCACATGGGGCATCCGATCCCACGCATTGCAAGCCCATCCGGGGAGGACCCGCAGCAGCGTGCCGCCGACCGCGCCCGCTTGCTCGAGCGCGTCGCCGTTGGCCTCGCCCACGAGGGCAAGAATCCGCTGCACAACATGGCGCTCCATCTCCAGCTCATGGCGGAAAAGCTGTCCGCCCGCACCGCGCCCGCCGGCTCGCCCATCGAGAAGCACGTCGGCGCGCTGCGCGACGGGATCGGCCGCGTCGATCAGCTCCTCCGCGCTTTCGGCGAGTTCGCCGCGCCCGAGCACGTGCCGCCTGACCTGGGCGGCGCCACCTGGCGGGCAACGCAGCTCTTCGGCTACGACGCCCGCCGTGCGGGCGTCCAGGTCACGCAGCGCGGACCGCCGGCGGCGCTGGTGCAGTCGGACCCGGCGGTGCTGGGGGATCTGGTCGCCCACGCCCTCGTGGCGTGCATCGAACATGCGCGCGATGGCGGCCGCGTCGACCTGAACCTCGAGCCTCGCGGCGCGGTGGCGGTGCTCGAGCTGCGCGCCGAAGGCGGCGTCGGCAACCGGGAGAACGCCGTCCCCCATCTCGAAGCGGTTCGCCGCCTGGCCGTCGAGGGAGGGTGCGAGCTCTCGATCGAAACCCCGGCGGTGGGGGGCGCACGCCTCTCGCTGTCCTTCCTTCACCCGAGGTAACCACGCGCCATGTCGAAGGCCCGCATCCTGATCGTGGACGACGAAGAGACCACACGCGAGCTCTTCGCGGAGCTCCTGCAGCGCTGGGACTACGACGTCGACCAGACCGCCGACGGGCACGAGGCGCTGAAGATCGCGGCCGAGACGCACCCCGACGTGATCATCAGCGATCTGGTGATGCCCAAGCTGGACGGGCTTGCGCTGGTGCGGGCGCTCCGCGAGGAGCAGCCCGACACGCCGGTGGTGATCATCACCGGCAAGGGCACCATCGACGCCGCGGTGGAGGCGGTGCGCGAGGGCGTGTTCGATTTCGTGGAGAAGCCGCTCGATCCGGCGCGGCTGAAGATCATCCTGCAGCGCGCGCTGGAGAAGAAGGAGACCCTGCACGAGATGCAGGTGCTGCGCCGCCGCCTGGGGCAGATGGATTCGGCCGTCGGGCTGGTGGGCAGCTCGCCGCCCATGCGTCGCGCCATGGAGCTGGTGGAGAAGGTCGCTCCCTCCAAGGCCAGCGTGGTGATCACCGGGCAGAGCGGCACCGGCAAGGAGATGGTGGCGCGCGCCATCCACCAGCTCAGCCCGCGCCGCGACAAGCCCTTCATCGCCATCAACTGCTCGGCCATTCCCGCCACGCTGATCGAGAGCGAGATGTTCGGTCACGAGCGCGGCGCGTTCACCGGCGCCGACCAGCGCCGCCTGGGCGCCTGGGAGCTGGCCGATGGCGGAACCCTCTTCCTCGACGAGGTGGGCGAGATCCCCGTCGAGCTGCAGGCCAAGTTCCTCCGGGTGATCGAGGAGGAGCGGCTGCGCCGCCTGGGCGGCAAGAGCGAGATCACCGTGGACGTGCGGGTGATCAGCGCCACCAACCGCGAGCTGAAGGAGGAGATCAAGTCCGGCCGCTTCCGCGAAGACCTCTACTTCCGCCTCAACGTCTTCCACATCAACCTTGCGCCGTTGAAGGAGCGCCGCGACGACATCCCGGTGCTGGTGCAGCACTTCATCGATCGCTTCGCCCGCGAGGGAGGCAAGAAGCTGCACGGCGTCTCGGCGCAGGCGATGAAGCTGCTCTGCGACTACGCCTGGCCGGGCAACATCCGCGAGCTGCGCAACACCCTGGAGCGCGCGGTCATCCTCTGCGGCAGCGGCACCATCGAGCCGGAGCACCTGCCCGGCGAGCTGGCGTCGGGCGGAGGCGAGAGCGCGTATCTCAAGCTGCCCTACGGGCTGCCGCTGCGCGAGATCGAGAAGGAGTACATCCTCGCCACGCTGACCCGGCTGCAGAAGAACAAGGCGCGCACGGCGCAGGCGTTGGGCATCAGCGAGAAGACGCTCTACAACAAGCTCTACCGCTACTCGGGCCGCACGCCCCACCACGACGAAGCGGTGGACGAGGATGGCGGCCAGCCGGAGATCAAGGTCACCGGCATCGGCTGAGGTCAGTGCTCGGTGTGCGCGACTTCCACGCGGTCGCGCCCCGAACGCTTGGCGCGGTAGAGCGCCTCGTCGGCGCGCCGCAAGAGGTCCTCCGCGGCATCGGTGGAATCCAGCTCGTCGGCGTTCACCGCCGCCACTCCGATGGAGCCGCGCACGGGCAGGCCCGCCTCCGCGCTGGCGGCAACCAGCCGGCGGCGCAGGCGCTCGGCGAACTGCGCGCCCTGCGCCTCGTTGGTCTGGGGCAAGAGCACCACGAACTCGTCGCCGCCGTAGCGGGCGGCGAAGTCGGTGTCGCGAAGCTCCTCGCGCACCGCGTCGGCGAGCGCCATGATCGCCCGGTTGCCCGCGGCGTGTCCGAGGCGGTCGTTGATCCCCTTGAGGCCGTCGAGATCCACCATCGCGCAGGCGAGGGGATGCCCGTAGCGGTTGGCGCGAGCCACCTCCTCCTCGAGCCGGGCGTGGAAGGAGCGGAAGTTGGGGAGGCCGGTGAGCCCGTCGGTCTGCGCCAGGGCGCGGAAGTGTTCCTTCTGGGCGGTGAGCTTGAGCGTGCGATCCACCCTGGCCATCAGCTCCTGCTCGGAGAAGGGCTTGGCGAGGTAATCGGCGGCCCCGAGCGAGAGGCCTTGCGACTTGGTCTCGGCATCGCCCTGCGCGGAGAGGAAGATGACCGGCGTGTCGGCGGTCTTCGAGTTCCGCCGCAGCCCGGTGAGGGCGCCGAAACCGTCCATGCCGGGGAGGAAGAGGTCGAGCAGGACGAGGTCCGGGTTCAGCTCGGCAGCGCGCTTGAGCGCCGTCTCGCCGTCGCCCACCGCGTCGACGTCGTAGCGGGGCCGCAAGAGCTCGGTGAGGACGATGCGCGCGTCCTCGTCGTCCTCGACCACCAGGATGAGCGGCTTCTGCCGCCTGCCCGCCGCGGGGACCGGGTCGGGAGCGGGGGCCTCCTCGATGCGAGCGACCTTGGGGGCCTTGAGGCGCGCGCCCACCCGCTGCGCCACCTCCTCGGCGCTGCCACCCGCGTCGTCCGCTCCGGATTCGATGGCCGCGGCGGCGTCCGGCGTGAGCGCGACGATGGGGCCGGTGATTCCGGCGAGCTCGCGCATGGCGATCGCCCGGGGCAGGTCGTCGAGCGTGCAGACGAACGCTTCGGGCTCGCCCGAGCGCTCCGCCATGCCCGCGCGGGCGAGCGCACTGCGCAGCGCTTCCGCTGCTTCTCCTGCTCCGACCACCCGGACGTTCACGCAGCCCCCACCACCACCACCCAACGACCCGCCGGGAAGGTAGCGATTCGGCTGGCAGATCGCCAAGATGTGCGGCCGTGTGGGCAGGGCGCCTGCCTGGCCGGTTGCTTTCAGCGGCGGAACCCGCCCCCGCGGCCGAATCGCTGTCGCCCGCTGAACACCGCGCCGCTGCCGGGACCCATCATCATCGGCGGCGTCTCCAGCCAGAACTGCCACCATTGCTCGCCCCATGGCTCGAGCTTGAGGCGCTTGTCGTTCTGCGCGCGGCTGAGCAGCCCCTTGAGCTTCTCGTCGGAGGCGTTCTCGGAGACGCCCTTCTGCAGCACCTCGATGGCCTTCTTCTTCTCGCCGCGCTGGTTCTCGCACCAGGCGTACACGGCATAGAGCAAGGTCTCGTTCTTGTTGCCGCGCATCGCCGAGTTGAAGACCTTCTCCATCTCCTCGTACTCTTTCCTGCGGAAGAGGATGGCGCCGAGCATGGCCTGGGCGAGCCAGAGCTTGACCAGCGCCGCGCCGCTCTTGCGCAGGTGCGGCTCCGCCTCCTCGTACTTCTTCTGCACGTAGAGCAGGATGCCGATGTTGGCGTGCAGGCCGGAGGCCATGCCGAACTGCCAGCGCGCCAGCTTGAACCCGTCCTGCAGCACCGCCACCGCGCGCTCGGGCTTGCGCGCCATCATCTCCTTCTCCGCCGCGGAGCGGATCTGCTCGAACTGCTTGCCGGTGCGCCGCGCGAGCAGGAAGTAGGCGCCGCCGAAGACGAGGATGGCGGGCAGGATGCATCCCCATGCCGGCGCGATGTGCGGCAGGTAGAAGACGAGGAAGCCGAGGACGCCGGCGAAGAGGGCGAGGAGGAGGTTGATCAAGGTGTGAAAGTCCCGTGGCCTGGGTTGATTGGACCGCGCTAGCTAGCACCGGCCGACGCAGGACAGCAAGGGTTTGGAGTGGCCGTCCCCGGAATCGAACCGGGACGGGTTTTACCCCGGTGGATTTTGAGTCCACTGCGTCTGCCAGTTCCGCCAGACGGCCCTGATCGACGAAGCGAGGCGCGTTCTATCAGCGCCTTCGCGGCGGGGAAGATCCGTGCAGGTGCCGGTGAAGACCTCCGCTCCCAGGCCGATGCTCTCGCCCAGGGTGGGATGCGGGTGGATGGTGCGCCCGATGTCGTCGGCGTCGGCCCCCATCTCGATGGCGAGGCAGATCTCGGAGATGAGGTCCCCGGCGTGGATGCCGACGATGGCGCCGCCGATGGCGCGGCCGGTCGCCTTGTCGAAGAGCAGCTTGACGAACCCTTCTTCGCGGCCATTGGCGATGGCGCGCCCGCTCGCGGACCAGGGAAAGACGGACTTGCCATATTCGATGCCGCGCTGTTTCAGCTCGTCCTCGGTGGCGCCGGCCCAGGCGATCTCCGGGTCGGTGTACGCGACCGAGGGGATCTGGCGCGCGTCGAAGGCAGCCTTGTGCCCGGCCGCCACCTCCGCGGCGACGTGACCCTCGTGCGTGGCCTTGTGCGCCAGCATCGGCGGGCCGGCGACGTCGCCGATGGCGAAGATGTGCGGCACGTTGGTGCGCATCTGCTTGTCGGTGCGGACGTACCCGCGCTCGTCCACGTTCACGCCGGCGGCCTCCGCCCCGATGCGCTTGCCGTTGGGCGCGCGGCCCACCGAGACGAGCACCAGGTCGTAGACCGCGGGGTCGGCCCCGTCGAACTTCACGTGGATGCCGTCCTTGGCCGCCTCGGCTCCGGTGGTCTTCGTCTTCAGCATCAGCCGGTCGAAGCGCGGCGCGTTCTTCTTCTGCCAGACCTGGACGAGGTCGCGGTCGGCGCCGGGCATCAGCCCCTCCAGCATCTCCACCACGTCCACCCGCGCGCCCAGCGTGGAGTAGACGGTGGCCATCTCCATGCCGATGATGCCGCCGCCGATCACCAGCATCTTCTTCGGCACGAACTTCAGCTCCAGCGCTCCGGTGGAATCGACGATGCGCGGATCGTCGGGCAGGAAGGGGAGCTTCACCGCGCGCGAACCCGCCGCGATGATCGCGCTGGCGAAACGGATCGTCCGGTCGCCCACCGCGAGCTGGTGAGGTCCGGTGAACTTGCCGACGCCTTCCACCACCTCGACCTTGCGCGCCCTGGCCATCATGGCCACGCCGCCGCTCAGCTTCCCCACCACCTTGTCCTTGAACGCGCGCAGCTTCTCCAGGTCGACCTTGGGCTCCGCGAAGGAGACGCCGTGGGCGGCGAGGCCGCGCGCCTCGTCGGTGACCGCCGCCACGTGCAAGAGCGCCTTGGAAGGGATGCACCCGACGTTGAGGCAGACGCCGCCGAGCGCCTTGTACTTCTCGACCAGCACCACGCGCTGGCCCAGGTCCGCCGCGCGAAACGCAGCGGCATACCCTCCCGGGCCGGAGCCGAGCACCAGGACGTCGCAATCGAAATTCCCCTCGATGCGAGCTGGCGCCGGCGCAGGCGCCTCCTTCGCAGCCGGCGCTTCCTTCGCGGGCGGCGCTTCCTTCGCGGCCGGCGCCTCCTTCGCGCGCGGCGCCTCAGCGGCAGGGGCCTTCTCCGCCGCGCCTGCCGCATCGAGCACGAGCAGCAGCGAACCCTCGGAGACCTTGTCGCCGACCTTCACCTTCACTTCGCGGACGGTGCCCGCCGCCGGCGCCGGCACGTCCACCGTCGCCTTGTCCGACTCCAGCGTGACGATGGGCTGTTCGGGCTCGAGCTTGTCGCCGGCCTTCACCAGCACCGCGATGATCGGCACGTCCTTGAAGTCGCCGATGTCGGGAACGAGCACGTCCATCAGAGCAGCATCCTGCGCGCGTCGCCGAGCAGCCCGGCGAGGAAGGTGTTGAAGCGCGCGGCGGCGGCGCCGTCCACCACCCGGTGGTCCCAGGAGAGCGAGAGCGGCAGCATCAGCCGGGGCTTGAACTCCGCGCCGTCCCACACCGGCCGCATCGAGGCGCGGCAGACGCCGAGGATGGCCACCTCCGGCGCGTTGATGATGGGGGTGAAGTAGGTGCCGCCGATGCCGCCCAGGGAGGAGATGCTGAAGGTGCCGCCCTGCATGTCGCCCGGCGCGAGCTTGCCGTCGCGAGCCTTGGCCGCGAGCTCCGAGGTTTCGCGGGCGATGGCCAGCACGCCCTTCTTGTCGGCGTCCTTGATCACCGGGACCATCAGCCCCTGCGGCGTGTCGGCGGCGAAGCCGACGTTCCAGTATTTCTTCACCACCAGATGGTCGCCCTCCAGCGAGCTGTTGAAGTTGGGGAACTTCTGCAGCGCCGCGACGCACGCCTTGACCAGGAAGGCGAGGAGCGTGACCTTCACCTCCTGCTCCTTGTTGAGGGCGACGCGGAACCCTTCCAGCTCGGTGATGTCGGCGTCCTCGCAGTTGGTGACGTGCGGGATGGTCACCCAGTTCCGGTGCAGCCCGGGCCCGGCGATCTTCTGGATGCGGGTGAGCGGCTTCTCCTCCACCGCCCCGAATCTGGCGAAGTCCACCTTGGGCCAGGGAGCGATCGCCATCCCGGACGCGCCCGCCGCCACGCCGGGCGCCGCGCCGGTCATCACCGACTTCACGAACGCGCGCACGTCCTCGGGAAGGATGCGGCCCTTGGGCCCGCTTCCCTTCACCCTGCCGAGATCGACGCCGAGCTCGCGCGCGAGCTTGCGCACTCCGGGGCCGGCGTGTGCCTTGTGGAAGGCCTCTTCGTCGACGACGGGCGGCGCGACCGACGGCTCCCGGCGCGGCGGCGGCACCGTTTCGGTGGGCCCGCCGTAGTCCTTGCGCGGCGTGGGCGGCGGCTTCTCTTCGGAGGGCTGCTCCCGGAACGATCGCTGTGGCGCGACCTGCTCCGAGGGCTCCGTCCCGCCGCGCGAGGCCGCCACCGGCTGCTCCGGCGCCGCCGGCTTGTCCCCGGTGGCCGCGGAGCGCGCTTCCTTCGCCTCCAGGCGCAGCACCAGGGTCCCCTGGGAGACCTTGTCGCCCACCTTCACCGCCACCTCGCGCACGGTGCCCGCGGCGGGGGAGGGCACGTCCATGGTGGCCTTGTCGGACTCGAGCGTGATCAGCGGCGCCTCCGCCACCACCTCGTCGCCCGGCTTCACCAGCACCTCGATGACCGGGATGTCCTTGAAGTCTCCGACGTCGGGAACGAGCACGTCCATGGGCTAGACCGTCACCGGGTTGGGCTTTTCCGCGTCGAGATCGTACTTCTTCATCGCCTCGGTGACGCGCGTGGCGGGCACCGCGCCGTCGTCCGCCAGCGCCTTGAGCGCGTGCACCGCCACCCAATAGCGGTTCACCTCGAAGAAGTGACGGAGCTTCGCCCGCGTGTCGCTGCGGCCGAACCCGTCGGTGCCGAGCACGCGGTAGCGCGCGGGAAGGAAGGCCCGGATGGAGTCGGCGTTCAGCTTGATGTAGTCGGTGGCGGCGATCACCGGCCCCTTGCGCCCGGCGAAGCACTGCTCCACGTAGCTCGCGCGCGGGGTGGAAGAGGGATGCAGCGCGTTCCAGCGGTCGGCGGCGAGGCCCTCGCGGCGGAGCTGCGAGAAGCTGGTCACGCTCCAGAAATCCGCCGCCACGCCGAAGTCCTTCTCCAGCAATGCCGCCGCCTCGATGACCTCGCGGAAGATGCTGCCCGATCCGAGCAGCTGCACCACCGGCGCCTTCTTCGCCGCCTTGGCCTCGCGGAACAGGTACATGCCCTTGAGGATGCCGGGCTCCGCGCCCTTGGGCATGTCGGGGTGCGCGTAGTTCTCGTTCATCACCGTGAGGTAGTAGTAGACGTCCTCCTGCTCCTGCACCATGCGCCGCAGGCCGTCCTGCACGATGACCGCCACCTCGTACTGGAAGGTCGGGTCGTAGGCCACGCAATTGGGAATGGTGGAAGCGACCACCTGGCTGTGTCCGTCCTGGTGCTGCAGCCCCTCGCCGTTCAGCGTGGTGCGCCCGGAGGTGCCGCCGAGCAAGAAGCCGCGGGTGCGCGAATCGCCCGCGGCCCAGGCCAGGTCGCCGACGCGCTGGAACCCGAACATCGAATAGAAGAGGAAGACGGGAATCGTCTGCAGGCCGCAGGTGCTGTAGGAGGTGCCGGCGGCAATCCACGAACAGAACGCGCCCGCCTCGCTGATGCCCTCCTGGAGGATCTGGCCGTTCTTCGCCTCCTTGTAGAACATGAGCTGGTCGGCATCCTCGGGGCGGTAGAGCTGGCCGACGTGCGAGTAGATGCCGTACTGCCGGAACATGCCTTCCATGCCGAACGTCCGCGCCTCGTCGGCGACGATGGGCACCACCCGCGCGCCGATGTTCTTGTCGCGCAGCATGCTGGTGAGGACGCGCACGAACGCCATGGTGGTGGAGAGCTCGCGCTCGCCGCTGCCCTTGAGCTGCGCCTCGAAGGCGGTGAGCGGCGGCGCCTGCAGGGTGGGCGCGGCCTTTTGCCGGCGCTGCGGCAGCCCCCCGCCCAGCTCGGCGAGGCGCTCCCGGAGCCACTTCATCTCCGCGCTGTCCTCGGGCGGGCGGTAGAACGGCACCTTCTCCAGATCCTCGTCGGGGACGGGCACGTGGAAACGGTCGCGGAAGCTGCGGATGTGCTCGCCCTTCATCTTCTTCGCCTGGTGGGCGATGTTCTGGCCCTCCATCGCCTCGCCCAGGCCGAAGCCCTTCACCGTCTTGGCGAGGATGACGGTGGGCTGCCCCTTGTGCTCGGAGGCGGCTTTATACGCGGTATACACTTTCATCGGGTCGTGGCCGCCGCGGGTCAACGACCAGATCTGCTCGTCGGTCCAGTCCGCCACCATCGCCGCCGTCTCCGGATGGCGGCCGAAGAACTCCTTGCGCACGAAGGCGCCGTCGCGGGACTTGAAGGCCTGGTAGTCGCCGTCGACGCACTCCTCCATCAGCCGGCGCAGGTGCCCGCCGTCGTCGCGGGCGAGGAGCGGGTCCCAGTTGGAGCCCCAGATCACCTTGATGACGTTCCAGCCCGAGCCGCGGAAGTTGGCCTCCAGCTCCTGGATGACCTTGCCGTTGCCGCGCACCGGCCCGTCCAGCCGCTGCAGGTTGCAATTGACGACGAAGATCAGGTTGTCCAGCTTCTCGCGCGCCGCCAGCGAGATGGCGCCCAGCGCCTCCGGCTCGTCGGTCTCGCCGTCGCCGAGGAAGCACCACACCTTGCGGCCCTCGTTCTTCTGCAAGCCGCGGTCGGTGAGGTAGCGCAAGAACCTCGCCTGGTAGATGGCCATGATCGGGCCGAGGCCCATCGAGACGGTGGGGAACTGCCAGAACCCGGGCATCAGCCAGGGGTGCGGGTAGCTGGACAGGCCCTTGCCCTCCACCTCCTGCCGGAAGTGGTTCATCTGCTCGTCGGTGAGCCGGCCTTCGAGGTAGGCGCGCGCATAGAAGCCCGGCGAGGAGTGGCCCTGCAGGTAGACCGAGATCGCCGCCGTGGTTTTCCGACGGCGCGTGCCAGAAGTGGTTGAAGCCGATGTCGTAGAGCGTGGCGGCCGAGGCGTAGCTGGCCACGTGGCCGCCCAGCTCGGTGGACTCCTTGTTGGCGCGCACCACCAGCGCCATCGCGTTCCAGCGGGTGATGGCGGAGAGCCTGCCTTCGATCTTGAAGTCGGGCGGGCGCTGCGGCTGCGCGCTCACCGGGATGGTGTTCACGTAAGGCGTGTTGGCGCTGAAGGGCAGGTCGATGCCTGCGCCGCGGACGCGCCCGATCAGGCTCTCGAGCAGGTAGCGGGCGCGGTCCTTGCCTTCGTTCTCGATGACGCTCTCGATGGCGTCGACCCACTCGCGGGTTTCGACGGGATCGGCGTCCTGGTGCGTGGGCACGGGCTCTCCTTGCGGACTACAGAAGAGCGCGTCCTTAACGCATGCGAGGTTCTCCTACAAGGCCGGCTTCGCCGCAGGCCGGCCTTCGCGTCGCCGCGCTCCGGAGCGCGACGGAGCGACCTGGCGTGTGTCCGGGTGGGGCATTCCGGGACATCGGGGAAACCCGCCCGCCGCGGTGCGGCAAGGCCGGATGGTCGAATTTGGACGTGTTGCCCCGTGCGGCGATCCTCGCGCAGCTCCGGGCAGTGGGGAGATTCGCCCCGATTTTTCAGGCACGGCGCTTGCTCATGTACGGCGCAGAACTGCTTCCGGGGTTGTCCCGGGGCATGAACCCCCAGGAGTCCATGATGATCCGCACGATCGCCGCTGCACTCGCCGCGTTTGCCCTCGTTGCCTTCAGCGCGAACGCCGCCGAAGACACCAAGCCGGCCGACAGCACCGCCACCACCACGACCACCAAGTCCGACACCATGAACGCGAAGTCGCACAAGAAGGCCAAGAAGGCGAAGAAGGCCAAGAAGGCCGACAAGTCCGCCGACACCTCGGCGACCACGCCCGCGAAGTAAGTCGCTCTCCG
>CAWBVQ010000007.1:225000-374178 GCA_963792275.1 uncultured delta proteobacterium
AACGGCGGTAGCGACTGTTTACCAAAAACACAGGACTCTGCGAACTCGAAAGAGGAAGTATAGGGTCTGACGCCTGCCCGGTGCCGGAAGGTTAAGGGGATTCGTCAGGGGGGTAACCCCCGAAGCGATGAGCCGAAGCCCCGGTAAACGGCGGCCGTAACTATAACGGTCCTAAGGTAGCGAAATTCCTTGTCGGGTAAGTTCCGACCTGCACGAATGGCGTAACGACTTCCGCACTGTCTCGGCCAGGGACTCAGCGAAATTGAAATAGCTGTGAAGATGCAGTTTACCCGCAGCAAGACGGAAAGACCCCGTGAACCTTTACTCTAACTTGCCAGTGACACTAGGACTTGATTGTGTAGGATAGGTGGGAGGCTTTGAAGCCCGGGCGCTAGCTCGGGTGGAGCCAACGGTGAAATACCACCCTGTTGAGTCTTGGTGTCTAACCTGGTCCCGTGATCCGGGACGGGGACACTGGCTGGTGGGGAGTTTGACTGGGGCGGTCGCCTCCCAAAAAGTAACGGAGGCGCGCGAAGGTTCCCTCAGGCTGATTGGAAACCAGCCGGCGAGTGCAATGGCACAAGGGAGCTTGACTGCGAGACCGACGGGTCGAGCAGGTGCGAAAGCAGGTCATAGTGATCCGGTGGTTCTGTATGGAAGGGCCATCGCTCAACGGATAAAAGGTACTCCGGGGATAACAGGCTTATCACGCCCAAGAGTTCACATCGACGGCGTGGTTTGGCACCTCGATGTCGGCTCATCGCATCCTGGGGCTGGAGCAGGTCCCAAGGGTTCGGCTGTTCGCCGATTAAAGCGGTACGCGAGCTGGGTTCAAAACGTCGTGAGACAGTTTGGTCCCTATCTGCTGTGGGCGTAGGAGGCTTGAGAGGCCCCGACCTTAGTACGAGAGGACCGGGTTGGACGGACCGCCTGTGTACCAGTTGTCACGCCAGTGGCACCGCTGGGTAGCAGTGTCCGGATCTGATAACCGCTGAAAGCATCTAAGCGGGAAGCAGACCTCAAGACTAGGCCTCCCGGGGGCAACCCCCTGAAGAGCCGTCGAAGACGACGACGTCGATAGGCCGGAGGTGTAAGCGCTGCAAGGCGTTGAGCTGACCGGTACTAATCGCTCGTGCGGCTTGGTCGTTCTTTCTCTTCATTCATCCTTCGTCCTTCGCGGCGAAGGCCAGGGTCGAGCGCGGCGCTTCCGCCGCGGACCGCAACTCACTTGCGCATGTGCCTTTTCCGGTGGCTACATCGAAGGGGTCCTACCCGTTCCCATCCCGAACACGGAAGTCAAGCCCTTCAGAGCCGATGGTACTGCATGGTTTCCATGTGGGAGAGTAGGTCGCTGCCGGAATTTCTCGTCGCGCGCATCGAGCGCGCGCATTCTCTGAACGCCCCGCCGCGCTGACCATCGCGCCGCGGGGCGTCGCTTTTCCAGCTCCAACTGTTCCGCTCAACCGCAGAGCGAGCGAAGTCGCGCAAATGGAAATTCAGCTCTCGCAGGCGACGCTTCTTGGTAACCGCGCGACAACGGAGTTTCGCGATAGACGCCACGCGATCCGGACGCCTTCGATGAAGCCCGTCGACTACCTCGCGTGCTCATCCATGCGCAGTCGCATCCGGCCTCGCGGATCGACGAACTGCTGCGGCATGACAGGACGCCATCGCAACGCGAGCTTTCGGAACAACCAAGGAGGAGGCTAGCACGTCTCAGCGGGCTAGTCGCCGCGCGCGCAGGCACCCTCGCTCTGCACGTACTGTCCTTCAGCGCCAAGGGTTACGCACCTGATCCATTTCTCGTCGGTGCCGTCCGCCTGGTGATGGACTTCGAGCTTCGTGCCCCCGGTACCGACGAGGAAACGAACCTCCGTGATGTGTGTCAGGTCGCCGACCTCGCTGATGAACTTGGTCGCTGCGAGTTGCGGACGCGGAGCTTCGGCCATCCACTGCACGAACAGCCTATCCCGGCAATGCTCTACAGAGCACCGCGTCTGCACGACTGCCCGGTAATGCCCGTGCCGGGTGCCGCTGCCCCACGCACCCCCCGTTTCGATACGCGACACCGTCAGGTCGATGGCTCCTGGCGCAGGTTCGGTGTGCGCTGCCGACGCGAAGCGCGCGGAGAGAGCGATCAAAAGCAACGACGCAGTCCTCAGCAAATGCGACATCTCTCAGGAGTCTACGTCAACACGACAATGCCCGGACGGTTACGCTTCTTCTTGCTTTGCCGCCATGCTCGATCTGGCCACAAACCACAATCACGTCTTCGCGCGCTTTGCGATTGATCCGAACTCGTGGAGGTCTACTTCACCGTCACGCGCGTGAACTTGCGCTTCCCTACCTTGAGCAGGTGCACTCCGGGCGAAAGCTTCGCGTTCGGGTCTGCCACGCGCTCGCCTTCCACGCTGACGCCACCCTGGGCGATCAGGCGCCGCGCCTCCGAGCCCGACGAGGCCAGGCCGAGCTGTGAGAGCGTCCTCGCCAGCGGCACGGCGTCGGCGCCGGCGTCGCGCTCCACCTCGCGCTCCTCCACCTCTTCCGGCACCTCGCGGCGCTTGTGCACCAGCTCGAACTGCTCCTCGGCGAGCCGGGCGTGCGCGGCGCCGTGGTAGCGGGTGACGATCTCCTTCGCCAGCTCGCTCTTCGCCTGCTTGGGGTGGGCGCGGCGCAGCGCCTCGATCTCCGCCAGCGACTTGCGGGAGAGCAGCTCGTAGTACCTCCACATCAAGCCGTCGGAGATGCTCATCAGCTTGCCGTACTGCTCGGAGGGCGGCTCGTCGATGCCCACGTAGTTGTTCAGCGACTTGCTCATCTTGTCGCCCACGATCCTGCCGCCGGCCTCGCGCGCGTCGGTGCCCTCGAGCAACGGTCCGGTGAGGCAGACCTGGGGCGCGCTGCCCGTACTCCTTCTGCAGCGTCCGTCCCACGAGAAGGTTGAAGAGCTGGTCGGAGGAGCCCAGCTCCACGTCGGCCTTCAGCGCCACCGAGTCGTACCCCTGGGCGAGCGGGTAGAGCAGCTCGTGCAGGGCGATGGGCACCTGCTCCTGCCAGCGCTTCTTGAAATCGTCGCGCTCCAGCATCCGCGCCAGCGTGTACTTCGCTGCGAGCTTGATCAGCCCCGGCGAGCCCAGCGGGGTGAGCCACTCGCTGTTGAAGCGCACCTCGGTGCGCTCGCGGTCGAGGATCTTGAAGACCTGCTTCTTGTACGTCTCCGCGTTGGCCGCGATCTGCTCCTCGGTGAGCGGCGGGCGGGTGGTGTTGCGGCCGGTGGGATCGCCGATCATCCCGGTGAAGTCGCCGATGAGGAAGATGACGGTGTGCCCGAGGTCCTGGAAGCGGCGCATCCGCTCCAGCGGCACGGTGTGTCCGAGGTGCAGGTCCGGGGCGGTTGGATCGAACCCCATCTTCACGCGCAGCGGCACTTCCTTTTCGTAGGAGGCCTGCAGCTTCTTGAGCAGATCTTCGCGCGTGTGCACGTCGACCGCCCCGCGGGTCACCTCGACGAGCTGCTCGTCGGGCGTCGCCTTGCGCAGGCTCGAGCTCATTCCGGCAGCCTCTCCTGCACGCGGAGGATGCTGCGCGCGCGGCCGGTCTGGTCGTCGAGATCGACGATCGCGCCTTGCAGGTAGACCTCGCCGTGCCCCAGCTCGAAGGAGGCATGCCGCTGGGTGAGGAAGCGCTCGATGGCGCTCTCCTTGCGAAGGCCGATGACGCTGTCCCAGGGGCCGCACATGCCCACGTCGGTGACGTACGCGGTGCCGCCGCGCAGCACGCGCTCGTCCGCGGTCTGGACGTGCGTGTGCGACCCGAGCACCGCGCTGACCCGCCCGTCGAGGTAATGCCCCATCGCGTTCTTCTCGCTGGTGGCCTCGCAGTGCATGTCCACGAAGATGCAGCGGACGCCCTCGGCCCGCATCGACGCCACCAGGCGGTCCGCGGCGCGGAACGGGCAGTCGAGCGGCTTCATGAAGACGCGGCCCTCGAGGTTGATCACGCCGAGCCTCGTGCCGGAGGGCGAGGTGATGACCGCGTGGCCGCGACCCGGCGCGCCCTCCGGATAGTTGGCGGGCCGCAGCTGCAGCGATCCCTCGCGGTCGAGATAGGGCCCGATCTCGCGCTTGGAGAAGGTGTGGTTTCCGCTGGTCATGAGAATCGAGCCCGGCGTCGAGCAGCTCGTCGGCGCTGTCCGGCGTGATCCCCGCGCCGCCGGCCGAATTCTCCGAGTTGCCGATGCAGAGATCCAACTGGTGCTTCCGCCGCAGCAGGGGCAGGAAATGCCGCACCGCCATGCGCCCGGGCTTGCCCACGATGTCGCCGACGAAGAGGAGTTTCATGGCACGATGATGAGCCGCCGTTCGGTGCAGACCGCGTCGACGGGCCGATCATCCTCGCCGAGCGGCACCCTCTCGACAAGCTGAACTTCGAAGACCAGTGCGACGCTGACCGCCCGCGCGACCGCCAGCGTGGCGTCATAGTGACCCTTGCCGCGCCCCAGGCGCCCTCCGCCATCGTCCACCGCGGTGGCCGGTGTCACGATCAGATCCAGATCCCGCAGCGGCACCGGAGCGCCGGTGGGCTCCTCGATGCCGAGCGACCCCGCCACGAACGCGCCCGCGCCCCGCCGGAATTCGAGCTTGCGCTCTGCGGGCAGCACGACCGGGTAGCAGATTTCCTTGTCCAGCGCCTGCAGCGCCGCTGCCAGCGCCGCCGTGCCGCACTCCGAGGGCAGGGCGCGGTAGAGCGCGATCACCCGTGCCCGGGCGACCAGGTCGGAGGCCGCCAGCCGTTCCTGCGCGGCCACCGACGCGGCCATGAACTCCGGCGAGTCGCGCTTCGGCATCCGCGCCCGCACCAGCGCGCGCAAGGCGCGCTTCTGTTCGTCGAGGGAGACCATGAAAAAGAGAGCCGGCTCGCGAAAGCCGGCTCGAGAAGAACCCCCGCCTTGGCCGTGTGGGCAGCATTGGTGGTGCCCTGCGCTATGGCAGGTGGGACCCCTGTGTCCCGCTTCAGGCTTCCCCGATGGCCGCGCAGAACGCGGCGGGGGCTTGCACACCGCAGGAAATTCGAGGCCCCTGTATACAGCTATCGGGCACGAGGTCAGCCACCCATCACGCAATCCAGGCAGGGGAAGATTCTGAGGCCCTGCGCACATCCTCCTCTACCCGGAAGTCTGGGCCGTGAGGCACTTGAAGTCAACGCAACATTGCGCGTACCCGGGAGCACCCGTAGAGTGGGACCACGCATGCTTGCTCCCTTGCCCGACCCTCCGATGCGGTGACCAACCCACGATTTCGGCAAGTACGAAATCGTCCAGCTGCTGGGTCGCGGCGGCATGGCGGAAGTCTACAAGGCGCGCGTGCTCGAAGGCCCGCGCGCAGGACAGCTGGTGGCGGTGAAGCGCCTCACGCCACGGCTCACCACCGACGCCGAGGCGGTGGACCTCTTCTGCGGAGAGGCCGACGTCTCCGCCATGCTCCGGCACCCCAACATCGTCGAGGTGTTCGAGGCAGGAGTGGTGGGCGAGGTCTATTACCTCACCATGGAGTACGTGGATGGCCGCGACCTGGCGCTGATCCTCTCCCGTTGCCGCGAACGCGGCATCTTCCTGCCGGTGAACTTCGCGGTGCACATCGCCATGGCCGTCCTCGACGCGCTCGCCTACGCCCACGAGGCGAAGGGCCCAACCGGCTTGCCGCTCAACATCGTCCATTGCGACGTGTCGCCCTCCAACCTGTTCATCTCGCGGCTGGGGGAGATCAAGCTGGGCGATTTCGGCATCGCCAAGGTGAGGGCCATGGGCGGCGACGAGGAGGGCGGCACGCTCTGGGGCAAGCTCGCGTACCTGGCGCCGGAACAGCTCGAGCGCAGGCCGCTGTCGACGCAGGTGGATCTCTGGGGGGCCGCCACCATTCTCTACGAGGCGCTCACCAACCAGCGCGCCATCCAGGGCGCCGACAACGACCAGATGCAGGACGCGCTGCGCGAAGGGCGCATCGCGGGGGTGGAGTCGCTGCGGCCGGAGATCCCGCCGGGGCTGGGCGACGTGCTGCACCGGGCGCTGCAGATCGAGCCTGCCCACCGCTTCGCCACCGCGCAGGAGTTCGCCGCGGCGCTGCAGCCGTTCCACGACGAGATCTCCGGCGGCGCGCTGGGGATCGCGTCGGTGGTGCGCGGGCTCTTCAAGGCCTGAGCTTCACCGCCGTTCAGGCGGCCGAGCCGCGGGCGCGGGCCACCACCGCGGGAAGGACGGCGCAAACGCGCGCGATCTCCTCCTCGGTGTTGCCGCTCCAGAGCGAGAAGCGAAGGGCGCCGCGCGCCAGCTCGCGGGAATAGCCCATCGCCAGGAGCACCGGCGACGGCTCTACCGACCCGGCGCTGCAGGCGCTGCCCGTGCTCACCGCGATGCCCTGCAGATCGAGCGCGGCCAGGAGCGTCTCTCCTTCGCAGCCCGCAAATGCGACATTCAGTGTATTATACACACGCGACGCGCTGGCTCCGGCCACCCGCGCCCCGGGGATCTCGCGCGCCGCGCCCTCGAGGCGATCGCGCAGCGGGCCCAGCCGCGCTGCCCGCGCCGGTTGCGACGCCGCGGCCCGCTCGAGCGCCGCGCCCAGCCCGACGATGCCGGCTACGTTCTCGGTGCCTCCGCGCCTGCCCCGTTCCTGATGCCCGCCCGCCTGCAGCGCCGATACTTTCAGCGCGCCCCGCACCGCCAGAAGCCCGGCGCCCTTGGGGCCTTCGATCTTGTGCGCCGAGAGGCTGATCAGGTCCCAGGGAAAGTCGAGCGGCATCTTTCCCGCGGCCTGCACCGCATCGACGTGCAGCGGCACGCCGGCTTCCCGGCAGAGCGCCGCCACCTCGCGCAGCGGAAAGACGACGCCGGTCTCGTTGTTCACCGCCATCACCGAGCAGAGCGACGCGCCGGGCAGCGCCTGGCGAAGCGCGTCCAGATCCAGCTCTCCGGAGGGAAGCACCGGCACGCGCACGCATGCGGGCGCCGCCCCGCTCGGACCCAGCACGGCGGGATGCTCCACCGCGGTGGTGACCACCCTGCGCGGCCGCGTCCCGAGGATGGCCAGCGCATCCGCCTCGGTGCCGCCCGAAGTGAAGGTGATCTCCCGCGGCGCGCAGCCCAGCGCCCTGGCGCAGCGTTCCCGCGCCGCGTCCACCAGCGCGCGCGCCTGTTGCCCCGGCTTGTGGACCGACGACGGATTCGCGAAAAAGCCCGTCAACGCCGGCGTCATCTCCGCCAGCACCGCCGCGTCGAGCGGGGTGGTGGCGTTCGCATCGAGATAGACGGCGCTCACGGCAACAGCGGCACCAGCGGCGTTCCCGGGCCCGGCCGCAGGTGGAACGCGCGCAGGAAGGCCGCGGAGAGGTCGGCGGCGAGCAGCTCCGACGATCGGCCGCGCAGCGGCATGCGCGCGCCGGCCATCGCGCCGTGGCCGCCCGCGCTCCCTCCCAGCGGCGCGCAGACCTCGCGCACCAGCTTGCCGGCGTTGACGCGCTTGTCGTTGAGCCGCAAGGACAGATACAGCTCTCCCTTGTACGAGCCCGTCGCCAACGACCAGCGCAGCCCTTCCAGGCTGACCAGCCTCTCCGCCACTTCGGGAACGATCTCCGGGACGTACACCTCGCCCATGTCCACCACCACCGCCTCGCCGCCGCCGTGGAGGCGCGCCCGCTCGTAGGCCAGGTGGTAGGCGGCGAAGTAGCGCGCCGGCACCGAGGGGTGCTCGATGCGGGAGAGGGCAGGCTTGTCGACCATGGGAAAGAGCCAGTTGTAGCAGTCGATGTCCGCCGGGTCGTACTCGCGGCCAAGGTCGCGGGTGTCGCTCTTGATGCCGTAGAAGAGCGCGGTCGCGAGCTGCGGATTGGGCAGCACCCGCGCGGCCCGCAGATATTGGGTGACCATGGTGGAGGTGGCCCCCGCCGGACCGCCGACGTCGTGGAAGGCCGCCAGCAGCGAGGCAGACCGGGCGGGGTGGTGGTCGATGACCAGTTGCGGCGCCTCCGCCGTGGCCAGCGAGTAATTTCCGACTTCCGGCTGGGTGTCGACCAGGCAGACGAGGTCCCGCGCCCTCACCTCCACTTTCGACACCGGCTGGATGGGCAGGTGCAGGACCCGCAGCATGGCCTTGTTCTCGGCGCGGCCGATGATTCCGCCGTACGCCGCGATGGCGGAGACGCCGGCGCACTGGTGCAACAGGTGCGCAAGGCCGCAGGCGCTGGCCACCGCATCCGGGTCGGGGTTGTCGTGGGTGAGGACCACCGCCCGATCGTGCCCGCGGGCGACGAGGAGGAGCTTGCGGAGCCGGTCGCGGAGCTCAGACGGCGCTGCAGGGTCGAGAGGCCGCTCGGATTCCCGCGGCGAAGGCGCGTTGGCCATGGAGTAGGGTGGTACCTTACCCCCCGCCGGCCGGGGTGGCAACGCGCGGTCGCCGCTGGCGTCCTGCCGGCTGACCGCGCAGGCGCTTGAGCCTCTGCAGGCACGCCCGGTTTCCTTCCGGCGGAATCTCGAGGAAGCCCGGAACCTTGCGGAATCGCTCGTCGTTGACCAGCCGGCGGAAGGCAAGCGGCCCGATCTCGCCCTTGCAGACGTGCTCGTGCCGGTCCACGCGGCAGCCCAGCGGCTTCATCGAGTCGTTCAAATGAAAGGCCTTGAGCAGTCGGATTCCCAACACCTCGTCGAACTTCTCGAAGATCTCGTCGTACCCGCGGTCGGTCGACAGGTCGTAACCGGCGGCGAAGACGTGGCAGGTGTCGAGGCAGATGCCGATGCGCTCCGGGCTCCTGCAGGCGTCGCGGATGTCGCGCAACTCCTCGAAAGTGCGGCCGAGCGCGCTGCCCTGGCCCGCCGCCGTCTCCAGCAACACGAGGCACTTGCCCTTGTGCGCGGCGAAGGTGCGGTCGAGCGCCTCCGCGACCGCGGCAAGGCCCTTCGCCGTCTCCTGGCAGGAGCCCGGGTGCACGACCAGGAAGGGGGCGCCGATCAGGTCGCAGCGCTGCAGCTCGTCGATGAAGGCGGCGATGGACTTCTCGCGCAGGTCGCCGGGCCCGCAGCCCAGGTTGATCAGGTAACTCGAGTGGACGCTGGCGGGAAACCCCGCTGCCTTCGACGCCTTCCGGAAGGCGTCGGCGTCTTCGCGCGAGATCGGTTTCGCGCGCCACATCCGGCTGGACCTGGTGAAGATCTGGACGGCTTCCGCGCCGTCCGCGAGCGCGCGGGGAAACGCTTCGTGCAGCCCGCCTGCGGTGGATTCGTGCGCGCCGAGGAGCATGGCGCGGGTGTACCCGTACCGGGGCCGAAAGCCAACGGCCCCGAAGGCGACTAGCTGGCGCGCTTGCGCGACATCTCGTTCCAGTGCGGCAGGAAGAACTTGAAGGCGTTGTCCATCGCGTTGTCCATGCTCTGCATCATCACCTGTCCGAACTGCGTGGCGTTGAGGCGGAGCGCGTCGTAGTACGTCTCGCGGTCCATGCTGTGGATCACGAGCGGCATGTACCCCGCGCGCACGAGGATGAGGTTCATCATCATGCGGCCGACCTTCCCGGACAGGTCGGAGAAGGGGAAGATCTCCATGAAGCGGTGGTGCGAGGCGGTGGCCTGCTTGAACGGGTGCATGCGCTGGAACTCGTCGCTCTCCATGAAGTGGAAGAGCTGCTCGAGCGCGGGCTGGATCTGCACCGGCTGCACGATGTCGTGGAAGTAGGTGCGGTGCAGCGGCATGTCGCGGCGGAACTGGACCGGCATGCGGTTGGGCAGATTGGCGTAGAGGACTTCGTAGAGCTTCTTGACCAGCGCCAGGCTGTAGCGGACCTGCTTTGCCTTGGCTTCCTGCTTGATGAACTCGATGGCGTTGCGCTGGTTGCGGACCTCGGTGAAGGCGTGGACCATGCTCGAGTCCACCATTCCGGGGTTCGGGTCCAGCGCCTGCCGCAGCTCGGCGTGGGTCAGAACCATGCCCTCGAGCGCGCACTCGTGGTAGACCCACGACAGCTCGTACTTCTCCAGGAAGTCGAGCGTCTCGCGGGGGCGCTCGCGCATCAGCTCGCGAACATCCTCAGTGCGGTCATCCAGGTCGAGGAATTGGGTCCGGCTCACGGCGGCGGCTCCTTTTTCCAGCAAACTCGGTTCTTTATGCTCGGTCGTTGGGCGACCAAGCTAGCAATTGAACAAACGGTCGTCAACGGAATATTCGCTTGAAATTGCAGCCTTCTGCGTCATCCACAGACACCTACTTCCGCCGACCCGCCTGCTCGACGGCTGGCCACGCCCTCCGTCGATGGGATAACGGGTGCTGCCTTCGCGACATTCCGTCACGAATCAAGGTGATTGGGTTGGCGCAGAGCGTCGGACGCACCCGCGCCGATACACCGGGTCGATGTAGCCGGTCAGTCGCCCCGGGTGGTCGCGTCTATTGCGCGAACGATCGCTTCACGGCGGCGTCGGCGGCCGGCGAGTCCACCCGGGTGAGCCACTCCGCGTAGCGCGGTTCGAGGCCGCGCACGGCGCGGAAGAAGGTCGACTGGATCTCGCGCGTGAGCGGTCCCATCTCGCCGGCGCCGATGCGGCGGTCGTCCACCTCGCGCACCGGCGTGATCTCCGCGGCGGTGCCGCACATGAACGCCTCGTCGGCGCAGTAGAGGTAGTCGCGGCTGAAGCGGCGCTCCTCCACCGCGATGCCCTTGTCCTTGGCGATGCGGAGGATGGACTCGCGGGTGATGCCTTCGAGGATGCCTCCGGCGACCGGCGGCGTGTAGAGGACGCCGTCGCGGACCATGAAGACGTTCTCGCCGGTGGCCTCCCCCACGTAACCCTGCTGGTCGAGGAGGATGGCCTCGTCGTAGCCGGCCATCAGCGCCTCGCGCTTGGCGAGGACGCCGTTCAGGTAGTGGCCGGTGACCTTGGCGCGGGTGGGATCCGAGTTCATGTGCATGCGCGTGTACGAGCTGATCTTCACGCGGATGCCCTTCTTCAGGCCCTCGTCGCCGAGGTACGCGCCCCAGTACCAGGTGGCGATGCAGAGGCGCACCGGATTGACCGCGCCCACGCCCATCAGGCCGTCGGAGTAATAGGCGATGGGCCGCAGGTAGCCCTCGTTGAGCTTGTTTTCGACCATCACCTGCTTGCAGGCCTCGATCACCTGCTCCTTGGAGAAGGGCATCTCCATCAGGCAGATGTGCGCCGACTCGAAGAGCCGCCGGACGTGCTCGCGGAGGCGGAAGATGGCGCCGCCGCCGTCGGGCTGGGGGTAGCAGCGGATGCCCTCGAAGACCGCGACGCCGTAGTGCAGCGAGTGGGTGAGGACGTGGACCTTGGCGTCGGCCCAGGGGACGAACTTGCCGTCCATCCAGATCAGCTGCGATTCCTTCAGCTTCTCGATCTTCTTGGCGGCCATTGGTGGCGCGACATAACACGCCAAGGCACCCGGCGCTAGGCGCAGGGCGGGCGGCGCGCCTTCGACTTTCACATTTGCAGCGGAGGGGATCGGCGCCACCAGCCGCTGCAGGGCGGGAAGGTCGGCGAGGAGCTCTTCCTTGGCCGAGCGGACGATGGACTGCAGCGCGCGCTGGCTGGGCAAGAGGGCGAGCGGAGAGAGCGTCCTGCGGAACGCCTTGTAGAGGTGCGCGTAGGGCCGGTTTCGCGCCACCGCCGGCGCGGCCACGCTCTGCAGCGGCAGCCAGAGCGGCGTGATCAGCCTGGGCGCGAATGCGTCCAGGGCGAAGATGACCGCGTTGCGGCTGCCGTTTCCGGGAAGCCCCGCGCGCTGCACGTGCTGCCAGGCGGTGCGCACCGGCACGTTGTCGACGACTCCCCCGTCGCAGAGCCGCAAGAGGTCGTGGTGGTCCATCAGGCCCTGCAAGAGCGCGTGCATGCGCGGGTCGTCGCGGAGCACGTCGTAATGGATGACGCCCGGCACGCTGGCGGAGAAGCCCGCCACGTCGATGGCATCGGCCTCGCGCGTCTCCTCGGAAGCGCCGAAGACCATCCGCGAGGTGAGCCGGGGAATGCGGGAGAGCTCGGCGATGGCGCTGGTCAGCCGCTGCACGTTGCGGTGCAGCGCCCGCACCCCCCAGCGCCCGGGGTCCGGCTCGGTGACGCCGAGCATGGCCTCGTAATCCTCCAGGGGGCGCGGCAGCCGGCCGCGGCGGATGCCGGTGACGGTGACGAGGAGCGGGATGGGAAGATCGGAAAGGCGCACCGCCGATCCGTCGGGCTGCCGGAACCAATGACCGATGGCGGCGCGCAGGTGCAGGCGCAGCGGACCCGGCAGCCCGTAGAGGCTGGGCTGCGGGAGCACGCGGAAGATCTTCCTGTAGGTCAGGTCCTGCAGGATCTCGGGGATCCGCGCCAGGTCGAACCGCTTCTCCCGGGCGCGGAAGAGGCCGAGGATCGCGCCCATCGAGCTGCCGGCGATGAGCGAGGGCTGCAGGCCGGCGGCCTCCAGGAGCGCGAAGGCGGCGAGGTGCACGTAACCGGTGCCGCCGCCGCCGCCGCAGACGAGGACGAGGTGGCGCCGGCGCACTTCGTCATCCAGCCGGCTCGCCGGTAACTTGTGCCCGAGCTGGGCGCTGGCGGCGGCGAGCGCGGCCTGGGCGATGCGCTGCGCCTCGCGCGCCGCAGGAAGCAGCTCGTGGGGAGCGGCGAGGATGGGTCGCTGCGGGTCGAGCAGGGGCCAGAGCAGCTGCACGAGCCTCTCGCGAAATGGCCGCAGCGCTCCGGCGACCGCCACGTCGGTGCCGTCCGGCGCGCGCACGTGCCAGCAGCGGGAAAGAGAGAGCGCGTAGCGCAGCGCGGCCTCGTCGCGCTCGTCCAGCCTGCCCCGCGCCGCCACCGCCGCGCGCGCGAGTTGCGTCTCCATGGCGGTGATGGGTCCGACCTCCGCGAATCGTTCCTGAAGCAGCGTCACGCCGCCCCCAAGACGCGCAGGAAGGCGGCTCGCACCTCTGCGGCGGTGCGCTCGTAGTCCGCGAGCAGCTCCTCGCCCGCGCGCGGACCCGAATAGCCCATGCGCCGCGCCAGGCGCAGCAGCTCGGGGCCGCTGCCGGGAAGGAGGTCCACCGAGCGATCGCGCACGATGCGCAGCCGCGACTCGAGGCGCCTGAGGTAGCGGTAGCCGCGCAACAAGGGAGCATGGTCTTGTGGCGCGAGCAGCCCCGCCTGGAGCAGCGCGGTGAGCGCCTGCGGCGTGCTCGCCGAGCGGATCCGCGGCAGCGCTGCGCCGTGCACGAGCTGGAGGAACTGCACCGCGAACTCGACGTCCGCCACGCCTCCGCGGCCGAGCTTGGAATGGTACCGGCCGGAGGATCTCGCCGGCGATCTCGCGCTCCATCCGCTCGCGCATCGCCAGCACTTCCTTCGCGGCGGCGGCCCGGTCGATCGGCCGGTAGAGGCTGGGCTCCAGGACCTGGGCGAAGGCGCGCGAAAAGAGCGCCTCGTCGCCCGCCACCGGCCGCGCCCGCAGCAGGGCCTGCCGCTCCCAGAGGCGCGCCTCGCGGGCGTGGTAGGTGGCGAGCGCGTCGAAGGAGATGACCAGCGGCCCGGCGCTGCCGCTCGGGCGCAGGCGGGTGTCGATGCGGTAGAGGATGCCTTCGCGCAACGACAGCGTCAGATGGCTGATGAGCTTCTGCGCGATGCGGGCGAAATATTCGTGGTTCTCGGCGTGCTCGCCGGGCGAGCTGTAGAGGAAGAGCAGGTCGAGATCGGAGTGGTAGCCGAGCTCGCGCCCGCCCAGCTTTCCCAGCGCGATCACCACCATGGTGGCGTCGCGCTTGCCGTAGCGCTTCTCGATCTCGGAGACGGCGAGCGCGAAGCACGCCTCCACGCAGACGTCGGCGAGATCGGAGAGCTGGCGCGAGACCTGTTCGACGTCGAGGGCGCCGGCCACGTCGTGGAGCCCGACCCGGAGCACCTCCTCGTTGCGGAACCTCCGCAGCTCGGTGAGCGCCGCTTCCACGTCGTCCAGGGGCAGCGCGCGCAGGCGCCCGCGCAGCTCGGCCTCGAGGTCCGGCTTGTCGCGGACCAGCGCGGCGGCGCCGCGAAGCACCAGTTGATGGATCAGCTCCGGATGGCGGAGGAGCTGCCGGGAGAGATAGTCGCTGGACCCGAAGAGCGAGAGGAGCAGCCGGGTGGTCCGCGGGCTCTGCCCGAGCAGGCGCGTCGCGGCCGAGGCGTCGGCGAGGGTCCCGAAGAGATCGGCGAGATGGCGCAGGGCCTGGTCGGGATCCGGCGCTGCCGCGAGCTCGGTGATCAGCGCCGGCCCCAGCGGGTGCGGATCGTGAAAGGGCGTGCCGCGCTTGCGGGCGAGCCGCGCCAGCTCCTCGGCGCTGCCTTCGGGCTGGTCGAACCCCAGCTCCGCGAGCGCAGTTGCGCGCTCCGCCGGGCTCGCCTCCGGATCTGCCGCGGCCGCGGCGCGCGGTTCCTCGCCCGGAGCGCCGCCGCCGGCAACCCGCAGGAGATCCTGGAACCGCCCCTCCACCTGTGCGCGGTGCCGCAAGAGATCGCGCTCCATGGTCGAGGCGTCCGGGTAGCCGGCGCGGCGGGCCAGCCGCTCGCGCTCGCGCGGATCGTCGGGGATGGCGTGGGTCTGCCGCTCCGCGACCATCTGCACGCGGTGCTCCAGCCGGCGCAGCACCACGTAGGCCTCGCCCAGCTCGTCGCGGTCGCGGCTGGAGACGAGGCCCGCGTAGAGCAGCCGCTCCAGCGCCTTGAGGGTCCCGCGGACGCGCAGGTTGGCGTCGCGGCCGCCGTGCAAGAGCTGCAGCGCCTGCACGAAGAACTCGATCTCGCGGATGCCGCCCTTGCCCAGCTTGAGATCGACGCCGGCGACGCGCGCGGCCTCCTTCTCCGCCCGCGCCTTCAGCTTGCGCATCTCGTCGATGGCCGCGAGGTCGAAGTACTTGCGGAAGACGAACGGCTGCAGCGCCCGCAGCGCCGCCTCGCCCGCAGCGAGATCGCCGGCGATGGGGCGCGCCTTGAGCAGGGCGAACCGCTCCCAGGCGGCGCCCTGCGCCTCGTAATAGAGCTCGAGCCCGCGGATGGCGTTGACGATGGGGCCGCTGCGGCCCTCCGGGCGAAGGTCGAGGTCCACGCGAAAGACGAATCCGCCCTCCGGCGTGGCGCTGGGCGAACCGACGGCGGCGGTGACGGCCTCCGCCAGGCGCGCGTAGAAAGCGAAGTGGTCGAGCGCATTGGCGCCTTCGGTCCGGCCGTCGCGGTCGTAGACGTAGAGCACGTCGGCATCGGAGGAGAAGTTCAGCTCCTCGCCGCCCAGCTTGCCCATCCCCAGCACGCAGAAGCCGGACGGACCGCCCGCCGTGCGGCCGGCGGGTGGCCCATGCAGCTCGCAAAGCCTCCGGTAATGGAAGCGCACGGCCGCGTCGAACGCGCTCGCCGCGAGCCGCGAAAGATCGCGGGTCACTTCCGGGACGGAGGCGCCGGAGAGATCGCGCAGGGCGATGCGCAGCACCTCCACCTGCTTGACCCGGCGCAGCCTGCGAGCGAGCGTCCCTGCGTCGGAGCAGCGGGAGGCGCGCAACGGCGTAGGGCGCAGCGGGAAACGGGTGCAGGCGAGGAGATCGACCAGCCGCGGGCGCGCCGCGAGGACCTGCGCGAGGAACCTGGAGCCGGCGCAGACGAGCACCAGCGGCGCCAGCGAGGCGGCGGGGGCGGGCCTGCCGTACCGCTCCTTGCGCGCGGCGAGCGCGCGGACCGTCCCGGCCAGGGCGCCGTCAGGATCGGCGCTGCGCAGGCACAGCGGCAGTACGGCACCGGTAGAGAATCCCGTCTCCGCGGGAATTCGCGCCGCGAGCCGCTCCGCCCGCTCGGCGTCCTCCCAGCCGGGCGGCACTTGCGTTTGCGCCGATCCGTGCACGGGACGAGTGTAGCAGCGCCCGTGCGATTGCCGCGCGAATCCGGCGTCGCTATGCTCATTTGCATGCTGCAGTTTCCACGAGGTCGCGAGGCGCTCGCTCCAGAGACCTTCCGACCGTGGATTGCCCTGCGCACCGTGGTGATGGCGGCCGACACGCTCTGGATTGCCGTCTTCCTCGCGCTCCTGGCGATGCAGGGCGCGACGCGCTCGGCCTTCTTCTCGGCGGCCTTCTTCGTCGCTCTCTTCACCGCCTGCTCCATCTTCTACAACCGGCTCGCCTACATCGTCAGCGACGCCGGCCTGACGGTGCGCACGCTGTCGATGGAGCGGACCGTCGCCTTCGACGACATCCTGCGCGTCGACGTGGTGCCCGGGCCGCTCGGCACCTCGTATGCCGTGCGCACGCGGCTGGGATCGCTGACCTTCTCGTCGCTCCTCGCCGGGCACCAGCGGCTCTGCCACCTGATCGTCCGCAAGGCGCGCCTGGGATAGGCTGCGCGGGTGCGGGTCTTCGCGCTGGTCTGCCTCTGCGTTTGCGGGTGTCGCAAGCGGCCTGCCGAGTACGTGGTGCACCGCGCGCGCGGGCCGATCCAGATCGATGGCGTGCTCGCCGAGCCTTCCTGGGACGACGCGGAAAAGGCCGGACCCTTCCTGCGCAGCCTCGACGGCAAGGGCGCGAGCGCGGCCACCGAGGCGCGCCTGCTCTGGGACGACGAGAACCTCTACGTCGCCTTCCTGGCGGAGGACGCGAACGTCTCCGGGGCGTTCTCCAAGGACGACGAGAAGCTCTACACCTCGAACGTGGTGGAGATCTTCCTCAACCCCTCGCGCGATTCCTCGCATTACGACGAGATCGAGGTCGCTCCGACCAACGCCCTGTTCGACGCGAGCTTCAGCGGCGGGCCGAGGCAGGGAATGGATCTCTCCTGGTCGTCGCGGGCGCGGCATGCCGTGCACGTCGACGGGACGCTGAACCAGCCGGCGGACGTCGATCGGGGATGGACGGTGGAGCTGGCCATTCCCTTCTCGGCGCTGACCGGCATGCCCAAGCCGCGTCCGGAGCGCGGAGACACCTGGAAGTTCAACCTCTACCGCCTGCGCCAGGGACCCGGGCAGCCCGGCGAAGGACAGGCGTTCAGCCCGCCGATGCGCGGCGACTTCCATGCGCTCGACCGCTTCGCCACGCTCGCTTCGACTCCTCCGACTAGCCCGCTGCGAGGTCGCGGCGGCTGTCCCGCAGCGCCGCGGTCGTCCGCGCGCTGCCGTGGGACTAGCCCGCTGCGAGGTCGCGGCGGCTGTCCCGCAGCGCCGCGGTCGTCCGCGCGCTGCCGTGGGACTAGCGGCTACGACGGGACCGTGGTGTCGTCGTGCGGAGGCACGGCCAAAGGCGGCGTCGAGCGCCGCGCGAGCACGCCCAGCCTGCGGGCGCGGCGGGCGAGGGTCACCGGATCCGCGCCCAGCTCGCGAGCCGCGCGGCGGATGACCCCGCCCGCCTGGTCGAAGGCCTCGCGCAGGATCTCGCGCTCCGCCTGCTCGAGGCGCTGGCGGAGCGTGCCCGCCGCGGCTTTCGCATCCCTTCCGGATTCCTGGATGGCCCGAGGGAGCGCCGCCGGAGCGATGGGTCCTCCTGGCTCGGTGAGCAGGACCGCGCGCTCGATGACGTTGCGCAGCTCGCGCACGTTGCCGGGCCAATCGGCGGCGACGAGCAGGTCCGCCGCCTCGTCGGAGATTCCCGTCACCGCGCGGCCCGTCGAGTGGCTGAAGTGCGCGAGGAAATGGCGGGCCAGAGGCAGGATGTCCGCGCGCCGCGCGCGCAGGGCAGGGACCTCGATGATGAAGCTGTTGAGGCGGTAGTAGAGGTCGGCGCGAAAGCGGCCCGCCTTCACCTCTTCGCCCAGGTCGCGGTTGCTGGCGGCGACCAGGCGCACGCGCACGCTGCGGGTCTCGCTTCCGCCCACCGGTCGCACCTGGCCCGTCTCCACGGCGCGAAGGAGGCGCGACTGGAACTTCGCGCTGGTGTTCTCGATCTCGTCGAGGAAGATGGTCCCGCCGTCCGCGAGCACGAAGAGGCCGGGGTGATCGGCGAAGGCGCTGGTGAAGGCGCCGCGGACGTGGCCGAAGAGCTCGCTCTCGAGGAGGGTGTCGGTGAGCGCGCCGCAGTCCTGCGCGACGAAGGGGCCCGTCCGCCTGTCGCCGCCGAGATCGTGCAGCATGCGCGCCAGCACCTCCTTGCCCACGCCGGTCTCGCCTTGCAGGAGGACGGCGACCGGGTGCGGCGCGGCGATGCGCGCGAGCTGCAGCGCGTGCCGCCCGGCGGGGCTCTCCCAGCCGACCTGGGCAGCTGCGGGGGCGGGCTTGCGCACTGCGGGATGCGTGCGGCGGAGCAGCGCCCGCTCCAGCGCCAGGCCCGCCCGCTGCTGCTCGGTGCGCACGCCGTGCTCGGCGCAGGCGGCCGCCACCGCCTCGCGCAGCGGCGCCACGGCGAGCGGCGGCTCGAGCGCGCGGAAGATCCTTCCCGCGTTGAACAGCTTCACCAGGCGGGCCGGCGCGGCCGGGGCGCAGTACACCACCCGCGGCGCGAGATCCCCGGGCTGACCCGGGCCAAGCAGCTCGCCCGCGGCGCCGCGCGACGCGACCAGCTCCGCCAGCGCGGTGGCCCGGTCGGCATCGTGGCCGCAGATCACCAGGGCGGCCACGTCGCCGCGTCCGAGCGCCTGGACCACGTCGGGCGCGGAGTCGCCGAAGTGGAGCTCGATCTCCGGCTCCAGCGCCTCCCGCACCACGCGGCGCTCCGACGGCGGACAGAAGGCGACCGCCGCTCGAAGCCGATGGCGATGGAGATACCGCGTCACGCGGAGCTGTCCGTCCCCTGCGTAAGCGAGAAAGCGCACGCCGAGCGAGATGCTGCCCCGACCGCCCGCCGAGTCGGAGCGCCAGCAGACCACGCCTCGCGCCGACACCGGCTCGGCGTCGGGAAGGGGGAACTGGACCTCGATCTCGTCCCCTTCGACGGGCGCGGAGACGGAGCCGCCGGCGGCCGCGAGGCCGATGCCCGAGCGGCTCAGGTTGACCGACCAGCAGCCGGGCAGGGCGGGGCGCAGCGCCACGGGCACGTGCAGCGGCACGCGCTGCTCGCGGGAGTGCGCCGGCGGGAGGTGCGTCGCTTTCGTCGTCATCGCTTCATCGGTGAAGCTCCAGGGTGCGACGCTGCGGCGCGGAGGGCGCGAGGGCGCTCCATTTTTAAAGCATTCGGCCAACCGAGGCCAAACAATTCGAAGGGAGTTGTGCGCTGGCGCGTTCCTTGCGGAGGCCTCCGGGGAAAGGAGAACTCCGCAAACATGACCGAGCAGAGGGTGCAAGTTGTGGGAGCCGGTGCGTTCGTGCCCACCCGGAGGATCAGCACCGAGCGCATGGCCCGGGCCATCCCCGGCTGGCCGGCGGAGCGCATCATCGAGAAGACCGGCGTGAGCGAACGCCGCTTCCTCTGGGACTTCGACGAGAAGAGCGGTCGCGCCATCCCGCCCCCGACCGATTCGACGTTCTACCCGGCGAACAACACCGACATGTGCGAGGTGGCGCTCCGGCGCGCCCTGGAGATGTCGCAGCTTCCCGCGAGCGATCTGGACGCGGTCTTCGTGGTCACCTGCACGCCCGACGAGCTGAACTTCAGCCATGACGCGATGGAGCTGCACCGGCGCCTCGGCTGCCGCGAGGACGCCTTCGCGCTCCTGATGGACGACGGCTGCGGCGGCACGCCGTACGTCATCGAGCTGGCGCGCAAGATGATCGCGGGCGGGCAGTTCCGCACCATCGCGGTGGTCGCCTCGGCCTTCACCTCCGCGCTGCTCGACCGCGACGTCTACACTGCCGAGCTGCAGCTCGACGGCGGCAAGAAGATCAACGCCTTCCTCTCCATGTACGTGTTCGGCGACGGCGCCGGCGCGGTGATCCTCCGCGCCGGCGAGGCGGGTACCGGCGCGGGCATCCTCAACTCGGTCGCCGGCACGGCCCACTCGGACCTCGTCATCCGGCGCGGCGGCGGCAACACCAGGCTGCCCTACCACGCCAATTGCCGCCCGGTGGATCACGCGTTCGTCGTCGACGGCCTCAAGGTGGCGCAGAGCTACCCCACCTACATGAAGCGCTGCATGAGCGCCGCGCTCGAGGGCCACGAGCAGCTCGAGCCGGAGATCAAGCGCTACTACTTCCACCAGCCGAACAAGCGGCTGATGGATCACTTCGTCGCCCGCGCCGGGCTGCCCGCGCACAAGGTGGCCTGCCACGTGGACACGCGCGGCAACACCTCGGCCGCCGGCATGCTCATCCTCCTCGCCGACGATCTCGAGGCCGGCGTGGTGAGGATGGGGAGCGGCGACCTGGTCATGCTCGCGGCGGTCGGAGCCAACGTCCACTACGGCGGCCAGCTCATCCGCCTCTAACCAGCAAACGGGAAACCCCAATGACCGATCGCATGCTGAAGACGCTGCCCTTCCTCCTCGCCGCCTGGGCCTCCGCCGCCTCCGCCGAGACCCGCATCGTGCAGGTCCGCTCGGCGGAAGATCCCGCCTCGCCGCCCGACCGCGCCTTCTGCCAGACCGCCCCCTTCGCCGTGAACCTGCTCCTCGGCGCGAGCCTCTACACCTACCGGGTGGAAGAGCACACCGGCATGGTCCGGGACGAGGAGCCGCGCAAGATCGGCGTCGCCACCGCCTGCGCGCGCCTGACGAACTTCACCTTCCCGGCGGGGCTGCAGCAGGACTTCTACGTGCGCTTCGATCTGCCGGAGGGCTCGTTCGTGGGCCTCGGCACCTGCACCTTGACCAGCAACGACGTGCCGCTCGCCGGGTTCGTGCTGGCGGGCTGCGCGCTGAAGATGACCTCCTTCCCGCCCGGCGTGGTGGGAGGCGGCATCGCCAGCCTGAGCAGCTTCAATCCCTTCCGCCTGCCCGGGTTTGCCACCGGCTCGTACTGGACCCTGCAGTATCATGACAGTGTCCCCGCGCAGCAGCGCGACGGCGACTCGCAGGATGCCATGCAGTGGGTCGGAGAAAGCGAATGAGCGGAAAGGGGGGATCGAAACGCGGCTACATCGGCGCCTCGTTCAAGAGCGCCGTCGACTTCATCCAGCAGCGCGGGCTCGCCAAGCAGGTGCTCGCGGACTGCTCGCCGGAGACGGCCAGGTTGGTGGAGAAGCCGCCCGTCATCCTCAGCTGGATGGATTCGAAGCCGCTCGACGAGCTGGAGACGCTGATCGCGAAGCACGCGGGGCGCCAGGCTTGCGTCGATCTCGGCCTGGAGGCGGCGCGCAAGCTCGGCGGCACCATGGTGCAGCCGGTGCTGAGGCTGGCGATGACGCTGTTCGGGCAGACGCCGGCCACGCTGCTCGCGAACCTCGACCGGTTCTACCCGTTGGTCACCAGCGGGCTGCATTTCGAGTACGAGCCGGTCAGCGACGCCGAGGGGGTGGTGGCGATGACCTGCGACGGTCCGGACGTGCCGCCGGCGATGTTCGACGTCACGCGCGGGAACCTCATGTACATGATCGAGCTTTGCCAGCGGCAGGGCGCGGTGGACGAACCACAGCGGGTCAGCTCGGATCCGACGTCCACCGTGGTGCGCTACCGCGCGCGCTGGTCGTAGCGGCCGACGCGCAGGGCGTGGCCGTCGCTTTCGGCCACGATGGCGCCCGCCTCGGTGCGGAAGGTCTCGCCGGGCGTGCGGGCGACGACGTCCGGATTGGGGAACCCGAAGCGGTTGCCCGCGCCTTCGCAAAAGACGGTGAACCGCGGCGAGACGCGCCGGAGGAAGGCCTCGGTGCTGCTGGTGCGGCTTCCGTGGTGCGGCGCCTTGAGCAGCTGCGCGCGCAGCTCGGAGGGGCCCTGCGCCAGGTCCGCCTCCGCGAGCGCCTCGACGTCGCCGGGAAAGAGCATGGCCACCTCTCCGTGGACGAGCCGGAGCACGATGGAGTTGTCGTTGAGCGAGCGTCCCGCCTGGTAATGTGAGAGCACCTCGACGCGAACGCCGGCCAGGGTCAGCTCGTGCGGCTCGCGCACCGGAACGCCTCTGCGCGCGGCGCGCTCGCGCACGGCGGTGGCGATGGCGTCGGGCTCCGGCGTCATCCACAGCTCGCCCACCGGGACGCGATCGAGCACGGTGCGAATGCCGCCCGCGTGGTCCGGATGCGGGTGCGTGAGGACCACCACGTCCAGCCGCGAGATGCCCAGCTCCGCGAGCGCCGGCGCGACGTCGCGCGCGCCGGTGTCGAACCTTCCCGGCCAGGTGAGATCGCCTCCGGCATCGATGAGCATCGCGTGCCCCCCGGGAAGCTGCACGATGGCCGAATCGCCCTGGCCGACCGCGAGAAAGGTGACCGTCACGCCGTCGCGCGCGTGCGCCAGCGCCGTGCGCGAACCCGCGAGGAGCGCAAGCGCGGCCCAGGGGACGAGCGCGGCGCGGAAGCGGCGACGCATGCATTGCAGGACGCCCGCGTACCAGAGCGCGCAGGCGAGGAGCCCCGGCGTGGCCACCGCGAGGGTAGAGAAGGGCAGCGCGGCAAACGCGTGCGCCGCCGCCAGGGTTGCGCCGGCGAGGAGGTCGGCGGCCCACCAGAGCGGCAGGAGATTGAGCGGCACGAGCAGGGTGGCCACCGGAATCGCGAGGAGGCCGGGCAGGAGCCCCAGCGCGTTCGCGAAGACCGAGACGAGCGAGATGCGGTGGAAGGTCGCCGCCAGGAGCGGAGCCGTGCAGAGCGCAGCCGCGGCGGTGGAGCAGGCGAGCCCGAGCACGTGCTCGCAGATGCGCCGCCATGGCGAGGCGCCGGCGGGTGGGAAGGGCATGGGCAAGAGCTCGCGCAGCGGACGCGCCAGGAGCAGCAGGCCGGCGATGCCGGCCAGCGAAAGCTGCAGGGCCAGGTCGTGGGTGGCCGCCGGGTCCACCAGCGCGCACGCCGCCGCGGCGACGCCCAGCGTGGTCAATCCGTCGGGGCGGCGGGCGAAGAGCGACCCGGCGAGCAGGAGCACGGCGCCGACGCCCGCCCGGATCGCGGGCCAGGGCGCTCCGAGAAGCAGCACCTCGAACGCCGCGAAGGGCACGGCCACTGCCGCCCCGAAGGCCGCCGGCCGGAGCCGCGCGGCGAACCGCGTGCGCAGCCAGAGCCGCCGCGCCAGCTCGCGCATGAGCAGCACCACCACCGCGAGGTGCAGGCCGGAGCTGGCGAGCAGGTGCACGAGCCCGCTCGCCGCCAGCTCGTCTTCCGCCTCGCGCGAGAGCCCGCTGCGGTCGCCGACGGCGAGCGCGGTGACGAGCGCGGCGCGCTCCGGCGAGCTGCAGATGCTCGCCGCGCGCTCCGCGAAGCGCGCGCGCAGCTCGTCGAGGTAACGCCAGAGCGCAGGCCCGCGCTCGAGCACCGCCACCACCTCGGCGTTGCCCTCGACGGCGATGCCGCGGGCGAGGAGCTGCGCGCGGCGATCGCGGCCGCCGGGATTGAGCCGTGGGGGCGGCAGGTGGACCTTGCCGAAGAAGCGGGCGCGATCGCCCCGGTGGACGGGCAGTCCGCGCAGGCGCAGCGAGACGAGCCCCTGCGGCACGCGCACCACGTCCTGGGCCACCACTACGCCCTCGAACTCGTCGGGCAGGGTGAAGGGCGTCGCCGGGTCGCGTGCCGCCCCGCGCAGCATGCCGAGCAGGAGCCCGAGGGCCACGGCGCGCGCAGGACGCAGGGACATTGGCAGGAGCGCAGCCGCGAGCGACAGCGCCACCAGCGCAGCCGTCATCAGCGGCAGCGCATGCGCAGCCGGGAAAGGCACGAACGCCGAGAGATACGCGCCGGCGAGAAACGCCGCGCACGCCGCCAGAAGCGGCCGCCCCATCCCCACCCCCCGAAAACCCCTATGTAGGCATCCGCCTACAGCCTACACACAGTAGCCGCCCACGCTACACCGCTCGTGAGATTCGCGTCAATAGCGTGCTTGACGTTCGATGCCGCTCTGTGTTAAAGTCCAGAATCTATGCAGACTTTCAAGGTTGGCGACAAGGCCGTCTACCCCGGGCAGGGCGTAGGCGAGGTGATGGGCATCGAGCACAAGGAGATCGCCGGCCAGCGCCAGTCGTTCTACGTCCTCAAGATCCTGGAGAACGGGATGAAGATCATCATCCCGATCAACAAGGTGGGCTCGGTCGGCCTGCGCGAGATCATCGACGAGGAGGCCGTCAAGAAGGTCTACACCATCCTCCGCGAGAAGGACATCTCGGTCGACTCCGCCACCTGGAACCGCCGCTACCGGGAGTACATGGAGAAGATCAAGACGGGCTCGGTCTTCGAGATCGCCGAGGTGCTGCGCGATCTCTACCTGCTCAAGGGCGACAAGGACCTGTCCTTCGGCGAGCGCAAGATGCTCGACACCGCCCGCAACCTCCTCATCAAGGAGCTCTCGCTCGCCAAGGGCGTCAACGAGGACGACATCGAAGGCGACCTCAAGTCCATCTTCAACTGCTGATCAGAACCTGAACAGGGCGGGCGGGCGTGGGCACGGTAGAGTGCTCGCGCCCTTCGCGCTTCGGGGCCCCTGAAAAGGCGAATCATGCCGCTGCGCGTCTTCAACACGCTGGCCAACGAGAAGCAGGACTTCGCCCCGGTGCAGCCGGGCCGCATCGGCATCTACGTGTGCGGCATCACCGTCTACGACCTGCCGCACATCGGCCACGCCCGCATGCTCACCGCCTTCGACGTGGCGGTGCGCTTCCTGCGCTGGGCGGGGTGGCAGGTGAGCTACGTCCGCAACTGGACCGACGTGGACGACAAGATCATCCGCCGCGCCGGCGAGCGCGGCCAGGACCCGAAGGCAATTCGCCGAGCACTTCATCGAGGAATGCCGCCGCGACATGGAGGCGCTCAACGTCCTGCCGGCGGACGTGGAGCCGAAGGCCACCGAGCACGTGCCCGAGATGCTGGAGATCATCGGCAAGCTGATCGAGCGCGGCAACGCCTACGCGGCGCAGGGCGACGTCTACTTCGCGGTGCGATCGTTCCCCGCCTACGGCAAGCTCTCCAAGCGCAACCTCGACGACCTGCTCTCGGGAGCGCGGGTGGACCCCGGCGAGCAGAAGCGCGACCCGCTCGACTTCGCGCTCTGGAAAGCGGCGAAGCCGGGCGAGCCCGCCAGCGTGACCTGGCAGTCGCCCTGGGGCCCGGGCCGGCCCGGCTGGCACATCGAGTGCTCGGCCATGTGCCAGAAGTACCTGGGCATCACCTTCGACGTGCACGGCGGCGGCAAGGACCTGGTCTTTCCCCACCACGAGAACGAGATCGCGCAGAGCGAGGCGGCCAGCGGGCAGGACCTGGCGCGCTACTGGATGCACAACGGCTTCGTCACGGTGGACGCGGAGAAGATGAGCAAGTCGCTGGGCAACTTCAAGACCATCCGCGACCTGCTCGCGCACTGGGACGGCGAGGCCCTGCGCGCGTTCCTGCTCTCCACGCATTACCGGCATCCGATCAGCTTCACCGAGCCCGCCATCATCGAGGCGGACCGGCGGGTGGAGTACTTCTACGAGTCGCTCGCCAAGGGCGACGCTTTCCTGGTGGCGAAGAAGTTCAGCGGCGAGCCGAAAGCCCTGGCCGAGCACGCGCAGTCGTTCCGCGAGGCCATGGAGGACGACTTCAACACGGCCGAGGCCATGGCGCGGCTGGAGCGCGTCTACGGCCTGCTCAACGCGCGCATCGACGCGAAAGGAAAGCCCGAGGAGGTGGCGGCGCTCCTGCACACGGCGCGGACGCTCTCGCACGTGCTCGGGCTGTCGTCGCGCGCCCCGGCGGACGCGATCCGCGAGCGGCGCGCTCTCGCGGCCTCCCGCAAGGGCATCGATCTGGCCTGGGTGCAGGAGCGCATCTCCGCCCGGCTCGCGGCGCGCAAGGAGCGAGGATTTCGCCCGCGCCGACGCCATCCGCGCGGAGGTCGCGGCGCGCGGAGTGGAGCTGCGCGACGGCCCCGCCGGCACCGATTGGCGCGTGCTGCTCTGAACCGGGACGGGACGGGATGGCGCGGCTCCGCGCCATCCTTTCATTCATCAAGGGCATTCACGAGGCGGTGAGACGCACAAAGACCCGTCACCGTTGCAGTCCTGCGTGCCCGGTGGGCAATTTGGAGGTGGAGGCGGCGGTGGCGGCGCCACGCACTGTGCGTTCTGGCAGGACCAGCCGCTCGGGCAAGGAGGATTGTCGCAGCCGCCGCAGTGGGAGGGATCGGAAGAGAGATCCCTGCAAACGCCGGTGCAATTGTTTCCGGTGCAACTGCCGCACCAGGTGCTGGAAGGGCCTTGCAGGTTCCCTCCCAGCGCATTGATCTCCTGCTCGAAATAGCAGGCAACGCCGTTGTAGGTGGCCTGCGGCCGGTCGTGAAGGTAGATGAGCGAGGCAGTGCGGTTTTCCGACGGAGTCCAGCTTCGGGCGATGGCGGCGGTGACATCGAGCTGCGTTGTCGCAAAGACGGTGTGGTCGATGGCGTAGTTGTTGGTGTACGCCGGTGCCGCCCACCATGCGGGCGGAGGGTTTTGGATATTTCCCAGGCAGGTCCCGCTCGCGGTTCCACACGGCTCCGAGCCCCAGTGATTGTAGTAGCTGGAGAGCTTCTCTTCCCAGAGGAGGACCTTGTCGGCTCCCTGGGTGCCGCTGGTGGGCGAGACAATCCACTCGTTCGGCCACTGCGGAGCATTGACCATGACCTCCCAGCTATAGGAGCTGTGCGTCTGCGTGTATAGAGAGCTGTAGTATTGCTGGAAACCCTGGAATTGAGGATTGCTTGCGTACGCTCCTGCTGGCGCAGCGTTCTCAAACGCCGCGGTCACGCCGGGGACGACACCGGGATCGAACGACGGTCCGACGTCGAAGAAGATTCCTTTTACGTAGCTAGGGCCGTAATGTACGTTCCAGATTCTGAACGTGCTCATCGCTGTGGCGACAGGCACCGACCCGCTGCCCGTGAAGACGTATCCGTACGTCTTCTGCGTTGTCGGCGCATTGTGGAGATCGAGCTGAGGCTTCGGAGCCGTCTCGAAATTGGCGTCGGCCACGATCAAGCCGACCCACCCGCCCGCGTTCTTGATTCGGTTCCAGTCGGTCGGCTGGGTGGGGTCCGTCTGCGTGTCCAAGGGAAAGAATGCGGGCACCGCGACGAGTTGTGCGAGACTTCGCACAAGCACGTGGGACAGCAGCCGCCGCCCGGCGGGATGCGGATGGCGGCGTGAGCCGGCGTCAAGGCAGCGAGGCACAACACGGCCGCGAGCACGGTCCATTTCATATCGAGCTCCTTCTCTGTCTTTGGGGATGCTGCTACTGCAGGAGGCGCGCAAGCTGCGGCCACCACCGCAGCCGGCAGGCGCGGCCGACGATCAGCGTTCCGTCAGCCTGGAGCAGGTCTCCCGTTCCGCAGAGATCGGACCCCTCGACCGGAAGTTGATGGCAGGTGATGCCAGAGGGCGAGATGAGGGAAACCGTTCGGGCGCAGGTCTGCGCGTCGCGTTCAAACGCGGCATAAGCGGCGCCGCCCGCCACGAGTTGGAGCGAGCCGTCGTACGACGATAGCCACGAAGGCGGCTGAATCACTTCCGCAAGCGCGCTCGGATAGTAGGCGTACCATCCCGACTGAGACAGCGTTCCCGGGCCCTGCAGCGGGATGTGATACATCGCAAACCCGCCCTCGCGCAGCGGTCGAATGATGTCCCAGTCCGCGAAGAAGACGCGTCCGTCCGGAGCCGTGTAGGTGGGAACCACCGGCATGAACGGCTCGCTGATCGGACCGTCCCGTCCCATCCAGCGGGCGGAGAAATCCCACACCGACGGATCCGGTGGAGAGCCCAGCGTGGGCGGGAAGACGAAGGCGAGAACCAATGCTCTGCCGAGCTGGTCGACGACCAGTTTCCAGAGGTTCTGCGTGCCCATTGGCCAGGTGACCGCGGTGTGCCAGTCGCCCGTCGGCTGGAGGTCGTCGTCCACCCAGCGCAGCTCGAGATAGTTGGGCGCGACAGAGCTACCGCCTTCGAAGGTGCGTTCTTCCACGAAACCGCCCCGTGGATTGGGAACGACCTGATAGATGGTGCTCGCGTAGGGTCCATCGATGAGCGTTGCCGGACCGGGCTGTCCTGTCTGATCGAGCAGCCTCCCGTAGTCACACGCACTCGAGTACGCATGGCTTACAGTCGCAAACCCATGCGAGCGAGGGGCAGCGACCATGAGTCGCTCCAACCTCCCCGTCGCGACATATTGGCCAGCGCCTCCGTCACCGCTCGCGAAATTGAAGCCGTCGAGCGTGCCCGAGAGCGAATATATCGCGAGATCACCGTCTCCATTCACGTCCGGTGGGTCACAAATCGCGTCCGCCGGCCCCGTCCAGGTCAATTGATTCGGAGGAGACGCGGGCAAGACATCCTGGCACGAAGGGTCGCTCGAGACAGCGGTCCAACCAGTGGTCTGAGGCGGCACCAGCGTCGCCCGGATTCCCGCATCCCAGACAAGTCCGCCGTCCATGGGAGGATCGGCCGGGCAAATCCGCGTGCGAGGTGTGTTGTCCGCCAGGCCGCCATCGGGGATACCGCCATCGGAGACCGTCGAGACGCCGCCATCAAGCCCTGTCCCTGGCGTTCTGGAGGCGTCCGCAGGATCCCGGCTGCAACCGGCCGTCAGTGCGAGAAGAGCCGCGACGAAGGCGACCGTGAGCGTCAGCGGAGCGATGGCTTCATCGCGGCGGAGCATCCCGCCCGGTTATGCAATCGAAAGACCATTTACGTAATATACGGTAATTCGTGACCTCGGCGTCGGAAAGGAGGCATGGACTCTGTAACCTTTCCCGTCGAGTGATGATTGTCGAACGGTAATTCCTTCGAAGACCCATAAATTTGGACCAGAACGTCGGACCATCTCGACCTGACCGTTGTCGAGTGGCGAACTCCTTCTCTGTCTTTGGGGACTGGCTACTGCATGAGGCGCGCGAGCTGCGGCCACCACCGCAGCCGACAAGTGCTGCCGACGATCAGCGTTCCGTCGGCCTGGAGCATGTCTCCCGTTCCGCAGAGATCGAGCCCTCGACCGGAGTTGATGGCAGACGACGCCAGATGGCGAGATGAGGGAAACCGTTCGCGCGCAGGTCTGCGCGTCGCGTTCGAATTGCGGCATACGCGGCGCCGCCGGCGACGAGTTGGAGTGACCCATCGTACATCGCCAGCCACGACGGCGGCTGAGCCACCTCGGCGAGAGCGCTCGGATACGAGGCGTACCATCCCGAGTGCGACAGCGTTCCGGGGCCCTGTAGCGGAGGATGGTACATCGCGAAGCCCCCCTCGCGCAGGGGTCGAATGATGTCCCAGTCCGCGAAGAAGACGCGTCCGTCCGGGCTCGTGTAGGTCGGGATCACCGGCATGAACGGTTCGCTGATCGGACCGTCGCGTCCCATCCAGCGGGCCGAGAAGTCCCACATCGACGGGTCGGGCGGAGAGCCCAGCGTAGGCGGGAAGACGAAGGAGATAACCAATGCTCTGCCGAGCTGGTCGACGACGAGCTTCCAGAGGTTCTGCGTTCCCACCGGCCAGGTGACGGCGGTGTGCCAATCGCCGATCGGCTGGAGGTCGTCGTCCACCCAGCGCAACTCGAGATAGTTGCGGCGCGACAGAGCTACCGCCTTCGAAGGTGCGTTCTTCAACGAAACCGCCCAATGGATTGGGAACGACCTGGTCGATCGAGGCTCGCGTAGGGTCCATCGATGAGCGTTGCGGGATCGGGCTGTCCTGCCTGATCGAGCAGCCTCGAGTAGTCACACGCACTCGAGAACGCATAGCTTACAGTCGCAAACCCATGCGCGCGAGGAGCAGCGACCACTTGTCGCTCCAACCTTCCTGTGGCGACATACTCGGCAGCGCCTCCGTCACCGCTCGCGAAATTGAAGCCATCGAGCGTGCCCGAGATCGAATAGATGGCGAGATCACCGTCGCCATTAACGCTTATGCGAGTCACAATATGCGTCCGCCGGCCCCGTCCAGGTCAACTGGTTCGGAGGAGGCGCGGGCAAGAGGTCCTGGCACGAAGGGTCGCTGGAGACAGCGCTCCAACCCGTGGTCTGAGGCGGCACGAGCGTCGCCCGGATTCCCGCATCCCACACAAGTCCGCCATCCACGGGAGGATCGGCCGGGCAAATCCGCGTGCGAGGTGTGTCGTCCGCCAAGCCGCCATCGGGGATACCGCCATCGGAGACCGTCGAGACGGCGCCATCGAGGCCTGTCCCTGGCGTTCCGGAGGCGCCCGCAGGATCCCGGGTGCAACCGGCAGGCAGCGCGAGAAGAGCCGCCACGAAGGCGACGGTGAGCGTCAGCGGAGCGATGGCTTCATCGCGGCGGAGCATCCATCGTGTCTATGCATCGAACAGGCCGTTTACGTCGACGAGCGCGTGCGCGCGTCGAATAGCCGACGGTCTTGCCGTGGCCTCTCAGCGGTCGAAGAGCCGCTGGATCTCCTGCGCGCTGCTGGTCGTCTGCAGCGCCAGCATGAGAAGGATGCGCGCCTTCTGCGGCGAGAGGTTGTCGCCGAAGATCGCGCCTGCGTCCTGCAGCGTCTTGCCGCCTCCCTGGAAGCCGTAGTTGGGCAGGACGCGGCCGTTCCAGACGCGGGTGGTGATCACCACCGGAATGCCCTTGGCCATGACTTCCTTCACCGCCTCGAACATGGGCACGTTCATGTTGCCCCAGCCCAGCGCCTGGATGACGAGGCCGCGCGCTCCCGCCGCCACCGCCGCACGCACCAGCGCGCCGTCCGCGCCGCCGTACATGTCCACGATGTCCACCCGCGGCAGGTGCTGTCCCGCCGGCACTTTCAAGGCCAGGTGCTGCCGGCGCAGCGGCGCGCGATAGAAGATCACCCGGTCGTTGTCGGTCACGCCGAGGAACCCGAAATCGCCCGACTTGAACGTCTCCACGTCGGAGGTATGGGTCTTGACGGCCTCGCGCGCGGCGTTGATCTGGTTGTTGAGCGCGATCATCGAGCCCATCTTCCGCGCCGACGGCAGAACGCAGATGCGCGCGGCGTTGAGCAGATTTCGCGGGCCGTCGAAGTCCTTCTCGCTGGCGTTGCGCTGCGCGCCGATGAGCACCACCGGCTTCTCGCTCTCGACGGTGAGGTCGAGGAACCAGGCCGTCTCCTCCAGCGTGTCGGTGCCGTGGGAGACGATCACGCCCGCCACTTCCGGCCGCGCCAGCGCCTCGGTCACCGCCTTCTGCAGCTCGATCCAGCGGTCCGGGTCCATGTAGTCCGAGGGCACGTTGGAGAGGTTCTGCACCTCGATGTGCGCGACCTTCTCGATCTCGGGCACGGTGGCGATCAGGTCCTCGCCGGAGATGGCCGGCACCGGAGCCTTCTTCACCGGATCGATCTTCATCGCGATGGTGCCGCCGGTCGCGATCAGACGGACCACCGGGAGATTGCCCTGAGGCGCCGCGGTCTGCGGCTTTGGCGCCGAGGTTGGCCGCGTTTGCGCGGCCGCACAGCAGAGGAGAAATGCGGGCAGGCAGGCGACCGGGAAGCGCATGGCAAGGCCTCCGAGCAGTTTGTCCGCCTCGCTGTTACACTCGCCGGTCATGCCTTTCAAGCTGCGCAGCGACTACCAGCCGCAGGGCGATCAGCCCCGCGCCATCGCCGAGCTGGTGGCGGGGCTCACGCGCGGCGACCGGCACCAGACGCTGCTCGGGGTCACCGGCTCGGGCAAGACCTTCACCATGGCCAACGTGGTGGCGCAGGTGCAGCGGCCCACGCTGGTCATCGCCCACAACAAGACGCTGGCGGGCCAGCTCTACGGCGAGTTCAAGGAGCTGTTTCCCGAGAACGCGGTGGAGTTCTTCGTCAGCTACTACGACTACTACCAGCCGGAGGCGTACGTGCCCTCGTCGGACACGTACATCGAGAAGGACTCCACCATCAACGACGAGATCGATCGGCTGCGCCACTCGGCCACGCACTCGCTGCTCACCCGCAACGACGTGCTCATCGTCGCCTCGGTCTCCTGCATCTACGGCCTGGGGACGGCGGAGGCGTACTACGAGCTGAAGGTCGCGCTGCAGACCGGCGCCGAGTACCCGCGCCACAAGCTGCTGCGCGATCTGGTGGAGATCCAGTACGAGCGCAACGACCACGACTTCTCCCGCGGCACCTTCCGGGTGAAGGGCGACACGGTGGAGATCTTCCCCGCCTACGAGGAGGAGCGCGCCATCCGCGTGGAGCTCTACGGCGACACGGTGGAGAGCATCAAGGAGATCGACCCGCTGCGCGGCAAGGTGCTGGGCACGCTGGAGAAGATGTCGATCTTCCCCTCCAGCCACTACGTCACCTCCACCGAGCGGCGCCGCAGCGCGCTGCAGTCCATCCAGCGAGGAGCTGCGCGAGCGCCTCACCTACCTGCGCGCCAACGACAAGCTGCTCGAGGCGCAGCGGCTGGAGCAGCGCACCATGTTCGATCTGGAGATGATCGAGCAGATGGGCTTCTGCAACGGCATCGAGAACTATTCGCGGCACCTGAGCGGGCGAAAGGCCGGAGAGCCGCCGCCGTGCCTGCTCGACTACTTCCCCCGCGACTTCCTCCTGGTGATCGACGAGTCGCACCAGAGCATCCCGCAGATCGGCGCCATGTACCGCGGCGACCGCTCGCGCAAGGAGACGCTGGTGGAGTACGGCTTCCGCCTGCCCTCCGCGCTCGACAACCGGCCGCTGCAGTTCGGCGAGTTCGAGCGGCTGGTGAACCAGGTGGTCTACGTCTCCGCCACGCCGGCCGAGTACGAGCTGCAGAAGAGCGAGGGCGTGATCGTCGAGCAGATCATCCGCCCCACCGGCCTGGTGGACCCACAAGTGGAAGTGCGGCCGGTGGCGCAGCAGGTGGACGATCTCCTCGAAGAGGTGCGCAAGCGCGCGGCGAAGGGCGAGCGCGTGCTGGTGACCACGCTGACCAAGCGCATGGCGGAGGACCTGACCGAGTACTTCGCCGACCTGGGCGTGCGGGTCCGCTACATGCACTCGGACATCGACACGCTGGAGCGGCTGGCGCTGGTGCGCGACCTGCGCCGCGGGCTCTTCGACGTGCTCATCGGCATCAACCTTCTGCGCGAGGGCCTGGACATCCCCGAGGTCTCGCTGGTGGCGGTGCTGGATGCGGACAAGGAAGGCTTCCTGCGCTCCTCCGTCTCGCTGATCCAGACCATCGGCCGCGCCGCGCGCAACGTGGAGGGCCGCGTCATCCTCTACGCCGACACCATCACCGCCTCCATCAAGATGGCGCTGGAGGAGACGGAGCGGCGCCGCAACAAGCAGCTCGCCTACAACAAGGAGCACGGCATCACCCCGCAGTCGGTGAAGCGCGCCATCCTCGACATGGCGCTGCACGGCATGGCTTCCGGCGCCGACGACGCGCTCGCGGGCAAGGAGGAGCTGGCGGGATACCTGCCCGACGACCGCAGGGACGTGCCCAAGATGATCGCCAAGCTCGAGAAGGAGATGCACGAGAAGGCCGAGGAGCTGGACTTCGAGGGCGCGGCGATGGTGCGCGACCGCATCCAGGCGATCAAGGACCTGGATCTCGGGATCATGCCCAAGCGGCCCGAGGTGCTGAAGCAGGAGGCGCGCGCCGCCGCGGGGCTGCCGACCCGGCCCGCCGGCCAGAAGCGCCGCGGGCGCCCCAACGGGAGGCCCGGGTCGCAGCGAAGGTAGGATGCTCTCCGAGGAGCTGAAGCAGAAGCTCGACACGCTGCCGACGCAGCCCGGCGTGTACGTGATGAAGGACAAGGCCGGCGAGGTGGTCTACGTCGGCAAGGCGGTGAGCCTGCGCGCCCGGGTGGCGCAGTACTTCCAGGAGCGCTCGAGCGACACGCGCTACTTCATCCCCTTCCTCGAGGACCTGCTCGGCGACGTGGAGGTGATGATCACGCCGTCCGAGAAGGACGCGCTGCTCCTGGAAAACGAGCTGATCAAGAAGCACCGGCCGCGCTTCAACATCAAGCTGCGCGACGACAAGAACTTCATCTCGCTGCGGCTCTCCACCACCCACCCCTTTCCCCGGCTGGAGGTGGTGCGGCGGGTGAAGAAGGACGGGGCGCGCTACTTCGGCCCGTTCGCCAGCGCCTCCTCCATCCGCGAGACGCTCAGCATCGTGAACCGCCACTTCCAGCTCCGCACCTGCACCGACTCGGTGATGCAGAACCGGAGGCGGCCGTGCCTGCAGTACCAGATCAAGCGCTGTCCGGCGCCCTGCGTGTACAGCGTGCCGCAGGACGAGTACCGGCGCTCGGTGGACGAGGTGGCGCTCTTCCTCGAGGGCAAGGCGGACGAGCTGACCACCCAGCTCCACGGGCGCATGAAGGGCGCGGCCGGAAAGCTGGAGTTCGAGCGCGCCGCGCAGCTGCGCGACCAGCTGCATGCCATCGAGCGCAGCCTGGAAAAGCAGCGCACGGTGCTGGGCGACCTGCTCGACCAGGACGTGCTCGGCTTCCACCGCGAAGGGCCGGCGCTGGAGCTGCACCTGCTCTTCTTCCGCAACGGGCGGCTCACGGGCGGGCGGAGCTTCGGCTTTTCCCGGCAGGAGTTCCCCACCGAGGAGCTGCTCGAATCCTTCCTCGACCAGTACTACGAGTCGGGCGCCTTCATCCCCAAGGAGCTGCTCCTGCCGCTGCCGCTCGGCGACGAGGACCTGCGCGAGGCCTGGCTGAGCGAGAAGAAGGGCGAGCGGGTGCGCGTGCACGCGCCGGAGCGGGGCGAGAAGGTGCGCCTGGTGGAGATGGCGATGGAGAACGCGCGCCAGAGCTTCGAGGAGAAGGCGCGCACGCAGAAGAACCAGCACGAGGCGCTCACCCGGCTGCAGTCGCGGTTGCGCCTGCCGCGGCTGCCCCGGCGCATCGAGTGCTTCGACATCTCCACCTTCCAGGGCCAGCTCACGGTGGGCTCGCAGGTGGTGTTCAGCGACGGCGAGCCGGACAAGGCGGGCTACCGGCTGTTCAAGGTGCGCGGCGACGCCGCCGGAGACGACTTCGCGGCCATGTTCCAGGTGCTGACCCGCAGGCTGAAGCGCGGCTTGGAGGAGCAGAACCTGCCGGATCTCCTGGTGGTCGACGGCGGCAAGGGGCAGCTCAACGTGGCCCGCGCCGCCTTGAAGGAGCTGGGCCTTTCGCTCGCGCAGGTGCCGCTCGCCGGGCTCGCCAAGAGCCGCGTGCTGGAGGACGAGCAGCGCTTCGCGGCGCGGCAGGGTTTCCGGCTCTCCGACGCCTGGGCGTCGCGCGCCGGGCCCGAGCCCGAAGTGCCGCAGATCGCGGAAGCCGAAGCCGCCTATCCGGCCGGAGAAAAGCGGCGGCCGGAGGCGACTTCGCGCTTGGGCCGCTCGCGGCAGAAGGGACGCTTCGTCAAGGGCGAGATCGAGCGCAGCCCCGAGCGCGTCTTCCTTCCCGGCCAGAAGAACCCGGTGGTGCTGCGGCAGAACACGAGCGAGCTGTTCCTGCTCGCGCGGCTGCGCGACGAGGCGCACCGCTTCGCCATCACCTTCCACCGCAAGCTGCGCCGCGAGCGGAACTTCCGCTCCATGCTGGAGGAGATTCCCGGCGTCGGCGACAAGCGCAAGCGCGCGCTGCTCTCGCACTTCGGCTCGCTCAAGCGCATCCGCGCCGCGGCGGCCGGAGAAATCGCCCAGGTCGAAGGATTCAATCTCCAGCTCGCCGAGCGCGTGCAGCGCTTCCTCTCCTCGCAGTCGGCGGAAGTGGAGGCGGAGGAAGCGGCGCAAGGCGGCGCGGAGCTGGACGGCGGCGCTCCCCCCGAGGCGGGCCCGCAAGACGGCGCGCTCCTCCACGACCGCGACGACGTGGCCTTCGACGCGGCGGCCGCGGAGCTCGAGGCGCTGGAAGAGGAAGATGCGCCGGAGCCGGTGGACGCGGAGGCTTGAAGCACCCCGTCGGCTGCAAGCCGGAATGCAACCTTTTTCCTTGCCCGTCGCAGACACCTGTCCTACAAGGTCGCCTCCGCAGGCGCTGAGTCGAAAGGAACGAGAAGCAAATGAAGCTCTACCCGAAGATCATCCCCGCCATCGCTCGCGACGTCATCGCATCGCTGATGGCGGACGGCGACATCGAGGTGGAGACGATGCGGGTCGCGGACGCCGAGATGGACATGGCGGCCATCCTCAAGGAGTACCTCGCCTCGGAAGAGCGGGTGAACCAGGCGACCCGCGAAGCGCTCGAGCGCCGCGGCTACGATCATTCGCGCTTCAACCAGGTGAAGCGCGAGATGGCCGACGTGCGCGGCTTCAAGATGGGCGACGAAGGCATCGACTACATCATCAACCAGATGATCGAATTCCTGCTCATTTCCCGCAACGTCGAGGAGGTCTTCGCGGAGGACCATTCCATCCGCCGCAAGATCTACCAGGTCTTCAAGAAGCACCTCGACGTGGACGAGGACATCGACCGCGAGGCCCGCTCGCGCCTCAAGCACCTCTCCGAAGGCACCCAGGCGTGGGAGGTCGAGTACCAGAAGACGGTGGAGCAGATCCGCCGCAACAAGGGCCTGCTCTAGTCGCTGCCGCCGAAGGCGGCTTTGCGACTACGCTTCTGGTTCTGGACCAGTACTCGAGAGATGCGTTCATCTCTTCTTGCGTCGAGCGCCCGGCGCCGAAACCAGCTGGGCACGGATCACCTTGCCGCGCACGTCTCCCAACGCCACCAGCGGCAGGTGGCGCTCGTCGTCGGTCACCCAGACGTGCGCCGTGCGCTTGAGCCGCGGGTCGTCGAGCCCCACGGCGTCGCCGTCGAAGCGCAGCGTATCGAAGCGTCCCAGCGGCGTATCGATGCTTTCCCGCGCCGCCATCTGCCCCGACAGCTTCCACACCTTCCGGCCCGCGAACACCTCCATGCACACCGGCTGCCCCAGGGGGAGCAGGCGCAGCACGAAGAGCGCGGAGATCATGTCGCGCACGCCCGGATCGGCCGTCGCCGAGACGGACTCGGGCTCGCCGTTCTTGGTGGCCTTCACCGGGAGGAGCCCGGCCTTGCCGGGAAACTGCACCTCGGTGCCGCGGTGGACGTCGTTCTCGTCCACGTCCTCGCGATAGTGGAGCGGGGTGAAGTCGCGCGCGATCAGCGCGGTGGCGTACGCCTCGTATCGCCCCACGTTGGTGGAGACGAAGGCGCTGGTCTTTGCCCGGGAGCTGAGCTTTGCCACCGCGCGCTCCTTCTCGGAGTCGGGGGGCGGCTCGGCCCGCACCTCGAAGGTGCCGATGTCGGCGCCGAGCGCGTCGAGCTTGTACTGCAGCACCTCGCCGCGCGGAGAACGTCGCCGCGGGCAGGTTCTGCGGCGGGCAGGGCACGGCGAGGAGCAGGGCGAGCATCGCAGGCATACCCGGGAGAGACGGCGGGACCGCGCCCGCCATTCACCTGGCGCCGAGCTTGCGGCTGGAGAGCAGCGTTTCGATGCGCGCGGCCAGGTGCTCGCGCATCTGCGCGTAAGCCCGCGGATCGCGCGAGAAGCCGCGCAACGAGGGCGCCACGGCTCGCGCTTCCGCCCGGGCGAGCGGCAGGTCGCCCAGCTGCGCGCAGAGCGACAGGTAGGCGTGGTCGGAAAGCGAGCGGGCGATCTGCACCAGCCGGAGCGACTCCACCGGCACGTCGTGCCTTCCGCCGATCCGCTCCGGCGTTCCCGGGTAGTAGAGCGTGCCGTCGCCGTTGCCGCCGAACGCCCACTGCGACTTCCAGGGATCGCCGGTCTCGTAGGCGTAGACCACGTCGAAGTACAGCTCGCCCGCGATGTCGTTGGCGAAGGCCAGCGCGCCCATGGCCCGGGCGGCGGTGGCGGGCGCGTCGATCATGTAGCTGGGCCACCCGCGAAAGGCCGGGTCGAGGATCGGTTTCCCGTCGTCGCTGCAGCCATGCGACATGCAGCTCTGGTACCACCAGAGCCTCGCGTACCTGGACCGCGGCGCGGCGCGCGGGCAGGTGGGGTTCTTCTCGCCCAGGCAGTTGAGCACCGGCGTCCATAAGTCCACGTCGGGAAGCTGGTCGCTCCAGGAGGTGGTGACGAGCCTGCGCACCTCGGGGGCATCCTCGCGCATCTCTCGCGCCTTCTCCTCCACGCGGGGAAATGCGGCGGGCGAAGGCTCGTCCTCCACGTAGCGGAAAAGGCGCGAGAGCCATCCGCGGGCGCGGAAGTGCTCCTGCCATTGGCGCCGCCACGAACGTCGCTGCGCGCGCGAGAGGTTTCCCGGCTCGCGCAGCTCCACGGCGGTCCAGCGCGCGCCGTCCGGCAGCGCCGTCCCGTCGAGGAAGGGCGCAACCTCGGCGTCGTATGCGCTCCAGTCGATGCGCACCTGGTCGCCGTCCTTGCGGAAGTCGGGCGCGTCCTGGGTGCCGCCGAAGAGGGTGATGCCCGCGGCGCAGCGCCATGAGATCGTAGGCGCGGGTCAGCTCGCGCGCGGCCTCCGGACCGCGCCGGTGTCCCTTCACGGCGGAGTAGCCGGAGAACCCGAAGGCGGTGACCAGCGCAGGCGTGGCCGGCAGATCGAAGGCGCGCGCGCGCACCTCCACCGGGACCTCGAGCTTGCCTCCGGCCCACGCGAGCCGGACCGCGCCCGAGAGGCGCGCCGGCCCGCTTCCGCGCGGCAGGCACGCCTCGACGAAGAGGGCCTGCGCCCGACCTTCGGGAACGTCCACCGGGAAGGCCCGGCGCTCCTCGCCATAGAGGGCGTCGCGCGCCGGGATCAGCGCGTCGGGCCACTCGCCCGCCTTGCCGTCGGGGCCCGAGGGATGCTCGAGCGCGAGCGTGCCGACGCGGTAGAGGTCGAGCTTGAGCTTTCCGCGCGAGGTCGCGGAGAGGCGCAGTGGCGGGACCGCGCACGACGAGCTGCGCGCCCACGCACTCGCCTCCTGCCGCCGCGAGCCGGATGCGCGGCGCATGCGCGACCGCGGGAGGGCGCGCGTCGGGACGCACCTTCTCCGACTCGTCCGCCACCCAGATCTGCAGGACCGCGAGGAGGAGCAGCATGGGCCGTCAAGGTGCGGCCCCCTGGACGGAAGGGCAACCGGTCCCATGCCCGGGTGTGCCGCGGCGGACGGGCCGCCGATCGGGTTAGACTGGCGGGCATGGTTTCACGCACCGATACCTCCTGGGACGGCGACGACGAGGAGAAGAAGAGCGGGGCCTCGCTGGGGGTGCGCCGCCGCTTCGACGAGTTCGACTGCCCCGCCTGCAGCGCGAACAATCCCTTCGACGAGTTCGGCAACGGGGACGAGGTGCTCTGCAACTGGTGCGGTCTGCAGTTCAAGGCGCTGGTGGACGACGAAGGCGCGCTGCGGCTGAAGGAACTGTGAAGGGCGTCGCGCGCAGGGAAGTGCGCAGGGTCGCGCAGGGCGTGCTGTCCGCGCCCGCCGAGGACGACATCGTCGCCGAGGAGCCGCTGGAGATCCGCGCCCAGGGCGAGACGCTGGCCATCACCATGCGGACGCCGGGCGCCGACCGCGAGCTGGCGGTGGGGTTCCTCCTCTCCGAAGGCGTGCTCCGCTCGCGCGACGACGTGGGCCGCGTCGCGCACTGCGGCCGGCCCGACCAGGAAGGATTCGGCAACACCATCGACGTGGCGCCGGCGGGCGGCTCCGACTTCGACATCGAGCGCCTCTCCGCGACGCGGCGGGGAACGCTCACCACCTCGGCGTGCGGCGTGTGCGGCCGCCGCAGCGTGGACGACGTCATCGCGCGCTGCTCGCCGCTGGGCGTGGTGCCCGGCCTTCTGGCGCCCGCGACCATCGCCTCGGCGGTGGAGGGGCTGCGAGGCCGGCAGCCGAATTTCGCCCGCACCGGCGGCGTTCACGCCGCGGCGCTGCACGACGCGGACGGCGCGGTGCTGGCGGCGTTCGAGGACATCGGCCGGCACAACGCCGTCGACAAGGTGGTGGGCGCGCTGGTGCTCGCCGGCCGCATCCCCGGCCCGGGAGCCGCGCTCCTCGTGGTCAGCGGCCGCGCCTCCTACGAAGTGGTGCAGAAGGCGTCCGCCGCGGGCGTGCCGGTCGTCGCGAGCGTCTCCGCGGCCTCGTCGCTGGCCGTGGACCTGGCCCGCGCCGCCGGCATCACCCTCTGCGGCTTCGTGCGCAACGGCTCCATGACCGTCTACGCACATGCCGAGCGGCTGGCCTGACCCGCTAGAAGTGCGCGCCGTAGACCGGCATCGAGGAGGAGAAGCCCGTCTGCCGCTGGTCCGAGATCGGTCCCATCATGTAGGTGCGGTCCGCGTACGACGCGGCGCTGGCGACGCCCACGATCAGGCCGACGCCGAGTCCGATGCCCGCGCCGATGAGCACGTCGCGCTGCCAGTTGCCCCAACCGTCGTTCTGCACGTAGTTGCGGTACGCGGCGACGCCGCCGCCAGCCAGCGCGCCCAGCGCCGCGCCGCCCACCGCGTCGCCGATGATGACGCTGCCCGCGGAGCGGTGTCCCTGCACCTCCACCACCTCGTCGGGAAGCGACTGGCGCGGGGTGCTGTGCGCGATCCGCGCAGCGCTCTCGTTGACTACTCGCATCTCGTCGGCGCGACCCGCCATCGGCAGTGCCAGCGTGCACGCGCAAGCCACCAGTACGCCTCTCATCATCGCTCGTCTCCTTGTTCCTTGAAAGCTGACGACCCCGGCGCGGGTCGGGAAGCCTCAGGCAAGCGAGCGAGCGCTACTTCTTCGATGCGGCGCGGCGCTGCGCGCGGGCGGCCTTGGCCCTGCGCTGCCGCTCGAGAAACCCAATCCGTTCTGCCTTCGCTTGAGGCGGGGCGGCGGGCGGCGGAGGAGGCGCGACTTCTTCCACCGGACGGCCCAGGGTGCGGCCCGCTCGACCCTCGGACCGCTGCGACTCCAGCCCGAACCAGAGCACGCGCCGGACCACCAGCGTGGCGTAGGCGCCGGGGGGCAGGGTGAAGGAAAGGTTCAGCTTCAGACGCCCGCGGTTCAGCTCGTCGCGGCGCGGCTCGTTGACGCGCAGCTTGCCGGGAACCACGAAGAGCGGCCGCTCCTCGTGCTTGAAGAAGAGCTGCGGCGTGTGCGGGACGCGCAGCTCGTCGAGCTGGAGCTGCTGCGCGCGCAGCGCCGCCAGCGCCGCCTCGCGCACCTGTTCGTCCTCGAAGGTGGAGTCGGGGGCGAGCAGGGGGAAGGTCTTCGACCACAGCTCCTCGCGCAGCTCCCGCGGCAGCGCGCGCGGAAACACCAGCGAGCCCGCCTGGTAGCGCAGCCCGACCAGCTCGGCTGCGGGAACGCGGCTCCCCAGGTACCGCTTCGCTCCTTCGTTCCAGATGAAGCTCTGCAGCTCGAAGAGCGCCATCGTCCGCACCCGCCGGTCGATGTGCATGAACGCGCCCTTGAAGTCGGTGGGATCCTCGCGCAGCCGCCGCAGCACCGGCGCATATCGCCTGCCGGCGTCCTGGGGCGCGCGCTGCTGCCATTCGCCCCAATGGTCGCGCCAGAAGGTCTTCACCTTCGCGTCGTCGCTGCTGTCGAGCTCGCTGGGCGTGGCCAGGAAGGCCTTCAGCGCCGCCTCCCAGTTGCCGCGAAGGAGGTGTTTGGCGAGGAAGCCCTGGCCGTGCTTGAGGAAGCCGAACCGCTGCGAGTCGAAGTAGTTGACCACGCCCGCGCGCTGCACTTCGGCGATGCTCTCCGGCACGCGCCCGGCCTCCGCCGGCGAGAGATCGCGCACCGTCACCTCGAAGCGGTTGGCGGTGATGTTGTCGGAAGAGAGCGGCTGCGGCGTGCGGCCGATGAGCTGGAGGCGCAGGTCGCCGGCCTGCACCACCTCCGCCGGGCCGAGCGCGCCGCCGAGCACGCCCACCAGTTGCTCGGTGCGGCCCTGCTTGTCCTTGAGGCCGCAGATGGAGAGGTTGCGCCGGCGCACCGAGAACTCCCGGGCGATGCGCTCCAGCGCCTGCAGGGTGGAGACCTTTTGCTTGTCCATCCGGTAGACCCAGACCTGTCCATCCGGGTCCGGGTCGAAGCGGTACCCCTCGCGAACGACGAAATCCTCCGGCCGCTGCTTGATCTTCACCGGGCGCGGTTACCAGAACCGCGCGGCATCGTAAAGAAGACGCCGCGCGCCGGCCGAGTTGACAGAAAACTTGCGCTGCCGATCGGGTGCGCGACACTGCCCCACATGGGTGATCCGACCGCGCCGAAGTCGCAGCCGCCCCTGCAGAAGAAGCGCGCCGTCCAGCGCTGCCCCAACTGCGACATCCGCTGCGACGTGAGCCTGTTCGTCGACGGCTCGCTGGCGCGCTGCGGTCATTGCGGCGTCCGCTTCGAAGTGCAGCGCGAGCGGACTCCGCCGCCCCCCGCGCGGCAGCAGCCGAAGGGGCCCGACGGGCCTTTCCCAAGGCTGGATGGCTTTCTCGTGCACGAGCGCATCGGCCAGGGCGGCATGGGCGAGGTCTTCCGCTGCACCCGCAACTCCGACGGCTTGCCGGTCGCGGTCAAGATCCTGACGCCGCAGATGGCCGCCGTTCCCGATTACGTGCGCCGCTTCGGCCGGGAAGCGGCCGCCATGGCGCAGCTCGACCACCCCGGCATCGTGCGCCTGCTCGGCCGCGGAAAGGCCGGAGCGCACTTCTACATCGCCATGGAGCTGATCGAGGGCGAGTCCCTGCGCACCTGGTCGCACCGGACCCGGCCCACCTCGCGAGATCTGGCCGCGGCGCTGGCGCAGGTGGCGCATGCGCTCGCCTATGCCCACGCGCGCGCGGTGGTGCACCGGGACCTGAAGCCCGACAACGTGCTGGTCACCCGGGAGCTGCGCACCAAGGTGCTGGACTTCGGGCTCGCGGGTCTGCACGCCGAAGGCGCGGAATGCCTGACCCAGAGCCACGTCTCGATGGGAACGGCCAACTACATGGCGCCGGAGCAGCGCAAGGACGCGAAGCGCGCCGACCACAAGGCGGACATCTATTCCTTCGGTGTCATGACCTACGAGCTGCTCACCGGGGAGCTGCCGGTGGGAAAGTTCGCCGCGCCGTCGAAGGCGGTGGCGGGCCTCGACCCGCGCTGGGACGGGCTGGTGGAGCGGTGCCTGGAGCCGCATCCGCTGGCGCGTCCGCACAGCGCGCTGGAGCTGGCGCACGCGCTGGAATCCCTCTCGGGCAAGGCCGCGTCGCTACAGGCGCCGAAGACGAAGAGCGCGGCCAGGTCGGCGATGTGGTCCTGGCTCGGGGTGGGAACGGCGCTGGCGGTGCTGGCCGGCGTGGTTGGCTTGCGCGTCGCGCAGGATCACCAGGCCCCCCGGCCGGCGTTGACCGCCGCTCGCGTCGTTCCGCGGAGGCCGCCGCACCGCTAGCAGGGCGCTGAAAAACGAAGTTTTTCAGCGAAACCCTGCTACGCTTCTCCTCTAGCAGGCACTGCCGAAAAATGCGCGAAGGCGCATTTTTCAGCAGCCTGCTAGGGCTTGGGCGTGCCGTTCCGCGGCTTGTAGAAGAGCACCACGCTCAGGCAGTGGAACTCGTTGTCGCTGGATTGCATCACGGTGCGATCGACGATCTCCAGATCCGCGTTGGCGCGCAGCCAGCGCGTCACCTGCTCGCCGAGATCGTCTCGCTCCTTCGCCTTGGTCGCGGAAAACACCTTCACGCCCGTGAACATCCCGCCCCCTCCGGTGTTTGCCGCAAGGATCATCCACCCGCTCCAGCGGATGTCAAATCTGCGCCTTGCGAAATGGCGGGTCCGCTCCCACCGTTTGCCCAATGGCGACGCCGGCGGAGAGACTGGATTCAGGAAACAAGCGCGATCTTGCCATCGAGTTCATCCGCCGCATCCGCTCCATGGACCGCGACCGGCTGCACGAGCTCATCCTCCGCCAGGCCGGGGAGGAGCTGGCGCAGTTCTTCCTCGCCTACGCGACGGATCTGATGGCGCGCGAGCCGGGGCGGGCGGCGGAAAATGCCTCCTCGCTGCTGCTGATCGGATACCTGATCCGCTGCTTCGAGGAAGAGCCGGTCCGCCAGACACCCGCGCGCCCGGGTCCGTTGCTCCACTGACGCCGCTCTGGCGCGGGGAGCGGGCGATACCTACCTTGGCGCATGGCGCAGGTGCCACCGGCCGTGCCGTCGAAGGATGCCTTCCAGCGCCTGATCGACGGCCTGCAGACGCTGGTCCGCGAGCATATGGCGCTCGCCCGCGCCGAGCTGAAGGAAGACGTGCGCGGCATGGGTCGCGACGTCCTCGAGGGCGCTGCCGGGGTGCCGGCGCTGGCAGCCGGATACCTGCTCTTCATGATTGCCCTGGGCTACCTGCTCGCGGTCTGGTTGCCTTCCTGGGCGGCCTTCGGCATCGTCGCGCTCGCCAACCTGGGCGCGGGCGCCGCCCTCACCGCCGCCGGCATCCGCAAGGTCCGCTCCAGGCGCGTGGATCTGCGGCGGTCCGCCGAGGAACTGCACGAGGACAAGCGCTGGATCGCCTCGCTGGGCGACGGCCCGCGCTCGCACGACGGCGGCCAGCTCCCGGCGCGGCCCATGGAGGGCGCGCGGCAGCCGCCGCAGCCGGCATCGCATTGAAGCCCTTGGAGGGGTCCCATGCCTGAGAATCCCAGAGATCCGGCAGCGATCCGCGCGGGAATCGAGCGGGCGCGGCAGGAGATCGAGCAGTCGGTCAACGATTTGCGCGCGAACGTCTCCAACACGCTCAATTGGCGCAGCGCGGTGCGACGCCATCCGGGCCTCGCCTTCGCCGGAGCCATGGCGATGGGCCTGCTCGTGGCCCGCTCCACCTCGAGGTGACCCATGGCGGAGATGCAAGGCAAGGCGCAGCTCCCGATGCCGGAGATCACGAGCCCGCAGGAGCCCGCCGCTGAAACGGCGGCTTTCGAACAAGGATTGGAGCTGGGCCGCAGGTATGCGGAGCAGGCGGTCCGGCGCGTCGCCGCCTGGGCCGAGGAGCACCCCGGCCAGCTGCTCCTGGCGGGCTTGCTGGCGGGATTCGTGGCCGGCAAGCTGCTGTTCCCGAAAAAGCGGCTCGAGCTGCAGGACCTCGAGTAGGCACCGCTGTCAGTGGGTGTTGGGCCGCGCCAGCGGCTCGGCCCGCGCGGCCGGCGAAAGGCCGACGCCGTGCCGGTACACCAGCGCCGCGCCGAGGACGGTTTCCGCCGTCAGCACCGTCGCGGCGGCGAATGCAGCCGCCAGGTAGAGCGTGCGGGCCCGCAGCGGCAGCGCCAGCCTGGAAGAGACCCTCCAGACGGCGACCGGAACCCAGGCCGCAAGCGTCACCCACCCGAGGCGTCCATGCAGGCGCAAGAGCGCCTCTCCCGCCGCGCTGTGGGGAGCAAGCCCGCGCTCCGCGCCCCAGCCGCTGGCGAGCGCCAGCACGGTGAACGCCGCGCCCAGGAGGGTTGCCCACCGGCCGGTGTCGAGCAGCGCTTCCCGCCGGAAGAGGAGGCCGAGCACGTCGGCGATCGGCGCGGTCAAGAGCAGCCCGACCGCGAAGTGCACCAGGAATGGATGGAGCTCGCCGGCGAGCACCGCGCCATCCTGCCGGTCGCGGCGCAGGCAGGCAAACCTACCTGTCGGGATGCCGGGCGACCACCACCGTGTGGATGCCGCCGCGGACGAGGAAATCGCCTACCACCTCGCAGCGCCTGGGACGCAGCAGCGAAACCAGGTCGTCGAGGATGCGGTTGGTGACCGCCTCGTGGAAGGCGCCCTCGCCGCGGAAGCTCCACAGGTAGAGCTTGAGGCTCTTCAGCTCCACGCAGGCGCGGTCGGGGACGTACGAGATGCGGATGGTGGCAAAGTCCGGCTGGCCGGTCATCGGGCAAAGGCAGGTGAACTCGGGGCACTCGAAGCGGATCTCGTAGTCGCGCTCCGGGTTGGGGTTCGGGAAGGTGGCCAGCTCTTTCGAGGGGCGGGTTGCCGTGCGCCGGCTCAAATCCGCCCTGATCCTGCGTGCCATCGTGACGGCGGCTCGTAACAGGAAACCCGCCCTGACGCCAGTGGACGGTTGGGGCGGGTCGCCGGTTGCGGTGAGGTGTGAGGTCGGGTACAACAACGCACCATGTCGAGAAAGGCCGACCCCAGCAGTCGCCGCTCTTCGCGCCGCCGTCCGCCCGCGGATGCGCCCAGCGAACCCGAACCACGCCCCGCACGCAAAGCGCCCCCCGAAGAGTCCGCGGATTCGGACTTCGGGCTCTGCCTTGCGCTTGCTCCCGCGCTGAGGCGGCGCCCGCTCGCCTAGGGTACAGGCAGCCGAGAAAACCTCGACCGTTCAGGGGCTTCCCTTTCCGTGGAGCCATGAGGATCCTCTCCCCATGGCTGACCCCGTGACGGATACGCGCCCGACGTTTTCCCGGCTGACCGAAGGCAAGGCGACCCAGTCGTGGCGACGGGCGATTCCCATCGTCGTGATCCTGGTGGCGATCGTCGGCCTGCTCGGCTACCTCGCCTCGAACATCAGCTCTTCGTCCCAGCGCGCCGCCATGGCGGAGCGCGATGCCAACCAATACCGCGAGCAGATCACCTCGATGACCAAGCAGGTCGGGGACCTGCAAAAGGAAGTGACGCTCGAACGCAGCCCGGGGCGCACCACCGTGGTGCTGCAGGCAGCGCAGCCTGCCGCCACCGGGAAGAAGGCGAAGAACGCGAAGGACGCCGCTCCTGCCCCCGCCTCCGCCTGGGCCGCCGCGACCTGGGGCGAATTGCCCAACGGCAAGAGCTGGATGCGCGTGAACGCCTACGGGCTGCAGCAGAACCTGGAAGGAAAGAATTACCACCTGTGGATGCAGCCCGCTTCCGGCGATCCGGTGGACGTGGGCGCGATCGACGTGGATCAGAACGGCAGCGGCTTCGCCATGGGGTCCGATCTGCCGGCCATCGACCAGGGGAAGGCAGTGATGCTCACGACCGACGCTTCCGGCGCCAAGCAGCCCGGGGACGTGGTGGCGAAGGCGGATCTGCCCAAGCTCCAGCCCACCATGCAGCAGGCTCCGGCGGGCCAGGCGCAGGGCGCCGCTCCGGCGGACAACGGCCAGGCGACACCGCCCAAGGCCCAGGGCGACAACCAGGCGAAGTCCAGCGGCGACACGCAGCAGATGCACAAGTCGGGCAAGTAGCGCCGGGTCGCGTTCCTCGCGGAGGTAGGGAGTGGCGCTGGTCTGGGCCGCCTGCGCGCTCGCCGCCGTGCTCGCGGGCAGCACGCTCCTGGTCGCCGCACGCCTGCGCAGGCGTCACCGGCGTTTCCTTGCCGCGGCGCCCGACGACCTCGCCCCGGAGACCACGCCTGTCGTTTCCCAGGCTCGCGCCCTCTACCACGGGACCCGGTTCGCCGACGGATTCGCGGTGCTTGCGCCGGCATGGAAGGAGCCCTGCGTCTGCGACCTCTGGTGCACGGAGAAGGGGCTCTTCGTCCGCCGCGAGGGCTCCGGAGCCCTGCTCGCCATCGCGCTCTCCGAAGTGCGCGAGGCCGCGCTGCGCCGCGCCTACGCCCCCATGGCGGGAAAGGACCTGCCCATGCTGCGGCTGCGCTGGCGACGCGGCGGCGAGTTGATGGAGACCGACTTCTCGGTCCGTGGCGGCATCGCGGAGCTGGAGACGCTGCGCCGCGAGATCCACCTGCGCCAGGGCAACGTCGCCGAGCAGCTGGCGCCGCTCCTCAACCGGCCGCCGTGAGGGTGACCGCGCTGGGGAGCGGCGACGCGTTCTGCGCGGCGGGTCGCGGCCACACCTGTTGGCTGGTGGAGGACGCGCACGGGGCGTGCGCGGTGGACTTCGGCGCCACCGCGCTTCTGGCGCTGCGCAAGCTGGGGTTCGACCCGCTCAGGCTCGGCGCTGTCCATTTCACCCATCTGCACGGCGACCACACCGGGGGGTGGCCGTTCCTGCTCGTCGATGCGGTGTATGGGGCCCGGCGCACCGCGCCGCTGGTCGTCAGCGGACCTCCGGGCACGCGCGACCGCCTGCAAGCGCTCTGGGCCTCCTCTTACGCCAGGGCGGCGCAAAGTCCGCTGCCGTTTCCTCTCGAGATCCGCGAGCTGCGCCCGGGCGACAGCGCCCGGCTCGCCGGCCGGGAGGTGCGCGCGTACGCGGCCCGCCACATGACGCCGCCCGAGGTGGCGCTGTCGCTGCGCATCGGGCCGCTGGCGTTCACCGGCGACACGGGCGAGATCGCAAAGGGCCTCTGCGACGGCGCGGCGCTCCTCTGCGCGGAGTGCACCTACCTGGGGCCGGGAACCGATCGCCACCTCGGATGGGAGACGTTGCGCGCGGCGCTGCCGGAGGTGCCGCGCATCCTGCTCGGGCACCTGGGGGCGGAGGCGCGCGCCGGGATCGTTGCGCCGCCGGGTGTGCAGGTGTGCGACGATCTGGACTCCGTCGAGCTATAAGGCGCGCATGGACCGCATCGATCAGCTCCGCAAGTTCATCGCCGCCTCGCCGGACGACGCCTTTCCCCGCTACGCGCTCGCCCTGGAGCTGAAGGCGAAGGGTGATGCGGCCGCCGGCGCCGCCGAGCTGGAGGAGCTGCTGCGCCGAAAACCGGATTACCTGGCCGCCTACCTGCAGCTCGGCGTGCTCTTGCAGACGCTGGGAAAGGCGGAGGCCGCGCGGGAGGCGCTCGTCCGCGGACAGGCGGTCGCGCAGAAGCAGGGCAACACCCACACGCTTTCGGAGCTGACCCAGGCGCTGGAATCGCTCTGAGCGGTAGGTCTAGGTAAGTACGAGCGAATCCTTGACTCGCCCTCCTGCCCCGAGCAGGATCGACCAGGCAATGAAACCGAAAAAAGTCCTCGTCGTAGACGATTCCAAGCTGCTGCATCGGATGTTCGAGATGATGCTGCGCGGCTTTCCCCTGGTGCACGCCTACGACGGCCGCGAGGCGCTCGATCGGCTTGCGGAGCACAAGGACGTCGAGCTGATCCTGCTCGACATCAACATGCCGCGCATGAACGGCCTCGAGTTCCTCACCGCGGTCAAGGCCCATCCCGAGTTCGCCCGCATCCCCGTGGTGATCATCACCACCGAGGGGACCGAGGACGACACCGAGCGCGGGATGCAGGCGGGCGCTGCGGCATACGTGAAGAAGCCGTTCCGCAACGAAGAGCTGCTCGGGGTGATCGGCAAGCTGACGGCGAGCCCCGCGGCGTGAAACGGATGGCGGGCCCCGAGCAGTTGCCACCCCGCGTGGGGTCCGCGCTCGACGAGCTGCGCTCGACGCTCGATCGCGCCGCGGAGCTGGCCCGGGAGATCGAGAGGGCGAAGCCGCAGCTCCTGGGACCTCCCGCCGATCTGCAGGCGCGCCTCCGCGACGTGGAGTCGGACCGCGAGGAGCTGTCCACCAAGCTGGCGGAGTACGAGCAGCAGGTGGGCCGGCTGATGAACCTCTACGTGGCCACCTACCAGCTCCACGCCACGCTCGATCCCGCCGAGGTGCAGGCCACCATCGCGGAGATCGCCATCAACCTGCTCGGGGCGGAGAAGTTCGTGCTGCTCTTCTGGAAGAGCGAGTCCACCGACGACTCCGGCGAGTGCGAGATCGCGCTCTCCCAGGGCATGGAAGAGGATACGGGCGGCCTCTACCGGGACGGCGTCTATGCGGGCGGCGACCCGGCGGTGGACGCGACGCTCGCGGACGGCGTGCTGCGCATCGGTCCCATCGACGGCTCCGACGCGCTGGCCTGCGTGCCGCTCACCGTGCAGGGCGCGACCGTGGGCGCGCTGGTCATCCTCAGCCTCTTCCAGCACAAGGACATGCTGCGCCCCGAGGATCGCGACCTGCTCGACCTGATCGCGGCCCACGCCGCCTCGGCGCTGTTCGCGGCCCGGGTGTACTCCAACACCGATCGGAAGCTGAAGACGCTGGAGAGCCTGGTCGCGCTGGTGCGCAGGCAGTAGTGCGATGAGCCTCTCGGGAAATCTGGAGGACGTCTCCGTCGCCGATGCGATGCAGTTCATCCACCTCGGCGCGCGCACCGGCACCCTGACCCTCAAGTCCGGCGAGACCACGGCCGAGATCGGCTTTCACCAGGGCAAGATCGTCAACGCCGTGGGCCCCGGAACGCGGCGCCTGGGCGACCTGCTGCTCGAGTCCGGGGTCATCGACGGCGCGGCGCTGGAGAAGGCGCTGCGCGCGCAGGAGGAGGAGACGCCGCGCCGCTCGCTCGGCCAGATCCTGGTGGGGATGAACGCGGTCACGCCGGAGATGATGTACCGCGCCATCGAGCAGCAGATCGAGCGCACCGTCTACGACCTCGTCACCTGGACCCACGGCACCTTCCAGTTCGCGCTCGACGATCTGCGGCCCATCGACGACATCGCGCTGGTGCCCGGCGACGTGATCCGGCACCTCAACCTGGACACGCAGATGGTGCTGCTCGACGCGCTGCGCATCTTCGACGAGCGCAACCGCGACGCGGGCGCCACTCCCCCAGGCGGCGTTCCGGTCGCGGGTCGTCCGCCCGCCCCGGCGCAGCAGCCGGTTTCGCCGAAGGCTTCGCCGGCCCCGGCCGTGGCGGTGGCCCCCGCAGCGGACGCAACCGAGAGGATTCGGCTCCAGGTGGTCTCCTCCGACCGGCAGATGGCGGAGAAGCTGGCGCAGGCGGTGCCCGAGGCCACCATCGTGCGCGTCAACCTGCGCGATGCGGGTACGCCGCCGCCCGGCGAAGGACCGCCGGTGGTGCTCCTCGATCTCCGTCAGGGCACCGTGGCGCTGGACGCCATCTCGGCGCTGCGGCGGGCGAGGCCGCGCGCCACCATCCTCGCCATGATCGACGGGGGCGTGCCGGTGGCGCAGGTGTACCAGGCCGGCGCCATCGCCGCGGTGCAGGGCGACATGGCGCTCCTCGCCGCCTGCTTCCGTTCGGTAGCGCAGAACCGGCGCGATCTCATGACGGGAGGCCTGCGCGCCGACCGCATCAACGCCAACTTCGCCAAGCTGCGCCGCATCGTCGGCGACCTGCGCAGCGGCCTCATCTCCACCACCATCTCGCTCAGCCTGATGAACATCATCAGCGAGTCGGTGGAGCGCGCGGTGCTCTTCCTCGTGCGCCGCGACGGGCTCGTCGCGCTCGGCGCCTTCGGGAACAGCCCCGGCGGGCAGCCGCTGGCGCAGCTCTCCCGCGGCCTGCAGATCTCGCTCAACTCGCGCAACGCGCTCACCGACAGCCTCAACGACGGCCAGGTCCGCGCCATGACCTTCGACGACGCGCGCTTTCCCGACCCGCTCAGCGCGCTTCTGGGCAAGCCGCGCACCGGCCAGTGCGCCATCTTTCCGGTGATGGGCGGGCAGCGGGTCATCGCGCTCGTCTACGCCGACAACGGACACTCCAACCGCGTGATCGAGGAGCTGGACATCCTCGAGCTGGCCGCATCCCAGGCCGGCCTCGCGTTCGAGAACGAGCTGCTGCGCCGGCAGGCGGCGCAGCCGCATTGAGGACACCTTGAGCACAATCGACATCGAGAAGGCGTTCAAGAGCGGATCGAACGACGCGGAGATCACCGCCGCCCTGCAGGAGGCGCAGCCCGTGCTGCGGGAGCGGGCCATCGCGCTGGCGGCGCGGCACCTGCCGCCCGAGACGCTGGGCCGATTCGTCGGCAACGACGAGAACGCCGTGCTGCGCAACGCCGCGCTCTCCGCCCTCGAGCGGCAGGGCCCCTACGCGGTGCCACATCTGGTCGCGCTCTCGCGCGGCGAGAACCCCGAAGTGGCCATGTTCGCGGTGCAGATCCTCTCGCGCATCAAGGATCCCGCCTCGGCGCAGTCGCTGCTGCCGCTGCTCGAGCACGCCGACTCGAACATCTCGCAGGCGGCCATCGAGGCGTTGGGAGCGCTGAAGGCGCGCGAGGCGGTTCCCGGGCTCATCCGGCTCCTCGACGCGGACCTGTGGCTGCAATTCGCCGCGGTGGCCGCGTTGGGCGAGATTGGCGATCCGCGCGCGGTGCAGCCGCTGCTCGACGCCATCCCCAACGAGATGCTCTCCGAGCCGGCGGTGGACGCGCTCGGACGCATCGGAGCGCCCGAGGCGATGCCGCGGCTGCTCTCGCACCTGGCCGACCACGACCGGCTCCCCCTCCGCGACCAGCTGCTCAAGGCGTGCGCGGCCATCCTCGAGCAGCACCCTGCGCCGCCCTCCGTGTTCACCCGCTTCCGCCGCAAGCTGGAGGAGGAGAAGCGCGAGCCGGCGCTGCTCGAGTACCTGGGCGCGTTGCTCGCCTCGGACGAGCAGGCGCTGGGGCGCGCCGCGGAGTCCGTGGCGCTGGCGGCGCAGCTGGAAAAGCTCTACCCGGCGGTGGTGCAGCGCGCGCTCTCGCCCGACACCGAGAACGCCCGCTGGACGGCGGCGCACTGCAGGAAGTACGAGCGGTCCGTGCGCGCCGCGCTGGGCCAGCTCTTGCGCAATCCCGACCCGCGCGTCCGTTGCGGGGCGCTCCTGTGCGCGCCGGCCGACCCGGGAACCGTGGCGCTGATCGTGCCCTTGCTGCAGGATTGCGAGGCCGACGTGCGCGCCGCGGCCTGCCAGGCGTTGGGCCGGTGCCGCGACGTCGCCGCCATTCCCGCCCTGGTGGAGCGGTTCGGGCGGGGAACGCCGCCCGAGAGCACCGCCGCGGCAGAGGCGCTGGGCAGCATGCCCGGGCAGAGCCTGATCGCGCTCGCGCCCTACCTGGAGGAAGAGGACAAGGTCCTGCCCGCCCTGGAGATCCTGGAGGCGGCGCGCAGCCCGCTCTTCCCCGACAAGATCGCCGAGCTGCTCGACGCGCCCGCGGCTCCGGTGCGCAGGGCGGCCTTGCGCGTCCTGGTGAACCACGACGAGGTGGACGCCGAGGAGCACCTGGTGCGCAAGCTCCAGGACGGAGACGAATCGGTGCGCATCGAGGCGGTGGAGCTCCTGGTCCGCAACGGCTCGAGGCGGGCGGTGCCCGCGCTGGTGGGCCTGCTCTTCGTCTCCGACGACCTCCGCTACCATGTCATCCGCGCGCTGGGCCGGCTCCGCGCCGAGTCGGCGGCCGCGGATCTGGAGGTGCTCTTCCCGCGCGCCGGCGGACACGAGCGGCTGGAGATCGTGGCGGCGCTCATCCGCATCGGCGCGCCCGGCCTTCTCGCCTTCCTCGAGGCGCGGCTGCAGGAAACCGACCCGGAGGTGCGGCGGGTGGCGGCGGACGGCGTGGCGCGGGTGGCGGAAGTCTCGGAGCTGCCGCTCCTGGTGCAGCTCGCGCAGGACCCCGACTGGAGCATCCGCAACCATGCTGGATGGGGTCTGGGACGGCTGGGGTCGCCGCGCGGCCGCGACGCGCTGCTCGCGCTGGTGCGCGACACCGAGCCGGTGGTGGCCCGCACCGCGCGCGCGGCGCTGGCCAAGCTGCACTGAAGAAGGGGACACGATACTCGACCCGGGACGACGGGCTTGGCACGCCGGGTTGAGTATCGTGTCCCCAGATTGCTTTTCGCCGTCTGCGTGCGGACCGTCAAACAATGCACACGGCGATCGCAACAGCGGCCATGCTTTCGCTCGGCGTCTCGCTCGTGCCGGCGCGGATCACTACGCCGCTGGGCAGGGCGCCGAAGCCGCAGCATGGCCTTACCGCCCCGAAGCTGTGGCAGGACCGCACCGGCCAGTTCGCGCTCGAGCGGCCGGAGAGCGAGCGCTGGGCGTTCCGCAGCGGCGTGCGCGGACCCGACGGCGAGCCGGTGCCGCTCCTGGCGATGTCGCAGGAGACCGGGGCGCAGTTGGTGGTGCAGAGCGCCGACGGCGTCAACGACCTGCGCCTGCTCGCCCGCATGCTGATGGAGAACCTGGCCAACGAGGCGCGCGTGCACGTGGAGGACGTGGAGCGCGTGCTCGCCCGCGGGGGCGAGGCCTACGGCTTCTCCTTCACGGTGGCCGACGAGGTGCGCGGCCGCGTGGCGGTGGTGCGCGCGGGCGACCATATCGCGCTTGCGATCGCGAGCTGGCCGATGGGCGCGCCGCCCGAGGTGGTGGACGACGTGGATTCGATGATCGGCTCCTTGGGGCCGATCCCGGGGACGCTGCCGCCGGGCGTGTTCTGACCGCCGCGGAGGCTTTGCGCAGGTTGAACGCGACGGCGGTGAGTCGGTCGTAGAGGCCCAGGAGATCCTCGGGCAGCGCCGCGCGGTGGGCGCGGATGGTGGCCAGATCTCCGCGCGCCGCCGGCCCGGTCATGGCCGATGCCGGGGTGAGCTCGCGCAGCTTTTCCAGCGCGCCGAGGGCCAGCGGCAAGAGCGCCGCGCGGGCCTCCTTCTCGCGGGCGCCGGTCGCCTTGCGGAACGCCCGCACCGCTTGCGAAAAGAGGGCCACCTGGGCGCCTGCGGCGAGCACGGCTGCGGCATGATAGAGGGCCCGCGACGCCTCGCGAATGGGCAGCGGCCGCATCCCCAGGCGGCGCGCCAGGGCGGCGAGGTCCCGCAACGCGGAGGGGTCCGAACCGGCGATTCCGGCAGCGGCGCCGGAAAACCCGCCGGGCTCCCCCACGGTGAAGGCGCGGAGCGGATGCAGCGATCCCGTGCGCGCGCCCTTGCGCCGCGCGGACGAGAGCGGCGCAAGGTCAAGCGCGCCGGCGAGGTGCGCCACGAGCTGCCCGCTCCCCACCTCCAAGCGGTCGCAGACCTCTGCCACCGCGCCGTCGGAGACCGCCAGCAAGACCAGATCCACCTCGCGCAGCGGCGGCGGCCCTCGCCGGCTGCGCCGGTGCCACCAGGCGCGCACCTCCACTCCGGCCGCCGGCAGCGACTCGAGGAGCGCCCGCGCCACCGCGCCGCTCCCCAGCACTGCCGCGGTGCGGATCATTCGCGCCGGAACTCCACGCCCGCATCCCCGGCGCAAGCGAGCAGCGTCTCGCCGGCGCGCACGCGGCCGGCGAGGATCTCGTCGGCGAGCGGAGACTCCACCAGCCGCTGGATGACCTGGCGCATGGGTCGCGCACCCAGGGCGGCGTGGTGCCCGCCCGCGGCGATCAGGTGATCGACCAGCCCGGGACCGCCGCGGAAGGAGATGCGCCGTTCGTCCCAGAGACGGCGCGAGCTTTCCGCGAGCAGCAGCTCCGCGATCCGGGCCACCTCGTCCCGGGCCAGCGGCGCGAAGACGAGGCGTTCGTCGAGCCGCCCCCACAGCTCCGGCGGGAAGGCCGCGCGCGCCTGCTCCAGCGCCTTCCGCGCCAGCGGGTCTTCGCCGGAGACCGGCGGCTGCGTTTTCGCCAGCGAAGGATCGCTGGGCTGCGCGAATCCCATCGACCGCGCGGCGCCGCCGCTGAACGCGTCCGCGCCGAGGTTGCTGGTGAGCACCACCACCGCGGCGGAGAAATCGATGCGGCGGCCGCGGCCGTCGGTGAGCTGGCCCTCGTCGAGGACCTGGAGCAGGAGCTGGAGCACCGAGAGGTGCGCCTTCTCCACCTCGTCGAGCAGCACCACCGAGTTGGGCTTGCGCCGTACCGCCTCGGTGAGCTGGCCGCCTTCGCCGTACCCGACGTATCCGGGGGGCGCGCCCACCAGCCGCGCCGCCGTGTGCGGCTCGGCGTACTCGGAGAGATCGATGCGCACCAGGGCGCCGTCGAAGAGCTCGTCCGCCAGCGCCCGTGCCGTCTCCGTCTTGCCCACGCCGGAGGGGCCGCAGAAGAGGAACGACGAGAGCGGCCGCTGCGCGGAAAAGCCCGCGTAGTTGCGGCGGATGGCGCGGGAGATGACCGCCAGGTTGCTCTCGTGGCCGACGATGCGCGCAGCCAGCCGGCTCTCCAGCTGGAGGAAGCGCTCCCCGTCGGGCTTCTGCAGCCGATCCTCGGGCAGGCCCGCCATCCGGGCCACCGCGCGCGCCACGTCCTCTCGCGAGACGTCCTCGCGGCCCTCCCGGCGCACCCGCGAACCGGCCAGGTCGATGGCGGCGAACGCCTTGTCGGGCAGGCAGCGGTCGCGCACGTAGCGGGCGGTGAGCTGTGCCGCCGCTTCCAGCGCCTCGGGCAGGAAGCGGACGTGGTGGTGCGCCTCGTAGTGGGCGGCGGCGCCGCGCAGGATCACCGCGGCGTCGGCCGGCGAAGGCTCGCGCACCAGGACCGGCACGAACCGGCGCTCGAGGGCGCCGTCGTTCTGGATGTGCTTGCGGTACTCGTCGTGGGTCGTCGCGCCCACGCAGGGAAACTCGCCCCGCGCCAGCGCCGCCTTCAGCTCGTTGGCGGCGTCCTGCGGGCCCTCTCCCGCCGCCCCGGCGCCGATGAGCATGTGCAGCTCGTCGATGAAGACGATGGCGCGGCCGTCCGCGCGCTTCACCTCGTCCTTGATGCCGATGAGCCGCTCGCTGAACGAGCCGCGCAGCTGCGTTCCCGCCACCAGGCCGCTCACGTCGAGCTCGAGCAGCACCCGGTCGCCGCCGACCATCCGCTGCGCAAGGCCCTCCACGATGGCGGTCTTGCCCACGCCTGGCTCGCCCACCAGCACGGGGTTGTTGGCGCGGCGCTTGCCAAGGATGTCGAGAAGCTGGTCGATCTCGCGATCGCGGCCCAGCGCGGGATCGAGCTTGCCTTCGACGGCAAGCGCGGTGAGGTTGCGGGAGTAGGTGCAGAGCCACGGGTACTCGCGCGGGTCGAGCAGCCACGCCGCTCGCGCGCGGCGCGGTTCAGGCTCGGGCTCGGGTCCAGGCTCGCGTTGCGGCTCTGGCGGAAGGGTGGTGACCCGGGAAGGGACGGCCGAAGGCTGGGGGCCCTGGCGGGTCACCACCGCCGCGCTTCGGGTGGGAACCGCCGCCGCCATTTCCCTGCGCCGCGGGATGGAGCCGGTCAGCGACCCCAGGGCAATGTTTCGCAGCGAGGCCACCGGCGCGGCGGTGCTCTCGAGCAGCCGGGCGGCGGCGCCGCGGGAGAGGCGCGTCAGCGCCACCAGGAGGTGGAGGCCGGCGGCCTGCGCGTTGCCGCAGTCGTCGGCGAGCTGCCGGGCCTTCTCCAGCGCTTGCGCGAACGCGTCGGGCGGCTCCCCGGGCGCAGCGCCCAGCGCCGACAGCTCCGCCAGCACCTTGTCCTCGTCGCAGCCGCGCTCGCGCAGGAGCGTGTCGGCCGGGCCGGGCACGGTGAAGATGGCGAGCAGCAGGTGTTGGGTGCCCGCCGGCTGGCCGACGTTTCGTGCGATGTCCTGGGCCTGGGAAGCGATCTGCGAAAGCTCTGGGGAGTCGTTGGCCATGTCGTCGCCGGCATCCTCGCTTGGGAGGATCTTCGGCGCAAGCGGCAAGAGGTCACGCCGGAGCGGGCAGCGGCTGGCGCAACTCCAGCACGGGGCGGAAGAGATCGCCAAGGCGCCGCAGCCGCTCGACGGCGCGGTCGGGCGTGAAGGCGAGGGCGCGCGGGTCGATCAGCTCTTCCCAGCGCAGCGGCATGGAGACCAGCGGCACGCGCGTGGCGCGCAGCGACCAGGGCGCGATGGTGGAGCGGCGCCGGGATCGAGAATCGAGACACCAGCGCGGCCGGCCGGTCGGGCGCGTCGGCGCGGGCGAGGAAGGGATGCAGCTCGATGGCGCCGAGGTTCGCGGCCCAGACCAGCGCTTCCTCGTCCTCGATGAGGCAGTAGCGCACCGTCTTTCCGCTCGGGCCGGTGACGGTTGCGGTGCGCGCCGCCCCCTGCGGACAGTTGCTCTGGTACCAGCCCGGACCGTCCACGCCGTCGGGAAACCGGGCCAGCGTCACCGCGCGGCCGGCGAGGTGCGGCAAGAGGCGGGCGCGACCGCCCGGTAGTACGCGATCATCATTCCCTTGGTGAAGCCGGGCCAGAGCGGCTTCTCCAGGTTCTTCAGCACGCCAGCTGCTCGCTGGTGCAGGAAGCGGCAACCGGTCCGGCCTCCAGCGCAGAAAGCGCGCGGGATGGCGGAAGCGCAGCCCGTCGAGCTTGTCGAAGGCTACCTCGCAGACGCGCACCGGCCGCACCGGCACCCAGTCCTGCTCCATCTCGCCCGCCACCCAGCGGCCGGCGGAGCCGGGCAGCCGGCCCATGGGGCTACGGCCGAGATTGAAGCCGTGCTCCCAGGGATGGCCGCGCAGGCCGGTCGCGAGCGGAACCAGCTCCTCGAAGAGCGCCTTGCGCTGCTCCCCGCGAAAGCTGGAGGAGACGCCCACGTGCAGGAGCAGGCCGTCCTGGTAGAGGCCGAGCAAGAGCGAGGCGACGCCGCGCGTTTCCAGCATTGGCCTGAAGCCGCCCACCACGCACTCCGCGGTGCGCTCCGGCTTGATCTTATCCATCCGCGCCGCCCCGGCTGGTAAGGCTGGTCGCGGCGCTTGGCCACCACGCCGTCGATCCCTTTGCCCCGCTTCAGCCACTCGCGCGCCACCGCGGGATCGGAAGTGACGGGCGTCAGCGACAGGGGCGGGCGCAGGGCCAGCCGTTCCAGCGCGGAGCGCCGCTCGGCGAAGGGGCGATCCGGCTCGTCGAGGAGATCGAAGACCACGTAGCTGGCAGGCGTCGCGCGGCGCAGCTCCTCCACCCTGGACCGCGAGGGATGGAGCCGGTTGAGCAGCGCCGCGAAGTCGGACCCTTCCGCGCCGGCGACGAGGAGCTCGCCGTCGAACGCCGAACCGGACGTCTGCAACGCCTCCACAATCTCCGGAAAGTACCGGCCGAGCGGGCGCCCGTGGCGGCTGCGGAGGTCGGCGCCGAAGGCGAGGCAGCGAAAGCCGTCCCACTTGGGTTCGTAGACGAAGTCGCCGACCGGCAGCTCCCGCTCGAGCTGCGCCAGCATGGGCTCCATCGCCTCAATGTGGGAGCGGATCCGGCGCTGCGAAGCCCGCCAGAAGCTCGCCGGTGAGCGCCGGCCGCGGACCCCGGCGGAGCACGTCGTTGCGGGCGCGGGCGTGGGGCCTGCGCAGGTCCAGCCGCGAGCGGACGATCCCCTTTCCCCCGCGGTGCACGAACGTCACCTCGCTGCCGCGGACGGAGTCGACGATGCCGACGTGCGAGAGGCCCTTGCGGTAGGTGTTGCGGAAGAAGACCAGATCGCCCGGCCGGGGCTGCCGGCGCAGGGCGCGGCGGGCGGCGGCGGCGCGATGGATGTAGGTGACGCCGTTCTCGCCTGCCCGCGGCGGCACCGCTGCCAGATCCACGCCCTCGCTGCCGTAGATGGCGCGGACGAAGCCCGAGCAGTCGTCGTTGGCGGCGCGGGAGAGCTGGCGCACCGACGACAGTCCCAAGGCGTGGTGGGCCCGATCCGCGAGGCGCGACCCCAGCATCGATGCGACGAGCAGCAGAAGCATGCAGGCGACAAACTGCTCACCCGCCGCGCAGTGTGGAATCCTCGACAGCTCGCTCGCCGGGCGTGCGGGCAGGCAGGCGGCTACTTGCGCTGCACCTTGCCCTTCGAGTCGAGCTTGTAGCCGCCGGGCAGCGCAGCCTCGACCTTGGGGGTGTAGCCCTTCACGTCCCAGGGCGAGTCGGCGAGCAGGCCGGCCAAGGCCTCCCGCACCCGCGCGTTGCTGCCCTCGTGCGCCTTGAGGAAGTGCTGGATGAGCGGCTCGCGGCCCACCGGGTCCTCCTGGCGGACGATCACTTCCGCGGCGGCAATCTGCACCTCGTCGTCCATGTCGTCGAGGAAGGGCAGGACCACCTGCGCGATCTCGGGCGATCGCTGCCCGGAGAGCGCGTGCAGGAGCAGCACCTTCTTCTCCGGGACGCGGCTGTACTCGGAGCCCACCTTGCGCGCCACCTCCACCAGGAATTGCACCACCTCCGCCTGGGGCAGGAGCGCCTCCAGCGCGCGCAAGGGCCAGGAGATCTCGTCGCGGGAGGAGATGAACCGCTTCACCGGCCCGAGCGCCGTCGGGCCGGCGGCGGTGATCAACTCGAGCACGCGCGCCTTCTCCTCGTCGTCGGTGATGCCGGGATCGACGCGGAAGGTGTAGCGGACGAGGAGCGCCTCGATGGCCGGCTCCGTCTTCAGCTCGCCCAGCTCTTCGAGGGCGCCCTGGCGGTTCTCCTTCGGGCCGAACTTCTCCATCAACTTCTTCTGCAGGCGGCGGACCTTCGCTTCCGGCCCGCCGAGGCCGATCATGTCGAGCAGTCCCATAGCGGCCTTTTACAGCACCACGTCCTTGCGCACGTCGGATTTGTAGAGCGCCTGCAGCGAAGCGGCCGCTTCGCGGGCTTCTGGCGAGTCGGGAGGGAGCACGATCTGCAGCACCGCGTAGAGGTCGCCGCGCGGGGCGCCGGTGGTGCCGCCCTTGAGGGCGGGCAGCCCGCGCCCGCGCAGCCGGAGCTTGCGGCCGCCCTGGGAGCCGGGCGGAATCTTCAGCTTGACCGGGCCCTCGAAGGTGGGCGCGGTCACTTCCGCCCCCACCAGCGCTTCCGCGGCGGTGATGGGCAGATCCAGGAGCAGATCGCGGCCCTGTACGCGGACGGTCGGATGCTCCCGCACGGTGATGCGCAGGTAGAGATCGCCCGGCTCGCCGCCGCGCTCCCCGGGTCCGCCCTGGCCGGGCAGCCGCACGCGCGAGCCGGTCTCCACCCCGGGAGGGATCTTCACCTTGAGCCGGACGGTCTCGGGAAGGGTGCCCGCGCCGCCGCAGCGCGGGCAGGGATCGCGGATGGTGCCCTCTCCGTGGCAGCGCGGGCACTGCGCGCTGAAGACGCCACCCATGCGCACCTCGCCGGACCCGCCGCACTGCGGGCAAGTGTGCGGCCGGCTGCCCGGCTTGGCGCCGGTGCCCTTGCATTCGGGGCATCGGCTGGGCCGCTCGAGCGGAATCTCCCGCTCGGCGCCGAGGACCGCCTCGCGCAGGTCGACCTCGATGGCCGCCTCCACGTCGTCGCCGGGAGCCCGCCCCGCAGGCGCCCGCCGCCCGCGGGCCGCCTGCCGCCGGCCGAAGATGTCGCCGAACATGGACCCCAGGTCGGAGGGGTCGAACCCGCCGCTCACGCTGCCGAAGTCTTCCGCCCCGGGAAATCCTCCGGAGAAGCCCCCCGCTCGGGCGCTTTGCTGGAACTCGCGGGCCTTCTGCTCGTCGAAACCGGGTCGGGTGGAGATCTCGCCGAACTCGTCGTAGAGCGCCCGCTTCTTCGGGTCGCCGAGGACCTCGAAGGCGTTGGAAACCTCCTTGAAGCGCTCCTCCGACTTCTTGTCCCCCGGGTTCATGTCCGGGTGCAGCTTCCGCGCGAGCTTGCGGTACGCCTTCTTAATCTCCTCGCCCGAGGCGGTCTTCGGCACGCCGAGGAGGGAATACGGGTCTTTCATGCGACCGCGACCGTAACCACGCGGCACAAGGTGGTCAAATCGGCGCCGGTGGAAATTGACCCGCCCCGCGCGCGGTCGTTACCATCCGCCCGTGAGGATTGCGTCTCTCGCGCTCTTGCTCTGTCTTGCGCCGCCTTCGCGGGCCGCGGAGCGCCGCCTGCTCGACGAGGTGGTGGCGGTGGTCGACGCGCACTCCATCACCCTCTCCGAGGTGGCCGCGGAGACGCGGGTGCGGCTGATCTCGTCGCAGGGCGCCGCGGCCGCCGGCATGCCGCTGGACCGTCCCATCCTCGCCGCCTCGCTGCGCAAGACCATCGAGGAGCGGGTGGTGCTCTCGGAGATGCAGCGTCTCAAGCTCTTCGACCTGGAGCCGGGCGAGCTGGAGTCGCTTCTGGCGCGCTTCCGCGCCCGCTTCGCGTCGCAGGCGGACTACGAGTCGTTCAGCCGCACGGTGGAGCTGACCGACGAGGAGATCGCCGCCATCCTCGCGCGCGAGCTGCGCGTGGCACGCTACCTGGACAACCGGCTCAAGCTGGCCGCGCAGCTTCGCGACAGCGAGCTCGACGAGGCGGCGCGCGGGCAGAAGCTCTCTGCGGCCGAGCGCGACGAGCTGCGCCGCCGTCTCTCCCAGGAGAAGTACCAGCGGCTGCTCTCCGAGCTCCTCGAAGACCTGCGCAAGCGGGTCACGGTGCGGGTGCTCGACCCTCTCGACGGCAAGGCCGCCGTGGCCGCGGAGCGCTGAGATGGCGGTCCGCGCCCGCGCCCGCCTCGAGATCCGGCGCATGGTTGCGGCCGATCTCGAGGAGGTGATGGTGATCGAGCGCGCCGCCTTCCTCCATCCCTGGTCGCCGGAGCTCTTCCGCCGCGAGCTGGAGCACGACTGGAGCACCATCCTCGTCGCGGTGGAGCCGCTCACCAGCGCGAGCGGGAAGGGGAGCGAGCGCATCGTCGGGTTCCTCATCTACTGGCTGGTCCACGACGAGGTGCACATCCTCAACGTGGCGGTGGCGCCGGAGCACCGCCGCAACGGCATCGCGCGCATGCTCATGGCGGAGACGGAGCGGCGCGCGCACCTCGCCAACGCGGCGCTGCTCACGCTGGAAGTGCGCCGCTCCAACCAGGGCGCCCTCGAGCTCTACCGCGGCTTCGAATACCGCGCGGTCGGCGTGCGGCCGAATTACTACGTCGACGAGGGCGAGGACGCCATCGTCATGGTCAAAGAGCTGAAGAAGCCGCGGTGACGATCACCCGCGGCGCTTGCCTTCGCGGGCGCGCAGCGCTTCCGTCACCTCGCGCAGGCCGAGGCCGTGCGACTGCAAGAGCACCAGCGCGTGGTAGAGCAGGTCCGCCGCCTCGGAGGCGATCTCCTCCTTCGTCCCCTTGAGCGACGCCATCACCAGCTCGGTTGCCTCTTCCCCGATCTTCTTGTGCCGCAGCGCCTCGTTGGCGAAGAGCTTCGCGGTGTAGGAGCCCGCCGGCGGGTCTTCCTTGCGGCTGCGCAACACGCGCTCCAGCGCGGCGAGCGTTTCGCCCGGGGTGGGCTCCAGCGGCTCGCCGGTGAGGAAGCACGAGCGCGCGCCGGTGTGGCAGGCGGGGCCCGCCGGGTCGACCCTGAGGAGGATGGCGTCGGAATCGCAGTCGAGCCGCAGGGCGCGCACGGTCTGCGTGTTGCCGCTGGTGGCGCCCTTCACCCAGAGCTGCTTGCGGCTGCGGCTCCAGAAGGTGGCGAGGCCGGTGTCGAGCGTCTGGCGCAGGCTCTCGCGGCTCATCCATGCGAGCATCAGCACTTCCCCGGAGGCGGCGTCCTGGACGACGGCAGGCGCGAGGCCCTGCGCGTCCCAATTCACGCCTTCGGGGTCCATCGGCGGAGTCATTGGCGCACCGGGAACCCGCGCGCGGCGCAGGCCTGCTTGACCGCCGCGATGCTGAGCTTGCCGAAATGGAAGACCGACGCCGCCAGCGCCGCCGCCGCTCCCGCCTCGAACGCGTCGGCGAAATGCCCGGGCTCGCCGGCGCCGCCGCTGGCGATCACCGGCACCGGGACGGCCGCGGTCACGGCGGCGAGCATCTCCAGCGCAAAACCCTTCGCGGTGCCGTCATGGTCCATGGAGGTGAGCAGGATCTCTCCCGCGCCGCGGTCGACGGCCTCGCGCGCCCACTCGACGAGGTCGCGGCCGGTCGCGCGCGTGCCGCCGTGGGAGCGGACCTCCCAGCCGGGCCCGCGCGCCTTGGCATCGATGGCGCAGAGCGCGCTCTGGCTGCCGGCCAGCCGGGCGACCGCGCTGATGAGCGAGGGATCGTCGAGGGCGGCGGTGTTGATCGAGACCTTGTCGGCGCCTGCGCGCAAGAGCGCCTCCGCATCGGCGGCGCTGCGCACGCCGCCGCCCACCGCGAAGGGGATGTTCAGCTCGCGCGCCACCTCTTCGACCAGCCGCACCAGCGTGCCGCGCGCCTCGAGCGACGCGCTGATGTCGAGGAAGCAGAGCTCGTCCGCGCCCGCCGCTCCGTAGGCGCGCGCTTGCGCCACCGGATCGCCCGCGTCGCGCAGCTCCTGGAACCTCACTCCCTTCACCACGCGGCCGTCCTTGACGTCGAGGCAGGGGATGATCCGGCGGGTCAGCATGGCTCACCCTGCAGCGCGGCCTGAGCCTCTGCGACGGTGAACCGCCGCTCGTAGAGCGCCGTCCCGGCGATGGCGCCGGCAAGGGTAGGCAATCCCGCGGCTGCGAGCGCGCGCAGGTGGGAAAGGTCTCCGGCGCCCCCGGACGCGATCAGCTGCGCTTGCGGCGCGGCCGCGGCCACCTCCCGCAAGAGCCCGAGGTCGAACCCTTCCAACGTCCCGTCGCGGGAGACGGCGGTCACCACCAGCCAGCGCACGCCCTCCGCCGCCAGCCGCGCGGCCAGCTCCGGCGCGCCTGGCCCGCGCGACTCGGTCCAGCCGCGCGTCGCGGCGCGGCCGTCGCGGATGTCGATTCCGCAGGCGACGCGTCCGGCTCCGAAGCGCGCCACCGCCGCGCCCGCCAGCCCGGGCTCTTCCACGGCGGCAGTTCCGAGGATGATCCGGCCTGCTCCCGACTCCAGCGTCTCCTCCGCGGCGGCGGCGTCGCGGATGCCGCCCCCCACCTGCACCAGCGCCGGGGCGGCGGAGGAGGCGATGCGGCGGATGAGCGGAAGCTGGCGGGCACCGCCGAAGGCGGCGTCCAGATCCACCACGTGCAGCGCGCGCGCGCCTTGCTCCACGAAGGCGCGCGCCTGCGCCGCGGGATCCTCGGCGTAGACCCGGGCAGTTGCGCGATCGCCCTTGTGCAGGCGCACGGCGCGGCCTTCGAGCAGGTCGATGGCCGGATGGAGCAGCGGGGTCACGCAGCGCCCGCGGGCAGCGCGAGGAAGCGGCGCAAGAGCGCCTCGCCGTCCCCGGCGCTCTTCTCGGGATGATATTGCACGCCGAAGAGCGTCCCCCGGCCCACCGCCGCGGCGATGCGGACGGGCCCGTGCTCGGCCACCGCCTGCACCACCTCGTCGGGCGCCTCGCAGCGGTAGGAGTGCGCGAAGTACGCCCAGCCGCGCGGCTGCAGAGCGCCCTCCCTGCGGGGCAACAGCTTCTGCCAGCCGATGTGCGGGGCCTGCACGCCGGGCGGCAGCCGGGTGACCCGTCCGGGCAAGAGCGCGAGCCCCTCGCGCGCGCCGTCCTCCTCGCCCTCCTCGAAGAGGAGCTGCATGCCGAGGCAGATGCCCAGCACCGGCGCCTTGCGCGCGAGCGCGTCGCGCAGCGCGGATCGAAACGGTCGTGCCCGCTCCATGCCGAGCCCGAACGCCGCGACGCCGGGCAGCACCACCCGCGGCGCCGCTGCGACGGCGGCGGCATCGGCGACGAGCGCGGGGTCGCCGCCGGCGCGCCGGAGCGCCTGCATCACCGAGCCGAGGTTTCCCAGGCCCAGATCCACCACCGCCACGTTCACAGCACTCCCTTCGTGCTCGGCACCGTGCCGGCGAGGCGCGGGTCCAACGCCACCGCCTGGCGGAGCGCGCGGGCGAACGACTTGAACACCGCCTCGGCTCCATGGTGGAAGTCGCGACCGGTGAGCAGGTCGATGTGGACGTTGGCGCGCGCCGTGTCGGCCAGGGCCTTGAAGAACCCTTCCAGGACGCTCAGGTCCATGGCGCTGCGCGGTCCCTGGTCGAGGGCGACGCTCCAGTGCAGGAAGGATCGGCCGGAGAGGTCGACGACGCTGCGGGCCAGCGCCTCGTCGAGGGGAAAGTAGAAGCAGCCGGCGCGGGCGATGCCCTTGCGATCGCCCAGCGCCTGGTCGATGGCCGAGCCCAGCGCGATGCCGGTGTCCTCCACGGTATGGTGCTGGTCGATGTGCAGGTCGCCCTGGCAGCGGATCTGCGCGTCGAAGGCGCCGTGCTTGGCCAGGGTCTGCAGCATGTGATCGAAGAAGGGGATGCCGGTCGAGACCTGCGCCTCGCCGCGGCCGTCGAGGTCGACCTGCACGTCGATGGCGGTTTCGTGGGTCTTGCGCGAGACGGTTGCGCTGCGGCTCATGCTCTGACCCCGCTGGTGTCGGCGAGCAGGCGCGACAATACCCGGGTGGTGTCGCCCGGCGCCTCCACGTGAGCGTAGACGATCGGCGCGCTGGCGTCCTGCGCGGCGCGAGCGGCCGCCTGGTCGTCGGCGGTGTCGCCGACGAAAAGCGCCTGGGATCCCGGCGGCGCGTTGCGCAGGAGCGCGTGGGCGAGCCAGAGGAGCCCCGCCGGGTCGGGCTTGCGCGGCCGCTTGCCGTCCGCCACCCAGCACAGCTCCGCCTCGATCCGCAGCCCGCAGAGGCGCTGCGCGAGCCGTGCCTCGCCGGGATTGCGGCCGGTGTAGAGCGCGAGCGGGAACTTCGCGGCCACCGCCTCCAGCACGCGCTTGTCGGGGAGCACCTCTTCGTTCTCCCACAGGCCGCGCTCGGGCGCGTCGGGGAGGGCGTCGCGGGCGTCGAATCCGAACAGCTCGCGGCAGCGCGAGCCGCCGTAGAGGGCGCCGCAGATCCGCGCCACGCGATCGTGCGGGATCTGCACGTCCGTGTACTTGGTATACAACGCATTGACCCCGCGCCCGCCCGCCGCGCCGAGGAACCCGGCCAGCTCCGGCGCCTCGCCACGCGCGCGCAGGTACAAGAGGAGCGCGATGGCGCGCGACATCTCCCAGTCGTCGTTGAACCCGCCCGCGGCCTTGAACTCCGGCACCTCGCGCCGGCAATCGAAGGGAACCGAGCGCGCCGCCGCATCGCCCACCAGCGGCGCGATGGCCCTGCGCGCCGCCTCCTCGGCGACGGCGTGGTAGCTGGGCCGCGCGTCGAGGAGCACGCCGTCCACGTCGAGGATCACTCCTCGCACCCGGGAGAGCAGGCTCACGGACCCAGCTCCGCGCGCATCGCTTCGAGAAAGGCGCGGTTGGCGGCGGGAGCGCCGATGCTCACGCGCAGCGCGTTGGCGAGGCCCAAGGCAGAGGAGACGTTGCGGATGAGCACGCCGCGGCGGAAGAGCGCCGCGTGCAGCTCGCCGGCGGGGCGCCGCGCCTGCTCGAAGAGGAGGAAGTTGGCGCCGGAAGGATGCACCCGCAGCCCCAGCTCGCGCAGCTCCAGGGCCATCCGCTCGCGCTCGTCGACGACCCGCCGCACCCGCTCCGCGGCGAGCGCGGGGCGCTGCACCAGCGCGCGGGCAATCAGGCATGCCGGCGCGCTCAGGTTGTAGGGAAGCTGCACCTTGCGCAGCTCCGCGCAGAGCGAAGGCGCGCCCAGCATGCAGCCGGCGCGCAGGCCCGCGGCGGCCAGCGCCTTGGAGAAGGTGCGGAAGAGCACGACGCGCGGGTGCTCCCGCAGCAGCCCGGCGAAATCCTGCCCGCAGAAGTCGCGGTAGGCCTCGTCGATGCCGAGCAGGCAGGGCACCTGCGCGGCGAGCGCCCGCGCGTCGCCGGGGGAGAGCGTGGTTCCGGTCGGGTTGTTGGGGGAGGCGAGCAGCACCAGCTTCGCGTCGCGCGCCGCTTCGGCCAGCGCCGCAACCGGGAAGTGGAACTCGCCCGCTGCGCCTCGCAGGGGCAGCTCGATCACCCTTGCGCCGAGCGCCCGGGCCTGCAGCGCGTAGAGGGAGAAGGAGGGCGCCGCGACGACGACCGTGTCGCCGGGCTCGACGCAGGCGAAGAGGAGGAGCTGGAGCAGCTCGTTCGACCCGTTGCCCACCAGCACGCCCGCGGGATCGACGCCGTAGGCCCGCGCGAGATCGGCGGCGAGCCCGGCGCCGTCGGTGATGGGATACTTCGACCAGTCCAGCGCCTCGAACTGCGCCGCCAGCTCGCGCTTCAGGTCGGGCGGCAGGTCGGACGGGCTCTCGTTCAGATGCAGGGGCACCGGCGCGGAATCCGCGGCGGTCCGTAGGCCGCGAGCGGACGCACCGTGCCGCGGACGAAGTCTTCCGGCGCGCGGCTCATGGCTTGCGCGCCTCCACCGCGCGGGCGTGGCCGTGCAGCCCTTCGGCGTGGGCGAGCGACTCGATGTGCGGCGCGTCGGCGGCGAGCTGCTCTTGCCCGTACTCGATCACGTTCTGCCGGCGCAGGAAATCGGCCACGCCCAGCGGCGAGCCGAAGCGCGCGGTGCCGCCGGTGGGCAGGGTGTGGTTGGGCCCGGCCAGGTAATCGCCCACCGGCACCGGCGAGAACCGGCCCACGAACACCGCCGCCGCCCGCGGAACCCTGGCGATCGCCGCCGCGGCGTCGCGCACCAGGAGCTCCAGGTGCTCCGGCGCCAGCTCGTCGGCGAAGTCGAGCGCCTCGTCGAGGTTCCCGGCCACCACCAGCGCGCCGTGACTTCGCAGGGATTCGGAGGCGATGCGGTTCGGGTGCGCGGACAGCTCGCGCGAAAGCTCCTCCGCCGCGCGCCGGGCCAGGGCCTCGTCCGGAACCACCGCGAGGCTGAGCGCGAGCGGGTCGTGCTCGGCCTGCGCCACCAGGTCCACGGCGATGTGGCTCGGGTCGGCGCCGGCGTCGGCCACGATGACCACCTCGGTGGGGCCGGCCAGGGAGTCGATGCGCACCTGGCCGGAGAGCTGCCGCTTCGCCTCGGTCACGTAAGCGTTGCCGGGGCCGACGATCACGTCGACGCGCGGCACCTGCTCGGTGCCCAGCGCCAGCGCCGCCACCGCCTGGGCGCCGCCGGCGAGAAGGATGCTCGTCGCTCCGGCGATGCGCGCTGCAGCGGCCACCTCGGGGAGGATGCCGCCGTCGGGCCGGGGAGGCGTCGCGACGATGACTTCGGCGACGCCCGCCAGTCGCGCCACGCCGGCCGTCATGATCACCGTGGAGGGGTAGGCCGCGCGGCCGCCGGGAACGTAGCAGGCGGCGCGCCGCAGGGGGATGGTCAGGCAGCGCAGCACGCCGCCCTCCGGCAGCCTCTGCTCGTACGACGGCGGTATCTGCGGAGCATGGAACGCCCGCACGCGCTGGTGGGCAAGCTCGAGCGCGGCGCGCACAGGCGCCGGACACCGCGCGGCCAGAGCGTCCCAGCGCGCGCTCTCCAGGAAGACCGAGGCGAGCCGCGCCCCGTCGAACCGCTCGGTCAGCGCGCGCAGCGCCACGTCTCCGCGCTCCCGGATGTCGGCGACGATTCCGTTCACCGCGGCGGGCACCTCCGCGCTGGTGCCGGCGCGGGCGCGCAGCTCGAGCGCCTGGACGCGCTCCGCGGGATCGTCGAGGTGGAGGATGCGGATCATCCCAGCGCCTCCATCAAAGGCAGCAACTCTTCCACCTTGAGCCGGTAGGCGGCGCGGTTGACCACCAGGCGGGCAGAGACGTGCAGCAGCTCTTCCACCACCACCAGGCCGTTCTCGTCCAGCGTGCGGCCGCTCTCCACCAGGTCGACGATGGCGTCGGTGAGGCCGCTCACTGCCGCGAGCTCCACCGAGCCGGAGAGGTGGACGAGGTCCACCGGCACGCCCTTGCGGGCGAAGTGCTGCGCGGCGAGCCGCGGGTACTTGGACGCCACCCGCAACGAACGCCCCAGCTCCGCCGTCACGCTGGACCCGCGCGGAGCGGCGAGGCAGAGGCGGCACCTGCCGAACCCGAAATCGATGGGCGTGAGCAGGTCGGCGCCCGACTCGAGCACCTGGTCGAGCCCGCACACCCCCAGATCCGCCGCGCCGCGCTCGACGTACATGGGCACGTCGCCGTCCTTCAGCACCACGAACCGCGCCGAAGGCCCCGCGGAGATGAGCAGCTTGCGCGAGACGCCGGGCTCTTCGTCCGGCACCACGCCGGCGCGCCCGAATCGCTCGAGCACCGCCTTCTGCAGGCGGCCCTTGGGCAGCGCGATGGTCAGCATGCGAGCGGCACCAGCGCGTCCAACTCCAGCGAGAAGCCCACCGCGGGCCGCGGATCGCCGAAGCGGCCGAGCAGGGTGTCGTAGCGGCCGCCGCCGCCCACCGGGCGGGGCGACCCCGGGGCATAGAGGTTGAAGACGATGCCGGTGTAGTAGCCGAGCCCGCGCACCTCGCCGAGATCCACTTCCAGCTCCGCGCCCAGGCTCTTCGCGGCAACCAGGGTGGCCGAGATGCGCTGCAGCGCCGTGCGCGCATCGTCGGAGGGAGCGAGCGCCTCCGCCCGCGCGAGAAGCTCGCGCGCCTCGGTCTGCAGGCGCGGCGGTTGCGCGAGGAGGAGGATCGCCTCGCGCGCCTTCCCCGGCGCGACCTCGCGCTCGCAGAGCGAGCGGAGGGTGGGAAGGTCCTTGCGGTCCACGGCGTCGATGAGCGAGGCCGCGAGCCGGGGCGAGCAGCCCGCCGCGGCCGCGAGCGCGGAAAAATACCCGGTGCTGCCCACCGAGATCCTGCCGCGGATCCCCAGCGCGTGCAGCGACGCGGAGGCGAGCGCCAGCACCTCCGCGTCCGCCTCGGCGCCAGAGGCGCCCACCAATTCGCAGCCTGCCTGCAGCCGCTCCGCGGGCGGGCCGCTCTCCGGCGCAACCCGGCGGACCACGCTGCCGCGGTAGTAGAGGCGCAACGGCGACCTGCCCGCGAGCCGGGTGGCGGCGATGCGGGCGACCTGCGCCGTGAAATCGGCGCGCACGGCGATGAGCTTGCCGGTCCGGTCGAGAGCGCGGAAGGCCTCGGGCCCGAAGACGTCCGCCGCCTCGATGGAGGGCGGAATCACCTCGTCGTAGCCGGCAGCCTCGAAGCGCTCGCAGAGCGTGGCCTCGCAGCGGCGCAGGCGGCGCGCCCCCTCGAAGAGCAGGTCTTGCGTTCCCGGCAATGGCGTCGCGGGTTGCACGAAGGGCGGATTGTCTGCGGCGGACGCAACCCGCGCAAGCGGCATGCTATACGCGCGAGGTGTACCGCCTCGCCCGGCCGCTCCTCTTCCTGCTCGCTCCGGAGACGGCGCACGGACTGGCCGCGAGCGTCCTTCGCCTGCGCCGTGCGCCCGAGGTCGTTCCCGGCGCAACCCCTGCGCTGCGGCAGACCCTCTGGGGCATCGACTTCCCCACGCCGCTCGGGCTCGCTGCCGGCATGGACAAGGGCCAGGCGTTGGCGGGGGCCTGGTTCCGCATGGGGTTCGGCTGGGTGGAGATCGGCACGGTGACGCCGGAGCCGCAGCCGGGCAACGACCGCCCGCGCCTGTTCCGCCTGGTCCCCGAGCGGGCGGTGATCAACCGGTTGGGCTTCAACAACGACGGCGCCGCCGCCGTCGCAGGCAGGCTGCGCAGGCTGACGCGCCTTCCCGGACCCATCTGCGTCAACGTGGGTCGCAACAAGGACACGCCCAACCAGCGGGCGGCGGAGGACTACGTGGCGGCGTTCCGGGCGCTCGCGCCCTTCGCGCAGCTCGCCTCGATCAACGTCTCCAGCCCCAACACGCCGGGCCTGCGCGCGCTGCAGGCGGAGTTGGGGGCGCTGGTCGCCGAGGTGGTGAAGGCGCGCGACGCGCTGGAGAGGCGCATTCCCGTCCTGGTGAAGCTGTCTCCCGACGAGCCGGACGAGCGCCTGGTGGAGACGGCGCGCGAGGCGGAAGCAGCCGGAGCGGACGGCATCATCGCCACCAACACCACGGTGGAGCGGGCGGCGGTGCAGGGCCGTCCGGGATCGGCGGAGCAGGGCGGGCTCTCCGGCGCTCCGCTGAAGGCCCGCGCCCAGCACGTCTGCAAGCTCCTCTACCGCGCGGTGAAGGTCCCCATCGTCGGCGTGGGCGGCATCTCCACGCCCGCCGACGCCTACGCGCGCATCCGCGCCGGCGCCTCTCTCGTCCAGCTCTACACCGCGCTGGTCTACGAGGGCCCGGGCCTCCCCCGCCGCATCAGCGAAGGCCTCGGCGCGCTCCTCGCCCGCGACCACCTCACGCTGCAGGAAGCGGTGGGGATCGACGCCGCGCCGTAGGCCGGTCAGGTCCGCGCCGGCGCCAGGTCGCCCTCGGTCTCGCCCTGGTCGCTGCGCCGCGGATCGAGCGCGCCGAACATCGCCCGCGCCGCCGCCATGACCGCGAGCGCGATGGCAAGCCCGACGAAGATGTCGATGAGGTAATGGTGATCGAGATACACCGCGCTGAAGCAGACGAGCAGGAAGTAGGGCGCCGCGATCAGCCGGAACCGGCGCAGGTGGAACCCGTAGATCAGCGCCAGGAAGGGATAGACCACGTGCAGGCTGGGAATGGCGCCGAACACGTCCGCGCTCTTGCCATAGAAGCCCTGCATGATGGGAATGCCGATCAGCCGGTCGAAGCGCAGCGCGCCGGCGGCCGAGGCGCGGACCGTCATGTCCACGTTGAAGCCGTGCGCGGCCACGTACCAGGGCGGCGCCGCCGGATAGAGGTAGTAGAAGGAGAACCCGACGAAGTTCGCGATCACGAAGATCCAGGTGAAGCGCTGGGCCCTCCGGGTTGCGCCCCTGGCGTTGAGGTAGATGCTCAGCAGCACCGACTCGCCGATGAAGAACATGGGCGTGTAGGCAAGGCCCGCAGAGGAAGTCGAGCACCGGGCTGGTGTGCCGCTGCAGCCACTCGTTGGGGGTGAGCCCGTGGATGCCGAACCAGCGCAGGTCGAACTCGTAGGGCTCGCGCACGTGGATGACGGGCGAGCGGATGTAGTCCTCGTACCAGCGCATCGAGTCGTAGACGAGCGCGTAGAGCAGGTACGGCAGCCCCACCCGGGCCAGCTTGCGGCTCCGGTCGCTCCAGACCGCGAGCACGAGCGAGATGCCGGCGATGAGGAAGTGCTCGGGGCCCAGGCCGCCCAGCGCCTTGATGACGGCGATGTAGACCACGGCGAGCAGCGGAATCCAGACGCGGAAGAAGGGGTGCGCGGTGCGAAGCTGCTCGGGGTGCGGGCGGAGATCGCAACTCAGGCTCCCTGTTGCGCCGCCGCGTCGGCGTCGGCGGGAATCGCGGCGCTCCTGTGCCGATCGCGCAGCGAGAGCACCGCCGGCAGGGCGAAGAGCGCCGCGGAGAGGCAGGTGATCTCGCCGATCACCGCCGTCAGGCCGAAGCTCTGCACCGCCTGGTTGTCGGCGGTGACCAGCGTGGCGTAGCCGATGATGGTGGTGACCGAGCAGAGCGCCACCGCGCCGCCGGAGGTGGCGAGCGCCTCCTCGACGCTGCAGGTCTGTCTGTAGCGCTGGTAGAGGTTGACGGCGTAGTCGACGCCGATGCCAAAAGTGATGGGCAGGACGGCGAAGTTGACGAAGTTGAGCTTGATCGAGAGCAGGGTCATGGCGCCCGCCCCCCAGAGCACGCCCAGCGAGAGCGAGCCGATCACCCAGACCCGCGTCGCGCAGGCTGCGCATGACCAGCAGCGTGAGCAGGGCCACCGCCACGAAGCTGAGCACGGCGGTGAAGCGGCCGTCGTTGGTGATCGCCTGCACGATGTCGGTGGTGAGCACGATCTGCCCGGCCACGAGCGCGTTCGGGATCCACCCGCAGCGCCGTCTCCCGCACGGTGCGGGTGTGCAGCATCTGCGCGCGGCCGTTGGCGCTGTCGGTCGCGAGCGTGGGGTAGACGAGCACCACCCGCCCGCGCTGCCCGTCCTTCTCGAAGAAGGCGCGGGTGAGGTTCTCGGGCACGTCCTTCAGCGAGACCGGCTCGAGCCGCGTGTTGCTGGCGCAGCCGCCGGATCTCGGGCGGCAGCTTCGCCGCGGGTTGCTTGTCGAGCATGGAGAAGATCTGCCGCAACAGCTCCAGCTTCTGCGGCTGGTCGTGGGGCAGGAACTGCTGCAGCGTGACCACCGATTCGATGGTGCTCTCCGCGCCTTCCTCCTCCTTCTGCTTCTGCATCGCGGCGGCCACCGCCTCCGCTTCCTCGGGCGAGCCGGTGAGGACCACGGTGGGCGTCTGGTAGGACTGCAGCACCGCGTCGACGTGCTTGTCCCAGAACCCCTGCCCGCGGCTCTCGCCGGAGCGGCTGCCCAGCTTGGTGAAGTCGTACTGGATGGGGTCCTGCGCGAACTTGTACCCGGCGTAGACGGAGAGGACGGTGAGCGCGGCGGTGATCACCACCGGCCAGGCCGGGCGCTTGACGATGAGCTGGGCGAAGGGACCGGCGATGAAACCGACCACGCGCCCGCGCTTCGGCTGCGAGAGGTCGCGGAAGGGCCAGTAGCGGTCCTGGAGCACGATGAAGGCAGGCATCAGCCCGTAGGTGGCCGCCCAGCAGATGAGCATGCCGAAGAAGCCCATGAAGGCGAACTGGTTGAAGCCGCGGAAGCTGACCGCGCCGAGCGAGCCGTAGCTGGCGGCCGCGGCGGCGCTGGCGGCGAAGGTGGCCACCCAGGTGGCGCGCAGCGAGAGGCGCAGCGCGTGCCGGGTGTCGGCGCCGCGCCGGCGCTCCTCGAGGTAGCGCGCGAGCAGGATGATGCCGCCGTTGATGCCGTTGCCGATGATGATGCTGCCGAGGAAGGCGGTGTTGGGGTTGAGGTAGTGGATGACGCCGCGCGAGAGCGCGAAGGTGGCGCGCGACGCCGGTGAAGAGCGGAAAGACCAGCAGCGGGATGGAGCGGATGGTGCGGTAGTAGAGCCAGAGCGCGGCCGCCACCGCGACCAGCACCAGCACGGAGGAGACCTCCAGGTCCCGGACCAGCGCCTCCTGCGCCTCGATCACGCCGCGGATCTCGCCGCCGTACCCCACCCGGATGCTGGGATGGAACGAGGTGGGGTGCAGCGCGTCGATGGCGGAGGAGACGGCGTCGAAGATCTTCTGATCGTCGGCCAGGCTCACCGCCGCGCCCGGCGGAGAGACCAGGATCACCAGCGTGTGGCCGTTCTCGCCGGCCAGGTAGCCGTCGGGATAGCGGTCGAGGCGGGACCAGGCCGACTTGATGCGGCCCACCACCTCGTCGAGGTTGGGCGCGGGCGAGCTCTCCGCCTCGTCCGCGAGGTCGACGAGGAGCGGGTTGGCGGCGGCGATGCGCGAACGCAGCGCCGCGCGCGCCGCGATCAGGTCCTTGACCTCCGCGTAGAGCGCGCCATGGCGGTCGAGGAACTCCTTCTCCGCGTCCACCCGCCAGTGCACCTGCGCCACCAGCGAAGGCGGCAGCTGCTTGAGCCGCGCCGCGGCCGCGTCGACGAACCGCTCGCCCGCCTCGAGGTCGTCGGTGCGCACCACGATGGCGAGGTGGGAGAAGCCGCCGATGCGCCGCTCCAGCTCCGCGAGGCCCTTCGCCGCCGGCGCGCCCTGGGGCAAGAGCTCGCGCAGGTCGGTGCGCAGGTCGCCGTAGAGGTGGACGGCGGGCGGGACGCAGAGCGCGAAGACGGCGGCGCCGAGCAGCGCCAGCGGCCAGGGCCGGCGCAGCGAAAAGGCCGCCCACCACTCCCAGAACCTGGCGACGCGCGAGAGCTGCTCCATCGGGCTCTCTACGCCGCCCCATGCCTGCGCGCGACCGACTCGATCGCCTCGCGCAAGAGCGCAAGGCCGGAGAGCGCGGTGTCGCGGTCGATGGTCAGGGCGGGCTGCAGGCGGATGGCGTGGGTGTAGCTCATCGCCAAAAGGCCGCGGCGCAGGCCCTCCTGGAAGATCTGGTCGCAGATCTTCTTCGCCAGCGGCTCCTTGGTCTGCCGATCCGCCACCAGCTCTACGCGCGAGGAAGAGCCCCTCTCCGCGCGCGTCGCCTACCCAGCGCAGCCGGTCGGGCCAGGTGCGCAGCTCCTCCAGCATCGACCTGCCCACCTCGCGCACGTGTTCGAGCAGGTTCTCGCCGTGCAGCGTGCGCAGGCTGGCCAGCGCGGCGGCGGCGGCGAGCGGATTTCCCCCGTATGACGACGACGAGCCGCTGGGGTTGGACCAGGGCCTGGCCTGCGCGATCTCGCCCTTGGCGATCACGCCGCTGATGGGGAAGCCGGCGCCGAAGGCCTTGCCGATGGTGATGAAATCCGGGGTCACGCCGCTGCGCTCGCAGGCGAACCAGCGGCCGGTGCGTCCGAACCCGGTGATCATCTCGTCGGAGATGAAGACGGCGCCGTGCTCCTTGGCCAGCTCCTGCGCGCGGACCATGAACTCCGGCGGCGGCACCACGTTGCCGGCGGTGCCCTGGAGCGGCTCCATGATCACCGCCGCGACGCTGCCGGTGCTCTGTTGTCTGAGCTGCTCGCGGGCGAGGTCGGCGCAGGCGATGCCGCAGCTGGGGTACTTCAGCTTGAGCGGGCAGCGGTAGCAGTTGGCGAAGGGCAGCACGTGGCCGGGCGGCAAGGGGCCGTACGTCTTCGCGTTGCCCGATCCGTTGACGGCGAGGGTGCCCGCGGTCTTGCCGTGGAACCCGCCCCAGAAGCCCACCAGCTCGTGGTGCCCGGTGTGGTTCTTCGCCAGCCGGAACGCGCTCTCCACCGCCTCGGCGCCGCTGGAGTAGAGCTGCACCTTGTCCACGCCCTTGGGCGCGACCTTCGCCACCTCGTCGATCAGCTCGGCGCGCGGCGCGCTGGTGAAGGAACCGACCGTCACCTTGTCGAGCTGCGCATGCAGCGCCGCGGTGTAGGCGGGATGACAATGGCCCAGGCTGTTGACGCCGATGCCGCCGATCAGATCGACATAGCGGTTCCCGTCCACGTCCTCGATGACCGAGCCCTGCGCCCGCTCGACCGCGATGCCGCTGGCCAACGCGAACCCCTGCAGGCCGGGCGCGAGGTGCGCCTGTTCGCGCGCCACCAGCGCCCGCGACTTCGGCCCGGGAATCTCGGTCTCGATGTGCGGAGCTTTCAGCGTCATCGCGTCGCCTTCAGGGCACGGCCGGCTGTCTGCTTCCAGACCAGCAATGGCCGCGGGCGGGCACGTCTAACACAACTTGCCGCCACCCTGCAGGCAGAAACTGGCGCGCGCGAAACCGCGCAGGCCCTCTCAGAAGGCGGGCAGGTTCGCCGGCTTGTTGGCGTAGGAGAATTCCGACAGCGCCTGACCCGAGCGCACCACCGCGGGCTCGCCGGGCCTCTCGATGCGCAGCTCGTAATGGTTCTCGTAGGTGTACGCCATCGGCGCAGCCCAGGTGCTCACCAGAAGCCGCGAGAGCGGCCCCATCTGGTCGAGCAGGTCCTGCCGGTAGAGCAGCTTCTTCGCGTCGATGCGCACGGTCACGGTCTCGCCCTCTGCGCCGTGCGCCACCGCCGCCACCCGCTGGGGCACGTCGTACTCGAAGTGTCCGCCCGGCTCGTGGCGCGGGGCCTCGAAGGCGATCTTCACGTCGGTCGCGCGCACCTCCGTCTTGCCGTCGCGCGAGGTATAGAGCCAGCCCTGCGGCGGCAGGCGCGAGCTGCCCGGCGGGAAGAGCACCGCCAGCGCCACGCTGGTGCCGCGGTCGCCGTCGAACGCCTCCATGCGGTACCAGAGCGAGGCGCTCTTGTAGGCGGGCACGGTGGAGTACGAGGTGTCGGCGTAGCAGTAGCCGCTCACGCGCCGGCTGCCGCCGGCCGCGCTCCAGAGCGTTCCGTCGAACTTGCTGCGCAGGGCGAAGATGGTCTGGTCGAAGACCGCGTGCCCGCCCGCGTCGAACACCACCCGCCCGCCGCCGGGCCGGACCGCCTGCGTCTCGGGAAGCACCGTCGCGTCCACCACCAGCTTGCGGCCGGCGAAGTGGACGTGGTGGCTCGCGTCGGGACCCATGGTCAGGCGCGAGGCGCCCATCTCGATGGCGCCTTCCGGCTCGACGCCCCACTCGCCGCTCTCGAAGTCCTCTTCGTCCTCGATGGTCTTTCCGTCGGGCGCCACCACCACCGCGCGCACCGCGCCCTTGCCGTGGCCTTCCAGGCCGGCGTTGCTGACCAGGAACTGCACCCGCGCGAAGGAGCCGTCCTCCGCGGAGAAGAGGAAGGAATAGCTCTCCGAGTAGAACGCCTCCGGCCGCAGCTTGGGCAAGAAGCTCGAGGGGGTGACGTTCGCGCCGTCGGGCAGCGCGCTGGAGAAGCCGTGCACCTGCTCCTCCGCGAAGGGATTGCCGTAGGAGACGAAGAGCACCGCCATGGCGGCGAAGGCGGAGGTCACCGCTCCGATCAGCGCGAGGATGGGCCGCGGCCGCCCGGTCTGCTCGCGGAAGACGAAGACTCGGTGGAGCGGCAGGTTCCAGCACAGCGAGACGCCGACGCCCACCACCCCCGCCGCGACCAGCGGGTTCCAGCGAAGGCCTTCGGTGAGGAGGATGACTCCCACCGTGTTGAGCAGCAGCGAGGTGAGGGAGATGGCGGCGTAGCGGGGCACCTCCACCATCACCGAGTTCTGCCGCGAGCGGAAGGTATAGACCTTGTTGAGGGTGAAGTTGGTCACCGCGCCGAGCAGCGCGCCCAGCGCGCGGGAGGTGCCGGTGTAGATCCCGACTACCTCCAGAAGGACCGTGAACGTCCCGTAGTCGACGACCGTCGCGATCGCCGAGGCGACCCACGCGCGTTGAAACCACCCGCTCAGCTCCTTCTCGCGAGCGGCCGGCAGCGCGAGCTCGCCTTCGCGCTTGCGCAGCTCCCGATGGATGAAGGCGAAACGGCGCAGCGCGGTCACGTTGGCCATCACCGCGACGAGGGCCAGGGTGGCGAGCATCAGGTAGAAAGCGGGGTGCCCGGAGGCGCGCTCGGAGAAGCGGGCGAACTCGGGCGCGAGCACGCCGGCGGCGCCGATGTAGACCGCGCGCTCGCCGCGGTTCATCGAGCCCAGGCGCGCGTCGATGCCGGAGATCTCGCCCTTGGCGCGCGCGTAGGAGACGAGCAGGGCGCCGCCCATCGAGGCGAGGGAGAGCCAGAACCCCATCGGGTAGCCGCGGTAGTACGCCGCGATTCCCGCGAAGGTGGCGATCTCCGCGTAGCGGTCCACGGCGGCGTCGATCAGCTCGCCCGCGTCGGAGGCGGTGCCCTGGGTGCGCGCCACCATGCCGTCGAGCGCGTCGAGGATGGCGCAGAGGATGACCAGCCAGCCGCCGGCGGTGAAGTGGCCGACCGCGAAGGCGAACGCCCCTGCCACGCTGCAGGCGAGGGAGGCGAAGGTGAGCTGGTTGGGCGTGATCCGGAGCCGGAGGCAGAGCTTCTCCATCGGATCGAAGCACCAATAGCCGAACTCGATGAAGAAGCGCGAGAGGAAGACGCTGCCCGGCTCCTTCTTGACCCGCTCGGGAACGTAGCGTCCCTTCACGGCCACGCGGACGGCGTAGGCCGCAATCAGGGCGACAACGATGGCGATCGTCACCAGCAGAGACAGGCTACACCTCGCGTCGTCCCGACTCGCCCGGGCCCCGGACGGGCACACGCATGGCAGGCCGTCGTCGGCCCCAAGTATCCCGTCCGAGCCAATTTTGCAACGAAACCAACGTTTCGTTACCTGCCCATGACAATGATCACGATCGGCAGTCCCACTCCCAGGGTGCCGATCGCGTCCTCGGCAGGCTCGTCACGCACGCCAGCGTGGCCTCCGGTCCCCCGTCGAGGTTGAGGGCATCGACGGCGCCCACCTCGGCGGCCAGCCACTTCGCCACCTCGCGCCGCACCGCCGGCCACTGCGAGGCGAAGATGCAGCATCCGGCCATCGCGGAGCTGCGCCAGCGCCGCCGTCCGCGAGACTCGGCGCAGTAGTGCGCGCCGCTGCAGCCCGCCACTCCGCCCCGCACCAGCGAGGGGAAGCTCTTCAGCGCCTCCAGCCACTGCTCGGGCTTGAACTCCCCGGGCGCGAGGAAGCGCGGCGTCTGCACCGGCGGCTCGCGGCTGACCATCTCCGCCGTGGCCACGCTGCCCGGGCGGGCGCGGCGACCGACCCGAAGAAGAGCGCGTCCTGCCGCTGGCAACCGGCGCCGCGCAATCCGCTTTCCTTCGCTCACCATGCTCGCAGGTGGGGCGCACGTCCGCGCCGTCCAGCGAGTAGAAGGAGCCGTTGACGATGGCCAGCGCCGCCGGAAAGCGCGTGCGCCACTCGGCGAGCGTGGGCCGGCCGCGATCGTAGCGGACGATGCAGCTGGGCCCTGGCGGGGTCGATGAGCACCATCCGCGCGGCCCAGGCGGCGTCGCCGCCCATCTCCGTGGCCGGCGCCGCGTCCACGCCCGGCGCGACGTGCCTCCAGGGCGGCGAAAGGACGAGCGCCGCGGCGGCGAAGAGGCACAGCATCTACAGCCGCTTCCTCCGCCGGCGTGACGGCCGGCGTCCGCCCGAGGGAAGATCTCCTGCCCTGCCACCGGCGGCTGCTCCGCCGCCGCAGCCGCGCGGCGGGCGAGCGTCATCAGCCGCTCCTGGCTGCGCAGCGGCGTCGCCGGCGTGCCGTACGAGCCGGGCAGGATGCGCTCGTAACGGCCGTCGGGCAGCAGCACGCGGGCCTTCACGTTGTCGAGCAGCTGGGTGGCGAGGATCTCGTCGAGCGATGCGCTCCTTGAGCGAGGCGTCCTCGATGGGGAAGGCCACCTCCACGCGGCGGATGAAGTTGCGCGGCATCCAGTCGGCCGAACCGAGCCAAACCTCGCGCTTGCCGCCGGCCTCGAAGCACCCAGATGCGGGTGTGCTCGAGGTAGCGGTCGACGATGCTGACCACCCGGATGCGCTCGCTCACGCCGGGCACGCCGGGACGCAGGCCGCAGATCCCGCGGACGATCAGGTCGATCTGCACGCCCGCCTGCGAAGCGCGGTAGAGCGCCTTGATCACGTCGCTGTCGGCGAGCGAGTTCATCTTGGCGACGATGCGGCCCTTGCCGGTCTGGCGCGCGATCTCCGCCTCGCGCTCGATCATCTCGATGACCGCCGCCTTGAGCCCCAGCGGCGCCACCTTGAACTTCTTCCACTGCGTGGGCCGCGAGTACCCGGTGAGCAGGTTGAAGAGGCTGGTGGCGTCGGCCCCGTAGTCGTCGCGGGCGGTGAAGAGGGAGAGATCGGAGTAGATCCTGGCGGTGCCCGGGTTGTAGTTGCCGGTGCCGAGATGGACGTAGCGGCGCAGGCCCCCGGCCTCGCGGCGGACGATCAGCGTCACCTTGCAGTGCGTCTTGTAGCCGATCAGCCCGTAGACGACGTGGACGCCGGACTGCTCCAGCGCGCGCGCCCAGAGGATGTTCGCCTCCTCGTCCATGCGGGCCTTCAGCTCGACGAGCGCGGTGACCTGCTTGCCGTTTTCGGCCGCCCGCTGCAGGGCGCGCACCACCGGCGAGTCCTTGCCGGTGCGGTAGAGCGTCATCTTGATGGCGAGGACCTGTGGGTCCTCCGCGGCGCCTTCGATGAAGCTCACCACCGGATCGAACGACTCGTAGGGGTGGTGGAGGAGGACGTCCTTCTCGCGGATGAGGCGGAAGAAGTCGCGCTCCCCGTCGCCCACCACCGGCGGCACCACCGGCGTGAAGGGCTCGTCGTGGAGCTCCTTCTGCTCGATCCGGCCGAGCAGCGGAAGCAGGTCGGGCACGTTGAGGGGACCCTCGAGACGGTAGACGTCCGCGGGACCGAGCTTGAGGGCGCGCACCAGGTAGTCGGAGAGGTGCTGCTCCGCCTGCGCCGCCAGCTCCAGCCGGACGGCGCTGCCGCGGTCGCGCCTGCGCACCTCGCGCTCGATGGTGACGAGCAGGTCCTCGGCCTCCTCCTCGTCGATGGAAAGGTCCCAGTTGCGGGTGACGCGGAAGGCCCAGCAGCCCTCGACGGGCATGCCGGGGAAGAGCTGGGCCACGTAACGGGAGATCACGTCCTCGAGCAGGACGTACGTCCGCCGCCCCGCGTCGGGCAGCTCGAGCAGGCGGGGCAGCACGCTGGGCACCGGCACGACGCCGTAACGCAGGCGGGCGCCGGGGGCGGTGGCGGCGAACCGGACGGCCAAATTCAGCGACTTGTTGCGCAGGTGCGGGAACGGGTGCCCGGGGTCCAGCGCGATGGGCGTGAGGACGGGAAAGATCTCCCGGGCGAACGCATCGGCGAGGAACTGGTCGGCCTCCGGGGGGAGCTGCGAGTTGGAGAGCAGGCGCACCCCGGCGCGCTCGAGGTTGGGAAGGACGTCGCCGAGCAGCGCCCGGTACAGGCGCGCGACCATCTCGTGGGAGCGGGTGGCGATGGCCGCGAGCTGCTCTCCCGGGCTCATGGCGTCCGGTCCGCTCTCCTCCACGTGTCCCACCAGCTGCTGCTTGAGGCCCGCGACCCGGATCATGAAGAACTCGTCCAGGTTCGAGCTGGCGATGGCGAGGAACTTGAGCCGCTCCAGGGCCGGCACCGCGGGATCCAGGCCCTCCTCGACGACGCGCTCGTTGAAGGCGAGCCAGGACAGCTCCCGGTTGATGAAGAAGCGTGCGTCGGACAGGTTCTGGGTAGGTGGAGGGGCGGGCGCCGTCGCAGGCGGGGGGACCACCGTGAGCGCCGCCGGCGGCGTGACCGCGCTGGCGCCCGGCGATGTGGCCGGCGCGGACCCTGGCAGGAGGCTCTCCATCTCGTCTCAAACTTTACACGCCGACCCTGGCCTTGACAATCCGACGCGACGCGTTATCGTGGGGCGGTAACGCGTCGCGACACACGTCGCGACAATCCGGAGGACGCCATGGCCGAGTTCCAGACCAAGTTCCAGGAAGCTTTCCGCGGTGCACAGGCGAGGGCCACCGCCCGCGCGAAGGAGATGGAGCATGAGGCGCGCAAGGTGCTGGAGACGCTGGGGGATCGCGCCCAGGCCGAGCTCCGGACGCTCCTGCAACTCGCCCAGAAGGGTTCGCGCGAGCAGATGACGTTGCTCGGTGTGGAGCTGGAGAAGCTGGGCAAGAAGCTCCAGGAGCTCGCCAAGGCGGCTCCGAAAGACGCCGCCGGCGCGGGTGCGCAACCCCCGCCGGTTCAGCCGAACTGACGTACTTTACAGCACATTTCAGCTGGCTGGCGCCTTGCCGGCCGGCTGGGGTGGTTGTTAGCCTCCGTGTCCTTGCAAGCCTGCCCGGTGTCCAACGGAGGGGCATGAGCTCACCGAGCGCCAAGACCATCCTCGCCGTGTGCGCGATCCTGATCCTCGCGGGTGGGGTCGCGGAGGTGTACCTGCTGCCCCGTGCGGTCCCGAGCCCCGCCTCGCGCTTGAAGGACTCGCCGCCTCCGTCGGTGAGCCAGGCCCGGCTCGAGTCGCTGCTCGCCCGGGTCGGCAAGCAGCTCGATCCGACGCTGCGCACCAAGCTGGCGGACGCGGTGCTGACCGAGTCCGCGCGGGCGGGCTACGATCCGCTCTTCGTCCTGGCCCTGGTCGCGGTGGAGAGCAGCTTCCGGCCGCAGGTCTCGAGCGAGCGCGGCGCCTACGGCCTGATGCAGCTCAAGCCCTCGACCTTCGCCTGGATCGCCGGGCGCGAGCCGGACATCTCCGAGGACAGCATGGTGATGGAGGATCCGGTGGTGGATGTGCGGCTCGCGGTGCGCTACCTGCGCTGGCTGGAGCACCGCTTTCCCAAGCGCGACGAAGCGCTGATGGCCTACAACGCCGGACCCCGCCGCATGCAGCAGTACAAGAAGACCGGCATCCCCGACTCGTTGCGCGAATATCCGCGGCGCGTCATGAAGGAATACCGCCGTTTCGTCCGCATGATGAACGAACCGGAGCTTCGCGAAGTGGTGGTCGCTCAGGCAAACTGAGCGGGTGACCTCACTCCTCTGCCTGCTGCTCGCGGTCGCAGGACCGCCCAGGGTGGAGGGGCGCGTCTACGAGCCTGGCGGGTCCGGAGCGGCGGCCGCGCAGGTCACGCTATCGCAGGGCGCGCGGACGCAGGTGGTGCGCACGGCGGAGGACGGCTCCTTCCGGTTCCGCGCTTTCGAGGGCGACGGCGTCCTCACCGTCCGGCTGCCGCAGGGCTGGGCCGCGACGGCCGGGTTGACGAAGGCGTTCGGGCCCGCGCTCCGCGGCGATCTCATCCGCGCCGATTTCCCCGTCCGCGCGGCGCGGGTGCTGCGCGGCCGCCTGCTGGTGGGCGGCCAGCCGCTGGGAAACGCGCGGCTTTCGGCGGGCGGCGTCTCGGGCCGAAGCGACGCGCGCGGCCGCTTCACTCTCGTCGGGCTTCCCCCGGGGGCCGTGGAGGTTCGCCTGGAGGCGCCGCCGCTCAGAGGCCGCGTGGAGCTGCCAGCGGGGCCGGCGGACGTCTCGCGCGACGTTGCCCTGGCCGTGCCCTCGGTCTCCTCCCTCCGGGTGCGGGCAGTGCCCAACGACTCCGAGCGCCGCCCGATGGCGGACTGGCTCGCCGGCAAACCCCTCCGCGATCGGGAGATCGCGTCGATCGAGCGGCTGGCGGCGCTGGCCAATCTCGACGCGGGGTTCCGGCTGGTGATGGCCGTGCGGCCGGCGGATGTAGCGCGGGGTGCGGCGGCCGCGGTGCTCCTGCAGCGGTATCTCACCGGACCCGCCCTCGTCCCCCGCGAGCGCGTGCTCTTCGGCGTCACCGAACTCGCAAGAGCCGGGCAACTGGAGCTAATCTTGGCGCGCGTGAGAGAGCCGGAGATCCGTTGACCGCGTCGGTTGCTTCATTCCTGACCCAGGCCCAGAAGAGCGGGTCCGAGCTTCCCCCGGCGCTCTCGGGGGCGCTGCTCCTCGCGGCCATCCGGCTCTCGGAGCACCGGCAGCAGGCGCTGCGGCCCTACCAGCTTCTCGTCGACGACGAGGGCACCCTCGAGCTGCTCGCCGGCGAGCCGCCGACGGCGGACGGCTATGCCGCGCCCGAGTTGCGCGCGGCGGCGGCGCTCCCGCACGACCCGCGAGTCCTGGTCTATGCCGCGGGCGCGCTCGGGTACGAGCTCGTCACGCTCACGCCGCCACGGCTCTCCGGCGAGGTCGGGCCCGAGCTGACGGGACCGCTCGCATCCGTCATCCGCAAGGCGATGAGCGAACGGCGCGACCGCTTCCGCTCGCTCAAGGAGATGCAGCTTGCGGTGGAGCGCGTGCAGGCGCCGCCCACCCCCGTTGAGGAGCGGGTGATCCTCGCCGCGGTGGCCTCGAGCACGCAGCTGCCGCCTGCGCAGAAGCTCGCGAAGATCGAGCTGCTGCGCGCGTCCGGCGGCCCGGGGCCGGAGCCTGCCCTTCCAGCGGCGGCGGCGTTCGCGCCACCGTGGGATGGGCTGGAGCCTTCGGCCGAAATGGACCTCGCGCCGGATCCGCCCGTGGAGGCGCCGCCTGCGCCCGGCGACCATCGCGAGGGATTGGAGCCGCAAAGGGCGCCGGAGGGGGCGGCGCAGGGGCGGCCGCGCGTCGAAGAGCTCGCCAAGCTCCAGGCGAGAGTCGACGAGCTGGAGCAGCAAGTGCGGTCTTCGCCGCCGCCTCCCGCCTCAGCTGCCACGGCGCTGGCGCGGGAGGTCAAGCTCCTCCTCGACGAGCGCCGTTTCGCCGAGGCGGAGCGCGCGCTGCAGTCGCCGCTCACGGCCGCCGACGCGACGCTGCAGCTCAGGCTCGCCCAGACCTGCTGCTCGATGCCGGACGCCGACGGCTCGAGGGCGGCGCGCGCCGAGGCGGCGTTCCGGCGCGCGGCGGAGCTCGACCCCGCCTGGGCCCAGCCGAAGGCAGGCCTGGGGACGCTCCTGCTCAGGCAGGGCAGGAAGGAAGAGGCGCTGGCCCAGTTCCGCGCCGCACTGCTGGTGGATCCCGCCTGCGCCGAGGCGCAGCAGGGCATGGCCCAATCACGACCCCGCCGCTCTCGCCGCGACTACCGGATCGCGCTCTCCGCCGCGCTGGGCGCCCTCGCCGCGGCCGGCGTGCTGCTCCTTTTGCGCCCGGCAGCCCGCGCAACCCCCGCGCCTCAGGCGCCGCGCCGGCTTGCCCGCGCAGAACCCCACTCCCCACCGCCGCCCGCAAACGACCTCCAACCATCAGTCGCTCCCGCCCGCGCTCCCGCTCCCAATCCCGCACCCAATCCAGATCCCAATCCATCCCAATCCCAATCCCGCACCCGCACGCGCACCCGAACGCGCACCCGCACCCGCACCCGCACGCGCACCGACCCGAACCCGAACCCGCACGCGCACCCGAACCCGACACGCACCCGCACCCGAACCCGAACACGCACCCAATCCCGCCCCCGCCCCGCGCCCCTCCCGCAAGTCCGCCCGCCACATCGCCGCCGAATCCCGCGCCGCCAAGGGCGACCAGGCCCTCCGCGCTTTCGACACCAGGTCCGCCCAGTCCGCCTTCGAGTCCGCGCTCAAGCTCGACCCGACGCTGCCCTCCGCGCATCGCGGCATGGGCATGGTCTACGTGCTCCTGGGCAAGAACGCCGAGGCGAAGTCCGAGTACGCGAAGTACTTGCAGCTCGCGCCGGACGCGCCGGACAAAGATCAAATCGAGCGCCTGCTTTCCCGTTAGAGTGCGCGCGCCATGAACGCGTACACCATCCGGATTCCGCAGCCCAAGGCGCGGCGCATCGAGGTGGAGCTGCAGGTCGAGTCGCGCGGCGCGGCCACGTTGGACGTCCGCATGCCGGTGTGGACGCCCGGCAGCTACCTGGTGCGCGAGCACGAGCGCCACGTGGACGAGATGTCCGCCCGGGGCGAGGGCGGCGAGCTTTCGCTGGAGAAGGTCGACAAGCACACCTGGCGGGTGCGCTGCGAGGGCGCGCGGACGGTGCGCATCTCGTACCGGCTGGGCTGCTTCGAGCTCACCGTCCGCACCAACCACGTGGACGCGACCCACGCCTTCCTCAACCCCAGCGCCGCCGCCATGTTCGTGGTGGGCCGCGAAGGCGAGCCCTGCGCGGTGCGCCTGCAGCTTCTCCCCGGCTGGCGCACGTGGGTGGCGCTGCCGGAGGAGGACGGGGCTTTCCGCGCCCGCGACTACGACGAGCTGGCCGACAGCCCCTTCGAGTGCGGGCCCGAAGCGACGCACGAGGTGCACGCCTTCCCCGCCCAAGGGGTGGAGCATCAGCTCGTGGTGTGGGGGCGCGGCGATCTCGACCCGCGCCGGGTGGTTGCCGATCTGGCGAAGATCGTCGACGCCGAGGCAGCCATCTTCGGCGGCCTTCCCTACTCCGAGCCCTACCTCTTCATCCTGCACCTGAACGACAAGGGCCGCGGCGGCCTCGAGCACCGGCGTTCCTGCGCGCTGCTCGTCCCCCGTTTCTCCTTCGTGCAGAAGAGCGCCTACGAAGACTTCCTCCAGCTCGTCGCGCACGAGTTCTTCCACCTCTGGAACGTGAAGCGCCTGCGGCCTTCGGCGTTCACTCCCTACGACTGGACGCGCGAGAACCACACGCGGCTGCTCTGGGCCATGGAAGGGCTGACCTCGACGTACGAGGTGATGGCCCTGCGGCGCGCCGGCCTCGTCACCGCGCAGCGCTTCCTGGAGATCTGGGCCGAGCGCATCACCCAGCTCTTGCGCACGCCCGGCCGCCTGCGCACCTCGCTCGAGCAGGCCTCGTTCGACGCCTGGATCAAGCACTACCGCCCGGACGAGAGCACCTCCAACACGACGGTGTCCTATTACCTCAAGGGCAGCGTGGTGGGGTTCCTGCTCGATCTCGAGCTGCGCCGGCGAAGCGGGGGCGCGCGCACCCTGGACGATCTGGTGCGCGCGCTCTTCGAGAAGCACGGTGCTCCTCCAGGGCTGCCCGAGGACGGCGTGGAGCGCGCCGCCGTGGAGCTGATCGGCAATCCCTCGCTGCGCGACTGGTTCGCGCGCGCCGTGCGCTCCACCGAGGAGCTGGACCTCGACGAGGCGCTCGGCGCGGTGGGGCTCGAGGCGGTGCTCGCGCAGGCGAAGGGGACGGACGACAAGGGCAGCGCCCAGGCCGACCCTTCGGAAAGTCCGGACGCCGCGGCGCAGTCGCGCGCCTGGCTCGGCGCGGCGCTGCGCGAGAGGTCCGGGGCGCTGGAGATCGGCTCGGTCGCGGAAGGGTCGCCGGCGCAGCTCGCCGGCGTGTGCGCGGGCGACGAGGTCGTGGCCATCGACGGGTTCCGCTCCGAGCTCAAGCAGCGGCTCTCCCGCGCGCAGCCCGGCCAGACCCTCCGCCTCTCGCTGTTCCGCATGGACCAATTGCTGGAGGTCCCGGTGGCGCTCGGCGCGGCGCCGCGCGACACGGTGACCCTGGTTCCCGACCCGGCGGCGTCCGCCGGGCAGCTCGCGCTGCGGCAGAAATGGCTGGGGGAGGCCTGGCCGGCAGGCGACTGATTGCGCGCAACCCGCGGCGCGGGTAAACACCGCGCGTGCGCGTCACCGAGATCTTCCACAGCATCCAGGGTGAATCGACGCTGGCGGGCGAGCCGACGGTGTTCGTGCGCTTCACCGGCTGCGATCTGCGCTGCCAGTACTGCGATACCGAGTACGCCTTCTACGGCGGCGCGCAGATGTCGCTGCAGCAGATCCTCGACGAGGTGGCGAAGTACCCGGCGCGCTTCGTCTGCCTGACCGGCGGCGAGCCCACGCTGCAGAAGGAGCTGCCCGCGCTCGCGCAGGAGTTGCTCGACCGCGGCTACCAGGTCTCGCTGGAGACGCACGGGCAGCGGCCGCTCGACGCCGTTCCCCAGGGCGTGCGCAAGATCGTCGATCTGAAGACGCCGGGCTCGGACGAGCCGCACACCGACTTCGCGGCCTTCCAGGCCCTTTCGCCCGGAGACGAGGTGAAGGTGGTGGTCTGCTCGCGCGAGGACTTCCGCTGGGCGCTGGCGAAGCTCGACGAGCTGCGGCTCTGGGGCAAGGTGCCGGTGCTCTTCTCGCCGTCGTACGGCCAGGTCGCGGCGCAGGACCTGGCGGCGTGGGTGCTGGAGAGCGGCAGGCCGGCGCGCCTGCAGCTGCAGCTCCACAAGATCCTCTGGGGCGAAAAGAGAGGCGTGTGAATGCGCAGGTCCTCCCCCAGGACGGAAGCGGCGTTGCGGCGCACGCTGCCCCGGCTGCGCGACGTGCACAGCGAGCGCGACACGCGCAGGCTCGCCCTCGACCGCGCCGGGGTGAAGGGGCTGCGCTATCCCATCTGCGTGCTCGACCGCGCCCACGGCCTGCAGCACACGGTCGCCGAGATCGACATGAGCGTGTCGGTGCCGCACAAGCGCAAGGGCGCGCACATGAGCCGCTTCGTCGAGCTGCTCAACCGGCACCGGCGCGAGATCGACATCCGCAAGTTCCGCTCGCTCTGCTCGGAGCTGCGCAAGGACCACGACGCCGACGGCGCGCAGGTCAGCGTGCGCTTCCCCTACTTCGTGGAGAAGAAGGCGCCGGTCACCGGATCGGTGGGCCTCGTCGACTACACCTGCACCTTCGGCGCCAGCGTCACCCGCGACGACTACGATCTCTGGGTGGAGCTGGAGGTGCCGGTCACCACCCTCTGCCCCTGCAGCAAGGCCATCTCCGCCCACGGCGCGCACAACCAGCGCAGCCTCGCCTCGGTGCGGGTCTGGTTCGCGAAGTTCTTCTGGATCGAGGACCTGATCGCGCTGGTCGAGGACTCCGCCAGCTGCGACCTCTACGCGCTGCTCAAGCGGCCCGACGAGAAGTACGTGACCGAGCGCGCGTACGAGCGGCCGCGCTTCGTCGAGGACCTGGTGCGGGAGATCGGCACCCGCCTGAGGTCGGACAAGAACTTCCGCCGCTGGGAGGTGGAGGCGGAGAGCTTCGAGTCCATCCATGCCCACAGCGCCTACGCCACGCTGAAACATCCTTGACGGCACGCAGGTTTGCGGGGACCCTCCGCTGGATGCTCGAGGAAGATCCCAAGCGCACGCATCTTCCTGCCGACCCGGAGCGGATCGTCGCGCTCTACGAGGGGACGAACCAGCCGCTGGTGCAGCCGGCGGGTCGCGCGGCGCAGCCGGCGCAGGCCGCGGTGGTGGCGCTGCGCACCGGCGCGCTCTTCGACGTGGTGGTGGCGCTGACGCTCACCGGCACGGGCGAGAACGTCATCTACGCGGGGCCGCCGGTGCAGCGCAACGGGGTGCAGCAAGCGCTGGAAGAGGCGCTCAACTTCGCCGAGAGCATGGGGTTCATCCTCGACCAGTCGGGCTTCACCCGTCTGGGCGCGGTGCACCGGGTGGAGATGCTCGGCCGGCTGCCCGCGTTCTCGCCGCCCGAGGCGCGGCCAGAGCAGGCGCAAGAAGTTCGTGCGCGCACGCCCATGCAGGCGGTGGCGCGGCTCTTCGCCGCCTTCTGCGCGCTGCTGCTCGTCTCCTGCTCGGGCATGAGCAGGGAGCAGCGCGCGGCGGCCGCGGAGATCCACCAGCAGCTGGGCGACAACCTCATCCACCAGGGCGACGCGCAGGGCGCGCTCAAGGAGTATCTCTCCTCGCTCGACTACGACGAGACGCCGGAGGCGCACCTGGGCCTCGGGGTCATCTACACCTGGTCCCTGGGGCGCACGCAGGACGGGGAGAAGGAGTTCAAGCGCGCCCTGGAGATGCGGCCGGACTACAGCGAGGCGCTCACCAACCTGGGCGCGCTCTACATCCAGCGCGGCCGCTTCCAGGACGCGCTGGAGCCGCTGGACAAGGCGGCGCACGACCCGCTCTACAAGGGACGGGTGCTCGCCCAGAGCGATCTCGGCTGGGCGCTCTACAAGACCGGCCAGGTGGAGCGGGGCGTCTCCGAGATCCGCGGCGCCCTGGCGGTGGCGCCGAAGTATTGCCTCGGCTGGCGCCAGCTCGGGACCATCTACTCGGAAGAGGGCAAGGTGGACGAGGCGGGCAAGGCCTTCTCCCGCTATGCCCAGGAATGCCCGGACGTGGCCGATGCGCACCTGCTCTTCGGCAAGGCGCTGGTGCGCCAGCAGAAGGCGAAGCAGGCGCGCGCGGAGTTCGAGCAGTGCGCGGTGGCCAAGCAGGAGCGCGACCAGCCCGTGGCTACGGAGTGCGCCCGGTTCCTGCGCGACCTGGGCGCCCCCTGAGCATTGGCGCCTCCACCCGCGCGGGGCTAGACTGGCTCGATGGATCTCTTCGACGAGCTGTCGCGGATGCCCGCGCTGCTGTCGCGGGTGGCGCCGGTCTTTCCCGACGTCGCGGTGCGCGCGAAGGGCGGGTCCTTCGCCCTCGTGGAGCACGTCTGGCACCTGGCCGATCTGGAGCGCGAAGGCTTCGCCGTGCGCATCGCCCGGCTGCTCGCGGAGACCGACCCCCAGTTGCCCGACTTCGACGGGGAAGGCACCGCGAAGGAACGCCGGTATCTCGAGCTCGAATCTCGCGGCGGGCCTCTCCGCGTTCGCGGCGGCGCGCGCGGCGAACGTGAACAGCCTTCGCGGCGTCGGACCCGGGCAGTGGTCCAGGTCGGGGCGGCAGGAAGGAGCGGGCCCGGTCTCGCTCGCGGATTTGCCGCGGCGCATGCGCGAGCACGACCTCGCGCACCTGGACCAGATCGCCGATCTGCTCTCCGAGCTCGCCCCGCAGCACCCGATGATCGCCGGGCTTCGCGCGCTGGCCGGGGGCGGGCCGCGGAGCTCGCAAGTCGCCTGATGGATCTTCGCTCGCAGCGCGTGGATGCCCTGGTGCTGCGCGCCATCGCCTACGGCGATGCGGATCTGGTGGTGCACCTGATCGTGCGCGGGCGCGGGCGCATCTCGGCGTTTGCCCGCGGCGCGCGCAGCTCGCGCAAGCGCTTCGGAGGCGCGCTGGAGCCGTTCCAGCGGGTCGAGGCGCTGGTCTCGGAGCGCGAGGGGCAGGAGCTGTGGGCGCTGCGCGAGGCGCGCGTGGTGGAGGCGCACGCGCGGCTGCGCGACGATCTGCACCGCATCGCCCATGCGGGCTATGCGGCGGAGCTGGTGCACGGGCTCACGCGGGCAGGAGAGCCGGCGGACGGTCTCTTCGCCTTGCTCGAGGACTTTCTCTCGCGGCTGGAGGCCGGCGCGGCCACCAGCGCGCGGCTGCGGGCGCTGGAGCTGGGCGCGCTCTCCGCGGCGGGTCTCGCGCCGGAGCTGGGGGCGTGCGCGCGCTGCGGCGCCTCGCTTCCGCCGGGCAGGGCGGCTTTCAATCCGGACGCGGGCGGCCTGGTCTGTTCGCGGTGCACGCCGGGCGCGCACCTGCTCGCGCTCTCGCTGGCGGCGCGCGCTGCCCTCTGGCAATTGCGCGGCGGCGGCCTGCCCGCGGCGGATGCCCCGGTGAGCGCCGACGGATCCGGCCGGCCCGCCGACCCGCGCGCCTTCGAAGACGCCTGCAACCAGGCGCAGCGGCCGCTCGCGCTCTTCCTCCAGCACCACGTGGGGCACAGCCTGCGCAGCGCCGAGTTCCTCGCCCAGGTCGGCGCGCCTCAGTGATCGGAGGCCAGGCCGAGCGACTTCCAGAGGCCCAGGGCGGCGGCCGCGGGATCTTCAGCCCCGAGCACGGAGCGGATGCACGCCACTCCGGCCGCGCCCGCGGCCAGGCAGCGCGGCGCGTTGCCGGCATCAATCCCGCCCAAGGCCAGCACCGGCATGGCGGCGGCGCGGCAGGCCTGCAAGAGCGCATCTTGCCCGCGCCCTCTCTTTCCCGGAGTGTCGTAGACGGGCGCGAAGACCGCGAAGTCCGCGCCCTCCCGCGCAGCCCGCGCAACCTCCGCGGGCGAGTGCGCGCTCACGCCCACCAGGGCGAGGCCGAGATTGCGGGCGTCGGCAACGGAGAGGCCGCGCGCCGGCAGGTGGACTCCGTCCGCGCCGCCTGCCAGCGCCACGTCCGCGCGGTCGTTCACGAGGAGCGCGGCGCCGGACCGCGAGCAGACGGCGCGCAGGGCGCGGCAGCGCGCGAGCAGGTCTCGCGCGGTCAACCCAGGCTGGCGAAGCTGGACGCCCGCGACCCCCCGCGGCAAGACCGCCAGCGCCGCTTCCAGCGCGGGCAGCGGATCTCCTTCGGCAGGCGTGATCAGGTACAGCCGGATCAAGCGGCGCCGATCACCCCGGAGAGCGGGCTCGAGGCGGTGCCGTAGAGCTTGCGGGGAATGCGGCCGGCCAGGAACGCGAGCCGCCCCGCCTCGGTCGCAAGCTTCATCGCGCGCGCCATGGCCACCGGATCCTGCGCGCCGGAGATGGCCGTGTTCACCAGCAACCCGGAGACGCCCAGCTCCATGCAGACGGCGCAGTCGGAAGCGGTGCCTACGCCGGCGTCCAGGATCACCGGCACCCTGGCCTGCTCGAGGATCATCTGCAGCGCGTACGGGTTGCGCAGCCCGAGGCCGCTGCCGATGGGCGCGCCGAGCGGCATCACCGCCGCGCAGCCGGCGTCCTCCAGCTTGCGCGCCGCCACCGGGTCGTCGTTGGTGTAGGGCAGCACCTGGAACCCTTCCGCGACGAGCTGCTTCGCCGCCTTGAGGGTCTCCTCGGCGTCGGGCAAGAGCGTCTTCGCGTCGGAGAGCACCTCCAGCTTCACCAGCGGATTCTCCCCGCCGAGCTCCAGCTCGCGGGCGAGCCGGCAGGTGCGCACCGCATCCTCCGCGGTGAAGCAACCGGCGGTGTTGGGCAGGAGGATCATGCCCTCTGGGAATCCAGTGCAGGAGCGACGCCTCGCCCCTCGCCTGCAGATCGAGCCTGCGCACCGCCACCGTGACCATCTGCGCGGAGCTGGCCAGGAGCGCCGCCTTCATGGTGGCGAAGTCCTTGTACTTGCCCGTGCCCACCACCAGGCGCGAGCTGAAGCGGTGCCCGCCGAGAACGAGGTCGTCCATGGTCCTTCAGCCTCCGCCCACGAAGGTGACGATCTCCACCACATCCCCACAGGACAGCTTCTCTTCGGCGTGGCGCGCCTTCCTGATCACCGCGCCATTGCGCTCCACCGCCACCCGCTCGCGCGCGGATGCGCAGGTGCTCGAGCAGGGCGGAGATGGTCAGGCCGTCGGGCAGCTCCATGGCATCGCCGTTCACCGTCGCCCGCATGCGCCCGTGATAGGCCGGCGCCCCCGCCCGGTCAAGCCGACGCGGTGCGCGGACTACCGCGGCACCGCCGGCATGCCGCGCGCCACCTGGCGCGCAGGCAAAGCGCGCCGCTCGCCACTCCGTGTTGCCGAGCGGGGAGGGCGCGGCGTACAAACACGCCGCATGTATCGCGTCTGCAAACAGCTCTGGTTCTGCGCCGCGCACCAGGTCCGCCTCTCCGAGACCCAGTGCGAGGCGATGCACGGGCACAACTACCGGGTGCTGGTGCACGCCGAGGCCAAGGAGCTGGACCGCACCAGCTACGTGATCGACTTCGCCGAGCTGAAGAAGGCCGCGATCGAGATCTGCGGCCGCTTCGACCACGCCAACATCAACGAGGTGGAGCCGTTCCGCGAGGGCGAACGCAATCCCACCGCGGAGGAGCTCGCGCGCTATCTCTGCGAGCAGCTGGGCCGCCGCTTCGACGATACGCGCGTGCGCATCCGCAAGGTGGAGATCTGGGAGACCGACAACAACCGCGCCGAGTACGAGCGATGAGGCGGGCTGCGCGGCAACACGCGCTGGTGCGGGGCAACGGCGAGATGAAGAATGGAGTCGATCGCCAACACGCGGGCTTCACGCCCTGGTTCTGGAGCTACCGGCTCGCCGCCAGGCTGGAAGGCGCGGTGGTCGTCTGCGTGTTCGCCGGCGTCATCGCCATCATGGCCTTCCTCTTCCAGATGCCCGGCCCGCTGGTCGTGCACGTGGACGACGACCAGAGGCAGCCCATCCGCGGCGCCAGGGTGCGCTGCACCTCGCCGGACGGCGAGACCTCCTATGCCGGCCTGACCGACGTGTTCGGCGAGGCCAAGTGGCCCGGCCTCGCCAAGGGACCTTGGAAGTGCGAGGTGACGCCGCCGGACCGCTACCATGCGCCGCCGCAGACGGGGTACGCCACCGTGGTGGCGCGCAGCCCGGTGATGTGGACCACCGCCTTCGAGCGGCCCGCGCGCATCATGGTCCAGGTGGTCCGCCCGACGGGCCAGCCGCGCGCCAAGATCGCGGTGCGCGCGGTGTGCGGCCAGGACGCCTGGGAAGGTCGCGCCGGCCTGGTCGACGGGCTCGCCACGCTCTTCGTGCCCCACGGCAAGCCGTGCCGCGCAGGGGTGGTGCGCGCGGAGCTGCCCGGAGACGGCCCCGCCACGCAGGCGCAACTCGAGTGCGGAAGCGAGCCGTGCACCGGCGAGCTGATCGGCGGCGTCGGCGAGCAGCTCACCGCCACGCTCACCCCGTCCGCGGAGCAATGGGCGGCGGTGCGGCCGCCGCCCGAACCGGACACGCCCTGAGTTACTTGCCGGTGTAGATGTCCATCACCTGGCGGAGGAGCTGGATGGCCTCGTCGCGCGGGCGCTGGAAGGCGTTGCGGCCCATGATGGAGCCGAAGGCGCCGCCGTCGCGCAGCCCGCGCACCTCGGTGAGGATGTCCTGCGTTCCCTTGGCCTCGCCGCCGGAGAAGATGACGATGCGCTTGCCGTTGAAGCAGCTCTGCACCACGTGGCGGACGCGGTCGGCCAGGGTCTTCCAGGGGATGTTGTACTTCTCGAACACCTTCTGGGCTTCCGGCTGGAAGACGAACTCGCCGGGCGGCTTCACCTTCACCACGTGCGAGCCCAGTTGGCAGGCGATCTGCGCCGCGTACGCCGCCACGTCCACTGCGGTCTCGCCCTTCTTGTCGGTGATCCCCTCGCCGCGCGGGTACGACCAGGTGACCACCGCGAGACCGTGCGACTTGGCTTCCGCGGTCAGCTCGCAGAGGTTCTCGAACATGTGGTTGCGGGCGGCGGACCCGGGATAGATGGTGTAGCCGATGGCCACGCAGCCGAGCCGGACGGCGTCCTTCACCGAGCCGGTCACCGCGCTCTCCGGCGAGAGACCCTTGGACAGGCTGTCGCTGTTGTTCAGCTTGAGGATGAGCGGGATCTGCCCGGCGTACTTGCCCGCCACCGCCTCGATGAACCCCAGGGGCGCCGCGTAGGCGTTGCAGCCCGCGTCGATGGCGAGCTGCACGTGGTACTCGGGGTCGTAGCCCGGCGGGTTGGGGGCGAAGGAGCGCGCCGGGCCGTGCTCGAATCCCTGGTCCACCGGCAGGATGACGAGCTTGCCGGTTCCGCCCAGGCGCCCGTGCATGAGCAGCCGGTAGAGGTTGGTCAGCGTGCCCGGATTGTCCGACGGGTACCAGCTGAGGATCTCGCGAACGCGCGCGGTGGTTTCCATTTCGGGTTCTCCCTGTCTCTTGCTGGCGCAACCTAGAACGGCGCACCACAGCTTTCAAGGCGCGACGCCGCGCTCGGTTGAGGAGCGTCCAGCCCACCGCAGCGAAGGGCCTTGCCGGAGAGGGCTTAGCGCAGGAACAGATCCGCCTCGTGGGCCAGCTCGTCGAGCTTTTCCTTCGAGGCCCATTCCGGGGTGAGCGAGAGCCTGGCGCCCACCACCACGCCGCGGTCGCGGAACATCTGCACCGCGTTCTCCAGCGTGGGCCGGCTCAGCGCCTCGAGGCGCACGATGCGGCCGGCCAGCCAGGCGGCGCGCCCGCGGTCCAGCGCCTGCCGCGTCCACTCGCGCCCCGCCATGGGTCCGGGCAGGAGCAGCCGGAGCGCGTCCGCCGCCACCCAGACGCTCTCGCCGAAGGGCCGCAGCAGTTCCGCGAGCAGCGCCAGCATGCGCACCCCGCGGGCCACCGGCTGCGCTCCCGCCTCCACCCGCTCCACCAGGCCCCAGCGGAAGAGCAGCGCGAGCGTCTCCTCCACCGTGGACTCGAGGCTGCGTCCCGGCGGGAAGATGAACTCGTATTTCACCAGGCGGGAGGCGTCGCGGGCGCGGCGGAGCAGCTCCGCGTGAGGGGCGGGCTGCCCCCGGAACGAGCGCAGCGCTCCGGCGAGGATGGCGGGTGCGACGAGGAAATGGAGGATGCCGTTCTTGTGGTAGTCGAGCTCCATGCGCCGGGCGTCGGGAACGGCGTAGAAGCGCTCGCCGCCCGCCTCGTGCCGCTCCAGGGTGCCGCCCGCGCAGAGCGTGGCCAGCGCGTCCAGCACCACCGGCCGCGCCGGAATCGGCCCGGCCGCGCGCGCCGTTGTCCAGGGCGGCGGCGTGGAGGAACTCGGCGCGATCGAGGATCTCCGTCTCGCTCAGCGCGCGCCGGTCGTGCGAGAGCAGCACCGCCGCCGCCAGCCCCATGGGCGCGAGCGGGGCCGCCGCGTTGATGCCCGCCGCGATGCGCAGGCCGAGCTGCTGCACGATCTTCTTCTTCTCCTCCGGCGTGCAGGCCTTCGGGTCCACTCCCCGCTCGCGGAAGATCTGCGCCACCGAGATGGGCTCGTCCACGCGGATGGTGATGCGGCCGTAGCGGCTGCGCAGCACCTTGGTGGCGCTGAGCAGCGCCTTGGCGTCCTCCTTCTGCTTCTCCCCGCCGAGGAGCTCGCGCTGGTACGCGCCCGCCTCGACGATCTTCTCGTAGGAGAGCGAGATGGGCGCGAAGTAGGCGTCGGGGCGCACCCCGGTGAGCCAGGCGTCCACCTCCAGCGTGAGCATGCCGAACTTGGGCGCGAGCAGCTTGCCGGTGCGCGAGCGCCCTCCCTCGATGAAGAACTCCTGGGTGAAGCCGTCCTGCAGCAGGCGCTTCACGTAGGCGGCCATGGTGGCGGAGTAGATGCGGTCGCCGCGGAAGCTGCGGCGGATGAAGTAGGCGCCGCCCGCGCGCAGGAGCCGTCCCACCGGCCAGAAGTTGAGGTTGTCGCCGGCGGCCACGTGCGGCGGCTGCAGCCCGTAGTCGTCGCAGATCATCGAGAGGATCATGTAGTCGATGTGCGACTTGTGGCACGGGCAGAGGATGAGCGGCGCTTTCCGGCTCGCCTCCACCAGGCGCTTCATGCCCTCTTCGTCCACGTCGACGCCGTCGTAGATGCGGTGGAAGACGAAGTCGAGGAAGCGCTTGAGCAGATCGACCGCGAGCGGGTTGTAACGCGCGGCGATCTCGCGCAGGTCCTTGCGCGCCTCCTTCTCCACGCTCTCCCGGGTGCGGCTGCGCTCGCGGGCGATATCGAGCAGGGTGCGCCGCAGCGACATGTCGCGCAGCGTCTCCGCCACCACCCGGTCCGCCGACTTGAGCGGCGGGCCGGTGACCACGCGGGTCTCGCGCGCGAGGTGCTGGTGCAGCCAGCCGCGCACGCGCCGCGCCACCCGGGCCGGCTCGGCCCCGGCGTTCATCGCGTTCACGTCGGCGAGCGAGACCGTCTCGCCCACCTTCACGTAGCTGCTCCTGCGGCCGCGCAGGTAGCCGAGCAGCGTGCGCATCGCGCCCGGCTCCTCGGGATCTCCGAAGAGCGCGTCGCGCCACGAGCCGCCCAGCCGCTTGGGCCGCTTGCGCCAGAGAAAGGTGAGGGGGACGAGGAGCACCGGCCGCTCTTGCCGGGACTGCAGCGCGATCAGCGCCGGGAAGGGATCGGGCAGCGTGGTCACCGCCGATGGCAGCGTGCGCGGGGCCCGCAGGAACACCAGCGCCGCCTGCCCGCGGCGGACGGCCTCCACCACGTTGGCCACCTCGCCGCCCTCCGGCGCCTTGATCTGCGGCCCGCCCAGATACCAGCGCGCGAAGGGCGCGAAGATGCGATAGCCGAGCCCGGTTGCGGCACGGGCGAGCGGCAGGCCCAGCTTCCAGAAGGTGTAGTTGAAGTAGAGCAGGTGCAGCAGCGAGGACGAGCGCAGCACGTACACCAGCGTCGCCTCGCGGGCTGCCTTCTGCAGGGGCGCAATCGCGTCCTCGGGGAAGGGCACCGCGTCGAAGACGGCGTGCAGGAGCCAGCGGGCGAAGGGGCCGTACCGTCCCGGCCGTGGCGCCGACGAGCGCCTGCGCGGCGGGAACGAGCTGGGTGCCGGGATCCGCCATGAGGGCAGTCTACAATCATCTGGGGACACGAAGGCGCCTTCGGCGGCCATCATGTCCCCGCCTAGTGGGACACGAAGGCGCCTTCGGCGGCCATCATGTCCCCGCCTATGGGACACGAAGGCGCCTTCGGCGGCCATCATGTCCCCGTCTATGGGACACGAAGGCCTTCGGCGGCCATCATCCTGTGGGACACGAAGGCGCCTTCGGCGGCCATCATGTCCCCGTATAGGTCAGCGCGTGGAGCATCCCGGCGAGCCGCCCAGGGTGCGGAGCTCGGCGACCGATCTGCCGGGCTCGCGAAGCAGCGCCGCAGCGAGCTGCCCCAGCCGCGCCGCCGCTCCCGGCGTGGCCCGCAGCCAGGCGACGCAGGTCTCGCCGGCAGAGCGCTCCAGCTTCTCCGCCGCGCCGCGCGCCTCGCGCACCTCGCTCAGCCGCAGGTCGCCCGCGGCATTCTCCAGGGCGGCGAGGAGGCCGCGCCGTTCCGCCAGCTGCCCGGCGACGTCCAGCTCCGCTTCCTCTTCGGAGAGGCCGTCCGCCTGGGCGCGGGAAGAGAGGGCGTCGAAGAGCGCGGACTCCGGCGACAGCTCGGCGCGCACCCAGGCGACGAGGAACTGCGGATCGATCTGCGCCGCCATCAACGCGGATTGTACGCGACGTCGTGGGTCGCGGTGCCGCCCGCGGCGATCTCCACCTCGGCTTCCCGCTCGCCGAACCGCTCGTGCCAGATCTTCAGCTTGTGCTTGCCGGGCGGCAGGTCGGGAATGCTGTAGGTGCCGTCCTCGGCGCTGACGGCGAAATGGGTCGTCGGCAGCGCCAGCAGCCATCCGCGCATCCAGGGGTGTACGTCGCAGCTCAGCCTGAAGATGCCCTCCTTCTTCAGCTTGGTGGGCACCACGTGGCCGGGAATGGGCATGGCGTAGTTGAAGAGCCGGTCCGCCCCGGCCTGCGCGCGCACGTTGTGGAGCGCCTTGTCGCTGTTGACCACGTCCACGGTGGCGCCCACCGGGGCCACCAGCACGTGCGGCACGAACACGCACCCCTCCTGGTCCAGCTTTTCCTTGGGCGGCTTGAAGCTCTTCGGCTCGGGGAGGTCGGCCAGCCACACCACCGCGTTCTTCACTCCGGAGTCCTTCACCTCCAACGACTCGTCCGGCTTGCTGGTGCCACAGGTCTTCATGTCCCGGGTGACCGGCAGGTTGGCGAGCTTCGGGGCGAGCCCGTTGAGGGTGATCTTTCCTGCCAGGGTTCCGGTCGCGGAAGAATCGGACGGCTGCGCCGCCGCGGCAGGAGGAGCGGCGATGAGGAACAGGGCGAGCAGGGGCATGGACGGCCTTGACTAGTCCAACGCCTCGCGCCTGACAAGACCGGCCTTGACAGGCCCGGCGCGTCTGTCTACATTCCCGCCCCCTCATCCCACCGGAGGCAGACGCATGGCGGCGAAAGAGATCACCTTTCATCAGGCGGCCCGGGAGCAGATCCTGCGCGGAGTGAAGACGCTCTCCGACGCGGTGGCGGTCACCCTCGGCCCCAAGGGGCGCAACGTGGTGCTGGAGAAGTCGTTCGGCGCCCCCACGGTGACCAAGGACGGCGTCACCGTGGCGAAGGAGATCGACCTCCACGACCGCTTCCAGAACATGGGCGCGCAGATGGTCCGGGAGGTGGCCACCAAGACTTCCGACATCGCCGGCGACGGCACCACCACCGCCACGGTGCTGGCCGCGGCCATCTATGGCGAGGGCATGCGGCTGGTCGCCGCGGGCCACAACCCCATGGCGCTCAAGCGCGGAATCGACAAGGCGGTCGAGGTCATCGTCGAGGAGCTGAAGAAGATCAGCACCAAGACGCAGGGAAAGAAGGAGATCGCGCAGGTCGGCACCATCTCCGCCAACGGCGACGAGACCATCGGCAACATCCTCGCCGACGCGATGGAGAAGGTGGGCAAGGAGGGCGTCATCACCGTCGAGGAGGCCAAGGGCCTGGAGACGACGCTCAAGGTGGTGGAGGGCATGCAGTTCGACCGCGGCTACATCTCTCCCTACTTCGTCACCGAGCCGGCGCGCATGGTCGCCGAGCTGGAGGACCCGTACATCCTCATCACCGAGAAGAAGATCGGCGCCATGGCCGACATCATTCCCATCCTCGAGCAGGTGGTGCGCACGGGAAGGCCCATCGTCATCATCGCCGAGGAGATCGAGGGCGAGGCGCTGGCCACGCTGGTGGTCAACAAGCTCCGCGGCACGCTCAAGGTCGCCGCCGTCAAGGCGCCGGGGTTCGGCGACCGGCGCAAGGAGATGCTCAAGGACATCGCGGTGCTCACCGGCGGGCAGGTCATCGCCGAGGAGCTGGGCAAGAAGATGGAGCAGGTGGCGCTCTCCGACCTGGGCCGCTGCAAGCGCATCACCATCGACAAGGACAACACCACGCTGGTGGACGGCGCCGGCCAGAAGCGGGAGATCGAGGGGCGCATCAAGCAGCTCCGCGCGCAGGTCGAGGAGACCACCTCGGACTACGACAAGGAGAAGCTCCAGGAGCGCCTCGCCAAGCTCGCGGGCGGCGTGGCGGTGGTGCAGGTGGGCGCCGCCACCGAGACGGAGATGAAGGAGAAGAAGGCCCGCGTCGAGGACGCGCTGCACGCGACCCGCGCCGCGGTGGAGGAGGGCATCGTCCCCGGCGGCGGCGTGGCTCTGGTCCGCGCCCGCAAGGCGCTGGAAACGCTCCAGGCCGAGGGCGACGAGAAGGTCGGAATCTCCATCGTCCGCCGCGCGGTGGAGGAACCGCTGCGCAAGATCGTCAGCAACGCCGGCCTGGAGGGCAGCATCATTCTAATGAAGGTGCAGGAAGGGCAGACCGCCTTCGGCTACAACGCCCGGACCGACAAGTACGAGGACCTGGTGGCGGCGGGGGTGATCGATCCCACCAAGGTGACCCGCACCGCGCTGCAGAACGCGGCTTCGGTGGCCGGCCTGCTCCTCACCACCGAGGCGATGGTGGCGGAGAAGCCGAAGAAGAAGGTCAAGGCCGCGGCGGGTGGCGGCGGCGGGATGGGCGGCATGGGTGGGATGGGCGGCATGGGAGGAATGGGCGGCATGGGTGGCATGGACTACGGCGGCGGCGACGACATGGACTACTAGTCCGCTCGAAGCTCGGGTTCGAGAGGGGCCCTGCCGCGCGTGCGCACGCGCAGGCAGGGCCTCTTCGCATTGGAGCTTTTCCCAAACTTGCCTCTGGTTGTCTGACCTTGTAGACGTGAGCGCCGATGCCCAAGAACCTGCTCCTTGCCGACGACTCCAGGACGATCCAGCAAGCCGTCAGGATGACCTTCGCGCGCGAGGATGTGCGGCTGACGGCGGTGGAGGACGGGGAGGCAGCGCTGCAGGCCGCGAAGGATTCGAAGCCGGACCTGATCATCGCCGACGTGAACATGCCCGGCCTGGGCGGTTACGAGCTTTGCCAGCGCGTGCGGGCGGACGCGGCGCTCAAGGAAATCCCCGTCCTGCTCCTGGGCGGCGGCGTGCCGGTCGATCCCGCCAAGGCCATGGCGGCGGGCGCGAACGGGCATATGCCCAAGCCGTTCGACAGCGGCAAGCTCATCGAGCAGGTCAAGGCCCTGCTGGCGAATCCGCAGGCAAAACCAACGTCGGTCTCTTCTCCGCCGAAACCCGCTGCCGCGTCGACTCCGCCGCGGCCATCGGCTCCGCCTCCGCCGCGTCCCTCCGCTCCGCCGATGGCGCGTCCGGCGGTTCCGGCGACGGGCGCCGCAGCCATGCCGCGGCCCTCCGGCCCCCCGAGGCCGGCGGCTTCCGCTCCGCCCGGCGCGGCGCGGCCCGGCGCCCCTGCAGCCCCAAGGCCGTCCGTTCCGCCCGGCGCGCGTCCGCCTGCGCCGGTTGCGCGTCCGATGCCGGCTCCTGGAGCCAGCCGTCCACCTGCGCCGGCCCCTGCGAAGCCCGCCCCCGCGCAGGCACGCCCGGCCGCCGCGCCGGCCGCCCCGACGAGACCGCCCCTTCCCGCGCGGCCGCCCGCCCGGCCGCCTGCTCCTCCCGCCTTCGACGACGAGGAGATCCCCATGGACGAGGACCTGGCGGACGAGCCGCCCGCCGCCCCGCCCACTCCCCTGCGCTCGGTGCCTCCACCTCATTCGTCCAAGCCGGCGCTCAGCGTCGTGCCGCAGGCGTCCTCGGGCGACGGCGGCGAGGCCGCGCTGCGCGAGGCGCTTTCCCGCGCCAGCAGGGAAGTGATCGAGAAGATCGCCTGGGAAGTGGTGCCGGAATTGGCGGAGACCATCATCCGCGAGGAGCTGGAGCGGCTGATCAAGGAGCGCGGGGCATGAGCAGCTGCTCCAAGCAGCTGGGGACACCCTCTGCCTTCGGCTCCAAGCAGCTGGGGACACCCTCTGCCTTCGGCTCCGATGGTGTCCCCGTAGATACGCATCGTGCCACCATCAGACTATGCTATCGAACGCGGCGCCATGAGCGAGGCGACGGCGACGCGCGCGGAACTCGACAAGGGCTACGAGCCGGCCAAGGTCGAGGCGCACTGGGCGGCGTGGTGGGAGGAGCAGGGATTCTTCCGCTCGCAGGACGAGAGCGACAAGCCGCCCTTCTCCATCGTGCAGCCGCCGCCCAACGTCACCGGCTCGCTGCACCTCGGCCACGCGCTCACCGCCACCATGGAAGACGTGCTCGCGCGCTGGAAGCGCATGAGCGGCTTCAACGTCTGCTGGCTGCCCGGCATCGATCACGCGGGCATCGCCACGCAGATGGTGGTCGAGCGCGAGCTGCAGAAGCGCGAGAAGAAGTCGCGCCACGATCTCGGGCGCGAGGAGTTCCTGCGCCGCGTCTGGGCCTGGAAAGAGGAGTCCGGCGGCCGCATCGCCCTGCAGCACCGCGCCCTCGGCGCCTCGCTGGACTGGGACCGGCTGCGCTTCACCATGGACGAGCAGTCCTCGCGCGCCGTGCGCGAGGCGTTCGTGCGCCTGTACGAGGACGGGCTGCTCTACCGCGCGGAGCGGCTGATCAACTGGTGCGTGAAGGACGGCACCGCGCTCAGCGATCTGGAGGTCGATCACGAGGAGGGCGTCAAGGGCGAGCTCTACCGCTTCGCCTACCCGCTCGCGGACGGTTCCGGCGAGATCGTGGTCGCCACCACCCGGCCCGAGACCATGCTCGGCGACACCGCCATCGCGGTGCATCCCGACGACGGCCGCTACCGCGCCATGGTGGGCAAGAACGTCCGCCACCCCATCGTCGGGCGCGAGCTTCCCATCGTCGCCGACGCGGAGCTGGTGGACCCGAAGTTCGGCACCGGGGCGGTCAAGGTCACTCCCGCCCATAGCTTCGAGGACTTCGAGTCGGGCAAGCGGCACCAGTTGCCGCTGATCAACATCCTCAACCTCGACGGCACGCTCAACCAGAACGCGGGCCCCTTCCAGGGGCAGGACCGCATCAAGGTGCGGCCCGCGCTCAAGGCGCGGCTGGCGGAGCTCGGGCTCGAGCGCGGCAGCGAGCCGCACACCATGGCGCTGGGCCGCTGCCAGCGCTGCAACAACATCGTCGAGCCGATGCTGAGCAAGCAGTGGTTCGTCAAGACCACGCCACTCGCCGCAAAGGTGATCGCCAGGGTGGACGAGATGCAATTCGTCCCCGGCAACTGGCGCGCCGAGTTCCTGCGCTGGATGAACGAACATCCACGACTGGTGCGTCTCCCGCCAGCTCTGGTGGGGCCACCAGATCCCCGCCTGGTATTGCGAGAACGGCCACGTCAGCGTGGCTCGGGAGAAGCCCGCCGCCTGCGCCCGGTGCAGCCTGCCGGACCTCACCCAGGACCCGGACGTGCTCGACACCTGGTTCTCCTCGGGCCTCTGGCCCTTCTCCACCTTCGGCTGGCCGGAAGAGACCAGGGCGCTGCGCACGTTCTATCCCAACTCGGTGATGGAGACGGGCTTCGACATCCTCTTCTTCTGGGTCGCGCGCATGGCCATGCTCGGCGTGCACTTCATGGGCGAGGTGCCCTTCCGCACCGTCTTCCTGCACGCGATGGTCCGCGACGAGAAGGGCGAGAAGATGTCGAAGACGCGGGGCAACGTCATCGACCCGCTCGAGCTCACCGCGAAGTACGGCGCCGATGCGCTGCGCTTCACCCTCGCCTCGATGGCGGGTCAGGGCCGCGACATCAAGCTCGCAACCGAGCGCATCGCGGGCTACCGCGCCTTCGCCAACAAGATCTGGAACGCGGCGCGCTTCGTGCTCATGAATGCGGAGCAGGCGCCGGGCGCGCGCGACCTTGCCGGGGCGCCCCCCGCCTCCGTCTACGACCGGTGGATCCTCTCCCGCTTCCAGCGCTGCGCCGACCAGACCCGGGCCTCGCTGGAGCGCCTGGAGCTGAGCGACGCCGCCAACGGCATCTACAAGTTCGTCTGGAACGAGCTCTGCGACTGGGCCATCGAGCTGTCCAAGCCGGCTCTCTACGGCGAGAAGTCGCCGCGGGAGCGGGCAGGGGCGCTCTCCGCCCTGCTCAGGGCGCTGGAGGGGGCGCTGCGGCTCTTGCATCCCTTCATGCCCTTCGTCACCGAGGAGATCTGGCAGCGGCTGCCGAACCGCAGCGGGCCCAGCATCATGCTCGCGCCCTTTCCCGCCCACGACCCCTCCCTCCTCGACGAAGGCGCCGAGCGGGAGATGGACCTGATCTCCGCGGGCCATCGACGGCGCGCGCAGCGTCCGCGGCGAGGTCAACCTGCCGCCCAGCCAGAAGATCCCGCTCGTCCTCTTCGTCAAGGACCGCGCGCTCTTCGGACGGCACGAGCGCGCGTTCCAGCACCTTGCCAACGCCAGCGACGTGCGGCTGGAGGCGTTTTCCCAGCCGCGGCCGCGAGGGGCCGCCGTGCACGTGGAGCCGGAGGTGGAGGTCCACCTGCCGCTGGTGGGGTTGATCGATTTCGCGGCGGAGCGAGCGCGCGTCGAAAAGGAGATCGCGCGCGCCGACGGAGAGTTGCAGGGAATCCGCAAACGCCTCGACAATGCCGGATTCGTCGAGCGCGCGCCCAAAGAGGTGGTGGAGAAGGACCGTGCCCGGGCCGAGGAGCTTGCCGGAAAGCGGGAGAAGCTCGCGCGTCACCTGGCGCGCGTCACCGAACTGGAGACACCCATGGAAGAGAAGAATCCGCAGCAGCCGCAAGGGGATGGCGCCGGAGAGGAGCAGGGCAACCGCAGCCTCGACCAGCTCGGCACGCACGGCGGCCCCGCCTCCGGAAAGCCGGGCGGACAAGGCGCGGGCTCGGAGGAGCGGGCGCCGAACACGCCTCCCGAGGCCGACCTGCCGGTCTCCGCGGAGGAGGCCGCGGAAGCCCCGGTGCAGGCCAGCGACGAGGACGAGGAGGAGGGCCTGGCGGCGCGCGCGGTGGCGCGGGTCAAGTCCATCGCCCGCGGGCTGATGGAGAAGAAGCCCGGCGAGGGACGCCGCGGGCCTGTCTCGGAGGAAGAGGAGAACGAGGAACGCGCGGAGATCGCGCAGGCCGAAGCGTCGGCGCGGGCGCGGCCCCGCAGCCGGCCGAAGACGCACAAGGCCAAGGCCGGCGCGAAGAGCGTGCGGGGCGGGAAGAACAAGGCGGACAAGGCGGGCAAGGTGGGCAAGAACGTCAAGGCGGGCCGCGTCGCGGCGGCACGCGGCGCGAAGAAGGGAACGCGCGGCGCGGGCGGCAAGCTGAAGAAGCAGGCGAAGCGCCCCACCCAGACGCAGTCGAGGGCCAACGTCCGTGGCCGTCCGGGCCGCGCTGCGGCCACCGTCCGCTCCACCGGCGGCGGCAAGGGGGGCGGGCGCGGCGCGCAGAAGGGCGCTCGCGGCAAGAGCGGCGCGAAGCGGCGGCCGTCGCCGCGCAAGGGGACCAAGTAGCCCGCGTGACCGAGCCGATCGACGAAGGCCGGCCCGGCGACGCCGTCGGCCGGCTGATCGCGCTGGCGCTGGAGGAGGACGTGGGCCCGGGCGATCGCACCGCCGAGGCCTGCGTTCCCGCCGGCACCCGCGGCAGCGGCCTCCTCTTCGCCAAGGAGACGCTGGTGGTCTCCGGCGTCTCCGCGGCCGCCCGCGTCTTCCTTGCCCTCGATCCCGGCTGCGAGCTGGAAGCGCTGCGCGGCGAGGGCGCGCAGGCCGGGCCGGGCGAAGGCGTGCTGCGCGTCCGCGGGTCGATGCGCGCCATCCTCACCGGCGAGCGCACCGCGCTCAACCTCCTGCAGCGCCTCTGCGGCATCGCCACCCTCACCGCCCGCTACGCGCAGGCGCTCTCGGGGACGCAAGACCCGGCTGCTGGACACGCGCAAGACCACGCCCGGGATGCGCGAGCTGGAAAAGGCGGCGGTGCGCGCCGGAGGCGGGGTCAACCACCGCGGGGCGCTCTTCGACGGAATCCTGGTGAAGGACAACCATGCCGCTGCGGCGGGAGGCATCGGCGAGGCCGTCCGCAGGGCGCGGCGCCTCGCGCACCCGCTCCTCAAGGTGGAGGCGGAGGTGAGCACGCCCAGGCAGATCGAGGAGGCGCTGGCGGCCGGCGCCGACATGCTGCTGCTCGACAACCTCGGCGACGAGGAGCTGCGCGCCGCGGTCGTCCAGGTGAAGGGGCGCGTCCCCCTGGAGGCGAGCGGCGGGATGACGCTGGACCGGCTCCCGCGCGTGGCCGCGACCGGAGTAGACTACGTCTCCGTGGGCGCCCTGACGCACTCCGCTCCGTCCGTCGATCTCAGCCTGATGGTCGAGGGCAAGTAGCCGTGGACGCGCCGTCGCCTGCTGCCGTCGCCGGCGCGCCCCGGGCATTGGACCGATCTCAACCAGGACGCCATCGTGCTCGGCCTTTTGCTCGAGTGCGCCGACGACTTCGTCTCCGGCGCCGTGCTCTGCGACAAGCTGGACGTGCCGCGCGCGGAGCTGCTCAAGCGGCTGGATTCGCTGCGCGCCCGCGGCTACGTCATCCAGACCCGCGGCGGCCTGGGCTACCGGCTGGTGGAGGTGCCCGACCAGCTCGGCGAGGCGCAGATCGAGCCGCTGCTCGCGAACGGCGAGCTGGGCCGCAGGATCCATCACTTCGACGAGCTGGAGTCCACCAACGACGAGGCGCACCGCCTGGCGGATCAAGGCGCGCTCCACGGCGAGGTGGTCACCGCCGAATCGCAGACCCGCGGGCGCGGGCGGCGCGGGCGCCTCTGGGTTGCACCCCCGGGCAAGAGCCTGACCCTCTCCGTCATCCTCCGTCCTACGCTCCCGCCATCCCGCGCGCCGGAGATCACGCTGGTGGCCGCGGTGGCGGTCGCCGAAGCGGCGCGCGAGCTGGGCGCGGCGTCCACCCGCATCAAGTGGCCCAACGATCTCGACTGCAGGGGGCGCAAGCTCGCCGGGCTTCTCGCGGAGCTGCGCGCCGAAGGGGAGCGCATCCGCCACGTCGTGCTGGGAATCGGCTTCAACGTCTCCTTGCACCCGGCGGATTTCCCGGAAGACCTGCGCTCCTCGGCCACCAGCCTGCTGATGGAGAGCGGCGAGCAGAAACCCAGGCCGGTGGTCTGCGCCAGGATCCTCGAGCACCTCGAAGAGTGGCTCAGCCTCCACGAGACGGAAGGATTCGCCCCCGTGGCCGAGCGCTGGCGCGAGCTCTCCTCCACGCTCGGGCATCGGGTGCGCGTCGACGCCGGGGAAGGATCCTTCGAGGGCGACGCGGTGGACCTCGCCGAGGACGGCGCGCTCCTCGTCCGCGAGGAAGGCGGCCGGATGGTGAAGGTGATGGCGGGAGACGTGGAGCGTTGCACGCTGGTGTAGGCGGCCATGCGCTGATGGGAGATTGACGTAAGCTTCCCGCGCTCCCGATACTGCAGCGGATGCTGCTCGCGATCGACGTCGGCAATACCAACACCGTCCTCGGCGTCTTCGACGCCGGCAGGTTGCGCGATTCGTTCCGCGTGCAGACGGAGAAGGATCGCACCGGCGACGAGTACGGCCTGCAGATCAAGTCGCTCTTCGATTTCGCCGGCCTGCGCGTCGCCGACGTCACCGACGTGATCGTCGAGCAGCGTGGTGCCGCCGATGGCCTTTCCCCTCGAGCAGATGGCGAAGCGCTTCTTCGGGCGCAAGCCGCTCTTCGTGGGCCCGGGCGTGAAGACCGGCATGCCGGTGCTCTACGACAACCCGCGCGAGGTGGGGGCCGACCGCATCGTCAACGCGGTGGCGGCCTACGACAAGTGGCCGCAGGGCCTGATCATCGTCGACTTCGGCACCGCCACCACCTTCGACGCGGTGACGCCGCAGGGCGAATACCTGGGCGGCGCCATCGCTCCCGGCATCGCCATTTCCATGGAGGCGCTCTTCCACCGCGCCTCCCGGCTGCCCCGGGTCGCATTCGAGAAGCCCGAGCGCGTGGTCGGGCGCAACACGGTGTCCTCGATGCAGAGCGGCCTGGTCTTCGGCTACGTGGGGCTGGTGGACGGCGTCTGCGCGCGGATGAAGGACGAGCTCGGCTTCGCGGTGAAGGTGGTGGCGACGGGCGGGCTCGCGCCGCTGATCGGCAGCGTCTCCAGGCAGATCGAAGTGGTGGACGACCAGCTCACGCTGGACGGCCTCAGGATCATCTACCAAAGGAATGTGGACGAGCGATGATGCCGGAGAACAAGGACGACGAACCGGAGCTGCCGCGCGGGGCCACCGCGGCGGAGCTGGATGCCCTGCGCGCGTCGGTGAAGGTGGCGCCGCGGTCGCACCCGATGGTGACGCCCGCCCGGGCCTCGGCGCCCTCGCCGGCGCCTGCCGCGGCGCTCGTCCCCAAGGGCGAGGTGGACCGCATCCTCGACGACGGCCGTGCCTTGCTGGAGTCGAATCCGAAGGCGGCGCACGACGTCTTCGAGAAGGCCTGGCGGCGCAACCTCAACGATCCGCGCGTGCTCTCCAACTACGGGCTCACGCTGGTGCTGGTGGAGGGCGATCGGCAGCGCGGCATCCGCTTTTGCGAGGAGGCGCTGCGGCGCGGGCCCGCCACCACCGAGACGCTTGGTCAACCTGGCGCGCGCGCTGGTGGTGACGCGCAACAAGGAGCAGGCGGTGCGCGCCCTGCGCAAGGCGATGGAGCTGGCGCCCGACGATCCGCGGGTGACCGCCGAGTTCGTCGCCCTGGGGCTGCGCCGGCCGCCGCCCATCTCCTGGCTGCCGCGCACCTTCTTCCTCAACAAGTGGCTGGGCATGCTCACCTGGTGGTGGTGCAAGCGCAACCACCGCGATCCGTACGCCCACGCGCCCTGAGCGCGCTAGAATCGCTTCCATGAGCGAGGTCCCGGCTTCGGCTTCATCCATGGCGCCCGGCTGTCCGGTGCCGCTCTCGGCGCTGCCCTCGAACTTCCAGAAGCACGTGGATCCGAAGGCCCCCGTGCCGCTGCGGATGATGGGCGCCAAGGCGCTGGTGCCGATGGGCCCGAAGGAGATGGCCACCGCGCTCTACATGCTCACCTTCGATCCCGACGCGGCGGTGCGGGAGACGGCGGTGAAGAGCGCGGCGGCGCTGCCCGACCGCATCCTCTCGGTGGCGCTGCGCGACGACACCGCGGACGCCCCGGTGCTCGAGTACTACGCGGAGGTGTTCTCCAGCCGGGACGAATATCTGGAGATGCTGGTCCTCAACGCGGCCACGCCGGACGCCGCCGTGCAGCGCATCACCGAGCGCGCCGACGAGCGCATCGTCGAGATCGTCGCCCAGAACCAGCTGCGCATGCTGCGGCACGCCGACATCGTCCGGGCGCTGGTGAACAACCGCGCGGCGCGGCCCAGCACCATCGACAACGTCTGCGACTTCTGCGTCCGCTCCGGGCTGGCGCTGGAAGACCTGCCCGCGTACCGCGCTGCGCGGCGGCGCATCCACGGCGGCAGCGCGCAGGACGAGGAGCTGGCCAGGAAGGTTGCCGCCGAGCAGGCCATCGCGGAGGCGCAGGCCGAGGCGGCGCTGGAGAACATGGGAGCGGCGGCCCCCGACGGCGAGGAGAAGCCGGTCGCGCCCGGAAGCGCCGAGGAGCGCGCGCTGGAGCAGAAGAAGGAATCCATCACCCAGCAGGTGATGAAGCTGGGCATCGCCAAGAAGATCGAGTGGGCCAACAAGAAGGGCAACCGCGAGGTCCGCAGCATCCTCTTGCGCGATCCCAACAAGCTGGTGCAGCTGGCGGTGATCCAGTCGCCGCGCATCACCGAGGGCGAGATCTCCAAGGTCGCCCTCTCGCGCACCGCGCCGCAGGAGGTGCTGCAGTTCATCTACAACAACCGGCAGCTGATGAAGAACTACCAGATCAAGATGAACATCGTGACCAATCCCAAGGTGCCGGTGGGGGTTTCGATGCGCTTCCTCTCCACGCTGCGGATGGCGGAAGTGAAGGCGGTGGCCAAGAACCGCAACGTCTCGCAGGGGCTCGCCACCGCGGCCAAGAAGCTGATGGAGAAGAAGGGCGGGATCGACTAGCGCGGCCGCCGAAGGCGAAGTTTTTGGCGAAACCCTGCTACGCTTTTCCTCGAGCTGTGGTCTTGAAGCGGGGAAAATCAATCCGCTCGGCGCGGGTCAGGAAGCCTGCTTGGCCGCTTCCTCGAGCTCTTCGCCGTCCGCCGGGTTCTCTTCGAGAAGCCGCAGCGCGATCTGCAGCGCCTTCTTCGCCTTCTCGCGCAGCATCTCCTCGCTCTTGATGCGCCCGTAGGCCTTCACCGCGCGGTCCTCGTTGCGGGCGGAATCGGCCTGCGCGTCTTCCAGCTGCTTGCGCAGGTCGTCGCGCTCCTCGGCGAGCAGCTCCTTCTCGCCGTTCAGCGCCGTCATCTCGGTGCGCGCCGTCGCCAGCTCCTCTTCCAGCGCCGCCACCCGCGCGCGCAGATCCTCTCCCGCGCCCTTCTTGGCTTCCTCGCGCGCCGCGGAGAGCTCGCGCTCGAACTTCTTCGCCGCCGCGGAGAGGCCGTCGGCGCGCTGCTGCAGCGCCTTGATCGCCGCCTCGCGCCGCGCCGCCTCTTCCTTGAGCTGCCGCGCGTCGGACTCCAGCGTGGCCTGCTGCTCGTGCAGGTCCACCAGCTCGCGGTCGCGGGCGGTCAGCTCCTCGCGCAGGCGGACGATCTCCTTCTCCGCCCGGGTCTTCGCCTCCTTGGCGCGGATGATCCCGGTGGTCGATCCGGCGCCCTTGCGCGCGTGCTCCAGCTCCGTTTCGCGCTCGGCGAGCCTCTGCTCCAGCTCCGCCACGTGCGCCTCGAGGTCCCCTTCGGCGGCGGCCGGCAGCTCCGGATCGAGCGCGACGGGCAGATCGGGGTCGTTCACCGCCACCGGCTCGTCCCCCTGCACCAGCGAGCGCAGCACGGCGTCGTCGTCGGGCGCGCTCAGCTCGGTGGGCTGCCCGGCGTCCTGCTGCGCCTCCTCGAAGCGCGCGGCCGGCGCGGGCGGCGGCTGCGGCGCTGCACCCAGCGAATCGAAGGCCTTGTCGAACATGTCCAGGTCGTCGTCGTCCGCGAGCTGCTGCGGCTCTTCCTGGACCTCGAGGATCTCCTCTTCGACCTCTTCCACCACCAGCGCCTCTTCGGGCTGGCCGTTGCGCGCTTCGGCGGCCTCGGCGTCGGAGAGCGAGATGGGCTCGTCCTCGCCGTCCACCAGGTCGCGCGATCCCCAGCGGCTCGTCCTCGACCTGGATGATCTCCTCCTCCATCGCCGGCGCGAGGCCGAGCAGGGCGTTGGCGCGCTCCAGCATCAGCTTCGGCTCGAAGGGCTTGATCAGGTATTCCTCGGCGCGCGTCTTCAGCTTCTTGTGCTTCTCGAAGCTGTCCGGCGTCGCGTTGGCGGAGGTGAGGATGACCGGAATGCCCTTGAGCTGGTCGTCCTTCTTCAGGCGCGTGCAGAGCATGTAGCCGTTGGTGGGCTGCGCCTCGACGCAGACGACGATCAGGTCGGGCGTCTGCTCGCGCGCAAGCGACATTCCCCGCTCGCTGTCGGTGGCGAGCGTGGCATTGAAGCCGCGCGCGGTGATGGCATTGGAGAGACCCTGCGCGAAGGCCTCGTCGGAATCGATGAGGAGGATTCTCTTGGACACTCTGGATCCGAGGCAGGTTTGGGCGGATCAAAATCTTACGGGTGCCGGACGAGGAGTGTCAATGAAACACCGCGGGATTTCGCGGGGGTAGGTAAGGGTCGTGCGTTCAGCGCAATTCGGCGGATTGGACCAGCGCGAGCACGTCCTGCTCGTCGAGATCGGAGATCAGCGAATAGACGATCTCGTCGTTGCGCCAGGAAGCGATGTTGAATCCCTTGGCGCGGGAAAGCCAGATTTCCCGATTGGCAATGCGCCGGGCCGCGCCGGGAAGCTGCGGCTCGGGATCGTCCACGATCAGCAGCGAAACGCGCCGGCCGTCGCTCTGGGGCAAGGAGTAGGTGACCACCGCACCCCGGTGCTCGTGGACGTTGGAGAGCCGCACGCCCTGCAGGCGCGCGCCGCGGGCGAAGTGCGGCAGCTGGACGCCGAATTCGAGCTTGCCCTGCAGCCATTGCTGCGCGGAGCCCAGATCGCTGCCGGCGAAGTCGAGCGGCAGCGCGCCTGCGTGCAGCCGGACGCCGTCGTCGATCAGCGCCTGTCCGGGCGCGCGGAAGAGCGGGTGCGAGAGCCCTCCGGCGAGGAACCAGACCGCGGCGCCCACGCAGGCGGCGGCGCTGGCGATGGCAGTGGGCTTCTGGAAGGCGCGCGACCAGCGCCCTTCGGCGGCCTCCTCGGCGAGGGCGCCCTTGAGCACGTCGTGCACCGCGTGGGGCGCGGCGCGGTTCGCGCGCAGCATCGCCGCCTTGTAGCTCTCGTGGCTGCGGGCGGCGCCGCTGCAGGCGGGGCAATCGGCCAGGTGCGCCTTCACTTCGGCGCTCTCTTCGGCGGAGAACTCCCCGTCCACGTAGGCGTGGAGGAAGGTCTCCTCCAGCTTCTGGCACTCTTGCCTCACGCGCGCCTCTTGAACTCGAGCACGTCGGCTTCTTCCTCGATCTCTGCCTGGGCGCCGATCTCCATCGCCTGCTTCGGCTGCACCACGCCGGATTCCACCGCGTAACCGAGCAGGTTCTTCTGCAAGAGCTTGCGGCCGCGATAGAGGCGCGACATCACCGTGCCCACCGGGCAATCGAGGATCTCGGCGATCTCCTTGTAGGAGAACTCCTGCAGGTCGGCGAGGATCACCACCAGCCGGAAGTCGATGGGAAGCTGGTCGATGCTGCGGATCACGTCGTCGGAGAGGAGCTTGTCGAAGAAGTACTGCTCGGGATTCCGCCGAGCTCTCGGTGGGCTCGCGGGTGACGAAGCGCTCGTTGCCGGCCTCGCGGGCGGCACCCTCCACGACGGTGCGCTCCTTCACGCGGCGGCGGTACTTGTTGATGAAGGTGTTGGTCAGGATCTTGAAAAGCCACGCCTTCATGTTGGTGCCGCGCTCGAACTTGTCGAAGAAGCGGAAGGCGCGCAGGAAGGTGTCCTGCACCAGGTCCTCGGCGTCGCGCTCGTTCTTGGTCAGGCGCAGGCCGGCCGAGTAGAGCGCATCGAGGTGATCGAGGGAAAGGCTCTCGAATTCGCGCCGCGTCCTGTCGGTGTGCTTGAAGTCCAGCATCCCTCTCCCGCGTGCATGGCGCTGCGCAGTCTCAATCTAACTGGCTCGCGTCGCACTTGGAACCGTAGGAAACGCCAGAGCATTCCAGCAGACCGCCCGCTCGCCCGGCGCGACTGTCATCATCGCGCAAAAGGGCAAGCCTTTCAACGGCTTCCGGAAAGCACTAGCGCTTGGTGGAGAGGGCCTTCTCCAGGGGCGTATAGGAGAAGTCGTGGGCCTCGGCGACGGCCTTGTACGTGCAATGGCCGTTGAAGGTGTTGACGCCCTGCGCCAGCGCGCGATCGCGCCGCGCCGCCTCCACCACGCCGTGGTCGGCCAGCTTGAGCCCGAAGCCGATGGTGGCGTTGTTGAGCGCGAAGGTGCTGGTCTGCGCCACCGCTCCCGGCATGTTGGCGACGCAGTAGTGCACCACGCCGTGCACGGTGTAGGTCGGGTTGTCGTGGGTGGTCGGGTGACAGGTCTCGATGCAGCCGCCCTGGTCCACCGCCACGTCCACCACCACGCTGCCTTCCTGCATCTCGGAGATGAGCTTCTCGCTCACCAGGCGCGGCGCCTTCGCGCCGGGAATGAGCACGCCGCCGATCACCAGATCCGCGTCGCGCACGTACTTCGCGATCTGCGCCGGATCCGAGTAGACCGGCGTGATGCGGGAGCCGAACACGTCGTCGAGATAGGCGAGGCGGTTCAGGTTGACGTCGAGCACCACCGTCTCGGCGCCCATGCCCGAGGCGAGCTTGGCGCTGTTCGCGCCCACCACGCCGCCGCCCAGGATGACCACCTTGCCGCGGCGCACGCCGGGCACGCCGGAGAGGAGGATGCCCTTTCCGCCGTGCTCCTTCTCCAACTGGACCGCGCCCACCTGCACGGCCATGCGGCCGGCGACCTCGCTCATCGGACGCAGGAGCGGGAGTTGGCCGTCGTCGGTCTGGATGGTCTCGTACGCCACCGCGGACACCTTGCGGTCGAGCAGCGCCTTGGAGAGCGGCTTGTCCGCGGCGAGGTGCAGGTAGGTGTAGAGCGTCTGGCCCTCGCGCATCAGCGGGTACTCGGAGGCGATGGGCTCCTTCACCTTGAAGATCAGCTCGGCGCGGCCCCAGACGTCCGCCGCCTTCTCGACGATCTTCGCCCCGACCGCTTCGTACGCCGTGTCGGGGAGCCCGCTGCCCACGCCCGCGTGTGTCTCCACCAGCACTTGATGTCCGCGCGCCACCAGGGCGGCGGCCCCACCGGGCACGAGGCCCACGCGGTATTCGCGGGTCTTGATCTCTTTCGGGCAGCCGATGATCATCTCTTGCTCCGGCAAGTTGAAGCTTGCGAAAAAGGGCGGCGGAAGATAGCAGCCATCCTCCGGCGGTCAAGTTGCGACGTGTCGAGAAGACCGCTTCGCGGCGCGCCGGTGGACCGACGAAAGGCGGAGCGTTGGCGACCAAGCTGTTGTTCGCGGACGAGGGCGGGCGCGTGTACGAGCACCCGCACCTGCTCGCGCTGGTCCGCGGCGGCCTGCCCTCGGAGTCTGCCCGCGCCGCTGCCGCCAGCACGCGTCCTTGTCGGTGTTGCCCGGACGAAGGCCGCTGGGCTGGGACCCTGCCTGCGGACGTCCGGTCGAGCTCGGCGAGGTCCGCGTCGGACGGCGGACGGTGCGGCCGAGCGCGGTGGCGGCGGTGCTGCCGCCCGGCTGGACGCGCACCGAGCTGCCGGCCTTCCGCAAGCTGCGCATCGCGCCGCTCCTCCCGCAGTGGGCGTACACGGCGGCGGCGTGGGACGACGAGCGGCAATGCCACGTGGCCTGGGCGCTCCACACCGACAAGCGCAGGCACTGGGACCCGGCCACGCACTCGACGAGCGATCTCCCGCGCCTCGTGCAGGAGCGGCTGGCGCGCGACGACGACCCTCTCTTGCGGCAGCTTTCCAGGTGCGCGCTGGAGTACCGCTGCTTCACCGCGCAGAACACCTTCTACCGGCGCGACGAGGGCGCCATCCCCGCCAGCTCCGGGTGCAACGCCCGCTGCGTCGGCTGCATCTCCGAGCAGCCCGAAGAGGGTCCGCCCGCGTCGCACCAGCGCCTCGCGCGCGCGCCGGAGGTGGAGAGCATGGCGCGCATCGGCGCAGCCCATCTTGCCGGCGCGCCCGGGCGGACCATGGTCTCCTTCGGCCAGGGCTGCGAAGGCGAGCCGCTCACGCGCGCGCGGGAGCTGGCCGAGGCCATCCGCCGCATGCGCAAGGCCACCGCGCGCGGCTCCATCAACATCAACACCAACGGATCGTTGCCGGAGAACCTCGCCCTGCTCATCGACGCGGGCCTCGATGCCTGCCGCATCAGCCTGAACAGCGCGCACAAACCCCTCTACGAGGCGTACTACCAGCCGGTGGGCTACGGCTGGGAAGAGGTGGAGGAGTCGGTGCGCGCTCGCGCGGCGCCGCGGCGTCTACACCGCGCTCAACCTCCTCACCTTTCCCGGAGTGACCGATCAGGAAGGCGAGGCGGAGAAGCTCTGCGCCCTGGTCTCGCGCGCGCGGGTGGATCAGGTACAGGCGCGCAGCCTGGCCATCGATCCCGACCAGTACGCCGCGGTGGCGGAGGGGAATTCCGCCGGCGGGCCGCGGATCGGCATTCCCGGATTGCTCCGGCGGTTGAAGCGCGCGCGCAAAGGGCTGGTGGTGGGAAACTTCGCGCGCGCGCTGGGCGAGCGCGAACCTGCGCATCCCTGACACCGGCGTCGCGATCCGCTGCCGGAGCGCATCGGCAACCCGCGGGAATCCTTCGATCTCGCGCCCGGGCATGGCGGTTGCTCCCCAGCCCATGTCATGGATCGGACGATGCTCCGCAGACTGCTTGGGTTGAGGACCGCGCTGCTCCTCGTCGCCGCGCCCGCGCTGGCGCAGGACCGCGCGGACGCGCTCCTGGTGGTCTCCGACGACGGCGCGCTGGAGGCGCCCGCCGTCCATGCCATCCGCAGCGTGGCGCTGGGCGAGCTTCGCAAGCGCGGCGTGAACGTCCTCGCCGACCGCCGCAGCGAAGGGGTGCGGCCGGTGGACGCCACCCTGGCCGAGCTCAGCGACGACGTGGGCGCGCGCAGGGTGTTCGCGCTGCGCGTGGGCGGGCGGCTCGGACAGAAGATTCCCCTCAGCTTCGAGGAGCTGGTGCCGGGAACGCTGGCTCCCGTCTACTCGGCGTCGCTCACCGCGGCCAGCCTGGAGGAGTGCGACGTCGTGACCGCGAGGCTGGTGCAGGCGGTGATGACGCGCACGCAGCGCGGAGAGCACCGCGGAGATGGGGACGGTCACCGCCGGCGAATCGAAGGCGTTCGCGAAGAAGCCCGGCGAGCGGTTCTGGTTCGTCGGCCTGCCGGTGCCGCTCTACAACGGCGGAAAGGGCACGCCGTTCGGCTTCACGCTCGGCTATGGCTACGAGGCGGAGAACTTCCGCCTCTCCGCCAGCACCGGCGGCTACTCGCGCGCCGGCGACGGAACCGCCTACGTCGCCCTGGAGGCCGCCTGGATCCCGCTCTCCACCGAGGTCTCGCCCTACATCGGCGGCGGCCTCGGGTACATGGGCGCGGGCGGCTCCGCCGGCATGGGCGCCATCGGGGAAGCGGGCCTGGAGTTCTTCCGCCTGCACGGCGTGCGCGCCCTGGCGGGGGCGCAGCTCAACATCCCCTTCTTCGAGACGCGGAGCGCGGGGCAGGGTGGCCCGCCCGCGCGCTCCGTCTATCCCGCGGCCTTCGTGCGCCTCGCCTTCTGAAGAATCAGCGGAAGGAAGCGCCCAGGTCCACCGTCACGCCCCAGAAGTCGGAGTTGCCGCCCTTGTTCACCGAGACGGTTCCGCCGCTCCCGCTGGTGCCGGTGTCGATGCTGCTGAACAGGTAGTTGTACTGGAAGCGGCCGCCCAGCTTGAACGCGCCGATGTTCCCTTCCAGCCCCGCGCCGAAGGGCAGGGTGCTGGTGGAGGTGTTGGGCACGCCGGAGGCCGCGGCGCCGTTCACCCAGGTGAGGCCGTAGCCGCCGAACACGTAGGGGGTCACCGCGCCGGGAAGGATGTTGAGGCGGACGTCGGCGTAGCCTTCGTTGGTCTTGAGCGTGCTCGGCTTCGCGGCCCTGATCGAGGCTCGCGGAGATGTTGTTCTGCGTGCCCAGGTATCCGAGCTCGAGGCCGAGCATGGGCGTGGGCAAGAAGCCGAGGCGGGCGCCGTACGCCGCGCCGGTGTCCGAGCCGCTCAGCGACTGGTTGTAGTGCGACGCGCCGCCTTGCAGGACGATGCTGAACTCGCTGTCGGCCATCGCGGCAGCAGGCACCGCGAGCACGAAGGCAGCGACGAGAAGGGTCTTCATGGCCGTTCCTCCTGAGTGGGAAATTGCGCCCCACGAAAGTCCGCTGCGTGGGGGCGCGCGGTGGTAGACACGTTGGCGATGCGGCGGAAAGGCGGCCTGCCCGGTCTGCCGGCCCGGGGGCGACCGTGGGGCTGGTGAAGCTGGAGCTGCAGAAGGATCTCGCGCGACATCTCCGCGGCGGGCACCCCTGGGTCTACAAGCGCGCCCTCGAGCGGCCGCCCGCGGGACTCGCGGCGGGGGAGATCGTCGACGTCACCGCCGGGGGGAAGTTCGTCGCCCGCGGCTACTACGATCCGGACGGGGCGGTGCGCGTGCGCGTCCTCAGCCGCGATCCCGGGGAAGCGATCGGCCCGCTCTTCTGGCGCCGCCGCATCGCCGCGGCGGTGGCGCTGCGCCGCGCCTATGTGCTCGGCGAAGGGACCGACTGCGCCAGGCTGGTGCACGGCGAAGGCGACGGGCTTCCCGGCGTGGTCGTCGATCTCTACGGCAGGGTCGCGGTGCTCAAGCTCTACAGCGCGGGGCTCGCTCCGCATCGCGCCGCCATCCTCGACGCCCTTCGCGGCGAGGTGGCGCTCGACGGCATCTACGGGCGCGACGAGGAGATTGAGCACGCCTCCCCCGGCTCCGACGGTTCAGGTGACGAGGACGAGCTGGCCGACCGCGACTCGCCGCCCGCGCGCGGGCAGGTGCTCTGGGGCAAGGAGCCCCCCGCGGAGGTGCTGGTTCGCGAGCACGGCATGGCCATCGCCGTCGACGTGCGCGCGGGACAGAAGACCGGGTACTTCCTCGACCAGCGCGAAAATCGCTTCGCCCTGCGGCGATTCGCGCGCGGCAGGACGCGGGCGTTGAACTGCTTCGCGTATTCGGGCGGCTTCTCGGTGAGCGCGGCGCTGGGCGGCGTGCGCGAGGTGGTCTCGGTGGACCGCGACGCCTCCGCGCTGCGGCTCGCGCGGCGCAACTTCCAGCTCAACGGCCTCGATCCGTCGCAGCACGCGTTCGAGACCGCCGACGTGCTCGAGTTCCTCCGCGGCGCCGGCGCGCGGCGCTTCGACCTGATCGTGCTCGACCCGCCCGCGTTCGCCAAGACGCAGAAGGCCGTGCCGGCCGCGCTCGACGGCTACGCCTCGCTGCACCGCGCGGCGCTCTCGGCGCTCTCGCCGGGAGGCATCCTCGCCACCGCCTCCTGCTCCGCGCGCGTCTCGGCGGAGGAATTCCTCGGAGCGATCCGCGAGGCGGCCCTGAAGACGCACGCCGACCTGCAGCTCCTGGAAGAGAAGCGGCAGCCGCCCGATCACCCCGCGCTCGTCGCTTTTCCCGAGGGAAAATATCTCAAGTTCTTCGTCTTCCGCTCGAGGCAATCCTGATGGTGCTCCCCGGCCAATACCTCGAGCGCAGCGTGGTGGTGGGCGACCTCGACGCGCTCTACCACAGGGGAGAGCGCGCTCCGCCCTGCGCGCTCGCGTCGCCGCATCCGGCGCATGGGCGGCAGCATGACCTCGCCGGTCATCGCGGAGCTGGCCTGGGCGCTGACCCGCGCCGGACATCCCACGCTGCGCTTCGACTACCGCGGCGTGGGCGCCTCGCGCGGCACCTCGCGGCACCGCGCCGGGAGCATGCGAGATCGGCGACCTGCAAGACGAAGCGGCCGACCTGCTGACGGCTTGCGATCAACTCCTCGCCACCGCGCGCATGTCCAGGGCCTGCGCCATCGGGTACAGCTTCGGCGCCGCGGTCGCGCTTCGCGCCGCGCAGGATCCGCGCATCGATCGGCTGGTGCTGATCGCGCCGCCGACGCGGCTCCACGACTTCTCCGCCCTCGAGTCCCTGGGCAAGCGCGCGCTGGTGGTCTGCGCGCACCACGACGCCTGGTGCGATCGCGTCCCTCTTGCGGCTTCCGCCGGAAGGGCTCCTGGAGGTGATCCCGCACGCTGACCACTTCTTCGCCCGCGGCCTCACCGAGCTGGGGAAGCACGTCGGAGCCTGGCTGCGGGAAGGCCGGCCGGAATACGTCGCCGCCCCGGACGGCGCGACGGAGGAGGGTTCGTCCAATGCCGTGGAGGTGACCCTGGACCCCGGCGACGGCGAGCCGCTCGAGCTGGACGAGCCAGAGGGGAAATAACCCGGCCGCGTTCGCGTAGGACGAGGGGTGAGCGCTATGGTTCGTCCCATGCCACGACCGCGGATGGCGGAGCGTCTCGTCATCGTCCTTCTGGGCGTCGCGGCCGCCTGCCTGCTGGGCGCCGGCTGCGCGCGGACCCCGGCGCCGGTCATGCCCATCGGCGCCGATGCGGTGCCCGGCCTCATCGAGGTGGAGCTGACGGAGAAGGCCGCGCTGCCGGGCAGGGTGCTCGACGAGGAGGCGCAGGAGGACGACCTCTACGGCGATGCCTTCTCGCCGGAGTACAGCGTGGAGATCGAGGTCGATCCCGGCAGCGAGCCCGACGTCCTCGCCCAGCTTCGCGCGCGCAAGGACGTGATCTGGGCGGAGCCGGTGGTTCGCTACCAGGCGCTCTGGGTGCCCGACGATCCCGACTTCTCCAAGCAGTGGCACCTGCAGGCGGCCGGCGCGCCGCGGGCCTGGGACGCGACGCGAGGAGAGGGCGTCACCGTGGCGGTGATCGACACCGGCATCTACCCGGTGGACGACCTCGACCCGGAGCGGCTGGTGAAGGGGTGGAACTTCGTCGGGCACAACGACGACGCGCGCGACGATCATGCGCACGGCACGCACGTGGCCGGGACCATCGGCGCAGAGCACCGGCAACGGCCTCGGCGTCGCCGGGCATGGCGCCGCAGGCGAGGCTGATGCCGGTGAAGGTGCTCTCCGCGTTCGGCGGCGGGAACCTCGCACGACATCGCCGAAGGGATCCGCTTGGCGGTGGATCATGGCGCGCGCGTGCTCAATCTCTCGCTCGGAGGCGGAGGGCGCTCCCTGGCGATGGAGTCCGCGGTCGCGTACGCGCGCCGGCGCGGCGCGGTGGTCGTCTGCGCGGCCGGCAACTGCGGATCGCGCGGCGTCTCGTATCCCGCGGCCTATCGCGGGCGCGTTCGCGGTGAGCGCGGTCGGGCCGCAGGGCCGGCTCGCGCCCTACAGCTCGTACGGGCCGGAGGTGGCCATCGCGGCGCCGGGAGGCGACAAGTCGCAGGGCGAAGAGGCGGGGGTCCTTCAACAGACGCTCGCGGAAGGCAGCACGACGCAGGCCGCCTATCGCTGGTTCCAGGGCACCAGCATGGCCACGCCGCACGTCGCGGGCGCCGCCGCGCTGCTCATGTCGCTGGGCGTGAGCGCCCCCGGCGCCGTGGAGGCTCTGCTCACCAGCACCGCCAAGGATCCCGAGGGAGGCGGCGGCGAGAAGTACGGCGCGGGCCTCCTCGACGCCGCGGCGGCGGTGCGCAAGGCGACGCTCGTCTTCGGCCTCTGGCGGCTGGCGTTCGCGCTCGCTCGTCGCCTGGCTGGCGCTGCGGCACGCGCGCGGCATCGGACAGCTTCGCGCCTCCGAGAAGCCCGGCGCGCTCTTCTGGGTGGGGCTGTGCGGCGGCGCCGGCGCGCTGGCCGTGCTCGCGCCGCTCGGCGCGGAGAGGATTCCGCTGCTCTCGTTCCTCGCGCTGCCGCCGGCCGCCTGGCCGCAGAGGTTCCTCACGCCGCTTGCCGGGTACATCGGCTGGAGCGCGCTCGTGCCTTTCGCGCTGGCGCTGCCCGCCCGCATCGCGCGCGTTCCCTTGCAGACCGCCTTCGGCGGGCTGGCCGCGGGCCTTGCCTTCGGTTGGACGGGCACGCTTCTGCACGCCGCCGTCTTCCGCACCGTGGCGCTGCCGTACCTGCCCGCGCTGCTCATGCCCTTCTGGCTTCTCGCCGGCGCGATGGTGGCGTGGATGGCGGGGCGAGGCTTGCTCGCGCGGAGGTCGCTGCGATGAAGGCGACAGGGACGGTGGAGTTCGTCGATCTGGAAGGCGGGTTCTTCCGCCTGGTGGCGGACGACGGCAAGCGCTACACGCTGCTCGGATCGAGCGGCGCGCTCAAGGGCGCAAGAGGCGCGCGCGTGGAGGTGGAAGGCTCGCTCGACGAGGGCTTCGGCATCACCATGGCCGGCCCGCAGCTGCGGGTGGAGAAGGTGCGCAAGCTCTAGGCCGGGCGCGCCGCGAGCAGGAGGCGCAAGCCCCAGATCACCGCGCACACCCAGACGAGCAGAAGGCCGCCGGCCGCCTTCCGGCCCGCCGGCGCCGGATCCTCGTGCGCGGGCGCCGGCGTCGGCCGCGCCACGGCGCGGAAGAAGAGGAACGCCGCCCGCGATCAGGAGCAGGGCTCCGAGCGCGAGCACCCACGCCGGCGGCGGCAGGTCCGGGTCTTCCATCCCCAGCAGGAACGCGCCCCCCGCGATGCCGTTGTTCACCGCGTGGCCGAGGACGGAGGCCCACAAGGAACCCGTCCACCAGCGCAAGGCCGCGAGGAGGATGCCGATCTCCATCAGCCCGAGAAACCCCACCGCGTCGAGGTGGAGCGCGGAGAAGAGGGCGCCGCTCACCAGCATGGCCGCGACGACGCCCCAGTCCTTCGCCAGCGCGGGGAAGGCGAATCCGCGGAAGAACAGCTCCTCTCCGAGCGGCGCCGCGATGGTCACCGTGAGCACGAAGGCGCTGCCGTGCAGGTCGAAGATCTGCGTGAGCATAGCGCTGCTGCAGGTCGAACTTCGCAACCTGCCCCGCAGGAAGCGCAAGCCGCGAGAGCCAGGTGAGGAACGAGACCACGGGCTGGTTGGCGGCGGCAGCGGCGAGCGCGATCAGCGCGCCCTTCCAGGAAAGGCGCCGGATGCCGAGATAGGGCCCGAGCCTGCACGCCCGCCACCAGCAGCACGAACACCGCCGGAAGCGCGATGGCGAGCGCCTCGGTGATCCAGAGGCCGGTGACGATGCCGTGGAGCTGCGCCGGGCCGCCGATGGTGAGGTAGCCGAGGAGCAGCGCCAGGTACGCGAGGATGACGCTGGCCGCTCCCGGGCTTGCGCATGAGGGCGCCCCCAATACCACGTCAGCTCGCCGATGACAGCTTCGCCGCCGCCCGCAATTGCATGCGTCGCGCCGCCCCGCCGATTACGCTGCCGGACGATGGCGGACGACGATCACGTGGCTTCCGGCCGGCTGCGCAGGCTCAGCCGGCTCGCGTATCTCACCGCCCGGACCACCGGCGACCTGCTCGCGGCGCAGGCGCGGCGCAAGCTCTCCGGCGCTGACGTCCCGCACGAGGATCTGCGCAAGGCCGGCGAGCGCATCCTCGCCACGCTGGGAGAGCTGAAGGGCGCGGCGCTCAAGCTCGGCCAGGCACTGGCCATGGACCCGGATGCGCTGCCCGAAGAGGCGCGCAGCGTGGTGGCGAGGTTGCTCTCGCAGGCGCCGCAGCGGATGGACTTCGCCCAGGTGGCCGAGGTGGTGCGGGCGGAGCTGGGCAAGCCGCCCGACGAGCTCTTCGCCAGCTTCGACCGAGGAGCCGCTCGCGGCCGCGTCGCTCGGGCAGGTGCACGCCGCGCGCCTGCACGACGGCCGCGAGGTGGTGGTGAAGGTGCAGTATCCCGGCGTGGACAAGGCGCTGGAGAGCGACCTCGCCAACGCGGCGGTGCTGGTGCGCGGCTTCGCCTTGACCGGCAGCGCGTCGCTCGACGGCCGCGCCTACTACGACGAGCTTCGCGCCTCGCTCTTGCGCGAGCTCGACTATCGCGAGGAAGCGGCGCAGGCCGACGCCTATCGCGAGGCGGCGGCGCGCTATCCGGAGCTGGTGGTCCCGGCCGTGATCCGCGAGCGCAGCGCGGCAGCGGGTGCTCTGCCTGGACGCGGCTCCACGGCCGCGCGCTGCTCGAGGTGATCGAATCGGACGCCGGCCCCGAGGAGCGCTTCCGCGTGGCGCGGCTGATGATCCTCGCCATCTGGGGGCCGTTCTACGCCGCGCGCCTGATCCACGCGCGACCCGCATCCGGGAAACTTCCTCGTCCTGCGCGACGGCAGGCTCGGCGTGCTCGACTTCGGCGCGACCAAGATGCTCTCGGAGACCTTCGCCTCCGTCTACCGCTCCTTCCTCGACGAGAACGCCGCCGGCCGCGCTGCACCCCGACGTCGGGACCGCTGCTGAAGCAGGCCGGGTTCCGCTTCCTCGGCGACGACGAGGAGGAAGCGTTCGAGTTCTGCCAGCAGCTCGCCGAGGTCGTGCAGCGGCCCATCCTCTCCGAGGAATACGACTTCGGCTGCGATGCGCTGGTCAGCGACGCGCGGCGCGTCTTCCGCAGCGAGCCCAGGCTCGCCTTGACCATCAAGCCGCCGGCCGAGGCGCTGCTCTTCTACCGCTCGGCGGCGGGGCTGGCCCAGGATCTCCGGCTGCTCCAGGCGCGCGGGCCGTTGCGGCGCGGTGCTCAAGGAGATACAGGACCGCGGAAGCGCGTGGTAAAGCAGCCTCGTGGACCGCCCGCAGCACGTCGCCGACAGCCCCGCCCGGCTAGCCGCCTGCATCGACGACGTCGCCCGCGGCGCGCGCGTGGCCCTCGACACCGAGAGCAACGGCTTTCACGCCTACTTCGAGAGGGTTTGCCTGCTGCAGATCGGGACCGAGCGAGCCGACTGGGTGGTGGACCCGCTGGCGGTCGACATCAAGCCGCTCCTGCCCCTCTTCGCCGATCCGGCGCGCGAGTGCATGCTCCACGCTGCCGAGTACGACGTGCTCTGCATGAAGCGCGACTACGGCCTCTGCTTCGGCCGCATCTTCGACACCCATGCGGCCGCCAAGACGCTGGGCATCGAGAAGGTCGGGCTGCACAACCTGCTCGCCGACCAGCTCTCCGTCCAGCTCACCATCGACGAGCAGCGCAGCGACTGGGGAAAGCGGCCGCTCTCCGCGCAGCAGCTCGAGTACGCCTTCGCCGACGTGCAGTACCTGCTCGCGCTGCGCGAGGCGCTGGCGGCGCGGCTCGCCGAGCGCGGCGCTCCTGGCGGAAGCGGAGGCGGAGTTCGCGCGGCTGGTGGCGAAGGAGCCGCGGGCGCGGGAGTTCGACGCGGAAGGATGGCAGAAGATGAAGGCGGCGCGCACGCTGGACGGCCGCGGCCGGGCGGTGCTGCGCGAGCTGTACCTGCTGCGCGACCGCTGCGCGCGCGAGGCGAACCGGCCGGCCTTCAAGGTGCTCTCGGATCTCTTCCTCGCCGAGGCGGCGCGGCGGCTGCCCAAGACCGACGAGGAGTTGCTGCGCGTCCCCGGCGCCTCCGCGCACGCCGTGCGGAGGGTGGCGCCGGAGGTGTTGCAGGCGGTGAAGAGCGGCTCTTCGGGCGAGCCGCTGGCCCGGCCGCGCGCCGGGCGGAAACGGGCAGCGCTGGCGCAAGGGAGCACCCTCGGCGCCGTCTCCGGAGTTGGAGGAGCGCTACGAACGGCTGCGCGGTTGGCGTAGCGCCCGCGCGGAGGCGCGCAAGGTGGAGGTCCAGGTCATCGCCCCCAACGCGGTGCTCTGGGCCATCGCCCGCGCCAATCCGCTTGACGTGGAATCGCTGGCGCGCGTGGAGGGAATGGACGCCTTTCGCCTGGAGCAGTACGGAGCTTCCATCCTCGAAGTCCTGCGCTCCATCGAGCCGGCGGCGCAGGCGAAGCTCTTCTGATCTGCCCGCGTCAGAAGTTCGCGCCCGGGCGCGGCGCGGGCACGGTGGCGGCGAGGCTGCGGCGACGAGCCGCCCGCGAGGATGCGGTAGCCGCTCCAGATGCCGATCACGATCTTCACGTACCTGCGCGTCTCCCGGTAGGGGAGATCCTCGACCCACTCGTCGAGCTGCCGGCCGGCGCCGCGCGCAGCCCAGGGCAACGCCACGCGAGGGCCGGCGTTGTAGGCGGCGAGCGCCACCGCGGGGTCGCCGAACCGGCCCGACCAGCTCGGACAGGTACCAGCCGCCCAGGTCGATGGCGGTGCCCGGGTCGTAGAGCTCCTCGTCGCGGAGCGCAGGTCGGCCGAGTACGGTGGCGGCGCGCCGGGCGGTGGCCGGCAGGAGCTGCAGCAGGCCCACCGCGCCGGCGACGCTGCGGGTGTCGGGCTTGAAGAGGCTCTCGCGCCGCATCACGGCGAGGAGCAGATAGGGGTCGAGCCCGGTGCGGTCCGAGGCGCTGCCCACCTGGTTCACGAAAGCGGCCGGATAGGCCGCGTCGAGAAGGGCGCGCGGCGCGCGCGGGCCGCGATCGCCGATCAGCGCCAGCGCCAGCAGAACCGCGCGATCGGGCCGCTTCGCGCTCTCGTAGAGGGGCAGCGCGGCGGCGCTGGCGTCGCCGGGATGGTGTTGCACGTAGAAGTCCGCTTCCGCGGCGGCCTCGGCGAGAAACCCCAGCGACGCGAGCTCCATGCCGAGCAGGAGCCGCGGCCCGGGCGAGGCGACGGCGGTCATGCGCTGGGGAGGGAAGGGCGGCGGCGCGCCGCTGGAAGCGCCCAGCCGCTCGCGGGCGAGCAGCCCGTAATAGCCCAGCGGATCCAGCTCGGCCACGCGCCGGTACAGCGCGTCGGCGGCCTCGGGCTTGCCGGCGCGCGCCTGCCAGTAGAGGCCCTGCGCGCGCTCTTCGTCGCTGGAGGCGCTGGCGGCGAATTCGGAGAAGCGTTCCACCGCGTCGCGCAGGTGGTCCTCGTACGACATCCATGCCAGCGTCCAGCGCGCAAGGGATGCGTTGGGCCCGGATGCTTCTGGCCGCGAGCTTCGCCAGACGCGTCCGCGCCGCGGGGCGCTTGCCGCCGTCCATCAAGAGGCGCGCGGTGAAGAGCACGCTCTCCTCGGCCTCGGGTGAGGAGGGGAACTTCTTCGCGACGGCGTCCGCCAGCCGGATGGCCTCGGGATCGCGGTCGCGCCGCGCCCGATCGCGCGCAAGGAGCATGCCGGCGGCAGCCGCCACGTGGCCGGAGCCGTGCGCCCAGGCGAGCTCCAGCGAAGGCGCGGCTTCGGTCCGCTTGCCATCGGCAGCCAGCGCGCGAGCATGGAGGAGGAGCGCCTCCGCGCGGTCCTCGCCGGAGAGCATGCCGGCGGCAATCTTCGCCTGCGCGACCGCGGCGGCGGGATGGCCTGAGGCAAGCAAGCGCGAGGCCCGCAGCATGAGCTCGCGCCCCGAAGGCTCGGGCAGGTCGACGCCCAGCTCGCGCTGCAGGGCGCGCGCCTTCTCCGCCGCGGGATGCTCCGGATGTTGCAGCCAGAAATTGCGCAGCGCCTGGGCGGCTTCGCGGGCGCGGTCGGGCTGCGCGTGCAGCGCCTGTGCCATGTCCCACGCCATCGCGCCCTGCACCTCGTGGGGCTGGCCCGGCAACGCCGCGGCCCGCCTCGCCGCCTCCAGGGCGCCCGGCGCGTCGCCGGAAGCGAGCAGCGCGTCCGCCAGCAAGGCAGAGGCGCGCAAGCCCACGGGGCCTTCGCTGCTGGCGGCCGCGCGCAACGGCTGCAGAGCCGCCGCCGCGCTGCCGGAAAGAAGGAGGGACTCGCCTTCGAGCAAGAGGGCGTGCGGCTCCAGCTCCCCCAGGCTGCCGAGCACGCCCTGCACGGCGGCGGCCGCCTCGCCGGGTCGACCGAGCGCGAAGAGCGCTCGCGCCAGCACCAGCCGGCATCGGGGCTCGCCACAGGCGCTCACTGCGGCCGCAGCCTGCTCGGCGTGGCCATCGGCCAGGAGGGCTCCCGCCTGCAGGGCCGCGTCGTCGGCGGCCGCGCCAACCCGCGGTGCGGGGAGCGCGGTCGCGGCGACGGTCACTGCGCAGATCCATGATCTCACGTCTCTATCCGCTTCCCTTGCGCCACAGGGCCACCCTGCGCAAATTCGCGCGCTTCCGCCCGCGCGGGGTGGCGAACCTTGACGCGTTCTGTTATATGCCCGCGCCTCGCACGGAGGTCCGATCGAATGTCGCTGCTCGCGAAGCCGTTTCCGACTGAAATGTCGACGCCCATCAACCTCGAGGGCAACAAAAAAATGTCGGTCGAGGCGCATCGCAACCTCTTCTGCACCGCCTATGACGAGTGCCTCGACGAGGCCGTGAAGCGAGGCTGGAACAGTTTCACCTGCGTCCGCTGCCCCAACTACACCATCACGCACGTTTCCCCGGAAAACTCCATCGAGGCTTTCGCCACCCAGCGCAAGAGCGCCTGAGGAGGAGGGAAACCGACTTACCGCGCGTAGAGCAGCACGATCCAGAGCCGGCCCGGGCCGTACCGTCTGGAGCTGGCGTACAAGGCACCCACGCCGAGCCTCGTCCAACGCGGCTCGGCGAGGTTTTTTGAGGCGGTCGACTTCGTCGGGAGCGCTCCCGACGCGCAGCTCGGCCGCGGCGGAGGACAGCTGCGGCGCCTGCGCCAGGGCCCGGGCGGTCAGCTCGCGATCCAGCGTCATCCGATCCGAAAGCGCGGTGGCCGCGCACCTCGTGGTCCGCCAGCGAATCGAGCGCCGCGTCGCGCTCGAGCGGCGCAAGGCCCAGCGCCCGGCGCTTCTCCGCGATGACGCGCGCGACGTCGCCTGCGGGATCCTTGCTGCCCACCACCGGCACGGCAAACAGCTCCGTCAGGTACACGCCTTCGCCGCCCTCCGCGGTGGGGCCCCGGGCGGCTCCGAGCCCCAGGCGGCGGTGGCGAGGATCGAGCAGGTTGGCAAGGTGCGCGGGAGAGCCGGCGATGGCCTCGTGCGCCCTGCCCACGTCGCTGGAAAGACCGATGTTCTCCGCCACGCTGCTGTAGGCATAGCCGCGCGCCCGCAGCCGGTCCGCGGGCCCGCCGTCGGTGGAGAGAACGTGCGCGAACGTCCGCAGGCGGGCCATCTCCTTGCTGTGCGCCTCCGCCGCCGCGTCCAGCTCGGGGTCGCGCTTGAGCGCGGTGAGGCCCCTGGACGCGCGCAGGTGCGCGATGGCGGCTTCCACGCCCTCCAGGCCCTCGCCGGAAGGCGGGTCCGGCGGGGGACGCGACGGCGGCATGACGCCGGCGAACACGCGCCGCATCGCCACCACCTGCGGACCGCCGGGGCCTTCGGCCAGCACCTCGATGGAATGCTCGCCGCGCGCCTTCAACCCGACCCTGGCGGAGAACCTTCCGCCCTTGCTCCTCAGGTGGATCTCCTCGACCGCGCCGGAGGGACGGGTGACGAACAGCCGCGGCCTGGAGAGTCCCGCCGCCAGGGTTCCCGCGACGCTCACCGTCTGGCCGGGACGCACGCGGCCCGGAATGGTCGCCAGAATCGGTCGCGTGCAGGGCGGTGAGCGCGCAGACCACCGCGCCTCCCGAAGGCAGGACGGCGGCGGCCACGCCGATGCGGTTGAAGCGGCATGACCTGGGGAACAACTCGCCTACGGCGCGGTCGGCCTGCGAAGGCGGATGTACCGTGGCGACTGCAGCCACGGGCGCCGGCTCCGCCGATTCCAGCGAGGCGAAGAAGGCCACCGCGGGCCCGCTCACGCTGGCGCGGCCTGCGCCGGCAGCGGCGACATACGCCCGGCACGCGCGCGAAAGATCGCCGGCGACGGTCACCTTCCGCGTGCCGCAGAGGCTGGTCACCGCTTCCAGCATCGAGCCTTCCAGGCGCGCTGGAGACGGCAGCGCCTGCGCGGCGACGAGGAGCAGCGCGAGCAGCACCCGCCCAGCGTACCGGAACGCCCCGGCCGGGAAATGTTTTTGTTTCCGCCTGGTCCGCGCCCTTGGTCGCTTGCGATCGCCCTTCGTCTGCGACAAGAATTGGCTTGGAGTGGCGAGAAGGCCGCATTACTACCAGCGGCGGAGGCAAACAATGCGGCTGGGTTTCGGCGAGATCGTGGTCGTCCTTGCGCTTGCGCTGCTCTTCTTCGGGCCGTCGAAGCTCCCGCAGTTGGGCGCCAGCCTGGGGCAGGCCATCAAGGGCTTCAAGCGCGGCCTGAGCGACGTGGAGGTTCCTCCGGAGGAGGAGAAGAAGCTCCCCCGACCGCGTAACGGGGTAGAACCGGGGCTGGATGTCGCTTCGACTCCAGCTCGTGGTGCTCTTCACCGCCGTGCTCGCGGCCACGCTCCTGGTTGCATCCGCGCTCGGCCTGCGCATCGGCCAGCGCTCCGTCGAAGACGAAATTCGCAAGCGCACGGTGGAGCTGGCCTCCGCCACCACGCTCTCGCTCAAGCACTCCGGCACCGACGACGACCAGATCTCCGAAGAGCTGGCGGGCACCGTCCGCATGCACCGCGGCCTCTTGCGCGCGGAGGTCGCGCGTCAGGCCGCGCTGGGCATCGACGCCGACTTCACCGCCGCGAGGGTCACGCCGAGCGGCATCGTCTTCACGCGCTGGCGCGGCCCGGCAACGCGGGTGCCGGCGGAAGTGGTGGACGATCCCGACTGGGGCCGCGCGCTGCGGGTGGTGGCTCCGTTCAACGACGCCCGCGGCGCGAAGGCGCGGCTGGTGCTGCTCGCCTCGCTCGCGGAGGCCGAGAGGCTGGTCGCCGCCGAGCGCAAGGCGCTGCTCCAGGTGGCGGTGGGCGCGTCGGTGTTCCTGGTGGTGGCGTTCTGGATCCTGCTCGGACGCATCCTCATCCGCCGCGTCTCGGCGCTGCAGGTCGCCATGCGCGCGGTGGAGGGTGGCCTGCTCGACGTCAAGGCGCCCGGCCCCGCGGAGGGCGGCGACGAGCTGTCCTACCTCTCGCGCGGGTTCAACCGCATGCTCGCGCAGATCCGCGGCTTCAACGCGGAGCTGACCGGGAAGATCGAGGAGGCCACCGCCGAGCTGACGCGCAAGAACCGCGATCTCGCGGAGCTGAACGAGCTCCTGGTGGAGGCGCGGCGCGACCTGACCTCCAACGAGCGGCTGGCCGCGCTGGGGCAGCTCGCCGGCACCATCGCGCACGAGCTGGGCAACCCGCTCAACGCGCTCAGCGGCCACCTGCAGCTCCTGGCGCGCCGCCCGGACCTGGCCGAGGCGGCGAAGGCGCAGGTCACGGTGCTGCAGGGCGAAGTGACGCGGATGACGCAGATCATCCGCCGCTTCCTCGATCAGACGCGCGGCTTCACCCCGGCCTCGGAGATGGTGGCGCTGGCGCCGCTGGTGGACGAGGCGCTGGACCTGACCCTGGGCGTGGAAGCGCGGCAGCGGATCCAGGTGGCGCGCGAGGTGGACGGCGTCACCGTGCGCACCGACCCGGGCCTGGTGCGTCACCTCCTCACCAACCTGGTCGCGAACGCGGTGGACGCCATGCCCAACGGCGGCCGGCTGGAGGTCAAGGCGCGGTCGGAAGGCAAGGACGTGGTCTTGCGCGTCAGCGACACGGGCCTGGGCATCCCGCCCGAGGTGAAGCGGCACATCTTCGAGGCATTCTTCACCACCAAGCCGAGCGGCAAGGGCACCGGCCTCGGCCTCGCCATCTGCAAGGAGATCGCCCGAGCGCTCAAGGGACGCATCGACGTGGAGAGCGAGCCGGGCCGCGGCTCGGCGTTCACCGTTCGCTTTCCCGTCTCCGAAGCGTACTCTGCGTAGCGTATCCTCCCGCCCATGGCCGACCCGGCGCGCATCCTGGTGGTCGACGACGATGCCGCCTCGCGCGCGCTGATGGCGGAGATCCTCGCCGAGGACGGACACCGAATCGTCAGCTGCGCCGACGGCGCGGAGGCGGTGCAGCGCATCGAGCGCGAAGGCGAGTTCGACGCGGTGGTCAGCGACATCCGCATGGTGGACGTGGACGGGCTCGAGGTGCTGGACTGGGTGCGCGGGCATGCGCCGGAGACGCCGGTGTTGCTGGTGACCGCGTTCGGCAACGTGGACGGCGCCGTGGAGGCCATCCGCCGCGGCGCCTACGACTACATCTCCAAGCCCTACGACGTGAACGCCATCAAGCTGGTGGTGGACCGCGCGCTCCGGCACCGGCGTCTCTCGGCAGAGAACCGGCGCCTCAAGCGCGAGATCCGCGAGAAGTACGCGCTCGCCAACGTGGTGGGGCGCAGCGAAGGGATGCTGCAGGTCTACAAGACGGCCGCGCGCGTCGCCGCCACCGATGCCACCGTGCTGGTGGTGGGCGAGAGCGGCACCGGCAAGGAGCTGGTGGCGCGCGCCATCCATTCCTCCAGCCCGCGCGCCACAGGGGCCTTCATCGCGGTCGACTGCGGCGCCATCGCCGAGGGCGTTCTGGAGAGCGAGCTGTTCGGGCACGCGCGCGGCAGCTTCACCGGCGCAACCGGCGCCCGGCGCGGCCTCTTCGAAGAGGCCAGCGGAGGCACGCTCTTCCTCGACGAGATCGGCGACATCGGCGGACGCATCCAGGGGCAGCTCCTGCGCGTGCTCCAGGAGGGCGAGATCCGGCGCGTGGGAGAGAGCGCGCCGGTGAAGGTGGACACGCGGGTGGTGGCGGCCACCAACAAGGACCTGGCGGAGGCGGTGAAGGCGGGCAGGTTCCGCGAGGATCTCTTCTACCGGCTGAACGTGGTCACCATCCGCATCCCGCCCCTGCGCGAGCGGCGCGAGGACATTCCCCTGCTCGCCGAACACTTCGCCTCCGAGCATGCCGGCGAGCGCGGCGCGTCCTTGACCACCGAGGCGCGGGAGGCGCTGCTGGCCTGGGACTGGCCGGGCAACGTGCGCGAGCTGGAGAACGCGGTGGCGCGCGCGCTGGCGCTGAACCCGGGCGGCACCATCCTGCCGGAGGACTTGCCGGAGGCGGTGCGCGAGCGCTGGCAGGTGCGGCGGGGCGGCCCGGCAAAGCCGCCTTCCTCGATCGCGGTTCCGGCTACCGCCCCGCCGGTGCCGGACCCGCTGGTCGCCGATCATCCCTCGCTCGAGGATCTGACGCGCCGCTATGCAGAGCGCGTGCTCCGCGAGTCGGGCGGAAACAAGACCCGCGCGGCGGAGGCGCTGGGCATCGACCGCAAGACGCTCTCGCGCTTGTTGCGCGAGGAGTAGGGTCTCCCGTTCGTTGGGAAAACATTTCGGCAACTTTGCATGGCGATCGCCTGCCGGACTGTCGCTCCCGGGCGGGTAGGCCTTGGGCACACATCCGTGATATCAAGAGCTTGCGAGGGGATGAACACCTGGCCGGCTGAATGCATCCAACCATCGGGTGTCCGCGTTGGCGAAAAGGTTCGCCGGCGCCCCGGAGGAGAGCCCCATGCCGCGACAGCCCAGTGGCCGCCAGGACCGCATCCAGCTCATCGCCCGCGTGCAGCTCGCGTACGAACACCTCAAGGACACCATGCAGCGCTACCACGACGATTCGCCGCGCGCCCGCGCAGCCATCGCCGCGGCGAAGAGGCGGCTTTCGCTCTTGAACCGCGCGCTGGCGGTGATGGCGCTCGAGGTCGCGCAGCAGCCTGCCTGAATCGGGCTACGCCGCGTTCGGGAACGATCGCACTGCCGCGGCGGCGCCGTGCAGATCGGTGAACGGGGTGCAGGCGAGCCCGTTCTCGAGGCAATGATCGTGCAAGTAGCTGCCCGCGCGCGCGAAGGTGCGATCGGCGAACCGCACCAGGCACCGGTCGGCGAAGCCGTCGCCGAGGCCCAGCACGTAGCTTGCCCCGCCGCGTCGCGCTTCCGCCACCACCACGCGCTTGCAGGAGCCGCAGATCTCGCAGCCGGCGGCGCGTGACTCCGCCTCGCCCGGGTAGCTGACGCGCAGGCCGCCCGGCCCGAAGCAGGCCTCGTTGGCGCGGATCTGCACCCAGTCGCGCAGCTCGGGGGCGAGGTGCTTCGCCAGCACCGCCTCGATGTACTGGCGCAGGCCGCCGGAGGCGAGAAAGAACGGCGCCGCCCGCGCGCGCGCCGCCGCCACCAGCTCGGCGAAGCCGGGACGCAGGCGGGCAATCCCGGCCGCGAAGGAGACGATCTCCGCCTCCCCGGCGCGGATGGGCTCGTAGATGCCCTGGATGATCGCGCGCGTGGTCAGCCGGCCTTCGTGGAAGAGGCGCTTCTGCTGCGCCAGCCAGTCGGCGCCGGCGAAGCGCCGGCTGATCTCGTCGCCGACGTCGAGGAGCGTGGCGGTTCCGTCGAAGTCGCAGACGATGCCGAGCGCGGTCACTGCGGGCTTGTAAGCGGCGCCCCGGGGTGCGCGCAAGCACGGCCGCGAGCTACAATCCCGCCATGGCGCCCTCCGGCCCGCTCACCGACGTGGAGCTGTTCAAGGAGGCGGCGCGGAGGAGCGCCGCGCGCGAGCCCTTCGTGCTCTGCGCCGTGACCGCCACCACCGGCTCCGTCCCTCGCGACGCGGGCGCCAAGATGCTGGTCGCTCCTGACGGCAGCATTGCCGGCACGGTGGGCGGCGGTCCGCTGGAAGCACTGGTCATCGAGGAAGCCAGGCGCCTGCTGCGCTCGGACGGCACGTCCGGCGAGCGGCGCTTCGCGCTGGCTGCCTCGGGCGATGCGGCCGAGCCGCTGCCGCCCCGCGCGCCGGAGGGCGAGGAGCTGGGCATGAAGTGCGGCGGGGCGGTGACGGTGTTCCTCGACGTGGTGCGGCCGGCCCCGCGCCTCATCCTCTACGGCGCGGGACACGTGGGCGAGCGGGTTGCTTCCATCGCCATCGCCGCGGGCCTCGCGACCACCGTCGTGGACGATCGCCCCGGGTTCGCCGCCCCGGAGCGCTTCCCGGGCGCCGCGGACGTGCGCTGCGTGGATCTCGCAGCCGAGCCGTTGGGAGGGCTCTCTCCGGACGCCTCCGACTTCGTGGTCATCCTCACCCGCTGCCATGCCCTCGACGAGGGCGTGCTCGAGGCCGTGCTGCAGACGAAGGCGCGCTATATCGGCCTCATCGGCAGCCGGCGCAAGGTGGCGCTGATCCTGCGCAGCATCGGCCGGCGGCTGGGCCGCGACCCGCGCCAGGACGAGCGGCTTCACGCCCCGGTGGGACTGCGGCTCGGCGACAAGACGCCCGGCGAGATCGCCATCTCCATCCTCGCCGAAGTGCTGCTGATCAAGAGCCACGGCCAGCTCGCGCACTCGCGGCTCCCCGCGCAGTCGGCCGCGCGGCTGGCAGAGTGACGACGCACGGCGTCAGCTACCATTCCCTACATTTCGGCAGGCTGTCGCACGGTCGCACGGTGGATTTCGCGCCAGCGCCGGTCTGCTAGCCCAGCAGGCTCGGCGCAATTTCGCGCCTGTCGAGGGGTACTCATGAACAAGCTCCGCGTCGCGATTGTCGTCGCAGCCTTGGCCGCCGCATGTGGCGGCAATTCCCCGATCGAAGACGAAAGCGCCTCGGCGCTGGGCGTTGGCGTGCAGCACGCTCGCGTTTGTCCCGGCCCGGCCAACGGCGCCCGCTGCCACTCCTGGGTGAGGGTGGATGGCAACGCCAACCCCGCCGCCACCGCCGGACCGACGGGCCTCAACCCCGCGGACCTGGCCTCCGCGTACAAGTTGAACACCGCCGCCGGAGCCGGACAGACCGTGGCGATCGTCGACGCGTTCGACGACCCCAACGCGGAGAGCGACCTCGCCCATTACCGCGCCCAGTTCGGCCTGCCTGCGTGCACCACGGCCAACGGGTGCTTCCGCAAGGTGAACCAGACCGGCGGCACGACTCCCCCGCGCAGCAACGCCGGATGGGCGGAGGAAATCTCGCTCGACCTCGACATGGTCAGCGCCATCTGCCCGAACTGCAAGATCCTGCTGGTCGAGGCGAGCAGCAACTCCTTCGCCAACCTCGCGGCGGCGGTGGACGAAGCGGCAAGGCTGGGCGCGAACGCCATCTCCAACTCGTACGGCGGCAGCGAGTACTCGGCGGAGACCACCGACGAGGCGCACTTCAACCATCCGGGCATCGCCATCACGGTCAGCTCGGGTGACAACGGGTTCGGCGTCGAGTTCCCGGCGGCTTCGCGCTTCGTCACCGCGGTGGGCGGCACCCACCTCGTGCGCTCGAGCACCGCGCGCGGCTGGACCGAGACCACCTGGAACGGCGCGGGCAGCGGCTGCAGCGCGTTCGTCAGCAAGCCCACCTGGCAGACCGACACGGGCTGCGCGCGGCGCACGGTGGCCGACGTCTCCGCGGTCGCCGATCCCAACACCGGCGTCTCCGTCTACGACACCTTCCGCGTGACGGGCGGCGGCGGCTGGCTGGTCTTCGGCGGCACCAGCGTGGCCTCGCCCATCGTGGCGGCCGTCTACGCGCTGGCCGGCAACGCCAGCACGGTGACGTACGGTTCGTTCCCGTACTCGCACACGGCGTCGCTCTTCGACGTGGTCTCCGGCAGCAACGGCACCTGCAGCCCCGCCTACCTGTGCACGGCGGCGGCAGGGTTTGACGGGCCCACCGGCCTGGGCACGCCCAACGGCTCAGGCGCGTTCTAGCGGGTTCGTCATGCCGGGTCCCGTCCGCGGCGAATGGACGGGCCCCGGCGCTCCTTCGGAGGCGTGGATGCGTTGGTCCGGGTTGGTGGCGTGCGTTCTTCTCGCCTGCTCTCACGCGCCGCAGCAGCAGGCGGCAGATGCCGGCGAGGACGAGTGCGCGGCCGCGACCGACTGCAAGGGCATGCTTCCGCACCTCTGCCGGAGTTGCGCGGACGGCGGCACGGAGTGTTCGCGCTGGGCCTGCGTCTCCGGTGTCTGCATGGTGGCGCCCTCCTGCCAGTGATTTGACGGGTTGCACGGGCGTTCAGTACAAGGGAGCGATGCCGCTTCCCGAGACCGCTCTCGCTGCGCCGCAACCGGAAGCCCTGGCCGTCCGCCGGTATTCGCTCAAGACCAGCGCGCCGGTGCGCAAGGGCCTGGTCGACTACGACCGCGATCTCTCCGACGAGCAGCGCGCGGTGGCGCTGTGCGAGCCGCTTCCCACGCTGGTGGTGGCGGGCGCCGGCTCGGGCAAGACGCGCGCGCTGACCTACCGCGTGGCGCACTTGCTGGAGACGGGCACGCCGCCAGAGAAGATCCTCCTGCTCACCTTCACCAACAAGTCGGCCCGCGAGATGATGGCGCGGGTGGGCCGGCTCTGCCGCGTCGAGACGCGGAGGATGTGGGGCGGCACCTTCCACCACGTCGCCCACGGCATCCTGCGCGAGCACGCGCCGCGGCTCGGCTACGCGGAGCGCTTCGGGCTGCTCGACCGCGAAGATGCGAAGGAGGTGATGGCCAGCGCCACCGCCGACCTCGGGTACGGCGTCGGGCAGCGCAGGTTCCCGCGCGCGGACGCGCTGGTGGAGCTCTACTCCAACGCCGTGAACACGCAGCGGCCGCTCGCCGAGGTGATCGCCGCCGAGTCGCCGCAGTTCGTCGCGCTGGAGGAGGAGATGCTCGCCGTGGCGCGCCGCTTCGCCGAGCGCAAGGCGCGGATGAACGCGATGGACTTCGACGACCTGCTGCTCAACTGGAAGCGCCTCCTCGTCGAGGTGCCCGCCGCGCGCGAGAGCATCGTCCGGCGCTTCGCCGCGGTGCTGGTGGACGAGTACCAGGACACCAACAAGCTGCAGGGCGAGATCGTCGACGCGATGGCGGAGCAGCACCGGAACCTATTGGTGGTGGGCGACGACGCGCAGAGCATCTACGGCTTCCGCGGCGCGCACTTCGAGAACATCCTGCGCTTCCCCGAACGCCACCCGGGCTGCCAGCGCTTCGCGCTGCTCACCAACTACCGCAGCACCCCGCCCATTCTCACGCTGGCCAACGCCTCCATCGCTTGCAATCGCAAGCAATTTCCCAAGCAGCTGCGGGCACACCGCGAAGGCGGACCCTTGCCCGCGCTGGTGCCGCTCCGGGACGTCCACCAGCAGGCGGAGTTCGTGGCCCAGCGCATCCTCGAGCTGCGCGAGGAGGGCATCGCGCTGCGGGAGATGGCGGTGCTCTACCGGGCGCACACCCACTCGATGGAGCTGCAGATGGAGCTGGCCCGGCGGGGCGTTCCCTTCGTGGTGCGCGCCGGCGTGCGCTTCTTCGAGCAGGCGCACATCAAGGACGTGCTCGCCCACCTCAAGTTCGTGCAGAACCCCCAGGACGAGCTCTCCTTCAAGCGCATCGTCAAGCTGGTTCCGGGAATCGGGGCGGCCGGCGCGGACGCCCTCTGGACGCAGGTGGAAGAGTGCGCGCTGCAGGGCCGCGATCCGCGCGCGCAGGTGGAGTCGTTCGCCGCGGCGGTGCCGCCCAAGGCGCGCACCGGACTGCGCGCTCTCGGCGCGGCGCTGCGGTCGCTGGTCTCGCTGCGCTCGCAGCCCAGCGAGATGATCCGCTGCGTGCTTCACGAGGGCGGCTATGCCGAGGCGCTGAAGATCCGCTACGCCAACGCCCAGGCGCGCCAGGACGACGTGCTGCAACTGTCCGACTACGCGCTGCAGGCGGGGTCGCTGGAAGAGCTGCTCGCCGAGCTCACGCTGCTCGACTCGCTGGAGGCGGAGGACGTGGTGGAGGGCGGCGATCCGGACGAGAAGCTCAGCTTGAGCAGCGTGCACCAGGCCAAAGGGTTGGAGTGGCGCGCCGTCTTCCTCATCTGGCTTGCCGATGGGCGCTTTCCCAGCGCGCCCGCGCTGCGCGCGGCCGACGGAGAGGAAGAGGAACGGCGGCTCTTCTACGTGGCGGTGACGCGCGCGCGGGACGAACTGTACCTTACGTACCCGATGATGCAGGAGGACCGCGACCGGGCGCGGCTGATGCTGCGGCCGAGCAGGTTTCTCGACGAGCTGCCCACCGCACCCACCCCACCCTACGAGAAGTGGAGCATCGAGCTGACGGCGGAGCAGCCGCTCTTGGAGGGCTGAGCAACCGACACCGTCGTCGGTGTGATACGACGTTGGTTGGGGAATTGGGGCGTTTCCTTGCTTCCGGAACGCGGCGAGCCGTAGGATCGGGAAGTTCAATGCCGGCAGACAAGCCCATTCTGCTTGGAATCGATCTGGGCACGACGAACACCTGTGTCGCGTACGTGCGCAACAAGGTGGCTCGCATCGTGCCCAGCGACCGCGGCGCGCTCATCCTCCCGAGCGTGGTGGCGGTGAGCGAGAAGGGCGACCTGCTGGTCGGGAACGTGGCCAAGGACCAGATGGTGGTGAACCCGCGCAACACCATCTACGGCGCGAAGCGGCTCATCGGCCGCCAGTACAACTCCAAGGTCGTGCAGGACATCAAGCACTATTTCTCCTACGAGATCGTCGAAGGAACCAACGGCGAGGCGGCGGTGGTGCTGGCCGGCAAGGTCTACTCGCTGCCGCAGATCAGCGCCTTCGTGTTGCAGCACTGCAAGCGCGTGGCGGAGGCCACGCTGGGCCAGGAGATCAGCGAGGCCATCATCTCGGTCCCGGCGTACTACAACGACAACCAGCGCAATGCGGTGAAGGAGGCGGGCAAGCTCGCCGGCTTCAACGTGAAGCGCATCGTCAACGAGCCCACCGCGGCGGCGCTGGCGTACGGCCTCAACCGCGGCTTCGACCACAAGGTCCTGGTCTACGACCTGGGCGGCGGCACCTTCGACGTCTCGGTGCTGCAGTTGCACGGCAACGTGATGGAGGTGCTGGCCACCGGCGGCGACACCTTCCTCGGCGGCGTGGACTTCGACAACCGCATCATCGACTTCGTGCTGGAGGAGTTCCGCAACGAGACGAAGATCGATCTCACCCAGAGCCCCATCGCCATGCAGCGGATCAAGAACGCCGCCGAGGCGTCGAAGATCGACCTCTCGCTCCTCAGCAACGTGGTGATGGAGCTGCCCTACGTCACCGACCGCAAGGGCAAGCCGGTGGACCTGCGCATTCCCCTCAGCCGCGAGCGCATCAACACCCTCACCATGGACCTGGTGGACCGCAGCTTCGAGCTGGTGGAGAGGGTGCTGGGGGAGAAGAACCTCAACCGCCAGGACATCCAGGAAGTGCTGCTGGTGGGCGGGCAGACGCGCATGCCGCTGGTGCAGGGCAAGGCGCACCAGTTCTTCGGCAAGCCGCCGCGCAAGGGCGTGCACCCCGACGAGTCGGTGGCGCTGGGCGCGGCGCTCCTGGCCGACTCGATGCAGGAGATCGACTCGGTGACGCTGGTGGACGCGCTTTCCATGCCCATCGGGTTCGCCGTATCGGGCGGGCGCTTCCGCAAGGTGATCGAGAAGAACACGCAGATCCCCTCGAAGAGCAGCTTCCGCCTGCCGCCCGCCAAGGAGGGCAAGGGCCTGGAGCTGGACATCTTCCAGGGCGACAGCGACCGGATCATCGACAACGAGTACCTGGGCACGCTCAGGTTCCCTGCCGAGTCGGCGGGGCAGCGGGTGAACTTCATCCTCGACGAGGAGTGCCTGCTGCACGTGACCGTGGAGACCGCGTCCGGCATCACGCGCGAAGTGATGCTGGCCACCCGCGACACCCCCGACGCGCTCAAGGCGGCGTGGCAGGAGGAGTCGGAGCGGCGCAGGCTCGCGGCGGAGCGGCAGAGCGCCAGCGAAGGCGAGCAGCCTCGCGGCCTGTTCGCCTCCATCCGCAAAGTCTTCGGCGGGGAATGAGGTTTCCCTCCCGCGAGTGGTGCGAGGCCCTGGCGGCCGCGCTGCTGCGTGACCCTTCCGCCCTTGCCGCCAGCGCCGGGTTCGGGCCGGTGGTCGCGGGCATCGTCGTCGAGAAGGGCGGCGGGCTCGCGGAGGACTTCTGCGTGCTGGTGCGCGCCAGGCCCGGCGAGGGCGTGAAGCTCGAGTTCCCCGAGGACGAAGACGAGCTGGAGGAGTACGAGCCCGACTACGTCGCCTGGGCCGGCTATCCGCTCTGCAAGGCGCTCGTGCAGGAAGCGCAGCGCGGCGGCCGGCCCGACGCGCTCCGCGCCATCCTCGACCGGAGGGTGCGGTTGCAGGGCGACCTCGAGCGCCTGGTGAAGCACGCGGGCAGACACCATGGCGCGGGGCTCGAGGCGATCCGCGCGATTCCGACGGAGTTCGTGTAAAGAATGCCCATGGCGGCAAAGACCTTGCGCGAGCGGGCGGCGGAGCTGGGCATCAAGGCGATGGGGAAGCTGTTCGAGGACCCGCGCCGCGCCGACGCCATCGCCAGGACCATCGGCGGGCTGCAGCGGGCCAAGCAGGCGCTGGACGAGGCGCAGGAGAAGGCGCTGCGCGCCGCCGGGCTGGTCACGCGCGAGGACATCAAGGACGCGGGCAAGCGCATCTCGGCGATGAAGCGGCGCGTGCGCGAGCTGTCGGCGGAGCTGGACCAGCTCATCGCGGAGCAGAAGAAGTAGCCGTCTTCGCCGTTTGGTTTTCGCTGTTCCGTTTGGGGTCTTCGGTTTCGGGTCGTAGGTCTTGGGAAAGGAGCGCTCCGATGCGGTGGATGGCCTTGGCGCTGGCGGCGGCGGCCTGCACGCACACGCAGCCTGCTCCCGCGCCGCTCTCGGTGCCGCAGGGCAATGCGGCCGTGCCGGCGGCGCCGCCGGATGGCGGGCCGCGCCCGGTGCCCGCCCCGTTGGACGGAGGCACCGGTGCGGGCATCGCGGACGCAGGCGCGGCGGACGCGGGCGTCGCCGATGCGGGCCCCGACGGCGGCATGGCGATGATCGACATCGCAACTCCCATCACCGCGGCGGCGGGAAACCAGGTGCCGTTCGGCCTGGAGCAAAGGGCGTTCGAGCTGGACTGGACGCCGGAGCAACGCAAGCAGCCGGCGCGGGAGACGTTCAAGAACCTCAAGGTGCTGGGCGACGTGCCCGGGGAGCGGTTCGCCGCTGCCATGCAGTCGATGCGCGTGAACCTGGGGATGAAGTGCGTGGCCTGCCACGTGATCGCGCCGAAAAACTTCCCCTCCGACGAGAAGAAGGAGAAGCGGCGGGCGCGCGAGATGATCTCGATGACGGCGGAGATCGACCGGCGCACCTTCGGCAACCAGGCGCGCGTCACCTGCTGGACCTGCCACCGCGGCGACGAGGAGCCGCCGAAGATGACCTTCTCCAAGGAGCTGCCGCAGCTGTTCGCCAAGATGCCGGCGGCGAAGCTGAGCCAGCCCGCGGACAAGGTCTTCAAGGACGTCCAGGAGCTCAACCAGCTGGACGCGCGGAACTTCGGGCTGGTGATGGGGTGGTTCGCCCGCGAGCTGGGCGTCAAGTGCACCCACTGCCACGACGTGAAGGATTTCTCCAAGGACACGAAGGAGAAGACGCGCGCCCGGGAGATGCTGCAGATGACGGGGTACGTCGGCCGGGACTTCTACGGCGGCAACGACAGTCCGGTGGGCTGCGGCACCTGTCACCGCGGCAAGGTGAAGCCCCCGCGCACGCCCCAAGACATCCCTTGACTGCACCTTCGCGGCATGCGAATTGAACCGCCCGTTTTCGGGGCGCTTAGCTCAGCGGTAGAGCACTGCCTTCACACGGCAGGGGTCGCAGGTTCGAATCCTGCAGCGCCCACCAAGTTGCGGTGTTTAGGTGCCTCGGCCGTCTTGGTTTGAGACATGAGAATGTCATTTGTGCTGGAGTGGCATTAGTATGTCTCCATGCCAGCGTCCTCGAAACCGTCTTTCCGCGGAGAGCGCGCGGTCATCCGGTCGCGAGGCGGCATGGTTCGCATGGCGGATGCGCTCCGCCTCGGGATCAACCGGAAGACGTTTTACGCCATGCGGGACGCCGGCGTCCTGGAGCAGCTCAGCAGAGGGCTGTTTCGTCTGCGCGACCTGTCGCCACTGACCAATCCGGACCTGGTGACGGTGGCAGTCCGGATACCGGAAGGCGTGATTTGCCTGGTCTCCGCGCTCGCCTACCATGAGCTCACCACGCAGGTGCCGCACGAAGTGGACGTCGCGATCGAGCGGGGGAAGAAGAACGTGCCGCGCATCGACTATCCGCCGGTCCGGGTCTTCAGGTTCTCCGGCGCTGCATTCCGCGAAGGCGTCGAGGCCCACAGGCTCGACGGCGTCGGCGTACGCATCTACAGCGCGGAAAAGACGATCGCCGACTGCTTCAAGTTCCGGAACAAGCTGGGCATGGAGGTGGTACTGGAGGCGCTTCGAGCCTGGCGGCGACGGCGGCGGCGGAATCTGGACCGCCTGCTCGAACACGCTCGCCATTGCCGCGTCGAGCGCGTGCTGCGCCCGTATCTCGAGGCCCTGCAATGAGCCCGACGAACCTGGCTGCCTCGGTGCATGCGCGGCTTACCGAAAAGGCGCGGAAAGAGAACCGGCCGTTCCAGGAATTGCTCCGAGTACTACGCGATGGAGCGGTTCCTCTACCGCTTGTCGAAGTCGTCGCACTCGGGACGATTCGTGCTGAAGGGAGCGCTGATGCTCCGTGTCTGGGCCGGGCCCGCGGCGAGGCCGACGAAAGACATCGACTTGCTCGGCCGGCTGGACAACTCGCTCGAGAATCTCGCCGCGGTCGTGAAGGAGGTCTGCGCGGTACAGGTGGAGGAGGACGGGATTATCTTCAGGGCGGAGAGCATCAGAACGGAGCGCATCAAGGAGGACGCGGACTACGAGGGCGTGCGGATCCGCTTCGAAGGCCTCCTCGGCAAGGCAAGAATTCCAATGCAGCTCGACGTGGGATTCGGCGACGCGATGATCCCGCCGCCGGTCGAGATCGCTTACCCGACGATCCTCGATTTCCCGGCTCCGCATCTCAGGGGGTATTCGCGCGAGACCGCCATCGCAGAGAAGTTCGAGGCGATGGTCAAACTCGGCGCCTTGAACAGCCGTATGAAGGATTTCTACGACATCTGGCTCCTTTCGCGACGGTTCGACTTTGACGGCGCGATCCTTGCCCGGGCGGTGGCCGCCACGTTCGCGAAGCGCCAGACAGCAGTCCAGCCAGCGCCAGTCGCTCTGACCGATGCGTTCTCCGAAAGCGACATTGCCAGTACGCAGTGGCGCGCATTCGTGAGGAAGGGGCGGCTCGAAGACGCGCCGGCGAGCCTGACGGAGGCGGTCAGCGGAATCGCTCAATTCCTCCTTCCGGTCATCCGCGCGCTCGAAGGCGGTCAGGAGTTCACGATGAAATGGGCCGCGGGCGAATCGTGGCGAAGTTGACGGACGATGTCATGGGACACACCGCCCACCACGTGGTCGCGCCTGCCTTCGCGGGTGCCTTCGGGACTGCCGCGATGGGTGCCTTCGAGGGTTGGAGTCAAACTGGGCAAGCAGCGAGGCACTCTCGAAGGCAGTCTCGAAGGCAGGGGAAACATTGCAAGCCTTCGGAACGACTGGCCCCGACCGCCCCCTCGTTGGGTTGACTGCAGGGCTGACTGCACGGCTGGCCTGAGACCCGACCCCACTCCCCCAACCACCTGGGGAGTGGGGTCGGGTCTCAGGCTGTTAATCAGGCGGAGAAAGTTAACGGGGGCGGTCGGGGTGAAAGGGTTGAAGTATTAGAGGGGTTGGAGCGGTGAGGGGGGAGTGGTGGAGAAGGTTGGGGTGGTGGAGCGCTGGAGCGGAGGGAGGGCTCGGAGCGGGTCGATGGGCTGGGGTGAAGAAGATGCGAGAGCGGGAGTGGGTCGGAGAGAACGACTGGTCTAGCGCGAGAGTACAGGAGCGTTGAATGCTGCTTGTCGCGATCGCAATCGTAGTGATGGCGGCAGTCATCACGATCGCGAAGGAGTTCATCGACAAGTCTAAGTGGTCGCATCGGCGTAAGGTGGCATGGTCGGCGCTCGTGGCAGTGATCGCTGCCGGCGGTGCGATCTTGACGGTGCAGCGTGCTCTATCGGGAGAACGGAGCGCGAGAGCACTGGCCGAGGCCGCGGCCGAGGTAGCCCAGCGCCGCTTTACGGCGGCGCAGCGCGGACGCCTAAAGGAAGCTCTCGCACGTGAGTCGGCACCGCCGACGACAATCGAGATCCACTCCATTTCTGGCGATCCAGAGTCGGTCGCTTTTGGGATCGATCTGGAAGATGCGATTCGCGACGCAACGTGGCCCGCGCATCACGAGAACATGGCGTTCTTCGGGGCGCCTCATGGCCTTCAAGTCAGGTTCGAGGGGATCGACGCCGAAAGTCACGCTGCGGGTGTCGTGGACATTCCAGACCAAGACGAGGCAAAGTGCCGCAGCTGTTTTGCGCTCGCACGCGCTCTGACGAAGGCCGGCTTCCCGGCGAAGGTGGTGATGGTGTCGCGAGGTAGGGTGGACTTGCCTCCCGCGCCTGGAATCGAACTGGTCGTAGGATACAAGCCGCTGGTACGGCCGTAGTGTTTGCCGTGAGGTTGCGGACGACACCTCGACAGCGCGAGATCTGGAATGCCGATTTGTTGGTCGACTCGTCAGTGTTGGCGTAGCGGCCGAGAGTCGCGCGTTGTATGAGCGCTTGGCGCTGCAGCTTCACCGGATGACAAAGGATCCGAGATACGGCAAGGCGTGGGTGCCGTCCCTCGCCTTCCACGAGATGATTGCGACGCCCGACCGGGCCCGACGCGACATCCTCGGCGTACTCCTCAACCTGCAACGCGAGCTCGGAGACAGGATTCTCTTGACGGGCTCGATTGAAGAGATCGTTGAGGCCGAGTGGGCGGATACGCCGCACTACGTCTCGAGATCTTTTTCGCATCTCGAGGGCGACCTCCTCGCCTGTATTCGCGGCAACGGTGCCGGCACGATGCTCGACGAGGCGGCTCGCGGTTTCGCGGAATGGCGCGCAAAGAGGCGGACTGAGCGCGAGGAGGAGACGAAGAGCTTCGGGGCGAAGTATCTCGCCGATCCGAGATTCCGGGAGTCGATTGGTCTGGTTCTCGAGAAGGCTGTTCCGCCGGGCATCTATGAGGCATGCGACGACGTTGCGGCCCAGGTGATCGAGAAATTCGGTCATCGAGAGAAAGACGACGGCCTCCGGAAGGCAAAGGCGCGACCGGACGACTACCTGGTGACCTTGGACCTATTCGTTGCTTGTTCGGATCGCGCAGTTCGCTCAGACCATTCCGGTCGAGGAGCGTGCGCGGGGCCGTTTCGGCGGCTACGCGAAGCTTCTCAAGCCAGACAAGAACGACATGACCGACGCAAACATCGCGGCCGTCGGCGCCAGGTGCGGGTTCATCATCACGCAGGACAGCGGTCTTCGCGAGCGGATCGATTTTCTACAGACTCGCGGCGCGTGTCGGTTACAGGTACTCGAGTTCAGCGATGTCGAGAGGAATTGGAGCGAACCTGGCGTCTAATCGACGGCTGCGCCCTTGCATCTAGCGTAGAGTGCACGAATGGCACAGAAGTACGTTGCTCCATTTGGACGCTGCGTCGCGCGGCGCATTTATCATGCGCGCATCAAGAACGGCCGCCGTACGAAGGTCACGGTCGAAATCGGCACGCCTGCGGCCGTTCCCGGCAGCGATTGGGGCTGCCGCGTCCGGATTCGCGGACTATCGACCGCTGTGGACCGCACGATTTTTGGCGTCGACTCCGTGCAGGCTCTTTCGATCGCGCTGATGTACGCGGGCATGATGGTTACGTCATCGCGCGAGTTCCTGAAGGGCCGACTCCAGGTCTGGGACACGCCAGCCAAGACCGTGTTCGAGGTGGCGCTGCCATTGCCGCTGCATTCTGTGCAAAGCGCGCTGGAGCAGCTGAGTTGGGTAGTCCAGCGAATGAAGGCGGGCAGGAAGATCGACAAGGAATGGCTCGCGGGAACGCTGACGGTCCTTCGCAACGTCGAGAAGGAGCTTCGATCGCGCCCGTGGAAGACGGTTTTAGGAGCCGGGGCATCATCAGGCGAGGTGGGCAGAGCTCCCAGCGTTCGAGCCCGGAAATCCCGCTAGAGCACTGCGAGAAGGGGGCGCTTGTCATCGGTGGGCCTTCGAATGGTCGAGAAGCGCTGCGATCGTCGAATCCGAGATGCGAATGGAGTGGCTCACACGTGCGTGCGCGAGTTCGCCGCGTTCGCACAGGCGGTAGACCGTGGCGGTGCTGACGCCGAGGAGTTGGGCGACATGGCGAACGGAGAGTAAGGCGGCGCGAGAATCCCGGTCGGGAAAATCCTTTGACCTCAAACATTGGTCCCAATTTGGACCCACGCGCGGGAAAAATGGTGCCAAAGCGGGCCGAAGGTCCCAGCGTGCGGGCCGGGTGATGTCCTGTAATTGCGAGCGTTTGATAAGGCCGGTGTAAGTCTGCCGATCACCCGGGGCCGATTCACACGGCAGGGGTCGCAGGTTCAAATCCTGCAGCGCCCACCAAGTTAACCTTCGGAATTGCGATGAAATCGGGGAGTCCGTGCGGGTGGAATCGGACCCCGATAGCGTAGTCCGTGTCAGGGCCGTGTCAGTTTCACGTGCTTCTCTTCTCTGGTCCACCCGAACGGCTCCAGCACGTTGGTCCTCCCGAAAGCTGTCTGTTCTTCGTTGCCTTCTGCTCCTCCTCGTCAAGCGCGGCCTCGAGCAGCTTCACGACTCACGCGCGAGCGATGTGCACCGCCGGTTCCGGCCGAAATTCAACGGGCCCTTGCTGCGGCGGCATGGCCGAACGGGTTCGTTCGCGCGATAATCGCCGGATGGAAACATTGCTCAAGAAGGTCGTATATGGCTGGCACGGCCCGGTCCTCGTCGACCAGGGGTTCCTCTCCCACCTGGGCTGGTCGCTCGCGATGCCGCTATTGGGGTACTGGGTCGGTGGCCGCCGCTGGCTGCAGATCACCGCCGCGGCGTGGGTGGTCTATGCCTTCTACCGCGAGCTGATCGAGGAGCCGCTGGAGGCAACCACGGTCTCCGATCTGATCTCCCGCATCCTGCCTGTCGTTCTCGTTCTCACTCTCGACTGGCTTCGCGGGCGCCGTGATCCCGCGCTGCAGAGAACCTGACGGGCGCGTCTCACGGTGGGAGCGTGCGGACAACCCACGCAGGAATCAACCCGTGACCTCGGCTGGGCTGGTAGCGCAGGGCCACCGCCCCCGACCGGAACTCCTGGCGGTCCACGAGCTTCAGTTCGAGCCGCTCGCGCAGGCCGGCGAACAACGTCGGGCCGTGGCCCGCCAGGATGGGATGCACGACGAACTCGTACTCGTCGATCAATCCCAGATCCGCCAAGGCCAGCGGGAGCTTCACGCCTCCCACGAACAGGCCTTTGCCCGGCTCCGCTTGAGCTGCTGAACGGCTTCCCCAGGTCACCCCGCACGAGCTCCGCGTTCCAGTCGACCCGGTCCAGGGTGCTCGACACGACGTACTTCTTTGCCCCGTCGATCGTCTGGGCGAAGGGGGCCATCCAGTCAGGCCACGCTCCCGTCCGCGCGGCGGCCGCCACGCCGCCTCCATCATCTCGTAGGTCACCCGGCCAAAGAGCAGGGCATCGGCTCGTTCCAGGTTGGCGGCGGCATGGCGATGCAACTCCTCGTCCGGGATCCCCACCCGGTGATCGCAGCAGCCGTCGAGGGTGACGTTGATCGAGTATCGGAGCGGTCTCATGGCGGTTGCTCCCCCTTGCTTCTTGAATGTCACGTCAGGGCTCGCGTTGCTCGACTTTGTCGCTGACGGCGAGGATGAGGCTCGCAGTGAGCTTCCAGCGATCCACGGTTCCAACGAAGTGCCGCTCGGCGTTGACGACGGGAAGGCTGCCGACATCGAGGCGCGCCATGGTGGCGAGGGCGTCGCGCTTTGACGTGCTCGCCGTGACCGCATCGTTGACGGCAACGAAGCCCGGGAGATTCGCCAACCTGGTGCGCGCACCTTCGTCTCCGGCGTTGAGCAGCCTCTGGAACTCCGCATACCCGGCATCGCCGGCCACGTTGAGATATCCGACGAGGTCGGCGGCGACGTACATGCCGAACAACGTTCCATCGGCATTCTGGACCACGATGGCGCGAAGGTGCGAGCTGCCTGAGAGCTTCTCGAGGTACGAACGGATGGCAGGGCCATAGTAACCCGCGCTTCCCAGCCGGAATGCCAGCGCGTCCACCTTTCGCTCGACGAGGCGCTGCAGGTCGCCGATCCCGCCCTTCATTGCGATCTCGCTCGCTTGTACGACATCCTGTACGGACACGGGTTGCGCCCGCGCGACCTGCGGCTGGATCTGGCCCTTGGCAGCCGTCGCCCAGAGCTCGGACAAGTCCGCCTTGACGCCGAACGCGTCGAAACCTTTGAGCTTGCCGGTGGCGAGCGCGGCAACGAGCAGCGGAACGATGAAGAAAGTGAGATCACTGGCCTTGATCCCGTACTTGCCGTTCGAGCGGACGCGCAGCACGACGGAGGCAAGTACCAGGAAGATGCCAAACGCGAGCAACGTCAGGATCTGCCATGTACGGATCGAGTCCCTCCTGATTGTCCCTGGCCTGCTCAGAGGAGTCATACCGGGGCGGTGCGCGGAGGGAAAGGA
>CAWBVQ010000008.1:0-17062 GCA_963792275.1 uncultured delta proteobacterium
AGCACCTCGGCGGCGCAGCCGCTGGTGGACGTGGCCCAGCTCGACCGGTTGCGGCTGGCGCTGCAGCTGGCGCAGGACGACGCGGCGCGGGTGCGCCCCGGCGACATGGTTCGCCTCGCCATCTCCGCCGACGAGCCCGTCTTCGAGGCGCGCGTCTCGCGCATCGCGCAGGCGCTCGATCCGCGCACCCGCACCATGCTCTGCGAGATCGATCTCCCGCATCCTCCGCCCGGCCTCTATCCAGGCGGCTTCGTGCAGACCACCATCGCCCTCCACGGCCAACGGCGGCCGCTCTTGCCCACCGACGCGCTCCTCGGCCAGGGCGGGCAGCTCTTCGTCGCCCTGGTGGAGGACAACAAGGTGCACTTCCAGCGCGTGCGGCTCGGCGTGGACAGCGGCTCCACCGTGGAGGTGCTCGACGGCCTGCGCGGAGGGGCGCTGGTCGCGCTCGATCTGGGCGCCGAGGTGGCCGACGGCGCCACCGTGCACGTAAAGGAAGAACCCAAGCGCGAGGGCCGCTAGGGGGGGGGGGGGGGGGGGGGGGGGGGGGGGGGGAATGGGGACACCCTACTTAATTCGCAGTGACCGGCGGCATCGGCGGTCGAATTAGTGCGGTATTGCCGTTTGATTCAGGGACTGCTTTCGATCTCGAGGGCGGTCACCACCCACTTACCGTCCTTCTCGTCCATGTGCACGGTCGCCTTGCCCGAGTGCGCGTCGGCGCCCATCCTCAGCTCCACGCTCTCGAGGGTCACGCCCTTGACCGCCCCGCCATCGCGCAGGGTGGAGAGCTTGTGGAAGCGCACCAACTGCGCATCCGACTTCTTGCCGGCGGAATCGAGTTGCAAGTCCTTGCCGCCGACCTTCAAGGTCACCGTCTCCCACGGCATTGGCCTGGCCGCCGCCCAGGCCAATTCGACCTCCTCGCCGGCGCGGCTGCTGTGGGTCAGCGCCTTGAGGAAGGTGATGGCGGCGTCCACGTAAGGCCGCGCCTCTCCGTCCCTTGCCGGCGCCGGGGACTTCTCCTCGGAGTCGGCGGCCTTGAGGGGAGCGGCCTCCGGACTGGCAGGGGGCACTTCGACAATCTTCGCCGGCGGCGCCTCGGGGGCTGCGGCCTTCGCTGCCTGCTGTCGCGAGCAGCGGCGGACACCAGTACCAGCATCGCAAGCAGCGTGATTCGGATGATGGATGTTCCTCCCGGGCGCGGAGTCTACCGCAGCGCCCGGGACTTGCCGATTCGCCTGCCGCTTCCTGGAGATACGACGAAGAAGGCGATCAGCTCCGCTGTCGCGAAAGCCGCGCCGGCCGCGCACAGCGGAATCCACCTACCCGCCGCGCAATCAATCCTGGACGTTGACCTCCGACCCTCCGGAGGTGAGCACGCGCGAAGTGGCGCGACCGCGAACGTTCAGCTCGGAGCCGCCGGGGAGGCTTCCCTCGATGTGGCCGCCGGCGCGCAGGTCGCCCTGGGATCCGCCGCTCCCTGCACGGTCACGTCCTTCACCGAGAGGTCGCGCCCGTGCAGGTGGGATCCCGCCCGAGAGCTGCAGCCCGAGGCTGTCGGCGCTTCCCTCGACCTCCAGCACCGATCCGCCGGAGCCGCTCAGGCGCAGGCGCGACGCGTCCACTCCGCGCACGCGCATGTGGCTGCCGCCGCTCGCCTCGACGGTGGCGTCGGTGCCGCGGGAGAAGGTCGCGCGCACCTCCGAACCGCCGCTGCCGCTGACCGAATCAGGTGCGGCGTCTGGATGGTGGCCTTGACGGTGTGCTCGCCCCTGAACGACGTGTGCCGCTTGAAGCCGACGTACAGCTCGTTGCCCTCGACGTGCACGTCCACGAAGGGCATGATTTCGTCGTCGGCGTCGATCCGCACCGACGTGTCGTGCCCCACCTCGACCGTGGCGTGGATGCCCGCGGCGATGTGGACCGCGGAAAAGTCTCCCGTCTTCTCTTCCTGCGTACGCGCGAGCGCAGGGACGGAAAGGAGCGAAATTCCAAGCAAGAACGCCGATCGGATGGTCATGGGGCCTCCTCGAGCCAAGGGTGGGTGACCGCTCGGGCGCCTTGGTTTCAATTCGGGTGGATGCGCTGCTGCGGAGTGCCGCTGTTGCGCACGAACTCCGCCACCCGCTGCGAGCCAGCCAGGCGCTCGGCGAGCGTGCGCGCGTCCGGGGCGGCCACCTCGTCGACGAAGTAGCCGTCGCTGCGCAGCGTCCCCCGCAGCTCGCCGCCCTCTCGCGTCACCGCGAGCTGCAGCTCCTGCCGCCAGGGCTTGCGCCGCACCACGTTGAAGTGCGCCTCCGCCAATGCAGACGCCAGCGCCGGGTCCAGCGTCTCCAGCGTGACCGGGTTAGCGGCCAGCTCGGTGGGGGTGGCGGGCTGGGTCGCGCGCAGCGATTGCCAGCGCCCGGAGGCGCAGGAGGCGAGGACGGCGAGGAAGAGCGCGCGCGCCATTCATCGCATCCTAATGCCGCTGGCACTCCGGCGCCGTTTCGGGCGAGACTGCGGCCGAAAGGGGACCGCCATGCTGAAGAAAATCGCGCTCGCCCTCGTCGCCGCCGTCGCCATCTGCGCCGTGGTCGTGGCCGCGCGCCCCGGGCATTACAAGGTCGCGCGCTCCGCCGTCGTGCTTGCGCCCGCCCCGGCGGTCTACGCCCAGGTCGCCGACTTCCACCGCTGGGAGAAGTGGTCTCCCTCGGAGAAGCTCGACGCCGGCATGCAAAAGGTCTACTCGGGGACCAACGGCGCTCCCGGCGCGAGCTACGCCTGGAAGGGCAACGACAAGGTCGGAGAAGGCCGCATGACCCTGCTCGACGCGCAGCCTGGCGAGGCGGTGGCCATCCGGCTCGAGTTCGTCAAGCCTTTCGCGTCCACCTGCGCCACCGGCTTCCGCTTCTCCCCGCAGGGGGGCGGCACGCAGGTGACCTGGAGCATGGAAGGCGAGAACGGCTTCCTCGGCAAGGCCTTCTCCCTCGTCCTCGACATGGACAAGATGATCGGCGGCGACTTCGAACGCGGCCTCGCCACGCTCAAAGCGGTCGCGGAAGCGGAGAAGCCGGACGCCATTCCGGCCGTTGCCCGCTGAACGGCTGCCTCGCATGACCGTCGCCTTCATCTCGCATCCGGAATGCCTCCGACACGAGATGACGCCGGGCCATCCCGAGCGCCCGGAGCGGCTGGCGGCCATCGACGACGCGCTCATCGCCTCTCGACTCGACGCGCTCGTCGAGCGGCACGACGCGCCGCTCGCCACCCGTGAGCAGCTCCTGCGGGTGCACGACGCGGCCTACCTGGACGCGCTGGAACGCCTTTCGCCCTCGCAGGGAATCGTCGAGCTGGATCCGGATACGGCGATGAATCCGCACTCGCTCCGCGCCGCGCTGCGGGCGGCGGGCGCCGGCGTCCTCGGCACCAATCTGGTGATGGCGGGCAAGGCCGCGGCGGCGTTCTGCGCAGTGCGGCCGCCGGGTCATCACGCCGAGCGCGCCCGCGCCATGGGGTTCTGCTTCTTCAACAACCTGGCCGTCGCCGCCGCCCACGCGCTGGAGTCGCACGGCCTTGCCCGCGTGGCGGTGGTGGACTTCGACGTCCACCACGGCAACGGCACCGAGGACATCTTCCGCGCCGACGAGCGCGTCCTGATGGTCTCCATCTTCGAGCACCCGTTCTATCCCGGCAGCGGCGTGGAAGGGCGCTCGGAGCGCATGGTCAACGTGCCGCTCGCGGCGGGTGCGGGCAGCAGGGAGTTCCGCGACGCGGTGGAGGGCGAGTGGCTGCCCGCGCTGGAGCGCTTCCAGCCGGAGATGATCTTCGTCTCCGCCGGGTTCGACGCGCACCGCGACGACGGCATGGCGTTCCTGCGCCTCATGGAGGCGGACTACGCCTGGGTGACGGAGCAGATCCGCTCGCTCGCCGCCCGGTCCGCCGGAGGGCGCATCGTCTCGTTCCTGGAGGGCGGGTACGATCTGGAGGTGCTCGGCCGCTGCGCCGCCGCGCATCTGGAGGCGCTCATCGCCTGAGCTTCCTCACGCGCGCCCGGTCCGGCAAAGGAGCCGGGCGCCCGGCCCTGTCTACTTGCTGCCCAGCTGCGTGAGCGGAGGGCACTGCGCGTCGCGCGAGCAGTCGTACTTCTCCGCATCGACGAACTGGCCGGAGTGCACGCGGAAGCGCGCCAGTTGCGCCACCACGTCGCCGTGCGCGTCGAAGTCGCAGGGACCGGAGGCGCCCTGGTAGTTGACGGCACCGCCTTCGTGGATGAGGCGGACGGCGCGCGCGAATCCGGTGACGCCGGCCTCCACCGCCTCGCCGGCCGGGTCGTTGATGGCGCGCATGGAGTCGCGGATCATCGCGCCCGTCACCTGGCTCGCGTCGGCGAGCTTGTTCCGCTTGGTCGCATGCACGGTGGCGAGCATCAACGACATGGCGGCGTCGTACGCGGCGGCATCGCGGAAGGCCGGCGCCTGCCCGGTGAGCGCCTTCGAGATCCTCGGCGAAGGTGCGGCCGGAGGCGCCCTCGCCCAGCACCGCCTGCGAGGTGCCCTCCTGCCCTTCCACCGCCGCACCGAGCACCTCGACGACGCGCGTGGCGCGGAAGTTGTGCGTGTGCACCAGCCGCACCGTCGCGCCGGAGTCCAGCCACGCGCGGGTGAAGTTGATCTCGAACTTGGGGAAGGAGATCACCACCACCGCGTCGGGCATGCCGTCCGCCTTGCCGGTGGTCTCGTTGCGCTTGTCGGTGAGGCGGGCCACGTCCGCTGCCCAGTGGTACTCGGCGGGAACGGCCTTGACGTCGTGGAAGATCTGCTCCACCGACGCGGTGGGGGAGATTCCCGCACGTCGGCGGCCAGCGACTGCGAGAACCCGTGGCCGTAGGGGTCGTCGCTGGCGTAGATGCCCAGCTTGAGGTGGCCGTCGTCGTTGCTGTCGCCCCTGGCGGGACCGGAGGTGAGCAGGTGCGCGAGCACGCGCGCCTGGTACGCGTCGCTCAGGGTGGTGCGGAAATTCCAGCCCCTGGAATTGCGCAATGCCGCCTGCTTCACCGCGTCGGGGTCAATCGCGCCGGGGTCGTCGATGGCGGGCGAGGTGCAGGCCATGCACACCACCGGCACCGAGAGCTCGTGCGCGGCGTCGCCGTCGTAGGCCAGGGAGACGATGCCGATGTCGTCCTGGCTGGAGTCGGTGATGATGGCCTTTGCCCCGTCCTTGTTCACGAGCTGGATTGCCCCGTCGCGCGCCATCGCCGGAACGTTGCCGGAGTTGGCCTCCGCCACCTCGAACCGGAGGTTGGTGTGCCCGGCCTGCTTGAGGGCCTGGTTCGCCGTGCCCACCGCGAGGCGGATGGAATCCGACCAGCTCGGGGTTGCGATGGACCCGGTACGGTCGATCGCCTGGCCGAGGACGACGGTGCGGCTTCGGCCTGCTGCTTGCACGCGGAACACGCAATCAATGCGGCCGCAGCGAACCGGACGTAGCTCATCGATGTTCTCCTTGCCTGCACTAGGGCAGCGCGGCGGCGACCACAGGCCGCGGCCGCGGATCCTTGCGGGGCGCCGTCAAGAGAGCTCCGGCGGAAATCACCATCAGGACGAGCCCGATCACCAGTCCGAGCGAGCTGCGAAGCTGAACTTCGCGATCGTGTGCGGGTCGCCAATATTCTCCATGCCTGTCGAATCTCATGCCGGGTCCCCCTCCGTAAGCGCAGTCGGAGTGTTACCGGCAAGAGCGGGTGGGGACGCAAGGCGCCGGGCGGGGCGGCCCGGCGCCACTCTCGGGCGGTGTGGTTCCGGGGTGCCGCAGTGGAACACCCCGGCTCGCCGGCTAACGCATCACGGTCTCCGGATGTGGCAGCGTCTTTTCCGGAGTGGTTGCCTTTTCTTCCGCCGGCGCCGGTTGGCAGGCCGGCTTCTTCCCCGCCGCCATCCGGTGGGGCGTTCCCGCGCGCGTCATGCAAGGCGCCGCGGGGGCGACAGCGGCCGGCGCCATCGCGGTGCCGGGCGCGATCACCAGCGGCGCTCCCTGTCCGGGCTGTTGCGCGCTGCGCAGATCGCTCTCCGTCTTCGCCGTCCCGGTGCTGGTGGCGGTCGCCGTCGCATTCGGGGCGGGCTTCTTCGCCGCCTCTCCCAGCGCGGTCACCATCTTGTCGCCGCTTTGCTGGAGGTATTCGCGGTCCTTGTCCGTCACCTCCCGCAGCGAGTCGCGGTCCTGGTTGAGATCCGCAAGCCTCGACTTGAGCGCGCCGTTCTCCGCTTCCAGCCCCAGCGCCGCCGAGGCCTGGCTCATGCAGGTCTTGGCGATCGACTCATCCGACTCGGGCGGCGGAATCGGCTGGTTGCGCGACCACGACGCGAGCGCGCGGTTCTCCCAGCGGTAGTCCGCCTGCGCCATGCACTCCTGGACCAGCCGCGCCAGCCGATCCTGCGCCCATTCGGGCGGCGGCTTGGTGCAGAACCCCAGCTCTTCGCTGGTGCCGCCGAGCGTGCGCGAGGTCTGCTTCACCCAGCACCCTTCGCGCTGGACCATCTTCACCGACGTGCACGCCAGGAGCGCGCCCACCGCCGTCGCGGCGACAAAGACCCGCCTCTTTTCCTGTGTTCTTGCCGTCCCGCCCATTTGCGTCCCCCCTTCCGTTCCCTTCTCGACGATGTAGACGGATGTGCGCAGGATCAGGCGCCATTCCAGCTTGCTGTCGCGCAGTCGACAGTTCGGCGAAATACCCGCCTTCCGGGCGTCGTATCGCATGTCGTGCTTCGCGTTCGCGGCAGGGCCGCCCTTCTCGCGCTTGCCGTCGGGTCTGCCCTCGCCGCGCGGGCCGAAGAGCCGCCCCCGCCACCGGACGTGCAAGGCGCGCAGGAGCAGCCCTGGAGCCTCGACCTCACCGTCCACGACTTCGGCGTCGGCATCGGCAACTCGAAGCGCGTCAACGGCCTGCGGCTCAACTTTCGCGACGTGGCGCCGTTCACCGTGCGGGGCGTCAACCTCACGGTCTGGTCGCCCGCGCAGCCGGTCGCCGGACATGTGGACGGTCTCGCCCTCGGTCTTCCACTCACCGGCGCCGCCGCCATCCGCGGGGCCGGCCTCGGCTTCGGCATCGGCGTCGCGCAGGAATTCGACGGCCTGGGCGCCGGCATCCTCGGACTCGGGTCGGGTGGGGCGCTCCGGGGCATCTTCGCCGGTGGCCTGGGCGTCGGCGCCGGCGGCGACATCGACGGCATCGTCCTCGGCGGTCTTGGCGCCGGCTGCGGCGGCAACGTCCGCGGCATCATCGCCGGCGGATTCGGCGTCGGCTGCGGCGGCGATCTCACCGGCATCGCGCTGGGAGGGTTGGGCGTCGGCTCGGGCGGCAGCATCCGCGGCCTCGCCCTGGGCGGCCTGGGCGTCGGCGGCGGCGGAAGCATCCAGGGCATCGCGGTGGGCGGCCTCGGCGTGGGCTTTGGCGACAGCATCGAAGGCCTCGCCGTGGCGGGGCTCGGCGTAGGCGCTCCGCGGGTCCGCGGGGCCATCGCGGCGCTGGCCGCCGGCAGCAAGGACGTGGAAGGCGTGGTGTTCGCGCCCGCCTATTTCGAGCTTGCCCCAGAGGGAAGCATCAGCGGCGTGTCGGTGAGCGCGTTCAACCGCATCCGCGGCGAGCAGCACGGCCTCGCCATCGGAATCGTCAACTACACGCCGAGCCTCCACGGCGTGCAGCTCGGGCTGGTGAACTGGGCGGGAAACAACCGCGCGGGGCTCAAGCTCCTGCCGCTCCTCAACGCGCACTTCGACTGAAGCGGCTACCCCGGCCCGCGCAACTGCTCGATCAGGAAGGAGAGCCCCAGGGCGCGCTTGGGATGGTCGCGCAGGGCATCCACCGCGGCGCGCAGGCAGCTCAGCGTCTTCGGCCCCAGGGCGCGCTCGATCTCCTCGACGTGGCGTTCGTGGGCGCGCTGCTCGCGGACGCGCCGCCGCCAGGCCGGGTCCCAGAGATCGTCCAGGTGGCTCAGCCACTCGCTCTGCGCCACCAGCGCCCATTCGCCCGCGTCGAACCAGATGCCGGCGCAGACGGGGCAGCGGTCGAGATGGAAGGGCGGGTTGCCGTCCACCTGCGCGCGCACGAGCAGGCCGCGGCACTGCGGGCAGAAACCGGGCATCCTGTCCGCCTCGGGGACGGCGCGCACGGGCTCGGGCAGCGGCGGCGAGAGATGCTGGACCACCGCCTGGTGCGGCAGCCAGACGCCCTGGCAATTGGTGCAGCGCGAAGTCGGCACCTGCTCCGACCCGGGAGGAGGCGCCTCCGCCAGCGGCGCGAGCGTGGATTCTCTTGCACTTGGGACAGGGTCGCATCGGACAGACCGTCGCCCGCCGCGGCGATGGGATTCAAGGACCCGGTGTGGTGCCCCGGACCACCTCTACCCCGGCCGCGCGCAGCTCCTCGACCGCGCGATTGACGTCTCCGCGCCGCAACTCCACGCCGCGGCTTCCCTCGAGGTGGACGAAGGTGCGAAAGCCGAGCTCGCGCGCGTCGAGGGCGGTGAACTTCACGCAGTAGTCGGTGGCGAGGCCCATCACGTGCACCTCGCCGGCGCCGCGGCCGCGCAGGTAGTCGCCGAGCCCGGTGGACTTGCGGTGGCCGTTGTCGAAGAAGCCGCTGTAGCTGTCGATGCGCGGGTCGGTGCCCTTGCGGAAGATGGCCTCGACCCGGTTCATCTCCAGGCGGTCGGCGAAGGCGGCGCCCTGGGTTCCCTGGACGCAGTGGTCGGGCCAGAGCACCTGGGCAAGGCCGGCCACCTCCGACAGCTCGCCCGGACTGCGGCCCGGATGCTGCGAGGCGAAGCTCTGGTGATCGCGGGGGTGCCAGTCCTGCGTCGCCACCACCAGGTCGAACCCGGGCTGCGCCCGATTGGCCACCGGCACGACCTCGTCTCCACGAGACACCGCGAGCGCGCCGCCGGGAAGGAAGTCGTTCTGGATGTCCACCAGGATCAGGGCGCGCATGCGAAGGTCCTCAGAGACGGCCGACCAGCCGGGCGAGCCGGTGCGCCGCCTCCGCGAGGCTCTCCAGCGAGGCGGCGTACGAGAGACGGAGAAAACCCGCGCCGCCCTCGCCGAAGCCCTGGCCGTCGAGGAGCGCCACGCCCTCCTCCTCGAGAAGGCGGGCGGCCAGTTGCGCCGCGGAAACCGGCAGCGCGCGAACGTCGGGGAAGGCGTAGAACGCGCCGTCGGGAAGATGGCAGCGGATCCCGGGGATGCGCTGCAGGCTTGCGACGATGGCGTCCCGCCTGCGCCGGAACTCGGCGGCCATTGCGGAGACAACGTCCTGCGGTCCGCGAAGCGCGGCGATGCCGGCCTCCTGCACGAAGGATGCGGTGCAGGTGTTGGAGTTGATCATCAACCGCACCGCGTGCTGCGCGAGCGCCTGGGGAAAGAGCCCCCAGCCGAGCCGCCACCCGGTCATCGCGTACGCCTTGGAGAACCCGTCCACCACGATGGTTCGCTCCGCCATGCCGGGCAGCGCGGCGATGGAGCGGGGCGCGGTCCCGAAGCTGATGCGGCGGTAAATCTCGTCGCTCATCGCCCAGAGATCGTGCCGCCGGCACAAGTCCGCGATGCGGGCGAGATCCTCGTCGGGGACGGCCGCGCCGGTGGGGTTGGACGGCGAGTTGAGCACCACCATCCGCGTCCGCTCTGTGATCGCGCGCTCCAGGACCTCCAGGTCGAGCGCGCGCCCTTCTTGCAGCCGCGGCGGCACCGGGACGGGCACGCCGCCGCAGAAGCGCACCATCGACGCGTAGATGGGAAAGCCGGGGTCGGGAATGAGCACCTCGTCTCCGGGCGAGACGCAGGCGAGAAAGCCGTAGAAGAGGATCGGCTTCGCGCCGGGGGCGACCAGCACCCGGTCGATGCCGGCCAAAACGCCGCGGGTCTCGCGCAGCTCGTCGCAGATGGCCTCGCGCAGCGGCTCCGAGCCGGGAGCGGGGCCGTAGCGGGTCTTCCCCTCGCGCAAGGCGCGGATGCCGGCCTCGACGATGTGCTTCGGAGTGGGAAAGTCCGGCTCGCCCACTTCCAGGTGGATGACGGAGCGTCCTCTCGCCTCGAGCGCGCGCGCCGCGAGCAGCACGTCGAGCGCGCTCTCGGTGCCCAGCGAAAGGACGCGGGTCGCGATCCGCGGCATCCCCACACTGTACTATTTCCGCGGCGGGTTCTGCTCGGCGGCGGGAACCACGGTGGGACTGCCCGGGGCCGCCGGCGCGGTGGGCACCAGCACCGGGATCTTCGGCGTGCCGGTCCCGGCGGCGGTGGCGCTGACGTCGGACGGCGCACCCGGCAGGCACTTGCTCTCCGCGTAGGTGGACTCGCAGTGCTCGTCGGCGGCGCAGAGCCCGCGGCAAGGCAGCACCTCGCACATGCCCGTGCGCGGATTGCAGGAGGTGCCGTTGGTGCAGAGCGCATAGCAGCCGCCCGAGGCGCGACTGGCCGCGGACGCAGCCAGCGCCGCCCCGGTGGTGACGCTTGCGCCGGCAAGCGTGCTGCCGCAGCCGGCCAGAAGCAGCGCTGCCGCCGCGACAAGGGTCTTCATGGCCGGATGATAACGCCGCTCGCGCCCCCTTGGGCAGCCCGCGCCCGGTGCGTCCATTGCGCACCGTAGCAATCGATTGACGCGGATGTCGCGGCCGATATGCGGGATGTAGGCTTTGCGTCCAGGGCGCCGCGGGCATAAACAGGATAGGCGGTCGGCGGCCGGGAGTTTTCCAATGCGTAGCGGCACGGTGCTGGTGGTCGATGACGAACAGGCGGTGTGCGTGGCCCTGCAGCACGTGCTCTCCCAGCACGGCTATACGGTCGTGACCGCCGGCACCGCGGAGGAGGCCCTCGACCTGCTGCGCACGGTCCCGGCCCAGGTCATCATCAGCGATCAGCACATGGGCGGGGGTGGGCTCCAGGGGGTGGATCTGCTCAAGGTGGTGCGCGTGCGCCACCCGCGCGTGGTCCGCATCCTGCTCACCGGCGATCAGGATCCGGAGGTGCCGGTGCGGTCGATCAACGAGAGCGAGGTCTACCGCTTCATCCGCAAGCCCTGGAACAACGCCGACCTGCGCACCATCGTCTCCTTTGCCTTCGAGGTCGCCTCGCTGGAGCAGGAGAAGCAGGAGCTCGTCACCCGGATGCGCAACCAGCTCGCGCCCAAGGAAGATCCGGCGGGCGTGGAGGCGGAGCTGCTGCGGCTCGCCGAGGACGAGATCGCGACGAGTAGCGCGGACGAATAAGCCCTCGGCGGGTCCTGTTTGGTCCAGGACAACCCTGACCGAGGAGCCTGCTCGTGCACCTTTGCTCACATTTCCAGACTCCGGCACTGCGTATCCTCGCGGTGTTGGCCGCGGTGTCCACGCTCTATTGCGGCGGATCGCACGGTCCCGCCGGCCCGGCGGCAGCCAAACCGCCCGGCGTTCCTCCCGCGACGGAGCCTCCCGCCACCGGTACGCCGCCCGCCGATCCCGCGACGCCGGCGCTGAGCGGCATCTCCACCGGCTCGGTGGTCGCGGGTCACGTCGCCCTCAACGCGTCGGTGCCCGCGGGCACCTCCAGCACCGTGTTCCAGCTCGACGGCGCGCCGCTCGCCACCGTTGCGGGCGCGCCCTTCGCCGCCACCTGGGACAGCTTCTCGGTCGGCAATGGAGCGCACACGCTGGCCGTTCTCGCCACCGACGCGGCCGGCGCCGTCACCACCTCCGCTCCGGTGCAGGTCACGGTGAGCAACCACATCCGGAACGTCTTCGTGATCGTGTTCGAGAACCACGACTGGTCCTCGATCAAGGGCAGCTCCGCGGCCCCCTACATCAACGGCACGCTGCTCGCGCAGGGCGCGCACGCGGACAACTACCTGAACGTCCCCAACCTGCACCCCAGCCTGCCGAACTACATCTGGCTCGAGGCGGGCGGCAACCAGGGCGTGGCCGACGACGACGTTCCCGCGAACCACCGGCTCGGCACCACCCAGCACCTGGTCACCCTGTTGCAGAACGCGGGCATCACCTGGAAGTCGTACCAGGAGGACATCTCCGGCACCGACTGCCCGCTCGACTACGTGAACGGGTACGCGCCCAAGCACAACCCGATGATCTACTTCACCGACGTGAACGGCGGAGTCGATCCGGCCTCGGCCAACTGCATCGCCCACGTCCGCCCCTACGCCGAGCTGGCCACCGACCTGGAAGCCAACACGGTGGCCGCTTACAACTTCATCACGCCGAACCTGTGCAACGACATGCACGACTGCTCGGTGGCGACCGGCGACGCCTGGCTTTCGCGGGAAGTGCCGAAGATCCTCGCCTCCAAGGCCTACAAGGAGGGCGGCGCGCTCTTCATCACCTTCGACGAGAGCGCGGGAGCGACGTGCCCATCGGCTTCATCGCCCTGTCGCCTCTGGCGAAGCCGGGGTACGCGAACCAGGTGGCCTACACGCACAGCTCCATGCTGCGCAGCGTGCAGGAGATCTTCGGCGTCGCGCCCCTGCTCGGCGACGCGGCCAACGCCACCAACCTGAGCGACCTGTTCCGGAGCTTCCCCTAGCGCTCTGACGTCGAACGACGGCCGGCGGCACCCATCGGAAGAGTGCCCGATGGTGCCGACCGGCTCGCTGCACGAATGATCCCTGCGTCCGAACGGATGACCGCGCCGGAAGGCTCGTTCATCTGCCACTCGAACCAAGGGATCGTCCATGACCTTCCGTCCACTGCTCGCGCTCTCCCTGGCCCTCGCTGTCGCCGGCTGCGGGGCCGGTCCCGGCGACGCTTCTCCGGCCGAGCCTGCGGGCGCGAGCACGCCTCGAGGCACGATGCACCTGTCCGGCGAGGTGAAGCGCCAGTCGTCGAGCGCCGACCTGCCCTTCGCGCTCGACGGCGCCGGCGTGCGAGCCACCATCGATCGGAACCGCGACGGCTCCATCTCGGCCGACGAGACCTACACCGCGCAGACGGACCCGGACGGCGCGTACGCGCTGGACGTGCCAGTTGCGCCCGGTGACACGCTGGTCGTGCGCTTCGCAATCGACGGCGCCGCGCCCGTGGTGCGCACGCTCAGGGCGGCGCCGAAGGGCAGCATGATCCTGAACGCCACGCTCCGCGACCTGGAGGAGTTGCAATGCAACGGCGACGCCTGCTCATTGCAGCGCGGGGGTGCGACGCTGAAGGGCCTGCCGCCAGGGACGAGTGGCGGCGCGCGCGTCTTCAACCCGGTCACGGAGACCGATGCCTTTCCCGGCAACTTCGACAAGTCCACCGGCAAGCTCCTCGTCTCCGGCGTCTTCGCGACCTTCATTCTCGCGGACGAGGGCGGCAATGCAGTGCACGAGCTGGCGTCGCCGGCCGAGATGCGCCTGCTCTTGCCGAGGGACACATGGAACATCGTGAGAGACATCGCCTCCGGAAATGGCCGAATCGACGTGCCGCTCTACTGGTTCGACGAGGTGAAGGGCACCTGGGTGCGGGACGACAATCCAGGGCACCTGGAGGACGCGCAGGGCAACGTCATCGCGCCGTCGTCTTTGCCGGCGATCCACGACGGCACCTTTGCCGGAGCCGTCTACGCGGTGGGAAAGGTCAACCACTTCTCCACCTGGAACATCGATTGGCCCGTGGAGAGCTTTGGCTGCGTTTCCGGACGCGTGCTCGACGAAGCGGCAATCCTGCCGAGGGCGCCACGGTGACCCTCCGGGGCGTTTCCTACACCGGCAATTCGACGCCGGTGGTCCTTGGACCCGACGGCCACTTCTGCGTGGAGGGCATGCGGTCGGAGGCTCCGGGAGAGGATTCGACGGCAACGGCAAGGCCGGCGAGACGACGACGGTGGCAATCGGCGTCGTCGCGGGTCGGAACTATTACGATCTTGGTGAGTTCGAGATGCCCTCGAGCCAAGGCACGTGCGGAGGTACAGGTTGTTTGGACCTCGGCGATGTGAGGATTGGTCCCGGCAACCTGCTCAAGGTCGAGTGGTGCACCATCAAGGGAACCGTCCGGTACGCCGACGGGGCTCCTGCCGAGGGCGCCTGGGTCTACCTCGCCGACGACACCGTGCCAGAGGGTGTTCGGCGAACAATGTGCCTCCCCGCCGATTTCAGCTTCCCGTGCCTCGGTAACATCGCCGATGAGAATGGCGCCTTCAGCGTCACTGCGCCGGTCATGGGCAACCTGATGCTCGGAACGGTTGCAAGTCGCGATCTCGGCCCCGGCGTGACCGGGCTAGTTCCGGATCGCGCAAGTTCAGGTCTTGCCCGAAAGAGCCGGTGTCATTGACAGCTGATGTGAACCTCATCGCGGTGGATTTCACCGTGCTTGTCGACGGCGATACCATCTCGCGGACGCCACCCTTCTACGGCATTTCAGTGGTGTCGGCCGGCACGCCGTCGGGAGACGTCAAGTGGCAGGTGTTCAAGGTGGATAGCACGATTTCTACGCTGGTCGCTTACGGCCAGGTTCCGGCCGGCGCGACGCAGATATACCCGCTCACGGGTACGCCCGCGCCCCTCGCCCCCGGCGACGAAGTGCAGATCCTGGGAGGCGGGACGACGATCGATGGGGTGATGTACCTGGGGGCGGAAGCACGACGCTGTGATGCTCGAGGCCCTACAGCGTGATCTCCAAGAGGCGCTCGAGGATGTCGCGCTCGAGCGCCAGGTCCGCTTCCCAGTGCGGCTGCGATGCGCTCCATGGCGAAGTCGATGCGCCGCAGGCGGCGAGCGAAGGCGCGATCATCGGAAGGATGCCCGATGGCGCCAGTCGCCCTGCGCAGGAAAGATCCCCCGCATCCGATCGGATGAACGCGCCAGCCGGCTCGCGTCCGCACACCCGGATCAGGGGATCAAAATGACCTTCGCCCGTCAGATGCTCGCGCTCTCTGTGGCCATCGCCGTCGGTTGCGGCGGCAGTGCTCCCGGCGGCACGTCCGTCACCCACCCGCCGGATGCGGAGAACGCTCCGGGCACCGACACGCCTGCAGGCCCGCGCGGACGCGAAGGCATCATGCACCTGTCGGGAACCGCGAGGTCGCAGTTCGGGGTGAGAACGGCGCCGACCGCCCGAGACCCTGGCGGAGGTGAAAGCGACCATCGACCGCAACCACGACGGCGCGATCTCGGCCGACGAGACCTCGACCGCCGCGACCGATGGCGATGGAGCTTACGCGCTCGATGTGCCGGTCGATGCCGGCGAACGCGCTCGTCGTGCGCTTCTCCGACGCCAACGGCGCCGCAGTCCTGCGAACCGTCAAGGTGGCCCCCAACGGGGAGCATGGTCCTCAACGCCACGCTCGCGCAATCTGGAAGAACCCGTTTGCGTGAGCAACGATTGCGCGTGGGGGTTGGTGCCGACCTTGCCCTGACCGAGGTGCCACGGCAGACGCCTGGTCAGGGCCCGCGTGTGCAACCCAATCACGGAGAACTTCACTGTTTACCGATCACATGCAGGACGCGGCGGGCAACGTCCTCGTTCCAGCAGCGTTTGCTGTGTTCCATGTCGAGGATGACGCGACCACTCGACTCGGGAGGGATGGGGTCGAGATGCGCCTGCGCATTCCCAAAGACACCTGGGACATCGTGAGAGACATCCAAAGTGGCAACGACAGCATCGACGTGCCGTTCTACTTCTTCGACGAAGTAAAAGGCGCCTGGGGCGCGCGCGCCGTTTCCGGCGTGGCTGGAGGACGGCGAGCGCGAATGTCATTGCCCCGTCCTTGCTCCCGAGCATCCGCGACGGAAGCTTCGCCGGAGTAATCTATGCAGTGGGCGTCGTCAACCGCTTGTCCAACTGGAGCGTGGCCTGGCCAATCGGGGCGTCTGGCCATGTCTGAGGAACATCGTCCTCGACGACGCCGGCAAACCGGCGGAGGGCGCGGCTGTGACCCTGAAGGGCGCGTCGTACATAGGCGCTTCGACGACGGTCATCGCCGGACCCGATGGCCGCTTCTGCTGAAAGCCGAGCGCTCCGAGGCTCCCGGAGAAGATCTCGACGGCAACGGCAGGGTCGGCGAGAAAGCGACGGTTTCGATTCGCGCAATGGCGGGAAGCAACTTCTACGACCTCGGAGAGTTCGAAGCGCCGTTCGCCGCAGGTTCCTGCGGCAGCGCCGGTTCCATCGACCTCGGCGATCTTCCGCCTCGGCGCAACAACCCAGCGCAAGACCGACTGGTGCACGATCGATGGGACGGTGAAGTACTCCGACGGCACCCCTGGCGGCGACGAGGTCAACCTCTGGGACGACAACGTCCCGCCGGACGTCTTGGATTCCATGTGCGCGACAGGCTCGGACTGGACCTGCAAGGCGGCTCACGTCGACCCGAAAACCGGCGCGTTGACGTCAAGGCTCCGGCGCTTGGAGACCTGGAGCTTGGAATCCGGTAGCACCAGCAGGATCGAATCCGGCATCTTCAAGGTTGATGTCGCCATGCTGAACTGCGCCTCGTGCCCGAAGGAACCGGTCGCATTCATCGCTCGCTCCCCGCTCCAGCTTCGTGCGCTTCAATGTCTCCGTCGTCGGCAATGCAATCTCCTGGACGCCGGCCAAGTGTTAGGGGTCTCGCTCGTGACAGTTTGGTCGGCGTCGGGCATGAAATGGCAGGGCTTGCGTGGAACGAGGCACTGTGCGCCGCCGTCACATATGGTGAGTTCAGCACTGGCTTCGGCCTGAGCTACCCGTCTCACGGAGCGCCCGCGCCTCTCGCGCCTGCCGATGAGGTGACGGTGGATAGCGTGGGCGCGACGATCGAGCGGGGCGCCGATCTTGCGGGGTCAGGGACGACGACGAGTGCCGGTGACATCGTACAACCGCGCATCGCCTACAGCATGATGTCGAAAGGCGCTCGAGGGTGTGGCGGTCGAGCACCCAGGTCCGCTTCCCAGCGCGCCTGCGACGCGAGCCGGGAGATCTTCGAAGTCAATCCAGTAGAGCCGGCCGGTGGTGGCGCCGAGGATGAAGTTGCCGAGCTTGATGTCCATCGGCACCACGTCTAGCACATAATATCGCCGCGTCGTACGGCGATATTTGCAGGCGGAAGTTCCCTACCCCCGCGCGATCGAGCAGCGCCACCTCGCGGCGCTCCA
>CAWBVQ010000009.1:0-18329 GCA_963792275.1 uncultured delta proteobacterium
CAACCGCGATTCACCATTGCTGATACAGTCGAGCCGTGCAACGGCGCAAAGTGCTCATCGTCGACGACGACCAGGCGATCCGCGAGGAGCTGGCGGCCGCCCTGCGCGATGATGCCCGGCTGGAGCTCTCCGTCGCCGACGACGGACAGAAGGCGTTGAACATGATCGCCACCGGGAAATTCTGGCCCGACGCGATCCTCCTGGATCTCATGATGCCGCGCCTCGACGGCGAGATCTTTCTCGCCGCGCTCGACGCCATCCGCCACACCACCGAGATCGAAGTGGTGGCGATGACCGCCTTGCCCTCGTCGGGCGTGCCGGAAGCCATTCGCCGGCGGGCTCGGGCGATCCTCTTCAAGCCGTTCACGGTGGCGCAGGTCGTGGCCGCGCTCGACACCACGCTGCGGCACTGAACGACCCGCGGCAACTCCGCTCTAGGCCCGCGAGGTGTGCTGCTCGAGGGCGCGAAGCAGCGCATCGCGGTCGATCGGCTTGCGCAGGAGGGCATTCGCGTCGACCGAGGTTTCACTGGCGCTCGTCACGATCACCGGGATCCGCGCCAGATCCGGATCCTTCTTCTGGTGCTCGCGAAATTCCCAGCCGTCCATCACCGGCATCATCAAGTCGAGGATGATGGCATCGGGCCGATTCCCCGCGCGCATCACCTCCAGCGCGTGCTCCCCGTGGTCGGCGACGAGGACGCAATAGTCGTTTTCCTCCAAGAGACTGGTCAGCTCCTCGCGGATGTCGCGGTCGTCCTCGACGATGAGCACGCGGTTCTTCGCCATGGAACCTTTTGCTAACGCGCCCGCCGCGCTCTGGCAAGAGCCGTCCCCAGGCCGCCGCCGGAAACGGAAGCGGAGGCTTGCGCCTGGCTATACAATTCTCAACGCCGTGGGGGACGCTGCCGTGAAGTTTGCCGCCGAAATGTGAAGGTGGAGCGGATGATTGAAGCGGTCCACGTCGTCTGGGTCACCGCCGGCCTCGGGTGCGACGGCGACACCATCGCCATGACCGGCGGCCAGCCTTCCTAGCATCGAGGAGCTGGTCGCGGGATCGCTGCCCGGCGTTCCGCGCGTCGTCCTGCACAACCCCGTCCTGGCCTACGAAAACGGCGACGCTTTCATCCAGTCGATGCGCGACGCGGCCGCTGGGGAAGCTCGATCCCTTCGTGCTGGTGGTCGAAGGCTCGATCCCCAACGAGAAGAACAAGGCCGAAGGCTACTGGGCGGCGGTGGGCCTCGATCCCGCGACGGGCCAGCCCATCCCCACCTGCGACTGGATCGATCAGCTCGCGCCTCGCGCCTGGGCGGTGGTGGCGGCGGGCACTTGCGCGACCTACGGCGGCATCCACGCCATGGAGGGGAACCCGACGGGCTGCATGGGGCTTCCCGACTACCTCGGCTGGTCCTTCCGCTCGACGGGCGGCGTGCCGATCGTTTGCGTGCCGGGCTGCCCGGTCCAGCCGGACAATTTCACCGAGACGCTCGCCTACCTGCTCCAGCAGCTCGCCGGCAACGCGCCGATGATCCCGCTCGACGAAGCGCTGCGGCCGCGCTGGCTGTTTTCCCAGACCGTCCACGAGGGTTGCGACCGCGGCGGCTATTACGAGCAGGCCGACTTCGCCCTCGACTACGCCTCGATCAAGTGCATCGTGAAGCTGGGCTGCTGGGGACCGGTGGTGCAGTGCAACGTGGGCAAGCGCGGCTGGATGGCCGGCATCGGCGGTTGCCCCAACGTGGGCGGCGTTTGCATCGGCTGCACCATGCCGGGCTTTCCCGACAAGTTCATGCCCTTCATGGACGAGCCGCCGGGGGCGAAGATGTCCACCGCCGCCGTGGTGACCTACGGCAGGACGGTGCGCGCGCTGCGGCAATTCACCATGGACTCGATGAACCGCGAGCCGCCGCTGGCGGCAGCCGCCCGAAGGAAAGCGATGAGCGAAAGAAAGCTCGTCGACATGGCCTGGGACCCGGTGACCCGCGTCATCGGCAGTCTCGGGATCCATACGCGCATCGACTTCGAGAACCGGGAAGTGGCCGAATGCCGCTCGACCTCGTCGATCTTCCGCGGCTACAGCGTGTTCATGAAGGGGAAGGACCCCCGCGACGCGCACTTCATCACCAGCCGCATCTGCGGCATCTGCGGCGACAACCACGCCACCTGCGGCGTCTACGCGCAGAACATGGCCTTCGGGGTGAAGCCGCCGCACCTGGCCGAATGGATCATCAACTGCGGCGAGGCGGCCGAGTACATGTTCGACCACAACCTGTTCCAGGACAACCTGGTGGGAGTGGACTTCTGCGAGCGCATGGTGCGCGAGACCAATCCCTCGGTGCTGGCGAAGGCGGAGACCACGCTCGCGCCGCGCTCGGACATCCATGGGCACCGCACCATCGCCGGCATCATGCGCGCGCTCAATCCCTTCGAGGGCGCTCTCTACAAGGAAGCGCTGCTGATGAGCCGGCTGGCGCGGGAGATGTTCTGCCTGATGGAAGGGCGGCACGTGCATCCCTCCACGCTCTACCCGGGCGGCGTGGGCACGGTGCCTTCGGTGCAGCTCTTCAACGAGTACCTGGTCCGGCTCACGCGTTACGTCGACTTCATCAAGCGGATGGTGCCGCTCCACGACGACCTCTTCGATTTCTTCTACCAGGCGCTGCCCGGCTACGAGCGCGTGGGAGCGCGGCGGGTGCTGCTCGGCTGCTGGGGAGCGTTCCAGGATCCCGACGCCTGCGACTTCCGTTACGAGACGATGTCGCAGTGGGGCCGGAAGATGTTCGTCACGCCCGGCGTCGTCGTCGACGGCGAGCTGATCACCACCGATCTGGTCGAGATCAACCTCGGCATCCGCATCCTGCTGGGATCTTCCTACTACGACGATTGGCAGGAGCAGGAGACGTTCGTCAAGACCGATCCTCTCGGCAACGCCGTCGATCAGCGGCATCCCTGGAACCAGACCACCATCCCCCGCCCGCAGAAGCGGGATCTGCAGGGCAGGTACACCTGGGTGATGTCGCCGCGCTGGCTCGACAAACGAACCGGCGCGCACCTGGCGCTCGACAGCGGCGGCGGACCGCTGGCGCGGCTCTGGGTGACGGCGCTCGCCGGCACGGTCGATTTCCCCGGGGTGCAGGCCACCGGAAGCAGCGTGAAGATTCGCCTGCCGAAGACGGCCAACCTTCCCGAGGCCGAGCTGGAATGGCGGATCCCGCGCTGGTCGAACACGCTCGAGCGCGATCGCGCCCGCACCTATTTCCAGGCCTACGCCGCGGCGGCTGCGCTGCACTTCCTCGAGATGGGCCGCAAGGAAGTGCACGCCGGACGCACCCGGACGTGGAGCGATTTCAAGGTGCCCTCCCAGGCCATCGGCTGCGGCTTTCACGAGGCGGTGCGCGGCATCCTCTCGCACCACATGGTGATCCGCGAGGGACGGATCGCCAACTACCACCCGTATCCGCCCACTCCCTGGAACGCCAGCCCGCGCGACAGCTTCGGAACTCCCGGTCCGTACGAGGACGCCATCCAGGGCAGCCCGATCTTCGAGGAGAACGGACCCGAATCGTTCAAGGGCATCGACATCATGCGCACGGTGCGCAGCTTCGATCCCTGTCTTCCCTGCGGCGTGCACATGATGCTCGGCGAGGGCAAGGTGCTCGAGGTCCGCCATTCGCCGACCTTCGGCGCCTCGGTGGGCGGACCGCCGTGAACGGCGACGAGCCAGAGCTGACCCCCGCCGAGGGCGCCGCCATCCTCTCCCAGCTCGCGCGCGGCGGAAAGGGAATGCCGGCGCGAGCGGCCCCGCTTCCGCAGCAGCTGGCCATCGCCGAGGCCCGCTACCGCGCGCTGGTGGAGCAGATCCCGGCGGTCACCTTCATGGCGTCTCTGGAGGGCGGCCTCAACGACGTCTACGTCTCTCCCCAGATCGAGGCGCTGCTCGGCTTCTCGCAGGAAGAATGGATGAGCGATCCGGTGCTCTGGTTCCGGCAGCTGCATCCGGAGGATCGCGACCTGTGGAACCGGCGAATTCGCGCGCGGCTGCGCGACCGGCGGTCCTTTTCGCGCGGAGTGCAGGTTCCTCACCAAGGACCGCAAGATCGTCTGGGTCCACGGCGAGGCGCGCCTCATTCCCGACGAAGCCGGGCGGCCGGTGCTGCTCCAGGGCGTCGCCTTCGACATCACCGAAGGCAAGCGCGCCGAGGAGATCGTCAAGAGCTCGCTGCGCGAGAAGGAGCTCTTGCTCAAGGAGATCCATCACCGCGTGAAGAACAACCTGCAGATCACCTCCAGCCTGCTGCGGCTGCAGGCCGGGAAGATCGCGGACACCGGAGTGCGGCAGCTGCTCCGGGAGAGCCAGGACCGCATCCGCTCCATGGCGCTGGTCCACGAGATGCTCTACCGCTCGGAGGACCTGGCGCGGGTCGATTTCCCTGAGTACGTGAGGACGCTGGTCGTGCGGCTCTTCCGCTCCTACAACGCGACCGGCCGCATCCGCCCGGTGGTGGAGCTGGGACCCATCGTCTTCGGCGTCGATCTGGCCGTGCCCTGCGGGCTGATCATCAACGAGCTGGTGTCCAACGCGCTCAAGCACGCCTTTCCCGGCGACCGCCGCGGCGAGCTGCGGGTGAGCATGATCGCGGCTGCCGACAGCTATCGCCTCCGCGTGCAGGACGACGGAATCGGCCTCCCCTCCAAGCTGGACTACCTGCATACCGACACCCTCGGGCTCGAGCTGGTGCGCATGCTCACCGAGCAGGTCGGCGGACAGCTTCGGCTCGACCGCGGCTCGGGGACCGGCTTCCTGGTCGAGATTCCCCGCCAGCCGGAGGCGCGATGAGCGCGCCGGGAAGGAAGATCCTGGTCGTCGAGGACGAGAACATCGTCGCCATGGATCTGCGCGCCAGCCTGACCGGCCTCGGTTACCAGGTGACCGATACCGTCGGCACCGGACAAGAGGCGCTGGCCAGCGCGCGGCGGCGGCCGCCGGAGCTGGTGCTGATGGACATCAACCTGCGCGGCGACATGGACGGCGTCATGACCGCGGAGGCGATGCGCGCCGAGCTGGCCCTTCCCGTCGTCTACCTCACCGCCTTTTCCGACGAGGCGACGCTGCGGCGCGCGCGGGTGACCGAGCCTTTCGGCTACCTGCTCAAGCCGTTCGACGAGCGGGAGCTGCACATCACCGTCGAGATGGCCATCTACCGGCACCAGGCCCAGCGCGAGCACGAGAAGTTGCTCGAGGAGAAGGCGGCCCGCGCCGCCGTGGAGAAGCAGCATCGTTGGATGCGGTTTCTCGCGGAGGCCGGAGAACAGCTCTCCGCCACGCTCGACGTGAAGTCGACCCTGCAATCGCTGGCGCGCCTGGCGGTGCCGGAATTGGCGGACTGGATCGTCGTCCATTTCAAGGAGGACGATCAGATTCGTTCGCCGCTCATCCACCACGCCGGCGGCAAGGAAGAGCTGCTGCGCGAATTGCTGGAGCGCTCTCCGGCGCGCGAAGGCTTCGCCCACGGCTACGCCGCCGTCATCGACACCGGCCAACCCGATCTGCTGGCCAGCATCGGCGACGATGTCCTGCAGGAGGCGGCGATCGACGAGGATGACCGGGTCCGGCTCCGCGCGCTCGGCTTCAAGTCGCAGATCTGCGTTCCGCTCGCCATCCGCGGATCGACGGAAGGCGCGCTCACGCTCCTCAGCGCGGAGTCCGGCCGCACTTTCACCGAGGGGGACCTCGAGCATGCGATGGAATTTGCCCGGCGCTGCTCGACGGCGCTGGAGAACGCGCGGCTCTACCAGGCCGCGCGCGAGGCCGTTGCCCTGCGCGACGAATTTCTCTCCATCGCCTCGCACGAGCTGCGCACGCCCCTCACCTCCATGCTCCTCAGCGTCCAGGGACTGGAGCGCGCGGCGGCGCAATCGCCCGAGCCCGGCGTCCGCGAACGGACGGCGCGCATCGTCCAGCAGATCCGCCGCCTGGTCACCCTGGTCGATTCCTTGCTGGACGTTTCCCGCATCTCGGCGGGCAAGCTGGACCTCGCCCAGGAAGAGAGCGACCTGTCGCAGCTGGCGCGGGAGGTCGCCGGACGCTTCTCCGAATCCGCCCGCCTGAGCGGCTCCACCCTGGTGGTCCACGCTCCCGACCAGATGATCGGCGTCTGGGATCCGCTGCGTCTGGATCAGATCCTGACCAATCTGCTCTCCAACGCCCTCAAGTTTGGCGGCGGCAAGCCCATCGACGTCACCGTCGAGGGAAACGAGACCGCCGTGCGCCTGATCGTCGCGGATCGCGGCATCGGGATCTCCAAGGAAAAGATCCCGCTGGTGTTCAACCGCTTCGAGCGCGCCGTGCCGGGGCGCAAGTATGGGGGATTGGGCCTCGGTCTCTACATCGCCCGGCAGATGGTCCGGGCGCACGGCGGCAGCATCGAGGTCGAGAGCGAGCCCGGACAGGGAGCGACCTTCGTGGTGAAGCTGCCGCGCCGCCCGCCGCAACCCGCCCAGAGCTGACGCCGGCGTTGCATCTCATGGCGTGCTTCCCGCATGCTTCCTTGCCCAGCCCAGGATCAGATCGAGCAGCTTGCGGCTGTAGGGATGAGGCTTCTTGTCGGTCATGAATTCTTTTTGAGAGGCATAGACCGTGAAGCCGTGCGCCATTCCCGGCACCTCCGCGTACGTGGCCCGGCCGGGGTGGAAGCTGTTGATGAGCTCGACCAGATAACGGCTTTCGTCGGCGCTCGTCAGGAAGTCGGAGGTCCCGTAGATCACCAGCACGGGAACGTCCGGCTGCTTCCATTGCCTGGCCAGGCTGAGGTCGCCGATCTCCTGCATGTAGGTGTAGGGGACGTCGCCGAAATCCGCGCAGCATTCGCGCGCAGGCAGGGCCGATGGCCTCGACCTGCTGGGGCCGCTCGTGCTGGACGAAGAAGTGGTGCGCGCAGAGCTCCGCGTCACGCACGGCGACGTCCACCTCGTCGAGAGGCGAGCCCGCCAGGGCGCGCTGGCGCCGGACGTTTTCCAGCGTGTATTCCATCCAGCTGCGCCCGATGGTTTCCGCTGCGATGAAGCCGCGCACGCTCTCCTTGGCAACGACCAGCGACCCGATCAGCGGCCCGATGCTGTGGGCGAAGACGAGGATTCGCGACGGATCCACGAAATCGTACTGCTTCAAGGCGCGGATGCCGGCGACGTAGCCGTCCGCTTCGGCGCTGGCGGTTGCCTTCAAGTCGCTGCACGGCGGGCCCTCGCTGTCGCCCTCCCCGGTCTTTTCCACCCGCATGGTGACGAACTGGTTCTTCGCGAGCATGGCGAGGATTGGCCCATAGCCGCCGTCGCTCTCGAGCTCGCCGTCGAGCGAGTAGCAGCCCAGACCGCCGATGAAGAGGACAGCGGGATGGCGGCCCGGCGTCCTCGGGCGAGTCACGATCGTCCCGCGGCGCGAGCCGGAGGCGACTACCGACCCGTAGATAACGTCGGCGAACCTGCTCGTCTCCCGCTTGCGCACCTCCGCGCTTGCGCCGCTTCCAGGCTGCGGCCCCATCGCGCGAGCCGCTGTCGCCGCAAGCAGCAAGGGCAACAGCAGGCGCCCCAGGGCGGCAAAAGCGTCCGGCATCGCGGGGAGCGGGCCCAGGTGGCGTTTCAGCAGAGCCGGCAATCCAGCCTGCAGGTGTTGCAGTCCTCACCCAGGTCGAAGTCGCAGACGCCGTCTCCGCAGATGCCGGTGCGGCAGTCCTGCGGGCAGCTGGCCCCGTTCTCGTTGCCGCTGCAGAAGCCGTCGCCGCACACCGAGGGGCAGTCGGAGGGACAGCTGGCGGCGCTCTCGTCCGGGTTGCAAACGCCGTCGCCGCAGCGGTGGCAGTCGAAGTCCGCCCCCGCCGGCGCCGGGCAGTTGGCGTTGCAGGTGAAATAGCTGCCGCCGCAGTCCGCGTTGCTGTTGCAGTTGGGATGGTTGCGGAAATAGCAGGGCGCGTTGCTCACCAGCTCGGTGCAGACGTTGCAGCCGGTGCCGCGGCACCCGGCCCACTGCCCGGCGGTGCCGTCGCAGGTGCCCGGCCAGGAGGTGGAGCAAAAGCCCGTGCCATAGTTTGCCCAATCGCGCTGGATGAGGAACTCCCGGGCGCCCAGGCGCGCGTTGGCGGTGGATCCGTTGGGCGTGGGCCAGGTGCCGCCAAAGGTCCAGGCGCAGTTGTCGGCGTTCTCGCAGACGCTCTGGTCGGGCAGTCTCTGGAACCAGGCGGTGATCTGCGGGTCGGTCACCGTCTCGTCGAGCTCGTGGACGATCACCGATGCCATGCCGTCGGCGCCGCGGTTGCCGTTGGGGCTCTGCGGATCGATGTGGAAGGAGATGCAGCTCGCCGGGCAGCGCTCGCCGTTGCCGATGAAGGCGTACTTGATGGGGACATTGAAGAAGCCTGCGAGGAGATAGTTCTGCCAGGTGTGCCAGCCGCAGTAGTCGCCCTGGCGAGTGCCGCAGAAGAAGTGGCCGTCGTTGTTGGTCTGGCTCACGTCCTGCGAGGTGAGCACCAGGTAGATGCCGTTGGCGTCGACGGGAAAGGCGCCCACTTGAAGCGCGTGGCGCACCACCTGGGCGAGGCCCGCCTGGCTCAGCGCCGCCGACTGCGAGTACGCGTCGTTGAATTGCCCGGCCAGCGTCACGCTTGGGCTGACCGGCGTGCCGCCTCCATTGGTGAAGGTGGTATCGATCTTCCAGCGCGGCGATGATCCCAGCGAGCGGATCAGGTCGGGCAGGATGGTCTTCGCGCTGTTGCCGGTCCAGTTGCCGTACCAGATGACGTAGACCTTGGCGCCGCCCGTCATCACGGCTCCGCCGTTGTAGGGGATGCTCGCGGAGCACACCCCTCCTGAAGCCGGCGCGTCGGGGGCGCCGGCGACGCGGAGGTCGGCGGCGGGACGGCCATTGCGCGCCTGCTGGACCGGATAGATGACCGGAGGCGGAAGCGAGATCGGCTCCTCGGCGCTGTCGTCCGGAGGAGCACACGCTGCGAACGACACCGCGGCCAATGCCAGCAATCGACGCATCATTGCCTCCAGAGAGTGCTGCGAGCGTGCCCGCTGGATCGTTCAGCCGTAAACGCGGTCACCTGTGCAATGTGCATCTCTGGACAAACGGGACCTCCGGCCGATTACTGGCGATAGGAAGGGTCGAGCCGGTCGAGCTTGCGCAAGAGGCCGGGCCAGGCGAGCCCGCCGCCCAGGCCCTTGGTGACCGCGGTCACGTTCTCCTTCACGCCGGAGGTGATGCGCGCATCCACCTGGACCAGCGGGGCGCCGCTGCTCTGGGCGGCAATCTGGATCTCGCACGCCCGCTGCAGCACGTACATGGCGAGGAAGGCGTCGGCGACGGTGGGGCCCACCGTGAGCAGGCCGTGGTTGCGCAGGATGAGCGCCTGGTTCTGCCCCAGATCGCGCTGCAGCCGCGGCTTCTCCTCGTCGCGCAGCGCGATGCCTTCGTAGTCGTGGTAGCCCAGCGAGGCGAGCGCGATGGTCGCCTGCTGCGAGATGGGCAGGAGCCCGCCCTTCTGCGCCCCGACGGCGATGCCGTCCCGGGTGTGCGTGTGCAGGACGCAAGCCACCTCCGGCCGGGCCGCGTGCACCGCGCTGTGGATGACGAACCCCGCGGGGTTCACCGGGAACGGGCTCGGAGAGACCTTCTCGCCGCGCTCGTCCACCTTGACCAGGCTCGAGGCGGTGATCTCCTCGAAGAGCATGCCGTAGGGGTTGATGAGGAAGTGATGCCCCGGCCCGGGCACGCGCGCCGAGACGTGGGTGAAGACCAGGTCATCCCAGCGGTGGAGGGCGATGAGGCGGTAGCAGGCGGCAAGATCGACGCGCAGCGCTTCTTCGGCGGTCGGCATGCCGGCATGATACCGCGCGGCGGCGGGCTCGGCTTCACCCGCCGCCAGCGGCTACCTCACTTCGGCCGAGCGCGTGATCTCGCCCATCCGGCCCGACTGGTAGTCCTGGATGGCCTGCACCAGCTCCTCCTCGGTGTTCATCACGAAGGGCCCGTAGTGCGCCACCGGCTCGTGGTGCGGTACGCCGGCGAGCAAGAGCAGCCGGCCGTTGCCGGACGCGCCGCGAAAGCGCACGGTGTCGCCCGGCCCGAGCACGGCGAGCTGCCCGTCGCGGATCTCGCGCCCCTTGTCGCCGAGCAGCGCCGAGCCCTCGAAGACGTAGGCCATCGCGTTGTGATCGGCGGGGACCGCCACCCTGACGTCGGCGCCGCTCTCCAGCGACCAGTCCTGGTAGACGATCGGCGTATGCGTGTCCACCCGGGCGTGCACGCCGAGCGCCTCTCCGGCGACGATGCGCACGCGGGCGCGTCCGTCCTCCGTAGCGGCCTGGGGAATGCCGGCCGGCGCCAGCTCCTGGTAGCGCGGCCGCGTCATCTTCAGGCGCGAAGGCAGGTTCACCCAGATCTGGAAACCGTGTACGCGGCCGCCCTGCTCGCGAATCTTCTTCGACGGCATCTCGGAATGGATGATCCCCGCTCCCGCGGTCATCCACTGCACGCCGCCTTCGCGGATCACGCCGCGGTGGCCGGCGGAGTCCTCGTGCTCGAACTCGCCGTCCAGCGCATAGGTCACCGTCTCGAAGCCGCGGTGGGGATGGTCGGGCGCGCCGACGGCCTCGCCGGGCGCGTACTCCACCGGGCCCATCTCGTCGACGAGCAGGAAGGGGTCCACCAGCTCGAGCCCTGCGGAGGGCAGCGGCCGGCGGACGGTGAATCCGCCCCCCTCCAGCTGGCGGTGGGCGATGGCAACGCGGGAGACTTCGCGGACGTTCGACATGACAGCAGCCTTTCGATCGGTTAGAACTGAATCAGTCAGGACTGAATGATGTCGGAGGGGCCGGGAGGATTCGCCGCTTGGGAACGCACTACCATGGGCCGGCGCGGGAGGTCAGGGCGCTGGACGCCCTGATCAAGCTGCTCCGCTGCGCCGATTCGCTCTCGGCGCGCCTGGAGCCGGGCATCCGCGAGGACGGCTTCACCGCCAACCAGTTCGGCCTTCTCGAGGCGCTGCTCCACCTTGGCCCGCTGCAGCCGTGCGACCTGGGGCCCAGGCTGCTCACCAGCCGGCCCAACGTGGTGCTGATCGTCGATCAGCTCGAAAAGGCGGGGCTCGTGCGCCGGACCCCGGTCGAACGCGACCGGCGGCGGGTCCTGGTGAAGCTCACGCCGGAGGGCCGGCGCGCGATCGAACGTGCCTTCGCGCGATACCTGAAGGACCTGGTCGACGAGTTTTCGGTATTGTCCGCGAAAGAGCAGGAAGAGCTGGCGCACCTCTGCAAGCGCCTGGGCAAACGATGATCCGGCGATCCACGACGTGCTCGCCCGGTGAAATGAACGCTCTCACCCGGCGTAAGCGTGGAAGCGGCGGCTCGAAACCGGTCGGGGGAGATTTCATGAACCACTGGAACGCCCTTGTCGTCGCGCTCGTCGCCGTGGCCGGCGTATCCACGGCGCACGAGTCGAAGCGCCCGGCCAACGACCGCCTCTACGCGCTTCTCCGGACCGACCGAAAGGCGTTCGCCGAGCAGGTCTCGAAGGAGAGCAGCTCGGAGCTGGGCCGCGCGAAGGCCATCGTCCTTTGGCTCACGCAACACCTCGATTGGCAGGCCACCGACTACAAGCAACGGACGGTGCAGGAGATCGTCGACCGGGGCGGAGGCAACTGCGACGACCTCGCCAGGGTGGCCCTGGATTCGATGAAGGAATTGCATCTCCAGCTCCGGCGCGTCCACGACGTTCACGTGCGGACTCCCTCGGCCGGGCGAGGGGAACGCGCGTCGGCGCTGGTGAAGGAGAAAGGTGACGCGTACTCCATCTTCGGAAGACACCACAACGACCACGTCTGGCTCGAGATCTACGACTCGGCCGCGCGCGAGTGGTATCCCGTCGATCCCTGGAGCGGCCTGGCTGGGCTCGACGAGTGGATGAAGGCCCGCGTCTGGTTCGGGAAGCGGACCAGCCTGGCCCCCGATGCCTCGGAGATGATCGTTCCCATCGGCATCTTCGCCGCCGACGACGGCAAGCACTTCACCGTCGATCGGACGAAGCACTATCTGGTCGACGAATTCGATCGGATGTACGGGGGAAAGCTGCACACGCTTCCGGCATGGAACCAATGGGTCGAGCTTCTCGATCAGCTCGACGACAAGGTGAAGGGGGCGTTCGCGGGAACCACCAATCTGCACGAGTACCAGGCGCAGATCGATTCGGTTGCCGCGACGTATGACGAGCTTCGCCTGGAGGCGCGAGGGCTGACGGCACGGGGGACGAGCGCCGGGGGGCGCTGATCGCCAAGGGTCCCGCGCCACCTGGGCTGTGAACGTCTCGCGCGCGTCCAGAAGTCACTCAAACGCGTCATCCGGACCGGCCCGACATGCGCACCGCGGTCGGAGGTGGTAACGTCGATGGTCACGTCCCTGCTTTTTGGTGCCTTTGGTCGCTCGCCGGGAGCACGGGTGACACTGATTCCGGCGAGTCCGGTTCGGTAGAGGCCCCATGGCCGAGCGCGGGAACAGCCTCTTCGAGACCGGCATTCCGAACCTGGACCTCCTTTTCGGCGGCGGGATTCCGAGGCGCCAGACGCTGATCGTCACCGGCACTCCCGGCGGCGGGAAGACCATCCTCGCCAACCAGATCGCGTTCCTCGCCGCGGCCCGGGGTCTGCCCGTGGTGTTCTGCACCCTGACCTCGGAGCCGCACGACAAGCTGGTCGAGCAATTGGCAGGGTTCAAGTTCTTCCGCCGCGAGCTGCTCGGCGAGGCGGTCTTCCTCATCAGCGCGTACCCCGCGATGAAGAAGAGCGGCAAGGAGGCGCGCGATCTGCTCCTCGGCGCCGTCCGGGAGCGACGCGCCAGGCTGCTGATCATCGACGGCCTGCGCTCGATGCGCGATCTCTGGCGGGACGAAGCCCGGGTACGCGAGTTCTTGTACGAGCTCGCCACCGCGCTCGCGGCGATGGATTGCGTCGGGCTCTTCACGACCGAATATCCGATCGCGAGGCTCCTCGATCTGCCCGAAGCCACCACCCTCGACGCCATCCTCTCGCTGACCATCAAGCACGACGGCGCCAGGCGGCTTCGCCGCGCGGAGGTCGTCAAGATGCGTGGCCGGCCTCACCTGAGCGGCGAGCACTTCCTCGAGATCGGTGAGGAAGGGATCCGGATCATTCCTCGCATCGAGGCACTGGCGCCACCCGCCCTGGATTTCGTGCCGGGAGGCGAGCGCGCCGCCTTCGGCGTCCCCGAGCTGGACGCGCTGCTGGACGGCGGGCTGCCGCCGGCGACCACGACCATGATCGCGGGCAGCCTGGGCATCGGCAAGACGCTCTTTTCCCTCCAATTCGCGCTGGACGGAGCCCGCAAGGGAGAGAAGACGCTCTTCGTCGGCTTCGCGGAGGAAGCCGGGTGTCCTCGCCGCCCGGGCGCTTCGAATCGGGCTCGACCTCCGGCCCTTCGTCGCCAGCGGAGCGCTGCAGATCCTCTACCACCCACCCATCGAGATGGAGGCGGACAGCCTCGTCGATCGCGTCCTCGCCGAGATCGCGCGGCTCGGCGCGCGCCGTCTGGTCATCGACGGCCTCGGCGCGCTGGAGCGGTCGGTCGCCGACGTCGATCGGCGGGAGCTGTTCCTGGGCGCCGTCAGCGTACGTCTGCGGCTCGCAGGCGTCACGACCGTGTTCACCAAGGAGGTGCCCAAGATCGCCGGCACCGACCTCGATTTCAGCAGCACGCCGATCGCGATTCTCGGCGAGAACCTGCTGCTCCTCCGTTTCGTCGAGCTGCGGGGCCGGATCCACCGCATCCTCTCGGTGCTGAAGATGCGCAACAGCAAGTACCAGAGCGACCTGCGCGAGTTCGAGATCACCGACCAGGGCATTCGCGTTCTCGCTCCGCTTCGCTCCGCGCAAGGGCTGCTCACCGGCCAGGCGCTGCCCGCCGGATCGACGATCGAGGAGGAGGAGCCCTCCTGATGGGTCTGGTGCTCATTGCCGAGGACGAGGAGGTGATGCTGCAGATCTTCGGCGATATCGTCGAGGCCCTCGGACACCGCACCATGCGCGCACACGATGGCGAGGAGGCGCTGCTCCTCGCCCAGACGGAGCGGCCGGATCTCGGTGGTCAGCGACCACATGATGCCGCGACGCACCGGCATGCAACTGTTGCGCGCCCTGCGCTCGGACCCCGAGCTCGCGGCGGTGCCGTTCCTGCTGCTGAGCGCGGCGCGCCCGCAAGGCCTGGAAGAGGCGGACGCGTTCCTTGCCAAGCCGATGGACATCGACCAGTTCGAGGCGGCGGTGGCAAAGTCGCTCGGATTGGCGTCCGGCGAAATCCAGCGGCGGCGCGCAGCGCCTCCAGGCGCCGGCGACTCGGTCCGGGAAGAGATGGTGAATTGGCTGGCGCACGAGATCAAGACGCCGCTGGCCGCGGCGCGGATGAGCGCCCAGCTCCTGGTCCGCCGCCTCCAGCAAATGGACGCTTCCGAACCCGCGGAGAAGCTTTCCCAGACCATCATCCGCCAGCTCGACCGGATGGACGCGCTGATGACCTCCATCCTCGATGCGGCGCGACTGTCGGAAGGGAGGGTGACGCTGAACATCGCGCCGGTCGATCTCACCGCGCTCGTGCAGGAAACCGCCCAGGATTGGCGCGAGCTGCAGCCGCAGGCGACGATCACCGTCCTCGGCGGCGATGGTCAGATCGAGATCGCCGCCGATCCGGAGCGTCTTCGCCACGTGCTCAACAACCTGATCGGCAATGCCATCAAGTATGGCGGTCAGGCGAAGCGGATCCAGATCAGCCTGGGCTCGTCCCCTGGCGCGGCGGTCATCGAGGTGCGCGACTGGGGCGAAGGCATCGCGGCGTCCAAGCTCCCCACCATCTTCGAGCGCTTCCACCGTGCCGATGCCGCCGACGGCCGCGGACACGGCCTCGGCCTCTTCATCGCATCGGCGATCACCCGGCTGCACGGCGGCACGCTGGTTGCGCACTCCGAGCTGGGAGAAGGCTCGACCTTCAGCTTGCGTCTGCCGCTGACGCGGGCGTGAGCGACTTTCAAATGCCCGCGCGAGGTTCGCGATGATGCGTAGCTACTGATGAAGGCCCTGGCCATTCGTCGTTATCAGGCGCCGATGGAAATGATCGAGCTGCCGCGGCCCGAGCCGGGCCGGGGCGATCTGCTCGTGCGCGTGCGCGCCGCCAGCGTCAACCCCCTCGACTACAAGATCCGCGATGGCGCCGTGAAGGTGCTGATCCCCTACTCGTTTCCGCTGATCCTCGGCAACGATCTGGCCGGAGACGTGGAAGCGGTGGGCCCCGGCGTCACCAGATTCAAGGTCGGGGACGCGATCTATTCCCGCCTCGACAAGGATCGCATCGGCGCCATCGCCGAGTATGCCCTGGTGCGCGAGAGCGCCGCGGCGAAAAAGCCCGCGCGCCTCGACTACGTGCAGGCGGCGTCGCTGCCGCTGGTGGGACTCACCGCCTGGCAGGCGCTGATCGATCTCGCGCGACTGCAGCCTGGCCAGAAGATCCTGATCCACGCCGGCTCGGGTGGCGTCGGCACCTTCGCCATCCAGCTGGCCAAACACCTCGGCGCGCAGGTCGCGACCACCGCCAGCGCCAAGAACCACGCGTTGGTGAAGTCGCTCGGCGCGGACGTGGCCATCGACTACAAGACCACCCGCTTCGAAGAGGTGGCGAAAGATCAGGACGTGGTCTTCGACTCCCAGGGGGGCGAGACGCTGCTCCGCTCGTTCGAGGCGGTCAAGCCGGGCGGCCTGGTGGTAACGGTCGGTGGCCGGCCCGACGGCAAGTTCGCGCGCGCCTGGGGCCTCAGTCTCCCGCTCGTCTGGATCCTCGGATTCCTCAACCGCAGGGTCGATCGCCTCGCCAGCAAGAAAGGCGCGCGCTTCGAGTATCTGTTCATGCGCGCGAACGGCGAAGAGCTGGAACGGATCGGCGCGTTGGTGGACCAGGGCGTCATCAGGCCGATCCTGGACAAGACATTTCCGCTGGAAGCCGCCGCCGAGGCCATCTCCTACGTGGAATCGGGCCGCGCCGTCGGAAAAGTCGTGATTCGTGTCGGAGACGGCTCCGCCGCGAATCGAGATCGCGCTCCGGGCATCCCTCCAGTTTAGATGCTGTTCGTCATCTAAATTCCGCAGGAGGAACCGGTCATGAGCACTCGAATCGCGTTGGTCACTGGTGTATCGTCGGGTATCGGAAATGCCACCGCGCGGCTCCTGGCCGGGCAGGGCTGGCGGGTGTTCGGAACCGCGAGGTCGAAATCCACCGTCCTCCCCGAAGGCGTCGAGCGCATCGTCCTCGACGTGCGCGACGCGGCATCGATCGACGCCGGAGTCCGGGAAGTGCTGGACAAGGCTGGCCGGATCGACCTTCTCGTCAACAACGCGGGCGGCTCCCTGACCGGCGCCACCGAGGAAACCTCGCTCGAGGAGGCGCGGGAGCTGTTCGAGGTGAATTTCTTCGGCGCCGTGCGCCTCACCCAGGCGGTGCTTCCGGCGATGCGCGCGAAGAAGAGCGGACGCATCGTCTTCATCAGCAGCGTGTTCGGCTTCGTTCCCGCTCCGTTCATGGGCTTCTACGCGGCCTCGAAGCATGCCCTGGAGGGGCTGGCCGAGTCGCTCGATCACGAGACGCGCGTGCTGGGCATCCGCATCGCGCTCGTCGAGCCCTCCGGGACGCGCACGCAGATCGAGAGCAACGGCGCCATCGCCGCGCGGCGCCTGGACGACTACGCTGGTCCCCGCGGCCGCGTCATCGAGCAAGTTCGCGCCAGCGTGAGCGCAGGCGACGATCCATCGGTGGTGGCCCAGACGGTACTGAAGGCCGCGACGGCAAGGAAACCGCGCCTGCGATATCCCGCCGGCAAGCGCGCCGGACTTCTCGCACGGCTGCGGCGGTACTTGCCGGCCGGCCTGTTCGACAGCGCGTTCCGCAGGCAATTCAGGCTCGATCTGGCCGGAGGTGCGAATGCGCCGGTCGCGTGAGGACGCGGCCCGCACTCGCCGCCGCGCCGTCGCCGCGGCCTCGCGGCTCTTCCGCGAGCGCGGCGTCGAGTCCGTCAGCCTCGGCGACGTGATGGCGAAATTGAAGATGACCGCCGGCGGGTTCTATCGCCACTTCGAGAGCAAACAGGCGCTGGTGGCGGAAGCCTGCGCCGCGGCGTTCGCCTCTTCCGGGCTCGCGGGCGACCCCGCGCCATCCGCCGAAGCCGCGCTGCGTCGTTACCTCAGCAAGGCGCATCGGGACTCGCCTGCCGCGGGGTGCCCGATGCCGGCGCTGGCCTCGGACATGGCACGCCAGCCGGCCGCCGCCCGGCGCGCGTACACGAAAGGGGTGCGCGACGCGGTCCGCCGCATCCGCGAGCTTGCCCCGGCCGCCGACCCGAAGGCGCACCTCGCCCTTCTGGCCGGCATGGTCGGCGCGCTGGCCCTCTCGCGCGCCGTGGACGACGAGAAGCTGAGCGAGGCGGTGTTGCGCGATACGCGCAATTTCTGGATCCGCAACATGGAGGAACGGCGATGACCGGCTCCGCCCCGCCGGCGGAATCATCGGCTCCGTCGAGCAGGAAGGGACCTGCGCATCGATTTTTTATTCCCGCGGGATGATCGCATCTGCCGTTGGGGTCACATGGGCGTAGGCGCAACCCACCAGATTCGGAGAATCCCGATGTCAAAACATGGAACCGGTCGTGTCTTCGGTGAAAAGCTCTTGTCGCTCGTTTGGCCCCGGAAGGAGACCGCGCCGGACGCCACGCTGCTCTTGCGGATCATGGCGGGCTCGGTCTTCCTCTGGGAAGGGATTCTCAAGTTCGTCTATGCCAACCAGGGCGTGGGCCGTTTCACGAAGCTGGGCATGCCCTTTCCAGCCGTGACCGCGAGCTTCGTCGGCGCGCTCGAAATCGTCGGAGGATCGTTGCTCCTGCTCGGTCTCGCCACTCGTCTCATCGCCATCCCGCTGGTGATCGAGATGGTCGTCGCGATCCTCTCCACCAAGATCTCCCTCTTTCTCGGTACACTCGCCGCTTCCGCTTCCACCGGCCCTGCCTACCGTTGGGATCTGGGCGGTCCTGCACGAGGTCCGGTCCGAGTGGGCGCAACTCCTCGTCTGCGCCTTCCTCTTCAGCGCGGGGCCCGGGCGCCTATCGCTCGATGCGCTGCTGGCGCGCGGCGACGAACGACGGCGGTCCGCGCGGCAGATCGCCGTGGCCGCTTAGGCGGCTCCTCCAGCCCCGCATGGTGCCGGTCGCGCTCGGGGCGATGGTTGACGGCGACGGT
>CAWBVQ010000010.1:0-106772 GCA_963792275.1 uncultured delta proteobacterium
CGTAGTCCGTCACCTGCGCGCGGTCGCTTTTCGTGCGATGATGCGTGCTCGCGCAGGGGGGCCGGCGCCGCGGCTCGGCCTCTAGCGATCGGGCTTGCGGCAACGCGAGGTGAGCGGCGTGCAGCACGACGACTTTCCCACCGCGTTCCTGCCGCCCTTCAGCGCGACCATCCCGTGATCCGGCGGCGCGATCTGATGAAGCTTGCCACAGCGGCCGCGCTTCCCGCGCCGGCCGCTCGCCGTTCCGGCGGTTACGACGTCGCGGTGATCGGCGCCGGCGTCTTCGGGGCCTGGACCGCCTGGCACTTGCAGCGCGCCGGCCGCCGCGTCCTCATCGTCGACGCCTACGGACCGGCCAACGCCCGCGCCAGCTCGGGCGGGGAGTCGCGCGTCATCCGCCTTTTCTACGGCAAGGACGAGATCTACACGCGCATGGCGCTGACCTCTCTCCGCTATTGGGGTGACCTGTCGAGGCGCGCTGCGTTGCCCGTCCTGCACCGCATCGGCGTGCTGGAGCTGATCGGCCGCGACGACCGCTACGCGCGCGAGAGCCGCGAGGCGATCCGGCGCGCAGGCGGACAGGTCGAGGATCTCTCGCGCGACGAGCTGGCGAAGCGGTACCCGCAGATCTCGCTCGAAGGGATCAACGCCGGACAGCTCGAGCCGGCGAGCGGAGCGGTGATGGCGCGGCGCGCGGTGCTCACGCTGGTGCAGGAGATGGTCGCAGCCGGCGCTACTTATCTCATGACCGCCGTCGCGCCGCCGGCCGGCAAGGGCAGATTGACCGAGGTGCGGCTGCGCGATGGCCGCGCGCTGCAGGCCGGGGCTTTCGTTTTTGCCTGCGGACCCTGGTTGCCGCGCCTCTTTCCCGAGGTGCTGCGCGACCGCATCCAGCCCACGCGCCAGGAAGTGTTCTTCTTCGGGCCGCCGGCCGGCGACAGGCGCTTTGCCCCGCCGGCCCTTCCGGTATGGGCCGACCTGTCGAATTTGGAGGCCATCGTTTACGGAATGCCCGATCTGGAGGCGCGCGGCTTCAAGCTGGCGTTCGACGCGCACGGCCCGCCCGTCGATCCTGACGCGCTCGAGCGCCAGGTGACGCCCGCCGGTCTCGCGGCCGCGCGCAATTACCTCGCCCGCCGTTTCCCGGCGCTCGCCCGGGCGCCGCTGGTCGAGAGCCGCGTCTGCCAGTACGAGAACACTTCCAACGGCGACTTTCTCATCGACCGCCATCCCGAGTTGGAGAATGTCTGGCTGGTTGGAGGCGGCTCAGGCCACGGCTTCAAGCACGGGCCGGCAGTGGGCGACTACGCGGCGCGCGCGCTGCTCGGATCGCTCGGGTCCCCCGAGCCGCGCTTCTCGTTGGCCACCAAGCAGGTCCAGCAGCAGCGGGCAGTGTACTGACCCGTTACCAGACACGCCGCGTTTGACTATCCCGTCACGGGCTGCCTACAACACCTGCCGTTCAACAGCGTACCCAGCTCCGCTCGAAGCCTTTTACGCAGGAGGGGGACATGCTTTGGTCGAGCATCGGCAGCCTTCGGCTTGCTGCGGTGACGGCTCTTCTCGCCACGACGCCAGCGTTCGCGCAGTCCACGGGGCAAGTCACGGGCGTCGTCAGAGACAACACCGGCGCCGTCCTGTCGGGCGCCACCGTGACCGCGACCGGCGCCGACGGTGCCAAGCACGAGGCCTCGACATCGCCGGACGGCTCCTACACGGTGTCCGGCCTCCCGCCGGGCAACTACAGCGTCTCTGCGGCGCACTTCGGCTTTCGGCCGGACGTGCAGCCGAGCCAGGCGGTGGCCGCAGGCGGCACGCTCACCGTCGACTTCACTCTCGAGACGAACCTCTCGGAGGAGATCACGGTCACCGCCATGAAGCGCGAGGACCTGGTCAGGAAGGTTCCCTTCTCCATGACAGCCACGAGAGAAGAGACGCTCCGCGTGCGCGGGGCCACCAACATCGAGGACGTAGCGGCGAACGTGGGCAGCTTCACGGTGCAGAACCTGGGCCCGGGCCAGAGCCAGGTGGCGATGCGCGGCGTGTCCTCGGGACAGATCGCGCGCGACCAGCCGGGCGTCAAGGAGCAAGTCGGCGTCTATCTCGACGAGTCGCTGGTCTCGATGTCCCTGTTCACGCCGGACCTCGATCTTTTCGACACCAACCGCGTCGAGGTCCTCCGCGGCCCCCAAGGCACCCTCTTCGGCGCCGGCTCCGAGTCCGGCACGGTTCGCTACATCACCAACCAGCCCGAAGCTGGGAACCACCCAGTTTTTCGGAGAGCTGGATGGAAACACGATCCAGCACGGCAATCAGGGCGGAAACGCCAAGTTGGGCTTCAACCTCCCCCTGGGGGAGATGGCAGCGCTGCGCGCGTCCGCCTACTACAACGGGTTCGGGGGCTACATCGACTCACCGGGCATCAAGACGAAGGCGGACGGCTCCATCGAGCCGGACCCCACGACCACCCAGCAGCACGTGAACACCGGCAAGCGCTTCGGCGGGCGCGTCGCGCTCAAGCTCGTGCCCACGGACAGGCTGACCGTCACGCCACGCTTCCTCTACCAGAAGATCCAGATGGACGGCTGGAACCGCATCGATGCGTACAACATCCTGGCCAACCCGTTCACCACCAACCGGCCGGCGGTCACGCTGGGCGGCCGGGAACAGTTCATCCAGGTCCGGGAGCCGTACACCGACAAGTGGTACCTGGGCGACCTGAACATCAACTACGACTTCGGCGACTTTGAGCTCACCTCGATCAGCTCCTACAACTCCCGCGACATCCTCGTCGTGCGCGACTCGGGCGCGCTCACCTCCAGCATCACCGGCGGCAGCATCGGCCTGTCCGAGCGCGTCTACTCGTTGAACGCGCCTCTCTACGACGCCACCGGCGGCGGAGACCCCGCGGTGCCGAACCGCAAGCCGGCCACGACGCTCACCCAGGAGCTCCGGCTGTCGGGCACCGTGACACGCTTCCGATGGCTCTTGGGCGGCTTCTACGCCCACCAGCACCGCGACTACGGCCAGGACCTTCCCGTCACGGGCTTCACGGCAATCAGCGGCATTCCCTCGCGATCTTCGACCGACACGCTCGCGCCGCCGGACAGCCTCTTCTTCTCCAAGCTGTCGTACAAGCTGGACCAGTTCGCCGCTTTCGGCGAGGGCACCGTGGCGCTGACCGACCAGTGGGACCTCACCGCCGGCCTGCGCTACTACCACTTCAGCGAAGACAAGCAGCAGCTCTTTGGCGGCATCTTCGGCGAGGGCGCGAATGGCGAGGTCGTGTCGCAACCCGGCAAGACGAAGGCCAACGGCGTGGCGCCGCGGTTGATCGTGAGCTACACGATCGCGGACACCACGAAGATCAACGCCCAGGTCTCCCGAGGCTTCCGCCTGGGCGGCATCAACGACCCCCTCAACTTTTCCCTCTGCACGCCGCAGGACCTCAATACTTTCGGCGGCCACACCAACTGGAACGACGAGACCGTCTGGAACTACGAGCTGGGGGCCAAGTCGAAGATCCTCGGGGGAAAGGCTTCCGTGGACGTCTCCGCCTTCTACATGGACATCCACGACCTCCAGGCGACCGTGACGGCCGGCTCCTGCTCTTCGCGCGTCATCTTCAACGTGCCCAAGTCGCGAAGCATGGGGGTCGAGGTCGAATTCGAGGCGGCGCCGACCCGCAATTTCGATTTCACGGTCTCGGGGAGCTACGTCGATTCCAAGTTGCAGTCCACGTTGACCTCGACCGCCCCGGACGGGACGGTGAGCGTCGTTTCGGGGATCCAGGACGGGGCGCGGCTGCCGAGTGTCCCCAAGTTCAAGTTCGCGGCAGCCGCCACCTACCAGTGGGAGGTCCGGGCGGGGTACCTGGCCTATGTCACGGCGGTGAACCAGTTCGTCGGCTCCCGCTTCACGCAGGTGGGTGACCAGGACCTGGGGACGCTCAGCATTCCGGCGTTCGGGCCTCCGACGCCCGGGTCTCCGTATACGGCGAGCGTCTTCACGTACAACCCGCAGATGCCGGCCTACGACATCGTGAACGCGCGGATCGGCGTCAAGCAGGAAAAGTGGGACTTCTCGCTGTACGGCAACAACCTCTCGGACGAGCGCGCCTTCCTGGCACTCGACCAAGAACGCGGAACCAGGGCCCGCATCGGATACCTGACGAACCAACCGCGCACGTTCGGCACCTCGCTGCGAGTGAACTTCTAACCAACCAGACCAGGGGGGCGACCGTTCGAGACCAGGGTGCGGTCGCCGCCGGCTCGCGCCATGCTGGACGGGATCGGTTTCGCGAAGTGGGCCCTTCGCAAAGAGTCTCTTGCGTCTTCGAGACGGATCGGGCCTTTGCTTTTGCGGTCGGAGATTCGCGGACCACCGGCGGACCAAGCGGAGCCTTTTCTTCGGAGTCGCGCTTAGCGGGCAGCAGAGCCGCGGTGCCGGCGAGCGGTTTGTTGATTGCGTCGCGCAGGTAGCCGGGCACGAGGTGCCCGTAGACCTCCGTCGTGATCCGGGGATCCGTGTGGCGCAGGATGCGCTGCACCGCGAAGGGGTCGACGCCGGTCTACACCGAGATCGGGATGATGAGCAGCGTCATCTCGCCGGATTTCCTGGTGCAAGCTGCCGGCAACGCAGCCAAGATCCGAACGGCGGTCGTGTTGACCTTCCTGCTCGCCGGCATGACCCTCGCCGTCGCGCTGGTCGCGCTTCCCGTATTCCGCCAGGCGAGTGAGCGTATGTTCTGGCTTTATTTTGGGCTCTGCGTCGCAGGAGTGGCGACCGCCGCGCGTGCAGTTCTCATATCTCATGGTCGCTCCAGCAGGACTGGTTCAACTGGTGATGACATTCTGGCTGATCTGGAAGGGTTTCTACGCGCCCGAGGCCACGGCCTCATGAACGTCCTGAAGCAGAGATCGCCGCAGGCGACCACCTGAACCCCATCCTCTGCACACTCAAGAGTCACGAGACCGTCGCTTTCGAACTGGTGGAGTTGGTCGATTCAGATGTGCCGCGCAGCCGGTGAGGCGGCCAGCCATACGCTGCGGAGGCTTGCACGGGCGGGTCTGGTAACGCCGCTCCGCAAGGCGTCTGGGCGCTGGTCGACCGGCCGGATCCGCCCGCCCTGGCCGAGTATGTGACGACGCCACGCCGAGTATGTGACGACGCCATACCCGAGCTACTTGTCGCTGCAGACGGCGCTCTACCAGCACGGGATGATCGAGCAGATCCCCTCGATGATCTTCCTCGTCTCGCTCGCGCGCAGCGGCCGCATCGAGACGGGGCTCGGAACCTACAGTGTGCATCACGTGCAACCGGCCTTCTTCGGTGGGTTCGAGTCGCTCCCGGACTCGGGCATCAAGCTCGCGGTGCCCGAGAAGGCGCTGGTCGACTTTCTCTATCTGTCTCCAACGCGCAGCCGGCTGTTCGCTGCGCTTCCCGAAGTCGAGCTCCCGCGCGGCTTCAAACGCAGCGTGGCTCGCGAATGGGTCGGGCGCATTCCTTCCCAACGGCTGAGAACCATCGCCGCGCGCGGGCTCGACGAGGTGCTCGCGCGAGGCACCAGAATGGGCCGCAACCCGCGTTCGCGTCGAGGACTCCTCATGTGATTACGGGTGGTGCGCTTCTGGAGCCAGCAGATACCATGCGAGGGCGAGCATCGAGCCGAGCACTCCGATGGTGAGGCCCAGTCGCCAGCCGTGGAAAAACGCATTGAGTGTCTCGCGCAGCTGCTCGTAGAAGAGCGCCGACCTGCCGCCGAGCCGCCCGAGACGCCCGATGTTGACCTTCGTCTCCATGGTCAGCTCGAAGGGAAGGTCCGCGTCATCGCCGGCACCGAACATCAGGATGGGGATGCCGGCGACCCAGCCGGCCGCGAGGATGGCGACGGCGATGTTGCGGTGGAGCGGCGCGCGGCGCATTGCCGAGCGCATAGCACGCGCAAGCTCCCCATGGATTGAGCGGCCATTCAGGCAGTCCTCGCGACGGGCTCCGCCTTCACCTGCCCCGGCGAGCTCCGATTGCCGGGATGCTCGCGCGCGCCGGGGAGGGAAACGAAAAAGGTGGCGCCGGGGCCATCGTTCAGCGCCGCGCAGACGCGGCCGTGGTGACCTTCGACTATCGAGCGGCTGACGGAGAGCCCGATTCCCATCCCGTCGCGCTTGGTCGTGTAGAACGCGTCGAACAGGTGGTCGATCGCATCGGCTTCGAAGCCCACCCCCGTGTCCTGCACCGCCAGCCGCACCCCATCGTGATTGTCGCGCTGCGGTTCGGATGAGCAGCTGCCGCGGACGACCTTCCACCGCGCTCATCGCGTCGTTGGCATTGAGGAGGAGGTTGAGGATGACCTGCTGCAGTTGCACGCGATTGCCGATCACCGCCGGGAGATTGTCGGCGAACTCGGTCAGCAGGATGACGCGATGTCGCTGGAGCTCGCTCAGGGTCAAGGCGAGGACCTCGCGGGTGGCCTCGTTGAGGTCCACGCACTCGCTCGCGCCGGTCCTTCTTGCTGAAGAGCGCGCGCAACCGCGTGATGACCTGGGAGGCCCGCTCGCCGTCGCGGATGGTCCGCCGCGCGGTTTCGCGCGCGCCGGCGACGTTGGGAGGATCCGCGGCGAGCATCCGCAGGCACGTGCTCGCGTTGGTGATGATGCCGGAGAGCGGCTGGTTGACCTCGTGTGCGATCGACGCGGTCAAGGCTCCGAGGGTGGTGACCCGGGCGACGTGCGTCAGCTCGGAATGGAGTCTGGCGAGCGCCGCTTCGGACTTTCGCCGTTCGGTGACGTCCTGGACGGCGCCGATGTGCTCCACCTCGCCCCGGCGGTCGCGCAACGCGTGAGCTGCGACATGCACGTGCTTGACCGTTCCATCGGGCAGCAGCAGGCGACGCTCGAACTCGACGACCGCCCGTCGTGCGGCGTGCCCGTTCCACCCGGGCGCTTGAGCGCAGGCGCATCCTCGGGGTGGACGCGACCGAAGACCAACCCGATGGTGAACGGCGTCGCGCGCTCGACGCCGAAGATGCGATAGCATCTTCGGACCATTTGATCTCGTCGGTCGCGACCCGCCAGGAGAAGGTGCCGGTCTGGCCGAGTCGCTGACCCTCGGCGAGAAGCGCCTCGCTCCGCCTGAGCGCCGCCTCCGCCTGCGCGCGTTCGATGGCGATGCTCGCGATGTGCGTGACTTGCGCAATCAGCTCCTGCTGGCGCAGCGACGGCGCTCCCGGTGCGCGCTGGTACACGCAGAAGGTGCCCAGCACCGCCGCCTGCCGCGAGTAGATCGGCGTGCTCCAGACCGATCGCAGGCCATGGGCGAGCAGGTGGTCGCGATACGGCGATCGGCGCCAGGTCGGGTCGGTTTCGATGTCCTCGACGATGACCTGCGTCTTCAGGGTGGCCGCGATCCCACAGGGCGCGACGTCGCGGCGCACGGGCAGGCCCTTCGACGGGCGCGGTGTAGCTCGCGGGAAGGGAAGGGGCGGTGCCGACCTGGAACGTCGGGCCGCTCCAATCGATCGGGTAGACGCCGCAGAGGCAGACGGGGGCCGCCTCCTCGACGAAGGTGCACAACGCATTGAGCACGTCCGGGAGGGGCTGTCCCAAGGCGATCATCTCGAGCAGCCGGTTCTCGCCGGCGAGCTGCGTCTCTCCGCGCAGGATCGACTCCTCGGCTCGGGCCCGCCCGATGGCGATGCTGGCGAGATTGGTGAATTGTTCGATGAGCCTCCGCTCGGCATCGGTCGGCGTCCTCGGCTCGCGGTAGTAAACAGCGAAGGAGCCGAAGAGCTTGCCGGTCGTCGACTTGATCGGCGTCGCGCAACAGGCCCGCACTCCATGGGAGAGCGCCATCGCCCCCCATCCGGACCCTGCCCAGCGCGCATCCGACGCGACATCGGCGGCGACGACCTGCTCGTCGAGGTGCGCCGCCATGGCGTTGGGCCCGGAATTGCGCTGCAGCAGCCGGCCATTGATCGCGGCGACGAAGCTGTCCGGAAGGCTCGGGGCCGCCCCGCGCTCGAGACGATCGCCGTCCGGATCGACCAGCACCACGCCACACCAGCAATCGTCTACGAGGTCTTCCGCCAGCCGGCAGAGCTCGTCGAGGACGAGCGGCAGCGGACGACCTCGCGCGATCATTTCCAGCAACCGTCTTTCACCGGCGACGCGCGCGTCGGCGCGCCTCCGATCATCCACGCCGCTCGAGGGAACGGCGTCGACGACCCGACTGCGAAGTTCGTTGTCCATGGCGGTCCTTCCTGCGGCGGCACCTGACGCAATACACCGTCGAGCGCCAACATCAATCACCGCGGTGTCCGTCCCTGAACGTCATCCCCGCCCGCTCCGGCGGCCACGGTCCGCACCGGGTCGAACCCCTCCAACGGCGCCCGGGAACCATCAGGCGATCGTCGCAGCGTACTTCTTCAACCGATCGAGCAGCGACCCGCGGCTCAGGCCCAGGCGGCGAGCTGCCTCGCACTGGTTGCCAGAGACGGCTGCCATGGCCCGCCCGATCAAGGTCCGTTCCATGGTTTCGATGCATGCGCGGAAGTCGACCGTGCCATCGAGAGACTGTATCCCAGTTCACGTCCCTGGCCGGTGGGGCCTCGCGGACAAACCAGGTCTCGTCGATTTCGCGCGCCGGCATCCTGCGAAACGATCGCCCAGCGCTCGATCACGTTCTGCAGCTCGCGGACGTTGCCCGGCCACGAGTACGTGCGCAACCTCTCCAGCGCCTGCTCGCCCGGCCCGCGGACGTGCCGGCCCAGCCTGCTCCTCTGCGCCTCGAGGAAGTGCTCGACGAGGATGGCAATGTCCGGCCTTCTCGCTCTCAACGGCGGAACATCGATGGGGAACACGTTCAGTCGATAGAAGAGATCGCCGCGAAAACTTCCAGCAGCGATGGCGGCGCCGAGATCGCAGTGGGTCGCCGCGATCACGCGTACGTCGGCCCGGATCGGCTGGGATCCGCCGACCCGTTCGAATTCGCGTTCCTGCAGCACTCGCAGAAGCGAGATCTGGGTCTCGGCAGGGAGGTCGCCGATCTCGTCGAGGAAGATCGTCCCGCCTTCGGCGAGCTCGAAACGGCCGAGGCGCAGATGCAGCGCTCCGGTGAACGCCCCTCGCTCATGGCCGAAGAGCTCGGAGGCGATCAGGGAAGGCTGGATGGCGGCGCAGTTGACACTCACCATCGGGCGGGAGGAGCGCGGCGAGCGAGCGTGGATCGCGCGTGCGACGCATTCCTTGCCGTGCCGGTCTCGCCGAGGATCAGCACGGTCGAATCGGTCGGCGCGACCAACGCCACCCGGTCCATCGCCGCCTTGAACGCCGCACTCTCGCCGACCAGCCCCCCCGACGCGATCCGCGCAGGTCTCGCCGCGCAGGTGTTCCCAGCCGGGGGACGCCCGATTGCCTGGCGGATCGCGGCCAGGAGGGCATCGCAGTCCAGAGGCTTGGTGAGAACTCGAGCCCCCGGACTTCATCGCGCGCACCGAGGTCGGGACGTCGAGGTGGCCGGTGATGAAGACGATTGGCACCGGACCTCGGCATCTGCAAGCTGCCGCTGCACTTCGAGGCCGCTCAGGCCGGGGAGGTTGACGTCGAGAACGAGGCAGGCAGGCGGTTCGGTACGGCATCTCTCGAGGACCTCCCCCGGCGAGGCGAAGGTCTCCACGCGCAGGTTCACCGAACGGATCAGCGCGTGCACCGATTCGCGCACCGAGACGTCGTCGTCGAGACGTACACCGGAGGAGATGCAGGATTCATGGGACGCCTCCCGTTGGCGACGCCCACACATCACGTTCAAAGAACAAAGCCATTACACCTTGGTCTCGCCCGGGGGGCGCCGCTGCAGCGCCGCCGGGATTGCTTCGAGCAGGACGTTCTCGCTGAACGGCTTCAGCAGGGAAGCGACCGCGCCGGCATGCGAGCAGGGGACGCAACCGTTCGTCGGCGACTGCGGTGACGAAGACGATGGGAATCGTCTTTCCCCGCCGCGACAACTCCTGCTGGAGGGCGGGTCCGCTCATGTCCGGCATGGCGACGTCGAGGACGAGGCAGTCGGTGCGGTCGACGAAGTCCGAGGAGAGGAACTCCTCGGCCGAGGAGAACGCCCGCGACTCCAAGCCGAACGTCCTCAGCAGCTCCGGAATCGACTCGCGACGGACTGGTCGTCATCGACGACGGATACCAGCGCGGATCCCGTCATGGGTTCTCCGATCCTCGGCTGGACATGGAGCAGGTCGCCCAAAGTCGGTGGCTCCGGTCATCCGAACGTGAAGGAGAAGACCTGGACTCCCGGGATCGAGGAACTCGATCTCGAATCGCCGATCCAGGATCGGGCGTCCGCTGCCGGACCAGCTGATAGAGCCGCGGCACGGTGACCGTGCCCAGGCCGCGATCGTCGACGTCGAGGCCGTGTGCGGCGCCGGGCGGCTCGCCGTCGATGAGGACACGAAACGCATGGCGGCCTTGTGCCGGCGCCAGGACCAGATTCAAGGTCGCGGGCGTGAAACCGGTACGCGATCCGTCCGCTCGCGGACGTTCGACACCGCCGGGTTGAGCACCGACGGTCCATTCGCCCGCGAGGGCCCACTGATTCCTGAAAGCTCTTCGGGAACTGGTACACCCGGCGCTGGTCACGGGCGGCGCCGCCCGGCGAGGCAAACCGTTCGGCACGCGCATGGCCGACGTACGTTTCCGGGGACTCGAGGGCGGGGTCGGCGGGCTCCTCGATGCCGCGGATCTCGACCGTCGCCAGCTGGTCGACGCGCTGAGCTCCGGCCTCTGCAAGCAGCTGCTGGACGATCCGCTCCGCGTGCTCGTACCCGCCTTCGCCGAATTGGCGATGCCGCAGGTGGCCCTGCGCATCGAACACGTAGAGCGCCGGCCAGTAGTGGTTGTCGAAGGCGCGCCAGACGCCGTAGTCGCTGTCGACCGCGACCGGATACTCGATGCCCATCTCCTTCGCGGACCGGCGGATGGCCTCGACGTCCTGTCTCGATGCCGAACTCGGGCGTGTGGACGCCGATGATCACCAGCGGCTGATCCTTGTATTTCGTGGCCCAGGCGCGCAGGTACGGGAGCGTGCGCAGCCAGTTGACGCAGGTGAAGGTCCAGAAATCGACCAGCACGACCTTGCCGCGCAGCCCGGCCGCCGTCAGGGCAGGGGAATTCAGCCATCCGGTTGCACCCGCCAGGGACGGGAAGCTCGCGCGGGCCGTGGCTTGCCCCGGGTCCCGGGCTGCCGCGATCCGACCGCCGCGGAAGCCCACCGCGAAGAGCAGTCGCAGCCCGGTCGGGCTCATCGCGAGAGACCGGTCGACGTCGACGATCGCCTGGGCGAACGCCGCCGGCGCCTCCTGGGGAACGTCGTGGCCGATGTCCTTCAGGACGCGGTGCGAATGCTTGCCGGTGTACAGGCTCGCGTACGCCTTCCCGTCGGCCAGCGGCCCGTCGAAGTCGCTGGCGATGGTGATCGCGGGGACGGTGATCGGCGGGCGTTCTGCGAGCTTTTGCTCGAACGCGTCGTATTGCGGCTCGCCTTTGGCGAGGCCCAGCCTCCAGCGGTAGTTGTGGATGACGATGTCGACGTGATCAGGTTGTCGAAAGACGCGGCGGTCCGCATCGTAGGCGGCGTCTTGTCGAACTTCCACTTCGGCGAGGCGAGCTTCCAGATCAGCTTGTCGAAATCGTGCCGGTTCTCGGCGTATCCGATGCGGCCGCGGTCGATGGCGAAGTAGTACTGGTACCACCATCCAACTCTGCGAGGGGCGGGAGAGGCTTCCGCTGCGCGTCGACGTTGGTGACCAGGTATCCGCTCCGGCGACGATCCCCTTGCAGCGCTCCGGCCAGAGGGCGGCGACGATGTCGACGGTCCGTGATCCCCAGTCGAAGCCACCGAGGATCGCCTTGCCGATTCCCAGCGCGTCCATCAGCTTGATGACGTCGAGGGCGACCGCGGATTGCTGGGCGTTGCGGAACGTGTCGGTGGAGAGGAACCGCGTCGTCCCGTACCCGCGCAGGTACGGAACGATCACCCGGTATCCCTTCGCGGCCAGACAGGGGCGCCACCTCGTCGTAGCTGTGGATGTCGTACGGCCAGCCGTGCAGCAGGACCACGGGAGTCCTGTCGCGGGGCCCAGCTCGGCATAACCGATGTTGAGGACGCCTGCATCGATCTGCTTGATCGGCCCGAGCGGGGGGGTGGCGGCGATCAACGTGGTGGTAAGAAGGACAGCAGACATGCGACCTCCTCCGCCGCATCGTCGTGCAACCGCTGCGCCAGGAACCGGGGCCGCTCTCCGACGGCCGGCGGAAGGGCGAGCCACCAATCAAAAGCTCGGGCACCTTGCAGGAAACTCTATCGACCCGCCCCGCGCCATCCGTCGCCTCCCGCGCGCCTGCGCGGGGGACGCGGGTGCTGCGAAAACATGGACCTGGAGCAACAGGGCACGTGGTGGTGGATGCGATGCCCATCGTCTTCGTCGTGGACGCCACGAGGTCATCTCTTCTCTGGATCGTTCGGCGTATCCCGACTTCCGCCTCGGTCGGCTGGGTGCCAAAGACCTTCTCGTCGGCTCGCGAGTTCCTGTCGCGGCCGAAAACAAAAGGCCCGGGCTGCCTCATCCTCGACGTCCATCTTCCCGAAGTGAACGGCCTGGATGTTCAGGAGCGCGTCGGGATCGAGCTTCCCATCGTCCTCATCACCGGCTACGGCGACGTGCCGATGGCGGTGCGGGCAATGCAGCGGCCGGAGCCGTGGAGGTGCTGACGAAACCGTTCCGCGACACGTGCTGCTCGGCGCAATCGGGCAAGCCATCGATCGCAGTCGCGGTGCCCTTCGCGAGCAGGCGCAGAACGCAGCATTCGCGGGTGAAATTACGCGTCGCTTAGCGGCGAGAGCGCGAGGTGATGGCCCTCGTGGTATCCGGGCTGCTCAACGAGAGGTGGCCGGGGAAGTGGGCATTCACGAGATCACGGTGAAGGCGCATCGCGGAGGGCGATGCGGAAGATGGCGGCCTCCTTCGCCGATCGGTCACCATGGCCGCACACTCGCCCTCACTTCAGCCCCACCGCGTCTCGGGGCTGATCTGCCGCAGCACAGGCGCCATGGCCGGACTCAGCTGATCCTCCTCCTCCTCGCCATCTCGGCCGGCCTGCGCATCCGCTCCGAGCGGCTGGCCATCCCCTACGCATCGCTGCTCGTCGTCGGCGGCCTTTTGCTCGCCTTCAGCCCCGGCCTGCCGCGCGTCCAGTCGGCTCCGGATGTCCTCTTCCTCCGTCTTCGTTCCGCCGCTGCTCTACTGGGGCGCGGTCTCGTTTCCGCTCCGCGATTTCTGGCAGGAATTTGGCCGATCCTCCGGCTGGCCGTCCTGATGGTGCTGGTGTCCACCGCTGCGGTCGCGGCGATCGCGCACGCGATCGACCCGCCTTCACCGGGCGGCCGGCTTTCACCCTCGGCGCGATCTTTCGCCGCCCGACCCGGTCGCGGTGATTTCCATCCTTCGCAACCTCAAGGCGCCAGCTCGAATCCAGTCGATTCTCGAAGGCGAGGGCCTGTCTCAACGACGCGACGGGCTCGTCGCGTATCGCGTGCCGTGGTCGCGGCGGTCACCGGGACGTTCGATCCCTGGAGCGCCGCTGGGCACTTCCTGGCCGAGCCACGGGTGGACTTCTCATCGGCGTCGCCGTAGGAGGGATCGTGCTCGGGGTGCACCGCCTGACGCGGACGGTGCCCGTCGTGGAGAACACCATCTCATTGCTCACGCCGTATGCCGCCTGGCTGCCCGCCGAGCTCGCCGGAGCGTCGGCGTCGTCTCCGTCTGCGCAGCGGGAATGGTGGTGGCGCGGTACGTCCAGGACGCCGGAAGGCCGGAAACGGCATCCAGAACACGGCCAGTGGTGGCGTCACCTTCCTGCTCGAGAGCCTGGTGTTCATCCTCGTCGGGCTCGAACTGCCGTACGTCACGCGGACGCTGCCTGCGACTTCGACCGGGGCGCTGCTGACGGAAGCGGCGTCGTCTGCGCATGCGTGATCGCGTCCGCGTCGCCTGGGTGATTCCAGCACGTACCTCGGCCGCCGCCTCGATCGGTTCATCCGGGGCGATCGCCGGCCGCTGCCCGCCTGGCAATCCGTGTTCTTCGTGGCGTGGGCGGGGATCCGCGGCGGCGATCCTGCTATCGCGCTGGCATGCCCTCACCGTCGCCTCGGGCGGCCCTTCCCCGCGCGGCCGCAGATCCTCTTCATCAGCTTCGCCGTAATCTTCGCCACCCTCGTCATACAGGGGCCGACGCTCGCTCCCCTCGCGCGCCTCCTCCGTCTGCCTGCAGACGGCAGCGCGGAGGACGAGGAAGCCCACGCGCGGCTCACTGCCGCAGAGGCGGGACTGCGGATCCTCGATGCGCCCGGGTTCGCCGACACGACGCATCCCGAAGTGGTGCGGTATTGCGCCAGCGCCACCGGCAGCGGGCGCGTCGATGGGCGGGCCGCGAAGCGCGCCTGCGGTTGCACCCGCCGAACATCGCGGTCATGACGACGTGCTCGCAGCGCCGTCGCACGACCGCGGCGTCCTCGACGAGCGCCGTGCCGCCGAATATCGACGCGTGCGCAACGCCATGATCCGGGCAGAGGAAAAGGCGCTCTTCGACCTGCGCGCCCGCGGAGTGATCGGAGACGGCGTGATGCGCGGCGTGCTTCGCGAGCTCGATCTGGAGCGGATCCTGCTCGACAGCCGCGACCCGGTCGTGGAACCGTCGAGCGAGCTCCGCATTGAGGAGCGGGGATCGCCGAAGGCCTGACCACCGCCCGCGTTGGAGGGTAATCAAAGGCCAGCAGTTACGGGAAAACCGATCACCTTCCTGGCTGAACCGGCCCAGCTGCCCTCGACGGGAAGCTGGCACGGCGTTCGCTGTTCCCGCGGTCAACGAGGATTCCAATGTCCCCGACACCAGAAGATCGCTGACGTTGGAGATGAGCAGAAAATGCCCGATTTCGACCGCCGTAGATTCTGTGCTGCTGCCGCCGCAACCTTCGCCGCGGGGCAGCTGGGTCTTCTCGCTTTTCCAAGGAGGTTGGAAGCCATGACGACTGGAACCCCGACCGAAGTTGCACGGCAGACCGGCATCGGTACGGGCGACATCCGTCCGTTCCATGTGAGCGTTCCGGAAGCCGAACTCGCCGATCTGCGCCGGCGCATCAAGGCCACGCGGTGGCCCGAACGGGAGACGGTCAGCGACGACTCGCAGGGCGTGCAGCTCGCGACGATGCAGAAGCTCGCGCGCTACTGGGCGACGGACTACGACTGGCGCAAGTGCGAGGCGAGGCTCAACGCCGTGCCGCAGTTCATCACCGAGATCGACGGGCTGGACATCCACTTCATCCACGTCCGCTCGAAGCAAAGAACGCGCTGCCGCTCATCATCACGCACGGATGGCCGGGCTCGATCATCGAGCAGCTGAAGATCATCGGCCCGCTGACCAATCCCACGGCGCACGGCGGGAAGCGCCGCGGACGCATTCGATGTCGTGATCCCGTCGCTGCCCGGCTACGGGTTTTCGGGCAAGCCGACCGCGACCGGGCTGGGACCCGCCCGCATCGCGCGCGCGTGGACGATGCTGATGAGGCGCCTCGGATACACGCGGTTCGTGGCGCAGGGCGGCGACTGGGGGAACGCCGTCACGGAGCAGATGGCGCTGCAGGCGCCGCCGGGGTTGCTCGGCATTCACACCAACATGCCGGCTGCCGTTCCGCGCCGACATCGCCAAGGCGCTCCGGCCGGCGAGCCGCCGCCGGCCGGCCTCTCGGCCGACGAGCGCAACGCGTGGGACCAGCTGGACTTCTTCTACAAGAACGGGCTGGGCTACGCCAACGAGATGGCGCTGCGTCCGCAGACGCTCTACGGGATCGCGGATTCGCCCGTCGGCCTGGCGGCGTGGATGATCGACCACGACGCGCGCAGCTACGCGCTGATCGCGCGCGTCTTCGACGGGAAGGCCGAGGGCCTGACGCGGGACGACGTCCTCGACAACATCACGCTCTACTGGCTGACGAACACGGCGGTCTCCTCGGCCCGCCTCTACTGGGACACCGAGCAAGCCGCAAAGGCGGGCTTCTTCGACCCCAGGAACGTCACGATCCCGGTCGCCGTGAGCGTCTTCCCCGACGAGATCTACCCAGCTCCGCGGAGCTGGGCGGAGCGCGCGTATCCCAAGCTCATCCACTACAACAAGCTCGACAAGGGCGGCCACTTCGCGGCGTGGGAGCAGCCCGACGCCTTCGTCCGGGAGATGCGCGCGGGGTTCAGGACCTTGAGGACCTGACCGCCAGCGTGGGAATCTCCACTGACCAAAGCTCAGCCTCGAGCGACTACCGCGGAAGAAGGCGACGCTCCCGACCAGCCTCGACCGAATGCTCCGCGAAGTTCGCCGCGAGATCCGTCCAAGTCCACGGCGTTGTCGTGGAGATTGCAGAAGATCGACTGCCGGTTGTACAGGCGGTTCGCCCAACGGTAGAGCGTCCCCGTCCCGTCGACCGCCCTCGCCGAGCACCGTCACGCCGAAGAAGGTGCCGCCTTCGCGCAAGAAAGGCCTGAGGTTTCGCAGCACGCCCTCCTTCTCGAGCATGGTCCGGGAAGACGGTGGAGAAGATTTGCGGTGGCGATGGAGCCGAAGCGGGGGAGCGGCTCCCGGATCGGCTCCAGCACGTTGCAGCAGTGCGTGATCGGGCGATATCTGCTGGAGGCGGCGCGAGGCCTTTTCGAGGCAGTCGGGGTTGAGATCGAGAAGGTGGATCTCAGGCGTGGCGACGGGAAACCGGCATCGGTCGAGGAAGTAGCCGGTCCCTGGGCCCACCTCGAGATGCAAGTCCGAGACATGCTGGTCGTAGAAGTCCACGATCCTGCGCGCAGGGCACTTGAAGATGGCCGGAAGCTCGAGCCGCAGCATCCCGAGATCGTGGAACGAGCTTCCCCCCGATTCCCCAAGGGCACACAGAAGCGTCTCGGCGCTGGCCGGCTTCGGCACGAAGCGATGCATCACGCGCACGCAGGCGAAGCCGCTCTCGTCCCGCGCCGAGGTGAGGACTCGCCGCGCGCGCAGGCGCGGATCGCGGCAGCGCTCCAGTACCCAGATCCCGTCCCCGCCGGGAAGCTCGAGTTCGGTGAGGACCGCGTCGTAGGCATGCTGCCGCAGCAGGGCCTCCGCGATGCTGGCATTGCCGGCGACGTCGACGTCGAAATGGCCGCCGAGAGCATGGCAGAGCGCGTGTACGACCTCGGCGTCGGCTTCGACGAGCAGAACACGCTTCATGCCGTGCCCACGGTATGCGCTAGCGCAGGGGAACTCAAGAGTTGTGTCACCGTCCAAGTCCGGTCCTGTACTTGAGGGCGCCGGATGCCACGGCGCCCCTCGTCCCCGCACTCGCACGGCAGGTCGGAGGTCAAGGCGCGGCCCGAGGTGATGCGGCAGGTGGCGCGCGCGGGAGAGCGGATCGGCCGGCGGCTTCGGCGCTGCGCGAACGGGCGGGGCTGACACAGGAGGAGGCGGCCGAGCTGGCCGGCCTGCACGTCAAGCATCTGCAGCGGTTGGAGCGAGGTTCGCGAATGCGACGCTGGCGACGCTGGTGGCCTGCGCCCGCGTCTTCGCGGTCTCGCTGGCGTCGATCCTCAGCGACGAGGGCACTGCGGAAGCGTTCGAGCGGCTCGAGCCGGGCGCCGAACGGCCCTTTCGCAATGCCCTTCCTCTCTACTCGCTGCGAGCCGTCGCCGGCTCGTTCGGCGCGTTCCAGGAGGTGCAGCCGGAGTCGTGGGTGCGGCCGAACGGGCGAACGCGCCCGGCCAGGGGACTCTTCGTGGCGCAGGTGGTCGGCGAGTCGATGAACAGGCGGATTCCGAGCGGCTCGTTCTGCGTCTTTCGCGCCCCACCTCTCTTGCCGTTGCAGGGGAAGATCGTGGTCGCCCAGCATCGCGCGGTCCACGATCCCGAGCACGGCGGCCATTACACGGTCAAGCAGTACGAAGCCGGAGGCGGAGAGATCCGGCTGAAGCCTCTGAGCTCGTCGCGGCGGTATCGGCCGCTGGTCTTCACCGCCAGCGAGGCCGAGGAGTTGACCATCGTCGCCGAGCTCGTCGAGGTGCTCACACCGCGCGCGTCGCCGAGCCGGCGCGTACGCGCTTGACATCGCGACACCTCGGTGCGAGGGCAGGTTCCCCTGAGCAAGGAGGGCGCGATGGCGGGCAAGAAGATCGGAATCATCGGCGACGGCAATGTCGGCAGTGCGCTCGGCCGTGGGCTCAAGCGCGCCGGGCACGACGTCCGTACGGTGGGCAGCGACAAGGCGAAGATTCGCGAGACCGCGAGCTGGGGCGAGACGGTCATCCTCGCCGTTCCCTTCGGCGCGCTGGACGACGTCGTCAAGGCTGCCGGGGATGCGCTCGCCGGCAAGACGGTGATCGACGTGACCAACCCACTCGGTCCGGAGATGGGGCTCGCACTTGGCTTCAATACCAGCGCCGCCGAGGAGCTGCAGAAGAAGATTCCCAAGGGGCGCGTGGTCAAATCCTTCAATACCGTGTTCGCGAAGCACATGGATACGGGAAAGGTCGGCAACGAGCCGCTCAGCGCGTTCGTCGCCGGCGACGACGCCGGGGCGAAGAGCTCCGTGCTCCAGCTCGCGCGCGACATCGGATTCGACGCTGTCGATGCCGGGACCGCTGAAGAACGCCCGCCACCTGGAGCCGCTGGCGGTGCTCAACATCCACCTCGCTTACGTCGGCAAGATGGGGACCGAGATCGGCTTCAAGCTCCTGCACGGCAGGTAAATGAGGGTCTCGCGGCCGGCACCTCTCCAGGCCGCGACCCACTGCGGTCATCACCGGAATGACGAATCGCCTCTACCACGGGACTCGAGCCGAGCTGGCCCACGGCGACCTGATCGTCCCCACGCCGGGTGTCGCCGATCGCGAGCGGACGGGCCCCCACGTCTTCCTCACCCGCACCCTCGACGAAGCCATCTGGGCCGCAGAGCTCGCCGTTGGCGACTCTCCCGGCCGGGTCTACATGGTCGAGCCCCTCGGCCCCATCGAACGCGCCGCGGATCAGCCCGGGTACGAACCGCCGAGGCATCCGTCGATGTCGTGGTGCTCCCGCGCGCCGCTGCGGGTCATCGGAGAAGTCACCGAGTGGCGCCATTACCACGGCACGCGTGCGGACCTGCGCCCCGGCGACTTGCTCGAGCCGGGCTACCTCTCCAACTTCGGCGCGACCGCCCGCACCGCGAACTACATCTATTTTACGCGCACCCTGGACGCCGCGGCGTGGGGCGCGGAGCTGGCCGCCGGCGAGGGGCGCGGCCGCATCTACATCGTCGAGCCGACGGGTCCCGTCGAAGATGATCCCAACCTCACCGACAAGAAATTCCGCGGGAATCCCACCAAGTCGTTCCGCTCGCGCGAGCCGCTGCGGGTCGCGGGCGAGATCGTGGACTGGCAAGGCCACACGCCGGAAGCGATCAAGGCCATGAAGGATGGTCTCGAGCGGCTCAAACAACTCGGCACCGAGGCGATCGACGACTGAGCGAAGAGGCAGATCGTCGATCCGGATGGGTACGTCTTGTTCTGCGGCCGCCCGAGATAGGTCGCGCGGCGCAGCGGCCGGCGGACGCCTTCCTAGGCCGGCCGGCGTCGGTGGCCCGCGGCGAAGTAGAGCGCGACGCCGATGAGGTTCAAGCCGGCGACCACCGACGAGACCTTGACGGCGAAGGTCCGCCAGCTGGGCACGTCGATGATGGGCACGACGGAGAGGACGACGTAGAGCGCGGTCACCAAGAAGCCCGAGGCGGCGGCGATCCGCAGCCAGAGCGGCGCGGCCCCGCGCAACCCGATCAGCGGGATGGCGAACATCACCAGATAGGTGAGGCCGTAGAAGATGCCCGCGGCGTTGTCGAGCAGCTGGAAGGCCTCCTGCTCGCCCACGCCGGCGATGCCGGCGGCCCCGAAGGCGAGCGCGATGGCGCCGACGAAGAGGATGGAGTTGATGGGCGTGCGGAAGCGCGGGTGCAACCGCGTGAACCAGGCCGGCAACAGATCGTTCCAGCCCGCGACCATCGGCATGCGCGTCGTGGCGGTGAAGATGATGCTGACGTTGGCGACCGATCGGCAGGTGAGGAGCAGGATGGCCGCGGAGGCCGCCAGAGTGCCCGCGCCGAGCTGGCCGAAGCCCGTGCGCAATACTTGTGGGATGGGCCCGATCAAATCGATGCGCTCGGGCGGCACGAAGGCGAGCACGGAGCTGGTCCCGAGGATGAACATGCCCGCAATCACCGGCACGGCGATGGCGGTGGCGCGCGCCACGTTCCGCGCCGCGTCCTTGGTCTCCCCCGCCAGCACCGCCACGTATTCGAAGCCGCTCAGCGCGCCCATGGACATCTTGCCGAAGACGTTGAGGCTGAAGAGGGTGAGCGCGGGCGCGGCGGTGGCCAGGGGATGGTAGCGCGGCAACGTCCCGCGGAAGAGGCCGAGGAAGGGCAGGGCGATGAGCGCGGCGAAGGAGAGCATGAGGGCCACGCTTCCGGCGTTGTGCAGCCACTTGCTGACGCCCAGCCCGAGCGCCGCCAGCACCATCAGGCCGGCCAGCAGGAAGATGTTGAGCGACATCACGAAGGTCTTGTTGCTCGCCATCCACGCGCCCGGAGGTCCGGCGACGTAGGAGAGGTTGGTGCCGACCAGCAGCCCGATGGTGGCGATGAAGACCACCGCGTACAACCATAGATTCCAGGCGACGAGAAAGCCCATCAGCTCGCCCAGGCCGAGCCGCGCCCATTGATAGAGGCCGCCTTCGAGCGGCATGCGCCGGGTGAGATCGACCACCACCGCGGCCTGCGGCAGGTAGAAGAGGAAAATGGCGGCCAGCCAGAAGATCACCTGCGAAGGGCCGAGCTTGGCCGCCGTTCCCACCCAGACGGTGCCGACCACGTAGACGATCTGCTGCAGCACCAGGTCGCGGAGCCCCAACTCCTTGCGCAGCGCCGCGCTTTGGTCGCGCATCCCTCTCGATACCGCAAACAGTGCGTCATTTGAAAGCCATCGTCGGAAGCACGGGTCCGCTGACGCCGCTTCGGAAACAAGCGCTCCGCGATGCGAGGCCGGGACGTGGAGGGGGGGGTGGGCAACACTCCAGTCGTTCCGCCCCGCATCGCGGAGCCTTCGTGATACCTGGAAGAGAGCCGCCGTCGCGTACGGGGCGAGAGCACGGCTCCTTTGGAACAATGGTTCAAGATGATCCTCCTCAGGGCATGGCCGCGTTCCGGATCGGCGCCGCGGCGTGGGCTTGCTCTTCGACGTAACCGAGGATTGCTGCGATCTCCCCGGACGACAATCCCAGATTGGGCATGCGGACGCCGCGGTACCGCGCGAACAACTCCACCGCGATGGGATCCTTCCCCGCGAGCAACCGATCCGGCCCGGCGATGTACCGGACCAGCCAGCCGCGGTCCCTGCGCGAGGTGACGCCCGCCAGATCGGGACCTACCGACTTGCCCCTGCCGATGGTGTGGCAGGCCGAGCACCGGCTGCGGAACAGGTACGCTCCGCTGCCGATGTCCGGCATCGCCGGCGCGTTTGCATAGCTCGCCGGCTTGCCTGAGCGCTGCGGATTCCCGAAGAAGTTGCTCATCGTGGCGGCGAGGAAGCGGGGATTGTCCACCGCGGAGTTGCGCATCCACTCCCCGGTGGGCTCCTTCCCGATCATCAGGCTGGGCTGGTGGCCGTCGCGGTTCGCCAGATCGGTCCGCGAAGACAACCCGAGCTTCTTGCTCAGGAGCTTGATGTCGTCCTTGTCGCCGGTGAGGAACAGCCATCCCGGCCCGGCGTGGAACTTCTCCGCATACGCCTTGAGCGCGGCCGGGGTGTCGTTGTCGGGGTCGATGCTGATCGAATAGAAGAAGATGTCCTTGCCGACCCGGTCACCGAGCAGCCGCTGCACCTGCGCAAGCTTCGCGGTCTCAATCGGACAGCTGGCGGAGCAGCGCGTGTAGACGAGGTTGACCGCCACCGCCTTGCCCTTGAGCAGGTCGTCGTAGAAGTGGACGACCTTCCCGTCCTGGGTGGTGAGCGCGACGTTGGGAAAGTAGTCCGCTCCCCAGCGGCCGGAAGCCCTGGACGCGGGAGAGCGGACCATGGTCGCGGCGCCGGCAAAGAGCGCCGCGACCATCACGATGTGGTTTTGTCGCAGCACGTCAGTTCGCCGGCGCCGTGAGAGAGGCATTCGCCGAGGTGAGGGCGCCGGTCGTGACGTCGAAGGCGAAGCTGAAGCTCGCCACCGCCGTCCGTCCCCTGGCGGTGGGAGCGGAGCCGCGAGGGAAGAACGGGATGGTGGTGCGGATCACGTCGCCCTTCACCAGCCGGCGAGTCAGGTTGATGAGGCCGCCGGTCACGTAGACGTTGCCCGTGGACAAGCCCGTGCCGACCAGGTCGCCGAGATCGATTGCGACGACCATGCGGGGGACAATGCCCCGTACCTCGCTCTCAGCAAGCCTGACGGTGATCTGCGCCGTTCCGGAGAAGAAGACGCTTTCCGGCGAGCCGGACACCGTCCCCGAGATGGGAACGGCCAGCGTGCTGGGATCGAGCGCCCTCGAGGCGGGAGCGAAGGAGAGGAAAAGGATCGCGGGAACGAGCCATCGTCGCGTATTCATGATCGCTCTCCGTTTCACAATGCGCCCTTGAGGACGTCGTCGGCCGGCACGAAGGTCACGCCTTGCGGAGTCGGGATCGGCGTCGGCAGCGGCCGCACGAACGGCGCCCCGCGATCGTCCAGCTCCCAGCGCAGGAGCATGGCGTTGTCCTCGTGCACCGTATTGTGGCAGTGCTCCATGAACATTCCGCCCCAATCGCGGAACTGCATGGTGATCTTGACGCTCCCGCCCGGGCGCAGCCGGTAGACGTCCTTGCGCCCCTTCTCCCAGGCCGGGACGTTGTCGGCGCTGCCGTCGCGAGCGAGGATCCGACCCTCCTCGAAGTGGATGTGGATGGGGTGGTCCCAGCCGCCCCCGCCGTTCTCCAGCACCCAGACCTCGCGCGTGTCCTTGACCGGCGCCGCCGAGACGCGGCCGTAGTCCGCCGCGAGCATGGCTCCGTTCCCCGTCCGCACGCCCCAGGGACCGCGGAACGAGGATGTCGGATCGCTCGTCGTCTGCGTGGCGTCCCGTCCGAATTCGAAGTGGCGCGTCCGCGCGATGGGAACGTTGGAGAGATCGGGATTGGGGATCAGCACTTTCGGGACCTGGCTGATGTCCGGCGTGGGCGGATCGCGCACGATGCGGAACTCGAGGAACTTGCCCACGCAGGGATCGGGCGAGGTCCCGGAGAGCGCCTCGGCGATGGAGAGGTCGGCGGAGGGCGCCCTGCCGTCCTCGTGCTCGGCGAGGTTGACCATCCACACCTTGCTGCCGACGGTGTAGCGGGAGAAGTCGATGACGATGTCGTAGCGCTCGGCGATGCCCTGCTCGTCGAGCTCGGTGAGGACCACCGGCCTCGGCAACAGGTTGCCGTCGTTGCCGATCTGGATCATCGGCGAGGCGTCGCTCAGCGCCAGCTTGAAGAAGCGGGAGACGGAGGCATTGAGGATGCGGAAGCGGTACTTGCGACGCTCCACCTCGAAGTATGGCTTGTGGGCCAGGTTCACCGTCATGGCATCGCCGAGGAAGCCGTCCAGCTCGAAGATGTCCATGAGCAGCTGGCCGGTCTGGTCCCAGGCCTTGTCCGCCAGCATGAGGTTCACGTCGTATTCGAGGTTGCCCCACGACTTCGCCCTGCCGCTCGGCAGGCGCAGGTTCACGCCGTCCTTGATGGCCTCGTTGCCGCGATCGAGGCCGCTGTAGATGTTGAACATGGCGGCATTGCCCTTGTAAACGTTTTGCGAGGTGAAGCTGAACATGTGGTCGTGGAACCAGTGCGTGCTCATCGTCTCGTGCCAATCGCCCGGGACCTGGTCGAGGCCGCCGCTGTCGTTGGGGCTGGAGGCCATGGGGTCGGTGGCGTCGGGGTTGATGGAGCGGAACCCGGCGAGCACGATGGGCCAGTGATAGTCGTAGAACTGGCCGGGGAAGAAGAACGCGCCGGTGAAGCCGTCGTTCTCCGCGCCGTGGTGGCCGTTGTGCTCGTGCGTCGAGATGGTGTGCCGGCCGAAGCCGTTGTTCTGCCTGACGTCGAAGGGCAGCTTGTTGTGATGCCGGAAGAGGATGGGCTCGCCGTAGCGGCCGATGAGGAGCTTCGGCGGGATTGTGCCGTTGAAGGTCCAGACGCTGTTCGGGCTCTGGACGGGCAAGCTGGGATGGAACTGCAGCGGCATGGAAGCCAAGGGATCGATGCCGCAGTTGTAGTTCGAGGCCACCGCCGGGTTGTAGAGGGCATTCGCCTTCGCCCCTTCCTGGCTGGCCTCCACCGCCACCCTGGGCGGCCGCAGCGCGAAGTCCTGGTGCGCCCACATGGGCCCCGGAGGACGGCCCTCGATGGGTCCGGTGTCGCCGGGAGTGACCCCCTCCAGGGCGGGGTCCAGGAGTTGCTGGGTGGTGTTCGCCTCCGCGGTCGGCGCCGGGTCCAGCGTCGAGATCGCATTTCGCGCCAGCACGTCGAACCGTGGCATCGGCGCGGTGAAGGGCAGCACCCCGAAGAGCGGGCTCCGCGGCGCGCCGGTCGGGATGGTGTCTCCCGCGTAGGCGCTCTTGGCGAAGACGCTGAGACCGTTGGTCAGGACCAGCAATCCGGCGGCCGAGAAGAGCCCCATCCGGAGCAGATCGCGGCGATTGACTTGACCGTGTGAGAGCGCCTTGACGATGTCACGGCGGTTGTTGCGAGCGTTCTCTGCCTCTCGAATGCGAGCCTTGGATGCGTTTTTAGGTAAGTACATGGCAATCCCCCCTTGCCGCGGACGCGCCCGGAAGCCCGGTGCGCCGACCGGCGGCTTTGATTGTCTGGAACTTCGATTCAGTGCGAGTCGACTTCGTTTGAATTCCGAATGCGACACCTCCTTTCGAGAAACCCCTGTCCCTCACCTCCGCGCGACCACCTTCGGAACGTCGAATCCCATCGGCACCGTCGTGTCGCCCCGGCCTGCCCTTCCTCTGGCCGCGATGGTGAAGCTCCAGACGGTCTCCTGCGGCATGCAGTTGCCCAACGGATCGCAGATGCCTCCTCGGAGGCGGGCGGTGTACGTCTGCGCCGGCTCCAGGTAGATTTGATCGGGGAAGAGCGCCCAGGTGGCATCGCCGATCTGGTCCACGCGGGCCGGCAGGAGCGCCCCGCGCGAGTCGGAAAGCGTGAAGGACCGGCTGTCGACGCCGAGCACCGGAGCGGAGAAGGAGACTTTCGCGACCACGTCGCGGTACGCGTCGATCGCGCCGGGGGGCGGGTAGGCAACCACCCGCGGGACCGCGCGCCGCTGCGGCATCTCTTCGAGAGGGACCATGCGGCTGCGCGCGATCATGACCACCGGCGGCGAGCCTTCCACCGCCGCCGGTTCGCTTCCGGGACGGCGGCCGTCGCAGAGGCCGCCGAGCACGCAGGGCTCGAGCACGAAGTTGCCGTTGGTGTCGGCCAGGTTGCCCAGGAGCTTGAGCGCCACCACCGCCTCGACCGACTGGTAATGGACGGCGGCGGTCACGGCGATGGGCCCCTGCGCGTTCTCTGGGACCTCGATTGAATATCGGTCCACCTTCACGGTCGCGCCCGCGTGCGGCATGGGCTTGAGGCGCGTGTCGCGCAGGAAGCTGTCGTCGAAGAGGTCGCCGTCGCCGTTCAGGTCGGTGAACTGCGGCAGTCCGTTCGGGTTCTCCCGTCCGATGACGCGGCCGTCCTCGTCGATGGGCAGCCCGCGCGCGTCGGTGACCAGGTTGAGCGGCGACGCGTAGGGCAGATCGAGCGTCGGGCAGCCGTCGCCGAGAGAGGCCACCGCCTTGAACTGGATCGAATACGGATCCGCCGACCCGGCGGGGAGCTTCCAGTCGCATCCCGGGAAGCTCGGATCGATCTGCTCCTCGCGGGTGAGATTGCCGACTCCCCTGGAGGTGCGCTTCCAGAACGAATCGCGGATGGGCAACTCGCTGCCGCTGGAAAGATCGTAGGCGTGGACCGAGAGCCAGGCGATCCGGCCCTCGGGAAACCCGGTGGGAAAGTCGTGGCCGCTTCCGCTGTTGCGGATGGTGATGACGACCGGAGATGCGCTTCCTGCCCGGACCGTGGCGGGCATCGCCAGCTCCATGCTGAGGACGTTGCGCAGCCGATCCCAGGCGAGACGCGCCTGCTGGGTATCGGCTCCGCGCTTTTCCACCTGCGTCCACAGCGCGCGCGAATAGGCGCTGCGCGGATCGGCCGAGGAGAAGCTGAAGGTGGAAAGCTCCGGATACGGGGAGACGCTGCCGCTCTGCTCCAGCGACTTGCCGATCAGGTGGGGAACCCAGGCGTTGCCACCGACGAAGTGGTGGGTGAAGAACGGCCGGAGAGCGCCTCCTTCGCCGGCGACGCGATCGACGCGGACCGGGAGCGGCCGCCCGTTCTGGTAGAGGGTCTGGGCGGTGCCCGGCTGCCCCAGGTCCTGCTGCATGTGGCAGGACTGGCAGTCCCGCTTGTACTTCGGATCGTAGCGGAGGTTCCCGGGCCTGTCGGCGTACCGGCTATTGGCCCATTCGGTATACGTCCTTTCGATGGGAAATCCGCCCACCCACTTTCCCAACTGGTTCTTGATGGGAAGCCCGTTGGTCACGTCGTGGCAGCCGCCGCACATCTCCGAGCGCACGAACATCGCCTGGTGGAAGCCGGGATGCCGCGAAGAGTCCATCTTCTGGTAGCGGATCTCCTCCGCGAATACCTGGCTGGTGTTGACGTCGGTCTTCTCCGTCCGATCCGCGGCCGAAAGCGGCCCGAAGCGCTCGCCCGAGAGGATGGCGTGCGGGGAGAGGCGGAAGGAACCCGCTCCGATGCCGTATCCGAGGTTGCGCCGCGTCGGGTCGAGAACCTCGAACAGGTCTTGCCGGTCCTCCGCGAGCAGCGGCCGAGCGCGCTTGCGGGCCGTTCGCCGCGACATACCCGGCGCCGGTTCGCGGGTAGTTGTGGAACGGCGTGTTCCGCGTGCTGGCAATGCTGTGGCAGACGGCGCAGAAGATCCCCGACTTGCCGCTTGCGGTATTGCGGTACTGCGCGTCGACGGTGGCGAAGGCGAGCCCGGTGCCCTCGTCCGAGGTGGGATGGAAGCGCGGATCGACGGTTGCCTCCTCGCGCCCGGTGATCGGATCGACCTTCACGTTTCGCAACGGCACGTTGTCGACGTAGTTGGTGGGCATGTGGCACCGCGAACAGAAGGAGTCGAGCAACGATCCCGGGCGCGAGACCGTGTACTTGCGCGTGCCCAGGTCGAAGGTCGAGGCGCATTCGCGAAGGTGCGCGAAGGGATTGTGCTTCGCCTTGAGCGTGCCGTCGGGCGGGTCGGGCGTGTCGCACTCGCCGTGGGCGGAAGTGGCGCGGGCGAGGAGCAGGAAGGCGGATCGCCAGACGGGATCCCGCCAGGAGTTGGACATCATCGATCCGTTCCACTGATCGAAGATCTTCTGGTGACAATTCCGGCACTGCCCCGGATTGTTCTCCGCTGCCCACGCCTCCTCGTACGGCGGAGGGAAGATGCGCGCTTCCTCGGCGACGTAAGGAGCCGCTTCGGCAACCCGATTCGGCAGATCGGTGGCGGACGGCCGCTTCGTGCCGCGGTAGACCCACACCGTGGCCGCGGTTGCCGTGAGGAGAAGCACCAGCGGCTTCTCCACCATTCCCCTCGACCTCATGCCTTTGCTGGTCATCGATTCTCCCCGGGTCGCCGCGGTGTTCAGGCCGGATCCGCGTCGTCGAGCCAATCGGCGGCGACGACCGGATCGTTCGCAGGTGCCAGCGGATCGTTCGCGGGCGTGAGCGGAGCCCTCCCCAGCGAATGCACGAAGACCGCGTAGCCGAGCGCGGCGGTGCCCACCGCCATGGCGATCTCCGTCAATCCGATTCGCGGGCCGGGCAAGGACAGCGAGGGCATGATGAGGAGGTGGAGGTCGAGCCAGCGCCCGCAGAGGAGCAGCGCGCTCACCGCGGCCAGGATGCGCGGGTCGGCCTTCGCCCGCGCCGGGAGCAGCGCCAGGAAGGGGACCACCCAGTTGACGAAGAAGCTCAGCGCGAAGAGGAAGAGCCAGCCGCCGCTGGTGCGCTTTGCGTGATGGCTGATTTCCTCCGGGACGTTGCCGTACCAGATGAGCAGGTACTGGCAGAGCCAGATGTACGCCCAGAAGGTGGCGAAGGCGAAGAGCATCTTGCCCAGATCGTGCAGCGCGCCCTTGCCGACGCCGGCGAGCAGGCCGCGCCGTTTCAAGAGGACAGTCGCCAGGGCGACGGCTGCGATGCCCTGCACGAACGCGCCGGCGAAGACGTAGACGGCGAAGATGGTGCTGAACCATTGCTGCTCGAGGGAGAGGATGAAATCCCAGGAGGCGGTGGTGAAGGTGACGGCGAACACCACCACGAAGGCAGCGGCATACCGGTCGAGCCGCCGATGGTGCGCGGCGGCCCGGTCCGGGTCCCGATCCTGCAAGCGGGACGTCCTCCGGAAGAGCCAGGCGAACAGCGTCCAGGAAAGAACCGCGGTCGCCATGCGGGCGAATGCGAAGGGGACGCGCAGATAGAGGGCCTTGCCGGCGAGCGCGGATGCGCCCTCGAAGGCGCCCGTCCTGCTCCAGGGAAAGATCCATTCCCGCCCGAAGTAGAGCGGCACGAGGAGCAGCGCCGCGACCGGCAGGATCGACGTCAGCGCTTCGGGAACCCCGCGCAGGCCCAGGGACCACCGTGCGCCCGCCAGCCGCTGCGTGGCGAGGAAGAGCAGCGCCGAAACGCCGAGCGAGAGAAGGTAGAAAGCGTCGAGCAGGAGATTCGCCCAGGTCCTTTGCGGGTCGGACCGGGATCCGCGCAGGACGACGGCCGCGGACGCCGCGACCGCGAGCAGCGGCAAGAGGCGGTGATTGAGCGAGAGCTGGAAGGTTCGGTTCGTGGTCATCGCATGCCTCTGTGCCTCAACGGTGCTGCAAGAACGCGTAGACGTAGGTGACGACCTTCCAGCGCTCGTCGCTGCTCAGCTGGCCGGCGTAGGACGGCATCTTTCCGGCCCCCGCGGTCATCACGTGGAAGAGCCTTCCGGGCGGAAACGCCATCAACCGCTGCGAGGTATAGGCGGGGGGCGCGGGAATCCTGTCCGCGATGGGCCCGTCGCCCTGCCCGCGGGCGCCGTGACAGACGAGGCAATACGTCTCGTAGAGCGCCTTGCCGTCCTGCAGGACCGCAGCCGTGGGCCCGTAGGGATTGGTCAATTCGCGGCCGGCGCGGATGCTCTCGGCTTCGGTGGGAAGGTAATGGAAAGGCTCTTGACCGCGCGCCAGCGTTCCCGGGACCGGGGGCTGGATCGTCAGCCCGTCGCGGGTGACCGGGTTCGGAGCAAAGGCCTTGTAGGCGGGGCTGCGCGCCATGTCGGGCATGTACTCGTACGCGCGCTCTTGCGCCCGCGCGCCGCAGCCGAGCGGTGCCGCCGCGAGAACGGCGAAAAAGACGGCAAGGGCCCTCATGTCTCCGCCTCCTTCACCTCGACCTGACGAGCGCCGCAGCCGAGCAGGATCTCGCGCACCCGGGAGACGTCGAACCTTCTCGCGCTTGCGCAGCGCGAGAGCGAAGACGTCCTCGGTGGCCCCGTCGACGAGCGGCAGCCGCGCTTTGCCCGGATACAAGCGGGCCCGCAAAAAGAAGGCGCCCAGCGTGGAAAGCGCCGCCACCAGCACGGTGATCTCGAACGCGACGGGGACGAAGGCCAGCGCGGAAGCGTCGGGCTTGCCCCCGACGTCGAGCGGCCAGTCCCAGACCGAGGTGTAGAACTGGAGGGCGGCGGCGAAGACGAGACCCAAGGCGCCGGCGACGAGGGTCACCCAGGGCAGCCGGGTGGGGCGAATGCCCATCGCCTCGTCCAGCCCGTGGACGGGATAGGGTGTGTAGGCATCGAACGTCCGGTAATTCTCGGCTCGCGCCGCGCGGACGGCGCGCACGAGCGCCGGGCCGTCGGCGAAGGTGGCGATGACGAAGAGGCTACGCACCGAGGGCCTCCCTCTGGTGCGAAGGGTCGTCGCGTCGGGCCGCTCGCGGGGCGTTTCCGACCACGCCCTTGATCTCCCACATGGCGATCATCGGCAGCAGGCGGATGAAGAGGAGGAAACAGGTGAAGAAGAGCCCGAAAGAGCCGACCAGGACGCCCACGTCGATCAGCGTCGGACGGAACATCCCCCAGCCGGAGGGCAGGAAGGCCCGATGCTGGGCGACCACGATGATGACGAAGCGCTCGAACCACATCCCCACGTTGACGAGGATGGAGAAGACGAAGAGCGCCGGCACGTTGGCGCGGACCTTGGGGAACCAGAGCGCCTGCGGGGCAAGGACATTGCACGAATACCATCAGATAGAAACACCAGGCGTACGGCCCGCTGGCGCGATTGATGAAATGGAACTTTTCGTAAAGGTTGCCCGTATACCAGGCGGCGAAGAACTCGGTGGCGTAGGAATACGCGACGAGCGACCCGGTGAGGAGCGTGATCTTCGCCATCCGGTCGAGGTGCCGCAGGGTGATGTAGCGCTCGAGGTGCATGGTCCTTCGCGTCAGGATGAGGAGCAGCAGGACCATGCCGAAGCCGGAGTAGATGGCGCCGGCCACGAAGTAGGGCGGGAAGATGGTCGTGTGCCACCCGGGCAGGAGCGAGGTGGCGAAGTCCATGCTGACGATGGTGTGGACCGAGAGCACGAGCGGCGTCGCCAGCCCCGCCAGGACCAGGCTCACCTTCTCGTAGCGCGACCAGGTCCGGTGCGACCCGTTCCAGCCCAGGCTGAGCGTCGCGAAGATGGCCTTCCGCAAGGGCGAGCGCGCCCGGTCGCGCAGCGTGGCGAGGTCCGGGATCATCCCCAGGTACCAGAAGGCGAGCGAGACCGTCAGGTAGGTATTGATGGCGAAGACGTCCCAGACGAGCGGCGAGCGGAAGTTCACCCAGAGCGGGCCGCGCTGGTTGGGATAGGGAAAGATGAAGAACGCGTCCCAGGGCCGCCCCATGTGGATGGCGGGAAAGAGGGCGGCGCAGAGGACGGCGAAGATGGTCATCGCCTCCGCCGAACGGTTGATCGACGTGCGCCACTGCTGCCGGAAGAGGAGCAGGATGGCGGAGATGAGCGTGCCGGCGTGGCCGATGCCCACCCAGAAGACGAAGTTGGTGATGTCGAAGGCCCACCCGACGCTGTTGTTCAGGCCCCAGACGCCGATCCCCTTGGAGACGAGCCAGGCGACCATCCCGAGAAGATTCAGCAGCGCGGCGAAAGCCAGGGCGAAACAGATCCACCATCCCTTCCCGGCCCGACCCTCCAGCGGGCGGGCGACGTCGTCCGCGATCTCGCGCAGCGAGGGGTTCCCCTCCACCCATTCGGCGCGCGCGCGAACCGGCGCTTGCATCCTGGCGATGGCGACGAGGCTCATGTTCCGCCCCCTGACGTTCGAATCCTTTTGAGGTAGCCGACGTTGGGCCGCGTCCCCAGCTCGTCGAGAACGCGGTAATAGCGGCGGTCCTGGCGCAATCGCGAGACGCGGCTCCGCGTATCCTTCAAGTCGCCGAAGACGATGGCGCCGGTCGGACAGGCCTCTTCGCACGCGGTGCGGATGTCTCCATCGGCGAGCGGCCGCTTCTTCCGCAGGGCCTGGTCCTTGCCGAGCTGGATGCGCTGCACGCACAGGCTGCACTTCTCCATGACCCCGCGGGAGCGCACGGTCACGTCGGGATTGAGGACCATCCGCCCGAGCGGATTCGCCATGTTGAAATCGAATGCCGCGTCGCCCGTGTAGTTGTACCAGTTGAAACGGCGGACCTTGTACGGGCAGTTGTTCGCGCAATAGCGCGTCCCGATGCAGCGGTTGTAGATCTGTTGATTCAATCCCTCCGAGCTGGTGGTGGTGGCGAGGACCGGGCAGACCGTCTCGCAGGGAGCGTTGGCGCAATGCTGGCACATCATCGGCTGATGGAGGCTCTGGGGCGCATCCGCAGGCCCCCGGTAGTAATGATCGATGCGGATCCAGTGCATCGCGCGCTGGCGCTGGATCTGGTCCTTGCCCACGACCGGCACGTTGTTCTCGGCCTGGCAGGCGACGACGCAAGCCGAGCATCCCGTGCAGCCGTCGAGGTCGATGACCATGCCCCACGAATGCTCGCCCTGCGGCCGCGCCGCCCAGAGCGTGGGCAGCGGCTCCCCTTCCGGCTCCGCCCCGGAACGCTCCGCCTCGCGCAGCTCGGCGCCGGTGGTCTCCAGGGCGATGGGGCGGCCCTCCATCGAGAAGTGCCCCTGGGTGCAGGCCAGCTCCTCGCGCCGCCCGGTCTTGTGCAGCGCGACCGACGGGACGGAATAGCGACGGAATCCCTCCACCAGGGCGGCGAGCAGGAACGCGTTCGCGCCCACTCCCTGTCCCGCCTTGCCGACCTGCTTGCGGCCGTATCCGAGCGCGATGGAGATCGTCCCTTCGTGCTGGCCGGGCTGCACGAGCACGGGGAGGTCGAGGCGCGCCTCGCCGGCCTCGAGCGTCACCACGTCACCGCTGGAGAGCTGCAGCCGCGCCGCGGCGGCGGGCGAGATGGCCGCGAAATTGCCCCAGGTCACCTTGGTGATCGGGTCGGGCAGCTCCTGCAGCCAGGGATTGCCGGCATGCCGGCCGTCGCGCAGCGCCACGCTCTCGTAGAGCTGCAGCTCGAATTCGCCCTGGCGCCGCGTTTCGGTGGCGCGAGCCGCTCGTCCGACGATCGCTTGCGCCGCCGCTTGCCAGCCGCCGCGCAGGACCGGAATGGGCGCGCTCTCTCCGTCCGGCGCCGTGAAGACGCCGAGCTGGAGGGAGCGGTCCCAGAAGGGCTCGAACTCTGCGTCCGCCTTCTGCCGCGGGAAGACTTCCTTGCGCCAGAACTCGCGCAGGTATGAATAGTAGCTGGGCTTGTCTTCCCCGAGCCATCGCAAGAGGCTCTCCTGCGCGGCGCGGGTGTCGAAGAGCGGCGCGATCAGCGGCTGGCGAAGGCTGAACTGCCCGCGCACCGGCTCGGCGTCTCCCCACGCCTCGAGGAAATGATGATCGGGGCACACGGCATCGACGGCGGCGCTGGTCTCGTCGAGCCGGTCGGAGAACGAGGCGGAGAGCGCGACCCGATGGAGCCCGGCGAGGAACCGATCGGGCTCGGCGTAGTCATAGGCGGGGTTGACGCCGTGGAGCAGGAGCGTGTGCACGCGGCCCCGGCCGAGGTCCTCGACCAGCGCGGCCATGGCGGTGTCGTCGCCCTGGCTTTGCAGCGAAGGATGTCCGAAGTCCACCGTCTTGCCGACGTTTCCGAGCAAGGCATTGAGCGCGTTGACGACGAGCTGGACGTCCACGTCCTGCGCGCCGCTCACGACCAGCGACCGGCCGCGGTTCGCCCACAATTCGCTCGCCACGGCGTCGAGCCTGTCCGCATCGACAGGGTCGGGCCCTTGCAGGGGCTCGCCCCCGGCGCGAAGGGCGATGCGGCGCAGCAACGCCACCGCCACCGCTCCGAGCTGCGAAGGCAATACGGGAATGCGCACATCGGCATTGCTGCCGGTGAGCGAGAGCCCCGACTCGAACTGGACGTGCAGGCGCGAGGCGCGCTCCCGCCTGCGCCCCTCTGCGTATTGCCGCGCGAACTCGACCGGCGAGAGCCAGGTGCCGAGGAAGTCGGCGTCGAGGGCGACGATGACGGAAGCCGCGTCGAACGCGTAATGCGGCACGGCCGCGTCGCCGAAGGACAGCTCGCTGGCCTTGCGCAGCGTGGTCAGCGAGGTGGCGTCGTAGACGACGTGCCGGAAGCCCGGGTGACGTTTGCCCCAGCTCTCGATGATGCGAAGCGTGGAAGGGCTGGCGATGGTTCCCGAGAGCAGGACCACGGCTCCGTCCCCGGCCCGGGCGGCGTTTAGGGAGTCGAGGACGCGGCGGTCCACCTCCTCCCACGAGGCGCGGCTCCCTTTCCAGCGGGGGCCCCGCAGCCGCCCTTCGTCGTAGAGGGAGAGCACCGTGGCCTGGCCCACCGCGCAGGTGCCGCCGCCGAAGAGCGGCGATTGCGGATTGCCCTCGATCTTGATGGGTCGCCCGTCGCGCTGTTTCACCAGGACGCTGCAGGAGGACGGGCAGCCCCCACACGTGCTGGCGTAATCGAGCGAGTTGCCGGGGATGACCCGATCGCTCGCGACCAGGAGCGGGATCGCCTTCTGCACCGGCGCGCGGCATCCGGAAAGGCCTGCGGCCGCGAGCGAGAACCCCATCAGCGAGAGGAAATCGCGGCGCGCGATCGCGTCTGTAGGACGCTCGCCGATGCGCACCAGCGTCGCGCGCTCGCCGCGGCACTCGCCCTTCGCTCCGTCCTGGTCCTTGCCATTTCCGTTCATCGCGGTTCCATTTCCCGGGGTGGGGTTTCAGTGATGGCAACTCCCGCAGTCGAGGCCGGCCACCGGCTTGGTGCCGTGCGTGACCTGCAAGCCGGCCCGCCGGATCCCCAGCGTGGGGATCCCGGCCCGCTCGCGATGGCAGTCGAGGCAGAAGCCCATGGTGAGCGGCGCCTGCTGCTCGACGCGATCCATCCGCTCGACCGCGCCGTGGCAGCTCTTGCAGGCGACGCCGGAAAGGACGTGGCGGCTGTGATCGAAGGAGACGAAGTCCGGCAGGTTGTGCACCTTGATCCAGGCGATGGGCCGCCCGAGCTGGGCCGCCTCCTTGAGCTTCTCGATCTCGGCCGTCTGCCGCTCGAGAAGCGCGTGGCAGTTCATGCAAACGCTGACCGCCGGTATGCCTGCGTGCCGACTCACCCGCGCGGCGGAATGGCAATAGAGGCACGGGACCTGGTTGTCGCCGGCGTGCAGCCGGTGCGAAAACGCGATCGGCTGCTCGGGCGAATACCCCTGGTGCACGCCGATGCGGGAAAGCTGCCATACGCCGATCGCCGCCGAAGGGCCGAGGATTGCCGCGCCTGCGAAGATCCATCCGGCCCGCATGGAGTCAGTCCTCGTCGGGCCAGATGAAGCGCCCGGGATTGTGGTCGAGGACGAAGGCCCCGACGGTTGCGGCGGCCGCCGAGCCGGCTGCCTCGAAGGCGATCAGGGCACGCCGGAAGCGCGCGAAAAGCGGCGGAGCGAGCCGCGTGTAGGGGACGATGGCCAGGGCCGCGAGCGCGGTGGCCACGTGCAGCTGCACGGAGAAGGGCAGCTGGCTCGCGAGCCCGAAGAGCGGCTCGCCGCGCAGGACCGAGAGGACGTACGGCGTGAGGGTCAGGACCCCCCAGGACGAGCTCCAGCGATAGAAGGCGGCGGAGAGCAGGCCCGCCACCAGCGCGACGCCGACGAGCGAAAGAAAGACCGTGTCCGCCAGATCGGCTGCCGCCGACCGTACCGGGCGGGCGAGGTGGCGGAAGGCCAGGACGGCCCATCCGAGAAGCGCTGCCGTCCCGCTCGCGAACGCGGTCGACTCGAGCAGGTAGAGCCGCGCCGGCAGCGCGTTCCAGATCAGGATCCACCGCGGGACGAGCAAGCCGGCCAGATGCCCCACGAGGAGCAGCGCAAGGCCGATGCGCAGCAGCGTCCTTCCGGGGGAACCGGTGCCGCCCGGCGCTCGCGCATCGGTTGCCAGGCGCTCGCCGGAGAACAGGTAGCGCAGGACCATGCCCAACGCCAAGGACGCCATGGAAACGTAAGGACCTGTCTTGAAGAGGAGCTCGGGATTCATCGGTTGCCTCCCGCCGCCTGGCCGCCGCGCGCTTGCACCGGCAACCGCCGATCCGCAGAGGAAGGCCTTGAGCGCGAACCTCTCCCGCGGCGTGAGGTAGCGGTCGCCTCTGGGCGGCGGATCCCAGCCGAAGCAAGGCCGCCGCAAGAGCGCGGTCAGCTCGTTGTCGCGGTACCTCTGGCAGGCCGTGCCGAGGTCGGGGCCCAGGCTGCCGCCGAGGGTCGTGTCGTGGCCGCGCACGCTGTGGCAAGAGCTGCAGCGCTGGGCGCCATATTCGAACCGCGCGGCGCCCTGGAAGAGCCGGCTGCCCAGGCCCAGCTCGGCCGCGGTGGCCGTCTCGGCGCCGCGCTCGTCGTCGGGCTTTCGTTCCGGCCCGCCCGTCGCCAGATAATCGAGGAGGTCGGCGATTTCCTTTTCGGAAAGGTCGGTCCAGTCGGGCATGCGCTGCCCCTTGAACTCGGAGAACAGCGCGGCCGCGATGGGATCGCCCGCGGCAATCACCGCCGAAGAAGAACGGATGAACCGGGTGAGCCACTCCCGGCTGCGCCGCTCCGTCACGCCGCGCAGGTCGGGCCCGACGTTGCGGCCCTTGCCGAAGGTATGGCAGGCGGTGCAGCGCCGCTTGAAGGTGGCGGCGGCATGCGTGGAGAGCTTCGCCTCTCCGGTTGCTGCAGGCGCCTCGGCCGCGGCACCCGCCGCAGGGAAGATGCATGCGGCGAAGAGCGACGCGACCGCGAAGATACGCAGCTCGCGCGCGATCGGCACACAGCGATGTCGCCTCGATACATTCGACATGCCGTCTCCCCCCGGAGGCCGTCAATGCATCACGCAAACCTTCGAAACTCGTTCGACGAATCCAGCCTGTGCGCTTCACGAACTTCCGTGCCCTCCTTACAGGCGCAGCCCGCGCTTGCCCGAAAGCCAGTCGGAGATCGACCCTTGATCCGCCATCCCGATGCCCAGCGGCAACGACGAGCAACCCGCACAGGCCGACGCATCGTACGCGAAGGTCTTGCCCACGCTGGCAGTGAAGGACGGGTTCGCTATCGCGGCGGCGGAGGCCCGGTCCGCCCGGGCCGCCGCCACCTGCGCGTCGGCGAGGAGGAGGTCCGGGCTGCGCTCGCGCAACAGCTCCACCGCGCCCTCCAGCGTGAGGACGGGCGGAAACCCCGGCGCCGCGACGACGACCGTCTCCAGGAGGAGCAACAGGGAAATCGGGAGGCCAAGACAGCTCATGCGACGGGGCTCCCGAGCGTCGCCTGCGGCGCCGTGGCTGAACCCCTCGCCGTGCTCGACTCGCGCCCGAAGTAGAGCACGAATACCGTCGCCCCCATCGCGACCAGGAGGCTGGTCTCGAGGACGCTCCGCAGCAGGCTCGCTGCGCCTCCCGGCGTGATGGCGTACGCCGTGGCGAGCGTCGTCAGGCCGATGGCCGCGCTGGCCAGGGTTCCGTTGCCACCGCGCCAGAATCTCTTCACCACCAGCGGCGCGAGCCCGATTGCCCAACCAGACAGGACGATCCACGACGGTCTTCCAGCCAGGATGGTGCCGAGCAAGAATCCGGTGACGTGCAGCGTGGACGCAAGCAAGACCATCATCAGGGCCGACCAATAGATCGTCGCCGACTTCCTCCGCCGCGCGACGGCCAGGAGGACCAGCGCGACCGCGTAGAGGACGAATGCCCTGACGAGCGGCAAGAGCCCGTTGCAGAAAGCCTCCAGGCGAACCTTTCGCGCCTGCGGAGCGAGATGGTTGGCCGCGAGCCACTCACCATATTGGGCCACCCGGGAGTTGAAGGCGTCCGGCTTGTCCTTCGCGAACGCCGAGATCATGCCGGCGAAGAAGACCACCGGGTCGGGCGGCTGGTGTCCCTGCGCGCTCTTGACCACGACGGTACCGAGATTGCTCCAGTCGTAGCCCGAACCCGCAAGGGTTGGACGCGGAACCGCCGCCAGCACTCCCATGCGCGATACGAGCTGGAACAGCGTCGCGAACGCCCGCAACCGCATCTCCGTCGCTACCTCGAGCCGTTCGCCGCCGCCGCGCCGGCGTTGGGCGTCCACCCTGAGCGCTTCCGTCAGATCGACCTGATAGCTGGCCAGCTCCGCGGCGAAGTCGAAGCTGGTCGGCTTGCCCTTTGCGTCCTGTTGCAGCCGGCTGTTGGGCAAGAGGCTGTTCTTCAGCCGTTCGTAGAGCACGAGCTTGTCTCGAAGCGCGATCAGCTCCGCTTGCCACGGGGCGAGATCGGACGCCTTCACCTTCCCGAATTGCTGGATCTGTTTCTGGAGCTCCGGCGCCTTGGGCCCGAGGTCGTTGAACGCGTAATAGTTGGTTCCGCGACCGGCCGCCGGCAACTCGAGCTTGCCGAGCAGCTCGCGGCTCCCGATCGGGAAGACCCGTCGCGTATCCGCGGTGTCGGGCTTGGCGAGCACCTCGAGGAGCCAGACGGTGGGATCGATGGTCGTCGGGCGCGCCTGCGGCGCCTTGAAGGCGTCGATGAGCGTCACCGGGCCGCGAATCTGCAGCAAGCTCGTTCGCGCGACCGAGTCGAACGGCTGCACGCGGCCGTTCGCCGACACCGGCAGTCCCCCGAACGCGGTCATGTCGAATCCGCTGCCTGGCCCGACCGGCAGGGGCACGGACGGCGCGGCGACATACGCCACGAAGATGCCGAACACGACCCAGGGAACGAGGGCCCTGGTCGTCACGGGCAAGTCGCTGTTGCGAGAAGACCTGAAAGATGATCGCATTGTCGATGCCTTCCTTGGTTTGGTTCGACCTTGTGGCCTAGCGCACCAGCTCTCGGGGATTGATGGTTTCGAGCGCCTTCCGCGACTTGAACACGCGTTGCTCGCTTGCGTCCGGCGCCATGTCTTCCGGATTGGAAGGCACGCCCGGCTGCAGGGCCGCCGACGACCCGGGTCCCGACATCCCGGATCCGGCCATCTGGTCCGCCGGCGAGGGCTGCGTGGGCGCCTCGACCCACCCTGTCGTGGCAGTTGCAGGTCCGTCCACGCGCAGCGACGCCGTCGCCTCGGACAGCGTCGAGACGAAAGCGACGCCGCCGCGGTAGAGCAGGCCGCCGAGGGCAAGGAGCAGAGCCAACGAGAGGAGCGCCCAGCGCATCTCAGCGCTCCTGCGGAGTCTGACCCGCCGGCATTTGCTCGGCCCCCGCGGGATCCGACGAGAGTTGGTTGTCCGCGGCCTGATAGGAAGCCGCGGCGCCAGGCGGCGTGGCGCTGACTGCGGCGGACGTCTCCTTGAGCAGCAGGACGGCAATCGTGAACACGGTGATGGTCGCCGTGGCGATGATCCTCCTGGTCCGCAGCTTCTCCATCTCGAGTCTTCTCGTCGAGGACATGTGATTCTCCTTGGGGCGAAAATCAGCGGGTCAGGGGGAGTCAGCGGTCAGCTCTGCGTGGACGGCGGCGCCTGTCACGGCAACGCTCCCTGTCGAGGCGAACAGGCTCACCGTGATGGAGACCGGAACCGAGGACAGCCGGAACGGGGTCAAATCCACGGTTCCCGACAAGTTCGGGTCATTCGAGAACACGCCGAGACTGTTGGGGATGCCGGCAACGACCCAGGTGACGCCGCCGGCCGAGATATCGGTCCGCCCCGTCGCACCGATTCCTTCCTGGGCATAGATGACCTTGGAAATGAAATGGCCGTCCGGCGCTTCGATGGTGAAGCTGATGGTGTCCATCGCGGATCTGTGGCTGAACGGGAGCGCCGACGCCCGGAAATCCCTCGCGATCAGGGTCGTCGGGTCGGAGCCCGTATCGAACCCGATTCGCAGGATGTTCGAGTCGACGGAGTCCGGCGCCGAAGTGGTTGCCTCGAAGAAATTCAATGGCACGGCGTCGGCGATTCCCACGAACCTGGCGACAGGGGCGGGCGATGGCGAAGGTACGGGGACCGGGACAGGTGGGTCCGTCACCGGCGGCCCCGGCGTCTCGGGCGGCCCCGATGTCGCGGGATCGTGCTGACCCGCACAGGCAATGCCGAGGAGAAAGACCGCAATCCCTGCGGCGAATGGCCGGGAATTGTGCCACATGGTGACACCTCCTCAGGGCTGTGCGGCCTTGACGTCGATGAGCCGTGCCGGCCTCTTGTCGTAATCCTTCAGCTCGAGGCTCTTCGTTTTCGGGTTGTAGACGACGTCGCCGGCCGCTGCGATCTTGCCGACGCCCGTCCCGTCAGGGCCCAGGCGAATGTCCATCAGGCTGAACTCGTAGACTTCCTTGCGGGCGTCGAGTTGGCTCTCACCCAGTCCCAGGCGCTCGTCGGACGCCAGGATCACGTGGCGTCCGGTCGGGGTCGTGACCTCGCGGGCGAACTGGAAATTCTTCGGCGTTCGCGAGCGCACCCTCTCGCCGTGGCCCTGTACGCCCGGCATGAGAACGACGCCCGCGCGGACCCGCTGCTCTTCGAGGACCGTGAGCATCTTGCCGGGTCCGCCTTTCTTGAGCGTCTTGAGCAGCTGGTCGAACTCTTCGTCAGTCGACCACCGCTCGACATAGATATTGATGCGGCCGGCATCTTCGGAGCCCGACACGGCGACCGCCCTGGCGGCGAACTGCGCGGGGAATGTCGTCCTCCGCGCTGCGTCGGCATGGCTCATCGCCAGGAGGGAAGAGGCTGCGCCAATCAGCAGGCCAAGTCTGATGTTCTTCATGATATCGTTACCTTTCTGTTATCGAAGTTGTTGAGATCGTTTCGGATGGCGAGCGGGCCGGGTACGGAATCGTACCCGGCCCCACTCGGTCGGCAGCTGCCTGCCTTGGCGGCAGGCTGCCGACTTCGATCACCTCATTTCACGATCACGCTCACCGGAGCCGAGGTGGCGGTGTTTCCGGCCCTGTCGCGAGCAACCGCCGCCAACGTGTGAGGCCCGACTGGGAACGCGCTTGCCGCGAACACGCGCGTCCAGGGCGCGGCCAGCTTTTCGGCGCCGAACGGAGCGCCGTCGAGCAGGAACTGCACGCCCACCACCCCGACGTTGTCGGTCGCGTCCGCCGAGATGTCCATCCGCGCCGTGAGACTCCGGTCCAGGATGGTGCCGTTCACGGCAGGATCGATCATCGACACGACCGGCCGAATCGGGTCGTTCGCCACGGTGACCGGGACGTTGAAGGCGGTGACGGTGTTCCCCGCAGGATCACGCCCGACCGCGGAGAGGACATGCGGGCCATCGGTTCCGGCCGTGGTGTTCCACGACACGCTGTACGGCGCGGCAACGTCCTCGGCCTTGAACGGGGCGCCGTCGAGCATGAATTGCACTCCGGCAAGCAGATTCGGCGAGGAGGCGGTGATGTTCAACGTTCCGGTCAGCGTGTTCCCGGCCGTGGGAGACGTGATCGAGAGCGCGACCGGCCCGGGCGTACCGCTCGAGACGATCAGATTCACCGGGAAGGCCAGGAACTCCCAAGTGCCAGCAGCCGGATCCGAGCCGATCACCCGGCCTGGCGCAACCGTCGTGCTGGGAGCGAAGCTGGTCGTCCCCACAGTCAGCCCGACGGTCGTGATGCGGGTGCCCGCCACTGCCGGTGTCTGGTTGGCGAGGGTGGTCGGTACGGCGGCGACCCTGGCTCCCGGCGCAGCAATGGTGGTGTCCGCGAATTGCAGCACCTCGACGTTCAAGAGCGTGTCGGTGCCGGTGAGGAGGTTGAGGGGCTTCGCCCTGGGCGGATTCGAGTGTGCGACGGTCACCGATCCATTCGGGTTGAGCGTGACGGCGTACTCGACGCGATTGCCCGAGAACACGGCCGTGTCGACACCGGGCGCCCCCATCCGGATGGTGCGCTGGATCCTGATGTTCCCCGGATTGAGCCGCTGCGGATCCGCGAACACGTCGTCGATCAGGTCGCGCGGATCCCAGACCGTCTTCACCGTCCCGTTGTTCAGCGTCGCGACCAGCTGGACGTCGAGCCACCGATCCCCGTCGATGAGGTCGTCGCCGCCCTTGCCTTCGATGATGTCGCGGCCGCCGCCGCCGAGCAGGATGTTGCCCATCTTCCAGGGAAGCGTGATGTTGAATCCGGCAGGCCCGACCAGCTCGGTCAGCCCGGCGATCTTCGCCGCACCCGCAGTGGTCAGCTCCATCCCCGGCAGGTTGAGGATCTCGGGCGCATCGGCGAGAGCGGGATCGCCCACGCGGCTATCCCCGCGGATGTGGTCGTCGAGGTCCCACCCCGACGCGCCATCCACGTAGCGATACATGTTGCGAAGGTCGTTGAGGTTGAGGATGACTCCGGGCAGCGCCAACAGATCGAGCTCGATGTCGGCTGGAGCCGGCCAGCCTCGCTGGGTGATCCAGTCGAATCCGAAATCGCCGAAGAACTTGTTGCTGCCTTCGGACATCAGCATGATGTCGTCGCCGCCTTCGCCGAAGTGGTTGTCCTGGCCGGGGCCGCCGCCGAGGACGTCGTCGCCGCCCACCGGATCGAGCCCGGCGAGGAGGTCGAAGACGTTCCCGTTGTCGCCGAAGATGCCGCCGTCGTGGCCGTCGCCGTCATAGATCCAGTCGTCGCCCGGGCCGCCGAAGATGCCCTCGCTGCGCATGGCTCCATCGATGATGACGTCGTTGCCGGGACCGCCGAAGTACTCGACGCCGTCGTCGCCGCCGACCATGAAGTCATTCCCGTCGCCGCCGATGAGGATGTCTCCGCCGAACCCGGGTCCGCTGCTCAGCGCATCGTTGCCGGGTCCGCCCCTGATGTCGTCGTCGCCGTTGCCGCCGAAGAGGACGTCGTCGCCGTTGCCGCCGAACAACCTGTCGTTGCCTTCGGCGCCGTCGAGGCAATCGTTGCCGTCGTTGCCATACATGGTGTCGTCACCGACATCGCCGCGGAACTTGTCGTTGCCGGTACCGCCGTTGAAGAGGATGTTCTTTCCGCTGTGCAGCGGATCGAAGAACTCCAGGGTCCCGTCGGTCTGCCGAATGAGCGAGATGCCGCTCGGATCGATCACGCCGGTCGGCGCTGTTGGGATCGAAGATGAAATCGGCGAACTCGAAGATGTTGCCCATGGTCCCGCCGACCGTCGTGTTGCGCCGTGCCAGCTCGGCGAACGAGTTCCCTTCCAGCGAGAAGCGGAGGTTCAGACCGTCCGTGCGCTGCAGGTAGTAGAAGCGATCGCCGTCCTGCAGGTGCTCCAGCTGGTGCTCGAAGACGAAGTTGAAGGTCGACCCGAGCAGACCGCCGAACACGGCGGGCTTCTCGGCCATGCCGCCGGGCCAGAAGTCGACGTTGTCGAGGCCGCTGGTGGCGGCGGGAGCGAACAGGATCGGGTTACCCGCCGTGATCAAGGCTTGCGCCGCGGCGCGCTTGGCCGCGACCGTGGTCGCGCCGGTGACGGTCGGATGCGTCGCGTAGGCGGCGACGAAGTTCACGAACGATTCGGGATGCCTCAGGCCGAGCTTGAACTCCGCCCAGTTGCCGTACGGTCGAAGCGCCGAGTCCTGGGTGGCGGCGAAGAACTGCTTCCGCGCCACGTTCAGCGACGGGATCCCTTCGCTGCGGCCGCGCGCGATGTTGATCGCCGGAAGGTCGAGCGGCAGGCCAACCAGCGTGTTCCGGACCGAGGAGGTCACGAACTCGTCGAGCTCGTTTCCGACCTGGCGAACCGTGCCGCGGATGATGGACCCGGCGGCCTCCGCCGCGGTCAGCGGCGTCCCCGTCCCTCCGTCGTTGTACAGGGCCGGATTGAGGAATGCGTTGAGCAGGCGGACATCGGCAGGCGAGCCGTTGGTGTTGGTGCGTCCCACCACCTCGGGCAGCATCGAGTGACCGAGGCGATAGACCGTATGCGCGAACTCGGCCGAGATCGCCGCGTCGATCGAGGTGATGCCTCCGAGGAACGGGTTGATGAGCGGCTGCATCTTGCGCGCGAACTCCTCGAAGACCAGGTGCTGGTATTCCATCTCGGTCACGAAGCGCGCAGCCTGGAACAACCGCTCGCCGTAGCCCCAGCCCGAGCCGGTATCGACAGCGTGCCACGCCGTGATCTCGGCGGGCGTCATGAGCGTGTTGATGAGCCCATCGATGTGGTGGACGAGCCGGTTGTGCTCCGCGTGGAAGATGTTGTGGACCATCGTCAAGGCGATGTTCTCGTTGCCGCGGCCATCGCCGGTGACGAAGTGCGCGTCGAGCACGTCGCCGTCGTAGGTGCCGGGAGCAGTGGTGCAGGTCTTGCTGCGGAAGTCGCAATACTTTCCGTCCCGCACCCCGATCAGGCCCGGGTTGGGGACCGCGTTGTGCGCGATGTCGTTGAGGAAGGCATGACCGGTGTGGAGCACGTTCGCCGGGACGAGGACGCCCTTCCCGCCGTTTGCCGCCGGATCGCCCTCCAGCAGCACGTTGCCCGCCCTCACCATCTGCGGAAATCCGCGCGGGCCCGGCTTGAAATGGCCGTAGGGGTCGGTCAGGATCTTGGGCACGTCGAACAGGTCCTGGTCGACGAGCTGGATGCCGAGCTTGGTCGCAGCCTGTGCCTTGACTTCGCCCCAGTTGCCGATGTTGCAGATCTGATCGCCGGGAATTCCCGTGCCGCGCGGAGCGCAGTGCCCGCCGTCGAGCACCTTGCCGTCAGGAACCGGCCTGCCGGCGGCGTCGAGGGTGTACTGGCGCAGGAACACCTGGTGGGAGGGATGCGAGGTATAGGTCTGGTTCTGATCGACCCACGGCGTGGTGATGTTCAGGGTCTCCTGGACGTCGTCCGCGGTCCCGAGGATGCCGTCCGGACCCGCCTGGTTCTGGCCTCGCGCCATGGCCATGAAGTTGGTCTGGCTGCCCGGGACGAAGAGCGGGTCATCCGGCTGCAACGGCATGATGACGGTGCCGCTGCCGCCCTTCGGAACCAGGTCGAGACCGTGGTCGAAGAACTGTCCGAAGAACACGAACATCAGATTGAACGGCGCGGAGAGGCCGAAGTCGGGGGTGATGTTGGGGATGAAGAGCGCCCCGGAATTGGGATCGGGCGGCGTCGGGTCCGAGCAGACGAAGCCGCCCGAGCCGCACGGATTCGCCGCCGCCGCGGCAGCGGCCGGGTTCGCCGCGGACTGGTCGACGACCAGGTTGCTGATGATGCGCGGCTGCGAGTCGATGACGTTGGTGTCCGTCTTCGTCGCGTACGAGGTGCCCTGCTCCGCTGCCCTGAAGTTCGGCGTGGTCAGACGCGGAAAGAGCCGATCCGCGGCGCCGAACAGGTGCTGATCGGGAATCGGGACGAGGTTGTTGAACGTCCCGTCGACCGTACGCAGACCGACGGGAAGCTGCGGGTCGGCGCCGCACGCGTTTCCCGCGGAACATCCCGCGGAGATGGGCGTGCGGAGGTTGACCTGGTTTGGTCCGTCCCCGAGGAGCGGGTTGCCCGCCGCGTTGAACTGGGCGACTTCGATCGCGTGGAAGATGAACCGCAGATCTTCGTCGTTGATGGTAAATCCAGCTCCGACCGGTGCGGTCTGCGCCTGCACCCGGGTTGCCGGGTACATGGCGATGAGCAGGACCTGGCCGAAGACGACGATGTTGCGCCATTGGCTCTTGGCACTCAATCTCACGAGACTCATCTGCAAACCCCCCATTTCATTGAGACCCCCGCCGTTCTTCGACGTAGGGTCGTCCGTCAGTGAAGTGCTCCGGGTGAGTAATCGACAATTGGCATTGAAATCGAGCCGCACCAGTCAGACTGGTGCGCCGTACTCCCTGAAGATGGGAACCGTCTAGAGCGAGCTCAGCGACACCGCCGCGAGAGCGAATCGGGACGGCAAGCAAAGCGATCCCGCTCCTGTGCCGCGACAGGCTTTCGAGCTCGTCATGTTGGTGACCCCCCGCAGATATGACGATTGGCGTGCATGAAACGATAGCGGCGCGATCTCGCCGCAGCGGAAACGTGACGAGCGCAGGTCGCTTGCGAAGCCGTCGAATGAAAAGCGATACGCCTGCAATCGGCGGCGGCGCGCTCGCGCTGCGCGGACGCGCTCCCCGGCGTCACCAGGCTGCTCCTGCGCGACGTGTTCGCTTCGTCTCGTCGAGGCGACAGCGCAACGAGGATGCGCGCGGCGTGCTCCGAGGCAGCGCGTTGCCGCCGGAGCTACTTCCGCCGCCGGCGCGCACCTCCACCTACATGCTCGTGGCCCGCGGTGGATTTCACATTAAATTCTTCTAATAATGGCTGGTTGAGCGGCTTGGCGGTTTTGATATAACTGTAATTGACTGTGCCCTGGTTGACTATATACACGCGGTCTTGTACCACGTCCCACGTAATTCCTTGGCGAGGGGAGGGGGGTCTTGCCAAGACACATCGCTCCGATCATTGCCGGCGCTCTGGCGCTGGCAGGCAGCGCGACCGCGACAACCGCGCGTCGCGCCACGCTTCACCCGATGCGCTCGACCGCGCGGCGCAAGCCGAGCTTCGAGCTTTCGGCGGACCTGGTTGCGAACCTCCACGCGTTCGTCCTGCGGCGCGTCCCGGACGCCGCCGACGCGGCGGACATCGCGCAACAGGCGCTGCTCCTCGCCTGCTCCGATGACCGCGCAGGCGCGATCGCCAACGTCGATGCATGGCTGCGCTGCATCGCGCGCCATCTCATCACCGATCACTTTCGCGCCGAGAATCGCTACAGCTCCGTCGAGCTGCGCGACGCGCTGGCGGACTCCGAACCGGTCCTGCGAACACGACCGGATCTTCCCATTGCCATCCGCGAGTGCCGGCAGCGCATCCGCAGGCTCCTCGACGACGCGACAGGGCAGCTCTGCCTCGTGCAACAGATCGCGCTCTTGCTCGCGGACGTCTACTGCCATTGCGACAAGGACGCCGCCGCAATCCTGAAGATGAGCGTGTCTTGCTACAAGCTCGTCCTGCATCGCGCGCGCTCGGCCGTGCGCGCGAGCCGGCGCGAGCCGCCACACCCCGCAGGCTGGCTGGGAGTGACCTGCTATCTCTCGACCGCCCAGCTCGTCGCGCTGCGCAGCGAGCTCCTGGAAGGCTTGATGACGTAGCGGTTCCAGCTCGGCCGATATCGCTCATCGCGCCCTCGGCACCAGCCGGACCGAAGGCGCTTTCACCAGCGCGGAAATGGTCTTTCCCGGAGCGAGGGCCAGGTGCTCGGCGCTGTGCCGCGTGACCAGGGCGACGAGGCGAAATCCGCAGTCGAGGATGACCCGGACCATCGCGCCCTCCCGGGCGACCGCGGTGACGACGCCGGCAAGCTCGTTCCGCGCGCTGGTCTCGCCTGCCGGCGCCACCTCCAGGACGACGTCCTCGGCGCGGATGCAGGCGAACGCGTCTTCCTCGCTTCCGCCCGGATCCACGGCGACGAGGCGCGCGGAGCCGATTGCGACCGTGGCGAGGCCGTCCTCCCGTCCGAGGATCCGCGCGTGGGCTACGTTCTCGGTGCCCACGATGCGAGCCACGTCCGCGTCCGAAGGCGAGGTGAACACCTCCTCCACCGCGCCGAACTGGCGGACGGCGCCGCTTGCCAGGACCGCGAGGCGATCGCCGAGCGCGAGCGCCTCGATCCTGTCGTGGGTCACGACCACCGCCGGGATCCGTTGCTCCTCGAGCACCCTGCGCAGCTCCACCCGCAATTCCTCGCGGGTGGGCCCGTCCAGCGCCGAGAGAGGCTCGTCGAGCAGCAGGAGCCGCGGCGAGGGTGCCAGGGCGCGCGCGAGAGCGACGCGCTGCTTCTGGCCTCCGGAAAGCTCCGCCGGACGTCGATCGAGGAGATCGGTGATGCGAACCAGGGCGGCGACCTCCAGCACGCGCCGTTCCCGCTCGGCTCTCGACGCCCCGCGAAGGCCATGGGCAATGTTCCGCCCGACCGGGAGATGCGGGAAGAGCGCGTACTCCTGGAAGAGGAAGCCGATCCGTCGACGCTGCGGCGAAACGAAGGTCGCCGTCGCTGCATCGCTCCACACTTCTCCCCGGAAGCGCAGCGAGCCGCGGTCGGGCCGATCGAGCCCGCCCAGGCAGCGGAGGATGGTGGTCTTGCCCGCGCCGGACTCGCCGAAGAGGACCGTCACCGGCGCCTCGTCGAGCGGGATCGCGACCTGCGCGCGGACGATGGGTCCGTTGCGGTAGCGCCGCTCGACGTCGATCAGGAGCGCGTCGTCCACGACCATGCCGGGTGCCGTCTCAAGGTGTAGGTCGCGAGCAGCACGACGAAGGAAACCCCGAGCAGGAAAAGGGCGGTGGCGTCGGCGGCGGCGTAATCGAGCGCCTCGACGGAGTCGAAGAGCGCGATTGAGAGCGTCCGCGTCCTCTGCGGCAGGTTGCCTCCCACCATCAGCACCACCCCGAACTCGCCCAGGGTATGCGCGAAGGTGAGGACGGCGCCGGCGAGGATTCCCGGCGCCGCGAGCGGCAGGGTCACCTCGAAGAACGTCGCCAGCCGGGAGGAGCCGAGGCTCCACGACGCCTCGACCAGGCGATGGTCCACCCCGGCGAGAGAGGCGGCGAACGGCTGCACCGCGAAGGGGAGCCCATAGAGGACCGAGGAGATGAGAAGGCCCTCGAAGGTGAAGGCCAGCGGATGGCCGGTGAGCGCGATCCAGGTCCGTCCGACGAGGCTCCGCGAGCCGAGCGCGACGAGGAGGTAATAGCCGAGCACCGTCGGGGGAAGCACGAGCGGCAGCGAGACGACGGCCTCGGCCACCACCTTCCCCCTCCACCTGGTGGTGACCAGCCAGTGCGCCAGCGGCAGGCCGGCGAGGACGAGGATGCCGGTCGTCAGCGCAGCAAGCTCGAGGCTCAAGCGAAGAGCGCTACCGTCCATGTGGTTCTCGAGGAAGGCGGAAACCAAATGTCTCGAGGATTGCCCGTCCTTCCGGCCCGGTGAGGTACGCCGCGAATGCCTTCGCCGCCGCCGGATGGGTGCTCGACGCGACGACGACGCCGCCCTGATCGATCCGCGGATGCGCCGTCTCCGGAACCTGCCAGAAGTGTCCGTCGCGCCGCAGGGTGGGCGAGAGCGCCAGCGAGAGCGGCAGCACCCCGACGTCCGCGTTTCCGGAGTGGACGAACTGCGCGGCCTGCGCCACGCTCTCGCCCAGGACGAGCTTGCCGGAGACCGCGCCGTACACGCCGAGCGAGCGCATGGCGGCGACCGCGGCCCTTCCATACGGAGCGTGTCGTGGATTTGCGATTGCGACCGTGCGCACCGACGGCGCAAGCAGGGTCTTCATCCGGAGTTGCAGCACGTCGAGCTTCGAGGAGGCCGGCACCCAGACCACCAGCCGCCCGATGGCATAGGAGAACTCGCTGCCCTTCAAGGCCAGGCCCGCCTCGACCAGCTTGCGGGGATATTCGATGTCCGCGGAGAGATAGAGATCGAAGGGGGCGCCGTTGGAGATCTGCGCGAAGAAGTTCCCGGAAGATCCGTAGGTCACCAGCACCTGCGTGGCGGGCGCTTTGGCGCGGTAGCCGGCGACGACGTCGTCGAGCGCGAACTTGAGGTCCGCCGCCGCGGCAATGCGGAGGGAGAGCGGTCGGGAATCCTCCGCGGAGCGGACCGCTCCGGCGGCACCCACCGCGGCCAGGAGCGAGAGAGTCATCAACCGGCGCAAGCAGACCATGGCGCCCTGATTCTGCGGCGGGATCGACGCGTACGTCAATCCAAGTTGACATGAGGTCTCCGATGGGCGACACCAGACCCTCGCCGAGGCGCTCCGATGAAGCTCAGCGCAACGCTCAAACGCTTCCGGGTGCAGCGGGGCCTGACCCAGCAGGAGCTGGCCCGACTGGTCGGGCTCTCGCGCCAGTCGCTCAACCGGATCGAGAACGGCAGCAGCATTCCCTCGACCGTGGTCGCCTTGCAGCTTGCGCGCGCGGTGGGCTCCCGCGTCGAGGACCTCTTCGAGCTGGCCGACGCCGGAGGAGGACTGACCGCCACCCTGGCGCAGCCGCTCCGGCCGACCTCCCCGGGAGCGTCGGGACGGGTCGTGGTCGGCTCGGTGGCGGGGCGCTGGATTGCTCACCGGCTCGATCCGCGCCAGCGGCCGCGCGACCTCACCGTTGCCGCCGACGCCGTGCTGTTGGAGGCACGGAGAGCGGGCCAGGTGCGGCTCCGGCCGCTGGTGGACCCGGATCGCCTCGGCGAGAATTTGCTGGTGGCGGGATGCGATCCGGCGCTGGGTCTCCTCGCCGATCGAGCGGACCGGGGAGTGCCGGGGGCGCGCAACGTCTGGCTGGAGGCGACGAGCGGCGCGTCCTTGGCCGCCCTGCAGCGCTCCGAGGTGCACGTCGCCGGCGCGCACCTGTTCGACAGCGAGTCGGGCGAGTACAACGTGCCTTTCGCGCGCCGGCTCTTTGCCGGGCGGGCCATGGTCGTCGTCAACGTCGCGCAGATCGAGGAGGGGCTCGCGCTGGCCCCGGGCAACCCGCGCCGCATCCGCGGCGTCGCCCACCTGGCGCGCAAAGGGGTGCGGCTCGTCAACCGCGACGAGGACGCCGGCGCCCGCCGGCTGCTCGATCGACTTCTCGCCAAGGAAGGCCTGCGACCGTCCGACGTCGAGGGGTACCGGCGGACGGCGCCGGGACACCTGGAGGCGGCGCACGCCGTCGCGCACGGGTCGGCCGACGCGGCGGTGGTGACCTGCGCCTCGGCGCTCGCGCTCGGCCTGGAGTTCGTTCCCCTCGCGACCGAGCGATTCGACCTCATCTTCCCCAAGGAGTCGCTGGGCGATCGGCGCCTGGCGCGGCTCGTCGACGTCCTCTCCTCGGGCCAATTCCGCCGCGAGCTGCAAAGCGTTGGCGGATATGCGACGAGGCGCTCCGGCTCGATCGTGGCCGACCTGTCGTAGACGAGCGCAGGTGCGCGGGTCTGGAAGGCGTGGAACGGCGACTCACTTCAATGCGGTGCAGGGCGCTGCCGATATGCGGCCGCGGGAGGCCGGCGGCGAGAACTCGCCGGAACACCCGGGCGCGGCGTCCTTCCGCTCGACCTTGAAGGCGAACCGGCCGTTCACGTGCTTCAGCATCGGCCGTAGCCAAAGGGCGGCCCATCGCTGGTTGCCGAGGTACATGGTGAGGAAGCCGTCGGCTCCGTCGTCCTCGAGCTTCTCCCAGCCCTGGGTCGCCTTCGACCAGACGGAGACGGTGCGCTCGGAGGCTCGTGCGAACTGGGCATCCCCGGCGGCAGCCGGCTCCGTCCAGACGAACCAGGGCAGGCTCCGATCCGGAAGTCCGTGCTCGTCGACGAGGATGGTGCCCATCGCGTCGTCGGGCGCGGCGACGACGCCGGTGAAGGCGAGGCCGAACGGCTGCTTTGGAGGGACGCCGGGATGGTACTGCACGGTCGGAACCATCTCGGCCCTTGCCTCGACGCCGCGGTCGAGCTCGGCGAGACGGCAGGCGAGGAACGCCGTCTCGTCAGGTCCCCAGATGGTCGAGGCGGCCGCGTAGTCCTGCTCCCAGTATTCGTCGCGGGTGGTCGCGTACGAATGATATTCGTTGGCGAGCCCGACGAGCTCCAGGTCTCCGTGCTTCAGCTTCAGCGAGCGCCGCACGGACAGACCCGCCGCCGTGGTCAGCTCGACGGGGACCGCCGCCAGCGAGAAATCTCCGAGTCGCGCCACCACCAGGGGAATCGAGTCGGGAAACGCCTCCGGCTTGGAGAGGAGCCTGGTCAGCGAGAGCCCGCGCACGATGCGCGAGTCCAGCGCCGGCAGCTTCACTCCCTGCGCGGGGGTGGCCTTGTCGCGCACTCCGTCGCGCCATCCCAGCTGGTAGAGCTGCGTGCGATTGTCCTCCGCGCCCCCGAGTGCGGCCGTGCCGATGGCGGGTTCAGGAGCAAGCGCCACGGTCTGACCTCCGCTCGTGCAGGCTCGCTCCGCCTCGAGCGAAGGCCGGAAGGCCGCCGTCTTCACCACCACCGACGGATTGGAGATGGTCCGGGCCGGCGCCTGGAGGGCGGCGTCGACGGCTTTCGCGAACGACGCGCCAAACCGCTCCACCTCGACGAGGTTCCGCGCGTCCCGCTGGAGCGTGACGTCGCCCTCGGCGCCATTGAAGAACCCGAAAATGCCGCCATGCTCCCGCTCCAGGCGGGCCAGGGCGGCGCCCGCGAAGTCGGGGCTGTAGAAGGGCGTGTCGGCCGGGCAGGTCCGACGGGTGCGCAGCGAAGAAGACGAGGCCGCCGGCGCGCTTCCCGCCGCGGGCGATCTCCAGCACCGTCAGCGCGCGATCGACGGCCCGCAGCCGCGGGCAGCCGTAGAGGTCCCAACCGCCGGGTGGCGTCGCGCGCCCCGCCGGACAATGCGGCATCGGACCGAGGCCGGTATCGAGCTGCGCCAATGACTCATCGCGATCGCGGTTGAGGACGAACGCGGACGGCGCCCGGTTGAGGAGCATCGATTCGTCGACGGCGTGCGTATGCACCATGAGCTCTACCCGGCCTGCGTTCGACCGCGCATCGACGATCGCGGCAACCACCGCATCGGCGATGCGCCCGGCAAGAAAGCGGAAGAGCTCTTCGGAGAATCCGGGATATGTCGAGCCGAACTGGTTGTGCGAGCGCGCGGTCATGAAGTTGCCGGGGCCGTGATGCGTGTGGGTGGCGGCGAGGATGAGGGAATCGACGGAGAACGCCACGTCCAACTTCCTCCCGCGCAGCGCCTTCACCACCCGCGCGGCGACCTCGGCGCGCAGCCCGCCGGGAATGGCGAACAGCTCGCTCGACACGAGCGCCAGCGTCCGGCCAGTCGCATCCTCGAAGAAGAATGCGCGAGCCTTCAGGCGGATCCAATATCCGCGCGCCACGTCTCCCGCGGGCCCATGGCCTCCGGTCGGGAAGCCGGGCGGCGGCGTGATGTCTGCGGCGCCGACACCGGCCCTGAACGATCCGCCGGCATGAGGCGGAGAGACGGCATATCCCTCCACGGTCAGCGGGTTGCCCTCCCCGCTGCTGTAGGTGACGTCGTCGACGACGTGCTTCACGTCGAGGAGAAAGCAGGCGGACTGGGTCACCGCCACCACCGCCGCAAGTCCGATGACGCGCATCTCAGTGCTTCCCCGCGTGCTCCGCACAGAACTTCGCCGCCGCCTCGCTCTGGCCCGCACGCTTCTCGCAATAGGTGTCGATGACGTCCTTCTCCTCATTCGGTGGCGGCGCCGCCGCGCGCAGGGGAAGGCCGACGAGCTCTCTGCGTTCCTCGCTCATCGGGGCCATCAACTCGCACGCCTTCGGCACCGGGAGCGGGGCAATGGGAGCGGCCTGGTCGACCACGGTCACCTCGTGGCACCGGCGCTGCTTTTCGCGCTCCGCCTTCAACGCGGCGGCCTCGCGCGGATCCGCCTTGACGGCGTCGATGGTGTGCTGGGCGGCCGCCGGATCCTCGAGATCCTGCCTCATGATTCGCGGCGCCGGCGGGGGACGATCCTCCTCCTTGGGCGTGCCCGTCCATTCCAGGTAGAGATCGCCGTCGATCATCCCGCCCTCGGAGAGCGGGACGGTGACCCGGAGCAAGCGATGGGCGTCGTCGTGCGCGACGACGACGGGGTCCTTCGTGTTTCCGTCGTTGCAGAACCGGGTCCGCTCCCGGTTCACGCGCACGCCCGTCCTTCCCGGCCGCCAGGTGATCCGGAAGGTGTGGCTCCCGTGGAGGACATGCATCACGTGCTTTCGATCCCAGTGCGAACAGAGGCCCTCGTTGCCGCTCGAGCGCGCGAGCAGCGCCCAGCGTTCCTGCTCTGGCGCACAGCGCGGCTCCTCCGGCTCCATGGGGTCCTTCGGGCCCTTCGGCTCCTTCGGCGGGCAGGGAACCAGGAGCGCCATCGCATACGCGGGATGCAGCTCCAGGCCGGGGTCGCGCAGCGACATGTGCTCGGCGTCGATTCCGAACAGCCCCGTCACCTGCGCGCGCGCGACGCCCACGTGGTCGGCGACGTCCAGTTTCTTCTCGTCGACCTTGCGCAAGAGCGATCGCCACCACGGAGAGCCGACGTTCTTCAGCTCACGCGAATCCATCTCGACGGTGATCCAGTTCCACCCTTCGCCGGGGCTCCTCTTGTCGTTGAGGGTGAGGACGAAGTTCAGGTCGTAATCGCCCGGCCAGCGCCCGCTGAACCCCTCCCATTCCACCCAGCCCTCGTAGGTGACGGCGCCGCCATAGTACCGTCCCCAGTTCACATGGCCCATGAAGCTGAGCGGGCTGTCGGAGCAGGTGAGCGCGAGGGTGGACGAGAGATCGGTGGAGAAGTCGGGATCCATCGGATAGGTGTTGCAGGCCGGGCGCTTCTCTTTCACCCGCTCCGCGCTCCAGAAATGCCACGAGCAGTCGGTGGTGTCCTGCGGCCGGAGGCTTTTTTCCACGTACTTGTGACACGTCCGGTTGTAGTCCCAGCCGAACTGCGGGTTCAGGGCAAAGCCATTGGCGTCGTACCCACGAGGCACCAGGTCGAAGCGGCTGAGCCTGGCCGGCTCGTCCTCGATCCTGGGCGTGGTCACCGTCGAGGTGCGGGACGCGCAGGCGGCACAGAGGCTCGCGACCGATGCGATGCGCAGCGCGGTCATAGGAGTCCGTCTCCGAGCTCCCAGTTCAGCCCTGCCTGGAGGGCGAAGAACAACGAAGGCCATCCGCTGCGCCAGCGGACGAGCAGCTCGCCGCGGAATGCGACCTGGCCCACGTCATATTCCGCATATCCACGTGTCCCGAGCTGGAATGCGGGCGCGACGCGGAATTCGAGGGCGGATACGCTCCAGGCAAGCCCCCACGTCGAATAGGAATAGCGGCGGGTGAGATTGGGAAAGCCGATGGAGGAAGTCAGCAGGGTGGGGCTTTTCGCCGCGGCAAGGTCGGTGAAGCCGCCGATCCTCCAGCGCAGCAGATCCACGCCGAGGTCGGTCCGGGTGCGCCGGCAGCGTGGCTGGATGCCGCCGGGATTGCTCCAGGTTGGCTGGTAGCGGCGGCGCATCAACCCGATGCGCACCTCGCCGCCCCACTCGCGCGACTGGTTGCGCGCCTCCCAGACGTCTCCTCCGACCCCGAAGGAGAGGCCGAAATCGGTGGCGCCGCTCGATCGCAAAAGGCTCGAGAAGAGGATGGGAAAGTCGAGATCGGCCTGGGCGCCCACCTCGTGGTCGCGCGGGAGCGCGGCGTCGTCCTCGTGCGAGCCGACGAGCTTGCCGCCGAAGAGCAGCGCGTGGAGCAGGAACGGATTCCGCCGGAAGCCGACCTCGTCAGCGTTCTCGTACGTCTTGCTGTTGTACTGGTCGATGCAGTCCGCCTCGCGCCGCTCGTCTTCGCCCGTCTCGTCCGCGGCCCGCGCCGGAAGGCCTGCCGCAACCGCGAGCGCCGCCGCTGGAACTGCGAATCGGTTCATCGCACCGCCCCCGGAAACGGACTGCTAGAGATAGCAATCCACCCAAAGCGTGCCCTGCTCGAATCGGAACCGGGAAGTCGCAGCCGGCAATGGCGCCGGAGCCTCCGCCGGAATCTGCTTGGCCGCGACCGTGATCGGGACCTGATCGCTGCGGACCAGAGCGCTCTCCGAAGCGAGCTTCTCCAGCAAGGGAATGCGCGGCACCTCCGTGCCCTTGGTCGCGTCGTCGGGATCCTCCGTCCCATAGACCCCTGCTTGCGTGGAACACATCGCGGCGAACTTGTCCTCCCGCGTGCCCATCATCTCCGCCGCGACCTTCGGCGTGGCGTTCCCGCTGCCGTGGTGGCCTACCTTGTAGAAGTCCAGGCTGGTGAGGATTTGCCGGGCGAGCGGAGAGATGGCGCCGTCCGGCTTCTTCTCCGGCGTATCGGTCTTGGCGCCATCCCCCGTCGTGTCGGGCGTATCGGTCCTGGCGGCGCCGCCCGTCTTGTCCGGCGTATCGGTCTCGAACAGCCAATGCTCCCAGTTGCCCGCCTGCGCGTCCCCGACGAAGAGGAGCTTCTTGCCCCTGAAGGTGAAGAGCACCACGAGGCTCTGGTTGTTGAGGAATGCGTTGAGCTGCTTGGCGGCCGTCAGGGCGGCGACCGGCTGCGACTGGCGGAGCGCGAGCTCCATCTTGTGCCGCGCCTTGTTCGCTTGTCCGGACGTGACGGGCCGCCAGTTCCTGCGGGGATCCACCCACTCGCGGAACGAGGCGGGGGCATACGGCGCCGTATTCGTGTCGCCGGACGCCTTCGCCGGATCGACTTCCCATTCGGTGCCGAAGGGCGCGAAGGCACGGGGAGCGTCGTCATCGCCCCGGTCAAGGTATTGGCCCACGTTTTTCTGCAGGTCCATCAGCTTCATCAGCGCCAGGTCGTCCACCGGCGGCGGGCCGAGGATCTGCGCGGACAAGCCTGCGTCGGCCAGCGCCTTGGGAAGCTCGGCTTTGTCCCCGCTCTTGTAATATCTGGGGGTGATTCCCCGGAAGCCGCGCTTGAGGAGCGCGAGCGCCACCGCGTTGGATCCCCTGGCGCCCGCGCCCGACTCGCCGGTGGCGTTCTCCATGTACTTGCGGGCGGTGTCCTGGGCCTCCGATGCCCTGGCGCCGAAGCCCGCGAAATGTTGGTACAGCGCGAGCGCGGTGCGCGTGAGCTCTGCCTGGAACTTGACGGCGGTGGGTTCGTATTCGGATTCCCAGACGGGCATCCACACACCGCCGACGGTCAGGTTCGCGAAGTCTTCGACACAGCGTGCGAACCCGGCGATATGGTCGGCATGCCGGTGCGTCATGATGACGAGCGCCACCTGCTTGCCCGTGACCTCCACCAGATCCTCCACCGCGGCCTCGATGCTGTGGATGTCGCCCGTCTGGCTGGTGCCCTTGAACACACCGCAGTCGATCACGACGTGGAGCGGTGGACCGCCGTCATCGAGAAACGAGAGCAGGAAGAAATCGCCGAAGCCCACCCGGTACATGCGGACGCGGATACCGACTTCCCCGGCCATCGGTTTCCAGCGCGACTCGCCCCCCTGCGCGCCTGGCGCGGGGGAGGAAGGCGGAAGAGGACCGCTTTGGGGCTTCCGCGCAGGCGCTTTCGCAGGCCGCGCCTGCTTGACCTTCCGCGGCGTCGTCGTTCGGCCCATGATCAGGCCTGCCCGTCGATGAGCGCGAAATTGGCGCGCAACTCGCTTGGCGCGGAACCGCGCCTGAACCCCATCTGTTCGAGGTAATCATCTTGGCGCTCACGCCGGTTGTCGCCCCGCGCACCGTGCAACGGCTTCGAGATGATATAGCGCAGGAACATGGCCTGGCCCTGGCCGGTGCCGCCCGTGCTGTGGGTGGAGACGATCATGGTGGTGCCCCCGCGCAGCGGGAAGGCGGCAGGATCTGACGGAGCGGTCTGGACGACCTCCGCCACCAGGTCCCAGCGGATGCTGTCGTTGGCGCCGATTCGATAGAGCGGATGGAATGACGGAATGGCGTAGGTCATTTCGCGGATCGAGGTCGAGTAGCTCCTTGTTCTTCCTGACATCGATGAACGCCCGGAGCGCCTTGGCCGTCTGCCGCTGGTCGTCCGGGCTGAGCCCGAGAGGACCGCCGAAGGGAAGCCCCTCGACCGTGACCGAATCGCGCCGCGCCGGCAAGCTCAGCGCCTCTTCGGAGAAGAAGGGCGCGTCATCCGGCAGGATCGCGCGCCGGCGAAAGGCCTGCATCCATGCGTCCCGGATGCCCTCGCGATCCACGGGGTCATGGTCCCTTTCCGAGGTCAAGACAGCGCGCAGGAAGTCGCCGAAGGTCACGTCCACCGGCGGCAGGTAATCCAGCGCGCGGATGCAGGTGGACAAGAACTGGTTTGCGGTGTCCGTCGCCTCCTCGCAGAGGGCCTCGGCGAGGGGACCCGTCAGATCCTCGCGTTCCACCCCTCCGGCGGAGCGGTAGATGCGGAAGTGGGCCGCCGCGCGCTTGATGTAGACGGTGAAGAAGGCGTCGAACACCGCCGCCACGAGGATGGACCCCCGCTCGTGGCATTCGGTCATGTCGTGCAGCTCCTTCATCGTCTTCGGCTTGCCGATGGCCGAGCGCAGGCCCTTGTGCAGGGCCGCCGCCTCGCCAAATTGGCCCGCCAGCTCGATCAATGGATTGCGGTCTTCGTCTCCTTCCGCAAGCCATGACTCCGCCGCCCGGTCCGCGAGCGGGTTTCCTTTCAGCGACGAGGTGTAGAGGCGGCCGCCGGTCCGCTGGATGGCGTCGAGCAATACCTCCTTGTGGGTGAAGTGGCGGAAGAGCGCGGCGAGATCCGCGAACGCCTCGTGGAACGCGGCCACGTCCGGATTGGTCTGCTCGAGGAAGTGGCTGCGCAGCCCGTCGAGGATGGCGTGCGTGGTCTCATGGACGATGATGTCGTGGGACAGGCAGGTGAAGACGGTCTGCCCGGGGATGTTGTGGCCCACGTCGCCGCGCCCGGCCCGGAAATAGCCGAAGAGGATGCCGTGGCATTCCGGGCTGTAGAAGGCGTTCGCCTGTTGCATTGCGTGCGGGTAGAGGTTGAGCGTGAGGATGTCGTCCGGGAGAAAGCCCTCCGGCGCGTCGAGCGGCCGCTCCGCGCGGCGCCAGTGGATGCGCCGCCCGAGCGCGCTCTCGAACTGCTCGACGGTGTCGCTGGCCACCGCGTAGAGCATCTGCTGGTGGAAGCGCGGGTCCGACTCGCAGGGCGAGATGCCGTTTGGAATGAGGACCGCGGGAAGGTCGAGGTCGACGGGCCGATAGTACTTGTTCCGGACGGCGTCATAGTCGACGACGGCGATCTGATCGTGGAGGCCGCTCTGATCGGCCGGGCCGGGGGAGAGCGGCCGATAGCGGACGTCGAGCTGCATCTCGTTGCCGAGCAGCCTGCCCCGGCTGGGATTGAAGGCGAAGACGCGCAGCGGCCGGCGCGCCGGCGTCGGGAGCCTGGTCGGATCAGGCGCATTCGGCATGTGTCCCCCCAAACGCTCGCGGGGGACAATACACCGCCGATTGAGGTAATCAAGCGTCGAAGGCCCGCGGCTCGGGATTCCGCGATTGGGGGGAACTGATGCAGGACGAGCGGCTGGATCCGACCGTCGGCTCGGAGGAGAAGGCGAAATCGCTGGAGGACGGCGCCGCGCTCTGTCTCTCGGGGGGAGGCTACCGGGCGATGCTCTTCCACGTCGGCACGCTGTGGAGGCTCAACCAACTGGGCTACCTCAAGATGCTCAAGCGCATCTCCAGCGTCTCCGGCGGATCGATCACGGCGGGGGTCCTGGCGCTCGCCTGGAAGGATCTCTGCCTTCGACGAGAACGGAGTGGCGACGAATTTCGATGCCAGGCTGACCCTGCCGCTGCGGCAGATGGCGGCGAGCGGAATCGACGTCTCCTCCGTGCTGGTGGGCGCTCTGCTTCCCTGGCAGCGCATCTCGGATCGGGTGGAGGCGGCCTACCGCAAGCACTTGTTCGGCGATGCGACGCTGCAGGACTTGTCGGACGAGGGTCCGCGCTTCGTCTTCAACGCGACCAGCGTCCAGACGGGTTCGCTCTTCCGCTTTTCCAAGCCGTACATGGCGGACTACCACCTCGGCATGGTCAAGGCGCCGCGGGTCGCGCTGGCGAAGGTGGTCACGGCGTCGTCGGCGTTTCCTCCGGTGCTTTCGCCGGTGCTGCTCGAGCTGAAGGGTTTCAGGTTCGAGGACGGCACCGGGCAACCCGGGTACGAGCAATTCCGCAGCCAGGCGATGCTCACCGACGGCGGCGTCTATGACAACATGGGGTTGGAGACCGTCTGGAAGCGGTACAAGACGGTTCTGGTGAGCGACGGAGGCGCGAAGATGCCTCCGATCCTTGCTCCGCAGACGAATTGGCTGGGTCACGTCCTCAGGGTGCTGGACATCATCGACAACCAGGTCCGTTCACTGCGCAAGCGAATCACCATCGACGCCTTCGAAGAAAAGCTCCGCACCGGTACGTATTTCGGAATCGGCACCGACATCTCGCGCTATCCGATTGCGGATGCGCTGCCGGTTCCGCATCCGGTTGCGCTCGGCCTTGCCGCGGTCCCGACGCGTCTGAAGGCGATGGACGAGGTGCTGCAGAAGAAGCTCATCAATTGGGGGTACGCCGTCTGCGACGCGGCGGTGCGCAGCCACGTGCTGCCGGCGGCCCCCAGGCCGGCGGGCTTCCCCTACCCGGAGGCGCATTTCACGCCATAGCGCCGTCGGATTGACCTCGCGGGAGCCTGCGGCCCTTCCAGATGAAATACAGCGCCGGGTAGACGAGCAGCTCGAGGATTGCGGAAGTGACCACCCCGCCCACCATCGGCGCGGCGATGCGCTTCATCACGTCGGCGCCGGTGCCGTGGACCAGAGCACGGGCAAGAGGCCGACGAGGATGGTGGCCACGGTCATCATCTTGGGGCGGATGCGCTTGACGGCGCCGTCGACCATCGCCTCGCGGGCTTCGCGCCTGGGTGGCGGGCTTTCGCTCCTTCCAGGCGAGATCGAGATAGAGCAGCATCACGATGCCCGTCTCGGCGTCGAGGCCGGCGAGCGCGATCAGTCCGACCCAGACGGCGACGCTACAGGTTGTAGCCGAGCAGCCAGAGCAGCCAGAACGCGCCCACCAGCGAGAAGGGCACCGCCAGCATGACCATCAGCGCTTCCACCGGCGCTGCCGCGAGTTGAAGAACAGGAGCAGGAAGATGACGAAGAGCGTGACCGGCACCACGATGGCGAGCCGCGCCTTGGCGCGTTCCAGGTAGCGATATTGCCCGGCCCAGTCGAGGCGATAGCCCGGCGGCAGCTTGACCTTCCCGGCGACGGCCTTCTTGGCGTCGTGCACGTAGTCGTCGATGGGCCGCGCCGTATCGGCGAAGACGTAGCCGGCGAGCTGGCCGTTCTCGTCCCGCAGCATCGACGGCCCGGTGCGCAATTGGAGATGCGCCACCTGGCCCAGCGCCACCTGCGCGCCGTCCATGGTCGCCACCCGCACCCGCGCCAATGAATCGCAGATCGGAGCGGAAGTCGCGCGCATAGCGCACCGTCACCGGATAGCGCTCGCGCCCCTCGACGGTGGTGGAGACCGTCAGCCCGCCCACGGCGGTCTCGACCGCGTCCTCGACATCGCCGACGTTGAGCCCGAAGCGCGCGGCCTGCTGGCGATCGACGTCGAAATCGAGGAAGTATCCGCCGCCGATGCGCTCGGAAAAGGCGCTGCGCGTGCCGGGCACCTCGCGCAAGGCAGCCTCGATCTCCGCGCCGATGCGGTCGATCTCCTTCGTGTCCGGCCCCAACACCAGGACGCCGAGCGGGCTGCGGACGCCGGTGGCCAGCATCTCCGTGCGCGTCTGGATGGGCATCCACCAGACGTTGGGCATCCCCGCGAACGCCATGGCGCCGTCGAGCTTGCGGACCAGCGCGTCCCAGTCCTTGGCCACGCCCGGCTTCAGCTCCACGACGGTCTCGAACATCGAGAGCGGCGCGGGGTCGGTCGGCGAATCGAAGCGGCCGGCCTTGCCGAAGACGCGGGCCACCTCGGGGAAGCCCTTGAGCACCTGGTCCATCCGCTGCAGCACGTCGCGCGCGGTGGCGTCGCTCATGCCCGGCGCGCTGGTCGGCATGTAGAGCAGGGTGCCCTCGTTGAGCGGCGGCATGAACTCGCTTCCCAGGAGCTTCACCACTGGAACCGTGACCGCCATGAGCAAGAGCGCGCCGGCGATGACCTGCCAGCGGAAGCGCAGCGCGAAGCGGCAGACGGGATGGTAGAGCCGGCCGAGCGCGCGGCTGAGCGGGTTGTGCGCCTCGTCGCGGATCCGTCCGCGGATGAAGGTGGCCGCGATGGCGGGGACCAGCGTGACCGAGAGGAGGGCCGCGAATCCCATCGAGAAGGTCTTGGTGAACGCGAGCGGAGAGAAGAGCCGGCCCTCCGTGCCTTCCAGGGTGAAGACGGGAAGGAACCCGACGGTGATCACCAGGAGCGAGAAGAAGATGGGCCGGCCCACCTCCTGCAGCGCCTGCAGCACCACCTCGGCGCGCGGCTCCTGCGCGCCTTCGCGCTCCCAGCGCTCGAGCCGCTTGTGCACGTTCTCGACCACGATGATGGCCGCATCCACCATGGCGCCGATGGCGATGGCGATTCCGCCCAGCGACATGATGTTGGCCGTCAGGCCCATCTCTTTCATGGGGATGAAGGCGAGCAGCACCGCGATGGGCAGGAGCAGCGCCGGGACCAGCGTGGAGCGGAAGTGGAGGAGAAAGAGCAGGATGACCAGGGTGACGACGATCAGCTCCTCGATCAGGGTGTGCTTCAGGGTATCGATGCTGGCGCGGATCAGCGTCGACCGATCATAGGTGGGCACGAGCTGGACGCCGGGCGGCAGGGTGGGCTCCAGCTCGGCGATGCGCGCCTTCACCGCGTCGATGACCTGCAGCGCGTTGGTTCCCGACCGCGCGATGACGACGCCGCCGACGGTCTCCCCTTCGCCGTCGAGGTCGGCGAGCCCGCGGCGCTGCGCCGGGCCGATGCGGACCGTGCCCACGTCGCGCAGCAAGATGGGCGTTCCACCGTGCGAGCCGAGCACCACCTGTTCCAGGTCCTTGGGCGATTTCACGTAGCCGCGGCCGCGGACGTAATGCTCGGTGCCGCTGACCTCCAATACGCGTCCGCCGACGTCGGCATTGGACATGCGCACCCTCTCGACGACGCTGCTGAGCGGGACGTCGAGCGCCGCGAGGCGGTTGGGGTCGAGCTCGATCTGGTATTCCTTGACGAACCCGCCCACGCTGGCCACCTCGGCGACGCCCGGGACCGCCTGCAGCGCGTAGCGGATGTTCCAGTCCTGCAGGGACTGCAGTTGCTGCAGCGTGGTGTGGCCCGTCTTGTCGACCAGCGCATACTCGAATACCCAGCCCACGCCGCTCGCGTCCGGCCCGAGGATGGGCGTCACTCCCTGGGGCAGGCGATTGGAGATGCTGGAGAGCTTTTCCAGCACGCGGCTGCGCGCCCAGTAGAGGTCGGTTCCGTCCTCGAAGATGGCGGTGACGAACGACATCCCGAACATCGACTGGCCGCGCACCGCCGTCACCCGCGGCGAGCCGAGCAGCGAGGAGACGACCGGATAGGTGATGTTGTCCTCGACCAGGTCGGGCGCGCGGCCCATCCACTCGGAGAAGATGATCACCTGCACGTCGGAGAGATCGGGGATGGCGTCGAGGGCGGTGGAGCGCAGGGAAAGGACGCCCCAGGCGGTCATCAGCCCGACCAGGAGCAGGGTGGCGAGACGGTTGTGCGCGCACCAGGCGATGATCTTCGCGATCACGGATTGCTCCAGCGCGGCAGGGCACTGCGAAGCTGCGCCTCGCTGGAGAGCAGGAAGGTTGCCTGCGTCGCCACCTCTTCCCCCTCCGAGAGTCCCTCCAGCACCTCGTCGTAGTCGCCGCAGAGCGCGCCCGTCTTCACCTCCACGGCCTGCAGCTCTCCTTCGCCGCGCTTGACGAAGGCGTAGCGGTGCTCGCCCGAGGCGAGCAATGCGTTGTCGGGCACCGCGAGGCGCGTGCCCAGCGGGACCTCGACGGTGACGTCGGCGAACATCCCCGGCTTGAGCGCGAGCCGCGCATTGGGAAAGGCCAGCCGCGCATGCAGCGAGCGCGTCTTTTCGTCCACCGTCGGGTAGACGAACTGCACCGTTCCCTTCCAGGCCACCCCGCTCAGATAGGGGAGCGTCATGGTCGCGGGAAGGCCTGCGCGCAGGTAGGGAGCATCGGACTCGAAGAGGTCGGCGAGCACCCAGATCCGGCCCAGGTTGCCGATGCGGTAGAGCGCCGTTCCCGCCATCGCCCGGGTGCCCGCGACCACGCTCTTCTCCAGCACGGTGCCGGCGGCGGGACTGTGGATGGTGAGGCGCGGCTCGGCCGTGCCCCGCTTGCGCAGACCGGCGATCTGCGCGCCGGAGAGGCCCCAGAGCTCGAGCCGTTCCTCCGCCGCGCGGACGACCTGCTCATTGCCTGCCAGGCCGCCGCTCTTCACCGCGACGAGATAGTCCCGCTCGCTGGAGAGCAGCTCGGGGCTGTAGAGCACGAGCAGCGGCTGCCCCGCCCTGACCTGCTGCCCGGTCTGGTCGACGAAAAGCTTCTCGACGTACGCGTCGTACTTGAGCACCACGTCGTGGACCTGCGTCTCGTCCACCTGCACCCGGCCCGAGGCGCGCAGGGAAAGGCTCAGCGGCCGCCGCTCCACCTTGGCGAAGACCACGCCGATGAGCTGCTGCCGTTCCGGTCCGATCTCCACCGTCCGCGGCGCTCCCTCGCGCATGGGCATCGCCCCGCCGGACAGCACGCCGTATCCCTTGTGCGGCGGCGAGACCTTGATGCGGAACTCTGCGTGCGGGTGGCCCGGCGCGTCGATCCCGACGGTGAGCGTCCAATCGCCGAGCATCGGCAGTGGATAGGCGATCCGGTATTTCCCGCCGCCCATCTCCTTCACGTCGCCGCCGCCCTTCATCTCCGGCATCGCGCCCATCGCGGGCATGTCGTAGACGAAGCCGAGCTGGGCGTTCTCGACGGGTTTGCCCTGCGCATCCCGCAGCTCCAGGGCCAGCACATTTTCGCCGGCGCGCGGCGGGTCGGGATCGAGCGACAAGCGCACCAGCATGTCCCCTGCGTGCAGGGCATCGGCGGCGTCAGTCTTCTTCGCGCAAGCCGCGAGCAGGACGAGGGCGGCGAGGCCGAGGCTAGCGATGCTCTTCATGTCCGCCCTCCGCCGCCTGCTCCAGGCCCAGATCGACGCCGGCCGCACGCTGCAGCTCCGCGAGGCGCTGCTCGTACATCGCGAGGTGCGTGGCCAGGTCCAGCTCGTGCATGCGCAGCTCGCGCGCGGCGTCGATGACCATGGTGAAGTCGGCGCGGCCCGCTCCGTAGCTCGACTCGGCGCTCTCCACCGCCTGGCGCGCGATGGGGATGAGCTGGTGGTGCAGCTCGATCTGGCGCTGCTCCGCCTGGAGGTGCGCGTACTGCTCCGCGATCTCCGAGGCGATGCGGTTGCGCAGCGCGTGCTCCGCCTCCTCTGCCGCGATGACCTGCGCGGCCGCGCCGGCGATGCGAGGCTGGTTCTTGCGGCCGCCGAAGATGGGAAGGTTGATCTGGAACCCGGCGAAGAGGAAGTCGGAGACGCCCGCCGGATTGCGGAAGGTATGCATTTCGGCGGCGAAGACTCCCAGATCGGGAACCTCCGCCGACTTCGCGAGTCGCTGCCCGGCCTTTGCGCTGGAGATCTGTGCCCGGGCGCCGAGCAGCTCCGGCCGCTTCTCCAGCGCCCGCTCGCGCAGCGCCGCAAGCTCGGGCAGCGAGGAGAGCATGCGCGGCTCGGTGGTGTTGCCGCTGGGCGAGGCAGGATCGCGATCGAGCAGCGCCGCGAGCCGCGCCCACGCCGACTGGCGGTGGTCCAGCGCCGTCTCGCGGTCCGAGCGGAGCTGGATCAGCGCTCCCTGCGCGCGCAAGAGCTCCGCCTGCTCCGCCTTGCCGGTCGAGACGCGCGCCTCGGACGCCTGGAGGAGCACCGCCAGGATCTGCTCCAGCTCGTCGTCCACGCGCTGCGTCCGCTCGGCGAGGAAGAGGTCGAAGTAGGCCGCTGCCACCTGCGTGTCGATCTCGCGTTGCTTCGCCGCCAGCTCGGCGGCGCCCATGGCCGCATCCGCGCGCGCCACGTCCGTGCGCGCGCCGCGCTTGCCGCCCAGCGGGATCTGCTGGGTGATCTGGACCATGACCGGGACGGTTGCGAAGTCCACTGGCGCGTTCCAGAGCTGGACCATCAACATCGGGTCGTCGAGGGCGCCGGCGGGCGCGATCGAGGATTCGGGCCGCGCTGACGCGCGCCTGCGCGGCCTTGAGGTCGGGATTCTTCTCGCGCGCCTCGCGGAGCAGGTCCGCAAGGCGCAATGGAGGCGGCGCGGCGATGGCCAACGCCAATACGGTTCCGATCATGGACTGCCTCGCGACGGCATGGGTGGACAAAGGGCCGCGCCGGCGCACGGATGCGCGGCGTGGCGGCGAGCGATCCACCGGGGCTCAGATGAGCAAGGCGCGAGTGATCAGATAGACGGGCGGACCTCGTCGGCGACTCGCAGCCATGCGCGCGCTGCGCGGGCGAAAGGCGGTCCGATGAATCGCCCATCTGGATTGCGGGAAGCACCTGGAGCGCCGGAGGGGCGATCTGCTGATCGCGACCCTGGAGAAGGACCCCCACCGGCCGCGTGATCCGGTGATCGCAGCAGCCGGCGACCTGGACCACGCTGTTGCCGGACACCTGCTCCGCGCAGTCGGTGATCTCGACGCCGGTGTAACGGCAGAAGAGCCGGGTCCTCGCGACCACGGGGCTGGACGCGATGGCGAGGAGGACAACGGCGGAAACGACCCGGCGCAACACGCCGCAAGACTAACCGCTCGGGCCTCGACGCGCAAAGCAGCTCGCGTGCCCGGCGCCAGCTTCGTCACGCGGGCCCTCCTCATCGACGGCGCCCGCGCAATCTGGCAGCTTGCCAGCCAAGGCGCGGGGCGGGCGGACCGTCTGTGTGGAGATGGCGATGCGTGTCCTGGTCACTGGCGGCGCGGGGTACATCGGCAGCGGGGTGGTGGAAGAGCTGATCCGGGCCGGTCACGGAGCGGCGGTCTACGACAGCTTGTACAAGGGGCACCGCGAAGCGGTGCACCCCGACGCGTCCTTCGTCCATGCGGACCTTCTCGACGCCGGGCGGCTTCGCGCCGCGCTTTCTGGAATGGACGCCGTCGTGCACATGGCGGCAGATTCGCTGGTGGGCGAATCGGTCAAGGACCCCGCGAAGTACTACCGCAACAACGTCGTCGCCGGGCTCGCGCTGCTCGAGGGAATGCGCGCCGCCGGCGTGGACAAGCTGGTCTTCTCCTCCACCGCCGCGGTCTACGGCGAGCCCGCCCGGCAGCCCATCGAGGAGAGCGATCCGACCGAGCCGACCAATCCCTACGGCGCCACCAAGCTCGCCTTCGAACAGGCGCTGCGCTGGTATTCGCAGGCATATGGCCTTCGCTCCATCAGCCTGCGTTACTTCAACGCCGCCGGCGCGACCGCCCGCTGCAGGGAACGGCACGACCCCGAGACGCACCTCATTCCCTTGCTGCTGAAGGCCGCTCTGGGAACGGTTCCCGAAGTCACCGTCTTCGGCTCCGACTATCCGACGCCGGACGGCACCTGCGTGCGCGACTACATCCACGTGAGCGATCTGGCGCGTGCGCACGTGATCTCGCTCGAGGCCCTGGCCGGCGGGCACGCGGGGGGCGCGTTCAACCTCGGTTGCGGCGGCGCGGGCTACAGCGTGAAGCAGGTGATCGACGTGGCGCGCGAAGTTTGCGGCCGCGACATCCCCGTCCGCACCGGACCCAGACGGCCCGGCGATCCGGCGATCCTCGTGGCCAGCTCCGAGCGCATCGGCAGCGAGCTGGGTTTCCGGCCGCGGTTGCAGGATCTCCGCCTCATCGTCGCCTCTTCGTGGGAGGCCCTGCGCGGCTGAGGTGGCGAGGCCTCAGCGCGCCGTCGCCGCCTGCGGTTCCCCGCGCAGCGGAAGTGCGAGCGCCGAAGCGATCTCGCGGGCCTCTGCCTGGAGCAGCCGGGTGTTCTTCGGCCCCATCCTGAGAAGCTGCTTCTCCACTCCGCCGAGCGCCTCGAGACGCTCGTCCGCGAAGAGGTAGACCGCGCCCGACTTGCGCAGGACGACCTGGTCGCGGACCGGCGCGTCCTCGATGCGCTGGAGGGCGCGCGTGACCACCCCGTCGAGCGGAAGGTTGGGATAGCCGAGCGCGTGGTAGGCGCTCTCGAGCAATGGATGCAGCGCCTTGTACGCCGAGGCCAGATGCCGCGCGTCGATTGAAGAAATGACGCTCGCGAACGCGTCGTACCGGGCAAGGCTGCGCGGAGAAATCACCAGCTGCCCGCCGGACCGCACAGCTGCGAACCGGCGATGCGGTTTCAAGAAGGAGAGCTGGCGCGAAGGCGTCTGGTCCTCGGCGATGTTGACGGTGGTGACCACCAGGGTGTCGAGCAGGTGGTCCTGGCGGAGCCAGCTCTGGAAGAGCTCCTGCGGCGTCAGGCCGGAGAGGGCGTTGCGGATCCGCGCATCGCTCTCGGTCGAGGAGGGCAATGCGACGTCCGTCGCGGGCGCGGGACTGGCGGCGACCGCCGGTGCGGCGGCGGTGGTTGCCGGCCCTGTGCCGTGCACTGCGTGGATGACGAACGCGGCGATGCCGCCGGCGGCGAGGAGCCCCAGCGACCAGGGCAAGAGCGTGCGGGAGCGTGCGGGGGTATCGAAAGCCATGGTGTCCTCCTTGGCAAGACGTTGCCTTCGCGAGGACGCTAAGCATCGAAGCGTCCAGGCGCTCGCCCGGCGCGGCAGATTGTTTGTATGCAAACGAATTTCCACCCGGTTGGCCCGTCCGGTTGCGCCTGGGCCGTCCGTCCGTTGACCTCTCGCAGCGCTCGCTCTACGGTCCTGAAGGGCGATGCGTGCGGTGGTCGTGGGGGCTCGGGTGACGCGCAGCGAAACGACGAGTCTGGGGCTTCATTTCCTCGGCGCGATCGGCTGCGGCGCGGCGCTGGCGATGGTGCTGATCGGCATCGAGCGGAACGACCCCAACGACGTCCTCGTGGCCGCCGTGCTCTTCGTGGTCGGAATCGTTTCTCTTCTCGTGTCGGGGCTGGGCACCGAGGACGAGCCTCCGCGGAGTTGAGCGATCACGCGCGCTCGCCACCAGCTTCCATCGCCAGCAGCGCATGCTTGGCTTTTGGGCCGCCCAGGTATTCGCCGAAGCTGCCGTCGCTGCGGACCACGCGGTGGCAGGGCACGACCAGGGGCAGCGGATTGTGCGAGCAGGCGCTGGCCGCGGCCCGGACCGCCGAGGGATTGCCCGCCGCCTTCGCCACGGCGGTGTAGCTCTGCGTCGTGCCGTAAGGAATCTCGCGCAGGTGCAGGAGCACCGAGCGGCGGAACCCGCGGGCCAGCCGCAGATCGACGGGCAGCGTGAACGCGCGCCGCTTGCCGGCGAAGTACTCGTCGAGCTGCCGCGCCGCCTTGTCCAGTCGCCGCGGCGTACGCAGCATGCGCGGGCTGATTTCCGTCGCCAGGCGGGAGAGGACGGAGTCATGATCTTCGCGGTTGAACGCCACCCGCACGAGTCCGTCGAGGGTGGCCGCGAGGAGCAGCGGCCCGAGCGGGCTGTCGATGGTGCGGTAGGAGACGTCGAGCAGTCCCTGCCGCTCCGCCCGCGCGGCGAGGCGCTCGTGCTCCGCCTCGAACGAGCCGGTGAATCCCTGCGCAACCCGATGGATGACCTGCTTCTCCGTGTTCATGGCGTTCCTTTCGAGAGACGCTTGCGAAGGTTTGCGATGCCGTCCGCCGCGCTCCGGCGTGCGGCGGTGGCGTTCGACCCGAGGAGCTTGCCCACCTCTGCGTACGAGAGCCCGGCGAGATGCCGGTAGATCACCGCGCCGCGCTGCTTGGGCGGCAGCGTGTCCAGGGCCGCGCGGAGATCCTCGTCATCCGCCGGCGGCTCGGGAGCGGCCACCTCGGGCAGCTCGCGCATCTCGCCTGGTCTTCGCGCGACGGCGCGGAGCTGATCGATGGCCTTCCGGTGCGCGATGGTGACGAGCCAGCCCTTCACGTTGCTGCCCGATGGCAGCCGTGGGTACGCCTGTAGCGCGGAGAGGAACGTCTCCGACCAGGCGTCGGCGGCATCGGCGGGACCCACCAGCGCCCGGCACACGCGCATCACCAGATTTCCGTGCTCGGCCACGATCTCCTCGAACGGCTTCATTTCGCGTCGTGGAAGACGAGGCCCAGCGTGTGACGGCGGCCCGAGCGCAGCACGCTGACCCCGTGGCGCATCGGCGCCGCCGACCAGCCGCGGCGCGACGGCACCGGCCGGTCGCGGGTGGTGAAGACGAGGCCGTGGCCCTGCTCGATGGCGCTGGTGGTCCCTCGCGACTGGGCGCGGGGCCGCTGCTCGAGCGTGATGAACTCTCCGCCCGTGTAGTCGATGCCGGGCCGGTCGAGGCCAATCACCACCTGCAGCGGGAACACCAGCTCGCCGTAGAGGTCGCGGTGCAACGCGTTCCAATCGCCCGGTCCATAGCGCAGCAAAAGCGGCGTCGGCCGGGTCTGGCCCGCCCGATGGCATCGCTCGATCCAATCCTCCAGCTCGTCCGGCCAGGGCGAGGGCTGCCCCAGGCGGTCCGCCCACGACCTGGCGACGGGCAGGAGCTGCGGCCAGAACGCCGCGCGCAGGTCCGCGACGAGCTTCGGCAGCGGCCGCTCGAAGTAGCGGTATTCACCCTTTCCGAAGCGGAAGCGGGCCATGTCGATGGTGGAGCGGAAGCGGCCATCGTCGCCGTAGAGGTCCGCGAGCGCCTTGCACTCGCTCGCGTCGAGGAGGGGCCCGGTCAGCGAAGAACCCAGCTCGTCGAGACCTCGCGAGATGGCCGGCCCAGTCCAGCCCCGCGACGCGCCTTGCAACCGGCAGCGCTCCCAGCGCGCGAACGTTCACAGCCCGGTCTCGCGGATGGTGATGCTGAGCCTGCCCGGGGGAAGGCCAAGCCCCTCCGGCGCCGTGCCCTCCATGACCTTGGGGACGCCGTGATAGATGCGGCGGCTCGGCCCGCCGAAGACCAGCAGATCGCCGGAGCGGAGCTCCACGTCGGTGAAGGGTCCGTTGCGCCGGCCGACGCCGGCAAAGCGGAAGACGCAGCGGTCGCCGAGGCTCAGCGTCACCACCGGAGCGTCGCTGGGCTCCTCGCCGTCGAGGTGCAGCCCCAGGTGCGCGCCCGCCCCATAGAGGTTCACGATGGCCGCGTCCGGTTGGTAGGCGGTCCGCGGACCGAAAGTCTCCGCCACCGCCGCCCGGGCGAGGTCGGCGAGATCGAGAGGCAGCGGCTTGACCGGTGCGCCGTCGGTGTCGTCGGCCGTCCTCGAGTACGCGTAGGGTTCCCAGTGCCAGCCGAGGCACACCGACTGGACGCTCATCAGCTGTCCGCTGGGAACGCGCGGGTGCCGGAGCCCCGCCGGCGGCAACGCCCACCGGCGGAAGGCCCCGGCCAGCCGCCGTTGCGCGTCCGGGTCCAGCCAACTTGCGATCTTCACGGCGCCGGGAAAAAGGATCTCGCGCGCAGGAACCGGCGTCGCAGGCACGATGCCGAGCGCGAGCTGCCTCGGCGCGTGCGGCGGCGCCAGCGCGGTGGGCACCCCGCCGAGGCGGCTGCGGCCCATCCTGCCGCGCGACGATGGAGCGTTTGCTGTCATGCGTGGACAACGCAGACGGTACTTGAATTGTGAGGTGTCCGCTGCGTGCGCTGGTCAAGCCGTGCCGCGCCCGACCGGCGCCGGCGTCAAGGCTGCGCCGGCCGCGACCACCATGCCCATCAGCGTGTAGCCGAGGAAATGCGGGCTCGGGCTGACCGCGACGAAGGCGACGATCCCGAAGGTCACGTACGTTCCGGCGACCACCCAGAGCGGAGCCGGCGAGAGCGCCTTGCCGCGCAGCGGCGAGACGGCGGCGCTCACCACCAGCGCCGCGAACCCGAACATCGCCACCACGCTGAAATAGAGGACCAGTGAAATGGCCAGAAGCAGGGTGCGCCGGATGCCGAGCTCGAGCATGTCCTCGCGGAGATGCGGCACGTTGACCAGCCCATGAACGAGAGCTGCCGCGAGGAGCGCGGCGCCTCCGACAATCAATAGAATGCTGCGAATCCCCTCTCGCGCCGGCATCTGGATCCTCCTCCTCGTCGGTACCGCACCGCCACCTCGACGAGTCTAGCCGAAAGAGGCGACACCTTACTTGATTCCCCGTCACCTGGTGGCGCTGAGGGCGAATCACGCAGGTGTCCCCCTTTTTCCCTCTCTGCTAGTTTGCCGCCACGATGACCACGCAACCGGCGGCGACCGCCCGTTCCAAGACCCTCGGCTTCGTCACGCTCTTCCTCATCGAGATGTGGGAGAGGTTCGGCTACTACGGCATGACCGCGGTGGTCGTCCTCTTCATGGTGCAGCGGCTTTCGTACGGAGACGACCGCGCCAACCTCACCTTCGGCGCCTTCACCGCGCTCGCCTACGCGGTGCCGGCGGCGGGCGGGTACATCGGCGACAAGCTCCTCGGCAGCAAGCGCACCATGGTGCTGGGCGCGATCCTGCTCGCCTGCGGCTATGCGCTGCTCGCCGTGCCCGATCGTCCCGGGCTGCTCTTTCCCGCCCTGGCGCTGGTCGCGGTGGGCGGCGGCATCTTCAAGGCGAACCCGGCGAACCTGATCTCGCGCCTCTACGAGGGAGACCCCGCCCGCATCGACAGCGCCTTCACCATGTATTACATGGCGGTCAACGTCGGCGCGACCGCCTCGCAGATCGCCACGCCGCTCATCGCCATCGCCTTCGGCTGGCACGTCGCCTTCGCGGTCTGCGCGGCAGGCCTCGTGCTCGGCCTGCTCAACTACCTCTTCATGCGCCGCTTCCTCGCCCATGTGGGCTCGAAGCCCGACTTCGAGCCGCTCCGGGCCGGCCGGCTGGTGCTCATCCTCGTCGGCATCGCCCTCGCCACCGTCTGCGTCAGCTTCATCATCCAGAACCGCGAGGTGGCGCGCGCGGTGGTGGCGCTCGCGTTCGTCGCCATGGTGGTGATCTTCTGGCTGATGATGAGGAGCGGCAGCGAGCGCGAGCGCAAGGGATTGTGGGCGGTGATCATCCTCACCGCCGAGGCGATGCTCTTCTTCATCTTCTACCAGCAGATGTCCACCTCGCTGACGCTCTTCTCCTTGCGCAACGTCGATCTCGATCTCTTCGGCTACCAGGTGCCTGCCGGACAGGTGCAGGCGCTCAACCCGATCTGGATCTTCATCCTCAGCCCGCCTCTTGCCTGGCTCTACAACCGGCTGGGAAAGAAGGAGGGCGGCGATTTCCACATCTCCACCAAGTTCGCCATGGGCTTCGCCATCCTCGCCCTCGGATTCTTCCTTTATGGGGTGAGCGGCCGGTTTGCCCACGCGGGCAGGGTTTCGTTCTTCTGGATGGTGGTGGGCTATGCCTTTCAATCCCTTGGCGAGCTCCTGATCAGCGGCCTTGGGCTCGCGGTGGTGGCGCGCTACGTCGCGCCTTCCTTGCGCGGCTTCCTCATGGGCGTCTATTTCCTCTCCACCGGGATCTCGCAGTACCTGGGCAGCTTCGTCGCCACCTACGCCAGCGTTCCCGCGGGCGTGACCAGCCCGGCGCAGAGCCTGCCGCTCTACACCAACCTCTTCATCAAGCTCGGCCTCGTGGCCGTGGTGGGAACCGTCATCGCGGCGGCGCTCGTCCCGCTGATGAAACGGCTGCCGGAAGCGGGCGCCCCCGAGGTGGCGAAGGCGGCCTGACGGTCACATCGGCGGCACGACTCCGTTCTTGCCGACGATCAGCCGGTCCGCGCGCAAGCCGTCGGATTGGCGCGAGGCGATGACGAACACGTGCGCGCCGGGCTTGAGCTCCGATTTGTCTCCGGCCTCGAGCTTCACCACCTTCGCGTTCGAGGGAACCACCACCGTCTTCTCGCCGTCCTTGTACTTCAGCGAGAGCTTGCGTCCGGCGACCTTCGAGACGGTGGCGTTGGTCATGGTGCTCGCCGGTTTCCCGCCGGAGTCGTCCATCTTGGAAACGGTGGCGTTGGTCATGGTGCTGCCGGGGCGAAGGTCCCACGGCCTGTGCCCCTCGCCGGTTCCCTTCATCGAGTCGGGAAAGACGTGCACCTCGATGGCGCGCAGCGTGCCGTCCTTTTGCGCCACGGCCGTCGTTCCGATGAAGGTTCCGTCGCGCACGTCGGACATCTCGCCTTTTTCCGCGACCGAGACCTTGACGTCGTCGGCGAGGGTCAGCTTCGTCGTCTTCCCGTTCTTCGACTTGACGGTGAGGGTGTTGCCGTCCGCGGAGACAATCTGGCCGCGGACGTGTTCCGGCGTTGCCTGTTGCCCGGTGGCGGCGAAGGACAACAAGCTCGCCGCGATGAACGCAATGCGGTACATGCGTAGACCTCCTTGACCATCCGGACTGTCTTCCGTCCGGAGACCCGGAGCATCGCACAATGGACCCGATTGCGCCTGGCGACTCGCAACGCCCCGCGCCCGCGGTTAGCCTGCGGCCCATGAGCTCGCCGCGGGCCGAGCAGCCCCTCGCCGTCCGGATCACCCATTGGGCGAACGTTCCGCTGCTCGCCGTGATGGCGGCGAGCGGACTGCAAATCCTCGCTGCCTTTCCCGGAATGGGGCCGAAGGGCTCGCCCGCGCGCTGGTACCCGCTGCAGGACTGGACGCCTCCGTCATGGATGCGCGCCGGCGAGTGGCTGGCCGGAGCGCGCCACCTGCATTTCGGCCTTGCCTGGCTCTTTCTCGCCAACGCGCTCGTCTACCTCGTCTGGATGGCGGCGACCGGCGAATGGCGCCGGCGCGCGTTCCACCCGCGGCGCGACGGCCGCAACGCGCTCCAGACCCTCTCCTGGTACCTGCGCCTGCGCAAATCGCCGCCCGAGCAGGGGCTGTACAACGGCCTGCAGCGGCTCGCCTATACGCTCGCCATCTTCCTCGGCGCGGTCGAAGTCCTCTCCGGGCTTGCGCTCTACAAGCCGGTCCAACTCTCCCCCATCGCCGCGCTGTTCGGCGGCTACGAGGGAGCGCGCGCGGTCCACCTGCTCGGGCTCGCCGCGCTGCTCGCCTTTACCGTGGCGCACGTGGTGCTGGTGCTCCTCCATCCCCGGGCGCTCGCATCGATCTTCACCGGAGGCCGCCGCGCATGAGCCTCTCCAGACGGACGGTCCTCGGCTTCGCGCTCCTGCCGCTCGCTTGCGACTCCGCCAAGCCGCACCAGGGATTCCTCGGGCTGACGGAGAGGCTCAACGACCGCGTGCAGCGCGGGCTCCTCCGCCCGGGAAAGCTCGCCCCCGAGGAGCCTGAGTCCGCCGTGACGCCCGAGGGCGAATTTCCCCTCTACAAGGTGGGCGACGACTACCCTGACGCGCCCGGGCGCTGGAGGCTGCGCGTGCACGGTCTCGTCCGCCGGCCGCTGGAGCTTTCGCTCGCCGACGTGAAACGGTTGCCGCCGACGCGGTTCCGCGTGCGGCACCACTGCGTCGAAGGCTGGTCCGCGGTTGCCTCCTGGCAGGGCGTGCGCGTCTCCGAGATCGCGCGGCTCTGCGGCGCCGACCCGCGGGCCAGGTTCGTGGAGTTCCGCAGCTTCGAGCGCGGCCAGCCCAGCGACGATGCTCCGCCCGTCCGCTACTACTCGAGCTGGGATCGCGAGAGCGCCGAGCATGCGCAGACCATCCTCGCCTACGGGCGCAACGGCGCCGCCATGTCGCTCGAGGAGGGCGCGCCGCTCCGCCTCTACTCGGCGGTGAAGCTCGGCTACAAGATGGTGAAATGGGTGGACGAGGTCGTCTTCCAACCGGTTCGCACGGGCGGATACTGGGAGGACCTCGGCTACGAATGGTTCGCGGGCGTGTGATCCTCCACCCCGGCGGGCGTGCTTCGGCCTTGACAGCGGATGCGGACGGGCCTTTTCTCCCCGCCGCTCGTTCCACCAGGAGGAAATCATGGCCAAGGCGAAGAGGTACATCCCGGACGGTCTCTCGACGGTCACGGCGTCGGTGGTGGTGGAGGGCGCCGCCAAGGCAATCGACTGGTACAGGAAGGTGTTCGGCGCCACCGAGCGCGGCCAGCGTCACCTCGGCCCCGACGGCAAGGTGATGCACGCCGAGTTGCAGCTCGGCTCTTCGGTGATCTTCATCAACGACGCCATGGGGGGCGCGCCGGGCGTGGTCAGGGACGGCCGCAGCCTGGGCGGGTCGCCGGTTTCGCTTTCCCTCTACGTCGAGGACTGCGACACGGTGTTCAACAAGGCGACGGAAAACGGCTCCAAGGTGATGATGCCGCTCGGCGACCAGTTCTGGGGCGACCGTTGGGGCAGCTTCACCGACCCGTTCGGCCTCAACTGGAGCGTGGCCACCCACAAGGAGGACCTCACCGCGCAGGAGATGGAGAAGCGGGGCCAGGAATTCTTCAAGCAGATGGCGGCGCAACACAGGAAGTAGTCGCGGGCTATACTCCGTGCGACCCAGGGGCGAGGGGGCTCGGCGCCCAGGTAACCGGCCGTACGAGTGGCCGTCCGAGGCGCCTCGCATGACCCGAACCCTCACAGCGCGGGTCGCAACCATCTCCTTCGGCGTCGAGCTCGCCTTCGCCTGCGCCCTTCCCGTTGCCTACCTGCATCTCTTCGACATCGACGATCCCGGCGACCGCGCGCTCGTCATCGGCTTGATCGCCGGGGTGTACCTGGTCAGGACTTCTGCGCTCACCGCGTACCTCGCCTGGCTGCTCCGTCCCATCGAGCGCTGGATGAGATCTTCGCCGCCGGCGGACGCCGGCCTCACCCGCCGCGCCGCCCGCGCCGCCTACGACACGCCGCTCGTCTTCGCCATCGTCTGGGCGACGACGTGGCTGCTCTACTACCTGCCGGTGACCGCGTTGCTGCGCACCCGCTTCGCGGAGCGCATCCCGCTCACCGGACGCGCCTTCGCCGCCACCGTCCTCTTCGGCATCGCCTGCTTCAGCGCGGCGCTGCCGCTCGCGTATTCGCTGCTCACCCGGGCGCTGGGCCCGGTCGCAGGGCGGCTCTCCCTGGCGGTGCGAAAGCATGGCCTCGCGCTTCCCGGACGCCGCGTCTCGCTGCGCGTCCGGCTGGTGGTCCTCTCCCTTTCGCTGATCGCCGCGCCCACCGTCTGGCTGACCCTGACTTCGTACATGTCGCAAGTCTGGACGACCGAGCGCGATCTCGGGGCGCGCTCCGGCCAGCTTGCCCAGGCCCTGGCCGGAAGCGTCGCCGGCTCCGCCGAGCGATCTTCCTGGGAACCCGCGGCGCGCGCTCTCTCCACCCCGCTGGACATCCTCGAGCTGGCCGCAGCCGACGGGACGGTGCCTTCCGGCAGCGACGCCGCGCGCGAGCTGGCCGCTGCTCCGGGGCTGCGCTTCCGCCTCGCTCGCGCGCTGGCGCGAAAGCCCGCGGACGAGGTCTTCGATCCGAGCGTCGAGCGGGCCGCGAGCTATCGAAGGGTTCCCGGCAGCGGAGCCGTGGCCCTGGCCATCTCGCACGCGCCCGGACGCGATCACCACGAGGAGATCTTCGATCTGCTCTTCTTCTCCCTGGTGGCGGCCTCCTGGGGGCCGGTCTGCGCCGTCTTTCTCAGCGGCTCGATCGCCGCGCCGCTGCAGCGGATCCGTTCTGCCGTGTCGCAGATCGTGGGGAGCGAGGACGTGGTCCGGGTGGGCGGGATTCCCGTCTTCCATCGCGACGAGATCGGCGACCTCGCCGAGGGCGCGAACGAGATGATCGATCGCCTCCACGCCTCGTCGGAGAGCCTGCGCCGCGCCGCCGCCGATCGCGAGCAGCTTCTCGCCGTGGCCGCTCGCCACGCCGCCGAGCTCGACGCGGTGCTCGACAACATGGTCGAGGGCGTCTTCGCCTGCGATCGCAACGGCGGCATGACTTTGACCAACGCCGCCGGGCGCAGGCTGCTCGATCTCCTGCCCGCGGACGGCGCGGAGGGTTCGGAGACGACCGCCGAAGCGTTGCAAGCCGACGGCCGGGCCTTCCGGCCGGCGGAGCTTCCCCTGGTCCGCGCCCTGGCCGGCGAGATGATCGTCGAGGAGGACGAGGTCCTGGAGAACCCCATCACCCGCCGCCCCGTCTTCCTCCGCTCCAGCGCCGCGCCCATCCGCGACGGCGGCGGCGCCATCGCGGGAGCGGTGGTGGTGGCGCGCGACGTCACCGAGGTGGTGGACCTGGATCGGCTCAAGGACCAGTTCATCCGCGTCGCCGCCCACGAGCTCAAGACGCCCGCCGCCATCCTCAAGGGCTATGCGCTGACGCTCCTGCGCAGCGGCGAGAAGCTCACGCCGGGATCGCGCCGGATGCTCGAGGCCATCGACCGCGGCGCCGAGCGCCTCAACCGCATCGTCGAGGACCTGGTGGGGGTCTCGCAGGCGTTCCTCGACGTGCTTCAAGTCTCGCCTTCGACGGTAGCGCTCGACGAGGTGGTGCGCGCGGCGGTGGCCGAGGTGGCGGTCTCCGATCAGCATCACGTCGTGGTGCGCCCCGGCCGACGCCGTCCCATGGTCAAGGCCGACCCGGAGCGCACCCGGCAGGCGCTGCGCATCCTTCTCGACAATGCGGTCAAGTATTCGCCGGCGGGCGGAACCATCGAGGTGGCGATGAGCGCCGACGACGAGCGGGCGCGCGTCTCGGTGCGCGACAGCGGTGTCGGGATTCCGACGCAAGGGCAGGACCGGATCTTCCATTTATTCTACCGCGCCCACACCGATACTCCGCACGACTATGGAGGAATGGGTATCGGACTCTACATGGCGAGGGAAATCATCAAGCGGCAGGGCGGCGTGATCTGGTTCGAGAGCCGCGAAGGCGAAGGCAGCACCTTCTCCTTCACCGTTCCGCTCGCGCGCCAAGGCTCGGCCTCGTGAGGAGCGCCGTGGCAAGGGTGCTGGTGGTCGAGGACGATCCCGACCTCGCCGCCCTCGAGGAGGAAGTGCTCAAGCTGCGCGGCCACCAGGTGGACGTCGCCAGCAACGGGCGCGAGGCGCTGGATGCGGTGGAACGCGCGCGTCCCGACGTCATTCTGCTCGACATGAAGATGCCGGTGATGAACGGGCGTGAGTTCGCCGACGAGTACCGGCGCCGCGAGCGGTGGGCGGCTCCCATCGTGGTGGTCACCGCCGCCGACGATGCGCAGCGCAGGGCAGCCGAGGTCGGCGCGAGCGGCTGGATCGCGAAGCCCTTCGACCCCGACGTGCTGGTGGAGAAGGTCGCCCGGCTCCTGGCGCAGGACTTCAAACCGCGACGGTGATCGCGGGTTCCGCCTTCGCCCGGACGGCGCCCCAGTACTGCTGCGCGAAGAGGTGGAAGTCGAACTCCACCGCGCGGAAGAGGCCGAGGATGCGCAGGTAGCGCGCGCGGCACTCGCTGCGCATCCGGACGAGCGAGGGATGGAGGTCGTCGCAGGCGTCGAATCGGGCGGCGCCCCGCTCCAATTCCGGCAGGTACTGGTCGTGCCAGAACCGCATCAGCTTCTGCCAGCCGGGATTTCCCCGCCAGCGGCCAGAGGTCACGTCTTCGCGGCGCAGGCCGGCGCGGGCGAGAGCGGCCTGCGGGAAGTAGCAGATGCCGTGCGCCGTATCCTCGGCAAGGTCGCGCAGGTTGTTGAAGAACTGATCGAGGGCGCCGAAGCCGCGGATCGCCTCGAGCTGGTGCGGGAGCAGGAAGGGGAAGAGCTGGAAGAGCGAGCCGGAGAGGCGATCGAGCATGGTGCGATGATCGGCCAGCGTCTGCACGCGAAGGTCGCGGCGCTGGTAGGCCCGGAGCGCGCCGAGGTATCGACGCCAGGCCGCCGCCGGCACCCGCAAGGGTTGCGAAATGCCGCCGTGCACGGGGTGAAGGGGGCGAACCCGTCGAAGCAACGCGACGCCGGCTGCAGCTCCTGGCTCTCCGCGAGCCGGTCGGCGAGCCGGATCGCGCGGATCCGCTCCATCCACTGGCGCTGTTGGGACTTCGGCAGCTCGGCAACCCAGGCGGCATTGTCGAAATCCTTGAGCGCGTCGTCGGCGAGCGAGACGTGCGCGGACGAGGCGAAGTGCGAGGCGGCCCAGGCAGCTCCAGTCATGTAGTGGACAACCGGCGCGAGCCTGGCCGTATTGCAGGCTGACAAGGACGCTCTCACACCTACATCGGCCGCCCGGGCGTATTCCCATGTGCTCGGCGTGCGGACGTTGTGGGACTTCGACGTCCATTTGAATCCAGCTTCGCGATAACCTGCCCGGCCAGGATGCAGCCAGGCGATGGGCAGGTGGTGGTCGTGACGGGTGCCAGCCGCGGAATCGGCGCGGCCACGGCGAGCCTGCTCGCGGCGCGCGGTTTCGCCGTCCTGGTGAATTTCGCCCACGACGAGCGCGCGGCGGAAGCGGTGGTCGCGAGCATCCGCCAGGCGGGCGGCGCCGGCAGCGCATTTCGCGCCGACGTTTCCGACGAGGGCGAAGTCGCGGCCATGTTCGATGCGGCGAGCGGGCTCGGCTACGTCTTTGGCCTGGTCAACAACGCCGGCGTCACCGGCGGGTCCGCGCGGCTGGAGGATGTGACGGCGAAGAACGTCGAGCGGATGCTCGCGGTCAACGTGCTGGGGACGATCCTCTGCGCCCGCGAAGCCGTGCGCCGCATGTCGAGGCGGCATGGCGGACGGGGCGGGGCAATCGTCAACATCGGGTCGCTGGCCGCGCGCACCGGCGCCGCCGGCGACTGGGTCCATTACGCGGCGTCCAAGGGCGCTGTCCACACGCTCACCGTCGGCCTCGCGCGCGAAGTCGCGGCTGAAGGAATCCGCGTCAACTGCGTCGCGCCCGGCCTGATCGAGACCGGGCTGCACGCGGCAAGTGGCCAGCCGGACCGCCTCGAGCGCTTGCGTTCGTCCATTCCGATGCTCAGGCCAGGGCTCGCGCAGGAGGTTGCGACCAGCGTGGCGTGGCTCTTGTCGCCGGAGGCATCGTACGTGACGGCCGCCATCCTGGAGGTGGGCGGCGGCCGCTGACGAATTCATTTGCATGCCAACGAAAATCGGGCGAAGGTCTTAGTCCGCCGCGCCGACCGGCGAGGAAGGGAGCGGATGTCGGAACTGCCCGACGACGTGGTCCGCTTCATCGCGGAGAACGTCGACAACCTGGAGCAACTCGAGATCCTGCTGCTCTTGCGCGCGCAGCCCTCGCGCAAGCTCGACCCCGGCGAGGTGACCGCCGAGTTGCGTCTCGGCCCCACCTCCGCCGCGGAGAGACTGGCGGACATGGCGGCGCGCGGTATCCTCTCGGCGCAAGGAGACCCACCGCGCTATCGCTTCGCGCCCGACTCGCCGGAAAAGGAGAGGGTGATCGATGCGCTTGCCCGCTGCTATGCCGAGCGCCGCGTCTCCGTCATCACCCGGATCTTCTCGCCTCGGAGCGATGCGGTGCGCGGCTTTGCCGACGCGTTCAAGCTGAGGCGGCCATGAGGCTCGCGTCCGCGGTCTATGTTCTCTCCGTGCTGGTGGGAGGCGCTTGCGCCGTCCTCTTGTTCAAGGCGCACCGCCGCGCTCCTTCCCGGCTCCTGCTCCCCGCCGCCGTCTGCTTCGCCGGGCTGGCCCTGAACGATCTCGGTCTGGTCATCGACCTCTTCGTGCTGCCCGACGTCAGCATCGTCGCGGTTCGCTCGCTGCCCGCGATCGTCGGTCTCGCCGTGCTGGTCCGCGCGCTGGTGAAGGAGGGCAGGTGAGCTCGCTCGCCCTGGCGAACTTCTCCTACGGCGCAATCGCCGCGCTCTGCTGGATGGTGGGCCTCTTCTTCCTCGGCTTCTGGAGGAAGACCCGCGATCGGTTCTTCGCCTACTTCGCGGGCGCTTTCTGGCTGCTCGGCCTCGGCCGGCTGGCGATGGCCGTCCTGGGCGAGACCGACGAGGCGCACCGCTCCATCTACCTGCTGCGGCTCGTGGCCTACCTCGTCTTCCTGGTCGCGATCCTGGAAAAGAACCGCGCCGGAGTCCGCTAGAATCAGCGATCCGGGAGGGAAGATGAGATCGAGCGCCTGGATGGTGCTGTCCGTGGGCATTCTTGCGCTCCCGCTGTGGGCGGACGACGCGGGCGCTCCGCTGGCGGTGGCGAGATTGCCGCGCATCGCGACGGTGGACGCGCGCTACCAGTCGTACAACGTGGAGACGGCGGAAGTGATCGGCGGTCAGGACCCGACGACCGTCGATCCATCCAGGCCGCGCCTGCGCAAGCTTGCTCTGGCGCTGGGGCCTGCATACCTGCGCGTCAGCGGCGCCCCGGCGAACCCGCGCGAATGGAAGGCCGTGGTCGACTTCGCCCGCGCGGTGGATGCGAAGATCGTCGCCTCCTTCGCCGTCGGCGCCGGCGTCCGCGAGGCGTCGGGCGCCTGGACGCCGGACCAGGCGCGCAAGCTGCTCGCATCTACCAGGTCGCTGGGGAGCCGAATCGCCGCCGCGGAGCTCTTCGCCGAGCCGGCGGGTCCGTCCGCCGGAGGGGCCCCGCCGGCGTACGACGCCAAGGCCTTCGCGCGCGACGTCGCGGTCTTCCGGCGCTTCGCGAAGCAGGCGGCGCCGCGCATGCTGATCGTCGGCCCGGGATCGGCGGGGGAGGGAGCGGCCAGCGTGCCCGCATCGCCCGCCGGCGGCGAGGCCTTGCTCAGCGCCAGGCCCAAGCCGGTCTTCGACGTGTTCTCCTATCACGATTACGGCGCCGTTTCCTCGCGCTGCGGGCGCGCGGGGCAGGAGGCGGTCACCTCGGCCGACGAAGCGATGTCGGAGGAATGGCTTTCCCGCATCGACAAGGTCCATTCCTTCTATCTTGCCCTCCGCGACGAGTTCGAGCCGGGCAAGCCCATCTGGTTGACGGAGACCGCGGATGCGGCCTGCGGCGGCAATCCCTGGGCCGCTGCCTTCCTCGATAGCTTCCGGTACCTCGACCAGCTCGGCCGGTTGGCCAGGCGCGGCCTGAAGGTGCAGATGCACGATACGCTCGCCTCGGGGGATTGGGGGCTCATCGACGGAAAGACGCTCACGCCGCGGCCGGACTACTGGGCGGCGCTGCTCTGGCGGCGGCTCATGGGCACGACGGTGCTCGATGCCGGCGCATCCCACGAGGGCTTGCACCTCTACGCTCATTGCCTGCGCGGCCATCCGGGCGGCGTGGCCCTTCTCGCCATCAACAACACCCGCAACCAGCCGCAACAGCTCGAGCTGCCCATCGGGGCGGAGCGCTACACCCTCTCGGCGCGCAGGCTGCGGGAGTCGCGCGTCGATTTGAACGGCAACCAGCTGGCGCTCAAGGCCAACGACGAGCTTCCGGACATCCGCGGCGTCCCCACGCTGCCGGGACCGGTGGTGTTCGTGCCCGCGAGCATCACCTTCCTCGCCATCGCCAGCGCCGCAAACGCCGCCTGCAGATGAGCCTCGCGGCGGCGACGACGCTGGTCGCGCGCAACCTTCGTCAGCCCGCGCAGACGACGTGGACGTCGATCTTGTCGCCGAGGTCCAGCTTGCAGCGGTTCTGGAAGGCGATCTGCGCCGGGCGGCCGAGCCGGGGCCCTGAATAGACGGCGTCGACCGCCGATGGATCGCCCGCGCCCTCGGCGCCGACCGTGCAGGGCTGCACCGTTCCGTCGGCCTTGGTGACCGCGACCACCAGCATGCGGAAGTCCGCCGGAACGCCGGAGAGCGGCAGGCTGGAGGGCGCGAGCGACGTGGCGAACCGCACCAGCGTATCGCGGAAGCTGGCGTCGCAGATGGAGCCGAGCTGCGTTCGCGTCCCGCCGAGCGCCGTCTTGAGCGCGGCGAAGCGATCCGCTTCGTCGAAGGCGGTGGCGCAAGCGTTGTCCTGGCAGAGCGCGGCATCGCCGCAGGAGGGCGCGAGCGTCGCCGGATCGAAGCCGCCGACGGCGCCGACCACCACGTCGCGGACCTGGCCGCCCACCGGGCCGAGGAGGAACGCCGCGAAGTCGTCCACGGTGTCGAGGATGGGGGGATTGGCGCTCTTGACCGCCTTGTCGTGGCACTGGTCGTTGGTGGTGGCCCGCGGATCCGACGAGTCGGAGCAGTCGTCCTCGTCGGTGAGGAAGACGACCGCGAGGCGCGCGCCGTCGCGGAGGAATCCCTGGTTCGAGTCGAGCAGCCGGTCGGAGAGCGCCAGCCGCGCGGCGCGGAACGGCTGCTCCTTCCCGCTTCCGTCCAGGCCCACGCGGACGTTGGCCTTGAAGTCGGCGGCGAGCGTGGGCGACCCCTTGTCGAGGATGCGGTTGCCGCCCCAGCCGCCGGTCTGCGCGAAGAGGGTGGGGTCGTAGACCAGCGCGCCGGGGATGGCCGTCCCGTCGGCCCTGGTCTTGATCGCCACCAGCGCGCCGGCGGGGAAGGGCACTCCGGCGGAGGGACCGGCGGCGTAGCTCTTCCCGGCCGTGGCGGTGACGGTGAACTCTTCGACGGAGGAATTGGTGACGCCGATGCGAAAGTCGTTCTTCACCGGCGACGCCACCAGCGTATCGATGAAGGCGTCCAGGTTGGCGGCCAGGTTCGCCTGCTCCTCGCTCATCGACCCGGAGTCGTCCACCACGAAGAGGATGTCGGTGGAGACGGCGGCGGGCACCACCTGCGTGGTCTGGCAACTCACCAGCGCATTGGCGGGAACGCTGTCGCAGGAAAGGGCCTGCAGAGCGGCGACCGCCGCCAGCGTCAGGTGGACGCGCCGGACCCCGGGCCTCGTCTGCGTATGCGCGTTCATCGCGGAGCCTCTTCGAGAATGGTAAATGCCACCCGCCGGTTCTTGGCGCGGCCGAGCGCGGTGGCGTTGGATGCGATGGGCTGCTCGAAGCCATATCCGGCGGCGACCAGCCGCGACGGCGCAACGCCCTTGCTGATCAGGTACCGGACCACCGCCGCCGCCCGCCGCGCGGAAAGCTCCTTGTTGTACGCGGCTCCTCCCACGTTGTCGGTATGTCCCTCCACCCGGACGCGCTTCATCTCCGGGTGCTGCTGCAGCAGCTTCGCCACCTCGTCGAGCAGAGGCAAGGAGTCCTTCTTGATGGTGTCCTTTCCGGTATCGAAGTTGACCGAGTCCTTGAGCAGGATGCGCCTGGAGCCGATTCCGATCACCGCCTCGCCGGGCCGCAGCGGGCAGCCGTCGTTCTCCGGCGGGCCGGGCTCGCTCGGGCATTTGTCCTCGCGGTTGGGAATGCCGTCGCCATCGTCGTCGGGGCAGCCGTCCAGCGCGGCAGGTCCAGGCTGGTCGGGGCAGAGGTCGTCGCTGTCGGGCACGCCGTCGCCGTCGCGATCGGCGGGCGGCCCGACGAAGTGGGCCTGCTCCGCCGCAGGGGCGGAGCCCCAGCGGATTCCGAAGAACGCGCGCCAGCGCTCATGGCCATATCCCGCGGGTCCGAGGCCGGTGCCGGCGCCCGCCTCCAGCGAGACGGTGGAGGAGAGGAATGCCCGCACTCCCGCTCGCAGTGAGAGCGGGGCGCGATACCGGTCGGTGGAGAAATCGTTGCCGCGCGGCCAGCCGCCGTCGATCTCCGCAATCGCCTTCCAGCGATTGAACACCTGGATCCTGGGCAGGTCGAGCGAGGCGCCCAGCGCATAGACGAGGCCATCGTGGACCACGAGCTGCGCATACTGGCCTTGCCGCCGGATGTGATAGCCGAGCTGGCCGTCGACGCGGACGGGTCCGACCATCCGGGTTGCCACGAGCGATGGAACCAGCGCGAGCCCGTCGCTCATGAAGGCGCGGGCATTTCCCGTGGGCAGCCGCAAATCCACCAGCGCCGCCAGCCCGACCGGCCAGTTCGCGGCGTCGAGGATGGCAACCTTGGCGCCGAGGCGCAGGTCGCCGAGCGTGGTCGAGGCGACCGGATCGACCAGCGGCCCCGTCACTCCCTGCGAGGTCAGAGGCGAGAAGTCGCTGTTCTGCCAGAGCGCGATGGGGAGATGGGCGGCGAGCTCCACCCTTCCCAGGGACCAGCCGCCGAGAAGGTGCAAGAGGCCGCGCGAGCGTGAGCAGGTCGGAGCGCTGGTTGCCCTGCTCCAGCACGAGCAGGCCGTCCGCGACGTCGAAGATCGAGGCGAATCGCACCGTTCCCCTCGGCGCTGTCGAGGCGGTCTCGGTGGTGAACCCGCCGTCGAGCGAGAGGGCCTGCCTCGCCGGATCCGGATCGAACTGCCGCCGGGTGGGATCGTCGGCGGCGACAGCGCGCGGCGCGACCGCGACGAGGAGGATGAAGGGCAGGACGGCCCGCGGCGACATGCCACGAGCTTAGGCCCGCTGCGTCAGCTGGCAATTTCTGCGCCGGAGATTCAGGGCGCGAACGCGAGCGGTCACGGGGTGGCAAGCGCCCGGGCTGGAACTCTGCATCGCGTTCAATGGCTGACAGCTGCGGGCGCCCGGTACTGTGTTCCGTGGGAAGCGTGGGCAGCGTCATGAATGTATGAAGCGTATCGTATTGGAGACGGGACTGGTCGTGGCCGTCATCGTCCTCGGCCTGGAAGCCGTCCATTACAGAGAGGCCGTCCTCGAGGCCAACATCGATCGCAAGCGGGCGTGGAACACGGTCGTGGAGCTTCGCGAAAAATGCGAGGACGCCGCGGCCCATACCGCCGGCGTGCATTCGCGTTGAGGACGAGGCGGCGCTAGATCCGCGACCGCATCGACGATGCGGACAGCGATCGTTCCAGCGCCGCGCCGAGCAGGCCGCCCAGCCGCTCGCGGAGCGTGCGCGGCCGATCGAAGCTCACCTGGTACAGGTTGGCCTCGGCGGCGCGGCCCACCAGGTACTCGTCGCTGGTGCGGAGCTGATCGACGAGGCCGAGCTCGAGGCCGCGGCGCGCCAGCCAGTGCTCGCCGGTGGCCACCTGCTCGAGGTCCAGCTTGGGTCGGTTCGCCTTGACGAACTCCTTGAATATCACATGCGTGTCCTCCAGCTCCTCCTGGAACTTCTTGCGGCCCCTCTCGGTGATCTCGCCGAAGATGCTCACCGTCCGCTTGAACTCGCCGGCCGTCATCTCCTGGAAATCGACGTCGTGCTTCTCCAGCAGCCGGTGGAAGTTCGGCACCTGCGCCACCACTCCGATGGAACCGATGATGGCGAAGGGCGCCGCGACGATGCGGTCGGCGACGCAGGCCATCATGTATCCGCCGCTCGCGGCGATGCGATCGATGCAGACGGTCACCGCGATGGACCTGTCGCGCAGGCGCATCAGTTGCGCAGCCGCGAGGCCGTAGTGCGGCACGGCGCCTCCCGCGCTCTCCAGGCGGACGACTACCTCGTCCTCCTTGCCCGCCACCGCCGCGATGGCGGTGATCTCTTCGCGCAGGTTCCTCACCGCGGTGGCGAAGAGGTCGCCGTTGAACTCGAGGACGAACACGTTCGGCCTGCTCGCGGCGGGCTTCGCGGCCTTCCGCCGCTTGCGGAACCTGCGCCATTCCTTCTTCTGCAAGAGCTGCGAGCGCAGCGCGTCGCCGAGCGCCTCGATCTGCTTGTTCAGCGGACGGACGAGCAGCGACGGCCGCCCCGGCCGCCTGCGGCGCACGATGATGGACACGACCAGGGCCGTGAGCGCGATGGTGGCGAAGACGACGAAGCCTTTGGCGGCGAAGCCGAGTACGTCGTTGAGAAGGTCCATGGCCGGTGGTTGTAGCCGACTTCTGCGGCGGACCGGGTGCCGATGGCTCCGGGCACCGGCCTGGACGCATCATCGAAGGCGCCCGATGCTCGCGCGCGCCAGGTCGCATTCCCCGCAGCGCCCGGCGGTGGGACAGAGGAAGATCGTCGGATCTGCCCGCAGCCGCCGCACGGCCTGCTCCACCACGTCCCTTGCCTCCGCCAGGCGCGCGTGCGCGTGGCCCACCTTGCCCTCGCGCTGGAGGCCCGCCTCCGATGTGCCGGCCTCCGGACGCAGCCACTCGTCCATCTGCGCGAACCGGCGGCAGCAGTGATCGGTCTCGGGGATGAGAATCGTCCGCGGCTCGCCGTCCGCCATCACCACGCAGGGATGCTCGACCGAATAGGGCACCTCGGCGAGCGCCTCCGCGAGGTGGAGCGTGGTGCTCTCGGAATGGCCCACGCCGACGAGGAGCACCTGCCCGCCGAGCGCGTGCACCCGGCCCACCGGACTGTCCGGGCCGTGCGGCGGCGCGAGCGGCTGCGGCGCGCAGAATCTCCTCTGCCCGCGGTCCGGCGGCGGCGAAGGATGCTCCGGGATGATCGCTGCGAACGACGCCCGGCTGCCGCCGGAAGAGCTCCGCGGTGATGCCCATGCCCGAGGCCGGGGTGGTCGCCGGATCATACGGCGACGCGCCGTCGGTCATGGTCGGCATCACCACCGTGCCCGCCTCTCCCACCGCGTCGCGCAGCGCCGCGATCAATCCCAGCGGCCCGCCCTCGACGGGGCGCACGGCGCGAAACGAGGTGTGCACGAGCAGCACTCCGCCCTTGCGCACTCCCAGCGCGCGAAGCTGCTCCACCACCTGCTTGCGAGTGATCGTTTCGGCCATCTGCGCCGGCGGAGCATGCAAGATGCCGAGCGCGACTACCCCTTGTTGGCCGCGTTTTCCGCGTCGGCCTTCTTCAGCTCTTCGTTGGCGACGATGTGGATCTCCACGCGCCGGTTCTTCGCCCGGCCGGCCTCGGAAGCATTGCTCGCCACCGGCCGCGTCTCGCCCAGGCCCTCGGAGACGAGCCGGGCCCGCGCCACGCCGGCCTGCGAGAGATAGGCGACCACCGCGTCGGCGCGCTCTTGCGAGAGCTTGCGGTTGTAGGCGTCGTTGCCGACGCTGTCGGTGAAGCCCTCGATGGTGAGGTTGGTGTCGGGGTACTTCATGAGGATTTTGGCGAACTCGCCCAGGTCATGCTGCGCCTCGGGCTTGAGCGACGACTGGCCGGTCTCGAAGAGGATGCCGCTCTGGAACTTGACCACCAGCTTGTTGCCGACGCGCTCGACGTACCCGGACTTGAGGTCGCGGTTGATCTCCTCCTGCTGCTTGTCCATGTAGCGGCCGATCAAGGCGCCGCTCACGCCGCCGGCCACGCCGCCGAGCGCGGCTCCGATCAGCGCGCCCTTGGTGCCTCCCGCCAGGGCGCCGATTCCGCCGCCGAGCAGGGCGCCGCCGCCGCCGCCGGCGAGCGCGCCGGACTGGGTGTTGGTCGCGCAGGCGGAGAGCATCGCGATCGCAGGCAACAGGGCAAGCAGCTTCTTCGTCGTCATCGTTTCACCTCAGCGTGAGTCACCACAGCGCACCAGGCCATCAGGGCAGTCCGCTGGGGAGCAGGCATCTAACACGCCGCGGCTTTCCGCACTTCCCGGCGGACGCCTACCTCTTCCCACCCACCGGCAGCCGCACGAAGAACACGCTGCCGTCGCCGGGAACGCCGCTCGACTCCACCCAGATGTTGCCGCCGTGCTGTTCGACGATGGCCTTGGCGATGGCAAGGCCGAGCCCGAGTCCCTCGCCGCCGGGGCGGACGCGCGCAAAGCGGTCGAAGATGCGCCGCTGCTGATCGAGGGGGACGGCCATCCCGTGATCGCGCACGGCCAGCTTGGCGGAATCGCCGTTCATTTCCGCGCGCACCTCGATGGTGGCGTTGGCCGGCGAGTAGCGGATGGCGTTGGTGACCAGATTGGTGAGCACCTGCTCCAGCCGGTCGCGGTCGCCCACGATGGGCAGGTGCTCCGGCGCGGTCACGGAAATGTTCGAGGACGGCGTCAGGACGTGCAGCCGCGCCACCACCTCGCGCGCCAGCACGCCCAGGTCCACCTCGCCGCGGGTCAACTGCAGCACCCCGGCATCCAGGCGGTTCATGTCCAGGAGGTCGGAGACGAGGCGCGCCACCTTGTCGATCTGCCGCGAGATGAGCTGCAGGGCGCCGGCGGAAGGCGCATCGCAGCCCGACTCCGAGAGCTGGTGGAGCGCGAGCTGCGCCTGCGCCTTGGCCGCGGCCAGCGGCGTGCGCATCTCGTGCGCCACCGAGGCGAGGAACACGTCCTTCATCTCGCTCTGCGCCGCCTGCTTGTGCAGCCTCTCGCCGCGCACCCAGAGATCGCAGAAGACCCGCACCTTGGCGCGGAGGATCTCCGGGTCGATGGGCTTGAGCAGGTAATCCACCGCGCCCTGCGCATAGCCCTTGAAGACGTAGGCCGCCTCGCGGCTCAGCGCGGTGATGAAGATGATGGGCACGTGCCTCGTCTGCTCGCGCTGCTTGATCAGCTCCGCCGTCTGCAGGCCGTCCAGCTTGGGCATCTGCACGTCCAGGAGGATGACCGCGAACGTCTCCCGGAGAAGGTGCACCAGCGCCTCCTCGCCGGAGCGCGCCTTCACCAGGCGGACCTTGAGCGGCTTGAGCGTCGCCTCCAGCGCGATGAGATTTTCCGGCCGGTCGTCCACCAGCAAAACGCTCGGCGCCCCCAGCTCGTCGTTCATTTGCTTCCCCACCTTCTCAGCAGATCCGCGAGGCGCTCCGGCGTCACCGGCTTGGTGGCGAAGTCGGAGCATCCCGCGGCGAGACAGCGCTCCTTGTCGCCCGGCAAGGCCTTGGCGGTGAGCGCGATGACCGGGAGATCGGCGAGGTTCGCCTGCTTGCGCAGGTGCCGCGTCGCCTCCAGCCCGTCCATCTCCGGCATCATCACGTCCATCAGCACCAGGTCCACGTCCGGGTTCTGCTCGAGGAGCGCGAAGCAGTCGCGCGCGCTCTGGGCGGCCACCACCCGGGCGCCGAGCTTCTCCAGCACGGTGGTGACCGCATAGAGGTTGTGCCCGTCGTCGTCGACGAGCAGCACCTTCGGTCCCGACTTGCCCGCCACCGTGCGGCCCGTCGCGGGCAGCGGCCGGATGCGCTCCTGCGCCGGCGGAGCGGGGGCCACGGCAACCGGGAGCCGCAAGGTGAAGGTGCTCCCCGCTCCCGGAGTGCTGCGGAGCGCGAGCTGCCCTCCCAGCAGGGCTGCCAGGTCGCGGCTGATGGTGAGGCCGAGGCCGGTGCCTCCGTAATTGCGGCTGGTGGAGGCGTCGGCCTGCTGGAAGGCCTCGAAGATCAGCGCCTGCTTGTCCTCGGGAATGCCGATGCCCGTATCCGAGACCGCGAAGGAGAGCACCACGTCGGCGCCCGGCAGCGCGCCCTCCTGCGAGGTGGAGACGGCCAGCGCCACCTGTCCGTGGTCGGTGAACTTGAAGGCGTTCGCCAGGAGGTTCTTCAGCACCTGCTGCAGCCGCTGCGCGTCGGTCATCACCCATTCGGGGACCTGCTCGTCCACCGTCACGTGGAAGGCGATGTCCTCCTTGATCATCGGCTGCAGCGTGCGCTCCACCGCGCCGATCACCTCGCGGATGGCCGTCGGCCTCACGTCCACCTGCATCTTCCCCGACTCGATCTTGGAGAGGTCGAGGATCTGGTTGATCAAGGCCAGCAGATCCTGCCCGCTGGAGAGGATGGTGCGGGCGTGGTCCACCTGCTCCGGCGTCAGGTTCCCCTCCTCGTTCTGCGCGAGGAGCTGGGCGAGGATGAGCAGGCTGTTGAGCGGCGTGCGCAGCTCGTGCGAGACGTTGGCGAGGAACTGCGACTTGTAGCGCGAGACCTGCGCCACCTGCCGCGCCTTGTCCTCCAGCTCGGCGGTCCGCTTCTCCAGCTCCGCGTTGGAGGCGCGCAGCTCCTCGAGCAGCTCCTCGCTGCGCATGCTGGTCGCGATGGTGTTGAGCGCGACCCCCAGCATCTGCGCGAGCTGATCGAGCAGCGAGCGCTGCGCGGCGCCGAAGGCCCGGAAGGAGGCGAGCTCGAGGACGCCGCGGACCTCTCCCTGGAAGAGCAGCGGCAAGAGGATGAGCGAGTGCGGCTCCGCCTCGCCGGTGCCGGAGCGCACGCTCGCGTATCCCGCGGGAAGGCCTTCCACCACCAGCAGCCGGCGCTCCCGGGCACACTGGCCCACCAGGCCCTCTCCGATGCGGAAGCAGAGCCTGCTCGCGGTGTCGGGCAGCCCGTACCCGCTCACGCGCTCGAGCAGCGGCTCGCCCTTCTCGCGGCGGGCGACGAAGATGCTGCCGTACTGCGCGCCCACCTCCGGGCAGAGCTCGGCCAGCACCGCGCTGGAGAGCTGCTCCAACCCCGCCTGCCCCTGCATCAGCGCGGAGAGGCGGGCCAGGTTGGTCTTCAGCCAGTCCTGCTCCTCGTTGGCGCGGGTGGACTTGCCCAGGTCGACGATCATCTGGTTGACGGAGACGGTCAGGTCCTTCCAGCTGCCCGCCACGCCGGGCACGTTGGCCTGCTCGCCGACGCCCTTGGACCCCACCTCCCGGGTCACCCGCGTCACCTCGGCGGTGAAGGCGCGCAGCTGATCGACCATGCCGTTGACGGTGCTCTTGAGCTCGAGGATCTCGCCCCGCGCGTCGACGGTGATCTTCCGCGAGAGGTCGCCGTGCGCCACCGCGATGGTGACCGCCGCGATGTTGCGCACCTGGGCGGTGAGGTTTCCGGCGAGCATGTTCACGCTTTCGGTCAGGTCCTTCCAGGTGCCGGACACTCCGGGCACCGCCGCCTGTCCTCCGAGCTTTCCGTCGGTGCCCACCTCGCGCGCCACGCGGGTCACCTCGGCGGCGAAGGCGCGAAGCTGGGAGACCATGTCGTTGATGGTCTCCTTCAGCTCGAGGATTTCGCCGTGGGCCGGGACGGTGATCTTCTGCGAGAGGTCGCCCTGGGCAACCGCGCGCGTGACCAAGGCGATGTTGCGCACCTGCGAGGTGAGGTTCGAGGCGAGCAGGTTGACGCCTTCCATCAGCTCCTTCCAGGCGCCTTCGGCTCCCTCCACGTGCGCGTGCCCGCCCAGCCGGCCCTGGCTGCCCACCTCCTCGGCGATGCGGATGACTTCGGAGCGGATGGCGGCGAGCCTGCGCACCAGCGAGTTCATCGCCTGGGCGCGGCGCAACGCCTCGCCGTCCAGCGTCCTGAAGCCCGGCCCTTCGGTGGCCATGGACCGGCTGAGATCGCCCCGCGCCAGCGCCGCGGCCACCGCCCCCGTCTCGCCGACTTCCCAGGCGAGATTTGCCACCCGCGCCGCGGCGGTGCCCCACTGGCCGGGCAACGGCGTGTCGCGGGGCAGGGCGCGCTCGCCCGCGGCGGCCCGCGCGATCATCGCCAGCAGATCATGCTGCCGGGCCATCAGGGCATTGGCGGCGCGCGCCACCCGGGCGGATGGACCGTTGCCGCGAACCGGAACGGGCTCGGGCGCCTCGCCGCGCGCGGCGGCCTGCAGGGCGCGGGCAATCGGCAAGAGCCGGGCGGCGCGCTTGCGGGTCGGGGGCGGCGGTTGCAGCCCAGGTGCAAATAGTTCGGGTTCCATGCTCGGCTCCGGGCAGGGCTTGTCTGCGGCCTATAAGGTGGGACCGATGGTCCGTACCGGCATTCCCGAAACGATAGGTGTCGCTCGCCCGAACGCCGCCAGCGGGACCGGCCGCGCGCTCGATTCGAAGGCTCCCCGTGACGGCGGCAGTGCGAAGGTGCTGTAATCCGTCCCGCTCGCGCACGCGGGCCTTCCGGAGCGCTCCATGAGCCCGATGCGACGGCAACTTGCGGCAACCGTGCTCGCGCTCGCCGCTGTGGCGGCAAGAGGCGAGGTCACCCGGGCCTCGACGCCGTACGTCGACGGGCACGCGCACTTCGACGAGCGCGACGTTCCGGGCAGCATCCGGGCGGCGCTGGCCGCGCTCGACCGCGAGAATGCGGCGGCCATCTTCTTCCAGGCCCCGCCCGACATCTTCGAGCATCCCGGGCACTACGATGCCGAGACCATCCTCTCCGCGGCGAAAGAGCATCCGGGCAAGCTCGCCGTGCTGGGCGGGGGCGGCACGCTCAACGCGATGATCCACGATTGCCCGCCCGACCGGGCGGGGCCGGAGATCCGCAAGCGCTTCGAAGACCGCGCCGAGGAACTGCTGCGCGAGGGCGTGGTGGGTTTCGGCGAGCTGACCGCGGAGCACTTCGCCGGAGTGACGCCGTACCAGGCCTCGCCGCCCGACCATCCGCTCTTCCTCCTGCTCGTCGAGATCGCCGCCCGGCACGGAGCGCCCATCGACCTGCACATGGAAGCGGTGCCCAAGGCGATGCCGCTGCCTGCGGGCTTGAAGTCGCCGCCCAACGCGCCGGTGCTGCGCGAGAACATCGCCGCCTTCGAGCGCCTGCTCGCGCATCGGCCGCAAGCCGCCATCATCTGGGCCCATGCCGGGTCGGACGGCACCGGGTTTCGCACGCCGGAGCTCTGCCGCCGGCTCCTGAAAGCGCACCCGAACCTGTACATGGAGCTCAAGGTCGATCCGAAAAACCCGGGGCTCAACTCGCCGCTCGCGAACGGGAAGATCAAGCCGGACTGGCTGCAGCTCTTGAAGGACTTTCCCGACCGGTTCATCATCGGCTCCGACCAGCATTATCCGGAGCCGCCCGGCGCGGAGCAGCGCTGGCAGGCGGCGGTGCTGCTGCTCAACCAGCTTCCTCTCGGAGCTGAGGCGGAAGGTGGCGAGCGAAAACGCGCTGCGGATCTATGCGCGTACGCTCGCCGGGGAGCGCAAATGAAACGGCGCGACGTGTTCAAGGCATCGCTCGCGGTCCCCGCGCTGGCCCTGGTTCGCGGCGCGGGAGCGGCCGGGTTTCCCAAGTCGCCCGGACTGACCCGGTCTATCGCTGAATTCATCGTCAATACCCGGTATGCCGACGTTCCCGCCGAGGTGATGGCGCTGGGCAAGAAGTCCATCCTCGACGGCTTCGGGCTTGCGCTCGCGGGTTCGGTCTCCTCCATGGCGCCGCTGGTGCTGCGCTATCTGGAATCGGTCGGACCGGCCGGCGGCAAGGCGACCCTGATCGGCACCGGCAGGAAGGCGGCCCCGCGCTTCGCCGCCTTCGCCAACGGCATCGCAATCCATGCGGACGATTACGACGATACCCAGCTCTCCGAGTCGAAGGACCGCATCTATGGGCTCCTGACCCATCCCACCGTGCCGGTGCTCCCTCCCGCCTTCGCGGAATGCGAGGCCGGCGGCCGCTCCGGCAAGGATCTCTTGCTCGCGTACCAGCTCGGCGTGGAGGTGGAGTGCAAGATCGCGGAGGCCATCTCGCCGCGCCATTACGACCAGGGCTTCCACACCACCGGCACCATCGGCTCGTTCGGCAGCGCCGCCGCCTGCGCCAGGTTGCGCGGGCTGGACGCGGCGCAGACGGCGCGGGCGCTGGGTATCGCCGCGACGAAGGAGGCGGGCTGCGCGTCAATTTTGGATCCATGACCAAGCCGTTCCATGCCGGGCGCGCGGCGGAGAACGGCACCATTGCCGCGGACCTGGCCGCGCTGGGCTGGACCGCCTCCGAGAGCGTCCTGGAAACCCCGCTCGGCTACTTCCAGGCGGCAGGAGGCGGATACGATCCCGCCGTCATCGTCGGGCGGCTGGGCAAGCCCTGGACGCTGCAGAAGCCCGGCGTCTCCATCAAGCCGCATCCATCCGGCTCGTTGACGCATCCGGCGATGGGCGAGCTGATGCGCTTGATCCGCGCCCACGACATCCGCGCCGCCCAGGTGGAGAAGATCGACGTGGGCGGAAACCACGGCATGACCACCTCGCTCCACCATCATCGGCCCACCACCGGCCTGCAGGCGAAGTTCAGCATGGAGTTCTGCCTCGCCATCCTCTTGCTCGAGCGCAAGGCGGGCCTGGACGAGTTCACCGACGCCTCGGTCCAGCGCGCCGACGTGCAGGAGCTGATCCGGCGCATCAACTTCTTCGTCGCGCCGGAGGCGGAGCAGGCCGGCCTGGACAAGATGACCAGCCTCTTGCGCATCCAGCTGAAGGATGGCCGGGTGCTCTCGGGACGGGCCGAGTTCGCCAAGGGCAGTCCGTCCAATCCGATGAGCTACGGCGAGGTGGCGGACAAGTTCCGCGGCTGTGCGCAGTTTGCCCGCTGGCCGGCGGCGAAGGCCGAGGCCGTCATCGCGGCGGTGAACGCGCTGGACACCGCCCCGGACATGACTGCGCTCACGGCCGCGCTCACCGCTTGAGGGAGGCAACGCGCGAATGACATCCGGGAATGGACGCACCAATCGCTACGACGTCATCGTGGTGGGCGGCGGCCACAACGGCCTCGTCTCCGCCGGGCTGCTGGCGCGGCGCGGGCTGCGCGCGGTGGTGCTGGAGCGCCGGCCGCAAGTCGGCGGGGCCGCCGTCACCGCGCAGCCGTGGGGCCCCGACTTCAAGGTGACGCAGCTCTCCTACGTGGTGAGCCTCATGCCTCCCACCGTGCTGCGCGAGCTGGATCTGGCCAGGCACGGCTACCGCGTCTACCCGCAGCACGGCTACTTCGCGCCCTTCTCCGACGGCCGCTTCCTGCAATTGCCCGAGGGCGATCTCCGGCGGCGGCGCGAGCAGGTGTCGAAGTTCTCGGCGCGCGATGCGGACGGCCTCGAGCGCTGGGACCAATGGCTGCGCGGGCTCGCCAAGGTGCTGGGCCCGCTGCTCGGGATGGTGCCGCCGAAGTTCGGCTCCAAGCGGCCCCGCGACCTGCTCGATCAACTCGCCTTCGCCTGGCGCTTCCGCGGGCTGGCCGTGCCGGAGATCGCGGACGTCACGCGGCTGATGACCATGAGCATCGCCGATCTGCTCGAGGAGTACTTCGAATCGCCGCAACTGCGCGGCGTGCTCTCGGTCAGCGGCATCATCGGCTCCTGGGCCGGGCCGCGCTCGCCGGGCACCGCATACATCATGGCCCATCACAAGATCGGCGACGTGGGCGACGGGCAGATGGGCTCGTGGGGCTTTCCCGAAGGCGGCATGGGCGGCCTCACCAGCGCCATGCGCCGCGCCGCGGAGGCGCTGGGCGTGGAGATCCGCACCGAGGCGCCGGTGGCGAAGATCCTCGTGCAGGACGGCGCGGCCAGGGGCGTGGTGCTGGAGAGCGGCGAGGAATTGACGGCGACGACGGTGATCACCACCACGCACCCGAAGATCGCCTTCCTGCGGCACCTGGACCGCTCGGTCTTGCCCCCCGACTTCGTCGCCGCCATCGAGCGCTGGAAGACGCGCTCGGGAACGGTGAAGATCAACCTCGCGCTGGACGGGCTGCCGGAGTTCCGCGCGAAGCCCGGCTACGATCCCGAGGTGCACGGAGGCACCATCGTGCTCGCCGAGTCGGCCGACGATCTCGAGACGGCCTTCCAGGAGGCGGTGTCGGGCCGCGCGGCGCGCAAGCCGTTTGCCGACATCTGCATCCCCTCGGTGTTCGACAAGACGCTCGCGCCCGAGGGCAAGCACGTGATGTCGATGTTCACGCAGTGGGTGCCGCACGAGTGGGCGGGCGCGCCGCACAAGGAGGAGCTGGAGGATTACGCCGACCGGCTGATGGACCGCATGGAGGACCTGGCGCCCGGGTTCAAGAGCATCGTCCTCCACCGGCAGATCATCGGGCCGCACCAGATGGAGACCGAATACGGGCTCATCGGCGGCAACATCTTCCACGGCGAGCTCTCCGCAAGCCAGCTCTTCCACACGCGGCCGGCGCCGGGATGGGCCGACTTCCGGACTCCCATCCGCGGCCTCTACCAGGCCTCCTCGGCCACCCACGGCGGCGGCGGCGTGAGCGCGATTCCGGCGCTGCAGGTGGTGAAGCAGATCTTCGCCGACCGGTGACGTTCGCCGCTGATCTCAGGCGTTCCATGCAATCGTTGCGTACCCGCGGCGGCCCGTCGAGAATCATGGAGCCAGAGAGGCCAGCACCGTTGGTGCTGTTCCGTGACGCGCGCTACCGCTGAAAACGTGCAGACCCGTCGGCCCGATCGGAGGGTCTGTGATGCCGATTGCCAGACCCTGCAGAGTCCGCCGGCTCCCACTGCCTTACTCCTGCGACTTGCCGAACATGACCTTTGTATCGGCTGCGGCTTCCAATACCCTCGGGAGTGCTCCAGGCGCGCTCACGAGCGCGTTTCCACGGCCTCTTGCCGCGTTTTGTCATCACGGCGAACAGCAGTCGGAACGACCCGCCGACGGCGTCATTTCGCGATTTCAGCCACGTCTGTAAGACCGAGGCGGCGGGCGGCGCGCACGCTTCCATCCTTGTCGGAGCAGCCAGGTCGTCGGACTGGAGAGAATGCGTTCGCGGTCGCAGCGCGCCGACGAGAACGGGTCAGCGCCCACCTTTCCGCCGTAGTGGTGCGAAGAGTTACCCAGCACGTAGGCGAGCGCGTTGACCAGCTCCGTCGGCGTGCGCAGCACTCGCGAGTGATAGTGATCGGCGAACAGCGCGCCCTTCCGGTCCATGAGGCCGTTGAGCGAGCGCGCGAGGCGCACGAGGAGTCCCTTCATTGCGCGCGAGAGCGATTCGCTGTTGTCCGCTTCGGCCAGCAGATGCACGTGGTTGCCGAGCACTGCGAACTCGACGATGCGAAGGCTGTAGCGTCCGCGCGACTCCTCGAACGCGGTCGCGATGAGCCGCCAGCACCGCTGGCTGCGGAGATTCCAGACGTCGTCTTGGACGCGGAAGGTGAGATGCACGACTGCGGGCTTGTCGAACCGCGGCCTGGCCTTGTGCGAGACGAGAGCGCGCCGCCCCTTGGGCTTGCGGCCCGCCCCTTTCCTGCGGCCGCCCCATTGCGGGAGAGGAAGTGCCAACTGGCGGATTGGCTGTGCCACTTGAATGGGGAGACATTACTCCAAAACGCCAGACGCGCGCAAGCAGCAAATTAGGGCATACACACGGAGGCGCAGCTGAGGCGGGCCCGGATCGCCGGCATCAGCAAATTTGATGCGAAGATGGAACCCATGGAAGAGGGTCGTTCACGAAGGAGTAGAAGGCCCAGGTGGCTTGGCCCGGGAAATGGCGGAAGCAGGCGCCGCCGCCGAGAAGGCGTGACGCGGACGGGCGGGACGCGCGCGGCGTTTCGACATGCGGAACGGCCGCGGCAGGGGGGCTCGACGGACGTCGGAGGCGCTGTCAAAATGCCGCGCAGCCGGATCGGTTCCTACCCGGGAGACCCCATGATTCGCCTGCTCATCGTCGCCGCGGCCGGCCTCTTCGCCATGGCGCCCGCCGCTCTCGCAGAGGATGCAATCAAGATCGCCGTGGTCGGCCCCATGGCCTTTGCCCAGGGAGAGAACGAATGGGCGGGCGCGGAGATGGCGCGCGACGAGATCAACAAGGAGGGCGGCATCTCCGTCGCCGGCAAGAAGCGCAAGATCGAGCTGGTGCGCGTGGACAGCAACGAGATCCAGTCGGTGCCCGACGCCACCAACGCCATGGACCGCGCCATCACCCGCGAGAAGGCCGACTTCGTCATCGGCGGCTTCCGCTCCGAGGCGGTGCTGGCCATGCAGGAAGTGGCCATGGACTACAAGAAGATCTTCCTCGGCTGCGGCGCGGCGGATGCCAAGCTCGGCGCCAACGTGGAGAAGAACTACGACCGCTACAAGTACTGGTTCCGCGTCTCGCCGCTCAACTCTCCCGGCCTGGGCAAGACGCTCTTCGCCGTGCTCGGCAGCATCGCCGGCCAGATCCGCTCCGACCTCAAGAAGGAGAAGCCCAAGGTCGCCATCCTCGCCGAGAAGGTGATGTGGACCGAGGCCATCGTGAAGGCCGCGCAGGCGAACCTCCCCAAGATGAACATGGAGGTGGTGGGCCTCTGGCAGCCCTCTCCCGTGGCCACCGACGTCACCGCCGAGCTCGCCGCCATCGACCGTGCCGGCGCCGACCTGGTCTTCACCGCGCTCTCCGGCCCCGTGGGCATCGTGGTGGGCCGGCAGATGGGCGAGCGCAAGATGCACGCGGTTGCCTTCGGCATCAACGTCGAGGCGCAGAAGGACGGCTTCTGGCAGGCCACCGCGGGCAAGGGCAACTACGTGGCCACCCTCGACACCTACGCCGACGTGGAGATGACCCCCACCATGCAGGGCTTCGTCAAGGCGTTCAAGGACCGCTTCCACAAGTCGCCCACCTACAACGCGGGCACCTATGACGCCATCGGCCTGCTCAAGGTGGCCATCGAGAAGGCGGGCAGCATCGACGCGGACAAGCTGGTGCCCATCATCGAGAAGGAGAAGTACGTGGGCACCGGCGCCATCCTCGAGTTCGACAAGGCGCACGACCCGATCTGGGGCCTGGGGAAGGACACCGGCATCGCGGTGCAGTGGCAGGACGGCAAGAAGGTGCCCTTCTGGCCGCAATCGATCAAGGGAATGCAGAAGTTCAAGCTCGCCGGCGAGAGCTGATTGTTCCAGGACATCCTGGTCACCGGCCTGGTCAACGGCAGCGCCTACGCGCTGCTCGCCATCGGGTTCTCGCTGGTCTTCGGGGTGGCGCGGATCGTCAACATCGCGCACACCGCCTTCTATATGCTGGCGGCTTACTGCCTCTATGCGCTCCTGACGCGCTTCGGCCTGGGCGTCGTGCCTGCCGGGCTGGTGGCGGTGGTGGCGGTGACGCTGCTTCTCGGTGGTCTGCTACCGGCTGGTGATCGAGCCCGTGCGCCAGCACGAGTCGGCCGTGCTCATCGCCACCATCGCGCTGGCGCTCATCTTCCAGGAAAGCATGCTCCGGTTCTTCGGCGGCAGCTACCTGGGCATTCCGTCCGCCATTGAAGGAATGGCAAATGTCTTCGGTCTCGCCGTGCCCTGGCAGCGGCTGCTCATCCTCTTCGTCGCCGGCGCCATGCTTCTTGGCACCTGGCTCTTGCTCCACCATACCCGGCTCGGCCTTGCCATCCGCGCCACCGCCAACGACCTGGAGGTGGCCAACCTCATGGGCATGGACGTGCATCGCGTGGCCATGCTCACGGTGGCCATCTCGGTGGCGCTCGCGGCCATCGCCGGCGTGGCGGTGGCGCCGGTGTTCGTGGTCGATCCCTTCATGTGGCTCGCGCCGCTGGTCACCGTGCTCGCCATCGTGGTGCTGGGCGGGCTGGGCAGCATCAAGGGCAGCGTCATCGGCGCCCTGGTGATCGGCTACGTCGAGGCGATCACCGTCTTCGCGCTGCCGCAGGGCGCGTTCCTCAAGGGGGCGGTCTCGCTCTCCATCATGGTGGTGGTGCTGCTCGTGCGCCCCGAGGGCCTCTTCGGCGTGGCCTTCGAGGAGGAGCGCTGATTTCCCCGGCCTTCCTCGGCCGCCGCGCCTGGGCGCAACTGCGCGGCGAAGTGCTGGTGCTGCCTTCGCGCACGCTGGCCGCGCTCTGGGTGGTCTCTGTCGTGCTGCTGCCGTTGGTGCTGCCCGACCCGTACGTGCTGCGGGTTGCGGCCATGACCTGCATCTTCGCCGCCTTCGCCGCAAGCTGGGACCTGCTCGCCGGCTACGCCGGGCAGGTCAACTTTGGCCATGCGCTCTTCTTCGGCGCGGGCGCGTACTCCACCGCGCTGCTTTCGTTGCGCCTCGACTACCCGCCCTGGCTCGCGGTGGGCACCGCCGCCTTGATCGCCGCCGCCATCGGGCTCTGCGTCGGCTATCTCTGCCTGCGGCTGCGCGGGTCGTACCTCTCGCTCGCCACGCTGGCGTTTCCCCTCATCCTCATCGGCGCGCTCTTCGCCTTTCCCGACTTCTCCGGAGGAGAGCTGGGCGTGACGGGATTGCAGTCGCTGGCGGCGTCGCGCATCGCCAACTACTACATCGCCGCCGCCGCCATGCTGGTGCTGGTGTTCGGCATCTGGGCCTTCGCCGATTCGCGCTTCGGGCTCATCCTCCACGCCATCCGCGACGACGAGGTGGCGGCGCGCGCTTCCGGCATCGATACCACGCGATACAAGCTGGCGGTCTTCGGCATCTCCGCCGCCGCGGCGGGACTGACCGGCGCGCTCTACGCGCACTTCATGCGCGGCGCGGGTCCTTCCACGCTGGAGACGGCGCTCTCCTTCCAGGTGGTGATCTGGGGCGTCTTCGGCGGACTTGCCACCATCTACGGGCCGGTGACCGCCGTGTTCGTGCTCTATCCGTTGACGGAGTGGCTGGGCAGCTTCAGCGCATTTGGCGAGCTGCGGCTTTTGATCTTTGCCGTGGTGGTGCTGCTGGTCCTGCTCTTCATGCCGCGGGGGCTCACGCCCTGGGTGCGCGACAGGATCGAGACGCGTTGCCCGAGGTGCAAGCAGCAGAATCCGGTGTGGCGCGCGGTCTGCCGGGTGTGCGGCACCACGCTGCACGCCGCACATGTACCGGGCTCAGGGAAATAGCGGCGGCGGAGAACGATGCCAAAGAAGACGATTACAGTAGGCGAGTTGATGGCGAGGTTGAACGCCGATCCGGAGTTCGTTGCTGCCCGCGCCAGGGAGGAGCAAGAGCTTCAGCAACGTGTCTGCCGCGGCCGTATCCCGCCGCAGTCCGGGAAGGCATCGCGCGTGCGCTGGCTGTGCCAGAAGCGAAGTCGGGCTGGGACCTGCTGTTACGACTGGTTCGTCGTCCGCTGCGCCGGCGATTGCGACGGCAAGTCCGTCCTTCGCTCGATATCGGTGGGTCGCCAATTCCCTCTACGATTGATGTCGACGACTTCGAAAAGAGCCCGACCGACGTTCAGGTATTTTTCGGAATCGGCAGGACGGCCAATTCCAGCAACCTGCGCTGGAACCGCGAGACGTTCTTGTATCCAGTTCCTGGTGGCGATCGACGGTTCCGCATGCATCCTCATCCACATGAACGGCCGGGTCTACGACTCCCGGCTCAGGCGGGCCAATGAGGGCTGAATTCTTCGATAGGCAAGACGAACGCAACCCGCTGAACGGGTGCACCGTCACGACATCGATGCAACTTGGTCACGTGATGTCCGCCCTGGGGGACCGCTCTCCGTTTTTCGCCGAGTTGCTTGGTGACAATGGCTACAAGCTCCTCGTCGGTATCGGTCCAGACATGGGGTGCGTCCAATTCAGTGCGGCAGACGGTTCTCCTCCATACCTCATGGCGGTGAGCGTAATCCCGTCGTACGCGGAAGATCACGCGTGCTTTCTCGTCGGCAATACACCGACTCCCGTAGCGAAACGCCATATCCTGCCTGTCGATGTTGTGTGGGATATCGCCGAATACTTCATCGAAACCGGCCGGCGAAAGGAAGATATCCGCTGGGAGGAGCTATGAGAATCTGGACGGTGTTACGTCCTCGCCAATTGGCTACAGCCGGAAAGGCTTGCTGCCGCGAGGCACCGGCCGCCGCCGCAGCTCTTCCACCGACGCGGTGAACTGGGCGAGGAAGCGGAAGTAGTCGTCGGTCTTCATCGTGCGGGCGCCGCGTGCCGAGGCACGGAGTGCCTCCACGTCTTCTTTCGTCGCTGCTCGGAGCTCGAGGTCGTCGTTCGAGCTCATCGAACCGCGTCCTTTCGCAACGTCTCTCACAGCCCCAGATACCCCGCGCGCAGCGTCTCGTCGGCCATCATCTTCTCCGCCGACCCCTCGGCGATGATCCTGCCCTGCGAGAGCACGTAGTTGCGCCGCGCCATGCTGAATACCTGCGCCACCTCCTGCTCCACCAGCAGCACCGGCGTGCCCTGCGCGTGGATCTTCCCGATCGCGGCGAACAGCTCCTCGCGCACCCGCGGCGCAAGGCCCAGCGACGGCTCGTCGATGGCGAGCAGCTTCGCCTCGTGCATCAGCGCCCGCGCCGTGGCGAGCATCTGCTGCTCTCCGCCGGAGAGCCTGCCCGCCACCTGCGACTTGCGCTCGCCCAGCTTGGGAAAGAGCGCGTAGGCCTTCTCCAGACTCCGCCGCGTCTCCTGCGCGCTGCGGGAGAGATACGCTCCTGCCTTGAGGTTCTCCTCCACCGTCAGCTCGCGGAACGGCCGGCGCCGCTCCGGGCAATGGACCAGCCCGCGCATGCGGACCTCGTGCGCCGGCGAGGCCGTCGATGCGCTCGCCGGCGAAGCGCACTTCTCCTTCCAGCGCGATCTCGCCGTCGCCGCCGCGCTTCATCCGCTGCTCGAAGCGCACCATTCCGGAGAGGGCGCGCAGGAGCGTGGACTTGCCCGCGCCGTTGGGGCCGACGAGGCCCACGAATTCCCCTTCGTCCACGTGCAGCGACACGCCGCCGAGGATGACGGCCTTGTCGTAGCGGACGACCAGGTCCTTCACCTCAAGGAGCGGCATTCGCGCTCCCCAGGTAGGCCTCCACCACCTTCGGGTTCTTGACGATCTCGGCGGGCGGCCCGTCGGCGAGCAATTCCCCGTGGTCCATGACGATCACCCGGTCGGCGATGGACATCAGCTCCTTGAGCTTGTGCTCGATCATCACCACCGCCGGCCCTTCGGAATGCAGCCGCCCGAAGCGGCCGCCCTTGTGCAGCCGCTTGATCGAGCGGGCCAGGAGCTCCGACTCCGCCGGGTTGAGGCCGCCCAGCGGCTCGTCGAGCAGGAGCAATTCCGGCTCGGTGGCGATGGCGCGCGCCACCTCCAGCCGCTTCAAGTCGCCCTGCGAGAGCGCGGAGGCGGGCTCCAGCGCCTGGTCGGCGATGCCCACGAACTCCAGCGCGTCCATCGCCTTGGCGTCGATCTTCCGCACCCAGTCGCCGCGGGCGTGCGCGCGCGGCGCGAGCAGCGGCACCATCACGTTGGCGACGATGGGCAGGTGCCGGAAGGGGCGCGTGTTCTGGAAGGTGCAGGCGATGCCGCGGTTCACCACCTCCGACACCTTGAAGGGCGTGATGTCCTGGCCGTTGAAGATCACCTTGCCGCTGTCGGGACGGAGCACGCGGGTGATCAGGCGCAAGAGCGTGGTCTTGCCGGCGCCATTCGGCCCGATCAGCCCGACGATCTGATCGCGGCGCAGCTCGAAGCTGACGTCGTTGACCGCCAGCAGGCCGCCGAAGCGGCGGGTGAGGCGCTCCACCCGGAAGAACGGCTCCGCCATTCAGGCCGCCGTGCCGTCGTCGCGCAGCTCGCGGCGCGAGACCTTGCCCACGTCGGTGCGCGGCAGCTCTCCGCGGAACTCGATGACCTGGGGGACCTTGTATTCGGCGAGCCGCTCCTTGCAATACGCCTTGATCTCCTCCTCGCCCACCTTGCCGCGCGCGCCGGCCTGCAGCACCACGATGGCCTTGATCCGTTGCCCCAGCGCAGGGTCGGGAACGCCGATGACGCCGGCCGCCTTCACTTGCGGGTGCGCGTAGAGCACCTCCTCCACGTCCTTGGCGAAGACCGAGTAGCCCTTGCACTTGATTAAATCCTTGCAGCGGTCATAGAAATGGAAATACCCCTCCGCGTCCATGCGCACGATGTCGCCGGTGAGGAGCCAGCGGCGCCCGTCGCGCTCGAGGAAGGCGCGCGCAGTCTCCTCCGGGCGGTTCCAGTACCCGCTCATGACGTTGGGGCCGCTCAGCACCAGCTCGCCGATCTGGTCCGGCGGCACGAAGGCGCGCGTCTCCGCATCCACCACCGCCGCGAGCACGCCGGGCACCGGACACCCGAACGATCCGGGCTTGGGTTTCTGCACCGGGTTCACGTGGCTGATGGCGCAGGTCTCCGACATCCCGTAGCCCTCGGTGATGCTGGAGCCGGTGCGCCTGGCCCAGCCGGCCACGGTGGACTCGTGCAGCGTGTCCGCGCCGGAGAGCACCAGCTTCAGCCGCCGCCAGTTCACCTTGCCCGTGTCCTTGTGCTCCTTCAGGTACTCGAAGAGGGTGGGCACGCCGAAGAAGACGGTGGCGCCATGGCGCTCCATCGCCGAAAGGATGGCCTCGGTGTCCGGGCTGGTGAAGAGCACCAGCAGGTGCCCCTGCGAGAGCCCATTGAGCATGATCACCACTTGCCCATAGATGTGGAAGAAGGGCAGGAAGGCGACGATCACTTCCTTCCCCTCCTGGAACGCCGGGAAGGTGGCGCGGGCGAGCGCCTGCGCCGCCACCATGTTGGCGTGGGTGAGCATCACGCCTTTCGGGTGCCCGGTGGTCCCGCCGGTGTAGGGCAGGGCGGCCAGGTCGGTCGCGGGATCGATCTCGATCCGCGGCGGCGTCGCCGGATACTTCTTCAATAGATCCTGCAGCCAGTGCAGGTTCGGCTGCGGGCGGATCTCCGGCTTGCCCAGGTTCAGCTCGGGGACGAGCCGCCCGAGCGCCGTCTTGCCGAGGAGCCGCTTGAAGGCGGGCAGATATTCGCCCACGCTGGTGACGACGGCAAAGTCGAGCGGCGCGCCGCAGCGCTGCACCTTCTCGTAGAGGATGTCCTGGCAGACGATGGCGCGCGCGCCGCTGTCTTCGAGCTGGTAGCGGACTTCGTGGCTGGTGTAGAGGGGGCTGATGCTGGTGACCACCGCGCCGCACTTGAGCGCGGCGAAGTAGGCGATGATGAACTGCGGGCTGTTGACCAGGTAGAGGGCAACGCGGTCGCCCTTCTTCACGCCCAGCGCGGCGAGCGCGCAGGAGAAGCGGTCGATGGCGTCGCGCAGCTCGGCATAGGTGATGCCGCGGCCGTAGAAGATCAGCGCGTCGCGGCCGGGCCAGGCCGCGGCGGCATCGTCGAACAGCCGCCACACCGGTTTCGCCTCGACCTGCACCGACTCCGGCACGCCAGGCTGGTACGACTTCAGCCAGGGGCGGTCGAGATAGCTCTGCAGGGCGTCCACGGAGGGGAGAAGAGCACAAATGAGGCGCCGCCGTCAGCCCCGGCCTGCAGCGGATTTTCGCAGAGCGAAACGCGCCGCCGGGCCGCCGGAACGGATGCAGTCACCCTGCGCCGGCCTTGCGCACTGGCCTGCGGCGCGCTCGCTTCCAGCCGTGGCACAGCAGCCAGGTCGTCGGACGGGACAACACGCGCTCGCGGTCGCACTGCGCCGACGAGAATGGGTCTGCATCGGCCGCCCCGCCGTAGTGGTGCGCGGAATTGTCGAGCACGTACGCGAACGCATGTGCGACTTCCGACGGCGTGCGCAGCAACCGCGAGTGATGATGATCGGCGAAGAGCGCTCCTTTCCGGCCCATGAGGCCGTTGAGCGCGCGCGCGAGGCGCACGAGGAGCCCCTTCATCGCACGCGAGAGCAATTCGCTGTCGTCCGCTTCCGCCAGGAGATGCAGGTGATTGCCGAGCACTGCGAACTCCACGATTCGCACCCCGTAGCGCCCGCGCGCCTCGTCGAACGCGGGCTCGACGAGCCGGAAACACCGTTGGCTGCGAAGATTCCAGACGTCGTCATGGACGCGGAAGGTCAGGTGCACGACCGAGGGCTTGTCGAATCGAGGCCTCGCCTTGTGCGAGACGAGAGCCCGCCGCCCCTTCGGCTTGCGGCCCGCCCCTTTCCTGCGGCCGCCCCATTGCGGGAGAGGAAGCGCCACCTGTCGGTTTCGGCGTGCCACTTGATTGGGGAGACATCTAGCATGGATGTCAGACAGGGTCCAGACCGGGGACGGGCTGGCACAGGGGCACGGGACAGGCATTACGAGTAGCTTCCGCATTCCGCTCATTGGGCCGCCGCGGCGCGGACTGCC
>CAWBVQ010000011.1:0-300622 GCA_963792275.1 uncultured delta proteobacterium
TCGGGATCGGGCTCGAGCTTGTCGAGAAACGGGATGCGCTCGCGAACGCACCCGGTCAGCTCCTCGAAGGAGAAAGCGGGATCGAGCCCGGCGAACCACAGCGGCCCCAGCTTCCCCAGCGCGAGCTGCCTGAGGTCGTCGCGCGGAGCGGGAAACTCGTGCACGCCCTCGAACTCGGGCATCGCGATCATCTTCCCCGCGAGCGTGAAGCGCCGCCCGCGACAGCCCTAGCGCAGGCCCCCGACGTCGGCCGCCTGGGTGCAGACGAGGTTGCCGCGATGCGTGCACACGTTGGAGAGGCACCTGAGCGTTCCTTGCTCGTCGCGGGCCAAAACCAGCGGCTCCTCCACACACCCGGGCTAAAGTCCAACGGCAGCACCGCCCCGCGCCGGAGAACCCGCTCCGCCCCGTCCACCTGCTGCCAGCTCCGCGCGAAGACCTTCTCCCGGACCTGCTCGAATGTCGCCGCGTCCCGATAGAACGCCGCCGGCAAGGTCCTCGCGTGGGAGATGTCGTCGTCGATCACGCGCGGAGCATCGCCCATCCGCGGGGAAAAGTCCCATCGCCGGAGAGCATGGCGACAGGCTGCGCGGTCAGCGCAAGAATCCTGGCCACCACCGGAAGGTGAAGCTCCGGTTGGAACCGCTGCCCGCGACCACCATCTGCACGACGGTCCCGTCATCGCCGAGGATCGGAGAGCCGCCGCAGAACGGGCCGGACTGCTCGGCCGGGAATACGGCTGTCCCGCAGCTCCTTCCCGACGGCGCGAGGACTTCGATGTCCGTGTGACAGACCGCATCCAGGCGCGGCGGATGGATGACTGCATACGCGCGGCCGTTGCGTGCGACCTGAAGCCTTGTCCCGGCATGAGCCGCGAGCCAGTCCGGCGCAGCGGAGCCTTCGCCCATCGGCTCGAACTGACGGACCCAGGCGACCGCCGCGGGCGACCCCGGATCGAGCGCAGCGAACAAGCCGTCGCCCACGCGAGGCGTAAGAGAAATCGGAGGGTGTGGCTAGTGCCTTCGAGGGCCAGGAACTCCGCCCCGGCATTGCCCAAATGATGGATCCAGATACCTCCGACCTTGCCGCTGCCATACCGATCCGTTCCATCCAGGAGCACGAGCGTGTTCCCCTGTCGATCGACGCCGATTCCGAGCAGTTGGTCGCTGGAAGCAATCCGGGTGCGAAAGCGGGGGTTCAGGCGCTCGTCGTACGCAGCAACTTCGATGGGCGGGTTCTTATCGATCCGTCGATCGATTGGTCTGAGGACGACGACGATCCCGCCGCGAGGGTCGTTGAGGGCCGGCCAGGGGACGGCTCCGACGATGTCGGCTGTCGCCAGCACCGACCCGTTCTCGTCGACGGCGGCCAATACCCCGCGGTTGTGGGCGAAGTCGGTGTAGCTCAGCTCGAATCCGTCACGCTGCCCGACGACCGACTCTGCGAGCGTCACCCCGGCGGGCTGATACGTCCCGCGTTCCGCCCCCAGGGGATCGAACAGGCCGATGCTCAGCGAAGGCTCCGCGTTGTCATTCGTCATCTTCAGAGCCAGGGTGCCCGCCCCATCGCTCGCTCCCGGGCTCCACTGCTCGTCCACGGTCGCAGGAACAATCACGGATGCGGAGGGCTCTCCTACCGTATCCGGAGCCAGCCCGGCGCACTCGTCCGCTGTCCCACCACCACCTGCGCCGCCGGTGCCTCCGTCTCCATTTCCGTCGCCGGAGCTCACGATTCCTGGGTCCGGCGGGCTGGCCGGCCTCAAGCTCGAGCCGCACCTGGCGGAAGAAGCGGCAACGAGAAGCCCCGCGGAGACAACCACGGTCGCGCGCATGGGGAACCCCAGCCCTTCCCCAAAAAGAGTGGGAGCGGCAGTCCGCGTTTTCAAGGGTCGAGCAAGCGCTCAGGCGCGGCGCTGCCCTGCGGATCATCGCGCTGCGCGATCCCCTTGCGAAGCGAGCGCGGCGGCCGCCGCGGCCTGCAGCGCGCTCGCGTCCGCCGGGGCGACGACGACCTTGCTCCCATCGGGACGCGCGAACGATGCGGGCATCCGCTCGGGAGGGATGCCGGTGAGCGCGCCGGCGATGACCAGCGCGGCGAGGTAGGATCCCTCCGCCGAGGGGTGGAAGCCGTCGTCGGAATAGAGGCGCAGCGCGGGGTTGCGATCGCGCGCGATCGTCCATGCCTCGTTCACGGGGAGATAGAGAGCATTCACATCCGCGGCGGCCAGCGAATACGATTCCCGGATCTCGTCGAAGGTGGACGGACCCTGCGAGTCGGCCCAGACCGAGAAGAGCGCGGTCTTCGCGCGCGCACCGCGGATGAGCCGGTCGAACGCGGCGGTATCCCGTCGCAGGAGCACGCGGCTGTCCGGCTGTCCGGAAGGGCCTTGCTGCAGGATGACCACCCGCCACCCTCCCTCCGCGATGGCGCGCGCCGCGTCGCCGCGGGCGAGGTGATCTTCGAGCGAGTAGCCGCCATACGCCACCTGCGCGGTCCGCAGCGGAACGCCCACCGCCGCGGCGAGGCCCTGCACCATTCCGGGCAGGTCGTTGGCCAGGGTGAGGCTGTTGCCGATGAAGAGGATGTCCTGGCCGCTGCCTGCCGGCACCGTGCCCGGCGGCGGCGGCGCGGATGTCCCGCCCCCGCCGCACCACATCGCGGCCACGAGGACCGCCATCCACGGCGCGCGGCTTCGCATGCTCGGTGGCTCCCACGCCACTGTATGCCACTTCTCTCAGCGGATGGGATGCCCCGGAGGAAAAGTCCCAGGGGCGGAATCGAACCACCGACACGGGGATTCTCGGTCCCTCGAGCAGGAACTTCACCGGATGCGCGCTCGTCTCTCGACCTTGCCTTGCGCGGGACGAGCAAGAAATCATCAGGCACGCCCGCGAACGATTCCACGTAGCCCGCCGGCCAGTCGTTCGCAGGGGACCCGTGCACACCCCTTCATCGCGACGATTCCACTGAATGACAACTAGAATCCCGCCGCTGCCTGCCGCACCTCTTCACTGGCGAATGCCGAGAAGAGGAACAGTTGTGAAATATGAGGAACCTGGCGAGGTCGGGCAACGTCAGGCCAAGTTTCGACAGGCGGTCCTCATCGATGAAGATCTGGAGATTTTCCGGTTCGAAGGCGGTCACGAGCAGTTTTCCTGCGGGATCGAACTCATTGTTCAGGAGATCTACGATCGATGGCGCATAGTGCCGACGGTCAGCTGATGACGGTTCGGACGGCATGCCATGATCCCGCAGTTATGGCAAGCAGATACTGGTTGCCGACCTTTTTCTCCAGCGCGCCGAGGACCCGCGCCAGCTGACGATCCATCTCGCCGAGGGTGACGCGCAGCTCCTGCGAATCCGGTCCATACTTGTGGCCTACGAAATCGGCACCCTTGTAGTTGAGCAGGATGAGATCTGCAATGCCGTCTTCGCCGACGGACTCGTGCTCGATCATGGCGATCATCGCGTCGGCTTCGAACGCGGGAAAGAGCGCTGAGTAGCGCACCGCAGCAGGGGTGTCGATCTTGTGATGCATCCACTCGGCACTGCCTGCCCATAGCGCTCTCGCGTTTACCTCTTTGAGGTATGCGGGCAGACGATAGCAGCGGGGATCCGTGCTCCAGTTACCCGTCCGCTGGTCGTAGCTGGCAAGCACGGCCGGAACTCCGTTCAATTGACATGCTCCATGCCCTGCAAGTGGGGTAGCGGCGCGGTCGATGCTGCCCTGTGCCAGTATGATCGCGCGACCCGATGTGGCAAATTGCCAGACATCGGCCAACGTCAACGCCATCAAGTCCCCGGGCTCGGCTCCGGCGAAGATCTCGCGACGCACGCGGCCGATGCGATCGTACACGTTGGTACCGGTTACCCCGTGTACGGCGGGATCTGTTCCAGTGGCAATACTCGAGTGTCCCACCGCGGTATTCGACGGAAGAATATTGAGCTGCGCCTGAGTGAACCAGGCCCCACGCTGCCGCAGCGTCGCAAGCGTTGGCATGAGCGTGGCGTACCGATCGAAGTAGTCGCGACGCATGCCATCGAAAACGATCAGCACGACCACCCGCGGTGGAGCCATGCCTGTCTTCAGGATGGGCAATACGCGGCCAGTCGACGCTGGAGGCATACGCACGCCAAGCGCAGCCGCGAGTGTTGGCGCCACGTCCTGCTGCGCGGCCGGCATGGAATACGTTCCGCCTTTGACCGCGGGGCCTACAAACATCAGCGGAATCTCGACGTCATACGCCCAGGGCGAGCCGTGCATGTAAGCGACGTCCTGGTCAGGTCGCGTGATGAAATCGCCTTCACGCGGCACGAGCAAGAGCTGCCCTGTGCGTCCCGGAAAATAGGACCGGGCAAACATCTCGAGGAAGCGCTGTTCTGTTGCCAGGGAATGGCTCGGCTTCGCTTCGCGCGCGTGAGACGACTCGGCTGCGGGTGCTTGTCCAGCGTGCTGGCCGGAGGTAGCGCAAGCAATCACGAGGAGAGCTGCGCTACGGGCAATCCAGTTCGCAGACACAAAAAGCATCTTTCGAGTCGACGCGCAGTCCGTTGGAACGTTGGGCCGCTTGCGCACAAGAGCGAGGAATGTGCAGGCCGCAAGTGCCATCTTGAGTTGCGATTTCATCCGGTTCTCCCGAACTCCACTGCAAATCCGCTCTGGACCCCGGGTTCTCAGAAGCATTCCTCCCGGGGCGCGTGAGCCCAGGTTTGATCACCTCGCCTTCCGCTGTCCAACTCGTGCGTCAGGCTTGAGCCGGCCGGTAGGACTCGCCGGCGATCACCCGGTCATAGGAAATTGCTGGTGAAGGGATCGATGGGCTCTGTGCGCGCATCGGGCGCAACTCGGTACGCCGAAGTACGGCCGCGATATTGAAGCGAGTCGGGCTGCAGAAATTCTCGACGGACTCGGACAAGTTCGTGGTGCCCAGGGGCGGAATCGAACCACCGACACGGGGATTTTCAGTCCCCTGCTCTACCGACTGAGCTACCTGGGCAAGGCGGCCTTTCGGGGCGGGTCTGTATGCCGCGCCGGCCGCGTGCAGTCAAGGCTGCTCTGCGTCGCGACCAAGCGACGTTGCGGACGGGGGCGACGGGGTTGGTTCAACCGGTTGAACTGCGGCGCGTCGCAATGCGCGGCTGGCAAGGCCCCACGTGCGCATCGGATCACGGCTCGTCTTCGCTGAGCAGCGCGGCGAGCTTCTCCCGGGCGCGGCGGAGCAGCGACTCCACGCCGCGGGCGGAGAGGCCGGGGACGATGCCGGCGATCTCGGCGGGAAGCCAGCCCTCCTCGAAGTGGAGGCGGAGGATGTCGCGGTCGCGGGCGGGCTGCTCGGCCGCGGCGGCCACCTCGTCGAGGGCCGCGGACAACCGGCGCGCGCCGGCCGCGCCCCGGAGCTGCTCGAACGGGCTCGGGGCGGAGCTTGCCAGCGCGGCCGGCTCCGTTCCGCCCGCCGCGGGACGGAGCCTTCGCGCCCGGCCGTGATCGATGGCCACCCTGCGCGCCACCTGGCCGATGAAGACCTGCAGCGAGCCTGTGCGCTCGGCGCGGAACCTGCGCAGGGCCGCGCGGTCGTTGGCGAGAAGCCGCGCCCAGACGTCCTGGCGCAGGTCGTCCGCGTCCTCCGGCGCGCCGGCCCGCCGCAGCGCGCTGCGGACCTTGCCGTCATAGCGGCGCAACAGCTCCGCCCAGGCGCGCTGCTCGCCGCGCGCGCAGGCCAGAGCGAGCTCTCCCTCTGAAAACCCGCCCTCCAAAGCACCCCCGATCTCTCCTGACACAATGCTGTCAGGAGGAGGGGGGCAGGATGCATCCCCATACAGGAGGATGCCCCATGGCAAATCCGTTCACGTACCTCGAGCTGCACTCCAGCGACGCGCCCCGCGCCAAGGCCTTCTACACCGAGCTGTTCGGCTGGAAGACCAAGGACACCGCCATTCCCGGCTTCGGCACGTATACCGAGATCGACAGCGAGGGAGGTCCGGGCGCGGGCCTGATGCCCCAGCAAGAGCCGGGCACGAAGAGCGCCTGGCTCGCCTACGTCCAGGTGCCCAGGCTGGACGAGTCCGTCTCTCGGGCGACGAAGCTCGGCGCCAAGCTCATGACGCCGCGCACCGAGATCAAGAACGTCGGCTGGTTCGCCATCGTGGAAGATCCGGCAGGTGCCCGACTCGGCATCTTCGAGAAGCTCCAGTAAGCTTCGGGCATGCGGCGGGCCGACAGACTCTTCCGCATCGTCCAGCGGCTGCGCCGGCGCGGGGCCACCACGGCTCGCGACCTGGCGCAGGCGCTGGAGGTGTCGGAGCGGACGGTGTACCGCGACGTCCGCGACCTCCTCCTCTCCGGGGTGCCCATCCAGGGAGAGGCGGGGGTGGGGTACGCGCTCGACCGCAGCTACGAGCTGCCGCCGCTGATGTTCGACGAAGAGGAGATCGAGGCGCTGGTGCTGGGCGCGCGCATCGTGCGGGCCTGGGCGGACCAGAAGCTGGCCCGGGCGGCGGAGGAGGCGCTGCAGAAGATCGAGACGGTGCTGCCGCCCAGGCTCAAGTCGCGGCTGGCGGAGTCGGCGCTGATGGCGCCGGACATCCACGTGAGCACCCGCTTCCGCAACGGTCTGGAAGACCTGCGCCACGCCATTCGCGACCAGCGCAAGGCGAAGTTCCGCTACGTGGACAAGGCGCAGGCGGGCAGCGAGCGCACCGTGCATCCCCTGGGGCTCGCTTACTGGGGGCAGATCTGGACCCTGACCGCCTGGTGCGAGCTGCGCCAGGGTTTCCGCAACTTCCGGCTGGACCGCATCGAGGACCTCTCCGTCACGGCCGAGCCGTTCGAGAAGGTGCCGGGCCGTACGCTGGCCGACTTCCTCGCGCAGATGGACGCGGAGGAGCGCGCCGGGCGCAAGCTGCCCTCGCGCGCGCCCGGATGACGGTTAGACTCCGCCGCCATGAATCCAAGCAGCCCTCAAGCGAAGGAGATGGCGGACGAGTCGATGGTCCGCAACCTGGCGGCGCAGGCGGAGGCCATCTGGCCGCAGGAGGAGCCGATTTTCGCGCGGCACCCGCTGCGGCCGGGCGCCCGTGTGCTCGACGACGGCTGCGGCACCGGGGAGATCACTGCCCGGCTCGCGGAGCGCTTCCCGGATGCGAGCTTCGTCGGCATCGACCTGGAGGAGTCGCACCTCGACCGCGCACGCGAGCGCACCAGGCAATTCGGCGACCGCGTCCGCTTCCAGCGCGACGACGCCATGCAGCTATCTTTTGGCGACGGCATCTTCGACCTGGCGGTGAGCCGGCACGTGCTGCAGGCGGTGCCCGACGCCAAGCGGGCCGTGACCGAGATGATGCGCGTGCTCCGCCCCGGCGGGCGGCTGCACATGATCGCCGAGGACTACGGCATGATGTGGTGCCACCCCACCGAGAGCGACGCGGACGGCTTCTGGCAGGTGATTCCCCAGCGCTACGGCCTGGCGGTGGGGTGCGACCTGCACGTGGGAAGGAAGATGTTCACCTACCTGCACGAGCTGGGCGCGCGCGACATCCGCGTGGACTACGTGGTCCTCGATACCTTGCGCGTGCCGCGGGAGATTTTTGCCCGCATCTGGGAGGCCTGGCGCGACGGCTACACCGACTCCATCGTCGAGCACGTCAAGGTGCCGCGCGAAGAGGTGGACCGGCGCTGGCGGGAGATGATCGGCTGCATTCGCGATCCGCGCGGCTATGCGCTCTGGCAGGTGCCGGTGTGGACCGCGCAAAAGTGACCGAAGAGCGACCGCGCGTTACGCTCCACCGCAGTGGACTCGCGCTCCGACAAGCCGGGCGTGCTGCGCACGCTCATCGCGCTCCTCCTGGTGGCGTCGCTCGCCCTGGTGGGGCTGCTCGACTACGTCACGGCGCCCTGGTTCTCCTTCGCGGTCTTCTACGTGACGCCGGTGCTGGCCGCGGCGTGGTGGCTCGGGCGCGGGCCGGCGATCCTGGCGGGCGTCACCGCCGGAGTGGCCTGGTTCGTGGCGGAGGCGTGGGGCCTGCGCGGCGAGCCCGCGCGGGTCTTGATGTGGAACTCCGCCAGCCGCCTGCTCATGCTGGTGGCGATGGCGGTGATGGTGGTGCGCATCCGCGACGACCGCAGCCGGCTGAAGCAGGCCAACGCGCGCCTCGGCGAGCTGCTCGACGGCGCGCAGCGGCTGGCGCGGGAAGACCCGCTCACCGGCCTGCCCAACCGCCGCGCCTTTCTCGAGCGGCTCTCGGAGGAGCTCTCCCGCGCGCGGCGCTCGGGCGACCCGGTCTGCATCGCCTACCTCGACGTGGACAACTTCAAGAACCTGAACGACAAGCGCGGGCACACCGAGGGCGACGAGTTCCTCCGCCGCATCGCCCGCGCCATTCGCGAGACCGTCCGCAACGCCGACGTCGCCGCGCGCCTGGGCGGCGACGAGTTCGCCGTGCTCTTCGCCGATCCCAAGCGCATCGCGGTGGAGCCGCTCGCGCATCGCCTGCTCGCCCGCGTGCGCGCGCTCGGCGAGCGCTATCCCGGCCTCGACCTCGGCGCCTCGGTGGGAATGGCCTGGTTCGAGACCGCGCCCGACCATCCGGAGAAGCTCCTCCAGCGCGCCGACGGCGCCATGTACTCCGCCAAGAGCGCGGGCAAGCACCGCTTCGCCCTCTGGGCCGGCGACGCGGCGAAGCCCGTCGTGCAGACCTGAGCCACTTCTCGTCCAGCCCTGCGCCGCTGAAATGCCGGCCCGGGTTCGAACGTAAGACGATGGGCCCTCAGGCCCATCCTCATCTTCCTCGACGGAAAGACCCGGACACCATGTCTCAGTATTCGACCCACCCTCGCCGCAGGGCGGGTGTACGCCGGTTGTCGCTGGCCACGCTTGCTACGCTGGTGGTCGGTTCGGCCGCTCCTGCTCAAACCGAGAACGGCCACGTCGAGCTGGCAGCCAATCCGCAACGCGTCTGTCTGCCGGATCGTCAGCCGCAATATCCGAACTTCGATCTCATCGTCAGGAACGGCACCAGGCGCGAGATCAAGATCAAGGAGCTCCGGGCCACCGTCCTCGATCGCGGCCGGGCCGTCGAGAGTCGATTGATCTGGTCGCAGGCGCTCGACCTGCTCGGCGCGCAATCCACGATTGCCGCATCGTCGGAGGGGCTGCTCTTCAATCCGCTCGTCTTCAACTCCGTCGAACCAGGCCGACAGCTGCGGTACGATGTCGACTTCGAAGGTGCGGCAGCACCCGCATCGGTGACGGTATCGCCGCAACCCTGCCCAACGCGCGCTCGGCTCGTGCTCCCGCTGACGGGACGGGTCCTGGTGCTGGATGGGCATGATTTGTTTTCCCACCATCGTCGTTTCAGCTATCTGCACCCGTCGATGAAAGCCTTCGGGGTCTTCGACAACCCCGCCCGGTTCGCCCTCGACCTCGTCGTCCTCGACGCGGCGGCGAGGAAATTCACCGGCGAAGGAAAGCATGACGAGGATTGGTTTGGCTGGGGGCAACCGGTGCGGGCGCCTGCGGACGGTACGGTGGTGGCTGCACATGACGGCCAGCCCGACAACACCATCGTGGGCTCGGAAAACCTCTGGACCGATCGTTCGATCAGCAAGAACGAGATGACCATCGCGGGCAACTACGTCCTGGTCGACCACGGACGAGGCGAATACAGCCTGGTGCAACACCTTCGCTCCGGCAGCGTCCGGGTTCGAAAGGGCGATCGGGTGCGCTCGGGACAGGTCGTGGCGCAGGTCGGGAATTCAGGATCGTCCCTGATGCCGCATGTGCATTATGAATTACGCAGCGGCTGGGGCCTGCGGGGCATCACCTCGTCCCCCGCCCATTTTCGCAACCTGCGCGTCTTGGGGACAGGGGAATCGGGGGGCGCGAACGGCGTGGCGTTGGACACCGGCGATATCGTTCTCGCTCGCTAGTTGGGACTCCGCGGAGTATCCTGCGCCGCTTTCCTTGGAGGCCCAAAGCATGATGCTCCCGCTCCTCGCCGCGCTGCTCGCGGCTGCTCCCGCGACACCCGCATCGACCAAGGCGTTCCCCTTCCCCATCGAGCTGCACACGCTGCGCAACGGCCTGCGCGTGGCGCTCATCCAGTACGACTCGCCGGGCCTGGTCGCCTACTACACGCTGATGCGCGTGGGCAGCCGCAACGAGGTGGAGAAGGGCCGCTCCGGGTACGCGCACTTCTTCGAGCACATGATGTTCCGCGGCACCAAGCGCCACTCCGCGCAGGACTACAACGACACCGTCACCCGCCTGGGCCTCAACACCAACGCCTTCACCAGCGAGGACATGACCGTCTATCACCTCTACGGCCCGGCCAAGGCGCTGCCGACGATCATCGAGTACGAGGCCGACCGCTTCCAGAACCTCGACTACGACGAGCCGGCCTTCCGCACCGAGGCCGGCGCCATCCTCGGCGAGTACATCAAGAGCGCCAGCAACCCCGAGCAGAAGCTCTTCGAGACGATGATGGAGACGGCCTTCACCCGCCACACCTACGCGCATACCGTCATCGGCTACCTCAAGGACATCGAGAACATGCCCTCGGGCTACCAGTACTCGCGCGAGTTCTTCCGCCGCTACTACACGCCCGACGACGCCATCATCTTCGTCGCCGGCGACTTCGACAAGGCGGCCACGCTGCAGGCCATCGAGAAGGCCTACGGCCCCTGGAAGGGAAAGGCCGAACCGGTGCCGGTGCCCGCGGAGCCCCGGCAGCAGAAGAGCAAGCGCGCGCAGGTGAATTGGGACAAGCCCACCCTGCCGCGCCTCTGGATCGCCTGGCACACGCCGGGCGCCAGCGACATCCGCAGCGCGGCGGTGCAGAACCTCCTCAACGCCTACCTCTTCGGACCCACCAGCCCCCTCTACCAGAACCTGGTCCTCGGCAAGCAGCTCGTCGATTCCATGGAGCCGACCTACAACGACCACCGCGACCCGAACCTCTTCGGCGTGCTCTTGCGGGTGAAGGACGCCAAAAACCTCAAGGCGGTGGAGCACGCCATCCTGATCGAGATCAAGTCGCTCGCGGGCGGCAAGCTGGACCCCAAGCGCTTCGAGGCGGTGCGCAGCAACCTCCGCTACTCCAACATCATGGGCCTCGACACCGCCGACGCCGCCGCCGTGAGCGAGGCGGTCAACGCCGCGCTCACCGGCGACGTGAACTACCTCAACAAGGAATTCGACGCGGTGGCGCAGCTCCAGCCGAAGGATCTGCAGACCTTCGCCAAGGGCCACTTCATGGACCTGAACCGGACCACGGTCACGCTCACCTCCGCCCCGAAACGAGGTGCGCGATGAGCCGTGCCATGCTGGTGGCGGCGCTCGTCGCCCTGGGCTGCGCGCAGAGCGAGGTGCGCAAGGCGCCGGAGCCGCAAGAGGCGCCCCAGCCCGGCGGCGCGCAATCGGGCAGCATCCGCATGCCGACGCCGGAGACTCCGCTCCCCTCCGACGCGGGCGTTGCCGGAGGGCTGGTCCTCTCCGACGCAGGCACCGACGTGAGCTTCCCCTTGCCCGCGCCCCCCGCCGTCGAGACCACCGGCTCGGGCGTGAAGCTGCTCCAGCTCCCCCGCAACCAGAACGCCATCGTCAACGTGCAGCTCCGCTTCCGCTCCGGCGCGGTGGACGATCCGCCCGGCAGGGCCGGCCTCACCTACCTGACCGCGCGAGTGATGACCGAAGGCGGGACGCAGTCGCTCAGCGCCAAGCAGTTGCTCGAGGCGCTCTTCCCGCTGGCCGCGGAACTGGACGTGCGCGTGGACAAGGAGATGACGACCTTCCGCGCGCGCGTGCACCGCGACAACCTGGCCAGGCTCTTGCCCATCGTCGAGGACGTGCTCCTGCACCCGCGCTGGGACCCGGCCGAGTTCCGCCGCCTGCGCGACGCGGCGGTCAACGACGTGGAGAAGCGGCTGCGGCAGGGCGACGACGAGAACCTGGGCAAGCTCTCCCTGGAGGAGGTGCTCTTCCGCGATCATCCCTACGGCCGCATCACGCTCGGCCACGCCGCCGATCTCAAGTCGATGACGATCGAGGATCTGAAGGCGCACGCGGCGCGCGTCTTCACCGCCGACCGGCTCACGGTGGGCGTCTCCGGCGGCTATCCGGAAGGCCTGGGGGAGAAGATCGCGCAGGCGTTCTCGGCGCTGCCAAAGAGCGCGCAGCCGCCGGCGGCCATTCCGCTGCAGAAGCCGCACGGGCCGCGCTTCCTCCTGGTGGAGAAGAACGCCGACTCCACCGCCATCTCGCTCGGCCTGCCCTACGCGCTCTCGCACAAGGACGCGGACTGGCCGGCCCTCTCCATCGCGCGCAGCGCCTTCGGCGAGCACCGCCAGTTCAACGGCCGGCTCATGCAGCGGCTGCGGGAAGCGCGCGGGCTCAACTACGGCGACTACGCGTACATCGAGTACTTCCAGCAGGACGGCTTCGACGCGGCCACCGCGCAGACCGGCCGCGCCCGCCACCAGCAACAGTTCAGCATCTGGCTGCGGCCGGTGCGCGACGACAACCGCCTCTTCGCCCTGCGCGCCGCCCTCTACGAGCTCTCGCGCAGCCTCAAGGACGACCCCTTCACGCCGCAGGAGGTGGAGCAGACCAAGGGCTTTCTCGACGGGTACATCCTGCTCTTCGACCAGACCGACGCGCGCAAGCTGGGGTACGCGCTGGACGATGCCTTCTACGGGATGAGCGGATTTCTCTTCTCCTGGCGCGCCGCCCTGCGCAAGGTCACGGCCGAGCAGGTGAACGCCGCCTGGCGCAAGTGGATCGACCCGGCCCACCTCGAGATCGCCATGGCGGGCAAGAACATGGCGGAAGTGAAGAAGGCGCTGCTCTCCGGCGCGCCCACTCCCATCCACTACCAGGCCGACGCGCAGGGCAAGACGCCTTCGAGGCCGCCGGCGCAGCTCGCGACCGACAAGCAGATGGAGGTCTTTCCCTTCGGCATCGAGAACGAGGGCGACGTCCAGGTGGTCCCGGTGGACCGGATGTTCGAGTAAGGGCGAAGCCCGCGAACGGCCTCTACCTGGCGGCGAAAGCGCGGCCCGATCCGGGGGTGCGGGCCATGGCCACGGCCTTCTTCTTGGAGTGCCGCTTCTGCTCGATCTTCTGCTGCTGGGCCATGGCGAGGCGGTGGATCTCCTCGACGTGCTCGTCGGTGACCTTGCAGGCGATCTGCTCGGCGCGGTTGCGGCGATCGACCAGCTCGCCGAAGGTGGCGATCTCGGACTCGCCCTGGTGCAGGTCGGCCTCCAGCTTGTCCAGTTGCTGGAGCATCCGCGCGGAGCGTGCCAGGGCGTCCGATTTCCAGGGTGGAGACTGCCGCAAGCAGGCTGCCGACATCCCCAGGATCAAGACCAGACCTGCCCGCCCCATCGCCGCCCCCCTCGCCATGCGAGCAAGGGTGGGTACCGCCCGCCCGGCCGGCAAGCTCCGACATGTGCGCGGATGTGCGGAAAGAGCGAAATCGAACGCGAGGCTTTTCGGCGGGCGGCGCGGCCTAGCTGTGGGGAACGGCCTTGAGGACGGCCTTGCCGCCCTTGATGACCACCTTGAACTCGATGTTCTTCGCCTTGTGCTTCTCCATCAGCTGCGGCACCTGGGCGCGGATGCGCGAGGCGACCGAGTCGTAGGAGATGCCGTCGGTGGCCTCCCCGCAGCGCTTGCGGGCCACGAGGAAGGTGTCGTAGAGGCGACGCAGCTTCTCCTCGGGGATCTGCGGCGGCCCGCCGGCCGGAGCCACGGCGAGCCTCGCGGCCGGCCTGCCCGCAGGCGCCTCCTCGGCGTGGCGCATGCGCAGCTTGGCCTTGAAGACGTCGCGCTTGTAGGTGCCGTCCTCCATCTCGCGCAGCGTCCGGTCCCACATGCGCTCGAAGGAGAGCAGCTTGGCGAAGAGCGTGTTGATCTTGAACTTCAGCGCGGTGTTCTTGACCAGGGACTCGCGCAGCTCGCGCGCCTTGCGCGAGACCCGCTGCCGCTCCTCGTCGGGAGGGCGCCGGTCGATGCCGAGGAAGTACTTCTCGTAGAGGACCTGCAGCCCCTGGATGGCCTCGTCCAGCTCGGTGAGCTCCTCCGCGAACTTTTCCTGGGGAAGCTGCTGTGTCCCGTTGGGCGCGGCCACGGGACAACACTATCACGCCGCCGCCGGCACCTGCGCCGAGGAAGCGCGGCGGCTCTGCGTCACGTAGACGGCCACACCGGCGACGAAGATGCCGATACTGATCAGCTCGGAGGTGGAGAGGTTCCACCAGGCGTGCCGCGCCCACCCGCCCACGAAGTTGAAGACGCGCCCGCGCTCCTCGTCGCCGCGGAAGGTCTCCACCAGCGCGCGCAGCGGCGCATAGGCCATGAGATACAGCGCGAGCAGCTCGCCGTTGAAGCGCTTGCGCGACCGCCACCAGGTGAGGAAAAGGAAGAGCAGCGCGCACCCCAGGGCCTCGTAGAGCTGGGTGGGGTGGATGGGCAGCGTGGTCGGCGCGCCCGCCGCGATCAGGTGGTTCGAGGCCTGCGACTGGTAGGCGAGCGAGTCGGGCGGAAAGCGCGCGGCGAAGACGTAGCGGGCGTCGCACGCCTCGCCCCAGCAGCAGCCCGCGGAGAAGCAGCCCAGCCGCCCCAGCGCCTGTCCGATGGCCACCGTGGGCGCGAGCACGTCGGCATAGGGCAGGAAGCGCATCTGGTGCCGGCGCATGTACCAGCCGGAGAACGCCAGCGCGCCGAGGAAGCCGCCGTAGAAGACGAGGCCGCCGTTCCAGAACTGGAAGATGCCGGCGAGGTCGTTCTTGTAGTCGCCCCAGTTGACGATGATGAAGAGCACGCGCGACCCCACCATGGCCGCGATCAGGATGCCGAAGGAGAGGTCCATCACCTTGTCGCGGTCGAGCCCGGTGCGCTCGGCGTTGCGGGCGGCGAGCGACATGGCGACGAGGAAGCCTCCGGCCACCAGGATGCCGTAGGTGTGCACGGGAATGGCGAGCGGGCGCTGGAGGTGGAGGATGTTCTGTCCGCCGATGGCCCACACCGCGGCGAAGAGCACCGCCGCCGTGCCCACCGTCCAGACGGCGAAGGTCTTGAGCAGGTCCTTCTCGCCCGCCGCGCGCGCCGAGCGGACCTGCCAGGCGCCGGAGACGACGGAGACGGCGAGCCAGACGACGACGCCCAGCGAGGTGGGAACGGTGAGCGTGAAGAGTACGGGCAGCATCAGGCCTTCCTCGGCGCGGGCGCGGCGTCCTTCGCCGCGGAAGTCTTCTTCGCGAACAGCATCTCCAGGAGCAACATCGCAAGCCCGATGCTGATGCCGCTGTCGGCCACGTTGAAGGTGGGCCAGTGCAGTTGCGGGCGCAGCCAGTTGGGGTCGAACCAGTGCCAGTCGATGAAGTCGATCACGTAGCCGCGCAGGACGCGGTCGAGCGCGTTGCCGATGGCGCCGCCCAGCACCAGCGCCAGCGAAATCTGAAGATAGCGCTGGTCGGTGCGCAGCTTGCGGTAGTAGGAGAAGATGAAGATCACCGCGGCGAGGCTGACCAGGTAGAAGAACGGCACCCGGAACTGCTCGCCGGCGCCGGCCAGGACGCCCCAGGCCGCGCCGCGGTTCTGCGTGTACCGGTTCTGCCAGAACGGCGTGATGGTGACCGGCACCGGGTCCGCCAGCCCGCGCTCGAGCAGGTTCTTCTCCGAGACGAAGGCGGCGATCTTCTCGCCGGTGGTGTGCGCGTGCGCCGCCGTGAACGCCGCGGTCAGGCGATCCACCGCCAGGAACTTCGTCACCTGGTCGCCCACGAACCAGAACGACGCGATCAGCGCCAACACCTTCCACTTCGAAATGCCCTGCATCAACCCTCGCTCGTCGCGCGCTGGCAGCGCGCACACAGGCCGTTCTCTCCCACGTCGGGGAGGGCGCGCCAGCAGCGCTCGCACGGCCGGTGCGGACTCTTGCGCACCTCCGCGGCGGCGGCCTCCCCGGCGCGAAGAGTGACGCTCGCGCAGAGGAAAAGATCCGCCAGTTGCTTCTCGTAACGTTCGGCGACCTCCCTTGCCATCCCGGGAGGCACCGTGAGCGTCACCTCCGCCTCGGTGGCCTTGCCGATCTCCTTGGCCACGCGCTTCTGCTCGAGGGCGAGGTTGACCACCTGACGCAGCGACTGGAGCTGGCGGAACTCCTCCTCCAGCGAGTCGGAGACGAGCGCCGGCTCGGCCGCCGGGAACCCGGCCAGGAAGACGCTCGCCGCCTCGTGCCGGGGCACGAAGGCCCACGCTTCCTCCGCCGTGAACGAGAGCACCGGCGCGAGCAGGCGGCAGAGGTCGCGGGCAATGCGGTAGAGCACCGTCTGCGCCGCTCGCCGCTCCGGCCAGCGCGCCCCCGAGCAGTAGGTCCGGTCCTTGATGCCGTCGAAGTAGAAGGCGGAGAGGTCCAGCGTGCACAGCTCGAGGGTGGCCCGGTACACCTTGTGGAACTCGTACGCGTCGTACGCGGCGATGACCGCGGCCCGGTAGCGCTCGAAGCGGCTCAGCGCCCAGCGGTCCACCGGCTCCATCGCCTCCTCCTTGACGCTGTCCGCTTGCGGGTCGAAGTCGTAGAGCTGGGAGAGGCAGTAGCGCAGGGTGTTGCGGATCTTCCGGTAGCTCTCCGAGAGGGTCTCCACGATGGGGTTGGAGAAGCCCACGTCGTCGCGGTAGTCGCTGCCCGCCACCCACAGGCGCATCAGCTCCGCGCCGTACTTCTTCAAGAGGCCCTGCGGGTCGGGCGCGTTGCCCATCGACTTGGACATCTTGCGGCCTTCGCCGTCGACGAGAAAGCCGTGGGTGAGGACGGCGCGATAGGGCGGCTGCCCGCGGGTGGCGATGCCGATCATCAAGGAGGACATGAACCAGCCGCGGTGCTGGTCGGAGCCTTCGAGATAGAGGTCGGCCGGGAAGCGCAAATCCGGCCACACCCCGCTGCCCAGCACCGCCGCGAACGACGAGCCCGAGTCGAACCAGACGTCGAGGATGTCCGTCTCCTTCTCCAGCTCGGTGCCGCCGCACTTGCCGCAGCGCGCACCCGGGGGCAGGAGGTCGCGCGCGGCGCGGTCGAACCAGGCGTCGGCCCCTTCGCTGTCGAAGATGCGGGCCACGTGATCCATCGCCTCGGCGGAGACCAGCGGCTCGCGGTCCCTGGCGCAGTAGAACACCGGGATGGGCACGCCCCAGGCGCGCTGGCGCGAGACGCACCAGTCGGGCCGGCCTTCCACCATGCTCTTGATTCGCTCCTTGCCCCAGCCGGGAATCCAGCCGCCCCGCGCGTCGATCTCCTCGATGGCCTGCAGCGCCGCCTTGCGGATGGTGGTGCGCCCCAGCCGGGGCACGTCCAGCTCCAGATCGAGACCGATCCACCACTGGTCGGTGGCGCGGAAGATCACCGGGTTCTTGCAGCGCCAGCAGTGCGGATAGCTGTGGCGGATCTGCGCCGCCTTCCCGCCGTGGTTGAGCAGCGCCCCTTTGGCGTGGAGCAGCTCCACCACCTTGGGATTGGCGTCGAAGACCTTCACGCCTTCGAGGCCTTCGATGCCGACGTCGGAGGTGAAGCGGCCGTGGCCGTCCACCGGCGCCCAGATGGGCAGGCCGTACTGCACGCCCATGTTGAAGTCGTCCTCGCCGTGGCCCGGCGCGGTGTGGACGAGGCCGGTGCCCGCCTCGGCGGTGGCGTGCGCGCCCAGGACCACCACGCCCTCTCGCGCCACCAGCGGATGGCGATACTTCCAGCCCGACAGCTCGCTGCCCTGCAGCGTCCTCAGCACCCGGTCCGGGTGCGCGAGCGTGGCGCCGGTCGCGCGCGCGGCCGAGAGGAGATCGTCACCCCGCGCCTCGCCGGGCTGCGCCAGCTCCTCCGGCGCGCAGTCGGCGAGGAAGGCGTGGAGGAGATCCTTCGCCACCACCGTCGCGCCGCGGCCGGGCAGATCGTAGGCCACGTACTCGAGGTCGGGATTGGCGGTGATGGCGAGGTTCGCGGGAATGGTCCAGGGCGTGGTGGTCCAGATGGCGAGCGCGAAGTCCTGGGGACCGCCCGAGACCACGGGAAAGCGGACGTAGATGGAGGGGCTGGTCTTGTCCGCGTACTCCACCTCCGCCTCCGCGAGCGCGGTGACGTCGTGGAAGCACCAGTGCACCGGCCGCTTGCGGCGGTAGAGCGCGCCGAGGCGGACGATGCGCGCCAGCTCGCGCACGATCTCCGCCTCGTAGCGGAAGTCCATGGTCTCGTAGGGATGGTCCCAGCGCGCGAAGATGCCCAGGCGCTTGAAGTCCTTGCGCTGCAGGTCGATCTGCTCCTCGGCGTACTTGCGGCAGGCGCGCCGGAACTGGGCGACGCTCAGCTCGCGCTTCTTCGCGCCGAGCTGCTTGTCCACCTGCCGCTCGATGGGCAGCCCATGGCAGTCCCAACCCGGGACGAAGTCGGTGAGGTGGCCCGCGAGCAGGTGGTACTTCACCACCAGGTCCTTGAGGATCTTGTTGAGGAAGTGGCCCTGGTGGATGGCGCCGTTGGCGTAGGGCGGGCCGTCGTGGAAGACGAACTTTTCCGAGCGCGCGTTTTTGGCGAGAAGCTGCTCGTAAATGTGGTGGTCTTCCCAGGCCTTCACCTGCGCCGGCTCCCGCTCGCTGAGCGCGGCGCGCATGGGGAAGGCGGTCTTGGGCAGGTGGACGGTGTTCTTCGGATCCATTCTCGGCAAGGCCCTGAGAAGAAAGCCGTTTCGCGTATCATGCAGGGCGCCCGGCCGCAACGCCACGGCGCATGGTAGGTTGCGCGCCCACGATGCCTTTGGAAATCCGTCCGGTCCGCTCGAAGAAGGACCGGGAGCTCTTCCTGCACGTGCCCTGGTCTTTGGGGATGAAGTCGGACCCGAACTGGGTGCCTCCGCTGCTCGACGATTACCGGCGCTCGCTGGACCCGGGCAAGAGCCCCTTCCTCAAGCACGGCGAGCTGCAGTGCTTCCTCGCGCTGGACGGCGGCAAGCCCGTGGGGCGCATCTCCGCCCAGCTCGACTTCGATTTCGACAAGCAGTGGCCAAACGAGAAGGGCGTGGCGTTTTTTGGATTTTTCGAGAGCAAGGACGACGTGTCGGTGGCGCGCGCGCTCCTCGATGCGGCGAGCGGCTGGGCCAGGTCGAAAGGACGGACGCGCCTGCGCGGCCCCTTCACGCTGGACTCCAAGGGCGAGGTGGGCGTGCTGGTGGACGGCTTCGACACGCCGCCGCGCATCGGCATGCCGCACAACCGGCCCTACCTCGGGCCGCTCCTGGAATCCGCCGGCCTGCGCAAGGCGAAGGACTTCTACGCCTGGTGGTACACCTCGGGCCACCTCGACGAGCAAACGCAGCGCATCGCCGAGCGGACGCTTTCGCTTCCCAACGTGAAGGTCCGGCAGATGGACCTGTCGCACTTCCGCCGCGAGGTGGCCATCGTCCGCGACGTCTACAACGACGCCTGGTCGAAGAACTGGAACTTCACGCCCTTCACCGCCGAAGAGCTGGAGATTGTCGCCACCGAATACAAGATGTTCGTCGACACCAACATCGCGCTGGTGGCCGAGGTGGACGGCAGGCCGGCCGCGATGTGCTTCGCCATCCCCGACGTGAACGAGATGGTGAAGGACTTCGACGGCGAGTTGATGCGGCGGCCGTGGAACCTGCTCAAGCTGCTCTGGCGGCTGAAGTTCCGCCGGCCCCACCACGCGCGCCTCCTGCTGCTCGGGGTGAAGGAAGAGTTCCGCGCCTCGCACAGGTACGGCACGCTCGCGGCCGTCCTCTACGTGGAGGTGGCGCGGCGCGGCGCCAAGGCCGGCTACGTGGGAGGCGAGCTGAGCTGGACCCTGGAGGACAACGCCCTGATCAACCGCGGCATCGAACGCATGGGCGCGCGCAGGTACAAGACGTACCGGGTCTACGAAACCAGCATCTGAAACTGCCGGGAGGTTTCGGACAGGTCGCGCGGCGGCATGGGGCTTGCTCAAGCTGTTGGTCGGGAGGAGCGAGCCGATGGGCCTTCGCAAGATCTGGCGGCAGGTGCGATCGCTCTCGGAGCGGCCGCACAACCTGCTCGCCATCTCCGACCTCCACCTCGGTTGCGATCTCAAGCCGGGCGGCAGGTTCGACAAGCCGCGTTCCACCGACGCGCCCCTGGCCTCCTTTCTCGACTGGCATGCAACGCACCGCGACGGCGGCAAGCCCTGGCGCCTGATCCTCAACGGCGACATCGTCGACTTCGTGACCATCACGCTCGTGCCACAGGAGCCGGCGGGCTTCGAGATCAGCCACGAAGAGCGCGCCTTTGGCCTCGCGCCCACGGAGCCCAAGTGCGTGTGGAAGCTGCGGCGCACCGCCGAGCGGCACCCCCAGGTCTTTGACGCGCTCGCCCGTTTTGTCCACAAGGGCAATTCCGTTCACATCATCCGCGGGAACCACGATTCCGAATGGCGCTGGTCCGCCGTCCAGGACGAGCTCCGGCGCATCCTCGCGGAGCGGTCCGGCGCGCCGCGGCGCAAGGTGGACCGGCTGGTCGAGTTCCACGAGTGGTTCTACCTGGAGCCGGGCTTCTTCTACGCGGAGCACGGTCATGCCCACGACCGCTACTCGGTGCAGAGCGACTTCTTCAGCGACCAGCACAACCAGGGCGAGATCGAGCTGCCCCTCTCCAGCAAGGTGCTGCGCTATTTCGTCAACCGGTACACGGAGCAGGTGGACCTGGCCGACGACGTCGATACCTGGGGCGTGAAGGAATACCTGCAATGGGTGTGGAGGGCGGGCAATCCGCTGCGTGTCGCCGCCGACTACTTCATCATGGTCTTCCGCGTGACCTATCCCGTGCTGCGCCATTCGCTGCGCATCTCGCGGGCCTTCGCGCGCGCGGCGGACAAGGCGCTGGCGCCCAAGGTCGACCCGCACGCGCACGTGCGGCGGCTGCTCACCAGTTTCCAGGGCACCGACCGGCAGGCGCAGTTGCTCGCGGAGATCGCCTCGCGGCCGGCGGAGCAGAGCCTCTTCGACTCGATGCAGCTCTTCTACCTGGACCGCATGCTGCTCGCCATCGTCTGCCTGCTCACGGCCTGGATGACCTCGCTCGCGGTGGGCGGCTTCTGGGCGAAGGCCGTCGCGCTCACCTTCGTGGGCGTGCTCTTCGCCGCGCTCAACGCGCTCCTCGGCGCCAACCGGGTCACCGACGCGCATCCCTTGCTGCAGCGGGCCGCCGAGCGGGTGGCCCAGGTGTTCGACGTCAAGTACATCGTCATGGGCCACAGCCACCGCGCGGTCCAGGAGCCGGTGGGCAACGGCGCCTGGTACTTCAACCTCGGCTCCTGGACGCCCGGCCGCTCCTCCGACGGGTTCCCCCACGTGGCGGTGACGGGTGGCTCGGCGGAGCTGCGGCGCTGGAAGGGCCCGCCGCGGCCACAGGCGCAACCGGAGCCGACGATCTCCGCCACACCGGCCACCGTCCCGGCGTAGACTACGGGCATGGCCAGCGAAGTCGAGCACAAGCCCGCCCTCCTGGAAGCGGCGGCGGCGCTGCGCGAAGTGCACCGCGCGCTGGTGCAGGCGGTGCGCGCCGCGTACGAGCGCGAGGTCGGTCCCGCGGGCGGTCCCGGGCAACTCTTGCGGCTGCTCACCGAAGATCCCTACTTCGCCTGGCTGCACCCGATGAGCGAGCTGATCGTCGATCTCGATTCGCTGCTCGCCCAGGAGATCCTGCCGCCGGGAACGGTGGCCGGCGTGCGCCAGGAGATCGATCGCCTGACGCGAGCGGGCGGCTCGCCCTTCTGGGAGCGCTACGCGCCGCTCTTGCAAGCGGACACCGAGGTGGTGATGGCCCACGCCCACCTGCGCCGTGCCATCAACGCGCTGCCCGAGGCCGCCGACGGCGTGCACGAGCGCAAGGAATGGGTCGCCCCGCGCGTCCACGCCAAGCGCAAGGCGCGGAGCTGAAAGCTCCGACGCGGTGCGCGGACCCCGCGGCACCGCCGGAAGCGCGCGCCGCTAGCCCCATTGCACGTCAGTCAAGAGAACTTCGTCTTTCTACGTTGACCTAGGCGTGGACGGCGACGGCACGTCGACGTCGACGAAACGAGCATGGGACCCACATGCGCTAACTGATTGAGCATTGCCCCTACCCCACCGCCTCCGCGATGCCCTCGAAGAGCCTGCGGCCGTCCTCGCCGCCGAGAACGCCCTCCGCGAGCCGCTCGGGATGCGGCATCATGCCGAGCACGTTGCCGCGCGCGTTGGTCACGCCGGCGATGTCGGCGAGCGAGCCGTTGGGGTTCATCCCGGAGACGCCCCGCACGCCGCCCGCGTCGGTGTAGCGGAAGGCGATCTGGCCTTCGCCCTCCAGCCGCCGCAGCCCCTCCGCATCGATGTAGTAGTTGCCCTCGCCGTGGCCGACGGGGATGCGGATCACCTCGCCCTTGGCGTACTTGCGCGTCCAGGGCGTCATCGCGTTCTCCACCGTGAGCCAGACGTCGCGGCAGACGTACTTGAGCGAGTCGTTGCGCCGCATGGCGCCGGGCAAGAGGCCCGCCTCGAGCAGGATCTGGAAGCCGTTGCAGAAGCCCACCACGTGGCCGCCGCGCTGGGCGAACTTGCGTATCTCGTCCATCACCGGGGAGAAGCGCGCGATGGCGCCGGTGCGCAGGTAGTCGCCGTAGGAGAAGCCCCCGGGAAGCACCACCACGTCCGCGCCGTGCAGGTCGCGGTCCTTGTGCCAGACGTAGCGGGCGGCGTGGCCGAGCACGTGCTTGGCCACGTGGTAGACGTCGTGGTCGCAGTTGGACCCGGGGAAGACCACCACCGCGAACATCATCAGCGGATCTCCTCCACCCGGTACTCTTCGATCACGGTGTTGGCGAGCAGCTTCTCGCACATGTCGCGGACGCGCTTCTGCGCAAGCGCGGCGTCCTGGGTGTCGAGATCCAGCTCGACGATCTTGCCCAGCCGCACGTCCTTCACCTCGCCGAATCCCAGCGAGCCCAGGGCGCGACCCACCGCCTGCCCCTGGGGGTCGAGCACCGACTTCTTCAGCGTGACCACGACGCGCGCTTTCATGGGCGGCTGCCCTCCGGAGGCGCGCACCCTAATGCCGCGGAGCCACGGATTCAAGCGTGCCCGGCGGCGCGGCCGATCCGTCGGAAGGGGACGGCGATTGGCGGACTGCCCGGGGTGGATTACGATCCGCCGATGCTCGAGCTTCTTGCGGCCGGCGCCGCTCTTGTCAGCCGCGCGCTGCTGCAGGCCGCGGAAGCTGCCGTGCTCGCCCTCGGCGAGGACGAGATCCGCGCGCAGCTGCCGGCGAACCCGCACCGGGCGCGCTGGCTCCTGAAGCTCAAGCAGCACCCCGAGCCCACCGCGGCCTCCCTGCGGGGCGCCTCGTCCGCCCTGCTGGCCTTTGCCGCGGTGGCCTGCGCCATCGTGGTGGGCGACGTGCTCCTCCGCGCCGGCGTCCATGCCAGCTCGCGGAGCAAGCTGCAGCTCGTCGCGGGCCTGCTCGCCGGCGCGGTGGCGCTGACCATCGATCTCGCTCCGCGCTCGCTCGCCTCCGCGAACCCGCTCGCCTGGGGCCTTGGCCTCGCCGGCCCGGCGCGCCTCGTCTGCCTCTTGCTCAGCTTCCCGGTGCGCGGCATGTTGCGCTTCTTCGACGCGCTCCTCTTGCGCCAGGGCGCCACCGCCCGCTACACGCCGCCGCCGCCTCCGCTGCAGGAGATCGAGCGCATCCTCAGCGAGGAGGCGCGCGGCGGCGCGCCAGGAGCGCCCTCGGCGGAGCTGGTGCACGGGCTCTTCTCCTTCGCCGACCTGACCGCGAAGGAGATCATGGTGCCGCGGACGCGCGTGATAGGCGTCCCTCTCGACGCCAGGCCGGAGCAGGTCATCGAGCTGCTCGCCGAGGAAGGCCACACGCGGATGCCGGTGTACGAGGACGACCTCGACCGCATCCGCGGAGTGCTCCACGCCAAGGACGTGATTCCGCTGCTCGCGCATCCGGAGCTGATCGTCCTTCAAGATCTGGTCCGGCCGGCGCTGTTCGTGCCCTGGACGAAGCCGGTGGGCGAGCTGTTGCGGGAGATGCAGCAGAAGCGATCGCTCATCGCGCTGGTGGTGGACGAGTACGGCGGGTTCTCCGGCATCGTCACGCTGGAGGACATCCTCGAGGAGATCGTGGGCGAGATCCGCGACGAGCACGACCGCGAAGGGCCGCTGCCGCAGTTCGGCGCGGACGGCACCGCGCTGGTTCGCGCGGAGATCCGCGTCGACGACCTGAACCAGGCGCTGCAGGCGCAGCTCCCCGAGCAGGACGATTTCGAGACCCTGGGCGGGCTGCTCAACTCCGCCGCCGGCGCCATCCCCCAGGCCGGCGACCGCTTCTACATCGGCGGGCTGGAGCTGACCGTGGTCCAGCGCGACGACCGGCGCGTGCGGCTGGTGCGGGTGGCGCGGCCCAAGCCCTCCTCACCCCCGGCGCGGACTACCTGAAGCGCTCCATGACGAGGCGGCGCGCCGCGATCTCGAACCCGAGCGAGGCATAGAGCGCGCGCGCTTCCAGGTTGCTTTCGCTCACCGAGAGCAACGCCGCGCTGCCGTCGCGCAGGGCGTGGACGAGCAGCGCGCGGGCGATCCCCATGCGCCGGAACTGCGGGAGCACGGCCAATTCCTCGATGCCCAGCGCGCCTCCGAGCTGCGCGGCGGCGAGGTAGGCCGCCGGCCGCCCTTCCCATTCCGCCAGCAGCACCAGGCGCGCCTCTGCCGAAAAGAGCCGTGCGAAGTCGTCGGCGCGAGAGAGGAACGCGTCCGGCACTTTCGCCCAGGCGTCGTGGGCAAGCGCGGTGAGGATGTTCGCATCTCGCGGCCGCGCGGCGCGGATGCGCAACGACGGCAACGGCGGCGGCTCGAGGCGGGCGCCTGCGCGCCGCAGCGCGAGCTGGGCGGACCTGTGCACGAACCCGAGCGCGGCAAGGAAGGCGCGCCCGGGAACTGCCCCGTCGCGGACGCGCGCGCGGACGGGAACGTCGCAGGCCAGGGTGGGCTCGCAGAGCGCACGCCCAATGCCTTGCCGCCGCAGGGCAGGATGCACGGCACAGTACAAGTCGTGGGCGCGGCCCTCCGGCCACTCGCGCAGCGCCGCGAAGGCGATGCCCTGCACCGCGCCGCCCTCGTCACACGCCACCCGCCAGAGCTGAAGCTGGGCGCGTTCCAGCGAGGAGATGAGCCCGAGCCGCTGCCCGAACGGCTCGACCTCGGGATCGAGAGCGCGCGCCGCGTCGCAGAACCGCGCCGCGGCGGCCACGTCCGCGCGCGCGAACTTCCGGACGGTGAGCGCGGCGGTCAAGGGAGCGACTGCGCCACCAGCTCGGCGATGTCCTTCGCCTCCATCTGCTCCGAGCGGCCGGTCTCGGCGATGCCGTCCTTGATCATGGTGAGGCAGAAGGGGCAGCTGGTGGCGACGGTGCCCTTGCCGCCCAGCGTCTGCGCCGCTTCCTCGACGCGGTTCTGGTTGATGCGCTGGCCGAGCGTCTCCTCCAGCCACATGCGCCCGCCGCCCGCGCCGCAGCAAAAAGTTTCGCTCCGGTTGCGCTCCATCTCGCGCACCTTGATGCCCAGCGAGACCAGCGCCTGGCGCGGCGCCTCGCTGATGCCGTTGTGGCGCGCGAGGTAGCAGCTGTCGTGGTAGGTCACCTCCGTCTCCAGCGCCGCCTCCCCCGGCCGCAGCCGGCCGTCCGCCACCAGCTGCGCGATGACCTCCGAGTGGTGAAGCACCTTGAAGTGCCCGCCGAACTGCGGGTACTCGTTGCCGAGCGTGTTGAAGCAGTGCGGGCACTGGGTGATGATCTTCTTCACCCCGTAGCGGTTCAGCGTCTCCACGTTCTGCTGCGCCAGCGCCTGGAAGAGATACTCGTTTCCCAGCCGCCGCGCCGAGTCGCCGTTGCAGGTCTCCTCCTCGCCGAGGATGCAGAAGGACACGCCCGCGGCCCTGAGGATCTTCACCAGCGCGCGGGAGACCTTCTTCTGCCGCTCGTCGAAGCTGCCGGCGCAGCCCACGAAGAAGAGGTACTCCATGCCCGCGAGCGCCTGCGGGTCCATCGCCGCGGCGACGGGGATCTCCAGATCGGCGCACCACTCCGCGCGGCGATTGGAGCCCATCCCCCAGGGGTTGCCCTGCGTCTCCATTCCCTTGAAGACGCGGGCCGCCTCGTCGGGAAACCGGCTCTCCATCAGGACCAGGTTGCGGCGCATGTCCACGATGCGCGGAAGCTGCTCGATGAACACGGGGCAGGCCTGCTCGCACCAGCCGCAGGTGGTGCACGCCCAGACGGTCTCGTCCGGCAGCACGCCGCCTTCGCCCACCAGGGGCGGGAGCTTCTCCAGCATCTCGGCGGGAAGCTGCAGGCCGCTGGCGAACGCGCCTTCCGATCCGGTGGCCGGGTCGGCCTGCGCATGTCCAACCTCGGCATGCCCGCCCCCGGCGACGGGACGAATGCGGTTCATTCCCCGCAGCAGTTGCCGCATCGGCAGCGGCAGCTGCTCCGCCACCTGCTGCGCGTGGTGGCGGATGGCGCGGTTCACTTCCTTGTGGGTGAGCGGCTTGCCGGTGTCGTAGGTGGGGCAGTAGGTCTGGCAGCGGCCGCACTCGGTGCAGGAGTAGGTGTCGAGGATCTCCTTCCAGGAGAGATCGGTCAGCTTCGCCACGCCGAACTTCTCGCCGTTCTCCAGGTCCAGCTTGGAGAGCTGGCCTTGCGGAGTGAGGCGCTGGAAGAACACCGTGGGCAGGCCGGTGATGATGTGGAAGTGCTTGCCCAGCGGCAGGAAGTTGAGGAAGGCCATGACGATGGCGATGTGGAGCAGCACGCCGGCGGTCATGACGTTGGTCGCGGTCGGGGGTGTCATGCCGGCGAGGAACCACTGCGCCACCCTGCCGGAGACCGGCAGGTACCAGGGCGACTTCGCCGGCGCTGCGCGCGAGGATCGGCGGCGTCGATGAGCACGTCGCTCCAGAGGACGCCGAGGATCATGCAGAGGATGAACACGCCCTCCCAGGAGAGCGTCATCCGCTCCTTCTTCTGCACCAGCCGGAAGTAGAGGAAGACCGCGCAGCCCGCGGTGCCGAGCAGGTCGATGAGGTCCTTGACGAAGAGGTAGCCCTGCCCGAGCGCGGACTCGTGGGTGAGGAAGGGCAGGTGGAACTTCGGGTCGTAGGCGAGGCCGAAGCTGGTCAGCGTGCCGAGCTGCGCGACCAGGAAGGCGACGAAGATCCAGACGTGCGCGGCTCCGGCGGGCCGCTCCGGCTTGGTGGGCATGCGGCCCTGGCCGATGCCGTAGAGGAGCAGCTTCTCGGTGCGCGTCCCGGGGTCGTCCCAGCGCACGTCCTTGCGCGCGAAGAGCAGCGGCCGCACGCGATACGAGATGATCCACGCGAACAGCGAGAGGCCGGCGACGATGATCAGCGACGCGAGGACGGGTGCCATGGGCCGCGGAGCATAGTCACCTCCCACCCATCTTGGAAGCGCGCCTTGCCATCCTGGAACCGCGCCTTCCCGTCTTTGCAGCGCGCTTCCCGGCGACCGGGGAGCTAATGCATGAGCCGGACTTGCGAGGGGCTCATCCGTTCGTTCAGGTACTTGTCGATCACCTGGCGGTACTCGGAGAGGTCTCGGCAGCCCTGCATCAGCCACTCGCCGCCGATCACCAGCGCCGGCACGCCCTTGATGCCCAGCGCCTCGGCCTCGTCGGCGGCGTCGGTGACGTCCTGCTCCAGCGAGGGATCGTCGAGCCGCTCGAGGAAGCGGCCCACGTCGAGGCCGATCTGCGAGGCGAGCTCCACCTGCACGTCGCGGCGCGCGACGTTGATGCCTTCGAGGAACGCGGCCCTGCGCATCGCCTTGAGCAGCGCGCGCTGCGGCTCGCGCCCCTGGCCCAGCGCCGCCTCCAGCGCGAGCAGCGGCGGGACGGAGCTGGCCGGCGGATCCTGTCCGGTCCACAGGTCGGCCTTGACGCCCTTGCCTTCGTGCTCGCGCGCGACGCGGCGGAAGTGTCGCGCCAGGACCGCGCGCTGCTTCTTGTCGGGGATCTGGTTGTCGGGCCGCAGCGGGTAGGGGCGCAGGCTCCAGCGGATCATCGGGCCATACTCGTCGCGCAGGTAATCGAGCCGCGCGTCGGCGACGTAGCACCAGGAGCAGAGCACGTCGTGATGCAGCACCACCTCCACCGCGGCGGGAGCGTCGCGGCGGGAGGAGTGGAGGCGCTGGAAAACGGCGCCCGCGGCCGGGTCGGATCGCCATGCAGACATCCTGACCCGTAGTCGCCGCGCGGAGCAAGGACCATTTCTCCTCTTGCTTCTTCGCCTGCTCGCCTGCTTGCGCAAGTCGTTGGATTCTCGTGAAAGCGCGAGGGATGCGGCGCGCTCGGGTGCCTACCCACACGTCCACCCGCGGCCAGCGCTCGTCTGGCTGGCGGGGACGCGGCGGCAAGGGCCGACGATCAAATCAGAGCGCCATGGCGCGGCGGGCAGCCCTCCGCCACCTGCGCGGCGAAGCCGACGATCTCGCCGGCGATGTCCAGGCCGGTGGCGCGCTCCAGTCCCTCGAAGCCGGGGCTGGAATTCAGCTCCAGCACCTTGGGCCCTTCGCGCGCCTCGAGCAGGTCGACGCCCGCGACGCAAGGCCCAGCACGCGGGCCGCCCGCACCGCGGCTTCTGCATACCCGTCGGGAAGCTGCAGCGCGCTGCCCAGGCCGCCGCGGTGCAGGTTGCTGCGGAATTCGCCCCGCGCGCTTCCCGCCGCATCGCTCCCACCACCCGGTCGCCGACCACCAACGCGCGGATGTCGCGGCCTCGCGACTCGGCCACGAACTCCTGGAGGAGGAGCTCCTGCCCCAGCTCGCGCAGCGTGCTGACGATGCTCTCCACCTCCGCCTCGCTGTGCGCGATCATCACGCCCACCCCTTGCGTGCCCTGGATGAGCTTGAGGATGGCGGGAAGGCCGCCCACCTGCGCGACGAGCTGCTGCACTTCGTCGCCGGCGCGCGCCAGCACCGTGCGCGGAATCGGCACGCCCGCGGCCCCGAGCTGTTGCAGCGCCGCGAGCTTGTCGCGGCTCCGCGCGATGGCCGAGGAGCCGTTCACCACCGGCACGCCCATCGCCTCGAGCTGGCGGACCACCGAGAGCCCCACCTGCGTGACCGAGGCGCCGATGCGCGGCAGCGCCACGCCCACCCCGCGCACCTCCTTGCCCTTGTGGTAGAGGCGCAGGTTGCCCGCCTCCAGCGCGAGGTTGCAGCGCAGGACGTCGATCACCCGGGTGCGGAAGCCGCGCGCCTTCGCCGCTTCCAGGAGCCGCCGGGTGGAATAGAGCGACTTCTTGCGCGAGAGGATGGCGAGCGCAGGCCGGACGCGGGACCGCGCAATCTTCTTCACCCGCTTCGCCATGGCGCAGGTTCTATCAGGCCGCGGGCACGCGCGAGAGCAGCCGCTCCATCACGCCCTGCAGCTCCCCCAGCTCGAAGGGCTTGCGCAGCGTCGCGTCGGGGTCCAGCTCCTTCGCCTTCTCGCGCAGCTCGCGGTGCGCGGAGAACACCACCACCGGCACGCCGTGGAGCAGGTCCTCCTCGCGCATCTTGTGGATCAGCGCCCAGCCGTCCATCACCGGCATCATCAGATCGACCAGCACCAGGTCGTGCCGCGTGCCCGCGCGCGAGCGAAAGCGCGGTCATGCCGTCAGGGCGCCGCGTCCACCTCGTATCCCCAGTCGCGCAGCACCTGGCCGGTGGCCTCGAGGATCTCCGCGTCGTCGTCCACCAGCAGCACCTTGGGACGCGCCGGTCCGGGCGCCACCTCCCTTCCGCCCATCACCGGGAGGTAGAAGGTGAAGGTGGACCCGGCGCCGACCTGGCTCTGCACCTCGAAGCGGCCGCCGTGGCGCTGCACGATCTCGTTGGAGATGAAGAGCCCGATGCCCAGGCCGCTGTAGTTGCGGGTGGTGGCGTTGGCCGCGCGGAAGAAGCGCTGGAAGAGGCGCCCCTGCTCCTCGCCGGGGATGCCGATGCCGGGGTCGGAGATGGAGACGCGCGCCTCGGCGCCCTGGACGTCCACCCGCACCACGATCTGGCCTCCCATGGGGCTGTACTTGACGGCGTTCTGGACGAGGTTGATCAGCACCTGCTCCAGCCGCTCGCGGTCGCCCAGCACCATGACCTTCGGGGTTCCGCAGTGCGCGCCGAGCTGGTGGTGCTGCGCCGGGACGCGAAAGTCCGCCACCACCTGCTGCGCCAGCTCGCAGAGATCGACCGGGTCCTTGGCGAGCTGCAGCCGGTGCGACTCCAGGCGTGAGATGTCGAGCAGGTCCTCCACCAGCCGGCTCATCCGCTCCACCTGCCGGCGCGCCTTGGTGATCAACTCCGGTTCGACGCCGTCGCCGCGCTGGAGCCTTCGCTGGATGTTCTGCAGGTACATGGAGAGGGGCGTGAGCGGCGTGCGCAGCTCGTGCGCCGCCACGGTGAGGAAGTCCGAGCGCTGCCGGTCCAGCTCGCGCTGCTCGGTGAAGTCGATGTACACCACCAGCCGGCCCAGGTATTCGCCGCCGGCCGCGTGCACCGGCGCGGTCATGCGGTGCAGCCACCTGTGGCGCGGGCGCTCCAGCTCGACATCGTCCACCGAGCGGGCGCCGCGATCGGCGAAGATGTCGTGCACGCGCCGGATCATGGCCTCGACGTCGCGCGCGGCGGCCTGCCTCAGCTTGCGGGAGTAGATCTCCTCGTAATGCACGCCATACATCGAGCGCAGCGGGATGCCGAAGATCTCCTCGATCTTCCGCGAGGCCATCCGCAGCACGCCTGTCGCGTCGAAGAGGGCAATGCCGTTGGGGTCGGAGTCGAAGACCGCGCGCATCTCCGCGACCCTCCGCTCCGCCTCCTGCCGCTCGTGGCGCTGGCGATCCCGCTCCGCGGCCAGCTCGGCGACGAGGCGCGCGTTGCGCACCGCCTGCGCCGCGCGGCCCGCCAGCGCGAAGGCATAGTCGGCGTCGTCCTTGGTGTACTTGCGGCTGGAGCCGGTGGTCGCGAGCAAGAGCGTGCCCAGCGGCTGCGTCCCCTCGAACATGGGGGCCACCACCGCGGAGGTGAGGCCGATCTCCTTGATGGCGGCGAATGCCTCGTCGCCCGGCACCGCCGCCCGCAGCATCTCGTCGGTGATGTTCTCGGTGACGATGGTGCGCCGCTGCAAGAGCGCATTCATCTCCGCCGGCCCCTTGTCCCAGCGCGCGGGCGGGATCAGCGCGTTGAGCTTCTGCTCCAGCTCCCGCTGCCGCGGGTCGGGGTGGTAGGTGGCCACGTTCTTGAGCGTGCCGTCGGGCTGCACCAGCGCGAACGCGCACCAGTCGTTGCCCATGGCTGCGGTGACCTGGTCCACCACCCGGCGCAAGGGCTCGATCTCGTCCGGCCCGACGTAGTCGAGCAGGACGCGCGACACCTCCGAGAGGATGCGCTGCCTGCGCTCCGCCTCGGCAAGGACTCTTCGTCCCTGCTCGACCTCGTTTTCCGCCACCGCCCGATCCGACCTCCGGTTGCGGAATTTTGCAAGTATCCCGACGTGGGGGTGCCTGCGCCGGGCGGCTCCTGGTCTGCTATGGTGCGCGCCCCATGGCGGCCATCACCCCGGAAACCGTGGCGGCACACGGACTTTCGCCAGACGAGTACGCCCGCATCCGCAAGCTCCTCGCCCGCGATCCGAACCTGGTGGAGCTGGGCATCTTCTCGGCGATGTGGAGCGAGCACTGCTCGTACAAGTCGAGCCGCCGCTTCCTCCGGCACCTTCCGACCAAGGGCGCACGGGTTCTCCAGGGGCCGGGCGAGAACGCCGGCGTGGTGGACGTGGGCGCTGGCCTCGCCGTGGCCTTCAAGATGGAGAGCCACAACCACCCCAGCTACATCGAGCCGTACCAGGGGGCGGCCACCGGGGTGGGCGGCATCCTCCGCGACGTCTTCACCATGGGCGCGCGCCCCATCGCCTCCATGAACGCGCTCCGCTTCGGCGATCCCGCCCACCCGAAGACTGCGCGCCTGCTCGAAGGGGTGGTGGCGGGCATCGGCGGATACGGCAACTGCATGGGCGTGCCCACGGTGGCCGGCGAGGTCGCCTTCGACGCCTCCTACAACGGCAACTGCCTCGTCAACGCCTTCACCCTGGGCGTGCTCAAGAAGGAGCGCATCTTCCGCGGCACCGCCAGCGGCGTGGGCAACCCGGTCATCTACATCGGCGCCCGCACCGGCCGCGACGGCATCCACGGCGCCACCATGGCCAGCGCCGAATTCGATCAGGAGAGCGAGAGCAAGCGGCCCACCGTGCAGGTGGGCGATCCGTTCATGGAGAAGCTCCTGCTCGAGGCCTGTCTCGAGCTGTTCAAGACCGACTGCCTGGTCGGCATCCAGGACATGGGCGCGGCCGGCCTGACCTCGAGCAGCGTGGAGATGGCCTCGCGCGCGGGCAGCGGCCTCGTGCTCGACCTCGACGCGGTCCCGCGGCGCGAGACCGGGATGACGCCGTACGAGGTGATGCTCTCCGAGTCGCAGGAGCGCATGCTCCTGGTGGCGAAGCGGGGTCGCGAGAAGGAGGTCTTCGACATCTGCGACAAGTGGGACCTCGCGCACGCCTTGGTGGGACACGTCACCGACACCGGCAAGCTCACGCTCAGGAGCGGGGGCGAGGTGGTGGCGGAGTTGCCCATCGCGCCGCTCACCGACGACGCGCCCCTCTACGACCGCCCCCGGAGTCGGCCGTCCTGGCTGGACGCGCTGCAGAAGCTGCCGGAGGTGGCGGCGCCGCCCGACCTGGCCGCGGCCCTGCGCAAGGTGCTCTCCTCCCCGACGGTGGCCTCGAAGGAGTGGGTCTACCGCCAGTACGATCACATGGTGCGCATCGGCACCGCCGTGCGGCCCGGGCAGGGCGACGCGGCGGTGGTGCGCTTCACCGGCCAGCGCGACGGCGGCGTGGCGCTCTCGGTCGGCTGCAATTCGCGCTGGTGCCAGCTCGAGCCGCGGCTCGGCGCCGCCCATGCGGTGGCGGAGACGGCGCGCAACGTGAGCTGCGTGGGCGGCGAGCCTCTGGCGGTGACCGACTGCCTCAACTTCGGCAGCCCGGAGCGGCCGGAGATCATGTGGCAGTTCGAGCAGGCTTGCCTGGGCATCGCCGACGCCTGCAATGCGCTGGAGACCCCGGTCGTGTCCGGGAACGTCTCGCTCTACAACGAGACCGACGGCCAGGCCATCTTCCCCACTCCGATGATCGGCATGGTGGGCCTGATGGACGACTGCTCGAAAAACGCCGGCTGCAGCTTCCTCGCTGCCGGCGACAAGGTCGCGGTGATCGGCGGGCTGGGCAACGGCCACCTGGGAGGCAGCGAGTATCTCTTCGCGGTGCACGGGCTTTCGCGGGGGCTTCCGCCGCCGCTCGACTTCGCCCGCGAGAAGGCCGTCCAGAAGGCGGTGCGCCGCTGCGTCCGCGAAGGCCTGTTGCGCGCCGCCCACGACTGCTCCGAGGGCGGGCTTGCGGTGGCGCTGGCGGAGCTGTGCTTCGGCAAGGATCTGGGCTGCCGCGTGACGCTGCGGGCGCCGCCGCGGCCGGACGCGCTGATCTTCGGAGAGGACGCCTCCCGCATCGTGGTCTCCTACGCTCCCTCGGAGCGCGCGCGGGTGGAGGCGGCCTGCAAGTCGGAAGGCGCGCAGATCGAGGAGATTGGAGAGGTGGGCGGTCCGCTGCTGCGGATCGAAGGCGTGCTCGAGGCCAGGGTTTTGGAGCTGAAAGAGGCATGGGCCGCCGCGATCCCGAGGCTGGTCGGGGAAGGCATCCACAAGGCGGCGCTGGAACGCGTTCCCTGACCCGTGGAGACGCGGCTCCTCAGCGCGCGGTCGGCCGACGACCTCGACGAGGCGGCGGGACTGTTGCGCAAGGGCGGCCTGGTCGCCTTCCCCACCGAGACCGTCTACGGCCTTGGAGCGCTGGCGCTGGAGCCCCTGGCCGTGCGCGGCATCTACGCCGCCAAAGGCCGTCCGCCCACCAACCCGCTCATCGTCCACGTGCTCGGAGAGGACGACGCGCGCCCGCTGGTCTCGCGCTGGCCCCTGGAAGCGCGGCAGCTCTCGGCGCGCTTCTGGCCCGGACCGCTCACGCTGGTGCTGCCGCGCACGGCGCTGGTGCCCGACGAGTGCACGGCCGGCGGGGAGACGGTGGCCGTGCGCGCGCCCTCCCATGCCGCTGCGCGCGGTCTCTTGCAGCGGGTGCGCGCGCCGCTCGCCGCCCCCAGCGCGAACCGCTCCGAGCACGTTTCGCCGACCAGCGCGGCGCACGTGCTGCGCGACTTGAACGGACGCATCGACGCCGTGGTGGACGGAGGGCGATGCCCGTACGGCATCGAGTCCACGGTGGTGGCGCTGGACGGTCCGCCGCGCCTGCTGCGCGCGGGCGCCATCCCCCGCGCGGAGATCGAGGAGCTGATCGGGCCTCTCGAGCTTTCCGCCCGCGCAGGCGTGGCGCAGTCGCCGGGGCAACAGCGCCGCCACTACGCCCCGGCGGCCGTGGTGCGGCTGGCGCCGCGGGCGAACCTCGAGGAGGTGGCGCGACACCTCGAAGGGCGCGTGGGGGCGCTGTTGCGCGGCGATGCGCCGGCGCCCGACGGCGGCGCGGGTGGCCCGGCTGCCGGACGATCCGCAGGGATATGCCCGCGAGCTCTACGCGGCCCTGCGCGACCTGGAGGACGCGGACTGCACCGCCATCGTCGTCGAGGAAGTCCCTGGCAGGGGCGGAATGGGACGCCATCCGCGACCGCCTCACCCGCGCTTCCGCGACCTGATCTCTGCAGACGTTCAGGCGAGGGAGACGGAGATGTCGGCGGCGATGCGGGCGTTGTTTTCCAGCAGGTCCAGGTTGGCCGACAGGCTGCGGCCCGAGGTGGCCTGCGCCAGGGCCGAGAGCAGGAAGGGCGTGATCTGCTTGCCCGGCAACTTGCGCTCGGAAGCCTCGCGCAGCGCGCCCGCGAGGGCGGCTTCCACTTCGCTGCGCGGAAGAGGCGAGGGCGGCGGCACCGCCACCAGCACCGCGGTGCGCAGGTCGAGCACCTCCCAGTGCATCCGCAGTCCCTGCGCAACCGCGGCGGCATCGTCGAAGCGGTGCTCGAGCGCGATGCCGCTTTCGGCGGTGAAGAAGGCCGGCAATTCCCAGGTGCCGTATCCCCAGACGGGCACGCCCAGGCTCTCCAGCATCTCGGAGGTGGCGGCCAATCGAGGATGACCTTGGGCCCCGCGCAGACCACGCAGACGCGGCGGCGGGAGAGCTCGTGGAGATCGCTGGAGACGTCGGCCGCATCGAGCGCGTCCAGGCGCCGGTGCACGCCGCCGATGCCGCCGGTGGCGAAGACGCGGATGCCGGCGCGCTCGGCAACGGCGCAGGTGGCGCTCACGGTGGTGCCCGCATCCAGGCGCCGGGCGCAGACCGCCGCCAGATCCCGCGAGCCGGCCTTGGCCGGGCGGCGGGACGGATCGGCCAGCCGCTGCAGCTGCCCCTCGCTCGCGCCCACCACGATGCGACCCTCGATCACCGCGATGGCGGCCGGCACCGCCGAGCGGGCGCGGATGGCCGCGGCACAGCGCCGGGCCGCCTCCAGATTCGCGGGCGGCGGCAAGCCCTGCGCCACGACGCTGGTCTCCAGCGCTACCACCGGCCGCCGTTCCCGCAGCGCCGCCGCCACCTCTTCCGCGATCTCGACGATCATGGCGACCCCGGCCAGAGCCCGAGCGCCTGCGCCAGGGCTGGACCGAAATACGTCCTCGCCGCCTCGCCCGCACCCCGGGCCCAGCGCTCCGGGGTCTCGACGTAGCCCACGTATCCGTCGGAGAGGCCCACCAGCACGTCGGGGCGCATGTCCAGGCCCAGCTCGCCCACCGGCTCGCCGGGAATTCCCACCAGCGTGAGCGGTCCGATGCGCAGGCGCGTCTGCACCGCGGCCGGTTCGCGCGAGAGGGCGATGGCATTGGCGACCGCGCGGCGGAGCGGCCAGGGCACCGCCGGCGAGGCCTGCGGAGCCGGCAGCGCCACCAGCCGCGCCTGGCACCAGAGCTGGAAATGGCGGTCCGGCTCCGCTTGCCGGAGGAGCCGCTCCGCCTCTTCTGCCACCGCGCCCGCCACGTCCTTGCCGCGCTGCCAGGTGGCGTTTCCGCCGGCCCCCTGCAAGACCAGCACGGGCGCGCCCTCCAGCGCCTGCGCCACCCTGCCCGGCCAGTCTCCCGAGAGGCGCCGGTCACGCCGCGGCTCGGAGGTCGGGTGCATCGGGTAGTCGATCAGCGTCGCCACCGTCTCGCCGGAGAGCCGGCGCACGCGCAAGGCGACGAGCTGCGGATCGATGGGCCCTTCGCTGCGGGGCCGCGCGGGCCCGGCGCGCCAGTCGTCCCGGGCCACCAGAAGCTCCGCGGGTCCGAGCGCGGCGATGGCCTGCGTGAGCGCGTCGGCGGCGGCCTGGGCGATGGCGTCGCGCTGGGCGCGGTCGAAAGGGCCGGCTCCCGACCAGCCCGCGATCGCGCTGTCCCAGGTGCCGCCCGGCCCCGAGTGGGTGTGGGTGGCCGCGAGCAACAGGCAGGTCAGCGGAGGGAGCCGGGCGCGCCGCAGCACCTCCTCTTCCAGCGACCCGGGGATGAGCAGCGTGTCGATGGAGGCGATGAGCGCGCGCATTCCCTCCACCTCCAGCGCCAGCGCGCGCGCATAGACCGGCTCCTGCGAAGTGGCGCGGCGCAGCCCCGGATATCCCGCCAGCACCGGGTGCTCTCCGAGCGGGATGCGCACCCGCGCGGCGCCGGCCCGGATCCACCCCTGGCCGAGGAGCTCGAGGGCCACCCTGCCGTTCACGGTGACGCCGGGAAGGTGGCGGACGCCCTGCAGCGGCACGAGGCAGAACAGCGCCACGGCGGCGACCGCCAGCGCCGCCACGATGAGGGCCGCCTTCTTCAGCGAACCGCTCCGCGCAGGCTCACGAGTAGCGGTCGTTGCGCCAGGGATGCGCCGTGTTGGAGTAGCCACGCAGCTCCCAGTAGCCCAGCCGGTCGCGGGTCAGCACCTCGATGCGATGGATCCACTTGGCTCCCTTCCAGGCGTAGAGCTGGGGAGTGATGATCCGCACCGGGCCGCCGTGCTCCACCGGCAGCGGCTGGCCTTCGGCGGTGTGGACGAGCAGCACGTCATCCTTGAGCGCCTCCTCCAGGGGGAGGTTGGTGGTGTAGCCGTCGTACGCATGCGTGATCAGGTGCGTGGCCGCAGCCGTCGGCCGCGCCAGCGCCAGCACCGCGGAGAGCTGCACCCCCTCCCAGGGCACGTCCATCTTCGACCAGGTGGTCACGCAGTGGAAGTCGCTCACGTCCTTCGTCTGCGGCAGGGCGATGAAGTCCTTCCAGCCGAGCCTCTGCGGCTCTTCCACCGCTCCGTCGACGATCAGCTCCCATTTGGACAGCGGCACGTCCGGCTGGCGCCCCAGATCCAGCACCGGCCAGCCGCGGGTGAGGGTCTGGCCTTCGGGCAGCTTGGGCATCCCGTGGCGGTTGGCGGGCCCATGGCCGAGCGGGCGGGCGTCCGCCGCGGCGGGTGTCTTCTTCATCCGCTCGAGGAACCGCTCGCGCAGCCGCAGCCGCGCCTCGACGATGCGGCCCTCTTTCTCGTCGCTCATGGCGGGGTTATACGCGCGCACCGCGGCGGCGGTTGCGGCATCTTCATAAGCGCCTGGTTTTTCCCCCAGCTTCCCTTCTGTTTGCGGTGGGCACCTCGCCCCTGTACCCTGCGCCCCTCCGATGCGCCTCCCTGTCCTCAGCGGCGTCCCTTCCGACGACAAGTTCCACGACGAGTGCGGCGTCTTCGGCGTCTTCGGGCATCCGGAGGCCGCCAACCTCTCCTACCTCGGCATCCACGCGCTCCAGCACCGCGGCCAGGAGTCCGCCGGCATCGCCTCATGGGACGGCAAGGACCTGCACGTCCACAAGGCCATGGGCCTCGTCGCGGACGTCTTCGACCAGGACGCCATCGCCGGCCTGCCCGGCAACTCCGCCATCGGGCACACCCGCTATTCCACCGCCGGGCCAGTCGAACCTCGCCAACGCGCAGCCCATGTTCGCGCGCACCACCGCCGGGCACGTGGCGGTGGCGCACAACGGCAACCTGGTCAACGCCGAAGAGCTGCGGCAGGAGCTGGCAGACCGCGGCGCGCTCTTCCAGGGCACCAGCGACACCGAGGTGATCGTCCACCTGCTCGCGCACCAGACCCACGGCAGCGTCGACGAGCGCATCCGCGCTGCCCTCGCCAACGTGCGCGGCGCCTATTCGCTCCTCTTCCTCACCGAGCACGGGCTGGTGGCCGTGCGCGATCCGCTGGGCTTCCGCCCGCTGGTGCTGGGCCGGCTCAAGAACGGCGGCACCGTCTTCGCCAGCGAGACCTGCGCGCTCGACCTGATCGAGGCGGAATACCTGCGCGAGATCGAGCCGGGCGAGATGGTGGTGGTGGACGAGAAGGGCCTGCGCACCCTGCAGACCCTGCCGCGCCAGCGGTCCGGCAAGTGCATCTTCGAGCTGGTCTACTTCGCGCGTCCCGACTCGCAGGTGTTCGGCCGCAGCGTGTACTCCACGCGCAAGGCCTTCGGCCGCAGGCTGGCCATCGAGGCTCCGGTGGAGGCCGACGTGGTGGTGCCGGTCCCCGACTCCGGCGTGCCGGCGGCGCTGGGCTACTCGGAACAGAGCGGCATCCCCTACGACCTGGGACTGATCCGCTCGCACTACGTGGGGCGCACCTTCATCGAGCCGTCGCAGTCCATCCGCCACTTCGGCGTCAAGCTCAAGCTCAACCCGGTGCCTTCGGTCGTGCGGGGCAAGCGCGTCATCGTGGTGGACGACTCCATCGTGCGCGGCACCACCTCGCGCAAGATCGTCAAGATGATCCGCGACGCCGGCGCGCGCGAGGTGCACCTGCGCATCAGCGCGCCGCCCACCCGCTGGCCCTGCTACTACGGCATCGACACCCCGGTGCGCAGCGAGCTCATCGCCGCCTCGCACACCGAGAAGGAGATCGCCAGGTACGTCACGGCGGACTCGCTCGGATACCTCTCGCGCGAAGGCATGCACGAGGCCGCCAACGCGGAGCCGCGCGGCTTCTGCGACGCCTGCTTCACCGGCGAGTACCTGGTGCAGCTGACGCCTCCCCAGTCCGGCCCGGTGGGCGAGCACGGGCCGCGCGAAGGCAAGCCCACCGGCGCCGCCGAAGGCCTCACCGTCCTTCGCGCCTGACCGCCGGCAGCGAATTTCGTTCTGCCGCCCTGCCGGTATATCGTCGTCCGGCGAGGTCCCTTCCGGTGGCATCGATCGTCGACCTGCTCGTGAAAATCCAGCTGCTCGACGAGCATCAGCACGAGGCGGTGCTGAGCCGCACCGGCTCGAGCGCGGGCGGTCACGTGGTCCGGGAGATCGCCGAGCTGGGCTACGCCACCGAGGGCGCCATGGCGCGGGGCGTCTCGGTGGAGCTGGGCCTGCCCCGCATCGACCTCGCGGTCACCACGCCGGAGCCGGCCGCGCTTGCGCTCCTCGACGCGCGCTTGTGCGGCGAGCGGGTGGTGCTGCCGGTGGCGCTGCGCGAGAACGGCGAGCTGCTCTGGCTCGCCATGGCGGACCCCACCGACCAGGAGGTCATCGGCATCGTGCGCCGGCGGACGCAGAAGCGGGTGCGTCCCGCCGTCGCCGGACCCTCCGAGATCCTCCGGGCGGTGCGCGCGCTCTACGCCGTCCCCGAGGCGGGCCGCGGCCCGCCCGAGACGCAAAAGGAATCGCTCCCGCCTGTCGAGATCGCGCCGGGCGGGGACGAACCTCCCTTCGAGGTGGTCAAGGTCGCGGACGACCTGGAAAGCTCGGCCCTCTCGCGCATCGCCCGGCAGCTGGGGGTGGCGGTGCCCGCCCGCATGCCTTCGCGGGTGCATTCCGACGAGCGCGCGCAGAGGGCGCCGCGAGGCATCCCGCCCGCGGCACAGGAGCCGCCGCCCTTCACCCTGGAACAGCTCTTCGCGGTGCCCGCCGCGCGCGATCCCATCGCCATGGACGATCTCACGACGGGCGATCTGCCCACGCTGGACGCGCTGCGCGCGAGCCTGGAGAAGAGCGCGCTGGTGCTCCGCTCCCTGGCCGAGCTCTGCCTGGAGAAGCGGCTCTTCACGCGCGAGGAGATCAAGAACCGCTACGGCCGCGGCTAGCTGGGCCGCGCTCAGGTCTTGTCCACGTCGCGGTGGGTGACCTTGACGTTGGCGCGGTGCTTTTCGCTCAGCCTCCGCCCCAGCTCCTCGGCAAGGGCCACGCTGCGGTGGCGGCCGCCGGTGCAGCCCACCGAGACGGTGAGATAGCTCTTCCCCTCCGCGCGGTACTGCGGAATGAGGAAGTGGAGCAGCGACTCCAGCCGGGTGAGGAACTCCTGCGACTGCCCGCGCTCCAGGACCCACTTGGCCACCCTCGGATCGGTGCCGGGGTGCGGCTTCAGCCCTTCCACGAAGTAGGGGTTGGGGAGAAAGCGCACGTCGAAGACCAGGTCGCTCGCGGGAGGGATGCCGTTGCGGAACCCGAAGGAGAGCAAGGTGAGGTTGAGCTTGTCGTCCTGGCCGGGCCCGCCGAACCGCGCGGTCACCGCGTCGCGCAGCTCGTGCACGGTCATGCGGGTGGTGTCGACGATCTGGTCGGAGAGCGCGCGAAGCTGGCCGAGCACGCGCCGCTCCTCGGCGATGCCGTCGGCCACGCTGCCGTCCGGGCTGAGCGGATGGCGGCGGCGCGTCTCGGAGAAGCGGCGCATCAGCGCGTCGTCGGCGCAGTCGAAGAACACCACCTCGAGACGATGTCCCTCCCGCCGCACCTCCGCGAGCGCCGCCTCGGTTGCGTCGAGGAAGCGCGCCTCCCGCGCGTCCACCACGATGGCCAGGCGCTGCACCTCGTCGCTGGTGCCGTGCGAGACCAGCTCGAGGAGCTTGGGCAGGAGCATGACCGGGAGGTTGTCGATGCAGAAGAAGCCCAGGTCCTCGAGCGCCTTGGTGGCGGTGGACTTGCCCGCCCCGGACATGCCGGTGACCAGCACGATGCGGTGGGTGTCCGCGCCCCGGGGCGGCGGGTCGTTCTCGATGGGATCCGCGGCCACTACTCGACCTCGTCGCCGATTCCGCGCGTGAGCGTGGCCTGGGCGATCTCCTTGGAGAGCTTCTCCTGGAACTCCTTGGCGGAGTGATGGCCCTGCAGCTTGAGCAGGTGGTTGCGCGCCGCCACCTCGACGATGGTGGTGAGGTTGCGTCCGGGTCGCACCGGGACCACCAGCAGCGGGACCTCGGCGTCGAGCATGGTGTACTTCTGCTCCTCGATGCCGAGCCGGTCGTACTCCACCTTGTCGTCCCACTCCACCAGCTCCACCACCATCTCCACCTTCTTGCGCTCGCGCACCGCGGAGACGCCGAAGAGGTCCTTGATGTTGATGATGCCGATGCCGCGGATCTCCATGTGGTGCTTGATGATCTCGCTGCCCGAGCCGTAGACGCTGCCGCCCTGCTTGCGCTTGAGATCGACGATGTCGTCGGCCACCAGCCGGTGCCCGCGGGTGACGAGGTCCAGCGCCAGCTCGCTCTTGCCGATGCCGCTCTTGCCGAGGATGAGCACGCCCACGCCGATGACGTCGATGAGCACGCCATGGACCGAGGTGCTGGCGGTGAGCGCTTCCTGCAGGAAGGCCTCGATGTGGTCGATGAAGGTGGAGGAGAGGTGGCTCGTGCGCAGGAGCGGCACCCGCGCGTCGGTGGCCTCGCGCTTCATCCACTCTTCCACCGGCAGGTTCTTGGTCACGATCAGGCAGGCGAGCGGAAGCTGGAAGAGGTTGCGCATGCGGCGCAGGGCCTCCTCGTGCTTGAGGGTGGCGAGGTAGCTGATCTCGGTGTTGCCGAAAACCTGAAGACGGTCCTTGTGGATGTGCTCGGTGAAGCCGCTCAGCGCCAGGCCGGGCTTCTGGATGCGCGAGCTGACCACCCGGCGATCGAGACCGCTCTCGCCGCCGAGCAGCTCGAGGCGCAGATCGAAGTCCTTGTCCTTGAGCAGCTGCTCGATCGTGATCGCGTCCATCGATCCGGGAAGGGTAACACCCCTGATGCCTCTGCTCTACCTCAAGAGGGCCAACGACCGCCGCCACGAGTAGCCCGGCCCGGCAACGCCCGCCCGTGGTATCGCTTCCCGGGTGCCGCCCGACAAGTCCAGCCTCCGGGCGGTCTTCGCCCAGCCGCCGTTCCGCACGCTCTGGCTCGCCCAGTTCGTCAGCGTCTTCGGCGACTTCATGGCGCTCTTCGGCGTGATCAGCCTGATCACCTTCCGGCTGCACGGCAGCGCCGTCGACGTCGCCATGGCCACCGTCGCGTACCTGGCGCCCTTTTCCTTCATGGCCCCCGTCGCCGGAGTGCTGGTGGACCGCTGGCCGGTGAAGCGGGTGATGATCGCAAGCGATCTGATCCGCGCGCTGATCGCGGCCGCGCTGGTGCTGGTGGGCGACGTCCACCAGATCTGGGTGGTGATGGCGCTGCTCGGGCTGGTCTCCTGCTTCTTCGGACCGGCGCAGTCGGTCGCCCTGCGCACGGTGGTGCCGCCGGGCGACCTGCTCGCCGCCAACGCGATGCTCGCGCAGGCGTTCTACGCCGTGCGCATCCTCTCCCCTGCGCTGGCGGGAGCGCTGGTGGCCTGGCTGAGCGAAAAAGCCTGCTTCTGGATCGACGCCGGCAGCTTCCTCTTCTCCGCCGCGATGATCGCCCGGCTCACCGTCTCGCGCGCGCCCTCGCGCCGCGACCGCTCGCTGCGCGGATTCGGGCGCGACCTGGTGGAGGGCAACCGCTTCATCTTCACCCACCGCGGCCTCTCCTTCGCCTTTCTCGCCAGCGCCGCGGCCATGTTCATGCTCAGCTCGTTCAGCCCGCTCATCTCCGTCTACGTGCGCGACTCCCTGCACGCAGGCACCGTGCTTCTACGGCGCGGTCAGCTCCATGGTCGGGGTCGGCCTCATCGTCGGCACGCAGGCGGTCCACCGCGCGGCGAAGGGGAGGAGCATGGTCGACGTGGTGACCGCCGGCCTCTTCGGCCTCGGCGCCGGCGCGGCGCTCCTGGGCGGCTTCCACAGCAAGTTCTCCGCCGCGCTCAGCACGCTCACCATCGGCGCCGCCATCTCCTTCGTCATGGTGCCGGCCCAGACCCTCTCGCAGAAGGAGACGCCGCCCGCCATGCAGGGCCGGGTGAGCAGCACCTTCATGTCGCTCTTCTCCATCTCGCAGGTCCTGGGGCTGTCGCTCTCGGGCGTGCTGGCCGCGCGGCTGGGCATCCGCCAGCTCTTCCTCACCGCGGCCGCGGCGTTGATGGTGCTCTCCCTGGCCGGATTCGTCTGGCTGCGCGCCGCGCCCGCAACCCGCCGGAAGCGCGCGGGGGCCCGGGCTAGGCGGCCTCAGTACTTCGCGTCTTCCTCGGAGATGAGGCGGAAGATGGCCGGGGCGCCCTCGGCGTCGAGGATGGCCTGGCGGAACTGCGGCTGCTTGAACAGCCGCGAGATGCGCGCCAGCGCCTTGAGGTGCAGCCCCGCCGAGTTGTCCGGCGCGAAGAGCACGAAGAAGAGGTAGGTGGGCTTGCCGTCGATGGCGGCGAAGTCCATGCCGGCCTTCTTGCGGGCGAAGGCCGCCACCAGCCCGGGCAAGCCGGGCAGCTTGCCGTGGGGAATGGCCACCCCTTCGCCGATGCCGGTGGAGCCGAGCCGCTCGCGCTCGAGCAGCGTCTCGGTGAGCCGCCCGGCCTGCAGCGAAGGATAGACGCGCGCGAGGCCGGCGCAGAGCTCGCCGAGCACGCCCGTCTTGTCGGTCGAGGCCAGGTCGGGCAGGACCAGGTCCTCTCGCAGGAACTCCGCGATGCGCATCGCGCGGCAGTCTACTTCACTTCGCGGCGGCCTGGCGAAGCTCGGTCTCGCCGCTCGGCGCGATGAGCCCGAAGTTGCCGTCCTTGCGCCGGTAGATCACGTTCAGCTCCGGGCTGTCCGGCCGGGTGAAGACGAGGAAGTCGTTGTTGAGCAGGTCCATCTGCATCAGCGCCTCCTCCACGCTCATCGGCTTGGCGAGGAACTCGTCCCGGCGGATGATCTCGGGGGAGAGCCCGTCCAGGTCGGGGGCGGCGAGCACCTCGTAGCGCACCCGGACGGGGCCGTTCGCGTGCACGTGCGAAGGCCGGTGGTTCTTCAGGCGCTCCTTGTGCTTCTTCAGCTGTCTTTCGATCTTGTCGATGGCGGTGTCGATCGAGGCGTACATGTCCTCCGACTTCTCCTTGCCCCGCACGTGGAAGTTCCCCGCGTGCAGGTTGATGTCGGCGTGATGCAGGTAGCGCTCGAGAAAGAGCGTGACGTGGGCCTCGGTCACCTTGTCCAGGTACTTGTCGACCACCTTGGAGAGCTTGTCCTGCACGTGGTTCCGCAGAGCGTCGGTGGCGAACATGTTCCGGAAGGTGATGTTGACCTGCATGGAGTGACCTCCAGATCGGCGAGGCGTTTTACCGGACTGTCCTGACCGCGAAGCCGCCTCTCGCGGCGGCGGGTCAGAAGAACCTCTTGCGCTTGCTGGACGGCAGGATTCCGAGCACCTCCCTGTATTTCGCGACCGTGCGTCGCGCGATGTCCACGTTCTGCGACCTGAGCACTTCGACGATCTTTTGATCGCTGTAGGGCTTGTCGCCAGGCTCCGCGGCGACGATCTGTTTGATCTGGTTCTTCACCGCCTCCGAGGCGATGTCGTCGCCGCCGTTGGCGCGGGCGATCGAGGAGTTGAAGAAGAACTTCAGCTCGTAGATGCCCTGGGGCGTGTGCACGTACTTGTTGGTGGTGACGCGCGAGACGGTGCTCTCGTGCATGCCGATGTCCTCGGCCACGTCGCGGAGGATGAGCGGCTTGAGGTGCGCGATGCCCTTGTCGAGGAAGTCGCGCTGGAACTTGATGATGCTGTCGGTCACCTTGACGATGGTGCGCTGCCGCTGGTGGATGCTGCGGATGAGCCACACCGCCGAGCGCAGCTTCTCCTGGATGTACTCCTTGGTCTGCGCCCCCGCGCCGTTCTTGAGCGCGTTCCGGTAGTGCTGCGAGATGCGCAGCTTGGAGAGCCCGTCGTCGTTGAGCACGGTGACGTACTGGTCGCCGATCTTGTGGATGTAGACGTCGGGGGTGATGTACTGCGGCTCCTCGCCCGAGTAGTTGCGCCCCGGCTTGGGGTCCAGTCGGGAGAAGAGCTTGATCGAGGCGACCACCTCTTCGAGCGAGACGTGCAGGTCCTTGGCGATGGCCTGGTACTTCTTCGACTCCACGTTGCGCAGGTGCCGGCGGATGATCTGCGGCAACAGCTCGGCGTCGGGATCGTCCTTTCCCTCGCCCTCGGTGATGAAGTGCTTGGCCTGCACCAGCAGGCACTCGCGCAGGTCGCGCGCGGCGCAGCCCACCGGGTCGAAGCGCTGGATGATCTTCAGCACCTTCTCCGCGGTGGCCGCGGGCACGCCCGCCTCCAGCGCGAGCGGGATGAGCGGGTCGCAGAGGCTCTTGGGCTTGCGCGACTCCTGTTCGCGGCGCAGCGCCTCCAGCGCTTCCGGCGCCACCGCGGGGATCTCCGCCGGCTTGTCCGGGTCGTCCAGGGGAGCGGGCTCGAAGGCGGGGATGGAAGGCTGCAGGTCCGGGTCCACCACCAGGTACCCGTCGCGGTTGAGGTTGCCGATGATCAGCCCGCCCACGCGCTCTTCCGCATCGGTGAGGCCGGCCATGCGCAGCTGCGCCATCAGGTGCTCGGTCAGCCCCTCCGCGCGGGTGAGCGTGCTCTCGATGGAGGGCAGGTCTTCGGAGTTGAAGCCGCCTGCGGAGGGCGCGGTGTGCTGGGTCTGGTAGTTGTCGAGGTATTGCTCCCAGTCGATCTCGTCGCGCTTGATCTCGCCTTCGTTGGCCTTCTTCAGATCCGGCTGCGCCACTTCCGGCGCGGGGACCGCGAGCTCGCTCGCCTCGATGCTCTCGTTGAGGGTGGAAACCAGCTCCGCCGGCGCCTCGTTCAGCTCCGCCTCGGCGCCCTCCTGCGGCTCCTCCAGGAGCGGGTTCTGCTCCATCTCCGAGCGGATCAGGTCCACCAGCTCGAGTCGCGACAACTGCAGGAGCTTGATCGCCTGCTGCAGCTGGGGGGTCATCACCAGCTGCTGCGACAATCTCAGGCTCTGTTTCAGCTCCAACGCCATCCGCTTCCCCTCTCTACTCCAGCTTGAAGCGCTCGCCGAGGTACACGGCACGCGCGCGTTCCGAGGCGGCGATTTGCGCCGGCGTCCCGGATTCCAGAAGCTTGCCTTCCACCAGGAGCACCGCGCGGTCGCAGATCCCCAGCGTCTCGCGCACCGCGTGATCGGTGATCAGGATGCCCAGCCCCCGCGCGCGCAGCTCGTGGATCATGCGCTGCAGGTCGTGGACGGCGATCGGATCCACTCCGGCGAACGGTTCGTCGAAGAGCATGAAGCGCGGCTCCGCAAGCAGCGAGCGGGCGATCTCGGCCCGGCGCCGCTCTCCTCCCGACAACGTCTCACCGAGCGCGTGGGACACGCGCAGCAGATCGAACTCGGTGAGCAACTCTTCGACCTTCGCTTCCTTGTCCCTGCGTCCGAGGGGAGAACCCTCGAGCACCAGGAGAAAATTCTGCCGGACCGTCAGCTTGCGGAAGATCGACGGCTCCTGGGGCAGGTAGCCGATGCCCAACCGGGCGCGGGCGTGGAGCGGCATGCCGGAGAGGTCCTGCTCCCCCAGCCAGACCTCGCCGGAATCGGGAGCGAGCAGCCCGACGACGCAGTGGAAGCTGGTGGTCTTGCCGGCGCCGTTGGGGCCGAGAAGGCCGACCACCTCGCCCGGGTTCACCGAGAAGGAGACGTCGTCCACCACCCGGCGGCCGCGGAAGCTCTTCGACAGGCCGGTCGCGTGCAGGGTGCTCACTGAGCCGCCCCTTCCGCCCGGTGCGCCTCGGGGCGGAGCCGGCCCTTGGCCTTGTCGACGCGCACTTCCTTGGAATCGAGCGAGAGGGCGATGCGGTCGCCTGCCAGCACGTCGCCCTTGTCGTAGAGCTTGGGCGCGCCGAGGAGGACCAGCGTTCGCTGCTCCGCGTCGTAGTCGGCGGTCTCGCCGGTCGCCCGGCGATCGCCCTGGCGCACGTCCACCCCGCCTCGCAGCTCCAGCTTGGTGAGCTGTCCTTCGGGATCGTAGCGCGCGTCCATGCGCGGGCTCTTCACCACGGCGTCGCCGCGCCGGACCACCACGCCATCGGTGAAGCGGGCGAGGCGCGCCGCCTTCATCAGGACCAGTCGGTCGGCTTCCACCTTCATGGGCGCGGCCGGGAGGGCGGCCCCCTGCTCGGCAAGCGAACGGCGCAGCGTCAGCCTGGGCTCCTTCACGTCCACGTCCTCGCTGTCGAGCCGGAGCAGGATCCGCTCTCCGGATAACGTCTCCGATCCGTCGCGCAACACCGGCGGCGACGCGGGCGTTCCGGTGAGGACCAGCGTCTGGCCAGGGACGTCGACGACGCCGTGCTCCCCGTCGGCGGTGCGCGTTCCGCGCTGGACGTGGACCTTGCCGTCGACGACGAACTTCTCCACCGCCTGGCCGCCCAGCGTCTCGGCGGCAGCGCCCTTCGGCGTTCGCTTGCGGGCCTGCGCCTTCGCCTGGTGCTGCGCGTATTCGGCGATGGCGTGGTCGCCGGTGACGATCGAGATCGCCGCGGTTCAGGTGCACATCGCCGTCCAGCACCACCCGCCGTTCTTTGGGCTCGATGCGCATGTTCTGCGCCTTGAAGTCGAGCGGACCCGGAGGCAACGCGGCCGCCGCGGCGAGGAGGAAGGCCATCACCGGCGCGCCTCCATCTGCAGCCGCCCGCGAACGCCGCGGGTGATGCGGATGTCGGACCCGTCCGTCCTGGCGGAGAACCCGTTGCCCTCGACTTGATAGCCCGGTCCCCGCGCCTGGACGGGAACGTCGGTCTGGACGGAGATCGCCGTCGTAGCCCACCTTCTGCGCCCGCGCCGTGTCTCCGCGGAGCGTCTCCAGCCTCACTCCTCCGGACGCGTTGCCGCGGCGGCTGGGGATCTCCCCGTCGATGTGCGGGGCGCTGAAGCGGATGGTCCCGAAGTCCGCGAGGCCGCTGCCCGGTTCCGGGTTGACGGCGGCGGCACCGTCCACGGCTTCCAGGCGCCCGCCCGTCCGCCGGTAGTCCAGGCGCTCGGCGTTGCCACGCGCCACCACCCGCCCCTCGGACAGCCGGGCAAAGGCGACGGAGGTCAGCGATAGGTCAGGCGCATCGACAGGTGTGGAAAAGGAGGATACCGGTGCATCCACGGTCTTCCCGCAGGCGGCGGCGAACGCCAGCGCAAGCACAGGGAAAACGGGGGTGGCGCTCTGGCTTCCCATTTGCAAGGAAAGGCTATCACCGCGCCTGTCTGGTGTCGAGGCGCCCGAGCACCTTTTTCTGTTTGCTGCCCAACTACTTTTCCCTTGCAATTTCGGGAATCTGTGTGCGCCAGCGGGGGTGCATCCAGACCCATTCCGCGGGGTTCTTGCGGATCTCGCTCTCCAGCGCCTGGGTGGCTGCGGCGGTCAGCGCCACCGAATCCGCGTCGCGGTTGCCGGTGCGCTCGACGTCGATGGTGCGAAGCGCGATTCGATGCATCCCTCGCGCCAGCCGATGGGCGCAGCCTACCATCAGCGGCGCGCCGAGATGCGCCGCCAGATCTCCCGCGGCACGCGGCGTGAATGCCGGCCGCCCGAAGAAGGGCACGAAGTGACCGGCCACGCGCGTGTCCTGATCGATGAGCAGGCCGAGGATGCCGCGCCCATCGCGCAGGAAGCGGAGCAATTCGCGCGCGGAGAGCGGAGCGCCGCGCCAGAAGACCCGCACGCCGGCGCGCGCGCGGCTCTCCTCGAGAAGGCGGGTGATGCGGGGATCGTGCGCCTCCTTCGCCACCGTGCCGCAGGGAATGCCGAGCGCGGCGATGCGGCGGGCGAACAGCTCCCACGCTCCGATGTGGCCGGTGACCACCACCACGCCCTTGCCCTGTCCGTGCGTCCTGCGCAGGAGCGACTCGTCCTCGGGGAGCAGCTCCACGACCCGCTCGATGTCCAGGCGGTCGGCGCGCAGCGACTCCAGCGCCGAGAGCGCCAGGTTGGCGAAGCTCTCCCGCCCGATGCGCGCCCGCTCGGCAAGGCTCTTCTCGGGAAAGGCGATGGCCAGGTGCTCCTGCGCGAGCCTGCGTTGCCTCGGCACCAGGTACCAGGCAAGCCATCCCAGCGCCGCGCCCACCCGGAGCGGCAATACCCGGAGCAGCGGCAAGGCGAAGAAGAGCGCGCGTACGCGCAGCTCCCGCCGCATCCGCTTGCGCCAGGGAACCCTCATGCCTGCGGCGGCTGCTCCTCTTCCGCGGGGGGCCAGCCGCCGTTGGCCGCAAGCAGCAGCTCGCACAGCTCCCGCACCGCGCCGCGGCCCGCCGGCCTGCGCGAGACCCAAAGGACCTCCTTCACCACCTCCTGCGCCGCGTCGGCCGGCGCGCAAGAGAGCGCAACCTTGCGCAGGGCAGGCAGGTCGTTGACGTCGTCGCCCATGTAGGCCGTCTCCGCGAGCGGCACCGCCAGGTCGCGGGAGATCTGCTCGATGGCCTTCCCCTTGGCGCGGCTCTGGCCGACCACGTGGCCGATGGACAGCTCGCGGCAGCGCTGCTGCACCAGATCGGCGCGGCGGCCGGTGAGGACGGCCAGCTTCACCGGCGCGTGCAGCGTGAGCAGGCGCAGCCCGTGGCCGTCGCGGACGTCGAAGGCCTTGAGCGCCTCGCCGGAGGCGCCGTAGTACAGCCGCCCGTCGGTGAGCGTGCCGTCCACGTCGAGCACCAGGAGGCGGATGCGCCGGAGCAGCGCCCGCGGCAGCTTCTGCGGCTTCTTCGGCACGCGGCGCTTCTATCACGGAGGCAACGCCCCGGACCTGGACGACCGGCTATCTCACGCGAGCCGGACCGTGACGACCGGCATCTCACCGCGCGTGAGCGCTCCTCTTCCGCAGGCGTCGCACAAGGCCGCCGGGGCGCTCGGAGTGGGCGCCGCCATCCTCTACGTGTTCCTCTGGGCATCCGCCTTCGTGCCCAGCCGCATCCTCGCGCATTCCGCGCCACCCCTGACCATCCTCTGGATCCGCTTCTTGATCGCGGGTAGCGCGCTCTTTCTTGGCGCGCGCCTGGCCGGCCTTCCCCTCCCGCGCGATGCGGTCACCTGGCTGCGCCTCCTGCTGCTCGGAACGCTGGGCAACGCGCTCTACCTGGGCCTCAACTACGAGGCGCTGCGACACCTCTCCGCAGGCATGGGATCCATCGTCGCCAGCACGAACCCCCTCATCCTCGCGCTGCTCGCGCCCTGGCTCTTGCGAGAGCCGCTGACGAAGCGCAAGGCCACCGGACTGTTGCTCGGATTCGGAGGGGTGGTGCTGGCGATGCACACGCGCGCCTCCACGCAGGAGGCGCGGCCCATCGACGTGCTCACCTCTGCCGCGGGCGTCCTCTCCTTCGTCTTCTCCAACATCCTCTACAAGCGCATGCGCCTGCGGCCGCATCCGGTGGTGTTGAACGCCGCGCAGCTCCTGCTCGCGGGAGTGGTGCTCTTTCCCGCGGCGTTGCTGGTCGAGGGGCCGCCGCGGGTGCAGCTGGACCGGGCCGGTGGTGGGTAGCCTGGTCTACCTCATCCTGGTGCTCAGCATCGGCGCCTCCATGCTCTGGTTCTGGATCCTCCATCACGGCGAGGCGAGCCGCGTCAGCGCCTACTTCTTCCTCACCCCCGCGTTCGGGCTGCTCCTCGGCGCGGCGCTTCTCGGCGAGCCGCTCGCGCTTTTGGACATCGTCGCCCTCGGCGTCATCGCCACCGGCCTCTGGCTGGCCACGCGCGGGTGACTCCTAGCGATCGGCGATGTCGGCGGGCTGTAGATATGCGGAGGCGGCGACGACGCTTTCCGCGCTCCACCCCTGGTTCGTTCCGCTGCCGTCCAGCTCGCAGGTGCCATCGGTGTGGACCGCAACCAGGTAGCCGCGGCTGGTGAGAACACCGGCCCCGGAGCTTCCATCCAGGGTGTCCAGGCTGGAGTAGTAGACCTGCTCGTCGCAGGCACCGGCCAGCGTTCCCTCTGAAATGACCTTGGGCCGGCCTCGCGGGTGCTGGATGACGGCCAGCAGATCGGTAGGGCGGCGCGTCAGCGGCGTGGGCGTGACGTCAGGCAACTCGTCGAGCCGGATGAGCGCGTAGTCGGGCTTTTCGGAAAGCTCGATGACCGTGCCGCCGGTCACGAGCGGGTCGCCGTCGGCCTGGTCCTCGTAGTTGAACTCGAGGAGCGGCTGGTCTCCCAACCCCACGCAGTGACCCGCGGTCAGGACGACCGGCCCCGCGAGGGCGGCAATCAACGTGCCGGTGCAGTCGCCGTCGATCAGGACGACCGCGTCCTCGCGGACCTGCACGTCGGCGATGTCGCCGTGGTAGCTGTTGATCGGGGTGAAGTCGGCCGTCGCCCCGCACTGCGAATGCGTGCGGACGACCGAGGTCGGCGGCGGCCTCCCGCCGCAGACCTCGGCGGTCTTCGGATGCGAATCGCCGCAGGCCGCGACCGTCCCCATGGCCAAAGGCCAAAGGCACAACGCGGCTGCGGCGATCGGCACGCCCCTGGGCATGGGCTGATGAGAGCACGACCTCGGCAGACGGGTAAACCGGCTAGTAGATCGTGTTGAGCGCGGTCACGTCGGTGGAGGTGAACTCGCCGGTCTCGCTCTGGCGGAAGCAGGAGTTCATGATCGAGCCGCCGACGGTCGCGCCGCTGGGCGTTCCCGGGATGAGGATGGCGCCCACGCTGCCGGCGCCCTCGTTCTGCGGACTGCCGCCGCAGCTGATGCTGCGGTTGAAGAAGTCCGAGTGGCGCAACCCGACCGTGTGGCCGAGCTCGTGGGTCATGACGTGCTCGACCGTGTCCACGCTGAAGCTGCTGCTTTCGAGGCCGGTGCCGATGTTGATGGTGTTGAAGGGACGGCCGCCCGAGGGGAAGCCCGAGCTGCCGCCGGTGACGCCCTGGAGGAATCGCGCGGTGATCGTCGCGCTGCATCCGGTGGTACTGCCGCTGGTGCGGGTCATGTTCCAGCGCAGCGGAAGCGCGTTGTAGTTCGCGATCGCCATGTTCAGCGCTTGATTGAACTTCGCGTTGGTGGTGAACGCCGAGCCGTTGACGCAGATGTTGGTGATGGAGGTGCCGACCAGGTTGGTGGTGCGGTACTGCTCCTGCGTCGTCGTATCGCTGACCAGCATCTCGCGCGACGCCTGGAGGCTCACCTCCGCGTCGAGACCGACGTAGACGCGGCCGTCGAAGATCTGGATGTCGCTGCGCGGGAACCCGGCCTGGACAAGGTTCTCGATGGTCTCCTGCTGGTCGCTCTTCGACTGGGTGCCGCATCCCAGTGCGAGGGCGCCGCAGCCTAACGCGAGTACCGCTGCTCTCTTGAACATGGTTTCTCCTGACGTTTTGTCAACGTTGGGTTTGGGATTGCCAAATGAAAACAAGCCCCTCGACGCCAGGCACGCCGGTCCCGCCACCGCCCCTCGTCATGCGGACACCGCCCTTGGAAGACTGCGAGGATCGCTGCGGACTCCGGCACGCCTGCGCCGTTCGTCTCACATGATTGATTCAAGGAAGTCAACTCCGAGGGAAACGATGGTCAACGGATTTACAAAGGCCGCCGCGACAATGCAGCGCGGCAATCGATCGAGTCATGCATGCTCGTCATGCATGGGCACCCACGCAAACACGCGGGAATGACTTGGGTTCTTTCGCGCGCCGGGCAACGACCCGAGCGTGGACGGCGTGCGCTGACTGAATCGGTATTGCGCCTACCCGGACAGCGCGCGGCGGATCCGCAGGACGTCGCCCACCAGCGCGTCCCACATCGGGAAGGTCAACGAGTTGGGGCCGTCGGAGAGCGCGCGGTCGGGGTCCTCGTGCACCTCGCAGAAGAGGGCGTCGATGCCGACGGCGGCGGCCGCCCGGGCCAGCGCGGGAGCCAGGGTGCGGTCGCCGCCGGTGGCGTCGCCTCTGGAGCCCGGGCGCTGCACCGAATGGGTGGCGTCGAAGCACACCGGCGCGAACCGGCGCATGACGACGAGCCCGCGCATGTCCACCACCAGGTTGTGATACCCGAACGACGCGCCCCGCTCGGTGAGGAGGATGTCGGCGCAGCCCGCCTCGCGCAGCTTCTCGACGACGTTCTCCATGTCTTCCGGCGCGAGGAACTGGCCCTTCTTCACGTTCACGGTGCGCCCGGTGCGCGCCGCGGCGGCCAGTAGATCCGTCTGGCGGCAGAGGAAGGCGGGGATCTGCAGCACGTCCACCACCTCGGCGGCAGGAGCGCACTGCTCGACGTCGTGCACGTCGGTGAGGACGGGCAGGCCGGTCTCGCGCTTGACCTTGCCGAGGATGCGCAGGCCCTCGGCGAGGCCCGGCCCGCGGAAGCTCTTGCCCGAGGTCCGGTTCGCCTTGTCGAAACTGCACTTGAAGACGGCGGCGACACCGTGCCTCTGCGCCACCTCCGCCACCCGCCGCGCGTGGCGGAGCGTGAAGTCCTCGCCCTCGATCACGCAGGGCCCGGCGATGACCACCAGCTCGCCGCCCCCGAGCTTCATGCCTTGGCCATGGGGGTCCCGGCCGGCATCACGATCTCCGGCGCGGAGGTGCCGTGCACCGGCGGCGGCACCGACATGCCCTTGCGCGCCCGCTGCTCCAGCGCGGCCCGCACGAATCCGGAGAAGAGCGGGTGCGGCTGGAAGGGCTTGGACTGGAACTCGGGGTGATACTGGCAGCCGATGAAGTAGGGGTGACCGCTCAGCTCGATCACCTCCACCAGGCCGAGCTGTTCGTTGACGCCGGAGGCGATCATCCCCCGCTCTTCCAGCTGGCCGCGGTAGGCGTTGTTGATCTCGTAGCGGTGGCGGTGCCGCTCGCTGATCTCCTGCCGCCCGTAGAGCCGCGAGGCCAAGGAGCCGGGCTTGAGCGTGCAGGGATAGGCGCCGAGCCGCATGGTTCCGCCCTTGGCGGTGACCTGCTTCTGCTCCGCCATCAGCGAGACCACCGGGTGCGGCGTGCCCTCGTCGAACTCGCTGGAGTTGGCCTTGTCGAGCCCGCAGGCATTGCGGGCGAACTCGATGGCGGCCATCTGCAGGCCGAGGCAGATGCCGAAGAACGGTACCTTGCGCTCGCGCGCGAAGCGCACCGCCGCGATCTTCCCCTCGGTGCCGCGGACGCCGAAGCCGCCCGGCACCAGGATGGCGTCGGCATGCTGCAAGAGCGTGTCGGCTCCAAGCTGCTCGATCTGGGTGGAGTCGATGAAGTCCAGCGAGACGCGGCAGTCGTTGGCGATGCCGCCGTGCACCAGCGCCTCGTTGAGCGACTTGTAGCTCTCGGTCAGGTCCACGTACTTGCCCACCACCGCGATGCGCACCTCGCGCGAGGGCTCCTTCACCGCCTTGACGATCCGCTCCCACTTGTCCAGGCGGGGCGCGCGGCTCCAGATGTTGAGCAGCTCCGCCACGCGGTCGTCCAGCCCTTCCTCGTGCAGCGCGAGCGGCAGCTCGTAGATGGTCTGCACGTCGGCGGCGGTGAACACCGAGCCCGGCTCCACCGAGCAGAAGAGCGCGATCTTGTCCTTGATCTCCTTGGAGAGCGGCCGGTCGGTGCGGCAGAGGAGGATGTCGGGCTGGATGCCGATCTCGCGCAGCTTCATCACCGAGTGCTGGGTGGGCTTGGTCTTCACCTCGTGCGCGGTGGAGATGTACGGCACCAGGGTGAGGTGGATGTAGATGGCGTTCTCGCTGCCCAGGTCGTACTTCATCTGCCGGATGGCCTCGAGGAAGGGCAGCGACTCGATGTCGCCCACCGTCCCCCCCACCTCGACGATGACGATGTCGTTCGCGGGAGAGCCCGCGCTCCCGGTCTCCTCGGCGGAGCTGAAGATGAAGCGCTTGATCTCGTCGGTGATGTGGGGAATCACCTGCACGGTCTTGCCCAGGTATTCGCCCTGGCGCTCCTTGTTGATCACGTTCAGGTAGATGCGGCCGGTGGTGACGTTGTTGTTGCGCGACATCTTCGCCGAGCTGAAGCGCTCGTAGTGGCCGAGGTCCAGGTCGGTCTCGCCGCCGTCGTCGGTGACGTAGACCTCGCCGTGCTGGAAGGGGCTCATCGTCCCCGGGTCCACGTTGATGTACGGATCGAGCTTGAGGTGGGTGATCTTCAGGCCGCGGTTCTCCAGCAAGGCCCCCAGGGACGCCGAGGAGAGCCCCTTCCCCAGCGAGGAGACCACGCCGCCGGTCACGAAGATGTACTTCGTCCGCTTGCCACGGCCGGGGTCGCTCCGGCGCTCGCTTCGAAGTGGGCTCATCCGTTGCTCCTTGTCTCCGCAAACAAGCTGCGCACGCGCTCCAGATCTTCAGGGGTGTCCACCGCGACGGAGCGGAAGTCGCCCACGCCCACCGCGATGGGGATGCCGTGCCAGAGCGCGCGGAGCTGCTCCAGGCCCTCCGCCCGCTCCAGCGCCGTCTCCGGCAGCCGGGCGAACTGCTGCAGGGCGGCCGCGGAGAAGCCGTACAGCCCCAGGTGCGCCAGCGGCGCCACCTCGCCCGGCGCGCGCGGGAAGGGGATGAGCGAGCGCGAGAAGTAGAGCGCCCGGCCCGCGGCGTCGAGCACCACCTTGACCACCTGGGGCAGGCCCTCCTCGCCGGGCTGCAAGGGGCGCGCGAGCGTGGCCATTGCCGCGCCGCCGCGAACCAGCGCCGCCACCTGCGCGATGGCGCGCGGATCGATCAGCGGCTCGTCCCCCTGCACGTTGAGGTAGCCGTCGGCCGGCAGATCCCTCGCCGCCTGGGCGATCCGCTCGGTCCCGTTGCGGCAGGCGGGGTCGGTCATCAAGGCGCGGAAGCCCGCCGCCTTCGCCGCCCGGGCGATGCGCGGATCGTCGGTCGCGACCGCCACTTCGTCGATGCCAGACGCCTGCGCGGCGCGCTCCGCCACCCGGACCACCATCGGGGCCCCGCCGATGTCGGCGAGGGGCTTTCCGGGGAATCGCTGGGCGGAGTAGCGCGCGGGGATGAGGGCTGCGAGGCGCACGTCGCGTTGTAATCCGAGGCGCGCGCCTTTCGCAACCCCGACGTGGTATCCGGGCGTCCACATGGCAGTTCTCGACGAGATCCGGAACGCGGCCTTCGAGCTGCGACACGACGACCCCCAGGAGGCCGTCCGCGTGCTGCGCAAGGCGGCGCAGCAGGGCGGCGAGGCGGAGGTGCTGGCGCGAGGCGCGCTGGGAGAGATCTACCTGGAGGAGTTCGGCGACCTCGACGGCGCCGAGCACGAGTTCCGCCGCGTGCTGCAGCTTGCGCCCGGCCTGAGCGCGGCGGAGATCGGCCTCGCCCGCACCCGCCGGGAGGCCGGCGACGCGCAGGCGGCCGCTGCGGCGATTCGTCCGCGCCATCGAAGGGCTCTGCCGCGACGTCCGCTCCTTCGCGGAGGAGATCGGTCCCTGCCGGCGCCGAGGAGGTCGTGCTCACCTTGCTGGAGATCGCCGTCGAGCTGGCCGAGCTCCGGGCCGGGCCGGTGCCGCTCGACGAGGAGCTCCTCGCCTGGGCGGCCGGCGCAGCGGCTCTTCGACGGCGAGGAGGGACCGGGACGACTGGGTGCGCTTCCACGCGCTCTGGACGCGGCTGCGGCTCCTCACCGGCAGGCCGGAGGAGGCAGTCACCGCGCTGCGCGAGGCGGAGCGCAGCGGAGAGCTGCCTTCGGACAGACGCGCGCGAGCTCCTCTCGCTCGCGCTCGAGGATCTGGGGGTCGCGCCGGTGGTGCCAGCTCGGCCGGAAGAACTGACCGTCAGCCGCGCGACTCGCGCGCCCACAGCTCCAGGCAGAGCAGCGTCCAGGCCTTGCGCGGGTTGCCCCGCGGCCTGAGCGCGTGCGCCAGCACCTGATCGATGCCCCGCGGATCGAGCAGGACGCGGATGCGCGCGGTGGGCGTGCGCACCAGGTCGCCGAGCATCTGCCGCAGCGGCCCGCGCAGCCAGGCGCCGAGCGGCGGCTCCAGCGTCCTCGCCGGCTGCATCAGCACCTCTCGCGGCAGCAGATCGGCCACCGCTTCGCGGAGCAGGCGCCTGCCGTGGATGCGGCCGAACTTGTGCCGCGCCAGCGGCGGAACCACCAGATGCGCCAGCTCCACGTCGGCGTACGGCGTGCGCGTCTCCACGTCGCCCCTGGCGAGGTTCAGCCGGAAGAGCACGTTCTCGGGGAGCGAGACCTCCAGGTCGAAGGCAAGCGACGCGTCGGCGCCGCGCAGGTCCGCCGAGGTGGCGCCGCGGGCGATGCGCGCCTCGCCGCCCAGCAAGAGGCGGCGCTCGTCGAGCGAGAACACCTCCACGAAGGCGCGCGCCCGCTCTGCCCCGGTGGATCCCAGCGCGCCGGCGGCCCTCTGCAGCGTGCCGCGGTGGCGGGCGGGCGCCACCCTGCGCAGGATGTCGGCGGCCCGTGCCGTGCGCGAGAGCCGGGGAATGCGCGCGGCGTGCAGGTGGCGCGGGTGCCCGGCGAAGAGCTCGTCGGCCCCGTCGCCGGTGATCACCGGCCCGCGGATCTGCGCGCAGGAGCGCGGCGAGCGGCGCCAGGGCGGGATCGGCAAACGGCTCGGTGGCGCCGGCGATCAGCCGCGGGCAGCTCTTCGAAAGGCCGCTCTCCTTGAGGGATCTCGTGGTGCTCGGTGCGGAAGCGCGTGCGCGATCCGGCGCGCCGCTTCCAGGTCCTGCTCGGTCCCGGTGGTGTAGGTGCGAACCCTTCCTGAAAGCCGCGTCATCAATGCCACCAGCGCGCTCGACTCGAGGCCACCGGAAAGCAGGCTTCCCGGATTTCCTTCCAGGCGGCGCCGCACCGCCTGCTCCAGCCGCGCCCGCACCGCGATGCGCGAGGGCTTGCGCGACGAACCCCCCGGAGCCGGCAGGTCCGACCAGCGCCGCAACTCCGCGCCCTTCTCGTCGAAGCGAAGCAGGTGCCCCGCGGCGAGCTTCCGCAGCCCGCTCCACACGCTCGCCGGCGCGGGCACGTAGCCGAGCTCGAGGAAATCGGAGAGCGCGGCGCGGTCGATCTGTCCGAGCGGCGCGCCCTTGGGCACCTCGGTGCCGAACCAGATCTCCGGCCCACGGACGCAATAGAAGAGCGGCCGTCCTCCGAACGGATCGCGGGCGAGCAGCAACGACCGGGACGCCTCGTCCCACGCCGCCAGCGCGAAGGAGCCGCGCAACAAAGGCAGCATGGCCTCGCCGCGCTCGCGGAAGAGCCGCAGCACGTCCGGGGCCGCGACCTCTCCGTCCGCCATCACGCTCCCGGGCAGGCCGCGCGAGACGTTCGACGTGTCCCTTCAAGCGCGCGGACCTTCCTTCGGGGGCTGGGCGGGGCGCTGCCTGCGCAGGACCGCCGCGGGCGGCTCGCTGCCCTCGAGGCGGCGCAGGCGCGCGGTCATGCCGTGCACCGGCAGGGCGGCGCCGCAGCGCGGACACGCGGCGGGCCTGAGATTGCGCACCATCCGCCCGCACGAGCCGCAGAAGCGGATCAGGTACAGGTACCCCACCGCGACGATGATCACCGCCGCCGAGCAGCGCGATGCGAAAGCCGGGCGAGGCCCGCGAGAGCAGCCCCTTGCGGGCCGCCGATCCGATCAACCCCGAGGCGACGAGAAGGAGCGTGAGGCGGAGCGCAACCCGCTTGACGCTTCCTCGCGTCCGTCCCAGCGCAAGGAACCAGAGCCACGCCCCCACCGCGACGACGGCGGGCGCCATGAAGACAGCCTGCACCGGCCCGGTTTAGGCCGCACGGGCGGTCAAGGCAAGTTTGTCGGTTCCCCCGATTCGACCGTCAGAACAACCGCGATCGCAGCCTGCGCAGCCGCGAAAGCCGCTTGCGTCCCTTGCGCTTCATCTGCTCCCCCCGGAAAACGTCACCAGTATATCCGCGATCCGCTCGGCCGCGTGGCCGTCCCAGAGCTCGGGAATGCCGCCCTTCTTGCCGCGCCCCGCCAGCACCTCGCGCGCCGCGGCGACGGCCCTTCGCGGATCGGTCCCCACCAGCTGGTTCGTGCCCACCTCCACCGTCACCGGACGCTCGGTGTTGTCCCGCAGCGTGAGGCAAGGCACTCCCAGCGCCGTGGTCTCCTCCTGGATGCCCCCGGAGTCGGTCATCACCAACCGCGCCTCGGCGGTGAGCGCGAGGAAGTCGAGATAGCCGAGCGGCTCCACCAGCTTGAGGCCGGGCGCGTCGAATCCCGCCGGCAGTCGCGACGCGCGTCCGCGGGTGGATGGGAAACACCACCGGCACCTGCGCCGCCACCTCGGCGAGCGCCGAGAGGAGCCGGCGCAGCGCATCGGGATCGTCCACGTTGGCCGGGCGATGGAGCGTGGCCAGCGCATAGCCCTTTCCGGCAAGCTCCAGCCGCTCGTGGATGCGGCTCTCCCGCGCGCGGGGCAGGGCAGCGGCGAGCGAGTCGATCATCACGTTGCCGACGAAGTGCACGCGCCCGCTCTCGATGCCTTCGGCGCGGAGGTTCTCGTCGCCGTCCCGCGAAGGGGTGAAGAGGAGCGCGCTCAACCGGTCGGTGAGGACCCGGTTCACCTCTTCGGGCATCGTCCAGTCGCGCGAGCGCAGGCCCGCCTCGACGTGGGCGATGGCGAGGCCCATCTTCGCCGCCACCAGCGCCACCGCGATGGTGCTGTTCACGTCGCCCGCGACCACCACCACGTCCGGCTTCTCGCGCGCGAGCACCGGCTCGATCTCGATCATCACCTTCGCCGTCTGCTGGGCGTGCGAGCCCGAGCCGACGCCGAGGTGCACGTCGGGGTCCGGCATCCCCAGATCGCGGAAGAACACGTCCGACATCTTCGCGTCGTAGTGCTGGCCGGTGTGCACCAGCATCTGCTGCACCCCCTCCGCGCTTGCGCAGTTGCGCGAGGATGGGAGCCACCTTCATGAAGTTGGGGCGAGCGCCGACGACGTGGAGGATCTTCACCCGCCTACCGTGCGCACGCCCGCCCGGCGCCGCAACCCGCGCTGTTATACAGAGAACGCGGAGGCATCCGGACTTGGGCGACGACTCGCTGGTCCATTACGAGGTCGAGCCGAACTACGCGGGCTGGACCCTCGCCGACTACGTGGCGGAGAAGCTCAAGCGTCCGCTTCCGCCGGACCGGCTGCTGCGGCTCTTGCGCGGCCGCAGCCTGGTGCACGCAGAGCCCGAGCTCCTGCCCGAGACGCGCATCTGGCCCGGGCTGCGCTTCGCCCTGCGCAAGCGGAGCCCGGGAGACACCGGCGAGCCGGCGCCGCTCGCCGTCGTCTACGAGGACGAGGCGCTCCTGGTGGTGGAGAAGCCGGCGGGCCTCGCCGTCCATCCCACGGCGCGCTACCACGTGAGCACGCTCACCTGGGCGCTGGAGCAGCGTCACCGCAACGCGGCGGGCGAGAAGCCCGACCCGGCCCACCGGCTGGACCGCGAGACCAGCGGCCTCGTCGCCTGCGGCCGCAGGCCGGCGCACACGCGAAGGCTCAAGGCGGCATTCGCCTCGCGGAGGGTGGAGAAGGCCTATCTGGCGCTGGTGGAGGGAGCCGCCGGCGCAGGACCGGTTCGAGGTGGACCTGCCGCTCGCGCTCGGCGGCGGGCGGGTGAAGGTGAAGATGCACGTCCACCCCAAGGGCGCGCCCTCGGTGACCTCCTGCGAAGTGGTGGAGCGCTATCCCGGGCTCGACCCTGCTGCGCTGCGTGCCGCGCACCGGCCGCCAGCACCAAATCCGCGCCCACCTCCAGGCCGCGGGGTTCCCGCTGGTCGGCGACAAGCTCTACGGACCGTCGGAGGAGATCTTCCTCCGGCTGGCGGAGAGCGGCGGCGCCCCCGCGCCCTCCGGCTGCTTCGACGAGCTGATCACCGAGCCGGAGAGGATCGCCTTGCGGCTCTGGCGGCAGGCGCTGCACGCCAGCGAGCTCGCCCTCCCCCACCCCGTCACGGGCGAGGCGCTGAAATTCGTCTCGCCGCTCCCGCCCGACATGGCGGCGCTGATCGCGACGCTCAGGCCGCCTGCGCAGTGACGCTGCGGAAGAACTCCACCACGCCGGCGAGGCCCTGGGCGAGCGGCACGCGCGGCTCGTAACCGAGCAAGGCGCGGGCCTTGGAGATGTCGGCGGACGACTCGCGCAGGTCGCCGGCCCGCGGCGCCTGGTGCTCGATCTCCAGCTGCTGCGCGCTGGGCCCGATCACCTGCTTCAGCGTGCCGATCAGCTCGATCAAGCGAGGAGCTCTTGCCGCTCGCCACGTTGATGATCTCGCCGGGAGCCGTCTGCGAAGCGGCGGCGAGCAGGTTCGCGCGGACCACGTCGCTCACGTGGACGAAGTCGCGGGTCTGCCCTCCGTCGCCGAACACGATGGGACGCTGGCCGGCGAGAAGCCGCGTGGTGAAGCGGGGAATGGCGGCCGCGTACTCGCTCTTCGGATCCTGGCGCGGACCGTAGACGTTGAAGAAGCGCAGCGCCACGCAGGGCAGGCCGTATGCGCGGGTATAGGTCTGCGCGTACAGCTCGCAGGCGATCTTCTGCGCGGCGTAGGGACTCATCGGCCGCGCCAGGAGCCCTTCGTGCTTGGGCTGCTCGGGCCCGTCGCCGTACGCGGCGCAGGAGCAGGCCAGCACCACCCGCTCGACGCCGCTCTTGCGCGCCGTCTCGAGCACGTTCACGGTGCCGGAGACGTTCACCGCCGTGGTCCGCCCGGGCTCCGCCATGGAGAGCGGCACCGAAGGGATGGCGGCGAGATGGAAGACCCATTTCGCGCCCTCGACGGCGCGCCGCACCGCCTGGGCATTCTCGATGGAACCCTCCACCAGCGAGAACCCGGCATGCCGCGCGAGCAGCGCCGCGTTCTCCCGCTTGCCGCTGGAGAAGTCGTCGAGCGCCGGTCACCTCGTGTCCTTCGCGCAGGAGCGCCTCGGCGAGGTGCCCGCCAATGAAACCAGCCGCTCCGGTCACGCAAATCTTCGCCACTTCAGCTCGCCCCTTTGGGGACACGATGCGCCCTTCGGGCGGCGATCATCTCCCCGGAATCGACGCCCGGTCCGCCGGACCCACCGAGATCGAAGTGCCACATGCCTGCCGGCCCTCCGGTGTGTCGAGCTTCTTGCAATCGCACGAATTGGTGTCGAGCAGGTGCTGGCAGAATTGCTCGTCCTGTTTCCGTACGTTGAAGACGCCCTCCACGTCCCGCGCCCGCTGCTGGCAGTTCGCTTGCGACACCTGGTCGGGCTGACAGCTGCAGATCTGGTCCGCAAGCTCCAGGCAGGCGTTCCCGCAACCGGCAGCCAGCAGGAGAGTGAGCATGCTGGCGGGCAGGAGCAAGGGTAGACGGCGTCTCATGGGCGCCCGCGATCTAACACACCTGCGCCCGCGGACGAGCTAAAAGAGGCCCTCGATGCGCTTCGTCTGGCTGCACGGATTCGCGAGCGGGCCCACCTCCAGCAAGGGACAGTTCGTGCGCGCCCGCCTGCGCGAGCGGGGCGAGGATCTCCTGCTGCCCGACCTCAACGAACCGTCGTTCTTCGACCTGACCGTGACGCGGATGCTGGGCCAGCTGGACGCGCTCCTGCCGCAGCGCGAGCCGCTGGTGCTCTTCGGATCGTCGCTCGGCGGCTTCACGGCCGCCACCTGGGCGGCGTCGCGTCCGGCCCGCGTGCGCGCCCTGGTCCTGCTCGCGCCGGCGTTCGACCTGGGCCCTCGCTGGGAGAGCCGGATGGGCGAAGGACGCCGCCCTCTGGCGCGCAGCCGGGCGCTTCGCCTTCGACCATTACGCGCGCGGCGGCAAAGAGGACCTCTCCATCGGTTTTCTCGACGACGCGCGGAGATACGAGAGCTTCCCGCTGCCCCGGTGCCCCACGCTCGTCATCCAGGGCGCGCGCGACGAGGTGGTGGACCCGTCGCTCGCGCGCGAATTCACCCGGCGCATGCAGGGCCGCGCGCAGCTGGTGGAGCTGCCCGAAGGGCATGAGCTCAACGCCGACCTGCCGGGCCTCTGGAAGAGGATCGACGCCTTCCTCGAAAGCTACGTGCCCCGGCCGATGCCGAAATAGGTGAAGCCGAGCGCGCTCATCCGCGCCGCGTTCCAGATGTTGCGCCCGTCGAACACCACGCCCTGCTTCATCGACTTGCGGACGCGGGCGAAGTCCGGCTGCCGGAACTCGTTCCACTCCGTCACCAGGAAGAGCGCATCGGCGCCTTCCACCGCCGCGTACGGGCTCTGGGCGAAGTGGACGCGGTCGCCCAGGACCCGGCGCGCGTTGTCCATCGCGACCGGATCGTGCGCCGCCACCTGCGCTCCGTCGGCGAGCAGCTCGTCGATGAGGGCCAGCGCCGGGGCCTGCCGCAGGTCGTCCGTCTTGGGCTTGAAGGCAAGTCCCCAGACGGCGAACTTCTTCCCGCGCAGGTTGCCCGCGCCGAAGTGCTGCTTGGCCTTCTGGGCGAGGAGCCGCTTCTGCCGGTCGTTGACCGCGTCCACCGCGGAGAGGAGGGCGAAGTCGAGCCCGTTGGAGCGCGCGGTGGCGATCAAGGCCTTCACGTCCTTGGGGAAGCAGCTGCCGCCGTAGCCGCAGCCCGGGAAGAGGAACTTCTGGCCGATGCGCTCGTCCGCGCCCATGGCCTTGCGCACCGAATCCACGTCGGCGCCGACGCGCTCGCACAGCGCCGCCACCTCGTTCATGAAGGAGATGCGCGCCGCCAGCATCGCGTTCGCGGCATACTTGGTCAGCTCGGCGGAGCGCGGGTCCATGAAGTAGATGGGCCCTTCCGTCCGCACGAAGGGGGCGTAGAGCTCGGCCATGATGGCGCGCGCCCGCTCGCTGGGAGAGCCGATCACGATGCGGTCGGGGCGGAGGAAGTCGTCGATGGCGGCGCCTTCCTTGAGGAACTCCGGATTGGAGACCACGTCGATCTCCACCGCGCTGCGCGAGGCGATCTCCGCCTGCATGCGCGCGGCGGTGCCGACCGGCACCGTGCTCTTGTTCACCACCACCGTGTACTGTTCGGCCACGTCCGCGATCTGCCGGGCCACGCTCATGGCCGCGCGCAGGTCGGCGTTCCCGTCGTCCCCCTGCGGCGTTCCCACCGCGATGAAGACCACCTCGGCGGCGCGCACCGCGTCCTCGAGCACGGTGGCGAAGCCAAGCCGCTCGGCGGCGATGTTCTTGTGCAGCAGCTCCTCGAGGCCGGGCTCGTAGATGGGACTCTTCCCCTGACGCAGCGCCGCGATCTTCTCCGCGTCCACGTCGACGCAGACGACGGTGTGCCCCGAATCCGCGAAGCAGACGCCGGCCACCAGACCGACGTAGCCCGTCCCGACCACCACGATGCGCATCCGCGTTTTCTACGACGACACCCGGCCTCCCGTCGAGCGCGCGGCTCGCACGGCGCACCCCGCGGCGGACTGCGGAGGCGCGGCCTGCTACTCGACGGTGACGGACTTGGCGAGGTTGCGCGGCTGGTCCACGTCCGTGCCGCGGTGATCGGCCACGTGGTAGCTGAAGAGCTGGGTGGGGATCACCGAGATGATGGGCATGAGCAGCGGGTTGGCCTGCGGCAAGGGAATGCTGGCCTCCGCGAGCGCCGGCACCTGCGTATCGCCTTCGCTGTGGATGGCGATCACCCTGCCCCCGCGCGCCCGGACCTCCTGCATGTTGCCGAGGATCTTCTCGTAGTTGACGCCCGGCTCCTCCGCCGAGTCGCGCGGCGCCAGCACCATCACCGGCATGTTCTCGTCGATCAGCGCGATGGGGCCGTGCTTCATCTCGCCCGCGGCGTAGCCCTCCGCGTGGATGTAGGAGATCTCCTTGAGCTTGAGCGCGCCCTCCAGCGCGACCGGATACTGCGGGCCGCGGCCGAGGAAGAGCAGGTCGCGGGCGGCGCTGAACTTGTAAGCCGCCTGCTTGATCAGCTCCTCGTACTTGAGCACGCGCTCCACCAGCATCGGCACTTCGTTGAGCGCCTGCAGGTGCCGCTGCGCCTCGGCCGCGCTGAGCGTGCCGCGCAGGCGCCCGAGGCGCACCGCGAGCAGGAAGAAAGCGGCCAGCTGGGTGGTGAAGGCCTTGGTGGAGGCGACGCCAATCTCCGGGCCGGCGTGCGTGTAGAGCACGTCGTCGGCCTCGCGCGCGATGGCGCTGCCCACCACGTTGCAGATGGCGAGCCCGCGCGCCCCGCGCGACTTCGCCTCGCGGAAGCTGCCCAGCGTGTCGGCCGTCTCGCCGGACTGCGATACCGCGATGCAGAGCGTGTCCGCATCGACCAGCGGGTCGCGGTAGCGGAACTCGCTGGCGAGGTCCACCTCCACCGGCACGCGGGCCAGCGTCTCGATCATCAGCTTGCCGGTGAGCGAGGCGTGCCAGCTCGTGCCGCAGGCGACGATCTGCACCTTGCCCATCCGCTGCACGAACTTCGCGTCCAGGCGGCACCCGTCCAGGTAGACGTCGCCCTCCTCGATGCTGGCGCGGCCGCGGATGGTGTCGGTGAGCGCGCGCGCCTGCTCGTGGATCTCCTTGTGCATGAAGTGCTTGTGGCCGTTCTTCTCGGCCATGGTGGGCGTCCAGTCGATGCGCTTGACCCCGCGCGACCAGCTTGTTGCCCGCCTTGTCGGTCAGCTCGATGCCGCCCTTGGTGATGACGGCGAAGTCGCCTTCCTCGAGGTAGATGACGTCGCGGGTGTGCGCGAGGATGGCGGGCACGTCCGAGGCGACGAAGTTGCACTCGTCGCCCAGGCCCAGCACCAGCGGGCTGGCGTTCTTGGAGACCACCAGCATCTCGGGGAACTTCTCCGAGACCACCGCGAGCGCGTAGGTGCCGCGCACGTTGCGCAGCGCGGCGCGGACGGCATCGGGCAGCGTCCAGCCCCTTCTCCATCTCCACGTGGATCAGGTGGGCGAAGATCTCGGTGTCGGTCTCCGAGCTGAACTCGTGTCCGGCCCGGATGAGCGTCTCCTTGAGCTCGCAGGTGGTTCTCGATGATGCCGTTGTGCACCACCGCCACGCCGCCGTACTTGTGCGGGTGGGCGTTCTCGTCGGAGGGCTTGCCGTGCGTCGCCCAGCGGGTGTGGCCGATTCCGGTCGCGCCCTGCGGCATGGATTCGACCAGGCGCTTCTCCAGGTTGGCGAGCTTGCCCTTGGCGCGCACGACCGACAGTCCCTTGTCGCCGAGCACGGCCACGCCGGCCGAATCGTACCCGCGATACTCCAGCTTGCGCAGGCCCTCCACCAGGAGGCCCGCGCACTGCTCGTCGCCCACGTATCCCACGATGCCGCACATGAGCTTTACTCCCCCGGCTCTTTCTTCGGCGCCTTGCGCGGCGCCTTCTCTCGCCACCCAACCCTCGATGTTCCGCTGCTTGCCGGCGCTCACCGCCAGCGCGCCCGCAGGGACGTCTTCGCGCACGCGTCGTGCCGGTGCCCACGTAGGCGCCCTTGCCGACGGTGACGCGGCGCCACCAGCTGCGTGTCGCTGCCGATGAAGGCGCCGTCCTCGATCGTCGTGACGTGCTTGTTCTTCCCGTCGTAGTTGCAGGTGATGGTGCCCGCTCCGATGTTGCAGCCCTCGCCGATGACCGCGTCGCCCAGGTAGGTGAGGTGGTTCGCCTTGCTGCCCTTGCCCAGCACCGTCTTCTTCAGCTCCACGAAGTTTCCCACGTGCGCCTGCTCGGCAAGCTGTGCACCCGGCCGCAGCCGCGCAAACGGCCCGACGGTCGCGCCGGGACCGACGCGGGCCTCCGTCAGGTGCGTGTAGGGCAGGATCTGCGCGCCGTCGGCGATCTCGCTGTCCACGATCACACAGCCCTGGCCGATGCGCGACGCCGCGTCCCGACCCGGGTCTTGCCGCGCAGCGAGACCAGCGGCTCGAGCACGCGTGTCGGCGCCCACCTCGATGCCTTCGTCCACGTAGGTGACCGCCGGATCGATGCAGCGTCACGCCGTCCTGCATCAGCTGCGCGTTGCGCCGCTCGCGAAGCTGCGCCGCGCTGCGGGCGAGCTGCGCCCGATCGTTCACGCCGGACACTTCGGTCTCCTCCGCCTCGACCGCGACCGCGCGGCCCCTGCGCGACGATGTCGGTCAGATAGTACTCGCCTTGCGCGTTGCCGCGTCCCACCCCGCGAAGCGCGGAGAAGAGGAAGCGAGCGTCCGCCAGCGTAGATGCTGGCGTTGACCTCGTCGATCTTCCGCTCCGCCTCGCGAGGCGTCCTTCTCCTCGACGATGCGGAGCCACGTCGCCCTCCGGTCCGCGGATGACGCGGCCGTAGCCCTTGGGGTTCTTGGCGCGGCAGGTCAAGAGGGCGACGATCCGCGGACTCGCGGGCGGCGACCAGGCGCTGCAGCGTCTCTGCGCGGATGAGCGGCACGTCCGCGGCGAGGATCAGCACGCGTGCCTTCGAGCCCGCGCAGCGCCTCCTCGGCGCAAAGGACGGCGTGCCCCGTTCCCAGCTGCTCGGCCTGGACCGCGAAGCGCAGCGGCGCGCCGGGGAACTGGCGCGAGAGCTCCTCTTCCACGCTCTTCGCCTGGTGTCCGACCACCACCACCACCGGCGACGCGTCCAGCGCCAGCGCCGCGCGGATGGGAAAGAACGCCATCGGCCGCCCGCACGCCTCGTGCAGCACCTTGGCCTTGTCCGACTTCATCCGCGTGCCCTTGCCGGCGGCAAGCACCACCGCCGCGAGCTTCTGTCTGCCTTGCGACACGTCTTTTCCCCCGATCGAGTGTCTGGGTTTGGTAGGCAGTCGAACGCCTCCTGCCAAGTGCATGCCACATGTTAGCGTCATTCGAATGTTCGTCGATCTGCACCTGCACGCCGACGGAATTCCGACGCAGGACCTCGCCACCCTGGCGTATTTCGGCGTCAAGGCGGCGGTCACCTGCGCGCGCGACGCGGGGGCCGGCAACGCCGCCGGGTTGCGCAGGCACTGGGACGAGCTGGTCTGGCACGGAAACGCGGCGCCTGCAGTCGGCCGGTATCCGCCCGTTCGTGGCGCTGGCGCTGCACCCCTCGCGCCTCCCCTGGCACGGCGTCGACGAGTTGCTGCGCCTGCTCCCGCGCTACTTCGACGATCCGCGCGTGGTCGCGCTCGGGGAGATCGGGCTTCACGAAGGCTGCGAGCGCGAGGAGGAGATCTTCGCGCGCCAGCTCGAGCTCGCGGCGCGGCTGGAGAAGCCGGTGATCGTGCACACGCCGGGGCGCGAGAAGCTGCGGCGGACGCGGCGCCTGCTCGCGCTGCTCAAGGACTCGCCGGTGGAGCCCGGGCGGATGCTGGTGGATCACGTGAGCGCGGAGACGTTTCCGCTCGTGCGCGGCATGGGATGCTGGGCGGGGCTCACCTTGCAGCCCGGGCTCTTCGACCCGGAGTCGGCGGCCGCTGTCGTCTCCAGGAACGGCGCCGAGCGCATCGTGCTCACCAGCGACATCGGCGAGGGCGCAAGCGACCTCCTCGCCCTGCCCAAGGCCGCGGAGGCGCTGCAGCGCGCCGGGTTGAGCCTCGCCTTGCGCGAGGCGCTGCTCTGGCACGGACCGCTCGCCTTCCTCGGCTGCTGAGCGCCGCGGCGGCGATGTAGGGCGGGCAGGGAACTTGAGCCCAGACGCGATGCCGGACACACTGCCGGGGGAGGGCCTGCCCGCACGGCTGCGCTGTGGTACCGTGTAGGTGGCGCTCATACGCTTGCCTTCGGGAAGGCGGAGGCCTCGCCCGCGTGTTCGATCTCCAGCGATGACTGAACCGACCCGCCGCGTCTCCGCCTTCGCCGTCGCCCTCGCCGCGCTCGCGCTCGCTGCGCCCGCGTGCCGCAAGCAGCCCGTCGCGATCACCCTCGCGCCGCAGCCGTTGCCGCAGAAGACGGCGTCGGTGGGCGGCGGTCCCTCGGCGGCGGTCGCCAAGCCGCTGGACGTCCCTGCAGAGGCCCGCCCGCAGCCGCAGCCTCCGGCCGCTCCCTGCGTGGAGGTGGCCGGCGGAGCAGAGCCCAGCCTGCCCGACCTCCTCGAGCAGGCCGGCCGCGACTTCGAGAAGGGCCGCTACGAAGACGCGCTCGAGTGCGCCCGCGAGGCCACGCGCACCGACTCCACCTCGGTCGCGGCGCACCACTTCCGCGGGGCCGCCCTCGCCGAGCTGGGCCACGTCGAGGAAGCGCGCACCGCCTACGCGCGCGCCCTGGCGCTCGATCCCGACGATCCCGAGGTGCTGCGCTCCGCCGCCGACCTGCACGTCCGCAGGCTCGGCTCGCGCGACGACCTGGAGCTCGCGCTGCAGTACGTGAAGCGCGCCATGCCCCGCGCGCAGCGGTCCCACGACCGGTCGCTGCTCAAGGAGCTCTTCCTCCTGCAGGCCATGGCGCTCGACGACCTCGGCCGGCCCGGCGATGCGCTCGCCGCCGCCAACCGCTCCCTGGAGTACGACGCCAGGGACCGCGAGGCGCGGCGCGAGAAGGGCGTGGCCCTCTTCGAGCTGTGCCGGTTCGACCAGGCCCGCGGCGAGCTGTCGAAGCTCGCCGGCGAGGAGCCCGACGCGTGGTCCGAGCACTACCTCGGCCTGATCGCCGAGCGCGCCAACGACGAGGTGGCCGCCGCCGCCCACTTCGCGCGCGCGCACCAGCTCGACCCCGACGCCTTCAAGGCCACGGCGCAGGCGCCCCGCAGCGTGTTCCAGCAGATCGTGCAGGACGAGGTGGCCAAGCTGCCGCCGGACATCAAGGCGGGGCTCGCGCGGTCCAATTTCCAGGTGGCCGATCTGCCGGAGGTCAGCGATCTGATGGCGACCGATCCGCCGCTCTCGCCCGGCATCCTCGGACTCTTCCGCCCGCCCCCCGACGGCGCTGTCCGACGCGAAGCCCGAGCATCCTGCTCTATCGCCGGAACCTCTCCCGCGCCGCGCACACCGACGAGGAGCTTCGCCGCGAGGTGCGCGACACGCTTGATGCACGAGGTCGGCCACCTCAACGGCGAGGACGACGAGCAGCTCCGCGACCGCGGGCCTCTAGGCGCCATGAAGATGATCGATGTCGGCGAGAAGCAGCGGACCTCGCGCGTGGCGGTGGCGCGGGCGGAGCTGCGCTGCTCGCGCGAGACGCTCAAGCTGCTCAACGAGGGGCGGCTGGAGAAGGGCGACGCGCTGGCCGCGGCGCGGCTCGCCGGCATCATGGCGGCGAAGCGTACACCCGACATCCTGCCGCTCTGCCATCCCATCGTGCTCGCCGGCGCCGACGTGGAGGTCGCCTGCGACGAGAGCGCGGGGCTGGTCCGCATCGAGGCGCGCGTGCACGCCGTGGAGCGCACCGGCGTGGAGATGGAGGCGCTCACCGCCGCGATGGCGGCGGCGCTGACCATCTACGACATGGCGAAGCGCCACGACCGCGGCATGGAAGTGGTCTCGGTCCGCCTGGTCCACAAGAGCGGCGGGCGCACGGGCGAGTGGCACCGCGAGGACGAGGCCCCGCAGCCGAGCGCCGAACCAGCCGCTCCCCGGCCGCGCGTCCGCGCCGAGAAGAAGCGCTGACCGGAAACCGCGGGCACAGCGACGCACGTGCGCTGTCTGCCGCCCGGCGGCGCCGCTCAGTGCGCGCCGCCAGAGCTGAGGAAACCGCTCCGCGTCGATCGCCGCCATGCAGCCGGTTCCCGCGGCGGTCACCGCCTGGCGGTAGACCGGATCGGCCGCATCTCCCGCCGCGAAGACGCCGGCCACGCTGGTGCGCGTGGTGCCCGGGCGTCACCTTGAGGTAGCCCGATCTCGTCCATCGCCAGCTGGCCCTTGAAGAGCGCGGTGTTCGGCTCGATGGCCGATGGCGATGAAGAGCCCGCCCATCGGCAGCTCGCGGAGCTCTCCGGTGCTTCGTATCGCGCGTGCGCACGCCGCGGACGCCGCTCTGCTTGTCGCCCAGCACCTCGACCACGTCCTGGTTCCAGGCCCAGGCGATGCTGCGGGTTGGCCATCGCCCGCTGCTGCATCACCTTGCTCGCGCGCAGCGAGTCGCGGCGGTGGATGACGGTCACCTTGCTGCACATCTTGCTGAGGAAGGTGGCCTCCTCCATGGCGGTGTCGCCGCCGCCCACCACGCCGACTTCCTTGCCGCGGAAGAAGAAGCCGTCGCAGGTGGCGCAGGCGGAGACGCCGTGGCCGGAGAGCAGCTTCTCGGAGGGGATGTCCAGCCACTTGGCGGAGGCGCCGGTCGCGACGATCACCGTCTCGGCGAGCAGCTCGTGGCCTTCGCCCTCGATGCGGAAGGGACGGCGGGAGAGGTCGGCGCCGGTGACCATCCCGTCGATGATCGAGGTGCCGAATCGCTCCGCCTGGGCGCGGAAGAGCTCCATCATCTCCGGCCCGAGCACGCCCTTGGGAAACCCGGGATAGTTCTCCACGTCGGTGGTGATGGTGAGCTGGCCGCCGGGCTGCAGGCCGGAGAAGAGCACGGGCTTGAGATTCGCGCGCGCGGCGTAGATGGCCGCGGTGTAGCCGGCGGGCCCGATCCGATGATGACGACCTGGTGCTTCTCCACTGTGTCTCCTTGCCGAGGGCGCGGAAGTCTAACCTGAAACCGCGCCCGCCGAAGCAGCGCTTCTGCTAGAGTGCTGATGGTCGAGGAGGCCCTCGAGGACAGCCTTGGATCCCGCCCAGCTCAAGAAGATTCCACTCTTCGCGAACCTGACCGCCGATCACCTGGCGAAGGTGGCCAACATCGCCACCCAGAAGCAGGCGCGCGCGAACGAGAGGATCTTCCAGGAGGGCGAGGTGGGCACCGAGATGTACCTGATCGCCTCGGGCAAGGTGCGCATCTCCAAGATGGTGCCGGGCGTCGGCGAGGAGGCGCTCGCCATCCTCGAGCCGGGCAGCTACTTCGGCGAGATGGCCCTCATCGACGACACGCCGCGGAGCGCGGATGCCACCGCGCACATGCCCTGCACGCTCTACGTGATCCAGAAGGCGGACCTGGAAGAGCTGATGTTCCTGCACAAGGACCTCGCCTACGAGCTGCTCTGGACGTTCGTGCGGACGCTTTCGGCGCGATTGCGGGAGACCAACGACAAGATCAAGGCCTTCTTCGCCCTCTCGCGCGCGGTTCTAGAAAGGTTTTCTCCCCGAATTGGGACCCTGGGGTGTCGGATCGGGGCTTTCGATTCGCGACGCCTCTCCTCGAAAGTCCGCGTGGCACGACCGCTGCAGTCGGTCCCGCCGTGGCGCGCGCGGAACGCATCCTCAGCGAAGGCCCGTCGAGCTTGCCCGATTGCGAGCTGGTCCGGCTGGTGTTGGGGAGGCGCGACGAGTTGCTCGCCTCCCGCCTGCTTTCGCGCGGCCTGCCGGCGCTGCGCCGCGCCAGCCCCGGAGAGCTGTTGCTCACCTCCGGCATGAGCGCGCCGCTCGCGGTCCGGCTCCTCGCCGCGCTGGAGTTGGGGCGGCGCGTGGCGCTGGCGCCGGCCCGGGAACGGCGGCGCCTCTTGCGCGCGCAGGACGTGGCGTCGGCGCTCTGGTCGCAGCTCGCGCACCTCGCCCACGAGGAGTTCTGGGTCGTGTTGCTCAACGCGCGGCTCCAGGAGATCCGCTGCGTGCAAGTCGCGCGCGGCGGGCTGACGCAGTGCTCGGTCTCGCCGCGCGAGGCGTTCGCTCCGGCGCTGCTCCACCGCGCGCCGGCGGTGGCGTTCGTCCACAACCACCCTTCCGGCGACTCGACGCCCAGCGGCGAGGATCAGCGCCTGCAGCTGCTTCTCGACGAAGCCGGCCGCGCGCTGGGAATCCGGGTCGTCGATCACCTGGTGCTCGCCGAAGGCGGGGTCCACAGCGCGGTGGAAGGCGCATGCCCGCCGCCGGATCCGGTTTCGCTCGTTCCGCGCGAAGGCGTGGGGTAAGGAGGAGGGGGATGGAACTGCACGAGGCGCTGCACGAACACTTCGGATACGACGCATTCCGCAAAGGCCAGGAGGCCGTGGTCCGCTCGGTGCTCTCCGGCCGGCCCACCATCGCCATCCTGCCCACCGGGGGCGGAAAGAGCCTCTGCTACCAGCTTCCCGCGCTCCTCCTCCAGGGGACCACGGTGGTGGTCTCGCCGCTCGTCGCCCTGATGAAGGACCAGGTGGACGCGCTGCGCGCCCGGGGCATCGCCGCCACCTTCGTCAACAGCTCGCTCGGCGATGCGGAGCGGCAGGAGCGCCAGGCCGCGCTGCGGCGCGGCGAGTACCGGCTGGTCTATGTCGCCCCGGAGCGCTTCAAGTCGCCCTCGTTCCTTTCCGCCATGGCGGGGCTGACGGTCCCGCTCCTCGCCGTCGACGAAGCCCACTGCATCTCCGCCTGGGGACACGACTTCCGGCCCGAGTACCAGCAACTCGCCCGGGCCCGCGCGCAGCTGAAGGCGGAGCGCGTGCTGGCGCTCACGGCCACCGCCACCCCGGAGGTGCGGCGCGACATCGCCGATGCGCTGGAGCTGCGCGATCCCAGGATCTTCGTCGCCGGCTTCGACCGGCCCAACCTCTTCATCGAGGTGCTGCGCGTCGCCGGCGACAAGGACAAGCTGGGGCGCCTGCTCGCGCTCGCCCGCGGACCGGGTCCCGGCATCGTCTACGCCGCCACTCGCAAGAACGTGGAGAAGGTGGTGGCCGCGCTCCGGGGCGCCGGCATCGATGCGGCGGGATATCACGCCGGCATGAACGACGCGGAGCGCACCTCGGTGCAGGACGCGGTTCGTCCGCGGCGACGCGAAGGTGATCGTCGCCACCAACGCATTCGGCATGGGCGTGGACAAGGCCGACATCCGCTTCGTCGCGCACTTCGACGCGCCGCGCTCGGTGGAGGCGTACTACCAGGAGATCGGGCGCGCCGGCCGCGACGGGCTGCCCAGCTATGCGCTGCTGCTCTTCAACTTCGCCGACGTGATGATGCAGCGGCGCATGATCGAGGGCGGCCGCCCCTCTCGCGACCTGGTGGAGCGCGCATGGGTCGCGGCGCGGGCGCAGGGGGAAGGTTCCCTCGACGCGCTCGCTCATAGCTGCGGAGTCAGCGGCGCCGAGCTGTCGGGAGCGGTGCGACTCCTCGAAATCCGCGGGACACCTCGAGCGCGGACGCTCCCGGGAGGCTCGCTTCAGCGTGGCCACCCCGGCGGTCGGGCCGCAGGACCTTGCGGTGGATTTCGAGCTGCTCGAGCTGCGGGTGGCGCGCGAGCGGCAGATGCTCGATCGGATGGTGCGCTTCGCCGATACCCGCGGCTGCAGGCGGCAGAACCTGCTCCGGTACTTCGGCGACGCGGAGGCCCCGCGCGGGTGCGACGCCTGCGAGAGCTGCAAGGGCAGCCGCGCGCCGGACCCGGAGGCGGTGGCCAAGGTCCCCAAGCCGCGCAGGAACGCCGAGGAGGCGGCGCCGGCAGACGAGGGGCCCTTCGATGCCCGGGTGTTCGAGAGCCTGCGCGCGCTGCGGACCGAGCTGGCGCGGGAGGCGCGCGTGCCCCCTTACGTCGTCTTCCACGATTCCACCCTGCGGGAGCTGGCGCGCGCCCTTCCTCGCGACGAGAGGAGCTTTCTCGCCGTGAAGGGCGCCGGGCCGGGCCGCTGGCAGCGCTACGGTGCGCGCGTGGTGGCCGCAATCGCGAGCGCGGCCCCCGCCGATGCGCCTGCTGCACGCCCGGTCGCGCCTGCGGCCGCCGCTCCTTTGCCCCCTTCCGTGCGCGAGCCCGCGAGCGATCAGCGCGGGCTTCCCTTCGCGGCGCCGCCCTGGCTCGACGAGCCGTGGAGCGTGGAGTACGGAGCGCCCGCGCCGGCAGCGCGCATCGGGGCGGAGCTCTGGGCGCTCTGCGACGCCGGCGCCACCCTGGACGACATCTGCGCGCGACTGCGCCGCTCCGCGGCGGACGTTGCCTCCGAGCTCGCGGAAGGAGCCCAGCGCGGGAAGTCGTTCGACGTTGGACGGCTCCTGGGAACCGAGCGGGTGCACGCCATCCGCACCGCCGCGCGCGGAGCAAACGGCGACGTGGTGGCGGTGCGCCGGCGGCTATCGTTTCCGGCGGCGCTCGCGGAGATCCGCCTGGCGCTCGCGACAGCGTGAGGCGCTGCCTCTAGCAAGGCTTCGCCGGAACATTCCTTTTCAGCGTCCTAGAAGGGAATGTCGTCGTCGCTGGCCTTGGGGGCGGACGGGCCCGCGGGTGATTCGTCGAGGCCGGGAGGAGGCTGGCCGAAATCGTCCGCCGGGGCGCCGCCGGCGCGGGCGCCGCGTCCGCCGCCCTGGCCGCCGCCGGCGAGGAAGACCACTCCGCCCACCGGGTTCGCGACCACTTCCGTTGTGTACTGCTTGGCGCCTTCCTTGTTGGTCCACTCGCGCGTCTGCAGGCGCCCCTCGACGTAGACCTGGCGGCCCTTGGAGAGGTACTCGCCGCAGTTCTCCGCGGCCTTGCCCCACACGACGACGCGGTGCCACTCGGTCCGTTCCTGCTTCTGGCCCGCCTTGTCCGTCCACGCCTCGTTGGTGGCGACGGTGAAGTTCGCCACCGCCTGCCCGCTGGGGGTGTACCGGACCTCCGGATCCCGGCCCAGGTTGCCGACCAGGATGACCTTGTTGACGCTGCCCGCCATGCTCGCCTCGCTTCAGGTGGAGGCAAGCACCCTAGCACAGGGCCCTGACAGGACGCGGCGGGGTCTCACCCGCCGCCGGGGCACGCCGAGGCGGGCCCGCTGCACACCGCGCTGGCCGGTTTGGCGTCGGCTCCCGGCGCGACGAGCACGGCCGGATTCGCGCGCGCCGAAGGCGTCCCGGCCGCATCGGCGGGCATGGCGGGGGGCGGCGCCACAGGAGCGGGTGCGGCCGCCGGAGACGGCGCCGGAGACGCCGAGCTGTCCGCGGAAGTCGCCGCCGGAACGGGCGCTGGCGAAGTGGATTCAACCGCCGGCGGCGCGGGGCGTCGTTCCACCAGCGCGAGCCAGCCGTCCAACTGCGCGGCGGGAGCGCCGGGCTGCGCGAGCGCGGCGCGCAGCGACTGCGCGAGCGGGTAGTGCGACCGGTCTGTTCCCGCCTCCGCAAGGCCCTTGTCCACCAGCTGCAGCGCGGCCTGCGCCTGCGGCCCGGGCGCCGCCCTCAGGGCGGAGAGCATCTCTTCCGGAGAGGCCTCGCCCACCTCCACCAGGCCGTCCGAGAGCAAGGAAGCGAGCTGCTCGTCGGGCTGGGGCCCCACCGCGAGCGGGGAGACCGCCAACAGCCGGGTGAGCGCCTCGGTGCTGCCGTCGACCGCGAGGTCGAGGAGCGAGGAGACCGCCGGCACCGGCAAGGAGAGCTCGCGGCCGATGCTGCGCAGGCGCACGAAGAGATCGGGCGAGGGCGGCATCGCCTCGAGGAGCGCGCCGCCTCCCTGGTCGGGATCGCTGCGGTAGAGGGCGTCCGCGAGCACCACCCGCAGCAGGGGATCGCGCTCGGTGCGCAAGGCGGAGCGCAGGAAGGGCAGGTTCTTGCGTTGTCCCGCGGATGCCAGCGACGCGTAGGTCGCGATGCGGGCCCGCATCTCCGCCGGCTGCGCATCCTGCGGCTGCACCGCGGCCAGCGCGGCGTCGCGGGCGGCCGCCTCCGGCGCGCCGATGGCGGCGAGCAGCGCTCCCAGGCGATCGATGGAAGAGATCACCGGCGCGGTCTTGCCGTTCCAGTCGTTCACCATCACCGAGAAGACGAAGCGCTCGCCTCCCAGGCTTTGCACGTACCCGGAGAGGGCGGTGACCCGATCCAGCGTGCCCGTCTTCGCGCGCAGGCGCCCGGCCGCATCGGTGCCTTCCATGCGCAGCCGCATGGTGCCGTCGCGGGCGGCGATGCCCAGCGAGGAGATGAACTCCGCCGCGACCGGGAAGCGCTTCCACACCGCCTGCAGCAGCGTCGCCATCTGCCGCGGCGTGAAGCGGTTGGTGTCGTTGAGCCCGCTGCCGTTCTTGAGCACGTAGGTGCCGCGGGGCAGCCCCAGCTCGGCGAGCAGGTCCTGCGCCACCTCCAGCCCCTTGGGCCACGAGCCGGGTGCCCCCTTCAGCTCCGCGCCCAGCGTCTTGATCAGCATCTCGGCGATGAAGTTGGAGGAGACCTTGTTCATGTCGCGGACGATCTCCGCCAGCGCCGGCGAGTCATAGCTCTGGATGAGCACGGCGCCTTGCGGGACCTCGCCGCGTCTCACCTTGCCCGAGACGCGGATGCCGCGCTGCCGCAGCAGCATGCGCAGCGTCTGACCGTAATAGAAGGTGGGATCGCCCACGCGCCGGAACATGACCACCGTCTCGCCGTGCAAGGGGACGCGCCCCTCCACCACGATGCGCGTGCGCTCGCCTTCGGAGACGGTGTGCGGGCGCAGCCTGCGGCGGCCGTTCGCGCGCACGGTGGCCACGCGGCCGTCGACGACGAAGTAGTCGCGCGCCTCGGGCTCGAGCTCGATGCGGGCGCGCGCGCCGATGCGTTCCGCAGGCGTGATGTAGACGGCGACCGAGTTGTGGTTGAGCGAGAGCGCGCCCACGCCCGCCGCCCAGGCCTTGTCGCTCGACTCCTGCTCCCAGCCGGGACCGAACTCTTCGCGGTCGAAGAAGGTGTCGTCGAGGACGATGTCCCCCACGCTGCGCACGCCGCGGTGCCAGAGATCGGAGACCAGCCCGTCCAGCCGCTCGGTGGTGACGGCGGGATCGCCGCGGCCCTTCACGTAGAGCGTGCCGACGCGGCCGCGCGAGATGGGCGCATCGGCGAGGTAGTCGGTGGTGAAGCGGTACTCGGGGCCCAGCCGCAGGAGCGCGGTCGCCGAGGTGACGAGCTTGGTGTTCGACGCCGGGTTGAGCAGGTCGTCGGCGTTGCGCGAGAGGATCACCTGGCCGTCGTCGAGCGACTCGACCTCGAGGCCCACGTGCGCGCCGGAGAGCGGCGGCTGCGAGAGCAACTGTTCCACCGCCGTGCGCAGCACCTCGCGATCGGACGGCGCCGCAACCGCCGCGAGCGGAGCGAAGGCGAGCAATAGCGGCAGAATCTTTCTCACTCGAGAACCTCTCCGATCGCCCTTGCCTGCCGGAGATCCTAGCAAGCGCATGCCTGCCCGGCAAACAAAAGTGTCCGGTATTCAAATGTTTGCGCCGCGCCGGCCCGACAGGCCCCACACGCGGAAGAGTCGCACGCATGCAGAACAACCGGGCTTTCCGGCAGCATCCCGCCATGCGAGAGTGCGCGCACTTTTTCCCAAGAGCGAGGTAGGTGCATGGACGACTTCGACCGCGCCGCAGCACGCTGCGTCTTCGTCGGTATCAAGGGCCCGACGCCCAAGCCGGAAGAGCTGGAGCTGATCCACCGCGGGACGGGCGGCGTGATCCTCTTCGCGCGCAACGTGCAGGATCCGGCGCAGCTGGCGGAGCTCTCCCGCACGCTCAAGGCGGCCGCCCCCGGCCCGCTGCTCATCTGCATCGATCAGGAAGGAGGCCGCGTGCAGCGGCTGCGCCCGCCGCACTGGACGGCATGGCCGAGCATGCGCAGGCTGGGCGAAATCGACGAGCTGGGAGGCTCCGGCAACCTCAACGGCACCGCGGTCGCCGAGCGGGTGGGTGGGATGATCGCCGCCGAGCTCTCCGCCTGCGGCATCGATCTCGACTTCGCGCCTGTCATCGACGTGGACACCAACCCGAACAATCCGGTGATCGGCGACCGGTCCTTCTCGCGCGATCCGCGCCGCGTCGCGCGCCTGGGCGTCGCGCTGGCCCAGGGGCTCGAGCGCGGCGGAGTCGCAAGCTGCGTGAAGCACTTCCCCGGACACGGCGACACCTCGCAGGACTCGCACGTCACCCTGCCGCGGCTCGCCCACGACAAGCAGCGGCTCTGGGAAGTGGAGCTGGTGCCCTTCGTCGCCGCGGCGCGCGCGGGCCTCGCCTCGGTGATGACCGCGCACGTGCGCTTCGAGGCCTTCGACCGCCTGCCGGCCACCATCTCGCCCGTCTCGCTCGCCATCCTGCGCAAGGACGTGGAGTTCCGCGGGTGCTGCATCTCCGACGACCTGGAGATGCGCGCCATCAGCGACATCTGGGGCGTGCCCGACGCCGCCGAGCTCTCGGTCGCGGCCGGCTGCGACGCGGTGCTGGTCTGCCACACGCTGCAGGCGCAGCACGACTCCATCGACGCCATCGCCCGCGGCGCCCGCGCCGGCCCCCTCTCGCGCGAGAGGCTGAAGGAGGCGTCCGCGCGCGTGCAGACGCTGCAGAAGTTCGCCCGGCCGCCCTCCGCGCTGCAGGGCAAGGGCGCGACCTCCGCGTTCGAGGAGCACCGCGCCTTCGCCGCGCAATTGACCGAGGCCGCGGTGCGGGCGGAGCGGCCCATCGATCCGACCGAACTGCACGCCTGAGGCGGGCTACCTGCGCGTGAGCGCGCCCTCTCCGAGCAGCGCCAGCGCGCCGAGGAGGAGGAGCGCGCTCCACAGCGGCGTGCCGTGAGCTCCCTGCGCCGCGGCGGACGAGGCCGCCACCTGCGCCGAGGCTGCGCCGCCCAGCTGGGCCTTGAGCTCGCCCTCGTCCACCCGGCGCAGATCGCTCTCCCGCGGGTCGAGATCGGCGACGAACGAGAGCGACGGCTCCTCGCGCGGCTGGACGCCGTTCGCGGCCACCAGCGCCCGGTATTGTCCGGGGACGGCCAGGGAGATGGTTGCGTCGTCGGGGCGCCCGTTCTCGCGCCGCAGCGGCACCGGCTTGCCGTCCGGCCCCAGCACCGTCTCGACCCGGCTCCCTGCGGGCGCGACCAGCGAGCGTTCTCCGCCCACCACCGCCGGCGCCGGCTGCCGCTGCTCCAGCGCGTCCGCGAGCCAGCTCACCGCCTGCTGCAGCACGGGCAGGAACGAGACGCGGACCGGCCAGTCCGTCCAGGAGTGCGAGGCCGAGCTGGTGTAGAGCAGGACGCGCCCCTGCGCCGACCCGCGCCTCGATCAGCGCCGGCGCGCCGTCGTCGTAGGAGGCGAGGGTGTGCGCGCGCGCGCCCTGCTCCGGCTTGAGCAGCGCATAGCGGAAGGTGCGCGCGCTCTCCAGGCCTTCCCGTTCGGCCGGACCGAAAATGCGGAAGAGCGGGTGCGCCCAGTCCACCACGCCGAAGCGCGCGGCATGCTCGTCGGCCCCCTGCGCCCCCGGCTCCGCGGCGGTCTTGATCAGGTGCAGCGGGCGGGGCAGCAGGTCGCGCAGCGCGTCGTTGTAGGCGTCGGGATCGACATGGTCGCCGAGCGCGATGAAGAGCCCCATGCCGCGGCGGACCACCGCCTCGCGCAGCTTCTCGGCGAAGGCGTGCTGCGGAGCCGGCACGTTGAGCAGGAGCACCACGTCGAAGGGGTCGAGCGCTGCGTTGGCGGCGGCATCGGCGTCCAGCGTCTGCGCGGCGATGCGTCCTCCCGTGCGCGCCGGCGCCAGCGCCGCCTCCACGAAGAAGGCCTCGTCGCGGCTGCGCAACGACGAGGGCGCGCCGTCCACGATCAGCGCCTTGACGTCGCGGGGCACTTGCACGGCGAAGTCTCGCCCGTCGTCCTCGTCGAGTCCCTGCGCCTCGTCGCGGGAAAGCTCCACCCTGCCGGTGACCAGCCCCGCGGGCAGCACCACGCCCAGGGTCTTGCGGGCGGACCCGCGCGCGGGAACGTCGACGAAGCCCTTGGCCACCGTGTTCTGCCCGATGCGCAGCGAGACCTGAAGGCCGGAGACGGGTTTCGCCCCGTAGTTGGCGACGGTCGCCACCACCTCGTATCCGCGGGGGCCGAGCGAGGCCGCGGGCCGCACCGCCGTCGCCACCACCGCGGCGTTGGGAAGGTCATTGCCCTGCGCGGCGTCCACGAGGACCACGTTGGGCCGGATGCCCGCCGCGCCTGCCGGCGCTCCCGCGGGAGGCGGCACCAGCGGCGGCGGCGCGTCGAGGCGGATGGAGTGCGCCGCCAGATCGCTGAAGGCGATGATGCGCTTGCCGGCGACCGGGCTCTCGCCCAGGGCCTTGGCTGCGGCAGCGAGGCACGCGGTCATGTCGCTGCCGAGCCAGGTGGGCTGCGCCGACTGCAGCGAGGCGGCGCGCGGCCAGGCGGTCGAAGGAGGGGGCGCCGATTCCGCCCGAGGGCCCTCCCGGCCCCGCGCACAGTCCCACCGTCGCCGGCTCGTCGGGTCCCAACCGATCGAGCGCCGCCAACGCCTCGGCGCGGGCCTTGTCGAAGAGCGTCCGCGAGCCCACCCGGTAGCGCATGGAGAGGGATGCGTCGAGCACCAGCGCGGTGGCCTGCGGGCCGCTGGCCTGCGCCGCCTGGACCCCGCGAGGCTTGAGCGAAGGCCGCGAAAGCGCCAGCGCCACCGCGGCGATGAGCAGGCAGCGGAACGCGAGCAGCAGGATCTGACGGAGCCGCAGCCGCCGCGCCCTCTGCCGCTGCGAGCGGAGCACGAACTCGATGGCGCCGAAGCTGAGCGGCCTCGGCCGCCGCTGGTTGAAGAGGTGCACCAGGATGGGGAGCGCGATGGCGCACAGCCCCCACAGGTACGCCGGATGGGCGAACTGCAGCACGGCCTACGCCGCCTCCCTGCGGGCGAGCAGCTCGAGGAGCACGCGGTCGGGCGCGGCGTCGGTGCGGATCTGCTGCACCTCCACGTCGGCCCGCGCCAGCTCGCGCCGCGTGCCTTCGAGGAAGCGGCGCATCTCCGCAAGATAGCTCTCGCGGATCTGCCGCGGCTGCGCCTCGATCTGCCGGTCGTCCTCCATGGAGAGGAAGCGGGTGGGGTCGTCGAAGGGGAAGTCCAGCTCCTCGCGGTCGTGCGTCTGCAGGAGCAGCACGTCGTGCCGGCGCGAGCGCAGCATCTTCAGCGCCGGGATGCTGGTGTCGGTGGTGTCGAAGAGATCGCTGAGCACGATCATCAGCGACCTGCGCCCCGCCTTCTCCGCCACGAACTCCAGCGCCGAGGGGAGCAGCGTGGGCCCCGTTCCCACCGCGCTCTCCAGCATGCGCAGCAGCTCCTGCACGTGCGAGGGCGAGGAGGCGAAGGGCAGGAACTCGCGGACGCCTGCGGTGGTGCCGCCGTCTCCGGCGACGCAGAGCGCCACCTGGTCGCCTTGCCGCGAGAGCAGGTAGGCGAGCGCGCCCGCGCACACCGACGCGTACTGCAGCTTGGTCATGGCGCCGCGCCCGTAGGCCATGCTGCCGCTCGCGTCCACCACCAGGAGCGCGCGCAGGTTCGTCTCCATCTCGAAGCGCTTGACGTAGTACTTGTCCAGCTTGGCGAAGGCGCGCCAGTCGATGTGGCGGATCTCGTCGCCCGCCGAGTACTCCTTGTGCTCGGAGAACTCCACCGACTGGCCCTGGTGTGGGCTCTTGTGCAGCCCGGTGAGCACGCCTTCCATGACCTTGCGCGCGCGCACCTGAAGGGGGCCGAGCCGCGCCAGCAGGGCAGGATCGAGCGTCATCTTCCCACCGCTCCGGCCCGGCGCCGCCAGGCGTTCAAGGGCGCGTCTCTTTGAGCAGCTCCGCGATCACCTGCCGCGAGTCCACGCCTTCGGCCTCGGCGTGGAAGTTGGTGATCACCCGGTGGCGCAGCACCGGCTCCGCCAGCGCGCGCACGTCGGACACGTCGGCGGCGGGCCGGCCCTGCAGCGCCGCGCGGGCCTTGGCGGCGAGGATCAAGGCCTGGGAAGCGCGAGGTCCCGCGCCCCAGCTCACGTGGTCCTTGACGTGCTTGCCCGAGCTTTCCTGTGGCCGGGTCCTGCGGACCAGTTCCACCGCGTAGCGGATCACGTGCTCGGCCGCGGGCACCCGCAGCACCAGATCCTGGAGGTTGCGGATCTGCTGCGGCGAGAGGACCTTCTCCACCACCGGCTGCGCCCCCGAGGTGGTGGCGCGCACGATCCGCACCTCCTCTTCCGCGCTGGGATAGCCCACGTCCACCATGAACATGAAGCGGTCGAGCTGCGCCTCCGGCAAGGGATAGGTGCCCTCCTGCTCGATGGGGTTCTGGGTGGCGAAGACCAGGAACGGCTCCTCCAGCGGGTAGGTGCGTCCGCCGGCGGTGACGCGATGCTCCTGCATGGCCTGGAGCAGCGCGGCCTGCGTCTTGGGCGGCGTGCGGTTGATCTCGTCGGCGAGGAGCACGTGCGCGAACACCGGGCCGTGCACGAAGCGGAAGACGCGCCGGCCGGTGGTGTGATCCTCCTCCAGGATGTCGGTGCCGGTGATGTCGGAGGGCATCAGGTCGGGCGTGAACTGGATGCGGCTGAAGGTGAGGTTGAGCGCCTCCGCCAGGGTGGAGATGAGCAGCGTCTTCGCCAGCCCCGGCACGCCCACGAAGAGGCAGTGGCCGCGGGAGAAGAGCGCGATGAGGAGCTGCTCGATCACCGCATCCTGGCCCACCACCCGCTTGCCGATCTCCTGCGCGATGCGCGCCCGCGCCTGCGCAAGCTCGTCGATCAGCTCCGCGTCGGAGGGCGCCGGGAGCACCCCGTTCACCGCCAGCTCACTCATGACGTTCCTTTTCCGGTTGCGGGGTCATTCCCGCAGCGAGGAGGAGCGCCTTCTTTTCCCGCGCCTCCAGCGCCTGATCCCGAAGGCCCTTCGCCACCTCCACGTAGGTCGCGTGCAGGTCGGGATCGAAGGGGTCCACCGCGATGCCGCTGTCGAGCGCGGCCTTCGCCTTGTCCAGCGCGCCGCGCTTGAGCAGCACGTGCGCGTAGAGCGCCTGCGAGGCTTCGTCTTCCGGATCGCGCAGCACCGCGCTGGAGAGCGCCTCTTCCGCCTCGCCGAGATGGCCGAGCTGCATCTCGGAGAAGGCGTAGCGGCGCGCCACCAGCGGAACTTCCTGGGATGCGCGCTGGCGCGCCCGGCCGTACTCGCGCGCCGCCGCCGTCCAGCGCCTGCGCGCGTAGAAGATCTCTCCCAGCCGCGCCGCCCGCTTGCCGTCCGCGTCCAGGTCCGCGCCGTGGCCGGCCGCGATCTCGCCAGGCTCGGTGCGCCCCTTCGCGTCCTCCTTGAAGACCAGCTTCTTCGCCACCGCCGGCCGGACGTTCTTCTGCGAGACCGCCTTGGCGCGGGGCCGCGCCACCTCCGCGCGCCAGTCGGCCTCGAACTGGGAAAAGCTCTTGCCATACGCCTGCGCCACCGCGTCCTCGTCGCTCATGCCCGAGGCCATGGCCGAGACCAGCTCGGTGAGCGCCGCCTGCCCTCCCCGCTGGTAGAGAAGCCGGATGGCCGCCTCCACCTCCGCGAAGGCGAGCGCCGCCTGCTCCTGCGTGGGCAGCATGGCGATGGAGGGATGCATCTTCGCGAAGGGAATCAGCTTGCCCTTCTTCGCCGAATCTTGGAGGAGCCCGAGCGACATCTCGTCCACCGCCATTCCCGGCGTGCCGCGCCAGCGGGTCTCGAGGAACTTGGCGAGCCCCTCCTGCAGCCAGATGGGAACCGTGTTGCGGCCCTTCTGCGTGACCAGGTAGTGGACGAACTCGTGCGAGACGGTGTCCAGCCAGCGGATAGCCGCGCAAGAGCGCCTTGGGGCTCGTCACCATCAGCCGGCTGTACTTGCAGAGGGCGATGGTCCCCGAGTTCTTGATCTGCTCGACGGTGAGCGGGGAAACGTGGGCGAGCGCCTTCGCCGACTCGTAGATCTCGACGCGGATCTTCTGCGCCGGCTGGACGCCCAGGTCCCTGGTCAGTCCCGCGTACGCCTTTTCCAGCGCATCGAGCGCGTAGGGGGCGAGCAGCGTGTCCTTCCCCGGGCGCGTGCGCAGGACGAAGTGGGCGCTCTCGAAGATCGGGTCCCCCTTGGTCTCGTCGGCCGCGGCCTGGGCCAGCTTCGAGTCGCTCTCCAGCGTGCCCTTGCCGGCGCCGCTCTCTTCGGCCTCGGCGTAGGCCTTGACCGCCTCGTCGTACTTGCCCTGTTCGAAGAGGATGCGGCCGCGGAAATACGCCGCCTCCGGCGAATCGGGGTGCGAGCGCAAGAGCTCGTCGAGCACCTGGGTGGCGCCGGCAAGGTCCCAGGCCTCGAGCTGCGCCTCGGCCTTGGCGGCGAGCTCGCGCAAGGGCGCCGCGAGGAGCAGGGCGCAAAGGACCGCGGTCACTTCACCAACTCCTCGTAATACTGCTTCACCCTCTCCTTGTACTTCTCCGGCGCGGGCCTGCTTCATCGCGTCGAGGAGCTCCTTGCGGAACTCGGCCGGCGCGCGCGAGGACTCGGCGTCGGGAATCTCCACGCGGTCGTGGCGCACGCCGTCGGACTCCGGCCCCTCCTCCTGGTCTCCGTCCTCCCCCGCCGGCTCGCCCCAGGGCATGGGCATGCCGCCCTGCCCCTGGCCCTTGCCCGCCTGCTGCGCCATCTTCTCCATCGCGTCCTGGAACTGCGAGAGCTTCTCCAGCGCCTGCTCTTCCCCGGCCTGCGCTCCGCGCGGCTCGTCTCGATAGAGCCGCTGCTCGGCGCCCTGCATGCCTTCCTGCGCCTGCTGCAGCATCTGCTCGTGCTGCGGGCCGAAGATGGGGACCTTGCGCCCCACCTCCCCGAGCTGCTCGCGCACCTTGCCGAGCTGGTCCTTGAGCCGGCCCTGCTCCTGGGCCTGCTGCCGCATGCGCTGCATCTGCTCCTGCGACATGCCCTGCCCTTCCCGCGGCAGGGCATCTTGCAGTTGCTGGACGATCTGCTGGAGCGGCTGCTGCGCGTCGGTGGAAGCGCGCAGCCCCTTGCGCACGCCGGCAGGGTCTCGCGAGAAGCCCGGATAGCGCTGCGCCACCTGGTCCTCCATCGCCAGCCGGCCCTGCAGGGTCTCCACCGCGCGCTCGGAGCGCTCGGCCAGATCGAGCGCCTCGTCGAAGTCGCCCGCGTCCAGGGCGCGGGAGAGATTCGGAGGCGCGGCCCTGCGCCATGTCGAGGGTGTCCTCGAGCCCCAGGTGCTCGGCGACGCGGGGGTCGATCTGCGCGATGGCCTTGCGCGCCGCCTCGGCCTTCTCCTGTCAGCTGCTGCGCCAGCGCCTTGCCGCCCTTCTGGTCGAACTTCTTCTCCGCGTCCTTGTGCATCTCGCGCCGCAGCTGCGCGGTGCGCTTCTCCAGATCCTGCTCCTTCTGCTGCAGCTCCTTGAGCCGGCCCGCGGCCTCGCGCAGCGCCTTGGCCTCCTGCGCGTACTGGCCGCCCTGCTCCTGCCCCGCCTTCTGCTGCAGGTCCTTCTCCAGCTTCTCCAGCTGCTGCGAGAGCTTGTCCAGCTCCTTGAGCGCGTCGTCGATCTTGCCGCTCTGCAGCTTCTTCTGGATGTCGGAGAGCTGGCCGAGCAGATCCTGTTGTCTCTCCATCGACTGCGCCGCTTCCTGGTTCAGGTGCTCGTCCTGGATGCCCTTGGCCAGCTCGGACATCCTCGACATGAGGTCCTGGATGCGCTCGCGCAACCGCTCCACCTCGCTGAGCAGCTCCTTGCGGGTCTGGTCGTCGGGCGCCTTGCGCAGCTTCTCCGCCAGCCGCGCCAGCTCGCGCCGCGAGGCCGCCAGCTCCTTGCCCAGCTCCTGCATCGCGTCGAGGCGGGCGCGGTCGAGCAGGTCCTCCAGGTAGAGGATGTCCTTCTCCTCTTCCCGGATCTCGTTCTGCAGCGCGGTTGCCAGGCCGCGCACGGCGCCCTCGCGGCCGGAAGCGCCGCGGGAGAGCGGCGCGCGCGCGAGGCTGGTGCGCTGGGTCGCAGGCCCGAGCCCGGTGGACGCGTAGCGCAGCGCGCGCCCCACCGCCTTCGGCGCCAGCTTGTCCTTGAGCAATTCGCTGCCGGCCGCGTACAGCTCCTGCGAGAGGGCGCGCGCGTCGCGATCCTTCTGCGCCGTCTGCGCATACCACGCCGATGCCGCCGCGGCGTCGGGCGGCGCGGGCTTCTCCTCCATCCGGTCCGCCGCCAGCGCCACCAGCCGCTCCCAGAGCGCCTGCGCGCGGATCAGCGACTCGCGGCTATGCTCGGCGGCGGAGAAGACCTTGATGGCCTGGGTGGCGGAGACGCCGCGCTGGGCGCCGTCCACGGCGTCGTTGTCCTTCGCCTCGAGGTGGTAGCTGACCTTGTCGCCCGCGCGCAGCTTGAGCGGCGCGAGCTCCCAGCCGTAGCCGCCGCGCAGGCGCCGCGCAGGCGAGGGCGGCGTCTGCAGCGCGACGCGCTCCTCCTTGCCGCCGGCGCGCTGGTAGACGAGCGAGACCTGGGTCAGGCCGTAGTCGTCCGCGGCCGACCAGGCGATCTGCACCTGCCCCTGCGGATCCACCTCCAGCACGGCCTGTTTCGGCGCCTCGATGGCGATCTGCGGCGGCTGGTCGGCCACGATCTCGACCGGGCGCGAGGGGCCCTGCGCGATGGTGCGCCCGCGGGCGTCGGCGAAGCGCAGGCTCCAGGTCCCGGTCTGGGTGAGCTGGAAGCTGCCCGAGAGCTGGCGGTGCCCCGGGCCGCTCGCGTCGAGCTTGACCGCCGCGCCGTTCACCACCGCGAACGCCTGCGCGAGGTCGCGATCGGCCCGGGCGGCGATGCGGACCTCGGTGCCGCGCGGGGCCCGCAGATCCCCCGCGGAGCCTTCCTCGGTGCGAGGCGGCAGCCCGGTGTACGCCGGGTAGAGGTAGGTGATGGAGAGGTCGCCTGCGATGGGCGAAAGCTCGATGGGCGGCGCGCCGCTCTCGCCGCGCCAGAGCCGCGCGAGCCCCTGGGAAACGTGCCGCGGCGCCACGAAGGCCGCGAGCGCCCAGACCGCGGCGCAGCCCGCCAGCGCCGCCATCGGCCAGCGCAAGGACGAAACGGGCAGCGCGCGCGAGACGTCCACCTTCTTCGCCGCCGCCGCCGCGCGCAAGTGCAGCAGCGAGAGGAGCTCGGTGGAGACCCCGGGCGCGCAATCCTGCCCCAGCTCCACGCTGCTGAGCAGCTCGGAGGGGCCGCCGAGCAGCCGGGCGAGCCGCGCCGGGCCGTCGCCCTGGCCGCGGCGCAGGTGAAGACCGTCGCGCAACGCGCCGGCGGCGGTCCGCTGCAGCGGCGAGCGGAGCGAGAACCAGACCACGCCGGCGGCAGCGAGGAGCGCAAGCGACAGGGCGACGCCGCGGGCGAGGAGCGTTCCGTTGACGCTCGCGAGCAGCGCTCCGGCGAGCAGCGCGAGCGACAGCCCGCCCGCGAGGAGCGCAAGGCCGCGACCAGCGGCGAGGGCCACGGCGCGGGAGCGGGCCTTTCGCAGCAGCGCCGCGATCTCGCGCTGCGCGCGCTCGCCGTCCAGGCGGAGCCCTTCGCGGCGTGACCGGGGCGGCCCATCGCCAAGTCCGCCCAAGGTGGGGATGTTTTCGTGCAACTGCATCGGAGGATGGTTTCTTAGTAGTCCCCGCGCCTCAGGAGTGCATCACAGTCTAGACAAGGTTGGCCTCTCCAGGATTCCCGCCGAGCCCTCGCTGCCTTCCTTCGTTCCTTTTGGTACCTTGCGCCACCCCTGGGATTTTTCTTGAATTTGCCCCTCCCCAAGGCGTCCGAATGAGCGAAGGTCCCAAGGAGACCCAGGACGATCGGGCACTGGTCCGGGCGGCGCAGCGGGGCGACGAGCAGGCGTTCCGCTCGCTCGTGGAGCGTTACCACCGCCGCGTCGTCCAGCTTGCCCTGGGAATGGTGAAGGACGCGGACGAGGCCATGGACATCGCGCAGGAGACATTCGTCAGGGTGCATCGCTACCTGCCGTCGTTCAAGGGCGATTCGTCGTTCTTCACCTGGACGTACCGCATCGCGATGAACCTCTGTCTCGACGCCCAGCGGCGCAAAGGCCGCACCGAGCGCGTGGACCTGGGCGAGGACGACGACGCGGAGATCGAGGCGGCCATGGACCCGCCTTCGCACGCGCTCGCCGGACCGCAGCGCCAGGCGCTCAACGAAGAGCTGCGCGGCAAGATCGAAGAGGCGCTCGCCGGGCTTTCGGAGAACCACCGCTCCATCCTCATCCTGCGCGAGGTGGACGGCCTGAGCTACGAGGAGCTGGCCAAGGTGCTCGGCATCCGCAAGGGCACGGTGATGAGCCGGCTCTTCCACGCGCGCCTGAAGATGCAGAACAAGCTGCGCGAATACCTGGGCGAGGACGCGCCCGAAGAGGAGAGCGGATGAAGCGCTGCGAAGACGTGGTCCCGCTCATCGGACCGCTGCTCGACGCCGCTCTCGCCGCGGACGACCGCGCCTGGGTGGACGAGCACCTCCGCGGCTGCGCTGCCTGCGGCGCGCGCCGGGCGCTCCTTCTCGCGCAGGGCCAGGCCTTGCGCGAGGCCGTTCGAGCGCGCGCCGCCGCCCTTTCGCTGGCGGGCTTTTCCGACCGGGTGCTGGCCCGCGTGCGCGAGGAGGGCCGGCCTTCCATCCAGGAGCGCGCGCCCATCTGGGGTCGCGAGATGTGGTGGGCGCACCGCGGCGCCCTGACCGCCGGCTCCGGGTTGGCGTTGGCCGCCTGCATGGCGCTCTTCATGCTCTTTCTGCCCGCGACCACCGACGACGCCCCGGCGGTCGCCGACAACTCGCCGCAGGTGGAAGAGGTGGACTTCGGCACCCGCGACGGAGCCGTGCTGCAGCTGGGACACGAGACGACGGTGATCTGGATGTCCGACGACCGGACGGTGCAGCGGTGAAGCTTGCCCTGCTCGCCGTCGCCGCCCTGCTCGCGCAGGCGGACGCCGGCGTGAACAACCGCGTTCGCATCACCGTGCGCGCCATCGCCGCTTCCAACGATCCCGCCACCGCCGCGGGCGTGGACCCCAAGCTCGCGCCGGTGGCTCCCCACATCGAGAGCTTCGGCGAGCAGTTCCGCTTTCGCAGCTACAAGCTGCTGCAGGAGCAGACCTTCGACCTCGACTGGAAGGCGCCCGCGCAGATGGAGCTGCCGGGCAGCCGCAGCCTGCAGCTCACCCCGCGCCAGCTCGACAGCGACGGCAGGATCAAGGTCCACCTCGAGCTTCTCGGCGAGCACCCGGCGCATTCGCGCAAGCTGCACACCGACTATGCCATCGCCCGGGGCGGCACCATCCTCGTGGGCGGCATCCGCGTGGACCCCCAGGATGAGAAGGCAGGCAAGCTCCTGATTGCGATTACGCAGGAAATGGAGAAGTAAGGTACTCTCCGCCCCCCTCTTCAGCAGAAAGGTTCGATCGATGCGCCTCGCGTTCACCCTCGCCGTGCTCGTCTCCTTCACCGCCTCCGCCCAGGCGCTCAAGACCGAGGACGAGAAGTCGCTCTACGCCATCGGATACGTGGTCGGCAGCCGCAACCTGGCCTCGCTTTCGCTCAAGCCGCACGAGCTCGATCTCGTCAAGCGCGGCCTCGCCGACGGAGCGACGGGGAAGAAGGCGCTGGTGGATCCCGAGCCGCAGATGGAGAAGATCAACGCGCTCGTCCAGGCGCGCTCCTCGGCGCAGGCGGACAAGGAGAAGACGGCGGGCCGCGGATATCTGGAGAAGGCCGCGAAGGAGCCGGGCGCGGAGAAGCTGCCCTCGGGCCTGATCTTCAAGACGCTCAAGCCCGGCACCGGCGCGAGCCCCACCGCCACCGACAAGGTGAAGGTCAACTACGAGGGCCGGCTCACCAACGGCACCGTCTTCGACTCTTCCTACAAGCGCGGGCAGCCGGCCGAGTTCGCCTTGAACCAGGTGATCAAGTGCTGGACCGAAGGCGTGGCGAAGATGAAGGTGGGCGAGAAGGCGCGGCTGATCTGCCCTTCGGACATCGCCTACGGCGACCACGGCCATCCCCCGACCATCCCCGGCGGCGCCACCCTGGTCTTCGACGTCGAGCTCCTCGGCATCAACGGCAAGTAGGACCGCTGCCGGCCCACGGCCCGGACCGGAATGTCAGACCCCTTTGGCATCTTGCCAAGCGATCATCGCTTCTGTACAAGCGTACAGTGATCCAAAGGGAGGTCTAGAGTGGCGAACGCGGAGAAGGAAAAGGCGATCGAGCTGGCTGTTTCCGCCATCGAGAAGCAGTTCGGCAAGGGCGCCGTCATGCGCCTCGGCAGCGAAGAGCCGCTGGTGCAGGACATCTCGGCCATCTCCACCGGCAGCATCTCGCTGGACCTGGCCCTCGGGGTGGGCGGCATCCCCCGCGGCCGCGTCGTCGAGATCTACGGACCGGAATCGTCGGGCAAGACCACGCTCACCCTGCACGTGGTGGCGGAGGCGCAGAAGGCCGGCGGCGTGGCGGCCTTCATCGACGCCGAGCACGCGCTCGACGTGGGCTACGCGCGCAAGCTCGGGGTCCGCACCGAAGACCTGCTCATCTCCCAGCCCGACACCGGCGAGCAGGCGTTGGAGATCTGCGAAATGCTGGTGCGCTCCGGCGCGGTGGACGTCATCGTCATCGACTCGGTGGCCGCGCTGGTGCCGCGCGCCGAGCTCGAGGGCGAGATGGGCGAGCCGCAGATGGGGCTGCAGGCGCGCCTGATGTCGCAGGCGCTGCGCAAGCTCACCGCCACCATCTCCAAGGCGCAATGCACGGTGATCTTCATCAACCAGATCCGGATGAAGATCGGCGTCATGTTCGGCAATCCCGAGACCACCACCGGCGGCAACGCGCTCAAGTTCTACGCCTCGCAGCGCCTCGACATCCGCCGCGTCGGCGCCATCAAGGACGGCGAGACGGTCATCGGCAACCGCACCCGGGTGAAGGTGGTGAAGAACAAGGTGGCGCCGCCCTTCCGCGAGGTGGAGTTCGACATCCTCTACGGCCAGGGCATCTCGCGCGAGGGAGACCTGCTCGATCTGGCGGTGGAGAACGGCATCGTCGAGAAGAGCGGGGCCTGGTTCAGCTACGGCGGCGAGCGCATCGGCCAAGGACGCGAAAACGCGCGCGATTTCCTCAGATTGCACCCCGAGACCCTCGCCGACGTGGAGAGCAGGCTCTACGAGAAGTTCGGCGTCGCGCGGCCGAATCAGCCCGCGGGCGTTCCCACCGAGGTGGCGCAGCCGGCCTCGCTGGAGGAGAAGCGCCGGGCGCGCGCGGCGAAATAGCCGGAAGGTCCGGTGGTTGGTACGGCCAGGCAGCCTGGCTGTTAGAATGCGCGCGAAGAGGAGCCCGTCATCGCCCGCCTGCTGCACCAGAGCCTCCAGACCGAGCTGCCGCCGGGCAGCGGCGAATGGCTGCTCGCGGTGATCGGCGCCGTCGCCGTCGAGCCGCCCACCTCTCCGCCGCGGACGCTCTCTTTGCGCGAACGCCGCGCCGACCTCGAGGAGCGGCTCCGGGTGACCGGCCTGGCGTACGGCACCGGCGCGCAGGACGAGGCGGTGGAGCTGGTGGCGGACGCCGGGCCGGGAGCGCGCGCGTTCGCGCATTTCGTCGCGGGCGTGGTGCGGATCTGCGCGCGCGCCGCCGCGCTCTCCAACGCGAAGTGGTTCGTGCCCGGGAGCCCGGCGGCGGAGGGTATTCGCGCCCGGCGCGCGCAATTGCTTGCCGTGCTTGCGGCCTGCGCCGGCGAGGCAGAGGCCGCGGCGCGGCTCTTCGCCGACCCCACCGCGACGCCCAGTCCTCTGGAGAAGCTCGCCGCCCGCACCGCGGCCCGCCTCTCGCGCCGGTATCTGGCCGAGAGCGGCCCCTTTGCCGGCCTGCCGCTGCACAATGGCCTCTGCGCCATCGAGGTGCGCACCTGCGCGACGGTGGCCCTCTCCGCTTTCGAGCACCGGCGCATCAGCCCGGCAGGCGCGGTCGTGGCCTCGCGCGCTGCCCTGTCCTGGCGCGTGCTGCTCGTCGAGCTGCTCGCCGGACTGTCCCGCGCCCAGGAGGACGGAAGGCCTCTCGCCCGCGGAATCGAGCAGGTGATCCGCTCGCAGCGGCTTCCGGTGCGCGAGGCGCGCTGGCTGCGGCGTGTCCTGCTGCAGCCGCGGCCGGTGGAACAGGTCGCCTCCGAGCTGCGCACGCCGGCCCAGCGCAGGTTCATGTTGACGCACGTGCTCCTCGCGGCGCTGGTGGACGAGCGCCTCGAAGCCGGCGAGCTCAGCTTCGTCGAGCGGCTCGCCTCGGCCACGCTGGTGGACGCTGCCGCGCTGGCGCAAATGGAAGCGGAGGTGGCCGCCTTCTACCGCGAGCACGGCGAGGCGCTGACCGCGCTGCGGCTGGCCGAGGCGCCCGAAGGCCTGCCGCACGCGCTCACCACCCGGCTCGAGTCCATCGTCCTCGACAACCTCGACCGCCTGCTCCAGGAAATCCGCGAGACGCGCGAGCTGGGCGAGCTGCTCGCCAAGGCCACCGCGGGCAACGCGCTGAGCGCGGCCGAAAAGACCAAGGTGCGCGAGCAGCTGCTCGACCTCGCCAAGACCATCCCCGCCCTCGCCATCTTCGCGGCGCCGGGCGGAATGCTGCTCCTGCCCATCCTGCTCAAGCTTCTGCCCTTCAACCTCCTCCCGAGCAGCTTCGTCGATCCTCCGACGCCCCTCCCCGCCCTTCCGGAGGTGCGCCGGAAGTCCGGGTGAGGGATCGGCGATCTGTGTGATATCTGACGAATGGTGAGGCGGATTACGACCGATCTCCGACACTCCGCGCGGCGCCCGGAACGCAGGTCTTCCTCCGCGACGCCGCCAGGAACCATCCTCGAAGGATGAGCTACCGCATCCAGATCCAGCCCGAGGCCGGCATGCTCCTGCGCACGCTCGCGCCCCACACCGTGTTGCGCCTGGGGCGCGCCCTGGCCGAGCTGGCGGACTCCATCGAGGCCGGCGTATCGCCCGAGGAGAGCGCGCTGCGCGTCGACGACTGCGTATTGCAATTCGTGGTCAACCACGCCCATCGGCTGGTGGAGGTGGTCCACGTGGAGCAGCGCGAGGAGGCGGAAGCCCCGTACGCCGCCGCGGCAACACCAGCCTGAGCTTTTTCGCTGTCCGGAATTGAAGAGGCCCGGCTCCTCGCGGAAACCGGGCCTCCTGAAGCTCTCCTGGAACCGTTCTACGCGAGCTTGCGCACGTTCTGTGCCTGCAGGCCCTTGGGGCCCTTCACCACGTCGAATTCCACCTTCTGCCCTTCGGCGAGGGTGCGAAACCCGTCCGCCTTGATGGCCGTATGGTGGCAGAACACGTCCTCACCACCGCCGTCCTGCGTGATGAAGCCGAACCCCTTGGTGTCATTGAACCACTTCACAGTTCCAGTCGCCATTTGAGACGTCATCCTTCGGGTAAACGGTCCGGCTGAAATTGCCGGATTCCGGCGCCATGGCAGTCGCCTCGGCGCACGAATTTCCTACGGGTAGGGACGAATTCTGTCAAGACGCGGGAGGCTCGGGATCCGAGGCCCGGCACGCCAAGCGCGCGAGGACAAAGCGGGTTTCATGAGCCGGTGCCGGGCATCTCGCCCAGGGGGCGGATGAGGACCTCGCGCGGCTTGGCGCCGTCGGCCGGACCGACGATGCCGTCGCGCTCCATGCGCTCGATCATCCGCGCGGCGCGGTTGTAGCCGATGCGCAGCTTGCGCTGCAGGAGCGAGATGGAGATGAAGCGCATGTCGGCCAGCGCCGCCAGCGCCTGATCGTAGAGCTCGTCGGGCGCTCGTCGTCGAGCGGCGCGCCCTCGCCGTCCTCGCCGCGCGGCCTGAGGATGTTCGGGATCGTAGACGGGCGTGCCCTGCGACTTGAGATGGTCCACCACCGCGTGGATCTCCTTCTCGTCCACGTAGGGGCCGTGCACGCGCGTCAGGGTGGAGGTGCCGGGCGGCAGGATGAGCATGTCGCCCATTCCCAGGAGGGACTCGGCGCCGGGCGTGTTGATGATGGTCGCCGAGTCGTGCCGCGAGGCCACCTGAAGGAGATGCGCGAGGGGAAGTTGGCCTTGATGACGCCCGTGACCACGTCGGTGGAGGGACGCTGCGTCGCGACCATCAGGTGGATGCCCGCGGCGCGCGCCATCTGCGCGAGCCGGGCGATGTACGTCTCCACCTCGCGGGAAGCGACCATCATCAGATCGGCCAGCTCGTCGATGATGATGACCAGGTAGGGCAGCTTCTTGAGCGGCTCGGGCGCCGGCTCCGGAGGGGGCGTGACGTTGCCCTCCGCGATCCGGCGCTCGTTCTCGCGCAGGAGCGCGACCGCCGCATTGTCCGGCTCTTTGCGCGCCAGCTCGCCGGACGCCGCGGCCGTCTGCAGCTCGTGCGCGTCGAGCCCCGGATCGGAGAGATCGACCACCCGCTTCTGCCTTGGCGGCTTCTGCGGCCGGCGCGCGCCCTCGCCTTCCTTCTCCACCTTCTTGTTGAAGCTGCCGATGTTGCGCACGCCGCAGTCGGCGAGGAGCTGGTAGCGGCGCTCCATCTCCTCCACCGCCCAGCGAAGCGCCATCGCCGCCTTCTTGGCGTCGGTGACCACCGGCAGGAGCAGGTGGGGAATGCCCTCGTAGACCGAAAGCTCGAGCATCTTCGGGTCGACCATGAGGAAGCGCACTTCCTCCGGCGTGGCCCGCAGCAGCATGGAGACGATCATCGAGTTGACCGCCACCGACTTGCCCGACCCGGTGGTGCCGGCGATGAGCAGGTGCGGCATCCGGGCGAGGTCGGCGACGTAGGGCATGCCCTCGATGTCCTTGCCCAGGCACATGGCGAGCTTGCTGTGCGACTTCTGGAACGCGTCCTGCTCCACCAGCTCGCGCAGCACCACCGTCTCGCGCTGCTTGTTGGGCACCTCGATCCCCACCACGCCCTTGCCGGGAATGGGCGCGACGATGCGCACGCGCAGCGCCTCCATGGCCATGGCGAGGTCGTCGGCGAGGCCCGCGATGCGGCTCACCTTGACGCCCGCCGCGGGCAGGAACTCGAACATCGTCACCACCGGGCCGGGCCGGATCTGCGTCACCTGCCCGTGGATGCCGAAGGAGGCGAGCTTCTGCCGGAGCTTTTCGGCGGTGGCCGTCAGACCCTCGCGATCGAGCGGCGCGGCCTCCGACGGCTCCCCGGTGAGGATGGTGATGGGCGGCGGCACGAAGGCGCTGTGCCCGGGGGCCATGGTGAAGCTGCCGGCGGGCTCCAGGGTCTTCGGCTCGGGCGCGGCCGGAGCATGCGGCCTTGGGGGTGCCTTCGGCTCGACGATCTGCGGCGGCGCGGCGCTGGCGGGCGCCTTTTGCGAAAGCGCGGCGATGGCGACCGATGCGGGCGGCTCGCTTGCGGGTGGACCCTTCCTCTTGCGGACCTTGCCGGGATCGGAGGCCACCGCCACCGGCTCGCGCGGGTCTTCCAAAGGCTCATGCGCAGCCGCCTCGGCGAGCGCGAGGGCCGCCTTTCTCGCGGCGGGGCCGGGCGGCGGCTCGACGATGCGCGCGTCCTCGCCGGCCTCGAAGGACTCGCCGACTCCCAGCGAGATGGTTCGCGCCCTGGCGATGGCCAGAGCGGCGCCGCGCAACGCGAGCGCGCCGCCGGCCACGCTCAACTTCGCCGCGCCTCGCGCGGCGTGGAGCGCCCAGAGATCGGTCGCGATCACCAGCGCTGCCGCGGCGACGGCGCAGAGCAGCACCGCCGCGCCCGCCACCGAGAGCGCCGATCGGGCGGAGCCCGCGAGCATCGCCCCGAGCGCGCCCCCGGGCGCATGCCCCTGCAGCCGGGCGTGCACGAAGAGGTCCACCAGTCCCATGGCGCAGACCGAGAAGAGCAGCCACGACCCGGCGCGCGCGAACGAGAGCCGCGGCCAGCCGGCGACCAGCGCACAGGCGACCGCGCAGAGGAACAACGCCAGCGCATACCCGCCCACGCCGGCAAGGTCGAGCAGCGCTCCGGCCACGCCCTGGCCGACCGGACCGGCCCAATTGTGCGCGACGGCGCGCGGCCGATAGGACGAGAGCCCGAGCAACACCACCACCGCGAAGGCGCCCAGGAGGATGCCCGCAACCGGCCTCTTCCACCTCAGGCCCTCGGCCTGCGCCCCGTTCTTCCCCTTGCGCCCCATCCAGACCTCCGGGCGCACCGCGGCCCTTGCGGCAACGCGCCATGCCGCCGACTGTAAGAGGGCCAGGTGTTCCGTCAACTTTTCGGACGGGGCGCGCGCCAACTGCGCCGCTTTACAGGGGAGTTGCCGCATCCTATAGGTCACGACCTTCGCACCCGAGACGCGCGAGGGACGTCCGCGGGTAGTGCCAGATCCGGTACGCCGTTAGAAGGAACTCCGATGACCACCGATAAACCCAGCGGCCCGGAAGAAGAGTACTTCGCGCGCGAAGACGCCGAGCGCATGCGCAAGCTGCACAAGGAGGAGCAGTCCCGGCTGCTGCAGAGCGAGAAGGATGCGTTGCGCAGGCAGCACGCGGGGCGCTGCTCGAACTGCGGGGCGCTGATGGTGCCCGAGCGCGTGGCCGGCGCGGCCATCCTCCATTGTCCCGCCTGCGGCGGGGCTTTCCTCGACCGCAAGTCGTGGGAGTTCATCCATGCCCATTCCGAGCCGCACAGCGTGATGGGCGCGGTGCTCAACTGGTTCAAGTCGGCGAACAAGCCGTGAGGAGCCCGCGGTGGCGATCGATCGCGCGCAGGTGAGGCACGTGGCCCGCCTCGCCCGGCTGGCCTTGTCGCCCGAGGAGGAGGAGCGCCTCGCGACGCAGCTCGGGCACGTGCTCGACTACATCGAGCGGCTGCAGGCGGTGGACGTCTCCTCGGTTGCGCCGCTCAGCTTCGCGGGGGACGCGGCCGCCGGGCTGCCGCTGCGCGAGGACGTGCCGCACCGGAGCCTGCCGCGCGAGACCGTGCTGGCGCAGGCTCCGCAAGCGGACGGGCGCGCCTTCGTGGTCCCCAGGATCATCGAGTGAAGACGGATCTCCAGCCGCTCTCCCGCATCTCCGACGCGCTCGCCGCGGGCACCGTTTCGCCGGAAGCGCTGCTGGAAGCGTCTCTCCAGCGCATCGGCGCGCTGGACGGCCGCGTGCACGCCTTCCTCCGCCTGACCGAGAAGGAAGCGCGCGCCGCCGCCAGCGCCTCGAGCCGGAGGCGCGCGGCGGGCAAACCCCTGGGACCGCTCGACGGCGTCCCCATCGCCCTCAAGGACATCTTCTGCATGGAGGGCGTGGAGACGACGTGCGGCTCGAAGATCCTCCAGGGCTACGTCCCGCCCTACGACGCCACCGTGGTGCGCAAGCTGAAGCAGGCCGGCGCCGTGATCGTGGGCAAGCTGAACATGGACGAGTTCGCCATGGGCTCCTCCACCGAGAACAGCGCCTTCGGGCCGACCATGAATCCCTGGGACCTGACCCGCACGCCCGGCGGCTCGTCCGGCGGCAGCGCGGCAGCGGTCGCGGCGCGGATGGTGGCAGGCACGCTCGGGACCGATACCGGCGGCTCCATCCGCCAGCCTGCGGCGCTGGTGGGCTGCGCAGGCCTCAAGCCCACCTATGGGCGGGTGTCGCGGTTCGGCGTGATCGCCTTCGCCTCGTCGCTCGATCAGGTGGGCCCCTTCGCCCAGGACGTGCGCGGCGTCGCGCACTTGCTCCTTGCCATCGCCGGCCACGACGAGAACGACCAGACCTCCTCGCTGCGCCCTGTCCCCGACTATGCCGGCGCGCTCTCGCGCGGCGTGAGCGGCCTGCGCATCGGCGTGCCTCGCGAGTACTTCGGCGAGGGGCTCGCGCCGGAGGTGGAGAAGGCGGTGCGCGCGGGCGTCGAGAAGCTGCGTGGCCTCGGCTGCGAGATGCGCGACATCTCCCTGCCCAACTCGCCGCACGCCATCGCCACCTACTACATCGTCGCCACCGCCGAGGCGTCCTCCAACCTGGCCCGCTACGACGGCGTGCGCTACGGCCACCGCACGTCCGCGGCGACGCAACTGCTCGAGATGTACGAGAAGACGCGCGCGGAGGGCTTCGGCGCCGAGGTCAAGCGCCGCATCATGCTCGGCACCTACGCGCTCAGCGCCGGCTACTACGACGCCTACTACCTGCGCGCGCAGAAGGTCCGCGCACTCATCCGCCGCGACTTCGACCAGGCCTTTGCCCGGGTGGACGCGGTGCTCTCGCCCACCAGTCCCACCACCGCCTTCCGGCTGGGGGAGAAGCTGGACGATCCCCTCGCCATGTACCTGAACGACGTCTACACGGTGCCGGCGAACCTGGCCGGGTTGCCGGGCATCTCCGTCCCCTGCGGGTTCGACGCGCAAGGCCTGCCCATCGGCCTGCAGCTCATCGGCAAGCCCTTCGACGAGGAGACGCTGCTGCGCGTCGCGCACGCGGTAGAGCCCGCGGAAAACGCGCTGCCGCCATTGCTGGAGGGCGCATAGATGCCGGCCGCCGATTTCGAGCCGGTCATCGGCCTGGAGGTCCACGCGCAGCTCCTCACCCGCACCAAGATCTTCTGCGGCTGCAGGACCGACTTCGGCGCGCCGCCCAACACGCAGGTATGCCCGGTGTGCCTGGGACTGCCCGGCGCGCTGCCCGCGCTGAACAAGGTCGCCATCGAGATGGCCATCCGCGCCGGCAAGGCCTTCGGCTGTTCCATCGCCGCCCGCAGCATCTGGGCGCGGAAGAACTACTTCTACCCGGACCTGCCCAAGGGCTATCAGATCTCGCAGTACGAGCTGCCCATCTGCCTGGGAGGCTTCGTCACCGTGCCCGGGCTGGGAAGGATCGGGCTCGAGCGCATCCACCTCGAGGAGGACGCGGGCAAGAGCGTGCACGCCGAGGCCGGCAGCGAGGTGGACCTGAACCGGTCGGGCGTGCCGCTGATCGAGATCGTCGGCAAGCCCGAGCTGCGCTCGGCCGAAGAGGCGAGCGAATATCTGAAAGCGCTGCGCCTCTGCCTCATCTACCTGGGCGTGAACGACGGCAATCTCGAGGAGGGCTCCTTTCGCTGCGATGCCAACGTCAGCGTGCGGCGCAAGGGCGCCTCGGCCCTGGGCACCCGGGTGGAGCTGAAGAACATCAACTCCTTCCGTTTCGTGCGCCAGGCGATCGAGTACGAGATCGGCCGGCAGGTGGAGGCCATCGAGGGCGGCGGCAGGGTGAAGCAGGAGACGCGCCTCTTCGACAACGAGAAGGGCGTGACCCGCGCCATGCGCAGCAAGGAAGAGGCGAACGACTATCGCTACTTCCCCGAACCGGACCTTCCGCCGCTGCTCGTTTCCGAGGAATGGAAGGAACGCGTGACCATCCCCAGGCTGCCGCACGAGGTGATGCACGACCTGGTGGCGGCGGGCGTCTCCGCCGCGGACGCGCGGACGCTCGCTTCCGACCCGCGCCTCGTGCAGGTGCATGCGCAGGTGGGCGGAGACGCGAAGCGGGCGGCGCTGTTCGTGGTGGGCGAGCTGGCGCGGGCGGTGAACGAGAAGGAGGCCGACCTGGCGGCGCTGCGCTTCGATCCCGCGCTGGTGCGCGAGGTGTGGAAGCTCCAGGACGCGGGGAGCATCTCCTCCACCGCGGCGCGAGAGGTGCTCGCCGAGCTGATCCGCACCGGCAAGGGGCCGCAAGAGATCGTCGAGGAGAAGGGCCTGGCCCAGGTCTCCGACTCTTCCGCGCTGGAGGCGGTGGTGGACGCCGTGATCGCCCGCAGCGCCGGCGAGGCCGAGAAGTACCGGGCGGGCAAGAAGAACCTGCTCGGCTTTTTCGTAGGCCAGGCGATGAAGGACCTGAAGGGCAAGGGCAACCCCGGCGCCCTCAACGCCCTCTTCAAGAAAAAGCTCGGCGACTGAAGCCTGCTCGCCCTGCTAGCGTGCGGGGCCATGCGCCCTGCTCTTGCCCTCGCCTGCCTGCTCTGCGCGGCCGCCTGCAAGTCGGCGCCCGAGCGCAAGCCGGAGCTCGGCCGCAATGCGACGCATCCGCGGTCGCGGGTCGACGAATCGGCCGCGTACGTGCAGGCGCTGCGCGAGGAGTACGACGCCTTGACGCACATCCAGGCGGTGCTCGGCTGGTACGCGGCGACCCAGGGCGAGACGCCCATCCGCAAGCTCACCTACATCGGCCACGACCGGCTCTTCCACAAGACCGCGCTGGAGGCGGTGGCCAGCGCGGAGCGGCAGCAGGGCGTTGCCGGCAACGAGGCGCTGGCGCTCCGCTTCCTGCGGCGCGCGCTCACCGGCGAGATGGTCACGCTCGCGACCGCGGCGTTCAACGACGAGTTCCGCGAGGCGGAGGCGGGCGCCACCGTCTCCTTGCCCTGGCGCGACAAGCCGGTGGCCTACAACGACCTCTCCAGCCTCATCGCGCAGGAGTCCGACGCGCAGAAGCGCGCGCAGGCCTTCGCCGCCATGAACGCCGTCCGGGTGCGGAAGCTCAACCCCATCCTGGAGCGCAAGGAGCAGGCCGCCCAGAAAGCGGCACGGGAGACGGGCTTCGCCGACTACGTGGCGCTCTCGGAGGATCTGCGCAGCGTGAAGCTCGACCCGCTGCTCGCCTCGGGAGTCGCCTACGTCAAGGCCACCGACGCGCTCTTTCGCAAGACGCTCGACCGGGTGGCGCGGGAAGAGCTGGACACGCCGCGGGAGAAGCTGCGCGTGCGGGACCTGGGGCGCCTCTGGAAGGCGCCGCGCCTGGCGCCGTTCTTCGACAAGCAGCTCGAGCTGAAGGCGCTGCAGGCCTTCCTCTCCGGCATCGGCCTGGACCTGCGCACCGCCAAAGGCACCGAGGTGCAGGTCGACGACAGCCTGAACCCGAAAAAGGTGCCGCGCGCGTTCGTGGAGCCCGTGGACGCGCCCGGCGACGTGCGCCTCTCGGTGAAGCCTTCGGGAGGGCTCGACGACTACGAGACGCTCTTCCACGAGGCAGGCCACGCCGTGCACTTCGCCAACGCGACCGCGGCGCCCCGGGAGCTGGTGACGCAGGGCTACGGCGCCCCCACCGAGGCCTTCGGCGAGTTCTTCCGCCAGGCCTTCTCCGATCCCCACTGGCTCTTGCGCTACCGCGCCTTCCTCGAGGCGCAGGGCCGGCCTTCTCCGTCCAACGCGGAGCTCGCGGCCATCCAGCGGGACCTCGCGCTGCGCGAGATGATGTTCCTGCGCCGCTATGCCTTCGCCAAGATCGCCTACGAGCTGCGGCTGCACGGGCGGCCCGCGGCGGAGATCGCCCCCGCCCTGGCGCTGCTCTCCGCCAAGGACCAGGCGCAAGCGAGCCCGCGCGAGCTCTACCGCCAGCTCTTCTCGGTGGCCTACACCTTCGAGCTCGACGAGGACGAATCGCAGCTCTACCTGACCGACGTGGACGACACCTTCTACTCGGCCGACTACGCCCGCGCCTTCGTGCTCGCGGGGATGATGCACGAGAGCATCCGCCGGCGCTTCGGCGAGGACTGGTACGGCAACAAGCAGGTCGGCAACTTCCTGCGCGAGCAGCTCTTCGCGCCCGGGACCTCGCTGTCCTCGGAGGACGTCGCCGAGCGGCTGGGTTTCGGCCGCAGCGTGGACTTCGCGGCGGCGGCGGCGCGGGCGCAGCGGCTGATCTCGGAAGCGGACGCGCTGGAGAAGGCGCAGTAAGCTCGGCGCGTGCCTGCGCTGTTCGCCACTTCGCTCTTGTTCGCGCTCGCATTCGCGACCGCCATCTCCTTTTCTTCGCCGGCGTCGCGCCGCTGGCTCAAGTGGCTGCTCGTCCTCGCGCTGGCGGTGGCCTGGATTGCGCTGGCGCTCGCCGTGCGCGAGATCGTCTCCCGCACCTCGGTGACGCTGGTCACGCCAGGCGGGGCGCGGCAGCCCCGGCTGTTCGAGCAGGCGGCGCGCCAGGGCCTGACCCTCTTCATCTCCTTCGCCGCGCCCGCGCTCCTGGTCACGCTGCTCGGCTGGCTTTCGCTGCGGGCGACGCGGCCGCGGCCGCGGTAGACTGGCGCCGCGATGGAGCTCGTCCGCATCGAGGGGCCTGGCCCGCGCCTGGAGGAGGCGCGCGGGCTCCTTCGCGAGTACTGGACCTCGTTCGGGTTCACCCCCTGCTTCCAGGGATTCGACGCGGAGCTCGCCGCGCTTCCCGGGGCGTACGCGCCTCCGCGGGGCCTGCTTCTTCTCGCCGGCGGGGCGGGGTGCGTCGCGGTGCGGCCCATCCACGGCGGCATGGCGGAGATGAAGCGGCTCTACGTGCGGCCGCAGGCGCGGGGAACAGGCCTTGGCCGGCGGCTCGCGCAGGCAGCGCTGGCGCACGGACGCGAGCTCGGATTCGCCCGCATGGTGCTCGACACGATGCCCGCGCAGATGGCGGAGGCGGTGGCCCTCTATCGGTCGATGGGATTCGTCCCTGCCGCGCCGTATTCCGCGCAACCCACGCCGGGCGCGCTCTGCATGGAGCTTCCCCTGCGATGAGCTTCCGTACGCTCTGGTTCGAGGATGGAGCGCTGCACCTGCTCGACCAGCGCAAGCTGCCCGGGCGCGAAGAGATCGTGTCGGTGCGGTCGGCGCGGGAGACGGCGCGGGCCATCCGCGACATGGTGGTGCGCGGGGCGCCGGCCATCGGCTGCGCCGCGGCCTATGGACTTGCGCTCTCGGCGCTGGCGGCCGAGGAGTTCGAGACGGCGCGGGAGGCCTTGCTGGAGGCGCGGCCCACCGCGGTGAACCTGCGCTGGTCCTTGGAGCGGCTCTCGCTGCGTGCAGCCCCGCACCTTCGCGGCGCTCAAGGCGGAAGCGGACCGCGTGCTCGAGGAGGACCTGGCCGCATGCAAGGCCATCGGCCGATTCGGCGCGCAGCTCGTCCCCGACGGCAGGGGAATCCTCACCCACTGCAACGCCGGCGGGCTGGCAACGGCAGGGTACGGAACCGCCCTCGGCGTGGTGCGCGCCGCGCTCCAGGGCGGGAAGAAGTGCGCGGTCTTCGCCGGCGAGACGCGGCCATGGCTCCAGGGCGCGCGGCTGACCGCCTGGGAGCTGCTCCAGGACGGCATTCCGGTCACCCTGCTGCCGGACGTGGCGGCGGCATCGCTGCTCGGGTCGGGGCGGATCGGCTGCGTGGTGGTGGGCGCGGACCGCATCGCCCGCAACGGCGACACGGCCAACAAGGTGGGGACCTATCCGCTGGCGCTCGCGGCGCATGCCTCCGGCGTCCCCTTCTACGTGGCAGCGCCGATCAGCACGGTGGATTTGCGGGCGGCGAGCGGGAGCGCGATCCCCATCGAGGAGCGACCGGCGCAGGAGGTCACGCACCTGGGCGGAGCGCGCGTCGCGGCGGAAGGAGTGCAGGTCTTCAATCCCGCCTTCGACGTCACTCCAGCGCGCCTGGTCGCGGCCATCGTCACCGAGCGCGGAGTGGCCCGGCCTCCCTACGAGGCGAGCCTGCAGGCGCTCGCCATCGGCGCGCGGTCCGCTTGACAATCCGCGACCGCCTCCGCTAGATCGCCCGTTCCTTTCCGCGCCCGGCGGCGGGACCTCCCTGCCTGCCGGGCCGCATCGAAGCGGAAAGGCAGGAGAATTCCGATGTACGCAGTGGTCAGGACAGGCGGGAAGCAGTACCGCGTCAAGGAGGGCGACCTCCTCAAGGTGGAGAAGCTCACGCAGGACGTCGGCGCGAAGGTGGCGCTGGAAGTCCTCCTGGTCGGCGAAGGGGCCGAGGTGAAGCTCGGCGAGCCGCTGGTCTCGGGCGCCAGGGTGGAGGCCGAGGTCGTGAGCCACGGCAAGCATCGCAAGCTCTGGCACTTCCGCACGCAGGAAGAGGGCTGGGATCGCATCCGCGGCCACCGGCAGCCGTACACCGAGCTCAAGATCACCGGCATCTCCGCCTGATTCTCTTTTCGAGGTTCGCACAGCCATGGCGCACAAAAAAGGTCAGGGTTCTTCGCGCAACGGGCGCGACTCCCCGGGGCAGCACCGGGGCATCAAGGTCTACGGGGGCGAGGCGGTGGTGCCGGGCAACATCCTCGTGCGCCAGGTGGGCACCAAGGTGCACCCCGGGCGCAACGTGGAGATGGGCCGCGACTTCACCCTCTACGCAGTGGTCCCGGGCACGGTGAAGTACCAGAAGGGCCGCGGCGATCGCGTGTACGTGCACGTCGAGCCGGCCAAGGCGCAGGCCGAAGCATAAGGCGGCGGCAGTCCCTCGGTGATCCGGCAGGTCATCGGGCCGCCGGAACCCCATGCAGTTCATCGACGAGGCCGAGGTTCTGGCGAAAGCGGGCGACGGCGGACCGGGAGCGGTCGCCTTCCGGCGGGAGAAGTTCGTTCCTCGCGGCGGCCCCGCCGGCGGCGACGGCGGCAACGGCGGCGACATCGTCCTCGAGACCGACGAGCGCTTGACCACGCTGCTCGACTTCCGCTTCAAGCGCGAGTACCGGGCGCGCAACGGCGAGCCCGGACGCGGGCGCGACCAGAACGGCCATGCGGCCTCCGAGATGGTGCTCAAGGTGCCGCCGGGCACGCTGGTCCGCGACGCCGCCAGCGGAGAGGTGCTGGCCGACCTGCGCGAGACCGGGCGCCGCTGGGTGCTCGCCAAGGGCGGGCGCGGGGGTCTCGGCAACATGAACTTCGCCACCCCGACGCTGCAGGCGCCCCGCTTCGCGCAGCCGGGCACCGAAGGCGAGGAGAAGCGCGTCCGGCTCGAGCTTCGCCTGCTCGCCGACGTGGGCCTGGTGGGCTTTCCCAACGCGGGCAAGAGCACGCTCGTGTCGCGGCTCTCGCGGGCGCGGCCGAAGATCGCCGACTATCCCTTCACCACGCTGCAGCCGCACCTCGGCGTGGTCCAGTACAAGGACGGGCGCAGCTTCGTGCTCTCCGACCTCCCCGGGCTGATCGAGGGCGCGCATCGCGGCGCCGGCCTCGGCCACCGCTTCCTCAAGCACATGGCCCGGTGCCGCACCATCATCCACCTCGTCGACGCCTCGCAGGAGCGCGATCTGGCGGCCGACTTCGACGCCATCAACCGCGAGCTCGAGCTCTTCGACCCTGCGCTGGGCCGCAAGCCGCAGGTGGTGGCGGCGAACAAGATCGACGTGCCGGAAGGGCGCGAACGCGCCGGCGACCTGCGCCGCGAGCTGAAGCGCCGCAAGATCGACGTGCACCTCGTCTCCGGCGCCACCGGCGAAGGCATCGAGGAGCTCCTCGACGCGGTGGTGCGCGCGCTCGACAGCGCTCCCTTGCCCACCCCGCTGGAGCGCGACGTCGCGCCCGGCCTCGGCGCGCCCTCGGACGCCTCGGAACCGAGGTTGGAGGACGAGCGCGAGCGCGACCGGCGCGAGCGCGAAGAGCGTGCGCCGCCGCTGACTGGAAGAGAGAAGGACGGCATGCCCAAGGCGAAGGCGGCCGCGTCGCAAGGCAAGAAGCCGCGGAGCAAGCGGACGTGAGCCCCCGCCGCCCGCCGCGCGCCTGGATCGGCTCTCCCCTTCCGCTGGACGAGACGGAGCTGGCAGGGCCGCGCGGCCTGACGGCGGAGGTGCTGCGCGGCGACGAGGAAGGCGCCCCGGCGCAGGGCAGCGCGGCGTTCTGGTGGGAGCAGCTCACGCCGGAGCGCCAGGCGCGCATCCAGTCTGTGGTCGACGCCCGGCTGGGAAGCGTCACGGTGGTGCTGGACCGCCTCCTCGACCCGCACAACACCGCGGCGATCCTGCGGACCGCGGAGGCCCTTGGCCTGTGCAAGGCGCACGTCGTCCCGCACGAAAGCGAGGACGGCATCGCCCACCGCCGCGTCACCCAGGACGCCGACAAGTGGCTGGACGTGGAGCTGCACCCCTCCGGCGCGGCGGCGGCCTCCGACTTGCGCGCGGCGGGATTCGAGGTGTGGGCCGGCCACCTGGATGCCGCGGCGCGGCTCTACACGGACCTTCCCGCCGACCGCCCGGTGGCGCTGCTCTTCGGCAACGAGCACGAAGGGCCGGAGGCTTCCACGCTGTCGTCGTGCACCGGCACCTTCCGCATTCCCATGGCCGGCTTCACCCGCAGCTTCAACGTCTCCGTCGCGGCGGGCATCGCGCTCGCGCGTCAGGCCTCCGCGCGCCGCCACCACCTGGGAGCGGCGGGAGATCTTCCCGGCGGCGAGCGCGTTCTGCTTCGCGACCGCTTCACGCTGCTCGCCGCCCGGCTTTCGCGGCGCGTGAAGCCCGGACGCTGAGGGGAGTCCAACCGCCATGGCACTCTTGCTCCTCGCCGTGCTCCTCGCCGCTCCCACAGCGGATCCCGGCCGCGCCCTGGCGCAGCGCGTGCAGCGGTTCTACGCGCACACCAAGGACTTCTCCGCGCGCTTCCACCAGCACTACACGTACGTGGCCATGGGGCGCGTCGAGGACTCCGAAGGCACCGTCCAGGTGAAGAAGCCGGGCTCGGTGCGCTGGGACTACGTGAAGCCCGACAAGCGCACCCTCTACGTCCAGGGCAAGACCCTCTGGATCTGGCGGCCCGAGGACCAGGAGGCGCAGGTGAAGCGCGACTTCGGCGGCGACCAGCTCTCCAGCGCCTTCACCTTCCTCTGGGGCAAGGGAAACCTGCTCAAGGAGTTCTCGCCCCACCTGGTGCCCACCCCGAAGGGGCTTCCCGCAGGCGACGCCCTGGAGCTGACGCCGGTGAAACCGGTTGCGGGGGTGGCGAAGCTGCTCTTCGTCGTGGGCAAGGACGGCCAGGTGCTCGCGAGCGTGGTGCAGAATCCGCAGGGCGACCTCAACCAGATCGTCTTCAGCGACCCCAAGGTGGACCAGGGCCTGCCCGACTCGCTCTTCCACTTCGAGCCGCCCAAGGGAGCGTACGTCCAGGAGTTCTGATTCGAGCGCAGGCGGCAAGAACGCGATAGAAGGCACATCGCCATGAAGCCATTCGCTTTCGCGCTCCTCCTCGCCCTGGCCTGCGCTTCGGCGCGGACCGTCACCGTGGGCGGCCGCGAGGTCCCATACGAACAGGCCGCCCGCGACGAGTTCGCCACCGCGAGGGCCTCCTTGGACCAGGGCAAGTACGAGCTGGCCGTGCAGCAGTTCGGCGCTTTCGTGCAGCGCTATCCCGACAGCGGGCTCGTCGACGAGGCCCTCTTCCGCCGCGCCCAGGCGCTCTCCAAGGGCGGAAAGCTGCAGGAGGCGCAGGCCGCGCTGCAGGACTTCCTCGAGAAGCGGCCCGCCTCGCCCTTCAAGGGTCCCGCCGCGGTGGAGCTGGCGCAGGTGCAGGCGAGGCTCGCCGGCGCGCCCGCGACAGCGCCGCACGTCGACACCTCGCAGATGAGCGAGAAGGAGAAGGACCAGGCCGCCGCGGCCCTGGCGGAGACGCTCGCGCGCTCGGGGCAGGCTGGCGAGGCGCTGCGCTGGTCGGCCCGGGCGGTGGAGAGCGCGGACCCCGCCGACCGGGAGGCCCGGCTGCGCCAGCTGGAAACCGCTCTCGACGCCGCCCCCGCGCCGGACGTTGCGAGGCTGGTCTCGGAGCTGGACAAGAGATCGGCGGCATGGGCCCCGGCGGCGCTCAAGCTCGCGCGCGTGCAGCTCCACACCGGCGACCGGGCGCATGCGGCGGACCTGGCGGGCGAGATCCTCTCCGCCGACGCGCAAGGGCGTTACGCCGAGGGAGCGCGCGCGGTGCAGGAGGCGGCGCGGGGCAGCGCGCAGCTCAAGCCCAACCTGATCGGCATCGTGCTGCCGCTGACCGGGGACTTGAAAGGCTTCGCCGACCAGGCCCTGAACGGCATCGCGCTCACGCTCGACCTCCAGGGCCGGGGAAATTTCCAGGTGGAAGTGGTGGACACCAAGGGCGAGCCCGACGCCGCGGCGGACGCCGTGGAGCAACTGGCGCAGAGGGGGGCGGTCGCCATCCTCGGGCCGCTCGGCATCGCCGAGGGCCTCGCCGCCGCCACCCGGGCGCAGCAGCTGGGAGTGCCCATCGTCTCGCTCTCGCGCGCGGAGGGCCTGACGGCCCTGGGCGAGTACGTGTTCCGCGACATGCCCACCTCCAGCGCGCAGGCGAGGGCGGTGGCGGACTACGCGCAGAAGAAGCTCAACGCGAAGAGCTTCGGCATCCTCCAGCCGGAGTCGTCGTACGGCGACGAGATGTCGGACTACTTCTGGGACGCGCTGGACGCCGGCGGCGCCGAGGTGCGCGCCTTCGAGCACTACCCCTTGCGCACCACCACCTTCAAGCCGTTCGTGCAGCACATGGTGGGGCGCTCGCCGGCCGACCTGGCGGAGCGCCAGCAGTTCTCGGAAGAGGCGGAGAAGATCACCAAGGAGATCACCGACCCGTACCGCAGGCGCAAGGCGCTGAGCCAGCTGCGCAACCAGCAGGCGCCCATCGTCGATTTCGACGCGCTCTTCATCCCCGACGCCGCCCGGACGGTCCGGCTGATCGCGCCCGCGGTCGCCGCCGAGGACGTGATCACGGCGGGCTGCGACACCAAGGAGCTGGAGGTGGTGAGGCACACCACCAAGAACGAGCAGCTCCACACCGTGCAGCTGCTCGGCACCTCGCTCTGGGACTCGCCCGACCTGGTGGACGAGCGGTCGGGGGTCGCGCGCTACGTGCAGTGCAGCATCTTCGTCGAGGTGTTCTTCGCCAATTCCGAGCGGCCGGCGACGAAGCGCTGGGTCGACGAGTTCACCAACACCTACCACCGCGCGCCCGGCTTCCTCGAGGCGCACGCCTACGACGCGGCGAGCCTGCTCAAGAAAGCCATCGAGGAGCGCCGGCCGCAGTCGCGCGACGAGCTGCGGGCGGCGCTCGCGGGCATGAACCGGCCCTTCGCCGGGGCCGCGGGCGACACGGTGTTCGGCAAGGACCGCGAGGCGGAGAAGCCCTTCTTCTGGCTCTGGGTGAACCGCGGCAACATCGTGGAATTCGACCCGGAGGGGCCGCCCCCGGTGCCGCCCGCGAGCGTCGCGACCGACGCGGGCAAGCCCAGGTAGCGCCATGGACCCGGCGCAGGGCGCTGAAGAGACACTGCTGCCGCGGCCGCCGCCGGGGCCGGGGACGCTGGGCGCGCTGCGGCCGCCCTTGCTCAACATCCTCCTCTTCCTGCTCACCTTCGGCTCCGCGTTCGTCGCCGGCAGCGTGCTCAGCGACACGCAGCTTCCCGCGCCGGATCGGGTGGAGATGCTCCGCCACGGCCTCGGCTTCTCGCTGGCGCTGCTCTTCGTCATGCTCACGCACGAGATGGGGCACTTCTTCCTTGCGCGCAGGCACGGCGTCGACGCCACCTGGCCCTTCTTCATCCCCGCGCCCCTGCTCTCCATCATCGGCACGCTGGGAGCGGTGATCCGGCTGCGCTCCCTGCCGCGCACGCGGCGGGCGCTGCTCGACATCGGCGCGGCGGGCCCGATCGCGGGGTTCGTCGCCACCATCCCCGTGCTGGTGCTCGGGCTTCACTGGTCCACCCTGGTTCCCGTCGAGCCGCAGGCGGCGCGCTGGACGCTGTTCGGCGCGCTCTTGCAGTGGTTCCACACCGGCACCTGGCCGGCGCTGAAGGAGGCGTTCGACCTCGGCTATCCGGCCGCGCATGGTCCTCGCCGAGCGGCTGGTCTGGGGCGCGCTGCCGGCGGGCAAGACGCTGGCGCTGCACCCGGTGGCGGTGGCAGGTTGGTTCGGTCTCTTCCTCACGGCGCTGAACCTCCTGCCCCTGGGACAGCTCGACGGAGGCCACGTGCTCTTCGGCGCGTCGCCGAGGCTGCACCGGCTGGCAGGCCCGCCGCTCTCCGCTGCGCTTCTGGCGCTGGGCGTCTTCACCGCCTTCCCCGGCTGGATCCTCTGGGGCCTGTTGATGGGCCTCGGCCTCGGCTTCCATCCGCCGCTCGCGGAGCCGGAGGACCGGCTGGACGGTCCGCGGCGCGCCCTGGTGCTGTTGTCCGTGCTGCTCTTCCTGCTCTCGTTTTCGCCCGTGCCCGTGGCCCTGCTCGCGGGGTAGAACGGCGGCGTGGCGGATTCGTTGCGCGACGTGCTCGGCCCCGGCGGTGCGCTCTCGCGCGTGCTCCCCGCCTACGAGCCGCGCGCCCCGCAGCTGGCCATGGCGGCGCGGGTGGAGGACGCCCTCGCCCACGGGCGCGCGCTGCTCGTGGAAGCGGGAACCGGTACCGGCAAGACCCTCGCCTACCTCCTGCCCGCGGCGCGGAGCGGCCTCAAGGTGGTGGTTTCCACCGCCACCAAGACGCTGCAGGAACAGCTCGCCGAGAAGGACGTGCCGCTCCTGCAGTCGCTGGGGGTGGACGCGCGCTTCGCCTTCCTCAAGGGCAGGCAGAACTATCTCTGCCTCTTGCGCTTCGATCAGTTCCTGCGCAATCCCACCTTCGCGGTGCGCGACGAGGCCCCGCTGCTCGAGGGCATCGCGCGCTGGGCGGAGACCACCCGGACCGGCGACCGCGCCGAGCTGACCGGGCTGCCCGACAACCTCGCCTCCTGGCGAGACCTCTCCGCCACCGCCGAGCAGTGCACGGGAACGAAGTGCGCGCACTACGACCGCTGCTTCGTCTTCCGCATGCGCAGGGAGGCTGCCGACGCCGACGTGGTGGTGGTGAACCATCACCTCTTCTTCGCCGACCTTGCCCTGCGCAGCTCGTCGGCGGGAGATGCCGGCGCGGCCGTCCTGCCCAGGTACGACGCGGTGGTGTTCGACGAAGCGCACGCGGTGGAGGACGTGGCCACCGAGCACTTCGGCGCGCAGCTCTCCAGCTTCCGCGTCTCCGAGCTGGCGCGCGACGCCTCGCGGGCGCTGGCCGGGCGCCCGCAGCTGCTGGAAGCGGCGGGACTGGCCGCGCGCCTCTCGCACTCCGGCCGCGACTATTTCGAGGCGGCGCTGGAGACCGCGCCGGAATCCGGCCGCGCGAAGGAGCGCGAGAGCCGCTGGGCATTGCTCCCCGGCGCGCTCCGGCCGGCGGAAACGGAGCGCGGCGTCCTTGCCGAGCTGGTGCGGGCGCTGGGCGCCGCGCTCTCCTCCAGCGCGGACGAGGAGCTCTCCTTGCTCGAGCGGCGCTGTCTCTCCCTGTACGCCGACCTGGAGCTCTTCGCCGACGGGCAGCGTGCACCGCGACCTCATCCACTGGGCCGAGGCGCGCGGCGGGCACCTCTTCCTGCATGCGTCGCCCATCGACGTCGCCAGCATCCTCCAGGACAAGCTCTACGACCGCGTCGGCCCGGTGGTCTTCACCAGCGCGACGCTGGCGGTGGGCGGCGAGCTCGGCTACTTCGCCCGGCGCGTGGGCCTCGCCGACGACACCGGGCCGCTCTTTCCGCTGGACGAGGCGGTGCTGGCGTCGCCCTTCGACTACGAGTAGCACGCCGCGCTCTACCTGCCGCAGAAAGATGCCCGACCCCCAGGATGCCGCCTTTGCCGACGCCGTCGCCGGCGAGCTGCGCGCGCTCTTGCCGGTCACCGGCGGGCGCGCGTTCGTGCTCTTCACCTCGCTGCGCAACATGCGGGCGGTGCACGCGCTGCTCGAGCGGCGAGCTGCCCTGGCAGGTGCTGCTGCAGGGCGAGGCGCCCAAGGCGGAGCTCTTGAAGAGGTTTCGCGAAAGCCCCAGCGTGCTCTTCGCCTCGCAGAGCTTCTGGGAAGGCGTCGACGTCCCCGGCGAGGCGCTCAGCCTGGTGGTCATCGACAAGCTGCCTTTCGCCTCGCCCGGCGAGCCCATCGTCGCGGCGCGCATCGATCGGCTGCGAGCAGCGGGCGAGGATGCGTTCTACGGCTACCAGGTCCCGCAAGCCGCGCTGGCGCTCAAGCAGGGCTTCGGCCGCCTCATCCGCACCGCGACCGACCGGGGCATCGTGGCGGTGCTCGACGCGCGCGTCACGCGCAAGAGCTATGGACGGCTCTTCGTCGAGTCGCTGCCGCGTTGCCGCATCCTGCGCACGCCCGAGGAGGCAGCGCGGTTCTGGCGCGGCGCGGCAGGCCCCTGATCGGGTGCGACATGCGCGCAGGTCCACCGAGGCGCGCCCACGCCGCCGATACGGCGGAAGGAGCTTGGCGTAGCCGCCTGTTGGGTAGACACTAGGGAGCGAGATCGCTCGCCCGGTACCGGGCGGGTGAGCGGAGAGACGGCGCAACCGCGTTTCGGCGTTTGCCGCCGCCAGGGGTGAATCGACGTGCAGTTCAATACGGGGCAACGCGAGCTGACGCTCAAGATCGTCTACTACGGCCCTGGCCTGTCCGGGAAGACCACCAACCTGCGCGCGCTCTACAACCGCATCCAGCCGCACCTGCGCGGTCATCTGATGACGCTGGACACCGCGGACGATCGCACCCTCTTCTTCGACACGCTGCCCCTGGTCTTCACCGCCGGCAACCTCAAGGTGAAGCTGAAGCTCTTCACCGTCCCCGGCCAGGTGATGCACAACTCCACGCGCCGGATCGTGCTGCAGGGCGCCGACGCCATCGCCTTCATCGCCGACAGCCAGCCCGGCAAGCGGCAGGAGAACTACAAGTACTGGCTGAACATGGTGGAGAACCTCAAGGCCAACGGGCTCGACGTGGAGTCGATGCCCAACGTGGTGCAGTGGAACAAGAAGGACCTCGGCGACGCCACCACCGACGAGGCCATCGAGAAGATGCGGCGGGAGGACAAGCAGCCGGTCTACGAGGCGGTGGCGGTGCGCGGGGAAGGGGTGGTCGAAACCTTCCTCGGGCTCGTCGATCTCACCTTCGAGCAGATCGATCGCGTCTACCAGCTCTCGCAGAAGATCGGGCTCGACCGGCGCGCCTTCGTCGAGGAGCTGAGGAAGTGCCTCTTGGACCCGCCGCCCCTCAAGGCCGGCGGGAAGACGGGTTAGGACGCGAGTGGCAGAGAGCATCCTCCAGAAGCAGCTCGTGCTCGGCGAACTGCTCGATCTGCAGAGCTTCACCAACGTCTGCAAGACGTTCGTGGACCTCTACAAGATCGGCCTGAAGGTCTTCGACGCCAGCGGCACCAAGCTGGTGGACATGAAGGTCGCCTCCGGCGACTTCTGCGCCTACATGTTCAGCGGCCCCAACGGGCGCAGGCTCTGCACCGAGACGGTCACCCACATCAAGGTGCGGCCGCTGGAGACGCAGAACGCGCAGAACGCGGTGGCGGTGCGCAACTGCTTCAGCGGCCTGCGCTATCTCATGATGCCCATCGTCTACGAGGGCGACCTGCTCGGGCGCATCATCTTCGGGCCCTTCATGCCCGACGACGTGGGCGAGCTCGGGGCCGAGCTGAAGGACCTGCAAGGCGAGTTCGACCTGGCCAAGGCCAAGCAGCTGCATCGACCGGATCCGCCGGGCGCCCGAGACCACCGTGCGCCGCATCCTCGAGCACTTCGCCCGCCTGGTGGACGTGCTGGTGTTCACCTCGCACCGGGCGATGATCTCCGTCGCAGCTCCACATCGAGAGCGTGACCGAGAGCTACCGCGAGGTGCAGGAGAAGAACCGCAAGCTCTCCGACGCCCTCGAGCGCCTCCAGGAACTGAGCCGGATGAAGTCGAACTTCCTCGCCACCGTCTCGCACGAGCTGCGCACGCCGCTCACCAGCGTGATCGGCTACAGCGAGATGCTGCTCGCGGGCCTCGCCGGCGACCTCAACGACGAGCAGAAGGAATATCTCAAGACGATTCTCGAAAAAGGCGAGTCGCTGCTGCGGCTGATCTCCTCCATCCTCGACCTCTCGCGCATCGAGGCCCGCGGCGTCCAGCTGGTGCGCAAGCCGGCGAGCCTCGACGACATCGTGCAGAGCGCGATGGAGAGCGTGTTGCCGCAGAGCTTCAAGAAGAACCTGCAGCTCAAGACCGAGCTGTCTCCCTCCATCAGCAGCGTCACCGTGGACGGCGACAAGGTGCGGCAGTGCGTGGTGAACCTGCTCTCCAACTCGGTCAAGTTCACCCCCGCGGGCGGGCAGATCTCCGTGCAGGCAGGGCCGGCGGAGCGGCCGCCCGCGGCGGCAGGCCCCTTCGGCAGCTCCGGGTACTTCCAGATCTCGGTGAGCGACAACGGCATCGGGATTCCCCCCGAGCTGCAGCACAAGGTGTTCGAGACGTTCTTCCAGGCGGACTCGTCGGCCTCCCGCGAGTACGGCGGCGCGGGCCTCGGCCTCTCCATCGTCAAGAGCTACGTCGAGGCGCACGGCGGCGAGGTGTCGGTGAAGAGCGAGATGGGCAGGGGCGCGACCTTCACGCTCATCCTGCCCATCGAGCCGCCCGGCAGCGGCCTCGAGATGCAGCAGCGGAATTGAGCTCCGAGTTCGACCTGATCGACGCCTTCCTTGCCCCCTTCAAACGCGGCAAGGGCGTGGTGATCGGGCCCGGCAGCGACTGCGCCGCGGTGGAGCCTGCGCGCGGCCTGCGGCTGGTGGCGACGACGGACGCGGTGGTGGAAGGGGTGCACTTCGACCTGCGCCGCTTCTCCCCCGAGGACGTGGGCTGGAAGGCGCTGGCGGTGAACCTCTCCGACCTGGCCGCCGCCGGGCGCGAGGCCGCGCTGGTTCCTCTGCGCCCTGGGGGTTCCGCGCAAGCAGCGGGCCGAGGCGATCGCGCGGCGCATCGCCCGGGGGATGGCGGCCGCTGGCGACGAAGTCCGGGTGCGCGCTGATCGGCGGCAACGTGACCGCTTCCTCCGCATGGAGCATCACCATCACGGCGCTCGGGGAAGCGAAGCGGCCGCTCGCCCGGACAGGAGCGCGCCCCGGGGAGGCGCTGGTCGTGATCGGGCGGCTCGGCGACGCCGCCGCGGGGCTGCGCCCGCTCCCTCACGCGATGGCCGCGCGCGCCCAGCGCCGCCCGCAGCCGCTCTTGCGCGAAGGACTCCTCGCGGCGCGCTTCGCCTCCGCCGCCATCGACGTGAGCGACGGCTTCCTCCAGGACCTGCGCCACCTCGCCGACTCCAGCGGCGTGGGCGCGGTGGTCGAGTGCAGCTCCCTTCCGCTCGGCCGCGCCGCGCGCTCGCTGCCCGACGGGATGGAGCTGGCGCTGACCGGCGGGGAAGACTACGCGCTCATCCTCTCCGTTCCCCGCCGCAAGCTCGAAGCCCTCGGCAAGCTGATGGACTACGCCGAAGTGGGTCGAATCCTGCCGCGGGCTCGGGCGTCGCCCTGACCGAGCTCGGCCAACCACGCCCTCTGCCCCGCCGCGCAGGCTTCGACCACCTCGCGTAGGTCGCCGCTCTCCGCGGTTGATTCGAAGCTCGCCTGGCCTTAAACCATCGCGACCCGCCCCGCGCACCGATGCGCGGAGGCGGTCGTGTGCTTTGGAAACGACTCCAGCCCATTTCGTAGCCCCCGCCCGAAGGGCAGCTCGACGGCGCTCGCCGAGCTGATCGCGGCCTTCCGCGGCGGCAACCGGAAGGTGCGCGCGCGCGGCCTCTTCGGAGCGGCGCGTGGCCGGGCGCTGGCCGCGCTGGCACAGGCGATCGAAGCGCCCGCTCGTCTGCGTCGAGCCCGACGAGGAGGCCGCGGAAGCGCTGGAGAAGGACCTCCGCTTCTTCCTCCCGGAGGGCCGCGCGGTGGTCCGGCTGCCGGCGGACGAGATGCTTCCCTACGAGGGCTTGACGCCGGACCGCTTCGTCGCCCAACAGCGGCTCGCGTCGCTCTTCCGCCTCCACCTCGGCGAAGAGCAGCCGGTGATCGTCTCCTCGGTGCGCTCGTTGGGCCGCCGGGTCCTGCCCCGCAGCGCGCTCGACCGGCGCAGCCTGCAGATCTCGCTGGAGATGGAGCAGGACCGCGACGAGCTGGCGAAAAAGCTCACCGCCGCCGGCTACGCGCGGGTGCCGCTGGTCGAGGATCCCGGCACCTACGCCGTCCGCGGCGGAGTCTTCGACGTCTGGTCCCCGCTGGAGGCTGCGCCTTCGCGGCTGGAATTCTTCGGCGACCTGGTCGAGAAGATCCGCGCCTTCGACCCGCAGACCCAGCACACCATCCGCGAGATCCGGGAGATCTCGCTCTGCCCTGCCCGCGAGATCGTGCTCGACGAGGAGGGGCGCCGCGCCGCCATCGCCACCGTCCGGGCGGCGGCGGACGCCGTCGAGACGCCCTCGCGCCAACTCCGCGAGCTGATCGACGACCTCTCCACGCTGTCGCAGGACGATGACCCTCTTCGCGGCGGGGCTCACCGCCATCCTTCCCGGCTTCTATCCCGGCGGGCTCTCGCCCATCACCGAGTACCTGCCGCGGGACGCCATCTGGGTGCTCGACGACCCGCTGGAGCTGGAGCGGCAGTGGGGCGATCTCTGGTCGGCGCTGGAGGAGGCGTTCAGCGCGGCGCGGCAGAAGGGCGAGCTGGCGCTGCCGCCGGACCAGCACTACCTGCACGAGCGCGACGTGCGGCCGGTGCTGGAGCAGGCGCCGGTGCTGGAGCTGTCCGGGCTGACGCTGGGCGGCGCAGAGGCGGCCATGGGGACCGCGGAGGTGGACTTCGACCTGCAGCCCACCGCGGAGCTGCGCGCGGAGATCCAGAGCCACCACGGCGAGGACGGCGCGCTCTCGCCCCTGGTGCGCCGTCTCGAGGCGCTGCGCGAGCGCGGCATCGCGGCGGTGGTTGCCTGCCATTCCTCCGCCCAGGCGGAGCGCGCGCGCAGGCTGCTGCTCGACCGGAACCTCATGGCGCAGATCGGGCCGCTCGACGAGGCGCTCTTCTCGCCGCACGTCCACGCCCACCTCGTCGTCGGCGAGATCAGCGCGGGCTTCGTGGACCCGCACGACCGCCTCGCCGTCTACTCCGACGAGGACATCTTCGGACCGCGCGCGCAGGCGCGCAGGGCGCCGCGCAAGCCGCGGACCTTCGGTTCGGACGGCGCGGACTTCCGCGACCTCAAGGAGGGCGACCTGGTGGTCCACGTGGACCACGGCATCGCCCGCTACGGCGGCCTCACCCGCCTGAACGTGCGCGGGTTCGCCGCCGACTTCATCCTTCTGCAGTTCGCCGGCAAGGACAAGCTCTACCTGCCGGTCGGGCGGCTGCGGCAGATCCAGAAGTACACCGGCGGAGATCCCGAGAAGGCCAGGCTCGACTCGCTCAAGAGCCAGACCTTCCAGAAGCGCAAGGCGCGGGTCAAGGAGGAGCTGCTCAAGATGGCGGCGGAGCTCCTCGACATCTACGCCGCGCGCGCCGCGCACCAGGGCTACGCCTTCTCGCCGCCCGACGTCATGTACCGCACCGTTCGAGGCGGACTTCGAGTTCGACGAGACGCCGGACCAGGAGCGCGCCATCGAAGAGGTGCTGGCGGACATGCAGGCGAAGAAGCCGATGGACCGGCTGGTCTGCGGCGACGTGGGCTACGGCAAGACCGAGGTCGCGATGCGCGCGGCCTTCAAGGCGGTGGAGGACAAGAAGCAGGTGGCGGTGCTGGTGCCCACCACCGTGCTCGCCGCGCAGCACTTCCGCACCTGTCCGAAGCGCTTCAAGGACTACCCGGTGGCGGTGGAGATGATCTCCCGGCTGCGCGACGAGAAGGAGATCGCGGGAGATCCTCGCAGCGCGCCCGCGAGGGCAAGGTCGACGTCCTGATCGGCACCCACCGGCTGCTCTCCGCCGACGTGGGCTTCAAGGACCTGGGACTGGTGGTGGTGGACGAGGAGCAGCGCTTCGGCGTCAAGCACAAGGAGCAGCTGAAGAAGCTGCGCAAGCTGGTGGACGTGCTCACCCTCACCGCCACGCCCATTCCCCGCACGCTGCACATGTCGATGATGGGCGTGCGCGACCTCTCCATCATCGGCACGCCGCCGGTGGACCGGCGGGCCATCCGCACCTTCGTCTCCAAGTTCGACGGCGCCACCATCAAGGAGGCCATCGAGCGCGAGCTCTCCCGCGGCGGGCAGGTCTTCTTCCTGCACAACCGCATCGAGACCATTCGCGGCGTCCTCGACTATCTTGCGAAGCTGGTGCCGCAGGCGAAGATCGCCGTCGCGCACGGGCAGATGCGCGGAGGGCAAGCTCGAGAAGGTGATGACGGAGTTCGTGGACAAGCAGCACGACGTGCTGCTCTGCACCGCCATCATCGAGAGCGGCCTCGACATCCCCTCCGCCAACACGATCCTGGTCGAACCGCGCCGACACCTTCGGCCTCTCGCAGCTCTACCAGATTCGCGGGCGCGTCGGCCGCAGCCGCGAGCGCGCCTACGCCTATCTGCTGATCCCCGCGCGGCGGAGCATCACCCGCGACGCGCAGAAGCGCCTTCAGGTGCTGCAGCAGTTCACCGAGCTGGGCGCGGGCTTCCAGATCGCCTCGCACGACCTGGAGATCCGCGGCGCGGGCAACCTGCTCGGTCCGGACCAGAGCGGAAACATCGCCTCGGTCGGCTTCGACCTCTACACCCAGCTGATGGAGGAGGCCGTCGCAGCAGCTCAAGGGCGAGGAGGTGCGGCAGGAGTTCGAGCCGGACGTGGAGCTGCCGGTGCCCGCGCTGATCCCCGAAGACTACGTCCCGGACGTGCAGCAGCGGCTCTTCTTCTACAAGCGGCTGGCCTCGGCCACCAGCGAAGAGGCGCTCTACGAGGTGAAGGGTGAGCTGCGCGATCAGTGCGGCGAGCCGCCGCCGGAGGTGGACGCGCTGGTCGAGGTGATGTCGCTGAAGAACGAGCTGCGCGCGCTGCGCATGCGCGGCCTCAAGCACGGGCCGGGGCGGCTGGTGGCGCAGCTCGGACCGGACGCCGCCCTGGATCCGGTGCGCCTGGCGCAGCTCGTCGGGAAGGGAAAGGGGAGATATCGCCTTACACCGGGGATGGAGCTGGTGGCCGCGGTCGACGAGCAGACGGCCGTGCTGGAGAGCGCCCGGGCGCTGCTTCAGGAGCTGCGCAAGTGCGCGGCCTGAAAGCGCTTTGAGGACCCGCCTGCCTGGAAGTAAACCTTTGCGGGCGCTGTTGTGCTGATATCTCCGCTCGGCCCTCTCACGAAGGACCCGTCGAATGAATACCCGCCTTGCAGGCATCTTCCTCGCCGCAGCCGCTCTCGCGGCCTGCAGCAAGTCTTCCTCCTCCAGCCCCGTCGTGGCCAAGGTCGGCGATCAGGTGATCACCGCCAACGACGTGAAGGAGCGGCTCAACGAGACCAGCCCCTTCCTCCGCGCCCGCTACAACACGGTGGAGCGCAAGAAGGAGTTCGTCGAGAACATGATCCGCAACGAGCTGCTCGCCCAGGAGGCGGTGCGGCAGGGATTTCGACAAGAGCCCGGCGGTCAAGGAGCAGGCCAAGCGCGCCATGATCCAGGAGCTGATCAAGCACCAGCTCGACGAGAAGCTCGCCGGCGCCGACATCAGCAACGACGAGATGCAGAAGTTCTACCAGGCGCACATCGACGAGTTCGTCAAGCCGGCGCGGGCGCGCGTGTACCACATCTTCCTCCCCGCCACGACCGCGAAGGAGAAGGCGGAGGCGAAGAAGAAGGCAACCGCGCTGCTCAAGGACATCGATGCCCGGGAGAAGAAGGGCGAGGCGAGCGCGTTCCAGGGTATCGCCATCCGCGAGAGCAAGGACATGGCCTCGGCGGCGATGGGCGGCGACCTGCGCTTCCTCTCCAAGGACGAGCTGACGCGCGCGTACAGCAAGGAGCTGGCGGACGCCGCCTTCAACCTGACCATGCCGGGCGAGACCGCCGGTCCCATCGAGACGCCCAAGGGCATCGAGCTGGTGAAGATGCAGGTCAAGACGGCGGCGATGGAGCACTCCTTCGACGAGAGCAAGGACGCCATCCGCCAGCGCATGGCGCGCGAGCGCCGCAGCCGCGACTACGACGCCTGGATCAAGAAGCTTCGCGAGAGCGCCACGGTGGCGATCAACGACGCCGAGCTGGAGAAGGTGCAGCCGGACGCGGCGACCGCCGTGCCGACGCTGCCGCACGCGCCCTCCCAGTTCTCCAGCCACTCCGTGGTCGCGCCGCCCGCGCCGACTCCGCCGCCGACGGCGACTTCCAAGATCGGCGGGAACTAAGGCCGCCGTGAAGTCCGTGCCGCACCGGGGAGGCCTGAGCGCGCTGATCGCGCTCGGCCTCCTCTCCTTTTTCGCCGCCTGCAAGCGCGCGCCGCCGCCGCCGCCGCCTGCCCCGCCTGCTCTGGCGCTGGTGAACGGCGACCCGATTCCGTTGACGCGCGTCCAGGCCGAGTTGGATCGCATGCGGCGCGGAACCGGCAACGGCGAGGCGAAGATCGCCGCGCAGGAGGTGCCGCGGCTCGCGCGCGCCCTGCTCGACGCGCAGATCGACCGCGTCATCGTGCTGCAGCGGGCAAAGGCGGCGGGCATGTCGGTCAGCGAGGCGGAGGTGCAGCGGGCAACCGACGCGCTGGCCGACGACGCGCGCAAGGGCGGCGCGGCCTGGAACGATCAGCTCGCCCGCGACGGCCAGAGCGCCGAGCAGCTCTCCGACGAGATGCGCGAGCGGCTCCTGGCTGCGCGCTACGTGACCGAGGAGACGCGCGGCGAACGGGCCTCGGCTGCGGAGACGCGCGCCTTCTACGACACGCACCACGCGCTCTTCGAGGAGCCGGAGGCGGTGCACTGCCTGCAGATCGCCGTGCGTACGCCGGACGAGGCCAAGAGCATCCTCGACCAGCTCCGCGCCGGCGCGCCGTTCGACAAGCTGGCGCGGCAGGCGGGAACCTCTCCCGACGCGCGCGCGGGCGGCGACCTGGGCTGGATCTCCCGGGGCACCATGCCCAAGGTGTTCGAGGACACCTGCTTCTCGCTGCAGAGCGGAAAGATCTCCGGCGTGGTGCAGTCCTCCTATGGCTTCCACGTCTTCAAGTCGCTGGGCCGCCGCGCGGCGCGGGCGAGGAAGTTCGAAGAGGTGAAGGCGGAAGCGGAGCGGCGCGCCACCGCGGAAAAGCGCGCCCAGGCCGAACGCCAGCTCCTCCAGCAGCTGCGCTCCTCCGCCACCGTCCAGATCGACACCGCCGCCCTCGCGCGGGTGCGCTGAGCCCGGAACCCGCCCCGCGGTTGATCTGCACCGGGGATCCGTTATCTTCCGCAGCCTGATGAAGAAGCTCCTCCTCGTCTGTCTCTTGCCCCTTGCCGCGCGGGCCGAGATCAAGGACCGGATCGCGGCGGTGGTGAACGGGCATCCCATCACCCTCTCCGAGGCGGAGGAGCGCGTCTCGCCCGAGCTGGCCCGTGTGCCCGCGGGTCCGGCGGGCGCCGCGCAGCGCAAGGAGCTGATCAAGCGCTCCGTCGACGAGCTGATCGACGAGCGCCTGGTCGAAAGCGAGGCCACCGCCCTGGGCATCGACGTCCCGGACGACGAGGTGCAGAAGCTGATCGAGCAGCTCGCCAAGCAGAACGGCCTCGACATGCCGCACTTCCGCGAGGCGCTCTCGCAGCAGGGGATGACGCTGGAGTCGGTGCGCGAGTCGCTCAAGCGGCAGCAGCTGATGATCCGCCTGCTGCAGTACAAGGTGAAGCCGCGCAAGGTGAGCGACGAGGAGGTGCAGGCCGCCTACGCGAACATGATCAAGGAACCGGAGTACGAGGTGCGGGCGCGCGACATCTACATCGCCGCGCCGGACGGGGCCACACCCGACCGGCTGCGGGCGGCAGAAGCGCGGGCCGACGCTGCGCTCCGGCGCATCAAGGAGGGCGAGAGCTTCGCCAAGGTGGCGCGCGACGTGTCGGAAGGGCCCACCGCCAAGGAGGGCGGAGACCTGGGCTATTTCCGCCGCGGACAGATGCTGCAGGCGCTGGAAGACGCGGCCTTTTCACTCCAGACCGGCCAGTCATCCGGGCTCATCCGCGTGCCCGGCGAGCACGGCGGCTACCACCTCGTCATGGTGGAGGACCGCCGCAAGCTGCCGCCCAAGCCGCTTTCCGAGGTGCAGGAACAGATCCGGCAGAAGCTCGCCAGCGAGTCCGTGCTCAAGGAGCGCGAGCACTACCTCGCGCAGCTTCGCAAGACGGCGCAGGTGGACGAGAAGCTCTGATGCTCCCCCTCGCCATCTCGATGGGCGATCCGCTCGGGATCGGCCCCGAGGTGGTGGTGCTTGCGCTCGCGGAGGCGCGGGTCCGGAGCGCGCTCGAGCCGGTGGTCTTCGGCGACCGCGAGACCCTGCACCGGGCCGCCCGCCTGCGCCAGGTGCCGTTCGACGCGCGCGTGGTGCAGGTGGGGTCCGCTGGAGCGGAACCGTCGGCGCAGCAGGCCGGAGCGCTGGCGCTGGAATGCGTGGATCGCGCCGCCCGCGCCTGCATCGCGCGCGAGGCGGGGGCGCTTTGCACCGCGCCGCTCTCCAAGCACCGGGTTTCGCTCTCCACTCCCACCTTCGTCGGGCACACCGAGCACCTCGCGTCCATGACCTCGACCCGGGTGGCGATGATGATGGCGGGGCCGCGGCTGCGCGTCGTGCTCGCGACCAATCACCTCGCCCTCGCCGAGGTGCCGCGAAAGATCTCCGCCGCGCAGATCGCGTTCGTGGTCCAGCTCGCGGCCAAGGAGCTGCGCGAGCGCTGGGGCATCGCGGCTCCGCGCATCGCGGTGTGCGGGCTCAACCCGCACGCGGGCGACGGCGGCATCTTCGGCGACGAGGAGGAGCGCGTGGTCAAGCCGGCCATCGACCAGGCGCGCAGGGCGGGCGTGAGCGCTTCCGGACCGTGGCCCGCGGACGGGCTCTTCCCCCAGGCCGCGAAGGGGGAGTACGACGCGGTGGTCGCGCTCTATCACGACCAGGGCCTGATCCCGGCCAAGCTGCTCGATTTCGCGGCGACGGTGAACGTCACCCTGGGGTTGCCCTTTCCCCGCACGAGCCCCGACCACGGCACCGCCGACTCCATCGCCTGGAAAGGCAGCGCCGACCCGGAGCCGATGATCTCCGCGCTGCTGCTCGCGAGCAGGCTCGCGTCGAGGTGAGACCCTACTTCTGGTGCTTGGCTTCCTCGGCGTTCAGCTCGTCGAAGGCCTTGTCGGCGTTGGCGCGCACGGCGTCGCGCACCTTCGCGTTCAGGTCCTTCATCCGGTCCATGTTGCCCTTGAAGGCGTCCATGTCGAGCGCGGCGAGCGCGTACTCGGTGCCGTCGGTGTCCACCCAGTGGTCGATGATCTGCACCCCCGAAAGCTCCATCGACGAGTAGGTCTTGAGCGCCTGCTCGACGTGCTGCTCTTCCGAGGACTGGCTCATGTCGCCGGCGGTGGTGGACGCCTGGTAATCCTTGTTGAGCACGGACACGTAGGTGTCGAGGATCTTGGAGATCTCCGAGCGGGCGCGCGAATCGCTGGTGGACCTGCGCATGGCCGCGTTGCGGATGCCGCTCGCGATGCCCACGCCGTAGAACACCTTGCCCTTGTCGCCGCCGAATGCGCCCGAGCCGCGGTTCACCCAGTCCGGGCCGTTGGCGTGGAGCACCTGGTTGGACATCTCCGGCTTGTTGCCGCCGCCGCATGCCAGCAGCGCAGCGGCCATCGTGAAGCCAAGGATCTTCCTCACCGTCGTTCCTCCCTCGTCGCGGCGGCCCTGCCGACGCGCATCCGTTAAGGTCCGGCATTCTCCTTCGCGACGAGCGCCGCCGCGAGATCGCTGCCGGCGCCGAGCCCCGCCTCGCTCGCCGCGGCCTGCTGCGCTGCCTCGGCGGTCCGTGCCACCGCCTTCGCCTGCTTCTGGGCGGACGCCACCACCGCCCCGCTCTGCGCGTCCAGCGCACGCACGTCCAGGGAAGCGGTGGCGGCCACCTGGGAAAAGACCTTGCCGCCCGGTGCGGTGGATGCGTGTACCACGATCACCCACGGGGTGCCTTGCGCCTTTGCCCGCGCCAGCGCCGCCTCTTCGGGGCCTTCACCCTGCGTCTGCGCGGCGAAGCCCTGCTTGGCGAGCGCTTGCGTCACCGCGCCCGCGGCCCAATCCGGCGCGATGACGATGGCGCGCCGCACCCTCTTCTGCACGGCGCTTGCCGCATCCTGTGCGCGCTGCGAAAGCGCGCCGGCGCTGGCGATGGCGGAATCCGCGGTGGGCGTGCTGGCGGCAAGGGTTCTTGCCCGGGCCATCGCGTCGCGATACCGCTCCAGAGCGGCGAAGAGGTTTCCCTGCTTCTCCGCTTCGACGCCGTCGTGGAAGCGCCCCAGGGCTGCCACGGCGGCCTCCTGCGCCTCCTGCGCCTGCCGCTGCCGTTCCTTCTCGACCTCCGCGCGGGGAAGCCGGATCAGCGCCCATACGTCGAAACGGTCCACCGTGCCCGAGCCCACCTGGCGCGAGATCTTCTCGGAGTAGACGTCGGCGACTTCCGCGGAGCGGAGCATGGCGCTGGCGCGGCTCTTTACCGTGTCGCGGGCCATGTTCTCCGCCTCCTCCGTGCTCATCACGTCGCGGTGCTCGGCGCTGATCTCCACGCCGATGAACTGCGCCGCCTGGCTGCGCGCCGATTCCACCGCGGACGCCTTGCCCTCCTCGAGCGAGGCGGCTCCCTCCTTCGCGCCGGTGAAGTAGAGCGCGTCCGACGAGACCGGCGGCCTGGCCATCCACGCAGGCGGCCGCGGCGAAGAGCTGGTCTTCACCGCCGCCCTCTCGCCGGCGCAGCCGCCGCCGAAGAGGAGGAGCGCGGCCAGCGCCGCGCTACTTCGCACCGATGGCCTCCGGCGCCGCCGTCTGCTCGGCAAGCCTTCTCGCGTCCGCCTGCAGCCGGTGGATGTTGTCGATCTCGCCGAGCATGTCCTTCTGGTTGGAGAGCGCGTAGGCCTTGTTCACCATCCCCTCGGCCTTGTCGTAGTCGCCGGCGTACTCGTAGGAGAGGCCCAGGTTCCAGTAGCACTTGGCGATCTGCCCGGACTTGAGCTTGACGTTCTTCTCCGCGTCCTGCGCCGCGGTATTGAAGGTGTCCTGCGCCTTCTTCCAGTCGCCCCGCTCCGCCCAGCCGATGCCGCCTTCGAGCTGCGGGATGTCGGAGTCCTTCTGGAAGTTCGCGAACATGTACTCCTGGTGGGGAACGATCGACTTCATGAACCGATCCACCACCGCGCGCCGGGCCGCGTTCTCCAGCGCGAGGCGATCGATGGCCTGCGGCGCCTTGTCCAGCCCGCGGTTGGTGTCGTCGCGCTTCTCCTCGTACGTCTTGGCGACGATCAGGCGGCCGGTCGAGACGTCCACGATCTTGAAGGTGGCGCGGACGTAGGCCTCGCCGGTGAGGGTGTAGACGGCGTGCGCCCCGCCCTTGTCGTCCTTGTAGTGGTTCTCGTCCGGCTGCTCGCGATAGGTGGAGCGCACGTCGCCGAAGATGAGCGCGCCGGCGGTGATCACCTTGCCCAGCTTGGCGGCGGCGCCGGGATCGGCCAGGTCGGTGGAGGAGAGCTGCAGCTCGCGCATCACCGAGGCGATGTGCTCGCGGTCCACCACCGTGAAGCGGTTGCTGCTGACCAGCGCCTCCTCCAGCGTGTCGCCCATCGGCCGGGTGCCGACGCCCTTCATCTCGCCGACGGCGACGGTCTGGTAGGCGGCCATGTTCACCTCGGCCGGCCTCATCACCGGGACCCGGACGGCGACGGTGCCGCAGGCGCAGAGCAGCGCGGCACACAGCGCGAAGATGCGATTCTTCATATCGATTTCCCCGAGGAGCTGGCGAGTTGAGCAGGCCAATCGGTAGCACCGCGGTCGCAGCAGGGTCAACTTCCCCGTTCGCTTCCCAGGCCTGCCCTTTCCTGCGCAGTTTCCGCACCCTCGCGGTTCAAGCACGGCGCCGCGGGACTGGTGCAGTCCGCGTGGGGGTCCAGGGGGAGAGATTGGTGCAGTTCCGCGTGGGGGTCCAGGGGGAGACGCGAGTCGCCCCCTGGTGTGATCGAAGAGCGTGCATCAACGGCAGAGCGGTCATGCATCTCCGAAGTGCAGCTTAGACGTTGAACAAGAAATGCATCACGTCGCCGTCCTGGACGACGTACTCCTTGCCTTCCATGCGCATGGCGCCCTTGCTCTTCGCCGCCGCCTCCGAACCGTAGCGCAAGAGCTCGTCCCAGCGGATCACCTCGGCCTTGATGAACCCGCGCTCGAAATCGGTGTGGATGACGCCTGCCGCCTGCGGGGCCTTGGCCCCCTTCTTCACCACCCAGGCGCGGCACTCGTCCTCGCCCGCGGTGAAGTAGCTCTGCAGCCCGAGCAGGGTGAATCCTTCCCGCACCAGCTTGTCCAGGCCGGGCTCCGACAGGCCCACCGTGGCGAGGAATTCCTTGCGCTCGCTCGCGGGGAGCTGCTGGATCTCCGCCTCCACCTTGCTGCAGATGGCCACCATGCGCGCGCCCTCGGCCTGCGCGAGCTGGCGAACCCGCGCCACCAGCGGGTCTTTGTCGAGCCCGCCGAGCTGCGCCTCGTCCACGTTGGCGACGTAGAGCACGGGCTTGGCGGTGAGCAGGAACAGCTCCCGGGCGCGCGGCTTCTCCTCGTCGCTCAAGGCCACGCTGCGCGCCGGCCGCCCCGCCTCCAGCGCCACCTTGAGCCTGTCGTAGACGGCCAGGTCCGCCCGCGCCTCTTCTCCGGGCTTGCCCGGCGCCTTGGCCTCCTTGGCGCGGCGGTCGCGCTTCTTTTCCAGCGACTCGAGGTCCTTGAGCGCAAGCTCGGTGTCCACCACCTCCTTGTCGCGGAGCGGGTCGACCGTCCCATCCACGTGGACCACGTCCGGATCGGAAAAGCAGCGCAGCACGTGCGCCACCGCATCCACCTCGCGGATGTTGCCGAGGAACTGGTTGCCGAGCCCCTCGCCCTTCGAGGCTCCCTTCACCAGGCCGGCGATGTCGACGAACTCCAGCGCGGCGTGGGTGGTCTTCTTCGGCTGGTACAGCGCGGAGAGCCGGTCGAGGCGCTCGTCGGGCACCGGGACCACGCCCACGTTGGGGTCCTTGGTGGCGAAGGGATAGTTGGCGGCGAGCACCGAGGCGCCCGAGAGCGCGTTGAAGAGCGTGCTCTTGCCCACGTTGGGAAGGCCGACGATGCCGATGGAGAGCGCCATGAGGCGTGCGATCTACACCAAAGAGGCACACCTTCGCCCGGCCATTCGAGCGCGCCGGCGTTAGAGTCCGCGATCCCGGGATGGCCCAGGAGCCAAGCGCATGCCTCATACCCTCGCCGCGGAAGAGCTCGCGCTCCTGGACGCCTGGTGGCGAGCGGCCAACTACCTCACCGTCGGCCAGATCTACCTGCAGGCCAATCCGCTCTTGAAGGAGCCGTTGCGGCCCGAGCACGTCAAGCCGCGCCTGCTCGGCCACTGGGGCACCTCGCCCGGCCTGTCGCTCCTCTACGCGCACATGAACCGGCTCATCCGCAAGCGCGGCTTCGACGCCATCTTCATGGCGGGGCCGGGACACGGCGGGCCGGCGCTGATCGCCAACGTCTGGCTGGAGGGGACCTGGACCGAGATCCATCCCGAGGTCGGACAGGATCTGGAGGGCATGCGCAAGCTCTTCCGGCAGTTCTCGACGCCGTACGGCGTTCCCAGCCACGTGAGCCCGCCCGTGCCCGGCTCCATCCACGAGGGCGGCGAGCTCGGATACGTCCTCACGCACGCCTTCGGCGCGGCCTTCGACAACCCGGACCTGCTGGTGCTGGCGGTGGTGGGCGACGGAGAGGCGGAAACGGGGCCGCTGGAGGGCTCGTGGAAGGGCATCAGCTTCCTCAATCCCAAGCGCGACGGGGCCGTGCTCCCGGTGCTCCACCTCAACGGCTACAAGATCGCGAGCCCCACCGTGCTCGGCCGCAAGCCGGACGAGGAGATCGCCTCGCTCTTCCGCGGCCACGGCTACGAGCCGTTCTTCGTCGTCGGCGACGAGCCCGCCCGCGTGCACGCGGCGCTCGCGGAGACCCTGGACGCCTGCTGCGACCGCATCCGCGAGATCCAGCGCGGCGCGGGAGGCGAGCGCGCGTCGAGGCCGCGCTGGCCGATGATCGTGCTGCGCACGCCCAAGGGATGGACCGGCCCCAAGCAGGTGGACGGCGTCCAGGTGGAGGGAACGTTCCGCGCCCACCAGGTGCCGATCGCGCAGGTGCGGGAGAATCCGGCGCACCTGGCCGCGCTGGAGAGCTGGATGAAGTCGTACCGGCCGGAGGAGCTGTTCGAAGCTTCCGGCGCGCCGAAAGAGTTCCTCCGGGGCTCGCGCCCGTGGGCGGCAGGCGGATGAGCGCGAGCCCGCACGCCAACGGCGGGCGCGTCCTGGTGCCGCTCGATCTCCCCGACTACGCGCAGTACGCGGTGGAGGTGAAGGCGCCGGCTACGGTGCGGCACGAGTCGACGCGGCAGCTCGGCGCCCTCTTGCGCGACGTCTTCGTGCGCAACCAGCGGCAGCAGAACTTCCGCGTCTTCTGCCCGGACGAGCTGACCTCGAACCGGCTGGGCGCCGTGCTGGAGGTCACGGATCGCGTCTGGATGGAAGAGCGCCTCGCGGCCGACGATCACCTCGCCGCGGACGGCCGCGTCCTCGAGGTGCTCTCCGAGCACAACTGCGAGGGATGGCTGGAGGGCTACCTCCTCACCGGGCGCCATGGCCTCTTCTGCACCTACGAGGCGTTCGCGATGGTGGTGGCCTCGATGGCCACCCAGCACGCCAAGTGGCTGGAGATGTGCCGCGAGCTGCCCTGGCGCGCGCCGGTTTCCTCGCTGAACGTGCTGCTCACCTCGACTTGCTGGCGCAACGACCACAACGGCTTCTCGCACCAGGGGCCCGGCTTCATCGACACCATCGTCTCCAAGCAGGGCTCGGTGGCGCGCGTCTACCTGCCTCCGGACGCCAACTGCCTGCTCTCGGTGGCCGACCACTGCCTGCGCAGCCGCAACTACGTGAACCTGATCGTCATCGACAAGCAGCCGCAACTGCAGTGGCTGGACATCGACCAGGCGCGCGCGCATTGCACCCGCGGCGCCGGCATCTGGGACTGGGCGTCCAACGCAGGCGACGAGCCCGACGTGGTCCTCGGCTGCGCAGGCGACGTTCCCACCCTGGAGACGGTGGCCGCTGCCTGGTGGCTGCGGAAGAAGGCGCCTGGCCTTTCGGTGCGGGTGGTCAACGTGGTGGACCTCTTCTCCATCGCCGATCCGCTCGAGCATCCCCACGGCATGCCCGGCGATCAGTTCGTGGAGATCTTCACCCGCGACACCGACGTGGTGTTCGCCTTCCACGGCTATCCGGGGCTCCTCCACGGCATCCTGCACGGCAGGCCCAACGCGGGCAGGTTCCACGTCCGCGGCTACCGCGAGGAAGGCACCACCACCACGCCCTTCGACATGGTGGTGCTCAACGGCATGAGCCGCTTCCATCTCTGCATCGAGGCGCTGCGGCGGGCGCGCAGGCGGCCGGAGAACGCCGACGAGCTGATCGACGACTGCGAGCTGTCCTTGCGCAAGCACACCGCGTACGTGAAGCAGCACCTGGAGGACGTGCCCGCCATCCGCGACTGGACCTGGACGCCGTGATCCTGGCGCTGAACTGCGGCTCGTCCTCCCTCAAGTACGCCCTCTTCGAAGGCGAGCGCCGCGTCTCGGGCAGCACGGTGTCCGGCATCGGCGTGCCCGGCGGACACGCGACGCACGCGGATGCCGTGCACGAGGCGCTCGCGCGCTTGCCGCGGCCGCAAGCGGTGGGGCATCGGCTGGTGCACGGCGGGCCGCACCTGCTCGAGCCGGTGCGCATCGATGCCGGGGTGCTGCGCGAGCTGCACGCCGCCGTGCCCTTCGCGCCCCTGCACCTGCCCGCCGCCATCGGCGCCATCGAGGCGGTGGCGCAGCGCAGCCCCGAGGTGCCGCAGGTCGCCTGCTTCGACACCGCCTTCCACCGCACGCTGCCGGAGGTGGCGCGAAGGCTTCCCTTGCCCGAGCGCATCGACGCCCTCGGCGTGCGCCGCTACGGCTTTCACGGGCTCTCCTACGAGTGGGCCGTCTCCGAGCTGAAGCTGCCTTCGCGCGCCGTGATCGCGCACCTCGGCAACGGGGCGTCCATGTGCGCCGTCCGCGACGGAGTCAGCATCGACACCACCATGGGGCTCACGCCCGCGGGCGGGTTCATGATGGGCACGCGCTCGGGCGACCTGGACCCCGGCGTCCTCCTCTTCCTGCTCTCGCGGATGGGCCGCGACGAGCTGGAGCGGCTGGTGGACCGCGAGTCCGGCCTGCTCGGCGTCTCCGGCGCGACCTCGGACATGAAAGCGCTGCTCGCCTCCACCGAGGCGCCCGCGCGGCTTGCGGTGGAGATGTTCTGCTACCAGGCGCGCAAGGCGGTGGGCGCCATGGCTGCGGCCCTGGAAGGCATCGACGCCCTGGTCTTCACCGGCGGTATCGGCGAGCACGCGGTGGAGGTGCGCGAGCGCATCTGCGGAGGCCTCTCGCACCTGGGCAGGTTCGCGGTGCGCGTGATCGCCGCCGACGAGGAGCGCGGTGATCGCCCGCCACGTGCGCCGCCTCCTCGGCGTCGCCTGAAACCGTCCCGTTTCCGGGACGGCCGGTCCCGCGACCGGCCGAGGCCCATGGGAAGCATCGAGCAGGGACGAATGGCACGCGTTTCGCTCCCCGGGGGGAGATGGACACCGTGCTCCAGGATTTGAAGTACGCCCTGCGGACGCTTTCGCGAGCTCCGGCGTTCACGGCCGCCGCGACGCTCGCCCTGGCGCTGGGGATCGGCGGCAGCAGCGCCATGTTCAGCGTGCTCGACAGCGTGGTCCTGCGGCCGCTTCCGGCCCCGCACGCCGAGCAACTGGTCCGTCTCTACGAGGTGAGCGCCGGCGGGCACCAGGGCCCCTGGTCCACCCCCGACTATCTCGATCTGGCCAAGGAGAACGGCTCGTTCCAGTCGGTGGCGGCGGTGCGGACCACGCGCGCCAGCATCACCGTGGATGCGGGCCCGGTGCAGTTGCCCGCCGCCCGCGTGACCGCGAGCTTCTTCGCGACGTTGGGCGTCCATCCCGCGCTGGGGCGCGGCCTGACGCCGGAAGACGACAACCCCGGCGCGGCCAGGGTGGTGGTGCTGACCGACGGATTGTGGAAGCGCGAGTTCGGCGGCGAGCGGCGCGTGCTCGGGCAGTCGTTGGCGCTGAACGGCCGCACCTACACGGTGGTGGGGGTGATGCCCAAGGGCTTCCGCTTTCCCCTGGTCAGCGATGCGCAGGCGCTCCTGCCCATGGAGTGGACGAAGTTCGAGCTGGAGACCCGGAACCTGCACTCCTTCACCGCCTTCGCGCGGCTCAAGCCCGGCTTCTCCGTGCACAAGGCGCAGGCCGACCTGGACGTGCTCGGGCCGCGCATCGCCTCGCGGCTGGTGGACCACACCGGCGCCACCATGCGGGCTGCCCCGCTGCTCGACGATCTGGTCGGACCGGTGCGGCCGGTCCTCGAGGCGCTGCTCGGCGCCGTGATCCTGGTCCTGCTCATCGCCTGCGCGAACGTGGCCAGCATGCTGCTCGCCCGCGGCACGGCGCGGCAGAGGGAGCTGGCCATCCGGGCGGCGCTCGGCAGCGGGCGCGGCCGCATCGTCCGGCAGCTGCTCACCGAGTCTCTCCTCCTCGCACTGGTCGGTGGCGGCCTCGGGGTGGTCGTCGCCGCCTGGGGCGTGGACGGCCTGGTGGCGCTGGCGCCCCAGTCGATTCCCCGCCTGGACGAAGTGCGCCTGGGCCTGCCGGTGCTGACGTTTGCGCTGGCCGTCTCGCTTGCGTCGGGCGTGCTGGCTGGCCTGGTCCCGGCGCTGCAAGCGAGCCGCCCCGACCTGGTGGACGCGCTCAAGAACGGCGCCGCCGCCGTGACCGGCCGCAGCCGCGCCCGGAGCGCGCTGGTGGTCGCGGAGATCGCGCTCGCGCTCGTGCTGGTGATCGGCGCGGGGCTGATGATCCGGACGCTGCTTCGCCTCCTCGACGTGCAGACGGGAATGAGCGCCGACCCCGCGCGAGTCTTCGTGGCCGAGGTGAACCTCCCCGGCGCGCGATACCCGAAAGCAGAAGACACCCTCGCCTTCCAGCAACGCCTGCTCGAGCGCGTCTCGGCGCTGCCCGGGGCGCAATCGGTGGCGATCCGCACCGGCGTCCCCATGGATCCGTACTTCCAGGCCGCCTTCAGCTTCGTGGTGAACGGCGCTCCTCCTCCGCCGCCGGGACAGAGCGCGGATGCGGAGGTGGTCTGGGCTTCGCCCGGCTCGCTGCAGACGCTGGGGATTCCGCTGCGCGCGGGCCGCGATTCTGCAGGCCTCGGATGGTCCGAAGGCGCCGCAGGTATTGCTGGTGAACGAGGCCTTCGTCCGCAAGTTCCTCGGCGGCGCCGACCCCATCGGCCGGCGGCTGAGCAGCTTCCGCGTCGACGACGACAAGGACGTCTGGACCATCGTCGGCGTCTTCGCCGACGTGCACACGCAGGCGCTGGATCGGACGCCGCAGCCGCAGATCATGGTCCCCGAGGCGCAGTGGCCGCAGCCCTTCATGCGCATCCTGGTGCGGACCTCCGGCAATCCCCTGGCGCTGGCGCCGCTCGTCCGCAGCGAGGTCCTGGCGCTGGACAAGGACCTGCCTCTCGCCCACCCGCGGACATTGGAGCAGGTGATCGCGGAGTCGCTGGGCGAGCGCAGGTTCCAGACCACGCTGCTGGTCGCCTTCGGCGCCATCGCGCTCCTGCTCGCCTCCCTCGGGATCTACGGGGTGGTGGCGTATACCGTCGCCCAGCGTTCCAAGGAGATCGGCATCCGCCTCGCCCTGGGCGCGCAGAGAAGCTCGGTGCTGAAGATGGTGATGGGGTCGGCGCTCCGGCTTGCGCTCCTCGGTGTCGGCATCGGCCTCGCCGGCGCCTTCGCGGTGACCACGGCGCTGCGCAACACGCTCTACCAGGTCAGCGCCACCGATCCCGTGACCTTCGCGGCGGTTGCAGCGCTCTTGCTCTGCATCGCCGCCCTCGCCAGCTGGGCGCCGGCCCGCCGGGCCATGCGCGTGGACCCCATGGTGTCGCTGCGCGCGGAGTAGACTCGGGGGCATGGCCCAACTGCTCGCGGTCGCCCTGACGCTCGACGCGAGCGCCGCCTCGCACTTCGCCAGGCTCGCGCTCAAGTGCGTGCGGCAGGAGTATCCGAACAAGCTCGATCACGTGATGAACGGCGACGAGGAGGTGCAGCCGCCGCGGACGCTGCATCCCGCGTTCTACGGCTGCTACGACTGGCACTCCTCCGTGCACGGCCACTGGATGCTGGCGCGCCTGCTGCACCGCTTCCCGGAGCTTCCCGAGGCCGAGGAGATCCGCGCCGCGCTGGACGAGCACCTGGCGGCGGCGCCCATCGCCACCGAGGTCGCCTACTTCGGACAGCCGAACCGCAAGAGCTTCGAGCGCACCTACGGCTGGGCGTGGCTGCTGGAGCTCGCAGCCGAACTGCGCACCTGGGACTCGCCGGATGCGAAGCGCTGGGCAGAGGCGCTGCAGCCGCTGGCGGACACGGTGGTGCGCGCCCTTTCGGACTTCCTTCCCCGCCAGACCTATCCCATCCGCACCGGCGTGCACCCCAACACGGCCTACGCGCTCTCGCTCGCGCTCGACTATGCCGCCGCGGCGCACGACGAGCCGCTGCGCGCGCTCATCTCCGAGCGGGCGCGGACGTACTTCGCCAAGGACACCGGCGCGCCGCTGAAATGGGAGCCGGGCGGCGAAGACTTCCTCTCGCCGTCGCTGGAGGAGGCCGCGCTGATGGCGCGGGTGCTGGAGCGCAAGGAGTTCGCCGGGTGGTTCCAGAAGTTCCTGCCCCACCTGACGCTCACGCCCGCGATCGTGTCCGACCGCACCGACCCCAAGATCGTGCACCTGGACGGCCTCAACCTCTCCCGCGCCCGCTGCCTCTACGAGCTGTCCACTGCCCTTTCGCGCCCCGCGCTGGCTCACCTGGCCGACACGCACGCGCAGGCATCTTTGCCCTTCATCGCCAGCGGCAGCTACGAGGGAGAACACTGGCTCGCCACCTTCGCGGTGCAGTTGCTCGACGCGCGCGCGAAGCCCTGGGCCGCTGACCGCTCCGGCAGCGGCGTCGCGGATGCAAAACAGTTCAACCGGTTGAACCGCGCCGCGACGAGACTGCCGTAGGGAGATAGAGAGCGCGGAAAATCCTGAGTTGGGGCGGATGGATTCGAACCATCATAGCGGGATTCAAAGTCCCGCGTCCTGCCTTTAGACGACGCCCCAGGAGCTCCGGGTTCTAGCGCGGCTGGGCCTCACCCGCCAACTGACCGATGGGCGGCGGCCCCGCCGCCGTTCCATGCTGCCGCCATGTTCGGACGCGAAGACGGGCAGGCGGTGGTGGAGGCGGCGCTGGTGCTGCCGGCGATGATCTTCCTCTTGCTCCTCACCATCCAGCTCACCCAGCTCCAGCGGGCGCGCATCCTCGCCGACTACGCCGCCTTCGCCGCGGCGCGCACCGGCATCGTCTACAACGGCGACCCCGACAAGATGAAGGATGCCGCCATGCTGGCCATCCTGCCCAGCTACGGCCGGACCGACGGCTTCATCGAGATCGGCAAGACGCTGGCGCGCTTCAAGGTAGCCGAGGCGGCCCTCACGCCGCTGGGCCTCGGGCAGGTCCGCGTCTACGTGCACAACCCGGTGGCTGCGGACTTCGCGCAGTTCGGCCAGCACCTGGACGGGCAGGAGATCGATTTCGACGACGTCCGCCCCGGCGCGACCGAGGCCACCCTGCTCTCGCTGCAAGTCCGTTACCTCTACGAGCTGCGGGTGCCGTTCGCGAACAAGCTCATCCAGACCATCTGGCTCGCGGCCCACACAGGCATCCTCGCCAGCTGGCGCGGATGGGACCTGACGGGCCCGAGAATGGCGACGCAGAATGGCCCGGACGCGGTGGCTGTATCGCGAATCGGGGCGGCCGGAACCAGCGTGGCCGACGGAACGCCGGAAGGCATCCCGGTCACGGCGCTGGTCACCGCGGGCAACGTGGCGGGCCGTTTCTTTCTGCCGGTGGAGGCCTTCTACACCATGCGCATGCAGTCGAACCCGTATCTCAAGTGGGCGCGCCAATGATCTCCGCCATGCATTCCGTCAAGCGCTCCGAAGAAGGTCAGGCGCTGGTCCTCGCCGCCATCTTCGGGCTCGTGCTCATGCTCTGCGTCCTCGGCACGGTCAACCTGGGCCGCGCCGTCTACGACAAGGTTCAGCTCCAGGCGGCGGCGGACTCCGCCGCGTACTCGCAGGCCGCGGTGGAGGCGCGGGTGTTCAACTTCACCGCGTACACCAACCGCGCCATGGTGGTGCACTACGCGTCGCTGATGGCGGCGACGTCGTATCTGACCTACCTGCACTTCGAATGGCCGTTCCTCAGGGCGGCACTCCAGCTGGGGCAATTCCTGCCCGGCATCGGGGAGGCGTGCGCCGCCATCCAGCAGGTGATGACGTGGGCCATCGACGCCCTCGACGTGGGCGTGGCGGCGCTCGCGCCGCTACTCACCGCGGCCAACGTCGCGCTCTACGCCCTGCAGGAAGGCGCTTGGGCCAGCGTTTACGCGGATCTCCTGGCCGGGCTGCCGCCCGAGGCCCACTCCGGCGACCCGGCCGACCATCCCTACGAGGCCATCTGGCCCAAGGTGATCCCGCTCGCGAACGCGGCGGTGTTCGCGCAGACGCGGGGCCACATGCTCCTGCCCGAGGACACGGCGGAGACCGCGAAGATCCTCCTCAACGACAAGTCCGCCGCCGTCCAGGAGGCGCGGCTGCACATGCTGGAGATCGCCAACTCGGCGCGGCAGCCGTGGGTCGCTTACGGCGACGGGCATCCAGACGCGTCATTGTCGCCGATGGCCCGCCATTTCCAATGGACGCTGCTGCCCGGAATCCTCTCGCTCGGCACCCATGCGCGAACCGAGCTCGGTTCCTTCCCTCCACCGGCAAACACCGGCAGCGCGACACAGACCACGTCGCAGATCTGGAGCGGCCAGCAGGCCTGGCTGCACTACGACATCGGCCTCGGCATCTCCGGCACGGATGCGCTCTTCACCTTCGTGGGAATGGACCAGATCGCCCCCACGGTCTCGCCCTTCCAGCAGTCGTACTTCGGCGGGTTCGACGCGGGGATGATCGTGACGGGGGCGCTGTACATGATTTTCCCGCCGCTCGCAGCGATGAACGACGCGATTGGCGCGTTTGCAAACCAGACCAGGCCGGCGCCGGAGAACGACAACCGCGTCTTCTCGCTCTCGCCCTACGTGTACTTCGCGGCGCACGCGCAGAGCACGCCCAGCGGCCCGCTGGGCAGCGACTTGGGCAACTTCGCGCAACCGGACGTGCTCATCGGGCTTGCGAAGCAGGGCAAGGACTACAACGACGAGCCGGGTGCGGCCGCGAGCTCGGGCCGGCGCTTCTCCTGGGACGGTCACGCCGCGGGCGCCGCGACCACCGACTTCCGCTACGGACAGGACGACTGGCCGCAGATCGAGGGCATGCCGCAGAACCTCCAGGTGCTCCACCGCGGGCTCAACGCCTTCGCGGCGGCGCAGGTGTACTACCACCGGCCCGGCGACTGGAAGGAGCAGCCCAACTTCTTCAACCCGCTCTGGGGCGCGCGGCTGATGCCGGTGCTGGAATCGAACGTGGCCGGCAAGATTGGGCTGACCAGCGCCGCGGCGTCGTCCATCCTGCAGCAGTTCCTCCTCCACTGACATGGCCATCCGTCATCCAGAGGATGGATCGGCGCTGGTCGAGGCGGCGATCGTCTTTCCCGTGCTGGTGCTGATCCTCTACTGGTCGTCCGCGCTCACCGACGTGCTGGTGCTGAAGCTCAAGGCAGCCGAGGCGGTCCGCTACGCGCTCTGGGAGACCACCGTCTTCAAGACGCCGGAGCAGATCCAGGACGAGGTGCGGCGCAAGTTCGCCGACCTGCGCTCGCCGCGCGACGTGACCGCCCAGGGAACCGGGCTGCTCCTCACTCCCAGCTTGCCGGACGGCGGCTTCAAGGTGGAGCTCGACACCTCGAAGAAGGTGAGCCTCGGGAGTGCGGCGACCCCGATCGATGCCGAGATGGAGCGCGAGGGCTTCAACGTCCAGGGCAAGGCGGAGGCGCGCGTCTCGCGTCGGACCCGGAAGCGGAAGCGGGTCTCCCATCCTCAAGGGCGGCGAGCTCCTGGCGGCCGATCTCGGGCGCCCTTCGTCGCTGGCGAAGCTGGTGCTGCAGGCCCCGCTCGAGTCGGAGCGGCCGATGCAGCTCGTCTTCGATACCTGGAAGGCGTGGCCCAGGTCGGCAAAGTCCGTGGACGGCATGGCCGACATGACCGTCTCGCCGATGCGGACCTATCCGGTGGTGGAGGAGCAGGTCAGCGCGCAGGTGAACAAGATGGTGTTCTTCGGCCTCAACCAGAATGGCTGGTTCGACACGCTGCGCTCCATCGGCCAAGTGGCGACGACTGCGCTGGGCATTGGTTCGCTTCCTGACGTCTTTTCCGCCGCCCGCATGGACGGCCCGGGGCGCGGCCCCATCACCATCCTGCCGCCGGAGCCGGCCGACCAGTCCTGGGTGCCCTCGGAGTGCGACGTGCAGGGGCACACCGAGACCTGCGCCACGCAGCGGCTCGGCGATCTGCGCACCTCGAAGGCAGGTCCGGCCTTCCTCGACGACACGGAAACGCTCGGATCCCACGTGGACCGCACCCGCTACACCCTGCCCTTCCGCATCAACACGCAGTACTGGACGCGGTCGGGCGGGACCAATGCCGGCGACGGCACCGGCGGGGACCAGAACCTCCAGGCTCCGCCGGCGAGCGCTGACCGAAGACAACGAGTTCGTGAAGACCTACCACTGCCGCGGCCACTTCTTCGCCGGCGCGCAGCACGCGCAGGAGGGCGATGCGGCCCAGCGCTACCCCACGGAGTGCTCGCAATGAACCGTGCAATCCGGACGCTCTTCGCCGTCGCCGTCGCCAGCGCAGCGCTGTTTGCCGGAGCGTGGGCTGGAGGCGCGCACGGCGACGCCCGCGCCGCTTCCGCGCCGCCTCCGCGCGTGGAGGCTGCCCCCGCCTACGCGCAGCGCGAGGCGGGCGAGATCCCGGTGGGCGACTCGCTGGAGGTGAGCGGTCAGCCGATGCAGCTCTCCATCTTCTACACCGCCGACGCGCCGGCGCAGGTCGCGCTCTTCTACGCTCGCGCCTTCCAGGCGCGCGGCGTGATGCCGGTGATGTCCAACGAAGCCGGGTTCGCGCACGTCGCAGGGTTCGACCGCAAGGACGGCCTGCAACACTTCATCACCGCGGTGCCGCAGCCTTCGGGCCAGACGCTGGTGATGCTCGGCGTGGCCAATCCGCGCCGTCCTCCGCAGCTGACGCGGGGCGCGCAGGACGCGGGCTTCCCCGTGCCGGAAGAGAACCGCGCCTATCTCGGCTATCGCTCCTCCGACGCGAGCGGCGAAGCGGAGAGCGGGCAATTCGTCAGCTCGCTTTCGCCGCCGGACGTGCTGGCGTTCTACCGGCGCGAGCTTCTCGCCAAGGGATGGACCGCGCGGGAGGGCGCAACCTCGGCGGCGCTGGGAGTATTCGCGAGAGGTGCCGAAGTGCTCTCCGTCGCGGTGCAGGCCCTGGACAGCAAGCGGGGCGCCGCGGTGTTCGTGAACCGGACCGGCGGAGGTGCGCCATGATGCCGCGCTGGAAACGCCTGTTGTCGCACGGCGAGCGCGGCCAGGCGCTCGTGGAGCAGGGCATCGTCCTCGCCGCTCTCGTGGGCGCGCTGACGGTTGGCGCGACCTGGCTCATCCAGTCGCATCCCGCGATGATGAAGGCCATCGACCAGCAAATTCGCGGTGACTACTTCCTGCTCTCGCTGCCCTTCCCCTGATCGAATTCCGCCGGAAAGACCGTGCGGGCGCCGCTCTGTCCGAAGCCGATGAGCTCGATGCGTCGCCCCGGTTCGAGCGCGCGCACGAGTCCCCAGAGCGGAACTCCGTCCGAGCGCCAGATGCGCGCCGTACCCACCTCAATCAGGTCGGCCATGAAGCGTCCCGCCGCCACGCGCACGTCCTGCGCTCCTCTCTTCCGGATGCGCGGCAAGGGCTTTCTCGGCAACGGCGCCGGCGCGGCGCGCGCTCCCGCGTCGAGCGGAAACTCCATCGGCGCCTGGCCACCGACGTAGACGTAGAGGCGGTCGAGGTTCTCGATCTGCGCCGGCGGGCCGTGCAGCAGCATCCTCATCGCCACCGGCGGTCCGCCCTGTGCCTGGGTGGCGGTTTCCAGCCAGTACCGGCCGTCAGGCAAGAGAGGCGCCAGCACCGAGAACCGGAGCCGCGCCTGCGGACCCTTGCGCGGAATGATCGCGTACTCGACCCACGCGCCGGGACGCGGCTCGAAATTGCCGAGCGCCTCGGCGAGGCGCGGGTCGGCAAAGAGAGGCACCGCAGGCGGCTTCTGCGCCGATGGAGCGCTCCGCGCCGGACCGGTCGAGGCGGCGAGCAGGAGCGCGAGCAGCATCTCGGCGAGCCTAGCGCAGTTCTGGGGCAGAATGCGCCGGTGGTTCGCATCGCGTACTTCTGCGCTTACGCCGCGGTCGCGGCCCTCGGCGAGGCGCTGGTGGCGCGGCCAGGCCTGCTCTGGCTGCGATCCCAGGGAATCTTCAGCCCGGCGCTCGCCTGGGACGTTCCGCTCGGGGGCCTCTTGCTTCTCTGCGCCGCGCTTCTGGCCGTCTTCGCGTTCTGGGTCGCATTCGACGTGGCGCGCGGCCTTCGCCCGAGAATGCCGCTGCACCCGCCTTGCTCTTGCTCTTCGGCCTCTGCTTCGGCCTGCGCATGGCGGCATCCGAGCCGCGGCCTCCGCGCGACCCTGCTCCCTCGCTGCTTCCAGGGACTCCGCGTCGCGGCGGACGAATTGGACCGCGGCTACGCCAGCCAGTACGCGCCGGATGCGGGCCGGATCCAGCTCGGCGCTTGCGCAGCTACCTCCTTCCGGACTTCCGTCGCCTGGGCCGCAGCATCCCGCTGCAGATACGAGTCCTCTCCGGCGCGGAGAGTGCGCCGCCTCGACGTCCTCGAAGGCGACCTGCCGGGCACGCATCTACGTCTCCATCTCGACGGACCGCCAGACCGCCTGGCTCACGGCGGTGGCCGGGGCCGACGCGGTCCTCGCGCTCGCCTCCGGCCAGCCCGCCGTCGTCGAAGCGCACGGCGGCACACATTCGCTGCCCGGACGCGATCCCCTGGTCCCGGCGTACCCGAAGGCGCGCCCGGGACCCTAGATGTCCAGGTTGGTCGCGTCGAGCGCGTGCTTCTCGATGAACTCGCGCCGGGGCTCCACGGCGTCGCCCATCAGCGTGGTGAACATCAGCTCGGCCTCCGCCATGTCGTCGGCGTGCACCTCGAGCAGCGTGCGCCGCTCGGGGTCCATGGTGGTCTGCCAGAGCTGCTCCGGGTTCATCTCGCCCAGGCCCTTGTAGCGCTGGATCTCCAGGCCCTTCGAGGCCGCGCGCTTGACCATCTCCACCAGCTCGATGGGATTCTTCGCGCTCTGTTCCGCCGCGCCGTCTTTCGCGGCCAGCTCGTAGGGCGGCTCGCCCAGCGGCGAGAACTCGTGCCGCAGCCGTTCCAGCTCGGCGAAGTCGGGCCCGCTCAGGAGCACGTGGTCCACCGCCGTCTCGCGCAGCGCGCCGTTGTGGCCCATGCGCACGACGATCTTCTGGCAGCCGTGCTCCGGGTCTTCGGCGATCTCCACCGAGAGCGACTCGTTGGGGTGCTCCCTGCGCCAGCGCCGCCTCCAGCGCGGCCTTCTGCTTCTCCAGCTCGCGGCGGGTGGCGCAGCGCCTCCGCGTCGAGCGTGCGTGGAGGAGAGGGCCGCCTCCAGGACGCGCCCGTCATGGCGCTTGTCGATCCGCGAGAGCAGCCGCCGGTAGCGCAGCACCTTGTCGAGCAGCGCCTTGAGCTGCTCGCCGGAGATGCCTGCCTTCGACGTGGCTCCGCGCACGGCTGCGCCCTCGGTGCCGAGGTTGAGCAGGTGCGCGTCCATGGCCGCGTCGTCCTTCAGGTAGATCTCGCTCTTGCCCTTCTTCACCCGGTAGAGCGGCGGCTGCGCGATGTAGAGGTGGTGCTTGCGCGCGCCGTCGTCCATCTGCCGCGCCACCACGTCGTGCATCTGCCGATAGAAGAAGGTGAGCAGGAGCGTGCGGATGTGGCTTCCGTCCACGTCCGCGTCGGTCATGAGGATGATCTTGTGGTAGCGCAGCTTGTCGATGGAGAACTCGTCGTGGATGCCGGTGCCGAGGGCGGTGATCATGGTGGCGATCTCCGCCGACGCGAGCATCTTGTCGAAGCGCGCTTTCTCCACGTTGAGGATCTTGCCGCGCAAGGGAAGGATGGCCTGGTAGCGCCGGTCGCGTCCCTGCTTGGCGGAGCCGCCTGCGGAATCTCCCTCGACGATGTAGAGCTCGCACTTCTCCGGATCGCGCTCCTGGCAGTCGGCGAGCTTGCCGGGGAGCGAGGCGGAGTCGAGGGCGCCCTTGCGCCGCACCGTCTCCCGCGCCTTGCGCGCGGCGATGCGCGCCCGGGCGGCGTCGCTCACCTTGGCCATGACCCGCTTGGCGATGGCCGGGTTCTGCTCCCAGAACTCGGTCAGCTTGCGCCCGACCAGGTCTTCGACGATGCCCTTCGCCTCGGTGTTGACCAGCTTGCCCTTGAGGTTTCCCTCGAACTGGGCGCCGGGGATCTTCACCGAGACCACCGCGGTGAGGCCTTCGCGGATGTCCTCGCCGGAGGGAGACTCCTTGATCTCCTTCCAGGCACCCTTCTCCTCGCCGTACTTCACCACCGTGCGCGTGAGCGCGCTCTTGAAGCCCACCATGTGCGGGCCGCCGTCCACGGTGTTGATGTTGTTGGCGAAGGAGAAGACCTTCTCGTCGAAGGCGTCGTTCCACTGCAGAGCGACGTGCACCTCGGCGCCGTTCACCTCGCCGCGCACGGAGATGGGCGCGTCGAAGAGGGTGGTCTTGTTGGTGTTGAGCAGCTCGACGTAGGCGACGATGCCGCCGTCGTACTTGAAGTCGTGGCTCTTGTTGCTGCGCTCGTCGCGCATGAGGATGCGCAGGCCGGGATTGAGGAAGGCGAGCTCGCGCATGCGGTTGGAGAGCACGTCGAAGTTGAACTCGGTGGCCTCGAGCACGGTCGAGTCGGGCTTGAAGGTCACCTTGGTGCCGCGCAACGAGGTGGTGCCGATGGGCTTCACCAGTCCCGCCGGGATGCCGGTCATGTAGCGCTGCTTGTAGATCTGCCCGTTGCGGTAGACCTCCACCTCCATCCACTCGCTGAGCGCGTTGACGCAGGAGACGCCCACGCCGTGCAGGCCGCCGGAGACCTTGTAGCTGCCCTGGTCGAACTTGCCGCCGGCGTGGAGCTTGGTCATCACCACGTCGAGCGTGTCCATGCTCTCGGTGGGGTGGGGGCCGACGGGAATGCCGCGGCCGTCGTCCTGGACGCTGAGCGATCCGTTGGCGTGGATGGTGAGCTCGATGGTCTTCGCGTAGCCGCCCAGCGCCTCGTCCACGGAGTTGTCCACGACCTCGTAGACGAGATGGTGCAGGCCTTCGGCGCCGACGCCGCGGATGTACATGTGCGGCCGCTTGCGGACCGCCTCCAGGCCTTCGAGGACCTTGATGCTGTCGGCGGAATACTCACCGGGAACGGGCGCGCCTGATGGCGCCCGCTTTTCCTGCGCAGTCTCCAAATTCACACCTCGGGGATGTCCCCGGAAGTATCACGCGAAAACGCTCGGAAGCAAGGCGAAACGCCGCCGGAATCACTCTGAAAATACTGGATTTTTCTGCTCGATCTGGCCGCGCTCAACGCGCTGGAAAAGGGCCTCGCGCGGCGCCGCGGCGGCAACCAGTTCCGGGTCCGTGGTCGTCAAGACAACCTGCCCTTGCAGCGCGGCCAGGTACGCCATCAGGAAGGCATTGCGCGCGGGATCCAATTCGCTGGAGACGTCGTCGAGCAAGAGGAGCGGCGCCCTGCCCTGCGCGCGGCGCAAGTTCTCGATCTCGCCGATCTTGAACGCCAGCACCACCGCCCGCGACTGCCCCTGGCTGGCGTAGAGCCGCGCCGGCCTGTCTCCCAGGGCGAGGCCCAGGTCGTCCGCGTGCGGACCCACGCTCGTGTACCCGCGCTCCTGGTCGCGCGGCAGGCGGCGGCGCAGCGCCTCGATCAGGCGCTCCTCCAGCGAGGAACCGCCCGCGGCCAGGTCGTCCGACTCCCTGCCGGCGGCCAGATAGGAGAGGGCCAACGGCGCCTCCGCGCGCGCCACCTCGGCGAACGCGCGCACCGCGTGCGGGCGGATCTCCTCCAGCACTTCCTCGCGCCGCGTCCGGAGCTGCGCTCCGAGGCGCGCGAGCGGGGCATCGAAGCTCGCCAGCAGCGCGGCGTCGGCGTGCTGGCGCAACAGCTGGTTGCGCGAACGGAGCGCCCGCAAGTACTCGCGCGCGTCGTCCAGGTGCGCCGGATGGCGGTTCTGCGCCGCGCGGTCGAGCAGGCGACGGCGGCCTTCCGGCCCGCCCTTCACCACCGCCAGATCGTCGGGCGTGAAGGCGACGGTGGCCAGACCGCCGAAGAGCTCGCCGGCGTCGCGCGCCGGCTTTCCGTCCACCCGCGCCGAGCGCCCTTCCCTGCCGGCCTCCACCTCCACCTCGCGCGTGCCCCCGGGAAACTCGAACCGCCCGCTGACGCGTGCCGGGCCCTCCGCGCCGAGCTTCACCAACTCCGCAAGCTTCTGCGCGCGCAGCGGCCGCAAGGTGGAGACGAGGTAGCAGGCCTCGAGGAAGTTCGTCTTCCCCTGCCCGTTCTCGCCGAAGAGCACGGTGGTGTGCGGCGCCAGGGGCACGCGCTGGTCTTCCAGGTTGCGGAAGTCGCGCGTGCCGACGTCCAGCAGCAGCACCTACTGCTTCACGCACATGTCGAGCGGCACGTCGACTCCGGCGCTCCTGCACTCGTACGTCGGCGGGCACCGGGGCGGCGGCTTCTTCGCCTTCCGGCTCACGTCCACCGGCGCTCCCGGCGTGACTTTCTGCGTTCCCGCCTCGAACGACGCGCAGGGCAGCACGCAGAAGCCGGCTGCCTCGGCCTTGCCGGAGGCGTCGCTCTGGTGGATGCAGCGCTGCGCGCGGTGCTTGCAGTCGCCGTTCTTCCGGCAACTCTTGCCCAGGCCTTCGGTTCGCGGGTCGCGCGAGGGATGCTTCGCCGGCCGGCTGCCGCTGGCGCCGATCAAGAGCAGCGCGGCGAAGAGCGCGTGCATCAGATCCGCATCGGCATGATCACCGCCGTGTAGCGCGCTCCGGCGCCGGGATCGCCTGCGGGCTTGAGCACCCCCGGCGAGAGCTCGTCGCAGAGCTCGACGTTCATCTGCGCGGTATCGACGACCTGCAGGACGTCCATCAGGTAGCGCGCGTTGAACCCGATCTGCAGCGGCTGGCCGTTGTAGCTGACCGGGATCTCCTCGCGCGCGTCGCCGAGGTCCGGGTTCTGCGAGGTCACCCGCAGCGAGCCTTCGCTGAGCTCGAATCGCACCGCGTTGGTGGTGCGGTCGCTGGAGAGCAGGCTCATGCGCTTGAGCGTGTCGAGCAGGCGCGGCCGGTCCACCACCACCCTGCGGTCCGCTTCCTTGGGGATCACCTGCATGTAGTCGGGAAAGGTGCCGTCGATGAGGCGCATCACCATGGTGACGTCGCCGCGGCGGAAGACGCCGGAGGTTTCGGTGAAGCCCAGCTCGCAGACGCCGGTCTGGTCTTCGGAGAGGAGCCTGCGCAGCTCGAGCAGCCCCTTGCGCGGGACGATGACGCCGCGCTTGAGGTTGAACTGGCCGTCGAGCGGCATCTGCACCAGGCTGAGGCGGTGACCGTCGGTGGCCACCATGCGGACGATGCCCTCGCTGGTGTCGAAGAAGACGCCGTTGAGGTTGTGCCGGGTCTCGTCGGCGGAGATGGCGAACTGCGTCTTCTCGATCATCTCCAGCAAGGCCGCGGGCTCCACCGCGACGAAGCCCACCTTCTCGGCGCGGGGAAAAGGCGGATAGTCTTCCGCCGCCTGCCCGACGATGTTGAACTCCGCCGCTCCCGAGGTGAGCTTGACCCGGTTGTTGGCCTCGCGCTTGAGCACCAGCGACTTCTCCGGGAGCGCGCGGACGATGTCGTAGAGCTCCTTGTGCTTGAGCGCGACCGAGCCGGCCTTGCGCACCTCGCAGGGATGGGTGCCGGTGACCCCGATCTCCAGGTCGAAGGCGGAGACGCGCAGCCGGCCGTCCTCTCCCGCCTCCAGCAGCACCGAGGCGAGGATGGGCATGGTGCTCTTCTTCTCGACGATACCCTGCGCACGGTAGAGAGCGCGGGAGAACTCGTCGGTCCCGATCTGGATCTCCATCTGGTGCATGCCTTTCTGATCAGGAGAAGAGGATCTCGTAGTCCTGGTAGAGCCTGTGGATCTGTGGAAGGCGCAGCTTACTCCGCTCGATCGTTGGTCTTCGCCTTGCGGACGGTTTCAGAGCCTTGCTGTGCGAAGCTTGTGTAGCGTCAGGTCCATGCACGGTCAACACGCGCCTGTGCAGCTTCTCCACAGGCTTTACGACGGTGAAAATCAGGAGTGCAGGCGCCGGAGCAGGGACTCGACGATCTTGGCGAGGTCGGGCTCTTCGGCCATCAACTGCTCGATGCGCTGCTCGGCGTTGATGACGGTGGAGTGGTCCTTGCCGCCGAACTTCTCCCCGATGACGGGGTAGCTGAGCGCGGTGATCTTGCGGGTCAGGTACATGGCCACCTGGCGGGCGCGGGCGATGTTCTGCTGCCGCCGGTCGCCCTTGATGTCCTGCGGCTTGACCTGCATCGCCTCGGCGGCGACCTTGATGATGGTCTCCACGTCCGGCTTGTCCCCGCGCACGACGAGGATGTTCTTGAGCACGTCCTGCGCCAGCTCGACGGTCAGGGCGGCGCCGGTGAGCGAGGCGAAGGCGGCGAGGCGGATGAGCGACCCTTCCAACTCGCGCACGTTGCTGCGGATGTGCGTGCCGAGGAAGAGGGCGACGTCGTCGGGCAGGGAGATGTGATCGGTCGCGGCCTTCTTCTTGAGGATGGCGACGCGCGTCTCCACCTCCGGCGGCTGGATGTCGGCGATGAGGCCCCACTGGAACCGGCTGCGCAGGCGCTCCTCGAATCCCTCGATCTCGGTGGGCAGCTTGTCGGAGGTGACGAAGATCTGCTTGCCGCCCTCGTGGAGCGCGTTGAAGGTGTGGAAGAACTCCTCCATCGTCTGCTTCTTGTTGGAGAGGAACTGGATGTCGTCGAGCAGAAGGATGTCGCACTTCTCGCGGTAGCGGGCCCGGAACTCGGGCATGCGGTGCTGCTCGAGGGCATGGATGAGGTCGTTGGTGAACGACTCGGAGGAGAGATAGACGACGTGGCAGTTGGGGTTCTGCCGCAGGGCGTGGTTTCCCACCGCGTGCACGAGGTGCGTCTTGCCCAGGCCCACGCCGCCGTAGAGGAAGAGCGGGTTGTAGGCCTTGCCCGGCGCGTTGGCGACCGCGGTGCAGGCGGCCACCGCGAACTGGTTGGACGGGCCCACCACGAACGAGTCGAAGCGTGTACTTGGGATTGATCTGCAGCTGGCGGGAGGAGGGTGGGTTCTCCGCCGGCGCGGGCTGGGTGACGGGAGGCCGCCGTTCGGAGGTCGCCGGAGCCTCGACGGCCTCGTCCGCGCCGGGACGCTCGCGCACCACGAACTTCACCGCGCACCTGGCCCCGTACTGGGCCTCGAGATCCTGCAGCAGCACGTCGAGAAGGTTGTCCCGCACCCAGTCGATCATGAACTTGCTCGAATGGGCGAGCGTGAGCTCGTCGCCCACCAGGCCGACCGGCTTGATCGGTTCGAAGTACGTCTGGAAGGTGTGCCGGGAGAGCCTGCCTTTGAGCCGATCGATGGCCCTCGTCCAGAGGTCGACTGCGGCTCTCTCGGATTCGAGGGAGAGGTCTGCTGCAGGGCCGTCCACAGGGTTGTTCACAGCTGTGGACAAGGAGCCGGGCATCGAAGAACCCCCGTGGAAAGATTCACGAAATATTTGCCCCTCGAGCCCGCATCGCGGCTCGGTGGCCGTGGGTTCGCTTCGCTTTTGATCTGTTCGCCGGACGACGGGATCTGAACCGCGGCGCGGACCCTAGCAAACGCGACGAAACCGGATCAAGCGGGATCTCCAAAGTGGGCGGATCGACGCGGGATCGCTGACCGGGCAGGCGCATGCCGGCGAACGGGCCTTTGGCATGCCTGCCGGTCCGGCGCGCCGGCGAGTTCCTTGACTTACCTGCTCCTGCGTGGTTTCTTGCCGCGCTTTTCGCTCTCAGGAGGCAGTCGTCGTGAAGCGCACGTACCAGCCGAGCAAGGTCCGCCGCAACCGCGAGCACGGATTCCGCAAGCGCAACGCCACCCGGGCGGGCCGCAACGTCCTCAAGCGCCGCCGCGCGAAGGGCCGCAAGCGCCTCGTGGTCAGCGCGCCGAAGAAGTAGCGGGGAGGCCGTTGCCCCACTGCACCTTCCCCAAGACCGCGCGCCTCTTGCGACGCTCGGAGTTCACCTCGGTCCGGCAGGGAGGGCAAAACTTCGCCGACGGACCGCTCGCGGCAAGCTTCCGGCCGCGCGAGCCGGTGCCGGTGCGGCAGGAAATTCCAGGGGCGGTCGCCCGGGTTGGACTGACCGTCTCGTCGAAGGTGGGAGGCGCGGTGGTGCGCAACCGGATCCGACGGCGGTTGCGCGAGGCCGTCCGGCTGGAGTTGGACACGCTGCCCGCAGTGGACCTGGTGATCGTCGCGCGAGCGTCGTCGAGCCGCGCCTCGGTGGCGGATTTCAGATCCTGGTTGCGCCGGGCGTCCGCGCGGATACGCAAGGGGTCCGCATGACGCGCATACTCTCGCTGCCGCTGCTGGCGCTGCTCTGGGTGTACCGCAGGCTGGTTTCCCCAGTGCTTCCGCCGTCTTGCCGGTATTTCCCGAGCTGTTCGCAGTACGCCCAGGAGGCGGTGCGCGCGCACGGGCCGCTGGTTGGCGCGTGGCTGGCCGTGCTGCGGCTGGCGCGTTGCCACCCGTGGGCCGAGGGCGGGCCCGATCCCGTCCCGCCCCCCCGGCCGCGAAAGAGACTCGCATGACCAATCAGAACCGGAATCTTCTCGTCGCGGTGACGCTGTGGCTGGCCCTCATGTTCGGGTTGAACCTGCTCTTTCCCAATCTGATGGGGTCGAAACATCCGCCGGCGCAGCGCAAGGCGGAGCCCGCGCTGCAGCAGCCCGCGCCGTCCGCCGCCGCACCCGCGCCGGCGCCCGCCGCCCGGCCGACCGACGCCGCCGCTGCGAAGCCCCACGTTCCACGTGGAACGAACGCTCCGCCGCCTCCAGTGAAGACGGTGACGTTCGAGACGCCGCGCACCCGCGTGGTCGCGACCAGCGAGGGCGCGGCGGTGAAGAGCATCCTGCTCCTGGGCGACAAGTGGACCCGGCACAAGGGTGGCAAGGACGAGTCGCAGGTCGACCTGGTGCTGGCGCACGCGGGCGAGCCGTTGCCGTTGTCGACCATCGTCCGCGGGGCGGACGGCACCGCCCTCGTTCCCGCCGACACGGCCTACGCCCTGGTCGAGCAGGACGCGAGCCACGCGACGTTCCGGGCAGAGCAGGGCGGGGTGACCGTCACCAAGACGCTCTCGGTGAATCCGAAGACCTACGGCGTCACCCTCGCGGTCCAGGTGGAAGCCGCGCAGGAAGTGAAGGGCGCGCTGGGCGTGCTCTCCGGAGGGCACGCGGAGGAGCCGCAGGGGGGCCTCTTCGCCTCCCGGACCAACACTCCGGCGCGGACCATCTGCGTGCACGGCAAGGACAAGGTCGAGCGGCTCGCCATCGGCGCCAAGACGCCGGTGTTCGAGGCGCCGGACGCCGAGTTCTCGGGCATCGACGAGCAGTACTTCCTCACCGCGGTCACGCCCCCGGTGGGGGTCGCCGCGACCTGCCGCCTGGAGGCGCAGGGGCAGAAGGTCGGGTCGCTCACCTCCTCGCTCTGGGTGCCGCTGACGGTGGGCACCGGAGCGGCGGCGACGCTGACCTTCAAGGGGTACGCGGGCCCCAAGGACGACGTCGAGCTCGCGGCGGTGGCCGCGCCCCTCAAGCACTCCATCGACTGGGGGTTCTGGTCGGTCATCGCCGAGGTGCTGCTCTCGGTGATGAAGTTCTTCCAGCGCATCGTCCCGGGGCACAACTGGGGCGTCTCCATCATCCTGCTCACGGTGGCGATGAAGGCCGTGACCTTCCCGCTGCAGCACAAGAGCATGAAGTCGATGCAGGAGATGCAGCGCATCCAGCCCCAGATCGACGAGATGAAGAAGAAGTACGCGGGGGACACGCAGCGGCAGAACCTGGAGCAGATGAAGCTCTTCAAGGAGCACGGCGTGAACCCCATGGGCTCCTGCCTGCCCATGCTCATCCAGATGCCCATCTGGTTCGCGCTCTACACCACCCTCCAGGTTTCGGTGGAGCTCTACAACGCGCCCTTCATCCACGGCTGGCTCGAGGACCTGACCGCGGCGGACCCGTACTACGTCCTTCCCGTCGCCATGGGCATCACCATGATCCTGACGCAGGTGCTCACGCCCACGCCCATGTCCAATCCCAGCCAGAAGACGATGGGTTACGTGATGAGCGGTTTCTTCTCCCTGCTCATGCTCACGCTTCCCTCCGGCCTCACCCTCTACATCTTCACCAACAACGTGCTCTCCATCGGGCAGCAGATGTATCTCCGCCGCCAACTGCATCCTCCCAAGGCCAGCGGGCAGACGGTGGAGGTCGAAAAGAAGAAGGACGACCGCTCCGGCGGTGGGGGAGGGAGCGCGGAGCGTGCCAAGATCCGGGCGTGAACATGGTCCACTCGCCACCCGAAGCCGTCCGCGCGCAAGAGCCCGCTCTTCGGGGCGGCGGTGGTGAAGGCCGTGCTGCGCAAGCGGGGCGGGGTGCGCGCCACCAGCGAGCTCTACGAAGGAATCCTGCGCGATCTGGGGATCACCGACGCGGAGGTCGAGGCCTATCTCGCGGATCATGCGGTGGAAGTGGAGCAGGCCATCAAGAGCCACGGCCGCCGCGGGGACTGAACGTATGGCTGACGCGCACGGCACCCTCTTCGTCACCCGGTCCACGGGGCCGGCGCCGGCGCAGGTCCGCGAGGACGAGGTCCCCTTCTCCGACCTGCAGGGGCTGCTCGATGCCTGCGTCGAGCACGCGGAGGGGGAAGCGTTCGTGCGGGTGCAGATCAGCGGAACCAGCTGGGGCGCGCGGCGCCGGCTGGTCCTGGACTTCGGCTACTTCGGCCGCGACGACGAGGAGTGACGTGGAGGCTGCGCAGCTCAAGAGGATCGCGGAGGGCGCCGCGCAGATGGGCCTTTCGCTCAGCCCCGAGCAACTCAAGCTTCTGGGGCGGCACGTGGACCTGCTCCTCAAGTGGAACAAGTCCATCAACCTGACCGCCATCACCGACCCGGACGAGGTGGCCGAGAAGCACGTGCTCGACTCGCTTGCGGTGGTCCCGGTGCTCCCGAGCGGAAGCCTGCTGGACGCGGGAACGGGGGGAGGGTTCCCCGGCATCCCGGTGGCCATCGCCAAGCCGGACCTCGAGGTCACGTTGGTGGATTCGGTGCAGAAGAAGGTGGCGTTCCTCAAGAACACGCTCGCGGAGTTGCGGCTGCCGAAGGTGAGGGCGTACGCCGCCCGGCTGGAGGGGAATCCTTCCCGGGAAGACCTGCCCCGCGTCCATGCCGCCGTGGCTCGGGCCTTTGCCGCGCCGGCGCAATGGCTGCCCCTCGCGGAGCAATACGTGCTCCCGGGGGGCGTGGCCATCTGCATGCTGGGGCCGACCGACGCCGTGCCGGAGCGCGTCGGCGACCTGGCGCTGCAGGAGCAACTCTCCTACGTGCTGCCGTACTCCGGTTCGCAGCGCCGCCTCGCCATCTACAAGCACGTCTAGCGCTTGTGGACGGACCTCCACGCGTTGACGTGAGCGGACGTCAACAACTGACTCGCCACTTCGTCGTTCCACGTGGAACGCGTCGCTCGCCCCGCGATCCTCGTTCCCTTACGTGTGCGCCGGCGACTGCGACGGGCGCGAGGGTTGGTGGACGTCGGCGTCGGCGCCTTCGACGTGGTCGACGATGGCATCCGAGAACTGCTTCAAGTCGTCCGGCTTGCGGCTGGTGATCCAGTTGCGGTCGATCACGACCGGCTCGTCCTTGACCGTCGCTCCGATCTGCCTGAGGTCGTCCTGGACGGTCTGCCAGGCGGTGAGCGTCCGGCCCTTCACCAGATGCGCGGCGATGAGGAGTTGCGGACCGTGGCAGACGGCGGCCACCAGCTTGCCGGCCTGGTCGAACGCCTTGACGAACTCGACCATCCGCTTGTCCACGCGAAGATGGTCGGGCGACTGGCCGCCGGGGATGAGGAGCGCGTCGTAGTCCTGGACGTCGACCTCGTCGATGCTCTTCTCCGCCTTGACCTTCTCCTTGCCCTTGTACCCCTTCAATTCCTCGCCGGCCTTGAGACCGACCACGTCCACCTGGTAGCCCTCCTGCTTCAGCCGGTCGTACGGAACGCGAAACTCGGAATCCTCGAATCCCTGGCCCAACACGCAAGCGATCTTCATCGTCCGCCTCTTTCGAAAAGGTTTTGGAAGGCGGGAAAGATGCGCGGGGGCCGCGCCGCACGGAACCCCGAGGCGGCGAAAAAAATCACGGCATCCGCGTTCCACGTGGAACGGCCGCCCGCTCGCTTGCCCGATGTGGGACCCGCGTGGTACTCGCGCCTCACCACGGAGGTGCGATGGGGCTGGTGCTGGCGGTCGTCAACCAGAAGGGCGGGGTGGGAAAGACCACCACGGCTGTCAACCTGGCCGCCTCGCTCGCGGCGCAGGAGAAGCGCGTCCTTCTGGTGGACCTGGACCCGCAAGGCAACGCCACCAGCGGGCTGGGCATCTCCCGCGAGCAGGGCGACCGGCCCACCATCTACCAGGCGCTGCTCGGCGAGGCCGATGCGCGCTCGGCGGTGCTGCCGACCGGCGTGCCGCACCTGTTCGTGCTGCCCGCCAGCACCGATCTGGTGGGCGCCGAGCTGGAGCTGGTGGCGATGGACGCGCGCGAGTCGCGACTGCGCGCCGCCCTCGAGCCGCTGCGGGACGCGCACGATTACATCCTCGTCGACTGCCCCCCGTCGCTGGGGCTGCTCACCATCAACGCCCTGGTCGCCGCCGACCGCGTGCTGGTGCCGCTCCAGTGCGAGTACTACGCGCTCGAGGGCCTGGGCTCGCTGCTGCGCACCATCGATCTCGTCCGCAGCTCGCTCAAGCCCGAGCTGGAGATCGAGGGGGTGGTGCTGACCATGTTCGACGCGCGCAACAACCTCGCGCGCCAGGTGATGAAGGACGTCCAGACGAACCTCCCGGGCCAGGTCTACGACACGGTGATTCCGCGCAACGTCCGGCTGAGCGAGGCGCCCAGCCACGGCATTCCCGCCATCCTCTACGACATCGAGTCCAAGGGCGCGCAGAGCTACCTGCAGCTCGCCGAAGAGATGCTCCAGCGCCATCTCGCCCGCACCACGGCGCGCAAGCGCGCGTGATTCCAGGAGGATTCCAGTGATGGACCCGAAGGCGCAGTTGAAGCGGCCGGCGCTGGGGCGGGGCCTTGGCGCGCTCATCCCCGGCGGTTCTCCGGCGGAGCGCAAGGGCGTGATGAACCTCGGCATCGAGGAGATCCGCCCGGACAAGGGGCAGCCGCGCCGGCACTTCGACGAGGCGCACATCGAGGAGCTGGCGGAGTCGATCCGCAGCAAAGGGGTCCTCCTGCCGCTGATCGTGCGCCGCTCCAGCCAGGGCTACGTGCTGGTGGCGGGCGAGCGGCGCTGGCGGGCGGCGCAGAAGGCCGGCTTGCGCGAGCTGCCGGTGATGGTGCGCGAGGTCACCGACAAGGAGGCCTTCGAGCTGGCGCTGATCGAGAACATCCAGCGCGAGGACCTGAATCCGGTGGAGGAGGCGGAAGCCTATCGCCGCCTGATCGATGAGCACGGGCTCACCCAGGAGGCGCTGGCCGCGCGCGTGGGCAAGGACCGGAGCACGGTGGCGAACGCGCTGCGGCTCCTGCGGCTGCCGGACGCCATCAAGCGGGCCATCGTCACCGGGGATCTCAGCATGGGCCATGCCCGCGCACTCCTCGCCATCTCCGACGAGGGAGATCTGCGCAAGGCGGCCGAGAAGGTCGTGGCCGAGGGCCTCTCGGTGCGCGCGGCAGAGGCGCTGGTGCAGCGGCTCAAGTCGAAGCGGCTGCCGCGCGAGGCGCGCGAGGCGCACGCGAGCGCGCAGGTGAAGCACCTGGTGGAGAAGCTGCAGCGCAAGCTCGGCGCCCGGGTCGAGCTCAAGGACAAGGGCGGCAGCGGCACGCTGGAGATCCGCTACGGGACGCTGCAGGAGCTGGATCGGGTGCTCGCGGCAATCCTCGGAGAATGACCGCTCGGAACTGTGGCACGAGGTGAGCCGGAGAAGGGAAAGCGTCTACAACGCCCGCGGGCCGCGCCCGTCACCGGCCAGGCGCTCGTCCTCCTGATCCTCGCCGCGCCGCCGTCCAAATAAACCCGGGCGGTTGCTTGTTTCGGGATCTGCTAGAACCCACCCCGAAAGGACGCACAATGGTCACCAACACCGCTCCCACCTCGCCGGCCCCGGCGCCTTCCAACGTTTCTCCGTTGCCGACGGCGACGCGCGGCCCCGGCGACCTCAACGCACTGCTCGGCAAGGGCAGCCAGTTCGAGGGGAAGCTGCTCTTCGAAGGCACCGTCCGCATCGACGGCAAGTTCTCCGGCGAGATCGTCTCCACCGACACCCTGATCATCGGCGAAGGCGCCGAAGTGAAGGCGAACGTCAAGGTCGGCACGCTCACCTGCCTGGGCGACTACCAGGGCGACGCCACCGCCACCAAGTCGATCGAGCTCAAGGCGCCCGCGCGCGTCCGCGGCAACCTCACCACCGCCTCGGTGGTGATCGAGCGCGGCGTGTTCTTCGACGGCACCTGCAAGATGGACACGGCCGGGACCAGCACCTCCACCGGCGGCAGCAGCAGCAGCAACATGTCTTCGAGGAAGTAACCGACGAGAAGATCGAACGCCGAGCACGCCGGGATGGTTCTCGGCGTGCTCGGCGTCTTGATCCTGCCGGCGAAAGACTTCCTTTTTCAGTGCCGCTCTAGTGCTTGCCGGGCGCGGCCTGGGTGCCCTGCGGCGAGACGGCCACCTTGATCTGGCGCGGCTTGGTCTCCGCCTTCTTGGGCAGGAAGACCCGCAGCACGCCGTCCTTCGACTCCGCGGTGATCTGATCGACGTCCACGGTGTTGGGCAGCGTGAAGGTGCGGCTGAAGGCGCCGTAGGTGCGCTCGATGCGGTGATAGCCATCGCGCTTCTCGTCGTTCTCCAGCTTGCGCTCGCCCTTGAGGGTGAGCGAGTTGCCCTCGACCTGGATCTCCACGTCCTTGGCGTCGATCTCCGGCAGCTCCGCCTTCAGCGTGATGCCGTCGGCGTCCTCGTAGACGTCCACCAGGGGAGACCAGGTGGCGGAAACCGCTTCCTCCTCGCGGCCGCGATACGCGTCGCCGAACGTGCGGAAGAGCTGGTCCTGCAGCGCGAACAGATCGCGGAACGGATCATTGCGACGAACGATTGCCATGACGATGCTCCTTTTCTCGAACGAGTGGGATTGTTGCTTCGCCCTCCCGAGAACGGCGCCAACGTAAGACACGCGGACCTCGCGTCAAGTGGGGTACCCTCGGTTCCGCAAATGCCGCATCGCCCGCTGATCCTGCGCAACGCGCCCCTGCTCGAAGAGGTGCCGCCCGGCGAGCTCGAACAGCTCTCGGACCTCGTCCAGGGCGTCGAGCTGGCGGCGTCGCAAACCCTGGTGGCGCGGGGGCAACCCAGCCCGGGGCTCGTCCTTCTGGAGGAGGGCGCGCTGGAGGTGCTGGTCGATGCGACGCCCATCTGCTCGCTCTCCCCCGGGAGCGTCTTTTCCGAGGAATCGCTGCTCTTCGACGCGCCGTCCGCCGCCACGCTGCGTGCGGTGGTGCCCTCGCTCGCCGGCGTGCTCGAGAGGCGGGCCGTGGAGGAGCGCCTGGATCGGCTGCCGCACCTGTGGCAAGCGCTCGACAGGGGGTGGCGGCGCCGCGTGCTCGCCGCCCGCCTCTACGCGATCGAGCTGTTCCGCGACCTGGGCGTGGAGGCCCGCCTCGCCCTGGCCGACGCGTTCGAGACGATGGACCTCGCGCCCGGCGCGACGCTGGCTGAGCGGGGCCGGTCGCTCGACTGCCTCTACGTCGTCCGGGAAGGACAAGCGGAGCTCGCCCTGCCTGCCGGCCGGGAAGTGGTGGCGCTGCGGGCCGGCGACTGCGTGGGCGAGCTGGCACTCGTCTACGACTTTCCCCAGCCCGCGACTGTGACAGCCCCCTGTGGCCTCCGCGCGATGAGGCTCACGCGGGCCGCGCTCTCCTCGGTCCTCGGCCGCTTCGAGGGCGCAAGCGCCACCCTCCACGCCAAGGCGCGGCAGCAGAAAGAGACGGGTCCCTGAAGCGGGTTACTTGCGCCGCGTCCGGCGGGGGCGGGCGATCTCGTTCAAGGAACGCCCATTGGGCAGCTCCTCCACCAGGCCGCCGGGCACGCCGCCCTCCGACACGACGGTGGAGAGGGGATGCTCCTTGTGGCGCCCCTTGGGACGGCGCATGCGGCCCAGCTCCTTCTTCGCCACCCGCACCAGCCGGTCGGCAGCCACGTCGAGGGCGCCGTAGACGTCCGGCGTGCTCTCCTCGATCTGGATGGTCCGCGCCCCCGGCATCCGCAGGGTCAGGTGGCACTCCTTCGACTCGCCTCGGTTGCCGTTGTCCTTCCCCACTTCGACGCGCAGCTCGGCTGCCTCGTTGTCGTAGAAGCGGCGCAGCGGCTGGAGCACGTGCTCCTCCGCATAGCGCTTCAGCCCGGCGCTGACTCGCATCTGCTTGCCCTGGACGATGAGCTTCATGCGGCAAAACTACGCACCGGTCCGCGGCGCCGCAGCGCATTGACCCTGTTGCGCTCACTGTGTTAGCTACCCGCGCCTTCGCCGCGCCCTTGCCAGAGGAGCTTTCGCCCGTGGTCGACTCCAGCGTTGCTCGACGTTACGCCCGCGCCCTCTTCGCGCTCGGCCTCGCCGACGACCGCTCCGAGCAGTACGGCGAGGAGATCTCGGCGGTGCTGAGTGCGACGAGGCAGAACCGCGAGCTGGGCTTCATGCTGGCGAACCCCGGCTATTCGCAGCAGCAGCGCAAGGCGGCGGTGGACGCGGTGGCCTCTGCGCTGGGCCTCTCGCCCTTGACGGTGAATTTCCTCCGCCTGCTCGTCGATCGGCAGCGCATCGGCGACCTGGCGGGAATCGCTCGCGCCTATGCCGCCATGGCCGACCAGCACGCCGGGCGCGTGCGCGCCACCGTCACCGCGGCCCGCCCGCTGAGCGAGGACGAGGTCGGGCGCGTCCGCGACGCCATCGCGCGCATGACCGGCCGCACCATCGTCCTCGAGTCGAAAACGGATCCGGCGCTGATCGGCGGCCTGGTGGCGCAGGTGGGCGCCACCCAGCTCGACGGCAGCGTGCGCACACAACTGGAACGCCTGCGGGAGGAGCTGAAGGGCTCTTCCCTCTGACTCTTCGCTTCACGGAGCAACCGAAATGGCAGAAATCCGGGCCGACGAAATCAGTCGCATCCTGCGCGAGCAGATCAAGGGCTACGGCAAGCAGGTCGAGATCAGCGAGACGGGCACCGTCCTCTCCACCGGCGACGGCATCGCGCGCGTCTACGGCCTCGAGGGCGTCATGGCCGGCGAGCTGGTGGAATTTCCCAAGGGCCTCACCGGGCTGGTCCTGAACCTGGAGGAGGACTCGGTGGGCGTGGCGCTGATGGGCGACCAGCAGCACCTGCGCGAGGGCGACATCGTCAAGCGCACCGGCCGCATCGCCGACGCGCCGGTGGGGCCGGAGGTGGTCGGGCGCGTGCTCAACGCGCTCGGCGTTCCCATCGACGGCAAGGGTCCGCTCGGGGGCAAGCAGCGGCGCAAGATCGAGGTGAAGGCACCCGGCATCGTCGCCCGCGAATCGGTGAAGGAGCCGATGCAGACCGGCATCAAGGCCATCGACTCGATGATCCCCATCGGCCGGGGACAGCGCGAGCTGATCATCGGCGACCGCCAGACCGGCAAGACGGCGGTGGCGGTGGACGCGATCATCAACCAGAAGGGCCAGAACATGTTCTGCATCTACGTCGCCATCGGCCAGAAGCAGTCGACCGTGGCCCGCGTCGTGGACAAGCTGAACCAGTTCGGCGCGATGGAGTACACCACCGTCGTCACCGCCAGCGCCTCCGACCCGGCGCCGCTGCAGTTCCTCGCCCCCTACACCGGCGTCACCATGGGCGAGCACTTTCGCGACAACGGCCAGCACGCGCTCATCGTCTACGACGACCTCTCCAAGCAGGCGGTGGCATACCGCCAGCTCTCGCTCCTCCTGCGCCGCCCGCCCGGCCGCGAGGCGTACCCCGGCGACGTCTTCTACCTGCACAGCCGCCTGCTCGAGCGCGCCGCCAAGCTCTCCAAGGATCGCGGCGGCGGGTCTTTGACCGCGCTGCCCATCATCGAGACGCAGGCGGGCGACGTCTCCGCCTACATCCCCACCAACGTCATCTCCATCACCGACGGGCAGATCTTCCTCGAGACCGACCTCTTCAACGCCGGCCAGCGCCCGGCCATCAACGCCGGCATCTCCGTCTCGCGGGTGGGCGGCTCGGCGCAGATCAAGGGCATGAAGAAGATCGCCGGCTCGCTGCGCCTGGAGCTGGCGCAGTACCGCGAGCTGGCCGCCTTCTCGCAGTTCGGCAGCGACCTCGACAAGACGACGCAGGAGACGCTGGCCCGCGGCGCGCGCCTGACCGAGATCCTCAAGCAGGGCCAGTACGTGCCCATGCCGGTGGAGAAGCAGATCGTCCAGATCTACGCCGGCACGCAGAAGGACAAGCAGGGCGTGGTCTGGATCCGCAACGTCGAGGTGAACGAGGTGCAGCGCTACATGCAGGAGCTGCTCGAGTTCATGGACACGCGCCACCCGCAGGCGTTCAAGCTCCTGCGCGAGAAGAAGGACCTCACCGACGACGTGCGCGCGGCGCTGGACGCGGCGCTGGAGGAGTTCAAGGGCATCTTCCAAGTCCGCGGCGGCCAAGGCGTAGATGGCCTCCCTCCGCGCCATCCGCTCCCGCATCAAGTCGGTGCGGAGCACGCAGAAGATCACCAAGGCGCTCAAGCTGGTCTCCGCGGCCAAGCTGCGCCGCGCCCAGGACGCGGTGGTGCGCACCCGGCCCTATGCCCAGGCGCTGGACGAGCTGCTCGCCTCGCTGGCGCGGCGCGCGGGCCGACGCCGACATGGCCGCCGCACCCGCTGATGGAGGTGCGGGCGAACCCCAGGCGCATCGAGGTGGTGCTGCTCACCTCCGACCGCGGGCTCTGCGGCGGCTTCAACGCCAACATCATCCGGCGGGCGCAGCGCTTCATGGTGGAGGAGGGCGACAAGTACGAGGTCATCCAGTTCTCCACCATCGGCCGGCGCGGCCGCGACTTCGCGAAGAAGCGCGGCATCCAGACGCGCAAGGACTACGTCGGGCTTCTTCGGCCGCCTGCGCTACTCGATGGCGAAGGAGGTCGCCGACGACCTGATCGCCGAGTACCGGCGAGCGGAAGCTGGACGCCGTCTACCTGCTCTACAACCAGTTCAAGAGCGCCATCACCCAGGTCATCACCCTCAAGCAGCTCCTGCCCATCGTGCGCGCGAGGCGAAAGAGGCGAAGGCCGCCGGGCAGCCCGGCTTCATCACGCCCGGAGCACCTCTACGAGCCTTCGCGGCCGCAGCTGCTCGAGCACCTGGTCCCCCGCGAGCTGGCGATGCAGATCTGGCGCGCGCTGCTCGAATCGGAGGCCTCGGAGCACGGCGCGCGGATGACGCGCGATGGAGTCCGCCACCAAGCAACGCCAACGAAACGATCGGGCGCCTCTCGCTCGAATACAACCGCGCCCGCCAGGCGTCGATCACCAAGGAGCTGATGGAGATCGTCTCCGGCGCCGAGGCGCTCAAGTAAGGACCAACATGGCCGTGGCAATCAACGAGGTGTCGAAGGGCGGCAAGGTCACGCAGGTGATCGGGCCGGTGGTGGACGTGGAGTTCCCGCCCGGCGCGCTGCCGGAGATCTTCACCGCGCTGACGCTCTCCAACCCCAGCATCTCCGACAAGGCGGACAACCTCACCATCGAGGTGGCGCAGCACCTCGGCGAGGACACCGCGCGCTGCATCGCGATGGACTCGACCGAAGGGCTTGATCCGCGGCCAGCCGGTGAAGAACACCGGCAGCCCGATCACGGTGCCGGTGGGCAAGGAGGTGCTCGGGCGCATCCTCAACGTCATCGGCGAGCCGGTGGACGAGAAGGGCCCCATCAAGGCCACCCGCAGGCTGCCCATCCACCGCGATCCGCCCACGTTCGAGGAGCAGGACGTGCGCATGGTGCCGTTCGAGACCGGGCATCAAGGTCATCGACCTGCTCGCGCCCTACCTGCGCGGCGGCAAGATCGGCCTCTTCGGCGGCGCCGGCGTGGGCAAGACCGTGCTGCTGCAGGAGTTGATCAACAACGTCGCCAAGCAGCGCGGCGGCTTCTCCGTCTTCGCCGGCGTGGGCGAGCGCACCCGCGAGGGCAACGACCTCTACACCGAGTTCCAGGAAGGCGGCGCGAACGCGGTCATCAAGATCAACGACCTGGAGAAGAGCCTGGCCGTGCTGGTGTACGGGCAGATGAACGAGCCGCCCGGCGCGCGCGCCCGCGTGGCGCTCTCCGCGCTGGCCATCGCCGAGTACTTCCGCGACGAGGAGGGCAAGGACATGCTCCTCTTCATCGACAACATCTTCCGCTTCACCCAGGCCGGCTCGGAGGTCTCCGCGCTCCTCGGCCGCATCCCCAGCGCCGTCGGCTACCAGCCCACGCTCTCCACCGAGATGGGCGGCCTGCAGGAGCGCATCACCTCCACCAAGAAGGGCGCCATCACCTCGGTGCAGGCCATCTACGTGCCGGCAGACGACCTCACCGACCCGGCGCCGGCCACCGCCTTCGCCCACCTCGACGCCACCACCGTGCTCTCCCGCGGCCTCACCGAGATCGGCATCTACCCGGCGGTGGACCCGCTCGACTCCACCAGCCGCATCCTCGACCCGCAGATCGTGGGCGAGGAGCACTACAAGACGGCGCGCGCGGGTGCAGTCGGTGCTGCAGCGCTACAAGGAGCTGCAGGACATCATCGCCATCCTCGGCATGGACGAGCTCTCCGACGAGGACAAGCTCACCGTGGCCCGCGCCCGCAAGGTGCAGCGCTTCCTCAGCCAGCCCTTCCACGTCGCCGAGCAGTTCACCGGCTTCCCCGGGCAAGTACGTGAAGATCGAGGACACCATCCGCTCCTTCGAGGAGCTGCTCGACGGCAAGCACGACAACCTGCCCGAGCAGGCCTTCTACATGGTCGGCAACATCGACGAGGCCGTGGAGAAGGCCAAGACGCTGGTGCGCTGATGCCGCTCTCCATCGAGATCGTCACCCCCGAGCAGCGCGTCCTCACCACCGAGTGCGACGAGGTGCGGCTGCCCGGGGTGGAGGGCAGCTTCGGCATCCGGCCCGGGCACACGCCGCTCGTCGCCGCCCTCGCCGCAGGCGAGCTGGTCTACGTCTCCGGCACCACCGAGCACCGCTTCGCCGTGGGCGAAGGCTTCGCCGAGGTCAGTGACGACCGCGTCCGCATCCTGGTGGAGGAGGCGACGCGCGCCGGCGACATCGACGCGGCGCGCGCGCAGAGCGAGCTGAAGGCGCTGCAGGGGAAGCTCTCCGGCGTGAATCAGGAGGATCCCGCGTACGCCGCGGACCGAGCGCAACTGGAGCGCGCCGCCGCCCGCGCGCTGGTGGCCTCGCGGCGCTGAGCGCCGTCATTGCGCCCGGGGCAGCTTTGCGCGCCAGATCCCCCGGCGCATCGCCGCGACGTTGAAGTTCAAGAGCAGCCCGCGGGCACATCCCGAGAAGCGCATGTGGGTGAGCAGCTGCGCGCGGTGCCAGTCGGTGAGGCGCTCCACGCTGTGGACGTCGACGAGGAGCGTGCCGCCCACGACCAGGTCGAGCTGCAGTCCGGTCGCCAGAACGAGATCCCGGTAGCGAATCGGGACCGTGCGATTGCGCGCGAACGGCACGCGGCGGCTGCGCAGCTCTTCGGCGAGGGCGAGCTTGTAGACGGTGTCCGGCAGGCCCGGACCAAGTGCGCGATGCACCTCACCGGCAGCCTCGATCACCGGCCGCGTCCAACGCTCCCCCATCCGCCGCCCCCCGCTGCGGCTGCGTCTCGTTTCGAGACGTCCACGCCGCGCGCGGCGGGGGGTTCGCAAGATCGGGGCCCGCGCCCCTCAGGACCTCTATTCGGCCGGCGGGACCTCGTCGTCCGCCAGCTCGTCGGTGCCGCCGAATGCCTCCTGCAAGAGCTGCGCGACCTTGGCGTCGGGCAATTCCTCGCTCTGCGGCGCGCGCGGCAGCTCGATGCTCAGCGCCGCCCTGCAGGCGAGCTCCTCGAGCAGGAAGACGGCCCCGCTGCGCAGCTCGCCGCGATCGGTCTCCAGATCGGGCAGCGCTCCGCAGCCGCAGACCGCCGCTTCCAGATCGAGCAGCACGCCCTCTCCGAAGCGGGGCAGGTCGGGCGCGGAGCGCTTCTGACAGCGCGAGCAGAGCCATGCCACCGGGGCAAGCGGCAGGAGCAGGCGCGAAGGCGAGCCCAGCGCATAGAGCGTGTAGTCGCGAAAGCCGTCGGGATCCGGCTCGCCCTCGAGGGCATAGGGATCGCGCCGGCCCTCCTCGTCCGTCCACACCACCTGCGTGACCAGGCTCGACGACCCGCCGCCGGCCAGGAGCGCTCCCGGGCTCGCGGGGGCGGGCATCTCCGCCGCCTCCGCTCCGAAGCGTTCCAGCCGCACCTCCTCGCGGGCGTTGAGCACGCCGAGGTCCAGGAGCCCGCGCCACAGCCGCGCCAGCTGCGGCGGCGCCACGGGCCGGTGTACGTCGTCGGGGAGCAGCCAGCGCCGGTGCACCAGTCCCAGGTCGCTCTGGTCGCGCTGCGGATCGACGCGCTCTCGGGTGACCGGCATCGCGCGCGAGAGTAGGGGGCCGCCCGCAAAAGGGCAACGTCGCAACTCTTCGCCGCGGCCATGGCGGGGCCGGGGCCGGGCGGGCATACTGCGACGGGGAGGTCCTGCAGATGGCCGAGGCGAAGAGCCGCCGCAAGAAGGTGACGCGCAAGGTCCGCCGCCCGGCGGAGAAGGCGCGCGCAGAGCCGCCGCCGCCGCACGCCGCCAAGCCCAACGGCTCGGGCGACTGGACGGAGCTGGCCGACCGCGCCGCCAAGAAAGTGCGCGAGCTTGCCGACAAGGCGAGGCCCGCCGCCGAGCGGATGGCAGTCGATCTCTCCGGCGGAGTCGAGGACGCCTTCGGCAAGGTCTCCGAACAGGCGCGCGACCTCATGGCCAAGGGCCAGCACACGCGCGTGCGCATCAAGTTCCGTGGCCGGCAGATCGCCGAGTTGCCCATCGCGGTGGTTGCCGCGGCGGAGGTGGCGAGCTTCTGGTGGTTCGGCCCGCTGCGGGTGGTGATCGGTCACGTGGTGGGCAAGGCGGTGCTGGAGGTGGAGTTCGTCTCCAACGCCGACCACCACGTCGCCGAAGGGCGCAAGCTGCTCGGCGACGGCGAGTTGGAAAAGGCCATCGCCGAGTTCGACAAGGCGCTGGCGATGGACCGGCGCCATGCCGCCGCGCTGCTCGGCAAGGGCATCGCGCTCAAGCTCAAGGGAGACAAGTCGGCGGCGCGGGCGTGCTTCGAGAAGGCCGAGGATGCCGACCCCCGCGGCGAGGCCGGCCGCGAGGCCCGCCGCCACCTCGACAACCTGGAATAGCGACCGGCCGCCATCCGGCCATCTGCTCGAAATCAACGCGCTTTTCCGCCCGCTTTTCCCGTGGCCGCACCTCTCTGAAACGGGTACAACACCCCACCCAACGGGGACCCCATCGCCGCGCGCGGCGCGCACGGTGTCTCCAAGCCCTGGAGCAGGTGCATGGCAGAAGCAACCGGTCCCCAGCTCGTTCCCGTCGCCATCGAAGACGAGATGCGGCAGGCGTACCTCGACTACTCGATGTCCGTCATCGTGGGCCGCGCGCTGCCCGACGTGCGCGACGGCCTCAAGCCCGTCCACCGCCGCATCCTCTACGCCATGTTCGAGCAGGGGATGCTGCACAACAAGCGCTACAGCAAGTCGGCAGGAACCGTGGGCGAGGTGCTGAAGAAGTACCACCCGCACGGCGACGCCTCGGTCTACGACGCGCTGGTGCGGCTGGCGCAGGACTGGAACATGCGCGCGCCGCTGGTGGACGGGCAGGGCAACTTCGGCAGCATCGACGGCGACGCAGCCGCCGCCTACCGGTACACCGAGGCGCGCCTCACCCGGCTGGCCGAGTTCATGCTCGCCGACATCGACAAGGAGACGGTGGACTTCGGCCCCAACTTCGACGACTCCACCACCGAGCCGCTGGTGCTGCCGAGCCGCTTTCCCAACCTGCTCGTCAACGGCAGCGCCGGCATCGCCGTGGGCATGGCCACCAACATCCCGCCGCACAACCTCGGCGAGGTGATCGAGAGCTGCGTCCACCTCATCGACAACCCCGAGGCGCCCCTCTCCCAGCTGCTGGACCCGAAGCTCGGCGGCACGCTGCCCGGCGGCATCCAGGGGCCCGACTTCCCCACCGGCGGCATCCTCATGGGCGTCTCGCCCATCCGCGCGCTCTACGAGGGCGGCCGGGGCATCCTCAAGATCCGCGCGCGGGTGGAAGTCGAGGTGGAGAAGAAGACCGAGCGCGAGCGCATCGTGGTGACCGAGGTCCCCTACCAGATCAACAAGGCGCGGGCCATCCAGTCCATCGCCGATCTGGTGAAGGACAAGAAGCTGGAAGGGATCTCCGACCTGCGCGACGAGTCCTCGCGCGAGGGCATCCGCGCGGTGATCGAGACCAAGCGCGACGCCATCACCGGGGTGGTGCTGAACAACCTCTACCAGCACAGCTCGCTCTTCCAGGACTCCTTCGGCGCCACCATGCTCTCCATCGACCGCGGGCAGCCGCGCACGCTCGCGCTCAAGGCCATCCTCGAGCGCTTCATCGCCCACCGCCGCGACGTGGTCATGCGCCGCACCCGCTACGAGCTGCGCAAGGCGAAGGAGCGCGAGCACATCCTGCTCGGGTACAAGATCGCGCTCGACCACATCGACGAGATCATCGCGCTGATCAAGGCCAGCGCCTCGCGCGACGAGGCCAGCCAGAAGCTGCAGACCTTCTACGGGCTCTCCGAGATCCAGGCCAAGGCGATTCTGGAGATGCAGCTGCAGCGCCTCACCGGCCTGGAGAAGGAGAAGATCCTCGCCGAGCTGGCGGAGGTGCAGGCGCTGATCACGCACCTCTCCGCGATCCTCTCCTCCGAGCAGCTCCTGCTCGGGGTGATCAAGGACGAGCTGCGCGAGGTGCAGAAGCTCTTCGGCGACCCGCGGCGCACCGAGATCCAGGGCGAGGCGTCCGACCTCTCCGACGAGGACCTGATCGCCGAAGAGGACATGGTGGTGACCTTCTCCCACCAGGGCTACGTGAAGCGGAACCCGGTCTCGCTCTACCGCGCCCAGCGCCGCGGCGGACGGGGGAAGGCCGGCGCCGGCACCACCGACGAGGACTTCATCGAGCAGATCTTCGTCGCCAGCACGCATGCCTACGTGCTCATCTTCACCAGCAAGGGCCGCCTCTTCTGGCTCAAGGTCCACGAGCTGCCGCAGGCGGGACGCGCCGCCCGCGGCAAGGCCATCGTCAATCTCGTGCCGCTGCAGCAGGACGAGAAGATCGCGGCGCTCTTGCCGGTGAAGGAGCTGAAGGCCACCCGCAAGGGCGACGACGACGCGCCCGAGGAGGAAGCGCCCGCGGCGGAGGAGGCCGCGGCTCCCGCCGGCGAAGGCGAGGAGGTGGAGGAGAGCGAGGCGGCCCGGGTGGCGTCCAAGGCGCTGCAGGTCGCGCAGGGTCCGTACATCGTCTTCGTCACCCAGAACGGCCTCGTCAAGCGCACCAAGCTGGTTGCCTTCGCGCGCCCGCGGCCCTCCGGCCTCAAGGCGCTCTCCATCGAGGAGAGCGACTCGCTGGTGGCGGTGATGCTGGCCAAGGGCGACGAGGACATCCTCATCGGCACCTCGCAGGGCATGGCCATCCGGTTCGACCAGAAGGAAGCGCGCGCCATGGGCCGCACCGCCTTCGGGGTGAAGGGCATCACGCTGGAGTCGGGGGACCGGGTGGTGGGGGCGGAGCTCTCGCGCGCCGGCGCCACGCTCTTCACCATCACCGAGAACGGGTACGGCAAGCGCACCGCCATCGACGAGTACCGGCTCACCCACCGCGGCGGCAAGGGCGTGATCGACATCAAGACCGGCGATCGCAACGGCAGCGTGGTGGCCATGCTGCAGGTCACCGACGCCGATCAGGTGATGATCATCACCAACAAGGGCACGCTGATCCGGAGCCGCGTCGCGGACGTCTCCATCATCGGCCGCAACACGCAGGGCGTGCGGGTGATGTCGCTCTCGCAGGACGGCGAGAAGGTGGTGGGAGCGACGCGGGCGCCGGAGGAGCGCGAGGCCGACGCCGCCGCGGCGGTAGCAGCCGACCAGGCAGGCAACGAGGACGACGACGGCTCTCCGCCCGACGGGGAGCCGTAAGGGCTTGCTCCCCCGCTGCCGGCTGTCCAGCTTACGCCGCAGGGGGCTGGGATGGGCAGGACCGGGTGGGCACTGGTGCTTTGCGCCGCCGCGTGCGCGTCCGGCGGCGGGAGCATCACCCAGGCGGCGCCCGACGGAGGAGGCGGGGGCATCATCATCTCCCTCCCCGATGCGGGCATCGACGCGGGAAGCCTTCCCGACGCGGGGATCGACGCGGGCGTGCCGGACGCGGGGCCGCTGGGCGGCGGAGACTGGCGCCAGTACCGTCACGACGCGCGCGGCGGGTCCGAAAACGCCGGCGTCTTCGCTGCCGCGGAGGTGCCCAACCTGGGCGAGGCCTGGCCCGCGCACGAGTTCGGCCAGTTCGTCTACACGCAAGTCGTCGTCGGCGACGGCGTCGCCGTCTACACCACTGCCTTCAGCGGCGAGGTGATCGCGATCGATCAGGCCACGGGCCGCGAGCGCTGGCGCCGCCGGGACCTCACCTCGCCCGTCAGCACCAACTGCGAGGGAACCAAGCAGCCGGGATACTGGGCCGCGGCCGCCATCGAAAACGGCGTGGTCTACGTCGCCTCGCCTGACGGCAACGCCTATGCCCTGCGCGCGAGCGACGGATCCACCATCTGGGCGGCGCGCATCGCCGATCCCACCGCGGCCGGCCACGGTGAGTTCGTGCAGTCTTCCCCGGCGGTCTCCACCGCCTTGGGCAAGCTCTACCTGGGCGTCGCGTCATCCGCGCACTGCGACGAGGTGGCGGGCCGCATCGTGGCGGTCGATCTCGCCACCGGCGCCGTGCAGGCGCAGCCGCTGGTGAACCCCGGCCAGCAGGGCGCCACCATCTGGAGCAGCATCGCCATCGCCGAGGACGAGAACCGGCTCTACGCGACCACCGGCAACCGCATCGGCCCCGCCGCCGCGGAGCCGAACGCGGAGGCCTTCCTCGCCATCGATCCACACACCCTCCAGATCCTCGACCGCTGGCAGAACCCCACCTCGCTGGAGAACTCCGACTTCGGCAGCTCGCCCACGCTGGTGGACGCCGGCGGCCTGAAGCTCGTCGCCGCCACCAGCAAGGACGGGAACCTCTACGTGCTGCGCCGCGATGCGCTCTCCGCCGGGCCGCTCTGGACGTATCCGATCGCGACCATCGACCGCGACGCAAACCCCACCGTGGGCGGCGACCCGGTGGCCGGATTCGGCAGCATCTCCACGCCGGCGGTGTCGCACGGCCTGCTCGTTGCCGCCGGCGGACGCACCCCGGCGGGTGCGGCTGGCCAGGTGGTCGCCTTCCAGCCGGACACCGGCACGGTGGTGTGGCACCGCGACCTGGACGGGTACGTGATTGCGCCCATCGCCGCCGCCGGAGAGATCCTCGCGCTGGAGACCAGCAAGCCGGACTTCTCCAGCAGCTCGCTGGTCATCCTCGACGCCAGGAGCGGCGACATCCTCCGCACCATCGCAGCGCCGGTGGCGACGTTCGCGGCTCCCTCCATCGCGCACGGGACCATCTTCTGGACCGATCAGGACGGTCACGCCGCCGCCTGGGCAGCGCCTGCGTACAGGCGCTGATCCACCCACCCGCACACACGAATGCGCGTTGCGCGCCCGCGGCGCCAATGGTACCTCGATCGGCGTGAAGCGCGCGCTCGCTCTGTGCAGTCTTCTTGCCGCCGTTGCCGTCTGCGCTTGCGGAGGACCGGCGGGGCGTTTGCAGCAGGCGCGGGATCTTGCGCTGGCCGGCCACCACAAGACCGCGCTCCTGGAAGCGCGCGCTCTTTTGCTCACGCTGCGCGACGAGGAGGGCGATCAGGTGGACGCCATCCGCCGCGGCGCGCTCAAGCTCGCGGGCGACCTCTGCGCGGTGTACCTGGACGATCCCCGCTGCGCGGCGAGCGAATACCGCCAGCTGGTGAAGCGCTATCCCACCGCGCCGGAGTCGTTCGAGGCGCGCGAGCGGCTGGGCGACCTGAACATCAGAAACGGCGACGTGCGCGGCGCCATCGAGGCGTGGCGCGATCAGGTGGCCGCCGCGCCGGACCGGCCGGGCGCGGACATGGCGCAATTGAAGATCGCGCGGGCCCTCGTCGAGCACAGCCAGTTCCACGAAGGCCGGGCTGCCGCGGCGGAGCTGCAGAGCCGCTGGCCGCAGTCGCCGCTGGCCGCGGCCGCAGCGCTGCTCTCCGCCTCGACCTTCCATCTCTCCGGCCGCCACGCCGACGCCATTGCCGCCTACGACAAGGTGGAGGCGAAGTACCACGGCACCCAGAAGGGCGCGGAAGCGCTCTTCGAGAAGGGCAACTGCCTCGCCGAGCTGGGCGACGACGAAGGCGCAGTCAAGGCGTATACCGCGGCGCTCGCGCGCCACGACTCGCCCGAGGCGGTGCAGTTCGCCCTCGAGCGCGCCGAGCGCCGGCTGGAGCGCGGCAAGGCCGTCAACCCGCACAACTGGGCGGCGGTCTGGGACCGCGGCCTCGCGCAGCGCCGCGCCTCCACGCACTGAAAGCGCCCGGCGCTTTACGCTGCCAGCGAGCGGCGTTACACCCTGCCGGTCATGCTCCAGCGCCAGAGAGCGTTCCCGCCCGGGTTCCCGTCATGAAGACCGAGGCCTCGCGGCGCGAGTTCGCCAGGGCGAAGGCGCTCTTTCCCGGCGGGGTGAGCTCGCCGGTGCGCGCGTTCAAGGGCGTCGGCGGCGATCCGCTCTTCATCGCCCGCGGCGAGGGCGCGCGGCTCTACGACGAGGACGGCAACTCCTTCATCGACTACGTCCTCTCCTGGGGACCGCTCCTGGCCGGGCACGCGCACCCGCAGATCCTCTCCGCCATCCAGCAGGCGGCGGCGCTGGGCACGAGCTTCGGCGCGCCCACCGCGCGGGAGAGCACCTTGGGCGAGAAGGTCCGCGCGCTGGTGCCCTCGATGCAGAAGCTGCGCTTCGTCAGCTCCGGCACCGAGGCCACGCAGGCGGCGCTGCGGGTGGCGCGCGGATTCACCCGGCGCGAGCGCATCGTCAAGTTCGAGGGCTGTTTCCACGGCGCAACCGACGCGCTCCTGGTCCGCGCCGGCTCGGGAGTGGAGACGCTGGGGCTGCCGGACTCGCCCGGGGTGCCGGAGGCGCTGGCCGCCCTGACCACGGTGCTGCCCTACAACGACGCCGGCGCCGTGCGCGATTTCTTCCGCGGGCCGCAAGGCAGCGAGACGGCGGCCGCCATCATCGAGCCGGTGGTGGGAAACATGGGCCTCCTCGCGCCGCGGCCGGGCTTTCTCGAGACGCTGCGCGAGGAGACGCGCCGCGCCGGCGCGCTCTTCATCTGCGACGAGGTGATGACCGGCTTCCGCGTGGCGCGGGGCGGAGCGCAAGAGCGCTTCGGCATCGAGCCGGACCTCACTTGCCTGGGCAAGGTGATCGGCGGCGGCCTGCCCGTCGGCGCCTACGGCGGGCGCGCGGAGATCATGGGCCAGGTCGCGCCGGACGGGCCCATCTACCAGGCGGGAACGCTCTCCGGCAATCCGCTGGCGATGGCCGCGGGCATCGCCATGCTGGACCTGGTTGCGCAGCCCGGCTTCACCGAGGGCATCGAGCGGCGCACGGGCGAATTGTGCGCGCGGCTGCGCGAGGAATGCGAGCGGGCCGGCGTCGCGGCGCAGGTCAACCAGGCCGGCTCCATGTGGACCTGCTTCTTCGCGGCCGGCGAGGTGTACGACTACGCGAGCGCGAAGAAGGCCGACGTGGCCCGCTTCGGCCGCGTCCACCGCGCGCTTCTGGAGAAGGGCGTCTACTGGCCGCCGTCGCAGTTCGAGTCGGCCTTCCTCTCCTCCGCTCACGGGGCGAAGGAAGTCGGGGAGACCGCGGCGGCCTTCCGCTCGGCGCTCGCAGCCTGAAGGGCCCGGCTAGGAAGCGAAGTCGCCGAGGACCATCAGCAGCGCCGCCATCCAGGACAGGCCGAACATCGCCTTGGCGAACGCCGGTCGCACCGGGGCGACCGGCTGCACGTTCTGGAGGGCGCGCGAGATGCCGGTGAGAGAGACGATGGCGGAGCCCGCGAAGAGCGCCAAGGCCCAACCGCCGGGTGCGCTTCTGTGCGATAACCAGCGCAGCGGCAGGTCCAGCACCAGGTACGCCGCGGCGAGATAGAAGAACGGCAGGACCCAGAGCAGCAGCAGATCCACGGCGGCGGCAAGGACCACCGCGAACAGGTGCCTGAGCTTGCGAAAGAGGTGCAGCGTGGCGCGGAACACCTCGGCGCGGGCGGTGGCGCGGCGGGCGGCGAGGGAGCTTCCGAGGAGGCTGCTGGACGGTCGGACCATTCGGGAAACCATAACACGGCGCGTTTGACGGGCACTCCGGCCGCGTGCTAAACGGCGCTGCTTTTTTGGGGAAGGGCGCGCGGATGGCGGGCAAGGAGAAGAACGGCCCTCCGGGCGAGAGCATCGGCGAGGGGATCGGCTCCGCGTACCGGAAGGCCGGCCCCTACATCGACGCGAGTTGGCAGCTGGCGGGCGCGGTCGGGCTGGGGACGGTCGCGGGGTGGTGGCTGGACAAGAAGCTCGGCACCGGGCCGTGGCTCCTGGTGGCTGGATCGCTGATCGGCATCGGCATCGGTTTCTACATATTTTTCAGGATCCTCACGACTCTGGGCAAGAGACCGAAGTGACCTCCGCCGCTCCCACCCCGCGCCTCGCGCCCTTCGCGCTCGCCAGCACGGCCGCCTGCGCCCTCGGCGTCGGCCTTTGCCTGCTGATCCCGGGCACCGCCCGCGAGGCGGCGCTCTACGGTGCCGGGGCGGCCTCGCTGGGGGGGCTGTGCGGCCTGGGGGCGCTTTCGCTTTGCGTCGGAAAGGGGATCAACGGTGTCCTCGCCGGCTTCAGCATCGGGTTTCTCTGCCGCGCCGTCCTGGTCGCGGCGGGCCTCTTCGCCTCTGGGGCGCGCGGCAATTCGGCGCAGGTCTACATCGGCGCCTTCTTTACCCTCTACGCCGCCACGCAATTCGTCGAGGTGCTGTTCGTCCACCGAAGCTCGCGTCCGCAGGGAGCGACTCCATGATGGTCTTTCTCGCCGCACTCCTGCTTGCCCAGGCCGAGCCCGCCCACCCGCCCGCCGCGCATCCGGCGCGGGACCAGGCGGCGAGCGAGGGGCGTCCGCCGGCCAACGAGACGCAACGCGAGGCCGCCGAGGAGAAGGAGGAGGAGGGCATCGCCTCCCACATCTTCCATCACGTCCAGGACGAGACGGTGGTGCCGCTGGGCTTCTGGGCAGGCAACCGCTACGTCCGCCTCGACATCACCAAGCACGTCATCAACATGTGGGTGGCGGCGGGCATCCTGCTCATCGTCGTCGGCCTGGCGGCGCGCAAGCGGGCGCTCATCCCGAAGGGCGGCTACAACCTGCTCGAGTCGCTGGTGCTGTACCTCCGCGACGAGATCTCGGTGAAGAACATCGGCCACCACGCCGGCCTCTACACCCCCTATCTCTGCTCGGTGTTCTTCTTCATCCTCTTCATGAACCTGAGCGGGCTCTTGCCCATCCCCGCCTGGCACGGCTTCCCCGGCATCTCTACCGCCACCGGCAACCTCTCGGTCACGCTGGTGCTCGCGCTCTTCACCTTCGTGCTCACGCAGATCGCCGGCATGCGGGCCCAGGGCGTGGTGGGCTACTGGACGCACCTGGTGCCGAGCGGCGTTCCCAAGGCGCTCTGGCCGCTGATGTTCGTGATCGAGTTCTTCGGGCTCTTCACCAAGCCTTTCGCGCTCACCGTGCGCCTCTTCGCCAACATGGTGGCGGGGCACATCGTCATCTTCTTCCTCATCGCGCTGACGCTCTTCATCTCCGTCTACGTGGCGCCGCTGAGCGTGGCCTTCGCGCTGGGCATCTTCTTGCTCGAGCTCTTCGTCGGGCTGGTCCAGGCCTACGTGTTCACCATCCTCTCCGCGCTCTTCATCGGCATGACTCAGCACGCGCACTAGGAGCCTTTGACGCAATCGCGGGCTGGGCCATCAAAGCGGCCTCGGGTCCACACCCCGCGACAACTTGCCACTCCCCGCCGCTGGGGCTCGGGGCATCGAAAGCAGTTGGAGGTCTGATCATGAACCAGTTCTCGTTCGGGTACCTGGGAGCAGGGCTCGGGGCCGGCCTCGCCGTCATCGGCGCCGGATTCGGCATCGGCCGGCTGGCCGCAGCAGCCATGGAGGGTACCGCCCGCCAGCCCTCGGCCGCCGGCGACGTCCGCACCTCGATGATCATCGCGGCCGCGCTCATCGAAGGCGTGACCCTCTTCGCCGAGGTGGTCTGCATCATCCTCGCGGTCAAGTAGCCCGACTTGCCTGCGCGGGGGTCGTGGTACAAGGCCCCCGCTGCACGGAGGTTCTCCGCACATGCTCCTCGCCGCCAGCCTCACCGACGTCAACTTCGCCCTCAGCTTCTGGACGTTCGTCACCTTCGCGCTGCTCATCGTCGTGCTGGGCAAGTTCGCCTGGGGCCCCATCCTCCAGATGATCGAGACGCGGGAGAAGAGCATTGCCGAGGCCATCGAGTCGGCCAAGCGTGAGCGCGCCTCGGCGGAGGCGGCGAGCAGCGAGATGAAGGCGGCGCTGGAGCGGGTGCGCGAGGAGAGCGCGCAGCTCTTGCGCAAGAACCAGCAGGAGGTGGCCGCGGCCAAGGCGGAGCTGATGGCGGCGGCGCGCAAGGAGAGCGACGATCTGCTCGCGGCGGCCCGCAAGACCATCGGCGAGGAGAAGCGGCAGGCCATGGTGGAGCTGCGCGCGCAGGCGGTGGACATCGCCATCGAGGCCGCCGGCCGGCTGGTGCAGATGAACATGGACGAAAAGAAGCAGAAGCAGCTGGTCGAGGAGTACCTCTCCCAGCTCCCCAAGGAGACCCGCGTCTGAAGAAGTCTTTCAGCGCGCGGGATGCCCCACCCCGTCAGCCCTTGTAGAGCGCCTCGTATTGCTCGGCGGCGCGGTCCCAGGAGTGGTCGCGGGCCATGGCTCGCTGCTGGGCCGCACGCCACGACGACTTGTCCTTCCAGAGCAGCAGCGCCCGGTCGAGCGCGGCGAGCAGGTCGCGGGGACTCTCCTCGGCGAAGCGGAAACCCCAGCCGGTTGCCCCTTCGCTGATGCTGTCGGCGAGCCCGCCCACCGCGTGCACCAGGGGAAGGGTGCCGTAGCGCAGCGAGTAGAGCTGGTTGAGGCCGCAGGGCTCGAAGCGCGACGGCATCAAGAACACGTCGGCGCCCGCCTCGATGCGGTGGGCGAGCCGGTCGTCGAAGCGGAGCTGCGCGGAGACGCGGGTGGGGTACTTGACCGCGAGGGCGGCGAACTCCTCCTCCAGCGCCGAGTCGCCCGTGCCGAGCAGCGCGAACTGGACCTTGCGTTCCATCATCCCCGGGAGCGCCTGCGCCACGATGTCGTAGCCCTTCTGGTGCGCCAGCCTGCCGATGGCCGCGCAGAGCATCGTTCCAGGGTCCTTGTCCAGCCCCAGCTCCTCCTGCAGCGCGGCCTTGCACTCGGCCTTCCCGGAGAGGTCCAGCGAAGAGTAGCGGTGCGGGAGCGCGGGATCCTTCTCCGGGCTCCAGCGGTCGTAGTCGACGCCGTTCATGATCCCGGTCAGGTCGGCCTGCCGGTGGCGCAAGAGTCCCTCCAGGCCCGCGCCGGTCTCGCGGCTCTGGACGATCTCTTTCGCGTAGGTCGGAGAGACGGTGGTCAGCTTCTCCGCGAAGGTCAGGCCCGCCTTCAACAAGTTCGTGTTGCCGTAGAACTCCAGCGCGTCGGGGTTGAAGAGGTCCATGGGCAGGCCCAGATCGACCATGGCCTCGCGCGGGAAGATTCCCTGGAACGCCAGGTTGTGGATGGTGAAGACGCAGCGCGCCCGCACCGGCGAAGGCCTGCCCGCCCACCCGCGCTTGACGATGAGCGGCACCAGCGCCGCCTGCCAGTCGTGCGCGTGGATGGCGTCGGGGATGAAGTTCTGCTGCCGCGCCGCCTCCAGCGCGCCGGCGCTGAGCAGGGCAAAGCGCTTGTGGTTGTCGCGGTAGTCCTTCCCCGCCTCGCCGTAGAGCTCCTTGCGGTCGTACCAGGGGTTCTGCAGGAAGATGTAGCGCAGCCGCTCGGCCGGGACGTGCACGTGCACGTGCGCCGCCGCGTTCAGGTTGGGGAACTGCACCTCCACCCGCCGGCCGGTGTCGCGCAGGCCGAACTGCTGGCCGTCGATCTGCCCGTAGCGGGGCAGCACCACGAGGATGTCGTGGCCGCGCGCCGCCAGCGCCCGGGGAAGCGCTCCGATGACGTCGCCGAGCCCGCCCGTCTTCACGTAGGGCGCCGCTTCCGACGCGACGAAGAGGATCTTCACGGGAACACCTCCGTCTGCCGCAGGAAGGCCGCGGCCTCCTCCGGCGCGGTGGGGTTGACGTAGCAGCCCGTCGCCCACTCGAATCCCGCCTGCTGGGAGAGCACCGGCTTGAGCTCGAGGTGCCAGTGGTAGAAGTCGTTGGGCGGCTCGCGCAGCGGCATGGTGTGCAAGTAGAGGTTGTAGGCGGGGTTTTCCAGTGCGACGTCGATCTTTCTCAAGATCGTGCGCAGCGCGTCCGCAAGCGCCGGCAGCTCCTGTCCATTGGCCGACTCGAAGGAGGAGCCGTGCCGGCGGGGGAGGATCGACAGCTCGAACGGGCTGCGGGCGGCCCAGGGCGAAAGCACCACCATCGATTCGTTCTCCAGCACCACCCGCTCCTTCTCGGAAAGCTCCTGCGCGAGCACGTCGCAGAAGACGCAGCGCTCCTTGTCGGCGAAGTGCCGGCGCGCCGCCGCCAGCTCGGAGGCGAGGGTCTCGGGGACGAAAGGCAGCGCGATCAGCTGCGAGTGGGCGTGGTGGAGGGTCGCGCCCGCGGGCGTGCCATGGTTCTTGAAGACGATCATCGACTGCAGCCGCACGTCGCGCGCCAGGTCCGCCGTGCGCTCCTGCCAGGCGCGCAGCACGCTTTCGATCTGTGCCGCAGGCAGGCTCGCCAGGGTGGCGAGGTGATCGCTGGTCTCGATCACCACCTCGTGGGCGCCCACGCCCGCCATGCTGTCGAAGAGGCCGTGGCCGGAGCGCGACATCTGGATCTCGGTGCGCAGCGCGGGATAGCGGTTGGGCACCACGCGCAACGTCCAGGCGCCGCCCTCGCGCCGCGCCAGCACCTCGGGCGGGGTCATCTTTTCGTTCCCCACGCAAAAGGGGCAGACGCCCTCGTCCGGTTCCGCGGTCCGGCGCAAGAAAGCGCTCGGGCGATCGGCGCGCTCGGGCGCGATGACCACCCACCGGCCCGCGATGGGGTCTCTGCGGAGCTGCGGCATTGGCGGCGCGCAATGTAGCAAATCCACCGGCGTCCGGATCCCGGCGCGTGCGGCGGCCCGCCGGCCGACCGGTCAGACGTGCCAGTGGGTGCGCTCGAAGCTTCGATCGGGAACCACCATCTCCAGCTCGCCGTAGCGCGGCAACCGATCCACCTCGACGCCGGAGCGGACCAGGCGCAAGAGCACGCGCACCGGGTCGGACGCGGAGAGGCCCAAGGCGGTGAGCGAAAGCGACAGCTCCACCAGGACGCCGCAGCGGCCCTCGCCGACCTGGGCGCCGCTCTCGTCGCGAACCGGGCATGCCGCTCCTCCGGGGAGCACGGTCATGGCGAGCGCCTTGTCCACGCCGGAGGGAAGCGTGAGCAGGATGCGCAGCTCGCCTGTGGTGTCGGCGGCAGGCGCGGGATCGACGCGGAGGAAAAGCTCGGAAAGCGAGAAGCCGTACCAGAGCTGCAGCAAGGCGCCCGCGTTCTGGTACATCGAGCTGCCCGCGGCTGCGCCGGGCCGGTAGAAGCCCGCGCCGGCCCACTCGTAGTAGCTGCGCGAGTACCCGTCGATGAGGGGATGGATGAGGCGCCGCGGCTGCGCCACCACCGGCTGGGGGTGCGTCTTGTCCTTGGACGGCGAGATGATGGGCATCGAGAGCCGTTCCGGAGGCGGCAGGCCGATGTGGCGGAAGACCTGCTCCACGTGCCGCCGGAAGAGCGCGTCGAACTCCGGCGCGTTGTCGGTGGTGAAGTCGTCTCCGTACCACCAGAACCAGTCGCTGCCCTCGGCCGCCAGCGCCGCCGCATAGGCTTTTTCCAGCTGCTCCGGCATCAGCCGCGGCCGGGCCTGCTCCAGCGCCGCGCGGGCCTGGCCGAGAAGGGCCCAGGCCTGGTTGTCCTCGGGATGCCCGATCCAGATGCGGTAGTTCGAGTCGATCCAGCTCCCGGAGTGGATGCGGGAGATCCGCCCTGCGGGCTTGCGCGCCGCGATCTCCTCGCGCGGAAGCACCGATGCGATCTCGCCGCGATCCATGCGCGTGTACAGCTCGCGCAGGAACAGCTCTCCCGACTGCGGATAATGCTCCCAGGGGTTCTCGCCATCGAGCGCCACGGTGACGGTTGCGTCCGCTCCCGCCGCGTCGATGCGGTGCAGGAGATCGGCCACGGCGTCGCGGGGAGCGCTGCGGCTGTAGCGGAAGCCCACCGCGTCGCTCAGGTCGCGGTCGCGGAAGAACACCGCCAGCTCGCCGCACATCCACGGCGCATGGTGCAGCGGGCCCCGACCCCGCGCGGTGGCAAGGTCGCTGCGCTCGAGGATTCCCTGATCGGTGGCGCACCAGCGGATGCCTTCCTCGCCGAGGAGCCCGATCACCTCGGGCGACACCGATCCCTCGCTCGGCCACATGCCGGTGGGGCGCGCTCCGAAGTCCTGGGCGGCGCGCGCGAGCCCACGGCGCACCTGCTCCCGCGCGTCCTCGGGATGGCGGAAGCGCGGCGGCAGCGCCATGTCCGGGCTGGCCCTTCGCGCGGCCTCGCTGTCGACGAGGAGCGGGAGGATGGGATGGAAGAGGGGTGAGCAGGAGATCTCCACCACGCCGCGGTCGGCCAGCGACTTCCAGCGCGGCACCAGCTTGCCCGCCAGGTGCCGCGACAGCTCGAGGAGCTGCAGCTTGTCGGCCTCGGCGAAACCGCGCTGCTTGCGGATCAGCTCGGCGACGAGCGGCTGCTCCCGGCGGGCCGCAAACCCCATCCAGGCGAGGATGAAGTGGACCTGGAGGTCGAGAAGGTCCCGCGCCGAGAAGGCCTCCTGCACGCGGAGCAGATCGATGCTGCGCAGGTCCGTGCCGCGCCTTCCGAGGAGCTCGGCGTAGCGGGGCACCGGCTTCACCCACAGGCCCCAGTCGACGGAGAAGCTCTCCTTGAGCACGTGCGCGCGCTCCGCCGCGGTGAGCGCGTCCACCGGCTTGCGCGCGATCTCCTCGTCCCGATCCACCGCCGCGCCGCTGGCGTAGGCCTCGAGCTGGAGCAACAGCGAAGGCGCCCAGTTCGCCACCACCCGCGCGCGGTCGTGCTCCTCCAGCGCCGCCGCCATGTCGGTGTACGCGCGCGTTGCGTGCAGCCGCACCCAGGGCAAGACCGGCTGGCCGGTCACCGGGTCGCGATATTCGGGCTGGTGCAGGTGCCAGAGAAAAACGGCGCGGGCCACTTGCTCCTTTGCTCAGCCGCCGAGCCGCATTCCCTTGGGAACGATGACGATGCCCTTCGGGCTGACGAAGAACCGCTTCCTGTCCTCTTCGGGATCGTACCCGATCTCCAGCCCCGGCGGGATCTCCACGTTCTTGTCGATGATGGCGCGGCGGATGCGCGCGCGGCGCCCCACCTTCACGCCTTCGAAGAGGATGCTCGCCTCCACGTCGGCGTAGGAGTTCACCCGCACGTTGGCGGAGACGACCGAGCGGTCGACGCGGCCGCCGGAGATGATGCAGCCCTCGCTCACCAGCGAGTCGGTGGCGCGCCCCACCCGGCCTTCCTCTTCGTTGGCGAAGACGAACTTGGCCGGCGCGGCGGTGTGGGCGGGCGCGGTGTAGATGGGCCAGCGCGTGTTGTAGAGCGAGAGCTTGGGGTCCACCGCGACCAGGTCCATGTTGCATTCGTAGTAGGTGTCGAGGTCTCCCACGTCGCGCCAGTAGCCGGTCTCGTTGGGCCCCTGTCCCGGCACGTGGTTGGTGGCGAAGTCGTACACCGCCACCCGGGTGCGCCTGTGCATCTCGCTGATGATCGACTTGCCGAAGTCGTGCGCGCTCTCCTTGCCCGCGTCGCGGACAATCTCCCGCACCAGCGCCTCGGTGGTGAAGAGGTAGTTGCCCATGGAGACCAGCGCCGCGCGCGGGTTGCCGATCATCGGCTTGGGGTTCTTCGGCTTCTCCTGGAAGTCCACCATCTTCCCGTTCTCGTCGGCGGTGATGATGCCGAACGAGCTGGCCTCCTCGATGGGCACGGGAATCGCCGCCACCGTGCAGTCGGCCTTGTGCTGGATGTGGAACTCGAGCATCTGCCGCACGTCCATGCGGTAGATGTGGTCGGCGCCGAAGACGAAGACGAAGTCCGGCTCCTCGTCGGTGACCAGGTTCAGGTTCTGGTAGATGGCGTCGGCCGAGCCGCGATACCACTCCGGCCCGGTGCGCTGCTGCGCCGGCACGCTCTCGACGAACTGCCCCAGCATGGAACTGAGCCGCCAACCGCGGGAGATGTGCGTGTTGAGCGACTCGGACTTGTACTGGGTGAGCACCTTCATCCGCAGCACGCCGGAGTTGGCGAAGTTGCTGAGCACGAAATCGATGATCCGGTAGCGGCCGCCGAAGGGCACGGCGGGCTTGGAGCGCTCCTGGGTGAGGGGCGCGAGACGGCGGCCTTCGCCGCCGGCCAGGATCATCGCCAGCGTCTTGTCGAGCGACATGCAGGGACGGTAGACCCCGCCGCCATGCACCGCAACGTCGGTCCGCCCGTCTGTTCAACCGGCGTGCAGGCGTCTCAGGTGCGCCGGGCGGGCGGCTTCGAAGGCGGGGGCTTCGAGGCAGGCGCCTTCTTTGCCGGCACGCCGTTCTGGGGCGACTTGGCGGCGAAGCGGGCGATCACCTCGTCCATCTCGTTCTGCGCCTTGCGCACCAGCTGGGCGCGGTCGTGGAAGGTGAGGAACGAGCTCTTGAAGCCGGCCACCAGGATGTTGCGGATGTCGCTCGCGGTCAGGCCGAACTGCCTGGAGACCACCAAGAGCTCGCGGGTGACGCTGGTATCGGTGATGAGGCGGTTGTCGGTGTTGATGGTCACCCGGATGCCGAAGTCCAGGTAGAACTTGAAGGGGTGGCTGGCGATGTCGAGCACCGCGCCCGTCTGCACGTTCGAGGAGGGGCAGCACTCGATGGGGATGCGGTGGTCGTTCACGTAGTTGAGCAGGTCGCCGTCCTCGCGCAGCCGCACCCCGTGGCCGATGCGGTGGGCCCCGCAGTAGTGCAGCGCCTGGGCGATGGAGGGCGGGCCGTAGGCTTCGCCCGCGTGCACGGTGCAATTGATGTTGTTGTTGAGGATGAGCTGGAACGCCTCCTGGTGGTCCTTGGCCGGGTTGCCGTGCTCCGCGCCGGCGAGATCGAACCCGAGCACGCCGCGGTTCTTGTAGGCGACCGAGAGCTCGGCGAGCCGCAGGGAGGTGTCGGGGCTCATGTTGCGGATCCCGCAGACCAGCACCCCGGCGAGGATCCCGGTCTCCCGGGTGGCGGCGCGCAGTCCTTCCAGGACCGCCTCCACCACCACCGTGGGCTTGAGCCCCTTCTGCAGATGCAGGACCGGCGCGTAGCGCACCTCGATCAGGCGGCAGTTCTCCGCCGCGGCATCGATGGCCAGCTCGTAGGCGGTGCGGTAGAGCGCGTCCTCGGTCTGCATCACGCTCAGGGTGATGTCGAAGCCCTTCAGGTACTCCTCGAGGCTGGGATGCCGGTGGCCGATCTTCATCGCCTTGGCCAACCCGTCCTCGCTGTCCGCGGGCAGCCTCACTCCCTGGCGCTCGGCCAGCTCCAGGAGCGTGCGCAGGCGCAAGGAGCCGTCCAGGTGGCAATGCAGGTCGGTCTTGGGCAGCGCGTGCAGCAGCTCTTCCGTGACGGGGAGGTCCGGTGTCATCTCCAGGCGGATCTAACCCATCCCGGGGCACGGATCACGCTATCTTCCCCGGATGACCTGGCTGGCCCTGAAGATCGCGTCCTGGGTGCTGCACGCGCTGGTGGTGATGGTGTCGGTCGGAGCGGTGTCCCGGGGCAACCGAAAGAACACCCTCGGGCGCGCGCTCCTCGTCACCTTCCTGGTCGCGGTGCTGGTCACGCCCTTCGCCTACTTCTGGTTCCTGATCATCCCGGCGCTCATCGCTTTCGTGGCCTGGCTCGCGGTGTACGCCATCGCCTACGACATCGGCCTCTTGCAGGCCATCGTCGCCGGCCTGGTCCAGGTCGCCCTCGCGGTGCTGGTCGATTCGGTCCTCCCGCCGCACCTGCATCGCTGATGTAAATGGGGACACCCTACTTAATTCGTCAAGCCGGCCGGAGAGCTGGGCCCGAATTAAGTAGGGTGTCCCCATTTGCTAGGCGGGGTCGATGAAGCGGGCGAGGACCTTCTTCACGCCCACGCCGGGGCCGAAGCGGACGACGAGCTTGCGGTTGAGGCCCTCGCCGTCGACGTCTTCGACGGTCCCCACGCCGAAGGAGGCGTGCTTGACCCGCGCGCCCGGACCCACGCCGCCCACGCCCGGGGAGGCCTGCTTCACCGCGGGCTTGGAGGCAGGCTCGTAGCGCGACGACTCCCGCATGCGGTTGCGACCGCCGAGAGGAGATTCGTCGGAGTACTTGGGCCGCTGGTCGAAGTCGTCCCAGGCCGGCTCCTTGCGGGCGCGCTCCTGCATCGGCGAGAGGCGGTCCAGCGCGGCCAGCCCTTCGGTCAGCTCCTTCGGCAGCTCGCGGACGAAGCGCGAGGGCGGGTTGAAGCGCAGTTCGCCGAAGAGCGAGCGGCAGCGCGCAAGCGACAAGGTGAGACGCTTGCGCGCGCGGGTCATGCCCACGTAGCAGAGCCGCCGCTCCTCGGCCATCTCGGAGGGATCCTCTTCGCCGCTGGCCATGGGCCCGGTCTGGCCCAGCGACCGCCCGCTGGGAAAGACGCGCTCCTCGAGGCCCGTCATCCACACCGCGTCGAACTCCAGGCCCTTGGCCGCGTGCAGCGTCATCAGCGAGACGCGGTCCCCTCCCTGCGCGGCGTCGGCATCCCCCACCAGCGCGAGCTGCTCGAGAAAACCCAGAAGCGGCGTGTCGGCGCGCCCGTCCTCGTCGTCAGGGGCCGCGGCCGCGAGCGCCGCGGCAGGGTCGGGGCGGTCGCCCGGCGCCTCGTCGCCGGCATCCTGGGGGCTGCCCAGGGCACCGGGAGCGGCGCGGACGGCGCGCAGGTATTCCGCCCGCGTTTGCGTCAAGGCGTTGGGCACCACAGGCTTCGGTTCGGGGGTCGCGTTTGCGTTCGGGTTTGCGTTTGCGGTTTCGAGCGCAGCGAGCTCCCCGTCCCATGCCGCGGTCGAACTCGCGGGCTGCGCCGACCAGTTCCATGAGGTTTTCCAGGCGGTCTTCGCCTTCTTCGCCCTCCAGGCGCAGGCGGTCGGCGTAGCCGGTCTCTTCGAGCACGCGCTCGATGGCGTCGGCCGCGCCCGCGTCCTGCGCCACTCCCTGGCGCAGCTTGTCGATCAGCGCCTTGAAGGGCAGAAGCTTGGCGCGGGCATTTCCGGGAAGCTCCGGGTCGGGGGAGGCCAGCGCCTCCCAGAGCGACACCCCCTGCCTGCGGGCAGAGGCGCGCAGGTGGTCGACGGTGGTGTCGCCGATGCCGCGCGGGGGGGTATTGACGATGCGCAAGAGGTCGCCGTCGGCGCGGGGATTCACGCACAGGCGCAGGTACGCCGCCACGTCCTTCACCTCGGCGCGGTCGTAGAACGAGCGCCCGCGCACCACGCGGTAGGGCACGCGCCGCGCCCGCAGCGCGTCCTCGAGCGCGCGCGACTGCGCGTTGGCGCGATAGAACACCGCCATCTCCGCATAGGAAGTGCCGTGCGCGTTCTGCGCGTACAGCTCGGCGGCGATGCGGTTCGCCTCGTCGCGCTCGTCTTCGGCGAGCACCACGCGCACCTTGTCGCCCTCGCCGGCGGCGGTCCACAGCTTCTTTTCCGCGCGGCGCTCGTTCTTCTCGATGATGGCGTGCGCCGCGGAAAGGATGCGGCCCGTCGACCGGTAGTTCTGCTCCAGCCGCACCACCCGCGTCCCGGCGAAGTGCTTGGGAAAGTCGAGGATGTTGTCCACCTCCGCGCCGCGCCAGCGATAGATGGACTGGTCGTCGTCGCCGACCACGCCGAGGTTGCCGTGGACCGAGGCGAGCGTCTTCAGCAATTGGTACTGGGCGGGATTGGTGTCCTGGAACTCGTCGACGAGGATGTAGCGGAAGCGGCCGGCGTAGTTCTGCAAGATGTCGTCGCGCTGCTTGAAGAGCTCGAGCACGCGGACGATGAGGTCGCCGAAGTCGACGGCGTTCGAGGCCTGCAGCGCCGCCTGGTAGCGCGCGTAGACCTTGAGGGCGGTCTTCGCCGGCACGTCGTATTCGGCCACCCGGACCTCCGCGGGCAAGAGGCCCGCGTTCTTCCAGCGGTCGATGCGGCCGAGGTGCTGGCGCGCCGTGGCGGTATCGAATCCGAGGTCGGATGCGGCGCGCTTCACCTCCGCCAGCTGGTCGGCGTCGTCGTAGATGGCGAAGCTGCGGGTCAGCCCCAGCGCCTCGGCCTCGCGGCGCAGGATGCGCGCTCCGGCGGCGTGGAAGGTGGCCACCCAGAGACGCTCCGCGTCCTGCCCTACCAGCTTCGCCACCCGATCGCGCAGCTCGCCGGCAGCCTTGTTGGTGAAGGTGACGGCGAGGATCTCCGGGGCGCGGGCCAGCCGCTCGCGCAAGAGATGGGCGATGCGGTGGGTCAGCACCCGCGTCTTGCCCGAGCCGGCGCCAGCCAGGATGAGCAGCGGGCCTTCGCCGTGGCGCACGGCCTCGAGCTGCGGCGGGTTCAGCACCTTCGCCAGCGGATCCACGGCCCACTCGTAACATGCGACCCCGGGGCGCGCGGCGAAAACAGGACATAGGATTGGCGCGTGTCCGCGCCCCCACCGGTCCGCATCCTGCCCCTCGGCGGCCTCGGCGAGGTGGGGATGAACTGCATGGTGCTGGAGTCGGGCGGCGATCGCCTCGTCGTGGACTGCGGGCTGATGTTCCCCAACGCCGAGCAGGCGCTCGGCGTGGAGGTGATCGCGCCCGACCTCAGCTACCTGCGTTCGGCGGGGAGCCTGGACGCCGTGCTGCTCACCCACGCGCACGAGGACCACGTGGGCGCGCTCCCCTACCTCTTGCGCGAGTTCCCCGACACGCCGGTGTACGGGACGCGCTTCACCCTCGCCGTCACCCGGGAGAAGCTCGCGGAGCACGCCATCTCCGCGGACCTGCGCGAGGTCTCGCCGCGGGCGATGGGCAGCGTGGGCCGGCACACCGATTTCGAGCCGCTCCAGGTGCCGCACAGCGTGCCGGACGCGGTGGGGTACGCCTTCCGCACCGAGGCCGGCCTCGTCATCCACACCGGCGACTTCAAGATCGATTGGAGCCCGGTGGACAAGAAGCTCCTCGACGTCCGCCGCTTCGCCGAGCTGGGGGAGACCGGCGTGGCCTGCCTGCTCTCCGACTCCACCAACGCGGAGCGCGAAGGCACCGGCGTGAGCGAGCGCGACGTGGGCGAGTCCTTGATGCGCATCTTCGGCGGGCCGCTGGCGAAAGGCCGCGTGGTGGTGGCGATGTTCGGGTCGAACATCCACCGCGTCGAGAGCGTGGTGCGCGCGGCGCTGGCGCAGAACCGCAAGATCGTCCTGCTCGGCCGCTCCATGCAGACCAACGTGCGGCTGGCGCTCGACCTTGGCTACGTGGGCTGCCCGCCCGACAGCTTCGTCGATCCCGAGGCTGCCGGGCACTTTTCCCCGCGCGAGCTGGCCATCCTCTGCACCGGAGCGCAGGGCGAGCCCCGCAGCGCGCTCGCGCGGCTGGCGCTGGGCGAGCATTCCGCGGTGCAGCTGGAGAAGCACGACCTGGTGATCCTCTCCAGCCGCGGTGATCCCCGGGAACGACCGCGCCCTCGGCAACATCATCGACCACCTGGTCAGGCGCGGGTGCCGGGTGCTCTCCAGCTCGAGCGGCGCCTCCGAGCTCATCCACACCAGCGGCCACGCCTGCCAGGGCGAGCAGCGGATGATGATCGACCTGGTGCGCCCGCGCAGCTTCGTTCCCATCCACGGCGAGTACCGCATGCTCGCCGCCCACGCGCGCACGGCGGAAGCCGCCGGCGTCAATCCGCTCGCCTCGGTGGTGGCCGAGGACGGCGACGCGGTGGAATTGCGGCCCGACGAGCTGATTGCCGTGCTGCCCAACGCGGTGACCGCCGGCCGTCGCTACCTGGATGCGCGCGGCGCCTTCGCCGACGTGGGCGAGGTGGCGCTGCGCGACCGCGAGCTGCTCGCCGAGACCGGGATGCTGGTCTGCCTCTGCGTGCTCGATCGCAAGAGCGGGGAGGTGCTGCGCCCCCCCGAGCTGCTCGGCAAGGGCGTCGCCGGGCTGGACGAGGGTCGCATGGAGCGGGCGCGGCAGGCGGCGCTGGCGGCCCTGGTGGAGCTCGCCGCGGCGCAGCGCACCGATCACGGAATGGTGGAAGAGGCGCTGCGGCGCGCGGTACGCTCGGCGTGGAAGAAGGGCATCGAGAGGCGGCCGATGGTGCTCCCCGTGGTCCTGGAGATGTGACATGCCCAGCTTCGACATCGTCAGCAAGGTGAACGAGCAGGAGGTCGACAACGCCTTCCAGCAGGCGAAGAAGGAGATCGACCAGCGCTACGACTTCAAGGGCACCGAGACCACGCTGGAGAAGGTGGCGGCGCCGGAGAAGGGCTTGAAGATCCGCAGCAGCACCGAGCAGCGCATGGAGGCGGCGCGCACCGTGCTGGTGGAGAAGCTCGCCAAGCGCAACGTCGCCTTGCGCGGGCTCGCGTACGGCGCGGTCGAGCACAGCGGCAAGTTCGTCTCGCAGGTGCTCACCTTCGCGCAGGGCATCGAGACCGAGAAGGCGAAGGCGCTGGTCAAGGCCATCAAGGAGAGCAAGCTCAAGGTCCAGGGCGCCATCCAGGGCGACTCGGTGCGCGTCTCGGGGAAGAGCCGGGACGACCTGCAGGCCGCCATGCAGCTCGCCCGCGCCAAGCAGGACGAGCTGAAGGTCGATCTGATGTTCGAGAACTTCCGGGACTGACGCTGCGGAAGCAGGCAGGGGATGCCAGGGCTGGATCTTCCGGCGGGCGCTGTTATAAGCGCACGCCTCCATGAATCCGTCTCCTACCCTCTATCTGCTGTCGCTCGGCTGCCCGAAGAACCGGGTGGACAGCGAGGTGATGCTCGGCAGCCTGCTGAACGAGGGCTACGAGCTGGTGGAGGAGCCGGAGGAGGCGGAGGTCATCCTGATCAATTCCTGCGCCTTCATCGGCGAGGCGAAGCAGGAATCCATCGACGCCATCCTCGAGCACGCGCGCCTGAAGGAGACGGGGCGCTGCAAGGCGCTGGTGGTCGCGGGCTGCCTGACGCAGCGCTATGCGGAGGTGCTGCAGCAGGAGATGCCGGAGGTCGACTATTTCGTCGGCACCTCCGCCTACCCGCAGATCGCCCGCATCCTCAAGGGAGAGCGCGACCGGGCCGTCATCCCCGACCCGGACTACATCGCCGACAGCCGCACGCCGCGCCGCAACTCGATGCCGCGCTGGACCGCGTACGTGAAGATCAGCGAGGGCTGCGACAACAAGTGCACCTTCTGCATCATCCCCACCCTGCGCGGCTTGCAGCGCAGCCGGCCCATCGCCGACATCGTGGCCGAGGCCCGGCGGCTGGTGGCGGAGGGCGCCGTCGAGCTGAACCTGGTGGCGCAGGACCTCACCGCCTACGGCCACGACCTGCCCGGCAAGCCGCGGCTGCACGACCTCCTCGCCGCGCTGGCCGACGTGCCCGCGCGCTGGATCCGCCTGCACTACGCATATCCGCGCGACTTCCCCGAGCCGCTCATCGACGCGCTCGCGCACCAGCCCAACCTGGCGCGCTACCTGGACATGCCGCTGCAGCACATCGCCGATCCGGTGCTGCGGCGGATGAAGCGGGGCCGGGACGCACAGTGGGTCCGCGCGCTGGTCCGGAGGATTCGCGAGCGGGTGCCCGACCTGACCTTCCGCACCAGCTTCATCGTCGGGTTTCCCGGCGAGACCGAGGCAGAGTTCGAGGAGCTCTGCGACTTCGTCGAGGAGATGCGCTTCGAGAAGGTGGGCGTGTTCCAGTTCTCGCGCGAGGAGGGGACGCCGTCGTTCGATCTCGACGGGCAGCTCCCGCAGCGGGTGAAGGCGGCACGGCAGAAGAAGCTGCTGGGGATCCAGCGGCGGATCAGCAAGCAGCACCAGCAGGCCCTCGTCGGGCGCACCCTCGACGTCCTCGTCGAGGGCGTCTCCGACGAGACCGAGCTGCTGCTCGAGGGGCGCTGCATGGGGCAGGCGCCGGAGATCGACGGCAAGGTCTACGTCAACCGCGGCCAGGCGCGCGCGGGGACCATCGTCCCCGTCGAGATCGAGCAGGCCGGCGACTACGATCTGGTGGGCGGCATCGCCGGCGCGGACGGTCCGGCGCGGCAGATCGGCGCGCTCAAGCCCGCTCCGGCGCGGCCGCGCTTTCCCATCCTCAAGCACTGATGAAGGCCGAGTACCTCTTGCGGGTGGAGCGGCACCTGGCGGCGGCGGGGCTGTCGCGCGTGCACGCAGACTCGGTGGACCCTACCGCCCGGGCGGCGCTCGCGGCGCTCGCGGGCGTGCCGCACTACGAGGAGATCTGGGCGGGCGACCTGCGCCTCTCCGTGCAGGTGGTCGCCATCGCCTCGGGCGAACGGGTGCCCGGTGCCGACTTCGCCCGCAGGGCGCAAGTGCTGCGGGAGCGCGCCGTCTCCCTGAGCGCGCGCGTCGCGGGCGAGGTGCAGGTCCTGCAGCTCGTTCTCTACGACAGGCCCCTCTCGGTGCACGAGCGCGAGGTGGTGCTCTCCACCGCGCGCGTCGCCGCATGGTGGCCGCTCGCTCGCGGCCGGGTGGCGACCTGGATCGCCGCGCTCTCCGAGCCCGCCCTCTACGCGGGCAAGTTCCGCGGCTGGCCCGAAGAGCTGTCCGCCGATCAGTTTCGCGCGCTCCTCCAGTAGAGCCGTTGCTGCAGGGCCCAGCCGAGCGCCGCCGCCACCGCCACGCCTCCGACGTGGAACGACCAGAGGTGGGGCGCCTGGAGGTGCGCCGCGCAGGCGACGTGTAGCGCGGCCTGTGCGGCGAGCGCGCCTGCGGCCGCCGAGGCCGCGAGCGATCCGCGGGCAGCGCCGCGCAGGGCCACCAGCGCCGCCAGGGCGCCACCGAGGAGCTCGAGGCCGAAGCAGTCGAGGCCGAGGTGAGGCGCGAAAGCCGCCGCAGCCGCCCCTGCGCCCGGGAACCCCGGCACGCCTCCGGCCGCGAGCGCAAACCCCGCGGATGCCGCCAGCGCGACCCAGGCGCCGGCCTTCCACAGTCCGGCGGTGGCGCTCAACGCCGTCGCCGCCGCGAGCGCGAGCAACGCCGCGCTCCACCCTTCCCAGTCGCGGTGGCGCGCGAAGAGGATGGGCACCGCCGCGGCGGCGAGCGCGGCGGCCGCGCGCGGTCCCCAGGAAGAGGAGGGCCGCAGCTCGCGCAGCACCGGAGCGGATGCGCGGCGCAGCGCTTCCGCCGACGGCGCGGGCAAGCGGGCCGCGCCGAGCGCCGCCATCAGGCTCTCGCCCTCGCGCAGCGCCTGCATGCAGCCGGCGCAACTTCGCGCATGCGCGAGGAACGCCTGCCGCTCCGGGTCGCTCTCGGCCAGGGACGCGATTCCCGCCGCCTTCGGCCGCAGCTCCTCGCAGGCGGTCACAGCAGTCCCTTCAGCTGCTCGCGCAGCGTCTCGTAGCCGCGGAAGGCGCGCAGCTTCACCGCGCCCGCCGTGGTCCCCAGGACCTGCGCGATCTCCGCGAAGGTCATGCCCTCGTACCGGTGCAGGTGGATGACCGCGCGCTGCGACTCGGGCAGGGCCTGGAGCGCCGCACGCACCGCATCCTTCACGTCGGAATCCGGCGCCGGGTCGCGCGGCGCCTGTTCGTCCGCGCGCGCCAGCGCCTCCTCGTCCGCATCCTCGGGCATGCGCAGGCGCCTGCGCAGCTCGTCCAGGCGCACGCGCGCAGCGATGGCGAAGAGCCACGGCGCGAGCTTCAGATCCTTCTGGTACCGATCCCTTGCCCGATGCACCTTCATGAATGTGTCCTGGAGGAGATCGTCCGCCACGCCGGGGTCGCGAAAGGAACGCAGGAAGAAGCCGTGCACCCGGGGCGCGAGCCGGGCGAACAGCTGCTCGAAGGCGCGGGCATCGCCCGCCACCCAGGCCGACATCAGAATCTTCGTCCGCCGGTCCCATTGCTCCCTTACGTCGGAGGCGGCGGGAAGGTTATGCGATTGTCCCGTAAGATGCAGGAATGGTCCTCCTCCTCGCCGCCGCGCTCTTCGCCGTGGACGGCCACGCCGACACGCCGCAGTTCCTCCTCGACCTGGGGACGGATCTCACCCAGGCCGGCGAGCAGATGGTGGACCTGCCCAAGGCGCGCCGGGGCGGGCTCGGAGGCGAGTTCTTCAGCATCTGGGTGGATCCGGACGTCTACGGCGCGCACCCCTCCCGCCGCGCGCTGGACCTGGTGGACGCGGTGCTTCTCCAGCTCCAGCGGCACCCCCGCGAGCTTGCGCTCGCCACCACGGCGCGCGAGGTGGAGGCGGCGCAGAAGGCGCGCAAGCTCGCGGTGCTGATGGGGCTGGAAGGCGGCCATGCGCTGGAAGGGGATCTGCGGCTCTTGCGCACCTTCCACCGCCTGGGAGTGCGCTACATGACGCTCACCTGGTCCAACACCAACGAGCTCGGCGACTCGTCCGGCGACATGCAGAAGCCGGAGGTGAAGCACCACGGCGGGCTCACCGCCCTGGGCCGCGAGGCTGTGCAGGAGATGAACCGCCTCGGCATGCTGGTGGACGTCTCGCACGTGGCCGACAAGACGTTCTTCGACGCGCTGGAGGTGAGCCGGGCGCCGGTCATCGCCTCGCACTCCGGCTGCCGCGCCCTCACCAACCACCCGCGCAACCTGACCGACGAGATGCTGCGCGCGGTGGCGAAGAACGGCGGCGTGGTGATGGTGAACTTCTTTTCCGCCTTCGTGGACGAGGAGTTCCGCAAGGCGCTGGAGGCCCTGCGGCCGGAGCTGGACAAGGCGGTGGCCGAGGTGAACGAGAAGTACAAGGGCGATGCGGCGGCGCGGACCCGCGCCTGGTTCGAGACGGAATGGCGGATCACCTCGCGCATCCCGCGCCCGAAATTCGCCTCGCTGATCGATCACATCGAGCACGTCGCGCGGATCGCGGGTGTGGACCACGCCGGCCTCGGCTCCGACTTCGACGGCATCTCTTCGTTGCCGGAAGGAATCGACTCGGCGGCGGACCTGCCCCGGATCGCCGCCGAGCTGCGCAAGCGCGGCTTCACCCAGGCCGACGTGTCGAAGATCTTCTCCGGCAACATCCTGCGCGTGATGCGCGCGGCCGAGAAGGTGGCCGGAGCGCACTAGAGTGCATCTCACGACTCGCCTTGGGTCAACACCACAAGCGTAGTCCCTGAGCCGCCTCCGGCGGCCGGGACTAGCCCGCCGCGGTGCGCGGACGCCCGCGACACCGCCGGGACAGCGGGCGCGACCGCGCGCCCTGCTAGCCGGTGGCTTCCTCGCTCGACTCTTCCGAGCCGAACAGCTCCTTCACCTTGGCGATGAAGGACTTCGATTGCGGATGGGTGTCCTCGCCGGCGAGCGCGGCGAACTGCTCCAGGATCTCGCGCTGCTTCTTGCTCAGCTTCTCCGGCACTTCCACGGTGACCCGCACGTGCTGGTCGCCGCGCTGGTAGCCGTTGAGGTGGGGAATGCCCTTGCCGCGCAGCCGGAAGACCTTGCCGCTCTGCGTTCCGGCCGGGATCTTCATCTTCACCTTGCCGTCGAGGGTCGGCACCTCGATGGTGGACCCCAGCGCGGCCTGGGTGAAGCTGATGGGCACCTCGCAGATGACCTCGGTGTCCTCGCGGATGAAGATGGGGTGCTCGTTGACGTGCACCACCACGTAGAGATCGCCGGGCGGTCCGCCGCGCTCGCCGGGCTCGCCTTCGCCGGTGAGCTTGAGCCGCGTGCCGGTATCGACTCCGGGCGGCACCTTGACGGAGAGCATGCTCTCCGTTTCCACCCTGCCCGCGCCGCGGCAGGTCTGGCAGGGGTCGCTGATCACCTTGCCCGTGCCCTGGCAGTGGCCGCAGGTGCGCGAGATCTGGAAGAATCCCTGCGTCATCCGCAATTCGCCCGCCCCCTGGCAGGTGGGGCAGGTCTTCGGGCCGGTCCCGGGCCTGGCGCCCGAGCCGTGGCAGGTCGCGCACTGCTTGTGGCGGGGGATCTTCACCTTGGCCTCTGTGCCGAAGGCCGCCTCGGTGAAGCTCACTTCCAGGTTGTAGCGCAGGTCGCCGCCGCGCTGCCTGCCCCCCCGCTGCCGCCCGCGCTGGCCGAAGATCTCGCCGAAGATGTCCCCGAAGATGTCGTTGATGTTGCCGCTGAAGCCCGCCTCGAAGGGGCTGGGGCCGAAACCGCCGGGAGCCTGGTGTCCGAACCGATCATAGCGGGCGCGCTTGTCGGGATCGGCCAGCACTTCGTACGCTTCCGAGCACTCCTTGAACTTTTCCTCGGCGACCTTGTCGTCGGGATTCTTGTCCGGGTGGTGCTGGAGCGCGAGCTTGCGGAAGGCGCTCTTCAGCTCCTGCGCCGTGGCGGTGCGGGCAACCCCGAGGATTTCGTAGTAGTCGCGTTTCTGGGGCACCGTCACTCCTCGGGCAGGCAGGCAGGCGCTCGACGCGCCTCGTGTAACGTAAGAACAACGCCCGGCGTGTCAATGCTCCCGCTACGAAAGATCGGACGCTTCGATCTGCTCTCAGGGCTTGGCGGTGGCCTTCTTGTCGTCGCCCGACGAGTAGAGCGCGTCGGCGATGCGGTAGGCGGAGCCCTCCAGCCGCTGGACCGCCGCCTTGATCTTCGGCAGGTCCTCGCCTCCGACCACCGCCTTGAGGGCCTCCAGGTCGGCGCGGATCTCCGCCATGTCCTTGGAAGGCAGCAGCGTCGCGTACTCCTCCAGCGCCTTCTCGGTCGTGTAGATGAGGCCGTCGGCGGAGTTCTTCAGGTCGGCCAGCTCCTTCTTCTTCTTGTCCGACGACTTGTGCTGCTCGGCGTCGGCGATCATCTTCTGGATCTCCTGCTCGGTGAGGCCGGAAGAGGCGACGATCCGGATGCTCTGCTGCTTGCCGGTGCCGAGGTCCTTGGCGCTGACGTGAACGATGCCGTTGGCGTCGATGTCGAACGCCACCTCGATCTGCGGCACGCCGCGCGGCGCCGGCGGGATGCCCACCAGCTCGAAGCGCGCCAGCGTCTTGTTGTCCGAGGCCATCTCGCGCTCGCCCTGCAGCACGTGCACGTTGACGATGGGCTGGTTGTCCACCGCCGTCGAGAAGACCTGCGCCTTGCGGGCGGGAATGGTGGTGTTCTTGTCGATGATCTTGGTGAACACCCCTCCCGCCGTCTCCACGCCGAGCGAGAGCGGGGTCACGTCGAGCAGCAGGACGTCCTTGACCTCGCCCTTGAGCACCCCGCCCTGGATGGCCGCGCCGATGGCCACCACCTCGTCCGGATTGACGCCCTTGTGCGGCTCCCTGCCGAAGAACTTCTGCACCGTCTCCTGCACCTTGGGCATCCGGGTCATGCCGCCCACCAGGATGACGCGGTCGATGTCCTTGGTGGCGACTCCCGCGTCCTTGAGGGCAATCTTGCAGGGGTCGATGGTCTTCTGGACGAGATCGACGACCAGCTCCTCCAGCTGGCCGCGGGTCATGGTCTCGGTCAGGTGCTTGGGCCCGGTGGCGTCGGCGGCGATGAAGGGCAGGTTGACGTCCGTCTCGGTGGCGGAGGAGAGCTCGTGCTTGGCGCGCTCCGCCGCCTCCTTGAGGCGCTGCAGCGCCATCCGATCCTTGCGCAGGTCGATGTGCGTCGCCTTCATGAACTTGTCGTTCAGGTGATCGACGATGCGCTGGTCGAAGTCCTCGCCGCCGAGGAAGGTGTCGCCGTTGGTGGCCTTCACCTCGAAGACGCCGGAGTTCAGCTCGAGGACGGAGATGTCGAAGGTGCCTCCGCCCAGGTCGTAGACGGCGATCTTCTCCGCGGCCGCGGTGCGCATGGCCGCTCCCGCCTTGCCCGCTCCGCCGCCCTGCGCCTTGTCGATGCCATAGGCGAGCGCCGCGGCGGTGGGCTCGTTGATGATGCGCAGCACGTTGAGCCCGGCGATGCGGCCGGCATCCTTGGTGGCCTGGCGCTGCCCGTCGTTGAAATAGGCGGGGACGGTGATGACCGCTTCGGTCACCTGCTCGCCGAGATAATCCTCGGCGGTCTGCTTCATCTTGGCGAGGATCATCGCGGAGACTTCGGCCGGGCTGTAGCGCTTGCCGCGCAGCTCCACCCAGGCGTCGCCGTTCTCCGCGGCGATGATCCGGTACGCCGAGACCGAAATGCTCTTGCGCACCTCTTCGGAATCGAACTTGCGGCCGATGAGCCGTTTGACGGCGAAGACGGTGGCCTCGGGATTGGTGATCGCCTGGCGCTTGGCGATCTGTCCGACCAATCGCTCGCCGCCCTCGGTGAAGCCGACCATCGACGGCGTGGTGCGGCTCCCCTCGGAATTCGGGATCACGACAGGCTCGCCGCCTTCCATGACGGCGACGCAGCTGTTCGTCGTTCCGAGATCGATGCCGATGACCTTGGGCATGGAAGCGGGTCTCCCCCTTTGAATCTAACCCATAATCGCGCGCGCCTGGAACCAGAGGCTCGAACCCCGGTACGACTTCCGGGCGTGCAGGCTCAGGCCGTCCCGCCCTCGTCGGGGGAACCGGGCTGCGCTCCGGCAGCGCCGGCGCGAGGCTTGGATACGACCACCGCCGCAGGGCGCACGAGGCGGTCGTTGAGCTTGTATCCGCGGGCCATCTCCGACACCACCGTACCCGGCGGCTGGTCCGACTCCTGCTGCATCAGCGCCTCGTGCACGCTGGGGTCGAAGGGCTTGCCCAGCGCGGAGAAGCCCTGCACGCCGTGGCGCGCCAGCGTGGTCTCGAAGAGCTTCTGCACCAGCTTCACGCCCTCGATCACCTGGGAGGAATCGTGCTGCTCCGCATGGTCGAGCGCGCGTTCGAGGTTGTCCATCACCGGGAGGAAGTCCTTGAGCAGCCGCTCGATGCCGAACTTCTGCACGTCCTCCTTCTCCTTCTGCGCGCGCTTCTTGAAGTTGTCGAATTCGGCGGCGGTGCGCAGGAGGCGCTCGTGGGTCTCCTTGAGCCGGTCGCCCGTCTCGCGGGCGCGCTTGAAGGATTCCTCGAGCTGCGCCTCCAGCATCGAAAGCTTCGTCTTCTGCGCGTCCGCGTCGGCAGGTGGAGCGCCCGCCTCGGGCACCGCGCGCTCTTCCTGCACCGCCGCATCCGGCGGGACCTGCGTATCGTCGGGAGCCAAGAGGTCCTCCAGAGAAGGCGCGTAACATAGCGCAGCAGTCCCGTTCGCCAAGTCCTGTGCTACAGGAGACCCCATGCCGCGCGCCGCCTTCGTCCTCGCCTGCTGCGCAGCCTGCGCCGCTCCGAGGCAGCAGGAGATCGCACCCATCCCTCCCCGCCCCGTCGACGCCGGCGAATGCGCCAGGGACGGCGGGACCGCCTGCTACGACAAGGGCCGCGCGTTGCTGGAGAGCCGCAATCCGGACTCCGCCCAGGAGTCGATGGAGTACGTCGATCGCGCCTGCGCCGCGGGCCTGGAGAAGGCCTGCGACCTCTCCGACCTCGCCTTCAAGGCGCCCCGGCGGATCGGCGGCCGCAGTCCGCACACCACGCGCGAGGTGCGCCAGGAGCACCGCGCCGGCACCGTCGCGGTCCGGTGCATCCTCGGGACCGACGGCCGCTTGCGCGATTGCGAAGTGCTGCAGTCGGTCCCGGGAATGGACGCGGAGGTGCTCGACTCGGCGGCGTCGCGCCAGTACGAGCCTGCCACCTGGGGCGGCAACCCGGTGGAGATCCCCTTCGACATCCGGGTGGACGTGAGCCCCTGAAGGGTGGAGTCAGGCGTCGGGGCCGAGGCTCAGCCCCACCGTGTGCGCGGTCAGCTCCACCAGCGGAATCACCCGCGAGTAGTCCATGCGGGTGGGGCCGATCACGCCGAGCGCGCCCACCACTTCTCCGCCCATCCGGTAGGGGGCGGCCACGATGGCGAGGTCCGGCTCGACGATTCCGCTCTCCGCGCCGATGAAGATCTGCAGCTCCTCCGCCGCCAGCGTGCGATCGAGCACCGAGAGCAGCCGCTCCTTCTCCTCCAGCGCGCGGAAGAGCGCGCGGATCTTGCCCAGGTTCTGCGCGAGCGCTTTTTCCTCCAGCAGGGACGACTGTCCCTCGATGAGCATGGAGGGCGACTCCACCTGGATGGCCTGCGCCCCGAGGGCGAGCGCGTGCGCCTGCGCCTCTCCCAGCTCCCGGCGGTCGCGCTCCAGCTCGGCCCGCACCCGCGCCTGCGCCTCGGCGAGGGTCCGGTCGCCGACCAGCGCGTTCAGGTAGTTCGCCGCGCTCTCCAGCGCCGCGGCGGAGAGCGGCTCGCGGAGCGAGAGCAGCCGGTTGCGCACGGCGCCGGACCGCGCCACCAGGACGGCCAGCACCCGCCCTTCGCGCAATTGCAAGAACTCGATGCGCCGCAGCCGCTCCGACTGCGGCCGCGGAAGCGCCACCACCGCCGTGTGCCGCGTCAGCGCATGCAGGACGCGCGAGGCGGAGGCCATCAGCCCGTCGAGCTGCGTCGCCTGCTGCGCGCGCCGCTCGATCTGCTCGCGCTCCTCCGGCAACGGCTCCTTCACCCGGAGCAGGGCGTCGACGTAGTAGCGGTATCCGCGCGCGGTGGGAATGCGCCCCGCGCTGGTGTGCGGCTTCTCCAGAAAGCCCATCTCTTCCAGATCGGCCATGACCGCTCGCACGGTCGCCGAGGAGACGTCCACTTGCGAGCGGCGGGCGATCGCCTGGCTGCCCACCGGCTCTCCCCCGTGGATGTAATCGCGGACGATGGCGCCGAGAACGCGCCGCTCGCGCTCGTCGAGCAGATCGGGCGCGCCCGGGCGCAACTCTGGAGGCCCTTTCCGCGCAGCCATGGGTAAGGAACGGTAGCCGGGCCACCCTCCCGGCGCAACGGCTGGCGAATGCTCATTTGCCCTTGCCGCGCCTCGGGATACAGTGCGAGCCGGATGGCGACCCCCGCGCACCAGGACCTGATCGCACCGGAGGAGCACGACGCTCCCTTGCGGCCGCTCGCGACGCCGCCCTTCCCGCCGGCCACGCGCACCTCGTCCACCAATCCCGCCATCCGGCCGGTGCGCCCCGGCCGCGGGGCGGGCACCGTCCGCCGCGCCGGACTCTTCATCAAGGTCTTCCTCGGCGACATGACCATCTGGGCGGTCCTCTCCGGGGTCCTCGCCTACGAGGTGGCGCGCCGCGGCCTCGATCCCCAGCACGCCCTGGTGGGCGCCCTGGCGGGATTGCTCGTCGCCGTCGCCGTGTCCTTCGGCCTCAAGCAGATCGCGAACCGCATCGTGCGCCTCAACCGCAGCGCTCTCGAGATCAGCCGCGGCGACCTCTCCAAGGGGCTGCCCGCCGAGAGCAACTCGTTCTTCGGCGCGGACGAAGTGGACCAGCTCTCGGTGGCCATCTCGCACATGCAGGAGAACCTGCGCGACCTGGTGCGGCACATCCAGAACACCAGCCGGGCCGTGGCCGACTCCGCCGACGAGATGCAGGTCTCCACCGGAAACGTCACCGCCTCTGCCGAGGAAATCAAGGACTCGATGGACCGCATCGCCAAGGGCGCGGAGGAGCAGCTGCGCCTGGTGGAGCGCGCCGGCGGCCTGATCAACGGCATCGCCAGCTCCATCCGGACCAGCGCCAATACCGCGCAGGCGGCGGCGGAAGCGGCCACCGCCACCTCCACCGCGGCGCAGTCCGGCGGGGCGGCGGCGCAGCTCGCGGCGGAGAAGATCAAGAAGGTCTTCGCCGAGATCGAGGCGGCCTCCGAGACGGTGTTTGCCTTCGGCGAGAAGACGCAGGAGATCAGCAAGATCGTCGTCGCCATCACCGGCGTCGCGCAGCAGACCAACCTGCTCGCGCTCAACGCCGCCATCGAGGCTGCCCGGGCCGGAGAGTACGGCCGCGGCTTCGCGGTGGTGGCGGACGAGGTGCGCAAGCTTGCCGAGTCGGCGGGCCGCAGCGCCGAGCAGATCAGCCGGCTGGCGCAGGAGATCAGCCAGCGCAGCCAGCACGCCGTGGCCGCCATGAAGGAAGGCATCGACGAGCTGGGCCAGGGCCGCGAGGATCTGGCCCAGATCATCCTCTCGCTGGACGAGATCGTCCACGCCACCCAGGCCGGCAGCGAGCGCGTCACCGCCATTTCCCTCGCCGCCCGCGAGCAGCTCGCCGGCTCCGAGGAGATGGTGAAGGCCATCCGCGAGATCCGCGAGGTCGCCTCGGGAAACGCCAAGAGCACCGAGGAAGTCTCCCGCGCCATCCGCGAGCAGGCGGTGGTCACGGCCTCCATCGCCTCCGCCTCGCAGGAGCTGACCAACCTTTCGCTGGAGCTGCAGAACGTCGTCTCCCGCTTCAAGCTGGAATGAGCGAAGACATGCCCCGCGCCGTCATCTTCCTGCATGGAGGCAACCGCTACGCGCTGCCGCTCTTTGCCGTCCGCCGGGTCACGGAGATGGGGCTCGTCTCCCGCGTTCCGCGCGCTCCGCCGGCGCTGCTCGGGGTGATGAACCAGCAGGGGCGGGTGGCGTGCCTCGTCGATCTCGGCCCGCTGGTCGGCCTCAAGGCCAGGCCGGCGCGACCTGAAGGAAAGGTCGTGATGTTGCAGAGGCAGAGGGGCGAGGTGGGGCTCTACGTCTCCGAAGTCGCCGGCATCGAGGACCTCACCGGCGAGCCGGAAGAGTTGCCCGAGGCGCTGGGCGCCGCGCACTCGCAGGTGCAGGCCGCGGACGGGCCGGTCAAGCTCATCGATCCCGAGCACCTGCAGCGGGCCATCGACAATTTGGGGGAGGCGTAGACATGCCTCAGAGGCGAGTTCTCATCGTCGACGACGCGCTCTTCATGCGCAACACGCTCCGCGACATCTTCGCCGGAGCGGGATTCGCCGTCGCCGGGGAGGCGGACGACGGCGTGCAGGCGGTGAACCTCTTCCGAGAGCTCAAGCCCGATCTCGTCACCATGGACATCGTCATGCCCTACAAGTCGGGCATCGACGCCACGCGCGAGATCGTCCAGCTCGACCCCGCTGCCGTGGTGATCATGTGCTCCGCCCTGGGGCAGGAATCGCTGGTGATGGAAGCCATCGAGGCGGGCGCAACCGACTTCATCGTCAAGCCATTCCGCGGCGAGGACGTGCTCGCGGTGGTGAAGAAGGTGCTGGGCGAGTAGCGGGCCGCAATGGCAGAGGATCCCGACAAGTACTTGCCCCTCTTCATCGCGGAGGCGAGCGAGCAGCTCGAGCTGCTCACCAGCGAGCTGGTGCGCATCGAGCAGGAGCCGGCGGGCGGGCCGGTCTGGGACTCCATCTTCCGCCGGGTGCACTCGGTCAAGGGAAGCGCCGCCACCCTCGGCCTCACTCCGGTGGTGGACATCGCGCACAGCGCCGAGACGCTGATCGGCAAGCTCAAGGCGCAGAACCACAAGCCCGAGCGCGGCCAGGTCGATCTGCTCCTCCAGGCAACCGACGCGCTCATCTCCGAGATCCAGCGCGCCTCCGCCCGCCTGGAGCACTCCCGCAAGAAGGAGGAGACGGGCGATTCCGCGCAGCTCCTCGCCCGCCTCTCCGACGCTTCCCGCGCGCTGCCCGACGTCACCCCTTCGCCGCGGCCTGCGCTGCAGCAGGCGGCGGAGGCAAAGCCGGCGGCGGACCCGGCGCTGCCGCGGCTCGACGTGTCCTTCTCGCTCTCGCGCGCGTGCCAGGCGCCGGGCGCGCGGGCGCTGATCGTGCAGCGCAAGCTCAAGGCGCTGGGAACGCTCGTCGAGATCGAGCCCACCCCGCAGGCGCTGATGCAGAAGAAGGGCGGCGTCCGCGTGGCGGCGCTGCTCTGCACCTCGCGCTCCACCGAGGAGGTGGCCGCGGCGTTCGACGGCATCCCGGAAGTGGAGAAGGTGGAAGTGCGCCTGGCCCCGCTCGCCAGCGCTCCGCGGCAAGAAGCGCCGGTCGAGCCCAAGACCCGGCCCGCGCGACCCATCACCCACACGCCGGTCTCCGAGGAAGTGCGCGTCGAGGCCACGGTGCGGGTGCGGGCGCAGGCGCTCGACCAGCTCCTCGATCAGGCCGCGGAGGTGCTGCACGGAATCGCCCGCCTCCGCGAGCAGGCGCGCTACCTGCCGGAGAACGCGGTCTCGCAGTTCGAGGTGGAGATCGACCGCGTGCGCCGCACCGCGCGCGAGCTGCACGGCAGGGTGATGAACGCGCGGCTGACGCCGTTCTCCGCGCTCACCGAGCGGCTGCCCCGCCTGGTTCGCGATACCGCCCACCGGCTCGGCAAGGAGGTCGACCTCGACGTCCAGGGCAGCGCGGTAGAGCTGGATCGCACGCTCATCGACGCGCTGCGGGATCCCCTCACCCACCTGGTCCGCAACGCCGTCGACCATGGCCTGGAGACGGGCGCGCAAAGGGTCGCGGCGGGCAAATCGCCGCGCGGCGCGCTGGTGCTGGCGGCGCGGCGCGAGCGCGACAAGGTGCTCATCGACGTCAGCGACGACGGCCGGGGCTTCGACGGCGAACGGCTGCGCGCGCGCGCCGTGCAGACGGGCATGCTGGCGCCGGAAAAGGCGGCCGGGCTGACCCAGCAGGAGTGCTGGGAACTGGCGTTCCTGCCCGGTCTCTCTACCCGCGTGGAGGCGACGGAGCTCTCGGGGCGCGGAGTAGGGCTGGACGCGGTCAAGGCCGCGGTGGAGAACCTGGGCGGCAAGCTCACGGTGCGCTCCACGCAGGGCAAGGGCTCGCGCTTCACGTTCGAGCTGCCGCTCTCGGTGTCGATGGCGAACCTGCTCCTCGTGCAGGTGGGCGGCGAGCTCTACGGACTGCCCATGAACCGCGTGGTGGTCACGACCGAGTACGACCTCTCCGCCCGCGGCGGCGAAGGCTTCGAGGCGCGCTCGCTCGCGGTCATGGGGGAGCTGGTGCGCGCCTATTCGCTGGCGAAGCTCTTCGGCCTGCCCTCGCTCTCGCCTCCTGGCCCCCGCCCCTTCGCCGTGCTCGAGGTGGACGGCATCACCTTCGCGGTCTCGGTGGATCGGCTGGTCGGCCAGGAGGAGGCGGTGCTCAAGCCGCTCTTTCCGCCGCTGGATCGCATCCGCGGCGTCGCCGGCACCACCGTCCTCGGCAACGGCAGGCCGCTCCTCGTCCTCGACCCGCGCGGTCTCCAGGAGCTCGCCGAGCAACCCCCTCGCGCGCGGGGGACCGGGTAAATGGCGACCGCCGTCACCCCCTTCGAGCTGACGCCGCACCAGGTGGAAGCGCTGCGCCAGCTCGCGATGCTGGGGTCCGGCGACGCTGCCCGGTCGCTGGGCCGCCTGCTCGGCACTTCGGTGGAGGTGTCGCCGCCGCGCGCGCAAGTGGCGCCGCGCGGAGCGGTGGGGCGGGTGCTGCAACCCGACGGCAGCGTCTTCGCCGTCCATTTCGAGGTCGACGGCGGGGCGCGCCTGCGCTGGATGATGCACGTCACCCGCGAAGGCGCGGCGCTGATGGGCGGCCTGCTCGTGGGCATGGGACGGCAGGCGGCGCCCGGCGGCCGCACCCTGTATGCGAGCGCGCTCGCGGAGATGTCCAACATCGTCGTCTCCAGCTACGTGGGAGGCGTCGCGGCGGCGGTGGGCCTCACGCTCGTGCCATCCATTCCCCACGTCGGCCAGGGCACGGCCGAAGAGACGGTGGCGGCGGCGTTCGGAGACCTGGACGCGGCGCTGCTGCTGGTCACCGACTTGCGCCTGCCCGGGGTCCGCTATGCCGGCCGCATCGTCGCCGCTCCCGTCGACGACTCCCTCTCCCGCCTCCTCTCCATGCTCGGCGCCGCCTGAGTCGTTGATCTGGCGCCTTTTTGATCGCATACAGCGCACATGGACGTGAAGGCGCTGGAGGAGCTGCTCGAAGGGGTGAAGGGCGGCGAGGTCTTGCCGCAGGCGGCGGCGAAGAAGATCGCCGAGCTGACCGTGCAGCGCGTGCAGGACTTCGCCCAGCTCGACGGAGAGCGCGCGCTGCGCATGGGCGTTCCCGAGGTGATCTTCGGCGAGCGCAAGCGGCCCGAGCAGATCGGCGCGCTGGTGGAGAAGCTCGTCTCCCTCGGCCAGGCGGTGCTGGTGACGCGCATGTCCGCCGAGGCCGAGGCCGCCGCGCTCGCCGCCGCTCCCCACGGACGCTACGACCCCGTCTCGCGCACCTTCACCGCGCCGCCGGTTGCCGGCGCCCGCCCGCGCGAGGGACTGGTGGCGGTGGTCTGCGCCGGCACCACCGACATTCCCGTCGCCGAGGAGGCCTGCGCCACCGCGCACATCGTAGGCGCGGAGGTGGAGCGCATCTACGACGTGGGCGTCTCCGGCCTGCATCGTCTGCTTCGCCGCACCGCCACGCTGCGCGACGCCGATGCGCTGGTGGTCTGCGCCGGGATGGAAGGCGCGCTGCCCTCGGTCGTGGGAGGGCTGGTGGCCCGGCCGGTGATCGCCGTCCCCACCAGCGTGGGCTACGGCGCTTCCCTGGGCGGCATCGCCGCGCTGCTCTCCATGCTCAATTCCTGCGCCGCCAACGTGAGCGTGGTGAACATCGACAACGGCTTCGGCGCAGGGTTCCAGGCGGCGCTGATCGCAAGGCAGTCGCACGCCGCGCGCCAGCCGCAGGAATCGCGCCGCGAGGCGCGGGCGAAGTGACCACTCTCGTCTTCGACCCGATCGGCGGCGTCGCGGGCGACATGACCATCGCGGCGCTCCTGCACCTGGGCGCCCCGCGCGGCGCGCTCGACGAGGGGCTGCGCAAGCTGCCGCTGCCGGGAGTGTCGCTCGCCGTCTCGGACGTCGAGATCTCCGGCATCCGCGCGGTGCACGTCGAGGTGCGGGCGCCGGCGGAGCCGCATCCGCACCGGCCCTGGCGCGACGTCCGCGAGCTGATTGCGCGCGCCGCGCTGCCCGCGCGCGCGGCCGGGCTTGCCCAGTCGGCCTTCGCGCTCCTCGCCGGGGCGGAGGGACGCATCCACGGCGTGGCCCCGGAGGAGGTGGAGTTCCACGAGGTGGGCGCGGTGGACTCCATCGTCGACGTCGTCGGAGCGGCGCTGCTCGTCGATGCGCTGGGCCCCGAGCGCATGGTGGCGCTGCCGCCGCCGGCGGGCGCGGGGACGGGGCGCAGCGCGCACGGCATCATTCCTTTTCCCGCGCCGGCAACCCTGGAGCTCCTGCGAGGCCGGAGGCTGCGCCCCAGCGGGCCCGGCGAGCGCACCACCCCGACCGGGGCCGCGCTCCTGGCGGCCTGGACCGAGGAGGCAACGGCGCTGCCCGAGCTGATCCTCGATCGCGTCGGCTACGGCGCGGGCACCCGGCGGTGGGAGGACGCGCCCAACCTGCTGCGGGCCGTGCTGGGCGCGGGCACGCAGCGCGATCGGGAGCCGATGTGGGTGTTGGAGGCGAACCTCGACGATCTCTCGCCGCAGCTCGTCTCCGTGGCGCTGGACGCGGTGCTCGGGGCAGGCGCGCTGGATGCCTGGATCGCGCCGGTCACCATGAAGAAGGGGCGTCCCGGGCATCTCTTCGCCGCCCTGGTGACGGAGGCGGCGCGGGCGCCGGTGGAGGCAGCGATCTTCAAGGAAACGAGCACGCTGGGTATCCGCGCGCTGCGCGCGGAGCGAGCGGTCCTCGCCCGCGAGCTGGTGGAGGTCGCAACCGAGTACGGAAAGGTGCGCGTCAAGGTCGGGCGCCTGCGCGGGGCCATGGTCAACGCCGCTCCGGAGTTCGAGGACTGCCGGCAGGCCGCTGCGCGCTGCGGTGTGGCCGTAAAAGAGGTGATGGCGGCGGCGCTTTCCGCATTTCGTGCCGCCCGCTGACGTGCGGTACAGTTGCTCGCACGGGGGGCGAGAGACCGCCTGTTGTCCGATCAACTGACATCGCGCCTGGCGCTGGTTGGACCTGCCGCCCAGGCGCTCGCAGCCGACATGGCCTCGGCCGGCTTCGAGCTCGGAGAGGGCGGCGCCGCCGTCATCGATCTCGGCGCCGCCGACGTCGAGACGCGGCTCGTGCTCTGCCGCCAGCTCTACACGCCGGTGATCGGCATCCTCCCCGCCACCGCCGATTCCGCCCACATCGCCGACGCCGTGGACGGCATCGTGCGCGCGCCGCATGCGGCGCAGGATCTGCCCGCGCTCATCCGATCGCTCGTCCGCACCGCCCGCGATCGCGACGAGATGTTGCGCGAGACGGAGGACCTGGCCGCGCTGGTGGAGATGACTGCCGCGCTGGTCACCGGCGGCGACCCGGAGCCGCTGCTCGCTCAGGTGGTTGCGCGCATCGCCAGGCGCCTCACCGTGGAACGCTGCTCGGTGGTGCTGATCGACCAGGACGGCACCGGCACCGTGGTGGCCGCCAGCGACGACCCCGAGGCGCGCGGACGCCACATCGATCTCGCCAACTATCCCGAGTTCCGCGAGGTCATGGTCACCGGGCGCGCCCTGGTCATCGACGACGCGCAGGCGCACCCGCTGCTCGACCCGGTGCGCGCGCGGCTCGCCGGGCAGAAGATCAGCGCCATCGCGGTGGTGCCCATGGCCTGCGACGGCGCGGTGGCGGGCGTGCTCTTCATCCGCTCGCGCACGCGCTCCGGGTTCGCCGGCAGGGAGGTGCGTTTCCTCTCCACGGTGGCCAGCGCGGCGGCGGTGGCGCTCTTCAACGCGGGTCGGATCCAGAGCGAGCGGCGCCAGCGGGTGGCCGCGGAGCGCGAGCTGTCCCTCTTGCGCCGCTACGAGGAGTTCTTCAGCCACGTGAACGACGGCATGGCGGTGCTGGGCGAAGACGGCCGCGTCGTCTCGCTCAACCCGGCGGGTTGCGCCATCCTCGGCGTGGATCCGGACGGAGCCCGCGGCCTCTTCTTGCCCGAGCTGGTGGCGGAGGAGAGCGCCGCCGAGGCGAACCTGCTCTGGCGCGAGCTGTCCCGGGGCGGCCGCGTGCTCTCGGCGCAGCTCAACGTCCACACCCGCGACGGGCGACGCGCCACCCTTTCCCTCTCCGCCGGCCCGCTCCGCTCGCAGAACGGCCGCGCCATCCTCAGCTTCCGCGACGTCTCCGAGAGCCGCCAGATCCAGAACGAGCTGCGCAAGACCAAGGAGTTCCTCGAGAGCCTGATCGACGCGACCGCCGACGGCATCGTCGCCGCCGACCTCTCCGGCACGCTCTTGCTCTTCAACAAGGGCGCCGAACGGATGACCGGCTTCGCCGCGGCAGAGCTGGTGGGAAAGGCGAGCGTCATCGATCTCTACCCGCCGGACCAGGCCTGGCAGCTGATGGAGCGCCTGCGGGCCGCCCGCGCTTCCGGACAGCCGATGGGCGCCGTGCGCTGCGAGATTGTGGCCAAGGACGGCGAGGTCATTCCCGTGGATCTCTCCGCCGCCATCGTGGCCGAGGGAGGCGAGGAGACCGCGACGGTGGGCGTCTTCCGCGACGTGCGGGAGGATCTGCGCCGCGAGGCCGAGCTGCGGCAGGCGCGCGAGCGGCTGGAGCGGGTGGAAAAGGCGGCGCTGGTCTCGGAATTGGCCGGCGCCGCGGCGCACGAGCTGAACCAGCCGCTCACCAGCGTCCTCGGCTTCACCGAGCTGCTCTTCCGCCGCACCCGCGAGCACGACCGGGGTCGCGAAGAGCTGGCCGCCATCCTCCGCGAGGCGGAGCGGATGGCGGCCATCGTGAAGAAGATCGGAAAGATCACCCGGTACGAAACCACGGCCTACGTCGGCAAGACGCGGATCGTGGACCTGGACCGCGCCTCCGACCCGCCGCCGCCGGTGATCCGCGACAAGGCGTGACCTGGCGCCTAGCGGGGCACCGCGAGCAGGGCGTAGGCGTCGATGCTGGGCAGGATGGTCGAGACCGAGAAGCCCGAAGGGTTGAGCACGATGCGCTCGCCGTCCTTTCCGCCGCTGCGCTCGGGCGCAAACCAGTAGCCGGAACGCCCTCCGCCCGCCGCCTGCCCGGCGATGGACATCTGCACGCCCTGGGCGGGAGCGAATCCGTCGTCGCGCACCTCCAGATTCACCAGGTGCACGTCGAGCTTGCGCTCGGGATCGAGATAGGCGCGCGCGAAGAGCCGGCCTCGCCCGGCGAGGGTGATCTGCGCCCGTCCCTTCCCGGCGAGCTCGCGCACCGCGCGCGCGAGGGCGGCGTCCTGGGCGCCTTCGTCGAGCCTGAAGACGCGCCCTTCGCCCACCCGCTCCAGCCCGGACTTGACCTCGGGAAAGAGCGGATCGCCCACGCGGCCTTCCTCGTCCGCGGGGGCGCAGCGGCCCAAAACCACCGCGTCGCCGCCTCCCTCCACGTAGCGGCGGCTCGCCGCCGCGTCCGCTTCGGGCAGCGCGCCCGCTCCGGCGAGGATGAGCAGCCGCGACCTCACGCCGCCCGCGAGGTCGAGGCGCACCGCAGGCTGCAGTTGGGCCCGCGCCAGCGCGGAGGCGCAGGAGGATGCCGCCCGCTGGTGGGCGCCCGCCGTCCAGTGATCGCACCTCGGCGAGAGGAGGATCTCCGCGTCGAGCAGCGGCGCGGAGGGGCGGTAGCGCTCGCGGACCAGGGAGAGGAACTCGCGGTGGCGGGCCAGGGCGGCGCGGGCCTCGGGCGACGCGTCCGCGGGCAGGAAGAGGTCGACGTCGCACGCCGCCGCGAGCGCCGCGAACTGGCGGACGTGGCCCACCCCGGCGCCGGAGGGCAAGACGGCGAGCGCGGGGCGCTGGCCCAGCGCGGCTCGCGCCGCGAGCAGTGGCAAGAGCTCGGAAAAGGGGTCGAGCGAGCCGAGATCGAACATCAGCCCGTCGAGGTGCCTGCACAGCTCCAGCGAAAGCGCGCTGAGCGTTCCCACCCGTCCCAGCACCGCGATCTCCACGCTGCGGGCGCGGCGCGCCTCGTCGCGGGCGCGGAGCACGGCGCGTTTCCCGGCTTCCACCGCTTCCGAGAGCCGAAGCCCCTGCTTCTCCCGCGCGTAGGGGCGCTCCGCGGGCGGAAGCGCCGAAGCGCGCAGCGCTTCCAGCGGGTCGAAGGGCTGCAGGTGCTCGCCGTAGCTCTCGCGCAAGGCCTCGATCAGGGCCAGCTCGCAGCTGCGGCAGTAGCCCGCCGAGGCAGCGGCGAGGCGGTACCAGCGATCGAGGCCCTCGAGCAGGATCGCATCTCCCACCCTGGCGGCCTGCGAGGCCAGCTCCCCCGCCGCCTCGCGCCCTTCCAGGGAGGAGGCGCAGCGGACGCCCGCGGGGGACCCGTCCGGAGCGCGGCAGACGTCGCCCTCGCCGGACGGTTCGGAGACGTCGGCGGCCACCAGCCAGGGCAACTCGCGCACCTGAGGCGCCGGGGGCTGCGGTCCGGCCTCGAGGCCGGGCGTCGCCGCGGCCGCGGGCAGGTCGCCCTTGGCGGGAACGCCCCGGGCCGCCCTTCGTCACCGGCTCCGGGAGCGGGATGCCAGCGGGCGGCATGGCGCGCATGGCGTCCTGGATGGGAACGAGAATCGCTTCGCTGCCCAACGCTTTCGCCTCCCCGGTCTGTCCAGGTCCGGACAGTGCGACGTGCCGCGTCTTGGGGAAGAGGATCTCGCGGGCCATTGCGCGCGGAACCTAACACACCGAAACCGCGCCGCGCCGCGGCTGGGCAATTGCTACCGGGGAGCGGGCGGCAGGAGGTGCCGGGCAGCAGGAGCAAGCGCCCGATTGCCGATTCGGAGAGCGGCACCCAGATTGCGAAGGCGAGTCGGAGTGGGTCGGTACGGCGGCGGGGCACCGGGCCTCACTCCGGCACCGGTTCTGAACCCTTTTGGCAGAGGACGGACAAGACAATGAGCTCCTTTTTCGAGACCATCGCGCACCACTGGAAGGGCGGCGGCCCGGGCATGTACCCCATCGCGCTCTGCATGGTCTTCGCGATCGCGGTGATCATCGATCGCATCCAGGTGCTGTTCTTCGGCGCCAGCGTGGACAAGGAACAGTTCCTGCGCGGGCTCAAGACGCACATCTTCAACGGCGATCTGGACAAGGCGATCAGCTACACCGCCGGCCAGAAGGCGACGCCGCTCACCAACATCGTCAAGGCCGGGCTCATCAACGTGCCCAAGGGCGAGGACGAGGTGCAGGCGGCCATGGACGAGGCCTCGCTGCGGGAGATGCCGCGGATCGAGAAGCGCACCGGCTACCTGGCGATGATCGGCAACGTGGCCACCCTGGTGGGCCTGCTCGGAACCATCATCGGCCTCATCCAGTGCTTCGCGGGCGTCGCCGGCGTGGACGCCTCGGAGAAGGCGCGCGTGCTCTCCGACGGCATCGCCGAAGCGATGAACTGCACCGCCTTCGGCCTCATCGTCGCCATCCCCTCGCTGGTCGCCTTCTCGCTCCTGCAAGGCCGCACGCAGCACATGATCGACGACATCAACGAGACGTCGGTGGGCGTGCTCAACCTGATCGTGGCCAACAAGGACAAGATGCGTATCCCCGCCAACCTGCCGCAGCAGTAAGGCATCGTCGGGCAGCAGTAGCGTCGGACCCAGGGACATGATGAGCGGCGGAGCCGCGATTCGTGTCCCCAGAACCCAGAGAATCTCGACCGGAGACCGACAATGGCTGGCGCGGCACCCAGGAACACACCGGAAAAGGTGGGAAGAAGGCGCTGGACGCCGAGTTGAACCTCGTGCCGTTCATCGACCTGCTCTCCTGCTGCATCTCCTTCCTGCTCATCACCGCGGTCTGGACCCAGATCGCCGGGCTTCAAGTTGCCTCGAGCGGCGGCCCGCAGGACCCGCAGCAGAAGGTGGAGAACACCATCGACGTGAGGCTGGGCCTGGGCGAGAAGGGCTACCAGCTCACCATGGCCGGAGCGAACATCGACATTCCCAAGGTCAACGGCGTCTACGACCGCAAGACGTTGCAGGAGAAGCTCAAGACCTTGAAGACCAGCCTGCCCGACCAGACCGCCATCACGGTGCAGCCGGAGGACTCGGTCGCGTACGCGGACCTGGTGGAGACGGTGGACACGGCGATGGGCGAGCAACTGCGCAACGTGACCGTTGCGCCGGCGAACTAGGGGAGACGGAACATGGCCATCGTCACGCCGGGAAAGCGGCCCTGCGATCGGATTGCGCAGAGCAAGGTGTTCGGCAAGAGGTTCAGCCGCGGCAAGCGCAGCGGCTATGCGGCGCTCACGCTCACCTCGCTCGTGGACGTGATGACCATCATCGTCATCTTCCTCTTGATGAACTTCAGCGCCAACGGCGAAGTGCTCTACATGAACAAGGACATCAAGCTGCCCGACGCCTACCACGGCGCGCAGCTGGAGCGGGCGCCGGTGATCTCCATCTCCGCGGACGCGGTGACCTTCGACGGGCGCCTCTTGCTCGCGACCGGCGACCTGGCCAAGGGCGACGTGCTCAACGTGCCCGAGCTCGAGGATGCGCTGCGCGACGAGCGGCGGCGCTACGAGCAGATCCACGCCAACGACCCGGATCACCCCTTCCGCGGCCTGGTCAACGTCCAGGCCGACCGGCACATCCCCTTCAAGGTGATCAAGCGGATCATGTTCGCCTGCAACCAGGGCGGGTTCGGGAACATCAACTTCGCCGCGCTCTCGCGCGAACCGGCCAGCGCCAACAAGACCGTGACCGCGCAGAACAACTAGACGAATCCGGACGAAATCCGCGGCGCCGGGGCTGCCGGGGGCGATCCTCCGCAAGCCTCGGCGCGCCTGCTTTTCGAGCATGGGTGCGGTGTCTTGGGCCTTTACTTGAGGGCCCGGATCACCTTATTTTGCGCGGCCCGAAACTCGCCCCGCCCACGGTGGAGTCTTGCATTCATGCTGAACACCATTCGACGCTCCCTGGCTGCTCTCGCGGTCCTCGCGCTCGCCCCGGCAGCACGCGCCGACGAGGCGAAGCTCATCCTCCCCGACCTGCAAAGCGTCCAGTTCCTGGGGATGTCCGGCCGCAACCTCCTGTTGATCGGCCTTCTCGTCTGCGCGCTCGGGCTGGCGTTCGGGATGAGCATCTTCGCCCAGCTGCGGAAGCTGCCGGTGCACCGGAGCGATGCTCGAGGTCTCCGAGCTGATCTACGAGACCTGCAAGACGTACCTGATCACCCAGGGCAAGTTCATCCTCATCCTCGAGGCGTTCATCGGCGCCATCATGGTGATCTACTTCGGCGTGGCTGCGCCACTTCGAGGCCACCAAGGTGATCGTCATCCTGGTCTTCAGCCTGATCGGCATCGCCGGCAGCTACGGCGTGGCCTGGTTCGGCATCCGGGTGAACACCTTCGCCAACTCCCGCACCGCCTTCGCCGCGCTCCAGGGCAAGCCCTTCCCGACCTACGCCATCCCGCTCAAGGCGGGCATGTCCATCGGCACGGTGCTGATCAGCATCGAGCTCTTGATGATGCTCTGCATCCTCCTCTTCGTCCCGGGGACTACGCCGGCCCCTGCTTCATCGGCTTCGCCATCGGCGAGTCGCTGGGCGCCTCCGCGCTGCGCATCGCCGGCGGCATCTTCACCAAGATCGCCGACATCGGCTCCGACCTGATGAAGATCGTCTTCAACATCAAGGAGGACGACGCGCGCAACCCCGGCGTCATCGCCGACTGCACCGGCGACAACGCCGGCGACTCGCGTGGGCCCCTCCGCCGACGGCTTCGAGACCTACGGCGTCACCGGCGTGGCGCTGATCACCTTCATCCTGCTCGCGGTGCGCGACCCGCTCGGTGCAGGTGCAGCTGCTGGTCTGGATCTTCGCGATGCGCATCATGATGATCGTCGCCTCGCGTCGGCTCGTACCTCGATCAACGAGGCCATCGCCAAGGCGGCCGCTACGCGCACGCCGACAAGATGAACTTCGAGGCGCCGCTCACCTTCCTGGTGTGGCTCACCTCGCTCGTCTCGGTGGTGCTCACCTTCGTGGTCAGCTACCTGCTCATCCCCAACCTGGGCGGCGACACCACCCTGTGGTGGAAGCTCTCGCTGATCATCACCTGCGGCACGCTCGCCGGCGCCATCATCCCCGAGGTGGTCAAGGTCTTCACCTCCACCGAGTCCGCGCACGTGCGCGAGGTGGTCACCGCCTCGCGCGAGGGCGGCGCCTCGCTCAACGTCCTCTCCGGCCTCATCGCCGGCAACTTCAGCGCCTACTGGATGGGCATCGTCATCGTCGTGCCTGATGGGCATCGGCTTCCTGCGTCTCGCACGCAGGGCCTCGAGCGGCCTGATGCTGGCGCCCGGCGGTGTTCGCCTTCGGCCTGGTGGCCTTCGGCTTCCTCGGCATGGGCCCGGTCACCATCGCCGTGGACTCCTACGGCCCGGTCACCGACAACGCCCAGTCGGTCTACGAGCTCTCGCGTCATCGAGACGCTGCCCGGGCATCGAGGCGGAGGTGAAGAAGGACTTCGGCTTCGACCTCGACTTCGAGAAGGCCAAGCAGTTCCTCGAGGAGAACGACGGCGCCGGCAACACCTTCAAGGCCACCGCCAAGCCGGTGCTGATCGGCACCGCGGTGGTGGGCGCCACCACGATGATCTTCTCCATCATCATGGTGCTGCACCGACGGGCTGACGCAGCAGCACTGCAGTAACCTCTCCATCCTGCACGCGCCCTTCCTGCTCGGCCTCATCACCGGCGGCGCGGTCATCTACTGGTTCACCGGCGCCTCCATCCAGGCGGTCTCCACCGGCGCCTACCGCGCGGTGGAGTTCATCAAGGCCAACATCAAGCTCGAGGGCGCCGACGAAGGCCTCGATCGCGGACAGCAAGAAGGTGGTGGAGATCTGCACGCAGTACGCGCAGAAGGGCATGTTCAACATCTTCCTGGTGGTGTTCTTCTCCACCCTCGCCTTCGCCTGCCTGGAGCCGCTACTTCTTCATCGGCTACCTCATCTCCATCGCCATCTTCGGCCTCTACCAGGCCATCTTCATGGCCAACGCCGGCGGCGCCTGGGACAACGCCAAGAAGGTGGTCGAGGTGGAGCTGAAGGCCAAGGGCACGCCGCTCCACGCCGCCTCGGTGGTCGGCGACACCGTGGGCGACCCCTTCAAGGACACCTCGCTCGGTGGCGATGAACCCGATCATCAAGTTCACCACCCTCTTCGGCCTGCTCGCGGTGGAGCTGGCGACGGAGATGCAGACCGGCACGCGCGCTGCGTGCTCGCCGCGGTCTTCTTCGGCCGTCTCGGTGGTCTTCGTCTGGCGCTCCTTCTACGGCATGCGCATCCAGGTGGGCGCGCGCGAGGCGGAGACGGAGCGGGCGGCCGCGAAGGCCGCGTAAGCGGAGGTAGCCTGCGGCCTGCGACCGCGCTATGAGTCTGCCCGCATGGACGACCAGGCGCGAGTCCGCGGCGCGCTTCCGCGGCTGCCCATCTTTCCGCTGCCCGGGGCGGTGCTGCTGCCGCACGCGCTGGTCCCGCTCCACATCTTCGAGCCGCGCTACCGCAAGATGACCAGCGATTGCGAGGCCGGGCTGCGCGTGCTGGCGCTGGCCCACATTCCCGACGAGCGCGCGGCGGGGGAGCGGCCGCCGCGGGTGCTCCCGGTGCTCGGCGTCGGGGTGCTGGCGGGCCTGGATCGCCTCCCCGACGGCCGCTTCAACATCGTCCTGCGCGGCGTGGCGCGCGCGCGCATCCAAGACGAGCTGCCGCAGACCGAACCGTACCGGCTGGTCCGGGCCCGGCTGCTCGAGCCCGCCGCCGCCGCTTCCCGCGCAGCGACGCTCGCCGACGCGCTCCGCCACCTGGTGCTCGCCCTCTCCGCGGCGCGGCGCACCGAGGAGACGCAGGCGCTGGCGCAACTGGCCGCGCGCGCAGAGGGGCCGGGAGATCTCGCCGACATCGTGGCCGGCGCGCTCCTCGCCACTCCGCGCGAGCGGCAGGCCGTGCTCGACGCCGTCGAGTTGGAGCCCCGTCTCGAGCTGGCCACGCAGGCCGCGGCGGCCGCGCTGGCGCGCACCGCCTCCGGCGCCTCGGCTCCCAACTGAATGCGAAACCTTCTCCTGCCACTCGCGCTGCTCCTCGCGGCCTGCCCGGAACAGGTGGGGCAGGAGTGCCCGCCCAACACCTCCGCGGTGGGCCAGTACACGCTCGCCTTCGCGGCGCAGCGGGTTGCCGGCGAGTGCACGGTGACCACCGACGGCGGGCACCTCACGGTCGACAACCATCCGACGCAGGACGCGACGTTGTGCGTGGGGGCCGGAGGCGACGGCGGTTCGCAGCTCGATCTCGTCCTGGCGGGCCAGGGTGGAGTTCGACGGAGCGATCTGCTCGCGGACGGCGGCTTCCACTTCGAGAGCGATGCCGGGGAGACCGCCGGCACCGCCTGCGGCTGCAATGTCGACGTCTTCGAGACCCTGGACGGGTTCCTGCTCACCGCCGCCGCCGACGGCGGATTCGCGCTGCAGCCCGACGGTGGCGTGCCGCCGGTGGCCGCGCTGAGCGCGACGCTGGCCGACCACCTGACGGCGACGGCCTCGTCGCAGCCGCAGCCGTGCCTCTGCAGCTTTCCCTGCACGGTCACGTACAGCATCGCGGGGAACCGCTTCTGATGCGGCCGGCGGTGGTCTTGCTCTCGGGCGGGCTCGACTCTTCCACCTGCCTCGCCATCGCCCGCGAAGACGGCTTCGCGCCGCACGCCCTCTCGGTGCGCTATGGCCAGCGCCACGCGCACGAGCTGGAGGCGGCGGAGCGGGTGGCGCAGGCGCTGGGAGCGCCGCTCAAGACGGTCTCGCTGGACCTGCGCGCCATCGGCGGCTCGGCGCTGACCGGGGATCTGGAAGTGCCCAAGGACGCGCCCATCGGCCAGGGCATTCCCGTCACCTACGTGCCGGCGCGCAATACGGTGTTGCTCGCGCTGGCGCTCGCTCATGCCGAGACGCTGGACGCGCAGGACCTGTACCTGGGCGTCAACGCCATCGACTACTCCGGCTATCCCGACTGCAGGCCCGCCTTCGTGGACGCCTTCGAGAAGCTCGCCAACGTGGCCACCGCCGCCGCCGTGGAAGGACGCGCCCGCTACCGCGTGCACGCGCCCTTGTTGCAGATGAGCAAGGCGCAGATCGTCCGCCGCGGCGCCGCGCTCGGGGTGCCCTTCGCGCTCACCCATTCCTGCTACGATCCCGACCTCCAGGGCCGCGCTTGCGGCCGCTGCGATTCCTGCAGGCTGCGGGCGCAGGGTTTCCTGGAGGCGGGCGTGCCCGACCCGACCATCTATTCCCCGAGGTGAACATGTTCCCGATCCTTGCCGCGCTCTTGCTTGCCCAGGCCCACGTGCATCCAGCCGACGACTCGAAGAGCGCGGTGCCTTTGCACCAGATGCACCCGCTCGACAGGAATTCTCCCACGCCCAGAGGGACGATGGTCGAGTTGAAGGTGGGCGATGAGACCTCGCAGGCGTACGTGGCGAAGCCCAAGGGCAAGGTCCGCGGCGCGATGCTGGTGGTGCACGAGTGGTGGGGCCTCAACGACTGGGTCAAGCAGAAGGCGGACCAGCTGGCCGGACAGGGATACCTGTCGCTCGCGGTGGACCTCTACAAGGGCAAGGTGGCGACCGACCCGAAGGAGGCCGGCGCGCTGATGCAGGGCAAGGACGAGGCGTGGGGCGACAAGGTGGAGGAGGCAGGCCTGGAGTGGCTCAAGGCGAACGGCAAGGGCGTCAAGGTGGGCACCATCGGCTGGTGCATGGGCGGCGGCGAGTCGCTCAAGGCCTCGCTCAACGATCCCAAGGACGTGGCGGTGACGGTGATGTACTACGGCCTGCCGGTGGACGACGTCGCCAAGCTGAAGACGCTGAACGGTCCGCTGCTCGGCATCTGGGCGAACAAGGACGGCTGGATCACCAAGGAGAAGGTGGCCGCGTTCGACAAGGAGCTCACCGAGGCGGGCGTCAAGCACGAGTTCCACGCCTACGACGCGGACCACGCCTTCGCCAATCCTTCGGGCGGAAAGTTCAATGGGCAAGCCGCCGAAGGACGCGTGGGAGAAGACGGTGGCGTTCCTGCGCAAGAACCTCACGTAGGGACGGCGCGGCGCCGCGGCAGCTGGCGCAGCGTGCCGTAGAAGCGCAGGGCGGCGGCGCCGGCGCGCTGCAGGTCGCGGTTGTTCAGGTACGCGACCAGCGGCGAGGCGACCACCGGCACCGCCCGGCCCAGCTGCGCGAGCCCGCGCTTGGTGAGCGCCTTCTCGGCGATTCGCGCGAGCAGCTTGGGACCCGCCCTGCCGGCGAGGTTCACCGTGTCGGCGCCGTTGGAGTAGCCGAGCACCTCGAGGATCTCGTCGCGCGCGCGGTCGGACTTCAAGTTGACCTTGTGCAGGAGCGCGATCTCCATGATCAAGGTGAGCTGCAGCACGGTGACGAACATGAGGTCCGCCGGCACCAGCGCGAGCCCGAACAGCCCGGAGATGGCGCCGCCGGTGGAGGCCCAGGTCTTCTTCGCGTCGGTGAGCCGCTGGGAAAGCTCCTGCACGTTCGCGCTCGGGTACTTGTCGCGCAGCTCGACGACGCGCTTGCGGCAGCGGGCAATCTCGCCCACGTAGATTTCCCACAGCCGCTCCCTGGCGACGCCGTTCAGCATCGACGGCATTGTAACCCGCTCAGGGAATGCCTGCGGGCACCAGGAACGAGCCGTTCTGGGCAAAATCGACGTCGAGCGGAACGCCTGCCGGCGAGTCCAGGTGCAGGGTGCCGCTGATGGTGTACGCGGCGGTCTGGCCGGGGACGAGCGAGCGGTAGGCGGGCAGCGTCCGGCTGATCACGCCCTTGAGCTGCGGAGTGGCGTCGCCCCCGCCCTCGACGTCGAAACCCCCCTGCCCGCCGTCGAGCACAGGCAATCCCTGGAACGACACCTCGTAGTCCACGCCGGACACCGAGATGGGATACGGGTTCGGGTTGTGCGCGGTGAACTCCACGGTCACCGCCACACCCGCCGGGTCGGGAACCGCGTCCGTTCGCGAGATTTGCAAGCTGGGGACGTCGAACCCGTGCTCGGCCGCCGAGTAGAGATCCGGACAGCTCGGCGCGGATGCGAGCAGGACAGAGAGCGCAACCGGAGCGCGCAGCATTGCCGGCGGAGGGTACGCACGCCGGGCGTGCGGGGGAAGGGCCCTACGCCGGGCTGCAGACCTGGCGGAGGATGTCCAGCTCCTCCAGCGCCTTGCCGGCGCCGATCACCACCGAGGAGAGCGGATCCTCGGCGAGGAAGACGGGAAGGCCGGTTTCCTCGCGGAGCAGCGCGTCCAGGTTCTTGAGCAGCGCGCCGCCTCCGGCGAGGACGATGCCGCGGTCGGCGATGTCGCCGGCGAGCTCCGGCGGGGTGCGCTCCAGCGTCACCTTCACCGCCTCGACGATGGCGTTCACCGGCTCGGCGAGCGCGTCGCGGATCTCGTCGGAGCTGACCGTCAGCGTGCGGGGAACGCCGGCCACCAGATCGCGGCCCTTGATGTCCATGGTGAGGACTTCGTCGCTGGGATAGGCGTTGCCGATGCCCATCTTGATCAGCTCGGCGGTGCGCTCGCCGATGAGCAGATTGTACTTGCGCTTGATGTGCTGGATGATCGCCTCGTCCATCTTGTCGCCGCCCACGCGCACGCTCTTCGCGTAGACGATGCCGGCGAGCGAGATCACCGCCACGTCGCTGGTGCCGCCGCCGATGTCGACGATCATGTTTCCCGACGGCTCGGTGATGGGCAGCCCCGCGCCGATGGCGGCGGCCATCGGCTGCTCGATCAGGTAGACCTCGCGCGCGCCGGCGCTCTCCGCGGCCTCGCGAACCGCCCTTCGCTCCACCTCGGTGATGCCGGAGGGAATGCCGATGATGATGCGCGGCTTCACCAGCGTGCTGCGGTTGTGCGCCGCGCGGATGAAGTAGCGCAGCATGGCCGCGGTGATTTCGAAGTCGGCGATCACGCCGTCCTTCATCGGCCGGATGGCGACGATGTTGCCCGGCGTGCGGCCGAGCATCTCCTTCGCCTCCTTGCCCACCGCGAGGACCTTCTTGCCGCCTCGCGCCTCCTGCTGCACGGCGACGACCGAGGGCTCGTTGCTCACGATGCCCATTCCGCGAATGTAGATCAGCGTGTTCGCGGTGCCGAGATCGATGGCCAGGTCGCGGGAAAAGAGCTTGTAAATACCGTTGAACATGAATGCCTTGCGTCAGGGAAAGAGGCGCGCGGACGCTAGCATTCACCTGCGAGGTCCGCAACGCGCACTTTCGCCTGTGTACGCGCTCGCGTCGAAGAAAATCCGGACGGAGGCCGACGGCACGCCGCCCGACGAAGGGTTGCGAACGCGGTTGAGTCGGCGCCGCGCCGGGGGTAGAGGAACCCACATGCACATTCCCCGCGGAGACGAACGGCGCAAGAACTTCATCGGCGGGCAGTGGGTGGAGCCGTCCACCGGCACTTACGAGCCCTGCACCAATCCGGCCGACACGCGCGAGGTGCTCGGTCACTTTCCCCGCAGCGGCGTCGCCGACGCGAAGGCGGCGGTGGACGCGGCGGCCAGGGCGTTCCCGGGCTGGGCGTCGACGCCGGGTCCGGAGCGCGGGCGCATCGTCGGCCGCGCGCACGCGCTGCTCAAGGCCAAGGTGGATCTGCTCGGCGAGGCGCTCTGCCGCGAGGAGGGCAAGGTCTTCGGCGAGGCCAAGGGCGAGGTCCTCAAAGGGCTCAACTTGCTGGAGTTCTATGCCGGCGAAGGCTTTCGCCAGCACGGCAGGACGGTGCCGTCCGAGACCCGCAGCACGCTCGCCTTCACGCTGCGCCAGCCGGTGGGGCCGGTGGCCTCGATCACGCCGTGGAACTTCCCCTTCGCCATCCCGGTGTGGAAGAGCGCGCCGGCGCTGGTGGCAGGGTGCACGGTGGTGCTCAAGCCGGCCTCGCTCACCCCCATCTGCACACACCTGCTCGCCGAGGCGTATCAGGAGGCGGGCCTGCCGCCCGGCGTCCTCAACGTCGTGACCGGGCCGGGCGGTGCCATCGGCGATACCGTGGTGGACGATCCGCGCATCAAGGCCGTGAGCTTCACCGGCTCGAACGAGATCGGGCTGCGCGTCTACCAGCGGGTGGCGGCGCGCGGGGCGAAGGTCACGCTGGAGATGGGCGGCAAGAACCCGGTGGTGGTGCTCGACGACGCCGATCTCGATCTGGCCGCGGAAGGCATCCTGCAGGGCGCGTTCGGCAGCACCGGCCAGCGCTGCACGGCGACCTCGCGGGTGGTGGTGACGCCCGGGATCGCCTCCAGGCTGACCGAGGCGGCTGGTGGAGCGCGCCCGCACGCTCCGGGTCGGAAACGGCATGACCCAGGGAGTGCAGATGGGGCCGGCCGTCGATCAGGGCCAGCTCAAGACCGACCTCGAGGCCATCGCGGCGGCAAGGGCGAAGGAGCGCGGCTGCTCTGCGGTGGAGAGCGACTGCGCACGGCGGGGAGCACGAACACGGCTTCTTCTGCGCGCCCACCGTCTTCGACGGGTGCAGCCCGGCACCCGGCTCGCGCGCGAGGAGGTGTTCGGGCCCGTCCTCGCCATCCAGCAGGCGAAGGACGCGGAGGAGGCGCTGCGGCTAGCCAACGACGTGCCCTTCGGCCTGCACCGCTTCCGTGTACTCGCGCGACTACTTCGCGGTGATGCGCTTCGTCGAGAGGGCGGAGGTGGGGATGGTGCACGTCAACCAGCCCACCGTGGGGGGCGAGGCGCAGCTTCCCTTCGGCGGCATCAAGGCGACCGGCGTGGGCGAGAAGGAGATGGCCGAGGAAGGCGCGAACTTCTTCACTTTCCTGAAGACCGTCTGGCTCGACTACACGGGCGCGAAGCGCACCACCAACATCTACTGAGCCGGCCACTGTAACATTGCAGGCCGCGGCGGAGGCAACCGATCTGTATCGGATCGGACTACGCCCTTTGTTGACGTGACGCCTCCCCGCTGAAAGAGTACGATGTCGCTCAGGAGGAGGACCGATGCATCGACGCCAGCGCGCCATTGCGCGGATCTTCTCCGCGTTCGTCGGCCTCGCTTTCGGCCTCTTCGGCGCCGAGCTCACCTTCGGCCAGCTTCGCACGGAAGCGCCGGGTCCGCAGGCCGTGCTCTATTCCATCGAGGTGCGCAACGGCGCAGGCGACCTGCTCGCGAGCCCGATGCTCATCGGCGAGGAGGGCCGGCCGCTGCACCTCGACCTCTCGCAGGAGGCGGGGCCGCACAGCGAGCCGTTGGCCATGTCGCTGGATCTCGATCCGCGCGCCGACGGCAACAATCTCTGCGTCGGGTACCGGCTCTCCATCGACGACGGCTTTCCGCACTCGGGCCGGCTGGGCGTGGCCTGGGGCGCGCCGCGCTCGGTGCGCTTGAGCGGCGGCGGCGAGGACCTGCGCCTTTCGCTGGTGGTGGCGCGCGCGCACACGCGCGACTTCGGCCGCATCCTGCAGCAGCACCGCGGACCTTCCGCCTAACTGTGATAGAAGCCGGCTCCGTGCCGCAGCCGAGCCTCTCCCCCCAGGAAAGACGCCTCGCCGCCTTCTGCCGCTTCTCCGCCGTGGCCTATTTCGCCGGCGCCGCGGTCTTCGCCTTCGCTCCGCAGCTGACCTTGCGGCTGGCGACACTGGGCGCTGCCGCCGCACCTTCCGGACCCGAGGCGATCTTCTGGAACGTGCTCGCCGTGGCGATGATGACGGCGGTGGGGACCGCCTGCCTGGTGACGGCGGGCAGCCCCCGGGAGCGGCGGCATGCGGTGCTGCCCGCAGTGGTCGCGATGCTCACCGCCAGCGGCGTCGCCGCCGCGCACCTGCTCGCGTCCGGACGCTCCCCGGCGCTGGTGGCAGTCGTCGTCACCGACCTTCCGCTCTGCCTGCTCACCCTGGCGATCTACCGGATGGCCGCGCCGGGGGTCCGCAGCGCTTCCGCGCGCCCCGCGCCGCTGGCTCAAGAGGACCCCGAGGTTCCAGTCGAAGAGCCGCCCCGCGTCCAGCTCACCGTTTCCAAGCGCTAGCGGCGTCGTCCTGCATCCCGGCCGCTTCCGCGTTAGATTGGGGCCTGATGATCGGCGTGGTGGTCGCCACTCACGGCAAGCTCGCGGAGGAGATGATCCGCACCGCGGAAGCCGTGGTGGGGCCGCTCGCCCAGGTGGCGCCGGTGAGCATCGTCGCCAGCTCGCCGAATGTCCGCGCCGATCTCCGGGAGGCCATCCAGCGGGTGAACGGCGGCGAGGGCGTGCTGCTCCTCACCGATCTGCTGGGCGGCTCGCCCACCAACCTCTGCGTCTCCTTCCTCACCGAGGAGCAGGTGGAAGTGGTCACCGGCGTGAACCTCCCCATGCTGCTCAAGCTCTCCGTCCTGCGCGCGAGCGGCAAGCCCATCGCGGAGATCGCGCACGACCTGGCGGAGGCGGGGCGGCGCGCCATCGGCCACGTCAGCCAGTCGCTGCGGAGGATGGGTTGAGCGCACCGGGGATTGCGCTCGTGCGCGTGGACAACCGGCTCGTTCACGGCCAGGTGCTGGAGGCGTGGCTGCCCGCCCTGGATGCGCAAGGCATCCTGGTGGCGGACGACGAGGCCGCCGGCAACGTGCTGGCGAGGTCCGCGATGGCCCTCGCCATTCCGCCCGGGGTGAGCTTCGTCGTGCTGCGGCTGGAGGCGGCGGCGGAACTGCTGCGCCCCGGCGGCAAGGGCCCGCAGGCCTCGCGCACGCTGGTGCTCCTGCGCGACGTGCGCGATGCCGTGCTGCTCCACGAGCGCGGGGTCTCCATGCCCCGGCTGAACATCGGCAACATCCACTTCGCCGCCGGGCGCCGGCAGGTCTCCGCGTCGGTGTTTCTCGACGAGCGGGAGCTTTCCGAGCTGGAGCAGCTGGGGCGCGCGGGAACCCAGGTGGAGCTGCGCGCGGTTCCTTCCGAGCCGCCGCTGCGGCTCGGCGACATCAAAGCGCGCTTCGCCGCCGCCTGAGCGGGGAGGGCCGATGCTTCCGCTACCGCCCGGCGGTGCCCCGCACCTGTTCCTGCTCGCGGCCATCGCCGCGCTGGTGGGCGGGCTCGCGGCGGTGGAGCGCAAGGGAGCCTTCCAGCTGATGCTCTCGCGGCCGCTCGTGCTCGGGCCCATCCTCGGCTGGGCCCTGGGCGATGCGCGCGGAGGGCTGGCGGTGGGCGTGCCGCTCGAGCTTTTGTTCCTGGGCGGAGTCAACCTCGGCGGCAGCCTGCCGGACAACGAATCGCTGCTCGCCGCGGGCCTGACCGCGCTGGTGGTCCCGGCGGGGCTCGCGGCGCAGTCCGGCGTGGATGCGCCGCTCGCCGCGCTGGGCCTCGCGCTGGTCTTTCCCCTGGCGCTCTTCGGCAGGCGGCTCGAGCGCGCCTCCGAACGCCGCAACGGCGAGCTTTTGGAGGAGGCGCTCGCCCGCATCGCGCGGGGCGACCCGACGGGGGCGCGGGTGAACGTGCGCGGGCTCTTCCTGCCCTTTGGCGCGTCGGCGGGGATCTGCGCGGTGGGCGTTCTCGCCTCGCCGCTCTTGGGCGCCTTGCGGCTGGGGTTGGAGGGAGCCGCCCTCTCGGCCCTGGAAGGCGCCTGGCATGCGGTCTGGGCGGTGGCGGTGGCGTGCGCCATCCGCGCCATCCGCGACCCCCGCGCGCCCGTCCTGGCGGCGCTCTGCGCGGCGGTGGTGGTGGTGGTGACCCTGGCGCTGCGGGGGTGGACGTGACGTCCGCCGCCGCGGTCGAGCATCCCGCGCGCCGCGTCTCGAGGGCCGCGCTCGCCCGCGTCTTCTGGCGGTCGCTCTTCCTGCAGGCCGCGTGGAACCCGCGCGGCATGCAGAACATCGGGTTCGCCGATGCCATGGCTCCCGCGCTCTCCGAGCTGTATCCGGACACGGCGGAGCGAGCCCGGGCCGCGGAGCGGCACCTGGAATTCTTCAACTGCCATCCGTACCTGGCGGCGGCCATCCTCGGCGGCGCGGTCCGGCTGGAGGAGCGCGTGGCCAGCGGCGAGGCCTCGGGGCAGACCGTCTCCAGCTTCAAGAGGGCGCTGGGTCCGCCCTTCGCGGCGCTGGGAGACGGCTTCTTCTGGCTCGCGCTGCGCCCCGCGGCGGCCCTCGCTGCCGCCGCCACCGTGCCGCTGCTCGGGGTGGGCTCCGTCTTCGTCTTCCTCGCGCTCTACAACGCCGTCCATCTGGGAGCGCGGGTGTGGCTCTTCGCGGTGGGTTACGAGCGGGCGGAGGGCGTCGTCGAGGCGGTGGCGCGGGCGCACCTCTCCAGCGGCACGCCCATGCTCAAGGCCTGCGCCGCGGCGTTGGCCGGCGCGCTGGCGGCCCGCGGCGTGGTGGTGGCGGGGCTGCCGGGCCGGCTCCTGCACGCGCTCGTGGTCGCGGCGCTGATCGTCTTTGCCTGGTGGGTGCTCCCCCGGCTGGGGGCGACGCGCGCCGTGTACATTGCGCTCGTCACCGGGCTTGCGCTCGGCGCCGGCTTCTTCTAGCTCTGTGAGCGAGGCATGGCGGACGAGACCATCGAAAAGGAATGCACGGTGCGCAACAAGATGGGCCTGCATGCGCGGCCCGCGGCGCTGATCGTGCAGACCGCGAACAAGTTCCCCTGCGACGTGACGCTGGTCAAGGACGGCCAGCCGGTCAACGGCAAGAGCATCATGGGCGTGCTCATGCTGGCGGCGGCGATGGGGACGACGGTCACCCTGCGCACCGAAGGCGAACAGGCCGGGCCGTGCGCCGACGCCATCGCCGACCTCTTCGCCAAGGGGTTCAACGAGGAGATGGGCTGATCGCCTTCAGCTCGCGGAAGGCGATCAGGTCCAGCAGCGAACCGGGTCCCGCTGCTAGTGGGTGGGCGGGATGATGGTGGTTTCGTCGCGGCGCACGTCCGACTCGTGAGCGATGACGTCGCCGTGATGGCGGCCGTTCATCGCCCTGCGCCGCGGCCGCAGCTCGTCGCCGAAGGGCACGCCCGAGGAGCGGCTCGCCGCCGCCAGCGCGCCGAGCAAAGCTCCCGCGAGCGAGAGCACCGCGCCGCCGGTCGCGAGCAGGGCGACGAGGCCGCCGTCGCCGGTGGTTTCCACCAACGCCGCGGTGGAGCCGCGCGCGGGGCGGTGCATCGCGTTGCTGTTCACCGGCGTGCGCGAGAACGCGGCCACGCCCGAGGCGAAGAGCGCGATCAGCCCGGCGAGCAGCATCGACATGCCCCAGGAGACGGCGCCGTGCATCAGGCTCTCGCCGCGGCGCCGGTCGCCCGCGAGCCGCACCACGGCGAACGCTCCGACGAAGGAGGCGACGATGGCGCTTGCCGCGCCCCAGATGGCCGCGCCGGCGTTGGAGGAGGCAGGCCGCACCGCGAAGGGATCGATGGCGGCGAGTCCGACGATCATCGCGACCATGGAAAGGACGAGCATCGTGCCCCAGCCGATCAGGCCCCCGCCGAAGAGGGCGCTCCAGTCCAGGCGCATGTCGCGGTGCACGCGCGAACCGGCGTCGGTGCGCGCAATCCCATACGTGCGATCGAAGGTGGCCATGCTCTCGTCTCCTCTGGTTTTCACAGGAGACGGTGGGGTTCGCCAGAGGCGCTTCACAAGCGACGGCCGAAGCGGCGCTAGCTCTCCTGCCGGTGGAGCAACCGGCGGATGTTCGCCTGGTGCCTGATCAGGATGAGCAGCGACACCCCGGCCAGCCCGAGGAGCGCCGGGCGGCTGGCGGTGAGCGCGGCGACCAGGAGCGCCACCGCCATTCCGGCGAGCGAGCCGATGCTGGAGATGCGAAAGAGCTTGAAGAGCACGAGCCAGGCGAGCGCCCCGCCCAGCGCGGCCCAGGGGGCGAGCGCGAGCGAAACGCCGAGCCCGGTCGCGACCCCCTTGCCCCCGCGGAACCCCAACCAGGGCGGAAAGCAGTGGCCGAGGACCGCCGCGATGGCGCAGGCGGCAGCGACCCCCGGCGACGAATATGGGGAACGCGCGGCGAGCAGCACCGGGACCAGGCCCTTCACCGCGTCGAGCACGAGCGTGGCGGCGGCGGCGGACTTCCCGGCGGCCCGGGCGACGTTGGTCGCGCCGATGTTGCCGGAGCCGACGGTGCGCACGTCCTTGCCGGAGGCGGCGCGGGCGATGAGGAGCCCGAACGGAATCGATCCGCACAAATAGGCGAACGCGGCCCACAGCCAGCTCACGCCGCTCCCCGTAGCGCGACGAAGGCCCAGCTCGCGGCCAGCGCGGCCACCGCCGCCCAGCGCAGGCGAGGGGTCATCTCCAGCCGCGGGGCATAGGGCAGGCCGAGGAGCCGCAGCGCCGTCCAGGCTGCGTGAACGGCGCAGGCGATCGCGAGCAGCGCGCCGGCCGGGCTGGAGGCCAGCGCCGGACCGAGCTCGCCGCGCACGGCAAAGTGGAAGGCGTGCGCGAAGCCGCAGGACAGGCAGGGCACGCCGGTGGCGGCGCGCAGCGGGCAGGGAAAGAGCGACAGCGGCGGCGCGTCGAGCGGCAAGAGAACGGCCGCGGCGAGCAGCGCAAGGCAGACCGCCGCGAGGCCCAGGGCGTGGACGGATGGAGCGCCGGCGCGGGCGATCACGGGGTCCCCATCATCTGCCGCATGCGCATGGCGGTGGCGATGCTCGCGACGAAGGCGAGGCAGCAGATGAGGAGATACGGCGCGAGCGTCACGCCGGCGGCGCCTCCCGGCGAGATGCGGTGCGTCTGTTTGAGGCCCACGCCGGTGAGCACCACCAGCCAGACGATCCCCACGATGGAGCCGCAGCCTGGCACCGCCAGCAGCACCAGCGGGCGCCGAGGCGTAGGCACAGGTGGCGAAGGTCGCGGCGAACCCGCGCTTCGCCTGCCCCATGATCAGGGCGAAGAAGTGCGTCACCGCCGCGTTGGCGTAGAGGAAGACCAGCACCAGGAGTGGCAAGAGGAGGAGCAGGGCGACGAACCATCCCGGCGAGTCGGCGAGCGCGGCCGCCTTGAGCATGTCCGGGGAAAGGTTCAAGAGCGCCCCGAGCTGGTCGTAGTAGCGCTGCATGCGCGCCCGCAGCAGCCGGTCGAACACCTGGCCGATGGCGGAAAAGACCGAGGTGGTGAGGACCGCGAACCCCAGCTGCGCCGGCCCGCGGTCCAGGCGCGCGGAGGCGAACAGCCGCGAAGGTTCGAAGAGCGCCTGCTGCAGCGTCTGCCCCCACGCCGTCCAGAATCCGAGCTCCGCGCGCCTCTCCCACGGCGTGCCGATCGCGCCATCGACCAGCTCCGCCATGGGCGTGGCCGCGGCAGGCTCGGGAACGACGAGCGGCTTGCCGCAAACCGGGCAGTCTTGCGTGCCGGAACGCTCGGTACTGAACGTGTTGCGGCAGCTCGGGCAGCGGGCGAGCATGCCGTCTTCTAGCACGTCCGCCCGGCGACACGCCGTGCGGTCGGGAAGCTTCCGTGCCGGCTCCATCATGCCTACTTCTCCGGAGCGTGCGGGTGTTCCCGGCGCAACATTGCGGCGCCCCCCGAGTGGAAGCGCCGCGCAACCCTCTCGAGGAGGCAATTCAATGAAGTTTGCATACGGATTGGCGCTGGCCGCGGCATTCGTCTTCGGCTGCAGCAGCGGTAACAAGTCCACGCGTACGGCATCGAGCGACAACGGAACACCGGAGTCCGGCACCGTCTCGGGCAACGCCTCGACGGCGGGGACGCAGGCGAACGCCAGCGGCACGGCCAGCACGACCAACGGCTCGGCTTCGACGAACGCCACCGGCACCGACACCAACTCGCAGGGCTCGATGAGCGGCCAGTCTTCCGGCACCTCCGCCACCGCCTCGAACCAGGGCGCGGGCAGCAGCGGAAGCTACGGCTCCACCCCGAGCGACACCAGCAGCAACTCCGCCAACAGTAGCGGCACCAGCGGGACCACCAGCGGCAACACTTCCGGCTCCAGCACCTATGGCAGCAACGACACCAGCTCGACCTCGGGCCAGAGCGGCAGCAGCGGCAGCATGAGCGGCAATACCGGCTCGTCCGGGTCGACCTATGGGCAGAACAACACCGGCTCGTCGGGCTCCACCTACGGACAGGGCAGCACCGGCAATTCCGGCACCTCGGGCAACTCCGGCACCTCGGGCTCGACCTACGGGACCAACAGCGGCTCGTCGGGCAGCATCGGCAGCTCCGGCACGTCGGGCTCTACCTACGGCTCGAAAGCGGCTCGTCGACCTACGGCTCGGGCACCGGCTCCGGCTCGTCCGACAACGCCAGCCTTCGCACCGTGACCGGCTCGGTCGAAAAGGTCGACCAGAACAGCATCACCCTCGACCAGTCTGCCGGCGGCGTCACGCTGACCGTCGATTCCCAGACCCAGGTGATGCGCCGCGGCCAGCCCGTCGCAGCCGGCATCTCCGCCATCCACGAGGGTACGCAGGTGCGCGCGAGCTTCGATCCCGCCTCCAACCGCGCCGACAAGATCGAGGTGATGGGCAAGGCGAAGAAGAGCGGCCGGCACTCGAAGACGAACAGCGCCTCCGGCGGCAGCTCGATGAACGGCAGCTCGGGCTCCGTCTCCGGCACCTCCGACACCAACAACAGCGCCGGCACCGGCACCGACCAGATGAATTCGAAGTCCAACACCGGGAACGGCACGCCGAACAACCCCAATCCGCACTAGCCTGAACCATCCGCCGGCCTCGACCGCCGGCGGGTCAGCTGTTGTGGGGCCGCGGCTCGCCACTCCGGGTGCGGGTCGCGCTTGCAGGGCGCCGGGTCCTCTCCTGGGGGACCCGGCGCCCCCGCTTCGAGGGTGCGGGTGCGGCATCCTCTGCGATAGGGTCCGCGCGTGGCCCGATTCTGCTGCGGCATCCTCTTCGTCGCCGCCACCCTGGCCGCATCCCGTCGCGTCCCCGCGGTCGACCTGCTGCGCTTTCCGCTCGCCTGGGTGGGAGTGATCGTCGCGCTCGACGGCCTGGCCCGCGCGCGGCGGGGATCTTCGCCCTTCCGCTCTGCCTGGGACCTCCTCGCCGCCGCTGCCGCGAGCGTGGTGTTCTGGGACATCTTCGAGCTGATCAACCTGCGCCTGCGGGACTGGTGGTACGTGGGGGTGTCGCCGAGCCCCCTGGCCGGCGGCGTCTTTTCCGCGGTGTCGTTCGCCACGGTGTTGCCGGCCGTCCGGCTGGGCATGGCGCAGCTCGACGACGTGGAGCCGCGCCCGGACGGGCACCGCCTCTTCAAGGCCGCCCTGGGCGCGGGAATGCTCGTGCTTGCCCTCGCCGCGCCCAGATACGCCTTTCCGCTCGCCTGGTTCTTTCTCTGGCCCATCTGCGAGGCGCTCGCGGGCGTACGCGTTCCGCTCCGGGCCATGGCGCTGGGCCTGCCGCTCGGGCTTCTCTGGGAGTCGCTCAACTGGCGCTGCGCCCGCGGCTGGTTCTACACGGTGCCCTTCTTCCAGCATCCCAAGCTCTTCGAGATGCCGCTCCCCGGCTACCTCGGATACCTGCCCTTCGCCCTCGAGGCGGTGGCGGCGCTGGCGGTCCTGGACCGGCTGCGCCCCCACCTGCGCGGCGGCAAGGGAGGGCTGGCGCTGTTCGCGGTGGCCCTCCTCCACGCCGGCGCGGAGCACCTGGCGCGGGGGCAGACGGCAGTTTCGTTTTCGCGGTAGAAACGCGCGCATGGCCGGCAAGGGCTTCCTCGCGCGCGAGCGGCAACGGGTGCTGCTCACGGTGCACGCGTTGCTGATGATCTCCGGGCTGCTCGCCTGTGCGCTGCTGAACCGGCGGCTCAGCCCCGACCGCTTCTGGGTGCAGTGGGTGGCTCTGGCGTGGGGCGCGCTCTTCGCAGGTCATCTGTGGGCTTTTTCGCGCAGCACGCTTGCCACCATGGGAAAACCGCGCAGGCCCTGAGGGCACGCCGATTTCTTGTGTCCGGACGCGGTCGAGGGCAGTCTCCCCGGCGTCGCGCAGCGCACCGCGGCACGTTGCCAGACGGGTTCCCAGGTGCTATCCGTGCGCGCTTTAATGGGGTCGTGAATGAAGATCGCTCTAAGCCCGCTGGAGAAGCTTCGCGCCGCGGGCAAGTTCCTGGACGTCACCTTCAACAAGCGCCCGATCTCCGTCTCCATCGAGGTCACCAAGCGCTGCAACGCCCGCTGCGACTTCTGCGACTACTGGAAGCTCAGCGACCGCGACGAGATGACCGACTTCACCGACGTGGTGCGCAGGTTCGATCCGCTGGTGGTGGTCTTCACCGGCGGCGAGCCGATGCTGCGCCGGGACCTCGTGCCGCTGGTCAAGCAGATCAAGGGGTTGCCCGGGTTCCGCTACATCACGGTGCTCACCCACGGCGGCTTCCTCACCGCGGACAAGATCGAGGAGCTGGTGGCGGCGGGCGTGAACCAGATCAACATCTCGATGAACTACCCCGACGTGCGCCAGGACAAGGAACGGGGGCTTCCCGGGCTCTTCGACCGGCTGGAGAAGACCGTGCCGAAGATGGTGGCGGCGGGCTACAACGTCTTCACCTTCGCGTCCATGCTGATGGTCGACAACATGCACGACGCGGAGCCTCTGGTCCGCCTCGCGCACAAGTGGGGCATCAACATCGCCTTCTCCGGGTACAACGACCTGAAGAACGGCAACCAGAAGCACTTCGTCTCCAAGGAGCAGATGGCCGAGTTCCGCGCGGTCTGCGGGCGGCTGATGAAGCTCAAGCGAGAGCTCGGCAACGTGATGACCTCGGATTACTTCTTCGAGACGCTGCCCCGCTTCTACGAGGAGCGCGAGATCAAGGGCTGCCGCGCCGGAAAGGTGATGATCCACGTGACGCCCAAGGGCATGGTGCAGCCCTGCGCCGAGCTGGGCGCGGTGGCGCATTACTCCGACTTCCTCCCCGGCGCCTACTCCGGCCCCAACTGCGGGTCCTGCTTCGACGCCTGCCGCTCCGAGGTGGAAGCGCCGGTCACGCTCCGCCGCATCGGCGAGATGACGGGCCTTTTGTGAGCGAGCGGCTCTGGCTGCGCACGGCTCTGGGTCTCTTCGCCGGCCTCTTCGCGGCCGCCGCCGTGGTGTTCTATCTCGGCATCTCGCAGCGGGAGCTGATCGCCTCGCTCCACGGCGTCACCCAGGAGCCGCTCCTCTTCGCGGCGGTGGGCGGCCTCGTGCTCATGGGGCTGCAGGCGCTGCGCTGGTGCGTGGTGATGCGCCCGCTGCTCAACCTGACCTACGGGCAGGCCTACCGCGCGATGATGGTGGGCTTCACCTTCAACGTGCTCCTGCCCGCGCGCGGCGGAGATCTCCTGCGCGTGCAGTACCTGGGCAAGCGCACCGGCATCTCGCGCGCCAAGCTGCTCGGCACGGAGATCGTCGATTTCTGGAGCGACAAGTGGGGCTGGGTCGCGGCCTTTCCCCTCCTCTGCCTCTTCGGCACGCCGCCCTCCTGGCTCTTCCGCGCGCTCCTGCTCATGGGCGCCCTGGTGGTCGGGGTCGGCCTTTTGCTCGTGCTCATGGCGAGCGGCGTGCTGCGCCGCGGCCCGGCGTGGCTCACCAACCTGCGCGACGGTTTCGCTGCCAACCACTGGCGGCGGCTCCTGGTGGTGGAGACGGTGATCGCGCCGCTTCCCTGGCTCTGGGAGACGTTCGTGATCATGGTGGCCGGGCACGCTCTCGGCCTGGACCTCACCGCCATGCAGGCGTTCGCCGCCCTCACCGCCTTCAACGTCGCGACCACCGTGCCTTCGCCGGGAAACGCCGGATCCTTCGAGGCCGGCGGCACTCTCGCGCTCATCGCCTTCGGCATCCCCAAGGAGACGGCGCTGGCCTTCATCTTCCTCTACCACCTCACGCAGGTGGTGCCCGGGTTCATGGGCGGCGTGCTGGTGCTGGTGCTGGAAGGCGAGAGCCTCTTCGGCAAGAGGAGCCTGTGGCGGAGGCCGCAGGCCGCCCTGCCCGACGTCGCCGCAGCGCCCGTGCCGGCGCCCGACGCGGGCTGACCGGTCACCTGAGCAGCGCGAACCCCGCATAGTCGGCGGCGGAGATGGATTTCGTCTGGTCGCCGTCGCTCATGATGCCAAGGCCCACCAGGTCCGGCACCTCGGCGTTGGGGTTGCCGCCCTCGAAGTGCGCGCGGAACTCGCGCCGAAGGATCGATCTCCTCCGTCTTCCATTGTCCGGGAGGGCCGCCAGACTCGAGGATGACCGTGTCCTGCACCACGAAGAGGTTGCGCTTCTGGTCGCAGACGCGGCCCTTCTCGCCTTCCGAGCTCCACGAGTACTTGATCGAGTACCACTTCAGCCCGCGCTTCCAGGAGACGTAGACCACGGCGGCCGAGTCGCCGAACCCTTCCTTGCACTCGTTGCCGCCCTTGGGCAGCACCTGCGCCCGCCATTTCCAGCGCACGCGCCGGGTGTGCTGGTGCAGGGCTTCCGGCACCTCGACGCCCAGGGTGACCGTCTCCAGCGGCGGCCGGTAGACTGCCCGGATGAAGGGCATCTCCGGGTCCTCCACCAGCTTGTAGTAGCTGACCGGACCGGAGTAGCTCTCCAGCACGCGGAAGGCGTGCACGTCCAGAGGCGTCAGCGCGGGTGGCCGCGGCTCTTCGCCGGCGGTCCCTGCGGAGATGAGCAGCACGCAGAGCGCCGCCGGGCTGACGAGAGTGCGGACCACGCTGACGCGGCAGCTTAACGGCTGGGCCGGATTGCGCCAGTCCTTGGCTTTTCCCACGGTTCGCGGTTAGAACGGCGCGCTCGATGGAGTCCTCACCCGAAGAACTGCGCGGCCGTTCCGCGCCCTGGGGCACGGCGGCCGTGCTCGCGCTGGCAGCGCTCGTGCTCTTCGGCCTCTGGTTGCGGGTGCACGGCCTCGCCGCGGAAGGCTTCGGCGGACGACGAAGTGCACAAGTGGCTCGCCGCCAACCGCTACCTGCACGGCGTCTTCTCCGGCGACGACGTCGAGCATCCCATGCTGATGAAGTGGCTGATCGCGCTCTCCATCGAGCTCGGGTCGCATCTCGGCTGGGCGCCGGAGACGATGACGCGGCTGCCCAATGCCATCGCCGGCGGAGCCAGCATCGTGGCCGTGGCGCTCCTGGGCGAGGCGGCTGTTCGGCCGGACCGCGGGGCTCTTCGCGGCGGCGCTCACCTCCGCTTCGGTGACGCTGGTGGGCTACCAGCGCGTGGCGAAGGAAGACACGCTGCTCGGCCTCTTCCTCGTCCTCCTGCTCTGGTGCATGGCGGAGGCGAAGGCGGCGGCGGACGACGGCCGCGACCCGCGGCGCTGGGAGGTTCTCTCGGCGGCCTCGCTCGCGGGCATGCTGGCGTCCAAGTACTTCTTCTTTCTCACGCCCATCCCGGTGGTCTTCTATCTCTGGGTGCGCCGCGACTCGCGCTGGCGCGTTCCGCTGCGCCGCTGGGCGCAGCTGATCGGCTATGCCTTCGCGCTCTGGGTCGCGGTGAACTGGTCGCCCTTCCTGCCCTCCACCTGGGAGTACGCGAAGAGCTACACCACCGGACAGCAGACCGTGCACGGCTCCCTCTTCTTCATGGGGCGCATCTACAACAACCTGGTCGAGTACGGCCTGCGCGGGACGCCGCCCTGGTTCTACGCCGTCTTCGCCGCGGTGAAGCTCGCGCCGCTCACCTTCCTCTCTTCCGTTGCCGGCCTCTGCCTGGCGCTCTGGCAGCGGCGGCCCGCGCACAAGCTGGTGCTGAGCTGGCTTGCGGTGTGGTTCCTGGTCCATTCCGTCTCCGGGTCGAAGTGGGGCCGCTTCTTCGTCAGCGTGTTGCCGGCGTTCCTCGTCCTCGCCGGCTACGTGGCTGCCCGCCTGCTCGAGCAGGTGCGCGCTCCATTGCCGCGCTGGGCGGCCATCGCCGCGGCGGCGCTGCTCTTGCCGGGAACCGAGGCGCTCGCGTCGGTCACCCACGCGCCGCACTATCGCCTGTACATCTCGGCCCTGGGCGGCGGCGATGCGCGCGTGCAGTGGTACTTCCCCCACTGCGACTACTTCGACGCGGGGTTCCGCGAGGCGGTGAAGTACGTCGCCGCGGCACGCCGAGCAAGGCGCAGAGCTGTCCACCGAGATCGACTGGCCCGCGAAGCTGTACTCGGAATTCGACGGCCGCCCCGATTTGCTGCAGACGCTGGTCCGCCGCGGCCGCACCTGCCGCTCGGGCCGGATCTGCTACGTGGTGGTGCAGGTGGGCAGGCTCTACTTCCTCAACCGCGACGCGGTCCAGAACCTGTCGCGGCGCGAGCCGTGGCACGTGGAGCGCATCCGCGGCGAGGAGGTGGTGCGCGTGTACCGGCTGTTGCCCGGCGAGGCGCCCTTCCCCGACGAAGAAGCGCCGGGAGCGGGCGCGCTCGTGCGCCAGCAGTGAGGGTGGATCGCGAGGAGGCGAGCATGGCGGCAAAGCTGCAAGTCGAGGAAGTGGTGGTGGGCACCGGCGCCGAGGCGGTGAAGGGAAAGCTGGTTTCGGTGCACTACACGGGCTGGCTCACCGACGGCAAGAAGTTCGATTCCTCGAAGGATCGCGGCCAGCCCTTCCGCTTCCCGCTCGGCCGCGGCCAGGTCATCGAAGGCTGGGACCAGGGCGTGCAAGGCATGAAGGTGGGCGGCAAGCGCAAGCTCACCATTCCGCCGGAGCTGGGATACGGCGCGCAGGGAGCGGGCGGCGTGATCCCGCCCGGCGCCACGCTGGTGTTCGAGGTGGAGCTGCTCGGGGTTGGCTAGCCCGGCTCTCCCGCCAGGTACACAGGCGCGGAAGTTCGTTTCGAGATCCGGGACAAGCCCGCCACCCCCAGCTCGAAGAGAGCGCCGGAAAGTCGAGGGAGGGACAAGCGTGGGGACTAGGGAAGCGAAACGGCGAAGATGCAGCCCTTGCCGGGGAGGTTGCGCAGCGAGAGCGTGCCGCCGTGCGCCTCGATGGCAGCCCTGGCGATGGCGAGGCCCAGGCCGAAGCCGCTGCGGTCTTGGCCGGCCTGCCGGAAGGCCTCGAAGACGTGCTTCTCGTCCTCGGGGCGGAGGCCGCCGCACTCGTCCTCCACCTCGATGAGGGAGGGCCGCACGCGCACGGTCACGCTGCCGCCGGTGCGCGTGAACTTCACCGCGTTGGCCAGCAAATTTCCCACTGCCGAGCGGAAGACTCGCTGATCCACCCTGGCGGGCAGCGGCGGCCGCGCCTCCACGCGAAGCGAGATTTGCCGCGCCTCCGCGTCAGGACGCGCGTCGTCGACCGACTTCCCCACCAGCGCGGACAGCTCCACCGTCTCGAGCTGCAGCGAGGCTCCCGCGTCGATGCCGCGCATGCGCGCGTCCACCAGCGCATGGTCGATGGACTCGGCGAGCTTCGCGAGGCTGCGTTCCAGCACCTGCATCCCGCGCTCTTGCGGCGCGCCGGAACGCATCAGCTGCGTGGAGAGGCGCGCCGTCTGCAACGGGCTGCGGATCTCGTGAGCGAGAAAGGCGAAGTGCTCCCACGACTGCCGGCGCAACTCCAGGGCGCGCAGGCCGGTGTACTCGCGCACCGCCTCCGAAGCGCCGCGCGAAAGGCAGGTGGCCAGGCGCGCGTACTCCTCGGGCTGGAAGGGGCCGGCCTGCATGGCCACCACCTCGTCGGCGATGGCGCGGAAGAGCAGGCCATATTCGTGCACCACGTCCGCGACCTCGCGCTGGAGCACCTGTCGCTGCGCGCCGTGCGCTGCCGCCAGCGCCCGGCCGGCGCCCGGCAGCGTGGTGTTCGCCTCCATCGCGCGGATCAGCTCCTCGAGAAAGGGCTGGAGGCTGTCGAGGATTTCGGCCTCGTCGAGCGCTTCCTCGCTGCGCAACTCGGCTCGCACGCCCTCGATCCATCGCCGGGCAACGGGGTCGCGACGCGCGCTTACGAATGCGGAAAGCTTCACGACCGGATGATAACGAGCGCGCTCAGGTCCAGTCGCGCCCTTCTCCTCGGATCCAGGCAGCGAACTTGCCCAGGCCGTCTCGGATGGACGTCCGCGGAGCGTACCCGAGCACCTCTCTGGCGTGGGACACGTCCGCGCTGGTGAGGGGAACGTCCCCGGGCTGGGCCGGCTTGCGGTCGAGGACGGCCCGCACTCCCAGCGCCTCTTCGAGGAGCGCGACCAACCCGGAGAGCGAGGTGGTGTGCGCCCCGCCGAGGTTGAGGACGTCGAACGAGAGAGGAACGTCGCACGCGGCGACGACGCCGGCGACGATGTCGTCCACCCAGGTGTAGTCGCGGCGGCTCTCGCCGTCGCCGAAGAAGGGCAGCGGCTGGCCGGCGAGCATGCGGCGCGAGAACTTGTGGATGGCAAGGTCGGGCCGCTGCCGCGGACCGTAGACGGTGAAGAAGCGCAGCGCCGCGACCTCGATGCCGTAGAGGTTGTGGAAGGTGCGCGCCAGCACCTCGGCCGCCACCTTGGATGCCGCGTACGGGCTCTCCGGCGCGTCGACGCGCGCGCTCTCGCGGAAGGGCGCCTGCGCGTGGGCTCCGTAGACCGAGCTGCTGCTGCCGAGGACGAAGCGCCGCGTCCCGGCGGCGCGCGCCGCCTCGAGAACGCAGGCGGTCCCGCGGACGTTCACGTCCATGTATGCGGCGGGCCGCTCGAGGCTGGGCCGCACCCCGGCCAGCGCGGCCAGGTGCACGCAGACCTCGGGCTTGCTCCCGGCGAACGCGCCGTGCATGGCGTCCTGATCGCGGATGTCGGCCTCCACCAAACGCGCGCGCGGGTCGAGCCCGCGCCGCTTGAGCCGCTCCGGATAGAACGGGTCGAAGTTGTCGACGACGGTGACCTCGTCCCCGCGGTCGAGCAGCGCCTTGACCAGGTGCGAGCCGATGAATCCGGCGCCACCGGTGACGAGAACGCGCTTCACGCCGCGGTCCGCAGGGAGATCGATTGGGCGTGGTGCTGGTGCCAGAGCTGGAACATGAGCAGCGTCCAGAGCGGCTTGCGCAGGTCGGCGCGGCCGTCGAGGTGGGTCTGCAGCACCGCGCGCACCGCCTTGGGCTCGAAGAGGCCGCCCTCGCGCAGCCTGCGCTCGGAGAGCAGGTCCTCGAAGAGCGGCCGCAGTGGCCCGCGGATCCAGGCCGCCACGGGAATGCCGAAGCCCTTCTTGGGCCTGCGCAGGATCTCCTCGGGCACCACGCCGCGCAGCGCGCGCTTGAGGATCAGCTTGGTGCGGGTGAGCGACATCTTGAGCTGCCAGGGCAGGCGCGCGGCAAACTCCACCACCGCCGTGTCCAGGTAGGGCGCGCGCAGCTCGAGCGACGCCGCCATCGAGGCGCGGTCGGCCTTCACCAGGATGTCGTCGGCGAGGTAGCGGGTCAGGTAGAAGCGCAGCGCCTCGTCCACCGAGCCGGGCCGCGCTCCGCTGCGGGCGGCGTCCTCCAGCACGGCGCGGAAGGCGATGTCGGACGGTCGCGCTCTGTCGGAATTCCGGACGCAGGAGCGACGCCATCTCGCGGGGCAAGAAGGAGGCGAGCCACGAGGCATGCCGCAGCGAGGGTGGCGCGTCGACGCCGCGGAGGAATTGCTTGAGCCGGAAGTCCAGGCTCATGTTCCGCGACGAGGCGGGCAACCGGTGCACCAGCGCCTGCAACGCCGAGCGGAGCGGCCGGGGGACGCGGGCGAAAGCCGCCGCCGGCCGGTGCGCGAGAAACGGGATCGTAGCCCGCGAAGAGCTCGTCGCCGCCGTCGCCGGCGAGCGCCACCTTCACGTGCCTGCGGGTGAAGCGCGAGAGGAGCAGCGTGGGCAGGAAGCTGGGGTCGGCGAAGGGCTCGTCGAGCTGCGCCGCCGCGGCGGGCAACGAGATCCATGCAGTCCTGCCCGGAAAACTTCTCCGAGACGTGCTCGGTGCCCAGGCGCTGCGAGGCCAGCTCCGCCCAGGGCGACTCGTCGAAGCTCGCCTCGGTGAATCCGATGGAGAAGGTCTGCAGCGGCTTCTTGTGCCGCACCGCGAGCGCCGCGATGGAAGTGGAATCGACGCCGCCGGAGAGGAACACGCCCACCGGCACGTCGGCGACCAGGCGCTTCGCCACCGCGGCATCGAGCAGCGCCACCAACTCCCGCGCGGCTTCGTCGCAGCCGGCGACCGGTCGACGCATCGTCCGACGGCGCGGGCAGCTCCCAGTAGCGGCGCAGCCGCAGGCCGCGCTCGTCGAGCACGGCCACGTGCGCGGCGGGAAGCTTGCGCACGCCGCGCAGGATGCTGGCCGGGGCGGGAACGTACTCGCAGGCGAGGTACTGCACCAGCGCCTCGGGATCGAGCTCGCGCGGCGTGCCTCCGTGCGCGACCAGCGCCTTGAGCTCGGAGCCGAAGATCACCCGCGTGCCCCTGGCGAAGTAGTAGAGCGGCTTCTTGCCCAGGCGATCGCGCGCGAGGACGAGCTTGCGCACGCGGGAGTCCCAGAGCGCCAGCGCGAACATCCCCTGCACGCGCTCGGCGAACTCCTCGCCCCACTCGAGGTACGCGCGCAGCACCACCTCGGTGTCGCTGCGGGTGGTGAAGGGATGACCCTTTCGCGCGAAGCTCTTCGCGGAGCGCGGCGAAGTCGTACGCCTCGCCGTTGAAGACGATGGCCACGCCGTCGCGCACCATCGGCTGGTCGCCCGACTCCAGATCGAGGATGGAGAGCCGACGGTGGCCCGAGCGCGGCAGGGCCGTCCGCGTAGAAGCCCTCCGCGTCCGGGCCGCGGTGCGCGAGAGCCCGCGCGGCCCGGCGAACGCCCTCCGCGTCGGGCGCACCGCCCAGGTCGACGTCGCCGCAGATGCCGCACATGCTATTGGCCCACGGCGCGCGGCAGCTGCTTCTCCGCGGGCCGGTTCAGCTCTTCCGATATCAGATACGGCCGCTTGTCCTGCGACTCGTAGTAGGTGCGGATGACCAGTTCGGCGAGCAGGCCCATCAGGAGCGAGAGCGCGCCCACCAGGGTGAACATCACCGACACGAGGGGCAGCGGCGTCTGCACGAAGTCCTTGAGCCCGCGCAGCTTGTAGTAGAGCGCCCAGACGAACGCGCCGGCCGCGCAGAGCCAGGAGAGAAAGCCGAACCCGCCGAACACGTAGATGGGCTTGGTTGCGTAGTTGGCGAGGAACTTCACCACCATGAGGTCGAGCACCACCTTGAAGGTCCGCGAGAGGCCGTACTTGGAGGCGCCGGCGCGGCGGGCGCGGTGGTTCACCTCCAGCTCGGTGACGCGCGCTCCCTGCCAGCTGGCGTAGATGGGAATGAAGCGGTGCATCTCGCCGTAGAGCTTCACGTCGCGCAGCACGTCGCGGCGGTAGGCCTTGAGCGAGCAGCCGTAGTCGTGCAGGCGCACGCCGGAGATGGCGGAGATGAAGCGGTTGGCGATGCGGCTGGGGAGCTTGCGCCCGAACTCCCGGTCCTGCCGGTGCTTGCGCCAGCCGGAGACCACGTCGGAGCCCGCGTCGAGCTGCGCGAGCAGCCGGCCGATGTCGGCGGGGTCGTTCTGGAGATCCGCGTCCATGGGGACGATGACCTCGCCGCGCGACGCCTCGATGCCGGCGCTCATGGCGGCCGTCTGGCCGAAGTTGAGCCGGAAGCGGATGACGCGCAGCTCCGGCCGCTGCGCCGCCATGCGCGCGAGCGCCGCGAAGCTGCCGTCGCGCGACCCGTCGTCGACGCAGATGACCTCGTGGGTGCGGCCCAATTTCGCCAATTCCGCGAAGAGCTCGTCCAGGAGCGGCTGGACGTTCTCTTCCTCGTTGAAGAGCGGAATGACGACGGAAATCTGCGGGCGCTCCATCGAGGGCGGTGGATAACACGCCGGACCCCCTCCCACAACCCGGCCCGGCGTGCTTCTGGCGGCCCGCTCAGCGCGCAGGCGGCGTGAGGATCTGCCGGGGCAGGCGCGCCACGGTGTGCCGGGTCACCTGCGCGGCCCACTGCGCGTCCACGGCGTTGAATCCGAACAGGCGCAGGTCGAGCGACAGGTTGGTGACGAGGATGGAGTCGCCGTCGAACACCAGGCTGGCGGGGAAGAGCAGCCCGTCCGGCGCGCCCTTCTTCAGGCCGTCGAAGTCGCCCAGCTTGCCGATGGCCTTGCCGGTGGGATCGACGATGACGATCTCGTCCGCCTGGTTGGCGCAGACCCAGAGGTTGTCGTGCTCGTCGATGGCGAGGCCGTCGGCGCCGTTGATGGAGTTGGTGAGCACGTCGGCGGCGCCGCCGGTGGGGCTGGCGTCGCCCGGGTTGACGATGCGGACGATGGTGTCGTTGCCCGTGTTGGCGACGAAGAGGAAGCTCTCGGCCTTGTTGAAGGCGAGGCCGTTGGCGCCGAACGGCGGCACGCCCGTGGTGGTGAGCAGCGGGTCCTGCTTCCACAGCGTGGCCGCTCCGCCCGTCGGCGGCGCCTTGAAGATGGCGCCCTGGAACGAGTCGGAGATGTAGACGTTGCCGGCCCTGTCGAAAGTGAGCCCGTTGAGTCCGGACCCGGGACCGATGACGACGAAGGGTGTCGCCGCTCCGGTCACCGGATCCACGCTGAGCACCTGGCCGTTGCCGAAGTCGATGACGAGGAGCTTGCCGGTGGAGCGCTGGAAGGCGATCCCGAGGAGGAGATTGCTCGACCCGGCGATGGTGAGGTCGCGCAGGAACCTTCCCTGGCGGTCGAAGGCGACCACGTGCCCCGGAGGCGAGCCCTTCACCTCGAAGTCGGCCACGAACACGTTGCCGGCGTTGTCCAGGGTGATGCCTTCGGGGTTGGCCCTGTCCGCGGGCAAGGTCGCGAAGGTGACCGCGTGCTTGCGGTCCCACGCGACTGTCGACATGAGCATGCAGAGCGCGAAGAGCAGGGTCCTGTGGGGCGCCATGAACTCCTCCTTGGGTTTGGGGGCGCGGAGATTAGCTTCGGCGCGCCCACTCTTCAATGGACCACCGGCCCCGGTTGCGGCGCTGGCCTGGTTGCCTGCCGTTCCCAAGGCACGCCATGATGCGGCATGCAGAAGACCGCGACCGAATTCCGGGAGTTCCTGCTCAAGCAGAACGCCTTCGCGCTGGCCATCGGCGTCATCATCGGGGCGGCCATCGGCAAGGTGGTGACCGGCTTCGTCGAGGACGTGCTCATGCCCATCCTCGGCCTGGTGCTGCCCGCCGGCGAATGGCGCAACGCCCAGTTCGTGCTCTCCGGCCAGAACGCCATCAAGTACGGCGATCTCGTCGGGCGCATCGTCGACTTCGTCATCGTGGCCCTGGTCGTCTTCTTCCTCACCAAGGCGATTCTGGAAAAGCCGGCGCCGGCGCCCGCCACCAAGGCGTGCCCGGAGTGCCTGGAGACCCTGCCGGCGGCCGCGAGAAAGTGCCGCGCCTGCGGTTCGGCTGTGTCATAAGCTCGCCGCGTGGGCGAGATGATCCTCACCTTCACCGGGCGCGACGCGCCGGGTATCACCGCGCGCCTCTCGCGGGTGCTGGCGCAGGCCGGAGCGCGGCTCAGCGACGTGGAGCAGGTGGTCGTGCAGGGGCTGCTCACCCTCGGTTTCGCGGTGGCGGTGGACGACGAGCAGGCGCTGGCGAAGGAGCTGCTCTTCGTGGCGCGCGAGCTCGGTCTCTCGCTCGATTTCCGCAAGCCGGAACCGCGGCGTGGGGAGAGCGCGCATCGATACGCCCTCACCGTCATCGCCGCCACGCTGGGGCCGGGCGAGCTCCAGGCGGTGGCGGAGATCCTCGCCGCCCACGGAGCCAACATCGAGCGCATCCAGCGGCTCTCGGAGGGCGGGCTGGAAGCGGTGGAGTTCGCGCTCTCGCTGGAGGGCGAAGAGACAAAGCTCAAGCGCGCGCTGCTCGCGGCGGCGGGCCAGGGCGCCTTCGACTGCGCGCTGCAGCGCGAGTCGCTGCTCCGGCGCAGCAAGCGGCTGATCGTGATGGACATGGACTCGACGCTCATCCGCATCGAGGTCATCGACGAGCTGGCGCGGGCGCACGGCGTGGGCGAGAAGGTCGCGGCCATCACCCGCCGGGCCATGCTGGGCGAGATGGACTACGACCAGAGCCTGCGCGAGCGGGTGGCGCTGCTCCGCGGCCTCCCTGCGCGCGTTCTCTACCAGCTGGCGGCGAACCTGCCGCTGACCGAAGGCGCGGAGACGCTGTTGCGCGTGCTCAAGCGGCTCGGGTACCGCACGGCGGTGATCTCCGGCGGGTTCTCGGTCGCGGCCGAGGCGCTGCAGAAGCGGCTCGGCATCGATTTCGCCTGGAGCAACACGCTGGAGATCGAGGGCGGCGCGCTCACCGGCCGGGTGGTCGGGCCCATCGTCAATGCGCAGCGCAAGGCGGAGATCCTGGAAGAGCTGGCGCTGCGCGAGGGCGTGCCGCTCGACCAGGTGATCGCCATCGGCGACGGCGCCAACGACCTGCTCATGCTGCAGAAGGCGGGACACGGAATCGCCTTCCACGCCAAGCCCAAGCTGCGCGAGGCGGCGCACACCGCCATCTCGGCGATGGGGCTCGACGCCATCCTCTACCTGCTCGGAATCACCGGACGCGACGTCCTGTCGCTGGAGAGCGAATGAGCATTTCCCGGCGGAAGTTCCTCGGCACGGCGGCAGCGGCGGCGGCGCTTTCCCAGGCGGCGCGCGGAGAGGCCAGGGGCGCGGCGCTGCCGGTGGCGGTTGCCTCGTCGAACGGCCTGGCCGCGGTGGCGCGCGCGGTCAAGGGCATGCAGTCGGGCGAGGACCCGCTCGACGCGGCCATCGCCGGCGTGAACATCGTGGAGAGCGATCCCAACGACATGACCGTGGGATACGGGGGCGTGCCCAACGAGGAGGGCGTGGTCCAGCTCGATGCCTGCGTGATGCACGGGCCCACCGCGCGCGCCGGAGCGGTGGCGTCGCTGGAGGGCGTGAAGAACCCCTCCAAGGTGGCCAGGCTGGTGATGGAGAGCACCGACCACGTGCTCCTGGTCGGGCCCGGCGCGCGCCACTTCGCCAGCATGAACGGCTTTCCCGACGAGAACCTGCTCACCGACAAGGCGCGCAAGGTCTGGCTCTTCTGGAAAGAGAACCTCTCCGGCAAGGACAAGTGGCTGGAGCCGGACCCGGCCCATTACCCGCCGGAGGTGAAGGCGTTCATCGACGAGTTCGGCTGGGACGAGTTCCGCAAGCCGCAGCGGGGCGGGACCATCCACCTGAGCGCGGTGGACGCGCGCGGCGACCTGTCCGGCTGCACCACCACCTCCGGGCTCTTCTTCAAGATGCCGGGGCGGGTGGGCGACTCGCCGATCATCGGCGCCGGCTGTTTCACCGACAACGAGGTGGGCTCGGCCGGCAGCACCGGCCGCGGCGAGGCGAACATCCTGGTCGGCGGCGGGCACCTCACGGTGGAGTTCATGCGCCAGGGCAAGCACCCGCGCGAGGCCTGCCTGATGACGCTGGAGCGCATCGCCAGGACCACGCGCGAGAAGCGGCTCCTCGCGGCGCCGGGGCGGCCGAACTTCGACATCAGCTTCTACGCGGTGAACAAGGCCGGCCAGTACGGCGGCGCGTCGATGTACGGCTTCTCCGTGACCGGCAAGCGCCGGCAGTTCGCGGTGGCCGACGCCTCCTCCGCCCGCAAGGAAGACCTCGCCTTCCTCTTCGAACGCCACTGAAACGGAAAATGGGGACACCCTACTTAATTCCCTCTCTCTCGACCGGAGCTGGGGAGGAATTAAGTAGGGTGTCCCCATTTTCCCGGAGCTAGGGAGGAATTAAGTAGGGTGTCCCCATTTATTTTCCGCCGCGGGTGATGGTGCCGGGGTCCGCGCCCAGGTGGCAGGTGTCGTTCCAGAGGCGGAGGAAGGGATCCTTGCCGGCGCGGAGCTCGACGAGGTTCAGCGCGCACTCGTCCTGCGACCAGCGCAGGCGATACCTGGAAACGGGCGCGCCGGCCAGCGCCGCGCCGAGGACGCGCAGGGTCGCCTTGTGCGAGACGGCGAGGACCGGGTGGGGCGCGCCCTGGTGGCGCGAGCGGATCTGCTCCAGCGCCGCGAGCGCGCGCTCGGCCACCTCTGCCGCGGTCTCGCCGCCCGGAGGAGCGACCGCGGCAGGGTCCGCCACCCACGCATCGTAGCGCGCCGGGTCCCGCGCCCGCGCTTCCTGCGCGGAGAGTCCTTCCCACTCGCCGTAGTCGATCTCGACGAGGCCGGGCAGCGCAATCGGCTCCCGGCCCGGCGCGACCAGCGCGGCGGTCTCCAGCGTCCTCCCCAGCGGCGAGCGGTAGACGGCCGCCCATTCGATGCCGCGCAGCCGCTCGCCGAGCTTGCGCGCCTGCTCGCGCCCGCGCTCGGTCAATGCCAGCTCGCCGCGCCCGTTGAACGAATCCACGGCGGAGGAGGCCGTCTGCGCGTGTCGTGCCAGGTAAAGGAGCATCAGGGTTTGCTCGCCGGCCAGCCGAACATCAGGCTCCCTTCGCGAAGTTCTCGCGCACGTAGCGCACGGTCTCGCTCAGCGTCTCCACCGGATCGCGCGGCGAGAAGCCCAGCAGCCGCTCGCTCTTCGACGAGTCGATGAAGAACCAGCACTCGCCCATCTCCACGTCGCTCGCGGGCAGGTCCGGCTCGCGGCCGCGCTCGCGCGCCCATCGCTCCAGCCAGTGCGCCGCGGCGATCTTGACCGGCGAGGGCATGCGCAGAAGCGGCGGCGGCCGGTGGGCGATGCGTCCCAGGCGCGCGAAGAACTCGTCGAACTCCCAGTTCGCCGCTCCGAGCAGGTGGCGCTCGCCCGGGTTGCCGCGCGTGAGCGCCGCCACGAACGCCGCCGCGGCGTCGCGGACGTCGACGAAGGAGATGCCGCCGCGGGGCATCACCGGAATGCGGCCCATGAGGAAGCGGAACACGTCCTGGGTGGACGACATGCGCGCGTCGCCGGGCCCGAGCAGGAGCGAGGGGTTCAACACCACCACCGGCAGCCCGCGCCGCGAAAGCTCGAGGGCGATCTTCTCCTCGTAGATCTTGCTCAGGTAGTAAGGCCATCTTCCCACCGTCTCGATGGGATAGTCGTCCTCCTCGGTGGCGACCCGCCGCGTGCGCGAGACTCCGATGGTGCCGGACGACGATGCCAGCACCACGCGAGAGACGCCGGCGCGCTGCGCCTCGAGAAGAAGGTTGCGCGTTCCGTCCACGTGCAGCTCGTACATCTTGCGCGCATCCGCGGGGTCGCGGCTCACCAGCCCGGCCAGGTGATAGAGGCCCTCGACGCCGTGGAGCGCGCGCCGCAGCGACTCCACGTCGCGCACGTCTCCCTTGACGGTCTCGGCGCCCGCGACCTGCGCACCGGAGCGCACCAGCGCCCGCACCTCGTGGCCGGCCTCGCGCAGCAGCGGCACCAGGGTTGCGCCGAGGAACCCGGTCGCGCCGGTGACCAGCAGCTTCACCGCGCCGCCTCCAGGAGCCGCCCCGGCCTGCCGACTTCGGGGGGCGGCTTGCCGTCGCGCAGCGCTTCCACCGCGAGCCGCACGAGGCGGGTCACCTCCTTGTGGGCCGCGGAGCGCGAGAGTCCCTGCGTGGCCTCGCGCAGCTGGTCGTGCCGCAACACCGGGCCGATGCGCACGATCAGCTTGCGCCGCTTGCGCGGGTCGGGGACGAAGGCGCCCTTGGGCATGGCCTCGTGCGTGCCCTCCAGGTGCACGGGCAGGATGTCCGCGCCCGCGGCGAAGCTCAGGTAGGCGATGGCGGGCTTGAATTCTTGGAGTCGGCCGTCCTGCGAGCGCGTGCCCTCGGGGAAGATGAGCAGGTGGTAGCCGTACTCGAGCGTGCGCACCGCCGTCTGCAGCGACTCCTTCAAGGACCCGCGACGCCGGATGGGAACGAGGTTGGTGAAGTTGCCGAACCAGGCGCGCTTCCAGGGGTTGTCGAAGAAGTAGTCGCGCGCCGCCAGGGAGGCGAGCTTCCTGCCCTCCGCACCGAGCGCGATCTTCACCAGCCCCACGTCGAGGTGGCTGTTGTGGTTGGCCGCCACCAGGAAGGGCGCGTGCGAGGGGACGTTGGCCTGGCCCTTCACCTCGATGTCGAAGACGCCGCCATAGAGCGCTTTCTGGAAGAAGGCGATGGCTGCCCTGCCGGCGGCTGCCACCGGCGCGGGGACCGGGATCTCGCCGTCCTTCTCCTCGAGCACCGCGAGGGCCTGCGGCTCCCGCGCCTCCTCGTCCTCCCGTTTCACCAACGCCCGCGCGAGCTCGCCGGCGGTGGCGATGCCGGCGACCTCCGCCTCGGGCGGAGGCTTCATGCCCGCCTTCTCCAGGGCGACCGTCAGCTCGGCGACGAGGAGCGAGTCGAATCCCAGGTCCGCCGCCAGCCGCGACTGCGCGCTCACCGTTCCGCGCGGCTTGCGGGCGAGATCGGCGAGCAGGTCGTAGAGCCAGGCGTCGCTGCCCGCGGCCTCGGCGCCCGGGCGGGTCGCCGCGGCCGTGGCCTTCTCCAGGCGCAGCAGCTCCGCCACCACCAGAGGCCGCTTCACCTTGCGCGTGGCCGTCCTGGGCAGGTCGTCCTCCCCGAAGTGGAGGATCTTGACCCGCTTCCAGAAGGGCAGCTCGGCGGAGATGCGCGCGAAGTGCTCCTCGACAGCGGCGCGGTCTTCGCGGCTCTTCGCCACGCACAGGCAGGCCACCCGCTCGTGGCCGTTGCCGTCGGGCAGGCCGACGATGCTCAGCTCCTTGATCAGCGGGTTTCCCCCATACAGCTCTTCCAGCTCGTCGGGGTAGACGTTCTTGCCGCTCGCGTCGAGGATGACGTCCTTCTTGCGGCCCACCAGCCGCAGCTGACCGTCTTCGTCGATGCGGCCCAGGTCGCCGGTGCGCAACCAGCCGTCCACCAGCGCTCCGGCGGTGGCCTCGGGGTCGTCGAGGTACCCGGACATCACGTTGGGACCCTTGGCGAGCACCTCGCCCACGCCGTCGCCGTCCGGGTCCTCGATGCGGATCTCCACGCCCGGGAGCGGCGGCCCCACGCTGCCCGGGCGCAGCTTGTTCTCCGGCACCGTCACCGAGAGCACGGGGGCCGCCTCGGTGAGGCCGTATCCCTCGGTGAGATCGAACCCGAGCTCGTGGAAGGCCCTCTGCACCTCTTCCGGCAGCGCGCTCCCTCCGGAGACCAGCAGGCGCAGCTTGCCGCCGAAGCGGTTGTGGATGGGCCAGAAGAGGAGCTTCCCCACGTTGAACGGCGTGCGCTCGCGCAGCTCGCCATGCAGGGTCATGGCGGCCTCGACGGCGGCGCGCACCAGGCGCGGACGCGCGGCCAGCTCCTGGGTGAGGCGGCGATGCAGCAGTTGCCAGAGCGCCGGCACGCCGACGAGCGCGTGGATCCGTCCCGTCTCCAGCGCCTCGGAGAGCCGTTCGGCGGTGAGCTCGTCGAGGTAGGTGATCTCCGCCCCGAGCAAGAGCGGAACCAGGAGCCCGCAGCTGAACTCGAAGGTGTGGTGCAGCGGCAGGACGCTGAGCACGCCCTCGCCCACGCGCAGATCGAAGAGTCCGGCGAGCTTGGCCGCGAGCGAGGCGAAGTTGCGGTGCGTGAGCAGCACTCCCTTGGGCTTTCCGGTGGTGCCGCTGGTGAAGAGCACGCTCGCCACCGCATCCGCGGCGGCGCTCTTGCGCAAGGGCGGCAGCCCGGGCTTGCTCACAGGCCGCAGCGCCTCGGGCAGCGTCACCGTGCGCAGGCGCGGGACTGCGCCGAGCCGTTGTGCCACCCGCGGGCTCGCGAGCAGCACGGTGGCGCTCGCGGCCTGCGCGCAGTTCTGCACTTCCGCGAGGGTGAGACCGGGGTCGAGCGGCGCCGCGGCTGCGCCGGCCTTGAGGATGCCGAAGTAGGCCATCGCCCACTCCGGCCGGTTCTCGCTCATCAGCAGCACCCGGTCGCCCGGCTTCACCCCCAGCGCCTGCAGGGAGCGGCCGGCCCGGTCGGAGAAGCGCGCCAGCTCGTCGTAGGTGACGCGGTCGTCGCGGGTGCGCGAGAGCTCGGCTGCGTTGTCCTCGCCGGCATAGAAGCGCAGCGCCACCCGCTGTCCGAAGGCATGTTGCGAGGCGGCGAGCAGCGCGAGCAGATCCTTGGGCTGCGGCACCTCGCGGCCCAGCGCCTTGCTCTCCTCTTCCAGCCCGGGGAACACCCACTCCTCGAGCCCGCGCATGTGGACTTCCAGCCAGTACTCGCGCCAGTCGATGGCCTCGGGATCCCAGGGCAGCTTCTCGCGGTCCGCCGGGCGAGAGCTGCGCCCAGAGCTGCCGGGTGTGCTTGCACTGGAAGATGAACCGCTCGCCGGCGATGAAGGGCAAGAACAGCTCCCAGGTCGTCTCCACCACCGAAAGCTGCCGGTCCATCGCTTCCAGCGCCTGGTCGGCCCGGGCGAAGAGCGCCGTGGCCCGCGGCGCGCCCCAGGAAGCGCCGCGCTCGGCCATCAGCTTGCGGATGCCGCGGCCGGCGGCGCGGAAGAGCGGCGCGCTGGAGGCGAAGTACAGCTCCTTCGCGGCGGGGTACGGCTCGAGGAAGGTGTCGATCCAGTTCTTGAACGAGCTGCGCGCTCCCTCCTCCACGCGCTGGTTCATCCAGCGCCGCTTGTACAGCGCCACCAGCTCCACCGCGCGGCGCACGTAGAAGGGGTTCACGTCGCCGGAGGCCAGCTGGAAGACGCGCTGCTCGAGCCGGCCGGCGCAGGCGGCGCCCGCCACGCCGAGGATCCCCGCCGCCACCAGGTCGACGGGAATCAGGTCCAGCACCAGCTTGTGTCCGGAGGGAAAGACGCGCTGGCCCTTGAGGCCCATGAAGGAGAGCGGCGCGCTGGTGGTGAAGCCCTCGTTCCAGCCGGGAAAGGGGAAGCGAAGGGCGCTCTCCACGATGGCCGGCCGCACCAGCGCGTACTTGCAGCCGCTGGCGGCGATGGCCTGCTCGCCCATCGCCTTGGTGTACGTGTACGTGTTGGGCCAGCCCCACGCTTGCGCCCGCTCCATGCCCGCCTGCACGAGCTGCTGGCCGAGCCAGAGCTTGCGCTCGCGTCCGGCAGCGAGCCGCAGCGCCTTCTCGTCGGCCGGATCGCGCCCTTCCCCCTCCAGCCGCTTGACCGCGGTCTCGCGGAAGCGCGCGGCGAGAGCGGTGTCGTCCGCCTGCGCGCGCAGCCGCCCCACCAGCGCGTCCACGTCCTTCAGCTCCGCATCCACCAGGAAGGGAACGCGGGCTGCCTCCTCCAGGTCGTGCAGCCGGGGATAGCTGCCCACCAGCGGCTCGTCCTCGAACACCGGCCCCCGCCGCGCGCCCGCGACGAAGCAGGTGGAGATGTGCACCAGCGTCGCGCCGGTGCGCTTGCACAGCTCGGCCGCGTTCCTCGCGCCTTCGGTGTTCACCCGCACCGCGAACTCCAGCGAGGGGTTGAAGGTCACGAGCCCAGCGCAATTGATCGCGCAGGAGAGCCTGCCCGAGAGCAGTTTCACCTGGTCGTCGGAGAGGCCGAGCAGCGGTTCGGTGACGTCGCCTTCGAGCGGCACGCACTTGTCGCGGAGGAACTCGTGGAACTGCTCCGTGCCGTACCTCTCGCGCAGCGGCCGGAAGGGCGGCGAGGCGGTCACCTTGCCGAAAAACCGGTCGTCCACGGTGCCCCCCGCGCGCGGCCGCACCAGCACGTAGACCCGCCCCACCCCGGGATAGCGGTCGAGCAGCATCGTGAGCGCGACCTTGCCGACGAACCCGGTGGCGCCGGTGACGAGGATCTCGCGGCCTTCGAAGGCCTTGTCGAGATCGATGCTCAAGGCTCTTCCTTCGCCGCGATGCCGGGCTTGGAAGCGGAGGCGCCGCCTTGCTCCGGCAGTTGCCGCGCGCCTTCGCCCGCCGCGAGCGCCACGTCGGTCATCACCATGGGCGGATGGTGCATGAGCGTGATCTGCGCCGAGCGCCCTTGCCGGCCGCGGGCCAGATCGATGGCCTCCGCCAGGGTGTCGGCGCGCTCCCAGCCCATCAGCTCCGGCACGTGCGTGTTCTCGGTGCCCACCGCGATGATCTGTCCGAGGTGCTGGCGGCCGTTCTCGCCCCAGTACCACATGTAGAAGGGGTGGGCGCCGTGATAGGCGTTCCCCTTGCGGTAGAGGTGCACGTACGAGGGGTTCTGCGCGAACTCGCGCTCGTACTTGCGGTGCAGCTCCATCGCGTCGCGCGTCTCCGGCAAGAGGCGGTGGAAGAACTCGATGTAGCTCGGGTGCTGCACCGGGTCGAACTCGTCCATGCAGGGGTGGGTGACGATCAGCGTCCCACCGCGCTTCACCAGGGGCGTTCCGCGGTTCATGTTGAAGAAGTAGCCGCACGCCATCACCTGCACGAGCAGCGGGTTCAAGATCGAGTTCACGTTGTACGGGCTGATGTAGGGGATGCCGGCGACGAGGATGTCGGCCTGCCCGCGAACCTTGACGAAGAGCTGCCGCTGGCAGACCGCGAGGATGCGCGCGTGGGCCAGCTCGGTGCGCCCTGCAGCGCAGGCGATCAGCCCATAGGCGGAGGGCACCTTGTGGAAGACGTTCTGCCGCAGCGCGCGCGGCGTCCTGGAGAGCGTCCAGCGCAGGCCCGCCAGCGCGGCGCGGTCCAGGTCGGTGAAGTCCTCCTCGCGCTTGCCGAGGAAGGCCATGGGCCCGTCGAACATCTTGTTGTTCAGCGCCGTCTCGATGTGGAAGACGTTGACGTGCTGGTCGATGACGCGGCCGATGCGATCCACCGAGTTGTGCAGCTCGGAGTGGCGCGGCTCCATGTAGCTCTTCGAATTGCGGATGGCGTGCGGCGTGTGGTGGGCGCGCAGGCCCAGGTAGTCGGTGAGGCCGGTGCCCACCGACTTGTGGCCGCCGTCCATGGGGACGAAGTTCACGTTCAGGTAGATGACCAGGTCGGCTTCGGTGGCCCGCCGCGAGATGCGCACCTTCTCGCCCGCGTCGGTCGAGCCCAGCTCCACGATGGCGCCCGGCTCCTCCGCGTCGTGGTTCGTGTAGTGGTCGGGGTAGTAGGCGTCGAAGATCTTGCTGCCCACCATCCGCCGCATCTCCGCCTCGGTCATGCGGCGGTGGAGCGCGTTGGCGATGAGCAGATGCACGTCGTCCACGCCGGAGTCGGCGAGGAGCGGCAGCAGGATCTCCAGCATGATCTGCCGCACGTCGGGCGTGCGCATGGGCGGCAGCGGCAGCGAGATGTCGTCGATGGCGATGACGACCTTCATCCCCGGCCGCAGCTGCGCGTGCAGCGGATCGCATCCTTCCGGGATGGTTGATGGCCCAGCGGATGGCGGCGCGCCAGTTGGCCAGCTCCTCGATGGGCGGGTTGGGGAAGATGATGCGCGTCCCGACCGGGAGCTCCTCGAGGAGGATCTCGGTGTCGGAGAAGAGCATGCGGGGCGGGGACCGCTTCTCCTGGATGACGACCTGCGAATCCTCGTCGTAGCTCTGGCGCAGCCTGTCCAGCGAACGCATCGGGCTCCCTGGGGATTGGAACCGGACTTTTTACCGCATCGGATCGCACCTTGCGAGGGCGGCGGCGCCACTCCTGTCTGGGCGGGCGCGCCGCTCTGCGCTAGAGGGAGGCAATGGAGCGCGCAAACGCAGGGGCAATCTTCGATCGGCTGGGTGTGGATTTCCGCGGCGGTTCGGGCGAGGCGCTGCACTCGCGCGACCCGGCAACCGGCGCCGGGCTGGGCGCCGTCTCCGCCTCCACCCGGGAGGATTACGACCGGGCGGTGGAGGCGGCGCTTTCGCGCTTCGAGGAGTGGCGGCTGCGGCCCGCGCCGCGGCGGGCGGAGGTGGTGAGGCGGCTGGGCGAGCTGCTGCGGCAGGGCAAGGAGCCGCTCGGCCGAGCTGGTCTCCCTGGAGACGGGCAAGATCCGCGCCGAGGGCCTGGGCGAGGTGCAGGAGATGATCGACATCTGCGACTTCGCGGTCGGGCTGTCGCGGCAGCTCCACGGGCTCACCATCGCCTCCGAGCGGCCGCGGCACGAATTGATGGAGCAGTGGCATCCCGCTGGGGCCGGTCGGGATCGTCACCGCCTTCAACTTCCCGGTGGCGGTGTGGTCCTGGAACGCGGCGCTCGCCGCCGTCTGCGGCGACGTCTGCCTGTGGAAGCCCTCGCCGCTCACGCCGCTGTGCAGCGCCGCGGTGCAGGCGCCTCTGCGACCGGCGCGGCGCGAGGATCACGACGCCGAAGGCGTCTTCACGCTGGTTGCCGGTGGCACCGCCGCGGGCGAGTGGATCTGCGACGACCGCCGCGTTCCGCTGGTCTCCTTCACCGGGTCGATCGCCGTCGGCAGGAAGGTGGCGCGCGGGTGGCGGCGCGGCTCGGCCGCAGCCTGCTCGAGCTGGGCGGCAACAACGGCGTCGATCGTGCTCGACGACGCGGACCTCGACCTCGCCGTCCGCGCCATCGTCTTCGGCGCGGTGGGCACCGCCGGCCAGCGCTGCACCTCCACGCGGCGCCTCTTCGTGCAGCGCGGCGTCGCCGCGCGAGCTGACCGGGCGTCTGGTCGCGGCATACAGGACGCGTGCGCATCGGCGATCCGCTCGACGCCGGCGTGCTGATGGGCCCGCTCGATCACCCGCGCCGCGGTGGAGCGCTACTGCGCGCCGCCGTGGCCAAGCGCGCAGGAGCAGGGCGGAACGGTGCGCTGCGGCGGGCGCGCCCTGGACGGCCCCGGCAACTTCGTCGAGCCGACGCTTGGTCGCGGCGCCCGCGCCACGACGCGTTCCCCATCGCCTGGGAGGAGACCTTCGCGCCCATCCTCTACCTCTTCGAGGTGGACGATCTCGACGAGGCGCTGCGCGCGCACAACGCCGTGCCGCAGGGACTCTCCAGCGCCATCTTCACCGACAGCCTGCGCTCGGCGGAGCGTTTCCTCTCCGCCGCGCGGGTCCGACTGCGGCATCGCCAACGTCAACGCCGGCACCAGCGGCGCGGAGATCGGCGGCGCCTTCGGCGGCGAGAAGGACACCGGCGGCGGCCGCGAGTCCGGCTCCGACTCCTGGAAGGCCTACATGCGCCGCCAGACCTCCACCGTGAACTGGGGCAAGGACCTGCCGCTCGCGCAGGGGGTGGAGTTCGGGTGAGGCCTCGAGCGCGGAGCGCGCGGCGGGACTACCTGGGCAGGTGCTTGCGGCCCGTCAGCGTGAGGTCGAGGATGGGCCACTCGTACGCGCGCGCGTGCGAGCGCAGCCTGCGGTCGGGATTCACCGCCGTGGGCCGCCCACCACCGCCAGCATGGGGTAGTCGGAGAGCGAGTCGCTGTAGGCGTGGGAGAGCTCCAGCCGCAGCCCGTGCTGGAAGCAGTAGTCGCGGATGCGGTTCGCCTTGTTGGCGCCCTCCACGATGGGCGGGATCACCTTGCCGGTGGCGAACCCCTCCACGAACTGCAGCGAGTTCGCGATCAGGTCGTCGGCGCCCAGGTACTTCACGCAGGGGCCGCATGGTGATGTCGATGGCGCCGGTGCAGAGCACGATCTTGCAGCCGGCCTTGCGGCACTCGGCGATGATGTCGAGCGCGCCCGGGTAGACGGCGGGCTTGAGCACCTTGTCGCAGAGGTCCTGCGCCAGCTCCACCAGCCGGTCCTCGGAGAGCCCGCGGTAGGAGCGGTAGAAGAGCTCGTTGAAGGCCTTGCGGTTCATCGCGTCGGTGATCGCGTAGACCGGGGCGAGGGCGAGCCCCTTGAGCAGCCGCTGGGCGGTGCCGAAGATGGTGCCGCGGTGGAAGACGTAATACGCATAGGCGTCCACCACGTTGGTGGCCACCAGCGTCCCGTCGACGTCGAAGAAGGCGCCGCGGTCGAACCGCCTCTCAGTCACGGCGCCTGCCCATGAACCGCAGCAGGAAGAGGAAGAGGTTGACGAAGTCCAGGTAGAGCGTGAGCGCGCCGATGAGCGCGTGCCGCTCCTCGCCCTGCTCACCGATGGCACGGAGCTTCTGGGTGTCGTACGCGGTCAGCCCGGCGAAGATGAGCACGCCGGCGCAGGAGATGACGAACTCGCCCGCATTGCTGCGCACGAACATGTTCACGATGCTCGCGAGGATGATGCCGACCAGGCCGATGAAGAGAAAACTGCGCCACGCATCGAGGTTCCGCTTGGTCACCGTGCCGTAGAGGGAGAGCGCGGCAAACGCGCCGCCGGTGACGAAGAGCGTGGAGGCGATGGAAGCGGTGGTGTACTGGAAGATGACGCTGGAGAACACCACTCCGGAGAGGGCGCAGAAGGTCAGGAACATCCCGACCGCAGCGCCCACCGAAGCACGCAGGGCGACCGGGGTGAAGGCGAACCCGAGGATGAACCAGGCGATGAGCGCGATCCACATCGGCGGAGCAGAGCCGACGATGCGCCCGGCCTCGTCGACCCTGTAGAAGGCAGCCAGCAGGCTGGGCGAGCTGGTGACCGCGTAGGCGACGATGCCGGTCAGCGCGAGGCCGAAGGCCATCCAGCGATAGACCGAGGCCATGAACTCCGCGGTGCGGGTCCGGCCGAGAGGTGCTGCGGAAGTCCAACCGTCCATTCGAGACTCCTCCGAGTGTGCCGCGCTGCGAAATCCTAACGGTCAGCCCGGTCCTGCGCCACCGCCCAGCTCTTCCCAGAGCGCGGCCGCCGAGGCGCAGCGGGCGGTGAAGATGGCCGCCAGGGCGCTGAAGCCGGTGAGCGAGAGGTCCTGGGCGAACCAGAGGCGCGAGAAGACCTCCAGCGCGGCGTCGCACTCGCCGGCGAGGCGCTCCAGCGGCGCTGCATCGGGGGCTGGGGGGCAGAGCGCCTCGAACCAGGTGGAAGGTCCGCCGGCCCGCAGCGAGCTCCAGCGCACGGGCTGCCACGTTCCCAGGGCGCCGAGAAGGGCCTCGCCGTCGGCGGCGACCTTGCCCTGGGCCGCTTCGTCGCGAAAGCGGCGCAACCCGAGGGCAACGCGCAACGCCTGCGACAGGCCCGCGTAGAAGGTGCGAAAGGCGGGCGCCTGGGCGGCGGCGGGATTGCGCGAGAGGAGGAGCGCCAGCCATTCCTCGTGCGCGGCCGCGAACGTGTCGCCGCGCGCGTCCATCTCTGCGAGCAATTCGGCTAGCCGCGCCTGCGGGAGCGCGCCGGCGGCCGGATCCTCGGAGCCGAGCAGCAGAGGCGCCACTGCCGCAAGCCCCACCAGCCGCAAAAGGGAAGCGTGCGCCGCGACCAGCATCGGGGAGGTCGCGCCTTGCGCCAGCTCCCTGCAGAGGAGCAGGAGCCTCTCCGCCTCGGCGTGCGCGCGCCGCTTGAGCTCGCCGCGCTGCTGCGTCCGCTCGGGGCGTGCGCCGAGGCCGTCCAGGATGGAAGGACCCGCCTGCACCGGCGCGCGCCCGGAGAGGCCACGCTCCAGCACCACGTCCCAGCCGGGCGCTCCATCCCAGGCGTACACGTCGGTCTGCTGCGCCAGCGCCTCCAGCTCGGCCAGCGGCGCCTCCGCGGGCTCGTGTCGGGTGAGCGGCAGGGCCGCGGCCACGGCGTCGAGGAAGAGCTCCGCAAGCTGGCGCGCGGTGGCCTCGCGCTCGGCGAACCCAGGCCGGAGCGCTTCGAGCAGCGCGGAGGCGAGCCCGGTCTCGGCGGTCATCCGGCGATGAGCCTTCCCGCCGCGAAGGTCGCCGCCGCGGCGATGGCGCCCACCAGCACCGTCTCGAGGCCGCTGCGCAGCCAGCGCCGGCCCGTCATCCGCGTCTTGGCGGCCCCCGCGCCGAAGAGGGCAACGAGGGTGCACCCGACCGAGAGCGCGAAGGCGGTGGGCACCGCCAGCGGCAACGCATAAGGGATGACCGGGAACGCCGCGCCCAGCGCGTAGGCGACGGCCACCACCAGGCCCGAGCGCAAGGGCGCGCTGCTGGGCACGGCCGACAGCCCCAGCTCGTCGGTCATCATCGTATCCACCCAGAACACCGGGTCCGCCGTCACGTGCTCGACCATCTCTTCCAGCGCGCGCCCGCGAAAGCCCTTGCGGGCGAAGATGGTGCGCACTTCCTTCCGCTCCTCCTCCGGGAACTCGCGGATCTCCCGCTCTTCGCGCTCCCGCTCGCTGAGGATGAACTCGCGCTCGCTCTTGCCGGCGAGGTAGGCGCCGAGGCCCATGGCGATGGTGCCTCCGATCAGCTCGGCGAGGCCGGCGAGGAGCACGATGCGGGTGGAGACCGCGGCGCCGTGGACGCCGGAGACCACCGCGAACGCCGCCACCAGCCCGTCGTTGGCCCCGAACACCAGGTCGCGCAGCGAGCGGCCGCCGGGGATGTGCGCCGCCTCGGTGTGGGTGGCGCCGTCGTCGCGGGTGCGGATGAAGTACTTGGGAAGACGCATGATGTGGTCGCTGCGACGACTTGCCACGACTTCGGGGGAGTGACAACAGCCCGCCTGGCCACTATCCTAGCAGTCGATGTTGAGAATGATTCTCACTCTCAGCTTGGTCGCGGCGGCGGGAGTCCAGGCGCAACCCGAGCAGCCGCTGCGCCGCGTGGTGGCGCTGCTCGACTACGTCTCCGGGGACTACGCGCACGCGGTGGGCGAGCGCGGCGAGGTCCTCTCCCAGGCGGAGCACCAGGAGCAGGTCGGCTTCGTGGAGGACGCGGCCGCCGAGCTGCGCGCCGACGTGGACGGCAAGGGCGAAGAGCTGGCGAGGCGCCTCGACGCCCTGGCCGCGCGGGTGCGCGACCGCGCGCCTCCCTCCGAAGTGGGAGAGAAGGCGCGGGCGCTGCGCGACGAGATCGCGGAGCGCTTCAAGGTGGTGCTCTTGCCGCAGCACGCCCCCGACCTGGCGCGCGGCGCGCAGGTGTATGCGCAGGCGTGCGCCGCCTGTCACGGGGCCGACGGCCACCCCAACCGCGCCATCGGCCTCTTGACGCAGCCGCCGGATTTCCGGACCGAGGCCGGACCGCTCAGCCCGCGGCGCATCTTCAGCGCCTCCACCTACGGCGTCCCCAAGACGCAGATGCCGGCGTTCGACACCGGGCTCTCCGACGCCGAGCGCTGGGACGTGGCCTTCTACGTGCTCTCGCTCGCCCACCCCGGCGCCTCGCCGCGCGGCCTGGAGCTTGCGCGGGCGGCGCTGGCTCCGACGGGGTATGTCGAGCTGGCGTCGCTCTCCGACGACGAGCTGCGCGGCCGTCTTTCCGCCGCCGGGCTCTCCGCGCAGGATCAGGCAGCCGCGCTCGCGGCGCTGCGCGCGGGGCCCTTCGCGGAGGCCGCGCAGCCGGCGCGCGAGCACGGGCTCGCCCAGGCGCGCGGCGCGGTGCAGAAGGCGGTGGCGCAGGCGCGGCGGGGCGACCGCGACGGCGCCAGGGGCGCGCTCATCTCGGCGTATCTCGATCACTTCGAGGCGCACGAGGCGGGGCTGCGGGCGCGCGACGGCAAGCTGGTGCAGGACATCGAGGCGGCGTTCCTCGCCCTGCGCGGCTCCATCGATGGCAAGGACGCCCTGCTCGACGCGCACGCGGCGCGGCTCGACGCTTTGCTGGAGAAGGCGGACGCCCGCGGGAACGGCGGCGGGCTGGTCGCGCTTCGTCGCGGCGCTGGCCATCGCGCTGCGCGAAGGCGTCGAGGCGGCGCTGCTTGGTCGCGGCCATGCTCGCGCTCTTGCGCAAGGCGGGCCGCGAGAGCGACGCGAACGCGGTGCACGCCGGCTGGATCTCCGCGCTCGCCGCCGGCGCCGCTGACCTGGTGGGCGTCGGGGGTGCTGCTGGTGCGGCTCTCGGGAACGCACCGCGAGCTGATCGAGGGCGTGCTGCAGCTCTTGCTCGCCGCCCTCATCCTCTACGCGAGCCACTGGCTCTTCGCGGCGATGAGCTCGCGGCGGATTGTCAGAGTTCTTCCAGCGGCGCGGGCTCGGGTGCCGGCTCGCGCCGTGGTGCTCGGCCTCACCTTCGTCGCGGTGTACCGCGAGATGTTCGAGGTGGTGCTCTTCTTCCGCGGCCTGCTCCTCGAGGAGCCCGGCAGCGGCGCCACGGTGGCGGCCGGCGCGCTCCTCGGCCTCTTCGCGCTCGTCGCCCTGGTGGCGCTGTTCCAGCGCCTGGGCAAGAAGCTCAAGCCCCGGCCGCTGCTCATGACCTGCGGGGTGCTGCTCTGCGGGCTCGCGGTGCTGATGGTGGGCAACGGCATCCGCAGCCTTCAAGTCCTCGGGCTTCTGCCGCTGACCGTCTGGGGCGCCTTCCAGGTTCCCGCGCTCGGGCTCTATGCGACGCGGGAAGGCTTGCTCGCGCAGGCGCTGGTGCTGGGGGCGCTGCTCGCCTCCGCGCTCTGGACCTCGCGGCGGCGCGACCGGGGCAACAGCGGCACCGCCAAGCGCGAGGTCCCTGCCGCGGCTCAGTAGCTCGGGCCGGCGCTCTTCTCCACGCAGCGGTTCTGCACGCATGCGGGCAGCGTCTGTCCGGGCGGCGGCCGGCACATCGGCATCACGCACCGCGTCCCGTTGCCCTCGTGCTCGAGGCGCTCTGCCCGGGCCCGCGTGACCGCGCGCGGGACGCAGAGCGAAGGGCAGCTGCTTCCGGGCGGATGGCGCGTCAACGTGCAGTCGGCGTCGCTGCTGCACGGCGAGGCGTCGTCGTCTGCCTGCCCGGCGTCGGCGCCGCTCCGCCCTTGCCGCGAGGCCATCTGCGCCGCTTCCGCAGCGGTGAGCGGTCCGCCCGCGACGGGCTGCGTGGAGGAGGCCGCCGGCGCTCCTGCGGCAGCGGCCCCGGCGGATGGCGCAGGCGCCGCGGGCTGCCCCGCGCGGGGAGCGCTCGCCGGCCCTGCCGCGGACGCGGGAGCGGTATTCGACGGCAGGGTGGAGGCGGTGGTGCGTGGCGCCCCGTTCAGGCGGCGTTTCGCCCTTGTGGGCGCAGGCGAGAGCAAGGGCGCAGGCGAGAGCGAGGCGCATGCGGGGGAACATGCTGCGGCCGAGTGCAGGAGGTCAAGCGCGAGCGCTCAGAGCTTGTGGCGCGCCTTGCGGGGCAGCGCCACCCTGAAGACGGTGCCCCCGGCGCCGGAGCTCACTTCCATGTGGCCGCCGTGGGCGAGCACGATCTGCTGCACGATGAAGAGGCCAAGGCCGAGACCCGACGAGCGCGCGTCGCGGCGCCCGGGCTCGAAGAGGTGCGGCACCACCTCCGCGGGGATGGGCGGTCCGCCGTTCCAGGTGTCGAGCACGACCGAGTCGCCGTCGCCCCGGAGCGTGACGCGGACGTCTCCCTGGCTGTGCTGGAGCGCATTGCCGACCAGGTTCGAGATCACCTGCGCGATGCGGTCGGGATCCCAGCTCCCCCACAGGTCTCCCTGCGCCTCGACGGGAATGGAGCGCGTCCAGGCGAACTCCAGCTCCTCCACGGTCTGCTCGCAGACCTGCCGCAGGTCCATCCGCCGGCGCTGGATGGGGAAGCCGCCGCCCAGCCTGCTGCGGGCGAAGTCGAGCAGGTCGTCGATCATCCGCGCCATCCGGTCGGCGCTGGAGGAGATGCGCAGTGCCACTCGCGCCTGCCGTTCGGGAAGCTCGCCGTAGCGCTGCAGCAATTGGGCGGAGGTGAGGATGGCGGTGAGCGGGTTGCGCAGGTCGTGGCTGACGATCCCGACGAAGTGCTCGCGGAAGCGGGCGGTGCGCTGCGCTTCCAGCTCGCGCCGCTTGCGCTCGGTGATGTCCACCAGGATGGCGATGGCCCGGAGACCTCGCCGCCGGGATCGCGCAGCGGCGCCACGGAGAGCGCCAGGTCCAGGGACGCGCCGTCCTTCCGCGGCAGGCTCAGCTCGCGATTGCGGATGACGCGGCCGTCTTCCACGACGCCGTCAATCTCCCTGGCGGCGGTCTCGCTTTCGTCCGGCACCAGCGGGCTGGGCTTCCCCATCACCTCGTCGTGGGTCCAGCCGAACAGGTCCTCCGCGGCGCGGTTCCAGATCTGCACCCGGCGGCGCCGGTCGACCGAGACGATGGGCAGGGGGCACGCGTCGATCAGCGATTCGAAGGTGCGCAGCGTCTGCCGCAGCCGCGTCTCCGCCTCCATGCCGGCAAGGAGCGCGGCCGCCCGGGTCGCCATCGCCGCGCAGGAAGCGCTTCTCGTCCGGACCGAAGTGGAGCGCCTCGCGCGAGGAGAAGCGCATCACCCCGAAGGTCGCTCCGCCGGAGAGGAGCGGCAACGCCAGGACCGCGCGCGCGCCCTCCGCGTCCGAGGCCTCCACCGCCATCCTGCTCTGGGAGGCGCGGGCCGCTACGGTTCCGGGCGCGGCGATCTCCGCGCGCAGATCGCGCTTCCGACCGCCGCGCGCAGGGAGAGGGAGCCGTTCTCCTGCACCAGCACGGCCGCGGCATCGGCGGAAGGGGCGCCGTCGAGGGCAAGCTGCGGCAGGTCGCGGACCGAAGTGCTGGTGAGCGCTTTCTGCAGCGCGTCGAGCGCCCGGCGGGCCCCGGTGGCGCGCTCGAGCGCGGCGGCGGCGGCCGCGTCGATTTCGGCGCAGAGCATGCGCGCGTCGGACGCCGCCAGCGTCCCGTCTTCGCAGAGCCTGAGCACGGAATCGCGCAGGGCGGCGCAGTGTCGCGCCGCCGCGGCGGGCTCCTCTCCGTCGCACGCCTCGGCGACGAGGCGCGCTACCCGCCGCGCGAGGAGCTCGCGGCAATCTCCTTCCCCGGCGCGAAGGAGGCCTGCAAGGCGCCGGGCTTCGCTTGCCGCTCCGTCGGCACCCATGCGGCGAACTTACGACATCCTCGCCCTGTGGGCGGAGCAGCATCCGCCCCGGAGCCGGAGAGCAGGCGGGCAGGCGGGCGAACGGGCTGACGTGCTCCGAGCCGCGGTGTAAGGTGCCGCGCATGACACATCGCCATGCTGCTGGCCCTCGCGGCCGCGATCGCGCCCGGGCAGAAGGCTCCGGCGTTCTCCGCTGGAGACGACGAGCGGAAAGAAGTCGCTCGCCGACTACAAGGGGCAAACGCTGGTGCTCGCCTTCTTCCCCAAGGCGTTCACCGGTGGTTGAACCAAGGAGATGTCGGCGATGCGGGACGTGCAATCGAGAGTACGCCGACAAGAACGCCCAGGTCCTGGGCGTCTCGATGGACGATCTGGACACGCAGAAGCGCTTCGCGCAGAGCCTGAACCTGCCCTTCCCGCTGGGAGCGGATCCCAAGGGCCAGGTCGCCGAGGCGTTCGGGGTGAAGAACGGCACGCACGCGGACCGCGTCACCTTCGTCATCGGCGCCGGATGGCCAGGTGGTCAAGGTGGTGGAGGGCAAGCGACGCGCTCGACCCCAACCGCTCGCTCGACGCCTGTCCGATGCACAACAAGAAGAAGAGCTAGCGCCGTCTTCAGCCGCGCGCGAGGAGGCGCACGTCGCCCGGCGCAGGGCGCTGCAGCGTCCTCGCCGCGGGCGGCTGGGGTTCGAGGATCACGCCGCCCGAGCAGCATCCGGCGGCGTGCTCTCCTTGCCATGCCTTGGCCCAAAGCTCCTCGGTCTCCGCGATCAGGCGGGAAACCGCCCTGCGTCCCACGCCGTCGGTCCGGTCGAAGCGGACGCCCATCTCCCCGCCTTCCATCCAGACCACGTGTGCGTAGGAGAGATCGTGGAAGGTGAGCCGGTCCGCCGAGAGCAGGCGCAGCTCCAGGCGGTCGCCGGGATCGAACCCGGCCGCGCCGGAGAAGCGCGCGCCGCCGACGCCGAGATCGAGCATCCGCAGGGTGGCGGCGTGCGAGGCGGAGTGCGCGGTCACCGGAGCGTCGCAGCCCATCCGGACGCTGCGGCGGACTGCCTCCGTCGCGGTGAGGGCCCGCAGCGGCCGCGTGTCGTGCACCTCGATCCAGGTGCCGCCGCCGTCCGCGGTGGCGGCGACGTGCCCATGCAGGAGCCGGTTCACCTCGCCGCCGGAGAAGGAGAAGGAGAGGCACACCGGCGCGTCGGGGAGAAAGCGAATCTGCTGGTCGCGGCAGAAGAAGAGCGCGCTGCCTTCGACGTCGCGGACGTGCGCGCGGGCCTGTTCGAGGTTCTCGAACCGGTAGCGCAGTCGCGTGGTGACGCGCCCATACAGCGTCAAGGAAGCCTCCCCCTCGCAGGACCTCCAGAGGACCAGAACGTCGTGTAAATAAACAAGGCGCGCGGGTGCGAAAGCGGCGCACCCGGTCACACGGCAAGCAGCGCCGCGCGGGCCGGAACGCCGGTTGCCGCCTCGATTGCGGCGCAATACAGCAATAATTGGCGCGTATAGTGCGGCTGCGCGCCGGGGTGGGCGTCGGTCTTGAAGTCCACCACCGTCCAGCCGGAGGCGTCGCGGAAGGCCAGATCGACGACGCCTTCGAGCAGGGTGCCGTCGGGCAAGAGGTGCGTGAGCGGCTCCTCGCGCCTGCACTCCTGGGCGGCCGCGGCGCGCCGGAGCAGGGGATGCGCGAGCGCCGCCCGCACCGCAACCACCGCGGCGGCCACTTCTTCTTCGGAGGCGCCGACCAGTCGCGCTTGCGCCCGCGCGACCAGCGTCACGGCATCGGGCGCTGCCTCGAGGTCTACCTCCGCCAGCACGGCGTGCACCAGGATGCCGAAACGCTTCCCGCGGGGCCGCGCGCCGTCGCGTCCCTCCGCCCCGGCAAGCTCCACCGCCGCAAGCTGCTTCTGCGCAAACGTCGCCGCGGCGTCGGCCGTGAGCGACCGCGCGGTGGCTGTCTCCACCCGCAGCGACGGCGCCTTGCCGGAATCCAGCGTGCGGCTGCGCTGCCCCTGCCAGGCCGCGTGCGAGAGCGCCGCCGGCCGCGCCGCGGCATCGTCCACCAGGAGCAGGTCGCGCTCGCGCAGCCAGTGCTCCTCCTCGCGGTCGAGATCGAGCGCGCGCGGGTCCCACCAGGCCACCCGGTGCTCACCGGCCTGTGGCGCGTGCAATCCGGGCGAAACCGAGAGCGCGGTGAAGAGCCCCTCCGGCCGGTCCAGCACCGTCTCCTTGCCGAACGCCGGACCGCCCGGCACCGCCGCCGGCTGCTGCCGTTCCAGCGCAGGTGGATAGAGCGCGCGGGTTGAGCGGCTCGAGCCAGCCGGAGAGCTCCTGGTCGCCGGCGACCGGCGCGACGAGCAGGTCGCGGGCGCGAGTGGCGGCGACGTAGGCGACCCGCACCACCTCCTCCCGGTCGCGCTGGAGCAGCGACTCCGCGTCCGCCAGCAACTCCGCGGGAGCACAGCCGGCGAGCTGCATGGCCCAGACCTTCCGCTCGGGATCCACCAGCCGGGAGGGCGTTTTCGGCGCCGCCGGAGCGCAGGGGTCGCAGAGGATGACCACCGGGAACTCGAGGCCCTTGGCCTTGTGCACGCTCATGATGCGCACTCCCAGCGTGCCCTCCTCCAGGACCGGCGCCTCCGCCGCCTCGCCCCTCTCGGCATCGGCGGCGAGGCGCTCGACGAAGGCGCGGAAGCTGCTCGCGCCACCCGCCTCGAAGCGCCGCGCGAGCTCCAGGATGCGGAGCACGTTCGCCAGCGCCTGTTGGCCGGCAGGCCAGATGGCGAACCCGGCGTGCGCGCGCGTCGCGTCGAGGAGGCGCGAGAAGGTCTCGGCGATGGGCCGCCAGTTCCGCTTGCGATGCAGCTCGGCGAGGACTTCGAGGGCGTCGGCGACCTCGCGGACCGGATCGGCCACCGGCGCGGTGAGCCGCTTGCCGGGCCGCAGGTGCCCCTGTTGCTCGCGGAAGAGCAAGAGCGCGTCGTCTCCGACCGCGAAGAGCGGACCTTTCAGCGCCGCGAACACGGCCAGCTCGTCGTCCGGCCATTCGATGGCGGAGGCCGCCGCGCGCAGCGCCAGCACCTCTTCGCGAGCGTGGTAGGAGCGGCCTCCCACCAGCACGTGCGGGATGCGGCGCGCCTCCAGCGCCGCGCACGTACGGGCGGGTCAGGTCCTTGCCCCAGCTCGTATACCGCTTGAAGAGCAGGCAGACGTGGCGCGCCTCCACCGGGACCGGCTCCTCCTTGTCGCGCTCGCTCACCTTCCAGCCCGACTTGCCGAGCAGCCAGTCCACGAAGGCGGCCACCGCATCGGGATACGACTCCTCGATGCGGAAGTTCACCACCTTGTCGCGATCGCCGTAGATCCTCGGCGCCGGCAGCGCCACCACCGCCGGCTGTCGCGGCAGGGGCGCGCGGAACGAATCCAGCGCCACGTACGCGGCCTGCGAGCCGCCTTGCATCCTCGGCGCGAAGCCGGCGTTGACGGCGCGCTGGATGTCTGGGGCGGAGCGGAAGCTGGTGGTGAGGTGGACGAGCTCCGCCCCGCCCGCGAGCAGGAGCTGCTTCACGTCCTCGTAGAGCGCGATGTCCGCCCGGCGGAAGCGGTAGATGGACTGCTTGGGGTCGCCCACCACGAACAGCTTCCCCTGCGCCGGCCGCGCCGACCGCCAGCGAACCTGCGCGGGATCGTCGCTGGCGATGAGCAGCAGGATCTCCGCCTGCAGCGGGTCGGTGTCCTGGAACTCGTCCACCAGCACGTGGGTGAAGCGCTGCCACAGCTCGGTGCGGACCTGCGCATCGCCGACCAGCAGATCCCGGGCGCGCAGCAGGAGATCGAGGAAGTCCAGGCAGCCGGAGCCTTGCTTGAGGCCCTCGTAGGCTGCGCAGAGCGGCCGCAGATCCTCGCGCAGGCAGGCGGCCAGATCGGCGTCGCAGGCGCGCAGGAAGGCGTCCAGCTCCGCCTTCACCTGCTCGCGCAGCGCCGTCACGGTGGCGCGCTCGATGCCCGGCGCGAACCACTTGCCCTTGCCGCGCCAGTTCCATGAGCGGCGGCGCGCCAGCTCGTGCAGCTCGGCCTCCAGCCCGTCCGGATCGCGGCCGCGCGCCTGTTCGCGCCGCGCCAGCTCCGAAACCCAGCGGGCGATCTCCGCGACGGAGACCGCGGCCCAGTCATCGGGCTGCTGCGCCAGCGGGGCAAAGGCGGCCAGCTCCCCGAGGCGCGCCACCAGCCGCTCGAGGCCGGCGGCGCGGTCGAACGGCTCGCGCCGCCAGGCGCCGTCGAAATCCCGGTGCTCGGCGAGATCCCACCCGGCGTCGCGCAAGAGCTCGCGCGGGGGCGTATCGCCGCCGCGGGTTTTGCGCCGCAAGAGCCGCCGCACGCCCTCGGGCGGATCCTGGATGGCGCGCTGGAACCAGGCGTCGAAGGCCTGATCGAAGAGCCTTTCCTGCTCGATCGCCCGCGGCCACTTCGAACACCGGGTCCACCCGCGCCTCCACCGGGCGCTCGCGCAGCAGGTCGGCGCAGAAGGAGTGGATGGTTCCGATGGCCGCCACTTCCAGCCGCGCCAGCGCCCTGGTGAGCCTCTCGCGCTCGTCGCCGGGGGCGTCCCTTTGCGCCTTCTCCAGCTCCGTCCGCAGGCGCAGCTTCATCTCGCCTGCGGCGAGATCGGTGAAGGTGACCGAAAGGATGCGGTCGAGCGTGGTGCGGCCGCTGCGCACCAGCGCGACGATGCGCGCCACCAGCTCGGTGGTCTTGCCGGTGCCCGCGGCCGCTTCGACGATGAGCGTGGCCTCCAGGTCGCAGCGGATGCGCTCGCGGGCGCGGGCGTCTGCCAGGGGCGCGGTCACGGCATCTCCCGCAGCCGCACCAGCGGCTGCAGCGCATCCTTGGGCTTGCGCGCGACCCGCCGGAACTCCCCGGGCCCGCAGACGCCGAGGTAGTCGCACCACTCGCATTCCCTCTCGTCGCGCGGGGCCGCGGGCAAGAAGCCTTCGGCCAGGGCCTGCGAGACCGTCTGGGCAAGCTTCTGCACGCTGCCGCGGGTGGCCGGATCGAGCGCGACCGGCACCGAGGTGAAGTCGCCTGTGTGCGTGCAGTAGTAGAGCCGGCCTCCTTCGACCCGGGAAGCGGGAAAGAGCTTCTCCAGCGCAAGCGCATAGAGCGCCGGCTGCAGCGTGCGCCCTCCGTCGATGACGGTGCCCGCCTCCGCGCGGACCTTTCCAGTCTTGTAGTCGGTGGCGCGAAGCGCGCCGTCCGGCGCTTTTTCCACCAGGTCGATGGAGCCGCGCAGGCGGATGCCTTCGTCGAGCGCGACCGGCTCGGCGGTGCTGTGCGGGTCGCGCTCCTCGCCTCCCAGAAGCCCGAATGCCAGCTCGAATCGCCAGGGCGCCCAGGTCCCGTCCTCGCAGGCGCGGCGCAACCACTCGCGCAGATCGATCTTGACGCCCGCGATGCAATCGCTCCAGACGCGCGTGATGGCCGGCGCGAGATCGTCCTCCCACTTGCGCGCGACGTCTTCGATGACCCGCTCGAGCACCTCCTGCGCCGCGCCGGGATCGCGGATGGGCAGGCCGCCCGAAGCGTCGAGCGTGCGAAGGAACCTGAACTGCGCCTCGTGGATCAAGGAGCCGCGCGAGAGGGGATCGATCTCGTCGATGGCCTCGGGCGTCTCCCTGGGCGAGAGGCGGTGGATGGCCTGGAGGACGAACTTGTACGGGCAGGCGGCGTAGTTCTGCAGCGCGGTGGGCGAATAGGCGCGCGCGGCAAGCTGGTGTCGTCTGCAGCGCAGCGAGCGCGTCGGGCCTGGGTTGCACGAGGCCGTCGGCGGGCGTCCAGCGCTTGAGCCAGCGGCGCGCGCGCACCCGCAGCGAGCGGGAGAGGTGCGGATTCGCGAGCAGGAGGTACGCGGCGATGCCGCGGCTCTCTTCCGGATCGCTGCAGGGCGCCTTCGAGCAGCGCGAGGTCGAACTCGGCATCGTCGATGGCGGATGCGGGCGCCTTCGGCGATGGCCAGCCCGCCCGCGCTCCGGCAGCCTGTTCCGCGCGGCGGGAGAGGTCGGCGAACGCGGGCAATGCCCCTTCGCCCGCGCGCACCACCTCGAGACCGTAGAACGAGGGCACCCGCGCGCGGCCCTGCGAGAGGTCGATGCGCGGCCAGGAGAGCACCAGCTTGCGCCGCGCAGCCCCGACCGAAAGGCGCAGTGCCAGGCGCTCCGCCGCGATGCGGTCTTGGGAAGTCTCCAGCTCCGGGAAATCGCCCCGCAGGCGATCGAGCAGCAGCGGGTCTTCGACCACCTTCTGCGGGAAGAGCTTCTCCGCCAGCGCCGGCACGAAGACCACGTCGAAGGAGAGCCCGCGCGCGGACTCCACGGGGGCGACGTAGACCTTGCCGTGCCGCTTTCCCGAAGGCGGCACCGGCAGCTCGGTGAGGCGCCGGCGCAGGACGAGCCGCACCTCGTCGAGCGGCACCGGCCCCACCGGCGCCATGGGAGCAAGCTCGGCGAGCAGGGAAAGGACGCGCTCGGGCGAGCGCAGCGCGCGGGTGGCGAGGGCGGAGAGGGGATCGATCCACTCTCCCCACCTGGCCGAGGCAGGCAGCGCGGCCAGCGCCCGGAGCAGCGGGAGGGCGAACTCGCGCAATGCAGCCAGATCCGCGAGGTCGCGGTCGGCGCGCTGCGCCCGGGCCTCGTCGTCCGCGACCGCAACCCGGTCCGCCCGCAGCTTCGCCCGCAGCCAATCGAGCCTGCGTTCCCAGCGCTCGCGCCCGGAGATGACGGCGGCGTCCGAGAGGAGCTGCTCCCACCGCCAGGGCGCGCGCAGCGACCCGTCCACCACCGGCGCGTCGGGATCGGGAGAGGGCGCGAAAACCGGCGCCACCGGCTCCTCGGCCGGCAGCCGCGTCAGCTCGGTGTCCGGAGGCACCCAGCGCTCTCCGGCGGGCGGCGCCTCGGGCGGCGCGCCCCCAACCGCCTGCGGCACCTCGCCGAGGCTGAGGTATTCGGCGAAACGGCGCGCGGAGAGTCCGTCCGCGGCGCAGCCCAGAAGCGCGAGGAAGGCGCGGCCCGCCGGGTCCGGCCGCAGCGTCCCGGTGGCGAAGTGCGCCGGCACTCCCGCGCGCGAGAGCGCTTCCTCGAGCAGCGCCCGGTATTGCGAGGGCGCGCGCAGCAGCACCGCCATGCGGTCGAAGGGCACGCCGCGCTCCGCCTCGCGCAGGAGCAGCCGCGCGATCTCCACGCACTCGCGGCTTTCGCCAGGAGCCGAGAGCAGCAGCACGTCGTCTCCGAGCGGCGGAAGCGTCTCGGCGCCTTCTTCGAAGAGCCGCTGCTGCACGCGCGCGAGCGAGCTGTCCTGCGGGCTCCGCGAGCGCCACCGCGGCCACGCCGAGCGCCCGCGAGATGCGCCCTTCGTCGCCGCGCGGGGCGACCGCCAGCACCTCGGCACAGAGCCGGCCCACGAACCGCTCCTCCAGGGCCGCCCGCAGCGGCAGATCCACCAGCAGCGCCGGGAGCGCGAAGAGGGGCGACTCCGCCTCCAGCGCGAGCCGGAACACCCCGGCGCGGTCCGCCAGCCGCGCCTCGTCCAGCTCGGCCTCGTACGCCGCGAGCAGCGCGCCCAGGTCTCCGCCGGGCCGCGCTCCGGCGAGCCGCAGTTCTTGAAGGCTCCGCGAGAGCGCGCGCGGCAGCCCCGGCTGCCCGGCGATGGGCTCGAACCTGCCCAGCCTGCCGCGCATCCGCTGTACCACCCGCGCGCACACCGCCTCCACGCCGAGGGCCGAGAGCGGCGAAAGCCCGCGGGCGGCGAGCGTTTCGGCGGCGATCACCGCGGCCAGCCTTCCCAGCGTGAATCGCTGCCACCCGAAGGCGGCGCCGGCCAGCCGGGTGGCCTCCCGCACCATCTCCGCCGCGCCGTCCTGTGTGGCGGCGACCACCAGGACGCGTTCTCCCCTGGCGCGCGCGCAGAGCCACTCTCGCGCCCGCTCCAGCCGCGCCGCCGCCCGCGAAGATGTCGCAATCTCCCTCACGCAACACAGCCTACCCCAGGGGTCCGACATTGCCCGCACCCCATCTTCCGGCGACACTCCACCGATGATCTTTCCCCTCCGGGTGGAGGACGCCACCGTCGATCGCCTGCCGGTGGTCTCCATCGGCATCGCGGGCTTGTGCGCCCTGGCGTTCGCCCTGACCTGGATCCTCCCCGCGAACCCCACCGGCGTTCGCGGCGAGGAGGTCAGGGAGATCGTCCGCTACTACGGCGAGCACCCCTACCTGGAGCTTCCGGAGTCGTTCGCCCGCGACTACCTGAGCGACCGAGCGGCGGAGACCCTCTCGGGTCTCCACGAGGATCCACCCGCGTCGCTGGATCGGCCGACCCTCGAGATGGAGCAGCGCCACCTCGACTCGCTCCTCGACGCCTTCGAGGCGGAAGCGGGCGCGTCGTCGTTGCGCAGATTCGCCCTGGTGCCGGCGCGCGGGGTTCTGCAGCCGGGATGGCTGACCGCCATGTTCCTGCACTTCGGCTGGATGCACATCCTCGGCAACCTTTTCTTCTTCTACCTGGTGGGCCCGCTGCTCGAGGACCTCTGGGGACGCGCCTTCTTCGCCGGCTTCTACCTCCTGGGCGGCCTGATCGCGGCGCTTGCCCATTTCGGCCTGGACCCGCACTCGGCCGTGCCGATGGCCGGCGCTTCCGGGGCGATCGCCGCCTGCATGGGCGCCTTCACCTGGCGCTGTGCGGCCCGCAAGATCCGGATCGCGTACTGGTTCGCCTGGTTCATCCGCGGCACCTTCCTCCTTCCGGCCTGGGCGTGGGGCGGACTCTGGTTCGCGTCCGAGGTGCTGAGCTTCGCCTTGGACGCGAGCGGCGGCGTGGCGGTGATGGCGCACATCGGCGGCTTCGGCTTCGGCTTTGCCGCGGCGGTCGCGCTGGAGAAGACCGGGTTCGAGGCGCGCTCGCTCGCTCCCGCGGTGCAGGAGAAGACGGTCTGGACGCAGCACCAGGGCAACGACGTGGCCCGCGCCGCGCTGGAGGCCGGCGACAAGGCCGGGGCCACCGCCGCGTACCGGCAGGTGCTGGAGGAACGGCCGCTCGACCGCGAGGCTGCGGTGGGACTCTCGCGCATCGAGCAGGAGGTGCGCCCCGCCTTGCCCTTGCTGGAGTCGCTGGCGGTCAGGGGCGACTTCGCACAGGCGTGGGAGGTCGCGGCCGAGCTGGGGAGCGCGTTCGATCCGGATCGGGTCCCCGACAAGCTGGCGTGGCAGCTTGCCGGCGCCGCCTCGGATGCGCCGGACCCGGCCGGAAACCTTCCCGAACGCCTCGACGTCGCCCTGGGGAAGCGGCGCGGTCCGCTGGCGGCCAAGGCGCTCCTGCGGGCCGCGCGGCGCGCGCTCGCACAGGGCCGCGCGGAAGAGGCGAGATCCTGGCTGGCCGACGCGCGCGCGCTGCCGGGGCTCCTCCCCGAGCTGGCGCAACAGATCGACGCGGTGGCTGCCTCGTACGGCGCGAGCGCCGCGGCCGTTCCCGCGAGCGCCCCTGCGCCGGTCGCAGCGAAGATCGAGCCCGAAGCGGAGGTCGCACCCGCACCCCCGCCGCGGCACCCGAAGTGCACATCCTCGCCTGCCGCCTGGTCCGCCTCGCGGAAGACGCGCTTCACCTGGAGTCCACCGCCGGGCAGACGCGCAAGCTGGAGCTCAGCCGCGTCGTGGGAGTGGGCGCCGCCGTGGTGAAGACCGAGGCGGGCGTGGCCATCCTCACCGATCTCGTGCTGCGCTGGGCCGACGGCGCCAGGTCGGCGGCCGCGATCCGCATTCCCGGCGCGCACCTCGGGCTGCCCTCGCTCTTTCCCGGCGTGCCCGCGAAGGATGCGTACGCGAAATTCCTCGATCACGTCCTCGCGCGTATCCCCGGCAAGCCGCTGCCCAGCCGCGACGCGCTGGCGCGCGGCGAGTATCCGCGCTTCCAGAGCGTGGCCGCGCTCAACGCGGCGTTCTACGGCGAAGCCCGATCATGAAGTCGCGCGCGCCGGTCGCGCTTGCGCTCCTGACGGTGGCGCTGCACCTCCTCGTCCTCGCCCGCTACGGATGGTTTCGCGACGAGCTGTACTTCCTCGCCTGCGGCAGGCGGCTCGCCTGGGGATACGTCGACCAGCCGCCGCTCGTGGCGCTGGTCTCGCGCGCGGCGTACGCCGTCTCCGGCGGATCGCTCCTCGTCTATCGTCTTCCCGCGGCGCTCGCGCACGGCGGCCTCGTCCATCTCGCCGGTCGAATTCGCGGAGCGGCTGGGCGGCGGCGCCGTGCTGGCGTGCGTGGCGGTGGCCTTTGCTCCCGTCTATGCCGTGGACGGCCACCTGCTCACCATGAACGCCTTCGAGCCGCTGCTCTACCTGGCGGTATGCACGCTCCTCTTGCTGCTGCTGCGCGGCGGCGACGCGCGGCTCTGGCTCGGCGTCGGCGCGCTCACCGGAATCGGCATCCTCAACAAGCACTCCTTCGTGCTCCATGCGGCGTGCCTGCTCCTCGCGCTGCTGCTCACGCCGGGCCGCCGCGCGCTTGCCTCGCGCTGGTTTTGGGCCGGCGTCCTCCTGGTCGCGCTCCTCGTCCTGCCTCACGCGATCTGGCAGGCGCGCGCAAATTTCCCCATGCTGGAGCTGCTCGCCGCGCAGAAGTGGAAGAACGCTCCCTGGACGCTGCGCGAGTTCGTGGTGCAGCAGCTGCTCCAGCTCAATCCTCTCGCGGCGCTGGCGGGCCTCGCCGGCCTCTGGATCCTCTGGCGGGAAGCGCGGCCCCTCGCGCTGGCCTTCGCGCTGCAGCTCTTGCTCTTCGGCGCCCTCAAGGGCAAGTCCTACTACGTGGCGGCGGACTGGGTGCCGCTGCTCGCGGCGGCGGGTGTGGCTCTGCGCCGCTTCCAGTGGCCGGCGGCGGCGCTCCTCGCGGCGACCGACGCGGCGCTGTTGCCCATCGCGCTGCCCATCTTGCCGCCCGCGGCGCTGGTGCGCTACCAGGCTGCGCTCGGCGTCGCCCCGCAGCGGATGGAAAACCTGGCCTATGGAGCGCTCCCGCAGCACCTCGCCGACATGTTCGGCTGGCAGGAGCTGCACGACGCCGTGGTGGAGGCGGCGCGGAAGCTCGCGCCCGGCGAGCGGGCGGCAGTGTTCACGCAGAACTACGGCGAGGCCGGGGCGCTGGAGCTGTTCGGCTCGGCCGGGCTGCCGGTGATCAGCGGGCACAACAACTATTTTCTCTGGGGCGCGCCGCACGACCTCACCGCCCTGCTCATCGTCGGCGGACGGGTGGCGAACCATCTGCAGTCGTTCGAGGACTGCCGCGAGGTCGCGCGGGAGCGGATTGCGCAGTGGGCGATGCCCTACGAGCAGGGGCGGCCCATCTGGCTGTGCCGCCGGCCGCGCGCCTCCATCGACGTCCTCTGGCCTCGCGCCAAGCACTACGAGTGAAAGAACGACCGCGCGCCCCATCGGCCGCTCTGGCTCCTTCCCGCCGCCGTCATTGTTGTTGAATCGACAAGCCGTGGCGACTGCGCCTGCCGAATCGCGGGCGCACCGGTGAGCATCCCTCGCGCACGGAGAGGAACGGCGAATGTCCGAACAGCAGGGTGAAGTGCGGCGGGAAGGGAACGCCGGGCAGCAGCCGGAGCAGAAGCAGCGGCCAACGCCCGAAGATCCGGAACGGAAGCGACGCAAGCGCGTCCGCATCGCCATCGGCGTTTCCTTGCTGCTCGCCGCCGGCTTCGTCTGGTGGCTGCACGCGCGCAAGTTCGAGGATACCGACGACGCGCAGATCGACGGGTACATCACCGCCGTCTCCTCGCGCGTTTCGGGGACCGTGCTCAAGGTGCTGGTCGAGGACAACCAACGGGTCAAGGAGGGCGACCCCCTGGTCGAGCTGGACACCGCGGATCTGGAGGTGGCCATGGCCCAGGCGCGCGCGGCGGTGGCGCAGGCGCAAGCCGCGCTGGAAGCGGAGCAGCCCAACGTCTCCATCACCGCCACTTCCAACCGCACCACGGTGCAGGCCGCGGAGGACGAGGTGTCCAACACCGAGGCGGACCTGGAGGCGGCGCGCCGCGATCTCGATCAGGCCGAGGCCAACAACCGCTTCGCGCAGCAGCAGCGCGAGAGGGCGGCGCAGTTGCTTGCGTCGAAGACCATCCCGCAGGCGGAATACGATCAGCGCGTCTCCGCCGCCGACGTGGCCCGCGCCGCCGTGGGCTCGGCGCGCCAGCGGGTGGACCAGCGCCGGGCCAAGTTGCAGACGGCGCAATCGCGGCTGCAGGAGGCGCGCGCCAATGCGCCGCGGCAGCTGGTGGCGCGCGAGGCCGGGCTCTCGGTGCGGCAGGCAAATCTCGAACTGGCGCGCGCGCAGCTCCACCAGGCGGAGCTGAACCTTTCCTACGCCAGGCTGCCGGCGCCGGTCGCGGGCGTCATCGGCAAGCGCTCCGTCAACGTGGGCGACCGCGTGCAGCCGGGCCAGCAGCTCATGTCGCTCACGCAGATCGGCAACCTCTGGGTGACCGCCAACTTCCGCGAGACGCAGCTCGACCGCATGCGCCTCGGGCAGAGGGCCACCGTGCATGTCGACGCCATCGACCGCGACTACCAGGGCACGGTGGCGAGCTTCGCCGGCGCCACCGGCTCGCGCTACAGCCTCTTGCCGCCGGAGAACGCCACCGGCAACTACGTCAAGGTGGTGCAGCGCATCCCGGTGCGCATCAACCTCGACGCGGGCCAGCCCGAGATGGACCGCCTGCGCCCGGGCATGTCGGTGGAGCCGAAGGTGCGCGTGCGATGACCCGCGAAGAAGCGGCGGCGCTCAGCCCCGAGGAATCCCTGCGCATCACCCACGAGCAGGGCTGGACCGGGGGACACAACCCCTGGGTGGTCGCGCTGGTCGTCACCATGGCGACCTTCATGGAGGTGCTCGACACCGCCATCGCCAACGTCTCCCTGCCGCACATCGCCGGCAACCTCTCCGTCAGCAACGACGAGTCGACCTGGGTGCTCACCAGCTACCTGGTGAGCAACGCGGTGGTGCTGCCCACCAGCGGATGGCTCGCGACGCGCATCGGCCGCAGGCGCTTCTACCTGGCCTGCGTCTTCCTCTTCACCTGCAGCTCGTTCCTCTGCGGGATCGCGCCGAACCTCGGTCTGCTCGTCTTCTTCCGCGTCCTGCAGGGGCTCGGGGGAGGGGGGCTCGCGCCCTCGGAGCAGGCGATCCTCGCCGACACCTTCCCGCCCGCGAAGCGCGGCATGGCCTTCGCCGTCTACGGCATGGCGGTGGTGCTCGCGCCTGCCATCGGGCCGACGCTTGGGCGGCTTCATCACCGATCATCTCTCCTGGCGCTGGGTGTTCTTCATCAACGTGCCGGTGGGCGCCCTCTCCATGCTGATCTCCTCGCGCATCCTGGTGGACCCGCCCCACCTCATCGAGGCGAAGCGGCGCGCCGGCCCCATCGACGGCATCGGCCTCGGGCTGATCGCGGTCGGCCTCGGCGCGCTCGAGTACGTGCTCGACAAGGGGCAGGAGGACGACTGGTTCAACTCGCACACCATCATCATCTTCGCGGCGGTCGCCTCCGCGGCCCTGATCACGTTCGTGATCTGGGAATGGCGCCAGGAGCACCCCATCGTCGAGGTGCAGCTCTTCAGGGACCGCAACTTCGCCGTCTCCAATCTGATGATGCTGGTGCTGGGGATGGCCCTCTACGGCACCACCGTGCTGCTGCCGCAGTACGTGCAGGTCTGGATGGGGTACTCGGCGGAGGACGCCGGCATGGTGCTCTCGCCCGGCGGCTTCGTGGTCATCCTCATCCTGCCCTTCGTGGGGAAGCTCGTCTCCAAGGTCGACAACCGCTACCTGATCGCCATCGGCTTCCTCATCCTCTCGCTCTCGCTCGTGCACATGGTGCAGACGATGTACCCGGGGATGGACTTCAAGACCGCCATCATGATCCGGGTCTACCAGGCCTGCGGGCTGCCCTTCCTCTTCGTGCCCATCCAGTCGGTGGTCTACAACGGCGTGCCGCCGCAGAAGAACAACCAGGTGTCGGGGATCGTGAACCTCGCCCGGAACATGGGCGGCGACATCGGCATCGCCTTCGTCACCACCGTCATCGCGCGGCGATCGCAGTTCCACCAGGAGCGACTCGCGGCGCACGTGCTCCCTTCGGCCGCGCTCTCCGCGCGCATCGCCGGGATTGCGCAGCACCTGCAGCAGATGGGGATCGGCGCGGTCGAGGCGACGAAGATGGCGTACGGGCAGATCTACGGCGAGCTCATCCGGCAGGCGCAGACGCTCGCCTACCTCGACGTCCTCTTCCTCTTCGCCGTCTTCTGCGGAATCATGGTGCCGGCGGTGCTGTTGACGCGCAAGATGAAGCCCGGAGCCGCGCCGATGGCCCATTGAGGGCCGCGCCGGCTACCGGATCAGCTCCTTCAACAAGTGCGCGCCGAGTTCCTGGAGCCCCTCCTGGAGGAGCTTCTGCCCCTTGGGTTCGGCGAGCGCGTTGCGCATCATCTCCGGCGCGTAGCCCAGGTCCAGGTTGAGCATCACCATCACGGCGGAGATGGCCGGCGTCAGCGGCGCCGCCTTCACCCGGCTACGCCGCTTCTGCACTCCGGCGGAGAGCTTGTCGATCAGCTCGTCCTCGCCGGTGCGCGCGCCCTGCCGGGCGTAGAGCGCGTCGGAGAGGCCCTGGTAGAGCGCGTCGACCACGCGCTGGGTGCCCACCGCCCGCTCCATGCGCTCGTGCGCCTCGTCGAAGTCGACGTTGGCGGACTGCGCGTAGGTGGGCGCCAGCAAGAGCGCCAGGTCCTTGCGCGTCACCACGTGCAAGAGGCGCCGCGAAAACATCTGCGCAACCTAGCACGCGCAGCTTCATGGTTGGACTCGCCAGGTTCGCGTGACCCGCGAGTCCAACCATGACGTCTACCGCCGGTGGAACTGTCCGCCGGTGCGGGCGCGGAAGTCGCGCGGGTCCACCGAGAGCGGATCGACGTTGTCCACCACGGCATCGATCCTGCCCGCGGCGCCGATGACGCCGATCTTGTGCGACCCGGTGGGAACGCCGTCGGCGCTGAGCACCACGTTGAACTCCCCGGGACCGTGGGGCGTGAAGGGCACCTCGTAGTTGCCGTCGCCGTCCTCGTGCACCTCCAGCGGCTGCTCCGGGTCGCGGCCGTTGGACACCGAGGCAGTGATGACCGCCTTGGGCGCAACCGGCCTCTGCGAGGCCGGGTCTCGGGCGACGAACTTGAGCATCGCCGTCTCGCCCAGGTTGATGTGCAGGTTCGGGTCGAAGAGCGGCCGGATGTGCACGGCGGCCGTCTTCGCCAGCCCGAGGGTATGACCGCCGCTCTCCGCCATCGCCTCCGCCGGCGCCGGGACCAGCCCGGCCTGACGCACGGTGGCCGTGCGCAGGCTCTCCTCCGCCGGCTTCTGCGACTCGCTCCGCGGCAAGAGGACGAAGGCGATGACGGCGACGCAGAGGAGCCCGATGATCACCTGCGCGCTGCGACGCACCGTCATCGGGAGGTCCTCCCGGCGCTGCGCCGCTGTTGCAGCACTTCGCCGTCCTCCTCAGGGGGCACCTCGACGAGCCCGGGAGCGACGCCGACGACGCCCAGGGAAACCTGGGCGGCGGGGGCGTTCGAGGCGCCGCGGACGTTGATGGCGAGGAGGTACTCTCCAGGCCACAGCGGCGTGAACGGCACCTCGAAGACGCCGCCCTTCAACCGCCGCACCGGCAGCCGCATCACGCCGTCGCGCGGGTCACGTCGCAGCGAGACCGAGACGTCCGCCAGCGCGGGAGGGTGCCCGGTCTCGCTGGCGCGAAACCGTAGGCTGACGCTCTTGCGCACCTTGAAGCGCGCGTTGGTGTCGAAGAGCGGAGCGAACGAGACCTTCCCCCGCGCCGCCGCGGCCGCGGCCTCCGAGCGCGGCGCGGCGGAAGCGAGGAAGAGCAAGCCGGCGAGAGCGCCGAGCCGCACGGACGAGAGCGCTCTCATTGGTTCTTCCAGGCCCGCACGGCGTACGTGAAGCCTGGCCCTCCCTGGCCGTCGACGTCGGAGATGGTGACGTCGTAGTCGCCCGCCGCCGGAGCGCGGAAGGACGCCTCGACCATCGACTCCGGCCGCAGGTACGACTGGGCGAAGTTGCTCTCGCCCTTGCGGTCGGCCGAGGTGGCCGAGAGCAGGTGTCCCTGGCCGTCGCGGACTTCGAGATTCGGCAACAGCGCCGACCCGAGATCCGCAAGCACGGTGCCGCCGCCGCCCGGCGCCGCGGCGAGCGAGATGCTGACCAGCTGGCCGGCCTCCCCGTGCACGGTGAAGTGATCCTTGTCTCCGGCGCTGCCGATGGCGCCGGAGAAGACGGCGCTGTCGAGCGAGGCGCCGGTTCCCGCGGCGTCGTTGGGCTCGACTTCGCGGGTGGTGGGAGAGGTCAGGCTGACGTGGATGCCGAGGGTGCCGGCCACCGCGCTCCTGACGCGGACGAAGTAGGTTCCCGCCGAAGCCAGGACCGCGCTCTTGACGTTGGGCGTGTCCTCGGAGGCCTTGGCGGCAACATACCCGCTGACCAGCTCGGTGACGCCGTCGCTTGCCAGCAACGTCGCCGTGGTCCCGGTGCTGGCCGCGGAGAGCGAGGCTCCCTGCACCTGCGTGCTGTCGCCGATCCACAGCCCCACCATGTCGCCGGCAGCGCCGGTGAAGGAGAAGTAGTGGTCTCCCGCGGCGCTGAAGGAGACGGCGACGTCGGTGCCGTAGGCGATGGGCATCGCCGCGGCGGCGGTCGTGTTGCCCGCCTTCTCGGCGGAAGGCGCGTACGCCGACGTCTTGTAGGAGAGGAAGTACGGGCTGCTGCCCGTGCTCGCCGAGGTGTTGGCGCGCGCGACTTTCACGTAGTAGGTGCCGGCGTTCACCACCACGTAGTCGATGGCCGGGTCGATGGAGATCAGGTTGTCGCTCGCCGCCAGGTTCTGGCCGGCCGAGTCCTGAAGGACCAGGCGCGAGTTCCACAGCGCATCGGAGTACGCCGCGCCGTTGCGGGCCGCGGTGATCTCCAGTCGCAGGTGGGTCGGCGCGGTGATGGAGATCTTGTAGTAGTCGGGCCCGCCCGGAGTGGCGCTGCCGGCGGCGGTGGTCGAGGGGGCGGCAGGATCGGAGTGGCCGAAGAGGAGGCCTGGGGAGAGCGCCTGCGCGGTCGCCGGCGTGTCGTTCTGGCCGCGGGCGCCGGTGGCCTCGGTCTCCAGCTGGAGCGCGCTCGGGGGTTCCGCGAGCGTCATCACCACCGCGTAGTTTCCCGAGAGGAACGAGGTCCCGTCCGCGTCGCAGACGAGGAAGTAGTCGCCCTCGTCGGGGATGCGCAGCGAGAGGATGCCGTTGTCCGCTGCCGGCGTGTTGCCGTCGGGGACGCCGCTCCGCGAGATCTCCGTCTTCGCGTCGGGAGCGATCAGCCGCAAGCGCAGCGAGGTATCCCAGTTGGCGAGGTCGAGCCGGGTGGCGTGGCTTGCGACGGTGAGGAGCTGGCCGGCCTTGGCGTGGAACCGGTAAGAGTCCACGTCGGCCGGGCCCAGCGTCCCGAACATGGGCACCGCCGGGCTGAGCCCTTCCGCTCCCGCGGTGGCGTCGTTCGCCGAGGCCCCCACCGCTTCTGCCTCGTGGACCGACCAGGTCACGTCGAAGGCTGCCGACTTCGCGCCGACGGCTTTCGTCGACGACGCGGAGAGGACGTACCCATGGCCGGGGGTGGCGATGACCAGGTCGGTGAATCTGGCGATGCCATTGACCGCCGCCTTGGTCAGCGTTCCGCCGAGCTTGGCCCCGGTGGGATTGGCCGCCAACGCGACCGTGACGTTGGCGGTGGCGCTGAGCAGGTTTCCCGACGAGTCACGATACGAGGCCTCGGCGACGAACGTCCCGCCGGGAAGCGCCGCCGGGTACACGTCCAGGCGCAGCGTCGCGGTGGCGGCCGTCACCGCCTGCGAACGCGTGCTCTGCGAGGGATCCGCAGGCTGCGCCGGTGAGCTGCATCCCTGGTTCGCGAGCAGCGCGACGGTTGCGCCGAGCGCGAACAACAGCTTGAGTCGATTCACGGAATTCTCCTTCGAGATCATGAAGAAAGGGTGGTCGCGCACATGGGCCTCAGTGCGCGTGGGGATCGAGATCGAGGAAGCTTCCAAGCGCGGGGAGCCCGGCTGCGGCCCGCCCCTTCGCGCCCACCTGCGGCAGGCGGATCACCTCGTCGCAGGGGCCCGGAGTGCTGCAGGTCACCGAGCTGCTGTCGCCCGGAGAGCCGCTGGTCAGGAAGAGCTCGGGATGATCGAACGGCGCCTTCTCCCAGCGCACGCGCTCGTCGGTGAGCGAGACGAGGAAATCCACCAGCTCCTGCTTGGCCACGTCGTTCATGCCGTCGATCGCGTCCAGGTCCGAGTCGAGGTTCTTGAAGTTGTTCTCGTGGAAGTCGCCGCCGCGCGTGTAGAAGTCGATCACCTGCATGAGCGTGGCCTGACCGCCGTTGTGGAAGTACGGGCCGGTCAGCTCCACGTTGCGCAAGCTCGGCGTCTTGAAGGTCCCGTCCACGGCGCTGCGCTGCAGCGGGCAGGGCGTGGGCTGGCCGTCTCCGCAGTTGAGCGGCGGGTTGGCGAAGGGCAGCGCCGTGCCGTTGTCGATCATCAGCGCCCGGGTGGTGAAGGCGAGCGGGTACCCGAACGGATCGCTGCCGCCGCGGCCCTTGTCCTCCTCGGTGGGACGGACGCCGATGTTGTAGAAACCGGAGTCGTAGAAGGCGCCGCCGCCGTCGCCCATCGCCATCCGCTCGACGATGCGCTCGGGGATGTCCTCGAGGAACTGCGACCTGCCGACGTTGCTCACGCTGGCCTTGGTGAACTCCGCGCCGGCGTGACAGTTGAAGCAGCCCCCTCCGGCGAAGCCCGGGTCGGCAGGAGTCATGAAGAGGTTCAGCCCCTGCTGCGCGGAGACGGTCATCGCCGAGGCGTCGCCGTCCTGGAAGCGATCGAAGGGCGTGTCGTCGGAGATGAGCGTCGCCTCGTAGAGCTGGATGGCGAGGCCGAAGAAGAGCGAGAAGTTGGCCTCCATCTGCGTGTACTGGTTCGCCGCCAGCCGCGCCGGCTTGGGGACCAGGTGGTAGCCGGTGCTGTCGAAGGTCACCACCTGCCCGGTCACGTTCCACGACCAGTCCTGGAACGCCGCCTTGATCATCGCGCCGTAGGTCTGCGAGAGACCCGCGCGCGAGGTGCGCGAGTTGCGCGACGTAGACCCGAGCACGCCGTCGGCCTTGTGCACCAGCTGCTTTCCCAAGGGGCGCAGGCTGAGCAGCTTCTTGCCGATGTCCGGGAAGGTCCGCCGCGTGTACGACATCTCCGTGTCGCTGCCCGGGGGGCCCACCGACTGGGAAGCGAGGCTGGCGTTCTCGATGTGGACGGCGACGGCCTCGAGCGCGCCGGTGCCGTCGTTGGAGAAGACGCGCGCGCCCAGGTTGGCATCGCCGAACGGGTCCACGCCGTTGAAGACGAAGTTGGCGCGGCCGTCCCAGAAGTTGTTGTAGTTGAACACGGCGTTGATGACGCTCGGCGCGTTGCGGCCGGTGATGCGCCGGACGTTGGTGGCCCCGACGTGGAAGACCGGGTCCTGCACCGGATTGGCCTGCTCCGCCGCCGACCCGCGCACCACCGAGACGAACTCGTTGTCGAACACGCCTTCCGACCCCATCACGTCGTTCACGTCCTTGAGGACCGCGGAGAAGCGGTCGTCCACGGAGGAGAGACGGTGGAAGGGGAAGTCCGAGCCCGCGACGGTGCCGTTGGGGCCCGGCGCGAGCTGGAAGGTGTTGTCGCCGGCGTTCTGGCCCGGGTTCAACTGGTTCTTCACCCGGCTGTCCGCGCCGGCGTGGAAGTGGCAGGTCGCGCAGGCCTGCATCCCGTCGCTGCCCACCTGCATGTCCCAGAAGAGCGCCTTGCCCAGCGTGATCGCCGCCTTCTTGTCCTTGACGTAGTCGCCCAGGTTGGAAGGCTCCGGCACCCAGGTGTGCTTGAGCGACGGAGGCGCACTCAGGTTCGACGCCGACGCCGCGCCGGAGGCGAGGAGCAGGATGAGAAGGATGCGGGCGGGCCGCGGCCCCGATGCCCGGATTTCGTTTGTCTTCATGATCGTTCTCCGAGGTCGGGGGCTCACTTGAAGGTCACCGGAATGGTCACCGTGCCGCCCAGGCTGGTGCGGACCGTGACGCTGACGGGCGGGAAATCGACCCCGGTCGCGCTCAGCACGAAGTTGGGCCGGCCGAGGACGGGATTGATGTCCATGGTCCCGTAGCCGACGACGAACATGGTGAGGGAGGGATTGAGCGACGAGGAGGCCGCGCTGACGTTGAGCTTGCCGCCCTTGTTCCCCACGTTGGGCGTCGGTGCCGTCCAGGTGGCGGTGCCGGTGACGGTGTCGGTGGTGGCGACCACCGTGACGTTCACCGAGTCGGTGGCCGTGCCGAACGCGTCGGTCACCGAGATTCTGGAAGGTGAGCACGGGAGGCGTGCCGCAGCACACCACCGGGGGCGCGGTGAAGCTGGGCGTGAGCGTGTTGGCGTCGGTCATCGGCACCAGCGGGCCCGCGGTCTGCGTCCACTGGATGGTCGCCGGGCCGGCGTTGATGTCCTGGGTCATCTTGCTGAAGAGCTGGGTCTGGGTGTTGGTGCCGACGACGAAGTCAGGACCCGCGGTGACGGTCGGTCCCGCGCCGCTGGAGGTGCAGGTCACCGTCTGCGGCGCCGGCGTCCCCGGCCAGGGCGTGAGCTGGCCCACGATGGGGCCGGTGCCGACCAGCGGTCCGGAGCCCTGCGCGAGGAAGGGCATGTCCTGGAAGTTGTTGGGGATGATGGGCTGCCCGAACTGGTGGTTCTCCGGGAAGATGAAGTCGAAGTTGGGCAGCCTGTACTGGCCGGAGCCGAGCCCGTTGGCGTAACCCGGGGTGCCGTCGGGGTTGGTCGCCGGCGTCGTCCCGGTGAAGCTGGTGATGACCATCTCGCGCGTCGGGGGCATGAAGGCGCCGCCCAGCACGTGGAAGCGGAAGCGCGAGCGGACGGGTTGGCTGGCGGGATCGACGGTGCCCAGCAGGCGGACGGTCTCCTCGCCGGTGCAGGGGTTCACGTCGATGGCGTTGATGTTGACGAGGCGGGTGGGGTCGGTGGTGAAGCCGACGATGAAGATCCGGTTGGTGGCCTCCTGGAGGATCCCGTCGACGGGCAAGCCGGCGGTGCCGAGCAGGATCACCTCGACGCCGACGTAGGCCGGCTGCGATCCGGGCGAGGTGAAGATGCCGAGGTTCGCGTTGATGGTGTGGGCCGAGATGTAGTCGAGCCCGTTCGCGTCCTTGGCGAGCGTACCCGAGTAGTCGATCCAGTCGCCCACCATGAAGGGAAGCTGCTGGCGCGAGTCGGGGAAGCCGGACGGGTCCGCGGACTCCTGCCCGGGAGGCGGACGCATGGTGAAGGCCTTGAGCGCCTCGCCGATGGGGATGAAGGGGTCGACGGGGAAGCGCGCGTCGCCGTTCAGCGGCCGGTTCCCCTTGGGGCAGAGAGGATCGTCGGCGACCGCGGGATCCTGGCGCGGCACGCACATCGGATACCCGGTGGCGGAGTGGATGGTGGTGTTCCCGATGTCGCCGGAGAAGCGCGGATCAGGGCTGTGCGCAAGCCCCCAGCGGCCGATGGGATCGTTGATCTGGACCCGCGCGCCGTTCGAGGCGGAACAGGTCTGGCCCGGCGCCGCCGCGGCTCCGCCCACGTAGAGGAAGCCGGTGGCGTAGTCGATGCAGGTGATCTTCCCCGCCCCGAGGTTGAGGCCCTGCTGGGAGATGGGGGCGATGAGGCCCACGATGTACTGGTCGTTTCCGGAGGCGTCCTTCACCACGTTGCCGACGGCGCGGATCTCGAACGACGGATAAGGCAGCACGCCGGCTCCCGGCGTGTTGTCGTCGTGCAGCGCGAGCCCGGTCTGGCCCGGCGGGATGGTGCTTCCGTTCAGGGACGGGGAGTTGACCGGCGTGGCAGCCGGCGCGAGCCCGGTGGCGGCGGAGTCGTTGAAGAGCTGCTCCCAGGTGAAGGCCGCGGCCGGCATCTGCAAGATGGTGTTGCAGGGCACGGTCAGGGTGATGCCGTTCACCGTGACGGTGCCGCCCCAGAGGACCCGGTCGAGCTGCGGGCACATGGTCGGGTCCAGCGTGGCCGCCTGGATGAAGCCGAGGATGTCGAACCCCGGCGTGGGCGGAACCCTTTGCTGGGCATGTGCGCTGCCCGCGCACAAGAGCGCGGCGGCGATGACGGTGATCCCCGGCGTGAGGGCGAAGCGGTGCCTTGCGCCGTAAAGACGCTCCCTGCGTTCCATTTTCTGGGCCTGCCTTTCGAGGAAAAGATGCCTGGTTGGTGCTATCTCCGACGAGCTGCGATTTGAATTCAATGCCGTTGCAATTACGAACGACCAAAACAAAGAGGGGACAAGGGTCGCCGTCCGGTGTGCGCGACTGTGCGCATCCGGAGATCGACCCTCGTCCCCCCGAAGGTGTCTCTCGAACTACTTGCCGCTACCCGCCGTGAGCCTCACGGTGGAGCAGCATCGAGCGAGGGCAAGATCCCACGACCCCCCACCCTGGAACAAGCAATTCTATCGAGCTCTAGTAAATTCAATGGGATCCCACGTCGCACGATCCGCCGCGCGGCCCTGCGCGGGATCCGAAGGCGCGGGATCTTCAGCTCAGCGGCGCCGCTGCTTGCCGCCGGTCCGGGCGCGGAAGTCGCGCGGGTCGACCGAGAGCGGGTCGACGATGTCCACCACGCCGTCGGTCCTGCCCGCGGCGCCGATCACGCCCACCCTCTGGGATCCGGTGGGCACTCCGTTCACGTTGAGCACCACCTGGAACTGGCCGGGCCCGTGCGGCTGGAAGGGCACTTCGTAGACGCCGTCGTCCACTTCGTGCACGGGCAGCCGCTGCTCCCGGTCGCGGCCGTGGAAGACGGAGGCCGTCACCTCCAGCGCCCGCGCCGGCAGTCGCGAGTCGCGGTCGTTGGCGGCGAACTTGAGCATGGCCGTCTCGCCCAGGTGAAGACGCATGTTCGGGTCGAAGAGCGGCCGTACCTCCGGCGGGGCGGGCTTGCCCGGCACCAGCCGCGCCGCGCTCTCGGGCACCACGGAGGCTTGCCACTCCGCGGCCTCACCCACAGGCTGCGCGGCGGTCTTCGCGGCGGCGTCCGAGGCGGAGGCGCGCAATTCGCCGCCGAAGAGGTGGATCGCCGAGAGGACCACGCCCAGGGCGACGAGAATGCACGCCGCCCACACCGACGCCCGGGCGCCCTGGCGCGGCGGAGGACGGCTCGCTTTTCCTCGGAAGCGCGCGGTCACCGCGTCCTGCCCAGGGATCGCCGGTGCTGCATCATCTCCGCATCCGCCTCGGGCGGCTCTTCCACGAGGCCCCTGGCGACGCCGACGACGCCGAGGCGAACGGGCGCGATGGCGTTCCTGGGCGCGCCGTGCACCGACATCAAGACCGCGTACTGCCCCGGACCGAGCGGCGCGAAGGGAATTTCGAAGACGTCGCCCCCCACCTTGGTGGCCAGCAGCCGGACCTCGGCGCCGGGCCGCCCATGGCGCAGCCAGAAGGAGACGTCGGCGAGGGCCAGTGGAGCCCGCCCCTTCGTCCTCCGCGCGCGGAAGCGGAGCTTGACCATCTTGCCGGGCTTGAACCGCGTGTTGGTGTCGAAGAGCGGAGCGAAGGTAGCGGGGGCCTTCTGCCCGCCCGCAAGCGCTCGGTTGCTTGCCTGCGCGGGCAGCGCCACGGCCGCCGCTGCGGCGAGGGCGGCGAGGAAGGTGAGGCGCGCTCGCACGGACGCGCGCCTCATTGGTTCTTCCACACGCGCAGCGCGTAGAAGAAGTTCGCTCCCCCCTGGCCGTCGGCGTCGGTCGCGGCCACGTCGTAATTGCCCTCGGCGGAGGCGCGGAACGACGCCTCGACCATGGCTTCCGGACGCAGCACCGACTCGGCCACGTTGATCTCGCCCTTGCGGTCGGCGGACGCGGCGGAGACGAGGTTCCCTCGCGGATCGTGGATCTCCATCGCGGGCAGGAGCGCCGACCCCAGGTCCGCGTTCGAGCCGGCGATGCCGCCGTCGGCCGCGTAGAGCGAGACGCTGACCAGCTGGCCGGCGAGGGCGTGGACGGTGAAGTGGTCCTTGCCGCCCGCCGCGGAGATGACGCCGGAGGTGACGCCGCCCACGTCGACGGGCGTGCCGTTCGCGGCGGTATTGTTCGGCTCGGTCTCGCGGGAGCTGGCGGCGATGCGCTCGAGGCGCAGGCCGAAGCTTCCTGGCGACGCGCTGCGCACGCGCACCAGGTAGCTGCCGGCGCGGGGCAGGATGGTCTGCCTCAGGTTGGAGCCGCGCTGCGCGGGATCGTCGGGGAGCGAGGCGCTGGCCAGTTCCCTGGTCCCGTCCGCCGTCAGGAATGCCGCGTCCGAGCCCGAGGCGCCGTCGAGGGTGAGCGATGCTCCCTGGAGCTGCGACCGATCCTCCACCCAGAGCCTGACCGCGTCGCCGGCGGCGCCGACGAAGATGAAGTAGTGGTCGCCGGCCGCGTCGAAGGAGCCCGCGACCTCGTTGCCGTATCCAAGCGGCATCGCCGTGGCGGCGGTGGTGTTGCCCGCCGTCTCCGCCAGCGGCGCGTACGCAGGGGAATGGTAGGTGAGGAAGTACGGCGTGCTTCCGGAGGTGGAACCGTTGGCGGCGCTCGCCACGCGAACGTAGTAGGTCCCCGGCGCGGTGACGATGAAGTCGACCGAGGGGTCCACGAACGCGGCGCCATCGTTGCGGGAGAGCAGGTTGCCGGCGGAGTCCTGCAGCTCGAGCCGTGGATTCCAGGGATTGTCGCCCGAGAAGGAGCCGTTGCTCGTCGCGGCCAGGTCCAGGCGCACGTGCGCCGGCGAGGCGATGGCGATCTTGAAGTAGTCGGAGGAGGGCAGAGCGCCCGGTGCGGCGGCGTCCGAGTAGCCATGGAGCACGCCGGGAATCAGCGCCTGCGCGGTGGCGAGCGTGTCGTTCTTGCCCGTCGCGCCCGGCGGCTCGCTCTCCACCTGCAGGCCCGCGGGCAGCGACGCGAGCTGCACGACCAGCGCGTACTTTCCGGAAAGGAACCCGCGGCGGTCGGTATCGCAGGCCAGGTAGTAGTCGCCGCTGTCGGGAATGCGGATCCCCGCGAAGCCCGTGTCCACGCTCGGCGTATCCTTCCCGAAGGCGCCGCCGCGCGCGATCTCGGTGGTGCCGTCGGCCGCGATCAGGCGCAGGCGCAGCGACGTATCCCAATTGCCCAGGTCCAGCCGCGTGGCATGGGTGGCGACCGAGAGGAGCTGGCCTGCGCTGGCGTGGAACCGGTACACGTCCACGTCGCCGGGGCCCAGCATTCCGAACATCGGCACGTCGGGGCTGATGGCCTCCGCCCCCGCCGCCGTGTCGTTCGAAGCGGTGCCGGCCGCCTCCAGCTCGTCGGTGGACCAGGTGACCGCGAACGGCGCCGACTTGACCGACGCGGCGCGCAGCGACGACACCAGGAGCTGGTATCCCTGCCCGCGCTTGGCGATCGCGAGATCGTTGAACCTCGCCACGCCGTTCACCGCGGCGCGCGTGGTGGTGCCCGTCATCACCGCGCCGCTGGGGTTGACCGCGAGGCTGACGGTCACCTTGTCCGCGACGTCGAGCAGTTGCCCGGCGGAGTTGCGGAAGGAGACCTCGAGCGAGAGCGCGTCGCCCGGCAGCACGGCAGGAGGCAGGTCGACGCGCAGGACCATCGCCGTGCTCAGCGCCTGGCCCGAAGACGAGGTGCGCGGCCCGTTGGAGCGCGCCTTGTTGCAGGCGGCCCCGGCGAGTGCGGCGGCGGTGGCTCCGAGCGCCAACAGCAGCTTGATTCGGTTCACGACAAGCTCCTCACGATACGAAAGGGTTTCGTGGGTCTGGACGCGGCCCATGGCCTCAGTGGGTATGCGGATCGAGGTCGAGGAAGGTTCCCAACGGCGGCAGTCCCGCGGCGGCCCGCCCGCTTGCCCCCACCGCCGGCAGGTGGATCACCTCGTCGCAGGTGCCGCCGTTGGCGCAGGCGATCGAGCTGCTGTCTCCGGGAGAGCCGTTGGGGACGATCAGCTCGGGATGGTCGAAGGGCGCCTTCTCCCAGCGCACGCGGTCGTCGGTGAGCGCGAGCAGGAAGTCCACGATTCTCGCGCTTGCCCACCTCGTTCATGCCGTCCATCCTGTCGATGTCGGAGTCGAGGTTGTCGATGTTGTGCTCGTGGAAGTCGCCGCCGCGCGTGTAGAAGTCGAGCACCTGCATGAGCGTGGCCTGACCGCCGTTGTGGAAGTACGGTCCCGTCAGCTCGACGTTGCGCAAGGTCGGCGCCTTGAAGGTGCCGTTGACCGCCACCCGCTGCAGGGGGCACGGCGAAGGCTGCCCGTCGCCGCAGAAGAGAGGCGGGTTGGCGAACGGTACCGCCTGGCCCTTGTCGATCATCAGCGCGCGGGCGGTATAGGAGAGCGGGTACCCGAACGGGTCGCTGCCGCCGCGGCCCAGGTCCTCCTCGGTCGGACGCACCCCGATGTTGTAGTAGCCCGAGTCGTAGAAGGCGCCGCCGCCGTTCCCCATCGCCATGCGCTCGACGATCCGCTCCGGCAGGTCGCCCAGGAACGGGATGGAGCCGACGTTGCTGATGGTGGCCTTGGTGAACTCCGCGCCGGCGTGGCAGTTGAAGCAGCTTCCTCCGGCAAACCCCTCGTCGGCCGGCGTGAAGAAGAGGTTCAGGCCCTGCTGCGCGGAGACGCTCATCGCCGAGTTGTCGCCGTCCTGGTAGCGGTCGAAGGGCGTGTCGTCGGACACCAGGGTCGCCTCGTAGAGCTGGACCGCGAGGCCGAAGAAGAGCGAGAAGTTCGCCTGCATCTGCGTGTACTGGTTCGCCGCCAGGCGCGAAGGCCGGGGCACGAGGTGGAAGCCGGAGCTGTCGTACGCCACCACCTGTTCCTCGGCGCTCCAGAGCGGCTCCTTGAAGGCCCGCTTGATCAGCGTCGTGTAGGTGACCGAGAGGCCGGGCCGCGCGGCCCTGCCGGTGCTGCGGGCGAGCGGCCCGAGCACGCTGTCCGAGGCGCTGACCATCTGCTTGGCCAGCGGGCGCAGGGTGAGCAGCTTCTTGCCGATGTCCGGGAAGGTGCGCCGTCCCAGGGACATCTCCACGTCGCTGCCCGGCGGGCCCACCGCCTGCGAGGCGAGGCTCCCGTTCTCGATGTGGACGGCCACCGGCATCAGCGAGCCGTAGCCGTCGTTGGAGAAGATGCGCGCGCCCTGGTCGGCGTCGCCGAAGGGGCTCACGCCGTTGAAGACGAAGTTGGCGCGGCCGTCCCAGAAGTTGTTGTAGTTGAAGACCGCGTTGATGACGCTGGGCGCGTTGCGGCCGGTGACCCGGCGGGTGTTGGTCGACCCGACGTGGAAGACGGGATTGGAGAGCGGCGTGCCGAGCTCGACCGCCGAGTTGCGGACCACGCCGAGGAAGGTGCCGTCGAAGACGCCCGCGGATCCGGCGATGTCGTTCACGTCCTGCAGCAGGGTGGAGAAGCGATCGTCCACCTTCGCCAGGCGGTGGAAGGGAAAGTTCGCCGCGGTGACCGTGCTGTTGGCGCCGGGCACCAGATCGAACCTGCCGTCGCCTGCGGGGTTGACCGTGTTCTTGGTCCGGGCGTCCGCGCCGGCGTGGAAGTGGCAGGTGGCGCAGGCCTGCATGCCGTCGCTGCCCACCTGCATGTCCCAGAAGAGCGCCTTGCCGAGCGTGATGGCGGCCTTCTTGTCCTTGACGAAGTCGCCGAGGTTCGGCGGCTCCGGCACCGCCGTGCGCTTGAGCGACGGCGGGGCGGTGAGGTTGACCGCCTGCGCCGCGCCCGACATGGCGAGGAGCAGGAGCGGAGCGATGGAGAGGGCCTTGCCGAGCACCAGCGCCCCCCGGCCGCGGTCGCGGCGCGCCTCCAATGACCTGGTTGTGTTCATGGTCGGTCCCGGGCGGGTCATTTGAACGTCAGGGGAAGGTCGATGGAGCCGCCGTGGTTCGAGCGCACCGTGACCGAGATCGGCGGCGGATTCACTCCGGTGGCCTTGAAGACGTAGTTGGGCCGCCCGAGGATGGGATTGACGCTCATCGCGCCCCAGCCCACGACGAACAGGGAGATGTCGGGGTCGATGACGGTGTCGGTCACCGAGACGCTGAGGATGCCGCCCTTGTCACCCACCTTGTGGATGCCCGGGTTGGTGAACTTCCAGAGCAGGGTGCCGGCGCTGAAGCCGTCGGTGGTGGGCAGGACGGTGACGTTCACCGAGGCGCTGGCCGAGCCGAACGCGTCGGTCACCGTGACCTGGAAGGTCAGGACCGGCGGCGTATCGCCGAGCGCGACCGCGGGCGCGGCGAAGCTTGGCGTGGTGGTGTCGGTGTCGAAGAGGGGCACCAGCGGGCCCGCCGTCTGCGTCCACTGGATCATCGGGAAGCCGGCGTTGGGATCCTGGGTGATGCTGGTAAAGAGCGTGACCGGAGCGTTGGTCCCGACGAAGAAGTCGGGGCCCGCGCTCACCAGCGGGCTGGCGCCGTCGACGGTGCAGGTGACCTTCTGCGGCGCGGGATCTCCCGGCCACGGCTTGAGCTGGCCGACGATGGGCCCGGTGCCGAAGAGCGGTCCGGAGCCCTGGGCGAGGAAGGGCAGGTCCTGGAAGTTGTTCGGCAGGGTGGGCTGCCCGAACTGCTGGTTCTCCGGGAAGATGAAGTCGAAGTTCGGCAGGCGGTACCGGCCGGAGCCGAGTCCGTTGGCGTAGCCGGGGGTGCCGTCCGGATTCACCGCGGGAGTGGTGCCGGTGAAGCTCACGATCTCCATCTCGCGGGTGGGCGGCATGAACGCCCCGCCCAGCACGTGGAAGCGGAAGCGCGAGCGCACCGGCTGCGAGGCCGGGTCCACCGTTCCGAGAAGCCGGAGCGTCTCCACGCCGGTGCAGGGGTTCACGTCCACCGCGTTGATGTCGATGAGCCGGGTCGGGTCGGTGGTGAAGCCGACGATGAAGATGCGGTTGGTGGCCTCCTGGACGATGTCGCCGATGGGCTGCCCGGCGGTGCCGAGCAGGATGACCTCGACCCCGACGTAGGCCGGCTGCGAGCCCGGCGAGGTGAACACGCCCAGGTTGGCGTTGATGGTGTGTGCGGAGATGTAGTCCTGCCCGGCCGCGTCCTTGGAGAGCGTGCCCGAGTAGTCGATCCAGTCGCCCACCATGAAGGGAAGCTGCTGGCGCGAGTCGGGGAAGCCGGAAGGATCGGCGCCGAACTGGCCCGGAGGCGGACGCATGTCGAAGGCCTTGAGGGCTTGACCCGTGGGGATGTAGGGGTCCGCGGGAAAGCGCGGGTCGCCGTTCAGCGGCCGGTTGCCCTTGGGGCAGAGCGGATCGTCGGCCACCGCCGGGTCGGTGCGCGGGACGCACATCGGGTAGCCGGTGGCGGTGTGGACGGTGGTGTTGGCGGTGTCGCCGGTGAAGCGCGGATCCGGGCTGTGCGGCAGGCCCCAGCGGCCCACCGGATCGTTGATCTGCACCCGGGCGCCGTTGGCCGCGCTGCACGCCTGGCCCGGCGCGGCGGGGGCGCCGCCCACATAGAGGTAGCCGGTGGCGTAGTCGATGCACGCGATCTTCCCGGCGCCGATGTTCAGCCCCTGCTGGGAGATGGGGGCGATGAGCCCGACCACGTACTGGTCGTTGCCCGCCGCGTCCTTGATCACGTTGCCCACCGCCCGGATCTCGAAGGACGGATAGGGAAAGGGGCCGCTACCCGTGGCGTTGGTGTCGCCGAGCGCCAGGCCTGTCTGGCCCTGAGGCTGGGTGGCGCCGTTCATGCTGGGCGCGTTCACCGGCATGGCGACGGACTCGAGGCCCGTCAGCCCGGAGGTATCGAAGATCTGCGACCAGGTGAAGGCCGCCGCCGGCATCTGCAAGATGGTGTTGCAAGGCACGGTCAGGGTGAGGCCGTTGACCGTGACGGTGCCTCCCCAGAGCACCGGGTTGAGCTCCGGGCACATGTTCGGATCCACCGTCGCCGCCTGGATGAAGCCCAGGATGTCGAACCCCGGCGTCGGAGCGATCTGCTGAGCTTGAACCGCGCCTGCGCAGAGCAAGCCTGCGATCAACGGCGCCGCCATCATCTTGCGCCCCGCGGTGTTGTGTCGCGCGACAAGGCGCGGCCACACGCCGCGAAGACGTTGAGTGCATTCCATGTTTTTGGTCCCCCCTATGGAGACGCCCTCGCGGACGCCCCCAGGACCCGAACCAGTTCATTGAACTTCAATCCGCTACGAAATCGCTGGCCTTCTCCCGCTCGTTTCACTGAAGATACCCCGCAGGCGCGGGGATCCCTTCCGGCGGCACACCTCGGGTGCGCTCCGGTCGAGACGTCCCAGCCTGTGGTGCTGCCCCCCTACTGCCACCGAGCGCCCCCCTGCCCGCGCGGAACTGCACGCAACGGCGCTCAGTGACGCTTTGAACACTACACACAAGCGCCGGGTAGGAACAAGTCGATTGTGTAAAGATCCGGAAGCCACAACCCATACACGTATGCGCACGCGGCGCGTCAGTTTGAAAAATATCGAGTAAGCTCTAGGTCTTGGTGCAGGAATGCACCTCTCGATCCGCGGCGTGCGCTGATGCTATGCGCCTGGACCTTCCAGGAGGCTGCCATGGGTCCGACGATGCGTCTCGCTGCACTGGTGCTGCTGGTATCGCAGGCTGCGTTCGCACAGACCGTCGTCTTGCGCGGCGCCCGACTGATCGACGGGACGGGCTCGCCGCCGCTGGAAGACACCGTCGTGGTGCTGAAGGGCGATCGCATCGCGGCGGTGGGCCCAGCGCAGAAGGTCAAGGTCCCCAAAGGCGCGCGGGTGGTGGATGCCCGCGGCAAGACCATCATCCCCGGCCTGATCAACGCCCACGGCCATGTCGGGCTCGTGGTCGGAGGGCAGAACCGCGCCGACGGCTACACGCGAGAGAACGTGCAGGCGCAGCTCGCGCAGTACGAGCAGTACGGCGTCACCTCGGTGCTCACGCTCGGCCTCAATCGCGACCTCGTCTACGACCTGCGCGACGAGCAGAGGCGCGGCGAGGCGGGTGGAGCCACGCTCTTCACCGCGGGCCGCGGAATCGGCGTGCCCGCCGGGGCGCCGCCGGTGCCCGTGGCGCCCGACCAGGTCTATCGCCCCGCCACCGCCGAAGAGGCGGTCGCCGACGTGCGCGAGGCCGCCCGGCACCATCCGGAGTTCCTCAAGATCTGGGTGGACGACGTCTACGGGAAGTTTCCCAAGCTGCAGCCCGCCATCTTCAAGGCGGCCATCGACGAGGCGCATCGCTCCGGGATGAAGGTCGCCTCGCACGTCTTCTATCTCGAGGACGCGAAGGCGGTGATCCGCGACGGCGTCGATGCGCTTGCCCACAGCGTGCGCGATCAGCCGGTCGATGCGGAGCTGATCGGCATGATGAAGGCGCGAGGCAGCTTCTACGTCGCCACGCTCACGGTCGACGACTCGTCGTTTGCCTTCGCCGACGACCCGTCCTTGCTCGACGACCCGTTCCTCGCCGGCGCGGTCTCCCCGGAGGCGCTGGCGAAGCTGCGCGCGCCGGAGTTCCGCGCCAAGGCCGCTTCCGACCCCAACCTTCCGCGCATCCGGCAGGCGCTGCAGAACGGCATGCACAACCTCAAGGCGCTGGAGGATGCCGGCGTGAAGATCGCCTTCGGCACCGACTCCGGCGCCAATCCGCTGCGCATCCAGGGCTTCGCCGAGCACCGCGAGCTGGAGCTGATGGTGCGGGCGGGGCTCTCGCCCATGCAAGCCATCGTCGCCGCCACGCGCGGAAGCGCGGCGATGCTCGGCGCCACCGACCGGGGGACGCTGCAAAAGGGCATGCGCGCGGACTTCCTGGTCCTGGGCGGCAACCCGCTGGAGGACATCCGCAACACGCGCAAGCTCGTGGCCATCTGGCATGGCGGCAAGCAGGTGCAGCCTTCGCCGGCCATCGCGGTGCGCGAGAACTGAGGGCTGGTGCCCCCGGTCGGGGCACTAGAACAGGACCGAGACGCCCGCGGTGCCGAAGAGGCCGAACTGCGTGGCCGAGAGCGTCTCCAACTGGCCGGTCAAGCCCACGTAGCCGCGCAGGTTGCGCGACAGAATCGCGGCCGAGCCGCAGATTGGTCGCGACGATGGACCCCCGGTCGTCGACGTAGGGGGCGTAGGTGAAGCGCATCTCCGCGTCCCAGGCTTCGGCCCGGCCGAACCGATGGCGCAGCGAGGCGCGGACGTTCCAGTCCTCCGCCCGGGTGGGAAGCGCGGCCTGCCCGGCGCCCAGCCCCAGCGGGCCGCCGCCGACGCCGGGCGGGAGCTGCAGCGCGCCGGCGTTCTCGCCATGGAAGAATTTCGAGCCGCCGACGCGGAGCGCCGTCGCGCCCACGTCGAGCCCCAGGCTGCCGCCGACCGAGGTCTGGTCGAAGGACGCGTTCACCGGACTCGCCGGCGCGGGCGTTTGCGATCCTTCCACGTCGAGGTGCTCGACTCCCCCGCCGACCTGGAAGTAGGGACGCACTTCGCCGGCCCGCCCGGGATGGTAGCTGATGCTGGCGCCGCCGCCGGCGCTGCCCAGCGCGTAGTGGCCGCGATCCGGCGAGTCGCTGGAGACCTTGGGGCCGAAGTCGCCGTCGAAAGAGATGCGCAGGCCCTGGACGGGCCAGACGCCCAAGGACCCCCAGAGCGAGTGGAAGACTATCAGGTTTTCGTCGCTGCCGAAGTCGTAGCCGACGTCGAGGTCGAGCGGTCCGGGCGAGAAGCCGGCCGACAGCGAGTTGCCCACGTACGGACCGCTGCCGGCGGTCACCGCCTCGCTCATCGATCCGCGCGAGGCGGCGGCCGCCGGCAGGGCCGTCAGGGTGAGCACGAGTGCCGGAAGGGCGCTGCGCACGCGCTACTCGTCCTTGGGATGCGCGTTGCGGGCGTCGTCCCCGTCGTTCTTGCGGTTGCGTTCCCGGTCACGGTCGCGATCGCGCCGGCCGCGGTCGTGATCGCCCTGCTTCACCACCGCGTCGTCGTCGGGCGGGACGGGGGTCGTCTCGGGGGCGGCGACCGCGTTGTCCTGGCGGCGGGCGTCCTGATGCTCCAGGGCCTCGTCGTCCGGCCGCGCCTCGTCGTTTTCCCGCTGCTCTTCCCGCTGCTCGTCGCCGCGGTCGTGCCGGTCGTCGGCGCGGCGGTCGTCGTCGGCGCGGCGGTCGTCGTCGGCGCGGCGGTCGTCGCCGCGATGGTCGTCGGCGCGGTTGTCGTCTCCGCGGCGATCGTCGCCGTGATTGTCGCCGCCCCGGTTGCCTCGATCGTCGCCGCGGCGGTCGGCACCGCTGTGGCCGCTGTCGTGCCCGCCGCCGCGCCCGTGGTCCGCGAGGCCAGGGGTCGACGCCAGCGCTGCTGCAGTCAGGATGCTCAGGCAGATTCGTCGCATGGGTGCCTCCGTGGGAAGACGCGAAAGCTGCCTACGGGGGCGCGGCATGCAAGCGGCGGAAGGGCGCCGGGACGCTCCGGCTGCGGGCGCACGGCCGGCCGGGCAAGGCGCCGGGAGGACGGACGCGGATGCTACGGCTGCCCGGAAAGAGGCGCGTGCTGCCGGGCAACCGGAGCTGCCGGGCGCAAGACCAGCCACCAGCACAGGCAGGTGAGGCCCGCCGCGATTGCGCTGAAGAGCGGCTCGTACAGGCCGCTCCCGTGCCAGAGGTGCAGCGCGGACGGGCGGTGGCCGACGAGGAAGCCGACCATGGCGACCCGGGCGGCATTGGCGAGAAAACCGCAGGCGAGAGCGAGGAGCGGCACGGCGATCTTCTGCGCCGTGCTCGTCCGCACGAGGCAGAGCACAACCATCGAGAGCGCAAGCAGCTGGGAGAGCTGGTCGAGGCCGGTGCACGGTTCGATGACGGCGATGCCGGTTCCCGAAAAGGCGATGTCCTGGCCATCGATCACCGCGGGCACGCCGACGGCGCGCAGGAAGAGGGCGGCGAAGACGGCGGTGCCCCGCAGGGGGGCGACGGCATGCGCGAGCACGCGCGGGAAGGGGCTGAGCAGCGGGAGCGAGAGGAGCAGGAGCTCGCGCCCGCGGCGCGGCAGTCTTCCCGCGAGCAGCAGCAAACCGAGGCCGGAGACCAGCGGGGCGGTACGATCGAGAGGGCCGTACTGAGCGCGATGAAGCCAGGCGAAGGGCGCCAACGCGAACAGAGCGCCGGCGATCGACGCGAGAAGACCGGCGGGGATCGGCGAGTCCCCTCGCTCCCAGGCGACGACGAGCATGGCGGCCCAGCCCAGCGTGAGCGGGCCATAGAAGGTGGCGGCGCCGGCGCGAACGGCGAATGCAAGCTGCGCGAGCGCGACGGCGATGGCCGCGACGAACCAGGCGCGGCGGCTCACGGCCGGCAGCTCAATCGCGCCGGCGGCGGCGCAGGAGCGCGATGCCGCCCGCACCCACCGCGAGCCCCAGCAGCGTCAGCGGTTCCGGGGCGCCCTTGAATCCGACGCCATGGTTGCCGTTGTTCCCGCCACCATGGCCGTTCGATGCGGCGTTCTCGGCAAACGACGCAGGCGCTGCGAGCAGCGAAAGCGCCAGGAATCCGGCGAAGCGCATTGTCCCCCCGATGCGGACGCCTCGTTGGCCGGCCGCAGTCCCGGCGCGGCAAGGCAGATGCCTCGATGCGCAGGGACGCGTGCAGTCTACACGAAGCGGTTCCGTAAGGGTAGAAAGGTGCACCTATTCGCCGGTCCCTGGCTTGCAGGCTGATGGAATTGAGCGGGTGAACGGCACGCCGCCGGCCCTTGCGCCCGCAGCGGGGACATGGCAATGCGCTCACCAGCCGTCGGAGGATACATGCCGACCTTCCAGAAGCCGTCCGACGCGGAGCTGCGCAAGCAGCTGACGCCCGAGCAGTACCAGGTGACCCAGCGCGAGGGCACCGAGCCCCCGTTCCGGAACGCGTACTGGGACAACCACGCGGAGGGGATCTACGTGGACGTGGTCTCCGGCGAGCCGCTCTTCAGCTCGCTCGACAAGTTCGAATCGGGAACGGGCTGGCCCAGCTTCACCAAGCCTCTCGAACCCGGCGCCGTGACCACCAGGACGGATGGGCTCTTGCGCATGCGCCGCACCGAGGTCCGCTCGCGGCTCGCCGACTCCCACCTCGGCCACGTTTTCGACGACGGCCCGGCGCCGGCCGGCCTGCGCTACTGCATGAACTCCGCCTCGCTGCGCTTCGTGCCCGTTTCGAAGCTCGCGGCGGAGGGGTACGGAAAGTACCTGGAGCTCTTCGAGAAGTGAGTCGCTGCTACCACCGCCGCGGCGGAGGAGACGGCGGCGGCGGCAGCGCCACCAGCTCGATCATGCGCAACCGGACCAGCCGCTCGACGGCCTTGCGCACGTCGCCTGGCGTGGGGCCGCAGCCGTCCAGCGAGGCGGCCATCTCCGCGATGGTCTTCGGCGCCTCGAGCAACTCGCCGAGATAGAGGCCGTCGGCGAGCTCCAACCCCAGCCGGGCGGCCCACTCCGCCCTGGCCGCGTCGAAGGACTTGCGCCCGGCTTCGCTGCGCGCCGCGACGATCACCTCGCGGTAGTTCTCGCCCGCTTCCCGACCCGCCGGCGAGAGCCGGAACCGCTGCGAGCGGGACCAGTTGGTCCGAGCGTGTGGGTCCTTCTCGCTCACTTCCACTCCGTACCGGGGCATCCCGAGCTTGGCGAAGGACGAACGTAGCAGGCCGCGAGCCGGCTAGAAACCCCGAAGTCGACTGGCGGGCTTTCGCAACGGGATCGCGCGCATGACGCGCTTCAGCTCAGGTGCCGCGGACATGGGCCGCCCGATCCAGCCAGCGCTTGACCTTCACGTGGTGCGCCAGGTCCGCCGAACGCTCCCGCGCCGGAGGCCACGCAGGATTGAGCGCGCGGGCATGGTCGAAGAGCGCTCGCGCGGCGCGCAGCAGTCGCGCGGGTCCGTCGCGGCGGAACGTCTCCGCCACGCGCGTCCGTTTCGCGGCGCCGACCCGTTCAGCCGCGCTGCCCCGGCGGGGTCTCGTGCGCGCGCAGCCAGTCGGCGAAGCGGACGGTGCCCAGCGCGCGTGGTCCGTGCGGTGTATTGAAGGCGGCGCGATAGCCCTCCAGCACGGGGCGCGCCCAGGGCTCCGCCGCCGGAGGAGTGCCGGCGTGATCGCCCAGCGCATCCAGCGATACCGGGAGGAGCATTCCCGGACGCCCCACGATGGTGAGCCACGTCTGCGCGATCTCGCCGAGCGTGAGGACCTCGGGGCCGGCGATCTCGGGCGCGTCCCCCAGCGGCGGCCCGAGCGCGATGGCGACGAGCCGTTCGGCGACCTCTCGTTCATCGACCGGCTGGAACCTCAAGTCCGCTGCGATGGGCGCCGGTATCGGAAGGGTCGCCGCAGCTCGCACCAGCCGATCCACGAAGGAGTGGAACTGCGCGACCCGGACGATGGACCAGGGAACGCCGGACGCGCGGATCGCGCTCTCGATCCGCAGCTTCGAGGCATAGAACGGAAGCGGGATCCGATCGCAGCCGATGATGGAGATGAAGACGAAGTGGCCGACGCGCGCCTGGCGGCAGGCGTCGAGGAGCCGGCCGGCCGCGCGCACGTCCGCGTCGCCCGATCCCTTGGCGCTGGCGAGATGGAGCACGGCGTCCACGTCCTGGAGCGGCGGGTCGAGCGCGCCGGTCAATAGATCCGCGCGAAACCACTGGCGGCTCGGCGGGGAGTTCGACGGCCGTTCCCGCCGGCTCAGGACGCGCGCGCGCGCTCCGCGCTGCTCTTCCAGATTGGCGAGGACATGGCGGCCCAGGGTCCCGGTCGCGCCCGTGACGAGGACGTTGCGCGGCATGGGCGGAGTAGTACCTGCCACCTGTGCCGCGGGCAACCCGCCCCGTGCAGCGAGGGGTCAACATGCGCCGCCCGATCCGGCCGCGCGGCTCGCGAGAAGAGATAGGATGTGCCAATGGCCGATGTCATCGTGCGGCGGATCGAGGAGATGGACTACTACAAGGGCCCGAACGCCATCCCCGGCATCAAGTTTCGCGGCGCGCGGGCGGCGCTGGGCGTGACCGCGTGGGGGATGGGCGTCATCGAGATGGACCCTGGGGTCACGGGCTATCCCGAGCACGATCACGTCAAGGACGGCCAGGAGGAGGTCTACACGCTCCTGCGCGGCACGGCGACGATGAAGCTCGGGGACGAGCAGATCGCGCTGGAGGCCGGCGTGTTCGTCCGCGTGGCGCCGGGGCAGAAGCGCAAGATCCTGCCGGGCCCGCAGGGCTGCACCGTGCTCGCGCTCGGGTCGACGCCCGGCAAGGCATACGAACCACGCCGCTGATCGCTGTACCGGGGGCTCGGGCATGAGTCCGCTTCGCCGTCCCCTTGCGAGACCAGCAGCGTTCTGTAGACTCATGCTGTGAAAATCGCAAAAGATGCGACTAACCCAACACGAACATACAACCGTCCCCTCTCCAGGAGAGAGGTGGCTCTTCTTGCCGGGTGGGAGCGGGAGAGGCGCGCTTCCATAACGCTCGATGACATTCGCCGGATCGTTGGAGTCGCTGTCGCGCGCGACGTTGCCTCGCGCTTGGTCGCAAAGAAGGCGTTGGAGCGCGTCGGTCGAGGCAGGTACCTGGTGCGCCCACTTCGGACACAAACCCGGCCGACGGCTGCGTCGCCCGCGGTGCAGGCGGCCGCGCTCCTGCAGGGCGAGCCTTACTACCTGGGCGGCCTCTGGGCGATGACCTTTCATCGGCTGTCGGAGCAGCAGTACGTGTCGCTGCTGGATGCGTTCGTGAAGCGCCGTCACCCACGGCGGCGGCTTGGCGGTGTTCAACTCGTCTTTCACTGCGTGAGCCCAGACCGGTTGGAGTACGGGAGCGTCGCTGCCGTTGTCGAAGGGATGTCGGTGCGGCTCAGCGATCCCGAGCGCACGGTGATCGACCTGCTGGACTTTCCTGCGCTGGCAGGCGGTAGCGGGGAAGCGCTCAGGATGGTCAAGCGGAATGTTCCCCGCGTGGACGGCGCGAAGCTGGTCGAATACGCGGCGAGGGGAGCGCGGCGCAGCACTTGCCAGCGGTTGGGGGTTCTGCTCGAGCGCTCCGGGATGACGTACCGGCGTCTGGCTGAGCTCCGAAGGCGCGTGGTGGGGACGAAATCAGTGCTTTCGATGGATCCAGGGGCCCGGCGAACGGGGCCCTTCAATCGACGCTGGAGCGTCGTCGAGAACGACCTGTGAGCGTCGTTCTCCCCCGCCTCCCGGATCGCGCGCTGCTCGCTGACCTGTGTCGCGAGACAGCGGCTCGCGAGCGGGTGCAGCCGCAGCTCGTCGAGAAGGATTTCTATCTCACCCGGATCCTCTGGGCTCTCGCCCAGACCCTTGGCGATGGGCTACTCCTGAAGGGCGGCACGCTGCTCAGCAAAGTCGATCTCGGCTTCTTTCGAATGTCCGATGACGCGGATCTCGTGCTTCCCGGTCCCTCCAGCAGGCAGCGGCTGCCCAACGTGCGCCGAATGCACCGGCTTCGCGATGCGCTCAAGGAAATCGGCCCAGTCGCCGGTGTCTCGGCACGCTTTCCGGCTGGTGAGCTCTTCGACAAGGCGACGCACTGCCTATGGCAGCTCGACTATCCTTCCGAGTTCGGGCCTCAAGGCATCCGGCTCGAGGTTTCGATCCGGCCCGTTCTGCGGGCGCCACGCGAAGTAAGCTTGCGGCAACTCCTCGCCGATCCGCTGGCTGGCGACGTCCGGGCGGCGAAGTGCTTCGCGCTCGATGCTGACGAGGCCCGGGCAGAGAAGGTGCGGGCAGCGTTCACGCGCGAGGCCGTGCGCGACTTCTACGATCTCGATCGGTTCCACGAGACCGGCGCAGACCTGTCGTCGCCAGCGTTCATCGAACTGGTCGACGCGAAGCTCGCCGAGCTCGGCGAGCCGCCGATGGCGAAGCAGACGAAATCCTTCGGGCTCACCGAGAAGCGGCGGCGCCAGGTAGAAGCGGGACTTGCACGCGATCTGCCTGCGGTCCTTCGAACCGACGCTCCTGAATTCGACCTCGCTGCGATGCTCGCGCAGTTCGACCGGCTGTGGCGGCGGGTGATTCTGACATGACTGTTCCATTGCCCAAGCTGCAGGATGAAAGTCCATCCTCCTCGGTCAGGCCGCGGCATGGAGCACTGAGCCGTCCCAGCCCGGCGACCAGGATCTGGCGTATGCTTCCAGCATGAAAGATACCGACCACGCTCCAGTGATTGCCATCGCCATGATGGCCGCGCGCGCCGACGGCCGCGTCGACAGCGTGGAACAGCGGGCTGTCGACGCGGCAATGGCGCGCGCCGGCAATCCCGACGTGACGGCGCTGGCGCAGCAGGTCGCCGCAGGAAAGCTGCGCATCGCGGATCTGGCCTCGCGGCTGTCGGATGACGAGGCGCGCCGCACGGCCTGGGAAGGCGCGCTGGCCATCGTCAACGCCGACGGATCGGCCAACCTGCCCGAGCAGGCCTTCCTCGACGAGCTGCGCGCGGCGTTGGGGCTCAACGACGCCTGGCTGGCAGAGTCGAGCCGCGCCGCGAGCGCCCTCGCGCGCGCCGAGCCGCATGCGGGCGCCGCGCCGGCCGGCCCGGTCGACGAGCTCATCCTCGAGCAGGCCATCCTCACCGGCGCGCTCGAGATCCTGCCGGACGCGCTGGCGAATCTCGCCATCCTGCCGCTGCAGCTGCGGGTCGTCTATCAGATCGGCCAGCGCCACGGGCAGAAGCTCGACGCCAACCAGGTCAAGGATCTGGCTGCCACCCTGGGCCTGGGAGCGGCCGCGCAGAGCCTGGAAGGCGTGGCGATGAAGCTGATCGGTGGGCTTGCGGGAGGCCTTCTGGGCGGAATGTTCGGCGGGGCCAGCCGGATCGCCACGGGAGCGATCATCACCTTCTCGGCGACCTACGCCCTGGGCCACGTGGCCGACCAGTACTACGCGCAGGGCAGGCGGATCGACGCCGCCGATCTGCGGACGTTGTTCGTCCGTTTCCAGGACGAGGCGAAGACGATCTATCCGCGCGTGCAGGAGCAGATCCAGCGGCGGGCGAGCACGCTGGACCTCCAACGGCTGCTGCGGGAGTTCCGCATCGGCTGACGGGGCAGCGCGAAGGCGATTACGGTCCAGCGCTTGCCCACGCGCACCGCGAGAAAATCGCTGTCGGTGGTCAAGATGCGGCGAACACCGAGGCGCTCGCCGAGCGCAGCGATGCTTGCGTCCGTAAGACCCAACTTCAAGTTGGAGAACTTCGCATCGATCTCTCGCGCCCGGCCGAGGTCTTCAAGAGTGGGCGGCTCGTACTGGTAAGCTCCGCGGGCAATGTCGCGTACACCTCGCCGCGAAGGAGCTGCTCCTCCTCCTCCGTCGACAACTTCAACAAACTCGTCCTCGGCCGCGGGCGACTGCGGCGATAGGCGGCCGTGACTGCGCGAATCCCCCATCGGATCAACTCGGATTGCGACACACCTTCCGCCCGGGCAGCCGCGCGCAGCGCGCTTTCGTCCTCTTCGGGGATGAAGATGGTCGTACGTCGCCTCGTTGCCATACCTTCCATATAGTCGTCCCAGGTGGCTTCGTCTCGAGAGCAAGGCATCGAAGCCTCGAAGACGGAGCTCGTCTTCCCAGCTGGCTCGATGCGCGCCGACGAGAATGAGACACGCGTGGCCTCGCCATCTGCGCTGCGGCATCAAAAGCGGAACGCCATGACCCGATCGGAAACCCGAAATCGAATCACGGCGTTGGATTGGTCGGGGAGACAGGATTTGAAGATGTAAAATCGAGCTATATAACCCCCACGGCACACCTTTTTCTCAGTCAGAGCCACGGGTTACAAGCAGTTTTCCCAGCAAGCGCGAGTCCTCGCGAGTCCTCCCGGATCCCGCGAAAATCCACCCCTGTCGTGGAGACATTGTGGAGACGGATCCGGGCTCGCCGGGCCTCGACTGTACCGAAATAGGTACGGTCTCGGCCGGCCGTCTGCAGCGACACTAGCGCTTCTGACGGACGTTGCACGGTGCCGCAGTGATTAGACAGCAGTCCTGTCCCGATTCGGCTATCGCAGCTTGGGCGCGCTTCTCGATCTCACGGCCGAGGCACGACAGCTCGACGTCGCGGTCCGTGTCGTAATCGATCCACTGTCGCAGATGCGCCTCGCCATTCCCAATGCGATCCTGTGCAAGAGATGGGTCCCCGCAGATCGCGGCAGTCGCCGATGCCGGTATACGAGCTCATCGTCGTCGCCGGCGAGTGCGCGAACCGCGGTGAGCGCTTGCTCCGCAAGAGCGGCTGCCGCAACCGGATCGGTTTCGAGCACGCGCTTTGCCTGGAGCTGTAATCGGAACACGTTGAGCGCCGCGGAGTCGCCGCCGGCCGGGACGTCGCGGCTCTTGGCCAGGTGCACGCGATCCGCGAGGAGGCGATCTGCGGTGTCGGCCATCGAGGGCTTTCGAAAGCTGCCGGGCAGATCTAGCCGAGCGTGGGAGCAGGGTGGTCGCAGGTCGCGCATCTGTCGTTTGCGGACCGATGCCCGTGACGGCGCGAATTCGCGCTTCAGTCGGCGGATGGGAAGTCGGCAGGGTCCACCTTGCGCGGCTCGTCGGAGCCGATCGGCTCGGACGCGAGCTCCCGATCGCACGCGTAGGCGTTTTCGACGCGGGCACCGGCACGGAGCAGCCAACCGAAAAAGTCCGCGAAAATCAGCTGACGAGCGTCGAGCCCCTCCAGCAGGCGAAGTCCGCGCGCCAGCGCATCACCTCCAGATGCCTCAGCGGCAACCCGGTCCGCTGCCAGTCGCTCCTGCGTCCGTGGGCAGCTTCAAGGCGCGCAAAGTTCAGCTCGAACGGCTCCAGGTACCAGATCAACGGTGAGAGCGGCGAACTTCGTTCGCGCCGTGGAAGAAAGGATTAAGCCGCGCTGCGAGCAGGACGCGAGTGGACAAGGGCCGCACGCGCGTATCGCGCCCGGAAAAGTGGCCCAGTTCGTGGCCAAGGACCGCCTTGAACGCGCCGATGTCGAGAGCATCCATCGCCGCGAAGCCGAGGTGCAGCGTACGTTGGCCGCGTCCAATGAGCACCGCCGGCAACGAACCCCCTTCGTGAACGGCGACACTTGAGTCCGCGTACAGCCGAATCTCGTGAGGAACCGGTCCACCGCTGACGCGCGCGGCACATCGTCGACGGCGTCATGGAGTGACGGCGCGTCCGCTCGCGTCTGTACGATTCCTCCTTCGAAGCGAAGAGGTTTCGCGAAGACCGCGAGCAGTACCGTGGCGACGGTGCTGACGAGCGGTGGTAACACCCAGATCGCAAGCTGCAGTCCAACTCCCGCAGCCCCCATCAGCTTCACGAACGTCAGGGTCGCGACGATCAGACCGATCGTGACGATTGGCAGCGCCAGGTAGAAGTGGATCGTTCCGAACCAGAGGAACGCCCGCTGCCCGCGTACGCTCGGGACCCACTTGCCAGCCCACAACAACAGGGGTCCGGCGACGAGGAACGCGACTGTTGTGACGGCGAGTTCAGAAGTCACTCGGGAAGTGTACAACGTCGAGGCGGCCAGCAGGCCGGCGGGATCGGACAGACGCGGCTCAGCGCCGCCGTTGGGCAGAGCGGGCGAACACTTTGCGCTGGTGCTCGTTGATCGCCGATGGGTCGACCTCCGCTTCGCGCCTGGTCGGCCAAAGCGATTTCTTCGCGGGCAGCCCGTAGAGGAGCGTTCCGTTGATGCCACGCGCCGAGGACTTCATGATGGGTCTCTTCCAGAGACGCCCAAGGGTCCCGTCGATGGCGTCTCTTCCGAGGCGATCTGCAATCTCATCGATGAACGCAATATCCTGTCCGCGTTGGAACAGGTGACGGAAGTCGCGGTCGCTCGCAGCGAAGATGCTGTACGTGCAATTCCTCGCGCCGTCGATGACCTGCACGAGCAATACAT
>CAWBVQ010000012.1:0-6459 GCA_963792275.1 uncultured delta proteobacterium
GACAAGATGGGCATCCGCGCTTCCAACACCACCGCGGTGTTCTTCGACAACGTGCGCGTGCCCGCGGCGAACGTGCTCGGCGAGGAGGGCAAGGGCTTCAAGGTGGCGATGAGCATCCTCAACCACGGCCGCACCGGCCTGGGCGCGGGCGCGGTGGGGGGCAGAGGCGGCTCCTGCAGCTCGCGGTCGCGCACGCCGACCGAGCGCAAGCAGTTCGGCCGGCCGCATCGCCAGCTTCTGCAAGGTGAAGGAGAAGCTCGGGCGGATGGCGACCGAACCTCTACGTGAGCGAGTCGCTCGTGCTACTTGGTCTCCTCCACCATCGACCGCGGCGGCGCCGACTACTCGGTCGAAGGCGCCGCCACCAAGGTGTTCAACTCCGAGGCGCTGTGGAGCGCGGCCGACGAGGCGCTGCAGATCGCCGGCGGGCATGGGCTACATGCGCGAGCAGCCGTACGAGCGCGCGGTGCGCGACGCGCGCATCAACCGCATCTTCGAGGGCACCAACGAGATCCTCCGCATGTACATCGGGCTCACCGGCCTGCAGAAGCCCGGCGAGTACCTGAAGGGCCTGGGGAAGGAGCTGTCTTCGGCGCTCACCGCTCCGATCAAGAGCTTCGGCCTCCTGCGCGACTACGCCGTGCGCAAGGCGCGCCAGTCCGTTCCCATGCAGGCCATGCCCTACGGGCGCGATCCGCAGATCACCAAGGCGCATCCCTCGCTGCAGGAGCAGGTGGTCTACCTGGAGGACGCGGTGCAGTCGCTGGCCGCGCTCTCCGAGACGGTGCTGCGACGCCATGGCGGCAACATCGTCAAGCAGCAGCTCCAGGTCTCGCGCATCGCGGACATCGCCATCGATCTGCTGGCGCTCTGCGCCACCGTCTCGCGCACCAGCGCGCTCATCGAGCAGCGCGGCCTCGAGCAGTGCAAGAACGAAGTCTCGATGACCTACACGTTCTACTCGGACGCGCGCCGCCGCGTGCGCGCGAACCTGCGCGCCAGCACCGGGCAGAACAACGACGAGTCGATCCAGCACGTGGCCGACGCCGCGGTGGCCGCGGGCGGGTACCAGAACGACGTGCTCAAGTAGGAGCTGCGCAAATCGGGGACACCCTACTTGATACGCTCCATCCGTCGTGGAGGGCTCCTCCGAATCAGTAGGGTGTCCCCATTTAGCTAGAGCGAGAGGACGCCGGTGCGGATCAAGATAGGCGAGCTGGGCGCGCTGCGCGGAGTCCAGCATGCCGTGGATCCTTCCCAGCGCCTTGATCACCGCGTCGCGCAGGCGCTCGGCGCTCTTCACCCGCAAATCGCCGCCTTCCTTCGCGCGCGCCTCGTCGAACTGCTCGAGGCCCAGCGCGTCCGCGAACGCGGCCACCGTGCGGCGGTCGTCCACCGCGGCCTGGGCGCGCTCCGTCTTCAGCTCGTCGAGGATCTTGGCGAGCTGCGCCACCTGCTCTTCGCTGAGGTTCAGCTTGTAGGCGAGAAAGCGCAGCGGCCTGCGCACGCCGAAAGCGCCGCTGCCGAACTCGTCGCCTGCGCCGCCGCGCCACGGACCGGCCTGCCAGCCCGAGGGATCGCCTGCGTACGCGCCTTCGCCGCAGCCGTGCTGCCTGCGCGCCTGCTTCCACCACCACATCATGCCTGGGTGCATTTTTTCTCCAGCTCGCCGGGGCGATTCGCTCCCGGGCGGGGACTCCAAGGCGTGGGCACCATGCCTCACGCCGCAAGAGCAAAGCTAACGCCCGCCCCGCGCAAGTCAACGCCGCGGTGTGGCGAGCGTGCAGAAGCAGCGAATCTCAGGGGAACCATGCAATGGTGTCCCCAGTGGCTTGCGACACCATGAAATCGTGTCCCCGCTTCGCTTGTACTCTGGGCGGACATCCATTTCATGGTGTCCCCAGTGCGTTGGAGTACAGTTGCCCGCCGACGATGACCACGCTGCACGAGATCCTGGACAAGGCGCGCGCTGCCAAGCAGCGTCTTCCGCCCAACGAGGCGGCCGTCCTCTTCGCGGCGGTGGTGCGGCTCGCGGCTGCCCAGAGGGCCACGGTGCGCGCGCGCCTGGTGCAGATCGACGAGGCGGGAGGACTGCATCTCGCGCAGCTCGACGATCGCGTTCCCGAGACCGAGCCGGCCTACGAGGCGCCCGAGCTTCGTGGCAAGGACGCGCCGCGCAAGGACGAGCCGCGCGTCCGGGTCTACGCCGCCGGCGCGCTTGGCTACGAGCTCCTCACCGGGCGCACCCCTCCGCAGCCCGGCACGGCTCCAGGGGCGGAGCTCGCGGGTCCGCTGGCAGACATCGTGCGCATGGCGCTGGCGCCGGACCGCCGCGAGCGCTTCGGCGACCTTGCGCAGCTTCAGGGCGCGGTGGAGGGAGTGCAGCCGCGCCCCCCTGCCGAAGGCGAGCGCAACATCTTTGCCGCGCTGCGCACCCGCTTCTCGCGGCCGCCGCCGGAGAAGGAGGCGGTGGCCAAGGTCATCGACCGGCTTCATCACCTGGAGTCGCAGGCGGCGGCGCAGGCCAAGGCGCAGTCGCGCCTGGAGGGAACTCTTCGCCAGGTCCAGGAGACGCTGGAGCGCTTCGAGGACGGACAGCGGCGCGCGAGCGAGTTGCAGCGGCGGAAGGGCTCTTCGGTTGCGCCGGGTCTCGCGGCGGGCGCGGTGGCGGCGCTGGCGGTGCTGGGCGTAGCGTGGGCGCTGGGGATGGTGGGCGCGCCCGGGGCGCTTCGTCCGGCTCCGGCTCCTGCGACTGCGTCCTCGCCTCCCGCGGCGCTCCCCGCCGCGCCGCCCGAGCCGCCGCTGCCGGCGAAGGAGACCGCTCGGGAGAAGGCGCGCGTCAAGGAGCCTGCGAAACAGGTCGCGAGCCCGCCGGTCAAGGAGCCTGCTCCGGTTCCCGACGCCTCGACAGCGGCCGCCGCGGAGCCGGACGACGCCGGGGCGCTCGCGCAGGCAGCGGATGCGGCGGGTGAGCCCGCGGACGCGAGCGTGGCCGTCGTGGAAGATGCGGGTGCGCCCGTGGCGCAGAGCAACGCCGCGCCCGCGCCGGTTCCGGCCCCTCCGGCTCCGGCTCCGGCTCCGGAGAAGAAGCGCAGGCCTGCGCAGAGCAACCAGGCCGCCATGCAGCACGCGCTCGCGGTCTCAGAGGTAAGGCGCGGCGAGTCGGCGCTGGAGCAGGGTCAGACCGACGAGGCGCTGCAGAGCTTCAGCGCCGCGCTGGAGAACGAGCCCGCCATGGCCGCCGCCTACCGCGGGCTCGGCACCGCGTACTCGATGCAGGGCAAGGATGCGCAGGCGCTGCAGGCGTACGAGAAGTACCTGAAGCTCGCTCCGACGGCGCCGGACGCCGCAGACATCCGAAACTCCGTGAAGGGGCTGCGCGCCAAGACTCGCGGGCGCGCGCCATGACGACTATCGGGCCGGACGGCGGCCGAACATTCCCGACGAGCGCACGAAGAACACGCGCTCGCCGCGCTGGTTGAAGAGCTCGCCGAGGTTGAAGACGGTGCCCCGCTCGGGATGCCTCTCGGAAGGCTTCAGCGAGGTGACGGTCAGGCGGCCGCGCAGCTTGTCGCCGGGACGCACCGGCTTGAGCCAGCGCAGCTCGTCGATGCCGCCGGAGCCGAGGCTCGCGGTCTCGCCGAGCAGCCCGCGCACGAGCAGCCCCATGTAGAGCGCGCCGGTCTGCCATCCGCTGGCGATCAGGCCGCCGTAGAGCGAGCTCCGCGCCGCCACCGGATCGACGTGGAACGGCTGCGGGTCGTACCGCCGCGCGAACTCCAGCACGTCGGCCTCCGTCAGCGTGGCCTCCCCCAGCTCGAACACCTGGCCTTCGGCGAAGTCCTCGAAATAGCGCATGGCGGTCGGATGCTCGTGAGGCCGTGGGGATGCGCGCGCCAAGGAGCCTGCCGGAGCCGTACGAGCGGTCCCTTGGGTTGAAGAGTGTTCCCGGGCGGCGCGGCCGACTGACCGGCAAGTCCGATTCACCAGCGCGCGGACCTGCGAAATGAGCAACCGCGTCTGGACCTTCGCTGAGCAACCCCGAACATCGCTGCCACAGGGGGTGACGCTGATGTGTCAGCTATGTGAGCAACCGTATGGACCCCGGGACCGAAGTTGCAGTTATCGAAAAAGTATGCTAATCAAACCCGATGAGCAGCGCGCGGCGGCAGACGTCGTTCAAGTTCCCGACTCGCGGAGGGAAGCGGAAGGGCGCGGGAAGGCCGAGGACGCGGCCGCATCCGGGCCTCGTCGGTCCTGGTGTTCCTCATCTGAAACGCCCGGACTTCGCCGCGCGGCATCCGGTGCACGTGACGATGCGGCTGCAGCCCGGAGTGGGGTATCTGCGCACGTATCAGCGCGCGAAGGTCGTCGAGGACGCGCTTCGGGCGGCGCGCGAGCGGTTCGGCGTGCGGATCATCCACTACTCAATCCAGGGCAACCACCTGCACCTGATCGTCGAGGCGGAGGATCAGCCCGCCCTTTCGCGCGGCTTGCAGGGACTGGCGACTCGGCTGGCGCGGCGTCTCAACAAGCTCTCAGGCCGGCGCGGCGCGGTTTTTGCCGACCGCTATCACGCGCACCCCCTGAAGACGCCGCGCGAGGCCAAGCACGCCGTCCGCTATGTGCTCACCAACTACCGTCACCACGCGCTCGAGCACCTGCCACCGGGCTGGACGGACCCGCTGGCCTCTTCGCGGTTCACACAGAAGCGTCCCGGCGGGGACGCTCCTGTGGTTGCGCCCTCGGTCTGGCTGTTGCGAGTCGGGTGGCGACTCTGATGGCGGAGGTCTTCGGCGTCGACGCATCGGTCGGGCCGGCAGTCGTGCGGGCTAAATCACCAGCGGCAGGAACTGCTTCGCGAATGCCGGCCCGCGCGCTTCGTCCTCGTGCTTTAAATCGACGGGTTGCCGTGCTCCAGAGGAGAGACGGCGGGCAATGATGTACAGGTCAGGAGTGACGTGGAGAGTGACGGTGCCGGCTCGGCCCTGGTGCGAATCAGAGCGAAAGATACCCCGCCCCACGGCAAATCGCTGCGCTTGCTTTCGCACCGCCTGCCCGCGAACATGCACCCCAAAACCATCCAAAACTCCTGCGAGGGGAGTTTTGCCTTGGCCTGCCAGCGACCGTCGCCCAACCTGACGGCGGGTGGAGAGCTGTCGCCGTAACGCCGCGATTGCGTCTGGTATTGCTGATCAGGCTACGCGTGGATGCCCGCCACCGCATGCCCGAAGGCCTCGACGAGGCGCCGCAGAGAGGCGATCTCGATAGCGGCCCCGCTCTTCGGCGCTGAGCGCGTCCTGAATCGACCGGTTCCGCCGCGAAGAGCGATGGAACAGCCTCCTTGATATGTCAAGAGATGCTCTTACGCGCCAGCGTTGGTCTATGGTGCGGCTCAGATGCCGCTCGGGTACCTCGGTCTGTGGTCGCGCCCGAGGGTCGCTTCGAGGTGGTGAGCGCCCGGCGCTGGCAGGGGCTTCTGGGATGGCGAGCTGCAGCTGCCAGCGACGGTCCACGGCCGCGCCCAGGTTATCGTCGAGAATGGAGAACCGAAAGCCGCGGCGGCTCTTCCAGCGTCGGATTCTTCGAAGCTCCGCTCAGCCGCGCCGGCAGCGCAGACAGGCTTCGCGTCGCTGGATGGGCCATGCAGCGGCTCGAGCGCGAGGACGGAGAGGACTTCACATGGACGCCGACCGAACGCGCGAGCGAGCTGGAGGCTGAACGCCCTGATCGACCGACGTGCGAAGGTGCGACTGGTCGGTGGGCCGGTGCTCTTCCACGTCGTCGAGGGAGGCGTGCGGCGGCGCGGCGGCGGCGGATTGGGAAAGACTCCGCAGGCGACGAACGTGCCGGGTATTGCGCGTACTCGCCGCCGAGATGGTACCTCGAGCGAAGGGAGGGGACCCAATGGCCAGGGAATTCGTGCGATCGTCGCCGTGCTCACGGCCTGCGCCTGTTACTCGGCAGGCGTCCGTGTGACGGAGAAGCAGGTGCGCGGCTTCACACCCCGCAGTGACGACGTACGCCGGTTGTGAAGGCATGGGACCGCCCTCCACTGTCACCGCCGAGGGCTCGGATGGGTCCCGCAGGGCGGCCTACATCTTCGTCTCCGCCCGGCCAGGCCCGCCAGCTTCATTCCCATAGTCGGGGCGTTCGCGGGGGCGCGGACGCCGAGCGCGCGCCACCACGTTCACGTTTGGTTCTAACGGGGAGCTCATCGACTACACGACGACAGACACGGCACTCGCAGGCGGACATTGGGTACAGAGGACCGCGCCACGCCGCGCCAGAAGAGAAGCCGGCAGCAGCGCAGACTCCGTTGCCGAGCGCTACCTGCGACGAGCCGCACGCGATGCGCTGCAACGGCGCGGCCGTCGAGACGTGCGGCAAGAGCGGTAAGTGGGAGCGCTCCGAGGACTGCGCAGGCGAGGGCATGCAGTGCTCCGCCTCCGAGCTCTA
>CAWBVQ010000013.1:0-216651 GCA_963792275.1 uncultured delta proteobacterium
GGGGATGAGGTCGTGGTGGAGAGGCCCCGGGGGACGGCGGAGTACACGGTCGTGGGGGTGCGATTCGTCGGGTGAAGGTGACGCAGCTTACGAAGTTCGTCGGGGACATGAGGCGAGGACGGCACTCCATCTTGAAGGGTGGCTACGTCACTCATCGGGGATCCGCAGCTTGGCGCCGCACGGGACCTCCTGGCAGCGAAAAGCGTTCTTTGAAGCGGCGACCGCAATACGGGTCGATGAGGGCACCCGGGCTGGCGTCGGTCGACGCCTCACGCGGATCGCTCGCGAGCCGGCACGGGGACCGCTCGAAACGGCTAACCGACCCGACGCTTGTCGACGTGCATGCCTTCGAGCTTCCTACAGAGGAGGCTGAGGAACGCGAGCATCTCCAATGCCTCAATTTCGGAAAGCTCGTCGAGCTTGTGAGCGGGCGGATTCCGAAGCGCTTGGACCATTCCCATGAACAAGAATTTCCAGCCGTCTTGCTCGCCCTTGTCGTGCTTCGTCCGCAGCTCATTCACACGCAGCACACCGCTTTCGTCCGAGCTCAGAACGTTGCTCATGAGGTCCAGGCCATCCAAGTCTTGGCGCTTAGCGTACTTCTTTGTCGCGTCAATGAGTGCGATAGCGGCGTCCAGCACCGCACTTCGGAACTTGCGCCTTTCAAAATGGTTCACGGCTGCGTTCGCGATGACAGGGTGCAGACCTCTATTACGCAAATCTGGCAACTCGTCGTCGTCAGAGTGCTCGCTACCCTCAAAGGCCGTGAGCTCCCATCGCTTCGACTCTTGCGATGATTCTTCCTCAAGCTGTTGTTTGCGTTCGATGAGCTGCTTCAACGTCGACACTTCATTCCAGCGGAGAATCTCGCGTCGAACCTTGATCGACCATGTGCCGTCCTTCTCGACGAATCTCAGCCCGAAGACATGCTCCCAAGCGACCAAGCCCCTCAGCTTCGTCAGCTCCAACTCAGATATATTCAGAGAGGTTCGAATCGTCGCCTCTGAAATCAGTTCCTCGCCCGCAGTATCTCGATAGTGAGACACCAAGACTGGCAGCAACGAAGCGAGTTGGGCGGGCTCCGCATCGGGCGCGACCGAGAGAACGCCATCCAGAGTGAGTTCCAGCCGCTCGCTCTTGAGCGCTGTCAGGTCGTGAGGAACGGATCGCAAAAACCGGTGTGGAACTTCCTGGAGCATTAAGAGCACTTCGCCCTTGTTGTCGTGTCTCAGGACGAAAGGCAACACTTCAGGCCAAGCACCTTCATCGTGCCAGACTTGGTGAATCTCCTCCAGAAGAGTCACTTGGTCATCGCGGAGTTCTCCAGTAGGCCATGGCCGAGATCGCTGAGCGAAGTACTCGGAAGCGTTCGATATGGCCTCGAACTTGAGCGCGAATACGTTGCCGTGCGCCTCCCACCTTCCGTCAGGCCACTGGCCGGAGCCGCCTTGCCAGGCGTCGAGGAAGACCGCCCCAAGGCGCGGCAGTTCAGCCGCTCTGTCCGGACCGACGATCTCGGCAAGGTCGGCACTGGTTACCTGCGCGGGTGCTCCTGGGCTTGCAGAGACGCGTTCAACCATGCGACGGACGAGTTGCAGAACTGGGCTCACCTCACGGAGGCCCTCTTTTGTGGCTTCGATCCCCAAGAGGGTGAGCTTGATCCGCTTCTCTTCCTCATCAGCGCCGCCTTCGATGCTCCAGAACTCCGACGGTAACGACTCCAACTCGTGACGGGCATCCACACCCTGCTTCGCGAGGTCGAGTTCGAGCCGCACCATGCGTGGCCATCGTCCTTTCGTGCGCCACCAAGCGGCGAGGTGCTCGACGAGTGTTCGTTCACCCGGCGCAAGCGCACGACGCGGTGCCGGAGTTCTGTTGCGCAGCAATGACATGGCGGGAGTTTCGCCCAAGAAGCGGTCACGGGGTAGGCCGTTCTACTACCGAGCCGAGTTCGAGACCTTGATGCGAGTCATGACGGAGATGAATGGGCCAAACCTGCACATCCCATTTCCTTACCAAGACGACCCATCCTGGGCTGCAACGCCTCTAGGCCGAGGGTCGTGGGTTCGATCTCCAAGCCGCTGACTCCGGAGGGCGGTCGGCTGTGTCCTGTCGTCGACGGCTCGCGACTTAACGAAACACGCAATCGTTGAACTCGCGCATCTCGACGTCCGGTGACCGCGTGACACCACGGCGGGCCGGCTCCGGCGGCTGCCGTGTTCGAATTCTACAGCCGCCATCCGACGCGGAGGAGCCAGACTGAAGGGGCCACGACAGGAGCGTCCCGCGGAGGATTCGCCTCGGTGAACCGCGCCGACGCGAGGGGGTCGGTCCAACCCGCCGGCAGGTACTCGAGGGAGTGGTGGCGGTAGTTGGTCCGGACGTAGCGGACGGCGTGCTTCGTCTCGCGCGGGGTCTTCAGCGGATGCGCGTGGTAGCGGTCGGCGAAGACGGCGCCGCGGCGGCCGGTGAGCTTGTTGAGGCGCTTTGCGAGGCGGATGCAGAGGCCCTGCATTCCGCGCGAAAGCGCGGATGGGCTTTCGGCCTCGACGACCAGGTGCAGGTGGTTGCCCTGGATGGAGTAGTGGACGATGCGGACGCCGAAGCGTTCGCGGGCGTCGCGAAGGGCGGACTCGACTGCCTTGGCGCGGCGATAGCCGCGGAGATAGCCGACGCCGGGCTGGAGCCGCATGGTGACGTGCACGGGGTGGCGAGCGGCGAAATCGGGACGGCGCAGGTGCGGCACGCCAGGCCCGACGAGACCGGGATGCGGCCGCGTCCTGGGCCGGCCGGCGCCCTTCCGCTTGCCTCCGCGGGCCGGGAATTCGAACGCCGTTTGCCGCCTCGCAGCCTTCATCCGGATAGAATAGCACATATTGTGCGTACAGCAAGAAGAATCGCAGGCCATCGGCTTACTCACTTTGCTCAATTGCTCATTTCGGCGTCACACGGTGCGAATTGCTGCCGCAACGCCGTCAGCTCGCCAGGAAATGCTCTCGCAGGGCGTGCACCGTCTCCTCTTCCCGTTCCAACGGAAAGACGTGCCCCGCTCCGCGCAACACTTGAAGCCTCGCCCTGGGAATCGACTTCGCCAGCACTTCGCTGTTCGCCGGCGGCACCAGGCGGTCCTGGTCGCCCGTCAAGACCAGCGTCGGCGCCTGGATGCGCGAAAGGCGGTCCAGGGTGTGGTGCCGCGCGATCGCCAGGAGCTGCGCGGTGGCGAAGCGCAGCGCGGTCCGCTCGGCCCGCCGGAGCCACTGCAGCGCGGAGTCCGGATGCGCCGCGTGCCACTCCGCCGAGACGAGGATGCGGGCGATCCGATCCGGCGTGACCCTGCCCAGGTTGAGGAGCAGCAGATCGATCTTGGTGCCCAGCCGCGGCGCGGTGGCCTTCCGCCAGGAGGCGAAGGTGCACCCCAGCGCCAGCGAGCGGACCCGATCGGGGTGCCGGATGGCCAGCTCCTGCGCGATCATCCCGCCCATGGAGATGCCGAACACGCAGGCCTGCCGCACTCCCGCGGCGTCGAGCACGCCTTTGGCGTCGTCGGCCAGGTGGCGCATGCGGTAGGCGACGCCGCGGCGGGCGGAGCGGCCGGTGCCGAGGTTGTCGAACACCAGCACGTGGAAGTCTCTGGCCAAAAGCTCGGGCAGCCGGTCCCAGGCGCGCGAGGAGAGCGCAAGGCCCATGATCAGCAGCAGCGGCGGTCTTGCCGGGTCGCCCAGCGTCTCGTAGTGGATGCCCTGGTCAGTGAGCGGCATGCAGCTCGTCCAGGGCGGCCGTCATCGCCTCCCCGAGCGCCGGCAGGTCGCGCGCCGCGTCCGCATCGCCGATCAGCCCCACGCCGATGCAGCCGTCATAGGAGAGGAGCGCGATGCCCACGGCCTGCTGCGCCGCCAGGGGGACCTGTGGATAGCATCGGAGCATGCGCTTGCCGAGCAGGTAGAGGGGAAACTGCGGCCCGGGCACGTTGGTGACGACCAGGTTGAACATGCGGGTGACGGCCTGCAACCGCGCCGCCTGGGCGAGGAGCTGCGGCGGCGCGAAGTCGCCCAGGCGCGAGAGCGTGTGCGCGCCCACCGCCGTGCCGCTCTTCTTCACCACCATCATCGCGTCGTGCACCTTGCGCAGCCGCTCGACGGGGTTCGGCTCGGTCAGCGGCAGGTCGCAGAAGACCGCCGAGACCTGGTTGCCGAAGGTGCCCCGGCCCTCGCGGGTGCGCATGCTCACCGGCACGAGCACGCGCAGGTCGGCGGTGGGCGCCTCGCCGCGCGCCGTGAGCCAGCGTCGCAGCGCGCCGGCCACCACGCCGAGGATGACGTCGTTGACGGTGGCCCGCGTCTTCGCCCGCACCTGCTTGATGGTCGCAAGCGGCAGCTCCAGCATCTCGAAGCGGCGGTGCGGCCCGATGGGCACGTTGAGCGGCGAGGGCGGGGCCTGGCCCATGGAGACCATGCCCGCGAGCGGCTTGAGGCTGGAGAAGAGCTCGCCGAAGAGCTTCACCGCGTCGCTGTTCGGCTGCAGCGCCTCGCGCGCCATGCGCAGCGGATGCGAGATCTGCTGCTTCACGGACTCGACCAGCAGATCGGACATGCGCGGCGCCTTGCGCGGAGTCCACGGCGGAGGCGCGGGCGGCGGCGCGGGAACCGGCTCGGTGTCCATCAACACGGTGGCGAGATCGACGCCGGAGATGCCGTCGAGCATGCAGTGGTGGGTCTTGGAGACGATGGCGAAGCGCCCCTGACCGAGCCCTTCCACCAGCCACATCTCCCAGAGCGGCTTCTCGCGGTCGAGCGCCTGGGAAAGAAGCCGCCCCACCAGCTTCTTCAGCTCCGCCTCGCCTCCCGGCGCCGGCAGGGCGGTGCGGCGCACGTGGTACTCGAGGTCGAACTGCGACTCGTCGATCCACACCGGCCGTCCCTGCTTGAGGGGCACGAAGACCACCCGCTGCCGGTAGCGCGGCACCTGCGCGAGCCGCGCCTCGATGAGCGCGAGCAGGTCGCGGTACGGCGGCGGAGGGCCCTCGAAGAGCGCCACCGCGCCCACGTGCATGTGGGCGGAGCGGTCCTCCAGCTCGAGGAAGAGCGAGTCCAGCGTGCTCAGCCGCTCGTACCACGTCTCCATGCCCGGGGCAGTTTCGCACGCCTGCCTGGCGATGGGGCAGGTTCATGCCGCAAAGCGTATCCGCGGGAGCCGCGCCGGTTGCGCGCGGGCGGAAGTCGATGCATGTAGCAGCGTCCCTATGGCCGAACCCACGCGGCGTCCGATGACGCTCACGCAGAAGATCCTCGCGGCGCATGCCCGCAGCCTGCCCCGGCCCTGGGTGCAGGCGGGGGACGTGCTGCAGATCTCGGTGGACTGGACCATCGCCTCCGAGCTGGCGTGGAACGGCATGGAGCGCACCTACTCGATGCTGGGCCGGCCCGCGCTGCACGACAAGGACCGCTTCTTCCTCGCCGTGGATCACACCGTCGATCCGGTGACGCTGGCGTCCGACAAGCGCACGCAGAAGCTGGTGCAGCTCTCGCAGAGCTTCGCCAGGGAGAGCGGCATCCGCCACTTCTACGACTCCAACCAGACCATCCTCCACACCAAGTTCTACCGGGACCTGGTTCGGCCCGGCGAGGTGGTCCTGGGCGCCGACTCGCACACCTCGTCGCACGGCGGGCTGGGCGCGGTCGCCATCGGTCTCGGCGGCGCCGACATCGTGGTGGCGATGGTCCTGGGCAGCTCCTGGATCCAGGTGCCCGAGGCCATCGCCGTCGAGTACGGAGGCACGCTGCCCTTCGGCATCGCCGGCAAGGACGTGATCCTGCGCACGCTCGGGCTCCTCGGGCGCAACACGGTGGCGATGGAGCGGTCGGTCGAGTACCGCGGCGAGGGCGTGCGGCAGCTCTCCACCGACTCGCGCTTCGCCATCGCCAACATGACCGCGGAGTTCGGCGGGCTCAACGGCATCTTCGAGGCCGACGAGGTGACCGCGGCCTGGCTTTCGGGGCGCCGCGACGAGGACGACCCGGAGGCGACCAAGCCGATGCGGGCCTTCCGCGCCGACCCGGACGCGCCCTACGCGGAGAAGTTCGCGGTGCGCCTGGACGACCTGGAGCCGCAGATCGCCGTGCCCTTCTCGCCCGACAACGTGAAGGGCGTGACCGCGCTCGCCGGCACCGAGCTGCAGGGCCTCTTCGTCGGCGCTTGCACCACCACCGAAGAGGAGCTGGTGCTGGCGGCGCTGGTCCTGGAGGCGTCGGGCGTGTCGCGGCCGGGCAACGACAAGCAGATCGTGGTGCCGGGAGACCTCTCCATCCAGGAGAACCTGCGCCGGGCCGGGCTCTGGGCCGCGTACGAGCGCGCCGGGTTCCGCGTCGACCCGCCGGGCTGCTCCATGTGCCTGGGCGTCGCCTCGCGCAAGGCGGCTCCGGGGGAGAAGTGGCTCTCCTCGCAGAACCGCAACTTCGAGAACCGCATGGGCGACGGATTGCTTGCGCACCTGGGCTCCGCCGCCACCGTGGCCGCGAGCGCCGCGGCGATGAAGATCGCCGATCCGCGACCGCTGCTCGCCAAGGTCGATCAGGAGCGCTTCCGGCGCATCCTCGGCGAACGCAAGTCGCGCCGGACGCCGGAGGTGCGCATCGTGGAGCCGCAGATGCCGGCTGTGTCGGGGGCCGCGCCGGCCTCTGCCCGCGAGGCGCGCGCGGCGGACAAGCAGCGCGCATCCGTGCTGCGCTCGCGCATCCAGCGCTTCGGCGACAACGTGGACACCGACGCCATCATCCCCGGCCAGTTCTGCCACCTCACCTCGCTTTCCGAGTTGGGGGCGAAGGCGTTCCACTTCGTGAAGCCGGACTTCGGCGAGAAGATCAAGGGCGGGGCGCGGGTGGTGGTGGCCGGAGAAGGCTGGGGCTCGGGCAGCTCGCGCGAGCAGGCGGTCCTGGCCCTGAAAGGCGCCGGCGTCGAGGCCATCGTCGCCAAAAGCTATGCCTTCATCCACAAGCGCAACCTCGTCAACGAGGCGCTGCCGTTCCTGGTGGTGCAGGACGCGCGCTTCTACGAGCTGGCCAAGGACGGCGAGGAGATCGAGGTGGATCTCGCCCGCGGCCAGGTGCGGGTCTTTGGCCAGGCCTTCCCCGCCGAGGAGCCCTCGAAGATCATCCAGGCGCTGGTAGGCGAGGGCGGCATCGTCCCCGCCATCCAGCACCACGGCACGGCGGTCTTCGAGAAGCTCACCGCTTAGGCTCTTCGGCCTCCACCCCGGTGGCGAGCAGGAAGCGCGACACCATGTTGTAGCCGGCGATGGTGCCGATCAGCTCCACCACCTGATCGTCGGGGAGGAGCTTTCGCACCTTGTCGATGGTGGCCTGCTTCGGCTGCACGTCGCGCGTCATCTCCATGGTGAGCTGGAAGGCGGCCAGCTCCGCTGGCTTGAAGAGCTTGGGGTCCGGCTTGAGCCGCTTGATGGCGGCGAGCTGTTCCTTGGTGCCTCCGGCCTTGAGGAACTCCGGCTCGTGCTGGATCCACTCGTAGTCGGACTTGTTGAGCACCGCGATGCCCATGATGGCGATCTCGCGCAGGTTGCCGGGGAGCGAGAGCTGGTTGCGGATGGCCGCGAACATGCCGTTCCAGCCCTTGGCGAAGTTCGGGCTGTGCAAGAGCACGCGGTCGAGGTTGAGCAGCTTGCCGCCCCTGCGCGAGCGGATGGCCTGGACCAGGTCCTGCGGTCCGGCCTGGTCGTCGGTCAGATAGGGAATTCCGGTCTTGGTTACGGGGGCATTTGCGGCGAGCAGCGCCGCGAGCAGAAGAGGGGTCATGCGCGCTACTCTGGCACGATTCGCAGGATCCGGTCTTTCCCCGCGCCGCATTCGCCGCGCGTGTCGCAGTTGGAGGTGGTGACCCAGAGCTCGCCCGAAGGGGTCATCGCGATCTCGCGCAGCCGTCCGAGCTTCTGGCGGAAGTACACCTCGTGAAGCGTCACCTTGCCGCTTTCGATGCGCACGCGGTGGATCTGCTCGGCGCCGAGCGAGGCGACCAGCACGTCGCCGCGCAGCTCGGGAATGGCGTTTCCGCGGTAGACGACCGCGCCGCCGGGCGGCAGCGCGTGGCCCGCCCAGGTGATGAGCGGCGAGATCATGCCGGCCTTGCTCTCGCAGCCGTAGATGTCGGGCCATCCGAGGTTGTCGCCCTTGTGCGCGAGGTTCACCTCGTCGTGCGCGTAACGCCCCGCGATTTCCCCGCTCGGCCCGTGGTCGGTGAGGACGATGGAGCCGTCGTCCATCCAGTCGAACCCTTCGGTGTTGCGGACGCCGAGCAGCCAGGGCGTGGCGTTGCCGCTCTCGTCCACGCGCAGCAGCTTGCCGTTGAGGCTCTTCGGATCCTGCGAGCGCTCCGGCTTCCGCGCATCGCCCGTTCCCACGTAGAGCGCGCCGTCGGGGCCGAAGCGGATGCGCCCGCCGTCGTGGTAGCGCGAGGCGGCGATGCCTTTGAGAACGATCTTGTCGAGCTTGGCGCTGCGGTGGTCCTGCGCGAGCGTCCAGCGCTGGAGCTGGTTCTCCGGTCCGGGGACGGTCGCGTAGAGATAGAGCTGGGTCGCGTCCCGCGGATTGACGGCGATGCCGAGGAGGCCGCCCTCGCTGCTCTCGCCCGTCTTCACCGTCAGCACCGGCTCCGACGCGAGCTTGCCCCCGTGCAGGAGCCGCACGCGGCCGGGCCGCTCGGAGACGAGCACGTCGCCGCCGGGCAGGAAGGCGAGGCTCCACGGCGTGGTCAGGCCGTCGACCACCGTTTCGGCGCGCAGGGCGAGCTTGCCGTCGGGTCCCCACGCATCGCTCTTTTCCAGGAGGCAGGAGGCGAAGAGGGCGAGCAGGATCATCATGCGGCGCAGCTAGCACGGGCGCGCGCAGCGGCCAACTCCGTGCAACCACGCACGCGCGTGCGCACCTTGCGGCGCATGACCACTCCCAGGCAGAAGGCGGCGGCGCGGCGGAACATCAAGAAGGCCGCGGCGGCCGCGAGGCGCAAGAAGACCATCTCCAAGCTGCCGAAGAAGACGCGGACGGCGCTGGCGAAGCAGGCCAACAAGGTGAAGCGGCAGAAGCGCGCCTGACGCGGGCGGCGGCTGCGCCATCGCGCCGCTCGTTGACCGACCCCCCTGGCCCCTCTAGTCTGCGCGGCCCATGGCCTTGCGCATCGCGGTGATTCCCGGCGACGGCATCGGCCCCGAGGTCGCGCAGATCGGCGTGCGCCTGCTCGAGGCGCTGGGGCTTCCGCTGCAGTTCGACTGGTTCGACTTCGGGGCGGACCGGTACCTGAAAGACGGCACCATCCTGCCGGCCGGGTTCATGGACAGGCTGCGCCGCGACTACGCCGCCATCTACTTCGGCGCGGTGGGCGATCCGCGCGTGCCGGGCAACGAGCACGCCAAGGGCATCCTCCTCGCCATGCGCTTCGAGCTGGACCTGTACATCAACCTGCGGCCCTGCCTCCTGCTCGACGACCGCCTGAGCCCGCTCAAGGGCAAGGGCAGAAGCGAGCTGCGCTTCACCGTCTTCCGCGAGAACACCGAGGGCCTCTACACGGGCACCGGCGGCGTCTTCAAGAAGGGCACCGCGGACGAGGTGGCGCAGGAGGTGGAGATCAACACCCGCAAGGGCGTGGAGCGCATCGTCGAGGCCGCCTTCCAGTTCGCCGGACAGCGCGGGCTCACCAGGGTGTGCATGGCAGACAAGGCCAACGTGCTCCTCCACGGCCACGGCCTCTGGCGGCGCGTCTTCGCCGAGGTGGCGAGGCGGCACCCGGGAATCGAGGCGAAGGCGGTCTACGTGGACGCGCTGGCGATGGATCTGGTCCGCCAGCCCGAGGCGTACCAGGTCATCGTCACCAACAACCTCTTCGGCGACATCCTCACCGACCTGGGCGCGGCGCTGACCGGAGGCCTGGGCCTGGCCGCGAGCGGCAACATCCATCCCGGCCACGTCTCGCTCTTCGAGCCGGTGCACGGCAGCGCCCCGGACATCGCGGGGCAGGGCAAGGCGAATCCGCTCGCGATGGCGCTGTGCGGGGCGCTCATGCTCGAGCACCTGGGGCACTCGCGCGAGGCGCGCCTCCTCGAGCAGGCGGTGGAGGATCAGGTGCGCGAGGGATCGCGCACGCCGGACCTGGTGCCGCTGCTCGGCGGACCCGCGGCGAGCACCGCGCAGGTCGGCCAGGAGCTGCTCGGCCGGCTTGCGAAGCTTCGCTGACGTCGAGGGAATGAACCGAGCCGGCGCTGCGATGTGTCAAGCGCGCTGCGCTCCCGCCCGCGCCGGCTCGCGACCGGGCCGCGAACTGGTTATGCTCCGCGCCCTCTTCTGGAGCCCACCATGAAGCCCATCCCCACCGAGCTCGTCTTCCTGGCAGCGAAGCGGACCCCTTTCGGCACCTACGGCGGCTCGCTCAAGGACCAGTCGGCAACCGACCTGGCCGTGCACGCCGCGAAAGCGGCGATTGCCCAGTCCGGCGTGAAGCCCGACGAGATCGACAACGTGGTCTTCGGCAACGTGGTGCAGACCAGCGCGGACGCCATCTACCTGGCGCGGCACGTCGGCCTCAGGGCGGGCCTGCCGCAGTCGGTGCCTGCGCTCACCGTCAACCGCCTCTGCGGCTCGGGATTCCAGGCGGTGGTGGACGCGGCGCTGGAGATGCTGGCGGGCCACAGCCAGTGCGCGCTGGTGGGCGGCACCGAGAACATGTCGCAGGCGCCGCACGTCGCCCGCGGACTGCGCTTCGGGGTGGCGCTGGGCAAGGCGCCCAAGCTGGAGGACTCGCTCTGGGAGGCGCTGACCGACAGCTACAGCGGCCTGCCCATGGCCATGACCGCGGAGAACCTGGCGGCGAAGTACGGCATCGGCCAGCGCGAGGTGGACGAGTACAGCGTGGCAAGCCAGAAGCGCTTTGCCGCCGCGCAGGAATCGGGGCGCTTCGCGGACGAGATCGCCCCGATGGAGCTGCCGGGCAAGAAGGGCGCGGTGGTGCAGTTCGCCCGCGACGAGCACAACCGGCCCGACACCACCGTGGAGAGCCTGGCGAGGCTGCCCAAGGTGTTCAAGAAGGACGGCGTCATCCACGCCGGCGCCGCCAGCGGCATCTGCGACGGCGCCGGCGCGCTCATCCTCGCCACCCGCGAGTTCGCCGACAAGCGGGGCAGGAAGCCGCTCGGCAAGCTGATCGGCTGGGGCATCTCCGGCTGCGATCCCACCATCATGGGCATCGGACCCGCGCCCGCAATCCGGCGCGCCTTCGACCGGCACCAGGCGAACCTCTCCGACTTCGACCTCTTCGAGGTGAACGAGGCGTTCGCGCCCCAGTACCTCGCGGTGGAGAAGGAGCTGGGACTCCCGCGCGACCGCACCAACGTGGATGGCGGCGCCATCGCGGTGGGGCATCCGCTGGCGGCTTCCGGCGCGCGCATCACCGCGCACCTGCTCTACGAGATGAAGCGGCGGGGCGTGAGGCGCGGCGTCGGCTCGGCGTGCATCGGGGGTGGGCAGGGCATCGCGCTCCTCCTGGAGTCGGCCTAGATTCGTGCCGGAGCTGTTCCACGACTGGAATCCAGAGGGACTGGGTGAGCTCTCGCGCGCCGAGGTGCTCGACGAGACCCTGCGCGACGGCATCCAGAGCCCTTCGGCAACGGACCCGCCCATCGAGGCGAAGATCGAGATCCTCCACCTGCTCGACGAGCTGGGCGTGGCGCAGCTGGACGTGGGGCTGCCCGGCGCGGGCGCGCACCAGCGCGCGGCGGTGAAGCGGCTCGCGGAGGAGAAGCGCGACGCGAAGCTGGCCATCCGGCTCAACGTCGCCTGCCGCACGGTGGTCGGCGACATCGCCCCGGCGGCCGAGCTGCAAGAGGAAACGGGCGTGCCGCTGGAGGTCTACGCCTTCATCGGCAGCTCCCCCATCCGCCAATATGCGGAGGAGTGGGATCTCTCCTTCATCGAAAAGCAGTCGGTAGAGGCCATCTCCTTCGCGGTGCAGCACGGGCTCTCCGTCACCTACGTCACCGAGGACACCACCCGCAGCAAGCCCGAGGACCTGCGCCGTCTCTTCCACAGCGCCATCGAGGCCGGCGCGCGGCGGCTCTGCCTCTGCGACACGGTGGGCCACGCCACGCCGGAAGGGGCGGCGGCGCTGGTGCGCTTCGCGCGCGAGGTGGCGGGGCCTGACATCGGCCTCGACTGGCACGGCCACAACGACCGCGGGCTCGCGCTCTGGAACGCGCTGGCCGCGGGCGCCGCGGGAGCGACGCGCCTGCACGGGTGCGCGGCGGGCATCGGGGAGCGGGTGGGCAACACCGCCTGCGATCAGCTGCTGGTGAACCTCAAGCTGATGGGCCACCCCATCTACGGGCCGCGCGACATGTCCAAGCTGGTCCGCTTCGTCGAGCTGGCCGCGCGGGTCACGGGGCACCAGCTGCCGGTGAACTATCCGGTGGCCGGCCAGGACGCCTTCCGCACCGCCACGGGGGTGCACGCGGCCGCCATCGTCAAGGCGCAGCGCAAGGGCGACCGCTGGCTCGCCGACCGCATCTACAGCGGCGTGCCCGCCGGCGAGTTCGGCAAGCAGCAGCAGATCGAGATCGGCCCCATGAGCGGTCTCTCCAACGTGAAGCACTGGCTTGCCCGGCACGAGATCCCCGCAAACGAGCACCTTGCCCAGGCGGTGCTGGCGCGGGCCAAGGCCTCCGCCCGCACCCTCACAGAGTCCGAAGTCGAGCAGATCGTGCGCGAGGTCCGATCATGACGTCCGTGCAGTTCACCGGCATGAAGATCTTCTCCACCACCCTCGCGCGCGACCGCGAGGCGATGGGCGACAACATCACCCGCTGGCTGCGCGACAACCCGCAGCTGGAGATGGTGGACAAGATCGTCACCCAGAGCTCCGACAAGGAATTCCACTGCCTGACGATCACGCTCTTCTACCGCGAGCGCCCGCGGCCCTGACGACTTAGACTCGAGAGCGGATGCCGCGCGGCCAGCCGACGATGTCCTTCGGAGTGCCTCCGCTCACGCGCGGCGTGAAGTGGCTGGGCGGCATCACCGTGGCGGTGTCCATCCTGGTCGCGGTGCTGGGCCAGTCCGGCGCGGAGCTGGCGCGCACGGTGGTGTTCGTTCCCGACGCCTTCTGGCATGGGCGCCTCTGGCAGCCGCTCACCTACACCTTCCTCAACCCCGACCCGCTCAGCCTGCTCTTCGCGCTCCTGGGACTGTGGCTCCTGGGCGCGTATCTCGAGCAGGCGTGGGGCACGCGGCGCTTCGTCATCTTCTACCTGGCCACGGGCGCTCTCGGGGCGGTCGCCACCGCACTGCTCGGCCTGGCCGTGAACGCCGTGCGCTTCCATGCCTTCGCCGGCAACTGGTCGTCGCTCGAAGGCCTGATCGCCGCCTTCGCGGTGCTGATGCCGGACGCGCAGATCTTCCTCTACTTCCTGCCGGTGCAGGCGCGCTGGATGCTGCCCATCTCCGCGGGCATCACCGTCCTCTTCATGCTGATGACCGGCTGGGTGCCCTACCTGCCGCAGCTCTTCGGCCTGGGCGCGGGCGTCCTGCTCGCGGGCGGCGTCGCGCCGAAGAACGTCCTTCTCCGGGCGCGCGTCTGGTGGATCGACCGGCGCCTGCGCCGCAGCCGCCTCCGGGTGGTCCGCGGCAACGACGAAAAGGGCGGCCCCTTCAAGGGCAGCGGCTCGGACAAGTACCTGCACTAGCCGTGGAGCGCGCCATGGCGAACGAGAACGCGAAGGGTATCGTCGCCGGGATCAGCGCGCTCCTCGGGCTGGTCGGCACGGCGCTCGGCGTGTACGCGAGTTGGCAGGGCGGCGTCCTCAAGGCCGAGAGCGAGCGCCAGAAGACGCAGATCGATCGGCAGGACGCGCAGATCCGCCTGAACCAGGAGGAGCGCGCCAAGCTCACCGGACAGCGCGAATACTTCCTCAAGGTCATCGACAAGATCCTCGACGCGGTGGAGCAGGAGAACGCCAAGAAGCAGGAGATCGCGCTGGCCCTGGTCGATTCGCTCGACGACCCGCACACGCGCGAGCGGCTGGCGCGCCTCTTCCAGGCCGCGCCGACGGTGGCGAGCGAGACGAAAGAGCGCGCCGGCGCGATCCGCGAGTCGGCTCAGTTCACCATCGCGCAGCAGACGGACCGGGGCTGGGACTACGACGTATTCTGGTGTGAGGCCAACCCCGCCAACGAAGCGGTCGGGCGGCAGATCGGCGACGCGATCCTGAAGGACCCGAACCACGGGCGCGTGCGGGTACGGCCGCTCAGCGCGCAGCAAAACCAGAGGCCTGGCTACGGCGCGACGGGCGTCGAGATCCGGGCCGAGCGCAACGAGCAGGAGCAGGCGGACCGGCTGCGGTCGATGATCGAGCCGGTCGCTGGTGGCGCCATCACGATGAGGACGAGCAGCCTGGATACGCCCTGGTACGTGAGCGTCTTCGTCTGCCGATAGCGCGTACTACCCTTCGATTTCGGCCGCTGCTTCCCGCGCCACGTAGATGCGGCGCGTGTTGGTGCGCGCGGCGTCGCCGGGGACGAGGAAGAAGCCGTGCCTTGCCTCGGCGCCGTCGCGGTCGCCCTCGATGACGCGGCCGTCGGAGAGCTTCACCCGCACGCGCCCGCCGCTTCCGGGTTGCACCTTCTCGCCCGGCGCGAGCATGAAGAAGATCACCTTCACGTCGGAGTGGTAGATGGTCTCGGTGCTGCCGCCGCCCTGAGGTTGGAGGGCGAACTGCGGCTTGGAGAGGTCCACGTCGCGCACCGTGCCGCGCATGGTGCGGCCGCCCCGGGTGTGGACTGCCACCCTGTGCTCGCCCGTTACTTCCAGCGCGCCGGCGGTGGTGGGGCGCAGAGCGCCCAGCGGCTTCGGCGCCGGCACCGTCTCGTCCACCGCCATGGGCAGATCGACATCGTCGTTCGGATCCACAGGCTTGAGCACGTCCTCCGCCTCGGCGAGCACCTCGGGAGCGGGCTGCGCCACGGCGACGAACACCTCGGAGGCGGCCTGCTCCTCGCCATCCCCGCTCAGCGATCCGCCCTCCGGCACGGTCCCGAACAGTTCCTGCGCAGCGCCGGGCTCCGGTTCCGGCGGCTCCGAGTCCAACTGCTCGAGAGCGCTCGCGCCCACGCTGGGTGCGTTCCAGGCGGGTGCAGGCGTCGAAGGAGTCTCCGGCGTCCATTCCCGTTCCGGCGCGCTCGCGGCCGGCGCGCTCCAAGGCTCCGCGGCGTCAACTGCGGGGGCCGGCTCCGCGTTCGCCGGCGTCGCCATCCACTCTGCCGCCGGTGAAGGCGCGTCCCAGCCGTCCGGGGTGGCGGCGGCCGGCTCCGGTGGCGCCGACCAATCGGGACCGGCGTCCAGCGTGCTCCAGTCGGGCGGCGAAGGTTCCGGCACCGCCGCGGCTTGCGGCGCGCTCTCCGACGCGGACGGCTCCGGCTGCCAATCCTGCACGGTTTCGGCTGGCGCGCTCCAAGCCTCCTCCGCCTTCTGCTCCGACGCGGGCGGCGACTCGAGCCATGCGTCCTGGGCCTCGCCTGCCTGCGCCACCGGGTCGCTCCAGGGAGTGGGCGCGTCGTGCGCAGGCTCAGGTGGAGGATCGGCCGCGGCCGGCGTCGAGTGCAGCGGGTCCGCCGTTGCCCCTTCCCAGGCCGCCGGCGCGGCTACGGCCTCTGCCGGCAAAGGAACGTCGGGCGTGAGCCGCCGAGGTTCCGGCACTCCGAGGGCGCGCAGCGGCCCCGGCAGACCCTCCGACCAGTCGCCGGCGAGCGGATCCATCGGCGCGGCGGAGACGTGCGCGGGAGCTCCCGCCGGCAGCGGCATCGAGGCATCGGACATGATGATTCAGGATACCAGACAGGGCGTAATTGCGGCGCTCGCTTCACGCAGGGGGAAGAGCGGAATTTACCTACATTGGGCAGGCGGTTATAAGTGCCGGGTGCCCGCCTTGGTGAACATCGGTGCGCGCCGCAAGGCGCAAGCTCCAGCGCGCCCGGGACCGGAGGCGTACTTGCCGGTCTCCCTCGACGATGCGCGCCGCCGCGGGTGGGCGCAGCTCGACGTCGTGCTGGTGAACGGCGACGCCTACGTGGATCATCCCACCTTCGGCGTGCCGCTGATCGGCCGCCTGCTCGCCTCCCGGGGCTTCAAGGTGGGGATCATCAGCCAGCCGCGCTGGGACGAGGCGAGCGCGCTGGCCGACTTCGCCGCCTGCGGCCGGCCGCGGCTCTTCTTCGGCGTCTCCAGCGGCAACATGGACTCGATGGTGAACCACTACACGGCCGCGCGGAAGCGCCGCGGCTCGGATGCATTCACGCCCGGAGCGGCGCCGGGCAAGCGGCCCGACTACGCCACCGCGGTCTATGCGCGCAGGCTGAAGAAGCTCTTCCCCGACGTTCCGCTGGTCATCGGCGGGGTGGAAGCCTCGCTGCGCAGGCTCGCCCACTACGACTACTGGAGCGACCGCGTCCGCGGCAGCATCCTCTCCGATTGCCCCGCCGACGTCCTCGTCTACGGCATGGGAGAAGCGCCCATCCTCGAGATCGCCTCGCGCCTCGCCGCGGGAGAGGACGTGTGCGGCCTCACCGACGTCCGCGGCACGGCGGTGCGCTTCCGCGACGACGCCGAGCAGTCCTGGCGCTACCTCACGGGACAGCGCGACAGGGAGGAGATCCGGCTCCCCTCCTACGAGGAGGTGGTGGCCGACAAGAAGACCTACGCGGAGTTCTCGCGCCTCTACCATCTCGAGCACAACCCCGACAACGCGCGCATCCTCGTCCAGAAGCACGGCCGCGACGTCGTCTACGTGAACCCGCCCGCGCAGCCGCCTTCCACCGCGCTGATCGACGCCGAGTACGAATTGCCCTTCACCCGGCTTCCCCATCCCATGTACGGCGAGGCGAAGATCCCCGCCTGGGAGCAGATCCGCTTCAGCGTCACCATCATGCGCGGCTGCGCGGCGGGGTGCAGCTTCTGCTGCATCACCGAGCACCAGGGCCGCGACGTGGTCTCGCGCAGCGAGGCCAGCGTCCTGCGCGAGATCGAAGGCTTGAAGGAGGTGCCCGGCTGGACGGGGGTGGTGAGCGACATCGGCGGCGCCACCGCCAACATGTGGCAGATGGTCTGCACCGACGAGGAATGGCACCAGAAGTGCCGGCGCGCCTCCTGCGTGTACCCGACCGTCTGCGAGAAGTTCGGCACCGATCACGGGCCGCTCATCCAGCTGATGAAGAAGGCGCGCGAGCTGCCCGGGGTGAAGCGCGCCTTCGTGGCGAGCGGCGTGCGCTACGACCTGGCCTTTGCCGACGAAGAGCACGGCGACGAGTACATCCGCGAGCTGGTGGCGAACCACGTGGGCGGCCACCTCAAGATCGCGCCGGAGCACATCTCGCCGGGCGTGGTGAGGGTGATGAAGAAGCCGGGCAAGGAGATGTTCGTCCGCTTCAAGGAGGTGTTCGAGAAGTACAGCGCGGAGGCGGGCAAGGAGCAGTACCTGATCCCCTACTTCATCTCCGGTCATCCGGGCTGCGAGGTGAAGGACATGGTGGAGCTGAGCGACTACCTGGCCGAGAACGGCTGGCGGCCCCAGCAAGTGCAGGACTTCACCCCGACGCCGATGACGCTGGCGACGGACATGTACTACTCGGGCTATCACCCCAATACGGGAAAGCCGGTCCACGTCCCCCGGGGCGCCGACGAGAAGGCGGTGCAGCGCGCGCTCTTGCAGCCGCACCTGCCGCAGTACCGCGAGCTGGCGCGCGAGGCGCGCAAGCGGGCGGGAGCGCCGGAGCAGCCGCGGCAAGAGCCGGGACGCCGGCGCGGACCGACGCCAAAGCCCAGCGACAGCTTCGAGGGCTAGCCCCAATGCATGTCAGTCAAGAGGATCTCGTCTTTCTACATCGATCCAAGCCGTAAACGGCGACGGCGAGGTGGGCGAGCGCAATTGCGCCACTGGCTGCTTCGCCGCCGGTCCACCGAGAGAAGACCCCGGCTGAAGCCGGGGTCTAAAAACGGCACGAAGCCTCCTGGCGGAGGCTGCACGATTGAGTTGATCCAAGTCTCGCCTTCAGCCTCCGAAGGAGGCTTGGTGCTTCTCTAGACCCGGCTTCAGCCGGGGGCTCCCAAAGCGCCCGGTACTCACGCAACATCATGCGGGTCGCCGCTGATGCGCCGTCCACGAAACCCGCATGCGCTAACTGATCTGGATTGCGGCTAGCCCTCATCCCTTGCGCCGCGCGGGGAACTTCTCTTCCAGCTCCTCGATGGTCTTCGGCCAATCGTCGTGGAGCAGGCGAGAGAGGCTGCGGTCCGAGAGCAGCCGTCCACCGGTCTGGCAGCGCGGGCAGTAGTTGGTCTCGTTGTCCGCGTAGGCGATGCGCTGCACCGGCGTGCCGCAGACCGGGCAGGGCTTGCGGTACTTTCCGTGCACCGCGAACTCGGGCCGGAAGGCGGTGACCTTCTCGGGAAACTTCTCGCGCGCTTCCGCGAGCAGCTTGTCGGTCCACTCGCCGAGCACCGCTCGGGTTGCCTTCTGAAGCCGCTCCACCTCTTCCGCCGACATCTTCTGCGTCAGGAGCGCGGGCGAGAGCCTGGCGCGGTGCAGGATCTCGTCGGAGTAGGCGTTGCCGATGCCGGAGAAGAGCCGCGGATCGGTGAGCGTGCGCTTGAGGGTGTGGTTCTCGCTGCGCAGCGCCGCTTCGAATTGCGCCGCCGTGGCGAGGAGCGGCTCGATGCCAGAGCGCTGGAATTCCTCGAGCGATCGGCTGAGATGGATGGAGGCGCGCTTCTTGGTCGCGACCTCGGTGAGCAGCAGCGTTCCGGAAGGAAAGTCGAATGCGGCCAGCCCCACCTTGCCGGGGATCTTCGCTCCCGCTTCTTCCCAGCGGAAACGGCCGGCGATCATGAGATGGATGACGAGGAAGAGGCCGTCCTCGAGCGCAAGCACGATGCGCTTTCCCAGCCGGCGCAGCTCGAGGACGCGCTTGCCGGCGGCGGCGCTCAGGGGCGGATCGAACGTCCGCACCACGAAGGGGCTGGCCACGCGCACGCCCCGCAGCGGCTGGCCGGCAACGCGCGAGGCGATCGCCTCGACGTAGGCGGTGACGTCCGGCAGCTCCGGCACGCGGGGTGATCTACCTCAGTTGCGCTCGGCCCGCTCGCTTCAGGGCGCCGCAGAGGGCTCGGCCGGCGGAGGATTGAACTGCACCAGCTCGAAGACGTACCCGTCCGGATCCTCGAAATCGCGCGAGATCCCTCCGGGGATCTCCTGCGCTTCCCCCAGCGTGCGCGCTCCGCGGCGCAGCACCAGCGCGCCCATCTCGTTCAAGTCGTGCACGCGGATGCCGATCACCGGACCGCCGCGATCGTAGCCGCGCTTGATCAGCGCGTTGGGGTAGAAGACCGGGTGCAGCGCGAGCAAGAGGCCGGGCCGCAGCTCCAACTCCACCCAGGCGGGAGTGGCGGATTTCTCCGCCAGGCCAATCACGTCCCGCCAGAACTCGCGGGACCGCTCCACGTCGGGCACTTGCAGAGTGATCCAGCACAGCTCGTTCACGGGGCGCGCACTCTACACCATCCGGCGAATCGCTCGAATCGAGCACGCATCCTTCCTGCATGCGGGTGGTGACGGCGGGAGCGAGCGGGCTGATCGGCGGCGCGTTGACGAAGGCGCTGCGGGCGCGCGGCGACGAGGCCGTGGCATTGCCGCGCCATGGCACCGCCGCCTGGAGCGTGGAGGGGGCGGACGCGGTGGTCAACCTCGCCGGCGCGAGCGTGGCGGGGAAGCGCTGGTCGCCCGCGTACAAGAAGGAGATCCTGGAGAGCCGCGTGCTGACCACGCGCGCGCTGGTGGAGGCGATCGCGACGGCGCAACGCAGGCCGCGCGTGCTGGTGAACGCCAGCGCGGTGGGCTACTACGGCGGACGCGGCGACGAGGTGCTCGACGAGAGCGCGGGGCCCGGAGCCGACTTCCTCGCGGCCGTGAGCCGGGACTGGGAAGCGGAGGCGCGCAAGGCGCCGGTGCGGTCGGTGCAGATCCGCACCGGCGTGGTGCTCAGCCGCCGCGGAGGGGCTCTCGCCAGCATGCTGCCGCCCTTCAAGGCTTTCGTGGGCGGACCGGTGGGCAGCGGAAAACAGTGGTTCCCCTGGATCCACCTCGACGACGAGGTGGCCGGCATCCTCTGGTGCATCGATCGCGACGCGCTGCAGGGGCCGGTCAACTTCGCCGCGCCGGGCATCGTCACCATGAAGGAGTTCGCCAAGGCGCTGGGCCGGGCATTGCATCGCCCTTCCTGGGCGCCGGTGCCGGCGGGCGCGCTCAAGATCCTGCTCGGCGAGTTCGCCGCGGCGCTCCTGGAAGGGCAGCGCGCGGTGCCGAAGAAGCTCCTGGATTCCGGCTTCCGCTTCCGCTTTCCCGAGCTGGGTCCGGCGCTGGCCGACGTGCTGCGCTAGGCGCCGATCTTTCGCGATCGCGCGTCCGACCCTTCGGGTATCCTCCCCAGCCCATGCCCGCAGACTTCACGCACCTGCACCTGCACTCCCTCTACAGCCTCCTCGACGGCGCCATCCGCCTGCCCGATCTGATGAAGTCGTGCGCCGCCACGGGCATGAAGTCGGTGGCCGTCACCGACCACGGCAACATGTTCGGCGTGGTCAGCTTCTACCAGGAGGCGAAGAAGCACGGCATCAAACCCATCATCGGCTTCGAGGCGTACGTCGCCGGCGAGAAGGGCATGGGCGACAAGAGCCAGCGCGTCGGCAACCACCTGGTGCTCCTGGCGGAGAACGAGGCCGGCTACCGCAACTTGCGCTACCTGAGCACCAAGGCGTTCACCGACGGCTTCTACTACGACCCGCGCGTCGACAAGCCGCTGCTCAAGGCGCACAGCGAGGGCATCATCGCCTTGACCGCGTGCATGGCGGGAGCAGTGCCCAGGGCAGTGCGGCGCGGCGACATGGACGAGGCCCGGCGCGAGGTGCGCGATCTCAAGTCGATCTTCGGCGACCGGCTCTATCTGGAGATCCAGAGCAACGCGCTCAAGGAGCAGCTTCCCGTCAACCACGGCATCTGCGCGCTCGCGCGCGAGGAGGGGCTGCCGCTGGTCGCCACCGCCGACAGCCACTACGTGGGCCGCGGCGACGCCAGGGCGCACGAGGTGCTGATGGCCATCGCCTCCGGCCGCACCTTCGACGATCCGCGGCGCCTGCGCCACGAGACGGAGGAGCTCTACATCAAGTCGCCGGACGAGATGTACGGCGCGCTGGAGGCCACCACCGGCGTGGGGGCCGAGTGGAAGGAGGCGGTGCACAACACCGCCCTCATCGCCGCCCGCTGCAACGTCGAGCTGAACCTCAAGGACAAGTACCTGCCCAGGTTCCAGGTCCCCGACGGCGAGACGCTGGACAGCTTCCTGCAGCGCCGCGCGCGGGAAGGGCTGGACCAGCGCTTCACCGAGATCGCGCGCACGGGCCGCCGGGTGGACGCCGACCTCTACCGCGAGCGGCTGGAGCGCGAGCTGGCGGTGATCGTGGGGATGAAATTCCCCGGCTACTTCCTCATCGTGCAGGACTTCATCAACTGGGCCAAGCGCAACGGCATCCCGGTGGGGCCCGGCCGCGGCTCCGGCGCAGGGTCCCTGGTCGCCTATTCCTTGCGCATCACCGACATCGACCCGCTCCCCTACAACCTGCTCTTCGAGCGCTTCCTCAACCCCGAGCGCGTCTCGATGCCGGACTTCGACATCGACTTCTGCCAGGACCGCCGCGGCGAGGTGATCAACTACGTCACCGAGAAGTACGGGAAGGAGAACGTCGCGCAGATCATCACCTACGGAGCGCTCTCGGCGAAGAGCGCGATCAAGGACGTGGCCCGGGTGATGGGCCTGCCCTTCGCGGAGGTGAACGAGCTGACCCGCAACATCCCCGCGCTCATCGACGGCCATCCGCCCACCATCGAGAAGGCGCTGCAGCACGAGCCCAAGCTCACCCAGATCCAGGAGCAGAAGCCGGTCTTCAAGCAGATCATCGAGTTCGCCCGGGCGCTGGAAGGGCTGACGCGCAGCACCGGCATGCACGCCGCCGGCGTGGTCATCGGCGAGAAGCCGCTCTGGGAGTACGTGCCGCTCTGCCGCGGCCAGAACGGCGAGCTGGTCACCCAGTTCGCCAAGGACGAGGTGGAGCAGGCGGGGCTGATCAAGTTCGACTTCCTCGGCCTCACCACGCTCACCGTCATCGACCACGCGGTCAAGCTGATCAACCGGCGGCTGCCCGACGACCGCAAGCTCGACATCGCGCTCTTGCCGCTCGACGACAAGAAGACCTACGAGATCATCTCGCGCGGCGACACGGCGGGCGTGTTCCAGATGGAGTCGAGCGGCTTCACCGAGATGGTGAGGAAGCTCAAGCCCGACGTCTTCGAGGACATCATCGCCGCCGGCGCCCTCTACCGCCCCGGGCCGCTCGACAGCGGGATGGTGGACGTCTTCATCAACCGCAAGCACGGCCGCGAGCGGGTCACCTACCCGCATCCGCTCCTGGAGCCGATTCTCAAGGACACCTACGGGGTCATCGTCTACCAGGAGCAGGTGATGCAGATCGCGCAGGTGCTCGCCGGCTACTCGCTGGGCAGGGCAGACCTGCTGCGCCGCGCGATGGGGAAGAAGAAGGCCGAAGTCATGGCCCAGGAGCGCGGCGGGTTCGTCGAGGGCTGCGCCAGGAACGGCGTGCCGGACAAGCTCGCCAACGAGATCTTCGATTTGATGGAGCGATTCGCGGCCTACGGTTTTAATAAGAGCCATTCGGCCGCGTATGGCTTGATTACCTACCAGACCGCATATCTGAAGGCGCATTACCCGGTCGAGTTCATGGCCGCGCTGCTCACCAGCGAGAAGGACAACACCGACAAGGTGGTGGCGCACATCGCCGAGGCGCGCGGCGGACGGCATCACCGTGCTGCAGCCCGACGTCAACGAGTCGGACCTGGCCTTCGGGGTGGCGCCCGATCCGAAGAAGCCGGGAAAGCACCTCATCCGCTTCGGGCTCGGCGCCATCAAGGGCGTGGGCGAGAACGCCATCGAGGCCGTCCTCTCCGCGCGCAAGACGCCCTTCGCCGGGGTCTTCGACTTCTGCGCGCGCATCGACACGCGCAAGATCAACAAGAAGACCTTGGAGGCCCTGGTCACCGCCGGCGCCTTCGACTTCACCCAGAAGCCGCGCAAGGCGCTCTTCGAGTCCATCGAGGCGGCGCTCCAGCAGGGCGCCTCCGCGCAGAAGGACCGCGAGTCGGGGCAGTTCGGCCTCTTCGGCGGCGGCGCCAAGGCGGCCGCCGCGGCGCCCGAAGAGCGCGTCTTCGGCAAGGAGGAGTGGAGCGAGCGCGAGCGGCTGGCGCTGGAGAAGCAGGCCCTCGGGTTCTACATCACCGGACATCCGCTGGCCCGGTACGCCGACGACGTGAAGCGCTTCGCCACCCACACCTGCGCCTCCCTGGCCGGCGCGCGCGGTTTCGAGAAGGTGGCGGTCGCGGGCATTCTGCAGGGCTTTCGCGAGCGGCTCACCAAGACGGGCAAGAAGATCGCCTTCGCCGTCCTCGAAGACCTCACCGGCGCGCGCGACCTGGTCCTCTACGACGACATCGTCCAGAAGTACGAGGCGCTGCTCAAGGGGGACGAGCCGGTGCTGGTGCGCGGCATGGTGCGGATGGCGGAGAAGTTCGGCGCCGAGGCGCGGCAAGAGGACGCGTCGGAGCCCTCGCCGGAGATCAAGGTGGACGAGGTCTCCCGCCTCGCCGACGTCCGCGCCGCCAAGGCCACGCGGGTGGAGCTGAAGCTGTCGGCGGACCAGGCCACGGCGGAGAGGATGGCGGAGCTGAAGGCGCTCTTCGGCAAGTACCCGGGCTCCTGCAGCGCCTCGCTCTCCATCGTGGTGCCGGGCACCTCCGAGACGCGCATCGCCTTGAAGGGCACGCGGGTGGCGCCCTCGGACGATCTGCTCGCCGCGGTGGACCGCCTCTTCGGCGGCAAGGTCGCGCAGGTGCGGTAGTAGTCGCCGACTCTCACCTTTACCCGACGACGCCTCAAATACGCCGTGCCGAAACGAGCTGCCGGGAGATCTCAAACTGGCTTCCAGGCGCCTATCCACGGACGGATGCCGCGCGAACCTGGCCCCCCGTTCCATCGCCGGAACTTTGCCGAGCGATGGCACGCCTTTGCGACGATCTCAAAGGCCTGCTGGAACAGGCTGCAAGCCCTCCGGCGATAATGGCAGTAGCGCCCGGTCGCGCTGGCTGACGAACGCGGCAGACGCGAAGCCGGCCACAGCGACAATCCCTCCGGCAATTACACGGACAAGCGCTTATCGAGCTGGAGGATGTACTTCCATCCCCGTCGGCATTGCTTGCATACGAGGAGGTCCAGTGCGGCTTCGCGGATCGTGTGCTCTCAATCGCAGCCCAGGAGACTGCCTGTCATAGGGCTCGTCGGGGACGTCGGTTCAACCGGTTGAACTGCTTGGCAGCGGCGGTCGAACGCAGTGCGGGCCGCAGGCAGGCAGCGGACGATCGTGCTGAGCGACACGCGCGACGCGGCGCTTATCCGTTTCACCTGGTCGCCGTACGTCTGCCGCTGAGCGCCGCGCTCAGTGCGCGCGGTGCGGGACGTCCGGTTCCACTTCGTCCAGCGACTTGGGATCGTTCGCCCGCAGCTTGACCGGCTCGTCGATGCCCACCGTCGTGTACTCGTCGGAGTTGATGTACTTCCAGCGGATGGGGAAGGGGCTCTCGCGCGCCGCCTGCGCGCCGTCGAGCTGCACCTTGAAGAGCGCCAGATCCAGCACCAGCCCGGGCAGCGCCCGGCGGAAGCGCTGCACCAGCGCCTTCACCCGCGCCGGATCGGCGCCGGCGGCCTGCAGCGCCTCGGCGCTGACCTGGACGCGCACGGGAAGCCGCTGGGTCGACGCGTCCGCCTGCGACGTCAGCTCCTTCAGCACCGCCTGCGCAGGAGCCTCGCCGTCGCGCTTGCGCGCATCCGCCCAGGCGATCTCCAGATATTTGGGCCAGCGCCCGAGCGCGCGGAAGTCGTCCGGCACCAGCCCGAGGCCGAGGTGGGCGCGGATGGAGCGGAAGGTCTTGGCGGGGGCGCCGTTGCCGTCCTCCGGCACCAGCTCGATGTGGTCCATGTCCTGGGGCACGCCGCGGGGAACGCGCTGCTCGGCGCGAGCGCCCTTGGCGACGCCGCCCACTCCACCTTCGAGAGCGCCACAGAGGACGGCGGTGGCCATCATCAGCTTCGCGTCGAGATAGTGGAAGATGTCCACCTGCCCGCGGATCTCGTCGATCTCGTCCACGTCGTAGCCCGCCCATTCGAGCTGCGTCTCGATCAGCGGGCAGCCAAGCTCCACCGCGGCGCGGGCGGCGCGGGTGCGCAGGTCGTCGGCGGCCTCCTCGAAGGCGCGGACGCGGATGGCGGGCCGCAGCGCGTTCCAGCAGGGGACGAGCGCCTTCTCGGCCGCCAGCGCCTTGAAGAGGAGGGGCACGCGTCCGACGCGCAGCTTGCGGGTGACCAGCTCGTAGATCTCGATGGTCGGCCGGTCGGCATCGGTTTCGTCCACGAGGGCCACCTGATCGCCCGTCTTCGTGCTGACCTTGTTCGCCATGCGCACCCCCAGCCTTGAAACCTCAGTCGTCCCCGCTCCCTCGACAACCCATGAGAAGTAAGCCGTCATCCCACACCCGGCCGTTTTCGTCACTTTCCCGGCCCGCGCCACTGTCCGGCGCGGGTCGCGCTTGACCCCCGGCGCGCGCGCGGTAGACCTGACCGCCCCCATGATCACGCTGCAGGACGTCCTCGCCGCACGCGACCGCATCCGTGGGATGGTCGCGGTCACGCCGTGCCCGCTCTCGGTGCCCTTCAGCGAGCTGTGCGGCGCCCAGGTCCATTTCAAGCTGGAGAACCTGCACCGCACCGGCTCGTTCAAGGAGCGCGGCGCGGCCAACAAGTTCGCCCTGCTCACCCCCGACGAGCGCGCGCGCGGCGTGGTGGCCGCGAGCGCAGGCAACCACGCGCAGGGAGTCGCCCATAACGCGCAGCGGCTCGGCATCCACGCCACCATCGTGATGCCGGAGACCGCGCCGCTCAGCAAGGTGCAGGCAACCCGCAGCTTCGGCGCCGAGGTGGTGCTCTTCGGCAACAACTTCGACGACGCCTACGCGGAGGCGCGCAGGCTGCAGGAGGAGAAAGGCTACGTCTTCATCCACGCCTTCGACGACGACGCCATCATCGCCGGGCAGGGGACGGCCGCGCTGGAGATCCTCGAGCAGGTGCCCGGAGTGGAGGTGCTGGTCGCGGCCATCGGGGGCGGAGGGTGGCTCGGCGGCATGGCGCTCGCGATCAAGGCGCTCAAGCCCTCGGTTCGAGTCGTCGGCGTGGAATCGTCGCACCTGCCCAAGATGCGCGCGGCCCTGGACGCCGGAGGGCCGGTGGTGATCCCCGCCGCCACGACGCTGGCCGACGGCATCGCCATCAAGCGGGCTGGCGACCGCACGCTCCCCCTCTTCCAGCGCTACGTCGACGAGCTGGTCTCGGTAGACGACGAGGAGGTGGCAAACGCCATCCTCCTGCTCATCGAGCGGGAGAAGACGGTGGCAGAGGGGGCGGGGGCCGTCTCCGCCGCGGCGCTCCTGCAGCACAAGATCAAGGGTTTGACGCCCAGGACCGAGGTCGTCTGCGCCATCTCCGGCGGCAACATCGACGTCAACATCATCGCCCGCATCATCGAGCGCGGCCTCGTGGTGGAGGGGCGGCGCGTGGTCGTCGGGGTGCGCGTGCCGGATCGTCCGGGAATGCTCGCCGGCGTCCTCGCCACCGTCGCCTCCGAGCGCGCCAACGTGCTGGAAGTGCACCATGAAAGGGCGTTCATGCAGGGCGCCATCGGCGACACCGAGATCGACCTCACCCTGGACACCCGCGGCCCGGCCCACATCGAGAGCCTGATCGCAGCGCTGCGCGCCAAGGGGTACGCCGTCGTGCGAAGATGAGCACTTTCGGCATGCCGGGTGACTCTGCCCTGTTTAGTAGATTGGATTCCGTGACGTTCCTTGTTGTGCAAGGTCCCGCTGGCTATTCTCCTTCGAGAACGCCCGCCTGCTGAAAGAGCCGCCGCCCATGCGCAAGCCCGCTCGTCTAGCCGTCTTCGTTCCCGCCGCCTTGATCGCATCGCTGTTCGCGCTCGGGAGCGATCGCGGCCCGCTGCGGGCGCGCGATGCGTTCGCAGCCGTCGAGTCGCTCAAGGACAAGAACTACGACCTCGCCAGCCTCGACGTCTTCCGCAAGACCATCGTCCAGATCAAGGACAACTACGTCGATCCCAGCCGCATCAACCCGAAGGAGATGTTCACCGCCGCGCTGGAAGCGGTGGAGCGGCAGGTGGCGGAGGTGATGGTGGAGGTGGGTGGGCCGCCCTGCGACGACAAGGCGGCCAACAAGGAACCCGGGACCTCGCTCGCAGGTCCGTCCAACGGCGCGCCCCAGGGCGGCGTGCTGGAGACGAACCGCGCGCAGGCGGCCGGGTGCGGCCATGCCAACGCCAACATCCGCGAAGGCTTCGTCCGCGTCACCGTGGGCGGCACCACCAAGGAGTTCGACTACCGCGACATCGACTCCATCTGGCAGATCCCGCTCAAGATGCACGAGGTCTTCGCCTTCGTGCGCGACAACCTCGTCACCCAGACCGACCAGCGCGAGATCGAGTACGCCGCCATCAACGGCATGCTCTCCACGCTGGACCCGCACTCCTGGCTGCTCAAGCCCGACGTCTACAAGGAGATGAAGGTCCAGACCCGCGGCGAGTTCGGCGGCCTGGGCTTCGTCATCTCGATGATCGAGGACAAGCTGACCGTCCGCAAGGTGCTGAAGAACACCCCTGCCTACCGCGGCGGGGTGAAGAAGGGCGACGTCATCACCCAGATCGACAACGACTCCACCGTGAGCATGGAGCTGCAGGAGGCGGTCGACCGCATGCGCGGCAAGCCGGGCACCCATGTCTCGCTCTACGTCTCGCACAAGGGCTCCGAGCCGCGCCGGCTGGACATGACCCGCGCGCTCATCACCTACGAGACGGTGGTGGCGAAGCTGCTCGACAACGGCGTGGGCTACGTGCGCCTCTCCGGCTTCTCCGGCACCACCACCCGCGACATGATGGCCGCGATCCGCAGCATGAAGCTGCAGAACGGCGGCAACCTCAAGGGCCTCATCCTCGACGTGCGCGGCAATCCCGGCGGCCTCCTCGAGCAGGCCATCCAGGTCAGCGACGCCTTCGTCGAGGAGGGGACCATCGTCACCACCGTGGGCGTGAACGGCACCTTGCGCGAGCCCAAGCAGGCGCGGCCCGACGGCGGCGAGAGGGACTTCCCCATGGCGGTGCTCATCTCCAACGAGTCCGCCAGCGCCTCGGAGATCGTCGCGGGCGCGCTGAAGAACCTGAACCGGGCGGTGATCGTCGGCCGGCAGAGCTTCGGCAAGGGTTCCGTGCAGGTGCTCTACGACTTCCCCGACCGCGAGCGGGGCGAGGAGAGCGCGCTCAAGCTGACCATCGCGCAGTACCTGACCCCGGGCGACGTCTCCATCCAGGAAGTGGGCATCACCCCGGACATCGAGCTGGTGCCCGCGCGCATCGTCAAGGATCGCATCGACCTCTTCGCGCCGCCGAAGACGTTCCGCGAGGCCGACTACGACAAGCACTTCTTCAACGGCTTCGCCCGCGACGAGGAGCAGGCCAAGGCAGGCCGCGAGCGGGTGACGCAGAAGCCCTTCGAGACGCTGCGCTTCGTCAAGGACGAGACGGCGAAGGAGCGCAAGAACCGCGAGCTGGTGGAGGCCGGGCAGGCGCCCGAGGAGGACGACGACGATCCCTCCGACGACGACGGCGTGCAGGTGGACTACCAGATCGAGTTCTGCCGCGACCTCCTCTTGCAGGCCACCTCGACCGACCGCCGCCAGCAGCTGCAGGAGGCCAAGCCCTTCGTGGAGCAGCGCCGCGCCATGGAGCGGGAGAAGGTCAAGAAGCAGCTCGAGGCCATGGGCGTGAACTGGGCGGCGACGCCTGCCTCGGCCTCCAAGGGCCAGCCCAAGATCGCCGCGGAGATCCGCATGCCGCGCACCCAGGCGGGCGCCACCATGGAGATGACGGTCACCGCGCACAACACCGGCAGCGCGCCCCTCTACCGGCTGCGCGCCTGGACGAAGAGCGACGACAACGTGCTCGACCGGCGCGAGTTCGTCTTCGGAGCGCTGCAGCCGGGCGAGAAGCGCAGCTGGACGGTCCCAATCAAGATTCCCCGCTACATGCCTTCTCGCCGCGACGACGTCACCGTGAAGTGGGAGGACGACGCCGGCGACACGCTCGAGGACGCGCGGGCCGAGAGCGACATCGCCGAGCTGCCCCGGCCGGCGTTCGCCTGGAGCTACCAGGTGGCGGGCGGCGACGGCCTTCTCCACAAGGGAGAGACCGCCGAGGATCGTCGTGGACGTGAAGAACATCGGCAGCGGGCTCGCCTACGACAGCTACGCGGCGCTGCGCAATCTCTCCGAGGACCGCATCAACGTGAAGAAGGGCCGCACCAAGCTCGGGCCGCTCAAGCCGGGCGAGGTGAAGACCGCCACCTTCGTGCTCGAGGCGAAGAAGCCGCTGGACGAGCCGGTGTCGCTGCGGCTGGAAGTCGGCGACAAGGACCTCTACGAGGCGCAGCGCGACAAGCTGCTCTTGCCGGTGGGCGCCCCGGTGCCGGTCGTGGCCGGCGCCCACGCCGTCCGCGTGCAGGCCGACAGCGTCGTCCTGGCGAGCGCGCAGGACAAGGGCGCGCGGCTGGCCAACGTGAAGAAGGGCGCGGTGCTCGCCGCCCACGGCAAGGCGGGTCAGTTCTGGCGCGTCGAATGGCAGAAGGGGCGGACGGGCTTCTTGCCGGTGGCCGCCGCGAAGGAAGCGCAGGGCGCGAAGCCGAACCTCAAGCTGGTGACGCAGGTGATGCAGAGCGAGGCGCCCTCCATCAAGCTCGCCAACCTCGACACCTCGCGCGGCGGGGTGGACACCGACCAGGACCACCTGCCGCTGGCGGGCAGCGCCACCGATGCCAACGGCATGCGCGACCTGCAGATCTTCATCCAGCACGAGAACGACTACCGCAAGGTGTTCTTCCGCACCGCGCGCAAGTCTGCGCAGGGGGCCGCCACCCAGACCCAGCTCGACTTCCAGACCGATCTGCCGCTGAAGCCGGGCAACAGCACGGTGGTGATCGTCGCCCGCGAGGACGACGATCTGCAGACGCAGCGCACCATCGTGGTGCACCGCAAGCAGCCGGTGGTCGCGCAGCAGCAGCAGGAGCGGCAGCGGGCACAGAGGTAGCTACGATCTACAAATCGTAGCCCTCGGGGCAGGACGGCGGCCGCCGGCGCGCGCGTAACGACGCGTTTTCCGGGGCCCCGCGGCTGGTCTGGCCGTTGCACCGGTGCCGGGCATGGAACGCGCCCTCCGCCTCGCACGCATGGCCCTGCAGACCAGCGACATTGGCCTCGCCTTCTGCGTCTCGCTGGTCGCCTTGCAGTACCTGTGGGTGCTGGCCCGCGACCGCGCTTGAGATGTCCTTCTCCGCGCGCCGAACGCCGTGCTAGCCTTTTTCACCCATGGCCATGCAGAACGCCCTTCGCATCGCCGTGGCCGCGCTCGCGCTGTCCGGTTGCCACGAGCGCCTCATGCCCTCGACGGCCAACGACCAGCCGCCGGCGCACGACTCCTTCGAAGCGGAGCCGGGGCGAAAGCAGCCGGCCAGCGACGACGCCAACCGCTCCTCCGACGGTGCTCGCCGGACGCGGGAGGCCGCGCGCCGGTTGCGCGAAGCGAAGCCGCGGATCGACGACGACACCGATACCTGCAGGAACGGCGGCCCCTCCTGCTCCTTGGAGGGGGCGGAGGAGCTGAGGCTGCCCGCCGATTCCCGTACCGCCGACGTGGACTACTCCAAGAGCCGCCAGTTCCATTTCTACAAGGCGACCTTCAAGGAGAAGGGCAAGCTGACCATCCGCTTCAAGGTGCTGGGCGCGCGGCGCGGCTCGAAGGTGTCGGCGTACTTCATGAAGTCGCAGGACGACGAGGGCGAGCGGATCGCGGGGAGCGCCACCCGGCAGATCGAGAGCCCCGGCGACTTCTACATCCGCGTGCAGGCCAGGGACCCCGGCGACCACGCGAAGTACGCCATCGCCACCATCTTCCAGCCGGCGAGCTTCATCCCCGCGGACGTGGTGGAGATCGGGCGCAACCCCTGCGTGCTCACGGTCAGCGCCGGCACCCGCCAGGGCGTGCGCGCCGGAGTCGGCTGCACCGTGGTCGACGCCGAGGGGCAGGCGCTGGACTCCTGCGTGGTGGACCAGACCTTCCCCAACCTCGCCAAGGTGAAGCCCGCCGGCGCGCGCTGCAAGCTGGCGCCGGGCTGCAGGGTGCAGATCACCGCGCAGTGACCGTGGACGCGGTCCACGGCTATCCCGGAAAACGGGCCCGCAAGAGCGAGGGGCGGTTGGTGATCAGGGCCCCGACGCCGCTCCGGTAGAGGCGGGCCGGCGCCGTCGGGATCGTCCACCGTCCAGCAGGCCACCGAGTACCCGCGCTCGCGCCAGCGCGCCACGCGATCCGGCGGTGGCGAGCACGTGCTCGGGATGCAGCGCGAGCGCGCCCACGGCCGGGGCGGAAAGCGCCGGAGCGCAGCGCCCAGCGCTGGTCGCGCTCGAAGAGCAGCGCGCGCGGGATCCGCGGCGCCAGCAGCCGCGCGCGCCAGAGGCAGAGCGGATTGAAGGAGCTGAGCAGGACGCGATCGTCGGCGCCGCGCCTCGCGCACCACCCGCACCACCTCCGCGGTGAGCCCTCCGTCGTTCGCCGTCTCGCACTTGAGCTCCACGTTGACCAGCCCGGGAAACGCGTCCAGCACCTCCGCCAGAAGCGGCACCCGCTCGCCGCGAAAGCGCTCCGCTTTCCAGGCGCCCGCGTCGAGGGCGCTCAGCGTCGACCAAGGGGTGCGGGTGACCAGCGCGGCGTGCCCGGTGGTGCGCAGCAAGCGACTCGTCGTGCACCACCACCACCTCGCCGGTTGCGCAGCGCTGCGCATCCAGCTCGACCCCGTCCGCGCCCTGCTCCAGGGCGAGCGCGGAAGGCGGCGAGCGTGTTCTCGGGCGCGTCGGCCGAGGCGCCGCGGTGCGCGTATACCAGCGGCCGGCCGTCGCGGGCGAAGTGCGCCGGGAGCATCTCCGTGCTACGCTTCGCGTCGAGGTGACACTGCGATGAACTTCGGATTCGGCGAGCTGATCCTCATCTTCCTCGTCATCCTCCTCATCTTCGGGGCCAGCAAGCTGCCGCAACTGGGAGACGCGCTCGGCAAGGGCATCAAGAACTTCAAGCGCTCCGTCTCCGGCGAAGACGAAATCGACGTCACGCCGAAGAAGGAAGAGCTGCCCAAGGAAAAGGTGCAGGACCCCGAGGCGAAGGTGCCATCCGCGGGGAAGCGATAGGGCTGCGGCGCCGTCACTCCCTGGCCGCGAGCAGGCGCCGCGCCTGGACGCGGACGTCGCTGGAGATGGTCAGGTCGCCCGCCACCTCGCGCAGGTCCGGCGCGGTCAAGAGGGCGAGCGCGGCGGAGGCCAGCGCCGGAGGGCTGTACGGGTTGAGCGCCAGCGCCCGCCGCACGCGGCGGTTGGAAGACCAGCGGCTGCGAGCGGAAGATCTCCTCCAGCACCTCGGGCCGCTGCGGCCTTCGCGACGCCGCCGCCAGCGCCTCGCGCTCGGTGCAGCGCGGGTTCTGCAGGATGTGCTTCACCACCATCGGGTCGGGATCCGCGGCCAGGCGCGCGAGCAGGTCGCGGTCGTGGGTGCGGGCCAGCGCCCGGCGCTCGCCCAGGGTGCGCGCGCGCATCTCGCGATCGATCCATTCCTCGCGGTCGTGATCGAAGCTGCGCCGCGCGCTTCGCTGCGGGCAAACAGCGCCTGCACTTCCAGGTCGTCCCCGGCGGCGTGGTAGAGCGCCTCCACCCGCTCGCGGGGCAGCAAGTCGCGGACGGCCAGCAGCAGGCCCTCCAGCGCAGCCGCTTCCGGATCGTTGCGGCGGTCGGCGCGGCGGACCAGCGCGCCGAGCAGCGTCACCGCCTCGTCCGGCGCCACGTCCGAGAGCACCGCGGCCGCCTTGCGCGCCCGCAATTCGCCCGCCTCGCAGCGAGGCGAGCGTCCGCGCCAGCGCGGCGGCGTCCTTCACTTGTCCTTCGCGCCGCGCTGGGCGGCGGCCGGCCTCCACGCCTCGACCGTCTCCACGCTGATCTGGAGACGGTGATGGCGCAGATCGGCGGGCGGATCGGCGATGATGGCGAAGAAGGGCAGGCTGCCGCCGGGCTGCAGCTTGCGGTCGGCCGAGGCGATCTGGAGGTTGCGCGCCCAGCTGCTCGACGTCGGCGGCGGAGCGGACGCGACCAGACGTCTTCCGGCGTGGGCTCTGCTCCGGCGATGGTTTCGGCCTTGGCCCGGCGAGAGCGCCTTCGGCGACCAACTCGGCGGTGACCCGGACGCGGCCGTGGACCTTCGCGCCGCGGTTTTCCACCCGGCCTGCGCACGTAGAAGACGGGCTTGCCGCCCGCCGTGTCGTAGAGGCCGCTCACGACGCGGGTCGCGACCACCTCCGCGCTCGGAGCGAGGCCCAGCCAGCCCGCCGCCGCGTCGGACCGGGCCGACGCGATCACGACCGCAATCACCAGCGCGGCGCCGAGCAATCCGGTGAGGGCGCTCGAAAGCATCCTGCCGGCGGGCGCCTCCGGGTTCGCCGGAGCGCGCCGGAGCGGCGGCAGCGGAAGGTCGCGCGGGCTCGGACACCTTCGCGGGCGCCGCGGGTCGTGCGGGCTCGGACACCTTCGCCGGCGTCGCCGCGGGTGCGGGTTGCGGTTTGCCGAAGGCGAGGTCGAACGAGTCGTTCCGCTGCGGGCCGGCGCCGTTCGTTCCGCCCGCGACGGGCTCCGCCGCGTGCCGCTCTTCCTTCGGGCGGGTCGTCGTCCTCCGCGTCCTCTTGGCGGCGGAGGCGGCGGGGGCGAAGGCGCGAAGCAGCCGGGGCCTCGCTGTTGGCGAAATCGAGGTCGAGATCGCCGAAGCGCCGCCTCCGGCCTCGACACCGGTTTCGTCACTTGCGCGGAGAGCGAAACCGGCGCCAGCGGCGCGTCTCCGGTCAGTTCGGCCATCCCGAAGCAGGTCGTCCGCCTCCAGGCGCCGCGCGGCGCTCTCCGACGGTGCGGGCAGACGAGCGTGCTGCCGGAGCGTGTGACGACACGGGACGCACTGCGCCAGCCGCACGCGACGCGCCGCCTGCCCCACCGGCGATGCCGCGGCAGCGAAGCGAGGAAAGTCCAGGGTGGTGCCCGGAGCCGCCGCCGGCTCGGCGTCCGCCCCCGGGCTTCGCGACCTGGAAGACGTTCTTGCACGACGAGCAGCGGACGCGGACGCCGCGGTCCGTCACCTTTTCGTCGGCGATCCGGAACTTCGACTGGCAGGATGGGCACTGGACGACCACGCGCGCATTCTCCCGCGTAGGCCGCCTTGCTGACAAGGAAATGCCCCGGCGGAAGGTGCGTCGCGCGCGCCTTGACACACACCGTCAGCTGTGGAGTGATGGCCGCGCACCGCTTCGCGTCAAGGCGCTCTTCACAGGCCAGGCCCAAGCGACGGCGGAGTTTCCAGAATGAGCGAGCAGGATCAGGGCCCCGCGGCGGAGGCGGCCAAGCCCCGCGACCGCAGGGCGAAAGCAAAGAGCCCAAGGTCATCAAGCGCTACACGAACCGGAAGCTCTACGACACGGTGGAGAGCCGGTACGTCACCCTCGACGAGATCGCCCAGATGATCAAGGGCGGCGCCGAGGTGAAGATCATCGACAACCGGCAGCAAGGAAGACCTCACTTCGGTGACGCTGGCGCAGATCATCTTCGAGGAGGAGAAGAAGCGCTCGCAGATGCCGCTCGGCGTGCTGCGCGGAGATCATCCGCCACGGCGGCGAGGCGGTGGCGGGCTTCTACCAGGAGAAGGCCGGCACGCTCGCCGGCAAGCTGGGAGAGCTGAAGAACCAGGACGGAGAGCATCCGCGACGACCTGGAGCAGAAGGTCCGCGGGGTGACGGGCATCTTCCGCAAGGACGAAGGAACGAGCCCCGTCAAGGACGTGATGGCGGCAGGCGAGCGCGCGGTGGACGAGCTGCGCGGGAAGGTGGACACCGCCGTGAAATCGGTGGCGGAGACGCTGGGCGTGCCCGGCGCCGGCGAGATCGAACGCCTGCAGAAGCGCATCCAGGAGCTGGAGAAGAGGATCGCCGACCTCACCAAGGAGGCGTGAGCGTCAGGTTGATCTGGGCGCCGCGCCGGGTCATACAAGGGCCGAATGCTGGAGGGGTTTCACGACAGCGTGCGGCAGTGGTTCGCGGGCCGGTATGGCACGCCCACCGAGCCGCAGGAATCGGGCTGGCCGCGGATCCAGGCGCGGCGAGGACACGCTCATCGCCGCGCCCACCGGGTCGGGCAAGACGCTGGCCGCGTTTCTCGCCTGCCTCGACGCGATGATCCGCGAAGGCTCCGCGCTGCCGGACGAGACGCAGGTCCTCTACGTCTCGCCGCTCAAGGCGCTGGCCAACGACGTTCGCGATGAACCTGCTCGAGCCGCTGGCCGAGCTGCGCAGGTTGCCGGGAGTGCCGGAGATCCGGGCCGCGGTGCGTACCGGCGACACGCCGCAGGCGGAGCGGCAGGCCATGCTGCAAGCAGCCGCCGCACGTGCTGGTCACGACGCCGGAGAGCTTCTACCTGCTGCTCACCAGCGAGAGCGGCAGGAAGATGTTGCGCAGCGTGCGCACCGTGGTGGTCGACGAGATCCACGCGGTGGCGCGCGACAAGCGCGGCGCCCACCTCGCGCTGTCGCTGGAGCGGCTGGACGCGCTCTGCGCGCGCCGGTGCGTGCGCGTGGGGCTCTCCGCGACGCAGCGGCCCATCGAGGAGATCGGCCGCTTCCTCACCGGAGGGCGGCCCTGCGCGGTGGTGGAGAGCGGCGCGCGCCGGCCGCTGGATCTCGCCATCGAGGTGCCGCGCGACGAGCTGAACGCAGTCGCCTCCAAGGAGCAGCGGGAGGAGACCTGCCAGCGGGTGGCGGAGCTGGTGCAGGCGCACCGGACCACGCTCGTGTTCGTCAACACCCGCCGGCAGGTGGAGCGGGTGGCGCACCAGCTCGGCCAGATGCTGGGAGAAGACCAGGTGGTCGCGCACCACGGCAGCATGTCGCGCGCGATGCGCGTCGCCGCGGAGCAGAAGCTCAAGCAGGGCAAGGTTCGCTGCGCCGTGGCTACGGCCTCGCTGGAGCTGGGCATCGACGTCGGGCGCGGTCGATCTGGTGGTGCAGCTCGAGTCGCCGCGCAGCTTCTCGGTGACGCTGCAGCGGGTAGGTCGCGCCTCGCACCACCGGGGCGGCGTGCCCAAGGGACGGCTCTTTCCCGCCACCCGCGACCAGCTGGTGGAGAGCGCCGCCATCGTGCGCGGCATCCGCCGCGGCAATCTGGAAGTGACGCGGATTCCCGAGTGGCCCCTCGACGTGCTCGCGCAGCAGCTGGTGGCGATGGCCGCATGCGAGGACCTTGGGGAGGACGCGGCGTATCGAGCTGGTTCGCCGCGCCTGGCCCTACCGCAACCTGCCGCGCAAACAGTTCGACGAGGTGGTGGAGATGCACGCGGAGGGCGTGGCGCGGCGGGCGGGGCGGGCGCAGGGCGCAAGGCTCCACCGCGACGGCGTCAACAAGCTGCTGAAGGCGCGGCGCGGATCGCGCCTCGCCGCCATCACCAGCGGCGGCGCGATTCCGGAGACGGCCCAATACGCGGTCGTCGCCGAGCCCGAGGGCGTGACCATCGGCCAGGTGGACGAGGACTGGGCGGTGGAGAGCATGGCCGGCGACATCTTCCTGCTCGGCAACGACGAGCTGGAAGATCCGCCGCGTCGAGGCGGGGCGGGTGCGGGTGGAGAACGCGCACGGTGCGCCGCCTTCGGTGCCCTTCTGGAACGGCGAGGCGCCGGGGCGGACCAAGGAGCTGTCGGAGGAGGTCTCGTCGCTGCGCGAAGAGCTGGAGCCGATGCTCGACGACGAGGCGCGCGCGGTGCGCTGGCTGGTGGCGGAGTGCGCCGTGCCCGAGGCGGGCGCCGCGCAGATGGTCCGCTACCTCGGCGCCGCCCGCGATGCGCTGGGCGCCCTGCCGACGCAGAAGACCATCGTCGCCGAGCGGTTCTTCGACGAGGCGGGCGGGATGCAGCTGGTGATGCACGCTCCCTTCGGCGCGCAGGCAGAACCGCGCCTTCGGGCTGGCGCTGCGCAAGCGCTTCTGCCGCACCTTCGATTTCGAGCTGCAGGCGGCCGCGACCGACGAAGGCGTCGCTGCTCTCGCTGGGCCCGCAGAACAGCTTTCCGCTGGAGACGCGTCTTCGACTTCCTCGCCCCCGGCACCATCGACGAGATGCTCACGCAGGCCGCGCTTGCGCGCGCCCATGTGGGCGGTGCGCTGGCGCTGGAACGCCACCCGCTCGCTGGCCGTGCTGCGGTCGCGCGTCGGGGCGGAAGGTCCCCTTCAACATCCTGCGCATGCGCACCGACGACCTGCTCGCGCAGGTCTTTCCCGCCGCAGGCGCAGTGCCAGGAGAACGCCACCGGCGCCATCGAGCCGCCCGACCATCCCCTGGTGCGCGAGACGCTGCGCGACTGCCTGACCGAGGCCATGGACATCGAGGCGCTGCGGGCGCTGCTCCTGCGCATGCAGCGGGGCGAGCTGCGCCTGATCGCGCGCGACACGCCCGAGCCCTCGCCGCTCTCGCACGAGATCCTCAACTCCGCGCCCTACGCGTACCTGGACGACGCGCCCCTGGAGGAACGGCGCTCGCGTGCGGTGCAGATGCGGCGCTCGCTGGACCCGCGCGACGCCGCCGGCGCTGGGCGCGCTGGACGGCGACGCCATCGCGGAGGTGGTGTCGCAGGCCTTCCCCGACGTGCGCTCGGCGGACGAGCTGCACGACGTGCTGCTCACGCTGGGGCTGCTTCGGCGGAAGTGCCGCCTGCGTGGGCGGCCGTTCCTGGACGAGCTGCGCGCCGCGGGGCGGGCCGGCCAGCGCGACGGGTTCTGGCGCGCGACCGAGCGCGAAGGCGCCGGAGCTTCTGGACGCGGTGCGCGGCTGGATGGGCATCTGCCGGGCCGGTGACCGCGGCGGAGCTGGCGGAGAAGCTCGGCGTCGCCAGCGTCGAGGCGGAGCTGGCCGCGCTGGAGAACGACGGGCTCGTGCTGCGGGGCCGCTACCGGGCGGGGGCGGTGGAGACGGAGTGGTGCGAGCGGACGCTGCTCGCGCGCATCCACTCGCTCACGCTCGGGCGGCTGCGGCGCGAGATTGAGCCGGCTACCACGCAGGACTTCCACCGCTTCCTCTTCCGCTGGCAGCACCTGCACCCGGGAACGCAGCTCCACGGCGCGCAGGGCCTCTCCGAGGTCACTGGCGCAGCTGCAGGGCTTCCAGGCAGCGGCGGGCGCGTGGGAGAGCGACATCCTCCCTTCGCGGGTGGCGCGGTACGACAAGGCGCTGCTCGACCAGCTCTGCTTCTCGGGGAGATCGCCGGGGCCGGCTCGCCTGCGCCGACGAGTCGCCGCGGCGCGCGCCGCCTGGACGGGCAACTCCCATCGCGCTGGTGCGCCGCGAGGATTCTGGAATGGATGCTGGACGCCACCCGCGGGGCGCCCGAGCCGCTGGGCGAGCGCGCGCGGCTGCTGCTCGCCTTGCTGGAGCAGCGCGGCGCGCTCTTCCTCCACGAGCTGCGCGCGCAGACGGGGCTGGAGCGTCGCGACCTGAACGGAGCGCTCTGGGAGCTGGTCTCGGGCGGGCGCGTCACCTGCGACGGGTTCGCCGCGCTGCGCGGGCTGCTCGACGGCAAGCCGCACGGCGCCTCGGGGCGATGGTCGCTCTTGCGGCCCTTGCAGAACGAGCCGCCGCAGCCCTTCCTGGAGAAGCTGGCGGGGCAATACCTGCGCCGCTACGGCGTGGTCTTCCGCGATTTGCTCGTCGCGCGAGCCGCGCTGCCCGCCCTGGCGCGAGCTCCTCCAGGCCTACCGGCGCATGGAGGCGCGCGGCGAGATCCGCGGCGGCCGCTTCGCCCAGGCCTTCTCCGGCGAGCAGTTCGCGCTCTCCGAGGCGGTGGACGCCCTCCGGGCGGTCCGCAAGCTCCCCAAGGACGGCGAGGAGCGCATCTCTTTGAACGGCTGCGACCCGCTCAATTTCACCGGGACTGCTGACGCCGGGGTTGCGGGTGCCGGCGCTGCCGCAGAACCGGGTGGTGTACGTGGACGGCGTCCCGCAGGGCGAGGCCGCGCTCAAGACGGCGTAAGGGCAATCCCGGTCCGAGGCGGCGCCGGGGTGATCGCCCTCTCATTCATCATGACACCCCGCTCCAGATCCGGCGCCGCTGGAGCCCAGCGCTGCGCATTCAATCGTACTAAATGAATCCGCAGCATTGCGAGATTCATGTCGCGCCGGGTCGAAATGGCTCGATTTCGGGCCGTTGACCGGGCGCGAATTGCCATGGCAAACAACAGACCAACGGCTCAAGGCCAGCCCCGCGGCAACGCGGGTGAGTGCGGAAAGGCTCCGGCCCCTCGGGGGTAGCGGGCCTGCGAGGCCGGCGGGCAGGACACCTGCTCCCCGGAATCGACGGAAGGTCGACGAAGGGAGGGTCCGCGTGCAGAACATCTCGAAGATTGCCGCCGTGCTGGCCGTGGTGCTCGCCGGTTGTTCGCAGGGCGCCGACCGCGCGGCACCGGGCGGCGTCATCTGGCTCTCGCCGCTCTCCGTCGCCTCGGAGGCGGAGGGTCTCGGCGCTGGGCGATCGCGACACCACCACCGCCCTCTGGCTGGCGGCGCCGGTCCGCGTCACCTACCAGTTGGCGCAGCCGTCCGCGTTGCGCGCGGTCAAGTCGTTCGGCGCGCGCTCGGTGGCCATCGAGGTGGACGGCATCCGGCAGCCTGCGGACGCCGCCGGATGGGTTTCGCTTCCCTTCCCGGCGGCAGGACGGCGGACGGGGGAGGTGTCGCTCACCCTGATCCCCACCGCCGCCGATGCGACCCTGGGCGAGATCGAGCTGCTGGGGAAACGGCGTCGGCAGCGCTCCGCGACGTTGGGGCCGCGCTCACCTCCGCCGCGTTGGTCGGGCCGGGCGCCTTGGGACAATGCGTTCGTGGTCACCGCGGCCGTCGATGCGCTGGAGCTCGCGCCCGGCGCCCAGGCCTGCGCGGACTTCTCCTTCAGCACCACGCTGCCGCTCGCCCAGGTCCGGTGGTCCTGGCTCGCCTATCGCGCGACCGGGGTGCAGCGCCCCTCCGTCCTGGTCCGGATGGTCAACGGCTGGAACGCCGGTGGGAGGCCTCTGGCTCGGCGGCGGTGACCAGCAACACGAGCTGGCCGACGAGCTCGATCCCGGCGTATCCTGTCGCCCACCACCTCCATCCGCATCTGCCTTCCCGACGACGCAACCCAGGCGGTGCAGCTCTCCGAAGCGCGGCTGGTGCTCGAGACGGAGGACGGCACCAACCTGCTCGACCGCGATACGCAGCTCCGGCTGGCGGCGGCGTGGGACTGGGAGATTGAAACCGCGGCGGACCTGCCCGCGGGCACGCTGGATTCCGCCTTCGACCGCAGCCTGCTGATTGAGGCGGTGAAGGTGCATCTGCCGCAGGGAGCCGCTCGCGCGGCGCTTCGCACGACGACGAAGGCGGCAGGCCGCATGACCGACCTGTCCCAGGGCTGGGACTGCCCTGGCGGTCGCTCCTGCTCCGAGCGCCGGCGCCGCGGTGCAGCTCGATGCGGCGTCCTCCGCCGTCCGGGTCTCCGAGGTGGCGCTCTCGGGAAGCCCGGTGGGCAAGCCGGTGGCGCAGGCGCGCATCGTCGTCACCTCGCCACGGCTGCGCTGGTCGAACGGCGCCTTCGTCGGCGAGCGCTTCGGCGATGCGTCGAAACTGGCGGGTTCGGCCGAATGGCCGGCGGGTCCCGGCGAAGTGACCATCGACGCCACCAAGGTGGGCGCGGGCTGGGGCGGCTTCCCTCCGACCGTGGTCCGTGTTGGGGCGGCGGCCGCGGCGGGCTCCTGGAAGGTCACCCTGACCGCGCGCTTTCCCGACGGAAGCTCGACCTCTCTCACCCTCCGCTCGACGACGACGGCCAGCCCGGGCATCGATGCGGAAAACCCGGTCGGACGCCTCCTGCGGCGGACGAGGATGCCCGCTTCGGAGGTGAGGAGGAGACCGGCGTCGGCAACGTCGACGTGCACGGTGGCCACGCGCAGCTCGGCAGCGACGTCGCCTTCGACGCCCTGCCGGAAGCGGTCGCCAAGGGCACGCAGATTGGGATCACCCGCAAGGGCGAGGAGTCCGTGCTGCTGCTCGACGCGGGCACGATCAACGTGACCGCGCCCCCGCGGCGCCGGAGGACCCGGTTCATGTTCTGCGGGCCAGAAGTTCCAGGCCGCCGTCGCCATCACCCTGCCGTACGACGGTTCGCTCCTGCCTGAGGGGATGACGCAGACGACATCCAGACCTTCTTCTACGACGAGGATGCGGAGGTCTGGGAGGTGTTGCCGCGCAGGCAGCTCGACCGGCAACGCGGCCACATGGTCAGCGAGACGACCCACTTCACCTTCATGATCAAACGGTGCTGGTGGTGCCCGACCACCCGGGCCCGTCCCTGGCTCAACCCGACCTCGACATCCGGCCATCCCAAGACCGCCTCGCCCTCGGCCAACGTCGACTACACATGCTGCCCGAGGCCAACAACCAGGGCACCGCGCGGCTGACACTGCCCATCCGGCTCCCGCCCGCGCGCGGCGCGTACAAGCCCGGCCTCGCGCTCGCCTACGACTCCTCCGGAGGCGACGGGATCAGCCGGGGTGAGCTGGGACCTGTCGGTGTCCACCGTCGCCATCGATCCCAAGTTCGGCGCGCCCTACTACGACAGCACCGAGAGATACACGCTCGACGGGCGGCGGCTTGGTTCCCGCGTCCTTGGGCCCCTGCGTGGACGGCGGCGCGGGCCGGCGCTTCCTGCTCTGCGCTCCAGAGAGCTTGCTACGACCGGAATCGTCCGCTGCGGGGCGGAGCCCGGCCTGTTTCCGCTTGGAGCCCCCCGACCGAAGCAGCATGCTCTTCTACGGCGTCTCCCCCGAGGCGCCATATGTCGCGGCGCCGCGCACGGGCGTCGTGGCAGATATGAAACGCTGGAGCGCGTGATGGATACCAACAGCGGCCTGCTCACCGGTGCGTGTACGAGCGGGACCAGCGCCAGGTTTCGGGAACGAACCTCGACGCGCTGACCGGCGAGGACTTCTGCCCAGGCCTATCTCGCCGCCATCCACTACTCGGGGAAAGCGTCGCGCACGGCTGCCGCCGCCCTGCAGAGCGCGCTCGATGGGGAGGCCGGCGCCTCCTCGGTGGTCCTCCGCCGCGAGCAGGCCGAAGGCAAGCTCGCCGAGGCCGGCCCAACGTGATCACCAGCACCCCGACCGCCTTCAAGATGGTGGCACGCGCCACCGCCTGCACAGCATCGAGGTGTGGGTGGACTCCAGGGCCCACCGGCCAGGCGGGCATCGTGCGCGAGTACCAGCTCGCGTACAGTCCGGCGGACTTCGTCAAGTCGCGTCTCGCCTGCGTGGACATCTACGGCAGGGGAGGCGCCGCCGCGGGCCGGCTCTTCCACCATCACCGCCTCTCCTACCCCGACGAGCGTGACGCCGGGGTTCGCCGCTCCGGTGCCCTGGACGTTCGGGACGGCCGATGCGCCGCCGGTCTCCGCCTCGAACGAGAGCACGTATTGGCGCATGTCTATGCGGGCATCGCCTTCGGGCCCACCCGCAGCAGCGGCTCGGTCGGCTTCAGTGTCGGCACGGCCACCGGGACCAGTCCACGCAGGCGCTCCTCCTGGACCTCAACGGCGACGGGCTGCCCGACCGCGTCTCCGTGGACGGGTCGGGCAGGATGACGGTCCGCTTCAACCAGTCCCGCCTGGAGTCCGACGGCGTGCACCACCGCCATCTCCAGCGTGGCGCGGGGACCGACCCCCTTGCCGGCGGGAGCACTCCCTGCCATTCCCCTCGCCGATCCCGAGCCTGGGGGCGGAGTCCGGCGACAGCGTGAACTTCGGCGTGCAGGGCGTGTTCGGCGTCTTCTCGGCAAGCGCCGGCGAATCCAGCAACAACTGGAGCACTTCCAGCGCGCTCTTGATGGACGCCGACGGCGACGGGCTGCCGGACTTGGCGGCGGGCGGCGGCCATCTCGACTGCCCGCGGTCCTGTGGCGGCGCGGGCTGCTGCCCGGCGGGGCAGTTCTGCTCGGCACCGGAGGAGGAAGCCGGTGGGGGGCGCGCACGCGCTTCGGCAACCTGCCCACGGCGGGCGACGTGGCGACGGACCCGGGACGCGGGCCGCGCCGGCCAGCGGGCGGTGCCGGCAACCTGTTCGCCCAACGACACCCTGGTGGAGTGGACCGCGCCCTACGCGGGAGTGGTTTCCGTCTCCGGGAGCCTGCTCTGGACCCGAACGCCCCCCACCGGGACCGCGCAGGACGGCGTCCGCCTGCGGGTCTATCTCGCGCGCGACGACGGCACCATGGACGCCGGCGGGCCTTGCTACGCGCTGAGTTCGCCGGCTGCCCGCCGACACGGCGGCGGCGCCTCTGCGCTGCCCTCCGTGGCCAGTGCCAGCGCACAATCACCTCTACTTCGCATTCCTGTCCCACGCTGGCGGACTTCCCCATCGGCAGCGAGGGCAGCGCCACCAGCAGAGCCAGTGTCGGCTCGAGGAGGTGGAGCTCGCGCCGGTCATCGCCCTTACACCAGCTGCTCCGGCGCCTGCGGAGCGCTCTCCCGCGACAGACGGCCCCTGGTGGCAATCCGGCGGGCTCGCCGGCTCCTCACCTTCGACGAAGCCGCGGACTTCAGGCTGGCCGGCGGGCCCATCCAGACGGTGGTCCAGGCCGCCTTCGCCGGCACGCTCCACGTCTCGGGCGGGGTGACGAAGAGCGCCGCGACCGCCGACGACGCGCGCGCCTGCGTGCAGCGCTCGACGGCCAGACCCCGGCGACCAGCCCTGCGGCTCGGCGGCGGACATTGTCATTCCTCACGGAGCTGCCGGCCGGCTTCACCGGCACGGTGCCGGCGGACTTCGACCTCCGGGTCATTGCGGGCGATTCGCTGGTGTTGGCCGCATCGGAAGCGAGCTCTCCATCAATCCCGCCGCCATCTCCTGGGCCCCCTCGGGAGTGATGACGACGGTCTGCCCACCACCGCCGGCTGCCACGCACCCACCGACATGGAGGCGCAGTCGCTGCGCTTCGACGCGGACCCGTACGTCAGCTGCCCACGGCGAAGCCGAGCCCATCCCGGTGCGGCCGCTGATCGTCGACCACGCCGGCACGCTCTCCGTCGACAGCTCCGGCGTCGGCTTGCCCTCCGCCTTCACCGTCGGCGTGCGCGTCGGTGAGAAGCTGGTGCTCAAGCACCACGCCGGCGAGAGCGCCTCCACCAGCGTCCAGGTCGCCGGCGACCAGGTCTACTTCGAGCTGCACGCGGAGTCGGATCCCGGCTTCCGCAGCTGGCCGATGACCGTCACCCTCAACGGCCTTCCCCTCGCGATTCCGCAGCACGTCACCTTCGACGGCCCGGTCACGCCCTTCGGCGGCGGTTCCACGGCTGGCGCTACGGCACCTGGAACGGGACACCGGCGAGGCCTTCGACGCGACCATCTTCTACGCGCCGGTGGAGCTGGGCCTGAACGGGATCGCCCCCCACGACCAGTTCCTCGACGGCAAGCGCAAGCTGCGCGACCCGCTCAATCCGCTCTCGCAGCGCAGCCGCCTCTTCGCGCCGATGGTGCCGCGCGCCAAGGGGACCCAGACCGGCAACAGCCCCGGCCTCGCGCCCGTGCCGGCGTCGTCAGCGCGGACGGAACGGCCTTCGTCACCAGCCACAGCTTCGGCGCAGGCCGCCGGGGCGCGCTCAGCCCCACCGGAGACCCGGCCAGCTCGGCCCAGGCGATGTTCGCCGCCGGCAATCTGTCGCGCGCCAGCTCGGGCAGCACGATCTCCGCGGGCGTGGGAATATCTTCGGGCCCGCCAACCTCTCGCTCAACGTCAGCTCCGGCTCCGCCACGCAGACGGTGGACGTGCGCGACATGAACGGCGACGGCGTCATCGACGTCGCCCTCGACGGCCAGGATGCGCAACTGACCGACATCGCCACGCTGGGCGTGCGCGCCCGCCAAGAGCAGGGCGGCGTCCCGGTGGCGCTGCAGAGGAGCTCGAATCTCTCGCTCTCGCTGGGCCTCGGCTATTCCGAGCCGTTCCGCAACACCTCCGCCGGCGGCACGGTCCGCGGGCTCCAGTCGATGTATCCGTCTTCGCTCGGCGGTGGGCTCGGCGCCAACCTCTCCGCGGTCGATGGTCGAGGCTCGATCGACATCAACGGCGACGGGTTGCCCGACCAGGTGCGGCTCGACCGCTCCAGCCATCGCATGATGGTCCGCCTCAACCTCGGCACCAGCTCGCCGAGGCCGAGGATGCCCTGCCCGACGCTGCCTGGGGTGACGCCGGAAACGACCCGCTGACGTCGGGGCTGCAGGCCGGGTCCCGGGGTCACTCCGGGCAACACGGAGGAGCAGGGCGGCCCAGGACCGGCGCACTCGGGGCGCTCGACGAGCTCGGTTCCCCCGACGTCCTGCGGCGCACCACGGCGGCCTCGGTCCAGGTCAACGCCGGGTTCGTCTTCGAGGAGATGTTCGGCGGGACGGTGAATCTGGAGAGCACGCTCAACGGCACCTCGGTGATGCTGCTCGACGTGACCGGCGACGGGCTGCCGGACTGGGTGCGCAAGGGCGCCGGGGACTCGTCCTTCCTCGTCAAGGTCAACACCGGCTTCGGCTTCGGCCCCGAGCAGGTGTGGCCCGCTTCGGCGTGGCCGGTGGACAAGCCGCAGCTCCAGCTCCCCATCGGCGCGGTGCAGGACCTGGTCAACAATTTCGGGTTCGGCGGCGGCGCCGACGGCCTGGAGGCGACGGCCATCCACTCCGCCGTCCCCAGCGTGGGGTTCACCGCCAGCGTCGTCTTCCCCATCGTGCCCATCACCGGCCCCTGGCTGCATCCTCTCCGGCGGCGGCGACGTGAGCCCCAAGAAGATCTCCGGCTACCAGCTCACGCTGATGGACATCGACGGCGACGGGCTGCCCGACCACGTCCTCAAGACGGACGGGGCCAACGGCAGCTCCGCCGCGGTGTACGCGCGGCTCAACCAGAACGGCGGCGCCAACCTGCTCACCCACGTGGACGAGCCGCTGGGCGGGAGCTTCGACCTCTCCTACGCGCGTGCCGGCAACACCGTGGCCATGCCGGAGAGCCGGTACGTGCTGGTCGGCGTCCAGCTCCACGACGGGCTCGAGCAGGGAGCCGGCCACGACCTGGCCACCTCCATCGCCTACGACGGGGGCTTCCACGACCGCGCCGAGCGCGGAGTTCTTCGGCTTCGCCTCGGTGCAGTCGGCGCGGCCCGACGGCAGCACCCTCACCGAGCGCTTCCTCAACGACAGTTACCGGCGCCGCGGCCTGCTCGCCTCCGAAGAGCTGCGCGACGCCTCCGGCATGCTCTTCTCGGCTTCAATCCGGTCGTACGACGACGCGCCGGTCCTGATCTCCGCGGCCGCTGCCGACTGCAGCGCGGCTGCGCCGTTCTTCCTCTCGCCCGCCGACTTCTGCAGCGCGGCTGGGTGCGGCTCAACCGCGTCGAGAGCCGGTCCTACGAAGGGCAGACGGCGGCAGTGGACCAGGCGCGGATCGCGACGGCGCAGCAGTTCCAGTACGACACCACCAACGGCAACATGGTCGGCTTCGAGGAGCTGGGCGACGTCGCCGACCCGGCCGACGACCTCTCCGCCACCATCGAGTACTCGACGGGCAGCGCGGCCCAGGAACTGCATGCCCTCGACCGTCCCGAGCACGTCCTCATCACCGCGGGCCTGCTCTCGCGCAGGGGCGCTGTGCTGCGCGAGCGCCGGGCCGACTTCGACCCCCGCGGCAACCTGGCCGAGCTGCGCACCGCCGTCTCCGCGGGGAGCGTGGCCAGGCCGACTTCACCTGGAACGACGACGGCAACCTGCAGCGCTACCTGGCGCCGCCCAACGCGCGCGGACAGCGGTACGCAATCGACTACACCTACGAGCACCGCGACCCGCCAATACGTCGAGAGCATCACCGATTCCTTCGGCTACCTGTCGCGGGCGACGTATGACATCGGCTTCGGCGAGGTGCTGACCAGCACCAATCTGGCCGGCAACACCACCGTCCGCCGACTCGACGACGCCGGCCGCCTGGCGGCGCTCTTCGGCCCATACGATCCGCCCGGCGGCGCTCCCACCGTCTCGGCGATGTACAACCTCGACGCCCGTCCTGCCTGGGCGCTGACCTCGAACAAGTTGCCCAATGCCAAACCCGGCGGCGGGCTGACCCTGGACCACGTCAGCTTCGAGGACGGCCTGCGGCGCGAGGTGCAGACGCGCACCGACGCCGAGGTCCGCGGGGTGCAGGGCATCTCGGTCTCCGGGCGGACGAGTACGACACGATGGGCCGCCTGGCCGTGCAGGGACAGGCGCGCTTCTCCACCGCCGGCGGCACCCTCTACGAGCCGCGCGCGGTCTCAACCCGACCCGCTTCGTCCGCGACGTGCTGGGTCGGACCGTGCAGGTCACCGCGCCGGACGGTCGGTCAGCTCGACGCGCTACGGCTTCGGATCGGCCGCGGGCGATTCCGCGCTGCGCTTCCGGACCGAGGTGATCGACGCCGAGGGCCGGAGCCACGTCCACTTCGAGGACGGGCAGCATCGGGTCAGCGCCGTCGAGGAGCGGATCGAGGGCCGGGTGCCGACCACGCGGTACCTCTACAATCCATCGGCCAGCTCCGACCATCATCGACGCCGCGGGCAACCGCACCGAGGTACGCAACGATCTCGGCGGCCGGACCGTCTCCTCCTCCTCGCCCGACTCCGGCCTGGTGGAGTACGCATACGACGACGCCGGCAACCTCGTCTCCAAGGTCGACCCCAACCTGCGCGCGCTGCGGACGGCGCTCCGGTACGAGTACGACTTCACCCACCTCGCCCGCGTGGTCCGGCCCCTCTCCGGCGACGTGACCTTCGAGTACGGCGCGGCGGGAGCGGCGGAGAACGGCGCGGGCGCATCGTCCGGGTCGTCGACGAGGCGGGCGAGGAGACGGCGGTTACGGCCGGCTCGGCGAGGTGCGGACGACGCGCACGGTGGTGCCGCTGGTCCCCGGCAACGTCGAGCCGCACCTTCGAGACGCTGAGCGCGTACGACAGCTTCGGCCGCATGCTCTCGCTGCGCTATCCGGACGGCGAGACGCTCAGCTACGGCTACGACGGCGGCGGCCAGGTCAACGGCGCGGTGGGAAGGCGGCCTGCCGAGCCGCACGCAGCGGCGGCGACCGAGATGTCTCTCGCCAACATCGACTACGACGAGTTCGGCTCCCGCGTCTCGATGACGCTGGGCAACGGCGTCGTCTCCCGCTACGGGTACGACGCCAGGACACGGCGCCTCTCGACCCTGAGCACGATCACGCCCTCGGGCAGGGCGCTGCAGCTTCTCCAGTACACCTACGACCGGGTCGGCAACCTCACCGACCTGATCAACGGGCTGGCGCCGTCCACGCACCACCGCAGCGGCCCGATGGCGGCGCACTACCAGTACGACGCCCTGGACCGCATGGTGGGAGCGAACGCCTCCGCCGACGCCCGGCCCGGGCTGGTCGACCGATACTTCGCGAGCTTCGCGTACTCCGACATCCACAACCTGACCCGCAACACGCAGGTGCGCGAGCTTTTGCACGGCCCGGGCGGCAACGCCGAGACGCCGCCGCAGTCGAACCACGACTACGCCTACGGGTACTCGCCGTCGGCGGGGCCGCACCAGGCCATCTCCATCGGCGACCTCTCGCTGGCCTACGACGACAACGGCAACACCTCCATCCAGTGCCGGGCGCACGGCGGAAGCTGCGCGGGCGCCAAGGACGTGGGCAACGGCGTCCAGCCGGCGAGCCATGACCACTGGCGCCGCTATGACTGGACGGAGGAGAACTGGCTGCGCCAGGTGGTGGACGGCGGCGGCCACGTCACCCGCTTCCTCTACGACGCCTCCGGCGAGCGCATCGTCAAGTTCGGCCGGGGCGCGCCCAGCCTCACCATCGGGCAGTTCTTCTCGGTCCAGGGCAGCCACCACGCCACCAAGCATGTCTTCGCGGGCGGCGCGCGCATCGCGTCGAAGCTGATCCCGGTCGCGGAGGAGGTGGCGCTGTTCGGCGGCGGGGCGTCGGATGCCGGAAGCGCCACCGACGTCACCGACCTGCCCGGCTGCCAGGCCAGCGGCGGGACGCCACAGAAGTGCATCAAGAGGGTGCCGCCGGCGCCGGCGAAGGCCGGGCTGCAGTCGGCCACGTACTACTACCACCCCAATCACCTCGGCTCGACCGCGTGGATGACCGACAGCCGCGGCCGGGTGCACGAGCACGTCGAGTACTTCCCCTACGGCGACGTGTGGCGCGAGTCGAAGCTGGACCAGGATCCGGGTCCAGCCCCGCGCACGCCCGACTATCTCTTCACCGGCAAGGAGTTCGACGAGGAGACGCACCTCACCTACTTCGGGGCGCGCTACTACGACTCGCGCCTCGCGCACTGGGTGAGCAACGACCCCGCGCTGCTGCGCGTGGACGTCCACCAGCCCTACCTGCTCTCCGGCTACCTGTATGGGCAGGGGAGCCCCGTCCGGTACACGGACCCCGACGGGCGCTCACCGCTCGACATCGTGTTCCTGGTGGTCGACGTCGCCTCGGCAATCAAGGACCCCAGCCTGACCAACATCGCCTTCGTCGCGCTCGACGTGGCCACCCTGGCCACGCCGCTGCCCAGCGCGGGCGCGGTGAGGGCCGGCGTCAAGGGCCTGCAGGTCCTGAACAAGGTCCACGAGGCGGCGGAGCTGGCCTCGACCACCAAGAAGGTCGTCGAGGTCGCCCACGGCGTGGAAGTGGCAGCGCACGCGGCGGACGCCGCCAAGGCGGTGAAGGCTGACGGAGACGGCGGCGCATGCCGCCGACGGGCGGCAAGGCCGCGGCTGAGACCGTCGGAAACGCAGGCGGATCGCGAGCCGGGAAGGACTTCACGAAGGCAGGGAAGGCACAGATCGACGCGGAGAACGCCGCGAGGAACGGCGGCGTCAACAAGTGCGCGAACTGTGGTACAGACGTTGTGCCTGGAATAAGAAACGAGCGTGGAGTTTCGCCCGCTGAACCAGCGGGAGCGAGATCACGTTATCCCCAAGAGCCTGGGAGGAGATGGTTCTCCGTCGAATGGTCAAATTCTCTGCCGTGCGGGCAACCTTGACAAGTCAAACAGAATGCCATGAGCGAACGCGCGAAAATCCGGTTTCCGTTTACAGACTCATCGGACAAGACCGAGACCGAGACAATGTGGGCCGTCAAGCGAGATGATGGATACAGAGCTCGACAACATCCCATTCTACGCGAAGTGAAGTCCCGGGGAGACGGTGTCTCGGTAAATCAGGACGGAGATGCACGTTGTGGTACTCGGGGTTGAATACCGAGCGAGTGGACACAGCACCATTCGGCTCTGGTTCACCAGCGCAAGCGACGTTCCGGAAGTACGGGACGAATTGAAGCGCATCGGCTGTGCATCAGAGTTGAGCGATCTCCCGCGCCTCGTCGCCGTAGACATTCCGCCCGGCATCGCCTATGCGAATGTGAAAGCCTAACTGGAAAAGAAGACGCGGCAGGGAAATTCGAGTATCAGGAGGCGTGCCTCGGATTCATCTAGAGTTGGGCCTGCTGCAGTTCCAGCGGGTGCTGTGGGTTCGTCCTGCAGTTGCCTGCTCAAAGACGAGGGTGGGACGGTGGCCAACATACGGCATCAGTGTCCGACAGCCTTCCACGAAGGCGCTCTGTTCCCGAACGCCACGCGAATGAGCGGGTGGTAGATTTCGAGCGGGAGCCGAGAGTGGCGCCAAGGAAAAGCCTCTGGACCGAGGTTCGAATCTTCCTCGTGCCGTTGTCCGACGGCGATGACCCGGTGCTTCGCTGGAGAAGGCGAACTACGTCGGAGCGGTCGTCGTGGGAAGCGGCAACATGGAAGTCTTCCTGGAGGCGTTCCATGGCTTGCGGCCGTGGGACGACTACGCCGGACCCCGCGTACTTCGAAGAGCTCCTCCTCAGCCCGGAGAAGAAGCCGGCGAACCTCGTGTAGACCCGGACGCACGGATGACGACGTCGCACGTTTCGCAGAATGGCGAGCTGACACATTACAAGGAGAATAGCATCGCCTTCCTTTCCCGCCTCGCCCAAGAGCTCGCCAAGCGCGGGTACCGGACCACCAAGAAAGACCCGAACACCTTCACGCGCAAGCATCCGGGCGGCCGGATGGACGTGCTCCACGTCGGGCTGGTGCGGCACGGCGACGAAGACTTCGATGCGACGCTCGACTGCGGACTGCGCGTGGACGCCGCGGAGCGGCTGGTCGGCGAGCTGACCGGGATGGACACCCGCGACTCGACCACCATGGGCAACGAGGTCGGCAACCTGGTGGACGGAAAGCAGCGGCGGTGGAAGGTCGCCGCCGCCGAGGACGTCGACGCCGCGGTCGCCGCCGTATTGCAGGCCGCCGAGACCATCGCCTTTCCGCTCTTCGAGAAGAATTCCGACCCGGCCCGCGCGCTCGCCACGCTGCGCGATCCGGTGGAAGGACCGCGGCACTCGCCCTTCGACGCCCGGCGCTACATCCGCGCACTGGCCCTCGCCGCCGTCGCGGGCGACCGCGGCGCGACCGAGGCGATCGCCGCCGAAGGCCGCCAGCGCCTGGCGGGCGGCCGCGATCCGGAAGCAGCCCGCCGCTTCGACGCCTTTGCCGCAAAAGTGCTGCAACGCCCGGGAGGGGAGGGTCACGCATGAGATCGCGCGCGTTCGCAATCGCAGTGGGCTGCCTGGCGCTCGGGGTCGGTACCGGCTTCGTCGCGGGGCGCCACGCCGGCCGCCGGGGCGAAGAGCCCGCCGACGACAGCGCCACGGTGGCCACCTTTCGCGGCGGCCGGGTGAGCGCCGCGGAGCTGCGGGCGGCGCTGGAGGAGCAGGGCGCCGTCGCCAGATCGCAGCCGGACGCGCGGCGCCGGATCGTCCGCGACCTCGTGCGCGAGAAGCTGATCGAGCAGCAGGCGATCGCCAAGGGCTATGACCGCACGCCCGACGCGGTCCGCGAGCGGCGGCCGCGCCGTCGTCGCCGCCTACGTGCGCGGGGAGGCCGTCGATCCCGCAAACCGGCGGGAGATCACCGACGCCGATCTGCAGACATGGCTCGACGCGCACAGATCCGAATTCGATCAGCCCGAGCGCGTCCGCATCGCCGAGATCTTCGTCGCCGCTCCGCCCTCGGGCCAGGAGCGCGACAAGCGCAAGGGCGAGGCGGAGTCGCTGCTCCGTGACGTCCGCGCGAAAGCCGCGCGCGACTACTACGCGTTTGCCACCGCGGCGCGGACCCGCTCCGAAGATCTCTCGACCCGCGCCTTCGGCGGCGATCTGCCCATGCTCTCGCGGCAGGAGATGGAGAGCCGTCTCGGGCCGGAGGCCGCCGAAGCCGCGTTCGCGCTGCGGGGCAACGACACCGTCGCAGACCACCTGATCGAGTCTCCCAAGGGTTTCTACGCGATCCAGCTGCGCGCCCGCGTCGAGGCGACGCGCGGCGACGTGGCCTCGCTGAGGAACCTGATCCGCGTCCGCTTGAGCGCCGAGCGGCGTGCCCGCGCCGAATCCGACCTGTACGCCGCAATCGAGCAGGGCGCCGGCGTCCACGTCGACGACGCGGCCCTCGCGACCGCGGCCGCGCCGGGCGCCGCTACCGTAAGCCGCTGAGATCGGTGTCGTACCCGGGTGACCTACGAAATCTTGCGGACGATGCGCGCGGGGTTGCCCACCGCCACCACGTTCGCGGGCAGATCGCGCACGACGACCGCGCCCGCGCCCACGACCGTGTTGTCGCCGATGCTCACGCCCGGGCAGACGATGGTGCCGCCGCCCAGCCAGACATTGTTGCCGATGACGATGGGCCTGGACGCCTCCCACTTCGCCCGACGCGGCTCGGGCTCCACCGGGTGCGTGGCCGTCAGCAGTTGCACGTTGGGGCCGATCTGCACGTCGTCGCCGATGTCGATCTCCGCGACGTCCAGCGCCACCAGGCCGAAGTTCGCGAACGTCCGCGCGCCAATGCGGATGCGGTACCCGTAGTCGCAGTGAAATGGCGGACGGATCTCCGTCCCCTCGCCAACCGCGCGGAGGAGCTCGCGCAGGATGCGCAGTCGGCCCTCCTCGTCCGCGGCCGGCGCTGAGTTGAATTCTTGCGCCAACGCCGCCGCGCGCAGGGAGTCGCGCCTCAGCTCCGGGTCATCGGAAGCGATGTAGTGGTCGCCCGCGAGCATCCGCGCGCGCTGTGAGCGGCCGTCTTGCTGGAAGCGTCGATCGGTCATGGCTTCGCAGTATCGGCCAAAGTCAGGAGCGCGGGGCGAATCGGCCCCGCCGCGCCGGCGCAGGCCCGCCCAAGACACAAAAGAGTCAGGCGGCGAAGCCTGGGCTCCGCCGCCTGCTCGTCAGCTCATGCGGCCACCTTGCCGATGGCCTGCTCGTCAGCTAGTTCGGGTGCACCTTGCCATTGCCCGGCTTGCCGTGGCTGTGGCCCGACTGGGCCGTTGCGGCGACGCCCTGGCCCGGCGCCCAGACGCTCGCAAGCCCGTTCACCACGCCGCTCGCCTTGGGCGAGCCGAGGCCGGTGAACGCATCCCAGCCGGCTCCGGCGCTGAACCCCGACACGACGACCTCGTTGCCGTTCTCGTCGAATTCGAGGGCGGAGTTGGTTCCGCTCGTCACGTCGTTGAACGCGCTGGAGGCAGTGCTCTGGCCGATCTTGTAGAGCGCGCTGTTGACGAAGCCGTACCCGTGGCCGGCCGCCTGGGCCGCGATGGCGGTGAGGGCCGCCCACTGCGGCGCGCCGGCGCTGGTTCCGCCGAACCGGAAGAACCCGGTGGGGACGCCCGGGATGTCCAGGAAGGTGAGGACGCCGTGCAAGATGGCCGCGTTGAACGACACGTCGGCGACGCCGCGCGCCTTTCCGCCGTGGATCGTTCCCTGCTGGTACGACGGCTCATCCCAGACGGTGCTGAAGCCGCCGCCGCCCGCCTCGGTGTTGCCGAAGTTGGCCTGGAAGTCGCCGAACCGCGGGCCTTCGTTCCAGCCGATCTCGCCCTGGTACGTGCCGGGCGCAGGGTGGGTGGCCGGGTTGCATCCGAGCGAGGCGAGGCAGTAGTCGGCCGCGTGCAGCTCGGTGCCGCCGACGGAGGTCACCAGCGGATCAGACGCCGGCGAGGAGGTGGACTTGATCCACGAGGTGCCGTCGCACGAGGGCTGCGCGGCGCCCTGGTCGCCGGCCGAGGCGAAGAGCGTGATTCCCTTGGCCGTCGCATTCGCGAACGCCTTGTGCCAGGCAGCGGTGAGGTCCGGGCCCAGGCAGACGTCCGCCTCGCCGAAGCTCATCGAGATGACGTCGCCGCGGTGGTTGTCGATGGCGTCGTTGATGGCGTCGATGAGCGCGGCGTCGGAGTTGTCGGCGCCCAGCTCGAGGACGATGTTCGCGCCGGGCGCGATGGCGTGCGCCCACTCGACGTCGAGCGAAATCTCCTCCGCCCAACCGGTCATGTTCGAATCGCCCACCACGAACGGCGTAAGCCCGTCGGGCGCAAACTGCGTCAGGGTGGGCCCGGAACCGGTGTTGAACTGCGGCAGGCCGTAGAAGGTGTTGAAGGAGGCGACCTGCGAGACGATGTTCGGGTTCTGGAACGCGTCGACGATGACGATGGTCTTGCCCCTGCCGTCGAAGCCGGCGTTGATGAGCGTGTCCGCGCCGTAGGCCGTCCGCATCTGGAACGGGTCGTAGCACTGGCCGGTGCTCCGCCCGACCTGGCAGGAGAAGAGGCCGAAGTCGGGGCCGGAGCTCGCGAGGGACATCACGTTCGGATCGTGCGCCGACCAGGGGTGCACCATGTTGTGGGTGACCGCTTTCGAGGGCTTCGCCGCGTACGCGGAAAGACCGAGGGTGACCGCGAGCGCGAACGCTGCCTTCAATGACATTTTGAGCATGTGTTTCCTTCCGGGCCGCCGGGGGCCGGGGGTGGAAAATTCCGTTGTGGGGTGAGAACGGCGCAGACCCTACCCTTATTCCGGTATCATGTGCAACATATAATTCTGATTTAATACTCGCTCGTCGACCAACCTGGCCGACAAGCGCCGCAGAGGTTTGCGCCTATCGGGCAAGCTCGTTCGGCGCTCGCTCGCAAGGCGTACCGACCGAGGTCGCGTCCGGGACGCCTTGACGACAGTCCGGCCGAACGGCTGCCAGGAGCACGAGCGAGCGCGACTGCCTCGCCGAGCGGCTCCAAGGTCGAGGTGCAGCCGTCCGCAGCCCGAGCGCGTGGCGTGCACCGCGAAAAACAGCGAAAGCGCGGCAAATCCGAACGTCGTTCCCGATCTGTTTAGCTCTATGATGGGAAACGCCCGGCAGCGGCACCCAGCGTTCCCGGGGGGAGCGAACCCGCCATGGGAGCTTCGAGCCTGCGAAACGAAGTCGTAAATACGGGATCCTTTGGGCCTCATCGGAAGTGCCGCGGTCAGGATGTACTTCCACACGTCGATCGAATCTCTCGAGGCAGATCAGCCGAGGCACATGGCGGCGCGAGCCTGGCGATGCGGGTGGTTGCTGCTGATCACCTGCGGATTGAGCGTGACTGCGGCGGTGATCTTGTTGCGAATGGTTGGAGCGGCTTCAAATCCATTCGCTACGACGACCGCAATCGGCCTCGTCATCATCGCGAGCGTCGCAGCCCTCGGCACCATCATCGCGATGCTCAGCCTTCAGAAACCGGCTTCGAAGAAAAAGGCTGCTTGAGGCCGTAGCAGCGAGCCTCTTGCGGAGCCCGATCGCGATCGAGGGTCTTCGGACGGGTGACGAGCTGGCAGCTCTTCAGTGCGTCCGGTCCGCGCCGTCCTTCTTCAGCTCCGCGATCTTCGCCGAGAGTCCTTCGAAGACCTTCTCCAGCTCGTCGATCTTCCCCTCCAGCTTGCGCACGTCGCCGGAGGTGGGGATGTTCATCGCGCCCAGGGCGGTGTGGGCGGCGCGCTCGGCAGTGGCCCTGGCCTCCAGCGCCGCGGTCATCGTCTTCTGCAGCGCGCCCATCAGCGTCTCGTTGGAGAGGAGCTGGGAGGCGAGCTTGCTCATCCGCTCCTCGCCGGTTTCGATCATCTTCTTGAACACGGTGTTGTCGCGGAGCATGCGCAGTCTCCCGGGCCGGCCTTGCCCGCGGCAATCTCACGGGCCGCCGCAGCCTGTCAAGCCGCGGTTGACGCCCCCAAGACCCGCAACTACAGTCGCGCGCCCCATGCCGTCCCTCCTCGATCGGCGCCTCGTCGTGGTGACTGGCAAGGGTGGCACGGGAAAGAGCACCATCTCCGCCGCGCTGGCGCTCGCGGCCGCGCGCCGCGGGAAGCGGGTGCTGGTCTGCGAGGTGGTGGCGAAGGAACGGGTGGCCGACTTCTTCGGGCGGCCGCCGTCGGGGACGCAGATCCGCGAGCTCTCGCCCAACCTCTACAGCGTGCACGTGCGGCCGCGCGAGGCGATGCGCGAGTACGCGCTGATGACGCTGAAGTACGAGACGCTCTACCGCCTGGCCTTCGAGAACGCGGCGGCGCGCTATTTCCTTGCCGCGGCGCCGTCGCTCGCCGAGATCGTCATGCTGGGCAAGGTGTGGTGGCACGCGACGCAGGAGAAGGAGCGCGGCCATGCCCGCTGGGACCTGGTGGTGCTGGACGCTCCCGCCACCGGCCACGGCCTCACCTTTCTCTCCGTGCCGGAGACGTTCTTGCGCCTGGTGGCGGAGGGGCCTCTCGCGCGCGACATGCGCTCGATGCAGGCGCTCCTCCAGGACCCCGAGCGCTGCAGCATCTGCGTGGTCACGCTGCCGGAGGAGATGCCGGCGAACGAGGCCATCGAGCTGGACCGGGCGCTGCGGGAGCGCAAGTTCCCCTCGGGGCCGCTGATCCTCAACTCCGCGTTCACCTCGCGGTTCACGCCACAGGAATTGGCCGCCGTCACCCGCGGGGGGCCGCTGCTGGCCGCGTCCGGCGAGGCCGCCGACAACCACGAGTCGCGCGCCGCGCTCTCCGCGCACTACGAGGCGGCGCTGCGCCAGGCGGTGCCCCGCGACCTGTTCACCGTGCCCTTCCTCTTCGAGCGCAGCTTCGGGGCCGAGGCCATCGACAAGGTGGCCCACGCCATCGAGGCGGCGCTGTGAAGGCGCTCGATGGGCGCAAGGTCATCTGCTGCGTCGGATCGGGCGGGGTGGGCAAGACCACCACCGCCGCGGCGCTGGCGCTGCAGGCTGCCATGGAGGGAAAGCGCGCCCTGGTCTTGACCATCGATCCGGCGCGGCGCCTCGCCAACAGCCTGGGCCTGCGGGAGATGGGCAACGAGGAGACCCGGATCGAGCCGGCCCACTTCGCGGCCGCAAAGCTCGCGCCGCGCGGCGAGATGTGGGCGATGATGCTGGACCTCAAGCACACCTGGGACGAGCTGGTGAAGCGCCAGGCGCGCTCGCCGCAGCAGGCCCAGGCCATCCTGGGGAACCAGCTCTACCAGACGCTCTCCACCGCCATGGCGGGCAGCCTCGAGTACATGGCGATGGAGAAGGTGTACGAGGTGTACACCAGCGGCCGCTTCGATCTCATCGTGCTCGACACGCCGCCCACCTCCAATGCGCTCGACTTCCTCCACGCCGCCGACCGCATCCTCGACGTGCTGGACAACAACGCCATGCGCCTGTTGCTCGGGCCCATGCTCAAGGCGGGCAGGTTCGGGTTCCGGCTGCTGGCGGCGCCTTCCAGCCTGGTGCTGCGCACGCTGGCGCGCTTCACCGGCAGCGACTTCCTCGGCGACCTGGCGGCGTTCATGATGGCCTTCGAGGGAATGTACGAAGGGTTCAAGGACCGCGCCGCCCGGGTCAAGGCGCTGCTCGCCTCGCGCGACGCCGCCTTCGTGCTGGTGACCAGCGCGAACCCGCTCACCACCCGCGAGGCGCTCTTCTTCCACCGCGCGCTGGAGCAGGACGGCATCCGCACCGCCGCCGTGGTCGTCAACCGGGTGCAGCGCGATCCGCGGCGCCACGGCGGCCCCGACAACGTGGCCGCGTTGAAGGAAGCGCTGCAGCTCGCGCAGATCAAGGACCAGGATCAGCTGGCCGAGCGCCTTTGCCAGACGATGACGGAACAGGCCATCCTCGCCGACCTGGACCGGCGCGAAGTGGAGCACCTGCGCGAGACGCTGCGCGGCGTTCCCCTCTTCACCGTGCCGCGGCTGCGAAGGGACGTGCACGACCTGGCCGGGCTGTGGCAGATCGACGGGTACCTGGCCGACGGGTACCGGGGAGGAGACTGAATGTTCCATAGCGCCGCCATCGAGCTGCCGACCACCAAGAAAGCGGAGATGATCGACGTCACCAAGCGGGTCCGCGCCATCGTGACGGCGAGCGGCGTGCAGTCGGGGCTCTGCTCCATCTTCTGCGGGCACACCACCGGGGCCGTCACCATCAACGAGAACACCGACCCCGACGTGCAGACCGACATCCTCAACGCGCTCGAGCGCGCGGTGCCCCGCAACGAGAAGTACTACAAGCACGAGGAGGGCAACGCGCACGCCCACGCCAAGGCGGCGGTGCTGGGGTTTTCCGAGACCATCCCCGTGCAGGGCGGCAAGCTCCTGCTCGGCACCTGGCAGGCCATCTACTTCTGCGAGTTCGACGGGCCTCGCAACCGCAAGCTGGTGGTGAGCGTGCTGGGGTGAAGTAGACTGCGCCGCCCATGTCGCTGCTGCACGCACGCGGGCTCTCGTTGCGCTACGGCCCCAGGGTCCTTCTCGAGGAGGCGAGCTTCGCCCTCGGCCACCACGACCGCGTCGGGCTGATCGGCCCCAACGGCAGCGGCAAGAGCACCTTGATGAAGATCCTCGCCGGGCGCATCGAGCCGGACGCGGGCTCGGTGCAGCTCGTGCGCAGGGCGCGCGCGGGGTACCTGCCGCAGGAGCTGTCCGAGCTGCCCCAGGGGTCGCTCATCGAAGGCGTGCTTTCGAGCGTGCCGGGCAGGACCTGGCTGGAATCGCGCATCGCGGGCGCGGAAGAGGCGCTCGCCTCCGCCACCTCGGAGCCGGAGCAGGTGGAGCTGGGCGGCGAGCTGGCGGAGCTGCACGAGGAGCTGGCCCACCACGAGGAGCTGTACGGCCGCCACCGCGCCGAGGAGATCCTCAGCGGCCTCGGGTTCTCGCAAGCGGCCCTGTCGCGGCCCGCCTCCGAGCTGTCCGGAGGCTGGAAGATGCGCGCCGCGCTCGCCGCGCTGCTGCTCCAGGATCCCGAGCTCCTGCTCCTCGACGAGCCCACCAACCACCTCGACGTGCCCACGCTGGAGTGGTTCGACGCGTTCTTGCGCCGCTCGCGCAAGGCGCTCCTCCTCGTCTCGCACGACCGCGAGTTCCTCGACCGGCAGATCGACCGCGTGCTCTCCTTCGAGCCGGAGGGGCTGCGCTCCTACGCGGGCAACTACGAGCGCTACCTGGAGCTGCGCGCGCAGGAGGAGACGCTGCTCGAGGCGCAGGCGGAGCGGCAGCAGAAGCGCCGCGCGCAGATGCAGGCCTTCATCGAGCGCTTTCGCGCCAAGGCGAGCAAGGCCCGGCAGGTGCAAAGCCGCGTCAAGCTGCTGGAGAAGGAAGAGCTGGTGCAGGTGCGCGAAGATCGCGCCACCGTGCGCTTCCGCTTTCCCGAGGCGCCGCGCAGCGGCCGCGAGGTGGCGCGGCTGGAGAAGGTGGGCAAGGCCTACGGCGACCGGGTGGTCTACCGGGGCCTGGACGGCCAGGTGCTGCGCGGCGACCGCATCGCCGTCATCGGCCTGAACGGCGCGGGCAAGACCACCCTGCTCAAGCTCCTCGCGGAGGAGATCGATCCCGACCAGGGCTCCATCGCGCTCGGCCACAACGTGATCTGCGGCTACTTCGCGCAGCACCACACCGAGCGCCTCAATCCCAACCGCACCGTGCTCGAAGAGGTGCACGGCCTCGTCCCCACGCAGCCGCAGAGCTGGGTGCGCGGCGTGCTCGGGTCGTTCCTCTTCTCCGGCGAAGAGGTGGACAAGCGCATCGCGGTGCTTTCGGGTGGCGAGCGCGCGCGGGTGGCCCTGGCGCGGCTCCTCGTCGTCCCCTCCAACTTCCTGCTCATGGACGAGCCCACCAACCACCTCGACCTGGACTCGTCCGAGGCGCTGATCGACGCGCTCACCCGCTACGAGGGCACGCTGCTCTTCGTCTCGCACAACCGCAGCTTCGTGAACGGGCTCGCGACGCAGGTGTGGGAGGTGAAGGACGGCCGCATCGACGCGCAGCCGGGCGACCTGGACGACTGGTCGCGCCGTCATGCCGCCGAGGCGGCGAGCGCGCCCGCCCTGGAACGCGAGTCTGCGGGAGGGCAGGGCGCGCGGGCGCGGCGCGAGCGGGCGCTGGAGCGCGAGCGGAGGGAAAAGGCGCTGGGGCCCCTCAAGCGCGCCATCGCCGAGCTGGAGGAGCGCATCGCCGAGCTGGAGGCGCAGCGCAAGCAAGCGGAGGCGCAGCTCGCCGATCCCGCGCTCTTCGCCGATCCGTCGCGGAGCACGCCGCTGGTCAACGCCTACCGCGACGCCGGCAAGAAGCTGGAAGAGCTGTACGGGCGCTGGGAGCACAAGCAGGAGGAGCTGGCCTCGGCGCAGTCGCAGCTCGCCTGACCGCCGCGCACGCGGTCGTGAACCGTCCTACAGGCGCGCAGCACCCCGCAGCGCGGAAGGCTGCGCCGAAGCCCCGTCGGGCCCATATACTGTCGGCCCGATGCTGCGCGCCATCCTCGCCCTCCTCGTCGGCGTCGTGCTCGCCGCCGGCGCATACGCCGGGTGGCGTTACCACGACGAGCAGCGGTTCGTTCATTCGCGCTTCGGAGAGGGCACGCGCATCGTCAATGTCCCTCCGGGCAGCGGACCGCGCGCGCTGGCCCGGCTGCTCGCCGACGCGCGGGTGGTCTCCGACGCCGATCGCTTCTACACGCACCTGCACTGGTTCCGCCGCGGCGTGCACACCCGCGCGGGCGAGTACGAGTTCAACGGCGCGCTCCTGCCCGACGAGGTGCTCGGCAAGCTGATCCGCGGCGAGATCAAGCTCTACCGCTTCACCGTCGCCGAGGGGCTGCGCGCCGACGAGATGGCGCCGATCGTCGCCCAGACCGGGCTCTGCACGGCGCCGGACTTCCTCCGCATCGCCCGCGACCCCGCCTCTCCGAAAAAGTACGGCGTTCCCGGCCCGTCGCTCGAGGGATACCTCTTCCCGGACACGTACACGGTGCCGCGGAGCGCAGGCTGCGCGGGCATCGTGGGCGCGATGGTGGCGCGCTTCCGCCGCGCCTGGGAGCACGCGCAGGCGCAGCGGCTTCCCTCGGTGACGCTGGGCGAGCAGGAGGCGGTGACGCTCGGCTCCATCGTCGAAAAGGAGACGGGCAGGCCGGAGGAGCGGCCGCACGTGTCCTGCGTGTTCCACAACCGGCTGAAGAAGAGGATCCCGCTCGCGACCGATCCCACCGTCATCTACGCCGTCCTCCTGGCGAACGACTTCGTCTGGGACCACAACCTGCACAAGAGCGACCTGCAGCGGGTCAGTCCCTACAACACCTACAAGGTGAAGGGCCTGCCGCCGGGGCCCATCGCCAACCCGGGAGAAGCGGCGCTGGTCGCGGCGCTGCACCCGATGGAATGCAACGACCTGTTCTTCGTCTCGCGCAACGACCACACCCACGTCTTCTGCCCGGACCTCAAGTGCCACGAGGCGAACGTGAAGAAGTTCCAGGTGGAGTACTTCCACAGGCATCGCGGCAAGCCGTCCGCGCCGCGAAAGTCGGCGCGCCGTCAACAGCGCGCGCGCCTGTAGTCACGGCGCCGGGCAGCGGCGGTAGACGGTTGCGTAGGTGAACTGTCGCGCGGCGCAGAAGGAGAGCCCGCGGAACTGGAAGCGGCTTTGCCTGAAGTCGCCCAGCTTGCCTTCGTAGATGAGCGCGGCGAGCGTGGGTTTCCTGCGGCGCAGCCGGGCCTCGAAGTCCACTTTCCATGCGGCGCGGATCCACTGCGCGTCGGGAAGGCCGGCGGCGAAGGCGAGGGGGATGTCCAGGTAGTCCCAGACGCCGTCGAGGAGCACGGTGTCCTGCGGCGTGGCGTTCTCTTTCAGCCAGGCGGCCGCCTCGGCGATGCCCGGCGGCAAGGAACCGATGGGCGAGAGCGGCCGCGCCCACTCGGCGAGCGCGCCGGTGCGGTTCCAGGAGACGGCGGCGAGGAAGAGCGGCGTGGCAACCGCCACCACCACGGCTGCCGCGGCCGTGAACGCGCGCGCACGGCTGCGCAGGAGGTCCAGCGCGTCGGAGACGAAGATCAGCGAGAGCGCGGCCGCCACCATCGCGAAGCGCGCCATCGGCCGGAAATCGGCGAGCACGGCCGTCCGGAAGGTGAAGTAAGCCGCCGGCAGCCACGCCAGGGCAACCAGCTCCCATCCCGCAGCGCGCCGCAAGAGGCAGCGCCCCGAGCCCCACAGCGCGAGGAGCCCGAGCGCTGGCGTGGCAAGAAGGCAAACCGCGAGCGGCCAATAGACGAGGCCATGGAGGCGATAGCGGACCTGGCCGAACCAGCCCAGCGCCATCTTCGCGAGCGCGAGGTGGTCGGCGTCGATGTGGTGGATGGGCGCGAGCGAGTCGCCGGTGAAATGCGCGTTCACCCCCAGCCAGAAGACCGCCGGAGCAGCGGCGAGCGCGCAGAAGCCCAGGGCGCGGGCGAGGTCCCTGGTGCGCAGGTAGAGGAGCGCGGCGAAGAGCGGCACGTACATCCAGCCGTCGTAGCGGACCAGCCCGGCGGCGCCGAGGAGCAGGGCGGCGAAGAAGGCCTGCCCGTCCAGGAGCAGCCAGAGCGAGCCGAGGAGCAGGGCGAGAAACACCGCCTCGCTGGCGCCGGTGGTGCTCGCCTGGATGTGCAGGGGAGAGAGCGCGAGCCCCAGCGCCGCCCAGAATGCCGCGCGCTCGCCTCGCTCCCGTGCGGCGATGCGGCCGAGCAGCCAGACGCCCGCGAGTCCGCACGCGAGCGAGAGCGTCCGGGCGGCGAGCACGCGATCGCCGAGCAGCCGGACGAGAGCGCCGAGGAGGGTGAGGTGGAGCGGGCCGTACTGGTAGGTTTCGAGAAAACCGTGCCAGAGATGCGGCTGCGCGGCCCAGCGCTCCGCCAGCTCGATGCGCACCGGCGCGTCGCCGTAGTGCTCGTACCCCCACAGCGCCGGCGCGATCCGGGCGAGCAACGCGACGGTCAGGGGGCCGAGGGCGGCGCGCTTCAACGGAGTGAGTGAATCAGGTTGTGCACCGCGCCGTCACCTTTTATGCAATCTACCGTGGCCCCGCGCCGTTGCGCGAGCTTGTGTCACCGGTAGAGCGGATGGCGGCCGTTTCGTTGCAGCCACCTTGCCGTGGCGCTACGTTCGAATGGTTCCGAGGCGCCCCTGCGGGCGCCAAAGGGGAATAGTCGACATGCAGACCTTCCGTGAGTCCGGCGAGCTGAACTTCGTCACCCGCATCGCCGCCCTGCAGGACAAGACCAGCTTCAAGGAGCTGCACTGGGAGGGCAGCTTCGAGGACTACCTCCGGATCGTCCGCGAGAACCCGCGCGTGACGCGCACCGCCTTCCAGCGGATCTACGACATGATCCTGAGCCACGGGAAGACCGAGTACATCGACAACAAGAAGCGGCTCATCCGCTACCACTTCTTCCACGACGAGCCGCAACGGCGGCCGCGACGCGGTCTTCGGCCTCGACGTGCCGCTGATGAAGCTGGTCAACGTCTTCAAGAGCGCGGCGCAGGGCTACGGCACCGAGAAGCGCGTCATCCTGCTGCACGGCCCGGTGGGCTCGTCCAAGAGCACCATCGTGCGCCTGCTGAAGAAGGGCATGGAGGAGTACTCGCGCACGCCGGAAGGCGCGCTCTACACCTTCTCCTGGGTCCTGGAGAAGAAGGGCGCCGACGGGCAGCCGCACACGCGAGCGGATGCCCTGCCCCGATGAACGAGGAGCCGCTCACTGCTCATCCCCGAGGAGTGGCGCGAGAAGGTCTTCGCCGAGCTCTGCCCGCCGGACAGCGGCTACAAGATCCCGGTGGCCGGCGATCTCTGCCCGGCCTGCCGCTTCATCTTCAAGGACCTGATGACCGAGTACAAGGGCGACTTCGCCAAGGTGATGTCGCACGTGCGGGTGAAGCGGCTGCATCCTCTCCGAGAAGGACCGCATCGGCATCGGCACCTTCCAGCCCAAGGACGAGAAGAACCAGGACTCCACCGAGCTCACCGGCGACATCAACTACCGCAAGATCGCCGAGTACGGCTCCGACTCCGACCCGCGCGCCTTCAACTTCGACGGCGAGTTCAACATCGCCAACCGCGGCATCATCGAGTTCGTCGAGGTGCTGAAGCTCGACGTCGCCTTCCTCTACGACCTGCTCGGCGCCTCGCAGGAGCACAAGATCAAGCCGAAGAAGTTCCCGCAGACCGACATCGACGAGGTCATCATCGGCCACACCAACGAGCCCGAGTACAAGAAGCTGCAGAACAACGAGTTCATGGAGGCGCTGCGGGACCGCACGGTGAAGATCGACATCCCGTACATCACCAAGCTCAACGAGGAGGTGAAGATCTACGAGAAGGACTACAACTCGCACAAGATCCGCGGCAAGCACATCGCCCCGCACACGCTGGAGATGGCGGCGATGTGGGCGGTGCTCACCCGCCTGGAGGAGCCGAAGAAGCACAACCTCACGCTGCTGCAGAAGCTGAAGCTCTACAACGGCAAGACGCTGCCCGGCTTCACCGAGGACAACATCAAGGAGCTGCGCAAGGAGGCCAACCGCGAGGGCATGGAAGGCATCAGCCCGCGCTACATCCAGGACAAGATCTCCAACGCGCTGGTGAGCGACAAGGGCGAGGGCTGCGTCAACCCCTTCATGGTGCTCAACGAGCTGGAGAGCGGGCTGCGGCACCACTCGCTGATCTCCAGCGAGGAGGTGCGCAAGCGCGACCGCGAGCTGCTCTCCGTGGTGAAGGGCGAGTACGAGGACATCGTCAAGAACGAGGTCCAGCGCGCCATCTCCGCCGACGAGGACGCCATCGCCAAGCTCTGCGGCAACTACATCGACAACATCAAGGCGTACACGCAGCGGGAGAAGGTGCGCAACAAGTACACCGGCCAGTACGAGGAGCCCGACGAGCGGCTGATGCGCGCCATCGAGGAGAAGATCGACATCCCCGAGAGCCGCAAGGACGACTTCCGCCGCGAGATCATGAACTACATCGGCGCGCTGGCCATCGAGGGCAAGACCTTCAACTACCGGACCAACGAGCGGCTGCACAAGGCGCTGGAGCTGAAGCTCTTCGAGGACCAGAAGGACAGCGATCAAGCTGAAGAACCTGGTCTCGAGCGTGGTGGACAAGGACACGCAGGAGAAGATCGACATCGTCAAGGACCGGATGATCAAGTCCTACGGCTACTGCGAGATCTGCTCCACCGACGTGCTCAACTTCGTCGCCTCCATCTTCGCCCGCGGTGACGCGAAGGACTAGCAGCGCGCGGGGTCGCGCGCGCTGTTTCGGCGGTGCCGCGGCAGTCCGCGCACCGCGTCGATTAGCTGCGCGCCTCGGGCGCGGAGGCGGGAAACTGGAGCTGGAACTCGACACTCGAGGCGGCGGCTTCGCCGAGGACGGCGGAGCCGCCGTGCGCTTCGGCCACCAGGCGGCAGAAATAGAGGCCGATGCCGGCGTGGTGGGGCTGGTTGGCGTGGGAGGTGAACTTCTCGAAGAGCTGCGCGCGCAGCTCCTCCGGCACCGGCTCTCCCTCGTTCTCCACCGCCACCACCACCCGGTTGCCGGCGCGGCGCGCGCTCAGGCGGATGCGCTTGCCGCGCGGGGTGTGGCGGACGGCGTTCGCGAGCAGGTTCTCGATGGCGCGGGCCACCAGCTGCGCGTCCACCGGCGCGCGCAGGCCCTCGGGCGCGTCCACTTCGAGCTCGATGCCGAGCGCGGCCACCTCGGCGCGGTGCGCTCCGGCCAGGCCTGCGAGGAGCGCGCCGATGGGCTCCTCGGCGAGGCGCGGCTGCAGCGCGCCCTGCTCGATGCGCGAGAGCGCGACCAGATCGGCGATCATCTGCTGCAGCCGCTTCAGCTCGCGGGCCGCCAGCTCGAGGTCTTGCGCGGCCCCCCGGCCGGCGCTGCGCGAGGCCATGCCGACGAGGGCGATGGCGCCCGTCAGCGGCTGGCGCAGGTCGTGGACCATGAAGTCGGTGAAGGCGCGCGCGTGCTCCTTCTCGCTGCGCAGGGCATCGGCGCGCTTCTCCGCCGCAAGGCGCGCGGCCTCCTGCTCCACCAGTCCGCTGGCAGACTCCTCGATCTGCCGGGCCACGAACCGGGAAACGAAGGCGGACAGCGCGATCAGCGTCACGCTGGTGATCAGCGTGTCGGGTCCGAGGCGGCCTTCGATCAGGAGCCGGCTCTGCGCGGCCGCGCCGGTTGCGGCGGTGAGCCACACCACCGCGGGCTGGAAGGTGAGCCCGGAGACGAGCACCAGGTAGACGAAGAGCCCCTCCGACCAGCCGGCGATGTAGGCGGGGATCGCCGCCGCGCCGAGCGCCAGGTGCTGCAGCCAGTAGATGATGGGAACGTCGGCGAGAGGCACCGCATAACCGCTGGCGGTCTCGCCGCGCAGCGAGGCGGCGGCGAGCGAGACCGCCCAGTAGAACGCGCAGACGGGCAGGAGCGCGCGCCATTGCGGCACTCCCTTCGACGCCGCGATCACGCCGATGACCAAGAACGCCGAGACGCTCGCGGCGCGCAGCAGCGCCACCCAGCGGCGCCCGCTTCCCTGGAGCGCGCGCCGCGCTTCGTCGCGGCTGGAGCTGCGGGTTGCTTCCGCCACGAGCTCTCCGGCCGGCTAGAGTACCGCACACCGCCCCGCCGCGGTGTCCGCTTTCTTTGCCCCCTGCGGGGCACTACACTCAGAGCTCGCCGGGAGGCGCAGCCGTGCCGCTGAAGATCAAGCAGGACCACAGCCGCTTCCGCGAGATCATCCGCGGCCGAATCAAGGAGAACCTGCGCAAGTACATCCAGAAGGGGGAGATGATCGGCAAGAAGGGCAAGGACCTGATCACCATCCCGGTCCCTTCCATCGACATCCCGCACTTCCGGTATGGCCACAAGGACCAGGGCGGCGTCGGCCAGGGTGACGGACAGCCCGGCACCGTTCTCGCGCCCGGCGCGGTGGAAGGCGACGGCAAGGGCAAGGCGGGCCAGGGCGAAGGGCAGCACTCGCTGGAAGTGGACCTCTCGCTCGACGAGCTGGCTGACATCCTCGGCGAAGAGCTGGCGCTGCCTCGCATCCAGAGCAAGGGCAAGAAGAACCTCACCACCCCCAAGGTCAAGTACACCGGCGTCCACACCACCGGGCCCGAGTCGCTGCGCCACTTCAAGCGCACCTACAAACAGGCGCTCAAGCGCAGCATCGCCGCCGGAACCTACAACCCGGCCATTCCCATCGTGGTGCCCACCCGCGAGGACCGCCGCTACCGGAGCTGGCGGCTGACCGAGCTGCCGCAGTCCAACGCGGTGGTCATCTACATGATGGACGTCTCCGGCTCCATGGGCGACGAGCAGAAGGAGATCGTCCGCATCGAGAGCTTCTGGATCGACACCTGGCTGCGCTCCAACTACAAGGGCCTGGAGACCCGCTACATCATCCACGACGCGGTGGCGCGCGAGGTGGACCGCGAGACCTTCTTCCACACCCGCGAGTCGGGCGGCACGATGATCTCGCTCGGCCTACAAGCTCTGCCGCGAGATCATGGACGCGGAATACGACGCCGGCTCGTGGAACATCTATCCCTTCCACTTCTCCGACGGGGACAACTGGAGCGCGGACGACACCCGCACCTGCATCGCGCTGCTCAAGGGCGAGGTCCTGCCCAAGGTCAACCAGTTCGCCTACGGCCAGGTGGAGAGCCCCTACGGCAGCGGCCAGTTCATCAAGGACCTGCGCGAGGCGTTCGAGGGGGTGGAGAACGTGGCCCTCTCGGAGATCGCCAACAAGGACGCGATCTACGCCTCCATCAAGGACTTCCTCGGGAAGGGCAGCTGATGCGTGAACGAGAACAAGGACACGCGGCTGCCGCCTCACCTGCTCGACATCCAGCGGGAGATCGAGGGCTACGCCAAGGCCTTCGGGCTCGACTTCTACGAGACCATCTTCGAGGTGCTGGGGTACGACGAGATCAACATGGTGGCCGCCTACGGCGGCTTTCCCAACCGCTATCCGCACTGGCGGTTCGGAATGGAATACGAGCAGCTTTCCAAGGGCTACGAGTACGGGCTCTCCAAGATCTACGAGATGGTGATCAACAACAACCCCTCCTACGCCTACCTGCTCGAGTCGAACATGGACGTGGACCAGAAGCTGGTCATGGCCCACGTCTACGGCCACGTCGACTTCTTCAAGAACAACTTCAGCTTCCAGCACACCAACCGCAAGATGATGGACGAGATGGCGAACCACGCCACCCGCCTTCGCCGCATCATCGACAGCGTCGGCATCGAGCCGGTGGAGACGTTCATCGACCGCTGCCTTTCGCTGGAGAACCTGATCAACCAACACGCGCCGCACTTCCCGGCGAAGAGCCGCGACGAGGTGGTGGAGCAGCCCATCGAGGTGCGCGGGTTCAAGACCAACCGCGAGTACATGTCGCAGTTCATCAATCCCAAGGAGTTCCTCGACGCGGAGAGGAAGAAGCTCGAGGAAGCCCGCGACGCGAAGAAGAAGTTTCCCGAGAAGCCGGAGCGCGACGTGCTCGCGTTCCTCATCGAGCACGCGCCATTGGAGCGCTGGGAAGCGGACGTGCTCTCGGTGATCCGCGACGAGGCTTACTACTTTGCGCCGCAGGGACAGACGAAGATCATCAACGAAGGTTATGCCTGCGTCGAGGGGGGGACGCTGGTCTTTACAGGCGACGGCGTCCTACCGATGAGCGAGGTCGTCCAAGGGGATGCCGCACTCGTTTCCGACGGCGTTCAAGGACGAAAGATCTACGATCGCAACGTGTTCCGCAATCGCGAGACCATCACTGTACGGACGCGTCGTGGCTTTGCGCTCTGCGGATCCTCGAATCACCGAATCCTGGCGGCGGATGGACAGACGTGGCTGCAGCTGGATCAGTTGAAGGCCGGCGACCGCGTCGCGTTGAGGCGCGGGAATGAATACCTGGCCGGACCAGGTCGTGACGGCGAACTGGAAGCCTGACCTGCGTACTCGCATCATCAACCAAGCGGGATACGGGCCCGCGACTGCACGAGCGGTGGCGCTGGATCCCGAGGACTTCGAAGATGGCGATCCAAGCCTGCGCAAGCTTCTTCACGGGCGGCGGAAGCCTGCGCGGATCCCGACCATCGTCGACGAGCGCCTTGCCCGCTTCGCCGGCTACCTCGTCGGCGATGGGCACATCAGCCGGGTGAAAAGGCATCTCGGGCTTACGACTGGAGACGAACCTCAGGCGCGGGCGTTCGTCGAGCTGGCCTACGAGCTCTTCGACCAGCTTTGCACCATGAAACTCGACGGGAATCGCTGGCGGGTTCTCGTCCATTCGGAGACAGTGTCCGACTTCCTCATCGAAGGTCTCGGCTTTACACATGGCCCGAGTGCGCGACGAGAAGCAGATCCCGGCGGCGATCCTGCGGTCGCCGAAGGAGGTCGTTGCGCTCGTTCCTGCGCGCCTATTTCGACTGTGACGGGCTATGCCGGGAAAGCGGGCGTCATTCTCAGCACGTCCAGCGACAGTGATGAGCGAGCAGAGTGCAACTGCTGCTGCTGAACTTCGGCATCCTCAGCCGGCGGCAGCAGGCAGCAGGATGACTGCTGGCACGTCCATGTCTACGGCGCAGTCAGCCGCGACGTTTGCCAAGGAGATTGGCTTCGGGCTGGACCGAAAGCAGCGAGCGCTCGACCGACTTACGTGCACAATCGCCAGTGGTTCAAGGAGCGAGAAGTGGGAAGACGAGATCGTCGAGATCACGCACGGCCGCGCCGACGTCTACGACATCTCCGTCGAGGAGACGCACCGCTACGCGGCCGCCGGGTTCATCAACCACAACTCCTACTGGCACTCGACCATCATGACCACCCGGGCCCTCAAGGACTCGGAGATCATCGACTACGCCGACCACCACTCCGGCACCATGGGAACCCGGCCCGGCGCCATCAACCCCTACAAGCTGGGCATCGAGTTGTGGCGGCACATCGAGGAGCGCTGGAACAAGGGCCGCTTCGGCAAGGAGTACGACGAGTGCGACGACCTGCGCGCCCGCCGCGCCTGGGACCGCAAGCTCGGGCTCGGGCGGCAGAAGATCTTCGAGGTGCGCAAGCACTACAACGACGTCACCTTCATCGACGAGTTCCTCACCGCCGACTTCGCCGCCGAGCAGAAGCTCTTCGTCTACGGCTTCAACGACAAGGCGAACCGCTGGGAGATCCTCGACCGCGAGTTCCAGAAGGTGAAGAAGAAGCTGCTCCAGCAGCTCACCAACTTCGGCCAGCCCATCATCGAGGTGGTGGACGGCAACTTCGAGAACCGGGGCGAATTGCTCCTCGCCCATCGCCACGACGGCGTGGACCTGCGCATCGACTACGCCAAGGACACGCTCACCAACCTCCAGGCCATGTGGCGCAGGCCGGTGGGCATCGTCACCCGGGTGGACGGCAAGGGCGTGCTCATGCGCTTCGACGGGCGAGACCACACCGACCGCAAGGTCGAGCTTTGAACGAGGGCACCGGCCCCGTGATCGAGCGGGGAGCGCGCGGCCTGGTGGCGCGCGGATTCGAGCTGGTCGAGGACGTGGTCTACGTGGGCATGGGCGTGCTCCTCGCCTTCAGCGCCGGAGCGCTGCTCGTGGCCGGGGCCGGGGAGCTGTGGAAGGCGACGGTCGCCGGAGTGCCGCTGGAGGCGGTGATCGGGCTGCTCGATCGCACGCTGCTCGTGCTCATGCTGGTGGAGCTGCTGTATACCGTGCGCGTCTCCTTCCGCCAGCACGCGCTCCTGCCCGAGCCCTTCCTGCTGGTGGGCCTGATCGCGGCCACGCGGCGCATCCTGGTGGTGACGGCGGAGTTCTCCCTCAAGGGAGAGGCCGACCCCTCGAAGTTCCGCGACGGCATGCTGGAGATCGCCCTCCTGACGGTGATGGTGGTGGCGTTGGTCGGCTCGCTGCTCATGCTGCGCAAGCGGGACCAGACCAAGAGCGGGGTCATCGCCAGCGAAAGAGCTTGAGGGCGAGGGCGAAGGTCACCGCCGCGGTTCCCGCCAGCAGCGCGAGCTCGCTCCAGACTCCGCGCGCGCCGGCGCCGTCGATCATCACCGCCCGCAAGGCGTCGTTGAGCGCGGTCAGGGGGAGGACGCGGAGGAAGGGCTGCGCCGCCTCCGGGAAGCGCGCGGTGGAGAAGAACACGCCCGAGCCCACGAACATGGGCAGCATGACCAGGTTGATGAGCCCGCTCACCGTCTGCGTGTTCTGCGCGCGCGCCGCGACCAGAAGGCCCACTCCGGCGAAGGCGAGCGCGCCCAGGAGCGAGATGCCCACCAGGAGCGGCAAGGAGCCCGCCACGCCCACCTTGAAGGCGAACCAGGCAAAGCCGAGCAACACAGGAAGCTCCATCAAGAGGAAGAGCGCGCGCATGATCACGAAGGACCAGAGGAACTCCGCGCGCGACATGGGCGTGGCCACCAGCCGCTTGAGCAGCTTCTTGGTCCGCATCTCGACGACGACGTAGCCGATGCCCCACATCCCCGCCGACATCAGCTGCATGCCGAGCAGCCCGGGGATGAGGAAGTCGATGTAGCGCGAACCGGGCTCCACCACCGCGCGGTCCAGGGTGGCGGGGGGGCCGGGCGGATGCAGGGCGGCGTCGGTCAGGGCGCGGGCGAGCCTGCTCTCCGCCCGCGTCGGATCGTAGAGGTAGGTCAAAGGCGGGCCCTGGAGCACGACGAGATCCACCTTCGCGGTCCGAAGGGCGTTCCGCGCCGGCACCTCGTCGAGCACCTGCGATCGGATCCCAGGCGCGGCGGCCAGCGCGGACTGTAGCCCGGGAGTCTGCACGGCCACCGCGACGGGCTCGGCGGGCCGGTTGCGGAAGGCGATGCCGAGGGCGACGGTGAGCAGCAGCGGGAAGCCGAAGGTCCAGAACACCGCCCCCGGCTCGCGGAAGAAGAGGCGCAGCCGCGCGAAGGTCAGCTCCCGCAGCGAGCTCATTCGCGCAGGTGCCTTCCGGTGAGGTGCACGAAGACGTCCTCGAGCGTGGCGTGATGCGTGGAGAGCCGCGTGAGCCCGAGCGGCTCCACCCGGGCGAGGACGGCGGGCAGCGCCAGGTGGAGTTGCTCGACGGTGAGCGCCACCCCGTCGGCGCTGCGGCGCACGCTGCGCACCGAGGGCAGATCGGCCAGCGACTCCGGCGCCAGCGTCTCTTGCGTCGCCAATTCCACCACTTGCTGTCCGCCCAACGAGGCGATCAGCTCCAGGGGAGTGCCGAGCGCGATGACCTTGCCCTTGTCCACCACCGCCACCCGGTCGCAGAGCCGTTCGGCCTCGTCCATGTAGTGGGTGGTGAGGAGCACGGTGCGGCCCAGCGACTTGAACCCCAGCACCACGTCCCAGAGCTGGCGCCGCGACTGCGGGTCGAGCCCGGTGGTGGGCTCGTCGAGGAAGAGCAGCTCCGGATCGCTCACCAGCGCGGAGGCCACCGCCAGCCGCTGCTTCTGGCCGCCGGAGAGCTTCTCCGTCCAGGCCGCGCGCTTGTCGGTGAGCGCCACCAGCTCCAGGACCTCTTCCACCGGCCGCCCGCGCGCGTAGAACGAGCGGAAGAGGCGCAGGTTCTCCTCCACCGTGAGCTTGTCGGGCAGGTGCGTTTCCTGGAGCGAGACGCCGAGGCGCTGGCGCAGCGCGCGGGCGTCCTTCTCCCAGCGCATGCCCAGCACCTCCACGCTGCCGGAGGTGGGCTCGCCCAGCCCCTCGAGGATCTCCACCGTGGTGGTCTTGCCCGCCCCGTTGGGGCCGAGCAGGCCGAAGCATTCGCCTGCGCGCACCTCCAGGTCGAGACCGTCGACGGCCCGGAGCTCGCCGTACTTCTTCACCAGCTTCTCGACCCGCAACGCCGCAGTCATCACCGCTTGCGTGGGCGCGCCACTTCGATGCGCGCCGGCTTGTCCTTCAGCGGCCGTCCGTTCAGCGCCACGTAGGCGTCCGCGGCGTCGGGCCGGACCAGCACGTAGGAATAGCGCGGCTTCACGTCGGCCGCGAGCGCGGTCTCGCGCGGCTGCCCCGCCGCTTCGGAGAGAGCGTCGAGCAGCGCCTCCGCGGTCCAGCCGGCGTCGGCGCCCTGCTCGAAGTAGAGCTTCACGCGATCGGAAGGCGCCTCGCGCAGGGCGGCCGGCCGCGCTTCTTCGGGCGAACGCCCCTCGTGCGCCGGCCCCCCTTCCAGGCGCGGCTTGCGCTGGCCGCGGTCGCGCTTGTGCCGCGCCTGCTTCTGCTCCTTCTGCACCATCGAAACCTGGTGGGACTCGAGCAGTCTCTCCCCCGCGGCGCGAAGCTGCGCCTTCTCCATGCGGTGATGGGTGAAGAAGTACTTGAGCGCGTAGGCGAAGAGCACCCGGCCGTCGTCGCGCTGCATCAGCTCCTGCGCCAGGGGCAGGAAGGCCTCGAACGCCGAGCCGGTCTGCATCGCGTCCTGCAGCTCGCGCACGTGCTTGCCCGTCCACAGGCCCTTGGCCTCGTCGGGCGTGGGCAAGCTGCGCACCTCGAACTGGATGCCGTACTTCTTCTCCAGCACCCCGAGCGTGTTCAGCTCCGCGCCGGAGACCAGGCTGATGGCGGTGCCCTTCTTCCCGATGCGCCCGGTGCGCCCGACCCGGTGCAGGTACACCGCCGGATCCTCCGGCAAGGAATAGTTGAGCACGTGCGAGAGGTCGCTGATGTCGATGCCGCGCGCGGCGATGTCGGTGGCCACCATGAAGCGCACCTCTCCGCGCTTCACCTTGGCCATGACCCGCTCGCGCTCCTTCTGCGGCAGGTCGCCGTTGAGCATCTCCGCGTCCAGGCCGTTGCGGTTGAGCACGTTGGCCACCAGCTCGGTGTCGGTGCGCAGGTTGCAGAAGATGATGGCGCTCTCGGGGTCCTCGCGCTCGATCAGGTAGAGCAGGTTGCGCGGCTTCGGGTACTGATCGACCAGGTGGTAGAGCACGTTGTGGATGTGCTCCACCGTGAAGACGTCGCCGGAGAGGAGGATGGTCTCCGGGTCGCGCAGGTATTTCTGCGCCAGGTGTTCGATGTCCGGCGGCACGGTGGCGGAGAAGAGCAGCGTCTGCCGGTCGGAAGGCAGGTGATCGAGGATGCGGGTCACCTCCTCGTAGAAGCCGGCGGAGAGCATCTCGTCGGCCTCGTCCAGCACCGCGATGCGCGTCTCATCCAGCTTGAGGTTCCCGCGCCGGATGTGATCGTAGACGCGGCCGGGCGTGCCGACGATCACCTCCGCGCCTTCGTGCAGGGCGTCGGTCTGCGCGCCCATGCCCGCGCCGCCGTAGATGGCGATGACGCGCAGGTCCTTGTACTTGCCCAGGCCCTCGATCTCCTGCGCGACCTGGAGGGCCAGCTCGCGGGTGTTGCAGAGCACGAGCGCGGAGGCCTTGCGGGCGCCGGCAGGGATCCGCTCGAGCAAGGGGATGCCGAACGCAGCGGTCTTGCCGGTCCCGGTCTTGCTGCGGCAGATCATGTCGCGGCCCGCCATGATGGGGCCGAACACCGCCGCCTGCACCGGCGTGGGCTGGGTGTAGCCGCGCTCGGCGATTCCCTTGCGCAGCTCCTCGGAGAGCGGCAGATCCTCGAAACTGCTGGTGGCGATGTAATCGCTCATGCGTCCTTGAACACGAAAAAGTTAGCCTGTATAGCACCGCACTTCGCAGAGATACAGATGAGCCCCCGAGCCAAAGCGCGGAAGCCGAAAAAGGGCGCGACCAAAGGCCGAAGCCCCGCGCCGCCCGCGGCCCGGAAGGCGAAGCCGCGGCCGGAAGAGTCCGCCGGGCAGGCGGAAGAGCGGCCGGCGGAGGCGCCGCTCGAACCGGAGGTGCTGGCTCCGGAGGTGCTGCCGGCGGAGGAGATCGAGACCACGCTCCCCGTGCCGGTGGAGCGCGACCTCACCGGCGCCGATGCGCTGCAGCGCTACATGGCCGAGGTGGCCCGCCACCCGCTGCTCTCGCGCGAGGAGGAACACGAGCTCGCGGTGAAGTTCCAGGAGACCCACGATCCGGAGATCGCCTATCGCCTGGTGACCGCGAACCTGCGCCTGGTGGTGAAGATCGCGCACGAATACCGGCGCGCGGCCTTCAACCTGCTCGATCTCATCCAGGAAGGAAACGTCGGGCTGATGCACGCGGTGCAGAAGTACGATCCCTTTCGCGGCGTCAAGCTCTCCTCCTATGCCGCCTGGTGGATCCGCGCGTACATCCTGCGCTACCTGATGGACAACTGGCGGATGGTCAAGCTCGGGACCACGCAGGCGCAGCGCAAGCTCTTCTTCAACCTGCGCAAGGAGCAGGAGAAGATGCTCTCGCAGGGGTTCGAGGCGGCGCCGCGCCTGCTCGCGGAGCGGCTGGACGTCAGCGAGCAGGACGTGCGCGAGATGGACCAGCGCCTGGGCAACGACGAGTTTTCCATCGACGCCCCGGTGCGCCGGCATGGACGAAGGCCGCCAGACGCACGGCGACCGGCTGATGCAGTCGGGCGCGCCCATCGACGAGCAGCTCGCGGACGAGGAGCTGCGCCGCATCTTCAAGGAGAAGCTCTCCGAGTTCGGCAAGACGCTCACCGCCGAGAAGGACCGCTTCCTCTTCGAGAAGCGCATCGCGCCGCCCGCGGACAAGGAGCCGATGACGCTGCAGGAGGTGGGCGACGAGTGGGGCGTGACGCGGGAGCGGGCGCGGCAACTCGAGGCCCGCCTCACCAACCGGCTGCGCGACTATCTCCGGCGCGAGCTGCCCGATTTCGCCCAGCTCTCGGTGAAGGAGGACACGTGAGCCACCCGTGGCTGCGGCCGCGGATCGCGGTGCCGGTGGCCGCTGCCGTCGTCGCGGTGCAGTTGCCCTTCCTCCACGCGGCCCTGCGCGGCGCCGCCCCCGTCCGCGCCGCCGTGCCCTACGAGGACAGCTTCGACCGCGCCACGCTGGGCGACGCCTGGTGGTCCAACGGCGGGCTCTGGCGCATCGCCTCCGGGCAGCTCTTTTCGCCGGGGGTGGGCAACAACCCGCTCTGGCTGAAGGCGCGCCTGCCTCCCGACGTCCGGGTGGAATTCGACGTGCGCAGCGAAGGGCCCGACGGCGACATCAAATGGGAGATGTACGGCGACGGCCGCAACCATTCCACCGGGTACGTGTTCCTCTTCGGGGCCTGGCACAACCGCGAGTCGCGCATCTGCAAGCTGGACGAGCACGCGCTGACCCAGGACGAACAGCGGGCGCAGCTTGCGGCCCTGGCGCGGCCCTTGCCGCGGCAGCTCGCTCTTTTCGATCGGCTGCGCGAGCCGTTCGTCGAATGGGGCGCAAGGCGCGACCTCGCCCGCATGGAGCGCGGCGACTACTGGGACAAGGAAACCGCCTTCGTGGTCAAGCGCAGCGACCTGAAAGTGGAGCGCGGCCGCACCTACCACATGGTGGTCACCAAGCAGGGCGGGACGCTGCGCTGGCAGCTGGACGGCAATATCGCTTTGGAGCTCGTCGACCCAGCGCCGCTTTCGGGCACCGGCCACGACCGCTTCGGCTTCTCCAGCTGGTCGAACGACACCTGGTTCGACAACCTCCGCATCACCCCGCTCTAGCTTCTGCTGCTACGCCCCGTTGGTGCCGAAGTACATCAGCATCAGGCCGAGCAGGATGACGAAGGCCACCGCCGCGGCGATGGGTCCCTGGTCGATGTCGGTGCGGTCGAGCAGATCGCCGGCTTCCATCCGCGCCTGCGCCGAGGCTTCCTTGTTGCGCAGCACCCGTTTCGCCTCGGCGCGCGCGCGGCCGTAGTCGCCCTCGGCGTAGAGCTCGCGCGCTTTGGCCAGCTCCGGCGCCTGCGTTCCGTCGCCCACGCGGGCCGCGTCGGGAATGTATTCGCGCTTCGACGGCTGGGTGAAGAGCGCCGGCGCTACGGGAGCATCGTTGGCGGTGCCGGGAACCGTGGCCCGGGCCGCGGTGGAGGACTGGGTGTTCTGGGCCATGTCGCTTGAAGCTACCCGAGGCGGCTTGCGCCCGCAAGGACGGGAATGCACGCATGCGCTGTCGGTTCTCCGGATATCCCCGCGTCAACCGGTTACGATTCCCTCTTCATGGTCTCGCGCCGAACACTCCTCGCCCTGCCGTTCCTGCTCGCCGCGCGCCGCGCGCTGGCCTTCGGCGAACAGTCCCGCTTCGCCTTCGCGCAGGTGCGGCACGGCGGCCGCTGGGACGTGCGTCCCGACGGGCTCTCCCGGCTCTCCTGGGAGATCTCCAAGCGCACCAGCATCGAGACCTCTCCGGTGGTCAAGGCCATCGGCCTCGCCGACCCGGACCTGTTCCGCTATCCCTTCGCGGCCCTCTCGTCGGATCAGGCCGTTCCCGCTCCCGCGGACAACGAGATCGCGGAGCTGCGGCGCTACCTGAGCTACGGCGGCTTCCTCTTCATCGACGACGCCAGCGCCACGCGCGGGGGCGCCTTCGAGCAGTCGGCGCGCCAGCTGGTCTCGCGGGTGGTGCCGGGGGGAAAGCTCGGCAAGGTGCCGCGCGATCACGTGCTCTACAAGTCCTTCTACCTGCTCGACGGGCCGGCCGGCCGCGCCGCTTCCTCGCCGGATCTGGAAGGCCTGGAGCTGGGCGGACGCCTCGCCGTGCTCTACTCGGGCAACGATCTGGTCGGCGCCTTCGCCCGCGACTCGCTGGGAAGCTGGGAATTCGAGGTGGCGCCCGGAGGCGAGCTGCAGCGGGAGAAGTCCATCCGCCTGGGCGTGAACATCGCCATGTACGCGCTCTGCCTCGACTACAAGGAGGACCAGGTCCACATCCCCTTCATCATGAAGCGCCGGAGGATCTGAAGATCCCGGGGACCGCGTACAACGCCTGGCGCATCACCTCGCTCTCCACGCTGCCGGCGTGGGCGCTGGCCCTGGCCATCACCGCGCTCGCCGCCGGCGTCTGGCTCTCCTTCCGCGGCTTCCGCAGCGAGCCGGCGGGGGCGCGGCGGGTGGCGCTGCTCGGCTTCCGCGTCCTCGCGGCGCTGCTGCTCCTCATGCTCCTGCTCGAGCCCGGCATCGAGCTGCGCTCGGAGAGCCGGGTGCGCGCCCGGGTGGCGCTGCTCTTCGACACCAGCCGCTCCATGCAGTTTCCCGCCTCTCCCTCCGGGCCCAACCGCGCGCAGGAGATGCTCCGCTTCGTGCAGCAGCACCAGGCGGACCTGGCGCAGCTTGCCGGCCGCTTCCAGGTGGACGCCTATGGATTCGACAAGGACGTGCAGCCCGCCGACCCGCTGCGGCTGCCGCCCGATCCGCAGGGGCCGTCCACCGATCTGCTGGGAGCGCTCGGCGCCGCCGCGTCCGCCGGCACCGGAGGCCGCCCGCTGGCAGGCATCTTCGTGGCCAGCGACGGCGCCGACAACGCCGAGCTGTCCCAGGGGGTGTCGCCGGCCGCCGCCGCCGAGCTGCGCAAGCTGAACGCTCCCGTGTTCGCGCTGCCCGTGGGCGCGCAGGCGCTCAAGGACCTGGCGGTGGAGAAGGTGGCGGTGGACGACTTCGCCTTCGTCCGCAACCAGGTGACGGTGGACGTGATCCTCACCGCGCGCGGGTTCTCCTCGACCGACGTGCCGGTGGTGCTGCGGCGCGAGGGCCAGGTGGTGGCGCAGCAGACGGTGCGCATCTCCGGCGATCGCTCGCGCTACGAGGTGAAGCTCTCCTTCGTGCCCGACCGCACCGGCAAGTTCGCCTTCACGGTGACGGTGCCGGTGTACGAGGGCGAGGCCATCGCGCAGAACAACTCGCGCTCCTTCGTGCTCAAGGTCATCCGCGATCGCGTCCGCGTGCTCCTGGTGGTGGGACGGCCCTCCTGGGACGTGCGCTTCTTGCGCCAGCTGCTCAAGAAGGACCCCAACGTCGACCTGATCAGCTTCTTCATCCTCCGCACGCCGGGGGACGACCCGCACAGCTCGCAGGACGAGCTGTCGCTGATTCCCTTTCCCACGCAGGAGATCTTCCAGGAGCAGCTGAAGACCTTCGACCTGGTGGTGTTCCAGAACTTCAACCACCGGCCCTACCGCATGTCGCAATATCTCGACGGCATCGCGGCCTACGTGCGCGACGGCGGCGCCTTCGCGATGATCGGCGGCGACCAGAGCTTCTCGGCCGGAGACTATTCGGGCACGCCCATCGAGGACGTGCTGCCGGTGTCGCTCTTGCCCTCGGGCCCCACCGCCGTCGACGAGACGCCCGTGCAGCTCCACCTCACCGAGGCGGGGCGGCGGCACCCGGTCACCGAGCTGGCCGCGAGCGGGCAGCAGAACGAGTCGATCTGGTCGGCCTTGCCCAGCTTGCCGGGCCTCAATACCACCGGGCCGCTCAAGGGCGGAGCGCAGGTCCTGCTCCAGGCCGCGGATGGTCGTCCGGTGCTGGTGGTGGGCGAGGCGGGCCGCGGCCGCGTGCTGGCGCTGCTCACCGACTCGTCCTGGTACTGGAGCTTCCTGGCCGCGGGCGCGCAGCAGGGGCCGCGCGCGTACGAGACGTTCTGGCACTCGGCCATCCGCTGGCTGGTGCGCGATCCTGCCCTGACGCCCATGCGCGTGGCGGCGGAGCGGCCGTCGTTCGAGCCTGGCGGCGAGGCGCCGGCGCTCGACGTGCAGGTGCGTGGAAGCGATTACGGGGCCGCCGCCGGCGCGCAGATCGCGGTGGTGATCTCCTCGGCGACCGATCCTTCGCCGCGCCCGATCGGGAACGCGCAGGCGGGTCCGGACGGCAACGCCCGCGTGGCCCTGCCGCCCTTGCCGCCCGGAGCGTACAAGGCGCAGGCCACCGCCCGCCGCGCCGACGGGACCGTGATCGGCGAGGCGGAGGACGCCTTCGTGGTGGCGGCTGCGTCGCGCGAGCAGATCGAGGCGGCGCCCCGGCCGGACATCCTGATGGCGGTGGCGGAGGCTACCAAGGGCCGCATGGTCGACGCCGCGGACCAGCTCTCTTCCTTGCCCTGGCGCGACCCGGAGCGCGTGGAAGTGGGGCAGCGCACCAGCAAGCCGCTCTGGGACAACTGGAAGGTGCTGGCGCTGCTCTGCCTGGTGGTCGGCGCGGAGTGGACGCTCCGGCGGCGGTGGGGGTACGCGTAGGCGTACTTCCTGGATCGATCCTCAAGCCGATGCCCACGGGCTGCGGCGGCGGACGTGGCCTGCGCTTTCAGGAAAGCGACCCAGCTTTGCGGAAGCCCTCGCTCCTCCGCGCCCTCGACCAGATATGCGAGCAGGCGCGCGCTGGCGGGACCGGGAGCGCCGCGCTTCTCCGGCCGCGCGACGAACGCCCTGGCCGGCACCGCGCCTGCGCCGGTCTGCACCGTCACCTCCACCTCCTGAGAGAGGCCGGTGGGGACGCCCTCCTTGCGCAGCACCGCCTCCTGCGCGGCAGGGGGAATCTCGAAGAGCACGCCGTGCACCTCGCCGTCCTTGTCCTCGGCGAGGTTGGCGACGCGTCCACCCCAGAAGCGGCTCTCCACGTCGAACACCAGCCGGTAGCCGCGCAAGACGGCGGGAGTGCCGTGGGCAAAGAGGCGCGCGTCCACGCCGTGCTCCGCGGCCCACTCGCCGATGTGGCGCGTGGAGAGCGCGGACCCGTAGGCGAAATACCGGTACATGGGGCAGCCTTACTCCTTGGCGCTGGCGTCTGCGCCGGCGGCGGGCTTCTCCACGTCGGCTTCCAGCGTCTTGCGCTTCTTGTCCAGCGCCGCGATCACGTCGTCGAGACCCTTCTTCTGCAGCAGCCTCGCCACCTGCTCGCGATAGGTATCGGCCAGCGAGACTCCCTCGGTGATCACGTCCACCGCCCTCCAGCCCTTCTTGCCCTTCTCCATCAGGTAGTCGATCGCGGCGGTGTCCTCGCCGGAGTGCACCTTGGTGTGCACCACCGTTCCCTGCGCACCCTGCTCCTCGCCCAGCAGGTCGATGCGGACCTTCGCCACGTCCGAGCTCTTGCCCTGCCGCATCTTGGACAGGTAGTTGGCCTCCATGGCGCCCTTGAGCGCCTTGGTGTAGCGGGCGCGGTCGGCGGGCTTGGTGGTCGCCCACTTCGCCCCCAGGGTGCTCTTCGCCAGCGCGTCGAAGTCGATCAGGTCTCCGACCACGTTGCGGGCGCGTTCGCGAGCCTTGACCCGCGCGCTTCCCTCGGCCTTGAACCAGGCGTCGAGCGCGGTGCGCACGTGGTCCTGCGTCTTCTGCACCGCCGCGCTGGCGGAGCCGGGCTGCACGGCGGCGAGGATCAGGGCGACGGCGATGGAGGTCACGGAGCTCTCCTTGCTTCGTTGGACGCCTGCGATGCCACAGGCTTCAACGAGCCGCAACCTCGAGCGGCCCGCCCGCCGCCTTCTCGAGCGCAGCCCAGGCGAGCTGCGCGGCGTAGAGCGCCTCCAGCCGCGCGCCCTCCGCCCGGGTGTAGAGCAGCGTGTCCTCGAGGAGCTCGCGCGCTTCCCCGAGCCCGGAGTCGAAGGCGACGCCGGCCTGGGTGGCAAGCTGCTTGCCGATCTGCGATTCCTTCGTATAGCGATCCACCTTGACGCGCGCCTCCGCCAGATCGCCCAGCGCCTGCTGCACGTCGAGCCGCACCAGTTGCTGCGCTCCGAACTGCAGCGCCTGCGCCTCGTGGAGATCCGCCTCGGCCTGCCGCAGCCGGGCGAGCTTCTGCGGGATGTCGAAGGTGCCCGAAAGGCCCAGCGCAACGTAGCCGGAAGCGTCGTGGTACGGGTTGTAGAGGAACGGCGAAGGCGGATTGCTCGCATTGGTGGTCTCGGTGAACTTCACTCCGCCCACGAGTCCCAGGTCCGGCCAGAAGCGGCCCTTCTCCAACTGCACCAGGGCCTGCCGCGCGCCCACCGCCTCGTTTGCCGCGCGCGTCTCGGGCCGATGCTCCAGGGCGCGGCGCAAGAGCTCGTCCGGATCCGGCGCCTGCGGCGCGGGCGGCAGATCTTGAAGGGCCACCGGCAGCTCCTCTCCGGGCTGCACGCCCACCAGGAGCCGCAGGCCGGTGAGGGCGAGATCGCGGTTCTTCACCGCCGAGGCGTGCTGCGCCTCGATCTCCTCGGCGAGATAGTCGATCTTCATCGAGTCGGCCTTGCTGATCTGCTCGCTCTTCTCGGCGAGGAGCTTCTCCGCCGTCTTGCGCGCGTCGGCGAGCCGGTCGCGCACCTTCTGCACGGCGGCGTCGGCATTGCGCGCGGTCTGGTAGCCCCAGTAGGCGCGGGCCACGTCGAAGGCGGCCTGATCGCGCGCGCGTTGCAGGAGCGCCTCGGTCGCATCGACGAGATGCCGCGCAGCGCTCTTGCCGGCGGTCAGCTTGCCGAAGGTCCAGATGGGAAGGATGGCCTGCACCTCCGCGTGCGCGGTCACCCCCTGCTCGCCATGGAAGAACCCGCCGGTGCTCCCCGGGGTGAGCAGCCTGGGATCGCCGTTGTCCCCGCCGGCGAGCCGGTGCTCCTGCGTGGGCCCGGCCACGTAGGCGGTGGTCTGGAAGTTGGGAAAGAACGCCCAGTCGGCCTCGTCGCGCTTGCCGTGCGCGTTCTCGAGCTGGGCGGCCGCCTGACGGACGCGGGGATCGTTCTTGCGCGCGCTCTCTTGGAGGTCGCGCAGCGTCAGCCCTTTGGGAGCGGGGGCCGCGGCTTGCGCGAGCACGAGCAGGAGCAGGAGCATCTACTCGTTGGTATAGTCGGAACCGAGGTAGTTGATCAGCTCTTCTCCCATCAGGTAGCGCAGGTTGTTCTCCAGGCGAACCTTCTGCACGAAGAGATCGTGCTCCGGGTACACGCTGGCCGCGTGCTGCGGGCTCTTGAAGTAGAAGCTGAGCCACTCCTGGATGCCCTTCATCCCCGCCCGCGCCGCGAAGTCGCCGAAGAGCGCCAGGTCGAGCACGATGGGCGCCGCGAGGATGGAGTCGCGGCAGAGGAAGTTCACCTTGATCTGCATCGGGTAGCCCATCCACCCGACGATGTCGATGTTGTCCCAGCCTTCCTTGTTGTCGCCGCGCGGCTTGTAATAGTGGATGGAGACCTTGTGCTGCAGGTCCTTGTAGAGGTCGGGATACCGATCCGGCTCGAGGATCTGCTCCAGCACGGAGAGCTTGGACACTTCCTTGGTCTTGAAGTTCGCCGGGTCGTCCAGCACCTCGCCGTCGCGGTTGCCGAGGATGTTGGTGGAGAACCACCCCTCCATGCCCAGCATGCGCGCCTTGAGGCCCGGCGCGATGATGGTCTTCATCAGCGTCTGGCCGGTCTTGAAGTCCTTGCCGCCGATGGCCACGCCCTTCTTCTCCGCCAGCTCGATCAGCGCGGGGAAGTCGCAGGAGAGGTTGGGCGCGCCGTTCAGGTAGGGGATGCCGCTCATGATCGCGGCGTAGGCGTAGATCTGCGAGGGGAAGATGTTGGGATGGTCGGAATCGAGCGCCTTCTCGAAGGCCGCGATGCTCTGGTGCTCCGGGCCGGCCTGCTGGTACGCCTCGGTGGACGCGCACCAGACCATCACCGCGCGGCCGCACTTGTTCTTGTCCATGAAGCCGCGGATGTCCTGCATGAGCTGCTCGGCCAGCTCGCGCTTGCTGCCCTTCTTGACGTGGGTGCCCTGCAGCCGCTTCACCACGTTCTTGTCGAACACCGCGGGCATCGGCCTGATCCTGGAGAGCGCCGGCTGCAGCTTGGCCAGGTGCTCGGGCGAGAGCACCTTGGCCTTGGCGGCGGCGGTGTAGGCGTCGTCGGGAATGGGGTCCCAGCCGCCGAAGACCAGCTCGTCCAGCCTGGCCAGCGGCACGAAGTCCTTGATCATCGCCCAGCGCTTCTCGCTGCGCTTGCCCAGGCGGATGTGGGCCATCTGGGTGAGCGAGCCGATGGGCTTGCCGAGCCCCGCCTTGACCGCCTCGACGCCGGCGATGAACGTGGTGGCCACGGCTCCCATGCCGGGCAAGAGGACCGCGAGCTTGCCCTGGGCAGGGGCGACCTTCGACTTGAACTGATCCATCCGCGAGCTCCAGTGCTTCCTCGCCAGTCCGGCGCGGCGCGGCGCGCACCATAAGGTCGCGCAGCAGGGGTGTAAAGGGTTTTCCACAGGACTGGTGCATCCCGCCCGCGGCCACGGCATGATGCGCGGATGGCGAAGAAAAAGCTGCTGCCGATCGAAGTCGGGTACCAGGCCTTCGCGAAGGGCGCCGAGGAGGAGTTCGGCGCCGTGCGGCAGGTGCGCCCGCAGGATCTGGTCGTCTACATCGAGGACGCCGGCGACACCAGCATTCCCATGTCGGCGGTGCTCGACGTCGTCGAGGGCAAGGTGATCGTCGACGTGCCGCGGCTGCCGCAGGCCGTGCAGCAGTCCATCGCCAAGGCGCACCGCGACGAGGACTACCCCTGATTCAGCGCAGCGCCTGCGCGATCGCCTTGCCCATCTCTTCGGTGCTGGCCTTGCCGCCCATGTCGCGCGTCTTCGGTCCCTCGCGCACCACCGTCTCGATGGCGCGCACCACGGCGTCGGCGGCGTCCTTGTGGCCAAGGTGCTCCAGCATCATCGCTCCCGACCAGATCTGCCCCACCGGGTTGGCGATGCCCTGCCCGGCGATGTCCGGCGCGGAGCCGTGCACCGGCTCGAACATCGAGGGGTAGTCGCGCTCGGGGTTGAGGTTCGCCGAGGGCGCGATGCCGATGGTGCCGGTCGCGCCCGGTCCCAGGTCGGAGAGGATGTCGCCGAAGAGGTTCGAGCCCACCACCACGTCGAAGCGGTCGGGCCGCTGGACGAAGTGCGCGCAGAGGATGTCGATGTGGAACTGGTCCACCCGCACGTCGGGGTACTGCGCCGCCATGGCCCGCACGCGCTCGTCCCAGTAGGGCATGGTGATGGAGATGCCGTTCGACTTGGTGGCGGAGGTGAGGTGCTTCTTCGGCCGCGAGCGCGCAAGCTCGAAGGCGTAGCGGAGGATGCGATCGACGCCGCGGCGGGTGAAGACGCTCTCCTGGATGACGGTCTCGTTCTCGCTGCCTTCGAACATGCGGCCGCCGATGGACGAGTACTCGCCTTCGGTGTTCTCGCGGATGACCCAGAAGTCGATGTCGCCCGGCTTGCGGTCGCGCAGAGGGGAAGGGACGCCCTCCATCAGCCGCACCGGCCGCACGTTGGCGTACTGCTGGAACTCGCGGCGGATGGGGATGAGCAGGCCCCACAAGGAGACGTGGTCGGGCACGCCGGGGAAGCCCACCGCGCCCAGGTAGATGGCGTCGTGGCCGCGGATCTGCTCGAGGCCGTCCTCCGGCATCATGCGCCCGTGCTTCTGATAGTAGCGCGCAGCTCCAGGGATATGCGGTCCCAGTGCAGCTCGAACCCGTACTTCGCGGCGCCGGCCTCGAGCACGCGCATGCCCTCGGGCACCACCTCGTTGCCGATTCCGTCGCCGGGGATGACTGCGATGCGGTGCTTCGTCGTCATTGAACGCCTCGTCAGGCGTGCGGCTGGGTGACCACGGCCAGGGTGCCTGCGGAGACGCCATACTTCTCCAGCGCGCCCACCTCGGCGATGACCTGCCTTCCCGTGCGCGCGCCGCGCAAGAGCTCCGCGTAGGCGAAGAGCACCCGCTCCGTTTCCGCCGCGCTCTCCCGCACCAGCTCTACCCGGAACCGCCGCACGCCCGCGGCCAGGAGCTGCGGCAGGCAGGCGGCGGCGCTCTGGGCGCGCGCGTTGAAGACGGTGTTGCGGCAGCCCACGTCCACGATGACGGGATGCTGCAGGCCGGTCGCGTCGCGAAGCTGGAGCAGGTGCTTCTCGCAGGGCCTGCCGCAGTCGTGGAAGTCGCGACCGTTGGAGAGCAGGTGCGAGTAGACGCAGTGCTCGTTGTGGAAGAGCGGCAGGTGCTGGTGGAGCGTGACCTCGAGCCGCCCCGCGGGCACGCCCGCGCAGAGATCGAGAAGCTGCGCCAGGTCCAGGTCGTAGGCCGGCGTCAGGGTGGAGAGGCCCAGGTCCAGGAGCGTGCGGGCGGTGAGCGCGTTGGTCGCGTTGAGCGAGAAGTCGCCGTGCACCGACTCGGCGTGCGGGTTCTTGCGGAAGTGCTCCACCGCGCCCAGGTGCCGCGCGAGGATGCCGTGGGGTCGCAGGCGCTCGAAGCGGCGGTCGTAGCCCTCTTCTCCGGGCTTCTGCACGCGCGGCGTGGCCACCACCACCCGCGCTCCCGCCGCGCGCACCTTCTCGACCGCCACGCCCAGGCCGGTCAGCTCCATGAAATCGAGCTGCAGCTCGTCGAAGCCGAGGCGCAGCGCCACCTCCACCTGCTCGAGCGTGCGCAAGAGCGGAACGAGCTTCGCGGAGGCGGGCGCGCTGGCGGCGGGCAGGGGAGGGACGACGCTGTCGGCGGAGATCCCGGTGCTCACCGTGCGCGCCGGGCGCGGGGGAGGAGCCGAGGCCAGCGCGGAGGTGAGCGCGCGCCGCATGCGCTTGAGCTCGGAGGGAGGCAGCGCCAGCGCTCCCTCGAGGTCGAGCTGGAGGCGGCGAAGCTGGAACGGCGTCTCGCCGAAGGCGCAGAGCTTCTCGCGCAGAAGGCCCTCGTGCAGCGGCTTGCCCTGCGCTGCTTGCAGCGGCATGGCGCTCGCGACGCGGGCCGACCGCCCGAGATCGTCCTGCGCCTCGGCCACGAGCGGCGTCCCGGCGGCGCCGCGCACGCTCAGCGAGACGCCGACCTTCCGTTCCTGGGAAGCGATGCGCTTCATCTTCCGCGTCAGCTCCGCGTCCTTGGCCTTCCACACCACGTCGCCCACCTTGACGAGGCGCAGGTCGAGCGTGCCCTGGTCCGGGCCGCCGAAGACCAGCTTGAGCAGGCCGCCTTCGAGGACGTCGCAGGCGTGGAGCCCGCCGCGCGGCTCGTCGTCTTCGGGCTTGCCCTGATCGAAGAGGATGCGGTCGCCGGCGGTAAGCGCGGGCGCATCGGGCTCGCCGCGCACCAGCACGTGGCGCGCCCGCGCATGCACTTCCTCGACGCGGCCCACCAGGACGCCGCGGTGCCCCGGAAAGAGGCCGTGCACGAGCTCCTGGTGGTTGGAGCCGTCGAGAAAGCCGTGGGAGAAGCCGCGCGAGAAGCTGTAGCGCAGCTCCTCTTCGTCGGCTCCGGTAAGGGGAGATGGGCGCTGCTCGCGGGCGGCGTCGAGCGCGCGCCGGTACTTGTCCACCACGTTGGCCACGTACTCGGGCCCCTTCATGCGGCCTTCGATCTTGAAACAGGACACGCCCGCCGCGAGCAGCTGCGGCAAGAGGTCGTAGGCGGCCAGGTCCTTGGGGCTGAGCAGGTACTTGAGCGCATCGTCGCCGCGCGCCGTCTCGCGGCGGCCGTCCACCACCAGCTCGTAGGGCAGCCGGCAGCTCTGCGCGCACTGGCCCCGGTTGGCGCTGCGGTGCTGCAGCGCTTCGCTGGTCAGGCACTGCCCGCTCCAGCTCACGCACAAGGCTCCGTGGACGAAGCACTCCAATTCCAGATCCGTGCCGGCGGCGAAGCGAGCGATCTCCTCGACCGACAGCTCGCGAGGCAGCACCACGCGGGTCACGCCCAACGACTTCGCGATCTCCGCCGCTTCCGGCGAGCTGACGGTCATCTGCGTGGAGGCATGGAGCGGAAGCTGCGGGCAGATGCTGCGGGCCAATCGCGCGATGCCAAGGTCCTGCACGAGGATGGCGTCGGCCCCGGCGCGGGCGATGGCGGCGAGCGCCTCCTCGCCAGGGCGAAGCTCGCGGTCGAAGACCAGCGTGTTGAAGGTGACGAAGCCCTGCACGCCCTTCTCGTGCAGGAAGTCGAAGATGCGGGGCAGGTCCGCGGCGGCGAAGTTGTCCGCCCGGGCGCGCGCGTTGAAGCCGCCGCGCAGGCCGAAGTAGACCGCATCGGCGCCGGCGGCCACCGCGGCCCGCAGGCTCTCCTCGTCTCCGGCGGGCGCGAGCAGTTCCGGCTTGTCGAGGATCCTGGCCATGAAAGGGGTGCGTCTTGTAACGCCTCCGGGTGTCACAAAACAGCCCAATTGACAACCGGTGGTGCGGCCGTGCGCCTGGCGGCTTGCCTGCCTGGCGGCACGAATCAGGGGAGCGCCCGGCGCACGCAGGGGGTCGTGGTTATCGTTTTTTCAGGGCGAAAAGGACGGGTGGACGCGATGGCGGGTGGCGGAAACGAGAGCGAAGGAACCTTGACCTGCGGGGTGTGCCGCAAGACCGGGCAGTTCACGGCACCGGTATCCGTCATCCTGGTCTTCGCTCCCGCGCTGGCCAAGCCGTACCCGCTCATCCCCGCCGAGGACTACCGCGTCTGCGGCGCCTGCGACGCCATCTTCACCCTGGTGAACCGCGCCGTGGAGGCGCACCCCACCACCCGCGTCGCCGGTTCCTGGTACCGCGCCATCGTGGTCTTCGCGGACGGGCACGGAGTGGACGTGAAGGCGAAGCGGCAGGGGCAGCAGATGGCGATGGCGTAGCGCTCTCCATGATGAGCTTCAGTCTCCCGTCCACCTGACAGGTCTCTTCCGAGGCACGGGTCACTTCCGGCGACTACCGTCAGCGATGTCGTGAGTCCGTGTCGCGATCCCTGACCGGTGACACCAATCTGCAAGCGATGAGCGGGTCTGGCCCGACCCCTGGGTTGACACAGCAGACAAAGGATGCTATTCAAACTGGCGATGAGGGTCGCGCGGCGGCAGACGTCGTTCAAGTTCCCGACTCGCGGAGGGAAGCGAAAGGGTGCCGGAAGGCCGAGGACGCGGCCGCACCCGGGCTCGTCGGTCCCGGGGTGCCGCATCTTCCGCGGCCGGATTTCGCCGCGCGGCATCCGGTGCACGTGACGATGAGGCTGCAGCCGGGAGTGGGGTACCTGCGCTCCTACCAGCGCGCGAAGGTCGTCGAGGACGCCCTTCGCGCGGCGCGCGATCGGTTCGGCGTGCGCATCATCCACTACTCCATCCAGGGCAACCACCTGCACCTCATCGTCGAGGCCGAGGGCCCGGCCGCGCTCTCGCGCGCGCTTGCAGGGGCTGGCCACGCGGTTGGCGCGGCGCCTGAACAAGCTCTCCGGCCGGCACGGCGGGGTGTTTGCCGACCGCTATCATGCGCATCCGCTCAAGACGCCGCGCGAGGCGAAGCGAGCGGTCCGCTACGTCCTCACGAACTACCGCCACCACGCGCTGGAATACCTGCCGGCGGGCTGGACGGACCCACTTGCATCAGCACGGTTCGTGCAGGAGCGTCCCGGCGGGGACGCTCCTGTGGTCGCACCTTCGGTCTGGCTCCTCCGCGTGGGCTGGCGGCTATAGAGGGTCTGCTACCCTCGAGAGGATCGAAAGACAAAGCGGGATGAGCACATGCAAGGCAGTGACGATCGCTGAGGCGCGCCTCGCGATCACTCACGACGACCCCGGCGATGCGACCGCCCACTCCGTGGCGAGCGGCGTCGCTGATGTAGAAGCCGCGATGTTGTCGCGCGGTGGCGATCAGACCCGCGGCAGCTCGGTCCGCGCCAGCAGATGATCCAGCCACAGCGCCGACAGCTTTTCCTGAAGGCAGTTCCCCCGCAACCGCATGCGCAGGTGCTCCCAGTCCATCACGTCCATGGGCTGGTCCTGGTCGAAGCAGGAGAAGACGAAGCTCTCCTTCCCGGTGACCGGGTCGCGGTGCTTGCAGAGGCACTGCGCGCAGATCTCCTTCATCATGCACTGCATCGGCGAGTTGATCGACGCGATGCCCACGTGGTCCGGCGGGAGCAGCGCCTGGAGCTCGTTGTGCCGCGCGCGCGCCACCGCCGCCATCATGCGGTCGGAGCCGATGGCGATGATGCGGCGCACGTTGCCGAAACCAACCGGCGGCGTCCCCAGCGCGCCCGTGGCGTACGCCACCATCGCCTCCACCATGTTGCCGGAGAAGGCGCGATCCTGTGGCCTGCGCGGCTGCGGGGGTTTCGAGCCCTTGTCCACCGACCACACCACCACGTCGGTGGCCTCCTCGATCTCGTCGCGCTTGAAGATGTCCTGCGCGTGCTTGTAGCCGGCGAAGTAGACCACGCGGCAGCCGTTGTCGCGCAGCGCGCGGGAGATGGAGAAGAGGACGGCGTTGCCCAGGCCGCCGCCGCAGAGGACCACGTCCTCGCCGCGGGGAATGGTCGACGGCGCGCCGGTGGGCCCCATCACCACCACCGGCTCGCCGGGCCTGAGCGCCGCCACCAGCCGCGAGGAGGAGCCCATCTCCAGGACGATGAGCGAGAGCAGGCCGCGCTCGCGATCGACCCACGCGCCGGTCAACGCCAGGCCCTCCATGGTGAGCCTGGTTCCCTCGACCTCCGCGGCGAGCGACTCGAAGTTCTGCAGCCGGTAGAACTGTCCGGGCCGGAAGCCGCGGGCCGCGGCCGGAGCGTAGACCACCACCTCCACGATGGTGGGGGTGAGCCGCTTCACCTCGTGGACGCGCGCTCCCAGATCCTCGCGCAGGCGGGCCGAGAGCCGCTCCCACGCCGGCTGCGCGCTGCCGTCCGCCCGGGCGAGCTGCTCTGCGAAGAGCGCGCAGATGTGCGGGTACCCGTCCTTCGCCGAGGCCATGGCCTTGACCACGCTGCCGGCGTAGACGGGATGGTTGTCGCCGAAGAAGCTCACCAGCCGCGCGCCGTTCCTGTAGCTGGTGAAGAAGCCGATCTCGCCGGTCAGGTCTTCGCTCACCTCCGCGGGAACGAGCTTGCCGTCCGAGAGGCGGAATGAGCGGAAGGAGGCGTTCTCCGGGTCCAGCTCGAAGTGGCCCGGCGCTTCCTTCTCCACGGTGATGTTGGGGCTGGTGCCCGCCGCCACGCACACCGTCCGCGCGGGCAGCGTCACTTCCCCGCCTCCGCGCGCGTTGAACTTCATCGCCTGCACCGCGCCGTATTGGTCGGGCACGGCTTCCACGGGGGAGAGGCCCTCGGCGAAGGTGATGCCCTCCTCCAGCGCCTTGATCACTTCCTCGTGGTTGAGGCGGTACGCGGGCGAATCGCCCAGCGCCTTGCGGTAGGCGATGGTGACGCCTCCCCACCCGTTCACCAGGCGGGCGAAGTCCGGCGCCTCGCCCGCGGCGGCCGCGCGCTCCCGCTCCGCCCGCACCGCGCGCCCGTGCTCCAGCGCCTCGGCATAGACGTGGCGCTCCTCGGGATCGAGCACCGAGAAGACCATCTCCTCGCCGCTGGAGGCGCAGAGCGTCTCGTGGCGGTCCAGCACCTTCTCCACCTGCACCGGGTAGTACGCCGCAAGCTCGGTGGCGGTGTCGATGGCGGTGAGGCCGCCGCCGATGACCAGCGCGGGCAGCCGGACTTGCAGATTGGCGAGCGAGCCTCGCTTGAACGCGCCGGTGAGCTGCAGCGCCATGAGGAAGTCGCTGGCCTTGCGCACGCCGCGGATGAGGTTGTTCTTCAGGCCGATGAGGGTGGGCTTGCCGGCGCCGGCGGCGAGCGCGACGTGGTCGAACCCGTAGCGCTCGAAGGCGTCCTCCACGGTGATGGTCCCGCCGAAACGGGTGCCGCCGTGGAGCTGGAAGTGCGGCCTGCGCGCGAGGTTCAAGTGCAGCACGTCGAGGAACGACTTGTCCCAGCGCACGGTGATGCCGTACTCGGAGACGCCGCCGAAACCGGAGGTGACGCGCTGGTCGAGCGGCTTGCCGAAGGCGTCCTCGAAGCGCTCCACCGGCTGCGAGAGCAATGCCTCCGGCAGCGGCTCCACCTTGAGGCCGTCGATGCCCACCACCCCGAAGCCCTCGTTGAGCAGGTGGTGCGCGAGCGTGTAGCCGGCCGGGCCCATGCCCACCACCAGCACGTTGAGGCCCGAGTACGGCCTCGGGTGCTGTCGCCCGAAGCGCAGCGGGTTCCAGCGCGTGAGCAGGCTCCAGATCTCGAATCCCCAGCGCGCGCGCAGCACGTCGTCGAGCACGCGCGTCTCGATCTGGGGAATGTTGACCGGGTCCTGCTTCTGGTAGATGCAGGCCTTCATGCAGTCGTTGCAGATGCGGTGCCCCGTCCCCGGCGCCATGGGATTGTCGATGCAGACCAGCGCCAGCGCGGAGAGCGCGTCGCCCTCGCGCGCGGCGGTGTGCATCTCGGAGATGCGCTCCGTAAGCGGGCAGCCGGTGAGGGGAATGCCCAGCGGGTTCTTGCGGAAATGCGGCGAGTCCTTCTCTTGCAGGCCGCGCGAGCAGGAGTCCTTCTCGCGCTCGTGGCAATAGATGCAGTAGTCGATCTCGCTGCGCACTTCGCGCGGCGCCATGCGCGGGTCGGTGAGCCGGAAGCCGTCGCGGCGCCGCTGGTGCTCCTCCTGGCCCGCGAGCAGGGCGGGCTGATCCGCGCGTGGACGCCGCAGCGGCACGAGCTGTTGGAAGTCGGTCGCGTGCGGCAGGCGCAAGAGCACCCAGGCCGGCCGATGCGGCTGCAGCGAGAGCGCATAGAGCCACTTGTCGAAGAGGTCGAGGAGCGCAGCGGGCTCGTGCGCGCCGTCACCGGGAGCGCGCTGGAGCCGGGCGCGCAGGTCCTGCCACGCCACCGAGCCCGGCCGCTCGGCGTCGAGCAACGCCTCGATCAGGAGCGCCACCTCCAGCTCGGGGTCGCCTGGATCCGCCCCGGAACGGGCGGCGGCCAGAAGCGGCTGCACCCGCGCGTCCAGTCCGGCGAAGTCGTCCGCGTGCGGCCGGTCCTTGGCGCCCTTCTTGAAAACCCGCCGCTGCACGAACTCGCGCTTGACGCGGAAGATGGGAGCATCGCGTCCCGCCGCGTCGCGCAGCGCCGCGAAGTCGTCCTCGGCGTTGAACAGGCGCGCCACGAACCGGGAGAGGTGCGCGCCGACCTCGAGCAAGAGCTCGCTCTCCTCCGGCCCGCGCAGCCGCGCGCCGCCGCCCCGGTGCGCGTCGTAGCGCGAAAAGAGCGGTCCGTCTTCGGCGCGGAGGAAGTCGTCGAATGCGGCGGTCAGTTGCGCGAGTCGCGAAGAATCGTGGAGATCGGAATAGCGGAACCCGGGGATGCCGAGCGGCAGATCGGAAGAGGGCGGGTGCGCGAGCAAGGCGTGTCGTTCCATGGGGGGAGCGGATCCTGCCAGTCCTCGCGGGTTGCCGCACGGGAAAGTTGCAGCGCAGGGAAGAGGGGGTGGTCAGGGCGCGCACACGCCTCGCTTCAGCGCGCGAGATGTGGATCGGCGCGGGTGGCCGCGGCAATCTCGGTCACGGCCACCCGGTCGTGCGCCCGGAAGACGGCGTAGTCCTCGTGGTTCTCGGTCACCACGTCGACGACCACGTCGATGAACCGCTCCCCATCGCGCAGCAGCACCGCCACCGGCCGGTGCATGAGCACGGCCTCCTCGAGCACGTCGATGAAGCTGCAGCGGCCCACCGCGTCCTGGCAGATGATGCTCACGGATTCGAAGATAACCCCGACGGCGATGCGTGTCCGCCCTCAGCGCGGCCGCGCCCTCCGCGGGCGGCGCTGGCAATCGGGGCAGAGGCCCTCCGCCTGCACGCGGACGGAGTGGACCGCGAAATCCCCGCGCGTCGCGCAGCCTGAGCCCGTCGAGACCGCCGTCGTGCAGGTCGAGGATGCGGTGGCATCCGACGCAGACCAGGTGATGGTGCGGCTGCCCGGCCCCCGTGCCAGGGAGCGCCGCCTCGTACCGCGCCTCCTCGTGCAGGACGTTCACGTCGGCCACCGCGCCGATGCCCTTGAGCGCCTCCAGGTTCTTGTAGACGGTCGCGAGCGAGAGGGTGGGGATGCGCCGCTGCACCGCCTTGTGGATCTGCTCGGCGCTGGGGTGGTCGCGCGAGGACGCGAGCGCCTCGAAGATGGCCAGCCGCTGGTGCGTGACCGAGAGGCCGTTCGCGCGGCAGAAGGCGGCGAAGCGACCCGTGTGGTCGGCCTTGCTCTTCACCTGAGATCCTGCACGAGCGATCGCCGCACGGCCTCGGTCAGCTCCGCACGGTGGGAGTAGGCAGGATGATCGATCACCAGAGCGGCGGGGCCGCGGGCCAGCGCCTGCGCATCCGCGACCGGGAAGCGGACGTACTGCACGGCGGAGACGCGTCCCGGCTCCTCGCGGTTGGGTTCCAGCTCACCCTGCCGGCGCGCGCCGCCCACCTCCAGCCAGATGTGATCGCGCAGCCCGAAGAGCCGGGCCAGCTCCGTTTTCACCTCGGCGTCGCCCCCGGTCAGCTCGATCATCAGCGTGGCCGAAAGCTCCCCCTTGCCGGGCAGCATGGTGTTGAACCCTTCCAGCTCCTCGAGCACCTGCGCCGGCTCGGAGATGCGCTCGATGCGGAGGATCTCCTGCACCTGGAACTTCACCGTCAACCGGTTCTCGAAGACGAAGGTCATCGAAGGCCCCACCTGCACCCGCCGATGCTGCTTCGCCGCCATCACCTCCTTGCGGAAGGCGTCGCGGACGCCTTCGTACACGCCGAGCGGCCAGAGATCCTTCGCGGTCAGATGCTCCATCACGCAGGTCCTGCCCCGGGCAGATCGCCCGCTTGCGGGTTGTCGGTGCGGGGCGAGCGCAGCGGCTCGCCCGAATAGGCGGCCTCGAGGATGCGCACCGGATGGTAGGAAGGCCGCCCCGTCTTCTGCTTCAGCTGCAGGCCGGCCAGCGGGCAGTCGCTGGAGACCACCTCCGCCTCCGCGCTCTCCACCCGCCGCGCGGCGCCCTCCGCCACGTTCAGGCTCTCGGCGAAGAACTCGCTCTTCATCCCCCAGGTGCCATCCATGCCGCAGCACCGGTCGACCAGCGTCACCTCGCCGCCCGCCCATTTGAGCAGGTCGCGCCCGCGGTAGCCGAAGTTCTGCACGCGGTTGTGGCAGGCCACGTGGTACGCCACCTTGCCCACCGCGCCGGCGGGCGGCTTGGACAGCTTCTTTGCCCGCGCCTGCTGGAGGAGGAAGTCGCTCAGGTCCATGACCGCCGCGGCCACCTCCCGCGCCTCCGCGGTGGGGACGAGCTCCGGATACTCGGTCCGCAAGGTCAGCGTGCAGGAAGGCCCCGGGCTCACGATCCGCGCGCCTGCGCGCACCGACGGGAGCAAGGTCTCCACGTTTCGCCTCGCCAGCCTGCGCGCGCCTTCCAGGTCGCCGCCGTCCAGCTTGGGCATCCCGCAGCAGACCTGCTCCGGACAGCTCACGTCGCAGCCCGCCTTCTCCAGGACGTTGACGGCCGCCTTGCCGATGGCCGGGTCGTTGTAGTTCACGTAGCAGGTGGCGAAGAGCGCCACCGGCGTCTCGCCGGCCTGCACGGGAGCGCGGCGGGCCCACCAGGTGGAGAAGGGTTCTCCGGCGTAGGTGGGAAGTTGCCGCTCCTTGGCAATGCCGATGGTCCTCTCCATCAGCGCCCGGTTCCACGAGCTGTGCGCGGCCGCGTTGGCGAGCGGCGCGATCTTCGTCATCACGCCGCCCACCAGATCGGTGGCGCCGAGGAAGCGCTCGCGAAAGGCGATGCCCTCGTCGCCGGCGCGGATCATCTTTGCCCGCAGCATGAGCTTGGGGAAGTCCACGGCGAACTCGTGCGGCGGGACGTACGGGCACTTGGGGAAGCAGAGCTTGCACTCGTAGCAGAGCTCCACCACCCGGTGCTTGTCGTCGTCGCCGAGCAGCGCGACCGGGTTCTCGGTGGAGACGGTGACGTGCTTGAGCAGCTCGGCGGCCTCGTGCTCCTCCACCATCTTGCCGCCCTCGATGTGCTTTCCCTCCGCCTCCTCGCGGTGCGGATCGAGCGCGTCAATCCTGCGGAAGAGCACGTCGAAGGAGGGGCAGAGGTTGAAGCAGAGGCGACACCCGTTGCAGATCTCGAAGACCCGGTGCATCTCCGAGGCGGCGTGCGCCGCGTCCCGGAATCGGGGATTGTCGTACGCCATCCCGTGGGGGTCGTCCGACCAGCCGGACGGATCTGCGATGGGCAGTCTCAACCAGCACCTCCGAAAAAGGGGACACCCTACTTAATTCCAAATGGCCCCGTCCTCCTGGCCTTCGAATTAAGTCAGGGTGTCCCCTTTTCCTATCCTTCCGCCTTCACCTGCTGGAGGCCCTTGGCGAACCTGCCGGCGTGCGACTTCTCCGCCTTCGCCAGCGTCTCGAACCACTCGGCGATCTCGCCGAAATCCTTCCTCGCGCGCCTGCCGGGCGAATCCCGGGTACATCTGCGTGTACTCGTAGGTCTCGCCGGCGACCGCGGCCTTGAGGTTCTTCTCCGTGTCGCCGATGGGCTCGCCGGTGGCGGGGTCGCCCACTTCCTGGAGGTACTCGAGGTGGCCGTGCGCATGCCCGGTCTCACCCTCGGCGGTGTCGCGGAAGAGGCCGGCGATGTCCGGGCGCCCCTCCACGTCGGCCTGCTTGGCGAAGTAGAGGTAGCGCCGGTTCGCCTGGCTCTCGCCGGCGAAGGCGGACTTGAGGTTCTCGTGCGTCTTGCTTGCCTTGAGGTTTGCCATTGCGTGATTCCTCCTGCCGAAAACAGAGAACGTGCTGCCTTGGAGAATGATTCTCCAAAATGGATTCGCCCGGTCAAGCCGATCCTGCGCGGCATCGCGCTTCCCGGCTTCCCCGTCAAGCGGCCGGCGGCCGCCTGTTTGTCGCAGGAGCCTTCTGCCGTTACGCTGCGCGGCGCTGATGACCGGACAGCGGCTCAAGATCGAGGCCCACGATGCCAGCCGCATCGAATGGTCCATCTACATCCCGCTCCCGCGCGGCAAGGAGGTGAGCGAGGCCGAGGTGTCGCTCAGCCTGGAGTTCCCCGAGAACGTCTACGTGCCCCACGACGGCTGGGAGCAGCTGCAGATCCTGGCGCGGCTCTCCAGCCCCGACGAGGAGGCGCCGCCCTCCGAGCCGCTCGACTACGACGGCGTACGCCGCGCCGCGCTGGGCGTCGCGCGGCGGATGAAGCTCCTGCGCGAGAGCATCCCCCGGGCGGCGGATCGGCACGCGCTCAATCCCATGCCGGTGGCTCCCGATCTGGCCCGCGACCTGGACCGCATCCTCGATCAGGCGCTGGCCGCGCTGGCGCAGGCCCGCGAGACCCTCGCCGCGCCGCGGCCCGGCGACACACCCGAGCTCCGGCGCGAGCGGGCGCTGGCGGACGAGTTCCTCTCCGGGCAACTGCTCGAGCTGCTCACCGCCGCCGAGGAGACCTGCGCCCGCATGCTGGCGCCGGCGGCGCTGCCGGGGTATCGCGCCGTGGCGCAGAAGCTGCGCTCCCGCGTGATGGCGGCGCTCGCGAGCGAGCTGCAGGAGCGCGAGGAGAAGGGAGAGCAGTTGCCGGACGAGGAGCCGCAGGCGCTGGCGCTCTTCCTCGATCGCGCAGCGCAGCTCAAGAAGCACTTCCAGGAGGTGCTCTTCCTCGAGCCGGAGTCGAAGATGATCGACGAGGCGCTGCGCAACTGGGTGGGGATCTCCGGCGCGGCCACCGCCTTCATCATCTACTTCGGGCTGCAGGCGCTGCAGACCAGCGCCGCCGCCGGGCTCGGTCTCTGGACCCTGATGACGGTGGGCGCGGTGGCCTACGCGCTCAAGGACCGCGCCAAGGAGCTGACGAGGCAGTGGCTCTCCGGCAAGCTCTCCAACTTCTACGCCAACCGCGTGCTGGTGCTGCGCGAGCCGCCGCGCCTGGAGCCGACGCGCAACGCCGTGCTGCGCGCCCGCGAGTCCATGGCGCAGTCGCGGGTGGCGCGGCCCGACCCGCTCAATCCCGGCACCGGCGCCCTGCAGCGCGTGGTCACGCTCCATTACAAGCAACGCGCGCGGGTCGCGCGGCTGAAGGGGCCCAGCGCCGCGGCCTTCGAGCGGCTCAAGCTCGTCTTCCGCTATGACCTTTCCCCCATCCTCAGCCGGCTGGACGACTCGGTGAAGCGCGTGCCGGTGCCCGGCGGGCAGGGCGTGCGCTTCGCCGACGCGCCGCGCCTCTATCGGGTGCCGATGCGCGTGCGGGCCGCGACCGCGGGAGGAGTGGAGACGCGGCAGGTGCTCATCGTCCTCAGCCGCAGGGGGATCGCGCGCATCGTGCCGGAGGACGAGGGGGTGGCGCAGTCCTCCGAGCTGGAGGCGCCGGAGCTGGACGACGCGCTGCTCTTGCCGGACGGCTGAATGGACTACGCCCACGCACGCCACGCCGGAAACGCCGGCGACGTGCTCAAGCACGTGGCGCTGATCGCCATCCTCGACGAGCTCTTGCGCGACCCGGCTCCGCTCGCCTACCTGGAAACCCACGCCGGCGACGGGCTCTATCCGCTGGGTTCCCTGGGAGAGTGGGGCGACGGCGCGCTGCGCGTCTGGGGAGCGCAGGGCGGTCTCCTCGGCCGCTACGCGCGGATCCTGCGCGGCTTCTCCGAGCCCGGCGCGGCGCGCCCGCGGGCATTGCCGGGCTCGCCGCTCGTGGCCCGGGCCCTCTTGAGGCCCGGGGACAGGATGCTGCTGCACGAGATTGACGCGCGGTCCGCGAGCGTCTTGCGGCGCTCCCTGCCGGGCGCCGAGGTGCGCGAGGCGGACGGGCTTGCCGCCCTGCCGGCCGCGGCGCAGGGGCGGGCCTTCGTGCTCCTCGATCCGCCCTACACGCAGAAGCAGGAATGGACCGACGCGGCGCGCGCGCTGGAGACGATCCCGGGCACCCCGGCGGCGCTCTGGTATCCGATCAAGGCGCTCACCCGGCCGCGCGCGCTCATCGGCGGGCTGCCCAGGCTCGGCGTGCACGGCGTCGCGGTCGAGCTGCACTGGACGCCGCTGCGGCTGCGGCGGGAGCGCCTGAACGGGGCGGGGCTGGTGCTCGTGGGCGTGCCCGCTGCGGCGGTGGCAAATCTCTGCGCCGCGCTGCCGGAGCTGGCGGCCTTGCTGCAGACGCACGGAGAATGGGGAGCCATGCAGATCGGATTCTGAGCGCCCGCAAAGCGCAAAGGGCGCCGACCCTCGCGGATCCGCGCCCTCGCGTGAAACGATGCAACCGCGGCGTTACGACAGGTTGTCGTTGACCAGCTTGGTCATCTCGAACATCGAGACCGTCTTCTTGCCGCCGAACACCTCGCGGAGCTGCTCGTCCGCGTTGATGTTCCGCCTCTCCTTCTTGTCCTGCAGGTTGTTCTTCTTCACGTATGCCCAGAGCTTCTTCACCACCTCCGTACGCGGCAGCGGCCTCTCGCCCACGATCTTCGCGAGGGCGGGACTGGGCTGCATGGCCTTCATGAACGCGGCGTTGGGCTTGCGGGCGGTCTTCTTGGCGGGCTTCTTCGCGGCTGCTTTCTTGGCGGCCATCCGGTTTTTCCTCCCAAAGGGGAAGTGTCTCCCCGCGAAAACACGCGCACTCTGACAGAAGCGGATCGCGTTCGTCCAGCGATTTCTCCTCTGAGAACCGCCGATTCCTCCCTCTGAGCGGCGGGTTCAGCGGCCCCGGGGGCGGGAAATCCTCAGCACCGACGCGCCTTCGCGCCGCAAAAGGAGCGTCATTGGCACACCCTTCGGCGCCGCCTTGGGAAGCCATTCGCGCTCCTGTTTCACGGTCGCCAGGATGAGCGCCTCCCCTCCGGGAGCGAGCAGATCGGCGGCGTCCTGCAGCTCGCGCGCCGCCACCGCCGGGCCCGCGCAGACGACAGTTCGCCCGCCACCAGCGGGAAGCTGCCGCCCGCAAGGCCCTCCGCGGGAAAGAGGGTCTCACGCACCGCAACCGGCAAGGAGAGCGCGCGCGCGTTGCGCCGCAGGAAGGCGGCGTCGAGCAGGTCGCGGTCCTGCGCGATCACCTCGGCTTGCGGAAAGCGCGACTTGAGGTGCAGCGGGAGGGCGCCGTAGCCGGCGCGGAAGCAGAGCGCCCGGGCCGGGGGGAGCGCGCGGCAGGGATTCGGCCAGGACCGCGAGCAGGCGCGGGTGCGCCGGATCTTCGGAGGCGTCGTAGGGGCGGAAGAGCGAGAGTCCCATGAAGCTCGTCTCGTCGCGGGCGTAGATGGTCTCGTCGCCAGGATCGATGCTCGCAGCGCTGCGTTCCAGGGCAAAGACGTCGTGCCGGCTCCCTCGCGCGACGCGCCGCAGGCCGGAGAGCCCCAGCGACTCGACCACCGGCGAGAGGTCGCGAATCACCACCACCCGGACTTCCGCGCCGAGCGCGCGGCCGCCTTCGAGCAGGTGGCGGATGGCGCGCTCGCCGATGCGCGCGGGGACGTTGCAGAGCACCTGGTCGAACCGCTCCTGGCCCAGCTCGCGATACCCGAGACCCGGACGCACCTCCACGTTGGAAAGCTCCAGGGCGCGCGCGTTGTGGGCGGAGGCGGCCACCGCCAGCAGGTCCCGATCGACCAGCAGGCACCGCGCCTTTGGCCACCGCGCCGCCACCGGCAGCCCGAGGGCTCCGTAGCCGCAGCCGAGAATCGAGGACGGAGGCCGGCTCTCCCTCCGGCAGGTTCGCCAGCAGGAGCAGGGTGCCGTCGTCGATCGCCTGGGAGGCAAAGACGTCCCAGGGCACGTCGAGCGAGAGGGTGGGAAACCCCGGCGCCTTCTCCACCAGCCGCCCGCGCGCATAGGGCCCGAGGGCCTTCCAGGCCAGGGCGCTCGGCGGCGCAAGTCTCACCGGAGCAATCCTAGCCGACTTCCGCCCATCTGAACCGGACCGCGGCGTCGGCTCTGGCCTTGCGTCTTGACCTTCCGGAGCGGTGCGGCGTACTGCCCCGTGCGAAGCCCCCCACTCCGTCCCAGGAGCGATCATCATGGCGAAGCGAATGCAATGGCTCTCGATTTGCTCGTTTCTCGCGGTCTCGATGCTGGCAGCCGCGGTCCGCGCCGATCCGAAAGGCGATCCGGCAACCATCGCGGCGCGGAACAAGTTCTTCGGCATCGAGCACGTCGACCAGGCGACCGGCCAGGTCTCGCGCGATCTGGTGATCATCTCCTGGTTCACCAACTCGTCGTACGCGGTCTCGGTCAAGGGCCGCGTGGTCCTGCTCGACTCGTTCGTCACCCGCCTCGAGGTGATGCCGGGCCGCACGCCGTTCGTCATCCAGGATCTGATCGATCTGCACCCGGAGGCGATCTTCCTCGGACACGGCCACTTCGACCACGCCGACAACGCAGAGTTCATCTCCGGCAAGCTCAGGAACATTCCCATCTACGCGTCGCCGGAGACCTGCGACAACATGCGGCTCGACGCGGTGAGGATCTTCGGCGCCGGCGCCAGGGCGAACTGCATCGGCGTCACCTCGCGCGGCTCGATCCCGGGCAGCGAGGTGGTGACGCTCGACCAGCTCGAGCCGGTTGCGACAATCCGTGCATTCAAGCACCTGCATTCGACCAACACGGCGCCCCAGGACACCTCGTTCCCGCCGGTGGTGATCAACAGCCCGGTCGCCGGCGCCTGCGCTCCTCCCTGCAACATCGCCGACTCTCGCGACGCGGCCATGTTCCCCAAGGGGGTCCTGCTCTCGAGCGTCCTCGACATCTCCACCTCCCGCGCCGGCCAGGGCGGGCCCATCGCGCTGTACTTCTCCTTCCGCCTGCGCGGCGACAACCAGTTCACCTTCGTCTGGCACAACTCCAGCGGCGCGTTGCGCGAGGGGTGCGCGCTGCCCAACAACCTGCAGGGCGTCACGCCGGCCACTCCCAGCCAGCCCGGGCAGGACGCGCGCGGGTGCTTCGGCCCCGCGGTCGGGGCGCAGGTCGCGAGCCGCATGGAGCAGCTCGGCCCTACCGACGTGCAGATCGGATCGGTGGTCAGCCTTGGATTCGGAATCAACGGCGAGCGCGACACCGTCGACTACATCACCCACGTGAAGCCGAAGGTCTTCATTCCCGCGCACGTGACGGCGGTGGCGGTGGAGTCGTCGTCGCTGGAGTGGAAGGTGGGGTACGAGAAGCAGCTCGAGGCGATGAGCATTCCACAGGAGCAGCGTCCGGAGCTGATGTGGACCGTGGATCCGAACGATTACCTGCGCCCGATGGTGTTCGATCCGAAGGACGCGCGCTGGGCGAAGACGCCGCCGCGCGACCGGCACTGATCCGAGGCGGCCGATGGGGCGGGTTCGACCCGCCTTGCGACGACGCCTCAAAGACCGCGGCGCTGTCCCTTGCGGGCCGCCGCCTCGGCGGCCCTGAGCACGGCCTCTCGCAACCCCGGATCGAGCCGCGCCTCTCCCAGGACCGCGACCGGCGCCACAGGCACCTCCATGCGCAGGGGCTCGCCGATGCCCGCCCTGCGCCGGCCCTCCTGCAGCGCCGCCTCGTGCGCCAGCCCGAACTGCAGCTTGCGCACCACGTCCTTGCCCAGGCGCGCGTTGAGCCGCTCGATGAGGAACATGCGCGCCGCGTCCAGTTGGTCGCGCCAGCGGTGGTCCTGCACCAGCACGTGCAACGTCCCCGCGGAGAGGACGGTGGGCTGGGCGCGCGCCGCGATCTGCCGGCCGACCGCGCTCTCCCACAGCTCGGGCGAAAGCCGCCGCGGCAGGCGCCGCGCCATGCCGTGCTCCTTCAAGGCCCGGTGCAGGATGCCCGAGAGCCGCTCGCCCTGCCGGGCGCAGAAGCGGATCAACCCTTCCTCCGCAAGAGCGCCAGCCGCAGCGCGCTGACCACCTCCTCGATGCGGTAGGGCCGCTCCACCACCGGCACGTCCATGCGCTCGCCGTCCTCTCCCCGCAACCGCGAGAGGACGACGGCCAGCGTGCGCGCCGCCGACAGGCTGCGCAGCTTGCCCATCGCGTCCTCCTCGGCGGCCGGCCAGAAGCGGTCTTCCAGGAGCACGACGTCGGCCTGGTCGAGGGCCGCGAGCGCGGCCGACGGTGTTTCCGCGACGGCCACCTGCGCGGGCAGGAGCCGCCGGACGCGCTCAGCCTCGTGCAGGTCTCGGCCCACGAGCAGTATTCTCCGCAGCGTCGTCGCGCGCCTTTCGGGCATCATGCTGGACCTCCCTCTGGTCGGGACCGGTGACGTCGATGAGGTCGCACATCTCGTGCAGCCTGGAGAAGATGCGCGGGCCCACCCGCTGCTCGAGGTTCTCCGCCGCCTGGCCGTCGGCGCGGAACTCCCAGCCGGTGGTCCCCGGGCGCGGGTAGTTGGTGGCGAGCAGCGTGGGGCGGCCGGCGTTGTAGCGGACGCTGATGATCTCGTCGAGCACGCCTTGCTCGAATTCGCGGTTCTTGCCGCCCTTGCCAATCTCGTCGATGGCGAGCACGTCCACCTGGCGCAGCGGCTCCAGCCACTCGCGCGAGGAGAGGCCGCGGGAGAAGCCGTCGCGGATGTCGGAGAGCAAGAGGAAGAACTCCTCGTAGCGGCCGCGAACCCCCTTGCGCGCCGCCAGCTCGCGCAACATGGCCGCGAGCAGGTGCGTCTTGCCGGTGCCGGGTGGGCCGCAGAAGAGCAGGGCGCGCTGGCCGGCGGCGCCGGGCACGAACTCGTCGACGAACCTGCGCGCGCGCAGGAGCGCCCGCTGCTGCGCGGGGCTGTAGGCCCGATAGGCGGAGAGGGTGCGGTCGAGGAACTTGGGGGGCAGGCACAGCCCGGTCAAGAGCGAGAGCCGCCGCGGATCGGCGCCACAGGCGCAGCCGCGCAGCACCTCGTAACCGCGCTCGTCACGCGCATAGAGCCGCCCTTGCCCGTGGCATGACGGGCACTCCGCCGTGCAGGCGCAAGGGACCGCCACGCCGCTGCCCTCGCGCTGCTGATAGACGAAGCCCTCGCCCCCGCATCGCGCGCAGGGGGCCTTCGCCGCGGTCACCGGGTCGGGCATGGGTCTCCGCCGGTGCGGCCCGGCTCGTCGGAAGGGCGAGAAGGCTTTGCCACGGACGCGGCAAAGGACGTCGATTCACGGGCAGCGCGCGGGATCACGAAGCAGGGCACCGTGGAAGAAAGGGACTCAGAGCAGGAAGGCGCGGGGCGGCAGGCCGAGGCACTCGCTGGTCGCGGAGAGGAGCATCAGCTGCAGGCTGCGCTGGTAGCTGCGGCGCGACATGCCACGCGGGCGCGGCGCGAGACGAACGCGGAGGGCAGCGCCGGCCTGCAACGCCGCCGAGCGCGGCAACTCGCGCAGCGAAGCCTTGAGCGCGCGCACCGCCGCCGTCCAGTATCCGTCGGCGCCGTGGTGGGCGAGCACGTCTTCGGCGAGGTCCGCCAGGGACTCCCAGGCGCAGCGGGCGGGCAGCGAGGTGGCGCGGCAAGCGGCGCGAAGCTCCGCCGAGAGCGCCTCGGATTCTGGCGACGCCCGGAGAGGCCCGCGGGCGCAGCCGCTCAATCGCCTGTGCGACCGCTTGCAGCGAGATGGGCAGCTCCGCCGCCCCGCGTCCAGGAGGCGCCGAAGGCCGCCGCCGCGCCGCCTTGCGCACCTCGGTGACGACGGCCGCGAGAGGCACCTGCGCCGCGTGCCAGGCCAGGGCCAACTGCGCGTCGGCGGACGAGAGCAATAGACCGCGCCCCCGCGCCTTGCCGAGCTCTTCCGCTACCGTCTCGATGTACTCTTGAGCCGTCAAGGTCGCCTGCGCCCCCCGCCAGGAAGTTCGCCGTTCGCAGCATGCAGGAGGGGTCTGACAGCCCGGCGGCGCGCGCCGCGTTTCCCTCCCGGGCGAGCGTGCTAGCATTAGCTTTAACCCTGCGTCAATACTGAGGAAATTTGCCGGGGAAGACACAGGTTGCGCACAGGCGCGCCGCCGCTTGAGACGCGGAACGCAAGGCTGTTTTCTCTCCGTCCACAGCCCGTGGCAAAGTGCGCGAAAGCAGCTGTGGAGGAGCATGGCCGGGCCCGACTGGTCGCACCTTCTCGCCCAACTCGGCGCGCACCGGGCGGCCGACGGGAAGGAGGCGCGCGACGTGGCATTCATCCGCGACTTCCTCGCCCGCCACCCGGACGACGCGCACCTGCAATCGCAGCCCGAAGGGCACCTGACCGGCAGCGGCTTCGTCCTCGACGCAGGCCGCTCGAAGGTGCTGCTGCTCCACCACGGCAAGCTCGGACGGTGGCTCCAGCCCGGCGGCCACGGCGAAGGAGAGATCGACCCGCGCGAGATCGCGCTCCGGGAGATCGAGGAGGAGACGGGCCTCGGGCGCGGCGAGCTCACGCCGGTTCCCGACCATGGCATCCTCGACGTGGACGTGCACCGCATTCCCGCGCGCGCAGGCGAGCCGGCCCATGCGCACCTCGATTTTCGCTATGGCTTCGTCGCGCGGGTGGGAGCCGCACCGCGGATGTCGGCGGAAAGCCGCGAGCTGCGCTGGTTCCCCGCCGGCGCGCTGCCGGAGGGGTGCGACGACGCGCTCCGTCGCGCCCTACTTAAACTTTGCAATGCGGCCACAAATCGCTGACAATGGCGCGGGAATGAGCTTCGAAGATGGCCAGGGCCGCGGCCGGCTCCTCAACGAATCGAGCACGCGCGCGTTCGCCGCGCTCCGCGGCCGGGCGATGACCCAGCTCTCGCGCCTGCGCCTGGCCGCGCTGGTCGCCTTCACGGTGGTGAACGCCGCCTTCGCGGTCGCCGGCGATCCCGAATCGCGCGCCTGCCTCCTCCCGCTCGCCCTCTATGCCCTGGGCAGCTACCCGATGATGCGTTGGGCCAGCCGGGGACGCGGGCTGCGCAAGTCGCTGGCCATGGCCTCGCCCCCGCTCGACGTGGTCTTCGTCTTCCTCCTGCTCTGGCTCGGCGCGCCCCGCGCGACGCCCCAGTTCAACGCCGGCTGGGCCCTGGGCTTCTTTGCCCTGCTCGTGGCGCTCTCCGCGCTCTCCCTGCGCAAGCGGGTGATCGCCGCCACGGCTGCGCTGGCGGCGGCGTTCCTTGCCGCGCTCTTCGTGCGCAGCGGCGTCGGCTGGGCGGAGATGGCGACGAGCGCGGTGGTGCTGGTGGTGGTGGCCCTGGCATCTTCGGCGGTGGTGCGCGAGCTCGACCGGCTCCTGGTGCGGCTGGTGGTGAACGAGGTGAGCCACGAAGAGCTGCGCCGCGCGCAGGGCGAGGCGGAGACCCTCACCCATCTGCTGGTGCACGACATGAAGGGGCCGCTCACCGGCCTGATCGGCCTCGCCGAAGTGGTGGCGAGCGAGCTGACCGGTCCGCTCCAGGCCGACGTGAAGATGATCGAGCAGCAGGGCCGCAGGCTGCAGGCGATGGTCGGGGATCTGCTGGAGATCGCCCGCCTGGAGCGCGGCGTGCTCGCCTCGGCGCCCGAGCAGGTGGACCTCTCCGCGCTGCTCCATTCGCTCGCCAACGCCTACGCCATCACCGCGCAGAAGGCTCGCGCGCAGATCCAGGCCTCGGTCGAGCCGGGCCTGGGCGCGGTGGTGCACCGGGAGATGATCCACCGCTTCTTCGACAACCTGGTGCTCAACGCGCTCGACTTCGTCCGCGCCGGAGGCCGCATCGAGGTCGCGGCCTGGCAGGAGGGCGGCGAGCTCTTGCTCGCGGTGCGCAACACCGGCGAGCCGGTGCCGCAGGAAGCGCGGCCGCGCCTCTTCGAGAAGCACGCCGCGGCGCGCGGCGGCTCGCCCGCGCAGCACCTGGGCCTCGGGCTCTACCTTTGCCGGCTGGTGGCGCTGGCACACGACGGGAGCGTGGCCCTTCGCGACGAGCCGGGATGGGCGGCGTCGTTCGTGGCGCGCCTTCCGGTGGAAGCGCGGCGCATCTCTTCCGATCTCGTCCCGCGCCTCAGCCGCGCTGCGAACGCCTGAAGAGCGGAATCACCTTCGCCGGCTCGGGCTGCGCAGGCCGTTGCCGGACCAGCGCCCGGCGCACGTCGTCGTGCAGCGAGAGGTATCCCTCGCGGCGACAGACCTCGGCCACCGCATCCGCCAGCTCGCGCCGGACCTCGCGCGGCAGCGCCTCCACGTAACCCAGGATCTGCACGCCTTCAGAGGAGATGCCGTACTCCGGTTTCCAGCCCTTGCCGTCCATGCGTAGGCCCCCTCTTGTTCAAGGTCCGCACGGGGCAGGGCGGCTGCATCCCTCCTGCACGGCGGCCGGAGGAGCAGGCGCATCGTCGGCCGCGCGAGGAGCGCCGAGGCAGGAAATGAAAAAGGGCGGCGAACCCGAAGGCTCGCCGCCCCCCTGGGCGCTCGCAGCGGGGGGGGCTACGAGCAGCCCATCGAATTGCCGCAGTTGAGGCACTTGTAGCAGGTGCCGTTGCGCACGGTGATGTGGCCGCAGGTGTCGCAGAAGGGAGCGTCGCCGGAGAGCTTGCCGAGCAGCTCGTCCTGCGCGCTCGCCGCCTTGCGCGCCGGGTCGGGAGGGCTCGACTTCTGCGCCGCCTTGGCTGCCGCCGCCGGGCTCGCGCCCCCGGGGATCACCGGATCGGACGTCTGCGCGCTCTTGGGCGTCTCCGCAGCCGCTTCCGGCGTGACGTGCGCCAGGTCGTCGCGCCTCAGGTATTCGACCCCCAGGGCGCGGAAGACGTAGTCGATGACCGAGGTGGCGAACTTCACCCGGTCATGTCCCTGCACCGGCCCCTGCGGCTCGAAGCGCGTGAAGACGAACTGCTCGACCAGCACCTCGAGGGGCACTCCGTACTGCAGCGCGATGGAGACGAGCATGGCGAAGCAGTTCATCACCGAGCGCAGCGCCGCGCCCTCCTTGTGCATGTCGATGAAGATCTCGCCCAGTGAGCCGTCGTCGTACTCGCCGGTCCGCAGGAAGATCTTGTTGCCGCCCACCTTCGCTTCCTGGGTGATGCCGTGGCGCTTCGAGGGCAGCTTGCGCCGGGTCATGGCGGGCAACTGCTCGGGCGCCGCGCTCTCCACCACCTTGGCGTGGAACGCCGCCTCCGCCATGCGCTGCGCCTGCTCCGCGGTGAGATCGGGGATGAGGGTGCGCAGCGCCCCCGCCATCTCCTTCGCGTCCTTGGGCAGCACGATCTTCTGCGCCTTGTCGCCGGCGGAGAGCGGCTGCGAGAGCTTGGAGCCGTCGCGGTAGAGGGCGATGGCCTTGAGCCCCAGGCGCCACGACTCCCAGTGGATCTTCTCCACGTCCGCGACGGTGCCGTCGTGGGGCAGGTTGATGGTCTTGCTGATGGCGCCGGAGAGGAAGGGCTGCACTGCCGCCATCATCCGCACGTGGCCCATGGGCTCGATGTAGCGGGTGCCCAGCGGGCCGCAGCGGTTGGCGCAGTCGAAGATGGCGTAGTGCTCCGGCTTGAGACCGGGCGCCCCCTCCACCGTCTGCCGCCCGCAGACCACCAGCGTGGCCTTGTCGATCTGCTCGTCGGTGTAGCCCAGCCTCACCAGCACGTTCTTGCCCTTGGCGGTGGGCTCGAGCCCCAGCCGCTGCAGCGCGGCGGCGCCGATGACGTGGGCCGCGAACGCCGCCCGCAGGTCGAACACCGACTCCAGGGACTTCTCCACCCTGGCGATCTCCGACGGCAACAGGCCGCGCGCCTGCAGCTCCGCGGGCGAGAACTCCGGCACGCTCTTGAGGGTGGCCGTGCCGCGCACGTAGTCGACGATGGCCTGCACCTCGGAAGGCGCGTACCCCAGCTTCTTCAGCGCCCTGGGCACCGACTGGTTCACGATCTTGAAGCTGCCGCCGCCCGCCAGCTTCTTGAACTTGATCAGGGCGAAGTCCGGCTCCACCCCGGTGGTGTCGCAGTCCATCAAGAGGCCGATGGTGCCGGTGGGCGCGAGCACCGTGGCCTGCGCGTTGCGGTAGCCGTGCTGCTCGCCGAGCTGGACGGCGCGGTTCCAGGCGTCGTGCGCCGCGGAGACGAGCTCGGCGGGCGGCAGCGAGTGGTCGATGTTCGCCACCGAATCGCGGTGCAGGCGCATCACCTCGAGCATGCTCTCGCGGTTGAGCGCGTAGCCCTGGAAGGGGCCCTTGGTGGACGCCATCTCCGCCGAGAGCGCATAGGCCTCGCCGGTCATGATGGCGGTGATCGATGCGGCCACGGCGCGGCCGGCATCCGAGTCGTAGGGCAGCCCTTCCACCATCAAGAGCGTGCCGAGGTTGGCATAGCCGAGGCCCAGCGGCCGGAACTGGTGGCTGCGCTCGGCGATGCGCTTGGTCGGGTAGCTGGCGAGATCGACGGCGATCTCCTGCGCCATGAAGAAGATCCGGCAGGCGTGCTTGTAGCCCTCCACGTCGAACCTGCCGCTCTTGCCTCCAATGCCTCCGCCTTCGGCTCCGGCCCGGGCGTCGGCGGAGCCGCCGCCCTCCTTGAGGAACTTGAGGAGGTTGAGGCTGGCCAGGTTGCAGGCCGTGTCGTCGAGGAAGACGAACTCGCTGCAGGGGTTCGAGGCGTAGATGCGGTCGGTGGCCTTGCAGGTGTGCCAGCGGTTGATGGTGTCGTCGAACTGGAGGCCCGGGTCCGCGCACTGCCAGGCGGCCTGCGCCATCTCCCTCCACAGCTCGCGGGCGGAGAGTTGATTCACCACTTTGCCCGTCGTGCGCTCGGTGGTCTCCCAGACGCCGTCCTTCTGCACGGCCTCGAGGAACTTGTCGGTGACGCGGATGGAGTTGTTCGCGTTCTGCCCGGAGACGGTGCGGTAGGCGTCGCCGTTGAAGTCGGACGGATAGCCTGCGGCGATCAGCGCGCCCACCTTCTTCTCCTCGCGCGCCTTCCACTGGATGAAGTCGCGGATCTCCGGGTGGTCCACGTCGAGCACCACCATCTTGGCGGCGCGCCGGGTGATGCCGCCCGACTTGGTGGCGCCGGCGGCCTTGTCCAGCACCTCGAGGAAGCTCATCAGGCCCGAGCTGGTGCCGCCTCCCGAAAGGTGCTCCATCTTGCCGCGCAGTCTGGAGAAGTTGGTGCCCGAGCCGGAGCCGTACTTGAAGACGCGCGCCTCGTCGTGGACCAGGTTGAAGATCGACTCCAGGTCGTCGGAGCAGCTCTGGATGAAGCAGGCGGAAACTTGGGGGCGGGTGTAGGCGTCCTCGGTCTTGTAGGCGGCGCCGGTGGCGAGATCGACGGCATAGTTCCCGCCCGAGCCCTTGATGCCGTACTCGTGGAAGAGGCCGCAGTTGAACCACACCGGGCTGTTGAAGGCGCCGATCTGGTGCACCAGCATGTACGTCAGCTCCGCCTCGAACGCCTCCGCGTCGGCGGCGGTGGCGAAATAGCCCCCCATCTCCTCGCCTGCGGCTGCGCAGCGTGTGCGCGACGCGGCGGACGAGCTGGCGGACGGAGGTCTCCGAACCGCTCGGGGAGATCTCCGCGGGAACGCCGGCCTTGCGGAAGTACTTTGAAACGGCCACGTCGGTGGCGAGCTGGGAGAACGCAGCCGGCACCTCCGCGTCGTCCATCTTGAAGACCACCTCGCCGTCCGCGCCGGAGATCTTGGCAGGCCTTCGCGTCCACTCCACTTCGGCGAAGACCTCGGCCGCGGTCTGGCCAGCCCGCGTGGTCCGCCGGGGCACCGGAAGGCCCTTCGCCCTGCGGGCAGGCCGCGGGCCTTCGGAGCGCGGGGCGTGGGTGGAAGAGCCCGCGGGCAGCGCGGACAACGCTGAGGGATCAGGCTTGCCGTTCTTGGCCATGGTGGGTGTTCCCCTTGACGTCCGCCCGGGGTTTCGGCGCGCGCGGCGGAGTGTGCGCAGAGTGCGGCAGCGGCGCCTCCTTGTCAAACAAAACCCACTAGGGATTGTGGTGACGCGACGCACAAAGCGCAAGTGCTAGTGCGTTTCCCACAGGTTGTGGATCCTGCGTGCACAGGCCCAAGAGGGCTTGGACAGGATCGTTTTTGGCCGTTCCGCACAAGGCGCCCACCGCGCTTCCCTTGTGTCCAACTTGTGGTAGGAAGGCCGCCCTTACGCAAAGCCCTGGGTGTTCACATGAAAACCTTGACCGAGTTCAGCGGGACGTTGATCCGCATGGCCGCGCGCGCGGAGGCTGAAGCGCGCAAGAACCTGCCTCCGGAGCTGCTGCGCGTCGCGCCGGCGAAGGCCGTCTCCGAGGGCGTCTCGGCCAAGCCGAACGAGAACGCCTCGGCCGTGCTCGCGGACTCCGGCGCGGACAGCCCCAGCGGCGCCGCGGCGCTGGCGCTGGCGGAGCAGGCCGCGGGCGGCGCCACCGCGGTGATCGGAACCAGCTCCGAGCCGCAGGTCGAGAAGCCCGGCGAGGCGGGCACCACCGAAGACGTGATGCAGGCCGGCGCCGCTGCGGAGGAGGCGCGCGAGGAAGCCGCGGCCGATCAAGACCTCAGCGGCCAGGGAGAGCCCACGCTGAAGAACACGCCGGGCGGCGCCAAGCCCTCCGAGGTCAACGCTGAGCAGGCAGGCCCCCCCAAGGCCGAGGCGGAAGCCGAAACCAGCGCCGTGAAGGAGCTGCTCGACAAGGCGGTGGGCGAGGCCACCGGCGCGAGCGGCGATTGGCTCGAGCGGCTGCGCGAGGCCCTCCGCGTCGCCGGACGCCAGGCGGACCGGGTGCGGCTCGTGCGCGTGTTCGGACCGGAGGAAGAGGTCCAGGGCGCGAAGAAGATCGGCGAGCACCAGTACGTCGTCGATCTCATGCCGCAGTCGATGAAGCAGAACTTCGAGCGCGACGAGAAGGCGGGGCGGCGGGGGCCGAAGCGTCCCTCCGGCGGCGGGAAGAAGGGCGCGGAAGGCTCGCTCGAGGGCAGCTTCTCCATGGAGTCCTTGATCCAGGACCGCCGCAGCGAGCGCGGTCCCGGAGGCCCCGGCCGCGGCCGTCCCGGCGGAGGGCGCGGAGGCCCTGGCGGCGGTCGCGGTGCGCCTGGCGCTGGCCGCGGCGGGAGACCCGGAGGCGCAGGAGGGCGCGGCCCCGGCGGCCCGAAGCCGGGAGGAGCGCCGAAGTCGTAAAATGCAGTTTCGCGGTTTAGGGTTCGCGTTTGGGTTTGCGTTTGCGTTTGGGGTTCGCGTTTCCGAAGCGGCAGCCGGAAAAGCCATCGGCATCCGCAAACGTGCAAACGCAAACGCGAAACGAAGACCGGTCACTTTCGGGACGCGCCGTCCCGCAACCGGTCAAGCGGGGCTCCGTCCCTCTCGCCGCGCTGCTGGCATGTGATTCGCTACTGCGCGCCGGATGCACAGACGCCTGGTTGCAACGTCGCGCACGCTCACTTGCTCACTGCTTGCCGCAGCATGCGCTGCCGGCTCGCAGCGCACGGGGAGCGCTGCCGAAACCTGTCCGCCTGCGATCGCTCCGCTCGTCGACCATCACCAGCACCTGGTCAGCCCCAAGGGTCTCGCGCTCTTGTATCCGCAGCCCCTCGAGGGCATCGCGCTCCCGCCCGCGCTCGCGCAGGTGCTCTCGGGGATCGAGGAGCACTGGAACGAGCCGCCCGCCCTGGCGCGAATGATGACCGACGGCGCCGTCGTGCGCACGGGCGAGGGCGCGGGGTGGGCACGCGGCCGGGCGGCTGCGTCGGAGGCGTTCGGCACGCTCTTCGGAAGGCCGTACCGGATGACTCCGGTCGCCTTCGCCGAGCAGGGACGCGCGGCGCACGTGGAGGGCTTCTTCACGCGCGGCGACGATCCGTCGCGACGGCACTTCGGCTCCTTCCAGCTCGCGCTCGAAAGCGGCGCGGACGGTAGCTTCCGCATCGACGCTCTCACGCCGGTGTTTCCCGGGCCGGTGGTCCAGGGCGTGCTCGACGCCAGGCGGCTCGTCGGCATGCTCGACGAGGCCGGCATCCGCAAGGCGGTCGTGCTCTCGGACGCCTACTGGTTCGATTCGTTCCGCGACAAAGCCGCCCCCGACGGCGACGTGCTGCCGAAGGTCCGCGCTGAAAACGACTGGACCGCCGCCCAGGTGGCGCAATTCCCCGATCGCCTGGTCGCGTTCTGCAGCTTCAACCCGCTTCGCGACTACGCGCTCGCGGAGCTGGAGCGCTGCGCAGGCAGCAAGGCGTTCCGCGGGCTCAAGCTGCACTTCAACACCTCGGGGGTGAACCTCCACGAAGCGGATCAACTTGCCCGCGTGCGCCGCGTGTTCGAGCGCGCCAACCAGCTTCACCTGCCCATCATCGTCCACGCGCGCACCCGGCCAGACTACGGGGCCGAGGAAGCCCACATCATCCTCGAGCAGTTGGTCGCTGCCGCGGCGGACGTGCCCGTCCAGATCGCGCACCTCTGGGGCGGCGAAGCCCTCTCCGAACCGGCGCTCGGCGTCTATGCGGACGCGGTCGCGTCGGGAGACGCGCGCTTCCGCAATCTCTACTTCGACGTCGCCGAGCTTGCCCTGGTGGTCACCGACAAGGCGGCGTTGCAGCGGATCGCCGATCGCATGCGCCAGATGGGAATGTCGCGCATCCTCTACGGCTCCGACGCTCCCGGAGACGGAGGCCAAGCCGCCGCGCGAGGCGTGGGCCCTCTTCCGCGGCGCGCTTCCGCTGACGGACGCGGAACTGCGCGCGATCGCGGAGAACGTGGCGCCATACTTGAAGTGATCGGGTCAGTGGCCGCAGTCGCCGGGCGCCAGTCCGGCGGCCCAGCGGAGCGCGCCGCGCACGTGCTCGAGGAAGAGCGGCTCGGACCAGCTCTCCGCCGTATGGCCGAGGGCGGTGTAGGCGGAGCGGCCGCCCTCGAAGAGGTGGCACCACGCCATCGGGTGGTCGCTTCCCATGCCGCCGTCCTGGTAGCTCGCCTCGTCGATGGAGAGCAGCACCTTGCACGCGCCCGCGCGGCGAGGAGCGGAAGTCGTACCACTCGTCGGTGCGCCTCCAGCGATCCGGCAGGGGCGCCGAGGCAGGATGGACCGCATCCTCGCGGACCAGCGTCGCGGGCTGGATGGCGGGGTGGCGGACGAACTCGGCGCCGAGGAGATCCAGGTACCACGGCCAGCCATGCCCGGTGTCGGCGGCGGAGTGGATGCCGAAAAAGCCGCCCCCGCCGCGCACGTAGGCCTGCAGCGCGTCCTGTCCGGCCGCGTCCAGGACCTCCCCGGTCGTGTGCAGGAAGACGACGGCCGACACGCCCTGTAGCTGGTCGCGCCTGAAGGCCAGGGGATCCTCGGTCGCCACCACCTCGAGGTGCTCGCGCGCCGCCATCTCGCGCACCGCTGCCAGCGCGGCGGGGATGGAGTCGTGCCGGAACCCGAGCGTCCGGGTGTAGACGAGGATGCGCGGTCCGGCGGCGCCGCTGGTCGCCGACCCTCCGCTGCAATCCGCGGCGGCCACCATCGCCGCCACAAGACCGGCCAGCGCGCGCGCCGGGCTCGCCGGAAGCTACCCATGACGCGCAGGGTAACGGAACGCCGAGACTGCGCGCGACCCGGAACAGTCGCGGGCTAGTCGGAGGCGGCGGGGCGGAGCGAGAGCTCGTGGGTCCAGGCGCGGGGCTCCTGCGCATGCAGGAACAGGAGCGCCTCCGCCACGGCGGAGGGCGGAATGGCTCGCTCGGCGCCGTGACGCTCCATCCACCCGGCGCTCGCGGCGGTGGCGAGCTGTCCTTCCAGGGCGAGATAGACCGCGTGCACCGAGCGCGCTTTCAACTCGTCCGCCGCCGCCTGCCAGAGCGCCCGCAGGGCGTGCTGCGGCGACGAGAGCGCCCCGAAATCCGGGCCGCACGCGCAGCGACAGCGTGGTGCCGATCTGCACCACCGTCTTCGACGCCGGCGCCATCGCCTGCAGGAAATGAAGCGAATGGAGCACGGTGCCTTCCAGCCGCTGCCGGTAGTGGGCCGGGTCCGCCTCCAGCACCGGCCCCACGCGGAAAGGCGCGCCGCTGGTCTGCGCGCAGACGGCCAGATCGAACGGGCCGCAGGCGGAGGCGAGCTTGCGCAGCGATGCGGGGTCCGCCAGGTCCGCCACGACACCGCGGCCGCCGCTCTCTTGCGCCACCGCGTCCACGTCGGCCTGCGTGCGCGCGGCGCAGACGACCTCCCATCCGCGCTGCGCGAACCAGAGCGACAGCTCCCGCCCCAGCCCGCGCGCGCCGACGACGAGAAGCCTCACTCCCGGTGCACCTTGGTCAGCGAGGCCTGCGCGGTGGGCGTCATCACCACCTCGGAGATGTTCACGTGCGCGGGCCGCGTGGCCACCCAGAGGATGGCGTCGGCCACGTCCTCGGCGGTGAGCGGCTCGAAGCCGCGGTAGACCGCCTTGGCCTTCTCCACGTCGCCCAGGCGCACGATGGAGAACTCGGTCTCCGCCAGGCCCGGATCCATCTCGGTGACCCGGATGTTGGTGCCCGACAGCTCGAGCCGCAGCGTCTCGGAGATCACCCGCACCGAATGCTTGGTGGCGGCGTACACCGAGCCGCCCTCGTAGGCGCCGCGCGCCGCGTAGGAGCCGAGGTTGATGATGTGCCCGGCCCTGGCGGCGATCATCTTCGGCAAGAGCGCGCGGGTGACGCGGACCAGCCCGATGACGTTGGCCTCCACCATGCCGAGCAGGTCCTCGTCGCGCAGCTTGTCCACGGTGTCGCGCCCCAGGGCCCCGCCGGCGTTGTTGAGCAGGATCCGCGGCGTGCCCGCTCCGGCGCACCAGGCGTCGATGCTCTCCTTCGAGCGCACGTCGAGCGGACGCGCCTCGGCGCTTGGCGCTCCCGCAGCCAGGCATTGCCGCGCCACCTCGCGCAGCCGGTCCATCCTGCGCGCTCCGATGTAGAGAGGATGGCCGAGCCTGGCGAACCCCAGCGCCGTGGCGGCCCCGAAGCCCGAGCTCGCTCCCGTGATCACCACCAGTCCCTTTTCGCTCATAGCCGGGTCACGTCCAGTGGAAGGGGCAGCTCGCGGCTGCCTTCGGCGCTCGATCGGTAGCAGGTCTCGATGATCTGCACGCAGGCCACCGCCTCGCGCAGCTCGCGGTTGACGAAGTCGGAGGCGGCGATGGCGGCGCGGAACTGGTCGAAGAGCGAGTTGAACCAGCGCGTGTGCGAGGCGTCCATCCAGTCGCTCTCGATGACGCCTTTCTCCACGCTGGGGGCGGGGCTCGACTTGCCGGTGGTCAGCTCCCAGTCGTCGTCGTCGATGACCAGCGCGCCGTCCGAGCCCTGCAGCGAGTACACCACCTTGCGCACTCCCGCCGTCCAGGTGAGGAAGGTGTGCGCGTACCCGTTGGGAAAGGTGAGCACCGCGTTGAGGTTGTCCTCGGTGTCCCACTGCGAATCGAGGGTGAGGGCCTTCGCCGTCACGTGGGTGGGCAAGGACCCCAGCCAGGCGAAGGTCAGGTAGAAGCTGTGCGAGCCGTGGTCCATGGCGATGCCGCCGCCCGAGATCCTCTTCTCGCGCCGCCAGTCGGTCTTCCACTCCTTGACCCCCTTGGCGTGGGTGGTGCGGAAGGTGTTGAGGGTGACGGCGCGCACCGTGCCGATGCGGCCCGAGCGGACCACCTGGTTGGCGAACTTCACCACCGGCGCGTGCTTGTAGTTGTGGGCGGGGAAGACCACGCGCCTTTGCGCCCGCGCCGCCTCCACCAGCGCCCGCGCCTGCTCCACGGAAGTGGTGAGCGGCTTCTCGCAGAGCACGTGCGCGCCGCGCCGCAGCGCCGCGAGCGCGATCCCGGCGTGCGCGTCGGGGGGAGTGGCGATGTCCACGAAGTCGAGCCCGCGCTCCTTGTCGAGCAGCTCCTGCCAGCTCGGGTAGAGCCGCGCGGAAGGCGCAGCGGCGGCCGCGGCGGAAAGGCGGGCGGGACAGAGATCGGCCACGGCCACGATCTCCACGTCGTCCCTCTGCAGATACGCCGGGTGATGTCCCTTGCCGGAGATGAACCCGAACCCGACGATGGCTCCCTTCAGCATCCGGTCTCCTTGTCGCGGGCTCTAGCAGATGCCGGACGTGTGGAAAAGAGGCATGGCCACACGCTATAAGCGCGCGCATGGCTTCCCGCGGGCTCCTGGTGTGGCTGGCGCTGCTGCGCATCGCCGCCGGCGTTTCCCTCTTCGCTGCGGGCCTTCACAAGCTGCAGTGGTTCACCCACCCGCCGCTCGACCAGCGATTCCTCGAGTGGAGCCAGCACCCCGCCAACGCCATGGTGGCGAAGTACCTGCACTTCGTCTCCAACCACCCCTCCATCCTCTCGCGCATGGTGGTGATGGGCGAGCTCGGTCTCGGGCTGCTCCTGATCGTGGGGTTCCTCACGCCGCTCGCCGCGCTGCTGGCCTTCTTCATGGTCCTCAACTTCCAGTTCGCCGGCGGCTCGATGTTCTCGCTCAACTACATCACCGGGCAGAGCGGGCTCGCCTACCTGCTCATCTACCCGGTGCTCTTTCTCGGCCGCGCCGGGACCACGCTGGGCGTCGACGGATTGCTGGCGGGCGGGCGGCGTTCGGGCTGAGCTTCAACCCTCAGCGCGCCGCCGCGAGCCGGGACTGCTTCCTGCGGCGGAGCGCATCGCGCGCCTCGGCGGACCCGCACGTCCGCGCGCCTGCCGCGCGCGAGAGCAGCGCTTCGGCCTGATCGTCGCCCACCAGCGCGAGCCTTCGCGCAGCCGCCCTGCGGGCGCGGCAGGAGGCGTGCGCGTCGGCGAGGTCGGCTCGCGCGCTGGTCAGGCGGTCCTCGTCGGTGGCGGCGCCCGCAAGCTCGAGCACCATCAGCGCGTCCTCGCGCGATGCCGCCCGTTGCGACGAGAGCAGCCTGCGCACCGCCGGCGCGGCCGGCCTGCCGATGCGCTCGCCCAGCAGCCGGATGAGCGCGGGGCGCCAGACCGCGGGAAAGGTCTCCGCGTCGAGCAGGTCCGCCAGCGCGTCGATGGCGCCCTGGTCGATGACGCGGGGATCCTGGCGCGCCGCCGCGGCGAAGTCGGAGAACGCCGGCCCCATCTGCCCGAGCGCGTGCTCCGCCTTGCCGCGGATCACCTGCACCGCCGCGTCGTTGGCGCGCGGCGAGTCGGCGAGCACGTCGAGCTGCGAGAGCGCCGCCAGCGGCTGCCTGCGCTCCACCATCTCCGCCGCCCGCGCCACCGGGTCCATGGGCGGGCGCAGCTCCTTTTCTCCGGCCGCCGCGGCGATCAGGACCAACCCGGCGGCGGCCCACACCGCGCGCTTGCGGGCGAAGTCGAGCGTGCGGTCCACCGCCATGCGCAGCCGGATGGCGCGCGCAGGATCGGGAAGCCTGCCCAGCCTGGAGAGCGCGCGGCCGCCGTAGGGCGCGAGCGCGTCCTGGCCGCGCAGCGCGCGCCGCAGCCGGATGCGGCCGCCTCCGCTCAGCGGCACCTCGCCGACGATCTCGGTGGGGGCCTCGCTCTTGTTCATCGAGAGGTAGACGGCGTCGGTGAGCACCACCTCGCCCGCGTCCGCCCGCGCCTCCGCCTCGACCGCGAGCTGCATCGCCTCGCCGTGGAGGTCTCCGCGCGACCTGCGCACCTCGCCCTGGCTGACGGCGATGCGCACCTCGATGCGGTCGCCCGGGTCGGCGCCGGCATTCCAGGCGGCGAGCCGGTCCTGCATGGCGGTGGCGCAGAGCACGGCGTCGGTGGGGGAGAGGAACGCCGCCAGGAGCGCGTCGCCCAGGCCCTTGACCTTTTCACCGCGATATCCGCGGACGATGGGGAGGAGCAGCGCGTCGTGCAGCGCCAGCATGCGCGCGTTCTCGTCGCGGGTCTGGGCGCTGGTGCGCGCGGTGAACCCCTTCATGTCCGAGAGCAGGAGCACGAGGTTGCGGGCGGTGCGCTTCATGGCAGCACCCCAAGCCGCGCCAGCGCGAAGAACGCCGCCGCCACCGCCACCATGGCCGCGAGCCCCGCGCCCACGAACACCCGCACCTTGTCGGGGAGCCGGGGCAGCACGTCCTGCGCCTGGCGCGCGGCAGCGTCCGCCGCGGCGAGCAGGTGCCGCGAGACCTCGCCGGGGATCTCGACGCCGTCCGGAGAGGGCAGGGGCCCGAGGTTCGGCAGCGGCGAGAGCGCTCCCAGCAGGCGGAAGACGCGCACCGGCTCGGGCACCCCCTTGAGCGCGCGGTCGCCGGCGTCCTCGCAACGAACCTCGGCCCGGTTCATCGAGAGCCAGACCGACTCGCCGAAGAGCACCTCGCCCGGCCCGGCCATCGCCTCGATGCGCGAGGCGATGTTGACCGGCTCGCCGAAGACGTCTCCGCGGTCGAGCCGCACTTCCCCGAGGTGGATGCCGACCCGCGCCTGCAGCCGGCGCTCGGGCGGGACCGACTCGTCGAAGGTCCGCACCCGCTCGCGCAGCGCCGCCGCGCAGAGCACCGCCTGGGTGGGCGAGTCGAACGCGACCAGGAACGTGCCACCGGTCTGCTTCACCCGCCGGCCCCCGAACTTGCGGAAGGCCGGGTCCACCAGCGCCTCGTGCAGGCGTAGCATCCGCTGGGATTCTTCCCAGGTCTGCGTGCCCAGCCGCTCCGCGTATCCGCAGAGGCCGGCAAACACGATGGCGAGGTTGCGGGATTTCATCGGTCTTCAAGGTAGACAGCGGTCGCGGTCGGGGAAGTACAAAAAACTTGGCCCTATTTACGTTTCGACATCGGTGCGACCGGCGCGGTGGGCGCCCAGCTCCAGGCCGGGTGGCGGCCGATGGCGTAGTTGAGGTTCCATTCGCTCTTGAAGAGCGCGATGGGGTTCTGGTCGCGGTCCTCCACGCAGAGCGCGTCCACCTCGGTCTCCAGCCGCGCCGCGTCGAAATCCGCGCCGCTCACCCAGCGCGCCACCTGGTAGGGCAGCCGCTCCAGGAGCAAGATCGGCGTTGTACTCGTGCTGGAGGCGATACTGCAGGACCTCCAGCTGCAGCGCGCCCACCGCGCCGACGATCGGGTCGCGCATGCCGCCGCCGCGCTGCGTGGAAGATCTGGATGGCGCCTTCCTGCGAGAGCTGCTCGAGGCCCTTCTCGAACTGCTTGCGCTTGAGCGCGTCCCTGGCGCGGACGCGGGCGAAGATCTCCGGCGAGAACCGCGGCAGCTCGGCGTACTCGAAGGCGGGGCCTTCGCAGAGCGTGTCGCCGATGCGCAGGGTGCCGGTGTCGAAGAGGCCGATGACGTCGCCCGGCCAGGCCTCCTCGATCACGTGCCGGTCGGCCCCGAAGATCTGGTGGGGCATGGAGAGGCGCAAGGGCTTCTCCTCCCGGGGCAGATGGGCATCCATCCCCCGGTAGAACCGCCCCGAGCAGACACGTAAAAACGCCAGCCGGTCGCGGTGGGCCGGGTCCATGTTCGCCTGGATCTTGAAGACGAATCCGGAGAACCGCGGAGTGGCCGGGTCCACCGCCTCGCCGTCCACGCGCATCCGGGGGCCCGGAGGAGGAGCGATGCGCACGAAAGCGTCGAGGAACTCGTCCACGCCGACCTCGGTCATCGCCGACCCGAAGAAGGCCGGCGACAGCTCGCCGCGCAGCACCCGCTCCTCGTCGAAGGGGTCGCCCGCGGCCTCCAGAAGCTCGATCTCTTCGCGGACCTTCGCCGGCACCTCCCCGGCCACGGGGCGCCGCTGCCACGACGCGTCGAAGAGCTGCGCCACGCCCTTGAAGTCGGGCCCCTGGCCGAGGGGCCAGGTGATCGGGCAGGTGCGGATGCCGAGCACCTCCTCCACCTCGTGCAGGTTGTCGAACGGCTCGCGGCCCAGGCGGTCCAGCTTGTTGACGAAGGTGAAGATGGGGATGCCGCGCAGGCGGCAGACCTGGAACAGCTTGCGGGTCTGCGCCTCGACGCCCTTGGCGCTGTCGATCAGCATCACCGCGGCGTCGGCGGCCGCCAGCGTGCGGTAGGTGTCCTCGGAGAAGTCCTGGTGGCCGGGCGTGTCGAGCAGGTTGATGCGGAAGCCGCCGGTGCTCGAACTGCAGGACCGAGCTGGTGACGGAGATGCCGCGCTGCCTCTCCAGCTCCATCCAGTCGGAGGTGACGTGCCGCTGCGCGCCGCGCGCCTTGACGGCGCCGGCGAGATGGATGGCGCCGCCGTGGAGCAGGAGCTTCTCGGTGAGCGTCGTCTTGCCCGGCGTCCGGATGGGAGATGATGGCGAAGGTGCGGCGACGCTGCGTCTCCACCCGCAGCCGTTGTTCGGGGTCCACGGCAGGATCCCTAGCAGGTCGAGGGATCACGGAGCGCTTCGCGCCTTTTCCGGCTGGGGGCTCGCGAGGTGCGCTCGCGGGATCGGGTGCGGGAGCGGGTGCGCGTGCGCGTCAGCGTGCGGGTCTTGGGGTCCCGGGTTGCGGGACAGCTGGGGCGGCAGCGCGGCGACGCGTGGGGGTCCAGGGGGAGACGCGAGTCGCCCCCTGGTGTGATCGACGAGCGGTTGCAGGGGCAGAGCGCGACGGGACTCTGCAAGCAACTCTCGCGGAACTCCACCACCCGCGCGGGCGCGGGTGGTGGACCTGTCCGGGATCGAACCGGAGACCTCTAGAGTGCGATTCTAGCGCTCTCCCAGCTGAGCTACAGGCCCACGTCGTGCCAGGAAAAACCTCGTCGGTCGGGGGAGATCCGCCCGCGAGGGACGGCGCTTGTACCGTTGCCCCCCGCGGCTGTCAAGGGAGGAGCCGGGGGTTCCCCGGCGACGGGCGGAGGCCGAAGGCCGTAGCATCGCATCGGGAGGAGCCGGGGGTTCCCCGGCGACGGGCGGAGGCCGAAGGCCGTAGCATCCCATGGAGGAGCCGGGGGTTCCCCGGCGACGGGCGGAGGCCGAAGGCCGTAGCATCGCAGGGAGGAGCCGGGGGTTCCCCGGCGACGGGCGGAGGCCGAAGGCCGTAGCATCCCATGGACCGCTTGACTCGCGGGCGGCCCCGGGGGAGACGAGGCGAATGGGCATTCTCATCGTCGCCGTGGTGGCCACCGCGGTGGGGTTCCTCCTCATCCTGCTCATCGGGAGAGGGCAGCCGGTGTCGCCTGCGGCGCCGGAGAACCTGGCTCGCGAAGGCCACGGCGAAGTGTCCTGGGTGCGCGGCTTCGGCGTGGAGGGCTTCCAGCGCCTGCTGCTCACGCTCTTCAGCGAGATGGGTTTCAGCCCCGAGCGCAGCGAGCGCGGGTCCGCCACCGTGGACCTCTTCGCCAGCGACCCGACGCCCATCCGCGGCGGGCGGCTCTACGTGCACGGGCTCTTCGGCCAGGCCGGCGTGCCCACCGACGCCGACGAGGTGCGCAACATGATTGAGACCGCGCGCGCCGAGTTCGTGGGCAAGGGCGTCCTGGTGACGCTGGGCACCTTCACCTCCGACGCGCGCGACGCCGCCCGCGGCAACCCCATCGACCTGGTGGACGGCGACGAGCTGTCGCGGCTGATGCGCAAGCACATGCCGCAGGCCTTCGCGCAGCGGAAGGTGTAGGTCGGACCGACCGCACCCGACCCGGCGGTTCAGCGAAGGTGCGAGCGCGGGTGCCGGTCATCCAGAGAGCCACGCGTTGGTTCGGATGGTCTCGCGCGAGCGAGACGGCGCCTTGCCCGGACCGCAGTTCACAGCGGGTGAACCGGGTCATCCGCGCTAGGGATCATCGACGGAGCCGCGACCAGGCGGGCAGTTCATCCGGATGAACCGGGCAGATCATCACTCGATACCACGCCGTCCACGCTCCCCAGTCCCGTGCGCCATCGCCTCCGCGGGATGTCCGCCCATTCATGTTTGGCTGAGCCGACGGCATGGCGGGCGCGACCGCAGGAGCTCCGACGGGATGCACTGCAGGCTGTGTCGTCTGCCTGGCGGCTTGTATCTACCCTCCGCAGCCCGTGCGCTGCCCGTTCGGGGACATCGCTGACACTTGGACCGGAGACATCGCTGACACTCCATCGCGTCCGCGGGATGTCCGCCCATTCATGTTTGGCTGACCCGACGGCACGGCGCGGCGCGACCGCAGGCGCCCCGACCGGATGCACTGCAGGCCGTCTCGTCCGTCCGGGCGCTCTCGCCCGCTCGAGGCAGCGCGCTCTAGCCGGCGTGTCTGCGCGGCGTCGGCGTCGGTGGCAACGGCCGGTCAAGAGCGGCTGCGTCAGTCGTTGCGCGACGCGCAGCGCGTTCTGGGCGTGCGCAACTCGACGCGTGCTGGCACCCGCGCCGTCTTTCGAAGGCGATGGCGGCGCTCGCTGCGGAGCGCTTGCGCCGATGGGGAAGCGATGCGAACGACCCGCGCGGTTTCCTTCGCTGCTCGATCAGCCGGCAAGGCGAGGTCTCTTGTCGACGAGGGTCGCGCCGACGCAGAGCATCCACCACTGCGGCTGCGCGACGAGCGGCGGTTCGCGGTCCTGGGCGCCGGCGGAGCAGTACGGGTCAGGCGCGCTGGCGGCTACGCCGTCGCCGCACAACCCGTGGACGCGCCAGTTCTCCAGCACGTAGCGCACGGCGTTCGCGGCCTCGCGCGGCGAGCGGAGCAGGTGGGCGTGATAGCGGTCGGCGAAGACGGGGCCGCGCCGGCGCATCACGGCGTTCAGGGCGCGCGCCATGCGGACTTCGAGCCCCTTCATGGCGCGGCCGAGCTGGACCGCATCCGGCGCCTCGACAACGAGGTGGATGTGGTTGCCCTGCACGGAAAAGTGGACGAGGCGGTACCCGAACCGCTGGCAGCCGCGCTCGAACGCGCGCCGGAGAGCGCGAAAGCAACGGTGCGTTCTCAAGTTCCAGACCTCGGCGCGCAGCCGCAGCGTCACGTGCAGGGTGCCACGCCGGAACCGCCGCCGAGGGCGGTGCGGCACGTTTCGCCGTGCCCCCCGCCGCTTGCGTCCAGCGCCGGCCCGCGCGCCTCCCCATTGTCTCAACGGAAGCTGCTGCTGCCTCGGAATCACGGGGTTGAGCGTACACAGGGGGTCTGACATCGCGCGGATCCGCGCGACCTGCGGGCGAAGCGCACTCACGTCCCGAGTCACCCCATGGATGTCAGCCCATTCAAGCTCGCCGTGCCTCCGCTCTCCGAAGCGACGTTCGCCGCGGACGGGGGTCAGGGGTCACTCGCGGCATCGACTCGATTGGGCGCACATCCCCACGCGGCGGGCGTGGACAGCGGCGGGCGTGGACCAGCGGCGGAGCGGAAACCCAGCGGCGGAGCGAAGCAGGCGCCGAGAGAGGAAGCTCCAGCGCTTCGGTTCGTGACTGAGCGCGATGGGCGCGCTCCGGAACGGCCCGCGGATCATCTCGGCTGCGGACGATGGAGGGCGCGAGCGGACGCGTCTCCAGCCATCGCGGCATCCTCGCGCCGCGCTTGCGCGTCCAGACGGCACCGCCGACCGGACTGCTCGGGCGGCTTCCTGCGCTCAGTCCTGCATGCGGCGGAGGATCTGCTCCTTGCGGCCTTCGCGGATGAGCCGGTCGTTCTTCCGCGCCTCGTCGAAGCTGAGCCAGGTGAAGTACCCCACGAGCAGCAGCATGAAGACGATGGGGATGTTGTCGGGCTTCGACACGATCAGCCAGAAGTTGGAGACCCAGCCCATGGACGCGCACGAATAGCGGACCGGCCTGCTTCAGTCAACGCGCGACGATCTGTCGCAGGGTGCTTGGGGCTGCTTGACCGTCTGCATCCTTCATGTCAGGTAAATGCGTCTTCACGGCGGAAGCAACGAGGGAAATCGCATGCCCGGCGGCAATCCCGGCATCCCCGAAGCGGAGAGCGGCAACCTGATCTGGTCGCGGCGCGACGTCGTCTCGCTCGCGGGCTGGGGTGCGATCCTCGCCTGCTTCGCGGCCGCAGGCGGCGCCATCCTCCGGCTCCTCTTTCCCCGCGTCCTCTTCGAGCCGCCCACCAGCTTCAAGGCGGGCTATCCCACCGACTACGGGGTGGGCGACGTCTCGGAAAAATGGATGAAGTCGCAGCGGGTCTGGATCATCCGCACCCAGAACACCATCTATGCGCTGCTGGGGATCTGCACGCACCTCGGCTGCACCCCGCGCTGGCTGGGCCCCGAGAACAAGTTCAAGTGTCCCTGCCACGGCTCGGGCTACACCAAGGACGGGATCAACTTCGAAGGGCCCACGCCGCGGCCGCTGGAGCGGGTGAAGATCACCCTCGGCGACGACGGACAGCTCGTCGTCGACAAGGCATTCCGCTACCGCTACGAGCTCGGGCAGTGGGACGACCCGAGCGCCTACGTGAAGTTCACCGGAGTGTAAACCGTGCCCGACACCGAGAAGCGCAAGAGCTCCATCGGCGACCTGCTCACCAACAACTACGTCTGGCGGTCGATCTTCCGGCACGGCTACGCGGACACTCCGCGCAACCGCGTGCTTCAAGTATCCGCCAACGTCTGGCTGCACCTGCACCCGAGCAAGATGCGCAGGCACGGCATCCGCTACCGGCATACCTGGTGCGCGGGCGGGCTCACCTTCCTGCTCTACCTCTGCACCGTGGTCACCGGCGTGGTGCTGATGTTCTACTACCGGCCCACCGGCGAGTACGCGTACTGGGACATGAAGTACCTCGACTTCGACGTCCCCTTCGGCATGATCATGCGCAACATGCACCGCTGGGCGGCGCACGGCATGGTCATCTTCATCTGGCTGCACATGTTCCGGGTGTTCATGACCGGCAGCTACAAGCCGCCGCGCGAGTTCAACTGGGTGGTCGGCGTGAACCTCCTCACGCTCACGCTCTTGCTCTCCTTCACCGGCTACCTCTTGCCCTGGGACCAGCTCGCCATCTGGGCGGTCACCGTGGGCACCAACATGGCGCGGGCCACGCCGCTGCTCGGCAACGAAGGCCCCTTCGGCGCGCAGCTGGGCATGACCCCGCGCTACGACGCGCGCGCGCTGCTCACCGCCGGCACCGTGGTGGGATCGCCCACGCTGCTGCGCTTCTACGTCCTCCACTGCATCTTCATCCCCATCATCGCCTCCATCCTGATGATCCTGCACTTCTGGCGCATCCGGAAGGACGGCGGCATCTCGGGGCCGCTCTGATGGCCGAGAACCTCCAGCCGGGAACCATCCAGGACCAGGAAGAAGCAAAAGTCGCGGCCGGGCGCGCCCGGGCGTCGCTGCCGGCCTCGGACCTGCCCGACAAGGTGCACACCTGGCCGTATCTGGTGCGCGCCGAGTTCATCGCCGGCTGCATCCTCATGCTCGTCCTCCTGGTGTGGAGCATCACCGTGGACGCGCCGATGGAGGAGCCGGCGAATCCCACCAAGACGCCCAACCCTTCCAAGGCGCCCTGGTACTTCCTCGGCCTGCAGGAGATGCTCGTCTACTTCGATCCCTGGATCGCCGGCGTGGTCTTGCCGTCCCTGATCATCGTCGGGCTGATGATCATCCCCTACGTGGACATCAACCCGCGCGGCAACGGCTACTACACCTGGAAGGAGCGCAAGTTCGCCATCTCCGTCTTCCTGGTGGGCTTCCTGGGAATGTGGGTGGGGATGATCACCATCGGCGTCTTCTTCCGCGGTCCGGGCTGGAACCTCTTCATGCCCTGGGACTACTGGGACCCGCACAAGGTGGTCCCGCTGACCAACATCGACCTGCCCTACTTCGTCGGCATCCGCAGCGAGATGGGGGCCATGCTCCTCGGCGCCATCCTCGTCCTCGGCTGGCTGGTGGGCATCCCCGGCGCGGTCTGGCAATGGAAGAAGGAGAGCCCGTTCTTCCGCCAGCTGGGCATGCTCCGCTACGGCCTCGTGGCGACGCTCTTCATGATCATGGCGGGCGTGCTGGTGAAGATGAGCCTGCGGCTCCTCTTCAACATCAAGTACGTGCTGGTCATCCCGAACATCCTCAACATCTGACGGGACGCGCTGCGGTGGACCTGCCGTCTCACTTCGAGCGAGGCTGAGTCAGCAATGGCGAAGCGACCCCTGGAGCTGCAGAGCCTGAAGTGGCCCTTCGTCGGCCTTGCCGTGCTCCTCGCGCTGGGCACCGCCTGGGCGGTCTACGACGAGGTGGTCCCGCGGCGGCCCTGGAAGATGTACCAGCGCGAGTTCTTCAAGCTGGAGGAGAGCCACCTGCGCGCCGACAAGGAGCGCGCGCAGAAGCGGCTGGAAGCGCCGGAGGCCAAGCAGCAGCTCGACGCGCTCCAGGCGGAATTGAAGGCGGCGACCGAGGCCATCTCCGGCAACCCGGAGCAGCGCCGCGAGTACGACGCGGCGGTCAAGGCCGACGAGGACGCGCGCATCAAGGAGGCCGAGGGCAAGCTCTACCTGGGCTTCGACAAGTCCAAGCAGGACGCCGTCTACTACCTCCTGCGCGAGGCGCGGCACGAGAACCGCGACGAAGAGGAGCGCAAGTACCAGGCGAAGTTCGACGAGTGGCAGCGCAGCATCGAGGAGAAGACGAGCATCTACAACGCCGCCATCGAGCACCACAAGCAGACCACGGCGGCGCGGCTGGCCTTCGTCAAGCGGCGCGACGACGCGCAGGCGAAGATCGACGCCATCGAGAAGCCCATCCACGACATCGACAAGCGGCTCGAGGCGTTCAGCGGCATCGGCAAGCTGCCGCAGATGGAGCAGTACTGGATCAAGGATCTGAAGAACTCCTGGGGCGCGGAGACGGTCGATCGCTGCCAGAACTGCCACGTGGGCGTGAACAAGGGCGGGTACTCCGCGCCTTGGGAAGTGCTGGACGCGAAGAAGGCGAAGCTTCCCGAAGCGGACATGAAGGCGCAGTTCGCGGTCGATCCCGAGGTGATCGACAGCTACCAGAAGATCCACGACGCCCTCTGCGAGGACGTGCCGCCGGAGCCCCGCGCCATCCCCATCGGCGGCTACGCGCCGCCGGCCGAGCCCGCTCCGATGGATCCGGCGCAGGCCACCGAGTGCCGTCCGGCCTCCGCCTGGCAGAAGTGGATGGAGATGGCCGAGGCGTACTGCGGCCCCGACGGGCGCTGGCTGCCCCGGACCAAGACGGTGCTGAAGGACGCGGGCGGCGCGGTGCTCTCCGAGCCGAAGCGCGAGTTCCAGGGCCACTCCTACAACCCGGCGCTCGTCGCCATGGAGGAGGACAAGCACCCGGAGAAGCCGCTCGAGGAGAGGGTGGCGAAGGCCTGCAGCGACAAGGACACGGTGGCTGCCTTCGAGGAGGCGGCGAAGGCCGACCTCTACGACGTGAAGCCGGTCTTCCGCACGCACCCGAAGCGCTGGGACCTCCTGGTGAAGGAGCACAATCCGGAGATCTTCGGCTGCACCACCTGCCATGGCGGCGAGGGCGCGCAGACCAAGGGCGTCATGCACCACAAGTTCCGCCACGGCGAGGACGATCACGACTGGAACGACCCGCTCACCGACGAAGTGACGGTGATGGGCAAGAAGTTCAAGGGCGCGTTCATGCAGTCGAAGTGCGAGAAGTGTCACGCGCAGGAGCTGACGCTCGCCGAGGCGCCGCTGCTCTCGAAGGGCAAGAAGCTCTTCACCGACGTGGGCTGCTGGGGCTGCCATCCGGTCGAGGGCTACAACGACCTGCCCAAGCGCGGCCCCATCCTGACCGACATCTCCAGCAAGACCACGCGCGGTTGGATGCACACCTGGATTCAGCTATCCCAGGGGCTGGAGGCCGGGCACGCGGATGCCGAACTTCTGGCCCGGAGCGGTGGACGCGAATGCCGTGCCGCATCCGGAAGGGCAGACGCCGGAGCAGGTGCTGGCGACCCAGCGCAAGCTGCGCGAGCAGGAGGTCAGCGCCATCGTCGCGTACCTGTGGACCAGCAGCGAGAAGGCGCCGCTCCTGGTGCAGACCGCGCCCAAGGGTGACGCGGCCAAGGGCAAGGAGATCTTCGAGAGCGTGGGCTGCCGCGGCTGCCACGTGACCGAGAAGGGATCGGCGGCCCGCCGCAGCGAGGGCTCGAGCGAGCGGGACTACGCGCCGAACCTCTGGAACGCCGCCGACAAGCTCAAGCCGGAGTGGGTCTACTCCTGGGTGAAGAACCCCAAGGCGCATGTGGCCCGAGACCAAGATGCCGGACCTGCGGCTCTCGGATGCGCGAGGCGGCCGACGTCACCGCCTATGTGATGACGTTGAAGAGCGAGCAGAAGTATCCCGAGCCGAAGGAGTCGGAAGGCGAGCAGCAGAAGCTCGCCGCCGAAGGGAAGACCCTGATCGCCAAGTACGGCTGCTTCGGTTGCCACAACATCAAGGGATTCGAGAACGCGCAGAAGATCGGCACCGAGCTGACCGAGCACGGCCGCAAGGCGGTGGAGCTGCTCGACTTCGGCGACGTGCGCTACTTCACCGAGGATCCCAGGCACAACCAGACCTACGCCAACTGGGTCTGGGAGAAGCTGCACGTCCCCCGCGTCTTCGCCTACGAGCGCGTGGAGACGAAGATGCCGCAGTTCGACTTCAGCGACGACGAGGCGCTCGCGATCCTCACCTTCCTCAAGGGGGAGACGGGCGAGACGCCGGAGCCTTCCTACCGCGCCATGCAGGGCGAGGCGCAGCAGGCGGTGCTCAAGGGCGAGCGGCTGGTGTTCTGGAACGGGTGCCGCAACTGCCACATCGTCGATCAGCGCGGCGGCAAGATCCGCGATCTCTACAACGACGAGACCATGACCTTTGCGCCGCCGGTCCTCACCGGCGAGGGAGCGAAGGTCCAGCCGCAGTGGCTGTTCGGCTTCCTCAAGGCGCCCATCCCGCTGCGGCCCTGGCTGTCGGTGCGGATGCCGACCTTCCACTTCACCGACGCCGACGCCACCGACATCGTGCACTACTTCGCCGCCTCGTCGAACAAGAGCTTCCCCTACCTCACCACCGAGGTGGCGGAGCTGAGCGGGGCGCGCGCGCAGCAGGCGGAGCAGCTCTTCAAGGAGCTGCAGTGCATCAACTGCCACGTCATCGGGCAGCTCCGGCCCGGACAGGATCCGGGCAGCGCGGCGCCCAACCTGCTCCTCGCCAAGAGCCGCCTGCGGCAGGACTGGATCCCGGCCTGGCTGAAGAACCCGCAGGCGCTCCTGGACGGAACGCGCATGCCCAGCTTCTGGGACTTCAGCGACGAGGCGCACCCCGTCGCCCCCAGCAAGCTCTTCGACGGCGACGCCAAGGCCCAGATCGACGCCCTGCGCGACTACCTGATGCACCTCGACGCCAAGTCCGCCCCCGCGCCGAAGACCGCAGCGGTCACCCACCGCGGGTGACCTTTCGCCGCCGCGTGCGTGCCCGGCCTGAAGAAAAGCGCCGGCCGAGAGTCCAAGTCTTGACCGATGGACATGTGTTTGCTAGGTCGCAACCCTTCGTAATGACACCGAGAGGACCCGAGATGACCTGTTCGAGACTGCTGGTTGGTGCGCTGGCCGCTGCGCTGATCGTGCCCGCCGCCGCCAGGGCGGAGTCGATTGAAGGCGAAGTGGATTTCACCGGCAAGACGCCCACCGCGGGCAAGCTGCACCGCGAGGCGGACCCGTTCTGCGCGAAGAAGCCGATGACCGATCCGAGCGTGCTGGTGAAGGGTGGCAAGCTCGAGAACGTCTGGGTCCACGTCACCAAGGGCGCGAAGGACGCGGCCAAGCCGCCGGATGCGGTGGTGGAGATGGACCAGAAGGACTGCATGTACACCCCGCGCGTCGCCACGGCGGTGGTGGGCCAGAAGATCCAGGCCAAGAACGGCGACCCGGTCCTGCACAACGTGCACACCTACGAGGGCTCGTCGACGCTCTTCAACAAGGGCATGCCCAACGACAAGGCGGCGCCCATCGAGACCACCGCCAAGGACGCGGGCCTGATGAAGTGGAAGTGCGACGTGCATCCGTGGATGCGCGGCTACATCGGCATCTCCAAGAACGGGCTGCAGGCGGTGAGCGGCAGCGACGGCACCTTCAAGATCGCCGACGTGCCCCCGGGCAAGTACACGGTGGAGAGCTGGCACGAGAAGTACGGCACCAAGACGCAGGAAGTGACCGTCGAGGCCGGCAAGCCCGCCAAGGTGACGTTCTCGTACAACGGGACGGAGAAGGGCGGAGCGTAGCGGCCGCCGCGACGAAATGGCGCATTTGCCCGTGCCGGGGGAGACCGCGTAGAACGGTCTCCCCTTCGCATTTTCGAGGAGCTGGACAGCGGTGATTCGAAGGCTCGCAGCAGCGGCGGCGTCCCTCACCGTCGTCCTCATCGTCGCGGGCGGCCTGGTGACCAACACCGATTCGGGCCTCGCCTGTCCGGACTGGCCCACCTGCTTCGGCAGCGTGGTCCCGAAGATGGTGGGCGGCGTCGCGGTGGAGCATACGCATCGTCTCATCGCCACCGCCGTGGGCCTGTGCACCGTGGCGCTGGTGGTGCTCACGCTGCGCCGCGCGCGGCAGGGATGGCTGGCCGCGGCGCTCGCCGCCTTCGCCGCGCTGGTGCTCGGCGGATCGTTCTGGGCGGGTCAGGTGAAGCACGCCACCGACCAGCTTCCCGCCGCCGGAGTGGCGCTGGTGCTGCTCGGCTTCTCCGGCTGCGCGTGGGTGATCTCCAGGGCGCGCGAGCTCGACGGCAGGCTCGCGGCAGGCGCGCTCGCCATCGTGATGTTCCAGGGGCTCCTCGGAGGCCTCACCGTCCTCTACCGGCTGCCGACGCTGGTGCTGGTGATGCACCTCGGCACCTCCATGTTGTTCCTCGCCGTCGCGCTGGTGCTCGCGCTGCGCCTGCACGGCAGGCAGCCGGCCACGCCCGCGCCGCGGGGCCTGCTCTGGGCGACGGCCGCCGCGGTGTACCTGCAGATCCTGCTCGGCGCGACGGTGCGGCACACCGGGGCGGGGCTGGTCTGCGTGGATCTTCCCTACTGCCGCGGGGCGTGGTGGCCCACCGGCGTGCATCCCATGGTGCACCTGCACATGGCGCACCGCGCGTTCGCCCTGGTGGTGCTGGGCCTCGTGGCCGCGACCTCGCTGCGCGTGGCGCGAGGGTCGCGCGGAGCCGTCCGTGCGCTCGCGCTGCTCGCGCCCGTGCTGGTTCTGGCGCAGATTGTCCTCGGCGTCCTCACCATCCTCACCTTCAAGGGCCTCTTGCCGCTCACCGGCCACCTCCTCGTCGGCGCGCTCTTGCTCGCGGACTGCGTCGCGCTCCTGGCGCTCACCCGGGCAGAGCCCGCGGCCGCGCCGGCGGCGGCAGCCGTGAGACTCGCGTGACCGCGGCGCCTTCCGACCTGCTCCAGCTCGCCAAGCCGCGCATCACCGCGCTGGTGGTCTTCACCACCGCGAGCGGGCTCTGGCTTGCGCCCCACGGCCTCTCCGCGCTGACGGTGGCGCTGACGCTCCTCGGCACGGTGCTCATCGTCGCCGCCGCCAACGTGCTCAACATGTACCTGGAGCGCGACAGCGACGCGCTGATGTCGCGCACCATGAACCGGCCGCTGCCCGCGCAGCGCATGGAACCGGAGGTGGCGCTGAAGTTCGGGCTGCTCCTCGCCGCCATCTCGGTGCCGCTGCTCACCTTCGCGGTGGGCGCGCTGCCGGGCCTGCTCGCCTCCATCGCGCTGGTCAGCTACGTGCTCCTCTACACCCCGATGAAGCGGCAGACGGCCACGGCGCTCCTGGTGGGCGCGCTGCCGGGCGCCATTCCGCCGCTGATCGGCTGGACCGCGGCCACCGAGCGGCTGGATCTCCCCGGCGTGCTGCTCTTCGCGGTGATGTTCCTCTGGCAGGTGCCGCACTTCCTCGCCATCACGCTCTTCCGCAAGGAGGAGTACGCGCGCGCGGGCCTGGTGGTGCAGCCCAACCAGGCCGGGGGCGAGCGCGAGGCGCGGATGAACATCGTGCGCTACACGGTGGCGCTGGTGGCGGTCTCGCTGCTCTTCGTGCCCATCGGCACGGCGCACACCGCGTATCTGGTGGTGGCCCTCACCGCCGGCCTCGGCTTCCTCGGCTATGGCCTGCTCGGACTGAGGTCCACCTCCGGCCCCCGCTGGGCGCGCAATCTGTTCCTTTTCTCACTCATCTACCTGCCCGCGGTCTTCGGCGCCTTGATGCTCGACCGTTAGTCGGAGATCGGGGACACGATACGCAACTCGCCGTGCCAACCCGCGATGGCATGCGGAGTTGCGTATCGTGTCCCCAGATCTCCGCAGATCTGCGGCTGGTTGTCGCAGGGGGATCAGGAAGGGGTTCTCGCGTGTTGTCTCGCCGCGGCGGGCGTGCTACGGGATTTGCGCCCCGATGGAAGTGACCTCCCCCGAAACAGCGACGCTCGGCATCTGGACCATCGCGCGATTCGCCGCGCTCGCCGTGCTGGCGACGGAGGCGATGTTCCTCTACGCGCGCCGCCGCGAACCCCGCCACGCCTCGCCGTCGCGCCTGGCGTGGACGCTCACGCCCGCGCTGCTATTGGCCGGGCTCTTCCTCTGGTGCACCGCTTACGTCGCCTCCTCGCGGGGCACATACGTCGCGCCCGCCGTCGCACAGCTCGCCCGCTGATCCCTTCGAGGTCGCCGCATGGACGAGAAAATCTACGGTTGGTGGCTTCCGCCCGACGTCTCCGTGCACGGGGCGAAGATCGACCAGCTCATCTCCGTACTCCACTGGTTCATGCTCCTGCTCTTCGTCGGGTGGGGCATCTTCTTCGTCTACTGCCTGATCCGCTTCCGCGCGCGTCCCGGCCACACCGCGCTCTACACGCCGGTGAAGGCCATGGCCACCAAGTACATCGAGGGCGGCGTGGTGGTGATCGAGGTGTTCCTGCTCTTCGGCCTCTCCACGCCGGTGTGGCTCGCCTACAAGAACAACGTGCCCGACGACAAGAAGGCGCTGCACGTGCACGTGGTCGCCGAGCAGTTCGCCTGGAACTTCCACTACGCGGGCAAGGACAGCAAGTTCGGCAGGAGCGACGCAGCAGCTCATCTCCGGCGACAACCCGCTCGGCCTCGATCCCGAGGACGCCGCCGGCAAGGACGACATCACCAGCGTGAACCAGTTCCACGTCCCGGTGCACACGCCGGTGATCGTCGAGGTCACCTCCAAGGACGTGATCCACAGCTTCAACATCCCGGTGCTGCGGGTGAAGCAGGACACCATCCCCGGCCAGCGCATCCCCATCTGGTTCGAGGCCACGCGCCCGGCCACTTCGAGCTGGCCTGCGCGCAGCTCTGCGGCCTGGGGCACTACCGCATGCGCGCGGACGTGCTCATCGACACGCCGGAAGACTACGCGAAATGGGAGGCGGAGAACGCGCCGCCGCCGCAGGAAGCGCCCGCCGCCGCGGCCCCCGACAACCAGCCTGCGCCGGAGAAGAAGTGATGAGCGAGACGACGCACGACGGCCACCTCCACGCGAACGACGGGCACGGCGGGCACGGCCACCACGAGCTGCCCTTCTGGCGCAAGTACATCTTCTCGGTGGACCACAAGGTGATCGGCCTGCAGTACGCCGTCACCGCCCTCGTCTTCTTGCTCTTCGGCTTCACCCTGATGATGATCATGCGCTGGCAGCTGGCCTTCCCCGGACAGCCGCTGCCGGTGATCGGCAAGCTCCTCGGCGAGACCGCCATGCCGGGCGGCGTGATGGCGCCCGAGTTCTACAACCAGCTCGGCGCCATGCACGGCACCATCATGGTGTTCCTCGGCGTGGTGCCGCTGGCGGTAGGCGGGTTCGGCAACTTCGTGACCCCGCTGCAGATCGGCGCGCCCGACATGGCGTTCCCGCGCCTGAACATGGCGAGCTACTGGGTGTTCCTGCCCGGCTGCATCCTCATGCTCTCCTCGTTCCTGATGCCGGGCGGCGCGGCGCAGTCGGGCTGGACCAGCTATCCGCCGCTCTCGGACATCGCCACCTCGGGGCAGACGGTCTGGTGCTTCGCGATGGTGCTGATCATCACCAGCTCGCTGCTCGGGCTCGATCAACTTCATCGTCACCATCGTGCAGCTGCGCGCGAAGGGCCTCACCTACTGGCGGCTGCCCTTCTTCGTGCACGCGCAGCTGGTCACCGCCTTCCTGCTCCTGCTCGCCTTCCCGCCCCTCGAGGCCGCGACGGTCTTGCAAATCATGGATCGCGTCGCCGGCACCTCGTTCTTCCTGCCCTCGGGCCTGGTGGTCTCCGGCGAGCAGCTCAAGGTGGCGGGCGGCGGCAGCCCGCTGCTCTGGCAGCACCTCTTCTGGTTCCTCGCCCATCCCGAGGTCTACGTCCTCATCCTTCCCGCCATGGGCATCGTGGCGGAGGTGATCGCCAACAACACCCGCAAGCCGCTCTGGGGCTACCGGCTGCTGGTGTACTCGGTCGTGTTCCTCGGCTTCATGAGCTTCCTGGTCTGGGCGCACCACATGTTCATGACCGGCATGGGCACCACCATGTCGACCTTCTTCCAGACCACCACGATGATCATCTCCATCCCCAGCGTGGTGATCCTCACCTGCTTCATCATGTCGCTCTACGGCGGCAACATCCGCTTCAACACGCCGATGCTCTTCGCCACCGCCTTCTTGCCCATGTTCGCCATCGGCGGGCTCACCGGGCTGCCGCTGGGCCTGACCGCGAGCGACATCTACCTGCACGACACCTTCTACGTGATCGGGCACTTCCACTACGTGGTCGCGCCGGGCACGCTCTTCGCGCCTCTTCGCCGGCATCTACTACTGGTATCCGAAGGCCACCGGCAGGGCGATGAACGAGACGCTGGGCAAGGTGCATTTCTGGCTCAGCTTCGTCTGCATCAACTTCATCTTCATGCCCATGTTCTTCCAGGGCATGGCCGGGCTCTCGCGCAGGCTCTACGACCCCACCGTCTACGCGCACGGCCGCGGCGTGCAGGCGCTCAACGTGGTCATCTCCTACGGCGCCTGGGGCCTGGGCCTCGTGCAGCTGGTCTTCATCGTCAACTTCTTCATGAGCCTGAAGACGGGCGCGAGGGTCGCGGAGAACCCGTGGAACGCCACCACGCTGGAGTGGGCCGCGCCGTCGCCCCCCGGCCACGGCAACTTCCTCACCGAGCCGGTGGTGTACCGCGAGCCGTACGAGTACAGCGTGCCCGGGCAAGCCGACGACTTCTCGCCGCAGTTCGTCGAGGGCGCGCCCGCCCTCCGCGCTCACCCGCAGGGCACGGTCTAGGAGACGATCCAGATGAGCGAGTCCGCCATCCCCTACGTGGTGAAGCCGCATCCCGTCACGGGAATCCCCAACGGGAAGTTCGGCATCTGGCTGTTCCTGGCGAGCGAGGTGATGCTCTTCGGCGCCCTCTTCTCCAGCTACGTGCTGATCCGCACCGGCGCGCCGCACTGGCCGCCCGAGGGAGGGTTGAGCTGGGAGATCCTCAACGTCCCGCTCGGCACCTTCAACACCGCGGTGCTGATCACCAGCTCCATCACCATGGTGCTCTCCTGGGCCTCCTGCAAGCTGGGCAACCTCCCCAGATTCAAGATGTGGATGGGTCTCACCATCCTGCTCGCCCTGATCTTCCTGGTGGTCAAGTACTTCGAGTATGCGGAGAAGTTCCACAAGGGCCACTTCCCCTCGTTCGACAACTTCTTCGCCATCTACTTCGTGCTCACCGGCCTGCACGGCCTGCACATCATCGGCGGCATCGTGGTCAACACCTATCTCTTGACCTTCGGCAGCCGGCTCTGGAAGACCGACCCGGAGCACTTCACCAACCGGGTGGAGAACGCCGGCCTCTACTGGCACTTCGTCGACCTGGTGTGGATCTTCCTCTTCCCCAGCCTCTATCTCCTCTGAGGTCAAGCATGGCCGAGTTGCACGCGCAGCCTCATTCCGAGAGCCCCGAGGAGTTCAAGAAGCACCTCGGGAGGTATTACGTGGTGTTCGTGGCGCTGCTCTGCCTCACCGCCATCACGGTGGGCGTGAGCTATCTGCGCCTGGAGCGGCCGCTCGCCATCACCATCGCGCTGATCATCGCCAGCATCAAGGCGGGCCTCGTCGCCTCGGTCTTCATGCACCTGATCTCGGAGAAGAAGGTCATCTACGCGGTGCTCCTGCTCACCGTGCTCTTCTTCGCGCTGGTGCTGCTCCTGCCCTCCTTGACGGTCTTCGAGCACCATCACGGCATGCCGGGGACATGAGATGTCGCTGAAGGCCTTCCACGTCTTCTTCGTCGCGGTCTCGGTGGTCTGCGCGCTGGGGTTCGGGGCCTGGTCGGTGGGCGACTACATGCGCACCGGCCGCGGCGGAACCCTGGCGCTCGGCGTGCTGGCGTTCGCCGCGGCGGGGGCGCTGCTCGTCTACGGGTTCTGGTTCCTGCGCAAGCTCAAGGACGTGAGGTACCTGTGACCGCGCTCCTGCTCGCCTGTGCCACCTGCTTCGGCGCCGCCGACTCCGACCAGGTGCGCTCCGCGAAGATCGGCGTGCTGGTGCTGCTCGGCTTCATCGTCCCGCTGCTCGTGGCCATCGCCTTCGTCGCCCGGAGCTGGGCGAAGCGGGCCAAGGCGCTCTCGGCGATGGAAGGAGCTAAGGCTTTTCCGCAGTGACGAGCTTGGTGAGGAAGGCCAGCTCGGAGCCGGTGACGCGCAGGCCCGCCTCGGCCATGCGGGCGGCGAGGTCGTCCTCGACGTAGCTCTTGTAGAACGGCTCGTGGAAGCGGTCGGGAAAGGCGAGGATCTCCCGTTCCAGCTCCGGCGCGTCGCGCAGCTGGATGCTGTCCGCCACCACCGCGAGCCCCGAGGGCTTGAGCACCCGCGCCGCCTCCGCGAGCACGCGCGCGCGCACCTCGACGGGAATCTCGTGCAGCAGGAACACGCTGGTCACCACGTCGAAGGAGGCGTCCTGGAAGGGCAGCTTCTCGGCGTTGTCGCAGACGAGCGAGACGTCCATGTCGCGCGGCAGCACCTCGCGGGCGCGGGCGATGTAGTGGGGCGAGAGGTCGAGCCCGAAGAAGCGGGCCTCGGTGGGCAGCGCCGCGCCGAGCATGCGCAAGAAATGCCCGGTGCCGCAGGCCACGTCGAGGATGCGCAGCGGCCGTCGCGCGCAGGCATCGTGCGCGTGCGCGTAGCGGACCACCGGAGGAATCAGCCTGCGCCGCATCGCATCGGCGGTGCCGCCGAAGAGCAGCTCCACTTGCAGATCGTAGAGCTGGGCGCTGGTGTGGCCGAGGTAGCCCTCGCTCTGGAAGTGGAAGTTGCGCGCGTAGTAGCGCGGATAGCGGCCGTTCTGCGCGTCGTCCGGCAGCTCGCGGAAGTCGCCTCGCTCGATGCGCGCCCGCGTGCGCGGCAGGTCGGCGAGCAGGCGCGGGAAGGCCAGCGCGTACTCGCGCCAGGGGAGGCCCTCGATGAGCTCGCGCGGATAGTACCCGGCGTCGGCATCGCGGAAGTCGGCGTCGAAGAGCTCCTCGATGCGCCGCCGCAGCGACGCCGCGGCAGGCGGCTTGGACATGTCCGACCAGCGCAAGAGCGCGCGCGAGTAGGCGATGTACGCCATCCGCAGCGCGGCGGTGCGCAGGAGCCGGGTGCGCACGTACCTCTTGCGCGAGAGCTCGCGCCGCAGTTCCGCCACTTCCATGCGGAGGATCCTTGCCTGCGGGCGCGCGCCGCGCAACTCTGTCTCCACCCAGATGGTGCCGCTGCCGAAAATCGGACCGGGAAGCGAGTTCGCCCCGCTCAAGCTGGGGCCGGGCGAGCGCGTCTTCGTGCTCACCGGCGCGGGGATCAGCGCGGAGAGCGGGGTGGAGACGTTCCGCACCTCGCACACCGCTGCTCCGGCGGGAGGAGCCGGCTCTGCCGGCGACGGGCGGAGCCCGAAGGGCGCAGCATTGGAGGCGCCGCCGCGCTCGCGCGGGCTCTGGGAGCAGCACCGCATCGAGGACGTGGCCACGCCGGAGGCCTTCCTGCGCGACCCCCTCCGGGTCTGGCGCTTCTACTCGGAGCGACGCAGGCAGGCGGGCAGCGTACGGCCGAACCCGGCGCACCTCGCGCTGGCGCGGTTGCAAGAGGCCATCGGCGAGCGGTTCTTCCTCTGCACCCAGAACGTCGACCCCCTCCACGAGCGGGCGGGGTCGCGCGGCGTCCTGCACATGCACGGCGAGCTGCTCCGGACGCGCTGCTCCGATTGCGACCGCGAGCCTTTTCACGACGAGACCGCCTGGCTCGACGTCGTCCCGACCTGCGACCGCTGCGGCGGGCGGCTGCGACCGCACGTGGTCTGGTTCGGCGAGGTGCCCTTCGGCATGGAGCGGATCCACGCCGAGCTCGGGGAATGCGACCTCTTCGTCACCGTGGGCAGCTCTGGTGCCGTGCATCCTGCCGCCGGTTTCGTCTCGCACCTGCGCCACGTGCCCAACGCGCGCGGCAGGTTTGCCCGCTGCGTCTACGTGGGGCTGGAGAAGCCCGACAACGCGTATGCCTTCGACGAGTGCCGCCTCGGCCGGGCCGGCGTCCTCCTGCCTTCGCTCTTCGAGGCGTGATGCGCGCGCTCCTCGATCTCTACCAGCGCGTGGTGGAGGCGCTGGATGCGCGCGCGCTGGCCCGCGCCGCCGCCTCGCGGGCGCCGCGTCCGCTGCCGGGGGGAAAGCTGGTCATCCTCGGCCTCGGCAAGGTGGCCTCCGAGCTGTACGAGGGAGCGCGCGGCGAGGGCGAGGCGCTCCTGGTGGTGCCCCAGGATGCTCCGGCGCCGGCGGGCGCGCGCGTCGTGCGCGGCAACCATCCCGTCCCCGACCAGGGCTCGCTGGACGCGGGGGAAGCCCTGCTCGCTGCGGCGCGTTCGGCCGGACCTGCCGACGCCGCGCTCCTGCTCATCTCCGGCGGGGGATCGTCGCTGGCGGAAGCGCCCCATCCCGACCTCTCGCTCTCCGACGTGCAGGCGGTGAACCAGGCGCTGCTCGCGTCGGGCGCGCCCATCGAGGAGATGAACTGCGTCCGCGCGCACCTTTCCAGGCTCAAGGGCGGCGGCCTCGCCCGCGCGCTCTACGCTGCCGGCGTGCGTCGGGCGCGCGCGCTGGTGGCCGTGGACGTCCCGCTCGGCGGCATGCCGGCCGTCTCCAGCGGGCCCGCCAGCGCCGACCGCACCACCTGCGCCGACGCGCTCGCCCTGGTGCGCAAGTACCGGCTCCCGCAGGCCGCGGCGCGCGTGCGCGAGACGCTCAAGCCCGGAGAGCCGGCGGATTTCGTCGAGCACGAGGCGCTTTGCGATCTGCGCTCTCCCGCGCTCACGGCGGCCCGCCTCGCGCAGGCGCGCCTCCTCGACTCACCGGTGCGAGGAGGGGTCGACGCGTTCGTTGCGCGGCTTGCGCAGGAGCGCGGGCTCGTCTGCGCGAGCGGAGAGCTGGAGGTGCGGGTCCCGCCGGGGGCGCCTCCGGGAGGGCGCGATCAGCACCTGGCCTTGCTGATGGCGCGCGAGCTGCGCGGAGTCGGCGGCGCCGCATTCCTCGCCGCCGGCACCGATGGCCGCGACGGGCCGACGGGCAGCGCCGGCGCGATGGTGGACGGCGCCACCTGGGATGCGGCGGAGCGCCAGGGCCTCAATCCCGCGCAGGCGCTGGCGTCGTTCGATGCGGCGCGCGTGCTCGGCGCCCTGGGCCTGCTCATTCCCGCCCGCCACACCGCCGCGCACGCGGGCGACCTCTACCTCTTGCGCCGGTAGAGTGCGCGCGGATGCGATAGTCTCGCCGCCATGAGAGCTCTCGTCCTCTGCGCCTCGCTTCTTGCCGCAGCGCCCACGCTGGCCGCAGGATTGGATGACGGCGACTCCGGGCTGCAAGGGATCTACGGCGCGCTGGGCGGCGGCGGCGGGCTCCTTTCGCTCTCCGGCCAGAGCAACTTCGGCTACGACGCGGAGGCGCGGTTCGGATACAGCTTCGGCCCCATGGTGCAGATTTATCTCTCCGGCGCGCTCGACGGCGGCAGCGTCTCCGGGAGCTCGTTCAAGGCGTACCAGCTGGACGCGTTCGTGCAATACCATTTCGTGGTCAGGCCCTCGTTCATGGTCTACGCCCGCGGCGGCGCCGGCGTGGGTCTCTCCGGCGACGTCTTCAGCACCGCGACGGCGGCAGGTTTCGCCTTCGCCGCCGGCGTGGGGACGGAATTTCGCCTCGCGCCGGACGTCTTCATCGCGCCGGAGCTGTTCTACCGGAACGCCGAGCTCGCAACCAACGGGATCGATCAGCGATTGCAGGTCTTCGGCCTGCAGCTCGCGTTCGTCTATTACTGAAGCGGCAGGAGCCGCGCGCGCCACTTGCCGCGGAGCGCGCTCGAAGAGGCCCACGCAGACGGGCAGCGAGAACCTGCGCGGGCCGGCGCTGCCGGGGTTGAACCACCACACGCCGTCGCGCTTCTCGTCCAGCGGCTTGTGGGAATGGCCGAACACCACCACGTCCGCCGGCGCGCGGCGCACCTCCTCTTCCGCCTCGGCGCGGATGTGCATGACGAGAAAGCGCGTGCCGGAAAGCTCCACCCGCGCGCTCCTGCCCGCCTCGCCGCAGCGGAAGCCGTCGTTGTTCCCGGCGCAGGCGGTGACCGGCGCCAGGGCGCCCAGCCGCGCCAGCACCTCCTCGCCGCCCACGTCGCCGGCGTGGAGGATGTGGTCCACGCCCTTGAACGCCTCGAAGACCTCGGGGCGGAGCAGGCCATGGGTATCGGAGATGACGCCGACGCGCATGCCTTTACAGTATAAGTCGCGCATGGAGCTGCGGGTGCGGACGCCTGTGCAATGGGTGCGGCTCGCGGTGGAGCGCTTCGACGAGGTGCTGGTCGACCACGCCCATTGCGAGAAGAAGGCCGCCGCGCAAGCGCTCTCGATGCTGGCCGCGTTTCCCGGGGTCGCCGGGCTGCCGCGAGCCATGGCGCGGCTCGCGCGGGAGGAGGCAGGGCACCTGCACCAGGTGCTGGGGCTCTTGGAGAAGCGCGGCCTTCCGCTGGGCCGGGACCCTGGCGATCCGTACGCGCAGGGTCTCCAGCAAACAGTCCGCCAGCCGGCGCGGGAGCGCCTGCTCGACCGGCTGCTCGTGTCGGCGCTGATCGAGACGCGAAGCGAGGAGCGCCTCCACCTGCTCGCGGCGGGGCTGCCCGACCCGGAGCTGCGCGACTTCTATGCGCGGCTCGCCGGTGCGGAGAAGGGCCATGGCGAGCTCTTCCTCCGCCTCGCGCGCAGGTCCTTGCCGGACTGCGTGGACGCAAGGCTCGACACCTTGCTCGAGCGGGAGGCGCACCTGGTGCGGACGCTCCCGCTACGTGCGGCGATTCACTGAGGGCGGCTTCGCCGTGGCGCCGTTCTCCGGCCACGCATGCTTCGGGTACCTGCGCATCAGCTCGCGCCGGATGTCGGGGTAATGGCGCTCCCAGAAGGATTTGAGATCTTGCGTGACCTGCTGCGCGCGTCCGCTCGGCGCGAGCAGGTGCAGCGTCAGGGGGAGGCGCCCGTTGCAGATGGCTGGCCCGCGGCCCATGCCGAAGAAGTCTTGCAGCCGCGAGCGGACCGCGGGCGGCTGCCCCACGACGTACTCGACGGCGAGCCTGCGGCCCCCGGGCAGCGCCACGTGCTCGGGCGCCAGGCGATCGAGCTGCGGCGGGATGAGCGCGGCGAGCACGTCGATGCGGCCCAGCTCTTCCAGCGAAGTGCAGCCGGAGGCAGCCGCCGCGAGCTGCGCCTGGATGCGCTCTCTCGTGAGCGGCTCGATGCCCGACTCCGGACAATGCCGCGCCACCAGCGCGGTGCGCACCTCCAGCCGCGTCAGCCGCTCCGCATCGAGGGTCGCATGCTCGAGCAGGATCCGCGTCGCCTCCGGCGAAGGCGCAGCCGGCTTGCGCGACTCCTCGAGCACGAGCTGGTCGTAGAGCAGGCGCGAGACCTGCTCGACGCGCCGGCGCGCCGGCTCCCAGACGAGCTCGGCCTCCTCGCGCAGGGCAGCGGAATCGAGCAGCCACTCGGGCTCCACGGGGCTCGCGATGCGCACCATGACCCGCGACTTCCCCGCAGAGCGCCGCTCCTCGGCGTCGATGGCCACCATCAGATCGGGCATCCCGCGCAGCTCGAGGGGGAGCTGCGCGGCTCCGCCGGAGGCGAGGAGCACGTCGTCGCCCCGGCGCTTCGCCACCCGATCCGCGAAGCCCTCGAGCGCGGCGAGATGGATGGCGTCGTCTCGCGAGCCTGCGCGCGGCAGCGTTGCGCGGCGCCATGCGCAAGAGCTGGCGTTCCAGCCGCGCATCGCGGCGCGCGCCGAGCAGGGCGGACACCTCCATGGGCTCGGTGGCGCGCCGCTCCGAGAGCGCGGCCGCGAGCGCGCATCCCTCCTCGACGTATCCACGTCGCGCGGCCTCCACGATCAGCCGGGACAGGCGCGGGTGCAGGGGAAGGCGGGCGCAGGCGCGGCCGACGTCGGTTGCGCGGCCGGCTTCGTCGAGCGCGCCGAGACGCCGGAGCAGTCGCGTCGCGGCCTGCAAAGCGCCGGGCGGCGGCGGATCGAGCCAAGGGAGCGACTCGGGATCGAGATTCGCCGCGCGCAGCTCCAGCACGGTTGCGGCGAGGTCCAGCCGCTCGATCTCGGGCGGGTGATGGTCGGGGCGGGACTCGAAGTCGTGTCGCGTGTAGAGGCGCAGCGCGCGCCCGGGGCCGAGCCGGCCGGCGCGGCCCGCCCGCTGGATGGCCGAGGCGCGGCTGATCTTCGCCACGGTGAGCGAGGGCAGCCCGGACCACGGCGAATGGGCGGCGATGCGCGCGAGCCCGCTGTCGATCACGGCAGTCACGCCGGGGACGGTGATGCTGGTCTCCGCCACGTTGGTCGCGAGGATGACCTTGCGATGCCGTGCTGGCTCGAGGGCGCGGTCCTGCTCGTCCGCGGGCAGTTCGCCGTGCAGCGGCAGGACGAGCAGCTCGCGATGCCGCGCCAGCTCGGCGCACGCTTCCGCGGCGTGGCGGATCTCGGCCGCGCCGGGCAGGAAGACGAGGACGTCGCCCGCCGTGCCCGGAGCGGTGAGCTTGCGGACGGCGGCGGCGATCTGGTCAGCCAGACGCCGATCGTCGGGCTTCTCCAGGTGCTCGATCTCCACCGGATGGCGGCGACCTTCGCTGCGTACCGTCGGCGCGTCGAGATGCGCGGCGAGCGGAGCCGCGTCCAGCGTCGCCGACATCACCACCAGCTTGATGCGCGGGAAGCAGCCGCTGCGAAAGCGCCAGCGAGAGGTCGCCGGGGAGATGGCGCTCGTGGAACTCGTCCAGCACGATCGCGCCGACGCCTGCGAGCTGCGGGTCGGCGAGCAGCCGGCGCGCGAGGATGCCTTCGGTCACGTACCAGAGCCGGGTGCGCGCGGTCCCCGACTGATCGAAGCGGATCTTCCAGCCGACCAGGTCGGGGTCGTCGAGCTCGCTCGCGACGCGACGTGCAGCGGCGCGCGCGGCGATCCGGCGCGGCTCCAGCACCACCACCTCGCCCTGCACGAGATCGAGCAATGCAGGAGGAACGCGCGTGGTCTTGCCTGCGCCGGGCGGCGCTTCCAGCACCACCGCAGGCCCCTTGCGCAGCGCGGAAAGGATCTCCGGCACCGCCGCATCGATGGGAAGGGATTCTTTCACGCCCGCCACTATAAGGGGCGCCACGAGGGGCCTCGAGAACACTTATCGCCCGAGCGATTTCTACCTCGGCCGTTCCACTTCGGGTGAGAGCGGCGCGACGCCGCCCGGACAGGGAGACGGGCCATGGCCTGCGAGATGTGGCGAACTACCGCTGCCACCAGCTGGACGTCAGGGCCCGGTGCGAGGATGTGACCCAGGGTCTCGCGTTGGCAGCGGACTCGTGGCGGAGTTGCGCATCTATGCCTAAAAAGGTATATTCTCCCGAACTCGCGCGGCGCCAGCTCTTCTGGGTCGGCACAGCACTTGATGATCTCCGAGCTTTCCCCGACGAGGTGAGGCGCGAGGTCGGACACGCGCTCCACCTGGCGCAGCTCGGAGAGAAGTCGCCGGCTGCGAAGCCGCTGAAAGGGTTCAAGGGTGCCGGCGTTCTCGAGGTGGTGGTGGCGTTCGACGGTTGAGGCGTATCGGGCCATCTACACCGTGCGCCTCAAGAGCGGTGTGTACGCGCTTCACGCGTTCCAGAAGAAGTCGCACCGGGGTATCGTCACGGACAAGCGCGACATCGAACTCATAGAGCAGCGGTTCCGGGAAGCGGAAGAGATCGATCGCTCCCTACCGAGGACCAAGAGGTGAGGAGCATGGCTCGCGTAAAGCAGACGTTCACCCGCTCCAGCGGCAACGTGTTCGAGGACCTCGGGGTCGACGAGCCCGCGGAGGCGCTGGCCAAGTCCGAGCTCGCGGCCCTCATCGCCCGCGCGCTTCGCGCACGCGGGCTCAGGCAGACAGCCGCCGCGAGGCTCCTCGGGGTCGACCAGCCGAAGGTGTCCGAGCTGATGCGCGGTCGCTTGACCCGGTTCTCGACAGAGCGTCTGATGACCTTCCTGACGCGTCTCGGGCGAGACGTCGAGATTGTCGTCCGCGAGGCGTCGTACCCGGGAGCGTCCGGCAGCGGGCGGCTCCTGGTTCGCACGGCACCGGCCGCGCGGCGAGTGCGTATCCGCACGACGCCAGCGTCGGCGAGCACGGACGTCTGAACGGCGCGCGGAGCAGGTCGGCGGCGATGCCCTCGCTCGAGGAAGCCATTCGGTTGCTTGACGGCGCTGGCGAAGCGGCGGCCGCCGAGCATGTGCGCGCATGGCGTAACCGGCATGGCACCACCGGTGGCTGGGACGCAAACCTGAAGCTCACCTACCCCTCCGTTTGCTCTCTGGTTTGGCCGGACGCGGGCGCGCGGGGCGCGGCTCAGGGGATGTGTGCGCCGCGTGTGGGTCGCGGGCCCGTGCCCGCGCAAACGGTTCGGCTCGCGCGCCCGAGCGCGCCAACCTTCGACGCGTACGTGATGATCGACTGGAGCGCGAGCTCGCTTCCGAACACCGGACCCGACAGCATCTGGTGGGCATGCCTCGAATGGGAGGCCGGCGGCGCTCGCATCTCCTGCGCGAATTGCTCGACACGGGCAGATCTCGTCCAGCACGTGTGCTCCGAACTGACTGGGCGCCTGCGCGAGCGCCGTACGCTCGTCGGGTTTGACTTCCCGTTTGGTTTCCCGAGCGGGTTCGCGGCGGCGCTCGGGTACGTCGGTCCGGCGCGCGAGGCCTGGGGTCACGTCTGGCGACGCCTGTCAGATCTCATCGTCGATGGTGACGACAACGCGAACAACCGCGTCGAGGTCGCCGCGGAGCTGAACCGCATCGTGTCGGGTGGCTTCGGACCGTTCTATGGACGCCCACCGCGGGTCTCGGCGCGAGTCGAGCAGACGCTCTCACCGAAGCAGCTCGGCATTTTCGCATACCCCTTGCAGACGCTGAGTGGAAACGAGGTCGCGCGTAAGCGCTTGACCGATTGTCGAGCCGGGACGACCTCGTCGCCGTGGTTCGTCTACGGGGGCGGGAACTCGGTCGGCGGCCAGGCACTCGTCGGGATGCCTCGCGTGCACGAGCTGCGCGCCGCATTCAGCGACGCGCGCGTCTGGCCGTTCGAGACCGGCGCGTCGCTCCCACGCCGGACCGACGCACGCGTCATCATGGCCGAGATTTATCCGTCCTTGTTCCACGCCCGCGTGCTCGCATCGCCCGAAGTCCACGACAAGCTCCAGGTCGAAGCGACGGTTGCTCGGCTCGCGGCCTTGGATGCCAGCGGCTCCATCGCGGAGATTTTCAGCGCTCCGCCGGCCATGGACACCGTCATCGGCGAAGAGGGCTGGATACTCGGAGCGACCTGAGACCTGCCTCGATGCCATGGTTACGGCTTCGCGAAGCGATTTTCGGCCGCCGCTACGAGCTCGCGGAGGTGTAGCGGCGGATGGAGGACACCCAGATGAGCCGCGCCACCGCGGCGAAGAGCCAGCGACCCCGCGAGCGCGCCCGCCGCCGTGCGCGCATTGAGCTTTCCCAGGAGCGCCAGCGAAGGGTAGGTGGTCATCAGCGCCAGCGGGAGCACGAAGGTGAAGAGGAACCCAGCGCGCCGCGGAAGACGCGTGTTGGGCCAGCGCGCCACGTCGAACACCGACTGGAAGAGATAGAGCAGGTTGTCCACGCGCACCGCGACGAAGGCGATGGACACCACCAGGATGGCGATGGAGTAGAGGACCAGCACCGCCGCGCAGAGCAGCAGCGCGGCGAGCAGCACGTCGCCCAGAGAAGGCGCGCGGCCGAGGCGCCCGAAGGCGATGGCGAAGATGACGCCGGCGCCAGCCAGATCCACCACCCGCCAGGGCTCGAGCTTGGAGAGCGAGACCAGGAGCTGCGCGTCCACGGGCTTGAGCAGCACGAAATCGAGGGTGCCCTTGCGCACGTGCTCGACCACCTGCATCAAGCGAAGGGCTGAGCGAGCCTTCCAGCACGCCCTTCGAGGCGCGACGAACCAGCCCAGCACCACCAGCATCTCGGGAAAGCTCCAGCCGGCCACGGAGGCGCGCGTCCCGAAGACGACCAGGAGCGGCACCAGCGTCACTCCCATCCAGAGCACCGCCAGCGCCCCTCCACCGCGAACTCCAGGCGGTATTGCAGCGCGATGGCCACCGAGGCGCGCAGCTGCGCCGCACGACGCGCAGGGTGCGCCTCATCCGCCGTACGCCGCGTAGTGGCGCAGGCCCGACCGCCACGCCACCCTGCGTGAGAAGGAAGAAAGCGAGCACCTACGCCCACTGCGCCGCCAGGAGCGCGAGCGCTTCGCCGCGCGACCAGCGTCCCAGCATCAGCTCCACCGGATAGGAGAGCTGGAAGCGGAAAGGCAGCGCCAGCGCGAGCTCGCGCACCGAGCGCGGGAAGAGATCCAGCGGCACCAGGTAACCGGAGAGGATGTTGGAAAACCCGAGCCACGCCTCGAAGAGCGACGATGCGCTCTCGAAGCGCAGCGCAAGCGTGCCGATCATCGCCTGCACGAGGAAGTAGAGCAGCCAGGCCGCGAGCAGGGCCGGGCAGAGGAGCAGCCAGGAGAACCAGTCGTGCGAAAGCTCCGCCGCGCGCCACCCAGAGCAGGATCCCGACCACGGGAAAAGCCACCACGCCGCGCATGGGCACGGCGGCGAGATTGTCGGCCGACCACTGCAGCAGAGGGATGGATGGGCCGGAGCAGCCGCAGGGCGAGCGTGCCCTGGCGGATCTCCATGGTCATCTCCCAGACCACCCACGCGCCGGTCATCAGGCGGACCAGCAGCGCGGCCAGGTAGTAGGCGGCGAAGCCCTGCTGCGAGTAGCCCGCCACCGGACCCGAGCGCGCGGCCGCCGCCCAGATGGCGAGCATCACCAGCGGCATGTTGGTGGAGAGCATCCAGATGAGGAACTCCGCCCGGTAGGCCACCGCCTCGGCGAAGCCGGTGCGCAGGAGCTGGGGGTAGAGGCGGAGGAGCCGCCTCATGCAGCGCGACCCTGTGCGAAGAGATCGCGCATCACCTCTTCGAGCGGCGGATCCTCGACCGTCAGGTCGGTGAGCGGCAGCGAGGAGAGGGCGCGCGCCACCGACGCCTGCAGCGCCTCCTGCGAGACCTGCACGGTGGCTTCCGCGTCGAGGTGCTCGACCACCGTGCCCAGCGTCTCCAGATCGCGGCGGTCGACGGGCCTGGAGAGGCGCAGCCGCACCCGCTTGTCCGGGCGCACGCGCCGCACCAGCTCGGCGAGGCCGCCGTCGTAGATGAGCCGGCCCTTGTCGATCACCATCACCCGCGGGCAGAGCGCCGCCACGTCCTCCATGTAGTGCGAGGTGAGCAGCACCGTGGCGCCGAAGCGCTCGTTGTAGGCGCGGATGAACCCGCGCACCGTGGCCTGCATGGAGACGTCGAGCCCGATGGTGGGCTCGTCGAGGAAGAGCACCTGCGGGCGGTGCAGGAGCGCCGCCGCCAGCTCGCACTTCATCCGCTCGCCGAGCGAGAGCTGCCGGGTGGGCTTGCCCAGGAGCGGGCCGAGGTCGAGCAGCTCGGTCAGCTCGGCGACGGTGGCGTCGTACTGCTTGCGGGGGATGTCGTAGATGGCGCGGTTGAGCAGGAAGGTCTCGGAGGGCGGCAGGTCCCAGAGGAGCTGCTGCTTCTGCCCCATCACCAGCGTGATCTGCTCGAGGAAGCCGCGCTCCCGCGCGCTGGGGACGTGAAGCCCGGCCACCGAGACGCGGCCCTCGGTGGGGTGGAGCAGGCCGGAGAGCACCTTCAGGGTGGTGGTCTTGCCCGCGCCGTTGGGGCCGAGAAAGCCCACGCGCTCGCCCGCGGCGATGGCGAAGGTGACGTCCTCCACCGCCTTCACGTCCTCGTAGGGGCGGTGGAAGAGCGAGCGCAGTGCCGCCCGCAGCCCCGGGGGCCGGCGATGCACGCGGTACCATTTGCGCAGGCGCTCGACCTCGATCATGCGCCGACAGCTATACCCCGTTGGCGCGCGGCACTACACCCGGAAGCGGCCGACCACCTCGGAGACGCGGTCGGAGAGCCCCTTGAGGGTGGAGGCCGCGTCGGTGGTGGTCTCGAGCCGCCGCATGGTCTCGTCCATCATCCGCGTCTGGTCGGTGACGGCGCTGAAGATCTGGGTGATGCCCGCGTTCTGCTGCGAGACGGCCGCGGCGATCTGCCTCACCGCCGAGGAGTTGTCCTTGACGATGTTGGAGAGCTCGCGCAGGTTCTCGCCGCTCTGTTTCACCTGCAAGAGCCCGCCCTCGATCTTCTGCGACCCGCGCTCGGTGATGCTGACCGCGACGCGGATGGCGCCGCCGATGTCCTCGAGGATCTCGCGCACGCGGTTGGTGGCCTGGATGGACTGGTCGGCGAGCGAGCGGATCTCCCGCGCCACCACCGCGAAGCCCTTGCCGTGCTCGCCCGAGCGCACCGCCTCGATGGCGGCGTTGAGCGCCAGCATGTTCGACTGGTCGGCCAGGTCCTTCACCGTCTGGGTGATGCCGCCGATCTGCTGCGTGCGCTCGGCGAGCTGGGCGATCTTCTGCGCGATCTCGTCCACCTGCGAGCGGATGTCGGTGAGGCCGCCCAGCGACTTCTCGATGGCCGCCTCGCCCTGGAGCGAGACCTGGTCGGCCTTCTCGGTGAGCTTGAGCACCGTCTCGGCCTTCTGCGCGGCCAGCAGCGACGTCTGCTTGATCTCCTGCGCCGTCACCTGCGTTTCTTGCAGCGCGGTGGCCTGGCGGGTGATGGTCTGGCTCTGCTCGCCGGTGGAGTTGCCCAGGTCGGTGCCGGCGTTGGTGAGCAGCAGCACCGACTCTTGAAGGGCGCGCAGCACCTCCTTCATCTTCTCCACCATCAAGGCGAAGGCCTCGGCCAGCTCGCCCACCTCGTCGCCGGAGGTGACCTGGACCACCTGGGTGAGATCGCCCTCGACCACGAGCTTCGCCGCCTGGGTGAGCTTGCGCAGAGGAGCGACGAATCGGGCCACCACGTACACGCAGGCGAGCGCGGCGATCACCAGGGCGGCCAGGGTGATGGCGACGAGCAGCTTCTGCGACTGCAGGACCATCGCGTCTCCGGCGCTGGGGTCGAGGCCGACGTGGACGATGGCGCCGGTGATCACCGCCGCCGGCACGTCCACGTAGCGGACTCCGCCGAGGACGATCTCCTGGATCTTTTCCGACTCCCGCAGGATCGAGGGGTCCTGCGCGGGCGGCCGGCCCTCGAAGGTGTGGGCGACCAGGGATCCGCTCGGGGCCACCACCTCCACGTAGGCGAGCGAGGCCTCCTTCCTCACCGAGGCGATGGTGTCGGCCACGGCGCTGGGCGGGCATCTCCACCAGCGCCGAGGCGAGGGTGGCGGAGACGGCCTTGCCGCGCGAGGTGGCCTCCTGCTTGAGCACGCCGCGGAAGTAGAGGTAGTTGCTCACGCCGGTGGCCGTGGCCAGCGCGGCGAGCGCCAGCACCACCAGGCCGGAGATCTTGATCTGCAGCGGCCAGCTCCGGGTTCGCAGCCAATCCATGTTCTGTTTCGTTTCCATGATTCCTCGTCCTCGTCAGCCGCGCGGGCGCAGTTCGCCGGCGGCCCTTGACCTGTTCCTGGAGAGCTCGAGAATGGCCGGCGCGATGCTCTCCAGCGGGAGCAACGACCGCGACGCGCCGCAGGCGTTCGCCGCCTGGGGCATGCCGAACACCACCGAAGTCTGTTCGTCCTGCGCGTAGGTGGCGCCGCCGGCCTGCCGCATGGCCAGAAGCCCCTGCGCGCCGTCGTCGCCCATGCCGGTGAGCACGAATCCGGCCGCCCGCGTTCCATAGGTGCGCGCGAGCGAGTGGAGCAACCGGTTGCCGGACGGGCAGTGGAGCCCGGCGGAGCGCGGCGTGCGCAGGTGTCCCGCGGCATCGACCTCGAGGTCGCAGCCGTCGGGCGCAAGGTAGACGCATCCGGCGCGCGGCAGCTCGCCGTCCTTGGCGGCGGCGACCCGCAGGTTGCCCACGCTGCTGAACCAGCGCACGAGGCCCGACCGTGAAGCCGTGCGCGATGTGCTGCGCGACCAGGAGCGGCACCGGCAGATCGCGGGGCAGCGAGCCCAGCACGGTGGCCAGCGCGGGCGGCCCTCCTGTGGAAGCGACGATGCCCACCACGTCCGCCTGCGCGCCGTGGTTGAGCAGGTGCACCGGCGCGGGCGCCGAACGATGCCGGCGGACCACCGGCACTTCCGCCATCAGGCAGCACCGACTCGCGCAACGCTTCCGGCCCCAGCGGCCGCATCTCGTCGGCGCCGCCCTCCGGCTTGGCGATCAGCTCCAGCGCGCCCGCGGCCATCGCCTTGAACGAGAGCTCGAGCTGCCGGTGCTTGCCGCACCGAGCTGATCACCAGCACCCGCGAGGGCGACATCGGCCATGATGGCCGCGGTCGCGCCCGAGGCCGTCGAGGCGCGGCATGTTCACGTCCATGGTGATGACGTCGGGCCGCAGCGTCCGCGCCTTCTCCACCGCCTCGACGCCGTCGGCGGCCTGACCCACGATGGAGAGGCGCGGGTCTTCGGCGAGCAGCGCCACCAGGGCGGTGCGCAGGGTGGTGCGAGTCGTCGGCCACCAGGACGCGAACGGGCTTCATGCCGCAGCCCCCTTGCGCCGCGCGATCACCGCGCCGACCTCGGACGAGCAGCCGCCCGGAGACGCAGTCCTTCTTGGTGAGGAAGCCGTCCGCGCCCACCGCCGTGCCCGCGCTGGCGATCGGTGTCGGAGTCGCGCGCGGAGACGAGCAGGATGGGCATGCGAGTCGGTCTCCGCCCGCTGCCGCACGGCGGCGGTGAGCTGGTAGCCGTCCATCTCCTCCATGCCGATGTCGCAGACCATCGCGTCGTAGGCGCTGTGGCGCAGTTGCTCCAGCGCCTGCGCGCGCGTTGGACGCGGTGTGGACCATGTAGCCGCCGGCCTCGAGCGCGGTGCGGTGCAGGGCGCGCGCGGTGAGCGAGTCGTCCACCACCAGCGCACGGCGCGTGCCGGAGAGGCCGGACTCTGCCCGCCGCTCCACGTTGACCAGCCAGTCGGGGCGCAGGATGAGCACCAGCTCGCCGCGCGCCAGCGTGGCGGCGCCCTGGTACGGGGCAGCTCGCGCACCTCCACGGGCAGCGGGCGGATGACCAGCTCCTTGTCGCCGAGCACCTCGTCGACGCTGAGCGCGAGCCGCTTGCCCTGCGACTGGAGGATGAGGAGCGGCGCCCCCTCCGCGGGCACCTCGGGCTGGCGCAGCCCGAGCAGGGCGCCCAGATCCTGCAGGGCGATGAGCTGCTCGCGGTGCGCGAGCTGCGCGCGCGAGCGGCCGATGCGCAGGTCCGCGCTCTTCGCCGCGCGCGACGACTCCACCGCCACCATGGGCAGCCCGAACTGGTGCTCTCCGCAGCGCACCACCAGGACCGGCGACGACCCCAGCTCCGCCGGCAGCGTGAGCACGAAGCGCGCCCCCTGGCCGGAGACGCTCTGCACCTCCACGTGCCCCTGCAGCGCCTGGATTCTGGTTGCGCACCACGTCCAGGCCCACGCCGCGGCCGGAGAACTCGGTGGCCTCGGTCTTGGTGGAGAAGCCGGGACGGAAGATGAGCTGCTGGAGCTGCTGGCCGGTCATGTTGCCCAGCTCCTCGGCGGGCACCAGCGCGCGGCGCAGCGCCGCCTCGCGGATGGCCTCGAGATCGAGCCCGGCGCCGTCGTCGGCGACCTCGATGAAGAGCATGTTCCCCTGCTGCTCGACGCGGATGACCAGCGCGCCCTCGCGGTGCTTGCCCCGCCCCTCGCGCACCTCGGGAAGCTCGAGGCCGTGGTCCACCGCGTTGCGCACGAGGTGCACGAGCGGCCCGCGCAGCTGCTCCGAGGACGCGGCGGTCGAGGGAGACTTCCGCGCCGACCACGCTCAGCTTCGCCAGCTTGCCGCTCGCCTTGCAGATGTCGCGGACGGCGCGGCGCAGCGGCTCGAGCACGGTGCGCACGGGCATGGTGGAGATGGCCTTGAGGCCGTCCTCCATGGAGACGACGATGTCCGCGGCCTCTTCGCCGTCCGCGCCCAGCGCGCGGCGCAGGCCGAGGAGGACGGAGCGCGCCTCCGCGGCCTCCGCCTGGATGCCGAGCCGGTCCAGCTGCTGCAGCGCCTTGTCCAGATCGCGCCGCCGCTCGTCGATGCGCAAGCGCACCTCGCGCAGCCGCTCCACCTCGTGGAGCAGGGCGATCACCTGCCGGGTGCTGACGCGCCAGCTGTCGCCCGAGGCGTCGTCCGCGGCAGGCGCGGGCTCCGCGTCCTCGGTGGCGTGCGCCACGTTCGCGGCCAGCGTCTCCACCGCGGCGGGCTTGTGCTCGCCGCTCGTCGCGGGAGCCTTGCCGTCCGCCGCCGCCGCCTTGCCGTCCGCCGGGGTCCTGGCGTTCGCGGCGGGCTTCACCTGCGCGAGCAGCGTGTAGCTGGGCGACAGGTCGGGCAGCTCGCCCTTCTGCGCGGTGGCCCGGAGCCGCGCCATCCAGGTGTCGAGCGACTTGAGCACCGCGTCGGCGAGCGGGCCGGGCAGCGGCTGCGCGGAGCCGCGCAGGGGCAGGACCACGTCCTCCATGCGGTGGGCGAAGTCGGCAAGCTCCTCGAGGCCGAGGGTGGCGGCGCTGCCCTTGAGGGTGTGCAGCCCGCGCGCCAGCTCGTCGAAGCGCGGGCCCTGCGCCGGCTCCTTTTCCAGTTCCATCAGGCTGCGCGTGACCCGGTCGTAGATCTCCTGCGACTCGTCGACGAAGCCCGCGAGCAGCTGCTCGAGAAGCGGATCCATGCTCATCGCTTCTCCAGGTTGCGCCGATCGATGAGGCGGCCGAGATCGAGCAGGTTCATCTGCTGCATGCCGGGAAGGGTGATCTCGCAGACCGCGCCGCCGCCGCGGGCGCGGGCCTCGTCCACCTGCGCGTGGGGCACGCCGGTGGGCTTGGGAATGCGCTCGCAGTCGAGCGCCACCAGCCGGCCGAACCCGGGATCCACCACCAGGAGGACGGCGGGATCCTCGCGCCAGCCGCGTCCTCCCAAAAGCGAGGCGAGCGAGAGCGCGGTGACGATCTGGCCCTGGAAGCGAAGGATGCCGATGACGTGCGGCGGCGAGAGCGGCACCGGCGTCACCATCCGCAGCGGCACCGCGGCGCGCAGCGTGTCGAGCGCGATGGCGTAGGTCTCCTCGCCCACCGGGAACTCCGCCACCCAGAGGACGTTCTCGTCGTCCGCCTGGGCGGCGCGTTCCTGCACCCGCTCCGCGCGGCGCGTGAGCAGATCGTTGAGATCGGCGGCGAAGCCGTCCTCGCGCGGCTGCAGCTTCACCCGAGCCTCCCCAGCGTGGAGCGGAGGAAGGTCTGCGCCGAATCGCGGTAGAAGCTGACCGGCAGCGGCTCGGGCCCGGGCAGAAGATCGTCCTCGGGCAATTTCCCGGTGCGCTCGAGCACCTCGCGCATCAGCGCCGTGGCCGCGCTCTTCTCGCCCATGCGCACGTGCAGGAGCGCGCGCTCGAGGATTCCGGGAACGTAATCGGGCGCCTTGCGGGCCAGGTCGTTCAGCTCCCGCTCGGCCACCTTCCTGTCGCCGCGCTCGATGTGGACCAGCGCGCGCAGGTGCAGCGCCACCGGCTCGGCGGGCCGGCTCTGCGGCAACCGCGGCGGGATCGGCAGGGAGGGCGCGGGCGCCACCGCTGCGGCCCTGGGCGTGCGGGCCGTCTTGCCGTCCAGGCGGCGCCAGATCTGCAGCTCGGCGGGCCCGGTGCGCACCAGTCCCGGCGGCGGGTCGGTGATGTCCATCGAGCCGAAGAGCAGCGCGCCTCCGGGAGCCAGCGCCTCCGCGAGGCGGCGTACGGCCGAGCGCACCGCGTCCGGCGAGAAGTACACCAGCACGTTGCGGCAGAAGATGAGGTCGAAGCGGCCGGGCGAATCCTCGAGGAGGTTGTGCGCGGCGAAGCGCGTCACCTGCCGCACCCGGGCATCGACGCGCACGCGCTCCTGCGCGGGGTCCTCGAAGAGAGGATGGAGCAGCGGCCCCGACGGACGCCGCGACCACGCGCCGTAGTGCGCTGCGCGCGCGGCGTCGAGGTTGCGCTCCAGCAGATCGGTTCCCAGCACCTCGAGACTGACGGTTCGCGGCGAGGGGACCAGATCGAGCAGGCAGGCCGCGATGGAATACGCCTCTTCGCCGGTGGCGCACCCGGCGCTCCAGGCGCGGAGCGAGACGCGGGGAACGGAGAGGAACGCGGGCAAGAACTCGGAGGCGATCCAGCGGAAGTGCTCCGGGTGCCGGAAGAAGTACGTCTCGCCGACGGACACCGCCTGGCAGAGCGCATGCACGACGGCGCGGTCGTCGCGCACCGCCAGGGCGAGCACGTCCTCCGGGGCGCCGAGCTCCGCGGCGGCGCGGCGCACCGAGTCGGGCAGGATGGCGTCGCGGGAGAAGCCGGTCCAGGCAGAGGCGCAATCGATCAGGCGATCGATGGTCTCGTCGTCGTAGCTTTTCACCGGGCCTCCGCGCGCAGCCCGAGGGCGAGGTTGCGGAGCAGCTCGCGGGAGACGAGCGCGCGCGGGTCGATCAGCGGCAAGGATTCCGCGCGGCGTGCGCGCCACTCCCAGGAGCGCGTTACGGAGGGCGCCGTGCTCCGCTCCGCCCAGCTGCTCGCGGCGGGTGACGTCCTCCTGCGCCAGCTCCTCGGGGTCGCGCACCTCGTCGACGCAGAGGGCGAGCAGCGCGCCGCCGTGCTCCACCACCACCAGCTTGCGCTCCAGCACCGGCTGCGAATGCTCCACTCCCAGCCGGCGCGGCAGGTCCAGCACCGGCACCGGCTGCCCGTGGATCACCACCATCTGCGAGAGGTAGGAAGGGCCGAGCGGCAGCGGATGGGTGGCGATCTGGTGCAGCACGGTGCGAACGCTCTCGAGCGGCAGCCCCAGCTCCAGCTTGCCCGCGGTGACGAAGAGCGCCGCCACGTTTCCGGCCCGTGCCGCGGCGCGCGCCTCCTCGAGCACGCGCTCCACCAGCGGCAACAGCTCTTGCGCGCGGATGGGCTTGGGCAGGTATGCCTTGGCGCCGTTGCGCAGGCATGCTTCCGCCCGCAGCTTCTCGCTGGAGATGATGATCACCGGAATGCGCCGCATGCCGGGGTCGTCTTGCAGGTGCGCCAGCACCTCGTCGCCGTCCATCTCCGGCATGGAGAGATCGAGCAGGATGCCCGCCGGGTCGATCTGGGGGACCTTGGCCAGCGCCTCGCGGCCGGTGGTGGCGGTGCTGATGGCGTAATGCCCGGAGAGCGCCGCCCGCTCGAACGCGAGCACCGCCTCGGAATCGTCGACCAGGAGAAGGTGCGGGAGGCTCAACCCTCGGTCTCCAGATAATGCTGCACCACCGCCTGCAGCTCGAGGGGCTTGATGGGCTTGCCGAGAAAGCCTGTCGCTCCGGCCGCGCGTCCCTCCTGCTGCACCTCCGCGCCTCCGTCGCCGGTGAGCAGCACCACCGGAAGGCCCGCCACCTCCGGCCGTGCGTCGGCGCGCAGCTCGCGGGTGAAGGAGAGGCCGTCCATGCCGGGCATGTTCACGTCGACGATGGCGACCACCGGCAGGTTCTTGCGCACCATCTCCAGCGCCTGCTTTCCCTCTTCGGCCTCCGCCACTTCGATGGGTAGCGCCTTGAGGAACAGCCTGGCGAAACCCCGGATGGTGGGACTGTCATCGACGATCAAGACGGTACGCGGCAACGTGAACCTCGGCGGGCGGGAATGGAGTGCATTCTGACCGCAAATGCCGCTGTTCACAAACTTCTGAATTAATGCAGATCTAAGGAATCAGGACTATTTTCCCTACAACCGTACCCGCCTGGAGGTCGTCGTGCGCGCGGCCCGCCTGGGCCAGCGGATAGCTCTTCGCGAGCACCGGCCGCAGCTCGCCGCGCTCGAAGCGCGGCAAGACCTTTTCGGTGAAGTCCGCGACCAGCCTGGCCTTTTGCTCCGCGCTGCGGGTGCGCAGGGTGGAGCCGAGCACGGTGAGGCGCCGTCCCAACAGCGCGTTGAGGTCGAGGGTGGCCTTGCCGCCCCCCATGGTGGAGATGCAGCAGAGCCGCCCCTGGAGCCCGAGCGCGGCCACGTTCGCCTCGAGATAGGGGCCGCCCACCAGATCGAAGATGAGGTCGGCGCCCTTGCCCCCCGAGGCGTCCTTCACCGCCTGCGGCAGCCCGGAGGGAACGTCCTCGCGGGCGAGGACGTGGGTCGCGCCCAATGCGCGGCAGGCGTCGTGCTTCGCGGGGGAAGCGGTGGCGAGCACCACGCGGGCGATGCCCCGGCAGAGCTGGAGCGCCGCGCTCCCCACCCCGCTCGCCGCGGCGTGCACCACCACCACCTGTCCCGGCGCAAGCGCGCCCAGGATCGCGAGGTTGAGCCAGGCGGTGAGGAAGGCTTCGGGAATTGCCGCCGCTTCTTCGAAGGAGAGGCGCGCCGGCGCCGCCATGGCTTGCGCCGCGGGGACGCGCGCCTTCTCGGCGTAGCCTCCCCCGGCGAGCAGGGCCATGACGCGGTCGCCCCGCTTCCACCTGCCCGAGGGATGCTCCACCTCGCCGGCGATCTCGAGGCCCATGGTCTCAGGCTCGCCGGGCGGCGGCGGGTAGCGTCCCATCCGCTGCAGCAGGTCGGCGCGGTTCACTCCAGCGGCGCGGACCCGCACCACCAGGTCGCCTTCGCGCGGCTGTGGGTCCTGCACTTCCGCGACTTGCATGGCTTCGGGGCCGCCGGGATGCGTGACGACGATTGCGCGCATGGCCGAAGCATCCCACAACCGCAACGCCCCGTCGCGGGCGAAGCCCGATTCAGCGATGCATCCCCGTGGTAAGCCTGCGGCGCCATGGCCGCCCTGCGCATCTACGACGACCGCCAACGCGAGCTCATCTTCTTGCGCGCGCCGCAGCGTATCGTTTCTCTCGTGCCCAGCGATACGCTCAACGTCGTCGCGCTGGGCGCCGGCGCGAGGCTGGTGGGGCGCACCCGCTATTGCGACGCGCCGTCCGCTACGGCGGCGGTGGTGGGCGGCACCAAGGATGTGGAGGTGGACGCGGTGGCGCGCCTCTCGCCCGACCTGATCCTCGCCAACCAGGAGGAGAACTCGCGGCAGCACCTGGAAGACCTCGTTCGGCTTGGCCTCCCGGTCCTGGTATCGTTTCCCAAGACCGTCGCGGAGGGCCTGGCCCACCTGGCGAGGCTCGCCAAGGTGCTGCAGGCGGATGCGCGCGAGTTGCTTCGCCGGGGGTACGCCGCCCTCGCCGCGGCGGAGCAGGGACGCCGCCAGCACAGGCCGCTGCGCGCGTTCGTGCCCATCTGGATGGACCCGCTGATGACCGTCAACGGCCAGACCTTCGTGAGCGACGCCTTGCGACTCGCCGGCGCGGACAACGTCTTCGCCGATCGCCAGCGCATGTATCCGTTGGCAGCGGAGACGGGGCAGGCGGTGCCGCGCCCCGCCGGCACCCGCGACACGCGCTATCCGCGCGTCTCCATCGACGAGGTCCGCGAGCGCGGGCCCGAGATCGTCCTCCTGCCCGACGAGCCGCATCCCTTCAGCGAAGAGGACGCGGCGGTATTCCGGGGGGCGCTGCCGGAGCGGGTGAAGATCGTCCGCTGCGGCGGGCGCGACTTTTCCTGGTACGGCGCGCAGAGCGTGGACGGCGTCGGGCGACTTCGCGCGCTGGTCGATTCCCTGCGATGAGGCGGGCGATGCTGGCCTTGGCGCTGATCTCCGCGCCCGCGCTCGCCTACAACGAGGCGGTCCATGCCTTCATCACCGCTCGCGCCATCCACGACCCGCGCCTGCTCACGCCACCCACGCAGGAGGATCTCGACGCGTTCCGCATCCTCTTCTGGCAGCGCGCCATCGATCACCCGGAGTTCGCGCACCGCTACCCGAGCGTCGAGGCCTTCACCGCCTGGGAGTTCAAGCAGTTCCTCATGCTCGATCCTTCCGCGCGCGTGCACGGCTTCGACCTCACGCCCGAGGACGCCGCGCCCATGCAGCGCGGCCGGCTGCTTTCGCTCGCCAGCCGCTGGCCGGACGACGACCGCCGCAACCAGGACCGCTACCTGCGCGACGAGCGCACGCACGAGGTGGTGAAGGCGAAGGACGGCTCGCCCATGCCCTACGACCCCGCCACCCTCGACTTCGGCGCGCTGAGCGGCACCACCAGCCAGGGGCACGCGCACTACGGCCTCGTGGAAGGTCCGCTCAGCGACGACCCGGCGGTGCTGAAGAGCGAGCCGTGGCGATTCGCCGTCCCGCCCACGGCGCACGCCTACGGCCCCGAGTTCGTCCACATCTATACGGACCTCTCGGCGTTGGCGTCGGGAAGCGGGCTGCCCTCCGCCGCCTGGCTTTCGGCCACCTTCGCAGGCGCCGCCTTCCACCACCTCGAGGATCTCTGCAACCAGATCCACACCGTGCAGGTGGGCACGTACCAGTTCTTTCGCGAGGCGTTCATCCAGTCGAAGCTGCGCGACCTGGAGACGCTCGGCGGCCTCCTCGGCCAGAGGCGTTCGCTGCGGCAGATCGGGGTGCGGCTGATCGCCAACCATCACCTGCTCTCGGAGGACTACTTCGCAAAGCACCTCGGCGAGATGGACATCCGCGAGATCGACGAGCCCGATGCCGCCATCGCCGCCGCTCCCGACCTGGCCCGCGCCATCATCGAGAAGTCCAGCCGGGAAGCCTCCGAGGTGTATCGGCTGGCGTGGCGCTTCAGCGCGAAGACCCTGCGCGACGGCGTCTCCGGCCACGAGTACGACGGGGCGCGCGGCGACGATCCCGACGCGTTCATCTCCCATGGCCGCGACGCGCGGGCAGCGATCGCGGAGTTCAACGCCGTCGAGCTGCGGGGAATCCGCCGGGCGGTCACCGCGGTGCGCGCCTGGGAGCAGCGCTTTCCCGGCCCGACGCACGATCCGGTGCCCATGCTGGTGGCGTACCACTCCGAGGCGGCCCGCCGCCGCGCCTCGTACGTGCCTTCCGGCCCGCAGCAGATGGGCATCGCCTGGGGATATGCGGCCGCCGCGGCGGTGTTGCTCGCCGCGGCGGCCGCGCTGGTGCGAAGAAGGATGATGCGGCTTCCGACTACCGCTGGCTGATGATGGGGCAGTTGACGATGAAGCCGCTGGCGGCGAACGGGCGACCGTCGGGAGCGGTGACGAGGCCGTGGCTTGCCAGCCCGATGACGTCGCCGTAGTCGCGCTGGCGTAGGTTTCTTCCCGCGGCAATCGAGGCGTCGGTCCAGCGCGCGAGGTGCACGTCCCAGAGCGGGCTGTAGCGTCCCTGGCCCGGGTTCCAGCGCAGCACGTTGAGCGGCGAAAGGCCGTCGAGGATGGCGGAGTTGAGTCCCTGGCGCTGTGGATTGGCGGCGCCGGTCTGGCCGTTGACGAAGGCCGCGAGGCTGGTGCGCGAGGAGTCGGTGCCGTCGTTGTCCAGCGAGGGCGCGGCGTCCAGCGCGGGCGCCCAGGTCACGTTCTCCAGCGCGGCGGCCACCGGATTGGACGACTCGGTGGAGAGGTAGCGCACCGGGTTGCCTCCCTGGAATCCGGAGGTCTCCTCGAGGGTGACGGTGAGCCTGGCGAAGTCGATGGCGGTGACCTTGGGCGCGCGCCCGCTCGAGTTGGCGACCTGCGGCGCGTTCTCGATGGTGCCGTCGGGAAGCTGGATGATCGGGCTGTAGCCGTCGTTGCCCCTGGCGGCGGGCCGTGCGTCCGCGGGCGGGAACCCGCCCGGTCCGGGGACCACCACGCGCGGACCGAAGGCGAAGTCGACGGTGGCGGGAAAGTCGACGACGCCGTCGTGGACCGAGACCTTCTGGACTGCGGCGCTGCCGCGCGCGTTGGCCAGCTTCTGCGAGCGGTTGATGCCCTTTGCATCGGCGTCGCTGCCGCTGGAGGAGTCGAGCAGGATGTACCAGACGGTGCCTCCGCCGCTGGTGCCGCGATAGAGCGGCAAGGTCACGGTGCCATCGGGATTTTCGACGGCGCTCTGGACGAAGAGCGTGCTGCCACCATCGGCACGCGCGGCGGCTCCGGCGAGCAGGGCCAGGACAAAGAGGGTTCGGGTCATCGGGGCATTCCTTTTGGGAAAGAGGTCCGCGCACAGGTACGCCGAGCCCCAGAAACCGTTACACCGCTCACCTCCGAAATCAGCCCACAGAGCAGCGCATAGGCCTTGCGCGCAACGACCGCAGCATGCGCAGCCACTTCGGCCTTGCAAAACCCTGCCGCAGAGGCCACGTCAAAGGCCGCCGCAGCCTCGCAGATTTCCCCGCGCGCGATCGCGTACACCCGCTTCTGATCGGCAGCTCCGGTGCGGCCCGTGGCTTCCGCGATATTGAGACAAGCGCTGCTCGCGGCGTTCAGCGCCTGATCCCGCAGCCTGCGGATTGGAAATCTCCGCTGCGCGAACCAGCATGAGCAGCGTTCGCGCCTCCTGATACGCCATCAAGTTCTCATGCGGCAAAGTCGTCCAGTTCGTCATCGCCGGCCTCCTTCAAACGAGCGCCAGCGAGGAGGCCGGCGATGGCGAACGGACGACGATCCACAGCCAGCGCGAGCGCAGCGAGCAGACACCACCAGAACAACATGCACGCGCAGTGACAGGCCGAAGGCCTGGCGCGAGCGTGCGCCCGACCGAGAACCAAAACGAAAACCAGAACCAAAACGAAAACTAAAACCAAAACTTAAACTGAGAACTTAAACCAAAACTTAAACGTTCACGTTCAGGTTCACGTTCGGGTTCGCGTTCGGGTTCGCGTTCGGGTTCACGTTTAGGTTTACGTTTAGGTTTTCGTTTTGGTTTTCGTTTTGGTTTTCGTTGACGTTTTCGTTTGAGCGCCACGACCGCGGGGCCCCCGCGCGTTCTACCTCCGCCGGTTCTTCTTCTTGTTCTGCCGCTCCTTCTTCCTCTTCTCCCTCAACTTCTTCCTCTCCTCGTCGCTCATCACCTTCGCAGGCTGCCCGCCCATCCCCATCAACCGTGCCCGCGCCATCGCCGCCGAATGCGATCCCTTCCCACCGGCGGCAGGCAACCCCGCGGCGCCCACGTCCTTGGGCAGCCCGAACATCTTCGCCATCTCCTCCGGATCCATCCCCTTGAGCTGGTTGAGCTGCGCGAGCTGGCGGAAACCGGGCAGCCGCTGCAGGAGGTTCATGCCGGCTCCTCCGGGTCCGCCCCCGAGCTGCCGCATCACCTTCTGCATCCCGAAGAACCGCTCGAGCAGCGCGCGGACGTGCTCCTTCTTCTGTCCCGATCCCTTGGCGATGCGCTCGATGCGCTCGTCGCCGATGACGGTGGGGTTCTTCCGCTCCGCCTGGGTCATCGAGGAGATGATGGCCTCGACCCGGTGCAGCTCCTTGTCGTCGAAGGTGACGCCTTCGGGCAGCTCGCCGAAGAGCGGGAACTTCTCCAGGAGCTCGTTCACGCTGCCCATCTTCTTGACCAGCTTGATCTGCTCGACGAAGTCGTGGAGGTCGAACTGGCCGGAGAGGATCTTCTCCGCGTCCTCCTCGGCCTTCTTCTCGTCGACCACTCCCTCGAAGTCCTTCATCAGCCCGACGATGTCGCCGAAGCCGAGGATGCGGCTGGCAAGGCCTTCGGGCCGGAACTCCTCCAGCTTGTCCATGCCCTCGCCCATGCCGATGAACTTGATGGGCTTGCCGGTGACTTCCTTGATGCTGAGCGCCGCGCCGCCGCGCGCGTCGCCGTCCAGCTTGGTGAGCACGAACCCGCTCAGCGAGAGGCGGCGGTCGAACTCCGCCGCGGTCCTCACCGCGTCCTGGCCAATCATCGCGTCCGCCACCAGGAGGATGTTCTCGGGCTGGACGCGCGCCTTCACCTGCTCCAGCTCGCTCATCATCTCCTCGTCGATGGCGAGGCGGCCGGCGGTGTCGTAGATGACCACGTCGCGGTTCTTCTGGCCGGCATAGGCGAGGGCGTGCTGCGCCATCTCCGGCGGCTTGGTGTTCTCTTCGTGGAAGACGGGAAGGTCGAGCTTCTGCCCCAGCTGCTTGAGCTGATCGACGGCGGCGGGGCGGTAGATGTCCGCCGCCACCAGGAGCGGCTTCTTGCCCTGCTTCATCAAGAGGTTTGCCAGCTTGGCGACGGTGGTCGTCTTCCCCGAGCCCTGCAGGCCCACCATCATGATGCCGGCGGGCCGCTCGCCCTTCTGCGCGAGCTGCAGCGAGGTGTCCACCGGCCCCATCAGCGCTTCCAGCTCGTCGTGGCAGATCTTGATGAAGTGATCGCCCGGCGCGACCTGGAACTTCTTGCCCTTCTTGTCGGTGGTGGTGGTCGCCACCACCTCGCCCAGCGCCTTGTCCTTCACCCGGGCGAGGAAGCGCTTGGCCACGTTGAACTCGACGTCGGCTTCCAGGAGCGCCACGCGGATGTCGCGCAGCGCATCGTCGATGTTGGCCTCCGTCAGCTCCGCCTTGCCGGTCAGCTTGTGCTTGGCGGCGCGAAAGCCCTTGGTGACTGCGTCCAGCATGCGGGTGCTCCTCGAAAGAGGGCGCGTTCTATCATACAGAGGAGACGGTGGAGCACGCCCTCGCGCACTTCCTTTCGCAGTTCACCTACCTCGCGCTCCTGGGCGTGCTGGCGGCGGCAGGGCTTGGCGTGCCCATCTCCGAGGATCTCACGCTGCTGCTGGGAGGCGGCCTGGCCGCCCGTGGAGTGACCAGCTACTGGCCCACCCTCACCTGCGGCTACGCCGGCGTGCTGCTCGGGGACGTGCTCATCCACCACTGGGGCAAGCGCATCGGCCCGGCTGCCTATGGCCACCGGATGGTGCGCAAGCACATGTCGCCGCAGCGGCAGGAGAAGCTGCGCGCGCACTTCGCGAGGCATGGCTTCTGGACCATCGTGGTGGGCCGGCATACGCCCATGCTGCGCGCGCCCATCTTCTTCCTCGCCGGCGCCTCCCGCGTGCCGCTGTGGAAGTTCGCCCTGGCGGACGCCGTCTCGGCGGCGGTGACGGTGCCCATCGTCGTCACCCTCGGCTACGAGTTCGCCGAACACATGGACGAGATCCGCGCCAGGATCCACCACGCGCAATGGCTGATCGCCGCCGTGCTCGCGTTCTCGCTCGCCGGTCTCTGGTTCTGGAGGCGGAGGCGGAGGGCGCGGGCGGTCAGCCCCGCGGATCGGGAAGACGAGGTGCGGCCGCCCGAGGGACCTCCGGGGCCTCCCTGAGCGCTCGTTGCGTGGAGCCGCCGGGAATCGAACCCGGACACCGCGCGAGCGGTCGCAGATTTTAAGTCTGCTGCGTCTGCCAGTTCCGCCACGGCTCCCGGGAGCGACTGTACAGTGCATTTCCCTCTTCGGCACGAAGGCGGGCCCTGCTAGCGTGCGCGCTCCATGCAGAAGCTCCGCCGGCCCGCCCTGATCGCGCTCTTCGCCGCCTCGGGCTTCGCCGGCCTGATCTACGAATCGATCTGGACGCACTACCTCAAGCTCTTCCTCGGCCACGCCGCCTACGCGCAGACGCTGGTGCTCGCCATCTTCATGGGCGGCATGGCCATCGGCTCATGGGCCGCGGCGCGGCAGGGTGCCCGCGTTCGCAACCTGCTCGCCGCATACGCCGTGACCGAGGCCGCCATCGGCGTCGCTCGCGCTGGTGTTCCACGAGGTCTTCGTCGCCGCCACCGCCTGGGCCTACGACTCTTCGCTGCTGCGCTTCGCCGCCTTCAAGTGGTCGCTCGCGGCCGCGCTGATCCTTCCCCAGTGCGTGCTCTTGGGAATGACCTTCCCGCTGATGACCGCGGGGCTTCTGCGCCGGTTTCCCGACCGGCCGGGGCGCTCGGTCGCGCTGCTCTACTTCACCAACAGCCTGGGCGCCGCGGTCGGCGTGCTCGCCAGCGGGTTCTGGCTCTTGCCGGCGGTCGGGTCTTCCCGGAACGGTGCGCAGCGCGGGCGCCATCAACCTCTGCGTCGCAGCCTCGGTGTGGGCGCTCTCCCGCAAGAGCGTCTCCTCGCCTCCGCCGCGGCCGCCCCGGAAGGCGGCCTTCGCGACCGCGTCTTCTGGCTCTTCCTCGGGGCGGCGCTGATCACCGGCGCCTCCTCCTTCGTCTACGAGGTGGCCTGGACGCGCATGCTCACGCTGGTGCTCGGCGGCCTCCACCCACGCCTTCGAGCTGATGCTGGGCGCCTTCATCCTCGGCCTCGCGCTGGGCGGGCTCTTCATCCAGCGCCGCATCGATCGCGCTGCGCCGCAGCCGGTGCGCACGCTCGCCTGTCTTGCAGATCGCCATGGGGCTCTTCGCGCTCGCCACGCTGCTCGCGTACGGCCCCGGCTTCGACGTCATGGCCTGGCTGATCCGCCGGCTGCCGCGCACCGATGCGCGGATACGCGCTCTTCAACCTCGGCAGCGGCGCGATGGCGGTGGCCCTCATGCTGCCGGCCACCTTCTGCGCCGGCACCACCCTGCCGCTCATCACCTTCCACCTCTTGAAGCGCGGGTGCGGCGAGTCGAGCATCGGCGCGGTCTACGCCGCCAACACCGTGGGCGCGCATCGCGGCGGTGTTCGCGGCGGTCCATGCCGGGCTGCCGCTCCTCGGCCTCAAGGGCCTGCTCGTCGCCGGCGCCGCGCTCGACCTGCGCCTCGGGGTCGCTGCTCTGGCCGCGGCTGCCTGCCCGCGCTGGCGTCGGCCGCGGCGGTGGTCCTCTGCGTCCTTCTTCGTCCATCTCGACGCCTACAAGATGGCCTCCGGCGTCTACCGCTACGGCGACCTTGATCGGCGCGGACGAGCAGCTCGTCTTCCACGCCGACGGCAAGACCGCGTCGGTGGACGTGACCGGCAACCCGAACGGCCAGCTGGTCATCAAGACCAACGGCAAGACCGACGCCACCATGACCGTCGACCAGGGAGAACCTCTTCTCCAACGACGAGGCGACCATGATGCTCCTCGCGGCGTTGCCGATGAGCGCTGTCTTCGCAGGCCCGGAACGTCGCCGTGATCGGTTTCGGCGCCGGCCTCACCACCCACACCCTGCTCGCGAACCCGGACTTGTCGCGCGTGGACACGGTGGAGATCGAGCCTGCGATGGTGCGCGGCGCCAGCGTCTTCCGGCCCTGGAACGAGCGCGCCTTCTCCGACCCGCGCAGCCACATCGTCTACGACGACGCCAAGACCTTCTTCGCCACCCAGCCGCGCGCATACGACCTGATCATCTCGGAGCCGTCCAACCCCTGGGTGAGCGGGGTGGCGGGCCTCTTCTCCGACGAGTTCTACAAGGTGGCGCGCGCGGCACCTCGCGCCCGGCGGCGTCTTCGCGCAGTGGATCCAGCTCTACGAGATCGACGGGCGGCTGGTGGTGTCGGTGCTCAAGGCGCTGGAAGCGAACTTCACCGACTACGCCGTCTACGCCTCGAACGACAGCGACATGATCGTGGTGGCGAAGAACGGCGGAGCGCTGCCGCCATTGCCCGATCCGGCGGTGCTGGCGACCCCGGCGGTGGCGGAGCACCTGCGCCGGGCCGGCATCTACAACATGCAGGACATCGAGGTGCGCCACGTGGGCACGCTGGCCTCCTGGCGCGGCCTCTTGCGCAGCTTCGCCGTCCCCATGAACTCCGACTACCGACCGGTGCTGGACCAGGGAGCGGTGAAGGCGCGCTTTCTCCGCTCGGACGCGGGGGCGCTGCTCCACTTTGCCCGCACGCCCCTGCCGATGCTGGAGATGATCTCCGGGCACGCCCCGTCCGGGCACCCGCACCTCGGTGAGCGCGACTCCCTACTTCGCCGGCAACTTCCGCGCCGCCGTCGCCATGGAGTGGCGCGACGTCTTCCTCCGCGGCGCCCTGCCTCCCGCCGCCGCCAGCGAGGAGACGCGCGCGGTCATCGGCTGGGTGCGCGACTGCAGCGGGCCCTTGCCCTTGCAGCCCTTGCTCGAATCTCGCGCAGGAGATGATTCCCGAGCTTTCGCCTGGGGAATTGGACGCGGTCTGGCGGCAATTCGAGACCACCCGCTGCGCGGCGCAGTTCACCCCGCGCGACCGGGCCTGGCTGGGCTTTTTGCGCGCCTGCGGCGAGCGGGACGGCAAGGCCACCTACGCGGCCGCGCGGTTGCTGCTCGAGAACGAGGGGGCGCTGCGGCCGGCCTCGGCGCGGTACCTGGTGGCTGCCGGAATGCTCGGCGCCATCGCCTCCGGCGACCCTGCCTCCGCCCACGCCTTGTGGGAGGCGCACAAGGCGCGCCTCGCCGCGGTGGACGACCTGCTCCTGCGCACGCTGCTCGCGAGCAGCCAGCCATAGCGTCCGCGGCTCGCTTTCGTTATCTTCCCGCGCCCCTATGGACTTCGATCGCGATTTCGGCGTCAACCAGGTCTTCGTCGAGGATCAGTACGAGCGCTGGCGGAACAACCCGGCGCCGTGTCGGCGGATTGGCAGCAGTACTTCGCGCAGCTTCACGGCCTGCCCGTAGCGCTGCCCTTCCAGGGGAGCGCCTGGTCGCAGCCTCCCGCGCCTTCGCCGCAGGGAAACGGCAACGGACACGCCGCGCCCGGGCCGCAGATCGAGGGCCACTTCGCTGGAGCGCTCCTCGATCTCGACGTGCCCGAGCAGCAGCGCCTCAAGGCGGAGGTCCTGCAGGAGAGCGTCGCCGAGCTGATCAACGCCTACCGCATCCGCGGGCACCTCTTCGCGCACCTGGATCCGCTCGGCCTGCTCAAGCCGCCGCCCGCCGAGCTGACGCTTTCGAACTTCGGGCTCTCCGAGAGCGACCTCGACAAGACCTTCGCCACCGGCGACTTCGGCAGCAACGGATCGACCGAGCTGACCCTGCGCGAGATCGTCGCAGCGCCTCCAGCGCACCTATGCGCGCACCATCGGCGTCGAGTACATGCACGGCGAGGATCCCGCCATCAAGAGCTGGCTGCAGGGGCGGATGGAGTCCACCTGCAACACGCCCACGCTCTCGCGCGACGAGAAGCTGCGCATCCTCCAGCGCCTCACCGACGCGGAGACGCTGGAGACCTTCCTCCACCGCAAGTACATCGGCAAGAAGCGCTTCTCGCTGGAGGGCGGCGAGAGCCTGATCCCGCTGCTCGACTGGCTCATCGACGAGTTCGGCGCGCAGGGCGGCGAGGAGGTGGTGCTGGGCATGGCCCACCGCGGCCGCCTCAACGTGCTCGTCAACGTGCTGGGCAAGAACCTCAAGGAGCTCTTCGCCGAGTTCGAGGACACCGAGGTCGAGACCATGCTCGGCCGCGGCGACGTGAAGTACCACCTGGGGTACTCCACCGACCGGCGCATGCCCGACGGGCGCAACCTGCACCTCTCGCTCGCCTTCAACCCCAGCCACCTGGAGATCGTCGACCCGGTGGTGGAGGGCCGCGTCCGCGCCAAGCAGGACCGCAACCTGAACTGGGAAGGCGCGCCGAGGAACCGCGATCCCGAGCCGGCACAAGGTGCTGCCGGTGCTGATCCACGGCGATGCGGCCTTCGCCGGGCAGGGCGTGGTGGCGGAAGTGCTCAACCTCGCCAACCTGGAAGGGTACGCCACCGGCGGCACCGTCCACGTGATCATCAACAACCAGGTGGGCTTCACCACCAACCCCGAGGACGCGCGCTCCACGCCCTACTCCACGGACATCGCCCGCGTGCTGCGCGCTCCGGTCTTCCACGTCAACGGCGAGGACCCGGAGGCGGTGATCTGGGCGGTGCAGCTCGCCGTCGACTACCGGCAGCGGTTCCAGCAGGACGTGCTCATCGACCTGTACTGCTACCGCAAGTACGGCCACAACGAGGGCGACGAGCCTGCCTTCACCCAGCCGCGTCATGTACGAGGTGATCCGCGCAGAAGAAGCCGCCGCGCGAGGTGTATGCGCGCAGGCTCGCCGAAGAGGGCGTGGCCACCGACGGCGAGGCCGACCAGCTCATGCGCGAGCGCATGGAGCGGCTGGAGACGGAGCTGGAGCGCACCCGCAAGGAAGGCGCGAGGCGCTCGTTCTCGGCCATGGCGGGCCTCTGGTCGAAGTACCGCGGCGGCCCGGACACGGACACGCCGGAGGTGCCCACCGCGGTGGCCGAGGGGCGAAGCTGCGCGAGCTGCTGCTCAAGCTCTCGCAGGTGCCGCCGGGTTTCGTTCCCAACGACAAGGTGGCGAAGCTGCTCGAGGGCCGGCGCAAGCTCGCGGAAGGCACCGCGACGCAGCCGTTCGACTGGGGCGTGGGCGAGCACCTCGCTTTCGCCACGCTGCTCGAGGAAGGCGCTCCCATCCGCTTCTCGGGGCAGGACGCCGGCGCGGCACCTTTTCGCCACCGGCACGCGGTGCTGGCGGACGCGCACGACGGCAAGCGCTACACGCCGCTCGCCCACCTGCGCCAGGGGCAGGGGCCGTTCGACATCTTCGACTCGCCGCTCTCCGAGCCGGGGGTGATGGGCTTCGACTACGGCTGGTCGCTGGACATGCCCGAGGCGCTCTGCCTGCTGGGAGGGGCAGTTCGGCGACTTCGCCAACGGCGCGCAGGTGGTCATCGACCAGTTCATCTCCTCGGCGGAAGACAAGTGGAACCGCCTCTCCGGCATCGCGCTGCTGCTTGCCCCACGGGTTCGAAGGGCAGGGGCCGGAGCACAGCTCGGCGCGCCTGGAGCGCTTCCTCCAGCTCTGCGCCGAGGACAACATGCAGGTCTGCTATCCGACCACGCCGGCGCAGATGTTCCACCTGCTGCGGCGCCAGGTGGTGCGGCCGCTGCGCAAGCCGCTGGTGGTGATGACCCCGAAGAGCCTGCTCCGGCACAAGCACGCCGTCTCCACGCTCGAGGACCTCTCCAAGGGCGCCTTCCGGCGCATCATCTGGGACCCCGCCGTGGGCAAGCAGGCGACGCGCGTCCTGCTCTGCACCGGCAAGGTCTATTACGATCTGGTCGCGGCGCGGGAAGCGAAGAAGCGCCACGACGTGGCCATCGTGCGCATCGAGCAGCTCTATCCGCTCGCCGACGAGCTGCTCGTCGAGGCGCTCGAAGCCGCTACCGGGACGCCGAGCTGATCTGGGTGCAGGAGGAGCCCTTCAACATGGGCGCCTGGTACCACCTCACGCGCGCTGGCCTGCGGCGCTGGGAAGGCTGGCCTGCGTCAGCCGCGCCCGAGAGCGCAAGCCCGGCCACCGGCAGCGAGAAGAGCCACAAGTACGAGCAGCAGCTGCTCATCGACCAGGCCTTCGGCGACGCGCCTCTGAAGAAATAGAGGGACCTGGCGACGCGAATACAGGTTTCCTTTTGTGCGCGTCGCAGCGGGGCGCAAGAGAAAGAACCAGTATTGTGTCCCCGGTTTTTCTCCATCGGTCGCCCGGCTCCTCGAGGCCGCCCGGATGAAAGCGGCGATCGTATTCCGCACACAACGAATGCGGCTGTCGCGGTGGCCGGATGGCCGATGACGGTAGCCGGCGACGCGGCGGACATAAACATCGCAGCGAGACGCGCATCATGGGTTACGGGGATGTCGACGAGCCGGCCTGACGTTGGTGGAGGATGGCGTCAGGGCGCGAGGCGGCGCAAGAGCGCTTCCACCTGCTCCAGCCGGAACGGCTTGTCCAGCCGCTGGTCCGGCATGCCGTCGAGGAACTTCCGGGCGCGCTCGGTCACCGCGCCGCCGGTCATGAAGACGAAGCGCCTGCAGAGGGCGGGCAGCTCGCGGCTCACCTGCTCGAACACGTCCATGCCGGTGAGCCCGGGCATCATCAGATCGCAGAGGATGAGGTCGAAGGCCTGGTCCTCGTGGAGGATGCGGATGGCCTCGCGCCCCTCGCGCGCCGAGACCACGTCCGCCTCGTCGCGCAGCCCGGTCTTCAGCGTCACGCCGAGATAGGGCTCGTCGTCGATGAGCAGCAGCCGCAGCCTGCGCCCGGAGCCGCGCGTGGCAGGCGTCGCCACCTGCGAGACGGGGGCGTCGCTCGCGGCCGCGCCCGGGAGCGTGACGCGGAAGGTGCTGCCGTGACCCGGCGAGCTCTGCACGCCGATCTCGCCGCCGAGGGCGGAGACGATGCCGTGCACGATGGAGAGGCCGAGCCCGGTGCCAACCCCCACCGGCTTGTCGGTCCAGAACGGCTCGAAGATGCGCTCGATCTTCCACGGCTCGATGCCGACGCCCGAGTCTTCCACCTCCGCCACCGCCTCGCCGCCCGGCCCGGTGCGCGTGCGCACGGTGATCACGTTCCGGTCCGCCGCGCCTTCGGGAATGGCCTGCGCCGCGTTGACCAGCAGGTTGAGGAACACCTGACCGATCCGGTTCTCGTCGGCGAGCACGGCCGGGATCTCCTGGTAATCGCGCACCAGCCGGGCGCGGGGCCGGATGTGGCTCTGCGCCATGTTGATGGAAGACTCCAGGGCCTTCTCCACGTCCACCGGCACCGTCTGCTGCTCGCCCGGCCGCGAGAAGGTGCGCAGATCGCGGACGATGGCGCGGACGCGCTCGGCGCCTTCCAGCGCCTCCCGCACCCATTTGCGCATGCGCTCCCATTCCTCCTCGTCGGCGACCGCGCGGCGCACGCGCATGCGGGAAAGCTCGCGATCGATCAGCTCCAGGCCGAGGGTCACGTAGACGAGCGGGTTGTTGATCTCGTGCGCCACGCCCGCCGCCAGCGTGCCGATGGACGCCATCCGGTCGGCGCGCGACAGCCGCCCCTCGATGCGCTTGCGCTCGGTCACGTCCTCGACGATGCCGATGCCGCCCAGGACCACCCCCCGCCGTCCGATGGGGGCGAAGAGCGCCACGCACTCGGCGGTCTTGTGCGAGGTCTGCGCCTTGTACGGCCCCTCGTAGCGCGCCGCCTTTCCCGAGAGCGTGCCCCGGATCAGCGCGGCGATGCGCTCCCGGGTCGGATCGCCCTGCAGCGTGGTCATGTTGACGCCGATGATCAGGTCCTTCGAAGAGCCGAGGATCTGCACCATGGCGTCGTTGCAGTCGGTGATGACGCCGCGCGCGTCGTAGTGGAGGACGCCCACCGGGGCGTTCTCGAAGACGAGCCGGTAGCGCTCGTCGGGCGGCACCCGGGCATCGTCGTGCGCGTGGCGCAGGCTCACCACCAGGAGATCGCCGCCGCCTCCGACGCTCAGCTCGACGGCCCGCTCCGTTCCGTCCTTGCGCACCACCTCCGCCTGCACCGGTCCCTGCGCCAGGAGCTTGCGCAAGAACCCCGGATGCGGGCCGCGCGCCCGCGCCGGCAAGAGGACGTCGAGAGGTTGCCCGCGGAGCTCGCCGATGGGCCAGGCGAGGAGCCGGTGCGCGGCCGGGTTGGCGAAGACGATGCGGTCCTGGTCGTCCGCGGCCACCACCGGGTCGGTCAGGGCTTCGAGGATCTTCGCATCGAAATCGGCCATCATCCGCCTCGGAGGAAGGCCGCGAATCGCCCGAACACGCCGGCTGCCACCGCCCCAAGGCGCGGCAGCTCGCGCCGCGCCGAGGCCCGCAAGAGCGCAGCGTCCACCCCCGCTTCCTGCAATTCGTCCTCGCCGCTCATCATCGCGGCGAGCACCTCTTCGTCGGTCTCCAGGTGGAATTGGACTCCCCAGGCCCGGGCGCCGAAGCGAAAGGCCTGCACGGGCGTCTGCGTGCTGGAGGCGAGCGGCACCGCGCCGGCGGGCGGCAGGAATTCGTCGCCGTGCCAGTGGAAGGCGACGAAGCTCTCCGGCGCGCCGGCGAAGAGCGCGTCGTCGCGCGCGGCCGGCTCCAGGCGGACGCGGTAGAAGCCAATCTCCTTGCGCGCGGCTTTGCGCACGCTGCCGCCCAGCGCCGTCGCCAGAAGCTGGCTGCCCAGGCAGATGCCCAGCACCGGGCGGCCCTCGTCGACGCAGCGACGCAGGAGCCGCAGCTCGTCGCGCAGGTGCGGAAGGCGGTCCTGGTCGCGAACGCCCATCCCGCCTCCGAGGACGACCAGCGCATCGGCGGTCTCCGGCACTGCATCGCCTGCGAACGTGCGCACGAGCCGATGGCCGGGGAGCAGCGGCGAGAGCGTGCCGGGCCCCTCGCCGGGTTCGTGCTGGATGACGATCATCACACACAAAGATACATAGCGGCGGGCCTTCTTGTTATGAGGGCCGGATGGGCCTTGGAAAGAACTTCCGCCTCTCCCCGGACGTCAAGCCAATCCGCTACGCCGTTCGTCTCGCTCCCGATCTCGCTGCCGGCACCTTCGAAGGGCGCATGGAGCTGGAGCTGCAACTCTCCACGCCGCGCCGCGAGCTGCAGTTGCACGCGGTGGGCCTTCAGATTTCGACGGCGCGGGCGCGGCCCGAGCCTTCCGCCTCGGCGAGCGCCGACGCGGAGAGCGAGACGGTGACCCTGCGCTTCGACGCCGAGCTGCCCGCGGGCAAGGTGGTGCTCGATCTGGGCTGGACGGGCGCCTTCAGCGGCGGATTGCGCGGCCTCTATCGGGCCGGGTCGCTGGCCGTCACCCAGTTCGAGGCGGCCGACGCGCGCCGGGTCTTTCCCTGCTTCGACGAGCCCGCCTTCAAGGCGCGCTGGCGCCTGGAAGTGGCCGGGCTCCCGGAGGGCGTCACCGCGCTCTCCAACGGTCCGGTGGTGCAGGACGACAAGGGGCCCGCTGGGCGCACGGTGCGATTCGCCGAGACGCCGCCGCTCTCCAGCTACCTGGTGGCGCTCTGCATCGGCGAGCTCTCTTCCAGCCCGGAGCAGAAGGTGCGCGCCTACACGGTGCGCACCTGGGCGGTGCCGCAGAAGCAGGCGTTGACCGCCTTCGGACAACAAGTGGCCTGCGCCGTGCTGCCGCTGCTCGAGGACTACTTCGGCCAGCCCTACGCGTACGCCAAGGTGGACCAGGTCGGGGTGCCCGACTTCGAGGCCGGCGCGATGGAGAACGCCGGCTGCATCACCTACCGCGAGGTGGCGCTGCTGCTCGATCCCCGAAGACCGCGCCGCTCAACGTGCAGAAGCGGGTGGCGGAGGTGATCACCCACGAGCTGTCGCACCAGTGGTTCGGCAACCTGGTCACCATGGCCTGGTGGGACGACCTCTGGCTCAACGAGGCCTTCGCCACCTGGATGGCCTACAAGATCGTCGACCAGTGGCGTCCCGAGTGGCGGGTGTGGATGGACTTCGAGGTGGGCAAGGGCGCGGCGCTGCACCTCGACGCGCTCAAGTCCAGCCATCCCATCCGCGCGGAGATCCGCAACGCGGAAGAGGCCGGCGAGGCCTTCGACGCGATCACCTACGAAAAGGGCGGCGCCATCCTCCGCATGATCGAGGGCTATCTCGGCGCGGAGAGGTTCCGCGCCGGCATCCGCCTCTACATGCGCAGGCACCGCGAGTCCAACGCCACCGCCGACGATCTCTGGCGCGCGCTCGGGGAGGCGGGAGGAGGCGAGGCGGCGGACGGCTCGGGAGGACAACCCATCCTCGAGCTGGCCAACGGCTGGATCCGGCAGACCGGCTATCCGCTGGTCAGCATCTCGCAGCGCGGCGGCAAGCTCGCACCTGGCGCAGAAGCGCTTCTTCTCCGACCCCGGCGCAGCGCCGGAGCCGACGCGCTGGCTGGTCCCGCTGGTGCTGCGCTTCGGCGGCCGCGAAGAGCGCGTGCTCCTGCGCGAGGCGGAGCAGGTGTTCGAGACGGGCGGCCCGGTGGATTGGGTGCTGGGCAACGTCGGGGCGCGCGGCTTCTACCGCACCGCCTACGATCCGGACCTGCTGCGCAAGCTGATCCGCGCGGTCGCCGAGCTGCGGCCCGAGGAGCGGATGGCCCTGGTCTCCGATCAATGGGCGCTCTTGCGCGCCAATGCGGTGAAGCTCGACGGCTTCTTGCAGCTCCTCGGCGGGCTGCACGCCGAGCGCGATCACACGGTGCTCGACGAGGTGGTCGGGCGGCTCAGCTACCTCGAGCATCGCGCCGTCGGCGACGCGGAGCGTCCGGCCCTTCAGGCCTGGGTGCGTTCGTTGTTCGCGCGCTGCAGGCGCGCGAGCTGGGTTGGGAGCCCAGCTCCGGCGAGGAAGACGAGCGCCGCCTGCGCCGGGCGGCGGTGCTGCGCGCGCTCGTCCTGGTGGCCCGCGATCAGGCCGCGGTGGACGAAGCCGCAGCGCGCTACCGCATGCACGTGGACAAGAAGGGCCAGCCGCTCGACCCGAACCTCCTCGACATCGTGGTCGCCTGCCGCCGCGCGCGGCGCGGATCGGGGCGCTTCGAGGAGCTGCGCGGGCTGGCCCGGACCGAGCTGGACCCTGCCGCGAAGCGCCGCTACCTGCACGCCCTCGCCCTGGTGGAGCACCCCGACCTGGTCGATCGCGCCGTGACGCTCGCCCTCGATCCCTTCGTGCAGATGCAGGACTTCGCCAGCTACCTGGGAACCCTCTTGTCGAACCGCGCCACGCGCGACGCGGCCTGGCGGCTGATCCAGGAGCGCTGGGAGGAGGTGCGCACGCAAGGGAGACTCGCCGATGATCCTGCGCCGGCTGGTGGAGGCGCTGGGCAGCCTCCCCGAACGCCGGCACCTGGAACAGGTGGAGAAGTTCCTCGCCGCCCACGAGCTCAGCGCGGCGCGGCAGGCGGTGGCGCAGACGCTGGAACGGCTGCGCGCGGACGTGGCGCTGCGCGAGCGGCTGGTGCCGGAGATCGCGGCCTTCTTGCGGACGAGCGGCGCTAGAAGTTGAAGGTCACGACCAGCGTGTCGCTGTAGCGCGCCCACCGCGACGTCCTGTTGCGGGAAGATGCGGCCGTAGAACGGCACCGAGGCGCCGTTGCCCGCCGGCACCGCGACGGCGTTGATCGACGACCACACCGCCGTCCGCGCCGCGTCGACGAAGACCTCGTATTCGAGGAAGTCAGAGCCCACGCCCAGCGCCATGCGGCGGCGGCCGTTGCCGAAGGCGAGGCCCAGGTCGATGGTGACGGAGGGAGTCGTCGGCGGCGGGCAGCTGTAGCTGATGGTGCCGGCGGAATCCAGCGGCGCCGCGCTGTACACGTCGTAGGTGCCGAAGGCGAGCGGGGTCACGCTCAGGCCCTTGCAGCTGGGCGCAGCGCGCGCGGGAAGCGCGGCGCAGACCGCCATCGCCAGCGGGAGGAGCCTTCGCATCGCCTCCCTGTATGGCCCGCAAGGGGAGGACCCGCAAAGGGGGCAATTCGCCTACCCCAGATTCAAAACTCCAGCATCGATGCGTGAATGACGCCGATATGCCACATCGCGATTACACGCCCACCTCGATATCTACATATGTATACGTTTTCATTGAAGAATCCGACTGCCAGGTATTTGACTATGCCCGGTTGCTCCCCTAGAGTGCTTGCCAGCTCGAAGGCCGAGGAGGTTCAAATGTTCCGCCGCATCGTACTCGCTTCCGCTCTCGCCGCCGCCTCCTTCCTGGCAGCGGAAGCGCGCGCCGCCACGGCCACCTCCAACTTCGTCGTCACCGGAAACGTGATCGCCAACTGCACCATCTCCACCACCGGCATCACCTTCAGCTACGACCCGGTGTGCGCCAACGCCAGCACCGACGCGACGGCGAGCGGGACGCTGACCCTCGCCTGCACCAAGGGCTCCGGGCCGAGCATCGGCCTCAGCTTCGGGGCCAACGCCGCCGCCGCCGCAGGGCTCACGCCGGCCGCGACGCGCGCCATGCAGCTCGGCGCCACCGCCAACTTCCTCGGCTACGACATCTACTGGCCGGGCACCACCACCTCGTGGACCACCGCCAGCCCCTTCGTTCCCGCTGCCCCCAACAGCAAGGCCGCGCGCACCTTCAACATGGACGGCGTGGTCTTCGGCGGACAGGACGTCGCCGTGGGCACCTACACCGACACCGTCACCGCGACGGTGAACTTCTGATTTCCGTCTCCTTCCCTTTCACGCAGTCTTTCCCAGGAGCAAGACGATGATCCGCAAACTGTCCCTCGCGTTCTGCCTCGCCGCCGCCGCTTTCGTGGGCCACTCGCAGGCCTTCGCCGGCAGCGCGAACGTGCCCTTCCAGGCCAAGGCGCACATCGATCCGAACTGCACCATCACCGTGGCCGGCGACCTCGACTTCGGCGCCTACGACCCGCTCGTGGCGAACGCCTCCGCCGACAAGACCGGCAGCACCTCGCTTACCCTGACCTGCACGCGCGGCAGCAGCTCGACCATCAACCTCAGCTCGAGCACGCAACTTCGGCACCGGCCTCGCCGGCAAGCGCGCCATGACCAACGGCACGAGCTCGCTCTCCTACGACCTGTTCGTCCCCACCGCGGTGGGCGCCAGCGCCACCGCCACCACCACGCCCTGGGGCGACGGCACCACCGCCGGCAACGGGTTCACCGTGCCGGCCGCTCCCAGCATCGCCTCGCGCACCGTGGTGGTGTTCGGCTCCATCCCTGCCGGCCAGGACGCCTCGACCGGCGTCTACGCCGACAGCGTGGTCGCGACGGTCAACTTCTAGTGCGCCGACTGCTCTTCCTGCTCGCGCCCGGTCTCCTCTTCCTGGGGGCCGGGCGTCTCCATGCCGCGGGGCTGAACATCTCGCCGGTGCAGATCGCGCTCCGTCCCGACGAAGCCAAGGCGCTGTTGACCTTGCGCAACGACGGGCCGGAGCCGGTGCGCTATCAGCTCCAGGCCAACAGCTGGGGCGAGGATCCGAAGGCGGGGATGAAGCTGGGCCCGACCGAGGACGTGATCTTCTTCCCCACGCTGCTCTCGCTCAAGCCGGGCGAGACGCATAACGTCCGCGTGGGGGTGGCGGTGCCCTTCGGCGCGGTGGAACGCACCTACCGCATCTTCGTCGAGGAGCTGCCGCCGGCGGAAAAGGCGTCGCAGCCGCGCACCACCGTCCGCGTCCTCACCCGCATCGGCATCCCCATCTTCGTCCAGCCCGCCAAGGTGGTCGAGTCGCAGCAGCTCACGCCCATCGCGGTGAGGGCGGGGAGCGCCTCGTTTGCGCTGGAGAACCGCGGCAACGTGCACCTGCGCGTGGAGAGCGTGGGGCTGGAGGGAATCGACGCCGGCGGCAACAAGTTGCTCCAGCGCGACCAGCAGGGCTGGTACGTGCTGGCGGGCGGCGAGAAGCGCTACGACTTCCCGCTGCCCAAGGATGTCTGCGCGAAGGTGCGCAAGCTCCGCGTCAAGGTGAAGGGCGAGCGCGAGCAGGTCTTGCAGCAGGAACTGGAGACGCCCGCGGGAGCGTGCGGAGGTTGAGCCGTGTCGGGGGCGCGAAACAGAGCCTGGAGATGGGCGCCGGCGCTGCTGGTGGCGCTGTCGTTTCCGCTCGCCGCGCAGCCGCAGGCGCAGGACCAGCGCGCGTACCTCGATCTCTTCGTCAACCAGGCGTCCAAGGACTCGGTGCTGGTGCGGTTGCGGGGCGCCCCCACGGTGGAGGACGCCTTCGTCGCGGTGGAGGACCTGGAGAAGGCCGGCCTGCACGGGCTTTCCGGCTTGCGCGAGCAGCATGAGGGGCGCGAGTACGTCTCGCTGCGGTCGCTCGCTCCGGCGGTGACCTACGAGCTGGACACGCAAAACCTTGCATTGCGGGTGACCGCGAAGACCGCGCTCCTCGAGACCACCACGCTGGACCTGCACTCGATGCGGCGTCCGGCCGACATGGTGCTGCGCACCGACAGCAGCGCCTTCTTCAACTACTCGGTGACCGGCACCGGCGAGGGCGCCTTCAGCGGCGCGGCCGAGCTGGGCCTGAGCTACAAGGGCGCGCTGCTCTTCTCCGGCGGCAACGTGCTGCCCGACGGGACGGTCGCGCGCGGGCTCACCAACCTCACCCTCGATTCTCCCTCCTCCATGCGCCGCGTGGTGGTGGGCGACGCCTTCGCCCAGTCGTCCTCGGTGGGCGGGTCCTCGCTGCTCGCCGGCGTCAGCGTGACGCGCGAGTTCTCGCTCGATCCCTACTTCGTCCGCCAGCCGCTGCCGCGCATCTCCGGCGCCATCCTCTCGCCCTCCACGCTCGACGTGTACGTGAACGGCGCGCTGGTGCGCGAGCAGCCCATCGCGCCCGGGCCGTTCGAGATCCGCAACCTGCCGGTCACCGGCGGCCAGGGCCAGGTGAGCTACGTGGTGCGCGACGCCTTCGGGCGCACGCAGGAGTACGCCTCGCCCTATTACTCCTCGCCCGGCGTGCTCGCTGCCGGGCTGAGCGATTACGGCTATCACCTCGGGTTCCAGCGGCTGGGGTTCGGCGTGGACGCGTTCCACTACGGCCCGCCGGTGCTGGTGGCGCACCACCGGCTCGGCCTGAGCGACTTCCTCACCGCCGGGTATCGATTCGAGTCGGCGCTGCAGCACGTGAAAGGATGGGACGAGCCCACCTGCTCCACCTGCGCGTCGCTGCTGGCGAGCGGCGGGCCCACCGCCTCGTTCGCGCTCCCCTTCGGCGAGCTGGACGTGGAGGCCGCCGCCAGCGCCGACGGACACGAGCACGGCGCGGCCGGGTCCATCGGCTACTCGCTCTTGTTCCATGGTTTCTCCGCCGCCGTGCTGGCCCGCGCAGCCACCGAGCGCTACGCGAACGTGAGCTACGGCGCCAGCGCCGACCGACCGCTCCTCGAAGTGCACGGGACGGTGGGGGCGCCGATCGCGCACCGGCTCAGCCTTGCGCTCGACTACGCGCAGCAGGCCATGCGCGACACGGGGCTCACCAACTCCATCACCTTGCGCGCCGAGGCGCGCCTCTCGCAAAACTCCACCTTGCTGGTCTCCGCCACCCGCGGCCGGCTGCCGGAAACCACCGCGGAGTGGGGAATGACCGCCGGATTCATCTATACGTTCGGGAGCGGCGCCATGGGCGACGCCAGCGGCCGCGGCAGCAACCACGGCAGCGGCGCCACCATGGGCGTGCAGAAGGCGCTGCCGCTCGGCGAGGGCTTCGGCTGGCAACTCCGCTCCAACCTGGACCGCGACGTGCCCGCAAGCGGCCTGGGCCAGGTCGTCTACCAGGGCCCCTACGGCACCTATACCGGCCTCTACACGCGCACCGGCCCCACCGACTCCGGCGCGATGACGGCGGCGGGAGCGCTGGTGCTGGTGGACGGCAACGTCATGGCCAGCCGGCCGGTGCAGGACGGCTTCGCGCTCTTGCAAGTGCCCGGCCTCTCCGGCGTGCGCGGCTACCTGAACAACCAGGAGATCGGCAAGACCGACTCGCGCGGCAACCTGCTCGTCCCCGGGCTGCAGCCCTACTACGGCAACCGCCTCAGCATCCGCGACGCCGACGTTCCCCTCGATTACGAGCTGGGCAAGACCGAGCAGGTGATCGCCACCTCCCTGCGCGCAGGCGCGCTGGTCCGCTTCGACGTGCAGCGCGTCCGCAGCGTCACCGGCGCCTTGCGCATCGACTCGGGCGGCCAGAGCACGGTGCCCGCCTTCGGCGAGATGACGGCCTTCGTGGGGCAGCGCAAGGTGAGCTCGCCGGTGGGCGCGGCGGGAGAGTTCTGGCTGGACAACGTGCCGGTGGGAACGCACGTCGCCGAGGTGGAGTTCGGCCGCGGCATCTGCCGCTTCGAGCTGAACGTGCCGGAGACCAAGGTGAGCAACGTGAATCTGGGGACAGTCGCCTGCACCAAGCTGACCGCGGTGGCCGAGCAATAAGAGCGGGAACGGGGAACGGGTTTAGGTTTAGGTTTACGTTTAGGGAACGGGGATCAGGGCCTTCGGCGGCCTGCGGGTGAGGGGAACCGCTTTTCCCTGAACCCTGAACCTAAACCTAAACCTAAACCCGTTCCCTCAACCCTTTCAGGCGAGCATCTCCAGCAAGGCGCGCAATGCAGCCAATGCCCAGTCTTCGCGGCGGCCGAGCTCCAGCCCCAGCTCGTCGAGGGCCTTTTCCAGAAGCTGCGTGTCGAGGAGCATCTGCAGCTCGGCGCGATCCGCCGGGATGAACGGCGAGCCTTGCGCCGCGTCGAGGTACGCGCCCAGGAACGCCGCCGGGGTCCAGGTGGCCCACAGTTTCGCCCACGGCTCGGCCGCGCCGCGGTCGCTCTCGCGCACCGTGGCCGGGTCGCGCAGCCCCATGGTGGCGGCGAAGTCGAACGAGCGCAGCATGGAGGCCACGTCGCGCAGCCCGCTCCGCTTGCGGCGGCGCTCGGGCAGCGGCTTGTCGGGGTTCTGCCCGAAGTCCACGAAGACGAAGTCCTTGCCCGTCCAGAGCACGTTGGCGAGGTGGAATTCGCCGTGGATGCGGCCGCGCTGCGCGCTGAGGCGGCCGTGGAGCAGCGGCTCGAAGCGCGCGTACAGGTCCTTCTCCCGGGCGAGCAGCTGCTGCGCCAGCTCCGCCGGCCGCCCTTCCATGCGCGCCGCGCGCAGCTCGCGCAGCACCTTGCCGGTCAGGTTGCGCTTGGTCTGGTAGACGGAACGCTGGTCGAGCGCGCTGTAGGGCTCGGGCGCGAACGCCGGGTCGTCGGGAGCCATCAGCGCGGCGTGCAGCTCCGCGCTGCGCTTGCCGAGAAGGCGCGCGGCGGCGAGCGTGCTCCCCAGCATCTCGCGGGCCGCGGGCGGCAGCTCGCTCTGGGCGAGGTCGAGCAGCGTGCCCTCGGGCCGCGGCGGCGGCTTGAGGTTGCCGCTCGAGGCCAGCGCGCGCTCGAAGTAGCGGCGCAGCTCCTCGCGGAAGAACTGCCAGGCCGTTCCCTGGTTCTGCACCCACCCGTGCACCGTGGCGATGGTGATGGACTCGCCCCGGCGCGGCCGGAGCTCCAGCGCTCCCCAGAGCGGCGCCACCGGCGCGGGCGGCGTGCGCTCGGTGAGCGCGCGGCAGATCTCCAGCTCGGGATGGAGGCCCTCTCCCAGGCGGCGGAAGAACTTGAGGAGGAACGACTCGCCGAACTGCACCGAGGCGGCGTGGTGCTCCTGCCGGTAGAGTCGCGGCTCGCCGGCCGCGGGCAGGTCGCTGCGCGAGGTCGCGGTGAGCATCCCCAGGGAGCCGCGGCTGCGGGTTCCGGTGCGGATGGCCGAGAGCAGCGCCGCCGCGGAGGAGGGATCGAAGAGCGCGTCGACGAGGTAGAGCTGCGAGCCGTCGTGGCGGCGCAGCATGGCGATCACCGCCTGCGGCGAGGCCGGCTTCTCCCCCGTCTCCAGCGCGAGCGGCAGCACGTAGCTCTCCGGGTCGCCGTGGCTGAACTCCACCTGCACGATGGCGAGGCGCAGCGAGTCGAAGGCGATGACGTCGGCGATGCGCGCCAGCGCGATCTCCCGGCCGCGCCCGCGGACCCAGCGGCGTCCTTCCAGCCAGGCGGGCAGCGTCAGCTCGATGGCGTTGCGCTCCGCGGGAGTGAAGGTTCCTTCCCAGGCGCTCGCCACCTCCAGCGCGGGCGGCTGGTAGGACGCGGTGCGCAGCTCCTGCGCGGCGTTGCGCGGCTCCTCCAGCGAGAACCAGTAGAAGGCGTGCTCGCCCAGCGTGAGCAGGTAGGGCAGGTCGCCCAGCGGCGGAAAGCGGGTGCGCCCGATCAGCTCCACCGGCACGCGGCCCTTGTAGTTGCGCAGATCCAGCTCGACGTATTGCGTGTGCCGGGAGAGGTTCGCCACCACCAGCACGGTCTCGTCCTCGAACTGCCGGGTGAACGCCACCACCTTCGGGTTCTCCGGCGCGAGGAACTCGATGGTGCCGCGGCCGAAGGCCTGGAAGCGCTTGCGCAGCGCGATCAGCCGCTTCATCCACCAGAGGAGCGAGTTGGGGTTGCCCTGCTGCGCCTCCACGTTGAGCGACTCGTAGTGGTACTCGGGGTCGATGATGATGGGCAGGATGAGCCGCTGCGGGTTGGCCTTGCTGAAGCCGGCGTTGCGGTCCGGGCTCCACTGCATGGGCGTGCGCACGCCGTTGCGGTCGCCGAGGAAGACGTTGTCGCCCATGCCGATCTCGTCGCCGTAGTAGAGCACCGGCGTGCCGGGCAAGGACATGAGCAGCGCGTTCATCAGCTCGATCTGCCGGCGGTCGTTGCCCACCAGCGGCGCGAGCCTGCGGCGGATGCCCAGGTTGATGCGCATGGTCGGCTCGTGGGCGAAGGCGCGGTACATGTAGTCGCGCTCCTCGTCGGTCACCATCTCCAGCGTCAGCTCGTCGTGGTTGCGCAGGAAGAGCGCCCACTGGCAGTTCGCCGGGATCTGCGGCGTCTGCGCGAGGATGTCCATGATGGGCAGCCGGTCCTCCATGTGGATGGACATGAAGATGCGCGGCATGATCGGGAAAGTGGAAATTCATGTGGCACTCGTCGCCCTGCCCGTAGTAGGCGGCGGCGTCCTCGGGCCACTGGTTCGCTTCCGCGAGCAGCATGCGGTTCTTGAAGCGCTGGTCCACGTGGGCGCGCAGCTTTTTCAGGAACGCGTGCGTCTCGCCCAGGTTCTCGCAGTTGGTGCCGTCGCGCTCGTAGAGGTAGGGCACCGCGTCCAGCCGCAGGCCGTCCACGCCGAGGCCGAACCAGAAGTCGACCACCCCCAGCATCGCCTCGTGCACCGCGGGATTGTCGAAGTTGAGGTCCGGCTGGTGGGCGAAGAAGCGGTGCCAGTAGTACTGCTTGGCGATGGGGTCCCACGACCAGTTCGAGGGCTCGAAGTCCTTGAAGATGATGCGCGCGTCGCGGTAGCGGTCGGGTGAGTCGCTCCAGACGTAGAAGTTGCGCTCCGACGAGCCCGGCGGCGCGCGGCGGGCGCGCTGGAACCAGGGATGCTGGTCGCTGGTGTGGTTGAGCACCAGCTCGGTGATCACGCGCAGCCCGCGCCGGTGCGCCTCCTCCACGAAGAGGCGGAAATCGTCGAGCGTGCCCACGTCGGGGTGCAGGTCGGTGTAGTCGGAGATGTCGTAGCCGTCGTCCTTGCCGGGGCTCGGGCAGATGGGCAGGAGCCAGAGCGCGTTGACGCCCAGATCCTGAAGGTAGTCGAGGCGGGTGGTGAGGCCGGCGAAGTCGCCGATGCCGTCGCCGTTCGAGTCCATGTACGAGCGCACGCGCAGCTCGTAGATGATGGCGTCCTTGTACCACTCCGGGTCGTCGCGGAGCTGCCCGCGGCGCATTTCCCAGGGCTTGCGCTTCACCGCGCGCTCCTGCCGTAGGTTGCGGTCAGCTCGCGCAGGCGCGCCTGCACCTCCGGCCCGGGCAGCGTCTCGAGCCGCCACTCCCAGTTGCGCTCGGAGGTGCCGGGCAGGTTCATGCGCGCCTCCGAGCCGAGCCCGAGCAGGTCCTGCACGGGAGCGATGGCGAGGTTCGCCACCGAAGCCCAGACCGCGCGCATCATCTCCCAGTGGATCTCGCGGCCGGAGGCGCCGAGATAGCGCAGCGCCGAGGCCCGCTCGCCCTGTCTCCAGCTTCGTCGAACCAGCCCCGGGTGGTGTCGTTGTCGTGCGTGCCGGTATACGCCGCCGCGTTGCGCTCGTAATTGTGGGGCAGGAAGGTGGGCGCCTGCGGGTCGGTGCCGAAGGCGAACTGCAAGAGCTTGATGCCGGGGAAGTGGAAGCGGTCGCGCAGCGCGGTGACCTCCGGCGTGACGGCACCCAGGTCTTCGGCGATGAGCGCGGCGGGGCCCAGCGACTCGAAGATCTTCGCGCCGGGCCCGGGCCTCCAGTGCCCGTTCTGCGGCAGTGGGCTCGTCCGCGGGGATCTCCCAGTAGCGGGTGAAGCCGATGAAGTGATCGAGCCGCACCGCATCGAAGCGGGCGAAGGTCTGCGCGAAGCGCTGCAGCCACCAGCGGTAGCCGGTCCGGGCGAGCTTCTCCCAGTCGTAGAGCGGGTTGCCCCAGCGCTGGCCGGTGGCGCTGAAGTAGTCGGGAGGGACGCCGGCGACCACCGTGGGCCGTCCCTGCGGGTCGAGGAAGAAGAGGTCGGGGTGCGCCCAGACGTCGGCGCTGTCGTGGGCGACGAAGATGGGGAGATCGCCCACCAGCGCGAGGCCGAGCATGCGGCACTCGTCGTGGAGCGCCTGCCAGTGGCGGGCGAAGAGGAACTGCTCGAAGCGCTGCTGCCGGATCTCTTCGCGCAGGGCGTGCCGCGCCCTGTCCAGCGCCGAAGGATCGCGCGCACGCAGGTCCGGTTCCCACTCCGTCCAGGGCCGCTCGCTGCGCGCGCGCTTGATGGCGGCGTAGAGCGCGAAGTCGTCCAGCCAGGCAGCGTTCGCGGCGCAGAACACCTCGAACTGCGCATGGTCGCTGCTGCGCCTGGCGAAGGCGGCGAAGGCGGTGTGAAGCTGCTCTTCGCGAAAGGCGCGGGCGGCCGCGTAGTCCACGCGCCCGGGCGGGAACGCCTTCGCGGAAGCGAGCGCGCTCCGGGGCAGCAGCGCTTCGTCGACCAGCCGATCGAGGCTGATCAGCAGCGGGTTGCCGGCGAAGGCGGAGAGCGCGCTGTAGGGCGAGTTGCCGTACCCGACCGGCCCCACCGGCAGCATCTGCCAGAACCGCTGGTCCGCATCGCGCAGCCAGCGCGCGAACGCGTGCGCCTCGAAGCCCAGCTCGCCGCAGCCGTATGCGCCGGGCAGCGAAGTCGGGTGGAGGAGCACGCCGCTCGCCCGTTCGTTCAGATCGAAAGCCATTCCGGCCCCATCATAGGTACGCAGGGCATGGTAGGAACGGCGCGTGCCGTTGGCTGTCCTGTTTCGCGACTCTGCGCCGGGCGCACCGCCGCCGATCGGCGCAGCGGCCGGCATCGGCTCGGCGGCTGGCGGGCGCCTGCCTGCTGCGGGAGGCCTGCCCGGCACGCGGAACGACTGGCGTTTCCGCCCGCCGGCGGATTTGGGATGCAAATCCGGGACGTAACTGTTACACCCATCGAGCCGCAGTCCGCGGCAGGAGCGGCAAGGTGCCGTTCCCAACACGAAAGAAGTAGAACAAAATGGTTACTGGTACCGTGAAGTGGTTCAATGATGCGAAGGGCTTCGGGTTCATCGTACAGGACAACGGCGGCCCCGATGTCTTCTGTCATCACACCGCCATCCAGGCGGATGGTTTTCGCACCCTGGCCGAGGGGCAGAAGGTGCAGTTCGAGGTGACCAAGGGCCCCAAGGGCCTGCAGGCCTCGAACGTCCGGCCGATCGCCTAAGCGCGATCTGGTGCGGTATGAACGGGCCCGGCCTGCGAAGGCCGGGCTCTTTTCGTTTCAGGAGGGACGCGTGCAGCCTCGATCGAACAAGCGGCAGAAGGAATTGGCGCGCCTCGAGAAGCGCAAGGAGAAGGACGAGCGCCGCGAGCAGCGCAAGAAGGAAAAGGCCGACCGGGTCACGCCGGAGGGCGAGGATCCCGACATCGCCGGAATCATCCCCGGCCCGCAGCCGCTGCCGGAGGAGGAGCCCTAGGCCGGCGCGGCTTCGCGCGGCGTCGCCGCTTGCGGCACGGCGAGGAACTGCTCCAACTCGTCCTTGCGCGCGGCGGCGTCGCGCTCGCCCAGCTCCATCAGCTCCTCGTTGTACTCGGCGTCGAAGAGCAGGTAGCTGAGCACGTCGGATGGGTCGCCCCTGCCGGCGGCCTCGCCCAGGCGGCGCAGCAGGTATCCGGCAGGTCCCGTCAGGCGCGCCTTCACCGCCGGCCGCGAGAGCACGTGCGCGGCCAGCATCCCCAGATCCTGGGAAGGGCGGATGAAGACGTCCGCCACCGGGCGCAGGCCGCCGCCCGCCGTCTCCAGCGCCGCCGCCACCGGCCCGGGGAGCGCGCTGGACACCCGCGACAGCTCGTGCAGCGCCGCGTTGACTTGACGAAGGTTCGCGAGATCGTTCTCCACCCGATCGAGCAGCAGCGCGTCGAGCAGCTTGCCGAAGAGGAAGAGCGGGGAGGAGAACGCCTGCTGATCCACCGCGTCCTGGCGCCCTGCGCGCGGCGCAGAGACCCGCCTCTGCGAGCGCAGCCCCACCACCAGCACGCGGGCTGCGCCCAGCCGCAGGGCGGGCGCGATGGGGGTGTTCTGGCGCAGGCTGCCGTCGGAATAGACGCGGCCCGCGACCCGCACCGCGGGGAAGATGATGGGAATGGCGGCGGAGGCGAGAGCGTGCTGCGCCGTCAGCCGCACCGCCGCCCAATCCACGGCGCGGTCGCGGGGGATGGGCGGCGCGTGCGCCTCGCTCTCCACGAACACCACCGTATGGCCGGTCTCGATGTCGGTGGCCGACACGGTGACGCCGAGCACGCGCCCGTCGGCGACGCCCTGGTGCAGGCTGCGCCAGGGGATGACCGAGCGCACCAGCTCGGCCAGGGGCCCGGCGTCGAGCAGGCTGCGCGGGCCGCCGGCGCGGGGCGAGCCGAGCAGCCAGCGCAACAGGCCGGTGAGGTCGCCCCAGCCGCGGCGGAAGATTCTGGTCGAGCCCCAGCTGCTGCCACGTCTCGGCCAGGTTGGCGATGCCAAAGTCGGGAACGTCGTGGTGCGCCGCGGCCGCGCAGGCGTTGATGGCGCCGACGCTGGTGCCGCAAAAGATGCGCGGCCGGGCGGAGTCGCCCAGCCGCGGCGCGAGGTTTCCGAGCACGTAGCGCAGGACGCCCACTTCATACGCGCCGCGCGCGCCGCCTCCGGAGAGGACCAGCGCCAGCGGCGAATCGGCGTCCGCCATGCGTGGGGCGCTCAGAAGCGGAAGTCGAGGCCGCCGCTCAGCCAGAAGGCCTGCTGGTTGAAGGCGCTGATCGAGGTGGGACCGGTGCCGCTGGAGCTGAGGGGGAAGTCGGCATCGCCCTCCAGGTAGATGCTGAAGAGCACGAGCGGAATGTTGATGCCCACGCCCAGGCGCAGGTCCACCTTCTCGCGATCGCCGTTCGCGTTTTCCAGGTTGATGGGCAACGCCACGCGCGCGTAGACGGGCAACAGCGGCGCGGTCAGCCGCACGCCGGGCCGGAGCACGGTGCCGATGCGGCTGCTGGAGCCCACCGGCGAGTTGAGGAAGAACTGCTCGGACAGCTCCAGATCGAGGGAGAGGAACGAGCCCGGCGTCCAGTAGCTCAACATGAGATCGCCGGCCAGCGGCCAGTTGTCGGTGATGGCGTGGGTGCCGCTGCTGTCGTGCGTGGCGATGTTCGCCTCCGCTCCGATGCGCAGGCCTCCGTCGGCGCGGGCGGCAAGGGGGGCGGCGAGCAGGACGGCTGCGAGGAAGAGCTTGTTCACGTGGACCTCCGGATCATCCTGCGATCAGACCACCGCCCAAGCGGCCTGGCCACTTTTCCGCTGCCTCACGCCGAGAGCTCGAGCATGCGCTGCACCGGCCGCAGCGCGCGCAGGCGGAGCTCCTCTCCCAGCGTGATCTCGGGGGTGCGGTCGCGCATGCAGAGGTAGAGCTTCTCCAGAGAGTTGAGGCGCATGTAGGGGCAGATGCTGCAATTGCACCCGCTGCTCGGAGGCGCGGGGATCAGCTCGGCATCGGGCCGCGCCTTGGCCATGAGGTGCAGGATGCCGACCTCGGTGGCGACGATGAAGGTCTTCGCCTTGCTCGTCTTCACGCGCTCGAGCAGCGCCTTGGTGGAGCCGACGAAGTCGGCCATCGCCAGCACGCCTTCGTCGCACTCCGGGTGCGCGATGATCTCGGCCCCCGGGTGCCGCGCCTTGAGCTTGTGCAGCTGCCGCTCGGTGAACTGCTCGTGCACGATGCAGAAGCCCGGCCACTTCACCATCTCGCGGCCGGTCTTCTTCTCCACCCAGGCGCCGAGGTGGCGGTCGGGAGCGAAGACGATCTTCGCATCCTCCGGAAAGCTGCGCACGATCTTCTCCGCGTTGCTGGAGGTGCAGATCACGTCGGAGAGCGCCTTCACCCCGGCGGAGCAGTTGATGTAGCTGATCACCTTGTGGCCGGGATATCCGGAAAGCCATTTCGCGAACTGGTCGGCGGGGCAGCGGTCCGCGAGCGAGCAGCCGGCGTCGAGATCGGGCAGGAGCACCTGCTTGTCGGGGTTGAGGATCTTCGCCGTCTCCGCCATGAAGTGGACGCCGCAGAAGACGATCACCTTGGCCTTCGTCTCCGCCGCCTGCTGCGAGAGCTGCAGCGAGTCGCCCACGAAGTCGGCCAGGTCCTGGATCTCGGCATCCTGGTAGTAGTGCGCGAGGATCACGGCGTCCAGCTCGCCGCGCAGGCGCTGGATGCCGTCGATCAGCGCCTGTCCCTGCGGCAGGTCGGGCATGCGCTCATTCTAACTCCGCCCGGACCAGCTCGCCGAGCCGGGCGACGATGCGCCGGCCGCCGTCTTCCGCCTGCCCGAAGCGATAGTCGCTGCGCCCCGCGCCGAGCTCGTCCACCTGGGCGAGGTCGAGATCGCGAAAGGTCGCCACGGTGACGGCGCGCCCCTCCACCACCACGCCCACCGGCGCACGCTCCTCGAGCCGGGAGAGCAACGCCTTCTTGACCGGCCGCGCCAGCGCCTTGGGAACGCGCGCCACCAGCACGCCTTGCGCCTCTTCCTTCGCCTGCTCGGCGAGAGCGGCCACCGGAGCCAGGGCCTCCTCTTGCGCGCGGGCCAGCTTCTCGATGCGCTGCTCGAGCGCGGGGGGCATCGCTCCCTTCGCCAGCGCCTGCACGATCTGCTGGCGGAACGCTTCGCGCTGGGCGCTGCGCAGCTCGGCGGCGGCGTGATCGAGCGCGTCGGAGAGGAGCCGGGCGCGCGCCGAGAACGCATGCCCGCGGCCCGGGCTGTCGGCCGCGCGCGCATCTTCGTCTGCCTCCGGCCAGGGCGGGGTGCCGCCGCGGAGGAACTTCACCGCCGAGAGCAGGCCGTCGAGGTCGGCGTGCGCCACCACCACGTCCACCGCGCCCGCGCGCGCCACCACCTCCGGTGTCACCAGCTCCGGACACGCGTGCGCCTGCTGGTTGGGCACCAGGAGGAAGCGGGGGTCGTCGCGATAGCGCGCCCAGCCCACCGGGTGCTCGTGGTGATCGATCCAGATGGCGAGCCGATCGCCCAGCGCCTGGAGGAAGGGAACGGTGCTCTTCTCGAAGTTGTCGCCGCCCGCGAAGGCCACGTCCACCACCGCCACGCGCCCCTCCGCGGGCGGGGCGGGAAGGCTGCCGGGCTGCTCGACGAAGACGACGCGCACCGCCGCAGTGTAGCGGGCCTCTGGCCACCGCGCGTGCCCCCGTGCCTCCGTGCTCCGAAGAGGGGCGGGCGGCCGTCCAGCGCCTTCCGCGCGGCGGGCTGCGCGGTTATCCTGCGCGCCGCATGCAGAACCTTCGCGACAAGCTGCTCAAGGCAGGCCTCGTCACCGACAAGCAGGCGCAGGAGGCGGCGCGGGAGCAGAAGGCATCGGCGCCGCGCACGCACCACCAGCGCGAGGAGCAGCTCTCCGCCGAGGAGCGGCAGCGGCGGGAGGCGTTCGCCGCCCGCGAGGCGGAGCTGGCCGAGGCGCGGCGCAAGGAAGCCGCGAAGGCCGCGGAGGCGCGCATGCAATCGGAGCGCGCGCGGCGGCTGCGCCAGCTGGTCGAGGCGCACCGCGTGCGCGAACCCGGCGAGGTGACCTTCCACTACGTGCGCCGCAGCGGGAAGATCGGCCGCCTGGACGTTTCCGCCGGGATGCAGAAGCTCCTGGAGGAGGGCTCCGCGGCGGTGGTGGAGGATCCCGGCTCGCCGGACTGCGCGGTGGTGCTGGCGGACGCGGCGAAGCGCATCCACGAGGTGGATCCCAACGCCATCCGCTTCTGGTTCGGACCGCAGAAGCCCATCGGCTTCTCCGACGCGGGCGAGTAGGCGCCGTCAACTGTTGCCGAACGGCTCGCCGCGCGGGAAGATCTCCAGCACCAGCGGGTGCGGCTCGTTCGTCTGCATCGCCGCCACCAGCTCCGCATGCCGCTGCAGCGAGACCGCGCGCACCATCTTCTGGGTGGGCGTCAGCTCGCCGGTCTCCATCGAGGGCGGCTCGGGCACCAGCGCCACCCGGCGCACGCGCTCGGAAGGGGCCGGCGCGAGCAGGTTCGCCGGCTGCAGGGCCTCCACCAGCGCCCGCCGCAGCTCGGGAACGCGCACCAGCTCCGCCATCGACTCCGGCGCTTCCACATCCCGCTCCCGCAGCCAGCGGGTGGCGGGGCCCTGCGCGATCCAGCAGAGCGCGGTGGCGAAGGGCTGCGCGCTGCCCACCACCACCGCCTGCTCGAGCAGCGGCGTGGCCGCGAGCAGGCGCGCCTCCACCTCGCCGGAGGAGACCTTCTCGCCGTTCTCCAGCTTGAAGACGCCGTCGATGCGCCCGTAGAGCTTGAGGCCCGCCTCCGTCCAATCGCCCAGGTCGCCGCTGTGCAGGAATCCGCCGCGCAGCGCCTGCGCCGTCTCCGCCGGCCGCTTGCGGTAGCCGCGCATGACCTGCGGCCCCTTCACCAGGATCTCGCCCTTGGCGGACAGACCCTCCACCGCTTCCAGCCGGAGCGTGGTTCCCGGCAGTGGAAAGCCCACCACCCCTGGCGCGCGCTCCTGGTCGCGGCGGGTGATGGTCGCGCAAGGGGAGGTCTCGGTGAGTCCCCAGCCCTCCAGCACCGGGACGCCATGCTCCTCGAACCAGCGGAAGGCCGGCTCGCTGATGGCGGCGGCGGCGCTGAAGGCGAAGCGCAATCCCTCCAGCGCCTGGCGCGCCTTGGGGTCGCTTGCCGCGCGCGCGATCATCCCGTTGTAGACGCGCGGCACGCCGAAGTAGACGGTGGGGCGGATCTCGACGAGGTTCTCGAAGAGCCGGTCCAGGTCGCGGCCGCGCGAGTCGTCGATGACCAGCAGCGCGCGGTGCCAGAGCGCCATCAGCCGCTCGAAGAGCGCGCCGAAGCAGTGGTGCCAGGGCAGGTAGGAGAGGAAGACGTCGCGCTCGGATACGTCCCAGACCGCGGCGATGGCCGCCTGTTGCGAGAGCGCGTTCCAGTGCGTCAGCTCCACGCCCTTGGGCTTGCCGGTGGTGCCGCTGGTGTAGAGCACCCAGGCGACGTCGTCACGGCCCGCCGCGATGTGCGCCTGGCCGGGCTCTTGCTCCAGCGCTTTGAAGGGCATGGCGCGCGGGTCGCCGGGGAAGGGCTGGTCGTCGAGGACGATGACCTGGTGCAGCTGGCGTTCGCGAGCGAGCTGTCCCTGCTGCACGGCGGTGCCGGCGAAGGCGATGCGCGCGCCGGAGTCGGCGAGGCAGTGGTGCAGCACCTCCGGCGAGTAACCGGCAAAGACGGGCGCAACCGCCGCGCCGAGCGTCTGCGCCGCCAGCTCCGCGACGAGCATGGCGGCGGAATTGTGGGCGACGAAGGCCACCACCTCGCCGGGCTTCACCCCCAGGGAAGCGAGCCCGGCTGCAGCCGCCCGGCGACGCTGGTCGAGCGCGCCCCAGGAGAGGTCCTGCCACTTGCCGCCGGGGGCCCGGGAACGAACCGCGGCGCGCGCCGGCTCCTCCGCGGCGCGCTGCGCGATCAGGTCGGGAACGCTGCGAAAGGCGACGTCGTGGAGGGGAGGACCGGCGATCTCTTCGGCAGCCACGCGCGCAGTGTTGCGCTGGGCCGGTAGGAGAGCAAGTGGCCCCCGATCTCAGGCGAGAATGGTGAACGGATGATCAAGCGCGTCGTGGCGGGTCATGAAGGTATTCAAGGGGCGTGCAGCGGCTGCGCGCTGGCCGGGGTTCACTGTGATCTGGCAACCACCTGCACGCGGTCTAGAGGCGGCACAACGGCACGAGGCACTGTCCGCCGTGGGCGCAGGAATCACACCCGCAACGAAATTTCCGGGCAGATGTAAGCGTAGTCGGCAGACGAGCGCGCCCAACTCCGCGTGCGTCGGATGTTCGATGATGGCGACGAACTGCACCAAACCCGTACTTCGACATGGAGTCAACTGATCCGCTGCGCCCGGCGGTGAACTTCAAACCGGCCGCGACGAGCGCAGGGCAGCGGTATCCGTGAGCGACGTCGCGACGCAGCCGAGGGGCGATTCCTTCGCGGCGAAGCTCCGCGGCTTCGGCCCGGTGGGCATCCTCGCCTTTCTCGCCATCCTCGCAGGCAACCTGATCGTCGTGCCCCTGAGCGGGATCCTGGTCTTGCTCTGGGCGCGCCGGTCGCGGACGCCGTGGCCGGAGATCGGCTACGTGCGGCCCCGTTCCTGGGCTCGCGTCGTCGTCGCCGGCATCCTCTCCGGCGTCGCGTTCAAGCTGGCGATGAAGGCGCTGGTCATGCCGCTCCTCGGGGCCGAGCCGGTGAACCACGCCTACCACTATCTGGCCGGGAACGCGGCCGCTCTCCCCGGAGCGCTCTATCTCGTCGTCATCGGCGCGGGCTTCGGCGAGGAGACGGTGTTCCGCGGCTACTTCTTCGAGCGCCTCGGCAAGCTGCTCGGGACCGGGACGGCAGCGAAGGTCGTGACGGTGCTGCTCACTTCCGCCCTGTTCGCGCTCGCGCACTACCACGACCAGGGGCTCGCCGGCACCGAGCAGGCGGCATTCACGGGCCTCGTGTTCGGCGCCATCTTCGCGCGCACCGGCGAGATTCTGGCTGCCGATGGTGGCGCACGCCGCATTCGACGTGACCGCGGTCTTGATCATCTACCGCGACGCCGAGTCCGCCATCGCGCACTTGCTGTTCAGATAGCCGTGGTATCAGGTGGGCGCAGAGGACGAGGACGGTGTCGACTTCGCGAGCAAGCGACCGGCTGATGGCCAACAGGGAGCGCGTGCTCGCGCTGTGGGAAGAGCGCGTGCGCAAGGAAATCCCTGCCGCGGCCAACGAGGACCACCCCATCATCATCGACACCCTCCCGGCGGTGCTGCGACAGCTCGCCGAGGCGCTCTCTTCCGAGCATCCGAGGCGCACGGCGACGGAGGGCAGCAGCGTCGCCGAGGAGCACGGCGGCGAGCGCGTGCGCATGACCCGCTTCCGCCTCGAGGACGTGATCCGCGAGTACATCCTGCTGCGGCAGGTGCTGGTCGAGGTGCTGGAAGAGGAGAGCGCGCTCAGCGCGCAGGAGCGCGACACCCTTCACGCGTCGGTCGACCAGGCCACCATGAAGGCCTGCACCGGGTATGTCCTCGTGGACGCAGGTTTCCGGGAACAGTTCGTCGCCGTCCTCGCGCACGATCTCCGCGGCCCCCTCACGGCGGCGAAGGCAACCGCGAGCCTGATCTTGCGCAAGCCTTCGTCGGAGGACGTGCCGCGCTGGGCCGCCCGCATCATCGACAACGTCGACCGCGGCGATCGCATGCTGCAGGACCTGCTCGATGCGATGCGGGCGCAGACCGGCGCCGCCCAGGACCTGCAGCTGGAGGAGTGCGATCTGGTGGAAATCGCCCGGGAGAGCATCGAGCACCTCCGCACCGTGCACGGCGATCGGTTCGTGCTCGCCGCTGCCGATCCGGTCCGAGGCTGGTTCGCCGCCGATCCGCTGCGGCGCGCGATCGAGAACCTGGCGTCCAACGCGGTGAAGTACGGCAGCCCGTCGCGCCCCATCACCGTCACCGTGCGGCAGCTGCACGGGCGCGCGTACCTCCTCGTGCACAACGAGGGATCCTACATTCCCCCCGAGCAGCAGGAGACGCTCTTCCGCGCCTTCCAGCGGCTCGCGACCGGCGAGAAAGGCGGCCAGCGCGGCTGGGGACTGGGCCTCGCCCAGGTCCGCGGGGTGGCCGAGGCGCATGGTGGGAGCATCGCCGTGGAGAGCCTGCCGACGCTCGGCACCACCTTCACCCTCGACGTCCCGCTCGACGCCCGCGGGCATCAGAAGGGGCGCAAGCCCGCGGCGGGGCCTCCGGCGAAGTAGTCCCGGTCGCCGCAAAAGGAGAAGGCCCCGCCGCATCCGGCCGGGGCCTTCGCCAAATCGGTCTGCCGCGCGACCGCTTATTTTTTCGCCGCCGCCTGCTTCTCGCGGAACTCCTTGATCATCTGCTCCTGCGTGGCGCGCGGGACCGGCTGGTACTTGGCGAACTCCATGGAGAACTCGCCCTTGCCCTGGGTGGCGGAGCGCAGGTCGGTGGAGTAGCCGAACATCTCGGAGAGCGGCACGTGCGCCTGCGCGATCAGGTACCCTTCCACCGTCTCGGTGTTCTGGATGACGCCGCGGCGCTGGTTGAGCTGGCCGATCACGGAGCCCTGGAACTCCTCGGGCGCCTGCACTTCCACGTTCATGATCGGCTCGAGGATGACCGGCTTGGCCCGCTCGTACGCCTCGCGGAAGCCCATCAGCGCCGCCGTCTTGAAGGCCTGCTCGCTGGAGTCCACCGCGTGGGAGAGGCCGTCGTTGATCACGCAGCGCACCTTCACCACCGGGAAGCCGATCAGGGAGCCCTTCTTCACCGCCTCCTTGAAGCCCTTGTCGCAGGCGGGGATGAACTCGCGGGGGATGGAGCCGCCCACCACGTCGTCGACGAACTCGTACGCCTCGACCGCGTCGTCCGGCAGCGGCTCGATGTAGCCGGCCACGCGGGCGAACTGGCCCGAGCCGCCGGTCTGCTTCTTGTGGGTGTAGGCGAACTCGCCGCGCTGCTGGATGGCCTCGCGGTAGGCAACTTGCGGCTGGCCGACGACGACTTCGCAGCCGTACTCGCGCTTGATGCGCTCCATGTAGATCTCGAGGTGCAGCTCGCCCATGCCGGAGGCGATGGTCTGCGCCGACTCCTCGTCGCGGTGCACGCGGAAGGTGGGGTCCTCGCGGGTGAAGCGGTTCAGCGCCTTGGAGAAGTTGGCCGAGCCGGCCTTCTCCTTGGGCGCGATGGCGAGCGAGATCACCGCGTCGGGCACGTGCATGGAGGTCATGGTGACCTTCACGTCGCCGTCGGTGAAGGTGTCGCCCGAGGCGCAGTCCACGCCGAAGAGCGCGACGATGTCGCCGGCGCCGGCCTTGTCGATGTCGTGCATCTCGTCCGAGTGCATGCGGACCAGGCGCGGCACCTTGACCTTCTTCTGGTTGGACATGTTGACGATGAAGTCGCCCTTCGCCACCTTGCCCTGGTAGATGCGCATGTAGGTGAGCTGCCCGTACCGGCCGTCCTCCAGCTTGAAGGCGAGCCCGACGAACGGCTTGTTCTCGTCGGAGGCGAGGACCACCTTCTCCTCGCCCTTGCTCTGGTCGTGCGCCTCGTTGGTGACTTCCTTGGGGTTGGGCAGGTAGTAGACGACGCCGTCGAGCAGGTGCTGCACGCGCCTTGTTCTTGTAGGCCGAGCCGCAGAACACCGGAGTGAGCTTGAGCGCGATGGTGCCGGCGCGCACGGCGCGGCGGATGTCCTCCACCGAGGGCTCCTTCTCCTCGATGAACATCTCGGTCAGCTTCTCGTCGTAGTCGGCCACCGCGGCGATGAGGTCGTGCCGCATGCTCCTCGCCTGCTCGAGCAGGTCCTTGGGGACTTCCTCGGTGCGGATGTTCTCGCCGTTGTCGCCGTCGTAGTAGTGGGCCTTCATGGTGACGAGGTCCACCACGCCCTGGAACTTGTCCTCGGCGCCGATGGGCAGCTCCATCATGATGGCGTTGTGGTTCAGCTTCTCGCGAAGCTGCTGGGTGACGCGGAAGGCGTTGGCGCCGGCGCGGTCCATCTTGTTGATGAAGGCGAGCCGCGGCACCTTGTAGCGGCGCATCTGCCGGTCCACGGTGATGGACTGCGACTGGACGCCGGAGACGGAGCAGAGCACCAGGATGGCGCCGTCGAGGACGCGCAGCGCGCGCTCCACCTCGATGGTGAAGTCCACGTGTCCGGGCGTGTCGATGATGTTGATGTTGTGCGTGGGGCGGGCGCCGTCGGTCACGTCCCACTCGCAGTAGGTGGCGGCGGACTGGATGGTGATGCCCTTCTCCCGCTCCAGGTCCATCGAGTCCATCTTGGCGCCGACGGCGTCCTTCCCCTTCACCTCGTGGATGGCGTGGATCCGCCCGGTGTAATAGAGGATGCGCTCGGAGAGCGTCGTCTTGCCCGAGTCGATGTGCGCCGAGATGCCGATGTTGCGGATGACGTCGATGTTCGCGTTCGCCACGTCTTGCCTTCCTGAAGGTCCCTGAAAAGGGGCGCTGCAACTACCAAGAATCGGGGTGAAAAATCAAGCTTCCGGCAGGGCTCTCGCCCGCCAGTCGCCGATCCGCTTGCTGTGCGGTACGGAATTTGATGCGGGATCGGGCCTGTCGATGCTCCCAACAATGGCGGACGCAGGGACAATCCCGCGGTCCCCGCTCTCGCCGTGCGGCAGCCTGCAGGGCAGGCATCGGGCCGGGCATCCGGCGCGCCCGCGCCCCACCTTGTAGGACAGATGACCCAGGTCGAGCTGCTGCAGCGCAAGGGATACCGCCGGCTCGGGTCACCCAGGAGCGGCTTTCGCTACAAGGGCGCGCCTGCGCGCGAGCTGGCGAGGCTGCGGGCGCTTCGCCTTCCGCCCGCCTGGACCGACGTGGCGGTCAGCCGCGACCCGCGGGCCAAGCTGCTGGCGGTCGGGACGCGACAAGAAGGGCCGCTGGCAATACCGCTACAGCGAAGGGGCCGTCCGCCGGCGCGAGCAGAAGAAGTTCGAGCGCCTGGTCGCTTTCGGCAACGCGCTGCCGCGGCTGCGCCGCGCCATCGAGCAGGGGCTGCGGCTGCCCGGTCTTCCGCGCGAGAAGGTGATGGCCTGCATCCTGCGCATCCTTTCCACCTGCTTCATGCGCCCCGGCAGCCAGGTCTACGCGAAGGAGAACGGCAGCTTCGGCATCGCCACGCTGCAGAAGCGGCACGCCACTGGTGTCCGGGCGACACGGTGCGCTTCCAGCTACCGCGGCAAGGCGGGCAAGGAGCAGTTCCGCGAGCTGCGCGACCGCCGCGTCGCGCGCATCGTCCGCGAGCTGAAGAAGCTGCCCGGCAAGGAGCTCTTCCAGTACCTGGCCGAGGACGGCAGCGTCGTCGAACATCCGCCGCCGCCACATCAACGACGTACATCAAGGAGGTGATGGGCGAAAGGTTCGCGCGAAGGACTTCCGCACCTGGGCGGGGACGTTGATCGCCGCCTGCGCGCTGGCGCGGATGAAGGCGGAGATGGTGGAGGGCCGCACCGACCGCAGGAAGCTGATGGTCGCGGCGGTGAAGGAGACCGCGCTGCAGCTCGGCAACACCCCGGCGGTGTGCAAGGCGAGCTACATCTGGCCTTCCGTGCTGCACAGCTTCGAGAAGGGCACCGTCATCGGCACGTACTACCGCAACGGTGGACGAGCTGGTGGAATCGAAGAGCCACCGCGCGGAGAGGGCGCTGCTCGAGCTGCTCCGGACCGGCGGCTCGGCGGCGCCGGCGAAGAGGGCGCGGCGAAGGGAAACGAAGCTGAGCCGGCGAATGCGCAAGAGCCCGCGGGCGCGGCGCCTCGCCCGGGCGTTCACCGTGCACTGAGACCTCGGGCTGTGCCCCTGAGGCCGCAACTGCGGTATAGGGGTCGCCGTGGCCGGGGGGAAGCCATCTGCGGATGCGGCGGAGACGCTGGACGCGTTCCGGCGGCTCGTGCGCGCGCTGCGGGAATCGTCCAGGGAAGCGGAGAAGCGCGCGGGAATCTCGGGAGCGCAGCTCTTCGTCCTGCAGCAGCTCCGCCATGGCGAGACGCTCTCCATGACCGACCTCGCCCGGCGCACGCTCACGCACCCCAGCTCGGTGTCGGTGGTGGTGGCGCGGCTGACCGCCGCGGGGCTCGTCACCCGCGCCCGCAGCGAGACCGACGCGCGCCGCGTGGATCTGAAGCTGACGCGCAAGGGCCGAACCATGGTGGACAAGGCGCCGCGGATGTTCCAGGAGCGGCTGATCACCGGCGTCGCGTCGCTGCCGCCCCGCCAGCGCCGCGGGCTGTCGGCCGGGCTGCGCGCGCTGGTGACCGCCATGGATCTGGAGACGGGAACGGCGCACATGCTCTTCGAGGAACATGCCTCGCGCAGGTGAGGCATCGGTCCTCAGTCGCCCGAGGCGCACGGTCACGGAGGCGTCCGCCGCGGCCGCTCCGGCAACGCCGCGGCGCTGAAGGTGGGCAGCGGGTTGCCGTTCTGGAGCAAGTCCCTCGCCTCCAGCTCCACCCGTCGTCCACGAAAATCCGTGACCACCGGCTGCGCGAGCTTCCACGGCTCGGCGGTGCCGTCGAAGCCATTCCGCAGCGGCGTATAGATGTCGAGAGCCACGAACAGCGCGGAGAGGCCCAGGATCACGCCGGACAGCGTGTTGCCCTCGCTTTTGGAAAGGCCGATGCCGAGCGCGAGCAGGCCCGCGTCCACCGTGGTGCCAGCCGCATAGCCCGCCTTGTTCAGGCGATGGTCATATTGGCGCTCCAGAGGCGCTGCCTCGCACCGCCGGCCGCCGCAGAGCAGGATCGCATCCGGCTCCTCGGGCCGCACGGCCGCACGATCCACGCCCCTTCCCGAGATGCCGGCCAGCGTCAAGCCGCAGCCGGCGCAGAGAGCGAGCAGGAGGCTAGAAAGTCGACGCATCGATGCTGAACCGGTAGCGGACGTCGCCCTTGAGCATGCGGTCGTAGGCGCCGTCGATGTCGCGGGCAGGGATCGTTTCCACGTCGGCGGTAATGCCCTTCTCGGCGCAGAAGTCGAGCACCTCCTGCGTCTCTTTGATGCCGCCCACCAGCGACCCGGCGATGGAGCGGCGCTTCATGATCAGCGAGAAGGGATGCAGCGCCATCGCTTCCGGCGAGGCGCCGAGCATCACCAGCGTGCCGTCGAGGCGCAGGGTGCCGGCGAGCGCGTTGAGGTCGTGGGGCGCGGAGACGGTGTCGATGATGAAGTCGAAGCGCGGTCCCAGCTTCTTCGCTTCCGAGGTGGCGGCGAAGTCGTGCGCGCCGAGCCGCTGCGCATCCTTCTTCTTGGAAGGCGAGGAGCTGAGGAGCGTGACTTCGGCCCCGAGCGCGGAGGCGAGCTTCACCGCCATGTGGCCGAGGCCGCCGAGGCCGAGGACGGCGACCCGGTGCCCCTTGCCCACCTTCCAGTGCTTGAGCGGCGACCAGGTGGTGATGCCGGCGCAGAGCAGCGGCGCCACCGCGTCCAGGCGCTCCTTCGCCGCCACGCGCAGGACGAACTTCTCGTCCACCACGATGCGGTCGGAGTACCCTCCGTAGGTCCGCTCGCCGCGCTCGTCGACGGCGTTGTAGGTGCCGATGGCGCCGTTCTCGCAGTACTGCTCGAGGCCGCGCTTGCAGGCATCGCAGCGGCCGCAGGAGCCGACGAAGCAGCCCACGCCCACCGTGTCACCCGCCTTGAAGCGCGTCACCGAGGCGCCCACCCGCGCCACCCGGCCGACGATCTCGTGGCCGGGCACCAGCGGGTAGGTGGTGCCCGCCCACTCGTTGCGGACCTGGTGCAGGTCGGAGTGGCAGATGCCGCAGAAGAGGATGTCGATGAGCACGTCGCGCGGGCCCGGATCGCGGCGCTGGAAGCGGTGCGACTTCATCGGCGAGCGGGCATCGAACGCGGCCCATCCTTTTGCGTCGAGCATGGTTCCTCCTGAAGAGCTTCAGCGCGCGCGGGCGCGAAAGCAGGTGTAGGTGAACGAGGCGCCGGGGTCTTTCTCCAGCCCGAGGAGCTGCGCGCGCGCCTCGTCGGCCCGGGCGCGGAGCGTGAGGGGAAGCGACTCGCGGGCGCTGTCGAGGATCTCGGCAAACTCCTCGAGCATTCCGTGGAAGTAGCCGGGAGGCGACCCGTGGTGGAGATGCAGGGTGGTGGGGAGCACCTGCACGTCGGCGAAGCCGGCGGAGCGGCAGAGGCCGTAGAGCTTGCGCCCCACGATGGGGTCTCCGCCGCCGTCCTCCTGCGCCTTCCAGAGGGCGCGGAAGCAATCCTCGGCCAGCGGGATGCGCGGCCAGAAGGCGAGGGAATCGTTGTCCACCTCGGACATCCAGACCACGCCGCCAGGAGTGAGGAGCCGCCGCACTTCGCGCAGGATGGGGACGTCGCGGCCGCGGGGCACGTGCTCGAGGAACCACGACCAGTGGACCACGTCGAAGGAGCCGCTGCGGAAGGGCAGGGCGGAGGCGTCGCTCTGCACCACCGCGAGCGAGGGCGTCCGCTGCCGGGCGGCCTTGAGCTGCGGGAGGGAGAGATCGGCTCCGAAGAGCAGCGCGTCGGGCAGGCGGGCCATCAGCCGGCGCATCATCGCGCCCGTGCCGCAGGCGAGATCGAGCACCCGCGCGCCCGGCCCGGCCTCCACCCCGTCGAGGATCCAGCGGGTGAGGAAGCGCGCCTGCTTCTCCAGGCGCTCGATCTCCTTCGCGTCGGTCTCGCCATGGATGTAGCTGGCCACGGGGGGGCTTGTAAGCCAGCGCACTGCTTTGCGCCACCGGCTTCGCTGCCAAGATCTGCGCCTTCGCGGAAGGCCGCAAGCAGGATCGCCTCCGCAAGAGGCGAGCGGTAGCCGCCAAGGCGGGGCCCTCGCGCTTGAAGGGGGCGGACACGAGAGAGCAGGCGGGCCAAAGACCGCCGCGGTCGTCCTCGCGACGGTTGTTGTGCGCGCCAGTTGATGCTCGGCTGACCAGGGCAGCAATCGCTTAACACCGGCTTCTCCGATCCAGCGGACGGCAAACGCTGAAGGAGAAGACATGAGGCGGAAGACCGGGCAGGGCAAGGGACGACAGGACGTCTCGAGGCGCAAGACACACCCGCTGGAATTGAAGCTCAAGGTGCTGCAGGAACTGAACGCCGGCACGGGAGTGGGCGACGTGTGCCGGGCGTTCGGCTTGGCGCACACGACGGTCGCGCTGTGGCGACAGGCGTACGCGAAGGGCGGCTACGAGGCGCTCTTTCCGCGCAAGCCGGGGAAGACACCGGCGGCAAACAAGGCGGACGACTCGCGTCGGGAGGCGGTGCTGGCATTGAAGAAAGCGCATCCGGAATACGGGACGCGGCGGATTCGCGACGTGCTCAAGCGCTTTGAAGCGATTGGAATCAGCGAGAGCGAAGTGCGGCGGATGCTGCACGAGGCGGGGCTGATGGAGACAGAGGCGAAGACGCCGAGGGAAGAGCCTCTGCCCCGGCGCTTCGAGCGGGCAGGACCGAACCAGCTCTGGCAGTCGGACATCTTCACTTTCCTCTTGCGGCGGCACGAGCGGGTCTACCTCTGCGCCTTCATGGACGACCACTCGCGCTTCATCACCGGGTGGTGCCTGGAGCGGCACCAGAAGGGCGCGATCGCGACGAGCGCGCTGGAGCGGGGGATTGCCAAGTGGGGAGCACCGAAGGAGGTCCTCACCGACAACGGGCGGCAGTACACGGCCTGGCGCGGAGAGACCGAATTCGAGCGGACGCTGAAGCAGCAGGGGATCGCGCACCTCAAGGCGCGGCCGCAGCACCCGCAGACGCTGGGGAAGATCGAGCGCTTCTGGAAGACGCTGTGGGACGAATTTCTCTCCCGGACGGTGTTTGCGAGCTTCGAGGACCTGAACCGGCGCCTGGAGCTGTTTATCGAGGGGTACAACTACCAGCGGCCGCACCAGGCGCTGGAGGGGCTCTTGCCTGCGGACCGCTTTTTCCGCGCCGCGCAACACGTGCGCGAGACGGTCGAGCAGCAGGTGCAGCGCAACGCGATGCAGCTGGCGCGGCAGCAGCCGGTGCAGAAGCCATTTTATCTGGTGGGCAAGCTGGGCGACCACGACGTGAGCATCGCCGCGGGCCAGGACGGCCTTCGGGTGCAGGTGGGAAATGAAGAGGTGCAGACGATCAAGCTGAACCGGGAGAGCGCAGATGACGAGCGAGTCGAGGCGACGAGGCGGGTCACGCAGGCACCGGCCGCGGCGGACGCCGCAATGGCTGTTGAAGAAGGAAGAGCTGGACCAGATCGCGCAGCGGCGAACGCTGATGATCCTGAGCGTGCTGAGCGGCGAGACGCCGGTGACCGATGCGATCGAGCAGGCGCAGATCTCGAGGGGCCACTACTACCAGCTGGAGGAGCGGGCGCTGAAGGCGATCCTGGAGTCGATGGAGCCGGGGGCCTCGCCGGGGCGGCCGCCGGAGACGACGACCAGGCTCTTGCAGCTGGAGGAGAAGGTGAAACATCTGGAGGCGGACAAGCGGCGGCTGGAGCGACTCTTGACGATGACGCGGAAGCTCCTGCGGCCGGGCCCGATGAAGACGGCCTCGGGGCGGCCTCGCTCAGCGCCGGCTGGGAAGAGCGCTTTGCGCGGCTCGAGGCCGGCGGCGAGGATGGTGCCCGCGTCCGGCCCACCGATCTCGTCGAGCGATCCGAGCACCCGCTGACCTGGCCGCGAAAAGTGGCGGGTGCAGATGCGCCGAGCGATGCTGGCGCGGAGGTGCGCGATGAGCAGGTACACGCCGCAGCCGAGCCTGCCGGAGGAGATCGCGGAGCTGTACGAGACGATCTTGCAGGCCCTGACCGGGAGCATCACGGTGACGGCGGCGGCGGAGAAGCTGCAGCTGTCGCGAGTGCAGACGCACACGCTCTTGAACCGGGCGGCGGCTGGAGTGCTGGAGTCGCTCCTGCCGAAGAAGCCGGGCCGCAAGGCGATGCCGGAGCGGGAGCGGCAGCTGGAGGAGGAAGTGGAGCGGCTGCGCAAGGAGAATGCGCGGCTGCAGGACCGCGTGGACACGATCGACCGGCTGATGGGAGTGGCGAGCGGGATCCTGCGCGGCCAGGTGCGGGCGCGATCGCCGAAGACGAAGACGAAGAAGAAGAAGCAGGACCCGGGCGGGAGCAATGATCCCGAGGACCCCGACGGCGAGGCGCGACGGAAGCTCTGTGAGGCTGCAAGCCTGCGAGAAGCCGGCATGAGCACGCCGGTGGCTGCGGCGCTGGTGGGCGTGTGCGCCTCGACGCTGCGGAGGTGGAGCCGCCGCTTGCAGTCGGGGCAGCCGGCGCGGCTGCGAGGCGGCCCACGGCAGAAAAGAGGTCTCTCGAGCGAGAAGGCGAAGGAGCTGGAGCAACTGGTCCGCGAAGTGCGCGGGCTGCCCGGGGCGGAGGCGCTGGCGCGCGCGGTCGGCTGCTCGCGCCGGCAGGCCGCGAGCGTCAAACGACGCGTGCTCACCGAGATGGAACGCGAGCGGATCGCGAGCTGCACGCGGGTGGTGGTGAGCGAGCCCGGCGTGATGCGCAGCATGGACCAGCTCTACTTCGCTTGCGGGACCGAGCAGCGCATCGCGCTGATCGCCTCGGATGCCTGCGTCCCGCAGCGCACCAGCGCGTCGCTGCTCGCTGCCTACACGGCGGCCGAGGTGGCGAGGGTGCTGCGGGCGGACTTTGCCGAGCACGGCGCGCCCCTGGTGCTGCGCAGCGACAATGCCTCTACGCATGACGCGCCCGAGGTCCGGACGTGCTGGACGAGCACGGGGTGCTGATGCTGCACGGCCCGACGTATTACCCGCAATACAACGGCCAGCACGAACGGCAAAACCGCGAACATCGTGGCTGGCTGCGCTTTGCCGCGATTACAACTGACGAGGAGATCGAGGCAGAGCTCGCGCGGATGCTGCGCGCGCTGAACGAGCGATGGCCGCGCAGGTCGCTTGGCTGGCTTACCGCCGCCGCCGTATGGTCAAGGCGCCAGCCGCCACACGTCGACCGTCGCGAGTTGCGCCAGGACGTGGCGCACCGTGCTGCCCGCCTGAGCGAACGTCACGGCCTGCGACCGCGCCTCGCAAGCCGGCTTGCCATCGAACAGGCGCTGGAGGATCGTGGGCTGCTGCGCAGGATCGCGAGGGGCTGGTGCTAAGTGAATGCAGGCTCAGTCAGCGAGCATCAACTGTGGCGCGTCACAGACCTAGGATCCGACTCCTCTCGCGATCTGGGCGCAGGCCAGCGTGGTCGGTCCGATGGCGGCGGGAAAGGCGGCCGGGGCACTTTCGGCCAGAACTTGCGACGGCGCTTTCTCACGACTAATAGATTTCTTTATCCTGGTGGGCTGTTGAATCGAATCAAGACCCTAATGAAGGTGCCCGCGGTGATAGCGGCACCACCACCGAGCGATCCCGACGCCGCGAATGCACAAGCTCAGGTCCTAGGGCAGACACTCGTTACTGTTGGCATGATGGGAACGTCCGGCCTGGTTGCGCAGGGAATTGGCGGTGTTACTTTCGGCGAATTGATGACCGCGGTCTTTACGTTGGAAGCGCTTCCGGCGCTTGGCGCCACAGGGATGGTTACTGCGTTCGCGATTAATGCTGTTGCTACTACGGCTACATTTGCAGTGGCAGCTGAAATCGGCATTGGAGCGGGATCAATAGCCGGCGCCGCCTACGACACGTATTTTGGGGCGGACAGCGGAGCGGACGGAAATGATGACTTCCCTTGATAGAGGGGACAAGGCTTGAGCGCCCAAACGTCGAATTGGTACGCTAGAACCTCACAAACGTGGAAGGTGAACGTCTGGCTTGCCGGGTTCGCTCTGTCGTCTGCAGGTTTGTTGTGGTTCTTTACGCATTTGGACGGCGCACACCTCAGTGACCTCCAGTTGACTGCGCTTGGGATGGGCAGCGCGGCGCTCGGCGCTTTCTCTTTCCTATGGGTGTCGGTAGCTGTCAAGTGTCCGGCGTGCGGAGCGCGAGTGGTTTGGCGGATTCTTCGGACTGCCTCCATTTCAGTGTGGTTTATAAGGGTGGCAGAATTAACCAGATGCCCGGAATGCTCTTACAAGGGGTCGACCACGAAAGCGAAGGGGCAAACGTAGCCCTGGAGCGGGTGCGCGATCAGGCGCCGGCGACTCCGGCGATCGACCTCTACAGCTACTCCGGCACCGACATCGGGAGCTCCGATATAGGGCCGGGCAGCACCGTGCTTTACGCGCCTTGGCGATAGGGGGTCTAGGGCGCACCGAATCATCGGCAGTAATAGTGTTTGTGTTACGCCGGCAGAGCAGGTCAATGCGACTGTGATAGTCATGCACCGAGCAGGTTGATGAAACTCCGATTGTGGATCGACAGTGAAGCCGAAATTTGATCTGTTGCGCGCAGAGGTGAGCGTGCCCGGAACGGATACGGAGCAAACAACGATGCTGAGCTTGGTGACGCCGGAGCGGCGGGTGTCGCCAAAGCACCCGCTGCGAGCGGCGAAGAAGCTGGCCGACGCAGTGCTGCCCGAGCAGTCGCCGACGTTGAGGCCGATGTGACAGAGCGGTCGGCCAGCCGTCGATCCCGCCCGAGCGCCTGCTGAAGGCATCGCTGCCGATGGCGTTCTACGCTGCGCGCAGCGAACGGCTCTTCTGCGAGCAGCTCGACCACAATCTGGTTTTCGCTGGTTGCTCGACATGAACATGGACGAGGAGAGCTTCATGCCGACCGTCTTCACAAAGATCCGCAAGCGGCTCATCGACACGATGTGGCCAGCCGCCCTCACGCGACGAGGTGCAGGCCCAGCGGCAATGCCTCACCGAACACGCGCTGCTCGTCCTTCTCTCCGAGCGCCTGCACCTCGCGGATGGCGCGGGACCATTCGGGGGGAGCGGCGGACTTCTCCAGGCGGTCGGCGGCGCGGAGGCGGACAGCCTCGTCCAGATCGCGGGCGCGGTCGCCGCGAGAGCCGGGCGAGCTGCGCGATGGCGAAGGGCGCCTCGTCGGCGCGGCGGAAGTCGAGGGCGAGCAGCTTCTCCAGCCATTCGCGTCGCTACCTCGGGCGGAACCGCGTGGTGCGCGGCGCCGGCCACGGGCACGCGCGCTCCCAGCCGGCCCAGCGCCCAGCGCCACGCCGGGCGCCGGGCAGCTTCTCCAGTAGCCAGCTCCCCGCCTCGATCTTGCGCGGCACCGGCAGCCGTTCCAGCGCGCCGAGCAGGCGCACCATCTCGTCCACTCCCAGCCCCGGCGGCTTCTTGCCCGGATTGGCGACGCGGCCCTTCGGCGCAGGGCGCAGGTGCGGCGCAATCGCCTCGAAGAGCGCCTCGTGGGCCTCGCCCGGCAAGCCCGCGGCGATGCGGCGCCAGAGGATCCACCACGACGCCCAGACCGCGGCCTCCTTGTGGTGGGTGAGGCCCTGCGGAAACAGCGTCCAGGCCTGCTCGGCGCGCCACTCGTCCAGAGGAGCGCCGAAGCCCGGCCGCAACAAATACCCGCAGAGCGAGAGGAAGATGCGCTCGTGGTCCGCGCTGCGCCTTCGCTTCTGCGCGCCGGCCCAGAGCACGCCCCAGAGATCGCGGTCGGTGGCGAGCGTCCAGGAGGCGCGGTCGCCGAGCACGCGCTCGAGGTCGCGCCAGAGGTCCTTCGCGATGCGCCTGCGCCACGGGCTTCTTGCCGAAGACGATCTGGATCTGCTCGCGCGCCGCCTCGATGGCGCGGGGAAGCTGCGAGACCGCGCCTGCCTCGCGCGCCTGCGCGGAGCTGGAACTCCAGCTTCCAGCGCTGCGCGCCTTCGCAGAACACCTCCAGCGTGCCGATCTCCGGTCAGCGCCGCCTGCACGCCGCACCGGCACCGTGCCTTCGCCGGGGATGACCGTCTGCAGCGGCGGCAGCTCGGCCAGCTCGTCGTCCACCTGCACCACGTCTCCCGGCTGCTCCGGGCGGTACCCGCTGGAGGCGAAGAGGCGGAAGCGCACCGGCCGTCCCAGCACCAGCGAGAAGTCGCGGCCCAGCGGCTGCTCCGCGCCTTCCGCGGCGCCGCGCGGCACCACGCAGACTGCCTTTTCGCCGTCGCCCACGCCCGACGTAGTAGGCGCGCGGGCTGCCGCCGCCGATGCGCAGGCCCAGCCCGCGGCGCACCAGCGCGTAGGTGGCGGCGCCGCGGGCCACGGCGAGGTCGGGCGCGTCGTTGCGCAGGCGCCGCAGCGGCCTTCCGCCCCAGCTCGCCATCACCTCGGTGAGCCGGTCCGCGAGCAGCGCGGGGGCGAGCGCGCCGCCGTTGTAGAGCACCGCGTCGAGGTGTTGCCCGCCCGCCGTCCGCGCATGGCGTTGCAGGAAGGCGGCTGCGTGGCGGGTGATGGCCGGGTCGGCGGCGTAGGGCAGGCCCAGCTCGGCGAGGCCGGCGGCGCGCGCGGTCCGCGCCGGCGCGTCGGTGGCCGCCGGCGCGCGGGAAGAAGCCGTCGAGGAGCAGCGCGCGGACCTCGTCGCGGGAAAGCTCCGCGCTCAGCGCTCCGCCGACCAGCCGCGAGCCGCTGCCGGCCACCGCCACCGGCGGCACGCTCGGGAGCGTCGGGCGCAGAGCAGCAGCTCCTTCGCGCCGCGGCAGGCCTGCACCAGCGCGCCGAACTGCGCGGCGTCGAGCCGCTGCGCCGAGCCGCTGCTCCGCCGTGCGCGCGAGCGCCATGTCCATGTTGTCGCCGCCGAGCAGCAGGTGATCGCCCACCGCGATGCGCTCAAGCAGCGGCGGCGCGTCCTCGCGCACCTCGGCGCGGATCGAGCGTGAGGTCGGTGGTGCCGCCGCCCACGTCCACCACCAGGACGAGGCGCACCTCGCGCAGCTCTGCTGCGAGCGTTTCCGCGGTGGACGCGAGTCCAGTCGTAGAACGCGGCCTGCGGCTCCTCCAGGAGCACGATCCCGGGGCAGGCCCGCCTCCGCGGCGGCGCGCAGCGTGAGGGCGCGGGCGCCCTCGTCGAACGACGCGGGAACGGTGACGATCACGTCCTGCTCGGCGAGCGGCGCCTCGGGGTGCGCCGCGTCCCATGCCCTGCGCAGGTGCACGAGGATGCGCGCGCTCGCCAGCTACCGGCGAGAGTCGCGGCACGTCGGGCGGCGCGCCCCAGGGGAGGATGTCGGCGGTGCGGTCGACCGCGGGATGGCAGAGCCAGCTCTTCGCGGAGGCCACGTGCCGGCCGGGCACCTGCGCGCCCCGCTCGCGGGCGAAGGCGCCGACCACGCAATCGCCCGAGCCCCTCTGCCGGCGAGGGGAGATAGAGGTGCGAGGGGAGCAGCTTGCGCGGCTGCGTCTGCGGCCGCCCCGACGAGCTGCGGGACCTCGAAGACGCGGACGGAGGGATCCTGCTCGTCGAGGTCGGCGTACGCGAGCGCGCTGTTGGAGGTGCCGAGGTCGATGCCGACCGCGTACCTCACTCGTGCCTCACGGAGAACTCGAGCTTGAAGGCGCGCCCCTCCGCCGAGACGAGGCGCAGCTCGAGCGTGCCCACCTCGGTGACGTGGGCGCGCAGATGCACCGGCAGCACCTCGCCTTCCACTCCGTCGGCGGCGGGCAAGGTCGTCTCGATGGCGGGCAGCTCCTCCAGCTCCTCGACGTCCTCCACCACGCTGCCGGGCGCGTCCTCGCGGCGGGAGCTGGAGGCGAAGAAGCGGAACGACGCCGTCTCGCCCACCACCGCTCCCACCTCCAGCTCGGGAAGATCGACCGTGCCGCCTTCCTCCATGCCGAAGGGCGCAAGGCAGACGGCGCGCACCGGCGCGGGAAAGCCGGGCACCGCGGGCACCGCCGCCTCGACGCCGACGTAATAGGCGCGGGCAGTGCCGCCGCGGATGCGGATGCCCTTGCCGCGCCGGGCCAGGCCGGAATACGACGCGCCCACCGCCACCGCGAGATCGAGCGACGCGGAGCGCAGCCGCTTGAGCGGCAGGTCCCCCCTCGGCGCGCACCCACCGTTCCACCAGCGCCGCGATGCGCTCTTGCAGCGAGGCATCCTTGAAGACGCCGCCGTTGAAGAGGATGGCGGTGGGATGCGGGAAGGTGGCGCCCGGCTTCGGCGGCACGGCGCCGGCGCTGCGCCTCAGGAACGCGGCCAGGTGCCGCGTGACGGCGGGATCCTGCGCGTAGGGGAGCCCGATGGTGGTGAGGCCGGCGCGCCGCTGCACCGCCGGCGCCGCCGTGACCTCCACCTCGGGAAAGAAGGCGTCCACCGTGCGCCGCAGCTCCTCTTTGGTGAGCTCCGCCCGCAGCGTCCCGCCGACGAGACCGCTGCCGCGGCCGGGAATGACCAGCGCGGTGGTGCCGGTCTCCTTGGCGTTGCGGCAGGCGTAGGTGAGCGCGGCGAACTGCCAGGAGTCGAGGCGCGTGCCCTTTGCCTTGAGCTTCTCGTTCACCGCGTGCGCGAGGGCGAGGTCGACGTTGTCGCCGCCGAGGAGGATGTGATCGCCCACCGAGAGGCGCGTCAGCGCGAGGCGGCCATCCTCCTCGCCGACCGCGATGAGCGAGAAGTCGGTGGTGCCGCCGCCCACGTCCACCACCAGGATGACGTCCCCGGGGCGGACGTGCTTGCGCCACTCGTCGCCCGCCGCCTCCACCCAGGCGTAGAGCGCGGCCTGGGGCTCTTCCAGGAGGGTGAGGTGCTCGAGGCCGGCTTCCTTCGCCGCCTGCACCGTCAGCTCCCGCGCGACCGCGTCGAAGGAGGCGGGCACCGTCAGCGTCACCGCCTGGTCGGCGAGCTTCTCGCCCGCATGCGCCGCCTCCCACGACTGGCGGACGTGCCCGAGGATGCGCGCCGCGGCCTCCACCGGCGAGATGCGCCCGACCTCCGCATCTGCGGAGGGCGGCAGCAGTTGCGAGCGGCGGTCCACTCCCGGGTGCGAGAGCCAGCTCTTGGAAGAGGCGACCAGCCGCCCGGGCACCTGCGCCCCTCGCTCGCGCGCGTACGCGCCCACCACGAATTCGCCCAAGGCCTCGTGCGCGGGCGGCAGGTAGACGAACGACGGCAAGAGCTCGCGCGGCGCCGTCTCTCCGCGCGCGACCAGCTGCGGAACGGGGAGCGGAACGGGCGTGGGCAACGGCTCGCCGGGACCCGGCGGTTTCGTGCCGAGGTCCGTCTCCGCGAGCGCGCTGTTGGTGGTTCCCAGGTCGATGCCGACCGAGTAGCGCGGTTCCATCAGGGCAACTCCACCTCTGCGGGCGCGATCACGGTGGGGTCGCCGGAAGCGGTGGGCATGCGCACCTGCGCGACCTTCCAGCCGTGGTGGCGGAGCGTGCCGTTGAAGGGCGGGGCGCCGCTCAGGTTGCCGGTGAGGCGGATGGCCTGCGGGTCGAAACCGGCGGGGACGGCGATGGCGGCGCCCTCCGCCTCGGTCCGGATGGGAGCGAAGCTGAAGGCAGAGCGGAGCGCCTTGCGGCAGCCCTCGTGAACGGTGCGGGCGGCGGCGCCCACCTGGGCGTCGGGAAAGGCGGCGAGGTCCTCCTCGCAGAAGTCGATCAGCCGCCCTTCGCGCTGGAGCAGGGCGAGCAGGTGCAGCGCCTGGCCCGCAGGCTGGGGAGGAGGCGCGGCGGTCGTGGCGGGCAGCGCAGGCTTTTCGGCCGGCGCCGCGAGCGTGCCCTGGCGCACCGCGATGACGCGCGCGGCGAACTCGCGCGTCGAAGACGATGCGGAACCAGCAGACGATGGCGAGCCAGAGCCGCGCGAAGAACGAAGGCTGTGGAGGCATGGCGGCGCAACTTACGTCCGGGCGCGCGCGCGTCAACCCTGATTCGCGCGCGAGGCCCGTGGTCGCGGAAATCGAGCGGCGCGAGCTTGGCTTGCGCCAGCGCGAAGACGGCGAATGCGATCACGGTCAGCCGGATGGGCCTGATGTCCTTGCCGATGCGCGCTTCGAGCGCGGGCACCGACCAGGGCAAGAGCCATTCCTCCGCGGCCCTCTCTCCGCCATCGACCAGCCAGAAGGCCGCGAGACCGAGACCGCCGGCGCTGGCAGCGAGGCGCGCCATGGGTCCGGCGAGCGCCGCTCCGAGCTCCGCATACGTCGGACGGCCGAACGGTGGATGGCCGCGCGCCGCCGCAGGAAGCGCAAACGACGATCTCACCCCGGCCAGCGGCAACCGCGGCGGCGCAATCCTCGCAGAGATTGCGCGGGCAGCTTTGGCAATGCCAGGCGGCAGGGGCGGACGGGTGCTTGAGGCATCGAGAAGGATCTCCTGACACTCGAACACGTTGAGGGCCCCCCTGGACTCGCGTCAAGACGCTGCGAAGGGCTACAGCGCATGCGCGTGTGCGAGTCGGTCACAGTCGCCACCCCACCCGAAGCAGCCAGACTGAAGGCGTCACGACCGGCGCAACGGAGGGAGGCGGCGAGTTGGCGAACCGGCCCGACGCGTACGGATCGGTCCAACCCCGGGGCAGGTGCTCCAGCGTATGGTGCCGATGGTTCGCCAGCACGTAACGCACGGCGTGCTTCGCCTCGCGGGGCGTCTTCAACGGATGCGCGTGATAACGGTCCGCGAACACGCCGCCACGGCGAGCGGCGAGCTTGTTGAGCCGTTTCGCAACGCGGATGGCGAAACCCTGCATCGCTCGCGACAGCGAGCGTCGGCCTTCCGCCTCGACGATGAGGTGCAGGTGGTTGCCCTGGATGGAATAGTGGATGATGCGGACGCCGAAACGCTCGCGCGCCTCGCGCAGCGCGTCTTCCACGACCTTCGCGCGCTTGTAGGCGCGCAGATATCCGACGCCCGACTGTAGCCTCATCGTGATGTGCACCGGATGCCGCGCCGCGAATCCAGGCCGTCTCAGGTGCGGCACGCCGGGACCGACGAGTCCCGGATGCGGCCGCTTCCGGGGCCTTCCCGCGCCCTTCCGCTTCCCACCACGTTTCGGGAAATCGAACGCAGTCTGCCGTCTCGCAGCCTTCATGAAGTTAGAATAGCATATATCGTCCGCAACGCAAGCTTAATCGCGCCGCGCGCCCAGAGCACAAGGGGTGCAAACCAGGTACATCCCTTACACATCAGCACAAGGACATCCTTTCCACTTTTCGCGACTTGCACGGTGACATCGCAGACAACCTGGCGATGCCCTGGAAAGCGACGGATGCGATGAAGGAGCGGGTGAACTTCGTGCTGGAGTGGGAGCGCCGCTGGAACGAGGCGCAGGGCGGTCCGGTCGACATGGCGGAGCTGTGCCGAAAGTTCGGCGTCAGCCGACCAACCGGCTATGCGTGGGTGAAGCGCTTTCGCGCCGCGGACCACGACGTGCGCGCGGTCGAGGAGAAATCGCGCCGGCCGCACTCGAACCCGCACGCGATTTCAGCCGAGGTCGAGGATCTCGTCGTCCAGGCGCGTAAGCTCATGCCCCGCCGCGGGCCGCGGAAGCTGCGCGCGATCATGCTGGACCGATACCCTGAGATCGAGTGGCCGAGCACCACTTCGATCGGCAACATCCTCAAGCGACGCGGCCTCTGCCGACTGAAGAAGAAGAGGCAGCGGGCGCCGCCGCTGACGCAGCCATTTGCCGAGACGCGGCAGCCCAACGACACCTGGTGCATCGACTTCAAAGGCAAGTTCCGCATGCAGGACGGAAACTGGTGCCACGTGCTCACGCTGATGGACGCGGACACACGCTACCTGCTGCGTGCGGAGCCAATGCTCGACCCGACGGGCAGCAACGTGGAGAAGGTGCTGGACTCCGCGTTTCAGGAATTCGGCCTGCCCAAGGCGATGCGCTCCGACAACGGGCCGCCCTTCGCCTCCAGTGGCGCAGGCCGCCTCTCGCGGCTTTCGGTCTGGTGGCTCAAGCTCGGCATCGCGCTCGAGCGGATCGAGCCAGGCAACCCGCAGCAGAATGGCCGTCTCGAGCGCTGCCATCTCACGCTCGAAGAGGCGGTGACGCCGTCCGCAGAGGACCTCATCGCACAGCGGCGCGTGATCGATGAGTGGCGCCGCGACTACAATGAAGACAGACCGCACGAGGCGCTCGGCGATGTGGCGCCTGCCCTCGTCTACCGTCGCTCACCTCGCGGCTATCCTCGCAAGCTGCTCAAACCGGATCCGCCGAGCTGGCGCGAGGCCTGCGACGTCGATCGCAATGGCTACATCCGCTGGCACAAGCACAAGCTCTTTGTCACCAGCGCGCTCTCCGAAGAGATCGTCGAGCTGGAGAGGATTGGGTGAGACGACCTGGCAGATCCGCTTCCTCAATCTCGTCATCGCTGAGCTCGACGAGCGCAAAATCGATCGAGGAATCGTGATGAAGCGCAAACCCCAACTGGCGACGGTGTAAAGGATGTCTCTGGCCCCCTGTGCCAGCGTAGTTGTCGCCTTGTGCGAGTGGACTGATTCCAGCGCGCCTGGCGAGGAAAATGACCAGACCATTCTCGCAGGCCTACAAGCAGAAGATGATCGAGCGACTGACGGGCAAGGATGCGGTGAGTGCGCGGCAGGCCTCTCAGGAAACGGGGATCTCACAGACGACCCTCTCGAAGTGGCTAGAGGAAGCGCGTAGCCTGCCGTTGATGGCACCGCGCAAGCGCCGCACGAAGCCATGGTCCGTCGAGGAGAAGGCCAAGGTCCTGACCGAGACAGCAAGGCTCACCGGAGGCGAGCTGACTGAGTACCTCGAGCGGCACGGCTTATTGCTGGGCGAGTTGGAGCAGTGGCGGCTGGCGCTCGACGAGGAAGGTCGTGCTTCGATGGCCACGACGAAGCGCATCCGAAGGCTCGAGCGGGAGCTGGCGCGCAAGGAGAAGGCGCTCGCGGAAGCCGCGGCGCTGCTGGTCCTCAAAAAAAAAGTCGAGGACCTGTGGGAGGACGAGGACGACGACACGGACGAGAACAACGAGAGCTGATCGTCGCCGCCGTCGAAGAAGCGCGGGCGAACGGCGCGAGGCTGCACGCCGCCTGCGCAATGGCGGGGATCTCCGGGCGCACCGTCGAGCGGTGGAAGAAAGGTCCCGCGGTCGATCTGCGCTGTGGCCCGAAGCATGCGCCGGCGAACGCGCTGAGCTCTGCCGAAGTCGGGGCCGTGCTGGCGGTGCTGAGGTCTCCCGAGAACGTGGCGATCTCGCCCAAGCAGCTCGTGCCGCGGCTCGCCGACGCAGGCATCTATCTCGCCTCGGAATCGACGATGTACAGGCTGAAACGACGCCATGGCCTCGGCGCAATGCGCAGGCCGGCGGATCGAACCGGAGTCACGCGGAGCACCGCTACGCACTCGGCGACCGGGCCCAACCAGGTCTGGAGCTGGGACATCACCTGGCTGCCGACCACCGTCCGCGGCCGCTACCTCTACCTGTACCTCGTGATGGACGTCTGGAGCCGCCGCATCGTCGGGTGGGCAGTCCATGAGCGCGAAAGCGCTGACCACGCCGCTGCGCTCATCCAGACCATCTGCGTCGAGACCGGGGTCGACCCCACCGGCCTCGTCCTGCACTCCGACAACGGCAAGCCGATGCGCGGCTCGACAATGCTCGCCATGCTGCAATGGCTCGGCATCGTCCCGTCGTTTAGCCGCCCGCATGTCAGCAACGACAATCCGTACTCCGAAGCGCTTTTCCGGACCCTGAAGCAAACCCCGGCATACCCAAGCCTGCCGTTTGCTGGCGCCGGGACGGCTCGACGCCTGGGTCACTCGCTTCGTCGCCTGGTACAACGCCGAGCACCGGCACAGCGGCATCCGCTACGTCACCCCAGACCAGCGGCACCGAGGCGACGACCGGCGCATCCTCGCTCGCCGCGCCGAGCTCTACGAGGCTGCACGTCGCCGCCGCCCAGACAGGTGGACCCGCCAAGCTCGCAACTGGGCTCCCATCCTCGCCGTCACCCTCAACCCAGCGCTGCCCCGCCCAGCCGATGCCGCTTGAAGCGACAACCATCTTGACCCGCATCGCTGGTCCAAAGTGTAAAGGATGTCCTTGGTTGCTGAACACCGCCGACCGGAGACGTCGCTGACAGGTACGAGGGCGTATGCCCTGGAAAGAGACCTGTCGGATGGATCAGCGAATGGAGTTTGTCCTGCGCTACCGGAGCGGCTCGATCAGCATGGCGGCGCTGTGCCGCGTCTTAGTGGCCCCAAGTTCGCTGGCCCGCGGCGAGCACGGCAGGGGAGATCCTCAAGCGCCACGGCCTGGTCCGGTCTCGCAAGCACCGTCTTCACGTCGTGCCCACGACACCCGTTCTCGCATTGCGTCGAGCCCAACGACGTCTGGTGCGTCGACTTCAAAGGCCAGTTCCGTACTGCCGATGGCGCCCTCGTTTACGCGCTCACCGTGATGGACGCTGCCTCGCGCTTCGTGCTCGCCTGCGCGCCGCTTCGGGCGCCCGAAGGCATTCAGACCCGGAAGTCTTCGAAGAGCTCTTCCGAGCTACGCAGCGCTTAGCCGCAACCGCCATCCTGCTTGCTTCTGGCCTACAACTGAGCGCCGCGAGCGAGGCCATCGCCCGACTGATGGTGGCTGCGAAGAGTTCGGTCACGGTTGAGCGAAACCCTGAGCAGGTCGCGACGTAACTGGTCTGCGACTGGACCGCCTCACTGCCGCTCGATAGGCTCTGAAAAAGGGAGGTAACATCGCAACTCTTCCAAAAGCCCGGAGAGGCAACTGGATTGCACGGCGACTGCGGGGGTTGCACGCGGCTAACGCAGGACTGACGGGATCGAGGGAATACACCACTAACCGGATTGCCCCTTTGCCCGGCCATTGGGCGCCGGTAAGGCCATCCTGGCGTCGCTCGGGGACGCAAGAACCAACAGCTGACCCCAAGAACGAACGGTGG
>CAWBVQ010000014.1:0-57165 GCA_963792275.1 uncultured delta proteobacterium
AATCGTCGTGCCGCATCTGCCGGCGCGAGAACCTCAAGATGTACCTGAAGGGCGACCGCTGCTACACGGACAAGTGCGCCATCGAGCGCCGCCCGTACCCTCCGGGCCAGCACGGCCAGGGGCGCGCCAAGTTCTCCGAGTACGGCGTGCAGCTGCGCGAGAAGCAGAAGGTGAAGCGCCTCTACGGCCTGCTCGGAGACGCAGTTCCGCGGCTACTACCAGCGCGGCAGCGCGGCCAAGGGCAAGACGGGTGAGAACCTCCTCCAGCAGCTCGAGCTCCGGCTGGACAACGTCGTGTTCCGCATGGGCTTCGCGGACACGCGGAACGAGGCGCGCCAGCTGGTGCGCCACGGCCACTTCACGGTGAACAGCGCCGGGTGAACATCCCGTCGTTCCCCGCCAAGCCGGGCAGCCGCGGAGGAAGCAGGAGAAGACCAGCAAGGTGCTCCGGATCTCCGAGGCGCTCGAGACCGTCGACCGCCGCGGGTTGCCGCAGTGGCTGGACGTGGACAAGAAGGGCTTCAAGCGGCACCGTGAAGGCCGCCCCGAACCGCGAAGACCTCACCATGCCGATCCAGGAGCAGCTCATCGTCGAGCTTACTCGAAGTAATGGCGTACCCCGCGGTCGGCTTTATCGACTCCACACTGCGCGTCCTCCCGCCATTCGGCGGGGAGTCGGTGGCGCTGCAAGGAGACACCCATGGCAGACGCATTGATTGCGAAGAACTGGCGCGACCTGATCAAGCCTCGCGGCCTGGACGTCGACCAGGAGAGCCTCACCGACACCTACGGCAAGTTCGTCGCCGAGCCGCTCGAGCGCGGCTTCGGCATCACCCTCGGCAACGCGCTCCGCCGCGTGCTGCTCAGCTCGCTGCAGGGCGCCGCCATCACCAGCGTCCGCATGGAGGGCGTGGAGCACGAGTTCACCACCGTCTCCAACGTGGCCGAGGACGTGACCGACATCATCCTCAACCTCAAGGAAGTCCTCCTCCGCATGCACACGCAGGAGGAGAAGACCATCCGCATCGAGACCGAGGGCCCGCGCGAGGTCAAGGCGGGCGACATCATCGTCGATCAGGACGTGGAGGTCTTGAACCCCGGCCACCACCTCTTCACCGTCTCCGAGGGCGGCAGGGTGCGCATGGAGATGACCTGCCGCCGCGGCCGCGGCTATCAGCCGGCCGAGCGCAACAAGGTGGTGGGCGCCCCCATCGGCGTGATGCCCATCGACTCGCTCTTCACGCCCATCAAGAAGGTCAACTACCAGGTCACCAACGCCCGCGTCGGCCAGGCCACCGACTACGACCGCCTCTCGCTGGAAGTGTGGACGAACGGCGCGGTGAGCCCCGCCGACGCCGTGGCCTTCGCCGCCAAGATCGTCAAGGAGCAGCTCTCCATCTTCATCAACTTCGACGAGACGGAAGAGCCCGCCCCGGTGGAGCTGCCCAAGAGCGAGGAGAAGCTGAACGAGAACCTCTTCCGCTCGGTGGACGAGCTGGAGCTCTCGGTCCGCTCCGCCAACTGCCTGCAGAACGCCAACATCAAGACCATCGGCGACCTGGTGCAGAAGAGCGAGGCGGAGATGCTCAAGACCAAGAACTTCGGCCGCAAGTCGCTGAAGGAGATCAAGGAGATCCTCGCCGAGATGGGGCTCTCCCTGGGCATGAAGCTGGAGAACTGGCCGCCCAAGCCGCCCACCGCGGTGGCCCCCGCGCTCAAGCAGTAAAGCCAACGAACCGACGGAGCCTTCACCATGTCCCGCCACGCCAACACCGGCCGCAAGCTCAGCCGGAATACCAGCCACCGCAAGGCCCTGCTCGACAACCTCGTGCGCGCGGTGATCCTCGAAGAGACATCCGGACCACCACGCCCAAGGCCAAGGAGACGCGCAGGCTGGTGGAGCGGATCATCACCAAGGCGCGGGCGAACACGCTGGCGGCGCGGCGGGTGGTGCACAAGACGGTGCGCGACCAGGCCGCGCTCGCCAAGCTCTTCGCCACCATCGGCCCGCGCTTCAAGGAGCGGCCGGGCGGCTACACCCGCCTCATCCACACCAAGAACCGCGTCGGCGACAACGCGCCCATGTCCATCCTCGAGCTGGTGGAGAAGTCGGAGAAGACGGCGCCGGAGAAGAAGCCGTCTTCGGCGAAGAAGGCCGAGGCGAAGAAGGCCGAGGCGAAGGAGCCGGAGGGCGCGGAGGAGAAGAAGCCGGCGAAGGAGAAGAAGGCGAAGAAGAAGCAGGAAGGCGAGAACGCGGAGTAGTCAGCTCCGCAGCCGTTCGCGGATGCGGGCGATCAGCTCCTGGTTCTCGAACGGCTTGCGGATGAATTCCTCGGCGCCTGCTGCGAGCGCCCGCTCCACCACGTCCTTGCCCGGGCGCGCCGAGACCACGAAGACCGGCACGTCGCGGGTGCGCGGGTCCTTCTTCAGCGCCCGGCAGAGGTCGAGCCCGTCGCGGTCCGGCATGGCGATGTCCAGGAGGACCAGATTCGGCAGAATGTGGTCGAGCTTCTCCAGCGCCGCGGCGGCGCTGGTGGCCACGGTGGACTCGATGCCCTCCAGCTCCAGCAGCGTGGCGAGGAAGGTGACGATCTCGGCGTCGTCGTCCACCACCAGCACCCGCTGCCGCAGGGCCTGCTCCGCGGCGGCGGTCATTCGTCGAGCTCCGCATCGTAACGGCCGGCGTTGGTGGCGATGGTGAGCTCTTTGGGGCTCATGTTGCGCGGAGCGAAGGTCGGCCTGCCGAGGTGGTCGCGGACGGCGAACTTGTTCACCGGCAGGATGACGCGCCCGCCCGGCGCCACCTCTTCGGCATGGAAGTCGTAGATGCCGTTGAGCGTGAGGGTGACGTCGCGCCAGGGCTTTCGCGAATCGTTGCGGACGAAGATCTGCGTCATCGCAGGCAGCTCCACGCGCTGCACGCGGACGTAGGCGTCGAGCGCGTTCGAGGTGTAGAGCTGGCCCGCCAGGGTGGCGGCGACGATGGCGCAGTAGCCGCCGAGCGTGTACGCGCGCCAGCGCGAGTGCTCCGGCCGGGCGCGGAAGTCGGCCAGCGCGGTTTCGCCGCGGCTGGTCACCTCGCCGAAGATGCGGGTGGTGACGGAGACCAGCGCCCCCGCCGCTCCTGCGAGAACGCTGCCCACGGCGCCAGTGCCCCGCTTCCGTGGGGCGCTTGCGGCCGCGCGGGCAGGCATCTTCTGCGCTGTCGCCTGACTCACGCATTCCATCGTACCTGAGCGGGGCGGCATGGCAAAGGGCGGCAGACCTTGGTCGCGCTCGGGAAAACGACTGCCGCAAGCCAGCGCAATCGCGTACGAAATCCAGGCAACGCGTTGCGTTAGCGCTTCCTGATTTCATTTCGGCGACAGGATGAGCGGCACACCCGCGATTCGTGTCCCCGGATCACCTGCTACCGCCAGGCGGTGCGCTGGAAGCCGGGGTCCTGCGCCCAGCGCGAGAACGCGGGATCGTGCTGCATCTGCGAGAGGGATCGATCGCTCGCGTCGCGCGCAGCCTTCTCCAGCGCTTCTCCCTTGAGCCCCTGCTCGGCCAGATGGGCGCGCGCGTCGGGGCCTACCCTCCTCACCGCCTCCGCCAGCGCGTCCGCGGCGCCGGGCCCTTCGCCGCGCACGGCCAGGACGCGAGCGCGACCGTAGTAGCCCTCGGGCGACCGGGGCGAGACCTGGACCAGCCGTTCGAAGGTCGCCGCGGCCTCGGGAACCTGGCCGTCGTCGAGGAGGGCGACGCCGTACTGGTAGAGCGCGGCCACGTTGTCGGACTTGAGATGCACCGCGCGCTCGTAGTCGGCGAGCGCCGCCTTGCGATCGCCCGCGCGCGCCGCCAGGTTCCCCCGCGAGAGCAAGAGGAAGAGGTTGGTGGGCGACCCCTGCAGCGCGGTGTCCAATTCCTTGCGCGCGGAGGTCAGGTCGCCCTTGTCGCCCAGCACCCGCGCCGCGCCGATGCGCGCCGTCACCGAGCCGGGGTCCACGGCCGCTGCGTCGCGGTACGCGAGGAGCGCCTCGTCCTTGCGGCCGAGATCGTAGAGCGTGTCGGCAAGCCGCTCGCGCGCCAGCGCGCTGCGCGGCGAGAGCCTGGCCGCCTCTCGATACTCGGCCACCGCCTCGTCCCTGTGGCCGTTGTTCACCAGCACGTTGCCGCGGGCGAGATGCGGCGCGGACGAGTCGGTGTTGCAGGCGGCGGCCAGCAGCAGGACGAAAGCTACACGCTTCATGCTGGGGAGGATAGTCGGGAAAAAGGGGACACCCTACTTAATTCACCCTCGCCGGCCGGCTGAGAGCCGTGGAATTAAGTAGGGTGTCCCCTTCCCTTTTCAGGCAGGGGGGAGCTGGAGGAGGAAGGACGCGCCGGTGCCGCCCTCGCGCAGCGTGAGCTTGCCGCCGTGCGCCTCGGCGATCTCTCGCGAGGTGGAGAGGCCAAGGCCGTTGCCGCCCGGCCGGGTGGTGACGAAGCGCTGGAAGATGCGGTCGCGGTCCTGCGCGGGAACGCCCGGCCCGTCGTCGGCGACGGTCACCTCGGCGCGGCCGTCGGCGGCGCGCGCGGTGGTGACCACGATGCGGGTGCGGGCGAAGTCGAGCGCGTTGAGCAGGAGGTTGAGGAGGAGCTGGCGGATGGCGAAGGGATCGGCATCCACCCGGGGCGGCTCGCCGCCCACCTGCTCCACCACCAGGTCCTTCATCCGCGCCATCGGCTTCACCATCACCAGCGCGTCGTTGACCAGCTCGTTCACGTCCTGGGGCTTGCGGGGCACCTTCTCGCCGCTGGAGTAGCTGAGGAAGCTCTGCAGCTGCGCCACCGTCCTGCGCGTCTCGTTCTCCAGCTCCTTGAGGTGGCGCGACACCTTGGGGTCCGACTGCGCGCGCTCCGCGGCGGTGCGCGCCAGCTCGGCGAATCCCAGCACCACCGTGAGCGCGTTCTTCATCTCGTGCGCGAAGCCGGCGGTGAGCAGGCCCACGGTGCTGGTGCGCTGGGCGCGCTCCAGCGCCACCGAGATCTCCCCGAGCCGCCGCTGCAGGCTCCACGCGGCCCCCGCGCCGCCCGCTGCCAGGACGAGCACCGCCAGGTAGAGGACGGCGCCCACGTTCCATCCCTTCCAGAGCGAGACCACCAGCGCGATGGTGGCGAGCAGGAAGACCACCGGGCCCCAGTAGAGGGCCGCCACCGCGATCTTGCGCGCCCCCAGCGCGGCGAGAATTCCCGGGGGATGGGCGTGCCTTTCCACGGCGGCCATATAGCAGAAGTGGAATGCGGCGCGCGCGCGATCCATCATGTGAGCATGGCTTTGTCGGGGCGCCGGGTGCTCTTGTGCGTGGGCGGGGGAATCGCCGCGTACAAGTCGTGCGAGCTGTCGCGCCTCCTGGTCAAGGCGGGAGCGCAGGTCCGGGTCGCGCTCACGCCGGCGGCGCAGCGTTTCGTCAGCGCGCTCACCTTCCAGGCGCTGACCGGAAGCGCGGTCGCCTCCGACCTCTTCTCCGTCGAGCTGGAGCTGGCGGCGGGGCACATCGCGCTCGCGGACTGGGCGGAGCTCGCGGTGATCGCGCCGGCCACCGCGAACCTGCTCGCGCGCCTGCGGACGGGCCAGGCGGACGACGCCGCCACCGCCGCCCTCATCGCCATCGACCCGCGCCGGTGGCTCCTGGCGCCGGCGATGAACGAGAAGATGTGGGCGAGTCCCGCGGTGGCCGAGAACGTGCGCGTCCTGCGCGAGCGGGGTGCGCGGCTGGTGGGTCCCGACGAGGGCGAGATGGCCGAGCGCAGCCACGTGGGTCCCGGCCGGATGTCCGAGCCTGCCGCCATCTTCGCCGCCGCCCTGGCGGCGCTCGAGCCGCGGGATCTGGAGGGCGTCGCGGTGCTGGTGACCGCGGGGCCCACCCGGGAGATGCTCGACGCGGTGCGGTTCATCTCCAATCCCTCATCGGGCCGCATGGGCTACGCGCTGGCCGAGGCGGCGCGCGATCGCGGGGCCGCGGTGACGCTGATCTCCGGCCCGGTGGAGCTGCCCCCGTTGCCCGGCGTCCCGCTCGTGCGCGTGGTCTCCGCCGACGAGCTGGCGCAGGCGGTGGACCGCCATCTGGATGGCGCGCGGGTGCTGGTGATGGCAGCCGCCGTTTCCGATCAGCGGCCGAAGAGCCGGGCGCTCCACAAGATCAAGAAGCAGCCGGGCGAAGAGACGCTGACCCTGGTGCGCACTCCAGACATCCTCGCCGGCGTGGCCGCGCGCGCGCACCGGCCGCTCCTGGTGGGCTTTGCCGCGGAGAGCGAGAACGTGGAGGAGAACGCGCGCGAGAAGCTGCAGCGCAAGGGCCTGGACCTGATCGTCGCCAACGACGTGGCGGATGCCTTCGGCAAGGAGACCAATCGCGTCATCGTGCTGGGCAAGGACGGCGCGCGCAGCGAGCTTTCCGGCAGCAAGCTCTCGCTCGCGCACGCGATCTGGAGCATGGTCCGCGACCGCCTGTCCGGTTAGACTGCGCCCATGCGCGAGGTCATCGGCGAGCTGCGTGCCTGGCTGGCGTGGGCGCAGGAGAGCGGCCTTTCCAACCTGGCGCAAGCCGCGGCCGCGCCGCCGCCACAGGCGCAAGAGGCTCCGCTGAAGCTCAACCTCCTCGATCCGGTGCGCGAAGAGCTCGGCGAGTGCACGCGCTGCAAGCTGCACAAGGGCCGCAAGAACATCGTCTTCGGCGTGGGGAACCCGCGCGCCCGGCTCATGTTCGTGGGCGAGGCGCCGGGCGAGGACGAGGACATCCAGGGCTTCCCCTTCGTGGGCAAGGCCGGCCAGCTCCTCACCCGGATGATCGAGGCGATGGGCCTGCGCCGCGACGACGTCTACATCTGCAATACCGTGAAGTGCCGCCCGCCCAACAACCGCAACCCCGAGCCGGACGAGCTGCTCGCCTGCGAGCCCTTCCTCAAGGGCCAGCTCGCGGCGGTGAAGCCGGAGGCCATCGTCACGCTGGGCAAGTTCGCCGCCCAGGCCCTGCTGCGCGAGCAGACGCCCATCACCCGGCTGCGCGGGCAATGGCGCGATTACCAGGGCATCCCGCTGATGCCCACCTTCCATCCCGCGTACCTCTTGAGGAGCCCCGGCGAGAAAGGCAAGGTCTGGGACGACCTCAAGCAGGTGATGAAGAAGCTCGAGCTGCCTCTGCCGAAAGGAGGCCCGTCGTGATTGCCGCGCTCGCCGCCGCGTTCGTCGCCTATGCCGAGCTGACCGGCTCGGTGGATCCCGGGTCGGGGAGCTTCCTCGTCGAGGCCATCCACGACGCGGAGACGCAAGGGGCGGAAGCGCTGGTGGTGCGCATCGACACTCCGGGCGGATTGCTCTCCACCACCCGCGAGGTGGTGCAGGCGGAGCTTTCCGCCAAGGTGCCCATCGTCTTCTGGGTGGGCCCGCCGGGAGCGCGCGCGGGGTCGGCGGGCGTCTTCCTCACCCTGGCCGCGCACGTGGCCGCGATGGCGCCGTCCTCGAACATCGGCGCCGCGCACCCGGTGGGCATCGGAGGATTCGGCGGCGGCGAGGGCGAGAAGAAGCCGCAGCAGGACACGATGGAGAAGAAGCTCGAGAACGACACCGCCGCCTTCGTGAAGGGGATCGCCGAGCGGCGCTCGCGCAACGTGGAGTGGGCGGAGAAGGCGGTCCGCGACAGCGAGAGCATCACCGCCTCCAAGGCGCTGGAGCTGAAGGTGGTGGACCTCATCGCCGAGGACGTTCCCGAGCTCTTGCGCAAGATCGACGGCCGCAAGGTCGATCTGGGAGGCGGCGATCGGCGCACGCTGCACACCGCCAGCGCCGAGATCAAGGACGTGCACTGGGCGGTGAAGGACCAGGTGCTGCACGGCCTCGCCAACCCGGAGGTGGCCTATCTCATCGCCATGCTCGGCGTGCTCGGCATCATGCTGGAGCTGTTCCATCCCGGCACCGTGGTGCCCGGCGTGGTGGGCGGGATCTGCCTCGTCATCGCCGCCATCGCCTTCCAGATGCTGCCGGTGAACATCGGCGCGCTGCTGCTCATCGCGCTCGGCATCGGCTTCTTCGTGGCGGAGATGTACGTCGGCGGGCACGGCGGGTTCGTCGCGGCCGGCCTGGTGTGCGTGGTGATCGGCTCGCTCCTGCTCGTCGGTCACGTGGAGAAGGGCTTCTACGCCGATGCCGACTTCGGCCTGGGCTGGCGGGTGGTGGGTCCGGTGGGCGCGGCCATGGCGCTGATCGCCGGGACGCTGGCCTGGAAGCTCTCCTCCAGCGCGCGGCAGCCGCTCAAGACGGGCGCCTATTCGATCATCGGCGAGGTCGGCGAGGTGCGCGAGGACGACACCGTGCTGGTCGCGGGCGAGCTCTGGAACGCGCGCAGCGCCGAACCGTTGGTCCCCGGCACCCGCGCACGCGTCCTTGCGGTGCGCGGATTGACACTGGAAGTGGCGCCCGAGGGCGCCGCACTGACAAAGGCGGGCGCATGAGTCCCTTGCTCTTCCTCCTCATTCCCCTCGCCCTCTGGCTCGTCTCCGGCCTGCGCGTCATCCAGGAATACGAGTCGGGCGTGATCTTCCGCCTCGGCCGCTTCGCCGAGACCAAGCGGGCGGGGCTCAAGTGGATCATCCCCGGCCTCGACCGGATGGTGAAGGTCGACCTGCGCATCGTCACGCGGGACGTGCCGCCGCAGGACGTGATCACCCGCGACAACGTCAGCCTCAAGGTCTCCGCCGTCATCTACTTCCGCGTCATCGACGCGGAGAAGGCGGTCATCCAGGTGGAGAACTTCCTCTACGCCACCTCCCAGCTCTCGCAGACCACGCTGCGCTCCACGCTGGGCAAGCTGGACCTGGACGACCTGCTCGCGCAGCGCGAGAAGATCAACAAGGAGCTGCAGCAGGTCCTCGACCAGCACACCGAGCCGTGGGGAATCAAGGTCACGGCGGTGGAGGTGAAGCAGCTCGACCTGCCGGTGGAGATGCAGCGGGCCATGGCGCGGCAGGCGGAGGCGGAGCGCGAGCGCCGCGCCAAGGTCATCGCCGCGGAGGGCGAATACCAGGCGGCGGAGAAGCTGGGCATGGCGGCGGACGTGATCGACGCGCACCCGGCGGCGCTGCAGCTCCGCTATCTGCAGACGCTGGTGGAGATCAGCGCGGAGAAGGCCTCCACCACCATCTTCCCGGTGCCCATCGATCTCATCGCGTCGTTCATGGGGAGGAACGCCGCTCTGGCGCCGCCGTCCCCGCGCGCCGCTCCGCCGGTGATTCCTCAGGCGCCGCAACAGCCGGTGCCGGCCCGCATTCCGCCGCGCGCTCCCGGCGGCCATGAGTGATCCCGTACGGCCTGCGCCGCGTGGTGCGGCCGCAGGGCGTGCTGCCGCAGCAGGCGGAGGTGATCGACCCGCGGCTTCCGCCCGGGCGGACGAGCTGCTCCATCGACGTCGAGCGCCTGAACGTCGACGCGGCCTCCTTCCGGCAGCTCCGCGACGAGTGCGCCGGCGACCCGGCGCGCATCGCGGCGCGGGTGCGCGAGATCGTCGCGGCGCGGGGCAAGATGCAGAACCCCGTCACCGGCTCGGGTGGGATGCTCATCGGCCGCGTGGCGTGGGTCGGACCCGAGCACCCCGCGCACGGTGAGCTGACGCGCGGGCGACCGCATCGCGACCCTGGTATCGCTGACCCTGACGCCGCTCGTGCTCGAGGAGATCCGCGGCGGTGCACCCGGACGCGGAGCGGCTGGACGTGCGCGGCCGCGCGATGCTCTTCGCCACCGGCCTCTGGGCGCCGCATGCCGGACGATCTGCCGGAGGCGCTCGCGCTGGCGGTGCTCGACGTGTGCGGGGCGCCGGCGTGGGTCGCGCGCCTGGCCGTGCAGGGGCAACGCGTGCTGGTGCTGGGCGCGGGAAAGAGCGGGGCGCTCGCCTGCGCCCAGGCGCGCAAGAACGGCGCGCACGGTCACCGCGCTCGATTACCGCGAGGAGGCGGCGCGACGGCTGGTCGAAGACGGCCTTGCCGACGCGGTGGCTCGCGCTCGACGCGACCCGTCCGCTCGAGGTCTATGCGAAGACGCGCGGGCAGTTCGACCTGGTGGTCAACTGCGCCAGCGTGCCGGGCACGGAGATGGCGAGCATCCTCTCCGCGCGCGACGGCGGCGAGGTGCTCTTCTTCAGCATGGCGACGAGCTTCACCGCCGCGGCCCTGGGCGCGGAGGGCGTGGGCAAGGACGTGCGGCTCACCATCGGCAACGGCTATGCACGCGGCCATGCCCGCCTCGCGCTCGACCTGGTCCGGGAGATCGCCCGCGCTCCAGCGCATCTTCGCGGCGCGGGTGGGTTGATGCCCCGGCAGGCGTGCGCGCTGGTCCTGGCGGGAGGCGAGAGCCGCCGGTTCGGCAGCGACAAGGCGCTGGCGCCCTTCCGCGGCGCGACCCTGCTGGAGGCGGTGCTGGCCGGGCTTTCGTCGCTGCGCTTCGCGCAGGTCGCGGTGGTTGCCAAGCAGCCGGGAAGATACGCGGCGTTCGCCGGCGCGGCCGAGCTTCTCGGCGACGCGAGCGCGGCGCAGACGCCGCTCGCCGGTCTCGCCGCCGGCCTGCGCGCGGCCAGGCACGAGGTCGTCTTCGCCTGCGCCGCCGACATGCCCTTCGCCCCCGATGAACCGCTGGTGGACGCGCTCACCGCCGCGATCGCGGGGTGCGATGCGGTGGTGCCGGAGGCCGGCGGCTCGCTGCAGCCGCTCTGCGCCATGTGGCGGCGCGATCCCTGCCTTCCCGCCGCGGAGGAGTTGCTGCTCGGCGACCGGCCGCCGGGCCCGCGCGCCATCCTCCAGCGCGTCCGCTGGACGCGGCTGCCGTGGGACGATCTCCGTCCGTTCCTCGACGCGGACACGCCCGAGGCGCTAAGCGAGCTCGAGCCTTAGCGCCGAGGCGAGCCGCGCGAACTGGCCTTCCGAGTTGTACGCCTGCGCGGAGATGCGCACGAGCTGCTTCGGCAGTGCCGGAAAGACCATCACCGGCACTTCGATGCGGTGCCGCTCCAGCAGGGCTCTCTGCAGAGGGTGCCAGAAGGCCTCCGCGCAAGGGCGGCCCTGCGTAGTCGGGCAGGGGAACCGACGCCAAGGAACCCAGCATCGGGTCCGGCGCCGGCGGGGCGACGCCGAGCGCCGTGCAGAGCAGGGTTCGCCCGCGCAGCGCGAGCGCGTGGTTGCGCCGCATCAGCTCCGGCCAGCCGCCCGGAAAGAGCGCGCCGAGAAATTGGATTGCCTGCGGAATGCAGAGGAAGGGGGTGGGGTCGTCGGTGCCGGTCCAGTCGAACTCCAGCCGGAAGCGCGATCTCTCCGGCCGCTGCGCGTTGGCGCCGTGGCTGATGGTGAGAGGGCGGATGGCGGACTGCCGGTCGCGGCGCGCGTGGAGGAACGCCGCGCCCTTGGGCGCGCAGAGCCACTTATGGCAGTTGCCGGTGTACCAGGCGGCGCCGAGCTCGCGCAGGTTCAACGGGAGCATCCCCGGCGCGTGCGCCGCGTCCACCAGCGTGTCGATGCCGCGCTCCTCCAGCCGGCGCACGAGCTCCTGCACCGGGAAGATCAGCCCCGTCGGGCTGGTGACGTGATCGAGCAGCACCAGCCGCGTCCGTTCCGTCACCGCGCCCAGCACCGCATCCACGACCTGCTCCGGACCCGCGATGGGCCAGGGAACGCGCGCGACCGCCACCTTCACGCCGCGCGGCTCGTGCCAACGCAACGCGTTGCTGCAGGCGTTGTAGGCATGATCGGTCGTGAGCAGCTCGTCGCCGGGCTGCAGCGAAAGCGATCGGATGACGGTGTTCACGCCGGTGGTCGCGTTGGGCACGAAGGCCAGATCGTCGGGGTCCGCGCCGATGAACGCGCCCAGGGCGCCGCGCGCCTCGTCGAAGAAGCCCTCCAGCTCGCGGGCGAGGAACTGCACCGGTTGCCGCTCCATGCGCGCGCGCAGCTCCGCCTGCGCCTCCAGCACCGGGTGCGGGCAGGCGCCGAACGAGCCGTGGTTGAGGAAGTCAATCTCCGCATCGAGGGTCCAATGGCGCGCGAGATCGTCAGCCATGCGCCGGCTCCGGAGACAGCCTCTCCACGAAGACCACCTCGGAGAAGCCCAGGCCGACGAAGAGCGAGCGCAGCGACTGCCGCGCCGACTCCCGCGCGCTGTCCTGAAGCCACTTGTCCGCGCTGGCCTCGGCCTCGAAGGCGTTGCGCGCCCGCTCGAAGAGCTGCGCGGTCTGCCCGGAGTCGAGGTTCGAGCCGATGATCTCGGTCTCCGCCGGCTTCAGCTCCACCTGCGTCTGGACGCGGGGGAGCACCACTTCCACGCTGCGGCCCCGCACCCGCAACGAGCTCACGTCCAGCTTGCGCAGATCCAGCCCGAGGTGCGCCACCGCGAAGACGATGGCGCGTCCGCGCGGCGGGTGCACCGAGTAGCTCGCCCACTGCGCGAGGGCGCCCCAGACCGTGGCCTGCTCGCGCGGGTCGGGGGTGAAGTCGATCTTCTTGTAGAGGGAAACGTCGAGCGTGTTCAGGCGCGCGACCTCGCGCACCTTGACGATCAGCGCCGGCGCGTCGGGCAGCGGCGCGGCGCGATGGGTGAAGTGCCAGACGACGCCTGCGCCGAGCGCGAAGGCGAGCAGCAGGGCGCAGAGCGCCAGCGCGTTTCTCATGCGGGCACTCTAGCTCACCCGATGGCGACGACGTTTTCCCACATTGACCTCGCCTGCGCGCCTCTCTACGGTGCGCCGCAAGACCGAGGTCCCCTTGCACAAGCGCATCCTCCCGCTCCTCCTTGCCGTCGCTGCCTGTCACGCCAGCCCCGACACCAACGATCTCCCGTCCTTCGTGAAGGGCACCATCGTCACCAATACCTACGACGGAACGAGCGACGACCTGCTCACGGGAGGCCTGGGAAAGACCGGCCTTGGCTCGGCAGCGCCGCCGGCGTTCGCGAAGCCCGACAGCCCCACCGCGGCGGAGCTGCGCACCATGGCCATCTACCAGAACTATCGGGCGCTGGTGGACCCGACCGCCTCGGGCGGCTACGGCACGCTCTACGGCCCCAACCTGGACGTGAACGGAGGCAATACCCTCGGCGAGGGCAAGATCGCCGGACAGGAGTGGCTGGCCTTCGACGACGACGGGAGCGGAAGGCAGAACGTCACCATGATGGTCCAGGTGCCGGACAGCTTCGACAGGAGCAACCCGTGCATCGTCACCGGCACGTCCTCCGGGTCGCGAGGCGTGTACGGAGCCATCGCCACCGCGGGCGAGTGGGGCCTCAAGCACGGCTGCGCCGTCGCCTACACCGACAAGGGCACGGGGACCGGCGTGCACGACCTGCAGAACGACAGCGTGAACCTGATCGACGGCACGCGAAAGGACGCCAAGGCGGCCGGCGCCGGCTCCAACTTCACCGCCCCGCTCAGCGACGCGGAGCGCACGGCATACCTGGCCGCCCATCCCGATCGCTTCGCCATCAAGCACGCGCACTCGCAGCAGAACCCGGAAAAGGACTGGGGCAGGTTCACCCTGCACGCGGTGGAGTTCGCCTACTACGTGCTCAACCAGATGTTCGGCGTGCCGCAGGGCAACGGCAAGGTGGTCCGCGCCTATCACCCGGGCCAGATCCTCACCATCGCGGCCAGCGTCTCCAACGGCGGTGGCGCGGCGCTCGCGGCAGCGGAGGAGGACACGCAGCACTTCATCAGCGGCGTGGTGGCGGGCGAACCACAGATCCAGGTCGCCTCCACCGCCACCATCCAGCGCGGCGGCGCGACCGTGCCTGCGAGCGCGAAGCCGCTCTTCGACTACACCACGCTGGCCGCGCTCTACCAGGGGTGCGCCGCCGGCGCGACCGGCGTGCCCGCCAACCTGAACTTCCTTCCCAAAGCGCAGATCGACAGCCGCTGCGCGGGCCTGCGGCAGCACGGGCTGCTCGATGCCACGACGCAGCCGGAGCAGTCCGACGAGGCGCTCGCCCGGCTGCACCAGGCGGGATACGAGCAGGACTCGAACTTCCTGCACAGCGCGCATTTCGCTTCCTACGCCACACCGGCCGTGGCGGTGACGTACGCCAACGCGTATTCGCGGGCGAGCGTGCAGGACAACCTCTGCGGCTACAGCTTCGCCGCCACCGACCCCCCGGGCACGCCGGTGCCCGCCGACGCGTCGCCGGCCAACGCAAACGCGCTCCTGCAACTGTTCGGCACCGGCAACGGCGTTCCCCCGACGGGTCCGCTGCAGCTCATCGACGAAAACTCGGTGGGCGGACCGCGGCGCGACCAGGTTTCCACCTCGCCGTCCACCGGCGCGCAGGACTTCAACGTCGACGGCATGGTCTGCCTGCGCAGCCTCTTCACCGGGACCGACAGCGCCGGAGCACCCCTGACCGGCGATCTGCTGGCGCGTTCCAACGCGCTCAAGGCGGGAATCAAGGAGGTGCTCCGCACCGGGCGGCTGCACGGCGTGCCCACCATCCTGGTGCAGGGCAGGGCGGATGCGCTGGTCCCGGTGAACCACGCCTCGCGCGCGTACCTCGGCGCCAACAAGCTGGCCGAAGGCGCGGGCTCGCCGACGGTCTATTACGAGGTCACCAACGCGCAGCATTTCGACGCCTTCATCTCCGCCTTCGGCCCCGGGTTCCAGGCGCGCTTCCTGCCGCTCCACCGCTACGTGATCCAGGGCCTCGATCTGATGTACGCGCATCTCAAGAGCGGCGCGGCGCCTGCCGCCCAGCCAGGTGGTGCGCACGACGCCGCGCGGCTTGTCCGGACCGGCCGGGCCGGCGCCGAACATCACGCCGGACGACGTGCCGCCCATCGCGGCGTCGCCGCCGGCAGGCGATCAGAATCACCTTCGCGAACGGCACGCTGAGCATTCCCAACTAGCCTTGCGAGAGGCGCTGCATTGGGGTAGACGCAGCGCCTCCCATGGCCCAGCTCTTCGTCGAGCCATCCGCCGTTGCCCGGGCGCGCGAGCTTGCGCGCAGCGCGGCCCTGGGCGTGCAGGCCTTCATCGATCGGCACACCACCGTCTCCATCGAGCGCACGGTGCTGCGCCTGCTCGGCATCTCCGGCGCCGGCTCCCGCGGGGCCCCTCTGGCGAATCTGATGGTCGACCGGCTTCGAGAAGCCGGCGTGCTCCAGCAGGGGGCGGCTTACTGGCTGGGCCGCGCCCTGCGCGCCTCCCCGGGCAAGGATCCGCTCCACGCCATCGAGCGCGTCGCCGCCCATCCCGAGAAGCTGCCCCCGCTCGGCGAGGCGGAAGAGGCGCAGCTTCGCGAGGAGATGCGGGCGGAGGCCCGCTCGGCGGTGCGCGAGCTCGCCGCGCGCATCGACCAGCGCAGGGAGCTCAAGCGTTCGTTGCAGGTCGGCTCCTTTCCCGGAGCGCCCTGGAAATACGTGATCGTCGCCACCGGCAACATCTACGACGACGTGGAGCAGGCGCGGGCCGCCGCGCAGCAGGGAGCCGACGTCATCGCGGTCATCCGCAGCACCGCGCAGTCGCTGCTCGACTACGTGCCCCACGGCGCCACCACCGAGGGTTTCGGCGGCACCTACGCCACGCAGGAGAACTTCCGCATCATGCGCGAGGCGCTGGACGAACAGTCGAAGAAGCTCGGCCGCTACGTCCACCTCACCAACTACAGCTCCGGCTTGTGCATGCCGGAGATCGCCTTCATGGCGGCGTACGAGCGGCTCGACATGCTGCTCAACGACGCCATGTACGGCATCCTCTTCCGCGACATCAACATGAAGCGGACCTTCTGCGACCAGTATTTCTCCCGGCGCATCTGCGGGTTCGCGGACATCGTCATCAACACCGGCGAGGACAACTACCTCACCACCGCCGACGCCGACGAGGCGGCGCACACGGTGATCGCCTCCCAGCTCGTCAACGAGACCTTCGCGCACCTGGCGGGGATGAAAGACGAGCTGATCGGGTTCGGCCACTCCTTCGAGATCGATCCGCGCGCGAGGACACGCTCTTGCGCGAGTTCGCCATGGCGATGATGGTGCGCGAGATCTTCCCCAGGAGCCCCATCAAGTACATGCCGCCCACCAAGCACAAGGAGGGCGACATCTTCTTCAGCCACGCCTACGACGTGATGGCCGACCTGGTCGCCATCACCACCGGCCAGGGCATCCAGCTCCTCGGCATGATGACCGAGGCGATGCACAATCCCTTCCTCAGGACCGCTACGTCGCCCTCAAGTCCGCCGCGTACGTGTACCGGGCGGCGCGGCACCTGGGCGAGGAGATCTCCTTCAAGCCCGACGGCATCGTGGCGCGGCGGCAGCGCGAGGTGTTCGACCAGGCGCTCGCGCTCCTGGAAGAGGTCGCCAAGGACGGCATGATGGCGGCGATCGGCAAGGCGCGTTTCGGCGACACCGCCCGGCTGCCCGACGGGGGCAAGGGCCTCGACGGCGTGATCGAGCGGGGCGCCGGCTACTTCAATCCCTTCCTCGAGATCCTGGAGGGACGCCAGTGACCGACAAGCAAGATCATCCGGCCCTACGGCGATCGCAAGGACGACGGCGTCATCCAGCTCTCCTTCGTGCTGCCGGTTGCGGCGAGCGAGAAGGCCAAGGAGGCGGCGGCGCTGGTGGCGAAGAAGCTGGGGCTGAGCAACGTGCTGGTTTCGGCGATGGAGAAGGCGGGCGAGGACTACAGCTTCTTCGTCGTCTATGGCCGCACCCACATGCAGCTCGACTACGGCGCGATCGAGGTTCCGGTGGTCGCGCAGAGAAAGCACGGCTTCGACGAGCTGAACGAGGCGGTCCGGCGCGACCTGGGGCGCCGCATCGTGGTGGTGGGCGCCTGCATCGGCACCGACTCGCACACCACCGGAATCGACGCCATCATGAACATGAAGGGCTTCGCGGGCGACTATGGCCTCGAGCGCTATCCCATGTTCCGGGCCGTCAACCTGGGCTCGCAGGTGGAGCCGCAGGCCCTGGTCGAACACCTCGCGCTGCCGCCGCGCCACGATGCCGTCGGGCTTGAAGGAGATCTCGTCGCCCAGGTGCCGCGCCGCCTGAACACGTACGCGGCCGACTTCAGCGCGACGTAGCGGTCCATCAGCAACGGATTGTGGATCGCCTCGCTGAACATGCCGAGAAGCTCGATCCACTGGCCGGTCGTGACGCCCACCAGGTCGAACATCACGTCGTGGACGTGGCTGAAGAAGATGTCGCCCTTCTTGTGCTTGGTGGGCGGCATCCACTTGATGGGGCTCGCGGGAAGAGCTCGCGAACCAGCTGCGCCATGGCGAACTCGAGCAGGAGCGTGTCCTCGAGCGCGGGATCGATCTCGAAGGCGTGGCCGAGGCCCATCTGCTCGTCGCTCATCCCCGCGCGGTGCGCGAAGGCCTCGTTGATGAACTGGCTGGCGAGCACGGTGTGCGCCTTCTCGACGGCGTCGGCGGTGGTCAGGTAGTTGTCCTCGCCGGTGTTGATGATGATCCCCGCGACGCGCAGATGCGCCGCGAGACGTACTGATCGACGAAGGTGCGGCTACATGTTGATGTCGCGAAAGAGGATGCCGTACATCGCGTCGTTGAGCAGCATGTCGAGCCGCTCGAACGCCGCCATCCACGCGATCTCGGCCATGCAGAGGCCCGAGGAGTAGTTCGTCTGGTGGACGTAGCGGCCGAGCTTCTTCGACTGCCTCGTCCAGCGCCGCGCGCATGATCCGAAGTTCTCCTGCGTGGCGAAGGTGCCGCCGTAGCCCTCGGTGGTGGCGCCGTGCGGCACGTAGTCGAGGAGCGACTGCGCGGTGCGCGAATGACCGCGACGATGTCGGCGCCCGCTGCGCGGCGGCCCTCGCCTGCACCACGTCGTCGTAGATGTTGCCGGTGGCGACGATGACGTATTTCCAGGGCGCGCCCTCGAAGGAGCCGACCTGCAGCGATGCCTTGAGCTGCTTGCGCTGCTCGATGCGCGCCCGCAGCTCGCGGACGGCGGCGCGCGCCTCGGCGCGCATCTCCTCGCGAAGCTGCTCCTCCTCCGCCTCGCCGAGCGGGGGAAGCTTCGCCGGATGCGCGGAGATGCGCTCGATGGCCTGCAGCGGATCCTTCCCCGGCGCCGCGCGCAGCGCCCGGCCCAGCCAGTACGCCGCGCCTTGCTGCAGCACTCCGGCTTCGCGCAGGCGGTCGACCATCAGATTCGCCAGCGGCGCCCCGCGGGTGCCCGCGCCGGCGATGCCGAGCAGCCGCAGCACCGTGCGCTCGATGGAGACGGTCGTGTGCCGATCGATGAAGGCCTGCACGCCCATGGCGGCGCCGCGCGCCAGCTCGCGCGCACGGACGACGGCGTATGGTTCGACGAAGAGCTGCGACATGGGAGGGCTGCGTCTATCCCAAGGCAGCGCCTCCCGCAAGGCTCAGTTAGGAATGCTCAGCGTGCCGGCCGCGAAGGTAATCTGATCGCCCGCCGGGGGCGAGGCGGCGATCGGCGGCACGTTCGAGGGCGCGATGTTCGGCGGCGGCCCGCCCGGTCCGGAAGCCACGCGGCGTCGTGCGCACCACCTGGCTCGCCGGCAGCGCCGCGCCGTTCTTCAGGTGCGCGTACATGAGATCGAGGCTCTGGATCACGTAGCGGTGGAGCGGCAGGAAGCGGCCTGGAACGCGGGGCCGAAGCGGAGATGAAGGCGTCGAAGTGCTGCGCGTTGGTGACCTCGTAGTAGACGGTCGGCGAGCCCGCGCCTTCCGCCATCTTGTTCGCGCCGAGGTACGCGCGCGAGGCATGGTTCACCGGGACCAGCGCATCCGACCGGCCCTGGACGAGGATGGTCGGAACGCCGTGCAGCCGCCCCGTCCGTAGCACCTCCTTGATGCCCGCCTTGAGCGCGTTCGAACGCGCCAGCAGATCGCCGGTCAGGGGCGCTCCGCGCTGTCGGTCCCGGTGAAGAGGCTGCGCAGGCAGACCATGCCGTCGACGTTGAAGTCCTGCGCGCCGGTGGACGGCGAGGTGGAAACCTGGTCGCGCCGCGGTCCGCCCACCGAGTTTTCGTCGATGAGCTGCAGCGGACCCGTCGGGGGAACGCCGTTGCCGGTGCCGAACAGTTGCAGGAGCGCGTTTGCGTTGGCCGGCGACGCGTCGGCGGGCACCGGCGTCCCGGGGGGTCGGTGGCGGCGAAGCTGTAGCCGCAGAGGTTGTCCTGCACGCTCGCCCGCGAATACGCGTTGGCGTACGTCACCGCCACGGCCGGGGTGGCGTAGGAAGCGAAATGCGAGCTGTGCAGGAAGTTCGAGTCCTGCTCCTATCCCGCCTGGTGCAGCCGGGCGAGCGCCTCGTCGGCCTGCTCCGGCTGCGTCGTGGCATCGAGCAGCCCGTGCTGCCGCAGGCCCGCGCAGCGGCTGTCGATCTGCGCTTTGCCGAAGGAAGTTCAGGTTCGCGGGCACGCCGGTCGCGCCGGCGGCGCACCCCTGGTAGAGCGCGGCCAGCGTGGTGTAGTCGAAGAGCGGCTTCGCGCTCGCAGGCACGGTCGCGCCGCCGCGCTGGATGGTGGCGGTGGAGGCGACCTGGACCTGTGGTTCGCCCGCCACCACGCCGCTGATGAAGTGCTGCGTGTCCTCCTCCGCTGCCGCGAGCGCCGCGCCGCCGCCGTTGGAGACGCTGGCCGCGATGGTGATGATCTGGCCGGGGTGATAGGCGCGGACCACCTTCCGTTGCCCTGCGGCACGCCGAACATCTGGTTGAGCACGTAGTAGGCGAACTCGACCGCGTGCAGGGTGAACCTGCCCCAGTCCTTCTCCGGGTTCTGCTGCGAGTGCGCGTGCTTGATCGCGAAGCGATCGGGATGGGCGGCCAGGTACGCCGTGCGCTCCGCGTCGCTGAGCGGCGCGGTGAAGTTCGAGCCGGCGCGCGGCGCCTTGGCATCCTGTCGCGTGCCGTCGATCAGGTTCACGCTGTCGTTCTGCAGGTCGTGCACGCCGGTGCCCGTGCCCTTGTCGGTGTAGGCGACGGCGCAGCCGTGCTTGAGGCCCCACTCGCCCGCGGTGGCGATGGCTCCGTACACGCCTCGCGACCCGGAGGACGTGCCGGTGACGATGCACGGGTTGCTCCTGTCGAAGTTGGCCGGGACCTGCACCATCATGGTCACGTTCTGCCTTCCGCTGCCGTCGTCGTCGTAGGCCAGCCACTCCTGTCCGGCGATCTTGCCCTCGCCGAGGGTATTGCCTCCGTTCACGTCCAGGTTCGGGCCGTAGAGCGTGCCGTAGCCGCCGGACGCGGTGGGGTCCACCAGCGCGCGATAGTTGTGGTAGATGGCCATGCGTGCGCAACTCCGCCGCGGTCGGGGCTGTCCGGCTTCGCGAACGCCGGCGGCGCGGCCGAGCCAAGGCCGGTCTTTCCCAGGCCGCCGGTGAGCAGATCGTCGCTCGTTCCGTCGTAGGTGTTGGTGACGATGGGGCCCTTCACGAACGACGGCAGGTCGTTGGTGTCGGGGCTGGCGTGACAGGCGGCGACGGCAAGGAGGAGCGGGAGGATGCGCTTGTGCACGGGGACCTCGGTCTTGCGGCGCACCGTAAGAGGCGCGCAGGCGAGGTCAATGTAGGAAAACGTCATCGCCATCGGGTAAGCTAGAGTGCCCGCATGCGAAACGCGCTGGCGCTCTGCGCGCTGCTGCTCGCGTTCGCGCTCGGCGCAGGCGTCGTCTGGCACTTCACCCATCGCGCCGCGCCGCTGCCCGACGCGCCGGCGCTGATCCTCAAGGTGCGCGAGGTGGCGCGCCTGAACACGCTCGACGTCTCCCTCTACAAGAAGATCGACTTCACCCCCGACCCGCGCGAGCAGGCCACGGTCTGGGGCGCGATCGCGCAGTGGGCCAGCTACTCGGTGCACCCGCCGCGCGGCCGCGCCATCGTCTTCGCGGTGGCGCACCTCGGGCTCGATCTGCGCAAGCTGGACGTGAGCTCGTTGCGGGTGCGGGGCCGCAGCGTCGAGGTGGTGCTCCCCCGGTCCGGACGCAGGTGGAGCTGCGGCCGGCGGAGACGGAGATCATCGGCTCGAACCTCGACTCCGGGCAGACCGCGCAGCTCTTCGAGCGGGCGCGCAACGCCTTCGAGGCCGAGGCGAGCGCCGACAAGTGGCTTCAGGACAGCGCGCGGGAGTCGGCGCGGCAGTCGCTGCGCTCGCTCTTCGTCGGCCTGGGCTTCTCCGAGGTGGTGTTCGTGGAGAGGCTCTCGCCGGAGCCGGCGCATGGCTGACAATCTCGCGCGCCATTGGACGCTCGATCCGGAGATCGACTTCCTCAACCACGGCTCGTTCGGCGCCTGCCCGCGCCCGGTGCTGGAGGCGCAGGCGGAGCTGCGCGCGCGCGCTGGAGCGGGAGCCGGTGCAGTTCCTCGCGCGCGAGCTGGAGCGGCTGCTCGACGAGGCGCGGGGCGCGCTGGGCGCGTTCATCGGCGCGGACCCCGACGATCTCGCCTTCGTCCCCAACGCGACCAGCGGCGTGAACACCGTGCTGCGCTCGCTGTCGCTGCAGCCCGGCGACGAGCTGCTGGCCACCGACCACGCCTACAACGCCTGCCGCAACGCGCTGCGCCTGCGCGCGGGCCGCGGCGGCGTGAGGTGGTGGTCGCGCCGTTCCCTTGCCATCGCGGCGCCCGGACAGGTGGTCGAGCGGTGCTGGCCGCGGTCACGCCGCGGACGCGCCTGGTGCTGCTCGATCACGTCACCAGCCCGACCGCGCTGGTCTTCCCGGTGGGGAGCTCGTGCGCCGAGCTCGAGGAGCGCGGCATCGACACGCTCGTCGACGGCGCGCACGCGCCGGGCATGCTCCCGCTCGACCTGCGCGAGCTCGGCGCGGCGTACTACACCGGCAACTGCCACAAGTGGCTCTGCGCGCCCAAGGGCGCGGCGTTTCTCTACGTGCGGCGCGACCGGCAGGCGCGCGATCCGGCCGCTCGACCATCAGCCACGGCGCGAATGCGCCGCGGCGCGGATCGCTCGCGCTTCCGGCTGGAGTTCGACTGGACCGGCACCGACGACCCCACCCCCTTCCTCTGCATTCCGCAGGCAATCCGGTTTCTCGGCGCGCTCTTTCCGGGCGGCTGGCCGGAGCTGATGCGGCGCAACCACGCGCTCGCGCTGCGCGGGCGGACCTGCTCTGCACGGCGCTCGGCGTCGCGCCGCCGGCGCCGGACGCCGATGCTCGGTTCGTTGGCGTCGGTTCCCCTGCCCGACTGCGCAGGGCCGCCCTTGCGCGGCGGCTTCTGGCACCCTCTGCAGAGAGCCCTGCTGGAGAGGCACCGCATCGAGGTGCCGGTGATGGTCTTTCCGGCACTGCCGAGGCAGCTCATCCGCATCTCCGCGCAGGCCTACAACTCGGAGGGCCAGTTCGCGCGGCTCGCCTCGGCGCTAAGGCTCGAGCTCCCTTAGCGCCTCGGGCGTGTCCGCGTCGAGGAACGGACGGAGGTCGTCCCACGGAGCAGCGTCCGCGGACGCGGGGGAGGATGGCGCGCGGGGCCGACGGCGCGGTCGCCGGCAGCAACTCCTCCGCGGCTTTCAGACAGGGCGCGCGCCGCCACAGGCCGCAGAGGGGCTGCAGCGAGCCGCCCGCCTCCGGGACCACCGCGTCGTAGCCCGGGGCGGCGGCGAAGAGCGCGTCCATCAGCGACGCATCGGGGGCGAAGGGCATGTCGGCGGCGCAGGCGAAGACGACCTCGCGCGAGGCCGCGCGAGTCCCGCGGCGAGACCGGCGAGCGGCGTCTGCGGTGCGCTCGCGTCGGCGAGAAGCTCGGCCGCGCCGGCGACCGCCGCATACTTCCCGGCTGCTTGGCAACCACCGCGACCTGCGCGAAGCGCAGCGACGAAAGCCCGGCCAGCACCGCTCCAGAAGCGCCGCGCCGCGGAAGTGCGCCAGCGCCTTGTCGCTGCCGAACCGCCGGCTCTCGCCTCCCGCCAGGACCAGCGCGCACGCCTGCCGGAGCATCAACCCACCCGCGCCGCGAAGATGCGCTGCAGCGCGGGGATCTCCCGCACCAGGTCGAGGGCGAGCCTGGCATGGCCGCGCGCATAGCCGTTGCCGATGGTGAGCCGCACGTCCTTGCCCACGCCCTCCGCGCCCAGGGCCGCCGCGGTGAAGCTCGTCGCCATGCTGAAGAAGAGCACCTCGCCGCCGTCGCGCGCGGAGAGGATGCTCGCCATCTCCGTGCCCGGCACGCTGGCGCAGTTGACCACCAGGTCGAACTGCCCGCGCGTCTTCGCAAAGACCTCGAGCGGACGGGTCGCGTCGAGCGCGAGCCACCCGTCGGCAAGGCCGTCTTCGACCAGCCGTCGCGCCGCCTCCTCGCGGTAATCGAGCGCGGTCACCTGCGCGCCGTTCTTGCGCGCCTGGGCGCAGGCGAGCGACCCGCTCTTTCCCGCGCCCAGCACCAGCACGCGTTGCCCCGCACGGCCAGGCGCGCAACCCACGCCGGCGCGCCGCACACGTCGAGCACCGCCAGCGCGATCGGCTTCCGGCAGATCCTCCGGCAAGGGCGCCCAGAGGCCCGTGGCGAAGAGCACCGCGCGCCCGCGCACCTCCAGCCGCTCCGCCCCCAGGTGCACCGCGAGAATCTCCTCGAGCACGAGCGGCGTCAGCGTCAGCGAGACCAGGGTCGCGATGCGGTCGCCCGCCCGCAGCTCACGTGCGCGGGTGCTCGGGCCCGACCCACGCGACCCGGCCGATGAGCATCCCGCCCGAGCCGGTGACCGGGTTGTGCATCTTGCCGCGCGCCGCGACAATCTCGCGCACCCGCGTCGGCGATGCGCGCGCGATCGCCGGCGCACTCTCCGAGCTGCCGGAACGACGCCGCGTCGATGTTCAGGTGCTCGACGTCGATGAGAGCTCGTTCGCCGAGCGGCAGCCGCGGATCGAGCACCTCCGCCTGCTGCGGCAACACGCCTGCGGCCGCACCACGCGGCGCAGGCCGTACGGATCACTCATGGCCGCCGGAGGCACGCGGCGGAATGGGGCCGGCGGCGGCTGTTGCGGCGCGTGAGGAATCACCGGCGGAGCGGCGCGCGGGGCCGGCGGCGCCTGAGCGGCGTTCCTGCCCATGAACGACGCGATCAGATCGATGGATACCGGGAAGATGGTGGTGGAGGCCTTCTCCGCGCTGATCTCCACCAGCGTCTGCAGATAGCGGAGCTGCAGCGCCGACGGGTGCGCGTCGATCACGTCCGCCGCCATTCCCAGCTTCTCCGCCGCCTGGTACTCGCCTTCGGCGGCGATGACCTTGGCGCGGCGCTCGCGCTCCGCCTCCGCCTGCCGCGCCATCGCCCGCTGCATCTCCGGCGGCAGGTCGAGCTGCTTCACCTCCACCGCCGTCACCTTGATTCCCCACGGCTCGGTGTGCAGGTCGAGGACCTGCTGCAGCTCCTTGTTGATCTTCTCCCGCTGGGCGAGCAGGTCGTCGAGGTCCAGCTTGCCCAGCGTGGAGCGCAGCGTGGTCTGCGAGAGCTGCGAGGTCGCGTAGAGGAAGTTCTCCACCTGGATGACGGCCTTCTCCGCGTCGATGACGCGGAAGTAGATGACCGCGGAGACCTTGAGGCTGACGTTGTCGCGGGTGATCACGTCCTGCGGCGGCACGTCGCGCGTCACGATGCGCAGGTCGACCTTCACCATGCGGTCGAGGCCCGGGACGATCCAGTTGAGCCCCGCCCGCTTGGTCTCGGCGAAGCGGCCGAGCCGGAAGATCACGCCCGACTCGTATTCCTGGATGACGCGCAGGCCGGAGACGAGCCAGAGGCCGAGGGGAATGAGGAGGAAGAGCAAGGGACTCATCGCCGCCTTTGTCAGTGCGGCGCCCTCGGGCGCCACTTCCAGTGTCAATCCGCGCACCGCAAGCACCCGCGCGCGGGTGCCGGGGACCAGCGGCTCGGCGCTGCGCGCCTTCCACAGCTCGCCGGCGACCAGCACGGTGTCGCCCTCGCGCACCTCGCCGACCTCGCCGATGATCGAATAGGCGCCGGTCTTGAGCGGCTGCCGCGCGCTGGGGAGAGCTTCCAGGCCAGCGTCCCGGCGATGAGCGCCATGGCCGCGCCCACCGGCGCCACCACGCGCCAGGCCAGGCCGAAGTCGGCATCGGCGTAGAAGCCCTTCTCGACGTGACCGACGAGGAGCAGCGAGCCGATCACCACGCAGACCAGGCCGGCGGCGATGAACCCGCCGTGCCCGCCGACGTACATCTCGGCCACGAAGAAGCCGACGCCCAGCGCGATGAGCAGCAGCGCGCCGATGTTCACCGGCAGCATCTGGAAGGCGATGGCGGCGATGACGAGGCAGATCCCGCCCACCACGCCGGGCACGATGGTGCCGGGGTGGAACAGCTCGAGCATGATGCCGAGCACGCCGAGCATGGCGATGAGATAGGCGACCTCCGGGTTGGCGAGGCCGTGCAGCACCTTGTCCTTCACCGCCCAGTGACGTCCTGGATCTCGGCGCTGGCGGTGTGCAGCGTGCGCCGATCGCCGCCGCCCAGATCGACCTTGCGGCCGTCGATCTTGCGCAAGAGCTCCGGAACGTCCTCGGCGATCAGGTCGATCACCTTCAGCTCCAGCGCCTTGGACGCGGTGATGCTCTCGCTGTCGCGCACCGCCTTCTCCGCCCACTCCACGTTGCGCGAGCGCCGCTCGGCGATGCCCTTCACGAAGGCGGCGGTGTCGTTCTCGAGCTTCTTCTCCATCGTGTCCTGCTGCGGCTTCTTCTCGCCCTCGCCGCCGCCGAATCCTCCGATGCCCACCGGGTGCGCGGCGCCGATGTTCGAGGACGGCGCCATCGCGGCCACGTGCGCGGCCAGGGTGAGGAAGACGCCCGCCGACCCGCGCGCGCTCCCGGCGGGCCCACCCAGAAGACGATCGGCACCTTGGCGGACAGCTCCGCCTGCACCACCTCGCGCGTGGTGCAGAGCAGGCCGCCCGGAGTGTCGATGCGCACCACCAGCGCTTCCGCCCCTTGCGTCTCCGCGTCGTGGATGGCCTCGACGAGGAAGCTCCCCGACCCGGGATCGACCGAGCCGGTCAGCTCGGCATAGGCGACGAACGCGGCGGCGAGCGCGGCAATCACGACGGGCCTCCTTTCGGCAGAGGCAGCTCGAGCTTCTTCATCACCTGCTTCAGGTCGTCCCAGACCTTGCCTTTCTCGCCGGGGCTGCGCAGGAGGTACGCGGGATGGAAGGTGGGCATCAGCGGGATGCCCTGGTACTCGCGCCATTGCCCGCGCAGCCGGGTGATGGGCGTCTGCTCGCGCAGCAGCGCCTGGGCGGCGAACTTGCCCAGCGTGACGATGGCCTCCGGCTTCACCGCCGCGAGCTGGCCCTTGAGGAAGGGCTCGCAGGCGAGCAGCTCGTCCGGCTCGGGGTTGCGGTTGTTGGGCGGGCGGCACTTCACGGTGTTGCAGATGTAGACGTCGTCGCGCGTGCAGGCCCATCGCCTCGATCATCTTGGTGAGGAGCTGGCCGGCCTTGCCGACGAAGGGGAAGCCCTGCGATGTCCTCGTCCTCGCCGGGCGCCTCGCCGACGAACATGAGCCGGGCGCGCGGGTTGCCCACGCCGAAGACGATGTTGTTGCGGCCCTTGTGCAGCTTGCAGCGCGTGCACTCGCCGAGCTCTTCGCGCACCGGATCGAGGAGGTGGAGCTTCAGCGGAGCCTCTTGCGCCTGTGGCGGCGGCGCGGCCGCGGCTTGCGCCAGGTTCGAAAGGCCGCTCTCCTGCGCCCACGCCAGCCAGGCACGCAGCTCGCCGATGACCTCGCGCATGCGCGCAGTGTAACCGGACAGGCGCTCGCGGACCATGTTCCAGATCGCGTGCGCCAGCGAGAGCTTGCTGCCGGAAAGCTCGCTGCGCGCGCCGTCCTTGCCCAGCACCAGCACGCGATTGGTCTCCTTGCCGAAGGCGTCCGCGACGTCGTTGGCGACGATCAGGTCCAGGTCCTTGCGCTGCAGCTTCTCGCGCGCGTTCTCCTCCACGTTCTCGCTCTCCGCGGCAAAGCCCACCAGGAGCGGCCGGTGCGCGCGCGCGGCCACGCCGGCGAGGATGTCTGGAGTGCGCACCAGGGTCAGCGTCTCTTCGCCCGGCTGCTTCTTCATCTTGTGGAGCGCCCGGCTCTTCGGCCGCTGATCGGAAACCGCGGCTGCCATCACCAGCACCCGCGCGCCATCCAGATGGCGGTCCACCGCCTGCGCCAGCTCGTCGGCGGAGACCACGCGCACGAGCGGGACGCCGGGCAACGCGGGCAGCTCCACCGGGCCGGAGATCAGCGTCACCGCGGCCCCGCGATCGCGCGCCGCCTCGGCCAGCGCGTAGCCCATGCGGCCCGATGAGGGATTGGAGAGAACCGCACCGGGTCGAGCATCTCCCGGGTGGGCCCCGCGGTCACCAGCACCGCGACGCCCTCCAGATCCCGCGGCTCGAGCGCCGCCAGGGCGGCGGCGAAGATGGCGGCAGGCTCGGACATCCGGCCGGGACCCACGTGGCTGCGCTCGGCCATCTCGCCCTCGTCGGGACCCACCAGCCGCGCACCCCGCTCGCGCAGGACGCGCACGTTCTCGGCCACCGCGGGACTCGCCCACATCTTCTCGTTCATCGCCGGCGCCAGGAGCCACCGGCGCGGGTCGATGGCGATGAGGGCGGCGGTGGCGGCGTCGTCCGCCTGGCCCGTCCGCAGGCGCGCGAGCAGGTTCGCGGTGGCCGGCGCGATCACCGCGAGCTCCGCCCAGTCCGCGAGCGCGATGTGCCCCGCCGCCAGCTCCAGCTCGACGGAGAAGAGGTCGGAGGCGACCGCGCTTCCGGTCAGCGCCTGGAAGGTGAGCGCGCTGACGAAACGCTGCGCCGCCGGCGTGAGCGCGACGCCGGACCTGCGCTCCCGCCTTGACCAGGAGGCGCGACAGCTCGCACGACTTGTACGCGGCGATTCCCCCGCCCACGCACAAGAGCACCCGGCGCCCCGACAAAGCCATGCTCACATGATGGATCGCGCGCGCGCCGCATTCCACTTCTGCTATATGGCCGCCGTGGAAAGGCACGCCCATCCCCCGGGAATTCTCGCCGCGCTGGGGGCGCGCAAGATCGCGGTGGCGGCCCTCTACTGGGGCCCGGTGGTCTTCCTGCTCGCCACCATCGCGCTGGTGGTCTCGCTCTGGAAGGGATGGAACGTGGGCGCCGTCCTCTACCTGGCGGTGCTCGTCCTGGCAGCGGGCGGCGCGGGGGCCGCGTGGAGCCTGCAGCGGCGGCTCGGGGAGATCTCGGTGGCGCTGAGCGCGCCCAGCGCACCAGCACCGTGGGCCTGCTCACCGCCGGCTTCGCGCACGAGATGAAGAACGCGCTCACGGTGGTGCTGGGATTCGCCGAGCTGGCGCGCACCGCCGCGGAGCGCGCGCAGTCGGACCCCAAGGTGTCGCGCCACCTCAAGGAGCTGGAGAACGAGACGCGCAGGACGGTGGCGCAGCTGCAGAGCTTCCTCAGCTACTCCAGCGGCGAGAAGGTGCCCCGCAAGCCCCAGGACGTGAACGAGCTGGTCAACGACGCGCTGGTGATGGTGAAGCCGATGGCGCGGATGAAGGACCTGGTGGTGGAGCAGGTGGGCGGCGAGCCGCCCCGGGTGGATGCCGATCCCTTCGCCATCCGCCAGCTCCTCCTCAACCTCCTGCTCAACGCGCTCGACTTCGCCCGCACCCGCATCGTGGTCACCACCGCGCGCGCCACCGACGGCCGCGCCGAGGTGACCGTCGCCGACGACGGGCCCGGCGTTCCCGCGCAGGACCGCGACCGCATCTTCCAGCGCTTCGTCACCACCCGGCCGGGCGGCAACGGCCTTGGCCTCTCCACCTCGCGAGAGATCGCCGAGGCGCACGGCGGCAAGCTCACGCTGCGCGAGGGCGGCACCGGCGCGTCCTTCCTCCTCCAGCTCCCCCCTGCCTGAAAAGAGGGGACAGCGATACTTAATTCACGGCTCTCGCCGGCCGGCGAGGGTGAATTAAGTCTGGTGTCCCCTTCTTTCCCGACTATCCTCCCCGAGCATGAAGCGTGTAGCTTTCGTCCTGCTGCTGGCCGCCGCCTGCAACACCGACTCGTCCGCGCCGCACCTCGCGCGCGGCAACGTGCTGGTGAACAACGGCCACAGGGACGAGGCGGTGGCCGAGTATCGCGAGGCGGCCAGGCTCTCGCCGCGCAGCGCGCTGGCGCGCGAGCGGCTTGCCGACACGCTCTACGATCTCGGCCGCAAGGACGAGGCGCTCCTCGCGTACCGCGACGCCGCGGCCGTGGACCCCGGCTCGGTGACGGCGCGCATCGGCGCGGCGCGGGTGCTGGGCGACAAGGGCGACCTGACCTCCGCGCGCAAGGAATTGGACACCGCGCTTCAGGGGTCGCCCACCAACCTCTTCCTCTTGCTCTCGCGGGGGAACCTGGCGGCGCGCGCGGGCAATCGCAAGGCGGCGCTCGCCGACTACGAGCGCGCGGTGCATCTCAAGTCCGACAACGTGGCCGCGCTCTACCAGTACGGCGTCGCCCTCCTCGACGACGGCCAGGTTCCCGAGGCCGCGGCGACCTTCGAGCGGCTGGTCCAGGTCTCGCCCCGGTCGCCCGAGGGCTACTACGGTCGCGCTCGCGTCCTGGCCGTGCGCGGCGAAGGGCCCGGCGCCGCGGACGCGCTGGCGGAGGCGGTGAGGAGGGTCGGCCCCGACGCGCGCGCCCATCTGGCCGAGCAGGGGCTCAAGGGAGAAGCGCTGGAGAAGGCTGCCCGCGACGCGAGCGATCGATCCCTCTCGCAGATGCAGCACGATCCCGCGTTCTCGCGCTGGGCGCAGGACCCCGGCTTCCAGCGCACCGCCTGGCGGTAGCAGGTGATCCGGGGACACGAATCGCGGGTGTGCCGCTCATCCTGTCGCCGAAATGAAATCAGGAAGCGCTAACGCAACGCGTTGCCTGGATTTCGTACGCGATTGCGCTGGCTTGCGGCAGTCGTTTTCCCGAGCGCGACCAAGGTCTGCCGCCCTTTGCCATGCCGCCCCGCTCAGGTACGATGGAATGCGTGAGTCAGGCGACAGCGCAGAAGATGCCTGCCCGCGCGGCCGCAAGCGCCCCACGGAAGCGGGGCACTGGCGCCGTGGGCAGCGTTCTCGCAGGAGCGGCGGGGGCGCTGGTCTCCGTCACCACCCGCATCTTCGGCGAGGTGACCAGCCGCGGCGAAACCGCGCTGGCCGACTTCCGCGCCCGGCCGGAGCACTCGCGCTGGCGCGCGTACACGCTCGGCGGCTACTGCGCCATCGTCGCCGCCACCCTGGCGGGCCAGCTCTACACCTCGAACGCGCTCGACGCCTACGTCCGCGTGCAGCGCGTGGAGCTGCCTGCGATGACGCAGATCTTCGTCCGCAACGATTCGCGAAAGCCGTGGCGCGACGTCACCCTCACGCTCAACGGCATCTACGACTTCCATGCCGAAGAGGTGGCGCCGGGCGGGCGCGTCATCCTGCCGGTGAACAAGTTCGCCGTCCGCGACCACCTCGGCAGGCCGACCTTCGCTCCGCGCAACATGAGCCCCAAAGAGCTCACCATCGCCACCAACGCCGGCCGTTACGATGCGGAGCTCGACGAATGACCGCCGCCGCGGAGCAGGCCCTGCGGCAGCGCGTGCTGGTGGTGGACGACGACGCCGAGATCGTCACCTTCCTCGCCACGCTGCTGGAGCTGGAGGGCATCGAGTCCACCGTGGCCACCAGCGCCGCCGCGGCGCTGGAGAAGCTCGACCACATTCTGCCGAATCTGGTCCTCCTGGACATCGCCATGCCGGACCGCGACGGGCTCGACCTCTGCCGTGCGCTGAAGAAGGACCCGCGCACCCGCGACGTGCCGGTCTTCGTGGTCTCGGCGCGCCCGGGCAAGGACGTGGTGGAGCGGGCGCTCGCAGCGGGCGCCGAGGAATTCATCCGCAAGCCGTTCGAGAACCAGGAGCTGATCGCCCGCATCCGCGAACGGCTGCGGAGCTGACTACTCCGCGTTCTCGCCTTCCTGCTTCTTCTTCGCCTTCTTTTCCTTCGCCGGCTTCTTCTCCTCCGCGCCCTCCGGCTCCTTCGCCTCGGCCTTCTTCGCCTCGGCCTTCTTCGCCGAAGACGGCTTCTTCTCCGGCGCCGTCTTCTCCGACTTCTCCACCAGCTCGAGGATGGACATGGGCGCGTTGTCGCCGACGCGGTTCTTGGTGTGGATGAGGCGGGTGTAGCCGCCCGGCCGCTCCTTGAAGCGCGGGCCGATGGTGGCGAAGAGCTTGGCGAGCGCGGCCTGGTCGCGCACCGTCTTGTGCACCACCCGCCGCGCCGCCAGCGTGTTCGCCCGCGCCTTGGTGATGATCCGCTCCACCAGCCTGCGCGTCTCCTTGGCCTTGGGCGTGGTGGTCCGGATGCTCTCTTCGAGGATCACCGCGCGCACGAGGTTGTCGAGCAGGGCCTTGCGGTGGCTGGTATTCCGGCTGAGCTTGCGGCCGGTGTTGGCGTGGCGGGACATGGTGAAGGCTCCGTCGGTTCGTTGGCTTTACTGCTTGAGCGCGGGGGCCACCGCGGTGGGCGGCTTGGGCGGCCAGTTCTCCAGCTTCATGCCCAGGGAGAGCCCCATCTCGGCGAGGATCTCCTTGATCTCCTTCAGCGACTTGCGGCCGAAGTTCTTGGTCTTGAGCATCTCCGCCTCGCTCTTCTGCACCAGGTCGCCGATGGTCTTGATGTTGGCGTTCTGCAGGCAGTTGGCGGAGCGGACCGAGAGCTCCAGCTCGTCCACCGAGCGGAAGAGGTTCTCGTTCAGCTTCTCCTCGCTCTTGGGCAGCTCCACCGGGGCGGGCTCTTCCGTCTCGTCGAAGTTGATGAAGATGGAGAGCTGCTCCTTGACGATCTTGGCGGCGAAGGCCACGGCGTCGGCGGGGCTCACCGCGCCGTTCGTCCACACCTCCAGCGAGAGGCGGTCGTAGTCGGTGGCCTGCCCGACGCGGGCGTTGGTGACCTGGTAGTTGACCTTCTTGATGGGCGTGAAGAGCGAGTCGATGGGCATCACGCCGATGGGCGCGCCCACCACCTTGTTGCGCTCGGCCGGCTGATAGCCGCGGCCGCGGCGGCAGGTCATCTCCATGCGCACCCTGCCGCCCTCGGAGACGGTGAAGAGGTGGTGGCCGGGGTTCAAGACCTCCACGTCCTGATCGACGATGATGTCGCCCGCCTTGACCTCGCGCGGGCCCTCGGTCTCGATGCGGATGGTCTTCTCCTCCTGCGTGTGCATGCGGAGGAGGACTTCCTTGAGGTTGAGGATGATGTCGGTCACGTCCTCGGCCACGTTGGAGACGGTGGTGAACTCGTGCTCCACGCCCTCCATGCGGACGCTGGTGATGGCGGCGCCCTGCAGCGAGCTGAGCAGCACGCGGCGGAGCGCGTTGCCGAGGGTGATGCCGAAGCCGCGCTCGAGCGGCTCGGCGACGAACTTGCCGTAGGTGTCGGTGAGGCTCTCCTGGTCGACGTGCAGGCCGCGAGGCTTGATCAGGTCGCGCCAGTTCTTCGCAATCAATGCTTCTGCCACGGGATGTCTCCTTGCAGCGCCGCCCTACTCCCCGCGGAATTGCGGGGCACCATTGGGTCGTCCTGCTCGCTGCGGTACTGAGCTCCTGGGCGCTCTACTTCGAGTAAAGCTCGACGATGAGCTGCTCCTGGATGGGCATGGTGATGTCGTCGCGCGAGGGGGTGGCCTTGACGGTGCCGCGGAAGCCGCCCTTGTCCAGGTCGAGCCAGGCGGGGATGCCGCGGCGGTCCACCGCCTCCAGCGCCTCGTTGATGCGAACGATCTTGCGCGACTTCTCCTTGACCGCCACCACGTCGCCCACCTTCACCTGGAAGCTGGGGATGTTGACCTTGCGCTCGTTGACGCGGAAGTGGCCGTGGCGCACCAGCTGGCGCGCCTCCGAGCGGGTGTCGGCGAAGCCCAGGCGGAAGACCACGTTGTCGAGGCGCTGCTCGAGGAACTGGAGCAGGTTCTCGCCCGTCTTGCCCTTGGCCGCGCTGCCGCGCTGGTAGTAGCCGCGGAACTGCGTCTCCAAGAGGCCATAGAGGCGCTTCACCTTTTGCTTCTCGCGCAGCTGCACGCCGTACTCGGAGAACTTGGCGCGCCCCTGGCCGTGCTGGCCCGGAGGGTACGGCCGGCGCTCGATGGCGCACTTGTCCGTGTAGCAGCGGTCCCCCTTCAGGTACATCTTGAGGTTCTCACGCCGGCAGATGCGGCACGACGATTCGGTATACCGGGCCATTCCGTATGCTCCTTAAACGCGGCGGCGCTTCGGCGGCCGGCAGCCGTTGTGCGGGATGGGGGTGATGTCGCGGATGAGCGTCACCTTGAGGCCGGCGGCGGCCAGCGCGCGCAGCGCCGACTCGCGTCCCGCCCCGGGACCCTTGACCAGCACCGAGACGTTCTTGAGACCATGCTCCATCGCCTTGGCGGCGGCATCGCCCGCTGCCACCTGCGCCGCGAAGGGCGTGGACTTGCGCGAGCCCTTGAAGCCGCGCGCGCCCGCCGAGGACCAGGAGAGCACGTTCCCGGAGACGTCGGTGATGGTGATGATGGTGTTGTTGAAGGTGCTCTGGATGAAGACGATGCCCGTCTGCACGTTCTTCTTCGTCTTCTTCTTGCCCTTGCGCTCGGCGGCGGCGGGCGCTGCTGCGGCGCCCGCTGCGGGCGGCGTGGTCGGGGCGGCTGGCGGCTTCTGTTCTTCGGCCATGTGCGTGTGTCCTTACTTGGCGGGGGCCGCGGCGGCGCGGCGGACGATGCCGCGCTTGGGACCCTTGCGGGTGCGGGCGTTGGTGTGGGTGCGCTGGCCACGGACCGGCAGGCCCTTGCGGTGGCGCAGGCCGCGGTAGCAGCCCAGGTCCATCAGCCGCTTGATGTTGAGGCTGGTCTCGCGGCGCAGGTCGCCTTCGACCTTGTACCCCTGCTCGAGCGCCTCGCGGATGCGGTGGACCTCGTCGTCGGTCAGGTCCTTGGTCCTGCGCGTCGGATCGAGCTGAGCGAGCTCGCAGATCTTCCGCGCCGTGGTGTTGCCGATGCCGTACAGGTAGGTGAGCGAGATCTGGATCTGCTTCTCGCGGGGAAGGTCGACGCCGGAAATACGAGCCATCTAAAGCTCTCCTTATCCTTGCCGCTGCTTGTGGCGGGGATTCGCGGAGCAGATCACGCGGACCACGCCCTTGCGGCGGATCACCTTGCACTTCACGCAGATCTTCTTCACCGAAGCACGGACCTTCACGGCTTCCTCCAGCCGACGAAAAACACCGGAAAATCGTTTCCTTTCGCTCCGCACCCCCAACTGCGGCTCGACGCCGCCGGGGCCACCCGGACCAAAGGGAGGGCGGCTTGTAACAGGCAGCCTGTAGCCTGTCAAGTCGCGGGGATGCGCTTCCGGGCCGGCCGCGGCGTCACCGGCTTCGCGCGATCTCCAGCCACTTGCACTGCCTGGGGCCGGTGAAGGCGGCAACCCACACCTTCATCGACGGCGAGAGCAGGCCTGGCCGCACGTCGACCAGGGTCTCGCCTGCCTTCAGCAGTATCTGTGGTCCGGCGCCCAGGCAGGCGTCCTTGGGGCGGCTCCTGGCGGCGACGGCATCGCCGAAGAGCACGGGGCCCTCGCCGCCATTCTTCACCTCCACGCGCACGCTGCTCTTCACCTTGGCTGCCTTGGCGTGCAGCCCGGCGGGCGAGGCTTTCAGATCGTCCACCGCGACGGGTTCCGCGCTCAGCGTCGCGGAGTGGCTCTTGCCGCTGGCGCCGCCGCCGGCCAGCGTCCAGGACACCTCCAGCGGCACGCCGGGCTTCGCCTTGCCTGCCTCCACCCAGAGGGGCAAGAGCGAGCCCGGCAGGACCGACTGGCGGAACCCGCAGTCCGGGCGCGTGCCGGCGCTGCCGCTGCTCCAGGAATTGTCCGAGGGTCCGAAGGTCACCGGCCCCATCCCGCAGGCCTCCTCGCCCTGGGTGGGCAGCAGCATCAACAGCCGCGCCGGCTGGTCCGGCCATTGGAAGAGGTAGAGGTGGCCGGCGGCCAGCAGGGTTGCGAGCAGGGGCATGTCGGGTTCCAGGAGTTCAGGGCCGGCTGAGGACGCGCGGCCCGTCCTCGGTGACCGCGATGGTGTGCTCCCAGTGCGAGGAGATCTTGCCGTCGCGGGTGACCACGGTCCAGCCGTCGGGCAGCGTCTCCACCTCGTGGGTGCCGAGGTTGATCATCGGCTCGATGGCGAGGACCATGCCCGGGCGCATGCGCGGGTTGGGCTGGCCGCGCGACCAGAGCGCGGGCCCGTAGTTGGGGACTTGCGGGTCCTCGTGCAGCTTCTTGCCGATGCCGTGGCCGACGTAGTCGCGGACGATGCCGTAGCCGAAGGGCGTCACGTGCGCCTCGATGGCCGCGCCGATGTCGCTGATGCGGTTGCCGGGCGTCATCGCGGCGATGCCTTTCTCCAGCGCGAGCCGCGTCTCTTCCAGGAGCCGCGCGGCGTCGGGCGAGACCTTGCCCACCGCCACGGTGCGCGCCGAGTCGCCGTAGTAGCCGTGCTTGATGACGCCATAGTCCAGCTTGAGCAGGTCGCCCTCGACCAGCTTGCGGCGCGTGGGGATGCCGTGGACCACCTGCTCGTTCACCGAGATGCAGACGTTCTTGGGAAAGCCGTAGAGTCCCTTGAAGGCGCAGATGGCCCCCCGGCGCACCGTCTCGCGCTCGGCGATGGCGTCCAGCTCCTCCAGCGTCACGCCGGGCGCCGCGGCCTTCGCCAGCTCCTCCAGCACTTCGTAGACGATCAGCGACGCCTCGCGCATGTAGGCGATCTCGTCGGACGTCTTGATCTCGATTCCGCCTGCCATCAGCTCTTCAGCGCCTCGAGGATGCGCCCCTCCACCTGGTCCACGGTACCCATCGCGTCGATGCCGCGCACGACGCCGCGCGCCTTGTAGTAACCGGTGAGCAGCGCGGTCTTCGTCCAGTATTCCTGCAGACGCTGCTGGATGCGGTCCGGCTGATCGTCCGGCCGCACGATCAGCTTCTCGCCGTCCTTGTCGCAGATGCCCGGCTTCCGCGGAGGCGAGTCCTTGCCGTACGGCGTCTGACACTTCGGGCAGGTCTCGCGTCCCGAGAGCCGGCTGATCAGCTCGGCCTCCGGGACCAACAACTCGAGGACGTGGTCGATCTTGCGGCCGCGCCGCTGCAGCATCTCGTCCAGCGCGGCGGCCTGGGGCACGGTTCGGGGGAAGCCGTCGAGGAGGAAGCCCTTCGCGCAGGAGGGGCTCGCCAGCGCCTCGTCGACGATGCCGTTGACCACCTCGTCGGGGACCAGCTTGCCGGCGTCCATCAGCGACTTCGCGTGCTTTCCCAGGGTGGTGCCGTCGGCGACGGCCTTGCGCAGGATGTCGCCGGTGGAGAGCTGGGGGATGCCGAAGCGCGCGATCAGCCGCTTGGCCTGCGTTCCTTTGCCTGCTCCCGGCGGTCCAAGGAAGATCAGGTTCACGCGGCCCCCAGGTGATCGGTCGTCCACGCAGCGTTCGCACCCTTAGCATAGCGCGCCGCGGCGGCGGGCGCCTGCCGGTGGCTAGGCTGCCGCGGGCGCTCCCATGGTGTCGCGCCGGCCGCGGATGCGGGGGCCGCGCGGGCCGGTGAAGCCCTCGTAGTGGCGGGTGATGAGGTGGCTCTCGATCTGCTGCACGGTGTCCAGGGCCACGCCGACCACGATCAGCAGCGCGGTGCCGCCGAACTGGAAGGGCACGTTGTACTTGGTGATGAGGACGCTCGGCAGCACGCAGACGGCCGCGATGTAGATGGCGCCGCCGAAGGTGATGCGCGAGAGCACGTGGTCGATGTAGTCGGCGGTCTTCTTGCCCGGGCGGATGCCCGGCACGTAGCCGCCGTACTTCTTCAGGTTGTCGGCCACGTCCACCGGGTTGAAGGTGACCGCGGTGTAGAAGTAGGTGAAGAAGATGATCCCGATCACGTAGAGGCCGTCGTAGATCCAGCCGCCGCGGGTCATGGCGTCGGCGAGCGGCTTGAAGGGCGGGATCCAGGTGGCGAGCGTCGCGGGGAAGAGCAGGATGGAGCTGGCGAAGATGGGCGGGATCACGCCGCTCATGTTCACCTTGAGCGGCAGGTGCGTGCTCTGCCCGGAGAAGGTCTGCCGTCCCACCACGCGCTTCGCGTAGTGGACGGGGATCTTCCGGTACGCCCGCTCCACGTAGACGATGACCCCGATGGTCACCAGCATGACCGCGACGAGGATGAGGATGTCCACGTCGGAACCCTCCGCCTTGTCCTGGAAGGTGGTCCAGGTCTGCACCACGGCCTGGGGGATGCGCGCGACGATGCCGGCGAAGATGATCAGCGAGATGCCGTTGCCGATGCCGCGCTCGGTGATCTGCTCGCCCAGCCACATGATGAAGGCGGTTCCGGCGGTCAGGGTGATGACGGTGAGCAGGCGAAAGCCCCAGCCCTTCACGTCGTCGGGGACCACGCTCTCGTTGCCGGCCTTGACCGACTCCAGATACCGGGCGATGCCGAACCCCTGCACGATGGAGAGCAGGATGGTGCCGTAGCGCGTCCACTGGGTGATCTTGCGGCGGCCCATCTCTCCTTCCTTGGAGAGCTTCTCCAGCGTGGGGACCACCACGGTGAGCAACTGCAAGATGATGCTCGCGCTCACGTACGGCATGATGCCGAGGGCGAAGATGGAGAGCTGCTCGAGAGCGCCGCCGGTGAAGAGGTTGAAGAGGTTGAGGAAGCCGCCCGTCGCCTCGATCGCCTTCTTCATCACCACCCGGTTGACGCCGGGGGCGGTGACGAACACGCCCATGCGGTAGACCGCGAGGCAGCCGAGCGTGAAGAGGAGGCGCTTGCGCAGCTCGGCGATCTTGAACAGGTTGGAAAAAGCGTTGGCGAAAGACACGGGCGCTCCTGTTGCGGCTCTTGGAACCGGAAGCCGGACCCGGAAGCTTCCAGCTTCAGGCCCCCGGCATCAAGCCGATTCTACGTTTTCGCTGCCTTGGCAGCCTTTTTCTCTTCGGCCTTGCGCTGCTGCGGCGTGGTCTTGGGCGTCACGACGATGGTCTCGGCCTTCCCGCCCGCCTTCTCGATCTTCTCGCGCGCCGAGGCGGAGAACTTGTGCGCCTTCACCGACACCGCCCGGGTGAGCTCGCCGTCGCCGAGGACCTTGAGACCGCCCTTGCGCACCTTGATGGCGCCCGCCTCCACCAGCTTGTCGAGATCCACCTCGGGAAGATTCAGGCTCTCCAGATCGCCCACGTTGACGAGCGCGTACTCCACCCGGAACGGGTTGGTGAACCCGCGCTTGGGGATGCGGCGCTGGATGGGCATCTGGCCGCCTTCGAAGCCGATGAAGTTCATGTTGCCGGTGCGGGCCTTCTGGCCCTTGCCTCCCCGGCCGGCGGTCTTGCCGGTGCCGCTGGCCTGGCCGCGGCCCACCCGCTTCTTTTCCTTCACTCCGCCACCGGCCGGCGGCGTCAACTTGCTCAGCTCGTTCATCTCGTCTCTCCTAGGCCTTCGCCGCCCTGGCCGACGCCGCCTTTTGCGCCTTGGCCATCGAGCGGCGGCCGAAAGGCTTGAACGGCTCGTCGGTCTCCGACCACTCGATCAGGTACGATACCTGGTTGATCATGCCGCGGATCGCCGGGGTGTCCTGGAGGACGCGCTCGCGGCCCACGCGGCCGAGGCCGAGACCCCGCAACGTTTCCCGGTGCTTCTCGGTATGCCCGCTCATGCTGCGGACCAGCTTGACCTTGAGGGACATCACTGACGCTCCTCGTTGGATGCTCCGGTCTGCGACCTGCGCCCGTCGCCAGTTCCTTCGTCGCGCAGCTCGGAGAGCTCCTTGCCGCGCAGCCGCGCAGCCTCCTCCGCGCTGCGCAGCCTGCGCAGGCCGTCGAGGGCAGCCTTGACCACGTTGTGCGGGTTCCGCGACCCCTGCGACTTGGTGAGGATGTTGCGGATGCCCACCGCCTCCAGGACCGCGCGCACGCTTCCGCCGGCGATGACGCCGGTTCCTTCGCCCGCCGGCTTGAGCAGCACCCGCCCGGCGCCGAAGTGACCGAGCACCTCGTGGGGAATGGTGTTGCCCGCGAGCGGCACCTTGAAGAGGTTCTTCTTCGCCTGCTCGCCGCCCTTGCGGATGGCTTCCGGCACCTCGTTCGCCTTGCCCAGGCCGGCGCCCACGTGGCCCTGGCCGTCGCCCACCACCACCAGCGCGGAGAAGGAGAACCGGCGTCCGCCCTTCACCACCTTGGCGACGCGGTTGATGTGGACCACCCGGTCGTTCAGCTCCGGCAGGTCGTTCGGATTGATCGGTGCAGCCATTAGAATTTCAAACCGCCTTCCCTGGCGCCCTCGGCCACCGCCGCGATGCGCCCGTGGTACATGAACCCGTTCCGGTCGAACACCACCGCGGCGATCTGCGCCTCCTGGCACTTCTTCGCGATCAGTTGACCGACTTCCTTGGCCTGCTCCTTCTTCTTGCCCTTGCCGTCCTTCAGCTCGGGCGAGAGCGTGCTCGCGGCCGCCAGCGTCTTGCCGGTGACGTCGTCGATCACCTGCGCGTAGATGTGGTTCAGGCTGCGGTAGACCGAGAGGCGGGGGCGTTCCTGCGAGCCCTCCACCTTCTTGCGGATGTGCGTCTTGCGGCGCTGCCGCAGCGCCTGCTTCTTCATGTTGGTGGTGGCGCTCATTTATGCGGCTCCCGTCTTGCCCTGCTTGCGGCGAATGGTTTCCTCGGCGTACTTGATGCCCTTGCCCTTGTAGGGCTCGGGCGGGCGCAGCTTGCGGATCTCCGCCGCCACCAGGCCGATCTGGTGCTTGTCGGCGCCCTTGACGGTGAGCCGGTTGCCCTTGGCGTCGTACTCCGCCGACACGCCCTCGGGCAGCGGATAGACCACCGGGTGCGAATAGCCCAGGGCGAGGTGGATCTCCTTGCCCTTCAGCTCCGCCTTGTAGCCCACGCCGGAGATGTCCAGCGAGCGCGAGAAGCCGGTGGTCACGCCCTGGATCATGTTGGCGACCAGGGTGCGGGTGAGCCCGTGAAGCTGGCGCGAGCGCCGGGAGTCGTCGGGGCGGTCCACCCGCACCTCGCCCTTTTCGATGACCACCTTCATCTCGCGGTCCAGCTTCTGCGAGACCTTGCCCTTGGGGCCCTCGACGGCGACGAGGCCCTGCTCGGCGTTCACCTTCACCTTGTCGGGAATCTTGATGGTCAGCTTGCCGATGCGCGACATGGGGTTGTCCTTACCAGACGGTGGCGAGGAGCTCGCCGCCGAGGTGCTGCTTGCGCGCCTCGCGGTCGACCAGCACGCCTTTGGAGGTGGAGAGGATGGCGATGCCGAGGCCGTTCATCACCTTGGGAATCTCGGTGTGCCGCACGTAGCGGCGCAGCCCCGGCTTCGACTGCCGGCGGATCTCGCTGATGGCGGGGCGCTTGCCCTCGTCGTACTTGAGCACGACGTGGAGGGTGCCCTGCACGGCGTCCTGCTTGAGGGACACTTCGCGGACGAATCCCTCTTCGCGCAGCACCTCGCAGATGCGCTGCTTCATCTTGCTGGCGGGGAGATCGAGCTCCTCCAGCCCCGCGCGCTGCGCGTTGCGGATGCGGGTCAACAGATCGGCCACCGGATCGGTCATGCTCATGTTCGACTGCCTCCGCCGGCCGTACCCGTGGGCGCGCCGGCTGGCCGCGGCCGCCGGAGGCGGCTGGCGGCTGTGTTTTGAATTACCAGGAAGACTTGATCACTCCTGTGATTTCGCCCTTGAGGGCGCGATTGCGAAAGCAGATGCGGCACATCTGGAACTTGTTGAGGAACGCCCGGCTGCGGCCGCACAGCTCGCAGCGCGAGTACGCCCTCACCCTGAACTTCGGCTTCTTCTGCAGGCGCTTCGCCTGCGCGATCTTGGAGAGCTTGGCCATGCTATTGCTCCATGGTGGGTCTACGAGGAACGTGAGAGGTTGGGGGGTCGAGGGAGCGAGCTCCCCCTCGTGGAGGCGCCGGCAGCCCGATGAAGAGCGTTCCGCTGGGGCACCTCGTCTCAAGCCGCCTCATGACTAAGGCATGCCCATGTACTTGAGGAGAGCGCGGCCCTCTTCGTCGCTCCTCGCCGTGGTGACGATGGTGATGTTCATGCCCTTGATCTTCTCGATGCGGTCGTAGTTGATCTCGGGGAAGATGATCTGCTCCTTGATGCCGAGCGTGTAGTTGCCCTTGCCGTCGAAGGACTTGCCGGAGACGCCCTTGAAGTCGCGCACGCGGGGCAGCGCGATGTTGAGCAGGCGGTCGAGGAACTCGTACATCCGGTCCTTGCGCAGGGTGGCCATGACCCCGATGGGCTGGTTCTCGCGCAGCTTGAAGTTGGCGATGCTCTTGCGCGAGCGCGTGACCACCCCCTTCTGCCCGGTGATGGCCATCATCTGCTCTTCGGCCTGCTCGATGAGCTTGTTGTTGGTGATGGCCTCGCCGAGGCCCATGTTGACCACCACCTTCTCCACCTTCGGCACCTGCATCACGTTCTTGTAGCCGAAGTCCTTCATCAGGGCCGGGACGATCTGCTCCTTGTACGCCATGCCCATGCGCGCGGGGTGCTCGCCCTTGGACGCGGCCTTGCCCTGCGCGGCCTGGATGGTGGCCGGCGCCTTCTGCTCCTTGCCGCGCTTCTTCTTCTGCTGCTGGCCGCCCCCCTTCGCCTCGGCATGCGCCTTGGCGTCGGTGACCGGGCCTTCGCCCTTGGCGTGCTTCTTCTCGGTCTTTTCTTCGTGCTTCTTCTTGTCGTCGGCCATGATTTGAATCCTCTACTGATCGATCTGCGCGCCACTGCGGCGGGCGATGCGCACGCGCTTGCCGTTGTCCAGCAGCTTCGTGCCGATGCGGGTGGGCTTCTTCGTCTCCGGATCGACCAGCGCCAGGTTGGAGACGTGGATGCTGCCGTTCTTCTCCACGATCCCGCCTTCGGGGGCGGAGGGGTTGCGTCCGCGCTTGTAGTGGCGCTTGAAGACCATCAGCTTCTCCACGATGGCGCGCTGCTTCTGGTGGTCGATCTCCAGCACCTTGCCGGTCTTGCCCTTCTCCTTGCCGGAGAGGACGAAGACGTTGTCGCCTTTGCGGATGCGAATGCTTGCTCGGGCCATGTCAGAGGACCTCCGGCGCCAGGGAGATGATCTTCATGAACTTGCGCGCCCGCAGCTCGCGGGCCACCGGCCCGAAGATGCGGGTGCCGATGGGCTCGCCTTCCTTGCTCACCATCACCGCGCTGTTGGTGTCGAACTTGATGTAGCTGCCGTCGGGCCGCTTGAGCTCGCGCCGGGTGCGCACGATCACGGCGCGCGCCACCTCGCCCTTCTTCACCTTGCTGTTGACCAGCGCCTCCTTGACGGAGACGACGATCACGTCGCCGATGGTGGCGTAGCGCTTCTTGGTGCCGCCCAGCACCTTGATGCAGGCGACCTTCTTGGCGCCGGAGTTGTCGGCGACGTCGAGCACCGTGGTGGTCTGGATCATGACTCAGGCCTCCGCCTTCACCTGGGCGTCGGCTTCCGCCTTGACCAGGATCTCTGCCACGCGCCAGCGCTTGTCCTTCGAGAGCGGCCGCGTCTCGACGATGCGGACGCGATCGCCCGGCTTCGCCGCCTGCTGCTCGTCGTGGCACTTGTACTTCTTCTTCTCGATCAGGTACTTGCCGTAGCGGCCGTGCTTCATGCGCCGCTCGACCTGCACCACCACCGTCTTGGTCATCTTGTTGGAGAGCACGGTGCCGATGCGGCTCTTGGGATGCCCGCGCGCCACCTGCTCCTTGTTCACGTTCTCGGACATGATCATTCCTTGGCGGCGGCCGTGGCCGCGGGCCGGGCAGCCGCGGCCTGCGCCTTGCGCGCCGACTTGCTGCTGTTGGTCTTCTGCGTGAGCAGGGTGAGGATGCGCGCCAGATCGCGCTTGTTCTTGATCACGTCGGAGGTGCTCTCCAGCGTGCCGGCGCGGCGGCGGATCTTGAGGTTGAAGAGGTTCTCACGCAGCTCGCCCGCCCTGCGGTTCAGCTCCTCCACGCTCAGGTCTTTCAGCTCGGCGGCCTTCATCGTCAGGCTCCCAGCTCGGACGAGCGGCTGATCATGCGGGTGTGCAGCGGCAGCTTGTGCGAGGCCAGGGACATCGCTTCCTTGGCGATCTCCGGGGTGACTCCTTCCATCTCGTAGAGGATGCGGCCCATCTTCACCACCGCGTGCCACTCCTCGACGTTGCCCTTGCCGTGGCCCATGCGCGTCTCGGCGGGCTTCTTGGTCACCGGCTTGTCGGGGAACACCCGGATCCAGACCTTGCCGCCGCGCTTGATGAAGCGGGTCATGGCGATGCGGCCCGCCTCGATCTGGCGGGCGGTGAGGCGGCCGGATTCCATCACCTTGAGGCCAAAGTCGCCGAAGGCGAGATCGCCGCCGCGATACGCCTTGCCGGTGTGGCGACCCTTCTGCTGCTTGCGGTACTTGGTGCGTGCGGGCTGCATCATGACGGTTTCTCTCGGACGGAAAGGGGTTACTGCACCGGGGTGGGAGTGCTGCCGCCGGTGGCGACGCGGGCAGGGGCCTGCCGGCCCTGGGCGGAGCGCTTCTCCGCGCCGGCGCTCTCGGGGAGCACCTCGCCGCGGAAGATCCACACCTTGCAGCCGATCTTGCCGTAGGTGGTCTTGGCCTCGGCGAAGCCGTAGTCGATGTCGGCGCGGAGCGTGTGCAGCGGCACCCGGCCCTCGCGGTACCACTCGTAGCGCGCCATCTCCGCGCCGCCCAGCCGGCCCGAGCAGGCCACGCGGATGCCCTTGGCGCCGAACTTCTGCGCGGTCTGGATGGCCTTCTTCATCGCCCGGCGGAAGGCGATGCGGCGCTCCAGCTGGGTGGTGATGTTCTCCGCCACCAGCTGCGCGTCGGTCTCCGCCTTGCGCACCTCGACGATGTTGAGGAAGACCTCGTTCTGGGTGAAGGCCTGCAGCTCCTTCTTGATGCTCTCGATGCCGGCGCCGCGCTTGCCGATGACGATGCCGGGACGCGCGGTGTGCACGTTCACCTTCACCTTGCTGGCGGCGCGCTCGATCTCGACCTTGCTGATGCCCGCCTGGCCCAGCTTCTTCTTCACGTACTCGCGCAGCCGGATGTCCTCGTGCAGCCACTTGGCGTAGTTCTTTTCCTCGTACCACTTGGAGTCCCAGGAGCGGATGACGCCGAGCCGGAACCCGATCGGATTGACTTTCTGACCCATGCTCAGCTCCGCTTTCTGGACGGCTTCTCGTCGGAAATGGTGAGGGAGATGTGGCTGGTCTTCTTCAGGACCTTGAAGGCCCTGCCCATGGCGCGCGGCATGAAGCGGCGCAGCGAGGGGCCCTGGTCGACCATCAGCGACTTGACGCGCAGGGCGTCCACGTCGAGCTGACCCTTGGCGGCCTGATCGGCGTTGGCCACCGCGCTGCGCAGGAGCTTGGCCACCGGCTCGGCGGCGCGCTTCTCCACGTAGGCGAGCTGCGCCAGGGCCTGGTTGACGTTCTTGCCGCGGATGAGGTCCGCCACCACGCGCACCTTGCGCGGGGTGATGCGGAGGTAACGGAGCTTGGCGGTGGATTCCATGATCGTCTCTCTCCGTTATTTCGCCGGCGCCGCGGGAGCGGCGCCTGCTGCCGGGGCGCCGGGCGCGCCGGGCTTGGCGGCCTTCTTGTCGCCGGTGTGGCCGTGGAAGGTGCGGGTGGGGGCGAACTCGCCCAGCTTGTGGCCCACCATGTTCTCGGTGACGAAGACGGGGATGAACTTGCGGCCGTTGTGCACGGCAAAGGTGTGCCCGACCAGGTCGGGAAGGATGGTCGAACGGCGCGACCACGTCTTCACCACCTTCTTCTGGTTCTGCCGGTTCATGTCCTCCACCTTCTTGATCAGGTAGCGGTCGATGAACGGGCCTTTTTTGATCGAGCGTGCCATCTCTTTCCCTTTCCACGGGCGGAACCTCGACGGAGGCTCCTCTTGGGCCGGCTTGCGGCGCCCAGCTAGCGAACTCCCTTGTCGCGGCGCTTGATGATGTACTTGTCGGTGTGCTTGCGGACGCGCGTCTTGTAGCCCTTGGTGGGCTGTCCCCAGGGCGAGACCGGGTGCGGGTTGCCCTGGCCGCTCTTGCCTTCGCCGCCGCCGTGGGGGTGATCCACCGGGTTCATGGCCAGGCCGCGCACGGTGGGCCGCCAACCCTTCCAGCGGTTCCGGCCCGCCTTGCCGATGCGGACGATCTCGTGCTCGGTGTTGCCGAGCTGGCCGACGGTGGCCTTGCACTCGAGCAGGACCTTGCGGACCTCGGTGGAAGGCATGCGGATCTGCGCGTACTTGCCTTCCTTGGCCATCAGCTGCCCGAAGGATCCGGCGGAGCGGATCATCTGCGCGCCGTGGCCCTTCTTCAGCTCGACGTTGTGGATCACCGTGCCCAGCGGGATGGCGTGCAGCGGCAGCGAATTGCCCGGGCGGATGTCCACGTTCTCGCCGGAGCTGAGCACGTCGCCCACGTTCACGCCCACCGGCCAGAGGATGTAGCGCTTCTCGCCGTCGGTGTAGTGGAGCAGCGCCAGCCGCGCCGAGCGGTTCGGGTCGTACTCGATGGCCGCCACCTTGGCCGCGACGCCGTCCTTGTCGCGCTTCCAGTCGACGATGCGCATGCGCTGCTTGTGGCCGCCGCCGCGGTGGCGCACGGTCATGCGGCCGTAGACGTTGCGCCCGCCGCTGCTCTTGAGCGGCGCGGTGAGCTTCGGCTCCGGGTAGTCCTTGGTGATCTCGGCGAAGTCCGGCGAGGTGGTCAGGCGGCGGCCGGGGCTGGTGGGCTTGTAGCTCTTCAAAGCCATGGCTTATTTCCCCTCGAAGAGGGAGATCGCGTCGCCTTCCTTCAGCGTCACGATGGCCTTCTTCCAGTTGGGCCGCTGGCCCTCGCTGCGGCCGATGCGGCGGAACTTCCCGCGGACGATGGCGGTCTTCACCGCCACCACCTTCACCTTGAAGAGCTGCTCGATGGCCTGCTTGACCTCGGTCTTGTTGGCCTTCATGTCGATCTCGAAGGCGAACTTGTTCTCGCGGTCGCGCATGCGGTCGAGCTTCTCGGTGTCGAGCGGACGCTTGATGATCTCGAATCGGTTCATGCCAGCACCCCCTCGAGCGCCGCGGCCGCGTCGCGGGTCAGGAGCAGCGTCTGGTGGCGCAGGATGTCGTAGACGTTGGCGCCCTCGACAGGCAGGAACTTGTACTTCGGCGCGTTGCGGATCGACTTGAAGAGGTTCTGGTTGTCCTTCATGCCGAGCACCAGCGCGCTCGCAAGGCCGAGCTTCCCGAAGGCGCTGACCGCTTCCTTCGTGGAGGGTTTCGCCGGCGCCCACGCGTCGACGACGAAGAGCGCCTTGTCGGCGTTGCGCTTCGAGATCGCCGCGCGGATGGCCGCTTTCCGCACCTTCTTGGGCACGTGGTACTCGTAGTCGCGCATCTTGGGGGCCATCGCCTTGCCGCCGCCGACCCACTGCGAGGCGCGGATGGAGCCCTGGCGCGCGCGGCCGGTGCCCTTCTGCTTGTAGGGCTTCTTGCCGCCGCCGGAGACCAGCGAGCGGTTCTTCACGCCCACCGTGCCCGCCCGGCGCGAGGCGAGCTGCGCTTTCACCACCTCGTAGAAGAGGTGCTCGGCTTCCGAGCCGAGGGGGGCGTTGACGATGGCGTCGGGAAGGTCGATGGTCCCGACCTTTTGCTTCTCGAGGTTGATGACGTCGATGGTGGCCATGGCTTAGCTCTTGATTTCCACGTCCACGCCCGCGCTCAGGTCGAGCTTCATCAGGGCGTCGAGCGTCTGCTGGGTGGGCTCGAGGATGTCGAGGAGCCGCTTGTGGGTGCGGATCTCGAACTGCTCGCGCGACTTCTTGTCCACGTGCGGCGAGCGCAGCACGGTGAACTTGTTGATCCGCGTGGGCAGCGGGATGGGCCCCACCACCTTGGCGCCGGTGCGCTTCGCCGTCTCGACGATCTCGCCGGCCGACTGATCGAGCAGCTTGTAGTCGTACGCCTTCAGCCGGATCCGGATCTTCTGGGTCGCCATCAAAACCTCATCTCAAAGAGCACCAGATTGCCGGACGCGCCCGGTTTCCGCCGGGCGCGCCCGCCACTTCCATTTCCCTACGCGAGCACCTGCGTCACCACGCCTGCGCCGACCGTGCGGCCGCCCTCGCGGATGGCGAAGCGCACTTCCTTCTCCATGGCGATGGGCATCATCAGCTCCACCTCCATCTCGATGTTGTCGCCCGGCATCACCATCTCCACCCCGGTGGGCAGCTTGACGGTGCCGGTGACGTCGGTGGTGCGGAAGTAGAACTGCGGCTTGTAGCCGTTGAGGAACGGCGTGTGGCGCCCGCCCTCGTCCTTGGTGAGCACGTAGACGTTGGCCTTGAACTTGGTGTGCGGGGTGACCGAGTTCGGCTTGGAGAGCACCTGGCCGCGCTCGATGTCCTCGCGCTTCACGCCGCGGAGCAGGCAGCCCACGTTGTCGCCGGCAAGGCCCTCGTCGAGCAGCTTGCGGAACGACTCCACGCCGGTGACCACCGTCTTGCTGGTGGGGCGCAGCCCGACGATCTCCACTTCCTCGCCCACCTTGATCTTGCCGCGCTCGATGCGGCCGGTGGCCACGGTGCCGCGGCCGGCGATGGAGAACACGTCCTCCACCGGCATGAGGAAGGGCTTGTCGGTCTCGCGGACCGGCTCGGGGATGTAGGTGTCCATGGCGTCGAGGAGCTTGAGGATGGCCTCCTTGCCCTGGGGACCCTGATCGCCGGTCAGCGCCTTGTAGGCGGCGCCGCGGATGATCGGGGTCTCGTCGCCGGGGAACTTGTACTGCTTGAGCAGGTCGCGGATCTCCATCTCGACCAGGTCGAGCAGCTCGGGGTCGTCGACCAGGTCCACCTTGTTGAGGAAGACGACGATGCGCTGGACGTTGACCTGCGAGGCGAGCAGCACGTGCTCGCGGGTCTGCGGCATGGGGCCGTCCACCGCCGAGACCACCAGGATGGCGCCGTCCATCTGCGCCGCGCCGGTGATCATGTTCTTCACGTAGTCGGCGTGGCCCGGGCAGTCCACGTGGGCGTAGTGGCGCTTGGACGACTCGTACTCCACGTGCGAGGTGGCGATGGTGAGGATCTTGGTCGCGTCGCGGCGGCCCTGCGAGGCCGAGGCCTTGGCCACTTCGTCATAGGGGACGAACTTGGACCAGCCCTGGTCCGCGGACACCTTGGTGAGCGCGGCCGTCAAGGTCGTCTTGCCGTGGTCGACGTGGCCGATGGTCCCGACGTTGACGTGCGGCTTCTTTCGCTCGAACTTCTCCTTGGCCATGGGTCGTGCTCCTCGCTGGATACTTCTTGTGAAGTGCTGCCGTGCGTCGCTCTGTGGAGGGGGCGGGCTTTTACGCCAGTCCCCGGAAATTTGCAATCAGCGTCTGGCCAGGGTCTCCGCGATGTGCCCCGGCACGGGCGCGTAATGGTGGAACTGCATGGTGTAGATGGCGCGCCCCTCGGTCGCGGAACGCAGCGAGGTCGAGTAGCCGAACATCTCCGCGAGGGGAACGTGTGCGGTGACCACCTGCATTCCCGCACGCGGCTCCATCCCCAGGATCCTTCCCCGCCGCGCGGAGAGGTCGCCGATGACGCTGCCCATGAAGGCCTCGGGCACCACCACCTCGGTGGCCATGATCGGCTCGAGCAGGATGGCGCCCGCCTTGCCGGCAGCCTCCTTGAAGCCGATGGAGCCGGCGATCTTGAAGGCCATCTCGTTCGAGTCCACCTCGTGGTAGCTGCCGTCGAACAGCTCCACCTCCAGGTCGACCATGGGGTAGCCCGCCAGCACGCCCCCCTGCATGGCTTCCTCGACGCCCTTCTCCACCGGCGCGATGTACTCGCGGGGGATGGTGCCGCCCACCACCTTGTTGACGAACTTGAACCCGCCTCCCTGCGGCAGCGGGCGCACGCGCAGCCAGACGTCGCCGTACTGGCCGCGGCCGCCGCTCTGGCGGATGTACCGGCCTTCCGCCTCCACCTCGCGGGTGATGGTCTCGCGGTAGGCGACCTGCGGCTTGCCGACGTTGGCGTCCACCTTGTACTCGCGCCGCATGCGGTCGACGATGATGTCGAGGTGCAGCTCGCCCATGCCGGAGATGACCGTCTGGCCCGTCTCCTCGTCGGTGCGGATGCGGAAGGAGGGGTCCTCCACCGCCAGCTTCTGCAGGGCGGCGATCATCTTCTCCTGATCCGCCGTCCCCTTCGGCTCCACCGCGATGTGCATCACCGGCGCGGGGAACTCCATCCGCTCGAGCACGATGGGATGGTCGGCGTCGCTCAGCGTGTCGCCGGTGGTGACGTTCTTCATGCCCACCACCGCGGCGATGTCGCCGGCGAGCAGCTCCTCGATCTCCTCGCGCTTGTTGGCGTGCATGCGCAGCAGCCGCCCGATGCGCTCGCGCCGGTCCTTGGCGGAGTTGTAGACCGCCTGGCCGGAGCGCACCTGGCCGGAGTAGACGCGGATGTAGGTGAGCTGGCCCACGAAGGGGTCGGCCATGATCTTGAAGGCGAGGGCGGCGAAGGGGGCCTTGTCGGAGGTCTCGCGGACGGCGTCCTCGCCTGGCTTCCCACCTTTTTGGGGCAGCTTGCCGTGAACCGGCGGGATGTCGAGCGGGCTGGGAAGGTAGTCCACCACCGCGTCGAGGATCTTCTGCACGCCCTTGTTCTTGAAGGCGCTGCCGCAGATCACCGGAAAGCACTTCAGCGCCAGGGTGCCCTTGCGGATGGCGCGCTGGAGCAGGTGGCGGGGAACGTCGGCCTTCTCGACGTAGGCGTGGAGCGCCTCGTCGTCGTACTCGGCCACCTCTTCCACCAGCTTGTGACGGTACTCCTGGGCCTGCTCGCGCAGGTCGCCGGGGATTTCGAAGGCCACCACCTTCTCGCCCTTCTCGCCCTCGAAGCGCAGCGCCTGCATCTCCACCAGGTCGACCACGCCGGCGAACTTCTCCTCCGCCCCGATGGGGATCTGGATGCAGACGGGCTTCGCCGCCAGCCGATCGACGAGGGTGCGCACCGACATGAAGAAGTCCGCGCCGATGCGATCCATCTTGTTGACGAAGCAGATGCGCGGGACCTTGTACTTGTCCGCCTGGTGCCACACCGTCTCGCTCTGCGGCTCCACCCCGTTGACGCCGTCGAACACCGCCACCGCGCCGTCGAGCACGCGCAGGGAGCGCTCCACCTCGATGGTGAAGTCCACGTGCCCGGGAGTGTCGATGATGTTGATCTGGTGGGTTTGGGCGCCCGACCCCGCCGGCAAGCCGAGCGGAGGCCAGAAGCAGGTGGTGGCCGCGGCGGTGATGGTGATGCCGCGTTCCTGCTCCTGCTCCATCCAGTCCATCACCGCGGTGCCTTCGTGGACCTCGCCGATCTTGTAGCTGACCCCTGTGTAGAAGAGGATGCGCTCGGTCGTCGTGGTCTTGCCCGCATCGATGTGCGCCATGATGCCGATGTTGCGGCAGCGCTCGAGGGGAAAGGTGCGGGCCACGGCGGAATACCTCGTTCAATGCGGGCGCTCGCGCGCCTTCCTGGACTGGATGAAGGACTGCCTGAGAAAGAACGGACTTCCTCAGCGGACGCGGGCTTTTACATGGCGCGGGACGCCGCGTCAAGTGCTTGGCCGTGCTAGCTTCGGGCCATGGATCCGGCCGCGCGCCTCGATGCCGCGCTCGAGAACGCGAGGAGGTCCTTCGGGGGCCAAGCCGACGTGCAGCAAGCCTTGCGCAAGCTCGCCCGCCTGCTCGACGAGGAAGGGATCGCCTATGCGGTCGCGGGTGCGATGGCGCTCAACGCGCATGGACCTGGCCGACGTGCTGGAGCTGATCCGCGCCGCCGGTCTGCCGGAGGACCTCGCGGCACGCCTGGACGAATCGGTGCGCCCGAAATACGCCCAGCTGTGGAACGCCGCCCGGGGCGCCCCGGCCGGGTAGGGCCGTCGCGCGTCTCATGATTTCGGGATATATCGCCACAACCGATTACTTGGTATCGATCATTTGACCGATGCCGCTTGGGTCCGCAGAGGTCGACGCAATGGCGTGGACAAGCCGCGGAGCAGGTGACCGAGGCGCTCTGCCGACCGTCACAGTGACATGGCTCGACGAGCGGCGGTTCTTCTCGCGTCCTTGATTACGGCAGGTGCGGCACAGGCGCAGGGCGCTCCGCCGCCGCAGGATCTGCGCGAGGCGCGCTGGTACGGCTGGCAGGTGATGCTCGCGGATGCCGCCTCCGTCGGGCTCATCTATGCCGGAGCCAAGCGCGACGACGGCACGCTGATGGCGCTCGGAGTGGCGGGGGCGCTGACGCTGCCTCCCCTCATCCACCTCGCGCACGGTGGCGAGGGCGACGCAGTGAAGAGCTTTGCCGTCCGCGCCGCTCCCTTCGGTCTCAGCCTGGCCATCTTCGCGGCGATACACCCCGACTGCGGCGACGGATGCGGTGAGCTCATCATTCCTTTCGCCGGCATCGTCCTCTCCGGCGTCGGCGCAATCGTGGATTGGGCGTTCCTCTCCACGGAGACGGTCACGCCCCGCCTCTCGCTCCGCCCCACCGTGCCGATGGGCGACCCGGCGGCGCGAGGCTTCGCGCTGTCGATCCGCTTCTGATCCTCGATCCTCGGGCCGAAGCGCCGAGGCGCTCGCTTCACCAGCGGTAATGCGCGAAGGCCTTGTTCGCCTCCGCCATCTTGTGCGTGTCCTCGCGCTTCTTCACCGCGTTGCCGCGGTTGTTGGCGGCGTCCATCAGCTCGGCGGCGAGCTTCTGGTCCATGGTCTTCTCGCCGCGGTCCTTGGCGTACTCGATCAGCCAGCGCATGGCCAGGGCGACGCGGCGGTCCTGCCGCACTTCCACCGGCACCTGGTAGGTGGCGCCGCCCACGCGGCGGCTCTTCACCTCGAGCACGGGCTTCACGTTGTCGAGAGCCTTCTTGAAGACCTTGAGCGGATCGTCGTTGGTGCGCTGCTGGACCAGATCCAGCGCGCGGTAGGCCACGCGCTCGGCGACGGACTTCTCGCCCCTGCGCATCATGTCGTTGATGAACTTGGCGAGCAGCCGATCCTGGAACTTGGGATCGGGGAGGATTCGGCGCTTTGCGACTTCGCGGCGGCGAGGCATGTCTGGGAGTTCCTTCTCAGCTCGGGCGCTTCGCGCCGTACTTGGAGCGGCCCTGCTTGCGGCCGGCGACGCCGACGCTGTCCAGGGTGCCGCGGATGATGTGGTAGCGCACGCCCGGCAGGTCCTTGACGCGGCCGCCGCGGATCATCACCACCGAGTGCTCCTGGAGGTTGTGGCCGACGCCGGGGATGTAGCTGGTCACTTCCATCCCGTTGGTGAGGCGCACGCGGGCCACCTTGCGGAGCGCCGAATTGGGCTTCTTGGGAGTGGTCGTGTAGACGCGCGTGCACACGCCGCGCTTCTGCGGGCAGCGGGTCATCGCAGGGGCCTTGCCCTTGTAGACGACCTTGTCGCGGCCCTTGCGAATCAACTGGCTGATCGTCGGCATCCGTGCCTTTCAACAGGACCGCCGCCAAACGGAGCCGGCGGCGGCAACAAAATCGGTGACTTGTCCTGCGGCCACACGTATCTGGCCGAAAAGAGGCGCGCATCATACTGACCGTTCTCTTGCTGTCAAGCGGGAGTGTCGGCATTCTGGCGCCCACATGCTCGCCCGCGCCACGACCAGGATGACGAGGTGAGCGCTCCCCGCAGGATGACCCTGCTCGACTGCGTCGGCCTGGGGATCAACGGAATCATCGGGACCGGGATCTTCCTCCTTCCCGCGCGCGTCTTCGGCGCCGCGGGCGGGTTCTCCTGGGCCGCCTGGATCGCCATCGGCGGCGTCTGCCTGCTGGTGGGCCTCTGCTTCTGCGAGGCCGCGGGCCGCGCCGACCGGAACGGCGGACCGTACCTCTACGCGCGCGACGCGTTCGGCCGCTGGATCGGCGTCGCCGTCGGCTGGATGGCGCTCGCGGCCAACATCTTCGCCTACGGCGCGGTGGCCCGCGGATTCGGGCGAAACCTTTCCTTCCTCTTGCCCGCGCTGAACCGGGCGGGGCCGCAGACCGCCCTGGCGGTGGCGCTCATCGGCGGGCTCGCTGCGCTCAACTATCGCGGCATCAAGCCCGGCGCCCTGACCAGCGACTTCTTCAGCGGAGCGAAGCTCGTCCCCATCTTGCTCTTCGTCGGCGCCGGCCTCTTCTTCGTCGACTGGCACCGGCTCGACGTGCCGCCGCCCGCCGGCGCGAGCCACCTGGAGGCGCTCAAGGTGGGCGGGTTCGCCGCGCTCTTCGCCTGCACCGGTTTCGAGTACGTGCCGGTGGCCGCCGGGGAGACCGACAACCCGCGCCGGAACGTGCCGCTGGCGCTCTTCTTCGCGCTCTTCGGATCCATCGTCCTCTATGTGCTGGTGCAGCTTGTCTTCATGGGCACCCACCCGAATCCCGCTATCGCGGACAAGCCGCTGGCGGAGGCGGCGAGCGCCTTCGCGGGCCCATGGGCCGGGCGCTTCGTCGCGGTGGGCTCGGTCGTCTCCAGCTTCGGCTACCTGACCGCGGTCGCGGTGGTGACGCCGCGCTACCTCTCGTCGCTGAGCGAGAACGGCGAGCTGCCGCTGTGCTCGCGCGCAAGCACCCGCGCTTCGGCACGCCCTCCATCTCCATCCTCTGCACCGCGCTGGTCTGCGCGATGATGGCTGCCTGGGTGGACTTCGATCGTGGGGCGGATCTGAACAACGCGGCCGTGTTCGCGCAGTACGTGCCCACCTGCGTCGCGGTGATGGTGCTGCGCCGAAAGCGCGGCCCGAGCAGTTTTCGCTGCCCCTGGGGCCGCTGATTCCGCTGCTTGGCACCCTGGGGTGCCTCCTCTTCCTCAACGGCATCCAGCTTAGGGATGCGAAATTTCCGGCTGCGACGCTCGCGTTCGGCCTCGGCCTGCACGCGGCCTATCGCGTCTATCTCTACGCCCGGCAGGCGCAGGGCGCTCGGGGCGGGGTGAGTTGGGCCTTCTCCTCGCCCTTTTGCTCGCCGCGGCGCCGGAGGCGAACCTGTCGCTCTTGCGGCCCGCGAGCGGCAGCGACGGGCTGCTCGGGGTGGAAGGCGCGCGGCCGCCCCAGTCGCCGGACGACCCGCTCGAGCTGCAACTCGGGTTCGATGCAGGCTACAAGCCGGTGCGCCTGGGGCCTTTGGGGCGGATCGAGTCGCGCCTGGGCGGTTGGGCGCAGCTCGCGGCGCGACTGAGCGAAGACTTGTCCATCTTCGCGCAGCTTCCGGTCACGCTGCGGCAGACGGGCGACCTCTCCGCGCTCGGCATCCCGCAGCCGGCGTTCGGGTTCAGCGTCGGCGACATCCGCCTCGGGGCGCGGCATGGCCTCTTGCGCGGCCCGCTGGATCTCTCCGCGCAGCTCTCGCTGGAGCTCGCCACCGGCGCCGCCGGGTCGCTGACCGACGAGCCGCGCATCGCGGTCGAGGCGCTGGTGTCGGCGGCGCGGCGGGACGGTCCCTGGGAGCTGATCGGCAACGCCCTCCTCGACTTCCGCGCCCCCAGCGACATCGGGCCGGTGAAGCTGGGCACCACCCTGGGCCTTCGAGGCGCGGCGGCGTACTGGTTCTCGCCGCGCGCCCGCGCCTACGGCGAGATCGAGGCGCGCCCCTCCTTCCGCGCCTTCGCGCAGCAATCGATTCCCGCCGAATGGCGCGCCGGAGGAACGGTCTGCGCCACCTCCGTCTTCGCGGTGGACCTCGCGGGCGGCACGCGCCTCGACGACGGGCTCGGCGCGCCGTCGTTGCGCGGCGTCCTGGCGGTGCGCTACTCGCCGCGATTCTGCCGCCCGGAGAAAGAACCGCAGGGGCCCGAGCCCGGCCTCGCCGAGCTGATGGCCCGCATCGCCGAGGAGAAGGCGGCGCGCGAGAAGGCGGAGAAGACGGCCCGCCTGCCTTCGCTGCTGGCGGAATCGGAGCTGGACGCGCGGGAGGCGGTGCTGCGCGCAGAGGCGCTCGATCTGCTCGACGCCTCGGAGGCTGCCGCCCTTGCCCGCGCCAGCGCCTTCGCCGAGGAAGACCGCCGCGACTCCGACGGAGACGGCGTTCCCGATCGCCTGGACAACTGCCCGCAGCAGAAAGGCCCGGCGGCGAACCACGGCTGCCCGGCCTCCGACAAGCAGATGGTGGCGCTGCACGACGATCGCATCGAGATCCTCGACAAGGTCTACTTCACGCCGGGCACCACCCGGATCCAGCCGCGGTCCACGCGCCTGTTGAACCAGGTGGCGAGCGTGCTCAAGAACCACCCCGAGCTCCTCAAGCTGGAGGTGGAGGGCCACACCGACTCCCGCGGCTCCGCGGCCACCAACACCCGGCTCTCCCTGGCGCGGGCGAAGGCGGTGGTCCAGGCCCTGATGCGCCGCGGCGTCTCCCCGGCCCGGCTGGTGGCAAGCGGCGCCGGCCCCTCGCGGCCGGTGGCGGACAACAGGACCACGAAGGGCCGGGAAAAGAATCGCCGCGTGGAGTTCCGCGTGATCGAACGCAAACCCACCGGCCTCACCACGCCGGTCTTGCAGTGACCGGGGCCCGGCGCGCGGATCCGGGCACGCAAAACGAAGACGACAACGGCCATGCCGGCCCGTTGTCGTCTTCGCCCCCCGCCGGCCAGGCTCGATTACAGGTCTTCGTGCCCGTCGTGGTCGTCGTCCTTGAAGGCCTTGAACGACTTCTGGATGTTGTTCTCGATCTGCGAGCGGTTCGCCTCGTCGCGGGGATCGAGCCGCGCGCCGTTGGCGGTGAACCAGGAGCCGGCGTCCACGTTCAAGGTCAGGTTGCTGCCGCTGGCGAGGACGAGGTTGCCCTCGAACTTCTGCTCGGCGGTGACGGCCGTCTTGAAGGTGAAGGCGGCGCCGTCGATGGTGCCGTCCACGAGGATGGACGCCTGGGCGTCGATCATGTCCTTGAGGTCGCCGTTCGCGGCGCTCTCGCCGCTCTGCGCCTGGTGCACCTCGAACTCCATCTCGCTGTAGGTGCCGGGCGTGAAAGAGGCGTCCAGCACCTTGCCCACGCTGCCGTCCAGGGTCGCGCCGGAGAGATCGAGCAGGTACGGCCCGCTGGCCACCTCGTCCATCTCCGCGGTGTCCGCCTTCTCCAGTTCCACCTTGCGGATCACCACGCGCACGCGGGTGATCGCGATGCCGGTACCCGCGGTGAGCGCCTGTGCGGTGGCGGCGGTGAGCCCCTGGGCGGCGACCGCGGCCGGCGAGCCCGCGCGGACGCTCAAGGACAGGTCAGAACCCCCGCAACCCGCAATCAACCCCACCAAAGCCGTTGCAATGATCGTCTTCATGGTTTGTGCCTCCCGTTAATCAGACCCGCGACCGGATCCCCAGGGCACAAAAATATGCAGCGGTTTCCGTACGTTCCTCTGCCCCTCCCGCTCACTTCATCCCACTCCGCATCAACCCACTGAGCAGCGCATAAGCCCGGCCAGCCAGATTACGCGCCAGCAAACCCGAATCGGCGGCGCAGAAACCAGCAGCAACCGCCACGTCGAGCGCCGCAGCAGTTTCACACACCTCCCCACGCGCAATCCCATACACGCGCCGCTGATCCGCCACGCTGGGCCTCCCCGCAGCCTCCGCGATATTCAGACAGACACTCATCGCCGCTCTGAGCGCCTGATCCCGCAGCCCGGAATCAGAAATGCGCGCCGAACGCACAGCCACCACCAGCTCGCGTGCAACGCGATAAGCAAAGAGCCCTTCATGCGGCAGAGTCGTCAGGTTCGTCATCGTCGGCCTCCTCCCCGAAAGCGCCAGCGGGAGGCCGACGATGACGAACCGACGACGGATACGCCCAGACGCGAGCGCAGCGAGCCACGCCACAACGACAACGAAAACCCTGCACGCGCCAGTGACAGGCCGAAGGCCTGGCGCGCGCGTGCCTCCACAACGACAACGACAACGTCCTTGAAGGCCCGTTGTCGTTTTCGTTGAGGTTTTCGTTGAGGTTGATGGTTTGTCGTTTTCGAAAACGAGCCTGGCTACTCTTCCGCCCCCATCGCCACCGGCGCTTCCGCCCCGCTCGCGATC
>CAWBVQ010000015.1:0-3773 GCA_963792275.1 uncultured delta proteobacterium
CGCGCGACGCCTTGCTGCGCATCGCCGCCGGCGCCGGGCTGCGCCTGGCCCGCGAGCATACCTTCCTGCCCTGGCAATACTTCCTCGAGCTCAAGCCCGCGTAGGCTGCTGGTAGGACGCGATTGCCCAGAGGCCCCAGATCACCAGCGCGATGCAGGCGAACTGCGCGGGGGTGAGGCCCAGGTAGCGCGCGTCCGAGTAGGCCAGGTCGCGCGCGCGGAGGAAGTCGAGCAGGAAGCGCGAAATGCCATAGAGGACCGCAAGCAGCGCAAGCAGGCGGTCGCGCAAAAGCCCGCGGCGGTCCAGAGCGTAGAGGAGCAGGGAAAGGGCGCCGAGGACGATGGCGTCGTACAGCCCCAGGTCATGCCGCGCGCCCTGGGGAAATGCCACCGCCAGCGGAAACGAGGTGAGCACGCCGGGATGGTCGTGGACCGAGAAGCAGCCGAGGCGCGCCACCATCCACCCCGGCGCCACGGCGAGCGCGAAGACGTCGGCAAAGCGCGAGAAGCGCAGGTGCTCGCGGTGGAAGTAGACGAGCACCGCGAGAAGGCCGCCGATGACGCCGCCGGTGGAGGAGAGTCCGTCCCAGACCTTGAAGAGCTGGAGCAGCCCGCCCTCGCGCAGCTCCTCCGGATGGTAGAAGAGCACGTGGACGAGGTGCGCTCCGACGATGCCGCCGATCACCGCCCAGCCCGCCGCCTTCTCCACCGGAACCGGATCGAGGCCGCGCCGCGCCGCCTCCCGCGCGAGGAGCTTTCCTGCGAGGAAGATGCCGGTCGCGGCCAGCACGCCGAAGGGCTGTATCGCCAGCGGGCCGAGCCGCAGCGGCGGGATGACGAACCAGGGGATCATGCCCCTTCGAGATCGGGCCCTCTGGGGGGATTCAGCCCCACGCGCCGCAGGGCATCGACTGGCGCGCCCGGACATCGAACGGTACATGCTTCAGATCCTCGGCGTCTCGCAGACGAGCCCTGTTCCGGAGGGGCCGGCCGAGCTGCTGCTCGGTTGCCACCAGCGCATCCGCCACTTCACCGAGCTTGCGGTTCGGGTGGCGTCACCGGAGCCGGCCTCCGACGCCGACGTGGCGGCTGCCGCGCGGCGCGTCCACCGCTATCATTCGGTTGCGCTTCCCCTGCATCAGGCGGACGAAGAGATCTCCATCGCGCCGCGCCTCGAGCCGCTGGTCGGTCCGGAGATCCGCGACGCGCTCGCCGGAATGCGCCGCGAGCACGTGGAGCTCGACGAGACCATCGCGGCCCTGTTGCCGCTCTGGGAGCGCCTCGCGGCGGAGCCGGGTTTGCGGCGGCGACTCGCGGACCGCATGACGGCGGCGGTGACGCGGATGCAAGGGCTGTGGGCGCGCCACCTTTCGCTCGAGGAAGACCTCATCTTTCCGGCGGTGGAACGCGCGCTGGATGCGGCGCAACTCGCCGCCATCGCGGACGAGATGCGGGCGCGTCGCCTCCCGCGCTGAGGGCACGGGCCTGGCGCGCGGAGCTCGGCCCGGAGGCGGCCGCTCAGCTCCGCGCCATGCCCTCCACCAAAACGGGCTCGTCCTGCTCGGCGAGGTGCTGCTTGCCGTCGAAGTCGATGAAGTGGCCCGAGCGCTTCGCCTTGGTCTGGAGGTAGAAGCGGTTGTGCTCGTTGGGCGGGATGACGTGCGGGATGCGCCCCGAGACGCGGATGCCGTGCTGCTCGAGCTGGCGGATCTTGTTCGGGTTGTTGGTCATCAGCCGCACCGAGCCGACGTTCAGGCTGGCGAGCATGTGCGCCGCGATGGCGTAGTCGCGCTCGTCGTCGCGGAAGCCCAGCGCGAGGTTCGCGTCGACGGTGTCGAGGCCGCGATCCTGCAGCGCGTAGGCCCGCACCTTGTTGATGAGGCCGATGCCGCGCCCCTCCTGCCGCAGGTAGAGGACGACGCCGCGCGGCAGCGCGGCGATGTGGCGCAGCGCCGACTCCGAGCTGGTCGCGGCAATCGCAGCGCAGCGAGCCCATCACGTCGCCGGTCAGGCACTCGGAGTGGAGGCGGGTGGGGACGTCCTCGGCGCCCATCACGTCGCCGTGCACCATGGCGATGTGCTCCTTGCCGTCGCGGTTGTTCCAGAAGGCGACGATGCGGAAGCGGCCGAAGCGGGTCGGCAGCTCGGCGACGGCGGCGACCCGGACGCAGACGCGGGCCGCGCCGAATCCCCCGCAGTCGTGGTCCTTGTCGCGCTCGACCAGGTCGTCGAGCGTGGCCACCCGCCGCATCCCGCCACAGGGAGGATTGGATTCCATGGTGGCGAGAATAGCCGCGCATCGCCTGGAAGTCGCGGTCTCGCGCTTCCCTTCGCCTGGACGCAAGGTGGCCAAGCCCCCGCTCCACCGGTGAAGGAGCGGACGATCCGGTAACGCTTCGTATTGAGGAACGGCAGGTGCGAGGGCACACTTACCCAGAACGAGCAAGGAGCCCCATGCGCTACAGGGTGTTGATCGTCGATGACCACGCGGTGTTTCGCGACTGCCTGAAGGTCTTGCTCGGCCCCCATCCGGACATCGAAGTGGTCGGCGAGGCGACGCGCCTCGAAGAGGCTCTCGAAGTGGTGAAGCGCACCGCTCCCGACGTCATCGTCGTCGACGTCAAGCTCGGAGGCCTCGACGGCATCGAGGTCGTCCGCGAGATCGTGCGCCGCGATCCCCAGGCGCGCATCCTCATGCTCACCATGATGGACGAGCCCGCCTTCGTCGCCGGCGCCTTCGCGGCGGGGGCCCTCGGGTACGCCACCAAGAGCGACTCGAGCGACGACGTGGCGCATGCCATCCGCACGGTGGCGGAGCGGCGCCGCTATCTTTCCCGCGTCCTCTCCGCCGCGGCGGTGGAGGGCGAACGCGAGCCGCCCACGACGTCCAGCGCCGACCCGCTCTCCGTGCTCACCCGGCGCGAGCGCGAGGTCTTCGACCTCACCTTGACCGGCGCGACCGCGGGCGAGATTGGCAAGCAGCTTTCCATCAGCGGGCGCACGGTCGAGACGCACCGCGCGCGCATCCTGCACAAGCTGCACGCGCGCACCACGCTCGACCTGGTGCGGCTCGCCGCCAAGCTCGGCCTGCTCGAGTCGCAACAGCAGGACGCAAGCTCCATGGCGCCGGCGCGCTCGCGCATCTCCTGACCATCTTGCAGCCAGCCGCCTGCTCCGACGGCGGAAACGCGCCGGGAAGTCCGTGCGTGCAGGAACGGATGCGGGGACATGGGCGGATTCGCAGATCGCCCGCAACCCCCACGGAGGTCAGGACATGTCATCCATTTCCGCGCTGAACGATCTCATCCATCTCGACATGGACGCCATCAAGGCCTACGAGCAGGCGATCAAGGCGTGCGAGCACCCGGTCGTTGCGCAGCAGCTCGGGCAGTTCCAGGCCGACCACGCGCGCCACGTCGAGGACCTCACCGGCGAGCTGACGAAGCTGGGAGAGAAGGCCGACGCAAGGACGGATCTAAAAGGCTTCTTCATCGAGAAGTTCACGGCCATCACCAGCATCGGCACGCGCTCGGCATTGATGTCGATGATGGGCAACGAGCAGCTCACCACCTCGCGCTACAAGGCGGCGCTGGAGTTGCAGGACATTCCCGAGACGTCCAAGGCGGTGGTGCGGAAGAACTACGCCGACGAGCAGCGGCACCTCGCCTGGATCAAGAACGCGCTGGAGAAGAAGATCTGGGAGGCGCAGGGAACGTCCGCCCACCGCTGACGGATTGCCCCGCGGACCGGCTTGCCGCGGCAGCGGTGCGAACG
>CAWBVQ010000016.1:0-495689 GCA_963792275.1 uncultured delta proteobacterium
CTCCGACTTCCCAGCAGCGCCCGCCCCAGCGGCGACTCCACGCTCACCCGGCCGCTCGCCGGGTCGGCCTCGTCCGAGGGCACCAGCGCATACTCCAGCTCGTGGCCGTCCTCGTCCTCCACCACCACGTGCGCGCCGAGGCGGGCCTTGCCCTCCTCTCGCAGCTGCTCGATGGGCGGCGTCTCGGGAGGCGGCGCCTTGATCCGCGGCGGGACCACCACGTCGGGCGTTGCGGCGTCTTCGCTGGTGAATGCCTTGGACATCGCCCAAGGGTAGCGCCGCCGCCCGCGCTGATCTAGGGTCCGCGCCCATGAACACCCCAGCGCCCGTCGACGACAAGGCGATCGAGAAGGCCCTCGCCCACCATGCCTCCCACCAGGCCGAGTACCTCGAGGAGCTGAAGAAGCTGGTGCGCATTCCCAGCGTCTCCTTCGAGGGATTCGACAAGGCCCAGGTGCGCAAGAGCGCCGAGGCGACCTGCGATCTCATGCGGCGCAAGGGGCTGGAGAAGGTGCAGACGCTGGAGATGCCCGGCGCCCACCCCTACGCCTACGGCGAGTGGACGCAGGCGCCGGGCCGGCCCACCCTGCTCCTCTACGCGCACCACGACGTGCAGCCGGCGGGCGAGAAGGAGAAGTGGATCATCCCCGACCCGTTCGAGCCCACCGAGAAGGACGGCCGCCTCTTCGCGCGCGGCGCGGCCGACGACAAGGCGGGCATCCTGGTGCACATCGCCGCCATCGACTCCTGGCTGAAGGCGCACGGCTCCCTGCCGGTGAACGTGAAGATGATCGTCGAGGGCGAAGAAGAGGCGGGCTCGGGCTCCTTGCCGGCCTTCCTCAAGAAGCACCGCCAGCTCCTCCAGGCCGACGCCATCGTGCTCACCGACACCGCCAACTTCGATACCGGGCTGCCCTCCATCACCACCGCGCTGCGCGGCCTGGTCACGGTGCAGGTGGAGGTGAAGGCGCTGCGGCAGCCGGTGCACAGCGGCATGTGGGGCGGGCCGGTGCCGGACCCCACCATGGCCCTGTGCAGGATCCTGGCGCGGCTCACCAAGGACGACGGGAGCATCAACCTGCCCGGCATCTACGACAAGGTGCGGCCGCTCACCGCCGAGGAGAAGAAGTCGCTCGCCGCGCTGCCCACCTCGGACGAGCTCTTCCGCAAGCAGGCCGGCATGCTCCCGGGAACGAAGCTGCTCGGCGGCCGCCCTCCCTGGGAGATGAACTGGCGCCAGCCCTCCATCGCCGTGAACGCGGTCCAGGCCAGCTCGCGCAAGGACGCGCGCAACATCATCTGCGAGAGCGCCTGGGCGCGGGTCGGCATCCGCACCGTGCCGGACATGGACCTCGCAGAGGTGGGGGAGAAGCTGATCGCGGCGCTGAAGAAGGACCCGCCCTGGGGCGTCACGGTGGAGGCCACCAAGGAGAGCGACGGCGGGTGGTGGTACACGCAGGGCGACGTTCCCGCCTTCCGCGCGGCGCGCAAGGCGCTGCGCGACGGGTATGGCAAGGAGCCGGTGAGCATCGGGTGCGGCGGATCGATCCCCTTCGTCGACCCCTTCTCCCGCGAGCTGGGCGGCGCTCCGGCGCTGCTCATCGGCGTGGAGGATCCCTACTCCAACGCGCACTCGGAAAACGAGAGCCTGCACCTGGGCGATTTCGCCAAGGCCACCAAGAGCGCGATCCGCTTCTACGCGGAGATCGTCCGCGCGAGCTGAAGGCGTAAAGGGCTCATCCAATGCCGGACCTGGACACCATCCGGTCCACTCTCGCGCGCATCCCGAACCCGATCGCGGTCCTGGAGAGCCTCTTTGCCCTCGCTCCCGTCGGCTTCCAGATCTACGAGGCGAGCGGGCGCTCCATCCTGGTCAACCAGGCCTTCCTCGATCTCTTCGGCAGCGAGCCGCCGCCCGGCTACAACGTGCTCGAGGACGAGATCGCGGCGAAGAACGGCGTCCTCGAGATCATCCGGCGCGCGTTCAAGGGCGAGACGGTCCAGACCCCGCCCATCTGGTACGACCCGCGCGAGCTCCGCCAGGTGAAGGTGGAGCAGGGGCGCCGGGTGGCGATGGCGGCCACCTTCTTTCCCCTGCTCGATCGCTACGACGCCGTCACCCACGTGGCCATCGTCTTCCGCGACATGACGGCGGAGCTGACGCAGCGCGAGCAGCTGGAGCGGGAGCGGGAGCTGCTCGCCGCCATCGTCGACCAGGTCAGCGAAGGCATCCTCATGGCCGATCCCGCGGGGACGCTGCGCCTGGTGAACCGGGCCGCGCGCGCCATGGGCGTACAGCCGGGCACGCCCTTCGAAGAGTGGCGCGAGAGCTACGGGGTGCGCAGCGCGGAGGGAAGGCTGATGGATGCGCGCGAGACGCCGCTGGGGCGCGCGCTCGCGGGCGAGACGTCCTCGGCCGTCATCCAGCACCAGCTTCCCAGCGGGGAGGTGCGCTCGCTCTCCTCGGTGGCCGTGCCACTGCGCGGGCCGGACGGCTCCACCCGCGGCGCGGTGGTCACCTTCCGCGACGAGACCGACCGGTTGCTGCGCGAGCGCGAGGCGGAGCAGGCGGCGCACTTCCGCGAGCGCTTCATGGGCATCCTCGGGCACGACCTGCGCACGCCGCTCACCGCCATCCTCGCCGGCGCGGGGCTGCTGCTGCGCGGCGAGAGCGCGCCGCAGACGGTGCGCGCGTCCGCGGCGCGCATCGAGGGCAGCGCGAGGCGCATGCGGCGGATGATCTCCGACCTGCTCGACTTCACCGACGCGCGCCTGGGCGGCGGGCTCCCGGTGCAGCGCCGGCCCTGCGACCTGGGAGAGGTGGCGCGGGCGGCGGTGGACGAGATCTCCGCGGCGAGCCCGGGCCGCGCCATCGCGCTCGATGTCTCCGGCGACGTGACGGGCTCGTTCGATCCCGACCGCGCGGCGCAGCTGCTCTCCAACTTGCTGGAGAACGCCGTCGCCCATGGGCCGGCCGACGCCCCCGTCCGCGTGCGGCTCGCGGGGCACGCCGCGACGGTGGAGATGGTGGTGGAGAACGGCGGGCCGGCCATTCCCGCGCGGGAGCGCGCGCTGCTCTTCGACCCCTTCCGCCCCGGCCGCGTTCCGCAGGCGGGGCGCGGGCTCGGGCTGGGCCTCTTCATCGTCCAGCAGATCGCGCGGTCGCACGGCGGCGACGTGGAGGTGGAGTCGTCCAACGGGCGCACGCTCTTCCGCGCGCGCTTTCAGCGATAGACGCGCACCGGCTCGCCCTTGCGGCCCTCTTCGCGCAGCGGCACCCCGGCGCGGGCGCAGGCAGGCCCGATGAAGTAGACGGTGCCCTTCACCGGCGAGCTCTTGCGATAGCGCGAGCGGATCAACTCCTGGAGGTCGCGCACCACCCGCAAGAAGCGCACCGGCTTGCCGCCCGTGCGGGCATTGTCGCCCGACGACTCCGTCTCCGCCCAGAAGGAGCCGGAGCGCAGCTCGCCGTCCTCGTCGGGCAGCGAGCGGGAGAAGAAGATCACCGGCGAGAGCACCTCGTCGATCTTCCACTTGCCCCGGTCCTTGCCCTTCTTCAGGGCGTACCCGATCACGTCGCCGGCGGCGAGGTAGTAGGCGGGGTCGACGAGCGGCGTGTCGGCGCCCGCGGTCGGCGCCACGAACCCCGGCTCGCTCAGCACCGGCCAGAGCTCGAGCTGCAGCGGCTCCAGCCTGCGCAAGAGCTCGCGCTCGTCCTCGCCGGACATGAAGAAGCGGATCTGCAGCGCCAACTACTTGCCCTGGGTGGGCGGGAACTGGCCGTGCGACTGCGCCGTCTCGAAGAGGTGGGCCACCTCCTCCTCGGAGAGGTCGAACATGTCCTGCAGCGCCTTGAGGATGTTCAGCTCCACCGGCGGCAGGTTCCCGTCGGCGACGATGACCGAGCAGGCCAGCCCGAAGGCCAGCTCGCGCGACTCCTTGTCCGGGAGCCGGTCCACGATGGAGGGAAGGATGTGCTCCAGGCTGTGCGCCTCGGCGACGCGGCGCGCCGCGTGCTCGATGGCCTTGCGCAAGTCGTCGGCGTGGATGCCGTGGAACTCGGGCCGCTCGAACACCAGCCGATAGATCGCCTCCAGCTCCACCTTGTCGATGGCGCCGTCGGCGGCGGCGGCGAGAACCATGGTCTCGAACAGCGCCGCCTGGCGGGTGGAGTCGTTGAAATGGACGCGCGGGTTCGTCATCGGCTGGCTCAGTCTCCCAAGTGGCGGGGCCGATGTCCACCGCGACCGGATGTGTTAGGCAGCGGCGATGGGGAAGGCAGGAGGGCAGGCGTGGGTGCGAGTCGTACTTGGCAGCGCGGCCGCCCTCATCGCCTGCAGATCGGCGCCTCGCGCCAGGGCGATCCCGCCAGTCGCCGCGACCGCGAGCGCGCCGAGATCAAAGATTCCGGAGCCTCGCTTCCCGGAGCAGCCCGGCACCGTCATCGCGCAGGTGGACGGCGCGGCGGTGCTGGCGCTCTCGGCGCCGGCCTTCGCCTCGGTATCGCGCGAGCAGCGGCTCGTCGCCTGGTGGGCGGCGCAGGCGCTCGCGGCGGGCGACGCGCTCGCGGCCGCGCAGGGGTACCGGCACAACCTGAACATCATCCGCATCCTCCGCGGCATCCTCATGCGTCCGCAGGCGGTGCCCGCGCAGCTCCTCTCCCGCATCCGCGCTTTCGCCCGGGTGGTCTACCTGAACCACGGCATCCACGACCCGGAGACGGGGCGCAAGCGGATGCCTTCGTTCGGCGCTGCGGAGCTGCGCACGGCTGCGCTCGCGGCGCAGGCCTCGGGCGCCGACTTCGATCTGCACGGCGCCGCGCTGGAGTACGCGCTGCGCGCGCTGGATGGTCCGCTCTTCGATCCGCGCGTAGCCGCCGTTCGCACCGCGCCGGGAAAGGACCTGACCGAGAGCGCGGTCAACCTCTACGACGGCGTGACCTTGCAGGATCTGAAGACCTTCCGCGAGCGCGCGCCGCGCAGTTCCCAGCTGGTCAAGGAGCAGGGCGCCGTTTCCGAACGCCTCTACACGCTGCCGGCCGCGGCCGACGCGCTGGATCGCGCGCTCCCCTACGCCGCGCCGCCGCAACGCGCCCTCGTCGAGTCGCTCGGCTCGTTCTTGCGCTCCGGCGAGCCCGACGCGGCCGCGGCGGCGGAGCGCAGCTGGGCGGAGGCGTTCGGGCCGGTGGACTTCTTCGCCGGGTTCTTCGACACCAGCGCCGATCCGCGCGGCCGCAAGGCGCTGTTCGCAGGCGCCGTGGGAGTCGCCGACCCGGACCGCAGCCAGGCGCTCCCGTCCCGCGCCGGCCGCAGGGCCGAGGCGCTCTTCCTCGTCGCCGCGGCGGGCGCGTTCCGGCCGGTGCGGACGTTCGCGCTCGCCGTGCCGGAGAAGACCGCGCTCTTCGCCGCGGCGCAGGAGGCCGCAGCCCAGGTGGCCAGCGACGAGATCGTCTCCGCGCTCGCCGACCCGCGCATCGCAAGCGAGCTTTCCCGCTGCGGGCCGTCGCAGCGCTTCGCGCTCCTGGCGCTGCGCGAGCTCTCGCGGACGGGCACCGGCGTGCTCGAAGAGACGCTCGCGGAGGTGAACGCGCACCTCTTCGCCGCGAGCGCCACCGGGCCGATGCCCGATGCGAGCTGCCGCGAGCTGTGGCCGCAGTTCGCCGCGCTGCAATGGCTCGCGTCGCTGCGCGCGGCGGAGGAAGGCGATCCCATCGAGGACGATCGCGCGCGGGCGGCACAGCTGCAGCTCTGGTGGTTCACCTCGAAGGGCGCGTTGGTCGAGCGCCGATCGGGCGGCGCGCCGCACTTCACCATCCCCGATCCGGCGCATTTCCAGGCGGTGGCCGCGGAGCTGCGGGGTCTCCTCCTTCGAGACAGGGCAGAGGGCGAGGCGGGCCGGCTCCACGAGCTCCTCGAGCGCCATGCCAGCCGGGTGGATCCGCACCTGCGTGAAGAGGTGCTCTCCCGCCTCTCCGGCATCCCGCGGCGCGTGGCGGTGCTGCCGCCGCGGCTCGATCCGGTGCTGCGCGACGGAGCGGTGGTGGACGCGCAAGCCGTTCCGGTGCAGGACCTGGACGACCAGGTCCTGCGCGACTGGGCCCGCTACTGACTGTTGGGGCTACTTCGAGTAGCGCGCCAGCGCCACCGTGATGTTGTCCAGCCCGCCGTTGCGGTTGGCTTCGTCCACCAGGTCCTGGCAGGCCCTCTGCAGATCGGGCTGCGCCGCCAGGATCTCCGCGATGCGATGGTCGCCCACCATTCCGGTCAGGCCGTCGCAGCAGAGCACGCACACGTCCCCGGGCTCGAGGTCCCAGAGGCTCACGTCCACCTCGGTCTCGTCGGCCATGCCCAGGGCGCGGGTGATCACGTTCTTGTACTGGAAGTGCTCGATCTCGTGCTCGGCGAGGCGCCCCGTGCGGATCAGCTCGTTGAGCAGGGAATGGTCGCTGGTGGTCGGCTGGAGCTCGCCGCGGCGGAAGAGGTACCCGCGGCTGTCTCCCACCCACCCGAACCAGGCCTTGTTCTCGCGCAGCACGCAACCCACGAAGGTGGTGCCCATGCCGTGCTTGCCCCGCCGGCCCTCGCCGCCTTCCGCCGCCTCGCGGATGCGCTGGTTCGCCCAGCGGGCGGCCACCGACAACAGATTCGTGCCCTCGTCCTTGTCGTGGTCGTAGCGGAAGGGCCAGGTCGCGTCGGGGTCGCCGGTGAGCTCGAAGAACCGCTTCGCGGTCTCCACTCCGATGCCGCTGGCCACTTCGCCGGCGGCGTGTCCACCCATGCCATCGCAGACCACGGCGACGTCGCGTTGCGGCAGCAAGAGAAGCGCGTCCTCGTTGTGGTCGCGCCTGCGCCCCACGTCGGTTGCGCCTGCGAGCTCGAACGGCATGCGCTCGAGTGTAGCCGATCGCCCCGCGCAAACCCTCGGACGCTCTGTCGCCGTTTTGCGCCGCATTGCGACAACTCCGCACAGTTCCTAACCTTTTCGCAACGACGGAGGGTGACCTTGGCGAAGCAACCAGGCAGGGGCCACAAGCGCCGCGCGTCCGCGCTCGAGCGCAAGGCGATGCAGCACCATGACTTCGTCGGCGACGCCGCTCCCGAGCGCGCCGAGGCCGAGTTCCGCAAGCGGGACCGGCAGCAGCAGGAACAGGACCGCGAGGTGGTCCAGGAGATGGCAGCCGAGCTGCGCGATCTTTCCGCCGGCGTCCCGGCCGACGGGTCGTTCGGCGCGGAGATCCCCTTCCGCATCCCGCGGTCGGTGGACGAGGCGAAGCAGGTGGTGCGCGAGGCCCCCGAAGCGTTGCGCGAGAAGGCGCGCGAGAGGTTGGACAGCCTTCCCGAGCCCGCGCGGACGGCGCTGCAGATGGCCGCGTCCACGGCGAACATGTTGCTCGCCCCGGCGCGGATTGGCCTTCACCTCGCGCGGGAGATCCTCCGGCTTCCCTTCACGGTGGTCGGCGCGTTGCGCCACCGGGAGGCCTAGGTGCCCCTGGCCGCCCGCTCGCGCCTCGTGCAGGGGCTCGTGCGCCGCGTCCTCCGGCCCGTCGCAGGCGGGGGACGCCAGGCGCGCCCCCCATTGCCCTCGGGACGCCGCCTGCTGCTGCTCCACCTGGACGGCGTCGGGCGCAAGCAGCTCGAGTACGCCATGGAGCGCGGCTACGTGCCCACTCTCCGCGGCCTGATCGAGCGTGGCCCGTACCGGCTCTCGCCCTGCCGCGCCGGCGCCCCCACCTCGACGCCCGCGTTCCAGGCCGGGCTGCTCTATGGCCGAAGCCACGACATCCCCGGCTACACCTGGTTCGACAAGCGGCGCGGCCGCGAAGTCCGCATGGACCGCGCGGCCGATGCGCGCTTGATCGAGGCGGAGCTGTGTGACGCCGGCACTCCGCTCCTTTCCGGCGGCTCGGTCTACTGCTCCATCTTCTCCGGCGGCGCGCGCACGCGCAGGTGGGCGCTCTCCGGCTGGGACGAAGAGCTGTGCGCCGCCGACTTCGGCATGGAGGAGCTCTCCCGCGCGCCGCTCTTGCCGCAAGCCCGCGACCTGCTCGCCGCCACCCTGGTGCACACCGCCACCGCCGGCCGCATCGCCGGGGCGCTCGGCATGGACGTGGCCTCCGGCGCGGTGGAGACCGCGCGCTGGGTGGGCCACGTGGGGTCCATGCAGCACGAGCCGCAGTTCCTCTTCCACCGCGTGCTCACCGAGTGCCTCTTCGCGGAATTCGCCGCCAATTCCTGCGTCATCGACATCGCGCGCGGCACCCCCATCGTCTACGCCTGCTTCATCGGCTACGACGAGTACGCGCACCGGCGCGGCCCCTATTCGAAGATGGCGCTGCTCAAGCTCTTCGAGCTGGATCGCATGCTCGGGCGCATCATCGCCGCGGCGGCGGCGCTGCCGGAGCTCAAGTACGAGCTCTACCTCTTCAGCGATCACGGCCAGGCCACCACCACTCCGGCGGAGATGGTGCTGGGCGAATCGCTGGGCGAGCACCTGCTCGCGGACGGGCGCACCGTGGGCACCGACCCGGTCGCCTTCGGGGGTGCCGGAGGTGGAGACGCCGCCGCCACCGCCTCTCGCGCGCGCTGGATGCGGCGCGTTTCGTCCGCGCTCCCCGGCCTGGCGGGAACCGCCGCCCTCGCCTGGGCGCGGCACCTCGCCCGGTCGCTGGACGCGTCGCAGCCGGAGCATGCCGACGGCCCGCTCCTGATCGTGCCGGCGGGAGACATCGCGCACCTCTATTCCACGCGCTTTCCCGAAGCCGCTGCGCGAACCGGAGATCCGCGCGCGCCATCCGGGGCTGCTCGAGCGCTGCGCGAATTCGCCCGCGGTGGGGTTCGTTCTCTTGCGAGGCGAGAACGGGCCCATGGCGCTGCGCGGCGGCCAGCGCCTGGATCTCCACCGGCCGCAGGACGCGCTCGATCTCGCGCACGTGGCGGGACATCCGCTGGCGGCGGTCTACGCCCGCGACCTGCTGCGGCTGCGCAGCGCCGGCGACGTCATCCTGCTCGGCACCGGCGCGCCCGGCGGCACCGTCGCCTTCCCCTTCGAGTTCGGCTCGCACGGCGGCCTCGCCAGGGACGAGCTGGAGACCTTCATGGTACACCCGGAAGAGCTCGGCGAGGATGCCTTCGCCGGGGTGATGCGGCCGCGCGACCTGCACCGTTTCTTCCTCGAGCGCAGCGGCAGGGTGCCGCGCGCGCTGCCGCAGGAGGCCGATGCCGCTTGCGCCTCGTGAGCTGGAACATCCACGGTGGCATGGGAGCCGACGGCCGCCGGGACCTGGGCCGCGTCGCCGGGCTGCTCGAGGAGATGGGCTGCGACGTGGCCGCGCTGCAGGAGGTCGGCGACCCGCACCGCAACGCCCGTGACGCGGAGGTCGCGGACCACGCCTCGTGGCTCGGCCGCCGCCTGGGCTGGTTCGTCGCCTACGGACCCAACCTGATCGTCCGCGGCGCGCCCTATGGCAACGCGGTGCTCTCGCGCTTTCCCATCGTGCGCGCGCACAACTACGACCTTTCGGTGCCGCGCCGCGAGCCCCGCGGATGCCTGCGCGCGGATCTGGCGCTGCCCGGCGAGAGGAGCCTGCACCTCTTCGACCTGCACCTGGGCCTTTCCGGCGGCGAGCGGCGCCGGCAGGCCGCGATGCTCTTCTCCGCCGACCTGCTGCGCGACACCGCGCTGGCAGCCCCCTTGGTGGTCTGCGGCGATTTCAACATGTGGTCGCCGCTTCCCGGCCCCATCCTGCGCCTGCTCCGCTCGGCGTTGCGCGATGCGGCAGCGCTGGTGAAGACCACCCGCCCGACCTGGCCTTCCAGCCTTCCCTTGCTCCGGCTGGACCGGGCCTACGTGGACGCGGCGGTCGAGGTGAGCGCTTGTGGCGTGGTGAACGATCGGCGCACGCGCGCCGCCAGCGACCACCTTCCCCTCTGGGTAGAGCTGGAGCCCAAGGCCCCCGCGCAGGAGGGGGTGGCCGTGGGAAAGGCTGGTGCCTAGGTTGCGCGCACGGAGGGACTCCCACGATGGCAACCGAACCCCAGGGCTCGAACGGTCACGGCACGGCAGGCATTCTCGGCAACTTCAACCCGGACGACGCGCAGCAGATGCTGGAGCAGGGGCGCGCGGCGCTCGACCAGGCGCTCGACACGGCCTCCCACTTCATCCGCGAGCGGCCCATCGTCTGCCTCGCCGGCGCGCTCGCCTTCGGCTACGTCCTCGGCAAGATCGTCTCGCGCTGAGCGGGAAGGAGATCGCAGTGGCCATCAACAGCGAATACCAGGGGCAGGGCGCCATGGATCACGGCAAGCGGATGGTGGAGGAAGCCCGCGCCTTCAAGGCGGCAATCGGAAGCACGGCCGACACCTTCACCCGCAGCATCGATCTGCGCGGCCGCGTCGATCGCAACCCCATCGGCATGGTGCTCGCCGCGGCGGGCATCGGCTACTTCCTCGGCGGCGGCCTCTTCTCGCCCATGACCGGCAAGCTGGTGAAGATCGGGCTGCGGGTCGCGCTCATTCCGCTGGTGAAGAGCCAGCTTGCGAACCTGGCCGGGCAGCAGGCGCAGCCTGGCGAGGGAGCGGCCGGCTCCACCTTCTGAGGCCTGTTTACCCCAAGCATTTCGCGGAGTTCGTGGACAGATTGCGTCGGGGACTTCCTCAGCTCTCAAGACGCGCGGCCGCCCGGCCGCCTGGAGGCGTGTCATGGACGTGAATGTGAAGGACATCCGCAAGCGCGGGCTCAAGGCCCTCAAGTACCTGCAGGACATCGACAAGGACGACATCCTCGAGGCCATCGGGCTGGAAGAGAGGTCCAGCGCGTGGGCCACCACCCTCGGAACGCTGGGCATCTTCGCGCTCGGCTGCCTCGTGGGAGCCGGCATCGGCCTCGCCTTCGCGCCCAAGAGCGGTGAGGAGTTCCGCAACGAGCTCGGCGAGCGCATGCGCCGCAAGGCCGACGACCTCGGCGTGAACCCGGAGACGCTCAACCGCTCGCAGATGCCCGTGACGTAGCAGTCCGCGGGCGCTCCCGGCGTTCGGTCCGGGAGCTGCCTCGTCCGCTCACCCGGCGTTGACGAGCGCGGTCCAGAGCTCGTCGACGCCGAGGTGTTCCTTGGCGGAGAACCCGGTCACCCGCGCCACCGCCAGTTGCCCCGCAATCTTGTCGAGCTGCTGGCCGCGGTGGGTGCGCGCGATCTTGTCGATCTTGGTCGCCGCCACCAGCACGCGCTTTCCCAGCGACTCGCCCCAGCGCACCATCTCCACGTCGCTCGCCTGCGCGCCGAGCGCGCCGTCCACCAGCACGACCAGGGCGCCCAGCGGCTCCCGGCGCGTCAGATACTCCTCCACCATCTCTTGCCACTTCTCCCGCTCTTCGCGCGGACCGCCGGCAAATCCGTAACCCGGCAGGTCGGCGAAGACCACGTGGTGCTCTTGGCCGCGCCCTCCCGCCCGCGTCTTCTCGGCGATCTGCAGATCGAAGAAGTTGATCAGCCGCGTGCGCCCCGGCGTCCGCGAGACCCGGGCGAGCGCCTTGCGGGCGGCGAGCGCGTTGAGGGCCGACGACTTGCCCACGTTGCTGCGGCCGCAGAAGGCGTACTCGCGCGGTCCGGAGGGCGGCCATCCGCTGGCGCCCGAGGCCGACTTGACGAACTCCGCCGAGAGGACGATCACGACCCGGGCTTTGCTTTTCGCGCGGCGCGGTCGGCGGTCCAGTGGTCGATGCGCTGCATCGCCTCCTTGGCGTCGAAGGGCTTGAGCGAAGGCGACTGGCCGCCGTGGCAGACGAGGCAGCTCTGCGCGCCGGGATCGGTCAGCCCGAAGAGGCGTGAAAGCTCCTTGTCGCGCATCACCACCGCGGGCTGGTACCAGCGGCCGCCGCCGTGGCAGGTCTCGCAGGAGACTCCCTGCACGTCCGACTGCCCCTCGCGCTGCTCGTCGCGGGAGTGGCACTGCAGGCAGAGCGGCTGCTTGCGCTGCTCCGGCGCAAGCGCCTGCGCCGCGCGCGCGTGGGCGCCGGCCGACCAGATCCGGTAGGCCTCGGCGTGGCAGGTGCGGCAGGAGGCGGGCCCGACCAGATCGGACGCCAGCGCTGCCGGAGCGATGCAGAGGAGGAGGGCAAGACGCGTCATGCGGGGGCGCCAGTGTACACTCAGCCGGTGAGGATCTGGGGATTAACCGGCAACATCGGTTCGGGCAAGAGCACCGTCGGGCGAATGCTTGCAAGAGCCGGCATCCCGGTCGTCGACGCCGACCTGGTGGCGCGTGAAGTGGTGGACAAGGGCCGCCCCGCGCTGCGCGAGATCGCCTCGCGATTCCCCGGCGTCCTCTTGCCGGACGGCTCGCTGGATCGCAAGGCGCTCGCCCGGCGCGTGTTCGGAGACGAGGGCGAGCGGAAGGCGTTGAACCAGATCGTCCATCCCCGCATCGCCGAGGAGGTCTCGGCGCGCATGGCGGCGCTGGCGGGCGCAGGTCACCCGGTGGCCGTGTACGAGGCGGCGCTGATCGTGGAGAACGGGCTCCACGCCGGCCTGGACGGGCTCGTGGTGGTGGTCGCGCCACCGGAGGCCCAGATCGCGCGGTTGCGCCAGCGCGACGGCATGCCCGAGGACGAGGCCCGCGCGCGCATCGCGGCGCAGCTCCCTGCTGCCGAGAAGGTGCGCCACGCCACCGTCACCATCGAGAATTCCGGCTCCGAGGCGGAGCTCGCCGCGCAGGTGGATCGGCTCGCTTCCCGCATGCGCGCGGAGTGAAGGCCAATCGCCTCCGCCCGGGTTAGACTGGGCGCGCCATGACCAACCAGGAGTTGCTGCAGCGCGCGCAGGCCGTTCTCTTCCAGAACTACCGGACCCAGCCCATCGCGCTCGTGCGCGGCGAGGGGACCTGGGTCTTCGACGCCGAGGGAAAGAAGTACCTCGACTTCATCGGCGGCATCGCCACGGTGAGCGTCGGACACGCCAATCCGCGCGTCCGCGAAGCGCTGGTGGAGCAGTCGAAGCTGCTCTGGCACGCCTCCAACCTCTACCTCACCGAGCCGCAGATCCGGCTGGCGGAAATGCTCACGCGCCATTCGGGGGGCTGCGCCGCGCCTTCTTCTGCAACAGCGGCACCGAGGCGAACGAGGCGATGATCAAGCTCGCCCGCCACTTCCACGTGGTCAACGGCGCGCCCGAGCGCATCGAGATCCTCTGCTTCCACAACTCGTTCCACGGCCGCACCATGGGCTCGCTCGCGGCGACCGGCCAGCCCAAGTACCAGCAGGGCTTCGGGCCGCTGCCGCAGGGGTTCCGCTTCCTCGAATACGGAGACGCGGCGCAGCTGGAGGCGGCCATCTCCGCGAAGACCTGCGCGGTGATGCTGGAGCCCATCCAGGGCGAGGCGGGCGTGCTGCCTCCTCCGCGCGGCTACCTGCGCAAGGTGCGCGAGCTGTGCACGAGGCACGGTGCCTTGATGCTGGTGGACGAGGTCCAGACGGGCATGGGCCGCACCGGCGCCTGGTTCGCGCACCAGCACGAGCGCATCGACCCCGACGCCATCAGCCTCGCCAAGGGCATCGCCGGAGGGATGCCGCTCGGCGCGCTGCTCGCCCGCGAGGAGCTGGCGAAGGTCTTCACCCCCGGCACGCACGCCAGCACCTTCGGCGGAAACCCGCTCGCCACCGCCGCCGCGAGCGCGGTGGTGGAGCTTCTCGAGGGTGGTCTGGTCGAGCGCGTACAGAGGGCGGGTGAGCGGCTGTCGCAGCGCCTCGCCTCCCTGGGAGGCCGTACCGCCGGGGAGCGGGGGATGGGCCTCTTGCGCGGGCTCCTCCTCTCCGAAGACCTGGCGCCCAGGGTGGTGGCCAAGGCCCGCGAATCGGGGCTGCTCGTCAATGCCATCGGAGAGCGGGTGGTCCGGCTCGCACCTCCGCTCACAGTGTCCGACGAGGAGATCGACGAGGCCGCCGAACGTCTGGGCAAGGCCGTCGCGTCGGCGTGAGGAAGTCTTTTCGCTGGTAGCCCCCGCTGGGATATCTTCAATCTTGCGGCGGAAAGTCCGACCGTTCAGGGGGTCCATGGGCGCAGTTCAGGACAGGGACGGTCGGCTCGACCTTCCCGTCGAAATCCAGCGCGAGCTGCGCGATCTGGAATCGCGCGGCGCGACGCTGACGCATTATCAGCTGCTCGGCATCGCCGCCGGTGCCGACGGCGGCGACATCCGCCGCGCGTACCTGGAAAAATCGAAGCGCTTCCATCCCGACGCCTGGTACCGCAAGGAGATCGGCGCCTTCGCCCCGCTGCTCTCGAAGTGGTTCCAGAACCTCTCCGCCGCATACCAGGTGCTCTCCGACGAGGAACTGCGCAGCGCCTACGACCGCGAGCACCGCTCCGAGCTGTCGGAGGCGGACCGCGCCGCGGTGGAGCGCCGCGAGCTGTCGCGCGCCGAGAAGGAGCGCCGCGAGCGCGAGAGCCGCGAGCGCCTCTTGCGCACCAAGGGATTCGCCCGCATCGGCGCCGCCCGCAAGCTCTACGAGGAGGCGATGGAGCACGCGCAGAAGGGCGACCGCGGCAACGCCATCGCCGCGCTGAAGGCCGCGCGCGAGCTGGATCCGAACCGGCGCGAGATCGCGGCGAAGCTGATCGAGCTGGAACGCGATCAAGCGCGGCTGCGCGCCAGTTCCGCGCTCGCCTCCGGCAAGGAGCGCGAGGAGCGGAAGCGCCCCGCCGAGGCGCTGGCTGCGTACGCGGCGGCGTTCCAGTACGACCCGACCAGCTTTGCCGCCGCGGCCGGCGCCGCCCGCACCGCCTTCGAGGCGGCCGACATGCGCGCCGCCCTTGCCTGGGCCACGCGCGCCGTCGAATTGCGGTCCGACGACGCGCCAGCGCGCCTGCTCCTGGCGCGCTCGCTGGCCGCGACCGGCCAGAAGACCAGGGCGCGCAGCGAGCTCAGCACCCTGCTCTCCGCAAACCCCGACCACAAGGAGGCCAGGGCGCTCTTGCGGGCCCTCTAGGCACGCCGTGGCGGAACTGGTCATCGGCATCGATCTGGGCACCACCAACTCGGTCTGCGCCACCGTGCAGGGCGGACAGCCCGTCGTCATTCCCAATCGCAACGGGTACCGGCTGACGCCTTCGGTGGTGGCGATGGCGCGCAACGGCAAGCGGCTGGTCGGGGCGCTGGCGCGGCGGCAGGCGGTGACCAATCCCGAGCGCACGGTGGTGGCGGTGAAGCGGCTGATGGGCCGGCGCTGGTCGGTCAAGTCCACGCAGGAGACGCTGCAGCGGATGCCCTACTCGGTGGTGGCCGGGCCCCACGACGACGTCCGCATCGTGATGGGCGAGCAGGACTACTCGCCGCCCGAGATCTCCGCCATGTTGCTCACCGAGCTCCGCCAGGACGCGGAGGCGTTCTTCGGCCAGCCCGTCTCCAAGGCGGTGATCACCTGCCCCGCCTACTTCAACGATTCGCAGCGCAACGCCACCAAGGATGCGGGCCGCATCGCCGGGCTCGAGGTGATCCGCATCATCAACGAGCCCACCTCGGCGGCGCTGGCGTACGGCTTCGGCAAGGCCCAGGCCGAGCGCCAGGTGGCGGTCTTCGATCTGGGCGGCGGCACCTTCGACTTCACCGTGCTGCACATGTTCAAGGGCGTCTTCGAGGTGGAGGCCACCGGCGGAGACTCGCTCCTCGGCGGGGAGGACTTCGACAACCGCATCATCGACTGGCTCGCCGCTCCCTTCCAGGAGAAGCACGGCACCGACCTGCGCAAGGACAAGATGGCGCTGCAGCGCCTGCGCGACGCGGCGGAGAAGGCGAAGTGCGAGCTCTCCGCCGTCAAGCAGGTGGACGTCAACCTTCCCTTCATCTCCGCCACGCCCAAGTCGGGGCCGCTGCACCTGCAGGCCACCCTCACCCGCGACCAGCTGGAGTCCCTCACCCAGGACCTGGTCGAGCGCTGCATGCGCGTCTGCGAGCAGGTCCTCGGCGAGGCGAAGGTGCACGCGGCGCAGATCGGCGACGTGCTGCTGGTGGGCGGCCAGAGCCGCATGCCGCGCATCCAGGAGGCGGTGAAGAAGCTCTTCGGCAGGGACCCTTCCAAGGCGGTGAACCCGGACGAGGCGGTGGCGCTGGGCGCCGCGCTCCAGGGCGCCATGCTGCTGCACGAGGAGCGCGAGATGCTGCTCCTCGACGTCACCCCGCACAGCCTGGGCATCGCCATCGCGGGCGGGTTCTTCCAGAAGATCATCGCCCGCAACACCACCGTGCCCACCAGCGCGCACCACGTCTTCACCACCGTCAAGGACGATCAGACGAGCGCGAAGATCACCGTGCTGCAGGGCGAGAGCGAGATCGCCGCCACCAACGAGCTGCTCGGCGAGTTCATGCTCACCGGCCTGCGCGCCGCGCCGCGCGGCAAGGTGGACATCGACGTCATCTTCGACATCAGCGCCGACGGCATCGTCTCGGTGAGCGCGCTCGACGTGCAGACGGGAGCGCGGCAGAGCATCACCGTCACCGCTTCCTCCGGCCTGACCGAGGACGAGATCAAGAGGGCGGAGGAGGCCAACGCCGACTGGATGCTGGGACAGAAGGAAGATCCCCACTTCCAGGAGCGCAAGGCGCGCGCCGAGGAGCTGTTCCGCGATTTCGAGGCGCTCTGGCCGCGGCTCACGCGCGCCGCGCAGGACGGGCTCGGCCAGGAGCCCGTGCAGCGGGCGCAGGCGGCCATCTCGGTGGCGCGGCTGCAAGTGGCCCAGCGGGAAAGCGACGGGCTGGCGGCCTCCATCGAGCGCCTCGAGCGCATGCTCGCGGCCCTCCAGGGCGCGGTCGAGCGCGGTTTGGGGAGCAGCTAGATGAGCGCCGGAGGACGCTTCTCGACACTGCTGCTCGAAGGGCTCGACCACTACCGCAAGGGTCGGATGCTCGAGGCGGTGCGGGCCTGGGAAGAGGCGTACCTGCTCGAGCCCACCAATCTGCGCGCGCGGGAGTTCCTCCGCTCGGCGCTGGAACGGATCCACGCGCACATGACGCCGCAGGGCGACGGCAAGGCGCCGCAGGCCGGCGCGGCCGCCGCCCATCCCGTGGTTGCCGGGCGACCGGCCGGACGTGGAGAAGACGCAGGCGTTCTCGCTGCCGCCCCCGCCGCCGCCTCCTCCTCCCGCGTCAGCTTCCGGCAGCGCGCCGGCGAAGCCTGCGCCACCGGCGAAGCCTGCGCCGAAGCCGCCCGCCGCGCCCAAGGTCGCGCCGGAAAAGCCGCCGTCGCCCGCCGCCAAGGCACCTGCCGCCAAGGCGCGGCCCGCGGCGAAGCCTTCGCCCAGGCCTGCGCCGAAGCAGCCGCCCCCGCCTCCGCCGGCGATGCCCTGGGACGACGGTCCTTCGGTGGCGATCTCCGTGCCGCAGTCGGAGGATTGGTCGGACGAGACCAGCGGCGCCTGGTCCATCCACAAGGAAGCGCTCCCCAACGAGGCCGCCGCCGACGACGAGACGGAAGTGTGGATGCGCGGGGCGCGCGAGCTGCTCGCGCTCAACGACTTCTCCGGCGCGCTGGAGCTCCTCGGCAAGGTGCTGGAGCGCAAGCCGAACCACAAGGAAGCGGCGCAGCTGCACGAGGTCTGCGAGCAGAACCTCACCCTGATGTACGAGAGCAAGATCGGCGCGATGGAGGCTCGCCCGACGACCGCCATTCCGCCCGACGAGATCATCTGGCTGAACCTCGACCCGCGCGCCGGCTTCGTGCTCGCGCAGATCGACGGCGAGGTGTCGTTCGACGATCTCTACGCCATCTGCGGGCTCAAGCGCCTGGACACCGCGCGGATCCTCTGCGAGCTCCTCGAGCAGGGCGTCGTGCACGTCGACGGCCGCGGCCAGGCCATCGCGAAACGCAGCGTGCGCCCGACGACGTAGCAGCAAGCGCGCCTCCAGGGCGCCGTCCCACGGTGGAGCCGGCCCACGCCCGCGCGATCATCGGGCGGGCGGACGTTGCGCGGCGCCGGCGCGTGCCCACAAGTTGAAGCATGCGGCACAAGCGCCTCGTGATTGCGCTCGCGGTCGTCGCCGGCGTGGTGCTCGCGGGCCGCCTCGCGCTCAATCCTTTCGTCAGCAGGCACACCCAGGCGGTGCTCGACGGCCTGGAGGGCTATCGGGGCAGCTTCCACACCGTCTCCATCAACCTGCACAAGCTCTCCTACACCATCGAAGGCCTCAAGCTGGTGCAGGTGCCGACGCCGCCGGGAGGGAGCGAGAAGCGGCCCTTCTTCCATGCCCGGCGGATCGAGATCGGCCTGCACTGGCGCGACCTGATCCACAAGCGCGAACTGGTCGGAAGCGTCGAGCTGGACGAGCCGAAGCTCAACTTCATCGCGCGGCCCTCGAAGGGCGAGAGCCAGACGAAGATCCTCGATCCCGCGCTCGGCGACAAGATCAAGCGCCTCTCGCCGCTCGCGGTCGAGCGCATCGAGCTCAAGCGCGCGGAGATCGCCTTCACCGACGACACCGAGCGCGGACGGCCCTCGATCTGGCTGCACGATCTCGACGCGACGGTGGAGAACCTGGCCACGCGCGTGGGCCTCTCGCACGGCGAGCCGACGACGCTGGCGGCGAGCGGGACGCTGCAGAAGACGGGGCAGGTGTCGGTGTTCGTCACCGCCGATCCGCTGGCGAAGAAGCTCGGCTTTTCCGGCCGCGCGTCGGTGGAGCACCTCGCCCTCGCCGACGTGGGCAACTTCCTCGCCAGCAAGGCGGAGCTGTTGCCCAACCGCGGCAGCATCGATCTCTTCGCGGAGTTCGACGCGCACGACGGAGTGGTGGGCGGCGCGGTGAAGCCCATCCTCAAGGATGTCGACGTCCGGCCCGCGAAGGGCGGCGTCGGTCCGGCGATCAAGGCATGGATCGCGGACGCCGCGCTGCACATCTTCTCCGACCGGGTGCCGGGCCGGAACGCGACCGCGGCGGTGGTGCCGATCGAAGGCACCATCTCGGGTCCCAAGGCGCAGCTCTGGCCGACCATCTGGGGCGTGCTGCGAAACGCTTTCGTCACCGGGCTCGAGTCGGGGTTCACCCGGCTGCCGGCGGCGACGCAGGCGCAGGCGCGGACCAAGCCTTCCTCCGCGAGGCACCGATGAAGCGCCTCTGCGTCGCGTTGGCGCTGACTGCCTGCTTCCACGCGCGCTCGGTCGAGAAAGCGGGCCAAGGCCAGGAGCAGCCGCAGCCGAAGCAGTCGGAGGGCGGCGCCGCGGCCAAGCCGCACCAGGCGCGCCGTCCGGAGAAACCGGGCCGGCCGCCGCTCGCCGCGGCGCCAGGCGGGCTCTTCGTCCCGGGCGGCGTGGAGAAGATCCAGAAGGCGCTCGAATCGCGCGGCTACCTCGATGCGGGCGAGGCGAAGGACGGCGACATCGACGCGAAGACCGCCGCCGCCATCCGCAAGTTCCAGTCCGACGAAGGCATCGCCCGCACCGGCAACCCGGATCACGAGACCGTCCGCCGCCTCGGGCTCGACCCCGACTCGCTCTTCCGCAAGAGCGCGGCCGTGAAGGAGAAACAGCAATGAACCTGCTCGCCGTCGCCTTGCTCGCCCTCTCGCTGCCCGCGAATCTGCAGACCCGGGTGAAGTCCGCATACTCCGACATCGCCAAAGCGAAGAGCGCGCTCAGCTCGGGCCAGTCGAAGACGAGCCAGAGCCTGTTGTCGAAAGCGGAGGGCCTGCTGAAGTCGGTGCTGAAGGATGCGCCGGGCGCGAATCCCTCGAAGGGGAGCGACGCGTCCGCGCAGGGCGGCGATGCGCAGCAGAATCAGGGCGGCGCGTCGCAGGCCGCGCAGGAGGCGGCGAAGTTCGATCCCTCGCTGGCCGCGAAGCTGGGCGTCGCCCGACAGCGCGGCGCCGAGGACGCGGGCACCAGCGCGGAGGCGGCAGGGAAGACCGGCCTCGCGCGGATCGAGGACACCCTGAAGACGGTGTCGGAGGCCCGGGCGCTCTTGAAGCTGGGGCAAGACTCGAAGGCGAAAAGCCTCCTGGAGAAGATTCCCGGCCTCTGAGACCCGGCTCAGAGGATGTAGCGCGAGAGGTCTTCGTCCTTGAGCACGCGCTCGAGCTTCTCGCGGACGTAGCCGGCGTCGACGCGCAGCGTCCGTGTCACCAGGTCGGGCGCAGCGAACGAAACGTCCTCCAGCACCTTCTCCAGCACGGTGTGCAGCCGGCGGGCGCCGATGTTCTGCGAGCGCGTGTTCATCTCCTGCGCCACCCGCGCCACCTCTTCCACCCCGCTCTGCTCGAAGACCAGCTCCACGCCCTCGGCGCCGAGCAGCGCGGAGTATTGCCGGGTGAGCGCGTTGCGCGGCTCGGTGAGGATGGCCACCAGATCCGTCTGCGAGAGCGGCTCCAGCTCCACCCGGATGGGAAAGCGGCCCTGCAGCTCGGGCAAGAGATCGCTCACCTTGGCCACGTGGAAGGCGCCGGCCGCGACGAAGAGCACGTGATCGGTCTTCACCGGCCCGTACTTGGTGTTCACCGTGCTGCCCTCGACGATGGGGAGGAGGTCCCGCTGCACGCCGCCGCGCGAGACGTCGGGCCCCTGCGCCTGGCCCGCGGGCAGCGCCACCTTGTCGATCTCGTCGATGAAGACGATGCCGTTGGACTGCACCCGCTCCAGCGCCTCGCGCACCAGCGAGTCCTTGTCCACCAGCTTCTCCGCCTCCTCCTGCGCGAGCAGGCGGCGCGCCTCGGGCACCTGCAACTTCCGCTTCTTGGTCTTCTTGCCGAAGGGCAGGTTGCCGAGCATCTCCTGGAGGTTCAGCCCCATCTCCTCCATGCCCTGGGTGCCGAAGATCTGCATGGTGGGCGTGCTGCTCTGCTGGACTTCCATCTCCACCGAGCGGTCGTCGAGGCCGCCGGCGCGGAGCATGCCGCGCAGCTTCTCGCGGGTGCTGTCCCGAGAACCGGGCAGGAGCAGGTCGAGGAGCCTCTCCTCGGCCAGCTCCTCGGCGCGCGGCTGGACGTCCTTCTGCCGCTCTTCGCGCACCAGCGAAATGCCGGCCTCCGCCAGATCGCGGATCATCGAGTCGACGTCCTTGCCGACGTAGCCCACCTCGGTGAACTTGGAGGCCTCCACCTTGACGAACGGCGCGCCCGCGAGCCGCGCCAGCCTGCGCGCGATCTCCGTCTTGCCCACCCCGGTGGGGCCCACCAGGATGATGTTCTTGGGCATCACCTCGTCGCGCAGCTCGGGAGGCAGGCGGAACCTGCGCCAGCGGTTGCGCAGGGCGATGGCCACTGCCCGTTTCGCCGCAGTCTGCCCCACGATGTAGCGGTCCAGCTCCGCCACGATCTGGCGGGGCGTCAGCTCGGAACCCGGGGTCATAGCTCCTCGATGCCGATCTGATCGTTGGTGTAGATGCAGATGCGGGCGGCGATGCGCAGCGACTCCTCCACGATCTGCCGCGCGCCGAGCTGCGAGTGCCGCAAGAGCGCGCTCGCGGCCGCCTGCGCGTAGGGGCCGCCGCTGCCGATGGCGGCCACGCCCTCGTCGGGATCGACCACGTCGCCGGTGCCGGAGAGGATGAGCGTGCGCTCCTTGTCGGCCACGATCAAGAGCGCCTCCAGCCGCCGCAGGAAGCGATCGGTGCGCCAGTCCTTGGCCAGCTCCACCGCGGCGCGCGCCAGGTTCTTGTTGAAGTCCTTGAGCTTGCCCTCGAACCTCTCGAAGAGCGTGAAGGCGTCGGCGGTCGCGCCGGCGAAGCCGGCCAGCACCGACCCGTCGCCCAGGCGGCGCAGCTTCTTTGCCCCGTGCTTGAGCACCGTCTTGTCCAGGGTCACCTGGCCGTCGGCGCCGAGGGCGACCTTGCCGTCCCTGCGCACGCACACCACCGTCGTGGAACGGATCTTCATCGCCGCCATGGTAACGCTGCGCCCCGTCCCCTGCGATGCTAAGCTTTGCGGGATGCCCGGCACCGACGTCAACATCCTCTTCGGCGGCTCCAGCAGCGAGCGCCGGGTCTCGGTCGCCTCGGCGCAGCACGTCTCCGCAGTGCTCGACGAGGCGGCGGCCTGGTTCCTTGCCCCGAGCGGCGCCGTGCACGTCGTCGGGCGCGACGAGCTGGCGCGCTTCGAGAGGCCCTTCGAGCAGGACTTCCTCCCTTCCGCGCGCCGCCGCCTTCCCCTCGCTGCTGGCGGCGGTGGAGAAGCAGCCCTCCCGCGCCTGGTTCCTCGCGCTCCACGGCGGCGAAGGCGAGGACGGCACCATCCAGCGCATGCTGGAGACCCGCAACATCGCCTTCACCGGCCCCGGCGCCGATGCCTCCGCGCGGGCCTTCGACAAGGAGGTCGCCAAGCAGGTGGCCGCGAACGCCGGCGTGCGCATCGCCAGGTCCGTGCACCTCTCCAAGGATCCCAAGGTGATGCGCGAGGCGCTGCGCGACCTGCTTTCGATCTACGGGCGGATTGTGGCGAAGCCGGTGGCCGGCGGCAGCAGCGTGGGCGTGTTCTTCGTCGGGAACCCGGCGGAGACCGAGCGCGTCGCGCTCCAGATTGAGGACGCCGAGGAGGCCTATCTCGCGGAGGAGTTCGTCGCTGGACGGGAGCTGACCATCGGCGTCGTGGACCGGCCCGGCGGCCCGCGTGCGCTGCCGCCCAGCGAAGTGCTCCTCGAAGCCGGGCGCGCGTTCGACTACGAGGGCAAGTACCTGGGCAAGGGAACGCAGGAGATCACTCCCGCGGAGGTGCCGGAGGAAGTGACGCAGGCCGCGCAGCAGGTGGCGCTGGCCGCGCACGCCGCGCTCGGGTGCGAGGGATACTCGCGCACCGACGTCATCGTCTCGCCGCGAGGGCCTGTCTTTCTCGAGCTGAACACGCTGCCGGGCCTCACCCGCCGCTCCTTCATCCCGCAGCAACTGGCCGCCGAGGGGACCTCCATGCTCGAGTTCCTCGAAGGCCAGATCGCCCTGGGCCGCCGGCGGCGCGATCGCCCTTGATCTATCGCCTGGCCTTGTGCGCCCTGGGGTGGGCGTCTTCGTAGACCTGGAGGAGCCGCTCGGAAGAGACGTGGGTGTAGCGCTGCGTGGTGGAGAGCGAGGCGTGGCCGAGCAGCTCCTGGATGCCGCGCAGATCCGCGCCCATGTCCAGGAGGTGGGTGGCGAAGCTGTGCCGCAGAGCGTGCGGGTGCACGTGCCGCCGCGCTCCGGCGATGAGCGCGTACCGGTCGAGCTGGCGCGCCACGCTGCGCGCGGTGAGCCTGCCGCCGCGGCGGTTGAGGAAGAGCGCCTCGCTCCTGGGCCGCAGCTCGTGACGGCGCAGGAGGTACCGCTCCAGGGCCAGACGCGCCTTGGACACGAGCGGCACCATGCGCTGCTTGCTTCCCTTCCCCAGCACGCGAACGGAGTCGTGCTGGAGGTGGCAGAGGTCCAGGCCCACCAGCTCGGAGACGCGGAGCCCGGCGCCGTAGAGCAATTCCAGCGCCGCGCGGTCGCGCAGTCCCGCCGCCGTGCGCGCGCCCGGCGCCTCGAGGAGCGCGAAACAGTCGTCCACCGCGACCACGTTGGGCAAGGAGACGCGCCGCCTGGGAAAGACCAGCCTGCGCGCCGGGCTGTCGGCGATGTGCCCCATGCGCACGCGGTGCTCGTAGAAGGCGCGCAGCGAAGCCTGCTTGCGCGCCAGGGTGGCCGGCGAATTGGCGGAGAAGCGCGAGGCGAGGAACGCGCGCAGGTCCTCGCGCGTGGCGGCGTCGAGCTGCGTTCCGCGCTCCCCGAGAAACTGCGCGAGCTGGCGCAGGTCCGACAGGTAGGCCCGCTGCGTGTGCGGCGAGGCCCGCTCCACCTGCGCGAGGTGCGCGGCGAACGCGTCCAGTTCCGGGTGCATGCGCCGATTCTGCGTCGGTCAGGGCACGTCCGCCAGAAACACGCCGCCCTTGCCCGCGGCGATGACGGCATAGGCCACGCGCCTGCCCGCGCCGTCGGCGAAGAGCGAGCTCGGGTCGGCCTCCTCGACGAAGAACTTGAGGTCCTTGCGCGCGGCGCCCACCGCGGGAATGACGGCCAGGTCCACCGAGCGCGGCGCGCCGCGGTGCGGTCGCTGCACCAGGATGCGGGAGCCGTCGGTGGAGAGCTCGAATCCCGCCACCTCCGGAGCGAGCTGCTCGGCGGCGCCCCCGTCGAAGGGAGCGCGCAAGAGGGAGCAGGTCCGCGGACCGCCCGCGCAGCGCGCCTTGTAGTAGACGGCGCCGCCCGAGAGCTGCCAGCCGTAGACGCCCTCGTCGATTTTATGCGGCGCGGCCGCCTGGGCGTCCAGGTCTACCGCCCACAGCTCCAGCCGGAAGTCGCCCTTCTGCGGAGCCTGCGCGAGGTAGAGGACGCGCCGGCCGAAGGCGGAAAAGCCTTGCACCCGGGAGGCGAGCTCGCGCGGCGCCTCGCCGGCTCGCGAAACGGTGAGCGTCCCGGCGCGGGCGCGCAGGTCATAGTGCGCAAGGCAAAGCAGATTGCCCGCGGAGTCCCAGCGCCAGTCGGACACCCGCGAGCCGACGAGCTGCGGCGTTCCGCCGGCTCGCGGCAGCCGGTAGAGCTGTCCCGACGCCTCGCCGGGATGGCCGGAGGTGGAGAGCAGCGCCAGCTCCTTGCCGTCGGGAGAGAACGCAAACGCGGTGGCGGCGGCAACCCGTACGCCCTCCACCAACAGCGGCCGATCTCCCCCCTCGGGCGGCGGCGGCCCGAGCGCCGCCAGCGCCCCGCCTGCGCCGAAAGCGAAGTCGGAGGTGCCGAGCGCGACCTCCCGCGCGGCCAGCGTCGCCGCGTCCACGGCCCAGAGCCTGCCGCCCGCCGCCGCGGAGGCGCGCGCCGCCACGCGCTGTCCGTCGGGCGACCACTGCACGGCCTGCACGCCCGCAAGCGCCACGGTGCGCTCGCCGATGCCGACGCGGTCTTCGCCCACCCAGCGCGAGGACGCCGCTCTTCGACCATGCGAAGGATCGCGCCCGGGCGGCAAGGCGACGCGGCTCGGAAGCCGGGCGAGCCCACCCACAGCTCGCCGATGCCCTCGCGGAACCGCCAGCGCGCAAGCCATGCGAGCTTCGCGCCGTCCGGCGCGAAAACATATCCGCCCTCCTGCGTGGAGACGCCAGCGCCCACCTTGCGCGCGTCCAGCCAGAGGTCGCCGGCGAGCAGGTCGTCGGGAACACCCGCCTCGTCCGGGTGCGTGGCGTCGAGGAGGAAGGCCACCGCGCCGTCGCGGGCGACGAGGCCGCGGGCGATGCCCGAGGCGAGCTTGTGGCCCGGCGGCGCCCGCGTACAGGCGAGGCAGAGCAGCGTCAGGGCCGCAGTTCGGTGGGTCCGCATGTACCGGGTTCGGGGGCGGTGGCGATGCCCTGCTCCGCAGCCCAGGAGGCGAAGTCGCGGCGCGCGCGCTGCAGCAGCCTGGCCTTGCGCTCGTGCTTGCGGTGCCGCTCCGCGAGCGGCGGAAAGAGCGCGTAGACCACGTTGCTCGGCTGATAGTCGTAGCCCTCGGGGTGCGCCTCGCCGGTGACGTGCCGCAAGAGCGCGCCGAGGGCGGTGGTGCCCGGCGGCGGCACGAACCGCTCGCCGCGCAGCCTTGCCAGCACCCGCCGCGCGGCCAGGTGGCCGGATGCGCGCGCTCTCCACGTAGCCCTCGACGCCGGTGATCTGGCCGGCGCAGAGCACGTGCGGCCGCGCGAGGAGCGCGCCGTCGCGATCCGAGCACCCGCGGCGCGTTCAGGAAGGTGTTGCGGTGCACCTGCCCGAGCCGCACCCATTCGGCGCGGGCAAGGCCGGGAATGCAGGAGCCGAAGATCCGCTTCTGCTCGGGCCAGGTGAGGCGCGTCTGGAAGCCGACCAGGTTGTAGGCAGTGCCCGCCTCGTCTTCGCGCCGCAGCTGCACCACCGCGTGCGGCCGCTGGCCGGTGCGGGGATCGGAGAGGCCCACCGGCTTCATCGGCCCGAAGGCGAGCGCGTCGCGCCCGCGCTCCGCCATCACCTCGATGGGAAGGCAGCCCTCGAAGTAGCGCGGCTCCTCGAACGCGTGCGGCGCCACCTTCTCGCCCCGCAACAGCTCGTCGACGAAGCGGCCATACTGCTCGCGCGTCAGCGGCAGGTTCAGATAGTCCGCGCCTTCGCCCTTGCCATAGCGCGACTGCGCGAACGCCACCGACAGATCGACCGAGTCGCCGGCCACGATGGGCGCGATGGCATCGTAGAAGGCGAGCTGCGCGGCGCCCACGGCCTCCGCCAGCGAGCGCGCCAGCGCGTCGGCCGTGAGAGGGCCGGTGGCCACGATGCAGAGGTCGGGCCCGGGCGGCAGCGCCTCCACCTGCTCGAAGGCGACGCGGATGCGCGGATGCCCCCGCACCCGCGCGGTCAGGCCGCCGCTGAACGCGACGCGATCCACCGCCAGCGCGTCGCCGGCGGGAACGCGCGAGCGATCGGCCTGCAAAAGGACCGGCGAGCCCAGCCGCCGCAGCTCCTCGTGGAGCAAGCCGATGGCGTTCTGCGGGTTGTCCGAGCGCAGCGAGTTGGAGCAGACCAGCTCGGCCAGGCCGTCCTCCTTGTGGGCGGGCGAGCGAAGACGCGGCTTCTGCTCGTGCAGCACCACCGCGACGCCCGCATCCGCGAGCAGGAGCGCCGCCTCGGTGCCGGCGAGGCCCCCGCCGACGATGTGCACATCCAGCTGCATCGCGCCGTTGCTATACGCCGCCGCCGCGCCTGGCAAGCGCAGCCAGGCGCTCGTCTGTTGCGGGCAGGGCATGCGTCCTTACGTTGTTGCCGTTCCGCAGCCGTGCCGGTGGCTCGCGGTGGGGGTTCGCCCCCGCGGTGACGGTGGGTCGGTCGAGTGGGTCGTGGGCGTCGAGGCCGGCCGGACTGCGGGGCGTTTCCTCACTCGTCGAAGTCCACGCTCGAGCCGCCGCTGGTGGAGACGCGGCTCGAGGCGCGCCCAACCAAGTGCAGGGTGCTGCCGCCCGAAAGCGACCCCCGCACCTCCCCGCTGGCGCGGATCTCCGCGCTGGCTCCGCCGCTGCCGCGCAAGTCCACGGCGCGGGCCGAAAGCGAGGCGGCGCGCACGCGCGTCCCGCCGGAGATGCGCAGCCGGACATCGTCGGCCGCGCCGGAGAGCTGGACCCGCGCGCCGCCGGATCCCGAGACCGAGAGGTGGTTGGCGTCGAGCCCGCGGACGCGCACGTCCGAACCGCCGCTCGAGTGGACCTCCAGATCCTCGCCGGCGTCGACCCGGGCGCGCAGCTCGGCTCCGCCGGTCGCGTCCAGCCGATGGAGCGCGGGAGCGCGGACCTTCACGAGCACGGGCAGGTCGCTGGAGACGTCTGCGCCGTGGCGGAAGCGGATGGAGAGCGTGCCGTCCACCACCTCGGTCACCACCAGCGGCAGGAGGTTGTCGTCGGCGTCCACCTGCACCGGCGCCTGAGGCCCGGTCTCGACCACGGCGTGGATGCCGGAGTGCACCGCCACCGCGTCGAAGCGGGGAAGATCGCGCAGCTCCCTCGTGGTCCTGCCGTTGCCGCGCACCGACTCGTGCGCGCAGGCGGCGGAGAGCAGGGCGATGAGAACGGCTCTCCTCACGCCCCGGAGTACGCGCGCCCGCGCAGGCTATTTCACGCGGCGGGCGGCGTTGCCGTCTCGCTGCCGGGCTCGGGAGCCTCGCGGCGGTACCCGCACTCCTTGTCCGGGCAGGCGATGAACGGGCCCTCTCGCTTGGAGTACTTCTGCAGCAGGTACGGCTTGTTGCACTGGGGGCAGGGCCCGGGAATGGGCCGGTCCCATGCCGCGAACTTGCAGTTGGGGTAGTTCACGCACCCGAAGAAGCTCTTGCCGAACCTCGACTTCCTCTCCGCGAGCCCGCCGCCGCAGTCGGGGCAGACCACGCCCTTGAGCGTGATCGGCCGCGTGGTCTTGCACGCCGGGTAGTCGCTGCAGGCGAGGAAGCGGCCAAACCGTCCCCGCTTGTTCACCATCGGCTTCGCGCAGGTCGGGCAGACCTCCTCGGTGGGAATGTCCTCGACCACCTTGATCTTGCCGTCCTCCTCGATGAAGTCCTTGGTGTTCTTGCACTCGGGATAGCCGGAGCAGGCGAGGAACCGGCCCATCCGCCCCCACTTGATCACCATCGGGCTGCCGCACTTCTCGCAGACCAGGTCGGTGGGCTTCTCCTCGCGCTTGACGTCGCGCATCTCCGCTTCCGCGACGGCCAGCGTCTTCTTGAACGGCCCGTAGAACTCCTTGAGCACGTCCTGCCAGACCACCTTGCCCTCCTCCACCTCGTCCAGCTCCTCCTCCATCCTGGCGGTGAACTCCACGTCCATCACGCTGGGGAAGGACTGCAGCAAGAGCTCGGTGACGATCTTGCCCAGGTCGGTGGGAAAGAAGCGCCCTTCCTTCTTCTCCACGTACTCCTTGTCCTGGATGGTGGAGAGGATGGCCGCGTAGGTGGAGGGACGGCCGATGCCCTTCTCCTCCAGCTCCTTGACCAGCGACGCCTCGGTGAAGCGCGGCGGCGGCTGGGTGAAGTGCTGCTCGGGCAAGAGCTCCACGAGCTCCAGCTTGTCGCCTGCGGCGAGCGGCGGGAGCTGGCGCGAGACATCGCCCTTCTCCTCGTCCTCGCCCTCCATCTTCTCGGCGCCCGCTTCTTCCGGCGGCTGCTCCGCTTCCTGGCCGTAGACGGCGAGGTAACCTGCGAACTTGAGGATCTGGCCGGTGGCGCGGAACGTGGCACGACCCGCCGAGATGTCCGCCGTGGTCTGGTCGAAGACCGCCGGCACCATCTGGCAGGCGATGAACCGGTTCCAGATCAGCTCGTAGAGCCGGTACATGTCCTTCTCCAGGAATGGCTGCACGCGTTCCGGCGGGTACTCCAGCGAGGTGGGGCGGATGGCCTCGTGGGCGTCCTGCGCGCTCTTCTTGGTCTTGAACTGCACCGGCTCGGCGGGCAGGTAGTCCTTGCCCCAGCGCTGCGAGACGTAGTCGCGGGCCGCCGTCACCGCGTCGGGCGAGAGGCGCACCGAGTCCGTGCGCATGTAGGTGATGAGGGCGGTCTGGCCGTCTTCGCCCAGCTCCACGCCTTCGTAGAGCCGCTGCGAAAGCGTCATCGTCTTCTTGGCGGTGAAGCCGAGGCGATTGGCGGCGTCCTGTTGCAGCTTGGAGGTGATGAAGGGCGGAGGGCGCGTTGCGGCGGCGCTCCTTGCGGATGACCTCCGCCACCACGAACGCCTGCTTGCGCAGCTCCTCGACGAGGGGCGTGGTGATCTCCGCGCTCCCCAGCTCCGCCTTCTCGCCGTCGATGCGGATGAGCTTGCTGCGGAACTGCGGCGGCAGCGCCGCCTTGAGGTCTGCCTCGATGCTCCAGTACTCGACCGGGACGAACTTCCCGATCTCCTCCTCGCGCTCCACCACCAGGCGCACGGCCACGCTCTGCACGCGGCCCGCGGAGAGGCCGCGGCGGACCTTCTTCCAGAGGATGGGAGAGATCCGGTAGCCGACCAGCCGGTCGAGAACGCGGCGCGCCTGCTGCGCGTCATAGAGATCGCGGTTGAGCTGCAGCGGCGTCTGGATGGCTTGCTGGATGGCCTTCTTGGTGATCTCGTTGAAGAGGATGCGCGAGGCGGGCACCTTGCTCTTCTTGAGCTGCTCGAAGACGTGCCAGGCGATGGCCTCGCCCTCGCGGTCGGGGTCGGTGGCGAGGAGGATGCGGTCGACGCCCTTGGCCGCCGCCTTGAGCTCGGCGACCACCTTCTTCTTCGCCTCGATGACCTCGTAGACAGGCTCGAACCCGTTCTCGATGTCCACGCCGATCTTGCTCTTGGGCAGGTCCATCACGTGGCCCACCGAGGCCTTCACCACGTAGCCCGCGCCCAGGTACTTCTTGATCGTCTTCGCCTTGGTGGGAGACTCCACCACCACCAGCGTGGAGCCCTTCGCGCGGGCGGGAGCGTCGGACTTGCTGCTCGCCTTCTTGCTGGTGGTCTTGCGGGCCTTCGCCGTCTTCGTCGTCGTTGCCGTCTTGCTGGTTGCCATCACGTCCCTCGGGGCGGCGGTGGATGCCGGCACTCCCAAATGGGTTCGAAAGCTCAGCGGCGCAGGAAAAATTTCCCGGGCCTCTGCACGACCATCCCCTTCAACTCCAGCTCCGCAAGCTTGCGAAGCGCCTGCGTTGCCGCCATCTGCGACCTGTGGGCGAGGTCGTCTACATGAGCGGGGGTGCTCTCGTCCAGAAGTGCCCAGAGGCGGGCGGTCTCTCCGTCGAGGGCCTGGGCGTCGGGCGGCGGCTCCTCTTCCAGGGCCGGCGCCGCAGGACGGACTTCAGATGCCGCGCGCGCCGCGATGGTTCGCGAAACCTCGTCCGGCACCGGCCAGCCCATCGCCCGGAGCAACTCCAGGGGGCCTGGCGCCGGCCTGGCCGCATTGGTGCGCAAGAGCGCGTTCGGCCCCTCGGCCAGGGGATTGCGCAGGTTGCCCGGCACCGCGAAGATGGGCCGTCCGAGCCCGGCGGCGTGATCGGCCGTGAGCAGCGCGCCCGACCGGAGCGCCGCCCGGACCACCACCACGGCGTCGGCGAGGGCGGCGACGATGCGGTTGCGCCGGGGAAAATTGGCTGCAGCCGGTGGCGCGCCGGGCGGAAGCTCGGTGATCACCGCCCCGCCCCCCTCCACGATGCGCCCGAACAGCTCCGCGTTCTCCCTGGGATAGTCGACGTCGATGCCGCATCCGAGCACTGCGACCGTCTTGCCCTGCCCGGCGCAGGCGGCTTCGTGCGCCGCAGTGTCGATACCGCGCGCTCCGCCGGAGACCACCTGCACGCCCGCCTGCGACAGGGCCTCGCCGAAACCGCGCGCGATGCGCAGGCCGTCTTCGCCGGCGTCGCGCGAGCCCACCACCGCAGCGCGAGGCGCCGCGGGCGCGAGCTGTCCGCGCACATAGAGGAGCGGAGGCGGGTTGGGAAGCTGCCGGAGCGCAGGTGGAAACGTCGCATCGCCCAGCAGCACGACGCGGGCGCCCACCCGTCGTCCGGCGTCCAGCGCCCAGGCGCCCAGCTTGCCCAGGTCCGGATCGCGGGAAAGGTAGTCGCGCGCCCCGGCGCCCAGCCGCAGCTCGACGGCCTCCTCCAGAAGCGCCCGCGCGCCGCGGGCCATGGCCTCTTCGAGCGAGCCGAACTTGCGGGCGATGCGAAGGAGGGTCGCGGCGCCCATGCCGGGCACCGCCGAGAGCGCGCAGGCCGCGAGCACCGGGGCGGCTGCCCTTTGCTCCCCGGCATCGCCTCGCTGCGTCTTCGACCTCACCGCGTTCGGAGAAACCCGGGACTCTTCCACCGCCTGCCCCGGATCATCTTCTCAGTTGCTGCCGCCTCCAGCGCCAGCGGCGTGCATCTCCACCGCGTCGCCGGACTGCAGCTCGCGCACGCTGTTCACCACCACCGCGGTGCTCAGGTGCTCGCGCGTGTCCACCACCAGAAGGAGCCCGACGTTCTCCGGGGGCGTCTGCACACCCATGGCGCGCATGCCCCCGGCGCCGGCGGTATAGGCCTTGGTCACGCCCGCCGCGTTGAGACCGTCGCCGTGGCGGACCACCGCGAAGGTGTTGCCCTCCTGCACGCCGTCGGCCGTCCCGCGATCGATGAAGACCTCGTTCTGCTCGCCGTAGGTGGTGAGCCCCGAGTCCACCGCCTGCACGATGCGACCCTTCACGTCCGCCGTGTTGGGCCTGGCAGCGACGCGCTTGTCCTGCGGCGACCAGGGCCGCACGCGGTCCCCGCGCTCCATCTCCTCGAAGGTCCGCTCGATCTCCACCGTGGCCTGCAGGCCTTCGACGGAGATGACCTTGGCCACGCCCACCGTCCTCGTCTGCGTGGCGAGCGTCTTGTGCGAGACGGGATCGACGATGGGGCCTTCAGGCCGGAAGATGAGCAGCTTGTCGCCGGTCTTCACCGGCATCTGGTTCTTGAACCGCGCGTAGGCCGTGTCGTAGGTGGCGAGCAGCTCCTTCTCCTCGAACGACGCCTCCAGCGTTCCCGCGTTCTTCAGCTCTTCCGGCGAGACCAGCCCGCCGCTGCGGGTGCTGATCACCGGCGGAGGCGTGAACGCCAGCTTGCCGCTCGCGCTCACGGTGCGCAGCGCAGCGTTGCCTTCGCGGCTGTTCCGGCTGACCACGTCCAGGTCCGGCGACGACGGCGGCGAAACCGAGACGTCCGGCGACGCGCCCGCCTCCTCCTCCGGCGCGTTGCGTGCGCTGGCGTCGACGCCGGGCTGCTCCTCCTGCACCTGCGCCGGCGCCTGCGGCCCGCCTTCGCCGGGGACGATGTGCAGCTTGTTGCCCGGATAGATCCAGTGCGGGTTCTCGATGCCCGGGTTCAGGCTCCAGATCTTGGGCCAGTACCACGGGTTGTTGAGGAACTTTTGCGACAGGTCCCAGAGCGTGTCGCCCTTCTGGATGGTGTACTCGTCGGGCGTGCCGGGCACCGGCTGCAGGGTGTCGGGCGGCTGCTGCCCGGTCATCGGCGCGTTCTCGCGCGGCGCCGCCGCGGGCTGCGCCTGGTCGGCAGCGGGCTTGTTGTCGGGCGTCTGCGTCGCGGGATCCTGCGCCGGTCTTTCCTGCTGCGCGCGCGCTCCGGGGGGAGCCGCCATCGTCACCGCCAGCGCGCTGCCCAGCGCCGCCCTCCGCCACCGCGAAATCGTCCGCGTCCGCATCTATTGCCTCCTTACAAGTCGTGCAGGAGCGCCTGCGCCCGGGCCGTCTCCGGCGCGTCGGGATGCTCCCGCGAAAGCTGGTTGAAAACGGATTTCGCCTCGTCGTTGCGCCCGAGGATGCGCAGGCAGCGCACGCGCTCGAGCAGCGCCTGCGTCACCGCGTCGCCCGCGGGATACTTCTGCGGAACGCTCTCGAACAACTGCAGCGCCGCGGGGCAGTCGCCGTGCGCCTCGCGCACCAGACCCGCGAGGTAGAGCGCGTTGTCGGCGGCGGTGTGCCGCGGGTAAGCGGCGACGAAGGCGAGCAGATCCGCCTCGGCCTCCTCGTGCCGGCCGTCGTTGAGCTTCTGGACGGCCTCTGCCCAGGCGCGGTCGGCGACGAACTCGCCCGCCACGGTGGGGTCCACGTCGAGCCTGGCCAGCGCGTCCTCGTCCGGCTCGCGCAGCGCCACGCTGCTGGGCAAGACCGGGGCGCGCTCGACGGGGTTCACCCGATCCGCGTGGCGCAGCCGGCCGCCGATCTTCACCGTCCGCAGCGCCGGGCGCGGCTCCTTCGCCGGCGCCACCGCCCGCGCGGGTCTCTGCGCATCCTGCGGCGAGGGCGCGGCTGTCCTGGCGGCGAGCGCGGCGAGCTTCACCTCCAGCTCTTCGATCCGGCGCTGCTGCTGCGCCACCACCGCCGACTGCGCCTGCACCTGTCCGCGCAGCTCCTTCAGCTCGTCCGCGTCGGCGGTCGGCCGCGATTGCGCACCGGCGCAGCCTGCGAACAGGGCAATGAGGGCGGCGTGGCGAAGGGGCAATTCCATCTCCGGAGGCGGGGCGAGTCGCACCGGAATGATCGCTGCGGGAGGGCGGACCTGTCAAAGAATCTGCAGAATTATCGCGCCTGAATGAAGGCGAGATGCCGACCTGTGCGCCCTTTGTCGCGCCGGTGGCTGAAAAAGGCGCCGGTGTCGCAGGAGGTGCACCCTTCGACCTGTTCGATGCGCTCCGCGCGCACCCCCGCCTGCAGCAGCGACCGCTCCACGCAGAAGCGCAAGTCCAGGTGCGGCCTGGGGCTTTTCGCGGGGTCGTCCGCGGCGCCCTCGCCGAAGAGCGCGCGAAACGCGGCGGCCAGCTCGGGCGCGACCTGGTAACAGCAGCGGCCGATGCACGGTCCGATGGCCGCGAGCATCTGCGCAGGATCCGCTCCCGCCGCGTGCTGCAGCGCGCGCACGCCCCGTCCGGCGATGGAGAGCCGGGCGCCGCGCCAGCCCGAATGCACCGCCGCCACCGCCTCTCCCGCGTCGATCAGCACCGGCACGCAGTCCGCGACCCGCACTCCCACCGCGCCTCCGCCCAGCGCCACCACGCCGTCGGCGCCCTCGTCCTGCGAGCCCGTCGCCGCCAGCACTTCGCGGCCGCGCTCGTCGACGATGCGGTCGCCGTGAACCTGGCGCGCGGTGGCGATCTCCGCCTCGAGGCCCGCGGCGCGCTGCAGCAGGCGATGGTTCTCGCGCACGGCCTCGTCGGCGTCGCCGACCGAGCCGCCCAGGTTCAGCGAGGAGAACGGGCCGGTGGAGACGCCGCCCGTGCGCAGCGAGAAGCCGTGCACGACGCCCGCGGCGGAGAGCAGGCGCGATACGCGAAAGAGCGGCACGCCGTCATTCTAACTGCGAAGGGCCTAGAGGTCGTGGAGGTATTCCTGGATCTCGCGCGCCGCCTGCTCCTCGGAGGTGCGGTCCACCGAGCGATTCGCCAGCTCCTCTGCGTGCTCCACGAGGACGATCCGCTCGCCGCGGGCATCGCCCACCACGTTGCCCTTGGCGTCCACGTCGCTCAGCCCTTCCAGCACCACGCGCCCGCCGGCGCGCTTCACCTGGTAGACGGTATGGGTGCCCGAGCCGCTGCCGTCTCCGAGGAAGAACTGGTCGCCCTCCACCCGCCAGGTGCAGGGGCGGTCGGAAATGCCCGGCTCCTCGCCATCCACCGAGACCGCGAGCGCCAGCCGGCAGGCGCCGTTCTCGTGGAGGAGCAAGGCGCCGCGCTCCACCAGCGTGTGCTCGGCGCCGTTGCCGTCGGTGAGACGGGTGCCCGATTCGCTGATCTCGATGAACTGATCGGAGCCGTCCAGTTGCGCGCGCGAGCGGATGGACTCGACCGCGTACTTGCCGGCCGCAAGCGCGGGCTTCTCCGGACGCGCCGCGACGTGCGCGCAGCCGATCCCCGCTGCCAGAACGAAAGCCACCCCCACCCGGCCTGCAGTCATGTGCCGCCTCCCGCCCACGTCCGACGGGTTTGCTGCAAGGCGGTTGCCAGCGCCGGGCGGCACGGTGCGCGCGGATCTGGGTACTGGATTCGCCAGACGGAGAACGGCCGTCGGCTACGAGAGAGCGCGGCGCCCCTTGAGCTGTTTACGAACGAACCACGCGACCGCGACCAGGGCCGCGGCGATCAGCACGGCGTCGATGCGGTGGAACCACGGCTTGAGATCCTCGATGTGCTCGCCGAGCTTCATTCCCACCCAGGCGAGGCCCAGGCACCAGGGCAACGATCCGGCGAAGGTATAGGCGATGAACTTTCCCATCGGCATCCGGGCCACGCCGGCGGGAAAGGCGATGAACGTGCGCACCACCGGCAACAGGCGCGCGACGAAGACGGTGACGTCGCCGCGGCGGGCGAAGAAGCGGTCGGCCTGGTCCAGGTGCGCGGCCGAAAGCAGGATGTAGCGGCCGAATTTGAGGATCAGCGGCCTGCCGCCGTACGCGCCGAGATAGTAGGCGGGGATGCTGCCGGCGACGCACCCGACGGCGCCCGCGAGCCCGAGCCCCCAGATGGTGAAGCGGCCGGCGGGCACCAGGCTCCCGGCGAAGGGCATGATCACCTCGGAGGGAAGCGGGATGCAGGCGCTCTCCACAGCCATCAGCCCGGCGACGCCGGCATAGCCCATGGCGGAGATGACGCCCTGGATCCAGAGCGCGAGCGATTCGAGGAGCTGGTGGATCACCGCAGCACCCGCAATTTCTCCCGCGGGGTCGGCGCCGGCTGCGCTCCGTAGAAGACCTCGTCGTAGGGGACTGCGCAGTCGGTCTCGAGCGGCTCCGGGTACGCGAAGCGCTCGCCGCGATAGTTGCGGAAGACCGTCTCGCGGCCGCGCCGCTCGACCAGGTAGTCGGGCTGGAGCGTCACCTTGCCGCCGCCGCCCGGCAGATCCACGGCGAGATGCGGCACGGCGAGGCCGCTGGTCCACCCCCGCAGCTCGTCGAGGATCTCCACGCCCTTGGCGATGGGCGTGCGCAGGTGCTCGAGGCCCTCCGCCACGTCCATCTGGTGCAGGTAGTACGGCCGCACCCGCATGGTCAGGCACTTCTGCATCAGGTCCTTGATGCAGAGCGCGCTGGAGTTGAGCCGGCGCATGAGCACCGCCTGGTTCTCCACCGGGATGCCGTGATCGACCAGGCGCCCGCAGGCCTCGCGCGCCTCGGCGGTGATCTCCTTGGCGTGGTTGAAGTGCGTGACCACGAAGAGCGGAGCAAAGCGGCGCAGCACGGAGGACAGCTCGTCGTCCACGCGCATGGGCAGGCAGACGGGGATGCGGGTGCCGATGCGGATGATCTCCACGTGCGGCACCGCCCGCACCGCCGAGAGCAACTCCGCCAGGCGCTGCGTCGAGAGCAGGAGCGGGTCGCCTCCGGAGATGAGCACGTCGCGCACTTCGCCGTGCTCGCGCAGGTATTGCACCGCCTCGCCCAGCTCCTCGCGGGAGATCCCGCCCTCCTCGCCCGAGGTGATGCGACGGCGCGTGCAGTGCCGGCAGTAGACCGAGCAGTGATCGAGCGGCGAGAAGGAGCACGCGGTCGGGGTACTTGTGCACGATGGCGCGCACGGGGCGGTGCCGGTCCTCGCCCAGCGGATCGCGCAGCTCGCCCTGGTGGACGTGCGCCTCGGCGCGCACGGGGATGGACTGCATCCGCACCGGGCAGTGCGGGTGGTCCGGGTCGATGAGCGACAGGTAGTAGGGCGAGATGCCCAGCCGGAACGTCCCGCGGGTCTCGATGCAGCCGCGGCGCTCGTCCTCGGTGAGCGGAACCAGGCGCTCCAGCTCCTCCAGCGAGCGCACGCCGTGGCGGAGCTGCCAGCGGAAGTCGCGCCACTCCGCGTCCGTTGCCTGGGGAAAAAGCTCTGCGCGTCTGGACTGCATGAGGGCGCGCACGATGCTGGTTTGGGGGCCTCCGGTCAAGGAGCGCCGAGCGCGCCCAGCTCCGGATCGGACCGCACGGCAGCCGCCGGAGCGCCCGCTTCCAGGGCGCGGCGCAGCCAATTGCGGGCGCGGTCTTCGGCCCCGGCCCGGAGGTTGGCGCGGGCGGCCACGACGGCGGCGTCGGCGGACTGCCAGATGGAGAAGCTCTGCCCCGCGAACATGGCCGCCGATTCGTTGTCGCCGCGCGAGAGCTCGATGCCGGCCCGGAGGCGCAGCGCCGCGGCCTGCCGGAACGGCCCACCTTCGCTCTCCAGCCGGGCTGCCGCGGCGAGCGCGGCGTCGAAGTCGCGCCGGAGCAACGCGGTGCGCGCATCCTCGGTGGCCGCGGCGACGTCGGCCTGCCCGGTGGCGTCTTCCACGGGGGCAGCGGCGGCAACCGGAGCCCGATCGGCCTGGCGCGCGAGTCGCGCCCGCTGGAAGTTCTGCAGGGCAAAGAGCGCGAGGAAGAGGAGCACGAACGGCTGCAGGCCGAACATCCAGCTGACGCCGGCGCCCACCGCCACGGCGAAGCCGACCGAGATCCAGGAGGCGGCCGCGATCGGACGGCTTGCGGCGCACGCCTTCGAGGAAGGCGAGCATCATGTTGCCGCCGTCGAGAGGGAGGATGGGCAGCAGGTTGAACGCCGCCCAGAGCACGCTCACCTCGATGAACTGCCCCATCAGGAACGCGCTGACCGAGCGCCGCTCCGGAGGCCAGCCGCGCAAGAGCAGGTACGCGGCGGCGCCGAGGAGCAAGCCCGCGACGGGGCCGGCGAGCGAAAGGATGAACTGCTTGCCCGGACCGGGGCGCGTGGTGAACTGCGGGAAGGTGGCGCCGCCGAAGGCCTCCAGCCGGATCTCCGGCCGCCCGCCGAAAGCGCGCCCCACCAGCGCATGCCCGAGCTCGTGGACGAGCACGCTGACGAAGACGACGAAGATCCAGGCGAGCATCTGCCAGCCGAACCCGTAGTCCATGCCCAGGAGCACGGCGGTGATGAAGAACCACGGATAGACTGAGACCGGAAACGGTCCGACCTTGAAGTGAAGCACGGCGCGGGAGTGTAGCGGCCGGGCGGCGGTTCCGCAGCCGCCTTGACCCCTGCCCTCTCGCGCATGGTATTTCGCGCAATGGCGGGAGGCATGCTTTGAAGACGGCGGCAGCGGCAAGCAGCATCGCGAAGAAGGCGGCAGAGCAGCCCTTCCGATATCCCCTGGAGCGCGCGTACGCGGAGCCGGACTGGAGGCGGCTGCCGGGCTACCGCTCCGTCTCGCAGGCGGAGTGGGAGGACGCCACCTGGCAGCGCAAGAACACGGTCAAGAACCTGCGCGAGCTGAAGGAGGCGCTGGGCGGGTTGCTCACCGACGCGCTGGCGCAGGACATCGAGCGCGACATCCGCGAGCGCGCCACCATGTCCATGCTGATCACGCCGCACATGATCAACACCATGGACGAGCGGGACCTCTACGCGGACCCGCTGCGCCGCTACATGCTGCCCGCCTTGAGCGACCGCCGCACCGACTGGCCCAGCCATCCCCGAGGCCTCGCGCGACAGCCTGCACGAGCAGGAGATGTGGAAGGTGGAGGGGCTCACGCACCGCTACCCCACCAAGGTGCTGGCGGAGATGCTCTCCACCTGCCCGCAGTATTGCGGCCATTGCACGCGCATGGACCTGGTGGGCAACTCGGTGCCGCAGGTGAAGAAGCTCAAGTTCGCGCTGCAGCAGAAGAGACAGGCACCAGCAGATGCTCGACTACCTGCGCGCCACCCCCAGCGTGCGCGACGTGGTGGTCTCGGGCGGCGACATCGCCAACCTTCCCGTCGCTACGCTGGAGCCGTTCGTCAGCGCGCTGCTCGACCTGCCCAACATCCGCGACATCCGCCTCGCCTCGAAGGGGCTGATGGGCATCCCCCAGCACTTCCTCCAGGACGAGGTGCTGCAGGCGCTCGATCGGCTGGCGAAGAAGGCGGTGGAGCGCGGCGTCTAGCTCGCGCTGCACACCCACGTGAACCACGCCAACCAGGTGACGCCGCTCTTGGGCAAGGCCGCGGGCAAGCTGCTCTCGATGGGCTTTCGCGACGTGCGCAACCAGGGCGTGCTGCTGCACGGCGTGAACGACTCGCAGAAGGCGCTGCTCGACCTCTGCTTCATGCTCCAGGACCACGCGCGCATCCTGCCGTACTACTTCTACATGTGCGACATGATCCCCAACTCGGAGCACTGGCGCACCACGGTGGCCGACGCGCAGCAGCTCCAGCACGACATCATGGGTTACCTGCCCGGGTTCGCCACCCCGCGCATCGTCTGCGACGTGGCCTACGTGGGTAAGCGCTGGGTGCACCAGGTGGCGGAGTACGACCGCGAGAAGGGCATCTCGTACTGGACCAAGAACTACCGCACCGGCATCGAGGACGACGACCAGGCGCTGACGCGCAGGTACGAGTACTACGATCCCATCCACCTGCTCCCCGAAATCGGGGCAGAGGTGGTGGCGCGCTCAGATGTGACCCGGAGCGAGAGCTCAGATGTGACCCGGAGCGGGAGCTCAGATGTGCCCCGAGCGAGAGCTCAGATGTGATCGAGAAGCGAGAGCTCGGTGGGCGCGCCCGGCCCGGCAGCGGCGCCCCGTCGTCGAGCGGAGCGAGCATGGCGATGGCGGTGCTCCTGGCGCTCCCGGGAAAGAGGCCGCGGAGCTGCCCGGCCGGCCAGAAGCGCACGCGCACCCGGCCGCGCGCGGTGCAGGCATTCGCGCAGGCGCGCCGAGCAGGCACTCGCGCGCGGCCTCGCTGCTCCACCCGGCATCGAGCACGTCCACGCTGTCGCGGCCGAAGCGGATCATCGCCGCGGCATCGCCCGCCTTGCCTTCCACGACGATTCCCCATTCCGGCTCGCCCACGCCGCGCGAGCGGGCGAGCTCGCGCAGGCGGCGAAGCTGGAAGCGCAGAGGCCAGCCGTCGCGCACCAGCGCGAAGCGGCCCTCGCGCCGGCGCCCCGCCGCGAACAGCCGCGTCATCGGCTCCTCGTCTCCCGCCATCGCCTGGCGGAAGCTGCCCGCCGCGCGCGGAAGCCCGCCTGCGTCCACCGTGCATTCGCGGCTCTCCAGCGTGTGGAAGCCGAGCCGCTCGTAGTAGTGCACGTCGATGTCGGAGAAGAGGACCGCGGCCTGCGCTCCTCCGCGCCGGTACTCGTCCATGGCGGCGCGCAGCATCGCGGCGGCATGGCCGCGGCGGCGCAGGGGAGGCGGAGTGAACACCGCGCCGATGCCCAGCAGCCGCAACGACCTGCCGGCGCAGGTGCCCCGCAGATCGTAGGCTTTCATCGCCGCGACGAGCGCGCCGTGCTCGAACCAGCCGAGGAGGCGGTAGCGGCCCTGCGCCTCGGCGGCATCGGCCAGCCGGCGCTGGAAGCCCTGGAAGCGTTCCTCGCCCAGCCCGCCGCCCCAGATCGGCTGGAATCCCGCGGAAATAGGCCGTCCGCTCCTCGCCGCTGAGGTCGCGCAACATCGCGCAAAAGCTACCATGCTCCGCCGTTTGCGTTCGCCGCCGCATTCTGTAGGGTGCGCCCGTGGACGCTCCGGTCACCATCCGGTTCTTCTCGCTGCGCGAGGCGAACGCGCTCTTGCCCACGCTGCGCGAGGAGTTCACCCGCGCGCGCGCGCTGCGCGACAGCCTGCTCGGCGTGCAGGAGCGACTCCAGGAAACGGGGCACGGCATCGACGGACCGGAGGTGGCGGTGGACGCCTCGGCGTCGCCGGCGGTGCAGAAGCTGCAGGCGCGCGCGGCGCACATCATCGGGCAGCTGCGCCAGATCATCCGCGCGGTGTCCGAGCTGGGCATCGAGATCAAGGCCGCCGACGGCCTGGTGGACTTCCGCAGCAAGCTGCGCGGCCGCACCGTCTACCTCTGCTGGAAGTTCGGCGAGGACCGGGTCACCCATTTCCACGAGCTCGGCGCCGGGTTCGCCGGGCGCAGGCCCATCCCCGACGACGGCGACTTCACCGGCGATCTGCTGCACTGACACGCTCGCTTCAGCGCCGCGCGATCATCTCGATCTCCACCCGGGCGCCCTTGGGGAGCGCCGCCACCTGCACCGTGCTCCGCGCAGGCGGGCTCTTGGGGAACCTGCGCCCGTAGATCTCGTTCACGGTGGCGAAGTCCGCCAGATCCACCACGAAGATGGTGGTCTTGACCACGCTCTCGAACCCGGTGCCCGCGGCCTCCAGCACCGCGCCGAGGTTCTCCATCACCCGCTCGGTCTGGGCGCGGATGTCCGCGCCGATCATCTGCTGGGTTGCGGGGTCCATCGGGATCTGCCCGCTGGTGAAGACCAGATCTCCCGCGATCACCGCCTGGGAGTAGGGTCCGATGGCCCTGGGGGCTTTCTCCGTCGTCACGATTGCGTTCGCCATGGCGCGCGCACTCTGCGCGAGCAGCGCCGCGAACGTCAAGCGCCGGCGCAAGCTACTTGACGCGCACGCAGCGCTGCCCGTCGGACGCGTCGGGCCGGTACTCGTACTCGCCGATCCAGCCCTGCGCCTTGTTCTGCACCGTGCAGGCGTCGCACTCGACGCGCCTCTCGCCGGTGACGCGGTCGCAGTCGGAAACGTCCTTGATGGCGTGGGCGCAGCCGGCGAGCAGCAGCGCCAGGAACAGGACCTTCTTCATACCCGCTCCACCGAGTGCACGCCCGGGATCTGGCCGATGGCCCGCAACACGTCGTTGAGCTGTTTCACGTCGGCGATCTCCACTTCGAAGGTGCTGACGGCCCCGTCGCCGTTGGCCCGCGCGTTCGCCTGCACGATGTTGACGCCCACCTCCGCGAAGGTCTCGCTCATGCGCGCGAGCAGCCCCTTGCGGTCGTCGCTCATCACCCTGAGGTTCACCACCCGCTTGAAGTCGGCGTGCGCGTCCCAGGCCACCTCCACCCGCCGCTCCGGGTCCGTCTCCATCGCCTTGCGGCAGCCGCGCACGTGCACGGTGACGCCGCGGCCCCGGGTGATGAAACCGACGATGGGGTCGCCCGGCACCGGCGCGCAGCACTTGCCGTAGCGGACGAGGACGTCGTCGATGCCGCCGATGCGCACCCCGCCGCTGGTGCGCGAGCGCTGCGCCACCCGCCGGAAGAGCTGGGTGAGCGCGCTGCCCGGCGCGCCGTCGCCCTCGGAGCGCTCGTCGGGCGTCTTGAGCTTGTCCGGCGGGAAGAGCTTGTGCAGCACGTTCGCGGGCGAGAGCTTGCCGTACCCGACCGCGGACACCAGGTCCTCCGCCCGCGAGTGGCCCATGTCGTTCGCGGCCTTGAGGAAGTCGGGCCCCTTGGCGATGCGGGCGAAGTTCAGGTCGAAGCGCTTGAACTCGCGCTCGAGCAGATCGCGGCCGATGTCGATGCTCCGCTCCCGCTGCTGGTTCTTGATGAAGTTGCGGATCTTGGCCTGCGCCCGGCTGGTCTTGACGAAGCTGAGCCAGTCCTTGTTGGGCCGCGCGCTCGGGCTGGTGAGGATCTCCACGCTGTCGCCGTTCTTCAGCTTGTAGCGCAGCGGCACCATCTTGCCGTTCACCTTGGCCCCGACGCAGTGCGCGCCGACCTCGGAGTGCACCGCGTAGGCGAGATCCACCGGCGTGGACCCGACCGCGAGGCTCTTCACGTCGCCCTTGGGCGTGAAGACGAAGACCTCGTCCTGGAAGAGGTCCACCTTGACCGTCTCCAGGAACTCGCGCGGGTCCTTGAGGTCCTGCTGCCATTCCATCAGCTGGCGCAGCCAGGCGAACTTCTGCTCGTCCTTCCCGCCCGCGCCCCTGCCCTCCTTGTACGCCCAGTGCGCCGCGATGCCTTCCTCGGCGATGCGGTGCATCTCCTCGGTGCGCATCTGGATCTCGATCCGTTCCCCGGTGGGGCCGATCACCGTGGTGTGCAGCGACTGGTACATGTTGGGCTTGGGGATGGCGATGTAGTCCTTGAAGCGCCCCGGCACCGGCTTCCACAGCGAATGGATGAGGCCCAGCGCCTCGTAGCAGGCGGGCACCGTCTTGAGGATGAGGCGGAAGGCGACGATGTCGTGGAGCTGCGTCACCGAGGAGAGCCCGTTCTTCCGCATCTTCTTCCAGATGCTGTAGACGTGCTTGGGCCGGCCCTCCACCTGCGCCTCCAGGCCGGCTTCCTTGAGCTTGGTGCGCAAGAGCTCCACCACGTCGGCGATGAAGCGCTCGCGGTCCTTGTGGCTCTGCTCGAGCTGCGCCTCCACCTCGCCGTACTCGGCGGGCTTGAGGTAGCGGAAGGCCAGATCCTCGAGCTCGATCTTGATCCACTGGATGCCCAGCCGGTTGGCGAGCGGCGCGTAGATGTCCAGCGTCTCCTGCGCGATGCGCTGCTGGCTCTCGGGCTTCATGTGCTCGAGCGTCCGCATGTTGTGGGTGCGGTCGGCGAGCTTGACCAGGATGACCCGGATGTCCTTGGCCATCGCCACCAGCATCTTGCGGAAGTTCTCCGCCTGCTTCTCCTCGACGGAGACCGCCTGCGACGACTGGAAGGTGCCGAGCTTGGTGACCCCTTCGACGAGGTCGAGCACCTCGGACCCGAACAGCTCCTTGATCTCCTCGGGCTGGGCGAGCGTGTCCTCGATGGTGTCGTGGAGGAGCCCGGCGACGATGCTGGCCTCGTCCAGCTTCAGATCCGCGAGCAGTCCTGCCACCTCCAGCGGGTGGACGAGGTAGGGCTCGCCGGACTTGCGCACCTGGCCCTGGTGCACCTTCGCCGAATAGACGTAGGCCTTCTTGACGAGATCGAGGTCGGCGTCCGGATGGTACGCGTTGACCTTCTCGAGGATGTCATTCAGCCTTATCATCTGCAGGATTCGCCTTCGAGCGTACCTTGTCGCCGCTGCGCCGGCAAACGCCAGTAACCCGGTTCGACGCACTGTGCCACCGGGAGATTCACCCTCTGTCGTCCGTTGATTGACCCATCGGTTGCAGCGCCCGTATTCTCGCGCGCGCATGTCCATCTGCCCCGCGTGCGGCAAGGAAAACGAGGACTTCTGGGGAAGCCGCGCGCGCTGCACCGACTGCGGCTCCGAGCTGTCCACCGGGGCGACCGGCCCGGCAGGCTCCATCTCCGAGGAGCTCTCCGCGCTGGCGCTTTCGCAGGACGAAGCCGCCGAGGCGGCCGAGCCGCCGGCTCCCCGGGCGCGCACCGGGAAGGCGTGCGCCAGCTGCCGCACCGTGAACCCCGCGGTGGCGCGCTTCTGCTTCCAGTGCGGAACTCCCTTCGCGCCATCGCCCGCCCCGCCGCGGCCGCGCCCGCCGGACGAACCGGCTGCCGACTCGTCCGCCGAGCCGATCCTGGAGGAGCAGGCCCCTCCGTTCACGGCGGCCCTGGTGGTGGAGAAGGGCCATGCGCAGGGCGCCACGTTCGCCATCCAGCACATGGAGAACACGCTCGGCGCGCTGGGCACCAACATCGAGCTGGGCGACGACCTGTTCGTCGCGCCCCACGCCGCCACGCTCGCCTTCGTCGACGATCGGCTGGTGCTGCGCGACGAAGGGAGCGTCAACGGCGTGTACGTGAAGCTGCAAGGGCCGGCTCTCCTGGAGCCGGGCGACCTGTTCGTCGCCGGCGAGCACCTCTTGCGCTACGACGGCGCCGTCGATCTCCCCTGGGGTCCGGAGGGCGACACGCCGCTGATCGGCGCGCCGCGGCCGCAAGGCCCCGCCGTCCGGGTGGTGGAGGTGCTCGCGGGGGGACGCACCGGCCGCACCTGCCACCGCAGCGGACCTTCCATCGCGGTGGGCCGCAGCGGGTGCGAGATCAACTTCCCTTCCGACGCGCAGCTCGCGACCCGGCACGCGGAGATCCGCATCGCCGAGGGCGGGGCCGCGGAGCTGGTGGATCCCGGCCAAAGCCCCGCCGGCGTCTTCCTGCGCGTGCGCGCGCGGCAACACGTCGATCTTCGCGGCGGCGACATGCTGCGCGTGGGCGAGCAGCTCTTGCGGGTCGAAGCGGGCTAACGACCGAAAACGGTCTCCATCGCGGGCGCGCGCTTCGGGCTCGGCCTCGATCCGGCGAAGAACCATGCTGCCGCCCCCAGCGCCACCGCCCCGACCGCCGCTGCGGCGACGAGCGCGCGAAGGGTGCGCGCCGGACTTGCGCGCCAGCGGAACCGCCGGCGTCGGATGGGGCAAGGGCGGCGTCAGGGGCCGCGCGCCCGTCGCTGCCGCGTCCGGCGGAGGCGCCTCCTGCCGCGGCACCGCGAGCAGGAGCTCGCGGAACTCTTCCGCCGTCTGCGGCCGCGCCCCGGGGTCCTTTTCCAGGGCGCGGAGGATGAGCGCCTCCATTGCCACGGAGATGGGCGCGGAAGGGGCGCGCTCGCGCGGCGGCGCCGGAAGGTCGTTCACCTGGCGGGTCAGCACCTCCATCGAGTTCGGCCCGTCGAACGGCAGCACTCCGGTGGCCATCTGGTAGAGGATCACGCCCACCGAGTAGAGGTCGCAGCGCGCGTCCAGCTGCGTGCCCGTCGCCTGCTCCGGCGCCATGTACTGCGGCGTGCCGCAGACCACGTCCGAGCGGGTCAGCCCCGGCAGGTCGCTGTCGAGGATCTTGGCGATGCCGAAGTCGAGCACGGTGACGAAGTCGCGGTCATCGCTCCGCTGCTCCACCATGATGTTCTCGGGCTTGAGGTCGCGGTGGACCACGTTGTGCGCGTGCGCCTCGCCGAGCGCCGCCAGCACCTGCGCCATGATGTGGCAGAGGCGTTCCTCGGGCAGCGGCCACTCGTCGCGCAGCACCGCCCTCGAGATCCTTTCCCTGCACGTACTCCATGGCGATGAAGAGCGTCCCGTCGCTCTCGTTGCGCCCGAAGTCGAGCACCTGGATGCTGTTCGCGTGGTTGAGGCGGCTGGCCGCCTTCGCCTCGCGCTCGAAGCGTCCCACCACCGTGAGGTCTTCGAGCAGCGCCGGCCGGAGCATCTTGAGGCAGACCGTGCGATCGAGAGCGAGGTGGCGGGCGCGGTAGACCTTGCCCATGCCGCCCTGGCCGATCACCTCCTCGAGCTTGAAGCGGCCCGCCACCACCTGGCCGATCAGCGGATCGCGCTGCCGCGATTTGAAGCCGAACCCGAGGCTCGTGCCACGCGCAGTCGGCTGCGAAAGGACGGCGCCGCAATCGGCGCACGCCCGGGCAGGCCCCGCAGGCAACGCGCGAGCGCATTGCGGACAGGTGGCGACGGCTTCCTCCTTCGCTGGCAATGCCCCTCCAATGCCGAGACTGGCACAGAAGCCGGCCTTTGACCAACCTGCAAAAGTGTCTTTCAGACCGCCGCCTTGACCCCTGTTTGAACAGCGTCATAAAAGCTTTTCATGCAGTGTCCCCGCTGCGGCGCGCGCAACGACAAGGAGGTCGGGTCGTGCGAGGCCTGCGGGGCTACCCTGGTGCGGAACCGCCCCGCAGCGCGCTCGACGCGGCCACCGCCCGCGAGCGGCCGGGCTGCGAAGCCGCGCGCTCGCGTCTCCGCCGTCTCCCGCGACGGCAGCCGCTCCGCCGACTTCGTCCTGGTCAGGGACGAGACCAGGGTCGGTCGGACGGTGGGCGCAGGCGAGGTCGAGCTGGACAAGGATCCCTTCGTCGCGCCGCTCCACGCGCTCTTCCGCTTCGAAGGCTCGCGCCTGGTGGTGCAAGACGCGGGCAGCCCCAACGGCGTCTTCCTCTGGTTGCGCGAGCGCGAGCTCGCGGCCGGCGACGAGCTGCGCATCGGCCGGCAACGCCTGCGCATCGAGTGGATGCCGGAGGAGCCGTCACCGGTCGCCGACCAGCCGATCTGGGGCAGCCCCGATCCGGGATACACCGCCCGCGCCGTCCTGGTCCTCGAGGGCGGCGGCGACGGCGACGTCTTCCCGCTCAAGACGGGCGAGAACCTCGTCGGGCGCGGCACGGGCGACGTGAGCTTTCCGCACGACGGCTACGTCTCCAGCCGGCACGCCGCCATCGTGGTGGGGGAAGGGACCCTGCTGGTGCGAGACCTCGGGTCGGCGAACGGCACCTTCGTGCGCGTGAACGGCGAGGCGTCGCTCAGCCCCGGCGATCTGCTGCTGGTGGGCGAGCAGATCCTCCGCGTGGACCCGCCCTGATCGGCCCTAGCAGTGGCCCGCGGGCCGCGCCGAGCACACCAGCGCGAGCCGGCGCAGCGCCGGCACCGGAGGATCGCCCTGCAGCGTCGCGAAGAGCGCGCCGAGGACGATGGCGAGGAGGATCTGTTTCAACGAGAGCCGTGCCATGACTCACTCTCCGTCTCTTCGATTCCTGCCGGCGAGCAGGGATTCGTCGCCTTTGGTTGCCTCAGGAAGCGAGGCGCTCGCAGAGCTGCGCCTTGACCTTCGCCCGGAAACGCTCCAGCCGCATGGTCACGGCGCTCTTGCCCACGCCCATGCGCAGCGCGATCTCCCGCGCCGAGAGGGTGCCGTCCAGGTAGAAGAGGCGCACCGTCTCCTTCTCCGGGCCTTCGCGGAGCTCGTCGATGACCTCGCGCACGGCGCGCAGCTCCGCCTCCTTCTCCAGCGCATCCGAGGCCGCCGGCACGTGGTCGTCGAGGAGCTGCGCCTCGCGGGTTGCGTCTTCCGCCGCCTTGAAGTGCGTCGCGCGCGAGGTCAGGTAGCTGCGCGCGCGGTTGCGTGCGATGGTGAAGAGCCAGGCGGCGAAGCGCTCTCTATCCTTGAGCCCCGCCAGCGCGCGGAAGGCGCGGACGAACGCCTCCTGGGTCACGTCGTCGGCCTCGTCGGCGTCCAACTCGGAGAAGCTGAGGGCAAGCCGCGACACCGCCGGGCGGTAGCGGCGGTACAGCTCCTCTTCCGCCGCCCTGCCCCGCGGTCCCGGGCGCAGGGCGCGAGCCACGAGGGTTGCGTCGCTCAGGTGCCCGTCGAGCAGCGTCAGGCGGGGACGCGCCTGCGGTTCGGCGATCTTCTGGACGGCCCGGTTGGTCGCGAGGGTCATGACCTCTAGCACCCGCCGTGCCCATGCCATCTGCCGCACGCGCCCTCTGTGATTTCAGACCTTTACGCGATGCGGAGATTGCGGCCGGAGGTCTTTGACCGCGACACCCGTGTCATGGGCGGGGTGGTTCTCCGCGCGCGTCCCGCGTGACGAGGCGCACCTCGAAGGATAGCTTTGGCGCCCGCATGCTGGGCGTGGTCAACGAAAAGACGCTGAACGAGCTGGCCTGGCCGCAGCTCTGCGCCGAGCTGGCGGCTCGCGCGCGCACCCCCATGGGGCGGGAACGCTGCCTCGCGCTCCTGCCGGGAGACGACCCGGACGAGGCCCGGCGCAGGCTCCTGCGCGTGGAGGAGGCGCGGCTGCTCGCGCGGCACGAGCGCGAGCTGCCGCTCGCCGACGCGGTCGACGTGCGACCGGCCCTGGGGAGGGCGCAGCGCGACGGGACGCTGGAGCCGATGGAGCTGCTCCAGGTCGCGCGGCTGATCCGCGCATCCGATTCCGCCCGGAGGTTTTGCTTCTCGCAGGCGGATCGGGCGCCGCTCCATTACGAGCTGGCGCAACAGCTCTCGGAGCTGTCGCCCCTGGCGCGGGAGCTGGAGCGCGCCTTCGATCCCGCCGGCAAGCTGCTCGACTCCGCCTCGCCTCTGCTCGGCGAGCTGCGCGAGCGGGCGCGCGGACTTCACCGCGCCATCAAGCAGCGCATCGAAGAGCTGCTCAAGGACGAGAAGATCGTCCCCATGCTGCGCGACGTCTACTACTCGGTCCGCGGCGATCGCTACGTGCTGCCGGTACGCGCCGAGCACAAGTCGCACCTGCCCGGCACCGTGCACAACGCCAGCAACTCCGGACAGACGCTCTTCGTCGAGCCGCAGCAGCTCGTCGAGCTGGGAAACCAGCTCACCATCGCCGAGGCGGGCGCGCTGGAGGAGGAGCAGCGCATCCTCCACGAGCTGTCCGGCGCGGTGGGCCGGCGGGCGCCGGAGCTGGAGCACGACGTGGAGGTGATTGCGCTGCTCGACGAGTCGGCGGCGGGGGGAAGGCTGGGCGACGCGCTGGAGGCGGGCGCGCCGGAGCTGGTCTCGGCCGCGGACCGATTCGAGCTGCGCAAGAGCCGGCATCCGCTGCTGGTGCTGCGGCGCAAGTCGGCGGTGGTGGCGAACGACGTGGCGCTGCCTGCTCCGGCGCAGGCGCTGATCGTGAGCGGCCCCAACGCGGGCGGAAAGACCGTCACCATCACCGCGGTGGGACTCGCCGCGCTGATGGCGCGGGCGGGCCTGCCCATCGCGGCGGAGCCCGGCTCGCGGATGCCGCTCTACCGCACCGTCTACACCGCCATCGGCGACGAGGGGGATCTCTCGCGCGACCTCTCCACCTTCACGGCGCACCTTTCCGCCCTGAAGTGGATCCTGGAGGCGGCGGGATCGGGGACGCTGGTGCTCATCGACGAGATCGCGGCGGACACCGACCCGCGCGAGGGCGCGGCCATCGCGGTGGCGGCGCTGGAGAAGCTGGTGGGCGCGGGCGCGCAGGTGCTGATCACCACCCACCTCGAGGAGCTGAAGGCGCTTGCGCTGGCCGATGCGCGCTTCGCCCCTGCCAGCGTGGGATTCGACGTGGAGCGGCTGGCGCCGACCTACCAGCTCCGGCTCGGCGAGGTGGGCGCTTCCTCCGCCATCGAGATCGCGCGCCGGGTGGGACTGCCCGCCGACGTCTGCGACCGCGCGCGGCAGATCCTGGGCGGGGGCGTGTCCGGCGGTCTCGCAGGCGGTGGAGATGCTGGAGAAGGCGCGCGCGGAGACGGCGCGGGCGCGCAGCGACCTGGAGGCGGCCCGTTCGGAGCTGTTGCGCGAGCGCGAGGTGGTGCAGCGCGAGCGGGAGCGGCTGCGCGAGCTGGAGCGGCAGACCCGGGCGGGCGCGCGGGAGGACCTGATCGAGGATCTGCGCAAGCGGCGCGACGAGGTGGCGGCGCTGATCGCGCAGCTGCAGGCGGCGCCGGCCATGGCGCAGGCGGTGGAGGCGCAACGCGCGGTGGAAGAGGCCGCGGTCTCGGCCGAGCGCGAGCAGGCGCGCGAGGAGGAGCCGCAGGCGTTGCCGGACGTCGCCGTGGAGAGCGGGACGAAGGTCAAGCACGTGCGCCTGGGCACGCAGGGCGTGGTGCTGGAGGTGCACGGCGGGTACGCGATGGTGCAGATGGGCGCCCTGCGCAGCAAGGTGGCGCTGGCCGATCTGGTGCCGATCTCCGGGCAGGTGGCGCAGGCTGCCTTCCGCAAGACCGCCCAGGAGCGGCTGAAGAAGGCCGAGCAGGCGCGGCCCGCGGCGGTGCAGGTGCGGGTGCCGGTCGTGGACGTGCGCGGCTTGAGGGTCGACGAGGCGCTGCGCGTCGGTGGAGCTGGAGATGGACCGGGCGATGCGGGCGGGAGAGGAGCGGGTGCACGTGCTGCACGGGCACGGAAGCGGGGCGCTGAAGGCGGCGGTACGGGAGCACTTGCAGAGGAGCCCGTACGTGAAGCGGGCGCGGGCGGCGGAGCAGCATGAAGGGGGGGACGGGGTCACTGTGGCTGAGCTGGCATAGCGGGTTGAGGGTTGAGGGAACGGGTTTAGGTTTAGGTTTAGGTTTGGGGTTCAGGAAGTCGCGACCCCGAGACCGGGACCCGAAGTCCCGCACGCGGACGCGCACGCGCACCCGCACCCGCACGCGATCCCCCGCCGCGCAGGTCGCGCGGCCCGAACCCAGACCCGCCCGGTTCGCGTTTGGGTTTGCGTTTGCGTTTGCGGTTCGCGTTTTGGTGCGGCAGTCTCTGTTCTATAGAATGCAGACCATGCATCCCTGGCTGCGGGAGGTCAGACACGATCTGGTGAAGCGCGCGGTCTGGGCGGCGCGCGACCTGCGCGAGTCAGGGGAAGAGGACGTGGAGGCGTTGCGCCGCGGGCTCTTCGAGCTCGTCGATGCGGAAGGCGGGCGGGTTTCCGCGACCGCCTTGTTTGCCCGGATGCAGGTCGGAGCGCCTTCCGGCGCGGCCTGCAAGGCATTCGCGGATGCCCTGCAACATGCCGTTTCTTCATTGGATTTTCCTTGGCCTGCGCCGCTCGTCGCGGTGCTCGGGCTGGAGGACGCTTTCGACGCGCTCGCGCGTTCCCTCTCCGAGGAGTGACCTTGTGCCCCGACTGCTGGTGATCGACGACCGCGACCAGACCATCGAGATGTGCCATCGGCACCTGCCGCAGTTCGACTACGTCACCCGCTGCGACAAGCCGCATCCGTGCCAGGTCTGCGAGGAGCGCGACAGGGGCTGCCCGCTCAAGTGCGCGCACGACTACTTCGAGGCGGCCGAGGCGCTCGGACGCGAAGGCGCGCTGCCCGATCTGGTGGTGCTCGATCTGCATTTCGCGGTTCCCGAGGCGAGGCTCCTGCCCAGGGACAGGCCGCCCGCCGACGCGGCATCGCCAGGCATCCTCGAGGATCTGCGCCGGCGGCAGGGCCTCTTCATCCTCGAGCAGCTTCGCAAGGACTACCCCACGCTGCCGGTGGTGATGCTCACCACCACCGAGGCCGACGTGGGCGAGCGCCCGCGCGACCCGCTGGTGCACTTCTGCGAAAACGAGGTGGTGGACTCGCGCACGCTCGCGGCGGAGATCTCGCGCGCGCTCGCCCTGCACCACGCCGCGCAGGAGGGTCCGGTCTTCTGGGGGCGCGCCAGGGCGATGGCCGAGCTGCGCCGCCAGCTGGCGGTGCTGGCGCGGAGCCCGCTGCCCGTGCTCATCGAGGGCGAGACGGGCACCGGCAAGAGCTTCCTCGCGGAGCACGTGCTCCACCCGCGCTCGGGCGCGAAGGGGCCGCTGGTGGTGACCGACCTCTCCACGGTGCCTTCGACGCTGATGCCGGCGCACCTGTTCGGCTCGCGCCGCGGCAGCTACACCGGCGCGGCCGAAGACCACGCCGGCGTCTTCGAGCAGGCGCACGGAGGCACCCTCTTCCTCGACGAGATCGCCAACCTCGATCTGGAGCTGCAGCGCCAGCTCCTGCTGGTGCTCGAGCGCGGCGCCGTCACCCGCCTGGGCGATTCCCGGCAGCGCGCCGCCTCGCCCAAGCTGGTGGCCGCCACCAACCAGGACCTCGCGCAACTGGTGCGCGAGGGCCGCTTCCGCCAGGACCTCTACATGCGCCTCAACCCGGCGACGCGGCTGCGCGTCCCGCCGCTGCGCGAGCGCGCCCTCGACCTGCCCGATCTGGTCGGCTTCGCGGTGGTGGGGGCGCTGCGATCGGAGGGGCTGCGCCCGCTGGTGCGCGCCTACCTGGCCCGGTATCCCACGCCCGAGGACTATGCCGAGGAGCACAACGCGGTGGCGTTCGGGAAGGCGCAGGCGCGCGCGGCGCGGCGCGACGCGTTCTCGGTGTTCTTCTCGCAGGCCGCGCTGCAGCGGCTCTGTTCGCATCCCTGGCCGGGCAACCATCGCGAGCTCAAGCTCCTCGCCACCAACGCGGTGGTCTTCTCCCTCGTACAGCAGCTCGACGCGCCCGACGAAGGACGCGGCCAGCGCGCGCCCGCCGTGCTCGCGGTCAGCGACCAGCTCGTCGATCAGCTTCTCGGCAAGCCCGCGGCGATTCCGCCCGGCGCGCCGGGTCCGGTGATCTCCGGCAAGTCGGGCGAGCGGCGGGTGGAGATCGCGCTCAAGCCGGGGCAGACCTTCGCGGAGATCTCCGCCGACGTCGAGCGGCAGTACCTGGTGGCGCTGTTCCAGGCGCACGGCGGCGATCTCGACCTGATGGCCCGTGAGCTCTTCGGCCCGGGCGCCTCGCGGCGCAAGGTGCACCTGCGCATGAACCAGCTCGGGCTGCGCCTGCGCAACCTCCGGGCGCCGGCATGATCGCGGTCTTCGCGGCCCTGCTCGCCGCCTCCACTCCCGCGCACGACTCGGGCGGCGCCGCCGCCGCTCCTCCGACAGAGAAGGCGTACCGGGCGGCGATCCGCCGCGCGCCCTCACGCTGGTCCAACTACGCCGGCCTCGCCGAGCTGCTCGCCGCACGCGACGACCGCTGGGAAAGCGCGGACGAGACGCTCGCCTTGCTCGCCCGCGGCCTCTTGCTCGCTCCGCCGCGGGGAAAGGTGAGCCTCGCCATCCGCGTGGCCGACTTCGAGCGCAGCGTCGGGCGCACGGCGCAGGCGCGCGAGCGGCTCTCCGCGCTGGACGCGCTCAAGCCCGACGCGGCGCAGTCGCGACGCATCCGGGCGCTCCTCGATCGCATCGCCGAGGAGGAGCGCGCGCGAGAGCTGGAAGACTGGCCGGAGCCGCGGCCCTCCGCATCCGATGCGGCCGCGCTTGCGGAGGGAGAAGGGAAGCTGCGGCAGAGCGATGCCCGTGGCGCGCTCGCCGCGGCGGATGCGCTCTGCGCCTCCCAGCCGGCCTGGCGCGCGGCGCACTGGCTGCGGGCGCGCGCGCTCGACGCGGTGGGTCGGGTGGACGAGGAAGCGCGCGAGCTGCGCGCGTTGACGCAGCTCTCGCCCTCGCACGCGGCGGCCTGGAGGCGGCTCGGCGAGATCCTCGCCGCGGAGGGCGGGCTTCTCGAGGCGGACCGCGCCGACGAGGCGCTGCGGCAAGCGCTCTCGCTCGAGCCTTCCTGGAGCGAGCTGTGGCTGCTGCGGGCGCGGGTTGCGCTGCGCCAGGGCCGCGCCCAGGACGCCATGCGCGCTCTCGACCGGTACTCCCGGGCCGGCGGAACCTCCGGGGAGGCAGCTCGGCTGAGCGCCGCGGCCCGCGCGCAGGCAGGCCTGGACGGACTGGCGCTGCCGGCCACCGGGTCCGCCGCGCGCGAGCCGTCCGCCGCCGCCCGGGCGCTGCTCCAGGAGGCCGCGGCCGCGCCGCCGGAGCGCGCCCGCGAGCTCCTCGCCGCGGCGATTCTGGACTCGCCGGCGTTCGTGGAGGCGGCCGCGGCGCAGTATGCGCTCTCGGGCACCGTTCCCGACGCCACCCTCGAGGCGCTGCGCGGTGACGGAGAGCGCCTGCTCGATCTCGCGGCACAGGTGCGGCGCGCGGGCGGCCCCGCGTCGCTGGTGGCGCCTTGGATCGATCGCGCCGTGGAGCTGGGCGCCCCCGAGTCGCGCTTCGTGCGGGCGCAGCTGCGCCTGGAGCAGGCCGACCGGAGCGGCGCTCTCGAGGACCTCATCGCCTACGCGGCCTCTCCGCAGGCGCAGCACCTTCGCGAGGCGCGCGCCTTGCGGGCCCAGCTCGTCGCGCCGTCGCGAGGCGACCTTGCGCCGCTGGAAGCGCGCCTGCGGCTCGCCGAAGATCGCCCGGAGGCGGCGCTGGCGGCGCTCGGCTCGCGCTGCGAGGAGGGGACCGCGGACGAGCGGCTCCTTCTCCTCGGAGAGGTGCACGAGTTCGCCGGCGAGCTGCAGCAGGCGCTGGAGTGTTACCGCATCGCCTCTCCCTTGCCGGCGGCGCTGCGGAGGCTCGCGCGGGTTGCGGAGCGGGCGCCGGATGCGCGCGCCGCGCGCGAGCTGGAGGCCGCGGCGGCGGACGGAATCCCCGAGGCGCTCTGGGCGCTCGCGCGCCTCGATCTCGGCGGCGGGGCGCCGCGAACAGGCCCTGCCGCGCATCGAACGGTTCCTCGCGGCGGCCGCGCCGGACGACGCGAGCCTGGCCGCGGCGCGGGCCGCGCGGGAGGCGCTGGTGGAGACGAGCAACGCAAGCGCCCTGCAGCGCTCGCGGCGGCGCGCGGCGGCCGTTGCCGGGGCGCTCCTCCTCCTGCTCGGCGCGGGCGGGTGGCTCTGGGCGGGCGCGACCGCGCAGTCGGCGCTGCGGCGCAGGCCGCGCCTCTTCCCCCACGTCGCGCGGATGGTCAACGAGCTGCGCCACGACCTGCTCAAGCACCGCGCCGGAGTGCTCGGCATGCTCGCCGAGCCCGGCTGCGAGCCGCGACGACGTCGCGCGCGCGCTGCTCTCGCCCGAGGCCCGCTTCGCTGACCCTGGCCAGGCACTACGAGGCGCTGCGCGCCGCCGCCCGGGCGCAGGGAGTCTGGCTGCGGCGCCTCGCCCGCGAGCCCGTCCTTCGGGCCGCTTGCGCGCGATCTGGCGCGGGCGGAGTCGCTCTTGCGCGGCGGCGGCGGGGAAGACGAGCTGCTCCGCATCGACGCGCGCATCCGCGGCGAGCATGCGGCGCGGCTCTCGGGCCTCTTGCGCCTGGGCCCGCGGACGAGGCTCGACGCCGAAGCCGTGGCGGGCTGGATCCGCGACGTCGAGGCGGAGATGCGCCGCGGCGGTTCGGCCTGGACCGCGCCCTCCATCCTGCTCCAGGGCATGGGCGTGGACTTCGCGGTGGAGCGCGGAGCGCTCTCCACCATCTTCGCAAACCTGCTGCGCAACGCGCAGGCCGCCGCCGCCGGCGGGGAGGTCATCGTCCGCCTCGGCGAGGAGCGCGACGCCGCCGGGCGGAACCTGACCGTGCTCCTGGTCGGGCGACTCGTCCGCCCACGCCGTCTCGCTCGAGGCCATCGAGCAGCGCGAGAGCGGGCGCGGGCTCTCGCTGGTGCGCGACCTGACCCGCGAGTGGCAGGGGCACGTGGTGGTGCGCACCGAGGAGCCTCCCTGGACGAAGGCGGTGGGCGCCTGCTTCCCCGCGCCGCCGGCATGACCTTCATCGTCTGCGAGGACGGCGCCGAGTACGCGGATCGCTTCCAGCGGTTCCTCGGCGGGCAGTTCGCCTTCGTGCGCGCCGGCCATTTCGCCGACGCGCTCGCGCTCGCCGCCGGCGCCTGCGGCGTGCTGCTCGATCTCGGATTTCCGCCGCACCGCGCCTGCGCTGCTGGTGGACGAGCGGGGCGAGAAGGGCCGACGCGAGCCCGGCGGAGGTCCAGGGCATCCTGATCCTGAGGGCCCTGCGCGCCCATGGCGTGCGACTGCCGGCGCTGCTCTTCGCGGACCTCGACGACGCCGGGCGTGCCTCACGGCTGGAGGCGGAGCTGGCGCCGCTGCGGGTGGTGCCTTCCAGCACCGGGCTTGCGCAGATCGCTCAGCTGCTGCGCGAGATGAGCAGCGCCACCGGCAAGGTGGAGAAGAGCTGATCCACGGCCAGCCCCGACGCGGAGACCTGGCGGTCCTCGCCTGTCAGGACGTCGCGCAGCTTCTCCCCCGGTTGCAGCCGCGGCACCGGCAAGAAGGTGCCGGCAAACACCTTGGCGGGCAGCGCCGGACCATCGAGGAGCCCGGCCACGAGCCGCGGGGCAACGGCGACAGCCATCTGCCCGTTCGGTCCCGTCCGGGCGAAGGCGCAGAGATTCGCCGCGCGCGGCCCCTGTGGACCCAGCGGCACGTACCCGCCCCCTGCGAAGAGGTCGGGGTGCTCCTTGCGCGCCGCAAGCCCCGCGTGCGTGAGCAGGAGCTTGATCCGTCCGTCCTGCCACCTCGCATAGAGCGCCCGCGCCTGCTCCGCCCGCGAGAGCGAGGAGGCGCGCAGCTCGTCGAGCATGGCGTGACGCAACCCGTAGTCGACCGGGCGCCGGTTGTCGGGATCCACCAGCGAGAAGTCCCAAAGCTCGCAGCCCTGGTAGAAGTCGGGCACCCCCGGCGAGGCGATCTTGAGCACCACCTGCGCGAGCGAGTTGTGCAAGCCCGCATGGACCACGCGCTCGGCGAAGGGCTGCAGTCCCCTCCAGAGCGGGTGCCGCGGGGGCAGCGCGAAGAGCCCCTCCACGTAGGCGCGCAGCGCGTCTTCCCAGCGCGGGTCCTCCTGGATCCAACTGGTGTTGACCTTCGCCTCCTTGGCTGCCTTCACCATGTACTGCACCAGCCGGTCGCGCAGCTGCGGCAGGTCGGCAAGGTCCATCGGCCAGGCGCCGATCAGCGTCTGGAGCAGGAGCATCTGCTCGTTGCGGTCGGGGGCAAGGCGCCCGTCCACCTCGCGGCGCAGGCCCTCCGTCCTGCGGGCGAAGGCGATGGCGGTCTTGCGCCAGTCCTCCGGCAGCTCGGAGAGCGTGTCGATGCGCACGCGGATGTCCTCGCCGCGCTTGGTGTCGTGGGTGGCGGTGGCGAGCAGCGAGCGCGGCCACTTCTGCGCGCGCTGGGCGTTCTCCTCGTGGAACGACTCCACCGTGGCGCCGAAGTGCTCGGGCTCGCCGCCCACCTCGTTGAGCGAGACGAGGCGGTTGTAGACGTAGAAGGCGGTGTCCTCCAGGCCCTTCGCCATCACCGGGCCGAGCATCTGCTGCAGCTTGAGCGCGAAGGCGTGCTGCGCCGGCCGCTCGCGCTCCTCCACGTAGGCGGCGAACTTCTGCAAGAGGATGTCGGCGATGAACTCGTAGATGCTGGCGTTCTCCGCCGGGTTGCGGCGGCGCGCGCAGGCCACCGCCTGCAGGATGTACTTCCGGTCGCGCTCGTCGACGTGGCCCGGCTCCTCGATGTAGGAGCGGTAGACGGGGAAGCAGGCGATGAGCTCGATCAGCGCCGCCCGCAGCGCGTAGAGGGTGAAGTCGCGGGTCCAGCGGTTGCCTTCGGAGATGCGGTTGAGCTGGCGTGCGAGCAGGTTCATCTCCGCCGCCATCGCCGTGTAGAGGATCAGCTTCTTCTTCTGGTAGACCAGCTCCTCGAAGTCGATCTCGCCGTGGATGAAGCGCGAGTAGATCTTCTGCAGCTTGTCCGCGTTCTCGCGGGCCACGAAGATGCCGTTGAGCGAGTTGGCGTAGTCGTAGCCGGTGGTGCCGGCCACGTCCCAGGTCAGGGGCAGCGTCTCGGTGCGGCCGAGGATCTTCTCCGCCACCACGAAGAGCGGACGGCGCAGGCGCCGGTCGTCGCTGACCGAGAGCTCCGCGCGCACCGCTTCTTCCAGCTCTCGCCAGCGCTCGCCGGCCCGCGCCCGCGCCTTTTGCAGGATGTGCGCGTCCTGCAGCAGCCGGAAGTAACGCCGCGGATAGGCCAGTCCGTCCGGGTGATCGATGCGCAGGCCGTCGATGCGCCCCTCGGCCAGGAGCCGGAAGGGAATGTGGTGCGCGTGCTCGAACACCTCCGGGTCCTCCATGCGGATGGCGGCGAGCGAGTTGATGTCGAAGAAGCGGCGGTAGTTGATCTCCTCGGAGGAGACGCGCCAGTGGGCGAGCCGGTACGCCTGCGAGTCGAGGAGCTTGTCGAGCAGGTCGAAGCTGCGCGGCTTTCCCGGAGTGCCGTTGAAGATGCGGACGTTCTCCTCCAGGTGCCTGCGCACCGCGGCGCTGGAAGCGAAGAGCGTGGCCACGCGCCGCTTGACCACCTCCTTCTCCCGCCGGCGTTCCTCCTTGTGCCCCGGATCGATCGCGTGTCGCGAGGGCATGTGCTGGAGCAGGAAGAGGATGCTCTTCAGCTCGTCCACCGCCTCGCTTTCGCCCAGCTCCTTCTCCAGCTCGTCGAGCCGGTGGGCGAGGATGTGCCCGTACGAGCGGGGATTCACCGGGAAGAGGTGGTCGTAGTAGCGGATGCGGAAGGCGCCGTCGTGCAGCTCGAGGTGGATCTCGCCGCGCTCGAGGACCGCGCCGTAGCGATCGCCCAGCACCGGCACCAGCACCTTGTCGACCAGCTCCTCCTTGACCGGGTGCCACTCCACGTCGAAGAACTTCGCGGCGCGCGCGGAGGGGCCGTTCTCCAGGAGATCCATCCAGAGGGCGTTGCCGGGACCGAGGCCCATGTGGTTGGGGACGATGTCCAGCACGTACCCGAGCCCCGCCTCGCGCAGGGCGACGGAGAGCCGGTCGAGCCCTTCCTCGCCGCCCAGCTCGCGGTTCACCCGATCGTGGTTGATGACGTCGTAGCCGTGCACCGAGCCGGGCGCCGCTTCGAGGATGGGGCTGGTGTAGAGGTCGGTGATGCCGAGGTCGGAGAGGTAGCGCGCGATGCCGGCGGCCGCGTCGAAGGGGAAGTCCTTGTGCAGCTGCACGCGATAGGTCGCGAGCGGCTGGCGCGCGGCCGCAAGCTCGCTCGCCACCTCGTCGAGCAGGCGCCGCGCCTGCTCTCCCACGAGTTCGCGCTCGATTCTCATCCCTACCCGTTCCCCCGCGCGGGCGGCGGGCGCCTCTCGGCCGATCACCCGCTGCGGCCGTACTGTCCCGCAAGATGTGCAAGCTCCCGCGCGGTTGCCAGCGGTTGGGGAGAAGAAAAGAGCTCGTCGAGCGTCCAGGGCAGCCGGAAGGTCCAGTTGTGCTTCCCCACCGTGCCGGGGGTGTTCATCCGGTCCTTCCATCCCAGCGCGTCGGTGACGGGCGTGAGCAAGGCGTCGCTGCCGGCGGCATAGGCGAGCTGCAAGAGGGCCGTCCGGGTGCGCGGCGTGAACTCCTTCTGCGAAGGTCCGCGCAAGAACGAGAGCTGGGGCTGCGCGAGCTGGAGCTCGCGCTCGCGGTCGTCGAGGGCTTCCCACCAGGTGGCCAGCGATTCGGTGTCGTGCGTGCCGGTGACCGCCACGGAGACGCGGGAGAAGCGGGTGACGTCGCGGGGGACGCCGAGATCGTTTTCCCAGCGCAGCACCTTGGTGCCGGGGATCTCCTGCGCCGCGAGGGAGGCGCGGACGAAGTCGGGAACGGTGCCGAGGTCCTCGGCCAGCACTTCCGCCTTCTCGCCGAGGAGCGCGAGGATCCGCTCGCCCTGCTCCTTCTGCCGCGGCACGTCGGCGGGGACGAAGAAGGGCGTCGCCCGATCCACGGGCCGCGCGTAGGTGCGGTAGAGACCGACCACGTGATCCACCCGGAAGGCGTCGTAGAGCTCCGCCGCCCGCTCCGCGCGCTGGTGCAGCCAGGGATCGCCCGCGTCGCGCATCTCGTCCCAGCGCGGTACAGGCAACCCCCAGTCCTGGCCGTCGTCGCTGTAGGCATCCGGCGGAACGCCCACCGTGGCATCGAAGCGGAAGAAGCGCTGGTAGCTCCAGACGTCGGAAGAGTCCTCCGCCACCATGAAGGGGAGGTCGCCGATCACCTTCACGCCCTTGCCGTTGGCGGCGGCCCGCCCCGCCCTCCACTGGACGTCGGCGATCCACTGCACGTAGCAGAGCTCGTCGAGCTGCGGCCGCAGCCGCGCGCGCGCCTGGTCGAGCGCGGCGGGGTCCCCCGAGCGCAATTCCGGCTCCCAGTCGCGCCAGCTCTTCTGCCGCTCCGCGTGCAGCGCCCGGTAGAGCGCCCAGTCCTCGATCCAGCTTGCATGCAGCGCCCGGAACTCGCGGTACTCGCGCTCGCGCGCCGTTCCGCCCTGGCGGAGGAACGACTGGAAGGCCCGCGCCAGGGCGACTCGCTTCACCCGGCGGTACCCTTCGAAGTCCACCAGCGGTTCGGCGCGCAGCCGGGCGAGCTCGGCCTCCTCTTCGCCGGTCAGCGACTCGAGGTCGGGCACCGCGCGCAGGTCCACGTAGACCGGCTCCAGCGCGCAGGAGCTGGAGGCCGCGTAGGGGCTGTCCTGTCCGGGCGAGACCTCGTTGAGCGGAAGCAGTTGCCAGAGCGAGCACCCCGCCGACAACAGCCATTCCGAGAGGCGGCCCGCGTCGGTGTAGCTGCCCAGATCGCCTGCGGGACCGCGGATCGACGACAGCGGCAGGAGCAATCCCGCCCTGCGCCCGAGACTGAACCTGTGCGCCACGGGGGGACATTTACGCCGCGCGCGCACCATGGCAAGCGATGATTGCAGCGGCGTCGTGCCTGAGATAGAGCGGGCGCATGCCGAAGCAAGCGACCACCGATCACGGCGAGATCATCCATTTCGCCGGGAGGCACCACCTCTTTCCGGTGGCGGCGAAGGGCGATCCGTCGAGGGTGCGGCTCGCCTCCCGCGAGGACGCGAAGGAGGACGAGATGCGGGTGGGATGGCCGATCTACTTCCGGCCGTTCATCGACCGCCGCCTCGTCTTCCTTTACGACGACTCGGGCGGGCAGGCGGTGAGCCGCGCGGAGGCCGACGCTGCTCTTGCCCAGCCGCCCGCTGGGCCGGCCGGCGAGGCTTCGACGGCGCAGCAGCAGCCAGATCCTCCGGCGTGAGCCAGCGGTCCGCCTGCATGACGCCCTTTTGCGCCAGCGAAAGCGTGATGCGCCTGCGCGCGGGGTCGGCCGAGATCACCTCCACCAGCACCTCGTCGCCGATGGAATAGCTGCGGCCGGAAGCGCCCACCACCAGCCGCTGCAGTTCCTTGTCGAGGGTGACGCCCATGCCCAGGGACTCCGCGGGGATCAACCCTTCCACGAACACCTCTTCCAGCTCGCAGAAGAGGCCGAAGTCCACCACCCCCGAGACCACCGCCTTGAACTTCTGGCCCACCTTGTCCTGCATGAAGAGCGCCGAATAGAAGTTGTCGACGTCGCGCTCGGCCTTCATGGCGGCGCGCTCGCGGTCCGAACATTGCGCGGAGACGCCGGCGAGGAACGCCTCCTGCTCCTCCTGCTCGTGCTCGCGCAGCGGCCGGCCGCCGCGCGCCCAGTGCTCCTTGAGCAGGCGGTGCACCATCAGATCCGGATAGCGGCGGATGGGCGAGGTGAAGTGCAGGTAGGTTGGCGCGGCGAGGCCGTAGTGACCGATGTTGTCGGGGCTGTATTGCGCCTGCATCATCGCGCGCAAGAGCAGCGAGTTGAGCGCCTTCTGCGCGGGCTTGCCCTCTACCGCCTTGAGGAATTCGTTGAGCACGCCCGGCGTCAGCTCGTCGCCTCCGGGCAGCTCGAAGCCGTGGGTCCGCGCCAGCGCGGCAAAGGCGTCCAGCTTGTCCTGATCGGGCTGATCGTGGATGCGGTACACGGTGGGAAGGCCGCGGACCTCGAAGAAGCGCGCCACCCCCTCGTTGGCGGCGAGCATGAACTCCTCCACCAGGCGGTGCGCGTCGTTGCGCGGGCGGCGGACGATCTCCGCCACATGCCCCTCCTCGTCGAGGAGGATCTTCGCTTCCGGCAGGTCGAAGTCGATGCTGCCGCGCTGGCTGCGCTGCTGCGTCAGCTTCTTCGCCAGCTCGTGCGCCACGCGCAGGTCGTCGAGCAGCGGGGCGATGTCGGCGTCGGCCGCGCCGCCCAGCGCCCCGGCGACGCGGGTATAGGTGAGCCGCGCATGGCTGCGCATCACCGCCTCGTAGATGTCGGCCTGCAGCGGCTTGCCCGCCTTGTCCAGCGCCAGGTCGCACACCATGCACAGGCGATCGACGTCGGGATTCAGCGAGCAGATGCCGTTGGAGAGCCTCTCCGGCAGCATGGGCAGCACCGTGCCGGGGAAGTAGACGCTGGTCGCGCGCCGCAGCGCCTCGCGATCCAGCGGCCCGCCCGGGCGGACGTAGTGCGCCACGTCGGCGATGGCCACCACCAGCCGGTAGCCGCCGGGCGTGCGCGAGACGTGCACCGCGTCGTCGAAGTCGCGGGCGTCCTCGCCGTCGATGGTGACGAGCGGCAGGTGGCGCAGGTCGCGCCGGGCGGCCACGTCCTCGGGATGGACGCGATCCGGCACGCTCTCCGCGGCGATGCGGGTGGCGGGATCGAACTCGTCGGCGAAGCCTTCCGCGTAGGCGCTGGCCAGGATCTCGAAGCGCGGGTCGCCCCGGTTGCCCAGGACGGAGATGACCTCGCCCGAAAGGGGCCCTGGCCGTTCGCGGTGCAGGCGCAGCTTGACCATGTCGCCGTCGTGGGCCTTGGGATGGCGCGGCACGTCGATGTTCTGGGAGAGGTTGCGATCGTGGGGGATTACCCAGTGCGAGGCGCCCTTCGACTGGTAGATGCCCAGCGCGAGCTGCCTGCGGCGCTCGACCACCTCCAGGACCTCGCCGGCGAGCCGGCCGTCGCGCCCGCGGATGGCGCGCGCCAGCACCACGTCTCCGTCGAGCGCGCCCTGGATGTATTGGGGCGGCACGAAGAGATCGTTCTCGCGCCCGCCTTCGCCGAGCAGCGGCGTGACGAACCCATATCCTTCCGACTTGACGTGGATGACGCCGGTGACCTGCGCGCCGGGCTTGTTCGCCGCGCTGGCGGGCTCCTTCTCCCGGCGCATGCGGGCGCCCTCCAGCAGCACGGCGGGAGCGCGGCGTGGCTGGGCTCGCGCCGCTTCCCGCGGCTCCTTGCCGCGATCGGCGCGGGAGGGCTCGGAGCGCGCGGGCATCCGGTAGATGCGGCCGTCGAAGTGGATGCGGCCTTCCCCGACCAGCTCGGAGATGACGCGTCGCAACGGGTTTCGCCCGGCCTGGCCAGCGTGAAGCTGGCCGGCGAGCTGCTTCAAGGAAAGCCCCTTTCCGCGCGCCTTCTGCAGCGCCGAGAGGAGCTCCTCACGATCGATGTTCATGAACGGTCTTCTAGACTTTCTTGGGTCCGGCGTCGGTGGCAGCCAGTTGCGGCGCCGCCGCGGTGTCGGACTTCGAGCAGGTAAATCCCGGCACGTGCTTGCCGAGGAACGCCGAGAGCGAATTGACCAGCTCCTCCGGCATCTCCTTCTCCAGCGCATGCCGGCAAAGCCTGCGCGTCGCCTTGTAGGTGCGCACGAAGGTGATGCAGGGAGGACAGAGGCTGAGGTGTTCTTCGAGGGCCTTGGCCCAATCCGCCGGAAGCGACCCGTCGACGTAGTCCCCGAGGAGGTCGACGCAATCCTTGCAGTGGTGGAGCGGGCTGGTCAAAACGGCGATCCGTTGTGGGAATGTGGGGAAGAGGGGCCGCCCGATATCCTAGCCGACCTGCAGAAAAAGATGCACGCCCGGGAGGGAGGATTCGCAAATTCCCGGTCACTTCGCGGAGCCGTCGAAGAAGTCACCGAGCTTTTCCCGCAGCGCGAGACGGGCGCGGTGCAGGCGGCTCTTCACCGCGGGCACCGTCAGCTCCAGGGAGTGGGCGATGTCCTCGTTGGAGAGGCCGTCCACGTCCTTGAGCAGGAAGACCGTCCGGTAGTCGTCGGGAAGCTGGTCCACCGCCCTGTTGATGGCGGAGCCCAACTCACCGGACATCATCTTCTCGTCGGCGCGTTGCGACCAGTCGCTGTTGGAGGTGGGCTCGAGGTACCCCTCGGCGGAGAAGCGGGGGCCCGCCAGCTCGAGCGGCTGTTCGGCGAGGGCGTCAGGGGCGCGCCGCTTCCGGCGCAAGCGCATCAGGGCGCTGTTTGCCGCGATGCGGTATAGCCAGCTGGAAAACTGGGCCTCGCCGCGGAAGAGCGGCAGTTTCTGGTAGGCGTTGAGAAACGCCTCCTGCAGCACCTCTTGCGCGTCGGCCTCCGAGCCGGTCATGCGCAGCGCCAGGCGGTAGAGCTGGCGGCGATGGCGCTCCACCAGCAGCGCGAACGCCGCCCCGTCGCCGTGCTGCGCGCGCTGCACCAGCTCGGAATCGCCGGGCTGTCCGTCCGCCCGCGGCTCCTCTGGGGCAGGCGAGTGATTCTGGTGGGTGTCGGCCAAGGGGCGGGGACCGTAAAGCAGCCGCACTCGATGGTCAAGCCCGCGCGAAGCGGGCCGGAATCTCACGGCCCGGGGGCGGGTTCCGGCGGCGGAAAGATCTTTCCGGGGTTGAGCAGGTCGTCGGGGTCGAACGCCCGCTTGACCCTGCGCTGCAACGCGATCACCTCCGGCTTCTGCTCCCTGCCGAGGAAGGCCCGCTTGGCGAGGCCCACGCCGTGCTCGCCGGTGATGGTGCCGCCCAGATCGATGGCCGCCTGCAACACGTCGCCGACCGCGGCATGGCCCTTCTCGCGCTCCTCGGCGGACCCGAAGAGGAGGTTCACGTGCAGGTTGCCGTCGCCGGCGTGCCCGTAGCAGGCGGTGGGCAACCCGTAGCGCGCGCCGATCTCGCGCACGCGGCCGATCATCCGCACCAGCTCCCCGCGCGGCACCGCCACGTCCTCGCTGATCTTGTGCGGGCGGATGGCGGTGAGCGCCACCGAGATCATGCGCCGCGTCTCCCAGATCTTCCGCCTTTGCGCCTCGTCCTGCGCCGCCACCACCTCGCGGGCGCCGGCCTCGGTGCACATCTCGCCGCTGCGCGCGAGCTCGTCGAAGACGCCGTCCCCGTGGCCGTCGTGCTCGACGATGAGCGCGCCGCCCACGCCGTCGGGAAACTTGAACGGCGCCCGGGGGCTGACCGCCCGCATCGTCGGACCGTCGAGCAGCTCGCAAGCGCGCGGCAAGAGTCCGGCAGCGAAGATCTTCTGCACCGCCAGCGCCGCCTTGTCCTCGTCGGGGAAGAAGGCGAGGAGCGTGGCCACGGCGCGCGGGAGCGGGATGAGCTTGAGGGTCGCCTGGACGATGATCGCGAGGGTGCCTTCGCTGCCCACCAGAAGCTGCGTGAGATCGTAGCCGGCCACCCCCTTCCAGCTCCGGTGCCCGGTGCGGATCAGCTCGCCGGTGGGCAGGACGGCCTGGAGGCCGAGGACGTAGTCGCGGGTGACGCCGTACTTGAGCGCGCGCGGTCCGCCGGCGTTGTGGGCGAGGTTGCCGCCGATGGAACACATGGCCTGCGAGTTGGGATCGGGCGGGTAGAAGAGCCCTTCCGACTCCACCGCCTGCTGCAGCTTTTCCAGGATGACGCCCGGCTCCACCACGCAGACCATGTCTGCCAGAGACACCTCCACGATGCGGTCCAGCTTCTCCAGCGAGAGCACGATGCCGCCCCGGTCGGCCAGGGCGCCGCCGCTCTTGCCCGACCCCGCCCCGCGCGGCACGACCGGAATGCGCTCGCGGCGCGAATACGCCAGGACCTTTTGCACGTCGGCGGCGTCGCGCGCCTGCACCGCGGCGTAGGGGGGAAACTCGCCGGACCCACTCTCGTCGTGCGAGTACGGCTCGATGCCCACCACGGAAAGGCCCAGGCCGCGAAGGTCGCTCTCGAGGGCGCTCATCCGAACACCTCGACGGCGCTGCCGGTCATGGCGAAGGGCGCCTCCGCGCAGAGGAAGCGCACCACCTTGGCCACCTCCGCCGGCTGCATCCGCGCCGGGAACGGCGTCTGCCGGATCATGTCGGTCTCCACCCCGGAAGGCAGGACGGCGGCGCAGAAGATCCCCCGCTCGCGCCCCTCTTCGGCCAGCGACTTGACCAGGCCGGTGAGGCCCCACTTGCTCGCGTTGTAGGCCGCGGCGTGCGCGGTGCCCAGCGTGCCGCTGATCGAGCCGATGGCGACGATGCGGCGTGCGCCCTGGCGGAACGCCTCGCGCGCGCAGAGGAACGCGCCGCGCAGGTTGACGCCGAGCACGCGGTCGAACTGGGCCGCGGTGAACTCCTCGATGGGCCCGCGCTCCAGCACCCCGGCGTTGAGGACGACCCAGTCGGGCCTGGGGAACTGCGCGAAGAGCGCGCGGACCTGCTCCTCCTGCGAGACGTCGCAGCGGCAGGCGAGGGCCGAGCCGGGGACCTCCGGCGCCGCCCGGACGCCGCACACCGCCACCTCGACGCCGTCCGCGATCAGCGCCTGGGCGATGGCCTTGCCGATGCCGCGCGAGGCGCCGGTGACGACGGCGCGCATTCAGCCTTCCGCGCGGCGCGCCAGCGACCGCCGCAGCCCGGCGTCCTTCTCGAACACCCCCGCCCACGCCTCCACGGTGACGCGGCTCTGCCTGCGCATGGGGCCGCGCACCTGCATGCACCCGTGCTCGGCGGTGATCACCACCCCCGCGCCGAGCGGCGAGAGCGCCGTCATCACACCCTCGCAGAGGCGGTGGACGAGCTGCTCCTGGAGGATGAGCCGGTGCGCCAGAGCGTCGGTGGCCTCGGCGATCTTGCCGAACCCCACCAGCCACTGATCGGCCACGTACCCTACCGCGGCGCTGCCCTTGTAGGGCAAGAGGTGGTGCGGGCACATGGCGTGGAAGTCGATCTGCGAGGCGATCACCAGCTCGCCCCTGCGCGGCGCCGGCACCAGCGAGCTGCGCAGCGTCTCCACCGCGTCGCGGGCGTAGCCGTCGAGGAGATCCTCGGCGAAGGCCTTGGCCACCCGCGCAGGGGTCTGCATCGTCTCCGCATCCAGCTCGGCGCCGGAGGCGAGCAGCAGGTCCTCTACCGCCTTGGCCAGCGCCTTGCGGTCGGGGGCCTGGGCCTTGCGTTCCGGCAGCGCCATCTCACCACTTCCCCTCGGGCCCGCGATAGACGACGCAGCTCGAGGGGATCTCCCAGAGCCGCACTTCGCAGAAGCCGGGGAGCTTGCCCTGCAGCCGTTCCCACATCCAGGCGGCGATGTTCTCGGCCGTGGGGTTCTCGATGAAATCGTTCAGGTTCGTATGATCGACCTTGTCGAGGATGTGCTGCTTGACCGCCGTCTCCACGTCGCCGAAGTCCACGAAGATGCCCGAGTAGGGGTCGGGCGCGCCGCGGAGCACGACCTGGAAGCGGTAGTTGTGGCCGTGCAGGTTGAAACACTTGCCCTGGTAGCGGGGCAGCCGGTGCGCGGCGGCGAAGGTGAACTCGGCTTCGATCTGATGCATGGCGTTCGTCTCCTAGCACTTGGATGCGTAGAGCGGCAAAAAGGCCCCGGCCGCTGAGCGGTTTGAGCGATTAGGGGAACCTTCGCGACCTGGCCGCATCCAACCAGGACGAGGAGGCAACCTTGTCGACCGCACATCTACACGCAGTGCCTGCATCCGGGAGCCGGGTGGAGCTCTACTCGGAGGCGCCGCTGCCCACGCGTCATGGGCTCCTGCGCGCCATGGTCTTCCGGGAGAAAGGCACCGACAAGGAGCACGTGGTCGCCGTCAAGGGCGACATCCGCGGCCAGGAAGGCGTGCCCGTGCGCGTCCACAGCGAGTGCCTGACCAGCGAGATCCTCGGGTCGCTCAAGTGCGACTGCCGCGAGCAGCTCGAGCACGCGCTGGCGCTGGTGGGCAGGTCCGAGCGCGGCGCGGTCATCTACCTGCGCCAGGAAGGGCGCGGCATCGGCCTGGGAAACAAGATCCGCGCCTACGCGCTGCAGGCGCGCGGCGCCGACACCTACGAGGCGAACCGCGCGCTCGGCTTCCAGGACGACCTGCGCCGCTACGACGTCGCCGCCGAGATGCTCAAGCAGCTGGGCGTGAAGTCCATCGATCTCATCACCAACAACCCGCTGAAGATCGCCGGCCTCGAGGCCGGAGGCGTCCAGGTGCGGCGGCGCATCGCCTCGATCGCGCAGACCAACCCGCACAACATCAGTTACCTGCGCACCAAGCGCGAGCGCACCGGCCATCTGATCGAGTTCGACCAGAAGACCACCGCGTAGGTCAGCCCGCCGCCGCGAGACTGACGGCGCGCCGGAGCCCGGCAAACGGCAGGAGCGCGAGCGCCTCCGCGGGCGAGCACCAGCGATGTTCCTGGTGCTCGTCGGAGAGCCGCGGCTCGCCCGAGACGGTGGCCGCGAACGCCGTCTCCTGCACGAAGAGCGGCGGGACGCGCTCGCCCAGCGCGAAGGAATGCACGTAGCCGAGATCGCGCAGCTCGTCGAGCCGCGGCGAGAAGCCGGTCTCCTCGTGGATCTCCCGCGCCGCGGTCTGCAGCGGGCTCTCCTTGTTCTCGATGCGGCCGGTGAGGATCTGCCAGAAGCCGCCCCGCTCGTCCGTGCGCCGCAAGAGGAGCACGCGGCCATCCTCGCGCTGCAGGGTCACGCTGACGGTGCGCAGCTCCGGCAGCGCCTCGGAGACCTCGCTGTCCCAGACCTCGCCCGCCTCGAGCGCGAAGGCATCCTCCACCTCGTGGAGCGAGGGGGTTTCGTCCGTCACCAGCGACTCCAGCGAAGCGACGCCCGCGCCATGGATGCCGCAGGGCACGATGGCCGCGAAGTCGTCGAGGTTCGTGTGCACGTTGAAGGCGAACCCGTGCGAGGTGATCCAGCGGGAGATGTGCACGCCGATGGCGCCCAGCTTGCCGGCGGCCGTCCAGACTCCGGTGCGTCCGGCCACGCGCGCAGCCGACACCCCATATTCCGCCGCGACGCGGATCATCAGCTCCTCCACCGAGGACACGTACTTGCGCACGTCCTTGCGGTCGGGCTTCAGGTCGAGGATGGGATAGCCGACAATCTGGCCGGGGCCGTGATAGGTCACGTCGCCGCCGCGGTCGGTCTCGTAGAGCTCGAATCCGCGCGCCTCCAGCGTCTCTCTGGGCCAGAGCACGTTCTGCGCCTTGGCGCCGCGGCCCAGGGTGATGACGCGGGGGTGCTCGAGCAGGAGCAGCGTGTCGGGAACCAGCCCCTGCGCGCGCGCCTCCACGAGGAGCTTCTGCATGGCGAGGCCGTCCGGGTATTCCACCCTGCCCAGCCGCCTGAGGTGGAGCGCGCGCACCCGGCGAGTCTAACCGGCGATCGCCTTCGCGTCCGGCCGCGGGACCGCGGGTGCCGCCAGCATCTCCGCGCGCTGCTCGCGCAAGGACCAGGGCATGTCCAGGTAGACGTCGTCGAAGAGCGACTCGCGCGACGGATCCGGCTTCTTCTCCGCCTCGGCGATGGCGGCGTTCACCTCTTCCAGCAGGGCGGCGCGCAGCTGCTCCTCGTCGCGCGCGCTCCACAGGCCCGCGCCCGCCAGCCGCGAGCGCAAGAGCTCCAGCGGATCGCGCTTCCGCCACTGCTCCACCTCGCGCTCGTCGCGGTAGCGCGTGGGGTCGTCCGACGAGCTGTGAGCGCCGATGCGGTAGGTGTCGCATTCCACCAGCGTGGGTCCGCCGCCGCTGCGCGCGCGATCGACGGCCTCCTTCACGGCGCTGTAGACCGCGACGGCGTCGTTGCCGTCCACCTTCTCGCCCGGGAAGCCGTAGGCCTTCGCCTTGATGGCGATCGACTCGCTGGCGGTCTGCCGCCGGCTGGGCACGCTGATGGCCCAGTGGTTGTTCTGGCAGACGAAGACCACCGGCGCCTTGAACACGCCGGCGAAGTTCATCGCCACGTGGAAGTCGCCTTCGCTGGTGGCGCCGTCGCCCATGTAGGCCGCGACCACGGTGCGGTCGCCCTTGATGCGCGCCGCCATGGCCGCCCCCACCGCCTGGGGGAGCTGGGTGCCGATGCAGGAGGACCAGCTCACCTGGTTCACCGACTTCGAGGCCATGTGCGAAGGCATCTGCCGGCCCTTGGTCTCGTCGCCGGCGTTTCCAAACACCTGGCAGAGGTAGGGCACGAGGGGAAAGCCGCGCAGGAGCATGGCGCCGCCCTCGCGCAGGGCGGGAAGATCCAGTCGTCGGGCTCGAGCGCGATGGCGGAGGCGAGAGTGGCCGCTTCCTGCCCGGTGCAGGCGCCGTAGAACCCCACCCGGCCCTGCCGCTGGAGCGTCATCATCCGCTCGTCCACGGTGCGCAGGCGGACCATCTCCCGGTAGAGCCGCAGGAGCGTCTCGCGGGGATCTCCGCCGTCTCCACCTTCTTCGCTGGCTGCATGGGCGCGGTGTAGAGGAAGAGGACGCAGAGGCAACGCAGCCCTTGCGGCGCGGGGCACATGGGGCCGTCCCGCAGGCGAGGCATCCTCCACCACGAGGATGGCAGCGGCGAGCGTCGGGCCCGACGCCGGCGTCGCCTGAACGAGGACGGCTCCGTACTGGACGCCCGGCAGGTTGTCGCCGTCGCGCTCGGAGACGGTTCCCGACGAGGTGGTCGACGTGGTGGTCAACCCCGACACGACCGGCACCCCCGCGCTGGTTGAGACGCTGGTCTGCCAGGTGACGGAATCGAGGACACGAGAATTCGACGGTCTCGCCTACGGTGGCGCTGAAGAAGCTGGAACTGCAGTGGGCGATGACATCGGGTACGTCGACGCTGGCGACCTTCGCCGTGATGACGTGCCCCGGCGCGACCACGAAGGAGTATGGCAGGACGTTTCCGCTGATGGGGAGAGATGCGTTGCAGGCGGAGGTCTGTACAAAGTGCGAGCGCCAGCTTGCCGTTCTGGCTGCCGGGGGTGAGCAGGCACGACGGGGCGAGCGCCGCCGAGAAGGTGTTGCTCGTCCCCACCTGGAATGCGCGACGGTCCTGTTTTCGAGCACCGGCTCGTCCTCGACGACCGCGGCGAAGACTGGGACATCCGGCAGGCGGCTCAACGTGACAAAGAGCGGTGCCCGCGTCACGAAGTCTCCCTGCGTGAAGCTCGCGGTGAACAGCGCGGGCTGGAAGGTGACGGCGATGGGGGCCTGGTCGGGCGCTTCGTCGAATCCCGCAGGCTGCCAGGACGAGCATCATCGCCTCTGCGACATGCCGATCGTGCCGAGAGTGCATGGGGTCCCTGCCTCGAACGGCATCACGATGCCACGGGCGTCGATTCAACGCGGGAGTTGAACGGCGTTTACGACGCCACGCGGCGTCGCGAACCACAGAGCTGCCGCGGGAGAGGGTACGGCGCCGTCAGTCGCGACGCGGCAGCAGCTCCGGCGCTTCCAGGGCGCGGATGACTTCGTAGAGGAAGGCTGCGCCGATGTGCCCGTCGATGACGCGGTGATCGAACGAGCAGGAGAGGTTCATGCGCTCGGCGATCTCCACGCCGACCGTGCCGTCGGCGTGGCGCACCGGCTTGGCCCACTCCTTGATCTTGTGGATGCCGAGGATGGCGACCTCGGGATGCTTCACCACCGGCGTGGCCATGAGACCGCCATCGCGACCCAGCGAAGTGACGGTGAACGTGCCTCCCTGAAGGTCCTGGAGCTGCAGCTTCTGCTCCCGCGCGGCCTTTGCCAGCCGTTCGATCTCCGCGCCCAGCTGGCGGATGGACTTGCCGCGCACGTCCTTGACGACGAAGACGGTGAGCCCGGCGTCGGTGGCGGCGCCGAAGGCGACGTTCACGTCCTTCTTGACCACCAGCGCCTGCTTTTCTTCGTCCATCACCGCGTTCAGCTCGGGGTACCTGGCGAAGCCGCGCAAGAGCGCCTTGGCGATGAAGGGCAGGTAGCTGAGCTTCGCCTCGCCGCGCTCCGAGAGGCCCTTGTTGATCCGCTCGCGCAGCGCGGTCAGCGCGGCGGTGTCGCACTCCTCCACGAAGGTGAAGGGCACGACGTAGGTGTGGCTCTGCACCATGCTCTTGGCGATGCTCTTGCGCAGCCCGCGCAGGGGGCGCACTTCGTCGGCCGCGGCCGGCTCTGCGCGGGGCGGCCGCGCTTGTGCCGGTGCCTGCAGCGGCGCCTGGCCGCGGTTGCCGGTGTGGGCCAGCACGTCCGCCTTCATCACCCGCCCCTGGGGGCCCGTGCCCTGCAGCGACGCGAGGTCCACGCCCATCTCGCGCGCCATCCGCCGCGTCACCGGCGTGGCCAGGATCTTGCGCGAATCTCCGTTGCCGCCGCCGGCGTGGTCGTTGGCGCCTGCCGCGCCGCGAGCTTGCGCTGCGCCCGCCGTCTGCAGCGGCGCCGGCTCTCCCGCGTGTTGCGCCGGCAGCGTGGGCGCGCCCTGCGCCGGGACGCCGCTGGAGGGCGCCGATTGCGCCGGTTGCGCAGCCGCGGGCCCCTCCACCTCCATCACGACGAGCGTCGCGTGCACCTTGGCGATGTCGCCTTCCCCGCCGAAGGTCTGCAGCACCTTGCCGCGGCGCGGGCTGGGAATGGTGACGGTGGCCTTGTCGGTCATCACCTCCACCAGCGGCTGATCCTCGACGATGGGATCGCCCGGCTTCACCAGCCACTTGACGATCTCGCCCTCCACCACGCCTTCGCCGATGTCCGGCAGCTTGAACTCGAACTGGGCCATGTCAGGGCTCGTAGGCTTTCAGCTCGCGCAGCGACTTCTGGATCCGCGGGGCGAGCGGCAGGTAGTCGTTCTCCAGCGTGTAGGGAAAGGGCACGTCCCAGCCGGTGATGCGCGCGACCGGCGCCTCCAGCGAGGTGAAGCAGCGCTCCTGCACCAGCGCGCTGATCTCGGCGGCGAAGCCACAAGTGCGCGGCGCTTCCTGCACGATGGCGCAGCGCCCGGTCTTGCGCACGCTGCGCGTCACCGCCTCGACGTCCAGCGGCCAGAGCGTGCGCAGGTCGATCAGCTCGGCATCCAGCTCCGGCGCCTGCTCCACCGCGGCCTGCGCCTCGTGGAACATGGCGCCCCAGGCGATGACGGTCATGCCGCGGCCCTCGCGCGCGAGGTGCGCCTTGCCGATGGGCACCGTGTATTCGCCCTCCGGCACCTCGCCGCGCGCCGCGCGATAGACGCGCTTGGGCTCCATGAAGATGACCGGATCGTCCTGGCGGATGGCGGAGATGAGCAGCCCTTTCGCGTCCACCGGATTGGAGGGGCAGATCACTTGAAGGCCGGGCGTGTGGATGAAGAGCGCTTCCGGGGATTGCGAGTGATAGTGCCCGCCCTTGATGCCGCCGCCCACCGGCGTGCGGATGACCACCGGGGCGCCGTACTGGCCGCCGCTGCGGTAGCGCAGCTTGGCCAGCTCGTTGACGATCTGGTCGAAGGCGGGAAAGATGAAGTCGCTGAACTGGATCTCCGGCACCGGCCGCAGGCCGTACATGGCCATGCCGATGGCGGCGCCGACGATTCCCGCCTCGGCGAGCGGCGTGTCGATGACGCGGTCGGGGCCGAACTCCTCGATGAGCCCCAGGGTGGCGCGAAAGACGCCGCCGAACTTGCCCACGTCCTCGCCCAGCACCACCACGCGCGGGTCGCGGCGCATCTCGATGCGCAGGGCGTCGTTGACCGCCTGAATGATGTTCCAGGCCGGCATGGCTACCCGCCGTTCTCGACCCAGCGCTGGATGAAGAACTCGCCCGCCTTGTAGCTCGAGCGCACCAGCGGGCCGGCGGCGACGAAGCGGAAGCCGAGGCGCAGGCCTTCCCGCTCCAGGTCCGCGAACACCTCCGGCCTGACGAACTCGGTGACGGGCAGGTGCTTCTCCGAGGGACGCAGGTACTGGCCGAGCGTGAGGATGTCGCAGCCCACTTCGCGCAAGTCGCGCATGGCCTGCACCAGCTCGTCGCGGGTCTCGCCGAGGCCGAGCATGATGCTGCTCTTCGTCCGCATCCCGGCGCGCTTGTAGAAGTCGAGGACGGCGAGAGACTGCTCGTAGGCGGCGCGCCGGTCGCGCACGCGCGGGGTGAGTCGCCGCACCGTTTCCAGGTTGTGCGCGGCCACGGTGGGCTGGGCGTCGGCGATCATCTGCAGCGCCTCGCGCGAGCCCTGGAAGTCGGGCGTGAGCACCTCGACCAGGGTCTTCGGCGCGGCCCTGCGCAGCTCCACGATGGCCTGGGCAAAGTGCGAGGCGCCGCCGTCCGGCAGCTCGTCCCGATTGACGCTGGTGACGACCAGGTAATCGAGCCCCAGCCGCCCCACCGCCTCGGCGAGATGGCGCGGTTCCAGCGGGTCGAGCGGGGCCGGCATGCCGCTGTCGACGTCGCAGAAGCGGCAGCCGCGGGTGCAGACGTCGCCCATCAGCATCACGGTGGCGGTGCCTGACCCCCAGCACTCGCCCACGTTGGGACAGCTTGCCTCTTCGCAGACGGTATGGAGCTTCAGCTCGCGCAGGGTCTTGCGCACCTGCTCGAAGCGCCCGCCGCCCGGCATGCGGACCTTCAGCCACTCGGGCTTCGGCTCGCGGGCCTTGTGGCGCGGCCTTTCGCCCAACTGGACCAGCGAGTCGCCCATGAGGGCGGCCGGTATAACCGAAACGCCTGCGGATCGCGAGAACGAGCCTCTACAGGCAGGTCTGCAGGACCATGCCGAGCAGGGCCCGGGCAACGCGCTGCGCAATGCCGTGCGCGTCGAGATGGGGCGTGAAGCGCTCGGCGAGCCGGTCTGCGGCGGCGCTGCGTGCAAGGGGGCAGGACTCCACCGCCTCCACCTCCTCGGGGCCGCTGGTGGCGACCTGACCGCCGACGGCAAGTGCAAGCGCCGCGAATCCCGCGGCAAATCCTCGACGCCACGACGTGGTTTCGGTCATGTTCGCCTCCCCGCGCGACCGATGGAACACGCGGATGCCCACATCCTTCCCGCGATAGTGATCCTAGATGTGCAGCGGTTTCCCGCGCACGCCCAAAGCGGCCTCGGTGAGCGCCTCGGAGAGCGTCGGGTGCGGGCGCATCACGTGCAGCATCTCCTCGCTGGTGGTCTCCAGCCGCAGGAGCGAGCAGGCGTCGCTGATCAGCTCGGTGGCCCGGGGGCCGATGATGTGGACGCCCAGCACCTCGTCGTATTTCTCCTCCGCGACCACCTTCACCATCCCTTCGGCCGCGCCGAGGATGCGCGCCTTGCCGTTGGCCGACATGGGGAAGGTGCCGATCTTCACCTTGTAGCCGCGCTCTTTCGCCGCCCTCTCGGTCAGGCCCACCGAGGCCACCTCGGGATCGCTGTACGTCGCTCCCGGCACCAGATCGTAGTTGACGGCGTGCGGCTTCTTGCCCGCGAGGCGGTCGGCCACGAACTCGCCCTCCACGAAGGCGAGGTGCGCGAGCTGCGGATGGGGCCGGCCGGGCAGCGCCACCACGTCGCCGATGGCCGAGACCCAGCTCTCGCCGGTGAGCAGCGTCGTCGGGTCGATGACCACGAACCCGCGCTCGACCTTGATGTTGGGGAACTTGTCGAGGCCCACGTCCTCGCTCACCGGCCTTCTGCCCACGGCGCAGAGGAAGAGCTCCGCTTCCAGGGTCTCGGTGCCCTTGGCGGTGGTGAGCGTGGCCTTGACGGCGTTCTCGGTGACCTCGACCTTCTCCACCTTGGCCGCGGTATGCGCCTTGATGCCGCGGCGGCGGAACGCCTTCTCGAACTCGGCGGAGATGTCCTCGTCCTCCACGGGCAAGAGGCGCGGCAGCATCTCGACGATGTGCACCTCGCTGCCGAAGTCGGCGGTAGGCGCTGGCGAACTCCACGCCCACCGCGCCGGCGCCGAGGACGATCAGGCGCTTGGGCACGGTCACGTTCTCGAGCAGCTCGTCGCTCGTCATCACGCGCGGGCCGAGGGTGATTCCGGGAATCAGGCGCGGGGCCGAGCCGGTGGCGATGACCACGTGCTTCGCCTCGACGATCTGCTCCTTGCCGTCCGCGCCGGTGACCGAGACCTTGCCCGGTCCGGCCAGGCGGCCGTGGCCGTGGATGCGCTCCACCTTGTTCTTGCGGAAGAGGAACTCGATGCCCTTGCTCGACTTGCCGGCCACGTCTTCCTTGAAGGAGCGGACGGCGTTCATGTCCAGCTCCACGGCCGCGGCCTTGACGCCGATCTTCGCGCCGTGCTGCGCGTCCTCGTACACGTCGGCGCTGTGGAGCACGGCCTTGGTGGGGATGCACCCGCGCAGCGTGCAGGTGCCGCCGACCCGCGGATCCTTCTCCACGACCACCGTCTTCAGGCCATTCTGGCCCGCCCGGATGGCGCAGACGTAGCCGCCGGGCCCGCTGCCGATGATCGCGAGATCGTAAATCGCCACTCCGGCCTCCTCGGAAAGAGGCGCGGTTGGTAGCGCCGGGGAGGGAAGGTGTCAAGGAATGGCAGCGTGACAAGGCGCGTACGAAGGGACCAGCCACGGCATTGTGCGTCTACGGCGCGCTCCTGCCGCTCACGCACGAAGGCCCCTACACACTGCCCGACGGCAACCTCGGTTACGGTGGAGCCTCGGCGACCGCCGCCAGTGCTGGCGGCTGGAGCGATGTGCGGAATGTACGAGTTGAAACGCCGCGAGCTGATACGGCCGCCTCGCCCACGCTGGTGTCTCCGCCGTCGCCAGCTACGACCGCGTGATTCGGTCCGGCTAAGCTGGCGAGCGTTGCGATCTACCCTGACTTCGTTCGCCTCGACACAGACTCTGAGGGCGGTCTCAGCACGTTGGCAGAGAGGGCTTCCTTACCGTCGTGTTCTGGGCTGGTCATCATCACGGAGAATCGTAGCGCCGCCCTGAATCGGAGACGTGAGCACGTGCGGTCTGTTTGTACGAGAGCCCTTCCACTTCGCGCTCAAGGAGAATAGCCCTGTGGTTTGACGAGAGCGGCTCAAGCGACGTCTCCGTGTGCCACGCCAGCTTCCGGATCTCGGCACCTCGTGAGGACCCCCGCTGGCAAACGTGCGTCAGACACTGCCCCTGGGAGTTCAGTGTCGAGGGCGACAAGTTCAGCAACTTCGTCAGCCAACATCGCTTATCCGGCCCAGTGTACCGCACAGAAGAGGGTCGCCTGGCCGGCCCATGTGCAGGTCGCGTACAATGCGACGCAAATCGAGGCAAACATGGGGCTACGCTTTCAGAGGCGCATGACGCTGTTCCCGGGGGTACGGCTGAACTTCTCGCGGAGCGGTATCTCCGCGTCCATCGGGCCACGAGGCGCGAGCGTTACAGTGTGACCAGCGGCAGCACGTTGAACCTGGGCATCCCCGGCACCGGCCTTTCCTTCCGTCATCGCCTCGGAGCCAACGAGGCAGCGGCATCTCCCGAACTGCCGCCCAGCTTCCCCTTGTGCCAGAACTTCCCATTCCGGCCGCTCCACAAGCCGGAACGGCCATCGAGAGCGCGCCCGTTTCCGGGGATTCACGAGTACGGACCTTCAGGGGCTGAAGATCTCATCAGGCAAGCTTCCGACGAGCGCTCCAAATTACGCGGATCAATCCCGGTTGCGCGCGAGGAATTAGAGGCCGCACAGAGGCGCTTGCGGCGGGCGCAGAACTGGTTCTTCGGCCTGTTCCTCAAGAACAAGATTCCGGAGCGCACAACCGCTGTAGCCGAGAGGGAAGCCGAACTGAAGCGGCAGGAGGACCGGCTGGCAGGGGCGTTCATCGACGCCGACTTCGCGCTAGACGCGGCAGCCTCTGCGGCGTTCGACGCACTCGCTATGGCTTTCGAGCAGGTAGCCACGTGCTCGCGGAATATGGGACGTGACCACGAAAGGCAGCGAGGATCGCGTGCGGACGCGGTCCTACGCATCGACCTGGGGTCGACCGCAAGCCCGTCGTGTTCGGCCCTGCGGAAGACGAAGTGCTGCAGTCTGGCACCAAGGTGCTGCGCCTCCAGAATGCGAACGGTGCCGACCTTCTCGTCTATCCGGCATTCTTCATGATGGTCGAACCTCGTGACATTGCGCTGATCGACGTGCGCGAGATCGACGTGCGGTACAGCAGAGGCCGCTTCGTTGAAGAGGAAGAGGAAGATCCACGCCCGACGCCGAGGTGATCGATCACACGTGGAAGAAGTGCAACAAGGACGGCTCTCCAGACCGGCGCTTTGCGAACAATTACCAGATCCCGATCGCCGGCTATGGTGAGATCACATTCTCGAGCCGAAACGGCCTGCACGAGCAGTACATGTTCTCCAGCGCCGGGAAGGCACAGCGGTTTGCGGAAGCGCTTGCTGAGTACCAGAGCTGCGTGCGCGCGCTTGGCCCGGGTGCATCTGCCAGCAACAACTCGAGCGGTGCGCCGGCCCCTCCTGCCAAGGCCACGCTGAAATCAAGTGCGCTGAAGTGCGTGGAGTCACTGCGAAACGCCAGACCCTGTCTCGGCGGAGCACACCTCCAAGATCCTTGAGCGCTTCGCTTATGAGTTCAAGACAGACGTCGGAAGCTTCTCAACGGAACGACGACGCCGCAGGCGCTCGAAAATATCGTGCATAAGGTCGCGGCCGTCCCCGGAATCATTGGAAAGTTCCTGGACCGGGCGCGACAGCGACCGCTGCTCTGCGCGACGCCGCGCTGAAGGGCACTACCGGCATGGTCCGCGACGTCATTTCGCAAATCTGCACCGCGCTCGAAAAGAACGGTGCAGACCGGGACGGGGCCCAAGCTCTCGCAGTGGCTGGCAAAGCGGAAGCGGCGCTTGGGAGAAAGGAGGTGAATGGCCCGACCGAGCGCCACACCCGGAAGCGCAGCAACACCTTCTGGGATTAGGATAGCTCGGCTTCACCGTCGCTGGACTGACCCACGAGAATCGGCAACACATTGTCCGTGAACAGGTAGAGGAGGGCGACAAACTACTACTGCGTCGGGACCCCACCAACGAGTATGATACTGAACGCCATTCAGGTGCTCCTGGAAGACGGCACACAACTCGGCTTTGTGCCTGCGAAGAAGGACGTGACCGGCAATCGCGAGGAGGGGAAGACTGTTCTGATCTCGCCCGCGCGATGGACCTCGGTGCCCGATGCGAGTTGTCCTGCTACCGCGTATTCAGCCTGGAAGACGAGCGGTCAATCCTGCTGGTTCACGCCGTCCGGCAGGCCTACGCTCTGAAGTGAGCACGCCAGGGATACCCACGGAGGCGATGCGGCATCGCCGCATCCGCGAGGTTGCATCCACCGATCGCGGAGCCAAGCTGGTTTCCGGGTGCTCCTCTGAATCAGCGCCGTAGATCCTGCCCGCACTCGTGCAGTGCTGGCCCATGCGTCGCGGCGCTCGTATAGTCTTGGGTCGATGAGGCGCGACCAGGCGATCGCAACCCTGCGCGGTTACCTGCCGGCACTCCGGCGGGACTTCCACGTCCGCCGAATGGCTCTGTTCGGGTCCACCGCACGCGGCGAGGCGCGCCACGACAGCGATCTCGACGTTCTGGTCGAGTTCGACGTGACTCCCACGCTCGACGTGTTCATGGGCCTGAAGTTCTTCCTCGAGGACCATATCGGCCGGAAAGATCGATTGGTCACCCCTGACGCGCTCAAGCCGCGCATGCGTCCTGTCGTCGAGCGCGAGGCTGTCGATGTCACCTGACTCGGCGCGCGACTGGCGGCTGTACGCCGACGACATTCTCGAGGCCTGCGGCAGGATTCGCCGCGCCGTCGCGGGCGTGACGCTGGACGTGTTCCGAGAGGACGAACTCCGGCGTGACGCCGTCTCGCGGAACATCGAAATCATCGGCGAGGCCGCGAAACACGTTCCGGACGACGTGGCCGCAAGAGCGCCAGAAATCGCGTGGCGCAACGTTCGCGGGATGCGAGACGTTCTCGCACACGGATACTTCGGCGTGTCGGTGGAGATTCTCTGGGCGACCGCCACGACGAAGATCGATGAGATCGAAGGTGCGGTTCGCAAGCTGCTCGCACCCACGTAGAAGTGCGCGAACCCAAACGACGGCGTAACGCTCTGTCGATGGGGTCCGTGAGCTCGCGGACCGGTTGCCGTGGACTGCACGACGCGTACATCGCGGCGCTCGCGATCGGTTGGCCGCGCGCGACGGCCCTGCTGACCATCAGGTCGTGGTCGGAGGGTGAGGACCGAGAGCAGCGTGGCCGGGATCAGCCTGAACGGCCTCGTCTCCACCTTGGCCGCGTGCGCAGGGTGTCCGCTGCCGGTCGTGCGCGGCGTCCGCTGCGTTATCATTCGAGCCATGGAGGACACCGACCATGCCCCAATGATTGCGATCGCCATGATGGCAGCGCGCGCCGACGGCCGGGTGGACAGTGTGGAACAGCGGGCGGTCGATGCGGTCGTGGCCCGGACCGGCAGTCCGGACGTGACCGGTCTCGCGCAGCAGGTTGCCGCGGGGCAGCTGCGCATTCCGGATCTGGCCTCGCGCTTGTCGGACGACGGGCGCGCCGGGCCGCCTGGAAGGCGCGCTGGCCATCGTCAACGCCGACGGCCCCGCCAACACAGCGGAGCAGGCATTTCTGAGCGAGCTCCGTGCGGCGCGGGGTTCAGCGACGCAGACGTGGCCGAGTCGAGCCGCACGGCGAGCGCCCTCGCGCGCACCCCGCTCGCCGCAGGCGCGCTGTCCGCCGCGCCCCTGGACGAGCTCATCCTCCAGCAGGCCATTCTCACCGGCGCGCTCGAGGTGCTGCCGGACCGCCTGGCGAACCTCGCCATCCTGCCGCTCCAGCTCCGTCTCGTCTATCAGATCGGCCAGCGGCGCGAGCAGAAGCTCGACGCGAACCAGGTCGAGGACCCCGCCGCCACCCTTGGCCTGGGTGCCGCCGCGCAGGGCGTGGAGGGCGTGGCGATGAAACTGATCGGCGGACTGGGGGGGCCTCTTGGGCGGAATCTTCGGCGGGGCTACGGCGTCGCCACCGGCGCCGTCACTTTCTCCGCGACCTACGCCTCGGCCATGTGGCGGAGCAGTACTACGCGCAGGGCAGGCGACTCGACAGCGCCGACCTGCGAAAGTTGTTCGTCCGCTTCGAGGCGAAAACGATCTATCCAGGGTGCGAGGAGCGGATCGAGCGGCAGGCCAGCACCTTGAATCTGCAGAGCCTCCTGCAGGGGTTCCGCAACGGCTGATCACCCGCCCGTTGGTACTCCCCGCCAGGGCATCAGGCGCGGAATCCAGCGCGGCACCGCTTTGCGGAACGCCTGGTACCCAGGCCCGAACGACTCGGCGAGCCTCGGCTCCTCGTACACCAGAACCCAGAAGTGGAACATCAACCAGACGGCCGCGTCATAGAGGAGCAGCTTCCCGCTTCCAAGAAGGAGGGCCTCGCCCGCGATGGTCGATACGACCGCGCAGACATCGGATTGCGGACGAACCGGTAGAGACCCGTCACCACGAGGGTGCGCGGCGGCAGCACCGGCGCAGGCGTGCCCAGTCCTTCCACCGCGAATCGCCGGAAGCAATCGAACAGGCCCAGCACACCGAGCGCGAAGAAGCACGCCTCCCGTGACCTGGAGCGCCGCGATGCCGAGGAAGGCCGGCCCCACCGACCAGCGCGTGAGCCTCCAGGGCACAAGCCCGCCAGGGTTCCCGGCGCGATGGCCAGGAAGAGGGCAGAGCCGGCGAGCGCGGTCGCCCTCGCCTTCCAATCGGCCGGGCCGCGCGCGACCGCCCTCACCTCGGCCGCAGCTGTACTTGGAGTCCGCTGGCCGGCGTGGCGAAGAGCTTGCCGCGGGTCGGCGCAGGGTCCTGATCCTCCGTCGACCAGTCGAACCGACGCAGCATGTGGACGGCGAAGGCCTTGAGCATCAGCGTGGCCAGGGCCTCACCGGCGCAGCGGTGCCCTTCGGCGTGGATGCCGCCTCCGTGCGGGATCCAGGCCTTGCGCTGCCGGTCGGAGGCCTCCAGCCAGCGGTCGGGATCGAACCTGCCCGGATCGGGATAGATGCCGGCGTCCTGCAAGGTGGGGCCGATGCAGCCCACCGCCTTGTATCCCTTGGGGATGCGCACGCCGTCGAAAGCGCAGTCGCGCACCACCTTGCCGAAGAAGGTGATGGGAAGGACCGGCGCCACCCGCCGCGACTCCTTGCAGACGCGGTCCAGGTAGTCCAGCTTCTCCAGCGCAGCCAGGGTGAGCGGGCCCGACGGGGCCACTTGTTCGATCTCCTCGCGCGCCTTCTTGCGCACGTCCGCGTGGCGCCCCAGGCACTGCGCGAGGAAGGCGAGGCCGCCGATCACGGCGGCGTAGGCGCCGAAGAAATGGAAGGTCTCGATCCGCACCTCCTCGCGCGACAGCCGCTCGGATCCGTCGCGGGCCGCGAGCAGGCGCGAGAGGACGTCCTCCCGCGGGGCGGTCTCGTGTTGGACGATGGCCTCGTCGATGACCGTCAAGAGATACCTGCGCGCCGCCAGCGCGCGGGTGAAGGGCGTGAAGGGAAGCTTGAGCGGCAGCGAGAGGATGCCGGCGGCAACGCGGCCGAAAGCGATCTCGATGCTCCGGTCTCCGCCCTGGCCGTCGGCGCCGACGAAGAGCGCCCCTGCGATGGCGAAGCCCAGCGTGTTCAGCTCCGGCACCCAGGCGAATCTGCCCAGCCCCGCCCAGCGGTCCGCGAAGCGATCGACGATCCGCTCGATGGTGGGCAGGTACTCCGGCCAGCGCGTCCGGGGTGAAGGCCTGCATCAAGAGGCGCTTGCGCCGGCGCTGCGCGGCGCCGTCGAGGAAGGGGACCGCCTGGGGATCGAAGATCTCCTCGACGTGCGGCGGATTCGCTCCGGCGCGCTGGACGTTGCGGTCGTCGAGGACGATGGCGAAGGCCTCGGGCCCGACGAAGCACGCGGTCGGGTGGCCGAAGACGTCGATGCGGAAGACGGGCCCCAACTCCCGCGCGCGACCTTCGAGGAAGCCGGCCGGATCGCGCACGAACGCGAGCGTGTCGCCGATGAGGGGTAGCGAAGAGCGCGACGGCAGCGCGCGCAGGGCGGCGTCGGATACGAGCTCGGCCATGGGAATGTCCTCCGGCGCTCGTGTACTGCAACCGGACCGCCCTGTCACTCGCGCGAGAACGCCCGTCTTCTGCAGGTACGCATCGCCTCATGAACCCAGAAGTGCCCAGCAAGGACGCTTCCGTAGGTCGACGACGCTCGATCGTTGCACAAGATTTCAGCTGGTGTGATGTGCGCCCGGCCACAGGTCCAAGAGGCAAAGGAGCCCCACCATGCGCCTCTCATTCCTGGTCCTCGTCCCCATGCTCTCCGGCTGCATCGCCTACGTGACCCGGATGGGGGGCGACGCAAACGGCGGCGAATTCCGCCTGGAAGCCGAGGATTCCTATGCCCTGCGCCTCGGGATCCGCGCCGCGCTCGACGAGATTGGCAAGGAATGCCAGGGCGAATACGAAATCACCTCGGTCGATCTCCGGCCGGTCGCCTCCCTGAGGTCATTTTTCGTCACGCCGAACGGCGTCGTCGGCCAGGGAGCGCTGGGCACCTGGCTCATCTACTCCTGCGGGCCGGCAGCAGAAGGCGAGCTGAGGCGCATCCTCGCCGACGTCGCCGATGGCGTGCGGCTAGACCCCACCGGCCGTCGCGTGGTGTTCGACCCCGTCCAGCAGCGTAAGAGCGAATGCCGCGGGGTCGCTGAGTTGGGCTGCATCTCCGGACCCTGCCCAACGGACTGCTAGTGGATCTCCGCGAGCCCTGACGCGCGCTCGTCGGCTGTCGGCGCTCTCACGACTGCGGGAATTCGTAGCGTTCGACGCGTCCAACCTTCGCGATTGCCTGCTGCACGTCCGCGCGGGCGCGGAATGCGCGCGAACGAGCATTCCGTGCGGGTGCCGTTCGCTCTCGCGCGGTGGCAGAATCGCGCTCGAGCCCAGAAAGGAGCCAAGCATGGCCTCGACAGGAAAATCGAAGATCTTCACCTTCCTCTGGTACGCGAAGGAGGCGGAGGACGCCGCGCGCTTCTACACGTCGATCTTCCCGGACTCGCGGGTCGATCGCGTCACGCCGATGTTGAGCGACTCACCCAGCGGGCCGCCCGGGTCCGTCAAGGTCGTCGACTTCACGCTCTTCGGGCAGCGCTTTCAGGCGATGACCGCCGGGCCCCACCACGACTTCAACGACGCCATTTCCATCATGGTGCTGTGCGACGACCAGGCGGAGGTGGATCGTTACTGGAACGCGCTGCTGGAGGGAGGCGGCAAGCCGCAAGCCTGCGGGTGGCTCATCGACCGATTCGGGCTCCGCTGGCAGATCGTCCCGACGCGCATGGACGAGATGATGCGCGACAGGGATCCCGCCCGGTCGAAGAGGGTCACCGACGCCATGCTGAAGATGGTGAAGCTCGACGTCGCGGCGCTCGAGAAGGCATACCGAGGTCAGTAGGGCGTGAGGGGTGTGCGCCCATGCACGAGCCCGTTCCTGCCGACGCGACGCACCCCGCGCCACAGCAGCCGCGTTTCGCCCCGTCCGGAACAGGTTCGCGCATTGAGGGCGCTTTGGATGTCCCCGTACTCTTTCGGAAACCACCCCCAAGCGATCGCTACCGGCGCATCCGCACGGGGCTCGCTTTCCGGAGGCAGCAAATGAAGAAGATGACGATCGCAATGGCTGTCCTGTTCTGTACTTCCTTCGCGGCGCGCGCCGAGAGCACCCGCCGCTCGACCCACATCCAGAACCCCAACACCCAGGATCAGAAGTTCATCGTCGGCGTCGACGGCGACTTCGGCATTCCGCTCGGCAACTACAGCGACGTGAACGGCGTCGGCGGCAGCCTGATGCTGACCGGCGAGTACCCGGTGATGCCGGAGCTGGGCCTGACCGCCCGCGTGGGCTTCCAGTATCACTCGGACAAGGACCTCGGGGCAGGCGTGAGCGGGCACGTGCACTCCATCCCGTTCCTCTTCGGCGCCAAGTACTACTTCATGCCCCAGCACCAGGGCCTGTTCGGCGCGGCGGAGCTCGGCCTCTTCGACCTGATGGCCGGCGCGTCGCAGGGCGGGGTCTCGGCGACCGACAGCCAGGTGAAGTTCGGCATGGGCGTCGGCGTGGGCTACCAGATGAAGCAGTGGAATGCCCGCGTGAACCTGCACTCGCAGGACGTGGGCAGCTTCGGCGACTCGATGATGGTGACCGCGGGCATCGGTTACCAGTTCGCCGGGTTCTAGCTTTTCGCGTATCTGAGTTTCGAGCGGGGGCGTGCCATCCGGCGCGCCCCCGTTTTTTTTGGGCCGTGGCGAAGGGTCGAGCGCCGCCCGCGGCGCGAGACTCTGCTACGCTGGCGAAGATGGAAGCGCAGGTGCTCGCCCGCGCGCTCGGCATGACGGTGCTCGATTTCCGGTGCCGGGCGGGCGTGCACCGCTTCGGAGCCGAAGAGCCGACCCTCACGCATCAGCTCGTGCTGGTGCGCCGAGGCGTTTTCCAGCGGCTGGCGGGAGTCGAGGCCGTCGTCGCCGACGCGCATCACGTGCTCTTCTACAACGCCGGTGAGAGCTACCGGTACGCGCATCCATTGCCGGGCGGCGACGACTGCACCGTCATCGACATTCCCGAGGAGCTGGCGCGCGAGCTGGTGGCCGGCGCCGATCCCCGGCGTGCGCAGACGGTCTCCGCCCCGTTCCGCTTCGGGCATCAGGTCGGCTCCCGCGCGGTGCTGCACCTGCACTACGAGCTCCTGGCGCGCCTGCGGCAGGCGAGCAGCGGCCTTGCCGCCGAGGACGTGCTGGCGCAGCTCGCCACCACGGCAATCGCCCATGCTTACAGCCAGCGCGGCCTCGGCACGGTCTCGCCGCGCACCAGCTCCCGCGTCCTCCGCAGCCGCCGTGAGCTCTGCGAGGAGATCAAGCTCCTCCTCAACGCCAGGGTGGAAACTCCGCCGAGCCTCGGTGAGCTGGCGGCGAGCTTCGCCACTTCGCCCTTCCACCTCTCCCGGACTTTCGCGGGCACCGTCGGCATCAGCCTGCGCCGCTACCTCGCCGGCTTGCGGGCGCGCCTCGCTGCGGAGCGGCTGGCCGCGGGGGCTGCCGATCTCACCAGGCTCGCGCTCGACCTCGGCTTCGGCGATCACAGCCACTTCACGCACGCCTTTCGCGCCGAGTGGGACGTGCCGCCCTCCGCCTTCCGCGCGCGGTTCCGACAGTAGCGCGCAACAACCTACAAGCCGCCCCGCCCCGGCCGTCACAGACTGGGCCAGCGCGGCGTCGGTTGCCGCGCGAGGAGGTCACGTGATCCTGCGCATGTGGCACGGCTACACGACGGCGGAAGCGGCCGACCGCTATCAGCGCATGTTGCGCGAGGAGATCCTGCCGGGCATCCGCCGCGTCGAGGGTTACCGCGGCACCTGGCTCTTGCGCCGGCGGCTCGGCGGCGAGTTTGAGTTCGTCACGCTCACGCTCTGGGACTCGTGGGAGGCGATCCGCCGCTTCGCAGGCGAGGACCACGAGCGCGCGGTGATCGACCCCGCCGCCCACGAGCTGCTGACGCGCTGGGATGAGCGCTCGACGCACTTCGAGGCGGAATGGTCGCCGCCATGAAGCGCGGCGGCCTCGCGCTGGCGCTCTTGCTGGTGCGGTCCGGCAGCGCCGCCCAAACCGCTCCGATGACGGCTGGGCCGGCCGCAGCCGTCGTCGAGGGCGCCGTGCCGCGCGACGGCTTCGACCTGCACTACCGGATCCTGGGCGCGTCCGGACCCCATCTGGTCGTGCTCAGCGGCGGACCCGGGGAGGAGGTGCGCTCGATGCAGGAGGTCTGCGACGAGCTGCGGAAGAGCCACCGCTGCATCCTGCTCGAGCAGCGCGGCACCGGCCGCTCGCGGCTCCGCGCCTACGACGCCACCACCATCAACCTGACTGCCTACGTCGAGGACCTGGAAGCGTTGCGCCGGCACCTGGGCCTCGAGCGCCTCACCCTTTTCGGCAACTCCTGGGGAATGATGCTCGCGCTCGCGTACGCAGGCTCGCATCCCCAGCGGGCCCGCGGCATCGTCGCTGCCGGATCGGGCCCGATCACCGCGCACTACCTGACCATCTTCGTCGACAACCAGCGCTCGCGGCTGCCGCCGGAGTCGCTGCGCGTGGTGGAGTTCTGGTCCGATCCGAAGCGGCGGCAAGCGGACCCGGAGCGAGCCACATTCGAACGAACGCGTGCCGCCGCGCCAGCCTACTTCTACGACCAGGCCAAGGCCTTCGTCTTCGCGCAGGAGATCCCCGCGGACGAATTCAATCCCAACGTCGTCCCGGCCTTCCTCCAGGCGGAGGGGCAGTTCGATCTGCGCCCCCTGTTGCGGCGCATCCAGGCGCCGGCGCTGCTGCTCCAGGGGCGTCAGGACCTGGCCGGTGAGGCCAACCTCATCGAGGCGCATGGCCTGGTGCGCGGCTCGCGGCTGGAGTGGATCGACCGGTGCGGCCACATGCCCTGGCTCGAGCAGCCGGCCGAGACCTGGAGGATCGTCGAGGAGTTTCTCGCCGGCCTCGGGCCGGAGTGAGCGCGCCACCGTCCCATCGGGCTCTACATCGATTTCGCGGGAGTGCTAGGGTTCCGCCCGGGGTGAGCAGTGGAAGCTGCGTCACTGCTGCTGGAGTTGAAGCGCCGCCGCGTCTTCCGCGCGGTCATCGGCTACGGCGTCGTCGCGTTCGCGGTGCTGCAGATCATCGAGCCGATCATGCACGGGCTGCACTGGCCGGAGGCGGTGCTCTCCTACATCGTGGTCGCGCTCGCGGTCGGTTTCCCCGTCGTGGTGAGCCTCGCCTGGATCTTCGACGTGAAGGCGGGCCGGATCGAGCGGACCGCTCCCGCCGCCAGAGGCTTGAAGGGGACGCGGCTCGCGCTCGTGCTCGCCGGCGTCGGCGTGTTGGCCGCGGTGCCCGGCGTCGCCTGGTACTTCCTCGCGCATCGAGGCTCGCCCGCGCTCTCCTCCACTTCGCCGGCCGCCGTCGGGGCGGCCACCCCGTCCATCGCGGTGCTGCCCTTCGCGGACATGAGCCCCGGCAAGGACCAGGACTGGATGTGCGACGGCATCGCCGAGGAGATCCTCGACGCCCTCTGCACGGTCTCGGGGCTGCGGGTGGCCGCGCGCAGCTCGTCGTTCCAGTTCAAGGGCAAGTCGGTAGACGTGCGCGAGATGGCGCGCGCGCTCGGCGTCTCGACGTTGCTGGAAGGAAGCGTGCGCAAGATGGGCGATCGGCTGCGGGTGAGCGCGCGCCTCGTCTCCAGCGACGGCTACGAGCTGTGGACGGACAAGTTCGACCGCGGCCTCTCCGATGCCTTCGTCATCCAGGACGAGATCGCCAAGGCGGTGGTGGCGGCGCTCCAGTTGCGCATCCAGGCGGATCCGGCGCGCCGCTCCGGCACCGCCAACCCGCAGGCGTACGAGATGTACCTGCGAGGGAGGCAGTACTTCCGCGAGCTGGGCGCCGAGAACGGCGAGCTCGCCCGGCAGATGTTCAAGCGCGCCATCGCGCTCGACCCATCCTTCGCGCAACCCCAGGCGGGCCTCGCCGACGTCGACGTCAACCTGCTCCAGTGGCGCCTGGTACCGCCCGCGGCACAGGACGCGCTGAGAGCGGAGTCGCTCGGCGCCATCGAAGAGGCGCTTCGCCTCGATCCGCGCCTGGCAGAGGCCTGGGTAGCGCGCGCCAACCTCATGTCGCTGCTCGACCGTAACGCCGAGGCGGACGAGAACTTCCGCCGCGCCACCGAGCTGGGACCGGGCCTGCGCGACGCCTGGTACTATTACGGCCGCTTCCTCTTCTCGCGGCAGCGCTACCAGGAGTCGGCGCGCGCGTATGAGGAGGCGGCGAAGCGCAACCCGGACGACTACGACGCGCTCACGCTCCTCACCATGCCCTATAGCCGCCTGGGCGACGCGGAAAAGGTGGAGGACGCCCGCCGCCGGTCATTGGAAGCCGCCGACCGGACGCTGAAGAACAGCCCCGACGACGTCCGGGCGCTCTACTTGTCGGGCACCCTCCTCGTCCGCATCGGCGAGAGGGAAAGGGGCCGCGCGCGGCTCGACCAGGCTGTGTCCTTGCGGCCCACCGACTACGCGGTCCTCTACAACGCGGCCTGCGGCCATGCGTTGGCCGGCGAGCTCGACACGGCCCTCGACCTGCTCGACCGCGCCGTGGGCACCGGCAAGGGCTTCCGCGCCTGGATCGAGCACGATCCGGATCTCGACCCGGTGCGCGCCCTGCCCCGCTTCCAGCAGATCCTGGCCCGGCTGCCGCCCTGACCGACACCCCGCGCGGCGCGCGCGGCGCCAGCGCTGTTCGTCACCCGCTCGTTGGTTCCCGCCAGGGCGTCAGGCGCGGAATCCAGCGCGGCACCGCTTTGCGGATTCCCGGCGCGATCACCAGGAAGACGGCAGAGCCGGCGAGCGCGGTCGCCCGCGCCTTCCAGTCGGGGCGCACCCTCGCATCCTACTCCTCCGCGGCCGAGGCAAAATCGCGCGCGCCAAGCTCCAGCGATTCGGCAGAAGCGCGGATGGTCATTCGTGCCGTAGCGCGGTCATCGGATCGACTCGCGCTGCCCGGCGCGCCGGCAGGTAGCAGGCGACGAGCGCGACCCCTGCCAGGAGGGCGATGATGCCCCCGAAGACCGCCGGATCGGTCGCGCTGACGGAGAAGAGGAGCGAGCGCAGCACTCGCGTCACCGCCAGGGCGCCGACGACGCCCAACGTCAGCCCCGCCGCCGCCAGCGTGAAGCCCTGGCGCACGACCAGCGTGACGACGTCGCGGCGGACCGCGCCGAGCGCCATGCGGATTCCGATCTCCTTCGTCCGCTGCACGACCGCAACCGCCATCACGCCGTAGATCCCGATGGCCGCGAGCAGGAGCGCGACCGCGGCGAACGCGCCCAGGAGGATGGTCTGCAGCCGCGGCTGCGCGACGGCTCGCGAAAGCCGGGCATCGTACGTCGACACGGTGCCGACCGCCTGATCCGGATCGAGCCGGCGCACCGTCTCGCGGACGGCCGCGATCAGCGCCGCCGGATCGCGCTCTGCCCGCGCGACCAGGAACATGGAAAGACTCCCTTCGGCTCCCTGGGCGTAAGGAACGTAGACGAGAGGCCCGGGCGGCCGATCGAGCGCGGCGGTGCGGACGTCGTCCGCGACGCCGACGATGGTGAAGCGCTGCGGGCGCCAATCGGGCGGCACCGTTCCGACCGGGGAGAGCTCGCGCGGAGCATTGGTGGAAATCTCCTTGCCGATGGGGTCCTGCCCGGGGAAATCACGGCGTACCAGCGCCTGGTTGACGATCGCGACCAGCGGCGCCTGCAGCGTGTCCCGCGCGTCGAAGCTCCGGCCGCTCACGCGGATGCCGAGCGTACGGAAATAGTCTCCCGCCACGACGCGGTACTGGATCTCCGGGAGCTCGTCCGCGTTGGCGGGCAGCGGCCGGTCCCAGAGGACCAGGCGCTTGCCCCAATTGTCGCCTGCGAGCGGCAAGGCGGACACCGCTCCGGCCCCGCGCACGCCGGGCAATGCGGCGACTCCCGCGACGAGCTCGTCGAAGAAGGCCGCCGCGCGCGCGGTCGCGCCCGGCGAGAGGGCGCGGATGAGCTTCGCGTCGACGTACTTGTGCTGGGGGAGCGAGACCTCGGCCGTGAGCACATCCTGGGGGTCGAATCCGAGCTGCACGTGCAGCAGGCGATAGGTGCTCTTCACCAGCAGGCCGGCGCCGGTGAGCAGCACCAGCGCGAGCGCCACCTCGGCGACGACCAGCGCGCCCGTCAACCGCCGGCGGCCGGGCGGCGCCGCCGCCGAGGTCTCGTTGAGCGACTCGCGGAGGTCGATGGCGGACCCATGCAGCGCCGGCGCGATTCCGAAGAGGATTCCCGTGATCAGCGAGGCCGCGAGGGTGAAGGCGAGCACCGGTCCGTCCACCTTCACGTCGCGCATCCGCGGAAGCACGTCCTGCCCCAGCGCATTGACGGCCGCGGTCGACCAGGTCGCAAGCACCAGGCCGACCGCGCCGCCGAGCAAGGCCAGCAGCACGCTCTCGGTGAGGAGCTGGCGCAGGATCCGCGCGCGGCTCGCGCCGAGTGCGGCGCGGATGGCGATCTCGCGGCGGCGCGCGGCAGCGCGGACCAACATCAGATTGGCCAGGTTCGCGCAGGCGATGAGCAGGACGAACGCGACGGCGCCGAGCAGGACCACGACGGCGGGGCGCATCTCACCCACCAGGGAGTTCTCCAGCGGCTCGAGGTTCAGCCCCAGCTTCCGGGACTCGGGGAATTCCTCCGCGATGCCGCGGCCGATGGCGGCCACCTCCAACCGGCCTTGCTGGACGGTGACGCCCGGTCGCAGGCGCCCCACCATGCCCAGGAAATAGTTGTTGTGCGAGTTGAGGTTGTCGCCGGGCTCGAAGGAGAGCGGCAGCAGGAGCTCCGTCTCGCTCCCCAGCCAGGTGAATCCCGCCGGAAGCACGCCGACGACGGTATATGGTTGGCCGTCGATGGAGATGGCGCGGCCGACGATGGCCGGGTCTCCTCCGAACCGCGTACGCCACATGCCGTTGCCGAGCAGCGCGACGCGATGAGAACCCCAGCGCTCGTCGTCGAGGGCCAACCCGCGCCCGAGAGCGGGCACCACTCCCAGCACCCCGAGCAGATCGGAAGAAGTGACGATGGCGCGAACCCTCTGCGGCTCTTGCGCGCCGGTGACGTTCACCGCCTTCCGGTAGAGCGCCGCCACCGCGGTGAAGCCGTGGCTCGTCTCGCGGAGGCGGTAGAAGTCGGGCGGCGAGGACGCGATCGAAGAGCCGGTGTCGCGCTGGACCGTGTCGATCCACATGATCCGCGACGCGTCCGGATAGGAAAGAGGCTGGAGCAGCACCGTGCTGGCCACGCTGAACATGACGGTGTTCGCGCCGATGCCCAGCGCCAGCGCAAACACGGACACGGCGGTGAAGGCAGGCGCCTTGAGGAGCATGCGCATCCCCAGGCGCACGTCGGCCAGCAAGGTCTCCATGGGCACGAATCACGCAAGCCTCGTGCCCGGAAGGCGTGGCGGAAAGACCGCTCGAGTCGCGCGATGGTGCCAGCGAGACCGCAAGGCGTGTTCGCTGGTGGGATTGCACTGTGCGGTTCCGCAACACAGTGCCGGCCCTCGTTCAGTGCTTGCCGAAGAGCGCCTTGAGGCGGCCGCCGACACCGCGCCCGAGGAGCGTGCGGTAGACGCGCAGCCCGGTGCTCCACGCCTTGCGCGAGTACGGGTAGTACCAGAAGGCGGGGAAGTTCACGCGCTCCAGGTTGACGTGGCGGACCTCGCAGAAGTCGCGCAGGCCGTGCTTGCCGTGCACCCGACCGAGGCCCGAGGACTTCACTCCGCCCCAGGGCGTCTCCGGCGCGGCGTGGGTGTAGAGCGTGTCGTTGTGCATCACCGTGCCGGCGATGAGCTGGTTGGCGATGCGCTCCGCCTTGGCGCGGCTCCTGGTGAAGACGTAGGCGGAGAGGCCGTACGACGAGTCGTTGGCGAGCCGGACCGCCTCCTCCTCCGTCCGGTAGGTCATGATCGGCAGCATGGGCCCGAAGGTCTCGTCGCGGACGATGGCCATGTCGGCGGTGGTGCCGGTGAGCACCGTGGGCTGGACGAACCGGCCGCCCTCCGGCGTGACCTTGACCTCGCCACCCGTCAGGACCTTCGCGCCGCGGGCCTTGGCCTCGTCCAGGTGCCGGCGGACGATCTCCACTTGCGCCTGCGTGGTCATGGCGCCCACGTCCACGTCGTGCTGGTTGGGCTCGCCCTGCCGCAGGCGCCGCGCCAGCTCCACCACCTTGTCGGTGAAGGGCTTGGCCACGCTCTCGTGCACGTAGACCCGCTCCACCGAGGCGCAGGTCTGTCCCGAGTTGGCGAACGCCCCCCAGGCGATCTTCTTCGCCGCGCTGTCCAGGTCCGCGTCCGGCAGCACGATGGCGGGATCCTTGCCGCCCAGCTCCAGCACGCAGGGGATCATCTGCTCCGCCGCGGCGACGTTCACCTTGCGCCCGGTGGCGACGCTGCCGGTGAAGATCACCATGTTGACGCCGGAGCGGATCAGCTCGGCGCCGACGTCGCCCTTGCCCTGGACCACGCCGAAGAGGCCGCGGGGCAGCCCGGCCTCCTCGAAGAGGAGGCGCGTCTTTTCGAGAATTATGGGTGTGAACTCGCTCGGCTTCACCACCACCGCGTTGCCGGCCATCAGCGCTGCCACCGCGTCGCCGGTGGGAATGGAGAAGGGATAGTTCCAGGGCGAGATGATGGCGACGACGCCGCGCGGGTAGAAGCGCAGGTACGACTTCTTGTGCGGGAACATATGCAGCGGGATCTTCTCGTCCGCGAGCAGCTTGTGTGTGCGGTTGGCGTACCAGGTGGTTGCGTCGGCCACCGGCAGCACCTCCATGAAGAGCGACTCGTTGCGCGTCTTGCCGTTCTCGCGGGTGAGGTGCTCGGCGAACTCGCCCGCGCGCTCGAGCAGCAGGTCGCGGAAGCGCAGCAACACCTCGCGCCGCTGGGCATGGGTCTTGCGCGCCCACTCGGACTGCGCCGTCCGGGCCTGTCGCACCGCCTCGCGCACGTCCTGCGAGGTGGCCACGCGCACTTCGCCGAGGAGCTTGCCGGTGCCCGGCTCGAAGACGGTGAGCGTACCCTGCGGGCTCACGGCACCCTGGGCCCGGTCCTGGACTCGCGGCGGCTGGTTTTCTGCCTGCGGCGCGACGGGCTGGGCGGATTTGTGCGGCAACGGGATTGCTTCGGACATGGCGACTCCCTCTTCGCGTCGGTCGGGCGTACGCCGGCTGCCGCGCGGTGTCAATTCAGACTGGCGCCTGCCTGATTTCTCATTTGACTTGCGGACCTTGGACCAGAGACACTCCCAGGCAACCGGATGCTGGGTATCGATGACATGCTGCGGCTGGGCAACCAGCCGCTCGACACACCGGCCGAGCTGACCCCCGTCGAAAAGGACGCCGCGGCGCAACCGCCCACGGTGCTCGTCGTCGACGACGACCGCTCGGTGCGCGAGGTGCTGGCGGCCGTCCTCAAGGAGGAAGGCTATCCCGTGCGGCAGGCGTCTTCCGCCGACGCGGCGTTGCAGATGCTGCGCGGCGACGATCTGCCGCTCCTGCTCTGCGACGTGAAGATGCCGGAGCGCGACGGCCTGTGGCTGCTCGATCAGGTCCTGCAGCGCCATCCCCATGCCGCGGTGGTGATGCTCACCGGGTATGGCGACACGGAGAGCGCCGTGGAGTGCCTGAAGCGAGGCGCCGCGGATTACCTGCTCAAGCCGCCTCGGGTGACCGAGCTGGTGCGGGCGATCGAGCGCGCCTGGAGCAAGAGCCGGCTCACCTCGACCCGCGCCCGCTACCACCAGGGTCTCGCGCGCCGCGTCCGCGAGCGCACCGCGGAGCTGACCGAGGCCTTGCAAGGCATCGCCCTGGCGTACTCGAACACGCTGCACGCGCTGGTGCACGCCCTCGACGCGCGCGAGCACGAGACCAGCGACCACTCGCAGCGCGTGGTGCGCTACACCGTCGCCATCGCCCAGAAGATGGGCATCCCCGACGGCGGGCTGGAGGACATCGGCCGTGGCGCGCTCCTCCACGACATCGGCAAGATCGGCGTGCCCGACAGCATCCTGCTCAAGCCCGGACCGCTCACCCCCGCCGAATGGGTGGAGATGCGGCGGCACCCCGAGGTGGGGTTCGGCATCCTCGAGCGCATCGACTTCCTGCGCCCCGCGGCGGAGATCGTGCTCGCGCACCAGGAGCGGTACGACGGCGGCGGATATCCGCGCAAGCTCAAGGCCGAGCAGATCCCGCTCGGCGCGCGCGTGTTCATGATCGCGGACACGCTGGACGCGATGACCAGCGACCGTCCCTATCGCAAGGCGGCCAGCTTCGCCGCCGCGCGGGAGGAGATTCCGCGCTGCGCCGGCACCCAGTTCGACCCCTGCTGCGTGCAGGCGTTCGCCTCCATCGGCGACGACGAGCTCCAGGCCCTGCGCGCAAAGGTCAAGTAGCCGTGCAGCTGACGCTCACGCCGCGTGCCGCGCAGGCCGTCCTGGCCCGCGCCAGCGCCGCCGGGCTGAGCGGCTGGGTCCTGCGGGTCGCGGTGGTGGCGGGCGGATGCAATGGGCTCACCTACGATCTCTACTTCGTCGACGCGGCAGGGCCCGCGGACACCGTGATCGAGGCGGGTCCGGTGCGCGTCGCAATCGACCCGGCCAGCGCGCCGCTGCTCGACGGCACCACCATCGATCTTCCCTCCGGCGCCTTCTTCCAGTTCAAGAACCCCAAGGCCCGCAAGACCTGTTCTTGTGGCGCCAGCTTCGAGACCTAGTCCATGCCGAAGATCCTGCGCACCGGCGCGGCGCTCCTCACCCTCGCGGTGCTCACCTGTCTGGTGGGGTTCGTCCACGCGCGCGTCTCGGGCGGTCCGGCGGAGGCGGCGCGGCCCTGGATGTACGGTCTGTTGGTGTGCTTTGGCCTCATGGCGCTGGCCGCGGCGTACATGGCGCTGGTCGGCGCGTACCACACCGTGCTCGCGCTCTTCGGCTGGGACGGCGGCCCGGGCATGCATCCGCAAGAACCCGCACTACGTGCCCGGCAGCGACGAGCCGCAGCCGGACGGCACCCCGCTCGAAGAAAAGCGCTAGCGCCTCGACGCTCTGCTTCACTCGTCGCGCGCGAGGGCGGCGAGGAGCACCTCGCGGCGCGCCTCGCAGAGGGCCGCGGCAACGCCCAAGAGCGCCGGATAGGCGACGCCGATGGCGATGAGCTCGCCCGCATAGGCGGCGTAGAGGTGGAGCCCGGCGACCTTGGAGACCGCCCAGGGCGCCCAGGCGGCCCCCGCGAGGAGCGCCATGGCGACGAGGCGCGAGCCGATGGGGCCGGCTCCGCGCACGCGCCTGAGGCGGGCCCCGCGCACCGGCACCGGGAACCAGACGCTGACCAGGTTTCCGAAAGTGGCGAGCAAGGGAAAGGTGGCGGCATGGGCACAGAGGCCGACGGCGAACTGCCCGCGGCAAAAGCCGTCCGCCGGCTGCGGCAACCAGGGCGAGCAAGAGGAAGATGGCGAGCGAGAAGGCGTAGGCCACCGCGTTCTTGGCGGCGAGCACTGCGCGCAGCGATACCGGCCAGAGGAAATAGCCGCGCGCGGCGGAGGCGTCGCGGCCGAAGGCGTTGGTGGCGATCTCGAGGACGCCCAGGTGCGCGTAGACCGCGGCGATGAGAAGCGGCTCCGGTCCCGGCAGCACCGCGCGCACGAGCAGGAGGTAGGCGACCGGCACCACCACGAGTTGCAGCCAGCCCGCGCGCATGACCGTCTTCGCTTCCTTCTCCACCAGCGCGGAGAAGCGCGGGGACGAGAGCGGCAGCCGCCAGGAGGCGCGCGGCAGGGCGCGCGCGGACCCGCTCCGGCTTCCGGCGGAAGCGAGAGCTCGCGCTGCGAAAGCGCATGCGCTCCGGCGCTGCAGGCGAGGCCGAGCAGCGCGAGGAGAAGCATGGGCCCGAGCGCCCGGAGCGGCCGCCAGAGGGAAAGCTGCTGCGCCGCCATGGCCATCCAGCCGGCCGGCGTCCAGCGGATGCGATCCCAGTTTTCCCTGGAGAAGAGCGCGACGAGGCCGCGCTGGCCCGGCAGCGCCAGCGAGGCCTCGAAGGCGAGAACGCCGCCGAGGACGATGGCGATGGAGAACCCGCGGCGCAGCAGCGGACGGGCATCGAAGAAGGCCGCCACCGCGGAGCCGAGATGGAGCGCCCCCACCGTTGCCCAGACGGCGAGCGCCTGCGCGACGAGCATGGCTGCCGCGGAGGGCGCAGAGGGCAACCGCGCCAGCGCCACCGCGATGCACGCGAGGGGCGGGTAGAGCATGAGCCAGAGCGGATCGAAGAAGAGGGCGAGCACGTTGATGGCGCTCACCAGCCGCCCGCTGACGGGAAGGCTTCGCAGGCGGCGCGGATCGAGAAAGCCCTGCGGCTGCGCCAGCGAGAGCACGCCGAACCAGAGGCGGCCGGCGAGCGCGAGCGAGGTCCAGGCAGCGAAGACGACCAGCGGCCCGCCGCGGCTCTTGCAGCCGCTGCGGGGAGCGGCGCAGGTCCTCCGCCGCCGCGAACACGAGCGCGCAGAGCGAGAGGCTGAAGAACCCCGCCATCGCCGCGGCGACGAGCCCGATGAGCGCGCGCCCCCATTGCCGCTCGCGCACGAACCGCCGCCAAAAGAGCTTCGCGCGCAGGCCGACGAGGGCGCGCGCCTGCTCGGTCCAGGAGGCGCTCACGGCAGAAAGGAGAGCGCGCGGGTGACGCCGCGACCCTCGCCCACCAGCTTCACGAATGCATCGGTGAGCGACTCCGCCCCGGGCACCGCTTGCACGACGTCCCCGAGAGTTCCCTGGGCCACCAGCCTGCCGCGGTGGATGACGCCCACGTGGTCGCAGAGGCGCTCCACCACCTCCAGCACGTGCGAGGTGAGGAACACGGTCAGGCGCCCGCGCTTCACCAGATCGGAGAGCAGCGCGGTGAGCGACGCCTTGGCCACCGCGTCCACGCCCTCGAAGGGCTCGTCGAGGAAGAGCAGCTCGGGGCCGTGGATCAGCGCGGCCGCGAGCGCGAGCTTCTTGCGCATGCCAAAGGAAAAGTCGGCGATCAGCTTGCGCGCATCGCCGGCGAGCTCCATGGCCGAGAGCAGCTCGTCGGCGCGCCGCCCGGACTCGGCGCGGCCGAGCCCGTAGAGGCGCCCGATGAAGACCAGGTGCTCGCGGCCGGTGAGGCGGTCGAAGAGCAAGAGCCCGTCGGGCACCACGCCGATGCGCTGCTTGAGCGCGGAGCTGGAGGAGGCGGGAAGGTCGAGGACGCGCATCCGCCCGCTGCTCGGTGCGAGCACGCCGGTGAGCATGGAGATGGTGGTGCTCTTGCCCGCGCCGTTCTCGCCGAGAAAGCCGTAGAAGCTGCCGCGCGGGACGCGCAGGTCGATGCCGTCCACCGCCACCTGGGCAGAGAACCGCCGCGTCAGCGCGTCGGTCTCGATGGCGAAGGCGCTCACGCCGCGGCGGGCTTTTTACCAAATGTCGCAACGAGCGCGACTGGCTGCGGCGCAGTCACGCTGCCGGTGCGCGGCAGCGCGGTCTGGCGGGCGAAGGCGAGAGACTCGTCGATCAACTCCTGGGGGGCGCGCTCCACCACCGCGGGATGCGACTTGTCCTCGAGGTGCGTGTGCACCTTCATCGAGCAGAACTTCGGGCCGCACATGGCGCAGAACTCGGCCGACTTGAAGGCATCGTGCGGCAGCGTCTCGTCGTGCTTGGCCCTGGCGGTCTCCGGGTCGAGCGAGAGCCGGAACTGCTCGTTCCAGTCGAACGCGTAGCGGGCGCGGCTGAGCGCGTCGTCGCGGTCGCGCGCGCCGGGCCGCCTGCGGGCCACGTCGGCCGCGTGGGCCGCGATCTTGTAGGCGATGATGCCCTGCCGCACGTCCTCGGCGTTGGGCAGGCCCAGGTGCTCGGCGGGGGTCACGTAGCAGAGCATGGAGGCGCCATGCCAGCCGGCCAGCGCCGCGCCGATGGCCGAGGTGATGTGGTCGTAGCCCGGCGCCACGTCGGTGGTGAGCGGCCCCAGCACGTAGAAGGGCGCTTCCGCGCAGGCCTCCTGCTCCAGCTTCATGTTCATCTCGATCTGGTCCATGGGCACGTGGCCCGGGCCCTCGATCATCACCTGCACGTCGTGCTCCCACGCCTTGCGCGTGAGGTGGCCGAGCACGCGAAGCTCCGCGAACTGCGCCTGGTCGGAGGCGTCGGCCAGGCAGCCGGGCCGCAGCGAGTCGCCCAGGGAGAAGCTGACGTCGTACTTCTTGAAGATCTCGCAGAGCTGGTCGAAGTGCGTGAACCAGGGATTCTCGCGGCCGGTGGCCAGCATCCACTGCGCCATCAGGGCGCCGCCGCGGCTGACGATGCCGGTGATCCGGTGCTGCGCCAGCGGCAGGAAGTCGCGGAGGATGCCGGCGTGGATGGTCATGTAGTCCACGCCCTGCCGCGCCTGCTCCTCCACCACGTCGAGCAGATCCTGCGCAGTCAGGCTCTCCACCCGCTTCACCCGCTCCACCGCCTCGTAGATGGGCACGGTGCCGAGGGGCACGGTGCTCTTGCGCAGGAGCTGGTTGCGGATGTGCGGGATGTCGCCGCCGGTGGACAGATCCATGATCGTGTCCGCGCCATACTTGAGGCAGCCGTCGAGCTTGGTCAGCTCGGACGAGGCGTCGCCGTCGATCTGGCTGTTGCCGATGTTCGCGTTGATCTTGCAGGTCGAGGCGATGCCGATGCACATCGGCTCCACCTCGGGGTGGTTCACGTTGGCGGGGATGATCATGCGCCCCCGCGCCACCTCGCTGCGGATCAGCTCCGCCGGCAGCCGCTCGCGCCGGGCGACGTGCTGCATCTCTCCGGTGAGCAGGCCCTGGCGGGCGAAGTGCATCTGCGACACGTTGGCGAGACCACGCCGCTCTTCGATCCAGGGTGCGCGCATGACGTCCTCCGGGAGGAGCCCGACTCTATAGCGCATCCGCGCCTTTCTTGGCGGCGCACCCCGGAACGCGGCGCGGGGCGTGAAGCGCCCCGGCCGCGGTGCCGCCTACTTCCCGCCTGCTCCGGCAGCATGGACGCCGGGCGTGCCCTTCAGCTCGGAGACGATGCGCTTCGCGCCGTAGATGTGGTCGAGCGCCTCGATCAGCGCCGCGCTGTGCACCGCCACGGTGCGGTTGACCGTCTCGTCGAAGCCGTAGTCGCCGCCCAGCGACTGGATGTTGCCGTCGAAGACCAGCCCGACGATCTGCCGGTCCTTGTCGAACACCGGCGAGCCGGAGTTGCCGCCGATGATGTCGTTGGTGGAGCAGAAGTTGAACGGCGTCTTCAGATCCACCTGGTGGTTCTCGTTCGCCCGCAGCCAGCTGTCGGGCAGCTTGAAGGGATCGCGGCCGGTCGCGCGCTCGTAGCCTCCGGCGAAGTTGGTGATGGGATCGACGTGGCGGCCGTTCTCCTCGTACCCCTTGACCGCGCCGTAGCTGAGCCGCAGCGTGAAGGTGGCGTCCGGGTAGTTGCTCTTGCCTTCGAGGTCGAACCTGGCGGCGGCGATCTTCTCCTCCGCCGCCCGCTGCAGCGGATCGATCTCCTCGTCGTGCCACTTGCGCAGCACGCGCGCGTCGGGGTCGACCATCCGGACGAACTGGATCATCGGGTCGTTGGAGGCCGCCACCGCCTCGCGCCCGCCCTGCCAGAGCTGCTCGCGCAGCTTGACGTCGGCGAGCTTGGACTTGACCAGATCCTGCGCCACTTCCTGGGGCGACCTCTTGCCCAGCACCTTCTTGACGAAGGGGTGGTCGGCGCCCAGCACCTCGCGCAGCTTGGTGAGGCCGTAGGAGAGCTTGAAGAGCTCCAGGTCGTCGTAGATGGGCGCCTTGGAGAAGAGCTGCTGCTTGAGCTGCGGCAGCCTGCCGTCGGTGTACTCGCGCAGGCGCTGCTCGTTGGGCTTCTGCAGCTCCTCGGTGCCGCGCACGAGCGCGCGCGCGATGCGGAAGAGGCGGGTGTTGAAGCCCGCGGCATTCTCCTCGTACTGATACTCCTTGTGCCGGGGCTGGAAGGCGTCGATGGCCCTGGTGACCTCGTCCCACGAGGAGGCGTATTTCCTCCGCAGCGAGGCGCGCGCGGCCACCTTGCCGCGGAGCGCCTTCTCCTTGTCGGCGAGCTTGTTCCAGAGCGTCGGCGTGGTGAGCGCCTCGAAGCGGCCCTTGAGCGCCTTGAAGCTGTTCTCCACGAAGAACAGCTCCGCCTCGCCGATGCGGGCGTGCTCCGGCGAGGACTGGGTGAACATGGTCAGCGCGCCGCGGTACTGCGCCAGGTCGAAGAGCCGCTCGGGGAGCGCGATGTCTCGCTGGTACTGCAGCTCGCGGACGGTCAGCTCGCGGTCGGTGCCGCCGGGATGGCCGGAGACGAAGGTGAGCTCGCCGTCCTTGGCTCCGTTGGGCGACCACTTGAAGTAGTGCTCGGTCTTCGCCGGCTTGCCGTCCTCGTAGGCGCGGATGAAGGAGACGTCCAGGTCGTAGCGGGGGAAGTTGAAGTTGTCGGGATCGCCGCCGAAGAAGGCGATGGCGAACTCGGGAGCGAAGACCAGGCGCACGTCCTGGAAGCGCTTGTATTTATACAAGCTGTATTGTCCACCGTGGTAGAGCTCCACCACGTCGCAGCGCACCTTGTCGCTGCCGGCGGCGCACTCCTTCTCGATGCCCGCCATGGCCGCCTTGCGCTTGTCGTTGAACTCCTTGCCCGGCTTGAGGCCCTTGGTGGCGCCCTGCACCTGCGCGGTGACGTCGGAGATCCGGGTGAGCTGGTTGAGCTCGATCTCCGGACACTTCACCTCGTTCTCCAGCGAGGGCGCGTAGAACCCCTGCGCGACGAAGTCCTTGTCCTTGGTGGAGAGCTGCTCGATGCAGCTGTGGGCGCAGTGGTGGTTGGTCATCACCAGGCCTTCCGGCGAGACGAAGCTGCCGGAGCAGCCGCCCGCCAGCCGCACCGAGCTGAGCTGCGCCTCGGAGAGCCACTGGGCGTCGGGCGCGAAGCCGTACTTCTGCTGGACCTTCTTGGAGGGGAAGTTGTCGTAGGTCCACATGCCTTCGTCGGCCCGGGCGGCAAGTCCGAGCAGCAGCGCGCAGAACAGGACGGGTCTCTTCATGGTTGATCTCCTCGGAGGGCGCCGGTTCTCCTCTACCGGGCGCCCGCCGTCAAGGCGCAGCGACGGCCGCGAGCAGCGCCCCGAGCCGCTCCAGCTCGATGGCGATCTCGGGATTCGTGGAGCCAATCCACGGGAAAGTGGCGCTGCGCGCGCAGGTAGGCGTCGAGCTGCGCGTCCCGGCCGTAGAGCGTCCAGGCGGCGCCCACGGCGAGGACCAGCTGCTCCAGCGCGCGCTCCGCCGTCTCCAGATCCAGTTGCGCCGCTTCCAGGTGCCGGCCGGCGCGGGCGAGCTGCGCGCGATCGTGCAATCGCAGGTTCTCGCGGCGCGAGACCACCGACATGGAATCGAGGAAGCGGGCCAGGTTCTCCACCGCCTGCCGGATCTCCAGCGCCGGCGGCGACTTCTCTTTCGAGAGCCGGTGCAGGGCGGCGCGCGCCTCCAGGAAGATGCGCTTGTCGCTGGTGCGCAGCTGCGGCAGCGCCCGCGTGCGCGAGAACGAGTGCAGGTCCTTGAGCGCGTCCTGCAGCGCCGCGGCGATGCGCCCGCCCTCCGCCGAGCCGACGCGCCGGGCATGGCCGCGGAAGAGGAAGGCGAGGTTGGCGGTGGCCTTTCGCACCATCAGGCTCGCCTCCAGATCGGCGAGATAGCCCGGGATCACGTCCTGCCGGTCCACCTCCGCGACGAAGCTGCACACCTGGTAGATCAGCTCGCCGAGCGCGGCCCGCACGCGGCCGCGGAACTCGAGGAGATCCTGGATGAGCATCCAGGCATCGCTCACCACGGTGGGGTTGCGCAGGCGCTCTCCCAGGTGGGCCACGTCGCGCCGCATCCCCGAGCAGACCGCCGCCGCGAGCCGCGCGATCTGCTCCTCCGTGCTGCCGGGCGACTGCTCGCGCGGCGCAACGCCTCCGTCCGGACCGAAGGCAGCGTCGAGGTCGTCGGGCGCCTCCTCGTCCTCTTCGGAGGGGAACTGCGCGGTGGCGTTCGCGATCACCTCGTTCACCTGCTGGACGGTGCTCCCCATCACCGGCGCCAGCTCCTCCCAGAGCGCGAGGGTGTGTCCGCCCCGCTCGTCGTCCGCTTCGTGCCGCACCAGATCCAGGTCGGCGAGCTTGAGGATCGCCTCCGCGGCGACGAAGAGGAGCCGCGTCACCCGCTCGCGCAGCGCGCCTTCGAACTGCTGGGCGACGCCGAGCAGGCGACCCTCGACCGCGAGCGCCGCCTGGTCCTCCTGCGGCAGAACCGCCTGGCCGGGGCCGGACATCGGACGCTCCTGCTAGCACGCGAGCCGCGCGGGAGGAAGCGCGGCGATGCCTACCGCTTCAGCGGCGGGCGCGAGCCGCGCCGAAGTCGAGATCCCCCCGCCAGCGCACCGCCACGGGCTTGCCCGCGCGCAGCGCCGGCTTGTAGGTGCAGCTCGCGACGTAGCGGCCGATGGCCTTGAGCGCGGCGGGCGAGGCATGTCCGCTGATCTTCACGTCGCTGACCTTGCCGTCCGCTCCGATCAGGTAGGCGGCGTGGATGACGCCGTCGACGTTCTCGCCTTGCGGCAGGCGCGGGCCGCTGCCGCGGCACGACTTGCGCACCGGGGCGGTCTGCCCCTCCGCCGCCTCGGCACGGTGGGTCTCGACGGCGGTCACTTCCCGATCCTCGGCGGCAGGTGCGTGCGCGCAGGCGCCGAGGAGCAGTGCGAAAAGCGCGATCTTCTTCATGGCCCGAGGTGGAACTCGCCGTGCGCTTCGGTGCGCACGGGCTTGCCGTCGATCTGCAGCGGCTCGTAGGTGCAGCCCTCCACGTACTTGCGGACCGCGGCGAGCGCGCCGGGCCCCGCGTCGCCGCTCACCTTGACGGCGGAGACCGCGCCGTCCGGGCCGATGACGAAGTCGGCGGCGATGGCGCCATGCACCTTGTCGCGCCTGCCCAGCCGCGGCTCTTTCGTCTTGCAGGAGCGGACGACCGGCGAGCCCATCACCGACCGCTCCACCACTGCTTTCTGCGCCGTGCATGCCGCGTCGAGCTCGGCAGCGCGCTTGCGCAGCTCCGAAGGCGAGGCGCCGTCGGGGAGGACGTCGATTGCGTGTTGCTCGCGCACGGCCGCCTCCGCGCACCTGCCGTCGGCCGCTTCCATGTGGGCGAGGGTGTCGAGGACGTCGGACCTGCCCGGCGCGAGCTCGAACGCACGGGTTGCACGCTCGAGCGCCCCGCGTCGATCGCCCTGGTTCTGCCGGGCCCACGCGAGCCGCATGAGCACGCCGGGATCGTCGGGAGCGAGCTGCGCCGCCTTTTCCACCGCGGCGTGGTCCCCGGGGTTGCGATCCGCGACCAGCACCCAGGCGCGCCAGTCTTCCGGGTGCAAGCGGGTGGCGAGCGACGCATCGCCCCCTCCGGACAACTGCAGCGCGAGAGGATTGCCGGGATCCTCCTTCAGCGCCATCGCCAGCAGCGACTGGAGCCGCCCCGCGCGCTCCGGCGTCTTCGCGTACCCGGGCGAGAGGCGCTGAAGGTCGGCGAGCACGGCGTACACCTCTCCCGCGGGCAGCGCGCGCTCCGCCACCTCTCCGCTCCAGCGCGGCGCCGGCGCGTACCGCACCGAGATCTTTCCCGTCTTGAAGTACGCGTCGATCCCGCGCTTGATGGAGGCTTCCGTCAGATCCGGAAAGGCCGCCGAGAACGCGTAGTACTGATCTTCGCCGCGGGCGAGCCGGGCGAGCATGGCGTCGAACGCGTCGGGCCGGGTGTCCACCAGCCAGTGCACCAGGATCCAGGCGCCCGTCTCGAAGGCATAGCCGTCCTCCGCCGTCATCTGCTCTGCCTCGCGCCCGGTCTGCATCACCGACCAGTAGCTGTGCGGGGGGCGTTCCTTCACGAAGAGGACGCGATCCGGGTCGAGGTTCCCCACCTCCAGCTGGCCGCCGCGGCGATCGAATCGGAGCGTCTCCAGATAGCAGGCGATTCCCTCGGCCACCCAGCGCGGGTTCCGCACCAGGAAGGCGTTGCTGATCACGTGCGCCAGCTCGTGCTTGAGGAACCGCTGGTCATGCGGGTCCTGCGAGCCGTTGACGACCATGATCGGCTCGTTGAAGGCATCCTCGGTGACGAAGCCCTCGAGGCCCTTGATCGCGTAGTCCTGCATCTCCCGATCGTTCGCCAGCTCGATGACCTGGGTGCGGCTGGGGCTCACCTTTGCCGCATGCCAGCCGGCCGCGAGAAGGCCCTGTCGCACCTCCTCGAGATCCACCGCGGTGCGCCGCGCGTCCTCGAGCGGGAGGTCGGTCCGCAAGGTGAAGTGCTCGGTACGGAGCTCATGCCACTGTTCGGGGGCCACCGGACGTGGGCCGTGGGCGCAGGCGGCAGCAAGGACGGTGAGCACGGCGAGGCGGCGCATGGCCAGAGGCTAACCCGCAGGGCGGGGGCGCCCGAAGCGCATTTTCGCCCTTGAGCACTGCGTCAAGGGGCAAAAACGCGAAGGGCGCCGGCCCTGCGGCTTGGCGCCCTCCAACGTCGCGTTCGCTTCCTGGTCGTCCGCTTTACGCCGCCTCGTCGAAGTCCGACAAATACCGGCTGAGGAAGTTCCGCGTGCTCTTCTCCACCTGGCGCACGCGCTCGCGCGAGAGGCCCCATTCCTTGCCGAGGTCCTCCAGCGTGCGCGGGTCGTCCTGCGTCAGGCGGTCGCTCAAGATGTCCCAGGCCAGCTCGCCCATGCGCTTGCGCACCTTGCCGAGCGCGCTGCGCACGTTCTCGTTCTGCTCGGCGCGCAGGAGCTGGGCGTCGGGGCCCGGCCCCTCGTCCGCGAGCCTGTCGAGGTGCGTCGCGTCGCTGTCGCCGTCGGTGCCCAGCGTCTCCTCCAGCGAGATGTCCCGCGGAGGCAGCCCGCCGTTGGGCATGGTCCGGCGCACCGCGGAGGGCCCGTCCTTCAGGCAGCGGGTGATGTACGCGCGGATCCACCACACCGCGTAGGTGCTGAAGCGGTTGCCCTTCTCGGGGTCGAAGTGCTCGATGGCCTTGAGCAGGCCGTAGTTGCCCTCCTGGACCAGGTCCTCGAGCCTCACGCCGCGCCCCATGAACTTGCGCGCGACCGAGATGACGAGGCTCAGGTTGTGCACCACGAGCTGCTCCTGCGCGCGCTTGTTGCCCTTGCGCGCCTTCCGCGTGACCACGAGCTCCGTCTCGCGATCGAACGGCGGATGCGCGCGGATCAACTTGATCAGCGGCGCAAGATCGTCGAATTCACTGCGGTCACGCGGCATCGGTCGTTTCCTCTCGTCCCCCGGACAACCCTGCAAGCCCGTTTCTGTGCTCCTGAACAGCCTGCTGGTTCACGCATTCCTGAGATGCACAACGCGCTCCCCTGTTGCGCATTTCCAACTGTGTCGTTACTCAGCCTCGATCCCCTGTCGTTTCATTAGACGCGCGGCGACGGATTTCGGTGCCCACCAGCCCCGTTTTTCATGAACCCGTAACACGCTGGTTCGAGGGGTCGTTCCCCTCCCCCACACGCGCCCAAGCCCTCGGCTGGCCGCCGATCCTCGCCGGCCAGTCGACCCTCCTGCTCGCGCCCACCGGCTCCGGCAAGACGCTCGCAGCCTTTCTGACGGCCATCGACCGCCTGATGTTCACCCCACCGCCGAGCAAAAAAGCCCGGTGTCGGGTTGTGTACGTATCGCCGCTGAAGGCGCTGGCGGTCGACGTGGAACGCAACCTGCGCGCTCCGCTGGCCGGGATTGCCCAGAGGGGCGGCGCGGTACACCTGCCCACGGTCGGCATCCGGACGGGTGACACCCCTTCGAGCGAGCGGGCGCAGATGCTGCGGGCGCCTCCCGACATCCTCATCACCACGCCGGAGTCGCTGTACCTGATGCTCACCTCGCAGGCGCGGGAGATCCTCCGCAGCGTCGAGACGGTGATCGTGGACGAGATCCACTCGCTGGTCGCGAGCAAACGCGGCGCGCACCTCTTCCTCTCCCTGGAGCGGCTGCAATGGCTGGCGCAGCGCGATCTGCAGCGGATCGGCCTCTCCGCCACGCAGCGGCCGCTCGACGAGGTGGCGCGGCTTCTCGGCGGCGGCTCGCCCTCCGGCAAGAAATGGAAAGCGCGGCCGGTCACCATCGTGGACGCGGGGTCCAAGCGGCAGCTCGAGGTGCGGGTGGAGGTGCCGGTCGAGGACATGGCGAGGCTGGGCGAGCTGGATCCGGAGCTGCCCTCGGGACCCGCCTCGCAGGGGCCGCAGCGCCGCAGCATCTGGCCCTCCATCCACCCGCGCCTGCTCGAGCTGATCCGCGCCCACCGCTCGACGATGATCTTCGTCAACTCGCGCAGGCTGGCGGAGCGCCTCGCGGGAGCGCTCAACGAGCTGGCGGGAGCGGAGGTTGCCCTCGCCCACCACGGGTCGGTCGCGCGCGACAAGCGGCAGGAGATGGAAGACCGCCTCAAGCGCGGGGCCCTGCCGGCCATCGTCGCCACCTCCTCCCTGGAGCTGGGCATCGACATGGGCGCCGTGGATCTGGTGGTCCAGATCGAGTCGCCGCCGTCGATCGCGTCGGGGCTGCAGCGCATCGGCCGGGCCTCCCATCACGTGGGCGGAGTGCCCAGGGGCGTGGTCTTTCCCAAGCACCGCGGCGATCTGCTCTGCAGCGCTGCAGCGGCGGCGGGCATGGCGCTCGGCCAGGTGGAGGAGACGTTCTACCCGCGCAATCCGCTCGACGTGCTCGCGCAGCAGATCGTCGCCATCGCCTCGGAGGACGTGTGGAAGGTGGACGACGTCTTCGCGCTGGTGCGGCGGGCCGCGCCCTTCGCCGACCTGCCGCGCGCCTCCTTCGAGGGCGTGCTCGACATGCTCTCCGGCCGCTATCCCTCGGACGAGTTCGCCGAGCTGCGTCCGCGCCTCACCTGGGACCGCATCGCCGGCACGCTGCGCGCCCGCGAAGGAGCGGCGCGCGTCGCGGTGGCCAACGCCGGGACCATTCCCGACCGCGGCCTCTACGGCGTCTTCCTGGCGGGTGCGGACAATCCGAGGAGGGTGGGGGAGCTGGACGAGGAGATGGTCTTCGAGTCGCGCGAGGGCGACGTCTTCGTGCTCGGCGCCTCCAGCTGGCGCATCGAGGAGATCACCCAGGACAAGGTGATGGTCAGCCCCGCTCCCGGACAGCCCGGCAAGATGCCCTTCTGGCACGGCGACCGGCCGGGGCGCCCGCTGGAGTTCGGCATGCACGTGGGCAGGCTTTCGCGCGAGCTTTCCCGGGCGCCGAAGGCCAAGGCCCTGCAGCGGCTGCGCGCCGACGGGCTGGACGAGCGCGCCGCGCGAAACCTGCTCGACTATCTCCACGACCAGGCCGACGCCACGGGCGAGGTGCCCAGCGACGAGACGGTGATCGTGGAGCGCTACGTGGACGACATCGGCGACTTCCGCGTCTGCCTGCTCACGCCGTTCGGCGCGCGCGTGCATGCGCCCTGGACCACGGCGGTGGTGCGGCGCCTGGAGGCGGATCGCGGGCTGGAAGTGGAGACGCTCTGGAGCGACGACGGCATGGTCTTCCGCTTGCCGGAGGCGGACGCGCCGCCGGACGTGGAGCTCTTCTTTCCCCGCGCCGACGAAGTGGAAGACCTGGTGGTGCAGGCGCTCGGCACCACCTCGCTCTTCGCGGCGCGCTTCCGGGAGAACGCCGCCCGCGCGCTCTTGTTGCCGCGGCGCCATCCCGGCCGCCGAAGCCCGCTCTGGGCCCAGCGCAAGCGGGCGCGCGACCTGCTGCAAGTCGCCTCGCGGTACGGCAGCTTTCCGCTCCTGCTCGAGACGTATCGCGAATGCCTGCGCGACGTCTTCGACCTGCCCGGCCTGGAGGAGACGCTGCGGCGCGTGCAGGACCGGCGGCTGCGGGTGGTGACGGTGGACTCGCGGACGCCGTCGCCGTTCGCCTCCTCGCTGCTCTTCTCCTACGTCGCGAACTTCATCTACGACGGCGACGCCCCGCTGGCGGAGCGGCGCGCGCAGGCGCTCTCGGTGGACCAGGCGCAGCTCCGCGAGCTGCTCGGCGAGGCGGAGCTCCGCGAGCTGCTCGACGCCGGCGCCATCGATCAACACGAGACGGCGGCGCAGCGGCTCTCGCGGCCGGCGCACGGGCTCGACGGGCTGCACGATCTGCTGCTGCAGCTGGGCGACCTCTCCGAGGCGGAGGTGCGCCAGCGCTTCGAGGGCGCGCCGCCCTTCGACGAGCTGGTGCTGCAGCGGCGCGCGTTTTCCCTGACGCTCGCGGGCGAGACGCGCTGGGTGGCGGCGGAGGACGCTGCGCGCGTCCGCGACGGTCTCGGCATCCCGCCGCCGCCGGGCTTGCCGCGCGAGCTGCTGGAGCCGGTCAAGGATCCGCTGGGAGATCTGGTGTCGCGCTGGGCGCGCACCCACGGCCCCTTTCGCGCGGAGGAGCTCGCGGCGCGCTGGGGGGTGGGCACCGCCGTCGTGCACGCCGCGCTGGAGCGCCTCGTGGCGCAGGACCGCGTCCTCGAGGGCGAGTTCCTGCCCGGAGGGCGCGGGCGCGAATGGGTGGACGCGGAGGTGCTCAAGTCGCTCAAGCGCCGCTCGCTGGCAAAGCTGCGCAAGCAGGTGGAGCCGGTGGAGCCCGCCGCGCTGGCCCGCTTCCTCGCCGACTGGCAGGGCCTCTCGCGGCCCCGGCGCGGGCTCGATGCGCTGCTCTCCGCCGTGGAGCTGCTCCAGGGCGCGCCGCTGGTGGCGAGCGCGCTGGAGCGCGAGGTGCTCTTTGCCCGCATCCAGCCGCTGCGGCCCGGCGATCTGGACGTGCTCTTCTCCGCCGGCGAGCTGATCTGGCGCGGCGTCGAGCCCCTGGGCAGCCGCGACGGGCGCGTGGCCCTCTACCTGACCGACCATTACCGCCTGCTGGCGCCGCCGCCGGTGAAGGCGCCGGGCGAGCTGTGCGAGAAGCTGCGGGTGGAGTTGCGCAAGCGCGGCGCTTCCTTCTTCGCGGACCTGGCGGCGCAGACCGGCGCCTTCCCCGCCGATCTGCTCAAGGCGCTCTGGGACCTGGTCTGGGCGGGCGAGGTGACCAACGACACGCTCGCGCCGCTGCGCTCGTACCTGCGCGGCGAGCCGAAGGAACATCGCGGCCCGGGACGGCCGTTCCGGTCGCGGCGCATCGGCCCGCCCGGCAGCGAAGGGCGCTGGTCGCTCCTGCCCACGCCGTCCGGCACGCCCGCCGAGCGCGCCGCCGCGCTGGCGCAGGCGCTGCTCGCGCGCCATGGCGTCGTCACCCGCGAGGCGGTGCACGCGGAGGGGGTGGCCGGCGGGTTCGCGGCGGTCTATCCGGTGCTCAAGGTGATGGAAGAGGGCGGCCGCGCCCGGCGCGGCTACTTCGTCGCGGGCCTGGGCGGCGCGCAGTTCGCGGTGCCCGGGGCGGAGGAGAGGTTGCGCAGCTTCCGCGAGCCAGCGGATGCCTCCAATGCTCCGGCCTCCGGCCTCCGCCCGGCGCCAACCCGTCGGCGCCCTCCGCCAATGCTCCGGCCTCCGGCCTCCGCCCGGGCGCCAACCCGTCGGCGCCCTCCGCCAATGCTCCGGCCTCCGGCCTCCGCGAGGAGCCGCTCACGCTGGTGATCGCGGCCACCAATCCGGCGAACCCTTACGGGGCCACCCTGCCCTGGCCTCGCAAGGGGGAGGACGGCGAATCCCGCGCGCAGCGGGCGGCGGGGGCGCAGGTGGTGCTGCACGACGGCGCGCTCATCGGGTGGCTGGGTCGCGGCGAGCACAACCTGCACACCTTCCTTCCCGAAGACGAGCCCGCCCGTGGCCAGTGCGCGCGCGCTCTCGCCCGGGCGCTGGCGGCGCTGGTGGACGAAGGCCGGCGCAAGGCGCTGCTCATCGCGCGCGTGGACGGAGAGGAAGTGAACGCAGCGCGGCTTGCGCCGGAGCTGAAGGCGGCCGGCTTCACCGCGGGAATGAAGGGTTACCTCAAGCGGGCGCCGCTCGGACGCGAGCTGCCGGCGCCGGAGCGCGAGGAGGCCGCCGAAGAGGAAGATGCCTGAAGGCGACACCATCTTCCGCGCGGCCACCACCCTGCGCAAGGCGCTGCAGGGCGCGCGCGTGACAAGGTTCCGGAGCGAGAAGCTGGGGCGCGGGCCTGTGGGCGAGCGCGTGCTCGACGTGATCGCCCGGGGCAAGAACCTCCTCGTGCGGTTCGAGGACGGCCGCACGCTGCGCACGCACCTCATGCTGCACGGGTCGTGGCACCTCTACCGCGAGGGCGAGAAGTGGCGCAGGCCGGCCTTCCAGGCGCGCGTCGAGCTGCACGCGGACAACGGCTTCGTGGCGGTCTGCTTCGCGGCGCCGGTGGTGGAGTGGCTGCGCGAGGAGCGCCTTTCCAACCTCGGGCCGGATGCGACGGCCGATGCATTCGATGGCGGAGAAGCGCTCCGGCGCCTCCGGGCGCGTCCCGCCGCCGCACTGGAAGAGGCGCTGCTCGACCAGTCGGCGATGGCGGGCGTGGGCAACGTCATCAAGTGCGAGGCGCTCTTCCTCGAGCGGCGCGATCCGTACCGGACGGTCGCTTCCCTGGACGACGGAGCGCTCGCGGCGCTGATCGATCGCTGCCGGTCACTTCTCCTGCGCAATCGTACGACCGGCCCGCGCACCTCGCGGTCGGCCTTCTCCGGCGCGCGCCTGTGGGTCTACGGGCGGGTGGGCAAACCCTGCCTCGTGTGTGGTCACCCTGTTCGCGGCAAGACGATCCGGCGCGTCACCCATTACTGCGCGCATTGCCAGCAATGACTCCCTGAGCTCGTTTGCGTCCCAAGGTTCCCGCGGCGGGCACCTTTTTCGGCCCCCGCACTCCATCCTGCTTGCCGAGGGAGGAAGAGCGGGACTTTCGCCCGCTTGCCAAAACGATGATCCGTCCCTATGTCGCCCACGCGCCCATTGCCCCCGGCAGGAACGCCGCTTTCGATCGAGTATCGATATCTCGCTGAAAGGTGGAATGAAAATGCGCCTCAACGCAACCCTGCTTGCTTCGACGCTCCTGGCCGCGGCCGCCGCGTGCAGCAGCAGCTCCCCGCCGCCTACGCAGACGAATCCCCCTGACGCCGGCCTCCCCGATGCCGGCCAACCCGATGCCGGCCAGCCGGACGCCGGCCCCGCCGATCCGGTAAAGACGGGCGCCAACGATCTCATCGACCAGGGCCGGCAGACCTTCCGTTTCGACAGCTTCGGGGACGAAGCCTTCTGGACCGATAGCCTGAAGCTGAACCAGGCCATCGCCGGCACGGCCCACGGCGGCGTGGGCGCGGGCGTGAGCCCCAAGACCGCGCTGGCGGTGGGCCTGAAGGTGGACGTGGACGCGCTGCCGCAGGCCCTGAAGGACGGCATCGCTGGTGGGACCGTCAGCCTCGACGACCCCGGCAACACGGTGGCCCTGATCGGCCTGAACGCGGTGCTCGGCCTGAAGGGCACCGTCGATGCGAACAACAACCTGACCTCCCTGGGCGTCACCTGCGCCCTCTGCCATTCGACGGTGGACGATTCCTTCACTGCCGGCATCGGTCACCGTCTCGACGGCTGGGCAAACGAAGATCTGGACGTGGGCACCATCATCGACCTCGCGCCCGATCTCACCGTGGTGCAGACGCTGCTCGGCGTGGACCGTCCCACGCTCGACACGGTGCTCAAGACCTGGGGGCCAGGCAAGTTCGACGCCGAGGTGTTCCTCGACGGCAAGGCCCTCAACGGCACCAAGAGCGCGGCGGTGCGGATTCCGCCGGCGTTCGGCCTTCTCGGCGTGAACATGCACACCTGGTCCGGCTGGGGCTCGATCACGTACTGGAACGCCTTCGTGGCCGTCCTCGAGATGCACGGCAAGGGCAACTTCTTCGACACGCGGCTCGACGACAGCGCGACGTTCCCGGTCGCGGCGGCCAACAACTTCGGCCACGTCCAGGTGCCGCTGGCGGACGACCAGGTCACGGCGAAGCTCGGCGCCCTGCAGTTCTACCAGCTTGCGATCCAGGCCCCGACGCCGCCCGCGGGGAGCTTCGACGCCGCAGCCGCCGCACGCGGCAAGGACGTGTTCAATGGTCCGGGCAAGTGCGCGAGCTGCCACGTGCCGCCGCTCTTCACCGAGCCGGGCTGGAACATGCACGACCCGACGGACGTCGGGCTACCCTCGGGCGACTTCCAGGCGCAGCGCTCGCCGGACAAGAAGTACCGCACCTCACCGCTGAAGGGGCTCTTCTCCCACAGCAAGCGCGGCTTCTACCACGACGGCCAGTTCGCCACCCTCGCCGACGTGGTGGCCCACTACGACAGCACGGGTGGGCTCGGCCTCACGCCGGGTCAGCAGGCCGATCTGGTCGAGTATCTCAAGTCCCTCTGACGTGACGCGCTCCTGAGCTCCATCGGCGCGGTCGGGTGCGCAAGCTCGCCCCGACCGCGCCGCGCAGCATCACTCCTGCGCGCGCAGCTCCTTCTCCACGAACTGCAAGCGATCGTTCCCCCAGAAGCTGCGCTCGCCCACGAAGATGGTGGGAACGCCGAAGACGCCGCGGGAAAGGGCCAGCTCGGTATTGCGGCGGAGCGCGTCCTTGATGGGCTGCTCTTGCGCGGCCGCGAGGAGCGCCTTGCCGTCGAGTCCCGCCGCGGCCAGGGCGCGCTCCACCACCGCCGCATCGGAGATGTCCTGCCCTTCGGCCCAGTAGGTGCGGAAGAGCGCATGCATCGCGGCGGTCCCCTGGCCGGCGCGCTCGGCGGCGATGCAGGCGCGAAGGGGCTGGATGGTGCTCACCGGAAAGGCTTTGGGGATCTGCATGGACACGCCGTACTGCCGCGCCCAGCGCGCCGTGTCCTCGCTCATGTACCTGAGCTGCGCGGCGGGCGGCATCTGGTGGCCGGTGGACTTGCGCAGCCCGCCGAGCGTGATGGGCAAGAGGACGGCGCGGGCCCCGGTGCGCGCTTCGATGCCGGCGAGCTGAGTGGAAGCGAGGTAGCTGTAGGGCGAGGAGAGGTCGTAGAAGAAATCGAAGCTCTTTGGCATGGCGGCGATCTAGCATGGAGGGAGCCGTGCTGAAGATCTGTCCCATCTGCCGCCGCACCTGGTCCGGCGGTCGCGACTGCCCGCACTGCGGGCCCGGCCACGCGCTCATCGACGTGGCCCAGCCGCAGGGACGCAAGACCTTCCTGCGCGACCGGGAGCTCGCCTCGGCGATCCGCGGCTACTACGGGGCGCGCACGGGCATGCTCATCGCCTTCTGGGGCATCCTCCTCGGGCTCGTCCTCGCGCTCTTCCTCTGGCGCAAGGCGGTGATCGCGCCGGGCGCGCACGGGGCTGCGCTCATGGCCGCGGCGGTCGCGGCGGCGGTGGTGCCGTTCCTCGTCTCCATCGTCCTCGCGGATCGGGTGGTTCGCAGGTTCAGCCGCGGCTGCCTGGGAAGGCCGCCGGGCCCCGCAGACATCCGCGTCGCCAGATCGAGCGATGCACGCAAGCAACTGCTCGGGTTCGGCCAGCGAGGTTAGCGCAGCTCAGCGCACGCCCGCGTCGAGCTCTTCCGAGAGCGCCGCAAGGATCTCCTGCGTGGCCGCCACCTTGCCGGGATCTCGCGCGAGCACGCGCCGGACGGCAAGCTCCACCGCTCCGGTGCGCACCGTGTCGAGCTTGCGGCCCTTGGCGGTGAGGCCGAAGAGGGCGCGGCGGGCATCGCGCGGGTCCGCCTTGCGCTGCAGCATCCCGCGGGCCTCCAGGCGCTTGAGGATGCCGGTCAGCGTGCTCGGGTGGACGTGGAGGATCTCCGCCACCCTGCCTGCGGCGATGCCGGGAAAACGCCCCACGATGCGCAGGACCAGGCGCTGCGGCCCGGTCACGCCGAAGCTCGACTCCATGCGCTTCGATGCCGACTGCAGCGCGTGATCCACCGCCCAGAGCAGGCGCATGAAATCGAGCACCGCGCCGAGCGGCGGCTCCCGGGCCTCTTCGTCTTGCGGCTCGTCTGCGTTGGTCATGGTGTGCGGGCGAACGATTTCATGGACTGCCGCGTCGCGCAACCGTTCTACTTGATCAACGGCGCGAGCTCCTTGAATTCCGGCGTGCCGGCGACGCCGAGCAGGTCGAAGAGCACCGCCTCCGTGCTGGTGAGGGTGGCGCCCGCCTTCTCGCAGAGCCGCAGCCCGACGGCGCGGTTCGCGTCGGTGCGCGAGACGACGGCGTCCTGCGCGAGGAAGACGGAAAAGCCGTCCGCCAGGAGATCCCGCACGGTCTGGAAGACGCAGACGTGGGCCTCCATCCCCGCGACGATGGCTTGCTTGCGCCCGCTCGCGGCGATGTGCCGGGCAACGGGTTCCGCGGCGGCGCAGGAGAACTCCAGCTTTTCCATGGGCGCGTCCGGGAGCAGCTCGCGCAAGGCGGGCACCGTGCGTCCCAGGCCCTTGGGGTACTGCTCGGTGGCGACCACCGGCAGGCCCAGGCGCCGCGCGGCGCGGATGAGCACCGCCGCGTTCTTCTCCAGATCGGCGAGGGCCGCCTTGGGCATGGCGGAGGCCAGCCTCTCCTGCACGTCGACGACGAGCAGGAACGCGTTGCCGCGGTCGAGCGCCAGCGCGGACGCCTCTTCAGATGGCATAGCCTTGCGCGCCGCTCGCCGCGGGCGCCTCCGGGTCGAGCATGACGTTGACGCAGGCCACGGTGCCCGAAGCCGCGGCGCGCTCCAGGGCGGGCCGGATTTGCGCAGGCTCGGTGACCAGCTCGCCGTGGCCGCCCAGCGCCTCCACCACCTTGTCGTAGCGGGTCGGCGCGAGCGGCGTCGCCGGGCTCTTCTCCGCTCCGAAGAGCTGCACTTGCGGCAGCCGGATCTGCCCCCAGGCGGCGTCGTTTCCCACCACCACCACCATGGGCAGCTTGAACCGCAGCGCGGTATCGAAATCCATGCCGTTGAGGCCGAACGAGCCGTCTCCCTGGACGACGAAGACGGGCCGGTCCGGGTGCAAGAGCTTGGCGGCGATGGCGAACGGCGCTCCCACTCCGAGGCAGCCGAGCGGCCCCGGATCCAGCCAGCGCCCCGGCTTGCGCAGGCGGATGACCTTGGCGGCGATGGCCACCCAGTTGCCGCCGTCCGCCACGAACATGCTGTCGCCGGCTGCGCGCGCCACCGTGTCCAGCTCCTTCGCGAGCCGGAAATGGTGAATGGGCACCTGGTCGGAGCGTCTCGAACACCGCCTGCCGCGCCGCCTTGGCCACCTCCTTCTCCCGCAGCGTCGCGAGCCACTGCGCGGTGCGCGGCTTGCCGCCGCCGGCGGTAGAGAGCTGCGAAAGGACGCTGCGCGAGTCGCCGATGATGCCGATGTCCACCGCGCGGTTGCGCCCGATCTCGGAGGCGTCGGCGTCGATCTGGATGATGCGGGCGCCCTCGCCGATGCCGCTGCCGTAGCCGAGGCGGAAGTCGAGCGGCGTGCCCGCGATCAGCACCACGTCGGCGTGCTCGAGCGCGTCCTTGCGCGTGAGCGAGAAGAAGTGCGGGTGATCGGCCGGCAGGCAGCCGCGGCCCGCTCCGTTGAGGTACACGGGCGCCCCAGGCGCTCCGCCAGCGCGGCAAGCTGCGCGGTGGCGTCGTCCCAGAAGACCGAGCTGCCCGCGACGATGACCGGCCGCTCCGCCTGCGAGAGCATCTGCGCGGCGCGCTCCACGAAGGCCGGATCGCCCGGCTGCCGCGCCTTGGTCCGGTAAGACGTGGGCAGCGGGCACTCGCTCTCCTCCACGCCGTTGGAGAGCACGTCCCAGGGCACCTCGAGGAAGACCGGGCCCGGGCGGCCGGTGAGCATGGTGCGGAAGGCCTTGGCGAGATAGGTGGGCACCCGGTCCGGCGCGGGAATGCGATCGGACCACTTGCTGATGCGGGTGAAGAGGTCCACCTGCTCCATCTCTTGCAGGCTGCCCTTGCCGGCGTTGAAGCTGGGCGCGGCGCCTCCGAGGAGCAGCACCGGGCTGTTCGCGGCGTACGCGTTGGCGATGCCGGTGAGCGCATCGGTGACGCCCGGCCCGGCCGTCACCGCGCAGACGCCGATGCCGCGCGTGAGCCTCGCGGTCGCGTCGGCTGCGTGCGCGGCGGCCTGCTCGTGGCGGGTGTCGACGAGCTGGATGCCCTCCTCCACGCAGGCCGCGTAGATGGGCGCGATGTGCAGGCCGGAGAGCGTGAAGAGGTGCCGCACCCCTTCTGCCTTGAGCATGCGGACGAGAAGCTGCGCCCCGGTGGCGGTTCCCATGCGGTCCTCGGCGTTCAGGCGGCCGGGCGGCGGAAGCGCGACAGGTGCGCCGGCAGCTCGGCGAGCGGCGGGAACTGCTTTTCGGGATGAAGCTGCTGCGCGCGCGCGAGCAGGGCGGGCTCGGGCTCGAGATTGTTCGGATCGGGGATGCAGCAGTCCACCGGGCAGACCGCGGCGCAGGCCTCTTCGTCATGGAAGCCGACGCACTCCGTGCAGAGGGCGGGATCGATGACGAAGATGTCCTCTCCCTGGCTGATGGCCTGGTTCGGGCACTCCGGCTCGCAGGCGCCGCAGTTGATGCATTCCTCGGTGATCATCGTGGCCACTGACGTTCTCCGTTCCGGACACGCTTTCTAACACGGCGAACCGGGCCGGCCCTGCCCCTTTTCAGCCCACCCAGACGGTCTTGGTGTTGGTGAATTCGCGGATGCCTTCCTGGGAGAGCTCGCGTCCGTAGCCGGAGGCCTTGATGCCGCCGAAGGGGAGGCGCGGGTCGCTCTTCACCATTCCGTTGATGAAGACCTGCCCCGCCTCCAGCTCCTCCACCAATCGCTCGGTTTCCTGAAGGTCGCGGGTGAAGGCCGCCGCGCCCAGGCCGAAGGGCGTGTCGTTGGCGAGCGCGATGGCCTCGTCGATGTCCCGGCTGCGCGCCACCGCGGCCACGGGCCCGAAGACTTCCTCCTTCCAGACCCTGGTGCCCTTCGCCTCGAGGATCACGGTGGGAGCGAAGAAGAACCCGGGCCGCTGCAGCTTCTCGCCGCCGCAGGCGATCTTCGCGCCCTCCTGCCGGGCGGAGCGGACCTGCTTGTCGAGATCGTCGAGCACCTGGCGGGAGGAGAGCGGGCCCACCTCGGTGGCGTCGTCCTGGGGATCCCCCACTTTGAGCGCCTGCATCTGCGCGGTGAAGCGCTTCTCGAACTCGGCGGCGATCTTCTCGTGGACGATGAAGCGCTTGGCGGCGATGCAGCTCTGGCCGGCGTTCTGCACCCGCGCCGCCACCGCCACCGACACCGCCTTGTCGAGGTCGGCGCTGGGCAGCACCACGAAGGGATCGCTGCCACCCAGCTCCAGCACCGTCTTCTTGAGCTGCGCGCCGGCGGTGCTGCCGAGGCTCCTGCCCGCGCCCTCGCTGCCGGTCAGGGTGGCCGCCATCACGCGGCGGTCCTCGAGGATGGCCTTGACCTTCTCGCTGCCCACGAGGAGCGTCTGGAAGCAGCCCTCGGGATAGCCGGCGTCGCGGAAGATCTCCTCGATGGCGAGCGCGCACTGCGGGACGTTGCTCGCGTGCTTGAGCAGGCCGACGTTGCCGGCCATCAGCGCCGGCGCGGCGAAGCGGAACACCTGCCAGAAGGGGAAGTTCCAGGGCATCACCGCCAGCACCGGGCCCAGCGGCTGGAACCTCTTCTCCGACCGCTTGGCGTCCGTCCGCACCACCTCCGGCGCCAGGTGACGCTCGGCATTCTCGGCGTAGTAGCGGCAGCCCATGATGCACTTCTCAATCTCGCCGGTGGCCGCCTTGCGCAGCTTTCCCATCTCCAGCGTCATCAGCCGGCCCAGCGCGTCCTTGCGCTGCTCGAGCAGCGATGCCGCCTTGGAGAGGCGCTGCGCGCGCTCGGCGAAGGGAGTCCGTCTCCACTGCTTCGCCGCGGAGGCGGCCTTCTGCAGCTTCTGCTCGATCACCTGGTCGGAGTCGGAGGGGAAGGTCTTGACGGTTTCGCCCGTGAACGGGTTGGTGGTGGCGATGGTCATGGCTTCTCCAGACTAGCGAGCCCCAGGGCAATCTGCACCACCTCGGCGAAGGAGTGTGCAACCCAGGTCGGAGCGGCCTCGAGGAGCTGCGCGAGGGGCTGGGCGCCGTAGGAGACGGCGATGGAGCGGATGCCCGCCCGCTTTGCCATGGTGAGGTCGTGGGTGGCGTCGCCCACCACCACCGCGTCCGCCGCGCGCTGGCCGAGGCGGCGCAACGCCTCCAGCGCCAGGTCGGGCGCGGGCTTCGGATTGGGGACGCTGGTGTAGCCCAGCACCACCTCGAACAGCTCGGAGAGGCCGGCGCCGCGGACGCTGGATTCGGCGCCGTCCTGCGCCTTCCCCGTGACCACCGCGAGCGAGAGGCCGTGCTCCCGCAGCCTCTGCAGCCCTTCGCGGACGCCGGGATAGAGGAGGTGCGGAATGCGCGGCGTGACCTGCGAGCGCCAGAGCACGCGATAGATTTCCACCGCCTCCGCCGCCCCCGCCGGCCCCTTCCCGATCAGTTGCCCCAGGGCGATGGGCAAGGGCAGGCCGATGCCGTCCTTGATGGCCTGCGGGTCGGCGGGCGGCAGGCGCAGCTGCTGCAGGGTGGCCTGGGTCACCTCGACGATGGCCTGGGGCGTATCGATCAGCGTTCCGTCGAGGTCGAGGAGCAGCGCCTTGAGCATCGCGCGCGCTGTCGCACGGGCCGCCCTGCAGGTCAACGAAGATTGTCGCTCCCGAGCCGCGGCGCATCGGGTAGAAAGCCGCGGTGCACGAGAGCACCGATCTCTCCCTGCTGCGCCGGGCGCGGCACGACGCCGGCATGCTGATGGTCTGCCTGATCTGGGGGGCGAACTTCACCGTCACCAAGCTCGCCTTCGCCCAGCTCTCGCCGCTCGCGTTCACGGCGCTGCGGTTCATGGCGGGCAGCGTGCTGCTCTGGGCGCTGGTGCGCCGGACCGAAGGCCGCGGCGCCTTTCCCCGCGGCAGAACGCTCTGGCACCTGGTCTGGCTGGGGGTGCTCGGCAACACGCTCTACCAGTTGGGCTTCGTGCTCGGGCTCGCGCGCAGCACGGCCACCAACACTTCGCTCATCGTGGCGGCGGCGCCGGCGGTGGTGGCCATCCTCGGCGCGGCGATGGGGCTCGAGCGCACCACCGGCCGCACCCGCCTGGGCATCGCCTTCGGCATCGCCGGCGTTCTCGTGGTGGTGCTGGCCCGCCCCGCGGCCGCGGTGCTGCAGGCGAGGATCGGCGACCTCTTCACCGTCGGGGCGCTCCTCTGCTGGTCGGTGTACACGGTGGGATTGCGCAGGGTCTCGGGCATGTCGGCGCTGCGGGTCACGGCCTGGACCACCTACACCGGCACGCCGGGCCTGGTGCTGGCAGGCGCGCCGGAGCTGTTGCGCGTGCAGTGGCGCGCGGTGGACCTGTCGGTCTGGGGGGCCTTGGCCTATGCCACCGCGCTCTCGCTCGTGCTCGCCTACCTGATCTGGAACGCGAGCGTGCGGGCGGTGGGGGCCACGCGGACGGCCATCTACATGTGCGTGACGCCGCTGGTCGCGGTGCTGGTGGCCTGGGCCGCGCTGGGAGAGCGGCCGGGGCTCTTGCACCTGGCCGGCGGGGCGCTGATCGCCCTCGGCGTGGTGCTGACGCGGCTCTAGCCCGCCGCTCGGTCGCGGCGGCTGTCCGGCGGCGCCGCGGCAGTCCGCGCGCTGCCCTGGGAGTCGCGCGCTCAGTGAAAGTCGCGCGACTGCACGTGCTCTGCCAGGGCCTCGCGCAGGCTCCAGAAGCCGTGGCCCTTCACGCTCACCACGCCGTCGTACTTCTCCAGGCGGCCCTCGACGATGAGCAAGGAGCTGCCCAGGATGGGGCGGCGGTTCTTCTCGAAGGTGTCGGGGTCGATGACGATGTTGGCGATGCCGGTCTCGTCCTCCAGGCTGAGGAAGACGAACCCCTTGGCGGTGCCCGGCCGCTGCCGCACGATGCACAGTCCCCCGGCGCGCACGCCGCTGTCCGCCAGCGCAGCTGTGGCAGCTCGGCGGCGGCGTGCACTCCCATCGCCCGCAGCTTCTCCCGCTCCAGCGCCACCGGATGCGGCCCCACCGTCATGCCGGTCCCGCGCAAGTCCGCCGCAATCCGCTCGCGCAATCCCATCTCCGGCAGCGGACTGCGCGCCAGCCCTGCCGGCGCCTGGCCGACTCGTCCCGGGACGAGCTGCCCCGCGCCGCAGCTCCTCCCCAAACGCCCGCATCGCCTGCCTCGCATGCTCCCGCGGGTGCGCATTGACATGCGCCAATGAATCCTGTTCCGGCGCCGCCTGATCCCGCTCTTCCCCGTTCCCTAAACCTAAACCTAAACCTAAACCCGAACCCGAACCCTGATCCCACTCCTCCCGCGGCTCGACGCGCGCAAACAGTCCCGGCCCACGGCGGCAAGCAGCCTCCGCCTGCCACAGCGCCGCCCGCCGCGTCGGCAGCGCGCCTCCAGGCCGCGCAGGAACGGAAGCGAATGCCCCCATCTCCGCCAGCGCGGCAAGCTCGTCCCGCCGCATCCCGGTGCGCGCCGCGAAATCCGCGATGCTCGCGAACGGCGCCTGCTCCCGCTCGGCGGCGATCTTGCGCCCCACCGCCTCGCGCAGTCCCCGCGCGTAGCGCAGGCCGAGCCTGAGCCGCAGCTCCTCCTCCGGCCCGGTCCGCTCCAGCGTGCACAGCCACTGGCTGTGCGCCACGTCGATGGGCTTCACCCGCACCCCGCGGCGCTGCGCGTCCTTGACCAGCGTGGCCGGGCTGTAGAAGCCCATCGGCCAGCAGTTGAGCATGGCGGTGTAGAACGCGTGCGGGTGGTGAACTTTGAGATACGCGCTCGCATAGACGAGGAGCGCGAACGAGGCTGCATGGCTCTCGGGAAACCCGTAGAGCGCAAACGAGGTGATGTCGCGCACGATCTCGTCCTGCGCAGAGGGGGAAATGCCGTTGGCCGTCATCCCCGCCCGCAGCCGCTCCTCGATGCGCTGCATCCTCTCCACGCTGCGCTTGCTGCCCATGGCCCGGCGCAGCTCGTCCGCCTCTCCTCCGGTGAAGCTCGCCGCCACCATGGCGATGCGCATGAGCTGCTCCTGGAAGAGCGGCACGCCCAGCGTCCGCTCCAGCACCGGCCACAGCGACGGGTGCGGCACCGACGGCTTCTGCCGCCCCGCGCGCCGCTCCAGGTAGGGGTTCACCATCTGCCCGACGATGGGCCCGGGGCGGATGATCGCCACCTGCACGACGATGTCGTAGAAGTGGTCCGGCCGCATGCGCGGCAACGTCGCCATCTGCGCCCGCGACTCCACCTGGAAGACGCCCACCGTGTCCGCCGTTTGCAGCAGCTCGTAGACGCCCGGGTCGCCCGCCGGAAGCTGCGCCAGGTCCAGCTCGACGCCTTCGTGCGCGCGCACCAGCGGAAGGGCCTGTTCCAGGACGGCCATCATCCCCAGCCCGAGCAGGTCGATCTTGATGATGCCGAGGTCGGCGCAGTCGTCCTTGTCCCACTGCACCACCACCCGCCCCGGCATCGACGCCGGCTCGAGCGGGACGATCTCGTCGAGCCTGCCGCGCGCGATGATCATGCCGCCCGAGTGCTGGCCGAGGTGCCGCGGCAGCCCGGCGATCTGCTGGCAGAGCTGCAGATAGAGCGACACCCGGCGGTCGCCCGTGGCCAGCCCCGCCTCGCGGGCCCGGTTCTGCAGCGCGTCGTGATCGGTCGTGAACTCGAATTGCGGGAGCAGCTTGGAGAGGCGGTCCAGCTCCTCCTGCGGCAGCCCCAGCACCTTGCCCATCTCCCTGGATGCGGAGCGAGCCCGGTAGGTGATCACGTTCGCGGTCATGGCGGCGCCGGCCGCGCCGTAGCGCTGGTAGACGTGCTGGATGACCTTCTCGCGCTGGTCGCCGCTGGGCAGGTCGAGGTCGATGTCCGGCCAGGCCTTGTGGCCGGTGGAATCGGTGCGCTCTTCGGAGAGGAAGCGCTCGAACAATAAATTCATGCCCACCGGGTCCACCGCGGTGATGCCGAGCGCGTAGCAGACGGCGCTGTTGGCCGCCGAGCCGCGCCCCTGCGCCAGCACCTTCTCCCGTTCGCAGAACAGCACCATGTCGTGGACGATGAGGAAGTAGCCGGCGAGCCCGAGCTTGGCGATCAGGGACAGCTCGCGCTCGAGCTGCGCCACCGCCCTGGGCCAGCGCGGGCCGGAAGGTCCGCCGTAGCGGCGGCGCGCGCCGTCCATGGTGCGGTGCCAGAGCTCGCCGTCGAGCGAGGCGTCGTGGAGGAACTGCGGTTCGGGCAGCTGGTAGCCCAGGTCGTCGAGCGTGTAGGCGCAGCGCGCGGCGATCTCCTTGGTGGCGCGCACCGCCTCGGGCAGGTCGCGGAAGAGCGCGGCCGTCTCGCCGGGCGGGCGCACGTGGCGCTCGGCGTTGCGCGAGAGGAGCCGGCCGGCATCGTCGAGCGTGGTCTTGAGGCGGATGCAGGTGAGCGCGTCGAAGAGCGGCTTGCCTTGCGGCATGGCGTGGCTGACGCCGCCTCCTGCCACGACGCGCAGGCCGCGGGCGCGGGCGGCGTCGACGCGGCGGCGGTTGTCGCGCTCCTCCTCGGGGTCGAGATGCCGCTGCACCTCCGCGAAGAGCCTCTCGATGCCGAGATGATCGGCGAGGAGCGCGAGCTCCGCGGGCGCGCCGGCGCTGAGCGCGACGAGGCCCTGGCGAAGATCGGCCAGCTCCGCGGGGGCGACGCGGCACTCCTCCTTGCCGGCGCGCGCGTGGCCGAGCGTGAGCAGGCGGCAGAGGTTCTTGTAGCCGCGCCGATCCTCGCAGAGCAGCGCCACCCGGCCGCCGCCTTCCACGTCGAGCTCCGCCCCCACCAGCGGGCGCACCCCTTCGCGGCGGGCCGCTGCGTGGAAGCGGGGAGTGCCGTAGACGCCGCCCACGTCGGCGAGGCCGAAGACGGCATGGCCCGCGGCCGCGGCGGCATGGGCCAGGTCTTCCGGCAACGACGAGGCCCGGAGGAAGGAGAAGGCGCTGCGCGCGTGCAGCTCGACGTAGTCGCTGGACCCCGCGGCGGGTCTTCGTTGGAGCGGTGCCGTGGGTGAGGACCCGTCCAGGCGGGCCGCCGCGAAGGAGGCGAGCGACGGCTGCGGCGCAGGCGTCTCGACGAGATCGTCCTGCGGAAAGGGCGAGAGCCGCGCCTCCGGCGGCCGGCGCGCGTCGATGGCGGCCTCGATGGGGCAGCCGGGATCGCTGCTCCGCTGCCGGCGCTTCTCAGTCATAGACCGCCTCGATCCGCCACTCCCCGGTGGCGAGCTCGCGCGCCGCGCGGATCAACAGGCCGCCCGCCAGCTCCAGGTCATAGGCATCGAGCGCGATGGGCGCCTCGGTCCACCATTCCGCCACCGTCCGCCAGGGGCCCGCGCTCGCCACCACCCGTCCGCCCAGCGCGCCCTCGCCGATGACCAGGAGCGGCGCGCCCGCATCGTCGCAGCGCACCTCGGCGGTGCGCGGCGGCCGCAGCGCGCGGGCGGCCAGGGAAAGCTCGCATGCAGGCGGCAGCGCCACGCGCGGAGGCGGCGGCGGCGAGAACTTCCCGCATTCCGCAGCGAACGGCGCCCATCGGTCCGGGGCGCGCGGGCTGCCCACCTTGCCCGGCCCGACCAGCGCCGAGAGCCGCGCCACGGCGGCGGCGAGCTGCGTGGGGCTGGCGGAGCGCCGGCCGAAGAGCGGCATCTGCTCCAGCACCTCGCGCGTCGGCACCGCCGAGAGCCGCACAGCGCGCACGCCTGCCGATGGCGGCTGCGCTTCCACCGACAGGCGCAAGAGCTGCAGGAGCGCGGGCGCCTCGCGCGTGGGCGCCGCCAAATCCAGCGCGCGCTCGTCCCAGGAGCCATCGGCGAGGCGGAGCTGGAGGTACAGCTCGCGCGCCATCAGCCCACGCGCCGCGAGCCGCTGGGCAAGCCGGTCGAGCAGCCCCTTCCAGACGAAGAGCAGCGGCGTCACCGACGAGGCGTCCCAGTCCAGCTCCTCCCCTTCCTCGAACCGTTCCGGCTCCGCGCGCGCCTGGAGCGCGGTCGCGTCCTCGCCGCGGGCCAGCCGCGAGAGCAGCGCCGCCTCCGGGCCCAGGCGCGCCGCGAGCGGCCCCGGCGGAAGCAGCGCCACCTCTCCCAGCGTCTGCAGCCCGAATCGGCGCAAGGAGATCTGCAGCTCGTCCGGCAGGTCGAGCGCGTGCAACGGCAAGGCGGCCAGGAACTCGCGCTGCTCTTCCGGCGTCACCACCCGGAACGCTCCGCCGCCCGCCCCCTGCCGCGTCTCTTCCAGCGTCAGCTCGGCCGCCGCCGCGCGCGCCGCCAGCCGCGCCACCGCCTTGCCCGACGAAAGCCCGACCGCGGCCCGGATGCCGAGGCGCTCCGCGGCCGATACCAGCTCGCGCGCCACCGCGCGGTCGTCGCCGAAGAGCGACTCCAGGCCCTCCGCGTCGGCGTAGACGAGTCCCGGCGCGGCCTCCTCGACGCGCGGCGACACGCAGATCGCCGCCTCGCGCGCCGCCTACGCCGCCGCCCGCTCCCGCTCGGCGGATGCCTGCCGCACCACCAGGCCAGGACAGAGCGCTCGCGCCTCCGCCAGCGTCTGCCCCGGCTCGACCCCCGCGGCCAGAGGCGTCCTGCCGAGGACGTGCGCCCGCCCTCCCAGCTCCGCCCCCGCCTGCACCACGGCGAGCGGCATGGCGCAGAGCTGCGGCTCGACGCGCAAGGCGGCGACGAGAGAAAGCTCCGGAACCCACAGGCAGGCGATCTTCGGCATCGCGCGGGGTCACTTCTGCCGCAGGGGAAGGGTGAGGACGAGCGGGCCGGACGGCGGCATGCGCTTGTGCCGGGCCACCGCGGCGGCGGCCTGCGCGCCGCGCAACAAGCGGCCTGGGGCGCCGGCACGTCCCTCCCACTGCGTACCGCCGCGCTCGAGCTCGATGGTGGTCGCGGCGAAGGTACCCGCCTGCGGCGCGCGGGCGAGGAGCAGCAGCACGCCGCCGTGTTTTTCCGCGCGCCGGGCGAGCCGCGCCCACGGCGATGCGCCGGGCGAGGGCGGCCGCTTCTCGAAGCGGACGACCTGCACGACGCCCTTGGGCACCCTGGGCGGCGGCAGCACCGAGACGTCCGCCAGGTCCAGCGCGACCAGCGCGAAGCGCGCCTCCAGCGCAATCTCCGCCGCGCGCAGCGCCTGCACGCAGTCGGCGGGGCGCGTCCAGAGGAGGCGCGAGAGGTCGATGCCGCAGGGCGAGGGGTCGAACGAGTCTCCAGGGTCGATCAGCGCGCAGTTCTCGCCCGCCTGCGTGGCCGAGGCGATCGCCAGGCGCAGGAGCGCCGTGCCGCCGGCGCCGGGCGGCCCGACAATCTCGTGCAGGTGCCCGCGCGAGAGCCCGCCCCCGAGCGCCGCATCGAGCGCGGCAAAGCCCAGAGGCAGCGCCGCAGGGGCCGGGGGCGAGAGCGCCGGAGCGCGCCGGACCTGCCCGTCGCGCAGCAGCTCTTCGAGCGCGTGCAGGTCCTTCGGCAGGCGGCGAGCCGGCAGGGTCACGCCGACAATCTAGCTAAACATCAGTTCAGGTGCAAGCCGCGCCGAAAGGGGGACACGATACTCAACCCGTCAGGCCAAACCGGCAGGCGGGGTCAAGTATCGTGGCCCCTTAGTGCACCGACCTGGGGACGGTCCCCACCGGATCGATCCGCATCTGCCGCCGCGGCAGGCCGGCCGACGGCGCCCGCGCCTGGCGCGCCTCGCCCGACATCCGCGAGAGGGCGAGAGCGCCCACCGCCAGCAGCGCATCGCGCGCCGCGACGTCCAGGTGCTCGCCCATCGAGAGCAGATTTCCGACGATTCCGCCCAGCCACCCCGCGACCAGCATGCCTCCAGCCCGGGGCCGCCGCAGGACCAGGAGCCCCGCCGCGATCTCGACCAGCCCGACCAGCCGCATGAAGGTGCGTCCGTCGACGGGAAGCCTGCGCTCGACTTCCGGGCTCAGGTACTCTTCCCAGTCGGTCAAGAGGTTGGTGAACTTGTCCGCGCCCGCGACGATGGGGACCAACCCGTAGCCCAACCGCAGCATCGCCTTCGCCTGCATTGCGCACCCCCGGAACTGCAAGTTTGGGACGCGGCAGCCGGCGCGGAAGCCCACGGCCGCCCGCGCGCATGCAATCGCTCGCCGCGGCGCGACGAAAACGACCAGGCAGGCGCTCGCCCTGCTGCCGCGGTTGCCTTCCCCGCCCGCAGGCATCAACCCTGCGAAGGGCCAAGGAGGTAGGTGGAGATGCTTCAGGTCGGCGACGTCGCACCGGACTTCGAGCTCCTCGACGAGGAGGGCAAGCCCACCCGCCTCTCCAGCTTTCGCGGCCGCAGCGTGGTGCTGGTCTTCTTTCCCGCCGCCTTCTCGCCCATCTGCACCCAGGAGCTGAAGCAGGTGGAGGCGAACCGCGCCGACTACGAGCGGCAGGACGCCGCGGTGGTGGGCGTCTCGGTGGACAACAAGTGGAGCCTGAAGGCGTTCAAGCGCGACGCCGGCCTCAGCGCCACCCTGCTCTCCGACTTCCATCCCAAGGGCAACGTGGCGCAGAAGTACGGCGTCTTCATGGGCGAGACCGGATACGCGAAGCGCGGCACCTTCGTCATCGACCCCAAGGGCGTCATCCGCGGCATCAGCGTCAACGAGCCCAAGGAGCCGCGCACCGAGGAGGACTTCCGGACGCTGCTGCTCAACTCCCCGCGCTGAAGCGCCTCACTCCTCGTCCGACTGCTCCTCCAGCTTGGCGCGCAAAAGGTCGCCCAAGGTGCCGAAGCCCTTGCCGGGCGGCATCTTCCGGTTCATCTGCCGCTGGTACTCGCGATAGTCGGAAGCGCCCTCCGCCCGCTCCGCCGACGTGCGCGACAGGCGATAGCGCCCGCGGTCGTCGATGTCGGTGATCTGCGCCTTGAACTGCGTCCCCGGCGGCAGCGTCTTCTTGTTGTCGCTGCCGCGCGGCGTTCCCAGCTCCGCGTTGGGGACCAGGCCCTTGCCGCCGTCCCAGTGGACGAAGACGCCGAACGCCTCGCACTTGTCCACCGTGGCCTCGACCATGTCGCCCACCTTGGCGCGCTGCTTCTGGGCCGGCGGCGCGGACGCGGACGGCCCCTCGGGAGCCCGCGCCTCCTCGTCGGTGATGCGGCGCAGCGCCACGCGGCGGGAGGCGTCGTCCACCGACTCGATCTGCACCTGGATGGTCTCGCCCTCCTTGACCACCTCGCGCGGATGCTGGATGTGCCGGTCGCTCAGCGCGCTCACGTGCACGAGCCCGTCCACGCCCGGAAACAGCTCCACGAACGCTCCGAACGGCTGCAGGCGCGCCACCTTGCCCTCGAGGCGCGCCCCCTCCTTGAGCTGCGGCCGCGCCGCATCCCAGGGGTCCTGTTCCAGCGCGCGCAGGCTCAGCGCCACCTTGTCGTGGCCCCTCTCGTCCTTCTCCAGGCGCAGTACCTGCGCTTTCACCTTCTGCCCCGGCTTGACCACGTCCTGCGCGTGCGCGACCCGGGCGTGGGACAGCTCGCTCACGTGCACGAGCCCCTCGATGCCGCCGATGTCCACGAAGGCGCCGAAGTCGCGGACGGAGGTGACCGTGCCCTCGAGCTGCGCGCCCACCTCCAGCCGCTTGCGCAGCTCCGCCGCCTGCGAGGCGCGCTCCTCCTCGAGAAGCGCCCGCCGCGAGAGGATGGCGTTGCCCCCGCGCAGCTCGGTGACGCGGAACTTGAGCCGCTGCCCGACGAACCCCGACTGGTCCTCGACGAAGCGCACGTCCACCTGCGAGGCGGGCACGAAGCCGCGCATGCCGCCCAGGTCCACCTCGAGGCCGCCCTTGTTCTGCCCGGTGACCAGCCCCTCGATGGGGATCTTCGCGTCCAGCGCCTCCTGCACCATCTCGCGGCCGGCGCCCCTGGGCACCGAGCGGGTGACCACCACGTTGCCTTCGCTGAGCGAGAGCACGTACCCGTCGATGGTGGCGCCCGCCTGCACCAAGAGCTCGCCCTTGTCGTCGCGCAGCTCGCGCAGGTCGATGATGCCTTCGCCCTTGCCCCCCAGGTCGAGGAAGGCCACCTCGCCGCCGAGGTGGGCGACGCGGGCGGAGATCTTCTGTCCGACGCGCAGCTTTCCCGGCTTCTGCTGCTGCGACTCGGCGAGCAGTGCCGCGAAATCGGCGTTCTCTTCCGGGGAGGGCTGCGAGAAGACGGAGCCGGGATTCCTCCGGAGCGGGGCGCCGTTCCTGCTCTTCCTGCCCCTCCGGCTGCGCCTGCGCGGCTTGCGGCTCGGATGCGGACTGCGCGCCGAGAGCCGGCTTGCGCACCACCACCGGCATCTTCCGCTCTTCCTTCTGCCGGGGAGGGCGGCTCCTGCGCTCTGGGGGCTTCGACTCCTGCGCCGGCGCCGAGGAGGGCTGCGCCCTGGCGAGGATCTCCTCGAAGGTCGGCTGCGCCTGCTTCTTCGGGGCAGGAGGCGGCGCCGTCTTCGGCTCCTCCACCACCGAGGCGCCCTGCAGGATCTCTTCGAAGGACGGCTGCCTCTTGCGCCCCTGCGACTGCGGCTCCTGATGCTCCGGCTTCTCGCTCATCGAACGCCTTGTTCTTCCGCTGGACTGCGGGCGGGGGGTCATACCACATCCCGGCTCTGCCGCGAGGCGACTCCGCGACCGGCTCAGGAGCGGGAGCGCTTGCGTCCGGCGGACTGCGAGTCCGCCTCCAGCTCCTGCAAGTTGCGGAGCACGCGCGCCTCGGGCGGCAGCCGGGCCTTCTCCATCGCAGCGCCGCCGACGACCACCCGACCGCCCGTCTGCCGCGCCGCCGCCAGCGCCAGGCCCACCTGCTCGCCGACGTCGAGATGGACGGTGCTGCTCAGCACCACCAGCGCCGCGCGCGTCCGCATCACCAGGTCGGCGAGATCCCGCGCCGGCGTTTGCGCCAGCGGCGCCAGCACCTCGAAGCCCTGCGCGCGCAAGAGGCAGGCCGCCATGCGCGCGGCGATGTCGTGCAGCTCGCCTGCCACCGCGGCGACGATGGCGGTGCCTCGATCCGGCCGGACGGCCTCTCCGGAGGGCTCCGCCAGCGGCTGGGCGCGCGCGACCGCGTCGATCACCGCCTGGGCGGCGATGTGCTCCTCCGCCGTGGAGAGGACGGACTGCGCCCACTTCTCCCCCACGCCGTGGAGCGCGGGTGTCGCAACCTCGTCGAAGAGGACGGCGAGCGGGTTGCCGCGCAGCCTCAGCGCCGCCAGCTGGGCGACCAGGGCCTGGGCATCGCCGCGCAGCGCGGCGGACTGGAAGTGTTTGACGGCCGCATCGCCCAGCTCGTCGGCGCCCTGCGGCAGCGCTCCCGGGACCGGCCCGGCCGCGTGGTACTGGCGCTTGTGGACGAAGGCGGTGACGTCGCGGAGGCGGAACTTGCGGTGTCCGCCGGGGGTGCGGAAGCAGTCGATTTCGCCCGCGTCGGCCCACCGCTTCACGGTGGCTTCCCCCACGCCGAGAAGCGTGGCCACCTGGCGCGTCGAAAGGACGTCCGAGTTCATGCTACCCCTTCCGGCACCTCCCGCCCCTTGAGCGAGTTGAGCGATAAGACGATGAGCGTTCGCGGACGATTCGCTCCCAGCCCTACCGGCGAGCTTCACCTTGGCAACGCCCGCACGGCGCTGCTCGCCTGGCTGTGGTCGCGCCGCAGGGGCGGCGACCACCTGCTCCGCATCGAGGACATCGACGCTCCCCGTGTCAGGCCGGGCATGGCGGAGCAGCAGATGGAGGAGCTGCGCTGGCTGGGGCTTTGTTGGGACGGCGAGCCGGTGTTCCAGTCGCGGCGCACCGCCCTGTACGAGGAGGCGCTGCGCCGGCTCGGGGACCAGGTCTACGAATGCTTCTGTTCGCGGGCGGAGATCGCGGGGGCAGCCAGCGCCCCCCACGGAAACGAGGGACCGCGCTACCCGGGCACCTGCGCCTCGCTCAGCGCGGCCGAGCGGTCGCGCAGACGCGCCGTGCGGCCGCCTGCGCTCCGGCTGCGCGTGCCCCCGGGACCTCTGGCCTTCCGCGACGCCATCCTCGGGCGACAAGCCTTCGATACCCGGGAGCTGGTGGGCGACTTCGTGCTCCGCCGCGCCGATGGCATCTTCGCCTACCAGCTCGCGGTGGTGGTGGACGATGCGGCGATGGGAATCACCCAGGTGCTGCGCGGCGCCGACCTCCTGCCCTCCACCGCGCGGCAGATCCTCCTTCACCGGCTGCTGGGCGGGCGCGAGCCGGAGTTCGCTCACGCGCCGCTCGTGCTCGGCCCCTCGGGCGAGAGGCTTTCCAAACGCGACAAGGCGCTCTCGCTCTCGGCGCTGCGCGCGGCAGGCAAGGATCCGCGTCAGATCGTCGCGCAGCTCGCCCGCCTCTCGGGCCTGGCGGCGCCGGAGAGGTGCTCAGCCTCGGAGCTTCTCGACCATTTTTCGTTATCGAAAGTGCCGGCCGCTCCTGTTGCGATTGCAACTTTACCGGACTGATTTCCAACAGCGTACAAAGGGCGCCGAAGCGCCGATTGCCGATCCGGCGTAGCGTGTGCTACTTCCCCCCGCCTGCGCCACGGAGAGCCCCGCATGCCGTCCGAGTCCAATCAGATCGGTTCCATCCGCGTGAAGAAGGCGAACTGGAACCTTCCCTCCCCCGTCCTCTTCGAGGAGGCGGTGAGGCGCGGCGAGGGGAAGATCGCCGCCGGGGGATCGCTGGTGGTGGTCACCGGCAAGCACACCGGCCGCGCCGCCAACGACAAGTTCATCGTGCGCAACGCCGCCACCGAGAAGAGAGTCTGGTGGGGCAAGGTCAACAAGCCCTTCGCGCAGGAGAAGTTCGACAGGTTCTTCGACAAGGTGAAGCGGTTCCTCGCCGACAAGGAGGTGTTCGTCCTCGACGCCTTCGTGGGCACCAGCCCGCAGCACCGCATCCCGGTGCGGGTGATCACCCAGTTCGCCTGGCACAACCTCTTCATCCGCACCATGCTCCTGCCCGCGGCGCCCGGCGAGTACGAGGGCGTCACCGACCCGTTCACCATCGTCGACGTGCCCGGGCTCGTCGCCGACAAGGAGGAAGACGGGACCAACGGCCCCACCGCCATCCTGGTGGACTTCGAGAAGAAGCTGACCCTGATCGCCAACACCGGATACGCCGGCGAGATGAAGAAGAGCGCCTTCTCGCTGATGAACTTCGTGCTCCCCGCCAAGGGCACCATGCCCATGCACGCCAGCGCCAACGTGGGTCCGCAGGGCGACACGGCGGTGTTCTTCGGCCTCTCCGGGACGGGCAAGACCACCCTCTCCGCCGACTCCAGGCGCACGCTGATCGGCGACGACGAGCACGGCTGGAGCTCGGGCGGCGTCTTCAACTTCGAGGGCGGCTGCTACGCCAAGGTGATCCGCCTCTCTCCCCAGGCCGAGCCGGAGATCCACGCCACCACCCGCATGTTCGGCACGGTGCTGGAAAACGTGGTGATGAATCCGCAGACGCGCGAGGTGGACTTCGACGACGCGTCGCTGGCGGAGAACTCGCGCGCCTGCTACCCCATCAGCTACATCCCCAACGCCTCCAAGACCGGCATGGCCGGGCAGCCGCGCAACGTGGTGATGCTCACCTTCGACGCGTTCGGCGTGCTGCCGCCCATCGCGCGGCTGACCTCGACGCAGGCGGCGTATTACTTCCTCTCCGGGTACACCGCCAAGGTGGCCGGCACCGAGATCGGCGTGAAGGAGCCGCAGGCCACCTTCTCCACCTGCTTCGGCGCGCCCTTCATGCCGCTGCACCCCACCGTCTACAGCAAGCTCTTGACCAGGAACATCGCCGCCAACGGCACCCGCGTGTGGCTGATGAACACGGGGTTTACCGGCGGCCCGTACGGAGTCGGCAAGCGCATGTCGATCCAGCACACCCGCGCGCTCCTCAACGCGGCGCTCGACGGGAAGCTGGACTCGGTGAAATTCGTCAAGGACCCGCTCTTCGGATTCGAGGTGCCCACCGACGCGCCCGGCGTGCCTGCCTCCGTCCTCACGCCGCGCGAGACGTGGTCCGACAAGGCGGCGTACGACGAGAAGGCGAAGCACCTTGCCCGGCTCTTCGCGGAGAACTTCAAGCAGTTCGCGGACCAGGCCTCGCCGGAAGTGCTGGCGGCAGGGCCGAAGGCCGGGTAAAAGGACCGCGTGTCAGAAAAAGAAGCAGGCATCGAAGTCGAAGGGACCGTCCGCGAGGAGCTCGCGGGCGGGAATTACCGCGTCGAATTGGACAACAAGCATTCGGTCCTCGCCTACGCGAGCGGCAAGATGCGCAAGTTCCGCATCCGCATCCTGCCCGGCGATCGCGTCAAGCTCGAGCTCTCCCCCTACGACCTGACCCGCGGCCGCATCACCTACCGGCAGAAGTAACCCGCTACTTCACCAGCTCCCGCACCACCTCGCGCAAGAACCGGGTGCCTTCGGGGAGCCAGCGCACCGGCCGCCGCTCGTTGGCGCCGTGCGCGCCCATGCCCTTGCGCACGTCGTCGAGCGTGCCCGGCGCGGTGTGGATGCCGTAGGCGAGGATGCCGATCTCGCGCAGGTACCGCGAGTCGGTGGCGCCGAGCTGCAGCGTCTCCAGCACGGGCGCGTTGCCGAACACCCGCTCCGCCGCGGCGCGGACCGCCGAGGGCACCGCGCCTTCCGCGGGCACCTTGCCGCCGGGCCCGAACGGCTCCGTCTCCGCCAGCTCCACGCCGGGGTCTGCGATCACCTCGCGCAGGCGCGCCTTGGTCTGTTCGATGGTCTCGTCGGGGAGGATGCGGCAGTTCACCACCGCCTGCATGCTGGTGGGCAGCACGTTGTCTTGCGGGGATCCCTGCAGCTGGGTGGTGACGCAGGTGGTGCGGATCATCGCGTTGTAGATGCGCTCCCGGGAGATCACCCGCTCGTCCTCGGGCGAGAGCGCTCCTTTCGCCGCCCGCGCGAGCGCGTCGGCGAGCGGCGGCTTCTCCCCGCGGGAGAGTTGCAGGAGCTTGCCGCGCACCTCGGGCAGCACGTGCGCCGCGAAGCGATACTCGCCGATCTTGACCAGGGCGCGCGCCAGCTCCAGCGCAGGATCGCGATCGGTCGGGGGCACCGAAGAGTGCCCGCCCGGCCCGTGCGCGGTCAGCCGCAGGCTCTGGAAGGTCTTCTCCGCCACCGCCAGATCGAGCGATTCGACGCGGGAGAGATCGGGAGCGAGGGTGATGCCGCCGCCTTCGTTCAGCGCCAGCTCTGCGTTGATCAGATCGCGATGGTGATCCACCAGCCACTTCACGCCGGCGAAGCCGCCCGTCTCCTCGCCCGCGGTCAGGGCCACGATGACGTCGCGCGCGGGCTTCTGCGGCGCCGACGCGAGCTCCAGCGCCACCTCGACGATGGCGGACGCCATGGCCTTGTCGTCGCTGACGCCGCGGGCGTAGAGGAACCCGTCCTGCTCGGTGGGCGTGAACGGCGGCGTCTTCCAGGGCTGTCCCTCCACCGGCACCACGTCGATGTGCGCGACGAGCAGCAGCGGCTTCTTCGCGCCGGTCCCCTTGATGCGCGCGACCAGGTTCCCGCGGCCGGGCGCCGACTCGAGGATCTGCGCCGGCACGCCGGCCGCCTTGAAGCGCTGCAGCACCGGCTCGAGCGCCTGCGTCTCGTGGCCGTGAGAGGTGTCCACCTTGAGCAGTTGCAGGAGGACGTCGTGGTCGATGGGAGCGGCGAGCAGCAGCAGCAAGGCGAACGGGATCATGAGGGGCCCACCTGTTCGAGGAACTTCTCCAGCTTCAAGGCGATCAGCTCGGGCTGCTCCGCCGGCGCCGCATCCGTCCGCAGCACCGGCGCGCGCACCTCCGCGAAGAGGCGGGTGGCGTCGCGCGAGAGCAGGTCGCGGGCCAGCGCGAACCACCCGCGCAGGTCGAGCTGCGAGAGGCGCTGCAAGTCCGACTCGCGATCCTCGCCGTCCCTGGCCGGCAAGCCGCCCAGCGCGCGCAGCACCTCGTACACGCCGGGGACCGCGAGCGACGCCCGGAGCGCGCGTCCGGCGGGCTCCGCGTTGGCGGCGCCCACTTCCACGAGCACGCGCAAGAGGGAGTCCAGCGCGGCGGAGAGAGGAGGCAAGGCCCTTCGACCGCCTGCGAAGAGCGGCACCAGAGCCAGCACGCGGTCGGGCTGCTGCCGGTATGCGTCGGCGATGACGTGCGCCCCAATCGACTGCCCGAGCAGCACCGCGCGCTGGACCGGAACGGCGTCGAGCACCGCCCACAGGTCGCGGGCGCAGGACGCGACCGTCATGCTCTCGGGATGAGCGGCCGGCGGGCTCTGTCCCTGGCCCCGGTAGTCCCAGGTGACGAAGGTGTCGCCGCGGCGGGAGAAGCGCGCGGAGAGACCGCGCCACGAGCTGGAGACGCCCATGCCGTTGCAGGCGGCCAGCGCATTGCCGCCCTCGCCCTGCACGCGAAAGGCGAGAAGCGCGCCGTCCGGCGCTTGCGCGGTACCCACCCGCACCACCGCGCTCATTCCTCCGGCTCCCCGTGGCGCCAGCCGTGCAAGCGCCCGCGCGCCATGAGGACGGCAGGGCGTTTCCTTGCTTTGCCGCGATCTCCGACCCTTGCCAACGCACAGTTCGCTACCCCTCCGCCGGAAGAGTGTCAAACCGGGGGCGGTTCTCCGTTGAAAGGCCCCCTCCCGCCCCCTAACATCCATGCAAATGCTCGCCGCCCTGCTCCTGCTCGCAACCGCCCCCGTCCTCTCGCTCTCCGAGGCGCAGCTCGACTCCACCATCGCGCGGACGCACAAGCAGCCCTTCGCGGAGCGCATCTCGGCGCTGAGCCGGCTCTTCGTGGGCGTGCCCTACGGGGAGTTCCCCCTCGGCGACGGGCAGCGTCCTCCCGAGCCCGGGCCGCTCTTCCGCACCGACGCGGTGGACTGCCAGACCTACGTGGAGACGGTGCTCGCCATGGCCAACGCCAGGAGCCTCGACGAGGCGCGCGCCATCCTCGACGACATCCGCTATTCCGACGGGCAGCCCAGCTTCGAGACGCGCAACCACTTCACCGAGGCGCAGTGGCTGCCGGTGAACAGCCAGAAGGGATACCTGGTGGACGAGGTGCCGGCGCTCGACCGCCGCGCGCCCGCCGAGACCCTGGAGTTGGTGCGGTCGGAGTGGACCCAGGTGCCGGCGCTCAAGCGGCTGGCGCCGGCGAACGTTCCCGACGGCAAGTACACCGTGCGCTACCTGCCGCTCGACCAGGTGACGGCGCACGCGAAGGACATCGTCCCCGGGTCCATTCTCATGGTCGTGCGCGAGCCCGACCCGAGCCGGGTGGTCCGCATCACGCACATGGGATTCGTGCTCAAGGACAAGCGCGGCTGGGTGGTGCGCCATGCCTCCACCGGCACCGAGCACGCCGTGGTGGACGAGCCGCTGGCCGGGTTCGTGGAACGCCAGCGCGAGTACAAGAAGTGGAAGGTGGTGGGGTTCGCCCTGGCGCAGCCCAAGGACGCATCCCGCCGCGTCTCGAAGATCGCTGTCCGGAACTGAACGAACCAGGCGGAGAGCGGTCAGGCCTTCTCGCCCTGCGCCTCTTCTTCCTCGGCCGCCCGCGCGGCGCCCTCGGGATCCGAATCCAGGGCCTGCTTGCGCTCGGTCAGGATGCGCAGCGCGCGATCCGCGTCCTTGCGCGGGACCAGGATGGCAAACCCGTCCACCGGCGAGGCGATGGTGCCCACCAGACCGCTGCGCGGGGACCGCTGGATGGCGGGGATTCCCGCCTCTTCACAGGCGGAGACGAGCAGGTCCGCCTCCATCTGGTTCTCGGCGGCGAGGACCAGCACGAAGTCGCCGGTCTCGATGGGCGTCTCGCTCGCGTCGTCCTGCTCGGTCTCGTCGGGGTGAAGCAGGTCGGACATGGAGGTCTCCTCCGGCCCAACATATCAACGGGAAAGGTCCAGGTCGACGCGCCAGCGGCCCCCTTCGCGCACCACCCGATAGACGGCGCCGCCCGCGTCCGGCGCGCCCGCGCGCACCTCCGCAGAGTCGCCGGACTGCGAGACCACGTGCGCTTCCACCGGCGCCGCGGGCAGGGCGCTGCCGAAGAGCATGGCGCGGCCGGATTCCGGGCCGGCGTCGCCGCTCGCTGCCCGCGCCTTTGCCGCCAGGTCATCCGCCTTTTGTTGGGTGCGCGCGGAGAGGAGCGACCAGGCGGTGGCGGCGTCTCCCTTCTGCAGCGAGGCGGCGGAGATCCTGCACCGCCTCCGCCGGACCGGCGCTCCCCGGCGGCGGCTGCGCCGGAACGCTGCAGGCGGCAAGCGCGGCGAGCAGCACCTGCGCCTTCATCGCGTGCCCACCAGCCCGCGCACCGACTCCACCAGCTTCTTCGGGTCGTAGCCGACGCCGTCCTTGAACACGGTCTCCACCTTCTCGATGTCGGCGATGTCCTTGGCGGGGTTGCCGGCGAGCACCACCAAATCCGCGGCCTTGCCGGGCTCGAGCGTGCCGATGCGCTGCTCCTCGCCCAGCCAGACGGCGCCGTTGAGGGAATGGATCTTCAGCGCCTCGAGCGGAGTGAACCCCGCGTCCACCAGGAGCTCCACGTCGCGCCAGTCGCCGTAGCCGGCGAGCACCGCGCCGTTGCCCGTAGGGTCGCAGCCCGCAATCAGGAGCCCGCCCGCCTTCGCGAAGGCGCGCTCGAAGGCCATCTCCAGCTTCAAGAGGCCGGGCCACATGGCCGGATTGCGGGCGAGGTGCGCCTGCAAGAGCCGTCCGCGGGTCTCGATCGAGACGGCCTCCAGCACCGCCGGCGTGAGCGCGCGGCGAAAGCCGTCCTCGCTGAACGCGCCGAACACCGCCAGCGTGGAGGTGAGCGCGACCTTGCGCTGCACCAACTCGGCGACGAGCCTGGCGATGCGCGGGTCTTCCGGCGACATCTTCGCCAGGTCCTCCAGGGCCTCGCGCGCATTCGGGCACTGGTCCGGCTTCTTGCCGGGGAAGAACTCGGTGTCCACCAGGAGCCCGTGCTCCAGGTCGTCGATGCCCAGCCGCGCCGCCTCGGTGAAACCGATCGAGCAGAGGTGCGCCGTGACCTTGAGCCTTCGCGCGTGCGCCGCCTCGATGGCGGCCCCCAGCTCGGCGCGGGTGAGGAAGTTGTATCCCTTGAACGAAGTGGCGCCCTGGTCCGCCCAGAAGTTCACCGTGTTGCGGGCGTCGGCCGCGTCGCGGAGCGCGTGCATCTGCAGCGCGAAGGATCCGGGGCCTTCGAGATACGGGCCGGTGATCCAGATCTTCGGGCCAGGAGACTTGCCCGAGTCGATCTGCTTCTTCAGCTCGATGTCGGTGTACGGCTCGAGGCTGCCGCCGGTGCGGATGGTGGTGACGCCTGCGGCGAGGTACAGGCGGGGAAAGCTGTAGGGCATCTCGGCGAAGATGGCGCCGCCCACCGGGTAGAAGAGGTGGTCGTGCATGCCCACCAGGCCCGGCATCACCGTATGACCGGAGAGATCGATGCGCCGCGCTCCCGGCGCCGCTTGCGCGGCCAGCTTGCCGGCCGCGATGTAGAGGGTCTGGTCCTCGCGCGGCGGGGCGCCGGTGCCGTCGATCACGCGGACGTGCTCGAGCACCAGCGCCGGGGCATCGACCTTCACGTAGGGCTGCAGCGCCGCATCGATCGCGAGCAGGAGGGCGAGGAGCATGGCGGCGCAGCTTACCTATTTCCTGCGCACGTCGCGCCAGTCTCGACCGGTGCGGTCCACCGGCGGATGGGGCGCGCCGCCTGCAGGGTTCCTGAAGCGCGCGCGGAATACCGGCTGGCCGGTGACGGCGTAGCGCCGTTCCCGCGTGGAGAGCACCTCCGGCGCCTGGTCCGGAAGCGGCTCGAACCCGGCCTCAATCCAGGTCTGCGCCGCCTCGCGCGCGTAGGCCGGCACGTCGGTGCGGAAGTCCACCATGCCGCCTTTGGCGAGCAGGCTGCGCATCTGCGCGGCGAAGCCCACGTCCACCATCCGCCGCTTGTGGTGGCGCTTCTTCCACCACGGGTCGGGAAACTGCACGTGCACGGCCGCCAGCGATCCCGGTGGAAAGAGGCGGGGCAAGAGCAGCTTCGCGTCCCCCTGCAGGACGAGCAGGTTGCCGAGCCCGCGCCGCGCCGCCCTCGCGCGGATCAGCTCGCAGTCGCTCCTGCGCGTCTCGATCAGGACCAGGTCCAGCTCGGGATGGAGGGCGGCGTGGTCGAGCGCGAACGCGCCCCTCCCCGGTCCGATCTCCAGCTCCAGCGGCGCGTCGCGGCCGAAGTCGCGCTTCCAGTCGGGGAAAGCCTCCGAGGGGAGCGGGCAGCCATGGAGCATGCCGGAGGCGAAATAGCCGGTGTTGCCACCCTTCTCAAGCTATGCTTTGAGGGGCGAACCCTCCGGAGGCCCCCTCTATGTGGCAGCGCATGAAGCGCGCGTTCCGCTCGATGTTCGGCTGGATGATCTCCGCGGCCGAGGATCCCGAGCTGATCCTCGAGCAGAACATCCGCGACCTGAACGACCAGGTCCCGAAGATGAACGAGTCCATCGCCATGGTGAAGGCGAACGTGACGCTGCTCGAGAAGGAGAACCAGAAGTACAAGAACGACGTGGTCGAGCTGACCTCCAAGGTGAAGGCGGCCATCCAGGCGAGCCGCGACGACATCGCCACCACCTACGCCACGCAGCTGCAGACGGTGAAGTCGGCGCTGGCCCGCAACGAGCAGCAGCTCCTCGGCGCCCGCCAGGCCTTCGACAAGGCGATGCAGGTCAAGCAGGCGTTCATGCGCGAGAAGGACCGCAAGACCAGCGAGGCCATGCAGGCCCTGCGCGACGCCCGCCGCTCCAAGTGGCAGAGCAAGGTGGCCGACGCGATGGAGAGCTTCCAGGTGGCGGGCATCGACGCCACCCACGACGAGATGCTGCAGAAGATCCAGGAGCAGACCGCGGTCAACGAGGCGCGCATGGACATGGCCATGTCCAACGTCGACACGCAGGGGATGAAGATCGAGGAGGAGGCGGAGAAGATCCGCGCCACCGAGCTGCTCAAGCAGTTCAAGCAGGAGATGGGCATGGAGGCGCCGGCATCGGCGCCCGAAGGGCAGAAGACGCTCGGCTCGCGCGAGGGCGTGAAGAGCTAGGCCGGCCATGGCCGAGGACTACGTCAAGGACGCGTTCCTGATGAAGCCGAACCTCGTCGGGCTGGCGGCGGGGGTCGTCGCGGCGGCGGTCCTGCCCTTCAGCGCGCCGCTGCTCCTCGGGGTTGCCGCCGCCGAAGGCGTCTACTTGTGGTCCATGAGCAAGAACCCGCGCTTCCAGCGCATGGTGCGCTCGCGGCGGCAGCGGTAGAGGCTGCGCTCGATGCGCGCCGGCACGCTCCTGCTCCTCTTCGCGGCCGGCTGCTCGCGCTGCGGCGGCAGGAGCGCCGGGTCGGCGGAGGAGCTCTTGCCGGCGCGTCCGGGGGGCGCGGTGGTGACGGCCCCTCTGGGGGCGGTGGCCGGGCACTTCTCCGCCCTGGGCGATCGGCTGCAGTCGCTTCCCGGAGGCGAGCAGCTCGGCGACTACCGCCGCGCTCTCGTGGCGCAGCTCGGGTTCGACCCGCTCACGCGAGAGGGCTTGCTCGCTGCGGGGCTCGATCCCGACCGCGGCGCGGCAATTGCCGTCTTCGAGCTGGGGACGGCGGCGGACTGGGCGGTGGCGCTGCCGCTGACCCGGCCCGACGTGTTCGCGCAGACCATGCAGCGCCTGCTGGTGACGCGCGCCGGCGCCCCTCCGGGAAAGCAGCCGCAGACCTTCGAGCGCGACGGCTTCACCCTGGCCTGGAAGGTGGTGCGCGGCTACGGGATGCTGGCGCGCGGCGCATCGCCGATGGGGCACCTGGAGCCGCCCACCAGGGAGGAATCGCTTGCGCGCGCGGCGGGTCTGGACGCCGCGCGCAAGCAACTGGGCGCGCAGGATTTCGTGGTCTGGGCGCCGGCGGGAAGCGCGCTGCCGAAGCGCTACACCTCGCGGCCGTTGCCCGGTGACGTGGCCCTGGCGGTGCAGGGGTCGCAAGCGGGCGTCGCCTCGCGCTTCAACTTCCAGCTCCCCCAGGCCGACGCCGAGCGCGCGCGGCAGGCGCTGCCCGGCGGAGGCGCGTCGCTCGTGGACCTGCTCCCGCCCGATGCCCCTTTGCGGGCGCGTTTCGGCGTCGCCTCCGGGCGGCTGCTCGAATGGCTCCGCGGAGACCCCGGCTTGCGCGAGGTGCTCGATCGGCTCCACGGCGCGGACGTGGAGGCGTTCTCCGCGCTGCAGCCCGGAGCGGCGGTCTCCCTTTCGCTGGCGCGCGACGCCAATATCGGCGCGGCGCTGGACTACGGCTTGGACTTTCGCCGCAAGAGCCCCTTCGACACCGTCCAGCTCGTCGCGCTCGCGCAGGTGGCGGACCGGCCGCGCCTCTTGCGCGCGCTGGAGCAGATCGCCAAGGACCTGCCCGCGCTGGGGGCGCGCGTCGAGCGCCAGGGCGACGACTTCCAGATCACCTACGCGGCGGGCCGTGGAGCGCGCTTCGGGATTCGCGAGATCGAGGGCAAGCCCATCGCCTATGTCCTGGGCGGCCCGCTGCGGCCCGACGAGCTGCGGCTCGAGCCGCGAAGCAACGACCCGGAGGCCGCGGCGCTCCACCAGGATGGCGGCGCGGCGGTGCGCATCGATTTCGGCAGGCTCGCGGCCTCCTTGCACGCGCTGCCCGACAGCACCTACGGCAGCGGCCCGCAGGCGTACGTCGCGCGCTCGGTGGTCTCCCAGGTGGTGGAGCCGCTGCGCACGCTGCGGGTCAGCATCGCGGCCGAGGCATTCGCCGACCGCCTGGGCGCAAGCCTCGACGTGCAACTGGTGCCGCCGTGACCGCCATCGCGCTGCGCGGTGTGACCAAGCGCTATCCGCCGCGGGAACCCGGCCTCCCCCCGCAAGACTTGCTCAGGGCGGTGGACCTGGACGTGCGCCGGGGCGAGTTCGTGGCCGTCGAGGGCCAGAGCGGCAGCGGGAAGAGCACGCTCCTGCACCTCATCGGCGGGCTCGACCGCGACTTCGACGGCGAGGCGAACGTGCTCGGCTGCGACCTGCGCGCGCTGGGCGACTCGGAGCTGTCCGCGCTCCGGCACACCCAGATCGGGTTCATCTTCCAGAGCTTCAACCTCCTGCCGGCGCTCACCGCGCTGGAGAACGTGCTCCTCCCCGACTTCTTCGGCGGCGGCGTCCCCGATGCGGACCGGCGCGCGCGCGAGGCGCTGGACCGGGTGGGGCTGATGGGCAAGGCCGGGGCGCGGCCGGCGGCGCTCTCGGGCGGAGAGCGGCAGCGCGTGGCCATCGCCCGCGCGCTCCTCTCCCAGCCGCCGCTGCTGCTCGCCGACGAGCCCACCGGCAACCTCGACGCGCGCACCGGCGAAGGCGTGATCGCGCTCTTCCGCCAGCTCCATGCCGAGGGCATGACGCTGCTCATCGTCACCCACGAGGCGCGCGTCTCGCATGCGGCGACCCGCGTGCTGGTGCTGCGCGAGGGCAAGCTGGAGCTGGACGGCGCTTCCGCCATGGAGACGGAATGAGGACGGCGAAACTGCTGCGCCTGGCGCGGGGAAACCTGGTGCGCGAGATGGGCGCTCTCGCGGTGAGCGCGGGCGGCGTGGCGCTGGGCACCGGCTGCCTCATCTTCTTCCTCGCGCTGGGCGCCGGCCTGAAGGCGGTGGTCGAGGAGGTCTTTCCCGTCAGCACGCGCGAGGTGGAGGTGGTGGTGCCGCAGCTCGCGCTGGGCGGGATCTTCGGCGAGCAGAAGCTCGACGACGCCGCGGTGGCGAGGCTTCGGGCGCTGAAGGGCGTGGCCGCCGCCTACCCCAAGATGCAGCTGCGCATCCCGGCGGTCACCCGCTACAACGGCCTCTTCTTCGGACACGACGTCCGCATGGGCCTGGAGGTGGTCGCGAACGGCCTCATGCCGGAGCTGGTGGGCCAGGACGCGCGCATGCCCTTCGAGGACCGCGGCGAGGGCCAGCCGATCCCGGTGGTGGTGAACCGGCGGCTGCTCGAGCTCTACAACAAGGTCTTCGCCCCGCAGCGCAAGCTGCCCACCCTCACCGAGTCGATGCTGATCGGCTTCCAGATCTCCACCGAGCTGGGTCGCAGCTGGGTGACCGCCAACACATTGCCCGGCACGCAGGAGACCTCGCTGCAGCTGGTGGGGTTCTCCGAGCGCGCCACCATCGCCGGCGTCTCCATGCCGCTCGCCGCCGTGGAGCGCATCAACCGCAAGTACGGCGCCGACGCCGTCACCTACTCCAGCGTCCTCTTGCGCGCGCAGAGCGCCGACGACGTTTCCGACGTGGCCGCGGGCGTGAGGAAGCTGGGGCTCGAGCTGGACGAGACCGAGCGGCGCAACGCCCTGCAGATCGGCGCGGCGGTAGAGCTGGTCACGCTCGCGCTCTCGCTGCTCGCCGCGCTCATCACCGGGCTTGCCGCCGTCAACACCATGCAGGCGTTCTACGCGAGCGTGAGGGAGCGGACGCGCGAGATCGGCGTGCTGCGCGCGGTGGGCGCGACCAGGGCCGACGTGGCGGCCGTGGTGCTGGCCGAGGCCGCGGCCACCGGCCTCGCCGGAGGCGTGGTGGGAATTGCGCTGGCGCGGGTGGCGGCGCTGTCGGTGGATTCCCTCGCCCACAGCCACCTGCCCGACTTTCCCTTCAAGCCGGCGAGCTTCTTCGCCTTCCACGCGGGCCACGTCCTCCTCGGCATCGCGGTTGCGCTGGTCGCCTCGGTGCTCGGCGCCTTCCTGCCCGCGCGGGCCGCCGCACGCCTGGACCCCGCCAAGGCCTTGACCGAGAGTTGATCCGTCCGCGCGCCGTGCTCGCCGCGGTGCGAAGGGGCGCCGCTTCCGCTAAAAGGAGAGGTCATGCCGAGGAAGTCCCGCTCGCACGCCACCGATCCGCTCGCCTCCTTTCCACCCTGGGCGCGCACGCTCGCGGACCGCTACTACACCAAGACCATCTCCACCTTCATCCTCCACGGCGCCGTGCGCGACCTGCAGCCCGCAGGGGAAGATGGCTCCTCTGCCGGCAAGCGCTTCGTCCCGCTGCGCACCTTCCTCTCCGACGAGCTGTTCGGCACCCGCGACCTGGTCGTCTTCTACGACCGCTCCTCCGGCATCCGCCTGGCCACGCCGGAGATGCAGAAGGACTTCATGGGGGCCGTGGCCGGCTACGACACGCTCTTCGGCACCGAGTACGCCAAGGCGCTTCCCAAGGACCCTGCCCGCGCCTTCCCGCTCCTCGAGTCGTTCGCGCGGGTGCGCATCGCCGACGGCAGGAGCGTGGCGGTGATCATCGACTTCGCCGAGACGGTGGCGCCGGCGGGGGACCTCGGCTACATGCCCGGCGAGGACCGCTACGCGCTGGTCACGCTGGTGAAGTGGGCGCAGGACGCGCAGTTCCTCACCGCCGATTTCTCCGTGTGCCTGATCGCCGAGAACCTGGCCGAGCTGAACCCGCGCATCGGGCGCAATCCGTACGCCGCGTCGATCGAGCTGCCGCTCCCCGACGAGAAGGAGCGCTACGAGTACGTGGAGTGGAAGATCGCCCAGTCCGGCAAGAAGCGCGCGGAGATCTCCGAGGTGAATGCCGAGGCGCTGGCGCAGATGACCGCCGGCATGTCGCGGGTGGCGCTCGACCGCGTGCTCAGCGAGGCCATCGCCGGGCCTCGGCTCACGGTGGAAAGGCTCAAGGAAAAGAAGAAGGAGATCATCCAGGCCGAGTGCCACGGCCTGCTCGAGTTCATCGAGCCGTCGTACTCCATCGACATGGTGGCGGGCCACGCCAAGGCCAAGCAGCTCCTCCGCCAGGCGGCGAAGGCCATCCAGACCGGCAAGCGCGACGTGGTGCCGATGGGCTTCCTCATCGCCGGTCCCATCGGCACCGGCAAGACCTTCCTCGCCACCTGCTTCGCCGGGGAGATCGGCATTCCCTGCGTGAAGTTCCTCAACTTCCGCTCGCAGTGGCAGGGCGTCACCGAAGGGAACCTGGAAAAGATCTTCAACCTGCTCAAGGCCATGTGGCCGGTGGCGGTGATCGTCGACGAGGCCGACGCGGTGCTGGGCAACCGCAATGCCCAGGGCGACAGCGGCACCAGCGCGCGCGTCTTCAGCCAGATCGCCACCTTCATGGGCAACACCGAGTACCGCGGCAAGGTGGTGTGGTTCCTGCTCACCGCGCGGCCGGATCTGCTCCCGGTGGACCTCAAGCGGCAGGGGCGCGCCGAGGAGCACCTGGCGCTCTTCTACCCGGAGTCGCACGAGGAGCGCATCGAGCTGGTGAAGACCATGGCCAGAAAGGCGAAGGTGGGCTTCGAGGGCGACATCGCCGCCATCCTGCCCAGCGACCTGCCCAAGATGAGCGGCGCGGACATCGAGGCGGCGCTGGTGCGCGCGAAGCTCCGCGCCGTGACCGACAAGCGCGACAAGGTCGACGGCGCAGGACCTGCGCGAGACCTTCGCCGACTTCATGCCGCCCAGCTATCCTTTGGAGGTGGAGCTGCAGACGCTCATCGCCATCGCCGAGTGCACCTCGCGCGAGCTCCTGCCGGAATCGTACCGGCACAAGCCGCGCGAGGAGGTGACCCGCAGGATTCGCGAGCTCAAGCTCATGCTCTCGGAGCAGTGATGGAACCGGGCGCGACCTTCAAGTTCCGCTACACCGTCGCCGAGGCCGACACGGCAGCGGCGCTGAGCGCCATCACCGGCGACGCGTTTCCGGCGGTGCTCGCCACCACCCGCTGCATCGCGCTCCTGGAGCTGGCGGCGGGCAGGCTGCTCAAGGCGGAGTGCAAGCCAGGCCAGCTCTCGGTGGGGGTGGTGGTGGACGTGAAGCACACCGCCGCGACGCCGGTGGGCGCCTGGGTGGAGGCGCAGGCCACCTTCACGGGAAGGAACGGGAAGCTCTATGCCTTCGAGGTGGTCGCGCGCGATCCGGGCGGCGAGGTGATGCGCGGGCGGCACGAGCGCGCCCTGATCGACGAGTCGCGCCTGCTGGAGGGCGCGGCGAAGCGGGGGGCTGCGCCGGCATGAAGCCGCACGACCAGGATCTGCAGACGGCGTTCGATGGACAGGCGGCGGGGTTCGAGAGCTCGCCGGTGCCCACCGACGCTCCGGCGCTGCAGCGGCTGGTGGCTTTTGCCAGGCTGCCCGCCGGGACCCGGCTCCTCGACGCGGGCTGCGGGCCCGGGCTCGTCGCCGAGGCCTTCCTCGCGGCGGGCTGCAGCGTGCACGGCGTGGACCTCTCCGGCGAGATGCTGCGCCGCGCGCGGCAGCGGTGCGCGCGCTTCTCCGACCGCGCCTCGTTCGAGCAAGGTGCGCTTTCGGCCGCGCGCACCGGTCCCTTCGACGCGGCCATCTCGCGCTTCGTCGTCCACCACGTCGAGGACCCGCTCGGCTTCCTGCGCGCGCAGGTCTCACGCGTGCGAGCCGGGGGCGCCGTCATCGTCAGCGACCACGTCACCGACCCGGATCCTGCCGCCGCGCGCTGGCACCAGGAGATCGAGCGCGCCCGCGACCGCAGCCACGTGGACAACCTCACCAGCGGAGGGCTTGCGGACGCGCTCGCCTCGGCCGGGCTCTCGGCGGTGGAGCTGATCGAGGAAGACCTGCTGCTCGATTTCGACGAGTGGTTCGACCGCGGCACGCCCGCGCTCCCCAAGGCGGAGGTGCGCGAACGCGTGCTGGCGGGACGGGCGCGCGGGTTCGAGCCGGAGTTGCGCGCGGACGGCAGGATCGCCATCCGCTGCGTGAGGGTCCTCGCCCGCGGAACGCGCTGAGGCTCCGCCGTCCCGGCGCTCAGGTGCCGAAATCCAGCGGGGCGGGCTCGCTCTCCACCAGGTACTCGAATTGCCTGCGCAGCTCCTCCGGCGTCATCTTGATGATCGCCGCCATCTTCCCCACCAGCTCCTCGTCCTCGAAGTCGTCGCGGCGCAGGCGGATCATGTAGCGGCGGGCGATCGCGTAGCGATCGGAGTGGACGTCGACCAGGCGCACGCGGGCGCGGCCGGTCTTGGGATCGAGCAGCTCCTGGAAGGGCACCGGCACGAAGCGCCCGCCCTGCATCGACACCATCGCCTTGTCGCCGCCGGAGAGCAGGAACTTGGCCGCGCAGTAGCCGAGATCGCGGGTGTACTCCATGTCGTAGGGGATGGGATCGGCGCAGCGCAGCTCGTAGCCGATGTTCTTCGACACCACCGTCGTCTTCACGCCCAGCGACGAAAGCCGCGCCGAGACCTGCCGCTTGAGGATGTCGCCGATGTCCACCTCGGCGAGGCGGACGTGCCCGTGCTCGTCGCGCTCCACCTCCTCGAGCCCCGCCAGGTCCTTGGGATCGAGGCTCAGGACCAGCCCCTCCGCGACCACCGCGACGCCGTCGCGCCGGCCCATCGCCAGCCGCTTGATCACCGACATCGCCAGCGTGTCCACCAGGAGCCGCAGCGGGACGCCATCGCCGAACTCCTCGCTGATCAGGGTGAGGGTCGCGCCGACGGACTTGCCGATGCCGAGCGCGAGATGGCCGGCCTTGCGGCCCATCGAGACCACCACGTACCAGCGCGAGGTGGTGTAGGCGTCCACCATGAGGTTCTTCACCAGCTCGACGCCGAGGTGGCGGGCGGTCTGGAACCCGAAGGTGTCGATGTGCGCCGGCAGGTCGAGGTCGTTGTCGATGGTCTTGGGGACGTGCACGACGCGAAGATTTCCCCCCGCCGCCTCCGAGATCTTCATCGAGGAGAAGGCCGTGTCGTCTCCGCCGATGGTGATCAGCATGGTGATGCCGAGCCGCCGCAGCGCGTCCCGGGCGGCCTCCATGTGCCGCGGGTCCTTGGTGGGGTTGGCACGCGAGATCCCCAGCAGGGACCCGCCGCGGAAGTGCAGGCGGCTCACCTTGTCGATGGCGAGGGGCAGGGCCGCGTCGGGAGCGCCGCGCATGATCCGGTCGAACCCGTCCCTGATACCCACCACTTCGGCGCCGCCGAGCAGCCCGCGGATGGTGGCCGCGCCGATGACGCTGTTGATGCCGGGAGCCGGTCCGCCCCCGACGAGGATTCCCAGCTTGCCTGTGGACGCCATTGCGACACCATACCCAAATCGCAAGGCCGACGCGCGCCGGGAACTACAGCCCCATCCGCTCGCGGACGTACCGGGCCGGCGGCGCGCCGTGCGAGAGGACCGCGTCGTGGAACGCGCGCACCGTGGGGTAGTTGCCGTGCTTCTTCTGCCACGCCGCGCGCAGGTCGCTCAGCTCCAGATTCCCGACGTAATACTGGGAAAGCTGCGTGGAGGTGAGCTGCGCGCGCTTCCACTTGCCCACCGCCTCGCCCTCCTCCTGGAAGCCCTCGTCCATCATCAGCGCCACCGCCTCCTTCTCGCTCATCGCGCCGGCGTGGATCTTCTGGTCGAGGATGGCGTTGAGGATGAACCGCAGCCGCATCTTGAGCTGCTGGAGGTGGACCTCCGGCCCGCCGTACCCCGCGTCGGCCATCATCTGCTCGGCATAGGTGGCCCAACCCTCCACGAAGGTCCCCGAGCGGAAGATGCTGCGGACCAGCGTGGGCGCGCGGAAGCGGTTCGCGTGCGCGAGCTGCAGGAAATGGCCCGGCATCGCCTCGTGGACGGTGACCTCCTGGAGCATGTCGTCGTCGTACTCGCGGAAGAAAGACTCCACCCGCTGCGGCTTCCAGTCCGAAGGCGTGGGGGAGATGAAATAGAAGGTCTTCTGCCCCTTCTCCAGCGGGCCCGGCGCGTTGCAGGAGGCCACCGCCACCCCCCGCGAGAACTCCGGCCAGGGCACGATCTCGAGCGGCGCATCGAGGACGGTGACCAACCCCGACGCGCGTACGAAGGCCGTCGCCTGGGCAAGGTCGCCGGTGGCCCGCGCGATCACCGTCTGGTTGTCCGGATGCCGCCTTGCCGCCTCGTCGAGCACTGCCTTGATCAGCGCCCGCGGATCGGCCGGCGCGGGCTTGCCCGCGAACCGTTTTGCCCAGAGCGTGAGCGCCACCTTCTGCATCGCCGCCTGCGTGGTCTTCAGATCCGCCTGCGCGCGGCGCAGGATCTCCTCCGGAGGCAGATCGGAATCGAGCGCGAGGCGCAGCTTCTTGCGGAACTTCTCCTCGCCAAGGCGAAAGTCGCCCTTCGAGCGCGGCAAGAGATCCTTCTCCAGCCACTCCTGGTACCGCTGGAGCGCGGCAAGGGCGATGGACTGCGCCGGGCGGAACTCCGGCTCCAGCGCAGGCGCCGCCTTGGCCAGCGGCTCGAGCTGCGTGCGCACCAGATCCAGGGTGCCCTTGTTCTGCTGGATCGCGGTCTCGGTGTAGACCCGCGGCGGGTTCTTCAGATTCGCCTTCGCCGCCGCCACCACGGCGGGCACCTCGCGCAGCCGGCCGATGGCGGAGCGCAGCCGCTCCCCGGCCGGCGCGAAGTCGCGGGCCACCAGCGCGTAGATGGCCTCGCCGGGGTTGTAGCGCCGCGGGTTCCACTCCCATTCGCGGAGCGTCTCCAGCGCGTAGACCTGCGCCTCGATCCGGTTGCGGAGGATGCGCAAGTCGACCGAGTCGTCGGGCGAGAGCGCCTTCTCGTCGATGCGCGAAAGCTCGGCCAGGGCGGCCTTGTCCGCCTCCAGCTCCTTGCGCACTCCCTCCTGGGTGTAGTCGTCGAGCCGCGCGTCGTTGCGGTGATCGCCCAGCCGCGTCGCGGTCTCCGGAGCGCGCACGAGCAGGTCGTCGATGTAGCGCTGGGCCAGCGCCTCGAACCTGGCATTTTCAGCGGAGAGGGCGGCAGCGGCGGCGAGGAGCGCGCAGAGAAGGGGCATCCCCCGATTCTAGCTGTCGCGCACCGCGATCGTCTGCCCCGCCTGCAGCTCGCGGGCGCGGTGGCCGGTGAGGCCGTTCAGCTTGCGCAGCTTCTCCACGGTGGTGGAGAACTTCGCGGCGATGTTCCAGAGGGTGTCGCCGGGCCGCACCCGGTAGAACGCGCCGGCGGCCCGCGGCTGCACCGACACCAGCGTGCCGGTCATCGTACGCCCCTGGACGCGCCCGTGCCGGTGGCCGTCCTCGAGCTGCGATCCGGCGAGCAGCCCGTGGGCCGAGGAAGACATGGGGATCACCAGCATCCGCCCCGGCTTGATCTGCCGGTAGCTCTTGATGCCGTTGGTGCGCATGATCGCGGCCTCGCTGACGCCGTAGGCGCGCGCGATCTTGGCGATGGGCTCGCCCTTCTCCACCTTGTGCTCGGTGAAGCTGAGCCGGTCCTTGGCGTCGAGCTGCGCGTAGTTGGCGACGAACGCGTCCTTGCTGCCCTTGGGCAGCTTGATGGTCCAGCCGCCGGGCGGCGTGCAGAAGCGGCGCAGCTCCGGGTTCAGGTCGTGGAACTGCTCGAAGGAGATGCCGGCAGCGTTGGCGAGCACGTGCAGGTCGGTGGCGTCGGGCACCTCCACCGACTCGGTCTCCACCGGCGGCTCGTACTCGACGTGGAACCCGAAGCGCTCGGGGTGCTTGGCGATGAGCGCCGCGGCGATGAGCTTGGGGACGTAGTGCTTGGTCTCCGCCCGCAGCGTGCGGCCCTTGCCCATCATCCGCCAGAAATCGGTGGTCTTCTCCGCGCGGATGGCGCGGTCGATCTTGCCCTCGCCCGCGTTGTAGCCCGCCCAGGCGAGATACCAGTTGCCGTGGTACCGCTCCTTGAGGACCTTGAGGTACTTGGCGGCCGCGACGGTGGACTTGTACGGGTCGCGCCGCTCGTCCACCCAGAAGTCGCTGAGCAGGCCGTAGCGCCGCGAGGTGCCGAGCACGAACTGCCAGGGGCCGGCGGCGCGGGCGAACGAGGTGGCATAGGCGGAAAAGCCGCTCTCGATCATCGAGAGGTAGACCAGGTCGAGGGGAACGCCTTCGCGCTCCAGCACCGAGCGCATCATCGGCACGTAGCGGGTGCTGCGCGACAGCCACTTGCTGAAGTGCTCGCGCGCGTCGGTCTGGAAGAAGCGGATGTAGGCCACCACCGCGTCGTTGAGCTCGACGGGGATGTCGTACTTGGCGCGCAGCTCGGCTTCGGAGATGCCGAGAAGCTCCGGCAGCTTGACGGAGACGCTGCCCGCCGGGGCGGGATCGCCGAGCGGCGCGCCGTCGAGGCCGCTGCCCAGGGCCGCGGCGAGATCGCGCGCCAGCGGATCGGCGGGGTTGAGCCCGACGGAGATGTTGTCGCGCGGCCCGGCGCCGGGCGCCTGCGGCACGAGGCCGGCCTTCTCCTCCGCCTTGCGCACCGCCTCCAGCTCGGCGGCGCTCTTCTCCACCTCCGCCTCGGCGTCGGGATCGTCGTCGGAGTCGTCCGCCTTCACCTCACCCGGCTTCTGCGCGGCGTCCTGTTGCTCGACGGCGGCGCGAGGCGGCTCCTGCGCGTGCAGCGGCGCCGCCGCCCAGAGCGAGACCAGCAGGATGGCGATGACGGAGCGCAATCCTTCCCTCCTAACGGCCGCGGCATGACCTGTCAAAGGACACACCGGTGGCGTTTCTGGGCTGTTTCCCGACATGGCGCAGGCACTCTCCAGAACGAGAATCACCCGCGACCGAAGCTTTATTTCCCTTTTTTCAGCGCGCGCAAAAAATCGGCGATCGCGCGCCGTGTCGCCGCCGGTTTTTCCAGTTGTGGGAGGTGTCCGCAGCCGCGCAGCAGCTCCACCCGGGCACCGCGGATGCGGGCAAAATCGTCCACGCTGCTCCGCGGCAGCAGCCGGTCCTCCGCGCCCCAGACGATGAGCACGGGTACGTGGATGTCCGTCAAGACCGGAAGGCCCAGCGAACGATCGTTGCCCGAGCGCGCGTCGTCGAGGATGCGCTGCACCGCCGGCGCGCCCCAATGACGGGCAAAGTCGCGGGCCACCAGCCAGAACGGCCAGGGCGTGCGGTGGAAGAGCAGCCGCGCCATCTGCACCGCGCCCCGGTTCGCGTCGGCAAAGGCGTGCGGCAGCGCGCTCATGGCCTCGTCCGAAAGCTCCGCGCCGGCCGGGTTCAGCCCCACCACGCCCGCGCACAGGTCCGGCCGCTGGTGCGCCACATAGAGCGCGAGCGCGCCGCCCAGCGAATTGCCCAGGACCACCAGCGGGCCTCTGCTCTCGCGCGCCATCTCCTCGGCGCAAGCGATCACCACCGCGCCGTACTCGCGGGCGGAGAGCGGCCCCCGCGCCGGCGACGGCGAGCGGCCGTGTCCGGGCAGCTCGAGCAGCACCACCCGCGGCGAGAGCGGCAGCAGCGCCGGCACCACCGGCGCCATCGAGCCTGCCGAACCGCCCAGGCCGTGCATGACCAGGACCGCGGGCCCAGTGCCCGCGCCGCTGAAGGCATAGCGATGCACGCGATGGCCGGCCACCGGCGCCGTCCAACTCTCGGCCCCCCGCGCCAGCATGGCGCCGTGGGCGAGGCGCGCCATCGCTTCCAGGGAGACGTCAGGCACTGCCCGCAGCGCGAGGAGCCCGCCGTGCGAGAGCAGCTTGCGGGCCGCAAGCCCCAGCCGTCTTCGATGACGCGCGAGCGCGAACCAGGGGCGCCGTAGCGCCTGCGCGGACTCGAACCCCTCGGTCATTGCAGCGGCGATCCTTCCTTCGCGCGCGGCTTCTCTCCCTTGGCGAGCGGCTTGCCATGGCCCGGGCCCACGATGAAGGGCCGGTACTTCGCGTCGTCGAAGTGGGGCGAGTTCTCCGCCTCGTGGCAGCGCATGCAGAAGTCCGCCGGGACCTCGCCACGGATGTGGCCAGAAGCCTCGTCCTTGACGTGCTCGCTGCCGGGTCCATGGCAGTCCTCGCACTGCACGTCGCGGCGGCCCAGCCCGTGCCCGTCGATCCCCGGACCGCCCACCTGCGTGCGATCGATGCGGCACACGCCGCCGGGCTGCTGCCAGCCGGTGACGTGGCAGCGGACGCAATCCAGGCTGAACTGCTTGTTCACCTGCACCAGCGTCTGGTAGGCGCGGGCGTGCCGGGTCTGCGTCCAGAAGGCCGTCGCATCTTCGTGGCAGCGGACGCAGCGCGCCGCGCCCACGTAGGCCGGCTCGCCGGCGGCCGCCGGCGGGCACGATTCCGGCTGCTTCTTCGCCTCTTCCAGGTTGATGCGCGCGACGCTCTGGTCGTACGCGTCCACCAGCTTCTGCGCCCTGGCGTCGCTCCCCGCCTCCTCGGTGAGCGGCACGAAGGTGGCCTGCGCCCACGCGCTGCCCGCCTTCGGCGCTTCGGGCTTCGCCGCGACGGCCTTCTTGCGGCCCTCGATCTCGCGGATCTTCGCCTCGAGCTGTTCGCGGCGCTCGGGAGAAGTCTGGATCTGCGCCCGGAAGCGCTCGATGCGCGCGTCGAGCGCTTTCAGCTCGGCCTTCTCGTCCTCGGCGCCGGGCAGGAGCGCGAGCGGGCCGTTGCCGAGATGCACGTCGAGGCGCAACAGGCTCTGGCCGTGGCCTTCCACCGCGAGCAGCGGCGGCAGGCCCGCCTCCTTCCGGTCGGGATCGGTCGCGGGATCGTCGCGGCGCCCGAGCACCACCAGGTCCACGCCCGCCGTCCTCGCTGCCGGGAGCAGCGCCTGGGCGGCGGTGAAGGCATTGTCGCCGCGCGGGTGCAGGAGCAAGACCACCAGCCGCGCCCCTTCGCCGCGCAGCGCTCTTGCCCGCGAGGCGATGGTCGCCGCGGGATCGGCCTCGAATCCGGCGGCGAAGAGGCCCACCTTCACCGGCCCTGCGTCGGCGAGCAAGGTGTCGCGCGCGCCCGGCACCGGCGCGAGCCCCGCGTCGAGGAGGGGCACGCCCTGCGCAGTCCCGGCAGCGAACTCCGCACCCAAGGCAAGGTCGCGCTGCCCCAGCGCGCGCGCGGCGGCACCCATCAGCGCGTCGCCCTGGGCGAGCGTCTTCGCCTTCAGCGTCCGCTGGGTGAGCATTTGCGCGGGCGGGCGCGAGCTGCCCTCGAAGAGCAGATCGCCCGCGTCCACGAAGAGGAGGTTGGGCTCGCTCGCGCGCAGCTTTTGCACCAGGGAGACGGCGCGGGGAAGGCCGCCGCGCTGATCCGGGGAGCAGCCGCAAGGGACCAATTGGCCCGCCACCGATGCCGAGAAGACGAGCGTGAGGCGATCGGGCGGGCCGGCGGCCGGCGCCACGGCTGCCGCCCCTGCGGGCTCGGGGCTGGACGGCGGCCGGGAACCGACGCAGGAGGCGAGAAGGGCCAAGACGAGAAGGACGGTCCGCGGGAGCACGCGCCGCAACTGCTACCAGAGCCGGGGCGGGGAGAACAGCGGAACAGCGCTCCGACAGTTGCCGCAAGAGACCTCCCCTTGCCCGACGAGGCGCGCGCCGATACAAGCCTGCGCGATGTCCGTCGGGGCCTTGAACCAGGATGCGCCATTCCTAGCGCGCTCGGAGCGGAGCGCTGCGCCCGGGCTGCCAGGCGGCCCGGTCCAGCCGGTCAAGCTCGGGCCGCTGACGCTTGCGAACCGCTACTTCCTCGCCCCGCTCGCCGGCGTCTCCGACTGGCCCTTCCGGCTGCTCTGCCGCGAGCTGGGCGCCTCGTTCGCCCACACCGAGATGATCAGCAGCCACGGCCTGGTCCATGGGGGCGACCACACCCTGTCCTACCTGGAGCGCCCCGAAGACGAGCGCCCCTTCGCCATCCAGGTCTTCGGCCACGATGCCGACGTGCTCGCGGCCGGAGCGCGGGTGGCGGTGGAGAAGTACGGTCCCATCGACGCGGTGGACATCAACATGGGTTGCCCGGTGAAGAAGGTCTGCTGCCATGGCGCGGGGGCCGCCATGACCAAGGATCCGCTGGCGGTGGAGCGCGCCGTGCGCAAGGTGGTGGACGCGGTGGCGCCGCTGCCGGTGACGGTGAAGCTGCGCGCAGGATGGGACGAGGAGCATCGCAATGCGCCGGAGGCCGCCCGCGCCTGCGAGCAGGGCGGCGCCGCGGCGGTGGGCCTGCACCCGCGGACCCGGGCGCAGATGTACCGCGGCCGCGCCGACTGGGAACTGATCCGGCGCACCAAGGAGAGCGTGGGCATCGCCGTCTGGGGCTCGGGAGATCTCTTCACCGCCGAGGCCGCGCACAGGATGCTGCGGGAGACGGGCGCGGATGCGGCGCGCATCGCCCGCGGCGCCTGCGGCTATCCCTGGATCTTCCGCGAGCTCCTGGCGCTGGAACGCGGCGAGACGCCTCCGCAAGTGACGCTCGCCGAGTGGCGGGCAACCCTGCTGCGGCACGTGCGCCTCGCCATCCTCGACAAGCAGGGAAGGTACCGGCTGCGCAGGCCCGAAGGCGCGCCGCGGCCCCGCGAAAATCGCCAGAACGGCGGCCACCCAAGAGAGGAGCTGGACGGACGCGCGGCCGAGCTTGCCGCCGTGCGCGAGCTGCGCAAGCACCTGCTCTGGTACACGCGCGGGCGCCGCGGCGGGCTCGGCTTCCGGCGGATGGCTCCGGAGCTGCACACGGAGGACGACGTGAAGCGGGCGCTGGACCGCTTTTTCCCGGAGGACGGGTCGGTACCCGCGGAGGTCCGCGACGAGCCGGTGGCCGGGCGCGAGCTCACCGCGGACGACTAGCCCGCACCCACCCGCTTGCGCGGAAGGACCGCATGATCCTGCTCATCGCACTGCTCGCTGCCACCAATCCCGCCGCCCTGGAGAAGTCGTGCAAGTCCGGCAAGATCGCCGCTTGCGACGAGCTGGGCCGCCGCTATGCCGATGGCCTGGGCGTGCGCCGCGACGATACGCGCGCCGCGGACCTCTTCCGCAAGGCGTGCAAGGCCGGCAACCAGGACGGCTGCGCCGACGACGCCCGCGCGCTCGCTCTGGGCGAGGGACAGCCGGCCGATGCGAAGGCGGCGGTCCCGCGGCTGGACAAGCTCTGCAAGGACGGCCGCTACCGCGCCTGCGGGCACCTGGGAGAGGTGCTCCTGCGCGGCGTGGGCAGGCCCCAGGACGCGGCGCTGGCGGAAGACCTGCTCGCCAAGGCGTGCGACAACGGATTCGGCCGCGCTTGCTCGAATCTGGCCTCAGCCGTCTACAAGGCGGTGGCCCAGCGCGAGCAGGCGGAGGCATTCTCGATGCGGGGGTGCAACCTCGGCGATCCGGCGGGTTGCGCCTACCTGGGCGATCTCTATGCCCTCTCCGGAGACGCGCTGCGTGCGGCGGTCTACCTCGCCAAGGGGTGCGACGCCGGCCTCGCGCACGCGTGCGGCGGCCAGGGACTGCTCCTGGTGGACAGCGGCACCGACCCGAAGCGCGGCCGCGCGCTCTTGCAGAAGGCCTGCGACGCCGGCGACGCGCGCTCCTGCGAGGCGCTGCGGAATCTCAAGAAGTAGGGAAGATTTTCGGGGTTTCGTGGTTCTGATAGCCTGCCAACCCCTCAGGAAGGGAACGTGAGCGTACAGCCCGCCACAGACATCCGCCTTCTCAACGATCGTATCCAGCAGGAATCCGCCTTCGTGGACGCGCTCTTCGCGCACGCGGGGCAGGTGATCGTCGGTCAGCGGCAGATGATCGAACGGCTCCTCATCGGCCTGATCACCGGCGGCCACGTGCTGCTCGAAGGCGTGCCGGGCCTCGCCAAGACGCTGACCGTGAAGACGCTCGCCGACTGCCTGCAGCTCGCCTTCAAGCGCATCCAGTTCACCCCCGATCTGCTCCCGGCCGACCTGGTGGGCACGCAGATCTACCAGCCGCAGACGCAGAGCTTCACCGTCAAGAAGGGGCCGCTCTTCGCCAACCTCGTCCTCGCCGACGAGATCAACCGCGCTCCCGCCAAGGTGCAGAGCGCGCTGCTGGAGTCGATGCAGGAGAAGCAGGTCACCATCGGCGACCAGACCTTCCCGCTGCCTTCGCCCTTCCTCGTGCTCGCGACCGAGAACCCCATCGAGCAGGAGGGCACCTATCCCTTGCCCGAGGCGCAGGTGGACCGCTTCATGCTCAAGGTGCGGGTGGGCTACCCCTCGCGCGAGGAGGAGCTCTTGATCATGGACCGCGTGGCCGGGCAGGAGCTGCCGCGGCTCTCGGCGGTGGTGACGCCGGACCAGCTCCTGCGCGCGCAGCAAGTGGTGAGCGAGATCTACATCGACCCCAAGGTGAAGGAGTACATCGTCAGCCTGGTGTTCGCGACGCGCGACCCGCCCGCCGCGGGGCTGCCGGAGATGGCCGGCACCATCGAGTACGGCGCCTCCCCGCGCGCCACCATCTACCTGAACCTCGCCGCGCGCGCGCACGCCTTCCTCCGGCACCGCGGGTTCGTCACTCCCGAGGACGTGAAGGCGGTGGCCTACGACGTCCTCCGGCATCGCATCTCGCTCACCTACGAGGCGGAGGCGGAGAACCTGACCAGCGAGAAAGTGATTCAGAAAATCCTGGAGAAGATCGAGGTTCCGTAGTGGCGGCCCCGGCGGACCTCATCCGCAAGATCCGGCGCATCGAGATCACCACCCGGCGCGCGGTGCAGGACACGCTCGCGGGCGGCTACCACTCGGTGTTCAAGGGCCGGGGCATGGCCTTCTCGGAGGTGCGGCCCTACCAGCCGGGCGACGAGATCCGCGCCATCGACTGGAACGTGACCGCGCGCATGGGCGAGCCGTTCGTCAAGGTCTTCACCGAGGAGCGCGAGCTGACCGCGCTCATCGCCGTGGACCGCAGCGCCTCGCAGGACGCCGGCTTCGCCCCGCAGGCCAAGGCCGAGGTGGCGGCGGAGATCGCGGCGCTGCTGGTCTTCTCCGCGCTGGAGAACGGCGACCGCGCGGGCCTGCTCCTCTTCACCGACCGCATCGAGCGGTACGTGCCGGCCCGGCGCGGCAAGAAGCACGGCTTGCGCCTGATCACCGAGGCGCTCGCCTTCCGCCCCCGCGGCCGCGGCACCGACATCGCCGGAGCGCTCGGACACCTCAGCACCGCGCAGCGGCGCAAGGCGGTGGTCTTCGTGGTCAGCGACTTCCTCGCCGAAGGCTACGAGCAGGCCCTTGCGGTGCTGGCCCGGCGGCACGACGTGGTGCCGGTGGTGGTGAGCGACGCGGTGGAGGAGAGCCTGCCGGCGCTGCGCGGGCTCTGGCCGGTTGCCGACGCCGAGACGGGCGAGGCGGTGCTGGTGGACTTCTCCGACGCGCGCTCTCGCGCGGCCTACGCGGCGGCGGCGCGGGCGCGGGTGGAGCGGCGCGAGCGCATCTTCCGCAAGCTGGCGGTGGACGCGGTGCGGGTGCGGCCCGGAGACGACTACGTGGCGCCGCTCGCCGCCCTCTTCCGGGCGCGGGCGCGGAGGCGCGGGTCGTGACCTGGCTCGCCGCACTGCTGCTCTCGGCGGCCGCGCTGCCCGAGGCTGCGCCCTTCTCGCTCGACGTGCAGGTGGCGCCGGAAGAGGTGACGCTCGGCGATCACATCGGCGTGAAAGTGACGGTGGAGCACGACGCGCACGACGTCGTATTCGCTTGCGCCCTTCGATCCCGCCCCGCTGGCGGTGCCCGCGGGAGCGCCTTCGCCCGCGTCGCGCCGCGAGGAGCTGAAGGGCGGCCGCGCCCGCACGGTGCTGGAGCTGACGCTCGCCGACTACGCGTCGCTGCAGCCGCGGCTGCCGGACCTCACCTTGCTGGTGAGCGGACCTTCCGGAGCCCGGCAGGTTTCGCTGAGAGGCAGGCCGCTCAAGTTCCGCAGCCTGGTGCAGGAGGAAGGCCAGGGCTCGCCGGAGCGCGCGCACCACGGACCCAAGCCGCCCGTGCCCGTCCTGGTGCGAAGCTTCCTCTGGCTGTGGATCCCCGGCGTGCTCCTCGGCATCGCCGCGCTGCTCTTGCTGCGGCGCCGGCTGCTCGCGAGAAGGTCGCGTTCCGGGGAGGCGCCGGCCCCGGTTGTGCAGTTCGACGACCTTGCGCTGGACCGGCTCGCCCGGCTGCGCGCCCTGGCGCCCTGGTCCCGCGGAGAAGGTCGCGCCGCCATCTTCGAGCTCTCGGAGATCGTGCGCGGCTACCTGGGGAACCGGCTCCAGTTCAACGCCCTGGACTTGACCAGCGCCGAGTACCTGGCCGAGCTGCGGCGCCGCCGCCTGATGGGCCTGGATCTCGCCTCGCTGATCGAGGAAGTCCACTGGGAGGATCTGGTCAAGTTCGCCAAGCTCGTGCCCACCGCCGAGGAGTGCCTGCGCGGCATCGACCAGGCCGAGTCGCTGATCCGCCACACGCGCCCGCTGCGCGCAGAGCCGGGGCGCGCCGCATGACCCCGGCCACCCTCTCCTTCGCGCACCCCTGGGCGCTTCTGGGACTGCTCGCGGCGGCCGCTGCCGCAGGGCTTTTGGAGCGCCGCCGCCGCAGGCTCCCGCGTCTGGTGCTTCCGGAGAGCGCCGCCGCGCGCGCGGTGCCTCCTTCGGCCTGGGCCAGGCGCTGGTGGCTGCCCGGCGCGCTGGTCGTGGCGGCCATCGCCCTCACCAGCATCGGCCTCGCCGGCCCGCGCCTGCGCGTCTCGCGGCGGCAGGACCTCGCGGTCGAGGGCATCGACATCGTGGTGGCCTTCGATCTCTCCACCTCGATGCTGGCGGCGGACTTCCGGCCCAAGGACCGCATCACCGTGGCCAAGGAGGTGCTGAAGAGCTTCATCGCCAGCCGCCAGAACGACCGCATCGGGCTGGTCGTCTTCGCGGGCGAGGCGTACACGCAGTGCCCGCTCACGCTCGACTACAAGGTGCTGGAGACCCTGCTCGACCAGGTGCGCACCGGCGTCATCGTGGACGGCACCGCCATCGGCAACGCCCTGGGCACGGCGGTGAACCGGCTGCGCGACTCGGACGCGAAGAGCCGGGTGGTCATCCTCATCACCGACGGCGACAACAACGCGGGCAACCTCTCCCCCTTGCAGGCCGCGCAGATCGCCAAGGACCTGGGCATCAAGGTGTACACCATCCTCATCGGCAAGGGCGGGCGCGTCCCCTACCCGACCGGCACCGACCTCTTCGGGCGCACCACCTACGAGCCGGTGGAGATCGACGTGAACCCGGAGCTGCTCCAGCAGATCGCCAAGGTCACCTCCGGCGCGTTCTATCCGGCCACCGACAAGGAGTCGCTGGAGAGCGGCCTGCACGCGGTGCTCGACAGCCTGGAGAAAAGCAAGATCTACGACGCAGGGGCGAGCGCCCCGTACGACGAGTGGTACGCGCGCTTCTTCCTGCCCGCCGCGCTCTGCGGCCTGCTCGGGCTGGGGCTGCGCAGCACGCGGCTCTCGGGGGCGCCCTAGCCATGACCGGCCTGCAGACCACCCTCTTCGGGCAGCACCTGCGCATCCTCACGCCGCTGCTCCTCTGGCTCGCGCCGCTGGCCCTCGTGGCCGGCGCCTTCGCCGCGGTCCGCGCCTTCCGCCGGCAACGACAGGTCTCCGCGCTGGTGCCCGCGGCGAGGCTCGGGGGCGTCCTCCAGGGCGGGGGAGCGGCGCAGGGCGTCGCGCGCGGGGCGCTGATGGGCGTGGGGCTCTTCTTCCTGCTCGTGGCCGCGGCCGGGCCGCAGTGCGGCGAGCGCACCGAGGTGATCAAGCGCACCGGCATCGACCTCGTGGTCGCGCTCGACGCCTCGACCAGCATGCTGGCCCGCGACGTGCGCCCCTCGCGGCTGGAGCGCGCCCGCCTCGACGTGCTGGCGCTGCTCGATCGCCTCAAGGGCGACCGGGTGGGGCTGGTGGTGTTCGCCGGCGACGCGTTCGTGCAGTGCCCGCTGACCAGCGACTACGCGGCGGCGCGCATGTTCCTGCGCGCGGTCGATCCGGCGGGGATGCCCCAGCAGGGCACCGCCATCGCGGCGGCGCTCTACGAGGCGCGGCGCGTGCTGGAGGGCGGCGGGCGCGGCGACGCGGCGCGGGTGGTGCTGCTGATCACCGACGGCGAGGATCAGCAGGGCGACGCGCAGCAGGCCGCGGCAGCGCTGGGCGAGGCGGGCATCCGCATCTACGCCGTGCCGGTGGGGAGCGAGACGGGCGAGCCCATTCCCCTGCTCGACAAGGACGGCAACGTCACCGGCTACAAGAAGGACCGCGAGAACCGGACCGTGCTCACCCGCACCGACGTCGCCGGGCTGCGCGAGCTGGCCTCGCGCGCGAACGGGCTGGTCCTGCGCGGCCCCGCCGGCGAGCCCGGCGTGCTCCAGCTCCTGCCGGAGATCGACAAGCTGCAGAAGGGCGACGTGGAGTCGCGCCTCTCCGTGCAGTACGACGACAAGCACCTCTGGTTCGCGTGGCCGGCCTTCGCGCTCCTCTGCATCGCGGCGGCGCTGGGCGACGGGCCGCTCTGGCGCAGGAGGATGGCGACATGATGCTCCTCTTCGCCATCCTCCTCGCCGCGCCCGGTCTTGCCGGGGACACCATCGCCGCCCGCAGGGCGCAGGGTGTCCCCATTTACCTGCTGCCGAAGAGGCCGGAGAAGCCGGGCCTCGCGGCGAGGGCGTCGCAGGAGCTGTCCTCCGCGTTCCGAAGGCTCTACCAGAAGACGGACAGCGACGCGGACGAAGGCAACGCGCTCTCGGCGCGCAACGACGCGGAGAACGCGCTCAAGGCGTACGACCGCGCGCTGCAGCGCCTGCCCGAGTCGCCCGAGCTGCGCTTCGACCGGGCCAACGCGCTGCTCAAGCTCCCGGCGGAGAGGGCGCCGGAGGCGGCGAAGGAAGCGGCCCATGCGCTGGAGCACGGGGGCGCGGCGCTCAAGCCCGGCGCCGCGTTCGATCTCGGTCTCGCCAACGAGGCGATGGGCCAGCCGGACCGGGCCATCAAGGCCTACGAGCAGGCGCTGGCGCTCGATCCCTCCGACGGAGATTCCAAGGTCAACCTCGAATTGCTGCTGCGCTCGAACGAGGAGCGCAAGCAGAAGCAGCAGATGGGAAAGCCGCAAGAGGACAAGCAGAAGCAGGAGGGCAAGGACCAGCAGAAGCAACAGAGCCAGGGCGGAGAGCAGAAGCCCGATCCGCGCAAGCAGGCCGGCGACCAGCAGCAAGAGAACGAGAAGCAGCCCTCGCAGGAGAAGCCCGGCGAGGAGCAGGCGCCGCGTCCCGACGAGAAGAAGCAGGCCCAGGCCGGCGAGAAGCCGGTGGATCGCAGCGAGGCGGAGCGGCTCCTGGACGCGCTCCGGGCCGACGAGAAGAACCTGCAGCCCTGGCGTTTTGCCCGGGAGAAGACCAAGGAGAGGCAGCGCCGTGATGCCGAGAAGGACTGGTAGCGCGCTCCTTCTCGCGCTGTCGCTCGCCCTTCCCGCGGCGGCAGCGGTGGAGCTGTCCGCGAGCGCCGACGCCGACCAGGTGGCGATGGACGGCACGGTGCGCCTGCGCATCTCGGCCACCTACTCGTCGAAGGGCGACACCGGTCAGCTTCAGCTTCCGGCCTTCTCCGACTTCGACGTGGTCGGCAAGGACACCTCGGAACAGGTCACGCTGGAGTTCGCCAGCGGCGCGCCGTCGTTCAAGCGCACCGTCGTGACGCAGATCACGCTCACGCCCCATCGCGTGGGAGATTTGATCATCGAGTCCGCCCGGCTCGAGTACCAGGGAAAGACGTACAAGACGGAGCCCATCCGCATCCACGCGCTGCCCGCGGGCCAGGCCCCCTCCGCCCGCGCGCGCGCGCCGGACGACCGCCTCGACGATCTCGATCCCTTCGCCGACGTGCATCCAGGGCGGCGGGATCTGCTGGTGCGGGCGAGCGTCGACAACGACCACCCCTACGTCGGCCAACAAGTCACCTACTCGCTCTTCCTGCTCTCGCGGGTGAACGTGAGCAGCATCGAGAAGCTGCAGTTGCCGCGGCTGGACGGCTTCTGGAGCGAGGATCTGGAATCGCCGCAGCAGCTCGTGCCGGAACCGCGCACCATCGACGGCGTGCAGTACACCGCGTACCTGTTGCGCAGGCGGGCGCTCTTCCCGCTGCGCCCGGGCAAGGCGGTGATCGAGCCGGCGGAGGTCGGGCTGCTCACCGGGTTCGGCATGCTCTTCTCCCGCGGCAGCTCGCGGCGCGCATCGCAGCCGTTGGAGGTGGACGTGCAACCGCTCCCGCCGGGAAAGCCTCCAGGGTTCGATCCCGGCAACGTGGGCGACTGGACGCTGACCGCCACGGTGGAGCCGGTCAACGTGGTGGTGGGGCAGCCGGTCACCTTCCGCCTCGTGGCCAGCGGGCGCGGCAACGTCCGCGACTTGCGCCTGCCCAGGCTGGGCGCGATTGCCGGCCTGCGCGCGTACGACGCGACCACCGCCGACAAGGAATCCGTCGACAAGGGCCAGGTCACCGGGACGCGGACGCTCGAGCAGCTCCTCGTGCCGGAGCGCAGCGGGCCCGTGGAGATCCCCGCCCTGAGCATGGACGTCTTCGATCCGGCGCAGAAGGCGTACCGCACGCTGCGGACGGACCCGGTCAGCCTGCAAGTCGCGCCCGCGGCGCAGGGGCAGGCCGCGGCCGAGCCGATGGCGCAGAACCTGCTTTCCGCCGCCGGGGTGCGACCCATCCGGCTGCGGCTCGCGACAGCTTCCGCGGGCGCCGCGCCCTGGTCGCAGCCGTGGTTCTGGCCGGTGCTGGGGTTGCCTCCGTTCGGCCTCGCCCTCCTCCTCGGCCTCTCGCGCGTGCGGCAACTGCTCGCCACCGACCCGGAGCGGGAGCGGGTGCGAAAGGCGCGCAGCGCGGCCACCCGGCGGCTGCGCGGGGCGCAGGCGCTGCTCGAACGCGGCGAGCCGGCGGCGTTCTACGCGGAGATCGCCCGGGCGGTGACCGGATACCTCGCCGACAAGCAGGGCGTGGTGAGCGCGGGCCTCACCCGCGAAGAGTTGACCAAGGCCCTCCTCCGCCGCGGCCACGGCGAGGAGACGGTGCGCAGGCTGGTGCGCCTGCTGGACGACTGCGACCGGATGCGCTTCGCGCCGGGCAGCGGCGAGGCGCCGGCGCGGGAGGCAATGCTGGGCCGCGCCGACCAGGTGCTGAGCGAGCTGGATCGGCCGCGCGCATGACGCTCTTCCTCGCGCTCCTGCTCGCCGCTTCCGAACCGCCCGGCGCCCAGCTCTTCGCCGACGGAAACGCGGCCTATCTCGAGGGCGACGTGGCGCGGGCGGTGGCGGCGTACGAGGCGCTCGCCTCGGAGGGCGTGCTCTCGCCGCAGCTGGAGACGAATCTCGCCGCCGCCTACCTGCGCCAGGGCAAGCGCGGCCTCTGCGCGCTGCACCTCGAGCGCGCGCTCTTCCTCGATCCCGCTGACGACGACGCGCGCGCGGACCTGCTCGAGGTGCGGCGGGGCAACGTGGACAAGCTGGAGGGCGAGCTTCAAGAAAGCGGAGCGGATGCGCTGGCGGGCCTGCTCGCGCCTCTGCCCGGCGGAGCGGCGGCGCTGTCGTTGCTCCTGCTCTGGACCCTGGCGTGGATCCTGCTCGCGGTGCGCGTGGTCCGGGGCGGGCCGCGCTGGGCGGGCGTGTCCGCCGCGGCATGCTTCGCGCTCGCGCTCGTCGCGGCGCTGGTGACCTATGGCGCGGCACTCGGCCGCAAGCTGGCCCTGCAGCGCGCGGTGGTGGTGACTCCGTCGGCCCCGGCGCGGGAAGGCCCTTCCGAGAAGAACGCCAGCCACTTCGAGATCCACGAGGGCACCACCGTGCGCGTGGAGGACGAGGAGGACGGCTTCCGCCGCGTCAAGCTCGCCAACGGCCTCGTCGGCTGGGTGCCCGCCGCCTCGGTTGCGCTGGTGGTCCCGCCGGGATGGGCTGGCAGGCCGGTGATGTCCGGGCCTCCGCGCGCCGCGGAGCCGTGACGGGCGCTCCAGGTTTCAGGGGACACGAATCGCCGCTCGCGCGGCTCATCATGTCCCCTACAAGGTTGGCAGGAGACTCGAACATGCACACGCTTTCCATCCTCTTGCTGCTCGCCGCCGCGCGCGATCCTGGCGCCCGGGCGCGCGAAGTGGCGGCGAAATTGCCCTTCGCCTACCGCGCCTACCTCGAGCTGCGCCGCGACGCCGGCGCCATCTCCGATCCGGCGCTGCGCGCCGCCGTGGAGGCGCAGATGCTCACTCCCTCGCTGCCGCCGGAGGCCTGGGCCTACGCGCACCTCGACGAGGCGCGCCGGCTGCTCCGCGACCCGGGACTGCAGCTTCCGCCTCCGCGCAAGGGCGACTTCCTCGCCGCGCCCGGCGGGTCCTGCGAGGACGGCCACCACGGCTATCCCGGCGGGCTCTCGGTGCACTCGCTCGCCAACCTCCTGCACGCGCGCGCGCTGGCGGACACCTACAAGCACGTCTACGGCGTGGAGATCCACGCCGACCAGCTCACCGCGGCGGCCATCTGGCACGACTCGCTCAAGGCCGCGACGCTGCCCTTCCGCGCCGACGGCTCCTGTGGCCCCGAGCCGAAGATCGCCGGCGCCGGCGCGCACCACGTCCTCGGTCTCGCCGCGGGCATCCTCCGCCACCTGCCTTCCGACCTGCTCTACGTCATCGCCGCCTCGCACAGCGCGGACCACGGCCAGATCTGCTCCTGGCTCGACGCCGCCTCCATCATCGCCAACGGGGAGAAGACGACCTGCCCGTCGCGCCAGACCGTGGAAGCGTTCATCGACAACTTCGCCAACGCCGACTCGGCGCTCACCAGCCTGGCCTGGTCGCGCTATGTCGCCAACGCTCCCAGGGGCTGGGCACGATACGAGGCGCTGGCGCAGGACGGCGACGCGCTGCTGCTCTTCAGTCGCTCACCTTGACGCCGCGGCGCGGGCACAGCTCGCGGACCACGCAGCGCGAGCAGTGCGGCAGCCTCGCCTCGCAGGTCCTGCGCCCGTGCCAGATGAGGAGCTGGTGCGCCCGCCCCCAGCGCTCCTCGGGAAGGAGCCGCGTCAGCTCCTCCTCCACCTTGCGCGGGTCCTCCATCCGGGTCAGCCCCAGCCGGCGCGTGACGCGGCCCACGTGCGTGTCCACCGGCAGCGCGGCCGTGCCGAAGGCGTGGTTCACCACCACGCCCGCCGTCTTCCAGCCCACCCCGGGCAGCTCGGTCAGCTCCTCGCGGTTGCGCGGGATGTGCCCTTGGTGCTCGCGCGCGATCCGGGTCATGGTCGCGTGCAGGTTCTTCGCCTTGCCCCTCCAGAGGCCCACGCGCTTGATCTGCTCGCCGAGGATCTCCGGCGTGCTCCTGGCGTAGTGGGCGGCGGTGGGGTAGCGGGCGAAGAGCGCTGGGGTGACGGTGTTCACCACCGCGTCGGTGCATTGGGCCGAGAGCATCACCGCGACGAGGAGCTGCAGGTCGTCCTGGTACTCGAGCGCGATGCGGGCTTCGGGCATCGCCTTTTCCAGCCGATCGACGATCTTCCCGAAGCGCCGGGAGCGCTCCTCTTTTGATTCGCGGGGCACGCGGGCGGGATTATCATGCGCGCCAATGAACCTCATCGACCTGCGAAGCGACACCGTCACGAGGCCCACCCCCGGCATGCGCAAGGCCATGGCCGCCGCCGAGGTGGGCGACGACGTCTACGGCGAAGATCCCACCGTCAACGCGCTCGAGGCGCGCATCGCCGCCATGCTGGGCAAGGAAGCGGCCGTCTGGGTGCCCACCGGCACCATGGCCAACCAGCTCGCCATCGGGTCGCTCTGCGGCATGGGCGACGAGATCATCTGCGACCGCAACTGCCACGTGGTCAACTACGAGGGCGGCGCCATCTCCGCGCTCTGGGGCGCGCAGAGCCTGGTGGTGGACGGGACGCGCGGCATCTTCACGCCCGAGGCGGTCAAGGCGGTGCTGCGCGCAAGCCAGGGCGATCACGATCCGCGCCAGAAGGCGGTGGCGCTGGAGAACACGCACAACCGCGGAGGCGGCAGCATCTGGCCGCTCGCGCAGTTGAAGGCCGTCGCCGACGTGGCGCACGCCGCGGGGCTCTCGGTGCACCTGGACGGCGCGCGCATCTGGAACGCGCACGTGGCCACCGGCGTCCCGCTGCTCGAATGGTGCGAGAAGGCGGATAGCGTCAGCGTCTGCCTCTCCAAAGGCCTGGGCGCGCCCGCGGGCTCGGTGGTCGCCAGCTCGCGCGAGCGGGCGAAGATCGTCCGGCGGCTGCGCAAGCGCGTCGGGGGTGGGTTGCGGCAGGCGGGTGTGCTGGCGGCGGCGGGAATGTACGCCCTCGACCATCACCTCGAGCGGCTCGCCGAGGATCACCAGGCCGCGAAGCGGCTTGCCGCGGCCGTGCCGCTCTCCTGGCATCCGCCGGAGACCAACATCCTTCTCGCCGACGTGCAGAGTGCGCCTGCGTTGGTGGAGGCGGCCCGCAAGGAAGGTGTGCTGATCAGCGCGGTGAGCGCTACCCGCATCCGCGCGGTGACCCATCTCGATTTCCCTCTCGCGCAGGTGGAGGAGGCCGGTTCCCGGCTGCGGCGCGCGGCCGCCCGCCTCTGATAGACTGGCGGCGATGGAGAGCCTGGAGACCGTCCCGCCGGCGGGCACGCCGAAGTTCGTCTCCGACCTCGACACGCTGATCCGCGCCCGCTACCCGCTCATCTACCTCGTCACCTGGGAGGAGCAGCGCCTCGACGCCGTGCTCCAGGACGTCGCGCAGACCCACGGCAAGGCCCTCTTGCACTGGTCGGTCACGCGCGGGCTGCGCCGCCTCGCAGGCGCGCGCAGCCTGACCATCAGCGACCAGTCGCGCGACCCGGCGGAGGCGCTCGCCGCCATCGGCAAGCTCACCGAGCCGTCCCTGGTGGTGCTCAAGGACTTCCACGCGTACCTCGACAACCCGGCGGTGGTGCGCGCATTGCGCGAGCTCTCGCAGGAGCTCAAGTCCACCTACACCACGGTGATGCTGCTCTCGCCCGTCCTCTCCATCCCGGTGGAGCTGGAGAAGGAGATCTCCGTACTCGACGTGCCGCTGCCCACCTTCCGCGACCTCTACCAGTTGCTCAAGGAGATCGTCACGGTGGTGCGGCAGGGAAACAAGGCGCGCGTCGATCTCTCGCGCGAGCAGGCGGAGCAGCTGATCAAGGCGGCGCAGGGCCTGACCCTGAGCGAGGCGGAGAATGCCTTCGCCAAGGCCATCGCCAACGACGGCATCCTCGACAAGGACGACATGCGCCTGGTGCTCGACGAGAAGCGGCAGGTGATCCGCAAGAGCGGCCTGCTCGAGTTCGTCGACGTCGAGGAGGGGCTCGGTCACCTGGGCGGGCTCGACGAGCTGAAGGGCTGGCTGACCGGCCGCGACGGCGCGTTCGGCGAGGCGGCGCGCAAGTTCGGGCTGCCGCACCCGAAGGGCCTGCTCCTGCTCGGAGTGCAGGGCTGCGGCAAGAGCCTGACCGCGAAGGCCATCGCCTCGCAGTGGGCGCTGCCGCTCCTGCGCCTGGACCTGGGGCGCATCTTCTCCTCCTTGATCGGCTCGTCGGAGGAGAACCTGCGCCGCGCCATCCGGGTGGCGGAGAGCGTCTCGCCGGCGGTGCTCTGGATCGACGAGATCGAGAAGGGCCTGGCGGGCAACGCCGGCAGCGCGGTGACCGACAGCGGCGTCTCGGCGCGCGTGTTCGGAACGCTGCTCACCTGGTTGCAGGAGAAGACGGCGCCCGTGTTCGTGGTGGCCACCGCCAACCGCATCGAGGCGCTGCCGCCGGAGCTCTTGCGCAAGGGCCGCTTCGACGAGATCTTCTTCATCGACCTGCCCAGCTGCGCGGAGCGGCGCGACATCTTCCGCATCCACCTGCAACGAAGGCAGCGAGACCCCGCGCGGTACGACCTCGACGCGCTCGCCACCTCGGCGGAAGGGTTCTCGGGATCGGAGATCGAGCAGGCCGTCATCGCCGGCATGTACTACGCATTCGGCTGCGGCACCGACCTGCGCCAGGAGCATCTGGTCAAGGCGGTGGAGGAGGCGTTCCCCCTCTCCTCGACGATGGGCGAGGAGATCGCGCGCTTGCGCGAATGGTCGCAACACCGGACGCGCCCCGCTTCCGCGGCGCAGCGGCTCGCGGTGGCGCGTTGATGGCGCGCGGGCTCGGACGCTTCCTCAAGCTGGAGCAACGGCAGAAGGCCGCAGAAGGCCCGCCGCACGAGATTGCCACGGCGGCCCGCTTCCGGGGGGAGCCTTCGGGTGCGGCAAGGACCGGAGCGGAGACGGCGCAGCCGCCGACGCCGGAAGCGCAGCGGCTCCTGGGAGAGGCGATCGCGCGAGAAGTCGCGGAGCGCGAGCGGGCGCGACTCTCGTGGTGGGCCTCCGACACCGCGGGCGACTCGACCCCCGCCGGCATGCGCCTTCTGGCGATGCTCCCCACGCGTCGCGCGCGGGTCACCGTGGTCGCCGTGGCCCTCGCTGCCTTCGCCGGAGGGCTGCTGGCGGCATTGAACGGAACCCATCGTGCGGGGCTGCGCGGAGCGGGGCTCCTGGTGTCGATGCTGCTGCTCCTTCTCTTCGCTCCCAACCCGCCCCGCCGCCGCCGCTGGTGAGACGGGATACTGGACGCCCCCTCGGAGCAATCCGGACAGGGGGCGCCCGGAACCGGAGTCCCGATTCGAGACGCTCGCTCGCGGCTCGCCTCTGAAGCGCGTCCGGCACGCCGCTGGCAAAAGGCCGCGGCGTGCACTCGTCCCTCCACAGCGCCGCGGTCGCGGGCGCCGGCGCCCTGCCGGTCGAGGTCCAGGTCGATCTCGCGCTGGGCCTGCCCGGGTTTCATCTCGTGGGGCTGCCCGACCTCGCCTGCAATGACGCGCGGGTGCGGGTGCTCACCGCCATCCGCAACAGCGGCTACCAGCTTCCGCAGAAGAAGATCACCGTCAACCTGGCCCCGGGCGACCTGCCCAAGCACGGCTCCGCCTTCGACCTCGCCATCGCGCTCGGCGTGCTGGCCGCCGCCGGCGCCGTGCCGCCGCCGCAGGCTGCCGCCCTGGCGGTGGGGGAGCTCACGCTCTCCGGAAACGTCTTGCCGGTGCGCGGCGTCCTCCCCATCGCTCTCGAGGCGCGCAAGCTCGGCTTCTCCATCCTCATCGTGCCGGAGGAGAACGCGGCGGAGGGCGCGCTGGTCCAGGGGGTGCGGGTCTACGGCGCGCGCAGCCTCACCGAAGCCGCGGAGATGTATTGCGGCACCAGCAACCGCCCGCCGGCGGCTCCGGGCGCGCCGGCGGAGACGTCTTCCACGCCCGATCTCAGCGACGTGCGCGGTCAGGGCTCCGCCAAGGCTGCCCTGGAGGTGGCGGCGGCGGGTGGCCACAACGCGCTCTTGATCGGGGCCCCGGGGGCGGGAAAGACCATGCTCGCGCGGCGGCTTCCAGGCCTCTTGCCCTCGCTCTCCTTCGACGAGGCGGTCGAGGCGACCTCCATCTGGTCCGTGGCCGGGCGGCTGCGCGCAGGCCAGGGCCTCCTCACCGCGCGTCCCTTCCGCGCGCCGCACCACACCATCTCGGTCGCCGGGCTGATCGGCGGCGGGTCCCCGCTGCGTCCCGGAGAGATCTCGCTCGCGCACCGGGGGGTGCTCTTTCTCGACGAGCTGCCGGAGTTCGGGCGGGCCGCGCTGGAAGCGCTGCGCCAGCCGCTCGAAGACGGAGAGGTGTCGCTGGTGCGCGCGCGCGACCGGGCCACCATGCCGGCGCGCTTCATGCTTTTGGGAGCCATGAATCCGTGCCCCTGCGGGCACTCTTCGGACGCCAATCCCAACCGCTGCAGCTGCACCCTGCCAGCGCGGGAGAACTACCGCAGGCGCATCTCCGGTCCCATCCTCGACCGCTTCGACCTGCACATCGAGGTGAATCCGCTGCGATCCGGCGAGCTGCTCTCCGCGCCCGATGGAGAGACCTCCGCCGCCGTACGCGCTCGAGTCGAACGGGCGCGCGACATCCAGCGCGAGCGCTTTCGCGGGCTGCCCGGCGTCTTCTGCAATGCGCAGCTCGGCGGACCGCGGCTGCGCGAGGTCTGCCGCGCGACGCCCAAGGCGCTGCAGCACCTCGCCCGCGCCATCGATACCGCGCAGCTCTCCGCGCGCGCCCACGACCGCATCCTCAAGCTCGCCCGCACCGTGGCCGATCTGGACGGGCGCGAGCTGGTGACCCCCGACGAGATCCGCGAAGCGTCGCAGCTTCGCTGCCTGGACCGTCCGCTCACCGCCGCGCCGAACACGCGCCAGGGCCCGCTGGCCATCGCGCGCAAGGTTGCCGCACACGCAGCTCCGGGCGCGTCGCCCGGCGAACTTCCCAGGGAGGGAACATGAGCAAGTTGTCGGAGAAGCTGAAGGCAGTGGCCGCCGCCATCGGGGCAATCGAGAAGCAGTTCGGCAAGGGATCCGTCATGCGTCTTGGAGCAGAGGAGATGGCACAGCCGGTCGCCACCATTCCCACCGGGTCGGTCGGGCTCGACCTCGCGCTCGGCTGCGGCGGCTATCCGCGCGGCCGCGTGATCGAGGTGTTCGGCCCGGAGAGCTCGGGGAAGACCACGCTCACCCTGCACGCCATCGCCCAGGTGCAGGCCCTGGGCGGCTGCGCGGCCTTCATCGACGCCGAGCACGCGCTCGACGTCGCCTACGCGCGCAAGCTCGGGGTCAAGGTGGAAGAGCTGCTCATCTCGCAGCCCGACACCGGCGAGCAGGCGCTGGAGATCGCCGAGACGCTGGTGCGCTCGGGCGCGGTGGACCTGGTGGTGATCGACTCGGTCGCGGCGCTGGTGCCCAAGGCGGAGATCGAGGGCGAGATGGGCGACGCGCACATGGGGCTCCAGGCGCGGCTGATGTGCCAGGCGCTGCGCAAGCTCACCGCGGTGGTCAGCCGCAACAGCGCCACCGTGGTCTTCATCAACCAGATCCGCATGAAGATCGGCGTCGTCTTCGGCTCTCCCGAGACCACCACCGGCGGCAACGCGCTCAAGTTCTACTCCTCGGTGCGACTCGACATCCGCCGCATCGGGGCGGTCAAGGACGGCGAGCAGATGGTCGGCAACCGCACGCGGGTCAAGGTGGTGAAGAACAAGATGGCCCCGCCCTTCCGCGAGGCGGAGTTCGACATCCTCTACGGGGTGGGCATCTCCCGTCCGCACGAGCTCCTCGACCTGGCCACGGAACGCGGTTTCGTGGAGAAGAGCGGCGCGTGGTTCGAGGTGTCCGGCGAGCGGCTGGGGCCGGGCCGCGAGAAGGCCGCCGAGGCGGTGCGAGGCAGCCCCAAGCTCGCCGAGGAGCTGGAGCAGAAGCTGCGCCAGGCGGGCGCCGACGACAAGCCGGTGCCCCCGCAGCCGACGCAATCCGAGGCCGTCGCGTGACCTCGTTCCTGGAAGTGGCCGCGATCGAAGCGCATCGCAGCGCGCGCACGCGGAGGGGCTTCTCGGTGTTGCGGGCCGCCCCCGCCGGATGGTGCGCGCTCGAGCTGGAGATGGAGGTGCTGGCGAACGTGATCCGCGCGCACCTGCGCAGGACCGACTCGGTGGTGACGGTGCGCGGGCGGGAGATCGGGGTGGTGCTGGTCGAAGCGGTGGGCGAGCAGGTGCAGGCGCCGCTCGGCCGCATCCGCGAGGCGGTGGGGCGGCACCTTGCCCATCTCGACGTGCGCATCGGTTGGGGGTCGGTAGGGCCGGGGCAGCTGGCGACGTGGCAGGAGGCGTGGCGATGGGCGGGGCAGCTGCTGGTGGCGGAGGCCGCGGTCCCTGCCGCGGCTTGAGGGGGGAGTGGAGCGGAGGCGCGCCGGCTGCGCCTCCGCTTCCGCAGTCGCGGGTCCGCGCGCGCAGGGAAGCGCTGCGCGAGGCATGCGTCTACCTGCATTTCGAGGAGCCCGGGTGGATCCACGACGGCTTCGAGCTGTGGCGCGTCCGCTCAGTACAGCCGGTTGAAGACGGCTGCTCCCCAGGCGTTCACGCCCACTCCGGCGAGGGCCGCGGTCCAGAAGACCCGCGTGAAGGGGCGCGCGCCGAGCGCGAGGAGGACGATCAGATAGGGGGTGTAGTCGAGCGAGAAGCGGAACCCGAACTGGAGGTAGCCGCTGTTCTGGTAGAAGAACCCGGGCAGCGCCACCACCGCCACCGTCAGCCAGAGCGCGCGATGCAGGCGCGGCCGCTCCCGGGGCCAGAGCAGCCAGAAGAAGAGCGGCGTGGTGACGAAGAGGCTCATGCCCTCGCCGCTGAAGCCGATCTTCAGCGGGTGGAGCTGGATCAGCGGCAGCCGGGTGAAGGCGTCGTGGAGGTTGCGCTCGAGAAAGGCGTAGTGGAAGAGCCCGTAGCGCTGGATCTGCGCGTTCACCCGATTCGCGTAGAGGTGCGAATGGCCGAACTCGGAGAAGCTGCCGAAGCGCGCGAAGTTCATCGCCGCCATGGGAATCGCCACGGCGACGATGGCCGCGGCGTAGGGCAGGAGCCGTGGAACCGCGGCCCGCCACCTTCGCGGATCGCGCAGCCTGGCCCATTCCACCGGGCCGTCCGGGCTGAGCGCCTCGAAGACGAAGAAGATGGCGGAGAAGGCCAGCGGCGTGCGGGTGATGGCAGCGCAGCCCACCGCCAGGCCGGCGAGGACCGGGCGCCGCGCCCCGAGCGCCGCGTGCAGGTAGAGGAGCGTGAGGGTGACGCCGATGGTCTCGGCGGTGAACCAGACCTCCCCGCGGATGCCGCAAGACCAGGCCAGGGTTGCGAATCCGTAGATCAGCGCCAGCGCCGCGTGCTCCCATTCGGGGCGCTGCGGCTGCAAGCGGCGGAGCAGGCGGTAGAGCAGGGAGATGTTCGCCGCGGAGAAGAAGAGCGTGAACGCCACGTCGTTGAACGACAGGCCCCAGAGCGCCACGAAGGGCATCATCAGGACCGCCGGAAAAGGAGGGAAGGAGACGTACCAGCGCCCGCCCTGCAGCACCCAATCGTTGAGGTTGGGCGGCTGCGGCACGGTGAGCGCGAGTTGCCCGTGCAGGAACGCCTCGGCCTGGTAGACGAAGTGCGGCGCCAGCGACTGGTGCGCGAGCAGGCTTCCGCTGGAGAAGGCGTAGGCGGAAAGAGAGGCGAAGAAGAGGATCAGGTCGACGCGATACCGCGCGGCGGCGTCGCGCCAGGACATGGTCAGGCCGGCCTCGCATGACCCAGCGCCTCGCGCAGGAGCTGGAGGGCGCCGTAAGCCGATTGCGTGCGCACCTGGCCGCGATCGCCGCGGAAGCGCCCGAGGCGCGTGGTGGTTCCCTGCGGTCCGCAGAGGCCCAGCCAGACCGTGCCCACCGGCTTGTCCGGCGTGCCGCCGTCCGGACCGGCGACTCCCGTGATCGCGGCGGCCCAGGTTGCGCCCGACCTCTGCCGTGCGCCTTCCGCCATCGCGCGCACCACCGGCTCGCTCACCGCGCCGTGCAGGTCGAGGAGCTCTTTCGGGACGCCGAGGGCGCTCTCCTTCAAGGCGTTGGAGTAGGTCACGAATGCGCCCACCGCCCACTTCGAGCTGCCCCCCACCTCCGTCAGCATCTGCGTGAGCAACCCCCCGGTGCAGCTCTCCGCGCAAGCGATGGTCTGGCCACGGCGCGCCAGCTCTTCACCTACGGCCTGCGCGAAGGTCACCCCGTCCTGCCCGTAGACCAGGTCGCCCAGCTTTTCGCGACAGAGGCGCTCGACGGCCGCGAGGTTTGCCTCCGCGGTGGGCACGTCCTGCGCCAGCGCGGCGAGCGAGAGGTGGTTCTCGGGAAAGCGGGTACGGAACCCGAAGCGCACTTCGGGGTGGGCCTCACGGACCCCGGAGACCATCTCGTCGAGCTTGCTCTCGGTCACGCCGAAGCACTGCAGGATTCGCCAGCGGAGCACGGCGTTTCCGGTGGCCGCCACGATGCGCGGGAGCACCGTTTCCTCGATGATGCGGTGGTATTCGCGAGGCACGCCGGGCAGGAAGAAGAAGAGGCACCGGTCGATGCGCAGCGCAAAGGCGGGCGCGCTGCCGTCGGGATTGCCGAGCACCTCCGCTGTCTCCGGCACGTCGGCCTGGCGCAGGTTGTTGGCGGGCAACGTCTCGTTGGCGCGGAAGCGCGCCCAGCGCGCCTTGAGGTGCTCCACCCACGGCTGGTAGGTCCGCATCGGGACGCCGGCCGCCTGGGCGGCGCAGCCCGCGGTCAGGTCGTCGGAGGTGGGGCCCAGGCCTCCGCTCACGATGCAGAAATCCGCGCGGACGCTGGTCTCGAGGAGCGCGCGGCGGATGTCGTCGCCGCGATCGCCCACCACCGTGGTGCGGCGCAGGCGGACCCCGAGCGGGTAGAGCCGCGCCGCGGTGATCTGCGTGTTGGTATCGGCGATCAGGCCGCGCATGACCTCGTCGCCCGTCGCGATGAACTCGAGGATGGGAGCGTTCATGAGGGAAAAAAGCGGCGCTGCACGGCAAGCGCGCCCCAGGTGAGCGCGCAGGCCCAGACGCCCGCGAAGAGATCGTCGAGCACCACGCCGGCGCCGTTCTTCCAGCGCGGGTCGCGGTCGAAGAACCGCGCCGGCCAGGGCTTGAGCACGTCGCAGGCGCGGAAGAAGACGAATCCGGCGAGCGCGGCGAAGAGGCTGCGGGGGAGGAACGCCATGGTCACCAGGTAGCCAGCCACCTCGTCGATGACGATGTGCCCCGAGTCGGCGACGCCATAATACCGCCCGGCGCGGTCCGCGGCGGCAATGCCCGTGAGCGCGATCGCCGCGGTGGCGGCGAAGTACGCCCAGAGGGGAACGCCGTCCAGCCGCAGCAGCCACCAGAGCGGGATGGCCGCGGCGGTGCCGGCGGTGCCGGGCGCCAAGGGAACGTATCCGGAGCCGAAGAAGCTGGACCAGGCGAGCGCGGCGACGGGGGCCGGACCGCGATCGCCTGCGAGCCGGCGCGGCTTGTGCACGACGCGCGGCGCTGCGCCGGGCTGCGCCGGCGTCGCCTCGGGCGGCCCGGCTCGAGTCGTAGGATTGCTCACGCGTCCGACTCGCCGTCGTCCGAAGCGCCGGCTGTGGCAGGGTCGATGGGGACCTCGTCCTCCTCGGCCGGCAGCAGCGGCTCTTCCGGCTCCGGCTCGGGCGCCGGCGCTGCGGCCGCCGCCGCGCGCGCTGCCGCACGGCGCCGGCGCCCGAAGATGGCTTCCTCGGCGAGGCCGAGCAGGATGTAGAAGGAGAAGTAGACCAGGAGCACGAGCGAGGGCCGGCCACGGATGGCCACGCCGACCCCCACCGCCACGACCAGGAGGAAGACCAGCACCGTGCGCGGATTCAGTCCCGCCTCCTTGAAGGTGCGATAGCGGATGGTCGAGACCATCAGGAAGGCGAGGCCCAACACGAGCGTGGCGATGGGCCAGAGCCCCACCGCTTCCGCCACCGGATCGCGCAGGTTGTGCAGCGCGATCACCAGCGCCACCAGCATCCCGGCCGCGAGTGGAATGGGCAGCCCGACGAAGTAGCGCTGCGTCGCGGATTCGGCGTGCGCGATGACGTTGAACCGCGCCAGGCGGATGGCGCCGCAGGCAGCGAAGATGGAGGAGATGACGATTCCGCCGATGCCCATCCCCGCCAGTGCCCATTTGTAGACGAGGATGGCAGGGGCAACGCCAAACGTGATCACGTCCGCCAGCGAATCCAGCTCCACGCCGAAGTCGCTCTGCGTGCGGGTGAGGCGCGCCACCCTGCCGTCGAACGCGTCGAAAAAGCTGCCGAAGAAGATGGCCACGGCCGCGCGGTAGAAGTTGTCGCCGGTGGGGTCGCCTGCAGAGAGGGTGATCGAGTACACGCCGCAGAAGATGCTGCTGACCGTGAAGAGATTGGGCAGCACGAACATGAGCTTGCGCAGGTTCGGCCGCGGACGGCGCGCCCGTCGCCTCTCTGCGGGCAGCTGTGACGAACCGGGCATGCGGCGGCGGACGCTAGCACGCCGAAGCTGGACCCGCTACGCCGGCTATTCGGCGCAACGCCGCTCACGCAGGGGCGCGGTCGAGGTATTTTCCGGCCCCAGGTCGGCGGAGCCGCGAAGCCCTTTCGCGCAGCCGGTGTCGATGTCGAGCGCGCCGTTGTCGCGGAACCGGTTCTGCACCAGCGCCGCGCGCGCCTGCTCGCCGAGCTCCACGCCGGCGCCGGCATTGCGATCGAACAGGTTGCCCGTCGCCGTGCCGCGCGAGCGGTCGAGGAACAGGAGCCCCGCCCGCCCGTTCTCGATGAAGGCGTTGCCGCTCAGGCGCAGGTTCGACCGCAGCGCCTCGATGCCGCTGCCGGCGTTGCCGCGGAAGACGTTCTGCTCCAGCAGCACCTGGGAATCGAGCGCGTAGACGCCGTCGCCCATGTCATGCTCCGCGTCGACGCGCGCCCCGGTGATGCTGTTGCCCCGCAGCGTCACCGACGACTCGGTCACGTGGATTCCCATCGGCCCGGGAGCGGAGATGCGGTTGTCCAGGAGCAGCACGGGGGCGTCGCGGGGCGCGCGGGTGATGGAGACGGCCGCCTCGGTGCCGCCCCGCGCGATGGTCACGCCGCGCAAGGAGCCTGAAGAGTTGACCATGGCCACGCCGGCGACGCGGTAGTCGGTGAGCTCGCCGCCCTCGATGGCCAGTTGCGCGCCGCGGTTGCCGATGACGGCGTACTCGTCGTCGCGAATCCGCGCCCCCACCACCGAGAGGCGCGCTCCACCGGCATAGAGGGCCGGACCACCCATGCCTTCGAAGTTGCCGCGGATCACCCGCACCTCGGCGCCGTCCGTGGCCTGCAACGCCGAGAGCGACGATCCGCGCGCGTCCAGGTCGGCCAGGACGCCGCGCGCGCCATGCAACACGACCGCGCGCCGGCCGGCGGCATCCAGCGTGAGCCGGCGCGCCGAGAGCGAACCTCCCTCGAGGTCGATTCCGCGTCCCGAACGGCCGGAGCCCACCTCGCGCACGGCGCTGGAGAACATGTCGATGCCCGCTCCCCGCGCGACCAGCCCCGCCTCCCTGCACTGGCGCAACTCCACGTTCTGGAGGTGGTGCCCTGCGCCGCCGGCGATCTCCAGGCAGACTTCGCCCGCCTCGACGGAGAGCCCGTACAGCTCGACGTGCTCGGTCCCCAGCACCTGCACCGTCGGTCCGGCGGAGTCGGGAGCGACGATGCGCGTGCGCCCCACTCCGCGGCCGAGCAAGACCACCGGCCGGCGGATGATCACCCGCTCGCGAAAGACGCCTTCTCCCATGCGCAAGAGCGCGCCGGGAGGGGCCGCCTCGAGCGCGGCGGCGAGGCTGGTGAACGGACGCGCTTCCGACCCGTCGGGCAGGGCCACAGGGGCGGTGGGAAGGAGTTGCCCCGCGGGAGCCTGCCCGTCATCCACGTTGGCGGCACGGACGAACACGTCCACCGGCGAAATCTCACGATCGGTCAGCTTCCGGGCGGCGGCCTTGTCGCACGCTCCGCAGAGCGCGAGGAGCGCGGCGGCAGCGATGGAATCGTGACAAGAGGCCCCCAGGCAGTTCGACTTAAGGTAGGGCCGCTCGTCGTCCAGGCGCAACAGCAGGCGCCCGAAAGCGCGCAAACCGCGGCGGATTGTGTGCGACTGCCCACAGGGGCGATTCAGCGTGTGGCGCTCAAGGACGCCGGCGCCGCAGGCGCCCCGGCAGGAGGCTGCAAGTCCGCCAGCGTCACCGCCCCCTCCTCGACCAGGGTGGCCGCCGCGTTGAACGCGAAACCCTTCGATTCCAACTCGATGGAGAGCGGCAGCCCACGCCAGATGCAGCGCGTCAGCGACGTTCCGCGCCCCAGCGACTGCGTCACGATCTTGCACGGGTGCCCGGCGATGCGGTCGGTGTTCGCGTTCGCCAGCGAGGGCGAGGCCGCCAGCGCCACCTTGAGCGCATGCTCGAGGGTCCTCTTCCGCGGCTCGTCGAGCTTTCCGTCGCGCAGGTGGAGCGCCTCGGAAGCCAGCCCGTCCACCCAGAATTCGCCGGCCTGCGGCTCGCCGCGCACGCTCGCGCGGAGGCGGGCGCCTTCGGCCCAGACGTCGATCTCGGCGAGCCGCGCTTCGGCGCGGCCGGCTTGCACGCGCGCCATCATCGAGACGTGGGCCTTGGCAAAGGGCTCGCGCGGAACGACCGGGCCTGCCGCCATGGCGGGCAGCGCCAACAGGAGCGCGATGACCCATTTCCCCCTCATCCCACCCACAGTGTCACCGATCGGGAAACCCCGATCAAGTCGGCACCTTGCAGACCCTACTGCGGCTCCCTGGGCCCCGGCAGAAGCAGCGGCCTCGTCGCGGTGGCGGTCCGCCGCTCTCCCGTGCCGTGCCTGCGCACCAACTCTTCCGGAGCAACTCCGAGCATGGCGCAGGCGCGCGCGATCAGCGCCTTTGCATCGACGAAATGCAGGGTGTCGCCGGCAAAGGCCGCGATCACCACGCCCCTGCACTCGGGCAGGTGCGCGCCGATGGACTCGAGATGGTAGACGAGCCGGGGCAGGAGCGCCTCGGCGAACGCGTCGAAGCTGGTCAACACCGCCTCGTAGGCGCGGAAAGCGGGCGCGCCGTCGTCGTCGGGATCGCCGCCCGCCCGCTCGCGCCGCGCCCGCGCGATGGCGGCATTCGCGTCGCGCGCCGGCGCCGTGCCGAATTCGTCCTGCAACAGCTCTGCAAGCCTCGGTTCCAGACCGGTGCCCTCGCACGCCCGCGCAATGCAGCGCCGCGCGGCCCTGTCGCATAACCCACCGCGCGGCGGCGCGGCAGTCCTTTTTTCGTTGCCAGGCAGCCGCCTGCCCGAAGTCCCTGCGCGTGGGCAACCGCCCACGTCCGACGCTTGCGCCTGCGCTCCGCCCTGCCCATAGTTTTCCCAGTTTTTCGCGGGAGAGGGAGTGGAGAAACCGTCTCGCATCATCGCCATCTTCAACACCAACCCCGAAGTTCTGGAGCTCGTTCGCGAGTCCCTCCAGCAGGCGGGGTTCCAGGCGGTGATCGCCCACATCGACGATCTCAAGCGCGGCCGCCTCGACATGATCCAGTTCGTCGAGGAGCACAAGCCGGACATCATCGTCTACGACGTCGCGCCGCCCTACGACACGAACTGGACCTTCCTGCGGCTGATGCGGAACTCGAAGGTGATGCAGGGCCGCGCGTTCGTGGTCACCACCACCAACAAGCGCGCCCTGGAGGAGCTGATCGGTCCCAACGACGCGGTCGAGCTGCTCTGCAAGCCGTACGACCTGCAGCAGAATCGTCGACGCCTGCACCGCCGCGTTCGAGAAGCAGGTCACGGCGGCGGCTTCGTAGCTCCCGCCGGGGCGGTGCGCCGCTCCAGGTAGCGCTCTTCCAGCATGTCCCCCATGGCGCGGCTCTGCGCCACGTCCTCGCGCCGCAGCGCCGGCACGTCCGAGAGCGCCACCAGGATGGTTCCGTCCCGGAGCAGCTTGACCACGCCGTTGTGGCCGTAGTCCTCCGTGCCGCGGGTCCATACCGTGCCGTTCTTGGAAATGAAGAAACCGCGTCCGGCAAAGTCTTCGCTGAGCGCGACCTTGCGCTCGAACAACAGCTCCGGATGCGCCGTCACCCGCCCCGCCGCAACCGCCCGCATGAACGCGGCCAGGTCTGCCGCGGTGGAGCAAATCCCGTCGCTGCCCTTGAAGCCCCAGTTCTCGCGGGCGCGGGCGCCGCGGGGGGGTCGTGAAAGGCGCGCCACCCGCGCTCCACGAAAGCAGCGCGGCCAGAACCCGGTGTGGCGCAGTCCTGCGCGGCCCAGCACCTCGCGCTGGAGCAGCTCGAAGAACGGCGCGCCGCCCGCTTTCTCCGCCGCGATGGCGAGCAACGCATACCCGTCGTTGGTGTAGGCGAACTTGCCTTTCGGACCGCGCGGCTGGGCAAGGATGCGCCGCGCCGCCTCGTCGCGGTCGGAGATGCCCTCCGCCACGTAGGTCGCGTGGGGCAGCCCCGACGTGTGCGTGAGCAGCTCGTCGAGCGTGATGTCGCTGCCGGGGATGACGTCGGAGAGCTTCAGCTTGCCCAGATCCTGGAGCCTGAGGATCAGCGCCGCGGTGAACGACTTGGAGATGGAAGCCACCCAGAAGGCCGTCGCCGCCGGAACGCCGTGGCCGCGCGTGACCGGAGCCTTTCCCGGCTCCTCCACGCGAACGACACCATGGAACTGGATTGCAACCAGCAGTGCAAGAAAAGGGGACACGATGGCAAGAACAGGAAAAGGGGACACCCTACTTAATTCGGCGGTACTCGCCGTGCAAGAACGTACGAATCAAGTAGGGTGTCCCCTTTTCAGGCGCTGCCCTTCTTCAGCTCGGTGAGGATGAGCTTGGCGATGGACTTGAGCGTCTCGTAGACGCCCTCGCCCTTCGGGGCCACCGCCTCGAAGTGCGGCACGCGCTTGGGGTTGAGCAGGTTCTCCAGCTCGTCCAGCGGCGCCGCGTTGGGCAGGTCGCGCTTGTTGTACTGGATGACGTAGGGGACCTTGTCCAGGTCGTAGCCCTGCTCGGAGAGGTTGGTGCGCAGGTTTTCCACCGACTCCATGTTCGCTTCCATGCGCTCGATCTGCGAATCGGCGACGAACACCACGCCGTCCACGCCCTTGAGGATCAGCTTGCGCGAAGCGTCATAGAACACCTGCCCCGGCACCGTGTAGAGGTGGAAACGGGTCTTGAACCCGCGGATCTCGCCGAGCGACAGCGGCAAGAAGTCGAAGAAGAGCGTGCGCTCGGTCTCGGTCGCGAGCGAGATCATCTTCCCCTTGGCCTGCTGGTTGGTGTTCGCGTAGATGAACTGGAGGTTGGTCGTCTTCCCGCAAAGGCCGGGCCCGTAATAGACGATCTTGCAGTTGATCTCGCGCGAGCTGTAATTGATGAAGCTCATCCGACCGGGCCTCGCTTACTCGCTGAAGAGGTTGTCGATGTCGTCGTCGGTGATCTCCGCGAAGGGAGAGCCGGCGCCGGGGACCTGGACCTTCTTCATCAGGCCGTCGAAGATTCTGTTCAGCTCGTCGGACGCCTTCTTCACCCGCAGCCGCACCAGGCCGAGGCTGGAACGGGAATCGAAGATCACCACCAGGATCACCCGCCCGCCGATGATGCTGATGTGCAGGTTGTCCTTCTCCCCCTCGTGGAAGAGGATGGAAAATTCCTTTTCCCCAATCAGCTTGGCGAGACCGCCGGTGGCGGCGATGTTGCCCGCGGTCAGCGAGGCGAGCGAGGTGGTATCCAGGTTCTCGGTCGCTCCCACGGAGGCGATGAGCTGGCCGTTCTTGTCGACGAGGAAGACGATCTTGGCGTTCGCTTCGCGGGACAGCCGCTCGCAGACCCCGCTGATCTGCTGGAATTCTTCATCGTACATGACCATCTGCGGCTGCATCGCGAGACCTCTTCCGGGCAGAAAACGCTGTTCCGACGCTAACAGACGAGGGGGCTCAGGTCTAGAAGTTGCGCCGTGACGCATCTGCCCACATTTCCTGAGCTTCCGGCGAATGTTTCAGCGCGTCCGACGCCGGACTTCGCCCGCTTGCCAGCGAGCCCCGCATGCCGTACCAATCAAGAATGCCGGTCCCGCGGGACCGCGCGTGGAGGCGCCAAATGCCCCGAGCCGCCCTGCTGGGGATCCTGCTCCCGCTGTTTGCTTGCATGCACTCGAAGCCCAATCCGGCGCTTTCGCGCAAGGGCGGTGACCGCGCCCTCTTCGTCGGCCACACGCCGAGCGGCGATCTGGTCGTGGCCGCGCACCATTACGAGGCGATGAACGGTCTCGCGGTGACTGCGGACGAGATCGACGCCACCTCCACCCAGGACGGCACCCAGTTGCTCTGCCGGCGCGAAGTGGTGACCGGCTCGCACTACCCGGAGTGGATCTGCCGGTACAAGGAGGAGCAGGACCAGATCTCCGAGCGCGACCGGCAGAGGGCGCACGCGTTCCTCGAGGAGGGACGCAACAACACCTGCAGCGACTGCGCCAACCGCTAGCGTTCAGATCTCGCGGCGGCCGGAGATGGCGCGGGCGAGCGTCACCTGGTCGACGTACTCCAGATCGCCGCCCATGGGCATGCCCTGGGCGATGCGGGTCACGCGCACGCCCAGCGGCTTCACCAAGCGCGTGATGTAGAGCGCGGTCGCCTCGCCCTCCACGGTGGGATCGGTGGCGACGATGACCTCCTCCACCGCGCCGTCCGCGGAGCCGAGGCGGGCGAGCAACTCCTTGAGCTTGAGCTGGTCGGGCCCCACCCCGTCGAGGGGGCTGAGGGCGCCGTGCAGCACGTGATAGCGGCCGCGGAACTCGCGGGTGCGCTCGACGGCGAGGAGATCGGGCACCGTCTCCACCACGCAGATGATCCGCGCGTCGCGCTGCGGATCCTTGCAGATGGCGCAGGGGTCCTGGGCGGTGAGGTTGCAGCACGAGGAGCACAGCCGCACCTCGCGGCGCAGCGCCAGGAGCGCCTGGGCCAGGTCGTCGGCGTATTCGGGCGGGCTCTTGAGCACGTGGAAGGCCAGCCGCTGCGCGGTCTTCTCGCCCACGCCGGGAAGCTTCGCGAGCAGCACGGTGAGGCGCGCGATGGGATCGGTCACTTCGGAATGCCCGGGAACATGCCGCCGAGGCCGCTCGCGAGGCCCGCCATGGGGTTCTCGGCGGCGGCCGCTTCCTGCGCGGCCTTGAGGGCGGCGTTGACCGCCGCGAGGATCAGGTCTTCCAGCATCGGCACGTCGCGGGGATCGACCGCCTGCTTGTCGATCTGCACCTTCTGGATCTCGCCCTTGCCGTTGGCGGTGACGATCACCATGCCGCCGCCGGACGTGCCGGTGACCGTCTTCCCCGCCAGCCGCTCCTGCGCCTTCTGCATCTCTTCCTGCACCTGCCGCGCCTGTTCGAGGAGCGCGTTCAGATCGAAACCGGGCATCGGTTACTCCTCTCCCAGATCGCGGACGTCCTCGATTTCGCCGCCCAGCACGTCCACCGCCGCGCGGACCGACGGGTGCTCCTTCGCCAGCGCGATGCGGCCTTCGGACGCCCGGGCGCGCTGCTTCTGCTTCTGCTCCGCCAGCGAAGAGTCCGCGGGCGCGTCCTGCTCGACGAGGCGCAGCGGCGCGCGAAATCCGAGCGCCTTCTCGAAGGCAGCCTCGACCGCGGCCCGGGTGTCCTTGTCGGCGAGGATGAGCGCGCGGCCGTCGCCTTTCCGATAGCCGATCTCGACGGCGGAGCGGTCAATCTTCACCGGGACGGCGTGCTCGAGGGCGCTGGCCGCGGCGGGCTTGCGCGCGGCGCGGACGGCGTCGATGAGCAGGCGCCAGCGGGAAGCGAGGTCCAGGGGTCTCGCCTTTTCCGGAGGAGCGTCGTCGGGGTCCGGTTCGGGGTTTGGGTTTGCGTTTGCGTTTGCGTTTCCGGGTTGCGGGTCTGGCTTCGGCGTGATGCGCAGGGGGGCGGCGTCCGGCGCAAGCACCCGCGCGCCCCAGCCCGGAGGCGGCTTGCGCGATTCCGGCGGTTTCGCGGCGGACGGAGCAGCGGCGGCGACAGGCGTTTCCTTCGCCAGCGCTTCGACCCTCGCGACGAGGTCCGGCAGCGAGCCCGCGGGGGAAAGATGGACGGCGCGCAGCAACGCCACCTCGAGAGCGTGGCGGGGATTGGCGGCCTTGGACACCTCGTCCTCGGCAAGCTGGAGGAGCTCGAAGACGCGGGCGAGCTGGGTTGCGTCGTGCTCCGCGGCCGCCTGCGCCAGCGCGCGCACCTCGTGGTCGGGAAGGTCCTGCTTGACGCCGGGCAGGCTGGCGAGAACGAGGTTGCGCGCGTGTCCGGCCACGTCCTCGGCAAGCCGTTTCATGTCGGCGCCCTGCTCGTACGCCCGCACCACGCCCTGCAGCGCCGCCGAGGCGTCGCGCTGGAGGACGCCCTGGACGATCTCGCGCACCACCGACATGTCGAGGGCGCCGAGCGTCTCCGCCGCTTCCTGGTCGGAGATTTCGCCTGCCGCCGGATCATGGGCGGAGAAGAGCTGGTCCAAGAGCGAGAGCGCGTCGCGCATGGAGCCCTGGGCCTGCCGCGCCACCAGCGAGAGGGCCCCGTCGGAGGCGGCCACCTGCTCGCCCTGGGCGATCTCCCGGAGCCGCGCGACGATCTTGCCCAGCGGCACCAGCTGGATGTTGTGCCGCTGCACGCGCGAGAGGATGGTGGCGGGCAGCTTCTGCGGGTCGGTGGTGGCGAGGAGGAACTTGATGTGGCCCGGCGGCTCTTCCAGCGTCTTGAGCAGCGCGTTGAAGGCCGCGCCCGAGAGCATGTGGACCTCGTCCACGATGTAGATCTTGTAGCGGTCGCGCGCTGGAAGGTATTTGGCCGCCTCGCGCAATGCGCGCACGTCGTCCACGCCGTTGTTGGAGGCGGCGTCGATCTCCTGCACGTCGACGTCGCTGCCCGCCGCGATCTCCACGCAGGGACCGCAGACGCCGCAGGGCTCGGGAGTGGGGCCTTTTTCGCAGTTGAGCGCGCGCGCGAGGATCCGGGCGGAGGTGGTCTTGCCGCAGCCGCGCGGGCCGGTGAAGAGGAAGGCGTGGGCCACGCGGCCGCTCTTCAGCGCGTTGACCAGCGTGCGCACCACGTGCTCCTGGCCGGTCAGGTCGGCGAAGCGCTGGGGGCGGTATTTGCGGGCGAGAACGAGATACGGAGTGGTCACCACGGCCCCGGAGAAGTGGGGGCGCTCGACCGGAGACCGGGCACACGGCTGAAGACGCTACCGTTGCTCCCTTCCGGGCCTGGCGGGTTCACGACCCGCCGTCGCCCGGCCCCCGGTCCAGCGCCCCGCGGAAGTGGAGCGGACCGTCTACCACGAATCGGGGTCGATTCGGGCTGCGGAAGGTAGCAGCCGGATGGTCGCCGCGCAACGCTGTGGCGGAAGCGGCCAGAGGTGCGTGCGCCCGCCCGCAGGCGTCAGCGCGCTGCCCATCCCGCGGGCCAGAGCGCCGGGCGCAGCGCGGCCTTGAACCGCGCCCGGAACCGCTGCTGCAGGTCGCGCAGGACGGCCTGGTCGTGGAGCTTGCGGGCCACCGCTGCGAGGCTCTGCCAGAATCTGCGGGGCGGAGTCGTCGAGCTGGATCGCCCGCTGCAGCGCCGCGCCGGCATCCGGCCACCGTCCCTCCGCGCTGGCGAGCAGGCCAATGACGTACTGCGGATAGAACGCCGAAGGAGCCGCCGTGGCCGCCTCGGTGCAGGCAGCGCGGATGGGCTCGAGCGCGCGACCGCGGCTGTTGATGCGGCACTCCACCACCGCGGCGGCCGGCATGCCCGGAAAGGCGGTGCGCAGCGCGGCGGCGGAGGCCCTCGCGGCATCGAGCTTGCGCTCGTCGATCTGCTTGTGAGCCGCGAGCGCCGCGGCCACGTACTCGGATTCCCGCTCCGGCGTCAGCGCATCCGCTTGCGCAGGAAACCCAACCTGACGCCGGATCCGCGCCGACTCTTCGCGGATCTGCGCGGCGCCCTTGGCGCTGCCCGCGCGCGCGGCGGAGCGATCGGCCGAGGAGCACGCTCCGGCCTCCAACTGCAGGGCGCCCAGGTAGAGCCAGCCTTCGGGCGAGGGCCCCAACTTCGCCTCCGCCCGCGAAAGGAGCGGCACCGCCTCCGCGCGCTGCCCCTCGGACAACATGACGTGTGCGGTTGCGAGGAGGATCCCGGCGGGCGCGCCGGGCAGCTTCGCCGCCGCCTTGCAAGCGGAGAGCAGCACCTGGGCGGATGCGCCGCGCTCCTGCGCCAGCGAGCAGGACAGATCCTGCACTTCGTCGCTTTCCGGGTGCCGGTCGGCGATGGGCTGGAGGAGCGTCTCGGCGCGGCCGTAGTCCTGGGCCGTGCGCAGCGCGAGGATCTTTTGCAGGGCCTGCGCGTCGGCCTCCGGCAGCTTCTGCGTCTCCGGCGGCGGCGCGCCCGCCCCGGCGAGCTGGGTGGCGGCGAGGAGCGCTTCGTCGAGGGCCGCGGAATCCCAGGCCAGGGTGGCGGAGCGCTTCACTTCTTCGCGATAAGCGGCCGCCCAGCGCTCGCGGCTCTGCGGCGCGTCGCGATAATCGAGCGCCAGCCCCACGATGCGGGCCGACCCTTCCGAGAACGAGGATTGCGCGACGTCGTAGGTGGGCGCCATCAACGAGTGCGGCGACCGTTCGTGGAACGCGCCCAGGGTGTGCGCCCACTCGTGCAGGAAGACCGCCGTCTCCTTGTGCGCGCGCCGTTCGCGGCCCAACTGCTCGCGCTCGTCCTGCGAGAGCAGCGGCAGCACGCGGTCGATCGCGTCCGTCTCCGCCGCCGAGAACATGCCGCGGAGGACGAAGTGCCGCCCGAAGAAGCGGGCCATGCCGAGCTCCTCCTGCGCGGCGGAGAACATGCGCAGCGAGGAGACAAAACCCACCACCCAGTCCACGCCCTTCCCCGGGTCTTGCGCCTCGAGCGTCGGCGAGCGCGTCGCGCAGGTTGCTGCCCTGCCGCAGGCCGGGCCAGGGGCGGACCGACTCGATCTCCAGGCGCGCGCCGAACTCCCTTTCCAGAATAGCGCTGGCGCGCTGGACCTGCTCCTCGATGCGCGCGTTCCAGCGCGGCGTCTGCGCCTGGTATTCGGAGTCGGCGTAGGCGCGGACCTTGAGGACGCGAAGCTGCGAGGCGCGGGCCGCGTCGGAAGCGCCCACCTCCGCGGGCTTCAGCGACTCCGCGTAGTTGTGCTGGTCGCGCCAGGGCGTGGGAATGGCGCAGCCGGCGAGGAGCAAGAGGGCGAGGAGGCGCATCGGTCAGGAGGATGCAGCAGCGCTCCGGGTGCGGGCAAAGGGAAAAACCGACTGGCGCGTGCATCACAACTGCGATACATTCGTGGCCATGAAGACCTCCACCCTGCCACCTCTTCGCGTCGAGCCGCGCCTACGCGCGGAGGCAGAACGTTTGCTTCGCGAGGGCGAGACACTCTCCTCGTTCGTCGCCGACGCCGTCGAGGAGCGCATCCGCAACCGCGTCCACGAGGAGGAGTTCATCCGGCGTGGTCTCGCTTCCGGCGAGAAGGCACGTCGAAGCGGTAAGTACACGCCCGCGACCTCCGTCGTGGAGGGATTGCGCCGGCGCCTCGCCGACGCTCGCAACGCCGCCCGCATGCCCGGCCGGGAGGCACGAAAGCCGCGGTGACCTGGCGCGTCCGCTTCACCGATGAGGCCGCCGACGACCTGCATCGTCTCTACGGCTTCCTGCTCGAGAAGGATGTCGAACTCGCAGAAGAGGCGCTCGAGGCAATCGCGCAAGCGGTGACCGTCCTCGAAAGATTCCCCTTCTCCTGTCGAAAGGCGGCCGGAGGCAACTACGGCCCGTTTTTGCGCGAGCTGATCATCCCCTTCGGCAGCGCAGGATACGTGGCGCTTTTCGAGATCGACGGGAAAGAGACGGTGACCCTCGTCGCGGTCCGCCACCAGCGCGAAAGCGACTACTACTAAACCTTCTCGGAACATTTATTTTGGCGGAGAGCGAGGGATTCGAACCCCCGATACCCTTGCGGGTACTCCTGATTTCGAATCAGGTGCCTTCAGCCGCTCGGCCAGCTCTCCATCTCATCGGGGGTCCGGCTTCACCGGCCCCCCGTACCCCCGCAGGCCTGCGCCGGGAACCCACGAGACCCGGCTACGGCCCTTTTCATTCGACGGTGCTTTCTGCATGCATCGACGCCGAACGTCAAGGTGTGTTGGCGGAGAGGGTGGGATTCGAACCCACGATACGTTGCCGTATACACGCTTTCCAAGCGTGCGCCTTCGGCCGCTCGGCCACCTCTCCCGATTCCGCCGCTACCTCCGCCCGCGAAAGAACTCCTTCAAGAGCTCGCCGCATTCGCCCGCGAGAACGCCCGAGGCCACTTCGAGCCGGTGGTTCAGGCGCGGGCTGCGGACCAGGTCGAAGAGCGTATCGGCCGCGCCCGCCTTCGGATCCGCGACCCCATACACCAGGCGGTCGACGCGCGCGTTGACGAGCGCGCCCGCGCACATGGGACACGGCTCCAGCGTGGCGTAGACGGTGGCCCCGGCCAGCCGCCAACGGCCCAGCAATCGGGCCGCCTCCTGCAGCGCCAGGACCTCGGCGTGGGCGGTGGGATCGTGCAACCGCTCGCGAGCGTTGCGCCCTCGTCCGACCACGCGCCCGTCGAACACCACCACGGCGCCAACCGGCACCTCGCCTTCCGAGGCCGCCAGGCGCGCGCAGGCGAGCGCTTCCGCCATGAAGAATTCGTCCATCGTTGCCAAAGAACAGGGGCGCGGGGTGTAGCACGCGCTCTGACCCGTCGCAAGCGCGGCGGGCACTTGCAGCGGCGGTGCTTCCTTCCGGGACGCCGCTCGGTTCAGCCGCACTGAATTTTGAACTGCCCGGACGATTACAGGAGCGCTGCTCCTCGAAATGCGATACCCTGATCTACGTGCCGACACGCGTCATGGTGGTCGATGATGACCCCGACATCCTCACCGCCCTGAGCATGACGCTGCAGACGGAGGGATACGGCGTGCACGCCTGCCGGCACGGCCGCGAGGCTCTGGACGCGCTCGAGGGAGGGCTGCGGCCGCAGGCCATCTTGCTGGATCTGATGATGCCGGTGATGAACGGCTTCGAGCTGTTGCAGGTGCTCAAGTCGGACGCGCGCTGGGAGGACATCCCGGTGGTGGTGCTCTCGGCGAATCGCGGTTACTCCCGCGACAATCTGGGCGTGCTCGGCATGCTGCGCAAGCCCTTCGAGCTCGAAGAGCTGTTCGCGGCGCTCACCGCGGCCACCCAGCCGCAAGCCCGCGTCTGACCTCTCACTGCTGGTAGAATCGGCCGATGACGCTGACGCGCGCCGGTTGGCTGGCCCTTTCGGCAAGCGCGCTGCTGGCGGGCGGGGCGGAAGCCTCGGGATTGGCCGCGATCGTTTCCGCCCTGGTTCAACGGCCGGCACTGGCTGTGCCGACCTGCGACGAAGGAAGGGAATGCCGCCGCCTCGCGCTGGCGTATGCGAGCGGTCAAGGGTTGCCGCAAGACTGGAGCGCGGCGAGAGCGACGTTCGAGAAGGCTTGCGACCTGGCCGATGCCGAGAGCTGCGTTTCGGCCGGTGCCCTGCACGCGCTGGGAATCGGCGGCGAGCGAAGCGTCGCGCGCGCCTCCGCGCTGTTCGATGCGGGCTGCGAGGAAGGTCTCGCCGAGGCGTGTGCCGTCGCGCCGGCAGCCTCCGGCGGCGTGGGGAGCGTGGTCGGGTTGCTTCAGCGCAAGTGCGACCTCGACGACGGGGTCGCGTGCGCCATGCTCGCCGACGCCTACGCCTTCGGAGAGGGTGTGGCGAAGGACGCGTCCCGGGCCGCCCCGTTGACGCGCAGGGCTTGCGAGCTCTCCGTCGGCCCTGCGTGCACCACCTTGGGCGTCTGGCTCGTCGGCGCCGGCGGGAAAGTGGCCGACCCTGGCAAGGGCAACGTCCTCTTCGAGCGCGCCTGCAATCTCGGCGACGGGGAGGGCTGCGCGCTCCTGGCCCTCGGCCTTTCGCGCGAGGGCAGCGGGACGACGCTGCGGGTGAACGACCTCCTCGAGAGGGGCTGCCAGCTCGGCAACGCCGCCGCCTGCTTCAAGCTGGCGGGCGTCTTCGCCAACGCCGAGGGGGTCCGCAAGGACGACGCGCGCGCGACCGCCCTCTACGAGCGCGGCTGTCTTCTCGGCTCCGCGAAGGCGTGCAACGACCTCGGGGTCCGCTACTACGACGGCAAGGCCGCGGCGCCGGATTACCCGGAGGCGCTCCGGGTCTGGAGCAAGGCCTGCGATCTGAAGCTCGCGCTGGCCTGCTACGACCTGTCGTTCCTCTACCGCCTGGGTCGCGGCGTCGCGCAGGACTGGAAGCGTGCCAACGAGCTCGACAGCAAAGCGTGCGATCTGGGATCCGCGGAGGGCTGTGGCAGCCTGGGCGTGAGCTATGCGAATGGCCGCGGCATCGAGGTGGACTTCGCCCGCGCCGTCGCGCTCTTCAAGAAGGCGTGCGAGATGGGCGACATGGAGTCGTGCAGGAACCTGGGCCTGCAATATGCGCGAGGGGAAGGGGTTCCCAAGGACGCCGGCCACGCGGACGCGCTCTTCGAGCGAGCCTGCACGAACGGGGACGCGCGCGGATGTGCCGAGTGGGGAGCAAGCTTCGAGTACGGGCGCGGCGTCGCCAAGGATGGCGCGCGCGCCGCCCGGCTCTACGAGAAAGCCTGCGGGCAGAAGTATGCCAAGGGCTGTACCTGGTTCGGCGACGCCGTCGAGCGCGGCGTCGGCGTCACCGCCAACGCGAAGCGCGCGGTGAGCCTCTACGAGAAGGCCTGCGGCCTGGGCGATGCGGAGGGCTGCAACGATCTGGGTTTCGCGTACGAGAAGGGAACCGGCCTGCCGCAGAGCTGGGCCCGCGCGAATGCCCTGTACGAGAAAGCGTGCGACCTCGGATCGGGCATCGCCTGCTCCGGATTGGCCCTCGGATACCAGCGGGGCACCGGGCTCGCCAGGGACGTCGCCAGGGCCAACGCGCTTTTGGAGAAGTCATGCGAGCTCAAGGAAGGACGCGGCTGCTACTACCTCGCCGTCAACCTCTCGCAGGGGACGGGAAGGATGCCCGACATGCCGCGCGCGACATTGATGTTGCAGAAGGGCTGCGATCTCGATTTCGCCGACGCGTGCCTGGCGCTGGGCTCGAATCTCGAGGCGGGAGCGAGCGGTTCCCGCGATCCGGCGCGGGCGGCAAAGGCGTACGAGAAGGCCTGCAAGCTGGGGGAGGAGCGGGGCTGCAGCGCGCACCGGGCACATGGCGGCTCGCCGCCTGCGGCTGCATCGGCGCAGGCTGGCTGCGAGCGTGGGGAGGCTCCCGCATGCACCGCGGCGGGGACCGCGTATTTCGAAGGGGACATCGCCGACCGCGACGACCTTCGCGCCGTCCAGTTCTTGCGCAAGGCGTGCGATGGCGGCGACGCGCTCGGATGCATGAAGCTGGGCGCCGCCTACGTGGCCGGGCGCGGCGTCACCCGCGACGTGCGAGGCGGCCTCGCGCTCTGGACGAAGGCCTGCGGGCTGCGTCACGGCTACGCGTGCCGGGTGATGGGAGACCTGTATTGGACCGGGGCCGACGACGTGCCGGCCGACCACGTCCGCGCCAACGATCTCTACCGGCAAGGCTGCGACATGGACGACGGCTGGGCCTGCAACGAGCTGGGATGGCACACCGAGAGGGGCGAGGCAACGGCGCGCGACGAGGAAGCGGCGCTCGGGCTGTACGAGCGCGGGTGCAAGCTCGAAGACGCGGTGGCGTGCGGTAACCTCGCCAACGCCTACGAGCCGGGGCACGGAGCCCGAAGCGACCGGGCGCGTGCCGATGCCCTCTGGCAGCGCGCCTGCGACGTGGGAGGCGGCGACGCCTGTGCGCGGCTTGCAGGCCATGCGCACGCGCGCCACGACGACGCGCGGGCCAACCAGCTGTACGAGAAGGGCTGCGAGCGGAAGAGTGGCGCAGCGTGCAACATGCTCGCCTACCGGACCGAGCGCGGCATCGGCACCCGTCCGAACCAGCGCCGCGCGAACGAGTTGTACGAAAAGGGATGCGATCTCCAGGACGCGACGGCGTGCCTGAACATCGCCGGCGTCTACGAGGAGGGCGCCGGCGTGGAGGAGGACTGGACGCGCGCCGAGTCGTTCTGGAAGAAGGCCTGCGACCTGAAAGAGTCGCAGGCGTGCGCGCACCTGGCCGACCGGCGCGCGGAGGAGCGTGCCCGGCAGTCCGCGCGGTGAAGAGGCTCGGTGAAATTTGGCGGGCCCAGCAGGATTCGAACCTGCGGCCTTCGGATTCGTAGTCCGACGCTCTATCCAACTGAGCTATGGGCCCTTCGCTTCTCTTCCCTGGCTCTTGCCCTGCTTGCTCTGCCCTGCGGCGATGGCGGAGAGGGAGGGATTCGAACCCTCGATACAGCTTTGGGCCGTATACTGGTTTAGCAAACCAGCGCCTTCAGCCTCTCGGCCACCTCTCCCGACGATGCACCCGCACTCCAACAGGCCCTGGGGGCCCGCGGAAGCGGAGCGTTCTAGATCGCGCGGGATCCGGACGTCAAGGACGGACTTCCGCCGGCGCCGCGCACGGCGGCTTGACGCGCGGACAGGCCGCGGGACACAAGGGGTCCACGCGCCTGTAGCTCAGCTGGATAGAGCAGCGGCCTTCGAAGCCGCGGGCCGCAGGTTCGACTCCTGCCAGGCGCGCCCTCCAAATCCGGCGGATCACTGGATTCCGGAAGCGGTCCCCGAGGCGCGTTATCGCGGCCCACTGGTAGAAGGTGTTGCGCCGAGCGCTGGAACGCCGCTGCCGCGCGCACGGTCCAGAGCGCCTCGTTGGTGATCTCGCTGGTCCTCATCGCTTGCGCTCCCTTTTCTCGAAAGCCGGGCCCGCCCTGCCGCATCTGCATCGTTGCCGGCGCGTGAAATGCCCATGCCATCGCGACCGCCGTTGCGGGAGACCCGGCCGCAGCCAGAGTGGGCCCCAAGGACTGCCTGGATGCCGTCCGGCCCCATCCTCCTCCACCCCACGACCAGGTCTCGAGGGCGCCCCGGCCCTGTGCGTCGCCGAAGAGCGGCTGCGCGGCGGCTGGGTCTCAGTTCGCGCGGCGAGCTGCTCGGCTGCCTCGAACATGAGATGGAAGGCGTCTTCGGGTCGCTGCAGAAGGCACTTGAATTTGCTGAGACGCTTGCGCGCGAACCCGGACGAAATGCCCCGCCTGGCACCGGAGGCGGTCGCATCTTGGACATCTTCTCCCTGTACGCCCGCCGCGCGACAATCCGAGCTCGCCGGCTACGGCCTCAAGAGAGGCGACGGCCCACCACATGAGCTAGTTTGACCCTGCCGTTTTCGCATCGGATGCTTCTCTTGCTCCTACACTTCGGAGTTGGACCTTGAGGCGCCGCACGCTGTGTCGAGTGCTCTTGTTGGTGCTCGCTGGCCTGGCGTTGCCCGCCCCTGCCGACGCGGGCGTTCCGATGCTCGCCGTGATGTGGCCGCCTGCGTGGCTCCTGCTGCTTCTGATCATACCTGTAGAAGGCTACTTCGCGCGCCGAATCCTTTTGCTGGACTGGCGCAGTGCACTCCGACTGTCCCTTCGGGCGAACCTTGCCTCCACGTTGATCGGCATCCCGCTGACGTGGCTCGTCCTTCTCTTGGTCGAGTTCGGAACGGGTTACCTCATCGATGTTCTGAACGTCGATCAAGCGAACGTCCCGCCTGATGTTCAAAGGGCAGTGGCGATTACGCTTCTCGCGCCGTGGCTCGGACCCGGCGACGGGCTGAGCGCTTGGATTGTTCCAGCAGCTGCAGCCTATCTATGCATTCCATTCTTCTTTGCGTCGGTCTTGATCGAGAACCGTGTCGCCCTGCGTCGCTTGGGTCCTCTTGAGACGCCCTTGGTACGCAAGTGGAGCTGGTACGCGAATGGATTCTCGTACTCGATCATCTTCGCCTGCCTTGCCGCCTGGGCGATCGGCAGCGCTTTGTCCCGGAGTGCTGCGCGCTGAGCCGCGCGTGCACTTGTCGCGTGCTTCTACCGTTCGAGCTTTGGGACGGCCTCGGCCTTCGTTGCCGAATCGAAATAGTAGATGAGCATGCGGTCCCTCCGACTCATGAACGCGAGCCGGAGTCCGAGGGCGAGGAAGACCGAGCCAACGAGCATGCCTTGAGATCAGGAGACCGCTACGAAACCCTATGGCGTACGCGATGGGCGGCGACCGATCAGGAGCCTGGGATCGAACCGAACGCTGAATGTCGGACACACTGTCCACGATCTGAAACGCCTTCTGCTTCATCCAGAGTGCGCCCCAGATGTGGAAGCCAAACGAGGCGAGGCCAAGAACGACGAAGGCAACGCCCACCGGACGTCTAAATCGTTCGGTTCGCCGCAGGTCGTTTCACAACGTCGCGGTCGGATCTTTTCCTAAAGATTCCAGCCAAGCTCATCTGCGCGGGAGAGCCAGGTCCTTCAGGCGCCGTCAAGTTCAGTCTCAGCCCGCAGGCGATCGAGGTACGCAGCATAGCTGAAGGTGCGGTCGCGGCGGCGGCCCGTAGTCTCCTGGAGAATGCCCAAGTTTTCCAGCACTCCGACTGCCTTCGCGGCAGTCGGCTTCGTCGTCTCGAGCAGCTTGACGACGGCGGGGATGGTCACCATCGGGTGGCGTGGGAGCTGGTCGAGCAGGCGCGCAGCCATGATTGACGCGCTCTGTGCCGACAGGACTCGGGCGCGGTCCTTGTTGACCAGGACGAAGAGGTCGCGGGCGCTCTCAGCCGCCTCATCCGCAATGGTCGAGACCCCTTCGAGAAAGAAAGACACCCACGATTCCCAAGCACCTTCAAGACGGACCGCGTTCAACAGACGGTAGTACTCGGAGCGGTGACGCTTGAAGAAGAGGCTCAAGTACAGCAACGGTTCAGCGAGCAGCTTCCAGTGTTCCAGGAGCAGCGTGATGAGCAGGCGGCCGATGCGGCCGTTGCCGTCGAGATACGGGTGGATGGTTTCGAACTGCACATGCACCAGCGCGGCGCGGACGAGCGGTGGGAGATCCTCGTCTCGATGAACGTACTTCTCGAGATCGCTCAGGAGACTGCCCAGCTCTTGGGGCGGAGGCGGAACGAAAATCGCGTTACCCGGCCGCGTGCCGCCGATCCAGTTCTGGCTCCGGCGCAGCTCGCCTGGCTGCTTCGTCGAGCCGCGGACGCCCTTCATCAGGCGGCGGTGCGCCTCGTTCAGCAGGCGCGTGGAGAGCGGCAGCCCCTTTTTGCTGCGCAGCTGTTGGCGCGCGTACGCGAGCGCGGCGAGGTAGTTGGAGACTTCCTCGACGTCGTCGGTCGACTCGTCCTTGGCGGTGGGTGCGCCGGCTTCGTACGCGAGCAGATCCACCAGACTTGCCTGCGTCCCTTCAATCTGCGAGGAGAGCACGGCCTCCTTGCGGACGAAGGCGTAGATGAACCATTCGAGCGACGGCACTATCTCGCCGGCCAGATCCAGGCGGCTCAGCTTCTGCTCGGCGAGGCGCACCTTCTCCTGCAGCGCGGCTGCGAGCTTGAGCGGCGGCGGCAGCGGATCCGGGATGAGTGCGTTCACCGCCTCGCCGGCGACGGTGCTCTTCTCGTAACGCCCGGGTTGTCGTTTCGGGGCCATCCAAGGAAAGGATCCTTGCCTAGTGGAGGACGAAAGTAAAGGGTCGTTTACCAAGGCAGAACGCAAGGCAGGGTTCCTTTACGAGCGAGCGAGGTACGCGGCGAGGTCGACGCGAAGGATGGAGCCGACGCGAACGGACCTGAGCAACTTCGAAGCCGCGGGCAGCAGGTTCGACTCTTGCCAGGCGCGCCAAACGAAGATCGCGGCGATCGATCTGGGCGTGCACGTAGCCGTGCACCGGGTGCCCGAAGGTCTCAAAGGCAATCAGCGCCCGCTCAACCCCCGTGATATGCACACCCCCGCAGGGTGGCAGATCAAGGTCTCGGGAGGCGGCGAGGCACATGGTCAAGAAGGACGAGCCTCGGCCGGAGCGGCGCCAGACCGACGCGAGCTTGCGCAATGAGCGGGAAAAAACGGATCAGGAATTCGGCGAGAGCGAAACCCGTATCGAGGAAGGGGCAGACGCCGTCGTCGAGCATGCGCGGGAACTGGCGGACGAGACGCTTGGAGCCGCCCGCGCAAAGGCCAGCGCCAAGCTGGATCGCGCCGACGCAACGCCAGATGTCCGCGCCCGCGCAAAAGCCGAGCAAGTGACCGAGGACGCCGCTCTGACCACCGAGCGCAGGGCCGCTGACGTCCAGCTGGGAAAAGAGCGCGAAGAGCGCCGTCGCGTGATCGCCAGCCTGCTTCGACTCGAGCGTGGTCAAACCGACGAGCACCTGATGCTGGAGCGAGCGCGTTCTGACGACGGGCTGGATCACATCCTCGCAGAGCTTGTGGACGCCGTGCGGATGCGCGAGGATTTTCTCTCCCTGGCGAGCCACCAGCTCAAGACGCCCTTGACCCCGCTCGCGCTCAGCCTTCAGGCGCTGGCCCGGGACGCGGCGAAGCAACCCGACTCATCGTTCGCGCACAACGTGAGCGCCTACATCGACACGGCAAACAGGCAGGTGCAAAAGTTGTCCGGCCTGATCGCCGAGCTCCTCGACGTTTCGTTGATGGCGTCGGGCAAGCTGACTCTGGTTCTGGAGTCTGTCGATCTTGGTACGGTGGTGCGCCTGGTGGCAGCCCGATACCAGGAGCGCGCGCAAAGGGCAAACTGCCTTCTCGAGGTGGAAGCGCCAGGCGTGACGGGCACGTGGGACAAGCTTCGACTGGAGCAGGTGGTCGCCCATTTGATCGAGAATGCCCTCGTGTTCGGCGCGGGAAGACCGATCCGGATCCGGCTTCAGGCAACATCGGAAATGGCGCGGCTGACGGTGCGGGACGAAGGCATCGGCATCGCCCCGAACCACCAGTCTCGCATCTTCGAACGGTTCGAGCGCGCCGTGTCCAGCCGCAACCACGGCGGGTTCGGCTTGGGTCTTTATATCTGCCGGACCATCGTCGAAGCACTGGACGGCACCATCTCCTTGCGGAGTGCGGCGGGCCGGGGCTCGACCTTCACGGTCGAGCTACCACTGTCAGGGCCGAGAGATGCGGCCGAGCCGCCAGACACAGCCTGGCCCCCTCCACCGCAATAGCAGGCAGGGCCGCCGTCCAGGGAAACGACCTCACCGGGCGTCAGGCCGCTCCCTGCGCGCCGACCTTGTCGAGGTTACTCTCCAGCCCCCGCGAGGTACCTCATGAGGCTGAGTGATTTCATCCGAAAGAACCACAGCGACATTGTTCGCGAGTGGGAGACATTCGCCGCCACCTTGCTCCCGGCCGCGAGTGGAATGACCGCCCAGGCGCTGCGCGATCACGCCGAGGAGATTCTCGGCGCCATCGTCGCGGACCTGGAGCTGCCGCAGAACGCTACCGAGCAATCGCAAAAGTCGAAGGGCCACGGTGAAGAGCACCGCATGGAGGGGGTCGGCAGAATCCACGCGGCCGTTCGTATCGAGGGTGGCTTCCGGCTCAGCCAGCTCGTCGCCGAGTACCGCGCACTGCGGGCGAGCGTTCTCCGGCTTTTTGAGCGAGCCGCCGGCGAGACCGGCGCCACCGACCTGCGACAGGTGACCCGGTTCAACGAGGCCATCGACGAAGCTTTGGTCGAGGCGACGGACCGCTACATGCTGGTGATGAACAGGACCAGCGACCAGTTCCTCGCCGTGCTCGGGCACGACCTCCGCAATCCGTTGGGTGCAATCTCGATGTCTGCGGGATTGATCTCACGGCGGTCCGACTACGCGAGCACCAGGGCGGCCTCGCTCATTCTCACCAGCACCGAACGGATGAAGCGAATGGTCGATGACCTGCTCGACCTGACGCGGACACGGCTCGGATCCGGAATTCCCATCGTTCCAGAGCCGATGAATCTGGAAACGCTTTGTCAAGAAGTGATCGCCGAGTTGGAAGCTTTTCACCCGGACTCCCCGATGGATTTCCACGCGGAAGGGAACCTCCGCGGGTTCTGGGACCGCGACCGGCTCGCCCAGGTTCTTTCGAACCTGGTGGGCAATGCCCTGCAACACGGAGCGCGAGACCGCTGCATCGAAGTGGTTGCGAGAGGGGACGGCGAAGAGGTCGTGATCGAAGTGCACAACGAGGGACGCCCGATTCCCCCTGCAATGCTGGCGAACATCTTCGAGCCCATGGTTCGAGAGGGTGGGCGCCGCGAAGGCGACAAGCTGTCGAGGAGCCTCGGCCTCGGATTGCACATCGCGCGCGAAATCGTGTTGGCCCACGGCGGAACGGTGAGTGTGAAGTCGACCGATCGCGGCGGGACGATTTTCTGCGTCCGCCTTCCCCGGCACACAGCCGCCTCGCCCCTGGCGGAGCCCAAGCACACGGATACCCACGACGCAACCGGAGTCACCGTCGTCGCCGAGGGAGGCCCCGCCGCCGCCAACTAGTTGCGGCGCCTGCGCATCGGTCGCGGCGACGATGCGCTTGAGTTGATCCCTGCTCTGGCGTAAGCAGCCGGCGTGAAAAACTCTGCCATCGTCGCCTCGTACGCCGTGCTCGCGGTCGCCTGTGCCACTGCCGAGAAGCAAGCTGCTCCACCGCCGGCTGCACAGAAAGCTGCCGTATCTCCCGCGCCCGCGCCCCAGACTGCGGCGAATCCGCTCTTCGAGGAGAGCCGGCTTCCCTTCCACTATCCGCCCTTCGACAAGCTGCACGACGCGGACTACGCGCCGGCGCTCGACAAAGGCATGGCCGACCAGCGCAAGGAGATCGACGCCATCGAGCACGACCCGGCGGCGCCGACCTTCGAGAACACCATCGTGGCACTGGAGAAGTCGGGCGCGCTGCTCACCCGCGCGCAGCGGGCGTTCTTCAACCTCACCCAGTCGAACAGCGACGAGGCGATGGAGAAGGTCGAGACGGAGATGGCGCCGAAGCTGACCGCGCACAACGACGCCATCCTGCTCGACCCGGCGCTGTTCGCGCGCGTCGACGCCGTGTACCAGCAGCGCGCGAAGCTCAACCTCGATGCGGAATCGCTGCAGCTCGTCGAGCGCTACGAGAAGCTGTTCCTCCGCGCCGGCGCGAAGCTCTCCGACGCCGACAAGGCGACGCTGAAGAAGCTCAACGGGGAGATCTCCACGCTGACCACCAAATTCCGCCAGAACGTCCTCAAGTCCACCAAGGACGGCGCGGTCGTGGTGGACGACGTGAAGGAGCTCCAGGGCTTCTCGCCGCAGCAGATCGGCGCGGCGGCCGAGGCGGCGAAGGCGCGCAAGCTCGAAGGCAAGTGGGTCGTCACGCTCTCGAACACGACGCAGCAGCCTGCGCTCGAGCAGCTGGAGAACCGCGCGCTGCGCCAGCGCATCTTCGAGGCGTCCGTGCGCCGCTCCGACGGCGGCGACGCCGACAACCGCGAGTTGGTCGCGCAGATCGTCGCCAAGCGCGCGGAGAAATCGGCGCTGCTCGGCTATCCGGACTGGGCCGCCTACGAGCTGGCCGAGGAGACCGCGCAGACGCCCAAGGCGGTGAACGACATGCTCGCGCAGCTTTCCAGGGCCGCGCTGGCGAAGGGGAAGAAGGACGCCGCCAGCATCCAGAAGGTGATCGACACGCAGGAGAAGGCCGCCGGGCGCAAGCCGTTCAAGCTCCAGCCCTGGGACTGGAGCTTCTACGACGAGCAGGTGCGCAAGGCGCGCTTCCACTTCTCCGACGCCGAGGTGAAGCCGTACTTCGAGATGAACCACGTCCTGCACGACGGCGTGTTCTACGCGGCGAACAAGCTCTACGGGATCACCTTCACCGAGCGCCACGACCTGCCCGTCTACCAGGAGGACGTGCGCGTCTTCGAGGTGCGCGAGGCCGACGGGACGCCGACCGCGATCTACATCTTCGACCCGTTCAAGCGCGACAACAAGCAGGGCGGCGCGTGGATGAGCAACTACGTCGACGAATCCACGCTGCTGCAGAAGAAGCCGGTGGTGGTGAACAACCTCAACATCCCCAAGCCGGCTCCGGGCGAGCCGGTGCTGATGACCTTCGACGAGGTGACCGGGATGTTCCACGAGTTCGGCCACGCCCTGCACGGCATGTTCGCGAACACCAGGTATCCGTTGCTCTCGGGCACCTCGGTGCCGCAGGACTTCGTCGAGTTCCCCTCCCAGTTCAACGAGATGTGGGCGCGCGAGCCGTCGATCCTGAAGAACTACGCGAAGCACTACCAGACCGGCGCGGCGATGCCCGACGACCTCTTCAAGAAGGTGCTCGCGGCGCAGACCTTCGACACCGGCTACCTGACCAGCGAGTACCTGTTCGCGGCGATGCTCGACCAGGGCTGGCACCAGGCGCCGGCGGACCAGATTCCCAGCGCGGACAAGGTGACGGCGTTCGAAAAGTCGGTGCTGGACAAGGACGGCATCGACTACGGGCCCATCCCGCCGCGCTATCACTCGCTGTACTTCCTGCACATCTTCGCGAGCGACGACTACAGCGCCGGCTACTACGCGTACATCTGGAGCGAAGTCCTGGCGCGGGACAGCGGCAAGTGGTTCCACGACCACGGCGGCGCGACTCGCGCCAACGGCAAGGTGTTCCGCGAGAAGATCCTCTCGCGCGGCCGCACCCGGGAGCCGCTGGTGCTCTTCGAGGACTTCTACGGCGGACCGCCCGAGATCGGGCCGCTGCTCGAGTACCGCGGGCTGGCCGACACCAAGACCGTCACTTCCGCGGCGGCGCGTCGAAGACCTCCAGCGGGCGCACTTCGCACATCCCCTCGAACTCCGGCCAGTGCACGCGATGCAAGTCCATGAACCTGGTCGCAATCTCCATCGCCTCGGCGTGCGACTTCACCTCCACCAGCGCGTACCCGCCGACGATCTCCTTCGCCTCGGTGAACGGGCCGTCGGTCACCTTGAGCTTTCCCTTGGAGAGCCGGACGCGCGCGCCCTTGTCCGTGGCCTGCAGCCCGGCGGTGTCCACCAGCGTCTTGTTGGCGAACCCTTCCTCCACGAACTGCCCCATCGCGTCCATCAAGCCCTGCGGCGGGGTCTGGTTGCGGTAATCCTCGGGGTGGACGATGAACATCATGTAGCGCATGGGATCTCCTTCAAGGGTTTGAGGTCTCGACGTCCGTAGATACGACGAACGACGTCCGCCGGGATCGACACGGCCATCCAACAGATCCGCCGGGAAGGGCAGCCTCGCCGGGGAGGCCCGAGCCATCGTCCGGCGCCCCCCGCGCTGGAAACGTGGTCAAGCTCGGCCGTCACTCGGTGGCGACGACCGTCGAGATCGAGCGCGTCGAGCAGTCCCCCGACCACTCGCGCACCATCGCCGAACTCCGCGTGAGGTTGGATGTCGACGGCCAGCCCGTCCCCGCCTTGACCACGCGCAGCGTTGGCATCGAGGCCACGCGCGGGCGGGCCCTGGAGGCCGCTCTGGAAGACTGGTGGCCCCTCTACGGCAGGACCATCGCCGATGCCCTCGCCGAGGGGAGCACGGCCCGGCGGGTTGGCGCCTTCGCGGTGTATGCGGGGCCAGCCGGATTCCATGACTCCAGACCCGAGCGCTCCGGCGCGTTGGCCGAAGTGAGCGATGCCTTCCTGCGCGAGATTCGAGCCCGCGCTTTGGCGCCTCGCTTCGGAGACCTCGCTGCATGCGCTGAGCGTCCGGATCATGGAGAGTCAGGGCGGACCGCACGACGGGGAAGTCCGCCTCGACGACGAATCATCGCAGCAGCTCAAATCGATCGGGATGAAGGTCGATTGGCCGCGAGGCGCGGAGCCGGTCATGCAGTACTACGTCCTCGTTCCCATGGACGTCAGGTAGCGCCCCCTCCCCTCGCGGCGGATCAGGGACCCTGATGATGGGCCACCGCGATGATGAAGGGGAGAAGAAGCTCTGGAACCAGATAGCCCAGCCAGAGGCCGGCGGGCTCGGGAAGACCGACCTTGCGGATCGACACCAGCCTCCCGATCCCGGCGCAGAGCACGCCGAGAGCGAGCAGATAGACGAGCAATCCTTGCTGCCGGATGGTGATTGCGGCCCAGAGATTGATGGCGCCGGTGGACAGGTACACTCCCGCCATGAAGCGATGGACGTTGTCGAGGCGTGGCGAGGTGTCGGGCTGGCCGAGGTACATCTGCAATGCGCCGCCGGAAATGGCGATGGCCGCGACGAGAAGCAGGCAGATTCGAACGACGACCTGGCTTGCGAGCAGCGGCGCGTCTGGCATCCTCCCCCTTTAGCAGGAGATCCCCGGTGGCTGAAGACCGCTCCATTCTCGCGCGCGCGGCAACTCCTCCCGACCAGGTCGTCGCTTACGGAGCGCGCCCCGAGAACGTTGCAGACGTGCGCCATGGCGCCGAGCGGCGGCCGCTATTGGTGCTGATCCACGGCGGCTTCTGGCGGGCCGCCTTCGACCGCGCGCACACGGCGCCGATGTCGGCGGCGCTTGCGCAGGCCGGCTGGACCGTTGCGTCGGTGGAGTATCGGCGGGCGCCGCGGCACCCGGACGACACGGTCGACGACATCGAGCAGGCGCTGAAGACGCTGCCGGCGAAGATCCCGCGGCACGACGGGCGCGTGCTCGTCATGGGGCACTCGGCGGGTGGGCATCTCGCCCTCTGGGCCGCGTCGAAGCGGCCCGCTCCCCAGCTCCACGCTGCGGTGGGGTTGGCGCCCGTGGCCGACCTGCAGCTCGCGCATGCGCTCGATCTCGGCGATGGCGCCACGCGCGCCTTCCTGGGCGTGGAGCCCGGCGAGCGCGCGGATCTCGACCCGCGGCGGATGCCGGCCCCGGCCATCGCCACCAGCATCGTGCACGGCGATGCCGACGAGGTGGTGCCATTGTCGGTCTCCGAATCGTATGTCGCGGCGCATCCGCAAGCCCGGCTGGTGAAGGTGCGCGCCGGCGGGCACTTCGCGCTGATCGATCCGCTCAGCGCCGCCTGGCACGTGGTGGTCGCCGAGCTGGAGCGCCTGGCGCAGTGAGTTTCGCTGCTCAGGGCTGCGAGGCGGCCATCGGCGCAACCTCGTCGGTGATGGCCTGGTAGACGAGCTGCTTGAAGAGCTTGCGATAGTACGACCGCGAAGGTCCGGGCGCCTGCGTCATGAGAACGGCGACGAGCTGCTCCTTCGGATCCACCCAGAAATACGTGCCGGCGGCTCCCGCCCACATGAACTCCCCTGCCCTGCCCGGCGTCGCGGCGACGCCATCCTCGAGGCGGACGGAGAAGCCGAGCCCGAAGGTATACCCCTTGGTCCCGAGCAGGAGCTCGCCGGGAGTGGTGCCGTTGTCCTTGATCTTGCCGAGCTGATCGGAGGTCATCAGCGCAACCGTGGTGCGGCTGAGGATGCGCACGCCGTCGAGTTGGCCGCCGTTCGCCATCATCTGCGCGAAGCGGAGGTAGTCGGCAGCCGTGGCGACGCCGCCCGCCCCGCCGGAATCGTTCTTCGGCGGCGCGCTCACGTCGATCACCTTGTTGGGACCGCCGGTCGCGGGGTCGGTGGCGAAGGGCTGCGCGAGGCGCCCCGTCTTCTCCCTGGGGACGAAAAATGCCGCATCGACCATCTTCAAGGGCTTGAAGAGGTTGGCATCGAGAAATTGGGAGAGCCGCATTCCCGACGCCGCCTCGACGACGCGGCCGAGCAGATCGACCGAAAGGCTGTATTCCCAGACCTCGCCGGGATTGTGCGCGAGCGGCGCCTTGGCGAGACGCTCCACCTCCTCCTGCGGCGTGACGGCGCGAGCCTCGTAGGGAATCTCCGCGTTCATCACGCCGGCCTTCAGATATGCGTCCTTGACCGGCGCATTGGCGGTGATCTCGCCGTAGGCCAGGCCCGAGGTGTGCCGGAGCAGGTCCTGGACGGTGATCTCGCGCGACGCGGGAACGGTCTCGTAGGTGAGCCTGCCGGTCGCGTCCACCCTGGGCACGCTCACCTGCATCCTGGCGAAGGCGGGCAGATACTTCGAGACGGGATCGGTGAGGACGATCCGGCCCTCCTCCGCGAGGATCATCGCCGCCACCGAGGCGAGCGGCTTGGTCATCGAGTAGATGCGGAAGATGGCGTCCTTCGTCATCGGCGCGCCGCTCGCGGGATCGCGCGCGCCGAACGCCTCGAAGTACGCGATGCGTCCCTTGCGGGCGACCACCGCCACCGCCCCGGGCAGCCTCTTCGCCTGGATTTCCGCCTGGAGCACCTTGCCGATGCGCGAGAGCCGGTCGGCGGAGAGGCCGACGTCCTGCGGCCGCGCGGAGGGAAGCGCTTCCGCCCGGGCCATGGAGACCGACAACAGCGCCGAGAAGAGGACGACGAGCGAGCGCGGCATCAAGCCTCCGGGAGATGAATTTGCCGGATGCTAGGCGTCCGCTTTCTTGAATGTCAATGCGCCGCCGCGCCGCGAGAATGCTGGTGGCGAACGGCTAGAATACCGGAAAGCCGGCCTGGACGGCGAGGTCGCGCAAGCCGGCCGCTTCGGCAAAACCGTTCCCCGGACCTTCGCTCGGGCAGGGAACGCCGAAGGGGCCTTGCGGCACCGCGAACTGCGGCGGGTCGCGCTGGAGCGTGAAATCCAGCTCGAGCGCGAGGTTGCGGGCGGAAGCGTCGCGCATGGTGAGCGGCCGCAGGTCCCAGTTCTGCTCGATCATGCGGAGCACCGAGGTGTGATCGTACTGGGCGTGCGAGACGGTGTTCTGCCGCGCCCAGGGGGCGACGAGCAGCGCCGGCACGCGGAACCCCAGCCGGCCGTCGGTGTCGCCTGCGGCGCGGGTCGCCGGGGGAATGGGCGCGGTGGGCGGGGGCACGTGATCGAAGAACCCGCCCCACTCGTCGAAGTTGACGAACAAGACCGTGCTGCTCCATTGCGGCGATCGGGTGACGGCGCCGTACACGTCGTTGATGAACTTTTCGCCGTTGCGGATGTCCACGTGCGGGTGGTCGTCGTTGCCGGTTCCGGTGGCTTCTCCGGCGAACTGCCCGTCGACGAACGCCACCTCGGGAAGGTTGCCGGCCGCGGCGTCGGCGTAGAACTCCTGGATGGAATGGCTGATGCCGACGTACTTGCTGCCCCAGAGCGCGAGGAAGGGAAGGTCGCTGTAGTAGTAGCGCCCGCGCAGGCCGGCGTCGGCCAGCCGGTCCCAGATGGTGGGCAGCCTGCTCAGCTCGAAGGTGTTGGAGATCCGATCGGTCTGGCCGGCATGCTGGTAGATGCGATTGGGAAAGGTCTCGGAGAGAATGGACGGATGATAGTGGTCGAAGGTGGTCCACTCCGGCACCGCCTGCCCGAAGAAGGCCAGGTCCGGTTGCGTGTAATACCCGATGGCGAATACGTCGTTGGCGCCGGCGCGCAGCCATCCGTCGTTGCGGCCGCCGTCGTATTCGACCCGTCCCCCCGCATAGGAGTGGTCGGGGTCGGGATGGGCGCAACCCTGGAAATCGGGAGCGAGCGGGAAGGTCGGGTGGGCCGTCCCCGAAGCGTCGGTGAAGCTGAGCCCCGCCTGCTGTCCGTCCGCCCCCGGCACCCAGCCGAGGAAATGGTCGAACGACCGGTTCTCCATCATCAATACGACCACGTGCTGGATGGGCGATGTCCGAGCTGGCGCTCCTCGCTGCCGGCGAGGCTGGCGAGCGATCCGCGCTTGCGGGGCCGCAGGCGAACGCGATGCAAAGAACCGCTCCCACGAACAGTGCGTGCTTCCGCATGCGACCTCCAAAAGAGCGGGATCTGTGGCGGCCGCCGGCATTGCGCAACCGCCGTGATGACGAGCGCCCGTCCTCCTGCCCTGCGCTCACTCCGCGGCGCTGGCGCTGCACGCAAAGGCCCACGCGCCGGCGCGTTGAGTTGCCCCATGCAGGGAGCTAGAGTGGCGCCGCGTCGCCCATGGATCGTCCCTGGTACCAGTCGTTCTTCACCCCGCTGGCGCTGGAGTTCTGGCGCGCGGCGGTGCCTGCAGAAGCCACGCTCGCCGAGACGGATTTCCTCGAGCGCTGGCTCCTGCTGCGGCCGGCGGCGTCCCTGCTCGACCTGCCTTGCGGGCTGGGGCGCCACGCAATTGCGCTCGCGGAGCGCGGCTACCGCGTGACCGGAATCGATCTCTCGTCATATGCGGTGGAGCAGGCGCAGCGCGAGGCGGCCGCGCGCGGGGTCTCCGGCGAAATTCGTTCGCGGCGAGCTGCGCGATCCGCCGCCGGGAGCGCCATTCGACGGCGCCCTTTGCATGGGAAACAGCTTCGGTTACCTGGACGCGGAGGGGACGAGGAGCTTCGCCCGCAACGTGCTGCGCTCGCTGCGGCCGGGCGGACGCTGGGTGATCGACACCGGCTGCGCGGCCGAGTCTCTCCTTCCCCACCTCCGCGAGGAGCTGCGCCTGGAGGCCGGCGGCATCCGCTTCGAGGTGAAGAACCGCTACGACGTGCTCGAGGGACGGCTCGTCTCCGAGTGCCTGCTCTCGCGAGGCGACGAGCGCGAGCCCGGTCTCTTCAGCCACGCAGTCTGCACGGCAGCGGAGATCCGGCGGATCCTCGAAGCCGAGGGCGGACGGGTGATCGCCGCGCTGGGCTCCTGCGACGACGCTCCCTACGCGGTGGGCGATCGCCGGCTGCTCCTGGTCGCGGAACGCGCTGGACGGCACCGCATCCGCCTCCCGCTGACCGCCCTCGTCATCCCTCCCTGCTCGCGCGCTGTCCGGGAACCGGCCCGGGCACGCGCGTGCTGGAGGACGCCGCCGTCGATGGCGCGAGCCAGTCGGGCGCCACCCGGCTGGCTCGCCATCCGGAGCTAGCCGCCGGACGCGGTCGCTCCGGGCATCGAGTCGTCGTCGCCGCGCGAGTGCCGGCGGCGCGAGGAGACGGTGAACCGGGTCACCCTCGTGACGCCGTCGCCCAGGTCGACGATGAACGCCCAGTTGCCCTGCGCGAGGCCCTTGAGGGGCGTGAGCAGGACGTACGCGCCCGACACGAAGGCGAAGACGTTGCCGTGTACCGCGCGGCCGTTCTTGTTGCTCAAGCCTGGGGCGGGCTGCTGCGGACCGAGCGCGCCTTTGGCGTCCACCGGCGCGATGAAGAGGCGCGCCGTCAGGTCGGTGATGCCGGCGCTCGCGTCGGTGAGCTGGAAGCGCACCGGCACGATGGTGCGCTCGTCGAGAACGGCGGTGGTGTCGGCACTCAGCGGTGAGAACAGCCCCGTCGAGCCGAAGTGGACCAGGACGCGGAACGACGCGGACGCGCTGGTGTTGCCGTGCGCATCCTGTGCGCTGCAGGTCACGGTGGTCCTGCCCGGCGCAAAGACGCTGCCGGACGCCGGCACGCAGTTGGCGGCAATCGATCCGTCCACCGCGTCGGCGCCAATGGCGGCGTAGGTCACGACGGCGCCGCCCTTGCTGCTGGCGATGACGACGAAGTCCGCAGGGATCTGGAGTGCCGGAGCCGTGGTGTCGGCGACCGTCACCGTGAAGGAGCCGGTGCGGGTATTGCCGTGAGCGTCAGTCGCCGAGCAGCTGACGGCGGTGACGCCGATGGCGAAGGAGCTGCCGCTGGCGGGAACGCAGGCGGGCGCGAAAGCGCCGTCCACGAGGTCGGTGGCGACGGCCGCGAAGCTGACCGCCGCTCCAGCCGGGCCGGTAGCTTCTGCCGAGAGCGGCGCGGGCAACGTCAGCGCCGGGGGAGTCGTGTCGACGATGGTCACGGTCACGGTCGCGGTGGAGGTCTCGCCGTTCGCGTCGGTGACGGTGAGCGCGATGACGTGGACCCCGACCGTCAACTGCACTTCGACAGTGGCGCCGTTGGCGAGAGTGGTGCTGCCGTCGGCCCAGGTGAAGCCCGTCGTCGGGCCGGAAGAGAGAGTACCGTCGAGCACGACCGTGGTCAGCGGCCCGGTAGCTTCCAGCGTCATGTTGGCGCCGGCGCGGGCAACCACCGCCTGCGGGCGGCGGGCAGCCCAGGCGACCGCGTTGGCATAGATCTTCTGGATGTCGGGATTGGTGAGAGAGGAGCCGTCGGTGCTGTTGGGCGCGAAGGCGAACTGCACCACGCGACCGGAGCCGAACTCACGGGCCAGCACGCCGGGACCGCCGCTGGGCGCGCGCATCAGCACGACCGAGGGCTGCGTCGCGAACACCACTTGCGGGCCTGCATCGTGACCCTCGGCCATGAACCAGAACGGCGAGGGCAGGCCGGCCAGCACCGGGTGGGACTCCTGCCCGGGTTCCGGCGTCCAGGTCATGTCGCAGTCGGCGCAGTTGTCGTCTACCGTGCCACCCCAGCTCTGCAGGATGATGTCCGGCATCGAGGTCTGCAGCCCCTCCTCGAGCTCGAAGCCGTCCCACTGCGCGGCGACGAACCCGCCGCCCCCGCGGACCCAGTTGTCGAGGATGACCTGCGTCGACTCCGGCAGCGCCTGGCCGAAGGTGGTCCCGTCCAGGTGGACGATGCAGTCGAAGGCGTCCGGCGACGGCGTCACGCCGTCCCACTCGAACTCGGGCGGGGTGCGCTCGGTCACCTGGTTGCCGGCGGCGGTCAGCGCAGCCACGAGAGCGGCGGTGCCGGGAGTGTCGGCGTCTGCGAGGACCAGCACGCGCTTGGAGGGCACGTTCGTCAGCGCCCCCTCTTGGTTGACCTGCCCGGGCGCCCTCTGGCCGCCACAAGCCATCGCTGCTGTGCACAGCATCGTCCACCACGTGATCCGGCTCGCGTTCATGATGTCGCCCCTCTGTTGTCAGGCAGCCTTTCGCCAGACGCCCCCGAGGGTACGGCGCTCCGTGCAAGGCGACGCAAGGGCGCGCTCCTCGGGTTCCATGCTGCGAGCTGGAGGCAGGTGTACGCGGGTGGTTGCCGCGCCGCGTCGTGCGCCCGACGTAGGCAGGTGCAGGCAAAGGCGAAGGCGGGAGGCGCCACGGGCGCGCGCCCCCCGCCCGCGAAGATCAGAACGTGTGCTGCACGCGGCCGTACACGTAGCGGCCGACGTAGTCGTAGAGCGACGGGTCGGAGTTGGCCAGCGCCGCGCTGTAGACGTATTGCGGCGACTCGTCGAAGACGTTGTTCAGCCCGGCGGCGAACACCGTCTTGCCGAACGAGCTGGTCAGTGCGTAGGCGGCGTTCAGGTCGACGACGATGTTGGAGCCGACACGTCGCGAGTTCAGGTTGGGGGTATTGACGTTGCAAAGCCCGCCCGCGGAGGTGAGGTCGCCCGCCGCGCACTCGCGGAAGCTGTCGACCCAGTGGCCGATGGCGGCGACCGTCCAGCCGCCGATGTGGTAGTTCGCGCCCAGGTTGAACTTGACCTTCGGCAAGGCGCCGAGGTCGTAGTTGCCCGCACCGTGGATGGTCTGTGTGGTCGTGCCCACCAGCTGGTCGCGGTCGAAGTACTGCAGCCAGGTCCCGTCGAAGGAGAAGCCGAGCCGGCCCACCGGCGTGGGAAGCGCGTAGCGCGCCGAGAGATCGATCCCGGCGGTGTGGAGTTGGCCGACGTTCTGGTTGACGTCGTTGACGAAGAGGATGCGGCCGTTGGGCGCCCGGTGGACGAGGCCGCAGAGGGCCGCGTTCGACGGCGCCGAGTCGCCCGAGTAGCACCCGGCGAGAATGGCCGGCACGCCGATGGTGCCGACCAGGTTGTCCACGTCGGTGTGGTAGTAGTCCACGGTCATCGAGAACTGCGGCAGGATGCGCGGCTGGAAGACCACGCCGGCGGTGAAGATCTTCGCCGTCTCCGCCTTGAGGGTGCCGTTGCCGCCCACGTGCGCAAGCTCCTGGTTGCCGCCGTCGTTCGAGCCGCTGGGCGGAACGCCCGCCCCCGTGCACTGGCTGACGAGGGCCGCGCTGGCCCCGCTCAGGTTGGCGCAGGGATCGGTGGCCACCGGGCCGGTCTCGCTCTGCCCGAGATAGAGCTCGCTGATGGTGGGGGCGCGGAAGGCGGTGGAGAAGGTGCCGCGGACGGTGAAGTCCTGCACCGGCGTGTAGCGCGCGCCGAACTTGTAGGTGAAGTTGCTGCCGAAGGTGCTGTAGTCCACGAAGCGTCCGGCGACGCTTGCCTCCAGGTCCTTCACGCCGTCGATGTTCGCGAGCAGCGGGATGGAGAGCTCCGCGAATGCCTCGTTGGAGGTGTAGAAGCCCTGCGTCGACTGGAAGTTGAAGTCGGCGGAGTCTCCCGAAGCCGCGATCGGATCCGCGATCTGCGCGCCCGACTGGCGGCGGAATTCATAGCCCAGCGCCAGCGACACCGGGCGGTCGGAAGCAATCGTGACGAGATCGCCCGCGACGTTGGCCCCCACCGCGAAGAGGGCGTCGAACGCGCGCGAGGTGCCTTGGAACCCCAGTCCGGCGATCTGGTTCGGATCGATGCTGCCGTCGCCGGGAAGTCCGAAGAGGTTGAGCGGCGTGCAGCCGGGAATGATGACGTCGTCGGAAGTGCCCGCGACGCCATCGGGGCCGGGATTGCCGCAGACCACCTGGCCCGTGGAGGGCAGCTTGAAGCTCGGCCCCACCGCGTCGGCGATGCGCGAGTTGCGGATGGCTCCGCCGGTGGTGAAGGTGCCCGAGGTCCGGCCGTAGTTCATCGATGCGTCCCAGAACCAGCCGTGGAGCGGGCCCGCCTGCTCGGGCAAGGTTCCGTCGACGCCGGTGACCACCCGGAAGGTCCCCAGCTCCTGGGCGTAGGTGCGGTTGCCGAACTCCACCAGGCGGCGGCCGGCGAAATCGGGCGAGACGCCGAAGGGATTGTAGAAGTTCTGCGGCGAGACGGAGATGGGGATGTTCCCGCCTCCGAGGGTGAAGTCGCCGGGATTCAGCGGCATGGGAGCGGCGTTCTCGGTCGAGTTCCGCTGCACGTACGACATCTCGTAATAGCCCCGCGCCAGGCTGAAGCGCGCGTCGCCGCTGGAGTACGCCTGGACCCGCGTCGCCGGAATGGTCAGGTAGTTTGCCGAGGCGAAGTTGTACCGGTCGGCGTCGGTGGACACGCGCCAACCGAGCGGCGCGTTGGCGTCGCGGATGAAGGTGTCCGTCCGCCAGTTCGGATCGGAGTTGACCAGCGCGCTGCAGACCGTGCTCGCCGAGCACCCGGCCATGGGAGCATGCGTGGTCGGATCCTGCGGCAAGGCGACGGTGACCGCGGGGGTGCGCAGGCTGCCGCCGGGGTCGGCGGTGTTGGTGGCGTAGTTCCAGGTGTACGCGTTGGCGCTGAAGGCGCGGTCGCGCAGGAAGGAATCCTTCTGGTTGAAGTAGCCCAGCGAGAAGAGGAGGTTCCCCGACTCGGTGCTGCGGCCGGTGGTGACCGAGCCGTCGAAGGTCTGCGCATCGCCGCGCTGCGAGACGCCGTACTGCGCAGCCGCCTCGGTGCCGTTGAAGTTCTTGCGGGTGATGACGTTGACCACCCCGGCGATGGCATCCGAGCCGTAGATGGCGGAGGCGCCGTCCTTGAGCACCTCGATGCGGTCCACGGCGGCGGTGGGAATCGTGTTCAGGTCGACGGCGGGCGAGGCGCCCACGCCGCCCGGCACCACCCGGCGTCCGTTGAGGAGCACCAGCGTTCGGGTGACGCCCAGGCTGCGCAGGTTGATGCGCGTGCTGCCGTCGGCGCTGTAGGTGGCGCCGCCGTTGTTGAGCTGGAAGTTCGGAGCGTTGCCCTGCTCGGGCAGGCTCTGCAGGAAGTCGCCGATGGTCAGCTTGCCGCTCTCCTGCCACTGCTCGCGGCTGAGCACGGTGACCGGCGCGGGCGTGGTCAGGTCCTTGCGCCGGACGCGCGACCCCGTGACCACGATCTCCTCCTGCATGTCCTTCCTCGGCTGCTCCGCCGCGGGAGGAGGCGCGGAGGTCGGCGTTGGCGCTGGGTTGTCTGCGGGTTCTGGCGCGGGCTGCTGCGCAAGGGCGCGCGGGCTCGCGAGCAAGAGAGACGAGAGCACGATCGCTGCGAAGAATTGGCCGGTGATTGTCATGAAGCCCCCTCCACGACGTTTCACCACCTTGTACAGACTTCCGCACACTCTTGTACACCGCGTGCAATGGCGCGGGATTTTGCCACTACCGAAGCGAGCGATGCCTACTTCTTCGCGGAGCCCGGCTCGGTGAGGCCGCGGTGGAGCTTCGCCTTCGCGGTCTCGGGGAGCACCTTCGCGCCCATCGCCTCGAGGTTGTTCTTGAGCGATCCGGCGACGACGTGGTCCTTGCCGGCCATCAGCGCCTCGAATCCCTGGCGCGCGACCTCCGCGGCGTCGTCCTTCTTTCCGGCGCCCACCTTGGTGTCGTCGAGCCCGGCGCGGTGGAAGAAGTTGGTCTCGGTGGGGCCCGGCATGAGCGCGGTGACGGTGACGCCGCTGTCCTTCAACTCTTCCCGCAGCGCCTGCGCGAACGACTGCACGAACGCCTTCGAACCGCCGTAGGTGGCCTCGAAGGGCGCCGGCATGGTGGAGGCGATGGAGGAGGTGATGAGCAAGCGGCCGCTGCCGCGGCGGACCATGTCGGGCAACAGGCGCTTCGCCAGGTGCACGGCGGAGCCGATGTTGAGCCCGATCAGTTCGAGGTCTGCCTTGAGGTCGGTTTCGATGAACGGCCCGCCCACGCCGACGCCGGCGTTGAGCGCCAGCGCGTCCACCGGCCGCCCGAGAGAGCGGATGCGCTCGCAGAGCTGCTCGTTGCCCTCGAAGGTGGCGAGGTCCGCCTGCACGCTCTCGACCCGGCCGCCCGACGCCCCGAACGCCTGCGCCGCCTCGGCGATGCCGCCGTCCTCGGCGCACACCACCAGGTCGAATCCGTTCTCGGCAAAGATTCTGGCGAGCTCGTAACCGATGCCGTCGGAGGCGCCGGTCACCACCGCGAGGGGCCTGTCTTGGGAGGGGGTCATGCGCCCAACGGTGGGTCTCGAACGCAGCCGCAGCAAGGGCGGGCGGGGCGCAGCATTCGACCCGGCGCCGGGCAGCGAGGCGCCTACCGCGCCGGCCCGAGCCAGGTGGCGGTGCCCGGAGGCCCGCCCTCCACGCTTTCCCAGCCCGAGAGCCGCTGCCCGAGCAGGGCGACGATCAGCTCGGAAGCGCCCTCGAGCGCGAGCGCCGGACGCCGCGGCGAGATGGCGCGCACCGCTGCCAGCAACTCGGCGGCGCGGCGCCCCGCCGGCGAAGCGACGGCGGGCTTTCCGTTCACGTCCTCGAAGACCGCGCCCTCGCCGATGCACACGGCGGCCCGTACGACCACGCCGTGATCGAGCGCGCTGCGGGCGATCTCCTGCGCGAACCGCGCCGCCGAGAAGAGGGCAGCATCGCCGCCGGCTCCGCCCGCCGCCTTCTCGAAGGAGACGACCGAGAGCGTCGGCCCCACCTGGGTGGCCGCGGATTCGTAGGCCTCGAGAAAGGCGCGGGCGCGGTGCGCCACGAACCCGAGCAGCTCGTGAGCGGCGCGGGGCGAAAGGTGCGGCCCCGGATGGACGATCTCGCCGGCGTAGAAGATGGCGCGGACCACGGGATGGTGCGGCAGCGCGACGCCGGCAGCGCGCAGGGCCCGATCGAGCAGCGGCCGCACCGGGTCGAGCGAGAACCAGATGCGCAAGAGGTCCAGCTCCGCGGCGGTCCGCGGGCCGCGCGCCGCGATCTCGCCCAGCCGCTCTGCCTCGTTGACCTCCGACCTCTGCGGCGGAACGTCGGGGCGCGAGGCGCGCACCGTCCAGAAGGGCAGCGCCTCGGGCGGGGCTTCCACGCGGCGCAGCGATTCCGCGGTGACGAAATCGGCGTTTTGCAGCTCGGAGGGTCCGATGAAACGCACGTTGCGGTGGGCGCCGTCCTGGTTGGTGGGACGCGAGAGCACCGCGACGGACACGCGCAGGCACTCCTTGAGGCGGGCGGCGAGCTTGCCTTCGTCCAGCCCCGACGCTTCCGGCCGGACCCGCCCCTGCGCCTTGCACTCCAGGGCGATCTCGCGCATCTCGTCGGTGAGCAGGCGGAAGACGTCGAACATGGACTTGAGTCGTTCGCTCTCCTGCTGGGCCACCCGCACCACCGTGCGCAGCCGCTGCCGCAGCTCTCCCAGCGACTGGGGAACGATCAGCTCCTCGATGCCTTCGAACTGGAGCCGCGCCACGTCCTCGGGCGCGAGCGCGCGCAGGCAGCTGCGGATGCTCACCGAGGTGGTGCCTTCCACCGTCCACGCGTCGGGCACCGCGCGAAGCTGCGAGGGGAGGAGGAGCGAGAGCAGCCGCGCCTTGGCGTCCCAGGCCGCGCTCACCGGCGAGACCGGCACCGCCTGTTCGCTGCGCTGCCGCGGCGGTCGGTTCTGCTGGTGCCCGCCGCGCAGGAGCGTGCAGACGATGTGCGAGAGCGGCCCACCCACGGAAGTGGTGAAGCCGAGCGCGCCCTGCTCGCGGAAGCCCTGCCGCGACTTCGCCTCCAGCAGATACCGCTCGTCCACGCAGAAGACGTGGTGCGCCTTGTTGACCTGGACCAGGCCGGAGGCGCCCAGCGCGTGGCCGAAGGTCAGGAGTCCGCCCACCGGGTTGGACCAGCCTTCCGCCATGCGCTCGGCGCTGCGGTCCCAGCCGAGCCCGAGCGCGAGCAGGAAGGACAGCTCGATGCTGGCGAAGGCATCGTGGACCACGCCGAAGGCGGCGGAGGTGAAGGTCGACACCGGCATGCGCGCGTCGTCGGCGCAGTCGGCGAGCGCGCCGAAGACGGCGGGGGCAAAGAGGAGCGGCGCCTTGCGGTGGAGCAGGTCCGGGTTGGTGGAACCGTCGCCCACGCCCAGCACCTCGGTGAGCGGGGCGGTGCGGAATCTCGGATGGCGAGAGGCGGCGACGGCTTCGATCAGCGCCTCGTCGGAGGTGACGATGGTTGCGGCGGCGCCGCAGCAGGGCACGGCGATGTCGCTGGCGTCGAACCAGGGCGTGCGCCGCGTGTCGCGGCGGAACGGCTTTCCCGCGTAGATGCCTGCGGGGTAGTTGGCGCCCACCTGCGCCTTGCGCTGCGCCACGCGGGAGAGAAACGACTCCAGCTCGTCCGGCGGCAGGTCGAAGCTGCGCCGGAGCACGTCCATGAGCAGGTCGCCCACGGCGAGCATGTCCAGGCCGCGCGCCTGGTCGTCTTCTCCCAGCACGGTGCGGATCTGGTACTGCGAGGCGTAGCCGCTGGGGATGACCTGTCCGGCGAGCACCAGGATCGTGGCCGGCCGCTCGGAGTTGCGCGCCGCCCGCACCGCCTCGGCGAACGCCTGCGCGCCGCTGTCGGAGGTGCCCACCACGAACTGCGCCCGCGCCCGCGGCGAGAGCCCGAGTTGGACCTGGAGCGCCTGCGGCACGAGCCCGATGTTGACGCGCTCGTTCGGGTCGAGGCCGGGCATCGAGGTGACGAGCATGTCGGTGACGGATTCGCAGGTGCGCAGGTAGTCGCCGCGCCCTGCGAGCGCGTGCAGGGTGGTGAGCGCGCGGTGCGCGGCGGAAGCGAGCAGGTCCGGCAGCGCGACCGGCTCGCTGATGCCGAAGGCGCGCTGCCAATCTTCCGGCCGGGTCCTGCCGTCTTCTCCGCGGTTCGGGTAGCGGAAGAAGAGCCGCGCCGTCTCCTGCCGCGACAGCTCCGGGTGGGGCTCGCCGAAGAAGTCGCGGCGTCGCCGCGCGGGAGGCAGATCCCGCGGGCTCGCGCTGTACTCGCCGGCGACGACGAAGACCCTTCGACGCATCTGCGGGGCATTCAATCACGCGGGCGCCTCCACGGGAAGCGCCCGCGCAGCACTGCTACGGGTTGAGCACGTGGCTGCTCGCCGCCTGGGCGATCAGGTCGTCGGCGTCGGCCTGCAGCAAGAAGCCGCGGGCCACGGCCGCCGCGGCCGCCGCCTTCACCGCCGCCACGTACCCGGCGTGGGTGCGGTAGCGCTCCGCGAGCGAAGGCCTGGGATCGCCCTTCGCGAGCCGCTCCGCCTTGGTCTTCGCGAACGGGACCATGCCGCCCGTGTAGTCGCAGTTCTGGTCCTTGTGGAAGCCGGCCTCGGTGATGTTCCAGCCAAAGTAGCTGGCGAGCGGAGCATCGCGCAGCACGGTGGGCACGCCGCCCAGCTCGTTGCCGTCCGCGTCCACGCGCGGCACCAGCATCTTGATCACCTGCTTGATGCGCGGCGGAAGGTTGGTGGGCACGCCGGAGCCGTCGCTGGGATTGAAGGCCGCGCCCCAGTCGTAGTCGAGCACCGGGTTGATGAACGGCCTCTCCACCGTCGTCCCGCCGAGCAGCGCCGCCTCCGGCACGGTGGCCGGCAGCCCGGGAATTCCGCGCGGGAATCCCATGGCCGCGAGGGTGGGGACGACCAGGTTCGAGGCCTTGTCGTCGTCGCCCCCGTGGCGGCCGCGGCCGCGCTCGTCGCGGTCGGCCTCCGGCGTGCGCAGGCGCGGGTAGAGGTTGTCCGGCGGCCTCGTCCCGTTCATCACCCAGGCGCGGAAGTGCTCGCGGATGGCGTTGACGGTCTGCGTGTGCGGCACGGGATTGCCCGGCAAGACGCCCCTGCCCCAGTTGTTGCCGGGGCAGCTGGGATTTGCCGGCACGAAGTCGAAGAGGTTCACGCCGGCGGGGGTGGTGGTGCCTCCGTGGGTGGTGCTGGGGATGTAGTAGCGGCGCACGTTCTCCGGCAGCGGGATGTCCTTCTCCGCGTCGGTGCCCACCCACTCGATGGGAAGCTTCAGCTCCCACACCTCGGCCGCCCCGAAGTGCTCGATGATCTTCGGGCAGGTGCCCGAGGCGCTGCAGCGGTCGAGGATGCCGCGCGCGGGCAGGCGGCGGACGTGGTCTTCGAAGCGCGACCACCACTGCGGCCCTTCGCTGCCCGCCTCGTAGAGCTCGAGCACGCCGTCGGGCTGCGCCCAGCGGAAGTTCAGCGCGATGCGCCGGCCGGCGATGATGGGCCACATGCCGTCGGAGACCTGGCGGCCCGCCTCGTCCTGGTTGAACCCGAGGTGCAGCCACCCGCGCAGGAAGTTCCCGGACTGCGAGACGCCGCGGCTGATCGACCAGCGGATCTGGCCGGCGAGGGGGTTGGGATTGCCGGCGCTGTCCGCCGCCTCGAACTTGAAGAACGATTCCACGTCGCGGAACGCGGCGAAGCCCGCCCCGAGCACGTACGGGTCGCGGGCGGTGAAGACCACCTCGTAGAGGCGGCTGCCGTCGAACCCGTCCTTGAGGCAGATCTGGGTCGGATCGGGAACGCGGTCGGCCCAGCTGGTGCAGCGCGCCCATGCCCAGTCGCTGGCGGCGATGTTGCGCTCGTCGCTGACCACGCCGGTCATGCTCTCGTGGCCGCGGGAGGTGAGGGTGGCCCTTTCGCTGTCGAGCGTGAAGGGCTTGTAGGGCAGCGGGCTCGACTGGACCAGGATTGCCTGCGAGCCCGGGCCGCTGCGGTTCACGATGCGCCCGAGCACGGTGCCGGTCACCGGCGAGCCGTCCGGATTCACCGCCACCGGCACGCGCACCCACTCGTTGGTCTTGCCCAGCGCGTTCGCCCCGTCCTGCGCGGTGGTGCCGGAGTTGTCGCCTTGCCAGCCGCTGGAGAGATTGACGTCGCCGTCGTCCTTCTCCGGCCCGAAGCCGGCGCGGCGGCCGCGGTTGGCCACGTCGTGGAACATGAGGTGGCTGCTCTGCGACATGTCCACCGGCTTGATGATCTGGAAGGTGGCCGTGTATTCGACCTTGCCTCTCGCGTTGCGCGGCGCGAGCTGGATGTCCTGGATGATGGCGTTGAGGGGATGGTTCGGGTCGAGCTCTCCGTCGGCCAGGCCGAAGATCACCTCGTAGGGAATGGAAGCGGTGCCGGCCGTGGGCTGGCGCCCGGTGATGGTGATGCGCGTGACCTTGGCGAATGCCGGCGCCGCGGCGAGCAGGGCGGCGAGCAAGGCAAATGGGAGCAGGGGGACGGACCTTCGCATTGCGGACCTCCAGGGGGGAGAGGCGAAGGGCGAACCCTAAGCGCGCCCATCGCGCGCCCGTCAAGGCGCACCGCATGCATTGGCGGGGGACGACCTTGGTCCTTCTCCGACGGTCGAGATCCCTCCGCGGGCTGTCCAGGACGTGTCAAAGCGCCACCGGGCTCCGGGCGCCTGCGGATTGCAGCCGGAACTCGGCGTACGTACCTCCGCCCTGTGCTCGCCTGGTTCCTGCTCTGGTCGTCCAGCTTCGCCCTGATGATGCTCTACGTGGGCAAGATCGCCCCGGACGAGGTGCTCTTCGCCGCCATCGGCAGCGCCGTCAGCGCGACCGCCTCGAAGATCGTGCTGGAGAAGCGGCTCGCCCCCCTGCGCGGCGAGTGGCGCTGCGTGGCGCAGGTCTGGCGGCTGCCCAGGTATCTCGTCACCGGCACCTGGGAGGTGATGGTGGTGCTGGCGAGGCAGATCTTCCTGCGCAGGCCCGCGCCGTCGCTCCTCTACGGCGTGCGTTTCGACGCGGGCGGCGACGACGACGAGTCGGCGCTCCGGCGCGCCCTGGCCATCGCCTACACCACCGCGACTCCGAACTTCGTCGTCGTCGGAGTGGACCGCTCGCGCGGCCTGCTCGTCTACCACCAGGTCGAGAAGGGCCCCATCCCGGAGATGACGGTGCAACTGGGGGCAAAGCCGTGAACGCCTGGCTGGCCGGAACGCTTGCGCTCAGCGCAGGGCTTCTTCCCTGCGCGGCGGTGGCGCTGCGCGCCGAGGAGCCGATGGAGCGGGTGGTCGCGCTGGAGATGGCGTCGGTGCTGCTCACGCTCGCCCTGGTCATGCTGGCCGAGGCGATGCAGCGCCCGCTCTTCCTCGATCTGGCGTTGACGCAGGCGCTCCTCTCGTTCGGCGGCGGGCTCGTCTTCGCGCGCTTTCTCGAGCGGTGGGTCTGATGCAGGCGGTCCTCGCCGTGCTGGTGGCGCTCGCCGCCTTCTTCGCGCTCTCCGGCGCCCTGGGGGTGTGGCTGATGCGCGACGTCTACCAGAAGCTGCACTACCTGACCTTGCCCTGCAGCGTCTCGGTCTGGCTGCTCTGCGCCGCCATGTTCGTGGGCGAAAGGCAGAAGCAGGCCGGCCTCAAGGTGGTGCTGATCGGCCTCGTGCTCTTCTTCATGAACGCGGTGGTGACGCAGGCCACGGCGCGCGCCGCCTTCGTGCGCAAGGACGGGCAGTGGCCTCCGCGCGAGCCGCCGCCGCCCGCGCCGCCGGAGGCGAAGGGATGATGGCCGCGCTCCAGTTGCTGCTCTTCCTCCTCCTCGCCGCCTCGGGGATGCAGGTGGTGCGCACCCGCGAGCCCGCCGCGCAGGCGGTGGCGGTGAGCTTCTACGGCCTGGTCCTGGCCCTGGTCTTCTTCCTGCACCAGGCACCCGACGTGGCGCTGTCGCAGATCGTGGTGGGAGCGGTGGCGCTGCCGTTGATGATCCTGCTCGCGCTCGCCAAGGTGCGCAGGGCCCGGCAGGAGCGGGAGAAGGAGGCCGGCCAATGAGGCCGTTGCGCCTCGCGCTCTTCGCGGCCGGCGCTCTGGGGATGGCCGTCGCGCTCGGCGCGGCGCTCTCCAGGCTGCCGCCGGTGGGGTCCTACGACGGAGCGTACGGCGAGGTGCTCAACGCGGTCGCGGTGGGCGAGCGGCACTCGACCGACGTGGTCTCGGCGGTGAACTTCGACTACCGCGGCCTGGACACGCTGGGCGAGGAATTCATCCTCTTCACTTCCGTGCTGGCGGTGGCGGCCATCCTGCGCAAGCAGGAGGACGAAGAGGAGGAGGAGCGCGAGCCTGCCTGGGAGCCGCGCAAGGCGCCCGACAGCGACGCCGTGCGCACGCTGGGCGCCGTCCTGGTGCCGCTGATGCTCTCCTTCGGGCTCTACATGGTGTCGCACGGCGCGGTCTCGCCGGGCGGCGGCTTCCAGGGCGGCGTGGTCCTGGCCAGCGCGCCTCTCATGGTCTACCTCTGCTCCACGGCGAAGACCTTCCTGCGCATCGCGCCGCCCGGGCTGACCAGGGCCGGCGAAGGCATCGGCGCTCTCGGGTACGTGTTGGTCGGGTGCCTCGGCGTCCTTGCCGGCAAGGCGTTCCTGGAAAACGTGCTGCCGCTGGGCACGCCGGGCAACGCCTGGTCGTCGGGAACCATCTTCTTCCTCAACCTCACCGTCGGGCTGGCGGTGGCGGCGGGCTTCACCGAGCTGCTCTCCGTCTTCGTCGAGGAAGTGCTGAGGCGCGAGACGTGATCCCGCTGCTCTCGTACCTGCCCTACGCGGTGGCCGCCTGGCTCTTGCTCTGGGGCTTGTACGGAGTGGTCACGAGCAAGAACCTGATCCATCTCGTCATCTGCCTCGCGGTGATGCAGTCCTCGACCTACGTGCTGCTGCTCGCCATCGGTTACAAGGCGGGCGCGGTGGCCCCGGTCTATGTCGACATGCCTCCGGGAACGCCCGCCGTCGATCCGCTGGTGCAGGCGCTGATGCTGACCGACGTCGTGGTGGAGGCGACGGTGGCCGCATTGCTCCTCGCGCTGGCGGTGCAGGCGTACGAGCGCGGCGGCTCGCTGGATCCGGCCAGGCTGGCGCGGCTCAAGGGCTAGCATGCACCTCGCTCCCTGGACGGTAGCCGTCCCGCTCTTCTGCGCCGCGCTGCTGGTGCTGCTCGGGGGGAAGCTGCCGCGCCTTCTCGCCGACGCCATCGCCCTGGCGGCGGCCGCGGCCACCGCGGCCTTCTGCGCCTTGCTCCTGCGCGAGGCGCGCGGCGGACCGCTGATCTACTGGTTCGGCGGCATCCGGCCCCGCTCCGGGGTGAGCCTCGGCATCGACTTCGCCATCGACCGCATGGGCGCCGGCCTGGCGACGCTCGGCGCGGTGCTGGTGTTCTGCGCCCTGCTCTTCTCCGCGCGCTACTTCGAGAAGCCGCAGGCCGCGTTCCAGGGCGCTCCTGCTGGCCTTCCTCGCCGGGCTCTGCGGCTTCTCGCTGACCGGCGACCTCTTCGATCTCTTCGTCTTCTTCGAGCTGATGAGCGCCGCCGCCTTCGGGCTCTGCGCCTACAAGAGCCGCGAGGTGGGCCCGCTGCAGGGAGCCATCAACTTCGCCGTCACCAACACCGCCGGCGCGTTCCTCACCCTCACCGGCATCGCGCTCGCTCTACGGGCGCACCGGCGCGCTCAATCTCGCGCAGATGGCCCGCATGCTCTCGGGCCCGCGCGACGCGCTGGTGCTGGTGGCGTTCGCGCTCGTCTGCACCGGCTTTCTCGTCAAGGCCGCCGTCGTGCCGTTCCACTTCTGGCTCGCCGACGCGCACGCTGCCGCTCCCACGCCCGCGTGCATCATCTTCTCCGGCGCCATGGTGCAGGCCGGGCTCTACGCGGTGGCGCGCCTTCACGGGGCCCTCTTCGCGACGCCGCTCGCCGGCATCCGCCCCACCCTGCTTGCGTTGGGCGTCGCCACCTGCCTTTTGGGGGCGGCGCTCTGCTACGCGCAGCGGCACCTGAAACGGCTGCTCGCGTTCTCCACCATCAGCCACTCCGGCGTCATCCTCTGCGGCGTCGCGCTGCTCGATCCCGCGGCATATGCCGGTGCCGGGCTCTACGTGGTGGGGCACGGCTGCGTGAAGGCTTCGCTCTTCCTCTGCGCCGGCATGCTCCTGCACCGCCTGCACTCGGTGGACGAGCTTGCGCTGCACGGCCGCGGCCGCGCCCTGCCCTGGCTGGGCGCTCTCTTCGCGCTCTCTGGCGTGCTGCTCGCCGGCGCCCCGCCCACCGCGCTCTTCCTCGGCGAATCGATGCTCCATCATGCGCTCGAGCAGCACCCCGCGGCGCTGGCCGCGCTGGCCATCTCCTCCGTCGTCACCGGGGCGGCGGTGCTGCGCGCCTGCGGGCGCATCTTCCTCGGCTGGGGACCGCGCGAGCCCGACGCTCCCGGCGGCGGCGAGCCGGACGAGGAGCCCGAGACGAAGCCCGGCGAGATCCCCTGGACCATGTGGTCTCCGGCCCTGCTCCTGCTCGCGCTCGCCCTCGCCTCGTTCGCGCTCTCGCCCGAGGCGGCGGGCCGCGATGCGGCGCGCATGCTCGACCCGCACGCGTTCGCCGCGCAGGTGCTCGACGGCGCGTCGGCCGCGCAGCCTGCTCCGCCGCCGCCCGAACCGCTGGGGCCCGGCCTCCTGCACTCGGCAGCAACCGTTCTTTGTGCCCTCGCGCTGGCGGCGCTCACCCTCGGACGCAAGCGGCTGCCCGCGGCGGTCCGCTCCGCCGTCGCGGCGCTCTGGTCGCCGGCCGCGCGGGCGCTGCGCGCGCTGCACACCGGAGAGGTGGGCGATCAGGTGGCGTGGCTCACATTCGGCGTGGCGCTCCTGTGCGGAGCGATGGCACTCCTGTAATGTTCGCGCCATGCCCGGCGACGAGATCTCCGCGCGCGTCGACCGGCTGGAGCTGCCTTTCGACGCCCGTGGAGTGGACCGCTATGGCGTTTCCAAGTGGCACCTGGCCGTGGGCATGCGCGCCCTCGGCTTCCTCTACCGCAACTACTTCGAGGTGCGCTGCGAGGGCCTCGACCGGGTGCCGCCGCGGGGCCGCGCCATGCTGGTCGGCAACCATTCGGGAGGCGTCGCGCTCGATGCCGGCATGGTCATCGCGGCCTGCTTTCTCGAGTTGGAGCCGCCGCGGCTCGCCCAGGGCATGGCGGAGAAGTTCATCAACCGCTTTCCCTTCGCCTCCGTCTGGGCAGCCCGGTGCGGGCAGCTCACCGGCCTGCCCGAGCACGCCCAGCGCCTGCTCGAGGACGACCGCCTCCTCCTCGTCTTTCCCGAGGGCGCGCGCGGCACGGCCAAGCTCTGGAAGGACCGCCTCTCGCTGGTGGACTTCGGCAGCGGATTCGTGCGCCTCGCGCAGCGCACCCGCAGCCCGATCGTGCCCTTCGCCTTCATCGGCGGCGGCGACGCCATTCCCACCGTGACCAACCTCTACAAGCTCGGCAAGCTCCTCGGCATGCCCTACCTGCCGGTCACCCCCTGGCTGCTGCCGCTGCCGCGCCCGGCGAAGCTCTCCATCCACTTCGGCGAGCCCATCCACCTCGACGGCAGCGGCGACGAGGACGACGTCAGCGCGCAGCGCTCGGTGGCGCAGGTCAAGGAGCGCATCGCCCAGCTCATCGAAAGGGCGCGCCCGTGAAGGTGCTGATCCCCGGCATCGCCGGGCTGCTCGCGCGCAAGGTGGCGGTGCGCCTTCTCGCCCAGGGGCACCACGTCATCGGCATCGACCCGCGCGGCTGGCCGGGAGCGCCAAAGGACATCGAGCTGCACGCGGTGGACATCCGCAAGCGAGCGGCGGAGGAGGTGTTCCGCCGGCACCGGCCGCAGGCGGTGGTGCACATGGCCACGGTCACCGCGCTGACCACCGATACGGAGGAGCGCTACCGCGTGAACCTCGGCGGCACCCGCGCCGTGTTCGAGCACTCCGCCGCGCACGGCGTCGAGCAGCTGGTGTTCGTCGGCCGCCACACCTACTACGGCGCCGGGCCGGACGCGCCGCTCTACCACACGGAGACGGAGCCGCCCCAGGAGTTGGGCAGCTATCCGGAGCTGGCCGATCTCGGTTGCCGCCGACCTCTATGCCGCCAATGCGCTCTGGCGGCTGCCCGCGCTGCACACCGCGGTGTTGCGCGTCTGCTACACGCTCGGGCCTTCCGGGCACGGCACGCTGGCGAGCTTCCTGCGCGGCCGGTTCGTGCCCATGGTCCTCGGGTTCGACCCGCTCTTCCAGTTCCTCCACGAGGACGACGCGGCCGACGCCATCGTGGCGGCGCTGGGCGCGCGGCTGCGCGGCATCTTCAACGTGGCGGGGCCGCAGCCGCTGCCTCTCGGCGTGATCGTGAAGGAGGCAGGACGGATCGCGCTGCCCTTGCCCGAGCGGGTGCTCGCGCTGCTCCTCGGCCGCGGCGGGCTGCCGCGGCTCTCCAGGGCAGCGCTTTCGCACATCAAGTACCCGCTGGTGGTGGACGCGTCGCTCTTCCGCAAGGAGACGGGGTTTCACCACCGCTTCGACGAGCTGGTCACGGTCCAGACCTTCGCCGACGTCTTCCCGGCCGGGGGCAGATCGAGCCCCGTTCCCACCCTGGGCTGAAGCGATGCTGCGCCTGGGCCCCCTCAAGCTGCACTGGAGCCTGCTCCTCGGCGGGTTCCTCTTCTGCGCCGCGCAGCCGCGTCCGCTGCTCCTGCTCGGGTACGTGCTCCTGCTCCTCGCGCACGTGCTCGGGCACCTGCTCGCCACCGCGGGCACCGGCGCTCGCATCTCGGCGGTGATGCTCCACGCGCTCGGCGGCGAGCTCCTCGGCGAGGGCGAAGTCTCGCCGGTGCGGCGATCCGTCGTCGCGGTCTCTGGCGTCCTGGCGCAGCTCGTGCTCCTCTTCGTGGCGCTCGCCCTGGCGATGCCGTCCGACCTGCACGAGGCGTTCACGCGCCGCAACGGCGTGATGCTGCTCCTCAACCTCGTTCCCTTGAAGCCGCTCGACGGCGCGCAGGCCTGGCGACTTCCCCGCCGCCTGCTGGCCGCGCGCCGCGCCCGCTTGCGCCCCGCGATGCCGTCTTCGCGCCAGGTGCAGAAGGACGTGGCCGATCTGCTCAGCCGGCTCCGGCGCTGAGGCATGCTGATATTTTCGCGCAGGCAGCTCTTGCGGGCAGCGGCCTCCGCCGCCGCGCTCGCCGCGGGAGGAACCTTGGCGAAAGCTCGCATGCGCACGCGGCGCATCCCAAGCAGCGGCGAAGAGCTGCCCGCCATCGGCATGGGCACCTGGCGCACCTTCGATACCGCCGAGCGCTCGGGGCTCCTTCCGGTGATGCGCGCGCTCTTCGACGCGGGCGGCAGCGTGATCGATTCCTCGCCCATGTACGGGCGCTCGGAGACCACGGTGGGCGAGGTGCTGGGCGAATTGGGCCTGGGCAAGCGCGCCTTCCTCGCCACCAAGGTGTGGACCAGCGGCAAGGAAGAGGGCATCGCCCAGATGCGCGACTCCATCCGCAAGCTCGGACACGTGGATCTGATGCAGGTGCACAACCTGCTCGACTTCCGCGCGCACCTGCCCACGCTCCGGGCGTGGAAGGAGGCGGGAACCATCCGCTACTGGGGCGTGACCCACTACTCGCTCTCCGCGTTCGCCGATCTGGAGAATATCGTCCGATCGGAGAAGCCCGACTTCGTCCAGCTCCCCTATTCCCTGGGCGTGCGCGACGCGGAGCAGCGCCTTCTGCCTGCCTGCGCCGACCATGGCGTGGCGGTGCTGGTGATGCGGCCCTTCGAAGGCGGCTCGCTCTTCTCGGAGGCGCGAAAGCGGCCGCTGCCGGCCTGGGCCGCGGAGATCGACTGCACGAGCTGGGCGCAGATCTTCCTCAAGTTCATCCTCGGGCACCCTGCGGTGACCTGCCCGATTCCGGCGTCTTCGAATCCCGCGCACATGGCCGACGATCTTGCGGCGGGGCTGGGGCGGCTGCCCGACGAGCCGCTGCGGCGCCGGATGGTCAAGGAGCTTGCCGGGGGTTGATCGCGGGCCCCGGTGCTTGACAACACGCGCAATTCGCGATTATCCATTGCCGACGATGTCGATTCGCTTTGCCAGCAACTGCGCGTGTTGTCGACGCTCCGGCCTTTCCTGCCGGGCGTGCGCGTGAGCTGACGGCGACCTCCTGACCTCCGCCTCATCGCTCCCAGCCGCTCCGGCGTTTTCGTCGGTGTTGCGTCCTTCGGCAAGGAGCGTTCCGTGGAGCTGTACCCCGTCTTTTTGCACCTGCGTGGCCGTCCCGTGCTGCTGGTCGGCGGCGGCAAGGTCGCGTCCGGCAAGATCGACGCGCTGCTCTCCGCCGGCGCCCGCGTCACGGTGGTGGCGCCGCGGCTCGATCCCCGCCTGCTGCGCGAAGGGGTGGAGCGTTTCCAGCGCGCCTTCGAGCCCGCCGATCTGGACGGGAAGTGGTTCGCGGTGGCCGCCGCGCCCCCGGCGGTGAACCGGGAAGTTGCGCGCGCCGCGGAGGAGCGGCGCGTGTTCGTCAACGCCGTCGACGACGCCGATTCCGCGAGCGCGTACCTGGGCGGCGTGGTTCGCAAGGCGGGGGTGACGCTCGCGGTCTCCACCGACGGCCGCGCTCCGGCGCTGGCGGGCCTGCTTCGCGAGGCGCTGGAGGTCGTGCTGCCCGACGATCTCGACGCCTGGGTGGACGCCGCCCAGGACCTTCGCGCGAAGTGGAAGGCCGCCGGGGTGCCGATTCCGGATCGCCGCCCACTGCTCTTGCGCGCCCTCAACCAGCTCTATGCGGAGGTTGCATGACCGGCTTCGTCTCCCTCGTCGGCGCCGGCCCCGGCGATCCGGAGTTGCTCACGCTGCGCGCGGTGGACCGTTTGCGCGCGGCCGACCTGGTGCTCTACGACGCGCTGGTGGACCGCGGCGCCCTCCGCCACGCGCCCCACGCGGTCCACGCCTACGTGGGCAAGCGCGCCGGCCGGCATTCGATCGATCAGCGAACGCTGGAGCGCGTGATGATCCGCCGGGCGCTGCGCGGCGAGCGCGTGGTGCGGCTGAAGAGCGGCGATCCGTTCGTCTTCGGTCGCGGCGGCGAGGAAGCGCTCGCCCTGGCGGCGGCGGGCGTGCCCTGCGAGATCGTGCCCGGGGTTTCCGCCGCCGTCGCGGCGCCGGCGCTGTGCGGAATTCCCCTCACCCACCGGGGGCTCTCGGCGGCGTTCGTGGTGGTCTCCGGGCACGCCGAAGAGGCTTACGCGCCCGGTGCTGCGCTCGCTGCAGCCCGGGTCGGCCACGGTCGTGTTGCTGATGGGCATCGCCACGCGGCGGGCGACGTCGGCGCTGCTCCTCGAGCGGGGCTGGCCGTCCGAGACGCCGGCGGCGGTGCTCTTCTCGGTCTCGCACCAGGAGGCAACCACCTGGCGGGGAACGCTGGCCTCGCTGGCGGAGGCGCCGGAGGAGGAGGGCCCCGGCGTGATCGTGATCGGCGCCACCGTATCGCTCGGCGAGCAGCTTTCCGCCGCTTTTGCGTCCGCTGTTGCAGGAGGTCCTGATGCCATTGCTCGATGAGAGGACTCTCGGACCCACCAGGCTTGGATTCGCCGCCGAGGCCGACCTCGACGCGTTCGTGGACAAGCTGGGCCAGTTCGAGCGCGGCGAGCTTGCCCCCGACGCCTGGAAGCAGTTCCGGCTGGTGAACGGCGTCTACAGCCAGCGCCAGGAGGGCGACGCGATGATGGTGCGGGTGAAGATCCCGCAGGGCGTCCTGACGGCGCCGCAGCTTTACGCGCTCGCGGAGGTGGCCGAGCGCTACTCCACCGGCCGCGGCCACATCACCACGCGCCAGAACGTGCAGTTCCATTTCGTCCGGCTGGGGGAGACCGACGAGGCGCTCGCGCTGCTCGCCACGGCCGGGCTCACCACCCGCGAGGCGTGCGGCAACTCGGTCCGCAACGTCACCGCCTGCCCTTACGCGGGCGCCTCCGCGCTGGAGCCGTTCGACGCCACGCCCTGGGCGGAGGCCGTCACCCGGCACCTCTTGCGCGGACCGCTCTCTTCGTCCTTGCCGCGAAAATTCAAGATCGCCTTCGGCGGCTGCTGCGGCACCGACTGCGTGGGCGCGTCCTTCAACGACGTGGGCCTCCTCGCGCGCGTGCGCGACGGCAAGCCCGGCTTCCGCGTCACCCTGGGAGGCGGCCTCTCCACCTTGCGCCGCGCCGGCATCCTCGCCCACGAGTTCGCTCCCGCCGAAGAGGTGATCGAGATCTGCGAGGCGGTGGTGCGCGTCTTCAACCGCACCGGCGACCGGCAGCGCCGCCACAAGGCGCGGCTCAAGTTCGTGATCGACAAGCTGGGGCCGGAGGAGTTCCTGCGCCAGTACTTCGAGGAGCGCGAGCAGGTCCACCACCGCGTCGAGGTGGCTGCCGCGCCGCCGCCGCGGATCGCGCGCTTTCCGCGGCACCGGCCGCCCCAGGCGGGCCTGGAGGAGTTCGCTCGAACCAATGCGAGAGCGCAGCGCGACCCGGAGTACGTGACCGTCGTCGTGCGCGCGCCGCTGGGCGATTTGACCGCCGGGCAGTTCCGCGCGCTGGCCGCGCTCAGCGAGGAGTTCAGCGAGGAGCGGGAGGCGCGCACCACGCTGGAGCAGAACCTCGTCCTGCGCTTCGTTCGCCGCGCGCACCTGGGTTCGCTGCACGCGGCGCTCTCCGAGGCGGGGCTTGCGCGGAGCGGAGCGGAGACCATCTCCGACGTGGTGAGCTGCCCCGGCGCCTACTCCTGCCGCCTGGCGGTGACGCAGTCGCGGGGCATGGCCGATGCGCTCACCCGCGCGCTTTCGGGAAGGCCGGAGAAGCTGCCCATCAAGATCTCCGGTTGCCCGAACGGTTGCGGCCAGCACTACGTCGCCGGCATCGGGCTGCAGGGCTCGGTGCGCAAGGTGGAAGGCCGCGCCGTTCCCCAGTACCACCTCTATCTCGGCGGCGGCTTCGGCGACACCGAGGCGTCGTTCGGCCGGCTCGCCGCCAAGGTGCCGGCGCGCAAGGTGCCCGAGGCGGTGCGGCGCCTCGCCGATTTGTACGTCGCGGAGGCGCTGCCCGCAGAGACGCCGGATGCGTTCTTCGCCCGCGTGCCGGTGGAGCGCGTCTCCTGGCTCCTGGAGGAGCTGGAGCATCTGGAGAACGCGACGCCGGAGGACTTCGTCGACCTGGGCGAGGAGAAGGCGTTCGAAGTGCAGACCAGCGAAGGAGAGTGCGCGGCGTAGGCGGAGCGCGCGAAGACGTTTGTCGCGCTCCCAGCCCGGCTAACCGACGGCTAGCGCAATCCATGTGAGTTAAGAGGACTTCGTCTTTCTACATGGACCTGAGCGTGGACGGCGACGGCGACGTAACGGCGACGTGGCCGTGGGCGTCACCGGCAGAGCCTGGTTAGCATCGCGACAATGCGCACGGCCGCACACTCCATCGCGGACACCCGCCCAGTTCGACCCACGGATGTTGCGTGAGTACCGAGCGCTTTGGGAGCCCCCGGCTGAAGCCGGGGTCTAGAAGCACCAAGCCTCCTTCGGAGGCTGAAGCCGAGACTTGGAGTAACTCAATCGTGCAGCCTCCGCCAGGAGGCTTCGTGCCGTTTTAGACCCCGGCTTCAGCCGGGGTCTTCTCTCGATGGACGAGCGGCCGAAGCAGCCAGTGGCGCAATTGCATAGGCGCGCGCGACATCGGCCTTGCCGGTGCAACCGCAGGCCTGACAATCGAATGCGCTCATCACGGCCAAGTTTCCGTCGCCGTCCACGAAACCCGCATGCGCCTAACTGATCGGTATCCGGCTAGGCGAGGTTGAAGCGGAGCTCGCCGAGCTTCTCGATGCTGCAGGCCACCTTGTCGCCAGCCTTGAGCCACACCTGCTTCTCGGGGGGCATCCCGAGGATGACGCCCTCCGGAGTTCCGGTGGAGATGATGTCGCCCGGCTTGAGCGTGAAGATGGTGGAGGCGTAGGCGATGATCTGCGCCACCGAGAAGATCATGTCCGCGGTGTTGGACGACTGCCGCTTCTCGCCGTTCACGCTGCACTCGATGGCGAGCTTCTGCGGATCGCCCACCACCTCGGCGCCGACGAGGTACGGGCCCACCGGGAAGAAGCCGTCCGGAGTCTTGCCGATCATGTACTGCGAGCCCTGCCTGCCGTCGCGAAGCTGCAGGTCGCGCGCGGAGAAGTCGTTGCCGGTGGCGTAGCCGAAGACGTGGTCCAGCGCCTCCGCCTCGCTCACGTCGCGCGCCGTCTTGCCCATGATCACTTGGAGCTCCACCTCGTAGTCGAACTTGGTGGCGGCCTTGGTGGGCAGGTGGATGGTCCCTTGATGCGCCGCGAGCGCGTTGTTGTACTTGTTGAAGAGCACCGGCTTGGTGGGCGTGGGCACCTTCACCTCGGCCACGTGCTTTCTGTAGTTGAAGCCGAGCATGATGATCTTCTCGGGCCGCGTGACGCAGGGCGCGAACTGCGCGTCCTTCTCGGCGACGTACGGACCCTTGGCGGTGAGCACCTTGTGCAGGCCGGCCATGTTGGTGCCGGCGATGAGCTCGTCGGTGTTGGCGGGAACGGAGACCTTGAGCTTCTTCGCGGCCGCCCCGACGTCGAGGATGCGGTCGCCCTGTTTCATGCCCAGGCCGCTCTTGAGGTTGCACCAGGTCTGACCGCGCGGCGACGGCGCTCCTCCGCCTCCGCCGCCTGTCTGCGCGTTCGCCTCGCCGCTCGATTCGAAGAGCTTGCCCGCCACCGCCACAGCGCCTGCCGTCTTCAGCAACGTCCTTCGCGTCGGAGCCATGTGTGCCCTCCCTGGGGAGGCGCGATCACGCGCGCAACGGGAGACAAAAGTCCAGAGCCCGCTGCGGGCCCGCTCCGGCTGCACTGGAAAATTGTGGTCAGCGAACCCTGGCCGTCAGCGGTGTGGGGGCGACATCTTCTGGCGCGGCGGATCCCTCGAACAGCTCGGGATGCGCAGGCAGGGGCGCGGCGGCCATGCCGAGCTGCACGCGGACGTCGTGGTCGAGCCGCGTCACCGTGTCCTCGAGGCATTGCACCCGCTGCTCGATGGCGAATCTGCTTGTCCAGGTGCGCCTGCGACTTCTGCCGATACTCCATCTCCAGCGCCAGCTCCCGCTCCTTGTACTTGAAGAACTTGAGCGCCACGACCGCGAGCGCAGGGAACCCGACTGCCACCCCGATGAAAAGGAGCGTGGCGACCGCCCCGATGATGAGCCCCAGCAGTTCCGTCGACATGATGGGAGTGAACGCAGCCGACTGAACGCTATTTCGCCGGCCCGAACGGCCGGAAACAGCCCCGAACTCGTCCCGGGACGAGTTGATTATCGAACAATTCACTGGCGGAGGAGGCAGGATTCGAACCTGCGAGCCCTTGCGGACCAGCGGTTTTCAAGACCGCCGCCTTCAGCCACTCGGCCACTCCTCCGCGGGAGCGCAACGATAGCACGCGGTGACCGTCGTTGGCGGTCGCTGGTCGGAGCAGGTAGAGCGCAGATGATGACCGGCAACATCGCCACCGCCGCAGGCATTTTCCTGCTCGCGCAGGGGGCGCAAGCCCAATCTCTCGAAGCCGACGGACAGGTCGGCGTCGCCGTCGCCAATCTGCCGGGACTCTCCGCGCTCGTCCTCGGCACGCGGGTCGCCACCAACCCAGTGGACCACCTCTCCCTCGGACTGCGCGGGTTCCTGATCCTCGGCGGCGGCGCCGACTCTTCCGGTGCAACTTCCCAATTTCGCGGCTGGGCGGCGCTGGCCGAGATTCGCGTGCATACGGGCGAATGGTTGACGCCGGTGCGCATCCACCTCGGCGCGGCAGCGGGAATTGGCCGCGAGGTTGCCGCGGCGAATCCTCAGTCCGAATCGAATACGTTCGAGGCGACGACCACGGGCCTGACCATCTCACCGTCCCTTGGTGTCCGCGTTCACCTGAGGTCGATGTTCATCGGAGCGGAAGTCGCCCCGTTCTTCTGGGCCGGACAAGCGACCACCGGCGGCAGCGGCTTCACGAGTCCGAACGGCGGACTGGGCGCGCTCCTGGTCCTGTCCTGCGGGTTCGCCGGCTGACGCCCTGCCGTCGCACTCGGCGCACGGTCGGACGCCTGACCCCGTACGAAGTCGCATTGCGGACATGCCGCCCCTGACCAAGCTTTCTTGCAACCAGGGAGGGGCCCGTGAGTTCCGTCCATGTCATCGAGAGCGGCCGTCACCCGGCGATCATCGACCCGCCCCAGGGTGAATTGCGCATCGGGAACCTTCCGGCTGCCCCGCTGAAGCTCTCGCTGGTGATCCCCACCTACAACGAGTCGCGAAATCTCGAGGAGCTGCTCGGCAGGCTGACCTCCATCCTCGACGCTCGCCTGCCCGGCAGCTACGAGCTGCTCGTCGTGGACGACGACAGCCCCGACCAGACCTGGGCGCTGGCGGTGCGGCTCGCGGAAAAACATCCGGCCGTCCGCGTGATGCGGCGGCGCGGCGAAAAGGGCCTCTCCACCGCCGTCATCCGTGGCTGGCAGGCGGCGCGTGGCGAGGTGCTGGCGGTGATCGACGCCGACCTCCAGCACCCGCCGGAAGTCGTCGACCAGCTCTGGGACGAGATGCTCGAAGGAGCCGACCTCGCGGTGGGCAGCCGTCATGCCGGCGGCGGCGGAGTGAGCGACTGGAGCGCCGCGCGCCGCGCACTCTCCCGCGGCGCCCAGCTTCTCGGCCTCTGCGTCCTGCCAACGGTGGTGAGCCGCGTCTCCGATCCGATGAGCGGTTACTTCATGGTGCGCCGCAGCGCCCTGGAAGGCGCGGCGCTCTCGCCGCTCGGCTACAAGATCCTCATCGAGGTGCTGGGCCGCGGGCGCATCGGCCGCATCGCGGAGGTGGGCTACGTCTTCCGCGAGCGCACCGCGGGCGAGAGCAAGGTCACCGCGAGGCTCTACCTCGAATACCTGCGCCACCTGGTCCGGCTGCGCCTGGCGCTCCTGCCCGCGCGCTTTCCCAAGTTCGCCGCGGTGGGGCTCTCCGGCGTCTTCGTGGACATGCTCTGCCTCTGGCTCCTCAAGGATCGCCTCGGCTGGGCGCTCACGCCTGCCAAGCTGCTCGCCGCGGAGCTGGCCGTCGTCAACAACTTCCTCTGGAACGACCTGTGGACGTTCGGCGATCTCGCCGAGCAGCAAGGTTACGGAGTCGCGCGGCTCAAGCGTCTCGGCAAGTTCAACGCCATCTGCCTCGCGGGGCTGGCGCTCAGCGTCGCTCTGCTCACCATGCAGGTGCAGCTCTTCGAGGTGAACCCGTACGTGGCCAACGCGGTGGCCATCGTGGCGACCACGGGCTGGAACTTCTGGATGAACAAGATCTTCAGCTGGGCGTCGCCGGCGCGGCTGGCGGTGGCCGCCCCTCAGCGCCGCGCGGCCTCTGCGTAGAGCGACCAGCGGCCCGCTTGAGACACCAGCGCGAAGCCCTTCGGCTCAGGCCCGGGCGCGCGCACGAGCACGTAGTCCTCGTCCGAAGTCGCGTAGGCGAGATCCAGCTTGCCCGCGTTGAGCTCCCAGCTCCGCGGCAGCGGCACCGGTTCCGCTCCTTCGCGGAAGCGCACCGGCGTCCACGGCGTCTCGGCGAAGTTGTAGCGGGCCCGGCCGCCGCGCTCCACCTCGTAGTAGGCGGCGAAGTGCAGGTAGGCCTGGAACTGCACCACGCGGCTGCCGGTCGCATCGATGAGGGCGATGAGCCGCTTGCCGGGTTCGGCCGCGCGCAGTACTTGCGACAGCTCGGCCACCTCCGCCTCGCGATCGAAAGCGCGATACGACGCGGCGAGCTGGAGCGAATACGCGACCGTCAGCGCGGCCACGGCCGCGAAGACGAAGCTGGTGGCGCGGCGCTGCGCGATCGAGGGCGAGGCCAGGATCAAGAGCGCCAGGAAGGGCAGCGCGCGCAGCGAGATGTACCCCATGTAGCCCATGTCGAACGGCGCCACCATGTAGGCCGCGAGCGTGAGCAGCGCGAGCAGCGGAACGCGGAAGCCGCGCTGCAGGCGCGGGCGGCCCGGGAGCGCGACCGCGGCCGCGAAGAGCGCGGCCAGAGCCAGCATGAAGACCTCGTCCCAGTGCCCCGCCAGAACGTTGCCGAAGCGGAGCATCTCCATCACCTGCCAGCGCGCTCCCATCCAGTGCGGCGGGGTTCGCGCGGCGGCGCCCGGGCCGTCGCGCTCCGCCAGGGCCCGCACCGCCCAGGCGCCGAGGAGCAAGAGAGCGGGCAGGTACGGCAACACGGCGCGCGCCATCTGCCGCGGCCTGCGTCCCGAAGTGAGGGCGAGCACCGCGGCGGCGGCCAGCGCGAAGGCGAGCGCGCTCGGGTGCAGCCAGAGCAGCACCGCGGCGCCCACCGCCAACACGCATGCGCGGCGCAAGGTCGGCGCGCGCAGCTCGCGCTCGGTCAGCGCCACCAGCGCCACCGCCAGCGGCACCGACTCGACGAAGTTGAAGAACCCCAGGTAGAGCGGCGTGGTGTGGAACAACGCCGGGGCGAACACCGCCAGCCGCCAATCTCGCCCCATGGCGCCGAGGAACATCCAGAACGCCGCCACCCAGGCGACGGCGATGAGCGAGAGCACCACCCGCACCGCCGTCTCCGCTCCGGCGACGCGGGCGATGAGCGCGGCGGGAAGGTAGAAGCCCAGGTACTCCAGCCGCCCCAGGTCCGGCTGGAACCAGCGCTCGAAGGCGAGCCCGGGCGCGTGATAGTCGGCAAGCACCCGCACGGCAGCGACGTGCTGGGGAGCGTCCTGGTAGGGCAAGAGCTCGCTCGACCAGAAGGGCACGATGGCCGCGGCGGTGGCCAGCGCCACGACCAGCGGCCAGATCAGCTCTTGCGGCAGCGCCAGCGGCCGCGGCAGCGCAACGGCCACCGCTTCCGCCGGACGCACATCCACCGACACTCGCGCGGAACCGTCCTCCATGCGAACGAGGGTTCGCACGGAGCGCACCGCCGACAAGGCGACGGACTGCCTACTTGCCCACGCGGATCGTCTTGATCACGACATTCTGCATGGGCACGTCGCTCATCGGCGCGCCTTCGGCGCTGGGCTTGGAGCCGGTCTTCACCCCTTCGATCTTCCGCACCACGTCCATTCCCGAAACCACCTTGCCGAACACCGCATATCCCGGCGCGCGGTCGAGGAAGCTGTTGTCGTGCGTGTCGATGAAGAACTGGTCGGTGGCGCTGTTCGGGTCGTTGGTGCGCGCCATGGCGATGGCGCCCGGCACGTTCTTGAGCCCGTTGCCCGACTCGTTCTTGATGGGCGGATACTTGGCGCCCTTCTCGTGCAGCTTGTCGTCCAGGCCGCCGCCCTGGATCATGAAGCCCTTGATCACCCGGTGGAAGACGGTGCCGTCGTAATGGTGGTCCTTCACGTACTTGAGGAAGTTGGCCACCGTCACCGGCGCGTGCTTCTCGTCGAGCTGCACCTTGATGTTGCCGACGTTCGTGCTGATCACCACGAGGACCGCGAGGATCATGGCTGGAGCCGCTCCATTCCGCCCATGTACGGGCGAATCGCCTCGGGCAGAACGACGCTGCCGTCCGGCTGTTGACCGTTTTCCAGGATTGCCACCAACGTGCGCCCCACCGCAAGGCCGCTGCCGTTGAGCGTCGCGGCGAAGCGCGGCTTCTCCCCGGGCGCGGGACGGAAGCGGATCTGCGCCCGCCGCGCCTGGAACTCGCCGAAGCTGGAGCAGGAGCTGATCTCGCGGTAGGCGTCCTGTCCGGGCAGCCAGACCTCCAGGTCGTACGTCTTCTCGGAGGAAAAGCCCGTGTCCGCCGTGCAGAGCAAGACCACCCGGTGGTGCAGCCCGAGCTTCTGCAGCGGCGCCTGCGCGTCCGAAACCAGCTGCTCGAGCGCCGCCTGCGCGTTCTCCGGCCTCTCGAAGCGCACCAGCTCCACCTTGTGGAACTGGTGCTGGCGGATGATGCCCTTGGTGTCCTTGCCGTAGTTGCCCGCCTCGCTGCGGAAGCAGGGACTGAAGGCGCAGTAGCGCAGCGGCAGCGAGGCGCCGTCGAGGATCTCGTCGCGGTGGTAGTTGGTCACCGGCACTTCGGCGGTGGGGATCAGGTAGTAGCCCGCGGTGGTCTTGAAGAGATCCTCCTCGAACTTGGGGAGCTGGCCCGTGCCGCGCATCGAGTCGGCGTTGACCAGGTACGGCGGCAAGAGCTCCAGGTAGCCGCGCTCGCGGGCAGAGTCGAGGAAGAACTGCACCAGCCCAAGCTCCAGCCGCGCCAGCGCGCCGCGGTAGAAGACGAAGCGCGCCCCCGACACCTTGGCGGCGCGGGCGAAGTCGAGCAGGCCCAGCTTCTCGCCGATCTCGGTGTGCTCCTTGGCGCCGCCCAGCGCGGGCTTCTCGCCCCAGCTCCGCACCACCTGGTTGTCGTGCTCGGAGGTGCCCTTGGGCACGCTCTCGTGCGGCAGGTTCGGCACGGTGAGGAGCGCGCTCTCGATCTGCTCCTCCACCTCCTTGAGCCGTGCCTCCTGCTGCTTGACGCCGTCGGAGAGCGCCTTCAGGCGCGCGCGCAGCGATGCCTGCTCGTCGCCCTTGAGCGTGCGCATCTGCTCGCTGGCCTTGCGCTGCTCCGCCCGCTCCGTCTCGGAAGACTGGATGAGCTGGCGCCGCTCCTGCGCCAGCCTCTCGATGGGCGCGAGCGCCTCCGCCGCCTGCGCTCCACGGCTGGAGAGCCGCTTGCGAGCCTCGTCGAGATTCGCCACCACCCACTTCAGATCGTGCATCGCCCCCCGCATGTAGCCGTAGCTTTTTTGTCCGTCAATCGCTAAGGGTGGGCGCGTCCGATGGGCGACCTGGGCGACGCCGAGCTTCTCGACGCCTTTCGCGCCGGCGACGCGCGGGCGTTCGAGACGCTGGTGCGCAGGTACCAGCGGCCGGTGCTCGCCATCGCCCGGCGCTTTGCCCGCGACGCCGACGACGCGGAGGACCTGGCGCAGCGCGCGTTCATCAACGCCAGCCAGCGCGCCGGCGGATGGCGGGGCGGCTCGTTCAAGTCGTGGCTCTTCCGCATCACCGTGAATCTGGCCAAGAACCACCTGCGCGACACCGCGCGCTTCGACCGCAGCGAGGAGGCGCAGGATCGCGAGGCGCCCGCCGGCGAACCCAGCGCAGAGGCGCGCATGGAAGCCTCGCAGCGGCAGAAGGCGCTGCGCGAGGCGGTGGCGCATCTGCCCCGGCGGCAGCGCGAGGTGCTGCTCTTGCGCATCGACGGCGACCTGCCCTTCGCGGAGATCGCGCGCACGCTCGGCATCACCGAAGTGAACGCGAAGGTCAACTTCCACCACGCGGTGCGAAAGCTCAAGGAGCGTCTTCAGCCCTGAGCCAGCGCGAGAAGCTCCTCCGCGGGGAACTGGTACGCCGCGTTGCAGAAATCGCAGGTGAGCGCCGCGCCGCCGTCCTTTTCCGCCATCTCCCGCAGCTCCGGCGCGCCCAAGGAGCGCAGCGCGCGCGCCACCCGCTCGCGCGAGCAGCGGCAGGCGTAGCGGGGCTCCAGCTGCGCGATCTGGCGGAGGGCGCCCAGGGAAAACTCGCGCGCGATCTGGCGGGCGAGCGCGGCGGCCTCCTGCTCGCGCAACAGGGCCTCCCGCAGCCCGCCTTGCCGCAGCGGCTTTCCCAGGGCGCGCGCACGCTCGGCGTTCTCCTCGTACAAGGGCGCAACCAGCGCGCCGGCGACCGCGGCGATGGGTTCACCGGCGCGCGTCAGCACCTCCAGCGAAAGCTCGCCGCCCAGGGCGCGCTCACCGCGCAGGAAGAGCGTGAGCGCCGCGCCCAGGTCGGCCCCGGCGAAGGGAAAGGCCGCGCGGTGCGCCGCGGTTCCTTGCGCGGGCGCCCGCAGCACCGAGAGCATGCCGGCGCGCTCGTCGTGGGCGGTGGCCAGGAGCGGCCGCGGATCGAACCGGGACGACTCCGCCGGAGCAGGCTGCCCGCGCAGTCCGCCCGCGCGCACCAGTCCCCGCACGGCGCCGGTCTCGTCGGCGTCCACCAGCATTCCCTTCAGCGGCCCGTTGCATTCGAGCTGCACGTCCACCCGCGCCTGCTCGTGCGCCGAGAGCAGCAGCGCCCCGGTGAGTCCGAGCGAGAGCGCGCAAGCGCTGCCGGAGGCGAGACCGTGCCGCGCCGCCGCGTCGCGCGCGACCGAGGCCGCGGTGCAGACGGCGAGGCGCAGCCCCGAATCTGGCGCATCGAAGATGAGGAGCCGGTCGGCCATCAGGAGGAATCTAGCCGTCCCGGCGCGCCCGCGGCACCCCGCGCGTCAGGGCAAGAGCCGCAGCGCGGCCTGCTCCAGCGTGCAGGCCGCGCCCGGCAAGGACTGGAGCACCGCGCGCAGGCGCCCCAGCTTCCGCGCGGCTTTGGTGCGCACGCCGGGCTGCGCGCGCGCGATGGCGGACGGCACGTCGCTTTCGTCCAGCGCGTCGATGCCGTGCAGCTCGAGGTTGAGATGGCCGCCGGCAAACCCGGCGCGGGCGAGCGCGGGCCAGAGCAGCACGGAGGTGCCGATCACCGGCGCGCGCAAGAGCGGCACGGTGGCCACCGGCAACTCGCGCACTCCTGCCCTGCGATGCGCCGAGCGCCGCGCGAAGAGCTGCGCCATGCCGCCGAGGATGCTCTCGCTCTTGCGGCGGCGCAGCGCATAGACGCCCAGCGCGGCGGCCTTCGCCAGGTAGTACGGCGGGCTGGGGAGGAGCGACGAGTCGTATGCGTAGCCGCGCTCGCGGACCACGTCCAGGAGCGCGGGCGAGAGCGTGTAGCCCGGCGCGCGGAAGCCGCGCGGCTTCTTGCCGGTGGCCTCGTCGATGGCGCGCTCCGCCGCGACCAGATCTTCGGAGATGGCCGCGCGCGGCAGGCGCGAGAGCGCATAGTCGTGCGCGAAGGAGTGCGAGCCGATCTCGTGTCCCTCGGCGGCGGCGCGGCGCAGCGCCTGAGGGGCAATGCCCGCGTCGCGCCCGATGACGAAGAAGGTCGCGGGCATGCGCAGCGCCGCGAAGAGCTCGCAGAAGCGCTGCACCGCCACCTCCGGCACCGCCCGCAGCGCGCGGTCGTCGAGCTGCGCACCGACCCCGTGGATGGCGGCGTAGCAGGCGAGACCGTCGAGGTCTACCGAGACGGAGAAGAGCATGCGCCGCTCGCGCCGCGGGCCTGCGTCACGGGGCGCGCCGCGACTCCTCTTCCAGGTAGTAGATGTCGTCCTTCACGGTGGAAGCGTCGCCCGCCGCGGGCTTGAGGGCGAGATAGCGGCGGAACTCGGCGATGGCTTCCTTGCGGCGTCCGTCGTCCTTGTACATGTAGCCCAGCTCGTGGTGCGCCACCACGTCCGCCGGGTCCACGTGCGTGGCCCGCTTGAGCGCGTCCACCGCCCTGGCCCGGCAGCCCTTGCAGTCCTTGTCCTTGTAGGCGATGCCCAGCCGGGTCCAGACCGAGGGCAGGCTCGAGTCCATCGAGAGCGCCTTCTGGAAGTCGCGGATGGCGCCGTCCACGTCGCCGGCCTGCTGCTCGGCGTCGCCCTTCTCGCTCCACGCGCGTGCCCGGCCGGCGTCGACCTCGGTGGTCTTGCCGAAGGCGGTGGCCGCCTCCTGGAAGCGGTTCTCGACCATCAGGCTCAGCCCCAGGTGCTCGTACGCGTCCGCGTTCTTCTTGCTGCGGTCGATGGCGCGGTTGAAGGAGTCGATGGCGTCCTGGATTTGCTGGCCGCGCTCGTAGATGAGTCCGAGCTGGTAGAGGTACTCGGCGTTGTCCGGCTCGAGCTCGACCGCCTTCTTCATGCTGTCGATCGCCTCCGCCTGCTTCTTGCGGCCTGCGAGCGCCCGGGCGAGGAAGTAGAGGCCTTCCGCGGAGCGGTCGTTCATCAGCACGGCCTGGCGAAGCTGCTGCTCGGCCTCCTCGAACTCGCCGCGCTCCACCAAAATTGCTCCCAGCCGGGCGCGGTAGCGGGGCTCCTTGGAGTCCAGCTTGACCGCGTTGCGCAGCATCGCCAGCGCGGCGTCGGGCTGGTTCATGCGGCGCAAGAGCGAGCCGTATTCGTAGGCGAGCGCGGCGTCGTCGCCCATCTGCTTGAGCGCCGTCTCCATCTCCTTGCGCGCGCCGGCGAGATCGCCCTGCGCCGCCAGCGCCTTGCCCATGCCCGCATGCGCCGCGGCATCCGCTCCGTCCTTCTGCAGCGCGCGGGTGAAGGCTTCCTCCGCCTTCTTCGCATCGCCCATGGCCAGCGCCAGATCGCCGATGGCCTCGTCCTCCAGGGAAGTGAGCCCCTCCGGCTTGACCGCCAGCGCCTTGTCCAGGCGCTCCTGCGCCTTGGCCTTGTCGCTGCGCGACGTCCAGACCATCCCTTCCGCGGCCAGCGCCTCGATCAGATCCGGCTTCGCCTTCAGCGCCGCCTCGTACTTGCGATACGCCTCCTCGGCCTTGCCGATGGCGTCCGCCACGCGTCCCTGCAGGTAGAGGAAGCGCGCATTGCCGCTTTCGCGCGTGACCGCCTCGGTAATCGCCTTGTCGGCCTCGAGCAGGCGGTTCTGTCCGAGGAAGGCGCGCGCGGCCCCCGCGTATGCCGCCGCCGAGCCGCCGTGCTGGATGGCCACCTCGAAGTGGCGCGACGCCTTCTCCCATTCGCGCTGCTGCAGGCGGAAGTCGCCGTAGGCCTGGTGCACCGCGGCCGAGCCAGGGTCGAGCATGACCGCATGCTCGAACGCCGCTTCCGCGCCCTTGAGGTCGTGGGCGCCCGCCGCAAGCTGGCCGCGCATCACGTTCGCGCGCGCCTCTTCCGTGGCGTCGAGCGTCTTGCGCCGGTCGGTGTCCAGCGCCTTGGCGAGCAGATCGGCGGCGCCCTTGCCGTCCGCCATCAGCAGCCGCGTACCGGCCAGTTCCACCATGGCGCGGGCGTCCTCCGGCGATGCCTGCAGCGCCTTCTGGTAGAAGCCCGCCGCGTCGGGAAGCTGTCCGCGGTCGCGCGCGACGTTGCCGCGCAGCACCAGGAGCCTGGGCGCGCCGGGTCGGGCCTTCAACGCGCCGTCGAGGACTTGCGAGGCGCGCACGTGGTCGCCGGCGAGGATCAGGGCCTGCGCGTAGAGCCAGGTGGATTCGGGATCCGCCCCCGGCGTATCGCCCAGCGCCGCCAGCGTTTGCCTCCCGGCCGCGATGTCGCCGCTGGCGAGCGCGAAGGCGCCCCGCGCGCGGTTCTGCGCGTTGCGCGTGCCCTTCATCTTCTCCGCCACCCGCCTGGCCTGGTCCCAGTCTCCGCCCACCTGCCCGTACTCGAGCTTCATCTCGGAGGCGGCGAGGACGAAGAACGCCTTCACCTCCTCGTCGTCGGGCACGGTGGCAAGGAGCTGCGCGGCGGACTTGAGCGCGTCGCGCGCGCCGGTGAAGTCTCCCTGGGCGAGCTTGGCGAGGCCCGCTTCGATCACCTTGGTCTCTGCCGCGCTGGCCGCCTTCTTCGACGGCAGGTAGCGGTTCATCCAGAAGAGGCCCGCGGGAGTGGTGCGGGCGCGGATGCCGAGCGCGGTCACGGCCGCGAGCGCCAGCACCAGCGCCGCGGGCACGAGGAAGCGGGGCTTTGCGAGAGCAGTGAGCGATTTCAGCGCGCTGCCCTTGGAAGTGCCCGCCGCCCGCTCTGCCCTCCGGCTGGCGCGCTCGGCACGCTGGCGCGCGGCACGCTCTTCGCGGTCGCGCTTCTTGCGCTCCTTGTCCGGCGGCTTGGGGCTTGCCGGCTCCTTGGCCGGCGAGGAATCGTCGAGCGACAGCGTCTCTTCGGGCCCGGGGTCCGACTTGCCGATCATCGGCGGCGGCGGCCGCTTGCTCTTCTTTTCGGGCTTGGGACCCTCGTCGACGAAATCGAGCAGGTCGGGCGCCTGCGCCGCCGGCGACGGAGGAGGCGGAGGAGGATTCGACGAAGTCGAAGCTGACGTCGTCCGCCGTGGCAGCCTTGGGGTGTGGCTTGGGCTGCGGCGGGTCTACCGGGAAGGCCTCTTCCGGCGGCGCCCCCGGATCCGGCATCGAATCGGGGAGCTGCAGATCGTCCACGTCCGCCGGCGGCGGCGGGCGCGGCGAGGATTGGGCGGCCAGGTCGATGGCGGCGAACGGATCCTCCACGGCGACATCGCCCGGGATCCGGTGACGGGCGCCGGCGAAGCCAGGCAGCGGGACGGCGCCTTCCTCCTCCGCAGCAGGCGCAGGTCGCGCAGGCGCGCGGAACGACATGGCCGGCTTCTCTCCGGCGCCGCCGAGGCCGGGCAGCGGCACGGCTCCCGCGGGAATCGCCGCGGCAGGTGCGGCGATGGCCTGCGCCATGCCGCCAGGCGCGGCCGGCGCGGAAGGCTTGCGCGCGCCGGGTGGACGACCCGTAGGCGGCTTCGTCGCGGCCGCGGGCTTTACGCCGTTGTGCCCCGGCAGCGGCACCGCAGATTGCGCGGCGGCAGGCTTCGCGGCGCCGTCGGCCTTGGCCCGGTGCACCGTGAACGGGTTCTTGCAGCGGGGACACTTGATGGAAAGCCCCGTGGGCGGGACGCGCGAGTCGTCCAGCTCGTAGGCGGCGGAACAGTTCGGGCAGGAGATCTTCACGCGGCGTCCGTCCTCGGGATGCTCTGACAGGCAGGCCACGCTAGCATCGGCGCGAGGGCCCGGCCAACGAAAGGACGTCGGATTTCGTGATAAGGCAGGGGAGGTTATGCGCCAGGGTGGGAGAGCCATCGTGGTGGGCGGCGGCCTCGCCGGCCTGGCCTGCGCGCGGGAGCTCGGGGCGTCTTGCACGCTGCTCGAGGCGGCGGATCGCCTGGGCGGCCTCTGCCGCACCGAGGTGATCGACGGCTTCTCCTTCGACTGGACCGGACACTGGCTGCACGCGCGCGACGCGCAGATGCGCGAGCTGATCGCGGATCGCTGGCTTGCGGGCAACCGCCTGGACGTGCAACGGCGCGCGCGCATCTACAGCCAGGACGTCTGGACCACCTTTCCCTACCAGTTTCATCTCCACGGGCTTCCCCCGCGCACCATCGAGGATTGCCTGCTCGGCTTCATCGACGCGACGCTCGGGCCGGGCGGCGCCGGATTGCGGGAGCGGCCTCTGCGCAACGCCGCCGAGTTCATCCTCCGGCACCTCGGCGACGGCCTCGCCCGCCACTTCATGTTTCCCTACAACGAGAAGCTCTACACCGTGCCCTGCGAGGAGCTGTCGCCGGAATGGGGCGGGCGCTTCATCCCGCGGCCCACGCTTGCGGAGGTGGTCAACGGCGCGATCGAGCCTTCGCGCGAGGACGTCGGCTACAACGCGACCTTCTGGTATCCGCGCCAGGGCGGCATCGAGGCGCTGGTGCGCGGCGTCGCCAAAGACCTCGCCTGCGAAGTGCGGCTCTCGGCAAAGGTCGCGGCCATCGACCTGGCGCGGCGGCGGCTGCGGCTCGGCTCCGGCGAGGAGCTCGGCTACGACGCGCTGGTGCTCACCGCGCCCTTGCCGGCATGCGTGGGGCTCCTCGCCGACGCGCCGCCGGACATCCGCGCGGCGGCGGCGAGATTGCGCGCGGTCTCCGTCACGGTGGTGGAGGTGGGCGCGCGCGACAACGGCGCAGAGCGCTTCCACTGGGCCTACTTTCCCGAGAAGCGTTTCGGCTTCTATCGCATCGGCTCGCCTTCGCAGGTGAACCCCGCGCTCGCCCCGGAGGGCTTCCGCAGCTTCGCGGTGGAGTTCGCTCATCGCGGCCCGGCGAACGAGGGCGCCTTCGTGGAAGAGGCGCTCTCGGGCCTGGAGCACTGCGGATTGATTGACCGCGCGCAGGTGCGGCTCTGCCGCTCGCGCACCATCCCGGTGGCCTACGTGCTCTTCGATCACGAGCATGCCCGCGCGCGCGACGTGGTGACCCGGTTCTTCGCCGGCCAGGGCGTCCGGCTCGCGGGCCGCTATGGCAAGTGGGAGTACAGCTCGATGGAGGACGCGCTCCTCTCGGGGCGCGAGGCGGCGCGCTCGCTCGCATGATCTCCATCGTCATCCCCGTCTACAACGAGGCGCGCATCGTCCGGCAGGCGGCGGCGGAGCTGTGCCGCAGGCTCGACGCGCTGGGCTGGGACTACGAGCTGATCCTCTCCGAGAACGGCTCCCGCGACGGGACGCTGGAGATCCTCCAGGCGCTGCCGGCGGACCTGCCGCGCGTGCGCTACCTGCACGGCGACGAGCCCAACTATGGAAAGGCGCTCCGCCGCGGCATCGCGGCGGCGCGCGGCGAGACGGTGATCTGCGACGAGATTGACCTCTGCGACGTGGAGTTCTACCAGCGCGCGCTGCCCATCCTGGAAGCCGGCGCCGACCTGGTGGTGGGCTCCAAGGCGATGAAGGGCGCCAACGACGCGCGGCCGCTGGTGCGCAGGCTGGCGACGCGGGTGATCACCATCCTCTTGCGCGCCAGCACCGGATTTCGCGGCACCGACACCCACGGGCTGAAGGCGTTCAGGCGCGACCGGCTGGAGCCGGTGGCGAGCGCCTGCGTGGTGGACCGCGACCTCTTCGCGAGCGAGCTGGTGATCCGCGCGCAGCGCATGGGCCGCGACGTGCGCGAGATCCCCATCGCGCTGCGCGAGACCCGGCCTCCTTCCACGGCGCTGCTGCGCAGGGTGCCGCGGGTGATCAAGGGCCTGGTCAAGCTGGGCTGGACCATCCGCGTGCGCCACCGGTGATCTCTCCGGTCAGAAATCCTTCGTGTAGAGGATGGAGAGATCGCGGACGGCGTCGCCGTAGGTGATCTCGCCCGAGATGGCGCGGCTGATCTCGTACTCGAGGCGTCCTTCCCAGGTGTTTTCGAACTGGTTGGGCGGCGTGAAGCGCTGGCGATAACCCACGAAGATGCGGTCGCCGATGTACTTGCCGACGCTGGCCCCCGCCACGCCCTGCGCGCCGGTGTCGATGGTGATCACGTCCAGCGGCAGCACGTCCGCGAGCTCCTTGCGCACCTGCCCGAAGAGCAGGCTGCCCACCACGCTGGTGGCGGCGCCCGAGAGATCGACGCCTCCGCCCTGTTGCGTGGCGCGGCCCTGGATGCGCCCGGTGGCGAGGAAGAAGGCGATCTGGTCCTGGTCCATGGGCGGGTTGGAGGAGAGGTCGAGCTGCGGGCTCTTGGCCGTCCCGGTGACGCTGATGGTGACCGCCGCCTGCGGGTTGTCGAAGAGCGCCTTCACCTCCAACTCGGGGTCGGAGATGTCCCCGCCCGTCTCGATGATCTTGGCGTCGTCGATGGTGAACCTGCGGCCGAGGGCGCTGAACGAGCCCTGCGGCACGTGGATCACGCCTTCGGCGCTGGGCACGTCCGGGTGCCGCGCGTCGAACTCGAACTTCATGTGGCTCTCCACCGGGAACTCGAAGTCCGGCGCCTTGACGTAGAGATGGTTCAGGTCCAGGTGCGCGTGCAGCCGGAAGGTGGCCGTCTTGCGCGACTCCTCTTCGGCGGCCACCTCCTCCGGCTCGCGGCCAGGCGGGTGCGGGCGCTCGCCGGGATGCACCAGGAGGACGTCCGGGTTCTCTTTCAGGCTGGGCAGCTTCTTGTCGGGAAGCTGCTTGATCACCAGCCGCGCGTCGGGAATCTTGGCGTTGAGCGTGAGCAAGCCGTCGGTGTAGTCGCCGAAGAGGTCCAATTCGCCGTTCAGATCCGCGCGATGATCGCCGCCCTGGCGCAGCGGCAGCGGGCCCGCCTGCAGCGGCTTTCCGGTGCCGGGCACCTTGCGGTCGCGCACCGACTCGGCGTCGCCGAGGTGGATCTCGCCGGTGAACTCGATGCGGTCGGAAGCGGGATTGTCGGGCGGAGGCCGGCGCGAGGCCACCAGGATGGCGCTGAAGGTGCCGGCGCCCTCGGTGCCGGTGATGCGGTCGATCACCACCTCCTTGGGCGAAAAGCTCGCGTCGAGCCCGACGTCCTCGTAGACGCCCTGTCCGACCACGTCGAAGATGCCCGCGCGCAGGTGCGCGTCGCCCTGGCCCACCGGCTTGCCCACGCGGCCCGCCAGCTTCACGTCCCCCTCCAGCGTGCCGCCGGTGCGGCGCAGCCGGGGGATGAGCCCGGAAAGGAACGCGAGATCGAGATGGCGCGCGCGCACCTCGCCGGAGAGCTTTCCCTCCATGACGGAAACGGCGCCGCGCGAAAGCAGCGCGCGCGCCCCGAGGTCCGCGTCCATCTTGACGTGGCCGAGGAAGTTGCCGCCGCCCGGCGGGTCGATGCCCAAATGCAGGAGCGCCCCGGCGGAGTCCGCCTCCACGTACAGGTCGGCCGCGCCCAGCCGTTGTTCCTTGGCCTGCAGGTCCTTGAGGGTGAACTCGCCGCGGAGCTGCGGGCGGGCCGGGGTGCCGGAAAGCGCGAGGTGTCCGTCCAGGCGTCCCTCCGCCACCGCCGCCTGTCCCGCCAGGCTGGTCGCGCGCGCGATGGGCAGCCCGGGAACCTCCAGCGTCAGCGAGACCGTGCGATCGAGCAGCGGCGCCAGGGCCTCGCGCATCGCCCGCCGCCGGACGGCCTCCACGATCTCGGCGCCGGAAACCGAGGCGCCCGCCTCCAGGCGCGCCACCGCCGAAGCCTGCGACTGCGCACCGAAGGTCATCTTGATCTTGTCGGCGATGCCCAGCTCGGCCTGGAAATCGAGCCCGTGCAGCCGGCCGGCCGTCACCTTCTGGCCCGCCGCGTTCACTTGAAGGACGGGTTTGAGCGGCGTGCCCGAGAGCCTGGCGGAAAGGCTGACCGCGCCTTCGCTGCCTTGCGGCAGGAGGCCCGATTTCACCAGCCGCACGAGCTGGAGCTGGGTGACCGCCAGCTCGGCCGCGACCGGACGCTCCAGCGCCCCGCGCAGGTACGAACGGTCGCGCAGCGCCCGCGGCAGGTCCACCGGGGCCTGCGCGGTCAGCGAGAGCGACGGTTCGCCGCCCAGCGAGACGGTGGCATCGAAGGTGGCGCGGGTCTTTTCCAGGAGCAGCCCGGCGCGCGCGTCGACCGACGAGATGGATTGGCTACCCAGATCGCGCGCCTCGATGGAGAGCGTGGCCCGCGGCGCGCCCAGGGTGCCGCTCGCCACCAGCCGCGCATCGAGCATCCCGCGGACGCGCTGACGCTGCAGCGCGGAGAGGTTCGCCTTGTCGGCGAGCTTGGCCAGGTCCACCTTGGCGAGCTGCGCGTCGAGCCGCAGCGGGGTGGAGGGAGACTTCTTCGCCAGCGACTGCACCGGCACCTCGCCCTGGAAGTCGAAGCGCAAGAGCCCGTCCCCGGCCACCCATCCGTCGGTCTTGAGCACGCCGTGGTGGACGTGCGCGTGCGTGTGCGCGTCGAGCAGGAGATCGCCGGCCGGCCTGGCGCCGGCGCCGTGCACGTCCGCCTGCAGATCCACGTCGGGCGCGGCGCGCGGCCCCTCCACCACGGCGTTGGCGTCGAGCACGCCGCGCAATTCCAGATCTTTGGGCAGCATGAACAGGGGCAGGTGCGAAAGGTCGAACTTCGTCACCACCACCGCCGCGTCGATGCGGCCGGGCGGCGGCTGCACCTGCGCCTCGAAGCGCAGGCTGCCGTGCTCGCCGGTCAGCTCCAGCGGCTCGAGGATGAGCACGTCGCGGAAATGCACCCGCGTGTCGTTGGCGAGGTGCAGCGTGTTGCCGGGCCAGGCCACGAGGAAATTGGAGAGGAGCAGGCCGTCGTTGTCGTCGTCGATGCGCGCGTCGCCCGCAAGCTGCAGGACGCCGCCGGCAACGGCAGCGTCCACTCTCAGGTGTGCGCTGGGCCAGGCCAGCTCCATGTCGATGTGCGGCGCGCCCAGGTCCACCGCGCTCGCGATCAACCTTTGCGCCGCCACCTTCAAGGCGCCGTCGGGCTGGCGCAGCGGCCCGCTCAGCCTGCCCTTCACCGAGAGGCCGTCGGCGACCAGCGTCTTGCTCCAGCGAAGCTGCGGCGCACGCAGGCGCAGCTGCGCATCCGGGCGCTGCGGCGAACCGGTCACGCGCGCGATCAGGCGCATGGAGCCACCGACGGGCAGCGAGGGCTTGCGCGTCAGCGCGCCGACAGCGCGCCCCACCTGCGCGAGATCGGGAGCGCTCACGTCCAGGTCCATGGAGATCTCGTCGTACGCGGCAGCGCCGTGGGCCTTGACGGTGAGTCCGAGGGCGGTGGCCGTGAACGCGCGCACCATCGCGTAGCGGCCCTGCATCTCCGTCTTGAAGTCGGCGACCACCGGCCCCACCCGCTCGAGCCGCGCCGGCCCGATGTGCGCCGCAGCGGAGAGCTCGCCGCGGACGCCGTGCGCGTCGAACTGCGGCTTGCCCTTGCCGTGCAGCGAGACGCGGGCGGTGACCTTGCCTCTGGGGGCGCGGTCGGTGATCGCCCCCGGATCCACGTCGGCGAGCGAGAGTTGCAGATCCCACACCGGCGGCTTCTCCAGGGTGGCGGTGAGCTTGCTCTCGATGCGCCCGCCGCCGGCGTCGAGGCGAAGCTCCAGGCCCGCCGTCTTGCCGTCGCTCTTGAGGTCGGCCTCGCCGTGGATGGTGCCTTCGAGCGGCGCTTTTGGAGCGAAGAGGGCCAGGTCTTTCGGCGTCAGCACCACCTCTCTCAGGTGGACCTCGCCCGCCGCCTTCCCCATGTTCCACGACCCGTTCGCCAGAAGCCCGCTCTCCCCGACCTTCACGCGCAGCGAGCGCAGCGTCGCGGTGCCGCTCGCCGCCGGGCCATCCAGCGTCGCGTCCAGGTTCAGGGCCACCGGCGCCTTCCCCGGCGAGGCCAGCTGCGCGGACAGCGCCAGGGCGGCCGAAGCCGCGTCCGCCGAGTAGGTGGCGTGCGCCTGCGAGAGATCGAGATCACGCAGCGCGAAGGTGGCCTCCTCGCCCAGCTCGGGACGCACCGTCACCGACCCGCCACGAAGGCGCAGCGAGCGGACGTCCACCTTCCACGCGAACGGTCCTCCCCCGGGCTGCGGCGGCTTGCGCGGCTTGATGGCGCGCTGGAGCGTGGTCTCGGAAGTGCCGGGAACCTTGGCGATCTCGATCCACGGCTTCACCAGCTCCGCCTCGGTGACGATGATCTTGTGCGCCTTCAGCGGCAGGGGCTGCAGCTTGACGCAGGCGCGCTCCGCGCGAAGCGCCGTGTGGCCTTCGGGATCGCGCAGCTCCACGCCGTCGACGCAGACGTGCAGGAAGCCGCCCACCTGCACGGCGCGGACGCGGAGGTCTCCCTGGATGGCGTTGCGCGCCTCGCTGGTGACGAGCCGCCCCACCGTCGCCGGCGCCGCGGCCCGTGTGCAGCCAGACGATGCCGCCGACGACGGCGAGGAGGACCAGGCCGAGGAGCGAGAGCACCGCGATGCCCGCCACACGGGCGGCCTTGCGCCAGCCCGACCGCGGCGCCGGCGGAGGGCGCGGGCGAGGACGCGCCGGCTCGATGAACGGCTCTGGCGGGTGCTCGGTCACTTCCCGGGAAGTGTTGTCATGAAACGTGTGCCTCGCACCTCAAAACGCCTCGCCGAGCGTCAGGTGGAAGGCGAAACGCGATTCGTGGATGCAGCCGGGCGTGTCTGGAGCGGCAGAACGCGGAGACGCACGGTCGGCACGCGTCACGTTGATGGTGTTCGCCGGATTCGCGGGATCCGACGCCGTGAGGGGCTGCGTCGCCACGTCCTTGGGATTCGCGAGCCAGGCGACGTCGAAACGGATGGGGCCGAACGGCGTGATGTAGCGCAACCCCAGGCCCGGCGCGACCTCGAGCCCATCCAGCAGCGGCCGCCGCGGATCGTCGCTGACCTGGCTGGCGTCGACGAAGGTGACGATCCCCAGGTGATTGAGGAGGTAGTCGGCATGGATCCGCAGCTCGGCGGAAAAGAGCACCGCCGCGTTGCCGCCGACCGGGACGCTCTGCGTCGCGAAGGGCACGCAGCCCGGAACGCGTGAGCACGTCGCAGGTTGGCGCCGTGCCGAGCTTGGGGCCCTGGCGCAGCGGCGAATAGCCGCGCTGATCGTTCTGGCCACCGAGGAAGAAGCGCTGGGTGAAGGGGCTGCTCTGCCGGTGGTGAAGAGGCCGCCGTACATCGGCCCGCAGCGCGAGGACCGCATACCGGGTGGCAGGCGCGTAGGCGCGGATTCGGGGTTGATCCGGAAGTAGCTGAAGTTCCCCGGCTTGACCGTCTGCTGCAAGCCCACGGTGGCGTAGAACCCCTGCGTCGGCTCGATGATGTTGTCGCGCCCGTCGTAGGCGTAGCGCAGCTCCGGGTAGGTGAGCGTGCAGCCCTTGCGGCACTCCTGCTGCGCGATGCCCGCTCCGGCGAGATTGACGAGCGTTGCCGAGACCCTCGGTGCCCTGCACGGTGACCGAGAAGTAGCGCACGTAGTTGAGCGAACCGGACACGGTGTGCGGACCGCGCCGGTACGTGAGCCCGGTCCGGGCGGCGATGTCGTCGTAGGAGAATCCGGACTGCACCTCGCGCGCGAACTCGACGCGGCTGACCCAGTCCATGCCCGCGACCAGCACGCTGGGGATGGTGAGCTGCGCGCTGGTCAGGGTGGTGATGCCCGACTGGGCCGGATCGTATTCCGAGGGCAGGGCGCTGGGGACGAACGCGTAGCCGGCCGTGCTGCTCAGCTCCAGCCGGCGCAGCCCGCCGAAGAGCGAGCGGTTGGTGTACTCGGCGCGCAGCCGCGGCAGCTCCCAGCGGCCCTGCTCCACCGAGCCGCCGATGCCGAAGCGCACCGTCTGGAAGGGCGCCTCGCGCACGTTCACCCGCACCGTGGCCACCTGGCTGTCGCCGAGCGGCTCCACCGAGACGCGCACTCCGGAGAAGGTGCCGAGGTTGTAGACGCGCTGCTGGGCGAGCGCGAGGGCGAGCGGGCTGTAGCGGTCGCCGCGGTCGATGCCGGTGGCGCGGGCGATGGCGTCGGCGGGGATCTCGCGGTTGCCGGTGACCACCACCTTGCCGAACTGGAAACGCGGCCCGGGGTCGACGTCGAAGACGATGTCGGCGCTACCCGCCTCCGGGCGCCACCTCCACCTTGCCCTGCACCGCGGCCTGGGCGAACCCGTGCTCCCTGAGCTGTTGCAGGAGCACGTCCTTCGCCTTCTCGTAGCCGTCCTCGCTGAAGGCATCGCCGGGGTGGATGGGCAGCGCGTTGTCGATGTCGTCCAGCTCGCCGGAGGGCAGCTGCTCGAGGCCCTTGTAGTCCATCTTGCGGATGTTCGACGGGCGGCCCTCGTCGATCTTCACCACCAGCGTCAGGCGGCCGGCGTCGTCGCGCAGCTCGTCCACGCCGAGGATCTTCGCGTCGTAGAACCCCTTGCGGTTGTACCAGCGCACGATCCGCTTCAGATCGATGGCGAAGAGATCGGCGTCGTAGTAGCGCGCGGTCTTGCTGAAGAAGCCGCTGGTCGGCGCGGTGGCGATGTGGTCCATCAGCTCGCCCGCCGGAGACGTGCTCGTTGCCCTGGAAACGGATGGCGGCGAGCACCGGGATGCCCTTCGAACGGCTGGTAGGGCGTCGCGCAGGCTGCCAGCAGGACCAGGGCGAGGGCGGGGCGGGACAAGGCGGGTGGAAAAGTATCCCCTGGCCCCACCCGGCGCAGGTTTTCTACGGCTGCGAGCGTTGCCGCAGCAACAGATGCAGGTGCGCCTTCTCCCAGGCGCGGGCGCGCTCGTATCCGGGGAAGCGCCGCTCGGCGGCGCGGAAGCTGGGCCCGTGCACCACGCGCCGGCCGTCCTCGTCGAGCTCCGGCGGGAAGACCTGGTGGAGCATCTCGTGGAACACCACCATCTCCACGAAGTGGCGCGGCACGCGGTCGTCGTCGAGCGCCGGGTGGATGCGGATGACCTTCTGCTCGTGGAAGTAGACGCCCATCTTGATGGAGCGGCGCCGCCCGGCGGGGCTGCGGCGGCCCCAACCGATGCGCGCCTGGACGCGGTGGTCGAACTCGCGGGCATTGAGGCCCGCGTAGATGTCGGCGAGATCGTGCACCCGCCCGCGCGGCGAGAGCGGCGCTTCCACGCGCGGCGGCGCGGCGCGGATCAGATGGCGGTGCTGCCGGACGTAGTCGTCGATGGCGCGCCCGTGCGCCCGGCGGTTCTTGCCGGTGAAGCCGGCGAGCGCGCGCATCACCGGCTCGTGCGCGATGGCGAACATGTGGTGGAGGCGGAAGCTGCAGGCGGCCCTGCACGCGCCGGTAGCTCACCATCGTCCAGGCATTGTCGGTCAGCTCCACCTCCACCGGCTCGCGCAAGAGCGAGGAGAGCCGCGAGGCGAGGATCAGGCTCGCGCCGTCGGGCCTCACTTCGGGGACATGATGAGCGGCGCCGCCGCGATTCGTGTCCCCAGGGACGAGATGAGCGGCGCCGCCGCGATTGGTGTCCCCAGGCGACGATCTCGAATCCGCGAAGGGCGGAGCAGCTCGAGCGTGGCGACGCGCGGCTGCGACGGTCTCTGCGCGTCGCTGGGGAAGAGAGAGAGCTGCCGCATGGCTGCGAAGCACTCTAGCGACCGCAGCCGGCCTCCTTCAAGCGCGATCGAAGTGCGGCCGAATGTTTGACGCTGTTGATCCGCGTCTGTATCGTGCGTGCAAGCTCCGTCGGAGCGAGACAACAACTCCGATTGGAGCGACACATTGGGAGGAGGACCTGATGGCTGCGAAGAAGGGTCAAAGAAAGGCGCCAAGAAGGGCGCGAAGCGCAACGAACAAGAAGAAGTGCTCGCGCAAGAAGTAGCCCGGAGCGTTCCGGGCGGCCTCCGAATCTCCGCGGGGCCGCCCGCGGGTTCGCAGTCCGGAAGTCCTGCAGTGCCCCCCACCCTCAGCGACGAAGATCGCAAGCGGCTCCTCGCTCGAGGTGCGCGCGCTCGCCGGCGCTTCGCTGCAGAAGCTCTGGCTGCCCTCGGCGCAGCTCTGCGTGCTCCAGCTTCGCCTTCCCGGCCGCAGCGCGCTCGCGGTGGTCGACGCGCGGCTGCGCATGGTCGCCGTCGCCGCGGAGCGGCCCACCTCGCCCGAGAGCGCGCCGCGCTCGCAGGCCACGCTGCGGCGCGCGCTGGAAGGAAGACGATTCGCCGGCGCCGCGCTGATGGTTGCCGCGAGACCGGCGCGACCCCCGCCGCCGCGCTGCGCTTCGGCGATCGCGTGCTGTCGTGGAGAGGCGCTCTGTTGGTGGTGGACGCCGCGTCCGGCAGGATCCTCTGGGCCTCGTCGGGAGCGCAGCGCCGGCCCGGCGGGCGTCTTTCCCGACGCGCAGGAGATTGCGCTCGAACGGTGGCGCCGGTGGCGGGGCGCGACGCGCTGGTGCGCGATGCGCTCTTGCGCGAGGAGCAGGCGAGGGTGTCGCCGCGGCGGCGCAGGAGGTGGTGACGCGGCTGCGCTCGCGCGTCGCAGAAGTTGCGGCGGACGCTCGCCGCGGTGGAAGAGGATGCGGCCCGCGCCTCCCGGGCCGAGGCCGAGCGCGCCCGCGCCGAGCTGCTCCTGCCCCTCGCGTCGCGCATTCCCCGCGGCGCGCGCGAGGCGCGGGTGCAGGACTGGTCGCGCGCGGACGCCGAAGGCCGGCCGGCGGAGGTGGTGATTCCGCTCGACCCGGCGCTCAGCGCATCGGAAAACGCCGCACGCTGGCTGAAGAAGGCGAAGCGATACGCCGCCGCCGCCGGCCGCATCGCCGCGCGCAAGGACCAGGTCTCGCGCGAGCTCTCGCAGGCCGAGGCGCTGGTGCGGCGAGCGGAGGCCGCGCGGGATGCGGCCCAGCTCGCGGCGGTGGAGGCGGAGGCGCCGGCGCAGCGGCGGCCCGGCGCGCGCACGGAGACGCCGCGGCTTCCCTACCGGCGCTTCGGCGCGCAGGGCGCGGCGCCCATCCTGGTGGGGCGCAGCGCGCGCGACAACGACGCCCTCACCTTTCGCGTGGCCCGCGGCAACGACGTCTGGCTCCACGTCCGCGGGCTGCAGGGAGCGCACGTGGTGGTTCCCGGGGCCGGCGCGGCTCCGGATGCGCGCACGCTCGGCGACGCCGCCCTGCTCGCCGTGCACTTCTCCTCCGCGCGCGGGCAGGACGGCGTGGAAGTGGCGTGGACGCGCTGCAAGCACGTGCGCAAGCCGAAGGGAGCAGCGCCCGGCAGCGTGATCGTCACGCAGGAGAAGGTGTTGCGGGTGCGCGCCGACGCGGAGCGGCTCTCGGCGCTGCTTCGCACCGAAGCCGCTCCTGCGGCATCCTAGCGGCGGTGCGGATCGTCTCCATCGTCGTCTTCCTCGCCATCGCGCTGAGCCTCATCTCGGGCATGCACTACTACCTCTGGGCGCGGCTGGTGCGCGACCCGCACCTGCCCCAGACCTGGGCGCGCGCCCTGACCGTTGCCATCGTCGCGCTCGGGGTGGCCATGCCGGTGACGGTGATCGCCGGCCGCGCGCTCGGATCCACCGCCGTGCGCCCGGCCATGTGGCTCGCCTTCATCTGGATGGGCATCGGGTTCCTCCTCGTGGCCTTCTTCGGAATCGCCGATCTGGGCAGGGTGGCGCTGCTCGTGCTCGCGCGGCTGCGCGGGCCGCCGGATCCGGATCCGCAGCGGCGCGTCTTTCTCGCGCGCACCCTCGCCGCAGGCGTCGGGCGGCGTGGTGGCGGGGCTCTCCATCGCCGGCCTGCGCAGCGCGCTCGGCAGCGTGCGCGTGCAAGGAGCTGGAGATCACGCCTGCGCGGCCTGCCGCAGGAGCTGGCCGGGTTCCGCTTGGTGCAGATCTCCGACGTCCACGTGGGCCCGCTCTTGCGCAAGGACTGGGTGGCGCACGTGGTCTCGCAGATCCGCGCACTCTCGCCGGACCTGGTGGCCATCACCGGCGACCTGGTGGACGGCCGCGTGCACGAAATCCGCGAGCACGTGGCGCCGCTCGCGTTGCTGCGGCCGCCGCGCGGCGTCTTCTTCGTCACCGGCAACCACGAGTACTACTCGGGGGTGGAGGAGTGGTACGCGCACCTGCCCAGCCTGGGCGTCCGGCCGCTGCGCAACCAGAGGGTGGAGGTGGCGCCGGGGCTCGACCTCGCGGGCATCGAGGATCCCACCGGCTCACCCGATCTCGCCGCGGCGCTGGAGGGACGCGACCCGGAACGCGCGCTGGTGCTGCTCGCGCACCAGCCGCGCCAGTTCCTCGAGGCGGCCCGGCGCGAGGTGCCGCTGACGCTCTCCGGCCACACCCACGGCGGGCAGATCTGGCCGTTCTCGTGGGTGGTGGGGCTGGTGCAGCCCTACCTCGCGGGGCTGCACCGCCGCGGCGGCTCGCAGCTCTACGTCAGCCGCGGCACCGGGTTCTGGGGACCGCCGATGCGCGTGTTCGCGCCGCCCGAGATCACGCTGATCAAGCTGCACCCGGCGTGAAGCGCGGGCCGCGCGGTCAAGGCTGCCAGTGTATGCTCCGCGCATGCCGGACGACGCCGACGAGCTGATCCTCAAGATGCAGCATCTCGAGGCGCAAGCGCGGGCCGGGGAAGAGGCGCGCTCGAAACAGGGCGGCGCGCAGCGGCTTGAGACGCGCCTGCAGCAGATGGCTTTTTCCGCGCGGCAGGAGCTGGAGGCGGCGGAGGCCGCGGAGAAAGCTGCCGGGGAGAAGCAGGAGCGGGCGCGCTCGGGCGGCTTGCCCGCGCTGGAAGCGGCCGATCTGCTGGTGCAGGGCAAGGCAGAGGCCCAGGAGGCGCGAGTCCGGGCGGTCAAGGCGCGCGCGGTGCTCAACTTCGCGCTCGACAAGATGGACGAGGCCGAGCGGCGCGAATGGGAAGCGCTGCACGCCGAGGCGCGCGCCGAGGCGCACGGCCAACTCGCCGAAGACCCGCTGCTCAAGAAGCCGTAGATGCCGTACCGCAAGGCCGCGGGCGTCGTGTTGGCGCTCTGCGCGCTCTTCGTCCTTTACCTGGTCGTGCGCCAGCTCCCCGTGCTGCGCTGGGTGATCGAGGGCGCGAAGTTGGTGCACGGCCTGGGCTGGCCCGGCGTGCTCGCGACCTGCGCCGCGATCTATGCGCTGACGCTCCTGCTCCTTCCCATCATCCCGCTCATCGTCGCCTGCGGGTGGCTGTATGGCCCGTGGGGCGGCGCCATCTCCCTCGCGGCGGCGGTGGCCAGCGCCGCGACGTCCTTTTCCATCGCGCGCGCTCTCGGAGGCGCCGCCGCGGCGCAGGCGCTGATGGAACGGCCCAGGGCGCGCGCCCTGGCCGACCTCGCCGCGGAAGGCGGCGCCTTCACCGTGGTGCTGGTCCGGCTCTCGCCCGTGCTGCCGTACACCCCGAGCAACGCGGTGATGGGGCTCACGCCGATGCGCCTGCGCGACCTTTCCCTGGGTACGGCGCTGGGCATGGCGCCTGGCGTCGCGCTGTATTCGTGGGCGGGCTCGCTCCTGCCCTCCGCCGAGGCCATCGAGCAGGGCGCGGCGATGCACGGCGGCCTCGTCTGGGTGCTCTTTGCGATAGCCTTCGCCGCGGCGGCCGTGCTCGGCACCGCCGCTGCGCGCCGGCTACGCCGGCCGGAGTAAGGCCGGCCCTCAGGCCGTCTTGCGGGCGAGGAGCAGGCTGTCCATGACGTCGCGCAACAGCTCCAGGACGGTGTCGGGATCGGGCCCGTCCACGATGGGAGTGTCCTGCTCGCCGAGGAGCGCGCGGCCGGCCACCGAGCCGCCCTGGTTGCGGAAGAAGTGCACGGCAATCGAACGCCCGCCTGCACGCAGGTGGCGCACCGCGATGATTTTTGGCTTGGTCACGCGACCCGGATGAGCAAACGCGGGGCCATACGGTGCGGCTTGAAGACTGGCCACAGTGGCCAGTCCTCTGGCCTGGCCGCAAATCCGCCTCCACCGCTGTTCCCGCGCGCCGCCGCCGCGGTCCAAGCTTCCGACACTGCGTTGCTCGCGGCTGGAATCCGGGCCGCCAGCGCATGGCCCGATCGCTGGCCCACGGCTCGAAACCGGGCCTTCTCCTCTGAAAGACCGCGCGCATCGCGCTGGCACCATCGTTGCGTAACGGGGGGCAGATGCAGCTTTCGCGATTCGTCGTGACGTACCCCGAGGTCCGCCCCGGCGAGCACGTCCTCTATAGCGTGCTCGAGGATCGTTACACCGGCGTCGACGAGTCGACGCTGCGGGCCATCGGCCGGTGGAAGGCGGGCGAGGCGCCCCGGCGACGACGAGGAGCGCGAGGTCCAGGCGGCGCTGCTCGAGGACGGCCTTCTCGTCGAAGGAAGGGCGCAGGACGACGCCCGCCTCCGCGCGCATCTCGACAAGGCGGGCGAAGGGGTGCCCGGCACGCTCTACGTGACGCTGATGCCGACCCTGCGCTGCAACCTGGCCTGCACCTACTGTTTCCAGAAGGAACATCCCGCTTTCGAGCGCATGTCCTCGCCCACCGAGGACGCGACGCTGGAGTGGATCCTCCGCCAGATCGACGAGCGCGCGCTGCCGCGGCTGCACATCCACTACTTCGGCGGCGAGCCCACCACGCGCAAGGACTTCTGCCTCCACACCGCGGAGGTGCTCGCGGCCGCGATGAAGGCCCGCGGCGGCGTGTTCGACTGGGAGATGACCACCAACGGCATCGAGCTGGACCTCGCCTTCGCCCGCAAGATGCAGTCGTTCGGCCGCGGCGCCTTCAAGGTCACTCTCGACGGCGACAAGGAGACCCACGACCGCATGCGCGTCTACCGCGACGGCCGCGGCACCTTCGACGTCATCTTCGAGAACGCGGCGGCGCTGGCGCGGGACGGCATCAGGGTCTTTCTCGGCGGCCACTTCTTCCCCGACCAGGCCGCCTCGTTCGAGAAGCTGCTCGACCGGCTGGAGCAGACCGGCGTGGGGCGGCTGCTCGCGGGAGTGCAGTTCCGCCCCATGGTCGACACCCAGCAGCGCTCGGGCGGCACCTGCACCGACTGCTCGGCGCAAGAGGAGACGCGGACGCTGGTGCAGCTCAACAAGTCGGTGGAGAAGCGGAAGCTGGCGCCGGCGCGGTACAAGGGCGACGCGCTCCAGGGCCTGCTCGGTCCTTGCGAGCTGCACTGGAAGAACAACTACACCATCGACCCCGACGGGCGCGTCTACAAGTGCCCGGTGGTGGCGGGCATCCCGGGGATGGAGGTGGCGCAGGTCACCTCCATGGCGCCGGAGAAGGTGGCGCCGCTGCTGGAGTTGCGCCCTTGGGAGAAGTGCGGCGACTGCCCCTACCTGCCGGTCTGCGTGGGCGGGTGCCTGGGGAGCAAGTTCCTCAAGACCGGGCGTCGCGACGAGGTGGCCTGCAAGCTGGAGACGTTCGAAGCGACTTTCCGCGAGAGCGTGACCCACCGTTATCTCGAGGAATTCCCGGAACCTTCGTGGGCGCAAGCAGCATGATCCCTGGAGAAGACGAATGAAGATCAAGCGATCGAAGAAGAAGAACGTCCGCGTCGCGATGGCGTGCCCCGGCATCGTCCTCGACGTTCCCTTCTAGATGAGCTGAGGTTGACTGTCGCGCCGGGAGGCTGGACAAGCTTCCCGGCAAGGTGCGCCGGCTCCTCCTCGCCAGCCTTCTTCTTGCGTGCGGCCGGCCGGCGTCCGCGCCGCCGTTCATTCTTCGCATCGCCTTGTGGGGTCCGCTCGGAACGCTGACCCCCGAGACGGGCAACACCGGCTCGCTTGCGACCATCGCCCAACCGCTGGTGTTCGAGCCGCTGGCGCGGTTCGACGCGAACGGCGGGCTGGTGCCGGTCGCCGCGTCGAGGATCGAGGCGGCATCGCAGCACGAGAATCCGGGTCTGGCTGCGCAAGGAGAGCACCTTCAGCGACGGCACCGCGCTGACCGACGACGACGTCATCGCTTCCTTCGCGGGGAAAGCGCGGATCACCAGGGATCGAGATGCTCTCGTCATCGAGTCGCTGGATCCGGGAACGCCGATCGAGATCCTCATCACCAGCGTGCTCATCCATCGCGGTTCGGGCGGACGCGCGCTGGGAACGGGAGCATTCGTCGTTGCGGCGGCCAGCGGCAGCGAGATCCGCATGGTTCGAAGAGAGCCCGCTGCCCGGAAGGTCAGCGAAGTGCGCCTGGTCCCCTACGCGACGCCGAAGGAAGCCTTTGCGCATACGCTCAAAGGCGATGCGAACCTGCTCATCGACCTGGACCCTCGCTGGCTGGAGTTCTTTCGCGGCGTCCCCGCCCTGCAGCTGGTCCGGTCGCCCGGCCGTTCCACCGACGCGGTGGTGTTCAGCATGAAGCTGCCGCACGCGGTACGAAAGGCGCTCGCGGCGGCTCTGGAAACGGACCAGGTGCGCGACGCTGCGTATGGCGTCGGCGAATGCGCAGAGATGCCGAGCGGCAGCACGCACGTGCGCGTGCCTCCAGGACCCAAGCTGGGCATCCTGACCTGGGGTCCCTTCGAGCGGCTGGGCAGGGTGGTCCGTCGAACCCTCGGGGCGCGGGGAGGCGACGTGATTCATCTGGCCCCGCGTGAGGTGCTCGACCGCGTCCGCTCGCACGACTTCGACCTCGTGGCCTACCGGCCACTTTCCTGGCCACCGGCCATGATGTCGCTCAACTGGCACTCCGGAACGCACGGACAACCCCAACGGGTACTCCAATCCCGCGGTCGACGGCGCCCTCGACGCGCATCATTGGGCCGAGGCGCGCACGGCCCTGCGCGACGATCCGCCGGCCGCATTCATCTGCACCCGCGACCGTGTCGCCGTCATGGACGCCCGCATCAAGAACCCAGAGTTGGGATCCGGCGATCTGATGGAGACGCTCCCCGCGTGGGAGATCTCGGAGTGACGCGGCGGCGCATCGCCATCCTCCTGGCGGCGCTGGTGGCGCTGAGCGGCGCGCTCCCCGTGCTCCTCCTCGCGACCGCCAGCCTTCGCATCGTGCAGGAGCGCGGTGAGCGCGGCTCGCAGGAAGCGCTGCACGCCGTCGCCATGCAGGCGGCGGCGCGCATCGACACCTACGTCGCGCAGCAGCGCGACATGCTGCGGGCGCTGGCCATGGCGGTGGGCAGCGAGCCGGACGCCGCGCGCAAGCTCGCAGACGCGTCGCTGGATGCCCCCGCGCTCGGCAACGCGCGGTTCATCACCTCCAACTCGCCTCCCGCCGAGCTGCCGAAGTCGCTCTCGCCCGAGCAGGTGCGCCGCGCTCTGGGCGGGGCGGAAGTGGCGTCGCCGGCCTACCTTGCCGAGCTCTCGCCGGCGATGGACGTCTGCGTCCCCTCAGGGCGTCCGGAGCGGGCGGTCTGCGCCACCCTGGACCTGCTCGAGCTGCAACGGCAGGTACAGCGCATCCGTTTCGGCGAGTCGGGCTACGCGCTCGCCTTCGACCGGACCGGCCGGCTGCTCGCGGCCGGGTTCGGCCCGTTGCGGGCGGCAGTGATCAGCGGCGAGCCGGTGGCCGAGTCGGCGTTCGTCGCGCGGCTTCTCGCGGGCACGCCGGCGCCGCAGCGGCTGCGCGCCGACGGCGACCGCGACATGTTCGCCGGCTGGGCGGCCCTGCCCGACCTCGGCTGGAGCATCGCCGTGGAACAGCCGGCGTACGAGGCCCTGCGCGGCGCGCGGACGGCGGTGCTGCTCCTCGGCCTCGGAGCGCTCGCCACGCTCGCGCTCTCCATCGGCCTCGGCTACTGGCTGGCGCGCCGCATGCTGGGCGGGCTGGAGCTGGAGGAGCGCTTCCGCACCGCCGGCCAGATCGCTGCCGGCATCACCCACGACCTCGGCCACCGCCTCGCCACCCTGCAGCAGATCCAGCAGCTCGCGGCCACCAACGACCCGGACTACCTGCCGCGCATCCGCGACTCGCTCGCCTCCGAGCTGGGAACGCTGCGGCGCTTCGTGGGCGAGTTCGCCGATCTCACCCGTACCGCCAAACCGGCGGAGTTCGTGCCCATGGAGCTCAACGCCTTCGCCGAGAGCGTGCGCGCCGCGGGGGCGGCCTATGCGCAGAAGGCGGGCGTCCGCATCGAGCTCGCCAAGGCCACCTCCGAGCTCTGGGTGCGCGGCGACCGCTACCTCCTCGAGCGCGCGGCGCTGAACCTGGTCCGCAACGCCGTCGAGGCCTCGAAGCCGGGATCGACGGTACAGCTCCGGGTGGAGCATCGCGACGCGTCGGCGGCCCTGGTGGTGCAGGACCAGGGCGCGGGCATCGCCGCGGAGCGCCTCGACGAGCTGTTCGAGACGTTCTCCTCCACCAAGCACGTCGGCCCGCACATCGGCATGGGCCTGCCCAACGTCCGCCGCATCGCCGCCGCTCACGGAGGCCAGGTGGCGGTGAAGAGCCGGGCCGGCGAGGGCAGCGTCTTCACCCTCTCGCTGCCCACCGCCGATCACTCCTCGTCGTCGCGGTCGTCTCCGGCGACGATGCCGTAGGCCTTCAGCTTCGCCTTCAGGGTGGAGTAGCCGATGCCGAGCTTGGCGGCGGTGGCCTTCTTGTTCCAGCCGTTCTTCTTCAGCGCCTTGCGCAGGAAGCTGGTCTCGAACGCGAGCATGGCCGCTTCCAGGTTCTGCCCGTCGTTCGCCACCGCCCGCTCGTCGGGCCCGAGCGCGAAGTCGTAGGGCAGGTCCGACTCCTCGATGATGGGCGACTCGCAGATCACCGCCATCCGCGCCATCACGTTCTCCAGCTCGCGGATGTTCCCCGGCCAGCGGTAGCGCTCGAGGAGCTGCAAGGCGCCGTCGGAGAGGGTCTGCGGCGCGCCGCCGTGCTCCGCCGCGTTGAGCGCGAGAAAATGGCGGGCGAGGTCGGCGATGTCCTCGCGGCGCTCGCGCAGCGGCGGCAGCTCGATGGGCACCACCTTCAGCCGCCAGTACAGGTCCTCGCGGAAGGTGCCCTCCTGCACGCGCTTCGCCAGATCGCGGTTGGTGGCGCAGATCACGCGCAGGTCGAGCTGGATGGGCTTCTCCCCGCCCACGCGCTCGATCTCGTGCTCCTGCAGGACGCGGAGGATCTTCGACTGCAGGTCGAGCGCCAGATCGCCGATCTCGTCGAGGAAGAGCGTGCCGCCGCTGGCCAGCTCGAACTTGCCCAGCTTCTGCCGGTCCGCCCCGGTGAACGCGCCGCGCTCGTGGCCGAAGAGCTCGCTCTCCACCAGGCCCGCCGGCACTCCGGGCACGTTCACCGCCACGAAGGGGCCGTTCTTGCGATCGCTGCGGGCATGGATGTAACGCGCGAGCACCTCCTTGCCGGTGCCGCTCTCGCCGCTGATCAGCACCGTCACCGGCTTGGCGGCGATCTTCTCCGCCACCTGCACCACCGGGCGCATGCGCGGCGAGTTGCCGGCCACCATGGGCCGGCCCACGTGCTTGGCCTCGACGTCGTGCAGGCGCTCCAGCTCGCGCCCCGCGCGCAGCTGCACCAGCGTCTTGCGCACGCGCGCGATCAGCTCCGGCGGGGAGAAGTCCTTGGTGACGTAGTCGAGCGCCCCTCCGTGCATCGCCTCCACCGCGACGGCGATGTCCTTGAGCACGGAGAGCATGATCACGCCCACGTCGGGATGGCGCTCGCGCATGAGCCGCAGCGCTTCCATGCCGCCCATGCCGGGCATCTGCACGTCGAGGAGCACCAGGTCCACGGCGGTGGTGCGCAGGCGCTGCAGGGCCTCTTCGCCGGAGGAGGCCAGCACCGGCTTCATCCCGCCCTTGCCGAGGATGAACTCGATGTTCTGGCGGATGTTGTCGTCGTCGTCGACGACGAGGATGACGGACGGTCGCAGCATTCAGCCCGACTGTACCATCCGTTCGCGCCGGCGCAGCGCGTAAGCCAGGCGCACCAGCAAAAGCGCGGCGATCACCGCCATCCAGGAGAGCGTCTCGATGCGCGGCGTCTTGAAGCGGAGCAGGAAGTGGAAGGCCGCGAGACCGCCGGCCAGGTAGACCAGCCGGTGCAGCCGCTTCCAGCGCCGGAAGCCGAGGCGCCGCTGCCAGCCCTGCGTCGAGGTGACGGCGAGAGGCAAAAGCAGCACCCAGGTGGCCATCCCCAGGAAGATGAACTTGTGCGCGAGGACGTCCTTGCCGATGGCGCCGAAGTCGAGGCCCTGATCGATCACCGCGTAGGTGAGCAGGTGCAGGCAGGCGTAGAAGAAGCAGAAGTCGCCGAGCAGCTTGCGGATGCGCAGCGCCTGGTTCCAGCCGAAGAGGAGCTGCGCGGGAGTGCAGGCCAGGGTCAGCGCCAGGAGCACGAAGGCGGTGTAGCCCAGGCCGTCGAGCAGCGCCTCCACCGGGTTCGCGCCCAGCGCTCCTGCCGCGAACTGCGCGGCGAACCAGAGCAGGGGAAGGCAACAGGCCGCGAACGAGAGCGGCACCAGGGCCTTCTTCAAAAGAACTTCCTCAAATCCATGCCCGCGTAGAGCGGCGCCACCTCACCGTAGCCGTTGAACATCAGCGTCTTGCGGCGGAAGATCTCGCCGATGCGGCGCTCCTTCGCCTGGCTCCAGCGAGGGTGGTCCACGTCGGGGTTCACGTTGGCGTAGAAGCCGTACTCGCTGCCCCCGCCGTACTGGTTCCAGGTGGTCTGCGGCTGCGTCTCTTGCAGCTTGATGCGGACGATGCTCTTCGCCGACTTGAAGCCGTACTTCCACGGCACCACCACGCGGATGGGCGCGCCGTCCTGGTTGGGCAGCCGCTCGCCGTAGAGGCCCACCGCCAGGAGCGTGAGCGGGTGCATGGCCTCGTCGATGCGCAGGCCCTCCAGGTAGGGGAAGGGAATGCCCGCATATCCCTTCACGCCCGGCATCTGCGGCTGCACCACCGTCTCGAAGGCCACGTACCTGGCGCGGCTGGTGGGATCGTGCCGCTTGAGGAAATCCGCCAGCGGAAAGCCGTCCCAGGGGATCACCATCGACCATGCTTCGACGCAGCGCAGGCGGTAGACGCGCTCCTCGAGCGGGAAGGCCTTGAGGATCTCGTCGATGTCCCACTTGCGCGGCTTCTTCACTTCGCCCTCGACGCTGACGGTCCAGGGCTGCGTCACCAGCTTGGCTGCGTTTTCGCTCGGGTCGGACTTGTCGGTGCCCAGCTCGTAGAAGTTGTTGTAGCTGGCGATGTCGTCGAAGGAGTTCTTCTTCTCCTCGGGCAGCGCGTATTTCGCGTTCGGCGTCACGCCGGCGAGCTTGGGGCCGTGGGGGATGCTGGTCTTGCCGAACGCCGGCAAGGCGAGGGCGGCCGCGCTGCCGGCGCCGAGCTTGAGAAAATCACGCCGGCGCAGGTAGAGCGACTTCGGGGTGATGTCGGACGACTTCATGTGACCTCCAACCCCGGATACGCCGTCGCCCGCGAAGGGTTTCGCTAACGCCGGGGACACCATCGCCGCGCGCCACGCCGGGGACACCATCGCCGCGCAAGCGCGCAGGGTGTCCCCAGTGACTTGCCTACGCCTCGGCTGGTTCGGCCTTGCGTACGATGGGCGGCACTGCCGAGGGCGGTGCCTTCGGCTGGTCGGGCGCGGGCAACGCCTGCCCCTTGCGCCGCGCGTTCCAGGCCTTGCGCGCCGCCTCCTGCTGTTCGGGCGAGAGCTCGGCGCGGTGCTGATCGCAGATGTATCCGGCGCGCGGCCCGCGGGAACGGTTGGGACACCCATCGACGCGGCAGCTCATGTCCAGCGAGCGGCGTGGCCGGGGCGTCCGGGCGGGCAGCCGCACGATGCGCTGCGCCGCCGGCCCCGAGGGCGACTTGCCTTCCGCGAGGAGCCGCCGGTTGCGCTCGAGGATGCCCTTCTGCTCGGAAGCGGAGAGCCGCTTCGCATGGTCCTTGCAGAACCAGCGGTTGCGCGGGCCGGCGCCGGGCTTGCCGCAGCCCGGCACCGGACAGATCCGGCCGGAACGGCGCCCGTCGGAGCGGCTTGGGCCGGCGCGGAGGTGCGAGAGCGCGGCGGCCACCTGCTCCTCGACGTGCGAGGCGATGGCGGCGCTCAATTCACCCGTGAAGCGGTCGATGAGCGCGCGGAACGACGGATTCTTCGTTTTCTGGGCCATGGGTTCTTTGCGTGCCTTCGGTCAATGGCGCTAAACGCGGACGGCACGAGCGGGGAAAGTTGTACCCGGACGCCGCGGCAGGCGCGAGCAAAAAGAACAACAGGACATCTACCTGCCGAACAGCCCCTTGAGGCGGTTCTTCGCCTCGTCCTCGACTTTCTTCTTCTGCTCGGCCGCCTTTTTCTGGGCGTCCGCCTGGACCTGCGAGGCCTTCTGCTCGGCAACTTTCTGCGCTTGCGACGAGTCCACTCCCAGCGCGCGTCCCACCAGCGCGGCGCCGCCTTCCTTCACGATCTGGTTCACCGCCGGCTTGAGATCGAGGTCGGTCACCGAAGGGCTCCACGCGGGCCCCACCAGCTTGAGGTTCACCGGGATGGCCGCCGCGGGTTTCACCTTGCCGCCGGTGATGGCGGAGATGGTGGCGGGCGAGAGCGCGATCACGCCGCCCAGGTCGAGGTTTCCATCCACGCGCATGCCGCCGGAGAAGGTCATCTCCGCCTCCGGCCGCGACACCTTGATGGGATTCTTCAGCTTGGCAAGCCCGTTCTCGATGGTCACTCCGAAGGGCAGGTCCTTGCCCAGCGCCGTGGAGCCGCCCTGCCCTGCCTTCCCTGCGAGCCCGAAGGGCAGCGCTTTCGCCAGCGGCCCGCTGACCGAGGCGACCAGGTCCTTGCCGTAGAAGACGCCGTCGAGCACGTGGCCGTCGAGCACGCCGGCGAGCGTCTTGTCCAGATCTCCCTTGCCGCGCAGATCGATGGTGCCGTTGAACTTGCCCGCGAGCAGCTTGTGCTCGGTCCCCAGCGCCACCAGGTTCTCCAGCCCGACGTTGTCGAGCTTGGTCACCACGTGGAACGGTTCGGTCGGGTGCGCGAGCTTCATCTCCGATCCGCTGGCGCTCACCGTCCCCCCGAAGGCCTTGAGCTGCGCCGTGTTCACCTTCACGTCGTCCTCGTGCACGGTGACGTCGGCGACGATGTCGGTGACGGTCTGCTTCTTCATCGTCAGCTTGGCGATGTTCACCTTGGCGTGCCCGTCCAGTCCCGCGAACGTCTTCGGGTCGAGCGGCTTCTTCTCCTTCTGCTTGGTGGAGGGAATGAGCATCCGATCCAGGTCGAGATGGGAAGAGGCGAGCGTGGAGATCGAACTGCTTCGTCGCTCGCGGCCCCGCGCCCTTGGCCTCGAAGAACCCGCGGCCCTCAATCTCGTCGTCGATGACGTGCGCCTTGACGTCGGCGATGTCGATGCGCTGGTCGGGATTGGTGCTCGACTTGCTGGCGGTGCGGGTGCCGTCCAGGGAGACGTCCAGCCGGTCGCCGGGCTTCTTGTCGATGGACTGGCCGGGGCGCAGGTCGGCTCCGGCCAGATCGAGCCTGGCGTCGAACTTGAGCGGCCCGCCCGCGGCAGCGGCGCCCTTCACGTGCGCCACCAGCGTCATGGGCGCGCCTGCCGCCTTGGCCATCTGATCGGGCACCGTCACCTTCACCGGCGTCAGGTCGACGCGCAGCTCCAGCGCCTGCGCCGCCTCGCTGCCGCTGGCCTTGACGGAGACGCCGATGGGCCCCGCGAGCATGCCGCCCAGCTGCTTGCGCAGCGGCGGGTAGTACTCCGCAAGCCGCGCAGGATCCAGGTCGTGTGAGGTGATCTCCAGGCCCGCGATGCGCGGCGAAGGCGTGTTCAGCCCCTTCGCGCTGCCTTTGCCGGTAAAGCCCGCAGGCCCGATGTCCAGCCGCAGCTTGTCGATCTGCACGTCGCCGGCGGTCGCGTCGCCCTTGAGGTCCGTATCCAGCGTCACGTCGAGGCTCTTGCCGCCCTCCGCCCCGGCGAACTTGAGGCCAGCCGCCTTGACGGTGCCCTTCACCGTGGTGGGGCCGCTGCCGCCCTGGACCGCCGCCCCGAGCTGCGCGTCGAAGTCCGCGTCCAGCGTGCCCGCCTGCAGGCCCACGCCCTTGCCGGCAAAGGGCCCCAAAGGACCGATGTCGATGGGCGGATTCACGCGCAGAGTGACGGCGGTGGGCGTCGGGGTGAAGGTCACCGGAAGCGGCGCCGTCTTCACGTGCAGCTCGAGGTTCTGCTTGTCCGCGAGGACGGCGGCCTTCAAGAGGAGCTCGAAGGGCTTGCCCGCGCGCAGGTCGTTCACCGTGACGTCCAGATGCTGGACGGCCAGCTCCTTCGCGCCCTTGGTGGCCTTGTCGAGGAAGGCCACCTTGCCGTCCTGCAGCGCGGCGTGGTCCACGCGCAGGAAGGAGAGATCGGTCTCTTTCTTCTCCTCTTCCGGCTTCTTCTCCGCGTTCTCGGCCAGCTTGTCCTGGAACCTCGCCAGATTCGTGGTGCCGTCGGGCAGCCGCTCCACGTTGACGGTCAGCCCCTGCACCTCGGCGGAATGGACTTCCACCGACTTGCCCGCGGAGAAGATGGCGCGGAGCAGCGCCAGCCGCACCTCCACCCGGTCCACGCTCACCAGGGGAACGTCCTCTCCCTGGGCGGCGCCGATGCGCACGCCGGCCACGCGCACGCCGAGGCCGGTGAGCAGCTTGGTGGCCACCGAATCGATCTCGACGGGCCTTCCCCACTCCTGCGAGAGCTTCTGCGCCTGCTCCTTCGCCTTGGAGGTGATGATGCCGTCGACGACGAAGGAGAGCACGACCACCGCCGCCACCACTGCCACGACGACGATGGCGACAATCTTCTGCCAGCGTTTCATGCCGGAAGGCTAGGACACGCCGGGCGGTCTGTCAGCCCGCCCCTCCGGCGATGACCGCTGGCCGACGCGCCCCGGCGAGCTGGCCGCACGCGCCGCCGACGCTCTGGCCGTGCGGCATGCGCAGGAGCGTACGCACGCCTGCATCCGCGAGGCGCCTCTGGAATGCGCGGCAGCGCCAGATGGGCGGCGCGCGCTGCGACCGGACCGGGCCGGGATTGAGCGGGATGAGATTGACGCGAACGTCGAGGCCCGCGCAAAACCCGATCAGCGCGTCGGCGTCGGCGTCGGAGTCGTTGACGCCCTCGATCAGCGTCCACTGCAAGAGCACGGTGCGCGGCGCGCTCGCGATCATCTGGCGAAGCAAGGCGAGCGGCCATCTGCGCGCCACCGGCAAGAGCGCGAGCCGCTGGCGCTCGTCGATGGCGTGCAGCGAGACCGCGACCTGCGCCTTGGTGCGCGCATACAGCTCGGGCATGCGGGGGACGATGCCCACCGTGCTCACGGTGATGCGCCGTTCGGGGACGGCAAATCCCCAAGGCTCGCGCAGGACGGCGATGGCGCGCAGCACCTCTTCGAGGTTGTCGAGCGGCTCGCCCATGCCCATGAAGACGACGTTCTGCGGGCGGCTGCCCAGGTGGCGGGCGGCCACCGCGTACTGCGCCACGATCTCGGAGGCTTCCAGGTTGCGCGAGAGCCCCAGCCGGCCGGTCTCGCAGAAGACGCATCCGCGCGCGCAGCCCGCCTGCGAAGACAGGCACACCGTCCGGCGCGAGAGGTGCGAGATGAGCACCGTCTCCACCACCGCGCCCGGAAGGTGCACCGCGAAGCGCACGGTGCCGTCGGGGTCGGTCACGGCATCGGCGCCTGGCAGGTCCGCCGCCGGACCTTCGCCCTGCAAGAGAGCGCGCGAGGGCGGCTCGGGCAGCGGCCGCCGCGCCGCCTGCGCCAGGCGGTATCGTGCGTAGACCCGCGCCGCACCGGCGCTTGCCCCGCGCGCCAGCGCCCAGGTTTCCAGGTCGGCCCGAGTCATCCCGAAGAGCTGCACGGCAGGGTTCTAGCACTCAGCGCAGCGACCGGTATGCGCGGCTTTCGCGCCAGGCGGGAACGCCGGTGGGACGGCGCTCCCAGTAGTTGACCACCAGCGTGACGCGAAGCCGTCCTCGCGGGCCGGGCAGCGGGCGCCCGGGCGTCTGCCCGCGCGCGTCGAGCACGCCGTGGAGCAGGTCGCCGGCGAAGATCGCGTACCGGTTCCGCCGCGGCTTCACCGTGGCCAGGCGCCGCGCGGCGTGCCCTCCCGGACGCTGATCGGTGACGGCGAGCTGCCCGCCGCGCACGGAGTTGAAGAAGAACACGCTGGACGAGCGCGGGTGGCGTCGCGCGCCGCCCTTCACGTCCTGGTCGAAGTGGAACTCGATGGGCAGGCGGCTCGTGTAGGCGCGCCCGATCCACCACTCGGCGCCGGCGCAGCGCCGCGGCCGCGCCAGCTTCCAGAGCGCGGCCACCAACTCCTCGAGAACGTGCGCGGGCTCTTCGCCACGCCGCAGCCAGAAGGTGGTGAAGTAGCTCTCGCGGAAGCGCTCGCCGCCGAGGCGCGGAAATGGCGCGGCGGCCGCGCGAGACCAGCGCGGCGGGCAGCGCGGAGTCGATCACGCGCACCAGCGCTTGTGATCTCCCCGCCGCCTGTGTCAGATCGCCAGCAATGGTCAATTCGGACTGGTCCATCGAAAGATCGCTCTCGCTCTACAACATTCCAGGGTGGGGCGCCGGGTACTTCAACATCAATCCCAAGGGCCATCTGGTGGCCCACCCGTTCGGGCAGCCAGGGCCGGTCATCGATCTGATGGACGTGGTCGACGACATCCGCGAGCGCAAGCTGGGGTTCCCCTGCATCGTCCGCTTCCAGGACCTGCTGCGGAGCCGCGTCAAGCAGCTCAACGAGGTGTTCCGCGCCGCCATCGCGCAGCACAACTACAAGGGCCAGTACTTCGGCGTCTACCCCACCAAGGTCAACCAGATGCGCGAGGTGGTGGAGGAGATCGTCGACGCCGGCGCTCCCTACCATTTCGGCCTCGAGGCGGGCAGCAAGGGCGAGCTGCTCATCGTGCTCGCGCTCAACACCGATCCGGAAGCGCTCACCATCTGCAACGGCTACAAGGACGAGGAGTACCTGCGCCTCGCGCTCCTCGGCCGCAAGCTGGGCCGCAAGATCCTGGTGGTGATCGAGAAGCTCTCCGAGCTGCCGCACCTCTTGCGCCTGGCCGAGGAGATGAACGTGCAGCCCTTGATCGGGTTGCGCAGCAAGCTCTCCACCAAGGGCACCGGCAAGTGGGAGTCCAGCTCGGGCGATTTCGCCAAGTTCGGCCTCACCACCCCGGAGCTGATCCGCGCGGTGGAGATGCTGCGCGCCGCCGGCAAGCTGGAGGCGGCCAAGCTCTTCCACTTCCACGTGGGCTCGCAGCTCACCGACATCCGCACCGTCAAGGACGTGGTCAACGAAGGGGCGCGCTTCTACGCCAAGCTGCGCAAGCTGGGCCTGCCGCTGGAGTACTTCGACGTCGGCGGCGGCCTGGGCGTGGACTACGTGGGCGCGAGGAGCACCGCCTACGTCTCCTCGCTGAACTACACCATGGAGGAGTACGCGGCCGACGTGGTCTACACGCTGCAGCAGATCTGCACCAACGAGAACGTGCCCGAGCCGCACGTGGTCAGCGAGAGCGGCCGCGCGCTGACCGCCCACCATTCCTGCCTGGTGATGAACGTCTTCGGCCACATCGAGTTCGGCGAGAACGGCGCCGTGCAGGAAGACGCGCCTCCCGGCGAGCATGCCAGCGCCCCGGTGCCGCCGGCGGACTCGCCCATCGTCCGCGAGATGCGCGAGATCGTGGCGGGGCTCACGCCCAAGAACTCCGGCGAGGCCTACAACGACGCGGTGGAGAAGAAGGAGCAGGCGCTCACCATGTTCAAGCTGGGCATCCTCGGCCTGGAGGAGCGCGCCGCGGTGGAGGGCCTCTACTGGCGACTGTGCCGGCGGCTGGTGGAGATCAACAAGAAGCGCAAGCGGGTGCCGGGGCCGACCCGCGGCCTGGACGACAAGCTCGCCGACCAGTACATGGCGAACTTCAGCCTCTTCCAGAGCGCGCCCGACCACTGGGCCATCAACCAGCTCTTTCCCATCGTCCCCTTGCACCGCCACACCGAGCAGCCCACCCGCGACTCCACCATCGTGGACATCACCTGCGACTCGGACGGAAAGATCGACACCTTCATCGAAGGCGAGACGGTGGACGAGACCATCGCGCTGCACGCGCTGGTGCCCGGCCAGCCGTATTACCTGGGCATGTTCCTCACCGGCGCCTACCAGGACATCATGGGCGACATGCACAACCTCTTCGGGCGCGTCCACGAGGTGCACGTCTTCGTCGACGACGACGACCCGGAGGACTACTACATCGAGGAAGTGATTCCCGGCGACACCATGGAGCGCGTGCTGGCGCGGGTGCAGTACGAGCCCAGCGACCTCGCCAAGCGGGTGAAGCAGGCGCTGGATTCCAAGGTGCGCGAGGGACAGGTGAAGCCGAAGGAGAGCGTCCAGCTCACCGACTTCTACGAGCAGGCGATGCGCGGCTACACGTATCTGGGCACCGAGTAGGCGCAGCGCGCGCGCCCGCATTGCAGCTAGTCGCGCAGCCGCAGGGCGTCCAGCTTGCGCAGGAGGCTGGAGCGGGCGATGCCCAGCTCTTCGGAGACCGCGCGCCGGTTGCCGCCGTGCCTCGCCATGGCGGAGCGGATGGCCAGCTCCTCCAGCTCGTCGAGCGAGCGGCCGCGCAAATCCACCGCGCTGTCGGGCAGCGCGGGCGCCTCTCCCTCGCAGACGCGGGGCTGCCACGGCTCGGTCTCCGCGTCGAACTGCAACGCGTGAGCGCGGATGACCTGCGACTCCGAGAGCAGCGCCGCGAGCTGGACCACATGCCGCAGCTCGCGCACGTTGCCCGGCCAGCGGTACGACAAGAGGCGGGCGCGCGCGTCGGGGGCAAGCACGTGCCGCGGCGGCAGGAAGTGCTCGGCGAGGGGGAGGATGTCGGCCGGCCGGGCGCGCAGCGGCGGCAGCTCCACCGTCACCCCGCGCAGGCGGTAGAAGAGGTCCTCGCGGAAGGCGCCTTCGCGGACGCGGCCGCGCAGGTCCTGGTGGGTGGCGCAGACCACCCGCACGTCGATGGTTCGCGGCCGCGCCGCCCCCACCGGCTTCACCTCGCCCGCCTCCAGGGCGCGCAGGAGCTTGACTTGAAGTTGCGCGGGCAGGTCGGCAATCTCGTCGAGGAAGAGCGTTCCGCCGTCGGCGGCCCCGAACGCGCCGGGCGCGCTGGTGACGGCGCCGGTGAACGAGCCCTTCTCGTGTCCGAACAGCTCGGCCTCGGCCAGCTCCCTGGAGATGGCGCCGCAGTTGATGGGCACGAAGGGCCCGGAGCTGCGCGAAGAGAGCTCGTGCACCGCGCGGGCCGCCACCTCCTTTCCCGTGCCGCTCTCGCCCAGGATCATCACCGGCAAGGACGAGGGCGCCGCGCGGCGCAGGAGCTCGAGAGCCGGGGTCAGCGCCGGGTCGCGCGCGAGCAGCCCCGGCATGGAGGCGGCCATCCGCGCCGGCGGGCGCTCCACGCGCAGCTCCAGCGAGCCGATGCGGATGCGGGCGCCCGCGTCCACCTCCGCCTCGGCGATGCGCGCTCCGTCGAGAAAGGTGCCGTTGGTGGAGCCGAGATCGGTGAGGAGCCAGCGGCCCTTTTGCGGGTGGAGCCGGCAATGGAAGGCCGAGACGTGGCGATCGTCCAGGACCACCTGGTTCGCTTCGTTGGCGCCCACGCAGACGGGCTCCACGAGCTGCCCGCACCCGCCCGGCCAGTGCAGCCAGAGCGCCGGAACCGACGCATTCTCGCGCGACCACTCGGCGGTGACCCGGTTCGCGAACGCGACGGCTTCGGCCATGATGCTTGCTCCTGGTTGGGTGGGCCCATGAAGTCGGCGCGGCCGCAGCAGCTCCCGCCGCGCCTCCGATCCTTGACCGAGATCGCGGTTATCATCCGGCCATGCCCGCGGTGGTGCTCGTGCTTCCCAAGTCCGGCTATCGCAACGAGGATTTCCTCTCGGCCGCGGAGAAGCTCGGCGTCTCGGTCATCGCCGCGTCCGACGTCTGCCACCGCCTGGCGGATGGATGGGAGGAGGCTCCGCTGGCGCTGCGCTTTCGCGATGCGGGCGCGGCGGCGGACGAGCTGGTGGAGCAGGTCCGGCCGCAGGGGCCGGTGGCGGTGGTTGGCGTGGACGATCTCACCGCGCTGGTCGCGGCGCTGGCGGCGGAGAAGCTGGGGCTGCCGCACAATCCACCCCGCGCCGTGGCTGCCGCGCGCAACAAGGCCCAGTCCCGCGAGGCGCTGCGCGCGGCTGGCCTGCCCGTGCCCCGCTTCGAGGTGGTGTCGCGCGACCTCGACGGGCCGGAACTCGAAGAGGTGGTTGCGCGCGCGCCCTTTCCCTGCGTGGTCAAGCCGGTGGTGCTCTCCGGCAGCCGCGGCGTGATCCGCGCCGACGACGCCCGCCAACTGCGCCAGGCGTTCGCGCGGGTGGGCGCCCTGTTGCGTTCGCCGGAGGTGGCGCAGCGGCGCGACCCGGAGCTGGCCCGCGTGCTGATCGAGGAGTTCATTCCCGGGCCCGAGGTGGCGCTGGAAGGATTGCTGGTCCGCGGCCGCCTGCACGTGCTCGCGATGTTCGACAAGCCGGACCCGCTGGACGGTCCCTACTTCGAGGAGACGCTCTACGTCACTCCGTCGCGGCATCCGGCGGCGCTGCAGGACGCCGCGGCGCGGGCCGTGGACGACGGGTGCCAGGCCCTGGGTCTTTTGGAGGGTCCGATCCACGCCGAGCTGCGCCTCTCGCCGGTGGGGCCGCGGCTGCTGGAGATCGCGGCGCGGAGCATCGGTGGGCTCTGCGGGCGGGCGCTGCGATTCGGGATTGGCGTCACGCTGGAGGAGCTGATCCTCCGCCATGCGCTGGGAGCGACGGCGGAGCCCCCGGCGCGGGAGCAGCGGGCCGCGGGCGTATTGATGTTGCCCATCCGCAAGCGCGGCGTGCTGCAGGAAGTGCGCGGGCTGGAAGAGGCGCGCGCCGTTCCCCTGGTCGAGGACGTGGTCATCACCGCGCACCTGCGGGAGGAGCTGGTTCCCGCTGCCCGAAGGCGCCTCCTACCTGGGCTTCGTCTTCGCCAAGGCCCCCTCGCCCGACGAGGTGGAGTCCGCCCTGCGCGCCGCCGGCGCAAACATCGACGCCATCGTCACCCCAACCCTCCCTAAATGGGGACACCCTACTTAATTGCCATCGCCGCCTGCCGCCGGCGGCCCGGTTTGCCCTTCCGAAGCGTGCGGTTGAGCTGCCTTTCCAACTCGTCGATGAACGCGTCGCTCCCCAGGGGCCGCCCGGTGCTCGCGTGCTTGCGCACCCGCTCCGCCAGATCCGCCTCGGGCCGGGTTCTTAGAAACGCGGACCAGTCCCGCACGCGCTCCAGCAGCGGCGCCGCCACGACCAGCGCGTCATTGCGCCCCGCCAGATGTGCGCGGGCGCTGCTCCACCGATAGTCGCCGGGATGATGGACCAGGCCGGCGCGGACGGGGTTCAACTCGATATACCTGGCCGCCGCGACCGTGTGCCGCTCGTCCATGGCGAAAGACGCGAACCGCCCTTGCCAGAGGTGGCCCGTCCATCCCTCGCGGCGGTTCACCTCGCGCGTGTACGCACAGTGGGCCTCTCCGATGGCGCGGCGGAGCGCCTCCGCGCTGGGCGGCACCGCGATGAGATGGGAGTGGTTGGGCATCAGGCAATACGCCCAGACTTGGACGCTGCAGCGGCGACACCACTCTGACATCAGCGAGATGTAGAGGAGGTAGTCGTCAGGGCAGAAGAAGGTCACCTGCCGGCGGTTGCCGCGCTGGGTGACATGGTGGGGGACATCGGGGACGACGGCGCGGGCGATGCGGGACATGTGCGCGTTGATACCTGCGCCCTCTGACATGCCGCGCAAATAAGTAGGGTGTCCCCAATTAGAGCCGGCCGAACTGGCCGGAGGTGGGCTCGGCTCAACAGAACCAGGGTTCGGTGAGACGCGGGGCGGGGCGGCGGGAGCGCTTCGCCGGGGCGCGGCGGGGCCGTTGCAGGGCCGCGTCGGCCAGGGCGCGCAGCTCGTCGAACCCGGCGCCCGCGTGCACCGCCGCGGCGGACTCGCGCTGCAGCGCATCGACGCGCGGGTCGTCGTGCACCCAGCGATAGGAGAAGCCGTTCTCGTCGAACTCCCGCAGCCAGGGCCCGGCGCCTTCGAGCAGGAGCGAGCCCGGCGGCAGGAGCAGCCGCAGCGTGAACTGCACCGGATCGATCGCGTCCACCAGCTCGTGCTCCGCGACGAAATCGAAGAGGTCGGGCAGGTCGGACAGCGCCGTCCACGGCGTGTAGGGCAAGAGCGTGGGCCGCAGCTCCGCTCCGGCCTCGCGCACGGCCCGCAGCGCGACGGGCACGTCCGCCGCCACATGTCCCTTCTCCAGCGCCGCGAGCACGCGGTCGTTCAGCGACTCCACCGCGGAGGTGACGAAGAGCAGCCCGCAGCGCACCAGCTCGGGCAACAGCGCCCGCTGCGCGAGCAGGTGCTCGATCTTGATGGTCGCATCGAAGGTGAGCTGCGGCCAGCGCTCGTGCAGCTCGCGGGCGATGCGCAGCGCGTGCGTGGGGCCGTTGAAAAAGTCCGGATCGCTGAACGTAATGTGCTGCGCGCCGGCCCGGACCACCTGCTCCACGTCGGCGAGGACGGTCTGCTGCGGCACCGCGACGAACCGGCCGCGCCAGAGCGGCACCACCGGGCAATGGCGGCAGAGGTGCTTGCACCCGCGGGTGGCCTCCACCGCGCCCACGGTCCGCATCTCGCCCCCGCACACCTCGAGCCTGGCGTAGCGCTCCAAGACCGGCAGCCCGGCGCGCGAGGGCGACTCCACGTCGTGCTTGCGCGGCTTTGCGCCCAGCGCCGGCGCACGTCCCTCGTCCAGGGCGCGAGCCAGCTCCACCAGGTCGTCCGCGCTCTCTCCCACCACGAAGTCGCCGTGCCTCGCGAGCAGGTGCTCCGCGTTGAGCGCCGCGTAGAGCCCGAAGAACGCCACCTGCGCTCCCGCCGCCCGCGCCCGCGCCGCCACGCGCACTCCAAGCTGCAGCGCCGTATGCATGGGCACGCTGATCAGGACCAGCCGCGCCGCTCCGAGCGCTGCCTCGGACAGCTTCTCGACGGAGATGTCCTGCGCCGCGGGCGAGAACCCCGCCCCCTCCAGCGCCGCCAGGGCTCCGGCGGCCGCCAGCGGCTGGCGTCCCAGCTCGTAGCAGGAGATCACCAGGATCTCGCCGGGACCCCGCAACCGCTAGCCCTTGGCTGCCGGCGGCTTGTAGTCGGGCGGAAGCTGCGCGCCCTCGCCGAAGAAGAACTTGTCGGCCTGATCGAAGAGCACCTGGTTGGCCTGCTCGGAGCCGCCCGCCAGCCGGTACTCGTTCATGATCATCTTGAAGTGCTCGAGCCACAGCTTCCACGCATCCTGCGAGATGCTGTCGTAGATGCGCTGGCCGAGCTCGTTGTTCCACGGCTTGAACTCGAGGCCAGGCAGCTCCTTGCCGAGCTTTGCGCACTTCACCATCCGCGCCATCGGAGATCTCCTTGGGGGCGTGTATAACCCATCGGCCTTGGTTCTGCCCCCGCCCATCGACGTCCGGGTGCTCGCCCTGCTCAATCGCCCGGGCACGCCCTGGCTGGACGCGGTCATGCAGGCGGCCTCGAACCGCGCCGTGCTTCTGGCCGCTGCCGTGCTCGCGGCGCTGTATCTCTGGTGGAGGTCTCCGCACCGGGCGCTCGCCGCCGTCCTCTTGCTCGTCGCCATCGGCGCTGCCGACCTGGTTTCGGTGCGCCTGGTCAAGCCGGCGGTCGCCCGCGCGCGACCCTGCCGCGCCAATCCCGCGCACGTCCTGGCTCCGGTGGGCTGCGGCAGCGGGCAGTCGTTTCCCTCCACCCACGCAAGCGACACCGCCGCGGCCGCCTGGGTCTTCTCCTGGGCCGCGCCGCGGGTTGCGCCCCTGGGCCTTGCGGTGGTGATCCTGGTCGGCATCTCCCGCGTCTACCTCGGCGTGCACTGGCCGACCGACGTGCTTGCCGGCTGGGCGCTCGGCGCCGCTGTGGGGGCGGCCCTGGTGCTCCTCGCCCGGCTCCGCTACCTGCGCTGAAGCGCCGTGCATACCGTGCGAGACAGGACACTCTCGCGGGGAGCGCAAATGCACATCATCGGCTTTTTGATCTTCGGTCTCATCATTGGATTACTGGCGCGGGCAATCTTCCCCGGCCGGCAGCAGATGGGCTGGCTCGCCACGGCCATCCTCGGCATGGTGGGCTCCCTGGTCGGCGGCCTCATCGGTCACGCCATCTTCGGCGGCAACACGCAGGCGGACGGATCCTGGGGCTTCACGCCGGGCGGATGGATCTCCTCCATCGTCGGCGCCGATCATCGTCCTCTGGATCTATCTGGCCGTGATGGGCCGGCGTAGCCGGACGGTCTAGGCCGTCCGGGCCGCAGATCGGAGCACCGGGATGGCGGTGATCTCGTACGCCGCTCCGAGCTTCGACTGCAGCTCGAGCAACGGCTCTCGCCGCGCGGAGGCCTTGATCACCATGTCGCCATCGCCGCGGCGGTGCAGGAGAAAGACCTGCGCCGCCGCGATGGCCTGTTTCTCCACCGCCACGCGGACCTTGATGCCGGTGCGCGGCGCGCGCGATCGCGCGAAGACCGGGCGCCGATCGCCTCGGCTGCCCTCGAAGAGCACGTAGAGCCGTTCCGGAGCATCTGCCCACTCGCCCATTCGGGTTCCTCCGAAGAAATACTGACTTTGAGGGCAAGCGGGCGGGCGCCAGACAGCGACGAATGGCGTGTAGGTGGAAAAACTACCTAACCTTCTATGTTTGTTTGATCCGGTAGCCGGCGACCGCGTCGGATGCGACCTGCGTCCGGGTCGGCGGCTGTGTGCGCGCGGCGGTGCAAGTATGCGAGATTCCTCAAGAAAATGAGCCGCTGGCGCGGCGATTGTGCAATTTTCCAGCGGCCTGTCGGGAATCGTTTGACCTCAAACGATCCTCGCGCGTAGTTTCGCTTGCGCTTGGAAGGAAGGCCGGGCATAGGGCAAGCCGGTCGAACGTTCTCTCCAGCACAAATTTTCTTTGGAGGTTCCATGAAGCTGTCGGACATCGCAGGACATGTAGTGACGCTGGGGCTGGCCGGTCTGGTCGCGTGCTCGCACGCGCAGCCCACGCCGGACGCGACCGCGCAGGAGCAGAAGCCGCAGGCTCCGGTGGCGGAGACGCAGAAGACCCCCACCGCCGAGGAGCAGTACCACGCGCAGGGACAGGCCGACCTCGACAAGGCGCTCGAGGCGCTGCGCAACGTGAGCGTGTTCTTCGAGTTCGACTCCGCCGCGCTGACCAAGGACGCGCAGGACAAGCTGGGCGCCGTGGCCGACATCCTCGTCAAGCACCCGGAGCTGAAGGTGCGCATCGAGGGCAACGCGGACGAGCGCGGGTCGGAGCAGTACAACCTGGCCCTGGGCCAGCGGCGCGCCGACGCGGCCAAGAAGTACCTCGACAACCTGGGCGTGAAGAACCAGCAGATCACGGCCATCAGCTTCGGCGCCGAGCGGCCCAAGGCCACCGGTCACGACGAAGAGGCGTGGAAGCAGAACCGGCGCGACGACGTCAACGCGCAGCAGCCGAAGTAAGGATCCGTAGCATCTTCTCGTGCAGTCCCGGCGGAGCGGCGACGATCTCGCCGCCCGCCAACCGGTGCTGGCTGCCGTCGAAGCGCGTCACCGCGCCTCCGGCCTCCTCGACCAGCAGATGGCCTGCGGCCACGTCCCACGGCCGCAGGCCCGTTTCCCAGAAGCCGTCCAGCCGGCCCGCCGCGACGTAGGCGAGATCGAGCGCGGCGCTGCCCAGCCGCCGCGTGCCGCGCGAGAGCTCGGTGAACTTGCCGAAGGCGGCGAGCATCTGCGGAAGCTTGTCGCGGTCGCCGTAGGGAAAGCCGGTGCAGACCACCGCGTCCACCATCTCGCGCGCGGCCGAGACGCGCAGCGGTTTCTCGGAAAAGCCGCGGCGCAGGACGGCGCCCTTGCCCCGGGCGGCGAAGAAGCTCTCGTCGCGCAGCGGGTCCACCGTGCACCCCGCCACCGGAACGCCGTTCTCCTCGGCAGCCACGGTGCAGGCGAAGAGGGGCAGGCCGTGCGCGTAGTTGGTGGTGCCGTCGAGCGGATCGACGATGAAGGAGATCTCCCCTTCGCCCGAGGCGCCGCTCTCCTCGGCGAGGATGCTCGCTCCCGGCGCGCGGTCGCGCAGGACGCGCAGCACCGCCTCCTCGCTCGCCTTGTCGGCATCGGTGACCAGGTCGATGCGGCCCTTGAAGTGGACCTCGCGGGGGCGGTCGTAGAGGTCGCGCAGCACGCGCGCGCCCTCCTCCGCCGCGGCCACGCAGATGTCGCGCAGCTCCGTGCCGTTCATGGGCCCAGCGCCTTGAGCAGCTTGTCGTGCAGCCCGCCGAAGGCGCCGTTGGACATGGCCAGCACCACGTCGCCGCTCCTGGCTTCCTTCGCCAGCGCCGCGACGATGGCGTCGGGCGACTCCATCCAGCGCGCGCGGGTGCCGGCCTTGCCGATGTCCTCGGCCATGCGCTTTGCGTCCACGCGCTCGCTCTCGGGAACCTTGGCGATGGCGGAGGGCTGGCTGATGATCGCCTCGTCGGCGCCCTTGAAGGCGTGCGCGTACTCCTCCTGGTGGATCTTGCGCATGGCGGTGTTGCTGCGCGGCTCGAAGACGGCCACCAGGCGCCGGCCCGGGTACTGCGCCAGCACCGCCGCGATGGTCTCGCGCACCGCGGTGGGATGGTGGGCGAAGTCGTCGATCACCGCGATGCCCTTCACCTCGCCGCGAAGCTCCTGCCGGCGGCGGACGCCGCGGAAGCTGGCAAAGCCCTTGGCGATGTCGTCGGGCTTGAGCCCCAGCGCGCGGCAGGCCGCGTAGACGCCGAGGGCGTTCTCCACGTTGTGGCGGCCGGCGGAGGGGAGCGTGACGCGGATCTCCGGCCTGGTCTTGTAGTCCACCTCGAAGGAGGCGCCGGCGGGGCCGAGCTGCAGCCAGCGCGAGTGCCAGTCGGCGTCGATCTCGTCGCGGGCGGAGTAGGTTTCTATCTTGCACCGGGCAAAGCTCGCGAGGCGTTTCCAGTTGGGGAAGGTGCTGCACGCGGCGGCGAAGCCGTCTTGCGGAAGCAGCGCGAAGAACTTCTCGAAGGCGCTCTCGTAGTGGGCGAGGTCGCGGTAGATGTCGGCGTGGTCGAACTCGGCGCCGGTGAAGATGGCGGTGCGCGGGCGGTAGTGGAGGAACTTGGGGCCCTTGTCGAAGTAGGCGGTGTCGTACTCGTCGCCCTCGATGACGAAGTGCTCGCCGTGGCCGAGGCGGAAGCCCTCGTTGAAGTTGAGCGGGACGCCGCCGACGAGGAGGCTCGGGTCGCGGCCCGCGTGCATCAGCACCTGCGCCAGGAGGCTGGTGGTGGTGGTCTTGCCGTGGGTGCCGGCGACGACCACGGAGTGGCGGGTGGTGAGGAAGAGCTCCTCCAGCGCCTCGGGAAAGCTCATGTGCGGGATGCCGCGGCGGCGGATGGCTTTCGCCTCCACGTTCTCGGCGCGGATGACGTTGCCGACCACGGCGAGGTCGATGCTGGCCTTTTTCGAGGTTGTCTTCGGAGAACGGCGTGAAGGTGGGGATGCTGCCACTCCGAGAGCTTCTCGCTCATGGGCGGGTAGACGTTCTCGTCGGAGCCGGAGACTTCGTGGCCGGCCTTTCTCAAGAGCCCGGCGAACGAGCCCATCCCGGTGCCGGCGATGCCGAGCAGGTAGACGCGCATGGGCGGCGGAGGCTAGCAGCTTTAGGTGCCGGTGGGCGGTTCGAGCTGGATCAGTTCGCCTTTGTCCGCGTCGAGGGCGTGGGCGCAGCCGAAGGCCACGGGCTGGTTGCGGCCGGCGTGGCCGAAGGGAGCGCCGAAGACGACCGGGACGTTCAGCGCGGAGAGGCGCTCGGCGACGGTCTCCTCGCGGTTGGCGGGGTCTTCTTCGGGCGCGGTCAGGTCGCCGATGACGAAGCCGCGCACTTGGTCGAGAGCGCCGCTGAGGAGGAGCTGGGTGAGCAGGCGGTCGAGGCGGTAGGGGGGCTCGTTGAGGTCCTCGAGCAGCACGATGCAGTCGCGGAAGGAGGGCTGCAGCGGCGTGCCGCACATGGAGGCGAGGGAGGCGAGGTTGCCGCCGGCGAGCGGGGCTTCGGCGCGGCCTTTGCGGGCAGTGCGCGGCTGCCAGGTGAGTTTCGGGACGGGCTCGCCGAAGAGGAGGGCTTTCAGGCGCTGCTGGGCTTGCGGGGTCCTCGCCAAGCTGCGTGCACATGGGGCCGTGGATCGAGGGCACGCCCGCCCGGCGCCAGAGGTCGTGCAGGAGCGTGGCGTCGCTGTAGCCGACGAGCAGCTTCTGCGGCACGCGGTGGAGGTGGGTGGCGAAGCGCAGCAGCCCGTAGCCGCCGCGGGCGAGGATGATGGCCTTGGAGTCGCTCTGGAGAGCGGCCTGCAGCTCGGCCTGGCGCCGTTCGTCGCTGCCGGCGAGGTGGCCTGCGCTCGCGAAGATTCCCTCGGTGAAGCGGGGGGTGAGCTGCATGTCCCTGAGGGCGCGCACGCCGCGCTCGAACCGCTCGCGGTCGAAGGCGCTGGAGGGCGCGACCACGTCGATGGGGTCGCCTGGGCGGAGGGGCTGCACGGGGCCAGTGTAACCTTGACACGCCCAGCCGCGACGGCTTACAAGCGACGCCCTTCGCCGGCCCGTCCTGTTCCCCGATAGCTCAGCTGGCAGAGCAACGGACTGTTAATCCGTGGGTCGCTGGTTCGAACCCAGCTCGGGGAGCCACTTCTTGCGCAAGATCGAACCGCCGCGGGGCAAGTTAACGTTCGCGCAGTTGATGGTGACGGACTTCCGGGTCTTCAGTTCTCCCGCTGCGTGACGACGATCTCCTTGATGAGGATCCACCCGACGCGAGCGCGCCCCAACGATGTTGTCGACCTCGTCTGTGACCTCCTCGGTGCTGCCCTGAGAGCGCGCCTCCTCCTCGCGAAGAGGCTTGCCGCGTTCACCCGCCGCCTCGTTGATGCGCCTGAGAACCTCATCCACCAGTTCCGGACGGAGGCGCAAACACTTCGGGTTGCCTCTCCCGTCACCGTCGATGTGCTCAGAGCAAATCTCTTTCACCGGACAGCCCACCCAGTCGCGGCTCGTTGCCCTTCCCGCAAGCCGCAGCGCCGACGGCGCGAACTTATCGCAGACCTAGCCGCCAGCGTCTTCGGCGCGGCGCTGGCTTGAGGAAGCCTCCCATACAAGTATCGTCTCGAGTGCCGAAGGACGAGGAACAACGAGTGGTGGCGATCTGGACGTCCCCCCATATGCACGTCGCAGCGCGGCAGGCTTGCGCCGGCTTGTCGCCGGTCACGCCCTCCGCAATGTCAGACCCAAGCGTATCATCTTCGGAGGAGGCGGACTTGATGATTCGGCCTACATTGTAGGCCGTTTGACGGGGAGGATCATTGGGTCTATTTTGTAGGCCCATGGCGCACCGGAAGCGAAAGCACGAGATGAAAACGGGAGATCAGAGTGCGTGTGACGGGCGAACAGAAGGCGATGCTCACCGAGGCCGCGTCGCGGGACGGTCTGGAGGTAAGCGCTTGGCTACGTCCCTCGGAATGAAGGCGGCAGCGGCGACCCGGGGCGTGGCATGATAGCGCGCTCCGAGGCGGTTCGCTGCGAGTCGATACGCGAGAAGGCGGCGGCAGGCGACGTCGCAGTGAAGACCGGGGATGCGTTCGACCTCCTTGGGACGCTCGAGCCTCAGAGCGTGGACCTGCTCATCACGAGCCGCCCTACTGGGGTCATCGCACCTATGGGCGAACCCACAACTGGACGATCCTCGCTGACTGGAAGAGGACGGATGCGGTCGCCCCGAGATCCCACCGCCCTATGAATGGTATCGCGACGCCGGTGGCGTGCTTGGACTGGAGCCGTTCCCAGAGTGGTACGTGTTCCACTTGGCCGAGATCCTTGAGCGGGCGCGTCCGGCGCTGAAGCCCTCGGCCAGCATGTGGATCAATATCGGCGACACTTACTTTGCGAGATGGGCGAGCATCCGCGAAAACGGGCGGCAGGGACTCGGCGGCCACCCTCGCGAGCGGCGGCGAACCCCGATGGGGGACTATCGCAGGAAGCAGCTCTTGCTAGTCCCGGCTCGTTTCGCCATCGCGATGCAGTCTCGACGCTGGATCCTGCGGAACGACCTGATCTGGTCCAAGCCGAACGTCCCGCCACGCCCAGAGACGGATCGCCTTCGACTCGCGCACGAGCACTTCTTCCATTTTGTGCTCCGCCCCAAAGAGGGGCGCGCCCGGTACTACTACGACATGGCCGCCGTCGAGGGCGGCGCGAACGACGTTGTTGAAGTGCCGGCCCGCGCCGGGCAGAATGGTCACAGCGCGACCTTCCCGGAGGACTTGGTGCGACCCGCATCCTAAGCTCATGCCCGCCGGGTGGCGTCGTGGTGGATCCCTTCTGTTGCACCGGGCGCGCGCTCGCTGTCGCGGCGGAGCACGGGCGCCGGGCAATTGGCTTTGACATCTCGGTGGACTTCGCCAACGCAGCCCGCGGGACGGCGACCTCTCGAAAGCGGAATGGCCAACGACCCACGCGCCCCTAACAACCACATCGCCGAGTGGTTCGGCTATCGCGTCTACCCGACCGTCGCTGAGAGTCCGCGCGCTCTCGCGGATCAGCAGACACACCGGTGCCCTTTCCTGTCGGCCGCCACCGATGCAACCGTCGCGTGCGTAAAGCCGCTTCGAGTCCGGCTCGGCGTCTGCACGATCAGCTCCAATAGCAACGGGCCGCGACAGGACTGGCTTGTTTGCCCGTATCGGTCGTTGAACACCGGATTGGTCGAGAGCGCGGCGCGTCGGATGTTCGATGTTCCCGCAGAGCGAAACGTCGTTCTCAAGCTGGCGATGACGCTCCGACGCGAGGATGTCCGTGCCGAGGTTCAGTACAAGCTGGACGCCGGCGACGCGGTATTCGTGTACGTCCAAGAGAAGCTTGGCGGTGAAGTCTCGCTGAGCGCCACGGCGCGGTCGCCGGAGCTCTCTTTCGACGTGACCCTGGTGGAATTGGTGGCGTCACCGACCGGACCGACCGTGGGACACTACGGCATCCTTGAAGTCCAGACGATGGACTTTCACGGGAGCTATAGCCATGCCGTGAAGGATCTCGATGATGCGCTCCGTCTCCACGCAGCGGGCTTCCACGGGATGGTGCGCCAGAACGTCGCTGGATCGCCAAGAAAATCGAAGGCCCGAACATCGCGAATGTGTTCAAGCGGGCTCTGTACCAGATGCTCTTGAAGTTCCGCCTGGCAGGGCATGGCGCCTGCGTCGGCGCTGCGCTCGCCATTCCCGCCGCTGTCTGGGATAGCTGGCAGCGTCATCTCGGCGCGCCCGAACTCAAGGGCATGCCGGACGGCACCTACCGCCTCGCTCACACCAGCGCGCCCTCCGACCCGCGGGCTTGGATCTACATCTTCGACATTGACGCGACGAGTCCGGAGAGCCCGAACCCAATCAACATCTCCAAAGTCATTGGGACCGACGTTGACGCCGTTGCGCACTACGCCTTCAAGGCGGCTCCTGACGCGATCCTCGCCAAGGGCGGTTCGCACTCGCTCGTCCTCGAAGCGATCCGGGTCCGCTTGGGTAGTTGGTGGCCGGAGTTGGGACCGGCGAAGGCGAAGCGGCGGCGAAATCGGAGGTTGCCTCCGGAGGAGCCTGAGTAGCCTCCGGACGCGTCCGCAAAGTCTAGCGACTCGGCTGCTGGCCTGCATCCCAGCGAGCAACCCGAGATTCAGTAGTCGGAGCGTCAGCGTTTGTTGGCTGACGGCGTATCGCTCTGCGAGCGCCTTCAAGGCGACCTCATCCATCGCGTCCAGTTGGCGCTCACGAACATCTGCCACCAATAGCTCCTTCGGCAGCAGTAGAGCGGCTGCGAAAAAGTTGGCCTCGACCTCCTTTGGATCGGTCTGCCTTGCGGAGGCGTCCGCGCGGAAATGGACCATGTGCTCGTCTATGAAAACGCCAGGGGTCGTCTTATGAAGAACGAAGTGCCCAATCTCGTGGGCGATGGTGAATCTGCGCCGGTTGAGATGATGTTGCGCGTTGACCCCAATCACCACACGCCCATCTGGACTGCGGACCAGCAGACCCGAGACATTCGGCTCAAGCTGTTCGAGTCGGATGCTGGCGCCTAGAGCCTTGGCTATGCCCTCCACGTCGATGGGTGGTCGTACTGCGTGGTGTTGCTCCAGGAGCGACGCTGCCATTTTCTCCGCTTGTTTGATCGAGGCCATGTTGGGTCTCCTCCGCGAGGACGCGTTGGATGAACTGGGCGGTAGCTGGTTGCGCTTCCACGGTCTCTCCATCCAACTACCGAGATCCGCTCGCCCACGTGTCGCAACTCTTCCCGGGTTGGCAGGAACTCGCGAAGATCCAGTTCCAGGATCTCTGCGATTCGCTGAAGCTGATGAAGTGGCACCTTCTGCCGGCCGCGTTCAAGGTTGGTCACGGAGGTGCGTGACAAACCACACCGTTCGCCCAACTCTTCTTGGGTGATGTCGAGGCGTTGGCGTCGATCTCGTACGCGATGTCCGACCAGGCGGTACAGCTGGGCGCTCGGGTCCGGAGTCACGTCAGCATCATACACCTAAGGGAGATCAAGTCAACATAACAAACAGTTTGTATTACAAACTCAAGGTTGATCTGGTTGACACGCCGTTTCTGGCCGTGTAGCGTCCCTTTTGCGCACCCGAGCCCGCCTGATGGGCGGAAGGAGAACGCGAGAAATGTTCGTCCAGCCGACTTGCCGCACCATCCGCGAGAAGATGCTGGCGGGGTTCGATCTCGTGTGGAACTCCCACACCGAGGTCGTTCACCTCACCGGCCAGCGCTGCCACGCGGGTGATCACCTCGACGAATCACCCCGCCCCACGAGCACTTCTTCCGCGGCCACTACGAGCCTCGAAATCAGCGGCAGGCAGTTGATCGTGGACTACTGGAGATCCGGAGACGAACCCCTCCCGCGCGCAGATCAGCTACCGCGATTGCCAGATCTGCCGGCCTGATCTTCGCTAGGAGCCTCGATGACTCTAGTGCCGCCGTTCAAGGTGCTGGGCAGTTTCGAGGGCGGGGGGCTGGGCCAGCTCCTCAAGTGCGAAGATGCCAACGGGAAGCGGTTCGCCGCGAAGTTTCCCAAGGATCGCGCCTATGAAAGCCAGCAGCTGATTCTGGACGAGGAGCGCCGCTTTTGGCGGCACCAAGGCACATACGTCGTCGAATATTACGGGACGATCCATCACGCCGATGGCCGTCGTGGGTTCGCGATGGAGTTGATGGAAGGGTCGCTCTCGGGACTCGTTCTCTCCGAGAAGAGCCTGACACGCTCGCAGATCATCACCTATTTCTCCCACGCCGCCATCGGCCTCGCAGAGGTTCACCGATCTGCTCACGGCACTTTTCACGGAGACATGAAGCTCGCGAATACTCTCGGTGAAGAATGGCGGCGCCAAGCTGGCGGACTTTGGTCTCGCCCGAGGTGGAGCAGGGCAGACTCAGACGCTCGGACTTCACGGCGGTGGAACAGCCGGGTACTTCCCGCCCGAAGGCTTCTCTTCCGCGAGTGGAGACATTTACTCGCTCGGCGTGATGCTGTGGGCTCTGCTGGCTCGCCGAGAGCCGCCGAATAGAGGCCCGAATGTTACCCTGACACTGCCTCCCCAACTCGACGCGCTCCTGCAGTCCATGCTCGACCGTGATTTGCGCCGCCGCATCTCCATCGAGGGAATCTTGTCGCACTTGCCCGGCTTGGCCGCCGAGGCGAGAGCGACCGACGGAAGCGAGTTGCCAGGTTGGCTCAAGGCTGTGGGCGGCGTGGCTGCGGGTTTCGGTGTCGTGGCAGTGCTCGGGTCGCTCTTCGAAGGCACGAAAGGCTAACGCAAGGAGAGGCAATGGCTCGAAAGGATGTGTGGGTCACTCCGAGGCCGCAGGGGTGGGCGGTGAAGACAGCGGGAGCTTCCCGCGCTGCGAGCGTTCATTTGACGCAAGCGGAAGCGGTGAAGGAGGCGCGTGCGATGGCTCAGGCTCGTCACAGCGAGTTGTATGTCCAGAACCGCCACGGCCAAATCCGCGAGCGCGACAGCCACGGGCACGATTCCCCGCGTAGGAAGGGATGATTCGGGTCCGAAAGTCAGCAGGCAGTCAGAGTTAAAGTTCTACGTATGGTGCAGGACCGTCAGAGGAGAACCACGCAATGATCTCTGAAGCAGTCGATAACCGCCTCCGGGGAGCCAAGGCCGCCCCCTCCTCCGCCCCCCCGGCGCAGCCGCGACAACCTCCGCCGACGCCGACGCCTGCGCCTCCGGCACCTTTCCGAAAGAGCGATCCCCCAATGTGGCCGCAGCCGAGACCGACTCCTACGCCCCGTCGAGCTCAACGACGCCACGACGCTGGAGACGAGTAATGAGTGGCACCGATCCCAGGCCCCGGCCGCGTCCGGCACCGGCGGCGCCAAAGCCGACGCCGACGCCAGCCCCGCCGCGCCCGCTCCGCGAGGGCAAGAACGCGCCGCAGCCGAAGGCCACGCCGCCACCGCATCCGCTGAGGCAGTTTCACGGGAACGTTAAGAAGTGACCCGGGCCCAGTGGTGCTCGCATTCTCTCAAGAAGCGCTCCGCCGAGACCATCGCACCGGCGAGCATGACGCCGCCAGGCCTGCTCTCTGGCGATGAGCTCGCGAAGCGTCTCGCGCGCTTCTCGCCGGACCTTGTGGAGGAGGTCGCGAAGGTAGCAAAGGACGCCCTCGCCGGTGAGAACGGCCGCGAGTCGTCCCTCAATGGAAAGGCGACTTCGCTTTTGACGGCAAGCGGCCTTTCGCTCACCGTCGCCTTCACATTCGGCGGAATGCTGCTTCAGCATCCTGAATATCTAGACCCTCTGAGCGGTGGCTGGGCCGCCACGGTCGCCTTTCTGTACGGCGCGGCGCTGCTGTCCGGACTCGCTGCGACCGGCTGGGCGCTTGGCGCGCTCTTCGTGACCAGCAAGTACGTTGGGATCTCGGAGTCGAACGTCTTTGATCCGGCGGTATTCGCCGAGTCTGATCGCTTGGACTTCGAGAGCCAGAACGGTGGAAAGGAGAAGGGAGCACCACCTGTCCAGGCGGTGCAGGAAGGCTATGCTGTAGAGGATCCGCCGCCGTTCCCGAAATCCGGAACCGCCTATTTCAGACGCTTCATGACTGCGCATCTCTGGCAGATTTACCAGGAGCACTTCCGAATCCACAGAGCTAAGGCCAAGCGCATCTGGAAGGGCCAAGTGTTCTTCGGGCTGTTTCTCGTTGCGCTAGCGACGCTCGGCCTGATCTTGGCGTGGATCTCGCTCGCGCAACAGAGAGAACGGCGCGCGCCCAAGACAGTCCAAGCTAGCATCGCCGCTCCACCAGCTGCTCCGATTCCGTCCATGCACGTGGCGGTGCCGGGCGATGCCGGGGTCTACCAAGTTTTGGGGGCGAGAGCGCCCGATGCTGGCACTTCCAGCGTGCAGCCCAGACGCGGACAGCCACCCGCTAGTCCCTAGAGGCCCGCTAGTCCCTAGAGGCCCCTCTTCGGAGCGCCCGCGTTACGGCGGCCCGCGACATTCCAAACCGTAGCGCGACTTCCGAGCGGCCAACCCCGGCTCCGCAGCATCGCAGCCCTCGGCGTGCGAGGGAGGGCGCCGATTATTCGCCTCAATCATTGCTCCCCCGCAAACGGCCGGAGGACCAAGACCGCCCGAACACGTCAACTGAGGCCGTGTTCGCTACGCCGTCCGCGCGGCGACGATTGCGGCCTTCACCGTGTCGACGATCCGATCGAGGACATCTTTCGGAGTCATCAGCGGCGGGGCCAGGCAGATCGTGTCGCCGGTCGCCGGATCGGGCCCGCCGCCGCGGATGCGGAGGAGAAGGCCGCGGGCCAGCGCTTCCTTCGCGACCTTCGCGCCGAGGCCGATCGCGGGCGCCTTGCTCGTCTTGTCAGCAACCAATTCGACGCCGCACATCATGCCGAGCCCGCGCACGTCGCCCACCTCGGAGAGGTTGGAAAGCGAGCGCAGCCCGTCGAGCAGGTGCTTTCCCATCGTCGCCGCCCGCTCCGGCAGACCCTCCTTCTCGATGATGTCGAGGTTGGCGAGCGCGACCGCGCAGCAGACCGGGTGGCCCGAGTACGTCGCCGCGTGCATGAACTTCTGATCGGCCGGCGCCGAGGTGAGGACCTCGTGCACCTTCTTCGAGACGAGGACGCCGCCGAGCGGAATGTAGGCCGAGGTCACGCCCTTCGCGAACGAGACGAGGTCCGGCTCGACGTTCCACCGGCCGAGCGCGAACATCCGGCCGGTGCGGCCAAAGCCTGTGATGACCTCGTCGGCAATCAGCAGCACGTCGTGCTTGTCGCAGACGCGGCGGAGCGCCGGCCAGTAGCTGTCCGGCGGCACGATGACGCCGCCGGCGCCGATCACCGGCTCGGCGATCACCGCGGCGACCGTGTCGGGCCCTCGGCGCGGATCTGCTCCTCGAGCGCGTCGGCGGCGCCCTGGCCCGGCTCGGTGTTGCCGCTCCACCGGTAGGGATACGGCGCCGGCACATGCACGAAGCCGGGCATCAGCGGGCCGAACATCTTGTGGTAGGCGACCATCCCGGTGGCGCTCATCGCCGCCATGGTGACGCCGTGATAGCCGTGGATGCGCGAGACGAACTTCGTCTTCGCAGGCTTGCCCTTCACCTTCCAGTAGTAGCGCGCAAACTTGAACGCCGACTCGTTCGACTCGGCGCCCGCCGTGGTGAAGTAGACCGCCGAGATGTTCGAATAGGAGATGTCGACCAGACGCTCGGCGAGACGCACTGCCGGCTCGTTGGTGGCGCCGACATAGGCGGACGCGTAGGCGAGGCGCTCCATTTGCTTCGCCGCCGCCGCGGCGAGCTCCTTCCGGCCGTGGCCGACATTGACGTTCCACAGACCCGAGAGGCCGTCGATGATCTCGCCGCCCGTCGGCGGTGTAGAGGAACGCACCGTCCCCCGCGCGATGAGGAGCGGCGCCTGGTGATCGCCCACATGGTGGAGCGGATGGATGAGGTGACGGCGGTCGATCTCGAGGAGCTGCGAGGTGTCGGTCATTTGTGCGCCTGCTGGAATCGGGCGGCCGAATCCGCCGGAGCGCGCGATCATCGCGGCCTTTCAAATGCCGCGCAACGCCCGCCGCGACGAACGCCTCCATTCGCAGCTCGGCACACCTTGCACCGGTGTCTGTCGTTGTTCGGTGTCGGGAAAACCGGGTCAAGCCATGGCCGGCTAAGCTCGCCTGACGGTCAGCGCGCAGGCTGGATGGTCGGGACGACCTGGCGGCGGTGGCGGCGGTAGATGGCGAAGTCGGAGTCCAGCGTGAGCACGACAGCGGAGCCATGCTGCTCGCTCATCCGCACGAGGCACGCGTCTGCCAGTGACATTGGCACTCCCACGTAGCGGTCCAACCGCTTCGAAACCGCGGCAACCTCGTCCTGCAACCTGAACGGCAATCGCAACAGGCCGCTTTCAACGAGCCCCATGACCGCGGCCTGAGCCGCACGGTGGGCGCGAAGCAGAAAGAGTACCTCGGAAAGGACAGCCTCACACGTCAGCAGCGGTGGTCGCAACTGGGCGAGTTGTTCCTTCGCCCAGTCGTGGTAACAATCACGCCCATTGAGATAGGCAACGAGCGGACCGTTGTCGACGAGCACGACGGGCTCAACGACCGTAGCCCCGCATGTGCCGGCGCGAATGCGAAAGGTCGCGTGGCCCCTTGAAGCAGCCAGCCGCGCGCGCCGCCTGCTCCGCGAAAGACCCGGTCAGTGCCCTTTTCCTCCGTGTCCTCGAGAAAGTGCCGCAGCGCTTTTCGCACTACGCTCGAGCGGCCCGAACCCTGGCGCCTACTCACGGCGTCGAGCCGGGCGAGAAGGTCCTCAGGAAGCTTGACGGCGACGCTCTTCATCCATGCTCCGTAACACCAACTTGACAGAAGCGTAATACCATTCGCGGCGGAAAGCAAGCAGGCATCGCCCGCGACGGGATCTCAATCGTCCTGGCGCAGGCGCTCAGCCAAATGTCACCCGCGGCCACGAGGCGTCACGCACCATCGCTCGGTCGCGTCACCAGCGCGCGCACTGCGAGGATCATCGAGAGGAACCCGATGACGCCGAGCAGGTAGAGCGTCCAGATGAACAGCAGCGCACTGCTTTTCGAGGAACTCCAGGCGCAAGCCGTGCCGCATGTGCAGCGGCAGCATTCCGGCCGCCATGATTCCCCCGAGGAGCATGATGACCTGCCCCAGCCGGCGATGCGGCAGCAGTACCGCGCCGCAGGTGATCCGAGCAGGATCCCCACGCCGACGAGGTGATTGAGTCCCGCGCGGTCGAATCCGAAGACGATGTCCTGCGAGATGTGCAGGGCCAGCAGGACGACCGAGGCCAGCGTGATTCCGGCCAACAGGCGGTTCTGCTTCATGGGAGTTCTCCGTTAGAGCCGACCCTGGACGCAGCGGTGCCACGCTGCCGTCCAGGGTCGCGAAGACCGTCGAGCTGCAGCCGCTAGGGCAGCTTCGGATCCGGCGGCGCCGTCCGGTGGCTCGCGGGAGCGTGCAGCGCGCCCTGCTCGAGCGCGAAGGCGAAGCCGATCAGCCGCGGCTCGCTGAACCGCGGACCGGTGAAGGTCGCATCGATCGGCGAGAACGGCGGCGCCGGGAATCCGGGGAACACCGTCGTGAACTGGAAGACGCCCGCCGGCACCGCCACGCTCGGGTAGCCGCCCTTCGCAGGCGCGGCCGCTCCGAAGTTGGCCGGGAAGAGCACGGCGTCGAACTTCACGCCCACGCAGCTCTTCACGCCCGGCTGCGCGTTGGCGGTCAGCCAGTCCTGGATGAAGGGCGTGCAGTCCACCTCGCCGTTCTTTCCGGCCGGGACGTGCCCCGTGAACAGGATCTCGAAGCCGCACGTGCGCGAGAGCAGGAGATCGAAGGCGCGGTCGGCCTTGTAGTCGTCGACGTCCTGCTGGGTGGTGAGGAAGTCCGCGCCGATGGCGATGTCCTGCCCGTACTTCATCTGCACTTCCGGACTGTTCGGATGCGTCGCCGTGGCGTTGAACGCGATGATGTCGGACAGGTTGTGGATGGTGCGCACCGGGATCTGGGAGCTCGACACGCTCACGCCGGGGCCGAAGTCCTTGTCGGCGAGATAGTCGTTGAGGTGGTTCTTGAAGCCGTTCAAGAGGACCGTCGAGCATGGGGCAGGGTTCGGCCCCGTGTTCGCCCGGCGCGCCTGCACGTCGGAGGTCGTGACGCAGCTCCCGAAGTTGTTGAGGAAGCTCTGCGAGGGGATGTCGCAATCGATGAACGTCGCGCCCTGCGCGGTCGCGTCCTTGATGACCTGCTCCATCACCGCGTCGCGATTCGGCGACAAGCCGAAGGCCACCGTGAAGTACGGATGCCTGGGTACCGCGATGACCGCGCCCTTGAGCGCGTTCGGGTCGAGGAAGCGGGTGTAGTCCTTGAAGCAGTTGCCGGGCTTCTTGCACTCGGCGGTGGCCGGGTCCTTCTCGTCGAATCCAGCGATCACGCCGAGCAGCTTGGCCGCGTCGGTCACCGTCCGCGCGAGCGGGCCGGCGGTGTCCTGGTCCTCGGTGATCGGCACGATGCCATGGCGGCTGACCAGGCCGAGCGTCGGCTTGATGCCGACCAGGAAGTTCGCGCTCGAGGGACTCAGGATCGATCCCGAGGTCTCGGTCCCGATGCCCACCGTGGCGAGGTTGGCGGCGACCGCGATGCCGGGGCCGGAGCTCGAGCCGCCGGGAGTGACCGCCGGCCGGCCGTCGAACGCGCCGGGACGGGTGTCGAGCCGGGTGTCGTACGGATTGTAGCCGTAGCCGATCTTGCCGAGATCGGATTCGGGCACCGCGGAGAAGAGCTGGAACCGGAGCTGTGAGTCGAAGCCCGCCGGCATGCCGAGCGCGATGAAGTTCGCGAACTCGGTCAGCGTGCCCTTGCCGAGGATGATCGCCACCCGCCTGCGCGGATGCGCTTGGCGATGGTCGCGTCCTTCTTCGGGCGCGAAGCGCCCATCGCGACCGAGCCGGCGGTGGTCGGCATGTCCTTGGTGGCGACGTTGTCCTTGAGGATCACCGGGATGCCGAAGAGCGGCCTGTCGCCGTCGTCGTCTCCGTCGAGCCGCCTCGCGTCGCGCAGGGCGTTTTCGTTCACGTGCATGAAGCTGTTCAGCGGCTGATCGCTCAGGCCGTTTCCGAAGGGCTGCGGTTTGCTCGAGTGATCGAAGGCGTTGATCCGGTCGAGGTACATCTGGACGAGCTGCGCGGGGGTGAGGGTCCCGGCCCGGTAGCGGGCCTGGATTTCGTCGATGGTGGCTTCCTTGGGGAACGTGTCCGCGCGAGCGGCGGCGGCCGCGAAGACGACGAGGGACGAGATCCACAGGCGGTGAAGTCTCATATGACGTGATCCTCCGGGGGGGCCGGTGTGGACAGTGACGACCGGCGCGCGCCGCACCCTCATGTTTTGGCGCAGTATCGTCAATAGGGTGGGTCCGACGAACGTCGTCCCGCGGGCCCGCGTACGTGTCAGGATGGACGCAAAAAGGAGGCGTCGTGGCGAAAGCGTATTGGGTCGTGACGTATCGATCGATCAAGAACGAGAAGGCGCGGGGCGAGTACGCGAAGATCGCCGTGCCGGCGCTCGAGGCAGCGGGTGGCCGCTTCCTGGCGGCCGGCACGCCCGCGAAGACATGGGAATCCGGCATGAACCAGCGCGTGGTCCTGGTGGAGTTCGACAGCCTCGAGAAAGCGATCGCCGCGCACGACACGCCGGCCTACAAGGAAGCGCTGCGCGCGCTCGGCGACGCCGCCGACCGCGACATGCGCGTCGTCGAGGGTGCCGTGTAGGTCCGCCGAACGTCCGCCGCGTTCGGTGCCGCCGCACTGAGAGTTGTGGGAAATGCGACGGAAAAGGCGGGACGCCGCTTCGATCACCACCTTATCAAGTCATGGAAGCCACCTCGGCTCAGGTCGCCTCCGGTTCCTTCGACGGCCACGCCGGCGCCCCGAGCGTGCCGAGGCGCATCGCCAAGAAGGCGGTGACGCTGTGGACCGTCATGCCGCTCTACGCAGACCTCGCGCAGGCGGGCCTGGCGCGCGTCGCGGGTACCATCCTCCCGGTGCGGCGTCGATCCGGCGCGATGCATTCGTCATACAGCCAAGGCGACGATCTTGGCGCGCGCCTGGTGCGGGCGGGCGCTTCGGTCGAGCTGCAGAATCGCTTGAGCGCGAGCTACCCGGGGCCGGGCGCCTGGGATCCGTCCGCTCCGCAGCCGCCAGGGCGCGAGGCCTGCCTCGCCGCGCTCCGCTCGGTGGTCGATGAAGGCTTCATCGAGCAGCTCGGCGCCCTGCTCCAGAGCATCCACCAGTCAGGCGTCGCTGTCGGCGACGTGAGCTACGGCGACGTCGTCATCGTCGATGGCAAGCCGCATCTCCGCGGCATCGAAGGCCGGCCGGTGGAGCGGCGTGCGCTCGCTGCGCTTTCTGGCCGAGCGCGAGCGGGACCGCGATCGCTTCAACTTCCTCTTCGGCGCCGAGCTGCTCTCCGAGCAGGTGTTCCGCTCGCGCATCGCGGCCCTGGCCGCACGGCGCAGGGATCTGTTCTATGCGCCCGTCTATTACGGGCGTGGCTACAGCGTCGGCCCGATCTGTTCCATCGAAGTGGGCACCGGCAAGTGGCGCTTCATCCGCCGATACCTCCCCGACGTGCGCGGCAAGCGCGTGCTCGACCTCGGCACCAACAACGCGATGATCCCGCTGGAAATGCTGCGCGCCGGCGCACGCAGCGTCACGGGCTACGAGCGCGATCCGGTCTTCGCCGATTACGCGCGGCTCAACCGGCGATGGTTCGAGTTCGTCGAGAACCGCTCGTACGCGTTCGAGCTGGTGGAGCGACCGATGCACGCGGTCCTCGAGCGCGACTTGACGGGGTATGACGTCGCCACCTCGTTCTGCTCGCTTTATTACGAGCCTCCGGAGACCATGGCACGCATCACCCGCGCCTTGAGCCGCGCGGTCGAGTACTTCGTGGTGCAGGCCAACGAGAACAAGCAGCAGCACTCCGGCGAGCTGGCGCGCCTCGCCTCGCTCGATTTCTTGAGCCGTCTTTTGGCGGAGAACGGTTTCGCCGACCAGCGCATCGTGCGCTTCGGTTATTACGATCGCCCGCTGGTGATCGGCCGCTCCGACCGCAAGGCTGGTTGAGGACGACCGGGATCACTCGGCGCGCAGCGGCACCATCGGGTCCACCCGGGCGGCCCGCCGCGCCGGCGCCCAGCTGGCGAGCGCGGCCACGCCCAGGAGCAGGAGCGACACGGCCACGAAGGTGATCGGGTCGGTCGCGCTCACCTGGTACAGCGCGGCCTTCAACGCCTGCGTCACCGCCAAGGCACCGATCACGCCGATGCCGACGCCGATCACCGCCAGCTTCAGGCCGCTCGAGACCACCATCCGCAGCACCTGCGACGACTGCGCGCCCAGCGCCATCCGGATGCCGATCTCCCGGTACCGCTGCGCGACCGAATACGCCATCACGCCGTAGATCCCCACTGCCGCGAGCAAGAGCGCCACGCTGCCGAACAGCGTCAAGAGGAGCATCTGGAACCGCCGCTCGCCCACCGAGTCGGCCACGACCTGCTCCAGCGTGCGCGGGTTGATCACGGGCTGGTCCTGGTCGATGGCCATGACCTCGGTCCGCAGCAGCGGCGCCAGATCGAGCGGGTGCGGCAACGAGGTCCGCATGACCGCGAGCATGTAGCGCGCCGGCCCCTGCGCATTGGCGGCCACCACCAGCGGCCCGGGCTTGCGGTCGAGGCTCCGGGTGGGGACGTCGGCGATCACGCCGACGATCTCGGCGTCGTAGTCGTCGCCGAACAACTGGAGGACGTGCCGCCCGATCGGATCGCGCCCGTCCAGGTACTTGCGCCCGAACGCCTCGTTGACCAGCAATACTTTCGGCGCCTTCTCGTCGTCGGCGGCGGTCAAGTCGCGGCCGCGCAGGAGCGGGATGCCGACCGTGGAAAGGTATCCCGGCGTGGTCCAGACGATCTCGACCTCCGAGCTCGCCTCGAGCGGCGGCCGCGGCTCGCCCGAGATGTTGAACGACAGCGCGGTGTTGATCCAGCCGCTCAGCGGAACGTTCGAGGCCAGGGCCGCGCTCTTCACGCCCGGCATCGCCTGGAGCCGCGGCAGGAGCTGCCGCTGGAAGGCGACGATCTTCTCGGGTTTGGCGTACGTATCGGCCGGCAGGTCGAGGCCGGCGACGAAGACGTGGGCGGGGTCTACGAGGCCGGTCGGCTGGTCCAGGAGCCGGACCAGCGTGCGGATCATCAGGCCGGCGCCGATCACCAGCACGAGCGCCAGCGCGACCTCGGCCACGACCAGCGCCGACCGCAGCCGGCTGTGCGAGGTGGTGGCCAAAGAGCCGTTCTTCAAGGCATCGACCAGGTCCGGCCGCGTGGCCTGCAGCGCCGGCATCACGCCGGCGATGAGTCCCGAGAGCAGCGAAATCCCGAGCGCGAACCCGAGCACCGCCGGGTCGAGCCGCACCTCGTCGAGCCGCGGGATGGTCTTCGGCGCGAGCGCAACCAGGGCGTCGACGCCCCACGCCGCAAGCAGCACGCCCAAAAGGCCGCCTCCCAGCGAAAGCAGGACCGCCTCGGTCAAGAGCTGCCGCACGATGCGCGCCCGCCCGCTTCCGAGCGCCGCGCGGATGGCCAGCTCGCGTTCCCGGGCCGCGCCGCGCGCGAGAAGCATGCTGGCGACGTTGGCGCAGGCGATGAGCAGCACCATGATCACCGCGCCGAGCAGCGCCTCGAGGACCGGCTTGACGGGTCCGACCAGGTCGTCGAGCAGGGGCGCCGCCCGCAGGGTCATGCCCTTGTGGTCGGGAAGCCGGGCGGCGATGACGCGGCCTTTCCGATCGAGATTGGCGTTGGCCTGGGCAAAGGATGTGCCCGGCTTGAGCCGGCCGATGGCGACGGCCCAATGCGAGCTGCGTCTCTGGAGGTCCTTGTTCGTGTACGCGAACGGCACCAGCGCCTCCGCCCCGTGCAGGAGCGGCAGCCGGAAGCCAGGCGGCATCACGCCGACGATTGCGTACATCCGCCCGTCGAGCGTGACGCTCTGGCCGAGGATGTGCGGGTCCCTGCCGAACTCGCGCTGCCAGAGGCTGTCGAAGATGACGGCCGAATGCGGTCCGCCATCGTAGTCCTCCTCGGCGGCGAGACCGCGGCCGAGGGCGGGATGCACCTTGACGGTGGCGAAGAAACTGGAGCTGACCTTGGCGGCCGAGAGCATCACCGGGCCGCCGCGGCCGGTCATGGCGACCCTTGTCGGATAGAGTTCGGCGGTGGACTCGAACGCCTCGTTCTCACGGGCGAGGTCGAGGTAGTCGGCGTGCGACCAGGGGCCTGGCCTGGCGTTTTCGAGGACCTCATAGAGCCGCATGAGCCGGTTCGGCTCAGGCACCGGCAACGGCTTCAAGAGGACGTTCTCCAACACGCTGAAGATGGCGCTCGATCCGCCGATGCCGAGGGCGAGCGCGAGGACGGCCGCGGCGCTGAACGCGGGCGTTCGCGACAGGGAGCGCAACGCGTAGCGGAGCTCGCGGACGAAGCTCTCCATTCCGCATGCGCATAGCGAAGGCCGTGCCAGATGTAAATAGTGGATATTGCAGAATTCGTCCGAACCGCCGTCCCGGAATCGGAACGGTCGAGACCCGAATTCGAAACGGCACCGGTTCCGTTATTGCGCCACCTGCCCGACACAGCGCAAGGAGACGTTCCCATTCCCATTGCAGCCCGCGTTCACCGCACCGAACTCTCCGTCATACCCGTAGGAGGAGTACAAGGATTTGTCGCCGTCTTCCTCGGACGACGAGGTGAACCATTTTGTCGTCAAGCCCGGAATCGCGTCACGAATCCCGTTTTCCTCCAGCACGACGAAATCGCTGTCGTGCTCGGGGAAGCCCTTCTTGCCATTCAGTTCTCTTGGATAACCCGACGGCACCCGCCAGGTGACGGAAGCCAGGTTGCCCGTTTGAGCCGCGAAATCCGCTGAGGCGCAGGGGGACTTCTTCATGACCGAATCATGCGAGTGCCTGCCCAGATCGTCGCTCACGTAGAGCCCGCTCTTCTGGTCCTGAAAGACGCGGAAGGTGCGATTCGCCGAAACCACGACGGCTTCGACGCGCCACGAGACCGGGCCGCCCTTCGTCCTGCACGATGCAGACGTAGCCGCGCCCTGCTTTGGCGATGGCTTGCGCGTCACAGGCAGGCAACGCGCTCGCATGGCTGGTGCGACGGTTGGCGATTCCGAGCGACGCGATCGCCGTGAACGAGACGAGCGTCCCGACAATGGCCGGTGTTTTCATGAGCTGGAGTGTACAGGAAGCAGGATTCCGTCCGGATCACTGGGGCACATCAGCTCCTGTCGGGGAGGCTGATGACTGAGCGAATGGGTTTCGTGAGAAGTCTTGTACCTGAACATATGATCAGCTAGCCTCGCCTCATGGGCATGGCGTCCGAGCTCGCGCGCGCACGGCCGCTGGAGGCGCCCCGGATCTGCTGCCTGGATCTCGATACGTTCTTCGTCTCGGTCGAGCGGCTGCTCGATCCGACGCTGGAAGGCAAGCCGGTCGTCGTCGGGGGAAAGCCGGGAAGCCGCGGCGTGGTCACCGCCGCCAGCTACGAGGTGCGCCGCCTGGGGGTGAAGTCGGGCATGTCGCTCACCGAGGCGGGCAAGCGCGCGCCGAACGCGATCTACCTGCCCACCCGGCACGAGATCTACGGCACCTACGCCGAGCGCGTGCGCGAGATCGCGCGTCGCTTCGCGCCCAAGGTGCTGGTCGCCAGCATCGACGAGATGTACCTCGATTTCTCCGGCTGCGAGCGTCTCTACGGATCCGGCGGCGCCGAAGGCGATGGCCGCGCTGGCGACGTTGCCATCGAGCGCGCCGTGCTGCAGCTGACCACGGCAATCTTCGACGAGCTCGGGCTGCCGTCGAGCGCCGGGGTCGCGACCAGCAAGGTCGTGGCCAAGGTGGCGTCGGCGCTGGCCAAGCCTCGCGGTGTGATGCTGGTGCCCGCGGGTGTCGAGCGCGCCGTGCTCGCGCCACTGCCCGTGCGGTCGTTCCCGGGCATCGGTCCGGTCGCCGAGGCCAGGCTGCACGCTGCCGGCTACCAGACGCTGGGCGCGGTGGCCGAGGCCTCCGTCGCGGATCTGGAGAAGATCTTCGGCGCGTGGGCTGCGTCGATCTCGCGCGGCGTGCAGGGGCTGGGCTCGGGCCACCTCGGCCGCGAGCGCCCGGCGTTCTCCGAGCACGATCCCGAGGGCGAGACCGTCGGCAGCATCTCCAACGAGCGGACCTTCCGCGAGGACGTGAGCGACGCGTCGTCGATCGAGGCGGTCCTCTGCGGTCTTTGCGAGCGGGTCTGCTGGCGCGCGCGCAAGCGCCACGTCAAGGCGCGCACGGTGACCCTCAAGCTGCGCTACGCCGACTTCCACACGCTGACGCGTTCGCACACGACGACGGCGACCAACTCGGAGCTCGAGCTCTATCCCATCGTCAAGGAGATGTTCGCGGCGGCGCGGACGCGGCCGCTGCCGATCCGCCTGCTCGGCATACAGCTCTCGAACCTGGGCATGTTCGAGCAGCTCTCGCTCTTCGATCGCAACGAGCGGGTCGGCGCGGTCATCGACAGCATCCGCGCGCGCTTCGGCTTCGAGATGGTCTCGCTGGCGACCGCGCAGCGCGGCAGGACGCGGCCCTAGACTGTGCGGTCTAGGGCTTCACCACGACCGCAGAGAACCTGGAGTCGGGGGAGGCCACGCTGAGGACCGTCGCGGTCACCGTCGGATCGCTGGCCGCGTGCGCGCCGTTGATGATGAAGAGCAAGTTGTTCGCCGCGGCGTAAAGCCTGTCGTTCGTCGTGTCGACGAAGAGGAACTTGCCGGGCGACGGCAGCGTGATGGTCCGGTCCGGCGTGGCCGTGGAGGTCAGGGTACTCGCGCTGTCGAAGACCTGGATACGGCCGTTGAAGAACGAGACGTAGAGCCGATCATTCCGGGCGTCGAGATGGAACGACGTGGGCCCTTGCGCGAAAGTCAGCGTTCGATCCGCAGGCGTAGTGGAACCCGACGCCGTGTTCACCGTTGACGCATTGTCGAAGCGCAAGATGCGCGAGCCGCCCGTAGGGCTGACGGTCGCAGTCCGACATACAGCCTGTTCCCCGAGTCCACCGCGATGCCGAACGGGATGACGGGCGTATCGGACCCGAAGTCAGGAAGAATGGTCCTGTCCGGCGTTACCGCCCCGTTCAGCGTGCTCGCGCGATTGAAAACGTGAACGTAACCATCCGGCTCCGCGACGTACAAACGATCGTTGGCCGTATCCAGGAACACGTTGAAGAAGTTGACCACGGAGAGCACGCCTTTCTTCGACACCGTCGCAAAAATGGAGCGCGAAGGAGCGACGTCGCCGTTTGCCTGGCTCGCCCGGTCGAATACGAGCAGCTGTGACTGGGTCGCGACGTAGAGACGATCCGCTGCCGCATCGATCGCCATGCTCGGGATCGTCGACGGCGAGGGCGTGCCGCCCGCTCCGAGCCCCGTATTGCTTCCGGTGATGAGACGGTCGAGGGAGGACGTGCCGGGACCCGGATTCGGATCGATCATCGAGCCGATGGCACGCCGGCCTCCGTCGGAGACGAACAGCTTGCTACCGGGCTGTGGAGGCGGAGTCGCGACACCTCCACCACCGCAGGCTGCAAGCAGCAGGATGAGCGCGGCGAGGCGGCGCCAGGTGGCGGTGGTGCGTTCCATGCTCCCTCCCTGAGAACTGCGACATGGAGCTCGACGCGGTGGGAATCCACTTTGAAAGATCCCGTTTGCGATTTCAAGCGTTGGGACTGTTCCGCGACGAGGCCGGGCACGAACCACGGGTCGAAACCGCCAGCAGATACCCCACTCCCCTTACCGTCTTGAGCAGTCGCGGGTTGCGGGAATCATCCCCCAGCTTCTGGCGCAGATGGGAGATGTGCACGTCGATGGATCGGTCGAACGACTCCTCCGCGCTGCCGCGCACCAGGTCCATCAGCTGCTCGCGGGTCAGGACCTGTCCGGCCCGCTCCGCCAGCGCGCGCAGCAGCGCGAACTCGTACGTCGTCAGGCCCAGCTCGCGTCCCGCCAGCGTGACCTGCATGGACTGCGGCTCGATCCGCAGTTGCCCCACCACGATGGCCTTCGAAGGCGGCCCGGCGCGGCCGCGCGCCCTGCGGGCCTGGGCGCGGATGCGGGCGAGCAGCTCGCGCGAGGAGAAAGGCTTGACGATGTAGTCGTCCGCCCCGCCCTCCAGGCCCACCACGCGGTCCGGCTCGTCCCCGTGCGCGGTGACCATGATCACCGGCGTGTCCAGGCGCGCGCGCAGGCGCCGGCAGACTTCCAGCCCGTCGATCCCCGGCAGCATGATGTCGAGCAGGATCACGTCGGGCCTTTGCCGCAGCGCCTCGGGAACCGCATCGAGCCCGTTCGCGACCACCGACACCTTGAGCGCCGTGCGATTCCAGATAGCGCGCCGTGAGCTGCGCGAGCCGCTCGTCGTCCTCGACGTAGAGGACCAGGATTCCCGGCTCGGCAGCCACGGCGCCATCTAACTACTCGAAGCGCAGCGCGTCGATGGGGTCCAGCCGCGAAGCGCGCAGGGCCGGATAGAAACCCGACACCACTCCCGCAAGCCCTGCCAAGACGATTGTGCCCGCCATCACCGGCAAGGAGAGCAGCGCCTGCCACTGGAAGTGCGCCGCCATCAGCCGCATCAGCGACGCTGCCGATCAGCACCCCGATGGCCCCGCCCACGCAGGCGAGCGCAACCGCCTCGGTGAGGAACTGGAAGAGCACGTCGCGGCCCTTCGCGCCGATGGCCATGCGCAGGCCGATCTCGCGGGTGCGCTCGGTCACCGAGACCAGCATCACGTTGGCGATGCCGATGGCGCCGACGATGAGCGAGATCAGCGCGACGCTGCCGAGGAGCACCGCCACCGTCTGCGTGCTGGACCTGGCCGCGTCCTGCATGGCGGCGAGGTTGCGGATGTCGAAATCGTTCGGCGCGCTGCCCTCGAGGTGGTGCCGCTGCCGCAAGAGCGAAGTCACGTCGCGCTGCGCGTCGTCCACGCGGCCCGACTGCGCCAGCACCAGGATCTGCTGCACGGTGTCCGACTGCGAGCCCATCAGCCGCCGCGCCACGGTGGTCCAGGGCATCAGCACCACGTCGTCCTGGTCCTGGCCGGAAGCGGACTGGCCCTTGGCGGCGAGGACGCCCACGATCTTGCAGGGCACGGCCTTGACGCGGATCTCTTCGCCGATCACCTGCGCTCCGGCGGGAAAGAGCTTGTCCACCACCGTCTGGCCGAGGACGCAAACCTTGGCCGCGGCGGAATCGTCCTCGCGGGTGAAGCCGTCGCCCTGCGCCAGGGTCCAGCTGCGGATGTCGAGGAAGGAGGGCGACGCGCCCTGGATCTGCGTGGACCAGTTCTGGTCGCCGTTCACCACCTGGCCGTTGGTGCGGCTCGAGGGCGAGACCGCGGCCACCGAGTCGCCCAGCTCGCGCTCGATCGCCGAAGAATCGTCGCGCGTGAGATTCTGCGTGGCGCCCGCGCCGGTGGCGACCCCGTGGTTGGCGATGGAGCCGCCCTGGACCACCAACAGATTGGTGCCCAGCGAGGCCATCTGGTTGGCCACTTTCGCCTCGGCGCCCTGGCCGATGGCCACCGTCGCAACCACCGCGGCCACCGCGATGACGATGCCGAGCATGGCGAGGAGCGAGCGGAGCTTGTTCTTGACCAGCGCGCGGAGCGCGGTGCGCAACGAGACGAGGGGGTTCATGCTGCCGCCAATCTCTGGTTGACCGGCTCGTCGCTGACCACCGCGCCGTCGCGGAAGGTGACGATGCGCTTGGCGTGCTCGGCGATGTCCGGTTCGTGGGTGACGAGAACGATGGTGAGGCCCTGCTGGTTGAGGTCCTGGAAGATGGACATCACTTCCACGCTGGTCTTGGAGTCGAGATTTCCGGTGGGCTCGTCTGCGAGCAGGAGCGTGGGCCGGTTGACCAGCGCGCGGGCGATGGCCACGCGCTGCTGCTGGCCGCCGGAGAGCTGCGCCGGGGTGTGATCGAGCCGCTCGCCAAGGCCCACCCGCGCCAGCGCTTCCGCCGCCCGCTTCTGGCGCTCCTTGGTCGGGACGCCCTGGTAGAGCATGGGCAACTCGACGTTCTCCACGGCGCTGGTGCGCGGCAGCAGGTTGAAGCCCTGGAAGACGAATCCAAGCTGCTTGCCCCGCACGCCCGCCAACTGGTCGCGGGAGAGGCTTCCCACCTCCTGGCCCGCGAGCAGGTAGCTGCCGGAGGTGGGGCGATCGAGGCAGCCGAGCGTGTTCATGAAGGTGCTCTTGCCCGACCCCGACGCGCCCATCACCGCCACGAACTCGCCCGCCGCGAAGCTCAAGGACACTCCGCGCAGGGCCCGCACTTCCTGCTCTCCCATGCGGTAGACCTTGACGAGGTCGCGCGTCTCCACCACCGGCCTAGAACGGTCCACGGGATCCTCCTCTCGACTGCGGTTGCGAAGGTGCGCTGCTGGTGCTGCCACCGCTGCTGCCGACGATGATCTGGTCGCCCTCGGCGAGCCCGTCGGTGACTTCGGTGCGCTGCCCGTCGGCGATGCCGAGGTGGACGCTGACCGCCACCGGCTTGCCGTTCTCCAGCTTGAACACCGTGGCGGTCTGTCCCGGGCCGCGCGGCAGGGGCGATGCAGCGCGCGCTTGCGGGGCGCTCTTCTGCTGCGGCTGGGCGGGCGGCGCGTCGGGCTTGAAGCGCAGGGCCGCATTGGAGACGCGCAGCACCGCGTCGCGCTGGGCGTTGACGATGGTCACCGACGCGGTCATTCCCTGGCGCAGCTTGCGGTCGGGATTGTTGGCGTCGATCACCGCCGCGTAGGTCACGACGTTGTTGGTGGTGGTCGCGGCCTCACGCACCTGGCGGACGGTGCCGGTGAACGTCTCTCCGGGGAAGGCGTCGACGGTGAAGCGCGCCTGCAGGCCCTCCTGCACCTTGCCCACGTCGGCCTCGTCGATGTTGGCGAGGATCTGCATCTTGGTGAGGTCGTTGGCGATCACGAAGAGGGTGGGCGCCTCGAACGCCGCCGCCACCGTCTGGCCCACGTCGATGCTGCGCGAGACGACCACGCCGTCGATGGGGCTCTTGATGCTGGTGAACTCGAGGTTGACCTTGGCCTGGTCGCGATCGGCCTTTGCCTGCAGCGCCGCCGCCTTGGCCGCGGAGAGCGCCGCGGCGTTTCCATCGCGGGTGGAGACCGCAGTGTCCAGCTCTGCCTGCGAGATGAGCCCCTGGCCCTTCAGCGCCAGGTCGCGGTCGGCGATGCGCTGTGAGTCGGCGAACACGGCCTGCGACTTCTGGACGTTCGCGTTGGCCGCGGCGAGCCCCGCATCCGCCTTTTCCAGCGCCGCCGCGAAGAGGCGCGTGTCCAGCGTGGCGAGCACCTGTCCCTTCGCGACCTTGCTGTTGAAGTCGACGAAGAGCTTGTCGACGATGCCGGACACCTGCGAGCCGACGCTGACCGTGACCAGGGCAGACACGTCGCCCGTGGCGTTGACGGTCTGGCTCACCGAGCCGCGGCTGACGGCCTCGCTGCGGTACGCGGGCGCCGCGGCGTGCGTGCAACCCGCGGCAAGGGCGATCAAAAGGGTCTTTCGCATGGCGTTTCTCCTTGCCCTGGAGAGTAGAAGCGCCGTGTGGAACGCGAATGAGCCCGGTGTTAGCGAATGTGAAGCGCGCTAAGTCGCGAGAGGAACGCGGATTCTCGCCAGCGTGCCCTGCCCCGCGGCGCTCTCGATCTCGAGCGTGCCGTGGTGCGCCTCGACGATCCGGCGGGCCAGCAGGAGACCGAGCCCCAGGCCGCCCGTCTGGCGGGCGCGGCTGCGGTCGGCGCGGAAGAAGGGCGTGAAGAGGCGCTTCAGATCGGACGGCGCGATGCCGGCTCCGCGGTCGCGAACCTCCAGGGTCAAGCTGCCGCCCTCCGCCCTGGCGCCGAGCGCGATCTCCCCCTCGGAATACTTGGCCGCGTTCTCGAGCAGGTTGTCGAGGGCGCGCCGCAGGAGCATGCGATCCACCTCCACCTGCGCTCCCGCCGTTGCGTCGTCGACGTGCAACACCCGCTCCGGCCGCGCGGCGCGGAACCGCTCCACGGCGGCCTCGATCAGGGCCTTCGCCGCCGTCCGCTCCACCCGCAGAGGCGGGTGCGCGGAAGAGAGCTCGAGGCGCGCGCTGGTGAGGATGTCGTTGGTCAGCCGTTCCAGCTCCGCCAAGATCGCCCGCGATGCCGGAGAGCGATGCCGCCGCATCCTGCGCGCTTCCCTCGGCGGCCAGGTCGAGCGCCACGCGGATGCGCGCCAGCGGCGTGCGCAGCTCGTGCGAGACGTTGGCGAGAAGCTCGCGCTGGCCGCGGACCAGATCCTCGATGCGCCCGGCCATCTCGTTGAAGGCTTCGGCCACGTCGCCCAGCTCGTCGCTGCGGCGCAGGTCGGCGCGGGCGGACAGATCTCCGGCGCCGAGCTGCCGGGCGACGGCGGAGAGCGAGGCGAGCGGCCTTCCCAGCCAGGCCGCCATGGAAACGGCGGAGATGCCCACCAGGACCAGCACGGCGGCAATGGCGAAGACCGGCCCACCCGGAGGCGCTGGAGGGGGTGGCAGCTCGACGGAAGCGGTACCGCCCGACCAGTCCACCGTGAAGGTGCGTGGACCGCGCACCGTCCCGCTCGAGGCGACGACGGCGCCCGAGCGGTCGCGCAGCTGGACGGTCATCCTCGCCCGCTCCTTCAGCTCGCGCAGGCGCGCCTCCAGCGTCGCGCGGTCCGCCGCATTGGCCGCAAGCTGGTCGATGAGAAAGCGCGTCTCCTCGCCGCGCGGCCTTTCCTGAGGCTGGGTCGCCTGCCGCGCGAGGGCGAACGTCACCGCCAGCGCCGCGATCTGCGCCAGCCCGATGAGATAGATGCGCAGGACGAGCTTGCGCCCCCGGATCACGGCATGCCTCCTGGCCTCGGAGGATAGCGATGACCGCGCCTCGCGGCGGGCCCGCTAACAAAACTTCACACGCCGGTCCAGGGTCGCGCGCTACGCCAACCGGAACACGCTCGTCAGGCGTTGCCGGCGATGGCGCTGGGATCGCGGAGCTGACATGCCGTGCGGAAGAATCCGCGGAGCTGCAATCCGCCGTTCATGTGCGCGGAAACCGCGGGCGACGACATCGGGATCGCATGCAGGAAGTCGCTGGTCAGGTTCAGCGAAATGGCCGAGTCGTCGTTGAACGGGTCGTTGCAGTCATAGACGAGGAGCCTCAAGTTGTTCGCGGCATCGACGTCATAGGCATAGGCCAGCACCTGGTGGCAGCTGTGGAGGGTCTGGACGATTCCGGCGAGGTCGAAGACCTCCCGTTTCGGCCCCCCGATCAGGTTCAACGGCGAGGGAAACCCGGAATCGATGTCGCTCTTGATCTTCGGCCATTCCACCTCGACCACGCGCTGCGCCAGTCCGCGGTTGTTGATCCAGGTATTGACGTCTTCATCGGGCGTGTGGATCCATTCCACCACCCTGGCCGCATTCGCGCCCAGGCCGTTCGCGAGCGGCCCGAAGCTGTCCATCAGCCGTGAAACGATGTAGTTGAAGATCGGAGTGCCCGCCGCAGGTCGCTGCGCGTCGCCGGTGTTGGCAGGCGGAGGGAGCCGCGGCGCGTGGCAGAACAGATCGAGCGCCGCGAGAACGAATCCCCCGCACAGCCCGTTGCCCGCGTCGCCAGCCCGGATGGGCCCGACGATGGGCAGGGTGATCACCGGGTAAGGGGTATTGGGGGGATAGTCGTTGGCGAAGTGGAACCCGGAGCGGCTGGGCAAGAAGCCCGCAACCCGGCCATGCGCAACCGAGGTTCCGCCCTGCCAGTGGCGCAGGGTGTTGTCGCTCGCGCGCGCGAAGACGTCGATGCGGTCAGGTCCCCGGCAGAGGCCGCTCACGTCGCCGGAGGGGAGAGTCGACGGCGAGACCGACACGGCGTCCGTCCAGCTCGACCCGTTCCACGACCACCGCAAGAGATGGCCGGTCCCGGCTTCGATCCCGAAAACGTCCAGGCGGTTCACGCCACGGGAGACGGCGCTGACAGACTGGACGTTCATCTTCCCGCCGCGCTTCTCGTTGTCGTGCCAGGCTGTGCCGTCCCAGGACCAATGCAGCAGCTGCCCGGATCCCGCCTCGACCCCGAAGACGTCCAGGCGATTGGGCCCCCAGGAGACGGCGCTGACGCCTTCGGCGTTCATCTTGCCGCCGCGCTTCTCGTTGTCGTGCCAGGCGTGGCCATCCCACGCCCAGTGCAGGAGCTGGCCCGATCCCGCTTCGACCCCGAAGACGTCCAGGCGATTGGGCCCCCAGGAGACGGCGCTGACGCCTTCGGCGTTCATCTGTCCGCCGCGCTTCTCGTTGTCGTGCCAGGCGTTGCCATCCCACGACCAATGAAGCAGCTGGCCGGACCCGGCCTCGACGCCGAAGGCATCGATCCGGTTGGGTCCCCAGGAAACCGCGCTGACCGGTTCGGCGTTCATCTTGCCGCCGCGTTTCTCGTTGTCATGCCAGGACGCGCCATCCCACGCCCAATGCACGAGCTGTCCCGATCCACCTTCCACGCCGAAGACGTCCAGGCGATTGGCGCCCCACGATACGGCGCTCAGTCCTTCGGCCGGCAGGCTTCCGCCGCGAGCCTCGGGCCCGCCCCACGCGCCGCCGTCGTTGCGCCACCAATGCAGAAGCCCCTGATTGGGGCCCACCGCGAAAACGTCCAGACGAGTCGAATCCCAGGCAACTGCGCTCGGGGCGCCGGCCACGACGCCATTCAATGATTCCATGCTCATGATTGTTTCCCCTTTTGACGGGGGCGACAGCGCGCGTGCGGACCTGCGAAGTCAAGTCGTCGCGCGTTGCGTTCGCGGCTTCGCCGAGCGGCTTCACCCGCTGCCGCGAGGCGCTCGGCCGCCAGCCTGCCTGGAGCATGGTGGCGGATGGCCCGCGCACCGCGAGCGGGCAAGACGCTACGGAATCACGCCGCAGGCGACGCGTTCGCCGGACGACGCCGCGGTCATCTGATCGTCTTCCTTGGCATGGATGACGAGCGCCTTGCCGTGCAGGTCGGCCAGCTTCGCGAAGGGCGCGTTGACCGTCTCCTTCGCCTTCCCGTCGCGGCCGACGTTGATGACGGGCATGTCGCCCTCGTGCGCGCCCTTGGGGTTCTTGAGCCCGTGCTCCTTGTTCTCCGGGTTCAGATGACCGCCGGCGGACTTGAAATCGGGCCCCTCGCACTTGCCGGTCTCGTGCAGGTGCATGCCGTGCTTTCCGGCGGTGAGCCCTTTCGCGTCGAGCTTGATGTCGACGCCGTGCCTGGCATCCGAGAGCCTTGCAGTCCCCACGGAATCGCCCTTCCCGTCCTTCAGCTGGACGGTCACGGTATTCGCTGCAGCGGCGGAAAAGGAAAGGCCGAGGGCGACGAGTGTCATCCGGATCATGGGCGGACCCTACTCCAAGCAGGACCGGTTGGCACCTTTGCGCGGCACGGTTGCCTGTCCTGCCGCCTGTCGCAGTGGCACCGCGTTCGCTCCTCCTGTAAGACGATCGCCTCGTGCGAGGTGGCGATGGCGGTGCAACTGCGCATCTGCGTCGACGTGCCTGATCTCGAAGCGGGGATTGCGTTCTATCGCGATGCCGTCGGGCTTACGCCCGGCAGACGGCTCGGGAGCAAATGGGCGGAGATGCTGGGCGCTTCATGCCCGATCGATCTCCTCGCGGAGGAAGCGGGCACGCTGCCCAGCCCGCGAAGCACGGCGCACCGCGACTATGCGCGACATTGGACGCCCGTGCACCTGGACTTGGAGGTCGCGGACCTGGAACGCGCGGTGGAAAAGGCGATCGCGGCCGGAGCGACGCTCGATCAGGGCATCAAGCAGCGCAAGTGGGGGCTGATCGCGGTGCTCGCCGATCCGTTTGGCAACGGCTTCTGCCTCCTGGAGCTGCGCGGACGCGGCTACGACGAGATGTTCGGTCAGCCCGAGTGAGAGGTCCGTCAGCTACGTCAACGGTGCCTGGCCCTCGGGAAGCTCGACGCCGAGGGCGGTGAGCTTGCGGCGGCCGCGCGTGGTGAGCTGCACTGCCCTGCCGCCGCGGTGGCGGACCAGCCACTCCTGCTGCAACATCGCCTGCGTCAAGAGCGAGCCGAGCGGACCGCCCAGGTGGTTCTGCCGCTCGGTCCAGTCGAGGCACGGCTTGCCGGCGGGCCACTCCGGCGCGACCAGCCCCGCATCGCCGCAGCGGAGGACACCGCGCGGCGACAGCTCCAGACCTCCGCCCCCGGCGCGCAAGAGCCTCTGCCGCTGCAGCGCCGAGAGCCAGGCCACGCCCAGCTTGCCGGCGAGGTGCTGATAGCAGGTGCGCGCGTTGGAGAAGATCCGCCGCTCGAAATCCTGCGGCCGGGCAGATTTCCGCGGCGGCGCGTGCAGCGCCATCGTCTCCAGGGCGTCGGCCACTTGCGGGCCCGCGAGCTGGAAATAGCGGTGACGCCCCCGCTGCTCGACGCGGACGAGCGAGCCGCCGAGCAGCTTCTTGAGGTGGGCGCTCGCCGTCGCTTGCGAGACGCCGGCGATCTCCGCCAGCTCGGTCGCGGGCCGCGTCAGGCCGTGCATCAGGGAGAGCAGCATCGCCACGCGCGAGGGATCGCTCAAGAGCTCGCCGAAGCTGGCGATGTCGAAGCGGACATTGGGTGCGTCGCGCATCCCGCCAGCCTAACGCTGCTCCAGCGCCGCGGCCCGGAGAATGCTTCGTCGGGCAGCGAATCATACCCGCCGCGGCCGCGCCTAACCTTCCTGCCATGAATGCCTTCTCCCGACTGTGCGCGCTCGCCATCGCAGCTACCTGCGCCTGCGCCATCTCGCCACCGTCGGCCGACGAGCCGCCGCACCCCGGCGCTCAAGCCGGCTGAACGTTCCTCGTCATGCCGGCGAGGCGCTGGTTGATGAGGGCATCGGCCTGCCGCATGATCCGGTCGATCAGCTCCTTGACCGTCGGAATGTCGTGGATGAGCCCCGCCACCATTCCGCAGCTCCAGGCGCCTGCATCGACGTCGCCTTCGAGCATCACCTTGGGGTAGATGCCGGCGACCTGCCCGTGGATGTCCGAGATGGTGAGCGACTCGCCCTTCTCGCGCTCGATCTCCAGCAGGCGCTGCACCCCGCGGTTGTTCAGCACGCGCTCGGTGTTGCGCAGGCCCCTCATGATCAGCCGCGTATCCAGCTCGGAGGCGGCGACGAGGGCCTCTTTCACCCTCTCGTGGACCGGCGCCTCTTTGGTGGCAATGAAGCGCGTTCCCATGTTCATGCCGTCCGCGCCCAGCGCAAGCGCAGCGACCAGGCTGCGCCCGTCGGCCATTCCGCCCGAGGCGACGAAGGGAATCTTCAGCTCCTCGGCGGCCCTGGGCAGGAGGATGAAGTTGGGCACGTCGTCCTCGCCCGGGTGGCCGCCGCATTCGAAGCCGTCCACGCTGACGGCGTCGCAGCCGATCGCCTGCGCCTTGAGCGAATGGCGGACGGAGGTGCACTTGTGGATGACCTTGATTCCCGCGGCCTTCAGCGCCGGCAGGTAGGCTTGGGGATTGCGGCCCGCGGTCTCGACGATCCTGATCCCGCCCTCGACGATGGCGCGGATGTATTCGGGATACGGCGGCGCCGTGAAGGCGGGAAGGAAGGTCAGGTTCACGCCGAACGGCCGGTCGGTCATCTCGCGGCAGCGGGCGATCTCGCGTGCCAGCAGCTCCGGCGTCTTCTGCGTCAGCCCGGTGATGATCCCGAGGCCTCCGGCGTTGGAGACGGCCGACGCCAGCTCGGCGAAACCGACGAAGTGCATGCCGCCCTGGATGATCGGGTGCTCGATGCCAAGCAGCTCGGTGATGCGGGTCTTCATGGGCCCGATGCTATCGTGCGCTGCCAACCGCTGCGAGGCATTCCATGGGCAACGCGACGCCACGTCTCGTCACCGTTCTTTCGCGACTGGAGGCGCGCCATGGGCGGCAAGAGGCGGGCTGGCCGACCGATCCATATCTGTTCATCCTCTGGTGGCACTGCGGGTATCCGGCATCGGACGAGCGGTGCGCGAGAGGCTGGCAGGCGCTGAACGACGAGGTCGGCGTTACGCCTGGAGCAATCCTGGCGATTGCGAAAACGAAGCTCGCGCGCGCGCTCGAGGCAGGCGGCATGATTCCCGAGCTGCGCGCGATGCGCCTCAAGGAGATCGCATCCCGCGTCGAACACGATCACCGGGCGCGATCTTGCGCGCGACGCTGGATGGCGACATCGCGCAAGCGCGCAAGGCATTGAAGAAGTTTCCCGGCATCGGCGATCCGGGCGCTGACCGCATCCTGCTCTTCGCCGATGTCGCCCCGCTCCCCGCCGTGCCCTCGAATTGTCCGCACGTGCTGGTGCGCATCCAGCAAGGCAGGGAGGCCGGGAGCTACGGCGCCACCTACAAGAAAGCGCAGCAGGGGATCGAGAAAGGAACCCGCCCCGCGTTCGAAGCGCGCAAGCGCGCATACCTCCTGCTCAAGCGGCACGGCCAGGAAATCTGCAAGCGCACCAATCCGATGTGTGAGTCGTGTCCGGTGAATTCGATGTGCGCGTACTACGCGGCAAGACAGCGGCGTGACCGCTCGCGGGACCGCTCGTTCCGGATCCGGACGGTTGTGAGGCGCCTCGCGGCCGCCTCCCGAGCGGCGCTCGTCTGGCACCGCCTTCGCTTGGCCGTCGGTCATGGACAACCTCCGGCTCGCGGCGCGATCGCTCGTCCGCGCCCCCGGCTTCACGCTGAGCGCGGTGCTGGTCCTCGCCATCGGCACCGGCGGGAGCACGGCGGTGTTCAGCGTGCTGCGCGGGGTCGTCCTGCGGCCGCTCTCCATGCCGCGATCTCGGACGAGTTGGTGCGGCTCTACGAGCGCCCCGCCGGCACCGACGCGCGCTGGGCGTTTCCCGGCCCCGAATTCGTCGACCTCGCGAGCGAGAACCGCTCCTTTGTCGGTCGCGGGAGTCCGGGCCGAGCAGCAGACGCTCACCGGCCGCGGTCCGCCGGTCCAGATCCGCGTCGCGCGCATCAGCGGCAGTTTCTTCGCTACGCTCCAGATCTTGGCCAGCCATCGGCCGGGGGCCGGCGGCGGAGGAAGACGTCGGCGGCGGGCCGCGAACCGCCGTGGTGACGGACGGATTCTGGCGCCGCGAGCTCGGCGCGGATCCCGCTGCCCTGGGCCGCACGCTGATCCTGAACGGGCGCAGCTACACCATCGGCGGGGTGATGCCCGCCGACTTCCATTTTCCCCTCCTGCGCCAGGCGGAGGTGCTAATCCCGCTTGCGCCATGGAGGGAATTCGAAAAGGAGTTCCGCGGGGACGAACTGGCTCACGCTCGTCGCGCGCCTCGAGCCCGGCCTCGGCGTCCGCGACGCGCAGTCCGACCTCGACGTGCTCGGGCCGCGCATCTTCGACCGCATCGCCGAGCACAGGGCTGGAAGATGGAGGCCCGGCCGCTCCTCGACGACCTGGTCGGGCCGGTGAAGCCGGTGCTCGACCGCGCTCTTCTTCGCGGTGCTGCTCGCGCTCCTCATCGCCTGCGCCAACGTCGCAAGCCTCTTGCTCGCCCGGGGGATGGCGCGGCAGCGGGAACTGGCCATCCGCGCCGCGCTCGGCGGCGGCCGCGGCGATCTGGTGCGCCTGCTCCTGACCGAGGCGCTGCTGCTCGCTCTACTCGGGCGGCGCGCTCGCGTTGCTGCTCGCGCCCTGGGCGCTGTCGGGCTCCTCCCTCGCGCCGCGGGACCTGCCCCGCTTCGAGGAGGTGCGCGTCGACCGCGCGGTGATGGCGTTCGCGCTCGCCATCTCGCTTGGGTCGGGGCTGCTCGCGGGACTCGTTCCGGCCCTGCAGATCACGCGACCGGGCTGATGGACGTGCTCAAGCAGGGCGGCGGCGGAAGCGCCGGCCGGAGCAGGTCGCGCGCGGCGCTGGTGGTGGCGGAGACGGCGCTCGCGTTCGTGCTTACGGCCGCCGCGGGCCTGACCATCAGGACGCTCTCCGGCCTCCTGGACGTGCCCAACGGGCTCGCCGCGCCGGACCGCGTGCTGGTGGCCGACCTCGACTTGCCGCGCGCCAACTATCCCGACGAACGCATCCAGGCTTTCGCGCAGCAGTTCATGGCGCACTCTCCAAGCGCGCCCCGGATTCCGCAGCGCCGCGCTGATGACCAGCGTGCCGCTGGATCCCGCGCTCGCGGGCCGATTTCGGCTTCAGCCTCGAAGGGGCGGACGCACTCCCGCCCGGCCAGTGCCCGAAGATCCGAGATCGTCTGGGCGACGCCCGGCTACCTGGACACCCTCGGCATTCCGCTCCTGCGCGGGCGCGACCTCCGCTGGACCGACGTAAGACCTCGCCGCACGTGGTCCTGGTCAACCAGGCATTCGTGCAGCGCTTCCTGAGCGGCGGCGATCCGCTGGGCCGACGCGATCTCCGACCTGGTGGGACCCGGCAACGATCCCTGGGAGATCGCCGGCGTGATCGGCGACGCGCGGACGAAGGGCCTCGACCGCGCGCCTTCGCCCATGATGGTGGTGCCGTTGATGCAATACGCGGTCCCCGGGCTGCGCGTTGCGGCGCGCGCGCAGGCTGGCGGGCCGCTCCAGCTCCTTTCGCCGTTGCGCGCCGAGGTGCGGGCACTCGACAAGGACCTCGCTCTCTCCTCGCCGCAGCCGCTCTCGCGCGATCATCGCGCAATCGCTGGGCGAGCGGCGCTTTCAGATGACGCTGCTCGGCGTCTTCGCGCGGGTGGCGCTGCTGCTCGCGGCGCTGGGGATTTACGGCGTGATGGCCTATACCGTGACGCAGCGGTCGCGCGAGATCGGCATCCGCATGGCGCTGGGCGCCGATGCGTCGGTGGTCCGGCGCATGGTGGTGGAGTCCGGGCTCAAGCTCGCGCTCGCGGGAGTGGCGCTGGGGCTCGGCCTGGCCTTCCTCGGGACGCGCGTCCTCGCCTCGCTCGTGTACAAGGTCAGCACCACCGATCCGCTGACCCTGGCGATCACCGCGGCGGTGCTGGTCGCCTCGGCGGTGCTGGCGAGCTGGGTGCCGGCGCGAAGGGCCACCCGGGTCGACCCGGCCATCTCCCTGCGCGCGGAGTAGCCTTCGCGGCGGGAGTACGATGAAGCCGTGGAAGAGTTCTCGACCTGCCCCGGAGCGCGGCTCCGCCGCCAGCGAAACGAAGGGGCCGCGACCCCCAGCCGGGAGCTTCCGCCGAGTGCCTCGCGCTCCAGGACCAGTATCGTTCGATACGCTGGGCCACGGCGACCCATACTTCATCCACCAGCTGCTCGTGGATGCCTATGCGGCGCAGCACGCGACGGCGGCGTCGAAGCCCATCACCACCGCCTTCGCGCTCGTCGGCCTCTACCTCTTCGCCGAGCGCGGCTTCACCGGCGGAGAGGTCCAACGCGCGCACAGGGCGCTCGCGGCGCGACCGAGGAGCTGGCCGCGGTTCGACCCGCCGCAGTCGCGGGGGACGCTCACGGTGGCCGAGGTGCTGGCCGCCCCGGCCGGCGAGGGCCGCGACGCGATGCGAAGCAATGGGCGAAGTCGGTCCGGGCTGCCTGGAGCAAGGACCATGCTCCGCGCCGCTGTCAGCTCGGCGGCGCTGCTGTGAGCATCATCCGCGGGCCGCGGCCGCGTAGAGCAGGACGCATCCGAGCAGGATCTCCAGCGTGTACGTCAGCGCCGCGCCGAGGACATGGAGCGGATGCCGGGTGCGCACGACCAGCCCCGCCGGATGGGCGGCTCGCGCGACGAGAATCGCCACCCCGACCGCCGTCACCAAGGCTCCACGACCGCCCATCAGCTCGAGGAGCAGCATGGCGACGATCAGCAGTGGGACATGTTCGACGGCATTCCCGTGGGCGCGTTGCAGGCGGATGAAGGAGGCATCGCCGGCCATCCCCGGACCGATGCCCTCTCGCCTCCTGCGGGAGGAGATGACCAGGCCGAGCCCGGCGACGAGAAGGAGCAGCGGCCCCGCGACGAGAGCGGTCTTCACAGGCATGGGACGGCTTCATCTCATCCGGGCCACGAAAATCAAGATGGATCTTTCGCCGCGTTTGTCCGTTGCTTCCTTTTCCGCTGTCTTCGATTGGAGACCTCCATGCACCGCACCCTCGCCGCCGCCCTGACGCTCGCCGCCTTTTCCGCCCGCGCACAGGCGCCGGCGCAAATGCCGGCCCCCTGGCCTCGCACCATCCGCGCCGCGGGCGAGGCGCACGTCTTCGTGCGTCCCGACGTGGCGGTGCTCATGGCGGGTGTCCAGGTGACCGGCCCCGACTTGAAGAAGGCCGCCGCCGAGGCCGCGGCGCAGACGCGCAACGTGCTCGCGGCGCTGCGCAAGGAGGGAATCGCGGACAAGGACGTCCAGACCGTCCGCCACGAGGTCGCGGTGGAACGCCCCTGGGACAACGGCAAGCCCGGCCCCATCACCGGGTACACGGTGTCGGACGAGCTGCGGGTGACGGTGCGCGAGATCGACCGGGCCGGCGCGGTGCTCGATCGCGTGGTCGCCGCCGGCTCCAACATGCTGCGCGGGCTCACCTTCGAGAAGGACGATCCCACACCCGAGAAAGCGCGCGCGCTCGCGCTCGCCATCGGAAACGCGCGCGCGAAGGCCAGCGCGATGGCGAAAGCCGCCGGGGTACAACTGGGCGAGGTGGTCGCGGTGAGCGAGAGCGGCACCGCGGGGCCGATCACGCCGCTCGCCTATGCCAGCAGTGCCAGGGCCGCCTCGACGCCGGTCTCCGCCGGCGAGGTCGAGGTCAGCGCCTCGGCCGAAGTGGTCTTCTCCCTCCGCTGAGTCTTGCGCTTCGGCCACCCGCCGGCGCTGCCGTGGCCAGGGGGGTCAGGTCGACGGCGGCGCGGCGGACTCGAAGTCCTCCAGCCAGTACTCCTGCGCGCCACGTTTCCCCGCGGCGCGCCGTTCCTTCTCCAGCGCGCGCAACTCCACCCGGCGGATCTTTCCCGAGATGGTCTTGGGCAGCTCGGCGAACTCGAGGCGGCGGATGCGCTTGTACGGCGCCAGCTTCGCCTTGGTGAAGAAGAGGATGTCGCGCGCCAGGTCCGCCGAGGGCTGGAAGTCCGGCTTGAGCACGACGAAGCACTTGGCCACCGAGAAGCGCAGCGGATCCGGGCTGGGAATGATGGCCGCCTCCGCGACCGCCGGGTGCTCGATGAGCGTGCTCTCCAGCTCGAAGGGGCTGATGCGGTAGTCGGACGACTTGAAGACGTCGTCGCCGCGCCCGACGTACGTGTAGTAGCCGTCCTTGTCGCGCGTGGCCTCGTCGCCGGTGCGATAGAAACCGCCCGCGGTCGCCGCCTGCGTCCGGCCGGGATCGTCGAGGTAGCCCGGCCATCAGGCCCAGCGGGCGCGGCTCGAGCCGCAGCGCGATCTCTCCCTCCTCAGCCTCCTTGCCCTGGGCGTCGAGCAGCGCCGCCTGGTACCCGGGGAGCGCGCGGCCCATCGAGCCAAGCTTGATGGGCTGCCCCGGGCTGTTGCCGATCTGCGCGGTGGTCTCGGTCTGCCCGTATCCGTCGCGAATGGTGACCCCCCACGCTTTCTGCACCTTCTCGATCACCTCCGGGTTGAGCGGCTCGCCGGCGCTGAGCAGCTCGCGCAACCCGGAAGGCCGGGCCCCCAGGTTCTCGAGCACCAGCATGCGCCACACCGTGGGCGGGCAGCAGAGCGTGGCCACCGACTTCTCGCGCAGAAGGGCGATGGTGCGCGCCGCATTGAAGCGTGGGGCGTCGTGCACCAGGATGGTCGCGCCTGCGTTCCAGGGGGCAAAGAAGCTGCTCCAGGCGTGCTTGGCCCAGCCCGGGGAGCTGATGTTCTCGTGCACGTCGCCTTCGCGCATCCCGATCCAGTACATGGTGGAGAGGTGGCCCACCGGGTAGCTCTGCTGCGTGTGCAGCACCAGCTTGGGCCGCGCCGTCGTCCCCGAGGTGAAGTAGAGCAGGAGCGGATCGTCCGGCGAGGTGGGCTCGCGCGAGGGGAGCTCGTTCTTGCCGCTGCGCGCCTCGTCGAACGGCGTCCATCCGGCCTCGCTGCCGCCCACCACCAGGCGCGTCCTGAGCACGTCGAAGCCGCTCAGCTTCCCCGCCACCGACGCCTCGGCCACTGCATGGCGCACGTTGCCGCGGGAGATGCGGTCGGCCAGGTCTTCGCGCGTGAGCTGGGTGGTGGCGGGAATGATCACCGCGCCCAGCTTCATGGCGGCGAGCATCAGCTCCCAGAGGGGCATGGTGTTGGGCAGCATGAGCAGGATGCGATCGCCCTTCTCCACGCCGCGCGCGTGCATCCAGCTCGCCACGCGGGTGCTGCGCTCGGACAACTCGGCGAAGCTGGCCGAGACCTCGCGCGGCTTGTCGCCGCCGTCGTGGACGATGCGCAACCCCGTGCGGGTATTGCCGCGGGCGTATTCGTCGAACCAGTCGATGCCCCAGTTGAACCGGCGCAGCCGCGGCCACTCGAACTGCTTCACCGCCGCGTCGTAGTCGGTGCGGTTGCGCAGCAGGAGCTCGCGCGCTCGAGAGAAGGCCTGGGTGGGGTTCATTCGTCCTCCGCGGCGGTTGGGATCCGCACCCTCGCGCCGCGGGGACGCGCGCGCAAGACGTGCGCGACCTCCGCCGCGGGGCTAGTGCTTCCAGTCCGCCAGCGGGACGCGCAGGGACGTATCTGCCTCGGACTCGACGCGCACCTTGGCCGACCGCGCGGGCGCCCGCTCGCGCTCCCGGCGAGCCGCCTCACGCCGCTCTTGCTTTCGCTGCTTCTTCGCTTGCCAGGCGGGCGTGGCCTCACGGCGCCCGAGCAGCCACCACGCCGCGGCCCCGCCTGCGACGAGCGCAAGGGCCCCGAGCGCGCTGCGCCGCCGCTTCCTCCTCAACAGGACGCGGCGCCTCCGGCCGGCCGCTGTCCGGGCGAGTTGGATCACGCTTGCTGCCTGCAGGATTCCACGGATCTTCATGATATCGAAATTAGGCACGTGTCTTCCGAAACCCAATCGACGCGGTACTTCGAGGGCTCGATGAAAGGTCCGGCAATCGCCGCCGCGGTCTTGTTGCTCTTCTCCGCCAGCTTCTCCTCGGCCGCCGCCACCCTGACGGCGAAGCCCTGCAGCGTGAGCGGCATCGACGGTCCGGCCCGCTGCGGCACGCTGCAAGTCTGGGAGGACCGCGAGGCGCGCAAAGGGCGGAAGATCGGCATCCACTTCGTCGTCCTGCCCGCCTCGGAGCCCGGCGCGGCGAAGGAAGCCGTCGCCTTCCTCACCGGAGGCCCGGGACAGGCAGCAACGGACTCCGCCTCCCCCGTCGCGGCCCAGCTCGCGAAGGTGCGAAAGACGCGCGACCTGCTCTTCATGGACCAGCGAGGCACGGGAGCGTCGAACCCGCTGCCCTGCAAGTCGGCGAAGCCGGCAAGGTTGCAGACCTACCTGACCGAATTCTACACGCCCGCGGACGTGGCGCGGTGCGCCCGGAAGCTGCGCGCGCGCGCCGACGTCACCCGATACGGCTCTGCCCCCGCCATGGACGACCTGGAGGAGCTGCGCGCGGCGCTCGGGTACGAGCGGCTCGATCTCTTCGGCGTCTCGTACGGCACCCGCGCTGCGCTCGTGTTCCTGCGCCGCCATCCGGAGCATGTGCGCGCGGTGCTGATGCACGGGTCCGCGCCCACCGACCTGCGCTACCCGCTCACCGTGCCGCCGGACGCGCAGCTTGCGCTCGACGGGGTCTTCGCCGACTGCGCCCGCGACCCCGGCTGCCATGCAGCGTTTCCCGACCCGGCCGCGGATCTGGAGAAGAGCCTGCGCGCGCTCGACAAAGGTCCGGTGCGAGCCCCGGTGCTGGATCCGGAAAACGGCGAGATGACGGCGGTCCTGCTCGCGCGCGACCGCTACACCGAGGCGCTGCGCGCCCTCGCCTACGACGCGGGCAGCGCGTCGTTGATCCCCGTCGTCGTCCACCGCGCCGCCGCCGGCGACTTCGGTCCCGCCGCCGAGGAGGAGCTTGCCTGGCGCAGGGCGATCGAAGGCGACAGCCGCGGCGTGCACCTCGCCGTCACCTGCGCCGAGGACGTGGACTTCATCGAGCCGCCCGAGGCGGTCGCGGCCGCCCAGGGCTCGTTCATGGGTCCCTGGCGCGCCGCCGACCAGAAGGCCGCTTGCGCCGTCTGGCCCCACCGCAAGCTCGAGCGATCGTTCCTCGATCCGGTCCGCTCCGAGGTGCCGCTCCTGATCATGAATGGCGAAGACGATCCCGCCACCGCGCGCTATCACGCCGAGCGGCTGTTGCGCGGCTTTCCCAACGGGCGGCTCGTGGTCATCCCCGGCGCGGGCCATGCCGTCGGCGGACTGGTGGGAATCGAGCCGTGCTACGACGACGTCGTCTCGCGGTTCATCGATACCGCCGACGCCAGGGGGCTGGACGCCTCGTGCATCGCCCGCGTCCACCGGCCGCCATTTCCGACCGCGTTTCCGGGCGGGAAGGTGGTGCGCTTGGAGCCCGAGTCGCTGGGGCGATTCACCGGGCGCTACACCGGCCCGGTCGCGGCGGAGATCCGGATGGTGCGCGGCAAGCTCCACGCGCTCGTCGGCGGCGAGGATCTCACGTTGCTGCCGACGGGTCCGACCCGGTTCCGCCTCGCCGTCTCGCCGCATGTCCGGGTGGAGTTCCGCGAAAAGGGCGGCAAGATTTCCGCCTTCGAGGTGGCCGACGGCGGCGCGCCCGTGGACACCTACGTCCGCATCCGCTAACGCATCTCGCAAGGCAGCGGAGGGATGCGCGGCGCCTTCGCGTTCCCCATCCTTGCCCTGTGACTTCCAGGAACGTGGAGCGGGCGGCGCGCCTGTACGGCCGGTGGGCGGCGACGTATTCGAGCGACCGATCGCGAGGCTTGCGCGCCGGCATTCTCGTCCGCCAGAGGCAGGCGATCCTGCGGCTGGCTGCGCCCCGGACAGGCGACCGCGTGCTCGACGTCGGCTGCGGATCGGGCGACATGGTGAGGCTGATCCGCGGCGTGGTCTCCGAGGTCTGGGGCGTGGATGCCTCTCCCAGCATGCTCGCGCAGGCGAGCCCGCTGCTCGACCACGCAGTGACCGGATACGCCGAGGATCTGCTCCTCTGCCGCCGCTTCGACCTCGTGCTCTGCTGCGGCGTGCTCGACTTCGTGGAGGATCCGGGAGCGGTCTTGCGCGGCATCGCCCGGCATCTCGCGCCGTCGGGAAGGGCGGTGGTCGCAGCGGCCGGGCGCACCGGAGTGGGCGCGCTGTATGCGCTGGCGCGCGCCCTGGGCGGCGTCCGGGTCACGCTCTATGGCGCCACGCAGCTTGCCCGTCTTGCGGCGACCAGCAGGCTGCGATGCCTGGAAGTCGGGCAGATCCCCGGAGGCAGCGTGGCTGCGCTGGTGCGGCCCGCCTGCGCCGTGGACGCGCACCCGCTGCTCCTCGGAGGAGCGCTGGCAATCCCTCGACATGGCTCTCCGCATCGTGCTTGAATACCCTGTGACCATCCGTGCCCGGTTCACGCTCGCGTTTCTCGCCGTGAGCCTCGCGGGCTTGCTTCTCGCGGCCGCCCTGCTGCTGATCTCCAGGCGCAACCTGCGCCGCGTCGAAGCCATCGTGCAGGTCTACGACGTCATCGAGCACAAGAGCCTCAGGCTCAGCCTGGATCTGCTGGTGATGAGCGACGCCATCCGCGGCTTCCTGCTCAACCCGCACGACGCCGCCGAGCGCGCGCGCAAGCACAACGCCGACGAGCAGTTCACCCGCGACGCGACCGAAATCCGCGCGCTCTCTCCCGGCCCGGAGATCACCCGGCTGATCGAGACTGCGCAGAGGATGGACGTAGAGAGCCTGGACCGGCTGGAAGACCGCATCGTCGATCTCGCCGCGCAGGGCAAGGGCGACGAGGCCCGGCGGATGTATGCCGCGGACTACCTGCCGCTGCGCGGAAGGCAGATCGAGCTCATCGATCAGGTCGAGAGGGAGGCCATCCGCGCGCAGCGCAACGCGCTGACGGAGGTCCGCGAGGAGGACAGGCGCGGCCTCTGGCTCGCCGCCGCGCTCTTCGCCGCCGCCATCGCCGTCTCCGCCCTGGCCGCCTTGTATCTCTCGCGAAGCGTGGTGGAGCCGCTGACCCGCGCCGCGGGCACCGCCAATGCCGCGCGCGAAGGAGACTGGTCGGTGCGCGTGGGGCTCGGCAAGCGTCCGGACGAGATCGGCGTCCTCTCCCGCGCCCTGGACAGCTTCCTCGACTCCCTTCAAGAAACGGGGCGGCTCGCCAACGAGATCGCCTCCGGAGACCTCAAGGTCCAGGTCAAGCCCCGCTCCGACCGCGACCAGCTCGGCCACGCTCTCGAGCGCATGGTGGAGTCGCTCGCCCATGCGCAGAAGGAGCTGATCGACCGCGAGCGGCTGGCGGCGCTGGGGGAGCTGTCCGCCTCGGTGGCGCACGAGGTTCGCAATCCGCTCGGGGTCATCTTCAACTCGGTGGGGAGCCTGCGCCGCCTGCTCAAGCCGCGCGGCGACGTCGCGCTCTTGCTCGACATCGTGGGCGAGGAGGCCGACCGGCTGAACCGCATGGTCGCCGATCTGCTCGACTACGCGCGCCCGGTGCGGCCGGATCTCGAGCCGCTTCCCCTGCGCCCGCTGGTCGGCGAAGCGGTGGCGGCAGCGCGCCAGCAGATCGGTCCGGCTGCGGAGGGAGTGAAGAGCGTCCTCAACATCGAGCCCGGCGCGGAGATGCTGCGGGCCGACGCGCGCCTCCTGCGCCAGGCGCTCATCAACCTCTTCCTCAACGCCTACCAGGCCATGCCGCGCTCGGGAATGCTGGAGGTGCGCGCCTCCCGCATCGAGCGCGACCACTCCGCCGTCTCCGAGCTGCACATCAAGGACACCGGGGTGGGCATTCCCCCCGACGTGCGGGAGAAGATCTTCCAGCCGTTCTTCACCACCAAGGCGATGGGCACCGGACTCGGTCTCGCGGTGGTGCGGCGGATCATCGAAGGGCACGGCGGGAGCATCGAGCTGGCTGCCGCGGAAGGCGGCGCCGAGTTCCGCATCGAGCTTCCCTTGGAGGGCGGTTTCCGGGAGTCCTGACAGGCGGGCGAAATAGTGTCGCCCGGAGGACTTTGCGGGCCGGCGCCGGCTCGCGCATTGGGGGCGCAGGCAGAAGATCCGAAGGCGCGGGGATGCTCGGATGCATGCCGCTCGGGGAGTGAGAGCAATGGCGAACGGGACCGTGAAGTGGTTCAACGATGCGAAGGGCTTTGGATTCATCACGCCGGACGATGGCGGCAAGGACGTGTTCGTCCACCACACCGCCATCCAGTCGGAGGGGTTCCGGAGCCTGGCGGAAGGCCAGAAGGTGGAATTCGAGCTGCAGCAGGGCCCCAAGGGGCCGCAGGCCGCGAACGTCCGCAAGATCGGGTGACCGCGAAGCCCTCTCTCTCCGCCACTTGCCGTCCGCCCATCCCGGCGATGCGATCGATGTCCGGATCGCCGCCCGGGCGGCCGGCTGTCCGCCGTCGCGCCTCGGGGTGAGTCACTAGATTCCGCCCGTGGACAGGATTTCTACCGGAGTCGAGGGCCTGGACGTCATCCTCGGTGGCGGGTTGCCACCCAGCCGTCTCTACCTCGTGCAGGGCGACCCCGGCGCGGGCAAGACCACCCTCGGCCTCCAGTACCTGCTCGACGGACATCGGCGCGGCGAATCCGTCCTCTACGTCAGCCTCTCCGAAACCAGGGACGAGCTCCTGGCGGTGGCGGCGTCGCACGACCTCGACCTGCGCGGGATGCCCATCTTCGAGCTGGCCTCCGACGACAGTCTGCTGCGGCCGGAGCGACAGAACACGCTCTTCGAACCGAGCGAGGTCGAGCTCTCCGAGGTGACGCGCGCCCTCCTTGCCGAGGTCGAGCGGGTGAAGCCCAGCCGGGTGGTCTTCGACTCCCTCTCCGAGCTGCGCCTGCTCGCGCAGAGCCCGCTCCGCTACCGGCGGCAATTGCTCTCGCTCAAGCAGCACTTCGTCGGCCGGCGCTCGACCGTCCTCCTGATGGACGACCGGACGAGCGAGCCCGGCGACCTGCAGCTGCAGAGCCTGGCCCACGGGGTCATCGAGCTGGAGCAGCTCGCACCGGTGTACGGGGCGGAGCGCCGCAGGTTGCGCGTCGCCAAGATGCGCGGCGTCTCCTTCCGGGGCGGCTACCACGACTTCCGCATCGTCAAGGGCGGGCTGGAAATCTACGTGCGGCTGGTGGCGGCCGAGCACCACGCCGATTTCGAGGGAGCGGCTGCTGCAGAGCGACGCGCCGCAGCTCGACGACATGCTCGGAGGGGGCCTCGACCGCGGCACCAGCGCGCTCTTCCTCGGACCTTCCGGCGCCGGGAAGTCGTCGCTGGCGATGCAGTACGCGGGCGCGGCGGCGCGACGTGGCGAGAACGCGAGCTGTTACCTCTTCGACGAGAGCCTGGGCACCTTCGTGCGGCGCTCCGGCGCCCTGGGGATTCCGGTGGTCCAGTTGATGGGCGCAGGACGGCTCCTGGTGCGGCAGGTGGACCCGGCGGAGATGTCGCCCGGCGAGCTGATCTCGCACATCCGCGCCGACGTGGAGGAGCGGAACTCGAAGATGGTGGTGATCGACAGCCTCAACGGCTATCTCGCCGCGATGCCGGAGGAGAATTTCCTCGTGGTGCAGCTGCACGAGCTGCTCAGCTACCTGCGCCAGCGCGGGGTGGTCTGCATCCTGGTGGTGGCGCAGGCGGGCCTGCTCGGCGCGCACATGGCCTCGCCGGTGGACGTGAGCTACCTCGCCGACACGGTGCTCATGTTCCGCTACTTCGAGGCGCGCGGCGAGGTGCGCAAGGCGCTCTCCGTCCTCAAGCGTCGCAGCGGCCCGCACTCGAGCGAAATCCGCGAGCTGATCTTCGAGAGCACGGGCCTGCGCATCGGCGCGGCGCTCAAAGACCTGGACGGCGTCCTCACCGGCGTGCCGCGCCATGTGGCGGGAACCACGTGAGCATAGAGGAGCGCGTCCTCATCCACGCTCCGGTCGGACGCGACGGCCAGCTCGCGCAGCGCGTGCTGGCGGAGGCGGGCGTCGAGGCGGTGCTCCCCGCCGACATGAGGGAGCTCTGCGCGATGCTCGACGCGGGCGCCGGCGCGGTGCTCCTCACCGAGGAGACCCTGACGCCATCGGGCATGGCCCTGCTCCTCGGCGCGCTCGCGCGCCAGCCCACCTGGTCGGACGTGCCGCTGATCGTGTTCGGCGCGCCCTCCTCCACGCTGCTGGAGCAGTCGGCCAACATGACGGTGATCGAGCGGCCGGTCCGCATCCGCACGCTGGTCAGCGCCACCAAGGCGGCGCTCAGGGCACGCCGCCGCCAGTACGAGACGCGCAACCTGGTGCACAAGCTGGAGCAGTCGGTGCGCGACCGCGACCAGTTCCTCGCCATGCTCGGGCACGAGCTGCGCAACCCGCTCGCCGCCATCCTCACCGCGAGCGAGCTGATGGACCGACGTGCCGGGCAGCCGCTGCGCGAGCAGGCCATCGTCTCGCGCCAGTCCCGGCACCTGGCGCGGCTGGTGGACGACCTCCTGGAAGTGGCGCGGGTGACCTCGGGAAAGATCGTGCTCCACCGCGTGGCGTTCGATCTGCACGAAGTCGCGCAGCGCGCTCTCGCTACCTTGCAGCCCGCCGCGCGGCAGCAGGGCGTCGAGCTGGGCCTGCACTCCGATTCCGCGCCGCTCCTGCTCGTCGCGGATCCGGTGCGCGTCGAGCAGGTGCTCACCAACATCGTCGGCAATGGCATCAAGTACACGCCCTCCGGCGGCCGCATCGACGTGGAGGTGCTCCGCGATGGGGACGACGCCGTCCTCCGCGTGCGCGACACCGGCGCGGGCATCGACCCCGCCGTCCTGCCCCGCATCTTCGATCTCTTCGTCCAGGGGCCGGACACGATGGACCGCGCCCAGGGCGGCATGGGCATCGGGCTCACGCTCGTGCAGCGGCTGGTGCTGCTGCACGGCGGCTCGGTGCGGGCCCAGAGCGACGGTCCGGGCAAGGGCAGCGAATTCGAGGTGCGCCTGCCGCTGCACGCCGACCGCGGCCGACGTCGCCGAGCCCGCGCCGGCAGGACCGGCCTCGCGCCGCACCGTGCTCCTGGTGGAGGACAACGCCGATTCCCGCGAGGCGATGCAGATCGCGCTCGAGCACATGGGGCATCGGGTGATCGCCGCCGCCGACGGCAACGGCGCGGTCCTTTCCGCGCTGTCGGAGAAGCCCGACGTGATGATCGTGGACCTGGGACTGCCCGGCAAGAACGGTTTCGAGGTCGCGCGCGCGGTGCGCGAGGCGCTGGGCAAGGGCGTTCGGCTGGTGGCGCTGACCGGGTACGGCCAGCCCGACGACCGCGAACGGGCGCTCGCCGCGGGATTTCGACGTCTTCCTCACCAAGCCCGCCGAGCTGGACGCCATCGGCCGCGCCATGAACGAAGGGGGCTCGCGCGACGGCTCCTCCCTCGCTCTCCTGAGCGCCTCGCCCGCGCGCGATCACCCGCCCAGCAGCAGCAGCCGGACCTGGAGCGCGCCGTTCATCAGCGGCACCTCGCGCCGCGGCGCAAGGCCGAGGGCCTCCGCCGGCGCCGCCGCGGGCAGAAGCAGCGCAACCCGCCAGGCGGAAAACCGCTGGCGCAAGCTGCGCCCCACCTCGCGGTAGAGCGCCGGGACCTGGGCGATGCGCTCGCCGTAGGGAAGGTTCGCGACCAGAAGTCCCGAGGGCGCGGGAGGCTCGAGCTCGTGGAAGGAGCGCCACCGAGAAGGCGATGTGCCTCTCCACCCGGGCGCGCAGCGCCGTCTTGCGGGCCAGATCCACGTAGGCCGGGCGGATGTCGGAGGCAAAGAGGGGAGCGGGCGGGGCCACGAGCTTCGCGCCGCGCGCCTGGTCGGAGATGCGTCGCCACAGCCCGCGCTCGAACCCCGCCTGGCGCTCGAAGCCGAAATCGTCCTTGCCCCGATGGATGAGCGGCGCCTTGTGCAGCGCGATGTAAGCGGCCTCGATGACCAGCGTGCCCGAGCCGCACATCGGGTCGAGCAGCGGCTCCTTGCCTTCGTACCCCGCGAGAAGCAGCAGGGAAGCCGCCAGCGTCTCCTTGAGCACGGCGGGATGGCCGCCCAGGCGCCAGCCTCGCTTGTGCAGCGCGCGTCCGGCGGTGTCCAGGCCGAGCGTGCAGATGCCGCCTCTCAGGTGCGCGATCAAGGTCACCGCGCTCTCCGCCTCGGAGTCGAAGCGGGGCGCGGGAAGGCCGGCGGCGGAAAAGCTTCCCGCCACCGCGGTGGCGATTGCGCCTTGGACCGCGGGCTCGCCCAGGGCGCGCGCGGCGTCGTCGGTGAGGATGGTCGAAACCGCGAACGGGTATCGCCCGAGGAGCCACGAAGGCCAGGGCACGGTTCCCGCCGCCCTCTCCAGGGCTGCCGCGGAACCCGCCGGCAGCTCGGCGACGATGCGCTGGATGCGGCTGGCCGTCCTCAGCCAGAGGTGGGCGCGGTATCCCGTCTCCAGATCCGCCTCGAACGCCACGCCGCGGTAGATGGGCCGCAAGCCGCGGATACCCAACCCTTCCAGCTCTTGCGAAAGCACCCCCTTCGTCTCGTCCGGGCAGGTGGCGATCCAACGGACCCTTGCGCCGCCGGCCCCGGGCGCCTCGAGGACGGGTTGGATGGCCATGCGCGACAGTACCGCGGCTTTCGCCTCGCTTGCGCTAGACTGCGCGGCCCATGACCGCCGCCATCGTTGCGCTGATGCTCGCCGCAGGGCAGACGCCGCCCCTTGCGCCCGTGCAAGAGAAGCATCCACTCAAAGAGCTGCCCTACACGCCCAGCCTGGACGTCGCCGCCATGGACAGGTCGGCCGATCCCTGCGCCGACTTCTACCAGTATTCGTGTGGCGGCTGGATGAAAGCAAACCCCATCCCGGCCGATCAGGCGAGCTGGAGCGTCTACGGCAAGCTGGCGGACGAAAACCAGCAGCTCCTCTGGGGCATCCTCGAGGACGCGGCGCGCCCGGCTGCGGAGCGCACGCCCGTGCAGCAGAAGATCGGCGACTTCTTCGCCTCCTGCATGGACGAGCCCGCGCTGGAGAAACTGGGGGCCGCGCCGCTCTTCGCGGAGCTCAAGCCGGTGGAGTCGCTGCGCGCCAAGGCAGAGGTGGCCGCGCTCTTGCCGGCGCTGCACCTCTCCAGCAGCGGCAAGGGCCTGATGTTCGGGTTCGGCAGCGACCAGGACTTCGGCGACGCCACGCAGGTGATCGCCTTCCTCGACGCGGGCGGGCTGGGGCTGCCGGACCGCGACTACTACCTCAAGGACGACGCCAAGTCGAAGGAGATCCGGGACAAGTACGCCCTGCACGTGCAGCAGATGCTGCGGCTCTCCGGCGAGAAGGATCCCGCCGCCGGCGCCCAGGCGGTGCTGAAGATGGAGACGGCGCTGGCCAAGGCGTCGCTCACCCGGGTGGAGCGGCGCGACCCGTACAAGCTCTACCACAAGCTCACCCGCGCGCAGCTCCAGGCGCTGACGCCCTCGCTGCGCTGGGACCGCTACCTCGGGGCGGTGGATCTGGCCGCGGTCCAGACCGTCAACGTCACCGAGCCTTCCTTCTTCAAGGCGCTCGATGCGCTCCTGCGCAGCGAGAGCCTGCCGCACTGGAAGACGTACCTGCGCTGGCACCTCGCCAATGCCCGCGCGCCCTACCTCTCCAGCGCCTTCGTCAACGAGAACTTCAACTTCTATTCCAAGGTCCTGCGCGGCATCCAGGAGATGCCGCCCCGCTGGAAGCGCTGCGTCCGCAACGTGGACCACCTGCTCGGCGAGGCGCTGGGGCAGGAGTTCGTGCGCCGGACCTTCTCTCCCAAGACCAAGCAGGACACGGAGAAGATGACCCGGCTGGTGGAGGACGCCATGCAGGAGGAGATCGAGCGCCTCGACTGGATGGGCCCGCGCACCAAGGAGGCCGCGCTCGCCAAGCTGCGCGCGGTGCGCAACAAGATCGGCTATCCCGACCGGTGGCGCGACTATTCCCAGGTGGAGGTGCGCCGCGGCGATTACTTCGGGAACGTGGAGCGCGCCACCGTGTTCGAGTCGCGCCGGCAGCTGCGCAAGATCGGCAAGCCGGTGGACAAGACCGAGTGGGGCATGACCCCTCCCACCGTGAACGCCTACTACAACCCGCAGATGAACGACGTGAACTTTCCCGCCGGCGTGCTCCAGCCGCCCCTCTACGATCCGCGCCTCGACGACGCGCCGAACTACGGCAACACCGGCTCCACCATCGGGCACGAGCTGACCCATGGGTTCGACGACGAAGGGAGGCAGTTCGACGCGCAAGGCAATCTCAAGGACTGGTGGACGAAGGACGACGCGCGCAGCTTCGAGACGCGGGTGCAATGCGTCCGCGATCAGTTCGCGCAGTACGTGATCGTCGACGACATCCGCATCAACTCCCGCCTCACCAGCGGCGAGGACGTGGCCGACCTGGGAGGCACGCTGCTCGCGTATCTGGCCTGGAAGAAGGACGTCGCCGGCAGGCAGCTCCAGCCGGTGGAAGGGCTCACCCCCGACCAGCGCTTCTTCGTCGGCTTTGCCCAGTGGGCTTGCGAAAACCAGCGGCCGGAGAACCTGCGCGTCAGCGCCGTCACCAACCCGCATTCGCCGGGCAAGTATCGCATCGACGGCATCGTCGCCAACCTGCCCGAGTTCGCCCGCGCCTTCTCCTGCAAGCCCGGGGCGGCAATGGTGCGCGAGAAACCCTGCAAGGTCTGGTAGAGAGACGCCATGAACCGGATCCCGCTCTTGCTCCTCTGCGCCGCCTGCGTCAGCACCGGAACGCACGAGAAGGCCATCGAAGACCTGAACCAGCAGCACCGGGCGCAGTTGCAGGCGGACCAGGCGCAGCTCGCGCAGACGCAGAAGAAGCTCGACGACACCGAGGCCGCCCGCAAGGAGCTGGAGGCGAAGCTCGCCGAGGCGCAGAAGCGCTCCGACGAGCTCAACAAGCTGCTGCAGGGCACCGCCGCGGACAAGGAGAAGCTGGACAAGCTGCTCGCCTCCTCCAACCAGCAGCTCGAAGAGCTGGCAAAGCAGAAGGCCGCCGCCGACGCGCGCGCCGCGACCTACAAGTCGCTGACCGACAAGCTCCGCTCGATGATCGATTCGGGAAAGCTCTCGGTGAAGATCCGCAAGGGCCGCATGCTCATTTCGCTGCCCAACGACGTGCTCTTCGATTCAGGCAGCGCCACCATCAAGAAGGCCGGCCAGGACGCGCTCGCGCAGGTGGCGCAGGCGCTCTCCGAATTTTCCGACCGCCAGTTCCTCGTGGCCGGCCACACCGACGACCGGGCCATCCACACCGCGCGCTTTCCCTCCAACTGGGAGCTGTCCACCGCTCGCGCCGTCACCGTGACGCGCTTCCTCGTCTCCCGGGGAATGAAGCCGGAGCAGCTCGGCGCGCTCGGCTATGGCGAGTTCGACCCCGTGGTACCCAACGATTCCGAGGAGAACCGCGCGTTGAACCGGCGCATCGAGATCCAGCTCCAGCCGAATCTCAGCGAGCTGCCCTCGATGGCCGACCTTCCCGCCTCCGGCTAGCGCCAACCGGCCGGGTGCCCTGGCCTAGGCGTTCTTTTCGGCCCATTTCGTCAATGCCGCCTCCTGGTCCTTCTTCGGCAGCTTGAGGTGTTCGTCGCAGAGGAAGCGGAAGCGCGGGCCCTTCGACCTGTTCTTGCAGCCGGGGTAGCGGCAGCGCATGTCCAGCTTGCGGCCGCGCGGCGCGCCGACCCGGCCGTTGCGGCCCGCCGCGGGGAGCGCCGCGGAAATACGGTCGGCGAAGATCTGGGCAAAGCGTTCTGCGAGGGCATCGAATGGATGAGAGGAGCGTCTGGCCATAGCGGTCGATTACTATGGTCCGGAGGATTGCGCAACCATTCCGCTTTGAAAAACGCCCGAAGGGTTGTTCAATCGCCCGATCGGCGCGGGTACCGTGGGAAAGCGACAATTCGCGATGACCGACTTCGACAAGCACGCCCGCTCGTACGAAGCGGTCCACGCGGAGAACCTGGGGCCGAGCGGCGAGACGCCCGCGTACTTCGCCGAATACAAGCGGCGGGTGGTGGAGCGCATCGTCGGGCCCGGCTTCGCGGGCCCCCTGCTCGACTTCGGCTGCGGCATCGGCGCGCTCACCGCGCTGCTCGCCGGGTCGTTCGAGCAGGTGGATGGCTACGATCCCTCGGCGGCGAGCCTCGAGCTTGCGCGGGCGCGCGCCCCTTCGGCGCGCTTCTTCCAGCGTATCGATGCCCTCGCTTGCAGGCACTACGGCGCCGCGGTGCTCGCCAATGTCCTGCACCACGTGACGCCAACCGAGCGGGCAGGCCTTCTCCGCACCGTGACAGCCCTGCTCGCTCCGGGCGGAATGCTCATCGTCTTCGAGCACAACCGGCTGAATCCGCTCACCCGGCGCGTGGTTTCCGCCTGCCCCTTCGACGACGGAGCGCAGCTTCTCCATCCCCGCGAGGTGAAGAGGGTCCTGCGCGAGGCGGCGCTCTCGGACGTGAGGCTCGACTACATCGTCTTCTTCCCCAGGGCGCTGCGCCTCTTGCGGCCGCTGGAGCCGTGGCTCGCCCGCCTACCCCTGGGCGCTCAGGTCTGCGCGTGGGGCCGCAACCAGTGACACGGGCGGCGGCGCCGGCGAAGGCAAGTCGTTCGCGGCCTCTTTGGCGCAGTTGATCGTCTCCGCCACCACGTAGAGCGGCCGCAGCTTCACCTGCTCGTAGATGCGCCCGATGTACTCGCCGAGGATGCCGGTCATGATCAGCTGCACCGCCGCCAGCAACGACACCATCACGATGACGGTGGTCCAGCCGGGCACGGTGGCGTGGAAGACGAAGCGCGCCACCACGGCCCAGATGGCCACCGCGACGCTGCACACGCTGATGAACATGCCCAGGTAGGTGGCGAAGCGCAGCGGCAGGATGCTGAAGGAGGTGATCCCGTCGATGGCAAAGCGCAGCATCCGGGCAAGGGGGAACTTGGTCTCGCCCGCGAAGCGGACCGGGCGGTCGTAGAGCACGGCGGTCTGCTTGAAGCCGAGCCAGGCCACCAGGCCGCGGATGAAACGGTGCGTCTCGCGCAGCTCGCGCAGCACGGTGACGATGCGCCGGCTCATCAGCCGGAAGTCGCCGGTGTCGAGGGGCACCTCGATGGGAATCAGCTGCGCGAAGATGCGGTAGAACCACTTGGCGGTGAGGAGCTTGAGGCGCGTCTCGCCCGCCCGGGTGCGGCGCTTGCCGTAGACCACGTCGTAGCCCTCGCGCCACTTCGCCACCATGTCCAGCACGACTTCGGGCGGGTCCTGCAGGTCGGCGTCCATGACCACGACGGCCTCTCCGCGCGCGTGGTCGAGGCCGGCGGTGATGGCGGCCTGGTGGCCGAAATTGCGCGCGAAGGAGAGGACGCGGTAGCGCGGCTCGGCCGCGGAGAGCTTCTTGAGCAGCTCCAGCGAGCCGTCGCGCGAGCCGTCGTCGACGAAGACGACCTCGGTTTCGAGACCGAGCGCGGGCAGGAACTTCTGCAGCCGCGCATGCAGCTCGGGAATGACGGCTTCCTCGTTGAAGATCGGCAGCACGAGGCTGAGGACGGGACCGCGCATGCGCGAAACCTAAGCACGCCATGCGCGCCGGCAGCGCGGCAGCGTGCGAGTGTCGGCTGATCAACTCGCCGCGCCTGCGCTTTCGCGGAATGAACACGCGAGCCGTCCGCGTGGCATCGGCGCGGCGCCGGAAATAGATTGGTCCGAGCTCGTGCCAATGCCATCGCGGCGCCTCACCCTGCTTCTCGTCGCCTGCTCCACCGCGCTCGCGCTGGTGCCGGTGATTCCCGCCTACCTGCCGCTGGTGGATTTTCCCCAGCACGTCGCGCTGCACGCCATCTGGAACAACATCCACGATCCCGCCTTCAACCTGGGCGGCCGCTTCCGGGTGACGCTCTCGACGCCCTATGCCCTTCCCCACCTGGCCGCGCACGCGGCGGCGAAGTTCCTCGGCCCGGAGGGCGGTCTGCGCCTGGTGTTGCTCCTCTCGCTCGTGGCCTTCCCCTGGGCGGCGCTGGTGCTCCTGCGCGCGTTCGGACGGCCCGGCGAGATCGCGCTCGCCGCGTTCCCTGCAGCGCTGTCGTTCGTCTACTGGTACGGCTTCATCTCCTACGTCGTCTCCTTGCCGCTGATCCTCCTCGGGGTGGCCTGGGCGCGCCGGTGCGCGGTCTCGGGCCGTCCGCGCGACGCGTGCCTGCTCGCGGCCCTGGGACTGCTCACGGTGGCGACGCACGCCTTCGCCCTTTTGCTGCTGCTGCTGCTCGCCGCGGTGGCCGCGCTCGCCACCACCCGCGCGCTGCCACGGCTCTTCGTCACCGCTTCCGCCTTGCTCCCCGCGGTGGCCTGGGCCGCGATTCTGGACCGTCTCCACCGCGGCCGAAGTGCCCGCGCAGCCGCTGCAGACGACCTGGGAGACCTGGCACGAGCGCCTGCGCTACGGGCTCGGCGCGGTATTCGGCAGCTACACCCGCGACCCGCGCGTGCTCGCCATCGCGCTCTTGCTCCTTGCCGTCCTGGGAACGGCGCTGTGGCTCTCGCGCCGCGGCATGGCGGGAGAGGAGCAGGGCCGGCACGCGCTGGGACTCGTGGCCCTGGCCGCCGTCGGCGCGTCGCTGCTCTGCCCGCAGGTGTTGATGAACACCTGGGGACTCTGGGAGCGCATCCCGCCCGTCGCCTTCGTGGCCCTGGCCGGCGCCATTCCCTGGCCGGCGGCGGCGCGGTCGCGGATGCGGCTCGCGGCGGCGCTCTCGGCCGTGGCGCTGTTCTCGAGCGGCACCGCCATCGCGCAGGGAGTGGCGTTCAGCGCCAAGGCCCGTGGCATCCGCGAGCTCGCGCAGGAGCTTCCCCGCGGCGCGAAAATCTTCTGGTCCGCCTGCGGCGACGAGCAGCCCTGGCGCACCGCCACGCCGTCGTTCAAGCACATGGGCGCCTACGTGCAGGCGGCGCGCGGCGGCGACCTCTCCTACTCGTTCGCGCACTTCAATCACATGGTGGTGCGCTATCGCGGCGGCCGCCTTCCCACCTCTTTCGATCGCTCCGTCTACGATTTCGCCGTGCTGCGCGCAGGCTCCGGCTGCCCGCCCATGGAGGAGCTGCTCAAGCTTGGCCCGGTGGCCGTCCAGGGCAGGTACCTGGCCTTCGCCACCAGGGCGGTGACTCCGGAGCTTGCCGACGCGCTCAATCCCGAGCGGCCAGCGCGCGCCACCAACGGCTCGCGATAACGGAAGCTACGCGGCTGGCGGCGCGGACGCCTTTTTGTCACACTCCGCGGCAATGCTGGCCTCGCACATCCGCGCGCTGCTGCTCATCGCCGGCATCATCACGGCGCTGCCGATCCTGCAGTTCCTCTCTCCCGCGCCAGGTTTGCGGCTCCTCTACAAGCTGGAGCTGCGCGACGAAGCAGGGCTCTTCTTCGCCCGGCACTGGGGCCTGCTTGCGGCGTGCTTCGGCGGGCTGCTCGTCTACGCCGCAGGGCATGAGCAGGTGCGTGCGCCGATCGTGATCGCGGCCATGCTGGAGAAGGCGGGTCTTGTCGGCACCATCGCGGCGGACTGGAAGAGGCCCCACACCAGCGGCCTGCGCCTCGCGGCGGCGTTCGACACAGCCTGCGTCGTGGTCTTCGGGTCCTGGCTCCTGGGCTTCTGACGGCGCCGCCGCGCCGCTCAGCGCGCTTCGACGGAAAGCGCCTTTTGCAACGAGGCGGCGATGCGTCGCGATGCCTGGGCGCCGGGATGGCCGTCGTAGGGCAAGAGCTCGGGCACGTCCACGTCGGCGAGCACGAAGGGCAGGTCCTGGGAGACGAGCAGCTCACCCAGCACCTCGGATTCCGGGGTGCGCATGGAAGGGGCGCGCCGGCCCGACGCTCACCACCAGCACGACGAACTTCGCGCCCCTCTCGCGACAGCGGCGCGCACCCTCCCGCAACGCCGCCGCGGTGACCTCCAGCGACTCGCGCAGCGTGGCATCGCCCAGGACGGGAAGCTCGTTCACCCACAGGTCTCGAAGTCGAAGCCGCTGGAAGAAGCCCGTCGCGGCGGGGACCAGGCTGAGCCGGCCACCTCGGACCGCGAGCCGCGGGCGATAGTCCTGCACGTTGCGCTGCAGTTGGATGGGCAAGAAGACCATCACGCACGCGGCGGGGTGTTGCAGCCGCCCGAGCGCGTCTTCCAGTCGCAAGAGCGACTGGTCGGTGCCGTAGCCGCCCGCCGACACGTTGACCAGCTGCAGTTTCGTCGCCGCCGCAAGCCGAGCCGCGAAGGTGTCCTCGAACCTCAGGCCGTGGCCGACGCCCATCGACTCCCCGGCGATGACCAGGCTCGGCCGCGAAGGATCCGGTGCCACCGACGCGCTCGGGCCGGGATCTCCCCAGGCGTCGATGGCGTAGGAGACGGGCGGCGCGCCGGCCGCCGCGAGGACCACCGTGCGCGACGGAACGAGCACCCAGCCGAAGCGGGCGTCGGGCCGGCCCATGCGCAGCTCCAGCTTGCGCGCACGCCAGGAGGTGGTGCCGCGCTCGCCCTGGCGAAGGATCAGCTCGCCTGCGCAGAGCGCGAGCAGCACCGCCAAGATCGCGCGCGCCAGATCGGAGGGCCTCGCGGCAAGCCGCGCAAGCCGCGCCGAGGCGGCGATGGCGAGCGCGCCCAGCGCCACCAGCGCGCCGCGCAAGAGCGGGAGCAGCCACCACGGCGGCGGCAGGTACAGCGCCGGAACCCGGACGTGGCGCGTGAACCAGGCGCCATCACAGAGGGCGGCCGCGACGATGGCGGCAAGGCCTGCGGCGAGCGCGGCGCAGCGCACCGCTCGGGCGACTCGCCGGCCCGCGGAACGCCCCGAAGGGGCCTGCGCCCGCATCGCGCCGTCCTTGTCCGGCCGGACGGTCAGGCGCCGCGCTCCACCCGCGCCTTCCAGCGCGCCCGCGCTTTCTCGCGCTCGTGTTCGCGGGTCCTCACCGCGGTCTGCGCGCTCAACGAGGCGAGCAGCTTGCGCGTGGCCGCCGCCACCTCGCCGGCAGCGCGTTCGAAGGCGGGCACGTCCGCCGCGCCCGGCTTGGCGAGGCCGCTCACCTTGCGGACGTACTGGACCGCCGCGGCGCGGATCTCCTCCGCGGTCGTCGGCGGGTCGAAGTTGTAGAGGACGCGAATGTTGCGGCACATGGATGGCCTCCCTTCACCGCGGCAGCCTGGAATCGATCCGGTAAGCGCCAGTCTACATCGACACTTTTTCCGCCGCAGGTCATGGCCGTCCAGCGGTCACAGGCTCAGCTCGAAGGCGAGGGTGAGCGTCGTGTCCAGGTCCACCTTGCCGGGTGGCGGCGAAGAATCCTCGGCGATGCCATAGGAGACGCTGAAGCCGAGGCCGCGATAGAGGCGCGTGGAGAGCTTCGCAACGTTGGCGAGCAACAGGCGCGGCCCGTCCGGCAGGTTGACCAGCGCCGACACCTCGTCGGTGAAGATGGTGTCGCGGGTGAGCGCATAGCGCGCGGCGAGCCCGGCCTGGGGCGCGGCGATGGTCACGTCGGGCAGGTCCAGCGCGGTGGGAAAGTACTGGAACCGATACTCCCGCCCGCCGCGGAAGCCGAGGTCGAGCCGCAGCGCTGCCGTCTGGAAGTCGCCCTCCTTCCGATCCACCAATTGCACCGCCACGCCCGCCTCTGCCGCGGGCCGCCATTCCAGCGACTTGAGATGATCGGCGTCGGCGAGCGCCTGTAGGTAGATGGAAACCGCCGGGTTGAGCCGCCGCTCGCCGCGCAGCGCGAGGGCGCCGTTGAGCGCGCTCGTGCTCTTGACGCCGGTGGCCGGATCGGTGGACTGGCCATAGGCCGCGCTGGCCTTGAAGCCGTAGATCCAGTCGGTGGTCTTGCGCGCCAGCGCGGCGCCGAGGGTGAAGGTGGACGTCTCGGAGTTGCCGGTGAGCAGGACGGCGCCGACGGCGACGTTGCCGGTGATGGACTCGGCGCCTGCAGCGGCGGGCGCTCCGGGCGCAGTCGCCACCGGCGCCTGCGCCAGCAACGCAGCAACGATAGTGCAGAGCATGCGAACTCCACGAGCGGCGAGCGACGGGGAGCGCGGAGCATAGCCGAGCGGGAGATCTTTCGCGAACGCCGCGATTGCGTCTATCTTCGCCGCATGGCGGAGAATCCGGCCGCGCTCACCGTCCGATCCATCCGCAGCGCCGCCGTGGAAGTGCCGATGAGCCTGCCCCTCGGCACCAGCGCCGCCACCATCCGCGCCGCGCCGCTGCTGCTCATCGAGATGGAGACGGAGCAGGGCGTCACCGGACGTTCGTATCTCTTTTGCTACGTGCCGGCCGCGGCCAACGCCATCGCCGCGCTGCTCGGCGAGGTGCTGGGCGTGGTCAAGGGCGAGCCGGTGGCTCCCGCCACGCTCTGGGCGCGCCTCGCCAAGCGCTTCACGCTCATCGGCGTGCAGGGTGTCGTGCGCATGGCGATGGCGGGATTCGACGTCGCCTGCTGGGACGCGCTGGCGGTGGCGGCGGGAAAGCCGCTGGCCTCGCTCCTCGGCGGCGCGCCGCGGCCCATCCCCGCCTACAACAGCAACGGCCTCGGCCTGATGGAGCCGGAAGCGGCGGCGGACGAGGCGGAGATGCTGCTCGCCGGGGGCTTTCGCGCAGTCAAGCTGCGGCTCGGACATCCCACGCTGCAGGCCGACCTGGCGGCGGTGCGCGCGGTCCGCAAGCGGCTGCCCGACGAGGTGGCGCTGATGGTGGACTACAACCAGGCGCTCACGGTGGCGGAGGCCCTCCATCGCGGTCGCGCGCTGGACGGCGAAGGCATCTACTGGATCGAGGAGCCCATCCGCCACGACGACTACCAGGGCTGCCGCAAGCTCGCCCGCGAGCTGCGCACTCCGCTGCAGATCGGCGAGAACTTCTCGCTGCCTCACGCCATGGAGGAAGCGCTGAGGGCCGGTGCCTGCGACTACGTGATGCCGGACCTGGAGCGCATCGGCGGCGTCACCGGCTGGCAGCGCGCCGCCGCTCTCGCATCTGCGGCCGGAGTGGAGATGTCCTCGCACCTCTTTCCCGAGGTCAGCGCGCACCTGCTCTCGGTCACCCCGACCTGCCACTGGCTCGAGTTCGTGGACTGGGCCAATGCCATCCTGGCGGAGCCGCTGCGCATCGCGAACGGCTACGCCATGCCATCGGTGCGGCCAGGTGCGGGACTCGCCTGGAACCACGACGCGGTGGAGCGCTACCGCATTCGCTGAAAGGAACGTGCGACCAAGGCCGGATGGCGGCGGCGAGCACGGCGGTGCGTACACTCGCAGGCGAGGGGAGGATCGCGTGGAAACCTCCGAGCTGGAAGCGCCGCCGCACCGGCCCTTGATCGAGCGCGCCATCGCGGGCGAGACCCTCCGCGCCCTCGGGCTTCCGGCGCCCATCACCATGCCGCAGGAGGCGACGCTCCTTGCCGTCCTGGAAACGCTCCAGCAACGGCACATCGGCTGCGTGCTCCTCACCGACGGCGAGGGAAGGCTCGCCGGCATCTTCACCGAGCGCGATCTGATGACGCGCGTTCCGCTGCGCTCGCCCGGCTGGGCGGACCTTGGCGTGCAGGGCTACATGACGCCGGACCCGGAGTCGCTCCGGCCCGACGACAGCATCGCCTGGGCGCTCAAGCTGATGCACGTGGGCGGGTACCGTCACGTGCCGCTCACCGACGAGGAAGGCCGTCCGGTGGGGGTGGTGTCGATCAAGGACATCGTCGACTTCATCGTCGACCTCTTCCCCGCGCCGGTGCTCAACCTGCCGCCCGACCCGCGGCAAAAGCCCGATTCCGAATTCATCGGCGGCGGCGAGGACTAGCTCAATGCATGTCAGTCGAGAGGACTTCGCCTTTCCACGTTGACCTGAGCGTGGAGGGACGGCGACGGCGACGTGGCCGCGGGCGTCACCGGCAGAGCCTGGTGAGCATCGCGACAACGCGCTCGAGAAGCTCGCCACCGCGCTGGTTCGTCGCTTCGTCAACAACCGTCAGCACGGATAATGCGTCCAGAACCGCCGCACACTCCATCGCGGACCCCCGCGCAATTGCATAGGCGCGCGCGGCGTCGCCCTTGCCGGTACGACCGGCTGCTTCCGCGATGTTCAGCGGAATCGAGCTCGCGGCGCGGCGCAATTGGTCCAGCAACGGTCCATTTCCTCTTGGAATCTTCTCGGTGACCTCGGCGGTCAACGCAAGGAACTCGATGGCGCAGCGATAGACGTCGAGCCTCTGAAAGCTCAGCATCGGAACCGTCTATCAAACAGGCCTGACATTCGAACGCGCTCGATCACGGCCACTCGCCGTCGCCGTCGCCGTCCACGTCAACGAAACCCGCATGCCCTGAGTCGGCATTGCGGCCCGATCGCTCAAGGGCGCTCGGTGGGAGGTTTCCCGCCCGGGCCGGGCAGGGGACGGCGGCGCCCGCCTTCGTGCTCGGCGGAGAGCAATTCCTCGAGCGAGTCGTAGAGGTAGATGACGGGGGCGTGGTTCTGGAAGAGCCCGCCCGTGTCCGCGGTGGGCCCGTAGGTCGAGTAGAGGCTGCGGCCGAGCAGGCGCAGGTACACGGTGAGCTGCCCGCGGTGGTGCGCCGAGTGCGCGATGCGGCGGAGCATGATCCACGCCCGCGTCCTCTGCACGTCGAAGAACTTCGCCTGCTCGCCGAACCAGTCCGCGGATTTTGCCCGCAGCTGATCGAGCCGCGCGCCGGAGGCCTTGGCGTAGTGGTCGATGAAGGAGAGCTTCGTCTCCGTGGCCGGCAGCACGCTCATGCCCGCGTCGATCTGCAGCATGGTCTTCATCCACACGTCCTCGGACGCGCACTGGTGCACCATGTGCTCGAGCGGCGTGCGGGCGCGCGGCTCCGGCCGGAAGGCGAGATCCGCCTCGTCGAACTGCGACCAGACCGAGAGCGTCTTCAGGCGCTCGGTCTCGTAGGTTTCGGCAAAGAAGGAGAAGGCGTGGTCCACGAAAGCCTCCCGTCAGGCCGCTTCGTCCTGCAGGAACTGTAGCACCGCCACCTCGTCGCGGCGCAGCGCCGCGGGCCGGTTCCCCCGGCGCATCGGCCGCGGCCCGGCCCGCGACGGCAGCGCGACGGTGCGCCCGAGGAGAAACGCGTGCACGAGCCCCGGGTGCACATAGTATTTCCTGCAGACGGTCCGGGTGTTCCCCAGCCGCTCGGCCACGGCGTCCAGCGCCCGGTTGACGATGCGCCTCGCCTCCCGCGCGGAGCGCGGCGGCCCCAGCGCGGAGAGCTGCTCGGCGGCGAGCATGGTGCCCGCCCAGGTGCGGAAGTCCTTGGCGGTGATGTCCCTGCCGGTGGTCTCGCGCAAGTAGGCGTTGACGTCGTCCGAGGTGAGGGTCTGCCGCCTTCCCGCGGCGTCGAGGTACTGGAACAGCTCCTGGCCCGGCAGGTCCTGACACTGCTGCACGATGCGCGCGAGCTTGCGGTCGGTGATGGCCACGTCGTGGTTCACGCCGCTCTTGCCCCGGAAGGAGAAGCGCAGCCTCGCGCCCTCGATCTCCACATGGCGGCCCCGCAGCGTGGTGAGGCCGTAGGACCGGTTCTCGCGCGCATACTCGTCGTTCCCGACGCGGATGAGCGTCTTGTCGAGCAGGCGGACCACGGTGGCGAGGATCTGCCTGCGGGACAGATCCCCCGCTTTCAGGTCCCGCTCCACCCGGTCGCGGATGCCCGGAAGGATCTCGCTGAACTCGAGCATGCGCCGGAACTTCGACTCGTCGCGCGCCTCGCGATAGCGCGAGTGGTAGCGGTACTGCTTGCGGCCGCGGGCGTCGCGCGCGGTGGCCTGGATGTGGCCGCGCGGATCGGGCAGATCCACACGTCGGTCCAGGCGGGAGGGATCACCAGCGAGGCGATGCGCCGCCGCTCCGCCTCGTCGCGCAGGCGGGCGCCGTCCGGAGTGAAGAACACCCAGCCGCTGCCGGCGCGGCGGCGGCGGATGCCCGCCACTCCGTCGGTCACGTAGCGCAGGCCCACGCGGGTGGCCGCGTCGCGGTGTTCCTGGAGGCGCAGCGAAGTCATTCCCACTCGCCGATCGCTACCATGCCTGCCGGGGGCGGTCGATAAAGCGGACGTTCGCCGGAGGGCAAGCAGGCGGGCAGGCGCCCGTTTCCCCCCTTGCGCGCCGCGCCAGTCGCACCGAACTTGGCGCGCGGAGGTGCGGTTGCGCAGGTGGGCTTGCCTGTTCCTCGTCCTTCTGCTGGGCACGGCAAGCGCCGATGTGCCCGGGCCGCCGATCACCGGTTATCTGGACCAGGTCATCGGCTGGTACCGGCGCGTCGCCGCCCAGGCGCAGCTCGCCAGCCAACCGGAAGACGTGCTCTTCGCTGCCGAGGCGCTGCAGGCCGCCCGGCAGGTGACGGCGCTGGCCTTCGACGCGGCGCGCGCGGACGCGGAGCTGGCCCCGCAAGAGACGCAGCCGCAGACGCCGCAGCAAGGCTCCGGGACGCTGGCCAAGCGCGCCGCCGACGCCGCCGCGGCCGTCCACGCGGCGCAGCAGGAGGTGGACGATCTGGAGCAGCGCGTGGCCCGGGCTCCGGCGCGCGGACAATCGATGCTGCAGCAACAGCTCGCGGAGTCGCGCTCCGAGCTCGCGCTGCAGCAGGCGCGCGCGCAGACGCTGAAGACGCTGGCCGACTTCGTCACCCAGGCGGGCGACGCGGGCGGCGCCGGGACGCTGGCGAAGATCGACGAGCTGGAGCGGTCGGTGCCGGAGGTCCACGCGCAGCGCACCGCCCCCGCACAGGCGCCAGCTGCCGCCCCGGCCGCGGCGCGGCGGGCGCAGCCGGCGGGCGTGGTGAACTTGTCCGGCGACGTCTTTTCCCTCGCCCGCAAGCTGCGCGACCTGCGTTCCGCCCTCGACGGCACCGCCGCCCTGCGCGACGCAAGCGAGAAGCTGCGCGCGCCGCTGCTCGCCGACCTGCGCACGACGCTCGGCGAGGGCGATCGGCTCTCCTCGGCGCCTGCGACCACCGACGCGGCGGAGCTCGCCCGTCGCCGGCAGAGGCTCGACGCCGTGACGGCGCACTTCAAGAAGCTCTCCGCCGCCCTGCTGCCGCTCAGCAAGCAGGCGGCGCTGCTCGATTCGCTCCGCGCCACCCTCGGCGATTGGCGCGCCGCCGTGGACAACCAGTACGACGCGGAGCTGCGCACCCTGCTCCTGCGCCTGGGGCTGCTCGCGGTGGCGCTGGCGGCGGTCTTCTCCGCCTCCTCGCTGTGGCGAAGGGCCACCTTCAAGTACATCGCCGATTTCCGCCGCAGGCAGCAGTCGCTGCTCATCCGCCGCATCGTCGTCTCCCTCGCGGTCGTCGTCACCATCGCGCTCTCGCTGGTTTCCGAGCTCGGGTCGCTGGCCACGTTCGCGGGCTTCATCACCGCCGGCCTCGCGGTGGCGCTGCAGAACGTCATCCTCTCGGTGGTGGCCTACTTCTTCCTCATCGGCAAGTACGGCATCCGCGTCGGCGACCGCGTGCAGATCGGCAACGTGGCGGGGGACGTGATGGACGTGGGGCTGGTGCGGCTGCACGTCATGGAGGTGCGCGCCGACGGCCTGCGCACCGGCCGGGTGGTGGTCTTCTCCAACGCGGTGGTGTTCTCCAACACCAACTTCTTCAAGCAGGCGCCGGGGTCGAGCTTCACCTGGCACGAGTTCAGGCTCACCCTCGCCGCCGCCACCGACTACCGCGTCGCGGAGCAGCGGCTGATGCGCGCGGTGGACGGTGTCTTCGACGAGTACCGCGCCGCAATCGATCGCCAGCATACGGAGATGGCGCAGAGCGTCTCGCTGGCGGTGGGGGATCCCAGGCCGGAGAGCCGCCTGCACCTCACCGAGGCAGGCCTGGAGATGCTGGTGCGCTACCCGGTTCCTCTCGACCGGGTCGCGGAGGTGGACGACCGCATCGCGCGAGCGCTGCTCGAGGCCATCGATGCCGAGCCGCGGCTCGCGCTCGCCGGCTCGGGAAAGGCCACCTTGCAGCCGGCGCCCCCGCTGGACTAGCCGTCAGAAGGAGAGGTTGTTCTCGTCCACGTAGCCCGTCCTGCCGTCGGCGAGCTTGACGCGGCTGAGCCCGAATCCCTCGGTGGTGTTGCTCGCGCAGACCGGCGTGTCCGGCTTGAGCGTGGCGATGGGCGGCACGTTCGAAATCGGGCGCCGGGTACACGTCGGCGCCCTGCCTGGCGACGGCGGGCATGAGCGGCGAGCACGCCTGCGAATCGAGCTTCTGGGCAGAGGTCGAAGGCGAGTTGGTCGCGGTGGTGGCGCAGCCCGCTGCCATCGCGAGGACGAGTCCGAGAACGGCTTTCATATGCAACCTCCTGGAACGGCAGGTCTAAATCTGCCGCGATGGGGTACGGATCGATGCGCAGGCTATTTCCGGCGATTCGGAGCCGCCGATCGCCCGGCGGCGGCATCGGCCGGCGGCCGGCACTGTCGTCGGCCGGACGTTTGCGCATCAAGCAACCGCGACCTACATCTACGCGGATGGCTCCAAAGCCCGCGTCCCTGGCACTTCTCTCCGACACCGGCCAACCCTCGCCCGCCGCGGCCGCGCTTTCGCCTCGTTCGGAACACCCGGTCGAGGCATGGCTCCGGCGTGTCGCAGGCGAGGGACCCCTCAACTTGATCCGCGCCCGCGGCGAGGTGCTGGCCTCGCTGCGCTCGTCGTATGGCGAGGTGCCCGCCGCAGGTCCGCTCGAAGACGCCTTGCAGCCAAGCGCGATTCCCTCGGTGGCCGCCGGGTGCTTCGACGACCGCATCCTGGCCGAGGTGGATCAGGACGGGTTCGCCTTCGCCACCAGCCCGTTGGACGTTCCCTTCTTCGACCGGCGCGCCCGACGGACGCCACGCCAGCAGAACCTCGTCGACATCGCGCTGGTGGACGGAGTGGTCTGTGTCCGCAAGCGCTATCGCGGCCTGCGGCTGGGGGCGCGGAGGTGGGGCACGCAGCCCGTTCCCTTTCGCGAGCGCGTCCAGCGCAGCGTCTGGGCGTGCCTGGGCATGTACCTCTACACGGAGGCGGCCGCCCTGCTCCGCCTCCGCGACCTGCCCTTCGTTCCCCGCCTGCGGCGCATCGACTTCGCCGACCGCGCGCTCTACATGGACTACGTCCCCGGGGAGAACCTGCGCGCCCACGCGGCGAAGTGCGGCGCGGCGGTCCACGACTCCGATCTCAAGGCGGCCCACGTCCATGGCTTCTCCGCGCAAGACCTGGAGCGCCGCGAGGTGGCGCTGCTCGATCGCGCGGGGGTAGGGAACTTCCGCCGCGAGATCGCCGCGATGACGCGCGAGATCAACGCGCGAGGCGTGGCGCCGATGGACATCAAGCTCGGCAACTTCATCCTCGGCGCCACCACCGGCCGGCTCTACTGGATCGACTTCGAGATCTCCCGGCTCGCGTCGCAGGCGCGCTGGGAAGCGGACCTGGCGCTCGAGCGCGACACCCTCGAGCGCCTCTTCGAGATCACGCTGTAGGCGATGGGCGGCGGTACGACGTCACCGGACCGTCGTCGTCCCTGACCCGGAGTACGGCGCGCCGTCGATGGTCGCGCCCACGCTATCGACCGTCACCTCGTCGCCTGGCGCCAGAGGCGCGGGCGCTCCGTGAGACGGGTAGCTCTGGCCGAAGCCAGTGCTGAACTCACCATATGTGACGGGCGCGCGCAGCGGGCCGTTCCACGCGAAGCCCTGCCATTTCATGCCTGACGCCGACCAAACCGTCACGAGCGAGACCCCATACTTGGCCGGCGTCCAGGAGATTGCATTGCCGACGACGGAGACATTGAAGCGCACGAAGCTGGAGCGGGGAGCGAGCGTCAACGCGACCGGTTCCTTCGGGCACGAGGTGAAGTTCCGCATGGCGACATCAACCTTGAAGACGCCGGATTCGATCTCGCTCGTGCTACCGGATTCCAGTCTCAGGTCTCCAAGCGCCGGAGCCTTGACGGTGAACGCGCCGGTTTTCGGGTCGACGTGAGCCGCCTTGCAGGTCCAGTCCGAGCCTGTCGCGCACATGGAATCCAAGACGTCCGGCGGGACGTTGTCGTCCCAGAGGTTGACCTCGTCGCCGCCAGGGGTGCCGTCGGGGTACTTCACCGTCCCATCGATCGTGCACCAGTCGGTCTTGCGCTGGGTTGTCGCGCCGAGGCGGAGATCGCCGAGGTCGATGGAACCGGCGCTGCCGCAGGAACCTGCGGCGAACGGCGTCTCGAACTCTCCGAGGTCGTAGAAGTTGCTTCCCGCCATTGCGCGAATCGAAACCGTCGCTTTCTCGCCGACCCTGCCGTTGCCGTCGAGATCTTCTCCGGGAGCCTCGGAGCGCCTGGCTTCGAGGCAGAAGCGGCCATCGGGTCCGGCGATGACCGTCGTCGAAGCGCCTATGTACGACGCGCCCTTCAGGGTCACAGCCGCGCCCTCCGCCGGTTTGCCGGCGTCGTCGAGGACGCGTCCCGAGACATGGCCAGACGCCCCGATCGGCCAGGCCACGCTCCAGTTGGACAAGCGGTTGACGACGCCCACTGCATAGATCACTCCGGCGAAGCTTCCGTCGCGGATGCTCGGGAGCAAGGACGGGGCAATGACATTGTGCTCGCCGTCCTCCAGCCACGCCGGAAACGGCGCGTGCGCCCAGGCGCCTTTTACTTCGTCGAAGAAGTAGAACGGCACGTCGATGCTGTCGTTGCCGCTTTGGATGTCTCTCACGATGTCCCAGGTGTCTTTGGGAATGCGCAGGCGCATCTCGACCCCATCCCTCCCGAGTCGAGTGGTCGCGTCATCCTCGACATGGAAGACAGCAAACGCTGCTGGAACGAGGACGTTGCCCGCCGAGTCCTGCATGTGATCGGGAAGCATGTAGTTCTCCGTGATCGGGTTGAACACGCGGGCGCTGACGAGCGTCCCCGGCGGCAACTCGGTCAGGGCAAGGTCGGCACGAATCCACGCGCAATCAGTTGCTCACGCAAACGGGCTCTTCCAGATCGCGCGAGCGTGGCGTTGAGGACCATGCTGCCCGTCGGGCGCCGCCTTGACGGTTCGCAGGACTGCGGCGCCGTTGGCGTCGGAGAAGCGCACGACGAGCGTGTCGCCGGCATCGACCGGCACATCGAGCGCGTAAGCTCCATCGCCATCGGTCGCGGCGGTCGAGGTCTCGTCGGCCGAGATCGCGCCGTCGTGGTTGCGGTCGATGGTCGCTTTCACCTCCGCCAGGTACTCGGGGGTCGGCGCCGTTCTCACCCCGAACTGCGACCTCACGGTTCCCGACAGGTGCATGATGCCTTCGCGTCCGCGCGGGCCCGCAGGCGTGTCGGTGCCCGGAGCGTTCTCCGCATCCGGCGGGTGGGTGACGGACGTGCCGCCGGGAGCACTGCCGCCGCAACCGACGGCGATGGCCACAGAGAGCGCGAGCATCTGACGGGCGAAGGTCATTTTGATCCCCTGATCCGGGTGTGCGGACGACGAGCCGGCTGGCGCGTTCATCCGATCGGATGCGGGGGATCTTTCCTGCGCAGGGCGGCTCGCACCATCGGGCATCCTTCCGATGATCGCGCCTTCGCTCGCCGCCTGCGGCGCATCGACTTCGCCATGGAGCGCATCGCAGCCGCACTGGGAAGCGGACCTGGCGCTCGAGCGCGACATCCTCGAGCGCCTCTTGGAGATCACGCTGTAGCGGCCTCGACCATCACAGGGTCGTGCTTCCGCCCCCCAGGTACATCACCCCATCGATCGTCGTCCCGCCTCCCAGGATCTGCACTTCGTCGCCGGGGGCGAGGGGCGCGGGCGTACCCGTGAGCGGGTATATCTGCGTCGCGCCGGCCGGAACCTGGCCGTAAGCGACCGGCGTAGAAATCGTGCTATCCACCTTGAAGACCTGCCACTTGACGTCTCCCGACGGCGTGCCGACCGACACCACTGAAATGCCGTAGAAGGGTGGCGTCCACGAGATCGTATCGCCGTCGACAAGCACGGTGAAATCCACCGCGATGAGGTTCACATCAGCTGTCAATGACACCGGCTCTTTCGGGCAAGACATGAACTTTCGCGATCCGAAAGCTAGCCCGGTCACGCCGGGGCCGAGATCGCGACTTGCAACCGTTCCGAGCATCAGGTTGCCCATGACCGGCGCAGTGACGCTGAAGGCGCCATTCTCATCGGCGATGTTACCGAGGCACGGGAAGCTGAAATCGGCGGGGAGGCACATTGTTCGCCGAACACCCTCTGGCACGGTGTCGTCGGCGAGGTAGACCCAGGCGCCCTCGGCAGGAGCCCCGTCGGCGTACCGGACGGTTCCCTTGATGGTGCACCACTCGACCTTGAGCAGGTTGCCGGGACCGATCCTCACATCGCCGAGGTCCAAACAACCTGTACCTCCGCACGTGCCTTGGCTCGAGGGCATCTCGAACTCACCAAGATCATAATAGTTCCCACCCGCGACGACGCCGATTGCCACCGTCGTCGTCTCGCCGGCCTTGCCGTTGCCGTCGAGATCCTCTCCCGGAGCCTCCGAGCGCATGCCCTCCACGCAGAAGTGGCCGTCGGGTCCGAGGACCACCGGCGTCGAATTGCCGGTGTAGGAAACGCCCCGGAGGGTCACCGTGGCGCCCTCGGCAGGATTGCCGCTTTCGTCGAGCACGCGTCCGGAAACGCAGCCAAAGCTCTCCACGGGCCAATCGATGTTCCAGGTGGAGAAGTGGTTGACCTTTCCCACCGCGTAGACGGCTCCGGCAAAGGTGCCGTCGTGGATCGCCGGCAAAGACGACGGCGCGATGACGTTGCCCTGCGCGTCCTCCAGGTGCCCTGGATTGTCGTCCCGCACCCAGGTGCCCTTCACCTCGTCGAACCAGTAGAGCGGCACGTCGATCTGGCCATTTCCGGAGGCGATGTCTCTCACGACGTTCCATGTGTCCCTCGGCAAGAGCAGGCGCATCTCGGCCGGCGAGGCCAGCTCGTGCACTGCATTGCCGCCCTCGTCCGCGAGAATCGAAGGTCGCGAAGACGCCGGAGACGAGGAGCTTGCCGGTGGACTCGTCGAAGTTGCCGGGAAAGGCATCGGTCTCGGTGACCGGGTTGAAGACGCGCGCGCCGCCACTCGTCCCTGGAGGCAGGCCCTTCAGCGTCGCACCCCCGCGCTGCAACGAGCAGGCGTCGCCGTTGCATTGCAGCTCCTCCAGGTCGCGCAGCGTGGCGTTCAGGATCATGCTGCCCTTCGGCGCCGCCCTGAGCGTGCGCACCACGGGCGCGGCGCCGTCGGTTGCGAAGCGCACGACCAGCGTGTCACCGGGCGCAACGGGCACGTCCAGCGCGTACGCGCCGTCCGGGTCGGTGTTCGCGGTGTAGGTCTCGCCGGCCGAGATAGAGCCGTCGCGGTTCCAATCGATGGTGGCTCGCACGCCGGCGCCGTCGAGCGCGAAGGGCAGGTCGGCGCTCGACGACTGCCGCTTCACCTCGCCGGACAGGTGCATCGTGCCTCGAGGCGTGCTCGCGCCCGCAGCCTCCGCCGGAGAAGTGTCGCCGGGACCGGCCCCGCAGCCGGCGACAGCGAGGGCCAGGGAGAGCGCGAGCAGTTGACGGAAGGTCATGGACGATCCCTTGGTTCGAGTGGCAGATGAACGAGCCTTCCGGCGCGGTCATCCGTTCGGACGTAGGGATCATTCGTGCAGCGAGCCGGTCGGCACCATCGGGCACTCTTCCGATGGGTGCCGCCGGCCGTCGTTCGACGTCAGAGCGCTAGGGGAAGCTCTTGAACAGGTCGCTCAGGTCGGTGGCGTTGGCGGCGTCGCCGAGAAAGGGCGCCACGCCGAAGATCTCCTCCACGCTGCGCAGCGTGGAGCTGTGCGTGTAGGCCACCTGGCCCGCGTACCCCGGCTTCGCCAGAGGCGACATGACCATGAAGCCGATGGGCACGTTGCTCCCCGCGCTCTCGTCGAAGGTGATGAAGAGCGCGCCGCCCTCCTTGTAGGCCTTGGAGGCGAGGATCTTCGGCACTTCCCGCGAAAGCCAGGCGTCGCCGGTCGCCACCGAGCAGTCGTGCATGTCGTTGCACAGGTTCGGCGTGATGAAGTTGTACGCGGCCACCGTGTTGGCTTCCAGGTCGGTGGCCAGCTCGGCGTAGGGGCGGACGTGGGAGATGCAGTTGGCGGAGGCCGGGATCGACTCCGCCGTTCACGTCGGTGAAATAGATCATCGGGTTGTGCTTGGGGGCGTAGCCATTCACGGAGACGAGCGGGCAGTCGGCGCCGGAAATGTCCTCCTGGTACGATTTCCAGGTGAGGCCCGCGTTCTGCAACAGGGTGACCAGGTGCTGGGTGGTGCCGAGCCGGTGATTCGCGGGAACGTCGTCGTCGGCCACGCCCTGGGTGCCGCCCGACTCGAGCCAGATATAGTTCGGCAGGCTGGGGTGCAGGTTGGGGACGTTCAGGTAGTTGTCCGCGTGCGCGCCCTGCGCGAGCAGCGTGCCGTTGATGTAGGGGGCCGCGGAGCTGCCCTTGATCGAGGACCAGTCGTGGTTCTCGAACACGATCACGAAGACGTTCTTGATGTGGTTGCTCACCGTGACCTGCACTGGAGCGGAGGTGGTGACGGCGCCGGCCGCGTCGGTGGCGAGAACGGCCAGCGTGTGCGCTCCATTGCCGACCGAGAAGCTGTCCCAGGTGGTGGCGAAGGGCGCGCCCGCAACGGTGGCGAGGGGCGCGCCGTCGAGCTGGAACACGGTGCTGGAGGTGCCCGCGGGCACCGACGCGTTGAGGGCGACGTGACCCGCGAGCACCGAGCCGGTGGAGATGCCGCTCAGCGCCGGCGTCGCGGGATCGGCGGGCGGGGTACCGGTGGCGGGAGGCTCCGTCGCGGGAGGAACGCCGGGCGTTTTGGCTGCCGCCGGGCCGGCGGAACCGTGCGATCCGCCGCAATAGAGCGTGGACACCGCGGCCAACACCGCGAGGATACGCAGTGCCGGAGTCTGGAGATGTGAGCAAAGGTGCACGAGCAGGCTCCTCGGTCAGGGTTGTCCTGGACCAAACAGGACCCGCCGAGGGCTTATTCGTCCGCGCTACTCGTCGCCAATCTCGTCTTCGGCGAGCCGCAGCAGCTCCGCCTCCACGCCCGCGGGATCTTCCTTGGGCGCGAGCTGGTTGTGCATCCGGGTGACGAGCTCCTGCTTCTCCTGCTCCAGCGAGGCGACCTCGAAGGCAAAGGAGACGATGGTGCGCAGGTCGGCGTTGTTCCAGGGCTTGCGGATGAAGCGGTAGACCTCGCTCTCGTTGATCGACCGCACCGGCACCTCCGGATCCTGATCGCCCGTGAGCAGGATGCGGACCACGCGCGGGTGGCGCACGCGCACCACCTTGAGCAGATCCACCCCCTGGAGCCCACCCCCGCCCATGTGCTGATCGCTGATGATGACCTGCGCCGGGACCGTGCGCAGCAGGTCGAGGGCCTCCTCCGCGGTGCCGGCGGTCACGACCGTATAGCCGTGCTGGGAGAGCACGTGCTGCAGGGCCACGCACACCGCCTGTTCGTCATCGACCACCAGCACCGTGCCGCTACGCATTGGAAAACTCCCGGCCGCGGACCGCCTATCCTGTTTATGCCCGCGGCGCCGTGGACGCAAAGCCTACATCCCGCATATCGGCCGCGACATCCGCGTCAATCGATTGCTACGGTGCGCAATGGACGCACCGGACGCGGGCTGCCCAAGGGGGCGCGAGCGGCGTTATCATGCGGCCATGAAGACCCTTGTCGCGGCGGCAGCGCTGCTTCTGGCCGGCTGCGGCAGCACGCTTGCCGGCGCAAGCGTCACCACCGGGGCGGCGCTGGCTGCGTCCGCGGCCAGTCGTGCCTCGGGCGGCTGCTATGCGCTCTGCACCAACGGCAGCTCCTGCAATCCGCGCACGGGCATGTGCGAGGTGCTGCCTTGCCGCGGGCTCTGCGCCGCCGACGAGCACTGCGAGTCCACCTACGCGGAGAGCAAGTGCCTGCCGGGTGCGCCGTCCGACGTCAGCGCCACCGCCGCCGGGACCGGCACGCCGAAGATCCCGGTGCTGGTGCCCACCGCGCCGGCGGCCCCGGGCAGTCCCACCGTGGTTCCCGCCGCCGAGCAGAACCCGCCGCGGAAATAGTACAGTGTGGGGATGCCGCGGATCGCGACCCGCGTCCTTTCGCTGGGTACCGAGAGCGCGCTCGACGTGCTGCTCGCGGCGCGCGCGCTCGAGGCGAGGGGACGCTCCGTCATCCACCTGGAAGTGGGCGAGCCGGACTTTCCCACTCCGAAGCACATCGTCGAGGCCGGCATCCGCGCCCTGCGCGAGGGGAAGACCCGCTACGGCCCCGCTCCCGGCTCGGAGCCGCTGCGCGAGGCCATCTGCGACGAGCTGCGCGAGACCCGCGGCGTTTCGGCCGGCATCGACCGGGTGCTGGTCGCCCCCGGCGCGAAGCCGATCCTCTTCTATGGCTTTCTCGCCTGCGTCTCGCCCGGAGACGAGGTGCTGATTCCCGACCCCGGCTTTCCCATCTACGCGTCGATGGTGCGCTTCTGCGGCGGCGTGCCGGTCCCGGTGCCGCCGCGGCTGCAAGAAGGGCGCGCGCTCGACCTGGAGGTCCTGGAGCGCGCGATCACAGAGCGGACGCGGATGGTGGTGCTCAACTCGCCGTCCAACCCCACCGGCGCGGCCGTCCCCGACGAGGATCTCGCCCGCATCGCGGACTTGTGCCGGCGGCACGATCTCTGGGCGATGAGCGACGAGATCTACCGCCGCATCAGCTTCGGGACCGCGCCCCGCTCCATCGCCGCGCTGCCCGGCATGGCGGAGCGAACCATCGTGGTGGACGGGTTCTCCAAGGCGTACGCGATGACGGGGTGGCGGCTCGGCTGGGGGCTCTTTCCCCAGGCGCTCGCGCAGCACGCGGTGCGATTGATGATCGGCTCCAACACCTGCACCGCATCCTTCGTGCAGGAGGCCGGCATCGCCGCGCTTCGCGGACCGCAGGACGTTGTCTCCGCAATGGCCGCCGAGTTCCGGCGCAGGCGCGACGCCATCGTCGCAAGCCTGCAGCGCATCCCCGGGATCCGCTGCCATCTTCCCGACGGCGCGTTCTACGCCTTCCCCGACGTTCGCGCGCTGCCGGTTTCCGCGGCGCAACTGGCCGCCCGCCTTCTCGAGGAGGAGGGCGTGGCGCTCCTCGACGGCCAGGGCTTCGGCGAGGGCGGCGCGGGTTTTCTCCGTCTCTCGTACGCCGCCTCGCTGGAGAGCCTCGAGGAGGCGGCGCACCGGCTGGGCCGGCTGGTCGGCCGTCTCTGAGGACCTTCGCATGCGCGCCCTGATCCTGGTGGACATCCAGAACGATTTCCTTCCCGGCGGCGCGCTGGCGGTGTCTCGTGGAGACGAGGTCGTGCCGGTGGCCAATCGGGCGCAGCCCGGGTTCGACCTGGTGGTCGCGACGCAGGACTGGCACCCCCGCGATCACCAGAGCTTCGCCTCGCAGCACCCGGGCCGCAGTCCGGGCGAGCTGTCGGAGGTGGCCGGCCTTGCCCAGGTGCTCTGGCCCGACCACTGCGTCCAGGGAACCCAGGGCGCCGCCTTCGCCGACCGCCTGGAGATGAACCGGGTCGAGGCCATCTTCCGCAAGGGCACCGACCCGCGCATCGACAGCTACAGCGGCTTCTTCGACAACGGCCACCGCAAGTCCACCGGGCTCGGCGACTACCTGCGCGGCCGCGGCGCCGGCGAGGTGCACGTGATGGGCCTCGCCACCGACTACTGCGTGAAGTTCACCGCCCTCGACGCGCGCGAGCTCGGCTTTCGCACCTTCGTCCACCTCGAGGGAAGCCGCGGCGTGGAGTTGCGGCGCGGAGACGTCGATCGCGCGGTCGAGGAGCTGCGCGCGGCCGGGGTAGAGGTGGTCCGGGGCACCACACCGGGTCCTTGAATCCCATCGCCGCGGCGGGCGACGGTCTGTCCGATGCGACCCTGTCCCAAGTGCAAGAGATCCACGCTCGCGCCGCTGGCGGAGGCGCCTCCTCCCGGGTCGGAGCAGGTGCCGACTTCGCGCTGCACCAATTGCCAGGGCGTCTGGCTGCCGCACCAGGCGGTGGTCCAGCATCTCTCGCCGCCGCTGCCCGAGCCCGTGCGCGCCGTCCCCGAGGCGGACAGGATGCCCGGTTTCTGCCCGCAGTGCCGCGGCCTGCTCGTGCGCGCGCAGGTGGACGGCAACCCGCCCTTCCATCTCGACCGCTGCCCCGTCTGCGCCGGCATCTGGTTCGACGCGGGCGAATGGGCGCTGGTGGCGCAGAGCGAGTGGCTGAGCCACCTGGACGATCTCTGGGACCCGGCCTGGCGGCGGCGCGTCCGCGAGCAGCGCGCCCACGAACGCCACGTCGAGGAGATCGAGCGCGCCCTGGGGCCGAAGACGCTGAGCTGCCTGCGCGCCGCGGTGGATGCCCTGCGCGACCATCCCAAGCGCGCCCTGGGGCTCTCCTTCCTGATCGAGCAGTTGCGCGGGCCGGGGTAGCCGCTTCAGTCGAAGTGCGCGTTGAGGAGCGGCAGGAGCTTGAGCCCCGCGCGGTTGTTGCCCGCCCAGTTCACCAGCCCGATCTGCACGCCGTGGAGGCTCGGCGTGTAGTTGAGGATTCCGATGGCGAGGCCGTGCTGCTCGCCGCGGATGCGGTTGAACGCGCTCACCGAGACGCCGCTGATGCTTCCCTGTGGGGCAAGCTCGAAATAGGCGGGCGCGAACACCACGCCTTCCACGTCCTTGCTGCCGGCGGCCAGCGCCGCGATGGCCCCGCGGACCCGCGGAGCGCCTACGCCGAGCCCCGCCACGGCGAGGCCTTCGATGCTGTCGCCAAAGCCCACGCCGAGGCCGCCCACCGCGATGCCCTGGATGCTTCCGCCGCCGCCGACGCCCAGGCCGCCCAGGGCGAGGCCGCGGATGCTGCCGCCCGAGCCGACGCCCAGCCCTCCCAGCGCGATGCCGGTGAGATCGCCGCCGCAGCCGACGCCGAATCCGCCGGCGATGATGCCGCGGACGTTGCCGCCGCAGCCGGCGCCAAGACCGCCGAGGACGATGCCGTCGATGTCGCCGCCGGCGCCGACGCCCAGGCCACCGGCGAAGATGCCCCGGAGCGCCCCACCCGACCCGAGTCCGAGGATGCCGGCGCCCAGGCCGTCGAATTCCTGCGCGACGCCGATGCCGAAGCCGAGGCCGGCCCCGCGGATGGCGGCGGCGCCGGTGAGTGGAAGCCCGAGGGCGAGACCGTCCACATGTCCGGCGACCGGCTGCGCGGGCGACCAGACCGTGAGGTTGACGCCCCGCACGGTGAACGGCGCCACGTCGCGAAAGTTGAGCCGCAGGCCGTTGACACGCTTCGAGTTGCCGATGCCGACGCCGAAGTCATGGACGGTGAGGTCGAGGCTCCAGGGCTGCTCCTGCGCGCCTTGCACGTCCGGTGGCGGGGGCGGCTCTTCGGCCCGCGCGGCGAGGGCAGACCCGACGGCAAGCGCGAGAAGGGCGGCCCTGCCGCGAACGCGAAGCACGACATCCGATACGACGCCCGGAAGGCGGGTATTTCGCCGAACTGTCGACTGCGCGACAGCAAGCTGGAATGGCGCCTGATCCTGCGCACATCCGTCTACATCGTCGAGAAGGGAACGGAAGGGGGGACGCAAATGGGCGGGACGGCAAGAACACAGGAAAAGAGGCGGGTCTTTGTCGCCGCGACGGCGGTGGGCGCGCTCCTGGCGTGCACGTCGGTGAAGATGGTCCAGCGCGAAGGGTGCTGGGTGAAGCAGACCTCGCGCACGCTCGGCGGCACCAGCGAAGAGCTGGGGTTCTGCACCAAGCCGCCGCCCGAATGGGCGCAGGATCGGCTGGCGCGGCTGGTCCAGGAGTGCATGGCGCAGGCGGACTACCGCTGGGAGAACCGCGCGCTCGCGTCGTGGTCGCGCAACCAGCCGATTCCACCGCCCGAGTCGGATGAGTCGATCGCCAAGACCTGCATGAGCCAGGCCTCGGCGGCGCTGGGGCTGGAAGCGGAGAACGGCGCGCTCAAGTCGAGGCTTGCGGATCTCAACCAGGACCGCGACTCGCTGCGGGAGGTGACGGACAAGGACCGCGAATACCTCCAGCAAAGCGGCGACAAGATGGTGACCGCGCTGGGAGAGGCGGCGAAGAAGCCCGCCCCGAATGCGACGGCGACCGCCACCAGCACCGGGACGGCGAAGACGGAGAGCGATCTGCGCAGCGCGCAACAGCCCGGACAGGGAGCGCCGCTGGTGATCGCGCCCGGCACCGCGATGGCGCCGGCCGCTGTCGCCCCCGCGGCGCCTTGCATGACGCGCGCGGGAACGCCCCACCGGATGGCGGCGGGGAAGAAGCCGGCCTGCCAACCGGCGCCGGCGGAAGAAAAGGCAACCACTCCGGAAAAGACGCTGCCACATCCGGAGACCGTGATGCGTTAGCCGGCGAGCCGGGGTGTTCCACTGCGGCACTCCGGAACCACACCGCCCGAGAGTGGCGCCGGGCCGCCCCGCCCGGCGCCTTGCGTCCCCACCCGCTCTTGCCGGTAACACTCCGACTGCGCTTACGGAGGGGGACCCGGCGATGAGATTCGACAGGCATGGAGAATATTGGCGACCCGCACACGATCGCGAAGTTCAGCTTCGCAGCTCGCTCGGACTGGTGATCGGGCTGGTCCTGATGGTGATTTCCGCCGGAGCTCTCTTGACGGCGCCCCGCAAGGATCCGCGGCCGCGGCCTGTGGTCGCCGCCGCGCTGCCGTAGTGCAGGCAAGGAGAACATCGATGAGCTACGTCCGGTTCGCTGCGGCCGCATTGATTGCGTGTTCCGCGTGCAAGCAGCAGGCCCCGAAGACCGCGACCGTCGTCCTCGGCCAGGCGATCGACCGCACCGGGTCCATCGCAACCCCGAGCTGGTCGGATTCCATCCGCCTCGCGGTGGGCACGGCGAACCAGGCCCTCAAGCAAGCCGGGCACACCGAGCTCCGGTTCGAGGTGGCGGAGGCCAACTCCGGCAACGTTCCGGCGATGGCGCGCGACGGGGCAATCCAGCTCGTGCGCAAGGACGGGGCAAAGGCCATCATCACCGACTCCAGCCAGGACGACATCGGCATCGTCTCCCTGGCCTACGACGGCGACGCCGCGCACGAGCTCTCGGTGCCGGTGGTGTGCATGGCCTGCACCTCGCCCGCCATCGACGACCCCGGCGCGATCGACCCCGATGCGGTGAAGCAGGCGGCATTGCGCAATTCCAGGGGCTGGAATTTCCGCACCACCCTGAGCGACGCGTACCAGGCGCGCGTGCTCGCGCACCTGCTCACCTCCGGTCCCGCCAGGGGCGACAGCAACGACGACGGCCACCTCAAGCTGGGCATCTACGCCAGCGACGACCCCTACGGCCACGGGTTCTCGCAGTCGCTGGCCGCCGACGTGCGGGAGATCTCCCCCGCCGCGTCGGTGGAGCAGATCTTCCACGACGTCAAGGCCGTTCCCGCCGAGTACCACTGGGCAGCGGACGTGGCCCGCCTCACCGACAAGCGCAACGAGACCACCGGCAAGGCGGACGGCATGCCCGACGCGGTGGTGGTGATCTCCTTCCCCAAGTTCGAGATCAACTTCACCCGCGCGTGGCTGGACTCCGGCGCGACGGTGCGGCTGGTGCACACGCACAACTTCCGCGCCACGCGCGTCGTCGAGGTGCTCGGTGCGGCGGTGGAAGGGCAGGAGGGCACCTCGCAGGCGGTGCTGGGCGAGGGCGCCTCCGGCCGCACCTTCGCCGAGGATCTGAAGGCGCTCACCGGGCAGGCGCCGGCCTTCCGCGATGCCGCCGCGTACGACGCCGCCATGTCCTTGATGCTCGCCACCGTGCATGCGACCAAGCGGAACAAGCTCGCCGACGCGAGCCAGGTGACGGGCGCGATGATCCGCGACTCCATGCGCGCCATCAATGACCCGGCCGGCGAGGCGGTGGAGGCCGGCGTCACCGGATTCGCGCGCGCCGTCCGGCTCATCCACGAAGGCGGTGCCGTCAACTACCAGGGCGCCTCCGGTCCCTGCGACTTCGACGCGCACGGCGACGTGGTGGCGCAATTGGCGCGCTTCCGCGTGCACTCCGGCCAGTTCGTCGATGCGGAGAAGTACGACTGCTCGCGCGACGCGCAGTGCCCTCCGCTCACGCAGCTGGGCAGCAAGTAGACAGGGCCGGGCGCCCGGCTCCTTTGCGGGACCGGGCGCGCGTGAGGAAGCTCAGGCGATGAGCGCCTCCAGATGCGCGGCGGCGCAGCGGCCGAGCACCTCCAGATCGTACCCGCCCTCCAGGAACGAGACGATGCGCCCTCCGGCGGACCGGGCGGCGAGCGAGCGGATCTGCTCCGTCACCCAGGCGTAGTCCGCCTCCATGAGGCGCAGGAACGCCATGCCGTCGTCGCGGTGCGCGTCGAACCCGGCGGAGACGAAGATCATCTCCGGCTGGAAGCGCTCCAGCGCGGGCAGCCACTCGCCCTCCACCGCGTCGCGGAACTCCCTGCTGCCCGCGCCCGCCGCGAGCGGCACGTTGACCATGCGCTCCGAGCGCCCTTCCACGCCGCTGCCGGGATAGAACGGGTGCTCGAAGATGGAGACCATCAGGACGCGCTCGTCGGCGCGGAAGATGTCCTCGGTGCCGTTGCCGTGGTGGACGTCGAAGTCCACCACCGCCACGCGGGCAAGGCCGTGCGACTCCAGCGCGTGGGCGGCGGCGACGGCCAGGTTGTTGAAGAAGCAGAACCCCATGGCGCGGGCGCGCTCGGCGTGATGACCCGGCGGCCGCACGGCGCAGAACGCCGCCGCGGCCTTGCCCGCCATCACCAGATCGGTGCCGAGGACGCCGGCGCCGGCCGCCCGCAGCGCGGCGCGGAGCGAGTGCGGATTCATCGCCGTATCCGGATCCAGCTCGACGATTCCCTGCGAGGGCGAAAGGCGCTCCAGCGCGTCCAGGTAGGCCGCGTCGTGCACCCGCAGGAGCTGCTCACGGGTGGCGAGCGGCGCGTCGTGCCGCTCGACGAGCGCGTCGAGTCGAGAGGCGATGAGCGCGTCGTCGATGGCCGCCAGCCGCTCCGGGCGCTCGGGATGGCCCGGCGTCATCTCGTGTCGGAGGCATTCCGGATGCGAGATGAAGGCGACGGTCATGCGAGGCAGCCGTTCAGCGGGCAACGGCCGGAATGGCGTCCGGCTTCTCCGCTTCCGCGACCGCTTTGAGCGTGGCGAGGCCGCGTTCGAAGTCGCCGCCAATCATCTTGTCCATGTCGAGGACGAGGGAGAAGGCCTTGCCGAGGAAGCCGTTCTCGCCTTCCATGCTCCAGGTCACCTGCGTGCCGCCCCCCTGCGGGGAGAAGCGGAAGCCGGTGGCGCAGGTGGACGCGAAAGGCTTCACGAACTCGAGCCGGATGGCCACCGCCTCGCCAGGCTGCGCGTCGAGCAGGGTCATGCGGCCTTCTCCGACCTTGTCGTTGCCCTTCCAGGCGTAGCTCGCGCCGGGAGCGCCGTCGGTCCCCGAGTAGACCTTCTGCATGCCGGCGTCGAGCTTCTCCCAGGGAGACCACTTCTCCCAGCGGTGGAAGTCGGCGACCTGGGCGTAGACCGCCGGGGCGGGCGCAAGCACGACGGCGGAGCGCGCGACCTTGTAATGCCCGGGGCGGGCGGCCACGACCACGGCGCAGATGGCGACGGCGGCGACGAGGGCGAGCGCGATCTTCTTCAGCATGGCGGTCCCCTTTCGGCCGCAGTCTCGCCCGAAACGGCGCCGGAGTGCCAGCGGCATTAGGATGCGATGAATGGCGCGCGCGCTCTTCCTCGCCGTCCTCGCCTCCTGCGCCTCCGGGCGCTGGCAATCGCTGCGCGCGACCCAGCCCGCCACCCCCACCGAGCTGGCCGCCTACCCGCTCACGCTGGAGACGCCGGACCCGGCGCTGGCGTCGGCGTTGGCCGAGGCGCACTTCAACGTGGTGCGGCGCAAGCCCTGGCGGCAGGAGCTGCAGCTCGCGGTGACGCGAGAGGGCGGCGAGCTGCGGGGGACGCTGCGCAGCGACGGCTACTTCGTCGACGAGGTGGCCGCCCCGGACGCGCGCACGCTCGCCGAGCGCCTGGCTGGCTCGCAGCGGGTGGCGGAGTTCGTGCGCAACAGCGGCACTCCGCAGCAGCGCATCCACCCGAATTGAAACCAAGGCGCCCGAGCGGTCACCCACCCTTGGCTCGAGGAGGCCCCATGACCATCCGATCGGCGTTCTTGCTTGGAATTTCGCTCCTTTCCGTCCCTGCGCTCGCCCGTACGCAGGAAGAGAAGACGGGAGACTTTTCCGCGGTCCACATCGCCGCGGGCATCCACGCCACGGTCGAGGTGGGGCACGACACGTCGGTGCGGATCGACGCCGACGACGAAATCATGCCCTTCGTGGACGTGCACGTCGAGGGCAACGAGCTGTACGTCGGCTTCAAGCGGCACACGTCGTTCAGGGGCGAGCACACCGTCAAGGCCACCATCCAGAGCCCGCACCTGACATCGGTCAGCGGCAGCGGCGGTTCGGAAGTGCGCGCGACCTTCTCCCGCGGCACCGACGCCACCGTCGAGGCGAGCGGCGGCAGCCACATGCGCGTGCGCGGCGTGGACGCGTCGCGCCTGCGCCTGAGCGGCTCCGGCGGATCGGTGCTGGAGGTCGAGGGAAGCGCCGACAGCCTCGGGCTGCAGCTCTCGGGCGGATCGCAACTGCACGGGCGCGACCTCTCGGTGAAGGACGTGACCGTGCAGGCGAGCGGCGGATCTCAGGGCGACCTGCGCGCCGGCGGCCACATCGAGGGAAGCCTCTCCGGCGGCTCCGAGCTGAACGTTCGCGGTCGCGCCACTTCGCGCGTGCTCACCTCCGGAGGGTCGGAGGTCAACGTCCAGGATTGAGTGCGCGGCGGGTAGGTGGATTCCGCTGTGCGCGGCCGGCGCGGCTTTCGCGACAGCGGGGCTGATCGCCTTCTTCGTCGTATCTCCAGGAAGCGGCAGGCGAATCGGGAAGTCCCGGGCGCTGCGGTAGACTCCGCGCCCGGGAGGAACATCCATGATCCGAACCACGCTGCTTGCGATGCTGGTACTGGTGTCCGCCGCTGCTCGCGCACAGGAAGCGAAGGCCGCAGCCCCCGAGGCGCCGCCGGCGAAGATCGTCGAAGCGCCCCCTGCCAGTCCGGAGGCCGCTCCCGTCAAGGCCGCCGACTCCGAGGAGAAGTCCCCGGCGCCGGCAAGGGACGGAGAGGCGCGGCCTTACGTGGACGCCGCCATCACCTTCCTCAAGGCGCTGACCCACAGCAGCCGCGCCGGCGAGGAGGGCGAATTGGCCTGGGCAGCGGCCAGGGCCAATGCCGCGGAGACGGTGACCTTGAAGGTCGGCGGCAAGGACTTGCAACTCGATCTCGCCGGCAAGAAGTCGGACGCGCAGTTGGTGCGCTTCCACAAGCTCTCCACCCTGCGCGATGGCGGGGCGGTCAAGGGCGTGACCCTCGAGAGCGTGGAGCTGAGGATGGGCGCCGACGCGCACTCGGGCAAGGCGACCGTGCACATGGACGAGAAGGACGGTAAGTGGGTGGTGACCGCCCTCGAGATCGAGTAGTCCCTGAATGGCTAAATGGGGACACCCTACTTAATTCGACCGCCGATGCTGCCGGTCACTGCGAATTAAGTAGGGTGTCCCCATTTAGTTCGACCGCCGGTGCGAATTAAGTAGGGTGTCCCCATTTAGCGGCCCTCGCGCTTGGGTTCTTCCTTTACGCGGACGGCGGCGCCGTCGGCCACCTCGGCGCCCAGATCCAGCGCGACCAGCTCGCCTCCGCGCAGGCCGTCGAGCACCTCCACGGTGGAGCCGTCGTCCACGCCGAGCCGCACGCGCTGGAAGTGCACCTTGTTGTCCTCCACCAGGGCGACGAAGAGCTGCCCGCCCTGGCCGAGGAGCGCGTCGGTGGGCAAGAGCGGCCGCCGTTGGCCGTGGAGGGCGATGGTGGTCTGCACGAAGCCGCCTGGATAGAGGCCGGGCGGAGGATGCGGGAGATCGATCTCGCAGAGCATGGTGCGGGTGCGCGGATCGAGCGCCTGCGCGATGCGCGAGACGCGCGCCTCGAAGACGGGCTCGTCGGCGGAGATGGCGAGGCGAACCATGTCGCCGGGGCGCACCCGCGCCGCGTCGTCCTGCGCCAGCTGCAGCGCCAGCCGCAACCGGTCGAGCTGGGCCACGTCCACCAGCGGCTGCGCCGCCGAGGTGCTGCCGGTGGCCGCGGGAAGCAGCGCTCCCGGATCGGCGTAGCGCGCGGTGACGGTCCCGTCGAAGGGCGCGCGCAGGACCTCGTAGCCCTGCTGGACCTGCGCGCGGGCCAGGGCGGCCTTCGCCACCTTGACCGCCTCCTCCGCCGCTTCCCGGTCCTGCACCGAGACCCGTCCGGACGGAGCGAGCCGCATGGTGCGCTCGAGCTGCTGCTTGCGGAAGGTCAGCTCCGCCTGCGCGGAGGCCACTTGCTGGTCCAGGTCCGGCGACTCCAGCACCGCGAGCACCTGGCCCTTGCGCACCCGCTCGCCCTTGTCGACGCGGACCTCCTTCACGTACCCGCTGACCTTGGCATAGAGGGTGGCGTGCTGCTCGGCGCGCACCTCGGCGGGAAGCGAGACGATGCGGTCTGCCGGCGCCAGCGCGACGCGGGCCACGCGCACCAGCGGCCCCTGCGCGAGCTCCTTCTGCAGCGCCTCGGACTGCCGCGCCTGCGCGGTCCGTTCGCGGGCGAAGAGCGCCACCGTTCCTGCCGCGGCGGCGATGACCGCGACGATGCTGCTGGCCGCGACCAGGCGGGTCTTTCGATTCGACTCAGGCATGCGAGGCCTCGGAGGCGCCATGGCTCTCCCGCGCGAACTGTTCGTCGAGCTGGTGCGCGCTGGGCGGCGCTCTCCGCAACAGGGTGTACACCGCGGGCACCACGAAGAGGGTGACGAAGGTGGCGACCAGCAGGCCGCCGATGACGGCGCGTCCCAGGGGAGCGTTCTGCTCGCCGCCCTCACCGAGCGCCAGCGCCATGGGAACCATCCCCAGCAGCATGGCCAGGGCCGTCATCAGCACCGGGCGGAGCCGCGTCTTGCCCGCCTCCACCGCCGCCTCGAGGACGCCCTTGCCGTGGACGCGGGCGTCGTTCGCCGCGTTGACCAGCAGGATGGAATTGGAAGTGGCGATTCCCACCGCCATGATTGCCCCCATGAACGACTCGACGTTGAGGGTGGTCCCCGTCGCCGCGAGCATCCAGAGGATGCCCACCAGGGCGCCGGGGACGGCCACCAGGATGATGAAGGGGTCGAGGAAGGACTGGAAGAGGACCACCAGCAAGAGATAGACGAGCGCGATGGCGAGGATGAGGCCGAGCCCCAGCCGCCCGAACGCCGCGAACATGCTCTCGCTCTGCCCGCGCAGCGTGATGCGGGTGGCCTTGGGAAGCTGGCCCAGCGAGGAGATGGCCTTCTCGATGTCGCGGGTGACGCCGCCCAGGTCGCGGCCGCTCGCGCTCGCCTGCACGTCCACCACCCGTTGCACCGAGACGTGGTTGATCATCGAGAGGCCGGTCGCGGGCGTGAGCCGGGCGACGGCGCCCAGGTAGGTAGAGCCCGCGTTGGAGACGTCTCCAGGGGCCGGCGGCGAGGAGGCAGTGGAGCCCGGCGAGGAGGAAGCGGGCACCGACGACGAGGTCAGCGTCGTTCCGCGCCCCAGCGGCGTGCCGAGCAGCGCCGGCACCGAGTCCACCCTGCCGCAGCGGCGTCTGCACGGCCACGAAGTAGTTCACGTTGTTCTTGGGGTTGATCCAGAACGAGGGCGCGACCAGCGAGGAGGAGCTGAGCGAGACGAGCAGGTTGTTGGCCACGTCGCGCTCGGTGATGCCGATCTGCGCGGCGCGGGCGCGGTCGACGTTGAGGCGCAGCGCCGGGTAGGCGAGCACCTGGGGAATGCGCACGTCGGTGGCGCCGGGGATGGCGCGGATCTTCTGCAAGAGCGTGCGGGCCAGCTCGTAGCTCCGCTCCACGTCCGGGCCGTCGATCTGCACGTCGATGGGGGCGGTGAGCCCGAAGTTGAGCACCTGCGAGACGATGTCCGCGGGCTGGAAGTAGAGCGACGAGCCGGGGAACTCGTCGGGCAGCTCGCGGCGGATGCGCTCCATGTACTTCTCGGTCGGCGCGTGTCCGGGCTTGAGCGCCACCAGCACGTCCGCGTCCTGCGAGCCGGTGTTGTCGGTCTGCACGAAGGCGAGGTTGTACGAGACCGGCAGCCCGATCATCGAGTTGATGGTCTCCAGCTCGCCTGGCGGGACGATGTCCTGGAGGCGCTGCTCCAGGCGCGCCACCTGCCGCTCCGTCTCCTCCAGCCGGGTGCCGACCGGCGCGCGGTAGTGCAGGCGCATCTGTCCTGCGTCCACCTGGGGAAAGAAGTCGAGCCCCACCACGAAGGGCAGCGCGGCGCTGCAGAGCAGCACCAGCGCGCTGCACGAGAGCACGAGCCCGCGGTGGTGCAAGACCGCCTCCAGCGTCGCCGCGTAGCCCTCCTGGAACCGGGCGAAGGCGGCGTCGCGCCTGCGGTTGAAGCGCGCGCCGAAGCCGTTGCCCTCGGGGTGCAACGCCTCCTTCTCCATGAGGATGCGCGCCAGCGTGGGCACCAGCGTGCGCGAGAGCAGATAGGAGGCGAGCATGGAGATGACCACGCCCAGGGCCAGCGGGGTGAAGAGGAAGCGCGCCGGCCCCTCCAGCAGCACCACCGGGAAGAAGACCACGCAGATGGTGAGGGTGGCCGCGAGCGCGGGCACGGCGATCTGCTGCGCGCCGTCGAGGATGGCGACGGTGAGCGGCTTGCCCATGTGCCGGTTGCGGTGGATGTTCTCCACCTCCACGGTGGCGTCGTCCACCAGCATGCCGATGGCGAGGGCGAGCCCGCCCATGGTCATCAGATTCAGGCTGTGACCGAAGAGGAAGAGGCCGACGAGCCCGCAGAGGATCGCCAGGGGAATGCTGGCCATCACCAGCACCGCTCCGCGCCAGCTGCCGAGGAAGAAGAGGATCATCAGCGAGACCAGCAGCGAGGCGATGATGGCCTCGTGGAGCACGTTCTGGATGGCGGCGCGGACGAAGACCGACTGGTCGAAGTCGATCTTCAGCTCCATCCCCTCCGGCGCGGCGGCGCGGATGATGGGAAGCTGCGCCTTGGCGCCTTCCACCACCGCGAGGGTGGAGGCGTCGGCCTTCTTGAGGATGGCGAGGTAGGTGGCCCTGCGGCCGTTGAGGCGGACCACGTTCTCCTGCACGGCGTAGCCGTCTTTCACCAGGGCCACGTCGCCCAGGACCACGGTGGCGCCGTTCACCGCCTTGATGGGGAGCTGGTTGAACTCCTGCACCGACTCGGGGCTGGAGTTGAGCTGCACGTCGTATCGGGTCCCGCCGATCTGGGCCGAGCCCGCGGGCACCAGCACGTTGCTCGCCAGCACCGCCTGGACCACGTCGTTGGGCGAAAGTCCCTTGGCCGCCACCCTCGCGGGATCGATGTCCACCATCACTTGCCGGCTCTTGCCGCCGAAGGGCGCGGGAGTGGCCAGCCCGGGGATGGTGAAGAGGCGCAGGCGGATGAAGTTGAGGCCGTAGTCGTAGAGCTGCTGCTCGGAGAGCGTCTTCGAGCTGATGGTCATCTGCGCCACCGGCACGTTGGACGCGTTGTAGCGGATGATGGTGGGCGGGGTGATACCGGGCGGCATCACCCGGCTCGCGGTCAGCGACACCGAGACGATCTGCGCGATGGCGCCGCCGATGTCGCTGTCCGGCTCGAAGTACACCTTGAGGACGCCGAGGCCGCTCATCGACTCGGAGTCGATGCGGCTGATCCCGCTCACGGTGGTGGACATCGCCCGCTCGCTGATGAAGACCACCCGGCGTTCGATGTCCTCGGCGGAGAGGCCCGGGTAGCTCCAGACGACGATCACCACCGGGATGTCGATGGCCGGCAGGATGTCGGTCTTCATCCTGCTGGCGGAGAGCACGCCGAAGATCGCGATCAGCGAACAGAGGACGGCGATGGTGTACGGCCGGCGAAGCGCGAGACGGACAATCCACATGGACGAGGGCCTTCGATGCCGGACCGCGCCGTGCGGTGCGCGGCGCGGTCCAACCCCGCGCTGCTGCGGTGCGTTAGCGCGGACGCAATCTCTCGTCCCCCGCTTCGCGATCGCCTACAATCACCGCCTGCCCGTCGGCAGGGGAACCGGTCACGCGAATGCGTCCGCAGAGCCCGCAGCCGCGCCTGCGCCAGCCGAGCTTCCTGCTCATGCTGCTCGTCTGGAGCGGCGCGGGCCTCTTCGTCCTTTTGCAGGGCGCGGTCATCCGCTCGAGCCCGCAAAAGCCGCAGCTCGATCTCCGCTCCGTCCTGCTCACGGTGGAGAGCATCGCCCTCTGGCTGTTCTATACGCCGTTGATCTGGTGGCTCTCGGAGCGTTTCCCCTTCGACCGCAACCGGCTGCGCGCCACGGCCGTGCACGTCGTCGCCGCGCTCTCGCTGCTGGTCGCCGAGGCGGCGCTCAACGTCTACGCCGTGATCCCCGCGCTGGAGCTGCCGCCGCGCACGCTCCTGCGCAATCTCGCCGATCTCTCGCTCGTCGACCTGCTCTGCTACGTGGCAGTGGTGGCCTTCGAGCATGGCCGCCGCTACCGGTACCGCTCCATCCGGCTGGAGTCGGACCTGCGCGAGGCGCGGCTGCAGGCGCTGGAGGCGCAGCTGCGGCCGCACTTCCTCTTCAACGCTCTCAACACCGTCTCCTCGCTGGTTCGCGCACGGCAGCACCAGGCCGCCATCCGCGCCGTGGCCGCGCTGGGAGACGTGCTGCGCGGAGCGCTGCGGCAGACCGAGGCGGAGGTGGCGCTCCGCGACGAGCTGCTCCTCGCCGAGCGATACCTGGATCTGGAGCGGGCGCGCTTCGGAGAGGCGCTGAGCTTCAGCGTGGAGGCCGATCCGGACACGCGCGGAGCGAGGGTGCCGTCGCTCTTGCTCCAGCCGCTGGTCGAGAACGCCCTCAAGCACGGGCGCGAGGCCGACGGGCGCGCGCACGTGGCCATCCGCGTGCAGAGGTCCGGAGGGGATCTGCGCATCGAGGTGCGCGACGGCGGGACCGGACCCAGCGCCGATGCGCGCGACGGCATCGGACTCTCCAACACGCGCGCACGGCTGCAGCAACTCTACGGCGAGCAGGGCAGGTTCTCGCTGCGCCAGGCGCAGGGCGGCGGCGCGCTGGCGCTGGTGGAGCTGCCGCTCCGCGAGGCGCCGCATGACTGACAGGGTGCGCGTCGCGGTGGTGGAGGACGAGCCGCCGGCGCGGCTGGGGATGCGCACGCTGCTCGCCGCGGACCGCGAGGTGGACCTGGTCGTGGAGTGCGCCACGGCGGAGGAGGCGCTCGTGGCCCTGCAGCGGACGCCGGTCGAGGTGCTCTTCCTCGACGTGCAGCTCGCCCGCCGCAGCGGGTTCGACCTGCTCGCGGCGCTGGGAGCGAACCGGCCCCCCGCGGTGGTCTTCGTCACCGCCCATGACCAGCACGCGGTGCGCGCCTTCGAGGTGCAGGCGGTGGACTACCTGCTCAAGCCCTTCGACGACGAGCGCTTCGCCCAGGCGCTGGAGCGCGCAAGACAGCGCCTCCGCCAGGGCAAGGCGCAGGCGCTCGCGGAGCAGCTCGCGGCGACCTTCGGCCGCGCGCCGGATGCCGCGCCGCGGACGCTCACGCTCAAGGACGGGGCGCGCGCCGTCTTCCTGCGCGAGGACGAGATCGACTGGATCGAGGCGCAGGACTACTACGTGGAGATCCACGCCGGCAGCGCGGCGCACCTGCACCGGGAGACGCTGCAGGATCTGGAGGCGCGCCTGGACCCGGAGCGCTTCGTCCGCATCCATCGATCGGCCATCGTGCGGATCGACCGCATCCGGCAGCTCCAGGCGCTGCCCTCCGGGGACGCCGCGGTGATCCTGCGGGACGGCACCGAGCTGCGGGTGTCGCGGAGCCGGCGCGAAGCCATCCGCGCGGTGCTCGGGATGTGACCTTCGACCGCTGCTCGCCGCACCGGGACCGCAGCTGGCTGCATGGCCGGGCGGGAGCCGCGGTCCGATGCGTACGGATCAGGGCAACGGGCTCGAGCCTCGTCCCCTCAACCAGCTTCCCGGGCGAGGTGCGAGCGGCGGCGGCGGTCCATATGCCCGGGACCGTCGCCGCCGTCTTATCCTTCCGCGGCGCGGCGCAAGACCAGGGCTGCAGCCGCCGCGTCCTCGGCGGCGATGCCCACGGACTTGAAGGCGGTGATCTGGGAAGGCGAGCTGCGGCCGGCGCGCGCCGAGGTGATCAGCTCGCCCAGCTCCACCGCCTCCTCGGGGACCAGGTCGCGCAGCTCGTTGGCTCCGGACGGAAAAGCCGCGAAGGCGGAGGCGCGCGCTTCCACCGCCACCAGCGCGCCGCGGAGCGAGTCCACCTCCCTGCCCTCCGGGTTGAGGCCCACGGAACAGAGGTGCGCTCCCGGGCGCAGCCACTCCATGCGCACGACCGGCTCCCGGGCATGGGTGGTGGCGCAGATCACGTCGCCGGCGCGGACCGCCTCCTCGATGGATGCCGCCCTGCCGCCCATCCCGGCGGCGAGCGCCCGCGCCTTCGCAAGATCGCGCCCGCCGACGACCAGCTCGCGAAACCGGCGCACCCGCGAGACGTAGCGCGCGTGGGAGGCGGCCTGCACGCCCGTGCCGACGATGGCCAGCACCTTCGCGTCCTCGCGCGCGAGCAGCCGCGTGGCCAGCGCCGAGACGGCGGCTGTGCGCTGCGCGGTGATCTCCTCGCCGTCGAGGAGCGCGGTGGGAGTGCCGGTGCGCGGATCGAAGACGGCGATCAGCGCCTGGTGGGTGGGGAGGTCGCGGTTCTTGGGGAAGAGCGACACCAGCTTCGCCGCCAGGGCATCGGCGGAGGGCACCCATGCGGCCATCGCGGCGAGCAGGCCGTCGGGCGCGAAGGCCGCGATCCGCTGCGGCACCGAGGCGCGTCCGGCGGAGACGTCCACCAGCGCCGCGGCCACCGCGGCGATCAGCGCGTCGGGCTCGAGCAGGGCTTTCACCTGCTCGCGGGAGAGGACGATCACGGCAAGAGCAACAGCTTGCCGGTGGTCTTGCGCGAGGCGAGCAGCTCGTGCGCGCGCGCCGCCTTGTCGAGCGGCAGGGCGTCCTCGACGTTCAACTTCAGATCGCCGCGCTCCACCGCGCCGAGCACCGCCCCTGCCCGGTTGAGCAGCTCCTCGCGGGTGAGCACGTAGGTGCCGAGGGTGGGCCGGGTGAGGTAGAGCGAGCCGCTGGAGGCGAGGATCTGCGCGTCGAAGGCCGGCACCGGGCCGCTGCTCTGCCCGAAGAGGACCAGCATCCCGCGGGGGCGCAGGCAGCGCAGCGACTTCTCCCAGGTGTCCTTGCCCACCGAATCGTAGACCACGTGGACTCCGGCGCCGCCGGTGAGCCGCTTCACCTCCGCCTCGAAGTCCTGCGACTTGTAGTCGATGGCGTCGCGCGCGCCCGCCTGCTTCGCCAGCCGCACCTTTTCCGGGCCGCCGGCGGTGCCGATGACGTGCGCTCCCGCCCGCGAGGCGAGCTGGGAAAAGAGCTGGCCCACGCCTCCGGCCGCAGCGTGGATGAGGCACATGTGGCCGGGCCGGAGGGGGAAGGTGTCGGTGACCAGGTAGTGCGCGGTCATCCCCTGCAGCATGGCCGCGGCGGCGCTCTTGATGTCGACGCCGCGGGGCACGGGAACCAGGCGCGCGGCGGGAATGGCCTGGTGGGTTGCGTACGAGCCCAGCGGTCCCGCCCAGGCCACGCGGTCGCCCGCCTTGACCTCGGTCACCCCGGGAGCGACCGACTCCACCACTCCGGCGCCTTCCTGGCCGGGGGTGAAGGGCAGCGGCAGCTTGTAGGCGCCGGCGCGCTGGTAGATGTCGATGAAGTTGACGCCCGCCGCCTCCACGCGGACCAGCGCCTGTCCCGCTGCCGGAGACGGCGTCGGGACGTCGGCCAACTTCATCACCTCGGGGCCTCCCTGCTTTTCGATGCGGATGGCTTTCATGGCCGCCTTCACGCCACGCGGCGCGGCCGGCGTCAAGGGCCGCGAGGGCGGTGGCGCCCGCGCGAGACCCTGACGCCGGCCGGCGGGGGCTGGCTACGAGCGGTGGAAGCGCAGCTGGTCGCAGCGGCGCGCGTACCAGCGCTCGAAGCGCGCGCACTCGGCCCGGGTGTGCCGGAACGAGTAGAACCGCTGCCTTTCCTGTCGAAGGTCGCGCCACCGCGCGTCGCGGTCGCGGATGCGCTGGCCGTCATACCGGCTGGTGATGGGCACCGGCCTGTGCTGCTCGCGGCCGTCGTCGGCGCGGGCAGCAGAGGACAGCGAAAGCGCCGCGGAACCGGCGGCGAGGATGCTGCAGATGACTCGCTTCATGGTCTTCCTCCTCTTGTCGAACTTCCTGGAGGATCGACCTTGCGCCCCGGGCAGATATTTGCGTTTGCAACAATCTCGAAACGCGCGCCCGGTCAGCCGGCGGCGGCGGGCAAGTGCCGTGGAGGGGACGCTCCGTCGCGCAGCCGCGCGGCGACGCAGGCGCCGAGGCGGGCCATGCCTTCGGCGATGAGCGCCGGGGGCCGGTTGGAGAAGTTCAAGCGCAGCGTCTGCTTGCACGGATCCGCCGGGTAGAAGGGCGCGCCGGGAACGAAGGCCACGCGCTCGCGCATGGCGTCGGCGAGCAGCGCCTGCGCGTCGAGGCCGCGGGGCAGCCGCACCCAGACGAAGAGGCCGCCCTCGGGCCGGGTCCACAGGCTGCCCGGCGGGAACGAGCGTTCCAGCGAGGCGAGCATCGCCTCCAGCCGCTCGCCGTAGAGCTGCCGCAGGCCGCGCAAGTGCGCCTCGTAGTCGAAGAGCTCGAAGCAGGCGCGCCACCGCGCGCTGCGAGAGCGAGCCGGTGTGCAGGTCCGCGGCCTGCTTGGCGATGGTGAGCGCGCGGATGAAGGACTCGTCGGCCACGGCGTACCCGAGCCGCAACCCCGGCGCGAGCGTCTTGGAGAAGCTGCCCAGGTGGATGACGGGCGCGCCGGGAACCAGCCCGGCGATGGGGGGCAGCGCGAGGCCGCGGTAGCGGAGCTCGCCGTAGGGGTCGTCCTCCAGCACCGTCACCTGGTACTCGGCGGCGAGGCGCGCGATGCGCAGCCGCCGCTCGAGCGGAAGGGTGGTGCCGCAGGGGTTCTGGAAGTTGGGGACCACGTAGACGAGCCGCGGACGCTCCTCGCGCAGCACGCGCTCCAGCGCGTCGGTGCACATGCCCTGGTCGTCGCTGGGAACGGTGGCGAAGCGCGCCTCGCAGGTGGAGAAGCTCTGCAGCGCCGCCAGGTACGAGGGCGCCTCCACCACCACCGTGTCGCCGGGATCGACCAGCGCCTTGCCCACCAGATCGATGCCCTGCTGCGCGCCGGCGGTGATCAGCACCTGCTCCGCGCACGCGGGAGTGCCGCGCCGTCTCATCCGCTCCGCGACCCAGGCGCGGAGCGGCCCGTAGCCTTCCGTCGGGCCATACTGCAACGCCGCCGCAGCGTCGTGGCGGAGGACGTCGGCGTGCGCCTGGGCGATGGCCGCCACCGGAAAGGCCTCGGGCGCGGGCAGCCCGCCGGCGAAGGAGAGCACGTCGGGGCGTTCGGTCACCTTGAGGATCTCGCGGATGGCCGAGGCTTGCACGCCAGACATCCGCTTCGCGAGGTGCGTCATCCGGCGGCCTCCTTGCGGCGGCGCGGGGCCGCCTCGGACTCTTGAAGGGGCACGGCGGTGGTCTCCTTCACCGTCGCGAGCACGATGGTGGTGGTGGTGCGGGTCACGCCGGGGATGCGGCGCAAGAGGTTGGAGATGAGGTGGTCCAGCGCCGCGGTGTTCCTGGAGACCACCTTGAGCAGGTACGAGTCCAGCCCGGCGACGCGGTGGCATTCCTGCACCTCGGCGATCTGCTGGATGCGCCGGGTGAACGCGTCGTGGTGGCGGGGATGGGAGATGCGCACGCCGATGAAGGCGCGGATGTCGTTGCCCACGCTGCGCGGGTCGAGGCGGGCCACGTAGCCGAGCACGGCGCCGCCCTCGTCGAGCTTGCGGATCCGGTCGGCCACCGAGGGCTGGGAGAGGCCCACCGCCGAGGCGATCTCCACCTGGGTGGTGCGCGCGTCGCGCTGCAGCAGATCGAGGATCTTGATAATCTATAGGATCCATGTACCATCCGCCGCTTCCTGATGTGGCGACTGCGCGCTTGACTTGTTGCATATAGGTCCGGGCCGGCCCCCCGTCAAGGGGCGCATCGGCTAACCTGCGCCCACGGGGAGGTCTCCATGCACCGCAGCCGCCTGAGCACCTTCGTGATCGACTGCAACACCTCCGACGTGGACGACGCGGCCCGCTTCTGGAGCCGGGCGCTCGGCCGCGAGGTGGCTCGGCTCCGACGAGCCCGGTTACCGCACGCTGAAGTCCGCGCCGGAAGAGCCGCTGCTCCTCGTCCAGCAGGTCTCGCACCAGGGTCGCATCCACCTGGACATCGAGGCCGACGACCTGGAGGCGGAGGCGCGGCGCCTGGAAGCGCTGGGGGCGAGGCGGGTGGGGTTCGTCAAGCGCTGGTGGGTGATGGAAGCTCCGACCGGCCAGCGCTTCTGCATCGTGAACCCGCAGCGCGGGCCGCTTCCGGACGACGCCAACCAATGGCCGTGACCCACCCCTGGGTCGCGGAGGTGCCGGTCGGCGCCGCCCTCGCGCAGGCGCTCGTCGAACGGCAGTTCCCGCGCCTCGCCCCCGCTCGGGCAGAGCTCCTGGGCGAAGGCTGGGACAACACCGCGTTCCTGGTGAACGGGACCTGGGTGTTCCGCTTCCCGCGGCGCAAGGCGGCCGTTCCGATGATCGAGGCCGAATTGCGCCTCCTGCCGCGGATCGCGCCGCGGCTGCCCCTGCCCGTGCCCGTGCCGGAGCTGCGGGGAGCGCCGGCGCCGGACTTTCCCTGGCCGTTCGCTGGCCATCGCCTGCTGCGCGGCGTCACCGCGGACCGCGCCGCGCTCGATCCCGGACAGCGGCTGCAAGCGGCCGGGCGGCTCGGGCGGTTCCTGCGTGCCCTGCACGAGGTTCCGCCCGACGGCGTTGCCGGCGACGACATGGGCAGGCTCGACCCTCAGCGCCTGCGGGCGGAGATCCGGCGGCGGCTGGAGAACGCGCCTTCTTTCCTGGACGAGCCCGTCCGGCCCGCGCGCGCAGACACCCTCGTCCACGGCGACCTGCACGCGCGCCAGTTGCTCTTCGCGGATGGCGCGCTGTGCGGCGTCATCGACTGGGGCGACGTGCACCGCGGCGACCCCGCGATCGATCTTGCCGTCGTGCATGCCTTCCTGCCGCCCGCGGCGCGGCCCTCGTTCTTCGCGGCCTACGGGCCGGTGGACCAGGAGACCTGGCGGCTGGCGCGGCTGCGGGCGTTGCACGTCTCGGCGGCGCTTGCCGGGTACGCGAAGGAGACGGCCGACGGCCCGCTGCTCGAGGAGGCGACGGGCGCGATGGCGCGGATCTGAACCGCGGGCGACGCATCGTACCCCGCACTGCAAAGGAGCTGTGCATGGAGCGACGCAAGCTGGGCAAGCTGGAGGTCTCCGCGCTGGGCCTCGGCTGCATGGGCATGAGCGAGTTCTACTCGGGACGCGACGACGCGGAGTCGGTGGCCACCATCCACCGCGCGCTCGAGCTGGGCATCGACTTCCTCGACACCGCCGACATGTACGGGCCCTTCCGCAACGAGGAGCTGGTGGGCAAGGCCATCCGCGACCGGCGCGACAAGGCGGTGGTGGCCACCAAGTTCGGCAACGTGCGCGGCGAGGACGGCGCCTTTCTCGGCGTCAGCGGAAAGCCCGAGTACGTGCGCAAGGCCTGCGAGGCGTCGTTGCGCAGGCTGGGCATCGAGCACATCGATCTCTACTACCAGCACCGCGTGGACCCGACCGTCCCCATCGAGGACACGGTGGGAGCGATGAGCGAGCTGGTGAAAGCCGGCAAGGTGCGCTTCCTCGGGCTTTCGGAGGCGGCGCCGCAGACGATCCGCCGCGCGCACAAGGTCCATCCCATCACCGCGCTGCAGACCGAGTACTCGCTCTGGACCCGCGACGTGGAGGCGGAGATCCTGCCCACGGTGCGCGAGCTGGGGATCGGCTTCGTGGCCTACAGCCCGCTCGGGCGGGGGTTCCTCTCCGGGCGGTTCAAGAAGCCGGAGGACATTCCCCAAGACGACTACCGGCGCAACAACCCGCGCTTTTCCGGGGAGAACTTCTACCGCAACCTGGATCTGGTGGGGCGCGTCGAGGAGATCGCGAGGGAGAAGAAGATCACCGCGTCGCAGCTCGCGCTGGCCTGGGTGCTCTCGCGCGGCAAGGACGTGCGTGGCCATCCCCGGCACCAAGCGGCGCAAGTACCTGGAGGAGAACGCGGGCGCGGCCGCAATCCGTCTCACCCCGGAAGACGTCCGCCGCCTCGACGAGGTGGCCCCGCGCGGAGCGGCCAAGGGCGACCGCTATCCCGCGCAGGGAATGCGCACCGTGAATCTCTGAACCGGCGCGACGCGTGCGGCGGATGCTAGGGTGCGTCCGCCATGCGCGTGTACACCGGCCTCGACGTGCATTCCGATTTCGGCGGCCGCTTCCCCTGGAAGAGCCGTCTGATCGAGGTGGACGCGGGCGTGCGCCAGGCGGTGGTGGACGAGGGACCGCGCGACGCGCCGCTCACCTTCCTGCTCCTGCACGGCAACCCCACCTGGGGCTACCTGTACCGGGAATTCATCCGCCGGCTGTCGCCCCGCTACCGCGTCATCGCGGTCGATCACGCAGGCTTCGGGCGCAGCGACAAGCCGCGCGATCCGCGCTGGTACACGCTCGAGCGCCACGTCGACAACCTCGGCCGCGTCCTGCGCGAGCTGCAGCCGGCGCGGGTGGTGCCGGTGATGCAGGACTGGGGCGGCCCCATCGGGATGGGCTGGGCGACGCGGCAGCCGGAGCGCGTCGCGGGCCTGGTGGTGCTGAACACCTGGGCCTTCGCGCGCGAGCCGCCGCTGCGCCTGCCCTGGGTGTTCAAGTTCCTGGTGCTGGGCCGCGGCGGCTGGAAGCGCAGCGTGCAGTCCAACGTCTTCGTGGAGATGTTCCTTGCCAAGGGCGGCCCGCGCAGGCTGACCGACCTGGAGCTCGAGCCCTACCGCGCGCCCTTTCCCACCCCGGACGACCGCGTCGGCATCGCGCGCTTTCCCCAGCTCATCCCCGAGACGAAGAACCCCTTCCACGAGTCCTACGCGGCGATGGCCTTCATCGAGGACCATCTCTCGCGGCTGCGCGACAAGCCCGCGCTGATCTGCTGGGCGCTCAAGGATCGCGCCTTCCGCAAGGCTTTCCTGCAGCGCTGGAAGAACCTCTTTTCGCGGCTGGACGGGCCGCACCTGCTCGAAGGCGCCGGTCACTATCTCCAGGAAGACGCGCCCGGAGCCATCCTCGACAACATCGAGCGTTGGGCCGCGGCGCTGTGAAGCTGGAAGAGCAGGCCGCGATGCTCGCCAACCGCGTGCGCAAGAACTTCCGCAAGCTGCACCCGCGCTTCGAGGCGCGGAGCATCGGCGCCTTCCGGCTCTACGACCGCGACATCCCGGAGATCCGCGCGGCGGTCGACTGGTACGAGGGCCACCTGGTGGTCGCGGAGTATGCCAGGGAGCAGACCGAAGGCATCCCCTGGCTGCCCGACGATGGCGGAGGCGGCGGCCGAATGCGCTGGAGGTGCCGCGGGAGCGGGTGCATCTCAAGAAGCGGCGCGCAGGGGAGCAATACGCGCGGCTGGCGCGGCGCAACCAGCGCATCCCGGTGCGCGAGGGCGACCTGCGCTTCCTGGTGAACCTGGACGACTACATCGACACCGGCCTCTTCGCCGACCATCGCGAGACCCGCGCGCGGGTGCGGGCGGAAGCGCGCGGCCAGCGCTTCCTCAACCTCTTCGCCTACACCGGCAGCTTCACCTGCGCCGCGGCGCTGGGCGGCGCGGCGGAGAGCACCAGCGTGGACGCCTCGCAGACGTACCTCGACTGGGCGCGGGACAACCTGGCGGAAAACGGGCTCGCGCAGAGCGATGGCCCGGCGCACGCCCTGGTGCGCGCCGACGTCGCAACCTTCCTGCGCAATGCAGGCTCGCGGCGCTTCACGCTCTGCGTGCTCGATCCGCCCTCCTGGTCGGACCGGGAGACGTCCTTCGACGTGCAGCGCGACCACCGCGCGCTGATCGATCGCACGCTCGCGCTGCTCGAACCCGGCGGCGTGCTCTGGTTCTCCACCAACCACCAGCGCTTCCTGCCGCGGCTCGACGGCCTGCGTTTCACCGAGGAGCAGACGGTGCCCGAGGACTACCGCAACCGCGCCGCGCACCGCGCCTTCCGGATCAGGAAGTGATGTAGCTGCGCGTAACCCTGCGCGTCGATGTTGGCGCCGCAGACGATCACCGCAACCTTCTTGCCCTGCGAGCCTTTCCCGCAGCGGCCCGCAGAGCGCGGCGGTGGCGGCGGCGCCGGCGGGCTCCACCGCCAGCTTGGCGCCGCGGAAGATGAGCTTCATGGCGGCGCGGAGCTGATCGTCGTCGACCAGGACGAGGTCGTCCACGAACCTCTTGCAGAGGGCGAAGCTGTAGGGCGCGGCGTGCGGCGCGCCCAGGCTGTCGGCGATGGTGCGGACCTTGTCGATGCCCTCCGGCCTGCCGGAGCGGAAGCTGCGGTGCATGCTGTCCGCTCCCTCCGGCTCGACGCCGAAGATCTGGACGTTGGGCCTGAGCTGCTTCACTGCCGCGGCCACCCCGGCGCAGAGGCCGCCCCCGCCGATGGGAACGATCACCGCGTCGAGCGAGGGGATCTGCTCGCACAGCTCCAGCCCCAGCGTCGCGGTGCCGGTGGCGGTCAGCTTGCCTTCGAAAGGATGGACGAAGGTGCGGCCCTCCTCCGCCTCGATCTGCTTCACCCTGGCGAAGGCGGCATGGACGTCGTCCACCAGCACCACCTCCGCCCCGAAGGCGCGGCAGCCTTCCACCCGCGCCGGGTTGGCGGTCTTCGGCATCACCACCTTGGCCGTGGTGCCGAGGGCGCGCGCGGCATAGCCCACCGCCATGGCATGGTTGCCGGCGCTCACCGCGGTGACGCCCCGCTCCAGCTCCGCGGGCGACATCGCCAGCATGTTGCAGAGCGCGCCGCGGGGCTTGAAGCTGCCCGCGTGCTGGAAGAGCTCGAGCTTGAGGATGGGCTGCGTGCCGCAGGCGCGCTCCACCTCGTCGCCCCGCCAGCGCCAGACCGGCGTCTCGACCACGTAGGGAGCGATGCGGGTACGGGCAGCGCGGATCTCTTCCAGGCTCGGCGCTTGCGCGTCCATTGGCGGAAGATAACATCGCCCGACCCGGTGCGCGGATCCCCGAGCACCGCCGGGGACAGCGCGCGCGACCTCGGGCCGATGCCTTCCGCACGTTGAGGCATTTGCCCACTTCCCCACCGCCGCGATGCCTGCAAAGGTCAGGGGGTGCGGAGATCGGTCGCGCCGCCCTTGACCCTTGCCGGCTTGCTCGCGCTGAGCATCGCCGCGGCGCTCTTCCTCTATCAGAACGACCGCACCCGCGACCGCGCGCGCTTCCACCGCGCCGTGCGCGGCTCCACCGACCGCATCGAGGCGCGACTCGAAGGGTACGCGACCCTCCTGCGCGGGTGCGCCGCGCTGCTCGCCGCCACGCCCGAGGCCGGCGCGAACGTCTTTCACGACTACGCCGCGCGCCTGGATCTGCCGACCCACTACCCGGGCGTGCAGGGGGTGGGTTTCGCGCGCAGGGTCCGGCCCGACCAGGTGCCCGCGCTGGAAGCCGGGCTGCGCGCCCGGGGCTTCGACCATCTGCGCATCTGGCCCGAGCGCGAGGCGGAGGAGCGCACCGCCATCGTCATGCTCGAGCCGCTCGACCGGCGCAACCGCGCCGCCATGGGCTACGACATGAGCACGGAGCCGGTCCGCCGCGAGGCGATGCTGCGCGCGCAGGACAGCGGCAACGCCGCCATCTCCGGCAAGGTCACGCTGGTGCAGGAGATCGATCCGCAGCGCCAGGCGGGATTCTTGCTCTACGTTCCCGTCTACCGCGGCGGCGGGATCCCGGCGACGGTCGAGGCGCGCAGGGAGGCGCTGATCGGCTGGACCTACGCGCCCTTCCGCGCGGACGATCTCTTCCTCGGCATCTTCAAGGACGATCCCGAGGCGCTGGTGGACATCCAGATCTACGACGGGCCGGAGGCGAATCCGGCCTTGCTCCTCCACGATCGGCCGGCGAAGCAGGTGGGGACCGACATGGCGGAGACGGATCGCGTCGTCTTCGCCGGCCGCGAGTGGACGCTGGTGTTCAGCGCGCTGCCTGCCCTGGCCACCGGCTCGCTGGTCGGGCCCGCCCTGACGCTCCTGGCCGGCTTCATCCTCTCCGGCGCGATCTTCCTGCTCTCGGAGCGCGAGGCGCGAGCGCGGCGCGGCGCGGAGAGCGCGCTGCAGGGCCTGCAGCGATCGCTGCAGGAGCAACGCCGCTACGAGGAACGGCTGCGCGAGGAGGGGCGGGTCAACTCCATCCTCCGCCGCCTGGGCATCTCGCTCGCGGCGGAGCTGGACCCGGACCGGCTGGCGCAGCTCGTCTGCGACGAGGCCACCTCGCTCACCGCCGCGGATTTCGGCGCCATCTTCGACGCCGGGCCCGAGCGGCGGCTGCTGGCGGCGGCGGGCGCCGAGCGGCCGGGCGCGGAGACGCTGGCATGGCTCGCCCGCTCCTGCAGGCCGCAGGGGCCGTCGCGCATCGAGGACGCGCAGGCCAGCGGCGCCGGGCGGCCTGCCGGCGCCGAGCGTTTCCGCAGCGTCCTCACCGTGCCCATCACCTTGCGCACCGGACAACTGCTCGGCGGCCTGGCCTTCACCCATCCGGACCCGGCGCATTTCACCGAGCAGCACGAGCGGCTGGGGGCGGGCATCGCGGCGCAAGCCTCCATCGCCCTCGACAATGCGCGGCTGCTCCGCGATCTGCAGGAAGCCGACCGCCGCAAGGACGAGTTCCTCGCCGTGCTCGGCCACGAGCTGCGCAATCCGCTGGCGCCCGTGGTCACCGCGCTGGAGGTGATCAAGCGGGACCGCGGCTCCGCCGACCGGCAGCTCGCCACCATCGAGCGCCAGACGCGCCACATGGTGCGCATCGTCGACGACCTGCTCGACGTCTCGCGGATCAGCCGCGGCAAGATCGAGCTGCGCAAGCAGCGGCTCGCGGTGCGCGAAGCCCTGGCGCGGGCGGCGGACGCGGTGGTGGCGATGGCGCGGGCGCGCGGGCAGAGGCTCCTGGTGCGCTTCCCCTCGCGCCCCCTGCTCATCGATGCCGACCCGGTGCGCCTGGAGCAGATCCTCGGCAACCTGCTCACCAACGCCATCAAGTACACGCCGCCCGGCGGAGAGGTGGAGCTGTCCGCGGCGGCCGACGGCGAAACGCTGGAGATCCGCGTCCGCGACACCGGCATCGGCATCGCCGAAGAGTCGTTGCGGCTGCTCTTCGAGCCCTTCGTGCAGGTGGGAGGCGCGAAGGACTACGCCACCGGCGGCCTGGGCATCGGGCTCGCGCTCGTGCGCGGGCTGGTGGGGCTGCACGGCGGCAGCGTGCACGCGGAGAGCCAGGGGCCGGACAAGGGCTCCACCTTCGTCGTGCGGCTGCCCGGGGTGCTCGAAGGCACCACGCCCGTCGAGGTGCGCCCCGCCGCGCGCGCCGCGCAACCCGGCCGGGTGCTGGTGGTGGACGACAACGTCGACGCCGCCATGACGCTCGCGGAGGCCGTCCGCCTCGACGGCCACGACGTGCGCGTCGCCCACGACGGCCTGTCCGCCCTCCGGGAATCGGCGGAGTTCACGCCGGAAGTGGTGCTGCTGGACATCGGGCTGCCGGGCATGGACGGCTACGAGGTGGTGCGGCGCCTTCGCGAGCTGCCGCAGACGCAGGGCGCGCTCATCGTCGCCTTGACCGGCTTCGGCCAGGACTCCGACCGCCGCCGCGCCATTGCCGCGGGCTTCGACGAGCACCTGGTCAAGCCGGTCGATCTGGAGACGGTGACGGCGGTGCTGCGGCGCAGGTTGGGAGCGGCCCTGGGCGAGGCTCAGGGAGCGCCGCCGGCCGCGGGCTCGCCGTGACGGCGCAAGGTACCCAGCGCGAGCTGTCCCGCGGCCGCGACCAGGCCGGTGGCGAGGCAAGCGCTCCACAGGGCTGCCGCGCCAAGACGGCCGAGCAGGAAGGAGCCGAGAAGCGGCGCGGCCAGCGCGGCTCCGCCGAACGACATCTGGAACACTCCCTGGTACGCCCCGCGCTGCGCGGGCGGCGCGGCGTCCGCGGCAACCGCCGGGCCCAGGCCGGCCATGACGATCTCTCCCACCGTCCAGACGGCGATGGAGACCACGTACCCCCCGATCGAGTGCACCAGCGCGGTCATCCCGAACCCGATTCCCACCAGCGCCGCGGCGGCGGAGAGCACGCGGTGGCGCGGAAAGGGCGAGAGGGCGCGCGCCAGCGGCGGCTGGAGCAGGAAGATGAGCACGCCGTTGAGCGCGATGAGCAGGCCATAGCTCGCCGGCGAAAGGCCATGGTCGCGCAGGTCGAGCGGCAGCGTGACGAAGGCCTGGTGCAAGAGCAGCGCGACCAGCGCGATGAGGGCGCAGAAGGTCACGAAGGGGCCGTCCGAGAGCGGCTTCCAGGGCGGCTCGCGCGGATGGCGCGAGAGGTGCGCGGGCCTCGTCTCCGGCACGTAGAGCCAGACGATTCCGGCATAGGCGAGGGTGGTGGCGGCGTCGCCCACGAAGAGCAGGTACCAGCCGTGCCTGGACATCGCTCCGCCGAGCGCGCTGCCCACCGCGAAGCCGAGGTTCACCGCCCAGTAGAGCAGGCCGTACGCGCGCACCCGCTCCTCCGCCGCCACCAGGTCGGCAACGGCTGCCGAGACCGCCGGCCGGTACATCTCGCCGAAGAGGCCGAGCAGGAACGCCGCCGCCGCGATGTGCAGCGGAGCGCGGGCGAAGGCGAGGTGGAGCATGGCCGCGGCGCCCAGGACCAGCGCCGACGACAGCGTCCGCTTGCGGCCCAGGCGGTCGGCGAGGAATCCTCCCGCGGGACCGGCGAGGAGCGCGCCGCCGCCGTAGAGCGAGATCACCAGGCCCACCTGCTCCACCCGCAGGCCGCGCTCGGCGGTGAGGTAGAGCGCGAGCAGCGGCATGACGAACCCGCCCAGGCGGTTGATCAGCGCGCCGGTCCAGAGAATCCAGTACGTCCGCGGCAGCCCGCGCAGCTCGAGCATGGAGCGGCGCAAGATACGGCAAGCCTGCGCGATCGGGTTGCCGCCGCTGCGGCAACAGGCTACTGCTCGCCGCGCCATGGCCACCGCCCGCAAGCGTCCCGTGACCAAGACGGGAAAGCCGCGCGCCCGCAAGGGCGTCAAGCTCAAGCCCACCGATCTGACGCCCCAGCAGCTCAAGCTCGACGCCGTGCCCGCGGAGCTCGAGACCCTGGCCGGGCAGGTGGAGGCGGACGGCGGATCGGTGCTCGCCGCGTACCGCGAGCCCCTGGGCGGCAACGCGCTGCTCTTCGCCGCGCTGCCGGTGGACAAGGTCGAGCCCACCGTCTTCCAGCGCGACGTGAGCGACGCCCACGTGCTCAAGCTCACCCGCGCCATGGACAAGACGCGCCGCTACCTGGACCCGATCATCGCGGTGCGCGAAGAGGACGGCTTCCGCACTCCCAACGGCGGCCACCGCCTCACCGCGCTCAAGGAGTTGGGAGCGAAGGCCATCCTCGCCCTGGTGGTGCCGGAGCGCGAGGTGGCCTACCAGATCCTCGCGCTCAACATCGAGAAGGCGCACAACCTGCGCGAGAAGGCGCTGGAGGTGGTGCGCATGTACCGCGACCTGGCGCAGCTCGACGGCGGCCGCAAGGAGAGCGACTTCGCCCTGGAGTTCGAGGAACCCTCGCTGGTCACCTTGGGGTTCGCCTACGAGAAGAAGGGGCGGCTTTCGGGCGGCGCTTACGCTCCCGCGCTCAAGAAGGTGGACGCGTACTTCGAGCAGCCGCTGCGCGACGCGCTCTTGCAGCGGGAGGAGCGCGCGCAGAAGGTGCTGGAGCTCGACGAGGCGGTGGGCGAGGCGGTGGAAAAGCTCAAGGCGCGCGGGCTGACCTCGCCGTACCTGCGCGCGTTCGTGGTGGCGCGCGTGAATCCCCTGCGCTTCATCAAGGGCTCGCCCCCTCCCTTCGCCGAGCTGCTGGAAACCATGACCCGGCGCGCCCGCGGCATGGACGCCGGGCGGATCAAGAGCGAGGACCTGGCCCGTAGCGGCGGCGCCCCGGAAGAATGAACCTTGTTGCCGATGCCCTGCATCGAAGGGCTTCACCTCCAGGGAGGCGCACATGGGAGCAGTGGCGATCGGCATGAAGGACTTCCAGGCGACCATCGAGAAGGGCGGCATCGTCCTGGTCGACTGGTGGGCGCCCTGGTGCGGGCCTTGCCGCTCGTTCGCCCCGGTCTACGAGCAGGTCGCGGAGGCCAATCCGGACGTGACCTTCGCCAAGATCAACACCGAGGAGGAAGAGGAGCTGGCCGCCGCCTTCCAGATCCGCAGCATCCCCACGCTGATGGTCTTTCGCGACAAGGTGCTGCTCTTTGCCCAGGCGGGCGCGCTCCCGCAGAACCTGCTCGAGGAGCTTCTCGGCAAGGTGCGCGGCCTGGACATGGAGCAGGTGCGCGCGGAGATCGAGAGCGAGCAGCGAGCAGGGCCCCGGAGAGCAGTCCGGACCGGCGTAGCGCTAGCTCTTCTGCAGCCGGCGGCGCACCGCCGCCACGATCTCGTCCTCGCTGGGAAAGCCGAGCGCGCGCTTCTCCGCCACCGGCTCGCCGTCGACGAGGATGACGAACGATCCGGGCGCGCCGACTTCCAGCTGCGCGTCGAGGCCGAGCTCCTTCTGCAGGGCGGCCGCCGCACGGGCGGCACGAGGCTTGTACCCTCAGGAGTTGCAGTACTGGATCTTGATCATCTTCCCAAGATAACCCAGCGCGTCGCGCTCGCCAGCCTCGAATCGGGGCGGGTGGTGCGGCATCGGACGGCGAGGAGAAGACGATGATCACGCTGCGCAAGGCGGGCGACCGGTTCCACACCAACATCGACTGGCTGGATTCCTGGCACACCTTCTCGTTCGGGGAGCATTACGACCCGCAGCGGGCGGGCTTCAGCGCCTTGCGCGTGATCAACGACGACACGGTGCAGCCCGGCCAGGGTTTCGGCGCGCACCCTCACCGCGACATGGAGATCCTCAGCTACGTGCTCTCGGGCGGCCTCGCCCACCGCGACTCCAGCGGCGGCGGCGGCGTGATCCGGCCTGGCGACGTGCAGCGGATGAGCGCCGGCAGCGGCGTGGTGCACAGCGAGTTCAACGCCAGTCGCGAGGAGCCGGTGCACTTCCTGCAGATTCTGGCTCCTCCCCGAGAAGCGGGGCATCGACCCGGGTTACGAGCAGAAGACGTTTCCCTCCGAGGAGCGGCGCGGCCAGCTCCGGCTGCTCGCCTCGCGCGACGGGCGGCAGGGGTCGGTCACCATCCACCAGGACGCCGCGGTCTACGGCGCGCTCCTCGGCAAGGGCGAGCGCGCCTCCTTCGAGCCCCGGTCCGGCCGCAGCGGCTGGGTGCACGTGGCGCGCGGTTCCATCGACCTCAACGGCGAGCGCCTTTCCGCGGGCGACGGAGCGGCGGTGAAGGACGAGCGAGCGCTCGCGCTCGTCGGGGTGGACCCGGCGGAAGTCCTCCTGTTCGACCTCCCCTGAGTGCGTAGCTTTGCGGCATGCTCTGCATGCTGCTGTCCGCCGTGCTGGCCGTCGCGCCCAGCGTCCCCGAGGGGGACGCGCAGGCGTACACCTCCCTCTTCGACGCCAAGACGGGCGCCGCCATCGCCGACGGCCGCTACGCGCAGTGGGTGAAGGACGACGTCCTGCACATCGACGCGCGCTACGACTTTCCCGACGGCCGCACGGTGGTGGAGCAGGCGGCCATCCGGCTGCATCCGCGCCTGACCCAGGAGAGCTGGGACTGGACGGAGAAGAAGGGCGACAAGCTCATCCGCGAATACCAGGTCGACTTCCGCACCAAGAAGGCCGTCGCCACCCGCGTCGACCAGGAGAAGCGGTGGAAGGAGGACCTCGACGACATCGAGCCGGGAAAGACGTTCGCCGGCATCGCCTTCGTCGCGGTGATCAAGGCGCTGCGCGACGACCTGAAGCCCGGGCAGAAGTTCGATCTCAAGGCGGTAGCCTTCACGCCCAAGCCGCGCGTCGCGTCCGTCAACGTGATCCGCCACGGCGAGGAGAAGGTGCACATGGCGGGGCGGACCATCCCCGCCGACCACTACACCATCCATCCCGACATCCCCGGCATCGTGAAGCTGTTCGTCCACGCTCCGGACTCCGAGGTGTGGCTGTTCGGAAGCGGGCCCGCCGCCTTCCTTCGCTTCCAGGGCGCGTTCGCCGAGCCCGACGACGAGGTCATCCGGGTGGACGTGATCCCGGCGCCGAGCCCGCGCGCGGAAGGGCGAAGCGCGCCGCCGCCGCGCCGGCAGCAATAGCGGTCAGAGATTCGAGGACGCGCCACAGGTACCAGCTCGCCACGCTGCGGTACGGGCGCCAGCGTTCCCCGTAGGCGAGAAGCTCCTTGGGCGCGGGAAGCTCGCGCATGCGGCGCACCTTGGCGAAGCCCTTGCGCACTCCGTAGTCGGTGGCGGGAAGGACGTCGGGCCGGGCGAGGCGGAAGAGAAGCAGCATCTCCACCGTCCACGGGCCGATGCCGCGCACCGCGGTGAGGCGCTCCACGATCTCCGCGTCGGAGAGCTTCTCCAGGTCGCGCACCGATGCCGGCACGGTGCCGTCCAGGGTCTTCGCCGCCAGGTCCTTGAGCGCCGCCGTCTTCGCGCGCGAGAGCCCGGCGCCGCGAAGGCGCTCGTCGGACGCCTCGAGCAGGTCTTGCGGCCGGGGAAAGCGCCGCGGCCGGAAGAGCCCCACCACCCGCGCCAGGATGGTGGCCGCCGCCTTGCCGGTGAGCTGCTGGTAGACGATGGATTCCGCCAGCGCCTCGAAAGGGCTCTGCAGCTCTGCCGGTCGCAGGCGGAACGGTCCGACCTTCTCGATGTAGCGCGCCAGCTTCGCGTCGCGCGTCCGGAGATGTGCGACCGCCGCGACCGGGTCGAACGGCAGCCCGTGATTGACCGCGATGGTCACGCCTTCGAGCGCGAGCAGCCGCTGCTTGGCCACGACGCCGCCCGGCGCGGAGAAGCCACCCGCGCGACCCCCCGCGGCGAGGACGCGATGGCAGGGCACCACCACCAGGAAGGGATTGCGCCCCAGCGCCTGTCCCACCGCGCGGGAAGCGCCGGGCTTTCCCAGCATCGCCGCCACCTCGCCGTAGGTGGCCGTCTTCCCGGCGGGCAGCTCGCGGATCTTCTCGTAGACGGAGCGCTGGAAGGGCGCCAGCACCGAGAGATCCAGCGGGAGCGCCGTCAGGTCTTGCGGCGTTCCCGCGAGGTGCCGCTTGAGCAGGCGCGCCGCGTCCTCCACGAACGGCGGCGCCGGCGTTCCGTTCTGCTGGAGAAGCTCCGCCCGCAGCTCGCGCTGCGAGAGCTCGGGCATCTCGATGGCGGTGAGCCCGCGATCACTCCACCGCAGCCGCATCGGCCCCGCGCGCGTCTCGAAGAGCATCGGCCGAGTCTAGCGGCTCTCCCAGCAGTTCGCCCAGGTCCATGGCGTCGCGGATGGCGTGACCGAAGTGGTCGTTGTTGAAGTACACGTAGGCGTCGCCGGACCAGGAGAGCAGGTTGCGCGCGAAGGGTCGCAGGGCGCGCTTGCCGTAGCGGCCGCGGTACTTTCCCGTGGCGCCGTGAAAGCGCAGGTAGCGGAAGCCGCCGGTGAGCCGCGGCGGCCGCAGCGCCACCAGGTCGTGCTCGCAGAAGGCGGCGCCGTAGGCGTCGAGCACGGCGCAGACCGGCTCCACGTACCAGCTCGCGCTGCGGAACTCGACGGCGTGGCGCAGCTTCTTGCGGGGAAGCTTGTCGAGGAACTGCGCCAGCCGATCCGGGTCGGCCTTGTCCATCTGCGGGGGAAGCTGCCAGAGCACGACCGAGAGCTTGCGGCGCAGCCGGAGGACGAGCTCGAAATAGCGGTCGATGCCCGGGCCGGGATCCTTGAGCCGCTTCATGTGCGTGAGGTAGCGGCTGCCCTTCACCGCAAAGCGGAAGCCCGCGGGCGTCCCCTCGCGCCATCCGTCCACCGCGCTCGCGGTGGGCAGCCGGTAGAAGGTCGCGTTCAGCTCCACGGTGGAGAAGATGCGCGAATAGTGGTCGAGCCAGCGCCTGGCCGGCAAGCCGCGCGGATAGAAGACCTCCCGCCAGTGGCTATAGACGTATCCGCTGGTGCCGAGGTGGATCACCTGGGAAAGGTGGGTACATTGCGGGCATGGCGCATGCCGGACTGCCCACCGCCGCGCCGCTGGTGCCGGCGCGTCCGACCTTGGCGAAGTTGCGCGCGGCCGCGGCGGGCTGCACCGCCTGTCCGCTCTACAAGACCGGGACGCAGACCGTCTTCGGCGAGGGGCTCGCGGAGGCGCGGGCGGTCTTTCTCGGCGAGCAGCCGGGCGACAGCGAAGACAAGCTCGGCCGGCCCTTCGTCGGCCCGGCGGGAAAGCTGCTCGACCGCGCGCTCCTGGAAGCCGGCATCGACCGCAAGCTCGTCTACGTCACCAACGCGGTGAAGCATTTCAAGTGGACGGCGCGGGGCAAGCGCAGGCTGCACGAGAAGCCGAATGCCCGCGAGATCGCCGCCTGCCGGCCCTGGCTGGAGGCGGAGCTCGCGGTGCTGGAGCCGGAGGTGCTGGTCTGCCTGGGCGCGACCGCGGCGCAGGCGGTGCTGGGCAAGAGCTTCCGGGTCACGCAGATGCGCGGCCAGATCTTCCCGCGCGAGTCCGGCCTCTCGGTGATGGCGACGGTGCACCCGTCCTCGATCCTTCGCGCGCCGGACGACGAGGCGCGCCACCGGGAGATGGCTGCGTTCGTGCGGGATCTCGGAATCGTCGCCCCGCTGCTGCGCCACTAGTCCGGCACTAGGCCTTGGTGGCGCGTTCCGCTGCGGTGCGGGCGGCCTTCTTCTGGGAGAGGCCGCGCTCCCGCAGCGCCTTGAACTCCGCCTCGAACTCGCGCAGCTCCTCGTCGGTGGCGTTCTCCAGATCGGCGAAGACGTTGCGCGCCGAGCGCTGCGAGCGGATCAGCTCGTCGAGCTTGAGCTGGATGGCCTTGCCGTCGCGGTTCTGCGTCGCCTGGATGAGGAAGACCATCAGGAAGGTCACGATGGTGGTGCCGGTGTTGATCACCAGCTGCCAGGTGTCGGAGAAGCCGAAGAGCGGGCCGGTGACCGCCCACGCCACCACCACCGCCAGCGCGACGAGGAAGGCGTGGTGGGTGCCGACGGCGGCGGCCACCTTGCACGAGAACGTCCGGAACCAGCTCTCGCGCGGCGCCTCGGTCACTCCTTGAACATGGCAGCCGTCCGGCCATCCGCAACCCTACGCGGGTCGGAAGTGCTCGAACTCCACGGCCACGCCGGGCGTCCACTGGCAGAGATCCGGGCGGCCGAGCGGCGGCAGGCCCGCCGCCGTGGAGAGCGACTCCTCCAGCTCGCTCACCTGCGCCTGATGCAGGCTCCAGGAGGGGTGGCGCACCGGCCCGCGCCAGAGCACGGGCCCCGCCGCGCGAGAGTAGAAGGTGTACCGCTCCACCAGGAACTCTTCCAAAGAGCCCGCCGCCGCGGTGCCCAGCTCGGCGCCGGCGGCGTACCGCACCTCGAGGCGCGCCCGCGGAAAGGCGCGCTCGCTGCGGTACCAGCCCTCGGCGCGGTCCATGCGGGCGAGGAAATAGGGCAGCCGCACCGAGAGGCGGGCCGCCGCCACCGCCACCGCGCTCGCCGCGTCGAGGCTGAAGAACCAGATGCCCGGCCCATGGGTGGGGTGGGTCACGTAGGTGCGGAAGTTCAGCTCGTGGAAGTCGGGCAAGGGCGGCGTACCGCGCAGCCGTCCGCGGCGCAGCGTGAAGGGCGTCATCGATACCCAGGCGCTGCCGCCGTGCTCGTCGACGAGGAGCCGCGCATGGACCAGGGGACGCAGCAGGGAAGCGGGCACGCGCCAGTGCAGGAAGAGCAGATCGCGCCATTCCTGGAAACCGACGATCAAGAAACGTGGGCTCCGCGGCACACCTTCCGCGCGCAGTCCGCCAGGTCTCGCGGATGCACCGGCTTCACCAGCGCCTCCACCGCGCCCATCTCGCGGGCGGCGCGCAGCCTGCTGCCCACCGCGGAGACGGCGATCACCGGCGAGTGCGGCTCCGGCTCGCTGCACAGTTGCTCGATCATCTGCAGCCCGTCCAGCACCGGCATGATCAGGTCGGTGACGATCACGTCGGGCCGCAGCCGGCCCGCCTTCTCCAGCCCCTCGCGCCCGTCGTGCGCGACGGTGACTTCCAGGCCTTCGAACTCCAGGGCGACCTGCGTGACCTCCGCGAGATCGCGGTCGTCCTCGACGAGGAGCACCCGAAGCTTCTCCGCTGCGACCGGCATGGAGGCGCACCTTGGCGCCGCCGGGGCCGCAGCGCAAACATATTCGCTCGCCCGGTGTCGCGTTGCCGACGTGAGCTCGCGCGGTTTATTGTCAACTTTCAAACATCGTGAGCACGCTCTTTCCCTCGAACCACAACCCCCGGGATTGACTCTGCGAATCGCGGTGGAGAGCATCGTTGCCCTTTTCTCTCGCACCCGCTCCTTGTTCATTTTACCGAGTGCGTCGAAGTTGGCCTTGCTCCCCGCCCCTGCAGTCGGTCTAGAATTTTATTGCCCATGGGAACCGAGCTCCAACCGGTGAAACGTCAGGTGTGCCCATGAACCCTTCCATCGAAGCGCGCAAGACGCTGGTCCTGGTGGTGGACGACTTCGCCGACAACCGCGAGATGTACTCCGAGTACCTGAGCTTCTCCGGGTACGACGTCATCGAGGCGAAGAACGGCATGGAGGCCATCGCCGCGGCGCAGGACCGCATGCCCGACATCATCGTCATGGACCTCTCCTTGCCGGTGATGGACGGCTGGGAGGCGACGCGCAGGCTGAAGGCCGACGAGCGCACCCGGCAGATCCCGGTGGTCGCCCTCACCGGACATTCGCTCGCGGGGCACTTGCGCGGCGCGAGGGAGGCGGGCTGCGATTCGTTCCTCGCCAAGCCCTGCCTGCCCGATCAGCTGGTGGCGGAGATCCGCCGGATGCTGAAGAGCGGCACCGCCACCATCGCCCGGACCCGCGGAGGAAGGTAATCCCCCTCGGGCGGCTCATCTGATAAGAAGCGCCGCATGTTGATCGCGCTCCTGCTCGCCGCCGCCCCCACCCGTCCCCTCGATGTGGTGGGCTTCTCTCCCGACAACAAGTACGTCGCCTGGATCGAGCATGGCGTCGGCGAGTCCAACGGCTACCCCTGGGCTCGCATGCACGTGACCGACGTGGCCCAGAGCGCCGATGCGGTGCCGACGGCCTTGATCACCTTCGACACCGGCCAGGAGGGCGAGACCGAACAGAGGGCGGTGAAGCAGGCGCGGGCCGCGGCCGAGGCATCGCGGCAAAGGTTGCACGTTTCCTCCTGGGTGGCGCCGCGCCGCATCCGCCATGACGCGCATGGCGCTTTGCTCGACGCCAAGGGCAAGTCTTTCGCCAGCGTGGAGGTGAAGACCAACCCCGGGCAGGGCACCTGCCAGGAGCCGTACCGTTCGCTCCTCGTCGAGGTGCTGGTGCGCCGCAAGAAGGACAAGGAGCCGACGCGTCTCGCGGGCGACGCGGCGCCGCCGCGAGATCGCCAGTGCATGGTGGCCTGCATCCTCGGCGACGTGTACGCCCACGGAAAGGCGACCCTGGTGTTCGCCGCCTGCGGAGTGGATGCGTTCCAGGGCCGGCCGGTCACGCGCTTTACCGCGTATACCGGCGAGCTTCCCTACAGCCTCGAGCCCGGCAAGTCGCGCTGAAGGATCATTTCGGCGCCGCGATCAGCGCCCGCAGGCTGGAGAGCGTATCCGCCGCCTGCGCCGCCTTGTCGGTGCGCCAGCGCGCGATGCGGGGAAAGCGCACCGCCACGCCGCTGCGGTGGCGCGTGCTCGGCGGCGATGCCTTCGAAGTGCAGCTCGAAGACATGGACCGGTTCGACGGCGCGCACCGGTCCGAACCGCTCCACGGTGTGCTCGCGGATCCAGCGGTCGAGGCGATCGATCTCCTCGTCGGTGAGGCCGGAGTAGGCCTTGGCCACCGGCACCAGCTCTCCCTCTTCCCAGAGCGCGAAGGTGAGGTCGGTGAAGAGGGTGGCGCGCCTGCCGTGGCCGGGCTGCGCGTAGACCAGCACCGCGTCGATGGAGTAGGGGTCGATCTTCCATTTCCACCACTCGCCGCGCGGCCGCCCGTGCCGGTAGGGCGAGTCCCAGCGCTTCAGCATCAGCCCCTCCACGCCGCGCGCGCGCGACTGCTGGCGCAGCTCGCGCAGCGCCTCCCAGGAAGGGGCCGCGACCTCCGCCGAGAGCGAAAGCCGCTCGCTGCGGCCCTGCACCAGCGCCTCCAGGCGCGCCCGCCGCTTGCGCAGCGGCTCGGCGCGCACGTCCTCGCCTTCGCTCTCCAGGACGTCGTAGGCCATGAACGCCAGGGGCGCCTCGGCGAGGATGCGGGCGGAGAGCTTCTGCCGGCCGATGCGCCGCTGCAGCACCGAAAACGGCATCGGCTTGCCCTGGGCGAAGGCGAGCACCTCTCCGTCCAGCACGGTGCCCTCCGGCAGCGCCGCCCAGACCGCGGAGAGGTCGGGAAAGCGGTCGGTGATCAGCTCCTCGCCGCGCGACCAGAGGAACGCCCCGCCCGCGCGCCGGACGATCTGGGCGCGAATGCCGTCCCATTTCCACTCCGCAAGCCAGAGCGCGCGGTCGCCCAGCGCCTCCGGCTCCTCCTCCAGCTGGGTGGCGAGGAAGAAGGGATAGGGACGCGACTTGTCCGTCGCCGCGTCTTCCGGCGCCACCAGCGCGGCGAAGGCCTCTGCCGACGGCTGCCACGCCCCCATCAACCTGTGCGCCACGGTGGCCGGCGGAAGGCCGGCGTGCTGCGAGAGCGCGCGGATGGCCAGCGTCCCGGAGACGCCCACCCGCAGCTCGCCGGTGAGCAGCTTGTCGAGGAGGAAGATCTCCCGCCGCCCCAAGGAGTCCCAGAGCGCCAGCACCGCCTCGCGCTTGTGGGCCTCGTCGGCGGCGCGCAGGGGCAGGAGGCGGCCTTCGATGAGCTGCGCGAGCGCCGGTTCCTCCGCCGGCGCCGGCCGGCCTTCCCGCGCCGTATCGAGCAGGAGCGCGACGGTCTCGGCCAGGTCGCCCGCCGCGCTGAAGCACTCTTCGAAGAGCCAGCCCGGCACGCCTGCGCGCTCGCAACCCCACTGGGCGATCAAGCGCGGCGCGATCAGCCGCTTGAGCCGGCCGCCGGTGAGGAAGAAGAGCGCCCAGGCGGCGTCGGCGGGCGGCGCGGCCGCGAAGTACGCCTGCATCGCCGCCACCTTCCGGTTGGTGGAGGTGGTGGAATCCAGCGCTTCGTACAACCCGGCGAACCGCCGCATCAGTCGTCCTCGGCGGGCGGCTGGGATGCGCCGATGGGCGCGGCCTCGGCGACGTTTCCCTCGTTCAGGTACTTCACCAGCGCCTCGCGGTAGCCGTGCGTCGCGAGGACGCGCCCGGCGGAGGTTTCGCGGATGGTGCGCAAGAGCGAGGGCCAGTCGGCGTGATCGGAGAGCGCGAAGCCGCGGTCGAACCCGCGCCGGCGCCGCGTGCCCCGGATGCGCATGAGCCCGGAGGCGAAGCCCTGCTCGAAGTCGCGGAAGCGCTTCATCCACGGCGTGCCGCGCGCGCTGAGCGGCGCCAGCACCAGCTCGCCCGCGAGGCCGCGCGCATCGCCGAGCAGCCGGGTCGCGGCGAGCGGCACGCCGCGCTCGCGGTAGACCTCGGCGAACGGTTCGATCATGCCGTGCACCCAGACCGGCCGGTCGCTGAGGCGCGCGATCTCCGCCAGGAGCCGCTGCGACTTTCCCAGCGCGTAGCAGAAGAGGATGGAGGCCTTCTTGGGATTGCCCTGCCACCAGGCCACGATCTCGCGAGCGACCGCGGCGGCGTCGTCCCAGCGGAAGAGCGGCAGCGCGTAGGTGGCCTCGGTGACGAAGGCGTCGCAGCGCAAGGGCTCGAAGGGCGCGCAGGTGGGGTCCGCGTCGCGCTTGTAGTCGCCGGAGACGACCCAGACGCCGCCTGCGCCCTCCAGGCGCACCTGCGCCGAGCCGAGCATGTGCCCGGCGGGATGCAGCGACACGGTGACGTCGCCGATGCGCCGCTTCTCGCCGTAGGGCAGCGCCTCGACCCGGGCGTCCGCCAGCCTGCGGCGCAGCAAGGCCGCCGAGTCGGGCGTGCACAGGTACGACGCGCTGCCCGCCCGCGCATGATCGCCGTGGGCATGCGTCAGCACGGCGCGCTCCACCGGCGATACCGGATCGAGGTGGAACGCGCCGGCCGGGCAGTAGAGGCCCTGCGGCGATTCGACGATCACGCGCCGGCGAGCTTACTCCAGCGGCGCGGCCGAGCCGGTCTCCGCCGGCACCTGCTCGCGCGGAGCGCCTTCGGCCTTCAGCTCCTCCGCGGTGTCCTCCATCACCACGCCCAGGTCCTCCAGCTCGTCCTTGGAGAGCAGCTTCTTCACCTTGGGGAAGAGGTCGCCCTCCTCTTCCTCCACGTGGTGCTCCACCTGCTCCTTGAGCACGGAGATCTTGGCGTCGAACTGCGCGTCGGAGGGCTCGAGCTCGAGCAGGTCGGCGATGATCCGTTTCACCGAGAGGTGCTCCTCCACCGCCTCCTGGAGCAGCTCCTCCGTGCGCGCGTTCTTCGTCGCCGGGTAGAAGTGCTTCTCCTCGATGGCCGCATGCACCGCCAGGGCATCCGCCAGCTCGTCGAAGAGCGTTCCCTTCTCGCCCTCCTCCGCCTTCTCGATCTTCTTGAACAGCGCTTTCGCCTCGTCGTGCTGGGTCTTGAGCAGCTCGATTGCGTCCACCGGGAACCTCCGCGGAAGGGTTGGAGGAGAAGTTGAGGACCGTACGGTCCGCGCGCAAACTTGCGGGCAGTGAACGCTCGGCCGCCGCGCCGCTCGTCGGCGCGACCTGAAGTGTCTACGTTCGCACCATGACGAAGCGAGCGGTGTGCCTGCATGGTCACTTCTACCAGCCGCCGCGGGAGAACCCCTGGATCGAGGAGGTGGAGGTCCAGGACTCCGCCGCGCCGTTCCACGACTGGAACGAGCGCATCGCCGCCGAGTGCTACGGCCCCAACGGCGCCGCCCGGCTGAAGAGCGGCGGCGGCCGCATCTGCGACATCGTCAACAACTACGTCCACCTCTCCTTCAACTTCGGCCCCACCCTGCTCGCCTGGCTGGAGCGGCAGGCGCCGGAGATCTACCGCAACGTGCTCGAGGCCGACGCGCGAAGCCTCCGCGACCGCGGGCACGGCAACGCCATCGCCCAGGCCTACAACCACGCCATCCTCCCGCTCTGCAACGACCGCGATCTGCGCACGCAGATCCGCTGGGGGCTGGCAGACTTCCGGCAGCGCTTCCGGCGCCCTTCCGAAGGCATCTGGCTGCCGGAGACCGCCGCGGACCTGCGCACCCTGCAGGCGGTCCACGCGGAGGGCATCCGCTTTACCGTCCTCTCGCCCTACCAGTGCAGGCGCGTCCGGGCGCCCGGCGCTGCGTGGGAGGACGCGAGCGGCGCCCGCTTCGACCCTGCCCGGCCCTACCTCGTGCGGCTGCCCTCCGGCGCGCTCTTCCCCGTCTTCTTCTACGACGGGCCCATCGCGCGCGCGGTGGCGTTCGGCGAAGGCCTGGGAAGCGCCGACGACCTGTTGCGAAGGCTGGAGGCCGGCTTCTCCGCGGGGCGCGCGCACGACGAGGTGCTCACCGTGGCGGTGGACGGCGAAACCTTCGGCCACCACCGCAAGGGCGGCGACGAGGTGCTGGCCGCCGCCATCCGCAAGCTCTCGCAGCGCGAGGACGTGCAGCTCGTCAACCTGGCCCAGGCCCTGGAGCTGTTCCCGCCCACCCACGAGGCGGAGATCTACGAAGGCTCGTCCTGGAGCTGCGCCCACGGCGTGGAGCGCTGGCGCAGCGACTGCGGTTGCTCCGCCGGCGCGCAGCAGGGATGGCGGCAGCACTGGAGGGCGCCGCTGCGGGCGGCGCTGGACGGGCTGCGCGAGCGCCTCTCCAGCCTCTACGACCGCGAAGCGGCGAAGCTCCTGCGCGATCCCTGGCGCGCCCGCGACGAGTTCATCGAGGTGGTGCTCGACCCGGAACGACGCAACGCCGCCGCCTTCGTCGCCCGGCATGCGGTCCGCGAGCCCTCGCCACAAGAGCGGGTCAAGGCGCTGCAGCTCCTGGAGATGGAGCGCGAGGCCATGCTCATGTACACGAGCTGCGGCTGGTTCTTCTCCGAGGTCTCCGGCCTGGAGACGGTGCAGATCCTCAAGTACGCGGCGCGCGCGCTGCAGCTCGCCCGCGAGGCCACCGGCGCGGAGCTGGAGGCGGACTTCAAGGCGGCGCTGGAGCGGGCCCCCTCGAACCTTCCCGAACGCCAGGACGCGCGCAAGGTCTACGAGCAGGAGGTGCAGCCCTCCATCGCGCCGCTGGAGACGGTGGCCGCGCACTACGCCATCGCCGGGCTGGTGGAGGACTTTCCCCGGCGCGCGCGCATCTTCTGCCACGAGGTGCAGACCAGCTTCCGGAGGCGCGAGGACGCGGGCACCGCCGCGCTCTCCCTCGCCCGCATCGAGGTGCGCAGCCTGATCACGCAGGAGCAGGTGGACCTGACCACCTGCGTGCTCCACTTCTCCGGCGCCGACTTCCGCTGCGGCGTGCGCCCCTACGACGCGGCGCGCTTCACCCAGACCGCCGATCGCCTCTTCGACGCCTTCAACAAGCTCTCCCTGGCGCAGGTGGTGCGCGAGCTCGACCGCGAGTTCCCCGGCCGCGACTACTCGCTGCGCGACCTCTTCCTCGACGAGCGCCGCGAGGTGGCGGGACGACTCTTGCGCGAGAACATGGCGCGCTACGAGAGCGACTATCTGCAGATCTACGAGGCGAACCGCAGGCTGATCGACTTCCTCCGCGAGATCGACTCGCCGGTGCCGCGCCCGCTGCAGGTGGCCGCGGACGTGGCCGTCACCCACGACGCCCTGGAGACGGCGCGCCGGCTCGCCGCGGGCAAGGTGGAGCCGTCGGTCGCGCAGGCGGAGCTGGTGGCGCTCTCGCAGGTGGCGCAGCGTCTGGGCGCCCGGATCGACCTGGCGGCCGTGCGCGGGCCCTATCTCGCCGCGGTGCGCTCGCTCTTCGACCGCGCGCTCGCCGGCCGGCGCGAGGCGGCGCTGCACGCGGCGGAGCTGGTCTCGCTCTCCAGCGCGCTGGGCATGCACCTCGACCTCTGGGTGCTGCAGAACGCATTCTGGCAGGCCGTGCGCGAAGGGAACTGGGCGCACGACCCGGAGAGCCTGGCCCGCCTCGCCCACGCCCTCTGGTTCGACGAGGCGGTGGTGCTCGGACGCATCCAGGAGCGCCGCGCGCGGGCCAGCGCATGAGCGCGGGCGTCGGCGACTACGCCATCGTCGGCGACTGCAGATCGGCGGCGTTGATCTCGCGGGGAGGGTCGCTGGATTGGCTCTGCTGGCCGCAGTTCGACAGCCCTTCGCTCTTCGCCGCCATCCTCGACGAAGAGGAGGGCGGCCGGTTCTCCATCGCGCCCGCGGGCGACTTCCGCTCGGAGAGGCGCTACCTGGGCCAGACCAACGTGCTCCGCTCCACCTTCCAGGCGGCCGAGGGCGAATTGACCCTCACCGACTTCATGCCGGTGCTCACCCGCGAGGACGCGCGGCGGCGCATGCATCCCGAGCACGAGCTGCAGCGCATCGTCCGCTGCGAGCGCGGCGAGGTGGAGGTGGAGATTGTCTTCGACCCGCGCCCCGACTATGCCCGGCGTCGGCCGGCGCTGCGCCGGATGGGCAAGCTCGGGCTGCGCGCGGAGGTGCCGGGCGGACTGCTCACGCTCTGCACCGATGCGCCGCTGCCGGTGGAGGGCCGCGCGCGGGTGCGGATGCGCGGCGGCGACGTCCTGCATTTCGCGCTCGCCTACAGCGCGCAGGGACCGGCGGTGCTGGGGGCGCCGGCCTCGCACTGCACGCGCGCGCTGGAGGAGACGGTGCGGCTCTGGGAAGAATGGGCCGCCCGCACCCGCTACGACGGCCCGGCGCGCGACATGGTGGTGCGCAGCGCGCTCGTGCTCAAGCTCTTGCAGTACGCGCCTTCCGGAGCGGTGGTCGCCGCCCCCACCACCTCGCTGCCCGAGCGCAAGGGCGGCGCGCTGAACTGGGACTACCGCTTCTGCTGGCTGCGCGACACGGCGCTCACCGCCCGCGCCCTCTACGGGCTCGGCCACCGGGAGGAGGCGACCACCTTCATGAGCTGGCTGCTCAGCGCCACGACGCTCAGCCTGCCCAGGCTCCACGTGCTCTACGATCTCTACGGCCGCAAGCCCGGGCCGGAGGTGGAGCTGCCGCACCTGTCCGGCCACGGGGGCGCGCGGCCGGTGCGGGTGGGCAACGCCGCCGCCGGCCAGGTGCAGCTCGATACCTACGGCGAGGTGATCGAGGCGGCCGCCTACTTCGTGCGCAGCGGCGGCGAGCTGGACCGCGCCACTTCCAAGATGCTCTGCGGCTTCGGCCGGGAGGTGGTGCGCGACTGGGCCGAGCCGGACGAGGGCATCTGGGAGATCCGCGGGGTGGGCCGCAACTTCACCCATTCGCGGGTGCTCTGCTGGTCCGCGCTGGACCGGCTCTGCGAGCTGCACGAGCAGGGGCACCTGGAAAAGGCGCCCGCGGCGGAGTTCGCCCGGGCGCGGGACGGCATCCGCGCGGAGGTGGAGGCGCTGGGCTTCAGCGAGCAGCTGCAGACCTACACGCGCACGCTGGCCGGCGGCGACGTGGACGCAAGCCTCTTGCTCCTGCCCTGGTACCGGTACTGCCCCGCCGACTCCCCGCGCATGCGCGCAACCTGGCGGCGCGTGCGCGAGCGGCTGGAGGTCCGCCCCGCGCTCTTCGCCCGCTACCACGGCCCGCTCACCAGGGGCGAAGGCGCGTTCGGCATCTGCAGCTTCTGGGCGGCGGAGTACCTGGCGCTGGGCGGCGGCACGCTGGAGGAGGCGCAAAACCGCTTCCAGACGCTGCTCGGCTACGCCAACGACGTGGGCCTCTACGGCGAGGAGATCGATGCCGACACGCTGGAGGCGCGCGGCAACTTCCCGCAGGCCTACACGCACGTCGGTCTGATCAACGCCGCGCTCTCCTTGCAGAAGCGCGCGCACGACCCCGCGGTCGCGCGGCGCCGCGAGGCGAGCGCGTGAGCTGGTCTGGCTCGCTGCTCGCCGGATTCGCAGGGACCCTGGTGCTCACCTCGCTGGAGGCGGGGGCGCAGCAGCTCAATCTCACCCGGATGAGCGTGCCCTACCTGCTGGGCACGGCCTTCACGAAGAGTCGCGACCGCGCCAAGGTGGTGGGGTTCTTCACCCATCTCGTCAACGGACAGCTCTTCGCGCTCCTCTACGTGGCCATCTTCCACGCCCTGGGCCAGGGCGGCGTGCTCCGCGGCGCCTTCATCGGCCTCGTGCACTCGGCGGTGGTGCTCCTGGTGGTGATGCCGCTCTTGCCCTCCGTCCATCCGCGGATGGCCAGCCTGCACCAGGGCCCCACCGAGCTGCGCCAGCTGGAGCCGCCCGGGCCGTTCGCGCTGCACTACGGCGTGAGCACGCCGGTGGTGGTGGTGCTCTCCCACGTCGTCTTCGGCGCCCTGGTCGGCGCGCTGGCTCCCATCCGCTGACGGGCAGGCGCGCGGCTGTCCGGCACCGCTGGCGGCGGCGACTTAGGTTTCTGGGCGATGGCGCTCTGGCCCCACATCTCGCCGTGGCAGTTCCTCAAGAAGCTGTTCAAGCGCATCAGCGACAACGATGCGGGAGGGCGCGCGGCGCAGCTCTCCTACTACTTCGTCTTCGCGCTCTTTCCCTTCCTCTTCTTCCTGGTCACGCTGGCAGCCTACCTGCCCATCCAGGGCGCCCTCGAGGGCATGCTCGCCCGCATCGACCCGCTGGTGCCCGAACAGGCGATGAGCCTGGTCCGCGGCCAGCTCACCGCCCTGACCACGCGGCAGCGGCCCCACCTGCTCACCCTGGGCCTCGCCCTTTCGCTCTGGAGCGCCTCGCGCGGAGTGGACGCGCTGCGGGCGGCCATGAACCTCTCCTACGACGTGAAGGAGTCGCGGCCGTGGTGGAAGGTGCAGGGCATCGCCGTGGTGGTCACGGTGGCGACCTCGGTGCTGATGCTGCTCGCGGTCCTCGCCATCACGCTCGGCACCGGCGCCGGCATCTGGCTGGCGACGAAGCTGCACGTAGACCACTTCTGGCCGCTCCTCTGGGGATGGCTGCGCTGGCCGGTGACGGCGGTCGGGATCATGCTGGTGCTGGCGCTGCTCTACTACTTCCTGCCCGACGTGAAGCAGGATTGGCGGTTCATCACTCCGGGCTCGGTCATCGGCACGGTGCTCTGGCTCTTGCTCGCCTGGGGGTTCTCCGATCTACGCGGAGAACTTCGGCAGCTACGACAAGACGTACGGCGCCATCGGCGGCGTGATCGTGCTCATGACCTGGTTCTACATCAGCGGGTTCGTCTTCATCCTCGGCGGCGAGATCAACGCGCTCTTCGAGCACGCCTCCCCCGAAGGCAAGGCCGTGGGGGCACGCGCGCCCGGCGAGGCGCCGCCGCCCCTGGTGGAGCGCCCCAGCGTCGCCGCGCCCGGCGCCGCCAAGACCGCCGAGGCAGCGGCCCGGACGCACAAGCGCGCCCTCTGGGCCCGTTTCCGCAAATCGCCGGCATAGGCGGTCCCGGACAATCCGTAGGAGAGCGGCCGATCAATCCGTAGCAGAGATGACCTGCACGAAAGAGGACGTTCCGTTCCTCCTGTCGAAAAGCGCTCGCCCGCTTGCTCCCCCGCCTTCCCGTGCACATGCATTGCCGGCTACGCCTTCGATGCACAGATGAAGCGGAGACTCCCATGCCCGGTTGTACCCTGGAGCGCGAAGTGATCGGCGGCACCGCCTTGTACAGGATCTCCGGAAAGTTCGAGGGCGCCTGCGCCTGGGAACTGTCCGGCCGGCTCGAGCGCGAGCCGCTCACCCGGGTGGTGGTGGACTTTGCCCAGGTGCGCGAGTTCGTCGATTACGGCATCGCGGTCATGGCCAACGCGGTGCAGTCGATCGACAAGCAGATCAAGCTGCGCGGCCTGCGCCAGCACCAGGAGCGCCTCTTCCGCTACTTCGGCGTCGACGCCACCGAACCGTCGGAAGACGCAGCCGAGCGCGGCCCTGCAAGGGACCGCGCCGCAGAGCGCCGCTCCCGAGGTGGTGTAGATGCCGCGGCCGATTCTGGAGCGGGTCCATCAGCTTCGGGTTGGTCAGCGTGCCGGTGAAGCTCTTCTCCGCCACTTCCCAGAAGGAAGTGCGCTTCCACATGCTGCACGACAAGGACGGCGGCCGCATCCACCAGAAGCGCGTCTGCAGCATCGACGGCGACGAGGTGGCCTGGGAGCACATCGTCAAGGGATACGAGATTGGCAAGGGCCGCTACGTCACCGTGACGCGCGAGGAGCTGGAGTCGTTCAACCCGCGCGCCACCAAGTCGATCGAGATCGAGGACTTCGTCGACCTGGCGCAGATCGACCCCATCTACTACGAGAGCACCTACTACCTCGTCCCCGACAAGGGCGCAGCCAAGCCCTATGCCCTGCTCGCCGAGGCGATGAGGCGCGCAGGCAAGGTGGGCGTCGCGCGCTTCGTCTTGCGCACGCGCCAGTACCTGGCGGCGGTGCGGCCGATGGGGCGCGCGCTGGCCATCTCCACCATGCTCTATGCCGACGAGGTGGTTGCGCAGGACGAGCTGGACGGGCTGCCCGACTCGCACAGCAAGCCCGGCGATCGCGAGCTGAAGATGGCCGAGCAGCTGATCGGCTCGCTCGAGGCGAAGTTCGACCCCAAGAAGTACAAGGACGACTACCGCGAGCAGGTGCTGGCGCTGCTCGAGCGCAAGGCGGAAGGCGAGGAGATCGTCGCCGAGGAGGCCGAGGAAGAGCCGCGCGGCAAGGTGGTGAACCTCATGGACGCGCTGCAGAAGAGCCTCGCCGCCGCCAGGTCCGGCGAGCTGCGCGATCGCGGCGAGATCCGCCACCAGCCCGCGCCGCACCACCGCGCCGCGGCCCGCACCGCGCGCGCGCACAAGCCTCGCAAGTCGTCGCATTCGCGCAAGCGGAAGAGTGGATGAGCTCGGCCTCGCAGGAGGTCGTCCTCCGCGGCAAGCGGCTCACCCTCAGCAACCTCGACAAGGTCCTCTACCCCAAGGCGGGCTTCACCAAGGCCCAGGTGATCGACTACTACCTGCGCGCGGCGCCCGCCGTGCTGCCGCACCTGCGCGACCGGCCGCTCACCCTCAAGCGCTATCCCAACGGGGTGGACGCGCCGTTCTTCTACGAAAAGAACGCGCCGGCGCACCGGCCGCCCTGGGTGAAGACCGCCCCGGTGTGGAGCGAACACAACCAGCGCGAGATGCAGTTCTGCCTGGTGCAGGACGCGGCGACGCTGGCCTGGGCGGCGAACCTGGCCGATCTGGAACTGCACGTCCCCCTGCACCGCTACCGCGAGCTGGACCGGCCCGACAGCGTGGTCTTCGACCTCGACCCGGGAGCGCCCGCCGATCTCGTCCAGTGCTGCGAAGTGGCGCTGATCCTGCGCGACGCCTTCGAGCGGCTGGGCCTGCAGACGTTCGCCAAGGTCTCCGGCTCCAAGGGCCTGCAGCTCTACGTTCCCCTCAATACGCCGGCGAGCTACGACGAGACCAAGTCGTTCGCGCGCGCGGTGGCCGACGGCCTCGCCGCGCAGCGGCCCGCCTTGATCGTCTCCAACATGAAGAAGTCGCTCCGCGCCGGCAAGGTGCTGGTGGACTGGAGCCAGAACGACCCGCACAAGACCACCGTGTGCGTCTACTCGCTCCGCGCCCGCGACCGCCCCACCGTCTCCCTCCCCGTCACCTGGCCGGAAGTCGAGCAATGCCTCGACCAGCGCGATCCCTCGCTGCTGTCCTTCGAATCATCCACGGCGCTGGCGCGCATCGAGAAGAGCGGCGACCTCTTCGCCCCCCTGCTCTCGCTGAAGCAATCGCTGCCACGAGCAACCCTGAACCCCAAACCTAAACCTAAACCTAAACCCGTTCCCCGAACCCTGAACCCGCGAAAATAAAAAGGGCGGCCTCTCCAAGAAGAGACCGCCCCAAAGATTCCGCCGCCCCCGTGAAAGCTCAAATCCTCAGACTGTCGCGCCTCGCCGCAGCACGGCGAAGATCAGGCTGACGATCGCGAGCACGAGCAGGATGTGCACCCACGCGCCCATCGCCGAGCCTGATACGAGACCGAGGACCCACAGGACGAGCAGGATCACCGTGATGGTCCAGAGCATGCCCTACCTCCTTTGCTGAAAAGCTAGGTCCAGCACACCCGGGCGGCGACCGTCCCCCCTCCAATCGGCCAGACAGGCGCCTGCCCGGGTCGGCAGCCGGCGCACAGCCTTTCCCTTGTGCCGCACCTTGCGTTGCGTGCCATCGTGGGCGCGCCGTGCTCCGTCGGACCCTGCGGACATCCATGGTGGAGGGAGCGTTCGCCGAACTGGTGGGCGCCTGCACGGCCGGCGGCGTCCTCACCGCCTGGGCGCTGTATCTGGATCTCCCACCCTTCCTCATCGGGCTCCTCGGGGCGCTCCCCTTCTCCGCCCAGCTCGTCCAGCTCCCCGCGTCGTGGATCACGCGGCGCCTCGGCAGCCGGAGGGCGGCGCTCTGGACCATCGGCATCGGCCGGCAATGCGTCCTGCCGCTCGCGGCGCTGCCCTGGCTCCGCGTCCCGCTCGCCGAGAAGCAGGCGATCTTCCTCTCTTGCACCTTCGCCACTTCCGCGCTCGCAGTGGCGGGCAACAATGCCTGGACGTCGTGGATGGGAGACCTGGTCCCCGGGGCCGTGCGCGGCAGGTACTTCGGACGGCGCACGGCGGTCTGCGCGCTTGCGGCCACCTGCGCGGCGTTGGCGGCGGGCGCCCTGCTCGACAGCGGCCGCAACTACGGCCACGCCGGCGCGGCGCTCTGCGCGCTCACGCTCACGGCCTGCGCGGCGGGAGCGATCACCACCTGGCTCTTGCGCCTGCAGCACGCGCCGCGCTCCGTCGTCGCGGCGCCCTCGGTGCCGCTGCGGGAAGCGCTTTCGCCGGTGCGCGATGCGGCGGGCCGGCGGCTGCTCGCCTTCCAGATGGCGTGGAGCGCGGCGGGCGGCGTGGCCGCGGCCTTCTACCCCCTGCACATGATCGGCAACCTGCGCATGGGCTTCGCGCGCATGGCGCTCTATACGGCGGCCGATCGCCGCCTTCCGGATGGTCGCCGCGCCACTGTGGGGTCACGCGCTCGATTGCCGCGGCGCGCGCTTCGTCCTCTCCACCTGCTCCTTCGCGCTCTGCCTCTCCGCGCCGCTCTGGCTCTTCGCCTCCGCCGGGCACCTGGGCGCGCTGGCATTGGACGCGGCGCTGAACGGCATCGCCCTGGCCGGCGTCTCGCTGGCCACTTTTTCACTGCCTCTCGCGCTCTCGCGGCCTGCCACGCGCTCCTTCTATGTGGCGGCCTCCGCGGCGGCGGGCGGTCTCGCCGCGGGAGCGGGCGCGGCGGCGGGTGGCTTCGCGGTGCGGTTCCTTCCTGCCGCGTGGTCGCTCCTTGGTTCGCCGCTGGTGACCGCGCATGCGCTCTTCCTGCTCGGCGGGGCGGCGACGGCTTTTCGCCGCCTTCCTTGCGCTGCGCGTGGTGGACCGGCCCGTTGCGGAGGTGGTGCGGTTGCCGCGCCAGGCTGCGGCCGGCCGTGCGAAGCTGTCGGCGTGATCTTCGACTGCCAGTCCTGCGGCGCCTGCTGCTGCAACACGGACGAGAACCGCGCCGAGGCGTACGTCGACTACGTGGAGGTGAAGCCGCGCGCCGCGCTCTCGCGCCACCCGCGCCTCCTGGTCCGGCTGACGGTGGTCAACGCCGAGGGCGAGCGGCACATGCGGCTGCGCGGCAAGCGAGCAGCGCTGCGTGGCCCTGGAAGGCAAGCTCGGCCAGCACGTCTCCTGCGGCATCTATGACGCTGCGCCCCACCGCCTGCAGGGCGGTGAAGCCGGGGTCCCGGGAGTGCCGCCGCGACCGCAAGGAGCGCGGGATCGAGTAGCATGCGCGGCGGGAGGGACCCCCAATGCGCTACGTACTGATCGCCCTGATCGCGTCCGCCGCAGTTGCCGACGCGCCGAAGCCGCCGTCCACCGAAGACACCCTCGTCGCCGACCTCGCCTCCGCGAAGTTCGTCGACTCCACCACGCCGAACTCGCCCAAGGGCTCGCAGCAGGCGCTCCTCGGCGTGGACCCCAACACCAAGGGAGCCACGGCGTACGCGAAGACGCCTGCCGGCACCGGGTTGCCCGCCCACTGGCACTCGCACCCGGAGTACACGGTGCTGATCTCCGGCGCGGCCGCCCTGAAGATCGCCGGCAAGACGCAGCAGATCGGCCCGGGAGCGTATTTCGTGATTCCGGCGAAGATGCCGCACCAGCTCACTTGCAACGCCGGCGCCGATTGCCTTCTGCTCACGCGCCGCGGCGGCCCCACCGACTACAACTTCGTCAAGCCCTGACCGCGACGCAGATCATCCGCACCGAGTCGAGCGAGTAGTCCTCGCCGGCGAAGCCGCCGTAGGTGCGCCGCAGCCGCAGGCCCGCGGCGGCGAGCATCCGCGACAGCTCGGTGAGCGTATAGAGGCGCAGCGAGTGCCCCACCGAATCGGTGCGGGTGCCCTCCGGCGAGACGATGACGAAGGTGGTGGTCAGGCGGCTCGTGAGCGCGTCGAAGGCGCGCCGTTCCGCCACCAGCGTGCCGTCCTCCTCGACGCGCTGCTGCGTCTGGGCGAAGCCGGCCAGCGCATGCTCGCGGTTGAGCAGGTCGATCAGGAATGCTCCGCCCGGGCGCAGCACGCGCGCGATCTCGCCCAGGGCGCGCGCGTCCTCCTCGTCGCCCTCCAGATAGCCGAAGGAGGAGAAGAGGCTGACCACGCCGTCCAAGGAGCCGCTGCGCAGCGGGAGGGCGCGCATCTCGGCGCAGGCCGCGCGCAGCCCGCGCAGCGAGGAGAGGTCGAGGTCGATGCCAAGGGCTCCGGGCAGCTCGCGCAGGTGCCGGCCGCGCCCGCAGCAGAGGTCGAGCACGCGCGCACCCGGGCCAAGGCCGAGCGCCCGCAGCGCGAAGGCGGCCTCGCGCGCCGATTGTTCGCGCTCGAACGAATAGAGCCGCGCATAGTCGCCGCTCTTGAAGAACTCCACGTACCAGGGAAGCGTCACGAGGCGCAGCGGCGCCGCGGCTTCCGGCGGATCCGCAGCTCCGGGGTGACGCTGAACATGCGGGTATTGTAGAACGCGTTCCTCGCGAAAGGACCAGCCCATGAAGCGTCTCGCCCTGCTCTTCGCCTGCGCTGCCGCGTGCAAGTCGGCGCCGGCCCCTGCTCCCACCGCCGCCGCTCCATCGGAAGCGCGAGGGACCTCCGCGGTGGTGGCCGCGCCCGACCGCGACCCGGCCGACCGCAAGCTCGACGCCGGCCGCAAGCCGGCCGAGATGCTCGAATTCCTCGGCGTGCGGCCGGGCATGAAGGTGGAGGACATGGGCGCGGGCGGCGGCTACACCACCGAGCTTCTGGCGCGCGCCGTGGCGCCGGGCGGCGTGGTCTACATGCAGAACGACCCGCGCTGGATGTCGTTCCTGAAGGAGCCGCTCGCGAAGCGCTTCACGCATCCGGCGATGAAGGACGTGGTCCGGGCCGACGTTCCCTTCGACGACCCGATTCCTTCCGGCATCAGCGGCCTGGATTTGGTGGTCCTCAACGTCATCTACCACGACATCGCCAACATGCCGGTGGACCGCGTGCGCATGAACGAGATCGTCTTCAACGCGCTCAAGCCGGGCGGCGCGTACGTGGTCATCGACTCCAGCGCCAAGCCGGGCAGCGGGCTCTCCGCCACCCAGTCGCTGCACCGCATCGACGAGGACGTGGTCAAGCAGGAAGTGGAGAAGGCCGGCTTCAAGCTGGCACAGGAGGGCGACTTCCTCCGCAACCCCGACGACGCCCGCGACTGGAACTCCTCGCCGCAGGCGGCGGAGAAGGCCGGCAAGCGCGGCCAGAGCGATCGCTTCGCGCTCAAGTTCGTGCGGCCGCAGGGATCGCGGGCGCAGATCGTTCCGCCGCACCTGCGGCTGCCGGAGGGCCCGACGCCGGCCCGGGTGACGGCGGAGCTGACGGTGGACCCGACCAAGGAGTCGTTCGAGGGCAGCGAGGAGATTGAGCTGAGCCTCGACGAGCCCACGCCCATCCTCTGGCTCAACGCGGACCTCCTGGACGATCTCCGGCACCGAGCCGGAGTCCACGGTCATCCCGGCTCCGCCTTCCTTCGTGGGGCTGCAGTTCAAGGACCCGCTCCCGAGGGGAAACGCGACGGTGAAGATCCGCTGGACCGGCAAGCTCTCGGCCACCGACAACGAAGGCGCGTATCGGCAAGAGGAGAACGGCGACTGGTACGTGCTCACCCAGGGCGAGCCGCTGGGAATGCGCCGCGTGTTCCCCTCTTTCGACGAGCCGCTCTTCAAGATTCCCTGGCGCATCTCGCTGCGGGTGCCGAAGGCGGACGCCGCGTACTTCAACACCCCGCGTCGAGAGCAGCGAGGACGCGGGCGAGATGAAGCTGGTCCGCTTCGCCGAGACGAAGCCGTTGCCGAGCTACCTGCTCGCCTTCGGCGTGGGCCCCTTCGAGCGGGTGGACGCGGGAAAGGTGCAGAGCGGCGCGCCGGTCGGCATCGTGGTGACCAGGGGGAAGAAGGCGTGGGCGGCGTATTCGGCGCAGAGCTCGCCGCGGATCATGGACATCCTCGAGGACTGGTTCCGGATCCCCTACCACTATCCCAAGCTGGACCTCATCGAGGTGCCGCTCGGCGGCGGCGCGATGGAGAATCCGGGCCTCATCACCTTCGCCCAGCGCATCAACCTGGCAAAGCCGGGCGAAGAGACGCCGCAGTTCCACCGGCGCGCGGCGGACGTGGAGGCGCACGAGTTCTCGCACCTCTGGTTCGGAGACATGGTCACCACCGAGTGGTGGGACGACCTCTGGCTCAACGAGGCGTTCGCCACCTGGATGACCTTCCACGCCATCGAGAAGTTCGCTCCCTCGTGGAACACCCCCGCGGAGCGCGCCGACTCCATGCTGCGGGCGATGAGCGCCGACCGGCTTGCTCTCGGCGCGTCGCATCCGCCAGCCCATCCAGAGCGAGGGGGACATCAAGACGGCCTTCGACGGCATCACCTACCAGAAGGGCGCCGCCGTCATCCGGATGTTCGAGGAGTACGTGGGCGAGGACGTCTTCCGCCGCGGCGTGCAGTCGTACCTGAAGGAGTTCGCCGACGAAGGCGCCACCGCGCGGCATTTCCTCGCCTCCATTTCCGCCGCCGCCGGCAAGGACGTTTCCAAGCCGTTCTCCACCTTCCTCGACCAGGCCGGCCTGCCGCTCCTGACCGCGAAGCTGTCTTGCGAGGGGGGCAAGGGCAGCCTTGCGCTCTCGCAGTCGCGCTTCGTGCCGCTGGGCGCGTCGCAGACGCCGCCGCCTGCGCAGACCTGGCAGATCCCGGTGTGCGCGCGCACCGACCAGGGCCGCGCCTGCACGCTGCTCACGGAGAAGTCCGGGACGCTGGATCTGGGCGGCTGCCCGCGCTGGGTGATGCCCAACGCCGGAGCATCCGGCTACTACCGGACCGCGCTGGACGACGAGCAGCTGGGAAGGCTGACGCAGAACACGGGCACGCTCACCTCGCCGGAGAAGATGCTCTTCTTCTCCGACGTCTTCGCCGCCTCGCAGGCAGGGGAGGTGGAGTTTCCCCGCGCCTTCGAGCTGGCGCGATCGCTCTCGGCCGACAAGGACCGGCACGTGGTGCAAGGGCTCTTCCCCGCGGTCGAGTATCCGGACTCGCGCGGCTTCCTCTCCCAGGAGCTGCGGCCGAAGTACGCGTCCTGGGTGCGCGACACCTTCGGGCGGCGCGCCCGCGCGCTGGGGTTCGCCGAGCGCAAGGGCGAGGGCGACGACGCGCGCATCCTCCGCCCGCCGCTGCTCGAGCTGGTGGGTGACCAGGGCGAGGACCCTTCCCTTCGCGCCCAGGCGCGCAAGGTGGCGGACCGCTGGCTTGCGGATCATCGCTCCACCAGCCCCGAGCTGGCCTCGGCCGCGCTCTTCCTCTCCGCCATCGGCGGCGACGCGGCCTTCTACGAGAAGCTGCACGCCGCGGCGAAAAAGGAGAGCGTGCGCGTGGAGCGGCAGCGCATCCTGCAAGCGATGGGCGAATTCCGCGATCCGCAGCTCGTCCAGCAGGGCTTCCGCATCGCGCTCGGCGACGAGTTCGATCCGCGCGAGTCCATCCTGCTCATGTGGGGCCCCGCGTCGGATCCGCGCACGCGCGAGGCGGCGCTGCAGTTCGTGGAGGAGAACTTCGACAAGATCGTGCAGCGGATGCCGCGCGACTACGGCGCCGGGCTGGTCAACGTGGGCAGCGGCTTCTGCGACGACGCGCACGCGACGGCGCTGGACCGCTTCTTCCGCCCCCGCTCGCGCATGTACCCGGGCGGCGACCGCCGCTTCGCGCAGGCGCTGGAGCAGGTGCGGCAGTGCGCGGCCTTCCGCGCCAAGGCGGAGCCCGCGCTGACGGCCTGGCTGGAGAAGGGGTCGCCACAGGCGGAGCTGCGCGGCCACTGAGGCGGAGTGCGCGTCGGCGTCGGAAGAGCAACGCGGCGCGGTTTCCCCCGGCGGGGCAACCAGTGCTGGTAATCGCGGAATTGGCGGACTCAACTCGCGCGGACATGGCTGCGCCCCAGCTTCAGAAAATGACATTTTGTGTGCATCGCCGAGGGGCGCAGCATGAGCGCAGTAGGCGTAACAAAACCGTCTACGAAAGTGGATCAACTCCACCTTCGGTGCTTCCGCATGAAGTCGGCGGTCCAGAGCTTCTGGAGCATCGCGTGCAGAAAGCCCAAGGCATCATAAAGCAGACGATCGATTCAACGTCGGTCCGGCGGCGTGGGGCGGTTAGGTTTCGAAATATCGAGGCCGATCCTCGAATACTCGCACTGCCACCTGGCAGAGGCCGTATGAAGAAACGCGTATGCGGTGAGAAGCTGCACCAGAGCCGCGAGTGCGCTGACAAAAATGAGCCGCCTGCGCCGCGATCTGACGAAGGCGCCAAGGTGATCGGACTGAACGAGCCCTCTCCAGGCTTCCGCGAAGGGTAAATGGCTTTGCAAGCGGACGCTCGATGAGTACTTTGTTCGTATCGTTTCTGGAATCTGCCCCCGGACCGCCCATACCGCCAGGGCGAGTATCGAGAGCGCTGCTAATACAAGACAGGCGTTGGCGATGACTATCAACATGGCGTAGGGATTGGTCATCGAACTCTCACAGAAAGACACCAAGAGCGATGCACACTGCTCCGACTGCGATGGCTGACACATACCCTCTGAGTTCGCCCTTCGTGTACTCCGCCAAGAGACGGAGCGCTTCTTGTTGAAGCTGCGTGATCCGGAGCTGATCCGCCTCTGAATTACAGCTGACTTGAAGGGCATGGATTTGTTTGTTAAGGGCATCGACGCGGTCGTGGACTACGGCCAGCTCAGAAAAAGTAACTCCCTTGGGAGTCGGAGCGGCCGCCGCGTGTGCCATTTATGATATCGCTGACGTTGTGCCTTCAGGACAGGTCTTCGTCTGCAGGGATCCGTCCGCCATGTAAGCGTAGGTGCAGTCCCCGTAGGAGAGTAGCCGATCCTGGCTGTCGTACACGGGCGAGGCGGTCAGGCCCGGCGCAACAGTGCGGTTGCCGTTGGCATCGTACTCGTAGTGCGACGTCGCGGCGCCGTCCTTGGTGACGTCGGTCAGGCGACCCTGCGCGTCGTAGCCGTAGCCGAAGACGTGCGTGTCGCCTTGGACCGTCTCGGTCTTGCTCACCATGCGCCCCAGCGCGTCGCGGGTGCCGTAATCGACCGAGTAGAAGGGCGTGGTGCCAAAGCTGCTCGAATAACTCTGCTCCTCACCGAAGGCGTTGTAAGCCCGGGTCTCGCTCACACCGCCCACGGTGGCCCCGCTCACGAATCCCGTCGCGCCGTCTCGCGCGATGGTCAGCGCTCCGGCGGAGGTGAGCCGAATCGTCATTGTCGTAGCCGTAGGAGATGGTCTGGCCTCCATAGGTTTCGCTCGAGATGCGGAAGCTTGCATCGTAGCTGCGCTGCACGTTCCCGGCCACCGGACCGCTCGAGGTCACGCTCTTGAGCAGGGCACCGTCGTAGGCGTAGGTCAAGCCGACTCCGTCGGGCGTGGTCACGCTTGTGCCGCGCCAGCCATATTGAGCGTTGGGAGAGGTCGTTTCCAGTTAGCACCAGCCGCCTGGTTGCCGGAGGAGATAGCCACGATCCCTCAGCGCCTGTTCGATGGCAAGGCGCCAGGCCAGTTCTTCGCAATCCGGATGGCTCGAGACATGGAGGCGCAGCCGGGCAGCACGCGACGAGACGTCATCGCGGAGATCGTTTCGGTCGACGCCCAGCGGGCTCCGCCGTTCCCAGATCTCCGACGCCGTCTGCCAGCCGCGCGACTTGCGTGGCAGCTCGCAGTTGAGGGCTTCGAGCATTTCATCCGAAATGCGTTGCAAATTCTCTTCGGCGATGGTCTCGTCCGCGCCTAGCCAAGCGCGATGCTCGCGATTCTGTCGTTCCATCTGTCCATAGTATTGCGGGTAATGCGCCGGCCCGTGCAATGCCAGCACCTGGTGCGCTTTCAGCAGCGACCTCACTCGTGGCGTGCGGTGGCTGCTCGCGCGGTCGAGCCGATATACGAGAGGAGCATCGTACAGCGCGAGGTCCTTTTGCAGCGCGCGCAGCACCGCTTCCTCGTCATATTGCGAGCAGGCCGTCACGCTCGTGCGGTAGGGCACGTGCGCGTCGCTGGCGAGCAGCAGCAGACGCTGCGCACTGCCGCAGCGCACGTACAGCTGATCCATTCCGCGCATCACGTTGCTCTCCGTCACGGTGATGCGTTGCAGCCGCGCGATCCGTTCCTTCTCCATCTCCGTGCGGGCAGCCTGCTTCAGCTCTGCCGCCTGCCGGCGTGAGAGCTCCGCTACCCGGTGGCTCAGTGCCTCAGCGCCAATTTGCCCGTGCAGCCTCTTCACCACCTCGATCGCCTGCGCCCGCGTCTCCTCGGCCAGGGCGGCGCGCCGCCCGCAGCCGACCGTGCGGGGCCGTTGCCCGCATCTCGTTTGCTGCCTCCAGCGCCGGACGGTCGACGCCGCCACGCCGACCGCTGCCGCAGCCAGCGCCGCCGTCAGGCCCAGCGCGCGCATCCGTTCCACCTCCTCGAGTTGCCGGCCTCCGCCGGGGTCCTCGCCTTCATTCGCTCCCCCGGACGATTCCGACTTCTTCTTCCGCACGCTCCGTTGCCGTTGTGCCCGGCCCTGCAGGATCCCTCCCACCGCCTCCATCAGCCTGTCGCTCGTCACCATCTGCTGCCGCAGCTGTGCGTTCTCCTTCTCCAGCTGCTGCATCCGCTGCCGCAGCCGGGCCACTTCCGCCGGCAGCGGCGGCCGCCCCGGCATTCCCGGTTCCAATCCGGCTATCAGCCCCGCCTGCGCTTTGTGGAGCAGCGTCTGGAAGTGGTTCCGGGAGACGTTCAGCCGCTGCGCCGCCGCCGTCACCGTCAGCTCGCCTCTCAGCACCGCCATCACCGCCGCGTGCCGTTTCTTCAATTCCGCTGGCACTTCCGGCTTCCGCAGGTACGGACCCTTCTCCGTCATCGCGCACCTCGGCGCGACCTTCGCTCACTGCTCGCTCGCCGGCGAGTTTTCGTTCCCAGACGGCGGCCCGTTCCCGCCACTCGCCTTCTGCTTGCGGCCCTCCTTCTTCGCCAGCGAGGCGGCGCTCCCACCCGGCGTCGAGCGTCGTCGCGGCCGGCCAGCTCCCACCCGGTAGGGGCCGCGCGGCATCAGCTTGCGCGTCAGCTCCAGCATCCGGTCCGCTCGCCGCTTCTCCATCGACGTCCGCTGCAGCTGCTTCTCCAACTCCGCGATCCGCGCCGCCCCTTCCACTGGCCGTCCCGCGCCCGCTCCCGGCGCCAGCGCCTCCAGCATCGCCTTCAGGGCTCTGTTCTCCAAAAGGTAATAGTGTCCGCGCGAGATCTCCGCCTCCACCACCGCCTCGCTCACCGTCTTCTCCCCCGACAGCACGCTCAGCACCATCAGCGCACGCCGCTGCGCGATCCGGTCCAGCTGCGGTGAGGGCATCAGCCATTTCCTTCTCGGCCGCATTTCCACTTTCGTCGTCGCCATCCTCCACTCCCTTCTGCAGACGGATCATCTGCGGCTCCCCGTCGCCGAGCTGGATGCGCAGCCCGTCATGGTCGGCGGCGATGCTCAGGTCCACGTCTCCCAGCCTCCCCACCAGGTAAAATGGTTTGATCGCCGGCTGCTGCTTTGCCAGTTGCAGCGCATTCGCCTTCACCTGCGCGCTGACCGCCGCGCGGACGTGCTCGGCCGCACGGAAATACCGATCGGCGGGCAAGAGATTGCCGATCCCCTGGTGCGGCCTCTGGAAGTTGTAGCCGTCGATGAAAAGGCCCAGCCGCCTCTGGCAATCCTCGTAATCCGCAAACACCGTGCGCGAGAGAAACTCCTCCCACAACGTCTTCCAGAAGCGCTCCACCTTCCCCAGCGTCTGCGGATGATGCGGCCGGCTCTTGATGTGCCGGATCCCGTTTCGCCTCAGCTCCTCCTCGAATTCCGTCGTTCCCCGCCAGGCGGTGTACTGCCGGCCCTGATCGGTCAGCGCTTCCCGCGGCACTCCGTACTTCGCCACCGCCTTCTGGAATGCCTCCATCACCAGCGCCGACTTCTGCTGCCGCGACAACGCCCAGCCGACCACGAAGCGCGAATGGTCGTCCATGAACGCCGTCAGGTACACCCGCTCGTGCCGGCGCAAGAGAAACGTGAAGATATCCGACTGCCACAGCTGGTTCGGCTCTGCCCGCTCGAAGCGTCGTCTCCGGCCGCTCCCGCTCCGCCCCCGCCTCGCGCTCCGGCAGCAGTCCTTCCTCGTGCAAGATCCGCCGCACCTCCGTCGGGCTCACTCCGATCGCCTGGAATCGCTCCAGCGCGGCGCTGATCTTTCGCGCGCCGTATTCCGGATTCTCTTCTTTCAATGCCGCCACCGCACGCCGTCGAGGTTCGTCCGTGCGCACCTTTGCTGGCTGCCTGCCGGGCCGCATTGGCTTCAATGCTTCGTCGCCGCCCGAGTCATATAATTGCCTCCAGCGATGCACGCATTGGCGCGTCAACCCGAAAGCCTTCGCGACCTGTGAGCTCGTCGATCCCCCCTTCACCGCCTTGACCACCAGCAAGCGAAACTCCGGGCTTCGCTTGTCTAGCGGCTTCGACCGTTCTGTCTTCTCCCCTTGCCTTCCCTGCCTCACCATCTGTCTGCTCCTTTCTGCCGTTTCTGTCCGGCGGGAGCAGGCAGCTGCTGCTAACTGATTCGGCCCTTCCTCAACTGCTCATCAACTGGCGCGCACAACAACCATTGCACGTAGTTGCTGCCGTCGAGCAGCACGCTGAACTGCGCGTCGACGTTGCCGGCGCTGCTCGGCATCCTGACCGCATGCACGGCTGCTTGGGATCCGGTGAACGCGTAGGTGGAGGCGCTCTCCAACTGGAGTCCGGCCGCGCCGGTGTTGGCATTCGGCGTCAAATTCAGCGTCCCGCCGCTCTCCGATACGGTGCCGTGGACCTGTATTTGCGTCCAAAGGCTCGCGTCGACGGCGCTACCGCCGAACGCGTCCTGCAGCTTGTCGAGAGGGGTGGCGAAGGCGGGGACCGCGACGAGAGCGACGAGCAGGCCGAGCGACCGTGCAGGGCGATTCACTGGTGTTTACCCGCTTTGGAATCGTTTGGGCAACAAGCTCCAAACGGCGGGCAAGGTCGTATTTGGATGGCTGTGCGGTCAAGCTCAAATCTTTCGGACCCGAACCAATTTCGTGCTTGACCTGACCGCGCCTGGCGCTGGCAGGGCTGCGCAAGAGGGTTGGAAGATTTGGCCGGACTCGGGGGCCTGGCGCGTTCGCGATAGAAGCATTGCACCCACATCCTCCCGGAACAGGCGCGATGGTGCGTTTCGTGCTCCTCCGGTCGAGCTTGCCTCTTCGGCCCTCGCGCCGCGAACATGAGGGGCATGAAGCTGCCAAGCTCGCGCGCGCTGCCTCTCTGCTTGCTCCTCGCCTCGGCTGCTTTCGGGCAGGACACGGTCGCGGTGCTTCCCATCGCGCCGCGCGCCGGCGCGCTGAGCGCGTCCGACGCCGCCACCCTGACCGCCGCGCTGCGGACTGCGGCGCGCGATGCTCTGGAGCCGCGCTTCCAGGTGGTGGCGATGGACGGCGCCGATCCGGGCGCGGGCCTTCAAGAAGGAACGGTGGCGGTGGTGCTCGGCCGCGCCGCGAGCATGGAGGGCGCCACCGCGGTGACGGTGGGCGTCTACAAGACTGCGGGCGCTCCTGCCGCGCAGGCACGAGTGGTGGGCATCGGGCTTGCGCAACTGGAGGCCGACCTGCACGCCAAGGTGCCGAAGCTGCTCACCGGCGCGCTGGGCATGACGGCTCCGGCACCGGCCGCCACGCCGCGTCCGACCACGCTGCGAAATCCCGGGCGCTCCCTCCGCATCGCGCGAGCCGACGCAAACGCAAACGCAAACGCAAACGCAAACGCAAACGCAAACGCAAACGCAAACGCAAACCGCCCGCCGCAAGAGGCCGCCGCCTCCCCCCAACGAGGATCCCCTCGTCCGCCTCATCCGCGAGACCACCGAGGACGTGGAGGACCTGCGCGGCCTCTACCGCAAGCACAACCTCAAGGTGCAGATCCTCGACGACAAGCTCTTCGCCGAGGCCGTCCGCGAGAAGGCGAAGAAGGAGCTGACGCCGGCCGTGGTCGCCGCCGAGCGCGCGCGCTGGCTCGCCTTCAACCTGGCGCCCGCCGCCGCCGACCCGGGCCAGGTGCTCCTCGACGTCCTCGACGAGCAGGTGGCGGGCTTCTACGACCCGTTCACCAAGCAGCTCATCGTGCGCCGCAAGCCGCCCGCCTCCGCGGGAGAGGGGCTGGGCCCGGACGGCCTGCGCATCATCCTCGCCCACGAGATTGAGCACGCGCTCCAGGACCAGAACTTCGGAATTCCCGATCTCGCCGCGCTTCCCGACGACGACCTGCGCCTGGCCCGCAGCGCGCTCTTCGAAGGCGACGCCATGGCGGTGATGACCGCCTACGGAGCGCTGCGCGCGCACAACCCCGTCAAGCCGGCCATCGTGGGCGGCGCCGCCATGCTGCGCTCGGTGGACACCGACACGCTCCTGCGGGTCAGCGGCAAGTCGCCGGCGCTCCTGCACGCGCCGCCGGTGCTGCGCGAGGAGCTGGTGGTCCCCTACTCCGCCGGGTTCGCGCTGGTGGCCGAAGCCTACCGGCGCGGCGGGTTCGCGCTGGTGGACCGCATGTTCGAGCGGCCGCCTCTTTCGCTGCACCAGGTCCTCCACCCGGAGGCGTACTTCGCGGGCGAGCTCCCGGCAGCCATTCCCTTCCCTGTCACACCTCCGGGAACGCGGATGGTCTCGCGCGGCCGGATGGGAGAGCTGGGAACGCGCATCGCGCTGGAGACGTGCGTGGAGAAAGCAGTGACCAAGGATCTCGCCGTGCACTGGGCCGGCGACGCGTACACCATCGTCGAGGGCCCGAAGAGCTCGATCTCGCTGCTCTGGACCACCGCCTGGAGCGGCGGCACGGCAGCGAACGTGGCGAATGCGATGAAGCTGGTGCAGCCTTGCTGGCAAGAGCAGGCGGCGGCGGCGCGCAGCCCTGCGGGGTGGACCATCGCCGGGCCGTCGAAAGTCGTCGCTTCCGGCAATCTGGTCGCGGTCGTGCGCGGCGCGGTGGCGCTGGACGCCGGCGCGGCCAGGCAACTCGCCGTCGCCGTCCCCGTGCCCGCGCTGGCGCCGCCCCTGGGCAACGTGCCGGCGCCGGCGCCGGTTGCGCCCACGCGCATCGAGGGCAGCCGCTTCGTCAGCGCTCGCCTGGGCCTCGAAGGCGAGGTGCCGCAGGGATTCACCGCCGACGCCGCCAATCCCGCGGCGGAGATGACCATCTCGCACACAGGGCCGCCCGCGGGGAGCGCTGCGCTGTCGTTCATGCCCGTGCCGCTCGCCGGCGACTCCGCGGACACCTTCTTCCAGACGGCTTCCGGCCAGCTCGCCGCCACCCGGGGCGCCCACCTCACCTTCGTGCGCAAGACCGGCATCAAGCTGGCCGGCGAGACGGCGGAGGAGCGCTCCTGGACGCTGGACGAGGGCGGAGGGGAGCTGCGCATCGCGCTCGCGCCCTGGTGCGGCGGCAAGGCCTCCCTGGCGCTGGTGCGGCTGGAGAGCGCGTCGAGCGCCGCGCTGGATTCCTTCACCGCCTCGCTTCGAGCCGACGGAGTCGGGGCCGCCTGCGCTGATTTGCAGTAAGCGGCGCCACCGCGTCGTCTCTCGACCGCCGTCCGCGAAGGCGATAAACCTGCGCCCGATGCGGGAGGTGCTGAACTTCATCGACGGCAAGGCCACGCCGGCGGCGTGCGGCGAGTGGCTGGAGGACGTCGATCCCGCCACCGGCCAGGCGTACGCGCGCGTCGCCAGCTCCGACGCCCGCGACGTGGACGCGGCGGTCGCGGCGGCGGTGCGCGCCTTCCCGTCCTGGGCCGCGGCCGGCGCGGCGCAGCGATCGAAGATGCTGCGCAAGCTGGCGCGCCTGATCGAGCGCGATCTCGAGTCGCTGGCGCGCGCGGAGTCGGTCGACACGGGCAAGCCGCTCGCCGCCGCGCGCAGCGTGGACATTCCCCGCGCGGTGCAGAACTTCGACTTCTTCGCCGACGCGGCGACGCAGTTCGCAAGCGAGGCGCATCCCACCGACGACGTGGCGCTCAACTACACCCTGCGCCGCCCGCTCGGCGCGGTGGCCTGCATCTCGCCCTGGAACCTGCCGCTCTATCTGCTGACCTGGAAGATCGCGCCCGCGCTGGCCGCGGGAAACACCGTCGTCGCCAAGCCCTCGGAGGTGACGCCGATGACCGCGCACCTCTTCGGCGCGCTCTGCGGCGAGGCCGGCCTGCCGCCGGGCGTCGTCAACATCGTGCAGGGCCTCGGGCCGCGCGCAGGGGCGCCGCTGTGCGCGCACTCCGAGGTGAAGGCCATCTCCTTCACCGGCTCCACCCGCGTGGGCGGCGAGATCGCGCGCGAGGCGGCGCAGGGCTTCAAGAAGGTCTCGCTGGAGATGGGCGGCAAGAACCCGACCCTGATCTTCGCCGACGCCGACCTGCGCGAGGCGGTGCCGGAGGCGGTGCGCGCGGCCTTCTCCAACACCGGGCAGATCTGCCTGTGCGGCTCGCGCATCCTGGTGGAGAAGTCCGTCTACGCGCGGGTGCGGGACGAGTTGGTGCAGCGCGTGCGCGCGCTGCGCGTGGGCGATCCGCTCGAGCCGGGAACCGAGCAAGGAGCGCTGGTCTCGCGGCAGCACTTCGAGAAGGTGATGCGCTGCCTCGCCATCGCGCGCGAGGAGGGCGGCCGGGTGCTCTGCGGCGGCGAGCGGGCCAGCGTGGCCGGCCGCTGCGCGGGCGGATTCTTCGTGCAGCCCACGCTGGTCGAAGGGCTCGGCCCTTCCTGCCGCACCAACCAGGAGGAGATCTTCGGGCCGGTGGCCACGCTGCTTCCCTTCGAGGACGCGGAAGAGGCGGTGCAACTCGCCAACTCCACGCGCTACGGCCTTTCCGCCTCGGTGTGGACCCGCGACCTCTCCCGCGCCCACCGCGTGGCCTCCCGGCTCGAAAGCGGCATCGTCTGGGTGAACTGCTGGATGCTGCGCGACCTGCGGACGCCCTTCGGTGGCGTCAAGGAGTCGGGCCTGGGGCGCGAGGGCGGACACGAGGCGTTGCGCTTCTTCACCGAGCCCCACAACGTCTGCGTGAAGCTATGAGCGGCGAGATCCACTCCTCCCGCGCGCCGGAGCCGGTGGGCGCCTACCCGCACGCGCGCCGCGTGGGCAACCTCCTCTTCCTCAGCGGCATCGGCCCGCGCAAGCGCGGCTCCAAGGAAATCCCGGGCGTGCGGCTGCGCGGCGACGGCAGCGTGGAGAGCTACGACATCGAGGCGCAGTGCCGCTCGGTCTTCGACAACGTCCGGGCGGTGCTCGAGGACGCCGGAGCCCGCCTGGAGGACCTGGTGGACGTGACCGTCTTCCTCACCGACATGAAGCGCGACTTCGCCGCCTACAACCGCCTCTACGCCGAGTACTTCGCGGGCGCGCGCCCCTGCCGCACCACGGTGCAGGTCGTTGCGCTGCCCACTCCCATCGCCATCGAGCTGAAGTGCATCGCGGAGGTGCGCCCGCAATGAAGCCCATCGACTTCCGCCGCTGGATCGACGAGCACCGGGACCTGCTCCGGCCTCCCGTGGGCAACGCGCAGATCTGGGAGGGCGACCGCGACTTCATGGTCACCGTGGTGGGCGGCCCGAACAAGCGCACCGACTACCACGTGAACCAGGGCGAGGAGTTCTTCTACCAGGTGGAGGGCGACATCAACCTCCGCCTGCTCCAGCACAAGAAGCCGGTGGACATGCCCATCCGCGAGGGCGAGATCTTCCTTCTCCCGCCGGGCACGCCGCACTCTCCGCAGCGGCCCGCGAACACGGTGGGGCTGGTCATCGAGCGGCGCCGCCTGCCCGACGAACAGGACACCTTCCTCTGGGTCTGCGACGGGTGCGGCGACGAGCTCTACCGCGAGTCGTTCCACCTCACCGACATCGTGAAGCAGTTGCCGCCCGTCTTCGAGCGGTACTGGGGCAACCCCGCCCACACCACCTGCAAGAGGTGCGGCCGCGCGCATGCGAAGCCTTGACGTCCACACCCACCTGCTCCCGCCGGAGCTGCCTCGCTGGGCTCCCATCCGGCTGGAGCGCGCAGGCGAGTGCCGGGCGCGGATGCTGCTTGCGGACGGCACCTTCTTCCGCGAGATCGAGAGCAACTGCTGGGACGCGCTGCGCCGCCTTCGCGACTGCGACGCCGCCGGAGTCGGCGTGCAGGTGCTCTCCACCGTCCCGGTCATGTTCGCCTACGGGGCGGAGGCGCAGCGCGGGCACGACCTCGCGCGCCTGCTCAACGACCACCTCGCCGGGATTCTGCCGCGAGCACCCGCGCCGCTTCGTCGGCCTTTGCACGCTGCCCCTGCAGTCGCCCGACGCCGCCGTCAGGGAGCTGGAGCGGTGCGTGCTGGAGCTGGGGCTCGCCGGCGCGCAGATCGGCTCGCACGTCAACGACTGGAACCTCTCCGACCCGGCGCTCTTTCCCGTCTTCGCCCGCGCCGAGGCGCTGGGCGCCGCCGTCTTCGTGCATCCCTGGGACATGATGGGGCAGGCGCGCATGCGCAAGTACTGGCTGCCCTGGCTGGTGGGAATGCCGGCGGAGGTTTCCCTCGCCATCTGCTCGGTCATCTTCGGCGGGGTGCTGGAGCGGCTGCCCCGGCTGCGCATCGCCTTCGCCCACGGCGGCGGCGCCTTTCCCGGGACGCTCGGCCGCATCGAGCACGGCTTTCGCGTCCGTCCGGATCTCGTGGCCGTCGACAACCCGCACCCTCCCTCGCGCTACCTGCGGCGCATCTACGTGGACTCGCTGGTGCACGACGCGCGCGCCCTGCGCCTGGTGATGGATACGTTTGGCGCCGACCGGGTGGCGCTGGGAAGCGACTACCCCTTTCCACTCGGCGAGGAGCGCCCGGGCGCGCTGATCGATTCTCTGGGCCTCCCCCCGCCGGTCCGCGACCGCCTTCGCGCCGGCGCCGCTCTCGAATGGCTGGGCAAGGACGCGAGCGCATATGATCTTTGAGGACTCGGTTGCGTGGGCGCAGGCGCAGGACGCGGCCGACCCGCTCGCGCCGCTGCGGCAGGAGTTCCTGCTTCCCACGCAGAGCCCGCTCTACTTCGCCGGCCACTCGCTCGGCCTGCAACCGCGGCGCGCGCGCGAGTACGTGCTCGAGGCGCTCGACGACTGGGCGCGCCTCGGCGTGGAGGGCCACTTCGTCGCCCGCCGCGCCTGGGTGGGCTACCACGAGCTGCTCTCGGCGAGCACGGCGCGCATCGTCGGCGCGCTTCCCCACGAAGTGGTGGTGATGAACACGCTCTCGGTGAACCTGCACCTCATGATGGTGTCGTTCTACCGGCCGCGCAGGGGGAAGGAGCGGCTGCTCATCGAGAAGGGCGCCTTTCCCTCCGACCAGTACGCCGCGGCGTCGCAGGCGCGCTTCCACGGCTTTCCCGACGCGGTGCTGGAGACCGACGATCCGCTGCGCGAGCTGCGCGAACGCGACGACATCGCGCTGGCGCTGATCGGCAGCGTGAACTATCTCACCGGCCGCGCCTATGACCTCCCCGCCCTGGTGCGCGCCGCGCACGCGCAGGACGCCTTCATCGGCTTCGATCTCGCGCACGGCGCGGGCAACCTCCTGCTCCACCTCCACGACGACGGCCCCGACTTCGCCGCCTGGTGCAGCTACAAGTACCTGAACGGCGGCCCGGGCGGGCCCGGCGGCGTCTTCGTCCACCAGCGCCACGCCAGCGCCGCGCTGCCGCGCTTCGAAGGCTGGTGGGGACACGACAAGGTTCGCCGCTTCGAGATGGCGCCGCGCTTCTCTCCCATTCCGGGGGCGGAAGGATGGCAGCTCTCCAACCCGCCCATCCTCCAGCTCGCCGCGCTGCGCGCCTCCATGGAGCTGTTCGACCGCGCCACCCTGCCCGCCCTGCGCCGCAAGGGCGACCAGCTCACCGGCTACCTGGAATTCCTCCTCCGCGCGCAGCGGGGTGGAGGTGCTCACTCCCCCGGAGCGCGGCTCCATGCTGACGGTGCGCTTCCGCAAGGCGGGCATGGTTCCGGAGCTGAAACGGCGCGGCGTGGAGGTGGACCTGCGGCCGCCGGACATCGTGCGCATCACGCCCATGCCGCTCTACACTTCCTTCGAGGACGTGCGGCGCCTCTGCGGGCTGATCGCCGAGCTGCAGGATGGCTGACCTGGTGGTGGTGGGGGCGGGTCCGGTGGGCTCGCTGCTCGCGCTGACGCTGGCCCGCCGCGGCTACACGGTGGATCTCTACGAGCGAAGGCCGGACCTGCGCCTGAGCGGCGAGTCCGCCGGCCGCTCCATCAACCTCGCCGTCTCCACCCGCGCCCTGCACGCGCTCGAGGAGGTCGGCATGGGCGACGAGGTGCTCCGCGAATCCGTCCCCATGCTCGGCCGCATGACCCACGCGCTCGACGGAAGGCTCGCGCTCCTGCTCTACGGCCGCGGCGATCAAGAGCGCATCAACTCCATCTCGCGCACCGGCCTCACCCGCCTGCTCATGTCGCGCGCCGAGGAGACGGGCCGGGTCCGCATCCACTTCGAGCAGCGGCTGCTCGGGTACGACTTCCAGCGGCGGGTGGCGCGATTCGCCTCCGGCCTGGAGGTGCGCGCCGAAGTGATCGTCGGAACCGACGGCAGCGCCTCTGCTCTTCGCGCCAGCCTCGACGGAGAGGTTTCGCAGGACCTGCTCCAGAGCGGCTACAAGGAGCTGCTGCTGCCGCCCGCGCCGGACGGCCGCTTCGCCATGCACGCGAACGCGCTGCACATCTGGCCGCGCGGCACGTTCATGCTCATCGCCCTGCCCAACCTGGACCGCACCTTCACCTGCACCCTCTTCCTCGCGCTGGAAGGCTCGCCCTCCTTCTCGCGGCTTTCCACCGAGGCGGCCGCGCGCCGCTTCCTCGAACGGCACTTCCCCGATGCGATGCGACTCGGGCCCGGCCTTTCCCGCGCAGCTCGTCGCCGCGCCGCTCGGGCGCATGGTGACCATCAAGGCCTGGCCCTGGTCGCGGGGACAGCGCGCTGATCATCGGAGACGCCGCGCACTGCATCGTCCCCTTCTTCGGGCAGGGCATGAACGCCGGCTTCGAAGACGTCTCGCTGCTCTGCGGCATGCTCACCGGCGACTGGGCGCGCGACTTCGCCGCTTTCTCCGCCGCGCGCAAGCCGGATACCGACGCCATCGCGGATCTGGCGATGGAGAACTTCGTCGAGATGCGCGACAAGGTGGCCGACGCGGAGTTCCTTCGCCTGCGCGAGATCGAGCAGGAGCTGCAGGACCGGATGGCCGGCAAGTACCTGACCCGCTACCAGCTCGTCACCTTCACCCTCGTGCCCTACCGCGTCGCGCTCCGGGTGGGGCAGATCCAGCAGGAGATCCTCGGCGGCCTCCTCCGCGGGGAGTACGACTTTGCCCGCGCCGAGGAGCTGGTCGCCGAGCGCATCTCGCCGCTCATCCCTTGAGCTCGGTGCGCACCTCCCAGAGGTCGGGGAAGAGGAGCACGTCGACGAGCTGCTTGAGGTAGTCCACCCCGGAGGTCCCGCCCGTGCCCCGCTTCCAGCCGATGATCCGCTGCACCACCTTGACGTGGCGGAAGCGCCAGAGCGCCATCTGCTCGTCCACGTCGACGAGCTTCTCGCACATCTCGTACGCCTCCCAGTTGGCCGCGGGCTGCTGGTAGATTTCGCGGATCACCGCGCGCACTCCCGGATGGCCGCGGTGGGGCTCGGCTGACGTCGCGGCCCAGCACCTCTTGCGGCACCGCCTTTCCCTGCCGCGCCAGGTGGCGGAGGAACTCGTCGTAGAGGGTGGGCGCCTCGAGCGCCGCGAGGAGCTGCGCGTGCGCCTCGGGGTGGTGGGCGTGCACCGCCAGGATGCGCCGGTCCTTGTTGCCGAGGATGAACTCGATCAGCCGGTGCTGGAGCGACTGGAACCCGCTCGCCGGCCCGAGCACGTGGCGGAACTCGCCGTACTCGCTGGGCGTGAGCGTGGCCAGGACCGCCCATTGCGAGATCAGCTGCGCCTGGACGTGCTTGACCCGCGCGAGGATCTTGAAGGTGGGCGCAAGCTGGTCGCGCCGCACCAGCTCGAGCGCCGCGCGCAGCTCGTGGAGGATGAGCTTGAACCAGAGCTCGCTGGTCTGGTGCTGGATGATGAAGAGCATCTCGTCGTGGTGCGGCGGACTGGAGAGCGGCGCCTGCGCCGCGAGCAGCTTGTCGAGCTGCAGGTAGCCGCCGTACGTCATCCGATCCTGGAAGTCGGTGACCACGCCGTCGTCGAGGGACATGCGGGCGGTTCTACCACCGTGCTACCGTCGGCCGATGCGCCGCGCGGCTCTCCTGGTTCTCGCCTGTTGTGCCTGCGGCTCGGATCCGGCGCCGTCGCCCGGCATCGCCGGCCTGGTCGCCGTCTCCGGAACGGCGCCCTGGGCGGGCAACTGTGGCGAGACGGCCGGCCGCAGCACGGTGACGCTCAATTCGGAGGTGGAGCCCTCCATCGCCGTCGATCCGCTGGACGGCAACCACCTGATCGGCGCCTGGCAGCAGGACCGCTGGGCGAACGGAGGCGCCAAAGGGCGTGGTGAGCGCGACCAGCTTCGACGGCGGCCACACCTGGACCACCAGCGTCGCGGCGTTCACGCTCTGCAGCGGCGGCATCTACCAGCGCGCCACCGACCCCTGGGTCAGCATCGGCCCCGACGGCACCGCCTGGCAGATCGCCTATTCCTTCGACGCCAGCACGCCCGACCAGGCGATGCTGGTCAGCCGCTCGCTGCGACCGCGGCCGCACCTGGGAGACGCCCAAGGCGCTGATCGTCGACTCGGACCCCGACATCGTCGACGACAAGGAAACGATCACCGCCGATCCGCACGACGCCCGCTTCGTCTACGCCGTCTGGGACCGGCTCACCGGCAACAGCATCACGAACAATCCGCAAAGTACCGGGCCCGTCTGGTTCGCGCGCACCACCGACCGGGGCGAGACGCTGGGAGCCGGCGCGCCCCATCTACGATCCCGGCGCGGATGCGCAGACCATCGGCAACCAGATCGTGGTGCTGCCCGACGGGACGCTGCTGAACCTCATGACGGTGATCACGCAGAACAGCAGCGCGCAGCCCATCGCCACGCTGGAAATCGTCCGCTCCGGCGATCGCGGCGCCAACTGGTCGGCCAGCCCCGCCAGCATCGCCGTCGAGGACCTGGTGGGGGCGGTGGATCCGAAGAACGGCATCGGCATCCGTTCCGGCGGTATCGTGCCCGGCCATCGCCGTCGATGCGGCCTCCGGGGCCGTCTACGTGGTCTGGGAAGACTCGCGCTTCAGCGGCGACCAGCGCGACGGGGTGGCCATCTCCAAGAGCGTCGACGGCGGGTTGACCTGGTCCGCGCCGGCGCAGGTCAACGGGGCGCCCGGATCGCAAGCCTTCACGCCGGCGGTCAGCGTCGCCGCGGACGGCCGCGTGGGCGTGCTCTACACCGACCTGCGCAACGACGATGCCGGCGACAAGGACCGCCTGCTCGCCACGCAGTGGCTCGCCGTCTCCGCCGGCGGCAGCGGGCCCTGGACGGAGTCGACGATGGGCGCTCCCTGGAACCTGCGCGGCGCTCCCATGGTGGACGGCCCGGCGTATTTCCTCGGCGACTACCAGGGCCTGACGCACGCGGGCAACACCTTCCTGCCCTTCTTCTCCGCGGTCGGAGGCACGGGCAGCTCGGACATCTTCTTCCGCACGGCGGACGCTCCCCAAAGCTCCGCTGCGCTCGTCGCGGCCGTCCCGTCCCTGCTGCGCGGCAAGCGCGAGCGCTGGCGTTCCGGCAGGCTGTTCAAGTAGCCTGCGCCGCGATGAAAAAGCTCTCCGTTCCCGCGCTGGCGGCGGCCCTCTTCTCCTGCGCGCCGGCGGCCACGCAACAGACGCCTTCCGGCACGACCCCGGCCCGGGTGCAACAGCCTGCCGGCGCCGATGCCAGGCAGTTCGTCGCCCGCGTGAACCAGGATCTGAAGCGCCTCTACGCCGAGTCCTCCACCGCCGACTGGATCAAGAACACGTACATCACCATCGACACCGAACGGAATGCCGCCTCCGCCAACGAGCGCGTCCTCGCCTATCAAAGCGACGCGGCAAAGACGGCGACGAGCTTCAAGGACGCCCAGAACCTCGATCCCGACACCGCGCGCATGCTCTACCTCTTGCGCGTGAGCAGCCCGGTGATGGAGGACCCGACCCGGCGGCTGGAGATGACCTCGCTCGCCGCGCGCCTCGAGGGCTACTACGGGGCCGCCAAGGACGCGAAGGGGCGCGACCTCGAGGATCTGGAGAAGATCGTCGATCACAGCCGCAACTACGACACGCTCCTCGACGCCTGGGTCTCCTGGCACGACACCGCGCGCGAGCAGCGCCCGCGCTACGCGCGCTTCGTCGAGCTGCAGAACGAGGCGGCGCGCGGCGCGGGCTTCGCCAACATGGGCGACATGTGGCGCGCCGGCTACGACATGCCGCCGGCGCAGTTCGAAGAGGAGACCGACCGGCTCTGGACGCAGGTCAAGCCGCTCTACGACAGCCTGCACTGCTACGTCCGCGGCCAGCTGCAGAAGGCGTACGGCAAGGACAAGGTGCCGGACGGCAAAGCCCATCCCCGCGCACCTGCTCGGCAACATGTGGGCGCAGGACTGGGAGAACATCTACCCGCTGGTGGAGCCCTACAAGGGCGTCGCCGACCTCGACGTGCAGGGCGCCCTCGCGGAGCAGAAATGGGATCCGCTCAAGGTGGTGAAGACGGGCGAGGCGTTCTTCGTCTCCATGGGGCTCGATCCCCTGCCGAAGACGTTCTGGGAGCGGTCGATGTTCGTCAAGCCCCGCGACCGCGAGGTGGTCTGCCACGCCAGCGCCTGGGACGTGACCTTCGACGACGATCTGCGCATCAAGATGTGCATCCCAGCCCGCCGCGAGAGGAGGACCTGACCACCATCCACCACGAGCTGGGGCACGACTACTATTTCCACGCCTATTACAAGCTGCCGGTCCTCTACCAGAACGGCGCCAACGACGGGTTCCACGAGGCCATCGGCGATACGCTCGCGCTCTCGATGACCCCCGGCTACCTCCGGCAACTCGGCCTGGTGCCGGCGCTGCCCACCGACCCCAGGGCCACCATCAACGTGCAGATGAAGCGCGCGCTGGGGAAGGTGGCGTTCCTGCCCTTCGGCAAGCTCATCGACCAGTGGCGCTGGGACGTGTTCAGCGGCAAGACCTCGCCTGCCGACTACGAGAAGGCCTGGTGGGCGCTGCGGGAGAAGTACCAGGGCGTCTCCGCGCCGGTGGCGCGCAGCGAGCAGGACTTCGACCCCGGCGCCAAGTACCACGTGCCCGCCAACGTGGCGTACACGCGCTACTTCCTCGCCGACATCCTCCAGTTCCAGTTCTACCGCGCCATGTGCCAGGCGGCGGGACAGAAGGGGCCGCTGCACGAGTGCTCGTTCTTCGGCAGCAAGGAGGCGGGACAGAGGCTGTGGAAGATGCTCTCGCTCGGGGCGAGCAAGCCGTGGCCCGACGCGCTCGAGGCGATGACCGGGCAGCGGCAGATGGACGGCAGCGCCCTGCTCGAGTACTTCCAGCCTTTGCAGGCATGGCTCGCGAAGCAGAACCAGGGGAAGCAGTGTGGCTGGTGAGACCCGGCTGAGGCTGCCTCCGGCGGTCAAGTACATCCTCGGCAACGAGGCCTGCGAGCGGTTCAGCTTCTATGGCATGAGCACCATCCTCGTGCCCTACATGCAGCATTTCCTCGGCTGGCAGCGCAACCGCGCCGAGGGCGTGTTCCACGACTTCGTCGCCGCGGCGTACGCCATGACGGTGGTCGGGGCCTGGCTCTCCGACCGCTTCTTCGGCCGCTACCGGATCATCCTCTGGCTCTCCTACGGGTATGTCGCGGGCCACGCCACCCTCGCCGCCATGGACGCGATGCCCTCCGCGCGCACCGGGCTGCTCTTTGCCGGCATGACGCTCATCGTGGTGGGGCAGGCGGGCATCAAGCCCAACCTCTCCGCCTTCGTCGGCGACCAGTTCCGCCAGGACCAGGCCGGGCTGCTCGACCGCGTCTACTCGCTCTTCTACGTCGCCATCAACATCGGCTCCGCGGCCTCGCAGATCGCGACGCCCTGGCTCCTGGCCGGCTGCGCCTTCGGCGCCCTCAAGCTCTGCGAGCAGACCGCGGTTGCCTGGGCCTTCGGCGTGCCCGGCATCCTCATGGCCATGGCGCTGGTCATCTACATCGCCGGGAGCCGGCAGTACGTGAAGGTCCCCCCGGCGGGGCGCGATCCCAACTCGTTCAGCGCGGTGGTGAGGACGCGCCTGCGCGAGGGAGAGGACGCCGCCGTCCGCCGCCACGGCGAAGCGGCGGCGGCAGGAGTGCGATCGGTCTTCCGCATCGCGCTGGTGTTCGCGCCCACCGTCACGTTCTGGGCGCTCTACTTCCAGTACGGCTCCTCCTGGTTCAACCAGGCCGAGCAGATGAACCGGAACGTGTTCGGCTGGCACATGGAGTCGGCGCAGATGGAGGCGCTCAACGCCATCCTCATCCTCATCATGGTGCCGGCCTTCGCCTACGGCGTCTATCCGGCGCTGGAGCGCGCGGGCCTGCGCCCCACCATGCTCCGCCGCATGACCGCCGGGATGTTCATCGCCGTGCCGGCCTTCCTCTCCGCCGCGATGATCCAGCGCTGGATCGAGCGCGGCGCGCACCCGCACATCGGCTGGCAAGTCATCCAGTACGTGATCATCGCCATCGCCGAGACGCTGGTCAGCGTGACCGCGCTGGAGTTCGCCTACTCGCAGGCGCCGAGGCGGATGAAGGGCGTGATCATGAGCATGTACACGCTCAGCATCGGGCTGGGCTCGTTCATCACCAGCCTGGTGACGGGGCACGTGGAGTTCGCCTCGCGGACGAACTACTTCCTCTTCTGGGCGGCGTTCATGACGGGTGGGGCCCTGCTCTTTGCGGTGATCGCGGCGATGTACAAGCCGGTGGCGTTCGTGGCGGCGAACCAGGAAGCGCAGGCGGCGTAGGATCGGGGGCTCGCGAGGTGCGCTCGCGGGTGGTCGGGTGCGGGTGCGGGTTCGGGTTCGGGTGCGCGTGGCGGCGTGCGGGATTTGGGGTCCCGGGCCGCGGTCTGGTCGCGTCTAGGGAGCGCCGCCGCCCTGGGGGAGGACTTCGCGGGTCAGGTTGCGGATGCCGCTATCCTCCACCACGAGGTCGTCTTCGATGCGGACGCCGCCGAAGGGGGAGAGCGCGTCCACCAGCTTCCAGTCGATGTCGGGCGAGCTGCGCAGGCGGCGCGAGCAGCGCCTCGATGAAGTAGATGCCCGGCTCGATGGTGAAGACCTGCCGGGGGGCGATCTCGGAGGTGTTGCGCAGGAAGGGGTTCTCCTTCTTCGGCGGCCGCAGCGCGCAACCCACGTCGTGGCACTGCAGGCCGAGCGCGTGCCCGAGCCCGTGGGGATAGAACGCGCGCGTCACGCCGCGGGCGACCAGCTCGTCGCTGGAGAGCCGGGAGATGCCCACCTCGCGCAGGATGCCTCCCACCTGCCGGTGCGACTCGTCGTGGAGCTGCTCGTAGGGCATCCCCACCTCCACCGCCGCGCAGAGCCGCTGCTGCATCGCCTCCACGCCCGCGACCAGCTGGGCAAAGGCGCTTCCCGCCGCGCCGCCGCCCTTCACCCAGGTGCGGGTGACGTCGGAGCAGTACCCCGCGAAGGAGGCGCCGGCGTCGACCAGCAGCGATTGCGCCGGCTGGGCCCGCTTCTCATAGCTGATGTGGTGCAGCGTCGCCGCGTGCTTGCCCAGGGCGACGATGTTCTTGTAGGGCGTCTCGGCGTCGTCCTGCCGGGTGGCTCCGAGAAAGGCGAGGTGCAGCTCCAGCTCGCTCTTGTCCGCGCCCTGGAAGAGCCGGCGCAGCTCGTCGTGCCCGGCGGCCGCGCGGCGATTGGCCTCGGCGAGGCAGGCGACTTCGTAGGCCGTCTTGCGCACGCGCAGGGCGTCGAGCGCCTGAACCAGCGCGGGCGGGTTGACGTCGGCGATTCCCAGCGCCGCGGCCGCGGCCAGGTCGTCGCCGATGAAGGCGGCCCGGCCCGGCAGCGGCGGCACGGTCTCGACCACCTCGAACGATCCCCAGAAATGATCCGTCTCCGGAGCGGCGCGGCGCCTCCCAGAAGCTCTGCGAGGGCGGTCGGACGAGGACCGGCCTCTTGCCCGGCTCGACGATCAGGAGGCAGCCTGGTTCGGCCAGCGGCAGCCAATGTTGGAAATGCGGCGTAGGCCGTAACGGCCAGTACTGGTCATCCGCACCTGTCCGCTTCTGCGGCGTGCCCGAATGTACCGTGAGGACGGTAAATCCGGTCCGTTCCAGGGCGAGGGCGACGCCGCGCGCGATCTCTCCAACATGGGACCGATGTAAGGAAGCGAGATCCATGGGGTTCGACAGTATAGGGCGGAAGGCTTCTGGCAATTGATTTTCAAATGGGCTACAAAATGAGCCACACCGGCCGGATTTCGAGCCCACACTCTCTGGATACCATGCCCAAGCCCATCCACGGTTTGCTGGACAGCCTGATCGAGCAGTTCGCTTCCGCCATCGCGGCACGCGCAGAGCAGATGCTCTCGCGGTCCGGCACGCTGCGCCTCGCGGCGCGGGGCGGGGTCGGAATCCGCATGTGCCCCTATCCCGGCTGCAAGGAGGCGGGCGCCGGTCCGCGCAACCGGTGGTTCTGCCGCGAGCACTCGCGATCGGTCCCGGTGCGCGAGCAGAAGCGCATCCTCCTCGAGCGCGCCAAGGCCAACGCCGGCGCCGCCCGCCTCGCGCGCGCGGCCTCCGGCACCGGCCGCAGGCTGGACATGCGCTGTCGCGTGGAAGGCTGCAAGAACGTGTCGCGCGGTCCGCGCTACGGCTACATCTGTGACGAGCACCGCAAGCAGCTCTCCGCCAAGGAGCAGCGCGAGGCGCGCGAGAAGTGGAACGCCTCGCACCCGAAGAAGGCCGCGGCCTAGCCACGATGCCGGTCGGCTGACGCCCCGGGTTTGGTCGACGGCGACGTGCAAAGGCGCTTTTGACCGGAGTTCCGCGCGCGCTAAGGTGCGCGCCCATGCCCTTCATCCACCCGGTGCGCGTGACGGTTGCCGACATCGACAACCTCGGCCACGCCTCCAACCTCGTCTACCTGCGCTGGGTGCAGGAGGCGGCGCTGGCGCATTCCACGGCCCTGGGCTTTCCCGAGTCGGCGTACGTCGCGCGCGGGCAGGCGTGGGTGGTGCGCCGCCACCAGATCGAGTACCTGCGCCCGGCGCTGGAAGGCGACGTCCTGCGGGTGGAGACGCGCGTCGCCAACATGAAGGTCGCGAACAGCGAGCGGCGGACGGAGATCTTCCGCGCCGAAGAGCTGCTCTGCCGCGCGGAGACGGACTGGGTGTACATCGACCTGGTGCGCGCTCGCCCCGTGCGCATCCCCAAGGACGTGAAGGTGGTCTTCCCGCTCGAGCCGTAGGGCCGAACCGACCAGCAATTGATCAACTGTCCAGAACGCGTTCAATCCACAACCCGTCCGGGACACGTCGAACCGCCTTGTTCACAAGCCGACCACAGGCTTGCCCCGCAAATCCCCAGCTCGCGCACACCGGATCGTCCAGTTCGTGCGCGCTGCCCGGCAAGGTGGACGCGGAATTCCGCGGGGTTACGCCTGGGCAAGGGTGGCACGCGCGATGCTCTACTTCCTCTCGTGTCCGGCGGCCTGGTGGGTCGCCTGAAACGCAGGCCTCGAACCCGACTTTCGAAAGGAGGCTGGGGGTTCAGGTCGAAAAGCTCGAGCGGGCCGGCAGCCTGAATCCAGGCAAGCCAACCCGCGCATCGTCGATACGCCGGGCGCCAGCCGCGGGGGGTTCTTCGCGGTGAAGGCCGGGGGCGGAGGGAATGTGAAGGCATTCCCACGATGCGCAGGGAGAGTACCCGGAGGAGCAGGAAGCCCAGGAGGGGCGCGGATTGGTGGAGACCCAACCCGTCTTCACCGGCACCGCACTCGCCGCGGGGAGCAAGGCCCTGAAGTCGAGGGCGCGTTCGCTGGTCACAGGTGGACGCGCGCAACGGCACGAGGGCATGAATCGGCCGGGGAAACCCGGTACGGCTCCGCGGAGAGGGACAAACCCCTGGAGGGCAAACCCTGGACGTGGCAGCGGGATGAAACAGGCCCGCGAAGGCAGGTGGCGGAGGAAACCGTCGAGGACGTGAGAAACGTCGAGGACGGAACGTGACCGCGGGGTCGGGATTCCCCGCGGAGTGGTGGACGCCGCCTGTCGATGTCGCGATGAGGGACGTGGACCCCATGGGAGGCGCTCTTCGGCCGATCGGTCGGCTCGCAAGACTCGACCAGGCACGAAGGGCAGCGCGCAGGCCGTAGCACTCTGGAGAAGGCGGAAAGCTCGAGGGAGGATGAAACCCCGTCGAAAGATGGGGCGGACGGCGGACGAAGAGACACCGCACAGGGCCCGGGCGAAATCCCGAGGCCGTGGCGGGAGCGGGGAAGCCCAACGACCCCGCAATTCGGCCGCATACAACACTCCGGGGAGCGGCGGACCTTCATGAGAGGGAGCGCAGCGCGGGGCAACCCGGGTTGCGCAGCGGCAGGCGATGCTGGAACCTCCGTAGGGGAGAGGCGGAACAGGCGAACTGACAGGTCGCCGGACACGTTTCGTCCGGGGATCGGGTGCTCGCGAATTTGCGCTCGCGGGTCCGGGCTCGAGTGCGGGTGCGCGTGCGCGTTTTGCGTGCGCGACTTGAGGTCCCGGGCAGCGGTCAAGAGCCAGCGCTCCCGACCCCCAATCCGGGACCCCAAAACCCGCACGCCAACGCGCACCCGCACGCGCACTCGCACCCGATCTCGCGAGCGCACCTCGCGAGCCCCCGCTCTACCGCGACCTCCATCTCCGCCGGACGGTTGCACCGGTCCCATTCCCCATGCAGGCACGCCGACGTGTTCTCCGGCGTCGACGACCGCACCGGCTCCAGCTTCAGATTCATCGCGTGGATCTGCGGCGCGAGCTGGGCGAACTCCGCCTCCACGTCGCGGAGCTCGTGGCGCAGCGCCTCGGTGCGCTCGATCAGGTACTTCGCGGGCTTGCCCTCCCAGGAGAGCAGCGCGGAATAGAGATGGTCGGTGTGCTCGCGGATGCGCTCCTCGCCGGTGATGGCCCCTCCCTCCTTGGTGGCGACGATCTTCTTCTTCAGGGTCTCGAGCTTGCCGGCGAGCTGCGCCAGCGTCTTGTCCTGCGGCTGCGCCTTCGCGCGCTTCTGCATGGCCGCCTGCGCGGCGTCGATGCGGTCCACCGCGTCGCTCATCTCGCCGAAGAGCGCGTGCACCTGCATCGCCGCGTCGAAGTGCTGCCGCCGGTCGGCCAGGTTCCAGGGGGCGCGCCGGTCGAGCCCGATGGGCAGCTTCGTCTCCAGCACCTGCCTGCCCTTGGTGAGCCGCACCGTGTACGTCCCCGGGACGACCCGCGGCCCCTGCGACCCGGCGAAGGCGATGCTGGCGGCGCGCGGCACCCGGGGCGGCTTCACCTGCATGGTCCAGGAGACGCGGTTGATGCCGCGCCGCTTCGAGGGCGGCACCGTGTCCACCAGCTTTCCCTGCTGGTCGAGGATCTCGATCTTGATGGGCCCGAACAGGTGCCGCGTGCGCTGGTAGTAGGTGATCACCGCGCCCGACGAGGGGTTCTGGCCGGTGAAGGTGGCGTCGCCCTCGGACCATCCGCCCTGCGAGAGGAGGCGCTGCTGCGCGGGCCGGCCCGGCAGGAAGGCCGCGTCCTTCGCCATCAGATCGGGAGTGAGCGCGCGCAAGGGCGTCAGATCGTCGATGATCCAGATGCCCCGCCCGTGCGTGGCGATGACCAGGTCGCCGTCGCGCGGATGGACCTGCAGGTCGCGCACGGCCACCGCGGGAAATTCTCCGCCCTTGAACTCGGCCCAGTCCTTGCCGCCGTCCACCGAGATCCAGAGCCCGAACTCGGTGCCCACGAAGAGGAGGTCCTTCCGCACCGTGTCCTCCTTCACCACGTGGGCGTAGCCGCGCACGCCCTGGGCCGGGCTCACGATCCGCGTCCAGGTCTTGCCGGAGTCGGTGGTCCTGTAGACCCAGGGCGTCATGTCGCCGAAGGTGTGGCGGTCGAACGCGGCATACGCGGTGGCGGCGTCGTACCGGCTCGCCTCCACCCAGCTCACCCAGGAGAACGGCGGCAGCCCGCGCACGTTCTTGACCACGTTCGTCCAGCTCTTGCCGCCGTTGCGGGTGAGCTGGAGGTTGCCGTCGTCGGTGCCCACCCAGACGGTGTTCGGGTCGCGCGGCGACTCGCTGATGGAGTAGATGGTGGTGTGCTCCTCGGCGGAGGAGTTGTCCAGCGTGACCCCGCCCGACTCCTCGTATTTCTGCTTTTCCTTGTCGTTGGTGGTCAGGTCGGGTGAGATCCGCTCCCAGGTGTCGCCGCGGTCGCGCGAGCGGAAGAGGAACTGCGCGCCGATGTAGAGGGTGCCCTTCTGCGTGGGGCTGGCGGCGATGGGCGTGTTCCAGTTGTAGCGCAGCCGCTCCTGGTACCGCGCCTTGGGCTGGATGTCGCGGGCGATCTGCAGCTGCCGATCGACGCGGCCGATGAAGCCTCCCTGCGCTTCCGCGTAGACCGCCTCGGGATCGGTGGGATCGGGAACCGTCCAGAAACCGTCGCCGCCATAGAGGTTCTCCCAGACGTTGTTGGAGATGCCGCCGCCATAGGCGGAAGGCGCGGTCCAGCTGGAGTTGTCCTGGAGCCCGCCGTAGACGCGGTACGGGTCGCGGTCGTCGATGGCCACGTGGTAGAACTGCGACACCGGCAGGTTGTTGTTCTTCCACCACCGGTTCCCGCCATCGAAGGAGATGAAGAGCCCGCCGTCGTTGCCGCCGACGATGTGCTTGGGGTTGGAGGGGTCCATCCACAGGTCGTGCCAGTCGCCGTGGGTGGCGCCGAAGCCTCCCACCTGGGTGAAGCTCTTGCCGCCGTCGTCGCTGGCGATGAGCGCGCCGTCGGTCTTGAAGAGGCGCTCGGGATTCTGCGGGTCGATCACCAGGCGGGCGAAGTAGAACGGCCGCCAGATCATCCACTGGCTGTCGTCGCGCTTCTCCCAGGTGTTGCCGCCGTCCGCGGATCGCCAGAGCGCGGAGCCGGTGGACTCGACGAAGGCGTAGACGATGCTGGAGTTGCTCGGGGCGATGGCCACCTCGACGCGGCCCCAGGGCTTCTTGCCGCCGACGCTGGTCACCTCGCTCCAGTGGGCGCCGGCGTCGGTGGACTTGTAGATGGCGCTGGCGCTGGGCGCCTCGGGCGTCTCGCCTCCGGAGCGGAACACCCAGCCCTTGCGGCGGAAGTCCCAGAGCCCGGCGAAGAGCACGTCGGGGTTCTTCGGATCCATGGCGAGCGTGCTGCAGCCGGTGGAGAGGTTCGGGCCGGTGAGGATCAGGTCCCAGCTCTTGCCGCCGTCGGTGGTCTTGTAGAGGCCGCGGTCGGGGCTGTCGCTCCACAGCTTGCCCGGCGCGCAGGCGTAGACCACGTCGCTGTTGCGCGGGTCCACCGTGATGCGGGTGATGCGCTCGCTCCTGGGCAGGCCCATGTGGGTCCAGCTCTCGCCGCCGTCCACCGACTTGTAGATCCCGTCGCCCACCGAGACGGAGTTGCGCACCCACGACTCGCCCGTGCCCACCCAGACGACCTGCGGGTTCTTCGGATCGATCTCGATGGCGCCGATGGACTGCACCGGCTGCTTGTCGAACACAGGCTTGAAGGTGGTGCCGCCGTCCTGGCTCTTCCACACCCCGCCGCTGGCGGCGCCGACGTAGATGAGGGACTTGCCGTCGAAGTTGCGGCCGGCGATGGCGGAGATGCGGCCGCTCATGGTGGCGGAGCCGATGTTGCGCGCGTTCAGGCCGGAGATGACGCCCTTGTCGATGACCGGCGCGGCGGCGGCGCCCTTGAGCGGCGGCGCCTGCGCTACGAGCGGCGCGGGATGCTCGGGCGGCTGCAACATCCGCGTGCCCGGACCCGCGGGGAAACGGAAGAGCGCGTCGTCGTCGCCGGAGTTGGCCTCCACCGTCTCCAGCGTGAAGCGCTGCGTCCGCGGCGCGCCCTTGCGCCCGGACTCGATGGCGGTGGGAACGTAGACGCCGTTCACCAGCACGTAGCTGCCGAAGTCCGTTTCGGTCACGCGCTCCGCGCCGCGGATGTGCCGCTCGCTCACGCGGCGGATCTCGAGGAAATAGTCGGGGTCGAGGTAGACGTACTGCACGTCGCCGCCCTTGAGCGCGATGCGCAGCTTGTACGCGGGCGTCCCGTCCACGTCCTCGGTGCCGAGAAAGCTCGCCTGGTAGCCCTTCTCCCGCCACCCGATCAGGGCGCCGTCGATGTCGGCGTCCTCCGCCAGGCCGCGCGCCTCGTCGACGGTGGTGCGGAAGGGGTCGCGGCGGCCCTGGAAGGGATCCACGCTCCAGCTCTCCTTGCCGTCGTACGCGTCGATGGCGGTGAGGCCCTGCAGCGTGGCCTCGGTGCGGATGCGGTCGGGCCGCTTGCGCACCGAGGCGAAGTCGGCCGTGATGCTGAAGTCGTCGCCGCCGAAGACCACCTTGCCGGTGACCTTGAGCGAGCGCAGGGCGGCGAGGTTCTTCGCCCCGCCGCGCGCCTCCACGTGCCGGGCGACGATCTGGTCGAGGGTGAGCGGCGTTGCGGCGGAGAGCGAGACGGCGAGCAGGACCGCACAGGGCATGTCTTCTCCAGTTCACTGGGGACACCCTGCGCGCGCTGCGCGCGGCGATGGTGTCCCCTACAAGGGGGTGTCCCCTACGAGAGGGCGGACATCCTACGCCACGGGACGGCCTGCATTTCAAGGGTGTAAGCTCGCGCGCCCGACCGAAAAGGAGACCTGCATGGACGGCCTGATGATGGATCTCCCGCTCACGCTCCTGCACGCGTTCGATCGCGCCGGAAGGTACTTCGGCAAGACGGAGATCGTCTGGCGCCGTCCCGACAAGACGGTACAGCGGAGCAACTACGCGGAGTTCCACCGGCGCGCGCAGAAGCTCGCCAACGCGCTCTCGCGCCTGGGCGTCAAGCCGGGCGACCGCGTGGCCACGCTGGCCTGGAACCATGGCCGCCACCTGGAGGCTTACTTCGGCATTCCCGTCGCCGGCGCCGTGCTGCACACGCTCAACCCGCGGCTGTCCGTCCAGGATCTCGCGTACATCATCAACCACGCCGAGGACACCGTCGTCCTGGTGGACGACGTGCTCTGGCCGCTCTGGGAGAGGATCCGCCCCGAGGTGAAGCCGCGCCACGTCATCGTCTGGGGCCATGGGCAGCCGGCTCCGGAAGGCGCGCTCGACTACGAGCAGCTGATCGAGCCCGAGCTCTCCGACTTCTCGCCGCCGCGCATCGAGGAGAACCAGGCGGCGGGCCTCTGCTACACCTCGGGCACCACCGGAAGGCCCAAGGGGGTCCTCTACAGCCACCGCTCGCTGCTCCTCCACTCGCTGGCGTCGGCGCTGCCGGACGCGGTGGGCCTCTCCCAGCACGACTCGGTCTTGCCGGTGGTGCCCATGTTCCACGTCAACGCCTGGGGGCTGCCCTTCTCCTGCACGCTGGTGGGCGCAAAGCAGGTCTTCCCCGGACCGCACCTGGACCCGGCGAGCGTCCTCGGCCTGCTCTCGGAGGAGAGGGTGACGCTCACCGCCGGCGTTCCCACGGTGTGGCTGGGGATGCTCGAGGCGCTCGACAAGAACCCCGGCCGGTGGGACCTCAAGGCGCTGCGGGCCATGATCGTGGGCGGCTCCGCGGCGCCCCAGGCCATGATCGAGGGCTACGAGAAGCGGCACGGGCTGCGCGTCATCCACGCCTGGGGCATGACCGAGATGTCGCCGGTGGGCACCGTCTGCAGGCCGCGCGAGGAAGGGCTTCCGGAGCCGGAGAAGTTCCGCCTGCGCGCGCTGCAGGGCACCCCGGTGCCGCTGGTGGACGTCCGCGCGGTGGGCGAGAACGGCGAGGTCCCCTGGGACGGAAAGTCGATGGGCGAGCTGCACGTGCGCGGGCCCTTCATCGCCCGCAGCTATTTCGGCAACGCGGCGGAGGCGGACAAGTTCACCATGGACGGCTGGTTCCGCACCGGCGACGTGGTGACCATCGATCCCGACGGGTACGTGCGCATCGCCGACCGCTCCAAGGACCTGATCAAGAGCGGCGGCGAGTGGATCAGCTCGGTGGACCTGGAGAACGCCCTGATGGGGCACCCGGCCGTCAAGGAGGCCGCGGTGATCGCCATCGCGCACCCGAAATGGAGCGAGCGGCCGGTGGCCTGCGTGGTGCTGAAGGAGGGCGCCAAGGCCAGCGACGAGGAGCTGCGCGAGTGGCTGGAGCCGCGCTTCGCCAAGTACTGGCTGCCCGATGCGTACGTGCGCCTGCAGCAGATCCCGCGCACCGCGACGGGCAAGTTCCTCAAGGCGGCGCTGCGCGAGCAGCTCAAGGACTTCCAGCTGCCCTGAAGCTCAGCCGACGGAGAGCGCGGCGCGCTGGTCGGCGGAGAGCTCGACCAGCGGCGGGCGCAGGGTGCGCCAGGCGTCGTTGCCGGTGCGCCGCGCGAGCGTCTCCTTGAGCGCGGGGATCATGGGGAGCTTCTCGTAGGCGGAACGGACCAGGTCGATCTCGCGCTGGCGCTCCTGCTTGCGCTCGCGGAAGGCGCGGGAGATGGCCTTGGCGTTGACGTTGGCGGTGGCGGTGATGCAGCCGGCGCCGCCTTCCTCCAGGTTGCGGAGGAGGAACTTCTCGCTGCCCACGAAGACCTCGAATCCCGGGAAGGCGCGAAGGACGGCGCGGGTGTTCTCGAAGTCGCCCGAGCTGTCCTTGATGCCGACGACGACGCCGGGATATTTCGCCAGGAGCCGCTCGATCACCCGCAGCGGGATGCCCACCTGCGACACGGGAGGGATGTGGTAGAGGTAGACGCGCAGCCGCGGCTCGCCGACGCGATCGATGACGGCGGCGAAGCTGCGGAAGAGCCCCTCCTCGCTCACGTTCTTGTAATAGAAGGGCGGCAGCATGAGGACGCCCGCGCAGCCCGCGCGCGCGGCCGCCCGGCTGAGTCGCACGGTGTCGGTGAGCGCGGTGCAGCCGGTCCCGGGAACGAGCCTTTCCGCGGGCAAGCCGCCCTCGAGCAGGGCGGCGAGCAGCGCTTCACGCTCCTCCACCGAGAGCGAGTTCGCCTCGCTGGTGGTGCCGAACGGCGCCAGCGCGTCGCAGCCCTCTTCGAGCAGCCCGCGGCAGTGCCGCAAGAAGAGCGCCGGATCGGGATCGAGGTTGGAGTCGAAGGGGGTGAGGACCGGCGCGAGGACACCTTGCATGGCTCTTGGACTCTACCGCTTCGCCTTGAAGCCCCTGAAGAGGCGGAGCAGCTCTTCGCGCGCGCCGGGCTCGAGTTTCTCTTCCCGGACGGCGCCCGCCGCCGCGATGGTCTGCCGGATCTGCTCCAGGTACGTCCGGCAACCGCCGCACTCGGCGAGGTGCTGCTCGAAGCGCGTGCGCTCCTCGGGCGGCATGCGGCCTTCCACGTAGTCCGTGACCAGCTCGACGATCTCGCGGCAGGTCAGCTCGGTGGGGGCGCGCGCGCTCATCGAGGCTTCTCCAAGTATGACTCCAGGGCGCCGCGCACGCCTGCCCGGGCCCGGTGCAGGAGCACGCGCTGGTTTCCGTCGGACAGGCCGAGCGCCTCGCACACCTCTTCCGGGCTGCACCCTTCTACGTCTCGCAAGAGGATGACTTGTTTCTGCATGGGTGGAAGGGCATCGATGGCGCGCTGCGCCAGCGCGCGCGTCTCGGCGGCCATGAGCCGCGCGTCCGGCCAGGGGGAAGGCGGGGCGGCCCAATGGCCTGGCCACTGCGGATGATCCTCGGGCAAGAAGCGCGCAGGGTCCACGGTGGGGCCGTCGTCCTCTTCCTCCAGCGACGAGAACGGCCGCGTGCGCGCCTCCCGTTGCGCGCGCGTGCGTGCCCGGTTGGCGAGGATGCGGAAGATCCAGGAGCGCAGGGCGGAGCGGCCCTCGAAACGGGAGATGCCCTCCAGCACCGCGAGCCAGGTCTCCTGCACCACCTCCTCGGCGAGCGCGGGGCTGTGCACGAAGGCCAGCGCGATGCGGAGCATGGAGGCGTGGTAGCGGCCCACGATCTCGAGAAAGGCCGACTCGTCGCCGCCGCGGAGAGCGGAGACGAGCGACAGCTCCTCGGGCAGGACGGCGGCTTCTCCCATCTGCGCCGCAGACTACACCTTGCGCGGCGAAGGGGCGGGTCCGACCAAAGGGAATCGTGACGCGCCCCGGCTTTCCGCATAGTGAGAAGAGGCGATGCCCACCCGCGAAGAGGAGAGGCTGCTCGAAGCGGCCCGCCGCACCGCCAACTGGAAGCGCTGGGGGCCGTACCTGTCCGAGCGCTCCTGGGGCACCGTGCGCGAGGACTACAGCCCGGACGGGTCGGCCTGGGAATACCTTCCCCACCGCCAGGCCCGCTCGCGCGCGTACCGCTGGGGCGAGGACGGCATCGCCGGCATCTGCGACCGCCACCAGATCCTCTGCTTCGCCCTCGCGCTCTGGAACGGCCGGGATCCCATCGTCAAGGAGCGGCTCTTCGGGCTGAGCGGCAAGGAGGGCAACCACGGCGAGGACGTGAAGGAGCTCTATTACTACCTCGACTCCACGCCGACGCATTCGTACATGAAGTTCCTCTACAAGTACCCGCAGGCGGAGTTTCCCTACGCGCAGCTCGCCGCGGAGAGCCTGCGCCGCGGCCGCGCCGGCAAGGAGCCGGAGCTCGTGGACACCGGCGTCTTCGACCAGGACCGCTACTTCGACGTGTTCGTGGAGTACGCCAAGGCGGGCGTGGAGGACATCTGCATCCGCATCGAGGTGGCGAACCGCGGTCCGGAGGAGGCCGCGCTCGAGCTCCTGCCCACGCTCTGGTTCCGCAACACCTGGAGCTGGGATCCGCGGGAGCCGCGGCCGGACATCCGCGCCGAGGCGGGCGGCGCGGTCACCCGGCACCCGCGCGAGGGTGCCTTCCATCTGAGCTGCGAAGGCGCTCCCGAGCTGCTCTTCTGCGACAACGAGAGCAATTTGAAGGAGCTCTTTGGCGTGCCCGGACCGCCCCATCCCAAGGACGGCATCAACGACCACCTCGTCCACGGCCGCGACAGCGTCAACCCGGAGAAGACGGGCACGCGCATGTCGGCGCGCTACAGCCTGCGGGTGCCGGCGCTGGGGACGAAGGTGGTGCGGCTGCGCCTCTGCCGCGGCGAGGCCCAGCCGGTGGACGCGAGCGACGGCATCCTCGCCGCGCGCAAGCGGGAAGCGGACGAGTTCTATGCGACGGTGATTCCCGCCGCGCTCTCCGCCGACGCGAAGAACGTGATGCGCCAGGCGCTCGCGGGAATGCTCTGGTCGAAGCAGTTCTATCATTACGTGGTGCGCGACTGGCTGCGCGGAGATCCGGGCCAGCCGCCGCCGCCGGAGGAGCGCAAGCGCGGCCGCAACTGCGACTGGACGCACCTCTACGGCTCCGACGTGCTCTCCATGCCGGACAAGTGGGAGTACCCCTGGTTCGCCGCCTGGGACCTGGCCTTCCACTGCATCCCGCTCGCGCTGGTGGACGCCGACTTCGCCAAGGAGCAGCTCGTGCTCCTGATGCGCGAATGGTACATGCATCCGAACGGGCAGATCCCCGCCTACGAGTGGGCATTCGGGGACGCGAACCCTCCGGTCCTCGCCTGGGCGGCGTGGCGCGTCTACAAGATCGATCGCAAGCGGCACGGCAAAGGGGACCGCAAGTTCCTCAAGCGCGTCTTCCTCAAGCTGATGATCAACTTCACCTGGTGGGTGAACCGCAAGGACGCCGGAGGACGCAACGTCTTCCAGGGCGGCTTCCTCGGGCTGGACAACATCGGCATCTTCGACCGCAGCCGGCCGCTGCCGGGCGGAGGCAGCCTGGAGCAGAGCGACGGCACCAGCTGGATGGCCATGTTCTGCCTCAACATGCTCACCATCGCGCTGGAGCTGGCGCGCGAGGAGGAGGTGTTCGAGGACGTCGCCTCCAAGTTCTGGGAGCACTTCGTCCACATCGCGCGGGCGATGAACACGCTCGGGCTCTGGGACGCGGAAGACGCGTTCTTCTACGACGTGCTGGAGCGCGAAGGCCGCGAGCAGCTGCGCATGCGCATCCGCTCGATGGTGGGGCTGATCCCGCTCTTCGCCGTGGAGCCCATCGCGGCGGAGATCGTCGCCAGCTTCCCCGCCTTCTCCCGCAGGCTGGAGTGGTTCATCGACAACCGGCCCGACCTGACGCAAGGAGTGGCCTGCATGCGCACGCGCGGCCCCCAGGGGCACCGCCTCTTTTCGGTGGTGGGGCCGGAGAAGCTCCGCGCGATCCTGCGCCGCGTGCTCGACGAGAAGGAGTTCCTCTCGCCCTACGGCATCCGCGGCCTCTCCCGCGTCCACCTCGATCATCCCTACGTGCTGCGCCTGGACGGGCACGACTACGGAGTGCGCTACGAGCCGGGCGAGTCGTCGAGCGGCCTCTTCGGCGGCAACTCCAACTGGCGCGGCCCGGTCTGGTTTCCCCTCAACTACCTGCTCATCGAGTCGCTGCAGAAGTTCCACCACTACCTGGGCGACGGCTACACGGTGGAGTTCCCCACCGGCTCGGGGCGGGAGCTCACGCTCGCGCAGGTGGCGGTGGAGCTGTCGCGGCGGCTCTCCTCCCTCTTCCTGCGCGGGGAAGACGGGCGCCGGCCCGCGTTCGGGGCAGTCAGGTTGCTACAGGAGAATCCGCATTTCTCCGACGCGCTGCTCTTCCACGAATACTTCGACGGCGACGACGGCACCGGGCTGGGCGCAAGCCATCAGACCGGCTGGACGGGCCTGGTCGCGAAGCTGCTGCAGCAGAGCGGCGAATGACTAGCCGCGCGCGGGGTCGCGCGCGCTGTCCCGGCGGTGCCGCGGGGGTCCGCGCACCGGTCGGGCTAGCCGCGGTGCAGGTCGTCGAGCCATTTGACGTTTTCCGGCGGCTCCTTGGGAGCGATCTCCAGATTCACCACCACCGGCTCCTGCCCGCTGCGCACCAGCACGCAGGAAAGCTCCTGGTCGCGGCTGGCGTTGATCTCCTGGTGCGGCACCCAGGGCGGCACGTAGATGAAATCGCCGGGGCCCGCCTCGGCGGTGTATTCGAGCTTGTTCCCCCAGCGCATCCGCGCCCGCCCGCTGACCACGTAGATCACCGATTCGACCGCGCCGTGGTGGTGCGCGCCGGTCTTGGCGTTGGGGTGGATGACCACCGTGCCTGCCCAGAGCTTCTCGGCGCCCGCCCGCGCCCGGGTGATGGCCGCGGCGCGCGACATGCCCGGCGTCTGCGCCGTGTTCGGATCGAGCTCCCCGCCCTTCACCACCCGCACGCCGTGCTCCCGCCAGATGGCCGCCGCCACCTCGAGCAGGGAGGTCACGCGTAGATCGGGCGCGAGTCCCGGCGCCGGCGTGCCGCGATCGATCCACGCCACGGAAAGCCCATTTCGCTTCGCGCCCTCCGCGTCCCAGCCGTTGCCGCTGACGAAGAGCGTGGTCTCCTTGGGGACCAGGGCATAGACGCGCGGATCGGTCTTGTAGGCGCGCACTTCGTCGGCGCTGTGGACCTCGTCCACCTCCAGACCGGCCGCGTCCAGGGCGGCGCGGATCATCGGCAGGGTGCCGTTGGAGAGCACCGCCGTGCGCATCCGCGCCTTGCGCAGCGACTCCAGCGCCTGCCGCGCATCGGGATGCGCCGGAAGCGACAGCCAGGTCGCGCACATCTTCGCCCGCGTCGCCTCGTCGAGCTGCGGAGCCGCTTCCAGGAGCGCGCGCGCCGTGACCACGTCCCAGGGCTCGTAGACCTTCGCGCGCCAGCTCCGCTCCAGCTGCGCCTTGCGCCACCTGGCGAGGATGTCCGGCGCGGCCGGCCCGGCCAGCGGCTCGAGCTTCTTGGCGAGGCCCTCCACGTCGAGGAGCGTTCCGTAGAGATCGAAAGCGACCCGTTCCCAGCGCATGGCTCATTTCAGCACGAAGGAAGCGCCGTCGCGAGCCCCACCGGGCCTCGTGCGTCAGACCACGTCCAGCACGCCGCCCTGCAGGAGGATCCGCGTCTTGATCACGTCGAGCGGCGGGCTGAAGAAGAACCCCTGGGCGTAGGCGCAGCCCACCTCGCGCACCAGCTGCGCCTGCTCCTTCGTCTCCACCCCTTCGGCGATGACCGTCTTTCCCAGATCGCGCGCGATGGAGACGATGCGGCCCAGCACCTGGCGGTCGCGGTCCGCGCTGCCGGCGATGAAGGAGCGGTCGAGCTTCACCGTGTCCACCTCCGCCTTGTAGAGGTGCCGCAGCCAGGACTGCCCGGTGCCGAAGTCGTCCATGTGCAGCTTGAGCCCGCGCCGGTGCAGCTCGATGAACATGTCGGTGCCGTTGTCCGGCGGCAAGGTGCCCTCGTTGATGTCCAGGTTCAGATCGCCGGGCGCGAGCTTCCACTCGTGCAGCACCCGCTCGATCTGCGCCCCGAGATCGCTCTGCTCGAGCAGCTTCTGCGAGAAGTTGACCGAGAGCGACAGCTTGGCGGCGGAGGCGATGTCGCGCCGCCAGTCGTGCAGCTGGTGCGACGCGTTCTGCAGCACCCACTGGTCGATGGAGACGATCAGCCCGGTCTCGATGGCCATGCCGAGGAACTTGGCCGGCTGCACCAGGCCGAGGCGGGGGTGCTGCCAGCGGGCCAGCGCCTCGAGTCCGCGCACCTTGCCGGTCTGCACGTCGACGATGGGCATGTAGTGGATGAGCAGCTCGTTGCGCAGGATGGCGCTGCGCAGGTCGGTCTCCAGTTGCACGTGGGCCAAGGAGCCTTCGCCGGTGTCGCGCTGGTAGACCGCGGTGCGCGCCTTGCCCAGGGCCTTGGCGCGGTACATGGCGACGTCGGCGTCCCGGAGCACCTCCTCGGCCTTCTGGTAGAGCGAGGACCCCACCGCGATGCCGATGCTGGCGCTGGAATGGACCCGCTGCCCGCCGCCCACCTCGAAGGGCTCGCGCATCCCCTCGTGCACGCGATCGGCCACGCGCATGGCGTCGGCGGACCCGCGCACGTCGTCCAACCACATGGTGAACTCGTCTCCGCCGTGGCGGGCGAGGGTGTCGCCCTGGCGCAGGCACGACTCCAGCCGGCGGGTGATCTGCTGCAGCAATTGGTCGCCCGCCTCGTGGCCGAAGGCGTCGTTCACCATCTTGAAGTGGTCGATGTCGATGAAGAGCACGGCGAAGCGGTAGTCCTCGTGCCGGCGCGTCCGGTAGAACGAGTGGCGGAGCAGGTCGAGGAAGAGCGTGCGGTTGGGCAGGCCGGTCAGCGCGTCGTGGCGCGCGTCGTGCGCCATCCGCTCCACCATCGAGCGGTGCCGGGTGACGTCGCTCATCAATCCCGCGATGCGCAAGGCGGTTCCGGCCGCGTCGCGCTGCGCGGCGCCGCGGGCGTGCAGCCAGCGCCATTCGCCGCCGCCGTGGCGCACCCGGTGCTCGTGGTCGAAGGCCGGGGTGCGGCCTTCCAGGTGGGAGGCGATGGCCGCGCGCAGCGGCGCCGTGTCCTCCGGGTGCACCCGCTCCAGCCAGTCGGCGGGCAAGCCCAGGAGCGGGGCCTCCAGCGCGAGCAGGTTGCGCCAGGCCGGCGAGAGGTGGAGCTGGTTCTTGCGCAGGTCCCAGTCCCAGACCACGTCGAGGCTGGCTTCCACCGCGAGCGAAAGCCGCTCCTCGCGCTCGCGGAGCTGGACGTCCTTCTCCACCGTCTCGGTCTCGTCGCGGACCACCGCGGTGACCCGCGCCACCGACCCGTCGCGCTTCTGCCGCGGCAGGAGCACGAAGTCGCAGGCCAGCGCGCGTCCTCCATTCGCCGAACAGGCCAGGGTCCGCGCCACCGGCTCGCCGCGCAGCAGCTTGCGTTTCCAGAGCGCGGCGAGCTTGTCCTTCTCCATCGGCTGGAGCAGGTCGAAGAGCGGCTTTCCCACCAGCGCGGAAGCATCGACGCCGGACAGCTTCGCCGCCGCGGAGTTGGCGCTGCGCACCGATCAGCTCGGGCGTCAGGTCCATCACCGCCATCGGGCTCTTTTCCAGCAGCCGCTCGAGGCGCCGGCGCGCGCGCGCTGCCCGGGCTTGCCCCTCGGCCTTGCGCTGCCGCCGCAACACGGCCTTCTGCCGCCCGCGATGAAGCAGCCCGGCGATGGACCCGACCGACTGCTCCAGCTCTTCGCGCTCCGCATCGGCCTCGCGGTAGGCCGCGTCCACCGCGGCGAGCAGCTGCCGCAATGCCGGCGGCACCTCGTGGCCCACGGCGGCGAGCTGGCGCCGGAGGCGCGGGTGCATATCAGCTCCTCACCGCGGCGGCGGGGTTGCCGGACAAGGACCCGTCGACGAAGCCGGTCCGGTGGTGGGGCCGACCCGGAGGGAGCCAGGGAAAGGGCGCTCCGGCCCCCAGGAACTGGTCAGGGAGCCGCCGGCGCGGCGCGCGATCAACGCTGGATGCAGGGTCTGGCGGCGCCGAGACCGTTTTCCGGCTCAAGATCTAAAATATCTAGCCGAATTGCTGAACATGCGTCAAGCAAGGTGGGCAATTGCCCACAGAGCGGATTTTGGTCATTTGGGCATTCCCCGTGCAACTTCAAGGTAATCTGTTTACCTGTCTACAGTCTGCGACATGTTGCCGCGCGGGTTGCCGGACGCGTCCAGGCGCGTCGGAAAGTTTCGACCCTGCCGCGACATCTACGGCGCGGCGCGCCAATCGGGCCGGGCGGGGGCATTCGCCGGCGCTGCCGTGGACGGCGGCACCCCGATGACGTAGAGGCATCTGCATGCGCCGCTGCGCCGTCCTGTTGCTGCTCGCCGCCTGCACCACCGTCCCCAAGGTCTCCGCCGAGCGCCTCGCTGCCATGCGCCAGGCCGAAGACGAGGAGACGCTGAAAGGCTGCAAGCGGCTGGGCCGGTTCAGCGGGTCGTCCACCCAGGCCGGCGATCCCGGGCTCGCCCAGGCGCGCACCGAGGCCCGGGCCAAGTGCGCCGACGCCGGCGCCACCGACTTCGCCTTCGTCAACGAGTCGGTCACGCCCGACGTGACCACGGTTGCCGCCAACGCCTACGACTGCGCCGGGCGCAAATGACCCGCGGGCATTCCGACGCCAGGCGCGAGCCGGGCTGCGCCCCGAGGCGCCGGTGACCATCGCGGAGTATCCGCACGTCCTCGACATCCAGACGCGCTGGAACGACAACGACCTCTACGGCCACGTCAACAACGTCGTCTACTACGCGTACTTCGACACGGTGATCAACCGCTTCCTCGTCGAGGCCGGGCTCGATCTGGAGCGGGGCGCGGCCATCGGCGTCTGCGTCGAGTCGCAGTGCACCTACAAGGCGTCAGCCGCCTTTCCCGACGCGCTCAAGGCCGGGCTGCGGGTGGCGAAGCTGGGCAACAGCAGCGTGCGCTACGAGCTCGGCATCTTCCGCGGCGACCGGCTCTGCGCGCAGGGCTCCTTCGTCCACGTCTTCGTCGACCGCACGACGCGCAAGCCGGTTCCCATTCCCGACCTGCTGCGCACCGCGCTCTCGCGCATCGCCAGGGGAGATCGCGCATGAAACGCCTCGTCCTCGTCACCGCCCTGCTCGCCTGCGCCGGCGGGCAAAAGCCGGCAACCGTCGCGGCCGCGCAGCCGCCCGTCGCTGCCCGGGTGCCACATCCCGTCGAACTGCACGGCGAGACGCTGCAGGACGACTACGCCTGGCTGCGAGAGAAGGGAACGCCGCAAGTGGTGCAGTACCTGCGCGCGGAGGCGGCCTACGCGGACGCGATGATGCAGCCCACCCGCGGCCTCCAGCAGACGCTCTACGCCGAGATGCTCTCGCGCGTGCAGGAGACCGACGTCGACGCGCCCTTTCTCAAGGACGGGTCCTGGTACTACACGCGGACCGAGAAGGGAAAGCAGTACCCCGTGCTCTGCCGGCGCAAGGGCTCGCCGCAGGCGCCGGAAGAGGTGCTCCTCGATCTGAACCAGCTCGCCGAAGGGAAGAAGTTCATCGCGCTCGGCGCCTGGGAAGTGAGCGACGACGGCAACCTGCTCGCCTACACCACCGACGACACCGGCTTCCGCCAGTACGCCCTGCACGTCCGCGACCTGCGCACCATGAAGGACCTCGCCGACAAGGCGGCCCGGGTGGACAGCATCGCCTGGGCGCGCGGCGGCGAGCAGCTCTTCTACGTGGTCGAGGATCCGGTGGCGAAGCGGCCCTGGCAGCTCTACCGGCACGCGCTGGCGGGGGCGAAGGACGAGCTGGTGCTCGAGGAGAAGGACGAGAAGTTCGACCTCTACGTGCAGCGCTCGCGCTCGCGCGATTTCATCTTCGTCACCGCGGCGTCGCACACCACCAGCGAAGTGCGCTTCTTCGGCGCCAGCGATCCCTTCGCGACGCCGGTCCTGGTGCAGCCGCGCGAGCCGGGACACGAGTACTACGTCGACCACCGCGGCGGCCTGCTCTACATCCGCACCAACTCGGGCGGGCGCAACTTCCGGCTGGTGACGGCGCCGGTCTGGGCGCCGCGCAAGGAGAACTGGAAGGAGATCGTGCCGCATCGCGAAGAGGTGATGCTGCGCGAGGTGGACCTGTTCGCGAATCACCTGGTTCGCACCGAGCGCGAAGGCGGGCTGCCGCAGATCGTGATCACCGACCTGCGAACCGGCGCCGAACGAAAGCTCTCCTACGCCGAGGCCGACTACGACGTCGGCCTCGACCACAACGAGGAGTGGGACACCAACTCGCTTCGCATCGCCTACCAGTCCCTGGTCACGCCGAAGAGCGTCTACGACGTGGACCTCGCCTCCGGGGAGTGGAAGCTGGTCAAGCGCGACCCCGTCCCCAACTACGATGCGTCGAAGTACGCGGTGGAGCGCATCTGGGCGAGCGCCAGCGACGGCACCCGCGTGCCTGTCGCGCTGGTGCACGGGAAGGGCGCCGCGCGCGACGGCAGGTCGGCGCTCTTCCTCTACGCCTACGGCTCCTACGGCGTCGCATACCCGGACTGGTTCGACTCGCGCCGCTTCAGCCTGGTCGATCGCGGCGTGACCTACGCCATCGCGCACATCCGCGGCGGCGGCGAGATGGGCAAGAAGTGGCACGACCAGGGCCGGATGATGAACAAGATGAACACCTTCACCGACTTCATCGCTTGCGCCGAGCAGCTGATCGCGCAGGGCTACACCGTCGAAGGACCGGCTCGCCATCGGCGGCGGCAGCGCCGGCGGGCTGCTGATGGGCGCGGTGACGAATCTGCGGCCCGACCTCTTCCACGCGGTGGTGGCATGGGTGCCGTTCGTGGACGTGCTCAACACCATGCTCGACGAGTCGCTGCCGCTCACCGTGGGCGAGTTCGAGGAGTGGGGCAATCCCAAGCTCGCCGCCGAATTCCGCTACATGCGGCAGTATTCGCCCTACGACAACGTGGCGAAGAAGGCGTATCCGGCCATGCTGGTGAAGTCGTCCTACAACGACTCGCAGGTGATGTACTGGGAGCCGGCCAAATGGGTGGCCCGGCTGCGCGCGAACAAGACCGACCAGAACCCGCTGCTCTTCAAGATCGACATGGAGCCCGCCGGCCACGGCGGCCCCTCCGGCCGCTACGACCGCCTGCGGGAATCGGCCTTCGACTACGCTTTTTTGCTCTCGCAGCTGGGCGCGGCCGCCGCTCAGTGAATCCCACGGAAGACCGGCTCCACCAGGCGCCGCACCCCCCGGATGCGGCACGCCGCCGCCACAGGTCGTTCAAGTGCGCTCGAGACGACCGACGGTGGGGTCGTCATGGCCATCCCGCCGTCAGCGGGACGCGAGCGTCGCCACCCTGGGAACCGCAGGACCGGGCCGAATCGGAAACGACGCGACGCGCTCCTGAATGCGCCCCCCGCCGGCGGTCGGCCCGGCCTTTTGGTCCCCCCTTCGAGCCCGATGAGCCGTCCGCCGCCGCAGATGCGAGCGAGCCGACGCACAGGACCTTGAGATTCACGTTGCAGATGTGCAGCGTGTCGTCCGGCTGCGTGCACAGGCAGTCGGTGTAGGAAGTGCCTTCGCGCGTGCCCCGGCGCTCCATGCAGGCGCGGAACGAGTTGCCTTGGGCGTGGTCGCGGGCCTGGCTGCAGGCGTTACCGCGGTTCCCGTCGCTACCTACCCCGAAGTAGCGTTCGGTCCACTCTCCGGCCGCGGCGGGATGGGCGGCGCAGAGCACAATCAGGGCAGCGGCGAAGGCGTGTTTCATCGCACCCCGGAAAGAGCACGGCGCATGCCAAGCTTCGCTCCTCGCGGCGGGCCGTGCGCGAGCCCGTAGCGCTACAGGTCCGCCGCTGTAGCGCCTCCTGTTGCACCCCCCTCCGGCGGTGGCGGATACTCCGCGCCGTGCAGGCTCCATCCAGCCCGCCGTCCGACGTCACCGCCGACGAGCCCGGGCCACTTCTTCTCGACCGCGATCACGCGGCCTGCTTGACGCTGGCGCTCCAGGCCGAGGCGCCGCTCGCGCGGCCGCTGTGGGCGCTGCTCTCCGGCGTCGACGCCGTATGGCTGGGCCGGGGCCACGGGGTGGCCTCCGCCGCGCGCGCCGAGAGCGCCGGCGAGCGACAGCTGCGCATCCAGGTCCCGGATCGCTTCCTCTCCTCCTCGCACGCCTCGTTGCAGCGCGTCTTCGGCCGCTGGCTGCTCGAGGACGCCGGCTCGCGCAACGGCACCTTCGTCTGCGGCGGACGGGTGGAGCGATTCGAGCTCCGGGACGGCACCATCTTCGAGATCGGGCACAGCTTCTTCGTCTTCCGCGCCTCTGCCCCGCTGGACCTCGAGCCCGTCCTCGGCCAGGAGGGATGGCCCGGCTCGTTGCAGCCCGCCCATGCCACCCAGCTGCGTGCCCTGGAGCGCGCCGCCGCGACGTCTCTTCCCGTGGTGGTGCGCGGCGAGACCGGCACCGGCAAGGAGGTGCTCGCGCGCCTGGTCCACGCCCGCTCGGGCAGGCCCGGCGCCTTCCAGGCCATCAACTGCGCCGCGCTGCCGGCATCGCTGATCGAATCGGAGCTGTTCGGCTACCGCAAGGGCGCATTCTCCGGCGCCACCGAGGACCGTCCTGGCCTCGTCCGCGGGGCGGACAAGGGCACCCTCTTCCTCGACGAGGTGGGAGACCTGCCGCTGCCGGCGCAGGGCGCGCTGCTCCGCGTCCTGCAGGAGTCGGAAGTGCTCCCGGTTGGCGGCACCCGCGCCGTGCCGGTGGACTTCCGGCTGGTGGTCGCCACCCACCGGGACCTCGAGGCCATGGCGGCGGCCGGCCAGTTCCGCCCCGATCTCCTCGCCCGGATGAGCGGGCTTCTGGTCACGCTGCCGCCCTTGCGCGATCGCAAGGAGGATCTGGGCAGCCTGATCGCGGCGCTCCTCCGCCGGCTGGCGCCCGATCGCGCCGAGGCGGTGCGCTTCACCATGCCCGCGGCGCGCGCCCTCTTCCGCTACGACTGGCCGCTCAACGTCCGCGAGCTGGAGAAGGCGCTCGCCCTCGCGCTCGCCCTCGCGCCGGACGGCGCCATCGACCTCGTGCACCTCCCGCCGCCCCTGCGCACCATCGCCTCGGCGCCCGCGCCCGAGACCTCCGTCGCAGCCCTGCCCGCCGAGGAGCTGCAGCGCCGGGAAGAGCTGGTTGCCCTCTTGCGCGAGCATCGGGGCAACGTCACCGCGGTTGCCCGCGTGCTCGGCAAGGCGCGCGTGCAGGTCCAGCGCTGGATGCGCCGGTATCGCATCCAGCCGGCAATCTTCAGGTGACCGAATCCATCGCTGGCCCGCTCCGGTGGGTATCTTGTACGCTGAAGGCGTGGAGGAAGCACGAGTGCCGGCAGCGGATGACGAGCGCGCGATGGACGCGTCGGATCCCCGGTCGGGCGCGGTGCTCGGCGGGCGCTACGTGCTGGGCGCGCTCCTCGGCAGCGGCGGCGTGGGCCGCGTCTACGCCGCGCGCGATCGCAAGCTCCAGCGCGACGTCGCGGTGAAGGTGCTCGGCTCGGCTGCGCCCGACCCCGACGCTGTGCGTCGATTCGCACGCGAGGCCCTGGCCGCGGGGTCGGTGCAGCATCCCAACATCGTCGCGGTGTTCGACGTCGGCGAAGAGCAGGGCCGCCCCTTCATCGTCACCGAGCTCCTCCGGGGAACCACGCTGCGCGAGAAGCTGCGCACGGGGCCGCTCACGCCGGAGGAGACGCTGCGCATTTCGCGGCAGGTGGCGGCAGGCCTTGCCGCCGCTCACGAAAAAGGCCTCACCCACCGCGACCTCAAGCCGGAGAACCTCTTCCTCACCGAGAACGGCTGGCTGAAGATCCTCGACTTCGGCCTGGTCAAGCTGACCGAACAGCTGCGCGAGGCGCCCGCCGACAGCCCGGATGGGGACGACTCGGTTTCCACCGCGGCGGGGCGCGCGCTCGGCACGGTGGGTTACATGGCGCCGGAGCAGGTGCGGGGACGTCCGGTGGATCCGCGCGCCGATCTCTTCAACTTCGGGGCCGTGCTCTACGAGATGCTCTCGGGCAAGCGCGCCTTCAGCGCCGGCTCCACCGCGGAAACCGGGTACGCCATCCTCTTCCGGCAGCCGGAGCCGCTGCCCGCGTCGGTGCCGCGCCACCTGCGCCAGCTCGTCGAACGCTGCCTGGAGAAGGATCGGGAGAAGCGGCCCGCTTCGGCGCGCGAGGTCGCGGCGGCGCTGGATGGGGCGGTCGCGCCGCCTCCGCCGGCTGCGCTCGCGCTCCGCACTGCGGCGCGGGATCCTTCTCGCCGCCACCGCCGCTGCGCTCGCGGTCGCCGTCCTCTTCATCTGGAAGCCAACGCGCAGGGTGCGGCTGGTGCCTCCCTCGGTGCCTCCGGCGGGCTCCATCGCCATCGTGCCCTTCAGCGTCAGCAAGGAGGATGCGCCCCGATTCAAATACCTCTCCGAGGGCGTGGCGGACCTGTTGGCGCGCGATCTGGAAGGCGGCCCGATGCGCATGGTCGATTCCACGAGCGTGATCCGCGCTCTCGGCGGCGACCCCTCGTCGAAGGATCTGGACAAGTATCGCAGCGTCTCCGCGCAGATGGGGGCAAAATACTTCGTCCTCGGACGGGTCGAGGACCGGGGCGGAGATCTCGTGTTGGAGGCGGTGCTCCACAGCACCCGCGACGGCCAGCCGCTGATCCAGGCGGTGGTGGCGGGCAAGCCCGCCGAGCTGCTCCGCCTCCTGCGCAAGCTCTCCGACCAGCTCCAGCTCCGGCCGCTGCCGGCAGCAGAATTCGAGGCGCGGCTGGCCAGGTTGACGAAGCAGACCAGCCGCTCGCTGGCGGCCCTGCAGGCATGGCTCGAAGGCGAGCAGCTCCTGCGCGGCGGCCACTGGGACGAGGTGATCGGCGCGTTCCAGCGCGCGGTGGCGGCCGACCCCGAATTCGCTCTCGCGCATTACAGGCTGGGCGTCGTCGCCGACACCGAGCCGGGACTCGCGGAGGACTCGCTCCAGCGCGCGCTGCGCTTCAGCGACCGGCTGCAACCCAGCGAACGCCTGCTGGTCAGGGGCCATCTCGCAATCCACCACGGCGAGTGGCGCGAGGCCGAGCGCCTTCTCATCGAGGCCACCCAGAAGTACCCGGAGAACACCGAGGCGTGGCTGCAGCGCGGCGAGCTGTACTTCCATCAGAATCCGCTCCGCGCGCGCTCTCCGCAGGAGGCCGCGGACGCTTTCCAGCACGTCCTCGTCATCGACCCGCTCAACCTGGAAGCGATGAGGCACCTCGCCGACCTGGCGCAGATGCGAGGCGAGCGGGATGTCGTTTCGCGGCTCTCGGACCTGGTCCTCGCCCACTCCGACGATCCGACGACTGTCGCGATCTATCGCATCGCACTGGCCTGGGCGCGCGGCGACAGGCAGGAAGAGGAGAAGCTGATCGCGAACCTCCACGGCCCCCTGACCACGAAGGCGCTGCTCAAGGCGGCGTTCGTTCGCGCTGAATGGCAGATGGACGGGTTCGCCGACGCCGAGGCGATCGCTTCGGCGTTCGCCGGCCGCGGGACAGTCGCAGACCGGGCCTACGCGCACCAGATGCGGGCCATCGTGCAACTGTTGCGAGGGCGGCCGGAAGCGGCGAAGGAGGAGCTGGAGCGGGCGGCGGAGATCGATCCGGCGGGCGACGCGGCGTATCTGCGGTGCTGGATCGATACGCTGGAGTTCGTCCCCGTGTCGCCGGATGAGCTTCGCGCTTCGCGCCAGGCGGCCCAGCGTCTGGACCCGAGCCGGTTACCGCAGCTTGGCCCGGCGCGCGAGTACCTCCTGGGCGCGCTGGCCTTGCGCGCGGGCGATTCCACGGCGGCGGAGCACGCCATTCGCGCTCTCGAGCGCATGCCGCCGTTCGAGATGTCGAGCATCACCACCGACCTTGCCCTGGCGCTCCGGGCACGCAGGCTCGCGGCGAAGGGAGAGAACGCGGCGGCGCTGGCCACCCTGGAGCAGCAGCAACTGCGGATCCCGGCGCGGTACGCGGTGTTCTTCGCCCGCCTCTCCGAAATCGCGGCTGCGCGCCACGCTCCTGGAAGCGCTGGGGCGGGGCCGCGAGGCGCTCTCCGCCGACGACGCTCTCGTCTTCTACAGCACGCTGGACCCGATCTTCGTCCCTGCCGCCCACCTGCGCAAGGCGAGGATCGCTGCCTCGGCAGACGATCGCGACGCCGCCATCGATCACTACTCGCGATTCGTGGACCTCTGGAGCAATTGCGAGCCCGCGCTGCAGCCCGAAGTGAAGCGAGCGCGCGTCGCGCTCCGCGACGCGCTTCGCGCGCGCGAATTGCAACCGCACGCGGACGCCAAGTAGCTGGCCCGCGACTTGCGAGCAATTTGCAACACCACGTAGGCGAGGGGGGTGAACCGACCATGGCGAAAACCAGGAAGCCCGCCAGACGGCGGCGGTCCGCACGCAAGACCGCGCCGCGCGTTCCCTTGGCAGCTTTCTTCCGCAGGCTCTGGAGCAAACCGGAGTTGCTGGAGCGTTTTTCCTCCGGCGCTGAGGGCCGCGCCGAGGTGCTGGGGAAGTTCAACCTCCACCCCGACCACACCAGGATCCTCGAGGCCGGCTGCGTGCGCGACGTGATCCGCGAGCTCGCCGGGGTGAAGCCCACCCGGTCGAGGATGGCCTTCGCGAACAGCACGGTGATCAACGCCACCGACGACGTGGACTGCGGCCACGAGGAGTGCAGGGCCTTCTCGACGGCGGTGAGGAACGCGCGGTGAAGCGCAAGGGCGTCCTCGCAGTGGTGGGGACGGGCATCGAGTCCATGGGCCAGATGACGCCTGCCGCGCTGCGTGAAATCCGCCGCGCGCAGCGCCTCTTCTACCTGGCGGCGGATCCCATCACCGAGCGGACGCTGCGCGGCCTCAACCGGCGCGCCGTCGACCTGCACCCCTTCTATGCCGAGGGAAAGCATCGGCTGCGCACCTACGCGCAGATGACCGAGCGCGTCCTGGAGGAGGTGCGCCGCGGCCTGCGCGTCTGCCTCGCGCTCTATGGCCACCCGGGCGTATTCGCCATGCCTGCCCATGCCGCGGTCAGCCTGGCCCGCAGCGAGGGCCACCGCGCGGTGATGCTGCCGGCAATCTCCGCCGATGCCTGCATGATCGCGGACCTCGGCGTGGACCCTGCGGCAGGTTGGCAGAGCTACGAGGCCACCGACTTCCTCCTGCGCAGGCGCCGGGCCGATCCCGCGGTCGGGCTGGTGCTCTGGCAGGTGGGCGTGGTGGGCAGGCTGGACTATCCGTCGGGACCGGTCCATCGCGACAAGCTGGCGGTGCTGACCGAGGTGCTGCTCCAGACCTATCCGCGACGCCACCTGGCGACGCTCTACGAGGCCGCCACCTTGCCCGGATTTCCCGCCGCGATCGAGCGCGTCCAGATCGGCTCCTTGCACCGGGGGGCGGTGACGTCGGTGACCACGCTCTACGTGCCTCCCTCGGTCTCGGCGCCCATCGACGCGAACATGCTCGAGCGGCTGGGCATCAAGCCGTCGGACCGGGTGCGCTGCCTGCGCTCGACGCGTCCCGCGGCGGGGTAGCGCGGTCGTCCGGTCTCAGGCGGCGGCGCAAGAGCCAGAGGCCGGCGGGCAGCGCGGTGAAGTCGGCCGCGAGCGCGAGCAGGAAGGCGCCGCTGGTCACCAGCCCGAACTGGCGCAACGGCGGAAAGCTGGAGAACGACAGCGCCAGAAAGCCTGCCGCGTTGATGAAGGTGGCAAAGGCCATCGCGCCGCCGGCGACGCGGAGCGCATGTTCCATCGCCTCGCCGAGCGGCGCGCCGTCGCGCTCGTGCAGGTGGTGGAAGAAATGGATCTGGTCGTTCTCGGTGGTGCCGAGCACGATGGTGGCGATGAGCACGGTCGCGAGGTTGAGCGAGGCGCCGGAGAGCCGCATGCAGAGGAAGGTGACGAGGATGGCGAAGAGCGAGGGAATCATCGCCAATACCCGCGCCGTGCCGCTGCGGAACACCGCGAGGAAGACGGCGAAGATGAGCGCCGCGGTGAGCAGGAAGCTCTGCGCCAGGGTGGGGACGAGGCTCGCGCCCACCTTGGTCTCGAGCAGCGACCGCCCCACCACCCGCATCTCCCCGCCAGGAACGGGATGCGCGTCCCAGGCACCGCGGATGTTTCGCGAGAGCGCTGCGTAGCCCTGGGCATCGCCCTGCACGAAGACGACGGTGAGCTGCAGGTCGGCGAGCCCGTTCGGGTCGATGTAGCCGCGCAGTCCCGACTCGCTGAGCAGGAGCTGCTCCAGATCGGCGGCGGCGCGCGCGAATTGCGCCGGGTCGGTGGGCAGTCGCGCGTCCTGTCCGGCGAAGGCGCGGCGCAGGCGCAGGAAGGTGGTGGGACCGACGACGCTGCGCACGCGGGGCAAGGCCTCGATGGCCGAGGTGAACGCATCCACCGCCTGCAGCGTCCCCGCCTCGGTGGCGGCTGGCGAGGAGAGGTGGACCCAGACGTGGGCCACGTCCATGTCGCCGGCGTGCTCGCGAAACCAGACCAGGTCCTTTCGCAGCGCGAGCGCAGGGTCGATGTACGCGAGCGTGTCGGTGCCCACCGACATGGGCGCAAGCCTGCCGGGGATGCCGAACACCGCCACGGCCCCCGCGGCGCAGAGCGCAAGCGCGGCGGTCACCAGCAGTCGGCGATGCCGGAAGCTGAAGGGCGGGACCACCGCGGCAAGGCGCGACGGCCGTTGGGCGCGGGCCGGCCGCGTGGGCGTGCGCAAGAGCGACTGCAGCGCGGGAAAGAGGGTGAAGACGACCAGCCAGGAGATGGCGAGCCCCAGGGCCGTCCACAGCCCCAGCTCGCGGATGGGCCGGATGGGCGACACCGAGAGCGCGGCAAAGCCCAGCACCGCGGCGAAGGTGGAGGCGCTCACCGGCAGGAGCTTGTTGCGCAGCGCCGCAATCTGGTGCTCCGCCACCGGCACGTCGCCAGGCCGGTCGACGAAGCGCGAGTGGAGGTAGACCAGGTTCGCGAGCGTGGTGACGAGGATGGTGAGCGGCACCAGCACCGAGACGATGGTGAAGGAGAAGCCGCACAGCCCTCCCGCGGCCACCCCCAGCGCAACCGCCGCGCCGAGAGCGAGCATCAGCGCGAGGAGCGCGCGCAGCGAACGGTAGAGGAGCAGCGCCACCCCCACCACCAGGATTCCGAAGAACGGCATGTAGCGCGCGGAGGCGGCGCCCGACTGCTGCTCGAGCCAGGCGCTCACGTAAGGGCGCGCCCACCTTGCGCACGCCGCGGGCGCCTGCGCGCAAGAGCGCCGCGTCGATGCCGCGGAGCGCTTCGTCGCGATCGCGCGGGCCCTTCACGTCGAGGTCGGCCATGACGGCGAGGTAGCGGTCGCCGACGAGGCCCTGCTTGCGGAAGAAGGGGGTGGCCGTCGCAAGCTGCCGGAGCGACTCCCCGGCCGCGCCGGGTCGGGCGCGGCGCACGGCGTCCAGCACCGAGAACGCCGAGACGTGCGGGACCTTGCCGGATCTCGCGCTCGGCGGCTTCGAGGCGCTCCAGCGCGGCGGGCGACCAGGGATCGTCCGACTCGAAGAGCAGCAGGGCGGTGGGCGAGTCCGGGAAGAGGCGCTCGAACGCCCGGGTGGCGACCGCGTCGGGATCGCTCTCCACCACCAGCCGGTCGATGCCGCCCTGGGAAGGGATGCGGGCCGCGCGCACCGCCGCGAGCGGCACCAGCACGGCGCAGGCCAGCGCGATGGGCAGGCGAAGGGAGACGATGCGCGAAAGAGCGCGCGACTGCCAATCCATCGTCGCAAGCTAGCGCGCTTTCGATTAGAAGGGCGGCATGATCGCGCTCGCGTTGACGCTGGTGGTGTGCGCGCCCGGATATCCGGGCTCGAGGGCCGAGGCGCAGCCCACCATGGACGCGCTCGCGCGGGCGCTTTCGCGGGAGGCCGGGAGCGAGGTGCGCGCGGTCTACGAGGAGACGGAGGCCGGCGGCCTCGAGCGACTGCGCGCGAAGGACGCGGCGCTCCTGCTCTCTCCCTTGCCCTTCTGGTTCACCCACAAGGCAGCGCTCAGGCTCGCGGCGCGTCTCCAGGCGGTGCCACGAGGCGGAGAGGCGCTGGAGCGCTGGGCGCTGGTGGGAGGACGCGAGAGCGCAAGCTCATTGGAAGGCCATGCCGTGCTCTCCACCGCCGGGTACGCAGAGGGCTTCGTCCACGCCATCGCCCCCTCCTTGCCCAAGGACGCGAAGATCGAGCAGACCTCCGGCGTGCTCTCCGCGCTCCGGCGTGCCGCCAACGGCGACAAGGTGGTGGTGCTCCTCGACGGGACGCAGGCGGGGGCGGTGCAGAAGCTGCCCTTCGCCTCGCAACTGCGGACGCTGCAGACGTCGGCGCCGGTGCCGGGGGCGCTCCTCTCCACGGTGGGTGGCCGGCTGGATTCGAAGCGCGCGCGGGCGCTGCTCCAGGCTTTGCAGCGGCTCTCGAAGACGGAGGAAGGCCGCGCTGCGCTGGCAGGGGCCCAGCTGGAAGGGTTCGTGCCGGTGGACGCGGCCGCGCTCGGAGCGCTGCATCCGTGAGGTGGATCGCCCTGCTCCTCGTCGCCGGCTGTGCGCACGCCCTGCACCGCCCTCCGCCCATCGAGTCGGTGGCCAGGTCGCCGGAGGCGGACTCCGCGCGACTTCTCGCGGCAGCCGACGCGTCCTGGGCGGCGCGGCCGCGCGATGCCGCCCGCGCCGAGGATCTGTACCTGCAAGCGGCGCGGGCAGGAAGGCTGGAGGGGTTTTCCGGCGCCATCCGCGCCAAGGCCTTTCTCCTCGGGCGCGAGAAGGACGGCGCCCGCAAGCTCGCGCTGGCGCAGTCGGCGGTGGAGGTGGGCCAGCTCTGCGAGGAGCGCCATCCTTCCGCGGCGCCGTGCGACTACTGGCTGGCGGTGGGCCTGGGGCTGCTCGCGCGCGAGCGGCACGCGGCGGCGAAGGACGCCCTCTCGCACATGGTGGAATTGCTCCGCCGCGCCGCGAAAAGCGACGAGCGCCTCGATTCCGGCGGGCCGCACCGCCTGCTCGCCATCGTGCTCTTGCGCGCGCCGGGCTGGCCGGTGGGCCCGGGCGATTCCGAGGCGGCATTGCCCGAGGCGCAGGCCGCCGCGCGCATCGCCCCGGATTATCCGCCGAACCAGCTGGCGCTGGGCGAGGCGCTGCGCAAGAACGGCCGGGATGCGAGGGCCGCTTACGAGCGCGCCCTCTCGCTGGCCCAGGTCTCCGCCGATCCCGACGCTCCCGGCTGGATCGAAGACGCGCGCACGGAGCTCCGCTGAGCCCAGGCCAAAAGAGCGAGCGTCACCCCCGCATACACGACTCCGAGCACCACGTCGGTCAGGTAATGATGCTGCAGGTAGACGGCGGCAAAGCACATGAGGAAGAAGAACCCCACCGCGACCGTCCGCGCCCACTTCAGCTCGGCCGCGCGGAAGGTCGCCCAGGCGGCGATCAGGGGATAGGAGACGTGCAAGGACGGGTAGGCCCCGTAGACGTCGACGCCGCGGCCGTACATCTGGTCGAAGAGGTGCGTTCCCAGGAGCTGATCGAAGCGGCTCGCGCCGGCGGCAAAGGGCTGGATGTCCATTCGCGCCGGCCCCAGCCCGAACGCCTTCACGTACCAGGGCGGCGCGGCGGGGTAGAGGAAGTAGGTGGCAAACCCGAGCAGGTTCACGAGCAGGAACGCGCGCGCGAGCGTGTCGAGCAGGTCGAAGCGGCGGCGGAAGAAGAGCAGGAAGGCGAAAGCCAGGTACTCCCCTACGTAGACCAGGTAGGCAAAACCGCAGAGCAGGTCGAGAACGGGGTGGGGATGCGCCGCGAGCCATTCGTTGGGCGTCTGGCCGCCGATGCCGAACCAGGCGCGCTCGTTGAGATACGGCTCCGCCACGTGCACCCGGCCCGCGATTCCCTGCCAATAGAAATAGCGCATCGAATCGAAGGCAACGCCGGTGAGGATGAAAGGGAGGAAATGGCGCAGGAAGCTGCGCGTCTTCTCGTTGTACAGGTCGAGCAGGCCGAGCAGCCCGATGAGCACGTGGTCTGCGCGCAGGCCGCCGAGGAGCCCAATCACGCCGATGTAGGCGAGGCCGAGCAGGACCGGCCAGGCGCGGCGCCGCATGGCCGTGGAGGGCAACACCCAGGCGGCCACCTGCGCGCGCGTGATGCCGAACGCGAGCATGTCCGAAGCAGGGCAGATGCGGCGGCGGCGCGCAAGTCGAATCGTCGCCGCTTTCGCATTTTCCCGGAGGCCGCCCTGCCCGCCCGCCGGCTGGCGTTGCCGGTCGTTCTCCTGCTCCTGGTCGGGCGCGCCGCCCTGGCCCAGGCGCCGACCGGGTGCGACGCCGACCTTGCCACGCGCGTGGTGCCCCTGCCCATCTACTCGACGCTCCCCAACGAGGGCAACACGTTCGGGCTGATGCCGGTGTTCCTGCGCGTCTGCGACCGCACCCAGCGCACCCAATCGATCATCGCGCCGAGCATCACCTGGAACGACGTGATCCAGTGGACCGGATCGTTCCGCTGGTACTACTTCCCCAGCGACACGGAATCGTTCACCCTGGTGGCCTCGCTCAGCACCCGGATCAACTCCGGCCTCCTCCTCGTCTGGCAGGACCTGCCGCTCGAGAACGGAAGGTCCACCACCGAGATCACCGCGCGCTTCCAGCGCAGCGCCTTCTACCGCTTCTTCGGCATCGGCCCGCAGACGCGCGCGGAAGACGAGAGCAGCTACACACGGGTCCGCGCGCTCGTCGAGGCGCGGCGCGGGATCAACCTGGGCGGCACCTGGAACCTGGGACTGTCCGGCTTTCTCCGCCGCGACCTCGCCCAGCCGCTGGGAGTCCCCGGGCTGCCCATCAGCACGCGCGCGTTCCCCGGCACGCCCGGCATGGAGGGGTCCACCACCGCGGAGCAGGCGCTGGACATCCGCTACGACACCCGACCGCACGGCGACTATTCGGAGACGGGCGTGTTCGCGCAGGCGCTGGTGGGCGTGGTGGAGGGCCTTTCGCATTCGCCGGCATACCTGCACGGGCGGGTGGAGGCGCGCGCGCTCTGGCGCGAGCCGGGACCGCTGGGAGGGTCCGCGCGCGCCTTCTGGAGCGGGGTCTCCTCGCCGCGCGCGCCGTTCTATCTGCAGAGCTCGGTGGGGGGCTCGTTCTACCTGCGCGGGTTCACCGAGGACCGCTTCATCGACCAGGCCGCCTGGACGGTGGAGATCGAGCAGCGGGTGCGGCTCTTGCAGACGCGCATCTACGGCGTGCTCGCGGACTGGCGCATCGATCCCTTCGTCGCCGTGGGCCAGGTCTACGGCGGCGCCGAGCGCAATCCCTTCTCCCATCCGCAGATCACGGGCGGCCTGGGGTTTCGCGCCTTCGTGCACCCCAACGTGCTCGGCCGCGTGGACGTGGCCTCCGGCGGCGAAGGGATCAAGGTGTACGTCGAGCTGGGCTACCCCTACTGAACCACCGCGCCCAGCGCCGACAGCTCCGCGGGCGAAAGCGGCGCCCCGAGCGCGCTCACGAACCACGCCGTGGTCTCCGGCTTTCGGGCGGGCGGCTGCGGGCGCGCCTCCGGCAGGGGCGGCAAGAGCTCGCGGAAGAGCCGGGAGAGCGCGGCGTCGTCCTCCACGATCTCCGCGGTGCGCCCGAGGAGCGCCAGCGTTTCGGCGCGGCGGCTCTGCGGAGGCGCGTCGAGCTGCGAGAGCGAGGTGGCGCCGAGCATCAGCGACCAGGAACAAAAGATTCGGTATCCGCGCGCCTCGCGCGGCAGCGTGGTCAGGTACTCCAGCGCGCCCCGCCCGTCCTCGCGAAGGCTGGCCATGAGCGCGGCGCGGTCGGGCACCATGAAGCGGCCGGCGGCCTCGTCCTCGCGCTGGTCCTTGAGGATGTTGACCTTTTGCAGATAGAGCCCGAAGCGGTAGGCGGCGAGCATCGAAGGAGGCCGCCCGCCGTCCAGCGCCCAGAGCCGGGTGAGCAGCTCGCCGACAATCCCGGCGACGAAGCAGCAGTAGCGGCAGACGTCCTCCACGTCGAGCAGCCTGAGCACCGCGCCGCGCCGCGCGTATGCCGCCATGCCCTGCGCCATGCGGTCGAGCGCGCCCAGCAGCACCGCCCGCGCGTCCTCCGGCAGCTCCCAGGCATCGGCAAAGAGCACGTCGGAGACCTCCAGGAGCGCCGCCTCCGCCGCCGTGAGGCCGGAGGGAAAGGCGCGCGCGAGCTGCGCGGCCCGGCCGCGGGCAGGGCGCTCGCGGAGGAGCCGGCGGAAGTCGTCGAAGAGGCGCTGCTGCTCGTCGCGATCGGCAAAGGGAGCGTCCTCCACCGTGTCGAGCACGCGGAAGAGGAGGTAGGCGAGCGCGACCCGGCCGCGGAAGGGCTCCTCGAGCTGCGGGATGCAGAGCGCGAAGCTGCGGCTCACCGCATCCAGATGTCGCTGGTAGAAGCTCGCGTCCTGCACGTCACCCTCCTCGATCACGCCGGCTGCGCGGCGCGGAACCTGCCGAGCGCGAGCAGCGGGAAGCAGTTGCGGTAGAGGTGGTAGCGGATCATGAACCCGGCGCAGAGCTCGGTGCCCTCGCGGATGCGGGCGCCCTTCTCCTCGCCGGTGCCATAGCCGGGAAAACCGCAGCCGGTGAAGGCTTCCTCGTCCCAGGCGCCGTCGGGACGCTGCCGCTCGCACAGCCAGGCGGCGGCGCGCTGCGCGGGCAGTGCCGCGGCGCGGTTCGCGGCCACGAAGGCGAGCAGGGCCCAGGCCGTCTGCGAGGCGGTGCTCGCGCCGCGTCCACGCTGCGCGCGATCCACGTAGGAAGCGCAGCTCTCGCCGAAGCCGCCGTCCGGGTTCTGCCGCTCTTCCAGCCAGCGCAGCGCGCGAAAGACGGCGAGGGAATCCAGGTCGGCGCCCACCGCCGCGAGCGCGGGCAGCACGGCGCCCACTCCGTAGAGATGGTTCACTCCCCAGCGGCCGAACCACGAGCCTTCCTTCTCCTGCTGCGAAAGCAGCCAGCGCAGCCCGCGGGCAGCGGCGGCACCGGCCGGTCCGGACTGCGTCACCCCCAAGGCGCCCAGGGCCTCGAGCACGTGCGCGGTGACGTCGCTGCTCGGCGGATCGACCACCTCGCCGAAATCGCAGAAGGGCAGGAAGGACGGCAGCCGGGAGGTGTTGTCCTTGTCGAACGCGGCCCAGCCGCCGCTCCTGCTCTGCATGGCCAGGAGCCAGCGAACGGCCCGGTTGCGGGTGGGCTCGTCGAGCGCGCGCGCCTTGTGCAGGGCGAGCAGCACCACCGCGGTGTCGTCCACGTCGGGATAGAGAATCGTTGTCGAACTCGAAGGACCAGCCGCTGGGCTCGACGCCGCGCACCTGCACCGTCCAGTCGCCGGGGGCGCGGATCTCCTCGCGCAAGAGCCAGCGCGCGGCGCGCTCCACGGCATCCGCCTCGGGCGCGATGCCGGAATCGAGCAGCGCCAGAAGCGAAAGCCCGGTGTCCCAGACCGGCGACAGGCACGCCTGCACCCGCATGCTCCCGTCGGCGCGGCGGATCATCCAGCGGCCGTGCATGCCTTCGAGGCCCTTGCGGATGGCGGGGTGGTCGAGCCCGTGCCCCAGGGTATGCAGCGCCATCAGCGAATAGACCCAGGGAGGCTGGATGCCGCCCCAGCTCCCGTCCGCCTCCTGGTGCGAGAGGATCCAGCGCTCCGCCTCTGCGCGCGCGCGCTGCCGCAGCGGATGCACCGGGAGCTTTTCGTAGCCGCGCAGCGCCCGGTCCACTCCCCGGAAGAGCCGGTCGATGGCGTCGCGAGGCGGCGGCGCAGTGCCCAGCCGCAGCTCGTCGAGCCGGGCGCTCTCGGGGACGGCGCGCACCGGCCGGTCGTTCATCAGCAGGAGGAGCGGCACGATGGTGCCGCGCGCCCAGGAGGAGAAGCTGTAGATGTTGAGCGGCGCCCAGCGGGGCAGGAGCATCAGCTCCGGCGGCATGACGGGCAGCTCGTCCCAGGGGAACTGAGCGAAGAGCGCCAGCCAGATGCGGGTGAAGGTCCGCGCCCGGCAGAGGCCGCCGCGCGAGAGGATGAACGCGCGCGCCCGCGCCATGTGCGGCGCGTCGGCGCGATCGCCCGCCAGCTTGAGGGCGAAATAGCACTCGATGCTGGTGGAGAGATCGCCCGGCGCGCCGGCGTAGAGGGCCCAGCTCCCGTCGTCGCGCTGGTAGCCGCGCACGTCCTGCGCGATGCCGCGCCAGATGGCCTCGTCGCGGGCGCCGAGAAAATGCGTCAACATCAGATATTCCGCGCCCATGGTGGCGTTGGACTCCAGCTCCGCCCACCAGTAGCCGTCGGCGTGCTCCTCGCGAAGGAACCAGCCCTGCGCGCGCTCGATGGAGAGGTCGAGCGCCTGCGCGGCGAGAGCGTTGACGGAAACGCTCACGAGGCCCTCCGCCCGGCGCGCGCCTGGAAGTAGCGCACCGCCCTGGCCAGCGACTCCCGCACCGGGGTCTGCGGCATTCCCAGCTCGCGGACCGCGCGCGAGCAGTCGGCGAACATGATCTCGCGCGAGGTGCGCACGCCCTCCAGCGGCACCCGCGGCGTGCGGCCGAGGAGCATGCCCTCGACGAAGGCATCGGCGTGAGCCAGCGCCAGCGCCAGGCCGTGCGGCAGCCGGATGCGCGGCGCGGCGCGGCCGGCGATGGAGGCCAGCTCCTCGAGGAGCTGGCGCATGGTCAGGTTGGCGTTGCCGAGCAGGTAGCGCTCTCCGCGCGCTCCGCGGTCGAAGGCGAGGAGGTGCCCCTCTGCCACGTCGTCCACGTCGACCACGTTCATGCCGGTGTCCACGTAGGCGGGCATGCGGCCCTCGAGGAAGTCGAGGATGAGCTGGCCGGTGGGCGTGGGCTTCACGTCGCCTTCGCCCACCGGGAAGGTGGGGTTCACGATCACCGCGTCGAGCCCGCCCCGGGCCTCCTCGCGAACCAGCGCCTCGGCCATCCACTTGCTCTTCTTGTAGGGGCCGGGCGGCGGACCCAGCGGCTCGTCGGACTCGTTGGCGGGCCGTCCCTCGCGCATGCCGCCCACGGTGGCGATGCTGGAGGTGTAGACCACGCGCCCGACGCCTTCCGCGCGCGCCGCGCCGAGCACGTTGCGGGTGCCGCCCACGTTGACGGCCAGCACCTCGCTGGGCTTCGCGGCAAAGGAGTAGAGGGCGCCGGCGTGGAAGATGGCGTCGCAGCCGCGCGCCGCGGCGCGGACCACCTCCGCGTCGCGCAGGTCGCCGCGCACGATCTCGAGATCGCGCGCGTCGGGAACGTTGGGCTCGGTGCCCGGCCGGAGCAGCACGCGGACGCGCGCGCCCCTCCGTTGCAGCGCGCGGGTCACCGCGCCGCCGATGAACCCACCCGCGCCGGTGACGAGCGCGTTCACGGCAGGGCCGCTCCCAGGGCCTTCAGCGCGCTGGAGAGCGACGCCGACGCCGCGCGCTCCGCCATGGCGAGCTGCCACAGTTCCACCACTGCGGAGGGGCCGTGGAGCGCATGGCGCAACGCCGGCCAGACGAAGTCTGTCCGGGCCTCGCGGGCAAACGCGGGCAGCGAGGTGCGCGCGTCGTCGACGATGGCGCGGAGCACGAGCCAGGGCACGCCGGCCTCCACCGCTGCCCGCGCCACCTGCGCCGATTCCAGGTCCACCGCCACGGCGCCGCCCGCCCCGAGCGCGCGCTTCTCCTCCGGCGTGGCGAGGACGCGCTCCGCGCAGGCGATCTCGCCGCGCACCGCCTTGGGGAACGCGCGCGCGACGGGCAGGTCCGGCGCGTGCAGCCGCTCTCCGCCGGCGGCGCGAACGGCGGTGGCCACCACCAGAATCACCCGCGCGCAGCGAAGGCGAGAGCGCTCCCGCGAAACCACAGCTCACCACCAGCGCGGGGTGCTCGGCCCGCACCGCCGCGCGCGGGTCGCCGCCGAGCCCGACGGCGACGGCGGCGACTTCCCGGCCTCCCAGACGCCCGCGCGCGAGCCCCGCGTGGACCCGCGCTCCCATCGCCCGCGCCACGGCGCGCAGCTCCCGCTCCAGCGCCACCACGACGAGCGCCGGAAGCGTCTCCGCCCAGTCGCCGTGGGCGGGCGTCTCGCGCGGCTCGAGCGCACCCTTGCGCCGCTCCCAATGCTCCTGCGACCGGGCCGCCGCGTCTTCGCCGGTGAAGCGCAGGTCGGCGATCTCCTCCAGCGGCAGGCGGGTGCGAGCTTCGGCGCGCTCGTCGAAGAGGTCCACGTGCGTCTCACTGCGGTCGTAGAGGTAACCCACCACCTGGGAGCCGTCGCTCCGCAGCACCGTCACGTAGCCGCGATAGTCGAACGCCCGCTCCACCAGATCGGCAATGCGCGCGTCCATCAGAGCCGCCCGGTGAGCATGCTCGCGACGGTTGCGCCCATGGCCGAAGGAGACTCGAACGCGGCGCGCACCGCGCTGGGCTCGTATCCGCAGTGCACCATGCAGTCCTGGCAGCGCGGGTTGCCGCTCTTCCTGCCGTAGCGCGACCAGTCGGTGTCCTCGAGGAGCTCGCGCCAGCTGCGGGCATAGCCGTCCTGCAAGAGGTAGCAGGGCTTCTGCCAGCCGAAGATGTTGAAGGTGGGGCTGCCCCAGGGCGTGCATTCGAAGTCGCGCTTGCCCATGAGGAACTGCAAGAAGAGCGGGCTCTGGTTGAAGCTCCAGCTCTTCTTCGCGCCGCCCAGCATGCGGGCAAAGAGCGCGTTCGACCGCTCGCGGTGCAGGAAGTTGTTCTGGTCGGGCGCCTTCTCGTACGAATAGCCCGGCGAGATCATCATCCCTTCCACGCCCAGCGCCATCATGTCGTCGAAGAACGCGCGCATGCGCACGGGATCGCTGTCCGCGAAGACGGTGGTGTTGGTGGTGACGCGGAACCCGCGCTTGACCGCCGCGCGAATGGCCTGCACCGCGAGGTCGTAGACGCCCTCCCGGCAGACGGAGCGATCGTGCTGGTCTCGCGGCCCGTCCATGTGCACCGAGAAGCTGAGGTGCGCGTCCGGCTCGAAGAGGTCGAGCTTGCGCTCGAGCAAGAGGGCGTTGGTGCAAAGGTACACGAACCGGCCACGGTCGGCGAGGGCGCGCGCGATCTGCACGATGTCGGGGTGGAGGAGCGGCTCGCCGCCCGCGATGCTCACCACCGGGGCACCACATTCGTCGGAGGCGCGCACGCACTCTTCCACGGAGAGGTGCTTCTTGAGGATGGGCATCGGGTACTGGATCTTTCCGCACCCGGTGCAAGAAAGATTGCAGCGGAAAAGCGGCTCCAGCATCAAAACCAGGGCGTAGCGGTCGTTTCGCGCAAGGCGCTGCTTGACCAGGTACCGCGCCACGGCTGCCATCTGTCCTGCAGGGATTCCCATTCGCGAGACCTCTTTCGCAAGGGGAAGATGCCTTGCGAGGCGCGCGGGATTCAACATCCGGGCAGTCCAATGCGCAATCGCATTTTTTCCGGGGCGCGCCGGACGGGTCCGCGAGCGTGGCCTAGCCGGCCTGGCCGGTCAGGTGCCGATCCGCACCAACTCCAGCAAAGGCTCGTCCTCGGGCCTCGCCTCGGCCAGATCGACCACGCAATCGAGCATCCACTCCTCCTGCGGCGCCTGCGCGGCGGAGGCGCTCTCCAGCTCCGCGCCGGTGGCTCCCGCCGCCCGCGCCATCGCCTCGATGGCGCTGGCCTTGCCCGGCCGGCGCGAGCAGCTTCTGCTGGGCGCGGAAGCGCTTCGGCCCGTCGGGCAGGAGCGCGGTGCGATCGGGCCTGCGCGCCCGCGGCGTGACGTCGAGCGCGCCCAGGGCCGCGAGACACGGCGCAAGCTCGCGCTCCAGATCCTGAGGCGTCCAGGCCGGCTTGCCGGCAACGGCGCGCAGCCCTGCCGCGGCGGCCGCGAAATCGCGCCGGGCGAGCGAGACGAGCAGCCGGTGCAGCTCGGTGCGGACGCGGGCGCCGAGCAGGCGCGGCTCGCGCAGGAGCGCGTCGGTGTCGCGCGGCCGGGCGGCCAGCGCCTCGCGGTGCGCCTGCGACGGCGGCGAGCCTCCGGATCTTCTCCTCCGCCGAGGCCGCCGGATCGAGCAGCGCCTCCCACTCGTCCAATACGCTGGAGTCGGCGCCGCGCACCGTCGCGCGCAAGAAGGCGAGGATGTCGTCGAGCGCCTCGTCGCGCAGGCCTTCGGGCACCGTCTGGAGCAGCGTCTTGTAGGCGTCGTTGAGGTAGCGCAGCAGCACTCCCTCGCTGCGCTGCAGCCCGTACTCGCGCACGTAGTCGTCGAAGGAGCTGCCCCGCTCGAACAGCTCCCGCCCCACGCCCTTGGGCCGCACGTCCTCCGCGCCCACCCAGGGGTGCTTCTCGGCGAAGGCATTGAAGGTGTCGTAGACGAAGTCGCGCAGCGGCTTGGGCCACTCCACCTTCTCCAGCTCTTCCATGCGCTCGGCGTAGTCCATGCCCTGCGCCTTCAGCTCCGCCACCCTCTCGCCCTTGGCCCGGTCGAGCTGGGCCCAGAGCACCGGCATGGGATTTTCCAGGATGGACTCCACCAGCGTGAGCACGTCCAGGGCGTGCGTCTCGCTCGCCGGATCGAGCCGCGGCAGCGTGTCCAGGAGCCAGAGCGAGAGCGTGTGGTGGATGGAGAAGTCGGACTGGAGGTGCTCCGATACCTTGAGGTGCGGCGCGAGATACGCATTGCCGCGCACCAGCTGGACCAGCCCGGCCGCGCGCAGGCGCCGGCAAGCGGCCGCGGCCGTGCGCAGGTGCATGCGGCGGTTGCCCTCGTTGCCGTGCGAGCGCCGCACCATGACCACCAGCCGCGCATAGCCCTGCGGACCTTTCGCTTCGCGCGCGGAGGTCTGCGCCTCCGCCTGGAGCAGGAGCAGCACCATGCCGTGCGTCACCTGGAAGCGCGACTCCAGCGGCTCGGGCGGGCGGGTGCAGAGCCGCTCGAAGGTGGCGCGGTCCCAGTGGACGTAACCCTTCTCCGGAGGGTTCTTCTTCACCACCTTCTTGCCCGCCTGCTTCTTCTGCTCGAGCTTGAGGTTCTCGATGACGTGCTCGGGCGCCTGCGCCACCACGTAGCCGCGCTCGTCGAACCCCTTGCGCCCGGCGCGCCCCGCGACCTGGAGGAAGTCGCGCACGCTGAGGAGCGCCGTCTTCTCGCCGTTGAACTTGCAGAGCTGGGTGAAGAGCACGGTGCGGATGGGAATGTTCACGCCGACGCCCAGCGTGTCGGTGCCGCTCACCACCTTGAGCAGGCCCTGCTGCGCGAGCTTCTCCACCAGCAGGCGATAGCGCGGCAAGAGCCCGGCATGGTGCAAGCCGATGCCGTGCTGGAGGAAGCGCTGCAGCTCCTTGCCGTACGGCGTGTCGAAGCGCGCGCCCAGATCGCGGAGCACCTCTTTCAGTTTCTGCTTCTCTTCCTTGGAGGAGAAGTCGGCCGACATCAGATCCTGCGCCCGCTCGGCCGCGGCGCGCTGGGAGAAGTTGACCAGGTAGACGGGAGCGCGATTGGCGGACACCAGCTCTTCCAGCGTCTCGTGCAGCGGCCTCTCGCTGTAGGTCATCTCCAGCGGCACCGGCCGCTGCACGGAGGTGACGCGAGCAACCTCGCGAGCGGTGACCTCCTTCAGGCTGGCCTCGATGTGCGCGGTGTCGCCCAGGGTGGCGCTCATGAGCAGGAACTGCGTCTTCTCCAGGAGAAGAAGCGGCACCTGCCAGGCGGCGCCGCGCTCGCGGTCGGCGTAGTAGTGGAACTCGTCCATCACCACCGAGTCCGCGCGCAGGTCGGGCTCGCGCAGCACCAGGTTCCCCAGCACCTCCGCGGTGCAGACCAGCACCGGCGCCTCGCGGTTGACGGCCGCGTCTCCGGTGACCATGCCCACGTTGCGCGCGCCGAAAGCGTCGCAGAGGTCGAAGAACTTCTGGTTGACCAGCGCCTTGACGGGGCAGGTGTAGACGGAGACCTGGCCGCGGCAGAGCGCCAGGTAATGAAGGAAGGTGGCCACCAGCGACTTGCCCGAGCCGGTGGGAGTCGAGAGCACCAGGTGGCGGCCCTCGAGCAGCTCGAGCATCGCCTCTTCCTGGTGCGTGTAGAGCGAGAGCCCCTGCGCCGCCACCCAGTCGGTGAAGCGGGAGAGCACGGCATCGTCCGGCACCGCCTCGCCGGGCGCGGGCATGGGCAAGGGCGCGGCCTGGAGGATCGCCTCGGTCATGCGACGGGTCTAGCAGAGGTCCGGGCCAGCAGGTTCAACCGGTTGAACAACCCGCGGACCGCCGAGCGCGGCAGGATGATATGAACCGGCTGCCATGCCAGCGGCAAGAGCGGAGCTTCCACGCTGCGCCTGGGCGGGGTCCGACCCGGCGATGCAGGCCTATCACGACGAGGAGTGGGGCGTTCCAGCCCACGACGACCGGGTGCTCTTCGAGTTCCTCACCCTGGAAGGCGCGCAGGCGGGCCTGTCCTGGAGCACCATCCTGCGCAAGCGCGAGGCGTATCGGAAGGCCTTTGCCGGCTTCGACCCGCGCAAGGTGGCCCGGTTCGACGCGGCGCGGATCGAGCGCCTGCTGCTCGATGCCGGCATCGTCCGCAACCGGCTGAAGATCGAGTCCACCGTGGCCAACGCGCGCGCGGCGCTGGCGGTGCAGAAGGAGCTCGGATCCCTGGACGCGTATCTCTGGGGCTTCGTCGGCGGGCGGCCGCTCCGCAAGCCGCGGCGCAGCCTGCGCGACGTCCCGGCCACGACGCCGGAGTCGGACGCGATGAGCCGCGACCTCAAGAAGCGGGGCTTCCGCTTCGTCGGCTCGACCATCTGCTACGCGCTGATGCAGGCCTGCGGGCTGGTCGACGACCACGTCCGCGGCTGCTTTCGCGCCTCGCGTTGACCCTCAGTAGTCGCGGCGGCGCAAGAGATAGTCCAGCCCGCCTGCGCGATACCACCGATACCCATATGGCTCGAGCGGAATGCGGTGCGGCTTTCCCGGGCCGGGCTCGCTGTGCGCCTCCGAGTGCAGGTTCACCAGCCGGTCCTCGGGCAGCCGCAGGGTGACCTCGGCGGGCTCGTCGGCGAGGTTGTGGACGATGACCAGGGCGTTCTCGCGCCATTCGTAGCGGATGGCGAGGACGCCGCGGTTGCCGCAGGGCAGGATGCGGAAATCGCCCCAGCCCACCTCCGGGCATTCCTTGCGCATGCGGATCATCCGCTCGGTCCAGTTGAGCATCGACTCCGGGTCGCGCTTCTGATCGGCGGCGTTGATGCTCTCGTACCCCAGGGGCCTTCGTCGATGACCGGCACCACCGTCTTCTCCGCCTTGGAGAAGCCGCCGTGCGGCTCCTTCGACCATTGCATGGGCGTGCGCACGCATTTGCGCTCCTTCAGGCGCAGGTCGTCGCCCATGCCCAGCTCGTCGCCGTAGCGGACCACCGGCGTTCCCGGAAGCGCGAACATCAGGCTCACCGCCATGCGCAGCCGCCGCTGGTCGCCCTTGAGCATGGGGGGCAGGCGCCTGCGGATGCCGCGGTCGTAGAGCTGCATCGACTTCTCCGGCCCGAACTCGGCGAAGACCTTCTCCCGCTGCGCCTGGGTGAGCCGCCCCAGATCCAGCTCGTCGTTGTTGCGCAGGAAGATGCCCCACTGGGCGGAAGCGGGGCGGGCCTTGGTGCGCTCCATCGCCTGCGCCAGCGCGGGCGCGTCCGCCGCCGCCAGCGCGTAGAAGAGGTGCTGGTTGACCTGGAAGTTGAACATCATCTGCATGCGCTCGCCGGCGTCGCCGAAATATTCGAAATCGGTGCGCGGCTGCACGTTGGCCTCCGCGAGCAGGATGGCGTCGCGGCTGCGCCAGGAGAGGAAGCTGCGCAGATCGCGGAGCATGTCGTATTGCTCCACCGGCTTGATGCCGGGTCCCTTCCTGGCGATCACGAAAGGCACCGCGTCCATGCGAAACCCGGAGACGCCCATCTGCAGCCAGAAGCCCATGATGCGGCGGATCTCCGCCTGCACCTCGGGATTGGAGGTGTTCAGGTCGGGCTGGAAATCGTAGAAGCGGTGGAAATACCATTCGCCCGACTCGGGATCCCGCGACCAGGTGGACTTCTGCACGCCGGGAAAGACCATCCCCTTGTTCCAGTCGCGCGGGCGCCTGGGCGACCAGACGTACCACTCGCGGCGCTTCGACTTCTTCGAGGAGCGCGCTTCCTTGAACCAGGGGTGCTCGTCGGAGGTGTGGTTCACCACCAGGTCGGCGATGACCCGGATGCCGCGCTGGCTCGCGGCATGGGTGAACTCGACGAAGTCGCCGAGCGTGCCGTAGCGCGGATCGACCGCGTAATAATCGGAGACGTCGTAGCCGTCGTCGCGATCGGGCGAGGCGTAGAAGGGCATCAGCCAGAGCGCGGTGATGCCCAGCCCGGCCAGGTAGTCGAGCCGCCTCGCCAGGCCGCGAAAGTCGCCCACGCCGTCGCCGTTGGCGTCCAGGTAGGTGCGGACGTCGCAGTTGTAGATGACGGCGTTCTTGTACCAGAGGTCGTTGATGACGTCGGGCTTCCGCTCTCGCATGGCTCTTTCAGCGCTTCAGCGCCTGCTCGCGGATGGCCGAGAGCGTGGTCATGGGCGTGATCACCTCCTGCGGCAGCCGCAGCTCGATCAGCGCCGGCACGCCCGCGGCCAGCGCGCGATCGAAGGCCGGCCCGAACTCCGCGGTGGTCTCGACCCTCTCGCCCTGCCCGCCGAACGCCTTCGCGAAGGCGACGAAGTCGGGATTGGTCAGATCCGTTCCGTGCACCCGCCCGGGGTAGTGCCGCTCCTGGTGCATGCGGATGGTGCCGTAGCAGCCGTTGTTCACCAGCAAGACGACGATGGGCAGCTTGTACTGCGCCGCCGTGGCCAGCTCCTGGCCCGACATGAGGAAATCGCCATCGCCGGTGAATGCCACCACGGCGCGCTCGGGATGCACCGACTTCGCGGCCACCGCGGCGGGCACGGCGTACCCCATGGCCCCGCTGGTGGCGCCGAGCTGCGACTTGAAGGTGCGGTAGCGGTGGAAGCGATGCAGCCAGGAGGAGAAGTTCCCGGCGCCGTTGCAGAGGATCGCGTCCTTCGGCAACCGCCCGGTCATCGCGTGCACGATCTCGGCGAGCTGCAGCGGCCCCGGCACCTTCACCGGCGCATTCCAGGCCAGGTACTCCGCCCGCGCCGCCGCCGTCTCTTCCGCCCAGGGCACGGCCGCCGGCGCGCGCAACTCCTGCAGGCTCGCCGCCAGCTCGGGCATGCCGCTGTTGATGGGAAGCGCCGCCGCATAGACGCGCCCCAGCTCGTCCGCGCCTGCGTGCACGTGCACCAGCGTCTGCCGCGGCGCCGGCGCCTCGAAGAGCGTGTAGCCGCTGGTGGTCATCTCGCCCAGCCTGGGCCCGAACACGAGCGCCAGGTCCGCCTCGCGCACGCGCTGCGCGAGCCTGGGATTGATTCCGATGCCCACGTCGCCTGCGTAGTGCGGGTGGTCGTTGTCGAAGACGTCCTGGAAGCGGAAGGCGCAGGCGACCGGCAGCTTCCAGCTCTGGGAAAATCGGGAAAGGTTCGCGCACGCCTCGGCGGTCCAGCCGCTCCCGCCGGCAATGGCGATGGGCTTGCGCGCCGCTTCCAGGAGCCGCTGCAACTTCGCCATCTGCCCCGGCGAAGGCGACGCCGCTACCCGCTGGTAGCGCGGAGCCGCCGGCGCCACCGCCTTCTCGGTGAGCATGTCCTCGGGCAAGGCCAGCACCACCGGCCCCGGCCTCCCCGAAACGGCGGTATGGAAGGCGCGGCTCAAATATTCGGGCACGCGGCGCGCATCGTCGATCTGCGCCACCCATTTCGCCACGCCTTCGAACATGCGCCGGTAGTCGATCTCCTGGAACGCCTCGCGATCGGCAAACTTCCGCGGCACCTGGCCGACGAGCAGGATCAGCGGCGTGGAGTCCTGGAACGCGGTGTGGACGCCCACCGAGGCGTGCGTCGCGCCCGGGCCCCGGGTGACCAGCGCGATGCCCGGTCTTCCCGTGAGCTTTCCGTACGCCTCCGCCATGTTGCAGGCGGAGCTCTCGTGCCGGCAGACCACCAGCTTGACCCGCTCGCGAACGTCGTAGAGCCCGTCGAGCACGGCCAGGTGGCTCTCCCCGGGCACGCAGAAGACGTGATCCGCGCCGTGCGTGACCAGGCACTGCACGAGGATCTGCCCGCCGCTTCCCGAGATCACTTGTACGCCTTGGCGTCGGCGGCGATGCGCTTCGCGTCGAAGCGGTTGACCTCGTCGATCAGGTCGTTGGTGACCAGGTCGGTTGCGGGCACCTTCTCCTTGATCACCTTCCACTTGAGCAGGAAATCCTCGTACGCGTCGAAGTCCTTCACCGAGCTCTCGCCCCAGCGCGAAACGCCGCCCGCCTCCAGCTTCCAATGCGCCGCCCGCGCGAGCAGCGTCTTCACCTCGCTCTTCAGCCCCTCCTCCTCGCTCCTTCCGCTGGGAATGGTCTGCGGATACACCTCGAAGACGATCTTCACCGCCGCTTCCGGATTGGCGAGCGCGAAGACGGTGCCCATCGCGTAGCCGCGCACCAGCTCGAGCGCCTGCGCCCGGTCCTTGCGCAGCGTCTCTTCCAGGGCGAAGAAGCCGTTGGAGGGAAAGCGCGCCACCGGTCCGGAATCGAGCATCCGCAGCGGCACTCCCGCGCTGTCCACCAGCGCGTACTGCGTGTCGTAGAGCGAGAGCGCCGACACCTGGCCGCTGCGGAGCAAGGCGGCCGCCTGCGCCGCTTCGCCCACCACGACGATCTGCGCGTCGGTCTCGGGATTGAGGCCGCTCATCGCGAGAAGGCCGCGCGCCACCGGAACGCCCCCCGAGGACATCGAGGCGACGCCGATCTTCTTGCCCTTGAGGTCCTTGAGCGACTTGACCGCGCTCTCTTTGGGAACGGCGATGCCGTAGATGTTCCCCTGGTACGCCGTGTAGAAGATCTTCCCCTTCACGCCCTGCACCCGGGCAGGAGCGAGCGGCTCGACCGAGGGCAGCGAATAGGGGACGTCGCCCGTCGCCACCAGCTTCACGCAGTCGGTGGATCCGGCGATGGGGACCAGTTGCACCTTGAGGTTCTTGTACCAGCCCATCTTGGTGGCGATTGCGAACGGCGCCGCCGCGGAGGTGATGGTCTTGGCGCAGAAGCCCACCTTGACCGCGGGCTGCGCCTGGGCGGAAGCGGCGAGAAGCAAGCAGGGCGAGAATGGATTTCTTCATGGCGTCCCTTTCAGTCCCGAGGCGGCCTTCTGCGAGGCGTCCCAGAAGAGCACGCGCCGGCGCACGAAGACCAGCGCTGCGTTGAGGAGCAGTCCCATCACGGCGAGGATGAAGAGGATGGCGAACTCTCCCGCCACGTCCATGCTGAAGTTGCGGCTCTGGATGAGCATGCCCAGGCCGGCCTCGGCGCCGACGAACTCGGCCACGATGGCGCCCACCAGCGAGAAGACGATGGCCACCTCCAGCCCCGCCATGATGAAGGGCAGCGCCGAAGGCAGGCGGAGCATGCAGGAAGATCTGCCTCTGGCTCGCGCCCAACGAGCGCATCAGATCGACGCGGTCCTCGTCGGCGGAGCGCAGCCCCACCACCGTGTTCACCAGGAGCGGGAAGAACGCGATCAAGGCGGCGCTGACCACCTTGGAGGTGAGGCCGAGCCCGAACCACACCACCACCAGGGGCGCGAGCGCGACCTTGGGCATGGACTGGAACATGACGATGTAGGGATAGAGGAAGTATTCCACCGCGGTGCTGGCGGCGAGCCCCGTGCCGAGCACGAAGGCGACCGCGGAGCCGAGGGCGAAGCCGAGCAGCGTCTCCGCGAGGGTGATCCAGAGATTCTCCAAATATATGCCGCTGGCCGCTCCGCGATAGAGCGCGAGCCCGACCTGGGAAGGCGGCGGAAGGATGAAGGAGGGGACGTGAAGGGCGCGCACCGCGCCTTCCCAGACTGCCAGCGAGGCCGCGAGCAAGAGGATGCGGAGGGCGGGCCTCATGCCTCCATCCTGGCGTTGAAATGCGCGCGGATGCGGTGGACGATGGCGCCGAAGGCCGGCGTGGACATGAGGTCGAGCGCGCGCGGGCGCGGCAACGGCACCGGCACCGATTCGAGCAGCCGGCCGGGCCGCGCGGTCATCACCAGGATCCGGTCCGCCAAAAACACCGCCTCGACGATGGAGTGGGTGACGAAGAGCACCGTCTCGCGGCGCTCCAGCCAGATGCGCTGCAGTTCGAGATTCATCGTCTCGCGGGTGAGCGCATCGAGCGCGCCGAAGGGCTCGTCCATCAGCAGCATGTCCGGCTCGTGGATGAGGCTGCGGGTCAGCGCCACCCGCTGCTGCATGCCGCCGGAGAGCTCCCAGGGATAGCGGTTCTCGAATCCCTGCAGCCCGACCAGCGCGAGGAGCTCGAGCGCGTGCGCGCGGTGCTTGTCGCGGCCGAGGCCCTGCACCTCCACGGGGAGGAGCACGTTGTCGAGCACGGTGCGCCAGGGAAAGAGCACCGGGGACTGGAAGACCACCCCCACGTCGTGGCGCGGGCCGCTGACGGGCAGATCGCGGAGGCGGACTTCGCCGCGCGTGCAGGGCAAGAGTCCGGCGACGATCTTGAGCAGCGTGGACTTGCCGCAGCCGGAAGGGCCGAGGATGGCGACGAACTCTCCTTCCGCCACGGCGAAGTCGATGTCGTCGAGCGCCACCACGGCGCCGCCCGAGCCCTGGTATTCCTTGCGCAGGCCGCGCACGGCGATCACCTCGCCCATGGCGGCGCGCGCAGGTGGCGGATCTGGGCGGCGCATCCTTGCAGAGGTAAAGCGCGATCGAGGGCAACCAATCAAGCCCCGGTCCGCGGCGGGGCCCTTGTGCTAACCTTTCCTTTCCGTGAAGCCTTCGCTCGAGCCGGGGGCGGTTGGCGAGCCCGGCACACAGGTCATCGACAGCCGCTACCGCCTGGCGAGGGAATTGGCCCGCGGAGGAATGGGCCGCGTCTTCCTCGCCCTCGACACCGAGCTGCGCCGCAACGTCGCCATCAAGATCATCGCCCAGGCGTCGGCCGATGCCGCCGCGCGCGCCCGCTTCCGCCGCGAGGCGCTGACGCTCGCGCAGCTCTCGCATCCCAACGTGCTCACCGTCTACGACACCGGGCCCAAGGAGCGCGAGGGCGACCCGTACCTGGTCTGCGAGCTGCTCGAGGGCACCACGCTGCGCGAGAAGGCGGCCTCACCTTTGCCGTTGGCGGAGATCCTGGACATCGCCGCGCAGATGGCCGCGGGGCTCGCCGCGGCGCACGCGGTGGACATCGTCCATCGCGATCTCAAGCCCGACAACGTCTTCATCACCCGCGACGGCCGCGTCAAGCTGATCGACTTCGGCATCGCCAAGGTGCTCTTGCCTCCGCAGACGCTCGCCAACGACGCCGCCCTCGAGGAGCAGGCGGTGCCCGCCACCGCCGAAGGAAGGATGATCGGCACCATGGGGTACATGGCGCCCGAGCAGAATCCGCGGCGTCTCCGTGGACCGCCGCGCCGACATCTTCAGCTTCGGCGCCGTGCTCTACGAGCTTCTCGCCTCGCGCCGCGCCTTTCAGGGCCCCACCCCCTACGCGACCGGCCTCGCCATCCTCAACGAGGCGGCAGAGGCGCTCCCTCGCGGCGTCCCGGCCGAAGCGCGGCGGATCGTGGAGCGCTGCCTGGAGAAGGATCCCGCCCGCCGCTTCGCCTCCGCCCGCGAGCTGCTTGCGCACATCGAGGAAGCGCGGGCCGCCCTGGTCCTCGACAAGCGCCGCGCACGGTGGCGGCCCTGGATCGCCGGCGCCGCGCTGCTCACCGCCGCGGCCGCCATGCTGGCGTTCTGGCCCAGGGTACCCGGCGCGGGAAGGACGGCGACGCTGCAGATCGCGCCGGTGCAGGGAGATGCGCCCATCGCGGCGGCGGTCGGCCTGGCATTCGAGCGCGCGTTCGGAGCCATCGGCGACGTGGTCCGCATCGGACAGCGCGGGTCTGACGCCGACTGGGTGCTCAAGACGGAGCTCTCCAGCGCGGGAACGCAAGTCAGGGTGGTGGCGCACTTCGAAACGCCGGGCGGCGAGCGGGTTGGAGAGCCCGTCGAAACCGCCGGCGGCGCTGCCGATCTGGAGCAACGTGCAACCGACCTTTCCGCCCGCGCGCGGGACGTCCTCATGCGCCTCTGGCGCGACCGCGCCCGCCGCGCGCGCGCACACGAGCTTGCGCGCAACACCCTGGCCGAGGAGAAGCTGCTCGCCTACTACGATCTGATGGGACCCTTTGCGCGCTCCGAGTTCCTCGACCGCGGCCGCGCGCTACTCGACTCGGCGCTCGCCGCCGATCCCCGCTACGTTCCCGCGCTGGCGGAGCGGTCGATGTTGCTGCGCCTCGCGGCGGAGAGGCAGGGAGACGACCCGGCGGCGGACCTGCGCCTCGCCCGCGCGGACGCAGACGAGGCCGTGCGCCTGGAGCCGCGCGATGCGCAGGCGCTCATCGCAGAGTGCGTCACCGCCAGGCGGCAGATGCGCGACTGGCCCTCCGATCGCGAGCTGAGCGCGGCGACTTCGGCCTGCGCCGACGCCGCGCAGGCCGACCCGCACTCCGCGCAGGCGCTCTACACGCTCGCCTTCCTCCACGATCAGGCCTGCGACTACGGGGCGCTGATCGCGACCCTCAAGCTCGCCATCGACCGCGCCGCCCGCTACGACCGGCGCTTGCTCGCCCCGCTCCGGTTCTACCTCGTCTCGGTGGCGCTCCAGCGCGGACACCTGGAAGAGGCCGATGCCTTCTCGTCGGATCTCATCGCCCAGATCGCGCGCGAGGAGCAGGAGGGCAAGCCCGCCCCGCTCCAGGGGGCGCACCTGTTGCGCGCGGCGGCCTTGATGCGGCTCCATCGCGACGCGGAGGCGGAACGCGAGATCGAGGCGGAGCTTGCCCAGGGAGCCTTGGCCATCGGCGGCCTGGACGAGACGATGGAGGCGGCGGCCCTGCGCGGCCTCTCCCGCATCCGCCACGGGGCCATCGGCCCCGCCCGGGCGGCGCGCCTGGCCGCGCTCGAGCAGCGGTTTGCCGCCGAGGACGAGCGCAGCGACAAGCCCTCGCGCGTGGTGGGCTGGTTCGGCTTCATGGATCCCCAGGGCGCGGTGGCCTGGATGGACGCGCACAAGACCCAGGGCGGGTGCGAGCTCGCGCTGCACCGCGCCCGGATCTATCGCGACGCCGGATATGCCGGCCGCGCCGAGCGCGCGCTTTCGGCTTGCAGCGCCGCCGAGAATTGGGCAAAGCGCTGCGCCCGGGTCATTTCTTCTGACCTGGCGTCGTTTGCACCGCCCGCGCTCCGCTAGTGTTCGGGCAGATGGCGCGGCAGGTGGCGCAGGCGAGCTTCAATTCGGCCAGCCTCGCCGCGTTGTTGGTCGAGCATGGCGGATACGTGCAGGTGTTGGTGTCCATGCCGCCGTCTTTCAGGCCGGCGTCGGGGCCGAAGGCGAAGCAGGCACCGTCGGTGCTGGTCTCGCAGAACTTGCACATGCTCGCGTACTCGGCCGCCTGCGTCTTCGGCACGGTGGTCCTGCCCGCCGTTTGGGCGAGCACCAGGCCGCTCACCACCAGCGCGGAGGCGAGCGCGACGGCGCCCGCCGTTCGGGAAATGCGCATTTTCATGGAACCCCCCCTTTATGCTGCACTGTTACCACAACGCAGCTGCGACAGGCCGGGGAGCCGCGCCGGAACACATATTCCTTGAATTCATCGCCAAGGCGCGGCATCAAGGGCGCCTCGTCCTCAAGGAGCATCCGTGACCCCTCTGCGCTTCGTCATCGCGTCCTCGCTCGTGCTCGCAGCCTGCGCTTCCGTGGACGGCAATGGCGCATCGACCAGCGCTGCGCCGAAGACGCCGGCCGCGCCAACGGCCGCGCCGCCGCCCAGGCGCCTGCGGCCACCGGGACACCCGACATGGCGAAGAACCCCTTCTTCGAGCCCAGCCCGCTTCCCTTCCAGATGCCGCCGTTCGACCGCATCCACGACGAGGACTTCGTGCCTGCGTTCGAGGCGGGCATGGCCGAGCACCTCAAGGAGGTGGACGCCATCGCGCACAATCCCCAGCCGCCCACCTTCGAGAACACGCTCGTCGCGCTGGAGAAGTCGGGCCGGGTGCTCGACCGCGTCTCGAAGACGTTCTCCAACCTGGAAGGCGCGAACACCAATCCGCAGATGCAGAAGATCGAGGCGCAGATGGCGCCCAGGCTCGCCGCGCACCGCGACGCCATCCTCCTCGATCCGGCGCTCTTCGCGCGGGTTGACGCGCTCTACCAGAAGCGCGCGCAGCTCGGCCTCGATCCCGAGTCGGCTGCAGCTCCTCGACGCGCTACGAGCACGGTCTTCGTGCGGCGCCGGCGCGCGGCTCTCGCCGGCCGAGCAGGAGAAGCTGAAGAAGCTCAACCAGGAGCTCTCCGTCGCTGACGACGAAGTTCCGGCAGAACGTGCTCAAGGCGACCAAGGAGGGCGCGGTGGTGGTGGACGACGTCAAGGAGCTCGACGGGCTCTCGAGCGAGCAGATCGGCGCGGCGGCGCAGGCGGCCAAGGCGCGCGGGACTCGAGGGCAAGTGGGTGATCGCGCTGCAGAACACCACCATCCAGCCGCCGCTGGAGCAGATGAAGAACCGCGCGCTGCGCGAGCGCATCTTCAAGCGCGTCGGTGTCGCGCGCGACGGCCGGCGACGCCGACAACACGCGAGGTGGTGTCGCGCATCGCTCGCCCTGCGCGTCGCAGAAGGCGGCGCTGTTCGGCGCGCCCGAACTGGGCCGCCTACACGCTCGCCGACGAGACCGCCGGCACGCCGGCAGGCGGTGAACGACATGCTGGGCAAGCTCGCGCCGGCGGCGCTGGCCAAGGCGAAGAAGGACGCCGCGGAGCTCCAGGCCATCATCGACGCGCAGGCCAAGGCCTCGCATACGCCGCCGTTCAAGCTCGCGCCCTGGGACTGGGCCTTCTACGCGGAGCAGCTGCGCAAGGCGCGCTACGACTTCGACGAGGCCGCAGGTGAAGCCGTACTTCGAGATCAACCGCGTGCTTCGACGACGGCGTCTTCTACGCCGCGAACCAGCTCTACGGCATCACCTTCAAGGAGCGCCACGACCTGCCGGTCTACCAGGAGGACGTGCGCGTCTTCGACGTGCTCGACAAGGACGGCTCGCCGCTGGGGCTCTTCATCGGCGACTACTACAAGCGCGACAACAAGCAGGGCGGCGCGTGGATGAACACCTACGTCTCGCAGTCGGCGCTGCTCGAGCAGAAGCCGGTGGCCTCGAACAACCTCAACATCCCCAAGCCCGCGCCGGGCGAGCCCACCCTGCTCACCTTCGAGGAAGTGACCACCATGTTCCACGAGTTCGGCCACGCGCTGCACGGGCTCTTCTCGCACGTGAAGTATCCGCTGCTCTCGATGAGCGTGCCGCGCGACTTCGTGGAGTATCCCTCGCAGTTCAACGAGATGTGGGCGCGGGAGCCGAAGGTGCTGGCGCACTACGCGAAGAACTACAAGACCGGCGAGGCCATGCCCAAGGCGCTCTTCGACAAGGTGCTGGCCGCGCAGACCTTCAATGCGGGGTATTCGACCTCCGAATACCTGGAGGCGGCCATGCTCGATCAGGCCTGGCACCAGCTCCCGGCGGCGCACGTCCCGGACGCGGCGCACGTGATCGCGTTCGACGAAGCCGCGCTGCGCGACAACGGCGTCTTCTTTCCGCCCGTGCCGCCGCGCTATCACAGCACGTATTTCTCGCACATCTTCGCCAGCGGCTATTCCGCCGCGTACTACGCGTACATCTGGAGCGAGGTGCTGGCCCGCGACAGCGGCCAGTGGTTCCACCAGCACGGCGGCCTCACCCGCGCGAACGGCGACACCTTCCGCGACAAGGTGCTCTCCCGCGGCCGCACGCAGGAACCGCTCACGCTCTTCGAGAACTTCTTCGGCGGGCCGCCGACGATCGAGCCGCTCCTGGAGTACAAGGGCCTGGCCACGCCGCAGAAGGGCGCCTCCAAGGTCAAGGATCGATCAGGGCCCCGGGGCTGAAGAGCCTGTGCGCTCGAGCACGCCGATGGCGGCGAGGGCGCGGAGGTACTCCGCCACCACGTCCGCATCGATGGGACCATACTCCGCCGAGACGGCGTCGCGGATCTGCTGCACCGTCCGCCTGCCGTCGGCGAAATTGAGGATTTCGTACGCGTAGTCCTCGGCGCCACCGGTCTCCGGCGCCCGGGGCGCCGCGGGAATGGCTCCCTCTTGCAGCAGCTTCGGCGTGGCGATCTTCGCGGCCCTGGCGTGGTCGGCGAACCAGTCGTATCCGAACACCGCCATCGGCGCCTTTCGGTTCCGGCTTGCGCCTGTAGACGAGCGCCAGGGGCCCGGTGCCGCCGGCTCCTTGCGCCAACGGCCTCGCCGTCCAGTCCCGGCGGCTGGCGTTGGCGAGCGCGTATCCGCTGGCCGCTCCGATGAATGCCGCGCGCAGGAGCTTGGTCGGGTCGATGTTGGCGGCGGTATCGAAGTTGGTGTGGATGTACCGGTCCGGCCAGTCGTTCAGGTAGATGGCGGGAATCCGGAACGACGAGTCCTGGTAGACCACGTGGTCGCTGCCCCCGGTGAAGGGCGAGTCCTGGGCGAGCAGCGGCTCCTTGCCGCCGGTGGGCGCGACCAGCGGCACCTCGGCGCTGCCGGTCGCGGCATATCGATACGATTGCGCGTTGACGAAATCGGCAAATGCCCAGGCCACGTCGTGGACGAAGGAGGGCAGGCTCGAAGGCCCGCGGGTGACGTGGAACACCGCCTTGGTGACCGGCCCGCCGCCCACCATGTCCATGTGCACCACCGCCTTGATGCGCGCGGCCAGGTCGGGCCTCGCGTTGAGCAGCGTGGTGGTGCCTTCGATCTCCGGCGGCCAGAAGAAGCGAAGCGTGCGCGCGGGCCTGGCCAGCTTGCCCTCGCGAATGAGCTTCTGCAGCGCCCGCCCTGCTTCCAGGATGGTGGCGCAGCCGCTGGCGTTGTCGTTCGCGCCGGGGCGCTGGTGGTCGAGATGGCAGCTGAAGGCGATCTCCTCGTGGCGAGCCGCGGGTCCGCCCCGGGGATGGCGGCGGTGACGATCTGGTACTTCCCCGGGTGCTGCCCCGCCTTGACCGTGGCATGCAGCCGGATCTCCTCGCCCTTGCGCCAGCCGCTCGCGCAGCGCGCGCGCCGTCTTGAGCGAGACCATGAAGGCGAAGGTCTTGTGCGCCGGGAAGGAGTCGAGGTGTCCCCAGCGGACCAGGTTCTCGTCTTCTCCCCACCAGGCCGTCTTCTGGTTCTGCGCGGAGCTGACGATGCCCGCCGCGCCCAGCTTGCCCACCGCCAGCTCCTGCACGGCGCCCGGCTGCGACGAGGTGAGCACCAGCCTGCCCTTGACGTTCTTGCCGGCGTAGTCGGCCTCCTTGGTGCCCTCGCCCACGTCGACCAGGGCCGCGGTCACCTCGCCGCTCTCGCTGTCCTCGGCGAGCGACACCGGCTCGGCCTCGAAGCTTGCGATCTTGCGGCCCTCGCCCAGATCCCACAGCTCGCCCGACTCCGCGTCCCACGCCGGCCGCGAGCGCTGCGTCCCGTAGAAGATCTTGCCGTCGGCGGGAAACTCCAGGATGGCCACGTCGCTCAGCCCATAGGCGCGCGCGCGCTCCGCCACCAGCTCGGCGGCGGAACGAAACCCCGAAGAGCCGCGCTGGCGGTGGAAGCGCGCGATGCCCTCGAGGTTGCGCTTCGCCGTCTCGCCGCTCAGCTCCTGCGCCAGCGCGGCGATGTCCTTCTCGGGGAGCGGCAGCTTCTGCGCCCGCGCCGGCAGCGATGCCGCGCACAAGAGGAAACCCGGGACGAAGAACGCCCGCAACGAGGTCTCCAGCGCGAGCGGCATCGCAGCGCAAGAAAGCAATCGCAGGGTCGCGCGTCAAGGCGAGCCTTCCGCGTGTACAGTGCGCCGCCATGTGCGCGTTGATCCTGGCTGTGGCGGCCGCAGGCGGGTATTCCGATCTGGTCACGCTCTTCGGCGAATGGCGCGCGTTCCAGAAGCCTGCGCTGGTGGATGGCGTGCCCGACTACACGCCGGCGGCGATGGCGCGGCAGCACGCAGGGCTGAAGGCGTGGCAGAAGCGGCTCGCCTCGCTGGACCCGCGCGCCTGGCCGGTGCCGCAACAAGTGGACTGGCACATCCTGCGCGCGGAGATGAACGGGCTCGACTTCGACCACCGCGTGCTCCAGCCCTGGGCGCGCAATCCCGACTTCTACGTGACGGTCTTCACCGACGAGACCGACCAGCCCGCGCGCGAAGGGCCCCACGCGCTCGGCGGGGTGGAGGTGTTCCGCTTCACGCTGCCGCGCGATGCCGGCGAGCTGGCGCGGCGCCTCTCGCACATTCCCGCGCTCTTGCAGCAGGCGCGCGGGAACCTGACCGGCAACGCGCGCGACCTGTGGTTGTACGGAATCCGCGACGTGAAGGCGCAGCACGCGGCGCTCGCCGACCTGGCGCGCAAGGCTTCGGGTCACGCGGCGCTCACGGCGGCGGTGCAAAAGGCGCTGGACGCGACCGACGGCTTCCTGCAGTGGCTGGAAGCGCAGGCGCCGTCGAAGACCGGCCCCTCCGGCGTCGGGGTCGAGAACTACGACTGGTACCTCGCCAACGTGCAGCTCGTCCGCTACCGCTGGGCCGACGAGGTGCTCTTGATGGAGCGCGAGCTCGCCCGCGCCCGCGCCACGCTCTTGCTCGAAGAGCAGAAGAACCGCGCGCTGCCGCCGCAAGCCGCCGGTGTCGAGCGCGGAGGAGCACGCGCGCCGCTTCGCCGCCGGCGTCAGCGAGTACATGAGTTTCCTCGCCCAGCACGACGTGCTGACCATCCGCAAGGACATGGACCCGGCGCTGCGCAGCCACGCTGGGCCAGTACACGCCTCGCCGCCCGCTGGAGTTCTTCACCGAGGTGGACTACCGCGACCCGGCGTTGATGCGCACGCACGGCTATCATTGGTTCGACCTCGCGCGCATGGAGCACGACCCGCATCCCGATCCCATCCGCCGCGGCGCCCTGCTCTACAACATCTTCAATACGCGCACCGAGGGCTTCGCCACCGCGATGGAGGAGCTGGCGATGCACCTGGGCCTCTGCGATGCGCGCCCGCGCTCGCGGGAGCTGATCTGGGTGCTCGTCGCCCAACGCGCCGCCCGCGCCCTGGGAGATCTGCGCATGCACGCGAACCAGATGTCCCTGGAACAGGCGGCGAAGTTCGCCTCCGCGAACACGCCGCGCGGCTGGCTGCGCCTCGAAGGCGAGACGGTCTGGTTCGAGCAGCACCTGTATCTGGAGCAGCCGGCGTACGGCACGAGCTACCTGATCGGCAAGCTGGAGTTCGACAAGCTCCTCTCGCGGATGCTCGGCTCGGGCAAGACGCTCCACCAGTTCATGGACGAAAAGGACGCCGCGGGGCTCATTCCCGTCTCGCTCCTGCGCTGGGAGCTCACCGGCGACCGCACCGGCGTGCCGGGGCTGGAGTAGGAGCCGGGGCCACATCCGTGGCCGCGGGCGGGCTTGTTGGGTCTGCAGGCCAGCGCTCGGTTAGAATGGCGTCCGAGGGGTATGCAGATGAAACCGCTGGTCGCCGTTGCGCTCGTCCTTTCGCTCGCGAGTCCGGCATGGCCGCAGAGCGTCACCGCACCGCCTCCGCCACCGGATCCGGAGTCCCCGCCGCCGGTTCCCTCGTCGGAAGTCAGCTATTACGACAGCTGTTTCGGGGTGCCGAGGCCGGGAACCGGCCGCTTCGGAATCGGCGGCGAGGTCATCGTCCCGCTGGGCGGCTCGTCTTCCGGCGGCGGACCGCCGGCGGTTTCCCTTCCCTCCGGAATCCGGAGACGACCGGGCTGCGCTGCTCGTGGCCGTGCTCGCGGTCGCGGCGCTGCCCGTGGTCCTCTACACCGTGGACAATCCGGCGCCGCGGCTCGTCCTGCAGCGCTTCGAGTGCCCGACCTTCTCCCTCGACCTGATGGGCGGCGCCGAGGCCAGCCGCTCCGCCGCCAACGGCGGCTCCGGCTTCGTCAGCACGCGCTTCTCGTTCGGCATCGGCCACGTGGCCACCGACTTCCAGTTCGACGGCGCCTCCAATAGCGGCGTCTCCGCCTTCGCGGCGCACATGCTCTTCCGGGTCACGCCCCACGAGCACGTCGACGGCGGCCTGGCCGTCGGCTACCGTCGCTCCTTCCTCGACGACCGCGTCCAGGACGGCCTGGAAATCGGCCTGCCCCACCGCTACGCCCTCTGGCGCGACGGCCTGAAGACCTTCGCCCTGGAGCTGCGCCCCATGCTGCTCCTCGGCTCCAGCGTCGAACCAAGCCTGGAAGCGGCCTTCCTCATCCCCGTCGCCCAGATCTTCCACCTCCGCCTCGGCGGCCGCGTCTATACGTTCCAGGGCGATCTGATGTGGGGCCTGGCCAGGCGGAATCAATCTGACTCTCTGAGGGGATCGGGCCTGAGCGATCCGTCAGCGGCCCTCGTCGATGGCCTTGGCGTTCCGGAAGGCTTTGATGTTGGCCTGCAACTGGAGCATGCGGCGAATATTCTCCTCGTAAGGAAGAAAGGCCAACGCGCGCCGCATCGCCCGCTTCGCCTCCAAGGCTTTCGCCAAGGCCGCGCAAATACTGGTCGCGAATCCGCCATCGCGCGCCTCCTTGTAGTTCATCCATCGGTCGAGAACAGCGTCCGCTCGCCCGGCTTGGGCTTGTCCGGAAGATACCTGCCAAGAATGGAGTGTAACCTCTGCATGTCGATGGGTCGGATGGTCGTCTCGAGCAGCGTATCGATCCGCAGGAGATCCTTCGACCTGCCAACATCCAGGGCTATGGCGATCACGTGCTCCAGGTCAAAGATCCTGACTGGCTCGCCCGATCAGATCGACTTCGATGGCTTTCTCGATCGCCTCGTCGATGAGAGCGTTGCCGACCAGGAACTGGACCGGAAGGCCCTCAATGATGATCAATCAGCTGCTTGTCCTTCGGCGGGAAGGTACCCGAGCACCTTCAGATGCTCGTAGATGGGGCTCAGGGAGATGAGAGAGCCCTGCGCCGGCAAGTGGCAAAACACATCGAGATCGTCGGTCGGAACAGGTTCGAGAAGTATGTGACGGCCCACGCCCACCGATCGCGTACTGTCGAATGAGCCCTTTGGCGCAAGCTCGTTCACTCGCGCGAGAACGAGTTGAAGGTTGGGCATCACGATGGTCGCAAATGTAACCGGAGACGACCATCATGTCGAAAAGCAGGGGATCCTGATACTCAGCGCCGCAAGCTCGGGTCCAGCAATCGGGGATCGAAGAAGAACGGCGCGGCCTCGCCGATCTCGATCTGCAGAATTCCGGGATGGCTCGGGTTGATCAGGATGTTCTTCTCCGCCGCCGAGTGGATGGAAGGGACCTCGAGCGCCAGCGAGGTTCCGCTCCTCAGCCATGCGTCGCCAATCGCCCGTCCCTCGCCGGTATCCGGAACCTCACTCCAAGCGGCAGGCAACCCCGCGGCGAGCCTCGCCACCATGTCGTCGGGAACGGTCGCTTCGACGATGACGAGCGCGGCGCTGATGACGGGCCGGCAATGGAGCAGCGCCTCGAGCTTCGCCAGGCTCTCGCTGGAGGCGGCGTAGACGATGGGCTTGCCCCGTGAATGCCAGCGGCCCTCGGAAGCGAGGCCGCCGGCTCCGTTGAAGGCAGCGCTGCCGGTCGAGGCGTGCCTTTTGCGGGCGATGCGCCAGACCTTCACGCGAAGAAGCCGGAATCAATCTTGCCGAGCTCGCTCAGCACCAGCTCCGCGCCCACTTCCGTCGCGAGCAGATCCAGGGGCCGCCGGCCGCCGAGCGGGATGCTCCTGGCCTCGAGCCACTGCCGGGCCGGCTCAGGGCCTTCGAAGATGGCGCTGGCGCAGGCAACGACCCTGGCGAGACGCAGCGCGCGCTCGCTCTCGGCAGCCGTCAGGGTCGCCTTCGGCTTCAGCCGGCGCGCAGCGGTCCGGGGCGGGATGTCCAGCTGCGCCACCAGCGTGGCCGTCGGAACGTCGAGGGAGTGGGCGAGCGAGGTCAGCGCCGAGCCCGGCAGTCCCTTCAAGGTGACGTCGATGAGCTCCAAATCGCTGCGCGGGATGCGCTTCAACCCGAGCAGGCGAGCCGCTTCCTGCAGCGTCTTCGGAGCGGACCCGGAGATCTTCACGGAAGGCTTGAACTCCGGCCTCGACTTTGCCATGTGGCAAGTCTAGCAGTGCCAATCGGCACAAGCAAGCCGCGCGCTGCGCGTCGCACCGCTCGGCGCTCTAGGGGCCCCTGATCGTCCAGGCGATGCCATCCGACGAGGTGAGGATGGTGCCGAAGCCGCCCACCGCCGTGAATTGCGAACGTGCCGTCGACCAGGTGACCGCGTTGAGCGACTGGGTGCTCCCCGAGGAGCGGGCTGTCCAGGCGGTGCCGGTGGGGGAGGTGTAGACCGTGCCGCCCAGCCCCACCGCCGCAAACTGGGTGCCGGACCAGACGACGCCGAACACGCCATTGGTGGTGCTGAGCGCACGCTGGGTCCAGGTGACGCCATCGGGCGAGGTGAGGATCCCGCCGCTGGTGGTGTCGTTGCCTTCACCCACCGCGATGGACGTGCTCGAGCAGCCGATGGCGTTCAGGAAGCCGGTGGTGTTCGAGCTCTGGGACGTCCAGGCGGTGCCATTGGGAGAGGTGAGGATCACGCCGCCGTTGCCTGCCGCGATGAACTGGGCGCCGCACCAGGCCACGGCAGCCAGCGTGTTGGTGGTCGGCGACGTACGGCGCGTCCAGGTCACGCCATCCGGAGAGGTCAGGATCACGCCGCCCCTGCCCACCGCCGCGAACAGTGAAAGCGAGCTCGACCAGGTGACGCCGAACAGGTCTCCGGTGGTGCCGGAGGTCTGCGCCAACCACGAGATTCCATCCGGCGAGGTGGTCAGGATGGTGCCCGCCTGGCCCACGGTCGTGAATCGGGCGCCGGACCAGGCGATCGCGGAGAGGAACTTCCCGGTGGCGATGGTGATCCCGCGCCAGGTCGCCCCGTCGGTGGAGCCGATCAGGGTGCCGTTGCCTCCGACTGCTATGGTCTGCGTAGCGGACGAGGTCACGCCGAAGAGGTGATTGACCAGCGTAAGTGAGCCGCCCGATGTGGCATTGCCGCCAGGGGTGGCGACGGTGACGGTCGCGATGGAATTCCCCACCGCGCCGATGGTGCAGGTGATCGTCGTGCTGGTGGCGCTGATCACGGTGCAAGCCACGCCCTTGATGGTGACGGTGATGCCGGAGATATCGGTCGGGAAGTTCGTCCCGGTGATGGTGAGAGTGTTACCGGGCGCGGTAATGGTGGGGCTGAAACCGCTGATGGTCGGGGCCGAACCGCCGCCGCCACTGCCATCGGCACTCTGATCGCATGATTGAGTCGCTGGAGGCATGTTCCAGAAATGCGTCCCGAATGTCATCAGCTCATTGCAACCGGCCTGATCCCCGCTGATCGGACCCGAGGTTCCGGAGGCCTGCCCGGTAGGATTCGTCGAAAGGCATTCGGAATCTCCGTTGCAGCTCCAATGATAATACCAGCCGCTGTCGCCGGCTCCGCCGCATCCTGCTGCGAGAAGGGCGAAAAGCGAGACTGCGGCCAGGCGGGCCCGCCAGGATGGCGCGAAGATCGGCATTTTAATTTCCCCTTGGCCAACCCGAGCGCGAAAGCAATCCTTCGCAGGCGACCTCCGGCAACGTGGCACACGGCGATATGGGCAGCAACGCACACCCCGGCCTACGGGGATGATGGTCGTGTATGCAAATCATTGTCTGATTCGCAAGAGGCTACGGCGGACGCGCTGATTTTGCGCGCCAGGTTTCAAGGGTCGATGAGCACGCCAGGGTTGAGGATGCCCTGGGGGTCGAGCGCCGCCTTCGCGGCCCGCAGCGCAGCGGCGAACGGCTCGGAGCGCTCGCGGTCGTACCAGGGGCGGTGGACGCGGCCCACGGCGTGGTGGTGCGTGATGGTGCCGCCGTGCGCGAGGATGGCGTCGGCCGCGGCCTGCTTCACCTCTGCCCATTGCGCAAGCTCGGCGCCCGCGCGCGCCGGCGCGAGGAACGTGTAGTAGGGCGCGGGCCCGTCGGGATAGACGTGGGTGAAGCGCGTGCTGACGATTCCGCCGCCGCAGGTGCGGTGCAGCGCCGCGGTCACGGCTTCGAGGATGGCGCCGTGCAGCTCGTCGAAGCGCTGCCAGGTGCAGGCGGTCTCGAAGGTATCGGCGAGCATGCCAAGGCTGATCATCGCGCTCTGTAGATAGGGCGCTTCCAGGAAGGCCTTGCGCCACCCGCCGGCGAGGCCGGTCGTGTCGTTCTTGAGCATCGGGCCTGATGGGCACGCTCCGCCATGCGCCTGCGCGATGGCAAGCGCGCGCGAGATCCAGGCGTCGAGCGGGTGGTCGGCCGACTCGAAGGCGAGGAGCAGGAGGCGTCGAGCCATCCAGGCTGACGCCGTTCATCATCGCCTCGGTCGCGTCGAGCAGGCGGCAGTTGCTGGGATGAAGGCCCGACTGCGCGACCTCGCGCGCGGCGGCGACTGCTGCGCGGAAGTCGGCGAAAGTGACGCTCGCGCTGGCGCGGAAGCGCGGCCGGGGCGTGACGCGCATCCAGGCCTCGGTGATCACGCCCAGCGCGCCTTCGGAGCCGAGCACCAGGCGGTCGGGGTTCGGCCCCGCGCCCGAGGCGGGCAGTCGCCGCGACTCGAGCACGCCCCGCGGCGTGAGCATGCGCGTGGATTCCACCAGGTCGTCGATGTGCGTGTAGAGCGTGGCGTAGTGGCCGCCGGCGCGGGTGGCGATCCAGCCGCCCAGCGTGGAGAACTCGAACGACTGCGGGAAGTGGCGCAGCGTGAAGCCGTGCTCGGCGAGCTGGGCCTCGAGGACGGGACCGGTGGCGCCGGCCTGGATGCGCGCGGCGCGGGAGACGGGATCGACCTCGAGCACGCGGTCGAGGGCGCGCAGGTCGAGGGAGAGCGCGCCTGCGTAATGCGGCGCGATGGCGGCCTCCACGCCGCCCACCACGCTGGTGCCGCCACCGAAGGGGAGCGCGGCGACGTTGTGCGCGCCGCACCATTCGAGGACGGCGGCGATCTGGTCTTCGTTTTTCGGGAAGGCGACGAGGTCCGGAGCGATGCTGAAGTCGCCGCGCAGGCCGCGCACCTGGTCGCGGTAGCTCTTGCCGTAGGTGTGCGCGATGCGCGCGTCGCGGTCGGAGGTGCAGAAGGCGGAGAGCGCGGGTGGGACGTCGATGCGCGGGGGCGGAAGGCGGAGCTGTCCGGGAGGCGGCGCGGCGCGCGGCACGAGCTCGGCGTGCTGGAAGAAGGGGCGGATGCGCTCCGACCAGCGCCTTTAGCGCCGCCGCGTCGGGGAACCTGTCCGCCCAACCCCAGCCCCAGTAGCTCCTCGCGCGGGAGGTCATTTTTTCGCTGTGCGGTCGGCGACGAAGAGGCTCTGCAGCCCGCGGCCGATGGGGCCTTGCAGGTCGTAGAGCGTCGAGGTCGCAAGGCCCACGCCGCGGCTGGTGACGGTGGTCTCCGCGTCGAGGCACACCCACTCGCCTTCGGGATACCGGTGCAGGTAGACGGTGAGGTCGGGGTTGATGAAGATCCACCGCCGATAGTCCAGCGCGCTGCTCACGCCGTTCCCCGAGTCCGCCGCGATGAGCACCCGCGCCAGCGGCGTCGTGGGCTCTCCCGCGATCAGCGGATACCGCATGCGCATCCACGCGGTCGCGCCGCCAAGCTCGGTGAAGTTCCCGCGAACGAACGAGGTCTCCATCGCCGTGTGGTACCCGACCGCAACGCCGGTGGGAAAGAACCGCCCCGGCTGTCCCTGCTCGGGCCCCGCCGGCGGCTTCCCTTCCGGTTCCGGCACATCGATGTCCGCAGTCCGGATCCGCACCGCCTGAGCCCGCACGATTTCTTCCGTGCCGGCCGAGAGAGTCGCCCCAACCACCTGCACACTCCGCCCTGACCGCAGCATCCTGGCGGAGACCGTCAGCGGCGCGATCGGGATGGGCTTGAGAATCTCAAACGTCACCCTCACCACCATGACGTCAGGCCGCCGCTCACACTCCTCGATGGCCATCCCGAGCAGCGCCGCCGTCGGCCCCGCATGCTGGGCATTCGGGTCCCACGGCCCCCGAGTGAGCTCGGTAGGCACGAACCTCTCGCCATCGCGGACGAAGAACGCCTCAGGCATGGTCGCGCATTCGTAGCTTGTTTCGCGCGAAACGTCAGCTTCCCCGAAAGCGGTCACCGTTCCTGACGCTTCCAATGGTAGTTAACGCCGACCAACGTGGCTTGCGCCAACGCGACACACTGGGGAACCATGCTCGCATGAGGCTGTTCGTGGGCGTCACCGACAGCGATTGGTTCGAATTGCTCGCTGCCCAGCCGCGCCTCGAAGACGTGAACTTCTGGCAACCTGGCGGCAACCGACAATTCAAAGCCCTGGATCCGGGAGAGTTGTTCCTCTTCAAGCTGCACAGTCCGGCCGATTTCATCGTCGGCGGCGGTCTGTTCGCGCACTCGACGTTGCTACCCTTGAGCCTCGCCTGGGAATCGTTCGGAATTTCCAACGGCGCGCGCACTCCGACGGAGATGCGTGCTCGCGTCGAGAAGTATCGCCGCCAAGCGCCCGCGACCAGCGATTACCAGATCGGCTGCATCCTCCTCGAGCAGCCGTTCTTCTTCCCGCGAGAGGCCTGGATCGCCGTTCCGGCAGACTGGGCGCGAAACATCGTCCAGGGGAAGACCTACGATGCACAGGCCGAACCGGGCGCGTCGCTCTACCGAAGCGTCCAAGAAGCGCTGACGGCGACTTCACCCGCGCCGACAGTGGTCGCGCAACCTGACCTCCCCCGATACGGGAGCGGGTCCATCGTGTACCCGCGCCTCGGCCAGGGCTCCTTCCGCGTGCTCGTGACCGACGCCTACGAACGCCGTTGCGCGGCTACCGGCGAGCGGACGCTACCCGTCCTTCAAGCCGCGCACATCCATCCCTACGCGGTCGGAGGACCACACCGGATCGACAACGGCCTATTGTTGCGAAGCGACCTGCACACGCTGTTTGATCGCGGGTACGTCACGGTGACACCCGATGCCCACCTCGAAGTGAGTGGGCGCATCCGGGAAGAATTCGAGAATGGGCGGGACTACTACGCGCTGCACGGCAAGGAGATCCGCCTACCGGTCCGCCCAGAATTGCGCCCATCGACCGCGCTTCTCGGATGGCACAACGAGAACGTCTTCCTCGGCTGATAGAGATCCGCGATGCCCGCCAGCCTTTATGAACATCTCGTTACTCGCGGTCTCGCCGAGTTGGCGCGCCAGCACTCGCCGAGCGAGGTGGAGCGTGCGAATCTGGATGACGCCGAAGCGCCCTTACGCCTAAGCCGACACCTCGCCAACGAACTCTTCCGCGCCCTTCGATCGATTCGCGGCGAGCACAGCGTCGAACGCCAGATCGCGCTCTGCAACCGGCTGCTCGAACACGTACGTCTGGAGGGCGCCGACGCCATTCCCGGCGAGCAGGATGTGGAGCCCCCTGGCGAGTTGCTCTTGTCCTTTCACGAAGGGACCGTTCCGGCGCGAACTCAATTGCCCTTCGCTGTGACCACGCTCCTGACGCGAGCACGCGGTGAGCCGGCGCTGGGGCACGAGTTGTCGACCGAGATCGCGACTGCGCATTCCATCGATGCGCTCGTCAGCTTCGTCACCTTGTCGGGCTTCCGATGCCTGCAGACGGCACTCGAGGCGCATGCCCAGACGGGACGGCGGCTGCGCCTCTTGACTACGACGTACACCGGCGCCACGGAGGCCGACGCTGTCGATGCGATAGCAGTGCTTCCTGGCGTCGAGGTCCGGATCTCATTCGACGCGCGGCGTACGCGCTTGCACGCGAAGGCCTGGCTCTTCGCTCGACCCAACGGCCTGGATACCGGCTACGTCGGCTCCGCGAATTTGTCCCAGGCGGCGCTGTTCAGTGGACATGAGTGGATGGTGAAGGTGGCGCAAGCGGACATGCCGCACGTGCTCGACAAGTTCCGCGGCGCGTTCGAGTCTCTGTGGGAAGAGGGCGAGTTCGAGCGCTATGACCCGAGCGATGAAGCGCAACGAGCGCGCTTGCGGGGCGCTCTCCGAGAGGAGCGCGGCGGGCCTGGACGGGAGACACGTCCAAGGTTCTTCTTCACGTTGCGGCCGTATCCCTTCCAACTCGAAATCCTCGAACGGATCGAGGCGGAGCGAACGCTGCATGGGCGGCGACGCAACCTGGTCGTCGCTGCGACCGGCACTGGCAAAACCGTGATCGCCGCGTTCGATTATCAACGGCAGGCGAGCCAGTCCCCGCTGCGTCCGCGGCTTCTCTTCCTCGCGCACCGCGAAGAGCTTCTGCAGCAGGCACGCGACACGTTCCGCCATGTCCTGCGCGATGAATCCTTCGGCGAACTGCTTGCTGGCGGACGCGACCCCGCGGGATTCGACCATCTCTTTACGACCGTGCAGAGCTTCAACTCACGCGGCCTGCTGGAACGCCTCGGTGCCGACCATTGGGAGTACGTCGTGGTCGATGAGTGCCATCACGTTCCCGCGCCGTCCTACCAAGCTTTCATCGAGCACATCCGTCCGCGACTGCTGCTCGGCCTGACGGCGACGCCGGAGCGCAGCGATGGTCGATCGCTCTTGCCGGACTTCGATGGCCACATCGCTGCCGAGCTGCGCCTCTGGCACGCCCTCGAACGCCAGTTGCTCGCCCCCTTCGAGTACTACGGCTTGCACGACGGCATCGATCTCTCGAGCCGCACGCTGGAGTCGAGGCACCTATGCCGTCGAGGACCTGGAGCGCCTCTATACCGGCAACGACCGACGAGCGGAGATGGTCGCCGACCAGCTTCGCCGCCGCGTCGGCAGTGACGGCTTCGCTCGGATGCGCGCTCTCGGCTTCTGCGTGAGCGTGGCGCATGCCGACTTCATGGCCCGCAAGTTTCGAGAGCTGGGCATCTCTGCGCTCGCCGTGCATGGCCAGAGCAAAGACGAGGATCGAATGCGCGCTCCTCGTGCGCTCGAATCTCGTGAAGTGAACGTACTCTTCACCTGCGACCTCTACAACGAGGGCGTCGATCTGCCTTTCGTCGACACGATGCTTTTCCTGCGCCCCACTTCGAGCCCGACGCTCTTCCTCCAGCAGCTCGGGACGCGGACTTCGGCTTCATCACGGACAAGCAGACGTGCCTGGTACTCGACTTCATCGGCCAGCACCGCAGCGAGTTTCGCTTCGACAGGTTGCTCTCGGCGCTGACCGGTCTGCCGCGAGGCTCGCTGCGCGAGGCCGTCGAGCAGGGCTTCCCCACCTTGCCGAGCGGCTGTCACCTCGATCTCGACCGCGTCGCGCGCGACCTCGTGCTCGAAAACGTCAAGGCGGCGCTGCGGGGAGGTCGCAACCGTCTTGCCAACGAACTGCGCATGCTGGCTTCCGCGCGCGGCGGTATGAGCCTGCGCGACTTTCTCGAAGAGTCAGGGCGGGAGCTCGACGACGTCTACGGTGCTGGCGGCTGGACCGTAATCAGACGCGCCGCGGGCGTGCTCGACGGTCCGCCGCTTCCGGGCGAAGCGGACTTGGGTGGCAAACTCCGGCTACTTGTTCACGTGGACGACCCGGAGCGACTCCGCCTTCACGTTCGCACCGCACAGTCATTGCTCCCGACGGCGGATGCCGCGCCAGTGGCGAGGGACGCTGCGGCATCGCTCTCGACGCGCTCCCGACTACCGGACTTGACCGCCGCCGCCTCCTGATGCTCGGCTATCAGCTCTTCCCTGCGACGGGCGATCGTCGGCCCGGATACGGTTTTGCGTCGTTTCGCTGACCAGCCTCACATCTGCGCGGAGTTGGCGGAGCTGTCGGATTTGCTTCTCGATCGGGTGGGACTCGCCAGCGTGCATCCACTGCCAGATGCGAACTGGCCTCTTGCACTTCATCGCCGGTACAGCCGCCGAGAAGATCCTCACTGCGGTCGGTCGCTGAAACGAGTCGCAAAAGCCCGACGCCCGTGAGGGCATGGTGCGCCTTGCCGATGCAAAGACGGAAATCATGTTCGTGACGCTCGACAAGTCCCACCGTCGATTCTCGCCGACGACCCGCTACGAGGATTACGCGATCAGCGAGCGCCTCTTCCACTGGCAGTCCCAGAGCGGAACCAGTCCGGAATCCGAGGCAGGACGCCGATACATCCAGCAGCAGGACAACGGCTGGCGATTTCTGCTCTGCGTACGCCCGACGACTCAAGACGCCTTCACTTATCTGGGACCGGTCCGCTACCGCAGCCATACCGGAAGCCGGCCCATGAATCACCTGGGAGCTTGAAGTGCCGATCCCGGGAACACTCCTGCAGCAGTACGCCACACTCGCGGCAGGCTGAGGTACGGAGACCGCCGCGAGGCTGAGTGGCGTTCGCGTCTACGTCAGCGGGACGCTCACTCCCCCGAAGCGATGTTTTCGGGAGCAGCTATCGTGTCCGCCGGAAACTTGAAGGCAACAACCTTATAACTGCCCTTGTTGCCTGCGGGGTGCTGCAAACGAGCGCGGAATTTTACTGACCCCAGTGCATCCGCCACCATGAAGTTGAGGGCGCCGGCTCTGCGATACTCGCTCGTGCCGACCTTCATCATGAGGGCGCCGTCGTTGTCCGACTGAATCTTCACGCCATACTGACAGCGCACGCCTTCCGGCGTCCCGGTTGCACGCGAGTCCGCGTTCGTGAACCGTACTTGGTTGCTCGGATCGTTCTGAGCGGCTACCACAACGAGATCGCCTTTCTGAACCTTTAAGTCGGACGGGTCCACTCGTCGTTCGCCACGTCCACCATGACCTTCGTCGGCGCCGGGGGCTTCAGGGCGCCGGGAATCCGGAGCACATCCACGGAGTAGCTGCCCCTGTTGTCAGAGTACTTCGTGTCACGCACCTTGAACTTCAGTTCGCCGTCGTTCTGCGCAACGACGAGCTTGTGCTTGCCGGCCTCTGGGCCGCAGTCGGGCCAATCTTGTACATCAGCGCACCATCGGTATCGCTTTCACCGCACCGGCCAAAGTGCCCGTTCGGATCTGTCCGCCCGTTGAATGCGCCGGTCGAGACTACACCCGACGCTCCGATCAGCACCAAGTCTCCCTTCTTCACATTGAGGCCAGTCGGTGTGTAATCGTCATTCGCACCTTCCACGCCCACAGACTTCCGCTCAATGCTTTCGGCGATGGCTGGAACTGCCGCCAAAATCGCAATTGCCGCGATGAAGTTGACCACGTTGTGCGCCCTCCCTTAGATCCGTTTGACGACGCAACCTATCCCAGGCTCCGGCGTTCGGTCCAGACATTCGTTTGTCTTACAATGGTTCCAAGTGGTCGTTTGGAATTGGTTCGCCGGGCCGTGCCTTGGTTGCATGCGACCTAGCGAGCGACTCTGTGCTTGGCCCCGACGAAGAGCGCTGATGCATCATTCCTGTAGTGGGTGGAAGCACCGACAGCATGAAGTCCCTGAATGTTGCTGCCACGGAATCGAACGGTCGAGACCCTGGATTTTCACTCGCAAATGACAGGCATAGGCGCGGCGAAGACGACAGTAGGCAATCCCTTCTCGCGCGGTACCTTTCAGTCGTAACGCCATCGCCCTCGGGAAGGATCTGTCCGGTCGCGTGTATAGCGTTTCGGACGGAGGGACGCCGCCTTCCGCCACGAAGAGCACGCAAGCCGTGAAAGCCGGAAGGCGCCTCGCGACTTGCGCGATGTGAACGAGATCCTGTCAACGGCTACTCCCCCGAGAGCCGCCTGCCGCGCCGCAGCCAGAGAAATGCCGGCGCGCTCGCGAACAGGAGCAGAAGGGCGAAGAGGCTGTCCCGGAGATCGCCCACGACCGACGCCCCCAGAAACACCAGCGACCCGCATAGCGTCACCACCGTCACCACCGGATACAACAGGCACCCGGAACGGCCGCGGCGTTGCCGGCTCCCTCCGTCGCAGCACCAGCAGTGAGACGAACGAGATGGAGTAGTTCGCCACGAAGAAGAACGACAGCACCGCCACTACCTGTTCGAAGGTCCCGCTGAGGATGAACGCCACTGCCACCGCCGGCGCTGACCAGGAGCGCCCGCGCCTGCGTGCCCGAGCGCCCTACCTCCGCCGCGCCGGCGAAGAAGAGCCGATCCCGCGCCATCCCGAACAGCACCCGCGTCGCCATCAGGTGGTAGGCGTGGATGGCGGCGACCATCGAGAGCACGGTCAGCCAGCGCACCAGCGGATCGCCCAGCGCGCCGAAGATCCGATCCGCGGCGACGCCCACCGCCATGGTTGCCCCGGCGAGGTCGGAGAGCGAGGCGACGCGCAGGAGGGCGGCGTTGATCAGCACGTAGATGCCGGCGATCAGGGCGACGCCCCAGAAGAGGGCGCGCGGCAGCTCGCGGGCGGGATCCTCGATCTCCTCGGAGAAGTAGATAGGCCCGGTCCAGCCGTCATAGGTGAAGATCACCGACTGCAGCGCGGGGACCAGCGCGAGCGGCAGCGCATGCCCAGGAGCGGGCGCGGCGGCCGCCGCTGGATGACCCACGACGAAGCAGGCAATGATCAGCGCCGCAAAAGCGAGCGTCTTCACCAGGCTGGTCACTTCCTGCACCCGCCCCGAGAGCCGCACCCCGCGCAGTTGCAGCCCCGCGAAGAGCACGGTCACGCCGACGGCCAGCGCAGTTGCCGCCCCGCGCAGCGCGGGGACCAGAAGCGCGAGATACTCCCCGATCACCAGCGCCGCGGCAGCCGTGGACCCGCAGGTCGACAGCCAGTCGCCATATCCCAC
>CAWBVQ010000017.1:0-232500 GCA_963792275.1 uncultured delta proteobacterium
TCGAGCAACCAGCCGCTCTCCGTCCTGCAGCGAAAAGTGGGGCTCGACAGCGGCAAGACGTTCGTGGCCGGCCACCTCGACGACCCCGAGGAGCTGCGCGGCGTCAAGCAGAGGCTGAAGACGCCCAAGCTCGGCGTGCCCATCGTGATCGCCCACAAGCGCGGCGTTCTCATGGTGGCGTCTCTGAAGGCGAACTACTTCACCCCGGAGCACGTGCGCTGGGTCGAGGCCATCGTCCGCTGGGTGGGCTTCGTCGCGCGCGTCGAGCTGCGCGGCCCGCCGCACCGACGAGGATGCGCGCGATGCCGAGGCCGCCCTCGCGGGCCTCGCCCGCGTCGGGCGAGTGATCTCCGACATGCTCGACGTGGCGCTCATCGACCAGGGCCTCTTCGGCATGAGTTGACGGTGGAGTCCTCGCCCGACCATGGCACCCGCTTCCGTGCGAACGGAAGGAAGGCTGACGCCGGCGCACCAGGCACAGCGTGCGGCAGCGCAAAGATGCGACAAGCTCACCTGCTTCTTTGGCCTTCGCAGTGGCAGCGCAGTTGCCGCTCTCCAGGGCATCGCCAAGTCCGTGTCCCCCGTGTAGCGGGTCCGCGCCGGTACGATTTCCCTTGCCACCTCATGCATATATGCTATTCTATCTCGATGAAGGCTGCGAGGCGGCAGACGGCGTTCAAGTTCCCGACGCGTGGAGGGAAGCGGAAGGGCGCGGGGAGGCCGAGGACGCGGCCGCATCCCGGCCTCGTTGGTCCCGGAGTTCCTCATCTGAGACGTCCGGAATTCGCCGCGCGCCATCCGGTGCACGTGACCATGCGGTTGCAGCCCGGGATTGGTTACCTGCGTGCGTATCGGAGAGCGAAGGCCGTGGAGGCGGCGCTGCGCGACGCCCGCGAGCGGTTCGGCGTGCGCATCATCCACTACTCCATCCAGGGCAACCATCTGCATCTCATCGTCGAGGCGGAAGACCGGGCCGCGCTTTCGCGCAGCATGCAGGGCCTGGGCATCCGGCTTGCGAGGCGGCTGAATGCGCTCACCCACCGCCATGGCGGCGTGTTCGCGGACCGCTACCACGCGCATCCGCTCAAGACGCCTCGCGAGGCGAAGCGCGCGGTCCGCTACGTCCTGACCAATTACTGCCACCACGCGCTGGAGCACGTGCCCGCGGGCTGGACGGACCCGCTCGCCTCGGCTCGGTTCACGCAGGCGCCTCCTTCGCAAGACTCGCCGGTCGTTGCGCCGTCGGTGTGGCTGCTGCGCGTCGGGTGGCGACTGTAGCGGCGCGCAGCCTGTCAAAGATTATGAGCTATCCGGTTCGCTCAGGCAGCCACAACGGATAGCGGCGGTCGACCGGCGAGGGCGGCGTAGGTGGTTGGCGCGTGAACGCGCGCTCGATCAAGCGCTGGAAGAGGAGCCAACGATTGTTGGAGTGGCGCCGATTGAAGCGGAACACGAACTCGTCGAGGTGCGACTGCAGGTGGATCGGGTGGCAGGCTCCCTGTGCGGATGCGGCCGATCGCTTCGCCTCCGCACTCGACGGCAGCGGCGACTGGCGTCTTGTGCCCGGTGAGGCAGCGCCCCTTGTGGGCGTCGTCGTCCTCTCCACCGAGGTACGTCTCGTCCACCTCGACGCTACCATCGAGCGGCTCGCGACCGAACTGCGACATGCAACTGCGCAGCTTGTGCAACCAAGTCCAAGCCGTCTCGTACTTGAGCCCGTGCTGGCGGGAGACGTCCACCGCCGAGCAGCCGCTCTTGCTGACGAGGAACTGCCCAATGACGCGGAACCAGAGCACGAGCGGCTTGCGCGGACCATGGAAGACCATGGCAGCAGTGAGCGAGACTTGATGGCCGCAGCTCGCGCACTGATCCAGCGCCCGGCTCCGCAGACCCCAGGCGCGGCGTCCAGCGCACCTCGGACAGTGGAAGCCGTCCGGCCAGCGTTGCCGCCGCAAGTACTCGATGCAGGCGATCTCCGTCGAGAAGCGTTGCTCGAACGCCAGATGCGTCGAAGGAAGATCGCAAATCCCGCTCATCGACCGCTCCGCCGGGGCCCCATGCCCCCTGCGAAGCACACTCACGATTCCGGTGGCCACATCATCGGAACGCCCAACTTCATCTCCCACATCTTCGACAGGTCCAAAACCTGAAGGGTCGGCTGGATCGCTGTGCTCACGTACCAGAGTTGATCGACGCCGGGTGGCCGTCCATCGGGATACGCAGCGCGAACCGCCTCCGAGAACTTGACGTGATTCATTAGCGCGATGTCATCGTTTTCGAGCAGTAGGACGGTGGTATTGCGGCGGTTCTTCCGTGGCGCAAGCTTCGCAATCTGTCCCTCCCTCTGGAGCCAACCTTTCAGCGCATCGCGGATCGTTCCCCAATCCTGCCCGACCCGCACCGCGTCGGGTCTGAGTACCGCATGTAGAATCTTGCCAGGACGCGGCGTCACTTCCTTTTCAAGCTGGGCGACGACCTGCGCATACCAGGCAGAGTCCCTCCGTTGATTGGGTAGCGTGTCCATGCTTGTGTGCTCGATGGCCAAGTCTCTCCAGCGACTGCGTCGATCTCGCCGTCCTTGTGCTCGTCGGGCCAGTCATCGACGTTCAAGCCCGGGTGCCCGTTCGCGGCAAGAAACTCGACGAAGGAGGCGATCACCTCTCGATCCGACATCCGTCGTTTCATCGGCCCCCCTTGCGAAGAGAATCAGCGGAGTCGGCTAGGAGTTCAGGGAAACGCGCGCGGGCATCCCTTTGCTTTTCGGTGACGCCCGTACGTGTAAGCGATCGAAACGTTTTCCGCATCGCCAAGCACTTGTACGCGCTGGAGCGGCTGCGACACAGATATCCGGACGAAGACGTGACCAGAAGAAGGCTCCCGTCGTTGGCCGCGTCCGGTTCCCGCCCTCGTCGCTGGCGGCGGGGTCTGATCACCGCTACGTCAGATGGTTTGATCCATCCGCTGCCACCACAAAATACGCAATTCTCATCGTACCCTTCACAGTGGCACCACTTCACGGGGAATCGCCCCTCACTCCGCTAGCCCGCACTTGTAGCCGCTTGATACGTTACTCGATCAAAGCCGTAGGATTGCGCGGAGATCGGTGAGCAGCGGGCGGCTGGTGAGACCGGCGTCCACGGCGCGATCACGTACTCCCGCGTCTCACCCCCGCCGCTCCGGGCGCGACGTTCCGGCTCTTTCGCGCTAAGTTCCACCTCGACGCGGGAAGAAGTCCCTTGTCGATCTCGCGGGGCTTCGTTCGTCGCGTCTGTGAAACCCCAAGCGGAAGGACTCACCACGATGACCAGGACCCACAGGCTGCTCTGGACGCTGCAGATCTTGCTCGCGGCGCTGTTCCTCTTCGCCGGCGGAATGAAGCTCGTCCTGCCGATCGCCGAGCTGACCCGGCAATCGTCTCTTTCCGGCACGTTCCTCCGCTTCATCGGCGTGGTCGAGGTGCTCGGCGGCATCGGCCTGGTCGTGCCCGGGCTGACGCGCATCCGGCCGTCGCTGACGGTGGCTGCCGCGGTCGGCCTGCTCATCGTCATGGCCGGCGCGGTGGTGATCACGCTGCAGACAGGGCCGGCAACCTCGGCGCTCTTCCCGCTGCTCGTGGGAGTCCTCCTCGCCTTCGTGGCCTGGGGTCGCTTCCGCCTGGCGCCGCTTGGCGCGGAGTCGCCGAAGGCGGGTCACCCCGCGGCCTGACGCCACCAACCGGTTTCAGCCGGCGGCGCGTGGACCTCCGGCGATGCGCACCAGCTGCTTGCCCCGGTTCTCGCCCTTGAAGAGGCGAAGCAAGGCCGCGGGCGCGTTCTCCAGGCCCTCCTGCACGTCGACGCGATCCTTGAGCCGCCCCTCCTTGAGCCAGCCGGACAGCGCCGCCACCGCCTCGCCCGCGCGGGGCATGAAGTCGAGCACGATGAAGCCTTCCATCCGTCCCCGCTGCACCAGCAGATTGAGGTAGTTCTTCGGACCCGGCGCGAGCGCGGCGTCGTTGTAGCGGGAGATGGCTCCGCAGAGCACCACGCGCCCCTGCAGGGCAAGCCGCGCCAGCGCCGCGTCGAGGATCTCGCCGCCCACGTTGTCGAAGAAGACGTCCACCCCGCGCGGGCACAGCTCGCGCAGCCGCTTGCCCACGTCCTCTCGCTTGTAGTCGATGGCGGCGTCGAACCCGTACTCGTCCACCAGCCACCCGCACTTCTCCGCTCCGCCGGCGATGCCGACGGCGCGGCAGCCGTGGATCTTCGCGAGCTGTCCCACCACCGATCCGGTGGCGCCGGCCGCTCCCGAGACCACCACCGTCTCTCCCGCCTTGGGCCGGCCCACTTCCAGGAGCCCGAAATAGGCGGTGATGCCGGTGACGCCGAGCGCGCTCATGGCCGTCTCCACCGGCACTCCGGGCACGACCGGCGACGGCGCCGAGACGGTGCCCGGCCTGGCGCAGGCGTAGTCCTGCCAGCCGAAGAGGCCCTGCACGAGCTGGCCGGGCTTGAACTTCGGGTGCCTGGACTCGATCACCTCGCCTGCCGCGAACGAGCGCACCACCTCGCCGATCTTCACCGCCGGCAGGTAGGTGTCGCCGGCCATCCAGCCGCGCTGGGTCGGGTCGCACGAGAGCCAGAGGTTGCGCACCAGCACCTCGCCCTCGCCGGGCGCGGGCGCCTCCGTCTCCACCCACTGGAAGTCCTGCGCGCCGGGCAGCCCCTGCGGCCGCCGCGCCAGGAGCCATTGCCTGTTCTTCGTCATCTATGCCCTCGTCACCGTCACCGGCAGTCCGCTGAATGCGGCGTTCCCGGAGAGCGCATCCACCGACCGCTCGTCGGTGAGGTCGTTCACGCTCGCTCCGGCGTGCTCCGCCGCCACCCTGAGCGCTGCGCCCGCGCGGGCGTGTCCCCAGCCGTGGGGCAGGCTGACCACGCCGCGGCCCACGTCTTCGCTGAGGCCGACCGGCACCTCCACGCTGCCCACCCGCGAGGAGACCCGCGCGCGCTCGCCCGCCTCGATCCCGCGTTCCTTCGCGTCCTCGGGATGGATGAGCAGCACGCATCCCGGCGGACCCTTCACCAGGCGCAGGCTGTTGTGCATCCACGAGTTGTTGCTGCGCAGCGCGCGACGTCCGATCAGCACCAGCCCGTCCGACGCGGCGCGTGAGGCTCTCCTCCAGCCGCGAGAGGTCGCGCAGGAAGATGGCCGGCGCAAGCTCCAGCCGCGCCCGGTTTGCCGCGAGGCGCGCCGCGAGCTGGGGCCGCAGCGGCCCGAGGTCGATGCCGTGCGGGTTGCGTGCAAGCTTGCGCAGCGAGAGCTTGTGCGGACCGAAGCGGAGCAGGAGGTCGAGAATCCTCCGCTCCCCGAGGAGGCGCGCCGCCCGCAGCACCGCACCTTGCGCGCGCCCGGGCCGGCCGCCGCCGTGCCGCCGCAGGGCGAGCGCCAGATCCACCAGCACCTCGAAGTCGCCGCGCACCCCGGGCGGTGGCGGCACCAGCGCCTTCACGTAGCGCGCGGCGTTGCGCAGCGAGAGCAGGTAGAAGAGCAGGTCGTAGTGGTCGCGCTCGAAGCCGAAGCTGGTGGGCAGGACGAGATGCGCGTGCCGGGTGGTCTCGTTCCGGTAGAGATCGACCGAGACCATCAGCTCGAGCCCGGACAGCGCACGTTCGAGCCGCGCGCCGTTCGGCGTCGAGAGCACCGGATTGCCGGCGAAGGTGACGAGCGCGCGGATGCGGCCTTTGCCCTCCGTCTCCATCTCTTCGGAAAGGGTGGCCACCGGCAGCTCGCCGCCGAACTCGGGCAGGCCGCGAACGCGGCTCTTCCACGCGCCGAAGTGGCCGCGATCGCCCATGCGGGCGGTGAGGGCCACGAGGTCGGCGGCGGGCGTGGTGAACATGAAGCCGCCTTCGCGGTCGAGGTTGCCGGTCACCGCGTTGAGCGCGATGCAGAGCCAGGCGCAAAGCCCGCCGAACTCCTGCGTGCTGACGCCGACGCGGCCGTACGCCACCGCGGCGGGCGCGGAAGCAAAGGCGCGGGCCAGGTCGCGCAGCGTCTCCGCCGCGATGCCGGTGCGCTGCGCCACGCGCTCGGGCGGAAAGCGCGCCGCCGCCTGCCGCAGCTCCGCGAGGCCCAAGGCGCCGGGCACCGGGCGGTCGAGCTTCTCCGCGAAGACGACCTGGAGGAGCGCGAGCAGGAAGAGGGCATCGGTTCCGGGCCGGACGCGCAGGTGCTGGTCCGCGGCCGCCGCCGTCTCCGTGCGCCGGGGGTCCACCACCACCAGCCTGCCTCCGCGCTGGCGCAGTTCGTGAAGCCGGCGCGCGATGCCTCCCGCGGTCATCAGGCTCCCGTTGGAGGCGAGCGGGTTCGCTCCGAGCACGAGGAAGAAATGGGTCCGGTCCACGTCGGGCACCGGCATCATCAGCTGGTGGCCGAACATCTCCAGCGCGGCCAGCATCTGCGGGAGCTGATCGACGGAGGTGGCGGAGAAGCGCGCCCGCGATCCCAGCGCGCGGGCGAAGAGCTGGATGCCGAGCACGGCGGAGTAGGAATGGACGGTCGGGTTGCCGACGTAGAGCGCCACCGCGCTGCGGCCGTACTTGCGCTGCACCTGCGCCATGCGCTCGCCCGCCTCGGCGAGCGCCGCCTCCCAGGACACCGCGCGCCAGCGATCGCCTTCCCGCCGCTGCGGCTCGCGAATCCGATCCGGGTCGTCCTGGACGTCCGCGATGGCTGCCGCCTTCGGGCAGATGTGACCCTTGCTGAAGGGATCGTCCGCGTCGCCGCGCACGCCGGCGATGGAACCGCCCTCGACTTCGAGCGCGAGCCCGCAGACCGCCTCGCAGAGCATGCAGGTGTGCAGGGCTCGCGCCATCGGCGGACTTCTAGCATGCGCAGCTGTCGCCGGATCACCTACATGGCCGATCGATAAATAGGCATCGCGGCGAGGGTTTTCGGCTAGCATGCGCGCGTGATCGCAGTCCGTGCAGCCGGCGTGTACCGCCGATATGGGCGTCGCTGGGCGCTGGTGGACGTCGGATTCGAGCTGGCCGAAGGCTCCGTGGTCATGGTCACGGGCCGCAATGGATCGGGCAAGTCCACCTTGCTGCGCGTCCTCGCCACCGCGCTGCGGCCCGACCGCGGATCGGTGGAGGTCAAAGGCCACGACGTGCGCAAGGACCGCGAAGGCGCGCGCCGCTCCATCGCGCTCCTCGGCCATCGCACCCACCTCTACGAGCCACTCACCGCTGCCGAGAACCTGGTCGTGTGCGCTCGCTTCCTCGGCCGCAGCGCGCAGCGCGCCGCCATCCTCCAGCGCCTGGAGGAGGTGGGCCTCGCCGGGCGGGCCGACGACGCGGTCCAGACCTTCTCCGCCGGCATGCGCCAGCGGCTCGCGCTCGCGAGCGTGATGCAGCAGGAGGCGCCGGTGGTGCTGCTCGACGAGCCCTACGGCCACCTCGACCCGCAGGGCTTCCTGCTCGTGGACGGGCTGCTCGGTGCGCTGCGGCGGCGAGGCGCGACGGTGCTGATGGCCACGCACCTGCTCGAGCGCGGGCGGGCGCTCTGCGACCGCGCCCTGGTCCTCGAAGAAGGGCGCCTCCTCTTCTCCGGCGCTTCCAGCCAGCTGCCGCAGTCGGGCGCATTCGCGGCCATCGCGGAGGGCGGATGAACGGCCTCCTCGCCGCCGTGCGCAAGGATCTGCTGCTGGGATGGCGCGGCAGGACGCAGGCGGTGGCCATCTTCGCCTTCGGCGCGGCCACGCTGCTGCTCTTCAGCTTCGCCATCGGACCGGATTCGCTGGCCCTGCGCCAGCACGCGGCGGGGTTCCTCTGGCTCGGGCTCTTGCTCGCCTCCACGCTCTCGCTCGCCGAGAGCTTCGAGCGCGAGATGGAGGAGCAGGCGCTGGAAGGCCTTCTCCTCCTGCCTGCAGATCCGCGCTCGCTCTACTACAGCAAGGCGCTGGCAAACTGGGGGCTGCTCGCGCTCCTGGGCGCCGCGCTGGTTCCGGTGATGGTGGTGCTCTACGACGCGGGCACGGAGCGGCTGCTCTCGCTCGTCGGGGTGATTCTGCTCGGCACCGCGGGACTTTCTGCCCCCGGCACTCTCTATGCTGCCATGACCGCCCAGACGCGGAGCCGCCAGACGCTCTTGCCGCTGTTACTCTTCCCGCTGGTGGTGCCGGTGCTGCTCGCCGCGGTCAAGGCGACCTCGCTGCTGATCCTGGGAGATCCCATGGGGCAGCTGCGACCCTGGGCGGTGCTGCTCTTCCTGTTCGATGCAATACACTGGTCTTTGGGTGGCCTGCTCTTCGGGCTCGTCGTAGAGGACGGATGATGAAGTCGACAATCGCAGTGCGGCAAAGCAAGGCCCCGCTCGCCCTGGTGGCGTTCGGGGTAGCGCTCCTCCTGGTGGGCTCGTTCTGGGGCCTCGCGAAGGCTCCCGGCGAAGTCTACATGGGCGACGTGCAGCGAATCATGTACGTGCATGTGCCCACCGCCTGGAACGCGATGCTCACGCTGGTCTTCGCCTTCGCGTGCGCGCTCATGTTCCTCTTCACCAACTCCTGGGAATGGGACAACCGTCTCGAGGCTTCCATGGAGATGGGCGTGGTGCTCTCCATCCTCCTCTGTGCGCAGGGCGCCATCTGGGCCAAGCCGACCTGGGGCGTGTGGTGGGACTGGGATCCGCGCCTGACCACCACCGCCGTGATGGTGTTTGCCTTCGGCGGCATCCTCGCCTTGCGCGCGTTCGTGGACGACCCGGTGCGGCGCGCGGTCTGGTCGGCGGTGGCGTGCATCGTGGCCTTCGCCGACGTGCCCATCGTCTATTTCTCGGTGAAGTGGTGGAACTCGCTGCACCAGGCGCAGTCCTCGCCCGCGACCGTCTCCAGCGCGTTCTACTGGCCGCTGCGCATCAACGCCTTCGGCATCCTCTTCCTCTGGATCGGCCTGGTCTGGCTGCGCTCCCGCGTCGCCGCGCTGCGGCTGCGCGCCGAGCTCGCGCCTCCGCCGCCGCCCAGGAACCATCCGGTGGGCGCCGCCGCGGGAGAAGCGCTGTGAGCGGCGTCGTCCAGGGCGGATGGGAGTTCGTGGTGGCCGCGTACACCGTCACCGCCGCCGTTCTCGGCGCATACACCGCGTCCGTGTTCGTCCGCTTGCGCGCGGAGCGGCAGCGGGCGGCGCGCGCGGAGAAGAGGCCATGAGCGAGCCGGAGCTCGCGGCGCGACCCGCGATGCGCGCGCGCACCAAGTGGTTTGCGCTCGGCGCCCTGCTCGTGGCGGCCGGCGCCTTCACCGCCATCGCCGTCGGAGGCATCGGCGAGAACCTCGTCTACTACTGGGGGCCGAAGGAGCTTCGCAAGGCCGGCGACAAGGCGGTGGGCGCCACCATCCGGCTGGGCGGCCAGGTCGCGGTCGGCTCGGTCAAGCGGGACGAGGGGGTCTCGAACCTCGAGTTCGACGTCACCGACGGCACCGACACCGTGCACGTGATCTCGCGCGGCGTGCCTCCCCAGCTCTTCCGCGACCGCATCGGCGTGGTGGTCGAGGGAACCATGACCCGGGCCGGCACCTTCGAAGGGCACCGCCTGATGGTCTCGCACGACAACAAGTACCGCGCTCCCGGCGACCGGAACGTGGACATCAAGACGCTGATGCGATCGACCGAAGGCCTGGACGTTCCCGGGACCGAGGCGGTGGCAGGCACGGCGCGACAATGATGGGCGAAGGATAAAATCGAATGGTGGCTACGCTCGGAAGGATCCTCATCCTCTGTGCCCTGCTCGCCGCGAGCGCAGGCGCGCTGGTGGGCTTCACCAGCGGCAAGCGGCGCAGCGCCGCGGGCTGGAGGTGGGCGCGCAGGCTCGCCTATGCCTTCACGGCCGCGATGATCCTGGCAAACCTGGTCATGGAATACGCGCTCCTCACCCACGACTTCAGCGTCGGGTACGTGGCGCACGTCGGCTCCCGCTCGGTGCCCACCTGGGTGTCGATCGTCAGCCTCTGGTCGTCGCTGGAAGGATCGATCCTCTTCTGGGGCCTGGTGATGGGCGTGTTCGTGGGCGCGGCCACCTGGCTCTATCGGGACAAGTATCCCGAATACATGCCCTATGCCATCGGCGTGTGGCTCGCCTGCGGCGCCTTCTTTTCCTTCCTGCTCGCCGGCCCCGCCCAGCCCTTCACCAGCATCCTCTCCCCCGCGGCGACGGGCCCGGGCCCAATCCACTGCTGCAGAACCATTACCTGATGGCCATCCACCCGCCGTTTCTCTATTCCGGCTATGTGGGAATGACCATTCCCTTCGGCTTCGCCTGCGCCGCGCTCCTCGTCGGGCGCCTGGGCCACGAGTTCATCCGGCCGTTGCGCAACTTCCTGCTCCTCTCCTGGATCTTCCTCACCTGCGCCATCGTGCTCGGCGGCTGGTGGGCCTACGAGGTGCTGGGCTGGGGCGGCTACTGGGCCTGGGATCCGGTGGAGAACGCCTCGTTCTTGCCCTGGCTCACCGCCACCGCCGGCCTCCATTCCGCCATCCTGGTGGAGCGCAAGGGCGTGCTCAAGGGCTGGACGGTGACGCTGGTGATCGCCAGCTACCTCCTCACCATCCTCGGCACCTTCATGACGCGCTCGGGGGTCTTCAACTCGGTGCACTCCTTCACCCAGAGCGCCATCGGACCCACCATCCTGGTCTTCCTCGCCGCCGCGCTGCTCTTCTCCGTGTTCCTGCTCGCCCTGCGCCTCGACGCGCTTGCCCCGGAGGGCCGGCTGGAGAGCGGCGCTTCCCGCGACGCGTTCTTCCTCGTGCAGAACCTGCTCTTCGTGCTCTTCACCTTCACCGTGCTCCTCGGCACCGTCTTTCCGCTGGTGGTCGAGGCGGTGCGCGGCGTGCAGATGAGCGTCGGGCGGCCCTACTTCGATCGCATGTCGGTGCCCATCGGGGTGGCGCTGCTCTTCGTCATGGGCGTGGGGCCGGCGTTGCCCTGGGCCCGCGCCACCCGCGAGCAGCTCCGGCGCGCGCTCTTGCCCCCGCTCCTTGCCGCCGCCGCGCTGGCCGCCATCGGCTTCGCGCTGGACGTGCGCAACGCCTGGACGCTTCTCACCCTCTTCTTCGGCGGCTTCACCGCCTGGGTCACCCTCGGCGAGCTGCTCTTGCCGGTGCGCCAGCGCATGCGGGCGCACGGCGAGGGCTTCCTCGAGGCGCTCCGGCAGGCGCAGGCCCGCGGGCGCCGGCGATTCGGCGCGTACATCGTCCACGGCGGGGCCCTCGTCGTCATCATCGCCATCGCGGTCTCCAGCACCGGCGGGGTCTCGAAGGAAGTCCAGCTCCATCAGGGGCAGTCGATGAGCATCGGCGCCTACACGCTGCTCTTCGTGGGCGCGGACACCGTCGCCGAGCCGAACCGCCAGTCGATGCGCGCGCGGCTCGACGTGCAGCGCAACGGACGCGAGATCGGCCCGCTCTATCCGCGCATGACCTACTACGAGTCGCAGCGGGAGCCCATCGGCTCTCCCGCGGTGCACACCTCGCTGGGCGAGGACCTCTACCTCTCCATCCACAACATCGACGTCCAGGCCAACAGCGTGGGGCTTCTGGTGCTGGTGAACCCGATGGTGGGCTGGATCTGGATCGCCACCGCGGTGATGGCGCTGGGCGGGCTCATGGCCCTCTTCCCCGCGCGCCGCGCGCAGGCCTCCGCCCGCGCAGCCGTCGCCGTCCCCGCCGCCGCCGCCGCGGAGGGAACGCCCTGATGGACGCGGCAACCACCAGCCCGGCCAGCCGGCGCTCGCGCGTCAACCTCAAGGTGCTGGGAGTGGGCGCCGCCGTGGCCGCGCCGCTGCTCGCGATTTTGGTGATGAACCTCGGGCGCGATCCCCACTTCGTCCGCTCCCCGCTGGTGGGGACGCTGGCGCCGTCCTTCGCGCTCCAGCCGGTGGAGGGAGGGGCAGAGGTCAGCCTCGACGCCCTCAAGGGCCGCGCCGTGGTGCTGAACTTCTGGGCGACGTGGTGCGTTCCCTGCGTGCAGGAACACGCGGCGCTTGCGGCGGGCGCGCGGGCCTGGCCCGACGTGCAGTTCGCCGGCGTGGTGTACGAAGACGACCTGATGAGGACCCGCGCCTTCCTCGCGCAGCGGGGCGCCTCTCCCTATCCGGCGCTGGCGGATTCCGGGGGGAAAGACCGCCATCGCCTATGGCGTCTTCGGCGTGCCGGAGACGTTCTTCATCGACCGCACCGGCCGCATCGTCGACAAGTACGTGGGGCCGCTCGATCCCGAGACGCTCTCCGCGCTGGTGCGCAAGGCCACGGAGGGCACGCCATGAAGGCGGTGGCGCTCTGGGTGGCGCTGCTCGCGTTCCCCTGCCTCGCGGCGGGGCAGGGCGTCTCCTCCCGCGGCCCGGGCACCTCCATGGGCGCGCCCAGGGGCCAGCCGCTCTCCGGCGCCGCCCTCGACGCGCGCACCGAAGACGTTGCCGGCCTCTTGCGCTGCCCCGTCTGCCAGGGCCTCTCCGTCGCCGATTCGCCGGCCACCATGGCGCGCGACATGAAGGCCAAGGTCAAGGAAGAGCTGGCCGCGGGCTACGACAAGGAGCAGATCCTCGAAGACTTCGAGCGCTCCTACGGCGAGTTCGTGCGCCTGCAGCCCACGCTCCACGGCGTCAACTGGCTGGTCTGGCTGGGGCCCATCGCCGCGCTCCTCCTCGGCGCGGTCCTGGTCACGCGGGCGCTGCGGAGATCGGCAAGCGGCGCCGCCGCAACTCCCGCGACGCAAGCTGCGGGTGTTCCTTCGCGAGATGCGCTTCCCGACGACCCGCGCCTCGCCGCGGCGGTGCTTCGCGTGCGCGAGCTGGCCTATGGCTGGCCCGGCGGAATCCGCCCCACCGGACGGGTCTCTCCATCATGAGCGGCATCGAGGCGGTGGATTGGCTCCCGGGCCTGGGCGTTCTCGCCGCCGGGCTCGTCGTCGGCCTCGTCCTCGCCTGGAGGTCGGTCGCCGCTGCCCGCAAGGCGCAGCGGAGCGCGGCCCAGCCGGTGCCCCTCGAGGTTCGCGATCTCGAGGGCAAGCGCGACGCGCTCTTCCGCCAGATCGAGGAGCTGGACGACACGGCCAGCAAGCGCACGCCGGCGCAGCTCGCGCAGGAGCGCTACGGTCTCGAGCTCGAGGCAGCCCGCGCGCTGCTCGCCCTGGAAGAGGCGGCGGCCGCCACGGCGCCAGCCAGGCCAACCAGGGCAGCGGGCAGGACAGCCGCGGCGGACCCTTCCGCCGGCGGCGATGCGGCACGGCGTCCGGCCATGCGCGGGTTCCTCTGGGGCATGGGCAGCACCGCCGCGGTCCTTTCCCTCGCCTTCTTCGTCTACGTCTCGGCGAAGCCGCGCGACACGGGCGGATCGGTCACGGGGGCCCCGGGCCGCGAGCCGGCGGCGCAGGACGATTCCGCGGCAGCCGACGAGGCGCGGGTCAAGGCCGAGCTGGGCCGCCATCCCGACAACCTCGAGGCGCGCGTCGCGCTCGCCGAGCTGGAGCTGGAGCGGCAAGACTTCATGGCGGCGTGGAACGACTCCGCCAAGGTGCTCGAGAAGCAGCCGGACAACCCGCGCGCCGTGGCTTGCCAGGCGATGGTGCGGCTGGCCATGGGCCAGGGGACGATGGCCGTCGGGCTCCTGGAGAAGGCCGTCGCCACCGATCCCGATCTGCTCTCTGCCCGAGCCTACCTGGCCATGGCGTACGCGAGGGTCGGGCGCATGTCCGCGGCGAGCTCCGCCATCGCCGAGGCGTCGCGCCGGTTTCCCGAGCACGCCGCCGCGCTGCAACGGTTGCTCGCGGATCTGCAGAACGCGGGCCCCGCTCCGGCGATGGCAGCCTCGTCGACCGGCACCGATCCCCACGCGGACGTGGCGCCCTCGGGAACCGGAGCCGCTGCCGGCCCGTCTGCGCGCGGCCGCCGCGTGGCCGGCGTGATCGATCTCGACCCCGCGCTCAAGGCGGCGGCCTCGCCTGCAGGCGTCCTCTTCGTCTACGTGCGCAGCGCGCACTCGAACGGCGGTCCTCCGGTGGCGGTGAAGCGGCTGCCGGCGGTGTTTCCCGCCTCGTTCGAGCTGGGGCAGTCCGACTCGATGATGGGGCAGGAGTTCCCCGACCGCGTGCTCGTCGAGGCGCGGCTCGACGCCGACGGCGATCCGACGACGCGAGCGCCCACCGACCCCAAGGCGCGTCTCGACGACGTGAAGGCCGGCCGCACCGACCTGCGCCTCGTGCTCAAAAAGCCCTGACGCGATTTCCGCTTCCGCGGATTGCGTCAGGTACGTTGGAGGAACCTGCGTTCCCTCGGCGAGCAGAGCTCGCCGAGCCTCCCTCCGCTGACGGCGCGACTCCGCGCCGGGCCGCCTCCGGCGGCTGGAGGCTTGCCCCAAGTGATCCTCGCTCGAGGTCGGGGAGGGGACGGGCTGTACAAGGGTCGCGGGGATTGCTCAGATGCGGCTTTCCGCCGCACGCCGCACCCCTCCGGACCAGGAGCCTGCCCATGCTGCTGCCCTCCAGCCTCAAGGTGCTGTTCCCGTTTTCCCTCGCCCTGTTGGCCGCGCCCCCCGAGCAGAAGCCGCCCGCCCCCGCGAGCGCGTATCTCATTCCCATCGGCGCTTCGGTGAATCTGGAGGCCGCGAGGAAGGCAGCGGCCGCCGCGGCGGCGGAGGCGCGCAAGAACAACTGGTTCATGGCCATCGCCGTGGTCGATCCCGCGGGCACCCTCGTCTACTACGAGAAGATGGACAACACGCAGCTCGGCAGCGCCAAGGTGGCCATCAACAAGGCGCGCTCGGCCGCGCTCTACAAGCGGCCCACCAAGGCGTTCCAGGACGCGCTCGCGGGCGGAGGCCTCGGCCTGCGCGTCCTCGCGCTCGAGGGCGCCGTCCCGGTGGACGGCGGGGTTCCGCTGATTGAGGGCGGACGGCTGATCGGAGCCATCGGCGTCTCCGGCGACCTGAGCGAGCACGACGCGCAGTGCGCCAGCGCCGGCGCGGCAGCGCTCACCGCCCGATAGGCCATGGCCCCGCTCACCCGGCGAGACCTGCTCCTCCGCGCGGGCCTCGCCGCCGCCGTGCTCGTTCCGCGGCGCGGCTGGGCCCAGGCGCCCGCGCGCCGGGTCGAGGAGGACCTCGTCGCCGCCAACCGCATCCTCGCCGATCAGGGCGTGCTCGACGGCTATGGCCACGTCAGCGTGCGCGCGCCGGGAAAGCCCGATCGCTTCCTGATGTCGCGCTCGCTCGCGCCGGAGATGGTGACCGAGGCCGACCTGCTCGAGCACGATCTCGACGGCAACGCCGCCGCCCCTCCGGGAGCCACCCTCTTCCTCGAGCGTTTCATCCACGCCGGTGTCTACCGCGCGCGCCCCGACGTGAGCGCGGTGGTGCACAGCCATTCCCCGTCGGTGGTTCCCTTCGCCGCCACCGGCACTCCGCTGCGGCCGCTCTATCACATGAGCGCCTTCCTCGGCGCCGGCGTGCCGGTCTTCGACATCCGCGCGGTGGCCGGCGACACCGACATGCTGGTGCGCACGCCCGCGCTGGGACAGGCGCTGGCGAAAGTGCTCGGCGCGCATCCGGTGGCGCTGATGCGCGGCCACGGCGCGGTGGTGGTGGCGACCGACCTGCCGCGCGCGGTCTTCCGCAGCGTCTACACCGAGCTGAACGCGCGGCTGCAGGCGCAGGCCATGGCGCTCGGGCGCAAGGTGACGTACCTCGACGCCGGGGAGGCGAAGAAGGCCAGCGCCACCATGGAGGCCACGGCGATGCGGCCCTGGGAGCTGTGGCGGCGCAAGGCCATGGGCAAGTGACCGTGGCCGCCGCGCCCTGTCAATCCGTGGCGCCGTCCCTCTTCTGGCGGGACGACCGGCGCGGGTGGCGGCGGTGGTTGGCGCTGGTGAAGACCACCTCGCGCGCGCCCTCCGGCTCCTGGTCGTCGAGCGCGAAGATGAGCACGTTCGCGGGCTCGAGGTATTCGCCGAGGACGCCGCTCCACTCGCTCACCGCCACCTGCACCCAGGGAGCGTTCCTCGATTCCAGCTCCTGGCGGCACATGGCGTAGCCGGCGGCGGCTGCCGTGCGCGCAAGGCACTCGGCAGCCACCGTGCGGCCCCAGAGGCGCACACGGCAGCGGAAGGTCTTGAGCAGCCACGACGCCAACGCCACCTCGCGAGAGCATGTCCTGTAGCATCGCCGCGGCCGCCGCGACAGCGACCGGCCTTGCCGTGTTCAGGAACTCATCAGTCGCGGCAATCGGGCATGGGCACGCCCGCGCCGGCGATCCGATCGAACACGGCGGCGACCACGCGGTCGCAGCGCGAGAGATGGAAGTCGTAGATCGCGCCCACCGCGGCGCCGCCGGCCGCCTCCAGCAAGTCGCGCAGCCGCCCGCGCGCCCGGAAGAGGCGCGTCTTCACCGTGGCCTCCTCCAGCCCGAGGCACTCCGCCACCTCGGCGCCGTTCATGCCGTGCACCGCGCGCAGCACGAAGACCGAGCGGAACTCCTCGGGCAGGGCGCTGACCGCCTCTTCCAGCAGCCGGCGCATCTCGCTTGTCGCTGGTCTGCTGCTCGGGGCTGGCGGCGGGGGCCTTGGGCATGGAGGGGCCCTCCTCGCCGGCATCCAGGGTGTCGTAGCGCTTGCTGCGGCGGGCGCGCCCCAGCGCCTCGTGTACCGCGATGCGCGTCACCCAGGTGGAGAACCGCGACCGTCCCTCGAACTCGGAGAGGTGCTCGTACGCGCGAACGTACGCGTCCTGCATCACGTCTTCCGCCTCGCCGTCGTCGTGGACGATGGAGCGCGCCGCCCGGTACACCTGGGGGTTGTGGCGGCGCATGAGGACCTCGAAGAGGCGCTGCTCGCCGGCGCAGACGCGCCTGACGATCTGCTCGTCCGTCAAGGTCTCCGCAGCCTTCACCGCTTCGCCTGCGCCGTGCTCGACCGCCTCCGTCATCGCGCCATCATACCCTCCGCCGGGCGGGCGCGCAGCAGTTCGTGCTCAACCGAGGATTTGCCGCACCCGGCGCAGGCCTGCGACCAGCGCGTCGACGTCCTCGCGCCGGTTGTAGAGGGCGAAGGATGCGCGCGCCGTCGCGGAAAGGCCCAGGCGGCGCATCAGCGGCTGGCAGCAGTGGTGCCCGGTGCGGATGGCGATCCCCTCGCCGTCGAGCACGGTTCCGACGTCGTGCGGATGCAGCTCGCCAAGCTGGAAGGAGATCACGCCGGCCTTTTCTTTCGCCCTGCCGACGAGCCGGACGCCCGGCACCTCGCAGAGCGCGGCCGTGGCGTAGGAAAGGAGGGCGCTTTCGTGCGCCGCGACGGCGGAGAGGCCGACGGCGCCGAGGTAGTCGATGGCGGCCCCCAGGCCCACCGCGCCGGCGATGTCGGGCGTGCCGGCCTCGAACTTGTAGGGCAGCTTGTTCCAGGTGGTCTTCTCGAAGGTGACCGAGCGGATCATGTCGCCGCCGCCCTGCCAGGGCGGCATCTCTTCCAGCAGCTCCGATTCTCGCGTAGAGCACGCCGATGCCGGTGGGCGCGAAGAGCTTGTGTCCGGAGAAGGCGTAGAAGTCGCAACCCAGCGCCTGCACGTCGAGGGCGAAGTGCGGCGCGGCCTGCGCTCCGTCGAGCAGCACCGGGACCTTTTGCCGGTGCGCCATCTCCACGATGCGCGCCACCGGATTGACGGTGCCGAGCGCGTTGGAGACGTGCGAGATCGCGAGGAGCCGCGTGCGCGGCCCGATCAGCGCGCTCCAGCTCGTCGAGCCGGAGCTGACCCGCGTCATCGATGGGCGCCACGCGCAGGGCCGCGCCCCTCTCCTCGCAGAGCATCTGCCAGGGCACGATGTTGGAGTGGTGCTCCATCTCGGTGACGAGGATCTCGTCGCCCTGGCGCACGCGCAGCCTTCCGAACGCCTGGGCGACGAGGTTGATGGCCTCGGTGGTGCCGCGGACGAAGACGATCTCGTGCGCGTGCGCGGCGTTGAGGAAGCGCCGCACCTTCTCGCGCGCGTCCTCGTAAGACTTCGTCGCCCGCTCGGAGAGGGCGTGCACCCCTCGGTGCACGTTGGCGTTGTCCTCGAGGTAGAAGCGCGCGACGGCGTCGATGACCGCGCGCGGCTTCTGGCTGGTGGCGGCGCTGTCGAGATACACCAGCGGCTTGCCGTGGATGCGCTGGGCGAGGATGGGAAAGTCCTGCCTCACCCTCTCGACGTCGAGGGCCGGCGCCGCGCCCGCCGATGGCTCGACGGTCAAGCCGCACCGCCCGGACGGCGCCTTCGCCAGTGCGCCGCGACGACGAGCGCCGCGATCAGCCAGCCCCCGGAACCCGCGCTGCGGCAACCGCAGCCGCTCGCCGCGACCTTGGGCCTTCCCGAGGCGAGGATGGCCTGCTGGAACTGCCAGTCCGACGCGCACGCGCTGGCGACCGCCGGACAGGTGGAAGGGCCGAGCAGCGTGGTGAGCGAGAGGAGCGGGTTCCAGGTGGCGCCGCCATTGTCGCTGGTGGCGACGTCGTAGGGATCCTGAAGTCCGTCGGCGCAGCCGTAGAGGCGCGAGCCGGAAGCGAAGAGGCAGAGCAGGTGCGGGCCGGGCAGGCGGGTGAAGCCGGAGGAGTTGGGAGCGTGCGCGAGGATGCCGGGGTCGCCGTCGGCGAGAAAGAGCGTCCCGTCGGCGCCGCGGGCAAAGCCGGTGAGCGGGCGCTGCGGCGATTGGTACAGCGAGGCGAAGCTCTTGCCGCCGTCGGTGGAGACGAACACCTCGTCGCCTCCCGCGGGAAGACGTGTGGCGCGCAGCCAGAGGGTGCCGGGGTCGGCGGGAGACACAGCGAGGATGCGCACCGCGGCCGGAACCGCCAGTTGCAGGGCTTGCAGATCGATGCGCTGCCAGCTCGCCCCGCCGTCCGTGGTGCGGAAGAGGGCGGTCGTGGCGGCGCCGCCGGCGGCGACGGAGGTGGTGGCGTAGATGGTGTCGGGGCTGGTGGCGGCGCTCTCCACGCTCGCCAGCCGTTCCCCGGTATCGAAAAGCTGGGTGGGGAAGCTCTGGCCGCCGTCGCGGGAGATCCAGATGCCGGTGCGCGCGGCGGTGGCGGCGATGGCGAGGACCCGCGCCGGCTGCAGCGGATCGGCGAAGACGTCCGTCCAGGTCGCGTCGGTCCCCGGAGCGGGCACGCTCGTCCAGGAGCACCCCTGGTCGGTCGACCGCGACAGCTTCGGCGAGAGCGCGAGCACCGCGCCGTCGGCCTCCAGAGCATAGAGGACCACGTTGGGGCCGCCGGTGATGTAGGGCTCGCAGACGTAATGCCAGCTCGCGCCCGTGTCGGCGGTGACCACGAGGCCGATGGTGGCGCCGAGCTGGACGTGCCGCGGATCCGCCTGACGCGTCAGGATCTGCCGCGTGCTGGGAAAGGCGCCGTTGGCAAGGGCGGCGGAGGGGATGAGCAGCACCAGCAGCAAGGCGCGCACCGGGAAAGAGTAGCATGGACGGATGCGCGTGCTCATGGCCGCAGTGATGGTCGCTGTCGCCCCCCTGCGCGCCGGGGAAAAGACCTGGACGTGCGCCATGCATCCGCAAGTCCACGAGCACGCCCCGGGCAGTTGCCCGATCTGCGGCATGCCGCTGGTCGAGGAGGACATCCCCGGGCCTCGCGTGCCGCACCAGCGCGCCGGTTCGGGCACCGCCTGGCAGCCCGACACGACGCCGATGCGCATGCTGCACGTGCAGCTGGGGAGCTGGACCGCGATGATCCACGGCGCGGCCTCGCTGGGATGGGATGGGCAGGCCGGCCCCCGCGGGGGCAGCCGCGCGGTCTCCACCAACTGGCTCATGGCCATGGCCGAGCACCCGCTGCTCGGCGGCGACCTGACCTTGCGCTCGATGTTCTCGCTCGAGCCTGCCACCATTCCCGGCCCGGGCTTTCCCGAGCTGCTGCAGAGCGGCGAGTTCTTCGACGGCGTGCACCTGCACGACACCCAGCACCCCCACGATCTCTTCATGGAGCTGGCGGTGGACTACCGGCGGCCGCTCTCCAGCTGGCTCGGTTTCGAGCTCTACGGCGGTCCGGTGGGCGAGCCGGCGCTGGGGCCGGTGGCGTTCATGCACCGGGCCTCCGCGCAGGACGATCCCTTCCCGCCCATCGGCCATCATTGGCAGGACTCCACGCACGTGACCTTCGGGGTGGTGACCGCGGGCCTCTATACCAGCGACCTCAAGCTCGAGGCTTCCTGGTTCAACGGCCGCGAGCCCGATCAAGACCGCTGGAACTTCGATCTGCGGCCCTTCGATTCCTTCTCCGTGCGGCTCTCGGCCGTCCCCGAGGAGCACGTGGCACTGCAGGTCTCGTACGGGAACCTGGCCAGCCCGGAGCCGCCGCAGTTCCAGGGCGTGGTGCTGGGCGTCTCGCGCGTCACCGCGTCGGTGCAGGTGAGCGCGGCTGGACTGGAGGCGACCGCCGTCTGGGGACGCAATCTCGAGTTCACGCCGCTGGACAGCGTCCTTCTCGAAGGGCGGTACGGGCTGACGGCGCGCGATGCCGTCTTCGCGCGGCTGGAGCGGGTGGACAAGACGGCGCACGACCTGGTGGTCACCGGCGTGCCCACCGTGACCGCATTCACCGTTCACGAGGCGGCCGTGGGGGCATCGCACCGTCTCTTGCCGCTGGGGCCGGTCTGGCTCGGCGTCGGAGCGCGAGGGGCCTTGACGTTCGTTCCGGCTGCGCTCGAGCCGCTCTATGGCGGGACCGTCCAATTCGGCGGCTACGTCTATCTGCTCGCGGGCCTGATCGAGGCGCCCGCACACGCGCATTGAGCTGTCCGGACGCGGGACGGCGGATCCCGGTTTCGGACGACCCATTGCAAGGCGCGCGTCTCCGGAGTGCATGGCACGGATCTGGCTCTCGCCTGCTCGTCATGGACAGGCTCCGAGAGGACCTCCGGGCCGCGCTGCGGGTGCTCGCGCGCAGCCCTGGCTTTGCCTGCGTGGTCATCGTCACGCTCGCGGTTGCCATCGGCGCCACCACCAGCGTCTTCAGCGTGGTGCGTGGGCTCCTCTTGCGGCCGCTGCCGTTCCGCGACCCCGGGCAGCTGGTGCGGTTCTACGGATCCTGGAAGAACTACGCCGGCGGCACCATCTCGCCCGCGGAGTACCGCGACGACTACGAGCGCCTCTCCAGCGTGAGCGGCGTCGCGGCCTGGGCTTACGGCAGCGGAGGCCTTTCGGGCGCGGAGGCCCCCGAGCACATCGGGCTGGGCCGGGCCACGGCGTCGCTCTTGCCGGTGCTTGGAGTCCAGCCCAAGGTGGGCCGCTGGTTCAGCAAGGAAGAGGAGCAGCCCGGCCGCGGGCGCGTGGTCGTGCTCGGCCGCGGGCTCTGGCTGCGCCGCTTCGGCGGCGACCCGTCGGTGGTGGGGCGCACCGTGGAGATCTCCGGGTATCCGTTCAAGGTGGTCGGCGCGCTGGGGGAGGATCTGGATCTGCCGGAGACCTTCGACGCGTGGCGGCCGCTGGAGTTCTCGCCCGACGAGCTCACGGTGCAGGCGCGCAGCAGCCGCGGGCTGCGCGTCATCGGCCGGCTCGGACCCGGCCTCGCGCTCGCCAATCTGCGCGCGGAGCTTGCCGCCAGGTCGGCGCGGCTGCAGGCGGAGTTGCCGGCGATCTATCCGGCGGACGCGGGCTTCCAGATGACGGCGATTCCGCTGCTCGACCAGATGGTCGGTCCGGTGCGGCTGATGCTCTGGATGCTGTTCGGAGCGGTGCTGCTGGTGTTGCTGATGGCCTGCGCCAACGTGGGCAACCTCATGCTCGCCCGGGCCACCGCGCGGGAGCGGGAGCTCGCCGTGCGGGCGGCGCTGGGCGCGGGCCGATGGCGGCTGGTGCGGCAGATGCTGGCGGAGAGCCTCTTCCTCGCGCTGGTGGGCGGCGCGCTCGGGGTGCTGCTCGCCCTCTGGGGAGTGGATCTGCTCCTCGCGGGAGGTCCGGCCAACCTTCCCCGCGCAAGCGACGTGCGCATCGACGGAGCGGTCCTGGCCTTCGCGTTCGGCGCCTCGGTCGCGAGCGGCGTCCTCTTCGGGCTCCTTCCCGCCCTCACCGCGACGCAGGTTCGGCTGAACGACTCGCTGCGCGGCGGCAGCGCTTCGGCGGCACCGCGCCCGAAGCGCCTGCGGCGTGTGCTGGTGGCGGCCGACGTCGCGCTGGCGCTGGTGCTCGTCTCCGGCGCGGCGCTGCTCCTGCGCAGCTTCGCGGAGGTGGTGCGCGTCGACCCGGGGTTCAAGCCGGAAGGCGCGGTCGGCTTCCGCGTGGGGGTGCCCGGCGATGCGCAGCGGGTGTTCGACTCCGCCGTGCAGCGCCTGCGCGAGCTTCCCGGCACCGTCGAGGCGGGCGGGATCGACTACCAGCCCCTGAGCGGCGTTGCCAACGACCAGGCCTTCGAGATCGAGGGGCGGCCAGTCGCCGCCAACGCGCAGGGTCCCGACGAGGAGATCCGCGTGGTCACGCCCGGCTGGTTCGAGGCCATGGGCGTTCCGCTGCGGGCCGGCCGCACGCCGCAGCAGACCGACGCCGCCGACAAGACTCCCATCGTGGTGGTCAACGAGTCCTTCGCGCGCAAGTTCTGGCGCGGCGAAAGCGCGCTGGGCCGGCGGCTGCGCCTGGCCGGCGATCCGCGCTGGTGGACGATCTCGGGCGTGGTGGGCGACGTGCGCGACTTCGGGCTCGACGCGGACGTGCGTCCCAGCATGTACTTTCCCTACGACCAGATGCCCGTCGACACGCTGACGCTGGTGGTGCGATCGAAGGCGCCGCCGCGCGACGTGCTCCGGGGAGCGCAGCAGATCCTCTCCTCGCTGAGCCCGCTCGCAACCGCATACCAGCTCCAGCCGCTCTCCGAGATGCTCGCAGCCTCGCTGTCGCAGCGCAGCTTCGCCGTCCTGCTCCTGCAGGGCCTCGCGGCGCTGGCGCTCCTGCTCGCGGGGCTTGGGCTCTATGGCGTGCTCTCCTATGCCGTGACGCAGCGGACGCGCGAGATCGGCGTGCGCATGGCGCTGGGCGCGCGGCCCGCGCAGGCGCTGGCGCTGGTTGCGCGAGAGAGCGCGGCGGTGGTGGGCGCGGGTCTCGCGGTCGGCTCGTTGGGAGCCTTGCTCGCGGCCCGCCTCTACGCGGGCCTGCTCTTCGGCGTCCGGCCCTCCGATCCTCTCTCGCTCGTCCTCGCGCTCCTGGTGCTGGGCGCGGTGGGACTTGCGGCCAGCCTGCTGCCGGCGCGCCGCGCGGCGCGGGTGGACCCGGCGGTGGCGCTGCGCGCGGAGTGAGGTGGGGCAAGCATCCGGGCGGCAAGTCGCACAAAGCCCCGGCGGCGAAAAGCCGAAAAAAGCGCCGGGTGGTGACGGTCCGGTGACATCCGCGGCGCACAACTTGCGCGAGCCCGGAGGCTCCACTCATGATCTATGTGTTCTTCGTCGGGCACTGGCTCGCCAGCGTCTTCTTCCAGAGCTTCTTCCACCACCGGTACGCCGCGCACAAGATGTTCAGCATGAGCCCGCGCGCCGAGCGCAGGGTGCATCTGCTCGCCTATCTGGTGCAGGGGCCCTCGTACCTTTCGCCGCGGGCCTACGCCATCCTGCACCGGCAGCACCACGCCTTCTCCGACACCGAGCGCGACCCGCACTCGCCGCGCTTCTTCCCCAACGCGCTGCGGATGATGCTCCATACCAAGCGCCGCTACGACGCCTACGCCTACCGGCGCGAGGAGCCCGAGCCGCGCTTCGCCGGCGGGTATCCGGAGTGGAAGCTCGTCGACGAGACGCTGGGCCAGTCGTGGCCGCTGCGGGTGGGCTGGGGCGCGCTCTATGCCGTGCCCTACTTCTTCCTCGCCACGCATTGGTGGCAGTGGGCACTGCTCCCGGTGCAGTGGGTGATGGGGCCCGTCCACGGGGCCATCGTCAACTGGTGCGGGCACCGCTACGGCTACCGCAGCTTCGACAACGGCGACCAGTCGCGCAACACGCTGCCCTTCGACGTCCTCACCATGGGCGAGCTCTTCCAGAACAACCACCACAAGTATCCGATGTCCCCCGACTTCGCGGCGCGCAGGTTCGAGATCGATCCCACCTGGCAGGTGATGCGCCTGCTCCAGCGGACGGGCGCCATCCGCATCTCCACTCCGCAGCGCGCGAAAAAGGGGGCGGAAAAGGGGGACACCCTACTTAATTCCTCTCGATCGCGAAGGGCCGCTTCGATTCCAGTCGAATTAAGTAAGGTGTCCCCCTTTTCCCCTTTTCGGCCGGGCTGCTCGACGGTCCACTCGCGCCGCGGTACGGTGCGCGCATGGCGACGCTGCACGAGTTGCTGGAGAAGAACCGCGCCTGGTCGGAAGGGATCCGGCGGGGCGATCCGGATTTCTTCGCGCGCCTGGCGCGGCAGCAGGCGCCGGCCTATCTCTGGATCGGCTGCTCCGACAGCCGCGTCCCGGCGAACGTGATCGTCGATCTGCCGGCCGGCGAGATCTTCGTCCACCGCAACGTGGCCAACGTGGTGGTGCACACCGACCTGAATTGCCTCTCGGTGCTGCAGTTCGCGGTGGACGTGCTCAAGGTGCGGCACGTGATCGTCACCGGGCACTACGGCTGCGGCGGGGTGCGGGCGGCGCTGGATTCCTCGCCGCACGGCCTCATCGACAACTGGCTACGCCACGTGCAGGACGTGGCGGCGCGCCACCACGACGACTTCTTCGGCCGCTCCGGCGAGGAGCGGGTGAACCGCCTCTGCGAGCTCAACGTGCTGGAGCAGGTGCGCAATGCCGCGCGCACCACCGTGGTGCAGGACGCCTGGCAGCGCGGCCAGCCGCTCTCGCTCCACGGCTGGATCTACTCGCTGCAGGATGGGCTGTTGCGCGACCTCGGCGTCACGCTGGACCGGCCCGAGGAGGTGGCGCTATTAGCGCGGCCCGCTGAAGGAAAAGGGGGAAAAGGGGGACACCCTACTTAATTCTCTTGACGCAAGCAGTCCCGGCTCACAGCAGCCGAATTAAGTAGGGTGTCCCCCTTTTCAGGTCTTCCAGCCAATCTCGGTCCGGAAGGCGTCCAGGGACTTCTCCAAATTCACCTTGAGGTCCGCGATCCCCTCGGTGCCCGCGGAGCGAAGCTGCTCGAAGCGGCGGTTCACCTCGGCAAACCGGGCCTCGAACTTCCTCAGCTTCCTCAAGCGGGCGAGCGCCGAGAATTCCGGCGCCGAGGCGCGCATGGATGCGCTGAGGCTGTCCAGCCGCGCCTTGCCCTGGCGCAACAGCACCTCGGTCTTCAACATGTACGGATCGTTCGTCATCACCTGTCCATTCGTGGGGCCCGAAGCATAACCGCCTCAGCCGACGAGTGCTCGCTCGAAGAGTACGATTCCCGCCGGATTCCCGGGTCATCGCGTCGCATCGGGGCAACCCTTGGTGTTAAGAGAGGACCCTTCGGCGCACACCGCCTGCCCGCTCCGCGCGCGCGGCTCATCTGGAGAAGCTCCGCATGGAGAAGAATCGCAGGCGCACTTTCCGGGACGTTCCGGAGGCGCTGCCGACCGAGGCGAATGCCGCCTGGCGCCTGCTCGATGCCGTCTGGGACGTGCCCGTGGGGCTGGGGCTGTGCGACGCAGAGATGCATTTCGTCCGCGTCAACGAGGCGCTGGCCAGCTACGACGGCGTTCCCGAGGCAGCGCACTACGACGACGACATCCTGGTCCGGTTGCCCCCGCAGTTCGCCGAGGGCCTGCGCGGCGCGAACCGCGGCCAGCCGCACGACGTGGAGTTCCTCCTGGGCGGACGTTCCATCCTCGTCAAGCTGCATTCGGTGCTGAGGCCGAGCGATCGAACGCCCATCGGCACCAGCATCGTGGCGATCGACGTCACCGACGAGCGCAAGGCGTTCCGTGAGGTCGAGGAGGCGAACCGCCTGGTGGCGACGCTGCTCGCGGACGCGACGGCGAAGGAGCTGGCGCTCTCGCGGCTGATCGAGTCGGTGCAGGAGGGCGTGCTGCTGGTCGATCCGTCCGGGCGCGTGAAGCAGGTGAACCGCGCCGCGGAGCGGATCATCGGGCAGCCGCGCGCTGCGTTGATCGGCGCCCGCTTCGAGGACGAGCGCTGGTGGTGCGCCGACGGAAGCGGCAAGCGCGACGCGGCCGCGCTGCTCGCGCGGGCGCTGGAGAGACCCGATCTCTTCCACGGAGAGCTCCACGTGGAGACCGACGCCGGCCGGGCGGCGCTGGTCGCGGACGCCACCGCGCTGCGCGACTACAGCGGCCGGGTGGAGGACGTGGTGGTCTCGCTGCGGGACGTGACCGAGGAACGCCGCGAGCTGGACCTCGCGCGATCCAACCTGGAATTCCAGCAGCAGGTCATCGGCATCGTCGGCCACGACCTGCGCAACCCGCTGGCCACCATCATGGGCTCCATCAGCCTGCTCCGTCACCAGGCCGGGCTGACCACCTCGTCGGTCGCCTCCCTGGACCGCGCGGCCCGCAGCGCGGCGCGGATGGCGCGGCTGATCAGCGATCTGCTCGACTACGCGCGCACCCGCGCGCCGGGTGGGCTGCCGGTGGTGCTGACGCGATCCGACGTGCACCTCGTCTCCGGCGACTCGGTAGAGGAGTGCCGCGCCGCGCACCCGTCGTGCACCATCGAGCTCTCCACCTCGGGCGACGGCAAGGGCTCCTGGGACGCCGACCGCATCGAGCAGGCGCTGACCAACCTCGTCCTCAACGCCATCCAGCATGGCGGCGGAGGTCCCATCCGCGTACACTCGGACGGATCGGCGGCGGACATCGTCGAGATCAAGGTCCACAACGGAGGAGTGTCGATTCCGGCGGATGTGCTGCCGGAGTTGTTCAAGGCGTACCGCCGGGGTATCCGGGGCGAAACCCATGGCCGTCCGGGCGGCGTGGGTCTGGGCCTGTTCATCGTGGCGCAGATCGCGGCGGCCCATGGAGGCCGCGCCTGGGCGGAGTCTTCCCCCGAGGAAGGCACCACGTTCACCATGGAGCTGCCGAGGGTAGTCCCCATCGTCGAAGGGCGTTAGGCACGCGAGGCGGCCGCGCCGGGCCGGGAGGTCGCCATGAGCATGACGCAGGGACACGAAGCAGGCCCGTCGCCGGGGTTCGCGCTGGTGATGGAGCCCGACCCCGACCTTCGCGCAACCATCTGCGCCGCCCTGGTGCTCGACGGCCACCGGGTGGAGTCAGTGGCCGACTGCGCGGGGGTGCTCGCGTGGCGCACCGGCATGGGCGCGCTGCCGGACGACTTCCTGCTTGCCCTGGGCGCGGGAGACGTCGGATCCAGACTGGACGACGCTGCGCATCGCGCTCGACGAGGACGCCGCGCTCTCGCGGGCGGCGGTCATCGTGCTCTTGACCATCCGCAACGGCCTCACCTTTCCCGAGCGCGCGCGCATCGTGCAGAAGCCCTTCGACATGGAGGCGCTGATGGCGATGGTGGCGGGGGACATGGCAACCGCGTCGCGCAGCCCTGCCTGAGCTGCGGCTGTTCGTTCGCCGACCTTGCCCTGTCCGTGGGCTCCCAAATGCGCGAAAGATGGTGCAGACTCGCGGATCCGGACGTTTTCCGGCGTGACGGGAGAGGTGAGCGCACTTAAACCGGTATCTCGTCCAGCCTGGAGAGCTCATGTCCCATCTGCATTCGGTTTCCTCCGCGCAAGCCCTGCACGATCCTCTCGAATCCGGAGGGGTGCACAGCCACGTCGTGCAGTTCTACGAAAGCGACGAGTTCCTCGGCGCGCGCGTCCTCACCTTCCTGCGCGTGGGCCTTCGCGGGGACGAGCCGGTGGTGCTGATCGCGACCGCAGAGCACCGCGAGCTCTTCACCGGCCACCTTGCGAGCAGCGGACTCGACGTGGACGCCGCCCTCCGCGACGGTTCCCTGGTCGTCCTCGACGCGCGCGAGACCCTCTCCAAGTTCATGGTCGCGGGGATGCCCGACTGGCAGCGGTTCAAGGGCGTGGTCGGCAAGGTCCTCGAGCAGGCGCTTCGTTCCTCCTCCGCGGGGCGCGTACGCGCCTATGGCGAGATGGTGGACGTGCTCTGGCGAGACGGCCAGCCTGCGGCGGCGCTGCGGCTGGAGGAGTTCTGGAACGACCTCGGCTCGCTCTACGCCTTCTCGCTCCTCTGCGCGTACCGCATGGGCAACTTCCTCAAGGAGGCGGACGGCCCGGGCTTCCAGCACGTCTGCCGGACGCACACGCACGTGGTCCCCGCCGAGTCCTATCCCCACGAGGGCGACGACGACCTGCGCCGCCGCGAGGTGAGCCTGCTCCAGCAGCGCGCCAAGGCGCTGGAGACGGAAATCCTCCACCGCAAGGAGCTGGAGGAGGCGCTGCGCGCCGCGCTGCGCAACCTGCGCGCGTCCGAGGAAGCGCTGCGCCGCAGCGAGGAGGAGCTGAAGGACTTCGTCGAGAACGCCGCCGAGGGGCTGCACTGGGTGGGGCCGGACGGCATCGTCCTCTGGGCCAACAAGGCGGAGCTGGAGCTGCTCGGCTACGCGGCCGACGAATACGTGGGCCATTCCATCGCCGATTTCCATGCCGAGCCCGAGGTGGCCCGCGAGATGGTCGCGCGCCTTTCGCGCAACGAGACGCTGCGCGACTTCGAGGCGACCCTGCGCTGCAAGGACGGCAGCCTCCGCCACGTGGTCGTCAACTCGAACGCACGCTTCGAAAACGGAGCCTTCAAGCACACCCGCTGCTTCACCCGCGACGTCACCGCCCGCAAGCTCGCGGAGGAGCAGCTCCGCGTCGCCGAGCAGGAGCGCGCGCGGCTCTTCGAGCTGGAGAAGGCGGCGCGCGCCGAGGCGGAGGCGGCGAGCAGGGCCAAGGACGAGTTCCTCGCCATGCTCGGGCACGAGCTGCGCAACCCGCTCTCGCCCATCGTCACCGCGCTGCAGCTGATGCGGCTGCGCGGAGACACCAGCGCGCCCAAGGAGCGCGCCATCATCGAGCGGCAGGTGAAGCATCTGGTGTCGCTGGTGGACGACCTGCTCGACGTCTCGCGGATCACCCGCGGCAAGATCGAGCTGCGCCGCGAGCCGGTGGAGATCGCCGAGGTGATCGCCAAGGCGGTGGAGATGTCCAGCCCGCTGCTCGAGCAGCGCGCGCACCAGCTCACCGTGGACGCGCCGCGCGGCAGGGGCCTGCGGGTCGACGCGGATCCTGCGCGCCTCTCGCAGGTGTTCTGCAACCTGCTCGCCAATGCCGCCAAGTACACGGAGGCGGGCGGCCGCATCGAGGTTTCGGCAGTCCGCGACGGCAACCGCATCCGGGTGAAGGTCTCCGACAACGGCGCGGGAATCGATCCCCGCCTCTTGCCGCAGGTGTTCGATCTCTTCATCCAGGCCAAGCAGACCCTGGATCGCTCGCAGGGCGGGCTCGGCATCGGGCTCACCATCGTGCGCAACCTGGTGGAGCTGCACGGCGGGACGGTGTCGGCGCGCAGCGAAGGCCTCGGGCGCGGCAGCGAGTTCGTGGTGGAGTTGCCCGCGCTGGATCGGAACGCTTCCGCCGCGGCGTCGGTCGCGAGCCCTCGCCGGCTCTCGAAGGGCTTCTGGCGAAGGCTGCGCGTGCTGGTGGTGGACGACAACGAGGACGCCGCGCTGATGGTGGCCGAGACGCTGCAAGACATGGGCTACGAGGTCCGCCAGGCGGGCGACGGTCCGGGCGCGCTGCAGGCCGCGGCCGAATTCCAGCCGCACGCCGCGGTGCTGGACATCGGCTTGCCGGTCATGGACGGCTACGAGGTGGGTCGCAGGCTGGCAGCGGCCCACGCAGGCATCCAGCTCATCGCGCTCACCGGATACGGGCAGCCCTCGGACCGGCAAGCGTCCGCGGACGCGGGTTTCGTGGAGCACCTGGTGAAGCCGCTGTCGCTGGAGCGGCTGGCCGCGATGCTCGACGGGATGGACAAGGCTCTGCCACCCCAGAAGGCGTGACCGCAAGGTTTCCGCTTGCGCCGGCGGAGGAAGCTGGTCTGATCGCCGCGGTGACGGCCTCCGACCCGCATGCTGCCATCGTCGCGGTCTTCCGCATCGAGTCGGCAAGGCTCATCGCCGGCCTCGCCCGCATGCTGCGCGACGTGGGGCGCGCGGAGGAGCTGGCGCAGGACGCGCTGGTCACCGCGCTGGAGCAGTGGCCGCGCTCCGGCGTTCCGGAAAATCCCGGCGCCTGGCTCATGGCGGTGGCCCGGCGGCGGGCCATCGACGAGCTGCGCCGCGCCAGGCTCTTGCAGCGCAAGCACGAGGAGCTGGGGCAGGAGATCTCCGACGCGCAGGACCCCCCCGATCTGGACGCAAAGCTCGACGACGACGTGGGCGACGACCTGCTGCGCCTCATGCTCATCTCCTGCCATCCGGTGCTCTCGACGGAAGCGCGGGTCTCGCTCACGCTCCGGCTGCTGGGCGGCCTCACCACCGCGGAGATCGCCCGCGCCTTCCTGGTCCCGGAGGCCACGGTGTCCCAGCGCATCGTGCGGGCCAAGCGGACGCTCGCCGAGGAGCGGGTGCCGTTCGAGGCGCCGCGGGGAGCGGAGCTGGCCGCGCGCGTGTCCTCCGTGCTCCAGGTCATCTACCTCGTCTTCAACGAGGGCTACTCGGCGACCGCGGGCGACGACTGGATGCGGCCCGGCCTCTGCGAGGACGCCCTTCGCCTGGGCCGGATCCTCGCCGGGCTCTTGCCCGGGGAGCCGGAGGTGCACGGGCTGGTCTCGCTGATGGAGCTGCAGGCATCGCGCTCGGCGGCGCGGACCGGCCCCTCGGGAGAGCCGGTGCTGCTGCTCGATCAGGACCGCGCCCGCTGGGACCAGCTCCTCGTGCGCCGCGGCCTCGCCGCCCTCGCGCGCGCCGAGGAGCTGGGCGGGGCGGAGGGGCCCTACGCGCTGCAGGCCGCCATCGCCGCCTGTCATGCGCGGGCCCGGAGCGCGGCGGAGACCGACTGGGCGCGCATCGCCTCTCTCTACGCGGTGCTCGCGCGCGTCGCGCCGTCGCCGGTGGTCGAGCTGAATCGCGGGGTCGCGCTCTCCATGGCGGCGGGCCCGGCCGCGGGCCTGGCCGTGGTGGAGCCGCTGGCGGAGGAACCGTCGCTGCAGGGCTATCACCTGCTCCCGGCGGTGCGCGGCGACCTGCTGGCGAAGCTGGGCCGCTTCGCCGAGGCGCGGGAGCAGTTCGAGCGCGCCGCGGCGCTCACCCGCAATGCCCGCGAGCGAACCCTCTTGAGCGCGCGCGCCGCCGGCTGCGCCGCGCAGGCCGCCGGCGGCTGACGGCTCCGTCACGGCTCGTCGGCCTGTCCTTCGTGCTCCTCGGCCTCCTCGCCCTGGGCGTGCGGCGCCTCCGGAGGCAGCACGTACCATTGCCGCCCGTTGAGCTGCTGCCGCTTGAGCAGCCCCTGCCGCTCCATCTCCTGGAGCATGCGGCTGAAGGTGGAAAAGCCCGCCTCGCGCTCGTCGAAGTCCGGCTCCTTGCGCACGATGGTTTCCTTGATCAGCGAGGGGTTCAAGGGACCGGTGGCGCGCGAGAGCAGGCTCGCCACCACCTCGCGGGCGATGGGCGGGATGGCTCCTTTCGCCCGCGGCGCCGGCGGCTTTCGCGAGGGCCGTCCCTTGGCCGGCGGCTTGGCCGGTTGCGCCGCCGCCTCCGCCGCGGGCGCCTTCGCCCTGCCCGGAGGGCGCAGGTAGACGAACTCGTCGCAGGCCTTGACGAAGAGGGGCGAGGTGGCCTCCTTCACGCCCAGGCCGATGAGCATGCGGTTGTTCTCGCGCAGCTTGTAGGCCAGCGGGCAGAAGTCGCTGTCGCCGGAGGCGATGGCGAAGGTGTCGATGTGCTCGCGCGCGTAGCAGAGCTCCAGCGCGTCGATCACCAACCTCATGTCGGCGCCGTTCTTGCCGGCGCGCGTGGAGGGCGGCACGTCGATCAGCTCCACCCCGAAGTCGTGCAGGCGGCGGGTGGCCTCGCGGAACCGCGACCAGTCGCAGTAGGCGCGCCGGTAGACCACCTTCCCCCGCTCGAGCAGCCGGTCCATCGCGGGCTGCAGGTCGAAGCTGGCCGGGCTGATCCCGGTGTTGGTGACCAGGTTCTCGAAGTCGATGAACAGCGCGATCCGGCGCTCCTTCTCGCTCAGCATGGTTTCCTCGCGCGCGCACTATGGACCGCGACCCGCTGAGATCTCCACCCGGCGCAGCCGGAGCGCGTTGGCGATCACCGACACCGAGCTGAAGCTCATGGCCGCGCTGGCGATCATCGGGCTGAGCAAGAGGCCGAAGGCGGGGTAGAGGACGCCGGCGGCCAGCGGCACGCCGAGCAGGTTGTAGGCGAAGGCCCAGAAGAGGTTCTGCCGGATGTTGCGCATGGTGGCGCGGCTCAGCTTGCGCGCGCGGGCGATGCCGCGCAGGTCGCCCTTCACCAGCGTGATGCCGGCGCTCTCCATCGCGACGTCGGTGCCGTTGCCCATGGCGATGCCCACGTCGGCGGCCGCCAGCGCGGGCGCATCGTTGATGCCGTCGCCGGCCATGGCCACCCTGCACCCCTCGCCGCGAAGCTGCGCCACCACTTCGCTCTTCTGCGCCGGCAAGACCTCCGCGCGGACCTCGGCGATGCCCAGCTTGTCCGCCACCGCCTGCGCGGAGGTGCGGTTGTCGCCCGTGACCATCACCACCCGCAGCCCTTCTCCCGCCAGCGTCCGCAGCGCCTCCGCCGTCGAGGCCTTGATGGGATCGGCGACGCCGAAGAGGGCGGCGAGGCGCCCGTCCAGTGCGACGAAGAGCGCCGTCTGCCCCGCCGCGCGCAGCGCTTCCGCGCGCTCCGTCGCCGGGGCGGCAAGCGGGACCGGAAGCGCCTCCAGATATCGGCCGCTGCCCACCGAGACCCTGCGACCCTCGACGATGCCGGTGACCCCGCCCCCCGTCGTGGAGGCGAACTCCGTCACCGCCGCCGTCCTGGCCCCCCGCGCGCGGGCGCCCTCGACGACGGCGCGCGCGAGCGGATGCTCGCTGGCGTTCTCGAGGCTGGCCGCGAGGCGCAGGACTTCAGGCTCCCCTGCATCGGAAAAGAGCTCCACCGCGACGAGGCGCGGCTTTCCCTCGGTGAGCGTGCCGGTCTTGTCGAGCATCAGGGTGTCCACCTTCTCCATCGCCTCCAATGCCTCGGCGTTGCGGATGAGGATGCCCGCCCCGGCGCCGCGCCCCGTGCCCACCATGATGCTCATCGGCGTGGCGAGGCCCAGCGCGCAGGGACAGGCGATGATCAGCACCGCCACCGCATTGACCAGCGCGTGCGCGAAGCGCGGCTCCGGACCGGCGAGGATCCACACCGCGAAGGTCAGGGCCGCCGTGGCGACCACCAGCGGGACGAAGGTTCCGGCCACCTTGTCCGCCAGCCGCTGGATGGGCGCGCGGCTGCGCTGCGCCTCGCTCACCATGCGGACGATCCGCGCGAGGAGCGTCGCCTCGCCCACCCGCTCCGCGCGCATCACCAGGCTGCCGGTTCCATTCACGGTGGCGCCGGTGACCTGGCTGCCCGCCGCCTTCTCCACCGGCACGGGCTCGCCGCTGATCATCGACTCGTCGACGCTGCCCTTGCCCTCGACGACCACTCCGTCTACCGGCACCTTTTCGCCGGGGCGGACGCGCAGCAGGTCGCCGGGCCGCACTTCCGAGAGCGGCACGTCGCGCTCCGCGCCGCCCTCGATGCGGCGGGCCAGCTTGGGGACGAGCCCGAGGAGCGCCTTGAGCGCCCCCCGCGTGTGTGCGCGCGCGCGAAGCTCCAGCACCTGCCCGAGCAGCACCAGCGAGACGATGAACGCCGCCGGCTCGAAGTAGAGGGGCGCGGCGCCGTGGCTGAGCATGCTCGCGGGAAGGAGCCCGGGGCCGACGGTGGCCACCACGCTGAAGGCGTACGCCACGCCCGCGCCCAGCGCGATGAGGGTGAACATGTTCAGGCTGCGGTTCGTCACCGAGGCCCAGCCGCGCTGGAAGAGGGGAAGACCCGCCCAGAGCACCACCGGCGTGGCGAGGACGAGCTCGATCCACGGCAGCGCGCCGTCCAGCCAGCGTTGTACCGGCATGCCGGGCAAGAGCTCGGACATGCCGAGCAGGAACACCGGCACGGTGAAGACCAGGCTCAGCCGGAAGCGGCGGGCCATGTCGTCCAACTCGGGGTTCTGCTCGTCCAGCGAGACGCCGCGCGGCTCCAACGCCATGCCGCAGATGGGGCAGGTGCCCGGGGCGCTGCGCACGATCTCCGGGTGCATCGGGCAGGTCCACCCGGTGCCCGCGGCCTGCGGTTCGGGCGCCTTCTTCGCGCCCAGGTACTTCTCCGGGTCGGCCTCGAACTTCGCCTTGCAGCGCGCGCTGCAGAAGCCGAACTCACGCCCGCCGTGGACGGCCTTGCCGCCCTGGGGATGTTCGGGATCCACCGTCATGCCGCAGACGGGATCCACGGCGGGGTTCGCGGCGGTGACGGCGCCGGACGCTGCCTTCACGTTCCACCTGTCGCTCGAGTGAGAGGACAGTCTAGCGCGCCGGGACCTCCGGCGCCTCGGGCGCATGGCCGTCCCAGCGCAGCGTCCGCCTGGCCCGGAGCACGTCGAGGAGCGTGCCGATGTCCACCGGCTTGACCAGGTGCTGGTCGAACCCCGCCTGCAACACCGCCTCGCGGTCCTGCTGCTGGCCGTAGCCCGTCAGCGCCACGAGGAAGATGTCGCTGCGCTGCAGCCGCGTCCTCACGTCGCGGGCCACGTCGTAGCCGCTCAGCACGGGAAGGCCGATGTCCACCACCGCCACCGGCGGCCGCTTCTGCTCGATCAGCTCGATGGCCTGCTTTCCGTCGGAGGCGGGCAGCACCACGTAGCCGGCCCCGGAGAGGATCTCCGCGAGCAGCATGCGGTTGTCTTCCTGGTCCTCCACCAGCACGATGGACTCGCCGCCGCTGATGCCCTGGTGCTGCGGCGCGGGAGCCACCCGGCCGGCGTCTACCGCCAGCGGCAGGCGCACCACGAACTCGCTCCCCTGGCCGGGTCCCCGGCTGAAGGCGCGGACCTCGCCTCCGTGTGCGCGGACGAACGAGCGCACCAGCGCGAGGCCCAGCCCCATGCCGCTCGGGCCCTTGCCGTGGACGGTCTTCTCCTCGTCCACCGCGCGCACGAAGGGCTCGAAGATGCGCTCGAGCATGTGCGGCGCGATGCCGGTGCCCGTGTCGGAGACGCGAAGGACCGCCTTGCCCGATTCGATGCCCAGGGTCAGGCGCACGCTCCCGCCGCTCGGCGTGTACTTGATGGCGTTGGTGAGCAGGTTGACCTCCACCTGCTGCAGCCGGTCCGCGTCGCCGTAGACCTCGACCGCGCTGGGCGGCACCTCGACCTCGATGCGGAGGTCCGAGGCGTCCGCGGAGGGCCGCACCCGCTCCACCGCGGCCTCCAGGGTGGCGCGGAAGTCGAGCCTGGTCTTGCGCAGCTCGATCCCGTCCTGGCGCATGCGCGAGACGTCGAGCAGGTCGTCGAGCAGGCGCGCCATGTGCCGGCACTGCCGGCCCACGATCTGCACCGCGCGCTGCGTCCGCTCCAGCGGCCCCGGCTTTTCCAACAGCGCGCAGGCGTTGAGCAGCGCGGCCAGCGGATTGCGCAGCTCGTGCGAGAGCATGGCCATGAACTGGTCGCGCATGAGCAGGGCCCGCCGCACCTCCGCCTCGTCGCGCCGCCGCTGGGTGATGTCCCGCGCGATGGAGGAGACGCCCACCACCGCGTCGTGCTCGTCGTAGACCGGCGCGTTGGCGACCGAGACGTCCACGCTGGAGCCGTCCTTGCGCAGGTGCACTGCCTCGTACGGCTGCAGGGGCTCGCCCAGCTCGGCCTTGCGCACGTTCTCCAGCGCCTTGGCGCGCTCGGCGCCCTCCGGCACCATGAGAAAAGCGTCCCTGCCCATCGCCTCCTCGGCGGACCAGCCGTAGAGCGCTTCCGCGCCGTGGTTCCAGCCGATGATCCGGCCCTCCGCGTCGCGGGCGAAGATGGCATCGGAGGAGGACTCGACGATGGAGGAGAGCCTGCGCACCCGCGCCTCGCTGCGCTTCAGCTCGGAGACGTCCACCAGCAGCACCACCACGCCGTTCTTGGAAGCGCGGCTGCGGTGGGGGAGGATGCGGAGCAGGTAGATGGTGCCGTCGCGGCCGGTCACCTCGCGCTGCTGCGCCTGGCCGCTGCGCAGCACCTGGACGACGTCGGCCTCCAGATCCGGGTACTGGATGGTGGGGGCGAAGCTGTCCAGCCGCCGCCCCACGTCCTGCGGCAAGAGGCGGAACACGCGCGCGGCCTGCGCGGTGTACTTGCGGATGCAGAGCTCCTCGTCGAGGAAGAGCACCCCCACGTCGATGCCGTGGAGCAGGCCGTCCAGGTCGTCGGTCAGCTCGGCGAGCTGGGTGATCTTGCGCTGGTGCTCGATGTTGACCGTGTACAGCTCCTCGTTGACCGAGTGCAGCTCCTCGTTGGTGCTCTGCAGCTCCTCGTTCGAGGCCACCAGCTCCTCGTTGGTGGCCTGCAGCTCCTCGTTGGAGGTCTCCAGCTCCTCGATGGTGGCCTGCAGGCTCTCCTTGGTGAAGCGCAGCTCGCTCTCCAGCGCGGCCAGGTAGTCGCGCGAGGCCGCGGGAACGTCCAGCGCGGTAGCGGGGTCCGGTGCCGGCTGCACCGGGGCCCTGCTCTCGAAGGCGACGAGGAAGTGCGGCACCGCGCCGGGCGCCGCCACCACCGGGTCGATGGAGAGCCGATACTCCCGGTCGCCGTCGACCCCGCGCACCGGCACGCCGGAGAGCCGCACCGTCTTGCGCTCCTTGTAGGCGTGCTGCAGCGCCCCGAGGAGCGCGGGCTTGAGGCTCTCGTCCACCATCTCGAGCGCGTTGTTGGAGGGGCGGCCCGGACGCACGTGCAGGAGCTTCTCGGCGCCGCCGAAGCTGTGCACGAGCTGGTAGTGCTCGTCGAGGAGCAGGCTCGGGGGCATGGCCCGCTCGAGCAGCTGATCGTAGACGCCGAGGAGCCCGGGCACGCTGTGCCCCGTCGTGAACATCGGTTTCGAGGGCACGGCGGGCGGCAGGGCCGTGAGCGTGAGCCGGATGTCGGGCAGCCGCGCATCGCGCCGCTTGCGGTACACGCGCCAATGCGGGTCGACGGTATCGAACTCGTCGCCCAGTTCCCCGGGGGTCTCGCTCGGGCCGAGAAGCAGCGTCCCTCCGGTCTTCATCCCGAAGTGGAAGAGCGAGAGCGCCTTCTTCTGCGCCAGCGGCTGGAAGTAGATGAGCAGGTTGCGGCAGCTGATCAGGTCCAGCCGGGTGAAGGGCGCGTCGGTGATGACGTTGTGCCGCGCGAAGACGACGAGCTGGCGCAGGTCCTTGGCCACCCGGTAGCGATGGTCGTCGCGCAGGAAGTAGCGCTCGCGGCGCGCGGCGGTCAGCTCGCTGAGCGCCTCTTCGCTGTAGAGGCCGGCGCTGGCCACGTCGAGCGAGTGGCGGTGCACGTCGGTGGCGAAGATCTTGAGGTTGAGCGGCCGGCGCGCAGCCTCCAGCTGCTCGTGGAAGAGGATGGCGAGGGAGTACGCCTCCTCGCCGGTGGCGCAGCCCGCCACCCAGACGCGGATCTCCTCTTTGGCGGGCGTGGCGGCGAGGATGGCCGGCACCACCTGCTTCTCCAGCAGCTCGAAGGCCTCCACGTCGCGGAAGAAGCGGGTCACCCCGATGAGCAGATCGCGGTAGAGCGCGTTCAGCTCGGAAGCGTCGGTGGCGAGAAGGCGCGCATAGGCCTGGACGTCGAGCTGGTTGCACAGCCCCAGCCGGCGCTCGATGCGGCGGATGACGGTGGTGGGCTTGTAGTGGTTGAAGTCGATTCCGTACTCGGCGCGGAGCAGGCGGATGACCTCCTCCATGGCCGCGCCGGAGGGCACCGTCTCGCGCTCCGCCGTTTCCGAGGAGCGCGCCGGATCGTTGAGATAGCCGACGATGGCCTGGGGCATCTGCTCGGGCGGCAGGAAGGCATCCACCACGCCGGTCTGCTTGGCGGAGAGCGGCATGCCCTGGAAGCGCGCCGTCTCCGGCACCTGGCAGAGCACGAGGCCGCCGTTCTGGTGCACGTCGCGGATGCCGCGCGACCCGTCGCTGCCGGCGCCGGAGAGGACGATGGCCACGGCGCGCGAGCCGGCCTCGTGCGCCAGCGAGCGGAAGAAGTGATCGATGGGCAGGCTGAAGCCGCGCGAGTCGTCCTTGTCGGTCAGCAGCAGCTTCCCGCCGGCGATGATCATCTCCTTCTTGGGAGGGATCAGGTAGATCTGGTCGGGACCCACCTCGATGCCGTCGGTCACCTTGCGGATGGGAAGGCGCGTCTGGCGTCCGAGCAGCTCGTCCATCCGGCTTTCGAAGTCCGGCGAGAGGTGCTGCAGGACCACGAAGGCCATTCCCGTGTCCACCGGCATGGCGGCGAAGAATCGCTCCAGCGGCTCCAGCCCTCCGGCGGACGCGCCGATGCCGACGATCAGCCTGGGTTCCGCGGGGACAGGGGCGCGGGGTTCGGTCGAGGCCATGCCGTTCAATGCCCGCTCCGCGAGAGGCCGGGGGTCCTCTCGGACGGGCTCGCTCCTCGGGAAAAATTCTGCTCACGGTCCAGCGGACAGGCAAGCGGGCGCTCGCATTTCGATCAGCGGCTGACAATTTCGCCGCGACGCCGCGCCGCAGCTCTGTTCGCTGCTTGAAAATCTTCCGCTGTCTTGGCAGCGCACCGACGCCGCCGCGGGGCGGGCGGGGTGCGGCTTCAGACATGCGGAAAACGCGTTCGGACTGCTGCCGAGCGATGCCGGCGGTCTGGGCGTTTTCCGAACTCGCCGCAGCCCCGCCCGCCCCGCGCCGGCTACTTGCGCGCGACGTACGGCGGCGCACCATTCACTTCGTGCCGGTCGGTGACCTGGACCGCAGTTCATCCAGGATGAACCGGGTCCGACACCCTGACCGCGCGAGCACGGAGTCGCAGGCTCGAGACCGATCCACCCTCGACATGCTCCCTGGACGCCGCGTTGAAGCGAGCCCGCTCGCTGGATCACCCAAACCGCCCCGACCGATGTCCGCTCAATTCAAGATCGAACGCGGCGAAAGCGGAGGACAGCATGCGCCAACCACGACTCCGTCGACCCTGCTTTGCGATGCCTCGAGCGCGGCGTGATCTCAACCTTTCTCGTAGCAGCGCAACCGGTTCCCCCGGACCCAACGAAACGCGGCTGTCGCCGTGGACGACGGCCGAGGACGGCAGCCGGCGACGGGGCGAGAATGAACATCGCAGAGCTCGTCGCCCCCCGCATCCTTTCCTTGCACCACGCTCGCGGCGTCGCGCCCGCCTCTCACTTCAGCGCGAACCGGTCCAGTTTCATCACCAGGGACTGCACGCCCTCCGCGAAGGTGGGGTGCACCGCCTCCATGTCGACGATGGCGCGCGGCGAGGCGCCGGCCTGCATCAGGGCGACGAAGACGTGGATCAGCTCGCCGGCCTCGGCGCCGACGATGCGCGCGCCCAGGACGCGCTCCGTCGCCGGATCGATCAAGAGCTTCATCACTCCCGCCCTCTCGTCCACCTCCTGGGCGCGGGCGATGTCGCCGAAGGGCATGGTCGCCACCTCGTACGGCACGTTCCCTTTCCTTGCCTCCTTCTCGGTCAATCCCACGCCCGCGACCTGGGGATCGGTGAAGGCCGTGTAGGGCACGAAGCGGCCGGAGCGGCCCCGCTGCGAGCGGCCGAGCAGGATGTCGAAGAGGCGGCGGTGATCGTCCCAGCTCGTGTGCGTGAACTGGGGGAAGCCGAGCACGTCGCCCACCGCGTACACGCCCTCCGCGCTGGTGCGGTACCGGTCGTCGGCCACGACCGAGCCTTTGTCGTCGAGCGCGACGCCCGCCTCTGTCGCAGCCGAGGTCGTCGGTGTTGGGGCGGCGGCCGGTCGCGACCAGGAGGTGTGAGCCGCGCAGCTCCTTGCCGCCTTCCAGCCGCAGGCGGATGTCTCCCGCGCTCCCGGAGACGCCGGCCACCCTGACGCCCAGCTCCAGCGCGATCCCCTCGCTGCGGAACGCACCTTCCAGCGCGGAGGAGATCTCCGGGTCCTCGCGGCCCATGAGGTGCTTGGCGCCATCGGCGATGGTGACGGGCGCCCCGAAGCGCCGGAACATCTGCCCGAACTCGCAGCCGATGTACCCGCCTCCGAGGATGAGCAGATGCGACGGCAAGTCGCGAAGCTGCAGCATGGTTGCGTTGGTGAGGAAGGGAACGGCGTCCAGCCCCGGCACCTTTGGCACCACGGGGCGGGCGCCCACGTTGATGACCACCACCTCCGCAGTGTGGACCTGGCCGCCGATCTCCACCTCGCGCGGGCCGGTGAAGCGCGCCTGGCCGTGCACCACCGTCAGCCTGTCCGCCTGGAGGCGCCGCGCCACTCCTTCGCGCCACTGCCGCACGATGGCGTCCTTGCGGTCCACCACCTTGCCCAGGTCCACCGAGACCTCGCCGGTCTGCACGCCAAGCCGCGCGGCGGTGCGCGCGACGTGCGCCGCCCGGGCGCTCGCGATCATCGTCTTGGTCGGCGTGCAACCGACGTTGACGCAGGTGCCGCCCAGGTCCTGGCGCTCGGCGAGGATCACGGTCCTCCCCGCGGCGGCGAGCCTTGCCGCGAGCGGCACTCCGGCCTGCCCGCTTCCGATGACGATGACGTCGGCCTTCATTCCGCCCTCCTTTGCAGCTCCGAAAGCACTTTGCGCAACGCCGCCTTCTCCCGCGCCGGCGAGAGCGCTGGCCGCAGCGCGCGGCTGCGCGAGGCCAGCTCGGAGAGGAAGGCGGGCTCGCGCTCCGCCCGCGAGAGCAGGCGGGCCAGGGCGCGGGTGGACCCGAAGGGAAACAGTCCGGGATACGAGCGCCCGAAGATGGCTTCCATGCTGGGGATGCGGGAAGCGAGCACCGGCGTCCCGGCGGCCACCGCCTCGGAGACGACGTTCGCGCCACCCTCCATCTCCGAGGTGAGCGCCAGCAGCCGCGCGCGGCCGATCAGCGCCCGCGCCTTCCAGCGCGGCACCTCGCCCAGCCAGCGGTAGCGGGGATTGTGCCGCTGCTCGGCCAGGGCCGCGCGCCGCTGCTCGCCGGTGAGCGCGCGGCCCGCATGCACCACCCGGATGCGCGAGGCCGCGGGCAAGAGCCGCGCGGCGAGGGCGGCGCGCATCGGGTCTTTCTCCCTGCGCAGGTGGCCCACCACCGCCACCTCGAACCAGCGCGTGGAAGGCGCGGCCTCGAGGCGGGGCCGCGGCGCCGACTGCGGGACCACGCGCACCTTGGGCCGCAGCCGCGCGGGCAACTCGGCGGCAGCTCCGGGATGCAGCACGATGAGCAGGTCGGCGAGCTCCAGCGACTCCTGCGCGGAACGGTCGCGGTGGATGTCGCGATAGAGGTCGGTGCCGGTCAGCGCCACCACCACCGGCCGCTCGCGGTGCAAGTCGCGCGAGGCGCGCACCGACTGCGCGGACTTGCGCGCGTGCAGGGCGATCAGCGCGTCCGAGCGGCCTCCCGCGCCGCCTTCGGCGATGGATGCCCGATGCCCCAGCTCGCGCAGCATGCCCTGCCAGCGCAGGGCGGTGATGCGGTTGCCGAGCCTGGAGCCCGGCGGGGCAGGACAGATCAACGCGACACGCACGGCGGCGCAGACTATGCTCGCTTGCCGCGTGGATCCACTGGCCAAAGACCTGCGCGACGCGCGGGAACGCACGCTCCTCCTCGTGCGCGACCTCGACGATGCGCAGTGGATGGGGCCGAAGTTGCCCATCGTCAATCCCATCCTCTGGGAGCTCGGGCACCTGGCCTGGTTCCAGGAGTACTGGACCTTGCGCCACCCGCACGGCGCCGCGTCCGAAATCGCTTCCGCCGACGCCCTCTACGACTCCGCGAAGGTGGCGCACGACACCCGCTGGGACCTGCCGCTGCCCGATCGCGCGCGGACGCTGCGCTATCTCGAGTCGACGCTGGATCGCTGTCTCTCGGCGCTCGACTCCGGCGCGCGCTACTTCCACCGGCTGGCGCTCTTCCACGAGGACATGCACGGCGAGGCCTTCACCTATACGCGGCAGACGCTCGGCTATCCCGCGCCGCCGCTGGGAGGCGGCCCATCCGCGGCGCAAGGCGCGCTGGCGGGCGACGTCGAGGTGCCGGGCGCGCGCTTTCTTCTCGGCGCGACGCAGGACGAGCCGTTCGTCTTCGACAACGAGAAGTGGGTGCATCCGCTGGAGGTGGCGCCGTTTCGAATCGCCCGGGCGCCGGTGACCAACCGCCAGTATGCGGAGTTCGTGGATGCGGGCGGCTATCGCGACCGGCGCCACTGGACCGCGCAGGGCTGGCGCTGGCGGCAAGAGGCGGGCGCCGAGCGGCCGGTGTACTGGGAGCCCGGTTTTCGCGAGCGGCGCTATGCCACGGTGCGCGAGCTGGCGCCGGACCAGCCGGTCATCCACGTCTGTTGGCACGAGGCGCAGGCGTTCTGCGCCTGGTCGCGCAGGCGCCTTCCCACCGAGGCGGAATGGGAGCTGGCCGCCGCCACGCCGGAAAAGCGCCGCTTCCCCTGGGGCGACGATCCGCCCGACGAGCGGCGCGCCAATCTCGACGGCCGCGCAGGCGGACCGGTGGACGTGGCGGCGCACCCCGAAGGCGACAGCGCGTACGGCTGCAGGCAGATGATCGGCAACGTCTGGGAATGGACCGCGAGCGACTTCGCGCCCTATCCGGGATTCGTCGCCGACCCTTACAAGGAGTACTCGCAGCCCTGGTTCAAGACGCCGCACAAGGTCCTGCGCGGCGGCTGCTGGGCCACCCGCGGCAGGCTGCTGCGCAACACCTTCCGCAACTTCTATCCTCCCGACCGCCGCGACGTGCTGGCGGGTTTCCGCACCTGTGCGCGTTAGCGGTGGGTCAACGCGAGAGCAGCGCGTTCACCTCGGCATGGGTGAGGATCTTCTCGGTGAAGCCATAGGTGCCGCGGTCGCGCATCTCCTCTGCGGCGCGGCGCCCGGCGGTCAGCGCAGCGCGCATGGTTCCGGATCCGGCGCTGACCCGCGCCACCCCGAGCTTCGAGAGGGTGGCGACGTCGGGCGTGCCGGGGCCGGCGAGGATGTTGAGCGGCGCGTCGATGCCCTTGACCAGGAGCCCGATGGTCTCTGCGTCCCGCACGCCGGGCACGAAGATGCAGTCGGCGCCGGCGGCGAGATAGGCGCGGGCGCGCTCGAGCGAATGGGCGAGGCGATCCTTCTTCTCGCCGATGCCCAGCAGGTAGACGTCGGTGCGCGCATTGATCACGAAGGGGACGCCGGCGGAATCTGCCGCCGCCCGCGCGGCCTTCACCTTCGCCGCCTGCTCCGCCATGTCGAAGAGCGTGTCTTCCGCGGTGGCGTCCTCCAGGTTCATCCCCACCGCTCCGGCGCGCAGCGCGGCAGTGACGGTCTGCGCGGGGTCGCCGTAGCCCGCCTCCAGATCGGCGGTCACCGGCACCCGGACGGCGCGCGTGATCCGCGCCACCATCTCCAGCATCTCCTCGCGGCCGATGCGCTGGCCGTCGGCATACCCGAGCACCGCCGCCACGCCGGCGCTGCTGGTGGCCACCGCGGGAAAACCCGCCTCCTCCACCACCCGCGCGCTGGCCACGTCCCAGGCGTTGGGCAAGAGCAGGATGCGGGTCCGGTCGTGGAGGCGGCGAAGCAGGGTGGCGCGCTCGCGCAAGAGGGTGGTGTCCATGCGCGGAGTATACGCGGGTGCGGCGTCGGGTGGCTGCCGCTCAGCGCGCCAGGTGCGAGAACTTCGAGCCCAGCATCTGTTCGTACTTGATCGCCATCCCGCCGGGCAGCCGCGCCTGCACGACCGCCCCGGCGACGCCCAGGAGCACCACAGCGGCCATCGCCCGGCCGAGCCTGAAATTGAGCGCCCGGTCATGCGTGACCCTCGCGGCAATGGCGAAGTTCACGCCGGCGCTGGCCAGCGAAGCCAGCACCGAGCCGATGCCTGCGACCGCCGGCGTCACGTGTCCCTGCGCGGCCAGCATCGCCGCGGAGGCCACCGCCGAGGCGCTGGAGATGCACCCGCCGACGATGCTGACCACGTAGAACCCGGCGTGCCCAAGCACCGACTGCGCCAGCGTGCCGACGATCTGGAGCACGAGGAAGATGAGCCCGAACTTCAGCGCCGAAGGCAGCGAGAAGGGCGAGCGCAGCGGAATGGTGGGCGGCCCCGCTGCCGCGGGCGCGGCGCGCCCGAGATCGCGGCTCGCGAGGAGCAGGCTGGTGGCCAGGATCATGGCGATGGGCAGGAAGGCCGCGAGCAGCGCGGTGGTGGCCACGATGCCGAGCAGGACCGCATTGCGCAGCGCCATCGCGCAGGTGGCGAGCAGGACGCCGCGATAGGCCTGATCGCGCAGCTCCCCGCCGCTCTCCCTGGCGCGGACGGCCAGCTCGGTGACGGTGACGGTGCTGTTCACGAGCCCGCCGAGAAAGCCGGTGATCTGAACCCCCCGGGCGCCGAAGGTCTTGAGCAGGATGTAGTTGGCGAAGCCGATGCCGGCGATGAGGATGACGGTGACCCAGGCCGCGCGCGGCTGGACGAGCCCCCAGGGATCGATGGCCTCCATGGGCAGCACCGGGTAGATGACGAAGGCGAAGACCGCGAGGAGGATGGCGGCGCGCAGCTCGATGGCGGTGAGCCCGATGCTGAAGTCTGCGAGCTGCTCCTTCCAGGCGAGGAGCCAGGCGGTGGCGATGCCGGTGATGACGGGCGTGAAGGTGTGCCCGATCCCGCAGAGGATGCCCACGAAGCAGGTCACGATCAGGGATGCCGAGGTGGTCAGCTCCGCCCGTTCGCCGCGCCGGATCACCGGCCAGTTCATCAGCATGAGCAGGGCGCCGACCAGCGCGAGGGCGGCCAGCGCGAACGGCGGCCCGAGCAGGCCTCCGATGGCTCCGGACATGGAGACGAACCCGAAGGTGCGCAGGCCGGCTTCCTTGTGCCGCCACTCGCGCTCCAGGCCGACGAACAGGCCCATGGCCAGGGCGAGCCCGATGCGAAAGACGACCTGCAGGTGCGGGAACGGAATTGGCGGAAAGGCGTCCATCACCCTCATTTACGCTCGCCCGTCCCGGCGAGAAACACGATTCCTTCGGATCCTACGCCACGGTGCGCGTGCGGCTGCCGCGGGCAGCGAGCTTGTCTACCTTCGTCGCCAGCTCGTCCACCTTCACCGCCAGGGCGCGAAGCTCGTCGCGGGTGGCGAACACCAGCGCCGGGCGGATGCGCGCCGCCAGATCGCTCCAGGCGCCTTCGAGGCGCTTGGGGGCGCCGTCGAACTTGACCTGGAACTCGTGCAGCGAGGCCTGCGCCTTCTTCTCCAGCTTGTGGACGGTCTTCTCCAGACCGTCGAGCCGGCTGCGAGCGGAATCGAGCGTGGTCTTGAGCACTTCGCTGACGGGCATCATGAGTCCTCCTCGGACGCATCGCGATAACGCGCTGCGTTGGGGTGTATAGCCCGGTGCGTCAGCGCCGTCAACTCAACGCGGGGGCGGACCGTGTCCCGCTCCTACTTGCGCGCTCTTGCCAGCCGCTCGCCGATGGCGGTGAGCACCCGCTCGGCGGTCACCAGCGCCGCAGGCTCGATCGTCTGCATCGCCGCCTCCAGCTCCGCTTCCACCGTCCCGCCGCGCCGCGCGTCGATGGCCCGGCCCTTGGCGGTGAGCGCCAGCCGGCAGCGGCGATGGTCCGTGCGGTCCACGCGGCGCAGCACGAAACCGCCCCGCTGCAGGCGCTGGACCACGCCCGTCACCGTGCTCGGGTGCAGGTGCAGCAGTCCGGCCAGTTGCCCGGGAGTCAGGTCCGGATACCTCCCCAGGACGCGGATCGCCAGCCGCTGCACGCCGGTGACCCCCAGGTCGCGCGTCATCCGCCGCGAGTGCTTCTGCAGCGCGTGATCGATGGCCCAGAGGAGCCGCAGGAAGTCGAGCACGCTGCCGTCCTGGGCGAGCTCCTTGGCTGCCACGGGAAAAGCCTGGGGCCGGTTCACGAGGCCGCCCTTCGCGCGCCCGGCCGCAGCGAAAGGAGCGTCGCGAGAAGCTCGTCGATCTGCGCCTGCATGGAGAGGAAGAACGCGGCGCGGGTGCGGCGGCTGCGGCCAACCCGCACCGCGAGCAGCCTGCCGGGCTCGCCGAGCGCGAAGACGTCCTCGTCGGTGACGTCGTCGCCCACGTAGATGACGGCGTCGCAGCCGAGCTGCCGGCGCGCCTCGATCACCGCCACTCCCTTGTGCGCCGCCTTGGGATGCACGAGGTTGAGCACCTCCTTGCCGCGGAGCACGCGCGCGCCCTCGATGGCGGAGGCGGCCGCAACGATGCGCGCCCGCGCCACCGACTTCCTGCGGGCGGAGCGCCAGTGCACGGCCACCGACCAGGTCTTGTCCTCCACCAGCACGCCGGGCAGGTCCTTGCAGGCGGAGACCATCGCCGCGTGCCAGCGGGCGATGATCTTGCGCGGCAGCGCCGGAGGAAGGCCTTCCCACTCCGCGCCGTGATTGCCCACCAGCCGCAAGAGCGGAAGCTCCTCCAGGAAGGGGAGGATGTCGCGGCGCGAGCGGCCGGTCACCACGGCGCAGGGATAGCGTCCGCTCACCTCGAAGAGCAGCGCGCGCGTGGAGGGCCGCATCCGCGCCTGGTCGGGCCGCGCCACGATGGGCGCCAGGGTGCCGTCGTAGTCGAACCCGAGGAGCACGTTCGCGGACGCGAGCTTTTCCAGCGCGCGCCGGCCTTCCGGGGAGAGGATGTCCTTCATTCCATCCTCCTCGCGGCCGGCCGCCAAATCGCCTCCTGCCGCAGCGCGCGGCGGGGCCGCAGCGCCACCAGCCGCTCGAGCAGATCGTCCACTTCTTCCTGGTCGCGCACGTGATACCGCGCCTTGGAGTCGGGCGCCGCGCCCACCCGGACGCTGACCAGTTGCGGGAGCGCGAAGACGTCCTCGTCGGTGCGGTCGTCGCCCACGTAGAGCGCGCAGGCGCAGCCGAGCTGGGCCTTGACCCGGGCCAGCGCCACGCCCTTGTCGGGGCCGCCCAGCGGGATGAGGTTGATCACCTCCTTGCCGGCGATGAGGCGCGCCTCGCTCAGCTCCGCGGTCGCTCGCCGGATGGCGGCCAGCGCCTGTTCGTGGTCTGTGGCCTTGCGGTAATGGACGGCGAGCGAGACGCCCTTGTCCTCGATGCACACGCCGGCGAGCCCGGAGAGCGCGCGAGTCGAGCCTGGCATGCCAGCCCGCCACCTGGGCCGCGAGGCGCGCCACCTCGTCGGGCGGCTGCAGCGCGCGGTTGCCGATCACGTACCAGACGGTCACGCCGCCCAGCAGCCGGAGCACGTCCTCCTCCGGCCTGCCGGAGATGACCGCGCAGGGATAGAGCTGGGCCGCCTGCGCGAGCAGGTGCCTGGTGGAAGGCCTCATCGCGGCCAGCGCCGGGTCGGCGACGATGGGCGCCAGCGTTCCGTCGAAGTCGAAGGCGAGCAGCGCGTCGGAAGCGGCCAGCGCTTCCAGGACTCCGGTTGCGAGGATCGATTCCATCAGGCAACTCCTTCCATGGTGCCCGGACCGGCGCCGAGCCGGTGGGAGAGGCGGTCGCGCTGGCGCAGCCGGGCCGCGTCGGTGAGCATGCGGCCCGCCCAGCGGTAGACGTTGAACTCGGAGACGAGCGCGCGCAGGGCGCGCATGCGCTCGGCCTGCTCCTGCGGCCGACATGGTCAGGGCGGCGGCGAGGGCGGAGCTGGCCTGGTTGAGGTCGTAGGGGTTCACGATCAGCGCTTCGGACAGCTCGCGCGCCGCGCCGGTGAACTGGCTGAGGACGAGCACGCCGCGCTCGTCGTCGCGGGCGGCGATGAACTCCTTGGCCACCAGGTTCATGCCGTCGTGCAGGCTGCTCACGTAGCAGAGGTCGGCCGCGCGCAGGAACTGGAAGACGCGGGGCGGCTCGTGGTGGCGCCGGTGCAGGACGATGGGGCGGTAGCTGCCGTCTTCCGAAGCGCGCGTTGATGCGGGCGGCGATCTGCTCCACGCTGTCGTTCAGCTCGCGGTAGCGGTCGATCTTGGTGCGGCTGGGCGCGGCGAGCTGGACGAAGGTGAAGCGGTCGCGGAACTGGGGGAAGCGCACCAGCAGCTGTTCGACCGCGAGGAGCCGCTCTTCGATGCCCTTGGTGTAGTCGAGGCGGTCGACGCCGATGCCGATCAGCGCGTCGGCCTTGAGGCCCAGCTCGGCGCGCACCTCCGCGCGGCACTTCTCCGCCGCGGGAGTGGCGGCCGCCCAGTGGTTGGGCCACTCGATGGAGATGGGGTAGGGACGCACCAGGGTGGTCTGGCCGGCGTGGACGATGGCGGTGCGCTCGCGGTCGACGCGGGTTTCCAGGTAGCGGTCCACCGACTCGACGAAGTTGTTGCAGTGCGCCTGCACGTGGAAGCCGACGATGCTGCTGCCGAGCAGCCCTTCGAGGATCTCCTCGCGGAAGGGGCAGATGCCGAACTGCTCGGCGTTGGGCCAGGGGATGTGCCAGAAGGTGAGGATGGCCGCGCGGGGCAGGCGCTCGCGGATGAGCTTCGGCGCCAGCGCGAAGTGGTAGTCCTGCACGAGGATGATGGGGTCGTCGCGGTCCACCTCCTCGCAGACCGCCTCGGCGAAGCGCAGGTTGACCTGGCGGTAGTGCTCGAAGTCCTCCTCGCGGAAGCTGGGGCGCGCGTGGGCGATGTGGCAGAGCGGCCAGAGGCCCTCGTTGGAGAAGCCGTAGTAGTAGCCCTGCTCCTCCTCGCGGCTGAGCCAGACGCGCCGCAGCGTGTAGGACTCCTCGCCGGGCGGCACCCGGATGTCGGCCGTTGCGATCGCAGACCTCCCGATCCGCCGGCCCGCTGCCGTGCGCCACCCAGGTGCCGGAGCAGGCGCGCATCACCGGCTCCAGCGCGGTGACGAGGCCGCTCGCGGGGTGGAGCACGCGCAGCGCGCCTTCGGCGTCGCGGTCGTGGATGTAGGGCTCGCGGTTGGCGACGATGACCAGCTTCTCGTCGCGCAGGTGCTCGTGGAGCATCTCGCGCAGCCGCTCCGGGGTCCAGGCGCGGCCGCCCTCCCCGGCGCGCGTCTCGGTGGCGAGCTGCAGGGCCAGTTCGCGCACGTCGCGGAGCAGGGGCTGGAACTCGGGGCGGTCTTCGCCGCCCTTGACGATGGCGCGCAGCTCGCTGCGGAACCTGCCCCAGGAGGCGCGGGCGACGCCGGTGGAGAGCAGCAGCGCGCCCAGCGACATGAGGCCGAAGAACCAGATCGCCGCGCGGCGGGTGACGCGGTCGCGGTGCTCGATGTAGCTCATGTCCTGGATGATCCCCACCACCCCGAGCGGCACTCCCGCCGCGGTGTAGATGGGCAGCGCGCTGAGGAAGACGCCGGTGCCGCCGCTCTTGTCCACGCCGCTCCAGGCGCGCGGCTTGCCGTCGGCCATGCTCACGGCGGCGAAGCGGCGGCAGCCCAGCCCCTCGGGGAAGTCGCTGGTCTGCGCGAAGGCGGTGCTGTCCGGCGCGCAGGCCGCGGCGGCGAGCACGCGCTCGTCCTTGGTGATGTCGGTGAGCAGCCGCTCCACGCCGGCGCGGTCGCCGCGCGCCCAGCCCTCGGTGACGCCCACCCTCGCGCCGCGCAGGGCCAGCTCGGCGCGCAGGCGCACGTCCTCCTCGAACCAGCCGCGGCTGGTGGCGCTGACCAGCAGATAACTCAGCCCGCTGAAGAGGGCGAGCCCGAGGATGACGGGCAGGGCGTACCGGAGGCTGTTCGGCATGGGGCGCAGGTTACCTCCGGTTCGTTTGAGCGCCAAGCAGTTTTCCGGCGGAAATGCTTTGTGCTCAAACGATTGTTCCGTCCCCGCGCCCCGCGCCGCTCGTCAGCCTCGGGGCCGGGGCCGAAAGGCCGTCCAGCAAACGAACGGGCGCACAAGGCATCCCCCGGGGCGGCCGCTTGGTGTAGCGTGGAGGGATGCGCAGCTTCCGCCTGGTTCTCGTCTCCCTGCTCGCCGCCGCCTGCGGCAGCGGCGGCCTTCCCCCCTCGTCCGACCTCGCCAATCTCTGCGCCTCTCCGCGCGCCGGAACCGACGACCGCAAGGGCTCCGCCAACGACGAGAAGAAATTCCTCCGCTCCTGGATCGACGAGCTGTATCTCTGGTACCGCGAGGTGCCCGAGGTCGATCCCGACGCCTCGCCCACGGTCGAGGACTACTTCAACAAGCTGAAGACGCAGGTGAGGACCGCCACCAACAATCCCAAGGACCGGTTCCATTTCATCATTCCCACCGACGTATGGAATCAGCAGTCCCAGGGCGGGGTCTCGGCCGGATACGGCGTCACCTTCGCCGTGGTCGCTCCCACCGTGCCGCGGCAGGCGGTGGTCGCCTATACACAGCCGGGAACCGACGGCGGCAGCAAGCTCGCCCGCGGCGCCCAGATCCTCAAGGTCGACGGGGTGGACCTGGTCAACGCCGAAGGCCAGGCCAACGTCGACGTCCTCAACGGGGGCCTCTTCCCCAGCGCGCTCGACCAGTCCCACACCTTCGAGGTCCTCGACGTCGGCGCCACCGCCTCGCGCACGGTGACCCTGACCTCGACCACCATCACCGAGACGCCGGTGCAGAACGCGCACGTCATCCCCAACACGACCGTCGGCTACATCCTCTTCAACGATCACATCGCCACCGCCGAGTCGGAGCTGATCGACGCCATCGGCGCCCTCAAGGCGGGCGGCGCCACCGACCTGGTCCTCGACATGCGCTACAACGGCGGCGGCTTCCTCGACATCGCCAGCGAGCTCGCCTTCATGATCGCCGGCCCCGCGCGCACCTCGGGAAAGACGTTCGAGAAGCTGGCCTTCAACGACAAGTATCCCTCGCGCGATCCGGTCACCGGCCAGCCGCTGACGCCCACGCCGTTCGAGGGCGCCACCGCGGGATTTTCCAGCACGCCCCCCCGCGGCACGCCGCTGCCGCACCTCGATCTCCCCCGCGTCTTCGTCCTCACTTCCGGCGGCACCTGCTCGGCCAGCGAGTCCGTCATCAACAGCCTGATGGGCGTGGACGTGCAGGTGATCCAGATCGGAGGGGTGACCTGCGGCAAGCCCTATGGCTTCTATCCGCAGGACAACTGCGGCAACACCTACTTCTCCATCGAGTTCCAGGGGGTCAACGCCAAGGGGTTCGGCGACTATTCCGACGGCTTCATCCCCGGCGGCGGCGGCAACAATCCGGCAGGCTGCGGCGTCGCCGACGACTTCGGCCACCAGCTCGGAGACCCCGCCGAGGCGCAGCTCGCCGCGGCGCTCGCCTTCCGCGCCAGCGGCACCTGCCCGAAGCCTTCCGCCGCGGCGCTGACCGAGCGCGGCTTGCGCGGCAACGCCCAGGTCTTCAAGCCGGAGTGGCGCATGAACCGGATCGTGCGGAGATGAGGGTGGTGGCGGCGCTGCTCCTCCTCGCAGCCGCCTGCAAGAGCGCTCCCGAGCCGCAGCGGCCTGCGGAGGGCGCGCTCGCGCGCATCGTGAACCCTACGCCGCAGAGCCGCGCGGCGCTGGCCCAGGCCGTCCGCGATGCGCTCGAGGGCGTGCCGGTGATGCTGGCCGACGACGCGCTCACCCGCGAGAGCACGCTCATCGTCGAGCGCGCCGCGCACCGCGATCCCGAAGGCCGTCGCGCCCAGGGCCGCGAGCTGGGCAGGCCGGAGCGGTTCACGCTCTTCAAGACCGGCGCGGACTGCGTGCTGGTGCACGAGCGCACCGGCCGCCGCCTGCCGCTGGTGGCGACGGAGTGCGCCGCCGTGCCATAGCGATGCGCCGTCTAGCCATCATCCTCTTCTGCCTGGGCTGCGCCGAGAGCGCGCGGCGGGTGCGGGTGCGGCCGCCGGTGGCGCGCGACGAGACGGGCGTCTCGCCGCTGCCCTACGACGCCTCGCTGGCGGAGCGGTTCGTCGCCCCCGACGGAGCGCCCTGCCTCGGTTATGGCGGGCACGTGAAGGACAACCTGATCGGCTGGGAAGCCCCCAATCCCGACGACTCCGCCTGCTCGCACGATACCCTCTACGACGGACTCAAGCCCGCGGTGCTGGAGCTGCGCTGGCGCACCGAGGTGCCGGCCGACGGCAACTACGATCTCGTCGCCCTCGGCTACTCCGTGGGCGCCTGGGGCAGGGTGGTGAGCCGCGGCTCGCACTACGGCGACTACTTCGCCAAGGCGGAGGTGGTCATCGACGCGCGCTCGGCGCACTGCACCGCGACGTGGGCCAAGCAGCTTGCGCTGGCGGAGGTGACCGGCCCCGCCGATCGGCAGGCCAACTTCGCCGGCTACCTGGAGCTGCCCGACCTCCAGGTCTCGAACTGCCATGCGCACGAGCCGCTGGAGGTGCGGCTGCGCCTGGTGGGCGAGGCCAACCGCGGGAGGGTGGACGTGGACTGGTTCGGCTTTTCGGCGGTGAGCGACGGCGAGGTGAACCACATCTTCGGCCTGCGCCCGCGCCCGGGGACGCCCCGATGAGCAAGCCCAGGGTCGTCGCGGAGTACGCCACCGCCGAGGAGTTCCTCGCCGCGCACGACGAGGAGATCTCCGCGGGCGGGCTGCTCGTGCGCGGCGCGGAGCTGCCCGAGGGCGCCGCGCTCTCCGACTGCACGCTTTCGGTGCGCATCGCCGGCAAGGACGCAGCCGAGCTGCCGGCGAGACTGGCTGCCGCGTGGCCGGAAGGCTTGACGGTGCTCTTGCCGGATGCCGCGCCGCTCGATGCGCTCGCCACCCGCCTGCGCGGGCACGCGCCGCGGCGCCCCGAGGTGCTGAGCCTTCAAGAGAAGTTCCAGCTCGCCGCCTGCTGCGACCGCGAGATGCGCCTGCGCCTCCTGCGCGACCCCAACAAGCAGCTCCACCCGCTGGTGCTGCGCAACCCGCGCATCGGGCTGGAAGAGGTGCAGTGGGCGGCGAAGCTCACCACCTTGAATCCGGAGGCGCTCAAGCTGATCGGCGAGCATCCCGAGTGGGGACAGCACGCCCCCATCGCAACCGCGCTGGTGCGAAACCCCAAGACGCCGCTGCCGATGGCGCTGCGCCTCTTGCCGCGCCTTCCCCTGGGCGAGCTGCGCGCGCTGGCCAGGAGCCAGGCGCGGCCCCAGGTGGTGCAGGCGGCGAAGAAGCAGCTGCGGTAGCCCCATGCCGATCGTTAGCGCATGCGGGACGGCGACGGCGACGTGGCGGTGACCGGAGAAGACCCCGGCTTCAGCCGGGGTCCCGACGCCGGTACCGAAGTCGCCCTGAACTGGGGGGGCCGCGATGGAGACGACGTAGAAGAGAACCCCTCTTGGTTCCATGCATTGGCGTACGAGCGGTGCGCGGCACCGCCGGGACAGCGCGCGCTGCCAGCTACTCGAGGTCGATGTTCCTGAAAACGCCGTTCGCGTCCAGCACCGTGCCCCAGACCTTGTGCGAGGCCTGGTGCTCGCTCATGCCGAAGCTCATCGGCGCGCCGACGCCCAGGTCGACGCCGCGCAGGTTCTCCAGCGCGTCCACCAGCGTCTCGGTGGTGAGGTCGCGTCCGGCCTTGCGCAGCCCCTCGATGAGGAGATTGGCGGTGAGGTAGCCTTCCAGCGAGACGAACTCGGGCTTCTCGCCCAGCGAATAGCGCGGCAGCAGCTCCTGGTAGCGCAGCACGGCGGTGGACTTGCTCTGCGGCAAGGGCACCACCTGCGTGACCATGACGCCCTCGGCCACCTTGGGGCCCATCGACATCAGCTCGTCCGCCAGCGCCTGGCTGCCGACGAAGGAGACGTTGCTGAAGATCATGTCCGGGCGTTCCGCCTTCACCTTCTCGATGAAGCGCGCGGCCGCCTTGTAGGTGGCCACCATCACCACCGCCTTGATCTTCCTCTTCGGGTCGCAGCACCTGCTCCACCGCCTGGGTCACGTCCGAGGTGTTGCGCTGGTAGCCCACCCGCAGCGCCCTCTGCGGATTGCGGTTGTACCTGCGCAGCATCTTGGCCACGCCGTTGAAGCCGGCATCGCCGTAGCCGTCCTGCTGCGCGAACACCGCGATCTCGTCGGGCGCGATGCGGCGCACGCCGACCAGGTACTTCACGGTGGCGGCCGTCTCTTCCGCGTAGCTGGCGCGGTAGTTGAAGACGTAGCGGTCGGGCGGCTCGTGGCGCAAGAGGCCCGCGCCGGTGAAGGGGCCGAAGAAGAGCATCTTCTTCTCCAGCGCGTAGGGCACCGCCACCTCGGCGGTGGGGGTACCCGACGTTGCCGACGAAGCCGAACACCTTGCGCGTCTCCGCCAGCTCCTTCATGGCGGCCTTGGTCCGCTCCGGCTCGTAGCCGTCGTCCAGCGCCACCAGCTTGAGCTTGCGGCCGTTGACGCCGCCCGCCTCGTTGACGGCGGCGAAGGCGATGTCGATGCCGCTCTTCATCCCGCGCCCCAGCTCCTTGGCGGGGCCGGAGAAGGGCGCGCTGATGCCGAAGGTGATCTCGGTGTCGGTCACGCCGGGCACGTTCGGGCGCGCCGCCTTCTGCTGCGCCTCGGCGACATGGCGCGCCGCAGCCACGGCGGCCTCGCGCTCGGCGATGGCGGCGGCCTCCTGCTGCTCCTTCACTCCGCGCCAGTAGAAGATCCCTCCGATGGTGGCCGCGACGACCACTGCGGAGGTGATGGCGATGGGCAGGGCGGACTTGCGGCGGACAGGCTCTGGCTGGCTCTTGGGAAACATGCTCTCCTCCTGCTCGATCTCCACTTCGTCCGGGGCGTTCCTCGCGGCCTCGTCGCCCGCCACCATCTCGTCGAGCACCAGCTTGCTCCAGGGCTCGAAGATGGTGCGGTGGCGCGCGCGCACGTTCAGCTCCACGCGGAATTCGCCCTCGGTGAGGCGGAGCGCGCGGCGCACGGCTTCGGCGCCGGAAGCGTCGCCGAAGCGCGCGTCCACAAGGTCGCCGTTCTCCACGTAGATGATGCCGTCGTGCTCCGGTCCAACCGGCGAAACGATGGTCAGCGCGGCAGTCTGCCGGCTGAGGGTATAGAGCTGGATAAGGTCGGCAAACGGCGTCTCCGACAGGTTTCCAGTGAGCACATCAACACGTTACGCCTGGGGGTGGGCCCTCGCGAAATTAAAGCGGAACAAAAACATTGCACAATGCGGCGCGCAGGATGTGCGAGAAGGGGCGCATCTTCCCTACGGCGAGAAGGTGTCGCAGGAGTCGGCCGACCCGCTGCTCAGGCCGGTCTGGAACCAGCGCGAACGGTCGGCGGCGGATCCGTGGGTGAACGATTCGGGCGAAACGCGGCGCCCGGCCATCTGCTGGATGCGGTCGTCGCCCACCGCCGCGGCGGCCCTCAGCCCCTCCTCGGTATCGCCGGGATCGAGGAGCTGCCGCTGCGCGGCGGAATGTCCCCATACCCCGGCGAGGCAGTCGGCCTGCAGCTCCAGCTTCACCGAGAGCGCCTTGCGCCGCGACGGATCCGCCTGCCCCTCGCGCTCCACCCTGGAGGTGATGCCGCGCAGCTTCTGTACGTGGTGGCCCACCTCGTGGGCGATGACGTAGGCCTGGGCGAAGTCGCCGGGAGCGCCGAAGCGCCGCGACAGCTCGCGGTAGAAGCCGAGGTCGATGTAGACGCGCTCGTCCTCCGGACAATAGAAGGGACCCGTGGCCGCGCCGGCGGCCCCGCAGCCCGAGTCGGTGCGGTCCCAGAAGAGCACCAGCCTGGCGTTGCGGTAGCCGCGCAGTTCCTTTCCCCACACCGCCTGCGCGTCGTTGAAGGCGCCCACGGCCACCTTCTCCAACCCCTGCTCGGCCTCCTTGCGCTCTTCGACCTGCGGCCCCTGGGCCTGGGTCGCCTGGCCGCTGTCGCCCCCGAGGAGCGCGAAGAAGTTCTGCCGGAAGACGAGGCTGAGGACGCCGAGCACGAGGATGCCGCCCAGCCCCAGCCTGCCGCCGGTGATCATCCCGCGGCGGTCCTCCACGTTGCTGCGGTCGCCGTCTCCGCCAAGTCGCATCGCGAAAAGGTATTTCTCCCTGGCCGCCGCGCCACCCTGGGTTAGGGTTCTGCCATGGCACAGGTGGGCGGCAACATCATGCTGGCGCGGCGCACGTTCGTGGTGGAGCGCGGGGGCGAAGAGCTCTGGGAGCGCGTGCTGCGGCACCTTCCCGACGCCGACGCGAAGCAGCTTCGCCGGACGCTCCTGATCACCGGCACCTGGCCGCTGGAGCTGAACCTCCGCCTCGACGAGGCCATCGCGAAGGAGCTGTATCCGGGCGAGCCGGAGCGCGCCTTCCGCGAGATGGGACGCGCTTCCGCGGAGGTGAACCTGGGCGGCCCGCAGCGCGCGTTCCTCAAGCAGGACGACCCGCACCACCTGCTCTCGTTCTCGGAGAGCATCTATGCGTACTACTACGGCGAAGGGCGGCGCACGTACGAGAAGACGGGCCCGAAGAGCGCCCGCCTCGTCACCCACGACGGCCCGCCCGCCACCCCCGCGGACTGCCTCACGGTGGTGGCCTGGCACGAGCGCGCCATCGAGCTGTCCGGCGGGCGCAACCCCAAGGTGCAGGAGACGAAGTGCCGCTCCCGCGGCGACGCCGTCTGCGAATACGTCTGCTCATGGGAGTAGCCTGGCGAGCTTCTCCTGCGCGTCGGCGGCGAAGCCCAGGGTCAGCTCGCCGCCCACCTCGACGATGGGCCGCCGCACCCGTCCGCCATCCTCCGCCAGCCAGGCGATGAGCTTCTCGCCGGCGAGTCCCTCCGCCTCCGCCCGCCGCTTCGGCGCCACCAGCAGCTCCGCGCCGCCGGCCTTCCTGGCCAGGGCGCGAAGCTCGGCCGCATCGAGCGGATCCTTGATCAGGTTTCGCTCTTCCACCGGCTGCTTCCTTCGCGCGAGAAACTCCCGCGCCTTCATGCAGCCGGTTCAGCCGGGCTTGCCGTAGTAGCGGATCATGCTCGCCACTCTAGCTCACCGGGCGGCGTGGAAGGGCCAGAGGTGGAGGATTCTCGCTGCCAGCGCGGCGGCGCAAAGGAGCGCGGCCGAAAGCCAGGAGAGGCGCTTGCGGCGGCGCGCGCGCTTGTCCTCGAAGGGATCGTCGAGCGAGCGGGTGGAGCCTTGTGGCAGCGACTTGAGATCGGTGAGCGCCGCGCCCAGGGGGATGTTGACGCGCACCCTGCCGTTGACCGCCCAGCCGTTGCCCTCGAGCACCGGCCCGAGCGTGCGCTGCCGCAGCTTGAGCCAGGCGAGCAGCATGGAGGGGCCGGAGATGGCCAGCATCGCGCCGAGCAGCGCGACCGGCTTCGCATACCAGGGCTGCAGCGCCATGAAGCCTGCGACGAACCCGCCGAAGAGGGTGCCGACCGCGCCGACGCCGACGCCGAGGGCGGCGACGATGCCCACCATCTTGCCGACGTCCACCGGGTCTCTGGCGGGCTGCGGGGCCACGCCCGCGGCGGCGGCGGCGTGGAGCCGCGCCTCCGACTCCTTCTCGCGGGCCTCGGCGAACTTCTGCACCTGCTCCTCGATCATCCGCAGCGCCTTCTTGTAGGGCGCGAAGAACGCCTGCCGGATGCTGATGGGGTTCTCGATGATGCGGACGATGGTGGCGTCCCAGTCGCGGCCCTGGCGATCGTAGAAGAGCCCGTTGCGGCCGGGCATCAGGTAGTCGTTGTCGCCCTGGGTGAAGCAGGCGGCGATCTTCATCGACTGCCCCGGACGCTTCAGGTCGCAGTAGGCGATGTACATGCGCGAGAGCGACGCGAGGGTGGCGTGCGCGGCCACGTCGTCGACGCGCACGCAGAGGTTGCAGCTCCGGCTGTCGAGATAGAGCGTGCCCGCCTGGAACACCGCCTCCGCGCGCATGTCGTAGAAGTCGTGGAAGTTGACGAAGTTCTTCAGGAGCGTGTGCAGGTCGTGCTTGTAGTGCACCAGCCGCACCGCGTCGGCCACCGCGTTCGCTTCCGCCGTGAAGGCCTCGTCCTGCGCCAGCAGCGCCTCGATGCGCGGGCGCATGCCGCCCTGCAACAGCGCCTCTACCCGGGGCAGGCCCAGCTTCTCCACGCTGCTGCCCTTCTTCGCCCCCAGCCAGCTCTCCACCTCGGCGAAGCGGGGGCGCAACTGCTCCCATTCGATGGCGGTGATCTCGGTCTTCTCCGCGCCGAGGAGCGGAGCCACCGCCACCTTGTGGAAGGCGGCGAGCGCGCCCGACCAGGCAGGATTCACGCGCCCGGAAAGCGGCAGCGCCGCGCCCGGTTCCACCCGCGCGAGCGGGAGCATCTGCAGCTCGACCTGCGGGGCGGCCGGCTCCGGCGTCACCAGCCGCGCGTCGAATTCCGCGATGCGGCAGCGGTTGAACCAGTCGTCCACCTTGACGCGGACCGGCTGCACGGACTCGTAGCCGGCGGCGATCTGCGCGTCCACGCCCGCGCTCGTGGCCCACTCCGCGTAGGCGCCGAGGTCGGCGAAGAACGCGTCCAGCCTGGCGCGATCGATGCCCAGCGCGCCGCTGCGGTCGGGGATGCCGCCCATGCAGGAGATGGCGTCGGCGATGGCCGACCGGGTCTCGGCGTCCTCGGCGGAGGCGGGCGCAATCACGCCGTCGCCGTTGAAGCGCGTGCCGTCGAAGACATGGCTCACGTCGGCCACGTCGGCCAGCGGACATCTCCTGCGCGTCCGGCTTGCCGCTCTGGGCGAGGACGTGGCGGGCCGCGCCGAGCAGCGCCCTGCCCGCAGGCTTGCCCTCGTCGATGGCGGCGAGGGGCAGCGCGTCACCCGAGGGGATGAGCGAGCCGAGGATCGCGCAAGCGCTCTTCGCACCAGCGCAGCGCAGCCAGGATCTCGGGCACGCGCACGCGGCCGTCGCGGTCGAGGTCCAGGAGCGACAGCGTGCGCTCGGAGATCTCCAGCCCCTTCACCGGGCAGCTCAGCGCGACCCACAGCTTGGGATCCAGCTCGTGGAGGTGGGCCAGGTCTTCGCCGGATTCGATGGCCACCTGATCCAGGCCGCCCATCCGGTAGAAACGGAACTTGTACGCCAAGAACACCTCCCGCGCTTTTCCAGCCTCGGGAAGCAAACGCGTAGCACGCGCCAGGGCATTCCACCATGGGCTCGCCTGCCCGTGGCCCTTGCGGGCGGGCGGGCCCATCCATCGTCAACCTCGCCCAGCGGCGTCCGCGGGCGCTTGACAGCCAGGCGCGCGCACGTGAAGGAGAGGAATGACCGACCTCTCCCGCCGCAGCGTGTTGCGCGGCGCCCTTGCGGGCGCGGCGTCCCTGGCGATGCCCACCCTGGCCCGCGAGGACCTCGCCCCCATCTACGATCAGATCGGCAAGCGCCACGACGAATCGGTGAAGCGGATCCAGGACTGGATCCGCCAGCCCACCATCGCGGCCGAGAGCATCGGCAACGAAGAGGGCGCCCAGCACATGATCGGGCTCTTGCGCGAGGCCGGGTTCCAGAGCGCGGTCAAGGTGCCCACCGACGGCAAGCCGGGCGTGTTCGCGACCCTCGACGCAGGCGCGCCGAAGACGCTCGGGCTCTACTTCATGTTCGACGTGAAGCAGGTGGACCCGAAGGAATGGAGCTCTCCGCCCTGGGAGGCGCGGCTGGTGGACAAGCCCGGTCTGGGCAAGGTCATCGTCGGCCGCGGCGCGGTGAACCAGAAGGGCCCCGAAGGCGCATTCCTCGCCGCGCTGCACGCCATCCGCGGCGCGGGGCGCAAGCTGCCGGTGAATCTCGTCCTGGTCGCCGAGGGCGAGGAGGAGATCGGCTCGCCCCACTTCCCGCAGATCGTGCGCCGGTCCGAGATCGCCTCCGCGCTGAAGAGGACGCAGGGCATCTGGATGCCCTTCGCGGCGCAGGGCCTGGACGGACAGGTGAGCGTGAACCTGGGCGCCAAGGGCGTGATCGAGTGCGAGATGATCGCCAGCGGCGAGAAGTGGGGCAGGGGACCCGCCAAGGACATCCACTCGTCGTTGCGCGCGGCGGTGGACAGCCCCTCCTTCCACCTGGTGCAGGCGCTGGCGACGCTGGTCTCTCCCGACGGCGTGGACCCTGCCATCGACGGCTGGTACGAGCGGGTGCGGCCGCTCTCGCCGGCGGAGGAGAAGATGATCGACATCGCGGCCATGCGCGAGCGCGAGGAGATCATGAAGAAGCAGCTCAGCGTGCAGCACTGGGTGCGCGACATCTCCTTCCGCGAGGCGGAGCAGCGGCTGGCGGGAAAGCCCACCGTGAACATCGAGGGCCTGGTGGGCGGCTACACCGGCGCGGGCGGCAAGACCATCCTGCCGCACCGGGCGGTGGCGAAGATGGACTTCCGCCTGGTGCCGGACCAGACGGTGGACGACTGCCTGAAGAAGCTGCGCGCGCACCTGGACAAGCGCGGGTTCAAGGACATCGAGGTGAACATGAGCGGCGGCTACGGGCCGAACACCACCTCGGCTGACGCGCCGCTGATACGGGCCGAGGTCGCGACCTACAAGAAGTACGGCATCGACGCGCTGCTCTGGCCGCGGCTGGGCGGCTCCTGGCCCGGGTACGTCTTCACCGAGGCGCCGCTCAAGCTCGCCGCCGGCCATTTCGGGCTGGGCCACGGCAGCGGCGCGCACGCGCCCGACGAGTACTACGTCATCGAGAGCGCCAATCCGAAGATCTACGGCCTCGACGGCGCGGTGCGCTCGTTCGTCGATTACCTGTACGAGCTGGCTTCCTGACCGCCGTCCGTGCCGCGCAGGCCGCGAACGACCAGCTTGTACGGACACTGGTGCATGGCCTTGGCGAGCACCTTGAAGCCGGTCTCCTCCACCCGCATCACGTCGGTGAAGTCGATGGCAAAGTCGCCCATGCTCTGGCCGATCAGACGCGCCACGGCGGCGGCGCCTTCGGAGTCGAGCTCGCCTCCGAGCCGGAGGACCAGGTGACCGTCTTCGATGGAGGGCAGCATCTGCAGCATGGGCGCATCCTCGATGGACCTGCCGCTTACGCCCAATCCGTGCTCGCCGCAACTGTCGCAAACCTGCCAGACGGCCTTGTTGCCGCTCCGTCGTCCGGGTCGTTCAGGCCGATTCCGGCGCCGGTTCCGCCGGGGCCTGGTTGGCGAGGGCCGCGCCGCCGAGCACCAGCGCTCCTCCTGCCAACAGAGGCCACCCCAGGCGCTCGCCCAGGATCGCGGCGCCGAGGATGACCGCCACACTGGTGTCGAGCAGCGGGATGGCGCCGATGGCGGACATGGGCACGCGCGGGATCAGCCAGAAGAGGAACAGGTAGGTGACCGCCGTCCCCAACACGGCCAGGTAGACGAGGGCGAACACGGAGAGCGCAGTGAAGGCGATGGGCCGCCCCCGCTCCAGCGCGGAGGAGAGCGTCGCCAGGAGGAGCGCGCCGGCGAACACCTGCACGAAGGCGATGACGATGGGCGGGTAGGCTCCCAGCTTCTTGCGCACGAGCACGTTGGCGAAAGCGATGGTCACCGACGCCGCCAGCACCAGCCCTCCCCCGAGCGCCGCCAGCCGCGAGAGCGCCTGTCCGCGCAGCGCGGGAAGCTCGAGCAGCGCCACCCCGGCGATGCCCAGGAGCGCGGCGAGGATCTTCCGCGGGGTGAGGGGCTCGTCGTGCAGCAGCAGGCTCGCCACCAGCACCAGCCAGACCGGGAAGGTGGCGAAGAGCACCGCGGCGAGTCCTGACGGCACCCACTGCTGTCCGGCGAAGAGCAGCGCGTAGGGAACGCCGATCTGGAGCAGCCCCACCAAGGCCATCCAGCCGATGGCCGGCCGCGCCTGGCGGCGGAGCCCGGCCCGCAGGGCGAAGGGCAGGAGCACCAGCGCCGCCAACATCATCCGCGAGCCGGCGAAGAACAAGGGCGGCAGGTCGCGCAGCCCGAGCTTGATCACGCTCCAGGTGGAGCCCCAGAGAACACAACACCCGAGATAGGCGGCGCGCGTGCGGGCGTTCATCCGTAGAGCACGGATCGCATGGACAACGACCCCATGTCGAACCCGGTCACGGGAAATCTCACGGCGTCCGCGGCGTCGGCGGCGCCCGCCGCGTAGAGGAGCGGAAAGTAGTGGTCGGGCGTGGGATGCGAGAGCCGTCCCGCCTCGGTCGAGGGCAGCCGCGAAAGGGCGGCGCCGTCGTGCTGCTCCACCGCCTTGGCGGCGTCGGCGTCGAACGACTGCGCCCAGGCGGGGGTGGCCGTCTCGCCGCGCTGGTAGCTGCCGAAGGCGTGGCGCAGGTTGTGGGTCAGGTTGCCGCTGCCCATGACCAGGACGCCTTCCTCGCGCAGCGGCTGCAGGGCCTGCCCCAGGGCCAGGTGCGCCGCCGGCGGCAGCCGCCCGTCGATGCTGAGCTGCACCACCGGCACGTCGGCCTTCGGCCGCAGGTGATGGAGGACGCTCCAGGTGCCGTGGTCGAGGCCCCATTCCGCGCTCAGCGCGGCGCCCTCGCCGATCAGGTTCCGCACGCGCTTCGCCAGCTCGGGGCTGCCCGGCGCCGGGTACTGCATCTCGAACAGCTCCTGGGGAAACCCGCCGAAATCGTGGATGGTGCGCGGGTGCGCGTCCGAGGTGACGAAGGTGCCGGCCACGTACCAGTGGGCGGAGACGCTGAGGATCGCCCTCGGCTCGGGCAGGAGGCCGCCGATCTTGCGGAAGCCTTCGCTCCAGGCATTGTCTTCGATGGCGTTCATCGGCGAGCCGTGGCCGATGAAGAGGACGGGCATCCGTTTCATGACGGTATTTGGATGCCCGGCGGCGCTTATCGCTTCTCCACCGAAGCCAGCACCCAGCGCTCGTCCATGTCGTCCCAGGCGTAGACGCGGTGCTGCCCGCACGCCGAGACCTCACGCATCAGGAGCGTGATCGGGCGGGAATCGATCTGGTCCTCGGGACAGCGCAGTCTCTCCGCCACGTCCGTCTCCAGCGCCGCCACTTTGGCCGGCGGGACGAAGCGGTGGTAGGAGCCGCGGTGGTAGAGACAGGCGGAGCAGAGGAGGGCGAGCAGCAAGAGGCGGCGCATGAGGTACACAGGTTGAAACGGCGCCGTTTTCCGCGCAAGGGGCCCGGCTCCCGAATGCCCAGTCCTCCACCTCGCGTCTTCCTGCTCTCGCCTGCCCGGGCAGGAGGCGAGCGCATGGGACTGCTCCTGAGCCCGCGGGCGAACTTCGCCCTGGCCTGGGAGTTCCAGCAGCGCGGCGCGCCGCTCGGCGAGCTGTTCCAGTTCGCGAGCGGGCTCTATTTCCGCGGGAAGCTCGCCTATGCCCGGGCGTTCGGGCGCGCGCCGCGCGGAGGCTCTTGCGCGCTCGCCATCCTGCCGGGCCGCGGCCTCGTGGACGTGGACACGATCATCACCTCCGACGATCTGCGCGCGGTCGCGCAGGTGCCGGTGGATCTCTCCGACGCGCGCTACCGCGAACCGCTGGAGCGCGACGCCCGGGCGCTGGCGAGGCGCGTCGGGAGCGAGGGCGAAGTGGTGCTGCTCGGCAGCATCGCGACGGGAAAGTACGCCGACGCGCTCTTGCGCATCTTCGGCGACCAGCTTCTCTTTCCGCCCGACTTCGTGGGCCGCGGCGACATGAGCCGCGGCGGCCTCCTGCTCCGCTGCGTGCGCTCGTCGACCGAGCTCTCGTATGTGCCGCTGCGCGGGGCAATCCGCCACGGCCCGCGACCGCCAAAGTTGGGGAAGGTCTGACGCGACGCAACAAAACGCAAACGAAACTAAGAATCGTCCTCCCCGCCCGGCTCCCTTGGCAAACCGCTGCGCGCCCTCCTTCGCCCCCGCCTCGAGCGCGCGCTTTCCGTGCCTGAGCTCGTTGCGCATCGCCTCGGCAAGCTCGAGGTCGCCCTGCTCATGCGCCGAGCGCCGATCCGTCCTCACGCACGTCTGCGGAAAGGCCGCGATCTGCTGCGCCAGCTCCTCGGCCGCCGCCCGCGCCGCCCCCCTGGGCACCACGCGGTTCGCCAGGCCCATCTGCAGCGCCTCGTTCGCTTTCACCGGCCGTCCCGTGAGGATCAGGTCGAGCGCCCGGGAGAGCCCGATCAGCCGCGGCAGCCGCACCGTGCCGCCGTCGATCAGCGGCACCCCCCAGCGCCGGCAGAACACGCCCAGGGTCGCGTCCTCCGCCACGACGCGCAGGTCGCACCAGAGCGAAAGCTCCAGTCCTCCTGCCACCGCGTGTCCCTCGATGGCGGCGATCACCGGCTTCTCCAGCATCAGCCGCGAAGGGCCCATCGGCCCATCGCCGTCCGGCGAGACGTCCTCGTAGCGACCCTCGGCGAACGCCTTGAGATCCGCGCCCGCGCAGAACGTCCCGCCTTCTCCCCAGAGGACGGCGACGCTGGCCTCGGCGTCGGCGTCGAAGGCGCGGAAGGCATCGGCGAGGGCCTTGGCGGTATCGGGATCGACTGCGTTGCGCGCTTCGGGGCGGCGAGAGGATGACGGTGGTGACGGGACCCTGCTTTTCGATTCGGACGGTCATGGGGCGCCAGATTAGCGCTCGGCTGGGATCGCCGCGCGCTGTCGCGCAGCGTGGGATGGCGTGCGGGTGCGGGTGCGCGTGCGCGTCGGCGTGCGGGGCTTGGGGTCCCAGGGCCGCGATCGCGATGGAATGCGCCCCGTTCCCTAAACCTAAACCTAAACCTAAACCCGTTCCCTCAACCCGCGGCACCAGCCACGCCGCCGTCACCTTCCCTGTTGAGCTGCCGCGATCGCCGCCGACAAGTATGCCCGGGCTGCCGAGAGGTCGCGGTTCTGCAATGCCGTCCGCGCCAGGCGCACGTTGCGCTGGGCATCGCCGGTGAATGCCGCCTCGGCGCGGGAGAGCTGGGCCTCGATTTCGTACCCGCCGCCCGCGAGCTGCGCCTGCGCTCCGTAGAGCGCGTCCACCGCCGACTGCACCGAGGCGCGCCGCGCCTGCGCCTGGTCCACTTCCGCCTGCCGCTGCGCCTCCGCGTCCGCCACCTGCCGCCGCAGCTCCTGCAGCTCCTGGTTGATCTGCTGGAGCTGCTGCGCCGACTGCTGCGTCTGCGTGCGCTCGCGCTCCAGCATGTCCACCCGGGCGCGGAGCTGCTGCAGCTCGCGGTGCATCTCGTCCGGGCCGGCGTCCGCGCGCGCGACTCCGCCGTCGGGGACGGGATCGTTGGGCCTCAGCTTGCCCGGCGGGTCGGTGCCCAGGAGGACGGGCCTCTGCCGGGCGACGCCGGCGTCGGCGGCGCGGCGCGCAGGACGCCGGGGCGTGCCGCCATCCGCCTGGGCGAAGGCAGCGGCGGCGCAACCGGCGATGGCCGCGAAGAACACGCGCTTCACGGGGCACATCATAACCATTGGTGCGCGCCGTCGGGGCGTTTACGCCGGCTTCTTGCGCCGGAGGAAGCCCGGGCCCGCAAGGCCGATGCCCGCCTTGGGATGCACTTCTCCCAGCCGCCGGTGGTGCGCCGCCAGGATGTCGCTGCGGGTGAGGAAGCCGACCATGATCTGCGGCGCGTCGCGGCGCACCACCGGCATGCGCCCGACGTTCTCGTGGAGCATGTGATCGGCGGCGGCGCGCAGGGAGTTGTCCTCGAAGACCACCGCGGCGGGCCTGCGCACCAGATCGCCCACGCGCAGCGCGCCCGACTTGTCGTCCATCAGCTCGCGGCGCATCACCACGCCGCGCAGCCGGCCGGCATCGTCCACCACCGGGAAGCCCTGGTGGCGCGGATCGGCGGCGAGCCGCGCGCGCACGTCGATCAGGGGTTCGGAGGCCCGCAGTGAGATGACCTCGGGACGCATCTGATCCTTCACCAGGACGCGGTCGAGGAAGTCCGCCGCGTAATCCTGCACCACGCGCACGCCGTGGCGCTCGATCTTCTCCGTCATGATCGACGTGCGCATGAACAAGAGCGAGACCAGGTACGCGCTGGCGCACCCGAGGAGCAGCGGCAACAGTCCCAGCGGCTGGCGCGTCGCCTCGAAGGCGAAGATCACCGAGGCGAGGAAGGCGTGGGAAGCGCCCGCGAAGATGGCCGCCATGCCCACCAGCGCGGCGATGCGGGGATCGACGTGCAGCGAAGGGAAGGCCGCCGCGCAGGCGTATCCGGCGAGGCCGCCCAGACCGCCGCCCACGGTGAAGAGGGGCGCGAGCGTGCCGCCGGAGGTGCCGCTGCCCAGCGCGATGGCCCAGGAGAGCAGCTTGAGGACGGTGAGCAGCGCCAGCGCCTTGACGGCGAAGGTGCCGGTGAGCATGCCGTCGATGTTGCTGTACCCGACGCCCAGGGTGAGCGGCGCGACCCAGCCGATCAGGCCCACCGCGATGCCGCCCAGGGCGGGCCACCACATCCAGTGGATGGGCAGCTTCTCGAAGGCGTTCTCCACCGCGAAGACGAAGCGCGTGGCGGCGATGGCGGCGAAGCCGAGCAGGATGCCCATGCCGCAGTAGACCGCGAGCGCCGCGCCGGTGGGCGTCCCCGACATCTCCAGCGCGAAAAAGGGCTTCGAGCCGGTGAAGGCGAAGCGCACCGACGCGGCGGCCGCGGCGGCAAGCGCAACCGGAATCAGCGAGCGCGCGCGCAGCTCGAAGAGGAGCAGCTCCACCGCGAGGAGGACGGCGCTGACCGGGCTGCCGAAGGTGGCCGCCATGCCCGCGGCCGCGCCGGCCGAGAGCAGCGTCTTGCGCTCGCTGGAGCTGGTGCGCAGCACCTGGCCGATGAGCGAGCCGAGCGCGCCGCCGGTGGCGATGATCGGGCCTTCGGCGCCGAACGGACCGCCGGTGCCGATGGCCACGGCGGCGGAGAGCGGCTTGAGGAAGGTGAGCCGCATCGGGACCCGGCTCTCCGAGGTGAGCACCCGCTCCATCGCCTCGGGAATGCCGTGTCCGCGGATTCCTTCCGACCCGTAGCGCGCCATCAGCCCGACGATGATGCCGCCGATCACCGGGATGATCACCACCCAGAGCCCCAGGTGCGCGTTCGCGGGCGAGGCGGGCGCGCTGGAGGCGCGGCCGAAGAAGCTCAGGTTGGTGACGAAGTTGATCAGGTTGACGAGGATCTGCGCCACGAACCCCGCGGCGATGCCCAGCACGATCGAGAGGCCGGTGATCACCACCACCCGCCGGTCGATGGGCGGCCGCTCCACCGGAACGCGCGCGGAATCGAGAGTTGCGGAGAGCGACGGCGCGACCGCGAGTCCGCCTGCGGGGCCCTCGGCCTGGGGGGTATCGTTCATGGGCGGAGGGTAGGGCAGGAGGGCGGCAGAGACAAACGATCATCGCGGCCGTGTTGAAAATATTTGCATGCAAACGGGTAGGTCAATCGGTTCACGTCGGCGCGAACAGCGCCTTGAGCCGCTCCTCCTGCATACCCCTGTAGCGCAGGTCCTCCAGCGACTGCTCCAGCGGCACGTCCCGCCGCAGGGTGGCCAGCGTCCGGTAGAGCAGCACGTCGGCCAGCCGCTCGCGCAGCGTCGCGACCAGACGGTCGGCGCCGCGGATCGTCTGTGGCCACTGCCTGCGGATCGAGAGGAACGGTCTCCAGGTGGACGAACCGTCCGAGGAGCGCGCCGGCGGTGCGCTCGCCGAAGCCGGGCAGGCCGGGAATGCCGTCGGCCTCGTCGCCAGTGAGCGCCAGGTAGTCCGGCACCGACTCGGGTCGGATGCCGCGCCGCTCCAGCAGCGCCTGCTCGTTCATCACGCGCTTGCGGATCACGTCCACCACGACGACGTGGTCTCCCTCCAGGCATTGTCCCAGGTCCTTGTCGGGCGTGAGGATGCGCACCTGCTCGACCTCGCCGCCAAAGCGCGCCGCCGCCGGTGGCCAGCGCATCGTCGGCTTCGAACTCGCGCATCGACCACACCACCACGCCGGCGGCGCGTGCCGCCTCCTCGGCGACGTCGAACTGCGCGCGCAGCTCCGGCGGCACGCCCTCGTCGGACTTGTAGGCCGCGAAGAGATCGTTGCGGAAGGAGCGGATGGGGTTGTCGAAGGCGATGGCGATGTGCGTCACCTGTTCGTCGCGGCTGGCGAGCAGCGCGAGCAGCGACTGGGCCATCCCCTTGGCCGCCTTGAGCGGCCCCTGCCGGCCGTTTCGAATAGTGGGCGCGAAAGAGCTCGAAGGTGCCGTCGACCAGGTGCAGCCGCATGCCGCGGAGTCTCGCACGGGCAGGCGGGCGCTCGAAGCGCCGCGCGACCCGTAGGCGTACCGAGCCGTCGTCGCCATCTTTCGGCGGTGCAGTCGTTCGAGCATACTCCGCCGGAAGCGCGCGACCTCCTCTCCAAGCCCATCCGCGAGCTGGGGCTGCGGGTCGAGGGCGGGCCGCTGGAGAAGTACGTGCAGCAGCTCTACGCCGAGCTGGTGGCGCACGGCCTCTCCCGCTTCCGGCCCGCGGTCTATCTCTCCGACGAGTGGGCCTGTCCCGACCGGCAGCCGGTGATCGGCATCCCCTTCTACCTCGCCGACCCGAAGCTGCAGGCGCTGGAGCGCGCCATCAACGATCTGGAGGACGAGCGCGAGATCCTCATGTACCTGCGCCACGAGGCGGGGCACGCCTTCAACTACGCCTACATGCTCTACGAGTCGAAGGAATGGCTGGATCTCTTCGGCCCCTTCGACCGCCCCTACATCGACGACTACCAGCCGGTGCCCTTCTCGCGGAAGTTCGTCCGGCACATCGCCGGCTGGTACGCGCAGAAACACCCCGACGAGGATTTCGCCGAGACCTTCGCAGTCTGGCTGACTTCCGATTCGGACTGGAGGCGCCGGTATTCGGGGTGGCCCGCGCTGAAGAAGCTGCAGTACGTCGATCGGGTCGCGCACGAGCTCGCCGCCACTCCGCCGCGCAAGGCGTTGGAGGTGGCGGTCAAGGAGCTTCCCGTCGAGGAGATGGGCAACACCATCGCCCAGTTCTACGAGGAGCACGTGCAGGACGAGGCGGCGGCGGTGGCGGACCTGCTCCCCGACGCGGAGCTGGAAGACATCTTCGTGCGCAAGGGCGAGGATCTGCGACCCGCCTCGGCGCTCCTGCTCGAGCACCGCAAGACGCTGGTGGACAAGATCACCTACTGGACCGGCGTGCGCAGGTCGTTGATCCGCAAGCTGGTGGAGGTCATCGGCCGCCGCGCGCGCGAGCTGGAGCTGTGCGTCGAACGCAAGCGCGAGGCGCAGGCGGTGATCGAGGTGACCGCCTTCGCCACCACGCTGGCGATGAACTATCTCACCCGGGGACGATTCGCGGAGCGTTGATGGCCATCAAGATCGCGGTCCTGTTCGAGCCCAGCGACAACACCGGCGCGCCGTTGCCCGTCTCCGACCGCGAGCGGCATCGCGAGAAGGGTGTGCCCGCGCGGCGGGCCCGGCGGCGGCACCCGAAGCTGGACCGCGACGAGGTGGCGGACGCCCTGCGCAAGAACGGGTACGAGCCCTTCTTCCACGAGCTGCGCGACGAGGCGGCGCTGCTCAAGCTGGCGCAGACCGAGGCCGATCTGGTCTTCAACATGGTGGAGGCCTTCGCGGGAGACGACGCCAAGGAGGCGCACGTGGCGGCCTTCCTCGAGCTGCTCGACCTGCGCTACACCGGCGCCGGCCCGCGGGCGCTCTTCCTCGCGCAGGACAAGGCGCTGGCGAAGAAGGTCTTCGACTTCCACGAGATCCGCACGCCGCGCTTCGCCAGCAGCTATCGCGGCAGGCTGGACCACGTGGAGGACCTGGAATTTCCCCTCATCGTCAAGCCGGCCAGCGAGGACGGCTCGGTGGGCATCGACGCCGGCGCGGTGGTGCGCAGCCTGCGCGAGCTGCTCGAGCGCATCGCCATGATCCAGGAGAAGTTCGACTCGCCCGCCCTGATCGAGGAGTTCATCGAAGGCCGCGAGATCTACGTCGGCGTGCTCGGGAACGGAAAGCCGCTGGCCTTGCCGATCGTGGAGCTGGATCTCTCCAGGTTGCCCGACGGCATGCCCAAGATCGCCGGCCGCGAGGTGAAGTGGGAGAAGGGGACGCAGGCCTACGAGGTGACCCGCAGCGCGGCGGCCAAGGACCTCGACGAGGAGACGCGCAAGCGGCTGCAAGAGACCGCGGTGCAGGTGTACTCGGCCCTGCAGCTTCGCGACTACGGCCGCGTCGACATGCGCCTCACCAAGGACGGACACATCTACGTCATCGAGGCGAATCCCAATCCCTGGCTGGCGCCGGAGGCGGAGCTGGCCATCGCCGCGGGCCTCGCCGGCCGCAGCTACGTGGAGCTGATCGGCCAGATCGTGGAGTTGGCGCTGGCCCGCTACGCCGCGTAGGGGATCCGCTCTCGCCGGCTCTCGCGGGCTCGAGGTTCAGGTTCCGGCAGCAGCGAGAATCTTTGCAGCGCGGGTCCAGCCGCGGGTCCGATGAGGTGCGATGATCTCAAGCACGTCTCGCCGATCCTCGACGCTATTTACGCGAAACGATGAGCGGCGTTCCTGAAATTCACTGTGGCGTTCCCGATTTCATCGACCGCTCGCAGGCGACGCTCCGCGGCAGCAACGTGCGCGAAGGCGGCCGTTGCGGCGCCATGAAGGCTGCGATCCTCGTCAAGCCTTGCTCTTGATGCGGGCTCCGCCCAGGTACGAAGGAGCCATGCCACCGCGGCGAACAGCGCGGCGCCGCCGATCGCAGAGCCGACGTAAGCAAGAAAGTCCATCGCTGCGGCCTGATCGAAGGCTACTTCTCGGAACGCTTCATGCTGCCGGTAATGATCTGATGAAGTTACAGCCGCCACCCCACGCGCAGCAGCCAGACCGAAGGGGCGACTACAGGAGCGTCCCGCCCGGGACGCTCCTGTGTGAATCGTGCCGAGGCGAGTGGGTCGGTCCAGCCCTCGGGCAGGTACTCGAGCGCGTGATGCCGATAATTCGCCAGCACGTATCGAACTGCCCGTTTTGCCTCACGGGGCGTCTTCAACGGACGCGCATGGTAGCGGTCGGCAAAGACGCCGCCGCGCCGCCCTGACCGCGCGTTGAGGCGCCTGGCAAGGCGGATGGACAATCCCTGCATCGCTCGCGACAGCGCGCGTTGGCCTTCCGCTTCGACGATGAGGTGCAGGTGGTTGCCCTGGATGGAGTAGTGGATGATGCGGACGCCGAACCGCTCCCGCGCTGCCCGGAGGGCGTCCACGACGATCTTCGCCGGGCTGTGGCTGCGCAGATACCCGACGCCCGGCTGCAGCCGCATCGTGACGTGAACCGGATGCCGAGGTGCGAAATCCGGGCGCTGCAAATGCGGCACCCCAGGCCCGGCGAGCCCGGATGGGGCCGTGTCCTCGGCCGCCCTGCTCCCTTCCGCTTGCCTCCGCGGCCGGAAACCTGAACGCCGTCTGCCGCCTCGCCGCCTTCATGAAAATAGAATAGCATATATTTTCCGAGTCGCAAGGAAATTCGCCTTCTCGAGAGCGACAAGTTCGCGACTACAACGAAGTTCGGCCGCACGAGGCGCTCGGCGGTGCACCGCCTGCCCTCGTCTACCGTCGCTCACCTCGCGGCTGTCCTCGCAAGCCTCAACCCGATCCGCCGAGCTGGCGCGAGGCCTGCGACGCCGATCGCAACCGACCTGGCAGATCCGCTTCCTCGATCTCGTCATCGCTGAGCTCGACGAGCGCAAGATCGATCGAGGAATCGTGATGAAGCGCAAACCCCAACTGGCGACGGTGTAAAGGATGTCTCTGGCCCCCTGTGCCAGCGTAGTTGTCGCCTCGTGCGAGTCGACTGATCGCTGAGCTCTGCCGAAATCGGGGCCGTGCTGGCGGTGCTGATGTCTCCCGAGAACGTGGCGATCTCGCCCAGAGCAGCTCGTGCCGCGGCTCGCCGACGCAGGCATCTATCTCGCCTCGGAATCGACGATGTACAGGCTGAAACGACGCCATGGCCTCGGCGCAATGCGCAGGCCCGGCAGATCGAACCGGAGTCACGCGGAGCACCGCTCACGCACTCGGCGACCGCGCCCAACCAAGTCTCGAGCTGGGACATCACCTGGCTGCCCACCACCGTCCGCGGCCGCTACCTCTACCTGTACGTCGTGATCGACGTCTGGAGCCGCCGCATCGTCGGGTGGGCAGTCCATGAGCGCGAGAGCGCTGACCACGCCGCTGCGCTCATCCAGAACATCTGCGCCGAGACCGGTGTCGACGCCACCGGCCTCGTCCTGCACTCCGACAACGGCAAGCCGATGCGCGGCTCGACGATGCTCGCCATGCTGCAGTGGCTCGGCATCGTCCTCTCGTTTAGCGGCCCCCATGTCAGCAACGACAATCCTTACTCAGAATCGCTTTTCAGGACCCTGAAGCAAACCCCTGCATACCCAAACTTGCCGTTTGCTGGCGCCGGGACGGCTCGCGCCTGGGTTACTCGACTTGATCGCCTGGTACAACGCCGAGCACCGGCACAGCGGCATCCGCTACGTCACTCGAGACCAGCGGCACCGAGGCGACGACCGGCGACATCCTCGATCGCCACGCCGAGCTCTACGAGGCTGCACGTCGCCGCCACCCAGACAGGTGGACCCGCCAAGCTCGCAACCTGGGCTCCCATCCTCGCCGTCACCCTCAACCCAGCGCCGCCCCGCCCAGCCGATGCCGCTTGAAGCGACAACCATCTTGACCCGCACCGTTGTGCTGATGTGTAAGGGATGTCCTTGGTTGCTCATGCATCGTGATGGGAGCTTCTACGATCCGCTAGCGCGGCGCTCGTTCCTCGGTGGTGCGCGCTTCTTGGTCACTCCCACGCCCAGTCAACGGGCCCCGCTGGCGCTGCGCGCCGCGCGGATGCATCATCATCCCCAGGTCGCGCCGTGCTCACCATCGCGCTCGCCATCCTCTTTCTCTGCCTGGTCGCGCTCGACCTGCTGCGCGACCGCCCGGTGGAATCCGCGGCCCGTGATCACCCACCCGCCCTCGCTGCTGCTTCTGCCCGCGCTCGCCGCCGCGGCCGCCGCCTGGCGCGACGACCTCACGCTGTTCCTCTTTTCCTGCGCGGTCCTTGGCGCGGTCGCGGCCACCGTCACGGAGCGCTTCCGCCTCACCGCGCGCGGCGTGGAATGCCGCGGCGCCATCCTCGAGTGGCGCACGCTGGAGGCGCTGCGCCGGACGCCGTTCTTCCTCGAGCTGCGCACCAGCCGGGGGCAGCGCCTGCGCCTGCCGCGCTGGATGGACGGGCTCGGCACCCTGACCCGGGCCGTGGAACGAAGTACACTGGGCGGCGCATGGAGCAGGCCCGGCGCATCCTCGAGCTGATGTTCCTCACCGCGTGGGCGGACGGGCGCTTCGAGGGCAGCGAGGCCCTGGCCATCCACAAGCTCGCCGCCCACGTCCCGGAGCTTCGCGAGGTGGGAGCCGCCGGCGGCATCGAAGTCGCCGCGCGGCGCAAGCTCGGAACGCACGGTCTCGAGGCGTGCGTCCGGGACGCGGCGGCGGGCATCGTCGATTCAGCGCAGCGCGAGCTCGCCTTCCAGTGCTGCGCCAAGGTGAGCGCCGCCGACGGCCTGTTCGCCAGCCAGGAAGGCGACGTGCTCCGCCTGCTCCGCGACGCCTGGTCCTTCTCGCCGGAAGACGCGGAGCGCCTTCTGGTGCTGGCCGCGCGGTGACGGGCGTGCGAGGGCCCTGCCGGCCGAGGTCCGTGCCTGTTCGAATGTGCTGCGCCGCCAGCGCACATGGCGCTACACGACAAAAGGTCGAAAAGTGTCCGTCCGTCTGCAAAACTTACAGGTAGACGCTTTTTTTACCGTTCGCTGTTGCACAGGAATTCTGACCGCCAGTGGGTCCGCGGCCGGGTTTGGGGGAGTGTCAGCGGACTTCTGCAAGGGGTGACAAGTGGGCGAGATGCACGATCCGGTGAACGAGTCGGACCGCAAGCGCAAGCGTGGAGGCCGCGGCGGCGAGGGAGGCGGCAACGGAGAGGGTGGAGGACGGCGGCGGCGAAGAAGTGCGCATGCGCCAGCTCCTCGACGCGCTCACCTCCGCGCAGCACGGCGATTTCGCGGTGCGCCTGCCCTTCACGCGCGGCACCGGATTGATGGCGGAGATCGCCCGCGTCTTCAACCAGGTGGTCTCGCGCAACGAGGCGCTCACCACCGAGATCGTGCGCCTGGAGCGGGTGGTCGGCCGCGAAGGCCGCATGGCCGAGCGCGCTTCCCTCGGGGACGTGGCCGGCTCCTGGAAGACGTCGGTGCACTCCATCAACGCGCTGATCGCCGACCTGGTGCAGCCCACCACCGAGGTCGCTCGCGTGCTGATGGCGGTCGCCGAAGGCGACCTGACGCAGAAGATGGCGCTGGAGATCGAGGGACAGCCCGTCAAGGGCGAGTTCCTCCGCATCGGCACCACCGTCAATGCCATGGTCGATCAGCTCAGCTCCTTCGCCGCGGAAGTCACCCGCGTGGCCAAGGAAGTGGGCACCGACGGCAAGCTGGGAGGCCAGGCCGGCGTTCCCGAGGCGAGCGGCATCTGGCGCGACCTGACCGACAACGTGAACCGGATGGCTTCCAACCTGACCTCGCAGGTGCGCAACATCGCCGAGGTCTCCACCGCCGTGGCCCGCGGCGATCTCTCCAAGAAGATCACCGTCGACGCGAAAGGCGAGATCCTCCAGCTCAAGGACACCATCAACACCATGGTGGATCAGCTCAACTCGTTCGCCGGGGAAGTGACCCGCGTGGCGCGCGAGGTGGGAACGGAAGGGAAGCTGGGAGGCCAGGCGGAAGTGAAGGGCGTCTCGGGCGTCTGGAAGGACCTGACCGAGAACGTGAACTTCATGGCCGGCAACCTGACCACCCAGGTGCGCGGCATCGTCAAGGTGGTCACCGCCGTCGCCAACGGAGACCTCTCGCAGAAGCTGGTGGTGGAGGCCAAGGGCGAGATTGCGGCGCTGGCCGACACCCTCAACAGCATGACCAAGACGCTGGGCATCTTCGCCGAGCAGGTGACCAGCGTGGCCCGCACCGTGGGCGTGGAAGGAAAGCTGGGCGCGCAGGCCGCCGTGCCCGGCGTGGCGGGCACCTGGAAGGACCTGACCGACAACGTGAATCTGATGGCGTCGAACCTGACCTCGCAGGTGCGCAACATCGCCGAGGTCTCCACCGCCGTGGCCAACGGCGACCTCTCGCGGAAGATCACCGTCGACGCCAAGGGCGAGGTGCAGGAGCTGAAGAACACCATCAACAGCATGGTGGATCAGCTCCGCTCCTTCGCCGGCGAGGTGACCCGCGTCGCCAAGGAAGTGGGCACCGACGGCAAGCTGGGCGGCCAGGCCGAGGTGAAGGGCGTGTCGGGCGTCTGGAAGGACCTCACCGACAACGTGAACTTCATGGCCTCGAACCTGACCACGCAGGTGCGCAACATCGCCAAGGTCACCACCGCGGTGGCCAACGGCGACCTGAGCCAGAAGATCACCGTCGACGTGAAGGGCGAGGTGCTGGAGCTGAAGAACACCATCAACACCATGGTGGATCAGCTCAACGCCTTCGCCGCCGAGGTGACCCGCGTCGCCCGCGAGGTGGGCACCGAGGGGAAGCTGGGCGGGCAGGCCGACGTGAAGGGCGTGTCGGGCGTGTGGAAGGACCTCACCGACAACGTGAACTTCATGGCCTCGAACCTCACCACCCAGGTCCGCGGCATCGCCCGCGTCGTCACCGCGGTGGCGAACGGCGACCTCACCCAGCAGTTGAAGGTGGACGCCAAGGGCGAGATCGCCGCGCTGGCCGAGACCATCAACGCGATGACCGAGACGCTGGGCCTCTTCGCCGAGCAGGTCACCGACGTGGCCCGCACCGTGGGCGTGGAAGGCAAGCTGGGCGCGCAGGCCGAGGTGCCCGGAGTGGCGGGCACCTGGAAGGACCTCACCGACAACGTCAACCTGCTCGCCAACAACCTCACCGCGCAGGTGCGCAACATCGCCGACGTGACCACGGCGGTGGCCCGCGGAGACCTCTCCAAGAAGATCACCGTCGACGCGCGCGGCGAGATCCTCGAGCTGAAGAGCACCGTCAACACCATGGTGGATCAGCTCAACACCTTCGCCTCGGAAGTGACCCGCGTCGCGCGCGAGGTGGGCACCGAAGGCAAGCTGGGCGGGCAGGCGGAAGTGAAGGGCGTCGGGGGCACCTGGAAGGACCTGACCGACAACGTGAACTTCATGGCTTCCAACCTGACCACCCAGGTGCGCGGCATCGTCAAGGTGGTCACCGCGGTCGCCAACGGAGACCTGAGCGAGAAGCTGCAGGTGAACGCCAAGGGCGAGATCGCCGCGCTGGGCGAGACGCTCAACAACATGACCAAGACGCTGGGGATCTTCGCCCAGCAGGTGATCAACGTGGCGCGCACCGTCGGCGTCGAGGGCAAGCTGGGCGCCCAGGCCGAGGTCCCCGGAGTGGCCGGCACCTGGAAGGACCTCACCGACAACGTCAACCTCATGGCCTCGAACCTGACCTCGCAGGTGCGCAACATCGCCGAGGTCTCCACCGCCGTGGCCAACGGCGACCTCTCCAAGAAGATCACCGTCGACGTGAAGGGCGAGATCCTCGAGCTGAAGATCACCATCAACACCATGGTGGATCAGCTCCGCTCCTTCGCCGGCGAGGTGACCCGCGTCGCCAAGGAGGTGGGCACCGACGGCAAGCTGGGCGGCCAGGCCGACGTGAAGGGCGTCTCCGGCACCTGGAAGGACCTGACCGACAACGTCAACATCCTCGCGGGCAACCTGACCGATCAGGTGCGCAACATCGCCAAGGTCACCACCGCGGTGGCCAACGGCGACCTCTCGCAGAAGATCAGCGTCGACGCGCGCGGCGAGATCCTCGCGCTGAAGAACACCATCAACACCATGGTGGATCAGCTCCGCTCCTTCGCCTCGGAAGTGACCCGCGTGGCGAAGGAGGTGGGCACCGAGGGCAAGCTGGGCGCGCAGGCGGAGGTGCCCGGAGTGGCCGGCACCTGGAAGGACCTGACCGACAACGTCAACGTCCTCGCCGGCAACCTGACCCAGCAAGTGCGCAACATCGCCAAGGTCACCACCGCGGTGGCCAACGGCGACCTCTCGCAGAAGATCTCGGTGGAGGCGCGCGGCGAGATCCTCGAGCTCAAGGACACCATCAACATCATGGTGGACCAGCTGCGCAGCTTCTCCTCGGAAGTGACCCGCGTGGCCCGCGAGGTGGGCACCGACGGCAAGCTGGGCGGCCAGGCCGACGTGCGCGGCGTCTCCGGCGTGTGGAAGGAGATGAGCGACAACGTCAACTTCATGGCGGCGAACCTGACCGGCCAGGTGCGCAACATCGCCAAGGTCACCACCGCGGTGGCCAACGGCGACCTCTCGCAGAAGATCACCGTCGACGTGAAGGGCGAGATCCTCGAGCTGAAGAACACCATCAACGTGATGGTGGATCAGCTCAACGGCTTCGCCAGCGAGGTGACGCGCGTCGCGCGCGAGGTGGGCACCGAGGGCAAGCTGGGCGGCCAGGCCGAGGTGCCGGGAATCGCCGGCGTCTGGAAGGCGCTCACCGACAACGTGAACTTCATGGCGAGAAACCTCACCACCCAGGTGCGCGGCATCAGCAAGGTGGTGACCGCGGTCGCCAACGGCGACCTGGCGCAGAAGCTGACGGTGGACGCCAAGGGCGAGGTGGCGGCGCTGGCCGAGACCATCAACGCCATGACCGACACCCTTTCCACCTTCGCCGAGCAGGTCTCCGGCGTGGCCCGCGAGGTGGGCATCGAGGGCAAGCTGGGCGGCCAGGCCAAGGTGCCCAACGCCACCGGGACGTGGAGGCAGCTCACCGACAACGTGAACCAGCTCGCCGCCTCGCTGACCACCCAGATCCGCGCCATCTCCGAGGTGGCCACCGCGGTCACCAAGGGCGACCTGACCCGCGCCATCACCGTGGAAGCGGAAGGCGAGGTGGCGAAGCTCAAGGACAACATCAACCAGATGATCGTCAACCTGCGTGAGACCACGCAGAAGAACCAGGAGCAGGACTGGCTCAAGACCAACCTGGCCAAGTTCTCCTCGATGATGCAGGGCCAGAAGAACCTCGACACGGTGTCGAGGCTGATCATGTCGCAGCTCACCCCGCTGGTCTCGGCGCACCACGGCGCGTTCTTCATGGCCGACAGCGAAGGCGCCGCGCACGGTGCTCAAGCTGGTGGCCACCTACGCCTACAAGGAGCGCAAGGGCGTGGCCAACCGCTTCCGCCTCGGCGAGGGCCTGGTGGGGCAGTGCGCGCTGGAGAAGAAGTCCATCCTCCTCACCCGCGTGCCTTCCGACTACATCCAGATCAGCTCGGGCCTGGGTGAGTCCACGCCGCTCAACATCATCGTGCTCCCCGTGCTCTTCGAGGGCGAGGTGAAGGCGGTGATCGAGCTCGCCTCCTTCAACCCCTTCAGCGCCATCCACCAGATCTTCCTCGACCAGCTCACCGAGAGCATCGGCGTGGTGCTGAACATGATCAGCGCCAACATGCGCACCGAGGAGCTTTTGCAGCAGTCGCAGAGCCTCACCCAGGAGCTGCAGACGCAGTCGCGCGAGCTCACCCAGCAGCAGGAAGAGCTCAAGCGCAGCAACGCCGCCCTGGAGAAGCAGGCGCTGGAGCTGGAGGAGAAGGCCAAGCAGCTGGAGGAGCAGAACGCCAACATCGAGGTGAAGAACCGCGAGGTGGAGCTGGCCCGCGCTTCCCTGGAGGAGAAGGCCGAGCAGCTCTCGCTCATCTCCAAGTACAAGAGCGAGTTCCTCGCCAACATGAGCCACGAGCTGCGCACGCCGCTCAACTCGCTGCTCATCCTCGCCAAGCTGCTCGCCGACAACAAGGAGGCGAACCTCACCGAGAAGCAGGTGGAGTACGCCAAGACCATCTACGCCTCGGGCGGCGACCTGCTCTCGCTGATCAACGAGATCCTCGACCTCTCCAAGGTGGAGGCGGGCAAGATGCAGATCGAGCCGCGGGACATCTCGCTGCTCGACCTCAAGGACTACTTCGAGCGCACCTTCCTGCCGGTGGCCGAGCAGAAGGGCCTGGTCTACGAGGTGGAGATCGCCGAGCGCGCGCCCAGCCACATCCGCACCGATCCGCAGCGGCTGCAGCAGGTGCTCAAGAACCTGCTCGCCAACGCCTTCAAGTTCACCGCAGGAGGGCAGCGTGCGCCTGCGCATGGACGTGGAGCCGCGCCGGAGCACGCTGGACAACGAGGCGCTGCACAGGGCGAAGACGGTGCTGACGTTCTCGGTGCAGGACACCGGCATCGGCATCCCCAAGAGCAAGCAGAAGATCATCTTCGAGGCCTTCCAGCAGGCGGACGGCACCACCAGCCGCAAGTACGGAGGCACCGGCCTCGGCCTCTCCATCTCGCGCGAGATCACCCGGCTGCTGGGCGGAGAGATCAAGGTGGAGAGCGAGCCCGGAAAGGGCAGCTCGTTCACCTTGTACCTGCCCGACCGCTACGCGGGCCCGGAGGAGGACGACGAGGACGAGCGCGTGGCGCCGCCCGCCGAGGAGGCGCCGGCCCGCCCCCGGCGGCTCGAGTCGCGGCCGCCGGCGCCGGAGTCCAGGCCCGCCACGGTGAATCTCCTCACCGAACTGCCCACCGTTGCCGACGAGGTGGTCTCCAGGCCCATCGAGGACGACCGCGAGCACCTGCGCGAGGGCGACCGGATCATCCTCATCATCGAGGACGACCTCAAGTTCGCCCGCATCATGCTGGGGATGGCCCGCGAGAAGGGCTTCAAGGCGGTGGTGGCCACCCGCGGCGACACCGGGCTGGCGCTCGCCAACGAGCTCTTGCCCGCGGCCATCACCCTCGACATCCAGCTCCCGGTGGTGGACGGCTGGAGCATCCTCGACCGCCTCAAGCGCAACCCGCGCACGCGGCACATCCCGGTGCACGTCATCTCCATCGTGGAGCGGAGCAAGCGCGGCGGCGCGATGGGCGCCTACGCGTACCTGGAGAAGCCGGTGAGCAAGGACGCGCTGGAGGGCGCCTTCAGCCACATCGCGAGCTTCGTGGACAAGAAGGTGAAGAAGCTCTTGCTGGTGGAGGACGACCCGGGACAGCAGCAGAGCATCTCCGAGCTGCTCCGCGGCGAGGACGTGGAGATCACCGTGGTCGCCACCGCCGCCGAGACGCTGGAGAAGCTGGAGGGGGGCGACTTCGACACCGTGGTGCTCGACCTGTTGCTCTCCGACGCCGACGGGACGCGGCTGCTCGAGGACATCAAGACCAACCCCAGGTTCCGCGACATCCCGGTGGTCGTCTATACCGGCAAGGAGCTGGCCCGCAAGGAGGAGGGCCGGCTGAAGAAGTACGCCGAATCGGTCATCCTCAAGAGCGGCGCGGCCTCGCCGGAGAAGCTGCTCAGCGACACCGCCCTCTTCCTCCACCGGGTCGAGGAGAAGCTGCCGCCCAAGTCCAAGGAGCTCCTCCGCGCGCGCAACGAGCAAGGAGAGAAGGTGTCGGGCAAGAAGGTGCTGGTCGTCGACGACGACGTGCGCAACATCTTCGCCCTCACCAGCGTCCTGGAGAGCCACGGCCTGGAGGTGCTCTATGCGGAGAACGGCAAGGACGGCATCGCCGTGCTCGAGCGCAATCCGGACGTGGACGTGGTGCTGATGGATGTCATGATGCCGGAGATGGACGGCTACGAGACCATGCGGGTGATCCGCCGCGATCCGGCGCACAAGGCGTTGCCCATCATCGCCATCACCGCCAAGGCGCTCAAGGAGGACAGGGAGAAGTGCATCCAGGCGGGCGCCTCCGACTACCTCCCCAAGCCGGTGGACGCGGACAAGCTCCTCGAGCTCGTCCGGCTCTGGATCCGCGGATGAGCCTGAAGCTCTCCAGCCTGCCTCCGCCGCCGGTGGTGATCGGCGGCGGGGCGGTGCCGGTGGAAGCGGATGCGCCGCCGGCGCGCATCCTGATGGTGGACGACCATCCGCCGAACCTGGTCGCGCTCGACGCGATCCTCGAGCCGCTCGGCCAGGATCTGGTGCACGCCACCTCCGGCGAGGAGGCGCTGCGCCATCTGCTCGAGAACGACGTCGCCCTCATCCTCATGGACGTGCAGATGCCGGGGCTCGACGGTCTGGCCACCGCCAAGCTGATCAAGGAGCGCCCGCGCAACAAGCACGTCCCCATCATCTTCCTCACCGCCATCCAGAAGGACCCGGCCTACATCTTCCGCGGCTACAAGGAAGGCGCGGTCGACTACCTGCTCAAGCCCTTCGATCCGGAGATCCTCCGGGCCAAGGTCTCGGTGTTCGTCGACCTCTGGCGCAAGAACGAGCTCTTGCGCAGGCAGCAGGCCTTGCTGCGGGCGCGCGAGCTGATCGAGGTGGAGAGGCGCAGCGAGATGCGCTTCCGCGTGCTCACCGACTCCATGCCCCAGTGCGTGTGGGCGGCGAAGCCCGACGGGGAGATCTACTACTGCAACCAGGTCTGGAGCGAGTACGCGGGCGAGAGCGCCGGCATCACCTTCTTCGACGCCGTGCCCGAGGGGGAGCAGCAAGAGGTGCGCGCCTCCTTCCGCGAGGCGGTCCGCTCCGGGCAGCCGCTGGAGCGGCAGCAGCGCCTGCGCCGCAAGGACGGCGAGTGGCGCTGGCACCTCTGCCGGATGGTGCCCGAGCGCGACGAGCGCGGCAGGGTGGGCGGCTGGATCTGCACCGCCACCGACATCGACGAGCAGAAGCGGGTGGAAGAGGCCAACAAGGTGCTGCTCGCGAGCGAGCAGGAAGCGCGCCGCCAGGCGGAGATCGCCAACCGCACCAAGGACGAGTTCCTCGCCACCGTCTCCCACGAGCTGCGCACGCCGCTCAACGCCATCCTCGGCTGGACGCGCATGCTGCGCACCGGCGCGGTCGAGCCCAAGGCGCTGGCCCGCGTGCTCGAGACCATCGAGCGCAACGCGCGGTCGCAGACCCAGCTGGTGGACGACATCCTCGACGTCTCGCGCATCATCGCCGGCAAGCTGCGCGTCAACATCCAGAAGATCGACCTGCACGCGGTGGCGCGTGCCGCCCTGGACGCGGTGCGGCCCGCCGCGGAAGCCAAGGGGGTGGCGCTGATCGCCGATCTGCAGCCCGGGTCGGACGAGTTCTGCGGCGACCCCGACCGCATCCAACAGGTCATCTGGAACCTGCTCTCGAACGCCATCAAGTTCACGCCGCGCGAGGGCACGCGTCGAGCTGCGCATCGAGCGGCTGCGCTCGGAGATGCAACTCACCGTGCGGGACACCGGCGTCGGCATCGCGCAGCCCTTCCTGCCGCAGGTCTTCAACCGCTTCTGGCAGGCCGACAGCTCGATGACCCGCGCGCAGGGCGGGCTGGGCCTGGGGCTCGCCATCGTCCGCCACCTCGTCGAGGTGCACGGCGGCACGGTGAGCGCCGAGTCGCGAGGGCGAAGGGCGCGGGGCGCTCTTCTCGGTGCGCATGCCGCTGCGCGCGGTGGCTCCGGACGCGCCGCAGCCGCAGAAGGAAGGGGCGCAAGCCGTGGCCGCGCGCGCCCCGGAAGCGCCGGCGCAGGACCTGCTCGGCGGCATGGACGTGCTGGTCGTCGACGACGAGGCGGACGCGCGCGATCTGGTGGCCGCCGTGCTGGCCGCCTCCGGCGCGTCGGTGCGCACCGCGGCGTCGGTGGAAGAGGCCATCGCCATGCTCCGGCAGCAGCGGCCCGACGTGCTGCTCTCCGACATCGGCCTGCCGACCGAGGACGGATTCGATCTCATCCGCCGCGTGCGCGAGATCGATCGCGACCTGCCGGTGGCGGCGCTCACGGCCTATGCCGGTCCCGACGACCGGCGGCGCGCCCTGGTGGCCGGGTTCCAGGCGCACGTGAGCAAGCCGGTGGAGCCCTCCGAGCTGGCGCTGCTGGTGGCGTCGCTGGCAGGGCGCGCGCCGCCTCCCGCGGGAGCAGAGGGGGACGAGGTGCGGCAGCGTGCCGTGCCGGGGTAGAAGGCCGCCATGAACCTCAAGTCCATCGAGCGGGCGCCGCGCGCGCCCGGGCTGTCGCGGACGCTGGTGCTCTTGCACGGGTACGGCGCCGACGAGCATGACCTCTTGCCCCTCGCCCACGAGCTCGACCCCCGCCTGCGCGCGGTGTCGCTGCGCGCGCCCATCTCGCTCGGCGGAGCGATGCGCGCCTGGTTCAACCTCTCGCAGGACGCGCGCGGGCTCTCCTACGATGCGGCCGAGGTGCGCGCCGGCATGGAGGCCGCCCGCGCCGCCGTGGAGGAGATCGCCGCCGGGTCGCCGCGGCCCTTCCTGCTCGGCTTCAGCCAGGGGGCGGGGATGGCGCTGGGCGTGGCGCTGACGCGGCCCGGGTTGGTGGCGGGCGTGCTCTCGCTCTCCGGCGTGATGCGCGCGCTGGATCCGGCCGACCTGCCCCGCCCTTCCAGCCTCCAGGGCTTTCCCGTCTTCGCCGCGCACGGCGAGCAGGACCCCATCGTCCCCATCGAGCTCGGCCGCTCCGTCCGCGAGGAGCTGGTGCGCCTGGGCGTCGCCGTCTCCTGGCACGAATACCCGATGGGCCACATGGTGGTGCCGCAGGAGCTGGAGGACGCCAGGGCCTGGCTGCAGAAGCTCCTTTGACTCGCGGCGCAGGGCCGCGCGGTGCCATCGCGGCCGCCGGAGGCGCGCATGGGCGTGGAGATCGAGCGCAAGTTCCTGGTGCGGAAGGACCGGCTCCCGGCGGAGCTTCCCGAGGGCGAAGAGCTGGAACAGGGCTACCTGGGCACCGACCCCACGGTGCGCGTGCGGCTGGTCACCGGCCGCGACGGGACCCGTCACGCGGAGCTGACCATCAAGGGCAAGGGACTGCTCACCCGCGCCGAGTTCAATTATCCCATTCCCGCCGAGGACGCGGAGGCGCTCTTGCGCATGTGCGCCCGCACCCTGCGCAAGCTCCGCCGCAGGCTGGGCCGTTTCGACCTGGATCACTTCCGCGACCGCGATCTCTGGCTGGCTGAAATAGAGCTGGGAAGCGAGCGTGAGAGCTTCGAACGGCCCGCCTGGCTCGGCGACGAGGTCACGCTGGATCCCGCCTGGTCGAATTCACGCCTTGCCACGCCGCGGACGCCGGAGTAGGCAAGCCCGCCGGAGGTCGCGGATGCGCAGGATCGCAGCGGTGATTGCACTGGGGACGTTCGGGGCGCTCGCGCTGCCCCTTGCCGCGCGCGCGGCGGACCCCGAGATTAAGTTCGAGAAGTACAAGCTGGGCAACGGGCTCACCGTCATCCTCAGCGAGGACCACCGGTTGCCGCAGGTCGCGGTGGACGTCTGGTACCACGTCGGCGCCGCCAACCAGACGCCGGGCCACAGCGGCTTCGCCCACCTCTTCGAGCACATGATGTTCTCCGGCTCGAAGCACGTGCAGCCTTCGCCCATCCAGACGCTGGAGGCCATCGGCGCCACCGGCCTCAACGGCACCACCAACTTCGACCGCACCAACTACTTCGAGGTGGTGCCCTCGAACCAGCTCGCCGCGGCGCTCTGGGTGGAGTCCGACCGCATGGGCTACCTGCTCGACACGCTCGACGACCAGAAGCTGAAGATCCAGCGCGACGTGGTCTCCAACGAGAAACGGCAGAACTACGAGAACCGCCCCTACGGGGAGGCGGGCCTGCGGCTCTGCGACATCCTCTTCCCCAAGCCGCACCCGTATTACGAGTGCGTGATCGGCGACATCGGCGACATCCAGCAGGCCTCCGCGCACGACGTGCGCGAGTTCTTCCGCACCTTCTACGGCCCGCAGAACGCATCCCTCGCCATCGTGGGCGACTTCGATCCCAAGGTGGCCAAGGAGCTGGTGGAGAAGTACTTCGGCGCCGTCCCGCGCGGACCCGCGGTCAAACCGCCGCAGATCCCGCAGCGCGACCTTCCCGGCGTGGTCCGCGAGACGGTGCAGGACAAGCTCGCCGAGGTGCCGCGCCTGGTCCTCGCCTGGAAGGGCGTGCGCCAGTTCACCGACGAGGAGCCCGCCGGCGACGTGCTCGGCGACGTGCTCGGCAGCGGCCGGACCTCCAGGCTCTACAAGGCGCTGGTCTTCGAGAGGCACCTCGCCTCCGGCGTCAGCGCCAGCGACGTGACGCTGGGACTCGGGGGCTGGTTCCAGATCACCGTGACCGCCGCGAACGGGCACACCATCGCCGAGCTGCTGCCGGTGGTGGACCAGATCGTCGCGGACCTCCAGGCCAACGGCCCCACCCGCGAGGAGGTGGAGCGGGCCACCCGCAACATCGTCGCAGGCCGGCTGCGCACCATGGAACGCATCGGCGGCTTCGGCGGCAAGGCCGACCTGCTCGACATGTACGAGACCTTCCTCGGCGACCCCGGCTACCTGCCGCGCGACATCGCGCGCTACAGGGCGGTGACGCCGCAGGCGGTGCAGGCGTTCGCGCGGCAGTTCCTCGTTCCCGACAAGCGAGTCGAGCTGGACATCGTCCCCGCGCAGAAGACCGCGGCCAGCGCGGCGGGAGCGCAGCGATGAAGCGCCTCGTCCTTCTGGCAGCCCTCTTCGCCGGCTGCGCCAGCTCGCAGAAGGAGACGGCGGCGAGCCGCGGCGCGGCGCCGGCCGAGGGGCAAGCCGCGCCGGTCAGCGCCGCCGCCGCCCCCGGAGCGGCGGATGCCGGAGTCGCCGCACAGCCCGGGGTTCCGGCGCAGGCGGGATCCGCGCCGAGCCGGGCAAGCAGCCGCGGAACACCGGCGAGCAGGCCGCAACGCCGCCCCCTGCGAGCGCGACGGCGCAGCTCCAGCCCGGCGCAGCGCCGCAGGCCCCGGCTCCCGAGCTGGCGCTGATGCCGGATGCGCCCTTCCGCGCGGAGATCCCCACGCCGCTGCCGGTGCAGCCGCGCTTCGAGCCGCCGGTGCCGGTGCAGCGCAAGCTGAAGAACGGCGCGCGCGTCCTGATCGTGGAGAACCACTCGGTGCCGCTGGTGGCGGTGGACATCCGCTTCCTCCACGGCGTGGACGCCGACCCGAAGGACAAGCCCGGCCTCGCCGAATTCGTTGCGGACACGGTGGACGAGGGCACCAGGTCGCGGCCCGCCGCCAAGCTCGCCGAGGAGATCGAAGACCTGGCCGCGAGCCTCGGCGCCGGCGCGAGCCTGGAGACCTCCAGCGTCCACCTCAACTGCCTGACCGAGACGCTGCCCAAGGCGCTGGACCTGCTCGCCGACGTGGTGCAGAACCCCGCCTTCCGCGCCGAGGACGTGGAGCGCGTCCGCCTGCTCAAGCTCACCGCGCTGGAGCAGAAGAAGGCGAGCACCGGCGCGCTCGCCGCCGACGAAGCGGCGCGCATCCTCTACGGTCCCGCGCACCCGTGGGGGCAACCCGCCGGCGGCACTCCCGAGGCCATCGCCGCGATCACGGCGCAGGATCTCGCCGCCTTCCACGACACCTGGTGGGTGCCGAACGACGCGGTCATCTCCGTCTCCGGCGACGTGAAGCCGGCGCAGATGGTCCAGCTGCTCGAGTCGGCGTTCGCCTCGTGGAAGCGGCGGCCTCTGCCCAGGCTCTCGCTGCCGCCCTTTCCCGCCCTCTCGCGCCGGAGCATCGACGTGCGCGAGAAGGGCGGCACCACCCAATCGCAGGTCTGGGTGGTGGGGCGCATGTTCAAGGCCACCAGCCCGGACGCCATCCCCATGCGCGTCGCCAACCTGACCCTGGGCGGCCTCTTCACCAGCCGCCTCAACCTGAACCTGCGCGAGAAGCACGGCTACAGCTACGGCGTGAGCTCGTCGATCTCGCTCTTGCGCGACAACGGCACCTTCGCGGCGCGGGGCGGCATCGTGGCGAAGAACACGGTGGACGCGGTGAAGGAGTACGAGACCGAGCTGAAGACGTTCTCCAACGGCGAGGTCTCCGACGCCGAGCTCGCCGCGGCCAAGGAAGCGCTGGTGCGCGGGCTCCCGGCTGCGCTGGAGACCAACGACGCCGTCTCCGGCGCGATGGGCAACCTGGTCTCGCTGCGCCTGCCGCTGGACTACTACCGCACCTTCCCGGCCAAGGTCGGCAAGGTCACGCAGAAGGACGTGCAGCGGGTGGTCACCCGCTGGATCAAGCCCGACCGCTGGCCGGTGGTCATCGTCGGCCCGGTGGCGCAGAGCAAGGACGCGCTGGAGAAGCTCAATCTCGGCCCGGTCTCCATCGCTCCCGCCGTTCCCGCCGCGAAGCCGTCCGCCTCGAGCCCGTAGCTCCGCCGCGTCAAAGCGCGCGGCGGACGGTGTAGACCGCGATCTCGCGCAGGTCCGCCGCGATGCGGGCGGGGAGCACCGGCGACTCCAGCGCCCGCAGCGACTCGGCGCAGAGCCGTTCCGCATCGGCGCGGGCGGAAGCCTCCGCGCCGCAGCGGCGGAGGATGGCGCGCAGCTCCTCCACGTCCGCGTCGGGATTGCCCAGCCCTGCGCGCAGGCGCGCCGCATCCGCCGGCGTCGCGCTCTGCAAGGCGCGCGCGACGAGCAGGGTGCGCTTGCCTTCGCGCAGGTCGCTGGCGTTGGGCTTTCCGGTCTGCTCCGGCGATCCGAACGTGCCGAGCAGGTCGTCGGCGATCTGGAAGGCCATTCCCAGGGGACGCGCGTAGGCGCTGAGCGCCTCGAGCAGGGGTGGCGCGGCGCCGGCCAGCGTGGCTCCAAGGTGCAGCGGCAGCTCGAAGGTATAGGTGCCGGTCTTGGCGCGCTGCACGTCGAGGATTTCGCCCTCGGTGAGCTCGCGTCCGCGCGGGGCGCGCAAGTCGGCCATCTGCCCCAGGATGACCTGCTCCACCGTGCGCGCGGCCAAGGGAGATGCGCCGCCGAAGAGCTGGTAGGCCCACGACTCGCAGAGGATCGCCGCAGAGGATGGCGAGGCTTTGGCCCAGGTGGTCGCCGCCCAGCGCGCGGTGCAGCGTGGGGCCGCCCCGGCGCACGTCGTCCTGGTCCATGAAGTCGTCGTGGATGAGCAGGTAGGCGTGGAGTAGCTCGACGCCCAGGGACGCATCGAGGGCGGCGTCGCGCGTGCCGCCGGCGGCCTCGTGCCCGAGCAGGACCAGGGCGCCGCGCAGCCGCTTTCCCCCGCGCAGCAGGTAATCGCGCAGCGCCGAGGCGACGTCGCCCAACTCCACCGGCAGCGATGCTCAACCCGCGCAGCTTCTCGTCGAGGAACGCCCGCAACCGCGGCTCGGCGATGCGCGCGTACTCGAGCGATGGCGGCGGGCGGGTTCAGGGAACGGGTTTAGGTTTAGGTTTACGTTTAGGGAACGGGGATCAGGATGGAGGGTTCAGGAAATCTTCTCCGCCGGTTCCCTGAACCCCAAACCTAAACCTAAACCTAAACCCGTTCCCTCTACCCAGTTTTTACGTTGCCTCTGCCGACGAGCCCCGCGCGACCATCTTCGCCAGGATCTCCTGCGCCCTGTGCAGCTTGATCTCTCCCGCCGCGATCAGCGCGCGCGCCACCTCTTCCACCGCCGTGCCCTTCGCTCCGGCGCTCACCGCCAGGTTCCGGGCATGGAGCGCCATGTGGCCCTTCTGGATGCCCACCGTACCCAGGGCGCGCAGCGCCGCCATGTTCTGCGCGAGCCCGACCGCCGCCATCACGCCCGCGAGCTTCTGCGCGTTGGGGTTGCCGAGCATGTGCAGCAGCACCGGCACCAGCGGGTTCGCCTTGACCGCGCCGCCCACGGTGCCGACCTGGATGGGCAGCTCGATGCTGCCCTGCAGCGCTCCGTCCTGCACCCACCAGCGGGTCAGCGGCTGGTACCGTCCGTTGCGCGCGCAGTACGCGTGCGCGCCCGCCTCGATGGCGCGCCAGTCGTTGCCGGTGGCCAGCGCCACCGCGTCCACGCCGTTCATCACGCCCTTGTTGTGCGTGCAGGCGCGGTAGGGGTCCGCGTCGGCGAACCGGGACGCCTCGGCGATGCCATGCGCCACCTCGGCGCCGGAAAATCCGAAGTCCGCCAGGGCGTCGAAGGGGATGCGGCAAGACGCGCGGGCGAGCCGCAGGTCGGCCAGGTTGGAGAGGATGCGCAGGCGCACCCGGCCTCCGGTGAGCCGCTCGATCGCCGGCGCGACGCCCTCGCACATGGTGTTGATCAGGTTCGCGCCCATGGCTTCCTGCGTGTCGACGATGAGGTGGACCACGACGTGGGTCTCGCTGCCCACCGCCACCAGGCGAACCTGCACGTCCTTGGCGCCGCCGCCGCGCGCCTTCATCGCGGGGTGCAGGGCGTTGGCGGTGGCGAGGATGGCCTCCTTCTCGCGCAGGACCGCCGCCCTGGCCGCCTCCGGATTGGCGACCTCGGTCACCTGCACCTGGCCAATCATCCGGGGCGCGTCCGCGTCGGCCTTGAACCCGCCGCCTTCGCGCGCGATCTTCGCGGCCAGCGAGACCGCGGCGATGACCGAGGGCTCCTCCACCGCCATGGGCACCAGCGACGTCCTCGCCGTTGATGACGAAGTTGAGGCCCAGGCCGACCGGCAGGCCGAGCACGCCGACCGCGTTTTCGATCATCGCGTCCGCGTTCGCGAGGGGCAGGGTAGCGCTCTCTCCCAGGCTCTCCAGCTCGTCCGGCGACAGCTCGAGCTCGTCTGCCAGGCGGCGGAGCCGCTCTGCCATCTTCATCTTGTAGAAGCCCGGCAGCCTGCTTGAACCCATTCCCGGTAACCTCCTCGGCGGCCGTAGTCTGGCGCGTACCGCACTCGCGCGCACCTCCAAAACGCTCGAAACGACCAGAGGCGCGCTGCCTGAACGATGCACGGCCGTACATGAAAGGCGCGTGCGCGGAGCGATGAAGATTTCGGGAAGGTCGGGCTCTGGGGCGTCGGTCAGGGCGGCTCTGGAGCCTGCCGGCACGTCCGCCCGGGCCGTGGCAGCGGTCTCGCGCCGCAGCCCGAAGAAGAGGGCCTTTCCGCCCCGGCGCACGTACAGGCGCGACACGGAGGGCGAGGCTTGCGAGCACGTTTTGGTACGCGAGCCTTGTCGCCGACGGCCTGGCCGTTCAGGGAGAGGAGCAGGTCGCCCTCGCGCACTCCCGCCCTGTAGGCATTGCTGCGCAGATCGACGCTGCTCACGCGCAAGCCGCGGCCGCGGTCGACGTCGCCGCGCGGCGGCTCCTCCACCGCGAACCCGAACGGCTCCTGCTCGCGCCGCAGCCCGGGCGCGGGGCGGCGGCGCCTCGTACGGAGCGCCGGGCTTCTCCAGCAGCATCACCGCCACCTCGATGCGCCTTGCCGGTACGCCAGATGCGCAGGTTCACCGCCTGGCCCGGCGTCGCGCGGGCGGTGAGCCAGCGCAGGCGGTAGCTCTCCGACCACGGCCTCGCCTTCGAAGGCGGTGACCACGTCGCCCGGGCTGCAAGCCGGCGCGCGCGCGCCGGGCCGCCTCAGCCACCTCGGTGACCAGCACGCCCTTGCCGCCCGGGACGCCGAAGCTCTCGGCCAGATCGGCGGACATGGATTCCTGGACGGAGATGCCCATGTAGCTGCGCACCACGTGGCCCTGCGCGACGAGCTGCGGTCCGATCTCGCGGAGCTGCTCGATGGGAATGGCGAAGCCGATGCCCTGCCCGGACGGGTTCACCGCGGCGTTGATGCCGATCACCGCGCCGCGCGCGTCGAGCAGCGGCCCGCCGGAGTTGCCGGGATTGATGGCGGCGTCGGTCTGGATGAAGTCGTAGTAGCCGGGCCGCCCGCTGGGATTCACGTCGCGCCGGCCCTTGAAGCTGACGATGCCGGTGGTGACCGAGCGCGAGAGGCCGAACGGGTTGCCGATGGCGACGACCCACTCGCCCACCTCGAGCCGCTCGCTGTCGCCGAGCGGAAGCACCGGCGAAGGGCTTCTCGCCGTCCACCTTGAGGAGCGCGAGATCGGTGGCGTCGTCCTGGCCGACCAGCGTAGCCCGGTAGACGCGCTCGTCCTCGCCCACCTGCACGGTGATGTCGGTTGCGCCCTCGATGACGTGGCCGTTGGTCGCGATCAGGCCGTCGGAGCGGATGAAGAACCCGGTCCCGATGCCGCGGACCGGCGACTCGCTGGTCGCGCCGCCGCTGCCCCGACCCGTACATGCGCTCGAGGAAATCGTGGAAGGGGTCGTTGCCGCCCGCGCGCGCGGTGGTGGCGATGATGCCCACCACCGCGGGCATGGCACCCTTCACGACCGCGGCGATGGAGGCAGGCGGCGCCGTGGGCCGGTCCTTGGGCGCCGGAGCGTCGGTCCAGAGCGGCTTCGCGGCGAGCAGGAGGGCGAAGAGGGGCGTCATGCGGGCAAGGGTGTGGACGCCCGCCCGCCGCCGCCACTGCCGTCTACTTCTGGACCATTCCTTGGACGAGCTGCTCCGCGGCCGGGTTTGCCGGGCGCGGAGGACGGCTCGCCGTCGAGCAGGATGCGGAACTCGTAGACCCGCGGGTTTTGCGGGGTGGAACAGCGCACGGCGACGTCGCCGAGAAGCTGCGAAACCACTTTGCCGCTGCACTGGGGGTCGCCTTCGCCGCGCGCGGAGAGGGCGTCGAAAATGGTGGCGGTGCCCGCCGGCCGCCAGGACATCGCCGCGGCGATGGCTTTCTTCGCGTCGCTGGCGTCGAAGCGGCCCTGCAGCCAGGAGAGGGTGAAGGCGAGGAGCAGCACCATGGCAATCGCCAGCGGCCACCGCTGCCTGGGAATCCCGAAACGCTCCGGCACGTCCGGGAACCTACACCGGAACCGGCTCTGCGCGCCCTCACCGGCTCCTGGCGACGAGCTCGTCGAGCGCGGCCCGATCGGAGGGGGCGAGCTTCTCCCGCGGCGGCTGCGCGAGGATGCCCTCGCGGCCGGCGCGGCGCTGTGGAGGAGCGGCGGCCTGCGCCTTTCGCGTCGCGCGCGGCGGTCGCGGCGCGCGCTCGCCTGGGGGATCGTTGCCCAAGGACGAGATCCAGGTCCAGGTGGAGCGCAGGCCTCGCGCCGTCATCCTGGCCGCCGTCTTCGGCGGAATGCAGAGCACGGCGAAGGCAACGGCCCCCACCAGCATCAGTCCGAGAAGCCACTTCATGCGCGCAAGGGTGACATGCGCTTACCGGCGCGGCCATTTTTCGTCTGGCTTGACGCCGAAGCACCTCGCCCGCATGGTAGGTGCCGATGGCTGACCAGGTGCTTGGCGGGCAGAAGAGCGATGCATGGATCTGGGCGTTGGTGATCGCCGCCACCGCCAGCGTGGTCGGCGTCGCCGTGGTTCACGGCAACCGCCGCGCCGCGCTGCCCGCGAAGAGTGCCCCGCCGCTCATGCTCCAGCGACTGGGCGGCGGTAACTCCGCGCTTCCGCGAGGGAAAGTCACCGTGGTGGACTTCTGGGCCACCTGGTGCGGCCCCTGCCGCTCCTCCATGCCGCGGGTGCAGAAGCTGTGGCAGGAGTACCAGCCCAAGGGCGTAGAGCTCTACTCAGTGGATACCGACGACGAGGCGCCCACCCGCGACGCCGACGTTCGCGAGTTCCTCCTCGAGAACCATCTCACCTTCCCGGTGGTGTACGACGACGGCAGCGCGTCGCAGGCGTTCTCGGTGGCGAATCTGCCCACCATGCTCCTGCTCGATCGCAAAGGCTCGGTGGTGTGGACGCACGTCGGCGCGCTCACCGCCAGCCGCGAGCGCGACCTGCGCACGGCGCTGGACCGCGCGCTCAGGTAGCGCCAATGCCCATCAGTTAGCGCATGCGGGTTCGTGGACGGCGACGGCGACGGCGACGGCGACGTGATCGAGCGCAATCGAATGTCAGGCCGGCGGTCGCACCCGCAACGCCGCCGCCGCGCGCGCCTATGCAATAGAAGCCCCGGCTGAAGCCGGGGTCTAAAACGGCACGAAGCCTCCTGGCGGAGGCTGCACGATTGAGTTGATCCAAGTCTCGCCTTCAGCCTCCGAAGGAGGCTTGGTGCATCTCTAGACCCCGGCTTCAGCCGGGGGCTCCCAAGGCGCCCGGTACTCACGCAACTCGCGCGGGGCGCCGGCTATGCAAGTGGGCGGGCCCGCGATGGAGCGGGCGGCGGTGCGCATTGTCGCGATGCTCACGAGGTTCTCTCCGGTGACGCCCACGGCCACGTCGCCGTAACGTCGCCGTCGCCGTCTACGGCTTACGTCAACGTAGAAGGACGAGCGCCGCGTCGGGCTAGCCGACCATCCGTCCCAGCGTGTGGTAGCCCTTGTCCACGTAGACGGTGGTGCCGGTGATGCCGGTCGCGAGCGGGCTGCAGAGGAAGGCCGCGACGGTGCCCACCTCGCTTGCCGCGAGCTCCTCCGGCAGCGGCGTGTTCCGCTTGTAGTACTTCACCATGTCCTCGATGAACCCGATGGCGCTGGCGGCGCGCGAGGCGAGCGGCCCCGCGGAGATGGTGTTCACGCGCAGGCCTTGCTTGCGGCCGGCCTCGAAGGCGAGGGTGCGCGTGTCGCTCTCCAGCGCGGCCTTGGCGGAGGACATGCCGCCGCCATATCCCGGGACGGCGCGCTCGCCGGCAAGATAGGTGAGCGAGACGGCGCTGCCGCCCGGCCGCATCAGCGGCGAAAGGCGCTGCAGCATGCCCACCAGCGAGTACGAGCTCACGCTGATCGCGGTCAGGTAGCCGGCCCGCGAGGTCTCGAGCAGCGGCTTCTTCACCTCGGGCCCGTTGGCGAGCGAGTGCACGAGGATGTCGAGGCACCGCTCGCCGAAATCGCGCTTGAGCGCGTCGGCCAGCCCCTGGATGGAGAAGTCGCCGCGCTCGCTGTAGCGCTTGCCCGTGCGCACCTCCTCCGGAGCGTCGGCGAGCGTGTCGTAGGCGGCGTCGAGGGGATAGATCTTCTCGAATTCGAGAAGCCCCCCGTCGCGCAGCTTGCGCGACTCGTCGAGCTTTCCCCGGCGGATGAGCGTCTCGAAGATGTTGAGCGCCGGCGGCCAGGTGCCGACGCACACGGTCGCGCCGGCCTCCGCCAGCGCCTTGGAGATGGCGAACCCGAACCCGGCATCGTCGGCGACGCCCGCCACCAGCGCGCGCTTTCCCGTCAGGTCGATTGCGAGCATGCGCGCGGTATCGCCGAATTGCTCGACTCCCGCAAGTGCGCCGACCTGCCGAGGCGACCTGCGGCGCGGGGGATTAAGATTGCCGCATGGCACGCACCGGCTGGGACGGCGAGCGCACGATGGCGGAAGCGGAGCAGGATGCGAACGAAAGCAAGGACGGCACCCGCTGCGGCTGCGGCTCGCAGCACTTCGTGCTCGAGGCGTATCTGGAGGTGGACCTCGGCCGCATCGCTCCCGAGCCCATCGAGGTGGAGGCGCTCACCTGCCCGGAGTGCGGGCGCGAATACGAGCCGGTCCTCACCGCCGACGGCGGCGTGACCCGCGGCGAGTTCCGCGGATACTTCGAGGAGGACGACACCTGATAGGCTGCGCCGCGTGCGCTCCCTGCCCTGGCTCGCGTTGGCCGCCTGCGCCCACGCGGCGCCCGCCGGGCCGCCGGGATTCGCCCGCTCGAAGGATCGCGCCGCCGAGGTCTGCCTGCCGCCCGGCGAAAAGGCGTACCTCGCCGGCCTGCGCTGTCCCGGCGGCGAGGCGGCGCAGGTCAAGCGCGTGGGCGCGGCCGGCAGCCGCAACGAGCCGGTGGACCCGAACGATCCGCGCATCCTGCTGCAGATGGATCCGGAAAGGCCGCTGCAGCCCGGCGAGCCCGACCTGCACATCACCGACGCCTTCGAGGCGCGCTGCTCCGGCGCGGTCTACACGCTCTTCGTCGACATGTACCATTGCCCTTCGCCGCCGCAGCCTCCGCCGGACGGCTTCACCCGCTAGGGCCTACTCGGTGCGCCACTGGCCGAAGGGCGCGGGCGGCGGAGGGATGTCCTGTTCGCGGGTGCGGCCCAGGTTGAGCGCGGCCGCCGCCAGCCCGATGAGCGTGACCAGCTCGTGGTCGCGCCAGCCCTTCTCCGCCTCGCTGTGCAGGAAGGCGACCGCGCTCGCGCGGGTGCGCGCCCGGTGGTAGGGCCGGTCGGTGGTGATGGCGTCGTAGATGTCGGCGAGCTGGAGGATCTGCGCGGGGACAGGGAAGGCGCTGCCCTTGAGCCCGTCGGGATACCCGCTGCCGTCCAGCTTCTCGTGGTGCCAGCGGATGATGGGCAGGAGGTGGCGCAGGCTCTTGAGCGGCTCGCAGATGCGCTCGCCGATGATCGGATGCTTGTTCATCACGATCCGCTCTTTCGGCGTGAGCAGGCCGGCCTTGTTGATGATCTCGTTGGGGATGCCGATCTTGCCGATGTCGTGGAGCACGCCGCCCTGGCGCAGCGCCTCGCGCGTCTCCTCGTCGAGCCCCGCCATCCGGCCGGCTTCCACCGCCAGCGCCCCCACCCGCTCGGTGTGGCCCTCGGTGTAGGCGTCCTTTGCCTCCACCGCGTTGGCGAGCGCGAAGATCACCTGCGAGGCGTCTTCCAGCCGGTCGGTCGCGAGGCGCGTCCGCAGCGCCGCGCGCACCCTCGCGTGCAGCTCGGCGGGATGAGGGGGAAACATCATCACCTGGTCCGCTCCGGAGTCCAGCGCCGCGACGGTGGCGTCGGCGCCCGGATCGCAGCAGGCCACCACCGGCAAGAGGCGCGTCTGCGCCGCGCCCTTGATCCGCCTGCAGACCGCCCCGCCGATGGGCGAGTGGTTGCGAAGATCGACGAAGGCGATGGCGGGCCTTGCGGCGAGCAGCGCTCCCGCGGCCGCCACGACCGAGTCCGCCTCCACGATGTCGTGGCCGCTGCCCAGCGCCTCCGCCAGGGCGCTGCGGAAGGACACGTCGCCAGCCACCAGGACGGAAATCGCCATGCAGGCTGCAAGCGTAGCATGACCGCGAGGTGCCGCCGAAGAACTCAGGGGGAAGTCGGGAGCGGTGCGCTCGCGCCCTACTTCAGGAGCCGAGTCCCACCCAGCTCGAGCCGTCGGGATAGACCTCGCGCTTCCAGATGGGCGCGTCCTTCTTCAGCGCCTCGATGGCATGGCGGCAGGCGTCGAACGCGTCCGCGCGATGAGGGGCAGCGGCGGCGATGACCACCGACAGCTCGCCCGGCTCCAGGGCGCCGGTGCGGTGGTGGATGGCAAGGCGGGCGGCCCACCTCTCGCGGGCCTCCGCCGCGATGTGCGCGAAGATGCGCAAGGCCATGTCCGGATAGGCCTCGTACTCCAGCCGCACCACCGCCTTGCCGTGGTTGGTGGCGCGGACCGTGCCGGTGAAGCTGACCACCGCGCCGCAATCGGGCCCCGCCACTTCGCGCAGCGGGGCATCGGCCGTCAACGGGTCGGGCCCGATGCGGTGCGGCCCGGCGCCGCCGGAGACCGGCGGGATCAGCGCCACCTCGCTCTTGTCGTGCAGCTTGCGATCCGGACCGGCGAACTCCTGGTCCACGGCGAGCCGCAGCTTGCCAACGACCGCCTGCAGGGCCGGATGGAGCTCGCAGGCGGCGGCCAGCGCGTCTGCGGCGGTGGCGCCTTCGGGCAGGTCGAGGGCGTCGGAAGAGGCGCCCGCCCGCTCCCGCGCCGCGGCGAAGTAGAGGACCGTCACGCGCATGCGGGTCTCAATCTAGCAGCGTTGACGCACGGTAGGGGCCTCTCTATTGTGCGCGCCCCTATGGCTGACGCGCACAACCTGACCGTCGACGAGTGCCTCGCCCTGCTCAAGGACGCGTCGCTGCAGCCCGCCAGCATCGCCGGGGAGATGGAGTGCGCCGGCGTCCCGCGGCCGGAGGCAGCGCAGATCCAGGCCGCGCGGGGCACGCTCTCGAAGCTGCAGACGGAGGCGGTGGCGCAGACCGCCGGGCTTGCCGGCCCCGACGCCCGCGAGGTCGCCGCGGAGATCGCCGCGCTGCCGCCCATGCTCTCGCTCGCGCTGGTGCACGCGGCGGGCCGCGCCTCGCGGCAGGAGGTGCTGGTGGAGCTGGCCACCGCCCCCGACCGGGCGCTCGCCAAGGAGGCCAAGCGCGAGCTGCAGAAGCTCAAGCAGCGCGGCGTGCAGGTGCAAGAGCTCCGCCCGCAGGGCGAATCGGTGCTGCGGCCGCTGCCGGAAGGGGAGGCGCCCTCCTGCTACGTGAGCAGCATCGACGCGTACGGCGAGCGCGCGATCTGGTGGACGCGCCCTGCCCGTCAAGGCGTGGAGCTCGTGCAGGTGGTCGTCTCGGACCAGAAGGGCATCCTCGCGGCCGAGGCGCTGGCGCTCTCGCGGCGGAGCTGGCGCGAGTTCGAGAAGAAGCTGCCGCGCCAGGACGTGGTGGCGAGCGCGGAGGTGCCCAAGGACCATGCGCGCCAGCTGATCGCGGAAGCGGAGGCGGTGGGAGCCCGCAACGGCTTCTCGCCGCCGCCGCACTACGGCGACGCGCTGCGGGTGCTCGGCCCGGCTCCGGAGACGGCGCCGCCCTCGCCCGGCCTCTCCGTCGCGGTGGCGGACGAGCCGGCGCGCGCCCGGGACGGGGCCATGCTCTTCGACGATCCGCTCTTCAGCTCGTGGATTCCCGGCGAGGAAGAGCTGAGGCGCTTCGCGCTGCGGATGGACGAGGTGTCGACGAGCCAGCTCTACATCGACGACGCGCAGAGGCAGCAGGGATTCGAGCGCGCGGCGGAGGAGACGGCGTCGGCCTGGTTCACGCCGGAGCGGAGGGCGCTCTACGCGCGCAGGCTCGTGGAGATGGCGCACGTGCTCGCCTCGCTGGGCCGCTCGGACGCCGCGGAGATCGCGGTCGCCGTCTCGCGAGCGCTGGAGAAGGACGCGGCGAACCCGTTCTGCCGCGCGCTCTTCACCCACGCGCTGCGCGGCCGTTACGCCGCCGACAAGCGACCGCACCAGGCCGCGGCGCCGGCGCGGCTGGTGACGCCGCCATGAGCGAGCAGCACAAGAACCCCCTCCCCACCGCCGACGCGGTGATCGCCGGCCCCGACGGCCGCGTGGCGCTGATCCTGCGCAAGAACGAGCCCAAAGGCTGGGCGCTGCCGGGCGGCTTCGTCGACTGGGGCGAGGACCTGGGCTCCGCCTGCAGGCGCGAGGCGAAGGAGGAGACCAACCTCGACGTCGAGCTGGTCGAGCAGCTCTTCACCTACTCCGACCCGCGCCGCGACCCGCGCAAGCACACCATCTCGACGGTGTACGCATGCCGGGCCAGGGGCGGGACGCTCCAGGCGGGGGACGACGCCGCCGACGCGAAGTGGTTTGCCGAAGCAGAGGTGCCGTGGGAGGCCCTCTGCTTCGACCATGCCGGGATCCTGCGCGACTACTTCGCCTGGACCCGCACCCAGGAGCGGCGCAAGCTGTAGATCCGCGCAAGCGGAAACGGCGTCAGTGCGAGGTCGGCTCGCCGGTCGTCGGGGGCGGGACGGGGAGGGTGGAGGGCCGGGCGAGATTGCGGGAGCGCGCGTCGGCCTGCTGCCAGCGGTTGTAGAGCTCCACCGCGCTGGAGCGCCGGTTGGCCACTTCCTTCTGCAGATTCGCTTCCTGCGACTCCGCCTGCGCCACCTTGCCGTCGATGTCGCCGGCGTTCGCCGAGGCCGCCTGCGGAACGTTGTTCTCCTTCATGGCGCGGAACTTGGCCTGCTCGGTGAGGGCCTGCGTCGTGACCAGGTGCGCCTCGGCCACCTTCCGCTCCGACTCCGCCACGCCGATCATCTGCTGCAGGTACTGCAACTTGAGATCGGCGGCCTTGATGCGGTCCTGCGAGGCGGCGATGTCCTGCTCCACCGGCGCGAGCTGATCGGGCGAGGCGTACTGCTTCTTGAGCAGGTCGCGCTCCGCGATCGCGCGCTTGAGCTGCGCGTCGGCCACGGTCCGGTCGCTCTTCGCCACCTCCAGCCGCGCCCGCGCGTCGGCCTCGTTGGCCCGCGCCCGCGCCACCGCGTCCTGCGCGCGCCCCTGCTCGATGCGCGCGTCGTCCACCGGTTGCATCTGCTGTTCGTCGAGCCGCGCCAGCCCCGAGTCGTCGAGCTTCGTCGCCTGCTGATGCGATGCGCAGGCCACCACCAGAGCAGCGCCCGCAAGAATCAGAAGTCTCCGCATTGCCTTGCCCCCTTGGTGTCCGCAAGACAACGTAGTGACTCCGCGCGGAGTCGGCTATGCTGCCTCCGCGCATGTCCATCGTCGTCGCAGTCGTCGGCCTCGGGCTCCTCATCGCAGCTCACGAAGCCGGGCACCTCCTGCTCGCCCGCCTGATGGGCATGCGTGTGGAGACCTACTCGCTCGGGTTCGGGCCGCGGATCTGGGGCTTCCGCCGCGGAGACACGGAGTACCGCCTGAGCGCCCTGCCGCTCGGCGGCTATTGCAAGATCGCCGGCTTCACGCCGGACGATCCGGCCGCGCAGGATCCCGCGGACACCGGCTCCTACGTGAACAAGCCTGCCTGGCGGCGTTTTCTGGTCATCGCCGCGGGGCCGGGCGTGAACTACCTGATCGCCTTCCTCATCATCGCGCTGCTCTACGTCTCGGCTGGTTTCGTGGATCTCACCACCACGCGGATCCAGGTGGTCGCAGGGGGCCCCGCGGCCGCTGCCGGCCTGCAGAGCGGAGACCAGGTGGTGGCGGTGGACGGCGCGAAGGTGGAGTCCTTCGACGACCTGAAAGACGAGCTGCGGAAGGCGGGAGCCAAGGCGGAGCGCCGGGTGGAGGTGCTGCGCCGCGGCGCGCGGCAGACGTACGTGGTGCGGCCGGACAACGGCACCATCTCGGTGCGCGGCGATCCGTCGCTGGTGCGCCTGCCCTTGCGCAAGGCCATTCCTCATGCCGCAGCCGCGGTCTGGGAGCTCAACGCGCAGCAACTCTCCGGGCTCTGGGACCTGGTCCGCCGCCGCGGCGGGGCGTCGCTTTCCGGGCCCATCGCCATCGTCAAGCAGGCCTCCGCCGAGGTGCAGCGCGGCATCGCCGATTTCGCGCAGGTGGTGGCCATCATCTCCGTCGGGCTTGCGCTCTTCAATTTCCTGCCGGTCCCCGCGCTCGACGGCGGGCGCCTGGTCTTCCTCGGCATCGAGCTGATCACCCGGCGGAAGGTGAACGAGCGGATCGAGTCCACCGTCCACGTCATCGGAATGTTGTTCCTGCTCGCGCTTTTCCTGGTCGTAGTGGTGTTCGGGGATCTCGGGCTCGGCAAGCGCCTCTTTTCGCGCGGCTGAACTTGGACGAGTGGCGGCCGCTGAGGGAGAAGGATGGGATGGTGCTGAGGGTCGCGGTCATCGACGATCACCCCGTCTACCGGGCGGGGCTGCGCGCGGTGCTCGCCGGCCAGGGCGACATCGAGGTCGTCGCCGAGGCGGCGGACGCGCAGGCCGGCTATGCCGCGGTGGAGGAGACGCAGCCCGACCTGGTGCTCCTCGACGTGACCCTCCCCGGCGCCGACGGCATCACCGCCGCGCGCGAGCTGATGCGCAGGAACCCGGCGCGGCGGCTGCTGATGATCAGCATGCGCGTCGAGGAGCACACGGTGGCGGACGCCCTCGCCGCCGGAGCGCTCGGTTACGCGGGGAAGGACCAGCCGCTGGAGGAGCTGCTGGTGGCATTGCGCACCGTCGCGCAGGGCGGAACCTACCTGCCGCCGCGCATCTCCCCGCAGGGAGTGGAGAGCCGGCTGCGGCGTCGCCGCGAAGGGCCGCTCGGCATGCTCTCCGCCCGCGAGCGCGAGGTGTTCGAGCTTCTCGTCCAGGGCCACACCAACGAGAGCGCCGCCACCCAGCTCGGCATCAGCCGGCGCACGGTGGAGACGCACCGATCGCGCATCCTCAAGAAGCTGCACGTGCATTCGGCGGTGGAGCTGATCCGGCTGGCGGCGCGCCACGGCCTGTTGGGCACCTGATCGGCCGGTTCAGCCCACCGGCAACCGCAGCGTGAACACGGCGCCTCCCTCTGGAGCGTTGGCGGCGGAGATGGAACCGCCCAGGCGCCCGAGCTCGGCGCGGGCGAGCGGGAGACCGAGGCCGCCGCGCGTTCCCTTGGTGCTGAAGTGAGGCTCGAAGATGTGCGGCAGGTGTTCGGCGGCGATGCCGCGGCCGGTGTCGCTCACGGTCACCGTCACGGCCCGACCCGACCGGCGAGCGGCGATGCGCGCCTCGCCGCCGGCGTCGCGCGCGTTGAGGAGCAGGTTGAGGAACACGTGCCGCAGCGCCGATGGGGGCCCCTTGACCCGTGGGAGGCTTTCGGGAAGCCGCAACTCGACGGCGACCACCGCCAGCGCCGCCGCTTCGTCCACCACTTCGCGCAGGTTCGAGGTCCGCTCGGTGCGCGCGACCTTGCCGCGGGCAGTATCCTGGAGCCGGGCCAGCGCGGCGAGCGCGTCGTCGAGCGCCCGCTCGATCAGGCGCAGGTCGCGAGGCTGCGGCGGGCCGGTCTTCTGCTGGAGCAGCCTGACGCGCAGCGCCACTCCGCCGAGCGCGTTGCGCACGTCGTGCGCAGTGGCCTCGGCGAGCTCGCCGATGGCCGCGAGGCGTCGGATGGCGGATTCGCTCTTTACGCCCTTGGTCTTACGCCGCACGGAAACGCAACTACCGTGTGGGCGGAATGGCAGCAATCGAAATCGACCGGCCGCTCGGGACGGCCGTGGTAGAGAGAGCTGCCCATGCCCAAGATCCGCAAGACCCTGGGCCGCAAGCGAAAGGCGGCCGCCAAGGCGCCCGCCCCGGCGAAGAAGACCGCCGTCCAGCTCAGCGACGAGGACCGCGACCTGATCCGGCGGTTGGCGGAGCGCACGTCGCTGACCGCACGCGAGGTGGTGGAGCGGGCGCTCGCCGGGTACGCCGCAGCCGTGGCGCCGGGCATGCCGCTGCACCCCAAGCCGCCGGTGAAGGGGAAGAAGGGGGAGCCGCCGCCGCAGAAGCTCTATCTCTCGGTCGACGGCAAGCCCGAGATCGAGGTGGACAAGGGCGAGTTCGTGCTCGGCAGCGGCGCGGACACCGACCTGCGGCTCGACCTGCCGCTGATCTCGCCCCGGCACGCGCGCATCCTCTGGAAGGAGGGGCGCCACGTCTTCGAGGACATGCGCTCCGCCCGCGGGTCGTTCCGGCTGGGCCAGCCGGTGGACGTGCGCCTGATCGAGACCGGCGACGAGATCGATCTGGGCGGTTTCTTGCCCATCCGCTTCCGGCTCGGCGAAGTGCAGATGTAACCTTTCGCGCCGCTGCCGGTTCCGCTCTGGTGGAGGAGGCATGGCGCACGTCACGGACAGGCTGCAGGCGCTCTTGTCGGGCGCCCTCTCCGGGCAGGACCGGGAGGAGGCGGAAGCGCACCTTGCCTCCTGCCCGCGCTGCCGCGAAGAGCGCGATCTCCTCGCCTCGGCGCGGGCGCTGCTCCCGCCGCTGCCGGAGATGGAGCCGCGGGCCGGCTTCGCGGTGCGCGTGGCGCTGGAGGCCGGATCTCCGCGGGTTTCGCCCCTTCACCGCTGGCTGCGCTGGACCGCCGGCGGACTGGCGACAGCGGCCGCCGCCGCGGTCCTGGTTGCCCTGCTCCCCGCCCCACGGCAGGCCGGCGGCGACGAGCTGAAGCTGGCGCAGCGCCTCGAGCTCTACGAGGACCTCGCCGTGGTGCAGAACCAGCAGGCGCTCGAGGACCTGGAGGTGGTCTCGGTCCTGCACACCCTCGAGTCGCGTCCGTGAGCCGCGCCGTCCTCTTCGCCGCAGCGCTGCTTCTCGCCGCGCCGCTCCGCGCCCAGACCTCGGCGGAGGAGCGCTTTCGCAGCCTGCCTGCGGACAAGCAGGAGGAGCTGCGGCAGCGCTACCGCGAGCTGCAGGCGTTGCCCCCCGACGAGCGCGCCGGGCTGGAGCAGAACCTGCGCCGGCTGGAGACCATGACCCCCGCGGAGCGCGAGGCGGTGATGGAGAGCTACCGCCGCTTCCAGCAGATGAGCGCGGCCGATCGGCAGCAGATCCTCGACCGCTGGCAGCAGTTCCGCAAGCTGCCTCCGGATCGCCGGGCGGAGCTGCGCCAGGAGCTGCGCCGGGTGATGGAGGGCGATCCCGCGGAGCGCAAGCAACTGCTGGAGAACATGCGCCGCTGGGAGCAGATGACTCCCGAGCAGCGCGAGGAGATGCGGCAGCGCTTCCGCGAGCGGCGCGAGGACCGGAAGCAGCAGCGCGAGGAGCGCAAGCAGGACGAGAAGGAGCGCAGGCAGGAGCGGCGCCGCGAGCGTCACGGCGGGTAGCGATGTCCGCCGCGCTCGCGATCCTGCTCTCGCTGCTCTGTGCCGTCGCGCCGGAGGAACATCCGGCGCCCCCTCCGCCTCCTCGCCGGCAAGAGCCGCCGCCGCCGCCGCCGCTCTCGAAGGAGGACGCCGAGCTGGTGAAGCAGCTCGCCCTGCTCGAGCAACTGGACCTGGTCAAGAACCTCGAGCTCTTCGACGCGAAGGATCCCGCGCCAAAGGAAGAGCCGCCGCGGAAGCCCTGAGCTACGCCGCGCGGCCGCGGGTGAGGACCTTGCCGAGGTACTGGCCGGTGTAGCTCGCCTTCGACTGCGCCACCTGCTCGGGCGTGCCGGTGGCGACGACGCTGCCGCCCTTGTCGCCGCCTTCGGGGCCGACGTCGACGATCCAGTCGGCGCACTTGATCACGTCGAGGTTGTGCTCGATGACCAGCGACGGTGTTGCCGGCGTCCACCAGCCGGTTGAGCACGCTGAGCAGCCGCTTGATGTCCTCGAAGTGCAGGCCGGTGGTGGGCTCGTCGAGGACGTAGAGCGTGCGGCCGGTGTCGGTCCGGGCCAGCTCGCGCGAGAGCTTGATCCGCTGCGCCTCGCCGCCCGAGAGCGTGGGCGAGGGCTGGCCGATCTTGATGTAGCCGAGCCCCACGTCGTCCAGCGTCTTGAGGATGCGGATGATCTCCTTGTGCACGGAGAAGTGCTCCATCGCCTCGCGCACGCTCATGTCCAGCACCTCGGCGATGTTCTTGCCCTTGAAGCGTCACCCGCAGCGTGGCGTCGTTGAAGCGCTTGCCGTGGCACACCTCGCAGGGCACGTACACGTCGGCGAGGAAGTGCATCTCCACCACCTTGAGCCCGTCGCCTTCGCAGGCCTCGCAGCGCCCGCCCTTCACGTTGAAGGAGAAGCGCCCCGGCTCGTAGCCGTAGGCGCGCGCCTCCGGCGTGCGGGCGAAGACGTCGCGGATGCAGTCGAACACCTTGGTGTAGGTGGCGGGGTTGCGAGCGCGGCGTGCGGCCGATGGGCTTCTGGTCGATCTCGATGACCTTGTCGAGGTGCTCGATGCCCGGAGAGCGCCTTGTACGCGCCGGGCGCCTCGCGCGAGCCGTAGAGGGCGCGGGCGAGCGCCGGGTAGAGGATGCGGTTCACCAGCGTGGACTTGCCCGCGCCCGAGACGCCGGTGACCGCCACCAGGCACCCGAGCGGGAACTCCACGTCCACGTTCCTTGAGGTTGTTCTCCGCCGCGCCGAGGAGCTTGATGCTCTTGCCGCTGCCGCGCCGCCGGCTGCGACGGGATCTCGATCCTGCGCCGGCCGGAGAGGTAGGCGCCGGTGATCGAGCGCTCGGTGCTGCATGACTTCGCGCGGGCGTGCCCGGCGGCGACGATCTCGCCGCCCAGCTCGCCCGCGCCCGGCCCGAAGTCGACGAGCCAGTCCGCCTCCTCCATGGTCTCCTCGTCGTGCTCGACCACGATGACGGAGTTGCCCAGGTCGCGCAGCCGCTTGAGGGTGGCGAGCAGGCGCGCGTTGTCGCGCTGGTGCAGCCCGATGGAGGGCTCGTCGAGGATGTAGATGACGCCGGTCAGCTCGGAGCCCATCTGCGAGGCGAGCCGGATGCGCTGCGACTCGCCGCCCGAGAGCGAAGGCCCGGGGCGGTCGAGCGTGAGGTAGCCGAGGCCGACGTCGAGCAGGAAGCGGAGGCGGTTGCCGATCTCCTTGAGCAGCTCGGAGGCCACCACCTTGTCGTTGCCCTGCAGCGGCAGCTCGCCGATGAACTGCATGGCCTGGTCGATGGTCATGCGCGAGACCGCGACGATGCTCTTGCCGGGCGTTTCGCCTGCATCGCCGATGCTCACGGCGCGGCTCTCGGGCCGCAGGCGCTCGCCCTTGCAGGCGCTGCACGCCTTGTCGCTGAAGTAGCGCTGGTAGTGCTTGCGCATGCTCTCGGAGGTGGTCTCCTTGAAGCGGCGCATGAGCATGGGGATGATGCCTTCGAACGCACGTCTTGTACGTCCCGGTGCGTCCGCCCTCGCTCCAGCGGATGCTCATGGTCTCGTCGCCCGAGCCGTAGAGGAGGAGCTGCGCTCACGTCCTTGGGCAGCTCCTTCCAGGGCTTGTCCAGCGGCACCTTGAACGAGCTGGAGAGCGACTCGATCATCCGGAAGGTCCAGCCGCCCTGCTTCTCCAGCGCGTGGTTCCACGGCTCCACCGCGCCTCCGCGGATGCTGCGGGTCACGTCGGGGATGATCAGGTCCGGGTCCATCTCCGGGCGGGTGCCGAGGCCGTTGCACTCCTGGCACATGCCGAGCGGGTTGTTGAAGGAGAAGCTGTGCGGCGCCAGCTCGGGAAAGCTGATGCCGTCCACCGGACAGGAGAGGTGCTCGCTGTACATGCTCTGCGTCTCGCCGCCCCGCGGGAGCTGGGTGAGCGCGTGCAGCACGCCCTTGCCCTCCTTGAGCGCCGTCTCCACCGAGTCGATCAGGCGCCGGGAGCCGTCCTCCTTCTTCACCACCAGCCGATCCACCACCACCGCGATGTCGTGCTTGCGCTTCTTGTCGAGCTCGAAATCCTCGTCGAGATCGCGGATGACGCCGTCCACCCGGGCGCGGGCGAAGCCGCGCTTGCGCGCGTCGGCCAGGACCTCCTTGTGCTCGCCCTTGCGCTGCTCGACCAGCGGCGCGAGCAGCGAGAGCTTGGTGCCTTCGGGAAGCTTGGCCAGCTCGTCGGCGATCTGCTGCGCGCTCTGCTTGCCCACCCGCCTGCCGCAGACGGTGCAGTGCTGCTTGCCCACCGCGGCGAAGAGCACGCGCAGGTAGTCGTGGATCTCGGTGATGGTTCCCACGGTGGAGCGCGGGTTGTTGGAGGCCGCCTTCTGCTCGATGGAGATGGTGGGGGAGAGGCCGCGGATGACGTCGTAATGCGGCTTCTCCATCTGCCCGAGGAACTGGCGCGCGTAGGCGCTGAGCGACTCGACGTAGCGGCGCTGTCCCTCGGCGTAGAGGGTGTCGAACGCGAGCGAGCTCTTGCCGCTGCCGGAGACGCCGGTGAAGACCACCAGCTTCTTCTTGGGGATATCCAGCGTGATGCCCTTGAGGTTGTGCTCTCGGGCTCCCTTCACGAGGATGGATTCAGGCTCCATGGCGTCCTGGGGCGAGGGTTTGCGGACCGGGCAGGATAAAGGGTGGACGTGGGGTTCTCAAGCCTCATCGAACCTGCCAGCGGGGTGCGACATTTCGGACCGGAGGGCAGGGCGGCAGCCAGGCAGGCGAGGCCGGTTTCAGGCGCCCTGGCGGCGGGAACGGACGAAGCGGCTCCAGGCGGCGACGCAGGCGATCACCGCCAGCGCGAGCCACCCCGGCCAGTCGCCCAGCACCTCGTACGGCGTGGTCCCTTCCAGCATGGGCACCTCGCGGACCGCGACGCCGCGCCGGTTCTTGTCGATGCGCTGCAGGACGCGGCCGGTCGCGTCCACGAACGCGCTGATGCCCGTGCTGGTGGCCCGGAGCAGCCAGCGGCGGTGCTCGATGGTGCGCACGGTGGCGAGGATCAGGTGCTGCTCCTGCTCGTGCCCCGCGCCGTACCAGGAGTCGTTGGTCAGGTTGACCATGGCGTTGGCGCGCCCGCCGCCGTGGTCGCGCATGGTGGCCTGGACGATGCCGGGGAGGATGTCCTCGTAGCAGATGAAGGTGGCGAAGCGGAAATCGCCCCAGCGGAGCGGCGCGGTGGTGGTGCCACGGGAGAGGTGGCTGGCGAGCGGCGACCACTCGTAGAGCTTGGGGAACCATTCGCCGCCGGGGATGTACTCGCCGAAGGCGAGCAGCTGGATCTTGTCGTAGTGGTCGCCGATGCGGCCCTTCTCGTCGATCACCAGGGCGCTGTTCCAGATGTTCCTCGCGTCCACGCGGATGACGCCGGCGATGACGGCCACGGGGACTCCGCCGGTGATGGCGCGCCCGTCGGTGTCGCTGGGCCGCACGGGGCGCGTGTTGTAGCCGACCTCCGGCCAGATCACCAGCGCGGCCCCGCGCACCAGCAGTTCCGCGGTCTCGTCCTGGAGCGTGCGCACCGAGGCGTCGGGGTTGTCGTGCAGCTCCGTCTCGCCCACGTTGGGCTGGGCGAGGCCGACCGTGATCTTGCGGGCCGCGGCCTCCTCCGCGTCGACGCGGTTCAGCCGCCAGAACCCGTAGGCGCCGCTGCCGAGGAGGCCGATGAGCGACGCCGCGAGCACGCCAAAGGGGGCGGCCTTGCCGAAGCGCCACGCCTCCAGCGCATCGAAGAGGGCGCCGTTGACCAGCGCCTGCAGCGCGGAGAGGAGCAGCACGCCGCCCAGATCGGCGATCTGCACCAGGGGGAGCAGCGGCATCAGCGCCACCCCGGTGTAGCTCTGGAAGAGGAGCGGATAGGCGAACTCCACCGCCACCAAGGAGAGCGGGAGCAGCGCCGCCGCCGGCCAGCGGGTGCGCCGGCCCACCCATACCAGCGCGAACGACATGGCGCCGAAGAGCAGGCCCTGGCCGGCGCAAAGGAGCAGGTAGCCGAGGACCGCGAGAGGCAAGGGCGCGTAGGCGAAGACGGTGAGCAGGTGGATGATCCAGGTGTATCCGCCGAGGTGGGTGACGAAGCCCATCCACGCTCCCAGCCAGAGCGCCCGCCGCGGGGTGGCGTCGCGCAGCGCCCAGAGCAGCGGCACGAAGCAGACGAAGGCCAGCGGCCAGACGCCGAACCCCACCCAGGAGAGAAAGTAGAGGACGCCGGACAGCGTGGGCAGGAGCAGGCGGCGCATGAAGCGCCGTCATGTAACATGGGGCTCCATGGCGGTGCTGCTCAACCAGACCAGCAACCTGCGCGCTCGCATCGAGATCCTCCGCCGGCTCTCGGACGGGACGCGGACTCCGGCGTCGCTGGAGATGCGCGTGGCGGTGGACCGCTACCTGCACCGCCCCGGCGGGGAACATGCCTTCGCGCCGCTGCTGGAGGTGCCGCGGGCCACCCTCCTCGACCTCGACCTCATCCAGTTCCTCCAGTCGCTGGAGGAGCTGCTCGATGCGCGATCGACGGCGGCGGCGCTGGAGGCTTCGGTGGACCCCGCCATCGGCCTGCGCCTGCAGGGTGGTCCCGAGGCGTTCCTGGTCGAGGTGGGCATTGATCTACTGAATGTACTGGAGCAGGTGGGGGGACTCGCCGGCGACCGCGGGAGCGATCTGGCCCTCTACCGCTTCATCGCGAACAAGCGCGCGGCGTTGGCGTTCTGCGCCGGATTGATTCAGGAATTCGGAGAATTTCCCACCGACCCGGCGGCGGTGCATCCCGGCGAGCCGGCCTGAGCGGTTCCTCGGGAACCTCCTGCCGCTCCGGCTCTCCATTGACCGTCATGCTCCTCTCCGCGCGCCTGCAGCAGCACGAACCCTGGACGGATCTCCAGGTCATCGAGCGCGTGCTCGGGGGAGACGTGCAGCTCTTCGAGCTGATCATGCGCCGCTACAACGAGCGCCTCTACAGGACGGTGCGCTCCATCCTCCACGACGAAGCGGAGTCGGAGGACGTGATGCAGGCCGCCTACCTGCACGCCTACGAGCACCTGCGCGACTTCGAGGCACGCTCTTCGTTCGCCACCTGGCTCACCCGCATCGCCATCCACGAGGCCCTGGGACGGAAGCGTCGCGGGCTGCGCACCGTGCTCACCGACGAGGACCCCTCCATGGCCGCTTTGACGCGCAGTCCAGAAGACGGCGCGGGAGACGAGGAGCACCGCCGCCTGCTTGCCCGGGCCATCGATGCGCTCCCCGAGCATTTCCGCACCGTGTTCGTGCTCCGCCAGGTGCAGGAATTGTCGGTGGAAGAGACGGCGCAATGCCTGGACATCAAGCCGGAGACGGTGAAGACGCGGCTCCACCGGGCGCGGGCGCTGCTCCGCCGCGCGCTCTTCGAGCAGATCGATCCGGTCCTGGCGCAGGCGCTCCCTTTTCATGCGCCCCGCTGCGATCGGGTGGTGAGCGCGGTGCTCGCTCGCATCGCCGGCGGGAACCTTTCCTGAGCGGTGGACTCCCTTGCTGCCAACAGGGAGGTCGCAAAACCATGTTGATGGCTCTGATTCTCGCAGCGGCGTCGCTGAGCGATCCGCAGATCGCCAACGTCGCCGTGACCGCGCACAAGATCGACGTGGAGCGCGGCCAGTACGCGCTCAAGCACACCAAGAACGACGAGGTGAAGCAGTTCGCCGAGCAGATGGTCAATGACCACCAGGCCGGCATCAAGGAGGCGGTGGCCCTGGCCAAGCGCCTCAAGGTGAAGCCGGAGCCGAGCGCCGTCTCCAAGTCGCTGCAGGACGGCGCCCGCAAGGCCTCGGCCCGCCTGAAGAAGGAGAAGGGCGACAAGTTCGACAAGGACTACATCGACACCGAGGTGGCCTATCACCAGGCGGTGATCGACGCGGTCAAGAACACGCTGGTGCCGGGCGCGCAGAACGCGGATCTCAAGACGCTGCTCGAGAACGCCGTGCCCACGCTCGAGGGGCACCTGCAGCACGCGAAGATGGTGCAGTCGCAGCTCGGCGGGAAGACCGCCGCCAAGTAAGTCCAGCAGAGCCGGGCTTCGACCGGATGCCGGGCCTGTGCGAAAGCGCGGGCCCGGCATCTGCGTTTGATTTGACACCCGCCCGGGACCCGCGCGATGCTCTGGTAGAATGTCTACCGTGGACTTCGAACCGGTCCGGGGCGCCCTCCTGCAGGGAACGCTCGACCTCCTCATCCTCCGCATCCTCGATCTGGGCGCGCACCATGGCCACGGCATCGCGATGGCCATCCAGGCGCGGTCGGGTGACACGCTCCTCATCGATCACGGATCCCTCTATCCCGCCTTGCAGCGCCTGGAGGGTCGAGGGTGGATCCGGGGCGCCTGGGGAACCTCCCAGAACGGGCGGCGCGCGCGCTTCTACTCGCTGACGGCCGCCGGCCGGCGGCAGTTCGCCGTCGAAACCACCCGCTGGAACCGCCTGGTTGCCTCCATCGCCCAGGTCCTGCAAGCAGACCCCGTGCCGGAGAAAGCCTGATGCCCGGACGTCGATCCGAGAGCGATTTCGACGAGGAGATCCGTTCCCACCTCGAGCTCGAAGCAGAGCGGCTGCGGGCAAGTGGCCTCTCCGGCGAGGAGGCCGAGCGCGCGGCGCGACGCAACTTCGGCAACGTCGGCGTGGCGAAGGACCGCTTCCGCGACACGCGCGCCTTCGCCTGGGTCGAGGGCCTCGGCCGCGATTTCAGCCACGCCTGGCGCGGACTGATCCGCGCGCCGGGCTTCCTCGTCACCACCGTCGGCACGCTGGCGCTGGCCATCGGCGCCGTCGCCGGCATGTTCAACGTCGTCAACGCGGTCCTGCTGCGACCGCTGCCGTTCCCCAATCCGGAGCGGCTGGTCGGCGTCGCGGGCACCGCGCCGGGTTCGGATCTCCCCGAGCGGTTCGACCTGGGGCCGGAGTTCTACCTTCAATACAAGGAGCGCTCGAAGCTGCTCGACGGCGTGTTCAGCTTCGGCGCGGGCACCTCCACGCTGCGCACCGATGCGCGGGTCGAGCGGGTCTCGATGGCCTGGCCGACCATCGACATGTTCCCGACGCTGGGCGTGCGCCCGCAGCTCGGCCGCCTCCCCGTCCCCGAGGACGACGACCGTGTGGTCCTCATCAGCGACAGCCTGTGGAGCAGCTGGTTCGGACGCGATCCCTCGGTGATCGGGAAGACGTACTTCGTCTCCGACGGCATGAAGCAGATCGTCGGCGTCATGCCTTCGGAGTTCCGCTTTCCCAGCGAGGAGACGATGCTCTGGGTGGCGAGCCCCGTCCGTCTCGAACAGGTTCGTCCCGGACAGCTCGGCAGTCGGGTCGTCGCCCGCATGAAGGCAGGGGTGACGCGGGACCAGCTCGCGCTGGAGCTGACCAGGCTCTCCAAGGATCTGCCCGCCCGCTTCGGCGGGACGCCCAACTATGCGCGCTTCATCGAACAGCACCGCGCGGTGGTCGAGCCGCTGCTCGACCTGATGGTCGGAAGCAGGGTCCGGACCTCGCTCTGGCTGCTCTTCGGCGCGGTCTTCGTCATGCTGGTCATCGCCTGCGCCAACGTCGCCAATCTCTTCCTGGTGAGGGCAGAGGGCCGCAGGCGCGATCTCGCCGTCCGCCGCGCCCTGGGCGCGTCGCGCACGCGGCTGGTCGGGCTCCTCTCGGCGGAAGCGATCCTGGTGGCAGGATTGGCGGGCGCCTTCGCCCTGGTTCTCAGCACCTTGACGCTGCCGCTCTTCGTCGGCATGGCGCCGCAGAGGATTCCCCGCCTGGGGCTCGCGAGCCTCGATCTCGCCACCGTCGCGGCCACGCTCGGGCTGGTGGTGCTCGCCGTCCTGCATCGCCGGCGCCGTGCCCGCGGTGCGCGCCTCCTCTCCAGACCTGAGCAGGCTGCGCGACGGAGGCCGCACCGCCACCGGCCGCCCCTGGGGCCGCAACGCGCTGGTGGCCGGGCAAACCGCTCTCGCCCTGGTGCTGTTGATCGGATCCGCGCTGCTGGTCCAGAGCTTCCAGCGGCTGCGCAACGTCGACCCCGGCTACGGCACCGCCGACCTCTACACCTTCCAGTTCGCGCCCGACCAGCCGCAACTCACCGACGGACCCGCCTGGGGCCGCATGCACCTCGCCTTCATGGAGCGGCTGCGCGCGCTCCCCGGCGTCAGCGCGGTGGGCATCGTCAACAACATTCCGCTCGACGAAGGAACGGCCCAGGTACGATTCCTCACCGACGCGATGGACGAGGCCGGCGGCGGCGCGCTGCTCAAGCAGAACTTCTCCGCCGGCGACTATTTCCGCGCCATGGGCATCAAGCTCCTGCAAGGGCGCACGTTCACCGACGAAGAAGCCTTCACGCCAAACAGCAATGTCGTCGTCAGCCGTTCCACGGCCCGCCAGCTCTGGCCGGGCGAGAGCCCGCTGGGGAAGCGGCTTCGCCGCGTCGGCCGCGACAACGTGCTCACGCCCTTCACCGTGGTCGGCGTGGTCGAAGACGTGAAGCAGGACGACTGGCGCGACCCCGGCGAGGCGGCCGTCTACTTCCCGCTCACCGGCCCGGCTCCCACCTCCTGGGCATTGGGTTCGCCCGCGTACGTGGTCAAGTCGCCGCGTGCCGGGACGCTCAAGCGCGAGGTCCGCGAGCTCGTCCACGAGATCGCTCCCGAGGCTCCGGTCTACCGGGAGTACACGATGGAGTTCCTGGCGCAGCGCTCCACGCTGGAGCTCTCCTTCACCATGCTGACCCTGGGGGTGGTGGCCGCGCTGGCGCTGATCCTCGGCGCGGTGGGGCTCTACGGCGTGCTCTCGTACGTCGTCGCCGCGCGGACGCGCGAGATCGGCGTGCGCATGGCGCTGGGCGCGACGCCGGCGGTCGTGCGCCGGCAGGTGGTCTCGGCGGGAACCAGGGTCGTCCTCGCCGGCGTGGCCATCGGCGTCGCCATCGCCTTCGTCTCCACGCGCTTCCTCGGCGCGCTGCTCTACGAGGTCAAGGCGGTGGATCCGATGGTGTTCGTGCTCATGTCAAGCGTGATGATCGCCATGGGCATGCTTGCGAGCTACATGCCCGCCCGGCGCGCGAGCAGCGTCGATCCAATGGTTTCGCTGGGCAGCGAATAGACATTCTCCGGCATTGGCGCTGCTTCCCCCGTGCGCGAGCCACGTGTGCGGGGGTGCGTGTTGCACGCAGGAGGGGTCCGCGGGTGACACAATACATTCTCAAACGCACCCATATCGAGGTTTAAATGCTTTTGCAGTGTTGACACGCCCCTCGCCGGGGCACCAATGTCATGCCCGGGAGATCACCGATGGCGTGGCTCGATTTTCGATTGCCCCTGGTCGCTGTCGCAGCCTGCTGCGCGTGCTCGCCGCCGCCGGATTTCACCGAGGCCGAGCGCGCGCTCCTCGCCGGGTACGCCATCGGCGCGGTTCCGGCAAACCCCGCCAACCGCTTTGCCGACGATGCAGGGGCGGCCGCAATCGGCCAGCAGTTCTTCTTCGACACGCGCTTCTCCGGGCCGCTCGCGGTGGGCAGCGACGGCGCCAACGGCGCCACCGGCCCGCGCGGGGCCTCCGGCACCGTCGCCTGCGCCTCCTGCCACGATCCCGCCAGGGGCGGCGCCGACGTCCGCTCGCGCGGCAACACCAGCCTCGGCTCCTCGTGGACGGGACGCAACGCCCCGAGCGTGCTCAACGCCGCCTGGTCGCCCTGGCAGTTCTGGGACGGCCGCCGCGACTCGCTCTGGGCCCAGGCCCTTGGTCCGGTGGAGAGCGCGGGCGAGCACAACTTCAGCCGGCTGGAGGTCGCGCACCTCGTGCAACAAATCTACCGGCCGCAGTACGAGGAAGTGTTCGGCGCCATGCCGGACTTCAGCGACGCCATCCGCTTCCCCGACCGCGGCAAGCCCGGAGACCCCGCCTGGGACCAGATGGCGCCCGGCGACCAGGATGCCGTCAACCGGCTCTATGCCAATTTCGGCAAGGCCATCGAGGCCTACGAGCGCAAGCTGGTGGACCGCGATTCGCCTTTCGACCGCTACCTGGCCGGCGACACGGCCGCGCTCTCGCCCGCGGCGGTGCGCGGCGCCCGGCTCTTCGTCGGCCGCGCCTCCTGCAACGAGTGCCACTTCGGTCCCACCTTCAGCGACGGCCGGTTCCACAACACCGGCGTTCCGCAGGTCGGGCCGACGGTCCCGGCGGACGATGCGGGGCGCTTGAACGGCGTTCCACAAGTCATGGCGGATCCCTTCAATGCCGCCGGCGCCTATAGCGACGCGAGCCCGGCGCGCGCGCTGCAAGGGCTTCCCTCGGGAGCCGCTCTCGAGGCGACGCGCGGCGCCTTCAAGACGTCGCCGCTGCGCGGCGTGGCGCGAACGGCGCCGTACATGCACACCGGCGCCTTCCCCACGCTGCGAGACGTGGTCCTCTTCTATCGCGACGGCGGCGGCGCGGGCGGATTCGAAGGCACCAAGGACATCTCCATGCAGCCGCTCATGCTCTCCGATCAGGATGTCGACGACCTGGTCGCCTTCCTCGAGTCGCTGAGCGGAGCGCCGCTGCCCCAGGCGCTCGCCAGCGCTCCGAGGCTCCCGTGATCCGCCGCCTGCTCCTCCTCGCGGTGTGCTGCGGGCTGGGCGCGGCCGCCCGCGCCGACGACGAGCCGCGCGCCGCGGGCATGGCGCACCTCACGCTGATGGACGGCGTGAAGCTCCGCTTCACCGGCTACCTCGACGCCGGCTTCTTCGCCACCCAGGGCGACGGGACCGCCTACGTGCGCGACGCCGGCAAGCTCGTGCATCCCGAATACCTCGGCGTCGTCCCCTGGGTGTTCATGGGCGATCCCTGGGGCAACCCGGTCAACGCGCAGAACGACTCGGCGGACCTGGGCCTCGACCGCACCAACATCGCCCGCTTCGATCCCATCCAGTCGCACGGAAAGCCGTCGTTCCTGGTGAACATGATGAACCTGGGGATGGCGGCCAGCGTGGGCAGCGAGCTGTTCTTCGAGAGCAGCTTCGACTTCCAGCCGCGCCAGGGCAACCTCGGCTCCTCGGGCGATCAGTTCGACGTGGACCTCGCCTACCTGGAATGGGTGCCGTTCAAGGCGCTCGACCTTCACGTCTTCGCCGGGAAGTTCGAGTCGACCTTCGGCATCGAGTACCGCAACCGCAAGGCGCCCGATCGGTTCGGGATCACGCCCTCGCTGATCGCGCGGTACACCACGGGCACTCCCACCGGGCTCAAGCTGCGCGGCACCTTCTTCGACCAGCGGCTGACGGTCAACGTGGCGCTCAGCAACGGCGGCACCTTCACCGAGCAGTTCGCGCACTTCTTCAACGAGATCGACGCCAACGGCGGCAAGACCGTCTCGAGCCGCGTCTCGTTCCTGTTGCCGCTGCCCGTCACCGCCGAGCTGGGTGTGTCCGGCGAGGCCGGCGCGCAGGACGGCCAGCCCTCCGACTCCGCCGTCCAGTGGCTGCTCGGCGCCGACCTCCGGGTCGCGGCCGGCGACTTCACCTTCAAGGGCGAGCTCTTGCGCGGCCACGCCGACGGCGGCGGTCCTTCCCAGGCTCCGCGCCTGCACGTGACCGGCTGGTACGCGGAGGGCGACTGGCAGGTGCTCCCCTGGATGGGCGTGCTGGCGCGCCTGGATCGGCGCAAGGCGGACCTGCTCGCCTTTCCCAACCTCTATCTGACGGACCTGCTCCGCGCTACCTTTGGGCTGCACTTCGACATCAGCTGGAACCTGGCCGCAAGGCTCGAATACCTGCACCTGATCGAGGTGACGGGGCCCGAGCTCGCGGACGACGTCTTCACCAGCTCACTCACTTTCAAATTCTAGAAAGGAACGCTCCATGTTTCGCGTGCTCCCCGCCTGCCTCGCGCTTGCCCTTCCACTCGCCGCCCGCGCCGCACCAGGCAGCGCTTCCGGCACCATCTCTGCCCCGAGCGACGCCGGCGAGGTCGTCGTCTACGTCGAGAAGGGCCCTGCAGAGGCGGCGGCCGCGGTTCCAGCCGAGCACCGCGAAGTGCTGCAGCGCGACTCGCAGTTCGAGCCGGGCGCGGTGTGGGTGCGGGCGGGCGGGAGCGTCGACTTCGTCAACAGGGACAACATCTACCACAACGTCTTTTCCAGCTCCTCGGGCAACTCCTTCGACCTGGGCCTCTACCACGGCGGCAAGGAGAAGACCGTCTTGATGCGCAGCCCGGGAGAGGTGGACGTGTACTGCAACATCCACCCCGGCATGCACGCCAAGGTGCTGGTGGTTCCGCCGGGCAGCAGCGTCGCCGAGGTCAAGCCGGACGGGACGTATACGCTTCCCAATCTCGCCCCCGGGCAGTACACGCTGGTGGCCTGGTCGGCGCGCACCGAGCCGGCGCGGTCGCGGGTGGAGGTCAAGGCGGGCGTCGCGGCCAGGGCCGACTTCACGCTCAAGCCGCGCGCGGCCTCGGCGCCGCACCTGAACAAGTACGGCGAGCAGTACGGGCGGTACCGGTAGGTCGTCATGCGCGTCCTCCCCAAGCTCGGCCTCGCCATGCTGCCGGTCGCGCTCTCGGTCACGCTCGCGCTCTCGAGCCTGGCCAGCGCGAGGCAGGTGGACACGATGACCGAACAGTACCGGTCCAAAGGAGAGGCCATCGCCCTGGCGCTCGCCTTTTCACTCTCCGCGAACACCAAGGAGACGCTGGCGGGCAACGTGGGGCGGATCAAGGACCTGATCAGCTCCAGCAAGACCATCGCCGGCGTCAGCTACATCTACATCCAGGACTGGGAAGAGAGCATCCTCGCGCACACCTTCGAGCCCACCTTTCCCACCAGCTTCAGCGAGACCAATTCGGTGGAGAAGGGCACGCTGGGAGCCGGCGAGCGGGTGAAGGTGGCCCCCTCCCTGCAGATCGACACGCCGCAGGGGCGGATCTGGGCCATGGACATCGCCGCCCCCATCGGCGACGGCGCGCTTGGCGTGGTGCACGTGGGCATGGACCGCCGGTCCATCGAGCGGCAAGTGGCGGCGGTGCGGCGCTCGCTGATCGCGCTCGGCCTGGGCGTCGGAATCGCCGGCGTCCTGCTCGGGCTCCTGATGGCGGTGGTGCTGTTCGTCCGCCCCATCCGTCGCCTGACCGCGTTGACGAACGAGATCGCCACCCGGGGCGACCTGACCATTCCCATCGACGCGCGGTCGCAGGACGAGATCGGCGATCTCGCGCGCTCCTTCGCGCGGATGGTGGACGGGCTGCGGGGGATCAACGGCGGGCTGCAGGAATCGGCGCGGGTGCTCACGACTTCGGTGAGCGATCTCACCCACTCGGCGCAGGAGCAGCAGCACACCATCACGCGCCAGGCGGCCGCCCTGCAGCAGACGCAGTCCACCGCACAGGAGATCCGGCAGACGTCGGCGGCGGCGGCGCGCAAGGCGGAGAGCGTGCTCGAAGTTGCGCAGCGCGCGGAGGAGATCACCAGGTCCGGCGAGGCCGCGCTGGAGAAGACCATGGACGCGCTCAACGAGATGCGCGCGCAGGTCTCCAGCATGGCGGAAAAGGTCGCTGCGCTCTCCCAGGCGTCGGGGCAGATCGGCCGCATCACGGACACGGTCAAGGACCTGGCCGACCAGTCGAACATGCTCGCCCTCAATGCCGCCATCGAGGCGGTGCGCTCGGGCGAGCACGGCAAGGGGTTCGCGGTGGTGGCGCGCGAGATTCGCACGCTCGCCGACGAATCGATCCGCGCCACCGTGCGGGTGCGCGGGGTCCTCGACGAAGTCACGCAGGCCATCTCCGGCGCCGTCTCCATCGCTCGCGCCGGAGAAGAGCGGATGGAGCGCGGCCTCGCGCAGGCCAAGGCGTCAGGCGAGAATCTGAGAGCGCTCTCGGGAATCGTCCGCGGCAACTCCTCGGCCGCGCGCCAGATCGCGGAGGCCGTCAACCAGCAGGACACCGGCGTCGAGATGATCTTCAAGGCGGTGCGCGAGCTGTCCGCCACCATGGAAGAGACGGTCCGGCGCCTCGGCCAGACCGGTCACGCCGCCAGCGCAGTCCGGACGGTATCGAACAAGGTGACAGAGCTGGCCGAAAGCTACCGGGTGTAGCCCACACCCGCCGGGGCGGGCCGGGGGTGGGCCGGCGGGTGGGGACCGGGGGTGGGGACACGATACGCAACTGAGCATGCCATCGGGTCGGGGTGGCCACCGCGTCGGCGTGGGGACACGATACGCAACTGAGCATGCCATCGGGTCGGGGTATGCCGTTGCGTATCGTGTCCCAGATCCTCCCAGATCCTCGATCCTCACCAGATCCCAGAGTCTCCCAAGGGCCGCAGGCGGCGCAGCGGCGTTGGCACGAGTTGCGTATGGTGTCCCGGGTCGGCCGGCTCTGCCGCTGCGATGTCAGATGGGGTTGGTAGCGTGCGCGCATGCCACGGCTTGCGCGAGCGGTTGTCCCTGGTCTGCCGCATCATGTGACGCAGCGCGGGAATCGAAGACAGAAGACGTTCTTCCAACTCGACGATTACCTGCTTTACATGGCGCTGATGGGCGAGGAGTGCCAGCGATTCGGCGTCGAGATTCTCGCGTATTGCCTGATGCCCAACCACGTCCATCTCATCGCCGTCCCCTCCACCGAAGACGCCCTCCGGCGCGCCGTCGGCGAGGCGCACCGCCGCTACACGCAGAAGATCAACCAGCGCGAGGGGTGGCGCGGCTACCTCTGGCAGGGGCGCTTCGCGTCTTTCGTCATGGACGAGCGACATACCCGCGCAGCGGCGAGATACATCGAGATGAACCCGGTCCGCGCGGGCCTGGTGCAGCGCGCCGGCGACTATCCCTGGAGCAGCGCGCGGGCACACCTGCTGGGCCGGGACGATGCGTTGGCGACCGTCGCACCGCTGCTGCAAGGCGTGAGCGACTGGCGCGCCTTCCTGGCGACAGCGGCGCAAGCGGAGGAATCCGATCAGATCCGCGCCCACGAAACGACCGGGCGTCCTTTGGGCGCCGACGGATTCATCGATCAGGTGGAAAAGGCGCTTGGCCGCATTCTCCGTCCGCGTAAACCAGGCCCTGTGCCCTCTGCCGTGAACGATCGTCGCGAATCCGAGCCACCGATCGCGCCGGCCGAGGAAGGCGTCTCGCCTTGCGCCACACCCGCTTTGGCGTTGGAATCGGCCCGACGACCCCCGCACGAGCCGCGGGAAGAACGAAGGGTAGTACCGCCGCAGCGAAGCCTCGAGATCAGGAGTCAAAGCGCCTTCCATCGCCGGCCGCTCTTTTTCTGCGTCTTCCTGGCGAATCCCCGGGATCTCGGCGAAGTCGATCTGCGTTGAGACGCGCCGACGCGCTTGTTCGGCATGCATCGCGCGCGAGCCACGCCCCGTCACGGGCCTGGTAGTATCCGCCATCATGAGCGAACGACGACTCGCGCTGATCGCAGCGCTTTCCGCCGTCATCGCGTTGAGCGGCGTGCTGCTCGGGGTCGACCGGATCATCGCCGAGGCGGTCGCATCGCACGGCTCTTGGCGGATGTGGGGGATCGCGACGGGTTGGCTGGAGATCGTCTTCGGTTTCCATCTCTCGAAATGGACCACGGGCGCCGCTCTCTTCTTCTGGCGCTCGCCTGTTTCATTCTGCGAAAGTTCCCCGCGGCGCGGGTGCTCGCCCTTGTCGGGTGCGTGCAACTCGTGACCCGGCTCGTGGCCGGAGTGCTCAAGGGAGTCCTTCCCCGCCTGCGGCCGTTCGAGGTGCTTGCCGTCGGCGGCTGGGATTCGCAGTGGTTCCAGACGCACGGGTCGTCGTTCCCTTCGGGGCACGCGGCGCATTTCTGGGGATTGTTCTTTCCCTTGGCGCTGGTGCGCCCGCGACTCGCCATGTGGTTCCTGCCCGTTCCGCTGTTCATTTCCGCCGCGCGCATCGCTGTCAATGATCATTTCCTCAGCGATGTCGCGGCCGCCGCGGCGATCGCCGCCGTTTTCGCCCTGGCTGCGTCGCACTTGCCAGTGGCCGCTCGCGCGCGCGCAGATGCACGACCCGCCCTGACCGGCGGCGATCCAGCTCGGTCATCCCCGTCCACACCGACCACGCGCCCGGACCCGGGCCGTGCGCCTGTCTCAGAGACATCCGAACGTTAACGCGAAGAGCGAAGATCGGGGGACACGATACGCAACCCCCGCGCCAAAGAGCCGCGGAGGCGTCGGGTTGGCACGGAGTTGCGTATCGTGTCCCTGGAGCCGCCTGGAGCCGCTACTGGATGCGGCGGAGGAGATCCGCGATGCGGGCGCGGTCTTGGGGGTCCTCGTAGAGCTGGAGCGACTTGCGCCACCAGGTCGCGGCGCGCGGCCGGTTGCCCAGCTTCGACTCGGCGTCGCCCATCAGCTTGCTGGCTCGGGCGCGGTCGCGGCGCGAGAGGTCGCGTTTTGCGAGCACGTCGCGGAGGATGGCCTGGGCGCTGGCGGCGTGGCCGGTCCAGAGCGCCTTCTGTGCGCGCTCGAGGCTCTTCGCCCAGGGGCTCGGCCGTGCGTTAGCGGGCGCGGGTTCGGCCTGCGTCGTCGTCGCGGCGGCCTGCGATGCCGGCGGGGCCGCCACCGCCTCCGATGCCTCTGTCGTCGCCCTCGCCACCGCCTGCGGCACCGCCACCGCCTGCGGCACCGCCACCGCCTGCGGCACCGCCACGCCTGCGGCACCGCCACCGGCTGCGGCACCGCCTCTGTCTTCGCAGGCGTTGCAACGGCCGCCGCGGCAACCTGCGGCCCCGGCGCCTCGCCCGCAGGCCAGAGCTGCAATGCGACCACCACCGCGACCAATGCGCCGGCCGCCGTCAACGCGGGCCGCCACCACCGCGGCGCGAACGGCTTGGAGCGGGTCACGGCTTCCGCCGCGTCGGGCCCGGCGCCGACGTCGCCCAGCATCGCCCGCTCCAGCCCGGGGTCCACTGCCGGCGGGAGCATCTGCGGCGGCTCGGCCTCCGCCTCCGCCAGCTCCACCGCGCCGAACGGATCCTCCACCGCCTCGCAAAGCTCCTCCTCCGGGGCGCGCTCCGCGACGGGAGCGAGCGCGCGCATCATCACCGCCAGCTCGTCGCCGGTGGCGGGCCGGTGCACCGGGTCCTTGGCGAGAAGGCGGGAGACGAGCGTTTCCAAATCGTCGTGCACCTTCCGGCCGGCGTCGCGCAGCCGCAGCGGCCGCTGTTCGCGATGCGCCTGCAAGAGCTCCCCGGCAGTGCCCCCCGTCACGGGCAGCCGCCCGGAGATGAGCTGGAAGAGGAGCACCCCCGCGGAGTAGAGGTCGCTGCGCGCGTCCTTGCGCCTGCCCGCGGCCTCCTCCGGCGACATGTACGCGGCGCTGGCGAGCGGGAGCGGACCCTCGTCGCGGAGCCCGATGCCGGCGAGCAGGTGCGAGGTGGCGACGTCGAGCACCACCGCCTGTTCGCTGCCGTCGGCGAGGCGGGTCAGCCCCACGTTGGCGGGTTTCAGGTCGCCGTGCAGGAGGCCTGCGCGGTGGGCCGCGGCGAGCCCTTCGCAGACCTGGGCGCAGAGCTCGAGAGCGCGCGCCGGCGTCACGCGGCCGCGCTGGCGCAGCTCGTCGGCGAGCGTCGCTTCTCCGCCGCTGTCGTAGACGAGGAAGAGGGCCTGCACGAGGTGGACACCGGCGGCGAGCGGCCGAGCCACGTTCGGGTGGTCCAGCTCAGGCGCCGCGACCAGCCGGTCGGCTTCGGCGACGAAGCGCTCCACCGCCGCCGTATCGGCCGCGTAGCGGCGCAGGAGCTTCAACACGACCGGCCGCGACGCCGCGTCCTCCGCCAGCCAGGAATGGGAGAAGCGGCCCGCGCCCAGCTCGCGCACGAGGCGAAATCCCGCCACTTCGGCTTCCTCCAGCACGGAGCGCGGCTCGGGCGGCAGGAGACCCTGGCAGCGATCGCAGCGCGTCTGGCCGGCCACCACGGGCGTGAAGGGCGCGCCGCAGTTCTCGCAGGCGTCCTGCGCGGCGAAGCCGTGCGATTCCCGAGGGGAGCTCTCCACGGCGGGATCTTATGCCAGGGTGCGCTGCCCTCCCAACCGGGTCGCGTTGTCGCACCTTGGAGCAGATGCCTGTGCTATGAGCGCGCCGGTGCCGGACAAGCTGCCCGAGGAGTTCGCGCCCACCGGGCCGAAGCTGTCGCGCTTTCCCACGCTGCCGGCGCCCCCCGTCCGGCCCCGTCTCTTTCCCGACGAGGCCCGCTTCGCGCTGCGCCTCTCGCTCCTTTCCGGCTGCAGCGAGCTTGCGGCCTGGGCATGGGTGGCGAGCGCCGGCGGGCGCGCGGTGGCGCTGGGGTGGGGTGCGCTCCGGCTCTTGCGGCCGCTCTGGGCGGGACTCGGCACCAAGGCGCCGCGCCCGGCGGTCGCGCTGGCGCTCCTCTGTGTCGCCATGGCGGGCGCGGCGGCGAGCCTGGTCACGCTCGGGCGGCTCTTCCCCCTGGGCCTCCTGGCGATGGCGCTGCCGGCGGTGTCGGACCTCTGCGCAAGCTGCGTGGGCGACAGCATCACGGTGGAGAGGCGCAGCGCCGCCTTCGCCTGGCTGGACATCGCGCAGGGGCTTGGCGCCGCCACCGGCGTGGCCCTGGGCGTCGCCGTCCCAGGCCCTGCGCTGCTGGCGGGCGCCGGGGCGCTCTTCGTCGGCTCCGTCGCCGTCCCCGATCTGCGCGACCGCGGCACGCCCAGGTCCACCTGGCCCATGGCAGCCCGGCTTCAAGTCCTGCGTTCGCCCTTGGCCGCCCAGCTTGCGCCGCTGGCACTGGCCTGCGGCCTCTTCGGCATGCTCTCTCGGGAGCCGTTGCAGCCCTGGGCCGCCATCCTCTGGCTCTTCGCCGGCATGGCACTTTCGGCGCGCATCGAGCCGCGCATGCCCAACGCGGCGGTGCTGCCGCGGCTTGCGGCGCTCGCCGCGGCGCTGGGCTGGTTCGTCCCCGGCCTGCGCCTCCTCGGCCTGGGCGCGATGTTCACGGCCATTCCGGCGGCGGTGGCGCGCGGGGCGGGCGAGCTGGAGCGGCCCGTCGCCTCCTCCCTCTTGTGGTCGGCGCTGGCGGCGGGCGCGGCCCTGGGCGCCGTGCTATGAATGAGGGCTCATTCAGCCCCGAGGAGCGAATGCCCTTCTCGATGGATCCGCCCTTCACCCCGGAGCACGAGGCTCTTCCGCCGCACGCTGCGCGACTGCGTGGAGAAGGAGCTGCCGCCGCACGCGCTGGAGTGGGACGGGCGGGCATCTTCCCGCGCGAGGTCTTCAAGCAGGCGGCGGAGCTCGGCTTCCTCGGCATCAACTACGACCGGAGTACGGTGGGAGGCGCGGGCGGCGACTACTGGTACGTGGTGGTGCTCGGCCGAGGAGCTGGCCCGCAGCCGCAACGCCGGCGTGAACATGGCGCTGCTGGTGCAGTGCGCAGATGGCCACGCCGATCATCAACGAGATCGGCACCGACGAGCAGAAGAAGGAGTTCCTCGCGCCGGCGCTCGCGGGCGAGAAGATCGCCGCGCTGGGCGTCAGCGAGCCGGGCGGCGGCGTCGACGTGGCCAGCCTCCGGACCACCGCGCGGCGGGTCGGCGACGACTACGTCATCAACGGCGCCAAGATGTGGATCACCAACGGCACCCGCGCCGACTTCATCACGCTCGCGGTGCGCACCGGCGAGGCGGGCTACGGCGGCATCTCGCTGGTGACCTTCCCCACCGACGTGAAGGGCTTCCGGGTCTCCAAGAAGCTGGACAAGGTGGGCAACCTCTCCACCGACACCGCGATGCTCTTCTTCGAGGACTGCCGGATCCCCGCGCGCTACCTGCTCGGCGAGGAGAACCAGGGCTTCTACCACATCATGACCAACTTCCAGGGCGAGCGGCTGGTGGCCGCCATCGGCGCGGTCGCCGGGCATGCAGCAGCTGCTGGAGGACGCGCTCCGCTACGGCAACGAGCGCAGCGCCTTCGGCAGGCCGCTCATCCAAGTTCCAGGTGTGGCGCCACAAGTTCGTCGAGCACCTCACCGCGATCGAGGCGGCGCGCTGGCTCACCTACCGCGCCTGCGACCTCTTCAACCGGCAAGGAGGCCGCGGTGAAGGAGATCACCATGGCCAAGCTGTTCGCCGGCGATCTCGTGCAGAAGCGTGGCCTACGACTGCCAGCAGTTCCACGGCGGCATGGGCTACATCGAGGAGACGCCGATCGCGCGCGCGTGGCGCGACGCGCGCCTGCATCACCATCGGCGGCGGCACCAGCGAGATCATGAAGGAGATCATCGCCAAGCTGGTGCCGGGATTCTGAGGTGAGCGAACCGGGCGAGACCCGATCCGTTCCGCGTGCTCGACGCCTTCGAGCGGTTCGCCTTCCGCGCCATGCGCTTCGTCAACCAGGGGGCGGGCAGCGGCATCGCCTGGCTCTGGCAGCGCTTCGTGATCACGCCGCTGGTGGGCCAGCTGGTGACACCGGCGCCTGCGGGTTCACGGACGCGAGCACCTGGACGCCCTGCCGCGCGACGCGCCGATCTTGCTGATCGCCAACCACCGCACCTTCTTCGACCTCTTCATCCTCGGCTGGGTCTTCATGCGCGAGGAGAAGCTGCGGCGGAAGGTGAGCTTCCCGGTGCGCTCGAACTTCTTCTACGAGAACCCCCTCGGCCTCTTCCTCGGAGTGGTGGGGACCGGCGGGTCGATGTATCCGCCCTTCTTCCGCTCCGCGGAAAAGAAGGCGATGAACCGCGTCTCGCTGGAGATCCTGCTCTCCAAGCTGCGCAGCAAGGGGCAGATGATCGGCTTCCATCCCGAAGGGACGCGCAACAAGACGGCCGATCCCTACGCGCTCTTGCCCGCGCAGCCCGGCGCCGGCGAGCTTGCGCTGAAGGCGCGGCCGCTGGTGGTGCCGGCGTTCATCCTGGGCATGACCAACAGCGTGTGGACGGAGCTGAAGGCGAACCTGCGCGGAGAGCGTCCGGTGATCGCGGTCTTCGGCGCGCCCATCGAGCTGCCGGAGGTGCCGGCAGAGACGCGCCTCTCCCACCACAAGAAGTGCGCCGATCTCTTCAGGGAACGGATCGCGGCGCTGGGAGAAGAGGTCCGGGCGCTGCGCGGCGACGCGCTCAGGAGCGGATCTTCTCCACCGGCTTCTCCGGGGTCGAGCGCGACGTGACCAGGCGAGGCCGGAGCAGGTTGGCGATGGTGGCCTCCAGCTCCTGTGGCTCGAACGGCTTGCCGATGTAGCCCTGGGCGCCCATCAACTCGGCCTCCCACTCGAACCCGAAGCCGGAGATGATCACCACCGGCACTTCCTTCAGATCCGGCGTGGCGCGCATCCGCTGCAGCATCTCGCGGCCGTTCATCACCGGCATCTGCAGATCGAGCAGCACCAGGAGCGGCGGCTTCTCGGCAAGCTTCACCAGCGCCTCCTCGCCGTGCGCGGCTTCGTCGACCTGGTAACCTTTCATCTCCAGCGCAAGCCGCAGGCCTGTCCGGAAATCGGCGTCGTCGTCCACGATCATGATGTAGGGCCAGCGTCGCATGGGGGGCTCGGTGCGTAGATCTAACGACTGGCCCCTGCAAACGGAAGGGGGCGGTCGCCAGCCTGCCCGCTGGCGGACTGCCGGAAGTTGACCCCCCGCCGGCGCCCTGCTACCTCCACGCACATCCGAGAGGCGGGCGTGGGTCAGGCGGAGATCGTCCGTCAAGACGCCGGGCGCGCGCCATGCCGCGGCGGTGCTGCGCAAGGCATGCCGGGAGTGGCTGCGCGGCGAAGACCTCTCGGTGGCCCTGGTGGCAGACCGCGAGATGCGCGCGCTGAACCGGCGCTGGCGCGGCAAGGACGCAGCCACCGACGTGCTCTCCTTTCCGCGGGAGGAGCGGGCTTCGCCCGCGACGGGCGGAGGCCGCAGGCCGGAGCATCATCGGCATCCGAGCGCGGGGCGCTGGGCGACGTGGTCATCTCGCTGCCCGCGGCCCGCCGCCAGGCGCGCGAGGGAGGGTGGCCGCTCTCGGTCGAGCTGCGGCGCCTGCTGGCGCACGGCCTGTTGCACTGCCGCGGGTACGATCACGGCACGGCGCGCGGAGGCGAGGCGGATGGCGCGGGCCGAGCGCAGGCTCCTGGGCGCCTTCGGCCTGGTGGGAGACTCGCTGGCGCAGAAGCCGGTTCCCACCGTCCGCCGATTCGCGGTAGAGCGTGCGCCATGGCGACCGTGCCACCGGAACTGGACGAGCTCTCCGGGCGCTTCGAAGCGCTCCGGGGGGCGCTTTGACATCGAGAAGAAGCGCGCGCGCGTCGAGCTGATCGAGCGGGAGAGCGTGCAGCCGGGCTTCTGGGACGACCAGAAGCGCGCCCAGGCCCTGAGCAAGGAGAAGAGCGATTTGGAGCTGCAGCTCGCCCAGTTCGAGCGCGAGCGCCAGAAGCTCGACGACGCGGTGGCGCTCTACGAGCTGGCCGAGGAGGCCGACGACGAGGTCGCCCGCGGCGAGGCGAAGGCCGCCCTGGCCGAGGCGCACGAGGGCGCGGCGCGGCTGGAGCTTTCGCGCATGCTCGCCGGGCCGCAGGACCGGCTCAACGCCATCGTCGAGATCAACGCCGGCGCGGGCGGCACCGAGTCGCAGGACTGGGCGCAGATGCTCTACCGGATGTACACCCGCTATTCGGAGCGCAAAGGCTGGCAGGTGGAGCCTGGCGACTTCCAGCCGGGGGAGGAGGCGGGCATCAAGAGCGCCAGCTTCATCGTCCGCGGCGACCACGCCTTCGGCTGGCTCAAGGCGGAGCTGGGCGTGCACCGGCTGGTGCGCATCTCGCCCTTCGACTCCAATGCGCGCCGCCACACCTCCTTCGCCTCGGTGTTCGTCTATCCCGAGGTGGACGAGGACATCGAGATCGACATCAACCCCGCCGACGTGCGCATCGACACCTTCCGCAGCTCGGGCGCGGGCGGCCAGAAAGTCAACAAGACCGACTCGGCCATCCGCATGACCCACCTTCCCACGGGCATCGTGGTCTCGATGCAGAACGAGCGCAGCCAGCACAAGAACCGCGACATGGCGTGGAAGGTGCTGCGCTCGCGCCTCTACGAGCTGGAGCTGCGCAAGCAGCAGGCGCAGCGCGACAAGATCGAGGCGGGCAAGGCGGACAACTCCTTCGGCTCGCAGATCCGCAACTACGTGCTGGCGCCCTATCGCATGGTCAAGGACGTGCGCACCGGCGTGGAGAGCGGCAACACCGAGGCGGTCCTCGACGGAGAGCTGGATCCATTCATCACCGCATTCCTGCTCGGGGTGCGGCGCAAGGACAGACCGGGCAGCGAACCCGCGGAGGCGTAAATGGCCATCATCCACTACGACGTCGTCTTCCAGAGGAACGTCCCCACGCTCACGCAGATCAAGGAGAAGATCGACGTGCGGCTGGGACTGCGCACGCACCTGATCAAGGACGCCATCGAACCGGGCCACCACTGGCCGCACATCGGCGACGTGCGCGAGTCGGGGACGGTGGAGTGCGACGAGTGCGAGGATTCCGATCTGGAAGTCACCGTCGGGTCCGAAGGGGTGCGGGTGACCTGCGTGCCCTCCTCCACGCATCCCTACTTTCGCGAGATCGCGCTGGCGGCGCTGGTCGATCTGGGCGGGAGCTTCGACGCCAAGTTGCACCCGTACGTGTCGCGCAAATGGACCGAGCTGTCGCCCGCGGAGAAGCAGGTGGGCTGGCGGACGCACTAAATGGGGACACCCTACTTAATTCGGAGACGAGCACCGGCTGGGTAGGTACGAATTAAGTAGGGTGTCCCCATTTACTGCTGGCCGAGGACGAATTGCAGGCGCCATTCGGCGTCGGCGGTCTCTTCGGCGGAGAGGTCGTGATACACTGAGTAGAGTGAGACGACCTCCCGGGCGCGCTTGCGCAGATGCTGCGAGGGCCGTTGCGGGTTGCGCTTGCGCGGCGCGGGCAGCATGGCCGCGAGCACCGCGGCCTCCTCGGGCAGGAGGTCCGCCGCCGGCTTGTGGAACCAGAAGCGCGCGGCGGCGTCGGCCCCGTAGATGCCCGGGCCCCACTCGGCGACGTTGAGGTACAGCTCGAGGATCCGGCGCTTGCCCAGCGACTCGAGCCTGCGCGCGAGGAAGTACTCGCGCGCCTTGCGCAAGAGCGATCGCTCCTCGCCGAGCCAGAGGTTCTTGGCCAGCTGCTGCGTGATGGTCGAGGCGCCGCGGCCGAGGCGCCCTTCCTCCACGGCCGAGGTGATGGCGATGCGCGTCTGCTCGACGTCGATGCCGTCGTGCTCCCAGAAGCGGGCGTCCTCGCTGTTGACCACCGCCCGCTGCAGCCAGATGGAGATGCGCCCCAGCGGCACCCAATGCTGGTTGCGCCGGGGCGCCCGGCCGCGCTCGCGAGCGTCGCTCATCCGCGCGTCGATGAGGGCGGTGCTGGCGGGGTTCTGCTTCCGCAAAGGCTCTGCCGAGGGCAGGGTGAGCCAGAAGAGCGCGATGCCTGCCGCAACAGCCACCGGCGCAACGACGAACAATCTACGCCAGAAGCGGCGGACCAACCCTCGCGAAGGCATCCGCGGCGCAGTGTACCTGCGGGGGGAGGGTTCAGGTTCAGGTTTAGGTTTAGGTTCAGGGAACGGGGTTCAGGTCGCAGGGTGTACTCGGGTTCCCTACACCCTGCGCCCTAAACGTAAACCTAAACCTAAACCCGTTCCCTGAACCCTCGACCCGCATGACCTCCTTTTCCATCCGAAGACTGGTCGCGGTCCTCCGGAACAACCGCGATTTCCGCCGGCTCTATGCCGCCAACGCCGTCTCCCAGATGGGCGACTGGTTCAACATCGTCGCCCTTTTCTCGCTCCTCCTGGAGATCACCGGCCGCGGCGGCGCGGTGGCCTTCGCGCTCTTGACGCGATTCGTGCCCGCCTTCCTCGCCGGCCCTGCCGCTGGAGTCCTCGCCGATCGCGTCTCGCGTCGCACCGTCATGGCGGTGAGCGACGTGCTCCGCGCGGGCCTCGTGCTCTGCCTGATCTTCGTGCGCCGTCCGGACCAGGTCTGGATCGCGTACGTGGTGATCACCGCCCACTCGCTGGTGAGCGCGTTCTTCGAACCGGCGCAGCAGGCGATGCTGCCGAATCTGGTGAGCGAGGAGGACTATCCGCTCGCGGCCACGCTGGAGAACTCGCTCTGGGCGGCGACCCTGGCGGTGGGCTCGGCGCTGGGCGGCTTCGCTCTCGCGCTCGTCGGGCGCGACGCGGCCTTCTTCTGCGATGCGGCGAGCTTCCTCGGCTCCGCCGCGCTGATCGCCCGCCTTCCCGCGGGTCGCGCGAAACGGGCCGACCGGCAGGCCATCGAAGCCAGGGAAGAGGCGCGGGACCCCGCCTCGCGCATCGGGAACCTGCTCGGGCTGCGCGACCTCGCGGAAGGAGTCCGCTACATGGCCTCGCACCGTCGCGTGCGCGCGCTGCTCGCGGTCAAGGCGAGCTTCGGCCTCACCCTCGGCGGCGTCCTGGTGCTGCTCGCCTACTTCGGCGAGAAGGTCTTCGAGCACGGCAATGGAGCGGGCATCGCCGTGCTCTACAGCGCGCGCGGCCTGGGAAGTTTTGCCGGCCCCTTCGCGGCCTTCGGTATCGCCGGGACCGACGATCGCGGCCTGCGCCGCGGCATCGGATTCGCTTTCGCGCTGCTCGCCGCCTGCTACGTCTGTTTCGCGCTCAGCCCCGCCCTCGCCTATGCCGCGGTGGCGCTGGCCTTTGCCAACGCCGGCGGCAGCATCCTCTGGACCAGCGGCTCCACGCTCTTGCAGCGGCTGCTTCCCGACGCCGTGCGCGGCCGCGTGGCGGCGGCGGAGATGGGCGGATTCATGCTCACGCTGGCGGCGAGCACGCTCGCCACGGGCCTCTTGCTCGACCGGGGCGTTCCGGCGCGCGCGCTGATGGCGGCGTGCGGCCTCGTGGCCCTCCTGCCGCTCGCGTACTGGGCTTCCGCGCAGAGCGCGTTCGAGGTGACAGCGCACGGTTCCGGGGAGTAAAGAGACGCTCCCCATGGCCGACACTCCCCAGCCCGGAGCGACCAGCTCGATCGAAGATCAAATCCGCCTGCGCGAGCAGAAGGCAAGCGACCTGCGCGAGAAGGGCGCGCATCCCTACGGCAACGGCGTGCAGGTTCCGCACACCACCGGGTTCGTCCGCATCCGCCACGCGGACGACGACGCGGCCCGGCTGGAGCAGGATCAGAGCGAGCCGTACGGCGTGGCGGGACGGGTGGTGGCGCTCCGCAGCATGGGGAAGGCCAGCTTCCTCAGCCTCCGCGACCGCGACGGGGACCTCCAGGTCTTCGTCAAGAAGGACAAGGTGGGCGAGGAGGCGTACGAACGGCTCAAGCTGACCGATCTGGGCGACATCGTCTTCGCGCGCGGCCGCGCCATGCGCACCCGCACCGGCGAGCTCTCCATCGAGGCGGCGGAGTTCCAGCTCCTCACCAAGGCGCTGCGGCCGCTGCCGGAGAAATGGCACGGCCTCACCGACCACGAGACCCGCTACCGCCAGCGCTACCTGGACCTGGCGGCAAATCCGGAGGTGCGGGAGATCTTCCGGCGCAGGTCGCGGCTGATCAAGGGCATCCGCACCTTCCTCGACGAGCGCGACTTCATCGAGGTGGAGACGCCGGTCCTGCACAAGCCGGAGGAGGCGGGCGGGGCGGCGGCACGCCCCTTCCAGACGCACCACAACGCGCTCGACCTGGACCTCAAGCTGCGCATCGCGCTGGAGCTGCACCTCAAGCGGCTGATCGTGGGCGGACTGGAGCGCGTCTACGAGATCGGCCGCATCTTCCGCAACGAGGGCATCGACCGCCGGCACAACCCCGAATTCACCATGGTGGAGTTCTACCAGGCGTACGCCACCTACGAGGATCTGATGGAGCTGACCGAGACGATGGTGTCCCGGCTGGCGCAGGAGGTCACCGGCAACGACGAGGTGCCCTTCGAGGGCGTGACCATCAAGTACGCCCCGCCCTGGCCGCGCATCTCCATGCTCGGCGAAGTGGCGAAGCGCTACGGCATCTCCGGCGGCGAGTCGCAGCGGCTCGACGCGCTGGAGAAGCTCTCCGCGGAAGAGTGGCTTGCTCCCGTGGACGACCGCGAGCTGCGGCACAAGCTCACCCGGCAGCAGTCGGCCGGCGAAAAGATCGCCTGGGCCTTCGAAGCGTTGGTCGAGCCCATGTTGCCCCGCGACAGGCCCTGTTTCGTGGTCGACTTCCCGCTCGAGGTCTCCCCGCTCGCCCGCAAGCGCGACCGCGAGCCTCGCCTGGTGGACCGCTTCGAGGCCTTCGCGGGAGGCATGGAGATCGCCAACGCCTTCTCCGAGCTCAACGACCCGCGCGACCAGGAGGCGCGCTTTCGCGCCCAGGTGGAAGCGGCGGCGCGCGGGGACGAGGAGGCGATGCCGTACGACCGCGACTACATCCGCGCGCTCGAGCACGGCATGCCGCCCACCGCCGGAGAGGGCATCGGCGTCGATCGCCTCGCCATGCTCTTCACCGCCTCGCCGAGCATCCGCGACGTGGTGCTCTTTCCGCTGCTCAAGCCCGAGGAGGGCGGGCGTTGAGGTTTCGCCGCCGCGTTCCCGTCCTCGCGCTCGCGCTCTTCCTGCTCGCCTTTGCGCTGCAGTACGCGCTCGCCACCTGGCTGGGCGCCGCCACCACCCTCTCGCGCGACGCGGTGGTCGGCCTTTCCTTCGGCGCCGAGGCGCTGGCGCTTCTTCTCGCGGGGTTCGTCCTCAGCTTCGTGGGCCGCGGCTACCGGCCGCTGGAGAACCTGGTCGCGTCGGTGCTCTTCGGCGTTGCCACCTTCCTGGTGCTGCGCGCGCTCAAGCCGCCCTCGTTCTCGTACGACCGCTTCTTCGCCTCCACCGGCGAGCTGGTGGTGTGGGCGTTCTGCGCCGCGGCCGGCTCCTGGCTCCTCGCCATGTGGGGCGCCTCCTTCGGCCTGCTCATCGGCGCGAGCGGGCACGTCGATCCGCGCCTGCGCTACGAGTGGGGCATCGCGCGCACGCACCTGCGTCTGAACCGCAAGACCGCGCGCATCCTCCTCGTGGCGGGGCTGCTTCCCCCGCTTGCGCTCTGGTGGGCCGGCGAGCTGGCCTGGTCGTACGACCAGGTGCGCCGCGCAGGCGCCGGCGATGCGGCCCCGGCGCTGCACGTGACGCCGCGGGAGATCCTCCTCGTCGCCGCCGCGGTGCTGGTGGCGCTCGCGCTGGTGCTGCGCTTCGTCAAGGCGCGGGCCGATCTGGCGAGGCTGCACCCCGGACAGCGCCGCAAGCGCCCGGCCACCGTGGTCATGACCGGCATCTCCATCGCCGGAGTGTCGGTGGGCGTCTGGGCGCTCACGGTGGTGCTCTCGGTGATGAGCGGGTTCGAGGCGGACCTCAAGCACAAGATCCTCGGCACCAACTCGCACGCGCTCTTGATGAAATACGCCAACGACTTCTCCGAGTGGAAGTCGGTGATGCCCAAGGTGGCGGCGGTGCCCGGCGTGGCCGGCGTCTCGCCCTTCATCCTCAACGAGGTCATCCTCTCGCACGGGCAGACCGTCACCGGAGCGGAGCTGAAGGGCATCGACCCGGCGACGGCGGGCTCGGTCAGCGAGCTGCCCCGGCAGGTGATCGCGGGCGATCTCGCCTGGATCTCGCACCCGGAGGAAATCCCCGCGGGGGACGAGGTGGTGGAGCCGAAGGCCGACGCGTCCAGGCAGCTGCAGGGGCCGGAATACGACCAGTACCTCGAGGACACCCTCAAGCGCCGCCAGCTCCACCCCGAGGAGACGAAGCAACTCGACCCCCAGGCGCTGAAGAACCTGGGCGGCATCTGCATCGGCAAGGAGATGTCGCACCAGCTTCGCGCCTGGGTGGGCGACGTGGTCAACGTGCTCACGCCGCTGGGCGAGATGACGCCCACCGGGCCGGTGCCGCGGAGCCGTCCCTTCCGGGTGGCCTGCATCCTCTATTCCGGCATGTACGAGTACGACTCGAAGTTCGTCTACATCGGCATCCCCGAGGCGCAGAAGTTCTTCCGCATGGGCGACAACGTGGTGGGCCTGGAGCTCAAGTTCACCGACGTGGACGCCAGCCGCGCGCTGGGCCGGCGGGTGGTGGCGGCGCTGGGCGGCTTCCCCTACCGCTTCAAGGACTGGGCGGAGCTGAACCGCAACCTCTTCTCCGCGCTCAAGCTGGAGAAGCTGGCCATGGCCATCATCCTCACCTTCATCGTGCTGGTGGCCTGCTTCAACATCCTCAGCACGCTGATCATGCTGGTGCTGGAGAAGACCAAGGAGATCTCCATCCTCAAGAGCATGGGCGCGCGCGACGCGAGCGTGATGAAGATCTTCGTGGTGGAGGGGCTCACCATCGGCGCCATCGGCACCGCCATGGGCCTCTTGCTCGGCTTCGCCTCCTGCTCGTTCATCGAGCGCTTCGGGCTCCAGCTCGATCCAGATGTATACTACATATCCAATCTTCCGGTGAACGTGGATCCCGGCCAGTTCCTCGCCGTCGCCGCCATCTCGCTCGCCCTCAGCTACCTCGCGACGCTGTATCCCGCCACCAAGGCCAGCCGCCTCTCGCCGGTGGACGGGCTGCGGGAGGAGTGATGCCGCTCCTGGAAGCGCGGGAGGTGCACAAGTCGTACTGGCTGGGCGAGAAGGAGATCCACGTGCTCCGCGGCGCCAGCTTCTCGCTGCAGCCGGGGGAGATGGCGTCCCTGGTGGGGCCGAGCGGCGTGGGCAAGAGCACCTTCTTGCACGTGGTCGGCACCCTCGACCCGCCCACCGCCGGAACCGTGCTCTTCGAGGGACACGACGCCTTCGCCATGGCCGAGGAGGAGCTGGCCTCCTTCCGCAACCGCAGCGTGGGGTTCGTCTTCCAGTTCCATTACCTGTTGCCCGAGTTCACCGCGCTGCAGAACGTCTCCATGCCCGGCCTCATCAACCGGCTCTCGCGCGATGCGGCGGAAGGGCAGGCCCGGGAGATGCTCGGCATCGTAGGGCTCAGCCATAGGCTCGATCACAAGCCCGGCGAGCTGTCAGGCGGCGAGCAGCAACGGGTCGCATTGGCGCGCGCGCTGGTGCTCAAGCCGCGGCTTTTGCTCGCGGACGAGCCCACCGGCAACCTGGACGAGGCCACCGGCGAGGGAATCCACCAGCTCCTCACCGAGCTGAACCAGCGCCTGGGCATCGCCGCCATCGTGGTCACCCACAATCCGCGGCTGGCGGAACGCATGCCGCGCCGCTTGCGGCTCGCCGACGGCCTGGTGGTGGATGCCTGAGCGGCGCTCCATCCGCATCTTCGCTGCGGGAGGAAAAAGCTTGGAGCAGACAATGAGGAACATGTGGATTGCCGGCCTCGCGCTGGCGGTCGGCTGCGCGATGGGCGGCCAGTCGACCAAGAAGTCGGAGACGATGACCGCGCAGGACCAGGCGCACCAGTCGCTGCAGCAGGCGGCCGACGCGCAGAAGAAGGCGAACGACGAGCAGGCCAAGGCGGAGCAGGCGCAAGCGGACGTCACCCAGAAGCAGAAGGAGCTGGCGGACGCCCAGGCGAAGCTGCGCGGGCAGCGGGCCAAGGCGCAGCAGGCGCAGCGCGATGCCGAGCAGCTGACGCAGGCGGCGCAGCAGCAGGCAGCGCAGCAGCAGCAGCAGGCGCAGCAGCTGCAGCAGACCCAGGCGCAGCAAACGCAGTCGCTGAACCAGGATCGGCAGCAGAGCTGGACGCAGCAGAAGGACCTCACCGGCACCGTGGTGCAGGCGCAAGGCGACAGCCTCCAGGTCCGCGACTCCAACGACCAGCAGATCCTCAACCTCCAGCTCACCGACGCCACGGCGCTGACCGTGAACGGGCAGACCGGCCAGGTGTCGCAGATCCAGCCCGGCAGCGACGTGCGCGCGAGCTACCAGGTGGTGGACGGCCAGGCCAAGGCGCTGAAGATCGACGTCACCTCGAAGTCGGGCTCGAGCTCCTCGCCGTCGCAGCAGAAGTAGCCAGCTCGTCCTTCACGACCAGGCCGCCCTTCATCACGAAGGGCACTTGCTCGAGGAGGCGGATGTCCTGGAGTGGATCGCCCGGCACCGCGATCAGGTCGGCGAAGCGGCCGGCCTGCACGGTGCCGACGTCTTTCTGCCGGTCGATCAGCTCGGCCGCCCAGGCGGTGGCGGAGAGGATGGCCTTCGCGGGCGAGAGGCCGAGGCGCACCATCCAGGCGAACTGCTTGGCGTTGTCGCCGTGGGGGTAGATGCCGGCGTCGGTGCCGAAGGCCACCCGCACGCCGGCCTTCACCGCCTTCGCCCAGTTCTCGCGCTGCAGCTTGCCGATGGCGCGCTCCTTCTCCACGTACTCGGCGGGGATGTGCAGGTCCTCGGCGTGAGCGAGGATGTAGTCGTCGTTGTAGATGTCGCCCACCAGCCAGGTGCCGCGCTCCTTCATGATGCGGATGCCTTCGTCGTCGATGAGGGTGCCGTGCTCGATGGAGTCGAAGCCCGCGCGGGCCGCGTCCTTGATGCTCTGGGTGCCGTGGGCGTGGGCGGCGATGCGGCGGCCCAGCCTGTGCGCCTCCTCGGCGGCGACCTTCAGCTCCTCGAAGGTGTACTGGGGAGCGCCGGGAGTGTCGCCGCGGGAGAAGACGCCGCCGCTCGCGGCCACCTTGATCACGTCGGCGCCGTGCTGCACCTGGGCGCGGATGACGTGGCGCATCTGATCGGCGCCGTCGGCCACGTGGAAGTCGTGCTCGGCGGGATAGGCCTCGACGTGCACGTTGGGAGGGTAGTTGTTCAGGTCGCAGTGTCCGCCGGTGATGCTGATGCAGGGGCCGGAGGCGACGATGCGCGGGCCGGGGAAATAGCCTTCGTTGATCAGGTCGCGCAGGTCTTCGGAGAGGAACGGCTCCGAGCCCACGTCGCGAACGGTGGTGAAGCCGGCCATCAGCGTGCGCCGCGCGTGCACCACCGCCACCATCGCGGAGGAGAGCGGCGAGGTCTTGAATTCCCAGATGTCCTCGAAGCGGTCGCTGCGCGCCTGGAGATGGACGTGGCAGTCGATGAGCCCGGGGAGCACGGTCGCGCGCGAGAGATCGACGACGGCCGCCCCGGCGGGGATGGCGAGTTGCGCGCCCACGGCGGCGATGCGGCCGTTCTCGATCCGCAGGGTGACGTCGCGCTTGTAGGATTCGGAGAGGCCGTCGAAGAGCCGGCCGGCTTTCACGTAGAGGGTCTGGGGGGCGGCGGCGAGGAGGAGGGCGAGGAGGATCATGCGTTGAAGACTAGCAGCTCGTCGACGTGGCCGCGGGCGTCGGCCCTGGAGTTGATGAAGCGCGGGGCGCGGACCAGGCGCTGCTCGAATCCGCGATAGAGCTCGCGCACCCGGGCGGTGGCGGAGTTGGAGAGGAGGAAACGGACCCCGCGGCGGTTGAGCGCGATGCAGCAGCGGGCGAGGCGCTTCTGGTCGTCCCAGCCGAAGCCGCCGGAGTGTAGCTGGCGAAGCTCGCGGTGGCGGAGACCGGGTCGTAGGGCGGATCGAGGTAGACGAAGTCGCCGGGCGCGGCCTTGACCAGGGCCTCCTCGAACGGCGCGCAGCTCGATCTCCACGCCCGCGCAGCGCATGGCTGGCGGTGATCAGCGCCGCCGGGTCGTGGAAGCGCGGGTTCTTGTAGCGGCCGATGGGGACGTTGAAGCGGCCGGCCCGGTTCACGCGCCAGAGGCCGTTGAAGCAGGTCTTGTTGAGGAAGATGAAGCGGGCCGCGCGCGCGGCGGGAGAGAGGCAGCATCGGGTCCAGCTCGCGCACCGCGGCGAAGTGCGCCTTCTCGTAGACGTGGCGGGCGAGCGCGTCGAGCACCGCGAAGACGCCGTCGCGGACCTGGAGGTAGCAATGGATCAGCTCGGCGTTGCCGTCGCTGATGCGCGCGCGCCGCGGAGCCACCGCGAAGAAGAGCGCCCCGCCGCCCAGGAACGGCTCGTGGTAGCGGCGCAGCCGGGCGGGCACGTGCTCGAGCAGCTCGGGCAGCAGCGACGTCTTGCCGCCCACCCACTTGAGAAAGGGCGCCGCGCGCACCCGCTCCTCGGGAAGAGAGCTGCGCAGCTGCGATTCGGCGCGGCGAAGCTGCAGGACGGGCATGCGGATCCGGTACCAGCGATGATCGAGGCTTGCGAATTTTTATCTGGGCAGGAGGGAAAATTGACACCGCGGCCCTTGTCTCCCTGCCACCTTTCTCGTTGTCCCTCCGAGGGAATTCGGCTAGGGTCCGCGCCTTCGCACCATGCGGAACGCCTCTCTTCTCGCGACCCTGACTCTTCTGGCAACGGCGGCGCGCGCACAGCAGCCTGCGCCGGTGCCTGGCGAGGTGAGCGCCCCGAAGCCCTTGCCGCCGCCCGCCGCTCCGGGCCGGCGGCCGCCGCCGGGAGAGCAGAAATCGCCCGCTCCCGGCGAGGCGGGCACCCCGGCGACGCCGCCGGCAAGCCAGAAGCTGGGAGAGGCGCCCAGCGTCCCGACAGGCGAGACCGCCGCGCAAGCCGCCGCGCCGGTGCCCGACACCGGGGTGATCGGCGCCGTCAACGTGCAGGGCAACCGGCGCGTGGAGACCGAGGCCATCCGCTCGGTGCTGCCGCTCAAGGTGGGCGACACCTACGACAAGGACAAGATCAAGGCCACGCTGCTCACGGTGTGGCGGATGGGCTACTTCAACGACGTCAAGCTGGACGTCAGCCCCGCGCGCCCGCCGCTCACCAACTTCGTGCTCACCGTCCTGGTGAGCGAGAAGCCCGCCGTCCGCGACATCAAGCTGGAGGGCAACGAGGAGCTGTCCAAGGACGACTTCAAGGACACCATCGAGGTGAAGCAGTTCCAGATCCTCGACCAGGAGGCGGTGCGCAAGTCGGCGAAGAAGATGCAGGAGAAGTACGTGGAGAAGGGGTTCTTCCTCGCCGAGGTCAACCCCAAGATCGTGCCCCTGCCCAACAACGAAGTGAACGTGGTCTTCCAGATCAACGAGCACGCCAAGATCACCGTCAAGGAGATCCGCTTCGTCGGCAACCACGCCATCAGCTCCTCCGAGCTGAAGGACGCCATGCTCACGCAGGAAGGCTCGCCCTTCTCCTTCCTCAACGGCTCCGGCACCTACCGTGAGGAGGCGTTCCAGCGCGACGAGATCGTCCTGCAGGGCCTCTACTTCGACCTGGGATTCATCTACGTGAAGTTCGGCAAGCCGGCCATCGAGCTGTCGCCGGACCGCCGCTACATCTTCATCACCATGACCATCGACGAGGGCGAACCGTACGACGTCGGCAAGATCGACGTGGGCGGCGACCTGCTCGTCCCCAAGGAGGAGCTGCTCCCGCTCATCTCCACCAAGAGCGGCGAGCGCTTCTCCAAGACGCGCCTGCAGAACGACATGAACCGGCTGATCGACGTCTACAAGGACAAGGGCTACGCCTACGCCAACGTCACGCCGGACACCGCGGTGGATCCGGAGAAGCGCATCGTCGATCTCACCTACACCTTCCAGAAGGGGCAGCCGGTCACCATCGAGAAGATCGAGATGGTGGGCAACAACAAGACCCGCGACAAGGTCATCCGCCGCGAGCTGAAGATCGCCGAGGGCGATCTCTACAGCGGGACCGGCGTCCGCTACTCGAAGGCGCGCGTCACCGCGCTGGGCTTCTTCGACAGCGTGGAGATCAACCAGAAGCGCGGCACCACCGACGACAAGATGATCCTGGAGATCTCGGTGAAGGAGAAGCTCACCGGCACCTTCCAGGTGGGCTTCGGCTTCACCGGCGGGGAGGCCTTCTTCGCCCAGGCGCAGCTGGCGCAGAACAACCTGCTCGGCTACGGCCACACCGCCTCGCTGTCGTTGCAGATCTCCAGCATCCGCCAGCTCTTCCAGCTCAGCTACCTGGACCCCTACGTGCTCGACAGCAAGTGGACGGGCTCCATCGATCTCTACCGCAGCGAGCTGCTCTTCGCCGGGTTCGACCGCGAGGCCAACGGCGGGGCGCTCACCGCCGGCTACGAGCTGCCCTGGCTGGAGGACTTCCGCCTCTTCCTCACCTACACCCTGGAGCAGGTGAACGTGGTGGCGCAGCCCGGCACCCAGGACCTGCTCGCCAACCAGTTCACCTCCGGCCGCACCTCCAGCGTCCGTCTCTCCTTCAACTACGACAGGCGCGACAACCGCCTCTTCCCCACCAGCGGCCACCTGGAGTCGGCCTCGGCGGAGTTCGCCTCCTCCATCTTCGGCAGCCAGAACCTCTTCCAGCGCTATCGGCTGATCGAGCGCTTCTACCGCCCGCTGCCGCTCGGCCTGGTCTTCAAGACCAACATCTCGCTCGGCTACATCCGCGCCACCGACCCCATCAACCATCCCATCGCCATCAGCGAGAGGTTCTTCGAGGGCGGCATCAACTCCATCCGCGGCTACGTGCTGCGCACCATCTCGCCCACGCTCAAGATCGCCTCGGTCGCCGAGCCCAACGCGGCCATCATCGATTTTCCCATCGGAGGCAACAAGGAGCTGATCAGCAACTGGGAGATCGAGTTTCCCATCATCGGCGGCGCGGGCTTGCGCGGCGTGGTCTTCTACGACGCGGGCAACGTCTTCGGGGTGAAGGAGAACTTCTTCCAGAGCTCGCAGCGCGGGGGCGATCTCCCGCTCGGATTGTTCCACAGCGTGGGCGGCGGCATCCGCTGGTTCTCGCCGCTCGGACCGCTCCGCTTCGAGGTCGGCTTCCCGCTCACCCGGCGGCCCATCGACGACCCGTACCTGTTTGAATTCACCATCGGCAACTTCTTCTAAGGTATGGTCCGCGCGACCCCTTTCCGGAGAACCCAGATGCGCCGCCTGTTCCTCGCACTCCCGCTGTTGGTTGCCGTCCCCGCCCGCGCCCAGGCGATGAAGATCGGCTACGTCGACGTGCAGCGCGCCGTGCAGGAGGTGGAGGAAGGCAAGGCGGCGCGCGCGCGCCTGCAGCGCGAGCTGCAGCAGAAGCAGGCGGACATCGCCAAGAAGCGCGCGGATCTGGAGAAGATGAAGGCCGACTACGACAAGCAGGCGCCGGTGCTCTCCGAAGACGCCAAGCGCAAGCGGCAGGAGGATCTGCAGAAGGCGTTCGTGGACGCGCAGAACGCCGCCGGCCAGATGCAGGAGGAGCTCTCCGGGAAGGAGCAGGAGGCCATGCAGGGCATTTCCAAGCGGCTGCTCCAGGTCGTGGCCGAGGTCAGCGAGCGCGAGAGCTTCAACTTCGTCATCGACAAGGCCGCGCTGCTCTATGCCCCCGCCGCCTCCGACGTGACCAACGAGGTGGTGCGCCGCTACAACGAGCGCTTCGGCGGCCCCGCGGGCAAGGCTTCCACCGAGAAGAAGCCCGCCCCGCCCAAGAAGTAAACCGCGACAGTGGCCGCGGACGAGACCCAGCTCTCGCTCGACGATCTGGCCCGCCGCATCGGCGGTGAGGTCGTCGGCGACGCGGCGCGGCCCATCCGCGGGGTGGCGCCGCTGGCCAGCGCGGGACCCGACCAGCTGGCCTTCTATGCCAACAAGCGTTACCGCAACCACCTGCTCGCCACGCGCGCCGCGGCGGTGATCGTCTCCGCCGACGACGCCGAGCAGGTCCCCAGGACCGCGTCGCGGGTGATCGTGCCGCAGCCCTATGCGGCCTTCGCCCGCGCCAGCGCGCTCTTCCATCGCGAGCTTTCCTTGCCGGCGGGAATCAAGCCGGGCGCGCTGGTGGACGCGACCGCGCAGGTGCACCCCACCGCCGCGGTCTCCGCGGGCGCCTACGTCGGGGCGGGAGCGAGGGTGGGCGCCCGGACCGCGCTGCATGCCGGCGCGCGGGTGCTCGACGCGGCGGTGATCGGCGAGGACTGCGTCCTCTGGCCGGGAGCGGTGGTGCGCGAGCGCTGCATCCTCGGCGACCGCGTGGTCCTGCAGCCGAACTCGGTGGTGGGCAGCGACGGCTTCGGTTTCGCCTTCGACCTGGAGGGCGACGGTCGCGGCCCGATGCACCGCAAGGTGCCGCAGGCGGGCATCGCGCGCATCGAGGACGACGTCGAGGTGGGCGCCTGCACCTGCATCGACCGCGCGACGCTGGGCGAGACGGTGATCGGCCGCGGCACCAAGATCGACAACCTGGTGCAGGTGGCGCACAACGTCCGGGTGGGGCCCTTGAGCCTTTTGGTGGCCCAGTGCGGGATCAGCGGGTCCACCGAGCTGGGGCAGGGCGTGATCCTCGCAGGGCAGGTGGGCGTGGTGGGGCACCTGCGCATCGGCGACGGCGCGCGGGTCGGCGCGCAGAGCGGCGTGACGCGCGACCTCGCCGACGGGGAGACGGTGTCCGGTTCCCCCGCCTTTGCCCACCAGGACTGGTTGCGCCTTTGCGCGGCCCTGCCCAGGATGGCGGACCTGCTGCGCGAGGTGCGCCGGCTCTCCCGGCGCGTCGAGGAGCTCGAACAGAAAGGCCGCACGTGACGATGGACATCGCAAAGATTCTCTCTGCGCTGCCGCACCGCTACCCGTTCCTGCTGGTGGATCGCGTGGTGGAGGTGGTCGCGGGCGAGCGCATCCACGCCTACAAGAACGTGACCTACAACGAGGAGTTCTTCCAGGGGCACTTCCCCGGCCAGCCGGTGATGCCCGGCGTGCTGCAGCTCGAGGCCATGGCGCAGGCCGGCGCGCTCCTCGCCTACGAAGGCGCGCCCTTCGACCCCACCCAGAAGGTCATCTACCTCATGTCCTTCGACCACGTGAAGTTCCGCCGGCCGGTGGTCCCCGGCGACCGGCTCGAGCTGCACGTGCGCATCGAGCGCCAGAAGGGCGCCATCTGGCGGCTGGCGGGCGAGGCAAAAGTGGACGGCCAGGTGACCAGCGAGGCACAGATGATGGCCATGATCGCGGACAGGAAGGACTGATGGCGATTCATCCCACGGCAGTGGTGGATCGGCACGCGGAGCTGGACGGCAGCGTGGAGGTGGGGCCCTTCGCGGTCATCGGCCCCAAGGTGAAGATCGGCGCCCGCACGCGCGTCGGTCCTCACGCCGTCATCGAGGGCGACACCACCCTCGGCGAGGGCAACGTCATCTTCCAGTTCGCCGCCCTGGGCGCCATTCCCCAGGACCTCAAGTACGCGGGCGAGCCGACCCGCCTGCAGATCGGCAACGCCAACCAGGTCCGCGAGTTCGCGACGGTGCACATCGGCACCGCCGGCGGGGGCGGCGTCACCCGCATCGGCGACCGCTGCCTGCTCATGGCCAACAGCCACGTCGCCCACGACGTGCAGCTCGGCAACGACTGCATCCTCGCCAACTCGGTGGCGCTGGCCGGGCACGTCTCGGTGGAGGACCACGTCATCTGCGGCGGCCTCGCCGCCGTGCACCAGTTCACCCGCATCGGGCGGCTCGCCTTCGTCAGCGGCGGCGCCATGGTGACGCAGGACGTGCCCCCCTACCTGACCGTCCAGGGCGACCGCGCCGAGGTGGTGGGCATCAACACCGTGGGGCTGACCCGCGCGCGCTTCGACGAGCACGCGCTGGCGCGGGTGAAGGGCGCCTTCAAGATCGTCTTCCGCAGCAAGATGGGGCTGCGCGAGGCCATCGCGCACGTCAAGGCGGAGTACGGCGGCAACCCCGAGATCGACCACCTGATCGCCTTCCTCGAAGGGACCCAGCGGGGCATCGCGCGGTGACCTCCGCGGCGGCGCCCATCGGCCTGATCGCCGGCTCGGGACGCCTGCCGCTCTTGTTCGCGGAGGCGGCGGCGCGCGCCGGGCGCAGCGTGGTGGCCGTGGCCCACGAGGGCGAGACGGACCCCGGGCTTTGCGCCGCCACCTGGGTGAAGCTCGGGCAACTGGGCCGCATCGCCGAGGTGCTCCGCTCCGCGGGTTGCGAGGAAGCGGTGCTCTGCGGAGGGATCAGGAAGCCGCGCATCTTCGACGTGCGTCCCGACTGGCTGGGGGTGAAGGTGCTGGCGCGGCTGCGCTCGTTCGGAGACGACGCGGCGCTGCGCGCCATCGCTTTGGCGCTGGAGGAGGAGGGCGTGCGCATCGTCTCGCCCTTGCCGCTGATGCCGGAGCTGCTCGCGGCGCGCGGCCCCTACGGGAAGCGGACGCTGGACGATCGGCAGCGTGCCGACGCCCAGGCGGGCCTCGTCGCGGCCCGCGCCCTGGGCGCCGCCGACATCGGACAGACGGTGGTGGTGAAAGCGGGCGTGGTGCTCGCGGTGGAGGCGGTGGAAGGCACCGACGCCTGCATCGCGCGGGGCGGCGCGCTGGCGAAGGGCGCGGTGGTGGTGAAGGCGCGCAAGCCGCAGCAGGACGATCGCTTCGACGTCCCCGCGGTGGGGCCGCGCACGGTCCAGGCCTGCGCCGCCGCCCGCTGCTCGGCGCTGGCCATCGAGGCGGGCACCACGCTGGTCTTGGACCGGGAGGAGCTGGCGGCGGCTGCCGACAGCAACGGCATCGCGGTGGAAGGGATTCGAGATGCTCGCCGCCACCGACTCAGTGGACGAGATCCGCAAGGAGAAGGGGGAGCGCGAGCTCCGCCTCTACCTCGACGTGGAGCGCGGGGAGTGGCTCCTGCCCCGGGCGGTCTTCCTGCTGCAAGAGAAGCTGAACGCCTACGCGAGCTTCATCCTCGACGGCAAGATGCGCGAGCTCTATCCGTACGCGAATCCCATCGACGTGCGCATCATCCTGCGCTCGCGCGGGCAGCCGCCGCAGGACGCGCTCACGCTCGTCGGGCTCGTTCGCGAGGCCCTCGCGAAGGACGGCCCCAAGCTCGACTTCGAACAGGTGTAATTGGGGACACCCTACTTAATTCTCCAAACCGCGCGCGGCGAGACGAAAGTCGTAAAGTGTCCCCTTCTTCGGAGCTGCTGGTGGTGGCGCTGGAGGCCTCGGCCGACCTGCATGGCGCCTCCGTGCTGCGCGAGCTTGCGGCGCTGCGGCCCGGGCTGCGCGCGTTCGGCGCGGGCGGCCCCTTGATGCGCGCGGAGGGATTCGAGGACCTGGTGCGCGCGGAGGACGTCTCGGTGATGGGCATCGCCGAGGTGCTGCCCGCCTTGCCCCGCGTGCTGGAGGCGATGGACAGGCTGCGCGACGCGGCCCGCGAGCGCCGGCCGCGCGCCGCCCTGCTCATCGACAGCCCCGACTTCAACCTGCGCCTCGCGCAACAGCTCCGCGCGCTGCGCGTTCCGGTCGCGTATTTCATCGGCCCCAGCGTCTGGGCGTGGCGCGCGTACCGGGTGCGGCAGATCGCGCGCAACGTTTCCCGCATGCTGGTCATCCTGCCCTTCGAGGCGCGGTTCTACGAGCAGCACGGCGTCGCGGCCACCTACGTGGGCAACCCGGTGGCCGACGCGCACCGCGCCCTGGGCTCGCTGCCGGTAAAGCGCAACCCGCTGGTGCTGGCGCTCTTGCCCGGGTCGCGACGCCAGGAGATCCGGCGCATCTGGCCGCGCATGCTCGCTGCCGGACGCCTGCTGAGGAGGGAAAACCCGGCGCTGCAGCTGATGGTGCCGGTGGCGCCGACGATCGATCGCGCGCTCCTCGGTTTCGCCCCCGACGTCCAGCTCGTCGAGGGACGCGCGCAAGAGGTCCTGGCGGGAGCTTCTGCCGCGATCGTCGCCAGCGGAACGGCCACGCTGGAGGCGGCGCTGGCGCTGACGCCGATGGTGGTGGTGTACCGCACCAGCTGGGTGACCTGGCTCGTCGGACGCGCGCTGGTGCGCCTGGAGTTCATCTCGCTGGTGAACCTTCTCGCCGGCCGCGCGCTGGTGCCGGAGCTGCTGCAGTCGGACTGCACGCCGGAGCGCATCGCCCGCGCGGCGGCGCCTTTGCTGGCGGAGACGCCCGAGCGCGAGGCGCAGATCGAGGGCATGCGCAGCCTGCGCGAGGAGCTGGCGCCGGCGCATTCGCCGCCCGCTGCCCGCCGCGCCGCGGAAGAGGTCCTTGCCTTGCTGGAAACGCCATGAACGATGGCCGCGCCTGCGTGGTCCTGCCCACCTACAACGAGCGCGAGAACCTGCCGCTGATCGTTCCCCGCATCCTGGAAGCGGCGCCGCAGGTCGACGTCCTGGTGGTGGACGACAACTCGCCGGACGGCACCGGAACCATCGCCGACGAGCTCGCTGCGCGGGAGCCGCGCGTGCGCGTGCTGCATCGCCCGCGCAAGCAGGGGCTGGGCCGCGCGTACCTGGCCGGCTTCGCGCAGGCGCTGGAAAGAGGGTACGGCCGCGTCCTGGAGATGGACGCCGACTTCTCGCACGACCCCTCGCGCCTGCCCGCGCTCCTCGCCGCCGACGCCGACCTGGTGCTGGGCAGCCGCTACGTTCCCGGCGGAGGCACCGTCAACTGGGGCCTGGGCCGGCGCGTGCTCAGCCGCGGCGGCAGCCTCTATGCGCGCACCATCCTCGGAGTTCACGTCCGCGACCTGACCGGCGGGTTCAAGTGTTTCCGCCGCGAGGTGCTGGAAAGCCTCGACCTCGCCTCGGTGCGCTCCAGCGGCTACGCCTTCCAGATCGAGCTCACCTACCGCGCGCTCCGCCGGGGCTTTCGCGTGCGTGGAGGTGCCCATCACCTTCGTCGACCGCCGCGTGGGCAAGAGCAAGATGAGCCGCCGCATCGTCGCCGAGGCGCTCTGGATGGTGTGGAAGATCCGCTTCGATCCCTCCGCCAACTCCAGCGGCTGAATCGCCCTCAGGAGGCGGCCTTGAAGAAGGCGCGGGCGCGTTCGCTGCGGGGGTTGTCGCAGACCTGCGCGGCAGGGCCGTCTTCGACCAGGCGCGCCCTCGTCGAACACCCAGATGCGCGAGGCCACGCCGCGGGCGAACGCCATCTCGTGCGTCACCACCAGCATGGTGCAGGTGCCGGCGAGGTCGCGCAGCACCGAGAGCACCTCGCCGCGCATCTGTGGGTCGAGCGCGCTGGTGGGCTCGTCGAGCAGCAGCACCTCCGGCTGCATGGCCAGGGACCGCGCGATGGCGACGCGCTGCTGCTGGCCGCCGGAGAGCTGGGCGGGCCGGGCGCCGCCGCGATCGCCAAGGCCCACGCGCTGGAGGAGCGCGAGCGCGCGCTGCTCCACGGCCGCGCGAGCCTCCCGGCGAACGTGCAGCGGCGCCAGGCAGACGTTCTCCAGCACGGTGAGATGGGGAAAGAGGTGGAATCCCTGGAACACCATGCCCACGCGGGCGCGCAAGGGAAGGAGGGCGGGCGCGTCGGGCAGGGTGCGCGGCAAGAGCGTCAGCCCGGCGATGCGCACGCTCCCCGCGTCGAACGACTCGAGCCCGTTGAGGCAGCGCAGGAAAGTGCTCTTGCCGCCTCCCGACGGACCGACGAGCGCGATGGTCTCGCCGGTGGCGACTTCGGCGTCGATGCCGCGCAACACGCGACGTCCGCCGTACGCCTTGTGCAGGTCCTTGACGGTGACGATCATGGCGCCGCCACCACCACCGGTTCCTCGCCCATCGCCGAAAGCCGCGCCTCCAGCCGCGCCGCGATGCGCGCGAGCGGGTAGCTCATGGCGAAGTAGAGCGCCGCGCAGAGCGCTCCGGGCAGCGCCCACGAACGCACGTCCACGGCGGTGATGGTCATCTGCTTGGTCAGCTCCACGACGGTGATCACCGACACCAGCGAGCTGTCCTTGAGGAGCGCGATCAGGTCGTTGGTCATGGCCGGCAGCGCGGTGCGCAGCGCCTGCGGCAGGAGCACCAGCCGCAGCGCCTGCGCGCGCGAGAAGCCGAGCGCCGCGGCCGCCTCCGCCTGGCCCGCCGCGATGGCCTGCAGCGCGGCGCGGTGCACCTCTGCCTCGTACGCGCCGTAGTTGAGGCCGAGGCCGAGGATGGCGGCGGAGAGCGCGTCGAGGTGGACGATGGGCGCGAGCCCGTAATAGAGGATGTAGAGCTGCAGCAGGACGGGCGTGCCGCGGAGCAGCTCCACCCAGGCGTGCGCCACCCAGCGCAGCGGCGCGGCTCCATACAGGCGAAGGAGCGCGAGCCCAAGGCCGAGCGGAACGGCGAGCGCCATGGCGAGGAGCGAGACCAGCAAGGTCACCCAGGCGCCGCGGAGGAAGAGCCGAAACTGCGCGCGGTCGAAGGTGGCGGGCGGCGGCTCGTCCGCGGCCGCCTCGGGTTGCGCCTGTGCGGGCGGCTCGGGCAGGTGCCATTTGGCGTAGATGCGCTGCAGCTCGCCTGCATCGGAGAGCGATGCGAGCGCCGCGTCGACGGCGTCGCGGAGGTCGCCGTCGTCCTTGCGCAGGCCCACCACGTAGGTCCCGCGGGCCACGTCGGCATCGGCCAGCTCCAGATCCGGCTTGGTCAGCCCATAGCGGGCGGCGATCAGGGAATCGAGCAGCACCGCGTCGGTCCGCCCCAGCTCGAGGTCGCGGTACGGCTCTTCCTGTCCGCCATAGAGCACCACCTCGATGCCCGGCCGCGCGCGCAGGATCTGGTGGGCAAGCGACGACGAAAGCGTTCCCACCCTGTGTCCCCGCAATGCCTGGAGCGAGCGGAGGGGAAACCCGCGCCGCACCACCAGCTGCTCGGCGAAGCTGAAGTACGGACGCGAGAGCAGGATTCGCCCGCGCAGCGCCTGCGTGTCCTCCAGGCCGTTGAGGATGACGTCGAAGTCGCCGCGCTCCAGCGAGGGCACCAGGTTCGCCCAGTCGTTCTGCTCGAAGCGCTCGCGCACGCCCAGCTTCGCGGCGAGCGCCCGCGCCAGGTCCACCTCGAATCCCACCAGCCGCCCGGGATCGCGCGGGTCGCGGAAGACGTACGGTTCTCCGCCTTGCAGGTCGCCGGCCCAGCGGAGCTCGCCTTGCGCGCGAACGCGGCCGAGGCCGGAAGCGACGGCGAGCGCGAGCAGGACGATCACGTCGCGGCCGCCCGCGCGGGCAAGGAAGCTGTCGCCATCCGCAGCGACGTTACCGCGGACGGCCTCCCGCCTGCCAGGCCAGGTGGCCGCGCCGCCGGCCCCAGCCGCGGCGATTTGTAGTAGAGAGGCCCGCATGCGAACCTCCGCCGCTTTTCTCGCAATCTTGATCTCCTCGCCCGTCGCCGCCGCGCCGGCCGCCGTCTACCTGGACGCCGTGCGCATCATCATGCCCCGCGAGCGCTATGACGCCATGATCGAGGGCATGTACCGGCCGCTGATCGCGGAAGCCGAGGCGAGATCGAAGGCGAAGATGCCGCCGGAGTCGGTTGCGGCCTTGAGGAAGGCGGCGCAGAGCTCGATGACCTACGACGAGCTGCTCGCCTGGACGGCGGACGTCTACCAGCGCCACTTCACGCCGCAGGAGATGAAGCAGATGGTCGCGTTCTACCGCTCGCCCTTGGGCGTGAAGCTGGAGAAGGAACAGCCCAAGGTCTTCAGCGAGGTGATGCGCAAGGTGGCCGACATCGTGCCGCAGCGCATGGAGGCCACCCTGCGCAAGCAGGAGCAGGTGAAGAAGACCCCCTGAACCGCGCGTGCTTCAGGGGAAGGTGCGCAGCGCCGCTGCCCCGGCGAAGGTCGCGACATAGAGGGCAGGTGGGCTGACCATGGTGTCCAGCTCGAGCCGGAAGACGTGGTCGTCGGGCAGATCGGCACCGGCGCGCAACGCGGTGTGCGCCCCCGTCTGCGGGTTCCAGAAGACGAGCCCGCTCTTCTGCCCGGCGATGACCAGGCGCCCGTCTGGCAGCGCCACCATGTCGCGGATGTCGCTCTCCGGCAGACCCACGTCGCGCTGCGGATCGAAGTAGCGGAAGCCCTTGCCGTCCCAGGCCGCGAGGCCGCGCGGCGCATCGAAGGTGGTGCTGCGCCCGCTCGCGAACCAGGCGCGTCCATCCGGCGTCACCGCGACGGCCTGCACGGAGATCACGTCTCCCTCCGCAGGCACCATGAAGACGGGCTGGTTGCAGAAGCCGCTGCACGCGCCCTTGTAGGGGTCGCCGAACGCCACGCTGAAGATCTGGCTTCCGGGCCGGTTCCACCAGGAGGTGAGATCGGGGGTCCAGCGGATCTGCCCGCCGGTCCAGCGGCCGCCCACCCAGAGGTTGCCGTCCGGGCCGAGCGCGAGGCCCCGCCAGTCGCCCAGGCGCAGGTCCGACTCGCTCGCGTCGCAGGCGTGGTGGAAGCACACTTGTGGATGCAGGTGGTCGGACATCCACTCCTTGTCCGCGTCGAGGAACCACTCGCCGCTCTTCGGCGCGCGGTACTTGTCGGGCCAGAGCCAATCGACGCCGTGGTTGCCGCCTGCGTAGAGCTCGTGCGGATGGTGGAAGTGATCGTAGAGCAGGCGCTGGACGGTGCGGTTGTGCCAGAACTGGGCGGAGTTGCTGGCCACCAGATCGAAGCGGTCCACCAGCAGCGTTGCGCCGGGCGCCAGGCGCACGCGGTCCAGCTTGCCGGAGTGGCGGTTGGGATCGTCCCATTCGCCGGTGCCGTCGTCGAGGCCGAAGTAGCCCACGAAGACCTCTCCCGCCGCGCCACCTTCGATCTCGCTGATGCCGGAAGCGGCCGCCGCTCCCGAGATGGGACAGCTCCGGTCTCCGCCGGCGAAGTCGCGGTCGCAGTACTGCACCGGATTCGATTGCAGGTGCAGGCCGTCGGCCGCGGTGAAGCGGCGGAAGGTCTTCTCGCCGGGCTGCAGCAGGTACAACGCCGAGCGGGTGGCCACCCAGAGGTCCTGCGCCTCGTCGGTGGTGGCGCCGATGACGGGCTGCTCGAGGATGCCGGCGCTCTTGCCGTAGACGGCGTTGGCGGTGCCCCACGGGCTGGGCCCGCCGAAGCGCGCGCCGGTGCCCGCGCCGCCGCCCGCGCCGGGAAGCTCTCCGCTTCCGCAGCCCGCGAGCAGCAGCGCGAGCGCCAGCGCCCTCGTCAAGGCATGACCCTGATCATCGCGGCGCCTCCGCCCGTCGCCACGTACAGCGCCGGGGGGTCGAGCATGGTGTCGAGCTGCATCTGCAAGACCTGATCGCTGGGAATGCCCTGGCCGCCGCGCATCGAGGTGTGCTTGCCCGTCTTCGGGTCCCAGAAGGTGAGCCCGCTGTCGGGTCCGGCGACGACGAGGCGGCCGTCGGGAAGCGCGACCATGTCCATGACCATGCTCTCGGCCATGCCGATCTGGGCGGGATCGAAGTAGCTGAACCTGTGGCCGTCGTACGAGGCGATGCCGTAGGCGGGGTTTCCGCCGAACGGACCGCTGGCCCACCAGGTCTTCCCGTCGGGAGTGACGGTCACTGCGGTGATGCCGACGGGATCGCCGGGATTGGGCGGCCAGAAGACCGGCGGCGTCCCCGATTGCGGCGCGCACGAGGTCTGGACCCAGCCGGTTCCGTTCTGCCATACCTTCCGGGTGCCGCTGGTCCCGCAGAAATCGAAGCCGAAGGCATAGCCCCTGCCGGTGACGGGATCGGTGAAGGCCTTGCCGCCGCGCTGGAACCAGCCGGTGTTTGCTTCCGGATCCGGCGAGCCGTCCGGCTTCACGCCGGCGTTGGCCTCCGTGTAGAAGATCTTGCCGGCGCTCCACTTGCCTCCCACCCACAGGTCGCCTTCGGGGGAGAGCGCCAGGCCGCGCCACTCGCCCATGCGCTGATCGTCCTTGCCTTCGTCACCCGTGCACTGCTCGTCCATGCACGCCACCGGGTGGAGGTGGTCCGACATCCAGTGGAGGTTGTCGACGAAGGGCCAATCCTTGCGCGGCTCGAACCACTTGTCGGGCGAAAGCTTGTCGATGCCGTGCTCGGTTCCGACGTAGAGCTCGTGACGGTGGATGAAGTGGTCGTAGACCATCCGATAGATGATGCGGTTGTGCCAGAACTGGGGGCTGTTTCCGGAGACCAGATCGAAGCGGACGACGTCGAGGGTGTCGTCGTCCTTGACCTTGACGCGGTCGACCTTGCCCGAGTGGCGATTGACCGAGAACCAGTCGCCATCGTGGGGATCGTTCCAGTCGTGCGCGCCGTCGTAGCCGACGAACACTTCGTTCGCCCGCCCGCCCACGATGGTGGTGATGCCGACGCTGGAAGCCTCGCCGATGCGGCAGGTCTTGTCGCCGTCGGCGAAGAACCTGTCGGCGCAGTACTGCACCGGATTGCCCTGCAGGTGCAGGTTGGAATTCCCGGTGTCGTAGCGGTGGAACTTCGTCTCGCCGGGCCGGAGCAGGTAGAGCGCGAAGTGGGTTGCGACCCAGAGGTTCTGCGCCTCGTCGCTCGACATGGCGACCACGGGCGTCTCCAGGATGCCGTCCTTGAAGCCGAACTCGACGTTGGCGATCGGCCGCAGCCCGGCTCCGAAGTTGGGCAGCGGCTCGCCCGCATCCGGCGGCGTGCCCGAGTCCGGCGGTCCCGCGTCATCGGGCGGAGGTGGTGGAGGGGGCTGCGTGACGACCCCGCCTGCGTCCGGCACGACGTTTTCCAACCCGTGCTCCGGACCCTTCGCGCAACCGACGCACAGCGCTACCGCCAACGCCCACTTTCCGACCTTTCCCACGACGCCTCCCTGCCCCAAGGGCCCCACCCTCTTTGCCAGCGACGGGCCAAGCGGTAGCGGGCTCAATCCGGCCCTCTGCGCCGTCCTTCCGGTTGCTGCTGGTGACGCTCCTTCCGCGGCGCAGAAGCGTCTTTCCCATCCCGGGTCCCTCTGGTACTCCTGCTCGCGTCCGATGACGACGCGACTTCCCTTCGGCTCGCGCGCGAATCCGGCGCGACAGACGCGCGTCCTTCTCGCCGCGCTGGAAGCGGCGAGCGGCCGGCCGGCTGCCTTCGATCTCGACAGCACCATCCTCGACAACCGGCCGCGGCAGGCGCGCATCGTCCGCGAATACGGCGCCCTGCGGGGCGACGCTCGCCTGGCCGCCTGTCCTCCGGAAGCGGTGGTCTCCTGGGACCTGCGCGACACGCTGCGGCTCTGCGGCGCGAGCGACGACGAGATCCGCGGCATCCTGCCCAACCTGCGCGAGTTCTGGCAGGCACGCTTCTTCACCAGCGAGTACTGCAAGGACGACCTGCCCATCGCCGGCGCGCGCGACTATCTCCACGCCATGCTCGGGCGCGGCGCAGAGATCCTCTACGTCACCGGCCGCCACCAGGGCATGCGCGAAGGCACGCTGGAGGGTTTTCGCCGCGCCGGGTTTCCGCCTCCCGACGGCAAGGACGTCCAGCTCTGGCTCAAACCGGAGCCCGACGACGACGACGACGCGTGGAAGGAGACCTGCCACGGGCGCATGAAGGAGCTGCGCGGCCTGGCCGCCGCGTTCGACAACGAGCCGACGCACGTCAACGCGTACAAGCGCAACTTCCCCGAGGCGCAGGTGGTGCATCTCGACACCGACCATTCCGGCCGCCCGGTGGAAGTGCTCGCCGCGATTCCCTCCGTCCACGATTTCGTGATGGAGCCGATCGCCGCGCTCGAGGCGAGGCGCTAGTTGCCGCCCCGGCGGCGCGGCAGCGTGCTCGCGGTCATCGATCTCGGCTCCAACGCCACCCGCCTGCAGATCGCGCAGGTGGTGGGCGGCCACCTCACCATCCTCGCCGAGGATCGCGAGGCCGTGCGCCTGGGCGAGCAGGTCTTCCGTACCGGCCGGCTCTCCTCGGCGGCCATCGCCCGGACGGCGGTGGCCATGGACCGCTTCGCCAAGCTGGCGCAGCGCGCCGGCGCCACCCAGGTGCGGGCGGTGGCCACCAGCGCCGTCCGCGAGGCGTCCAACCGCGCCGCGCTGGTGCGCACCGTCCACAACCACGCCGGCATCGACCTGGAGGTGATCAGCGGAGCGGAAGAAGCGCGCCTGGTCTGCCTGGGCGTGCTCCAGGGCGAGCCGCCTTCGCAGCGATCGCTCATCCTCGACATCGGCGGCGGCTCCACCGAGATCATCAGCGCCCGCGGCGAGGAGCCGGACTCCGCCTGGAGCCTGCAGCTCGGCTCGGTGCGGCTGACCGAGTTCTTCGTGCAGAGCGACCCGGTCACGCGCAAGCAGGCGCGCCTCGTCGACGAGGCCGTGCAGGACGCGCTCGGGCAGATCGATCCGCTGCTCACCGGCAAGCACCGGCGCATCGTCGGCGCGGCCGGCACCACCGGCGCGGTGGCGCAGCTCGCGCGAAAGCTCGCCGGACGCGAAGGGTCCGGGAGCATCCCCATCAGCTACGAAGAGGCGCGCGGCGTGGTGCGCTGGCTGGCCGCTTCCACCCGGAGGCAGCGGCGCAAGTGGGGGGTGGACGAACAGCGCAGCGACATCATCTACGCCGGCGCCGCCATCTGCGAAGGCGTGATGCGCAAGCTGCGGGTGGACGAGCTGCAGATCACCTCGCGCGGACTGCGCGACGGGCTGATGGTGGACCTGCTGCGCCGCACCGGCGCTCCCCGCGGCGCGCACCTCCATCAAGAGAGCGCGGTGCTGGACGGGCTGCGCGCCTTCGGCCGCCGCTGCGCCTACCGCGAGGAGCACGCCGAGCAGGTGGCGCAGCTCAGCCTTTCGCTCTTCGATCAGCTCGGCGAGCTGCACCGCCTGGGAGAGGAGGAGCGCGCGCTGCTCCACGCGGCGGCCATGCTGCACGACGTGGGCTCTTTCGTCGGCTACAACCGTCACCACAAGCACAGCTACTACCTGCTCTACCACGCCGACCTGCCGGGCTACACCGACCGCGAGCGCGAGCTCATCGCCACCATCGCCCGCTATCACCGGCGCTCGCCGCCCAAGGACCGCCACGAGGAATTCCAGCGCCTCACGCCGCCCGAGCGCATCGTGGTGAAACGCCTCGCCGCGCTCTTGCGCGTGGCCGACGGCCTGGACCGCGGCCACCGCCGCCACGTGCGCAGCGTCAAGGCCCGCCTGCGCGGCGCCTCCGTCCAGCTCGACGTGGTCGCCGACCTGAACAGCGACCTGGAGCTCTGGTCCGCCCGCCAGAAATCCGATCTGCTGGAAGAGCTCTCCGGCCGGCCAATCCACATCCGCCAGGCCGATCGATGAGGAAGCTCTGAACCCTGGACCTAACCTAAACCTAAACCTAAACCTAAACCTAAACCTAAACCTAAACCTAAACCTACCGTTCCCCCAACCCGATGATCCTCATCTACCTCATCCGCCACGGCATCGCCGAACCTCCCACCCCCGCCACCCCCGACGACTCCCGCGCCCTCACCGCCAAGGGCCGGCGCCGCTTCCGCCGCGCCTCCCGCGCTTTCGCCCGCCGCGGCGAACCGCTGACGCGCCTCTTCACCAGCCCTCTCGTCCGGGCGGTGCAGACCGCGGAGCTCCTCGCCCGCTCCCTGAGCCGCGACGAGGTCTCCGTGCTGGAGGAGCTGCGCTCCGGGACGCCGGCCGCCAAGGTCGTCGAGGTCCTGGCGGCGCGCGCAAAGGACGGCGACGCCATCGCGCTCGTGGGTCACGACCCGCAGATGTCCAACCTCGTGGCCGCCCTCGCGCAACTGGGCCCCGACGACGCCGCGCGCGTGCAGTTCCGCAAGGGCGCCATCGTCCGCATCGACGTCGACGCGCTGCCGCCGCGCAAGAGCGAGCCGCGCTGGCACCTCCGGCCGCGCAGCCGCACCTTCGCGCAGGGCCTTCCGCTGCGGAAGAAGGCTACTGCGGCGTCACCGTCCAGGGAACGCCGATAGGATTGCCGTTGGCGTCCCGCCGCACGAAGGTGAGCGTCGCGTCGGCATTCTGCAGCACGGTGCCGAAGCCCCACTTGCCGCCCGCGCCGCCGAGGCCGACCACGGCGGACCTGCCCTGCCAGCCGTCGGGGTCGTGCTGGTAGTCGTGCTCGTGCGCGGTGAGCACCAGGCTGTACTTGTGCTGCCGCAACATGTTCACGATCCCGGCGCGCCCGCTGCGCGAGCCCTGCACGGGATGGTGCCGCACGACGATGGTGTACTTCGCGCGGGCATCCGCATCCGCCAGGGTGGACGAAAGCCACGCCGCCTGCGCCGCGGTCCAGGCATCGTCAGCCACCACCACGAACCGCGCCAGGCCGAGCGAGGTGCGCACGTCGTTGGCGTACCAGGGCTGCGGCCGGCGCAAGGCCGCCATGTACGCGGCGAAGTTGGCGTCGTGCGGCCCGCCCACCACACATGCGCTTCCGCTGGCGAAGGCAGCCTGGCACTCGTGATTGCCGAGCGTCATCCACCACGTCGAAGGGCCGGAGGCGATGCCGGTCATGTACGCGGCCATCTGCGCCTGCGCGACTGCGTCCAGTTGCGCGGGCGTGAGACCGCCCTGGTCGCTGCAGACGTACATGTGGTCGCCCAGGTCCACCGCGAACTGGACGCGGAGCGCCTTCATGGCCGAGGCGACCTGGGCAATGGCCGCCCGCGGATAGGCCCCCGTCTGGTTGCACTTCGCCGGCCGCGTATCGCCGGTGGTGGCAAACCAGAGCCGCTCCACGCTGCCGCCGTTTGCGCCGACCGATCCCACCGGAACCGGTCCGGGATCCGGAGTTCCCGGCAGCGCCCCGGTCGAGCCGTCCGAGGCCACGCCGCACGGGTCCACCACGTCGTCCGTCGCGGTCATCTCGCAGGTGCGCGGTCCGGCGGAGCAGGCAACCGAGAGGAGGACGAGCGGTCCCGCAATCCAAACCTGGCGCCCGATCGGAACCTGCATTCACCGGCTATTCGAGCACGCGCACCGGCAGGACACCATCGGTAGCCCGGCGAACTGCAGCCGCCGCTGGATCTGGTAGGCGGTCTCGTTGTGCAGCAGGCGGTCCCACCACCGCTCCTGCTCGAAGATCAGCTTCCCGGCGAAGAAGATGCTGCGCTCGTACTCCGCCGCCACCTCGCTCGCGAGCCGCTGGCACCCGCTGATCGCCTCGGTGCCCATCGACATGCGGTAATCGGCGGGAATGCCCATGCCCCGGGCGAGGTCGACGTACTTCTTCAGCGCGTCCTCGGTCTCCTCGCGGACCTCGTCCACCTCCTCGATGCCCTGGAAGGTGGCGCTGTCCACCACGCCCACCGACATGAAGACCAAGTTGGCGAAGTAGCGGGGGAAGAGCTTCATGCACCGTGAGCAGCGAGTGGATGCCCAGGCCGGCGTAAGCTGCCCACCAGCATCACCGCGGTAGGCTTCTTCTTCTGGATCTCCAGCGCGCGGGTGGGCGAGCCCACGCGGCAGCGCGGTCGAGGATCTGGTCCAGGCGCTTGAGGCGCCCGTAGACGCCGTTGTAGTGCCGCCGGATCAACAGGCAGACGCGCGACCAGCGCGCCGGTGACCACCACGCGTGAGCCAGCCGCCCTCGGTGAACTTCTCGAGACAGGTTCACCACCAGGATGAAGGCGCAGAGCACGAAGCAGACCACGGCGATGGCCATGGGCCGCCGCCATTCGGCGAAGCGCTTGCGCGTCTCCGGCCTGCGCCAGTAGCGCATCATGCCCAACTGGCAGAGCGAGAAGGTGACGAAGACGTTGATCGAGTACATCACCACCAGCGCGTCCACCGACCCGCGGGTGTAGAGCAGCATGAGCAAGCGACGCGCCGCCCATCAGCAGCACGCCGTTCTGCATGGTGAGCCGGTCGCGAGAGCGCGAGAAGCGGTGCGGGCAAGCAACGAGTCCTGGGCCATGTTCGCCATCACCCGCGGCCCGTCGATGAAGCCGGCCTGGGCGGCGACGAAGAGCAGCAGCGCCTCGGAGGCGATGGTGACGACGACGTACCAGTGGCCGAGCGGCACCGGGCCGAGATGGACTCCGCCCGCGAGCATGCTCCGCGAGCACGGCGTTCATGGTCTTGCCCGGCACCGGGTGCACGCCCATGAGCAGGTAGCCGAGGATGATGCCGCCGGCGGTGATGCGCGAGGCTCGTCGCCATGTAGACCATGGTCCGCTTGCCGGTGAGCGACCCGCGGCTCGCGCATGATCGAGAGGCCGTTGGAGACCGCCTCGATGCCGGTATAGGTGCCGCCGCCGAGGGAGTAGGCGCGCAGGAAGAGCAGGGCGAGCGCGACGAATCCCATGGTGCCGAGGTCGTGCGAGAGCCCGCCCGTCACGTCGCCGCGCCACCGCCCCGGCGCGCCCGAGGTGGAAGCCGATGCTGCCGCCGATGAGGACGACGTGGGTGACGACGAAGATGACGAAGACGGGCAGGAGCACCCGGACCGATTCCTTGACGCCGCGCAGGTTCAGCACCGTGAGGAAGGCGATGGCCGCAAGCTCCACCGGCAGCTTCCAGGAGTGCCATTCCGCCGGGAAGTAGCTGAAGATCGCGTCGCCGCCCGCCGCGATCGAGATGGTGATGGTGAGCACGTAGTCGATGAGCAGCGCGGCGCCGGAGACCACGCCCGGCGTTGGGCCCGAGCAGGCGCGAGGCGACGACGTACCCGCCGCCGCCGAAGGGGAAGTGCTCGATGATCTTGCTGTACGCCGCGGAGATGATGAAGACGGTGAGGCCGGTGGCCAGCGCCAGGAACGACGGCCAGGTATTGGTGCTCGCCGAGCGTTCTTGAAGGCCTCTTCCGGGCCGTAGGAGCTGGAGGAGAGCCCGTCCGCGCCCAGGCCCACCCAGGCCAGGAACGCCACCAGCGACAGCGTGTGGAAGAGCTCGGGATCCTGGATGTCCTTGGGACCCCCGAGCAGGATTCGCTTGAAGCGCTGCCAGCCGGTGCGAGGCGGCGGCGGTGCGTCGGGTCCGGACGGTGGGGGAACGCTGCTTTGCCCCGGGGCGGGCGCAGGTTGCTCCATGGAGGGCCTTGGTCCTAGCACGAAACCCGCCCGGCGTCGGCGGGAAGGCCGATCCGCCTGTTCAGCCCGCGGGAGGAAGCGCCGCAAGCGGCGTCGTTCCCACAGCGTCTTCGACCAGCCGGGCGAGCGCGCGGGCGTACAGCCGGCAGTCGTTGAGCGCGTTGGCCACCTCGTAGCGCTCGATGCCCGCGGTGAGCGCGATGTCGCGCAGGAGGATGCGCTGCTCGTGCAGGGTTTCGATGTGGTCGGAGACGAAGGCGACCGGCACCACCAGCACCTCGCGCACCCCCTGCCGCGCAAGCTCGGGCAGGTGGTCGGCGCTGGCCGGCTCGAGCCATTTCACCGGCCCCACCTTGCTCTGGTAGCTGAGCGACCACGGCTGTCCTGCGGGCAGGCGCTCGAGCACTCCCTGGACCGTCTTGTGGATCTCGCGCTCGTACGGATCGCCGCGCCGGATGAGGGAAACCGGGACGCCGTGCGCGCTGAAGAGCACGTGCACGCGCGAAGGCTTCGGGAACCGTCGCAGCGCGGCGCGGACGGTGCTGGTGAGCGCGTCCAGGTAGAGGGGATTGTCCGGCATAGCGATCGACCTCGGCGAGCGGGATGCCGGCGGCGTGCGCGCGCAGGTCGAAGAACGCAGACTCGGTGGTTGCCGAGCACCACTGCGGATAGAGCGACACGCCCACCAGCCGCGCGCAGCCGTCGGCCCGGGCCTGCGCCACGGCCTCGCGGATGTACGGCGTCCAGGCGGAAAAGGCGACGTAGCAGCGGAAGCCCGGCCCGAGCTGCTCCTCGAGCCGCCGCGCCTGCGACTCGGTGATGGGTCCGATGGGGAGCGGCCGCCGATCTCGGAATAGAGCTTGCGCGCGTGCGGCGCCCTGCGCCTTGCGACCCAGCGCGCGAACCAGCGCCGCAGCGGCCCCTTGAGCAGCGGAATGCGGATGAGGAAGGGATTGCGGAAGAGGTTCTCGAGGAAAGGCTCCACCGCCTCGAGCGAGTCGGGCCCGCCCAGGTTGAGGAGGAGCACGCCGGTGTGCGGGGCCAATCGGGACGGAGAAGGATTTGGCCGCAGGGGAATCACCGGCGGGTACTTAGCAGGTGGTTCCCCTGTTCTCTACTCGTGCGATTCCCCCCGTCGAGCCTAGCGGACACCGCGCGTCCTGCGGCGCTCCGCCCACCTGCGGCCCGGCTCCGATCTCGGGGCCCGAGCCCACCGTGGGACCGCTGCCGACCTGGGGGCCGGCGGTGACGTTGAGGCCGTTCGAGGGATCGCCTCCGTCCGCGGGCGCCGGATAGGGAATGTCCGCGTACCCGCCGACCACCAGGGTGCCGCCGCCCGGCGAGGCCTGCGGGGTGCCGGCGGCAGTCGCGGCTGTCCCCGGAGCGGGCTGCGTCTGGGAGCTGGTGGGGGTCTGCGTCTGGGTGCTGCCGGTGACCTGCGTCTGCGCGCTGTTCGCCGGCTGCGTCTGCGTGCTGCTGGTCGCCTGCGTCTGCGCGCTGTTGGTGGCGCGCGTCTGCGCGCTCTGCAGATCGAAACCCGCATCCAGCGCCTCGCCGGTGGCGCCGGCGTCGGCCGCGAATCCCACGTTGGTGCCGCCGTCCAGCGCGATTCCCGCCCCGGCGCCGCCGTCGAGCGCGAATCCCACCCCCGTGCCGCCGTCGAGCGCAAGCCCGACGCCGGTGCCGGTGCCGCCGTCGAGGGCGACGCCGGCGCCAATGCCGCCGTCGAGCGCAACGCCCACGCCCGGGCCGGGCAGGGCGGTGTTGGGCGACTGCGCCTGGTTGGGGCGATTGGGGACGGGACTCCTGGGAGTCGTCGCCGGAGCCGGCCTCGCGGCGCGGGGCGCAGGCGTGGGCGCGGGCATCGACGCCGGGCGTGGTGCCGCTGCCCCGGCGAGAACGATGCTCCCGAGGACGATGGCGCCTCCGATGGCTGCGATGGAGCTGGCGCGAGTGCGCATGGCTTCTCCCCTCTGGAGAAGCTGTGCAGCGGGCGCCGAGACGCAACGCCACGGACGGGCGCGGCCTTGCCGCCGCTCAGCGGGGCGGCGTGTGGGCGTGCACTTGCCGCACCAGCGCCTTCACGTTGTCCACCGGCGTTCCGACCATCACCCCGTGGCCGAGATTGAAGACGTGTCCAGGGCCGGCACGGCCGGCAAGCTCCAGCACCCGCGCCACCCGCGTCTCCTGCTCGGGCAGCGGCAGGAAGAGCGTCGCCGGATCGAGGTTGCCCTGCAGCGCGACGGCGGGACCCACGCGGCCGCGCGCGGCGTCCAGCGGCACGCGCCAGTCCACGCCAACCACGTCGGCGCCGGTGGCCGCGAGCTGGCCGAGGAGCTCGCCGGTCTCCACTCCGAAGACGATCACCGGCTGCGGGTTCCGCGGGTCGCGCCGCAGGCCTGCGATCACCCGCGCGATGTACGGCGCGCCGAATCTGGCGTAGTCCTCCGGCCCCAGCGCCCCCGCCCAGGAATCGAAGATCTGCAGCGCATGCGCTCCCGCCGCGAGCTGCGCGTTGAGATAGCCCACCAGGGTGTCGGAGATCTTGCCGAGGAGGGCGTGGGCCAGCTTCTCGTCGGAGAAGAGCGCCGCCTTCGCCTTCTCGAAGCCGCGCGAGGTCTTGCCCTCGATCATGTAGGCCGCGAGCGTCCAGGGCGCCCCGCAAAACCCGATCAAGGGCACGCGCCCGCCCAGCGCCGCAAGGACGCGGCGGATGGCTTCCATCACGTAGCCCAGGCGCTCTTCCGGATCGGCCACGCCGAGCTTGTCGACGTCGGCGCGCGAGCGCAGCGGCTGTGGAAACTGCGGCCCCTGATCCTCGAGGACGAGCTCCATGCCCATCGCCTCGCTGACCACCAGGATGTCGCTGAAGAGGATGGCCGCGTCCACCCCGAGGATGTCCACCGGCTGCAGCGTCACTTCCGCCGCCAGGTCCGGCGTCTTGCACAGCTCGAGAAAGGAAACCCTGGCCCGGACCGCGCGATACTCCGGCAGGTATCGCCCGGCCTGCCGCATCAGCCAGATGGGAGTGCGGTCCACCGGCCGCCGCTTGCAAGCATCGATGAACCGAAAGGACATGCGGCGCCCTGTACCATGGTTCGGGAACGGAATCCGCGGTCCGGGACCGCAAGTCCCGCACGCAAACGCCGCACGCGCACCCGCACCCGCACCCGCACGCGATCCCGCGATCGGCAATCCGCGAGCCCGCTTACGACCTTCTCGCGACCTGCTGCAATTCCAGCACGGCCTGTCCGCCCTTCCAGACCCGCACCGCTCCGCTGCTCTGCGAAACCGAGATCGCCACCGCGCTGGTGTTCACGGTGATCGCGGCCGCCGCGGCATGGCGCGCCCCGAGCCCCAAAGGCAGCTCCACGTTGCCTTGCACCGGGTGCAGATACCTTCCCGCCGCCAGCACCACTCCGTCCTCGCGGATGACGAACGCGCCGTCGAGCACGGCAAAGTTCTTCAGCGCCTCGCGGATGCGCGGGTCGAGCACGTTGCGCTCCGCCTCGGAGATGCCCTGGAAGGGATTCAAGGTGAGCTGCTTGCTCTGCTCCATCACCGCCGTCGAGTCGCCGAGGACGAAGATGGTCCCGATGGGGTGTCCCTCGAACCCTTCGTGCCCGATGGCCATGGCGAGCGACACCAGCGCCTCCACCACCTGGGAGCTGAACTCCGCGCCGAGCCCCTGCGTGTCGATGGACGCCTTCTCCTCGAAGCCCCGGCCGATCTGCAGGCGCACGACGGTGTCGGGAAGCCGCGCACCCGTGCGGCCGGTCAGGCAGATGACGTCCTCGCCGTCACGCAGCGCGTTGGCCGTGACCGCCGCCACCAGGGCCACCTTCACCTTTTCGATACGCGAATAGTCATAAGGGGGTACGGTGACGCACGCGTAGCCCTGCTTGCGCAACGCCTGCGCAAGCCGGTCTTCGCTGACGGCGTAGATGATCTTCTTCTTGATGGGGCGGCCGCGCAGTTCCTTGGAGAGCGGGACGTCGGAGACCAGGAGCAGGTGATCCACGGCGGGGCGCGCCGCCAGGGTCAGGATGCTACGGAGGAATTCCCGATCGAGCTTGCTGTCGGCCATGAACGTTCGCCTTGACTCGACCCTAGCTCGTTCCTAGTATTCCGCCTCTTTTTTGCCGGCCCACTCATCCCGGAGGCCGCCATGGCAGCAGGTCGAGCAGAAGCGTTGCGCGGGGGCAGCACCTTGAATCAAAAGGACCTGAAGCGGTTCAAGAAGATCCTCGAGGAGTCGAAGAAGAACCTGCTCCTGAGCGCTCGCAAGACGCTCAGCGAGGAGGCGGCCTTCGACACCGACGATCTCCCGGACGAGATCGACCTGGCCTCGTCCGAGTACACGCAGAGCATGGTCTTCCGCCTCCGCGACCGGGAGAAGTTCCTGCTCAAGAAGATCGACGACGCGCTCGCGCGCATCGAGAACGCCACCTTCGGGATCTGCGAGATCTGCGAGGAAGAGATCTCCATCAAGCGGCTGGAGGCGCGCCCGGTGACCACCATGTGCATCCGCTGCAAGGAAGAGCAGGAAAAGCAGGAAAAGAGCTACGGCTAACTGCGCCGTGGAGCCACGGCGCAGCTCGCCTCCGTGTACTCCGGCAACAATTCCTGCATGGGGCGGTCGCCGCAAGCCGGGCAGGCCGGATCGCGCGCGTACTTCACTTCGCGGAACTTCTGGTCCAAGGCGTCGTAGAGCAGCAGGCGGCCGACCAGCGGCTCGCCGCGGACGAGCAGGAGCTTGATCGCTTCCACCGCCTGGATGAGCCCGATGATGCCCGGCAGCACACCGAGCACTCCCGCCTCCTGGCAACTGGGCGCGAGCTCCGGCGGCGGCGGCTCGGGAAAGAGGCACCGGTAGCAGGGGCGTCCGCCGCCGGGCACGAAGGTCGTCGCCTGACCGTCGAAGCGGAAGATCGACCCGTGCACGTTGGGCTTCTGCAAGAGGACGCAGGCGTCGTTGACCAGGTAACGGGTGCCGAAGTTGTCCGACCCGTCCACCACCATGTCGTACCTGGCGAACAGCTCCATCGCGTTGTCGCGGGTGAGGCGCATGCGGTGCTCGTCGACCGCGACTTCCGGGTTGAGCGCCTGCAGCGTCTTCTTCGCCGACTCCGTCTTCGCCATCCCCACCCGATCGGTGGTGTGGAGGATCTGCCTTTGTAGATTGGACTCGTCCACCACGTCGTCGTCGATGAGGCCCAGACGCCCCACGCCCGCGGCGGCGAGGTAGAGCGCGGTGGGTGAGCCCAGGCCGCCCGCGCCGATCAGCAGCACCTTCGACTTGAGCAGCTTGGCCTGTCCGGCTTCTCCCACCTCGGGGATGAGCAGGTGCCGGCTGTAGCGGGCGCGCTGCGCCTCGGTCAGCTTGACCGGCATCTCCAGCGGCAGCCCCGCGTCCTTCCAGGCGGAGAAGCCGCCGCTCATGCTGCGCACGCGGGTGTAGCCCATCTCCTTGAGCGTCCTGCCCGCGAGCAGCGAGCGGGTGCCGCCGGCGCAGTAGAGCACCACGTCCGCGCCGCGGTCGGGCACCGCCTCTTCGATGCGCAACTCGAGGAAGCCGCGCGGGACGGCCTTCGCGCCAGGGAGCATCCCGGCGTCCGTCTCCTGCTTTTCCCGCACGTCGATGATCAGCGGCCGCGGCGATTGCCGCGACAGCTCGGCAGGCGTGACCTCCGGCACCGTGACCCGCGCGTCCTTGAGCAGCTCCGACTTGGTCTTCATGTTCCCCATTGTACCTTCTTGTGCGCTGCGTCACGCAACGGGTTGTCCGATCGACACCGGCTGCACATCGTGTTTCCCATCGGAGGGGGGATGCACGAAGGTCGACAGGGTTCCATCCTGCGGCGCGCCGGGCCGCTCATGCTCGCGCGCCTGGGCGTAGCGGCAGTCACCTTCGCCATCCCGATGGTCCTCGCCCGCGTGCTCCTGCCCGCCGACTACGGCACCTTCAAGCAGGCCTGGCTTCTCTCCAATACGCTGTTCCTCGTCCTGCCGCTGGGACTGAACCAGAGCCTCGTCTACTTCGTGCCCCGCGAGCCGGAGAAGATGCGCGCCTGGGAATCGCACGCTCTTCTGCTCACTACCGCTCTCGGGGGGCTTGCCGCCGCCCTGCTCCTGGCCTGCGGACCGCTCGTCGCCTCGGCGTTCCACAATCCCGCCTTGGGCGCCTTGATGCCGTCCATCGCCGCGTTCACCGGCTTCAAGCTGGCGGCGTCCTGCTTCGATCTCGCCTGGATGGCGCAGGGCCGCATCAAGGCCAGCGCGGTGGTGCGCATCACCTCGGAGGCCTTCTACACGGTCTGCATGCTCACCGGCGCGCTCCTCACCCACACCGTCGCCGGCGCGTTCGTGGGCGTGGTGATCGCCACTTCCGCAAAAGCGCTGGCCTGCTGGATCGCGCTCGCTGGCCCCGGCCTCGTCGTCCTGCCGCGCGACCTGCGCCGCCAGCTCTCCTACGCGCTGCCCTTCGGCGCCGCCTTCGCGCTGGTCATTCCCCAGCAGCAGTTCCACAGCTATCTGGTCTCCGCCTCGGTGACGGCGGCGGCCTTCGCCGTGTACAGCGTGGGCTGCTTCCAGCTCCCCATCGTCGACATGCTCTACACGCCGGTCAGCGAGATCCTCCAGCTCGGCATCGCAGAGCACGACGCGGAGCACGACAACCAGGGGGCGCTGCACCTCTTCCGCGAGGCGGTGGCGCGGCTCTCCTTCGTCTTCGTGCCGACCATGGCCGTGCTCGGCATCGTAGCGCCGTTGCTGATCAGCTTTCTCTTCACCGACCGCTACCTGGGTGCGGTGCCCATCTTCCGGCTGGCCATCGTCTCCATTCCCATGGCCGCGCTGCCGCTGGACGGCGTGATGCGCGCGCGCGCGCAGAACCGGTTCATGTTCCGCATCTCCGCGCTCAAGCTCGCGCTCACCGTGCCGCTGGTGTGGCTGGGGCTCCACCTCTTCGGTCCCATCGGCGCGCTGGGCGGCTGGATCTGCGCGGAGGAGAGCTGCAGGATGATCCTGCTGCACCGGGCGGCGCGGCTGTTCGGGACCACCATCCTCGGCGCCCTGCCGCGGGAGCTGTGGCTGCAGATCGCGGCGGCGGCGCTGGCGGTCGCGCCGGGGGCGGTGGTGCTGCACCTGGCCTCCGGGCCGCTCCTCTTCCAGCTCTTCGCTTGCGGGCTTTCCTTCGCGGCGGTGTACCTGGTGGCCCTGCGCATGATGGGCGTGCTCCCCCCGGTGCGGACCTGGCTTCCGCAGAAGAAACCCGCCCTCTCCGTCGTCCAGGAGGCGGCCTGATGCGGGTTGCCTACGTCAATTACGGCAACCAGAGCGGAGTGACCCCCAACGTGACGCGCGCGCTGGCCGCGCTGGGGCACGAGCTCGTGCGCGTGGACCCGACGCCGCTGCTCGCGCTGCGCGATCCGCGCACGCGATGGCCGAGGCCCACGCCGCGCGTACTCTTGTCGCTGGCGGCGAGCGCGCTGCAGTTCGGGCCGCAGCTCATGCACCACCGCTGGAACACGGTCTACGCCTTCGACCAGCACTCACGACGCGCGGGCGAGCTGCTCGAGGCGCTGCAGCCGAGGCCCGACGTGGTGCTGCAGAACGGCGCGCTCTTCGCGCCCGGACGGCCCGCGCGGTTGCCCTACGTGCTGCTCCTCGACAACACCTGCCGCCTCGCCGAGCGGCAGCCGCCCGTCCCCGAGGCGGACATCGGGGCGCACATCGTCTTCGGCAAGGCCTGGATCGCGCGCGAGCGCGAGACGTACCACCGCGCCCTGGGCATCGCCACCTTCTCCGAGCTGGTGCGCGACTCGCTGGTCGACGACTACGGCGTCGGACCCGTCGATGGTGCAGGTGGTGGGCGCCGGCGCCAACGTGGTGCCCCGCGCAGAGCCGCAGCGCGCCGACGACGGTCAGACCCTGCTCTTCGTCGGCAAGGATGGCTGGCGGCGCAAGGGCGGGCCGGTGCTGATTGAGGCGTTCTCGCTCTTGCGCTCGATGCGTCCGTCGCTGCGGCTCCTGCTCGCCGGGCCCACCGAGGAGCTGGACCTGCCCGACGGCGTCACCAACCTCGGCCTCGTTCCGTTCGAGTCGGTGGAGCGGCTGCTCTCGGAAGCGACGCTCTTCGTGCTGCCCACGCTGCGCGAGCCCTTCGGCATCGCCTTTCTGGACGCGATGCTGTGCAAGGTGCCGTGCATCGGGACGCAGGTGGGCGCGGTGCCGGAGATCCTCGGCAACGCGGGCATCTGCGTGCCGCCGGCCAATGCCGCGGCGCTGGCGCAGGCCATGGCGGAGCTCCTCGACGATCCGGCGCGGCGCGCGGCGATGGGAGAAGCGGGAAGGCGGCGCGTGCTGGAACGAGGCTACCTCTGGCCGGAGGTGGGCAAGAGGCTGTCCGCGGTGCTCGCCGGCGCGGGGAGACGGAGCCGCGCGGCTTGACCCGCGTCGGTTCGCGTTTGCGTCCGGGTTTGCGTCTCGCGGTGGTCGCATCGATCAGGCGATCACGCCCGTCGAGATGATGGAGAGCGTGTAGGCGGCGGTGACCGTCCAGGCGGCGAAGAGCGACACGGGGAAGAGCCAATCGCGAAGGGTCTGCATTGGGTTGCTCCTTTCGGACAATCCATGGAGCGAGACCCGTGCCAACCGCTTTCAGAGGAGACCCACCCTCACCGCCTGAGCCGGATCGGGATTTCCCGTCCCGCAAACGAACAGGGCTTGCGGCCGCGCCGAAACGCGAACCGCAAGCCCCAAGCGTAAACGCAAACGAAAACGCGATCCGCGAACCGGCCTACGGCGCGGTACGCCGCCGCCGCCGCATGGCAAAGGCCGCGAAGACGGGCAGCGCCAGCCACAGCGACTGCACGCCGCTGCTCGAGCAGCCACCCGCCCCCAAGGCATCGGCGAGCTTCGGCTGCGGGGCGCTGCCGGTGCCGGCCGGGTCCGAGGTGCACGCCGTGGTGTCGCAGGAGGTGGTGCCGCCGCCGGTGCTGCCGGCGCTGGCCGAGCCGCTGTCGGCGGGGGTGTCCTTGCCCATGGCGTGCAGGATCAGCGCGGCCAGCTCGGCGCGAGCGCTGTCCAGGGCGGCCGGCGTGGCGGTGGACTGGTACGTCTTGGGGAAGAGGCCGGCGGCGATGGCCTTGGCCTGGTCGCCCGCGCCCAGCTTCTTGGCCAGCGCGAGGAGCTCGTAGTCCTCCATGCCGTCGCGGATGCCCTTGAGGCGCAGCGACTCCACCGGGATCTCCGTCTTGCCGCCGATGCGCGCGGTGGTGCCGGGGTAGAAGAGGGTTCCGTCGCCGGTGCCGCCGAACCCGGTCTGGTTCGTCCAGGGATCGCCGGTGAAGTACGACATGGTCATCTCGTAGTAGAGCTCGCCGGACATGTCGTAGGTGAACGACATCCACTCCATCGCGCGGTTGCGGGTGCCGTCGGAGTCCACCGCGTAGGTGGGCCAGCCGGTCTCGCCGGTGCCGTCGCGCCCGCCGCCCACCGAGCTGCAGCCGAAGCTCATGCAGCTCTGGTACCACCAGGTGTCCTGGCCGAACTTCGCGCGCTGGTCGCCGGCCTCGTTGCTGCCCGGCTTGCCCTCGACGTAGTTGATGACCGGCACGAAGAGGTCGATGCCGCCGACGCCGTGGGCCTGCGCCTCCCAGGTGGTGGTGGTCACGAGCGTGGGCATCGACGGATCGCCCGCGTGCACGCTGGCGACGCGGCCGGGGATGTCCGACCACTGGCAGGTGAGGGGCGGCTCGTCGCAGACGTAGGCGAAGAGCGTGGTCGTGGTCCAGCCCTTGTCCTTGAAGTGCTGCGACCAGCCCTTCACGGCGGGGGCGGAGATCGAGCCGTTCACGCTCACCGCGGTCAGCTTCGCTCCGGGCAGGCGCGTGTTGGCGGTGCCGTCGAGGAACGGGCCGGCGTACTGGTCGAAGGCGCCCCAGTTCGCGTTGCCGTTCGCGTCCACGGTGGCGGTGAAGTACGGCTGGTGGATGGAGACGTGGTTGTCGAGCGCGGCCTGGATGTAGCGAGCGCGCAGCGCCATGTCGGCGTCGCCGCCCGAGCAGCTGCCGTCGCCGTGGCCCATGCAGGGGCCATTCCACGCCATGCCGAAGGCGGTGCGCAGCGTCGAGGTGGAGGGGACCTCGAAGTCCCACACCGTCAGCTCCACCGGCACGTCCTGGGTGACTCCGCCTTCGACGTGCAGCGTGCCCGTGTACTTGCCCGCGGGCGTGCCCTGGGGCGCGTGCACGTCCACCATCACCGCGCGGCTTTCGTTGGCCGGAACGTCGAAGGGGAAGGCGTTGCGCTTCTCGCCCGCGATCGGATCGACGTCGGGGACGAGCGCGTCGGGCCACATGCCCGCGGCGCCGTCGCCGCCCGTCTGCTGCGGAACGTTGAGCAGCGCCTCGCGGTAGAGCACGAGATCGCGGCCGGAGATGGTGTGGCCCGCGCCGTCGTTGAGCGCGTCCAGCCTCATCGAGACGCCGCTGGCCGGGCCGGTGACCACCACGTGGAAAGACTCGAACTCGTTCTTCGCGGCTGCGATCTTCGCCACGGCGGCTGCGGCTGCCGGCGCCTGCGTGGAGGGGCGGATTTTCTCTGCGGCCGGAGCGACCCAGACCTGAGCTGCGGATGCGGATCCTGCGGCGAGTAGAGCGACGTACAGGGGGAGCGTCTTCACGTTGAGCCTCCTTGGCTGGCTGCTTCCCGGAACGGCGGGGGTTCCTCGTTCCGGATGGCCAACTCAGAAGGCTTGCGGCTTATTGCACAGCCGGTGTGCTGCGCCGTGCCCAAAGCCGGGCGTCTATCGGGGGATCGGGGTCTTGCGCGGACGTAGACCTACTCGGCGCCAGATGCGCCGCCGGGCGGAGCACACGGGCCAGATCGGCCTGAAGCCCCAGCACCTGCGACAATTCGCGCTCTACAGGCAGAACGGCGCCGTGCAGGACGTGCAGCAGGCGGGTGGGCAGGCGCCGCGCCGCCTGGCTGCCGGGGGGCAGGAAGCGGTGCCACGCAGGGCCCCTCTACGCGCCTGCGGGCGTATTGCCGGCCGGTTCGCGTCGTTCGAGCTCGGCCGACGCCGCGCGCGAGTGGGCCTGCCGGCCGGGCGATGCATAGGTTGGCGGGCGTGCAGACAGCAGCCCGCCGAACTGGATTTGCCCTCTGCCGCGGCGCCTGGGAGACGAGGCGCGCGCCGGAGGCGATGTGAAGGCGCCCGTCGGGGTCCTGCGGGTCGTCGATCCCTTCCGCGAGGGCGAAAGCTGGGTCGCGCTTTCGCCGCCCGGGTACCGCGTCTCGGTGGAGCCGTTGGCCTGGCCGCCGCGTCCTTCAGAGGTGGCGCGCATCGCGGCGGCGGCGGCGCGGGAAGAAGCGCGCATCGTCCACGGGTGCGGCCGCTGGGCCAACCTCTTTGCCTTGCCGGCTGCGCGGCTGGTGCGCGCGGCCGCGGTCTGCGCCGACCCGGGGCCGCTGCGATTCGCGGAAGCGCTGGCGCTGCGCGCGGCGGACGCGGTGGTCTGCGAGTCGGAGCGCGCGCGCGATCGCTGCGTGCGCAAGCAAGGCGTGCGCGCGCGGAAGGTGTGCGTGGTGCTTCCCGGCGTGGACCTGTCGCGCTTCGCCGCGCGCGCGCCGGAGGAGCGGCCGCTCATCGCCGCCGTGGGCGGGCTCTTCGCGCACAACGGACATGCGGAATTCCTCGAGGCGGTGGCTTCGGTGCGCGCGAAGGTGCCGGACCTGCGCGTGGTCTGCGCGGGCGAGGGGCCCTTGCGGCCGGTGCTGGCGCAGCGGATCGCCTTTCACGGGCTGCGCGATTGCGTGGAGCTTGCCGGCCATCTCTCCGACGTGCCCGCGCTGCTCGCCCGCGCGCATGCGGCGTGGACGCCCGGGCTCCGCGCCACGCTCGAGGCGATGGCGGCGGGCGTACCCGTGGCGTCTCCCTGGCGCGAAGTGGTGCCGCCGGAGTGCCTGACGGCGACGGGCGACGCGGCGGCGCTGGCCGAGCGCCTGCTCGCCTTGCTGCGCGATGGCGATCTGGGCGCGACCTTGCGCAAGCGGGCCGAGAAGGAGTTCTCGCTGGGCGCTTTCTCCGCGCGGCTCTCCGCGGTCTACGGCGAAGTGCTCGCGCCACGAGAGGTCGCGGCGCTCGAATTGACAGGGCCGGGTGTTCGCGCTACATCGCTGCGCCGCCGCGGGCTCCCAGGCCCTGTGGCACCGAGAGAAAACGGGGCATTAGCTCAGCTGGGAGAGCGCCGCAATGGCATTGCGGAGGTCGACGGTTCGATCCCGTCATGCTCCACCAACCAATACCCGGATGCCTGACGTGGTTCTTCGCGAGCGCCGCCCGCGCGCTGTGACCGTGTCGTAGTCCCCACGGCTTGCCTCGGCCGAGCATCCGAGGCAGCCGACACCGTGGAGCAGGCCTACGCGGGCCGAATGGGGCTGGGGAACTCGTCCCGGGACGTGTTGAAAAAGAGACACTTTGCCCTGAGCTTCCTGGTAATCGCCAATTCTTGGCGAGACGCCGTTTCGCGCGCCGTGAGTGCGCCTGGCGGGGGACGGCGGGGCGCGGCGGAGACCAGCGCAAATCCTCGACGGGGCGAGCCTGCGGTGTCGCCTGCAGGAATGCGCAGCGCTCGTCGGCGGCGTCGCCAGCTCCTCCATCCTCCGGCAGCAGTGTTCGCGACTGCACGGTGAGATACGACGCCGGTTTCTCCGTCCCGGAATTCCCGACGCGCCGGTTTGCTCCGGTCGATCGCAGGTCACACCTTGTCCCAGGTCCGATGGGTTGGGGGGACTCGAATGAGGTCTTTGCGTTGGTTCACTGCTGCACTCTGTTGCGGGTCGTCCGCGGCATTGGCGGCGCAAGTCCGCATCTCGCAGCCGGTGCGCCCGCAGGCACAGGTCCGGACGCAGGTCGCCGCCGCCGACGCCCCCACCTGCGCGGCGGGGCGCTGCCTGCTCCAGTATTATGGCGGCAAAGTCATTTCAAACGTGAAGGTCTATCAGGTGAATTGGACCGCGGGCGGCCAGCCCTCCATGGCCGGGTTCTTCAGCGCCATCACCAACAGCAGCTATCTCGATTGGCTCAACGAATACAGCACGAACATCCCGGTGCAGGCCGGCACGCGCCTCGGCGCGCAAGGCACGGGCCAGCTCGTCGGCCGCGGAGTGTTCGGAGGCACCTTCACCATCACCCCTTCGGCGGCGAACGCGGGCGGCACGCAGCAATGCGCCGGCGCCGTGACCAGCAACTGCTGCTCGCCCGACGTGGCGCCGCCCGCGGGGGCCGTCTGCATCCGGGACGCGCAGATCGCCGACGAGCTGCAGAGGCAGATCGCCGGAGGACAGCTGCCGCCGGCCGACGAGAACGTGCTCTACTTCGTCTACTTCCCCGCCAGCATCATCACCAGCCTGCAGGGCCACAGCGCCTGCGTCGCGGGAGGGTTCTGCGGCTACCACAGCACCTATCGCGATCCGGTCTCGAGCCTCAGCGTCTACTACGCGGTCATGCCCAGCCACGAAAACGGCAGCGGGTGCGACCTCGGCTGCGGCGATCAGGTCCTGACCACGGCATTCGACAAGGTCAGCGAAACCTCGTCGCACGAGCTGGCGGAAGCGATCACCGATCCGGAGGTCGGCGTCGGCGCTTCCGTCAATTTCCCGCTCGGCTGGTACGACGCGAACAACGCCGAGATCGCCGACATCTGCGATCGCGCCGCGCACGACACCGTCGACGGATTCGTGGTGGAGAAGCTCTTCTCCAACCGGGTGAGCGCGACGTCGCCGGCGGCGGCCTGCGTGGCACAGCGGTTCGACCCCACCGATTTCACCGTCTCCTTCGCCGACGCGCGTGCGACGGTGGCCGCCGGCGCCAGCGTGCCGGTGTCGATCTCCACCTCGATCGCGAGCGGCGGCCCTCAGACCCTGAGTCTCTCCGTCGCCAACCTTCCCGCCGGGGTGACCGCGGCGTTCGATCGCACGAGCGTCAGCGCAGGCTTGCCCGCGACGCTCACGCTCACCGCCGCCGCGGCTGCGAGCCCGAGGCACGACGCGATCGTCCAGTTGAAGGCCGAGAATGGATCGGTCGCGCACAGCGCCGGGCTTCTCCTCCAGGTCACCGCGACGCCCGCGGCGAACGACTTCAGCATCAACCTGACCCCGCCTGCGCAGGTGGTCGCGGCGGGAAGCTCGGGGCCGTATACCGTCGCCACCGCGGTGACGAACGGCAGCGCCGAGACCCTCCATCTCACCGTCGCCGGACTTCCCCCCGGGGTGACCGCGTCCTTCGCCTCGACGAACGGCGCGACGGCCAATCTCACCGCGGGAACCGCGGATACCGTCACCCTGACCGCGGCGGCCGGGATGCCCGCCACGGCGGCCACCACCTTCGTCGTCAAGGGAACCACGGCCACGGTTCCCTCCGGACATTCCGCATCCGCCATCCTGACGGTGACGGCGCCGGCCGACTTCTCGTTGAGCCTTCCCTTCACCGACCTCGCCGTGGCCCGGGGCTCGACCAATGCGCTGGCGGTGCAGACGGCGGCCGTTTCGGGGCCGCCGGTGCAGGTGGATTTGTCGGCGATCAATCTGCCCGCCGGAGTCACCGCCAGCTTCCTGCCCGCCCGGGTGGTTGCGGGCGGGAACTCGACGCTGACGCTGAGCGCCTCCAGCTCCGCGGCTCTGGTTGCCAGCGCCGCGTTCACGGTGGTCGCGACCTCGGCGGGCGCCGTGCACACGCTCGAGGCGAGGCTCAGCGTCACCGGCACGCCGGGAATTCCCGACATCGCGGTCATGCGGCCCGCGGCGGGTCCGGTCTCCGGCATGGTGGAGATCGAGGTGGATGCCTCGCCGGCGACCGGAGCGAACCTCTCGCGCATCGAAGTGTTCGTCGACGGGAGCAGCGTCGGCTCGAGCACCTCCGCGCCTGCCCGGATCCTCTGGCCCTCGGCGCAGGTCCTCGACGGCACCCACGCGCTGACCGCCAAGGCGACCGACGACGACGGCGGAACGGCGACCACCGGGCCGATTTCCCTGGACGTCCTGAACAGCGCCTCGTCCGACGTCGGCGGGAAGGGCCAGGCAGGCCGGGGCTGCGCCAGCGGGGGCACGCCCTCTGCGTTCGCGCTGCTCGGCGTTCTCCTCTTGCGCCGGCGGCGGCGAGTGGCCTGAGCCGGTTCAGCGGGGCAGGAGCGCCTGGATCTTGTGGCGCCACTCCGCGCTCGACCAGTCCACCTCTCCGACGTGGTCCAGGACGACGGCGCCATCCGGGCCGATCAGGAAGGTGGTGGGCAAGAGATTCACGTTCCACGCCGAAGTCGCGCTGGAATCGCGGTCGAGCAGCATGGGGAAGTGCAGCCCGAGCTCCGCAGCGGTGTCCTTCGCCGTGCGCGCGCTCCCGTCCATCTCTACAGCCAGCACCACGAACGGCTTGCGCGCGAGCGCGACCCGCAGCCGCTCGATGCTGGGCAACTCCGCCTTGCACGGCTCGCACCAGGTTGCCCAGAAGTTGAGCAGCACCACCTTGCCGCGATAGTCGGAGAGGCGGTGCCTCGCGCCGCTGGCGTCGGCCAGGTCCAGCGGAGGAGTCGCGGCAAGCAGCGCGGCGACGAGCAGGACCATCAGAATCTCGCGCGAGGTGATGGTGTACCTGAACTTGTCCGGGTCGAGCTGATCGAGCCGCTCTCCGCCCGTCTCGCCGTTCGGGTACATGAGGAAAGGCACCTTCGGCCCCTTCGACCCGGGCAGCTCGACGTCGTGGCCGGTGTTGTAGGCGAGCCAGTTCATCTCCCAGGAGCCGAAGAGCCGCTTGTTCGCGGCCTCCACTTTCGGGTCCTGGAGCGTGAGGTTTCCCGGCGGCTCTTCGAGGATGACCTTGCGCACGTCGGCGGGATCGACCGGCACCCAGCCGATGCCCTCGGCGAAGAACTCGGCCCGGCAGTGCTGCGACTTGCTGATCACCGGCGAGGATGCGCCCAGGCTCTTGTAGCCGAGGGACGAGCTGGCCACGCGGACGCCGTAGACGTCGCGCGCGGGGATGCCGAGCGATCTGCAGAAGCCCACGAAGAGGCCGTTGAGGTCGGCGCACTTCCCGCCCAGGTGGCCGCTCTCGAGCATCGCCTTGATGTTGCCGGTGCCGCAGCCGCGCGTCTTGGGGTCGCGCAGCGTGTTCTGCACGACCCATTCGTAGATGGAGCGCGCCTTCTCGACGTCGGTGTTCGCCCCCTTGGCCGCGCGCATCAAGGCGGTCTGCCGCACCAGGCCGTCGCAGGGGATCAGCTCGGTGGGCGCGGTGTAGAGGGCAATTTCGGCGCTGCTCAGCTTCGCGGTGCCGGGGTGGGAAAGGTCCACCGCGCGATCGCGGGTGGCGAACCTGCTCTTCAGCTCGACGAAGGGCGCCGCCTCGCCGGCTGCCCATTCGGCGTAGAGCATGGTGACGCCGTACTTGCCGACGCGAACCTCTTCCATGCGCTTGGCGTTGCCGCTCCAGGTGTTCGCGAGCGTGCGCTGCCAGTCGGTATCGCTGGTCAAAGGCACCGGCAGCCAGGCGCGCGAAACGCCCTCCGGCCTGGAGATCTCGGCACGGGTGGTGACTTCGAACGTGCGCCAGCCGGGCTCCGCGCGCAGGCGGCGCCAGGGCAGCGCGGCTGCCACGAGGGTTGCTCCGAGGAATTCGCGCCGTTTCATGGCGTCGGAAACTAGCGGAAGGCAGCCGCGCTCGCAAGCATGTTGGGCGCTCGCGCTTGGCTCGCGTTATGCTGCGCTCCACGATGACGACCGTCTCCGCCGCCATCGCGCAGACTCGCCGCGGGATCTGGGCTGCGCTGCGCTCGCGCACCGGGCTTCTTCTCGGGGTCGCGGCGGCCGTGGCCGCCTTCAACCTGATCGCGCCCGTGGCGCTGCTTTCGCTGGCGCGCAAGCCGGTGGACTTCTTCACCTTCAACCCGTGGCTGCGGCGCCTGCCCGACTATCTCGCCTCGCCCGAGTCGCTGGCGGCGAAGCTGTCGTTCCTCTCGCACCTGACCATCGCCTGGGCGAGCGCCGAGGGCGGTCCCGAAGGCATCGAGTGGGGCTTCATCGTCGACGTGCCGACGCTCGCCCGCATCGTCTTCACCTCGCTGGTCTTCGGGGCTTACTTCGCGGTCCTCTCCTACCAGCGGCAGGCGTGCGTCCCAGGGGTTGCAGGCACGCGCCCTGCCGGCGTGCTCGGCGCGGTGACGAGCATCTTCGGCCTCACCACCGGTCCGTGCACGCTCGCGGGCTGTGGCGCGCCGGTCTTGCCGGTGCTCGGGCTCGCCTTCACCGGCCTTCCCGGGGCGACGCTCGCGCTCTTCGCCACGCTCTCCCGCCTGACCATCACCATCGTGCTCGGCCTGATGAGCCTCGCCATCGTCTGGTTTGGCTGGCGCGTGGGAGCAGCCGAGCGGCCGGTGTCGCGCGCGGCCTGACCGCGCTCTCCATGGCAGCCCTCGAACTCGAGCTGAAGGTGGCGGTGGAACTGGCGCGCGACGCGGGCGCCATGTTGCGCGCCTGCCAGGGCAAGGTGCCGGTGCTGCGCAAGGAGCGCGGCGAGGTGGTCACGCCCGCCGATCGCGAGTCGGACGCGCGCATCCGCGCCGGGCTCCTTTCGGCCTTTCCTTCCGATGCCGTCTTCTCCGAGGAGACGCCGGACGACGGCGCGCGGGCGGGGCGCGAGCGGGTCTGGATCGTCGATCCGCTCGACGGCACCAGCAACTATGTTTCCGGCGGCGACGAGTACGTCGTCTCGGTGGGCCTTTCGCAGGGCGGCAGGGCCGTGCTTGGAGTGGTCTACAATCCGGTGCGCGACGAGCTCTTCGCGGGCGCGGTAGGCAGCGGCGTCGAGCTCAACGGCGCGCGCAGGACCGTCAGCGCGGCGGCATCGATACGCGACGCCGCGCTTCTCGTCTCGCGCAAGGAATGGGAGCGGATCCGGCCCGGCGCCGAAGCTGCTGCCGCGCTCTCGCACGCGCTGGCAGGAACCGCGCCCAGGCTGATGGCGAGCATGGCGCACAAGCTTGCCCGCGTGGCCGCGGGGCTCGCGGACGGCGTCCTTTCGTTGAAGACGCGCAAGGAATGGGGAAGCTGCGCCGGGGTGGCGCTGGTGACCGCGGCTGGCGGCCTGTGCACGCACCTCGACGGCAGCCCGGTGCGCTTCAACCGCAGCGCCGCGCCGCCGCCGGGCCTCGTCGCCGCCGGCCCCGCGTTGCACGCGCTGCTGCTCGCCGAGGCGGCAACCCTTTGCGAGAGCGGGGCCGCGCGCTGATCGGCGCATCCGGCGGGTACGGCTCAGCTCTCCTTCGCCCCTGCGAGCAGCGCCTCGACGAGCTTTTTTCCTTCGGCCTCCGCGCGCTCGCGCAGGCGCGTGGCCAGCTGCGGGAGAGCGGCGCCTGTGCGCGCGAGCTCGGCGATCTCGCGGACGTCGCGGTCCTGCCGCGCGCGCTCCCGGTCGATCAGCTCCACGGCGCCGGCGTGACCCGCGGCCTCGCTCGGCTTGCGTGCAGCGTGGATGGCGTGCTGGGCGTCGCCGGAGAGATAAGTCTCCAGGGCATCGTGCGCGCCGGCGACCAGCAGCTCGAGGAGCGCCGCGGGAACTCCCGGCACGGCCTCGACCTCGACGAGCGACCAGCACGCGCTCGAAAGCTCCGCGAGCCGGCGTGGATCCGGGCGCTCGGCCCCTTCGAGGATGCGCCAGAGCTGTGTCAGCGAGACCCCGGCGACGAGGGCGGGCGCGCCCGAAGGAACGCGGTCGAGCAGCGGCCGCAGCCGCTCGATGCAGGCGGCCGCGAATACGCCCGCCCCGGCACGCCCGGCGGCGCGCAGCTTCGCGAGCGCTTCCTTTTCCCGATCGGCCGGATCCATGGAGGGTGCGATTGTACCTCTCTATTGCAATCACTCGTGCAAACGCGCCGCCTGTGTCGCGTGCATACGGGATTTACCGCGGTTCGTGCCTCGCGTAGTGCACGCGCGCGGTCGTGTGTCGTGATTCCCCCCCAGCGATGCTCGATCGTCCCCCGCCAAGGTCGCAATGGCCTGGCGGGGTGTTCCCGGCCCGCGGGCAGCGCCGATTGAAAGTCAGCGCATTGCGAGGAAGGTGCGCGTGGCGACGAACACCGCCGCGGACACGGCGGCGGCTGCGGGAATGGTGAGGATCCAGGCCCAGACGATCCTTCCCGCGACGCCCCAGCGCACCGCGCGCGTGCCCCTGGTTGCGCCGACGCCCACGATGCCGCCGGTGATGGTGTGGGTGGTGGAGACGGGAATGCCCAAGCGGGAAATCGCGAGGATGGTGACGCCGCCGCCAGTCTCGGCGCAGAACCCGCCGATGGGCTGCAGCTTGGTGAGGCTGTGGCCCATGGTGCGGACGATCCTCCAGCCGCCCAGCGCGGTGCCGAGAGCGATGGCTGCGTGGCAGATGAGGATCACCCAGAAGGGAACGTGGAAGGGCCGGTCCGCCCAGATGGTGCCGTAGAGCACCACCGCGATGATGCCCATGGTCTTCTGCGCGTCGTTGGTGCCGTGGCTGTAGGAGAAGATGCCGGAGGAGACGATCTGCAGCCGCCGGAACCACTTGTCCACCTGCGCGGGCGTGCGCTTGCGCACGATCCAGGTGGTCACGACCATGGTGAAGCTGCCCAGCACCATGCCGATGAGCGGCGAGAGCACGATGAAGAGCGCGATCTTGCCGATGCCTTCGCCCACCAGCCCGGCCAGGCCGAGCGCGGGGAGCGTGGCGCCGATCAGCCCGCCCGCCAGCGCGTGCGAGGAGGAGGAGGGCAGGCCCCACCACCAGGTGAGCAGGTTCCAGACGATGGCGCCGCAGAGCGAGGCGAAGATGACGGAAAGCACCATGCCGGTGCCCTGCGCCTTGAGCATGGGGAACTGGATGACGCCGGTGCCCATGGTGTTCGCCACCTTGACCCCGCCGCCGAACGCCGCGACGAAGTTGAAGAAGGCGGCCCAGGCCACCGCGATGCCCGGGGCGAGCACGCGGGTGGAGACCACGGTGGCGATGGAGTTGGCCGCGTCGTGGAAGCCGTTGAGGAAGTCGAACACCAGCGCCAGCGCGATGAGCGCGACCACGGTCCAGAACATCTACGCGTGCTCCAGGACCACGCCCTCGATGACGTTGGCCACGTCTTCGCAGCGGTCGGTGGCCGTCTCCATCAGATCGTAGACCTCCTTCCACTTCATGATGCTGAGCGCGTCGGCGCCGCTCTTGAAGAGGGCGGCGATGGCGGCGCGGCCGAGCGCGTCGGCTTCGCTCTCGAAGGTCTTGATGTCGCGGCAGGCGGTGAGGATCTGGGCGGGGTTCTTGATCTCGCGCAAGAGCCGCACCGCCTCCTGCAGCTTTTCGCAGCAGGGCACGAGCAGCTTGGCCAGGTCCTTGGCAGCCTGCGGCACCAGGCCGACCTCGTAGAGCAGGAGGCGCTCGGCGGTGGCGTCGGTGAGGTCGAGGACGTCGTCGATGCGCCCGAGCAGCCGGTGGATCTCGGCGCGGTCGAAGGGCGTGATGAACTGCGTGTGCAGCCGTTCGAAGGCGCGGTGGGCGATGTCGTCGCCCTCGTGCTCCACCGACTTGATCTCGGCGACCTTGCGCTCCACGTCGCGGAAGTCGGCGAGGAGCGCGCAGAGCAGCCGGGCTCCCCGGACGGTGGCGTCCGCCTGCGCGTCGAAATCGTCGAAGAACTCGTCCGACCTGGGCATCAGCTTTTCGAGCATGCGGCCATGTACACCGCCCGTGTGACAGGCGTGTGACATCTGTTCAAGCGGACGGCAGCTTCACCCAGAAGCGCGAGCCGTTCTGCGAGCTTTCCACGCCTGCCTCGCCGGCCATGGCCTGGGCCAGGTGCTTGACGATGGCCAACCCCAGCCCGGTACCGCCCAGCTCGCGCGAGCGGCCGGCATCGGCCCGGTAGAAGCGCTCGAAGATGCGGGCCTGGTGCTGCGGGGGAACGCCGGGGCCGGTGTCCACGACCGAGATCATCACGGTGGGGCCGAGCCCGTCGCCGAGCACCGTCACCCGCCCGCCGTCGGAGGTGAACTTCACCGCGTTGTCCACCAGGTTGGAGAGGATCTGCTCGAGCGCCTGCCGATCCGCGTTGGCGCGCAGCCGCTCCGGCACGTCGGCCGCCAGGGCGATGCGCTTGCCGCGGGCGCGGTCGCGAAACAGGTCGATGACCGAGTCCGCCACCTCCGCAAGCCGCACCGGCCCTGGCTGCAGCTTCCACGCGCCGGTCTCCAGCCGCGAGAGATCGAGCAGGTCCTCGGTGAGCCGGGAGAGGCGGTCGGCGTGGCGGGCGATCATCTGCACGAAGTCGCGCGCCTGCGCGGGCAGCGCGAGGCCGCCCTCCAGCAGCGTCTCGGCGGCGGCGCGCACGGCGGTGACCGGTGTGCGCAGCTCGTGCGAGGCGTTGGCGATGAAGTCGCGCCGCACCCGGTCCGCGCGCCGTTCCGCGCTCAGGTCGCGGAGCACGAGCAGGGCGCGCGCGTGCGAGAGCGGAGCCACCATCGCCTCCACCTGCACGTCCTGCGCGGGCAGGGTGAGGTCGCGCCGGTGCGGCCACCCCGCGAGGCCGCGCGCGCAGACCTCCTGCAGCTCGGCGCTCCTGGTTGCCTGGAGGATGGTCTCGGCCTCGCCGGCGAGGCTCGCCATGGCGGCATTGCGCGCCGCCATCCTGCCGCCCACCTCCAGCAGCGCCGCGGCTCCGGGAATGGCCTCGAGCGTCTCCTGGAAGCCCGGGGGGTCCAGCCCGCCGGAGACCAGCGGCTGGTCGCGCCGGCGCAGATCCTCGAAGACGTCGGGCGACAGGGTCCCCGCGCGCAGCTCGGCGCGGACCTTCTCCAGCGCCTCGTCCAGCGTGGGCCTGCGGGCGAAGAGCGGCATCAGCCCTCCGCCGGGTCGGACATGCGGTAACCGAGCCCGCGCACGGTTTCGATCAGGTCGCGCCCGCCGCCCAGCTTCTCGCGCAGCCGCTTCACGTGCGTGTCCACCGTGCGCGTCTGCAGGTCCACGTTCATCTCCCACACGTCGCGCAAGAGCTGCTCGCGCGTCTGCACGCGGCCGAGCCGGGCGACGAACGTCTCCAGCAGCTTGAACTCCAGCGCGGTCAGCTCCACCTCCGCGCCGTCCACGAAGACGCGGTGCGCCTCGCGATCCAGCCGCAAGGGGCCTACCCGGTCGCGCGAGGGCGACTCGCCGGGCGCTCCGCGGCGCAGCACCGCCTTCACCCGCAGCACCACCTCGCGGACGGAGAAGGGCTTGGTGATGTAGTCGTCCGCTCCGAGCTCGAATCCCACCACCCGGTCCAGCTCGTCGCCGCGCGCGGTGAGCATGATCACCGGCACCGCGGCGGTGCGGGGATTGGACTTGAGCTGCCTGCAGATCTCCGTGCCCGGCAGCCCGGGAAGCATCAGATCCAGGAGCACCGCGTCCGGCGTCTTCTCGCGGATGCGCGCGAACGCATCGTTGGCATCGCGCGCGGCCACCGGATCGAATCCCGCCTGCCGGAGCGCGAACTCCAGCACCTGGACGATGTCCTTTTCGTCCTCGACGATGAGGATGCGTGGGTGCACCTCGCGCGTCATATCCCGGATTCGTGACCGGGACGTGACGGGCGTGCAACTTTCAGAACTTGGTGCGCAATGCCCAGAACGCCTTCTTCGCGCCCCGGAACGCCGCCGAATTGGCGCCCAGACGCGAGCGCAAGAGCGAAGAGGTCTGCTCCTGCAAGGGCATGAGGAAGCCGACGTCGAAGCGGTGCTTGAGATAGGCGGCCGGTGCCCTCCGGAAGTAGGCGCGGTGGTACTCGCGCAGCTCCTTCATCGTCTTGGCGCGGCCGTTGTCCCCGTACTTCGCCACCCAGGGGGTGAAGTCGGGATAGAGCTTGCCCGGGCCCCACTCGCCGTGGAGCGTCACCTTCATGAAGTTGCCGATGAGGAGGTCGTCGAAGATCTCCCACTGCACCGCGCTCATCAGCGATCCGCGCGGCACCTCGAAGGTGAGGCCGCGGCGGAAGTCGCTCGCGCGCAGCTCGACCATGGTCTCGTCGCCGCCCACCATGAAACGGAGGAAGTCGATGTTGGGCTTGAGCGCCTCGAAGGAGAGGAAATAGCTGCGCAGCCGCGCCTTGTCCTCGGGCTGCAGCGGCTCCTTCCAGTCGTCGCCGAACTCGCCCGGGTCGTGCAGCGGCTCGCGGCTGGGCGCGGGGTTCAGGGGCGTGACGTCGTCGGTGACGGCAGTCGTAGCGCAGGTACGCCGGGAGCAGCTCGCAGGCGGAATTGTCGAAGCCGTCCGAGTAGTCCTCGAGGGTCGCGGACTGGCGGTTGGCCCAGGCGCTGTCGGTGCGCTGGAACCGGTGCATGGCGCTGAAGGGGATGGCGGCGTTGGCGCCCCAGTAGCGGGCGCGGCTGCTCAGGGTGGCGCCGAGCGGCGTCCTCTGCGGCAGCGGCAGCATGCGCCCGTCCTCGCCCCAGAAGTTGATCATGTCCGCGTCGCCGAATCCACAGAGGTTGAGCAGGAAGACGCGGGAGTAGGCGCGCGCGAGCTTGCGCACGAAGCCGCCCCAGCCGCGGTCGCCGGCGTCGTTGAGGTTCAGGACCAGGCGGCCGTTGACGTCGCAGATGAGGACGCCGTCCTGGTTGTAGTCGGCGATGCTCAGCACCTTCACGCGGGGGCTCAGCTCGAACCACTGCCGGTCGGGCAGCACCTTCACGTCGTATCCCTGCGCCCGCAGGTCGTTGCAGACGCGGGCGCCGCGGTGGTCCGGCACGAGGATGGTCTTGTCCTTGAGCTGGGCCAGGGAATCGCCGCTCAGGTGATCGGGGTGCCCGTGCGACACCCAGAGGTACTTGCAGCGCCGGACTGCTTCCAGCTGCTCCGCCGGGATCTGGTGCGCGAGGCCCCAGCTCCCGAAATAGGCCGGCCCGCTGATCCACGGATCGGTGGCCAACAGAGGCTCCCGATCGTGGAGGATGACGGTTGCATTTCCAACTGTATCGAACCCGCACTCGAACGCCATGCGCCCGCCCCTTTGCCTGCACCCTGGAGGCGATCTGGTGCTGCAAGCGGGCGCTCGCAAGCAGGAAAAGATTTTCCCACCGCTCTGTCAGTTCAGGTTGCCGGGCTGCATCAGCGCGAACGGCGCGATCTCCGCGTCGAACTGGCGCCCGTCCTCGGTGACCATGCGATAGCTGCCCTGCATGGAGCCGTGCGGCGTCTGCAGCACGGCGCCGCTGGTGTACTCGAACTTCTCGCCGGGCCGCAGCACGGGCTGGTTTCCCACCACGCCGTCGCCCCTCACTTCCTCGCGCTTGCCGTTGCCGTCGGTGATGATCCAGTGCCGGCTGCGCAACTGCGCGCTCACCGAGCCCAGGTTCTCGACCCGCACCGTGTACGCGAACGCCCAGCGGCCCGTGGACGACTGTTCCGGCAGGTAGCGGCTCTTGACGGTGACGCGGATGCCCTGGGTCACGGCGGTGGACACGAACGGCATAGTTGCCAGCAGGCGAGCGTTCGGGCAACTGAAAGCGCGTGAAGAGGTACATCACCCGGGCGGGTTTCGAGAGGCTGCGCGAGCAGTTCCGCCGCCTCCTCCACGAGGAGCGGCCGCGCGTGACGCAGGAGGTGGCGGTGGCCGCCGCGCACGGCGACCGGAGCGAGAACTACGAGTACAAGCTGGGCAAGCGCAAGCTGCGCGAGATCGACGCGCGCCTGCACCGCCTGCAGAAGCAATTGGAGTCGTACGAGGTGGTGGACCCGGCGCGGCGGCCGAAGACGGACCGCGTCTTCTTCGGCGCCACCGTCACCGTGGAGGACGAGGAGGGCGCGCTGGCCACCTACCAGATCGTCGGGGGCGACGAGCTGGAGGCGGCGCTGGGCGACGGGCGCATCAGCTACGAGGCGCCGCTCGGGCGCGCCCTGCTCGGCAAGCGCGAAGGCGACAGCGTGACCGTGCGCCGTCCGGCGGGCGAGGTGGAGCTCACGGTGGTGAAGGTGGAGTGGAAATAACGCCGCCCTTCGCCGGGGGGCCGCTCACGAAAGCGTGGGCGGCTCCACGCCGACCAGGTGCGGCTCCTTCACCGCCGGCCGGTAGATGCGGTCGGAAGGCTCGGGCAGCCGCTTGCGCGCCGACCACACCAGATTGAGCGGCCGGTTCTCGCGCGCGCTCTTGAGCGCGGCGACGATGATGCGCACGTCGCGCAGGCCCTCCTCGCCGTCGGGCTCGATGGGCCGGTCCTCGAGCACCGCGCGGGAGAAGGCGACCAGCTCCGGTCCGAACTGGTCGCTGGGACGGAACCTCTTGCGCCGCTGGCCCCCGGAAGTGGAGAGGACGAGCGTGCGGGGCAGCGCGTATTCGTAGCCCTGGTCGAGCGTGATCGAGCCCTTGGTGCCGACGATGCGGTACTCGTCCTGCTCCCAGGAGCCGAAGCTGACGGTGAACTGCGCCGCGCGATCGCCGGGGAACTTGAGGAGCACGCTCATGCCTTCGTGGATGTCCTCGAAGCGGTCGTCGTCGGGCCGGTCCATGCGCAGCGCGAACACCTCCTCGGGATCGGCGCGGAAGAGGTAGCGCGCGGCGTTGACGCAGTAGACGCCCAGGTCCCAGATGGCGCCGCCGCCGCGCTCGGCGGAGGTGCGGATGTTTCCCGGTTTGACCTGGTACGCGAAGGTGCTGGAGAAGAAGCGCGGCTCGCCGATGCGGCCCTGTTCGATCAGCTTGATCACTTCCAGGTTGGCAGGCTCGAAATGCAGGCGGTACGCGGTCATCAGCTTGACCCCGCTCTCCTTCGCCGCCGCGATCATCCGCCGGCACTCCTCCTCGCTGATGCCGAGCGGCTTCTCGCAGAGCACGTGCACGCCTTCCTTGGCGCAGCGCACCGCCAGGTCCGCGTGCTTGTCGTTCGGCGTCGCGAGGTAGACGGCGTCCACGTCGGGGCGATCGAGCACGTCGTCCAGGTCGCGCATGTCGTAGGCGTCGCAATGGTACTTGCGCGAGAGCTTGCGCCGCTTCTCCTCGTCGCCGGAAACCAGCGCCACCACCCGCGAGTTGCGGGCGTGCGCGAAGGAGGGCAGCACCGCCGACTGGGCGATGTGCCCGAGACCGATCACCGCATAGCCGACCTGGCGGTCGCTCTTCCCCCTGCTGTTCGTCGCTGCCATGCCGCAAAGCTACGCACGGGCAGCATGCACGGCGGGGGCCCAGCGCAGGCGGAGCGCGTCGGCGAGCACGAGCTGCGTCTCGCCCGTGAGCAAGAGCTGGCGGAAGGGGCCGCCATCCACCGCCCGGGTGCCGTTGGTGCTGGCGGTGTCGATGGCCCAGACCTCGTCGTCCACGCTGAGCAAGACCAGGTGGACGCGGCTGAGGTTGCCCTCGGCGACGCCAAGCTGGCTGCAGCGGTCGTCGCGGCCGACCAGGATGCCGCGCTCGAGCTGGTCGCTCCAGACCGCGTGGGTGGCGGTGGGCTCGCCGGCCCTTTGCGTGCTGGACTGCACGGTGATGGTCGCGAGCCGCAACGATCCCGGCGACGGCGCTTGCCGCGCCTTCAGCGGCTGCGGCGGCGGAAGGATCTCCTGGCTGCGCGGAGCGAAGGCGCGCCAGGTCTCGCCGGCGTCTCGCGCCCAGGGCTTCGCGGAGGGTCCCGTCGGCAGGAGGAAGAGGACGTAGCCCGCGACCTGGAGGAAGAGCGGGCCCTTGCTGGCGATGGCCTGGCAGCGCCGGCCGTCCTCGCTGAGCAGGCCACGGCGCGAGCGCAGGTCGATGGCGCGCAGGTGGATGTGGCCCTGCGCGTCGCGCCTGGCGCGCAAGAGCAAGTGGCGCAGCGAGACGTCGTCGTCGCGGGAAAGCACCACGTCGCAGCGCTCGTGGCGGCCGACGATCAGGTGCGCGATGCCGGAAGGCGGCAGGCGCAGGTGGGCGTGCGCGTCGAAGAAGCCGTTTCCATCCACCGCGGCGACGAGGACGCCCTCTTCCGGTTGCGCCTCGTGAGCCGCACGTAAATCTGCGAAATGCTTATGGAAAATGGCGGCGAACGGCTCCGCCGCGAGATCGCCGGTCCAGGGCCGTCGAGGGAGCGTCTCGTCGTCCGTCGCCACGGCCGCCAGTCTAGCATGCGCGGTTGCGGGGGCCTTTTCGGCATCTGCGGCGGCGCGGTTTGATAAGAGGTAGCCGCCTGGAGGAAGCCGTGGTGCTGCGCGAGATCGCGGATCGGATGACGGCCACCGACGCATCCACCAAGGATGCCGACTTGAGGATCGGCTACCAGGGCGAGCCGGGCGCGTACGGCGAGATCGCCGCGGCGGCGCACGGCGGGATCCCGCAGGGATTTGCCAGCTTCGAGAAAGTGCTGGAGGCGCTGCGCGAGGGCGCCATCGACGAGGCGGTTCTGCCGATGGAGAACGCGGTGGTGGGCGCCATCACCGAGGCGCTGGAGCCGCTGGCGGACGCGGTGGCTTCTGGCATGGATCTGGTGGCGGTCTCGCTCACCAGCGTGCCGGTGCGACTCTCGCTCGCGGTCCGGCCGGGAACGCCGCTGCGCGAGGTCAAGCGCGCCTGGTCGCACCCCGCGGCGCTGCGGCAGTGCACCCACCGCCTCGCGCAGATGGGGATCGAGCGGGTGGTCTGCTACGACACCGCCGGCGCCGCGGAGATCGTCGCGGCGGATGCGTCCACCGACGCAGCGGTCTGCTCGCAGCGCGCGGCGGAGCGCTGCGGCCTGGAAGTGCTGGTCGAGGATCTCTCCGACAAGGAGCAGAACGGCACGCGCTTCGTGCACCTGCGGCTGGCCGATCACGCGCGCGCGCTGGTCTCGCTGGCGTTCTTGCGCACCTCTTCGATGACGGCGACGGGCAGGCTGGACGTGCTCACCGGCGCCACGCTCTTGCCGCTGGCGGGCAGCGCCGAGTTCCCGGTGCGGATGTGGGTCCTGGGGGCGGACGCGGCGCGCCTGCAGGCGCTGGCGCCGGCGCGCGACGTGCAGGTGATCTCGCTCGGCCAGCCGGCGGCGCACGCGGCGCGCGTCACTCCGCCCAGGCAGGGGACGGAGCCGGTGGTGAAGTCGCTGCCCCACGCCACCGCGCGCAAGGCGCCCACCGTGGTGGAGTGCGGATCGCTGCGGGTGGGCGCAGGCGCGCGCGCGGTCATCGCCGGGCCTTGTTCGGTGGAGAGCGCCGAGCAGGTGATGCGCATCGCCCGGCACGTGGCCTCGTGCGGGGCCACCGCGCTGCGCGGAGGCATCTTCAAGCCGCGCACCAATCCGTATGCGTTCCAGGGGCACGGCCTCGAGGCGCTGGACTGGCTGGTGGCGGCGGGCCGCGAGACGGGGCTGCCGGTGGTCACCGAGGTGATGGCGGTGGACCACGTCAAGGCGGTGGCGGAGAAGGCGGATGTGCTGCAGATCGGCGCGCGCAACATGCAGAACTTCGACCTCTTGCGCGCGGTAGGGCGCGCGGGCCGGCCGGTGCTGCTCAAGCGCGGCGCCGGCGCCACCGTGGACGAGTGGCTGGGCGCGGCCGAATACGTGATGGCGGCCGGGGAGGCGCGGGTGATTCTCTGCGAGCGCGGCATCCGCACCTTCGAGACCTCCACGCGCAATACGCTGGACGTGGGCGGCATGCTGGCGGCGCGCCCGCTGACGCACCTGCCCATCATCGCCGACCCCTCGCACGCGGCGGGCCGCGCGGACCTGGTGGAAGGCCTGGCGCGGGCGGCCTGGGCGGCCGGGGCGGACGGGCTCATCGTCGAGGTGCACGACGACCCGGCGCGCGCGCTGAGCGACGCGGAGCAGGCGCTGGTGCCGGCGCGGTTCGCCGAGCTTGCGCGCGCGCTGGCGCTGCAGCCGGACCCGCGGCTCCCGCTCGCGCAGTTGCGGGCGTGGGTGGACGCGATCGATCACGACCTCGGCATGCTGGTGAAGCGGCGGCTGGAAGTGGCCAAGGTCATCGGCGCCTCCAAGCGGCAGACGGGCAGGGCGGTCCTCGATCCGCGCCGCGAGGCGGCGGTGCGGCGCACCTACCGCGAGGCGCTGGAACGCTCGCCCGACCTCGCCGACAAGCTGGTGGATCTGCTGGTCGAGGCCGCCAAGGCGCAACAGAGCATCGACGACTAAATGGGGACACCCTACGTAATGGCCGTAAATGGGGACACCCTACTTAATTCGTCCGCCGGCCGTCCGAGGCATGGCGAATTAAGTAGGGTGTCCCCATTTAGCTTCGTCCTGATGGTGGCGCTGCTGGCGGGGTGCGCGGCGAGGATGGTGGGGCATCCGCCCGCCCTGACGTCGCGGCAACTGGAGGAGCTTCGTCAAAGCACGAAGGACAAGGTGGTCCGCGTCGAGCTGGCGGCGCCGGATGCCCCTTCACTCGAACTGCGCAACGTGGAGTTCCTTCCCAAGGCGATCTCCGGAACGAGCGCGGAGGGACCGCGGACCGTTGCGGTGAGCGACACTTCTGCTTTGGTCTGGGACGACACCGGCGGCGGGGTGCGTACCGGCATGCTCGTCGGAGTCCTCACAGGAGCCCTCCTCGGAGGGACCATCTCCGCGTTCAGTTGCAAGAGCGACACCGGAGTCTGCGCGATCGCGGGGCCTGTCGGTGCCGGTATCGGCGGCCTCGGCGGCTTGGTCCTCGGCGCCGTCATCGGCGGCGTGGTCGGAGCGGACGGCCGATTCGAGATCCTGCGCCCTCCGCCCCCGCCCACCCCGACGAGGAATCCCTGAGGCGTCGAAAGGCGCGCGCTTGCCGTGTCGGTGGCGCGTGCATGGCGAATTAAGTAGGGTGTCCCCATTTTCGGTCAGGAGGAGACAGCGATGGGGAAGTTCGTCATCAGCCCTCATTTTCGGTTGCATGAGTGGATCGCCGAGGAGAAGGGCTACTTCAAGGCGGAGGGCCTCGATTACGAGTTCCATGGAATCTGGGAGGGCAAGGACCTCGACAAGGCGCACCAGACGCCCGACAAGGTGGGCGCCTTCCAGAGCTTCGAGAAAGGGCGCGACACCAACGTGAGCTGCGCCTGCCACTGGACGGTGAACGTCGCCGCCTCCAGGGGCCACGGCAAGATGTTCGCCGACGCGTACTCGGTGTCGCCCGCGGCCGTGTTCGTGCCGCCGGAATCGGAGATCCGCAACCCGGAGGACCTGCGCGGCGTGCCCATCTCCGTGGGGTACCAGTCGGGCAGCCACTACTCCACCATCCAGGCGCTGGAGCAGTACCTGCCATCCTCCGACATCAAGCTCTCCTTCGCCGACGGAATCCTCTTCTCGCGGCTGGCCAAGCTGATCGATCGCGAGGTGCCCGCGGCGTCGCTCTTCAGCGGGCCCTATTACTTCCTCGAGCAACTGGGCTTCCGCAAGATCATCGACACCACCTTCATGATGGCGACGATGCTCACCGGCGATCCCAATCCGGAGGACGTGCGGAAATACTTCCGCGCCTTGCGGGTTGCCCAGCGCGACATCGACCTGCGGCCCGAGCTCTATACGAAGCACTATCGCAACGAGTTTCCCAAGCGCTTCCTCTCGCAGGTGGACACGCGGCGCTGGGGCCCGGGCGAGCGCATCGTGTTCGAGCCCTATACGAAGGAAGTCTTCGAGCGCTCGTTCAACTGGATCCGGGAGCGCAACGTCTTCGACGGGCAGGACATGGGCAAGGGCTGCTACGAAGACGCGTGCGTCTCGCTCGCCTGAGAGCGCCGTGCCGTCCTCGCGCCTGTTGCGAAAGCTCTTCAGCACCGCCTACGCCGACGAAATTTTCGACGACGGGGCGCGGCTGCAGGGAATGCTCGACTTCGAGGCGGCGCTGGCGCGCGCCGGGGCGCGCATCGGACTGGTTCCGGCGGACGCGGCGGAAGGAATCGCGCGCAAGTGCCGTGCCCCGTTGTTCGACCTGGAGCGTCTGGCGGAAGGGGCCGCCCTGGCCGGCAATCCCGCCATTCCCATGGTCAAGGCGCTGACCGCGCTCGTCGCCGCGGAGAACGCCGAGGCGGCGCGCTACGTGCACCTCGGCGCCACCAGCCAGGACGCGATGGACACCGGGCTCGTCCTGCAACTGCGGCGGCTGTCCGCCGGCCTTTCCCGCGACCTTGGCCGCCTCTCCGCCGCTCTCGCCCGGCTTGCGGCGGAACACCGGGAGACCGTCCTTGCCGGCCGGACGTGGCTGCAGCAGGCGCCTCCGGTCACCTTTGGCCTCAAGGCCGCCGGGTGGCTCGACGCCGTCGAGCGGCACGCCGCAAGGCTTGCGGATTCTGGTGCCGCGGACGCTGGTCCTCCAGTTCGGCGGCGCATCGGGCACGCTCGCGTCGCTCGGCGGACGGGGCCTCGAGGTCGCCGAGGCGCTCTCCCAGGAGCTTCATCTGGCCTTGCCCGCCCTGCCCTGGCACGCGCATCGGGACCGGCTGGCCGAGTTCGCCGCCTTCCTGGGAATCCTCGCCGGCACGCTGGGGAAGATCGGCCGCGACGTTTCGCTCCTCATGCAGACGGAGGTCTCCGAGGCCTTCGAGCCGGCCGGTGAAGGGCGCGGCGTCTCCTCGGCGATGCCGCAAAAGCGAAACCCGGTCGCCGCGTCCATCGCCCTGGCCGCGGCGGCGCGCGCGCCGGGCCTCGTCGCGACCCTGCTCTCGGCGATGCCGCAGGAGCATGAGCGCGGCCTGGGCGGCTGGCAGGCGGAATGGGAGACGCTGCCCGCGCTTGCCGCGCTGGTGGCGGGTTCGCTCGCCGCCATCGCCGAGGCGGCGGAAGGGCTCGAGATCGACGCCGCGCGGATGCGCGAAAACCTCGCGGCGCAGGGCGGGATCGCGCTGGCAGAGGCGGCGTCCTCCGCCCTGGCGCAACGCATCGGCCGCCCGCAGGCGCACGAGATGGTCGCGCGCGCCAGCCGCCGCGCTCTGGAAACGCGGCGGACGCTGCTGGAAACGCTCTCTGCCGATCCGGCGGTGACGGCGCAGCTTTCGCCCGCCGAGCTCGCCGCGGCGCTCGAGCCGCGCGCATATCTGGGAATGGCAACTGTTTTCGTCGACCGCGGTTCTTGCCGCACGCAAGGAGGATCATTGATGGCGCGCCTCTTCCATCGTTTCGACGGCCCGGAAAAGGGTCCGGTGCTGGTGCTCTCCAACTCGCTGGGAACGGCGCTGGAAATGTGGGAGCCGCAGATGCCGGCGCTGACCGGGCGGTTCCGCGTGCTCCGCTACGACACCCGCGGCCACGGCCGCTCCGAGGTTCCCCCCGGGCCCTATTCCATTGCCGACCTGGGCAAGGACGTGCTCGCCCTCCTCGACGAGACCGGGGTCGGTCGCGCTTCCTTCTGCGGCGTGTCGATGGGCGGGATGATCGGCATGTGGCTCGGAATCAACGCCAAGGACCGCATCGACAAGCTGGTGCTCTGCAACACCTCGGCGCAGAAGATCGGCACCCCCGAGCTGTGGCAAGAGCGCATCACCCTCGCCCAGACGAAAGGCATGACCGCGCTGACCGAGCCGGTGATCGAACGCTGGTTCACGCCGGAATTCCGTGCCCGCGACCCGCAGGCGGTGGACAAGGTGCGAAAGATGCTTCTCGCCACGCCGGGGGCGGGCTATGCCGGCTGCTGCGCGGCCATCCGCGATCACGATCAACTGGCCTCCATTTCCGCCATCCGCGCCCCCACGCTGGTGGTCACGGGTTCCCGCGATCCGGCGACGCCGCCCGATCACGGCCGCGCCATCGCCAGCCGGATCGGCGGCGCCAGGGTCGTCGAGCTTCAGGCCGCCCATCTTTCCAACATCGAGGCGCGCGATCGCTTCAATGCGTCGGTGTCCGAGTTCCTTGCCGCCTGAGGAGGTGACCATGCCCAAGACCCCCGGCCTCTACGAGCGCGGCCTCGCCGTCCGCAGGCAGGTCCTCGGCGACGCCTGGGTGGACTCCTCGCTCGAGAACGCCACGCCCTTCACGCAGCGACTTCCAGGATTTCACCACCGAGGTCGCCTGGGGCGAGATCTGGTCGCGGCCCGGGCTCGACCGCAAGACGCGCAGCATGCTCACCATCGCCATGCTCGCCGCGCTCGGCCACGAGGAGGAGCTTCGCCTTCACATCCGGGCGACCCGCAATACCGGCGTCTCGGCCGACGAGCTGAAGGAGGTGCTCCTTCAAGTGGGCGTGTATGCGGGAGTTCCCGCCGCCAACTCCGCATTCCGGATCGCGCGCTCGGTCCTGGAGGAGAAGGCGCCGTGAGCGGACCGTACGCGCGACCGGAGTCGGGCGAGCAGCCCCCGTACCTCCACGAGGCGTATCGAAGCACCATCAAACGCGCGCCGCGCAGGCCGCTTTTGCCGTTGCCGCAGATGGTCAGCGAAGTCGCCGGTCCGGATTTCCGCCCCGGCCCGCCGCTGACGGACCTGACGCGGGCGGGAAAGGGCGAGGCGCTGGGCCAGCGGATCATCGTCGCCGGGCGACTGCTCGACGGAAACGGGCGACCCATTCCCCGATCGCTCGTCGAGGTGTGGCAATGCAATGCCGCCGGCCGGTACCTGCACGAGGACGATCAGCACGACGCGCCGCTGGATCCCAACTTCGCCGGAGTGGGGCGGGCCTGGACCGACGACCGCGGCGAATACCGCTTTCTCACCATCAAGCCCGGCGCCTATCCCTGGCGCAATACGCACAATGCCTGGCGGCCGGCGCACATCCATTTCTCGCTCTTCGGCAATGCGCTCGCGACCCGGCTCATCACGCAGATGTATTTCCCCGGAGACCCCCTGCTCGCGACGGACTCCATCTTCAACTCCGTTCCCGACGAGGCGGCAAGGCGAAGGCTGATCTGCGATTATGACGCCAACCTGAGCGAGGCGGAGGTTGCCCTCGGTTACCGCTTCGACATCGTGCTGCGGGGTCGAGAGTCCACCCCGACGGGGCAATGAGGATGCCGCGGACGCCGTCGCAGACCATCGGCCCTTTCTTCGCGCCGGCGCTGGGGCCCGGACGAACCGACCTGACCGGGGGCGGCAAGGGCGGCGAGGCCATCGCCATCGCCGGACGGGTGCTCGACGGCGACGGCCAACCGGTGCCGGATGCGATGCTGGAGATCTGGCAGGCCGACGCGCAGGGAAGATATGGCGGCGAAGGTTTTTCCGGATTCGGGCGCGCGCTGACCGGCGCGCAGGGCGATTACCGGTTCACCACCTTCAAGCCGGGCCGGGTACCGGGTCCGGGCGGCGCGCTGCAGGCGCCGCACGTCTGTCTGACCATCTTTGCCCGCGGGTTGCTCCGGCAATTGAGCACGCGGATCTATTTCGCCGGGGACCCGGCCAACGATACCGATCCGGTCCTCGCCTCCATCTCCGACGAGTCCGCGCGCCGGACCCTGCTGGCGCGCGCCGAGGACGGAGCCTCGCGCTCGTACCGGTTCGACGTGATCCTGCAGGGCGAGAACGAGACCGCGTTTTTCGACCTGTGACCTGGCCGATCGCGGCCGTCGATGATCACCGTTGCGCGTGGCCGCCCATCTGCATGCGAGGCGGCTGCAGGCCCACGAAGATGAAGGCGCCGAACGGAACCCGCGTCCCATAGGCCGATTCCAGATCGTTCGGGACGCGGCCCGCGTCGATCGCCGCGCCCACGGTCGGCACGAAGGGGCCGATCTGCCCGAACCGGCGCGCGTATCCGACCGTCGCCATGCCGACGGCATACGTCGCCTCCGGATCGCCCGGCACCACGAGGTCATGGCCGAGCTTGTTCACCCACTCGACCCGCGCGAACGGCACGTTCTTGCCATCGAGGTCGGCCTGCGCCTCCACGCTGATGCTGTCGGTGCTCGAGTCGTGGGTGATGTTGCGGCCCCAGATGCCGGTCAGCGCCAGGCTGCCGCCGCTCGACAGCGGCGCGACCCACATCGCGGAGGCGGTCACGCGCTCCAGGTCCTCGTCGGGCTGCAGGGCCTCCGGGCTGTGAAGATGCCGTACGAGACCTGCACGCTGGTCTGCGTTGTCGGATTGGCGGACACCCGCACCGACCAGGAGTCGAGCGCGCCGAGGTCGAAGTTCCACCGATCCTCGTCCGGCTCGCGGCCGTGGAAGAGCGAGCCCTCGAGCTTCACCCACTTGTTGAAGATGCCTGCGGTCACTACGCCGAACGAGATGTGCGTCGAGTCCTGCCAGTGGTGCGCAATGGGTGGCAGCGGGTTGTTCAGCGCCGAGGGCCGATGCATGAACGCGACCGGGCCCAGCGCCGGCTCTCCCGACGGCGCGCCGTAGAGCTCGAACCCGAACGCGTCCGAGACCTGGAAGCGATACATCGCAGCAACCTCCATGAAGAAGTCGTGCGGATGCTGCCGGTCGTGCAGCGGCACGCCGCCGTACGTCTCGCCGCTCTGGAGGAGCATCGGGATCGCCAGCGAGCCCCCCGCGGTGGCGGCCTCGAGCGAGAGCATGGAACGGACCGCGAAACGGCCGCCGAGCAGGGGATGGGAGGCCATGCCCATGAACCAGTTCGTCGACAAGAACCGGCGCGAACCGCGGTCGCTCCACTGGTCGTCGTAGGCTCCGACGGCTGCGTAGTGGAGCATCAGCGTCCAGTCCGAGGCGGTCAAGTGGTGCGCGAACATCGGGGTCGAATCGGGCATCCAGCTGGTGCCCGAGCCTTCGCGCTCATCCGGCAAGCCGGTTTGCGCAACGGGTCCGGCCGACCCGTGCTGCTCGTGTCCGTGGTGGTCCTCGTGCTGGGCCCGGGCGGGAACGGCGAGCAACGCAGCGATGAAGAACACGATCGGTTTCAAGGCTTGGGCCCCTGGCGCGGCGAGTCGAAGGTGGAGCACGCAGCCGCCGTTCTGCGCCACCGTGCTGACGCGCGACGGTCGCGGCTCTTACAGTGTGCAGCACCGGCCGCGACATACACCGCCATGAATCGCGCTCGCGAGCGTGAGTTCGCACCATGCGCGCCCGGTCGGTGTCCGAGCCGGACCGCTCTACGACCGCGGGCGGCGGTCGAACCAGGGCTGGGCGGGAGGTTCGCGATCGGCGTGAAGGCAGCGAACTCGAACGCGCGCCAGGTGGTCGGCATCGACGGCGGCATGCACCCGCGGTAGCCGACGGGACAGCGCCGCCCGCCGGGCGCCTGCTTGCTTCTCTCCCCGGCGTGCCGCCTCATGCCTAACTTCGGCTCATGGCGGTACGCGTCGCCCATCTCATCTATGGACTTGGCCTCGGGGGCCTCGAGCAGCTGGTGTTGCAGCTCGCTGCCCGTTCCCGGGCCCGCGGCATCGAGGCGTCCATCGTCGCGCTCGGGCCGGATGGTCCGGTAGGCGAGATGGCCCGCAAGCAGGACATCGAGGTTGCGCATCTTCCCGACGGAGGCATGAGCCTCGGCGCCCTGATGGGCATCCGGCGGGCGCTGGAGAAGCAGGGCGCGTCCGTGCTGCACGCGCACGATCTCGGTCCCTGGCTCAACGCGGTGGCGGTGCGAGCGCTGCGTCCGAAGACGCGGGTGATGGCCACCTTCCACGAGCAGCGCAGCCCGGAAGGCAAGAAGCGCCAGGCGGCCTCGCTGGCGGCGCGCGCGACCGATGCCCTGGTGGCGTGCGGCGAGAAGGTCAAAGAGGACATCCTGGCCTGGGCGCCGAGCGGCGCGCGCGTGCCGGTCATCGCCAACGGCGTTCCGCTGGACGACTCCGGCTTCATGGCGCGCGACGCGGCCCGCGCGGAGCTCGGCATCGGCCCGGAAGAGATCGCCATCGGCTACGTGGGCGGCCTGCGCGAGATCAAGGGGCCCGACCGCCTCTTGCAGGCGTTCCTGGACAAGTTCGCCGATCGCGGCCGACGTGCACCTCTACCTGATCGGCACCGGCCCCATGGAGCCGGCGCTGAAGGCGAGCGCGCGCGGCCACGCCAACGTCCACTTCAAGGGCCTCATCCCCAACGCCGCGAGACTGCTGCCGGCGCTCGACGTGTACGCGCAGACTTCGCTGAGCGAAGGGCGCTCGCTCAGCATGCTGGAGGCGATGGCGGCCAGTCTTCCCACCGTCGCCCACGACCTCGTGCCGGTGCGCGAGATCCACGGCAACGAAGAGACGGCGCTGTTGGTCCCGCTGGGAGATCGCGCGGCCCTGGGGTCTGCGCTGCAGCGACTGGCCGCGGACGCCGCGCTGCGCCGCAAGCTGGGCCGCAACGCGCGCGAGCGGGCGGTCCGGCATTCCATCGAACCCATGGTGGACGCGTACGCGGCGCTCTACCGCGAGCTGTCCGCGCGATCGTGATCCCCGTCCTCCACCTGCGGCAGGGAACGGCTCTCTATGGGGCCGACCGCGCCGTGCTCGCGCTCTCCGCCTGCACCTCGCCGCCCTACCAGCCCATCGTCGGCGCCATCGCGCGGCCGGGAACGCCGGATCTGCTTGCGGAGGAGGCGCGGCGGCGGGGCTTGCCTGCGCTGCGCTTCGAGAGCGCCTCGCGCTTCGACCTGCGCTGCGCGCGCGCGGTGGCGAGCGCGGTGCTGGAGCAGGGCGTGCGGCTCCTGCACGCGCACGACTTCAAGGCGCTCTTCGTAGCGGTGGTGGCGGGGCGGCTCGCGCGGGTGCCGGTGCTGGCCACTTTTCACGGCGACACGCGCAGCGGCGGCGCCGTGCGCACGTACGAGGCGGTGGCGCGGGTGCTCGGCAACGCGACCTTTGGCGTGGTGGCGGTCTCGCGGGCGCTGGAGGCGAGGTTGCGCAAGTGGGTGCGCACGGCGCCGGTGAGCTTCGTTCCCAACGGCCTGCCGCCGGCGGCGCCGCTCTCGCCGCTGGAGCGCGAGCAGGCCCGGACGCGGCTGCGCGTCGAGCCGGATGCGTTCTGCGTCGCCGTCATCGGACGGCTCTCGCCGGAAAAAGGGCACCGCGTCCTCTTCGAGGCGCTGCGGGGAAGGTCCGCCACGCTGCTGATCGCCGGCGACGGACCGCTGCGCGAAGAGCTGGCGCAGGCGGCGGCCGGCCTGGACGCGCGCTTTCTCGGATATCTCGACGATGCGCGCGACGTCTTCGCCGCCGCCGACGTGATCGCGCTTCCCTCGCTCACCGAGGGCCTGCCGCTGGTGGCGCTGGAAGCGCTGGCGCTGGGCCGCTGCCTGGTGGCGAGCTCGGTGGGAGAGCTGCCGCTGCTCCTCGCCGAGGGGGCCGGAGTGCTGGTTCCGCCCGGCGACCCGGTTGCGCTGTCGGAGGCCCTGCGTACGGTGGAAAATGGGGAGGTGCGCGCGCAGATGGAGGCGCGCGCGCTGGAGCGGTCGCGAAGCTACGGCGCCGCCGCCATGGCCGGCGCGTACGCGTCGCTGTACGGCCGCGCGCTCGCGGGATCGAGCAGCTCCAGGTAGTCCAGCGCCAGCTCCCGCGCGATCTTGTCGGCGGTGAACGGCTCCACCGTCTTGCGCCCGGCCTGCGCCAGGCCCTCGGCCAGCGGCCGGTCGCGCCAGAGCCGCACCAGCGCGCGCGCGAACTCGCCCGGCTCTTCGGCGAGGACGAGATCCTTGCCGTCGCTGTAGGGCAGCCCCTCCGCGGCGATGCGGGTCGCCACCACCGGCACTCCCGCCGCCCAGGCCTCGAGGATCTTGATGCGCGTTCCCGAACCCGCGTGCAGAGGAATGGCGGTGGCAAAGGCGCCGTCGAGATACGGCTGCACCTGGGGGACGCTGCCCATCACCAGCACGTCGTGCGAGGCCAGCGCCTGCACGTGCAGGGGCGGGTTGCGCCCCACGATCACCAGCCGCGCCCCGGGCAGGAGCGCGCGGCAGCGCGGCCAGATCTCCTTCGCCAGGAGCAGCGCCGCGTCGGCGTTGGGCCGCCAGTCCAGGGAGCCCACGAAGACCACGTCGCGGCGGTGCGCCACCAGCGGCGCGCGAGAGCGGCGGAATGGCGTTCGGCACCACCCGCACCCGGCGCGCTCCCATCTCGCGGAAGGCTTGCGCGTCCTTCTCGGAACAGGTGAGGACGAGGTCGAGATTGCGCGCCAGCTCCCGCTCCAGCTCGCGGATGCGGCCCGCCTGCCAGCGCAGGCCCTTGCGCTGCCAGCGCGGAGCGGACTCCGCCAGCCGCTCGACGATCTCGGCCTCGACGTTGTGCGCGTCGAGCACCAGCCGCGCCTGCGGCTGCAGCCTGCGGATCTGCGGCCAGCTCAGCGCGGTGTGCGGATGGTCGAAGTGGACGAAGTCGAATTTCTCGGTCTCCAGCAGGTTCTTCAGCACCGAGGGGAACCAGCCGTAGCGGCAGTAGCCGGCAGGGCAGCCGAGGACGAATCCCATCGCCTCGGCGAAGAGCCCATCCACGGGGCCGGCGCGCGCCACCACCTTCGTCTCGCCTTGCAGGCTGCGGGCGAGCGTGGCCGGCTCCTCGCCGGGACGGCCCCAGGCGAGCGCGGTGGTGTCGAACGCCCGGTCGAGCGCCTGCAGCAGCGTCAGGGCGCGCAGCGCTCCCCCGGTGTTCGCCGGCATGGGAACTCCCGGCAAGAGTGCGAGTACGCGAGGCCGGCGCTGGGTTTTCTGGGTCAGTTCCACTCAGTCCCTCCCCGTGAGAAGAACGGTACGCACGCTCATCGGTGAACACAGGTCTGGGGCGCTCGCCCGCCCGTCACCGGGTCGATACGGTAGCGGCTCGCTCGAACCATGCAGTGCCGCCGCGGCCGTCGCGCACCACCACCCAGAAGCGCACTTCCCCTCCGGCGTCGGGCGCCTTCCACTCCACCCAGGTCTCGGCCGGCTGCCCGGTCGCGGTCGTGTCGGTGGAGCGCAGCGAGGAGATCTCGCCCGCGGTCGCGAAGAAGCTGTAGCCATACTTCTTGGCGGGGTCGTCCTTGGGTCCCGCATCCGGCTGCAGCCGCACCGTCTCCCCCGCGGCGATGGGGCCGCCGTCGCCGATCTCCAGATCGAGCAGCACCGGGTTCACGTCGGCGGGACCCCTGGCCGGCGACCGCAAGGTGAGGGTCTGGAAGCCGTCGATGCGCTGCGCATCGGCGCGCGCGGTGAAGCCGAGCAGGAGCGGCACGCCCTGGTCGAGCGTGCTCTCGACCCCGGAGCCCGCGTCGAATCCGCCGTCGAGCTGGGCGGAGGCGGCGAAGGCGAGGACGCGCGGGTCCGACAGATCCAGCCGCGCCGAGAGCGGGCCGCTCTCCGGAAGCTCGATGCCTGCGTCGCCCGGGCAGGGCAACGTGGGAGAGGGAGCGCCGGTGATCTCCGTGCAGAGCGCGAACTGCACCGAGATGGGCCCGCCGTCGGCCTGCACCGCGAGCGCCGTGAGGATGGTCGCGGGAAACCCGCCGTCGGGGTCGAGGATCAGCTCCGCGGGGTCGGCGCGCACCGCCAGCACCCGCAGCTTGCTCACGTGGGACTGCTGCTCGAGATTCGAAGGACACCCCGCGAGCAGCGCCGCGACGAGGAGAAGGGCGGCGCGCATCAGAACGATCCCTTCAGCCCCAGCGTGGGGATGACCGGCAGGCCTTCGAAGTAGGCGTGCTGCGAGAAATCGTAGCTGTAGACGGAGCCCTCGACGGAGCGGTGGTTGTACGCATTGAGCACGTCGAGATAGGCGTCCAGCGTCCAGGCGTCGAAGGTCCAGACCCGGTCCAGGCGCACGTCGAGCTGGTGGAAGGTGGGCACGCGCACCGAATTGATCGGCCCGTAGATGGGCAGGTAGGCGTCGAAGCTGGCGAGGTATCTCGCGCCGGCGACCGGCGTGTCGGGGTTGCCGCTGATGATCCGCAGCCGCCCGCCGATCTGCCAGCCCCGCGCGAATCGCCAGGAGGCGATCAGCGTGAGGTTGTGGGTCTGGTCGAAATCGAAGAGGCGCCGCGGCTCGCCCGGCCGGTCCACGCGGTCGCTGCGCGAGAGGGTGTAGGCGATCCAGCCGAAGAACCGCTCCGACAATTCCTTGCGGACCAGGAGCTCGAGCCCGTAGACGCGCCCGGCGCCGGCATTGTCCAGCACCTGGGGGCGCGCCACGCCGTTCACGGTCTCGGTCGCGTCGGTGCGCACGATCAGATCGGAGAGGCCCTTGTAGAAGCCCTCCGCGCTGACGAAGAGGCCGGGGATCGGACGCACCTCGGCGCCGAGCGTGGCCTGCCAGGCGCGCTCCGGCAAGACGCGCGGATTGCCGAAGGGCGAGGCCGCATCGCCGTTGCGGGCCCCTTCGGAGTAGAGGCCGAGCCCCGCCTTGAAGGCGAGCCGGGGCCCCGGCTCCCAGCGCGCGGTGATGCGCGGCGACAAGGTCCAGGTGGTGTTGGGCTCGGCCGGGCCATAGTGGAAGAGGTCGGCGCGCAGGCCTGGAGTGAGCGTCAGCCGGGGCGACACCCGGATGCGCGCCTCTGCCCAGGCCCCCGGCGAGAAGCGGTCGTAGACGGCGGGCGGCGCGGTGATCACCGCATCGTCGGGGCGCGGCCCCTGCGAATTGAAGTCTCCTTCGCGGAAGAGGAACGATTGCCGGAAGACGGCGCCCACGCGCAGGCGGCGGTTGGCGATGTCCAGCCCGCCCGAAAGACCCAGCCCGTCCGAGACGTCGTAGGTCGCGGTGGTCCTCAGATAGGTGTCGTGGCCGAGCAGGTGCAGGTTGCTCGTGCCCACGTCGAAGCTGAGCAGGAGCCGCTCGTACATGCCGATGGTGGCGATGGAGAGCGGGCCGCTGCGCCATTCGTGCTTGAGGCGAAGCTGCTGGAAGCCCGTCTCGGCGTCGATGGAGCCGGAGAGATTGGGGTCCTGCTGCGCGGGCCGCTTGAGCACCAGCCCCAGCGCGTCGTCGGAGGTGAGGGCGAGGAAGGAGAAGCTGTGGGCGCTGTCTTGTGGCCGGTAGTCGAGCCGCAGTTGCGCGTCGTAATAGCGCGGCGCGACGGTGAGGCCGAGGTCCGCGCTGTCGGACACCGCGGCGCGGATGATATAATCAATATAACTACGCCGGCCCGCGAGCGCGATCGAGAGCCCCGGCACCTCCGGCACCGCCCCTTCCACCAGCGCGCTGCCCTCGAGGAGGTTGAGGTTGGCGTAGCCGTGGAGCTCGTCGCGCAGCTTGCGGGTGCGCACCTCGACGAGGCCGCCGGTGGAATCGCCGTAGCGGGAGCTGAAGTTCCCGGGGATGAAATCGATGGCCTCGAGCAGGTCCGGGTTGAAGGTGCTGGAGAGCGCGCCGAAGTGGAAGAGGAGCGGGATGGGCTCGCCGTCGAGGTAGACGAGGGAGTCGCCGGGCTTGCTGCCGCGGATGACCAGCGCGCCTCCGCCGATGGGGCTCGTGCGCGCGACGCCGGGGAGGTCCTCCACCACCTTGAGCGCATCGCCCTGGGCGCCCGGCACCTTGTCCGTCTCTTCCTTGCTGACGGTGGTGCGGGAAAGCTCGGTGCGCTCGCGCTCGCCCTCGACGGTGGCCTCGAGCGGGCTGGAATAGAGCGGCTGCAGGCGGTACTCCACCTCCAGTACCTCGCCCCTGGGAATGATCTCGCGAACCACCAGGCGCTCATAGCCGGGGGCGGCGATCACCACCTCAACCGGGACGCCTTCGGGCACCCCGCGCAGCTCGAAGCGGCCGTCCTTGTCGCTGAAGCCGCCATGCCCCTGCGCGGTCACCTCGATGCCGGAGAGCTTTCGCCGGCTGCCGCGCTCGCGAAGCTGGCCCTTGAAGTTGACGCGCAGGGTGGCCGCTTCCTGCTGCTGCGCCTGGGGCGGAGTGAAGTTGAAGGCGGACTGGATGCGCACAGCGACCGGGTCTTTCCCTCGCCGGGCGGGCTCGAAGCGCATCCTCGCCGCGGCGGCGAGAGCGGCCTCGTCGAAGCCGGGCTGCGGCGCGCCCTGCACGACCAGGTTCCCCGGCACGCCTCGCTCGTCGACGTCCATCTGCACCACGACGCGCGCCGGACCGCGCGCCGTCTCCGGGTATTCGGGCGAGGCGGGGGCGAGCAGCTTCGGCGGCGTCAGCGCCACGGGCGCAGGCTGCTGCTTCTCCGGCTGCGGATCCGGCACCGGCTGCGCGAACGCCGGCGCCGCGCAGAAGAGCGCAAGAGCGGCGGCGGCCGGGCGCATGCGCGCCTTGTAAGGCAGGAGCGGGCGCGCCGCAAATGGTGGATCAGCCGCGCAGCGGCTTGGCGGCAACCGCCGCCGGCGGCTGCGGCAAGCGCATGCGGCGGCGCTCGTCGGCGATGGCCCCGAGCGCTTGCAGCGCGCCTGCGGGCTCCTGCTCGAGCGCGTCGGCCAGCCCGCGCAAGCGCTGCGCCAGGGAGCGCGCGGCGTCGGGAACGAAGCGGTTCAGCGCCGCCGCGCCGCCGATGGTGCCGTCGCCCGCGAGCCGCGTGGTGTCGCGAAACCCGCCCGCCGCCAGCTCGCGGGCAAGCCCCGCGTCGCCGGCCGCTTCGATGAGCGACTGCGCCACCGCTGCCGCCGCGAGGTAGGGAAGATGCGAGGCGAGCGTGACGGCGCGGTCGTGCGCGGCGGGATCCACGTCGAGGAGCTTGGCGGCGCCGGCCACGATCCAGAGGTCGCGCACCAGCCGCATCGCCTCCCGCTGCCTCTCCGGATCCTGCGCCCCCACCGGCGGACAGAGGGCCACGGTGCAGGCGAAGAAGAGCGAGGGGCTCGCGGCCACGAATCCGCGGTACTCGGTGCCGGCCATGGGATGTCCGCCGATGAAGACGGCGCGGTCCTGCCGCGCCGCCGCCTCGCAGATCCGCTCCTTGGCGCCGCAGACGTCGGTGAGCAGCGCGCCGGGGCGCATGCGCGCCGCGACCTCGGGCAAGAGCTCGAGCAGCGCCTGCGCCGGCGTGCAGAGCACCACCGCGTCGCAGGTCTCCAGCGGAGCGCGGGCGAGCGGCGAGGTGGCGTCGACCGCCCCTTCCTCGCGCGCCTGGTCGCAGGTGCGCGGGTCCAGGTCCACTCCGATGAGCTGGATCTCCGGCCGCGCGCGCCGCAGCGCCAGCGCGAAGGAACCGCCGATCAGCCCCAGGCCGACGATCGCGACGCGCTCAGGGTCCGGCATGGGGGGCAGTGTATGCCGATCGCGGCGAAAGCGTACGGGGGAGAAGCCTAACCGGTAGAAGCGTGGGTTCCGCCGGGAACTTCGTTCCCGTCGGTGCTCAGTGCGCGTCGATGAAACCGCCGTGCTTGGAGAGGAACGACTCGTAGTCGCCGCCGTAGTCCTCCATGCCGCCGTGGTGGAAGGCGAAGATGCGGGTGGCGACGTTGTCGATCAGGTCGCGGTCGTGGGCCACGAAGATGACGGTGCCCGGATAGTTCTGCAGGCCCTCGCCCAGGGCGGAGATCGACTCCAGATCCAGGTGGCTGGTGGGCTCGTCGAGGATGAGCACGTTGGGCCTGGTCAGCATCAGCTTGCAGAAGAGCAGCCGCACCGCCTCTCCGCCTGAAAGCGCCTTGGTGGGCTTGAGCCCCTCGTCGCCGCGGAAGAGCATGCGCCCGAGCAGCCCGCGGATCTCCTCGTTGCCGGCGCTTGGGATCGATGTCGTGGAGGTAGTCGAAGCAGGTGGTGCCCACCGGGATGATCGGCTTCACGTCCTGCGGCATGTAGCCGATCTGCGCCTCGTGGCCCCAGACGGCCTTGCCGGCGTCCGGCTCCACCTCCCCGATCAGGGTGCGCACGAAGGTGGTCTTGCCCACGCCGTTGCGGCCCACCACCGCCACCTTCTCGCCGCGGGTGATGAGCGCGGAGAAGTTGGCGAAGAGCGGCTCGTCGAACTTCTTGGAAAGCCCCTCGATGGTGAGCGTCTGCTTGCCGCTGGGCCGCTTCTGCTCGAACTTGATGAAGGGCCGCGCGATGTTCGACTTCTTGATGTCGGTGAGCGAGAGCTTCTCCAGCTGCTTGATGCGGCTCTGCACCTGGGAGGCGCGGGTGCCGGCGGAGAAGCGGGCCACGAATTCCTGGAGCTGCTCGCGGCGCTTCGACTTGTCCGCGTTCTCCGACTCGATGCGGCTGCGCACCTGCGCCTTGGCGCGCACCATGTCGTCGTAGTTGCCGGTGTAGGTGATGATCGACTCGTAGTCGATGTCCGCGATGTGCGTGCAGATGGCGTTGAGGAAGTGGCGGTCGTGGGAGATGACCACCAGCGTGCCCTCGTACTCGAGGAGGAAGTCCTCCAGCCAGTGGATCGAGTCGAGGTCCAGCGTAGTTGGTGGGCTCGTCGAGGAGCAGCGCGGTGGGCTTGCCGAAGAGCGCCTGCGCGAGCAGGACGCGCACCTTGTCGCCGCCGGTGATCTCGCGCATCAGGCGCTGGTGCTCGGCGTCGAAGATGCCCAGGCCTTCGAGCAGCGTGGCCGCCTGCGCTTCCGCCGAGTAGCCGTCCTCCTCGGCGATGGTGCCTTCCAGCTCTCCCAGGCGCGCGCCGTCGTCGTCGGTCAGGTCGGCCTTGGCGAGCAGCTTCTCCTTCTCCTGCATGGCGTCCCAGAGCACCGCGTTGCCCATCAGCACGATGTCGAGGACGCTTCTTGTCCTCGAAGGCGAACTGGTCCTGCTTGAGCACCGAGAAGCGCTTCGGCCGCGAGACGGTGCCCGTGTCCGGCTCCAGGTCGCCGGAGAGGATCTTCATGAAGGTGGACTTGCCCGCGCCGTTGGGGCCGGTGAGGCCGTAGCGGCGCCCCGGCGGAAACGTCGTGCTGACGTTCTCGAAGAGCTTTTTGCCTGCGAATGCCTTGGTGACGTCCTGGACCTGAATCATAAGGGGCGGAGGGGATAACACACCGGCCCGCGTCTTGCTATACGGCCCTGCCGGAGCGGACAGGCCCTCGCCTCCTCGCCGCGGCTCAAGCCTTGGGCGGGTGCTTCTGCAACTTCCGCTGCAGGGTGCGCCGGTGCATCTTCAGCCGCCGCGCCGCCTCGGAGATGTTGCCGTTGCAGTCGGCGAGGATGCGGTTCAGGTACTCCCACTCCTGCCGATCGAGCGAGGGCACGTCGTCCATGGCGGGCGGGCGCTTGCCCTGCAGGGCCGCCTCGATCTCGTCGGCGTCCGCCGGCTTGTTCAAGTAGTTCAATGCGCCGAGCCGGATGGCCTCGACCGCGGTGCCGATGGTGCCGTAGCCGGTCAGCACCACCACTTGCGGTGCCCTGGGCAGGGCGCGAAGCGCGCGGACCACGTCGAGCCCCGAGCCGCCGGGCATGCGCAGGTCGACCACCGCGTACTGCGGCGCCTGCTCGCGGATGGCCGTCTCCACCTCCGCGGGCGAGCCGGCCAGGTCGACCTCGTACCCGCGGCGCAGGAAGGCGTTGCGCAGGGCGAGCCGGAAGGGCTCGTCGTCGTCCACGATGAGAATGCGCATGGCGCCGCTTCTAACATGAGGTCACGCCTCAGGCACGGTCAGCGTGACGCGGGTGCCGCGGCCTTCGTGGGACTCCACCCGCATCTCGCCCCCCTGCCGCTCCACCACGTGCCGCGCCAGGTAGAGGCCGAGGCCGGTGCCGCGCCCCGGCTCCTTGGTGGTGAAGAACGGCTCGCCGATGCGGCGCAAGAGCGCCTCGGGAACCCCCACGCCGTTGTCGGCCACCGTCAGCACCACTTCGTCGCGGGCGCGGTTCAGGGAGACGCGCACCTCGCGCGCCGCCTTTCCTTCCGTCGCCTCCGCCGCGTTGTCGAGCAGGTTCGCGATGGCCTGCTCGAAGGCGCGGACCGGCAGCCGCACCCGCGCGCGCGCCACTTCGCCTGCGACGGTGAGCTGCGGCCTCGGACCCGGCCGGCCCTCCTGCCAGCGGCGCACGGCCGCCTCCAGCACGGCGGCCGCCTCGAACTCCTTGGGCTCCTCCACGTCGGCCCCGCCGCGGGGAGCGAGCATGCTGCCGATGATCTCCTTGCAGCGCTTGACCTGGCGCCGGACCTCCTCCGCCTCGGCGCGCCGGTCACCCTCGAGCTGGTCGGCGAGCTCGCCCGCGAGGATCTGGATGGTGCCGAGCGGCGTGTTGAGCTCGTGCGCGGTGCCGGCCGGCCAGCGTGCCCAGAGCGGCGAGCCGCTCGGCCGCCTCCGCATCCGAGCGCGCCCGCTCCAGCTCCTCGTCGCGGCGCCGCAGCGACTCGCTCATCCGCAAGGAGAAGGTGGAGATGAACGCCGCCGCCACCACGAAGGCGATCCAGCGGCCGCGCAGCTCCACCAGCGATGGATCTCCGCGCAAGAGCAGCGGGTGCGCGGGCAACAGTTGCAGCGCGCTGAAGGCGGCGATGCTGCAGAGCGCGAGCAGGAGGCTCCAGCGCGCCGGCAGCACCAGGGCGCCGATGGTGATGTGCACGAGATAGAGCACCGCGAAGGGGTTGTCGCGCCCGCCGGATGCCGAAAGGAGCGCGGTCAGGGCGAGGATGTCGCCGAGCAGGTTGAGGGCGCAGGCGCGATCGGTGGGCCGTCCGCCGCTGTCGAGCCAGAGCTGCACGGCCAGGTTGACGATGGCGAGCACCGCGCAGACGGCCAGGAGCGGCGCGAGCGGCAGCGGCTCCTTCACCGCCTCCCGCGCGATCAGGATGGTGATCACCTGGCCGGCGACGGCGCCCCAGCGCAGCCGGACGATCCAGCGCAGGTTGATGCGCGCGGCGGACTCGACGCTGGTCAGCGGTGGCATGCCGCGCATGCTACGTTGCGGCGCCGGTGGATGCACTCCTGCGCGCCATCGGCGTGACCCGCGTGGCGCGGGTGACCGGCCTCGACCGCTGCGGCGTGGAGGTGGCCTGCGCCATCCGGCCCCTGGGACACGTGCTCCAGGTCTCGAACGGCAAGGGCGAGAGCTGGGAAGAGGCGCGCGCGACCGCGCTGTCGGAGGCGGCTGAGCTGTGGGCGGCGGAAAGGGTGCGCCAGGCCGACCTGGTCTACGCCGCGGCGCGCGAGCTCGGCAATGCGTGGGAGCCCAAGGATTCGGTCGCGCCGGGGATCTGGTCGAGGGAGGCGCGCATCGCCTGGCGTGCGCGCGCGCGAGCTTTCCACCGGGGCGGAGGTGCTGGTGCCCGCGCAGGTGGTGCACTGCCTGCCGCGGGGAAGTCCGCCCTTGGGGCCGCTCTCCATGCGCTGGACCAGCAACGGCATGGGCGCGCATCCGGTGCGCGGGCGGGCGTTGCGGCATGCGCTCCTGGAAGTGATGGAGCGAGACCAGCTCGCGCGCGCGCTCCCTCTCGGGCTGGACGCCGCGCGCCATCGCCGGGCGCAAGCTGGACGCGCCTCCGCCTGCCGCTCTGGCAGGAGCTGCGGGACAACGGATTCGAGGCGCACCTCTTCGACCTCTCCGGGGTCTTGCCGGTGGCGGGCGCCATCCTCGTCGATCTCGAGGAAGGCCCGGTGCCGGTCAGCGCCGGATATGCCTGCGGGCTCACGCCGGAAGAAGCGGTGCGCGGCGCTTTGCTGGAAGCGGCGCAGTCGCGCCTCACCGACGTGCACGGCGCTCGCGAAGACGTGAAGCCCGCGGACCGGGCGTCCATGCGCGCGCTGCGCGAGGCGTGCGAGAGGTCCAGGCCGCGGCGCAAGCTCGGGCAGATGCCGCGGCGGAAAGACCTGCGCGCGGCGCTGCGCGGCCAACGGCTTGCGGTGGTGGAGCTGGCGCGGGAGCCGCTGCACGTGGTCAAGGTGGTGGCGCCGGACCTGCGGCTCTCGGAGCTGTTGTGATCGCGGCCTTCCTCGGGCCTTCGCTGCCGGCCGCGCAGGCGCGCGGGTTTCGCCTCTTCCCGCCGGCGCGGCAGGGCGACGTCTGGCGGGCGCTGGAGCTGGGCGCGCGGGCCATCGCGCTGATCGACGGCGTCTTCGAGTCGCAGCCCAGCGTCTGGCACCGCGAGATCCTCGACGCGCTCGATGCCGGCGTGCCGGTGTTCGGAGGCGCGAGCATGGGAGCGCTGCGCGCCGCGGAGCTGCACGACGCTGGGGATGGTGGGCGTGGGCCGCATCTTCCGCTGGTACCGCGACGGCGAGGTGATCGACGACGCCGAGGTGGCGCTCCTGCACGCAGGCGCGGAGCACGGCCACCGCGCGCTGACGGTGCCACAGGTCAACGTGCGCTGGTCGGCGCAGCAAACGCTGCCGCAACGCGCGGCGCGGGCGCTGGTCGAGGCGTCGGCGCGCATCTTCTACCAGGAGCGCACGGAAGCGCGCGTGCTCGCGCTCGTCCCTGCGCGGCTGCGATCCCGGTTCCGGCTGCTCGACCTCAAGGCCGACGACGCGCGCGAGGTGCTGCAGGCCGCCCGCTCGGCGAAGGGAGGGCCTTTGCCGTCGCCGCGCGAGCCGCCGGCGTCGTCGCTGGTGCGCAGGCGGCGCCTGCGGGCGGTCCCGCCGGACTCGCGCGCGCAGGCGGAGGCGGGGTTGCGACGTGCGCTCCTCGCAGGGTGGGCGCGCGAGCAGGGCCTGTCGCCCAGCGCGGCCGAGGTGGCCGCGGCGCTGCGGCGCGTGCGCAAGGGCGTGCCGGAAGACGAGCGGCTCCGCCTCGCCCAGGACCTTGCCCTGGACCGCCTGATCCTGGAGAACGCCGAGCGGCTCCTCAACGACGGCCCCTCCGCGCGGAAGCAGTCGCGGCCGAATCGCGCCGCCGGCGCTGATGCGAACGACGCTTCACCTCGCGGGCGGCCCGTGCGACTCTGCGCCGGCGATGGACTTCCTGCCGCGCAAGCGCGTGATCAAGGCGCAGGCGCTCTACTTCTGGGCGCTGCTCAAGCGCTTTCGCATCACCTTCCTCATGCTGGTGGTGCTGGTCTTCGGCGGCGGGACGCTCCTGCACCTGCTCCTCTTGCGCGCGGGAAGGCCGGTGGGGCTGGGCCGATCCATCGTGGCCGCCTACTTCCTCCTCTTCGCCCAGCCCATCATCGACATTCCCGACAACGGCGCGGTGGAGCTCCTGGCGGTGATCATCCCGCCGCTCGGCATCACCACCGTGGCCAACGGCCTGGTGCGCTTCGCCTACCTGTTCTTCGCCAAGACGCGCAACGACAAGGAGTGGTTCGCCGTGCTTGCCCAGACGCTACAAGATCACGTCATCGTCTGCGGCGCCGGGCGCGTGGGTTTCCGCGTCTTCGAGCAGCTGCACAAGCTGTCGGTGCCCATGCTCTTCATCGAGAAGGACGAGCAGAAGCCGTTCATCGCGCAGATGCGCGCGGCGGGAGTGCCGGTGCTGATCGACGACGTGCGCGCCGCCGGCACCTTGGAGCGCGCCAATGCCCGGCGGGCGCGCGCCGTGGTCTGCGCCACCGACGACGACCTGGCGAACCTCAACGTGGCCCTCGACGCGCGCAAGCTGCGCCCCGGCATCCGGGTGGTGATGCGGCTCTTCGACGACGACCTGGTGGAAAAGGCGCGCACAAGCTTCGAGGCGCAGGCGTTCTCCACCTCGGCCTTGGCGGCCCCGGCGCTGGCCATGGCGGCGCTGGACCCCAGCATCAAGAACTCCTTCGAGGTGGGCGGCCGGCTGATGGTGGTGGCGGAGGTGGAGGTGCGCGGCGGGCTCATCGCCGGCAAGACGGTGGCGCAGCTTCGCGACGAGAACGGCGTGCTCATCCTCCACGTCGTCAAGCAGAGCGGCGAGACCTTCTTCGATCCGGTGAGCGCCTGCCGGCTGGAGGCGGGCGACAAGGTGACCTTGCAGGCGACCCTGCGCACCTACGAGGGCTTGCGCGAGAAGCTGCTCGCCGCATAAACACCCCGCATGACCGCCGCGGCCTCGCTGCCCGGAACACCAGACGCGCTCTTGCGCGCCTCGACGCTGGCGCTGGACGCGGCGCGGGGCGCGGTGGCGCGGCTCCAGTCGATGCCGCCCTCGCTGCAGACGCTGCGCGCGTGGGACGAGGCCACCGCGGCCATCTCCGACGCGAGCGCGCGCGCCTCGCTCTTGCGCTCGGTGCATCCGGACGCGGCCATGCGCGACGCGGCGGAGCGCTGCGAGCAGGACGCGGAGGCGTTGAGCACGGAGCTGGCGCTCGATCCCCAGGTCTACCGGCCGCTCTCGCAGGTGGACGCCGCGGCGGAGGACGAGGCGACGCGCTGGTACCTCTTTCGCGTGCTGCGCGACTTCCGCCGCGCCGGCGTGGACAAGGACGACGTCACCCGCGCGCGGGTGCGGGCGCTCAACGAGGAGCTGGTCCGCATCGGCCAGGAGTTCCAGCGCAACATCCGCGACGACGTGCGCAGCATCCAGGTGGAGCGCGCGGAGCTGGAGGGCTTGCCCGAGGACTACGTGCGGGCGCACGCGGCGGGGATCGTCACCACCGATCATCCCGACTACATCCCCTTCATGACCTACGCGCGCAGCAGCGCCGCGCGGGAGCGGCTGTGGAAGGTCTACCGGCAGCGCGCGCACCCCCGCAACCTGGAAGTGCTGGACCGGATGCTGCAGCGTCGCCACGACCTGGCGCGGCTGCTCGGTTACGAGAGCTGGGCGGCGTACGTCACCGAGGACAAGATGATCGGCAGCGCGCGCGCCGCCTCCGACTTCATCGAGAAGATCGCCGCCGCCTCCGAGGCGCGCGCCGCCAGGGACTACCAGGCGCTGCTCGCGCGCAAGCGGCGCGACGATCCTTCCGCGCCGCGCGTGGACGCCTGGGACTCGGAAGCCCTCAAGGAGAGGGTGCGCGCCGAGCAGTTCGGCTTCGACTCGCTCTCGGTGCGGCCCTACTTCGAGCTCTCGCGCGTCATCGACGGCCTCCTGGAGACGACGGCGCGCATGTTCGGCGTCGAGTACCGCAAGCTGCCCGACGCGCCGGTGTGGCACCCGGACGTCACCGCCTGGGAGATGAGCGAAGAGGGCAGGGTGCTGGGCCGCTTCTTCCTCGACCTCTTTCCCCGCGACGGCAAGTACAAGCACGCCGCGCAGTTCACCGTCACTTCCGGCGTGCGCGGGGGCGCGTTGCCCGAGGGCGCGCTGGTCTGCAACTTTCCCCGTCCCGGCGCGGAGCCCGCGCTGCTGGAGCACGCGGAAGTGGTGACCTTCTTCCACGAGTTCGGGCACCTCCTCCACCACCTCTTCGGCGGGCACACGCGCTGGGCGGGCGTCTCCGGCGTCCGCACCGAGTGGGACTTCGTCGAGGCGCCCTCGCAGATGCTGGAGGAGTGGTGCTGGGACGCCTCGGTGCTGCAGCGCTTCGCGCGCCACGTGGAGACCGGCCGCCCCATTCCCGCGGAGCTGGTGGAGCGCATGCGCGCCGCCGACGAGTTCGGCAAGGGCCTGCGCATGCGGCAGCAGATGTTCTACGCGGCCACTTCCTTGCGGCTCCACGAGCGCGACCCCGCCGGCCTCGACACCACCGCGCTCTCGGCGCAGATGCAGGAGCGCTATACCCCTTTCCGCAACGTGCCCGGCACCTACTTCCAGGAGAGCTTCGGCCACCTGGAGGGGTACTCGGCGATCTACTACACGTACATGTGGTCGCTGGTGATCGCGAAGGACCTCTTCGGCGTGTTCCAGCGCGAGGGGCTGCTCAATCCGGATCCGGCGCGCCGGTACCGCCGCGCCATCCTCGAGCCGGGCGGAGGCGCGCCGGCGGCGAAGCTGGTGAAGGACTTCCTCGGCCGGGAAGCGTCATTTGCCGCTTTCGCGCAGTGGCTAGACGAAGACCGGCACTGAGTGAAGGCACTTTTGAGCTTGACCGTACTGCCCTCCGGATATGACCTTGCCCGCCGTTTGGAGCTTGTTGCCCAAACGATTCCTGTTGTGCGCGCGACAGCTACGGACCTCGCCACCTGCCGTGGGGTGTCGCGCACACGTGGAAGCCAGGCGGGTAGGCGATGCTTCGGAAGCGCGATGCAGCGCAAGGTGGCCTGCGAGCGCGGCTTACCGCTACCGCCGTTGGACGTTTGGAACGACTAATCGCTTCTCACGGAGCATTGTATGGATACAGACGACGGCAAGAGAGGCGCGCGGGGCGTTGTTGCCAGCGTCGTTGAACGAGACGACGGAAGCGTCCGGATCGTTTTCGACGATGTCGAGGTAGCTGGGCGCGGGAAGAGCACCGATTGGCGTACTCTGCGGCTCTTCACATGGAAGGATCTCGACGCGGCGGCCTTTGCAGAGTCTGCCATTCCGCAAGATCAACTTGCAGAGATCGGGTTCAATCTCCTGACTCGGCTGGCAGCGCTTGCCGGCAAGGTCAAGTAACACACGCGTTGCTATCCTCGTTGTGCCTTGGCGGGGAATGAAGCGTTCCGAGAGGGTGGCGCAGGAGGACTCGGACCCGCCTCTCTACCGTCGATGCTCACGGCGCTTGCAAGTAGTGGCGCGGCGACGGGTCCGTGATGACATCGGTGGGTGATGCCGACCTGACGCCAACAGTCAACGGTCGCCGTGCGCTCCGGGCCGGTCTGCGAAGAATGCGCGCAAGTCCGCGGCGAGGAGGTCCGGCTCTTCCCAGGCGGCAAAGTGGCCACCGCACGGCATCTCGGTGTAGCGCTCCACGTCGTAGCCGCGCTTGATCCAGGGGAGCGGCGGCATCGGGACCTCCAGCGGAAAGCGGGCGATGGCCGTCGGGACCCGCACCCGCTCCCCTTGGCGCAGGTGCACCGGCCGCAGGCGGTTCTCGTAGTAGAGCCGCACCGAGGAGGTGGCGGTGCGGGTCACCCAGTACAGGGTCACGTGCGTGAGCACGTCATCGAGCGTGAAGCTCTTCTCGAAGTCGGCGCTCCAGCCGCGGAGCTTTTCGCCGATCCAGGCGAGGAGGCCCGCCGGGGAATCGTCGAGGCCGACGCCGAGCGTGTCCGGCCGGGTGCGCTGCTGGTGCGAGTAGCCGCCCTCCGCGGCCGCCCAGGCATCGGCCGAGGCGAGGTACGCGTTCTCTTCCTCGGTGGGCGGGGGCAGCGTCGGATCCGGTCGATACGAACCCGGGATGTAGTTGAGGTGCAGGCCGGCGAGCCGCCGCGGATGCCGCAGCGCAAGCCAGGTGGAAACCGCGGCGCCGATGTCGCCGCCCTGCGCGCCGAAGCGCTCGTAGCCGAGGCGGGTCATCAGCGCGGCCCACGCGTCGGCAATCACCTCCGCATTGACGCCGGTGCGCTCGGGGGAGGCGAAAAGCCGTAGCCCGGCAACGACGGCACCACCACGTCGAATCCCGCATCGACGAGCAGCGGCAGAAGTCGCAGCATCTCCAGGAAAGAGCCGGGCCAGCCGTGCGTGACCAGGAGCGGCAGCCCGCCTGTGCGCGCGTGGAGGAAGTGGATGCGCAGGCCGTGGACCTCCTCGCGGAACTGGGGCCAGCGGTTCATTTCGCGCTCGGCGGCGCGCCAGTCGTACCCGCCCATCCAGCGGGCCACGGCGGCGCGCAGCCAGTCGAGATCGACGCCGCGCTCCCAACCTGTGCCCAGCGAAACCGGAAAGCGCGTGCGCGCGAGCCGCTCGCGCAGGTCGGAGAGCACTTCGTCCGGGACGTGGACGGTGAAGGGCTCCATGCGCGTCTCTCAGTGGGGGCGGGGGTTGAGCGAGGCGGCGATCGCGCGCGAAAGGGCCCGGGGACTCAGCCGCAGCGACTGGACGGTGAGCTTGTTGCGCAGCCCGTGGATCACCATCGGCTTGCCCTTCATCATCGCCCGGTAGCCCTGCCGGGCCACCGTGGCGGGGGACGCCGCTCCCAGGCGGAAGAGGAGGGAACGGTCGCTGCCCGCGACCCCGGCGAACTCGGTGGCCGTGGCGCCCGGGCAGCTCACCGTGGCGGTGACGCCGGTGCCGCGCAGCTCATAGCCGAGCGCCTCGGTGAACGAATTCACGAACGCCTTGCTCGCGTAATAGACCGCCATGAACGGACCGGGCGGAAAGCCGGCGGTGGATCCGACGTTGAGGATGCGCCCGCGCTTGCGCGAGAGCATCGCGGGCAGGAAGAGGCGCGTCAGCGAGACCAGGGCGGTCACGTTGACCTGGACCATCTCCAGTTCGCGCCCGAGGGGAAGCTCGGCGAAGGCGCCGCTCGCGCCCAGCCCCGCGTTGTTGACGACGAACTCGATCTCGAGCCCCAGCCGCCGCGCTTCTTCGAACACCTGCTCCGGACCCTCCGGCGAGGCGAGATCCGCGGCCACGACGTGCGCCTCTACTCCGTGCGCCGAACGCAGCTCGCCCGCGAGCGCCTCCAGCCGGTCGCGCCTGCGCGCCACCAGCAGCAGATCGTGTTTTGCCGCCGCAAAGAGCTTCGCGTATTCCAGGCCCAGCCCGGACGACGCCCCCGTCACCAACGCGGTTGCCAATTGGCACCTCCCCGGCGCTTCAGCCCGAAGGCTTGCGGAAGATGAACTCGATCTGCTCGAAGCCGCCCACCCAGGTACACCAGAACCGGCTGCAGGCGTAGGGTTGTAAATTTGCGAGCCAGCTCACGAACCCGTTCATCGCTTTCAGGATGGGCAACTGCCAGGAGCGCACCGCCACGCCCTTCAGGTCCCAGCGGATCATGTAGTCGAGCCGCATTGAATGAAGCTCCAGCGGCACGCCGATATACCCGCCCTGGAAACCGGGCCGCACGTATTCGGGAAAGGTCACGTCGAAGCCGTGCTTGTGCTCGGGGTGGGTGATCCCGCGGGAGAAATGGGGCACCCGGATCTCCAGGCGCCCCCCGGGCTTGAGCAGCCGGTGCACCGCCACCATCACGCCGAACACGTCGTCGAGGTGCTCGAGGACGTGGTCCATGACGATGACCTCGAAATGGCCGCCGGGAAAGAGCTCGTAGTTCTTGAGCTCGCGCAGATCGAGGAAGAGGTCGGCCTTTGCCTGCTCGGCGACGTCCACGTTGAGGAACCCGGGCAGGGGAAACTGTCCGCATCCCAGGTTGAGCCGGGTGGGCAAAGGGCTGGGAAGCTGCGCGCGCACGAGGGGAAGCCTATCAGAACGGCTTTGCGCCCGGAGGCGGCGACGGCTGCCATTGCGAGGCGAGAAAGCGCGCCGCTCCCAGGTCTTTGCGCGCCGGGGCAGTCCATTGCAGAACCGAGACGACGACGCAGATCGCGAGCGCGGCGGCATTGCGCCGGACGAGCAGCGCAATGGCGATGAAAAGCGCGAAAAAATAGGGCGCGGCGCTCCACAGCCCGGGCACGCCCTTCGCCTGGAGGAGGTTGGGCGCGGCATAGCCGTGCGAGAGCAGCGGCCAGACCACCTCGCGGAGGGGGTTCTGCACCTCCAGCGGGAAACCCTGGCAGACGGCCGATGCAAGGCCGGTGGCCGCGATTCCGGCCGCTCCCAGGCCGCCCAGGGCAGAAGCCCACCAGCGGGGCGCGGCCCGCGACGCGAGGGCCACGCAGGCGGCCGCGAAGGGAACCAGCGGAGTGAGGTAGCGCGGACCCACCACCCATCCGCTGCGCCAGAGCGATTGTCCGAGCTGGAATGCGAGATAATACAATATGACGAGAAACGCGGTGAGACCCCCCGGGCTCCGGCGCAGCCAGCACGGCGCGAGCAGCGCGAGCACCATCCACGGCGCCCAGAAGAACAATCCTAGGTACGGAGCGAGGAGCGAACCGTAGACGCGCTCCAGCGTGGGCATCGACAACCCCGTTGCGCCCGGACCCATCTCGCGAACGAAGCCGGGGTTCTCCAGATGCGCGTAGGGCGTGGCCCAGGGCGCGCCGAACGCGCTCCAGTGGAACTGCGCCAGGACCAGCGCCCACGGCAACGCTCCCAGGGCCACGCGCGCGAAGCCGCGCCGGTGCCGCAAGAGCGCCGCCAGCAGCAGGATGGCCGCCGCGGGCGCCGAGGGATATTCCAGCGCCACCGAGAGCGCGCAGAAGAACCCGAACCAGGCCGGCCGCCACGTCTTCCAGAACGCGCAGAGAAAGGCCGCGCCCAGCGCCAGCGCCGCGAGCTGGTGCCCGGCAAACATCTGCCCGTAGGTGAGCGAGAGCGAGCCGAGCGCGCCGCAGAGCGTGCAGGCGAGAGCGGCGGGCTCGGGCACCTCCGCGTCGAGCATCCAGCGCCGCAGCGCGAGCCAGAAGAGGACCGAGGGCAGGATGACCCAGACCCAGCGGAGCGCCAGCACCGCCTCCGCCTTGCGCAGCGGCCCCAGCGCGCGCAGCGCCGCCAGCACCGGCACCGCCAGGAGGGAAGCACCCGGCGCCTTCGCCGCGTAGAGCTTGCCCGCGCAGTCCGGCGGACGGGCCCGCGGGTCATCGCAGGTGAGCGCCTTGTCGTTGACGTAGCCCCAGTCCGAATAGACCGGGCCCGAGTCCACCGGCCGGCCTCCGCGCAGGTCGCGCCGTCCGATGGACCAGCTGTGCTCCTCCACCAGCGCGCGGGCGGTATAGATGCGCACCATCTCGTTCGGGTTGTTGAGGCCGGGAAAGAAGACGAAGAGCCACCCGTACGCGAGGAGAAGAAGCAAGAGCAGGCGGCCCTCGCCGCGGCGCAAGCGCACGGCGCATCGTACACCACCCGCGGACCGTGCCCGGCTAGAGCCCGATCTCTTCCGCCACCGGCTTGAGCGCCTCGATGAGGAAGGCGACGTGCTCGAGGAGCGGCCGCCCCAGCGCCTCCGCGCCGCCGTACACGTAGCCGCGGTCCACGCTGCGCGCGAAGGCCTTGTCCTTGAGCTTCTTCACCACCGACTCCGGCGGCAGGTCGGCGAGCTTCTTGCTCGGCCGCACCTTGGCGCAGGCGCCGATGAAGCCCACCGCCTCGTCGCAGGCGTAGATGGCTTTCTTCAGCGGCGTGTCCCGCGGGATCTTCATGTAGTCGGCGTGCGAGGCGACGGCCTCGACAATCTCCTCGGGCCAGCCGCGCTCGCGCAGGATGCGGCAGCCCACGTGCAGGTGCGTCTCCTCGCTGGGGTTCTGCTCGTAGTCGAAGTCGTGGAGCATGCCGACGATGCCCCACGTCTCGATCTCCCTGGCGTCCGTCACCCCGAACCAGCGCGCGTAGGCGCGCATCGCCTCTTCCACGCCGCGGGCGTGCTTGCGCAGCGCGTCCGACGTGGTGAACTCGCAGAGCAGGTCCCAGGCCTGCGCGCGGCTCGGCGTCATCCCTTGGTCGCTTCCGCAATCTGCAGCCGCGCGGCGCGCGCCGCGGGCAAGAACCCGCCCAAGAGGCCCATCACCACCGCGAACAGCGTCGCCTTCCAGGCCACCTCCAGCGCGAAGTGGAAGCGGAACTTGATCTCGGTGAAGGAGCCGAAGTTGGTGGTGGTGAAGGTGGCGGCGGAGAGCAGCGAGGCGAGCGCGCATCCGCCCGCCGCGCCGAGCAGGGCGAGGATGAAGCTCTCCACCAGGAAGCTCCAGAGGACGGAGCGCCGCTTGAACCCCAGCGCGCGCAGCGTGCCCACCTCGCGCACGCGGCCCGCCACCTGCGCGTACATGGTGATCATCGCGCCCAGGGTGGCGCCGAAGGCGAAGAAGACGGAGATGGCGGTGCCGAGCACGCCGATGAAGGTGGCCATGGGGCCGGACGCCTCCTCGTAGAACCTGTCCTCGCGCTTCGCCTCCAGGTTCCAGCGCGGGTCGGCATCCACCGTGGCGCGCAGGGCGTCGAACTCGGAGGGGCTCTTCAGCCGGACCGTCACCACCGAGTAGCCGGGCCGGCGCGCGGCGTCGGCGATCTGGTCCGCGTCGCCCCAGATCTCGCTGTCGAATCCGCTCCCGCCCGCATCGAACACGCCCACCACCAGCCATTGCCGCCGCGCGATGGAGATGGCCTGCCCGACCTGCGCGCCCTTGTACCTGCCCACGGTGGCGCGGCCGATCATGATCTCGCTCGTGGCCCACTGCGGAAGCCGCCCTTCCACCACCTTGACGGAGCGCGAGCGGAGCAGCTCCCAGCCGTCCTTGGTGACGCCGCGAAAGGCCACGTTGGCGCTGCCCGAGCCATCGGCGCGCTGGAGCTGGAAGATGACGAAGAGCTCGGGCGAGGCCACCTGCCGGCCGCCTTCGATGGCGACGGCGGGATCGGCGGCGAACGCCTTGGCCGCGTCGCGCGGCAGGAAGCTGGTCAATTCCGAGGTGGAGCCCTTGCGCAGGATGATGGCGTTCTCGCGCGAGCCGGTGGACTTGAGCGTCTCCCGCACGCCGCGCGCCAGCATCAGGACCGCGGCGAAGACGAAGACCACGAGGCCAAGGCCGCCCGCGGTGGCCAGGGCGGAGAAGCGGCGGCGGAGGATCGATCGGAGGCTGTAGGAGAGCGGGATCATTCCTGTCTCCGCAGCGCGTCGACGATCTGCATCCTCGCCGCCTGCACCGCGGGCAGCGCGCTGGCCAGCGCCCCCAGCGCCGCGGCGACCAGCACCGTCCCCACCGCCGTGGGCATGGTGTAGGTCACGTTGGAGAGGAAGCCGATGCTGGCCGCGAGCTTGCCCACGCCGCGCAGGACCGGGCGCGCGACGAAACAGCCGAGAATGCCGCCGGTCAGGCCGAGGAGCGCTCCTTCGCCGAGCGCGAGCCTGCGCACGTGCCGCGGCAGGAAGCCGATGGCGCGCATGGCGCCGAGCTCGCTGGTGCGCTCGCGCAGGCCCATGGCGAGCGTGTTGCCGAGGATCAGCGCCATGATCACCAGGATCACCATGGAGACGGCCTCGAGCGCGGTGAGGATGGCGGAGGACCCCTGCACGAACTGCAGCCGGAACGACTTCTCCGTCTCGCTGTGCGTCTCCGCCTCGCTGTTGGCGAAGAGCGCGTCGATGTCCTTGATCACCCGCGGCGAGTCGTTGGCGTTCTGCACCTTGATGGTGAAGACGCCCACCGTGTTCTTGATGCGATCGGGCAGCCCTTCGTTCAGGCGCGCCCAATGGAAGTACATGGTGTTGGTGATGCTGGCGTCGTCCGCGCCCTCGATGATGCCGGCGATCTTGAAGGCCCAGTCGCCGGGGAAGATTTCGCTGAAGAGCGGCACCGTGTCGCCGAGCTTCCAGCCGAACTTGTCGGCGAGGCCCTTTCCCACGATGCAGGAGTTGCGGTCGGCGAGGAACGCCTCCTTGCTGCCCGCGTCGAAGCGGATGTCGAACACCTCCAGCGCCGACTGCGCCTCGATGGCGAACTGCGCGAAGAAGTTCTTCCGGTCCTTGTAGATCCCGCCGAACCAGTTGCTCCAGGTGACGCGCGTCACTCCCGGCACCTGCTGGATGCGCGCTGCATAGGAGAGGGGCAGCACCTGGGTGATGGAGATGGCGTTGCGGGTGACGATGCGGTCCGCGGCGGAGGCCTCGCTGGAGGAGTACCAGGCGGTGAGGATGGTGCGGAGGAAGAGGAAGGCCACCGCCGAGAGCACCACCCCGAGGATGGTGAGGAACGAGCGCGTCTTGTTGCGCAAGAAAGCGTTGCGCAAGGTCAGGCCCGCGAGCGTCACGTGAGCTGCCCCTTGTCCAGGCGCCGGCGCACCTTGGCCGCCTCCGCTGCGTGCGGGTCGTGCGTGACCATCAGCACCGTCTTGCCCAGCGTCTCGTTGAGCGTCCTCAGGAGCCCCAGCACCTCTTCCGCCGACTTGCGGTCCAGGTCGCCGGTGGGCTCGTCGGCGACGATGATCTTGGGGTCGGCCACGATGGCCCGGGCGATGGCCACGCGCTGCTGCTGGCCGCCGGAGAGCTGGCCCGGAGTGTGGTCCAGCCGGTCGGAGAGGCCCACCAGCTTGAGCGCCACCTCCACGCGGCGCTTGCGCTCCGCCCGCTTGAGCCGCGTGAGCAGGAGCGGAAGCTCCACGTTCTCCGCCGCGGTGAGCACCGGCATCAGGTTGTAGAACTGGAAGATGAAGCCGATGTTGCGCGAGCGCCATTCCGCCCGCCGCGTCTCGCCCAGGCGGCCGATCTCCTCGCCGGCCACGCGGATGGAGCCGCTGGTGGGCGCGTCGATGCCGGCGATGAGGTTGAGCAGCGTGGTCTTGCCCGAGCCGGAGGGGCCCATCAGCGCCTCGAAGGCGCCGTCGGGAACGTCGAGGTCGATGCCGTCGAGCACCGTCACCTCCTGGCGGTCGCGGCGGTAGACCTTGCGCACGCCGCGGATCTCGATGATCGGCGCGGCGGCGCGGGGGGCGGGCACGGTCTCGGCCATCACGGCTTCTCCTTGACGCGCATTCCGTCCTCCAGGTCCGCGGGCGGCGCGCGGACGATGCGCGTGCCCGAGGGCGGCCCCTGGCGGAGCGTGAGCAGATTTCCCAGCGGCGGGCCGGTGACCACCGGCGCGCTCTTCACCGAGCCGTCCGCCGCGAGCACGAAGACCACCTTGGCGTCTCCGCGCTGGACCACCGCGTCCGGCGAGACCGCGGGGGTGGGAGCGGCTTTCTGCGCCGCCGCGTCCAGCTCCTTGGCGAGGAAGGTCACCTTCGCGCCCATGTCGGGCAGCACGTCCTTGGCGTCGTCGACGAAGGCCACCTTCACCGTCACCGTGGCCTTGGCCCGATCGACGCGCGGCCGCACCTCCGCCACCCTGCCGCGGTAGCGGCGTTCGGGAAAGGCGTCGAGCGCGATCTCCGCGGGCGTGCCGATGCCCACCTTGGCCACCTGCGACTCGGAGACGTCGGCCTCGACCTGCAGGCTGGTGAAGTCCGCGAGCGAGGCGATGCCGCCGTTGCCGGCGTTGCCCGCGCTGGTGAAGCCGAAGACGATCTCGCCGATGTCGGTGAGCTTCTGCGTGATCCGGCCGGCGAAGGGAGCGCGCACGTAGCAGTTGTCCAGGTTCACCCGCGCCACGTCCACCCGGGCGCGCGCCGCGGCCACGTCCGCCTCGGCGGCGGCGAGCGCGGCCTTGGCCCCGCCCAGTCGCGCCGTCGCGGCGTCGAGCGCGGCGGGGGTGGAGACCCCTTTCTCCTGCACGATCTGCTCGCGGGCGTACTGGCGCTGCGCGTCTTGCAGATCGACTTCCGCCTTCTTCTGCCGCGCCTGCGCGGACTTCACGTCGGCCTGCGCCTGCGCAAGCTGCGCCCTGTAGTCGGCGTCCTCGAGCACGGCGATGACCTGGCCCGCCTTCACCACCGTTCCGTCCTCGACGAAGATCTTCGCCACCCGCCCGCCGATGCGAGGCGAGATGTTGGCCTTGCGCTGGGGCACCACGTACCCGGTCGCAACCAGAAGCTGCGCGCCCTGCGCCGGCGTCACCAGGGCCACCTGGGTGGTCTCGACTTCGCGAGCGAAGAGCCGGCCGCCCAGCGTCTTCCAGGCGATGAGCGCGAGAAGGGCCAGCGCCACCACCACCGCCGCGGGCAGGAGCCAGCCGGGCAGCGATCGCCCTTCCGGAGCGCGATCGATGCGCAGGCTCTTCAGCTCGTCCGCGAGCGTGGGCGGAGTGGTGGCCATCGGCCCGCGTGTCTACCACAGGACGCCTTGACCGGCCCTGCGCCGTCTGCTACCCGCGAACCATCCGGGACGCTTTTCGCTGGAGGCCGCGCTGGGCGAGCACACACCGACGGCCCTGGCGCGCAACGCAGAGCGCGAGGGTAGCTTCTTCGTCTTCCTCTCCGAGCTGCTCGGGCGCCCGGTCTTCTCCGCGAAGGGAGAGCGGCTGGGGCGGGTGGTGGACTTCCTCGCCGACGCGGCCGACCCTTCCTATCCGCGCATCACCGCCCTGCGCGTCCGCGTCCCGGGGGGCGAGGTGCAGCGGGTGGAGTGGGCCGACGTGGCCTCCTGCGAGCCGTCGGGCACGCGGCTGATCGAGAACGCGGACGGGCTGCGGCCGCTCAAGCTGTTCGCCAGCGAGATCCCCCTGGCGCAGGACGTGCTCGACCGCCAGATCGTGGACACCGACGACGCCAAGGTGGAGCGGGTCAACGACCTGCACCTCCTCCGCGCGCGCGGCGAGCTGCGCGTGGCGCACGTGGACGTGGGCTTCCGCGGGCTGGTGCGCCGCATGGGCTGGCAGCTCGGCGTCGATCTGCTGCTGCGCGCGCTCTTGCCCCGCAACAGCGCGCTGCGGACGGAGAAGTTCCTGCCCTGGAAGTACGTGCAGCCGCTCTCCGCCGGGAACTCGCGGGTGCGCCTGGATCTGGCCCGCCGCGCGCTCGGCCAGGTCCACCCCAGCGACCTCGCCGAGATCCTCGAGGACCTCGACCGCCGCGAGCGTGCGGTGCTCTTCCGCGATCTTCCCGTGGAGGCCGCGGCCGACGCGCTGGAGGAGTCGGAGCCGGACCTGCAGCGCGAGCTTTTGCACATGGTGGAGCCCGGGCGGGCGGCGGACATCGTCGAGGAGATGCAGCCCGACGCCGCCGCCAATCTCCTCGCCGAGCTGCCCCGGGAAGAGTCGGCGGAGATCCTCGCCGCCATGGACGCGCCGGAAGCGCGCGAGGTGCAAGAGCTCCTGCACTACGACGAGAACTCCGCCGGCGGCATGATGAACACCGAGTTCCTCCGCCTCTCGCCCGCCATGTCCGCGGAGGCCGCGCTGCAGTCCATCCGCGAGCAGGCGAAGGAGATCGCCCAGGTGCACGACTGCTTCGTGCTGCAGCGCGACCGGCGCCTTCTCGGCGTGCTCTCGCTGCGCGATCTCCTGCTCGCCGCGCCGGAGGCGCCGGTGGACGCGCTCATGCACGAGCACCCGGCGCGGCTTGCGCCCGACGACCCCGCCGGCCACGTGGCGGAGCTGGCGGCGAAGTACAACCTCTTTTCCCTGCCGGTGGAGAAGGAGGGGAAGATCCTCGGCGTGGTGACCGTGGACGACGTCCTGGAAAAGGTCCTCCATGGCTGACGTGGAGGCGCGTCCGGATTCCAATGCTCCGGCGTCCCGCCTCCGCACCTCGCCCGCCCGGCTGCTCAAGTCCCGCTGGGCGCGCATCGTCGCGGTGCTCGCGGTGGTGGGACCGGGAATCATCACCGCCAACGTGGACAACGACGCCGGCGGCATCGCCACCTACTCGCAGGCGGGCGCCGACTTCGGCTATTCGCTCCTCTGGACGCTGATCCCCATCACCCTGGCGCTGATCCTGGTGCAGGAGATGACCGCGCGCATGGGCGTGGTCACCGGCAAGGGCCTCTCCGATCTCATCCGCGAGAGGTTCGGGGTCAAGGCCACCTTCTACGTCATGCTCGCCCTGGTCATCGCCAACGTGGGCAACACCATGGCGGAGTTCGCCGGAGTGGCGGAGGCGCTGCAAATCTTCGGCATCCCCCGCTGGTACTCGGTGCCGCTGGTGGCGCTCACCGTCTGGCTGCTCGTCCTCAAGGGCACGGCGAAGATCGTCGAGCGCGTCTTCCTGGTGGCCTGCGTCTTCTACGTCGCCTACCTGGTGGCGGGCGTCCTGGCGAAGCCGGACTGGGGCGAGGTGGCGCGCGGCTCCTTGCGGCCCACGCTGGCCCTGACCGGCCCGGCGCTCACCATGGTGGTGACGCTGGTGGGCACCACCATCGCGCCCTGGATGCAGTTCTATCTCCAGTCGGCCATCGTGGAAAAAGGCGTGCGCCTCGACGACTATCCGCTCTCGCGCCTCGACGTGGTCCTCGGCTGCGTCGTCACCGACGTGGTGGCGTTCTTCATCGTGCTGGCGTGCTCCGCGACCATCCACCGGACCGGCGGCCACATCGAGTCGGCGGCGGACGCGGCGGTGGCCCTGCGCCCGCTCGCGGGAGAATGGGCGAGCGCGCTGTTCGCCTTCGGCCTCTTCAACGCGTCGCTCTTCGCCGCCAGCATCCTGCCCCTTTCCACCAGCTACTACGTCTGCGAGGCCTTCGGCTGGGAGAGCGGCATCGACAAGCGCCGCCACGACGCGCCGCAGTTCTACGTGCTCTACGAGGCGATGATCGTGCTCGGCGCCGGCCTCGTGCTCCTGCCCGGCGTGCCTTTCTTGAAGATCATGCTGCTCTCGCAGACCGCCAACGGCGTGCTCCTGCCCTTCATCCTCGTCTTCATGCTGCTGCTCGCGCAGGACGAGCGGCTGATGGGCCGCTACCGCAACGGCCGCTGGCTCAGCGCGCTCTCCTGGGCCACCGCCGCCATCCTCGTCGCCCTCACCGTCCTGATGCTCTGGTCTCGCTCGGTCGCTGCACTCGCGTTCAATGCGCCAGATGCACGCTGGGCGAGAGCGGCAAGGCATAGGTCTTGCGCAGGAGCAACAGGTCGTGGAAGGCGCGGGCCGCCACCGGCCGCGAGAACCAGTACCCCTGCGCCGACTGCACGTGCAGCGTCTGGAGCTGCTGCACCTGGGCCGGATTCTCCACGCCCTCCGCGATCACCTCCATGGAGAGCGCATGGGCGAGGCTGACGATGGTGCGGACGATCTCCGCCTGCTTCGACGACTGCTCGATGCGCATGACGAAGCTGCGGTCGATCTTCAGCGTGTCGAAGCGGAAGTTGTGCAGGTAGCTGAGCGAGGAGTAGCCGGTGCCGAAGTCGTCGAGCAAGAGGTGCACCGACATGGCCTTGAGCTGCGCCAGCAGCACCGCCGCCGGTCCGGCGTGCTCCATGATCACGCTCTCGGTCACTTCCAGCCGCAGCCGCGGAGCGGGAAGGCCGCTCTCGGCGAGAGCGGTGCGCACCTCGTCGAGCAGCTCCGGGCGCAAGAGCTGGCGCGCCGAGAGGTTCACGCTCACCGAGACGCCCGGCTGCCCGCGGGGGATGGCGTCGTTCCACGCCCTGGCGTCGGCGCAGGCGCGAGAGAGCGCCCAGCTCCCGATGGGGACGATGAGGCCGGTCTCCTCGGCGCTGGGGATGAAGTCGTTGGGCGGAATGGTGCCGCGGGTGGGGTGGTCCCAGACGATCAGCGCCTCGCACCCGGTGATCTGCCCCGAGTACAAGGAGACGATGGGCTGGTAACGCAGCCGCAGCTCTCCGCGCTCCAGCCCGCGGCGCAGGTCCGTCTCCAGCTGCAGCCGGGCGCGGGCATGCGCGTGCATCGCCGGCTGGAACACCGCGTGCCGCGCCCGCCCCAGGTCCTTGGCGCGGTACATGGCGGTGTCGGCGTCGCGGAGGATCTCCTCCGGAGTGGCGTAGCTGGGCGACCCTGCCGCCACGCCGATGGAAGCGCTGACGAACACCTCGGTCCCGTCGAGATCGTAGGCGGCGGCGAGCGCCTCCTGCACGCGGTCGGCCGTCCGCACCGGCTCGTCGGCGTCGGCGTAGTCTTCGAGCAGCACGGCGAACTCGTCTCCGCCCAGCCGCGCCACCGTGTCTCCGGGCCGCGCCTGCGCGCCCAGCCTTCGCGCCACCTGGACGAGGAGCCCGTCGCCCCGGGTGTGGCCGAGGCTGTCGTTGACCGTCTTGAAGCGGTCGAGGTCGAGGAAGAGCACCGCGTACCGGTAGTCCTCGCGCCGCTGCGAGAAGGCCATCGCCTGGCTGAGCCGGTCGAGGAAGAGCGAGCGGTTGGGCAGCCCGGTCAGCCCGTCGTGGAGGGCGTCGTGGAGCAGCTTCTCCTCGGCGGACTTGCGGTCGGTGATGTCGGTCTGCGAGCCCGCCAGGCGGTAGGCCTTGGCGCTCGCGTCGCGCACCGCGGCGCCCCGCACCAGCATCCAGCGCCAGCTCCCGTCCATGTGGCGGACGCGATACTCGGTCTCGAGATTCGGCGTGCGGCCTTCGAGGTGTTGTGCCAGATCGCTGCGCAGGCGCGCGCGGTCGTCGGGGTGGACGCGATCGAACCAGTCGTCGGGAGAGCCGTCGATCTCCCCCTCCACGATGCCGAGTTGCTCCTTCCAGCGGGGGGAGAAAAAGATGCGGTTCTTGCGCAGGTCCCAGTCCCAGAGTCCGTCGTTGCTGCCCTGGGCCGCGAGCGCGTACCTCTCCTCGCTCTCGCGCAGCGCCTGGGCCGTCTTCTGCCGCTCGGTCACGTCGCGGGCGATGCCTTGCACCCCCACCGGCATGTGGCCGCGGTGCACCAGGCGGCTCTTCAGCTCCAGGGGCACCCGGCGCCCTTCGCGGGTGACAATCTCCACCTCGAAGGTCTGCATGTCGCCGCTGAGGTTCTTCTCCAGCGCGGCGCGGTACTCCGGGGCCACCAGGTCCCAGATGCGCATCCGCAGCACCTCGTCGCGGCAATACCCGGTGATGCGCTCGCAGGCGCGGTTCACCCAGGTGAACCGTCCGTCGAGGTCATGCGCGTAGACGATGTCGCTGGCGTTTTCCACCAGCTCGCGGCAGGTCGTGTCCTCCACCAGGGACTCATGGTAGCGACCCGGGAGCGCGCTGGAAAGGAAAGGATGGTAGAGAGCGCTGAAAGTGAACCACGTTGCCCTGCGGGGAGCGGTCGCTCGCCTGCCCGGAGGGCAGGTCCGGACCCCGCGCGGACCGGAGAACGCTTCGCATGTTGAAGGACTGGCTCAGCTTCAGCGTGCTGTCGCTCTCCGCCATCTTCTTCGTGGTGGACCCGATGGGCGTGATCCCGGTGTTCATCGCCATGACGCGCAACGACACGCCGGAGAAGCGCCGGGCCATGGCGCGGCGCGCCTCGATCACCGCCTTCTTCATCCTCACCACCTTCGCGGTGGCCGGCACGCTCATCTTCAAGGTCTTCGGCGTGACGCTGGGCGCCTTCAAGGTGGCCGGCGGCGTCTTGCTCCTGCTCACCTCCATCGAGATGCTCCGCGCCGAGCAGCAGCGCACGCGCATGACGCCGGAAGAGGCGCAGGAAGGAGCGGACAAGGAGGACGTCGCCATCTTTCCGCTCGCCATCCCGCTGCTCGCGGGACCCGGCTCCATCGCCACGGTCACGGCGCTGATGGGCCGGGCCGGCCGCGTCCTCTTCGCCATCCCGGTGGTGCTCTCCATCGCGGTCACCTGCGCCGCCAGCTACGCCATGCTGGTGGCCGCCGAACGCATCGCGCGCGTGCTCGGCGTCACCGGCCTCAGCGTGATCAACCGCGTCATCGGCCTGATCATCGGCGCCATCGCGGTGCAGTTCATGTTCGACGGCCTGCGCGACACCTTTCCGGGGCTGAGCGGGTGAGGCCGGCGGTCCTGCTGCTCCTCTGCTCCGGCTGCGCGTTGCCGGTGGTGAGCGCGGGCACCTTCCTGCCCGCGGGGGACCTCCAGCCAGGCGAGTTCCACGCCAGCGTTTCCCTGGAAGCGGGCAGGGTGCTGGCCGGCCCCGCCGACGTCCGCGACCTGCCCGCCACGCCGCCGGAAGCGCAGCAGTACGACGTCTCCACCTGGGTGGCCTCCGACGTCTCGCTCCGTTACCAGGCGGCCAGGCTGGTCGCGGTCGAGGCGCAGCTCAAGCTGACCAATCCCATCGTGCCCTTCACGCCCGCGGTGGTGGGCGGCGCCATCGGGGCCAGGGTGCGGCTCCAGGAAAGGCCCGCCGGCGGAGGTCTCGCGGTCGAGCTCGGCGCGCGCGCGGTTGGCGTGAGCGCGCAGCAGCGGATCGACCGGACCGCCAACAGCCGGACGCAGATCGACACCTGGGATTACCGCGCGCTCGGCCTGGAGGTGCCGCTGGTCGCCACCTACCGGGTCAACCCGCTCTTCGCGGTCACCGCCTCTCCCTTCGTCCGCGCCTATTGGATCCGCGCCTTCCACACCATCGTCGCCGGCCTTTCCGAGTCGCAGGCTGCCCTGCAGTGGTCGCCCGTCCTCTCCGCCGGGCTGGGCACGGCCGCGGCCTTCGATCTCGGTCCGGTGGAGCTGTCGCCCGGCGTCGCCGTCGAGCTGGCGACGAAGCCCGGCCCCAACGCCGTCACCCACTTCATCTTCGAGCCCGGGATCTCGGTGGGGACGCGCTTTTGACCTGGGTCGCGACCGCCGTCGAGTACCTCTTCTTCTGGCTGCTCTCGCCCTTCCTGCTCCTCCACCCGCGGGTGCGCCAGGGCATCCGCCTGCGCCTGGGCCTCTACGGCGGAGTGGCGATGCCGCCTCCAGGCCCGCGGGTGTGGCTGCACGGCGCGTCCGCGGGCGACGTGCTCGGCCTCGTGCCCATCGTGCGCGAGCTGAAGGCGCTGCGGCCGGAGGTCCGGGTCATCGTCTCCTCCATCACCGACTCGGGCGCCTCGATGGCGCGGCAGCGGCTGGTGGCGGACGGCCTCGCCGACCTGGTCACCTTCCTGCCCTACGATCTTCCCGGCGCGTGCCGGCGCGCGCTCGCGGCGCTGCGGCCCGACGTGCTGGTGCTGGAATACACCGAGCTGTGGCCGCAGCTGGTGGATCGGGCCGCCCGCACCGGCGTCAAGCTCGCCCTCACCAACGGCCGCCTGCGTCCCCGCAACGTCGCGCGCTACCGGCTGCTCTTCCACTTCGCGGGAAACCTCATCCAGGCCTTCGACGTGCTGATGATGCGCGCCGAGGACGAGGCGGAGCGCGCGCTCTCGCTCGGCGCTGCGCGGGACCGCGTGCACGTCACCGGAAACACCAAGTTCGACGCGCTGGCGGTGAGCGTGCCGGAGAGCGAGGACCCCTCGCTGCGCGAGGCCCTGTCGCTCTCCGGCGAGCGCCTCTGGGTGTGCGGCTCCACGCACGAGGGAGAAGAGGCGGGCCTCTTGCGCGTGTTCTCTCTCTTGCGCCGCGATCATCCCGACCTGCGCCTCCTCATCGCGCCGCGCTACATCGAGCGGGCGCAGCGCGTGCTGGCGCTGGCGCGGTCCATGGGCCTCGGCACCCGCCTGCGCTCGGAGCGCGGCGGGCCGGAGCCGGTGATCGTGCTCGACACCATCGGCGAGCTCGTCCGCGCCTACCAGCTCGCCACGGTGGTGTTCGTGGGGGGCAGCTTCGGCCGCCGCGGCGGGCAGAACATCCTCGAGCCCGCGGCCTGCGGCAAGCCGGTGCTCTTCGGGCCGCGAATGGAGAACTTCCAGGACAGCGTGCAGGTGCTGGTGGGGCGGGGCGGCCTTCAAGTCAAGAACCCGGTGGCGCTCTTGCAGCTCCTGCGCGACCTGCTGGCGCGCCCGGACGAGCTGCGCAAGTTGGGAGAGCTCGCGCGCGAGGCGGTGTCTTCGGTGCGCGGCGCCTCCGCCCGCGACGCGCGGCTGATCGCGGAGTTGATCCCGTGAAGTTCTGGTGGGAGCAGAAGCCGCCCGCGTGGTCGCTCTTGCTCGCGCCGGCCGCTGCCGTCTTTCGCGCCGGCGCGGCGCTGCACCGGGCCGCCGCAAGGCCGATGAAGGCGCCGGTGCCGGTGATCTCGGTGGGAAATCTCACCGTTGGAGGGGCGGGCAAGACGCCCATCGCGCTCGAGCTGGCGAGGCGGCTCTTGCGCCGGGGTCGCCGGCCGGCCGTGCTCAGCCGCGGCTATGGGCGCCGCGCGCGAGCGGAAGGCCTGGTCAGGGCGGATGCACGCGCAGAGGACGTGGGCGACGAGCCGCTCCTGATGGCGCGGCGCGGCCTCACCGTGTGGGTGGGCGCGCGCCGGGCCGCGCTGGCGCTGCGGGCGGTGGAGCAGGGCGCGGACGTGCTCCTCCTCGACGACGGCCTGCAGCACCACGCCCTGGCGCGCGACCTCGACGTCATCGCCGCGGACGCCTCCAACCTCTTCGGCAACGGCGCGCTCTTGCCGCGGGGGCCGCTGCGCGAGCTGCCCTCGGCGCTGCGGCGGGTGCGCAACGGGCTCTTCTGGCTGACGCGCTGCGATCTCGCCCGCGACCCGCGCGCCGGAATCTTGCGCGGTTTTCCCGTCGTGGAGAGCGCCTACGAAGGCCGGGCGGACCTGCGCGGCCGGCGCGTCTTCCTCTTCGCCGGCATCGCGCGGCCGGACAGCTTCGTCGAGACGGTGCGCCGGCTCGGGGCGGAGATCGCCGGCATGCGCTGGTTTCGCGACCACCATTACTTCTCCGCGCGCGAGCTGACGCAGCTGCGCGCGCAGGCGACGGGAGCGACGCTGGTCACCACCGAGAAGGACCTGGCGCGGATAAAGCGGCCCGAAGGAATCGTCGCCGTCCCGGTGGAGCTGCGCATCCTGCGCGGCGAGGATGCGCTGGAGCGCGCGCTGGGAGAGATCCTGTGAGGGGGCTCTTCCTCCGCCTGGGCGACTGGATTGGCACGCTGGCGTGGCTCTTGCGCATCCGCAGGGCGGTGGCGCTGGACGGCCTTCGCCGCGCCTTCCCTGCCCTGTCGGAGGGCGAACGCCGCCGGCTGGGAAAGGCGTCGTACCGGCAACTCGGACGGAGCCTGGCGGAGATCCTGGTGCCCTACAGCGAAGCCGAGCTGGAGCGGCAGGTGCGCTTCGAAGGCTGGGACATCTACGAGGCGGCGCTCGCGCAGGGCCGCGGCGTGGTCTGCGCGGTGGCCCATTTCGGCAACTTCGAGCTCCTGGCGCGGACGGTGGGCCGGCGCGGAGTCAGGCTCTCGATCATCGTCCGCAACCTGAACGACGCCTTCGGCCGCTGGCTCTTCTCCCGGCGTTCGCAGTCCGGCGTGCGCAACCTGCCCGACCGCGGCTCCAGCAAGGAGGCGCTGGCCCTCCTCCGCCGCGGCGAGGTGCTGGCCATCGCGGTGGACCAGAACATGCGCCCGAGCCGCGGCATCTTCGTGCAGTTCTTCGGCTCCCCGGCCTGCACCACGCCTGCGGTCGCCGTCTTCGCGCTCCGCGCCGGAGCGCCGGCCATCGCCGCGTTTCCCCTGCGCCAGCCCGACGGGTCGCACGTGGTCAAGGTGCGCGGGCCGTTCTCGACCGGGCTCTCCGGGCACGCCGCGGTGGAGGATCTGACGCAGCAGATCACCCGGGCGGTGGAGGAGGAGGTCCGGGCGCGGCCCGACCACTGGTTCTGGGTTCATCGAAGATGGAAGACGCGGCCGGAGGGGTGAGGGAACGGGTTTGGGTTTAGGTTTAGGTTTAGGGTTCAGGGAGCGGGCTACGAGAGGAAGTGGATGAACCAGGATCTGCAGCGGCTTCTGGCGAGCTTTCCCAAGGCCCGCGTCGCCGTCCTCGGCGACCTCGTCGCCGACGAGTTCGTCTATGGCGAGACCGAGCGCATCAGCCGCGAGGCGCCGGTGCTGATCGTGCGCTACGAGTCGGCGGAGCTGAAACCGGGCTGCGGCGCCAACGCCATCATGAACCTCTGCGCGCTGGGAGCGCGCGTGCAGGCGGTGGGGCTGCTCGGCACCGACGAGACCGGCCGCCGGCTGCGCGCGCTGCTTCGCGAGGCCGGCGCGGGCGACTCCGGGATCCTCTCCGTGGAGGGGCCCACCTCCACCAAGACGCGCGTCCTCGCCGGCGGCAAGAACACGCGCCGCCAGCAGATGCTGCGCATCGACCGCGACGGTCCGCCCGCGCCCGGGCCCGCGCTGGCGCAAAAGCTCGTCCGCGCGCTGGCCCAGGCGGCCGCCAAGGCCGACGCCATCCTCGTCTCCGACTACGGCCTGGGCCTGCTCTCGCCTGCGCTGGTGGAAGCGGTGCGGTCGCTGGCGGCGCAAGGCAAGACCGTCTGCGTGGACGCGCGCCATGGCCTCGGCAAGTATCGCGGCGTGACGGTGGCGAAGCCCAACGAGGTGGAGCTGGAGCAGGCGGTGGGGCACCCCATCGGCGACGACCTCGCGGCGCTGGAGGAGGCGGGCCGCGAGCTGCTCCAGTCGCTGCGCCTGCGGTCGCTGCTCGTGACCCGCGGCCGCACCGGCATGGCGCTGCTCCGCCCTGGCGAGTCCACCGCGCTGGTGCCGGTGCACGGCTCCGCCGACGCGGTGGACGTGACCGGCGCCGGCGACACGGTGATGGCGGCGAACACCGCCGCGCTCGCCGCAGGGGCAGATCCGGTGCAGGCCATGCGCATCGCCAACGTGGCCGGGGCGCTCAAGGTGCAGAAGCCCGGGACGGTGCCCGTCTCCGCGGGCGAGCTGCGCGCCGAGCTGCGGCGGGCCGAGGTGGCGCAGCCCACGCTCCTGGTCCAGCCGCGCGCCGCGTCGCGGGGGCGCAGGTGATCGTCTCCTTGCAGGAGGCGGCGCAGGAGCGTGAAGCTGCGCGCAAGCGCGGCCAGCTCGTCGCGGTGGTGAACGGCGCCTTCGACCTGCTCCACGTGGGCCACCTGCGATATTTGCAGGGTGCGAAGGAGGCCGCGGCCGGCGGGCTGCTCATCGCCGGCGTGAACAGCGACGCCTCCGTCCGCGCCTCGAAGGGCCCGCGCCGGCCGCTCCTCCCCGAGCGCGAGCGGGCAGAGCTCGTCGACGCGGTGAAGGGCGTGGATCTGGTGGTGCTCTTCCACGAGAAGACGGCCGAGGCGCTCCTTCTGGCATTGAAGCCGGACCTGCACGTCAAGGGCACCGACTACACGCCCGAGAGCGTGCCCGAGCGCGCGCTGGTGGCGAGCTGGGGCGGGCGCACCGTCATCGCCGGCGACCCCAAGGAGCACTCGACCACGGCCTTCATCGCCAGGCTCAAGTCGCTCTTGTGACGCGGCTCTCCGCCACCATCGTCGCGCAGGACGAGGAGCGCGACCTGCCCGACTGCATCGCGTCCTTGCGCGGCTTCTGCGACGAGATCCTGGTGGTGGACGGCGGCTCGCGCGACCGGACGCGGGAGGTCGCCGCGGCCGCCGGCGCGCGCCTCCTCCAGCGCCCCTTCGACGATTTCGCCCGGCAGCACGAGTTCGCCCGCACGCAGGCCGCCGGCGAGTGGGTCCTCTCCATCGACGCCGACGAGCGCGCCTCCCCGGAGCTGCGCGCGGTCTCCCTGGGCGACGCCGCCGCCTACGCGCTGCCCTTCAAGAACCACTTCCGCGGCGTCTGGCTGCGGCACGGGGGGTTCTGGCCCGACCGCCACGTGCGCCTCTTCCGCCGCGACGCGTGCAGCTACGATCCGCGGCGCTCCGTCCACGAGAAGCTCGTCGTCCGCGGCACCATCGCGCGCCTGGACGCGCCCATACTCCACTACACCTACGATTCATTGGAGGATTGCCTGCGCAAGCTGGACCGCTATGCGGAAGAGGCAGCGCGCATGCTCCACGCGCAGGGCGCGAGGGCGGGCGCCTGGGAGGTGGCGATGCGGCCGCTCTGGCGCTTCTTGCGCGGCTATTTCCTGCGCGGCGGGTTCCTCGACGGCGCGGCGGGCGCGGCCATGGCCTGGGCGCGATCGTACGAAGCCTTCCACCGCTACGCGCGCCTCTGGGAGCTGTCGAGATTTTCGTGATAGGAGATCGCCATGCCCATCGCGCCGGAGCTCAAGGAGATCCTCGCGTGCCCCAAGTGCAAGGGCGAGCTCACCTTCCGCGAGGAGCAGCAGCAGATCGTCTGCAAGGCGTGCAAGCTGGTGTACCGCATCGAAGACGACATCCCGGTCATGCTCATCGACGAAGCCCAGCCGCTCTCGCCGTGACGCTCGCGGAACGCCTCGCCGCCCGTCCCCCCGCGCGGGCACTGGTGATCCAGACCGCCTATCTGGGCGATACCGTCTTCACCTCCGCGCTGGTGCACGCGCTTCGCGGCCGCTGGCCTGCGGCGGAGATCGACCTCTGCGTGGCGCCGCGGGCGCAGGACATCGCGCGCGCCATCCCCGGCGTCGCCCAGGTGCACGTCTTCGACAAGCGCGGCGCTGATCGCGGGCTCTCCGGCCTGCGCCGCGTGGCCGCGCGCCTCGCCACCCGCCAGTATCCGCTGGCGGTGCTGCCGCATCGTTCGCTGCGCACCTCGCTGTTGGCGTGGCTTGCGGGAATTCCCGAGCGCGTCGGGTTTTCCGGCACGGCCGGGTCGCTGCTCTACACGGCGCGGGTGCCCACTCCCCACGACGCCTTCCTGCTCCAGGAGGCAGACCTCGCCCGGGCGCTGGGCGCCGAACCCGCGCCGATGCAGCTCGAGCCGCGGCCGGAATGGCTGGCCGCCGCCGGGACGGCGCTGGGCGCGGGCGCGCGGGAGAAGCTGGTGGCGGTGTGCCTGGGCTCGGAGTGGGCCACCAAGATCTGGCCTTCGCCTCACGTCTCGGAGCTCGTGCGCGTGCTGGCGGATTCGGGGTTCCGCCCCGTGCTCCTGGGCGGTCCGAAAGAACGGGCGGTGGCGAAAGAGATCGGCGCCGGCGGCGCCTGCATCGATACCACCGGCAATCCGGTGGGCGAGGCGCTGGCCATCCTCTCCCTCTCCTCGCTGGCGATCGGCGGCGACACCGGCCTCGTGCACGCCGCGCGCGCCCTGGGCGTGCCCACCGTGGCGCTGTTCGGGCCCACCGCTCCGGGCATGCACCTCTTCGGGCCCCGCCAGCGCGCGCTGACGCTGGATCTCCCCTGTTCTCCGTGCAGCGCGCACGGCTCGCGGCACTGCCCCCTCGGACACCATCGCTGCCTGCGCGATCTGGACGCGGAGCAGGTGGCGGCCGCCTGCGAGGAAGTGCTGGCGTGACCGATCCGCGGCTGGACCCGCCGCCTGGGCTCGCGGCGCGGCTCCTGACCCGCGCGGCGCACCGGCTCTTGCCGCTGCCGGGCTCTCCTCCCAGAAGCATCGCCAGCGTCCTGGTCGTCCGCACCGACGATCGCGTGGGCAACGCGCTCCTCACCATTCCGCTGGTGCGGGCGCTGCAAGAGGCGTTGCCCCAGGCGCAGGTGGACCTGCTGCTTGCGGCGCGCCGCGCCCACGTGGCGGAAGGATTGCCGCGCCTGCGCGTGCTCCGCTTCGACAAGCGCGC
>CAWBVQ010000017.1:237500-384357 GCA_963792275.1 uncultured delta proteobacterium
CGGAGTTCCCAAGTAAGGCGGGACACGTGCAATCCTGCCTGAATCTGCGAGGACCATCTCGCAAGCCTAAATACTACCTGTCGACCGATAGTGAACGAGTACCGCGAGGGAAAGGTGAAAAGAACCCCGGTGAGGGGAGTTCAAAGAACCTGAAATCGTGTGCCTACAAGCAGGGAGAGGGCTATGCCCGCAAGGGAATGCCTGATTCCGTACCTTTTGCATCATGAATCGGCGACTTAATGTACGTGGCGAGGTTAAGCCGAAGAGGCGGAGCCGCAGCGAAAGCGAGTCTGAACAGGGCGACGAGTCGCGTGCATTATAACCCGAAGCCAGGTGATCTATCCATGGCCAGGCTGAAGCGTGGGTAAAACCGCGTGGAGGGCCGAACTAAATGGAGGTTGAAAACTCCTGAGATGAGCTGTGGATAGGGGTGAAAGGCCAATCAAACCTGGTGATAGCTGGTTCTCCCCGAAAGATATTTAGGTATCGCCCGAGGCAACTCTGTTGCGGAGGTAGAGCACTGGAACGGCTAGGGGTCCTACCAGATTACCAAACCGTACCAAACTCCGAATACCGCAAACAGTTATCCTCGGAGGCAGTCCACGGGTGATAACATCCGCGGGCAAGAGGGATACACCCCAGACCGACAGCTAAGGTCCCAAAGTCGATGCTAAGTGGGAAAGGATGTGGCAGCGCTCAGACAACTAGGAGGTTGGCTTAGAAGCAGCCATCCTTTGAAGAAAGCGTAATAGCTCACTAGTCAAGCGAGGCTGCGCCGAAAATGTAACGGGGCTCAAGCATCGTACCGAAGCTTCGGATTGCTCGTCTTCCTCGGAAGGCGTGCAGTGGTAGGGGAGCATCGCAGCGCCGTCGAAGCCATACCGGAAGGAGTGGTGGAGGTTCTGCGAGAGCTGATGCCGATATGAGTAGCGATAAAACGGGTGAGAAACCCGTTCGCCGTAAGCCCAAGGTTTCCCGGGGGAGGTTAATCCGCCCAGGGTCAGTCGGGACCTAAGCCGAGGCCGAAAGGCGTAGGCGATGGAGAACAGGTTAATATTCCTGTACCACCTCATGGCGTCGAAGCCGGGGGGACGGAGAAAGCTAGGTTGGCCTCCTGACGGACATGGAGGTTCAAGGGCGTAGGTTGCTCCCGAGGAAAGTGCAACTTGGGGGCGCAAGACCGAGACCCGATGTCGTGGCCGTATGGCCTGAAGCAACTGACGCTCAGCTTCCAAGAAAAGCCCCGCATTTAGTGGAGCCATGTGGTGCCCGTACCGTAAACCGACTCAGGTGGGCGAGGAGAAAATCCTCAGGCGCTTGAGAGAACTCTGGCCAAGGAACTCGGCAAATTTCCACCGTAACTTCGGAAGAAGGTGGGCCAGCAGGGGTGAAGGGACTTGCTCCCGGAGCCTTCGCTGGTCGCAGAGAAACGGCGGTAGCGACTGTTTACCAAAAACACAGGACTCTGCGAACTCGAAAGAGGAAGTATAGGGTCTGACGCCTGCCCGGTGCCGGAAGGTTAAGGGGATTCGTCAGGGGGGTAACCCCCGAAGCGATGAGCCGAAGCCCCGGTAAACGGCGGCCGTAACTATAACGGTCCTAAGGTAGCGAAATTCCTTGTCGGGTAAGTTCCGACCTGCACGAATGGCGTAACGACTTCCGCACTGTCTCGGCCAGGGACTCAGCGAAATTGAAATAGCTGTGAAGATGCAGTTTACCCGCAGCAAGACGGAAAGACCCCGTGAACCTTTACTCTAACTTGCCAGTGACACTAGGACTTGATTGTGTAGGATAGGTGGGAGGCTTTGAAGCCCGGGCGCTAGCTCGGGTGGAGCCAACGGTGAAATACCACCCTGTTGAGTCTTGGTGTCTAACCTGGTCCCGTGATCCGGGACGGGGACACTGGCTGGTGGGGAGTTTGACTGGGGCGGTCGCCTCCCAAAAAGTAACGGAGGCGCGCGAAGGTTCCCTCAGGCTGATTGGAAACCAGCCGGCGAGTGCAATGGCACAAGGGAGCTTGACTGCGAGACCGACGGGTCGAGCAGGTGCGAAAGCAGGTCATAGTGATCCGGTGGTTCTGTATGGAAGGGCCATCGCTCAACGGATAAAAGGTACTCCGGGGATAACAGGCTTATCACGCCCAAGAGTTCACATCGACGGCGTGGTTTGGCACCTCGATGTCGGCTCATCGCATCCTGGGGCTGGAGCAGGTCCCAAGGGTTCGGCTGTTCGCCGATTAAAGCGGTACGCGAGCTGGGTTCAAAACGTCGTGAGACAGTTTGGTCCCTATCTGCTGTGGGCGTAGGAGGCTTGAGAGGCCCCGACCTTAGTACGAGAGGACCGGGTTGGACGGACCGCCTGTGTACCAGTTGTCACGCCAGTGGCACCGCTGGGTAGCAGTGTCCGGATCTGATAACCGCTGAAAGCATCTAAGCGGGAAGCAGACCTCAAGACTAGGCCTCCCGGGGGCAACCCCCTGAAGAGCCGTCGAAGACGACGACGTCGATAGGCCGGAGGTGTAAGCGCTGCAAGGCGTTGAGCTGACCGGTACTAATCGCTCGTGCGGCTTGGTCGTTCTTTCTCTTCATTCATCCTTCGTCCTTCGCGGCGAAGGCCAGGGTCGAGCGCGGCGCTTCCGCCGCGGACCGCAACTCACTTGCGCATGTGCTTTTTCCGGTGGCTACATCGAAGGGGTCCTACCCGTTCCCATCCCGAACACGGAAGTCAAGCCCTTCAGAGCCGATGGTACTGCATGGTTTCCATGTGGGAGAGTAGGTCGCTGCCGGAATTTCTCGTCGCGCGCATCGAGCGCGCGCATTCTCTGGACGCCCCGCCGCGCTGACCATCCGCGCCGCGGGGCGTCGCTTTTTCCCGCCTTGACCGTCCGGCTCGTGTCGGGGAGGCTCGGGAGGTGCCGCGCATCCATCTGCTCGACGAGACGCTCGCGAATCAAATCGCAGCCGGCGAGGTGATCGAGCGGCCTGCCGCGGTGGTGAAGGAGCTGGTCGAGAACGCCCTCGACGCCGGCGCCACCCGCATCGAGGTGGACCTGCAGGACGGCGGGCGCCGGCTGGTGCGGGTGCGCGACGACGGATTCGGCATGTCGCGCGAGGACGCCGGGCTCAGCCTGCAGCGCCACGCCACCAGCAAGCTGCGCAGCAAGGACGATTCTCTTCGGCATCCGCAGCTACGGGTTCCGCGGAGAGGCCCTCCCCAGCATGGCCGCGGTCAGCCGCTTCACCCTGCTCACCTGCGAGAAGGACGCGCCGCACGGCACCCGCATCGAGGTCGACGGCGGCACGGGTCCACGGATTTCCGCCGCCGGAGCGCCCCCGGGCACCACCGTGGAAGTGCGCGACCTCTTCTGGAACGTGCCCGCCCGCCGCAAGTTCCTCAAGCGGGCGCAGGCCGAGCAGGCCCAGTGCCTCGACGCCGTCCTCCGGCTCGCCCTGCCGCGCGGCGACGTCGCCTTCACCGTGCGCGACGGCGACCGCCTGCTGCTGCAGATCCAGGCCCGCGAAGACGCCCTCGCCGCGCGCGCGGAGGAGGCGCTCGGGCGCGAGGTGCGCGGCAACCTGGTGCCGTTCGAGGGCGAGCAGCGCGGCACCCGCGCCGCCGGCCTCGCCGTCTCTCCGGCGGTGGAGTACGGCAGCGCGCGCAACGTCTGGCTCTTCGTCAACGGCCGCGCCATTCGCGATCGGTCGCTGACCCACGCCGTCCTGCGCGCATACGGAGAGCTGATGCCGCACGGCCGCTACCCCGGCGCGCTGGTCTTCGTCGAGGTGCCTCCCGCCGAGGTGGACGTCAACGTGCATCCCGCCAAGGCCGAGGTGCGCCTCGCCGACGCCAAGGCCGCGTGGGACGCCATCCACGGCGGTCTCAGCCGCATCCTCGCCCGCGGCGACTGGATGCCCGCGCCCCGGCAGGGCAGCGCCGCCGTGGATCCGTCGCGCTCCTACGCCATGCCGGAGAGCGCGCAGCGCGTCGCCGAGGCGATCACCCGCTACGGGAACCGCAATCTGCCCGCGACCTGGTGGATGCCTCCCGCCCGCGGCGCGACCCCGCCGGCGCAGCCTTCGCCGCCCGAGCTGATGCCGCGGCCGGAGTACTTCAAGTCGCTGCGCTACCTCGGCCAGCTCCACCGCACCTACCTCGTCTGCGAGGGCCCGCAAGGGCTGGTGCTCGTCGATCAGCACGCCGCGCACGAGCGCATGAACTACCAGCGCCTTCGCGCGCGCGCCGGCGGAAGCGGCATCCAGCCGCTGCTCGTGCCGCAGGTGGTCGCGCTTGCCCCTGCCGCCGCGGCGCGGGTCGCCGAGGCCGCCGACCTGCTCGCCTCCATCGGCCTCGAGACCGAGCCGTTCGGCGAGGGCAGCATCGCCATCAAGGCGCTGCCGCCGCCGCTCGCGCGCCTCGCCGAACAGCCGCTCGCCGCGCTCCTCGCCGATCTCTCCGACGAGCTGTCGCTCCACGGCCGCGGCGAGTCGCTGGAAAGGCTGCGCGACGCGCTCCTCGCCCGCGCCGCCTGCCACGGCAGCGTCCGCGCCCACGACGCGCTCACGCCCCCGGAGGCGCAGGCGCTGCTCGACGCGCTCGACGCCACCGACTACGGCGCCCGCTGCGCGCACGGCAGGCCGGTGGTGGCCAGCTTCGATGCGCCCGAAATCGAGCGCCGGTTCGGCCGCGACTACGCCTCCCATTCGCACGCGGCTCCCGAAGAGACGCTCTGAACGGGCGGCGCCAACCTCGACGATCGTCGCGCCCGAAGGTATACGCGCCGGGCCCCGCGTTATAATCTTCCCCCATGCACGTCGCCGTCGAAGGCATCGTCGAAACGCTGCGCGGAGTGCCGCCGGCCCGCTTCCAGCCCGGGGAGATCTGCACCCGCCTCGCTGGAGTGTTCCTCGACGCGCGCACCCTCGCGCCCTACCTCCATTTCTCGCCCCGCCGCTACACGCGCAACCTCATCTACCGCGACGACGTCTTCGAGCTCCTCGCCCTCTGCTGGGAGCCGCACACCGAGAGTCCCATCCACAACCACTCCGGCCAGCTCTGCTGGCTCTCCATCCAGCGCGGGGCGCTGCGGCTGGAGAACTTCACCAGCCTCGACGGACCCGGCCCCGGCGCCAACATCCGGCTGGTGCCGAACGGCGGCGTCGATCGCGCGCCCGAGGGGGTGCTCGATCTGCAGCAGGGCGACGACGGCATCCACCGCGTCTCCAATCCCTTCGACGAGCGCGCGGTCTCGCTGCACGTCTACTCGCGCCCGTACGACACCTGCCTCGCCTACGATCCGGCCGCCCGCACCTCGCGCGAGATCCGGCTCCACTACCATTCCGTCGGGGGCAAGCTGGTCGAGGGCCGCGCGGAGCGCCTCCAGTGAAGCTCGCCACAGCCTCCCTGCTCGCGCTGGCGGCGTGCGCGCACGCGCCGGCGAAGCCCGCGAGCGAGCCGCCCAAAGCGGCGGCGAGCGTGGAGGTGCAGGACGCCATCCACGGCGCCCGCTACTCGCTGCCCTCGGGCGCCGAGCTCTGGCAGGTGAGCCGGGAAGGCAACGCGCGCTCCGTCTCCGGCGTCGAGGCGGAGGTCAGCTCCTTCCCCATGGGCAAGACCACTTCGGCGGAGCAGTGCCGCGAGCACGCCCGCTCGCGCCTCGCGCCGGCGAGGGAAGCCGCCGCCAGGGGGGCCGATGCCCCGCGCGAGGAGAGCGCCGCGGACTCGCCCTCCGCGATCTGGAGCTTCACCACCGGCCCCGCCTCGGCGCCGGTGCGCAACCGCTGGGCGTTCTTCGCCCGGGGCGCGGACTGCCTGGTCCTGCACGTGACCGGGGCCAAGGACGACGCCTTCGCCGACCACACCTTCGAGATCGCGGCCGGCAGCTTCAAGGTCCTCCCCCTGCCCGCCGAGCGGCAGCGCGAGGTCGATTTGCTGGCCGGCTGGGCGTTCCTGGAGCGGCGCGACCCCGCCAGCGCCCTGGACCGGTTCGAGGCGCTGGCCAGGCGCGAGCCGGACAACGCCAAGGCTCACTTCGGCGCGCTGATGGCCGGTTTCGAGATCGGCACGCCCGCCTACGGCCGCGCCTTGCCCCACGGCAAGTTCGCGCTGCGCGGCGAGCACGATCTCACCGGCGAGCAGCGGCAGCTCGCGCTCCGCGCCATGGGCGTCATGGAGCTGGCCCAGGACAAGGTGAAGGAGGCGGCGGACACGCTCGCGGAGCTGGTGGTCCGCGCCCCCGACCTCGCCGAGGGCCAGTACAACTATGCCTGCGCGCTCGCGCGGCTGGGCGACGCGCAGGGCGCCATCGACCACCTCAAGGCCGCGCTCAAGCTGGACGGCGAGCTCGCGGACCACGCCCGCGCCGACGAGGACCTCAAGTCGCTGCGCGGGAGCGCCCTCTTCCAGCAGCTGACCACGCCTTCCGCCGGACAGCGGTGAGCGGACGGCGCACACGCGCCTACGCCCCCCGGAACCTTCACCGCGAGCAAATGGAGCGCGGTATCCTGCGGCGATGCGCTTCGCTTTCGTCCTGCTCCTCCTCGCAGCTCCCGCCTTCGCCGCCGTCCCGGAGAAGGGCGAGGGCACCATCGCCATCCTCGGGGGAGTGCGCAGCATCCTGCCCGCCAGCCAGGACTTCCTCAACGAGCAACAGGCCTCGCACCGCGCCATCCAGCCGGGCGGCATCGCCTCCTTCGGCTACCAGTACGACGACGAGCTGCACTTCAAGATCGAGCTGGGCTACCTGGTCGATCGCTACCACCTCGCGGGCGGGGATCTCCTGGTGAAGAGCATCCCCATCCTCCTCGCGCTCGACACGGTGCTGGTGCGCGGGCAGGCGTTCACCTTCTACGGGGGCGGCGGCATCGGGTACATGCTCAACACCGGCTCGCGCGGCGGCGTGGACAACGAGGCCAACTCGACGGCGGGCTACGTCGCCCTGGGGCTGCGGGTGCAGCTCGGCGGTCCGGTGGCGCTGGTGGTGGAGGACCGCTACCTGCTCGCCAGCGCGCAGGTGGACACACAGAGCAAGCAGACGCTCAACACCGGCGGCAACTTCTTCTCGCTCGGCCTGATGTTCCACTTCCTCGAGCCCGACGAGAAGGGCAAGCCGCAAGCGCCGCAATGACGGCCCGCAGGCAGGCGCTCGCCGCCAAGGCCGCGGGCCTTCCCACCCTGCGCCCGGACGGCCGAAAAACGTGCACGAATCGCCACCTCGTGGGATGCTCTTTCTTCTTCCAAGCGTTGACCGGAGCATGATGACGATGAGCGAAGAGACCAGCACCGCACGCATCTCCACCCCTCCTCCCGTGGAGAGCGCCTCGGACGGCGAGATCGCCTCGCTGCGCAAGGAAGTGATCGAGGCGCGCAACCTCGTCATCAAGACCGACAACCTGCTCAAGAACCTCCACGCGGAGGTCAAGAACATGGGCCGCCGCGCCGAGGACCAGGAGCGCCGGCACAAGTACACCAGCGTGACCGCGTACGTGCTCTTCGCGCTCATCGCCGCGGTCGGCGCCATCGCCTTCGCCCGCGCCGAGGTCCGCACCGCCCGCGACGAGGCGCAGGCCAACGAGTCCCGCGCGGTGGCGCTGCAGAAGGACGCGGAGAAGATCAAGGCGGCCGACCAGGCCCGCCGCGATGCCTCGGAGAAGGCGCTGCGCGTCTACGACCTGCTCGGCAGCGAGAAGGAAGGGCCCGGCCTCAACCAGGCGATGACGCAGGCCATGCACATCGACCGCAACCAGATCTCCACGCTGGAGTCGAGGGCCATCGACGACCGCGCCGCGGGCATGAAGCAGAAGATCGCCGATTCCGCGCGCAGCGCCGGCGAGGCCGCCTTCCGCCACCAGGACTGGAAGACCGTCTCGCAGGAGCTGGGTCGCTACGTCGAGCTGGAGCCGAAGCTTTCCGACAACATGATCTGGTTCCACCTCGGCAGCGCCCGGGTGCAGACCCGCGAATTCCAGGGCGCCGTCCAGCCGCTGGAGAACTTCCTCAAGGGCACCGGCGGCACCAAGACCGCGCAGTACGCCGGCCTTCTCCTCGGCCAGGCCTATGAGGAAGTGGGCAACTCCACCCGCGCGCGCGAGGTCTACGAGCGCGCCCTCTCGCTCTACCCGGGCAGCGACTTCGCCCCGATGATCCGCGGCCGCCTGCGCAAGATCGCCGGGGCCAACGCGCCGCTCGGCACGCCGCCGGCCACCGCCGCCGCTCCCAAGCCGCAGTAGGGACGGAGCTAACGGACGCGCAGCTCCTTGCGCGCCTGCGCCAGCGCGTCCTTGACCCTGCGCGCGTCCTCCGCGGCGTCCTCTCCGGACCGCGACAGCCGCCGCCTCAGCTCCTCGATGCCGTCCAGCGCCTCGGCCAGCGGCTTTCCCGCCGGCTGGTCCGGGAGCTTGCACTTGTCGCCCACGCGCTCGAGCTCGTCTTCCCAGCGCCGCGACCACGCGTCCCACTCGCGCGCCAGCGCGTTGCCCTCGAGGCCGCCAGGGGCGGGCTGCACGGCGCGCGCGGAGATCTCCGCGTAGAGCCGCTCCACGTCGTCGAGGCAGGCAGTCGCGCTCTGCCGCTCCGCGGGGCGGGGCCTGCGCCCGTAGACGTCGGAGACGACGCTGCGCACCAGCTGCAGGAAGAGCAGGGCGCAGAACGCGCCGTACGCGCAATACACGGCGACGCGATGCGGCTTGAAGGCTGGATCGCGCGGCACGCGCAGGGTCTAGCTTGGACCGGCCGTGCGTTTCAAGGGCTTGCGCCGGGGTCGGCCACGTCGGGCAGCACCGCCTCGTAATGGCCGTTCCTGTCCGTGAGCGCGCTGCCCAAAAGGACGCTGCGCCCATTGGAATCCACTGAGTAGAAACTCACGGTCGCTCCCGCCACCACCGTGTCGAGCCTGCACACTCCTCCGCAAACCGAGCCCACCGCGTGCAGCGCCGGGGAGATCTGGATGGTGGGCAGGGCCGTCTCGCCCAGGTCGGTTCCCTCGAGCACGACCTGCACGATCTTGCGCGGCAACGGCGAGTCGGCGGGGGGAACGACTTCCAGCCGCCACACGCCCGCGTCGGCCACCAGGTGATAGATGCCGTTGGCGTCGGTCGCCAGGGTGAAGCCGTTGCGCGTGGTCACCAGCCGGTCGGCGAGGCGCGTGGCGATGACCTGGAGGTTTGCCCCGGCAGGCCTTCCGTCCGGCCCCACCACCTGGCCGAAGCGCCGCAGCTTGGGAGGGCAGGTGAAGTCCACCACCGCGCCGCCCGCCACCGTGATCGACTTCTCGATGGAGAGGGCGGGCAGGTTGGCATCGGCCGGCGGCGCCGCCTCCATCGCATAGATGCCGTCGCGCAGCTTGAGCGCGTAGGTGCCGTCGGCAGCGGTCGCAACCGATCGCGAGAGCGTCCAGCCGGTGGAGGTGCTGGTGCTCTTCGCGTGGACCACGGCGGAGGCCACCGGATTGCCCGTGGAGTCGAGCACGATGCCGCTCACCGTCGAGGCGGGCGGGAGCGGCAGCGGGACCGTGGGCGTCGGGAGCACCGGATCGTAGGTGGGGAGCGGATCCGGCGCGGGCACCACCGGGGCTGGACCCGCATCGGCGACGCCGGCGGTCGCGGGGCCGACCTGCAGCGCGTACTGCGAGGTCCCCGGCGGGAGCGAGAGCGCGAATCCGCCGTCCGCCTGCGAGAGCGTCGCGGCGCTGAGCGGGCCGCCTTGCGCGTCGACGGCGGTGACGCTCGCGCCCGGCAGCGGCTGCCCGCCCGCGATCAGGACCCCCTCGAAGCCGACCAAAGCGCTGGGTTGCGGCAGCGAGATGTCGAACGGCGCCGGCGGCGCTGCGGTGTCGAGCGCCGGGGGGTGGAACGGCGGCAACAGCGAAGGCGGCCGCACCAGGACGTCCCAGCTCCCCCGGGGAACGCGCACCGTGAAGGCGCCGGCGCCGTCCGCGCTGGCGACGATCTGCTCCACGCGGTCGAGGAGGATGGGCGTGCGGCTGCTGAGCGTCACCAGCGCTCCGGGGATGGGCAGCGGCGGGGCGCCGTCCTGGAGCTGGGCCACCGTGCCGCCCAGCGAGACCACCGGGGTGAGGTTGAAGTCGTTGAGCGCGCCCAGCCGGAGATCCACCGCCACCTGCCGCGCGCCGAAGGCGGAGTCGCCGGGCGGCCGCACTTCGGCGACCACGACGCTGAGCCCGGAGGCGGGCCCCCGGCACTCGCCCAGGAAGCAGACGTTGGAGCTCGCACACTGGCTGCTGCTGGTGCACGACGCGGCGGTGACGTGCGGCTCGCGCAGGGAGCACCCGCAGGCGGCGATGGCGAGGAGAAGCGCGCGCCTCATGGGCACACCCGCACCGACGGCAGCTCGGACGGACAGGAGGGCCGCGTCGGAATCCTGCTCCACCCTGACGTCGATGAAGAAGCGGTAGACCGCGAGCGTGAAGCCGGCCTTGGGAGTGCGGTTGGGCTCGCCGACGTCCGGGCTGTCGTTGAAGCCCGCGGTCTCGCCCACCACCACCTCGAGCACGTGCGGGCCGCTGCTGAGGATCTGCAGCGCGTCGGCGTCGAAATCGAACTTGCCGATCTGCCGCCGGGTGGCGGTGGCGTCGTCGAAGGTGCCGGGCAGCGCCTCCGCGCGGACCGGGCTGGTGGAGCGCGCCACCGACAGGTCGTAGTCCACGAACCAGCGCGCCGTCAGGTCGATGGTGGGGTCCGGCTCGGAGATGGAGAGCGGCGGGATCTCCACCACGCAGTGGCAGGGCAGCGGAGTGTGGGCAGCGTCCGCCGCGCCCTGCCGATAGAGCTGGAGCTGCGGCGCCACCAGATATGCCGGCAGCTCGCCCACCAGGAACTGCGGCGGCGGGTGCGGCTCGGTCTCGATGGCGTCTACGTTCTGCGGCACCATGCACCCTGCGGCAAACTGCGCGCACACGAATACGGCGATCCATTTCGCAAGCCCCGGGCCACGGGGAAAATGCAGTAAGTCCAATGGGTTGGACGCGAATGTGAGCCGGAGTGCGAGCGCCGTCCGCGACATCGCTGTCAGACCTCGTCCCCGGAGAGGTCTTCCGGCGGAAGCGTCTCGCCGCGCCGTTCTGCCTCCATGCGCTCGAGGTGGCGGAAGATGGTGCGCGGGTCGACGCCGAGGTCCTTGGCCGTCTTGGTGCGGTTGCCGGCGTTTCGCTCCAGCACCTCGTTGATGTAGCGCTTCTGCCATTCGTCGCGCGCTTGCGCGAGCGGCAGGATGGGCTCCAGCTGCTCCGGCCGCAACTCCAGGTCGTCGGGCGTGAGCAGCGGCTTCTCCGCCAGCACCACCGCCTTCTTGATGCGGTTCTCCAGCTGCCGGATGTTGCCGGGCCAGCGGAAGCGCTTGATGGCCACCAGCGCCTGCGGAGAGAAGCCCTTCACCTTGCTGCCCAGCTCGCGGATGGCCCGCCCCAGGAACCACTTGGCGAGCATGACCGCGTCCTCTCCGCGCTCGCGCAGGGGCGGCAGGTGCAGGTGGACCACGTTGATGCGGTAGAAGAGGTCCTCGCGGAAGCGGCCGGCCTTCAGCTCCTCGTCGAGGTCCTTGTTGGTCGCCGCCACGATGCGGATGTCCACCGGCTCGGGCTTGTTCTCCCCCACGCGGGTGACCGCCCTGTCCTGCAACGCCCGCAGCAGCTTCACTTGAAGCTGCAGGGGCATCTCGCCAATCTCGTCGAGGAGCAGGGTCCCGCCGCTCGCCGCCTGGAAGCGGCCGGCGCGCGCCGCCACCGCGCCGGTGAACGCGCCCTTGGCGTGGCCGAAGAGCTCGCTCTCGAGCAGGTTCTCGGGAATGGCGCCGCAGTTGATGGCGACGAAGGGGGCGTTCCGGCGCGGGCTGCGGCGGTGGATCTCGCGCGCGATCAGCTCCTTGCCGGTGCCGGTCTCGCCGGTGACCAGCACGCTGATGTCGGTTCCCGCCACCTTGTCGATCTTGCGGAAGATGTCCCGCATCGGGTCGCAGGAACCGATGACGTCGCCGTAGGCCTGCTCCTCGATCCGCTCCTGCAGCGCCTTCTTGTCCGCGCGCAGCTCGTCGAGCTGCCGGCCCAGCTCGAGCAGCAGGGCGGCGGTGCTGCAGAAGCTCGCCGCCACCTCCAGCTCGCGCTCGCTGAAGAGGTTCGCCAGCTTGTCGTTGCCCAGGTAGATGGCGCCGAGCAGCTCTCCGCGCGCCACCAGGGGCAGGCAGAGCACCGAGGAGAGCTTGAGGTTGACCACGCTCTCGCTGGCGTTGAAGTGCGCGTCGTGCAGCGCGTCCTCGATGCGCAGGGGCTCGCGCGTCTCCAGCACCCGCTTCACGATGGTGTCGGAGAGCCGCTCCACCGCGTCGGCCACGTTCTCGCGATGGAAGTTGCGCGCCTTGAGGATGTGCGGCGCGCCGTCCACCATCTGCAGCACGAAGCCCTTGTCGGCGCGCACCACCTCGATGAGGGCGTCGAGCAGCCGGGTCAGCGCGCTGTCGAGGCCGGGCTCGTGGGCGAGCTGCCGCGCGAACTCCGCCAGCCTGGAGGTGGCGAGCGCGGCAGGATCGGCGCCGATCCGCCGCACCTCGAGGGGCGTCTGCACCCGGCCGTCCGCCTGGAAGAGCAGCTGCGTCGCTCCGAGTTGCAGGGTGTCGCCGTCGGCCAGGGTGTGCTGCCCGCGCTTCTTGCCGTTCACGACCAGATGCGCTCCTTCCAGCGCCGTCGCCGTGAAAGACCGGCCGTCGAACTGGATGGCCACCACCCCGCGCAGCTCGGGGACGCGCAGGTCGCTGTCCGCGGCAGAGGCGATGGTGGTGAGCGGCTTCACCAGCGAAACCGAGGCGGGCTGCGCGCCTCCGCCCTGCACGACGAGGGTCGCCATCAGGGAGCCTGCCCGGGCTGGAGGACGCGGTCGGGCAGCACCTCCTCGCCCTTGTAGTTGAGGGCGGCGTGGATGGCGCCGCCCGCCCAGAGTGCGTAGAAGACCGCCGCGCCCACCCACTTCACCACGTTGAGCCGCTGTGCGCTCTTGTAGGGCGTGGCGCCCGGGCCGCGGTCGTCGAACTTGCCGGTGGCGTTGTCGCGAAGCTGCTCGATGAGCAGCGCGCTGCCCGCGCTGGCCGCGCCGGAGATGAGCTGGCCGGTGGCGAGCGCGATGCCCAGCTTGCGGTCGCCGTTCTGCAGCTGCCCGATGCCGAAGGGCATCATCGTCACCCAGAACTCGTGCTGCACCACCCGCCGCTCCACGCCCGGCGAGATCGCCTGCAGCCGCTTGCGCTCTTCCTCCAGCTCGCGCTGCCTGCGCTTCTCCGCCTCCTCGGCCGCGAGCTTCTTCTGCGCGTCCTGCTCGGCGCGCTTCTGCGCGCGGATGGGCGCGAGCCGCGGCTCGGCCTCCTTCTTCACCTGGTCGAAGAACTGCACCGCCGCCGGCGGCACGTAGAACGGGTCCAGCTCGGCGTCGGGCTCGATGTAGAGATACTCGAGGAAGGCGCCGTACGCGTCGGCCTTGCGGCCCTGGTAGAAGAGCGAAAGCCCGAGCAGCCGGTACGCCTCGGCGCGGAGCTGGAGCGAGTCGAAGCGGCCCGCTTCCACCAGGGCGGAGAGCAGCTTCGAGGCCTGCGCGTAGTCGCCGTACTCGAAGGTGCGCCGCGCCTGGTTCATGGCGTCGTTCGCGGCCTGCGACTCCGGCTCGGGAGGGGGAGGCTGCTGCGCGAGCATCAGCGCGGCGGCGAGGAGCGCGATCACGGCGTGGCCTGCGCGTAGTCGAGGACGTTGACCATGCCCGCCTTGAGCGTGGTGACGAGGGTGCGGTCGCCGATGGTGACGGTGGCCTTCTGGTCGGGTCGGGTCATGGCGTAGGGGCGCGGATCGGCGGCGGTGCCCACCAGCACGCCTTCGACCAGCACCCGCGCGTCGTCGGGGGCGTTGAGGACGCGAAACTGCGCCGGCAGCGGAGGGCCGTAGTGGAGCTGGTAGAGCTGGTCGGGACGCTTTTGCGTCACCAGCACGTCCTGCACCGCGTCGGCGCAGCAGGGATGGTGCACGAGGACGCGGTGCGCGCCGGGAGCGAGCCGGAGCGAGAACATGTTGGTGTTGCCCGCATCGACGCCGTCCACGGACACCTGCGCCCCGAAGCGAGCGTGCAGCTTCACCTGGAGCGGCTCCAGCGAGGCGACCCTCGCCTTTGCGTTGCCCTCGGACGGCTCCTTCGGGACGCGGGCGGGCCGGGGCGCCCGGGGGGGCGAGGTCTGTCCTGTTTTCGCCTCGCCCGCGGGCAGCGGGTCCTGCGTCCGGGTGCCACCGGCGGAAGGCGGCGGCTGTGCGCTCGCCGCTCTGGACGCCGCGGCTGCGTCTTCTGCCGCGCGCCGTGCCGATGCGCGGGCACGGGCCTCGACGACGGCGGCGCGGACGTTCCAGCCGGCGAAGAGGAGCGCGAGCAGGGCGGCGAGCCCGATCAGCGAACGCCGCGCGAGCCGGGCGAGCCGCTCGCGGCGGCGGAATCCGTTCCACCCGGCCGCGCGCCTGGAGATTTTGCGGGTCGAGCGCCAGGGCGCGGCCGAAGGCGGCGAGCGCGCCGCTGGTCTTGCCCTCGCGCAGTTGCGCCTCTCCGGCGAGGAGGCTTCGCGACACCAGCCGGGCGCGGACGTTGGCGCCGTGCGCTTCGGGAGCGAGGACGAACTGCTTCAGCTCCTCCTCCGGCTCCTTCATCCCCGCCTCGAGCAGGAGCTGGAGCAGCTGCTCCTTCAGCTCCAGCGCGCTCTGGTAGCGCTTGGCGGGGTCGTTCTGCAGGCAGCGCGCGATCACCTTCGCCTGCGCGTCGCTCACCGACGGCCGCAGCTCGCGCGGGTCCGGGCGGCGGCCTTCGAGGATGCCGCGCAGGAGCGCCGCCGGAGTGGACCCCTGGTAGGGGAGCTGGCCGCAGGACAGCCAGTAGAGGATGGTGCCGAAGGAGAAAAGGTCCGAGCGCGGATCCGCTGCCTTGCCCTCGATGGTCTCGGGCGCGAGGTGCGCCGGCGAGCCGAGGATGCTGCCGGTGGCGGTGAACTTCTCGTCGGGGTCGAGCAGGGCGGCGATGCCGAAGTCGGTCAGCTTCACCACGCCGTCGTCGCGCACCATGATGTTTTCGGGCTTGAGATCGCGATGCACGACGCCTGCGGCGTGCGCGTGCTGCAGCGCCTCCGCGATGGGCAAGAGGCACGCCGCCGCCAGCTCCGGCGGGTCGAAGGGATGCCGCTCGGCGAAGGCGCGCAGGGTCTCGCCGCGGATGAACTCGGTGACGAGGTAGCTGGGCTCCGCCTGCGGGCCGCTGAAGTCGTAGACGTCGAGGATGTGCGGATGGTGCAGGCGCGCCACCGCGTGCGCCTCGCGGTCGAAGCGGCGGCGGATCTCCTCGCGCGCGTTGAGATGGGCGTGCAACACCTTCACGGCCACGATGCGGCGCAGCTGGGTGTCCCAGCCTCGCCAGACCACGGCCATGCCGCCCTGACCGACCTGCTCTTCGAGCCGGTACCGGCCCAGCTCCACCGAACCTCCGTCGCCCTGACGCGCGTGTCGCGTTCTACTGCGAAACACGCTTTGACGCCATTTGGTAAACGCAGGACATCGGCGTCAGGCGGAGCGGCGCCCTGCCCGGACCCGCTGGAGCAATTCCTCCAGTAGCGCCTTGCGGTCGCGCGGCAGCGGCCTGCCCGCCTCTGCGTGGATCGGCGCGAAGGAGGCAGCGTGCGCCCTGGCCGACCGCAGCTTCTCCATCTCCCTCGGAGGGGGCGGGGGGTGCGGCGGCGCGTCCAGCTTCTCCGCTCCGCCCAGGTCCGCCTTGCCGGCCGGATGGACCATGCCCCGCAGCTCGTCGCGGCGCTCGCGCAGGAGCTCGTTCCCCGGGCTCGTGGCCACGGCGCGTTCGTACGCCTCGGCGGCTTCCAGGAAGCGGCCCGAGCTCGCGTGCAGCTCGCCCTGCTCGGCGTCGCTCAGGCGCAGCGGGGACTCCACCTCTTCCGGCTCGGTCCGGCGGCGGCTGACCAGCTCGCTCGGTTGCAAGAGCGCGCGCACCGACTCCATCCGGCTGCGCACGCGCTCGTCCTCGGGGCGCTGGGCGAGGTAGGCCTCGAAGTGCTCCAGCGCGGCGAGCAGCTCGCCCCGGCGTACCGCTCTCTCCGCTTTCTGCTCCAGCTCCCCCGGAGTCATCCCAGACGAGTGTAGCAAAAAGGCGAAAAGGGGACACCCTACTTAATTCAGACGGCGATACTCGAGTGACCTCCGCGAATTAAGTAGGGTGTCCCCTTTTTCCCTTTCAGGGCGAGAGCAGCGCGGTGGCGGCGGGCAGGAGGCCGTGCGAACGGCTCTCCACCGCGAGCTGCTGCAGCCCCTCCACCGCGCTGGGGAATCGCGGCGAAAACCCCAGCGCCCGCAGGCGCTGCGTGTCGTACCAACGGTCGGCCGAGAGCTGCTCGAGCAGCTCGGGCTCGAGCTTCGGCGCGGGCGCGGGCGGCTGGCCCGCGAACGCGTCGCGCCACCCGCGCGCGATGCGGTGGTTGAGCGGCCGCCAGGACATGCGGTCGGGCAGGTGCTTCGCGAACCAGAGGCCGAGCCGGGCCGGGCCCGGCGAGTAGGGAAAGCGTCCCGCCTCGCGCGTCCCCGCGGCCTGCAAGACCGCGCGCGCCAGCTCCTCGAGCGGGAGCGGCGCATCGTCGGCCACGTTGAAGGCGCGCCCGTCGAGGCGTGGACGCCTCTTCGCCGAGGAGCACTGCCGCCTGCGCCACGTCCTGCGCGTGCACCGTGTGCACCACCGGTCCTCGCCTCGGTACCCAGAGCGGCCGTCCGGCCCGCGCCGCCATGGCCGCGATGGCCAGCATCACCGCGAGGCCACGCCGCTGCCGGGGGCCGTAGGTGAGGGCGGGGCGCAGCACCACCAGTTGGAGCCCGCGCGTGCGCCGCCACAAGAACGCCTCGCGCTCCAGGGCCCAGCGGGTGGCGCCATGAGCGTCCACCGGCAGCTTGACCTCCCCTTCCTCGCAGGGCAGGTTCCGCGGCCTCCCGTAGACCGAGGTGCTGGAGAGCAGGAGCAAAGGCGCCTTCGCCTGGACCGCGGCCGCCATCGAGGCGCGCAAGGAAGCCAGCGCGATATCGCGGTGCGCCGCGCCGGGAAAGGCGGCGTGGGCCACGAGCCGGGCGCCCCTGGCCAATGCGGCCGCGGCCAGCGCGCCTTCGGGCTCGGTCAACTCCGCGGCGGCCAGGTGCGCGCCCGCGCGGCCGGCGGCGCCGCAGTCCGCTCCGGGCCGGTCGAGCGCGCGCACTTCCCACCCCGACTGTGCGAGCGCCTCGCACACGTGCGACCCGATCAGGCCCGCCGCTCCGGTCACCAACGCCGCACGCACAGCGGCGATCTGTCATGCCCCGCCGTCCGCCGCAACCCGACGGCGGCGCGCGCCACCCATGCCTACACTGTGCGCATCAGCGACTCTTTTCCCACCTTTCGCGGTCGTGCATGCGCCCGGTATGCTGCGACTCAGCGGGGGGGTTTTACAGTATCGTGGAAGGACTCGAAGCACTTCTGGTCAGTCGATCGCCCGACTTCGTCGTCGTCCTCGACGCGGAGCTGCGGGTGGTCAAGGCGAGCGCCGGCCTGCGCTCGGCCGTGCCGTTGGTCTCGTCCGGCGAAGACTTCCGTCGCTCGCTCGACGATGCCTCGCAGGCGCGGCTGGGACAGGGGCTCTCGCTCGACCACGACGCCGCCTTCTCGCTCTCGCTCGAGCTGGTGCACCGCGGCCGCGAACGGCTGATCACCACCGCCTACCGGTTCTACGGGCTCGAGCGGCCGTACATCGGCGGAGTGGGCCGGGAATCCGCCACCTCCTCGGAGCTGGTGGACCAGGTGGAGGCGCTGCGCCGGCGCTACCACGAGTCGGTCTCGCAGCTTGCCTCGTTGACCGGCCGGCTGCGCGAGCTGGCGATGATCGACTCCCTCACCGGCGTGCTCAACCGCCGCGCCTTCCTCGACCATGCCGACGGCGAGTGGGTCCGCCACCGACGTCACAACCACCCGCTCTCCTGCGCGATGATCGACGTGGACGGCTTCAAGCGCATCAACGACACCTTCGGCCACGCCGCGGGTGACGCGGTGCTGGAGCACATCGGCGCGCTGCTCCGCGCCTCGCTGCGCGCGAGCGACCTCTCCGCCCGGCTGGGAGGCGACGAGTTCATCGCGCTGATGCCGGAGACCAACATGGACGGCGCCCTCTCCACCTCGGAGCGCCTGCTGGCGCGGGTGGCGGCGCGGCCGCTCACGGTGCTGGACCAGAACCTCGCCGCCACGCTCTCCATCGGCGTCGCGGGGGCCGAAGGGTGCAACAACCTGGAGGACCTGATGGCCAGGGCCGACCAGGCGCTCTACCGCGCCAAGAAGGAAGGCAAGGCGCGGGTCTGCCGCGACGGCCCCTAGGCGTGCGCCTGCGGCTCCGGCGGCTTCTGCTCGGTCGCCGGCGCCGGCTCCGTGCTCGCCGGGTTCTTCTCCGCCTTCGCGAACGGGTCCTCTTCCAGGGCGGAGCGGAGCACGTCGTCCATGGAATGGGCGAAGATGAACTCCATCTCCCTCTTCGCCTGGTCGGGCACGTCGATCAGGTCCTTCTTGTTGCGCTCGGGCATGATGATCCGCTTGATGCCCGCGCGGTGCGCCGCCAGCACCTTCTCCTTGATGCCGCCCACGGGCAGCACCAGCCCGCGCAGCGTGGCCTCTCCGGTCATGGCCACGTCGCCGCGGACGCGGATGCCGGTGAGCAGGCTGGTGAGCGCGGTGAAGATGGTCACGCCGGCGGAGGGCCCGTCCTTGGGAATGGCGCCCGCCGGGAAGTGGATGTGGATGTCGTTCTTCTCCAGGAAGCGCGGGTCGATGCCCAGCTTCTGCGCCTTGTTGCGCGTATAGCTGAGCGCCGCCTGGCAGGACTCCTTCATCACGTCGCCGAGCTGGCCGGTGAGGGTGATGCCGCCCTTGCCCTGCATGCGGGTGGCCTCGATGAAGAGCAGATCTCCGCCCGCGGCCGTCCAGGCGAGGCCGGTGGCGACGCCGGGAAGCTCGGTGCGTTCCGCCGTCTCCGAGTAGTGCTTCTCGGGCCCGAGGATGATCTCCAGCTCCTCCGGGTTGACGGTGCGCTTGGCCGAGTCGCCCTTGGCCACGTCCACGGCGACGGCGCGGCAGACGTCGGCGATGGTGCGCTCCAGGTTGCGGACGCCGGCCTCGCGCGTGTACCCGGCGATCAGCTTGGCCAGCGCCGCCTCGTTGATCTCGATGTTCTCCAGCGAGAGCCCGTGCTCCCTCACCTGCTTGGGGATGAGGTGGTTGCGGGCGATGTGCACCTTCTCGTCGAAGGTGTAGCCGGGCAGCTCGATCACTTCCATGCGGTCGCGCAACGGCGCGGGGATGGGCTCGAGCTGGTTGGCGGTGGCGATGAACATGACCTTGGACAGGTCGTAGGGCACGTCGAGGTAGTGGTCGGAGAAGCTGTTGTTCTGCTCCGGGTCCAGCACCTCCAGCAGCGCCGCCGAGGGATCGCCGCGGAAGTCGGCGCCCAGCTTGTCGATCTCGTCGAGCATCATGATGGGATTGACGGTGCCCGCCTTCTTCATCGACTGGATCACGCGGCCGGGCAGGGCGCCCACGTAGGTGCGGCGGTGCCCGCGGATCTCCGCCTCGTCGCGGACTCCGCCCAGGCTGAGCCGGACGAACTTGCGATTCGGTGGCGCGCGCGATCGACTGGCCGAGGGAGGTCTTGCCCACGCCCGGAGGCCCCACCAGGCAGAGGATGGGACCCTTCATGTCGTTCTTCAGCTTGCGCACGGCCAGGTACTCGAGGATGCGCTTCTTCACCTTCTCCAGGCTGTAGTGGTCCTTCTGCAGCACGCCGCGCGCGTTCTCGACGTCGAGGTTGTCCTCGGTCTTCTTGCTCCAGGGCAGGTCGGCGATCCACTCCAGATAGGTGCGCGCGACCGTGTACTCGGACGAGGCGGTGGGGATGCTCTTGAGGCGGTTGAGCTCCTTGTTGGCGACCTTCTCCACCTCGGGGGGCAGCCCGATCTTCTTCAGCCGCTCGCCCAGCTCGTCGAGCTCCTCCTCCTCTTCCCCGAGCTCGCCCAGCTCCTCCTTGATGGCCTTGAGCTGCTGGCGCAGGTAGTACTCGCGCTGGGTCTTGGACATCTCGCCCTTGACCTGCGAATCGATCTTGCTGGAAAGCTTGAGGATCTCACGCTTGCGGTTGAGGAGCTCGAGGACGAGCTTCATCCGCTGCTTGAGGTCCACCGTCTCCAGGACTTGCTGCTTCTCCTCGATGGGAACGTCGACGTTGGCGGCGATCAGATCGGCCAGGTGGCCGGGCTGGGTGATGCTCTCCACCAGCTCGGTGGCGGCGGCGGGCAGCTCGGGCATCATCTCGATGACTTCGCGCGCCAGCTTTTTTAGATTTATGCCCAGCGCCTCGATCTCCACCTCGTCGAAGGTGGACTTGTCGTCCACCGGCTCGATGCGGGCCTTGAGATAGGGGTGCTCCTGCACCAGCTCCACCACGCGGAACCGGGCCAGGCCCTGGACGACGAGCGAGTAGTTGTCCTCGCCCATCTTGAGCAGTTTCACGATCCGGGCCACGGTGCCCATCTGGTGCAGATCGGCGGCGCCGGGATCCTCCTCTTCCGCCTTGCGCTGGGTGACGACGCCGATCACCTGGTCGTCGCGCACCGCATCCTTGATCAGCGCGATGGTCTTCTGCCTTCCCACGGCCAGGGGCAGGACGCCGCCGGGGAAGAAGACGCTGTTGCGCAGCGGAAGGATGGGAAGGACGGAAGGAATGTCCTCCTTGTTGATGAGCCCCGGGGCAGCGGGCGTGACGACTTTGCCTTTCTCCGACATCTCTTTTCTCCCCGTCCTTGGAAAACCTGTTCCGCGTGTCTAACGCGAAGTCGCCAATGTAGCCACAGCGGAGGGTCTGGCAATAGCACTGCGTCGCAGGGCTGGCACGCAAGCTGCCGCAGCCTTGACGGCACGGCGAGCCGTCCAAACCTTGCCAGCCAACCGGATGCGCTCCATCTGCAAACTCACGCTGCTCGCCCTCCTCTCTGCCTGCCAGAGCTACGTCGCGGTGCCTGTGCAACCCGTGACACTGGTCGCGGTGTCGCAGCGCAACAAGGTGCGGGTGTTCACCAAGGCCGACGTCCTTCTGGTCGTGGACGACAGCTTCTCCATGTCCGGCAAGCAGGAGAGGCTCGCCGCGGCGCTGCAGAACTTCACCGCGCAGATGGATGCGCTGCAGCCTCCGGTGGACTACCAGGTGGCGGTCACCACCACCACCGTCTCCGAGCGCCTGGGGTCGTGCGGCCCCGCGGGCGACCCGGCCGCCGGATCCGCCTGCGGCAGCGAATGGCAGGCGGAAGGATTCGCCTGCGACAGCGGGCTTGCCTGCTTCAGGCCCTTCGCGCAGGCAGGGCAGCTTCATCAGGGAACGGGAGCGCCGGCCGCGATCCTGCGGCGGGCCGACTACACCGCCGGGCAATTCGCGCAGTTCCTCGCCGACTCCGTGGAGGTGGGCGTGGGGGGCTCGCGGCAGCCGCAGGGCCTCGAGGCCATGAAGCTCGCCCTCCAGCAGCCCGGCTTCCTCCGCGAAGGCGCAAAGGTGGTGGTGGCGTTCTTCTCGGACGCGGAAGACTGCTCCGACCCGGCGCACCGGCTCTCCATGCTGATCAAGGACCCCACCACCGGCAACGTGGTGGACCAATGCGCGATCATGGCCCGCGGCGATGCGCCCTCCGCGCTGGAGCCGGTGGCCAACTACGTCAACGTCCTCCGCTCGCTCCACGAGCCCGACGGCACGCCCAAGGAAGTGGAGATCGGCGCGGTGGTCTCGCTGCAGGACGGGTCGCAGGACCCCGGGGTGTGCGCGAATCCCGCGTGCGACCAGGCCTGCGACGCCCCGCCGGCCCAGGATGCCTGCCGGACGCGGTGCGACGGATTCCCCACGCCGGACATCTGCCTCGCGGACTGCGCCGCCCAGTGCCATCTCTTCTGCGGCGGCCAGGTGCCCTCGCGCCGGTACGTCGAGCTGGCGTTTGCCTTCTCCGGGGTGGCGGCGAACGTCTGCGCCGACGACGCGAGTCCGGCCATGGCGCGGCTCTCGTCGGTGATCGGCATCCCCAAGCAGGTGCTGTTGCGCGCGCCGCCCACCGCCCCCGAGTTCCTGGTGGTGCGGGTGGAGCGGGGCGGGCAGACGCTGGATTGCGAGCCCGGCGCCGGGTACCAGATGGTGACCACGACCGACGGGCCGGCGGTGCAGTTCACCGGCTCCTGCGCGCTGCAGCCCGACGACACCTGGGACGTGCGCTACCTCACCAATCGCTAGCGCGAACCCGTGTTGCCCGCTGTGTAGCTCGGTGGTACGCCTTGGCGTCCCATGCTCCTCCTCGCGCTCCTTCTCGCGCAGCCGCAGCCGCCGGGCGCGCCGCCGCAAGCTCCCGGCCCGCGGCAGCCCGGCATCTCCTCTCCCGCGGAGGGCCCCGCCGGCTGGCGCGAGCAGTTCGACCAGCTCTGGAAGACGCGCGACCAGCCCGGCGTGGAGAAGCAGATGGAGCAGGCCGCCCTCCAGCACCTGGCCGCGGACCCGCGCTCCTTCGACGCCAACTGGCGTCTCGCCGCGCTCTACAACTGGCAGGCCAACGCCAAGGAAGGCGACGAAAAGGCTGCGCTGGGCAAGAAGGCATGGGAGGCGGGCGACAAGGCCGTCCAGGCGCGGCCCGACGACGTCCGCGGGCACTACAACGCCGGCGTGGGCATCGGCCTGTACTCGGAAGGCGTGGGCATCATCACCGCCCTCTCGCAGGGGCTGGAGGGCAAGTTCCGCGACCGCGTCCAGGCCGCGCTGCGCCTCGACAAGGACTATCTCGACGGCGCGCCGCAAGTGGTGTGGGGCCGCTACTTCTTCAAGCTGCCCTGGCCCAAGCGCAACGTGGACGAGGCCACCCGCGTCCTCACCCAGGCCGTGGCCACGCACCCGAAGAACCTGCGCGCCAAGCTCTACCTCGCGGACTGCTACGCCGACGCCGACAAGGTCGACGAAGGCAAGAAGCTCGTGCAACAGATCATCGCCGCGCCCCTCGGAGAAGATGCTCCGGAGGACAGGCGTCTCAAGAAGATGGCGCGCGACTGGATCGAGGCGCACGGACCGCCCAACACGGCGCAGTAAGGGGGAACCCCGGATGGCAACCGCAGAGCGACACGTCGGCGCGATGCAGAAGCAGCGCGACGAGCTTGCAGGCGTGAATTCGATGGCGCAGCTCTTCCTCCACCGCGCCGGCACCGACGCGCAGCGCACCGCCGCGCGCAGGAAGGTGGGCGGCAACTGGCAGGACATGAGCTGGGCGCAGCTCGCCGCCGAGGCCGAGGAGACCGCCTGGGGCCTGATCGCGCTGGGGGTGAAGCAGGCGGAGATGGTCTCCATCATCTCCAGCACGCGCGTGGAGTGGACGGTGGCGGATTTCGGCTGCGCGCTCTGCGGCGCCATCACCGTGCCCATCTACCAGTCCAACACGCCCGAGGAGTGCCGGTTCATCCTCGAGAACTCCGGCGCGGCGGTGGTCTTCGCCGAGGACGCGAGGCAGCTCGCCAAGCTGCGCCAGGAGAAGGCGCGCCTGCCCAGGCTGCGCAACGTGGTGCTGTTCGAAGGCGAGGGAGACGGCGCCTGGTCCATCTCGCTCGAGCAGCTCAAGGCGCGCGGCCGCGAGCACAAGGCGCGGGTGCCGGGCGAGCTGGAGCAGCGCCTTTCGGCGCAGAAGCGCGACGACCTCCTGACCGTGCTCTACACCAGCGGCACCACCGGCATGCCCAAGGGGGTGATGATCACCAACGACAACATGCTCTTCGCGGCCGAGATCACGGTGGGCATGGGCCTGCTCAACCGCGACGACAGCCACCTGCTCTTCCTGCCCTTCGCGCACTCCTTCGCCCAGATCCTCAAGTCCTCCTGGCTGGGGAGCGGGCTGACCATGATCTACGCGGAGTCGGTGGACAAGCTGGTGGACAACGCCGGCGAGACCAGCCCCACCATCCTCTCGGCGGTGCCGCGCGTCTACGAGAAGGCCTACAATTCGGTGGTGGCGGGCGGCGTCGCCAGCCCGGGCCTTGCGGGGGCGCTCTTCCGCATGGCCATGCGCGAGTTCGAGCTCTACGCCAAGGCCAAGCAGAAGGGCGCGACCTACGGTTCGATCGCGTTCACGCTCGCGAAGCGGCTGGTGTTTCCCAAGGTGAAGGACAAGCTCTCCAAACGCTTCGGAGGGCGCATCGACAAGTTCGTCTCCGGCGGCGCGCCGCTGGCGCGGAAGATCGCCTACTTCTTCGACCTGCTCGGCTTCAACATGCTCGAAGGCTATGGCCTGACCGAGACCATCGCCGTCACCAGCGTCAACCTGCCGGGGCAGAACAAGCTCGGCACGGTGGGCCGGCCGTTCCCCGGCGTGGAGGTGAAGATCGAGAAGGACGGCGAGATCCTCGAGCGCGGCCGCAACATCATGCGCGGATACCTGGGGCTGCCCGAGGCCACCGCGGAAGTCATCGACAAGGACGGCTGGTTCCACACCGGCGACATCGGCGAGCTGGACGCCGACGGCTATCTCTCCATCACCGATCGCAAGAAGGACCTGATCAAGACCAGCGGCGGCAAGTACATCGCACCCCAGGCCATCGAGGGCGCGCTGAAGACTTCGAGCGAGCTGATCAGCCAGGTGGTGGTGATCGGCGACCGGCGCAAGTACGTGTCGGTCCTGGTGACGGTGGTGGAGGCGGAGGCGAAGAAGCTGAGCGGCGCCGCGACCTATGCGGAAGCGGCGCGGCATCCGGCGGTGCACCAGAAGATCCAGGAAGCCATCGACCGGCTCAACGCCACGCTGCCCTCGTATGAGACGATCAAGCGGTTCAGCATCCTCGACCGCGACTTCGCGCAGGAAACCGGCGAGCTGACGCCGACCTTGAAGGTGAAGCGCAAGGCGTGCACGGTGAAGTACAAGAAGGAGATCGACGCCATGTACGACGGCGAGAGCGTGGAGTGACCATCGCGCGTCATGCCCCGAGGCGCCAGCGCAGCTCGTGCGGCGCCTCGCCGCTGACACCGACATAGCCCCTGTGGACGCCATGCAGGTGGTGCGCGGCGCAGAGGCTGACCAGATTGGATGCCTCGTCCGGCCCACCCATGGAGCGGTACACGATGTGGTGGGCGTGCGCCGCCGCGCGGCTGCAGCCCGGCACCTGACAGAGGCCGCGATCGCGCTCCAGGACCTCCTTCTGCAGAGTGGTTCTGCCGCGGAGCGCCGGTCCCCAGGTCTCGACGAAGTGCCCGGCCATGTGCGCAAGGCATTCCCCGGGGCCCATCCACTTCCGGGCGCCGGCGCGGGCGGCCCCGCACGCCATCAGGAACAAGGCGCACACCCGGTGGGGCCCACGAAACGCGAAATCTCCGCGAGCGCACATCTGCGCCTCGTCCAGGTGCTCCAGGGCGCGCCGCAGGCCGATACAGGTCATCGCGGCTGCACGATCGATCCAGCCGCCCACGGCGTCGTCGTCCAGGTGGCGGGCGAGGAGCCGCGCTTTCTCGTACGACAGCGTCCGCTCCCGCACGGCGGCCGCGAGGGCCGGCACGTCGTGCATCTTGCGCTCCAACTGCGCCCGCTGGGCCACGGTGCGCCCCGCCATGCCCAGCCGCTCGACGCAGTAATGATCGAAGGACGCGAAGCCCAGCCGCCGCCATGCCTGGATCGTCCGGAAGACCAGCGCGAGATGCCCGAAGACATGGTCCCATCGATCGCGCAGCGCCGCCAACCGGCGCAGACCCGCGTCGAGCTCATGCGGGTCCTGCGCGCGAGTCGATTCCGGAACAGGCACCGGCAGCATTCGATCGAGAAACGCCCATTCCGTGCTCTCCCGCTCCAGCCATTCTTCGAGCGCATCCTGCGTGTCTTGGGCACGCTCGGGAACCTGGACGTCCGCGCCTGCCGTCCCGTGGGCGCCAAGGTACTCCCCGGCAATGGCTTCGATCCGCTGCCACCTCGGCGCCGTCGCGCCCAGCAGCCTGCCGGCCAGGTCCATGGCCTCGTCGACAGTCGCGCGCTGATCGCCGCTCAGGCGCAGGTCGATGCGGTCCCACGGTTCGTCCGGCGCCTCACGGGCGCCGCGCTCCTGCATTGCCTTCTTCAGCGCACGGATGGTCTGTGACCGCGCGCGCTCGACCCACACGGCCTCCTCCTCGCCCAGCGCCACGGCCAGGATCGTCTCCGCGCAGCGCGCCGTGATCTCGCCGTCCAGGACCGAAGCCCGCAGTACCGGCCGTTCCCGCAGCTCCCGGGCGAGTCGCGCCATCTTCACCGCCGTGCTCGCGGGGATCCCCAGCCGCTCGCGCGCGTAGTCGCCAACTCCAGCGTACCCGAGCCGCAGCGCGCGGTCGCCGACGCCCAGCGCGTCGAGACCTTCACCGATGGCAACATCGAGTGCGCCGCGGCCTCGAGCAACTCGCGCGAGCAGCGTATCCACCAGCCGCGCCGCTTCCTGGCAGACGCCCTCGTCGCGCTCCGGCGGCAGCGGCCATTCGAGCATCGACGCAGCGGCGGCGAGATCAGGAAGCGGATCTGTCATGCTCCGGGGATACCACCGGGGTCTGACATTCAGTCGGCGTCGAGGCTGGTGCGGTGGATCACGACTCCGCCCGCGACGACAACCGCGGCGTGCTCCACCCCGGCGTGATACGGCAGATGTGCGCTGTCGGAGCAGGAAAACAGCACCAGGTCGGCGCGCTTTCCCGGCTGCAAGACGCCCCGGTCGTCCAGCCGCAGCGCCGCCGCGCCGCCTCGCGTGCATGCCCAGAGCGCCTGCGCCGGCGTCAGCCGCGAAAGCAGGCACCCTGCCGCGAGCAGCATGGAGACGCTCTCGATGCGCTGCGAGCCCGGGTTGATGTTGCTGCCCAGCGCCACCGCCACGCCGGCGTCGAGAAATGGCCTCGCGCTTGCGGCCTTGTCCCTGAGAAACCAGGCCGCCAGGGGAAGCAGCACGGCGGCCACCCCCGCCCGCGCCATCGCGGCGATTCCCTCCGCGCTCGCGCGCTCCAGGTGATCGGCGCTTGCGCACCCGAGCTCCGCCGCGAGCTGCGCGCCGCCGCCTGCGCTCAACTGGTCCGCGTGCAGATGTGCAGAAAGCCCCGCCTCGATCCCGGCGCGGAGCGCGGCGCGGCACTCGCCGGCATCGAAAGCTCCCTGCTCGAGGAACGCGTCGCACCCGCGCGCCCCGGCCCGCGCCGCCTGCGGCGTCAGCTCGTCGACCACCTGGCGCACCCAATCCCTTCGCGGCACGTCCGGCGGCGCGGCGTGCAGGCCGAGCAGGGTGGGGATCACCTCGCAGCCCGCATCGCGCCCGGCCTCGATGGCCAGGCGCAAGAGCCGCAGCTCGTCGGACACCGAGAGGCCGTAGCCGGTCTTCACCTCGACCGTCGTCACCCCCGCGCGCACCAGCCGCCGCAGTCGCTGGCGCGCTCCCGCGAGCAGCGCCGCGTCGCTCGCCGCCCGCGTGGCCGCGACCGTGCTGCGGATGCCGCCGCCCGACTCCGCGATCTGCAGATAGGTCGCGCCGGCGAGCCGCAGCGCGTGCTCGTGCGCGCGGTCTCCGGCGAAGACGAGGTGGGTGTGGGGATCCACCAGCCCGGGAGTGAGCAGGGCGCCCTTGGCGTCGATGCGCTCGCCATCCGGAGCGCCCGAAGAGGGCCCGACATAGGCGATGCGTTCCCCTTCCCACGCCACCGCGCCGTCCTCGACGAGCGCGAGCGGCGCATCCGCCGCGCCGGCCTGCGGCCCGGTCATGGTGGCCACCCGCGCGTGTTCGACGACCAGCATCAGCGGGTCAGCCCGGGGATCTGCACTCCCCGCTCCCGCGCCACCCGGACGGCGTCCTCGTAACCCGCGTCGGCGTGCCGCAGGATCCCCATCGCCGGATCGCTGGTGAGCACCCGCTCCAGGCGCTTCGCCGCGGCGGCGGTTCCGTCGGCGACGATGACCTGCCCGGCATGGAGCGAGTAGCCGATGCCCACGCCGCCACCATGGTGGAACGAGACCCAGGACGCGCCGTTCACCGCATTGACCAGGGCATTGAGGATGGGCCAGTCGGCCACCGCGTCGGAGCCGTCCTTCATCGCCTCGGTCTCGCGGTTGGGCGAGGCCACGCTGCCGCAGTCGAGGTGGTCGCGCCCGATCACGATGGGCGCCTTCACCCTGCCGCTCGCCACCAGGTCGTTGAAGATGAGCCCGGCCTTTGCCCGCTCGCCGTAGCCGAGCCAGCAGATGCGCGCCGGCAGCCCCTGGAACTTCACCCGCTGCTGCGCCAGCGTAATCCAGCGTCGCAGGTGGGGCTTGTCGGGAAAGGCGGCCAGGACGGCGCGGTCGGTCTCGAGGATGTCCTGCGGCTCGCCGGAGAGCGCCACCCAGCGGAACGGTCCCTGGCCCTCGCAGAAGAGCGGGCGGATGTAGGCGGGCACGAACCCCGGGTAGGCGAAGGCGTCTCGCGCCCCGCCTTCCTGCGCGAAGGCGCGCAGGTTGTTGCCGTAGTCGAAGACGTGGCTGCCGCGGCGGCGGAATTCGAGCATCGCCTCCACGTGCCGCGCCATGCTGGCGAGGCTGCGCTCCTGGTATCCGGCCGGGTCGCGGGCGCGGAGCGTCGCGGCCTCGTCCAGCGAGAGCCCGGCGGGAACGTAGCCGTTGAGCGGATCGTGGGCGGAGGTCTGGTCGGTGACCAGGTCGGGCCGCAGCCCGCGCTTCACCAGCTCCGGCAGCACCTCGGCGGCGTTTCCGACCACCGCGACGCTGCGGCCCTCGCCGCGCTCCAGCGAGAGCGACACTTCCCGCAGGGCATCGTCCAGCGACGGAGCGAGCACGTCGAGGTAGCCCTGTTCCAGGCGCCGCGCCGCCCGCGCGGGATCCACTTCCACGCCGAGGAAGGTGGCGCCGCACATCGACGCCGCGAGCGGCTGCGCGCCGCCCATGCCGCCGAGGCCGGCGCTGAGCACCAGCCGGCCGGAGAGGTCGTCGGAGCCGAAGTGCTGCCGCCCCGCCGAGGCGAAGGTCTCGTAGGTCCCCTGCAGGATCCCTTGCGTGCCGATGTAGATCCACGAGCCCGCCGTCATCTGGCCGTACATCATCAGCCCGGCCTTCTCCAGCTCGCGGAACTTCTCCCAGGTGGCCCACTTGCCGACCAGGTTGCTGTTGGCGATGAGCACGCGCGGCGCGTCCGGATGCGTCCGCAGCACGCCCACCGGCTTGCCGCTCTGCACCAGCAGCGTCTCCTCGTCTCCCAGCGTCTTCAGCGTGTCGCAGATGCGGTGGAAGCTCGGCCAGTCGCGCGCAGCCTTGCCGCTGCCTCCGTAGACCACCAGGTCCTCCGGCCTTTCCGCCACCTCCGGATCGAGGTTGTTCTGCAGCATGCGGAAGGCGGCTTCCTGCACCCATCCCCTGCACGAGAGGGCGCCGCCGCGGGGCGCGCGAATGACCGGAGCCATGCGCGCTTCTATCTCACACTTGATATGCTGCGGGGATGGAAGAGTGGCGCCGGAACCTGATCGAGGACGACGAGGAGAAGCTGCTCTCGCTGCTCCGATCGGCGCGGCGCGTCGCCGTGCTGGGCATCAAGACGGAAATGGCGCGCGGGCAGCCCGCTTTCTACGTCCCGCAGGCGCTGCAGCAGATGGGCCTCGAGATCGTCCCGGTGCCCGTCTACTACCCGGAGGCCACCGAGATCCTCGGGGAGAAGGTCTACCGCAGGCTCGCGGAGGTGCCCGGGCCCATCGACGTGGTGGACGTGTTCCGGCGCTCGGGCGACGTGGCCGCGCACCTTCCCGACATCCTCGCCAAGAAGCCGCGCTCGGTCTGGCTGCAGAGCGGCATCCGCGACGATCGCACCGCGGAGGCGCTGGCGCGCGCGGGCATCCTGGTCGTGCAGGACCGTTGCCTGATGGTGGACTACCGCGGGGTGTCCCGCAGCGCCGCCAGGTAGCGCTCGTCGGTTCCGCAGCAGCCCCCGCGCATCCGCGCTTGCGGCTGCCTTCGCGCCCACTCCTCGGGGGCGAGGCCTTCGGCCGCGAGCTTGACCACGTCGGCGCCGCGGGCGTCGACGGGCCAGGGCGAGCAGTTGTAGCCGGCAGCGGTTGCGCCGGCGTCGCGGAGTTGCCGCAGGGGCGCGCTGCGCATCGCCACCGTCACCACGACCGGCAGCTTCGTTGCCCGCAGCGCCGCCTCCAGCGCGGCGAGCGCCTGGGGCATGCTGGTGGCGGCCTCCAGCCAGATGCAGTCGGCGGCGCCAAGCTGCGCGACTTGCGCCGGAAGATCCTCGAGTCCGGCCCAGAGCGAACCGGCCACGTAGCGCGCGCCGCTCTCGCGGGCCAGCTTCACCGCCGCGGCCGCTTCCTCGGCGGACGCGCCGGCGAAGGTGTTGGTGAGCACCATCTCCGCGCCGGCGGCCACGTGGCGCAGGTGGACGCCGCGCACCTGGTCCGGATGCGACAGGTTCCACGCCGGAGCGCGGCCGGAGAGTCCCTGGGCGAGCAGCGAGGTGCCCATGCCCGCATCGAGCAGCATCGAGCCGCCCTGGAGCACGTCACGCAAGGTCCACGGTTTGCCCGTCAGGGCGCCGTGCCCGACAGGGCGACGTCCGGAGGGGGCGCCGCTGGGGCCGGTGCGGCGGCGGGTGCCGCTGCCTGAACGCGCGCTGCGCCGAAGTTGGCGCGGTCGGCCTCGAACATGCAGATGTTGAGCATCTCCTTCTGCTCCGCCGTCCGCTTGCGCAGCCGTTGCCGGGCCACCTGCGCATCGGCGAAGGCGTCGGCGCTGAGCTTTCCCTTCCCCAGCTTCGCCCTGTACTCCACCACGCCCAGCACCTGCCGCCAGAGCGCGTCGTAGACGCGGTCGAAGTGCTCGCGCACGTCCTGGTCCAGGGCCTGCGCGCTCACCTCGTTGGGTTGGCCGTCCACCTGCACGGTGATGCCGTCCAGCGTGCCGAAGCTGTTGTGGCCGCGGTCCACCAGACCCAGCGACTCCTGCGTGGAAAGGGGGAAGTCGTCGTCGAGGATGGAGAAGCGCAGCGTCTGCGGATCGATCAGCGTCGCCACCACGCTGCGGCCCGCGAAGGGAAAGGTGAGGCTGCGGGTGGGCTCGGCGAAGAGCTGCTTCACCAGCTTGTCGCGGTCTTCGGCGGTCACGTCCTTGGTCCCCGCCGGATCGCGCTTGGGGACCTTCAAGGTCTCCAGCTCCTCCCGGAGCTGATCGATGGCCACCACCGCGTTCAGCGCGGCGGCGTCGGTGTAGCCGGCGTGATAGATGCCCACCAGCTCGGGCTCGGAGGTGCGGCAGGAGATGGCGAACACCGGGCTGCCGCTGTTGCCGGCGGCGAGCAGCGCGTCGATCATGAAGTCGACGTGGTTCCAGGTGCGCTCGGAATCCACCGTGGAGGGGTTGATCACCTTGCCGCTGTTCAGCGCCGCGAAAGCGCCCAGCGGGAACCCGCGCACCTGGACCAGGTTCCCGGCGCGCAGCGCGCCCGAGCGGCCCACGCGCCAGGGCATCACCGCCAGCGGCTTGCGCGCCTTGAGCACCGCGATGTCCGCCTGCGGGTCGGAGAGCACCTTTACGAGAGGCACGTGGCCGGGCTCGTAGTCGTCGTTCTCGTCGCGCACGATCTTGAGCTGCTCGCGCACCTTCTTGCTGCCGGTGGGCACGCCCTCCACCGCGTGGTCGTCGTCGGTGACCTCGGGCTGGCTGGCGACGTGCTCGTTGGTGACGATCTGGGTCTCGCCGTTCACCACCCGGTAACCGAAGCCGGTGCCGTGCACCACCGAACGCAGGTAGGCGCGGCGCAGCTTGCCGTCGCGGCCGTAGTAGACGTGCTCGTAGGTGGCGGTGTTGCGGATGGCGAAGACGAAGGGGTCCTTGCCCCCGTCCATGATCGAGCTGGCCTTCTCGGGGGGAAGCGCGTCGGCGTAGTCGCCGGCGCAGAGCTGGGGTGGGAGTTGCGGGGCCACGGCGGCGGGCGCCACGGCCGCCTTTCCCGGCGCAGGCTTCGCCGCGCGGTGGGGGGTCCTGGACGTCGCCGGCACCACGGCGGCCTGCGCGAGCACGAGCGCGATGGCAAACGCAGGCATCGACCCTCCTCCCTACAAGGTTAAGCGGTGCCGCCTGCCATGCAAGCGACCTTTGGGACGCCTTGCCCGCTGCTGCACGGGGGTCTATCGTCGGAGCCCATGCCCTCCCGCATCCGCGTCGTCGCCGCCATGATCGAGAAAGACGGCAAGTACCTGATCACGCAGCGTCGCCCGACGGCAACGCTCCCGCTTCTCTGGGAATTCCCCGGCGGCCGCGTGGAGGAAGGGGAGAGCGACGAGGAAGCGCTGGCCCGCGAGCTGAAGGAAGAGATGGAGATCGACGTGGACGTCGGAGACCGCGTCATCCACGTGCAGCACTCGTATCCGCATTACGACATCGACTTCCGCGTCTACCGCTGCAAGCTCCTGCGCGGGCAGATCGACCACCGCAAGGTGCACGACCACCGCTGGGTGTCGCCGCAGGAGATGGATCAGTACGAATTCCCTGCAGCGGACGAGAAGACGGTCGCCCAGTTGCTCGACCTGACGCACTGAGCCTACAGCCGTTCGGCGGGCTGGCCTCCCCGATGACGCGGCTCGTCCCTACCCTACCCGTTGGGGGAGTACTTCGACCTCGGGGGAGGGGACCGTTCGATGGCGATCGGCAAGCCGAATCCGCGCGGGAAGAAAGTCGACAAGCAGCCCGGCACGGGTCCGCGGTTCGGCTCGCCGCTGATCTACGTGCTGCTCCTGCTGGTGGGCTTTCTTCTCCTGCGCTCGCTCTTCCAGGACGCTGGTTTCCAGCGCGTGCCCTACAGCCGGCTGATGGAGCGCATCCAGAGCAACGGCTGCCAGAAGGTCGTCCTCAGCAACGAATGGGTGAAGTGCTACCCGAAGCCGGGCGAGGCGCAGCCCAAGGGCGAATTGCCCTGGTTCGCCACCCGCGTGACCGGCGACACGCAGCTGGTGCAGACGCTGCAGCAGAAGCACATCGAGTTCGAGGCGGTGGCCGAGAACGGCATGAGCGACATGATCTGGATGCTGATCGTGCCCATCGGCATCGGCCTGCTCTTCGTCTCCTGGCTCACCCGGCGCATGTCGGGCGGCATGCCGGGCGGGCCCCCCGGGGTGATGTCCTTCGGCAAGACCAAGGCGCGCGTCTACATGGAGTCGAACACCGGCGTGACCTTCAAGGACGTGGCCGGCGTGGAAGAGGCGGCGGACGAGCTCAAGGAGATCGTCGAGTTCCTCAAGACGCCGGCCAAGTTCCGGCGGCTGGGCGGACGCATCCCCAAGGGCGTGCTGCTGGTGGGGCCGCCGGGCACCGGCAAGACGCTGCTCGCGCGCGCCGTCGCGGGCGAGGCGGGCGTTCCCTTCTTCAGCCTCTCCGGCTCCGAGTTCGTGGAGATGTTCGTCGGCGTGGGCGCGGCGCGCGTGCGCGACCTCTTCCAGCAGGCCGCCGCCAAGGCGCCGGCCATCATCTTCATCGACGAGCTGGACGCCATCGGCAAGAGCCGCAACGCCGGCATGTTCGGCGGCCACGACGAGCGCGAGCAGACGCTGAACCAGATGCTCGCGGAGATGGACGGCTTCGATTCCCGCACCGCGCTGATCGTGCTCGCCGCCACCAACCGGCCCGAGATCCTCGATCCCGCGCTGATGCGCCCCGGACGCTTCGACCGCCAGGTGCTGGTCGATCGACCGGACCGCAAGGGGCGCGAGGACATCCTCCGCATCCACTCGCGCGAGGTGAAGCTCGGCGCCGACGTCGACCTCAAGCTGGTGGCGGCGCGCACGCCCGGATTCGCGGGCGCCGACCTGGCCAACGTGGTCAACGAGGCGGCGCTGCTCGCGGCCCGCAAGGACCGCGAGAAGGTGGTGATGGCGGACTTCATGGAGGCCATCGAGCGGGTGGTCGCGGGCCTGGAGAAGAAGACCCGCCGCATGAACGACAAGGAGAAGGAGATCGTCGCCTACCACGAGTCGGGGCACGCGCTCGTCTCCAGCCTCTGCGAGCACTCCGAGCCGGTGCACAAGATCTCCATCATCCCCCGCGGGCTGGCCGCGCTGGGCTACACCATGCAGCTTCCGCTCGAGGACCGTTACCTCATGTCCCGCGAGGAGCTGCTCGACAAGATGGCCGGCCTGATGGGGGGCCGCGCGGCGGAGGAGATCGTCGTGGGCAGCATCTCCACCGGCGCCTCGAACGACTTCAAGCAGGCCACCGAGATCGCGCGGCTGATGATCACCGAGTACGGCATGTCCGACGCGATGGGCCCGGTCTCCTACGCGGAGCGGGGCCGCTCGCCCTTCCTCCAGGGCGCCGGCGCCATGCCCGGCCTGACCGACAAGACCTACAGCGAGCGTACGCAGCGCCGCATCGATCAGGAGGTGAGCCGGCTGATCGAGGAGGCCATGCAGCGCGCGCGGGATCTGGTGATGCGCAACCGCGAGGCGCTGGGGCGGGTGGCCGCCCGGCTGCTGCAGACGGAGGTCATGGAAGGAGACGAGCTGCGCCGGATCCTCACCGAGAGCGGCGCGCTGCCGGCGGAGAAGAAGGAAGTGGCGGCGGCTGCGGCTGCCGATGAGCAGCGCGAAAGCGTATAAGCCGTTACGACTCCGGGGGATCGGGAATGTCATCGTTGCGGATCGGCCGGTCTCACAAGGCGCGCAAGGCCCTCTTCACCCGCGGCATCCGCCGGGGGTTTCTGACCGTGGGCGAGATCGACGAGGCGTTGCCTCCCGGCAGCCTCACCGACGCCGAACGCTGGCTGCTCTACTACTCGCTGCACGCGGCGCGGGTGGAGGTGCTGGACCGCCGCGGCAAGCGGGTGGACCTGGAAGACCTGCGCTCCTCGCGAGACGAGTTGCAAGGCGAGGGAGAAGGCGACACCACGCAGCAGTGAAACATCGCTGAAACCAATCGTCCTTGACGCCCCCGCTCATGGGGGTTACGTTGCAGCCTCCGAAATGCAGGGGCGGTTTCGCTGTTCCAAACCAGCGACCGCTTCCTCGGAGGTTTCATGCATCGTCGCTTCACGCTTCTCGCAGCATTGATCACCGGCGCCGCCGCCGCCCTGGTGGCGTTGCCCCTCGTCTCCGCGTGCCAGCACGCCGCCACCGACACCTCGGTGCTCGCAAGCGATGCGCACGCGGCCGCGGCATCTCCGCCCAGCACCGCCGAGACGGTGCGGCAGACGGGGCCCATGCCTTCGCTCGCGCCGCTCGTCCGGCAGCTCCGGCCGGTGGTGGTGAACATCAACTCCCGCTTCAAGCCGCGCAGGCCGAGGATGGCGCAGCGGCTCCCGCAGGGGCATCCCCGCCTGCGCGGTCCGCAGGACGACGACAACGGCAACGGCGAGGGCAACGACGACGAGGACCAGCCGCAGGATCCGATGGAGCGGTTCTTCCGCTTCTTCGGCCAGCCGCAGCCCGACGAGCAGGAGCGGCACGGCCTCGGCTCCGGCTTCCTCATCGGCGACGGCATCGTGCTCACCAACAACCACGTGGTCGAGATCCAGGACGAGAACAACCGGGGCAAGTTCCGGCCCATGGACGAGATCAAGGTGATCACCGACGAGTCCGCGCCCGGCGGCGCGCGCGAGCTCTCCGCCAAGGTGATCGGCAACGATCCCAAGGCGGACATCGCCATCCTCAAGATCGACGGCAAGGACGTCGGCTCGCTCAAGTACGCGACGCTGGGCGACTCCGACGCGCTCGAGGTGGGGGACTACGTGGTGGCCATCGGCGAGCCCTTCGGACTGCAGGCCACCGTCACCTCCGGCATCATCAGCGCCAAGGAGCGCACGCAGTTCGGCGGGCCCTACTCCGACTACCTGCAGACCGACGCCTCGATCAATCCCGGCAACTCCGGAGGGCCGCTCTTCAACATGAAGGGCGAGGTGGTGGGCGTGAACGCCGCCATCATCAGCGGCGCCAACACCATCGGGTTCGCCATTCCCATCAACGTGGTCAAGCAGATCCTGCCGCAGCTCAAGGCCACCGGGCGGGTGGTGCGCGGGTTCCTCGGCGTTCCCCGCAGGCCATCACCGCCGACATGGTGGATCAGCTCGGCCTCAAGTCCACCAAGGGGGCGCTGATCGCCGACGTGGTCAAGGAGAGCCCCGCGGACAAGGCGGGCCTCAAGCCGGGCGACGTGGTGGTGGCGCTCAACGGCAAGCCGGTGCACGGACAACAACCAGCTCACCCGCGACGTGGGCGTGATTCCGCCGGGGAAGCAGGTCCACCTGGACATCGTGCGCGAGGGCAAGCAGCGCAGCGTCGACGCGAAGCTCGCGCCGCGACCCGACGAGACCGACCAGGGAGGACGCAGCGGCATCGGGAACAACGACTCGAAGGAGCAGGGCGATCTGCTCGGCGTGCGCGGTGGAGGACCTGACGCCGCAACTGGCGCGCCGGGCCCAGGTCGATGCGGGCACGAAGGGCGCCGTCATCGTCGACGCCGCGCCGGATTCGCCTGCGTCGGAAGCGGGCCTGGAGCCGGGCGACGTGATCGTCGAGGTCAACCGCAAGCAGGTGAATTCGGCCGCGGACTACCACAACGCCGTCAAGGGACTGAAGAAGGGGGACACCGCGCTCTTGCGCGTGAAGCACGGGCAGGCAACGCAGTACGTCCCGCTCCGAATCAAGTAGCCGCTGGGGACACCTGCCGCGCTAGCGCTGATGGTGTCCCCTACGTTGGTCACGCCACTGCGCTGCGGGGGCGCTGCGGGCCGACTCGCGGAGGGGCGCTGCGGAAGCGCGAAGGCGGCGGCGACTGGTGCTGCTCCTGCCGCGGGGCGGCCGGCTTGCGACCTTCCGGGCTCTCCGGCAACGCGGGCTTCTCGGCGGGCTGCGCCTTGTCGAAGGGCAGCCATTGGATGCCGGACCTGCCGCCGGGCGCGGAGTATCGGTTGGTGGCGCCGGAGCGCACCGCGGTGGCCTCCTGGCGCGGAACGTCGCGCGTGAGGACCACCGTCTGCAGCGCGACCAGGGCGAGCGCGATCGCCGCGAACCCTGCCGTCAACACCGCACCGGCGCGCCCCTTCATGTTCTCAATCTAAGGCACGACGCTTCGGCGCGCGAGCATGCAGGGGGACCCGGGAGGCGCTTTCCTTGACGGGCGCTCGCCTCGCCCCTACCGTTGCGGCCAGCCAGCCAGCCGGAGCGCGGCCCCCCAATGTCCAGCAGGACCGATAAATTGCTCTCGCAGCGGAAAGTGCCCGCCGCCTTCGGGAAGTTCGACAAGGCGTTCCAGGTCTTCCTCGAGGGCGAGCGCGGCGTGGCCAGCGGCATCGGCCGGAACATCACGGATACCGGCATGTTCATCGAGACGCGCGAGCCGTTCGCGCTGGGGACGCGGGTGAGGGTGACCTTCTCGCCACCCAACCGCGGCGGCGCCGAGCTGACGCTGGAAGGCGAGGTGCGCTACCAGTGCTTCATCAACTTCGCTCGCCCCGACTCCACCCGCTCCGGGATGCGGGGAATCGGTCTCAAGTTCGTCCCGCCCGACCCCGCATCGAAGCCGGGGCGCGGCTTGATCCACTGAATATCGCTCACGGACTCTTTTCGTACAGCGCCCAGTGTCCTTCGCGGGCCACGAGGCGCCAGCGCGGTCCGGGTTGCGGGATCGCGAACGGATCGACGAGGCCGTGGACGAGGACGTAGTCGTAATAGGCGCCGTCCACGTCGTTGCGGAAGGCGTTGGCGTGCCACTCCCAGCCGGCCCGGTGCGGCGGTGGAGCGTTCCCGGGCTTGTAGCGAAGCGGTGACTGGGGCAACTCCGCGAACGAGAACGAGGCCACGCCGCCCATCCGCGCGCGGTAGTACGCCTGGAAGTGGAGGAACGCGCTGAACTTCGCGTAGCGCGAGTTCTGCTCGAAGATCATCCCGATCAGCCGCCGTCCCGGCTGCGCGCGGGCGAGCACCTCGTCGAAGGGGCCCACCTCGCGCTCGAAGCTGCGGATGTTCGCGAACGCCGTGCCCGCCGCGAAGAGGGCCGTGAAGGCGACCAGGAGCAGCGGCAAGGCGCCCCGCGCGCCGCGCGCCGGGCGCAACAAGGCCGGCAAGCAGGAGCGCAAGGATCAGCGCATAGCGCTCGTTGAGCTGCCACATCCAGCCGATGGAGACGGGGAAGGCGAGATAGAGCAGCGCCGCGAAGGCGGCCCACACGGCGACGAGGCCGCGGCGCCAGGGATGTTCTTCCGCTTCGCGCCGCTGCGGCCAGGCGAGGAGCGCCGCGGCGAAGATGAGCAGCAACAGGCACGCCTCGTCGCCGTCGCCGCGCCAGATGTCGAGCAGCGCGTCGGTCAGGTTGCGCAGCGACGCCGCCGGCTCCTCCCAGGCGACGCTCATGGCCTGGTTCCAACCCACCATCTGCGGATGCACCACCGGGCTGCTCAGCAGCCAGGCCAGAGAGAGCACCGCCACCGGCGCTGCCCAGGAAAGCTTGTGGGGCCACTCGCGCAACGGCGCCAGCCGGGGCACGCCCACGGAGGCCAGCGCCGCGGCGGGCGCCAGGAACACGAAGGCGGAGAGGTGGAGGTAGAAGAGCGCCGCGGCCGCGATCGCGAGGAGCGAGAGCGTTCGCACCGACGGCGCCTCCGCCTGCCGCACCGAGAGCGCCAATGCCCAGAGCAGGAGCGGCATCGCGGCCAGGTAGTTGAAGAAGCCGATGAGGAGCGCCTGCGACCAGAAGAGCGTGCAGCCGAAGAGCGCGAGCCGCGAGTCGGCGCGGAGGGCGCGCAGCAGCGACCGGAGCGAATAGGGAAAGGCGATGGCGGTGAGCGAGAGCAGCACCAGATTCGGCGCGCTCCGCCGTTCCCAGCGGAAAGGCCAGCGCGGCGCCGAGCAGGTAGTAGAGCAGGTACTGCGTCTGCCCGAGCGCGAGGGTGAAGTACTCCTGCGATTTCCAGGCCGGGTCCCACCAATGCCGCAGCGTACCGATGGCGGCCACGTGCTGCGGCAGGTCGGTGAAGGGCAGGTGGCTCGAGCTCCAGAGCGGCAACACGGTCGCCGCGGCGCAGAGGCGCAAGAGCCACGTCCAGAGCGGATGTCCTTCGTCGGTCCAATGCAAGGCGGGCAACAATAGTCTAGTTTCCGCGCATGGCGAGGTATGACCTGGTCGTGATCGGCAGCGGGCCCGCGGGTGAACGGGGAGCCGCGCAGGCGGCGGAGTCGGGCAAGAAGACGGCGCTGGTGGAGAGGACGGCGCCGCACCTGGGCGGCGCCTGCACCAACACCGGCACGCTGCCTTCGAAGACGCTGCGCGAGACCGCGCTGGCGATCACCGGCATGACCTCGCGCGGCCTGGAGGCGGCGGTCCTGGCGCTGCCCAGGCCGTACTCGGCGAGCACGCTCCTGCACCGCGAGCACCTGGTGGTGGGCACCGAGCGCGCGCGCATCGCGCGGAACGTGGAGAAGCACGGCATCTCGCTCTACCCGGGCACCGCGACGTTCGTGGACGCGCACACGGTGCGCATCCAGGAGACCGGCGAGACGCTCTCCGCCGAGTTCTTCCTCATCGCCACCGGGTCGCGGCCCCACCGTCCGTCGTGGATTCCCTTCGAGGAGCCGGAGATCTACGACTCCGACGAGATCCTGGAGATCGAGGTCATCCCCGACTCGATGGTCGTGCTCGGCTCGGGCGTGATCGCAGCCGAGTACGCCTGCATCTTCGCGGCGCTGGGCGTGAAGGTCACCGTCATGGACGGCAAGGACCGGCTGCTCGGGTTCCTCGACGAGGAGATCCGCGAGAGGTTCCGCGACGAGCTGCTGCGGCTGGGGCTCGTCCTCCGGCTCGGCGACGCGCCGGTCCAGTGCACGCTGGACGCGAAGACGCGCATCTGCTCGGTGACCACGAAGAGCGGCGCCGTGGAGACGGCCGCCGCGGTGCTGGCAGCGGCCGGCCGCACCGGCAACACCGCGGGCCTGGGCCTCGAAGCGTTGGGCATCGTGCCGGACAAGCGCGGCAACCTGGCCGTGAACGAGCACTTCCAGACCAAAGTGCCGCACATCTATGCCGCGGGAGACGTGGTGGGCTTTCCCGGCCTGGCCTCCACCAGCATGGAGCAGGGGCGGATCGCCATGTGCCACGCCTTCTGCCTGCCCGGGAGGACGCGCGTCGACCCGCACCTCCCTTACGGGATCTACACCATCCCCGAGATGAGCTACGTCGGCGCCACCGAGGAGGAGCTGAAGACGGCGGGAGTGGAATACCTGGTTGGCCGCGCCTCCATGCGCGACAACGCGCGCGGCGAGATCCTCGGCGCGGGGAGCGGGTTCCTCAAGATCCTCTTCGCGCCGGACAAGCGCATCCTCGGCGTGCACGCGCTCGGCCCCAGCGTCACCGAGCTGATCCACATCGGGCTGGTGGCGCTGCTCGCCGGCGCCACGCTCGACCTGTTCGTCGACGCCGTCTTCAACTTCCCCACGCTCTCCGAGCTCTACAAGCACGCCGCCTACGACGGTCTTGCCGCGCTGGAGCGGCGGGCAAAAGGCGCCGCGTGATCCGACCGATCGCGCCCGGCCTCGCCCTCCTGGCGCTCTGCGCCTGCGCGCCCAAGCTGCCGAAGTTCTCCATGCCCAAGGAGATCGAGAACGTGCGCGGGCGGCTGCTCATGTACATCCCCGAGGGCCGCGAGATCGGCGAGGCGCGCAGGTGGATGGGCGAGCACCAGTTCACCTGCGACGCTCCGCTGCCCTCGGCTACCGACGCCCACGCCCACTTCTGCCACGCCGCCCCCTCGGTACCCGCCGACGCGCCCTGGCGCAAGTGGACCATCGTGCTCTACGAGCGCCGCGGCAGGCTCGCCGACGTGTCGGCGACGCCGTGATGCACGTTACGCTCGCGCGGTTTATGTCCGCCGCGTCGCCGGCTGCCGTCATCGGCCGTCCGGCCACCGCGACAGCCGCGTGCGTTGGGTCCGAGATGCGATTGCCGCTCTTCGTCCGAGCGGCCGTCGAGGCAGCCGGCCGACCGATGGAGGACGCCGGCTCCCGCGCGCGACCGCTCATTCGGGCGCGTTCCCGCCGCGCGGCCATTGTTTTGTCAGATAATCAGCTCGTCCCGAGACTCATGAGTCGCGTGGAAACCGGGTTCCGGCTCACGGGCGAACCCCACCGCACTCTTGATGGGGGCGTCCTGTCGCGAACGCCAGGTGCAATGGGCACGCCGTCAGGGAGCGCCGCGGCCGCATCCTCCTCGCGCGCGCCGGCGAAGGCGCGGCCATGAACCCGTGCAGTGCCGCTTCTCGGAATGCCCCGCATACCCGCACACGTCCCGGGACGAGTTGACTATGTAACAAAACATTGGCCGCGCGGTGGGAATGCAGCGAAATGGCGAGCCGCGCGCGGGAGCCGGCGACCTCTATCGGTCGCGCCGGCTGCATCGACGGCCGCATGGACGACGCATTCCGGACCCTACGCGCGCAGCTGTCGCGGTGGCTGGACGGCCGATGACGGCAGCGGGCGACGGGGCGGCCATGAACCGCGTGCAGCTCGACTGGCGGAAACGGAGCGTGCAGCCTTACTGGCTGAACCCTTCCAGCTGGTAGTGCGCCTCGATGCGCTTCAAGGCGAGCACCATCGCCGCGGTGCGCATGTCGACTTCCTTCCCGATGCAGTAGCGGGTGGAGTTGTGCGTCGCGGTCCGGCGTGGGGTGTTGCGGGCGATGTCGCGGATGATGCGGTAGTTGGACTTGATCGCCTGCTCGAGACGGCCGTTCACCTCCGTCTCGCTCCAATGCTCCATGCGCTTGTTCTGGATCCACTCGTAGTAGCTGACGGTCACGCCGCCGGCGTTGCCGATGATGTCGGGAATCAACTCGATGCCGCGCTTGGCCAGCACGCGGTCGCCTTCCGGCGTGGTGGGGCCGTTGGCGCCTTCCGCCACCAGCTTGCACTTGAGGCGCTCGGCCACGGGCCCGGTGATCTCGCCGCCCAGGGCCGCGGGGATGCAGAGATCGCACTCGACGTCGAAGAGATCGCTCTTGGAGATCTGCTGCGCCTTCGGATACCCCGCCACGGTGCGGCGGAGGTTCTGCGGGTTGTCGTACACGTAGGAGACGAGCTCGTTCACGTCCAGGCCGTTGGGATTGAAGATGGTGCCGCCCGCGTCGTTGACCGCCAGCAGCTTCGCGCCCAGGCCGCAGAGGATCTCGGCTGCGTTGGAGCCCACGTTGCCGAACCCCTGCAGGATGAAGGTGCTGCCCGCGGGCGTGGCGCCCCGGTCGGCGAACCACTCCTGGATGGTGTAGGCGAGGCCCTGGCCGGTGGCCTTGACGCGGCCTTCGGAACCGCCGATGCGCGTGTCCTTGCCGGTGACCACCCCGCGCAGCTTGTGGCGCTCTCGCTCGCCGTCGGTGTACTGGCGGAGCAGGAGCCCCATGATGGTGCCGTCGGTGCCGACGTCGGGCGCCGGGATGTCCAGATCGGGCCCGATCAGCGGCTTGAGCCGGTACATGTAGCGCAGGGTCAGCGCCTCCAGCTCCTCGCTGGAGAGGCTGCGCGGATCCACCTTGATGCCGCCCTTCCCGCCGCCGAAGGGGACGTCGGAGATGGCCGTCTTCCAGGTCATCTCCGCGGCCAGCACCTTGAACAAATCCAGCGAGACGTCCTGGTGGTAGCGGATGCCGCCCTTGTACGGCCCGCGCGCCTGGTTGTGTTGCACCCGGTAGGCCTTGAACCGCTCCGGCCTGCCCGGCACCACCTTGTAGAGGCCCTTGCCCTTGAGCCGCACCACGCCGTCGCGCATGGCGATGTGCGCGCCGATGAGGGCGCGTCGCTTGAAGACGAAGCTGCCGTCGAGCAGCGGCTCCAGGCCGTCGGGCAACAGCTCGCTGTCGGAGAGGTCGCGGAACTTGTCCTGATCCTGGGTGAGCGGCGACAGGCGCGTGTGCAGCTTCACCGTCACGTAGAAGATGTGCTCGTAGTCGGGCTCTTCCAGCTCCATGCGCACGCGCCGGTCCAGGCCAATGAGGTCGGCTGCGCGGTGGAAGACCTCCATGGCCTCCGTGTAGACCGTGGGCCTGCTGGATTCGCGGACGGGCGCTCTGGAAGCCAAACGGTCCTCCTGCCGGGAGCTTGCGCACGGATCAGTGCGTCATGCCCGGAGGCCGCGCGTTCTAGGGGGGTTTCGACCCCATGTCAATCCGCGTCGCGTCACTTCTTTCCGAAGGCGCGCAAGTAAGGGATCAACGCGCGGATCTGATCTTCGGAAAGCTTTTCGCGGAAGGGCGCCATCTTCGTTTTCGGCACCCCGTTGGTGATGGCGTCGGCGATCTCGTCGTCGGTGGTGGTGCGCTGCCACTTGGCGCTGGTGAAGTCCGGCGCCTTGTACTGCCGCCCCTTCTTGGTCTGGCTGCGCCCGTCGGCGCCGTGGCAGAGCGTGCAGCGCTTCTCGTACACCTCTTTGGCGGACTGGTTCTGGACGGGCGCGGGGGAAGGGACGGGAACCTGGGCGAGCAGCGCGAGGGCAAGGGCGATCACGGCGTCTCCTGTGCGAGGGCCGCGTCCGCTTCCAGGGTCTGGAGGAACGCAACCAGGTCATGGATGTCCTGCGCGGGAAGACGTTTCCCGAAGGCGGGCATCTTGTTCTGCTCCGGGTAGTAGCCCGGGGCCGCGGCATCTTGCAGGATGCCGGTCAGCCATTGCGCCGAGCCGTAGGCGAAGAGGCTGGGGCCGCCCTCGTCGCCGCCTTTCTCCAGCGAATGGCAGTCGGCGCAGCTCGCGCGCGCGAACACCTCGCGGCCCGGCTGCAAGGCCGGATCGTCGGGGGCGTGCGAGCGCAGCGCGTACAGATAGTCGGTGAGCTTCCGCAGCGCGTCTTCGCCCAGCGCCTGGTAGCCCTCCATGCCGGAGATGGGCACGGCGCCGTAGTATTCATCCGACTCGGGACGCAGGAGGACGCCGCGGATCCAGCGCCGCGACAGGTATCCGTCGAGCCGCGGCGCCTTCGCTCCGCCGCCTCCGCGCAGCGTGTGGCACTCGGTGCAGATGCGCGCGAAGAGGCGGGCGCCGCGCTCCTCGGGCTGGCTCTCGATCATCGCAAGCGCTCCTTCCGGCGGCACGCCCCTGGTGCGCGCCAGCAGCAGCGCTTTCTGCGCGCGCGCGCGGGCCTGCGCTTCGGCGCGGACGAACCCGGGCGACCTCGCGTCGCTGCGGTAGGACGCGACGCAGAGCGCCGCCGCAGCGAGGAAGCCGCCCGCGAGCGCGGCCAGCACCACCGGCCGCCGGCGCGCGTCGCGATCGATGAAGGGAAGGGCAAAGAGGAACGCGGCCGCGAGCAGCGGCACGCCGAACGCGGCGAAGGCTTCCATCGACGGCGGCATCAGCTTGAGCAGCTCGAAGAGCGGGCGGAAGTACCACTCGGGACGCGGATTGGCGGCGCCCGCCGGATCGGCCGGACCCTGCAAGGGAGCGCCCTCCACCGATGCGGCAAGGAAGAGCGCGCCGAGCAGGAGCAGGGCGAAGGCGGCGTCGTAGAGCGCCTGGCGCGGCCAGAACGGCTCGCCGCGGGAAAGGTCGCTGCGCGGATGGGGCGTGACGCCGTGCTGGCGCATGGCGGCCACGTGCGCGGCGGCGAAGGCGAGAAGCAGGAGCGGCAGGAGCGTGGCGTGCACCGCGTAGAAGCGCGTCAGCGTCAGGTTGCCGAACTGGCTGCCGCCGGTGGCGAGCGCCTGGAGGCTGCGTCCGATGAGCGGCGCGCTGCCGGCGATGCCCACGGTGACGCGGGTGGCCCAGTAGCCGCGCTCGTCCCAGGGCAAGAGCGATCCGGAGAGACAGAACGCGAGCAGGATGCCGAGGAGGAGGAGGCCCAGCCACCAGGTGAACTGGCGGGGCGCGCGATAGGCGCCAAAGATCGCGGTCTGCGCGAGATGCAGTGCGGCCACCGCGAGCAGGAACGTGGCGCCCTGCGCGTGCAGCCCGCGCAGGAGGCGGCCGAGCCCGCTCTCTTGCAGCCGCGCCACCGATGCCCAGGCCGCGGGCACCGATGCGGAGTAGCTGAACGCCAGCGCGATGCCGCTCGCGAGCTGAGCGACCAGCAGGAAGACGAGCGCGCTCCCGAATACGTACGCCCAGCGCGCCCCTCCGGGGATGCGTTCTTCGAGCCAGCGAAACGAAAAAGGGGACACCCTACTTAATTCTCCCGCCCGTCCGGCCCTGTGATGCCTCGAATTAAGTAGGGTGTCCCCTTTTTCGTCCTCTTTCATGTGCGCCTCCGCAGGGCGGAACCCGGCGCGAAGCGCAGCGCCTGCACTTGCAAGCGGCCGTTCACCACCCGGACCGGCAGCGGGTCCATGCCGCGCGCGGCCGGCCCCTTCTCCAATTCGCCGTCGGGACGGAAGCGGCTGTCATGGCAGGGGCAGCCGAATCCGGGCACGCCGTCGGAGCGGACCTGGATGCCGCAACCGAGGTGCGGGCAGGTTGCGGAGAGGGCCCGGATGCCGGCGTCCCCCCGCGCAAGCCACACGGCGCCCAGATCCAGGAGGGTGGTGAAGAAGCCGTCGCGCACCGGAGCGCGCAGGTCCGCCTTCACCGGCGGGCCCGGATGCAGATCGCGCTCCGCGCCCACGTCGATCCACGGAGCCTCTCCGGGAGGGGCCCCCTCGGTGTCGGTGAACGCCGCGGCAAGCGGCCATACCGCCGCGCCCGCCGCCGCGACGCCTGCGCCCACCGCGAGCGTGTCGAGGAGCTTGCGCCGGTTCACGAGTAGCGCCGGAGCGCGCGCTCCGCCTCGTCGCGCAGGGCATCGCGCGCCTCTTGCGGCGCCGCAATCTCCGCCTCTCCGGCGAACGAGAGCGCGAGGCCCACGGCGTAGGACGCGCCCTCGCTCTCGATGACGACGTCGGCGCGGCCGTCCGCGAGCTGCCGTCCCTGCGGCCCGTACTCGAACAGCGCCCACGCCGCGGCTGCTTGCGAAAAGCGCAAGGTGACCCGCTGCTCGCGGCCGCTGGGAAAGAAGAGCTGCTCGCGCTGGAAGCGCGCCGGATCGAGCGGCCCCGGGTCGGCAAAGGCCTGCCCCGTCTCGCGGACGGAGAGCACGCGGTCCACCCGGAAGGTGCGCTCGGCGGCGCGGCCGACGTCGTGGCCGATGGCGTACCAGACGCCGCCGTGATCGATCACGCCCTGCGGCCTGAAGACGCGCTCGCCGGCAGCGCCCCGGCCCTCCTTGTCGTACTCGATGGCCACCTCGCGATGCCGTTCAGCCGCGGCGCGAAGCTGCGCCAGCACCGGCGCGGAGCTGCCCGCCGGCGGCGCCGCGACGAGGAGCCTGCGCGCGAGCTGCGCATAGAGCTCGCGCGACGCGGGAGTGAGCTTCGCCGTGAGCTTTGCCAGCGCCGAGGTCACCGCCGGGTCGGCCGGCGCCACCTCCTGGGCCGCCGCGGCCAGCGCCAGGGCCTCCAGCGGCGTGAGCTGGGGCGGGCGGGAGAAGCTCTGATCCAGGGCCACGCTGACGCGGTCGCGCTCGTCCACGCTGATGTCGATGAGGTCGTCGGGCGAGAAGGGCGGCCGGCCCACCATGCCGAGCAGCTCGATGTCCGCTCGCAGCTCCTCGGCGTCGAGGCCCAGCTCGCGGGCAAGCTCCAGAAGCTTCACCCCCGGTCTCCGGCGCGCCGCGGGGACCACGAGCAGGAGCCGGCGCAGCCGTTCGCGCTTGTCGTTCGCTTCGGCTGGCGCTCGCGCCGCGGCGGGTTCCGATACGGCTGCGACACGCGCTCCGTCGGGAATGGGGTCGGGCGGCGCCGCGGTGAGCCGGGCAATCTTCTCCAGCGCGCGCCGCGCCTTCTCGCGCGCGGTTTGCGGCGATTCGATCCAGGCGCGATCGCCCAGCGAGAGGATTTGCGGAATGAGCCCGTCCAGGTTGGTGACCTGGAGCCGCCCGGCGGGGCTCTCGAAGAGCCGCTCCGCGAGCGCCTCGCTGCCCGGCGCGAAGCGGAGCGCCACCTCCCGAGGCGGATGGTGCGCCCACTGCCACGGCTTGCTCGAGCGGCCGGCCGCGGCGCCGGCGTCGAAGTCCCTGGGCGTCTCGAAATCGGCGGTGTGCGGCTTCTGCGCATTGACCTGCAACGACTCGATCCGGTCCACCAGGAACACGCGCTGGTCTCTGCGGTGGTGGTCGTATCCGACCAGCCGCCAGGCCGAGCCGCGGAAGGCGAGCCCCCAGGGATCGACCTCGCGCTCGATGCGCTCGCCGGGCTTGCCGTCCAGACCGGGAGGCTTCTGGTAGACGATGTGCACCCGCTTGCGCCGCGCCACCGCCTCGCCGAGAAGGCGCAGCTTGGGAGCGCGCTGCGGATCTCCGGGGCGCACCACCAACAAGCGCCGCGCCGCCGCGGTGGCCGCCTGCGTCGCGCTGGCGACCGAGATCTTGCGCAGCGCATGGCGCAGGTCCTGGGCAAAGGGAAAGTCGCGCGCATCCAGGGCTGCCGCGCCGGCCGCGTAGAGCGCAGCCGCCTCTTCCGCCACGAGGCCCGGGTCGGGCAGGAAATAGGCGGTGCGATCGATGCGATATCCGCCCAGCTCGCGCTCGTCCAGCCGCTGCGGCTCCACGTACTCGACCGGAACGCCCAGCTCCAGAAGCTCCGCCTTGTCGCGCTCCAGCTTGCGCTCGGCGTTGGCGCGCGGCCCGCCGTACTCGTCGGGGAAGAGCTCGCGCAGCTCGGCAAAGGACACCGGCTCGCGCGCGTCGAGCAGAAGCGCGACGAGGTCCAGCAGGCGCTCCGTCTTCTCCATCAGTCCGGCGCGCTCGCGCCCTCGAGCGCCCACTGGATGGCGGCCACGTTGTCGCCGGGAATCTCCACCTTCTTGCCCGAGAGCGGCCCGTCCGCGCTGCCGATGACGAAGTAGCTCTCGCCTTCCTTGTCGATGCGCCGCACGCCCTCGCCCACCTGGATGACGGTGATGTTCGGGTGCATGGGGAAGCGCAGGTAGAGGGTATCGATCGACGCGGCCAAGCAGGCCTCCCGACGGAGCAGAGAAGGGTTCGTATCCTTGGGGCCGCACACGGTCAAGACCGCAGCCGCCGACGTCTATTCCCCTCAGGTTCGCAGCCGCGCCGCCAAGAAAGCCACGAGGAGCGGCGCCACCGCGGCGGGGTTTTCCAGGAAGGGCAGGTGGCCCGTGCCGGCGATCACCTCCATGCGCGAGTCGGGGATGCCCTGGGCCAGCTTCTCCATCTCCGCGCGGGAAATGAGCTGGTCGCGCTCGCCGGCGATCACCAGCGTGGGCGCGGTCCAGCCGGGCAAGTCGTTGGTGGAGTCGGGCCGCGATGCCATGCCGCGCAGCGCGCCGGCGATGCCCTGCGGCGTGGCGCGCGCCGCCAGCTCCTCCACGCGCTGCCGTACGGCGGGCGGCGCGTCGGGCGCGATCAGCTTGGGCACGAACTCGGCCAGCACCGGCGCCGGGCCCTTCTCCAGCGCGAGCTGCGCCTGCCGCTCGCGGTTGCGCTTCGCCTCTTCGCCGTCGGCGCCTGCGCGCGTCGCGATCAGGGCGGCCGCCGCCATCCGCCGCGGATATTTGCGCGCGAAGGCCATGGCCTGGTAGCCGCCCATCGAGCAGCCCACGATGGCCGCGCGCTTCGCTCCGAGGCTGTCGAGCGCCGCCGCCGCGAGCTCCGCCATGAAGTCCATGGTCAGCGGCCCGGCGATGGGAGGCGTTCCGCCGAAGCCGGGCGCATCCAGGGCCGCGGCGCGCAGCCCGGCCGCGGCGCAGGCGAGGAGCATCTCGCTCCACGCGTCGGAATGGAGCGGAAAGGGATGGAAGAAGAGCGCAAGCGGCGCGCCCGCCGGTCCTTCCACGCGGAGCAGGACGGGATGGCCATCGTGGAGCAGCGCGAGATGCATGTCGGCCTCCTATTGCACCACCACGATGGCGCCGTGGACCATCTTCATGGGGCAGGCGAAGGCGATCTCGCCACTGCTGGGCGCGGTCAACTTCACGTCCACCGCCTTGTCCAGGGGCAGCATGTGCCGTACGGGATCTCCCTGTACGTCCAGGGCGTCCGCGCAGGTCTCCTGCTCCTTGCGGGTGATGCGCAAGAGGACCTGTTGTCCCGGGGCCACCTCGATGCGGGCCGGCTCGAATCCCTTGGAGGTGACCGTGACCTCCTTCACCTCGGGCGCGTCGGATTTCACCGGCTTCTGCGTTTGTTGCTTGCAGGAGATGGCGAGGAACCCGGCCAGAAGAGCGCTGCGAAGGTGCGCGGTTGTCATGGGAAGGCCTACCTCCGGAGAGTTTTCGCGGCGCTGGCGGTTGTGCCACACTCGATTGCCGCGGGGAAACTTCATTTGCTGAATGACCTCCAGATCCGGCAACGAGACCGGCATGCCCTGCGCGAAGGGTATAGCCCGGCGGTGCGCAGGTTCGAGATCGCCAGCATCGCCGCGTACGTGGTGGCGATGAGCTGGCTCGCCGTCGAGCTTGCCCCGCGGATGCTGGCCAAGCCCTTCCTCTCGCTCTCCGCGCTGATGCTCGGCTTCGTCGCGGCCGATTTCGTCAGCGGCTTCGTCCACTGGCTGGCGGACACCTGGGGCACTCCCGACTGGCCCATCGTCGGCAAGACGCTCATCCGGCCCTTCCGCGAGCACCACGTGGACCCGAAGGAGATCACGCGGCACGACTTCATCGAGACCAACGGCAACAACTGCTTCATCTGCGTCCCCGCCGCCGCGCTGGCCGCGCTCTTGCCGCTGGAGCAGTCGCTCTGGCTCTTCGTCGCCGCCATGACGTTCGCGCTCTGCCTCGCCATCCTGGGCACGAACCAGTTCCACAAGTGGGCGCACATGGACGAGCCGCCGCGCCTGGTGCGGCTGCTCCAGCGCGCCGGCCTCATCCTGCCGCCCGCGCATCACGCCGTGCACCACCAGCCGCCCTATGCCAAATACCACTGCATCACCGTGGGCTGGCTGAACGAAGGGCTCTTCCGGCTGCGCTTCTTCCAGACGCTGGAGACGCTGATCACGCGCATGACCGGCGTCGTGCCGCGGGAAGACGACATCGGCAGGCACGCCGCGGAGGTGGTGGCGCGCGAGCCGCTGCCGCCCTTGCCGCGCATCGCGCTGGACCTGCAGCTCGACGCGCCGGAGACGGCGGCGCGGCGCGAGGACTGATCCGGCGCTACTGCGTCGCCTGGGCGGAGGCTGGCCCGGGCTTGGGAATCGACGCGGCCCAGGCGGCGAGCGCGGCTTTGCGCGCGCCGATCTCCGCCATGATCACCGCCGGGTCCACCGAGAGGACGACCAGGTTCGCCGCCGAGCGCACTCCCGGCGGGACGGGAATTCCGGCCCGCAGCGGCAGGTACCCGGGCACGCGCGCAACCAGGAGCTGTTCGGTGTTGCGATCGGCCAGCCGCTCCGCGAGCTTCTGCGCGGCCTCCGGGTTCTTCGCCGACTTCGCCACGGAGAGCGCGGTTGGCCAGACGAAGGTGCCGATGCTCTTCTGGTTGGGGTAGATGGCCAGCACGTGCGCGGCGCTGGCCGATGCTTTCGCCGCCTCGTCGCTGGCGACGATTCCCACCACCGCGCGCCCGCTCACCACCGCCTGCCGCACCTGGTCGTCGTCGTCGTAGATCTGCGGATCGTTGGCCTTGAGCTGCTTGAGCCAGATCTCCATCCGCTCCGCGCCCCACGCCCGGTAGAGCGCGGCGAAGTGCGCCAGCGCCATGCCGCCGGTGGGAGCGGCCAGGGCCACCTTCCCCTTCAGCCAGCCCTCGGTGAGCGCGGTGAAGCGGACGGGCGCGCCATGATCGGCAAGGTTGTCGGTGCCCACCAGCAGCACCACCGCGCGGCCGCCCACCGCCACCCAGGTGCCGCCCGGGTCTTTCCAGAGCGGCGGCACGTCGGACGCCGTGGCCGGCGCGGGCATCAGCTCGCCGTGAGAGGCGGCGGCGATGGCCTCGTAGGGCTCGTCGTCCCAGCGCACGTCGCCACTCGCGGCGCGCTGGGCGCGAGGTCCGCCGCTGCGGGAGATCTGGTTGAGCGCCGTGTCCACCAGCGCGGCGTTGAGGTTGCTCGCGACCTGCACCTCCGCCGGTCCTCCCGGCTGTGCGCTCTCCTTGCAGGAAACGAGGAGGACACCAGCCAGCATCAGCCCTCGGATGGAGGTCTCCATGGCGCGCAGTTTCTCCCTCTCCCCTGGGGTGTCAAACGCACGGCGGGCCGGGGAATTTCGCGGCCGAGCAGGCGGGCGGCCGGCCCGGCTTGACGCCTTCGCGCACCCGCTGCTAGAAGCAGCGTCCCTCGCTACCAGGCCGACATAGCTCAGCTGGTAGAGCAACGGTTTCGTAAACCGTAGGTCCCCGGTTCAAGTCCGGGTGTCGGCTCCAACTGCAACTGGTCTACGCGTGCAGGTAGCCTGCTATCCGCCCGCCGTGAACGCCTGTTGGACCCCGCGCGGCAGCTTCAACGGCGCGAAGCGCTGGCGCTCGTACAGGTAGTCCTCCCCCGACTCGTCGACGATGCGCAAGAGGCCGTTTCGCTCTGCCTGCGGGTCGCGAAGCGCGACGTAGAATCTTCCGGGTCTCGAGCGACGCTTCGTACCCGTCGTTCGAAAGGCACACCACAAAGCTCCTCTTGCTCCGCGTCTCGTCATGGTGTCGGCTCCACCTCGCGGATACGCCCGTTCGCCAGGCGAATCGTAGCGGCAATCGCAAATCGCCCGGCCGCGCGCGATGAGCTCCACGCTCTGCAGTGGGCCGAGAGTTTCGAAATCCACCCACGAACTCTACCCCGAGCACATTTCGCCCGACTTCTCAATGTCAGCCCGCGCACCGTCCAGGCTTGGGAAAGCGGCGCGCGAAGGCCCTCCGACGCTTCTCTGGAACTCCTCCATGTTGCAAAGTGCCACCTTGAAAAGCTGTTGGGGCCGTAGAATGCGATTGAAGACGGCAAGAACGCCTTTGGGGGAAATCATGCGCATGGTCTTGATACTCGGCTTCGTAGCCAACCTGGCGTGCACGCAGCGCCAGCCTGCGGACGCAGCTGCGAAGCCGCCTCCTTCCGGAAGGCAGGCTTTCAGTCCGACGCGTCTCGATTGGGCAGCGATGCAGGCCCAAGGCGTGTTGGCATCGGTTCTCGCGTCGCATGCAAGACGCGAGTGGGTGATGGTCGAGGCGCGCCCGCCGGACACACTCGTCGTCCACCTCGTCCCGGTTGACGGGTTCGTCGACATGAACGGGCTGCAACGGGAGGCGGCTTCCTCAAGAGCATGTGGCGGCCGGACCGCGACGGTTGGAGCCCGGAGATCGAGGTACGAATCGAGCCTGGCGGGATGGCGCAGCATTGATTCAGCGCAGCGGCGGGGCTACGCGCCGCTTCGTGGCTTGCTCGAATGCGTACGCAAGCCGGATCAGCAAAGCCTCGCTGCAGGCCATCCCGGTGAAGCTCACGCCGAACGGGGCGGGCTTCGCATTGAATCCCTTCGGAAATGGCGGCGTCGGCTCATTCGGCACCATCCCGAAAGGCACGATGACCGTCGGGTAGCCCGGCCTCGCCGCGACATTCGCTCCTGCCGGCCCGGGGAAGAGCAGGGCGTCGAGCTTGTTTGCCTTCATCGCCTCGTCGATCCCGTGGGTCGCGGTCAGCTCCAGGTCCTTGGCGCGGTCGGCCTCGTAGCGGGCGCGGAAGGTCTCTGGTCCATGGCGTCGGACATATCGAGCACCGACTGGCCGTACTTGATGGCGCCCGCCTTCTCGTGCTCCGTATTCCATTTGCGCAGCGCGGTCAGCGACTTCACCGGCGCCGTGTTGCCTAGACTCTTCAAGAAAGCATTGAAGTCGCGCTCCATGCCGTAGGCGAGGACGATGGAGCACTTCGCTCCTTCACCTCGTCCATGTCTTCGCAGGTGCCCCAGAGCAGGAGGTTCCTTTCCGGGTCCGGGTCGGAGATGCTGGGGATGTTCGCGGGATCGACCACGATCGCGCCCTGCTTCTTCAGCACGGCGATGGCCTCCTCCATCGCCTTCGCCTTCTCAGCGTTCAGTCCTCCGCGCGCTTTGTCCGCGCCGGGCGGCGTGGCCTTCTCGTAATAATAGGCGCGCGGAATCCCGATGCGCGCGCCCTTGAGCCCGTCCGCTCTGAGGAACCGGGTGTAGTCGCCGTTCGGCGGGCATCGGCTCGTCGCCGGGTCGCGCGGGTCGGGACCTTCGACGACGCCGAGGATCGCCGCCGCGTCCGCGACGGTCCTGGCCATCGGTCCGGCGGTGTCCTGGTCGGCGGTGATGGGGATGATCCCGAAGCGGCTGATGCGGCCGACGGTGGGCTTGATGCCGACCAGCATGTTCTGGTTGGCAGGGCTGAGGATCGATCCCGACGTCTCGGTGCCGATGTTGGCGGCCCAGAAGCTCGCCGCGGTGCCGGCGCCGGAGCTGGATCCGCCGGTGTTCAACGCCGGCCGCCCGTCGAAGGTGGCCTCGCGCGGATCGCGCCGCGGGTCGTACGGGTTGTACCCGTAGCCGGTCAGCCCGTTGTAGTTGTTCGGCATGTCGGCGCCGCCACCCAGTTCGCCAGCTCGGTCATCTGCGTCTTGGCGACGATCACCGCGCCCGCCTCGCGCAGCTTGCGGGTCACCGTGGCCTCGTAGGGCGGAACGAAGCCCTCCAACGCCAGCGCCCCGCCGGTGGTCGGCATGTCGGTCGTGAGGATGTTGTCCTTGAGCGCGACGGGAATGCCGTGCAGCGGCCCGCGGACCCTGCCCGCCTTCCGCTCGCGGTCGAGCGCATCGGCCTCTTCGAGCGCGCGCGGGTTCACCGTGATCGCCGCGTGCAGCTTGTCCTCGTACGTCGCGATGCGATCGAGCGACTGCCGGACGAGCTCGCGCGAGGTGACGCGGCCCGCGCGCAGGGCCGCCTGCATCGCGGGGATGCCGGCCTCGACCACCGTGAACGGCTTCTCCTGCGCGAAGGCGGGAAGCGCGATCAGCGCGGCGGCCATCAAGCGTCGGTTCATCCGCGAAGGTCTACCCGATCTTCATGGCGCCCGTGCCGCGGCATGGGTCAGCGATCGATCACGGCCATGTTTCCTTGATTGTGCCGCTCGCCGGCGGCCGGGGTGAGGTTGTTCAGCCGCTCGATCTGCCCCGCGGTCAGCTCGAGGCCGTCGGCGGCCGTGTTCTCCTCCACCCGGGCGGCGCGCTTGGTGCCGGGAATCGGCGCGATGTCGTCGCCCTGCGCGAGCAGCCAGGCCAGGGCCACCTGTGCCGGCGTCGCACGTGCTTCGGCGGCGACGGCCTTGACCTCGTCGACGATGCGCAGGTTGCGCCGGAAGTTCTCTCCGCTGAAGCGCGGGTTGGTCTTGCGCCAGTCGTCGTCGGAGAGCTGCTCGGGCGAGCGGATCGCGCCGGTGAGGAAGCCGTGGCCGAGCGGCGAGTAGGGAACGAAGCCGATGCCCAGCTCGCGCAACAGCGGCAGCAGCTCGGCCTCCGGATCGCGGGTCCACAGCGAGTACTCGGTCTGCAACGCGGTGATCGGATGCACGGCGTGGGCGCGGCGGATGGTGGCGGGGCCGGCCTCGGAGAGGCCGATGTGGCGGACCTTTCCCTCGGCGATCGGCCTCGGCCAGACTCGCCGACGGTGTCCTCGATGGGCGTCTTCGGGTCGACGCGGTGCTGGTAGTAGAGGTCGATGTGGTCGGTGCCGAGGCGCTCGAGGGAGCCCTCCACCGCGGTGCGGATGTTCGCCGGGCTGCTGTCGAGGACGCCGGGGCCGCCACGGCCGTGCGAGACCAGGCCGAACTTCGTCGCCACCACCACCTGATGGCGGCGGCCCTTGATGGCCCGGCCGACCAGTTCCTCGTTGGTGAAGGGGCCGTAGATCTCGGCGGTGTCGAGGTGGGTGACGCCCAGGTCCAGCGCCCGGTGGATGGCGCGAATCGACTCGGCGTCGCTGCCTGCTCCGATGTCGTAGTAGCCGGACATCGACATGGCGCCGAGTCCTATGCGGGAAACGTCGAGTCCGCCGATGGAGATGTGCTTCATGGCGAGGTTGCTCCTCTCTGTGAGAACGATGCGGAGAACATGCGCGCCGGCTGCACCGAGCGCTAGACGAACCGAACGTGATGCCCTGTCAAGCCACGCTTGACAATGGCGTCGGCCGGAGGCGTGCTCCGGCGCATGAACACGGCTCCTTTCCAGCAGCTCCATTCGTTTCTCGCCGTGGCGCGACACCGCAGTTTCAGCGGCGCGGCGCGCGAGCTCGGCGTCTCCAGGTCCGCGGTGAGCCAGTCGGTGCGCCAGCTCGAGGAGCAGCTCCGCGTGGTCCTCTTCGCCCGCACGACGCGCAGCGTGTCGCTGACGGACGCGGGAAGGCGGCTGGTGGGCGAAGCGGGCCCCGCGCTGGGCCAGGCGCTGGCTGCGCTCACCAACGTCTCCGCGCAGCCCGGGGAGGCGGTGGGCCGGCTGCGGCTATCGGTTCCGGCGATGGCGGTGCCCTTCGTCATCACTCCGGTGCTCGCCAGCTTCCGGGCGCGCCACCCGCGGGTAGAAGTGGAAGTCGTCGTCGAGGATCGCTTCGTGGACATCGTGGCGGAGGGCTACGACGCCGGCGTGCGCCTGAGCGAGGCCATCGAGCGCGACATGGTGCAGGTGCGCCTGACCGGCGCCTTCCGATTCGTGGTTGCGGGCGCCCCCAGCTACTTCCAGCGCCACGGCACGCCCGAGAAGCCCGAGGACCTCTTGCGCCACGACTGCATCACCTTCCGTTCGCAGTCGACCGGAACGCTCTACGCCTGGGAGCTGGAGCGCGGCCGCAGGACGTGGCGCGTGCCCGTGCGCGGCGGCGTGGTCACCAACGACAGCCGGGTGATGCAGTCGCTGGCCGAGTCAGGCACCGGGCTCACCTACGCCTTCGAGCCGGAGCTGCAGGAGCGGCTGCGCAAAGGACGGCTGAAGGTGGTGCTCGAGGCTTATGCGCCCACCGTGCCCGGCTTCTTCCTCTACTTCCCCAGCCGGGCACGAAGCTCGGCGCCGCTGCGCCTCTTCATCGAAGCGGCGAAGGAGCTGGCAGTTCGTGCCGTGGCCTGACCAATTCCGCCGCCGCGCACATCCGCTGGAGGGGCTATCAGAGCATTATTTGCATTGACGAGGTGGCGTGACGCAGACCGACCCGTCGAGGTTGCAGTCGATCGTGCCACTCGGGCAACCACTCGGTGGCGGCGGAGCGATGCACTGCGACGACTGGCAGGACCACCCTGCCGGACAGGGGGCCGCGTTGCAACTGCCGCAATGGCCCGGATCCGACGATAGGTCCGTGCAGGCGCCGGCGCACTTGTTTCCAGTGCACGATCCACACCACGTCTTTCGAGGTCCGGTCATGCTTCCACCGAGCGCATTGACCTCCTGCTCGAAAAAGCAAGCCACTCCTGAGTAGGTCGCTTGCGGACGGTCGTAAAGGTAGACGAGGGAGGCGGTGCGGTTCTCGCTCGGGGTCCAGCTCCGCTGCATGGCCGGCCCGACATCAAATTGAGTGGCCGCGAAGATCGTGTGGCCGATGGAATAGCTCGTGGTGTACGCTGCCGATGACCACCATGCTGGCGGGGGGTTCTGGACGTTGCCCGTACAGGTCCCGGACGACGCGCCGCACGGCATCACGCCCCAATGGTTATAGTAGCTAAAAAGCGTGTCTTCCCAAAGCAGGACCCGGTCAGAGCCTTGCGTTCCGCTGGTCGGGGAGACGATCCACTCGTTCGGCCACTGCGGCGCGTTGACCATCACCTCATAGCTGAACGAGCTGTGCGTACTCGTATACAGGGAGTGGTAATAACCCTGAAATCCTTGAAAACCCGGATTCCCTGCAAAGGCTTGTGGCTGCGGTGTGGTCTCATATGCCGCAGTCACATTCGGTATCTGACCTGGATCGAAGGTGGGGCCGACGTCAAAGAAGATTCCTCGTACATAGGATGAGCCGTAATGCGCGTTCCATTTCGCCACCTCGCCCATCACGGTGTTCGGATCGACTCCCCCATGGCCAGTACTGACGTAGCCGTAGGTTTTCTGATCGGTGGGCGCGAAATGCAAGTCAAAGCTTTGCGAAAAAGCGGTTTCGAAGTCGGACCCAGCTACGATGAGCCCAATCCAGTGCCCAGCATTCTTGATCCGATTCCAGTCCGTTGGTTGGGTCGCGTCTGTCTGCGTGCTCAGCCCAAAAAAAGCCGGAATGGCAAGGAGTTGCTTCGACACAGTGCAAAGGCATGACGGGCAGCATGTTCCACCTGGCGGTATGGTTATCACGGCTTCGGCACGCGGTGGGACCAAGAGCAACACGATCGCTGCAAGGGCAGGCGACTTCATTGGCACACCTCCTGACCGGCTTATTGCGCGCTACGGCATCGGTCGGGCGATCTGCGGCCACCATCGAATGGGGCAGGCACCCTGGACAATTACGGTACCGTCTGGCTGGATACGATCGACGGTACCGCAAAGGTCCGAATCTGGCAGGGACGTTTCATAGCAGGTCGCGCCTGAAAGCGAGATCAGCGACAGCGTGCGACCGCAGGTCGTGGGATCGCGCCGAAGAGCCGCGTAGCCTTGGTCGTTTGCAAGGAGTGTGAGCGAACCGTCGTAGGAGCTCAACCATCCCGGCGGGGCCGCGAGGCCCGAACCGGTCGGGTAGAAGACATACCAGCCGGACGGCGAGAGGGTTCCGGGACCGGCGTTCGGCCAATGAAAGACGGCAACCCCTCCTTCGCTCAGCGGGCGAACGACATCCCAGTCCGCAAAGAACATCTTCCCGTCAGGAGCGGTATACGTGGGAGCGACGGGCGTAAAGGGGCCGCCCAATGGGCCGTCGATATCCATCCATTGTGCAGAAAAGGTCCACGACGAGGGCGCAGGAGGCGAGCCGAGTGTAGGGGGAAAATTGAACGAGAGCACGAATGCTTTGCCAAGTTGGTCGACGCTGACGACCCATTGGTCTTCGGTGTTGACCGGCCAGGCTACTGAGGTGTGCCACTCGCCTTGAGGCCGGAGATTGTCATCGACCCACCGCAGCTCCAGGTAGTGTGAGTCGGGATGCTGTTGCGATAGGCCCTGCTCGCGCGCCTCCACGTAGCCACCGCGAGGATTCGGAGCGAGTTGGTAGACCTCGCTCGTGCGAGGACCCTCGATCAGCGTAGCTGCGACAGGTGGTGCGGCCGTCTCGATGTCGCTTGAGTAGTCGCACTCGGTAGTAACGACACGACGCACGATTTCGAATCCGGTCGCGCTTGGCGCGACCACCGCAAGACGATCGCCCCTGGCGTCCGCCGCATACTGAGCATGGACTCCGTCTGCAGCGACGAAATGGAAGCCCTCAGAACCGTCCGAAAGCGAGTAGATTGCGAGATCTCCGACTCCATTGACGACGCCAGGATCGCAGATGCCTCCGTCGGCAGGGCCCCACCAGGTCAATTCGGCAGCGGCCCTCTTCGCAGGAATCAGCGCGGAGCATTCGTCGCTCTGCGAAACGCGCGTCCATACCAGGCCTGGTAGCGTGACGAGCGACGCGGGCACACCCGGTCCCCATGAGATTCCACCATCCTCAGGCGGTTCGCTTGGACAAGTCCGCGCGTACGGGTCGGTTGAACCGGCGTCGTCTGTTCCGACCGTGCTCACGGCGGCATCAGGTACCGAGCGCGACTGCGATTGGCGCTGGCACGCCACCAAGAGGAGCGCAGAAGATGCGGTGATAGCGGTGCGTGGCAGCCGCCCCATGAGTTGGCAGCTTGCAAGACAGCGGCCGAAACGTATCGCCAATCATACGAGGTGCTCAGTTTAGCGGGAAACACTTGCACGCCCCATATGTCAGGTCGTGAATTCGGCATCTCGAAACCCTGACAGCAAGGCCAGAACCCCGATCGCCGATGGTCTTACCTGGCTCAATTTTCGCCAGTGACGTCGACGCCTTTGTGAGAAGGCTCGAAAATGAGCCATGGCTCGAAAAGAGGCCACCCTGTTGATCGTAAGCACTGGATGGTCAGCCACGACCGTGTCTCGACCTGATGCGTAGCAGCTCCTTTACCGACCGCTGGACAAGTGCTCTGCCCAGCCTCTCCAGCTCTCGGACAGCTGCGGAATCGCAAGCAGCCGCCCCACCTCGTCGCGATCGCGGGTATAGATGCGAAAGACGTCCCGGATGGTGAGGTCGTGATCGGGCTTCGACATCACCCGGATCTCGTCTCCTTCGCCCACGTCGCCCTCGACCACGATCCTCAGATAGGTGCCCGGTCGCAAAGCCTGGGTGAAGCGGCGCGGAAAGGTTTCGTCGTTCATCCGGACGCCGAGCCGCCAACAGGGGATTCGCGGCTCGGAGACCTCGAAAACCGCGCTGCCGATCTGCCAGCGCTCGCCGACCAGCGCCTGGTTCAGGTCCATTCCTTGCGTGGTCAGGTTCTCTCCGAACTCGCCGTAGGCGAGTGGACGGCCGATCTCGCGTTCCCACCAGCGTTGGTCCTCCAGCGCATATGCATAGACCGCCTTGTCGTAACCCGCCGTGCGCCTCGAGATCCGCCTGGCGGTCGCCGGCGAGATTCACGCCCCGTGCCGCGACCCGTCCGCTGACCGGCGACTTCCAGATCGCGCTCTGCGCGGGGCGGCCGTGGTAGTCGAACTTGCGCACGCCGCCGACGTTGACGGAGACGACGCTCGCGATTTCAGATCTCATGGGTCAGAGAAAGCGCGCTCGGGGGCATCGGTCAACTGACCGCTCAACCCGGGGCAGCCCGCCATGGTTGGCTTCCATCCAGCTCACGCAAATCGCGGAGCGAGGAGGATTCCATGACCACTGCGTATCCGAAAGCGCCGTTCGACCGTCGTTTGCTCGCCTCACTCCTGGACGCAGCCATCGCTTGCGCGCCGCTCGGCGTCGCGGGAGTGCTGGTTGCCGTGGCGGCGGCCGCGTTTTCCTGGGGTGCCGCCATCGCCGTCGGGTTTTTGGCCGGCGCGCCGGCGCTGGTCTGGGCCGCGTACTATGGGTTCCTCAAGGACGGCCAGGGGCAGGGACAGAGCATCGGAAAGAAGAAGCTCGGCCTGATGGTCGTGCACCTTCCCACCAATGCGCCCTGCAACCCGTCGCAATCGGCCCTGCGCGCGCTGGTGATGGGCGCGACGAACCTGATTCCATACCTCGGGTGGCTCGTCGAGCCCATCGTGGCGCTCGCTGCGGAAGGCGGCCGCCGCCTGGGGGATCAGGCCGCCGGAACGCAGGTGATCGCGCTCGCAAGCTACCGCCCCGAGACGTAGTCACGCCGCCCTCATCTGGCGGCGGCGGTGATCTCCAGGCATTCCTTGCGGAAGATGAGGATGTTGAAGAAGCGCACGTCGGCGCGGACGTCGGAGAGAGTGGCGCCGGGAGCCTGCGCCTGCGCTTGCGCGACGGCGTCGCGATAGCCGGCATCGCCCCAGCCGGCGAGATCCTGCCCTCCATAGAGGAAGAGCGGCAGGCCGATGGCGTTGCGGCACGACTCGCCGTGGACCTCTCGCGGCGACGCCAGGGTATCGGCGCGCCACTCGAGGCCCGCCGAGCTGTCCTCGAAGACGATCCCGATCCCCTGTGGACGGATCACCGACCCCGCGCATCCGCAGGCGAGCAGCGCGGTCACGAGTAAAGGCTTCACCGGACGGCCTTCGCGGTGACGCGGGTGCACGCCTTGTCGTAGAGGAAGAGGACGTTGAAGAAGGTGGTGTCGGCGCGGAGGTCGGCGAGCTGGGTTGCGCCCGACCTGGCCTTGGCGTCCGCCACCGCCGCCGCATAGCCGCCGTCGCCCCAGGCCACGAGGCCGAGCACCGCCTGGTTGCAGGCGATCCCCTCCACGTCCGCGCCGCCGGTGGCTTTCGCCTCCACCGCAGTGGGCGCGCGGTACGCGAGCGGCGTCTTCACGTCGGCGTAGATGCACCCCGAGACCGCACACGCCATCACAGCGAGCATTCGTTTCATGTGCCCCTCCGTTGAAGGGCACGCTAGCCCAGCCGTGGCGATTCGCCAGTTTGCTACCCGTCCCAGGCGAGACGGCCGGGAGCCGCGTCTGGTCAAGCGAAGGCGATGGTGGGTACGATGCGCCGCTCGATCGTTCAACCCCGGAGGAAGCATGCGGAACTTCGTCGCCATCGTCGCACTCGCTTGCGCTGCTCTCGTCGGCTGTGGGGGAAGCGCCACCGACCCACAACGCTCGCAGCAATCGATTACCAACGGCACCATCGACGGGAACGGGCATCCCGCGGTCGTCTTGATCGTCATGGACGTCGACGGCAGTCCCGCCTTCCGCTGCTCCGGCACGCTCATCTCCCCCACGGTGGTCCTCACCGCCGGGCACTGCGCGGGCGAGCCGGGCGAGTTCAGCGGCATGCGCGTCTTCACCGAATCCGATGTCCAGGACGGGAACAACAACTTCCCCTTCGCAGGCCCGAACACCATCGAGGCGAAGGAGTGGCATGCGCACCCGCTCTTCACCGAGGCCCAGTTCTTCGTGCACGACGTGGGCGTCGTCGTCCTGAGCAAGGCGTTCAAGCTCTCCGCCGCGCAGTTCGGCAAGCTGCCGGCAGTCGACCAGCTCGAGGCCCTCCGTCCCAGCTCCGCGACGACCTTCACCGCGGTGGGCTACGGCGTGCAGCGGATCAATCCCGTCAAGGTGGTCGCCGAGCTGATCCGCGAGGTCGCGACGCCGCACCTGGTGCAGATCGACACCGGGTTCACCGGGATCTCTTCCCTCTTGCTCTCGAACAATGCATCGACCGGAGGCACCTGCTTCGGCGATTCCGGCGGGCCCAACTATCTCGGCTCGAGCAACGTCGTCGCCGGCGTGACTTCGTTCGGGCTCAATGGGAGCTGCGGCGGCACCGGCGGCGTGTTCCGCCTCGATCGCCAGGACGTCCTCGACTTCGTGCGGCAGTTCGTCAAGTAGGCTAGAGGAGAAGCGTAGCAGGGTTTCGCTGAAAACTTCGTTTTCAGCGCCCTGCTAGCGGTCGATCGACGCCATCTGCTTCTCGTTGTAGCGCGGCCCTGCCGTCCGCGGCAGTGCCGCATCCAACTGCGCCAGCTCGGCTGCCGTGAGCACCACGTTCGCGGCAGCCGCGTTCTCCTCGAGGTACTTGCGCCGCTTCGTCCCGGGGATGGGCACCACGTCCTCGCCGCGGGTCAGCAGCCACGCCAGCGCCACCTGGCCCGGCGTCGCGCCCTTGCCCTTCGCCACCTCCTGCACCGTGGAGGCGATGCGCACGTTGGCGTCGTAGTTCGCGCCCTGGAAGCGCGGGTCGTGGCGGCGGTGGTCGCCTTCGGGAAAGGTCTCCGCGCGCGGGACGGTGCCGGTAAGAAAGCCGCGGCCGAGAGGCGCGAAGGGCACCAGGCCGATGCCGAGCTCGCGCAAGAGCGGAATGATCTCCGGCTCCAGGTTGCGCTCCCACAGCGAGTACTCGCTCTGCAGCGCCGAGATGGGGTGCACCCGGTGGGCGCGGCGGATGGTCTCCGCGCCCGCCTCGGATAGACCGAGGTAGCGGATCTTGCCCTGCCGCACCAGGCCGGCCATTGCGCCGACCACCTCCTCGATGGGCACCTGCTTGTCGACGCGGTGCTGGTAGAGGAGATCGATGCGGTCCGTCTGGAGCCTGCGCAGCGATGCGTCCACCACCTCGCGGATGTGCTCCGGCCGGCTGTCGAGGCCGGCAATCTTCCCGGCTTCGATGCGGAAGCCGAACTTGGTGGCGATGACCACCCCGTCGCGCTTGCCCTTGAGGGCGCGACCGAGCAGCTCCTCGTTGTGGCCGACGCCGTAGACCTCGGCGGTGTCGAAGAAGGTGACCCCGAGCTCCAGCGCCCGCGCGAGCGTGGCCAGCGACTCGGTGTCGTTGCGCTCGCCGTACGACTGGCTCATTCCCATGCAACCGAGGCCCAGCTCCGAGACTTCGAGCCCCTGCTTTCCCAGCTTGCGCCTCTTCAACATGACCTCTCCTCTCCGGTCAGGGCCGCTTGGCGGGGCTCACCGTCAGCTTCGTGAGGAACGGGCCGTACACCCCGGCGGTGGCGATGTCACGGGCGGAGCGAGCGCCCGCGCATTCGCTTGGCCATCGTGTGCTCTCTCTTCGGGTGATGTGGGACGTTTCAGGATGTGACGTGGTGGTTGCCCGGGCCCCGTCGGCGAGTGTTAACTGCACAGCATTTTTCCGCAGTTGGAGGCCCCCGTCATGTCGAAGTTTGCCGTTCTCGCCGCTGCGGGTCTGTCCCTTGCCTGGGGTCGTGGGGAAGCGCCCGCGAGCGTCAGCGGGCCGACCGTCCGCGCCGCCGCGTCGAGGCAGCCGCCGCTGGTTGCGATCACGACGATTGGCGACCCGTCGGGCCTCCTCGCGCGCGAGCGGAGGACCAGTCTCGCCAAGCAGATCCAGGTTGCGCTCGAGAGCGAGCTTGGCCCGCATGGGACGGAGATTCTCACCCTGGACGCCAAGGGTCCATGCTCCCGCGCCTGCCTCACCGAGGCGAAGGCGCGGGCGGCGGGCGAAGTCCTGGAAGTGACCCTGGAGCGCCGCCCGCAAACGCTGGCTGTCGTCCTGCGGCGGATCCGGACCCGGACCGGGAGCCAATACGCCTCCGTCGCCACCCGCGTCGGAAGCGATGGCGATGCGCCCAATCTCGTCCAGGTGCTTTCGCAATTGTACCCGCCGGCTCCTTACGGCGTGCGCCTGGGCGAGGAAGACGGCGGCATCGCTCCGTCGTTCGCCCGGGCGGCCACTGCGAAGCCTGGCGTGGTGACGGCTGCGCCGCAGCGGAGCGCGCCGGTGGCCGGGGGGCGCCGCGATCAGCGACGCATCACCGATCTGGTGAGAGAAGTGCAGCGCGAGGTGGAGGCGGTCCGCGGGATCCATAGCCCTTCGCCGCTGCACGTGGACGTGCTCGACGACGACGGGTTCGAGCGCGCATTGCGCAGGTCGATCCGCTCGGGGACGCGCAAGCTGGTGGAAGCGCGGATGGCCAAGTGGATCGCCTTCGGCATCGCCCCCAACGGCGTGGACCCGGACGAGGCGGAGGAGAGCGCGCGACTGGGCTCCGGCCTGCTCGGCTTCTACGACCCATACACCAAGAAGCTCTACGTGCGCCGCGATCAGGGCGGGGACTCGGAAGAGGACAACGACCGCATCCTGCGCCGGGTGGTCGCCCACGAGATCGAGCACGCCTTGCAAGACCAGGCGTTCCACTTCGTCGACCTGCTCAAGATCGCCGACGACGAGACGCGGCTCGCCCTGAAAGCGCTCTACGAAGGCGAGGCCACGGTGGTGGAGACCGCCTGGGAAGCTCGCCAGCAGCACTTGCCGCTCCGCTTCGCGGTCGCGGAGGAGGCCGCGGCGCGAAAGCGGCTCGACGACGAGGCCTCGCTGCACGCCAACGGGTATTCGGGCTCCATCCGCGATGCGCCGCTCATCCTCCAGGAAGAGCTGGTGCTGCAATACGTGCACGGCTTCGCGCTCGTCGCCGAAGTGCTCAAGAACGGCGGCTTCCGCTCCGTGGACCAGATGTTCCGCAACCCTCCGCGCACCACCGCGCAGGTCAGCGATCCCGCCCTCTACTTCCGAGGGCAGATGCCGCTTCTGGTGTCGAAACCGCAGGCGCCAAAAGGCACGCGCGTGGTCTCGACCGGAACCATGGGCGCGCTGGGTACGCGCGTCGCATTGCAGGTGTGCGGCGATCCTTCCATCGCGTCCAGCGTGGGATCGGACCTGGCTGGAGACGCCTACGCCGTGGTGGAGCGCCGCGACGGCTCGCTCGGCGTGCTCTGGAACACCGCCTGGAAGAAGCCGGAAGACGCCGCCCGCTTCGCGACGATGATCGACCTGCAGAAGCCCTGCTGGGAGACCTCGATGCTCGATTCCCCGAAAACGGGATGGCGGATTGGCGCGGAATACTCGGTCCACGTCAAGGGGACCCAGGTCGCGTTCGTGCGCGGATTTTCCGCCGACGAGTCCACCGCGCTGGCGTCGCGGGGAGCGATGTTCGCGGTGAGCGCCGCAGGGAAGGGCGGCCCGCATCTCGCCGGAGCGGACGGCTTTCGCAAGGACGAGAGGGCGAAGATCTCGGGGTCCGACTTCGTCGATCCGCGCCTGGCGCTGCACGGAACCATCGGAGTTGCCCTGGAGGGGTCGGTCGACGACCCCGCTCACGAGCTGGTGGTCGATTCGGATGACGGGCGCATGTACGCGGAGATCACCTTCGTGCCCAAGCCGCCGACGGACGATGCGCGAAAGAAGATCTCCGACGAGGTCACCTCGAGCGCGATGCACTTCCTTCCCGGCCGCGTTGCCCTGGCGATGATGGGGGAATCGCCGATCAGCGCCCTGGGTCGCCCGGCCCAGGAGTACCGCTGGACCGCCGGCCATGCGGAGATGAAGCTCGCGACCGTGCCGGTCTGCTCCGGGGAAGGCCTTCATCGCCGTCTTCCGCCTCTATCGCGCCGAGTCCGGGACGCTCGCGGACGAGTTCTTCAATGGGCTCAAGCTCGACGCCAGTGGCGGAGAGGCGCCGGTCTGCTCGTTGTTGTAGAGCGGCTTCATCATCACCGCGGGGCCTTTGACATTTCAGTGCCGGCGGAAGGATGATCCGCGCCCAACACCGTCTCGCTGTCGGAGGTAGTCCATGGCGCCTCGACGCGGAATCAGCCGCCGCCGTTTCCTCCACACCGCCTCGCTCGCCGCGGCGAGCCTGGCAGCCCCTCGCGCGCTCGCCGCCAAGGCGCCCGATCTCAAGCTGAAGAAGCCGATCAAGATCGGCTGCCAGACCATCCTCTCCGGCCCGCTGGGCGGGTACGGAGAGTTCATGCGCAAGGGCTCCATCCTCGCCATGGAGCAGATCAACGCCGAGGGCGGCATCGGCGGCAGCCCCATCGAGCTGAACTTCCGCGACGAGGAGCTGAAGGTGGACGTGGGGGTGAAGAACGCCCGCTACTTCGTCGACGACTGGGGCGCCGACTTCCTCATCGGCATCGACTCCAGCGCGGTGGCGCTGGCGGTGGGCGAGATCATGCCCACGCTGAACAAGGTGCTGATCGTCACCCACGGCGCCACCGAGAAGTACAACGAGGACCTGGTCTACAAGCGCCACATCCGCCAGTGCTTCCGCGTCTGCGTGCCCGTCTACCAGGACGGCATCGCCTCCGCGCTGGTGGCCAAGGACCTTCCGGTGAAGCGCTGGGCCACCATCTCGCCCGACTACGAGTACGGCCACACCTCGTGGAAGATGTTCCGCGCCTACCTGAAGCGCTTCAAGCCGGACGTGGAGTTCGTGGGCGAGAGCTTCGCCAAGTTCGGCACCGTGGACTTCAGCAGCCACATCAGCAAGGTGATGGGCCTCAACCCCGAGGGGATCTTCTCCACCGAGTGGGGCGGCGAGGCGGTGGCCATGGTGAAGCAGGCGCGCCTCTTCAAGGTGTTCGAGAACACCAAGGCCTTCATGATCGGCATGGGCTCCGCCATGGACGTGCTGCAGGGCCTTGGCGCGGACTATCCCGACGGCACCTGGGCGTCGGGCCGCTATTACTTCGGATATCCCGACACGCCGGAGAACAAGCGCTTCGTCGAGGCATTCCGCAAGCGCTGGGACTCGTATCCGAGCTATCCCTCCGAAACGTCCTATACCGCCATCCACGCGCTGAAGAAGGCGGTGGAGAAGGCGAAGTCCATCGAGACGGAGAAGGTGATCGAGGCGCTGGAAGGAATGGAGCTGGAGCGTCCGGCGGGCAAGTGCGTCATCCGCAAGGAGGACCACCAGGCCGTCTATGCGGTGCCCTGGGGACGAATCAAGCACGACCCGAAGTTCCCCATGCCCATCCTCACCAACCTCAAGGTCTTCGCGACCGACGAGTACTACCGCAAGCCGCCCTTCGCGCCGGTCGAGGGCTGAGTGCTCTTCCAGGGCCTGGTCGGCCTGAGCGAGGCCATGTACCTGTGGCTCGTGGCGGCGGGGCTGTCGCTGATCTTCGGCGTGATGCGGGTGTTGAACTTCGCCCACGGCAGCCTCTACATGCTGGGCGCGTACTTCGCCTGGGTGGCGTTCCGCATCAGCGGCAGCTTCTGGGTGGCGCTCCTGGTCGGGCCGGTGCTGGTGGCGGCGGCGGGGTGGGTGATCGAGTTCGTCTTCCTGCGCCGCGTCTACGCCGCGCCGGAGGCGTTCCAGCTCCTGCTCACCTTCGCCTTCGTCCTCATGCTCGACGACATCGTCAAGCTCGCCTTCGGGCCCGTCTACCAGTCGCCGCCCACGCCGGCGGCGCTCTCCGGGGCGGTGATGATCGGGCACTCCATCCTCCCCACCTACCACCTCTTCATCCTCGGGGTGGGCGGCCTCGTGGGCCTGGGGCTGTGGCTCTTTCTCGAGAAGACCAGCTTCGGCCTGATCATCCGCGCCACCGCCGCGGACCGCGAGATGGCGCGGGGCCTGGGCGTCCGCTCCTCGCGCCTCTTCACCTGGGTCTTCGTCCTCGGCGCATGGCTTGCCGGATTGGGCGGCGCCCTCTCGATGCCGATGCGCGCCATCTCGCCCGGCATGGGCGAGTTCATCATCATCGAGGCGTTCGTGGTGGTGGTGCTGGGCGGGCTCGGCTCCTTGCGCGGCGCCTTCCTCGGATCGGTGCTCATCGGCCTGCTCCACGCCTACGGGCTGCTCTTCATGCCCGTGTTCGAGCTGGCCCTGGGCTACATGGCCATGGCCGTGGTCCTCATCGTCCGCCCCTGGGGCCTCTTCGGGGTCCGCGAGGGCTGATGCGCGCGCGCACCATCGCCGGAGCCGTGCTCGCCTTGATCGTGCTCCTCGTGCCCGTGTTCGCGGGACCGTTCCTGCGCTACCTCGTCCTCAACATGCTCTTGCTCGCGCTGCTCTCGCTCTCCTTCAATCTGCTCTTCGGGATGACCGGCCTGCTCTCGTTTGGCCAGGGCGCCTTCTATGCGGGCGGAGCGTACGCGGCGGCGCTCTTCCTGCGCGCCGGCGTGCCGCTCCTCTGGTCCATCCTGCTCGGCGCGGTTGCGGCCGCGCTGCTGGCGGCGGTGCTGGGCGCCTTCTGCGTCCGGCATACGCGCATCTACTTCTCCATGCTCACGCTCGCCTTCGGCATGCTCGTCTATGCCGTGGTGTGGAAGTGGACCGACGTCACCGGCGGGGACGACGGCCTCATCGGCATCCCCCGCGGGCGGCTCGGGCTCTTCGGACCGCTGGACGTGAACCTCGACTCGCCGGTGCGCTACTACCTCTTCGCCGCCGTGCTGGTGCTGATCTCCATGGGCGTCTTGCACCGGCTCTCCGCCTCTCCCCTGGGCCTTTCGCTGCGGGCCATCCGCGAGAATGCCGAGCGCGCGGAGTTCAGCGGCATCCGCGTGCGCCGCACCATCTACATCGCCTTCGTCACCGCCGGGCTCTTCGCAGGCCTCTCCGGAGCGCTGCTGGCGCCCCTGGAGCAGACGGTCTCGCCTTCCACCGCGCACTGGGCCAAGTCGGCGGAGCCGGTGATGGCCACGCTCATCGGCGGCCCGTACTCGTTCCTCGGCCCCATCCTCGGCGCGGTGATCTACCTGGGCCTCAAGGAGCTCATCGTCCGCTTCACCGAGTACTGGCTGCTGGTCTTCGGGCTGGTGCTGCTCGGCTGCGTGCTCACCTTCCGCAGCGGCATCGTCGGCGCGGTGGAGGATCTGCTGGCGCGAAGGTGGCGCACGTGACGGCAATCCTGGAAGTGCGCGGGGTGACGAAGGCCGTTCGACGACTTCACCGCGGTGGCCGGGGTAGATCTGACATTGCAAGAGGGCGGCATCACCGCCGTCATCGGTCCCAACGGCGCCGGCAAGACCACCTTGATCAACCTCCTCGCCGGCAAGCTGCGGCCGGATCGGGGGAGCATCGTCTTCGCCGGCAAGGACGTGACCCGGCTGCCGCCGAGCGCGCGGGTGTCCGAGGGAATGGCGCGCACCTTCCAGGTCACCAACGTCTTTCCCCGGCTGACGGTGGAAGAGAACATCTCGGTGCCAGTGCTGGCGAGGGCCGGAGAGGCGCTGCGGCCGTGGCGCAGGCTCGACGCCATGGACGACGTGAAGCCGCGCGTCCACAAGCTTCTCGAGACGGTGGGGCTCGCGGGTCGCGCCAAAGAGCACGCCGCGGTCCTCTCCCACGGCGACCGGCGCCTGCTCGAGATCGCGCTGGCATTGGCCTGCGAGCCGCGCATGCTGCTGCTCGACGAACCCACCGCCGGCATGGGCTCCGGAGAGCGCGACCGCGTGCTCGACCGGATCCGCGCGGCTCTCGGGGCTCACCATCCTGCTCGTCGAGCACGACATGGAGGTGGTGTTCGGGCTTGCCAGCCGCATCGTCGTGCTGCACCAGGGCAAGGTGGTGGCCGACGGTCCGCCGCAGCAAATCCGCGACGACGCGCGCGTGCGCGAGATCTATCTCGGCGACGCGAGCGTGGCGCCGCCTCTTTCGGCGGTGACGGCGGAGGCCGGAGCGCCGCTGCTCGAAGTTTCCAGGCTCGACTCGGGCTACGGGCTCTCGCACGTGCTCCACGAGGTGAGCTTCAGCGTGGGCCGGGGCGAGATCGTCGCGCTCCTCGGCCGCAACGGAGTGGGCAAGACCACGACGCTGCGCAGCATCGCGGGATTGAACACGCCCTGGCGGGGAAGCGGCATCCGCCTCGGCGGCAAGGCCGTCGCGGGGCAAGCGCCGGAGCACATCGCGGCGCTCGGCGTCAGCTACGTTCCCGACGACCGGCGCATCTTCGCCGACCTCACCGCCGCCGAGAACCTGCGCGTCGCCGAGCTGGCGCTGCAGCGCGAGAAGACGCGCTGGACGCGCACGCGCATCGAGGCGATCTTTCCCCCGCTCGCGAAGCTCTGGGAGCGCAAGGGGCGTAACCTCTCCGGCGGCGAGCAGAAGATGCTGGCCATCGCGCGGGCGCTGGCCACCGATCCGTCCTTGCTGCTCCTCGACGAGCCGTCAGAGGGATTGAGCCCGCTCATCGTCCGCATCCTCGCCGACGCGTTGGCGCGGATCCGCGGCGAGGGCGTGACCGTGCTGCTCGCCGACCAGAACCTCATGTTCGCCCGCGCGGTGGCGGACCGCGCGCTGGTGATGGAGCGCGGCCGCCTGGTCCACGCTGCCTCGCGCGCCGAGCTGATCGGCAACGACCCCGCGCTGCACCGCCTTCTCGCCGTGTAGTAGGTGAGGCTGAGGTTCATTACGGCTCCGGTAGAACGGGTCGTCATCGTGGGTGTAGAGCCGCCCCTTCCGGCGTATGTCGCAGAACTGCAAGCGCTACTCCGACACTACCTTTCGCAGATGGGAATCGACGCAGGCGATCGTGAACTGCGGGCGCTCGTTAGGACGGTGAGCGATGCCAACGTGACCGCTAGGAGGACCGGATGGAGGAGATGAGCTTCGAGCCGCTGACGCCGACCGCCTTCTTGCGGCGGTCGGGGCGCGTGTATGCCGACCGCGCCGCGGTGATCGACGGCGGCCGGACCTTCACCTATGCGGAGCTCTGGTCGCGCTCGCAGCGGCTTGCAGGGGCGCTGCGCGAGCGCGGCGTCCAGCCCGGCGACCGCGTCGCGGTGGTTTCCAGCAACTCGCACCTCCTGCTCGAGGCGCACTACGGCGTGCCGCTCTCGGGCGCGGCGCTGGTCGCGCTCAATGTCCGGCTCACGCCCGACGACCTTTCGTACATCGTGGAACATGCCGGCGCGCGGCTCTTGCTCCACGACGGGCCCTTGGACGGCTGCGCGCGCGAAGTGGAGCGGAAGTCCGGCGTGCAGCGCGTCGGTCCAGCGGAGTACGAGAAGATGGTGGAGGGCGCGGCGCCGTTCGCCGGAAGGCTGCAGGACGAGCGGAGCCTACTCGCGTTGAACTACACGAGCGGCACCACCGCGCGCCCCAAGGGCGTCATGTACCACCACCGCGGCGCGTATCTGCAATCGCTCGCAGTCGCGATGCAGATGAAGCTCGATACCGACTCACGCTACCTGTGGACGTTGCCGATGTTCCATTGCAACGGCTGGTGTTTCACCTGGGCGGTGACCGCGGCCGGCGGCACGCACCTCTGCCTGCCCGCGGTGGACCCGGCGCGCATCTGGAAGCACCTGCGCGAGTCGGGCGTCACGCATCTGTGCGGCGCGCCCACCGTGCTCACCATGATGCTCTTCCATCCCGACGCAGCGAAGGGCAGGAGGGTGCGCTTCGGCACCGGCGGCGCCGCGCCCACGCCCGCGATCCTCGAGCGCGCAGCGGAGCTGGGCATCGACGTCACCCATCTCTATGGGCTGACCGAAACCTACGGTCCGGCGGTGCTCTGCGACTGGCGCAGCGAGTGGAACGCGCTCCCCATCGCCGAGCAGGCGCAGCTCAAGGCGCGGCAGGGCGTGGGCAACGTCATCGCCGAAGAGGTCCGCGTGGTGGCGCCGGACGGGAGCGACGTTCCCGCCGATGCGAAGACCATGGGCGAGATCGCCATGCGCGGCAACGACATCATGCTCGGCTACTACCGCGACGAGGAGGCGACGAGGCGGGCCGCGCCCGACGGCTGGTTCCGGACGGGCGACCTCGGCGTCATGCACCCGGACGGCTACGTCGAGCTCAAGGATCGCGCCAAGGACATCATCATCTCCGGCGGCGAGAACATCTCCTCGCTGGAAGTGGAACGGACGCTGGCCTCACACCCGGCGGTGCTGGAGGCGGCGGTGGTGGCGGGCCCAGACCCGAAATGGGGCGAAGTGCCGGTGGCCTTCGTCTCGCTCAAGTCCGGCAAAGAGCTGGCGGAGAAGGCATTGATCGATTACGCGCGCGAAAAGCTCGCGCACTTCAAGGCGCCGCGCGCCGTGGTGTTCGGGGAGCTGCCCAAGACCTCCACCGGCAAGGTGCAGAAGTACGTGCTCCGCGACCGCGCGCGGTCACTGCTCGAAGGGAAGGCAAAGGCGTGAATGCCGTCAATGCTGGCGCGGTCACTCCGCCCGCAGCGCGACGGCCGGGTCCACCCGCACTGCCCGCCGCGCCGGGACGAGACAGGCCCCAATCGCCACCAGCGCGAGCGCCGCCGCGAGGAGCGCGTAGGTGAGCGGATCGGTGGGGCTGATGCCGTAGAGCAGGCCTCGCATCGCGCGCGACAGCGCCGCCGCGCCGAGAAGGCCGATGCCGATGCCCATTCCCGCCAGGCGCGCGCCCAGCCCGAGGATCATTCCCAGCACCGTGGCTCGCTGCGCGCCGAGCGCCATGCGGATGCCGATCTCGCGCGTGCGCTGCTCCACCGAATGGGAGATGACTCCATAGATTCCGACGCTGGCGAGGAGGAGCGCCACCGCGGCGAAGATTCCCAGCAGCAAGAGCACCAGCCGCCGATCGGTCATCGAATCGGAGACGAGCTGCTCCATCGTCTTCTGGCTGTAGACGGGCTGCAATGGATCGATGGAGAGCACCGCCTGGCGGACGGCGCTCGCCACCGCCATCGGATCGCCTTGCGTCCTCACCGCCACGATGGCGTGCGTCGCAAAGCCCGGGAAGCGCCGGGCGAGGGTGCCGTGCTCGAGGTAGTAGCCGGTGTCGACGGTGCCCTTTTCGTCCAGCGAGCGCTTCTCCACGTGGCCCACCACGCCGACGATCTCCATCGCGGGAACGTAGGTTCCGTTGGCGGCCATGCGCCGGCCGATGGGATCGGCGTCGCCGAAGGCGCGGCGGGCCATCCGCTCGTCGATGATGGTCACGTTGCGGCCGCGGTCGGCGTCGGTGAAGTAGCGGCCGCGAATCAAGGGAATGCGCAGGGTTTCGAAATATCCTGGCGTCACGGCAAACAAATCGGCGTGAGGGCGGTCGTTCGGGTCTGCGTATTCCTGACCTTCGAAAGAATACGTCGTGTTCGGCGCGTCGAGAAAGGGCATGCCGCCGGCGACAGACGTCGCGACGACGCCGGGAAGCTGGGCCGTGCGCCGGCGCAGCTCCTCGACGAAGCGGGTGATGGAGGCGCCGTCGCCGTAGCGCGCCGCGGGAAGCGCGATCTGCGTGGTGAGCACGTGCGACGGGTCGAATCCCGGATCGACCCTGGTCAAGCGCGCGAAGCTGCGCAAGGTGAGGCCCGCGCCGACCAGGAGCACCATGGACAGCGCCACCTCGGCGACGATCAGCGCCCCGCGCAGCCGCGCATGCGTGGCGCTGGAGCGGGCGGCCTTGAGCAAGCCGTGGACGGCGGGAGCGGACGCTTTCAGCGCCGGGTAGAGCCCGAAACCGACGCCGGTCAGGAGCGCCACCGCCACGGTGAAGGCGACCGCGAGCGCGTCGAGATGCACGTCCTTGCCGCGGGGCAGGTTGGCGAGCAGCGGCGAGAGCGCGCCGAGCGCGAAGAAGGCGAGCAGCATCCCCAGCGCGGCGCCGGCGAGCGAGAGCAGCACGCTCTCGGTGAGGAGCTGCCGCACGATGCGCCCGCGACCCGCCCCGAGCGCAACCCGGACTGCGATCTCGTGCTGCCGCGCCGCCGCGCGCGAGAGCATGAGGTTGGCGACGTTGGCCGCCGCGATCAAGAGCACGAAGCCGACCGCTCCCCAGAGCACGAGCAGCGCCGGGCGCGAGTCCTCCACCCGCTCCTCGCTGAAGAGCCGCACCCGCACGCCTTCGCCCTTCAAGTCCGCGTAAGCCGCGCCCATGCGCGCCGCGATCTGGTCGAAGGCCTTCTGCGCCTGCGCCAAGGCGACGCCCTCGCGCAGGCGCCCGAAGGCATAGATCCCGGGGTTGATGCCGCGGTCCTGGTAGCGATCGGCGAAGAGCCCGAGCGGAAGCCAGACCTCGCCGCCGCTCATGAAGCGCAGGTCGCGGGGAAGGACGCCGCGCACGGCGTAACTGTCGCCGTTCAAGTCGATGGAGCGGCCGACGATGGACGGGTCGCCGCCGAAGCGGCGCTGCCAGAGGCCGTAGCTGAGCAGCGCCGTCCGTGGCGCTCCCTGCCTGTCGTCGTCTTCGCCGTAGAGCTGACCGAGGAGCGGCCGGACGCCGAGCATGGGCAGCACCCCGGCAGTGGCCATGCGCGCGAGGATCCGCTCCGGCTCGCCGCTGGCAGTGATCAAATTCACGCTCTCCTGCCGCTCGGCGCCGAAATGCGTGAAGAGCCCCCCGGACTGCGCCTTCCAGTCCAGGTAATTGAGCCACGCGCAGGAGGAATCGGAGCCCTTGGGAGAGACCTGGTTGAGGATCACCAGGCGGTCGGGCTCCGGATACGGCAAAGGGCGCAAAAGGCAATAGCTGATGACGCTGAAGAGCACGGTGTTGGCGCCGATGCCGAGAGCGACCGCCAGCACCGCCACTGCCGTGAAGCCGGGCGCCTTGCGCATGGAGCGCAGGGCGTACCTCAGATCCAGGACGATGCTGTCCATGCAGGCCCAGCGAACGAAGACCGCCGATATTTCAGCGACTGCTGTTTCAGGGCAGCCGGTACGTCACCGAGGCGGAGATGGGCACGAGCGAGGTGCCGGCGCGCGTCGAGGTCTGGAAGTAGATGACGTAAGCATAACGCGTGGCATCCACCTTCTTCGCCTCGATGCGGTCGGTCGAGGCCATGCGCACCTCGGTGGCGGCGCCCTGCGTCCCGACCTCCGCCATCTGTTGCCCGTCCGACCGGTACAGGTACGCATTGCCGTCGATATCCGGCGCGGAATCGAAAAAGACATAGGTGAAGCCGGTCACGATGGCGCCGTCGGGCAGGGCCACGGGCGCCACCAGGAAATCGTCCTCGCCGCCGGTCTGATATCGCCCCACTCCACCGCGCACGTTTGCCGCCGCGGTGGGCGTTCCCGTCACCAGCGGCAGGGCGGTGAGGGAGGGAACCGACACCACGCCGCGCGGCAGGTGCTGGCAGCTCACCGTGCCGTTCTCGGCGATGACGCGGATGGCGGAACCGGGGGCGCAGGTGCCGGTGATGCGCGCCTGCTTTCCTTCGATCGCCTGGGCGCTCTTGACGATCTCCTCGGACTGCAGCTCCAGCGCGTCGCCGATCTCGGTGGGCAGCCGCTCCATGGGCAGGCGGCCGGTGGTGATCTGCGCGGCGTCGAAACGCGGCGCAGGGGTGGGCGGAGCATCCGCCAGAGGCAGCGCGGCCGCCCGGGGCGCCTCGCTCGACCAGAACCGCAATCCTCCGGCCGCGAGCACGCCGGTGGCTGCGAGCAGGAGGAGGAGTCGCCGCGGGGTCATCGGACTGGAGAGCATGCCGCGAAAGGGCCGCTTCGAGGAAGCCGTCCAAGTAGAAAGTCAGTGTTTTCGGATACTTACAACCACACCCGGAACAGGTAGAAGAACCGTTCCCGGACGCGCTGCCAGGCGCCGCGTTTTTTCCACTCCAAGGGGTCCACGCGCTCGCAGGTCTCCAGGTCGTCCCGGAACTTCTGGTCCAGCTCCTCGGCCACGCGCACGTCCAGCACCTCCAGCGCCACCTCCCAGTTGTAGAGGAGGCTGCGCGAGTCCAGGTTGTACGAGCCCACCGCGCTCCAGGCGCCGTCGATGGTGAGCGTCTTGGCGTGGAGCATTCCCGGCAGCCACTCGAAGATCGCGACGCCCGCCTTGAGCAGCGACGCCCAGGTGTATTGCGAGGCGTGGGCGAGGCCGGGGATGTCGTTGAAGCGCGGAACGATGATGCGCACGTCCACGCCCCGCCGCGCGGCCCGCTTGAGCGCGCCTCGCAGCGCGCGATTGGGAATGAAATAGGCCGCCTCGATCCAGATGCGCTGCCGCGCGGCCAGCATGGCGTGCTCGAAGTGGTGCTGCACGACCCGCCGGGCGAGGAAGCGGCCCACCGCCAGCGACTGCACGCGCGTCGGCGAACCGTGGATGGGCACCATCTGCGCAGCGGCCGGGCGCGCCGCGGGCAGCGCGGAATCGGGGTCCCAGTTTTCCGGAGAGGCATAGCGCCAGGTCGTCTCGAAGAGCGCCGCCAGATCGGCGACCACCGGTCCTTCGATGCGCGCGTGCACGTCGTTCCAGCCGCGGCCGCCCCACGTCTTGGGCGCATAGTCGTCGCCCAGGTTCATTCCGCCGGCGAACGCCACGCGCGAATCGACGACGAGCAGCTTGCGGTGGTCGCGGATTTGCCAGCCCCAGCGCGCCCGCCAGGGGCCCACGGGATGGAACACCGAGAGGAGGACGCCCGCGGCGCGCATCCGGTCCACGTCGGCGCCGGAGAAGCCGAAGGAGCCGGCGCCGTCGATCACGCAGCGCACCCGCACGCCCTCCTGCGCCTTGACGCAGACCGCGTCCACGAACCTGCGGCCGTTGTCGTCGCTGGCCCAGATGTACGTCTCCAGCGCGATCTCGCTCTGCGCGGTGGCGATGGCGTCGAGCATGGCCGGATACGCTTCGATGCCGCCGAAGAGCAACCGCACCCGATGTCCGGGCAGCAGGCGCTCCGGCCTCAGCGAGAGCTTTTCCTGCTCCGGCGCGATGGGGTCGAGAAGGGCGGTGCTCAAGCAGCGCGGATTCTAGTCCCGGCCGCCGCAGGCGGCTTGGGGACTACGCCTGTGGTGTTGAACCAGGACCGGTTCGAGATGCGCTATCCGCGCGACGAGGCCACGACGCCCTGCCGGCGCAGGCCGGCGTCCACTTCGATACGCGTCTCGTCGGACTTGAGCTCGACCCCGAAGTCTCGCAGGCGCAAGACCATTGCCGCGTGCGTGATGAGTCGCGCCGGCGTGCGCGAAACGGCTACGTCCAGGAGCAGCGGCCGCGACACGCCGTGCAGGTTGAGGGTGCCTACGAACTGGAGAGTGTCGCCTCCGCCCTTGGCCACGCCTTCGAATACGGCCTCGCCGGTGCGCACCGCGCGCTCGTCCCTGTGCGCGTTGCCGGTGGTGAGCGAGGCGATGGGCAGCCGCAACTCCAAGCGCACGAGGCCGTCGTCCAGCTCGGTGAGCGTTCCCTTGACGCCATGGGAAAAGGCGGAGAAGGCCGCGGAGTCCACGGTGACCAGCGCCTGCCCGGGCTCCACCTGCCAGGCCCGCTCCGCGCGTGCGGCGGAAGCGGCGAGCAGGAGAAGAATCGCGACCTTCATGTGCGGAAGATGCGCGCCGCCAGGTCAGGATTCGCGACGCCGGGTCAGGAAGGAGTGCTCGTCTCGGCCAGCAACGTCTCCAGTTTCGCGATCAGGTCCTGCTTGCGGGCAAACCCTCGGCTGACGATCAGCGAGAGCCGCGCACGCACCAACGGAAGCTCGAGCGCGGGATTCGCCTCCAGCAAGCCTCGCGCATCGTCCCAGTCGCGGGCACGGCCCGCGCGCGCCGAAAGGAGCTTCATCGCCAGCAGATCCTCGGTCGTGGCCACGGGAACGGGCCCTGCGCCCTCGAAGTCCACCATCGTCGCCGCGGCGACCACCTCGGGCTCGATGCCGCTGCTCGCCGCCAGCAGATCGACCATGAAGCCGAGCGGCGAGCCGAGTCGGACGGTTGCCAGGCGGGCTTGCTCTTCCTGCTCCACCGCCACCCTGGCGCCGTACCCCGCAGAACGCAGTTCGGCGACCAGAGCTTCGAGCTCGCGATCATCCTGGACGGCAACTGCGAGATCGACGTCGCGGGTCGTCCTCACTTCCCCACGCACCGAGACGGCGAGCCCCCCGACCAGCGCGAAGCGCTTCCCCAGCCGGCGCAACTCGCTGGCGATGTGCGCCAGCGCGTCTTCGGGTCGCGGGTCACTCATCGCTGAGCAGCCATTGGCGGACGCGCTGCTCGATCTGCTGGTCGCTTTCGTCGGGGTAGCGGGCACGCAGACCGGCGCGCTTGAGGCGAATCCCCGCGCGCATCATCTCCAGCGCCTGTCGCGCCTTCTCGGCCGGCGTCGCGCGGCGAGCGCGTTCCATGTCGTCGCGGCGCAACCGGTCCATCGCTCGATTCTACCGTCGGCGAGAGCGCACCGCCAGAGCGCCTCCTGCTCACGGGCCCTGCCGCGGAACGGCCTCGATTCCCTCCGGACCGACATGCAGCGAGGGAGCGTAGGGGCCCACCATCTCCCGCTTCCACCAGGCGCCGGTGCTCTTCTTCTCCTCGCGGGTGGTGAACCGGTAGCGCCATTTCATCGAGCGCACGAACGAGGGCGGGTTGCCGCCGAAGGGGTCGCCGGCAAAGAGCCGCAGCACCTCCGGCGATCCTTCGACGAGCTGCAGCTCCACCCGCACCACCCAGGGGTACGCGCGCCATCCGCCCAGCGAGGCGAACCACAGGTTCCAGTCGAAGCGCGGCTGGTAGGGCGCGTAGATGCCGGGCGCGCGCATGGGGTCCTGCGGCTTGTAGCGGAAGGGATATGCGGTCCAATGCTTGCCGTCGCGCGAGCCCTGGAACTCGATCTCGTAGCGCTCCTCCGTCATCACCGCGAAGAGGCCATAGCGGTTGGCGATGCGCAGCGGCTCCAGCGCCAACGCGGGCCACAGCAAGGGCCGCGGCATGGCCCGCGAGAGGCCGGGCATGAGCACGACGGTGGCGTAGAGCACGACGCCCAGCGCCACGCGCGCGGGCCAGGGCGTCGGCTTCCAGGCGGGCTCCGGGGCGCGCGCTTCAAGAATCGGTCGTCGAGCAGCAGCACGCCGAGGCAGAGCACCAGGTAATTGAGGAAGGCATAGTTGGCGGTGACGATGATGCCGGCTTGAAACGGCGTGACGATGCAGAAGCAGGCGATGCGGAAAGGCCGCGGCAGGAGGGCGAGCCAGACGACCACCAGCTCGAGGACGAAGACGAGGAGCGCGGTGAAGGCGTGGAAGGCGTGCGGCAGGCATTGCTGGACGTACCAGCCTATCCAGCTCGGCAGGGGACCGTTCTCGTAATAGTGGTCCATGGCGGTGAGCGTGCGCCATTGCGGATCGCCGGAGAGCACCTTGACCACGCCGGACTCGAAGTAGATGCGGAACCATTCCCAGAGCAGCATGTAGAGGGCGAAGCGCGAGGGCGGGTCGTGCGCGCCGAGCCCTGGCCGCAGGCCGCGCGGTGCGAGGAAGAAGGAGATGAAGCGCCGCCTCGAGCAGCATCCCGTCGGACTGGTAGCTGGCGAAGTCCTGCGCGCTGCCGACGAAGGAGAGGAAGCAGACGAAAGCCACCGCGATGCAGGCGCGAGGCGCGAGGTTGAGCGTGAGCAGCACGGAGGCCGCCGCGCCGAGGAGCGTGACGCCGAGGAGCGCCGCATCGCTGGAGCCGAGCCAGAAGAGCGTCGGCGCGGACCAGACACCCTTGAGGAGGCCCACCGCATCGCGGACCTCGTCGAGGTATTCGCCTGCGGGAAGGATGCCGCGCGGGCCGTTCAATCCGGTGATCTGGAAGGCGAGCGACCAGAAGGCCGACAGGAAGATCAGCCCCAGAGCGCGCAGCCACAGCCACCGCGGCCAGAACACGTCAGCGAGAATTGAAGTAGTTGAGCGCGATGGCAAGGCCCTTGCGCACCGGCATGGTGACTCCGTACAGCGCCAGGGCGCCCGCGACGAGCCCGATGCGGTAGGTGGCCAGGTTCTGCGGCGGCATGGTGACGAGCACGATGAACATGATCCCGGTGAGGAAGGCCGTGCTCAGGTACATGAAGGCCAAGGACTCGCCGCGCGGGTCGTACTGCAGGTTGCAGCGGGGGCAGTGGGTATATTCAGTGTAAGTCCACCAGCGCCGGAAGACAGGGCCCTCTCCGCAGCGCGGGCAGCGCAGGCGCAAGCCGCGCCAGAAGATCTGCCGGGCACGCTCCTTCATCGATGGCTCTTCTCCGGGTGCATCGCGGGATGGATCACGCAGATCGCCATGGATCGGTCAAGCGACACCTGATCGCGCATGCATGGCCACAAAACCCAAGCGCTTGGGTTATATTGCGTTCCTGCATGGACGCGAGAGCAGATGGGTCAGCAAGGGAGGACGGAGCAGGAGCGCTGCGAAGAGCGCGCCGCGTCGCGCCGCAACGGCGCGCTTGGCGGGCGACCCCGCGACGTAGATCAGCTTCGCGACCCGGCGTACAGGAAGACGTGTGTGCGACTCGCTGCCGCAACTTCCTGAAATCGATCCCGGCGATCTGCGGATGATCGTGCGCTGCCTGCTGCTCCCGCCTGCGCGCCGCGCCGTGTTCATCGCCCGCCGGAAGGATGGACGCTACGTCTTCTGAGATCTCCGAGAAGACGCTGGTGGCGCTGGCCAGGGCGCTTCGCCTGGTACGGCTGGAGGCCATCGTCATCGGCAATTCCGCCAGCATGCTGAACGGGGCGCCTGTCACCACCCAGGACATCGACCTGCTCATCCGCGACACCAGGTTGAACCGGCACAAGCTCACGCGATTGGTCGATGCGATCGGCGGCGCCGGGCCGACGCCCGTCTCCGAGCCGGCAAGGTCGAATGGATCGAAGGGGGGCTCGCCGTGCCAGTGGAGATCCACTACGACCGCATCTCGGGCGGCCTGACCTTCTCCTCCATCCGTGCTCTCGAGCCCGTCTGTCGCGGTGGGCGATGAGAAGCTCCGGGTGGCGGAGCTCGGCAGACGTCATCCGCTCGAAGCAGGCAGCGAATCGGCCGAAGGACCGCGCCGTCCTGCCCATCCTGCGCGAGACGCTGGCGGTGAGGAAGAAGCTGGAAGGCGCGTAGGAGGCTGGCGTGGCAAAGGGGCCCGGCTGACGCCCCAAGCGGGGCCAGCGGCTGCCCAGGTGGCCTGCGATGTCTCAGAGCCTGACCTGCCCCTCCACGCAGGTCACCGACGCCCCGCCGATCCAGATCTCGCCTTTCGCGTCCCGCTGCACGTGTACGCGGCCGGCGCGGCCCAGGGCGGTGCCCTGGCTCACCACGTAGCTCTTCGGCGCAATGCCGGCGCCGATCATCCATTGCGCGAGCGCGGCGTTGAGGCTGCCGGTGACCGGGTCCTCGGCGATGCCGTTGTTTCCCGGGAAGAAGGCGCGCACTTCGAACAGGCACTCGTCGCCCTCGATCGCGCCCACCACGCCAACCTTGCCGCGCGGCCCGACGACGCCGACGTCCAGGTTGCCGAGCAGGTTGCCGTCGGGCTTCAAGGCCAGCACCTGCTCCGCGGTCTTCAGCATGACGGCGCGCCAGTTCGGGCCGTTGTCGCACCAGGAGTGATCGACGATCTCGCCGCGCGAGACGCCGAGGCCGCGCGCGATCAGCGCCACCTCCGCCTCGGGGAGCGGACCGCTCTTGCGCAAGGGCGGCGCGGCGAAGGCGAGGCGGCCCTGGTCGCGCTTCAACTTCACCAGCCCGACGCCGCACTCCTGGACGATGAGCTCGCCGCGCGGCCGTCCGCCCGCCTCGAGCCAGGCGTGACAACTGCCCAGCGTCGGGTGCCCCGCGAAGGGCAACTCGCGGCCGGGGCAGAAGATGCGCACCCGATAGTCGGCGCCGGATTGCGTCGGCGGCAAGAGAAAGGTCGCCTCCGAGAGGTTCGTCCAGTTGGTGAAGTGCTGCATCTCCTCGTCGGACAGCCCGCCGCCGTCCAGCACCACGGCGAGCGCGTTGCCGCGATAGGGAACCGCGGTGAACACGTCCACCTGCTTGAAGGGCCGCATCCGCATGGTGCTGGCCTTACGCCATCCCCAGGATCTGCCGCAGCACGTATTGCAGGATCCCCCCGTGCCGGAAGTACTCCACCTCGATGGGAGTATCGATGCGCACCGCCACCGGCACCTCCTGCGTTCCGCCCGAGGCGCGATGGACGACGAGGCGCGCGTCCTGCCGCGGCCCCAGGCCCTTCTCGAGGCCGAGCAGATCGAACGTCTCCGTTCCCTCCAGCTTCAGCGACGCCGCGTCCGTGCCCTCCTTGAACTGGCAAGGCAGCACGCCCATCATCACCAGATTGGAGCGGTGGATGCGCTCGAAGCTCTTCGCCACCACCGCGCGCACGCCCAGGAGCATGGTTCCCTTCGCCGCCCAGTCGCGCGAGGAGCCCGTGCCGTACTCGTGCCCGGCGAAGATCATCAGCGGCGTGCCGCGCTTCTGGTACTCCATCGCCGCGTCGTAGATGGACTCGCGCTTGCCGTCGATGACGGTGACGCCGCCCTCCACGCCCGGCACCATGAGGTTCTTGATGCGGACGTTGGCGAAGGTGCCGCGCACCATCACCTCGTCGTTGCCGCGGCGCGCGCCGTAGGAGTTGAAGTCCTCCTGCCGCACGCCTTGCGCGATCAGGTACTTGCCGGCCGGGCTCGAGGCCTTGATGGAGCCGGCCGGGCGAGATGTGATCGGTGGTCACCGAGTCGCCGAAGATGGCCAGCGGCCTTGCGCCCTTGATGTCCGAGATGCCGGGCACCTTCAGGCCCGAACCCTCGAAGAAGGGCGGCTCCTGGATGTAGGTGCTCTTGCGATCCCAGCCGTAGACCTCGCCCGCCGCGGCGGGGATCTCGTTCCACGCGGATTCGCGTCTCGCGAGAGTGCGCCGTAGTTCTGCTCGGTACATCTTCGGGTCGCGCCGCCTGCTGCAGCGCCGCGTTCAATTCCTGCGGCGTGGGCCAGATGTCCTTGAGGAAGACCGGCTTGCCCTCGCGGTCCAGCCCGATGGGCTCCTTGTCCACGTCGATGTCCACCCGCCCGGCGAGGGCGAACGCCACCACCAGGGGCGGCGACATCAGGAAGTTGGCCTTGATGCTCTGGTGCACGCGCGCCTCGAAGTTGCGGTTGCCGCGAGAGCACGCTCGCCGCCACCAGGTCGTTGCTGGTGATGAGTCTGCTCCACGTGCGGGTCCAGCGGCCCGGAGTTGCCGATGCAGGTGGTGCAGCCGTAGCCGACCGTGTTGAAACCCGAGCTTGTCGAGATAGGGCTGCAGGCCCGTCTTCTCCAGATACTCGCGAGACCACGCGCGAGCCCGGCGCCAGCGACGTCTTCACCTCCGGGCGGACGTGCAGGCCCTTCTCCACCGCCTTCTTGGCCAGCAGTCCCGCCGCCAGCATCACCGACGGATTGGAGGTGTTGGTGCAGGAGGTGATGGCCGCGATGAGCACGTCGCCGTGGCCGATGTCCACCGGCATCTTCATCTGGTGCACTTCCTGCGTCGGCACGCGGTCCGGCGTGGGCCGGTTGTTCATCATCTCCGTCTCGGTCGTCGGGTTGGTGTTCTTGTCGGAGACGCCGGTTCGCACCGTGCCCGGCGTCGACTCCACCTCCTGGCCGCCGCCGCCGGTGACGTGGCGGCGATGGGCGGAGGCTCCACCACCTGCTGGAAGCGCTTGCCCAGCTCGTTCTTCTTCCCGTAGCCGCTCGGCGCAGCTTCCTGGAGGAGCCGGCTGAAGGTCTGCTTGAGGTTGGGCAGCTCGATCCGATCCTGCGGCCGCTTGGGGCCGGCCACGCTGGGGGTCACGCTGCCCAGGTCCAGCTCCAGCGTCTGCGTGTAGTCGCAGTCGCCCTTGCGCGGCATGCCGAAGAGGCCCTGCGCCTTGAAGTAGGCGCGGAGCGCGTCCACCTTGTCCTTGGCGCGGCCGGTGGCGAGCAGGTACTGGCAGGACAGCTCGTCCACGGGGAAGTAGCCCATGGTGGCGCCGTACTCGGGCGCCATGTTGGCGATGGTGGCGCGGTCCGGGACCGCCAGCGAGGCCGCGCCCTCGCCGAAGAACTCGACGAACTTTCCCACCACCTTGGCCTTGCGCAGCATCTCGGTGATGGTGAGCACCAGGTCGGTCGCGGTGACGCCGGGCGCGGGCGTGCCCTGGAGGTTCACGCCCACCACGTCGGGAGTGAGGAAGTACACCGGCTGGCCGAGCATCGCCGCTTCCGCCTCGATGCCGCCGACGCCCCAGGCCACGATGCCGAGGCCGTTGATCATGGTGGTGTGCGAGTCGGTGCCCACCAGCGAATCGGGGAAGTAGACGCCGTCCTTCTCGTGCACGCCCGGCGCCAGGTACTCGAGGTTGACCTGGTGCACGATGCCGATGCCCGGCGGCACGATCTTGAGCCCGTCGAAGGCGCTCATCCCCCACTTGAGGAACTCGTAGCGCGCGCGGTTGCGGCTGAACTCGATGCCCATGTTGAGCTGCAGCGCGTTGGGCACGCGGGCGAAGTCCACCTGCACGCTGTGGTCGATGACCAGGTCCACCGGGACGAGGGGCTCGATCAGCTTCGGGCTTCTTCCCCGCCGTCTGCACCGCGGTGCGCATGGCGGCGAGGTCCACCACCAGCGGCACGCCGGTGAAGTCCTGGAGAAGCACGCGCGAGACCACGAAGGGAATCTCCTCGGTCCGCTCCGCCTTCGCCTGCCAGCGCGCCAGCGCCTTGACGTCGTCCTCGCGCACCCGCTTTCCGTCCAGGTTGCGAAGCAGCGACTCGAGCACGATGCGCAGCGAGACCGGCAGGCGCGAGATCTTGCCCAATCCCTGCTTCTCGACTTCCGGCAGGGAGTAGAACGATCCGTGGCTGAAGCTCTGTTTGAAGTCCATGGCCGCGGCATATAAGCCAATTCCCGGTGCTCTGCCACCGCTTCCTTGACGCAGGCTGCGCCTTCCGCTCTTGTCCGGCGTTGCATGGGAACGCTCTACCTCGTGCGCCACGGCCAGGCCTCGGCGTTCGACGACAATTACGACCGGCTTTCGGCTCTGGGTGAGCGGCAGGCGCTGCTGCTTGGAGAGGAATGGCGCAGGCGGGGCATCGATCTCCACCGCGTCTTCTCCGGACCGCGCGTCCGCCAGCAGCGCACCGCGGAGATCGCCGCCGAGGCGGGGCGCCTTCCGCCGCCGGTGGTGGTGCCGGAGCTGGACGAGATGGGCGTGGAGCGGCTCTTCCGCGAGCACCTGCCCGACATCTTCGGGCGCCACCCGCACCTTTCAACGCTGGGCGACGCGTTGCTCGCCGCCGACGGAGACGAGGAGCGGGCGCGGGGACTCGCGCGGCTCTTCGAGAGCGTGCTGCAGCTCTGGTTGCGCGGCGAGGTGAACGCCTCGGGCGTGGAATCGTGGCTGGAGTTTCGCGCGCGGGTGCGCAAGGGCCTCTCCATCGTCCGGGCGGAAGGGCAGGGGAGGCGCATCGCGGTGTTCACCTCGGCGGGGCCGGTGGCGGCGGCAGTCCAGCTCGCCCTCGGCGCCGACGACGACACCGCGCTCTCCATGGCCTTCCAGGTGCGCAATACTTCCTTCTCGCAGTTCCTCTTCTCGGGGAACCGCTTCTCGCTCGCCTCCTTCAACGAGACGCCGCACCTGGTCGATGCGGCGCTGGTCACCGTGCGCTGACGGGCTAGATCGCCGCGGTGGCGAGATCGAGGGCGCGCGCGGTGGCCTCGGCCGCCACTCCGTAGGCGATGTGCGCCGCCGCGCCGCGCGCGTGCACCTTCCAGGAAAAGGCCCGCGGCCCCGGGCTCCAGCGCAAGAGCGGCATCATCAGCTCGTCCATGACGAGGAAGAAGCCGGCTCCGAAGAGAAGGCCCATGCCCGCGCCCACCCGTGGGTTGCGCCGGCGCATGGCCGCGTACGCCAGCCCGCCGAGAATTCCGGTGAGCTCGTGGAAGCGCCATCCCCAGATCTGCTGCTCCTCGCGGTCGAGCTGTTTTCCCGCGACGCGCGCCATCTGATCGACCGCCACCTCGTAGACGTGGCGGTATCCGCGCGCGGCGTTCTCGGCGTCCCGGGCGGACTGCCCCTCGCGGTCGTAGAGCGCGATGCTCACCGAGTCCAGCGCCTTGCTGGCGACGTAGCCGATGGCCGCGCCTTTGAGGAAGGGAGAGTCGATCCACCGAGCCAACGCGCGTCGTCTGGCCATTTCCGACCTCGGGTCGATGCCAGCGGGGGGCCGGTCCCCCGCCGGTCGTGCACGGCAAGCGTAAGCACGGAGAGGGCGCGGCGCGCGGCGGCCGGGCAGGCGCTTCCCGCCGCTCGGGTCGGTGAGCGCAGGGTGGAAGAGCGTACGGCTCAGCGGCGGTAGAGCGTGACGCGGGTGTGCAGGCGGCGCGCCGGGCGCTCGTCCAGCCGGCAGCGGCCGAGCGCGTCGAGGTCCTCGCAGAACTCGTGCGGGTAGCGCCAGCAGCGGATGTCCCCGGTGATGCCGCTGCCGGCGCCGATCTCGAGCACGAGGGGCGCTGCGCGGATGATGCGGCCGAGGAGCGGCCCGGGGGCAGCCAGCTCGCGAGCACGAGATCCGGCTGCAGCATGCGGATGGCCTCTGTCGCCTCGAGGCGGAGCACGTCGGGGCCGGGCGGCAGGCCGGCGACGTCCTTGCCGCGGAAGGCGCGGCGCTCGCGCGGCGACATGCGGGCGGCGGGAAGGGTCCAGGTCGCCGAGTCGGTGGCGACGACGCTCAGGTCGGGGGCGGTTTCTTGGAGCGAGCGCGCCAGATGACCGTCGCCCGCGGCCACTTCCAGGACGGTGCGGGCGCCGCAGGCGACGGATGCGGCGGGCAAGGGCGCGCAGGAAGGGCGCGGTGGGGAGGACATAGATGGGGCCGTGCGGGTTCAGTTCGCAGATGCGGAAGAGCATGCCCGGGGGCAGGCGCGCCGCGGCGCGGTCGAAGGCGGCGACGCCTGGAACCAGGCGATCTCCGTCTTCGTCCCAGAGCAGCCGCTCCATCTCCTGCCGCGCAGTCACCGCGGCGACTTAGCACGTCACTGCGTGGTTCACGCGTCGACGGCAGCCATCAGTGGCTCTGCGGCCACGCGCGCCGCTCCGCGACCGCCTCAACGGGGCCGGCACCACCGGCCGTCCTGCCGGTTCAACCGGTGAACCAAACAGCCAGGCTTGACAAAAAGCACGACCGGTCGTATTTCAGGAAGGACGATGTCCAAGGGCCCGGAAACGCGCGACCGCATCCTCGACACGGCCTTCCGTCTCGCGGCGCGCGACGGCCTCGAAGGCCTCAGCCTCTCCGCGCTGGCCGGGGAGCTCGGTCTCTCCAAGAGCGGCCTGTTTGCCCACTTCCGCTCCAAGGAAGACCTGCAACTGCAGATGCTGCAGGTCGCCTCCGACCGGTTCGTCCAGGCCGTGATGGTCCCCGCCTTCCGGGAGCGGCGCGGGCTGCCGCGACTCGATTCGCTCTTCGACCGCTGGGTGCGCTGGGCCAGCGATCCGGAGTTGCCCGGCGGCTGCATCTTCGTCGCCGCCGCCTCGGAGCTGGACGACCAGGAGGGGCCGCGTCCGCGAGTTCGTGGTGGCGCAGCAGCGCCGGCTGCTCGAGGCCATCGCCCGCGCGGCCACCCTCGCCATGCAGGTCGGCCACTTCCGCCGGGATCTCGACGTCCAGCAGTTCGCCTTCGAGGTGCTCGGCATCTATCTCGCGTTCCACCACGCGCGGCGCCTGCTGCGCGACCCGCGCGCCGAGAAGCGCGCGCGCAGGGCCTATACGCACCTGGTGGAGAGCGCGCGGTCGGCCAACTGAAGAAGGAGCGGTGCCATGACCCCGAGAAGCCTCTTGCAGCTCAAGAAAAGCACGACCGGTCGTGTCCTGGCGGCGGCCGTCCGGACCCTCGATGCGGTCGCTCCCGCCGCGGCACAGCGGCTCGCCCTCGACCTCTTCCTCAAGCCGCGCCGCACCCCGGGCTCCATGATCGGCCACCGCTTCCGCATGAGCGAAGCGGGCCACGATCTCGCCGTCTGGAACTGGGGCGACGGTCCCACCGTCCTTCTCGTCCACGGCTGGAACGGCAACGCCGCGCAGCTCTCCGGCTTCGTCGCTCCGCTGCTGCGCGCCGGCTGCTACGTGGCGGCGCCCGACCTGCCGGCCCACGGCGTCTCCGGCGGCGCCCGCACCAACGTGCGCGACCTGGCGGACGCCATCCTCCGCCTCGGCCGCCGCGTCGGCCCCGTCCACGCCGTCATCGCCCATTCCTTCGGCGCCACCGCCACCGTGCTCGCGCTCGCGCAGGGCCTGGGCGCGCGTCGGGCAGTCCTGATCGCGCCACCTGTGGATCTGCCGCGCTACCCGCGCGGATTCGGCGCCGCCCTCGGCCTCTCGCCGCGCTCGGCGGAAGCGATGGCGGGCCGCCTCGACGCGCTGCTCGGCGGACGCGAAACCTACGACGTCCTCCGCGCGGCGAGCGCCGCCGCCGCCCGTACCCGGCTGGCGGTCCTGCACGATCCCGACGACCGCGAGGTGCCGTTCGCCGAAGGCCGCGCCCTCGCCGCCGCCTGGCCCGGCGCGCGCCTCGTCCCGCTCTCCGGCGCCGGCCATTCGCGGGCGCTGCGCGATCCGGAGGTGATCGCCCGCGCCGTCTCGCTGGTCACCGGCCCGGAGAACGCGCTCGCGCTCAGCGCGTGAGCGGCCCCACCTTCGCCTTCGCCGCGCGCAGGTAGTCGGCGGGCGCGAGCAGGAGCTGCGTCCCGCGCACGCCCGCGGAGACGGAGATCACCTCGAACAGCTCGACCGTCTCGTCCACGTAGGCGGGGTACTCCTTCTTCGCCCCGAGCACGGTGACGCCGCCGCGGACGTATCCGGTCAGCGGCTGCACTTCCTTGAGCGGCACGGTGTCCGCGCTCCGATCGCCGGACGAGGCGCGCCAGCGCCTTGAAGTCGAGCTGCGCGTCGGCCGGCACCACGGCGAAGAGCACGCCGCTCTTGTCGCCGCGGCAGACCAGCGTCTTGAACACCTGCTCGGGCGGCAGCCCCACCTTGCGGGCCACCGACTCCGCCGAGAGGTCCTCCTCGTCCACCTCGTACTCGCGCAGCTCGTAGCGGATTTGCAGCGCGTCGAGGATGCGGGCGGCGTTGGTCTTCATGCGCGGCGCCCTGCTAGCCGGGAAAGTGCGGCATCACCTGCTCGGCGAAGGTGCGGATCGACTCGAGGATCAGCTCCTGCGGCACCGTCCCCATCTGCATTACCAGGATCAGCTCGTCCACTCCCACTTCCACGAATCGCTCTACGCTCTCGCGCGCCGCCACCGGATCGCCCACGATGGTGGCGAGCTGCGAGCCCGGCGCATTGCGCAGCTCCTTCACCCCGGCGAGCTCCTCGTCGCTGAGGTCTTGGCGGGGAATGTCGAGCAGGCCCACCGGCCGGTCGCCCCCGAAGTAATACTTCCCCATCGCGTTGAGGAAGAAGCGCGCGCCGCGGGTGCCGTGGCGCAGCGCGCGCGCGTCGTCCTTCAGCACCAGCGTGGCGGGGGTGCAGGCAAACCAGTTGGTCTGCTTGCGGCCCACCGGCTCCGCCTTCGCCGCCGCCGCCCGGTAGTCGGTCACCTTCTCGGTCAGGTACTCGTCGTTGCCGAAGGCGAAGTTCAGCGCGCCGATGCCCAGGCTGCCCATCAGGGCCGCCGTGTCCGGCCGCGAGCAGGCCGCGAAGATGGGCGGATGCGGCTGTTGCAAGGGCTTGGGGATCACCTGGATGGGCGGCACCTGGAAGAAACGGCCCTGGTGCTCGAAGACGTCGCTCGCCCACATCCTGGGGATCATCCGCAGCGCTTCCAGCCACTCCTCGTGCAGGTCGGCGCGGTTGGTCTGGAAGGCCATCTGCTCCACCAGCGAGGAGGACTTCCCCGTGCCCCAGTTCACCCTGCCGCCGGAGAGGACGTCCAGGGTGGCGATGCGCTCCGCGATGCGCAGCGGATGGTTGTAGCGCTGCGGCAGCAGCGTCACGCCGTGGCCCAGCCGGATGCGCTGCGTCCGCGCCGCCACGAAGGCGAGGAACACCTCCGGCGCGCTGGAGTGGGAGTACTCGTAGAGCCCGTGGTGCTCCACCTCCCACAGGCAGTGGTAGCCGAGCTGGTCTGCCAGCACGGCCTGCTCCACGCAGTCGCGGAACACCTGCGCCTCGCTGGCGCGGTCCGGCTGCGAGAGCTGCATCTCGAAGAAGAGGGAAAATTTCATGAGCCGATCCATTTCGCCAGCGCGCGCGCCGACACGCCGCGGAACCCGGGAAGCTTCCCCGCCGAACGGAACCCGCCCACCAGGCCGCCGACCACCAAGGACGCGTGCCCCTGGCCGTCCACGCGCATCTTGCCGGTGAGCTGCGCGCTGGCCACGTCGGTCCGCCCGGAGAGGAGATCGAGCAGCGTCCTGGCCTTCATGGTCACCGCCGCCTGCGCCGGCCGGGGCGCGCCCAGCGAAAGCCGCAAGCGGCCGTCGGCCAGGCGCAAGGTCACGTCTCCCCCCGCGCGCCCGGTGAGGTCGAGGTGGATGACGGAGCGATAGTCTTTCAGCTCCGGGCGCGGAGGCTGGCTGCGCGAGCCGCGGTCCGCGGCGCGGACGAAGAGCGAGATGCGCCGGTCGAGCCTTCGCGGCACGTTCTCGGCGTAGCAGCGCATCACCTCCACCGCGGTGGGGCAGCGCGGCTTCCAGCCGAGGCCCTCGCGCGCCCTCGCGGCCGAATACAGCAGCGGATGGCTGCCCGCGCTCGACCAGCCCGGGTCGGCTGGAGGGACGATGCGCAGCGCCGTGATCGCCTTCTCCACCGCGGCCACCAGCCGGCGCGGAATGCGCACCGCCCGCAGTCCCGCTGCCTTCGCCATCTCGCGCGCGGGCAGCGGGTGGTCTGCCGCCAGGTTGAAGGCGCCCCGCGCGCCCGACTTGAGCGCGAGCAGGAAGGCGTCGGCCACGTCCTCGTCCCAGACCACCGGCAGCGCAGCGGCGTCGGGCAAGAAGCCGCGCCGCATCAGCGCGCCCAGCTGATGGTCCATGCGCCGGCCGATGAGGATGGCAGGGCGCAGGCGCGCCACCGAGAGGTCGGGGTGCTCGCGCTCCAGCGCGTCGAGCATCGCCTCCACGTCGAACTTGGCGCAGGCGTACCAGAAGCCGGGCTGGCGCGTGCGCGGCGCATCCTCGGTGACCGGCGTCGGGAGCGAGGGGACCACGCCATACGCCGCCACCGACGAGGCGTAGACGATGCGCCGCACGCCGCAAGCGATCGCCGCGCGAAAGGTGTTGCCGCTGCCGCGCACGTTCACGTCGTCCTGCAGCTCCCGTGCTCCGCGTTTCGCCACCATGAAGGCCAGGTGCACGAGCGCGTCGCACCCGGCCAGGTGCTCGCCGAGACCCGGATCGCGCACGTCGGCGCGGACGTCGCGCAGCTTGCCGGAGATCACCAGCGGCGGCCTTATGTCGATGGCCACGATCTCCTTGATCCCGCGATCGTCGGCGAGCCTTCGCAGGACCAGCGTGCCCAGCTGGCCGCTGCCACCGGTGACCGCGACGCGCATGGCCGCACCCTAGTACATCCGATCGGAGATTCGCATCGCACCGCATGCTACGTATCGCTCTTCTCCGGATGCCCGGGAGCGCTTTTCATGGAAGGAACAGGTACGCGCGAGCGAACGGGTACGACGAGAGCGGCGGACGACGTCGCCGGCGGGCCGGACCGATCGGAGGTGGGGCCCACCTCGTTGCGCCTGCTGGCCGAGCAGGCGCTCTCGCGCGCTGCCGGCGCCCCGCTCGTCGCGGGAAATCGCGTGGCGCTGCTCCGCGATGCCACGGAAAACTATCCTGCATGGCTCGAGGCGATCGGGCGCGCGAGGCGCAGCATCACGCTGGAGAGCTACATCCTCGCGGACGATGCGGTCGGCAACCGCTTCGCCGATGCGATGGGCGCCGCGGCGGCGCGCGGCGTCCGGGTGCGTGTGCTCCAGGACTGGCTCGGTGCGCGCGGCGAGGCCTCGGGGCGATTCTGGGCCCGGCTCCGCCTGGCGGGCGTGGAGGTGAGGTGGTTCAATCCCTTCCGCTTCGAGGCGCCGCTGGCATGGCTGCGGCGCAACCACCGCAAGAGCCTCGTCGTCGATGGGCGGATCGGATTCGTCACCGGCCTCTGCATCGCGGCGCGGTGGGCGGGCGACGCCGGGCGCGGGATTCCCGCCTGGCGCGACACCGGAGTCGAGATTGAAGGGCCCGCGGTCGCCGACCTCGCGAACGCGTTCGCGCGCACCTGGGGAGAGGCCGGGCCGCCCGACCCGGAAGCGCTGCTGCGGCGGGAAGAGATTGCCGCAGCGGGCGACGTCTCCCTGCGCGTCGTCGCCACCGAGCCCGCAACCGCCGGCATCCTGCGGCTCGACAACCTGATCGCGGCCCTCTCGCGTCGCACGCTCTGGCTCACCGACGCCTACTTCATCGGGCTGCCCTCGTTCGTGCAGGCGCTGCGGGCCGCCGCCATGGACGGCGTCGACGTGCGCCTGCTGGTGCCGGGCTCCAGCGATCTCGGCATCGTCAAGCGACTCGGGGCCGCCGGCTACCGGCCCCTCCTGGCCAGCGGCATCCGTGTCTTCGAATGGAATGGTCCGATGCTCCACGCCAAGACCGCCGTGGCGGACGGGCGCTGGGCACGGGTGGGCTCGACGAACCTGAACGTCGCAAGCTGGATGGGAAACTGGGAGCTCGACGTCGCCGTCGAGGACGCCGGTTTCGCGCGCCAGATGGAGGAGACCTACCAGGCGGACCTCGCCAATTCGACTGAAGTCCTGCTCGGCTTGCCTGCGCGGCGGCCAACCGGAGGGCGACCGTCCGCCGCCGGGAGCAATCGCGCGCGCGAAGGATCCGCGGTCGCGACTGCCGGCGCCATCCGCGTGGGCAATACCGTCACCGCGGCCCTGGGCGGACATCGCGTGCTGCGGCCTGCGGAGGCCAGCCTGCTCATCGCCGGCGGGGTGGCGTTGCTCGCCGTCGCAACCCTTGCCGTCTTCTTCCACTGGATCCTGGTCGTACCTGTGGTCTTCGCGGCGGCCTGGCTCGGCATCACCCTCATCCTCGACGGCGTGAAGTTGCGCCGTTCCCGAGCAGTCACCACGCCGCTCTTGCGGCAGCTTCCACGGCCTTGACGGCGCTCTTCTTCGCTCCCGTCACGGCCGCGGCCATCGTGGCCATCGCCGTGGTCGGCGGCCTGGCGCACGGCACCATGGGATTCGGCTTTCCGCTGATCGCGACGCCGCTCGTGGCGCTGCTCGTCGACGTGAAGACCGCGGTGCTGGTCACCGTCGTCCCCAACATCGCCGTCAACCTGCTCAGCATCCTGCGCGGGGGAAGCTGGGGCAAGAGCGTGGGCAGGCATTGGCCGGTCGCGGCCTGCGTCGCCTGCGGCACGGTGCTGGGGTCGAGACTCCTGGTCTCGGCTCCCGCCGCGCCGCTGCAGCTCTTGCTCGCGGCCATGCTCGTCGTCTACCTGGAGCAGCACCGGCTCCGCCTTCTCGACTGGTCCTTCATCGCGCGCTCCCCCCGCGCCTCGGGCATCGGCTTCGGGCTGGTCGGCGGCGTGCTCTCCGGAGCGGTCAACGTCTCGGCGCCGCCGCTGATCATCTACTTCGTGACCCTGGGTCTCGAGCCCGTCGCCATGACCCAGGTGCTGAACCTCTGCTTCGTCGCCGGCAAGGTCACGCAGGCGGCCGCCCTGGGCGCATCCCAGGCTGGCGCGGCGCGCCTCCTGGTCGTCTCGCTGCCGCTCACCGCCATCGCGGCCGCGGCGGTCCTCGCCGGCACGCGAATCCAGTCGCGCATGCTGCCGGAGACCTACCGGAAGCTGCTCCGCGCCACCCTCTGGGCCATGGCGGTCCTCTTGACGGCGCAGGTCCTGTGGAAACTGCCGGCCCGCGCGCACTGACCCGAAGCGGCGTAGTCTGCGCGCAGGACTTCCCGTACGACCTGGAGGCCGCCATGCGGCAAACCTTCGTGCTCGGGACTGCGACGCTCTTCCTCTCGGCAGCGTGCGGGTCTGGAAGGACCGCTTCTTCCCTCGCGTATGTGGCGAACAACGACGTGAACAGCGTCTCGGTGTTCCAGGTCGATGCGCAGACCGGGATGCTCTCGCTCTCGCGCACCGCGGACACGGCGCCGGGCGGGGCCACCTACTGCGAGATCCATCCTTCGGGACGCTTCCTCTTCGTCAGCGGCCAATTCGCGAACGTCGTCTCGGCGTACGCCATCGATGCGGCCGGCGTTCCCACGGCGATCGCCGGCTCGACGATGCAGACCGGATTGAACCCGCACAACCTCTCGCTCGACCCCGATGGCCGCTTCCTCTACGTCGCCAACACCAGCTCCGACAGCGTCTCGGCATTCGCGGTCGGCCCCGGCGGCGCCTTGACGGAGATTGCAGGCTCGCCCTTCGCGGCGGGGCATACGCCCTACGACGTCAAGGTCGCGGCCTCGGGGAAGTTCGCCTATGCGGCCAATCGCGACACCGAGGACATCTCCGCCTACGCGGTGGATGCCCGCACCGGCGCGCTCACTCCCATTCCCAACCAGCCCTTCGGCGTCGCCTGCCGCGCCCCGCCCTGCGGTCCCCGCGCCGTCGAGTTCTCGCCCGACAATAGATTTGCCTTCGTCCCCAACCGCTTCTCCAACGACGTCTCGGTGCTCAGCGTCGATGCGGCAACCGGCGCGCTCACTCCAATTTCCGGCTCGCCCTTCGCAGCCGGCACCGATCCGCGCTCCGCGGCCGTCCATCCCAATGGCCGGTACCTCTACGTCCCCAACGTGACCTCCAACGACGTGTCCGCGTTTTCCATCGACGCCAACACCGGCGCGCTCACGCCGCTGCCGGATTCGCCATATGCGGCGGGCGAGGGGCCGCTCTCGATCGAGATCGCCGAATCGGGCCAATTCGTCTACGTCGCAAACAGCGTCTCGCACGGCGTCTCGATCTTCCGCGCCGACTCCGCCACCGGCCGGCTCTCGCCCATGGCCACCATCCCCACCCCAGGCTCCGCCTTCTCCATCGCGCTGAAGTGAGCGGCCGGCGAGAAAGGGCCGCGTCGCGCGTGGCCGCGCCGCTTTTGCGTTATGCGGCCCCCCAGGGCCGGTGATACCTTCATTGCGGACCCGAATGGAGGGAATGTGGCTCGAACGCGGACCATCCTGCGCATTGCGGTCGTATGGGCTGGAGTGGCGACTGTCGCTTGCTTCCACCGGCCGCCGCCCGCCTTGCATACGACGCGCCTGGAGGTGGAGAGCTCCAATGGCGCGTTTCGGGCGTTCATTCGGGCGAAAGTGGCGGGGCATCCGCTGAAGCTCCTGATCGACACCGGAGCAGCCCGCAGCGTTCTGCCGGCGGAATTCGCTCGCGCGCACCACCTTGCGCGGGAGACCCACTCCGCCGACCCGCTCTTCATCGACGCGAACGGGAATCTCGCGCAGATGCCGCTTTTGACCGACGTGCCCGTCCAATTCGAAGGTGAAGCCAGCGCAGGCGGGCTCGACTTCATCGTCAATCCCTCCCTTCCGGCCACGGAGGGGATCCTGGTGCCGCAGGACCTGGTTCGCAGCGGATGGGTCCTGATCATCGATCTGGGCCGCGAGGAACTTCGCTATGAGCGCGAGGAAACCGCGCTCAAGCGCCTCGGCGTAGACGCGTCCTCTCCCCTGCGCGAGATGGATTTCCATCGTTGCCTGAGCGAGGGCATCTTCGAACGGGCCCACCGCGTTGTCTCCGCCTCGATCAACGGCGTGTCCGCGGACATGTTGATCGACACCGGTTCATCCCGCACGCTGCTGGCGCGCAACAATCCTGCGCTCCCCTCGATGCTCAAAGCGCAAGGCAGCGTCGGGACCACGAGGGCCATGACCTCCACGGGACAAGGGCTTCTCGTCGACGACGTCCCAATCGTGGTTTCGCAGACTTCGTTCCTGCTTCCGGTGATCGTGCAACCCGCGTCGCATACCTGCTGGCAGGGGTTGCTCGGCGCCGACCTGCTCCGCCATTGCATTCTCGTCTGGGGCTCGAGCTCGCTGTGGGCCTCGTGTCGTGCGCCCACGGCGGGAAAATAGCGAGCCGCGCCCGGCCAGCGGTCACGACGTCGGCAGCTCGCTTCGCACGCGGAGCGGGAAGGCCTTCTCCAGCCGCGCGATCTGCTTTGCCGAGAGCTTCACCGACGCGGCTCCCGCGTTCTCGCGGACGTGCTCCACGGTGGAGGCCTTGGGAATGGCGAAGGTGTCCGGCAGCCTGGTGAGGAACGCCAGCGCCACCTGCCGCGGCGTCGCGCCCAGCTCCGTCGCGACCCTGGCCAGCTCGCCGTCGTCCGGCAGCCCGTCGAAGGGGCTGTAGCCCACGAGAGCGATCCCCAGCTCGCGGCACCTGGGCAGGACCTTCGCTTCGATGTGCCGCTCCGAGAGGTTGTAGAAGACCTGATCGCAGGCGATGCGGCCCTTGCCGGCGATGCGCGCCGCCTCCGCCACCAGATCCTCGTCGAAGTTGGAGACGCCGTAGCTGCGGATCTTCCCCGCCTCGCGCAGCTCCTCGAAGGCGGCGATGGTGTCCTCCAAGCGGATGCGAGCCGGGCCAGTGCAGCAGGTAGCAGTCCAGGCGGTCGGTGCGCAGCCGCTGCAAGCTCTGCTCGCAGGCGCGCACCGTCCCCTTTCGCGTGGCGTTCGACGGCAGCACCTTGGAGACGAGGAAGACCTCGTCGCGCCGGCCCGAGATGGCCTCCGCCACCGTCTCCTCGGTGCCGTACATCTCGGCCGTGTCGATGTGGGTGAGCCCGAGGTCGAGACCCGCCCGCAGCGTCTCCACCGCTTCCTTGCCCCGCAACTTCCAGGTGCCCTGGCCGAGCACCGGCACCTGCGCGCCGCCGAAGCTTCGTCGTTCCATGCGCCGGAACCTACCCTCCGGCAGCGCCGCCGGCAAAGCCTCAGGCGTCGCCGGCGCTGGTGATCACGTCCCAGGTGTCGCCGCTCTGCAAGAGCGCCTCCAGCGTCGCCGGCCCCTTGGTGGCCTTCTCCGCCTCGCGCTCCTGCTCGCGCGCGAGCTGATCCACCGAGGGCCGCTCCACCGCGCGCAACACGCCCATGACTTGGGGAAAGGGCGGCTCCAGCGCCGCGAGCGCCATGGCGAGCGAGACGTTGTCGCGCGTCTCCTCGTGCACCACCGCGCCGTCGGCCGCGCCCTGCTCGAGCGTGAACCCTCCGCCGATGCGCAGGCCCTTGTCCTTGGACCGGCCATACACCAGCGGCTTGCCGTGCTCCAGCTTGAGCAGCCGCTCGTCGCGCACGTCCTTCTCGCTCCACTCGTCGAAGGCGCCGTCGTTGAAGACCACGCAGTTCTGCCAGAATCTCCACGAAGGCGGCGCCCTTGTGCGCGGCGGCCCGCTTGAGCACGCTCGACATGTGCCCCATGTCGTTGGCGGTGGTGCGGGCCACGAAGGTTGCGCCGGCTCCGAGCGCGAGCGTGAGCGGATTGAAGGGCCGGTCCACCGTGCCGAAGGGGGAGCTCTTGGTCTTCTTGCCCAGCTCGCTCGTGGGCGAGGCCTGGCCCTTGGTCAACCCGTAGATGCGGTTGTCGAAGAGCAGGATCTTGAGATCGACGTTGCGGCGCAGCGCGTGGATGAGGTGGTTGCCGCCGATGGAGAGCGCGTCGCCGTCGCCGGTCACCATCCAGACCGAGAGATCCGGGTTGGCCATCTTCAGTCCGGTGGCGACGGCCGGAGCGCGCCCATGGATGCTGTGGAACCCGTACGTGTTCATGTAGTAGGGGAAGCGCGACGAGCAGCCGATGCCGCTGACGAACACCGTCTTCTCGCGCGCGATGCCCAGCTCCGGCATCAGCTTCTGCACCGCGGCGAGGATGGCGAAGTCGGCGCAGCCGGGGCACCACTTCACCTCCTGGTCGGAGACGAAGTCCTTCTTGGTCAGCTTGACGAGGGGCGCGGTCATCTAGGCGATCTCCTTCTCGGACGCATGCACGCTCTTGCGCGCCAGCGACTCGATGGCCGAGCGGACCTCGGCCACGTGGAACGGCTTGCCCTGGATCTTGTTGAGGCCCACCGACTCGAGGCCAATCTGGCCGCGCAGGTGCAGGCGCAGCTGCCCGAGGTTCAGCTCGGGCACCAGCACCCTGCGGTAGCGCGCCGCCACGTCGGAAAGGTCGTGCGGCAAGGGGAAGATGTGCCGCAGGTGCACGTGGCCCACCCGCGCCCCCGACTGGCGCGCCTCGATGACCGCCTGGGTGATGCTGCCGTAGGTGCCGCCCCAGCCGATCACCAGCACGTCCCCTTCGGCGTCGTAGTAGGGCTCCGTCTTCTCGAACCGGTCGGCGATGCGCTGCACCTTCTCGGCGCGGGTGCGCACCATCTTCTCGTGGTTGTTGGCGTCGTAGCTGACGTTCCCGGTGAGCGCGTCCTTCTCCAGGCCGCCGATGCGGTGCTCGAGGCCCGGCGTGCCCGGGACGGCCCAGGGGCGGGCCAGCTTCTCGTCGCGCTTGTAGGGCATGAAGCCGGCCGGATCGGTGGCGATCTTCGGGTCGATGGCCGGCAGGCTGTTCACGTCCGGCAAGAGCCACGGCTCGCTGCCGTTGGCGATGGAGCCGTCGGACAACAAGATGACCGGCGTGCGGTAGTCGATGGCGATGCGGCAGGCCTCGAAGGCGGTCTCGAAGCAGTCTGCGGGCGAACGCGAGGCGAGGACGGGCAGGGGGCACTCGCCGTTGCGGCCGTAGACCGCCTGGAAGAGGTCCGACTGCTCGGTCTTGGTGGGCAGGCCGGTGGAAGGGCCGCCGCGCTGGACGTTCACGATCACGAGCGGCAGCTCGGTCATGACCGCAAGCCCGATGGCCTCGGTCTTGAGCGCGATGCCCGGGCCGCTGGAGCCGGTGATGCCGAGCGCGCCGGCGAAGGACGCTCCGATGGAGGCGGCCACGGCGGCGATCTCGTCTTCCGCCTGGAAGGTGGTGAGGTGGAAGCGCCGGTACTTGGAGAGCTCGTGGAGGATGTCGGAGGCGGGAGTGATGGGGTACGAGCCGTAGAACAGCCGCAGGCCCGCCTTCTGCGCGGCGGCGATGAGCCCCAGGGCGATGGCGCTGTTGCCGGTGACGTTGCGGTACTTGCCGGGCTTGAGCCGCGCCGGCTGGATGACGTAGGGCGCGTCCAGCGCCTCGATGGTCTCGCCGTAGTTGTAGCCCGCCTTGAAGGCGCGCACGTTGGCCTCGGCCACCTGCGGCACCTTCTTGAAGCGGTCGCGGATGGCGTGCTCCTCGCGCTCCACGTCGCGCGAGTAGATCCAGAAGACGAGGCCCAGCGCGTAGAAGTTCTTGCAGCGGGCGGCGTCCCTGGCGGAGACGCCGGTGCCTTCGACGGCCTTGCCCACCAGCCGCTCGAAATCGACCTTGATGACCCGGAAGCCCTCCAGGGTGCCGTCGGCCAACGGGTTCGCCTTCCAGCCGGCGCGGTCCAGGTCGCTCTGCTTGAAGGCGGCGTCGTTGACGATGAGGAGCCCGCCGCGCTTGAGGTCCGGCAGGTGCACCTTCAGCGCGGCCGGATTCATGGCCACGAGCGTGTCCGGCTGGTCGCCGGGCGAGTAGACCTCGTGCGCGGCGAACTGGATCTGGTAGCCGGAGATGCCCGCGGGCGTGCCGGCGGGCGCGCGGATCTCCGCCGGGTAATCGGGAAAGGTGGCGAGGTCGTTGCCGTGAAGGGCCGCTTCCCGGGTGAACTCCGTACCGGTCAGCTGCATGCCATCGCCCGAGTCACCCGCGAAGCGCACGACAGCATGCTCGATGTCGACGTGGGGACGGGGGGAGACGGATTCAGCCATCTGATGCCTCCTGCAGGGAACTCGGGACCCCGAGTGTAACCGGTTTTCCCCCCGGGTCCTCCGGCAAACGTATTTCGGCGCAAGAGGCCGATTCCAGGCCCGGAGCGGGCGCACGTGCGCGCGCCTCATGCCAAGACGGCCGGCCTTGCAGGCACGGCCGCCCGCCGCGCACCAGCTTCGCAGCACAAGGAGAGCCCCATGAAAGCCATCGTCTTCCACGGCATCGGCGACGTCCGTCTCGACTCGGTCAAGGAGCCGAAGCTGAAGGATCCCACCGACGCGCTGGTGCGGCTGACCGCCAGCGCCATCTGCGGCACCGACCTGCACATGATCCGCGGCACCTTTCCCGGCATGAAGCCCGGCACCATCCTCGGCCACGAAGGTGTCGGCGTCGTCGAAGAGGTGGGCGAAGGCGTGCGCAATTTCCGCAAGGGCGATCGGGTGGTGATCCCCTCCACCATCGCCTGCGGCAACTGCTTCTATTGCAGGGGCGGCTTCTTCTCGCAGTGCGACACGGCGAATCCCAACGGCAAGCAGGCCGGGACCGCGTTCTTCGGCGGCCCCGTCCCCAGCGGTCCGTTCGACGGCCTCCAGGCCGAGCTGGCCCGGGTGCCCTTCGCGCACACCAATCTGATCGGCGCTGCCGGACGAGGTCAGCGACGAACAGGCCATCGTGCTCTCGGACATCTTTCCCACCGCCTACTTCGGCGCCGACATCGCCGACATCGAGCCCGGCAAGACGGTGGCCGTGTTCGGGTGCGGACCCGTCGGCCAGCTGGTGATCGCCTCCTGCAAGCTGATGCACGCGGGCCGCATCTTCGCCATCGACTGCATCGCCGACCGGCTGGAGATGGCGCGCGCGCAGGGGGCCGAGATCATCGACTTCTCCAAGGAAGACCCGATCGCGGCCTTGACCGCGCTGACCTCGGGCATCGGCGTGGACCGCGCCATCGACGCGGTGGGCGTGGACGCCACCTTGCCCGCGAAGGGCAGCGCGGCGGCCAAGGCGCTGGAGAAGGCGGAGCTCAAGGCGCTCCAGGACGAGGTCTCGGAGATCGCGCCGAAGACGAACGAGGATGGCGACAACTGGCACCCGGGCAACGCGCCATCCCTGGTGCTCCTCTGGGCGACCATGGGCCTCGCCAAGGCCGGCACGCTCTCCATCATCGGCGTCTACCCTCCGGCGGCGCGCAGGTTCCCCATCGGGATGGCGATGAACAAGAACCTGTCGCTGAGGATGGGCAACTGCCCGCACCGCAAGTACCTGCCGCTCTTGGTGGAGATGGTGCGCAACGGCACCATCGACCCCGCCTCCTTGCTCACCAACCGGGAGCCGCTGATGAGCGCCCTGGAGGCGTACCGCGAGTTCGACAAGCGCAGTCCGGGATGGGTCAAAGTGGAGCTGCAGCCGCAGACGCACTGAGCTGGTCCGCGGTACTCTTGCGGGCATGGATGCGCCCCGGGTGCCGGTGCAGATCGTCGCGCGTTCCCAGCGCGTGGAGGCCGCGCTGAAGTTCGCCGCCGGCGTCTCTCCCGGCGGCGGCCTGCCCGCGGGGCTCTCCTTTCTCTGCGACCAGATCGCGGCGCTCTCGCAATCGCCCATCGCCTCGGTCTACGCGCTGGAGAGCGGAGACGAGCTGGTGCTGCGCGGGACGCACGGGTACGACCGCGCCGCCCTGGGCGAAGTGCGCATGAAGGTGGGACAGGGCATCACCGGCACCTGCGTGGAGAGCATGCGGCCGGTGACGGTGAACGACGCGCGCCTCAGCGACCAGTTCGAATACTTTCCCCAGCTCGCCGAAGAGCGGTACCCGGCCTTCCTGGCCGTCCCGCTGCTCTCGCTGGCGCGGCCGCGCGGGGCGCTGGTGCTGCAGCGCGAGGCGGGGCCCTTCAGCGAAGACGACCTGCTCCTCGCCATCGCCGCTTCCCGCGCGGTCACCGCCCTCATCGAGGCGCAGAACCCCTCCGGCGCGCACGTCATCTTGCGCGGCGAGGGCAACCGGCGCGGCCGGTCGGTGGGCATCGCGGCGCTGCTCTCTCGCGCGCTGCCGCGCCGCGACTCGCGCAAGGCCACTCCGGAGCAGCTCAGCGCGGCCTTCGCCGCCGTCCGCGACGACGTGCTCCAGCTCGCCGAGCGCGCGCGCGCCGTGCTCACCGCGCCCTGCCGCGAGCTGGAAGAGCTGTGCACCACGCTCGCCGACGCGCGCCTGGAGGAGCGCGCGCAGGAGCACGCCGCAAGGTACGTGCCGCCCTCGATTGCCCTGGAACGCATCGCCGCCGAGGTGGCGCGTTCGCTCGCCCAGCACGGCCCGGCAGCGCGGCGCGGCGTGGACATCGAGGCCTTCCTCGGCGACGTGGCGCGGCGCTTCGCCGGGGTGGAGCCGCAGCGCATCCGGCGCGGGGAGCTGATCGTCTCCGTGCACCTGCCCGGCATGACCGCGCTGCGCGGCTGGGCCGCCGGGGCCACCGGCGCCATCTGCGCCACCGCCCGCGAGGACTCCACCGGCGCCGCCATCCTCACCGCGCTGGGCCTGCCGCTCGTGGCCGGCGTCCGCCAGATCTTCGAATCCGTCTCCCAGGGAGATCGCGTCGCGCTCGACAGCGACGGCGGCGAGGTCTTCGTCAACCCCGGCGCGGCCCAGGCCGCCGCGTGGAGGCGCTAGTGCCCCGGTGGAGGCACTGATGCTGGGAGGGCTGTACGGCCAACCCCTGGCGCTGCTCACCGATCTCTACCAGCTGAGCATGGCGGCGGCGGCATGGAAGACCGGCGTGGATGGAAGGGAGGCCGTCTTCCACCTCCTCTTCCGCCGCGCGCCGTTCCAGGGCGGCTTCACCATCGCCGCCGGGCTGGGCACCGCCATCGAGTACCTGCGCGAGCTGCGCTTCACCGATGCCGATCTCGATTACCTGGGCGGCCTCCAGGCCGACGCGGGCGGCGCCATGTTCGAGCCGGCCTTCCTCCGGCACCTGCGCTCGCTCGACCTGCGCGTCGACGTGGACGCGGTCCCCGAAGGGACCGCAGTCTTCCCGCAGGAGCCGCTCCTGCGCGTCAGCGGCCCAATCGTTCCCTGCATGCTCCTGGAGACGCCGCTCCTCGACCTGATCAACTTCCAGACGCTCATCGCCACCAAGGCGGCGCGGGTCTGCCTCGCCGCCGAGGGAGATCCGGTGCTGGAGTTCGGGCTGCGCCGCGCCCAGGGCGTGGACGGCGCCATCTCCGCGGCGCGGGCGGCGTACATCGGCGGCTGCGCCGCGACCTCCGACGTGCTCGCCGGCAAGCTCCTCGGCATCCCGGTGCGGGGCACGCACGCGCACTCCTGGGTGATGCTCTTCGACTCCGAGCGCGAGGCCTTCGCCGCCTACGCGAAGGCCATGCCGCACAACGTGGTCCTCCTGGTGGACACCTACGATTCGCTGCAGGGCGTGAAGAACGCCATCGAGACCGGACGCTGGCTGCGCGGGCAAGGCCATGAGCTCGCGGGAATCCGGCTCGACTCCGGAGACCTGGCCTGGCTCTCCATCGAGGCGCGGCGGATGCTCGACGCGGCGGGCTTCACCGGGACGGTGATCCTTGCCTCCAACGAGCTGGACGAGAACGTGATCGCCAGCCTCAAGCAGCAGGGAGCGCGCATCGGCGCCTGGGGCGTGGGGACGCGGCTGGTCACCGGCGCCGACGACGCCGCGCTGGGAGGCGTGTACAAGCTTTCCGCCGTCCGGACGCCGGGCGGGCCGTGGAAGGGGCGCATCAAGCTCTCCGAGCAGAGCGCCAAGATCTCCGTCCCCGGCGTGCTTCAAGTAAGGCGCTTCACCGCGGCGAACGAGTTCGCGGGCGACCTCATCTACGACGTCGCCGACGGGGCGCAGTCGCGCACGCTGGTGGACATGCTCGACGTCACCCGCCGCAAGACCATTCCCGAGGGCGTTCCCCACGAGGAGCTTCTGGTGCCGGTGCTGCGCGGCGGCGACCTGGTCTACACGCCGCCGCCGCTCGCAGAATCGCGGGCGCGCACCAAGGCCCAGCTCGCGCGCCTGCACGCGGGCATCAAGCGGTTCGTGAACCCGCACCAGTATCCGGTGGGGCTGGAGCCGGCGCTGCACGAGCGGCGCCTGCGCATGATCCTCGAGGCCCGAGGCGAATGATCTTCTCGACGCCTGCGTACGCGGAGCTGGCCGCGCGGGTGTCGCGCCTCGCCGGCGTCCCCGAGGGGGCGGTGGAGACGCGGCTCTTCGCGGACGGCGAGCGCTATCTGCGCTTGGAGGCCGATCCCTCCGGGCGCGACGCCGTGGTGCTGGGCGGCACCACCGGCGAGGCGGAGACCCTCGCCATCTACAATCTCGCCTGCGGCGTGGTGGAGGCGGGCGCGCGCAGCCTCACGCTCCTCATCCCTTACTTCGGCTACGGCACCATGGAGCGCGCCACCCGCCCGCGCGAGGTGGTGACCGCCAAGACGCGCGCACGCCTGCTCTCGAGCATTCCCGTCCCGGGCTCGGGGAGCCGCGTCCTGCTCCTCGACCTGCACACCGAAGGCATTCCCTTCTACTTCGAGGGGGCGCTGCGGCCGGTGCACCTCTCGGCCGCGCCGGTGGTGCTCGCGTCCCTGCGGCGCCTGGGGACGGAGGTGGTGGCCTGCACCGACGCCGGGCGCGCCAAGTGGGTGGAGCGCTTCGCCAACGACCTGGGGGTGGTTCCAGCCTTCGTCTTCAAGCGCCGCCACGAGCAGGGAACGGAGGTGACCGCGGTCTCCGCGCAGGTCGCGGGCAAGCGCGTGGTCATCTACGACGACCTGATCCGCAGCGGCGGGTCGCTGATCGCGGCCGGGCGCGCCTACCGCGACGCGGGCGCGGCCTCCATCGCGGCCGTCGCCACCCACGGCGTGCTCCCCGGCGACGCCGCCGATCGGGTGCAGAAGAGCGGCCTCTTCGACCGGCTGGTGCTGACCGACTCGCACCCTCGAGCCGCCGCCCTGAAGAGCGACTTCGTCGAGGTGGTCTCGGTGGCGGAGGTGCTCGCCGGGGCGCTCAGCGCATGACGGCGCGGACGGCGGCCTCCACCGCCGCCGGCTCGGCCCGGCCGAGGAAGCTCTTGTGCAGCTTGCCGGCAGCGTCGAAGACGAAGGTGGCCGGCAGCGTTCCGTCCCAGTCCGGCCGGCCCATCGCCTTGGCCACCGGATCCGGCTCGGGCGCGTCGAGCAGGAGCGCGGGCAGGCTGGCGAGCTTGTACTGGACCAGCATCTTCTCCGCCTTCTCCCAATCGTCGGGCCGGTCGATGCTCACCAGCGCGACCGCGACGCCCCTTCCGGGAAGGGCGAGAAGCTCGGGCCCGAGCGCGGGGAACTCGTCCCGGCAAGCCGAGCACCAGGTGGCCCAGAAGTGCAGCACCACGGGCCGCGCCGGCTTGCCCGCGGCCTCGGCGACGAGGCGGGGCGCGTCCTCGATGCGCCGGACCGGCATGGGGGCGGCGATCAGGAGCGAGAGCAAGAGCGCGAGCATGACCCGGAGCATAACCCCTTCCGGGATGGTGCGCCCTTGACCGTCCGCGTACCGCAAGCGATCACTTGCGCGGCTTGCACCTGACCATCCTCTCCCGCAGGGCCAGCATCTACACCACGCGGCGCCTCCTGCAGGCGGGACGCGCGCGCGGAGCCCGGGTGCGCGTTCTCGACGCGGCGCGTTTGGAGATGCACCTCGGCGCATCGCCATCGCTCTTCCACGCGCAGAAGCGCCTGCGCCGCACGGACGTGGTCATTCCCCGCATCGCCCCTTCGCTGCAGGCCTACGGGCTCGCGGTGCTCAACCACTTCCACCTCCTCGGCGTCCCCACCCTCAACTCCGCCTCCGCCATCGCCTCCAGCCGCAACAAGATGCGGGCGCTCCAGCTGCTGGCGGCGAGCGGCGTGCCGGTGCCCGCGACCGTCATGGCGGCGAACGCGAGCCAGCTCAAGGGCCTCATCGAGCTGGTCGGGGGCCTGCCGGTGCTGATCAAGCTGCTCACGCCGAGCGAGCGCCCGCTGGTGATGGTCTGCGAGTCCTTGCAGTCGATGGAGGCCGCGCTGGAGACGGTGCTCTCCATGGGCCACAATTTGGTGGTGCAGCGCTACCTGCGAAGGCGGCGCGAGCGCGACCTGCGCGCCCTGGTGGTGGGCGATGCGGTCACCGCCTGGGTGGAGCGAAGGGCGCGGCCCGGCCGGCTGCTGCACACCCTCGCGCGGGGCGCGAAGCTCAAGGCGGTCAGCGTCCCGGAGGGGTTCGATGCGCTGGCGGTGAAGGCGGCGCGGGTGGTGGGCCTGGAGGTCGCCGCGGTGGACCTGATCGACGCGCGCGCCGGCCCGCTGGTGTTCGACGTGAACTCCAGCCCGGGCCTCAAGGGCCTGGAGAGGGCCGCCGGCAAGGATCTGGCCGCTGGCATCATCGAGCGCGCCCTTGCCCTGGCAAGAGGTTAGAATGGGGTCATGGTCCTCGCCGCCCTCGCGCTCCTCCTTGCCGCTCCCGACGTTTCCGGCACCTACCGCATCGAGACCACCCAGGTGGTCAAGGTGAAGAAAGGCGAGACCGGCCACGCCAAGGTGACGGTGGTGCCGCAGCCCAACGCGCACGTCTCGCCGGACGCGCCCATCTCGCTCGCGGTCACTTCCGGGCCGTCGGTCAAGCTGGCCAAGGAGAAGCTGGGCCGCCCCGACGCGAAGGAGACGCAGGCCAAGGGCGTGGAGTTCGACATCCCCTTCACCGCCGCCGCAAGCGACCAGGTGAAGGGAACGCTCAACTTCTTCATCTGCACCGAGAAGCTCTGCGAGAGGCAGAAGCGCGAAGTCGCCATGGCCGTCGAGGTGCAGTGAGCCGGTTCGTCTACGGCGTGAACCCGGTGCTCGAGGCGCTCAAGGCGCATCCCCGCGACGTGGTGCGCGTGGTGGTGGAGCGCGGCAGGGAAGGGCGCAGATCGGAAGGCGGCGAGCGGGCGGCCCAGGAGGCGGCGCGGGCGGGCGTGCGGGTCGACGACGTGCCCCGGGGAGATCTGTCCCGGCGCTCGCGCGGAGGCGTCCACCAGGGCGTCGGCGCGGAACTGGTGGAGTTCCGCTACGTCGAGCTGGAGGATGTCTTCGAGCTGCCCGGTCCGGCCTTTCTCCTGGTGCTCGACGGAGTGACCGATCCGCAGAACCTGGGCGCGCTGGTGCGCAGCGCGCACGCCCTCGGGGCGCAAGCGGTGGTGGTTCCCAAGGACCGCGCGGCGGGGATCACGCCCGCGGCGTTCAAGGCGGCGGCGGGCGCGCTCGAGCACTGCCCCATCGCGCGTGTGACCAATCTCTCCCGCGCCCTGGAGCAGATGAAGGAGCAGGGCATCTGGACGGTGGCGCTCGCTGCGGGTGGCGACAAGTCGCTCGCGGAGATCGACCTCTCCGCCCCGACCGCGCTGGTGCTGGGGAGCGAAGGGGCGGGCGTACGGCCCCTCGTCCGCAAGACGTGCGATCACGTCGCGCGGATCCCCATGGCGGGCGAGGTCGGCTCGCTCAACGTGGCGGCCGCCGGCGCGGTGGCGCTCTACGAGGTGGCCCGCCAGCGCGCCCGCGCCCCCTCCCGGGTGAACCAGCCGCTCGGCCGCTGATCCCGACGGTCGCATGCTTGACAAGGCAGGACAGATACCCTAAAAGCCGTGCTCCCCTGTGCCGGACAGGTGTCTCTTTTTTCTGAACTGCACAGGAAAATCGAGGGGTTAGCTGGCGTAGCTCAGCCGGCAGAGCATCCGCCTTGTAAGCGGAAGGTCGTGGGTTCGATTCCCGCCGCCAGCTCCAGCCGGCTTTGAAGTGTTGGGGTTGGAGACGCGTGGCGTGGGCCGGACATGCGGAGCGGGCTGCACAGAACGCGGAGGCCAGTGTGAGCGGGTGCGCAGAACGCGTGGCGTGGGCCAGTCTTGCTGAGAGCGGGCTGCACAGAACGCGTGGGGGTCCAGGGGGAGACGCGAGTCGCCCCCTGGCGTGATCGACGAGCCAACACGGAAGCAGAGCGGTGAGCGGTTTGAACTCACGGAACGTCACCGGAGGGATGCCCGAGCGGCCAAAGGGAGCAGACTGTAAATCTGCCGGCTCACGCCTTCGAAGGTTCGAATCCTTCTCCCTCCACCAAAGCACCGGGAAACGAGACCCGCGGGAATAGCTCAGCTGGTAGAGCGTCAGCCTTCCAAGCTGGATGTCACGGGTTCGAATCCCGTTTCCCGCTCCAATGGAATCGACGAAACGGAAACGCCCACATAGCTCAGTCGGCAGAGCACTTCCTTGGTAAGGAAGAGGTCACCAGTTCGATTCTGGTTGTGGGCTCCAGCTTTTCGCAAGAACTCGAAGGAGCAGAAGCATGAACCGCACCATCATCACGCTCGAGTGCCCGGTGTGCCGCGAGCGCAACTACACCACCACCAAGAACAAGCGGACCATGACCGACAAGCTGGTCCTGCCCAAGTTCTGCCCCCGCTGCCGCAAGCACACCGATCATAAGGAGACGAAGTAGCGAGCCAGCCGAGGCCAGTAGCTCCAATGGTAGAGCGGCGGTCTCCAAAACCGCATGTTCCAGGTTCGAGTCCTGGCTGGCCTGCCAATCGCTTCCGGTTCAACCCATGACGAACAACCGCCTCATCGCCGTCGGATACGTCGCGCTCGCCCTCTGCACCGGGCTCTTCCTCGAGCACGTGCTGCTGCTCGCCTTCGGCTCCTTCGGGCCCACCCAGCCGCTCACCCGTCCGCTGGCCGGCGAGTGGACGTGGTGCACGGTCATCGGCCTCGCCATCGCCGCGGCGGTGGCGCTCTACCTCTGGACCAACCGCAAGACGCACGACGTCTCGCTGGAGATCGCCTCCGAGCTGCGCAAGGTGAGCTGGCCGAACTTCCCCGAGACGCGCGCCGCCACCGTCGCGGTGATCATCGCTTCCATCATCTCCGCCGTGCTGCTCGGCCTCTTCGACGTGCTCTGGCAGTTCCTGACCGACAAGATCCAGAACCCGACGCTCTAGAGAACCGCCATGGCCGCCGAGGAGAAGAAGATCGACAAGAAATGGTACGTGGTCCACACGTACTCCGGCTTCGAGAACAAGGCGAAGAAGTCCCTGGAGGAGAAGATCAAGCAGTTCGAGCTCGACGAGTTCTTCGGCGACATCCTCATCCCCATGGAGAACGTGGTCGAGATGGTGAAGGGGGAGAAGCGCGCCAGCAAGCGCAAGTTCTTTCCCGGCTACATCCTCGTGCAGATGGAGCTCAACGACCGCACCTGGCACCTGGTCAAGAACACGCCCAAGATCACCGGCTTCGTGGGCAATGCCACCAAGCCTCCGGCGGTGAGCGAGCACGAGATCGCCCGGCTCACCACCCAGCTCTCCGAGGGCGCGCTCAAGCCCAAGCCCAAGGTGGAGTTCGAGGAAGGCGACAGCGTGCGCGTGGTGGACGGCCCGTTCTCCAACTTCAACGGCACCGTCGAGGAAGTGAATCCCGACAAGGGCCGGGTGCGGGTGCTGGTCTCCATCTTCGGCCGCGCCACGCCGGTGGAGCTGGATTTCATGCAGGTGGAGAAGACGTAGTTCCAGAGAACGTCAGGGTGGGAGGCTGAGGCAGAAGACCAAAGCCGCTTGGACCACGGAGAGAAACGATGGCGAAGAAAGTCACGGGAATGGTCAAGCTGCAGCTGCCCGCGGGCAAGGCGAACCCCTCGCCGCCGGTGGGGCCTGCGCTGGGCCAGCACGGCGTCAACATCATGGGGTTCTGCAAGGAGTTCAACGCGGCGACGCAGGCGCAGGCGAAGGAAGCGCTCATCGTCCCCGTGCTGATCACCATCTACTCCGACCGCTCCTTCACCTTCATCGTGAAGACGCCGCCGGCCGCCGTCCTGATCAAGAAGGCGCTCGGGCTGCACACGGAGAAGAAGAAGGGCTCCGGCGCGCACAAGCCCGGCAAGGAGAAGGTGGGCACGCTCAAGCGCAAGCAGCTCGAGCAGATCGCCAAGACCAAGATGCAGGACATGACCGCGGGCTCGCTCGAGGCCGCCATGAATTCCATCGCCGGCACCGCCCGCTCCATGGGCGTGGACGTGGAGGAGCCGGCTTCGCCGGCGACGGGCGGAGCGCGAACGCGCGCAGCATCGGTGGAGGGTTAGCCCATGGCGAAGCACGGGAAGAAGTACCTCGCTGCGGCGAAGCTGGTGGACGTGAACAAGCGCTACACCGTGGACGAGGCGGTGAGCCTGGTCTTCGAGACGTCCAGGGTGAACAAGAAGAAGTTCGACGAGACGGTGGACGTGGCCATCCGCCTGGGCGTGGATCCCAAGCACGCCGACCAGATGGTGCGCGGCGCGGTGGTGCTGCCCCACGGCATCGGCAAGACGGTTCGCGTGGCGGTGTTCGCCAAGGGCGACAAGGCCCGCGAGGCCACCGACGCCGGCGCCGACGTGGTTGGCGCCGAGGACCTGGCGGCCAAGGTGCAGGAAGGGTTCATGGACTTCGACGTGGCCATCGCCACGCCCGACATGATGGGCGTCGTGGGCCGGCTGGGAAAGGTGCTGGGTCCCCGCGGCCTGATGCCGAACCCCAAGGTCGGCACCGTCACCGCCGACGTGGCCAGGGCGGTGCGCGAGTCCAAGGCCGGCAAGGTGGAGTTCCGCGTGGAGAAGGCCGGCATCGTCCACGTTCCGGTGGGCAGGGCGTCGTTCGATCCCAAGCGGCTGCAGGACAACGTCAACGCCATCCTCGACACCATCATCCGCGCCAAGCCGGCCACGGCGAAGGGCGTGTACCTCAAGGGCGTGACCCTGAGCACCACCATGGGCCCCGGCATCAAGCTCGACCCGGGCGCCATCACGGCGGCGCACAAGTAGTTTGCAGTCGAAGGCTTCATCACACTGGTCCAAGACAGCAGGCGGGGTGCGATCCCTTAAAGACGCCTGCCGAGACTGAAGCTGGGCCAGGGGTTCGCGACGGCACGCGCTGCGTGACTTCACGAACCGGAAATCACGCGCAGGAAAGGAGGTGAGGTCATGCAGCGCAACGAGAAGCAGGAACTGGTGGGCGCCCTCCGGGAGAAGATGTCCCGGGCGGCCATCGCCATCGCGGTCGGGTACAAGAACATCGACGCCGCGGCCACCGTGAAGCTCCGGAAGACCTTCCGCGAGAACAAGGTGGACTACAAGGTCATCAAGAACACCCTGGCACGGCTCGCCGCGAAGGGAACGCCCCTGGAGCAATTCACCGAGGGGCTGGACGGACCCAACGCGATCATCCTCGGGTACGACGACGTGGTAGCGCCCGCCAAGGTGCTCCGCGACGTCCTCAAGGAGCAGGGCGACAAGATGACCGTGAAGGCCGGCGTGGTCCAGGGCAACCTGGTCGACGCCAAGGGCCTCGCGGCCCTCGCGAGCATGCCGGGTTTGCCGGAGCTCCGCGGGATGCTCGCGGCGATGATCGCCGCTCCTGCCACGACGCTCGTCCGCTTGCTCAACACGCCGGGTGGCCAGAATCGCCCGCGTGCTCCAGGCGAAATCCGAAAAGGGCGAGAAGGCGGCCTAGCGGCCGTCCCACCGTATTCCGAGGAACTGTCCGGTTTTCAACTCTTTGATGCGCTGCAAGCAGCGCGCCGTTACAAGGGATGAACTTTCATGGCTGACCTGAACCAAATCGCTGACCAGCTGTCCACGCTCACCGTCATGCAGGCGGCAGAGCTGGTGAAGATGCTCGAGACCAAGTGGGGCGTCTCCGCCGCCGCTCCTGTCGCCGCTGCCGCTCCGGCCGCCGGCGGTGGCGCCGCCGCCGCCAAGCCCGCCGAGGAGAAGACGGAGTTCACGCTCGTCCTCAACGCCGCGGGAGAGAAGAAGATCAACGTCATCAAGGAGGTCCGCACCATCACGGGCCTCGGCCTCAAGGAGGCCAAGGATCTCGTCGAGGGCGCCCCCAAGACCGTCAAGGAGGGCCTGTCGAAGGAGGACGTCAACAAGTTCGCCGACATGCTCAAGGCGGCGGGTGCCACGGTCGAAATCAAGTAGGACCGTCGCCATCCGAATCTGACCGGCCCGGCGGGGATCCAAGAGACCCCCGCCGGCGCCGGAGTTTTCGCTTCGCATTGCTGAACGTGCAGTCCGGGATGTCCTGACCTAGGAGCGCTCGCTACATGGCGACCACGATCCAGAACAACTTCAGAATCCGCAAGAACTTCGCAAAAATCCAGAAGATCATCGACATCCCCAACCTGATCGACATCCAGAAGCACAGCTACGACAAGTTCCTCCAGGCAGACAAGGCGCCGGAGCAGCGCGAGGACACCGGGCTGCAGGGCGTCTTCAAGTCGGTCTTTCCCATCAAGGACTTCAACGAGACCAGCTCGCTGGAGTTCGTCAGCTACCACCTGGAGAAGCCCAAGTACGACGTCGACGAGTGCCACCAGCGCGGCATGACCTACAGCGCGCCCATCAAGGTGGTGGTGCGCCTGGTGGTCTGGGACAAGGACCCGGACACCGGCGCGCAGTCCATCCGCGACGTGAAGGAGCAGGAGGTCTACTTCGGCGAGATCCCGCTGATGACGGAGAACGGCACCTTCATCATCAACGGCACCGAGCGCGTGGTGGTCTCCCAGTTGCACCGCTCGCCGGGCGCGTTCTTCGACCACGACAAGGGCAAGAGCCACTCCTCGGGCAAGCTGCTCTACAACGCCCGCATCATCCCCTACCGCGGCTCGTGGATCGACTTCGAGTTCGACCACAAGGACATCCTCTACGTGCGCATCGACCGCCGCCGCAAGCTGCCGGCGACGGTGCTCTTGCGCGCGCTGGGCGCGGTGCCCGACACCGCCAAGAAGAACGCGCTCGAGTTCAAGGGCACGCCCGAGGAGATCCTCAACTACTTCTACGCCACCGAGACCATCTACATCGGCGAGAAGGGCAAGTACGAGAAGTCGGTGGAGCTGGAGCTGCTTCCCGGCCAGCGCGCCACCCGCGACATCAAGCATCCCAAGACCGGCGAAGTGATCGTCAAGAAGAACCGCAAGTTCACCCGCGCGGCAATCAAGAAGCTGGAGCAGGCCAAGCTCAAGACCCTGCCGCTCGACGCCGAGGAGCTGATCACCAAGATCAGCGCCCACGACGTCGTCGACGAGGGCACGGGCGAAGTCCTGCTCGAGGTCAACGAGGAGGTCACCGAGGAGAAGGTCGAGTCGCTGCGCGAGCGCGGCGTCTCCGAGTTCAAGGTGCTCTTCATCGACAACCTGAACGTCGGTCCCTTCCTGCGCGACACGCTCAACGCCGACAAGATCTCCTCGCCCGAAGAGGCGATCATGGAGATCTACCGGCGCCTGCGCCCGGGCAATCCGCCCACGCTGGAGACGGCCACCAACCTCTTCATCAACCTCTTCTTCAACCCGGAGCGCTACGACCTCTCCAAGGTCGGCCGGCTCAAGCTGAATTATAAATTTGGGGTGGACGAGCCGCTGGAACAGGCGGTGGTGACGAAGAAGGATATTTTGGAGGTCGTCCGCTACCTGATCGATCTCAAGAACGGCAAGGGACAGATCGACGACATCGACCACCTCGGCAACCGCCGCGTCCGCGCGGTGGGCGAGCTGCTCGAGAACCAGTACCGCATCGGCCTGGTCCGCATGGAGCGCGCCATCAAGGAGCGCATGAGCCTGCAAGAGATCGAGACGCTCATGCCCCACGACCTGATCAACGCCAAGCCGGTGACGGCGGTGATCAAGGAGTTCTTCGGCAGCTCGCAGCTCTCGCAGTTCATGGACCAGACGAATCCCCTCTCCGAGGTCACGCACAAGCGGCGCCTCTCGGCCCTGGGGCCGGGCGGCCTCACCCGCGAGCGGGCCGGCTTCGAAGTGCGCGACGTGCACCCCACCCACTACGGGCGCATCTGCCCCATCGAGACGCCGGAAGGACCGAACATCGGCCTCATCGCCTCGCTCTCCACCTTCGCCCGCGTCAACGAGTACGGCTTCGTCGAGACGCCCTACCGCCAGGTGGTGGAGGGCAAGGTCACCGACGAGGTGAAGTTCTACTCGGCGCTGGAGGAGGAGAAGCACGTCATCGCGCAGGCCAACGCCACCTTCGACAAGAAGGGGCACTTCCTCACGCCGCTCGTCTCCTGCCGCAAGGCGGGCGAGTTCCCGCAGTCGAGGCCCGAGGACATCAGCCTGATGGACGTGTCGCCGAACCAGCTCGTCTCGGTGGCGGCCTCGCTCATCCCCTTCCTCGAGAACGACGACGCCAACCGCGCGCTGATGGGCAGCAACATGCAGCGCCAGGCGGTGCCGCTCCTGCGCACGCAGGCGCCGCTGGTGGGCACCGGCATCGAAGGCACCGTGGCCCGGGACTCGGGCGTGTGCACGGTGGCGCGCCGCGACGGCACGGTGGATCAGGTGGACGCGGGCCGCATCGTGGTGCGCGCCGACACCAAGGACTCGTCGATGGACGTGGCGAGCGAGGTGGACATCTACAACCTGATCAAGTACCAGCGCTCCAACCAGAACACCTGCATCAACCAGAAGCCCATCGTGAAGGCGGGCGACCGGGTGAGGAAGGGCGACGTCATCGCCGACGGTCCGGCCACCGAGACCGGCGAGCTGGCGCTGGGCCAGAACGTCATCGTCGCCTTCATGCCCTGGCAGGGGTACAACTTCGAGGACTCCATCCTCGTCTCCGAGCGCATCCTCCGCGACGACGTCTTCACCTCCATCCACATCGAGGAGTTCGAGTGCATCGCCCGCGACACCAAGCTGGGGAAGGAAGAGATCACCCGCGACATCCCCAACGTCGGTGAGGAGGCGCTCAAGGACCTGGACGACTCCGGCATCATCCGCATCGGAGCCGAGGTGGGCCCGGGCAGCATCCTGGTGGGCAAGATCACCCCCAAGGGCGAGACGCAGCTCTCTCCCGAAGAGAAGCTCTTGCGCGCCATCTTCGGGGAGAAGGCGGGCGACGTGCGCGACAGCTCGCTGCGCGTACCTCCGGGGGTGACCGGCACGGTGATCAACGCCAAGGTCTTCTCCCGCAAGGGCGTGGACAAGGACGAGCGCGCCAAGGACATCGAGAACCAGGAAGAGGCCAAGCTCCTCAAGGACCAGAACGACGAGATCAAGATCCTCAAGGACTCCTCCTACAAGCGGATCAAGCGGCTCCTCCACGGCAAGCAGACCACCGCCAAGCTGGTGGACGACAAGGGCCACGTGCTGCTCAACAAGGGCCAGGACGTGACCGACACGCTGCTCGACGAGATCCCGGAGAAGTACTGGCCGGAGGTGGCGGTGGGCGGGGCGGAGGAGAAGGTCGCCCGCATCCTGGAGAACTTCAACGAGCAGAAGGAGCTGGTGAAGCTGGTCTTCGGCGAGAAGATCAGCCGGCTGAAGAAGGGCGACGAGCTGCCGCCGGGCGTGATCAAGATGGTCAAGGTCTACGTGGCCATCAAGCGCAAGCTGGCGGTGGGCGACAAGATGGCGGGCCGCCACGGCAACAAGGGCGTGGTCAGCCGCGTGCTCGCCACCGAGGACATGCCCTACCTCGAGGACGGGCGCACGGTGGACCTGGTGCTCAACCCGCTGGGCGTGCCGAGCCGCATGAACATCGGCCAGATCCTCGAGACGCACCTGGGCTGGGCCGCGCGCGGGCTGGGCGAGCAGATCCAGAAGATGATCGACGAGAAGTGGAACGCCGACGCCATCCGCAAGGATCTGAAGAAGATCTACGACACCAAGGAGCTCTCCGACCTGCTCGACGGCCTGCCGGAGAAGGAGATCCTCAAGCTGGCGCAGAAGCTGCGCGCAGGCGTCCATTTCGCGAGCCCGGTGTTCGACGGCGCCCGCGAGACGGAGATCCTCTCCCAGCTCGAGCACGCGGGCCTGCCCCGCACCGGCCAGATGATCCTCTTCGACGGCCGCACCGGCGACGCCTTCGACCAGGACGTGACCGTGGGCATCATGTACATGCTCAAGCTGCACCACCTGGTGGACGAGAAGATCCACGCCCGCAGCATCGGACCGTACTCGCTCGTCACCCAGCAGCCGCTGGGCGGCAAGGCGCAGTTCGGCGGGCAGCGCCTGGGAGAGATGGAAGTCTGGGCGATGGAGGCCTACGGCGCGGCGTACTCGCTGCAGGAATTCCTCACCGTCAAGTCGGACGACGTGGTGGGCCGCACCCGCATGTACGAGAGCATCGTCAAGGGCGAGTACTCGCTGGAGTCGGGGCTGCCCGAGTCGTTCAACGTCCTCATCAAGGAGCTGCAGTCGCTCGGCCTCGACGTCGAGCTGATGGAGAACGCTCCCGCCAACGTGGCGGCTGAGCCGAAGAAGCCCGGTACGGCGGCGGCATAGCCCCTGCCGCCGCAATTTTCGGGGACACCATGGATGGCGTCCCCGGCATTCTCTGATGGATCGAGACGGACGCCATCACCTTGGTGTCCCCAGCGAACGGAGAGACAGTGAAAGACATCTTCAACTTCTTCGAGAAGCCCAAGGATCCGCTCTCCTTCAACGCCATCCGCATCTCGCTGGCGTCGCCGGAGAAGATCCGCCAGTGGTCGCACGGCGAGGTGAAGAAGCCGGAGACGATCAACTACCGCACCTTCAAGCCGGAGCGGGACGGGCTCTTCTGCGCGAAGATCTTCGGGCCGGTCAAGGACTACGAGTGCAACTGCGGCAAGTACAAGCGCATGAAGCACCGCGGGGTGGTCTGCGAGAAGTGCGGCGTCGAGGTCATCCAGTCCAAGGTGCGCCGTGAGCGGCTGGGCCACATCAACCTGGCCACGCCGGTGGCGCACATCTGGTTCTTGAAGAGCCTGCCCTCGCGCATCGGCAACCTCCTCGACATCACGCTCAAGGATCTGGAGAAGGTCCTCTACTGCGAGAGCTACGTGGTGGTGGACCCCAAGGATTCGCCCTTCGTGCGCGGCGAGCTGCTCAGCGAGGACAAGTACCACAAGGCCCTGGAGGAGCTGGGCGAGGACTCCTTCACCGCCGGCATGGGCGGCGAGGCGGTGGTGCAGCTGCTCAAGCAGATCGACATCAACCAGCTGGGCGAGCAGCTGCGCAAGGACATGAAGGAAGCCACCAGCGACGCCAAGCGCAAGAAGCTGGCCAAGCGCCTCAAGGTGGTGGACTCCTTCACCGAGAGCGGCAACCGGCCGGAGTGGATGATGCTCGACGTGATCCCGGTCATCCCGCCGGATCTGCGCCCGCTGGTTCCGCTGGACGGCGGCCGCTTCGCCACCTCCGACCTGAACGACCTCTACCGGCGCGTGATCAACCGCAACAACCGGCTCAAGCGGCTGCAAGAGCTGAACGCTCCGGACATCATCATCCGCAACGAGAAGCGGATGCTGCAGGAGGCGGTGGACGCGCTCTTCGACAACGGCCGCCGGGGCAAGACCATCACCGGCCCCAACAAGCGGCCGCTGAAGTCCCTCTCCGACATGCTCAAGGGCAAGCAGGGGCGCTTCCGCCAGAACCTGCTCGGCAAGCGCGTCGACTACTCCGGACGCTCGGTCATCGTGGTGGGCCCCGAGCTCAAGCTGCACCAGTGCGGCCTGCCCAAGATCATGGCGCTCGAGCTCTTCAAGCCCTTCATCTACAACAAGCTGGAGGAGCGCGGGCACGTCACCACCATCAAGAGCGCGAAGAAGATGGTGGAGAAGGAGCGCCCCGAGGTCTGGGACATCCTCGAAGAGGTCATCCGCGAGCACCCGGTGCTGCTCAACCGCGCCCCGACGCTGCACCGGCTCGGCATCCAGGCCTTCGAGCCGGTGCTGATCGAGGGCAAGGCCATCCAGCTGCATCCGCTGGTGTGCTCCGCCTTCAACGCCGACTTCGACGGCGACCAGATGGCGGTCCACGTGCCCCTCTCCATCGAGGCGCAGGTGGAAGCGCGCGTGCTGATGATGAGCACCAACAACATCCTCAGCCCCGCGCACGGCAAGCCCATCATCGTGCCCACCCAGGACATCGTGCTCGGGCTCTACTACCTGACCCGCGAGCGCGTGCTCGCGCACGGCGAGGGCCGGATCTTCTCCTCGCCGGCGGAGGTGCGCTCGGCCTACGACCACGGCGAGGTCGACCTGCAGGCGAAGATCACCTGCCGCATGGACCAGTTCGACGCCGAGGGCAAGCCGGCAGGGCGGGCGCGCGTCGAGACCACCGTGGGCCGCGTGCTCCTCTCCGACATCCTCCCCCGCAAGATCTCCTTCGCCACCATCAACAAGGTGATGGACAAGAAGACGCTGGGGAACCTGATCGACATCTGCTACCGCCTCGAGGGCGAGAAGGAGACGGTGCTGCTGGCCGACCGCCTGCGCTCGCTCGGGTACGGCTACGCCACCAAGGCGGGCATCTCCATCGCCATCAAGGACATGGTGATCCCCTCCACCAAGGCGGAGAAGCTGGGAGCGGCGCAGAAGGAAGTGGCCGAGATCGAGAACCAGTACCTGGAAGGCCTGATCACCGACGGCGAGCGCTACAACAAGGTGATCGACATCTGGGCGCAGGTCACCGAACAGGTGGCCGGCGACATGATGAGCGAGATCGGCACCGAGTCGGTGAGCAAGGGCGGCAAGGAGAAGAAGCAGCCCTCCTTCAACCCCATCTTCATCATGGCCGACTCCGGCGCCCGCGGCAGCGCGCAGCAGATCCGCCAGCTGGCGGGAATGCGCGGCCTGATGGCGAAGCCCTCCGGCGAGATCATCGAGACGCCCATCACCGCCAACTTCCGCGAGGGCCTCACCGTGCTGCAGTACTTCATCTCCACCCACGGCGCCCGCAAGGGCCTCGCGGACACGGCGCTGAAGACCGCCAACTCGGGCTACCTGACCCGCCGCCTGGTGGACGTGGCGCAGGACGCCATCATCACCGAGTACGACTGCGGCACCATGGACGGCATCGCTCTCGGCGCGCTGGTGGAAGGCGGCGAGATCATCGAGCCCATGGGCGAGCGCATCCTCGGCCGCGTGGCCCTGGACGACGTGGAGGATCCCTTCACCCACGAGGTGATGGTCAAGGCCAACGACGAGATCGACGAGACCAAGGTCAAGGAGATCGAGGAGGCCGGCATCGAGAAGGTGAAGATCCGCTCGGTGCTCACCTGCCAGGCCCGGCGGGGAATCTGCGTCGAGTGCTACGGGCGCGACCTCGCGCGCGGGCGCAAGGTCAACATCGGCGAGGCGGTGGGCGTCATCGCCGCGCAGTCCATCGGCGAGCCGGGAACGCAGCTCACCATGCGCACCTTCCACATCGGCGGCACCGCCACCCGGCGCGCCGAGGCGTCGACCATCGAGAACCGGCACGCGGGCGTGGTGCACTTCAACGCGCTCAAGACGGTGAAGCGGAAGGACGGCGCGCTGGTGGTGATGAACCGCAACGGGGAGATCGTCATCGCCGACGAGAACGGCCGCGAGCGCGAGCGCTACAACGTGATCTACGGCGCCAAGCTGAACGTGAAGGAGGGCTCGAAGATCGAGCCGGGCACGCAGCTGGCCGAGTGGGATCCCTTCGCCACGCCCATCGTCGCCGAAGTGGCGGGCACCGTCCGCTTCTACGACATCATCGAGGGCGTGACGATGAACGAGCAGCTCGACGAGGTCACCGGCCTCTCGCGCAAGTCGATCATCGAGAGCCGCGACGCCGAGGCGCAGCCGCGCATCGCCATCGAGGACGAGAAGGGCAACCCGAAGTTCCTGCCCAACTCCGAGCAGCCGGCGCGCTACATGCTGCCGATGGGCGCCAACATCACCGTCAACGACGGCGACGCGCTGGAGGCCGGCGAGATCATCGCGCGCATCCCGCGCGAGACCACCAAGACCAAGGACATCACCGGCGGTCTGCCGCGGGTGGCCGAGCTCTTCGAGGCGCGCAAGCCCAAGGAGCACGCCGTCATCAGCGAGATCGAGGGCGTGGTCAGCTTCGGCAAGGACACCAAGGGCAAGCGCAAGGTGGTGGTCACCCCGGAGATCGACGGCAAGCTGCGCACCGACCTGGCCAAGGAGTACCTGATCGCCAAGGGCAAGCACATCAACGTGCACGCCGGAGACCGGGTCAAGGCCGGCGACCCCTTGATGGACGGCGCCGCCAACCCGCACGACATCCTCAAGGTGCTGGGCGAGAAGGAGCTGGCCCGCTACATGGTGGACGAGGTGCAGGAGGTCTACCGGCTGCAGGGCGTGAAGATCAACGACAAGCACATCGAGACCATCGTCCGGCAGATGCTGCGCCGCGTGCGCGTCCAGGAGGTGGGCGACACCAACTTCCTCGTCGACGAGCAGGTGGAGAAGCAGATGTTCGACGACGAGAACGCCAGGGTGACGGCCACCGGAGGCAAGCCGGCGGTGGGCGAGCCGCTCCTGCTCGGCATCACCAAGGCCTCCTTGAGCACCGAGTCGTTCATCTCCGCCTCCTCGTTCCAGGAGACCACCAAGGTGCTCACCGAGGCGGCCATCTCCGGGCGCGTGGACTACCTGCGCGGCCTGAAGGAGAACGTGATCATGGGCCGGCTCATCCCCGCCGGCACCGGGCTCACCGCGTACAAGCACCTCGACATCGAGGTGGAGACGCCGGTGGACGAGGTGGAGGCGGCGGAAGAGGCGCTGGCGATCGCGAGCGGGGCGGAAGCGCCGCCGCTGGCCATGGTGGCGGCGGAAGAGTAGCGAAGCCGCAGCTCTGGATTCGGGACGGCAGACACCCTCCGGGGCGCTGCCGTCTTCTTTTGCGCCTAATCCTTCAAGGTCTGCGCGATCCAGGCGCGGGCGCGCGGCGCCTGCGGCGTGTCGGCCATCCGCGCAAAAAGCGCGTTCAGGGCGCGGTTGCGCGCGCGCCGGACGGCAACGGAGGTGCGAAGGGCGACGTCGCTGGCGGCGGCCTGGTGACACAGTTCGGCGACCAGAAGGCGATACGGTTCGAAAGCGCTGAACGTCATCGATCTCTCTCTCGCGGTGTGAGGCCTTCCACTTTGCAACGGGCGTGCCCCCATGCCTGCGCAAAAACGGCCGCCGGACTTGCCGCGGCCCCGGGGGGCGGGGTAAAAAATTCGCCTCCGACTGTGCGCGACGAAGCCTCCAGCGCCGAACGCTTCTCTCCGAGCCAGGCCGAAACCGAGGATCCGGTTCGGCTGGCAATCGACGCCGCCGAGATCGGCGCGTGGAACTGGCACATCGCTTCGGGCCACGTCGAGTGGACTCCCTGGACGTACCAGCTCTTCGGGCAGCGCCCGGGCGTGGCGGTCTCCAAGGAATGGTTCCTGGATTGCGTCCACCCGGAGGACCGCCGCGGGGTGGCCGACTGGCTCTCGCAAGCGGTGCGGCAGGGCGGCAGGACGGCGTTCGAGTTCCGCATCGATCGCCCGGACGGAAGCGTGCGCTGGATGCGTTCCACCGGACGCGCGCTCTCCGACGAGAACGGCCACGTGGTGCGCATGGTCGGGGTGGTCGAGGACGTCACCGACCAGCAGGAGCGCCACGCGAACGTGGCCCCGGCCGGGATCGCCGTCTCTCCCCCCGCTGGGCGGCGCGTCGTTCTCGGCGCGGCAGGTGGCGCATATCCTCGGCGTGGCCCAGGTCACGGTGAAGCGGCTCACCGCCGCCGGCGAAATCCGCTCGCTTCGCTCGACGCGCAAGAACAGCCAGCGCTTCGCCCCCAAGGACGTCATCGAGTACCTGCGTAACGGCTCCAAGGGCGTCGTGCACTTCGATACTGCGGTGCGGAGCACGACGTCAGCGGCTGCGTCGTCGCCTTGCTCGACCGGTCCTGGCCGGCACGCCGCTGGAGACGTTGCTCGACGAGTGCGTCCGTCCCGGCGGCTCGCGTCGCCCCGGCCCGGTTCGTCGCCGACCTGCTCTCGCGCCTGCCCTTCATCGTTCCCGAGCCGCCGCGAAACGCCTTTCCCGCGCTGCTCGTCGAGGTGGGAATCCCCGAGGATCTCGCCTCGGAGATCATCGCCTGTCTCCTGCGTTCCTGCGGCCACGAGGTCCTTCGCCCCGCCGTCGCCCCCGACGCGAACGAGCTCGGCGAGCTGGCCGAGCGGGTGCGCGCGCGCTTCGTGGTCGTCGCCATCGGCGAGGGGCCCGAATCGCCCAGCAGCGCGGACTCGCGGCCGCAGCGGCGATCGCGCGGGCCCGCTTCGGCGACACCTTGGTGTGCGTCCACGGCGACGACCAATCTTCGGCGTCCCCCGCGGAGTGCTCCGCGTGCGGACGATGCGCGAGCTCGCGGCGATCCTCCGCCGTTCCTGAGCGACATCGCGCCCTTCGCGCGCGGGTGCGCCGGAGTCGCAGGCCGCCGCAGCAGAACCTACTGAAGCGACATGACTTTTTTGGGTCGCCCGCGCGGGTCGGGTGTCTCCCCGACGTAACCAACGACCGGAGGGGAATCATGAAGGCAGCGATCGCAGTGGTTCTGGCGGCGTTCGTCGCGGGGTGTGGGGGACTCGGGTCTGTCCTTGAGCGTGCGGGCTGGCTCGGCGTCGACGGCGGCGGTGGCGCGCAGCGCGCTCGCGCGGCAACGGGATCGTGCTCACCCGCGTGCGGGTGGTGATCAGCGCGGTCGAGCTGCAGAGGGCGGACACGGCGGAGATGGACGAGGTGGCGAGCGGGCCGTACCTGCTCGACCTGCAGGGCGCGTCGCTGGACAGCGGGAGCGTCAGCAAGCTGCTCGACGCGAGCGTGGCGGCCAGGGACGTACAGCGAGATCAAGTTCCAGGTGCACAAGCCGGACAACACCGAGCACGGCGCGAACGCGGACCTCGCGGACATGATCGCCGCCAACGCTTCAATCATCGCCGACGGGACCATCGACGGCGTGCCGTTCAGCTTCACCAGCGCGGTGACGGCGGAGCAGAAGTTCGAGGGCACCCTGGTGCTGGCCGAGGGGAGCAACCTGACGTTGAACGTGGACGCCGCGTCGTGGTTCACCAGCGGCGGCTCGCGCCTCGATCCGCGCAGCGAGTCGAAATCGCTCGCAGATCGAGAACAACATCCAGAAGTCGTTCCAGGCGTTCGAGGACAACAACCACGACGGGCACGAGGATTAACGCTCGGCCCGAGGCGCTCGGGGCGGAGATACGCGCGGAACGCTCAGCCGTCGGATGCCGAGCAACGGCTTACGGTGGCGGCCAGGACGACCGCCGGACGCCTCGCCGGATTCGTTCCATTCCGGCGCTCGAGCTAGCGCTCGACGTCGACCACTTCCCCCGCCACCTGCGCTTCAGGACCCGGAACTCCACCCGCCGGTTCTTCTCCCGCCCCTGCGCGTCTCGTTCGTCGTCACCGGCTGCGAGAGGCCATACCCGCGAGCCACCAGCCGCTCGCGGCGATCCCGCGCCGCGTGAGCGCGCGGACCACCGCCTTCGCCCGCGCCTCCGAGAGGGCCACGTTCATCGCCTTCCCGCCCACGTTGTCCGTGTGCCCCTGCACCTCGATCAGCACCAGCTCCGGATGCGACTGGACACGCCCGCGATCTGGCTCACCAGCCGCGCCGAGCGGGGCAGGACCGCGGCGTTCCCGGGGCTGAAGTACACCTTCTCCAGGATGGCGATCTCGTCCTCGCGCATCGCCACCACCTGCTTGTCGGTGCCGCGGGCATCCGTGGTTGTCCGCGGGTCCCTTCTCGTGCGGGCAGTTGTCCAGCCGATCCGGGACGCCGTCGCCGTCGGAATCGCGCGAGTCCTCCTGCGCGAACGTCTCGCCCGATCCCGGCCTTTCGCCTCCGAGGCGGCAGCAGCACCCGCGCCTCCGAGCGGGCCAGGTTCTCCTTCGCGTCCTGCTCGGAAGGCGCGAGCAGCGCGGGCAGCTTCCCCTCCGGCTTCCGCCTTCTCGCGCGCCGCGCGCTGGCCGCGCGATCTCCGCCACCAGCTCCTTGACCCCGGGCTCCGGGCCGGTCTGCGCTCTTCGGCGGCCGGCAGAACGACGGCGCGTAGCGCAGGGCGACGACGCCGCGCACGGACGGCGCGCCGAGCCCGTCGTCGAGCCGGGTACCGCCGGCGAAGTCGACCGCAAGAGCCGACGACGGGCAAGCCGTGGCGCCGACGCGCCATTCGATGGGGAACGACTGCTGGGAGAAGTCGCGCAGCGACGACTGCGCCTCCAGCTCTCCGTAGAGGCGCGACGGGAAGACAGCCACTAGGCCGCGCCGGCGCGCGCGCCGATCTCGTTGCCGAGCTTCACCGACCCGACGTCGCGCGGCGGCCGGAACCGGGCGAAGAGGTTCCCGATCAGCTCCAGCTTTCCCGGCGGCGGGCGGCGGAGAGCAGCGCTTCGACGCCGATGCGCCCGTCGCCGGTGAGCGATTGCGCCGTCGCCGTTTCAGGTCGAGGCGCGATCTGGCCGGCGAGATCGACGTCGCCCCGGAGGAAGCCGTGCCGCACGCCGACGCGGACGTCGCCGACCGAGAACCCGAACGCCGGCGAGGGCGCGCCGGCGATCTGCGCGACGCTCGCCCGACTGGTCCGAGGGTGACGGGAAGCTGGGCGAAGATTGACGCGTATCCGTTCAGGCGGAGCGGCGAGCTGCACCCAGCCGCCCGTGCGCGACTCGTGCGCGACCGCGTTGAGCAGGCCGACGCGGATCGGCTTGTACCGAAGTCCAGGCCGATCTGGAGCTGGAGCGGTTCCTCGGGATCGCCCGGGCCGGACGCGCGCCTTCGACGCCGAGGAGACCGTCGCTTCCGCTCGCGGGACGAAAAAGGACAGGTTCACCTCGGGAAGCGCGGCTGCGACGACGAGGGCGAGGACGCGCGTCAACACCGGACCTTCGAGGACGGGCGGCGGCGGCCGTAGAGGCGGAAGAGGCCGTGGAGCGCCAGTCCGATGGCGAGCGTTCCGAGCGAGAAGACGGCGTCGTCGTACTTGATCCCGTTGAGGAACAGGATGCAACCGACGGTGGCGAGAGGGGAATGGTGGGGCCGAGCGGAAGGTAAACGCGCTCGGGCCCCGGGTGCGCCGAAGCACCAGCACCGCCAGGCAGGTGGGGACGTACTGGGCGAAGACCGCCGCATTGTTCAAGTCGGAGAGCCGGTCGAAGTCCGCGAAGATCGCCAGCCCGCGCAGACGATCGCGGTGGCGGGATGGCGACGGCCGGCGTCCGGAACCGCGGGTGGTGCGGGCGAAGATCGCCGGAAACTCGCCGTTCTCGCCCAGCGCGGAGAGATAGCGGGGCGTGACCAGCGCGACCGCCGTCAGGTAGCCGAAGGAGGAGATCACCGATCCGACGGCGACGAATCCGCCCGCCCAGGCACCGGCGAACGCGCCGCCGCTTCCGCCAGCGGCTTGTCCGCGCTGCCCGGGTCCGGGTGGGTGCCCATGAACACCACCTGCACCACCACGTAGAGCAGAACCGAGAAGAGCAGGGAGAAGAAGAGCGCGAGCGGGACGTTGCGCCTGGCGTTTCGGTCTCGCCCGCGGTGACCGGGACGTACTCGAACCCGGTGCAGGCGAAGAGGGCGGCGAAATCCGCCGAGCTTGAGGGCTTCGAACTTCGTCTCCCGGCTGGCGGGGGAGCGAGAGGCGGTGCCAGTCGACGAAGAAGAGGCCCAGGCCGACGAAGAGCAGGATGGGGATCAGCTTGGCGCGCGCTGAAGAAGTCGCTGGTCAGGGCGCCGGGCGGATGCCGAAATAGTTCAGGCTGGCGAGCGCGGCGATCACCGCGAACCGCCAGCGCGATCTGCGGGCCGGCGCGGTTCAGCGCCGGAACCAGGAAGGAGAGGTTGCGCCCGAATCCGCGCGCCACGGCGCCGTAGGCGAAGAGGTTCGCGGCGAGCGCCATCCAGCCCACGCCGACGCCGACCAGCGGCCGAAGGCGTCGCGCGCGTAGAGGTAGGGACCGCCGTTGCGGTCGGCGCGGCCCGCGGCCTCGCAGAAGCAGAGCCCGACCAGGAGGCAGACGGCGCCGATCGCGAGCCAGGCGGCCCAGGAAAAGCCGCCGGCGTTGCGAAAGACTTTCGCGGGGAGGAGGAAGATGCCGGTGCCGATGATCCCGTTGATGCCGAGCCCGACGCAGTCGAGCAGCGTCATGCGGTTTTTGTCGCGTGCACCGGCGTTTCAGCATGCCTGACGGCGCGGCGGGCAGCCAAGCGCGACGACCGCGCGTCACTGTCGGCTTGACAGCGAGAGCTTCCTCAGTATGATGCGCGCCTCTTTTCCGGGACAAGACCCTGTTTTTCCTGCCGCCGCCCGGCGTCATCGAGGCGGCGGTCGTCGTTGAAAGGCACGATGCCGACGATCAGCCAGCTCATCCGCAAGGGCCGCGAGAAGTCGACTATCAAGGGCAAGGCCCCGCGCTGAACGAGTGCCCGCAGAAGCGCGGCGTCTGCACCCGCGTCTACACCACCACCCCGAAGAAGCCGAACTCGGCGCTCCGCAAGGTCGCCCGCGTGCGGCTCACCAACGGGATCGAGGTCACCTCGCTACATCCCGGGCGTCGGCCACAACCTCCAGGAGCACTCGGTGGTGATGATCCGCGGCGGCCGCGTCAAGGACCTCCCCGGCGTGCGCTACCACATCATCCGCGGCACGCTCGACTCCGTCGGCGTCGCAGGGCCGCAAGCAGAGCCGCTCCAAGTACGGCGCCAAGCGCCCGAGCTAAGAGGATCACAGCTGAGCACATGCCTCGTCGTCGCGAAGTCGCCAAGCGCAAGATCCTGCCGGACCCGAAGTTCCAGGACCGCCTCGTCACCAAGTTCATCAACGACATGATGCGCAAGGGCAAGAAGTCCGATCGCCGAGCGCATCGTGCTACGGCGCCTTCGACCTGGTCGAGGAGCGCGCCAAGGACGAGCCGCTCAAGACCTTCAAGAAGGCGCTCGACAACGTCAAGCCGGTGCTCGAGGTGAAGAGCCGCCGCGTCGGCGGCGCCACCTACCAGGTGCCGGTCGAGGTTCGTCAGGAGCGCCGCGTGGCCCTCGGCATGCGCTGGCTCATCGAGCTACGCCAAGGCGCGCGGCGAGAAGACCATGGACGAGAAGCTCGCCGGCGAGATCATGGACGCCGCCAACAACCGCGGCAACGCCGTGAAGAAGCGCGAAGACACGCACAAGATGGCGGAGGCCAACAAGGCCTTCGCGCACTACCGCTGGTAAGCGCTCCGAAGCGTCAGGGTGCCTTCGCCGGACTGACAGCGCTCGCGATCGGGCGCGTTGACCGTTGATCGGCGCAGGTGCTGCGTGGCACGTCGTCGTGCGGTCCGCCGAGCGGAGCGCACTCGGTCCCGCTTGATCGGCCAGAGGCATTGCGTCATGCCCCGCGACCATCCCCTCGAGCGCTACCGCAACATCGGCATCATGGCGCACATCGATGCCGGGCAAGACCACGACCACCGAGCGGATCCTCTTCTACACCGGCGCCATCCACAAGATGGGCGAGGTGCACGAGGGCACCACCACGACGGACTGGATGGTGCAGGAGCGCGAGCGCGGCATCACCATCACCTCCGCCGCGATCACCTGCTTCTGGCCGCGCCGGCGACCAGAAGCTACCGCATCAACATCATCGACACGCCCGGGCCACGTCGACTTCACCATCGAGGTCGAGCGCTCGCTGCGCGTGCTCGACGGCGCCGTCGCGGTGTTCGACGGCGTCGAACGGCGTCGAGCCGCAGAGCGAGACCGTCTGGCGGCAGGCGGACAAGTACAGCGTCCCGCGCATCTGCTTCATCAACAAGATGGACCGGGTCGGCGCCGACTTCGACATGTCGGTGCGCACCATCGCGCGAGCGGCTGCGGCGCAAGCCGGTCGTGCATGCAGCTCCCCTCGGCGCCGAGGAGAAGTTCCGCGGCGTCATCGACCTGGTGCGAGATGAAGGCGCTGGTCTACTACGACGACGAGCAGGGCGAGCAAGTACGACGTCGTCGAGATCCCCGCGGAGCTCCGCGACGCAGGCCGCAGGAGTACCGCGCACAAGCTGCTCGAGCGGTCGCCGAGCACGACGACGACGCTGATGGACGCAGTACCTCGAGAGGGCAAGACGTCACCGAGGACGAGATCCGCGCCGCCATCCGCAAGGGCTGCATGGCGCTGAAGCTGCTTCCCGGTGCTCTGCGGCTCGGCCTTCAAGCACAAGGGCGTGCAGCCGCTGCTCGACGCGGTGGTCGACTACCTGCCCAGCCCGCTCGACATCCCGCCGGTGCACGGCAAGACCCCGAAGACGGCGAGGACGCAGTCCGCGAGACGCAGCGACGAGGCGCCGTTCTCCGCGCTGGCGTTCAAGATCATGACCGACCCGTTCGTCGGCCACGCTCACCTTCATCCGCGTCTACTCCGGCGGCTCGAAGCGGGCAGCGCGGTCTACAACACGGTCAAGGGCAAGCGCGAGCGCGTCGGCCGCCTGGTGCAGATGCGCGCCAACAAGCGCGACGAGATCACCGAGATGCTACGCCGGCGACATCTGCGCCGTGGTCGGCCTGAAGGACGCCACCACCGGCGACACGCTCTGCGACGCAGAGCACCCGATCATCCTCGAGCGGATGGAGTTCCCCGAGCCGGTGATCGACATCGCGATCGAGCCGAAGACGCACGGCGGACCAGGAGAAGCTCGATCGCCGCGCTGCAGAAGCTGGCGGTCGAGGACCCGTCGTTCCGCGTGCGCACCGACGAGGAGACCGGCCAGACGATCATCGCCGGCATGGGCGAGCTGCACCTGGAGATCATCGTCGACCGGCTGCTGCGCGAGTTCAAGGTCGACGCCAACGTCGGCAAGCCGCAGGTCGCCTACCGCGAGACGATCACCAGCGCCGCCGAGGCCGAGGGCAAGTACATCCGCCAGACGCGGCGGCAAGGGCCAGTACGGCCACGTCTGGCTGCGGGTCGTGCCGCAACGAGCAGGGCAAGGGCTTCGCGTTCGAGAACAAGATCACGGCGGCGCGATCCCCAAGGAGTTCGTCCCGGCGGTCGAGAAGGGCGTCGAGGAGGCGATGCAGAACGGCGTGCTCGCCGGCTACCCGATGGTCGACGTGAAGGTCGAGCTCTTCGACGGCAGCTTCCACGAGGTCGACTCGAACGAGATGGCCTTCAAGATCGCCGGCTCGATGGCGTTCAAGGAGGCGTGCCACAAGGCCGGCGCCGTCCTGCTCGAGCCGATCATGAGACTCGAGGTCGTCACCCCCGAGGAGTTCATGGGCGACGTGATCGGCGACCTGAACGCCGCCGCGGGAAGATCTCCAGCATGGACCCGCGCGCGGGAGTGCAGGTCATCGACGCGCAGGTGCCGCTTGGCCGAGATGTTCGGCTACGCCACCGACCTGCGCTCCGCGACCCAGGGCCGGGCGACCTACACCATGCAGTTCAACCACTACGCGCCGGTGCCCGGCACATCGCGGAGACCTGGTCGGCGCTGATCGCGAAATTTCGGGACTGGCGTACAAGCCCGCCCCTCCACAGAGCGAACGGCAGCACTTCACAAGCAACCGAGAGCGAGGAGCACGATCATGGCCAAGGAGAAGTTCGAGCGCAACAAGCCGCACGTGAACATCGGGACGATCGGTCACGTCGACCACGGCAAGACGACGCTGACCGCGGCCATCACCAAGGTGCTGGCGAAGACGGGCGGCGCGACGTTCCTGGCCTACGACCAGATCGACAAGGCGCCGGAGGAGCGCGAGCGCGGCATCACCATCTCGACCGCGCACGTGGAGTACGAGACGAAGAACCGCCACTACGCGCACGTCGACTGCCCGGGCCACGCCGACTACGTGAAGAACATGATCACCGGCGCGGCGCAGATGGACGGCGCCATCCTGGTGGTCTCGGCGGCCGACGGCCCGATGCCGCAGACCCGCGAGCACATCCTGCTCGCCCGCCAGGTCGGCGTGCCGTACATCGTCGTCTTCCTGAACAAGGTCGACATGCTGGACGACCCCGAGCTGCTCGAGCTGGTCGAGATGGAAGTCCGCGACCTGCTCAAGAAGTACGAGTTCCCCGGCGACAAGATTCCCGATCATCCCCGGCTCGCGCTCAAGGCGCTCGAGGGCGACACCGGCGAGCATCGGCGAGGGCGCCATCCTGAAGCTGATGGAGGCGGTCGACACGCTACATCCCGACGCCGGTGCGCGCGACCGACAAGCCGTTCCTGATGCCGGTGGAAGACGTGTTCTCCATCGCCGGCCGCGGCACGGTGGCCACCGGCCGCGTCGAGCGCGGCATCGTCAAGGTGGGCGAGGAAGTCGAAATCGTCGGCCTGCGCGCCACCAGCAAGACGGTCGTCACCGGCGTCGAGATGTTCCGCAAGCTGCTCGACGAGGGCCTGGCGGGCGACAACATCGGCGCGCTGCTGCGCGGCCTGAAGCGCGAGGACGTCGAGCGCGGCCAGGTGCTGGCCAAGCCGGGCAGCGATCACGCCGCACACCAAGTTCAAGGCGCAGATCTACGTGCTGACCAAGGAAGAGGGCGGCCGTCACACGCCGTTCTTCAAGGGCTACCGGCCGCAGTTCTACTTCCGCACCACGGACGTGACCGGCACGGTGAAGCTGCCGGACGGAACGTGGAGATGGTGATGCCGGGCGACAACATCGCCATCGAGGTGGAGCTGATCACCCCGATCGCCATGGAGAAGGAGCTGCGCTTCGCCATCCGCGAGGGCGGCCGCACCGTCGGCGCCGGCGTGGTGACGCGAGGTCATCGAGTAACGAGTTCGAAGTGGCTGGACCGCCCGGCGGAAACCGGGCGCTCCGGCGGCTTTCTGGTCTTTGAGAAGAGGTATCGATGGCGACACAGAAGATCCGCATCCGGCTGAAGGCGTACGACTCCAAGCTCCTGGACCAGAGCGCCGGGGAGATCGTCGAGACGGCCAAGCGCACGGGCGCGAAGGTGGCGGGTCCGATCCCGCTGCCGACGCGGATCAACAAGTTCACCGTGCTGCGCTCGCCCGCACGTGGACAAGAAGAGCCGCGAGCAGTTCGAGATCCGCACCCACAAGCGGCTGCTCGACATCCTCGAGCCCACCCAGCAGACGCTGGACGCGCTGATGAAGCTGGATCTGTCGGCCGGCGTCGACGTCGAGATCAAGTCCTAAGCGCCGAGGACTCACGCCATGGCGAAGTTCGACGTCGTCGATCTGAATTGAAGAAGGTCGGCGAGATCGAGCTCTCCGACGACGTCTTCGCGCGCCGAGCCGAACGCGCACCTCTTCTACGAGGTGGCGAAGATGCAGCAGATCAACCGCGCGCCGCGGCACGGTGGGGGTGAAGAACACGCTCGCTGGTCTCCGGCGGCGGCAAGAAGCCCTGGAAGCAGAAGGGCACCGGCCGCGCCCGCCAGGGCTCCATCCGCGCCTCCCACTGGGTCGGCGGCGGCAAGGCGATGGGCCCCAAGCCCCGCGACTACACCTACCGCCCGCCCCAGAAGGTCCGCCGGGCGGCGCTGCGCGCGGCGCTCTCGCTGCGCGCCAAGGAGAAGGCGCTGGTCATCCTCGACGAGCTTCGAACCTGGACGAGCCGCAAGACCAAGGAGGCCTTCGAGCCGCTCTCACCAAGCGCCTGAAGCTCGACGAACGCGCTGGTCGTCGACGCGAAGGCCAACCAGAACGCTGCACCGCAGCGTGCGCAACCTGGCGAAGTTCGACGTGCTGCCCCCCGAGGGCGTCGAACCTCGACGTCGATGCTGCGCCACAAGAGCGCTGCGTGCTCACCCAGGCGGCCGCCAAGGCGCTGCGAGGGGTCGCTGTCATGAACCGCTATCGACGTCATCAAGGGTCCGCTCATCACCGAGAAGCTGGACCGCAGGCGCGCGAGAAGCACCGCCAGTACTCCTTCGTCGTCGACCACAAGGCCACCAAGCACGACGTCAGCCGCGCGGTCGAGAAGCTGTTCAAGGTCACGGTCGAGGCGTCCGCACCAACATCGTCCGCGGCAAGATCAAGCGCGTCGGCCGATCCATCGGCAAGCGCCCCAACTTCAAGAAGGCGATCGTCACCCTGAAAGAGGGCGACAAGATCGAGCTGTTCGAGGGAGGCACGGCCTAAGCCATGGCGTACTCAAGAATACAAGCCGACCTCCGCCGCCCGCCGCCTGATGACGGTGCCCGACTTCGCGGAGATCACCAAGGACACGCCGGAGAAGAGGCTCACCGAGCCGATGCAAGCGCTCCGGCGGCCGCAACGTCCACGGCCACATCACCCGCCGTCACCAGGGCGGCGGCCACAAGCGCCGCTACCGGATCATCGACTTCAAGCGCCGCGACAAGGACGGCGTGCCGGCCAAGGTCGCGGCGATCGAGTACGACCCGAACCGCACCGCGCAACATCGCGCTGCTCCACTACGCGGACGGCGAGAAGCGCTACATCCTCGCGCCGGTGGGCCTGACGGTCGGCGACACCCTGCTCTCCGGCGAGACCGCCGACATCCGGCCGGGCAACTCGCTGCCGCTGCACGAACATCCCGGTGGGCACGGTGATCCACAACGTGGAGCTCAAGCCCGGCCGCGGCGCGCAGATGATCCGCTCCGCCGGGTCGCTCGGGCCAGCTGATGGCGAAGGAAGGCAGCTACGCGCAGGTCCGCCTGCCCTCCGGCGCGGTGCGCAAGGTGCTGATCGAGTGCCGCGCGACCATCGGCCAGCTCGGCAACATCGAGCACGAGATCATCCGCATCGGCAAGGCCGGCAAGAGCCGCTGGCTGGGCATCCGCCCACCGTCCGCGGTCTGGCGATGAACCCGGTCGACCACCCGCACGGCGGTGGCGAAGGCAAGTCCGGCCAGGGCAACCCGCACCCGGTGTCGCCGTGGGGCAAGAAGACCAAGGGCCTCACCACGCGCACCAACAAGCGCACCGACAAGTTCATCGTCAGCAGCGCCGCAGGGCGTCCGCAGCCAGTAGCGAGGATTCGCAGATGGCACGTTCAATCAAGAAGGGCCCGTTCGTCGACCAGCCACCTCGCTGAAGAAGGTCGAGGAGATGACCAAGGCGAACCAGAAGAAGGTCGTCAAGACCTGGTCGCGCCGCTCGACCATCCTGCCCGAGTTCGTCGGCCACACCTTCGCGGTGCACAACGGCCGCAAGTTCATCCCGGTGTTCGTCACCGAGAACATGGTCGGCCACAAGCTGGGCGAGTTCGCCCCGACCCGGACCTTCGACGGCCACTCGGCGCGAGAAGAAGGTCGCCAAGGCGCCCGGCGCGCCGGCGCGCTAAGACCGGCTGCGCAGGCCTGAAGGAGACAGACGACATGGAAGTCGAAAGCACACTCCGGTACCTGCGCATGGCCCCCCGGAAGGTCTCGCGTGGTGGCGGACCTCGTCCGCGGCAAGCCGGTCGAGCGCCGCGCTCAGCATCCTCACGTTCACCAAGCGCGCCGCGGCCGAGCCGGTGGCCAAGCTCATCGAGAGCGCGGTGGCCAACGCGACCGACCTGTCCAAGGGCCAGGTCGACGTGGACAAGCTCTACGTGAAGACCATCTCGGTGGACCAGGGCCCCACCGCTGCGGCGGTTCATGCCGCGCGCCATGGGCCGCGCCACCCGCGATCAACAAGAAGACCAGCCACGTCCACGTGGTGCTCGCCGAGGCGACGAAGTAGCCGAAGCTTAATCAAGGAGAGCTACGTTGGGTCAGAAAGTTCATCCGATCGGGTTCCGCCTCGGCGTCATCAAGACCTGGGACTCCAAGTGGTTCGAGGAGAAGAACTACGCGCAGTGGCTGCACGAGGACATCCGCATCCGCGAGTTCGTGAAGAAGACGCTCGGGCCACGCGGGCGTCTCCAAGGTCGAGATCGAGCGCGCCGCGAACAAGGTGAAGGTCAACGTCCACACCGCGCGTCCGGGCATCGTCATCGGCAAGCGCGGCGCGGGCATCGAGACGATGAAGAAGGACCTCCAGAAGTTCACCAAGAACGAGGTCTTCCTCAACATCGTCGAGGTCCGCAAGGCCGAGACCGACGCGCAGCTGGTCGCCGAGAACATCGCCACCCAGCTCGAGCGCCGCATCGCCTTCCGCCGCGCGATGAAGAAGGCGATCCAGACCGCGCATGAAGTTCGGCGCCAAGGGCATCCGCGTCGCCTGCTCCGGCCGCCTGGGCGGCGCGGAGATGGCCCGCTACGAGTGGTACCGCGAGGGTCGCGTGCCGCTGCACACCCTGCGCGCGGACATCGACTACGGCTTCGCCGAGGCGAAGACCACCTACGGCAAGATCGGCTGCAAGGTGTGGATCTGCCGCGGCGAGGTGCTGCCCGAGCCAAGGGCGGCCAGGCCGCCGCCCGCCGACGCCAGCTGAGCTCCGAAGCGACTAGCGCAAGGACACCGACCATGCTTCAGCCTGCACGAACCAAGTACCGCAAGATGCAGAAGGGCCGGATGCCGCGGTAAGGCCTACCGCGGCAGCGACCTCACCTTCGGCGAGTTCGGCCTGATGACGCTGCAGCCGGGCTGGATCACCTCGCGCCAGATCGAGGCGGCCCGTATCGCGATGACCCGCCACGTGAAGCGCGGCGGCAAGATCTGGATCCGCATCTTCCCGGACAAGCCCATCACCAAGAAGCCCGCCGAGACCCGTATGGGCACCGGCAAGGGCGGCGTGGAGTACTACGTGGCGGTGGTGAAGCCGGGCCGCATCCTCTACGAGATGGAGGGCATGACCGCAGGAGCTGGCCAACGCAGGCGCTGAAGCTCGCGCAGGCCAAGCTCCCGGTGCTCACCCGGATCGTCCACCGCGACGAGCTGTCGAAGCTCTAAGAGGACGACGAAGCATGGCGACTGCGAAAGAATTGAACGAGCTGACCGTGGAGGACCTGCAGCGGCGCGCGGACGAGCTGCGCGAGACGCTGTTCCAGGACCAGCTGAAGCTGCGGACCGGGCACGCTGGACAGCCCCTCCGAGCGCACCGAGCACCGCCGCGACCTGGCCCGCGTCCTCACCGTGCTGACCCAGAAGAAGCGGCGCGCAGCGAGCGAAGACCGCGTAGCAGGACGCCCTGCGCTGAAGCCCGAGGAACACTGACTGACAGGCGAGACACGATGGCGAGAACCCAGACGACCGCCGACAGACTCCCCGCGGCCGTCCCAAGACCCGCATCGGGATCGTCACCTCGAACAAGATGCAGAAGACGGTGGTCGTCACCGTCGAGCGCCGCGCCGCCGCACGCGCAAGTACGGCAAGATCATGACCCGGCGCGAGAAGTACAAGGCGCACGTCGAGGACCACGACTACCCGAAGAAGATCACCATCAACGAGGGCGACCAGGTGCGCATCGCCGAGACCCGGCCGGCCTCGAAGGACAAGCGCTGGCGGGTGGTCGAGGTGCTCGAGAAGGCGACCGAGTCTGAGCCGGGAAGGGCTAGAGGAGAGATCCATGATTCAGATGACCAGCGTGCTCGACGTCGCGGACAACTCGGGCGCCAAGAAGGTGTTCTGCATCAAGGTGCTCGGCGGCTCGAAGCGCAAGTACGCGTCGATCGGCGACATGATCGTCGTCTCGATCCGCGAGGCGCTGCCCAACTCAAGGTGAAGAAGGGCGACGTGGCCAAGGCGGTCATCGTCCGCACCAAGCGCGAGGTGCGGCCGGCCGGACGGCAGCTACATCAAGTTCGACGGCAACTCGGCGGTGCTGATCAACAAGGACATGCGAGCCGATCGGCACCCGCATCTTCGGGCCGGTCGCCCGCGAGCTCCGCGCCCGCAAGTTCATGAAGATCATCTCGCTCGCGCCGGAGGTCCTGTAGACGCCGCGTGCGAGCATCGGAGACGACATGCAGAAGCTGAAGGTTGGAGACACGGTGCAGGTCATCGCCGGCGCCGAGCGCAGCGAGAACGCAGGCGCAAGCGCGGCAAGGTGCTGGAGATCGACCGCGAGGCCGGCCGCGTGCGCGTCGAGGGGCTGCGGCTGGTCAAGCGGCACATCAAGCAAGGGCCGCGACCGCGACGAACCCCGAGGGCGGCATCATCGAGAAGGCCGGGCACCATCGCCCTGGCGGACGTCAGCGTGGTCTGCCCCAAGTGCGACAAGCCGACCCGGGTGGGCATCAAGCGCGGAGGGCGACAAGAAGGTGCGGTTCTGCAAGAAGTGCGACGCGCAGATTGACTGACGCGACGGTTCGGGCATGTATGGCCTGACGACAGGAGGACAGCAGGCTGACAAGGCCCGAAGAAGCGCGCCCGATCGGCGCGAAGGTCCGCTGACGCGACGCCGAAGGCAGCAGGATCGACGACGATGGCTGACGAGAAGGCGCGAAGGCAAGAAGAAGGGCGAAGAAGGAGAAGGGCCGAAGACGTCAAGAAGGCCGGCTTCGCCGCCAACATCGAGGAGGGCCTCGAGGCGAAGCCGCGCGGCTGAAGCTGCGCTACCGCAAGGAGGGCGTGCCGGCGCTGATGAAGGAGCTCGGCTTCAAGAACCCGAACGCAGGTCCCCCGGCTCGAGAAGATCGTCGTCAACATGGGCCTGGGCGAGGCGCTCGCCAACAACAAGATCCTGGAGTCGGCGGTGGACCAGCTGGCGGCCATCACCGGCCAGAAGCCGGTCGTCACCCGCGCCCGCAAGTCGATCGCGAACTTCAAGCTGCGCCAGGGCCAGGCCATCGGCGTGGCGGTCACGCTGCGCGGCGACCGGATGTACGAGTTCCTGGACCGCCTGATCAACGTGGCGCTGCCCCGCGTGCGCGACTTCAAGGGCGTGTCCACCAAGGCGTTCGACGGCACGGGCAACTACACGCTCGGCGTCCGGGAGCAGATCATCTTCCCGGAGATCAACTACGACCAGATCGAGAAGGTGAAGGGGCTGAACATCAGCTTCGTCACCACCGCGAGGAACGACGAGCAGGGCCTGGCGCTGCTGCGTCACTTCGGCATGCCGTTCCGTCAGTAACCGAGGAGCCAAGCTCCATGGCCAAGCTCTCGAAGATCGCCCAGGCGAAGCGCAAGCCGAAGTTCGCGGTGCGCAAGTACAACCGCTGCCCGCTCTGCGGCCGGCCCCGCGCGTTCCTGCGCAAGTTCCAGATGTGCCGCATCTGCCTGCGCAACCGCGCGCTGCGCGGCGAGATCACCGGCGTCACCAAGTCGTCCTGGTAGCCGCGAGGCAGCCGCGTACCGGCGCAGCTCCGGAGTGCCGAGCGTCCGCAGTCGCGATCACGGCGAACCCCCGGGATGGGCCCGGCAGGCGCGGCGGTCGAGCGCGGAGTGCCCAAGGGCCCCGCCGGAAGGTTGTCAGCCATGCCGGTCAATGATCCTGTCGGCGACATGCTGACCCGCCTGCGCAACGCCTCGCGTGCGCGGCACGACAAGGTCGTCATTCCCCGCTCGAAGCTGAAGTCGAGGTCGCCGCGTCCTCAAGGACGAGGGCTACATCGCCGACTACGTGCGTCCACGAGGCAAGCCGCAGAGCGAGATCACCGTCCAGCTGAAGTACGGCCCGGACCGCGGCCGGTGATCACCGGCATCAAGCGCATGTCCAAGCCGGGCCTGCGCCGCTACGTCACCGTGCGCGACATTCCCCGCGTGCTCGGCGGCATGGGCATCGCCATCCTCTCCACCTCGCGCGGCATCATGGCCGACGGCGAGGCGCGCAAGCAGAACATCGGCGGCGAGCTGCACTCTGCACCGTGTGCGTAGGGCTGAGGAGCTACGACCATGAGCCGCATCGGAAAGCTGCCGATCAAGCTGGACGACAAGGTCAAGGCGACCGTCGCCGGCCACAGGTCAACTTCGAGGGCCCCAAGGGCAAGCTGTCGCGTGAAGCTCCCCGGCGAGATCAAGGTCGAGGTGAAGGACGGCGACGTCGCGTGGTCACGCGCCGGACGACTCGCGCCAGGCGCGCGCCTGCACGGCCTGGCCCGCACCATCCTGGCCAACGCCGCCAAGGGCGTGGCCACGGGCTTCGAGCGCAGCTGGACATCCGCGGCGTCGGCTTCCGCGCCGAGGTGAAGGGCAAGCAGATCCACTTCGCGCTGGGCTTCTCCCACCCGGTGGTGTTCAACCTGCCCGAGGGCGTGACCGCCGAGGTGGACAAGGCGCCGCGCACCGAGGACAGCCTGCCGACGGTGGATCGACGCTGCGCTCGGCGAGACAAGGAGGCCTGGGGGCCGCCGCGGTGAAGATCCGCGCGCTGCGCCCGCCCGAGCCGTACAAGGGCAAGGGCATCAAGTACGCCGAGGAGACGGTCCGCCGCAAGGAGGGCAAGACCGGACGCCGCCTAGTGCCTGACGTCAACCGCGAGCTCCGAGCTGCTCATCCGGCGGCGGAAGGCCCATCGCCGCCGGAAGGAAAGGAACAGCCATGTCGAAGTCGATCGCGCTCAAGAGGAAGAACCGCATCCGCAAGAAGCTGTCGGGCACCACCGAGCGGCCGCGGCTCACCGTCTACAAGAGCCTCAAGCACATCTACGCCCAGGTGGTGGACGACTCCACGGGCAAGACGCTGGCCTTCGCCTCGTCGCTCTCCAAGGAGCTCAAGGGCAAGGACGAGGGCGACAAGAAGGCCGACGCCAAGCGCGTGGGCCAGCTCATCGCCGAGAAGTGCAAGGCGGCCAAGGTCGAGGCGGTGGTGTTCGACCGCAACGGCTTCCCGTACCACGGGCCGCATCGCCGCGGTGGCCGACGCCGCGCGCGAGGCCGGGCTCGAAGTTCTAGAGTTCGAAAGGAAGCTCTCCAAGTGGCGACTCCGATCAATCCGAACGACCTCGACCTCACCGACCGCGTGGTGAACATCAACCGCGTGGCCAAGGTGGTGAAGGGCGGCCGCCGGTTCTCGCTTCGCCGCGCTCGTGGTGGTGGGTGACGGCAACGGCCACGTCGGCGTGGGCCTGGGCAAGGCCAACGAGGTCCCCGAGGCCATCCGCAAGGGCGGCGAGAACGCGAAGAAGAACCTCTTCCGCGTCCCGCTGATGGGCCACACCATCCCGCACGAGGTGCTCGGGCACTTCGGCGCGGGCTGGGTGCTGCTCAAGCCGGCCGCCGAGGGTACGGGCGTCATCGCCGGCGGCGCGGTGCGCGCGGTGCTCGAGGCGGCGGGCATCCGCAACATCCTGACCAAGAGCCAGGGCTCGCGGAACCCGCACAACGTGCTGAAGGCCACGGTGGCGGGCCTGAAGCAGCTGCGCTCGCCCGAGCAGGTGTCGCGCCTGCGCGGCAAGGAGGTCGACGACATGCAAGCGCGGCACGCCTGAGGGAGCCTGAGCCATGGCGCTCAAGGTGAAGCTGGTGAAGAGCTTCCGCGGGCTCACCGAGAACCAGCTCGCGAGACCATCGCGCGGCCTCGGGCCTGAAGAAGTTCGGCCAGGAGCGCTGCTGAAGGACACGCCGGCCATCCGCGGCATGGTGTTCAAGGTGAAGCACCTGGTCATCCACGAGGTCGGTGAAGGAGAGCCCAGAGCCCGGCGCCGCGGCGCGAAGCCGCGGTCCGTGAAGGCGCCGCGAAGGCGGCCCGGTGCGGCCCGTCGGGCGTCGAGCGAGGCCACGCGGGAGTTGACGATGAACGACTCTCAACAACCTGAAAGCGGCCGCACAACTCTGGCACCGGAAGAAGCGCGTGGGCCGTGGCCAGGGCTCCGGCCTGGGCAAGACGGCGGGCCGCGGCGGCAAGGGCCAGAAGGCCCGCACCGGCAACATGCGGTTCGAGGGCTTCGAGGGCGGCCAGAGCCCGCTGCAGCGCCGGCTGCCGAAGTTCGGCTTCAACTCGCCGAACCGGAAGGAGTACGCGGTGGTGAACCTCGGCGACCTCGAGACGGTTCGACGCGGGCGCGACGGTGGACGAGGCCGCGCTCGAAGGCCGGGCCTGGTGAAGGGCCGCAAGGACGGCGTGAAGGTGCTCGGCGAGGGCGAGCTGCCAAGAAGCTGACGGTCGAAGGCGCACAAGTTCTCCGCTCGGCGAAGCGAGAGGCCATCGAGAAGGCGGGCGGCGCGGTCGAGGTCATCGCTCGTCCCGCTGATGGCGCCACAAGCCCGCAGGCGGCGGCGAAGGCCGCAGCGCCGAAGCAAGGCCGCGGCCAGCGGCGCTGAGAACAGCGGTTGCTGAGTAGCTACGTCTCTCCAAGGAGCCGCCTGCCGTGTCGTGTTGCCAGACGCCATCGCCAACGTCTTCCGGGTCGCCGAGCTGCGCACGCGGCTCGCTCTACACGCTGGCTGCTGCTCGCGGTGTACCGCGTCGGCATCTTCATCAACACCCCGGGCGTCGACCGGGCGGCGATGAACGCTTCATGGCAGATCAGAAGCGCGCGGCGGCCTGGTCAACCTGTTCAACCTGTTCTCCGGCGGCGCGCTGGAGCAGATGTCGATCTTCGGGCTGGGGATCATGCCGTACGTCTCGCGCCAGCATCATCATGCAGCTGCTGGCGGTGGTGGTGCCCACGCCTGGAGCGGCTGCAGAAGGAGGGCGCGGCGGCCGGCAGAAGATCAACCAGTACACCCGCTACGGCACCATCGTCCTCTCCATCGTCCAGGGCATCGGCATCGCCCGCTGGCTGGCGTCGCTGGGCCGCGGCGACACGGCGCAGGGCGTGGTCGACCACGATGGTCGTCCCCAACACGCGCTGGGTTCACCTTCATGACGGTGATCACCCTGACCGCCGGCACCGCCTTCATCATGTGGCTCGGCGAGCGCATCACCGAGCGCGGCATCGGCAACGGCATCTCGCTGATCATCTTCGCCGGCATCGTCGCCCGCCTCCCGCAGGCGGCCATCCAGACCTGGACGCACGCTTCCAGGACAAGGCCGATGGCTCGCGACGATGCTGATCCTGGTGCTTCATGCGTGCTGATGGTGGCGACATCGGGTGGTCGTCTACATCGAGCGCGGCGATGCGGCGGATCCCGGTGCAGTACGCCAAGCGCATGGCGGGGCGGCAGATGTTCGCGGCCAGGCCACGTACTTCCCGATGAAGGTGAACACCTCGGGCGTGATCCCGCCCATCTTCGCCGGCGCGATGCTGCTCTTCCCGGCCACGCTGGGCACCTGGCTCCCCTGCCTGCACGCCGTTCGCGCGACGCGCATGAGCGGCAACGCCTGGCTCTACAACGGCGCTGTTCGTGCTGCTGATCATCTTCTTCACCTACTTCTACACCGCGCTGACCTTCCAGCCGGATCGACGTGGCGGACAACATCAAGAAGCAGGGCGGCTACATCCCCGGCATCCGGCCCGGCCGGCAGACGGCGGAGTACATCGAGCGCGTGCTGAACCGCGCATCACCTTCGGCGGCGCGATCTACCTGGCCGTCATCTGCGTGCATGCCCGCATCCTGATCACCAACGTATCGGCGTGCCCTTCCAGTTCGGCGGCACGGCGCTGCTGATCGTGGTGGGCGTGGCGCTGGACACCGTGCAGCAGATCGAGGGCCACCTCATCAGCCGCAACTACGAGGGCTTCGCCGGTCCGCGCGGCCCGCGCATCCGCGGCCGCGCGCGGCGGCATGGGCGCTCCGGCAGCCGCGTAAGGGGGGCGCGCGCATGAACCTGATCCTCCTCGGGCCGCCGGGCGCGGGAAAGGGGACCCAGGCGAAGAGGCTCTCGGCGCGCTTCGGCATCCCGCAGATCTCCACCGGCGACATCCTGCGCAAGGCGGTCGCGGACGGCACGGAGCTGGGCAAGAAGGCGAAGCCGCTGATGGACGCGGCAAGCTGGTGCCGGACGAGCTGGTGATCGGCATCGTCGACGAGGCGCTCCGAGCCGGACGCCGCGAAGGGCTTCGTCCTCGACGGCTTCCCCCGCACCATCCCGCAGGCCGAGGCGCTGGACGAGATGCTGCCAGCGGCGCGGACAAGAAGATCGACCCCGTGATCTCCCTCGAGGTGCCGACCGAGGAGCTGGTCGAGCGCCTCTCCGGCCGGCGGAGCTGCCCGAAGTGGCAGCGCCATACGGCAAGGACACGCCGCCGAAGCGGGCCGGGCTTCTGCGACAAGGACGGCGAGAAGCTGATCGTCCGCGCCGGACGACATGCCCGAGAGGGTGCGACAGCGCATGCAGGAGTACGAGAGCAAGACCGCGCCGCTGAAGGGCTACTACCAGAAGCGGGCGTCGTGCGCGCGGTGGACGGCGTGGGTACCGAGGACGAGGTCGAGAGGCGCATCATCCAGGCCTTGGGAGCGGAGCGCCCGGGCGTCGACCGATAGATGGCAGGCGGCATCGAGATCAAGACGCGCGACGAGATCGCCTGGATGCGCGAGGCGGCGCGATCGTCTTCGAGGTCCTCGACGAGCTGACGAAGGCGGTGGCGCCGGGCGTCACCACTGGGAGCTGGACGAGCTCGCCGAGCGCGAGACGCTCACGCGAAGGGCGCCAAGCCGGCGCTTCAAGGGCTACCTACGGGTTTCCCGTGTGCTCTGCGCCTCCGTCAACGAGGAGGTGGTCCACGGCATCCCCAGCAAGACGCGGAAGCTCGTCGAGGGCGACCTGATGAAGCTCGACTTCGGGGTGATCTACCAGGGCTACTACGGCGACTCGGCGCGCACGGTGCCGGTGGGGAAGGTGTCGCCGCGAGGCCGCGGCGCTGTCGGAGGCGACCCGCGAGTCGCTGGACAAGGGCATCGCGGCGATGAAGCCCGGCAACCGGATCGGCGACATCGGCGCGGCGGTGCAGAGCCCACGTGAGGCCGTCGGGCTACAGCGTGGTCCGCGACTTCGTCGGCCACGGCATCGGCAAGAAGCTGCACGAGGAGCCGCAGGTGCCGAACTACGGGCCGTCGCCGGACGCGCGGCCAGCGAACGCGCATGCGGCCGGGGATGGTGCTGGCGGTCGAGCCGATGGTCAACCTGGGCACGCCACGAGGTGGACGAGTCCCGCGACGGCTGGACGGCGGTGACCCTCGACGGGAAGCTGTCCGCCACTGGGAGCACACCATCGCCGTCACCGAGGACGGCCCGGAGGTGCTGACGCCGCCCGTGATCGCCTGCTCGCCGCCGCGCACGCTGTACTCTTTCCTGGCCGGGCAGCCGCCGAAGGCGCTGCTCCTGCTGCCGGCGGAGGCGAGCGCTGCGGGATCGGCGACGCTCACCTTCGGCGCTCCTGACGGCTCGTGGACCGGAGGCAGCGCCGGCGCGAAGGCTTCCTGCGAGTTCCGCCAGTCCGTGCAGCCCGATTCGCTGCTGCCGTCTGGGTGGACGCGGCGAAGGCGAAGGCCGGGAGCGACATCGAGGTCGCGTGGACGTGCAGGGCGGCGCCGCGAAGGGCGGCATCGTGACGCTCAAGCCGAGCCCGTCGAGGTGGATGCGCTGAAGTCATCGGAGCCGGCTCTCCGCGAAGGCACGAAGGTGAAGAACAGCGTCCGCGTCGAGTTGAAGAACGGCGGCTCCATGCCGTGCTGCTCGGCGACGCGGTCGCCGCGCGCACCCGGCCGAAGGAAGCTGCGTGGGCAATGGGCCGCAGATCCTGCTGCAGCCCGGGGAGACGCTGGTGGATACGCGCCCGGGCCTGCTCTCGAAGTCGATGCAGGTCTGGGCCGCAGCGTTCACCGGCCCGAAGCAGTGCCACTGGGTCGAAGTCCGCCGCCGCTATCATCCCGAGAGGCGACAAGGTCAGGATCGAGGCACTCGCCGCGAGCGAGCGACGGAGGCCGAGCTTATCGATCAGGCGAGCGCTGGACCGCCACGCAGGACACTGGCCAAATGGCGTCGACCACCGGTCGCCGCAGCTTGACAACGAGTGCGGCGCCACTGTTAAACACCGCGCTCCCTTGGTTCCCGGGTGGGCCCCGGCGGCGAGAGCCGCGGTCAGGGGGTGCGGGACGGAAGGAAAGCGATTTTCGGGTGGTTTTCGTCGGCCGGAGGAAGCCATGAAGGTTCGCGCGTCGGTGAAGAAGATCTGCGACAAGTGCAAGGTGATCCGCCGCAAGGGCGTCGTGCGCGTGATCTGCGCCGCGAACCCCCGTCACAAGCAGCGGCAGGGCTACGCAGGAACGAGGAACGAACGAGATGGCTCGTATCGCCGGCGTCGACCTTCCCCGCGCAGAAGCGGATCGTGATCTCGCTCCAGTACATCTACGGGATCGGCAACAAGACCGCCCAGGACATCTGCGCCAAGGCGGCGCAGTCGATCTGACCACGCGGACCAAGGACCTCACCGAGGACGAGACCCGCACGCATCCGCGAGATCATCGAGGCCGAGCTACAAGGTCGAAGGCGACCTCCGCCGCGAGGTCACCATGAACATCAAGCGCCTGATGGACCTGGGCTGCTACCGCGGCCTGCGTCACCGCAAGGGCCTGCCCGTCCGCGGCCAGCGCACCCACACCAACGCCCGCACCCGCAAGGGCCCGAAGCGCGGCATCGTCCGCGCGCCAAGGCCGCCGCCCCGGCGGCCGCCCGTGCGTAACCCGATTCAGGACTGACGCGAGCACTCGAATGGCCGAAGGAGCACGACGCCCATGGCCGAAGAGCCCACCGACGCCGCGACAGCCGCCGCCGCGGCGGCGTCCGCCGGCGCCGCCGAAGAAGGCCAAGCGCAAGGGCAAGAAGAACATCCTCAACGGCGTCGTCCACATCCAGTCGCACGTTCAACAACACCATCATCACCATCACCGACGTCTCCGGGAACGTGCATCTCCTGGTCGTCAGCGCCGGCGCCCGTGGCTTCAAGGGCAGCCGCAAGTCGACGCCGTTCGCCGCCCAGGTCGCCGCCGGTGACGCCGCCGCCAAGGCGATGGAGCACGGCCTGAAGAACGTGACCGTGCTGGTGAAGGGCCCGGGCGCGGGCCGCGAGTCGGCGCTGCGCGCGCTCGCCGCCGCCGGCCTGAAGATCACGCTCATCCGCGACGTGACCCCCATTCCGCACAACGGCTGCCGGCAGCCGAAGCGCCGCCGCGTCTAACCACCTCCGAGGAGCAATCAGAGATCTTGGCTCGTTACACCGCCAGCGCCTGCCGCATCTGCCGGCGCGAGAACCTCAAGATGTACCTGAAGGGCGACCGCTGCTACACGGACAAGTGCGCCATCGAGCGCCGCCCGTATCCCCCGGCCAGCACGGCCAGGGCCGCGTGAAGTTCTCCGGCTACGGCGTGCAGCTGCGCGAGAAGCAGAAGGTCAAGCGCATGTACGGCCTGCTCGAGAGCCAGTTCCGCGGCTACTACCACCGCGCGGCCGCGCGCCAAGGGCAAGACCGGTGAGAACCTGCTCCAGCAGCTGGAGCTCCGCCTGGACAACGTGGTGTTCCGCATGGGCTTCGCGGACACCCGCGCCGAGGCGCGCCAGCTGGTGCGCCACGGCCACTTCACGGTCAACGGCAAGCGGGTGAACATCCCCTCCTTCGCGGTGAAGCCGGGCACGCCGTCGAGGTGGCGGAGAAGAGCAAGAAGATGCTCCGCATCGCCGAGGCGCTCGAGACGGTGGACCGCCGCGGCGTGCCGCAGTGGATCGAGCTCGACAAGAAGGCGCTTCAAGGGCACGGTGAAGACGGTCCCGAACCGCGAGGACCTGACCATGCCCATCCAGGAGCAGCTCATCGTCGAGCTCTACTCGAAGTAGTCGCTCGCAGGCCGCAGCTACGCAGGCGCACGTGCAACCGGCGCGTCCTCCCGTCATTCGGCGGGTACGTCGGTGGCGCGGCCGTGGCAGAGAGTGAAGCAAGCACATGGCTGACACATTCATCGCGAAGAACTGGCGCGACCTCATCAAGCCCCGCGCGGCTGGAGGTCGACCAGGACTCGCTCACCCAGACCTACGGCAAGTTCGTCGCCGAGCCGCTCGAGCGCGGCTTCGGCACCACGCTGGGCAACTCGCTCCGGCGCGTGCTGCTGTCGCTCGCTGCAGGGCGCGGCGATCACCTCGGTGAAGATCGAGGGCGTGGACCACGAGTTCACCACCATCCCCGAGGTGGCCGAGGACGTCACCGACATCGTGCTGAACCTGAAGGAAGTCCTCCTCCGGATGCACACCAACGAGGAGAAGACGCTCCGCATCGAGGTGGAGGGCCCGAAGGAGGTGAAGGCGGGCGACATCATCGCCGACGACCAGGATGTGGAGATCCTCAACCCGGGGCCGGTCATTCCTGCGCGCGCGAGCATCGCGGCCACCACGCCGGCGTGGGCGGCCCAGCCCGGGTTCAGCGATTTCACCGATGAGCCGTTGGTGAGGAACTCCATGACGCCGGAGGCTTGGCTGAGGGCGATGCCGATGGCGGCGACGCTGCGGTCTTCGTCCAGGCTCATGAGCTCGGCGGCCGAGCAGCGCCGGAGGCGAGCGCGCCGGTGACCGAGGTGCTCATGAATCCTTTCGCGTGGAAGCCGTTCGGCGCGGCGAGGCCGAAGCGGATCAGGACTTCCCAGCCGCGCGCGTAGGCGCCGAGCAGGGCGGCGCCGCTTGCGTTCTGCGCCTCGGCCACGGCGAGCGCGGCGGCGGCGAGCACTGCGCTGCCATGCGCGATGGAGAGCGGTGTGCGTGTCGTCGAACTCCAGGCTGTGGATCAGGCCGCCGTTGATCATTGCGGCGTCCGCGGCGCTTGCGCCGGTCGCCTGGCCGAACACGGTGGCCGGGCCGCCTTTGGCGACTTCGGCGGCATAGGTGCGATAGGCGCGCCGATCGGTGAGCCCGCGGACGCGAGGCCGACGCCGATGGCGTCGAGGAAGATGCAGCCGCGCCGCGAGCGCGGCGTTTTCGGGCAGGGGCGCCGCGCGAAGCGCGCGCAATGCGCGCACGAGCTCGCGCGCGAGCGTCATGCCTTCACCATGGCGGCGAGCGTTTCCTTCCATCCCTTTGAAGAACGCCTTGTCGCCGCGGATGATGCCCGTCAGCGTGTCGGGCGCGGCCGGGAAACACGCCGCCGGCGTTTTCCGCCAGCTTGGAAAGGAGCGTCGGCTCGTCGAAGGGCTTGTCGGCGCCGCCGCGCGCGCTCTCGACGACCGCGCGACATCTCGGCGCCGTCGCTGAAGCGCAGCGTCACACGCGCCGGCCGGTCGTTCGGCCCGGGCTTGAGGTCGGGGTAGGGCTGAGGCGCACGCGCTTGCGCAGCTGGAGATGCTCTCCTCGCGAGCTTGTCGTCGGTGAAGGCGCTCGCACCCGCGGTGCCGAGCTGTACGGTGGCGGCAATGGCGTGCGGGAGCGAGAACTTCGCCGCGAGCACGGTCTCGGGATCGACCGTCGCAGCGCCTGGCCGCCGGGCGCCGTCTCGACCACGATCTCGGCGATCTCCTCCTTCTTCTTCTGCATGCGGCCGAGGAGCTCGAGCGTCGCCTCGACCGCCGAGTGCGCGTAGCCGCAGCAGGCGAACACCTTGTGGTAGCCGTTGGTCACCGACCAGACGCTGCCGAGGCCTTCGACCAGGGCTTCGGGGATCGCGCGGCACTTGTATGCGCCGACGAAGACATCGTACGGCGTGACATCGTTGCCGCCGATGCCGGCCTCGGCCCAGTCGGCCGCGCGCAGGCCGATCCAGGCGCCGGCGGAAGTCCAGGCGTTGCGGATCAGCGCGCCTTCGACTGCGGTGTCGAACGGTCCCGCGAAGGACATGCTCGCGCCGCCGGTGACCGCGGAGAGCATGGTCTTCGCATCCTGCCGGCGCACAAGCGAGGCGGCCGCCGCGCCGCCGATGGTGGCGAAGGCCGCGTGCGGGTGCACGTTGAACACCGGGAACGGAAAGGCGAGCGCGAAGCGCGTGGTGACTTCGTAGGCGACGGCG
>CAWBVQ010000018.1:0-876565 GCA_963792275.1 uncultured delta proteobacterium
ATGTCCTGCTGCTTCGAGCGTACGTATTGCTCGCTGAGCAGCTCGTCTTCGCCCGCGTGCCAGCGGCCCGGGGCTTCCTGGGCAAGCCGGGTGCGGTGTCCCTCCATGCGCTCGAGCAGCGCGTGCGTGACCTCGATGCGGCTCGCCGCCCAGCGCCGCTGGCGGCGATAGTGGCGGGCACCCAGCGCGATGAGGAAGGAGAGCCAGGCTCCGAGCGCGATCAGATGCGGTCCGCCCGCGGCGCCCTTCCAGAGCACGACGGCGGCGGCGGCCAGATCGACGGTGGAGAGCAGCGCCAGAAGCCCGCCGCTCAGGGCCAGGGTCTCCACGTTTTCCGACTCGCTGGTCTTGCCGAAGTGGTGGCCGGCGCCGTCGGCGCGGACTTCGTCGGGGTGGAGCTGGAGCGTGCCCTGGAGGAGCCGCTGCTTGAGCTGCGCGCCCGCTCGCAGCGCGAACGCGCCCTGCCACCAGAGCTCGAGCAACCGGAAGGGCACCACGCAGAAGAGGAGCAGCACCCAGGCCGCGAACCAACCAGGCTGGAAACGGCCCGACAGGCCCGCCGCGCCGATCACCCACCAGGACCCCAGCACCGCCAGGTATTGCAAGACATGGCAGGCGAGCGTGGCGAAGAACGCATGGGGAATGCGCGCGTGCACCGCGTGCGCCCAGAGGGACAGGCCCGGAGAGGGCTTGAGCAGCCAGCACTGGCGCAGCCGCAGTCCGTCACATCGTGCCGCGAGCATGGCCGCCTTGGCCTTTTCGCGCCGATCCCGCTCGAGCGGAGCCTCCGCGAGAAGCGCCTCCACCTCCGGCGCCACCTTGACGTCCTCCTCGTAGCGCAGCTCCCGGCAAAGCTCGGCCACGGGGGCGGTGGCGACGCGATGGTCGGGCCCGAGCAGGCGCGCGCGGCCGCGAGCGAAGCCGAGCAGGACGTAGAGGCGGACCTGGCCTCCGCGGGCCGCCGCGAGCAGGGCGGGCGCGGCGGTCCGCACCATCGATTCCACCTCGCCGTAGATCGGTTCCACCGGCTCGGCTTCGACTCCCAGCTGGGCGGCGGCCGGCTGGATCCAGCGGTCGAAGGCGAGGCGCCAGAAGCGCCCCGGCGGCATGGGCGGCGGCGCAAGCAGCTCGGCCGCGCGGGTGGCGAGGCGCGAATGCCTCCCCAGCGCTTCGAGCGCGAGATGGGCATCCTCCACCGGCCAGGAGAGCTGCTCTCGCAAGCCGGCCGTCATCCTTCGCGCTCCCTGGCGCGCTCGCGCAACTCGGCCGGCGCCCGCTCGACCAGACCTCCATCTTCCATCCACAGCCGCCGCCAGCCCGCGCCGGTCCACAGGCCGCGGCGCACCTCCTCCTCGGCGGCGAGCAGGCGCGCGTAGCGCGAGCCCTTGTCCGCCGCGAGCATCCCCGGCGGCCCGAACTCGACGATGTGGCCCTGCTCCACCACCGCCACCTTGTCGAACCCGGAGGTCATGCCCACGTCGTGCGACACGCAAAAGAGGGTGGCGCCCCGCCAGATGCGCCGCGCTTCGTCGAGGAGGCGGCGGCGCTTGTCGCGATCCAGTCCCCGGAAGGGCTCGTCGAGCAGCGCAAGGCGCACCTCCGGCCTGAGCAGTGCGCGGCCCAGGCGCACGCGCTGGCCCTCGCCGCCCGAGACCAGGCCGCCGCCCTCGCCGAGCCTGGTCTGCAGGCCGTCGGGCAGCGCCTCGAGCACGCTCTGCAAATCGGCGGCGGCGAAGACTTCGCCGAGGGAGAGCGGGTGCTCGGGCGGGATGCCGTAACGCAGGTTGGCGAGGCAGCTGCGGTTCCAGAGCTGCACGGCCGGATCCACCCAGGCCGTGCGCTGGCGCAGGCCGGCGAGCCGCTCGGGGGTCAGGGGCAACCCGTCCACCAGCACCTCGCCCGAGGCCGGCTGGTGCCAGCCGAGCAAGAGGCCGAGGAGCGTGGATTTGCCTGCGCCGGAGGAGCCCACCACCGCCACATGGCAACCGGGCTCCACGGAGAGCTCGATCCGCTCGAGGATGACGTGGCCGCCCGCCCGCACCTCGACGTCCCGCATCTCGACGCGGCAGCCTTTCGGCGCGGATGGGGAAGCATCCGGGGCCGCGGGGCGCGACGGCTGGGCAGCGGCGCCGAGGGGCTCGAGGAGGCGCGCGACGCGGTTCTTGATCGAGGGCCAGGTGCGGGCAATGGCTGAAAGCCGCAATCCAAGCCATTGCTGGCGCAGCGCCCAGAAGACCACCAGGAGGACCGAGCCGGTCGCGCGGCCGGGCGCGGACACGTACCCGTGGACCAGCCCGATCGCAAAAAGCGTCGAGGCCAGAAGCACGAGGCCCTCGACCGCGATCACCACCTTCTGCAACGAGAGGCCGCTGCGCGCCCATTCCACCAGCTCCGCCTCGTGCTCGCGGCGCAGCACCCGCTCGCCGCGGCACACGCGCACCGCGGAGAGGCCGAGCATGGCGTCGAGATAGGATCGGCTGAGCGAGCTGTTGTGGACCTGGAGTCGCAGATCGGCCTCTGCGAGCAGGCGCGGCACCACGACCGCGAACGACATGGTGACGGCGCAGGAGGCCAGCGCGAGATGCCAGCCCACCGGGGTGAGCCAGATCAGGGCGGCGGTGGTGGCGATCAACTCGAGGCCGACGACGAGGAACTGGGACGCCACCCGGGGCAGCCCCCGCACCGTATGGATGGCGTGGCTGCGAAACGCCATGTCGGAGGTGAGACGGCTCTGGAAATAGCGATCGTCGATCAGCGGGAGCTTGAGCATCAGCGACTGGCGCAGCCGCAGCTCCAGGCGGCGGCCCAGCCGGAGCACGCCCACCGCCACCGGCAGCTCCACGAGGACGAGGGCGGCGGTGAGGAGCCCCAGCCCTGCGAGCCCCGCGGCGCGCTGGCCCACCAGGCGCAGCTCCCTGGCGAGATCGAAGAGTCCGCGCAGCAGCAGCACCTCGGCGATGCTGCCCGCCGCCAGCAGGCAAAGCCCCGCCACCAGCAGCAGCGGAACCCGCAGCCCATCTTCGCGCAGCGCCGCGACCAGCGCCGCCGCCGGCCGGACGCGGGAGGCGATCAGGGTGGCCGCCACCTCGGCGGGCAACGGGCCTTGCCCGACCGCCGCCTCCGGCGCGCCGCGGCCGCCCGCCCGCAGGAGGACAGCGCCGGTATAGCGAAGCGCCGGTTCCTCCGCAGGGCTCTTGGGATCGGGAAGCACCGACCAGTAGCCAGGGGGAATGGCTGCGACGCCCTGCTCCGCGCTCCTTGCCACAAGCCCGTCCAGCACCTTGCCTGCCGCCGGGCCCGGTTGCAGCGCGCCGCCGGCGATCAGGGCCCGCACCGCGCGCGTGGCCGCGTCCAGCGCGCCGATCCTTTCCCACCCGGGCGCCGAGAGCGCTTCCGAAAGGTACGCCTCGGGCGCTCGCGCAGTGCCGAGCTCGCGCAGCTGGGCGAGCAGGACATCGGTGAATTCCGCGCTGCCGGCCCAATCGCGAAACGACCTCGCCGGAACCGATTGCGTGTGCAGGTGGAGCTCGCGCTCGAGCTTCTTCCAGGTGGTGAAGCGGCGTCCGGTGGCGGGGTCCATCACCTGCACGAAAGGCCCGTAGCGGCGCCAGAGGACCACGAAATGCGTGGCCCCGCCCGGCAGGCGCATGGCTACGATCGCCGGCAGCGAGGAGTCCTGCTGGGAAAAGACATGGTCGAGCGGCAGCATCACCTGCTCGGCCTGCACGCCGAGTTGCAGGGCCAGGTCCTCCATGGTGTCGATGGAGGTGCCGTCGACGTCGGTCTGGCAGGCCTCGCGCAGGCGCGGGTAGCTCACCTCCACCCCGAGGCCGCCGAGCAGGCTCTTGAGGCATGCGGGACCGCAGTCCAGCGCCGAGGTCTGCACCACCTCCGGGACGAGTCGCCTGAGCGACGCCGGCGGCGCGGTCAAGCCAGGGGCTCCCGCCGCTCCGGCGCAACCGCTTGCTGATCGGGCAGAACGACCTCGGCAAGGAGCATGGGCGGTGCGGCCTCCGGCGAGGATTGTAGTACGAGTCCACCCGTTCGCGGGCGCGACGCCGGGCGCGAAGGGCGAGGCGACTTCGCGCCGGGGTCACCACTGCTCGGCGAAGGGTCGCGCCTCGACCTCGAACGACCAGCCGGACCGGTGCTGCTGGACGAGCCGCAGCGCGGTCTCGGCCACCGCGTCGGGCTGGACGAAGAACGACTCGGGCTTGTCCTTCAGCCGCTCGCGGGTGCGCTGCAGGTCGACGACGCCGTCGACGACGATGAGCGCGACGTGGATGCCGGCGGGCCAGAGCGCGCGGGCCATCGATTCCGCGAGCAGCCGCTGCGCGCCCTTGGCCGAGGCGAATGGCGCAGACCGGGCGCCGCCCTTGCGCGAGGCGGTGGCGCCGGTGATGACGATGGCGCCGCGGCCGGCCCGCTTCATCGCCGGAATCGCCTGCTTGGCGCAGAGGAACGCGCCGAGGGCGTTGACCCGCCAGGCCGCTTCCATCTGCGCGGCGGTGGTCTCCTCGATGCCGGTGAAGACGCCCGAGCCGGCATTGTAGAGGAGCACGTCCGGTTCGCCCAGGTCGGCGCGGATGGCCTCGAACGCCTGCGCCACCGAGGCCTCGTCGCCCACGTCGCAGGTGAACGCTCGCGCCCGCTGCAGGGATGCGGCGAGCTCCGCGGAAAATCCGCTGCCCCGCGCCAGCAGCGCCACCGCGTAACCCTCCTTCGCGAAGCGCCGGGCGTACGCGGCCCCAATGCCCGGCCCGACGCCTGCGACGACGCACACCGCCTTGCTCGTCTCCATCGATTCCTCCTTCGGCTCGGCGCGAAGTTACCTCCGCCGCGCGGCGCGGGCGAGGCGGAGGTAGGCCCATCCCGTTGCCGCAGCGGCCGCAAGGAGCGCGATGCCCGTGCGCCAGACGATCGCGTCGGCGCCGGTCGTCGGGATCGGCGCGGTCCCGGCGGCACCGGCCTGCCACTCCGCCTGGCGATGAAGCCAGAGATCGAAGTTCGAATAAAGGTTGCCCGCCGTGTGCAGCACGATAGCAGGACGAATCGAGCCGCACAGAGAAGTCACCGATCCGTAGAGGGCGGAGACCGCCAGGTAGTACGGCCAGAGCGTCCAGGTGAAGTCGAGGTGAGCCACCGCGAACATGGTTCCGCTGATCAGGATGGCGATCCACAGGCCGTGGCGGCGCTCGATCGGGCCCTGCATGTAACCGCGGAATGCCGCCTCCTCGACGACGCCCGCCACCGGAGCAGCCATGACGAGGAGGGAGACCACCGTGAGGTCGGGCACCTGTCCGAGATCGGGAAGCTGTTGCGGCGGCAGCGCCACCAATCGATTCAGGATGCGAAGCGCCAGCACCAGCGCGACGATCCCCAGCGCCCCGGAGAGGAGCGCCCACGCCCACACGACGCCGGAGACACGCTGAGCGCGCAGGCTCGCGCGCCGCTCGAGGCCGGTCTCCTGGGGCGGCCCTGCCCCGTTCAGGTAACGCCAGAAAAGCCAGAGGAACGCCGCAATCAGCGGGACGGCCCAGGGCACGCGCGGCAGGTAGCGCAGGTTCGCGGCGAAGAGGACGTTCCGCGGGATCGTCCCGGCCAGCATGACCAGCATGCCGAAGAGCACGGCGCGAAGGATCAGCACGGGTCCAGCCTAAGCACCTGCGGCAACGCGTGGCGAGGAACCGGCGTCCAAAAGCATGGAGCCCGGACCTTGCGGCCCGGGCTCCATGGTCGTGCTCGATGACCTCTTTGCGATGACCTACTTGAACTGGATCAGGGTGACATCGCTGCCGGTGAGCGAAGAGGTGCCCCTCAGCTGCGTGGGACGGACGGCCAGCGTCGTCGGATCATCGAGACCGGTGACGCCGCGGATGTCCAGGGTGAAGGCCCCCGCGGCATCGACCGGCAGGTCGACTGCGATGGCGTGTCCTGCCGCCGAGCCGTCGACGTAGGTCAGGGTGATGGTCTGGTTGGGCACGTTGCTCGTTCCCGCGACCACCCACCGCTTCTTGTCGTTGCGGAAGAGCGCGCTCGCCACGTCCACGGTATCCGAGCCGATCACCTGCACGGTCACCGTGGCTGCGTTCACCGAGATGACGCCCGCGCTGTCCTGCGCCTGGTAGGTGAAGGTGTAGGTGCCAGCGCTCGCCGCCGTGAAGGTCACGACTCCGCCCGCTCCACCGGTCACCGTCACGTTCGCCGGCGCCACGATGTTGACTGCCGCCACCAGGTCGGCGCGGCCGTCCGCATCGATGTCGTTGTCGAGGAGGTTGGGCAGCGCGGTGGCGACGCCGGGGTTCACGGTGAAGGTACCGTCGTTGATCGCCGTGGGCGGATCGTTCACCGGGTTGATGGTGATGGCCACGTTGGCGATGTTGGAGACCCCGGCGGCGGTCGTCACCTGGTAGGAGAGCGCATCGCCTCCGTTGGCGTTGGCGTTCGGGCGTGTACGTCACGGTCCCGTCGGCGTTGACGAGGGCGGTTCCAAGCCGCGGCTGCGACACGATGGCGACCGTCCCGCCGGCGGCGTTGATGTCGTTGGTGAGCACGTCGAGGATCCGCGAGCCCGCGTCCTCGTCGAGGGTGAACTGCGTCGTTCACCGCCGGAGCGTCGCGGGGCCGGCGCCGGCCTGGTTGGTGCTCACCATCGAGATCGGTGATGCCGCCCAGGCTGGACCGCACGCGCACCGTAGCGGGCGGTGCGAGCAGCGGCGTGGCCGTGAGCACGCCCGCCGTGAGGTCGCCGAAGCCGTCCGCGGAGAGCGTGGGCGGCGTCACGGAATCGCTGGAGGTGGCGTTGACCGTCAGCGTCGCCGAGTCGGGATCGTAGAGCGCCTGGGTGACGGCGACCTCGTCGGTGACGCTCTTCTGGAAGAAGGCCGGCACGATCTGTCCAGCCGCGTTGCGCGCGGCGCCGTCCTTGACGCAAACGGCGGCCGGGATGGTCGCCGGCGCCGCCTGGGCCCAGAAGCTGGTGCCCGCATTGGCCAAGGGCTGATCGGTGAGCCCGGCCGGGGCGATCAACGCGCCGTTGGCGTCAGCGCCGCAGGGGGCCTCGTAGAAGGAGAGCTGCGGCAGGACGGGCGCCGGCCGCTGCTGCGTGGGAAGGCGGCCCGCCAACGTCTCGGAGCCGGAGGCGAAGACGTCGAGCTTCGTTGCCGACGCGCTCCTGGTGTAGCTCGCGCAATCGACCGAGACCCGGCCCGGCAGCGTGTCCGACATGATGCGGCCGTTCAGGCTGAAGTCCGTGGTCTCGATGAAGTCGATGGTGGTGCCGTCGGCGTTCACGCCGCCGAGGGCCGACCCGGCCGGGCCTTCGATGCGGAAGATGTTGTGGTCGCGCAGCGCGCCGGTGGAATCGGTGAAGGGAGGGAGCGGGCTGCCGGTGACCGGGCCGAGGCGCGCCGGATCGGCGAGATAGGCCTTGCCGGTGCCCGGGTACGCCGTGGGAGCGAACGTGCCGCCGAAGTGGGCGGGGTCGGTGTCAGGCGTGGGATTCTGGGCCGTCACTGCGCCCAGCTCGGCGCCACCCGGCGTGGCGGACGCGGCAAGGAAAGGGCCGACGCGCGAGTTCAGGGCGCCTTCGAACGGGCCGCCCGGCACGCCGATGCCGATGTCCTCGGTGAAGAAGATGCGGTCGCCGGCTGCCGCGTCGATCGAGTCCTCGCCATAGGGGTGGATGAAGCGGTAGGTCCCGCTGACCGGGACCGGGTCCAGCCTGAGGCGGACGCGGCCGAAGGTGATCTGGTCGTTGACCGCGGCAGGCCCGATGGAGAAGGCCGCCTCCAACGCGAGGACCACCAGCGCCCTGCCGCCGCTGGCAGTGGTCAGCGAGGCGACGGAGTCGTAGTAGAAGTGCTCGTCGAAGAAGTTGGTCGGGAACGCCTCGGGGATGACGGCGTCGCCGGGCAGCAGCACGCACCAGCCACCGCTCAACTCCGACGCGTTGAGCGGGTCGCAGAACTCCAGCGCGAGGCCGGTGGTGTCCTGGTACCACGCCGGATAGTTCCCGACCCTCGGGTCGGGATTGTTGGGGCCCACTCGCTCGAGAGCGGCGTGGGCGGGAACGGCGATCGCGAGCATCGATGCGACCGATGCCCGCGCAAGCGCGGCGAACAATCCTCTGGACATCATGATTGACTACCCCCCGTGGAGAGCGGCCCACAGTCGGCACCTCCGATGGCGCCGAGGCGGCTTCCTCCAACGGAGGTCACCCTACCCGTCACCCCCTCGTCGCCTGTTGACGCAGATCAACACCAACGTCTGACGGCCGAAAGTCCTAGACGACGGAGCAATTACAAGCAGTTACGCACGTTTTCGCGCTTCAAAAATTACCGTGAGGCTAGACCAACGCCGTAGGCGCCCATTGACTCACCCGCCCGTTTCGATGAGCATGGCCGCCGTGAAGCTGCCGGGGGGTTTCTTCACCAACGCGATCGATTTGCCGTCGGCGTCCAGGGCCGGCATGGGCGAGGTCGTGCGCGCAGCCGGCAGCGTTCTCGCCACGCAGAACGCAGACATCGACGAGGTCCTCGTCGTCCGCGAGGGAACGATCCTCGTCACCTGCTATTCGGCGGAGTGCGACGAGATCTGGTCGTCGGTGCGCGGCCGGGACACGATCATCGGCGCCGAGGCCTTGCGCACGAGACGCTACCGATTCGACGCGGTGGCGCTGACCGAAGTGCGGCTCCTGCGCATCGCCGCGCAGGACTTCCGCGCCTGGGTCGGCCCGGGCGACTCCCCGGCGGCCGCGATCATCGACTTTCTCCTCCGGGAGATCTCCGCCCACGGCCGCGACCGGGCGATGACCAGCGGCTCCGCTGTCGGCCGCATCGCCCGCCTCTTGCGCGAACGGCAGAGGATGGAGGAGGCGGGCCGCCCCTTCGAAATCAAGCAAAGGGTCCTGGCCCAGGTGCTGCGACTGCGCCCGGAGACGCTTTCGCGCGCGCTCTCCCAACTCCGCCAGATCGGAATCCTCGCCTCCGGTCCCCAGTTGCGGGTGCTCGACCCCGGTCGCCTCTGCCGCCTCGCCGACGCGAACGACGAGGAGTCGAAATGCTTCCTCAGGCGCTGGTCGTCGGAAGAGGAGACCGAATCCGCCGCCTAGGATCGCCGGACGGCGGCGCTCAGCCCAGGGAGCTGGTGCGGTTCAGATCGGTTGCCGCCCTTCCACCCGCGGTGAGCGGCCCGTGGCGCACCATGACCACCTCCGGGTTGCCGCCGATGCCAGACTCGTCGCTGACGGGCTTCGCGACGTCCTTGACGAGCGCCTGGAAGTCCCTGCCCGCGACGCCGCTCTGGAAATGTGCGAACCAGTTCGCCGCATCCGCAGCCGAATCCGCCATGCAGTGATGGTACAGGCTGTCGCCGTAACGCCGGACTCCGAATTCCCGCATCCTTCTCTCCTCGCGAAGCGTGCATGAGCAACGTAACCATGGCGGGAAGCTCGTCAACCGCGCCGCACGGTGCGTGGCGACGCGCGTTCCGATAGAGTGCAGGCCTTCACTTCCGCTGGGAGGGGCCGATGAAGGCTTCGTCATTCGGGTGGGCAGTCGCGCTCGCGCTCGCCGCATGCGCGCAGATGCGCAGCAGCAGCAGCGGGACCAGTGCCAGCAGCAGCGCCGGCAGCGGCTGGCAAACGCTGGTCGACGGCGAGGCGGGACTCGCCAACTGGAACCCGGTCGGCGACGCGAACTGGCGCGTCGAGGGCGGAGCGATCGTCGCCGACCACGGCAAGGGCGGCTATCTCGTCTCCAAGCAGTCCTACCAGGACTTCGAGATCCGCGCGGAGTTCTACGCGGAGGCGGAGACGAACAGCGGCGTCTACTTCCGCTGCGCGGATCCGGCGAAGATCAGCTCCGAGCTCTGCTACGAGGCGAACATCTGGGACATCCGTCCGGACCCGAAGTACGGCACGGGCGCCATCGTCAACGTGGCCGCCGTTCCGGTGCCGCTCGTCAACAAGGCCGGCGGCAAGTGGAACACCTACGAGATCACCGCCAGGGGGCAGCAGCTGACGGTCAAGCTGAACGGCGTGCAGACCGTCAGCGCGCAGGATGCGAAGCATGCGGCAGGGCCCTTCGCGCTGCAGTACGGCGCCGGGGTCAACGGCGCGGAGGGCGGCCCGATCAAGTGGCGCAAGGTGCAGATCCGGCCGCTCTGAGCACCGGGAATGGGAACGCCGAGCGAGCCTGACGGTTACTTCAGCCGCTTCAGCAGCGCCCCGGCGTGGATGTAATAGACCGCGGTCGCGTCGACGCGAGGGCCAAACCAATTGAGGTCCCCGCTGGTATCGACGGCGGCGAATCCACTGCCGTCCGCGGCGGAGCGGAAAAGGCCTTTGGGCGCCGACGTATTGTCCGTCCACATCCACCAGACGACGCCGGCGTTGACGTCGAGATCGAGATTGGCGAACCCCTCCGTGCCATTGGCTGCGGAGAGCAGGCGCGGCGTTCCTCCGGACTTGCTCACCGCCCAGACGCTGGTCGACGAGTCGCGGTAGTACGCGTTCTGCGGATCGAGGCGCACCACCAGCGGCTCGAGCGACGTCGCCACCACCGTCTCCACGGCGCCGCCGTTCCTCGGCACCCGGCGGATGGTCCAATCCGTCGAGTTCGGACGAGCGCAGGTGAAGTACGCGTGCGTGGAGTCGACCGCCACGCCGCCGCTCTCGAACTGGCCGGAGGCGATGATCTTGTCGACCCGGTTCTGCATCCGGTGCACCTCGCCGGTGTGCGTGGCATCGGAGGTGAACACCCAGTACAGCGCACCCACCTCGTCGAGCGCCATCCGGCCGATGTGACCCGTCGCCAATAGCGAGGCGACGCCGCCCTCGACGGGCGCCGAGAAGATTCCGAAGCCGTCGGTCCAATAGACGAACGAGTCGTCCGCCACGATGAAGTTGGAAGCTCCGGAAGCCACGCGAGAAGGCGTGCCGCCGGACTTGGGGACCGACCAGATGGAGGGGCCGTCGGACATGAACCGCGCGAAGAACACCTTGGTCGAGTTGAGCGCAAGCTCGAATTGCATGGTGCCGTCGTTCGCCACCAGCGTCTGCGCCGCCGGCTCGAAGGTCGCCGTCACCGAAGTGTCCGCTTGCGGCGCGAGCTGGCAGGTGCCGGCGCTGCCGCTGCAGGCACCTCCCCACGCGACGAAGCGCGCCGACGCAGAGGCGGTCGCGGTCAGCGTCACCGCGGTGCCTGGCGGCAGGGTCACGCTGCAGGTGGTCGCGCCGGCGCCGCAGGTCAGTCCGCCTCCCGTGACCTGGCCCGGCCCGGAGACGGCGACGGAGAGCGTGATCTGTGGCGGCGGCGTCACGGTGATCGGGTCGAAGTGCGCGAAGACGTGCATGTCGGCAGAAACCGTGACGGTGCACGAGCCGGGACCGCTGCAGTCGGCGCCCCAGCCGGTGAACTTCGAACCCGCGGCGCTGGTCGCATCGAGCGACACGCTGGCGCCGTCCGCGAACTGCGCGCTGCACGACCCGGCGGTGCAATCGATCCCGGCCGGAGTCGAGACGACGCGCCCCTGTCCCTCGACGACGACGGTCAACGCGTGCTGCGCGGGCTGAGCGGGAGGGGGCGGCTGGGTTGGCGGGGTGTCGGAAGTCGGGGCTGGGCTTCCGCCGCCGCCGCACGCGGCGCAAAACACAAGGACGATCGCAGAGACATTCAGCGCGCGCACGGGTTCCTCCAGCGTTGATCGCAAAGATTGGCCGCGCAGCATGCCCGGACAACGGGAAAGGCATTTCCCCGCCGATGGTAGGAGGTGCTGGCGCTCGCCCGGCTGCCCTACGTCGCCCGCATCACTTCGGCCGGATCCACCGAGGAGGCCCGGTGCGCGGGAAGCAGCGCCGCCGCCGCCGCGGCGGCGAGGAGCAGCAGTCCTACGCCCGCGTACAATAGCGGCTGCGCTCCGGCGACCGCCGTGAGATGGCTGCGAAGCGCCGCGTGGAGGAGCAGCGCGGCAAAGGCGCCGATGCCTTCTCCGGCGATCGCCAGAAGGAGCCCGCGGCGCAGGACCAGGCCGGCGATCCGCGGCGCCGTCGCGCCCAGCGCCATCCGGATGCCCATCTCCCGGTGCCGCTGGGCGATGGTGAAGCTGACGACGCCGAAAGTGCCCAGCGCCGCGAGCAGCAACCCGAAGACGGAGAAGAGCGCCACCGTCAGCGCTCCCTGCCTCGGCCGCGAGAGGGCCTCGCTGCGCATCGCGTCCATGGGAGCGACGCGGTCGATGGCGAGCTGCGGGTCGATCGAGGCGACCAGCCGGCGCAGCGGCAGCTCGAGATCGGGCGCCGGGCTCCGCACCATCAGCCAGAACGATTCGGCCGCGCCGCTGTCGGCCTTCTGCGCGTAGGGCAGGTACCAGGCGTCGCGCAGATCTCCCTCGTCGCGAACGTCGCCCGCCACGCCCACCACCGTGAGCCAGGGCGATCCCGCGCGCGCGAGCCGCACCTGCTTTTGCAGCGCCTCCCCGCCCGCCCAGAGCCGGCGCGCGAGGTGCTGGCTCACGATCACCACCGGTTCCGCTGCCGGCCCGTCCGCGTCCGTGAACTCGCGCCCGCGCAAGAGCGGAATGCGCATCGCCGAGAGGAGCCCCGGCGTGATCAGGCGATGGTTCACGCTGCGCGCGGCGGACTCCTCCTCGCCCATGGCCAGCACCGGCGCGCTCCAGGTGCCTCCCCCGAACGGGTTGACCGAGATCACGCCGGCGGAGCTGACGCCAGCGAGCGCGCCGGCCGATCGCTGCAGCTCGCCGACGAAGGCGGCGCGGCGCGGTCCGGGCGGGTAGCGCTGTTCCGGCAAGGTGATCTGCGCCGATATGAGGTGCAGCGGCTGGAATCCGGCGGAGCTCTGGGAAAGATGGCGGAAGTCCTCCACCACCAGGCCTCCGCCCGTGAGCAGGGCAAAGGCCAGCGCGGTCTGCGCGATGGCCAGGGCGTGCAAGGCGCGATGCGATTTCGCCGAGGCCCCCGCGCCGGTTCCCTCCTTGAGGACCTGGTTGAGGTCGGGGCGCGACGCCTGTAGCGCGGGAGCGACGCCGGCGGCCAGCGCGGCCAACACGCAACAGGCGAGCGCGAAGGAGAGCACGCGCCAGTCGAGCCTCAGATCGGCGAGGCCCAACTGCCGGGTCAGGTTGCCCGGCGCGAGTTGCAGCACCAGGGGACCCGCGGTCATGGCGATCCAGGTTCCCAACGCCGCGCCCGCGAGCGAGACCAGCAAGGCCTCGAGGAGCAGCTGCCGCACCTGGCGCATGCGCGTGGCCCCCAGCGCCGCCCGGAGCGCGATCTCCTTCGAGCGCGCCGCGGACCTGGCGAGGAGCAGGGTGGCGACATTGGCGCAGGCGAGCAGCAGGAACGCGCCGAGGACGCCCAGCAGCGCCAGCGCAACCCTGTGCTCGCCGTCGACCAGGCTCTCGCGCATCGGAGTGGCGACGAGCACGTATCCCGGGAATGTGCCGGGCACGAGCGCGGGCATCCGCCGCGCAATCGCCTCCAGCTCGGCGCGAACCTGTTCGATGGAGACGCCCGGGGACATCCGGGCGAAGACGGCGTAGTCGTCCGCCGAGGCCTCCGAAGGCACCACCGGCAGCCACACCTCCGCGGAATAGGGAAAGCGGAACCAGGCCGGGAGCACGCCGACGACGCGGCGCGACTGACCGTCGAGCGCGATCTCGCGGTCGAGCGCGCTCGAGGCATCGCCGAAGCGCGCGCGCGCCAGGGACTCGCCGATCAACGCCGAGGGCGCCGATGCGCCCAACCGCTCCTCCGCATCCGTGAACGCTCGCCCCGCCAGAGGCCGGATCCCCAGCGTCTGCAGGGATCCCGGCGAGAGCAGCGCGGCCTCCACGTGCTGCGGAACCTCGGCCCCCGTCAGCGCCAAAGCGCGGGCGGACATCGCGGCGAAGGCCGAGAGCGTCCGCGCCTGCGCCACGATCTGCTGGAAGTGCGGACCGACCACGTTCACGGCATCGACCGAGCCGTCCGGCTGCCGCACGCCTTCGCGCAGCCGCACCATCTGCTCCTCATGCGCGACCGGCAGCGGGCGCAGCAGCGTCAGATCGATGACCGCGAAGATGGCGCAGAGCCCGCCGATGCCGAGGGCGAGCGTGGCGATGGCGGCCCCCGCGACCCCGGGGCTGCGCCGCAGGGACCGCAGCGCGGTGCGCAAGTCGTGGAGGAAGGAATCCATCGCCGAAAGAGAAGGAACTTCCATGCCAATGCGCGGCCTGCGCCGCGTCGCCTGACCTGTCCGTCCATGGGATTCAGGATCCCGGAACCGGCCACTCCGCCGCTGCTTGCGCGGCGCGCTTCAGGGCATGGGAAGCCCGACGTAGTTCTCGGCCAGCGAGACGGCCGCGGCACGCGAGCGGGTCACGTACTCCAGCTCGGCGAGCTGCAGCCTGTTGGTGAAGGCGTCGGCCGTCGCGTCGCGGTGGGTCAGCGCCGTCATCCAGCGCGAGAAGCGCTCCGCGAGCCACACGCGGCGCAAGCAGGTGTCGGAGTACGCGTCGAGCAGGTCGGTCTGCGCCGAGGCGAAGAACGCGGCCAGCGCGCGCGAGAGGACGCGCACGTCGGCGACCGCGAGGTTCATGCCCTTGGCCCCTGTCGGCGGCACGATGTGCGCGGCGTCCCCGGCAAGGAAGAGGCGGCCGTGGCGCATGGGATCGATGACGAAGCTGCGCATCGCGACGATCCCCTTCTGCACGATGGGCCCTTCGGCCAGCCGGAACCCGTCCTTGCCGGACAATCGCGCCCGGAACTCCTCCCAGATGCGCTCGTCGGACCAGCGTTGCTCGTGGTCGTTCGGATCGCACTGGAAGTAGAGGCGCTGCAGCTGCGGCGAACGGGTGCTGACCAGGGCGAACCCGCGCTCGTGGTGCGTGTAGATCAGCTCCTCCGTCGAGCGCGGCGCCTGGGCGAGGATGCCGAACCATCCGAAGGGATAGACGTGCGGGTAATCGACCCTCTTCGAGCCCGGGATCGCGGCACGGCAGACGCCGTGAAACCCATCGCATCCGGCGACGAAGTCGCAGCTGATCTCCTGCCCGGTGCCCGCGTGGCGGAAGCGGATCCTGGGCGCCCGCGTCTCCACCTCTGCCACCGAGACGTCGGAGACGTCGAAGAGGAGCGCTCCTCCCGAGCGGATGCGCGCCGCGACCAGGTCCTTGATCACCTCGTGCTGGGCATAGAGCGTGATCGCCTTGCCGCCCGTCAGCTCGTGCAGGTCGATGCGGTGGGTCTCGCCGCGGAAGCGCAGGTTGATGCCGCGGTGCACGGCGCCCTCGCGTTTCATGCGCTCGCCGACGCCGACGGCGGCGAGGAGATCCACCGTCCCCTGCTCGAGCACGCCGGCGCGGATGGTCGACTCGATCTCCGCCCGGCTGCGCGCCTCGAGGACGATCGACTCGATTCCTTCCAGGTGCAACAGGTGCGCGAGCAACAGCCCCGCCGGCCCGGCGCCGACGATTCCCACCTGCGTGCGCATCGATTCGACCGCTGGACTAGTCCGGCGGCGGAGGCGGCGACCCTGACTCGGGGGGCGACGACGGCGCCGGAGCGGTTCCGCTCCCCGGGCAGAGGTGGGGAGGGTCGTTATCGGTGTCGCCGCACAGAGGCTCCATGCCCGGATCGGCGGTGGCTTCTTCGACGGCGGTCACGTCCGCCACCCACACCAGGTCGATGGGGTTCACGGCCCCGTCGGGGCGCGTCGGGTTGCCAGGGACGACCCGCGTCGCCTCGATCTCCGTCGAGATCGGCTGCGAGGCGGAAGAGTCCGAAGAGGTGCTCGCATGAGCGCACCCCACGAGGAAAGCCAGGATGATGGCTGGTTTGCGCACGGGGCGCTCCCTGCATCCGACACGCATCCGCCGGATGCCGTGATTCGAATCGTCGTGATGGTATGCGCCACTGGCGGCGGGCGCAACAAAGACCATCGCAGTGCGCGCCTCGTTTTTCCCCGCACGACCTGCGCATCGTTGAGAGGCTGGCAAAGTCCTTTCGCCGCCGCTCGCTGGGGCGGCCGCGCAGTGCAGAATGGCCCGATGATTTCCTCTCGCGCAGCCGTCGCGATCTGCCTCGCCGCTGCAGCCGCGCCCGCACAACCGCGCAAGTTCGACTTGCAGCGAAACTTCTTCGCCAGCGACGCGCTGGAGGCGCAGGATCGGCGGGACGTGGTCGCGCAGTTCGGCCGGCTGGAGCGGATGGCGAAGACCGCGACCCGTTCGCAAGCGAGCCTGCGCGCGACCTTGCTCCTCTGGAGCGACCTGGAAAAGCGCTTTCGCCTGCACGACCTCTATTTCTTCGCCCGCAGCGCGGTGAACACCGAGGACCGCCACGAGCCGGAAGTGCAGGAAGTGCGGCAAGCGCGACGCAGCGCCACGCGCGCGGTCCGCCAGGCCATCTGCGCCACCCCGGAGGCGCATCTCCATCGCCTCACCAGGCCGCCTTCGGACTTTGCCTTCTTCGTGCGGTCGACCAAGGAGGAATGCGCGCACCGTCCCGCTGCCGAGGCGCAAGCGGTCATCGACCGCTATGATTTCGTCTCCGATCCCTCCTTCTATTTCGATGCGGTGTCGCGGACGCAGTTCGGAACCGTCCGCTCGAGCGGCGGCCAGGTCCTCGACGTCCTCAAGGACCAGGGCGTTCTGCTCGCGGACGACTCGGCTTCCGTGCGCGAGGAGACGGAAAAGAAGCTGTGGGATGGCTTTGCCTCGCACGCGGAGCTGTTCGCTCACGGGCTCGCGCAGATCGTGCGTGCTTGCGACGCCAAGGCGCGCTCGAGCAAGTACGCAAGCTGCATGGAGCAGGCGCTGGCCGGCGAGGAGCTTGCGCCGCCGCTCGTGCGCCGCTGGTACGACGAGATCGCGGCCTCGTGGCAATGGGCGCGAACGGTCCCCGAGGCGCACAGGCTCGCCCCGTCGCGGTTGCGATTCAGTTTCGACGACGCGGCGGCCATCATCGGTCGCGCGGTCGCGCCGCTCGGTCCCGACTATCAGCGCGAGACGCTCGCTCTTTTCGATCCCCGGAATGGCCGCGTCGATGTCGAGGGCGGGCCGCATCGATTGCCGATGCAGGGGACTTCCAGCGTCGATCCCATCGGCACCAGCATCTTCTACGCCTTCCAGTTCGCGGGGAACTATCTCGACCTGATGCTGCTCGCGCACGAGTCCGGACACGCCACGCAGGCGATGATGATGAGCCGCAACGGCGTTGCGCCGCTCAATGGCCGCGGCCCGGCCTGGGTGACGGAGTCCTTCGGCCGCTTCAACGAGTTCCTCGTCGCCGGCGATCTGGTTCGCAACGAGCGCGATCCCTCCCGCAAGAGCGCGCTGCGGCAGGAGCTCCTCGGACGCGCCTTCGTTCTCTATGGCGCGGCGACCGAGGGCGCCGTCGAGATTGCCCTGCATGACGCCGTCATCCGCGGCGAACGGCCATCGCCCGAACAGTTCGCGGCTCTGACGCGTTCGGCCGGCAGCCGTTTCTCCGATCGATTCGAGCAGAAGAACGATGCGCTGCTCTGGACCCGCGTCGAGAGCTACTACGGCGACCCCTTGCACTCGACGAGCAGCATGATTCTCGTCGCTGATCTCGCTGGTCCTCTACCGGAGGTTCCGCGAGAACCCCGCGCGATTCGTTCCCGGCTATGCCGCGCTCTTGCGCAACGGCTACGACGCGCCCTCCAAGGAGCTTCTCCGCCGATTCGTCGCCATCGATCTGGATAGTCCCGGGCTCGTGGCCGAAGCCGTCGGCGAGCTCGAGGCGCTCGGCAATGAGGGGAAGTATTGAGTCTTGGCTTAGATCTCGAGCGTTCCTCTCGGGCCCTTGATCACCGCCGTGAGTCGCGGCCGCGGTCCTGCCTCCACCTGAACGTCCTCCAGCTGCAGGGTGCGGAAGGTTGCGCGCAGCGATTCGGGGTCCGGGGCGCTCACTTTGAAGGAGGCCAACTCGCATCCGGCCGGTGAGTCCGACGCCGGGTGCGCGGAATCCGCGCTCCATTCGATGAAGAAGGGGAGCATCCCGCCACGGTTGTCCTTCAGATTCAGCGCCCTCCAGCGCAGCAACTTGCCATCGGGGCGCTTTCGCGATCCAGGGAAGATCGGCTTCGTCTCGATGTGCGCAGCTGCGAGCGCACGGATGATCGGGTCGAGGTCGTCGACGTGCGCCACCCATTCGAGCAGGCGCGGCGAGTCGATCTTGTAGAGCCCGCGCACGTCCAGGCTGCGATCCTGGGCTGGGTCGGGCGCGAGGATCTCCAGGTATCGCCGCTCGCCGAGCTTCAGGAGAGCGTTCCGCGAAGCCCGTCCCGGGTGCACGCCCCCGAACGCGGCCTTCACCCCGGTCCTGCTCTCGACGAAGGCGATGCCCTTGTCCAGGTCGTTGCAGGCAAGCTGCACGTGGTCGAACGACCGGGGTACGGCGGCCGCTCGCGCGGCCCTGGGCAGCGCCAGGGCGCCGGCCGCGGCGAGGATCGTCCTTCTGGAGATTGGGGTGTCCATCGCGCGAACCTAGCACGTCGAGATCCCCTTAACTCCGACGAAGGGCTGAGTGATGACATCATCGCGGGCGCGTGCTAATCGCCTGGAACCAGGGAGGTTTCCGGCTATGGCTGAGCGGTTCCACAAAGATGACCCGCCCCGCGGGACCATCGGGTTTTCCCCATCGACCATGAAAACCAATCTCATCGCTTCGATGCTGGCCGTCTCGGTGTTTGCCTGTGGCTCCACGCAGGTTGGTCCCGGCGCGCTCGGACAACCTGCCCGCGACGCCGCCGCGAAGGGCGGCGGCGGTGGGGGTGGCGGCGGAGGTGGCGGCGGCGGCGGCGGTGGTGGGGGTGGCAGCAGCGGCCGGTTCGAGATGGGCGCCAACAATCTCTTCTTCAACCCCAGCCCCGCCAAGGGGGAGGTTTCCCTCTCGGGATTCGTGGTGGTGACGTCCGGACCCATCAGCACCGGCAGCTTCATCCCGCCCGACGATACGGTGGTCACCGCCAACGGCGTCGCGCTGATGCGCGATCCGGCGCTCAACGGCGCGTTCTATCGCGTCGATCCGGCGGGCCCGCAGCCGCAGGTCACCAACGGGCAGCTGACGCTCTCGGCCAGCAGCGCGTCCACGGGCGTTTCCCGCACTCTGATCCTCCCCTGCGCGGGCGACGAAACCATCAGCGCGACCCCCGGCGAGGGCTCGAGCCTGGGCGCGGTCAGCTCTCTCGGCGTGTCGTGGAACGCTTCCCTCACCTCGCATACCATCACCATCCCGGTGCCGGAGTTCACCAGCGCAGCGCTCTACGGATACGATCCGGCGGCGAACACGCTCGGCAACGCCGTCGCGCTCGTTCCGGTGGCGGGTACCGTGGGCACCACCCTGGCGGTCGCCGCCACCGACTCGCCGGCCTATGCTGCGGTCGTGTCCTGGCCGGGGCAGTACCGGCTCGACGGCCAGAGCGGCGGACAGTGCGGCCGCACCAAGCGGCTGGTGTTCGCGAAGTAGCGCGGGAGGACCGCTCGCGCCGGTCGCTGCGAGCGGTTCACCCGGGCGGGCTTCCTCAGCGCACTTCCGTGGCGGCGCCGTCGCGCAGGACCGCCGCGATCAGCTCGGACATTCTCCTCTCCATTTCCTTGGCGCGCTTTTCCTCGGCCCGGCTGAGCCCTTCCTCCGTCTTGCCGAGTTTCTTCTGCTCGCGCGCGACGCGTTCCTGCGCCTTGCGCACTTCCGCCTTCGCGCGCTGCAGGCTCTCGTCCTTCGCGCCGGAGTCCTGCCAGTTCTCGATTTCCGCTTCCGCTCGATCGAGCTTCTGCTCGCTGCGGTCCAGCTCGGCTTGAGCGGCGGCCAGCGCGGCCTGCCGTGCCTCGGCCTCTTCGTTTCGCTGCGTGGCCAGCTCGGCCTTCTCGAGCACTTTGTCGGCGCGGACCACGTACTCCTTGCCGGCGTGCCGGAACCAGAGGAAATGCGGGCCGAACCTGGCGACGTGCCGCTGGGCGGCCTTGAGGTCCTCGATCGAGCTGGACATCGTCACCTTCTGCTCGCTCTGGAACAGGATCCACGCGTCGGAAGCAAGCAGGGCGAATGCGCAGAGGAGTGGCGTCATGCCGGGAAGTGTCCCGCGGGGCGCCCTGGTTTCAGCAAGCAGATGCGGCTGACGCACCGCGTTTAAATGCCTGCGCCAACGCGGTCCGTTGCGGTCGCTCCCTGATCCGGCACGTTGCCGCATGGTGAGGTCGCATTAGATCGATAGTCCGACGTCGCCCTCGATAACCTCTTGTCCGAGCTTCGGCCGCCCGCCTGCCGGCCAAAGCCTGGCGCTATGCACGACCCGGTAGCGGAGTGGGCCACCGTCCGGGCGCTCGCTCCGGGTGATCGGCCGCGGAATGCAGACGAATTCAGTTCGCATCTCGTCACCCGTGAGGCGAACCGTCGCATAGCCATGGCCGCCGAGATCGACGAACTCGAGATGCGGGGCAAGGCTGGGGTTGGACAGGGATCGCGCGCGCTTCAAATCGAAGCTTTTGGCATATTCCAGGCACGATCGGACGCCGTGCTTGAGCAGCATGTTGTGCGTCCACTCCGGCTTGTCCGCGCCAGGCCGGTCGACCAGAAACAGAGGCCGCAGCGGATGATCCTTTTTGAAGCCATGCTCCATGGCCTCCATGGTGCCGGCGCTCGAGAGAGAGGCGCCGACGAAACTCAAGCCGACCGGGTCAAACTTGCCCGGCGGCAATTCCGAGGTCGCGTAGCCGGCCCAGAAGCTGTGCCGGTCGCCCGACACGATGGCGAAGCCGGTAATCCGCTCGGCGCGCACCAGATCGTAGATCTCGGCGCGCTCCCGATAAGCGGTTCCATAGTCTCCGCCGCTCATCGAGGCATAGGTCGTCTTCGGCCACGACTCCTTGGTCAGTCCCGCTGGCAGATTCTGCGGATCGCACCGCGAATCGAGCGCGCCTTCGGAATTGCCCCAGATCTTCCATGTCGCCTTCGATTTGCGCAGCCGGTCCTTGAACCAGGCCTTCTGCTCCGCGCCGAGGATCGTTTGCGGCGGCGCGTCCTTTCGCGAATTGGGAACGTGCGCGTCATTGAATGAGATTTGGGCCGGCGGCTTGCCACCGTTGAAGGTGCGGCCGCCGTCGAGAATCTGCGCTGCATCCTCGGGGAACATCCCGTAGAACTCCGGCCCCCATCCGGCGATGGCCGGGTCGCTGAATGGGTCGGCGCTGCGGTAACTGTGCTGATCGGTGATGATGAGGTCGAGATGCTTGCCGTAGCGAACCGAGCGGTAGCCGATCAGGCTGTGGATGGCCGCGAGGTTGTTGGGCTCGTCGCCGAGGCCGTTCTCGTCCCACTTCTCGATGGCGACATCCGTCACCGCGGGCGCATCGAACTTCTCCAGAGAGGGTCCGCTCACCTTCCTGCATCGCGACGGCAAGTATTCCCACCAGGCCTGATTTGCGGCGACCTTGATGCTTTGACCTGGCCGGGGTTTGCCGCCGGCCTGCTGGATGCTCTGCCAGCCCTGCCACGAGAATTCGTGATTGTCCCACATGGCCACGAACGGCCATCGCGCGCGGGCATCCTGCAAATCGGGATTGGCCAGGTAGCCTTTGTAGACGGTGCGATACCCTTCGAGCGTCAGCGGATAGTGGAACTTGCCGACCTTCCCGCCGTCGGGAATGCGCCCGACGTCGTAAATGGTGCGGTCGTAACGCGTTTTCACTTCCTCGGGATATTCGACGACTTCGTAGATGAAATCGCCGAGGTGGAGGACGAATCCGAGCTGGTTTCCGGGCGCGGCGCGCTCGTCCTCGAAGATCATCCGGCGAAAGGCGTTGAGCGTGCCTTCATTGACGTCCTGGCAGCTGACGAAGGCGAACTTGACGGCGCGCGCGTCGCTGTCGAGCGGCGCGGTGATGGTGCGGCCGATGCGGCTGCCGTTCCCCTCGGCGTCGGTGAAGCGGTACCAGTAGGTCCGCGCCGGCTTGAGGCCAGAGGCGAGTACCCGCGTGGTCCAGTCGGCAGCGGCCGCGACAGGCGCGCTGGCCTGCGCGACCACTCGCCGGAAGGCTTCATCTTCGGCGACTTCTACCGTCAATACGTGTCGTTGACCGTCCTCGAACGGGCGCCGGGTCCACAGGATCACACTCTTCGGATCTGGATCGCCCGAGGCCACCCCTTCGGGATAAAGATCGCGGCGTTCACGCCACCGAACGCGCGACGCGCGCGAAGGGCCGCCCCATGCCAGCGACGCGCCAAGCGCAGCTGCAGTCCCCAGGAAGTCGCGACGGCTTAAGGTCATTTCCCCCCCTTCGCAGCCGCACCGCGCTTATTTCATCTCGAGGTTCATGTCCGACCATCGCGAGCGTAGCAGAGTCTGGCGCGGCAGGCTCATGAGCATCGCGGTCCTCGTCGCCTTCGTCGTCGTCTGCTACGCCATCGGCAAGACGGCGGCGTGGTTCAAGAACCGCCGCTTCGGCTCCGCCTGGTCGCCGCTCTTGCCGATCCTCGGCGATGCGCGGATCGCGAGCGATGGCGGCGTCGCGGTGACGAGCCGGCTCTCCGGCACCTACCAGGGCGCGCAGGTCCATGCGCTCATGACGCCGAACGTCGCCCACAAGTACGGCCCGGCGCGCAATGGCAACGTCTTCAGCGTCGCCCTCGAGAACGTCGCCGGCGCCGCGGATTGGTCGATCGTCTGGAACGTCGGCCTGCCGCTGGTCGGCAATTCCTCCTGGGTCATCCGCTCGGCCGACGTCGTGCTGGCGAAGCGGCTCGAGGATGCGGAAGCGGTTGCGCGGATCGAACCGTTCGGCCGCGCGAGCACGCACTACCGGGTTCGCGACCGGACGCTCGAGTGGAGCGCGTACATCGAGCCGCGCATGATCCTCTCGCCGGATGAGTTCCGTCACCTGCTCGACGCGCTGCTCTCGCTCGCGGCGATCAACCACTCGGTCAACCACGACCTGATGCGCGCGGCCGGCGCATTTGCCAACCCGGCGTAAATCTGGGCAGGGTGACGGCAAACATGAGCGCAAATCCAGGAAGCGATTCCCGGTCTGACCGGATGGCGTGGTGCGCGGTCGGACTTGCCGTTCACTGCTTTTCTGCGCTGGCTTGCGGCTCCACGCCGGCCGCGACGCCGCCTCCTCCGCCCGTGATCCCAAGCGGGCCGCCGGTGATCACCGGCATCTCGCCCTCGAGCGCACCAGCCGGTGTGGCGGCCCTGGCAGTGGCGGTCACCGGTAGCAACTTCACGTCCGGCGCGACGCTGCAGTGGAACGGCAGCGACCGCACCACCACCGTCGTCAGCGCCTCGCAACTGCAGGCGAACGTCTCGGCTGCCGATCTGGCCGCCGCGCAGACGGCAAACGTCACCGTCGTCAATCCCGGAGCCGGAGGAGGCGCATCGAATGCGCTGACCTTCACCGTCGTCGCGGACAAGATCGTCTTCTCCTCCAATCGCGCGTTGAACGGCGCCGATACGGCCACCGCCCACAACAACCTCTGGACCATGGATCCGGACGGCCTGAACGCTTTGCCTTTGACGAGCCTCTTGAACGCGAACAGCTCCGGCGGCGTTCGATCGCCCGATGGCCGCAAGGTGGCGTTCTTGTCGGATCGGTCGCCGAGCGGCGTCGACGCTGCCGGCGCGGCGGTCAATCTGTGGGTGATCAATTCCGACGGGACCCTGGCGATCGCGTTGACGCACTTCACCTTCGCCGGGCCGTCCGCGGTCCACGCGTTCGGCTGGGCGCCGGACGGCAGCAAGGTCGTCTACTCGTGCGCGTGCGCGGCCGACGGCAGCGATGCGGCGGCCGCCAACGCGAACCTGTGGATTGTCAATCCGGACGGCTCCGGCCAGCACACCCTGACGACGCTCACCCAGGCCGGCGCGGATACGCCGATGTGGTCGCCCTCCGGCAGCAAGGTCGCGTTCTCCAGCTTCCGCGCGCTGGATGGATCGGATGCGGCCGGCCCGGCGGAGAACCTCTGGCTGGTCAATCCGGACGGGTCCGCGCCGGCGCCGTTGACGCACCTGACGCAGGTCTTTGGCACTGCAAAGCTGCGCGAGGCCGCCGCTCGCTGGTCGTCCGACGGCCAACGGCTCTCCTTCGCCTCCAATCGCGCGCTGGACGGCGGCGACGCCTTCGCTCCCAGCCTCGTCTTCAACCTGTGGGCGATCAATGCCGACGGGTCGAGCCCGACTCCGTTCACGCGGCTGGTCGGGTCGTCGAGCGGCGACGGATGGTGGTCGCCGGACGGGTCGCGCGTCGCGTTTTCATCGACCCGGGCCGCGAGCGGAGCGGACACGACCAACGTCAACAGCAACGAGTGGGTGGTCGGCGTCGGCGGGACCGGGCTCCTCGACGTGACCGCGTCCTCCAGCGCGACCGCCGCGATGCTCGGCTGGGCCCCGACGGGATCGCACCTGCGCTTCTTGTCGAATCAGGTGCTGAACGGGGCGAACACGTCCATGGCGTCCAGCAACGTCTGGCGGGTGGATCCGGACGGGACCAACAAGATCCCTCTCACGCACCTGACGGTCGCGACCGTCAGTCAGTAGCTGCCGCGCGGGGTTCCACTGCGCGGCGGGGCGAGCGCTGACGCTCGCAGCGACTCCGCAGCCCGGTTCACTTCCCCGCGCGCATCTGTTCGCAGTTCGCGTCGAGCAGGTCGTGGCCCTTGGCGCAGTGGTTCAGGTTGATGCCGGACTCCTTGCCGTCGACGAGGTAGTCCATGCGCCAGTAGACGGTGTCGGATTTTCCGTTGGAGAGCGTCGCCGTCGCCTGGCACCAGCGCGAGGTCGTCGCGTAGTGCAGCTTGTTCGAGTACTGGTTGGCGGACTTCGGCGCGGGCCCGAAGTGCATCTCCTTCACCTCGGTCATCGTCTTGATCTTCAGTCCCTGCTTCAGTTCTTCGAGGCCCTTGTACTGGCGCTTCACGTCGCGAATGGAGTCGTCGTCGCCGCACTTCGGCGGCTCCTGCGGCGCGGCGAGTGCTGCGGTGGCGGACAGGGCTGCGGCGAAGAGGATGGCTGCGAAATGCCGAATCATCGGTTCGTCCTTTTGAGGAGCGCAATGACTCGTTGTCGAGGCAGCCACTCCGCGGAATGCGCGGGACCCTAGCAGAATCCGCCCGAAGACGTGGAACCGGGTACCGGTCCCGCTTGGTTCCCCAGCTCGTCGCGCCGCGTCGCTCAACGGTTCACGAAGTCGATCAGCAGTTTCTCGTAGCGCTCAGGGTCGGATCGAAACAGCCCGCCGTGATCAGCCCCCGGAAATATCTCGAGCCGCGCGTGGAGCCCGGCGCGCTCCACGAGCTCGCGGACCTCCCACAATCGCGCCCGCGTGTCCTGCGTCCCAGCCAGGAAGAGCATTGGAACTGACGAGGGAATGTCCTGGACGTGATCGATCGGGCTGATGTTCTCCGGCGAGACGGGGAGGCCCAGCCGGCCGGTGTTCCACAACAGCCAGGTCCCCACCGCGACCAGCGGCCGCGGGGCGCCCAGGTTCTCTAGCCTGTTCGACACCGCGGTGCGCAGATCATGGAACGGCGACTCGAGCATGTAGCCCCTGACGTCCATCGCCAGCTCGCCACCAGCGAAGATCGCGGCAGCGGCGCCGAGCGAGCTTCCGAAAACGTAGATGGGATGGCCAGGCTGACGCTGCTGCAGCAACCGGACCGCGGCGATCACGTCTTTTCGCGCGCTCCAGCCGAAATCCACGACGTCACCGTCGGAGTCTCCATGGCCGCGCAGGCTGACCGCGAACACGCAGTCGCCATGCTCAGTGAGTAGCCTGGCAAGGCCAGTCTGCCCGGTGCGAGAACCGCCGTGCCCGTGCAAGAGCACCACGCACGGGGCCGCACCCGGCGCCTTCCAAAGCCACGCCCCGGTCGAGATTGAGTCTTCCGCAGTGAGCCGAAGCGCCTCACCGGGCACGCCAGAGGCGAGCGAGGGCAGCGGCTCCTCGAACCGAGACTTGGGCCGGTGGGTTTGGCTGCGCGCGACCGCCGCGGTGACTCCGATGCCTAGCAACAGCACGGCGACAGCCCCCCACAGGCTGGCCTTCAACAGGCGTTGCGTCCGAGACATCACCGAAGCTAGGCCGGTCGACGGCGGGAACGCGCGCGCGTCCAGCGGAGTTCCAGCTTGGCTGCGAGCTTTGGATCCACCGCAACCCACAGCAACTGCTGCCCCTTGCGCAGCTTGACCGTCCGCGGCGGCTTTGGCGGCAGCATGCCCTCTTGAAGGTGCGTCTCGAGCCAGAGTGCCAACGCCTCACCGGCCTCGTGCGCGATCGTGAATCCTGGTGGCGCGAAGGTCTGGCACCCCCGGCATGTCGGGAACTCCGCGAGGAGGTTCTTGCCTTCCCTGGTTACGATCGCCGGGTAGCGCATGTTCATTGCGGCCTGTCGACCTGACGATCCCAGCCGCCCTTTCGCGGAGCGAGCGTCATCCGAACGGACTTGGGCTCCTGGGTTGCGAGCTCCTCGAGCGCATAGCTCTGCACGGGCTTCTCCACGATGACCATCAGCCGGAGCAGGCGTTCGGTCTGCTTCCCCATTGGCTGTGGATCAGTCGTGCTCTCGTAGCGAGACACAGTTGCCGGATCGACCCCGATCTTTGCGGCGAAATCCGCGCTCGACAATCCGAGATACTTCCGCAAGAATCGGATTTCCTTCGGGAAGAGCCGCTCGCGCTTCTCCGCGAGCGCAAGGGCAATCGACTTGTGCAGCTCCGCGAGAGACGGGATCAGCGCCTGGCGCTCACCGCACTTCCGGCAGTGCCGCACTTCGATGTTCTGAAGGGTGATGTTGTCCAGCCCGCTGGCGTCGTACTTGTAGTTCTCGCGCCGCACCTCGGTCGGGGTCCCGCACACGCGGCAACGCTTGGCTTCACTCATGGCTTCTTCCTCCAGGCCGTGACGATGATGAGAGTCGCCGTGCATTGGGTGGCCGAAGCGGCAGCGTGACGTCCATCCGGGGACATCGTAGTCATCATGTGATCAATTATCAAGTGATGATGCTTGAGCGTCCCAGGCTGCAACTACCCGCACGTCGACGGCATCGAGGACATGCGCGCAGTTGTCGCCAAGCTCGACTTCGGTCGCCTTGGCGAGCGGGCTCCAGCGTCCGTCGTTCCGCTCCGAAAAATCTCGGCCATTTGCTACCGGCAGCCCAAAACCCAAAAGCTGAGGCCCCTGACCGTCCCGGAAATTCCAGGAAGATCAGGGGCCTCCAAGAGTCGGGGCGACTGGATTTGAACCAGCGACCACTTGCACCCCAAGCAAGTGCGCTACCAGGCTGCGCTACGCCCCGGTACGGACACGAACAGGGGGGAGCGTCGTAACATCCGCCCCTGCGGCCGTCAATCGGGAACCGGGCCTGACTACGCCTTGTTGAGGACGTTCTTCAGGACCTGCGAAGGCCGGAAGGTGAGCACGCGGCGGGCGGAAGATCTCGATCTCCTGGCCGGTCTGCGGGTTGCGGCCCACGCGCGACTTCTTCTCGCGGACCACGAAGTTGCCGAAGCCGGAGAGCTTGATCTTCTCGCCCCGCTCCAGGGTGTCCTTGAGCGTGTCGAAGACCATCTCGACGATCTCGGCGGATTCCTTCTTGGAGAACCCAACCTTGTTGCACACGCTCTCGATGACGTCGGCCTTGGTCATGGAAAAAAGACTACACGCACGCGGCCAACCCGGTCAAACACCAAGGGAAATCATGGCCTGGAAGCTTCCGGCTCGCATCTTTGCCGACATGCGCTACCTTGCACCACATGGAGTTCTGGTTCGACTTCGCCTCCACCTACAGCTACGTGGCCGCCATGAGGATCGAGGCCGCCTGCGCGAACGCCGGCGTCGCGCTGCGCTACCGCCCCTTCCTGCTCGGACCCATCTTCAGCCAGCTTCTCGGCATCAAGGACTCGCCCTTCAACGTCCAGCCGGTTCGCGGCCGGTACATGTGGCGCGACCTCGAGCGCCTGAGCGAAAAGTACCAGCTTCCCTGGCGGCGGCCCTCGGTCTTCCCGCGCAACAGCGTGCTCGCCGCCCGCATGGCGCTCTGCGCCGGCGCCGCGCAGCCCGCCTTCGTCCGCGCCGTCTTCCAGGCGAACTTCGCCGCGGACCGCGACATCGCCAGCCCCGAAGTGCTCTGCGACCTCTTCGGCGCAGGCGGCGCGCAGGCGCTGGAGCGCGCGCAGTCGAACGAGATCAAGGCCGAGCTTCGCGCCAACACGGCCGAGGCGCAGCAACTGGGCATCTTCGGCGCGCCCGACTTCACCGTGGGCGGAGAGCTCTTCTTCGGCCAGGACCGTCTCGACGACGCCGTCGACTGGGCCCGGCGCAGCCCGCGCTAGGCGCGAATCTCGCGCGCCGACGCGCTGGCGGAGCCGGTCGCGGATGGCGGCGCAGAGCGCGTCGGCCTCGGCGTCGGTCAGCGTCCGGTCCGGAGCCCGCAGCGAAAGCCCGAAGGCCATGCTCTTGCGCCCTTCGGGCACCGGCGCGCCGCGATAGACGTCGAAGAGCGCCACGTGCTCGAGCAGCCTCGCCGTATCGGCGGCGCGGATCTCCTCGAGCAGCTTGTCCGCCGGCACCGCCGCGTCCACGACGAAGGCCAGGTCGCGCGCCACCGCCGGAAATCTGAAGACGCCGCGAAGCTGTTTCAAAGCCTGCGAGTGCGCGAGCAGCGCCTCCCAGTCCAGCTCCGCGAGGCACGTCTCCACCGGCACCTCGAAGTGGGCCGCCGCCGCGGGATGCACCTGTCCCAGCCGGCCCGCCGTCTCTCCTCCCACCAGCAAGGCGGTGGCGCTCGCCGGATGCAGCGCCGGGTCGGCGGCCGGCGCGAACCCTGCCCCGGCGATGCCCAGCGCCTCGAGCACGTCCTCCACGGCGCCCTTGAGGTCGAAGAAGTCCGACGCCTCTCCGCCGCCGCTCCAGCTCTTGGCGCGCCGCGCTCCCGCGAGGACCAGGCCCAGCCGCCGCGGCTCGTGCGTGGGCCAGGCAAGCGCGCCGGAAGGATTCCGCGCATCCGCCTCCGCGAGGTACACGCGCCCGAGCTCGTAGAGCTTCACGTCGTGGACGCCGCGCGCGCGGTTGTGGCCGAGGTTGCGCAACAGGCCTGCCAGCAGAGTCGTGCGCATGGCGCCCTGCTCGCTGGTGAGCGGATTTGCCACCCGCAGCGGCTTTGCCGCGGAGACGGAGAGCAGGTCCTTCTCGGCGAGGAAGCTGTAGTTCACCGCCTCGTCGAAGCCGTGCGCCGAGAGCGCCGCGCGGGCCTGCGCCGTCACTCGCCGCTGCGGCGAGATCGCCGCCGTTTCGCCCAGGCCGGCGCGGTGCAAGGTGACCGGGATGGTGTCGTAGCCGCGCAGCCGCGCGATCTCCTCGATGCAGTCGATCTCGCGCGAAAGGTCCCGGCGCCAGGAGGGCACGCTCCAGCGGCCGTCGCCTACCGGCGTGAGCTGCAGCGCGCGCAGCCAGCGGTCCACCTCGTCATGGCCCACGGCCACTCCCAGCACCGCCGAGACGCGGCCGGGGCGCACCATCACCTTGGGCGCCTCGCGGGGCGAGGGATACACGTCGATGGCGCCGGGCAGGAGCTTGCCGCCCGCGAGCTGCACGATCAGCTCCGCGCAGCGATTTGCGGCGAGCTCGGCCGTGCGCTCGTCCATGCCGCGCTCGAAGCGGTGCGACGCCTCGGTGTGCAGGAGGTGGCGGCGCGCGGTCCGGCGGACGCCGGCGGGGTCGAACATGGCGGACTCCAGGAGGACGCGCGTGGTCGCGTCGCCCACCTCGCTGGTCTGCCCGCCCATCACGCCCGCGAGCGCGACCGGCTTCTCGGAGTCGGCGATGACCAGGTCGTCGGCTGCGAGCTTGCGCTCCTTGCCGTCGAGCGTGGTGATGGGCTCGCCCTCGCGCGCGCGGCGCACCACGATGCGGCGGCCGGCGAGCTGGTCGAGATCGAAGCCGTGCAGCGGATGGCCCAGCTCGAGCAAGGCCAGGTTGGTGGCGTCCACCACGTTGCTGATGGGCCGCACGCCGCAGGACCGCAGCCGCTCCTGCACGGAGAGCGGCGAGGGGCCCACGCGCACCCCCTCGATCACCCGGGCCACGTAGCGCGGGCAGCGCTGCGGGTCGGACACCTCCACGCGCGCCGGCAGCTCGCCCTTCCCCGCCGGCTGCACGGAAGGCAGCCGCACCGGGACGCCGGTCACCGCGGAGAGCTCGCGGGCGATGCCCAGGTGGCTGAGCGCGTCGGGACGGTTGGGAGTGACGTTGATCTCCAGCACCGTATCGGGCAGGCCAAGCAGCGCGTCGAGAGCCGTGCCGACCCTGGCCGCGGGCGGCAGGATCATCAGGCCGCTGTGGTCGTCGGAGAGTCCCAGCTCGCGCTGTGAGCAGAGCATGCCGTCGCTCTGCACGCCGCGCAGCTTGGCGCGCTTGATCACCATGCCGTTCGGCAGGGTGGCGCCGGGCCGCGCCATGGGCACCAGATCTCCCGCCGCGTAGTTCTGCGCGCCGCAGACCACCGCGTGCGTGCCCTGGCCGTCGTCCACCTGGCAGAGGCTGAGGTGATCGCTCCCCTCGATGGGCGTGCGCGAGACCACGCGGGCCGCGACGACGCCGTCGCCGATGGCGCGGCGCTCGCGGCCTTCCACCTCCAGCCCGATGCCGGTGAGCCGCGCAGCGATCTCCTCGTCGGAGAGCGAGACCGGGCACAGCTCGCGCAGCCACCTGAGCGAGATCTTCATAGCTGCTCCAGGAAGCGGACGTCGTTCTCGAAGAGCGTGCGCAGGTCGTCGAGGCCGTGCCGCAGCATGGCCAGGCGATCGATGCCCACCCCGAACGCATAGCCGGTGATCTGCTCCGGGTCGTAGCCCACGCCCGCGAGCACGTCGGGATTCACCATCCCGGCTCCCAGCACTTCCAGCCAGCCGGTGCCCTTGCAGAGCTTGCAGCCTTTGCCGCCGCAGAGCGGGTGGGAGATGTCCACCTCGGCGGAAGGCTCGGTGAAGGGAAAGTAGCTGGGCCGCAGGCGCGTCTGGATGCTGGGCCCGAAGAACGCCTTCACGAAGGCGTCCAGGGTGCCGCGCATGTGCGCCATGGAGATGCCTTCCTCGACGTGCAGGCACTCCACCTGGTGGAACATGGGAGTGTGCGTCGGGTCGGAATCGGACCGGTACACCTTGCCCGGCGCGATGATGCGAACCGGCGGCTTCTGCCCCAGCATCGCCCGCACCTGCACCGGGCTCGTGTGCGTGCGCAAGAGCAGTTGCTGCATCGCTCCCTGGGTGGGCGGCGAGCCGGGCGGCGGCGCGGGCTGCGAGGCCGCGTCGAGGAAGAAGGTGTCCTGCATGTCGCGCGCGGGGTGGTCGGGCGGGAAGCCGAGCTTCTCGAAGTTGTAGAGGTCCCACTCGATCTCCGGCCCGTCAGCGACGTGGAATCCGAGCCGCGCGAAGATCTCCACGATGTCGTCGAGCGCCTGGGAGACGGGGTGCCGGTGACCCCGGCGGCGCCTGCGGCCGGGCAGCGTGACATCCAGCTTCTCGCGGTTCAGGTCCGCTTCCAGCGCCTTGCGCGCGAGGTCCTTGCGCGCCTGCTCCAAGAGCCCTTCGAGCTGCGAGATGGCGTCGGTGACCAGCTTGCCCACCCTGGGGCGGTCCTCCGCGGCTACCTTTCCCAACGACTTGCGCAGTCCGGAGAGCGAGCCGCTCTTGCCCAGGAAGCGCACCCGCGCGGCCTCCACCTGCGCCTCGCTCTGCGCCAAAGACAGCTCGGCGCGGGCCTGGGCGAGCATGGCGTCGATCTGCTCGATCACGTGACGCTCCCTTCAAAACGACGAAAGCCGCGCCGGGTTCCCCGCGCGGCTTCGTTCGTTGCTGCTGAAACGAATCTATGCCGCGGCGCGCTTGGCGATGGCGGCAAACGCCAGCGGGTCGGCGACAGCGATGTCCGCCAGCACCTTGCGGTCGAGGTGGACGTTCGCCTTCTTCAGGCCATTGATGAAGCGCGAGTAGGAGACGCCGCTCAGGCGGGCGGCCGCGTTGATGCGGGCGATCCAGAGCGAGCGGAAGTCGCGGCGGCGCACCCGGCGGCCGCGGGCCGACTGCATCATCGCCCGCTCCACGGCGTCGTTGGCGCGCTTGTAGCAGCGATTTCTGCGGCCGCGGTAGCCCTTGGCGAGCTTCAGGACCCTGTTTCTACGGCGACGTGCCTTGAACCCACGCTTGACGCGCATCGACCTTCTCCTTGACCACCACCGGGGAGCTCCCGGAGGCCCGCCGCGGGCGTTGTCTGGTGCGGCGCGTGTGGCGCTTCTCTACTTCGGCAGCCCGTACGGCAGGGCCTTCTTGAGGTGCCTCTCGTCGCGGCGCTGGAGGATGAGCGTGTCGCCGAGGCGGTTCTTGCGCTTGCGGTTCTTGCCCAGCGAGAGGTTGTGCCGGCGGCCGGCCTTCCCCGCCTTGATCTTGCCCGTCCCGGTGCTGCGGAACCGCTTCACGGCGCTCCGCTTCGTCTTCAACTTCGGCATCTTGCCAATCCTTCCGGTCTCACGCGAAGAGCGGCGCGTTGTACACAAGCCGCTCCCGCAGGTCAAGCCTTCGGCGCCTCGGCGCGCGCCGGGGCGGGCGCGGGGGGAGGCTGGGCCACGGAAGGCGAGCCGGCGCCTGGCTGGTCGGAAGCCGGGCGAGGCGAGGGCGGACGGGGTGCGGCGGGCTTCGCCTCGGCCTTCGCGCGCTGCGACTGCAGCCAGCGCGGATTGGGGGCGAGGATCATGAAGAGGATGCGGCCTTCCAGGCGCGGCGACTGCTCCACCACCGCGATGTCCTTCAGGTCCTGCGCGATGCGGCTGAGGATGGCCTGGCCGATCTCGCGGTGGGTGATCTCGCGGCCGCGGAACATCACCGTGCAGCGGGCCTTGTTGCCCTCCTCGAGGAACTCGCGGATGGCCTTGGTCTTGAAGCCGTAGTCATGCTCCTCCGTCTTGGGACGGAACTTCACTTCCTTGAGCTTGACGACGGTCTGCTTCTTCTTGGCTTCGTTCGCCTTCTTCTTGGTCTCGTACTTGAACTTGCCGTAGTCCATGATCTTGCAGACCGGCGGCTTCGCCATGGGCGAGACCTCGACCAGGTCGAGGCCGAACTCCACTGCTTTGGCGAGGGCCACCTCGAGGGGCAGGACTCCAAGCTGCTCTCCCTCGGGCCCGATGACGCGTAGCTCACGGGCGCGGATTCGGCGGTTCGTACGTGCGTCGCGGATGGCAGACTCCTTGGTTACGTGAGAAAAACGATTCCGGCGGGACCCCGGGGATTCAAGGGGCTCCGCCGGCTTGAACCTGTGGTGATGTGCGAGATCCCCGCAAAGAACCTGCGCATGGTAGCCGCTGGTTGCGTCGTGTCAAGACCGGCGCAGGGGCGGACGAGGGGCCGTGTCAGGCGATATCCGGAAGGGTCGCGGCGGAGTCAAAACGGCGCCGCGGCCTCGGCCGACAGCTTGCCCAGGAAGACGTCGAGCGCCTGGAAACCGAGGTCCGCTTCCTTTCCCTCGCCGTGCTTGCGCGGCGACACGCCCTTGCCTTCCACTTCCTTGTCGCCCACCACCAGCGTGTAGGGCACCTTCATCAGCTGCGCGTCGCGGATCTTGGCGCCCAGCTTCCCGAGGTCTCGTCCAGCTCGACGCGCAGGCCGCGCGCCTGCATCTGCGCGTACACCTCGCGCGCCCAGTCCAGGTGCCGATCGGCCACGGTGACGATCCGCGCCTGCACCGGGGCGAGCCACACCGGGAAGTTGCCCGCGTAGTGCTCGATGAGGATGGCGACGAAGCGCTCGAAGCTGCCGTAGATGGCGCGGTGGATGAGCACCGGCCGGTGCTCCTTGTTGTCCTCGCCGATGTAGCCGAGCTCGAAGCGCTCCGGCACCGCGTAGTCGAGCTGGATGGTGCCGAGCTGCCACTTGCGCCCGATGGAGTCGCTCACGTCGAAGTCGATCTTGGGGCCGTAGAAGGCGCCGTCGCCCGGCTTGAGCTCGTAGGGCATGCCCGTCTTTTCCAGCGCCGCGCGCAGCGCGCTCTCGGCGCGGTCCCAAGCTCGTCGGTGCCGATGCGCTGCTGCGGCCGGGTGGCGAACTTGGCGGTGAAGGTCAGGCCGAAGGCGTCGTAGACCTTGCGGATCAATGCCGAGAGCCGCCCCACCTCGTCGGCGATCTGCGACTCCATGAGATAAATGTGCGCGTCGTCCTGCTGGAACTGGCGCACGCGGGTGAGGCCGCTGAGCACGCCGGTGGCCTCGTTGCGGTGGAGCACGTCCTGGGTGTGGTAGCGCAGCGGCAGCTCGCGATAGCTGCGCTTCTTCATCCCGTAGATGAGGTGGTGCGACGGGCAGTTCATCGGCTTGAGCGAGAAGTGCGGCGCGGTCCTCCACCTTCTCGTCCTTGCTCTCCGGGTCGAGCACGAGGAACATGTTCTCGCGGTACTTGCCCCAGTGGCCGCTGCGCTCCCAGAGGCAGCTTGTTGTAGAGCAGCGGCGTCTTCACTTCCTGGTAGCCGTTGCGCAGGCAGAGGCCGCGCATCGCCGCCGAGAGGGCGTGGAAGAGCAGCGTTCCGCGGTGCATCCAGAAGACCGCGCCCGGCGCCGCGGGGTGGAAGGCGAAGAGGTCGAGCTCGCGGCCCAGCTTGCGATGGTCGCGCTTGCGCGCTTCCTCCTGCTGGTTGAGCCAGGCGTCGAGGTCCTTCTTGTCGAAGAAGGCGGTGCCGTAGATGCGCTGGAGCTGGGGCTTGCGTGTGATCGCCGCGCCAGTACGCGCCCGCCACGTTGAGCAGCTTGATGACGCCGATCTTGCCGGTGGAGGGCGCGTGCGGGCCGAGGCAGAAGTCGACCCAGTCGCCGTGCGAGTAGAGGGTCAGGGTCTTCGCGCCCTTCTTGAAGATGTCCTCGACGATCTCGACCTTGAACTTCTCGCCCAGCTTGCTCGAAGAGCTGCGAGCGCCTCCTCGCGCGAGACTTCCTTGCGCACGAAGGGCAGGTCCTTCTGCGACCTCCTCGTTGGCGGCCTTCTCGATCTTCTCGAGGTCCTCCGGCGTGAAGGGCTCCTCGCGGAAGAAGTCGTAGTAGAAGCCCTCCTCCGTCGTGCGGGCCGATGGTGACTTGCGTGCCCGGGAAAGAGCCGCTGCACCACGCTCGCCACCACGTGCGCCGCGTCGTGGCGGATGAGGTCCAGCCCTTCCGGCTGCTTGCTGGTGAAGACCGTGAGCTTGCCGCCGTGCTGCAGCGGGCGGGAGAGGTCGAGCTCCTGATCGTCGAGCTTCGCGTACAGGGCGGCCCGCGCCAGGCCGGCCCCGATCTGCGTCTTCACGAACTCGCCCACGGGGGTGCCGGCGGGCACCTGCTTGCTCGAGCCGTCGGGGAGCGTGATCTGCAGCGTCTCGGACATGGCCACCTCAGAAAAGCGAAGGCCCGGCAGTCCGGCCGGGCCCTCGCGAAAGCGTTGGTGCGTCCTGCTGGAATCGAACCAGCGACCCCCACCGTGTCAAGGTGGTGTTCTACCGCTGAACTAAGGACGCAAGCCGGGCTGTGGCGTGTAGCAGCGGGAAAAGGCGCGGTCAAGCCGACAGGAAGAGGGGAAAAGGGGGACACCCTACTTAATTCCCGGAACCGGTCCTGCTGGGCGGCGAATTAAGTAGGGTGTCCCCCTTTTCCTGCTGGGCGGCGAATTAAGTAGGGTGTCCCCCTTTTCCCATCAGGTCGATGAAGAGGGCGAGGTATTGGGCCCAGGAAACGACGATGCATTGCGCCGAGACGAGCGCGAGCGCGATCAGCGTAGGACCGAGCGGGGCGGCGCGCGCGCTCTGCACCAGCGCGAAGATGACGGTGACGGTGAGGAAGGCGGTGGAGTACTTGCCGAAGCGCGTGGGGCGGATGTCGTAGCTGCGCCCGGTCCAGGTGAGGATGCCGATGGCGCTGAAGATGCAGACCTCGCGGAAGATCAAGAGCCAGAGGAGCCAGGCCGGCAGGCGATGCGTCCAGGAGAGCACGGCCAGCCCGGAGAGGCCGAGCAGCTTGTCCGCGATGGGATCCATGATCGCGCCGATGCGGGTGAACTGCTTGAGCGCGCGGGCGGCGATGCCGTCCAGCCAGTCGGTGACCATGGCGCCGACGAAGACGGCGAGCGCGGCGCCCAGCCGGCCGGAGAGAAAGAGCCAGAGGAAGACCGGCAGCGCGAGGAGCCGCAGCGCGGTGAGCGAGTTCGGGACGTTCACCAGGCGGCGGAGTATGGCAAAGAGCACCCGGCTCGGCTACCGCGCAGTCGCCCTCAGCCGAGCGCGGCCTTTCGCTTGCGCTCGACCAGCGCGGCCACGGTCTGGCTGATGCGCTGGCTGAGGATGAGCATCTCGCCCACGTCGGTGGGCGCCTGCTGGCGGTGGCCGTTGTCGAGGTAGAGCATGTGCGAGACGCGCCCGCGGTGGAGGATGGGGAAGATCAGCGAGCTGAGCGGTACCTTCTTCCCCAGGGCGGCGAGGAAGCGGATGTTCACGGGCGTCTTCTGCAGCGGCCCCATGTAGTGGCTGCGGGTGCGGACCACGAGCGAGAAGGCGGAGTCGGCCGAGAGCGGCATCGCGACCTGCCGGGCAGCGCCGCCGTCCACGCCCTCGCCGAGGCCGTCCCAACCCAGCGCAACCCCGCCCTGCACTTGCAAAAGGAGCGCCCGCGCCGCCTTGCTTCGCGAGGCGCGCAGGACGATGTGCGCGATGGAGTCGCGGTCCGACACGCCCTCCAGCGCCTTCAGCGCCTGCCGGAAATCGAGCGGGCTCTCGTCGCGCGGCGGCGGAGGGGGAGGCGCGGTGACGTCGTCCCAGGAGACGACGGGGAGCGGCTCTTCCGCATCGGACACAGCGCGGGCCGCCACCAGCTGCTGCACGGGCTCGCCGATGATGGCGTCGGCGGGGAGCTCTTCGAGGATGGCGTCTTCGGGCAGTGACTCGAGCCGCTCTTCTTCCGGCCCAGGCTCCTGCGGCGGAGACGATGGCCAGTCCGCCTGGGGGAGATCCACACCGGCCCTGCCCTGCACCTGGTTGTAGATGTCGTTGAAGGCGCGCTCGTCAATCAGCTCCGGGCCCAGCTCCGCCGCCTTGCCTCCGCCCTGGCCCTTCTTGCGCCGGCGCTCCTCGCGGCCCTCCTGCGGAACCACTCCGAAATCGAGCGCGCGCATCTGGCGCGACGCGCCGTAGTGGGCGCGCAGGAGCTGGAAGATGCGGTATTCGGGAGCGATCACCGGCACGCAGGTGCGGCCGAGCCGATAGGAAAGCTGGTCCAGCTCGCTGACGTTGATCTCGCAACAGAGGAGCTTCACCCTGCGCTTCTCCAGCTTCCAGGGGACGATCTCCTTCCGGTCGGCGACGTGCGCGGGAATGGCGGGAATCAGCGCGGGCTCCACCTCCAGGGGCCCGTAAGCCACCTCGGCGCCGAGCTGCCTTGCGAGCGCCTGTGCGAGGTGCTCCTCTTCGACCAGGCGCAGCTCGAGGAGGTTGGTGCCGATGCGGCCGCCGTACAGGACCTGCCAGTCGAGCGCCTCCTCCAGGCCTTCGCGCGTCAGGTGGCCTGACGCGATGAGGATCTCGCCGATCTTCGCCATCGCCAGGACAGGCTAACACAGGCGTTGCGCCCCGCCCGGCCGCGAACCAGGCAGGGGCGGGCAGAAAGCCAGAAGCCTCGGGCGTTGGAGTCTTCGTGCTACGCAAGTCTGCCCTCCTGACGGCCATCCCGCCCGCCTGCTCGCCCGCCCGGGTGAGCGCGGTCGACTCTGTGACCGGCAGCACGTTTGCGCTGGTCGCAGATGAGCCGACTGCGGGCGAGCCCGGCAAGACTGCAGGGCGCGAGAAGCTCTTTGGCGGAATCGCCCGGAGCAGGGATTCCAGTTCCATGAAGGAGCGCAACATGGCCCAGCAGCAGCGCAACGCGACCGCCACCACGCCAGAAGAAGATTGGCGCCTGCAGGGGCAAGACTGGCTCCGGGAGGAGCTGTTGCGGTACCAGGCATACGCGCCGGCGAAGGCCGGCTCCGAGCACGACCACTGCGAGTTCTGCTGGACGCCTTTCCGCTCCCGCGCGCAGACCGGCACCGCCAGCGAAGGCTACGTGACCCAGGACCGCCGCTGGATCTGCGAGACCTGCTACGAGGACTTCAAGCTGATGTTCGACTGGATGGTGGAGATTTGAGCCGGGCGCCGGCGCACCGCATCCGGCCGATCACCCCACCCGCGCGAGACTGAGTCGCCCGCGGAAGTGGTGGAGGAGCTGGTCCTTCAGCGCGACGTTCTCCTTTGCCCGGAGCTCCGGGTCCTCCTGCACCAGCGCGAAAGCCTCTTCGCGCGCCTCCTTGAGAATGTTCTGGTCGCGCGCCAGCTCCGCGACGGCGAAGTCCGGCAGCCCGCTCTGCCGGGTGCCGAGGAACTCGCCGGGGCCGCGCAGCTCCAGGTCCTCCTCGGCGATGCGGAAGCCATCGGTGGTCTCCTCCATCACCTTGAGCCGCTTCCGCGCGGCGGGCGCCCATTCGGCCCCGGAGCTTCCGGTGATCAGCAGGCAATAGGACCTGGCAGCTCCGCGGCCGACCCGGCCGCGAAGCTGGTGGAGCTGGGAGAGCCCGAACCGCTCGGCGTGCTCGACCAGCATGACGCTGGCGTTGGGCACGTCGACGCCCACCTCGATGACGGTGGTGGCGACGAGCAGCCGGCTCTCGCCGCGCCGGAAGCGCTCCATCTCCTCGTTGCGCTCGGCGGCCCCTGGCGGCCGTGAACCAGCCCGATGGGCACGCCGGGAAAGACGTCCATGGCGAGCCGGTCGCGCTCCTTGGTGGCGGCCCTGAGATCGGCAAGCTTCTCGCTCTCCTCCACCAGCGGGAGCACCACGTAGGCCTGGCGCCCGGCGTGCAGCTCGCGGCGGATGACGTCGTAGGCCTTGTCGCGCGCTTCGTCCTTGAACACCCTGGTGGCGATGGGCGTGCGGCCCGGCGGCAACTCGTCGAGCACCGAGACGTCGAGGTCGCCATAAAGCGTCAGGGCCAGCGTGCGCGGGATGGGCGTGGCGGTCATCACCAGCACGTCGGGCCGGTGCCCCTTGGACATGAGGTTCGCGCGCGTCATCACGCCGAAGCGATGCTGCTCGTCGATGATCACCAGGCCGAGCTTGTGGAAGAAGGTTGCCTCCTCTGCCAACGCATGCGTGCCGACGACAATCTGCGCCGTGCCGGAGCGGAGCAGCCGCGCCGCATGATCGCGCTCGCGCTGCGAGAGACTGCCGCTGACCAGCTCCACGTGAATTGGGCTGCCCCGGAGCAGCGAGCGCAGCGAGAGGGCGTGCTGCTCTGCGAGGATCTCGGTGGGCGCCATCAGCGCGGCCTGGTAGCCGTCGGCGACGGCGAGGCGGGCAGCGCAGAGCGCCACCGCCGTCTTCCCACTGCCCACGTCGCCCTGGAGCAGGCGGTTCATCGGCTCCGGCTCCCGCATGTCGGAGGCGATCTCCGCCACCGCGCGCGCCTGGGCTCCGGTGAGCGGCCAGGGCAGCGCCGAGACGATGCCGCTGAGCGTCTGCGGCTCCGCGCGAAAGGCGATGCCGGGCTCCACCTTGACCCCGCGCTTGCGCAGCGCCAGCCCCAGTTGCACGAGGAAGAGCTCCTCGAACGCGAGCCGCCGCCTCGGCTCGCCGCCGGGGACCCCGCGCGCCAGCTCGGAGGCGAACTTCTCGGGAAAGTGCGCCTCGCGCAGAGCCTCCTGCAGCGGAAGCAGCTTCCGCCGTTTCCGTACCGCCTCGGGCAGCACGTCCTCCACGAAGCGGACGTACTCGTCCACCGCGCGCTTCTCGATGCGGCGGAAGGTGCGCGCCGGCACGCCCTCCACCTCCGTGTACACCGGCACCACGCGGCCGAAGGAATCGTCGTCCTTCGCCACGGCCGCCTCTCCGGACGCCGCCAGCAGCTCGACGTCGGGATGGTGCATCACCTTGCCGGCGCCACGGTATCCCTCGCGCACCTCGCCGGAGACGAGGACGTGCGCGAACGGGGGAAAGCGCTGCAAGAAGCTCTGGCGGTAGTGGAACCAGATGCAGACCAGCGTGCCGCCGGCGCCGTCGCGGACCAGCACCTCCAGCCTGCGCCGTCTCCCCCGGGCTTCCTGCGCCTTGACGATGTGCCCGGCAATGACCGACCGCTCGCCCACGCGCGCCTCCTGCACGTTGCGCGGAGTGCGCCGGTCCTCGTAGGCGCGGGGAAAGTTGAGCAGCAGGTCGCCGGTGGTGCGCAGGCCCCTGGACTCCAGCTTCTCCGCCAGGGCAGGCCCCACGCCGCGCAGCTGGATCACCGGCGTGGCGAGAGGATCGACGGGGGCCTTTGGAGCGGCAACCGGCGCGTTCGCTGACATTGCCGGAAGCTTGCCAGGCCTCTCCGACATCGGCCGCGCCAGGGCAGAGAGGTCGGCCGGAATGGGCAAGAGCGCGCCGAGCTCGCGCACCAGCGCCGCGATCGCTCGCTGCCGCTCCGGCTCGCCGGCCGAATCGAACCCGCGCACGCTCTCGGCAAGTCAATCCAGCCTGGGCCGGGAAGCCTCGCCCGCATAGGCCCGCGCCTGCTCCACCACTCTCGCGACCAGCGCCTCGAGGCCGTTGAGCCGCGCCACTCCCGCACGGCTTGCGAAGCGCAGCGGCTGGAGCAAGGGCGAGAGCGCCAGCGAGAGCGCGGGATCGCCCAAGCGGGCTACTCCTCTTCGTCCGCGCTGTACTCGACGAAGAGCACCTCGAGGATCTCGTACTCGCGCTCGCCGCCCGGGGTGCGAATGGTCACCGTGTCGCCCACTTCGCGTCCGATCAGCCCGCGCGCGATGGGGCTGGTGACGCTGATGCGCCCCTTCTTGAGAATCGGCCTCGGTCTCGCCGACGATGGCGTACTGCGCCTTCTGGCCGCTGTCGGTGTCCTCCAGCCTGACCGTGGCGCCGAAGACCACGCGGTCGCCGGAGAGCTTGCTCACGTCGATGATCTCCGCCCGCGCCAGCCGGTCTTCGAGCATCTGGATGCGGCCGGCAATGTGCGACTGCTTCTCCTTCGCGGCGTGGTATTCGGCGTTCTCGCGCAGGTCGCCGTGGTCGCGGGCGGTGGAGATGTCCTGGACGTTGCGGGGCCGTTCCACCGACTTGAGCCGCTTGAGCTCGCGCTTGAGCGCCTCTGCGCCCGCCCGGGTGATGGGGATGTTTTCGCCTGCCATCGCGCTGCCTTCCCGCTGCCGTCAGTGAAACGAAATGCGGCCGGCCCCAGGAGGGTCCGGCCGCGCGCGAGCGACATCATTGTGGATGTGCGCGGCAAAATCAACGGAAAGGTTTCCGCCGGAGCCGGTCGTGCGGGCGTCCGCCTGGGCGCGAGGAGGCCAAAGCGATTTCGCTTGCGCTTCGCGTCGCGATGCATAAGTATGCACGCTCATGCAGACGGCTCCGGTCGGAATCATCGGCGCGTCCGGGTACGGCGGCCTCGAGGCCAGCCGGATCCTCGCGCTGCACCCGCACGTCGAGCTGCGCCTGCTCGGCAGCGACAAGTGGGCGGGCGAAACCGCGGGCCGGCGGGCCGGTCTGCGCGGCGCGGCCGGAAGGCTCGCCTACGCGCCCTGGGATCGGTGCGCCGCTCTCGCGCGCGAGTGCGCCGCCGTCCTGCTCGCCACGCCGGCGGAGGCTTCCCTGGAACTGGCGCCCGGCCTTCTCGAGGCCGGCGTGAAAGTGATCGATCTCTCCGGCGCGTTCCGGCTGCGGGACGCGGCGCTCTACGACGAGTTCTACGGCTTCCAGCATCCGCGCGTGGCCCTGCTGGCAGAGGCGTTTTACGGGCTGCCCGAGCTGTCGCGCGCTCCGCAAGGCACGCGGCTGGTCGCGAACCCCGGCTGCTACCCCACCGCGGCGGCGCTGGCGCTCGCGCCGCTGATCGAGGCCGGGCTGCTGGTCCCCGAGCGGCTCATCGTGGACGCGGCCTCGGGCGTCACCGGCGCCGGCAGGAAGGCTTCCGAGGACTTCTCCTTCGCCGAGATCGACGGCGATTTCCGCGCCTACAAGGTGCTGCGCCACCAGCACCAGCCGGAGATCGCCCAGACGCTGGGGCAGCCGGTCACCTTCACGCCCCACCTCCTGCCGGTGAAGCGCGGCATCCTCGCCACCTGCTACGGACGACTGGCGCCGGGGAAGCCGGCGGAGTCGCTGCGGGCCGCTTACCTGCATAAGTATGCAGACGCGCCTTTCCTGGAAGTGCTCGACTCGCCCGACCAGGTTTCTCTCAAGGCGGTGACCGGCACCAACACCTGCCAGGTGGCCGTCGCCGCGGACGGCGAGGTGGTGGTGGCCGTCTGCTGCCATCGACAACCTGGTGAAGGGCGCCGCCGGGCAGGCGGTGCAGAACCTGAATCTCGTCATGGGCTGGCCGCAGACGGCCGGCCTGGACACGCTGCGGGGGTCGCATCCGTGAAGGTTCCCAAGGGCTTCCTCTGGGCCGGCATGCAGGCCGGCATCAAGCCGAACCGCAAGGACCTGGCGCTGGTCTACAGCGAGTCGTCCTGCGCGGCCGCGGCCTGCTTCACCCAGAACCTGGCCAAGGCCGCGCCGGTGCTCGACGCGGAGAAGCGCCTGCCCTCCGACGGCATGCGCGCCGTGGTGATCAACAGCGGCAACGCCAACGCGCTCACCGGCCCCGAGGGGCTGGAGGACGTGAAGACCGTCTGCGAGGCGGTGGCGCGGGCGCTGAAGATCCCGGCCGGAGCGGTGGTCAGCGCCTCCACCGGCGTGATCGGCGTCCGGCTGCCGGCGCACAAGATCGTCGAGGCGGCGCCCGCGCTGGCCTCCTCGCTGCGGCCCGACGCGGTGCTCGCCGCGGAGGCGATCATGACCACCGACACGCGCATCAAGCTGGGCGCGCGCTCGGTGCAGATCGGCGGCAAGGAGGTGACGCTCACCTGCATCTGCAAGGGCTCGGGCATGATCGCCCCGTCGCTCGCCACCATGATCGCGGTGGTGGCGACGGACTGCGCCATCACCCCGCCCATGCTGGCAGGCGCGCTGCAGAAGGCGATGCGGCGCAGCTTCAACGCCCTCACCGTGGACGGCGACATGTCCACCAACGACTGCGTCTTCGCCCTCGCCAACGGCGCCGCCGGGAACGCCCCCATCGCGGACCCCGGGCCGGCGCTGGCCACCTTCTCGGCGGCGCTCGACGACCTCTGCAGGCAGATGGCGAAAGAGATCGCCGCCGACGGGGAAGGCGCCACCAAGCTGCTCGACGTCTCGGTCGATGGCGCCCCCGGCGACGACGTCGCGGTGGATCTCGCCAAGGCCTGTGCCGGCTCCAGCCTGGTCAAGGCCGCCATCTTCGGCGCCGACCCGAACTGGGGGCGCGTGCTCGCGTCCATGGGCGCGCGAGCGGGAACCGCGGGATATGCCATCGATCCTGCGCAAGCGCGGGTGACGGTACAGGAGATGCCGGTCTACGACCGCGCTCCGCTCGCGTACGACGCCGCGGTGCTCAAGGCGCGGATGCGCCAGCCGGAGGTGAAGGTGCGGGTGGACCTCCGCCGGGGCCAGGGCACGGGGCAGGCCTGGGGCTGCGACCTCTCCTACGACTACGTGAAGATCAACGCCGACTACACCTCGCTCATCGTCACCCGGCCCGACGGCGGCGTGGCCAAGGACGACCGGCTCACCAACTACAGCCCCACCTTCAAGGTGCAGCTCCTGGTCGATGCGCTCGGCTACATCAAGAAGTTCTCCGGCACGCGCTGCGTGATCAAGTACGGCGGGGCGGCCATGGTGAAGGAGTCGTTGAAGAAGTCCTTCTGCGAGGACATCAGCCTGCTGCGCTCGGTGGGGCTCTTGCCCATCGTGGTCCACGGCGGCGGCCCGGAGATCACCCGCACCCTGGAGAAGCTGGGCGGCAAGGCGGAGTTCATCGACGGCCAGCGGGTCACCAACGCCTCCGACCTCAAGGTGGTGGAGATGGTGCTCACCGGCTCCATCAACACCGAGCTGGTGACGCTCCTCAACCAGGAAGGGAGCGCGCTCGCGGTGGGCGTCTCGGGAAAGGACGGCGGCCTCATCCGCGCCCGCAAGCTGGTGCAGGAAGGGCGCGACCTCGGGCAGGTGGGCGAGGTGACGCGGATCAACCGCGACTTCCTCGAGATGCTGCTGCACCAGGGCTACGTCCCCATCATCTCCCCGGTCGGCCTGGGCGAGGACGGGCAGAGCTACAACATCAACGCCGACACCGTGGCCGCGGAGATTGCCACCGCCATCGGCGCGCAGAAGCTCATCTTCCTCTCCGACGTGCCGGGAATCCTCCGCGCAGGCGAGCTGGTGGGGCAGCTCACCGCAGACGGCCTGCGCGCGCTCGTCGCCGACGGCACCATCTCGGGCGGCATGATCGCCAAGGCGAAGAGCATCCTCAAGGTGCTCGCCGGCGGCGTGCCCAACGTGCACCTCCTCGACGGGCGCGTGCCGCACTCGATCATCGGCGAGCTCTTCACCGACCACGGCGTGGGAAGCTGGGTGCGCGCGGCATGAGGCCCCTCGATCACATCCGCGGCTCCGGGGTGCGGCACGTCAAGCCCACCAAGGAACGCCGGCAGGACGCCATCAAGCGCGCCCTGCGGATGAAGCGCATCGCCACCCAACAGGAGCTGGTGGAGACCCTCGCCGAGGACGGCATCGAGGCCACCCAGGCCACGCTCTCCCGCGACCTGGCGGAGCTGGGCGTCCTGCGCGTCTCGCGGCCCGAGGGCGCGGTCTACGAGCTGGAGCCTCCCGGCGCGCAGGCGGCGCCACAGCTCCGCGAGCTGGGCGAGACCGTGCTCTCGCTCCAGGACAACGAGTCCCTGGTGGTTCTGCGCACGCGGCCGGGCATGGCTTCGGCGGTGGCGCTCGCCATCGACAACGCGCGCCTGCCGGAGTGCCTGGGCACGCTCGCCGGCGACGACACGCTCTTTGCAACACCCGCGCGCGGCGTCGCGACGCGGCGCCTCTCGCAACAGAATCCGCATCCTCTTCGGAAGGGAGCTGTAGATGGCAACGCGGCAGAAGGTCGTCCTGGCGTATTCCGGCGGTCTCGACACCAGCGTGCTGGTGCGCATCCTCACCGAGGAATACGGCTACGACGTCATCGCCTGTCATGCCGACGTGGGCGAGTCCAAGGACCACGAGAAGCTGAAGAAGAAGGCGCGCGAGGCCGGCGCGGTGGCGGCCGAGATCGTCGACGCGAAGGAGGAGTTCGCCACCCGCTTCTGCTTCCCGGCGCTGCAGGCCAACGCGCTCTACCAGGGCGTCTATCCCTTGAGCGCCGCGCTCTCGCGCCCGCTCATCGCCAAGCACCTGGTCGCGGCGGCGCGCAAGCATGGCGCGACGGCGGTGGCCCACGGCGCCACCGGCAAGGGCAACGACCAGGTGCGCTTCGACCTTGCGGTGAAGGGCATGGCGCCGGATCTCAAGATCCTCGCGCCGCAGCGCGAGCGGAACATCACCCGCGACGCGGCCATGGAGTACGCGGCCCGGCACGGCATCGAGGTGCCCACCAGCAAGAAGAGCATCTTCTCCATCGACGAGAACCTCTGGGGCCGCAGCATCGAGGGCGGCGCGCTGGAAGACCCGGCGCAGGAGCCGCCCGAGGCGGCGTTCGCGTGGACGAAGAGCATCGAGGACGCGCCGGACACGCCCGGCTATCTCAAGATCGGCTTCGAGAAGGGGCTGCCGGTGAGCGTCAACGGCGAGAAGCTGAAGCCGGCCGCGCTCATCGCCAAGGTGGGCGAGATCGCCGGGCTCCACGGCGTGGGCCGCATCGATCTGATGGAAGACCGCGTGGTGGGCATCAAGAGCCGCGAGACGTACGAGTGTCCCGCCTCGGTGGCGCTGATCGCGGCGCACCAGGAACTGGAGCGGTTCACCGTCATGGGCGACGCGCTGCGGGTCAAGGCGCAGCTCGACCAGCGCTTCGCGCAGCTCACCTACGAAGGGTTCTGGTTCAGCCCGCTGCGGCTCGCGCTGCAGGCCTTCAACGACCAGCTCGCGCTGACCGTTTCCGGCGAGGTGACGCTGAAGCTCTTCAAGGGCTCCTTGCGCGCGGTGGGCCGCACCTCTCCGCACGGCCTCTACAACCACGCGCTCAGCACCTACGGCGTCGAGGACCGGTTCGACCACCGCGCCGCGGAGGGCTTCATCCACCTGCTCGGGCTGCAGCTCCAGGAATTTGCCCGGCAGCACGGCGGAATCGACAAGTGAGCATCGTCGGCTCCGGCGCGGCCTCGGGGGGAGCCCAGCTCCTGCCCGAGGTGCTCGCCTTTTCCAGCTCGCTGCCGCTCGACCGGCAGCTCTTGCGCGAGGACGTGATCGGGTCCTTGGCGCACCTGATCATGCTCTCGCGCACCGGCATCGTGCCGCGGGAGGCGGCGGGGAAGATCCGCGCCGCGCTGGTGCGCGTGCTGGAGGAGAGGCCGGAGCTTCCCGACGAGGAAGACGTGCACATGGCGGTGGAGACGCTGCTCGCGCGCGAGCTGGGCGAGACCGCCGGCATGCTGCACACCGCGCGCTCGCGCAACGATCAGGTAGCGCTCGATCTGCGGCTGCACGTCCGCGAGCAGTGCGCGCTGGCGCTGGCGGAGCTGGCCGGGTTGATCGGCGAGTTGGCCAGCCGCGCGGAGGAGGAGCGCGAAACGCTCCTGCCCGGCTACACCCACCGGCAGCGCGCCCAGCCGGTCAGCGCGGCCTATTACTTCTGCGCCTGGGGCGCCATGTTCGCGCGCGATCCGGCGGCGCTGCAGCCGCCCGACGAGCTCCCGCTCGGCGTCGGCGCGCTGGGAGGCACTTCGCTACCCATCGACCGCGAAGAAGTGCGCAAGCTGCTGCGCTTCGGCGGCGTGACCCGCAACGGTCTCGACACGGTGGGCGACCGCGACTTCGCGCTCGACTTCTGCTACGCCGCGGCGCGCGCGCTCCTGCACGCGAGCCGCATCGCCACCGACGTCATCGACTTTTCCACCGCCGAGTTCGGGTACGTGCGGCTGGACGACGACATCGCCATGGGCTCGTCGATGATGCCGCAGAAGCGGAACCCGGATCTGTTCGAGCTGATCCGCGGCAAGTGCGGGCGCGCCGTGGGGAACCTCACCGGGCTGATGGTGACGGTGAAGGGCCTGCCCGGCGGGTACAACCGCGACCTCCAGGAAGATCGGCAGCCTTTGCTGGAAACCGGACCGCTGTTGCTGTCGGTGTTGCGGATGCTGCGCCTGGGGCTTCCGCGGGTGCGCTTCGACAAGGAGCGCGCCCGGGCCGCGCTCGGACGACGGCGCCACCGCGGCCACCGACGTGGCGGAAGCGCTGGCCCAGGCGGGCGTGCCGTTCCGCACCGCGTACAAGCTCACCGGCGCGCTGGTGCGCCGGTGCGCGGAGGCCGGCGTGCCGCTCTCGCGCGCGCCCCTTCAGCTGGCGAGGTCGGTGGACCCGCGCTTCACGGCGGAGATCCTCGGCGCCGCCGATGCCGCGGCCGCGGTGGCGCGGAAGCAGAATGCCGGCGGCCCCGGCGCCGCGTCCATCGACGCGCAGATCGCGGCGTTGCATGCCGAGGCTGCGGAGATTCGCTGGAACGCGGAGCGCATCCCCCGGCTCGATCAGCTCTTCGCGGAACTGAAGGAGGCGCCCCTGTGAAGCGCGATTTCCTCGCGGTGACCGACCTCTCCCGGGACGAGCATCGGGAGCTGTTCCGGCGGGCGGCGGAGCTGAAGGCCAGGCGGCGCGCAGGGGAAGCGGTGACCACGCTCGCCGGCCGGTCGCTCCTGCTGCTCTTCGAGAAGGCCTCCACCCGCACGCGCATCTCCTTCGAGGCGGCCATCGGCCAGCTCGGGGGCAACGCCATCACGCTGCCCACGGCCGACAGCCAGATCGCGCGCGGCGAGACGCTGGAGGACACGGCCCGGGTGGCCTCGCGCTACGTGGACGCGATCATGTTCCGCACCCATGGCGACGATCGGCTCCGCGCCTTTGCCAGGGCGGCGACGGTGCCGGTGATCAACGGGCTCTCCGACGGCGGGCATCCGGTGCAGATCCTCGCCGATCTCTTCACGGTGGAGGAGAAGCTGGGATCGGTCGCGGGCAAGACGCTGGCTTTCGTGGGCGACTGCGCGTCCAACATGGCGCTGTCGTTCTGCGAGGCGGCGCCGGTCTTTGCTTTCAAGCTGCGGCTCGCGGCGCCCGAAGGGTATCGGCCTCCTGCCTCCGCCCTGCAGGGAGCGCGGGTCACTTCGGACCCGCAGGAAGCCGTTGCGGGCGCGGACGTGGTGATCACCGACGTGTTCGTGAGCATGGGGCAGGAAAAGGAAGCGGCGGCGCGGATGAAGGCGCTGTCTGCCTTCCGGGTGGACGAGGCGCTCCTCGCGCGCGCGCACGAGCACGCGATCGTGCTGCACTGCCTGCCGGCCCACCGCGGGGAGGAGATCTCCGCCGGCGTCCTGGAGGGGGAGCAGTCCGCGGTCTTCGACGAGGCGGAGAACCGGCTGCACGTGCAGAAGGCGCTGCTGGAGAAGATGATCCTGGGGTAGGCGGCGCGCACCTTCTCGTCCGCAGCAGGCTGCCGGGGGCTCTTTGACGCGGGGGCAATTGTTGCATTTACAACTCGTCCCGGGACGAGTCCGGTCGCGTGCCGAGACTGCTCGCGCGGCTGCGAGCCGGAGAGCGGCGTGCGCCGATTCGGCTACAGGTCGAGCTTCATCCCCTCGTGGGAGGCGTGGAAGCCGAGGCGGGCGTAGAAGCGGTGGGCGGCCTTGCGGGACTTGTTGCTGGTGAGCTGGATTCTGCTGCAGCCGCGGCGGCGGGACTCGTCGATCACCCAGCGCATCATCGCGGCGCCGTGGCCGCGGCCACGCAGCGGAGCGTCCACCCGCACGGCCTCGACCTGCGCGACCAAGGACCCGCGCCGCAGCAGGTGGCGGATGAAGGTGAGCATGAAGGTACCGACGAGGCGCCCGTCGACCTCCGCCACGTAGGTGCCGTTCTCCTCCGACGCCTGCATCTCCCGCAGCGCCGCAAGGTAGCAGGGCGAGTCGGGCGGAAGCTCGTCGGAAGGCGTGGCGCGGTCGTCGAGGAGGAGCCGCAGGATGCCGGGCAAATCCGCTTCCACCGCGCGCCGGACGTGCATGGGCGCGCACTGTAGCGCGCCGCCGGTCGTTCGGAGCGCGGCTACTTCTGCGCGGGCGCGGACTGCTCCTTCACGCCGCCGTGGTCGCTGCACGCGGCCGACCGGTCGCCCTTCTGCCCGACGGTCTGGATGCTGCCGTCGTTGCAGTGCAACCGCGGGCCCGAGCGCTTCTTTGCCGGCGCGCGCTTCGCGTGCGGCGCCCCGAAGGCCGAGTACGGGCTCTCGTGGGCGGGCCGGTCCTCGGCGCGCTTGGTGGGAGGCACCGACTCCTTCGCCGGAGATGGATTCTGCCTGCTCGCCGGTCGCAGGCACGGCGAGCGAGAGGGCGAGGGCTGCCAACCAGGAGAGATGCATGCCTCTCAAGATGAGGCTTGCTGGTACTCCTGCAAGCTCTTCACCGTGAGCGGGCCTTCGCGGAGCGCCTCGATCGCCGCCACCGCGGCGCGGCAGCTGGTGAGCGCGGTGAAGTAGGGGATGCCGTGCATCAGCGTCTGCCGCCGGATGCTGTAGCTGTCGTCGATGGCCTTCTTGCCGCTGGTGGTGTTGAAGACCAGGTCAATCTCGCGGTCGATGAGCTTGTCCACCACGTGGGGCCGTCCTTCGGCCACCTTGTAGACCAGCGTGCAGGGAACGCCGCGCGCCTGGAAGAACTCCGCCGTGCCGCGGGTGGCGACGACCTCGAATCCCGCCTTGACCAGGCGCGCCGCAAGCTCCGCCGCCCCTGGCTTGTCGTCGTCGCGCACGGAGATGAAGACGCGGCCCGAGAGCGGCAGCGCGTTGCCGGCGCCGATCTGCGCCTTGGCGAAGGCGCGCGGGAACGAGTCGTCGAGGCCCATCACCTCGCCGGTGGAGCGCATCTCCGGGCCGAGGATGGTATCGGCCTTGGAGAAGCGATGGAAAGGGAAGACGGCCTCCTTCACGCTCAGGTGCCGGGGGACGATGGTCCCGCGAATGCCCTGCTCGCGAGAGCGACTTGCCCACGGTGCAGAGCGCGGCGATGCGCGCCCAGGGGACGCCGGTGGCCTTGCCCACGAAGGGGACGGTCCGCGACGCCCGCGGGTTCGCCTCCAGGACGTAGATGCTCTTGCCCTGGACGGCGAACTGCACGTTCATGCAGCCGACGACGGAGAGACGGCGCGCGAGCGCGATGGCCTGCCGCGAGATCTCCGCCACCACCTCCTTGGGCAGCGAGAAGGGCGGCAAGGCGCAGGCCGAGTCGCCGGAGTGGATGCCGGCCTCCTCGATGTGCTCCATCACGCCGGCGACGACGTAGTCCTTGCCGTCCCCGACGCAGTCCACGTCCACCTCGGTCGCGTCCTTGAGGAAGCGATCGATGAGGATGGGCCGCTCCTCGGACGCCTGCACCGCCTCGCGCGAGTAGTGCTCGAGGCCGGCGTCGTCGTAGACCACCTCCATGGCGCGCCCGCCGAGGACGAAGCTCGGCCGCACCATCACCGGGTAGCCGATGCGCCGCGCCGTGGCCAGCGCCTCCTCGAAGCTGCGGGCCATGCCGTTCTCGGCCTGCTTGAGCTTCGAGATTCTCCACCACCCTGGACCAGAGCTCGCGATCCTCGGCTGCGTCGATGGCGTCCACGCTGGTGCCGAGGATGTGGATGCCCGCCTTCTCCAGGCCGCGGGCGAGCTTCAAGGGCGTCTGTCCGCCGAACTGGACGATGGCGCCGATGGGCTTCTCCCGCCGCGCGATGGCGAGCACGTCCTCCAATGTCAGGGGCTCGAAGTAGAGTCGGTCGCTGGTGTCGTAGTCGGTGGACACCGTCTCGGGATTGCAGTTCACCATCAGGGTCTCGTAACCGGCTGCCCTGAGCGCGAAGGAGGCCTGCACGCAGCAATAATCGAACTCCACGCCCTGCCCGATGCGGTTGGGACCCGATCCGAGGATGAGCACCTTCTTGCGGTCGTCGGGCCGCACCTCGTCCTCGTCCTCGTAGGAGGAATAGAGGTAGGGGGTGTTCGCCTCGAACTCCGCGGCGCAGGTGTCCACGCGCTTGAACACCGGGTGCAGGCCCATGGCCTCGCGCTGCGTGGCGACATTTGCCTCCGAGCGGCCGGTGAGCCGGCCGATGCGCCGGTCCGAGAAGCCCAGGCGCTTCCAGCGGACCAGGTCGGGCACCGGTGCGCCCTCGCCTGCGCGCCGGGCGGAGTCGGCGATCTCGCGCTCCGCCTCGACCAGCGCGCGGATCTCGCGGATGAACCAGGGGTCGATGGCGCAGAGACCGAACAGCTCCTGCGTGGAGATGCCGGCGCGGCATGCCTCCGCCAACCAGAAGAGCCGGCGAGGCTTCGCGACCTTCACCTCCTGCCGGATGCGCTCCAGCTCCGCCGCGCTGTACTCCGCGGCAAGCCCGTCGCGGCCGAGCGGCGAGTCCAGCCCGTCGGTGCCGTTCTCCATCGATCGCAGCGCCTTCTGCAGCGCGATGGCGAAGGTGCGGCCGATGGACATGACCTCGCCCACCGACTTCATCGAGGTGGTCAGCGTCTGGTCCGCATGGGGGAACTTCTCGAAATTGAAGCGCGGGATCTTCACCACGCAGTAGTCGATGGCCGGCTCGAAGCTGCTCGGCGTGGTCCTGGTGATGTCGTTGGTGATCTCGTCGAGCGTGTACCCCACGGCGAGCTTGGCGGCGATCTTGGCGATGGGAAAGCCCGTGGCCTTGGAGGCGAGCGCCGAGCTGCGCGAGACGCGGGGATTCATCTCGATGACGACGATGCGCCCCGTCTCCGGATGGACGCCGAACTGGATGTTGGAGCCGCCCGTCTCCACCCCGATGGCGCGGATCACCTGCCGCGCCATGTCGCGCATGTTCTGGTACTCCACGTCGGAGAGCGTCTGCGCCGGCGCCACCGTGATGCTGTCCCCGGTGTGCACGCCCATCGGGTCCACGTTCTCGATGCTGCAGATGATGACCACGTTGTCGGCCTTGTCGCGCATCACCTCCAGCTCGAACTCCTTCCACCCCAGCACCGACTCCTCGATGAGCACCTCGTGGGTGGGGCTGTAGGCGAGCGCGCGCGCGCCCATCTCGTCCAGCTCTTCGCGGTTGAAGGCGATGCCGCCGCCCAGCCCGCCCAGGGTGAAGCTCGGCCTCAGGATCAGCGGAAAGCCCAGCTCCTGCCCGATGGCCATCACCTCCTCGAGGTCGTGGGCGACGCCGCTCTTGGGAACGTCGATGCCGATGGCGGTCATGCAGTCCTTGAACCGCTGCCGGTCTTCCGCCTTCTCGATGGCATCGAGCTGGGCGCCGATGAGCTGCGTGCCGTACCGGGCGAGGATGCCGCGCCGGGCGAGCTGGACGGCGAGGTTGAGCGCGGTCTGGCCGCCCATGGTGGGCAAGACGGCGTCGGGCCGCTCGACGGCGAGGATGCGCTCGGCCGCCTCCACCGTGATCGGCTCGATGTAGGTGCGGTCCGCCCACTCCGGGTCGGTCATGATGGTGGCCGGGTTGGAGTTGAGCAGGATGGTGCGGTACCCCTCTTCGCGCAGGGCCTTCAAGGCCTGCACGCCGGAGTAGTCGAACTCGCAGGCCTGCCCGATGACGATGGGACCAGAGCCGAGCAGGAGGATGGACTTGAGGTCTTTTCGTCTCGGCATCCGCGCGGGGTCTAACATGGACGCTTCCCCGTGACCACGGCCGAAGCTGCCCTCCTTCGCAACGACCGCTACCTGCGCGAGTTCGTGGAGGCGCTGTCCCTCTGCCCCTACGCGAAGCGCTGCCGCGAAGAGGGAAAGCTCCACCGTCGCGTGCTGCGGGGACGCGCCGGGGCGCTGGCCGCCATCGCCGCAATCGAGGCGCTGCCCGCGGAGTCCGTGGAGGTGGCGCTGCTCATCTTTCCCGACGAGCCCGCGCAGGACCAGGCGGACGCGCGCGCCTTCGAGTCGTTCTGCGCGGAGCTGCGGCCGCTGCTGAAATCCTTCTACGGCGTCGCCTTCCACCCCGCCCTGCCCCGCGACCTGCTCGACGCGCATCGCGCCGTCCAGTTCATCCGCCGCAGCCCGGACCCGACCCTCCAGCTCGTGCGCGCCTCCCTCCTCACCTCGGTGCGCGGAGGCGGCGCGGGGGGCTCACGCTACGTGGATCCAGGGGCGCTCTCGCTGGAGCAGCTTCTCGCCCTGCAGACCCCTCTCAGCCTCTCCGACCGCATCGCCGAGGCAAACCTGGAAAGGTTGCGCCGCGAGGATCCCGACCGGCTGGAGGAGCTGCTCTCGGCGCTTCGCCGCTACTGAGACGCGGCGGGCGTCGGGAGCGGCTCGCCATGCGCCCAGAGCGGCACGCTGTGCCGGTCGCGCTCGCGGATCTGGAAGATGCGGAAGTTGTCCACCTCGCGGAGGATGCCGGTGTCGGGCTCGTAGAGCTGCCACGACTCGCTGCGGCTGTCGGCGTTGCGGAACCAGATCATGCTGCCGTCGCCCGCCATCTCCGGCCGCACCACCGCGTTGCTGTCGATGCTCACCTGCGATTGCGGGTCCCAGCCCGCCGGGCGCGAGAGGAAGACCCGCTCGCCGTCGGCGTACTGGATGGCCAGCGCGCCGCAGGACTCGTCGCCGGGATGGAAACACTCCACCTGCGCCATCTTCTTGCCGCCGCACTCGATGATGTTGGGGTCCGCGGCGTGGCAGGATCCCATGCCGCTGCGGAAATGCGAGACGCGCGGCGTAGCGCAGAGCGCGCCGAGCAAGAGGAACAGGGACCATCTCATGACGTCACCTCCGCGAGGCGCCGCGAAACGCGGTCCGCCCAATCCGCCTCGATCTCGCTGCAACCCGCCCTTCTGTGCAAGCGCAAAGCGGCGGCGGGGATGCTGCCGCTGCCGGCGAAGGGGTCCAGCACCAGGTCTCCCGGCCTCGACCACTGCCGCAAGAGCGCCTCCAGCACCGTGAAGGGCTTGTGGTTGGGGTGAGCGCCCCAGCGCGTCGCCTCGCCGTCGTCGTCGTAGCCGGCGGCCACGCACCACACCCGCGGCGCGTCGCCGGGCTCGAGCTGCGCGAGCGGCTCGCGGAGGAAGACCAGCGCCGTCTCGTAGACGCGGAGGAGCTGCTCGTTGCCCTCGCGCTCCGAGGCCCTCTTCGCCCAGGTGAATTCGCCCGCCTCCACGTAGCCGAGGCCCCGCGCCACGGCGCGGATGGGCTCCTTGCCGAGGAAATTGCTCCAAATGACCGCAGGCCCGCGCGCGTGCGCCGCCGCCTTGGGCAACCATTCCTCGGTGAACTTGCGATAGCCGCGCACGTCCTCGAACCTCACCACCGGATCGCGGTCGATCTTCACCCCGGCCCGCTTGTCGCGCAGGTCGCCGCCCTTGCGCCGGCGCGTCAGGAGGCAATAGGGCGGATCGGTGAAGAGCAGCGCGGCGCGTTCGCCGCCGAGGACCTGCCGGTACGTCTCCTCGTCGCGCGCATCGCCGCGCACGCAGGCGGTCACAGGCGGACGCGGATCTCGTAGCGCCGGTTCTTCGCCTTCTTGGCGGGCGTATCGTCCTTCTTCACCAGCCGCTCCGAAGAGCCCTTGCCGACGGCGACGATCTCCTTCTCGGGGATGCCGCGCTTCACCAGCTCCTTCACGATCACCGTTGCCCGCTTCTCCGAGAGCTCCTTGTTGTGCGCCTCGTCGCCGGAGGAGTCGGTATGGCCGGAGACCTCGAACTTGAAGTTCTGCACGCCCGCGCCGTTGAGACGCTTCTTCGCGTCCACCAGCGCGTTGCCCAGCTTCTGCAGCTTCTTGTCGCAGTTCTTGTCGAACTGGTCGGAGTCGGTCTTGAAGGTGCACTGGTTCTTGCGCCCCTCCTCGAGGAGGCGCTTGTTGACGGCGGCCTCCAGCTTCTTCGTGGCCGCGCCTCCCGCCACCGACTTGGCGACGTCCCAGGGGGCCTGCGCGAGCAAGATGGCGACGAGGGCGAAAGTCATGGCCGCGCAACATAGACCGCAAGCGGATGGCTTCCAAGGGGCTGGCGCCGCCAGCTGCGCCGCATGATAGGCTCGTGCGCCAGAGAGCAGCGAACACCCTCCCCCCTCCAGGAGAGCCCATGGCGTTCGTCGTTGCCGAGCCTTGCGTCGCCTGCAAGTACACCGACTGCGTTGCCGTCTGCCCCGTCGACTGCTTCTACGAGGGCGCCAACTTCCTCGTCATCCATCCCGACGAGTGCATCGACTGCGGCGCCTGCGAGCCGGTTTGTCCCACCAAGGCGATCTTCCCGGAGGACGACCTTCCGGAGAAGTGGAAGGAGTACACCGCCCTGAACGCCGACCTGGCGACGAAGTGGCCCAACATCAACAAGCAGAAGGAGCCGATGCCCACGGCCGAGGAGAACAAGGAGAAGGAAGGCAAGCGCGGCATGCTCTCCATGGAGCCCTTCGCGGGTTGATGGCGGTGTCCGACCTCGCCCCCGGCCTGCTCATCGCGGTGCCCCAGCTCGACGATCCGAACTTCCAGCGGTCGGTCGTGCTGCTGGTCGAGCACAACGAGTCCGGGGCCATGGGTATCGTCTTCAACCGGCCCAGCGACATCGCGCTGCGGGAGATTGGCAAGGAGCACGGCATGGAGGTGCACGCCGGCGCGGGCAACGCCTACGTGGGCGGTCCGGTGCAGCGCGAGCGCGGGTTCCTCGTGCACCGGCGCGCGGAGGTGGCCGACTCGGTGCAGTTGCAGGACGACGTCTTCCTCTCCGTCTCCACCGACGCGCTGCGGACGCTCCTGGCGGGCGATCCGGCGGCGTACCGGCTCTGCCTGGGTTACGCCGGCTGGGGTCCGGGCCAGCTGGAGAGCGAGTTGGTGGCGGGCGGCTGGCTGAACTCCGCCATCTCCTCGAAGCGCATCTTCGACACGCCGGCGGAGAAGATTCTGGGACGCCGTCATCCGCGACCTGGGCATCGACCCTGCCTTTCTCATGCAGGGCGGGGGCAAGCAGTGAAGACGGGCGAACCCGGGCGCGGTGTTCGGGTCGACGGCGAATGGGCATGAAGGACGACCTGGAGAAGAAGCCGGGCGCCCCGCTCGAGGCCCGCCCCGAGCCTCCGGTGGTGGCGCGGCTCATCGTCGAGATCCGATCCGACGGCACCCGCACCGTGGCGCGAGGCCTGGCCGAGGACGTCGCGCGGGGCGAGCGCATCCAGGTGGAAGCGGAGGGAAACAACCCGCTGCAGCTCGCGCTTTCGCTGCTCAAGTCGCTCAAGGACGTGCCGGCGCTCGCGCGCAGCTTCGGCAGGGGCTTGTTGCCGGGGCGGAAGAAGCCGTAGCCGCCCTACGTCCGCCGGGCCAACTTCTGACCGAGCACCTCGGCCGCGAGCGGGCCCAGGTCCCATGAAGGGTTCGTGCAGGGGTGGCCGTCGGTCCACAGGGCGGCCACCGCGTTCTCCTCCAGCACCAGCTGGAGCGAGGAGCGGGTGCCGTAGCCCACGTCGTCGGCGTGGACGCAGGCGCTCTCCAAGGGTTCCGCCGCGTGCGCCGTCATCGGCGCCCGCCAGGCGTGCACGTCCGGCTCGAGGCGCGCGAAGGCCCGCGCCACCGAGGCCTCGCGCTCGCCCTCGCCCGCCCCGAAGCTGCGCTCGGTGATCACCTGCACGCGGTCCGGCTCGAGCTCGGCGTGACGCAAGTCGACGCCGTCGCTCCAGGTCACGAAGGCGTCCTCGAGGTCCGCGTAGACGAGGTGGAAGCCGTTGTGGCGATCGCCGCGCAGCTCGCCCAGGGCCTGCCGGAGCCCGCGCGCCGTGGTCGCCTGCAGCGCCTCGAGGACGAGCAGCCCGCGGCTCCTGCGCGCCGGATCGACCATGGCCCCGCGACGGTTGGTGACGCAGGCGAAGAGCCCGTGCCGGTTGAGCCCCAGCCAGGTTCCGTGGGCCAGCTGGTCGCGCGGCGCGAGCACGCCCTTCTCGATGCGCGGGCCGCTCGCCGGGCGCGAGAGCAGCTCGTTGCGGTTGCCGCTGACGGCGACCAGGCCCTTGCGATGGAGGAGGACCAACGTGCACATGGCGCGCGCTCGATCGTGTAGATTGCGCGCCCTCTATGCCGACCAAGTCCCAGCTGCGCAAGCCCTTCCAGCGCGCCCGCACGGTGGATCCGCGACCGATCACCGGCCGCGAGTCGCCCCACGAGCTGCTCGAACACGCCTTCGGGGCGTACGTGGGGAGGCAGGAGCGCACCGCCTACGAGCTGATGCGCCGCTCGGTGCAGGAGGACTGCAGCATCTTCCTCACCCTCTCCGGAGCGATGACGCCTGCCGGGCTGCACCAGAGCTGCCTGATCCCGCTGATCGAGCGCGGCGTCGTCTCCGCGCTCACCACCACCGGCGCGAACCTCTACCACGACGCCCACCGCGTCATCGGGCACGCGCTGCGCGAGGTGAACCCCAACGCGGGCGACCTGCAGCTCCGGCTGGCGCGGGTGATCCGCATCTACGACCTGGGCTTCTGGGAAGAGGCGCTGCTCGACACCGACAAGCTCTTCTCCGCCCTGATGCAGGGGCCGGACTACCAGCGCAAGATGACCACGCCGGAGTTCCACGCGCTGCTCGGCCGCGACATCGCCAAGATGGAGAAGGCGCTGGGCGTCGCGCAGCCGTCGCTGCTCTCGGTCTGCTTCCGGCGCGGCGTTCCCATCTTCGTGGGCGCGGTGCAGGACGGCTCCATCTTCCTCAACGCGGTGAAGCTGCGCCGGCTCTTTCCCACGACGTTCAAGTTCGAGATCGACATCAACGAGGACGTCTACACCATGGCGGCGGTGCAGCACTGGGCCCGGCACAACGGCTCGGGGCGGCTGGCCATCTGGATCCTCGGCGGCGGCGTGCCCAAGAACTACACGCTCCAGGGCGAGCCGCTGCTCGACCAGATCCTCTTCGTCCCCACCACCGGGTTCGACATCGACGTGCAGTTCTGCGTGGACCCCGTGGACAACGGGGCGCTCTCCTCCTGCCCGGCGGGCGAAGGCCATACCTGGGGCAAGGTCTCGGTCGCCGCGGTGGAGGCCGGGTCGGTGTACGTCCACACCGACGTGACGGCCGTCTTTCCCTGGCTCACCCACGCGCTGCTCAGCGACGCGAAGATGAAGCGCAAGCCCAAGCGGCTCCTCGACCGGCTGGACGAGGCGCGCGCGTTCCTCGACGCGGCGGTGGAGAAGAACCGGCGCGCGCTGCTCAAGACGGTGGTGTATCCGGGCGCTCCCACGCGCCACCTCCCGGAGAGCGTGGTGCGCTGAGGTGCGGGGCTGGCTGCCATGACCGCGACGGCGCTGGTCTTCGAGAAGGGTCGCGCGCAGGAAGAAGGCCTTGCCGGGGCGCGGGCGGCCATCGGCAAGGCGGCGCTGGTCTGGATCGACACCGACGAGCGCACGCCGGAGATCGACGGCCTGCTTTCGGCCCTCTCCCTGCACCCGCTGACGGTGGAGGACATCTTCGAGACGAGGACGGTGCCCAAGGTGGAGGACTACGGCTCCTACATCTTCGTGCTCGCGCACGCGGTCCACCTGCCCGCCGGCGGGCCGAGCGAGCTGCGCGAGGCGGAGCTGGACATCGTGGTGGGGCCGGGCTGGGTGTTCACGCACCACGACGCGCGGCTCACCGCGCCGGCGCGCGTCCGCGAGGAGCTGGCGCGAGCCGAGCACCCCGTCGACGCATCCGGAGTGCTCCACCTGCTCCTCGATCGGCTGGTGGACGACGCGCTGCCGGCCATGGACGCGTTCGACGACGCGGTGGAGACGCTGGAGCAGGCCTCGCTGCGGCGGATTCCCCGGCGCGACACGGTGGCGAAGGTGATGGCGCTGCGCGGGGCGCTGCACCGGTTCCGCAGGACGGCGGTGCACCAGCGCGAGGTGCTGCTGCGGCTGGCGAGAGGGGAGTTCGAGCGGATTCCCCGCGAGCAGCTCCCCTTCTTCCGCGACGTGCACGACCACGCGGTGCGCATCGCCGATCTGATCGAGGACGCCCGCGATCTGCTCTCCGGCGTGCTGGAGGCGCACCTCTCCATGGTCTCCAACCGGCTCAACGAGATCATGAAGGTGCTGACCATGTTCGCGACCGTGTTCCTGCCCGTTTCGTTCATCGCCAGCGTGTACGGGATGAACTTCGAGGGCATGCCGGAGCTGCACTCGCGCTTCGGCTATCCGGCGGCGCTCGCGGCCATGGCGCTCACCGCCGGGGGCCTCTTGCTCTGGTTCAAGCGCCGCGGCTGGCTGGAGTAGGCCCCGCGGGGCTCATCCATCGCGCTGCTGCGCCTCTCCGCCTCGCGGTCGCTTGGAGAGGAAGGGCGTCTCGAAGTTGTAGATGGCCTCGATGCTCACGTTGCGGAAGCGCTCGTGCTGCAGGCCCATGCGCTCCAGCTCCCAGACCAGGGCGCGCGCGTCCACCGGACCCTGCTTCTTGCGCCGCTTGATCTCGCGGCGGATGGCCGCGTACACCTCGCGCGGCTGGTAGGTGAAGCTGGTGGAGAAGTGCCAGGTGCGTCCGAGCGGCACGAGCCGCGCCTCGAAGAGGTCTCCCACGTCCAGCCCGTGCATCTGCCGGCGCTCGGTCACGTCGAAGCTCTCGCCGGTGACGATGTCGCGCACCCGCACCTGTCCTTTCGCAGGCCGGGAGAAAAGGCCGCCGCGCGTGCCCCGGTACTCGTAGAGCCCCAGCCGCGACTGCGTGCAGCCGAGCAGGATGTCCTTGTCCTTGGCGGCCAGCTCGGCACCCTTCTCGCGCAGGAAGCGCTCCACTGGCGTGGCCCCGTCGGCCTGGCGCCGGTCGAAGAGGAACCAGTTGAAGAAGGCCTGCATCCGCTGCTCGTAGCAGCGGTCGTCCTCGTGCACCTCGCCGCCCGTGCCGGCGAAGTACTCCTCCCTGCCGCGCAGGAGCTCGTCCACTTGCGGCGCGGCCCACTGCAAGAGGAGATCGATCTGGGGCTGGATCATGCGCCCTCGATCATCCGCACGAACCTGCGGAAGAGGTACCGGCTGTCGTGCGGGCCCGGGTTGTCCTCCGGATGGTACTGGACCGCGAACATCCTCAGCTCCGGAGCGGCGATGCCCTCGACGGTGCCGTCGTACAGGTTCACGTGCGTGACCTGCACCTTGCCCTCGAGCGACTTGGGGTCCACGGCGAAGCCGTGGTTCTGCGAGGTGAGGTCGATCTTCTCGCCGATGACGTCGCGCACCGGGTGGTTGGCGCCGCGGTGGCCGAACTTGAGCTTGTAGGTCTTTCCCCCCATGGCCAGCGCGAGGATCTGGTTGCCCAGACAGATTCCCAGCAGCGGCACCTTGCCGAGCAGCTCCCGCGCCTGCACGTCCGCGCCGACCACCGCCGCGGGATCGCCAGGCCCGTTCGAGAGCACCACTCCGTCGGGCGAACGGGCGAGGATGTCCGCGGCGGAGGTGCGGGAGGGCACCACCGTGACGCCGCATCCCACGTCGACGAGCTGGCGGAGGATGCCGCGCTTGACGCCGTAATCGACCACCACCACCTCGTGCGTCCTGGTCTTCGGCGTCCGTCCCGCCACGCCCTCCTCCCAGCGATAGGGAGCCTGGGTGGAGACGCGGGTGGCGAGGTCCTGGCCTTCCATCCCGGGGGCCTTGCGCGCGCGCTCGACCAGCGCCTGCGGGGAGGCGCCGGTGGAGTCGACGATGCCCTGCTGCGCGCCGCTGGTGCGCAGGATGCGGACGAGCTTGCGCGTGTCCAGGCCCTCGATGCCGACCACGCCGTTCTGCTCCAGGAACTGCGGCAGCGACTGGTGCGAGCGCCAGTTGGAGGGCTCCTTGCACACGCGCCGCGCGATCAGCCCGGCGGCCTGCGCCACCGGCGCCTGCTCGTCGCCGACATGGATGCCGTAGTTGCCTACCTCGCTCACCGTGAAGGTGACGAGCTGGCCGACGTAGGAGGGATCGGTGAGCACTTCCTGGTAGCCGGTATGCGCGGTGTTGAAGACCACTTCCCCCACCGTCTCACCCGCGGCGCCGACGGCGGTTCCTTCGAACACCTCGCCGCAGGCGAGCGCCAGGGTGGCCTTCTTCGCGGTCACTTGCCCTCCTCGTGCACCAGCCTGCCAGCGACGAACGTCCTCAGCACCTTGCCCCGCACCGTCCAGCCCGCAAAGGGACTGTTTCGCGATCGCGAATGGAAACGCTGCGGATCGACTTTCCATTCGCGCTCCGCGTCCACCACGATGGCGTCGGCGGGGCAGCCCGCTCCGAGCGTTCCATAGGGCAGGCCGAAGCACCGCGCCGGCCCCGAGGTGAGCCGCTCGACCGCGAGATGGACCGGCAGCTCGCCTGCGCGCACCAGCGCGAGCGTCAGGGCGAGCGAGGTCTCCAGCCCCACCACTCCGTTGGCCGCGTGGACGAACTCCACGTTCTTGTCCAGGGCGCCGTGCGGCGCATGGTCGGTGGCGATGGCATCGATCACCCCCTCGGCGAGCGCAGCCACGACGGCCTGGCGGTCGCCCTCCGAGCGGAGCGGCGGGGACATCTTGGCGTGGGTGTCGTAGGGCTCGGCGGCTGGCTGGGCATCGGGCCCGGAGCGCGGCGCGCCCGCAACCGCCTCGTCGGTGAGGGTGAAGTGATGGGGCGTCGCCTCCGCCGTGATCCGCGCTCCCCGCGCGCGCGCCTCGCGGATGGCGCGAACGCTGCCGGCCGCGCTGACGTGCGCGACGTGGAGGTGCGCGCCGGTCATCTCGGCGAGAAGGATGTCGCGCTGGACCATGGCCACCTCGGCTGCCGCCGGCACGCCGGGCAGCCCCAGGCGCGTGGCCACGGGCCCCTCGTTCATGGCGCCTCCGGCGGAGAGGGTCAGGTCCTCGGCGTGGATCATGACCGGCAGGTCGAGATCGAAGGCGTACTCCAGCGCGCGCCGCATCACGCCCGCGGACATGACCGGCCGGCCATCGTCGGTGACGCAGACGCAGCCGGCGTCCTTCAGCTCGGCCATGTCCGCGAGCTGTTCGCCGTTGCTGCCGCGGGTGATGGCGCCTGCCGGGAGGACGCGGGCAAAGCCGGCCTCCCGCCCGCGCGCGGAGACGAAGCGAGCCACGGCGGCGCTGTCGCAGACGGGCTTCGTGTTGGGCATCGCCACGACCGTGGTCACGCCGCCGGCGGCAGCGGCCCTGGCGCCGGTGGCGATGGTCTCCTTGCCCTCCTCGCCCGGCTCGCGCAGGTGCACGTGCAGATCGACCAGGCCGGGGAGCACCCATTTCCCGCGGCAGTCGAGCACGTGATGGACGAGCTTCTCCGCCGGGGTGGCCGCCTGCTCCCGCACCTCGCGGATCTTGTCCCCGTCGATGAGCACCGTCCGCGTGCCGTCGAGCTTGTTGGCGGGATCGATCACCCTCCCGGAGTCGAGGATGATCATCGCCGGAGCCCTCTCCAGCCCTTCGCAGCGAGAGCGTTCATGCCGGGACCTCGGCGCGGAGGCAGAGGGTGAGCGCGGCCATGCGGACGGCGACGCCGGAGTCCACCTGGTCCATCACCAGGCTGCGCGGCGAGTCGAGCACGTCGCTGGACATCTCCACGCCCCGGTTCACCGGGCCGGGGTGCAGCACCAGCGCGTTCTCCGGCAGCATCTGCAGCGTGCGCGCGTTCAGGCCCCAGGTGCGGGCATAGTCGCGGGCGCCGGGAAGCCGCGCATCGGAGATGCGCTCGTTCTGGATGCGCAGCGCCATCACCGCGTCGGCGCCGGTGAGCGTTTCCTGAAGAGAGCGGGTGACCACGCAGCCCAGCTTCTCCACGCCGGAGGGAATCACGGTGGAGGGCCCGCCCACCCGCACGCGCGCGCCCAGCTTGCTCAGGCAATGGATGTTGGAGCGCGCCACCCGGCTGTGCGCGATGTCGCCGACGATGGCCACGGTCTTGCCCTCCAGCGTGCCCCAGCGCTCGCGCAGGCTGAGCGCATCGAGCAAGCCCTGGGTGGGGTGCTCGTGGGCGCCGTCGCCGGCGTTGATCACGCTTGCCCTCACCGCCCGGGCCACCAGCCGCGGCGCGCCTGCCGCGGGATGCCGCAAGACCAGCGCGTCGGCGCCGATGGCGTCGAGGTTGCGGACGGTGTCTTCCAGCGACTCGCCCTTGGCCACGCTGGAGGCTTCCTTCTGGAAGCTGAGCACGTCGGCGCCCAGCGCCTTGGCGGCCACCTCGAAGGAGCTGCGCGTGCGCGTGCTGTTCTCGAAGAAGAGCGTGATCACGTTGCGGCCGCGCAAGAGGCCGCGCCGGTCGGCGGTGGTCTCCCCCGCCCGGGCGCGCGCCCGCTCGCGCTTGAAGCGCGCCGCCAGCATGAGCAGCGCCTCGATCTGCGTGCGCGTCAGGGCCTCCAGCTCGAGCAGGTGCCTGGGAAACTCCATCTCAGACCCCATGCAGGAGCCGCCGCGCGAAGTGCGGCGACAGCCCGGCCTCCAGGATCTTGCGCGCGGTCTTCTCGGCGTCGTAGCGAACGCGGTGGAACTCGACGGCGCCGGCCGCGTCGTCCCAGACGCCGAAGCAGGCGCGCGGATCGTAGTCGCGCGGCTGCCCGCAGCTCCCGATGGAGACGAGGTATCGCTCTCCCGGCTCCACTTGCACCCGCTCCGACCAGACGTCCTTCACCGGATTGCCGAGCCGGAAGGCGCGTTGCAGGTGGGAGTGGCCGATGAAGGTGAGGGGCGGAAGGGTCGTGGCCCGCTCTGCCAGGTCCTCCGCCTGCTCCAGCGCGAAGATGTACTCGAACGCCTGCGGATCGCGCGGCGAGGCATGGCCCCAGGTGATCTCGCCTTCGCTGCGCTGGTAGGGCAGCCCGCGCAGCCACTGCATGTTCTCCGCCGAGAGGTGCACCGCCGTCCAGTCCAGCACCTCGCGCGCGGCGGCGTAGTAGTAGCTGTAGTCCATGCGGCCGGCCACCGCGGCGTCGTGGTTGCCCAGCACCGAGAACTGGCAACGGGCGCGGACCAGGTCGCAGGCGGCGTTGGGGTCGGCGCCATACCCCACCACGTCTCCGAGGCAAACGAAGCGGTCGACCCGCTGGCCCTCCGCCGCCGAAATGCACGCCGTCAGGGCCTCCAGGTTCGCATGGATGTCCGTCAGGATGGCGGTCCGCATCGGGGCGGCCCCTGAGTACACCGCAAGGGGGCGGACTTCAAGGGCGCCTGACGCGCCGCTTTCTCCGTTTCGGGAGCGGCTCCTTCAGCGCCAGATCGTACGCCCGCTGCGCCCAGCGGCGCAGCGCGTGCGGGTCGTCATGGAAGGCCTCGGGCACGTCGATCCAGCGCTGCCCTACCGGGCTGACCTTGCCCTCCACGATGGTCAGCGCCTTGGCCCCGGGAATGGCGGACAGCTCGGCGGCCGCCGCGGCGTCCGGCAGCCGCAGCGAGATGCGGCCCTGCCAGACCAGCGCGAAGATGCGGCCCTCCGCCCAGAGAGCCTGAAACCCGAACATGCGCTTCTTCTCCACCCCGGGCAGCCGCTCCACCGCGTCGAGAAGCAGCGACATCAGATCGGCGTCGAGGCTCACGCCACGTGCGCGGGCAGCGCGTCGAAGTGCACGAGCTGGCGGAAGGAATCGAACCTCTGCCGCACCTGGGCCAGGTCCAGGTCGCGCAGCCGGTCGAGGCTGAACTGCTCCACCGTGAACGAGGCGATGGTGGAACCCATCACCGTCGCCTGCCGCAGCGCCGCGGGGTCGCTCGAGTCCAGCCGGTCGAGGAGGCCGAGGAAGCCGCCGGCAAAGGTGTCGCCGGCGCCGGTGGGATCGACCACGTCCGCGAGCGGGAACGCAGGCGCATAGAAGCTGTGGCCGCCCGCCACCAGGAGCGCGCCGTACTCGCCGCGCTTGACCACCACCGCCTTGGCGCCCATGCGTTGCGCCGCGCGCGCCGCCTTGAGCACGTTGCTTTCCCCCGCGAGCTGGCGCACCTCGGCGTCGTTGACCATGAGGACGTCCACGCGGGGGAGGAGCTGGAGGAGCTGCGCGCGCCGCGACGAGATCCAGTAGTTCATGGTGTCCGCGCACACCAGCCGCGGGCGCTCCGCCTGCTCGAGCACGCGAAGCTGCAGGCCGGGGTCGATGTTGCCGAGGAAGATGCGCTCCGCCTTGCGCGCCTTCGCGCCCAGCTCCGGCGCGAAGTGCTCGAAGACGTTGAGCTGGGTGTCCAGCGTCTCGGCGGCGTTGAGATCGAAGCCGTAGCGGCCCTTCCAGCGGAAGGTCTTGCCCGGCACCGTGGAAAGGCCGTCCAGCTCCACCCCCCGGGCGCGGAGAAAGGCGAGCTGCGCGGTGGGGAAGTCTTCTCCCACGACGCCCACCACCGACACCTGGGTGAGGAGGCTCGCGGCCGCGGCGAAGTAGGTGGCGCTGCCGCCGAGCACGTCGTCGCGGGTGCCGAAGGGCGTCTCCACCGAGTCGAGCGCGACGCTGCCAACCACGAGGAGGCTCATCCCTTGAACCTGTCTCCGAGAAGGAGCGCGAGCCGCTGGCGCGCCGGAGGAGGAATCTGACGCAGGTCGCTGATGACCGCGCCGTCCAGCGCGCGGGCGCAGCCGCACTTGCGCTCGGCGATGCGGTCCATGGTGAGCGCGGCGCGGAGCACCACCTCGCGCGCCAGCTCGACGTTGCGGCGCATGGTCTCGACCACCTGCTCCACGCTGACCGCCTCGTGCACCGCATGCCAGCAGTCGTAGTCGGTGGCGAGCGCGAGCGTCACGTAGCAGAGCTCCGCCTCGCGGGCGAGCCGGGCCTCCGGCAGCGCGGTCATGCCGATCACGTCGATCTTCCAGCTCCTGTAGAGCTCGCTCTCCGCGCGGGTGGAGAACTGCGGCCCTTCGATGCAGAGGTAGGTGCCGCCCGCGTGGACGGTGGCGGAGGCGGCGAAAGAAGCCGAGCGGAGGTGCTCGTGGAGCTGCGGGCAGACCGGATCGGCGAAGGCGACGTGGGCCACCACGCCCTCGCCGAAGAAGGTGCGCTGCCGCAAGAGGGTGCGGTCGATGTACTGCGAAGGCAGCACCAGGTGGCCGGGCGCAATCTCCTCCTTCATCGAACCCACCGCGCTGACCGAGATCACCCGCGTGACGCCCAGCTGCTTGAGCGCGTGCAGGTTGGCGCGGTAGGGCACCTCGGTGGGCGAGTAGCGGTGCCCCTTGCCGTGCCGCGTGAGGAACGCGATCTCCTGCCCGCCGAGCCGGCCGACGAGGATCGCGTCGCTGGGATCGCCGAAGGGAGTGCGCGGCTGCTCGCGGCGCGCGCCTTCGAGACCGGGAAGATCGTAGAGGCCGGAACCGCCGATGACTCCAAGCACGCCGCGCGGGTTTCGCACGGGTGCGGCGGCAGGTCAATTGCCTGCTCGCCCGACGCCGGTGCGCGGCCATCTGCCGCGGTGGCACTGCCGCGGCACCGCGGGACAGCGGGCGCCACCGGGCGCCCTGCTAGCCTGCTACGGCCAGCTGCCCGCAGGCCGCGGCGATGTCGCGGCCCCGGTTTTTGCGCACCATGGCCGTGATGCCCCGCGCGGAGAGGATGCCGCGGAACGCCTGCAGGCGCGCGGCGCCCGGATCGCCGAAGCCGAGCCCGGGGTTCTCGTTGTAGGGGATCAGGTTCACCTTGACCGGGAGTCCCTTGAGGAGCGACGACAGCCGCTCCGCGTCCTCGTCGGAGTCGTTCACGCCGCGCAGCAGCACGTACTCGAAGGTGACGCGGCGGCCCTGCCGGGAAGGGAAGTTCCGCACCGCCTCGATGAGCGCGGCGATGTTCCACTTGCGGTCCACCGGCATCAGCCGGGCGCGCTGCTCGTCGGTGGTGGCGTTGAGCGAGACGGCGAGCTTGACCCGCGTCTCCGCGCCGAAGCGCACGATGTTGGGCACGAGCCCGCTCGTGCTCACGGTGACGTGGCGGTGGGAGAAGTTCGCGCCCTCCTCCGCGAGGAGCAGATCGAGCGAGCGCACCACGTTGTCGTAGTTGTGCAGCGGCTCGCCCATGCCCATGAAGACCAGGTTCGTGAGCGGGCGCTCGCCTCGGACGCCAAGCCGGCGCAGGTCGGCATTGACGCGGTAGACCTGATCGCAGATCTCGCCGGCGCCCAGGTTGCGCAAAAGCCCCATGGTCGCCGTCATGCAGAAGCCGCACCCCATGGCGCAGCCGACCTGCGTGGAGAGGCAGAGCGTCCGCCGCACGCGAGCGCCGCCGGCATCGTCCTCCTCCGCGTCGGGATCGAAGCCCTGCGCGCCCGCTTCCTCCGGCATGTAGACGCTCTCGACGAACTTCCCGTCCCAGGTGCGCAGCCGGTACTTGCGCGTGCCGTCGGACGACTCCTGCACCGCGTCCACCGCGAGCGTGTCGAGCCGCGCCTCGCTTGCCAGCCGCTCGCGGAACGCGCGCGGCAGATTGGTCATGGCGTCCAGCGACGCGGCGCCTTTCTGGTGCAACCAGGACTGAAGCTGCCGCGCGCGATAGGGCTTTTCGCCCAGGCGCGCGACCAGCGCCGAAAGCTCGGGCAGGCTCATGGAGCGCAGGTCCGCACGGGCGTCCGCCTGCAGCAGCGGCAGCACGGTCAGTGCACCTTCTCCGGCGGAATGGGAGCCTGCAAAGCCGGCTGCGCCTTCTCCGGCGCGCCGTGCAGGCCGGTGGCGGCCGCGCCGGCGGCGGGCTTGCGGGCGATCTCCACCTTCTGCACGCGCCGGTCGTCGGCGGCCTTGACGGTGAAGGTGAGCCCGCCCCACACCACCAGGGAGCCGGCGGGCGGCACGCGGCCGGCGGTGGCGGTGAGGAAGCCGCCCAGCGTCTCGTAGTCGCCGCCGGAGGGAAACTCCACGCCCAGGTGCTCTTCCAGATCGCGGATGGAGACCTGCGCGTCGGCCAGGATCACTCCGTCGGAGAGGATCTTCAGCCGCTTCTCCTCCACGTCGCTCTCGTCGTGGATCTCGCCGACGATCTCCTCGACCACGTCCTCCAGCGTGACGATGCCGCTGGTCCCGCCGAACTCGTCCACCACCACCGCGAGGTGCGTCCTTCGCTTCTGCATCTCGGTGAGCAGCCGCGACACCTTCATGGTCTCGGGCACGAAGAAGGGCTTGCGGATGTACTTGGCGAGCTGGAACTGATCGGCGGCGATGCCCTTCTTCACGTCGGCGAGCAGCGTCTTGGCGTGGAGCACGCCGGCCACCTCGTCGAGGCTGTTGCGATAGACCGGAATGCGCGACAGCTCGCTCTCGGTCACCAGCTTGAGGGTCTCGTCGTAGGTGGCGGTCTCCTCCAGCGCCACCACCTGCGTGCGCGGGATCATGATCTCCTTCACCAGCACCTCGGTGAAGGCGAGGACGCTGGAGAGCAGCTCCTCGCGCACCTTGTCGATGGACCCCTGCCGCGCGCCCATGGCGATCAGGTACTCCAGCTCCTGAGAGGTCACCGACTCGGTGGGCCCCTCGTCCATGCCGGCGGCGCGGGAAAGAGCGCGCGGGATCTGCACGAACAGCCAGGCGAGCGGGAAGAGGACCCAGTAGGCCAGCGCGATGAGCGGAATCATCGCCCGCACGAAGCCCGTGGCGTGGCGCTTGGCGAACGTCTTGGGAGTGATCTCGCCGAAGATGAGCAGGATCACGGTGGTGACGCCGGTCAGGGCGGCGACCGCATGCCCGAAGCCCCCGGCGTCGGCCATCAGCGCCGTCAGCGAGCCGAGGCCCACGTTGACCATGGTGTTGCCGACCAGGAGCGCGGAGAGCATGCGGTCGGGATGCCTCTGCCACAGGCACAAGAGGGAGACGCGGCGGCCGCCGCTTTCGATCAGCGACTGCACGCGCGCCTCGCCCAGCGCGGTGAGCGCGGTCTCCGAGCTGGAGAAGAAGCCGGAGAGGGCGATGCCGCCCACGAACGCGATCCATTCCCAGGTCGGAATCAAGCCCACCATTCTAACCCGGCCGGGCATCGCACGCAGCTAACCAACCGCTTGCCTGCGCGCCGGGTGGCGCGCGGCATGCCGGCGGTGCCGCGGTGGTCCGCGCACCGCGTCGGCGGCTGGCGCCCGGTGGCGCGCGGCATGCCGGCGGTGCCGCGGTGGTCCGCGCGCGCCGGTGCGCGGCCGGTGGCGCGCGGATGCCGGCGGTGCCGCGGTGTCCGCGCGCGCCCGGTGGCGCGCTACCGCTTCCAGTCGTACCGGACCAGGTCGGCCGGGGCGAAGAAGTACGCGATCTCGCTGCGGGCGTTCTCGGCCGAGTCCGACCCGTGCACGCTGTTCGCCTCGATGCTCCTGGCGAAGAGCTTGCGGATGGTGCCCTCGGCCGCATTGGCCGGGTTGGTGGCGCCCATCACCTCGCGGTTCTTCGCCACCGCGTTCTCTCCCTCCAGCACCTGCACGATCACCGGCCCCGAGGTCATGTACGCCACCAGCGACTTGAAGAAGGGGCGCTCGCGGTGCACGGCGTAGAAGCCCTCCGCCTGCTGCTGCGTGAGGTGGAGCATCTTCATCGCGACGGGCTTGAGGCCCGACTCTTCGAACTTCGCGAGGATCTTCCCGATCGCGCCGCTCTGCAGGGCGTCAGGCTTGAGGATGGACAGGGTGCGCTCGATGGCCATGGGGCGCGCCACCTACCACAGGAGATCCGGGGACACAATACGCAAGGTCGTGCAGAAATGGGGTTGGCACGCAGAGTTGCGTATCGTGTCCCCAGATCTCCAGATCTCAGAAGCGGGAGGTGGCGAGGCCGATCAGCTTGCTGATGTCCTCGTCGGTGAAGAAGACGCCGGCGCCGAGGAAGTAGTCGCGCCCGCTGATGATGCGGCTGTGCTCGATGCGGTCGTACTCGGGCGTGTTGGCGAAGTCGTCGGCGCCGAAGGTGACGAGCAGGTGGTCGAGGAACCGGTAGTCCGCGTAGAGCTTGAGCCGCGGATGCGCCTTGAGCGGGTTCGCGAACTCGAACGCGTCCAAGGACACCGTCAAGCCGTCGTTGAGGAAGTGCCCCTTCACGCCGAAACCGCCCGTGTTCTCGAGGATGCCGAAGCGGCCGCTGATGAAGCCGTAGCGCTTGGCGAGGTAGGCGCTGAACTTCAGCTGCCGCTCGGTGGTGGTCTGGTCGTACTCCGCCGGGAAGTTGGGCGGGTTGGCGGGATCGTTGATCACGTGGACGCGGCGGGTGAGGCCGCGCGGATCGTCGACGATCTCGAACCCGTACCATTTGTCGGGCTTGGGGATGATGCGGAAGCCGAAATAATTCTTGGTCCACGGGGCATACGCGGAACGCTCCACCGTCGAGCCCACCGGCGCCTTGGCGTTGATCACGCCCACCAGGAACTCGCTGCGTTCGTTCACCTCGATCTTCAGGCTGTCGGCGCTGCCCAGCAGGCTGGTGAGAGAGCTGGAAGCCTTGTCCAGGTTCTTGGCCAGCTTGTCGTCGTTGACCAGGTGCCCGATGGTGCCCTGCCCCTTGTTGATCTTGTCGGTGATCTCCTGGACGTTGGTGAGCGACATGTCGAGCTTGGCCAGGTTCGACTTCAGGCTCTTCACCCCCTCCTTGAGCTCGCCCTGCTGCGAGGAGCCCACCGCGTCGCCGATGGTGCGGAGGATGTCGCGGGCGTCGCGGGTGGCGTCGCGCGTGTTTTGCAAGATCGCCACGATGTCGCCCTGCTCGCTGGAGGAGAGCCTGGCGAGGTCGCCGGAGAAGCGCTGGAAGTTGCCCAGCGTCGCGTCCAGCTTGGCGCCGCTCTGTTCGACGATGCGCTCGATGCCTTCGCTGATGCGCAGCAGCCGGGAGGTGAGCGTGCGCAGGTTGTCCTCGCCCTCCGCGCCGCCGAGGACCTTGCGCAGGTTGCCGGTGATGTCCGAGATGTCGCCGGCGATCTTGTTGAGCGACTGGAAGACGTCGTTCATCGAGGGCTGGCGGATGACGATGCGAATCTCGTCGCCGTCCTTCAGCGGCGGCTCGGAAGGGGAGCCCGGTCCGACGTCGAGGAGGTAGTCGCCGAGGATGGACTCGCTGCGCTTGGCGATGCTGGCGTCGCGGTGGAGGACGAAGTCGCGGCGGATCTTCAGCCAGACCTTCGCCTTGGCCGTCCGCTGGTCCAGCTCCACCACGTCCACCTGCCCGATGGGAATGCCGGCGATCTGCACGCGGGAGCGCACGCCCAGGCCGGTGGCGTCGTCGAAGACCGCGTAGACCCGGTAGGTGCTGCCGCGGCCCAGGTTGCTGCCGATGAGGAAGAGGCCGAAGCCGAAGGCGGCCACCGCCAGGGCGACCACCAGACCGACGCGCAACGGGGTCCAGAAAGATTGCACTTGATCCTACCTTAAGTCCTGCCGAACCAGGTGGCGAGAAATTGCCTGGTGAACGGCTCCTGCGTCTTGCGCAACTCTGCCGGCGTGCCCTCTGCCACGATACGACCCTCGTTGATGACCGCGACGCGGTCGCCGATGTTGAAGGCAGACCCGATGTCGTGGGAAATGACCACGCTCGTGACCCTCAGGCGCTCGCGGGCGTGGATGATCATCTCGTCCACGCTCTCGGTGGTGATGGGGTCGAGTCCGGTGGTCGGCTCGTCATAGAGCACGATCTTGGGGTCGCGGATGATGGCGCGGGCGAGACCCACCCGCTTGCGCATGCCTCCGGACAGCTCGGCGGGATATTTCTGTTCGACATCGTGCAGATCGACCACCGCCAGCTTCTCCTTCACCTTCTCCAGGATCTGGGCGTCGGAAAGGCCCGGATTGTGCTCGCGGATGGGGAAGGCCACGTTGTCGCCCACCGTCATGGAGTCGAAGAGCGCGGAGCTCTGGAAGACCATGCCCATGCGCTCGCGGAAGACGGAGAGGTCCTGCCGGCCCATGGTGGAGACGTTCTGCCCGTCGACGATGACCTGGCCGCGGTCCGGCTTGAAGAGCCCCATGATGTGCTTCATCAACACCGTCTTGCCGCTGCCCGAGCCGCCCAGCACCACGGTGGTGGTGCCCTCCATCATCTTGAGGTTGATTCCCTTGAGGACGGCGAATCCGGAAAAGCTCTTGTAGAGGTCCTGCACGTCGATCACCGGCTGCGCCGCCGGCACCGGCCGCGCCGCGGGAGGGCTCATCCTCCCAACCCTCCGGCGGCCTGCTGCGGTCCGCTCAGCGAGATGGCGGTGTAGATGTAGTCGATGGCGAAGATGGCCACCAGCCCACCCACCACCGCCTGGGTGGTGGCGATGCCCACGCCGCGCGCGCCGCCGCTGGCCCGGTAGCCGCGATAGCAGGCGATGGTGGTGACGACGAAGCCGATCACCGCCGCCTTCCCCAGGCCGCTGGTGATGTCCTTCACCTCCACCAGCGCCTGGATGCGGTTGAGGAAGGTGCCCGGCGAGAGGTCCTTGAGCCAGACGGCGATGCCGTAGGCGCCGAAGAGGGCGATGGCGTTGAAGAGCATGGTCAGGAGCGGCGCCGCGATGGCGGCGGCGACGATGCGCGGCGCGACCAGGTAGTTGAGCGGATCGACGGCCATGGTCTCGAGCGCGTCGATCTGCTCGGTGACGCGCATGGTGCCGAGCTCGGTGGCGGCGGCGGACCCCACCCGGGCCACCAGCACGATGCAGGTGAAGATGGGCGCGAGCTCGCGGGCGAGGGAGATCTCCACGGTGGCGCCGACCAGCGACTGCGCGTTGAAGAGCCCGAAGGCGTAGACGGTCTGCAGCGCCAGCACCATGCCGGTGAAGAGGCCGGTCAGCCCCACCACGAACATGGAGCCGTAGGCCATGAACTCCAGCTGCACCATCAGCAGCCCGACGCGGTACGGCCTGCGGAAGATGGAGAGCACGGACTGGACGACGAAGATGCTCAGCTCGCCGAGGATCTCGATCGGTCGCTGCAGCGGCTTGAGCCACTCCGGCGGTGGTCTGGGTTCGGCGGCGCTCTGTTCTGCCATTGGGCGGGGTTGTACCGCGAGATGCCGGTGCGCGCGAGCTTGCGTTCGCTGCCTTGTGCTGAACCTTCCGACACGGCGCTTGCGGTAATCTGCCGCGGTGCTGCCGCCACCCGACCCGCGCTTCGCGGCCCAGGCCTCCTGGCTGGAGATCGACGCGCGCGCGCTGGAGCAGAACGCGCGCGTCCTGCGCGGCGTGCTGGGCCCCGGGGTGCGGCTCGGCGGCGTGCTCAAGGGCAACGCCTACGGGCATGGCTTCGCGCAGGTGCTGCCGGTCGCGCACGCCGCCTGCGACACGCTCTACCTCATCGACCCGCGCGACGCGCTGGAGGTGCGCGCCTTCGAGGCGAAGACCGGCGCGCCCCGGCGGCAGGTGCTGGTGCTCGGCGCGGTGGACGCGGAGGAGGCGGTGGCGCTGGCCAGGGCTTCCGTGGACCTGGCCCTGACCGACAGCGGGCAGGAGCGGCTGGTGCCTGCCCTGCGCGCGGCCGGCGTGCGGCTGCGCGGGCACGTGCACGTCGACACCGGCCTCGGCCGCGAGGGGTTCGCCCCCGGCGAGCTCGCCGCCGGCCTCGGCGCTCTCGCCGGCGCGCGCGACGCCATCGAGGTGGTGGGCGTGCTCTCGCACTTCGCCAACACCGAGGACGTGACCGAACAGAGCTACGCGCTCAGCCAGCTCGCCGCCTTCGACGAGGCCGCGGGGCGGCTGCGCGAGACGCTGGGCGGCGCGGTCGAGCTGGAGCGGCACATCGCCGCCAGCGCGGCGGCCCTGCTCCTCCCGCACGCACGGTACGACGCGGTGCGCGCCGGCATCTCGCTCTACGGTCTCTGGCCCTCGAACGAGACGCGGCTCTCCATGCGCGCGCTCACCGGGCGCGTTCCCGAGCTCAAGCCGGTGCTCTCGTGGCGCTGCCGCAGCCAGCTCACCAAGTGGTTGCCCAGCGGCAGCTACGTCGGATACGGCTGCACCTTCCGCTGTCCTACGGACACGCGCATCGCCGTGCTGCCGGTCGGATACTTCGACGGGTACCCGCGCCTGCTCTCCTCGCGAGCGCACGTGCTGGTCGAAGGGCAGCGCTGCCCCGTGCTCGGCCGGGTGATGATGAACCACGTGGTGGTGGACGTGACCCGCGCGCAGGCCAAAGAGGCGCTCACTGCCACCCTGCTCGGCCGCGACGGAGACGAGCAGGTGTCCGCGGATCAGCTCGCCGCCTGGGCGCAGACGATCAACTACGAGATCGTGACGCGAATCGGCGCGCACATCCGGCGCGTTGTGATCTAAGCTGCACTTCTCCATGGCTACGGCACTGAAGGTCGGAAGCGACATCGACGCGTGGTGCACCCGCTGCAAGCTGACGCTGGGCCACACCATCCTCGCGATGGTGGGTTCGCGCGCGGTGAGGGTGCGTTGCAACACCTGCCAGGGCGAGCACAACTACCGCCCGCACGAGGGCGCGGAACCGCGCAAGGGCAACTGGGAGCCCCGCGAGGTGCGCGAGCGGCGCGAGGCCAAGCCTTCGGTCACCAGTTGGGAGGCGCTGCTCGCCGGCAAGGATCTCGGCCGGGCGCGGAAATATTCGGCCAAGGAGAAGTTCGCCTCCGGCGAGGTGATCGATCACCCGGTGTTCGGCATCGGGCTCGTACAGGAAGTGCGCCTGGACAAGATCCAGGTGGCGTTCAAGGCCGACGTGAAGACGCTCATCCAGGCGAAGTAGCGGCGCGGCGGCCGGCGCGCAGCAGGTCCAGGCAGCGCGAAAGATCGCCGGGCAGGGGCGATTCGACGACGAGCCAGCCCTTGCCGGAAGGGTGCGGCACCCGCAGCGAGGCCGCATGCAGCGGCGTGCGATCGAGGACCACCTGCTGCGCGTCGGGCGCTTCCGCCCAGAGATCGCCTGCGCGGAGCGGGTCTCGCCTGCCGTAGCGCGGGTCTACCGCGAGCGGGTGCCCGATGGCTTCGAGGTGGACGCGGATCTGGTGGGTGCGCCCGGTGCGAGGGGTACAGGTACACCAGGTATATTTCGTGAACCGCTCCTCCGGCCGCACCTCGGTCAGCGCGGAAACGCCGTCCTTGCCCTGCGCGATCCGCATTCCGCCGCGCCGCGCAGCCGAGAGCGGGAGATCGATCTTCCGAGGCTCGCGGAGATCCCCTTCCACCAGGGCGAGATACTTCTTCTCCGCGCGGCGATCCTCGAACGCCGCGTTCAGCCCGCGATGCGCCGCGCGGGTGAGCGCAAACACGACCACGCCCGAGGTGTCGCGGTCGAGTCGATGCACCGGCAGCGCCTCCGGCGCGATCTCGCGCACCGCGACCGAGAGCGCCAGCGAGGCGTCGCCGCGGCCCGGGACGGTGAGCATCCCGGCGGGCTTGTCCACCGCCAGCACGGCCTCGTCGCGATGGAGGATCCTCACGCGCGCAAGCTAGTACAGCCTGCCGGCGAAGTGCGCAGAGGACGTTCGCCGCGCGCGCGGAGCTCTGCTTCGGATACGCTGCGGTCGAGTGCACTTCCTCCTTGGACTGCTCATCGCCGCCGGCGGGCCGCTGGGGCTGCGGACGCAGGGGCCGCTGCGCGAGCTGTTCTTGGACATGACGTCGGCGGACGCGCGGCCCGATCGAGCGGCCCGACTTCGACCTGCGCTACAGCATGGCCAACACCTGGAACGACACCATGGTGCTGGTCCGCGGGCCGGCCTCCGCGGTGTTGGGGCTCGACGAGCAGGCCGACTCGCTGGCGCTGCGGGTGCGCGCGCCCTGGGCCCGGCTCCCGCGGGTCTGGACGGCGCTGGAGTGGAAGATCACCGAGCACTGGGGAGGCTGGAGCGATCGGCCCATCGAGGCCGTGGCACTCGATCGTGGGCGCGTTCAACTACAACCGGTCGGCGAGCGCGCGAAACCGGATCCAGCTCCTCTTCGGCGACACCGGGGGCCAGGCCTTCGCCATCCGCTCCGCCACGCTCGCTCCCGGCGACCTGACCGCCCGGACGCAGGTGGCGCTCGTGTCGGCGCCGGTGGCGCTGGCGGCGCGATTCGATCTCAAGCTGCCGATCGGCTCCTTGAGCGCGGCGGGCGGCTCGGGCGGCGTGGATGCCGGCGCGGGCCTCGTCGCCACCTGGCCCGCGCTCGATTGGCTCACCCTGCACGGCCTCTTCGCGCTGAGCCGCTTCTCCCACCTCTCCGCACCCACCGCGCTGCAGCCGAAGGAGTGGCACCTGACGGCGGAGGTCTCGCTGGAGCTCGATGCGCTGGGGAGCACCTTCCTGCTCGAGGACCGCGTGCTCTCTCCGCTGCTCGAACCGGGCTGGCAGCGGCTTCCTGTAAGCAACGACGACGCCCTGCTCGCGAGCGGCCTCTACGCCAGCTTCCGCTCGCACAACCAGATCAGCCTGGGCTTCCGCCGCGGCCGCTTCTCCGCCTGGCTGAGCGAGGACTTCACCCCCGGGTCCAACCCGCACAGCATCATCCAGTGGCTCTACGTATCGAATGCGCCGGACATCGTGCTGGGAGTCGCGTTCACGCAGCAGCTGTAGGGGATCTGCCAGCGAAGTTCAGCCGATCAAATCGAGCGCCTGATCTTCGCCCGCGACACCGACGCGGAGCATCCACGATGCCGCCTCGGCGACCAGCGCGGGGGTGTCATGGCGAAAGGCCATTGAACAGTATGGGTCGATGCCGGCAGGGACCGGCCGGCCGTCCCGCGCAGCGTGCACGCGCCAGTTTTCCAGGACGTACCTCACCGCGTTCGATGCCCGGCGTGGCGACTCGAGGAGGACCGCGTGGTAGCGGTCTGCGAAGACGCGGCCGCGCCGCCGCATCACCTCGTTGAGGGCGCGCGCCATCCGGACCTCCAGGCCCTTCATGGCGCGGCCCAGCGCGACGGAGTCCGGCGCCTCCACGATCAAGTGCAGGTGGTTCCCCTGCACCGAGAAGTGGACGAGCCGGAAGCCGAACCGCTGGCATCCCGCAGCGAAGCTGCGCCTCAGCGCGCGAAAGCACCGATGGCTGCGCAGGTTCCACACTTCCCGTCTCAGCCGCAGCGTCACGTGCAGCGCTCCTCGACGAAAGCCTCGCCTCCGCCGATGTGGAACGTTGCGACGCGCCGAGGCCCGCTTCCGCCCTGCCCCGCGCCGCGCACCGCCCCATTGCTTCAGTGGCAACTCCTTCTGCATTGATTTCATGTCGCGATTTTAGCGGAGGGGCCTGACATTGCCGGTACGCGACGACCGCAACATGTCCGCCCATTCATCTTGATTGAGCAGACAATGGCGTGCGCAAGTGTGGATCAACACCACCACAAGACCCAGCGCGTCCGTGGTTGCTCACCGGCCGGAAGGTCCCGGGCCCATCAATGCCAGGGGTGATTGCTAGGGAGCTGGCTGGACTGGCCATTTACCCGGGGCATCTGGCTTGGGCAAAGGCGCCGAGCGACGTGGCCAAGCTGGCGGCGCAGGCGAGCGCGCCGCGTCCGCTCGTACTGTGCGCGCGGTCGGTCCTGTCGTGCAGCTAGCAAAGCCAAGAAGTGGGCTTACGGGAAGGCCGCGCGGTTTCTGCAGGTGGAGGTCGCTAGCCTAGCGCGCCCTTGGAGGCACCCCGTCGGTCGGCCGAAACCTTCCGCCGATGCAGAGGGTTGAGTCAAAGTGCCGTTGGAAGAAGACGCCGTCAAAGCCACGAGGAATCCACGGTTGTCCCATCTTCGAGATCGAGGTGCGACCCCGGTCCGTTGCCTTCAGCCACGAGCAGCAGCAGCCGAGCGTCAAATGCGCGCGTATACCGAGCGATTCCTTGTGCCTTCAGGTCCACGTAACTTTGAAGATCACCAGCATCAACGGAGGCTACCCGGGCGGGTCCCGGACTCGCACGCCACGCGAGCGCAAGCTTGTCGTGCTCGGACCCGGCCGGGATGTAGCTCGCAGTCAAGTGTATCGGGGGCATCTTGTCGGCGTCGATCCGGGTCGAGTCGAAGGCGCGGACTGCGGTAAACCGCAGCGCGCGGAGCCACTCCAGCGCGTTGTCGAGCGCGAACGCCTCGCTGCTTGCCACCTCGTCGGGTCGCAATGGCCGCAATGAGGGTACACGCGGGCGTTGCACGAAGATCGCGCTCACGTGCAGCCGACACGAGTGTGGTCCCGCGTAGTATGCGTCCCGCATTCGGTTGACGAGCCGTTGGCACTCTGCCCAATAGCCTCGCCCTACTGAGCCTTTCTTCCCCGATTCATCCGAGAACACCTCGCGGACCTCAACAGCGACGTGCGAGCCGTCGCGGAAGGCGATCACTACATCAGGAGGGTCCGGTTCGTTGGGGTGGCCGTGCCCGCGCCATCCGAGGTGCTTCAACATTCGACCTACCGCTAGCAACTCGACCACCTTCGAAGGCATGGTTGCGCGTTTTACCGATTTGGCGCGGTCGGCGCAGATGGGGCGTTTGATTTCGCAGCCGCGGGGCTCGAGCACCTACCCGAACTCCTCCAACTGCCGCACCTCCATCGGGCACAACCCCGCCAGCGCTCGCCGGGCGTTCTCCGCGTCGCCCACCACGATGAGCTGCGCTCCGTCGCGCGCCGGGGAGAGCTCGGCCGCGATCTCGCGCGCCCCTTCCACCGTCACCGCCGAGATGCGGCTGCGGTACTTGGCCAGGTGCTCGAGGCCAAGCGCCGTCGAGGAGCGCGTCGGCCACCTGCTCCGCCAGCGCCTCGTGGCTCTCCAGGCCGAGCGGAAAGAGCCCCGCGAGGTAGCGCCGCGCCTTCTCCACCGCGTCCTCCGAAGGGCCGGCGGCCGCGTACTCGCGCATCTTCTCCAGCGCCACGTCCACCAATTCGCGCAGCGACTCGTTGCTGGTGAAGCTGGAGAAGACGCTCAGCCCCGCGCGGCGGTTCATGTACAGCCGCGTCGAGACCGAATAGCTCAGGCCGCGGTCGACCCGGATCGCGTCCACCAGGAGCGAGGTGAATCCGCCGCCGAGCGCGGTGTTCATCACCACCGCCTCCGGGGTAGCGCGGCGTGGTGCGCGGCAGGCCCGGCGCGACGATGCGCACCTGGGCCTGCGTCGCGTCGGGCTTGTGCACCACCACCGCGCGCAGGCCCTGGCCGGGCAGCATGGCCGCGAATTGCAGCGCGGTGCGCTGGCTGTGCCCCGGCCAGGAGGCCTGCCACTGCGCGAGCTTGCGATGGCGCAGCTCGATCAGCTCGTCCGGAGCCGACTGTCCCACCAGGGCGAGCAGCGCCCCGTGCTGCTGGTAGCGGGTGGCGTGGAAGCCGGCCACGTCCTCGCGCTGGAAGGTCTCCACCTCGCGCCGGAATCCCGCCGAGGGATGCGCGTAGGGATGGCCGGGGCCGTATCCGAGCGTGACCACCGCCCGCCCCGCCACCGCGCCGGGCTCGTCCAGGTCGCTCTGCAGCCCCGCCACCGTCCGCCGTCGCGCCGCCGCCACCTCCTCCTCCTCGAAGGCGGGCTCCAGAGCGCGACCTCCAGAAGCGCGTCCAGCGCCCGCTCGCGCAGCTCCGCCGGCACCGTCAGCGCGAGCGACGCCTCCTCCGACGACACGTCGGCCGCAGAGCTGCGCGCCCATCGACTCGATCAGGTCGTCCACGTCCTGCGCGGGCCTTCGCCGCGTGCCGCGCCTGAGCAGGTCCACCGTGTACTGCGCAAGCCCCGCCTTGCCGCGCGGGTCTTCGCAGGCGCCCGCCGGCAGCGAAAGCCGGGCATGGAAGAGGGGCAGCCCGCGCCGCTGGATGGCCACGACCGTGAGCCCCGAGGGCAGCTTCTCGATGCGCAGCGGGGGCAGCGCGACGTCCGAAGAGCTCACGCCTCCACCTCGCCGGGCAGCAGGGTGACCACGTTGCGGCGGTGGGCGCGAAGGTCTTGCGCGCGACGCGGCGGATGTCGGCGGCGCCGATGGCCGCGTAGCGGTCGGGCAGGTCGAGCATGGCGCGCCAGGTGCCGAGCATCAGCTCCATCTGGCCGATGGTGTGCGCGCGGCCGTTGCTGGTGGAGAGCCCGCGCAGCATCTGCGCCCTCACCAGATTCTCGGGCGCGGTCCAGCTCGCGCGCGGGCATCTCCTCGTCGCAGAGCCGCGACAGCTCGGCCCAGAGCGAGCTCTCGGCGCGCGCCGGATCGACGCCGGGGTTCAGCTTCAGCGAGATCTCGAAGAGGCCGGGATCGACGCGCCAGCTGAAGTACACGTGCGCGTCCACGCACAATTCCTGCTCGTACACCAGCGCGCGCTTGAGCCGGGCGCCTTCGCCCGCGCTCAGCGCCGTCTCGATCAGGTCGAGCACCAGCGAGTCCGGGTCGCTTCCGGAGGGCGCGCGAAACCCGGCCAGCACCGCGGGCGCCTGCGACGGATAGCGGATCTGCGCCCGCCGTTCGCCCTTTTGCGGCGGCTCCCCGGAAGCGAACCCGCGGCAGCGGCTCGCCCGCGGGAATGCCGCCGTAGAGCCGGGAGATCTCCGCGAAGGCCGCCTCGGGCGCGAAGTCCCCCACCAGCACGAGCGTGCAGTTGTTCGGCGCGTAGTAGGTGCGGAAGTAGCGCTCGCAGTCCTCGCTGGTGATGGCCTCGATGTCGCTCATCCAGCCGATCACCGGCCAGCGGTACGGGTGCGCGAGGAAGGCGAGCGCGCCCAGCGCCTCGTCCATCATCCCGTCGATGTCGTTGTCGGTGCGGAAGCGGCGCTCCTCCTTCACCACCTCGCGCTCGCGGGCGAGCGACGCGTCGTCGATGGTCAAGCGAGGCCATCCGGTCCGACTCCAGATCGAGCACCAGCGGCAGCGCCTCCGCGGCGAAGTCCTCGTAGTAGGCGGTCATGTCCTTCGAGGTGTAGGCGTTGGAGGTGCCGCCCGCCGCCTCCAGCCGGCGGTCGAACTCCTTGGGCCCGTACTTTCGCGAGCCGTTGAACATCATGTGCTCGAAGAGGTGGGTGATGCCGGTGATCCCCGGCCGCTCGTTTCGCGACCCCACCCGGAAGAAGCTGTAGAGCGCGCACACCGGCAAGGAGCCGTCGCGGCAGGAACCGGATCTGCAAGCCGTTGGAGAGCGCGCGCTCCTCGACGGGAAAATCTTCGGCCGGAAGCGGCATCAGTCCTCGCTCGGCGGTTCCAGCGGCCTCAGCATGAGCTGCTCCGCAGGCGTCATCAGCTTCTTCCGGTTGTTGCATTCCTTGCACGCGGGGACGACGTTGCCCTTCACGCTGCGGCCGCCGCGCGCCACCGGCACCACGTGGTCCAGGGTCAGCTCGCGCGAGGCCACCGCCCTGCCGCAATAGGCGCAGACGCCGCGCTGGATGCGCCTCTGCCACCAGGCGGTCTTGCGCAGGGCGCGCGCCCGCTCGCGTTCCCGCGCGACGTGCGCCGGGCCGGCGTCCAGGTCGTACCAGTTCTCCATGGCGGGCATGGGTTGTAACCCGTCAGCGCGCGGCCTTCCATGGCTGGGCAAATCATTTCCCACAGGAGGCGCACGCTCCCCTGCCCGGAGCTTGGCACGGAGCGTGTAGATGGCCCCTTCGCGAGGACGTGCTCGCGGGGGTGCGTATGCGGTGGGTCTGGGCTTGGGCGTGCGTTCTTGGCCTGGGGTGCGGCGGCGCCAGCGGCTCCAAGGTGCGCCAGCTCGGCGGAATCCTGACGGTCACTCCGGCCAACCTGGATTTCGGCGACGTGGCCCTGGGCAGGGAAGCGACGCACCCGGTCACGCTCCACAACGACGGCATCGTGCCGATGACGGTTGGCGCGGACACGGTCTTTCCCGACGCCACCTTCGAGGTGGTCGGCCTGCCGGTGACCCTCGGCGTGGGCGAGTCGGCCGCGCTCCGCGTGCGCTACCGGCCGCCGGCGCTCGGCGCGCACGAGCGCACCCTGCAGCTGGTGACCGACGCTCCCGGCAACATGCCCGTGGACCTGCGCGGCCACGCGGTCCGCGGCCTGGCCCAGCTCTCCGGCGACTCCTTCGACTTCGGCGACGTGGTGGTCAACGAGACCGCCAGCCAGGATCTCCAGCTCGTCAACAACGACGGGCACGCCGAGACCTCCGTCACCATCGCGCCGCCCGCGGCCTCCACCGCGTTCTCCGTCAAGCCGCCCGGAGAGCAGGCGCTGTCCGCCAATCAGTCGATGGTGGTCACCATCCAGTTCCGGCCCGACCACCTCGGCGACTTCGACATCGGCGGTCATGGTCACGCCCTGCCCCACCTGCTCGCCGCGGAGCATCGCGCTCACCGGCCACGGCGTGGACACGCTCCTTTCGGTCCGGCCGAAGAGCATCGACTTCGGCAACGTCCGGCTCGGCGCGACGGCCGCGCAGCCCTTCACCGTCACCAACACCAGCAAGAGCCCGGTGGCCATCAACTCCCTCTCGCTGACGGGCAGCCCGGAGCTGACCGCCGCAATCGACAACGTCGCCGCCTTCCCGATGACGCTGCAGCCCGGGCAGACCGTGACCGGAGCTGCCCGCTTCCTGCCGCGCACGCTCGGCACGCAGGGCTCCCTGACCACCATGGCCGCTTCCGACGGCGGCCCCGGCCTCCTCGCCTTGAGCGGCGTCGCCATGGGACCGGTGCTGCAGCCCACGCCCAAGGCGCTCTTCGTGGGCCCGGCGGCGCTCGGGACCACGCGCAATGCCGCCATCACCATCACCAACGTGGGCCTCGATCCGGACAACGACTCGCCGCTCCTGCTCAGCGACGCGCGCATCGAGGGCAACGACGGCTCCTGGGCGGTCCGGGTGGACTCCATGAACGTGGGCGAGCCCGGCGCGAGCACGCAGGCGCACATCGCCTTCACGCCGCAGTCGGTGGGCCTCTCCCAGGCCAGGCTGGTCCTGGAGTCCAACGACGGCCTGCACCCGCGCGTCGAGGTGCCGCTCGCGGCCACCGGACGCGACCTTCTTCCCTGCACGCTGGAGGTCCAGCCCGCAGGCCCGATCGACTTCGGGCTGCAGAAGCTGTTCACGCCCTCCGTCCAGGGCTTCGAGCTGACCAACACCACCGCCGACGACTGCATCGTGGGCGAGCCCGCCATCGTCTCCGGCGGCCCGGAGTTCCGCTGGCCGGGAGGCGTCGTTCCCGCAGGCCGGACGCTGCCGCCGGGCCATCGCATGTCGGTGCGGGTGCAGTTCCTCGCGCAGCAGGCGCAGACGTACTCCGGCGCGATCGAGTTCTACGTGAGCAACAAGGCGGCGCCGGTCAAGACCGTCAACCTGATCGGCGCAGGCGACTCGAGCTGCTTCTTCGTCTCGCCCACGACGGTGGACTTCGGCGCCACCACCCAGAGCTGCGCGGTGCCCAGCCAGTTCACCTTCGCCGTCAACCAGTGCCCCTTCCCGGTCACCGTGACGGCGCTCGAGACCTCGGGTCCGCCGTTCTCCGCCTCGGCCGCGCTGCCCGTTCGCATCGCCCCCAACACCAACGCGGGCATCGCCGTCGGCTATGCCCCGCCCTCGCCCGGCGACGACGTGGGCGCCGTCCGCATCTTCACCGACATGCGCGCCGAGCCCTTCCAGGCGGGCATCACCGGCGGTTCGCGCGACTCCGCCACCGTGCTCGATCAGTGGGAGCAGAGCACGCCCAAGGTCGACATGCTCATCGTCATCGACAACAGCGGCTCGATGCGCGAGGAGCAGCAGGCGCTGGCGGCCAACCTCGATCATCTCTGGAACCGCATCGCGCTGGCCAACGCGGACTTCCACATCGCCGTCACCACCACCGGCATGTCGCCCTACACCTTCAAGCAGTGCCCCGGCGGCGCCGACGGCGGCGAGGCGGGCCGCTTCTTCCCGGTGGACGGCTCTCGGCCGCGGCTGCTCACGCCGCAGACGCCGAACGTGAAGAACGTGCTCTTCGCCAACACCGACGTCGGCACCTGCCACTTCGACGAGCGCTTCCTCGACCCGGTGGTGGCCGCCCTCACCGATCCGCTGGTCAACGCCACCAAGGCGCCGGGCACGCCCTGGCCCAACGACGGCAACGCCGGCTTCCTGCGCGACGACGCCAGGCTCGCGCTGCTCGCGGTCAGCGACGCCGACGACGCCAACGACGTGATCGATCCCGCCCCCGTCAGCGACTACGTGGCGCGGCTGCGGCAGGTGAAGCACGGCGCCCTCGACCTGATCTCCTTCTCCGGCATCGTGCCGCTGCACAACTGCGTGAGCGTGGAGGGCGTCGGCACCCGCTACATCGAGCTCGCCCGGCAGCTCGGCGGGCACGTCGAGGACATCTGCGACCTCGGCAACTTCGGGACCATGCTGGAAAACTCGCTGGGAAACCTGCTTTTGCCGCTGACCAGCTTCCCGCTCTCGGCGCACCCCAGGGATCCGTCCGCCATCGTGGTCACCGTGAACGGCGCGGTGGTCACCAACTGGAGCTACGACGCGGCGTCGAATCGCATCGTCTTTCCCGCCGACGCGGTGCCGCCGCCGGGTTCGCACATCACCGCGAAGTACGAGCCGGCGTGCGGGTAGGCGCCCGACCGCAAGGCAGCTGCAATGCACGCTTGCACCGCCCCCGGCTCGGGGGGATCATCGATCGACCTTCATGGCGATCCCGAAATCCCCCGCCGGCTCCGACCTGGACGTGCTGCGGGACCCCGAACTGCAGCGGTTGATCGAGAGCCCCGACCACCAGGGGCTGGAGCTGGCCCGCAGCCGGCAGATCTACACCAACCGCGCGCTGAAGATGGACGAGATCGCGCTGCTCGGCTTCGACATGGACTACACGCTCGCGGTGTACTCCATGCGGCAGATCGAGGAGCTGGCCTTCCACATGACGCTGGAGCGGCTGGTCTCGAAGCACGGCTACCCCGACGCCCTGCGCAACCTCAAGTACGACCACGAGTTCGTCATCCGCGGGCTGGTGGTGGACAAGGACTTCGGCAACATCTTCAAGATGGACCGGCACAACCACGTGGGCCGCTGCTACCACGGCAGGCGCCAGCTCTCGCTCGACGAGCGCCGCGCGCTCTACCAGACCAACGAGAAGATCCGCCTCAGCCTGCCGCGCTTCGCCTGGATCGACACGCTCTTCAGCCTGCCCGAGGCCTGCCTCTACGCCGAGATCATCGAGGCGCTGGAGGCGCGCGGCGACCGGATGGACTACCACAAGCTCTACGACGACACCCGCGAGAGCATCGACGAGGTGCACCGCGACGGGTCGCTCAAGTCGGAGCTGCGCAAGGACCTGGGGCGCTTCATCAAGCCGGATCCGGAGCTGGCGCAGGCGCTGCACAAGCTGAGGTCCGGCGGCAAGAAGCTCTTCGTCCTCACCAATTCGCTCTGGGACTACACCGATTCGGTGATGGGCTTCCTCCTCGACGGGCGGCTCGCCGAGTACCCATCCTGGCGCAACTACTTCGACTTCGTGGTGGTGGGGGCGCAGAAGCCCGCCTTCTTCGCCGAGCAGAAGCCCTTCGTGGAGCTGAACGCGGACGGCAGCGTGGCCAGGCCGGTGGCCGAGGCGCTGGAGCGCGGCCGCATCTACGAGGGCGGCAACCTCTTCGAGTTCGAGCGGATGAGCGGGTTCTCCGGCGAGCAGGTGCTCTACGTCGGCGACCACATCTACGGCGACATCATCCGCAACCGGAAGGCGAGCCTCTGGCGCACCTGCTTCGTGGTGCAGGAGCTGGAGCGGGAGATCGACTACATCGAGCAGCACGCCAAGGACGTGCAGCGCCTCACCGAGCTGGACGCGCTGCGCGCCCGCCTCGACGACATGATCAACCACCACAAGCTGCTGCTCAACTCGCTGGACCGGCGCATCGAGCGGGGCGGGCCGTTGCCGGCGGATCTGGAGTCGCGCCGCCTGCGGGAGAAGCAGGACCTGGAGAAGCTCCGCCGCGCCTTCCGCGCCACGCTCCAGGAGGGCTCCACCCTCGAGGCGCGCTTCGAGAGCGGCGCCAACACCTACTGGGGCCTGGTCTTCAAGGAAGGCAACGAGAACTCGCGCTTCGGCGAGCAGGTGGAGGACTACGCCGACCTCTACACCTCCAGGGTGTCGAATTTCCTCTACTACTCTCCCATGCAGATGTTCCGTTCGCCGCGCGCCAGCATGCCTCACGAGCGGGCACTGTTGCGTCGCGGTTGAATTCCGACAAAGGTGGTTCGTCGGACGTGCGGCATCCCCCGCCCCGAGGCCACCATGCCCGGAATGAACCTGCGACCCCTGCTCTTCGCCTTGCTGGCTACCCCTGCGTTCGCGCTGCCGGTCACCTCGGTGCGGCTGCCGCCGAGTCCCACCCTGCACCTGCCCTGGGCGGAGCACGGCCGCCTCTCCGAGGTCACCGGCCGCTCCCCGACCGGCTTCACCCAGGAGGCGTACGTGGTGCCGCAGCGCCCGGGCAAGAACCAGGTGCGCTACTTCGACTTCCACTGGCGCGACTTCGACTTCCTCGACGACGACGGCTCCGCCGGCGTGCGCCTCTACTTCTACGACCGCGAGTACCCGGTGGCGCGCATCGCCGGCGGGCTCATCCGCGAGAGCTGGCGCTACCTGACCGACCGCTTCCAGTACAAGCCGTCGGTGAAGGTGCCCTACATCCTCTACAACACCTATCGCGAGTTCCTGGAAACCAACGTCTTCGAGGTGCAGGAGGGCGTGCTCGGCGTCACCAGCCCCCAGGACCTGCGCATGTCGCTCGCCTACGCCGGCGAGCGCGAGATGTTCAAGCTCGTCTCCACCCACGAGATGACGCACCAGTTCCAGATCCAGAAGGTGGCGGAGCGCGCCGCCAGCGCCGGGCTGGAGAGCCCCATCGGCGCCTTCCCGCTCTGGTTCATCGAGGGCCTCGCCGAGTACTACGCGCACAACCAGCAGATGGACAGCGAGACGGAGATGTTCCTCCGCGACATCGTGCTCAACCCCAACGGGGAGATCGGCTACGACTTCCCCTCGCTGGAAGAGGACCGGCCCTACGCCTACCTCTACACCTACAAGTACGGCCAGGCGAAGCTGGTCTTCCTGGCGGAGACCTACGGCGAGCGGGTGATCCAGGGCGTGCTCGACCAGAGCCCGCGGCTGGTGGGCGGCGGCCGCAACCGCGGCGAGCCGCGCGAAGGGTTCATGCAACTGCTCGGGCGCGTCGCCGGCGAGACCCCGGCGCAGATGAACTCCCGCTGGCAGACCTGGGCGCGCAAGCGCGTCTACCGCGAGTACCTCGACGCCAAGCAGGACGTGCCCGACTTCACCGAGCTCAAGCTCCCCGACGAGCTGGACGCGTTCGTCAGCGCCAAGGACGGCAACCTCATCTTCTACCGCGGCGTCGAGCGCGAGACGGGCCGCGCCAAGCTGGTGGTGCTGGACCGGCGCGACCCCTCCTCCTCGCACCAGATCGCCATCGACCAGCATCCCGGAGTGGAGAGCCTGCACCCGGTGATGCGATCGGTGATGGCGGTCGCGGACGACAAGCTGGGCTGGTTCGCGCAGAGCGGCGACTCGGACGTGCTGCACGTCACCGCGCTGCGAAGGCGCGAGCGGCGCGACGAGAGGACCTCGCGCACCCGCGTCGACATCGACCTCGGCGACACCCGGACCATCCGCGTGGTCCGCGACGGCGTGATCGAGGCGGGCAATCCCACCTTCAGCCCCGACGGCAAGCAGATCGCCTTCTACGGCCTGGACCGCGACGGCAAGGCCGACATCTACACGGTGAACCTGTCCGAAGCCGACCCCCACGTGCGCCGGCTCACCGACGACCTCTACAGCGAGCGCGACCTCTCCTGGGGCGACGAGGGCATCGTCTACGCCTGCGACGCGACCGAGAGCGGCAGGTACAACCTCTTCCGCATCGACCCCGCCACCGGAGCGCGCACCCGGCTCACCGACGCGCCGGCCGACCAGCGCTACCCGGTGTCGCTCGACGGCGGCGCGGTGGTCTTCACCAGCGACGCGGGCGGCAAGAACGACCTCTGGTTCTTGCAGAACGGGCGCATCAAGCGGGTGACCGACTTCTCCACCGCGCTCACGCACCCGGGCCTCGCCCCCCAGGGCCTCTACGGCGTGGCCTTCTACGGCGCGCGCTTCCGGCTCTTCGAGGTGCACTCCGCGAACATGCTCTCGGTGGACGAGCAGGACGCGATTCCGCCCAGCTACCTCGCCACGCTGGACAAGCCGCAGGGCTTCACCGACGAGCCCATTCCGCAGGCGACCTCCAGCTACAATCCGTACGACGTCGGCCGGAACTGGAAGGTGGAGGGCGGCGGCGCGGCCATCGGCGGCGCGGGCGTGGGCTTTGCGCCGGTGGGAAGCGGCGGCATCCTCTTCGCCGACACCATGCGCGACCGCAGCGCGCTGGTGAACCTGGCCATCTACGGATCGTTCGACCTCACCGATGCCCTGGCCTTCTACGTGGACAAGTCGCAGCGGCTGATCTGGGGCGTGGGCGCGTTCCACACCTTCCAGCAGGGCCGCGACACGCAGTTCCCCAGCGCCCGGCAATGCTTCGAGCCCCTGACCACGCAAAACCAGAGCGCCGCCTGCGAGGTGCTCTACCTGCAACGCGAATACGGCGCGGAGGGGCTGCTCTCCTATCCGCTCTCCACCTTCAGCCGCGTGGACGGCAGCCTGCGGCTGATGGGCGTGACGCGCAGCTTCTTCAGCACCTTTGCCTTCGATCGGTTCGGCAGCGCCAGCGCCAACATCCCCGCGGCCGACCTGAACGAGATCCGGGGCAGCGACCCGCAGGCAGAGGCCAACGTGGCCTACGGCTGGGACACCACGCGCTACGGCCTGGGCGGCGCCAATGGCGGCTCGTCGCTGCTGGTCCAGTTGGGCGCGGGGTCTTTGCCCACCCGCGCCGCCGACGGCCTCTATACCTACGTCCAGACCGACGCCATCCATACGGTCAAGATCATCGGCCGCAGCAAGCTGAACCTGCGCGCGGCGCTGGGGCTCGCGCAGGGGAGCCGCTTCGGCCGGCGCTTCTTCCTCTCCAGCTTCGACAACCTGCGCGGGTTCCAGTGGGGCGACGCCAAGCTCCTCGGCGACGGCTACTACGTGGCCCAGGCGGAGCTGAACTTCCCCCTCGACGTGCTCATCCGCTTCGCCTTCTTCAGCAACATCACCGGCGTCGTCGGGTTCGACTTCGGCGGAGTGGTGGACTCCAGCCGGGCGGCGCAGGACCATCCCGGAGAGAGCAAGCTGCGCGCGGCGGCCACCGAGGCGTGGGCCAACCGAACCGCCGACTACGTGCTGGGCGTGAACCTCGGCCTGGGTCCGTTCGAGCTGCGGGTGCAGTTCGCCCACGGCATCGACATCGGCGGGCTCATCCCGCAGCAGGACGCGAACGGCAACCCGACCTGGGTGCCGAACATCTCGCTGCACTACGTGTACTTCTGAGTGATCCCGTGGCGTCGCTGCGCTGGACTTCGGACGGCCGAGCGCCCGGCCCCCCAGAGTTGAAAAGCTGACGCCGCGTGCCAAACCTTCCGCAATCCGGGAGGCAGACATGGCGTTGGCAGTGGAATGGAACGGAGCGCGGCTGCGCAAGGAGGTGGCGTTGATTCCCCCTCGCGCGGCCCTGGGCGCGAGCATGGTCTTTCACGGCCTCGGCAAGCTGCGCGGCCAGGCGCCGGAGCAGGTTGGGGGTTGGTTCGAGAGCCTCGGCATCAAGCCAGGCAAGCACTTCGCCGTGGCCACGGGCATCGCGGAGTTGTTCGCCGGAGCGGCGGCCATCGCGGGACTCTGGACGCGGCCGGCCGCGCTGGCGGTGCTGGTCACCCAGGCCGTGGCGCTGGGCAAGGTGCACGGCAAGAACGGCTTCGACATCACCAAGGGCGGCTACGAGTACAACATCGCGCTGATGTGCATCGCCGCGACGCTGCTGGTGGCGGGCCCCGGCCTCTTCTCGGCGCACGAGGGCGTGGAGCGCCTGGTCGAGGGCCGCGGGGCGAAGAAGTTCCTCCGCAAGGCGCGCCCCTCGCCGCTGCTCCGCTTGGTGAAGCTGCTGAAGTAGGGTCTACGCGCCGCCGAGCTGCTCGAGCACGCCGCGGGTCTTCATGTCGTTGAGCAGCCCGCGCAGCGCTGCTTCCAGCGCCCCCTGCACCATGGGGGCCGCATCCATCGTGCCGAAGCTGCCGTACGCTCCGCGCGTGCCGACCGTCCGCTCCACCCAGCTGTAGAAGGGCTGCGGCTCCCCGCTCTTGCGCAACGCCAGCGACCATTCCAGCGTCCCCACCGGGAGCATACCCGCGACGGTGATGCCCACCTCCACGAAGTGCACCGTGGCGATGGCGGCGCCCGCCGGAGCCGGGACGGATCGTCCACGACTTCCACGCGCCAGAACATCGTCTCCAGCGCGCTGCGCAGGTGCTTGGTCACCATGGCCCGCGCGTGATGGACGGACGACGATGGGAAGCCGCTGGGAACGGCCAGCGGCACGTCGTCGGGCAGCTCGCGCGGATCGTAGACGATGGCGATCGGCGTCTCGGCGATCCTGGCGGGTCTCCCCGTTGCTGGTGAATTGAAGTAGATGGGATCCCAAGGTCGCGGCGTTCGGCCGCTTGGCCCCTCCCCGAATCGAGATGCTATGGTCGAGGACCTCGTCCATTGGAGCCTCGGTCAATGCGGGTTCGCAGCCTGTGCATCGTCTTGCTCGGCCTCGGCGCCGTTTCCTGCTCGAGCGGCAGTGCGCCTCCGCCACCACCCCCGCCGCTCGCGCCGTTGCCACCGCCGACTCTCGCCTTCGTCTCCTCGGGCGCGCAGATCGCGGGTGAACCGCTGCTGATCGACCTCTACGGTCAATACTTCCACTACCCGGCGGGCACCGCGGGTGCGGGAGCCGATACGCCCGCCGTGACGTTCTCGCGCGTTCGCGACCTCGACGGCAATGCGGTAGACGGCCCGGACGACAATCCGTCCGTGATCGCCGTGCTGGATGGCCGTCAGGGTGCGACCGCCGCCACCGCCAGGGGCAGCTCGACATTGCCTCCCGGAGTGTACTCGGTTTCGTTGCGAACGGCGGCCGGCCTCGAGGTCCGCAAAGAGGACGGGTTCATCGTCCTGCCCCGACCTTCCGTCTCGTCGCTCGACCAGGGGATCATCTGCGATCCGGGTACATTCGACGTGTCCGGCTCTCCGCGGCCGTTGATTGGAGTCAACGGCGCCAACCTGTATCGACTCCATCCGTTCGATCCTCAGGTGCGTTTCGGCGTCATCAGGGCCGACGGAACGGCATCCTCTGCCTTCAGCGTCGAGCCCGAGGTGTTCTCCGGATGCCGCGGAGTGCCCTTTGCCGGTGACGACTGTTTCCTCAGTTTCGCCTTCGGCCTGATCTGCCAGCATTTCGACAGCGTGCAGCTCTGCGACCGGATCGAGGCGCGCCTTCCGCAGGACATCACTTTCGCCTCTGCGATGACGGTCTCCGTCGATCCGGCCCTGTTGCCGGCGACCGCGTCCATCCCTTCAGCAGATCTCTCGCGTGCCCTGGTCCTCGAACGGAGCGTTTCCACCGCCAGCGGAGTGTTGTATTCGGCGGTGAATGGTCCCGTCGAAGTACCGATCTCGTCGGGCGCGGCCGCGGTGGGCGTGCATGCGACGCCGGTAGCGACCATCGACGGAGGAGCCTTCCCCGTCACCCCTGGCGATTGCATCGCTTCAGGCGCAGACGGAATCGACTTGTGCCAGACGCTGGCGGTGGTGCTGCCGCAGGGATTTCCTCCGGGAGATCACACGATCGGCTTGGAGACCGCCGGCGGCTGCACGCGTTCGATGACGGTCCAACTGGCTGCAAAGCCGGTCGTTCGCACCGCGACCCCCCTCTCCATCTGCCAGAACAAGACCCAGGCGATCGTCCTCAGCGGCGAGGGTTTGAGCGGAAGGGACGTCTCCGTCGACGGAAGGCTTTGGGGTGCCGTGGGCGAGTGCGATCCTTTGCCCGGCGATTCGTCGTGCCGCCACGTGACCTTCCAAGGCAACGAAGGGCTGGCGCTCGGCCCGCATCGCATGCAGGTCGAGATGTTTTCAACTCCCCACCTCAGCTCCGAGCCAATCGACTTCGACGTCGTTCCCGGCCCCCCGTTCCACGGCGCTCCCACGCCGGGAAGCGTCTTCGCGGACGGGCAACGGAAAGTGTTCATCACGCTGGCGAACGTCACGGGGCACATCCGCTCCGCGCGCCTGGTTCCGGCAGGCAGCGGCACTCCCATCCCGGCACCGGTCGTCGAGGTCATCGGAGGAGCGGAAGTGACGGTGCCCGCGGAAGCCGGCTCCGGCGTGTACCTGATCGAGCTTTCCGACGACAGCATTTGCGCCGGTGGCGACCCCCTTAGCCGGTTCCTCTTCACCACCGACAACCCGATCGTGGTTCTGCGCGATTTCGAGACGGCAGACAGCTTGAACGCGGTGCAGACATTCACGGCCGCCGGAGATCCAGGGCCCGCGCTGGTCTGGCTGGAAGGCCAAGGCAGCACCGGGATCGGCGGTGGGCGGCAGCACCGATGCCGGCGCACCCGACTGGTATTACGACACCTTCGGGTGGGCCGAAGATGTGGGCCTGCTGCGATTCGACCTCCGCGCGGTCGGATCCGGTGATCCCGCGTCCGCGCCCGGGCGTCGTGCTCACCAACGCTCTTTTCAGCCTCGAGCACCCAATCCAGCCGCCGCCGGCTGACGGGACGTGGACGCACTACGAGCTTGCGCTGCAGGATCCGGACGGCTGGACCTACCGCGATGCACAGGGGAGCCGCCCAGCCACGCTGCAGGACCTGCGGATCGGATTTTTCCAGGTCCGCGTGCTCGGCTCGTGGTGGAGCGGAGGAGGCTCTTCCGCCTTGGACAACTTCGCAACCGAGCTCGCGCGGTAATCCGAATCGAGGGCACCGTACTCGATTCATCCCGCCGCACGGTGGGAAGGGATTAAGTAGGGTGTCCCCATTTGAGTAGCACCGGGGCGCCGGCGAGGACGATGCCGGCGAGCATTCCCAGCACTCCGGCGGCGCCCGCGAGCGAGCAGCCGAATGCGCCCATGAGGCCCGCCACGGCGACAGCGGCGAGCAGGAAGCCGCCGGCGCTCTCCTCGCGAGCCGCGCGCGCCGCAATGACCACGCCTGCGCCGGCGCCGCCCGCGATACAGGCCGGGATTCCCAGCATCATGCACGAGGGGCCCAGGCAGGCATGTCCGACGGTGTGCAGGAGGATGGGACATGCCAGGGCCACCGTGCCGGCCAGAAGACCCGGCATGACCGCGCGGCCACCCGCGCCGCCGGCAACCGAAAGCCCCAGCGAGAGCGGCAGGAGCAGGCCCGCGAGCGCGCAGGTCGACCACAAGGGCCTGCCGCACGCCAGCGCCGCAGCGGCCGCCGCCAACACCAGCGGCGCGAATCGCAGCGACCAGCGCAGCCGGCCCCACTCGTACGCGCGCCGCGCCCGTGCCAGAAGCGCCAGATCAATCGCCGCCATGTCTTGCCCTCCACGCCAGCCGGAACCTCGAGACGGCGCGCTCCAGCCGCTTGCGAAAGGTCGCATTGCGCGCCGCGCGCCCGCCCGCCGCCGCGACGAGCGTCTCGACGTCGAGCGGCCGCAGCGTCCCCAGCACCTCCGCGGCCGCCGCGCGCAGATCGCGGTCGATGATCTCGTCTTCGGGCGTACCCTCCGCCGGCGACGGTGCGTGTGCCAGCGCCAGCTCCACCGCGAGCGCGGGCCCCTCCCTGCGCCGCTGCCGCCTGCGCCGCATGCTGCGGCATTCCCACGCGGCGATCCCCAGCGCCCAGACCAGCGCGTCGCGCTCCGGGTCGTATTCGCTCGCGCGCGAGAACACGCCGAGGACGGCGGTCTGCGCCGCATCCTCTCCGTCCAGAGGGCCCGCGTAGCGAACGGCGAACGCGCGCAGCCGCGGCCAGAGCAGGGCAAAGACCCGGCCGAACACGGCCCGGTCCCCGTCCGCGAGGCGCCCCATCAGGCGCCGCAGCTCCACGCGCTCGTCCTCCACCGGGTGGTTCTACCGTTTGAGCGGACAGCTCGAGAACGGGCAGTTCGGACACGACTTCGCCTTCAGCGTCGAGGACGCCGCCCATCCCAGCGCCGGAATGGCCAGCGCCGCCACCAGCGCCGCAATCTTGATCCTCATCGTCTCTCTCCTCTGCGGACCGCGCCCCAGCGCGCAGCCTTCACTGTGTTTAGGCGCGGGCGCGGCCGGGCGTGACAGGCGGAGGCACAAAATGGGGACACCCTACTTATTTCATCGCGCCGCACACCCGAGCGCGTCGACCTGGCAATTAAGTAGGGTGTCCCCTTTTTCCTGGGGTACCCTGCCGCGATGAACAAGACGCGCCTCGAGGCGTTCAGCGACGGCGTGTTCGCCATCCTCATCACCATCCTCGTGCTCGAGCTCAAGGTGCCCCACGGCGACGACCTCCAGGCGCTGGCGCCGCTCTTGCCGGTGTTCCTCACCTACGTGCTCAGCTTCGTCTACCTGGGGATCTACTGGAACAACCACCACCACATGCTGCACGCCACGGCGCGCATCAACGGCAAGATCCTCTGGGCCAACCTGCACCTGCTCTTCTGGCTCTCGCTCGTGCCCTTCGCCACCGGCTGGATGGGAGAGAACCATTTCGCCTCGCTGCCCACCGCCGTCTACGGGGGAGTCCTGCTCGCCGCCGGCATCGCCTATTACGTGCTCCAGGCCACCATCCTGGCCGAACAAGGCCCCGACGGAAAGCTCGCCAAGGCGCTGGGGCGCGATCTCAAGGGAAAGATCTCGCCGGTCCTCTACACCGCCGCCATCCCGCTCGCCTTCGTGCGCGAATGGATCGCCGACGCCATCTACGTCGCGGTGGCCCTGATCTGGCTGGTCCCCGACCGCCGCATCGAATCGCGCTTCCACGACGCGCCGTAGGCGGCCGTGATAGAGAGCGCAGTCCATGGCAACCCTGCTGCTTGCGCTCTTGCTCGCCACCCGCCCCTTCACCCCCGAAGAGCTGCTCGGCACCCACCGCGCCGACGACGTGCAGGTCTCGCCCGACGGCACTTTCGCCTCGGTCACCGTGCGCCAGAAGAACCTGGAGACCAACAAGGACGACAAGGACGTGTGGCTCCTGCCGCTGCACGGCGGAGAGGCGCGCCAGTTCACCCGCAACGCGAAGAGCGAGCACGCGCGCTGGTCGCCGGACGGCAAGCGGATCCTGGTCGCGCGCGAAGGTCAGCTCTGGCTCTACGACCTCTCCGGCGGCGACGGCCGCAAGCTCACCACGCTCAGCGGCGGCGCGGACGCGGGCGTCTTCTCCCCCGACGGGCGCTCCATCGCCTTCACCAGCGAGGTCTATCCCGAATGCGGGGGCAACGACGCCTGCAACAAGGAGCGCGAGGAGAAGCGCGAGAAGGGCGGCGTCCACGCGCGCATCGTGAACCACCTCTTCGCGCGGCACTGGACGGAGTGGAAGGAAGGCAAGCGCACCCACGTCTTCGTCATCTCCACCTCCGGAGGTCCGGCGCGCGACGTGACCCCGCTCGACTCCGACTGGCCCAGCTTCCGCCTGGGCGGAGGCGACGACTTCCAGTTCACGCCGGACGGAGAGCTGATCGTCAGCAGCAAGCCCGCGCAGCGCGAGGCGTGGAGCACCAACGGCGACCTCTGGGTGGTGGACCGCGGCGGAGGCGCGCCCAAGAACCTCACCGCCGACAACCGCGGCGACGACTCCCAGCCGCGGCCCTCGCCCGACGGCAGGTACCTCGCCTGGACCTCGCAGGCGCGCGACGGCTACGAGAGCGATCTCTGGAAGCTCAAGATCCAGGACCGCAAGAGCGGCCGCGTCGTGACCGTCGACATCGACAGCGACGACGTGGGCACCATCGTCTGGCGCCGCGACAGCAAGGGCCTCGTCGCCTCGGTGGTGCAGAAGGCGCGCTACTGGCTCTACGCGGTCTCGCTGGACGGCAAGTTCCATCGCTTCTCGGAGGCGGCCGCGGGCGGCGACTTCGACCTCGCTCCCGACGGAACCGCCGTCATCGCGCTCGCCCGCCTCAACCACCCGCCCGAGGTCTTCACCATGAAGCCAGGCGGCCAGCTCACCCGCATCTCCCACTTCAACGACGCGCAGTACCAGGACCTGGACCTGGGCACCGCGGAAGAGCTGTGGACCGGCTCCAGGGATGGAAGCAAGGTCCACTCCTGGGTCATCCGCCCCGCCGGCGCTCCCGCCAGGCTGCCGCTCCTGGTTCTCATCCACGGCGGCCCGCAGGGCTCGTGGGAGGACGCCTGGACCATGCGCTGGAACGCCGCCGTCTTCGCCGCGCGCGGGTACGTGGTGGTGGAGACGGACTTCCACGGCTCGGTGGGCTACGGGCAGCGGTTCAAGGAGGAGATCAGCGGCGACTGGGGCGGCCTGGCCTACGACGACGTGATGCGCGCCACCGATGCGGCGGAGAAGTTGCCCGGCGTGGAGCCCGGCCACACCTGCGCCGCGGGCGCGAGCTTCGGCGGCTACATGATCGACTGGATCGCCGGCCACACCGACCGCTTCAAGTGCCTGGTGAGCCACGACGGCGTCTTCGATCTGGCGGCCGAGTACGGGTCCACCGAAGAGCTCTGGTTCCCGGAGTGGGAGTTCCGCGGCCCGCCCTGGGAGAACCCGGACCTCTACCGGCGCTTCTCGCCCAGCAGCTACGCGCAGAACTTCAAGACGCCCACGCTGGTGGTCCAGGGCGAGCTGGACTTCCGCGTTCCGGTGGAGCAGGGCCTGGGAATGTTCACGGCGCTGCAGCGGCGCGGGGTGGAGTCGCGGCTGCTCTACTTCCCCGACGAGGGCCACTGGGTGCTGAAGCCGAAGAACAGCCAGCTCTGGTATCACACCGTGCTCGACTGGATCGACGCCCACGCAAAGGCCGGAAACAAGCAGGCCTCTCATCCGTAGGGCGAGAGTTTCCCTTTGCATCCTGGAGACCGAATGAAACGATTGCTCGTTGCCGTCCTCTTCGCCGCCTGCAGCACGGGCCCGCAGTCGAAGCCGACCCCTGAGACCGGCGCCACTGCCCAGACGCCGCCGTCGCCCTCCAATCCGGCCGGCGCCGCAACCGCGGCGACCCCATCGCCCGCGCCTCCGGCGGCAGGCCAGCCTGCAGCGCCCACCGCGCCGCCAACCGGAGGGAGCGCCACCGCGCAGGCGAAGGCCCCGCCTCCCCTCATCGACGAGAGCGCGATGGACAAGTCGGCGGATCCCTGCACCGATTTCTACCAGTACGCCTGCGGGGGCTGGCTGAAGAAGACGCCCATTCCCGAGGACCGCTCGCTCTGGGGCCGCGGGTTCAGCGAGATCTACCAGCGCAACGAGGCGCTGCTGCACGACATCCTCGAGAAGGACGCGCGCGGCGAGGCCGATCCCGCCGATCCGTTCGCCCAAAAGGTTGGCGACTTCTACGCCACCTGCATGGACGAAGAGAAGGCGGAGACGGCCTCGCTCGCGACGCTGCGCTCGGAGCTGGCGAAGATCGACGCCATCCGCGACAACAAGGGGCTCGCGGCGGAGGTCGCCTTCCTGCAGGCGCGCGGCGCGCGGGCCTTCTTCGGCTTCGGCTCGCAGCAGGACTTCAAGGACGCGACGCACGTGATCGGCGGCCTCGACCAGGGCGGCCTGGGCCTGCCCGACCGCGACTACTACCTGAAGGACGACCAGCGCTCCAAGGACCTGCGCACGCTCTACCAGGATCACGTCGCGCGCATGCTGGCGCTGGCGGGAACGCCGGAAGCCAACGCGAAGCACCAGGCGCAGACCATCATGCAGATCGAGTCGGAGCTCGCGCGCGGCTCCATGGACAAGGTGGAGCGCCGCGACCCGAACAAGATCTACCACCACATGGATCGCGCGGCGCTCAAGAAGATGGCGCCGTATTTCCCCTGGGACACCTACTTCACCGAAGTGGGCGCGCCCTCGGTGCAAGAGATCAACGTGCTCGTGCCGCAGTTCTTCAAGAACCTGAGCAAGACGGTGGGCAACGTCACCAACATCCCCGACGAGAAGGTCTACCTGCGCTGGAAGGTCCTGGAGGCCGCGGCCAACTCGCTGGGCAAGCCGTTCGTGGAGGAGCGCTTCCGCCTCACCAAGGCGCTCACCGGCGCCAAGGCCATCCTTCCCCGCTGGAAGCGCTGCGTGCAGATGACCGACCGCGCGCTGGGCGAGGCCCTGGGCCGCTCGTTCGTGGTCACCACCATCGGCGACGAAGGCAAGGCCATGGCCAAGGACATCGTCCAGGGCATCGAGGGCGCCTTCGATCGCAATCTCGCCAGCGTGAAGTGGATGGACGACGCGGCGCGCGTGGCCAGCAAGGAGAAGCTGCGGAAGATCAACAACAAGGTCGGGTATCCCGACAAGTGGCGCGACTATTCCACCATGAACATCACCCGCGAGTCGCTGCTCGCCAATGTCATCGAGTCGGCGCGCTTCGAGAACAAGCGCGACCTGGACAAGATCGGCAAGCCGGTGGACCGCAACGAGTTCGGGATGAGCCCGCCCACGGTCAACGCCTATTACGATCCGTCGATGAACGAGATGGTCTTTCCCGCGGGCATCCTCCAGTCGCCCTTCTTCAGCACCGGAGCGCCGGAGCCCGCCAACTACGGCGGCCTGGGCATGGTGATGGGCCACGAGCTGACCCACGGCTTCGACGACGAGGGCCGGCAGTTCGACGGAAACGGCAACCTGCACGAGTGGTGGTCCAAGCCGGTGAACGACGCGTTCAAGGAGCGCGCCGAATGCGTGGCCAAGCAATACGACGGCTATACCGCCGTGGAGGACGTGCACCTCAACGGGCACCTGACGCTGGGCGAGAACATCGCCGACATCGGCGGCGTGAAGATGGCGCTCTCGGCGCTGCGGCAGAAGAGCGGAGGCCGGGTGGATGAGAAGACGGAGCAGGACTTCTTCGTCGCCTTCGCGCAGACCTGGTGCACCAACTACCGGCCGGAGGCGGCGCGGCTGCAGGCGCAGACCAACCCCCACTCCACCGCACAGTGGCGCGTGAACGGGCCGGTGTCGGACAATCCGGACTTCGCCAAGGCGTATTCGTGCAAGACGGGCGCGGCCATGGCGCCGGCGAACCGCTGCACCATCTGGTAGGCGCCGCGCTTGCCCCGTGCAAGGCCGCTCCTTGCGCGGGGCCGCGGCGCGCAGGTACGAAAGAAGCATGAATCGCGCGGAGGTCCCAGAGGCGGGCGCCGGAACCGTCTGGGACGTGGAGGAGGCGCGCCTGGAGCGGCGCGTCCGCGCCTGGGCCATTCCCTGCGCGCTCGGGCTCGCATTCCTGGTGGCCGCCACGGGGCCGGGCCGCTTCCTCTTGCGCGTCTTCCTCAGCATGTGGGTGCACGAGGTGGGTCACGCCGCGGCCGCGTGGGTCTCCGGGTACCCCGCATTCCCGGGTCCGTGGTTCACGCCGGTGGCGCAGTCGCGCTCCGGGCCCTTTGCGCTGCTGGTCTTCGCGGCGTTCGCGGGCGGCGCCGCCTGGGCCTGGCGCAACGGCCGGCGCGGCGCGTTTCGCGGCCTGGTGGTGGTCTGCACCTTCCAGCTCTTCTGCACCGCCATCCTGCCCACCGCGAGCGCGCGCCAGCTGATCTACTTCATGGGCGACGGCGGCTGCCTCGTCCTCGGCACGGCGCTCATGCTCGCCGTCTATGCGCCGGAGGGCGGGACGCTGCGCCGCGGCTGGTTGCGCTGGGGATTTCTGGTCATCGGCGCCTCCGCGTTCGCCGATGCGTTCGGCCAGTGGTGGGCGGCGCGCACGGACGCCGAGCGCATTCCCTTCGGCATGAGCGAAGGGCGCGGCCTCAGCGATCCCAGCATGCTGGCGGAGACGTACGGGTGGAGCGCGGACCAGTTGGTGCACCGCTACGTCGCGCTCGGTTGCGTCTGCCTCGCGGTCCTCGCCGCCGCGTACTTGCTGGCGCTGCGGCGAGAGCGCTGAGCCTCAGACGCCCAAGGCCTTTGCCGCCGCGGCCATGTCCGCCGGAGCCACCCAGACGATCATGCCGAAGCCGCCCTGCCCCGCGCAGCCGTTGGCCGCCTTGACGTTGACCTTGGCGTCGGAGAGCTTGCGCAAGACGTCCGCGGCCGCGCCGGCGCGGTTCTGCCCCTGGACGAAGAAGGCCTGCTTGCGCGGCGAGAGCGTGAGGCCCGCCTGCTTCGCCGCCCGCGCCAGCGCCTCGCCGTCCTGCGCCACGAGATCGATCTGCGCCTTGCCGCCCGCGCCGGGAAAGGCGGTGAAGTTGAGCAGGTCCACCCCACCCTGCTTGAGCGCGGAGAGGACGCGCACGCCCTCGCCCGGCTTGTCGGGAACTTCCACGTAGCAGTAGTCCACGCGGCGGATCTGGTCGGCCATGAGGTGCCTCCCTGGCCCTTTGCGGGCCGCCGCCATCCTGGACCTGCCGCGCATCGCTGCCAAGCACGGCGCGGCCCATACCGGCCGGGCGCTGGGCGCAGCGGTCCCGCCCTGCCGCTCTTCCTGCTAACCTCTCCGCGAGCGGCTGACGAGGTGCGGCGTTGAAGATCGGCTTCCAGGGAATCCGCGGCGCGTACAGCGAGGCGGCGCTCCTCGCGCACTTCGGCTCGTCGGTCGAGGCGATTGGCTTCCCCATCAGCGAAGAGGTCTTCGACGCCATCGAGTCCGGCGCCGTGGACGCAGGCTTCCTGCCGGTGGAGAACAGCATCGCCGGACCGGTGGGCGTGAATACCGATCTGCTGCTCGAGCGCGACGTCTTCGCCACCGCGGAGTCGTATCTCGCCATCGAGCATTGCCTGCTCGGCCGGCCCGGCGCGCGCCTGGAGGAGGTGAAGACGGTGTGCTCCCACCCGGTCGCGCTCGCGCAATGCCGCGACTTCATCAACCGGCACGGCCTGCGCTCGGTGCCGGAGTACGACACCGCCGGCGCCGCCGAGATCGTCGCCTCGCGGCGCGAGCCGGGCGTCGCGGCCATCGCCTCGAAGCGCTGCGCCGAGGTCTATGGTCTTGCCCTCCTGGCGGAGAACATCCAGACCATCCAGAACAACATCACCCGCTTTCTCGCCGTGCGCCGCGCAAGCGAGGTGGCCGCGCGGCCGCGCGGAGAGAAGACCAGCCTGGCCTTTTCCGTCCATCATCACCCCGGCGCCCTGCTCGACTGCCTCAAGCTGTTCGCCGAGCACCAGATCAACCTGACCCGGCTGGAGTCGCGCCCCATCCCGGCCAATCCGTTCGAGTACGTGTTCTTCGTCGATCTGCTCGGCGGCGTGGAGGACGAGGCGGTGAAGGTGGCGCTGGACGAGCTGCGCACGGCAGCGCGGCAGGTGAAGGTGATCGGCAGCTATCCCTTGGCGGAGCGCCCGCGGCGGTGATCACGGCGGCCCGGGCTGGCGCAGCCGCAGCAGGCGCGGACCCTCCGGCGCCGGGATGACGACGAAGAGCGCGTCGTACTCGTCGTCCGCGAGCCGGATCTTCTCGCGCACCCCTAGCGCCGCGGCGATCTCCGGCAACGTATTGGAGTGGCCGACGACCAGCACCCTTCCCCGCGGCTGCTGCTTGCGGATCTCCTCGACGAGGCCAGCGCTGTCGCCGGCTGGGTGCACTCGCACGGGAAGGTGCCGCGCCTTCGCCAGCGGCTGCGCAGTGAGCTGTGTGCGGCGCAGCTCGGTTGCCCAGACGGCGGTCACCCCGGCGTCGCGCAAGAGAGCGGCGAGAGCGCGGGCACGGGCCTCGCCCCTGGGCGAGAGGGCAGGATCCCTCGACGCGTCCGCCTTCTCGGCATGGCGGACGAGGAAGACCATCTCCTGCGCGCGGGCAGGAAACGCGGAGAAGAGCATCGCCACGACGAGGAAGACGCGCATGGGGGCAAGCCTACCGCGCCGCGCGCCTCTGCTCGAGGACACCTCGGGCGGCGGGGCCGACGCGGGATTTCATTGTAGGATCCGCGACGATGGACCGGATTGAGACGGGATGGCTGCGCGATGCGATGGTGGCCTTCCGCGACGAGACCGTCCTCTACCTCCGCACCTGCGCAGGCTTTGCGTTCGGCCCCCGGCGCTTCCTTGCCCAGTGGAGCGCCGGGACGCGCCGCGCGCAGAACCCCCTCGCTTTCATGGCGACGACTCTCGCCATCACCACCGCGCTTCAACTCGCGCGCGATTCCCTTCCCGGGGCAACGCAAGCCGCCGAGGCCGGCTCTCCCTTCTGGAGGGGCGTCCTGCAAGCCGCCGGGCCGTACACCCATTACCTCTTGCTCGGGCTCGCGAGCCACGCGGTGCTCCGGCTCTGCGGAGGTCGCGGACGTCTGCTCGCGTCGCTCGCGGCCACCCTGTATTCGGGCGGGATTTCCATCCTCGCCATCGGAGTCCTCTATCTCTGCGCGGCGTCGGCGTTCCCGGCGCTGCGTCCCGAAGGCGACGTCTCCCACGCCGACGCGAATGCGTTTGCGGCGGCTTTGATCACCTTCGCGGCCTGCTTCGCGGTCTTTCTGGTCTTGCTCGTCGCCGCGCTGGCGCGGACTCACGGCGTGTCCGCCTGGCTTTCGGCGATGGCAGTTACGGCTGCGCTCGTCGCAAGCGCACTGGCATTTGGCGCCCTGCGCCCGCCGGGAAGCTACGGGCTGCATCCCGTGGTGCGGATCGAGCACGACGCAGCCGGCCACTGGCGCGGCCGATTCGAGCTGAGCTCGAGCTGAGGCGCCACGCGTTTTCTTCTCGGCCGACACGAAGAACTGTTTCCTTCCTTCCCGGTAGCGCGTCTGGCCGCCGCTGCCTAGAACCGCAGCGCGAGCGTGATCGTCCTCGGGCTTGCCGGAACCGAGACAGCCGGGCTTGGTTCGCGGGCGGAGGTCCAGTCGATGGCCATTGCGGCCGCCCCGCCGAGAGCAAATCCGTAAAACACGCCGACCGCCGCGCCCAGCCCGTGGCCACCCAACGCGTAGGCCCCAATCAGGCCCGCTCCGAGCGGAAGCAGAAGCCGCAGGAGCAGGCTGCGCCCGACGGCCGGATTGTGATGGAGAGCGTGGATGAGCGGGCCGCCGAGGGCATATGTCAGGACTCCCAACGCGAGCAGCGAATTGGCTTGTTCCGCGTCCGCGGAGGATTTGCCTGAGACCACCTTCGTCCAAGCCACGATGGTGCCAGCGGCTGCGACGTCCACAAGCGCGATTTGCCATCCGTACCAGGTGCCATCGGCCTGCTGGGTCTGTGCCTCCGCGGGGCGGACGGCGAGCAGCGCAAGAGTTGTGAAGGCGATCAGGCCGATGCGCACGGAGCGGGACCCCCTCCTCCCTTGAACGGCCACGCTCGCGGGCCTTCGCCATGCCAACGCACTATAAAAAGCCGCTGCATGCAAGGTTCGATGGTCCCGGTGAAAATGTTCTCCGGCTGGCCGACTTTCAGAGTAAGAACGACCCGGTAGCGCGTCCGGATCTGGTGGCCGGCCCGGTCTTCAAAACCGGTGGCGGGCGATGAGAGTCGTCCTCGGTGGGTTCGATTCCCATGCGCTACCGCCACCAACCTCGCGGAATTGCTACTGCTGGGGTGCTTCTTTCGCCCCCGTCTCTGAAAGGCGCATGCGGTGTCGACCATGCATCTGCAGCATGAGCCGAGGGGGAGTGCCTGCGACAACGCCGCGATGGAGAGCTGCTTCTCGACGATGACGTTCGAGCTCGGCGATTGCTTCGAGACGCGTGCATCAGCGAAGAAGAAGCTGTTCGACTACATCGGGGTGTTGTCCAACCAGGAGCGCAGGCACTCGACGCTGGACTATGTCAGCCCAGCTCAAATTCGAGAGGGCAACACGGGTGGAGCAGGCAGCAGCTTGGTCAACCTGTCCACCGAGCTGAACCGGACGTTCAGCCGTCGACGGCGATCCCGTCGCGATACGCGCGCACGCCGTTCGAGACCACGACGGCAGGATTGCTCCTGCTGAGCTCGAGCGCGAGCCGCTCCTCAAGCCCGCTCACGCGGAGCTCCTCGAGCTTCGGAGCCGAATGCTTCAGGTGAGGGTCATCGACCTCGACCGTGCACTGCGCGAAGGAGAGGCTGCGCAGGGCTGGGAGGCCGGCGAAGCTCGAGAGACCGATCGATCGCGCCGCCCCAGAGCGCCAGGATCTCCAGCGGCACCTCGCGCCATTCCCGCAGGTCCAGGGTAGGGGTGCTCGTCACCTCGAGGTGCCGCACCGTCGTGCTCCGTGCAATGGCCTGCAGGTCGGCGGCCTTCGCGAACTGAAGCGACAGCTTCCCAATCGGAGCTTCGCAGAGGCGGGAAATGTCCCGCTTGCGGTTCTTGCCGGTCTGGATCGAAAGGTGGCGGCCGCGGCGGAACGATTCGATGCCGCCCAGCGACAGCAACCCCCCGCCCTGGAGGTGCAGCTCTTCGAGCGAAGGGAGCGCAGCGACGAAGCGAACGTCCTCGACGCGCGAGCTTGGCTGCACGACGAGCCTTTTCACGCGGTCGATCCCCTCGACGCGTCCCAGAGCGGCCGTCAGCTCAGCCTGGTCGACCGGTTTCCGGGCGCGATTGCCAAGGACGAGCGTGTCGCGTTCGGGCCCGACGGCCTCCAGCGCCTCGGCCTGCCACTCCTCCAGGTCCAGCTCGTTGGGAAGACCTAACATGTCGTTCGCCAGCGAATCAGTATATCTCGGGACGCTCGGGAATCTCGCGAAGCTCCGGCATCAAGACGCATCCCGGTACGCGCACTGAATGGCACGCTTGACGGTCAAAGGCACCTGGTTGCTCGAGCGCGCGTTTCCAGCCGGTCTCCAAGATCAAGGCGGGATCGCGAGGGTTGGGGTGGGAACGCGCGGGAGAGCATGCTTCTTCGAAGCGTCTGACCCCGAACTGCCAGGGCGGAGGCCAGCGCCGGGGGTTGCGCCGGCCTCCCTTCCGTCTTCCTTGGGTTACTGCGCGAATTGGGCGACGAAGATGTCAAAGCCGCCGCCGGCGAACGGGCCGCCGAGCGCCGCGGTGGTCCCGCCGATGACGTAGACGCTCGACCCGCTCACCGCCGTGGCCAGGCCTACCTCGTTGCCGCCGGAGCCCAACGTCTTGATCCACTGGCGCGACCCTGTGCTGTTGTACTTGGCGACGAAGACGTCGTAGCCGCCCTGGTAGTGCAGGCTCATCGAGGCGGTGTTGCTGCCGGTGATGAAGATATCGCCCGAGGCGTTGGCCGCGATGCCAAACGCCTCGTCGTCTCCCGCGCTTCCAATCTGGCGTTCGAGCACGTACGCGGCGGTGCCGGCGGTGTATTCGCCGACCCAACCGTCACGCCCGCCCTGGCTGGTGAAGGCGAGGTCGCCGGTGGTCGATCCGCAAACGGCGGGGTTGCCTCCGGTCACCGTGACGGCATAGGCGAGATCGTCGCCGGCGGTGCCGCGGATCTTGGTCCATTGCAGCACGCCGCCGTTGTCGTACTTGACGAGGAAGGCATCGTGCAGTCCGCCGTTGTACGCGGCGCCGCCGAAGGCGCCGGTGGTGTGACCGGCGACGTAGACGTTCCCCGCCGCGTCGAGCGCCACGCCGCGGGCGACCTGGTCACCCGCTCCACCGAACTGCCTTATCCAGACGAGGGTCATGAACTGATCGTACTTCGCGACCCAACCATCCATGCCACCCCCGTTGGCGCCGCCGAACGATCCGGTCGTCGACCCGGCCACGTAGATGTTTCCCGATGGGTCGACGGCGACGGCATAGACGAGATCGTCGCCGGCGCTGCCGATGGCGTGGCTCCAGGATATGCCGCCGTTCGCGTCGAACCTGGAGACGAAGCCGTCATGCAGGCCGCCGCTGTACGCGGTCCACAGCGCGTCCGTGGTGGAGCCGGCCACGAAGAGGTTGCCGGCGGAGTCGGTGGTCGCCGCGTAGGCGTGCTCGTCGCCGGTGCTGCCGAGCTGCGCCGTCCAGAGCAGGGCGCCCGCGGGCGAGTATTTTGCAATCGCCACATCCTGTCCGCCCTGGTTGAGTCCCTGGATGGAACCCGTCGTGTAGCCGGTCATGAAGACGTTGCCCGACGGATCGGTGGCCGCGCCCCAGCCGTATTCGTCAGAGGCGGTCCCGAGCTGCGCCACCCAGGCGGCGTCGGAATAGGCCGACCCGGGAGTGATGGCGAAGGTCATCGAGGCCGAGTGCGACAGCGATCCGCTGGTGCCCGTGATCTGCAGCGGGTAGCTGCCCGCGGCCGCGGTGCCGGCGGAAAGGGTGAGCGTCGACGATCCGGAACCAGCGACCGAGGCGGGGCTGAAGCTGGCGGACGACCCGGCGGGAAGCCCGCTGGCCGACAGCGCAACCGTGCCGCTGAAGCCGTTGACCGCGGCGATGGTGACCGTCGCCGTTGCCGTTCCGCCCGCCGGCGCCGAAACCGAGCCGGGCGCGGAGATGGTGAAGTCCTGCGGGTTCAGGGTGGTGAACGATGCATCCGGCGAGCTGCTCGATTCCGCCGGAGGAATTCTTCGAGACGACCTGGAAATGGTAGGTCGTCGAGGCCGAGAGCCCGGTGAGCGTCTGCCCGTGGCTGGTGACCAGAGACGGGTCGAGCGCGGTGCTGGAGCCGTAGGAGCTGGTCAGGCCGTAGTTCACCTGGCTGTCGGCGGGCTGGTCGGTGGTCCAGGAGATGACTGCCGAGGTGCTGCCGATCTGCGAGGCTGCAACGCCGCTGATGGTGGGTGGTCCCGGAGGCGGCGGCGCCGCGCCGAGCGTGACCAGCTTCGCCGTGGCGTCATAGGAGTAATGGGCCGGGTCCAGCACGGCGCCGTTGTAGCGGACCGAGGAAGGCGCGGCCGCGGCGAAGAACTTCTGGCCGTTGGCGGCGACCTGCGACCCGTTCTGGTCCGCGGTGACGACGAAAGCGCTGCCTGCCTCGTATCTCACCTCGATCGCTCCAGGATTGCCGTTCTGGTCGGCGAGCAGCCGCGTGCCGCTGCTGTCGAAGAGCCGGGCGCCCGTCCCTTCCAGCATGGTCCTCATCACCGCGCCGGCGCCGTCGTAGCGGACCACGCCCACGTCGGAGGTGGTGGCGCCGGCGATGGTGAGCGCGCCCGCCGCGGTGGTGGTTCCCAGCGTATTGAGGACCCACAGCTCGGTCCCCCCGGAGGGGATGGGCACCGAGAGGCCGCGATCCGGATTGTTCACGTCGAGGGCGACGACGTTGGGGCGGCTGGCATAGTTGGTGGTGTCCGTCGGCCAGAGCAGCTCGAGAAACCGGCGGCCCGTCGCCGCGGGCGTGGTGACCACGGAATGCCCATAGTTGCCGTCCGGCGACATCCACTCCTGGTAATGGGTTGCCGGCGTGGAAACCTGCGCGACGATCGGCGAGAGCTGCGCGTCGGAAGGAGCGAGGACCTTGATGGCGAGCACCGTGGTGCTGGTGGGGACGGTGCCGCCCGCGGGGCCCGAGGTGCTGTTGTCGAGCTTGATCCATTTGTTCGCGTCGACCAGCGAGCCGGAAGCCTTCATGGAGTGGAAATGTTGCTGGATGGTGTGCGTGCCCGAGGAGAAGGAGATCTCGTCGCTGAGCACGATCACATTGGTTTCGCGATCGAAGCCGACGGTGCGCAACGCCCGGTTCAGCGCCACGTTGCGGTAGATGCGCGAGCCGTCGGCCTGGCCGATGGCGAAGTCCTGCGTGTTGTGGTGGAAGGGATTGGACGGCACCCGGGTGAAGAACGCGTCGGTGGTATTGCCGCAGAGGGCGATGGGGCTGTTGGGGCCGCGGGTGGCGATCCAGTTGTCGAGGATCTGCCCGTTGCCGTTGGAGGTCGAGCTGCCGTCGAAGGTCACGGTGTTGTGCCAGAAGCTGTCGTGCTGGCTGTCGGGATCGCCGGGAACTCCGTCGTTGCCACAGCAGTTGTAGCCGGTGGCTTCCGGCAACAGCCATCCCTTGTTGCCGTAGATGTAAAGGCCGAAGTCGTCGTAATGATCGTGGCCGTAATTGACGTACCAGTTCGTCCCCGCCGAGGGGATGTTGCCGCAGTCGGCGGCCGCCTGGGCCAATCCCTTGCCTCCCAGGTATCCATTCTTGAGGGTGAGGACGATTCCCGCGGCATCCGCGCCGGAGGTGGCCACGCCCCAGGACGAGCGCATGATGAAGGAGCCCTCGTTGTCGTTGTAGTTCGCGAGCGGCAGCGTGGTGGCGGGGTCGGTGGCGGCGACGCTCTCGTCGAAGGCGACGTACTCCAGCGCGTAAGGCTCGGCGAACTCGAAACGGTTGAGCCAGAAGGTCTGGCTCGCGCGCGGCAGCAGATCCCAGCGGTTGGCGACGGTCTGCGCATAGCCGGCCAGGGTGGAGTTGGCCGAGGCGAGGTGCCCCGCCGCGAAGCGCATGACCGCGACGAACTTGGGCCGGGTCCAGTTGAAGTCGCCGGGCGTCTCGGTGAGGAGGCGCGGATTGTTGGGCTGCTGCTTCTGCAGGAAGTACTTGCCGATGTTCAGGTACAGGTTCGTCGCGGAGCGGTCGGGATTGCCGGCGCGCGCGGCACCGAGAAAGTAGACGGCAGGGTAATCGGAGATCGAAAAATTGATAGCCGGCGCCCTCGTGCCAGCTCCCGTCGGTGGACAGGTCCCGCACCGCGGAAACCTTCTCGAAGGCCTGATCGACCGCGCTCAACCAGGCCGGCGCGTTCGCGTTCTCGCCCTTGAGGGCCTCGGCGGCGATCCCCAGCGCCGCCATGTTGACGGCAAGATGGTTGTTGGCGATGTCGTTGCGCCACCATCCGTTCGGGTCCGCGGGGTTGGTGTAGGCGCTGTAGAAATGGGCGGCAGACGCCGCAATCTTGGTGGCGCAGGACGGCGAGACGCCCGGCTCGTTGAAGAGCACGTCGTAGGCGGTGGCCGCGCCGATCAATTGCGCGGCCTCGCCGATGTCGGCGTCGGCCGCCCAGGTCTGGCCGCAGAAGCAGTTCAGGTACGTCACCGCGTCCGATTGGTTCTGCTGCAGGATTTCCGCGAGAACGGCATAACCGCCGACCTGCGCGTTGGTGTTGACGGCGATGTCCCCGCCGGCGGGGCAGGCGCCGGAATTGGCCACGTCGTGCAAGGTCAGGAACTGGCTGGCGAAGCTGGTCATCGCCGCGTGCGCGGAATCGCCGCGCTGCGCGCGAAGCTGCGCGAGGCGCGCCGAGTCGTACACGGTCTGGGGGTGAGCTGCGGCCTTCGACGAGGCGAGCGTCGCCAGAAGCAAGGCGGCGCAGCCCGCCAGGCGTCTCCACCATCGATTCCAGCTTGGTGCGAAAGCGGCATGATCTGTTCGGCGCGACATGGGCGGTCTCCTTTTGCGTGGGGTGGATCGACCAGGCGCCGTGCAAGTCGACGACCAACTCCTCAAGCCCGTGTAATGCGGCAAATCGATTGATTGGAGTATCGCCCCGGCGAGTAAGTTTGACCGTGAAGCTTCCGGTATTCGACTGGAGGAATTGCCCGGAGGGCCGGCGCGAAGAAGGCAGCCGTACGGGAAAATGGCAAAATGAGCATGATTCGGTGCGATGCGATTCCATTTTGCGCGATTAGCGAATCGCACAGTCTCACTGCTTCGCGTACTGCGAAATCAGAACGGCTCGGTTGCCGGCGTCGGGTCCCCCGGGCACGCTCGCGGCGGCCCCGGGTGGCTGCCGGAAGCCCGGCTTTGACGCGCCGCAACTTTCCAAGCTTCAGCTTCTGCAGCATACCCGCGCGCAAGAAGTCGCCGTTCCCACCTGGGGGGATCACCTTGCTCCGAGCCTGTCTATGCATTTCGATCTTTGCGCTCTCCGTCCCACTGTCCGCCCGCGCCGACAAGCCGACACGCTGCGGGGAGATCCTCGCGCGCCTCGGCGACGCGCTCGCCGATGCCACCTGCTTCGAGAGTCCCGACCTCACCACCAACAACGAGCTCGCCCCTCCGCAGGGCCCCACCACTCCGCTCGACAATTCCATCCCCGGACTGCCGGCGCTGGCCTTCACCCCGCGCGTGGACCGCGGCGTGATCGCGCCCAGCGCCGGGAAGAAGACGCCCATCACCAGGGCCGTGCCGGGAATCCAGCTGCAGGCGCGGATCGCTTCCGATCCCACCGGCGAGGCGCGCTTCCTCCTCCGTCTCCCTGACGAGTGGAATGGCCGCCTGGTGGTGGCGGGCGCCTCGGGCACGCGCAGCGAGTTCAACGGCGACTTCGCCTGGAGCGACTACGTGGTGCAACGCGGATATGCCTACGCCTCGCAGAACAAGGGCGTCTTGAACCTCTTCCTCGCGGCCGTCCAGGTGGCGCCACCCGCGGATCCGCTCGCCTGCCGGCTGAACCCGGCGTCGCCGGTGTGGGTGCATTTCTTCGACAACGATCCCGGGCAGCAGTTCACGCGCTGGGCCCAGTTCATGGCCGACGCTGCCCAGCTGGCGCGGCGCGGCGTCCAGGCGCGCTACGGCGGCGCGCCGCGCTTCACCTATGCGGTGGGCACCTCCAACGGCGGCTACCAGGTGCGCCGCGCAGTGGAGTCGTTCCCGCAGCTCTTCGACGGCGGCGTGGACTGGGAGGGCACCTTCGTCGACGAGCACGCTCCCAACCTCCTCACCGATCTGCCTCCGGCCATCCTCAACTTCGACAGCTACGCCGCGTCCGGGTTCGATCCCGCGAGCGTCGCCGCGAAGAACATCTCCGCGGCCGGATACCCGCCCGACCTCGTCGTCGCCGGCAGCTCGCTCTGGGGGCGCTATTCGGCGCAGTTCTGGGAGGTGACGCAGTGCCAATGGCAGAAGCGGCTCGATCCCGCCTACGACACCTACGGCTCGGGCACCGGCACCTATAATTACGTCTCGCGGCTCTCCGTCTCCGACGTGGGCGCGCAGGTCGCCGCCTTTGCCACCACCGGCCGCATCCGGCGGCCGCTCATCACGGTGGCCGGCACCATGGACGGCCTGTTGCCCATCGATCACCACGCCCGCGCCTACGCCCGCAACGTGGCGGCGCAGCGCGCGGCGGACAAGAACGTCGCCGCCTATCGCCTCTACGAGGTGCAGAACGGCAACCACATCGAGACCTTCGCCGACGCCTTCCCGCGACTCGAGATCATCGAGCCGCACGCGCAGCGGGCCTTCGATCTGCTGGTCGAGTCCGTCGAGCGCCGCGCGCCGCTTCCGCCGGATCAGTGCATCCCGCGCGGCGGCTCGATCTCGGCGTCGCCCGCGCAGCCCGGCCATTGCGCCGCGCTGCTCGCGCCCTGAGAGGCCGGCCGGACGTCACTCGTGGGTGAGCGGCAGCTCCACCCGGAACTCCGTTCCGCGCTCGCTGTCGGAGTGGGCGAGCTCGATGCTTCCACCGTGCGCCTCGGCGATGGCGCGGGCGATGAAGAGGCCCAGCCCGGACCCGCGCTGCCGCGTGCCGGGCGGTTGCGGAGCGCGGTAGAAGGCGTCGAAGAGGTGCGCCCGCGCTTCCGCCGGAATCGGCGCTGCGGAGTTGGCGACGCGCAGCACGGCGCGCCCGCGCTCGGTGGCGCGCTCCACCGTGACCGTCGTTCCCGGCGGGCTGAACTTGAGGGCATTGCCGATCAGGTTGTCCATCATCTGCCCGAGGCGGTCCGGATCTCCGCTCAAGAGGGCATCGCCCGACGAGACGAAGTCGATGGCCCGATCGGGCACCGCGGCCTGGATCTCCGCGATGACGGCGCGGCAGACCGCGTCGAGATCGACGGGGGTGCGCAGCACGGGGATGCCGCCCGCGCGCTGCACGCGGGTGAAGTCGAGCAGGTCGGAGATGATGCGGTCGATGCGCGCGGCGGCGCCGCGGATGCGCTCGCGCACCGGGCCGGGCGACGCCGACGGCGGCAGGCGAGCGAGCAGGTCCACCGAGGTCTGGATGACCGAAAGCGGCGAGCGCAGGTCGTGGCCCACGATGCCGAGCAGCGCCTTCTGCACCTCCTCCGCCTCCTTGCGCGCGCTGATGTCGAGCACGAAGCATGCCCATTCGTCCTCGCCGAAGGAGAGCGCGCCCGTCTCGATGGGCACGCGGCTGCCGTCCTTGCGCAGGTATTCCTTCTCGAAGGGCTGCGCCCTCCCGGTCATCGCCAGCTCCTCCATGGCGCGGTCGTCGAGAGGCGCGTACTCCTCCGGGGTCATCTTGCGCCAGTCGAGCGGCAGGTCTTCCCGCGCGTACCCCACCATGCGCAGGAACTCGTCGTTCGCCTCGAAGATGCCGTTGCGCCGGGCCCAGTTGATGCCGATGAGCGGCGACTCGTAGATGCGCCGCAGCCGCTGCTGCGTCTGCTCGAGGCGAAGGTCCGCCGCCCGCCGCGCCTTGACCTCGTCCTCCGCCTGCGCCCGCGCCCGCCGCTCGCGCCGGAGCAGATCGTCGCGCTCGCCGAGAAGGTTGCGGGTGACCGCGACCTCTTGCGAAAGACGCGCCACCAGCAGATCCCGCTCCCGCTCCGCCCGGCGCACCCGGACCAGCGCGCGCACGGTGGCCACCAGCACCATCGGCTCCAGGGGATGCGTCAGGTACGCGTCCGCGCCCATCTCCAGCCCGCGCGCGCGGTCCTGCGGGGCGATGGAGGTGGCGCTGAGGATCATCACCGGCATCCGCTGCTCGCGCGGTCCGTCCTTGATGGCCCTGCACAGGTCGATTCCGGTGCCGTCGGGCAGGTGCATGTCCAGCACCGCGACGTCGGCGCCTTCCAGCAGGGCGCCCGCGCCGGCGGTGGTGGTCGTGCTCCGCACCTTGAACCCGGCGTTTTCCAGCAACCGGCGCACGACGAAGCGCGTAGCCTCGTCGTCCTCGACGTGCAGGATCACGCCGGGGTCTTCGACCACGCTCGCCGTATCGTCGTGGCGACGTGGCTCCGCTGGTTGCGCCGCCATTACAAGGCTCCGATGCCATGACCTCACCGCGGAATGCGCGCTTGTCAAGTGGGGGCAGCTACGCAGGAGACCTTGGGCTTCCACGCCATGGGTCGGCTCCGGCGAGCGCCCGTTCAGTCGAGCTGCTGGAACCCGGGATCTTCGCATGAAGGACCGACTCTTGATCGCCGCGCCCCGATCGCGGTCTACCCTGTCGCGTGGCCGCCCCGCTCTCGCACCTGCGCGTCCTCGACTTGAGTCGCGTCCTCGCCGGCCCCTGGGCCAGCCAGACGCTGGCCGATCTCGGCGCCGAGGTCATCAAGGTGGAGCGGCCGCTCGCGGGCGACGACACGCGCGCCTGGGGGCCGCCGTGGCTGGGGGACGAGTCCGCCTACTTCCTCAGCGCGAACCGCGGCAAGAAGTCGATCACCTTGGATCTCTCGCGCGCCGAAGGGCAGGAGATCGTGCGCCGCCTGGCCGCGCTCAGCGACGTGCTCCTGGAGAACTACAAGGTCGGGGCGCTGGCGAAGTACGGCCTCTCGTACCCTGCGCTGGCCAGGCAAAACCCGCGGCTCGTCTACTGCTCCATCACCGGCTTCGGCCAGACCGGGCCCTATCGCGACCGCGCCGGGTACGACTTCCTCGTGCAGGGCATGGGCGGGCTGATGAGCATCACCGGCGAGGCGGACGGCCCCCCGATGAAAGTGGGCGTCGCCATCACCGACATCCTCACCGGGATGTACGCCGCCACCGGCGTTCTCGCCGCCCTCGCCCAGCGCGAGAAGACCGGCCGCGGGCAGCACCTCGACGTGGCGCTCCTCGACGTGCAGGTGGCCATGCTCGCGAACCAGGCGGAGAACTTCCTCGTCACCGGCCATGCCCCTGCGCGCCTGGGCAATTCCCATCCCAGCATCGTTCCCTACCGGGCCTTCGCCACCGCCGACGGCCACATCGTCCTCGCCGCCGGCAACGACGGCCAGTTCGCCCGCTTCTGCGAGGTGGCGGGCCGCCCCGACCTGGCGCGCGATCCGCGCTACTCGACCAACGCCGCGCGGGTGTCCAACCGGGGCGAGCTCGAGCCCATCTTGTCGGAGCTTCTCGCCGCGCGCAAAAGCGCCGACTGGATCTCCGCGCTGGAGGCGGCCACGGTGCCCTGCGGACCCATCAACGACGTCGCGCAGGTGTTCTCCGATCCGCAGGTCGTCCACCGCGGGCTGCGCATGGATGCGCCCGGGACGGTGCCGATGGTGCGGTCGCCCCTGCGCCTCGAGGGCGCCTCGCCCTGCCCGCCTCCGCCGGCGCTCGGCGCCCACACCGACGAGGTGCTGGTGGATCTGCTGGGGATGTCGCGCGCGGAAGTCGCTGCGCTGCGCGAGAGCGGCGTGCTCTGAAAAAGAGAGGCGGGCGTGGATCGGCTTCCACGCCCGCCCCGAAGGACGAGACGGCGAGGTTACTGCACGGTGTAGGGATTCACCGACGCCGTGTACGTCACCCGCAGCCGCGAGCCGGAGAGGCCGCCGGCGATGTCCACCTCGTTGAAGCGCGAGAGGTCGAGGTGCTGGTTCGTCTGCGCGGTGTTGTCGGTGGCGGGAATGGTGTAGGTGCCCGTGTCCGGCGCCTGCGCCGAGAAGCCGCGCGTGGCGATCGACACCGACTTGGCGGTGGTGGGCGTCGTCCAGCTCAGCACCAGCGGCTGGTTCGCCGCCACGGTGGAGTTGACCACCGGCGCATTCACCGTGTGCGCGCCGGGGTTTCCCACCACCACGCCCTGCACGTTGTCGACGCCGCGGACGACGGACAGCGTGAACGCGCTGGTGCCGACGTCGGCCTTGCTGTTGGTGTAGCGGCCCGGGTTGTTGATGGCGTTGGCCTCGACCAGCGGCACGTCGCCGAGCTGGTCGTTGTGGATGATGACGGTGGCGCCGGAGACGGGCTGCTGCAGCCCGTCCTTGACGGTCACCGTGAAGCTGGTCAGCGGGCCGGTGGACGTGACCTGCGCGTTCACGTCGGCGGTGACCAAGAGGGTGGAAGTGCCGCTGCCGGCCTTGTTCTGATCGGTCGCGACGGAATGACCGCCGCACGCGGCGGCGGCGAAAAGTGCGATGGCGGTTGCGATACGGTTCATGGGGGGTCTCCTGTGCAGTCCGTTGAAAGACCACAGGATCCCGAGGCGAGGCCACGCGACATTGTGCGCGGCGCGGCGCGCTCACACCTGCGCAGAAGTCGTCATGTCGCCGTCAGGCTTTGCTAGGCTGCGCCAACCATGCCGAACCCGCTGGTCTCCGACCGCAACATCGCCTTCCTCGTGGACGAGGTCTTCGATCTCGGCGCGCTCTGCGCGTTGCCGGCGTTCGCGGCGCACTCCCGTGAGACCTTCACCCTCTACCTGGACAGCGCGAGGAAGCTGGCGCGGGAAGTGTTGTTTCCGGCCTTCAAGCCCATGGACGAGGCACCGCCGCGGCTGGAGAACGGGCAGGTCCGCGTGCACCCTGCCCTCCGCGAGATCCTCCCCCGCCTCTTCGAGCTGGGCCTCGCCACCGCCACGCGCCCGGCCGAGGTGGGCGGCCAGGAGCTTCCCGCCGCCGTGGCCGTGCTCGCCTCCCACTACTGCATGGCCGCCAACGGCGCCGCGGCGGGCTACCTCGGCCTGACCCAGGGAGCGGCCCACCTCGTCGAGGAGTTCGGCGACGAATTCCTCCGCCGCGAGTTCATGCCGCGGATGTACGCGGGCGAATGGGCAGGCACCATGGCGCTCACCGAGCCGCAGGCCGGCTCCAGCCTCGCCGACGTCCGCACCCGGGCGCGGCCGCGGGCCGGCGGCGGGTTCCTCATCGACGGCAACAAGGTCTTCATCTCCGGCGGCGACCAGGACGTCACCGCCAACATCGTCCACCTCACGCTTGCCCGCATCGAGGGCGCGCCGGCCGGGATCAAGGGCGTCTCGCTCTTCGCCGTTCCCAAGAAGCGCCTCGACGGCGCGGACAACGACTGCACCTGCGCGGGCGTGTTCCACAAGATGGGGTGGCGGGGCCTGCCCTCCATCGCGCTGAACTTCGGCGAGCGCGGAGACTGCAGGGGCTGGCTGGTGGGCGAGCCGAACCGCGGCATCTCCTACATGTTCCAGATGATGAACGAGGCGCGGCTGATGGTGGGCATGAACGCCGTCTCCACCGCCTCGGCCGCCTACTTCGAGGCGCTGGAATACGCGAAGACGCGGCCGCAGGGAAGGCCGCTCGCGTCGCGCGATCCCTCCGCGCCGCAGGTCCCCATCATCGAGCACGCCGACGTGCGCCGCATGCTGCTCAAGCAGAAGTGCATCGTGGAGGGCGGGCTTTCCCTCCTGCTCGCCTGCGCCCGCTACGCCGATTTCTCCCGGCATGCTCGGGGCGAGGCGGAGCGCCATCGCGCGCGCCTCTTGCTCGACCTGCTCACGCCGGTGGCGAAGACCTTTCCCGCCGAGCGCGGCTTCGAGGCCAACGCGCTCTCGGTCCAGGTGCACGGCGGCTATGGTTACACCAGCGAGTACCTGCCCGAGGCCTGGCTCCGCGACCAGAAGCTCAACTCCATCCACGAAGGGACCAGCGGAATCCAGAGCATGGACCTGCTCGGGCGCAAGGTGGTCGCGGAAGGAGGCTCGGCGCTCGCGGCATTGTCGGAGGAGGTGGAGGCCACGCTTTCCCGGGCAGCCAGGGCGGGAGTGCTGGAAGCCGACATCGACGCCGTCCGCGCGGCGGTCGGGACGCTTGGCGCTTTGACCCTGGAGCTGTCGCGGCACGGGCTCGCCGGCGACCGCGACAGGATGATGCTCCACGCCTTCGACTACATGGACCTCTTCTCCACGGCGGCGGTGGCGTGGCAATGGCTCGAGCAGGCGGCGGCGGCGCGGGAAGGGCTGCGCCGGCGGGAAGAGCCCTTCTACCGGGGCAAGCTGGCCGCGGCGCAGCACTGGATCCGGGCCGAATTGCCGCGGATGGCGCACCTGGCCGAGCTTTGCCGCAGCGGCGAGGATTCCTACGGCTCGGCGCAGGCGGACTGGTTCTAACCTGCTGATGAAGAAGCCGTTTACAGTACCCACCACCCCTTGCTATGCACGATGCATGCGTGGCCGGGCAGTCCTGCTTGCGTTGGTGATGACGGCGCAAATCGTCGCGCCCTCGCTCGCGCTCGCGTCCACCGTGCGCCATTGCTGCTGCGACGGCGGCGAGCACGGGGTGCGCAAGAAGTGCCCCTGTCCGGCGTGCAGCAGGGCGCGGGCGCTCGGCGAGGGCCAGGACTCGATGCGCTCGTGCGGGAGCCACCCCAGCGTCGCCACGCCGGCGCCCGTCCTCGCGGCGCTCTCGCCCTCCATCCAGCACGTCACCGTCGCCGTGGTCGCTCCACGCGTCGCTCCCGCCCAACCCAACGCGCCGCCCTGGCGCTCGGTCGAGGTTCCGACACCCCCTCCGCTCAGCTGATCGCGCTGCTCCTGCCGTTTTTCCGCTCTGCGCGTTCACACTTTTCGGAGGTTGTCATGTCCTCGTTCTTCCGCCGGCTTGCCGGCGTCCTGTCCGTTTCCCTCACCCTCTTCGCGGGCCGCGCGCTCGCATGTTCCGTCTGCGGCTGCGATCCGGCCGCGCTCACCCTGGGCCTCGACCGCCCCTCCACCAACAGCGTCCGCTTCGGCGTCGAGGATCGCTACCTCACCAAGGAGTCCGGCCTCGCCGACGAGTTCGAAGGCGAGCGCGAGAACCGCATGCTCCTGCGCGCGCAGTTCGCGCCGGCGCGCAAGTTCGTCGCGCAGGTCGAGGTCCCCTTCTTCCTCTGGAAGGATCACGTCGGAATCCACCGGAGTGGTGGACGACACCGGCCGCGGTCTCGGCGACGTCCAGGTCACCGGCCGCTACGAGCTGCTCCGCGCCGGCGGGTTCGTGCCGCGGCACGTGCTCTCGCTGGTTGGGAGCCTGAAGGTCCCCACCGGCGCGAACAACCGCAGCATCGACGGCGACGTCGACGAGCACATCCAGCTCGGCACCGGGTCGTGGGATCCGTCGCTCGGCCTCTGGTATACTTTTGGAGACCATCCCTGGACCTGGTACACCGGCGGCACCGTCCGGCTGAACACGCAGAACTCGCGCCACTTCCAGTACGGCAACGTGCTCTCCGCGATTGCGGGAGTGCGCCGCGCCTTCTTCAACGAGCGCTTCTTCCTCTCCCTCGAAGGCCAGGGGCGGTACGCCGGGTACGACCACGGAACGGACGGCATCGATCCCAACAGCGGCGGGTTCCTCGGCTACGCCACCGGCGGGGCAGCGTTCGCCATCGGCGCCGATCTGCTCGCGCGCATCCAGGTCCAGGTGCCCGTGGTCAGCGACCTGCACGGCCTGCAGAACGAACACACGGTCGCTTTTGCGGGCCTCTCCTGGGATTTCGCGATGTAGAGTGCGGCCTCTTTCCAGGAGGCCTACAACGTGCTGGTCGCGCTCGTGCTGCTCTCGGCTCCGATCGCCTCTGATGCTCCGCAGAAGCTCATCGCCTCTGCGCTCTCCGACGGGGTGGCGTATGCCCGGTTGGAGGAGTTGACCGACACCATCGGGCCGCGGCTCTCCGGTTCGCCGGGGGCCGCGGCCGCGGTGCAGTGGGCGTTGCGCAAGCTGCAGCAGGACGGCCTTGCTGCTCGCCTCGAGCCCGTCAAGGTGCCCCACTGGGTGCGCGGCCCCGAGAGCGGCGAGATCCTGCCGGGCGCGGGCGTGGTGGGGCATCCTCTCGCGCTCACCGCGCTGGGGAACAGCGTGGGAGGCGACGTCTCCGCGGAGGTGGTGGAGGCCGGTTCGCTGGAGGCGGTCGCGAAGCTGGGCGCGTCGGCGCGCGGCAAGATCGTCTTCCTCAACCATTCCATGAGCACGCCGGACGGCTATGGAAAGTTCGTCGAGCTGCGCACCCGCGGGCCGGCAGAGGCCGCCAAGGTGGGCGCCGCCGGCGTGCTGGTCCGCTCGCTCGCCACCGCCTCGCTGCGCTCTCCCCACACCGGGGTGACCGTCTACGAGGAGGGGGTTGCGCAAATCCCCGCGGCGGCAGTCAGCACGGAGGATGCCGAGCTCCTCCAGCGGCTGCTGCGGCGGGGTCCGGTTCGCGCCAGGTTCTCGCTCGGCTGCCGCATGCTGCCCGACGCCGACTCCGCGAACGTGGTCGCCGACGTGCGCGGGAGGGAGAAGCCGGACGAGGTGGTGGTGATCGGCGCGCACCTCGACTCCTGGGACCTGGCGGACGGCGCCAACGACGACGGCGGCGGCGTGGTCCAGGTGATGGAAGCGGGCCGCCTCATCGCCGCGCTTCCGCAGCACCCGCGCAGGACCGTCCGCGTGGTGCTCTTCATGAACGAGGAGAACGGCAGCGCCGGCGGCAAGGGCTATGCGGCGGCGCACCAGGCCGAGCTGGCCCGGCACGTGGCGGCGCTGGAGGCGGACAGCGGGTCGGACAAGCCGCTCGCAGTGCGGCTCCATGCCGGCGAAGGCGGCGCGGCCATGCTCTCGCCCTGGCTGGCTCCGCTGGCGGCGCTGGGCCTCGCGCTCGAGGAGGGCGAGGCGGGCGGCGCCGACGTAGGCCACATGGCAGCGGCGGGCGTGCCCTTCGTCAACGTGCACCCCGACCCGACGCGCTACTTCGACATCCACCACAGCGCGGCAGACACCTTCGACAAGATCGACCCCTGGAACCTGGCGAAGAACGCCGCGGCCGTGGCCGTGGTCGCCTGGGCGGTGGCGGAGATGCCGCAGGCGTTGCCCCGGCCCGCGCCGCAGCCTCCGAGGAATCGCCAGCAGCCGCGCCACACCGCCGCGCACTGAAGAGCGGCAGGGAGCTCCCCATGAAGACGCTGCGCAGCTACGTGCAAGGGCGCTGGGCGGAAGGCAAGGAGCCTTTCGCGACGCTGGTGAACCCCGCCACGGAAGAGCCGCTGGCCCGCACCTCGACCTCCGGCATCGACTTCGGCGCGGCCTTGGCGTGGGGCCGCGCGGAAGGCGGGCCGGCCCTGCGCGAGCTGACCTTCGCGCAGCGCGCGGAGCTGCTCAAGGCCTGGAGCAAGGCGCTCTACGCCGCGCGCGACGAGCTGCTCGGCCTCGCCATGCAGAACGGCGGCAACACGCGCGGCGACGCCAAGTTCGACGTGGACGGGGCCATCGCCACGCTCGCGCACTACGCGGAGCTGGGCGCGCAACTGGGATCGTTGCGCGCCCTGCGCGACGGAGAGGAGGTGCAGCTCGGCCGCACCGCGCGCTATGCCGGCATCCACCTCCTGGTGCCGCGCGACGGCGTGGCCGTGCACATCAACGCCTTCAACTTCCCGGCCTGGGGCACCGCGGAAAAGGCAGCGTGCGCGCTGCTGGCCGGCATGCCGGCGATCAGCAAGCCCGCCACCAGCACGGCGCTGGTCGCGTCGAGGCTGGCCGAGATCGGCATTCCACTCCTGCCGCGGGGCGCGTTCCAGTTCATCTGCGGCTCGCCGGGCGACCTGCTCGACCGGCTGGGGCCACAGGACGTGGTCGCGTTCACCGGCTCCTCGGACACGGCAGCCAGGCTTCGCGAGCAGCTGGCCCGTCGCGGCGCACGCCTGAACGTGGAGGCCGACTCGCTCAACGCGGCGGTGCTGGGCCCCGACGTCCAGCCCGGCACGTCCACCTGGGACCTGTTCCTGACGGACGTGACGCGCGACATGACGCAGAAGACGGGGCAGAAGTGCACCGCCACGCGGCGCATCTTCGTCCCGCCCGATCGGCTCCCGGCGGCGCAGGAGGCGCTGACCGAGCGGCTCGGCCAGGTGCGGGTGGGCGATCCCTCGCGCCCGGAAGTCAACATGGGTCCCTTGAGCACGGCCGATCAGCTCCGCGACATCCGCGCGGGCATCCGCAGGCTCTCGTCGGAAGCGCGGGCGGTCTTCGGCGGCGACGGCAGCGTCAAGGCGCTTGCCCCCGAGGGGAAGGGCTACTTCGTCTCCCCGGTCCTGCTGCTCTCGCCCGACGCGGCGAAGGCGAAGATCATGCACGAGGAGGAGGTGTTCGGCCCCGTGGCCACGCTCGCCGCCACCGACGCGCCCGCGGATTTGGTGCGGCGCGGAGGGGGCGGCCTCGTCTGCTCGGTCTACAGCGACGACCGCGACTTCCTCCGCTCCTTCACCCTTTCGGTGGCGCCGTACCACGGGCGCGTCTACGTCGGCAGCGAGAAGGTGGCCGGGCAGACCATGGGGCCGGGAACGGTGCTCCCGCAGCTTCTCCACGGCGGCCCCGGACACGCCGGAGGCGGCGAGGAGCTGGGCGGGCTGCGCGGCCTGCAGCTCTACTCGCAGCGCGTGGCGCTACAGGGCGACCGCGCCCTGCTCGACTCGATCGCGGGGGATGGAAAAGGGGGACACCCTACTTAATTCCGGCGACGTCGAAGGCGCTCAGGGCGAATTAAGTAGGGTGTCCCCCTTTTCCCTTTTCCCTTTACTGAGCCGCGTGCCAGGCCTTGAAGAGCAGGTCGGCCTCGCTGGCGAAGCTCTCGTGTCGCGGGCGCCAGTCCAGGTCGTTGCGCGCCTTCTCGCTGGACATCTGCTGATCCAGCATCAACGCCTCGTGAAAGGGGCTGCCGTCGGGCGCCTGCGCCTGGACCTTGCCGTCCTTGCCCGCGGCGCGCGCGGCCGCCTCCGCGATCTCCCGTTGGGTCAGGCGCGACGCGTCCGCCGCATCGTAGACGGATCCGGCGGGGGCCCGCTCCACCAGGCGCACGTAAAGCTCCGCCAGGTCGTCCACGTGCACCAGCGGCCAGTGGTTGTCGCCGGGCCCGACGGTCTGCGCCGCGCCATGCTTCATCGCGGTCCCGAAGAACATGGAGGGAATGCCGCCGCGCGCCCCGCCATAGACGATGCCCGGCCGCACCACCACCGAACGGATGCCGTCCTTGGCCATCTCCAGCGCGGCCTGCTCGTGGGCGGGGCGCCACTCCACCGCGCGCGCCGGCTTGAGCGGCACCGTCTCGTCCACCACCGCGCCATCGGTCGCGCCGTGGACCCAGCAGCCGCTGGTGTAGATGAAGGTAGCGCCCACCTGGCCACGCAAGAGATCGCGGGCGCTGGAGATGGTCTTGCGGTCCAATTCCGGACCCTGGGGCGAATAGTCCTGCGCCAGGTGCACGAACGCGGCGCGCCCCCAGGCGCTGCCGGCATAGCCCGCGGGATTGCCCAGCTCGCCGACCGCCAGCTTGACTCCCGCCTTCTTGAGCGACTCACCCTTCGACTCGGACCGCACCAGCGCGAGCACGTCGTGCCCCGCCTTCTTCAGGGCCAGCGCAACCGCCGAACCGATGTACCCGCTGCCGCCCGTGAGGAAGACCTTCATGCACCCTCCGATGGAGCGCTCTGTCTACGCCCTGTGAACCGTCGCGCCAAGAGCAAAGGTGACCCGCGTAGGAAAGTTCGCACCGCCACCGCCCGTACGCGGCGCGGTGTAGGTTTAGCGGACACCTGGCATAAAACCAAGTCCATGGATTGTTTGATCTTTGCGGACGTGACGCGGCGCAGCGGCACCCGGCCTCCCGTTTGCTTGGTTACGGAGTTCAATGGGAAACGTAGAGCGACTCACCCGCGCGGAGAAGGTTGCCGTCCTCCTCAACGCGAACGCCAGGAACGTGTCCGAAGGGCTCAAGCGCGAGCTGGAGAACTTCGTGCCGCCCGAAGACCTCTACTACTCGCGCTCCTTCGAGGACGCGCGCTCCATCGCCTCCACCGTGCTCGACAAGGGGTACCGGACGGTGCTCACCGGCGGCGGCGACGGCACCTTCGTGGGCTACGTGAACTGCCTCTTCGAGGAGGCGCGCCGGCCGGTCGCCACGGCCAGGAACGGCGCGTTCAAGCTGGCGCCCTTGCCCGCGCACACGGTCAGGCTGCCCCGCATCGGCGTGCTCAAGCTGGGGACCGGCAACGCCGTGGCCGACTTCGCAGGCGCCACCGGCCGCCGCGTCGGGGTGGTGGAGGACATCCTCCGCGCCCGCTCCGGCGAGGTCTCCGTGTCGCGCCCCCTGCACCTGCTCGCGCACGCGGGCAAGCGCGCGCCCTTCGCCGGCCTGGGCATCGACGCGCGGCTCCTCAACGACTACGTGGGCATGAAGGAGCTGGTGGGCCGCGGCGGCCTCGGGTACTTCTGCTCCATCGTCGGCAAGACCCTTCCCGCCTACGCGCTTGCGCGCGGCGTCCCCAACGTGGAAGTGGTGAACCTGGGCGCGCCCGCGCGCCGGCTTGGCCCCGACGGCGAACCTGCCGGCCGCGAGATCCTGCGCGGCGAGGTCATCTACAAGGGGCCGTGCAAGATCGCCGCTGCCGGCACCGTGCCGAACTACGGCTTCGGGTTCCGCATCTTTCCCCACGCCTTGCGCGCGCCGGGGCGCTTCCAGCTCCGCCTCACCGCCATCGGCGTTCCGCGCATCCTCGCCAACCTGCGCAACCTCTGGAAGGGTGGAACGCCGCCCGCCGGCGTGTTCGACTTCCATTGCGAGAAGGTGCGCATCCGCTTCGATCGCGAGATGCCCTTCCAGGTCGGCGGCGACGCCGAGGGCTACCGCCGCGAGGTCATGCTGGAGATGGCGGAGCGCCCGCTCGAGCTGCTCGACTTCCGCGCCCGCCCGCACCAGCGCGCGCTGCCGCGTCTCGCCGATCATGCCTTGATCAGCGCCTCCATGTAGCGGTCCACGCGGTCGCGGAAGGCGTCGCCGGCGTCCGCGAACTGCACGCCTGCGCCGGGAATGCTGCCGCGCCCCGGCAGCCGCCGGTGCACCACCACGCCGCGGCTGGTGACGGGTGGCCGCCCGTCCGGCAGGTGCAACTCCACCTCCAGCGCGGCCGCCACCGGCGGCGGATCGTCGGTCTGGATGAACATCCCTCCGCGGCTCAGGTCGATGGCGCGCTCGGTGGCGAACCCGCGCTCGGTGCGGACGCGCACCGAGAGCTGCACCCGCCGCCGGGGAAAGGCGCGCTGCTGGCCGGCGGGCTGGTTGCGGCCCGCGAGCAGGTTGGAGATGCGCATGCGCGCCTGCGGGTCCACCACCACGAAGTCGGCCCAGAATCCGGCATCGGCGGGCGAACCCGCGTGCGTGCGCGAGACGCGTCCGACCGCCACCTCCGGCACCTCCCCGTCCGGCAGGTACAGCGCCATCGAAACGCGCGCGCCAAGCTGCGGCGGACTGAGCGAGCGCACGGCGATTCCCAGTGCGCTCAGCTCGCACGAGGTGGTCTGCACGGCGATACCTTCCGCCACGTAGCGAACCGGGAAGACGCAGGTCGGCGCGGGCATCGCCGGGCTTCCCTTCAAACGCCGTGCCCCCGGGAAACGGCCTCCAGAGGCGCGCCGCGGCGAATCTGCGGGGAACAGCGGCCCGAAAACGGGCCGCGAGCCAGCATCCTGGCCGCCCGGCCGACGCTAGAGCACGTTGGACGCGAGCTCGGCAAGCGCGGAGCGCTCGCCCTTGGTCAAGGTGATGTGACCGGCCAGGCGCTCGTGCTTGAACTTGTTCACCACGTGGACGAGGCCGTTGGAGGTGGCGTCCACGTAGGGGTTGTCGATCTGGTACGGGTCGCCGGTGAGGACGATCTTGGTGTTGTCGCCCGACGCGGGTGATGATGGTCTTCACCTCGTGCGGGGTGAGGTTCTGCGCCTCGTCGACGATGATGTACTGGTTGGGGATACTGCGCCCGCGGATGTAGGTGAGCGGCTCGATGGCCACGAGCCCGAGGTCGATCAGCTCCTTGTAGCTGCGCCCCGCCTTCTTGTCGGCGCGGGAGAGGCCCATGAGGAACTCGACGTTGTCGTAGATGGGCTGCATCCAGGGATTGAGCTTCTCCTCCACCGTGCCGGGCAAGAAGCCGATGTCCTTGCCCAGCGGGAAGACGGGCCGGCTCACCAGCATCTTCTGGTAGACCTGCTCCTCCATCGTCTTCTGCAGGCCGGCGGCGATGGCGAGCAGCGTCTTGCCGGTGCCCGCCTTGCCCACGATGGTGACCAGCTTGATCTCGTCGTTGAGGAGCAGGTCGAGCGCGAAGCTCTGCTCCTTGTTGCGCGGCCGCAGGCCCCAGGCGCCCTCCTTGAGGCTCTTGAGCAGCGGCACGAAGCGGCCCTTGCCCGCGTTGTACTTGGAGAGCGCGGTGTGGTTGGGGGCCTCGCGGTCCTTGAGCAGCGCGAACTCGTTGGGATAGACGCCGTTGATGCCGTGCGGCGGCGAAAGCTCGCCGTGCGAGTAGAAGGTGTCGATGTCGCTCTTGCCGACCTCCAGCTCGCGCACCCCCATGTAGACCTCGGGGTTCTCGATCTTGTCGTTCTCGTAGTCCTCGGTGACCAGCCCGAGCGCGTCGGCGCGGATGCGCAGGTTGATGTCCTTGGTGACGAACACGCAACGCAGATTGGGCTCGCGATCCTTCACGTCCATGGCCAGCGCGAGGATGCGGTTGTCCGCCACGTGCTGGTTCGTCAGTCTCGCGCGGGAGCTCGCGCTGGGTGAAGAGCACCCGCAGCGTGCCGCCGCCCTCCAGCGGCACGCCCTCGGTCAAGGAGCCGTTCTCCTCGCGGAAGGCGTCGAGATCGCGGGAGACCTGCCGGGCGTTGCGCCCGAGCTCGGAGAGATCGCGCTTGAACTTGTCGATCTCCTCGACGACGTAGATGGGGACGATGACGTTGTTGTCTTTGAACTGGAAGAGAGCGCGGGGATCGTGGAGGAGGACGTTGGTGTCGAGGACGTAGTTCTTTCTCAACCGAGGCTCCCGGGATGCACGGAGCGTAGATCGCTCCGCCCCCGGGTGGAAGCGGGATTTGCGGCCTCGACGCGGTTTCGCCCATTCTCTTTCGCGCGATACAGCGCCTTGTCGGCGGCCTGCAGCAGATCGTCCGGCGACTCGCCTCCGGCGGTCCAGGTGGCCACCCCGACGCTGAGCGTTACGCGCAGCGCGCCCTGCTCGGTGGCGTGCGCCGCGGCCTCCACCGCCTTGCGGATGCGCTCGGCGATTGCCCAGGCGCCGCGCGCGTCGGTCTCCGGGAGGATGAGCGCCATCTCCTCGCCGCCGTAGCGGGCCACCGAGATCCGTCTCCCGCGCCTGCTTCTGCGCCACCTTCGCGACGCCGCTGAGCACGGCGTCGCCCGCGGGGTGGCCATGGGTGTCGTTGACCTTCTTGAAGTGGTCCACGTCGAGCAGGAGGAGCGAGAGCGGGCGGCCGTAGCGCTGCGCCTCGCGCAGGCGCTGCTCGAGCGAGGAGTCGAACGTGCGGCGGTTCAAGAGGCCGGTCAGCCCGTCGGTGGTGGCCATCCGCTCCGACTCCTCGTACAGGCGGGTGCGCACCAGCGCTTCCGCGGCCTGCAGCGCGAGCATGGAGAGCTCCTTCTGCGCCGATTCGGGAAGGCCGTCGGCGCTGCGCGAGCCGCACACCAGGGTGCCCACCGTGGCCTCGCCGGCCTTGAGGGGAAAGATCTTCAGCGCCCCGAGACCGCGCACCACCGTGCCGCCGTCGAAGATGACCACGCGATCCATGGCGCCGAGCGCCCGGCCGGGAAGCGGCGCGCCCAGCTTGACCACGTTGCTCACCAGCCCCGCGTTGTCGGCGAAGGACAGATCGCGCAGGGCGCCGCCGGCATCGCCCGCCACGGCCAGCACGCGGTGGCGGCGATGCTCGGCCAGCGTCAACGCGCAGAGGTGGAGCGCGGGGCACATCTGCGTGGCCTGCGCCACCGCGGTGTCCGCGGCCTGCTGCGGCGTGGTGACCTTGTTCAGCTCCTCCAGCGCGCGGAAGAAGCGCGCCTTCTCCTCCTTCTCGCGCCGGACGGCGCCGAGCACCCGTTCGGCCTCCACCGCCCGCGCCACTTCCCTTCCCAGCGCAGCCAGGACGGCCAGCTCGTCGTCGGAGAACGGCGCCTCGCGATCGGCGGCCAGCGCGCCGATCAGCGCGCCGTCGCGGCCGGTGAGCGGCACGCCGCAGAACGCCGGTACCGGCGCGCGGCCCTGGTAGTAGGTGAGCTGTCCCCTGCCCGCGTCGAGGCGGAGCGGCTGCCGCGCGGAGAGCACGGCGCCGAGAGCGCCCTCCCCCGCCGGCAGCGGCCCGCGCAGGATCTGCCCGGCGTCGCAGGCGCATTCGCGCAAGCGCACGCAGTCGCCTTCGGGGGAGAGGAGGAACACCGCCGCCGCGTGGGGCCGCAACGCCGCCTGCGCCACCGCCAGCGCGGAGCGCAGCACCTCCTCCACCTCGGCGACGCCGGAGAGGAGCAGCCGCCCGGCGGCGTCCGGCGCATCGGAGACGGCCACGAGCCGCAGCTCGCGGGCGCGCTCCTCCACATCGGCCACGCGCCGCCGCACCGCCAGGCCCTCCGCGCGCCTCGCCGCGAGGAGACGGCCCCCGAGCAGCGCGTGGTAGAGCGCCGCGAAGAGCGCGGTGAACGACGCGTGCGCGAGCAGGTCGGGCCAGTGGGGCGTGAGCGCGCCGTCCAGCGCCAGCAGCGCCGCGAGCAGCGGGAGCGCGAGCCGCAGCGGCAAGGCGAGAACGTACGCCGCCCCGAGCAGGTACATGAGCGGCTGCAAGAGCGGCGCAAGCTGCACCAGCGCCAGCACCAGGAGCGCCCAGAGAAAGCCGTCCTCCAGGGCGTGCCAGGGCTTGCGCGTCGCCAATGCTGCGCCCTCCGGGCTCCGCCCGTCGCCGGCAAAGCCGGCTCCTCCCGCGGTGAGACCCCAGCGGGCAGTCGCGAACAGCGAGGCGGCGAGGAGCAGCGCCCAAGGCAGGAGCTGCCGGGTCCGGAACGCACCCGAGAGCAGGAGAACACACAGGGCGGCGGTCGCGAGGGGGAGCGCGAGAAAGCCCGCCCACCTCTGCGCTCTGCCCGTCTGCGGCATCGGTTCACTCGAACTGGAAGAGGATCTCGTCCTGGCGAACGAAGCCCAGCTGCTCGCGCGCGGCCTTCTCCAGCGCCGCCGGGTCGACCGGCGGCGCCAGCTCGCGGACGGTCCGGGAAAGGCGCGCGTTCTCGTCGCGCAGCTCGCGGTTCTTCTGCTGCTGCCGGTCGATGTCCGCCTGCAGCCGCTGCAGCCTTTGCAGGCCGCCTGGCTCCAGCAGAGAGGCGGCGCCGATGCACGCCGAGAGCCCGAGAGCCCCCAGCACCAGCCGCCGCCGCGGCGACGTCGACGCCTGATGGCAGCATTCCCCGACCGTACACCGGGAACGCGGCGGCGCAAGAAAACGTCAGCGCGACGGCGGCGGCGGCGCATTGCCCTGGAGGAAGAGGAGGATCTTCTCGCGGTCCTCGGGGGCCAGACGGGTCTTCTTTTCCGCCTGCATCTTGTCGAGGATGCGCGGCCAGTCCTTGCGCTCGGTGGGATCGTAGGCCCGGTGGCAGGAGGTGCACTTGCTGCGGTAGGTGCGCTCCTCCTCGGACATGGGGCGCGAAGGCGCGCTGCTGCAGGCGGCGAGCAGGGCGAGGACCAGTGCCGTTCCCCTCACAGGTTGAACCCCAGCACGGAGCGGACGAAGGTGGCTCCGGAGGTGTCTCCGCCGATGCCGAAGCCCGCGCCGAGCTGTAGCCAGAGGCGGCTGCCGGCCCAGGAGACCGAGGGGCCGGCGTACCACGACCCCGCGGTGGCGCCGTTCACCGTCTCCTGGATGGTCCAGAGCTCGCCCGCGAGCCGGAGCTGGGGGGCCACCTCGTAGCGGGCGCCGAGGTCCACCTCGAAGGAGTGGAGCTGGTCGGCGTGGAAGAGCTTCTGCTCGAGCACCAGGTTGCCGACCAGCGCGAATCTTCCGAAGTCCTTCTCCAGGATCAGCTTCTCCTCGGTCTCCCAGGCCTCGGCGAAATCGGCCGGCCGCTCCAGCTCGAAGTAGAGCAGCACGTCGACGGGCAGCACGTTCTTCTCCAGAAGGCGGTAGCGCGTCTCCAGGCGCCAGGAGTCGAAGTGGAAGCCCTCCGCCCTGGTCTGCTCGAACACGTGGTAGAGCGCCACGTCCCAGTGGTCGGTGAGGCCGTACTCCAGCTCCACCCGGTGGGTGGTGGAAGCGGCGTCGAACCCGCCCTCCTTCGGCGCGTCCACGTCGTTCCAAAGCTCGAGCTCGAGATTCCCCTCCGGCTGGGTGGCGTACTCATAGGCGCGGATGAGCGAGCGGCGGTCGGCGCGGGCCTCGGGCGCGAGCAGGAGGGCGGCAGCGACGCTACTGATACAGATTGTGATTCTCATTCTCAACAAAGGCGCGGGCGAGGGCCGCATCGGAGCTCCTTGGGGTGGATTCAGCGCTGCTTTTGCGGGGGCCCGCCGCGCGCCATGCAGGCGGCGCAGAGGCCGTACAGTTCCAGCTTGTGGTGGGTGACGGTGAAGCCGTGTTCGGTCGCCACCCTGTCCTGGAGCTCCTCGATGCGCTCGTTCTCGAACTCCAGGATGTTGCCGCAGGAGGTGCAGATGAGGTGGTCGTGGTGGTGCCGGTCCAGCGCGGCCTCGTAGCGGGTCTGCCCGCCCTCGAAGTGCCGCGCCGAGGCGAGCCCGGCGTCGGTGAGGATCTTCATGGTGCGGTAGACGGTGGCCGCGCCGATGCTGCCGTCGCGCTGCTTGGCCTTCTCCACCAGCTCGTCGACGCTCAGGTGCCCGCTCTGGGCGAAGAAGGCGTCCACGATCAGGTCGCGCTGCCGCGTGGCCTTGAGCCCGCGCGAGGCGATCCAGACGGCCAGGCGTTCCCGGGCGGCGGCGGCGGTTGCGGGCTTGTGCGGCGCGAGTCGCTTCATTTTGAAATTGATTCTCAGTCTCGAAAGGAACCTACCCGCCCGGTCCGGCGCCGTCAAGCCGCCGTGGCAATTCAGCGCACCCAGCCCCGCTTCCGCGCGAGGGCGCGCCAGGCATCGGCGTCTTCCCCTGCGTCCGCGCCCGCAATCCGCGCCAGCGCCGCGTGCGCCCTGCTCCGCACCCGCTCGTCGGCGTCGTCCAGCCGGTCGATGAGGCCGGCGACGTATTTGCCGTCGGCGCGGTAGCCGGCCACTTCCACCGCCACCGCCCGCACGCGGGGGTCCGGCGCCGTCATCAGGGCGGGCACCTCGTCGGCGCCGCCGGCGATGGGGGCGATGCGCTGGCGCGTCGAGGGCAGGAGCAGCACCCAGATGAGCGCGCCGAGGCCGATCTGGAAGAAGCCGGTGGCCGCCGGGTACTTCTTCGCCCGCATCAGCGCGAATCGGTAGACGGTGAAGATGGCGAGGAAGAGCGCGAAGAGCGTGGGCGCCACCACCTGCGTCCAGCGCGGCAGCTGCCGGCCGGCGAGCTCGCCGCCGGACCAGAAGGTGAAGAGGGCGGAGAGCACGAGCAGCGCGTACAGCGCCGGGCGCAGCACCTGCACGAAGCCGAGCCCCGTGCGGACGCGGAGCTTGCGCGGATCGGCGGCGGTCTCGCTCACACCGAGGTCGTTTATCCCGACCCGGCGCCCGCGTCCAGAATGACCGCGATGCGGTTCAGCCCCTTGTTCGCCTGCGCATAGCGCCCGTCGGAGAAGGCGGAGGTGACGTCCTTGAGCAGCGTCTCCACTTCGCTGCGCTGCGCCTCGGAGAGGCGGGCGCTGCCGCGCGCACCCTGCAGTCGGGTGATCTTGGCCTCGACGAAGCGCTGGTCCACCTTGACCTTCTGCACCACCTTGCCCAGATCCGCCAGCAGGTCCCAGGCGCGCACGAAGTCGCGCTGGCGGCGGGCGGTGAAGATCTCCGCGTTGAGCGGCTGGTCCTCCGGGGGCAGGTCGCTGATCAACACGCCGCGGGCATCCATGTCCTTGAGCAGCTTGTTGTGCTTCTCCTCCACCGAGAGCGCCTTGGGCACGCCCTTGCGGTTGCTGTACTCGGGCGGCGGTCCCTGCCGCTCGAACGCCGCCACCGCCTTCTCCCGCAGCGCCACGTCCTTGAGCCGCGCCGCGAGATCGCGCTCCAGCGAGGCCACCTGCGCTTCTCGCTCCGCCACCTTCGCCTCCCGCGCCACCACCGCGGAGGCGCGGGCATCGAGCGCCGTGTGCGCCGCCTTCTGCACGTCGGCGTCCACCAGCCGCTTCTTCGCCTCCATCTCGTTCTTCTGCGCCTGCAGCGCGGAGACCCGCACTCCCAGCTGACCCTCCAGCGCTTGCTGCTCGCGCAGCTCGTCCTCGATGCGCCGCCGCCCTTCCACGTCGGCGGCCGCCTTGAGCCCGCGGGCCAGCTCGGCGATGCGCGAGTCGAGCTGCGCCTTGTCCCTCTGCAAGGACTCCTCGCGCTCGCGCAGCGACTTCTCCTGTTGCTCCAGCTCGCGCCGGTCGCCCTGGACCACGATGGTGAGCTCGTCCGGCGTGCCGGCCTTGTCGTCGTCGCAGGCGGCGATGGAGACGACGAGCAGCGCCGCGGCAAGCACCCTCTTCATGCGGCCTCCGTCCTGGCCGCCTTCATCCGCTTGATCTCCCAGAGCTGCACGGGCTGCGCCTTGCCCTTCAGCTTCACCGGCTCCCGGGGCACGGCGTCCACCACGCGCGCCACCTTGTCGAAGACCGGCTTGGAGACCAGCACTTCCCCGGCGCGCGCCTGCGACTCGAGGCGCTGGGCCAGGTTCACCGCGTCGCCGATGACGGTGTACTCGAGGCGGCTGGCGGGCCCGAGGTTGCCTGCCACCGCCTCGCCCGCGTTGATGCCGATGCCGAAGCCCACCGTGGTGAGCCCGCGGCGGAGGCGCTCCGAAGAGAGCCGCGCGGCGCTGGCCTGGATCTCCACCGCGCAGAGCACGGCGGACCTCTCCGCCTCCTGCGCGGCCTTGGGCGCGCCCCAGATGCACATGGCCGCGTCGCCGATGAACTTGTTCACCGTGCCTCCGTGCGCGGTGACGCGATCGACCACCACGTCGAAGTACTCGTTGAGCAGCTTCACCACTTCGGTGGGGATGAGCTTCTCGGAGATGGCGGTGAAGCCGCGCACGTCCACGAAGAGCACCGCGACGTGGCGCACCTCCGCGCGCAGCGAGAGGTCGTCGGTCTCGGAAAGGATGCGTTCGGCCACGTCTCCGGAGACGTAGCGCCCGAGCGTGCCGCGCAGGCGCTCGCGCTCCTTGAGGCCGAGCGTCATCTCGTCGAAGGCGCGGGAGAGATCGCCGATCTCGTCGTCGTGGGTGCGCGCATCTGCCGGCGCGCTGATCTCGAAGTCTCCCTCGCGCACCCGGAGCATGGCGGCGGAGAGATCGGTGAGCGGCTGCGCGATGCGCCGCGCCATCCAGAGCGCGGCGAGCACGGCGAGGAGCAGCGTCAGCGCCAGCACCACTCCGTCGCGCATCAGGGTGCGCCGCAGCTCGGCGTCGATGGCGACGGTGGAGAGGCCCAGGTCGAGGCGGCCGATGGTGGCCTGGCCCTCGCCGGCGGCGAGCTTGATGGGCAGGCGGCGGATGCCGGACTGCTTGCGGCCGAGCGCGAGAAGCTCGAGCGCGCGGGGGCGGTCGCGCAGGTAGAGCTGCGCCAGCGGGTTGGAGGCGCGCTGCAACAGGTCGGCGTTGACGGAGGAGGCCGCCGAATCGAGGTGGCCCTTGTCGTCCCAGAGCAGCGCGTAGACCACCTCGACGCCCTGCGCGCGGCTGGAGTTGGCGACCAGCGCATGCACCCGCGCCGGGTCGAAGTGCGCGCCGTCCGCGCGAAGGTCGATGCCGAGCGGCAGCGCCATCTGCACGAAGGAGCGGGCCATGCGCTCCTGCGCCTGCAGCTTCGCGCGCCAGGGAAGGATGACGGTGAAGAGCGCCAGGAGCCCCGTGGCCAGCACGACCAGGCCTGCAGCGAAGGCGGCTATTTTGAGGCGGAGCGGAAAACGGCGCACCAGGGCAGCATCCGCCGCTCGGAGGGGTGCATGCAAGCAGGCGGTTGACTTGCGGACCTGTTTTTGCCCAAGTGCGCCGCCGCGATGCCCCGGGATCCGTCGATGGTGAGCGCGGCACTGGTGGCGCGGGTGCGCGAACAGGCGCAGGGCGCCGACGATGCCGAGATCCGCGCAGCGCTGGCTCCATTGACCGATATGGAAGAAAAACGCCTCAATCGATTGCTCGCAAAGCCGCCGCCCGCGCCGCTCGGGCCCTTCGCCTGGGCCGACCTCGCCCGCGGCCTCGACCCGCAAATAGCCGCCGCCAGGGAACTTTCCGGCTACTACCAGCTCCTCGCCGAGCGCAACGCCCTGGCCGCGATGGTCGGCCCGGCCCGGCGCGGAAACGCAAACCCAAACGCAAACGCAAACGCGGACCCCGAACCGCGAGCCCGCCGGGCGCGAGCGCAGTCCGGCCAGGACGAGCGCACCGCCCGCGCCCAACACCTGCTCGGCCTCTTCGCCTACCACCGCGACGTACCCCTGGTCGCGCGCGCGCTCGGCGTATCGGTGTCCGACCTCCACGCGGAGCTGGACGCCCTGAAGATCCGCACCAAGGCCTACCGCCTCACCCGCGGCACCGACGCCGACCTACCCGTCGCCGCGCCGGTGAAGGGACCGAGCGGCCCTCCCGTTCGCCGCCGCGCGAAGGCGACCGCGCCCCCGCTTGCGCCGGCCGCGCCCGCGCCACAACCGCCCGCCGATCCGGAGCAGGCGCTGCTCAAGTCGGTGCTCGCGGAAGTGGGACCGCGCCGCGCAGCGCTGGCGCAGCGCCTGGGCGTTTCCGGCGGCGCGCTGCTCGCGCGCTTTCGCGCCGCGGGCCTGGAGCGCGAGCTCTCGCTGCGCGAGCGGGATCTGATCCGCGCGCTCTGGTCGAAACACGGCGCCTGCGAATCGAAGGTCGCCGCCGAGCTCGGCGAGACCGTCGAAGGCCTGCGCGACGTCGTGGTGATGCGCGGGCTTTCCCGCGAGCTGGACGCCATCCGCGACCGCCTGCGGCACGAGGTGCGGCGCAAGAAGTGGCCCGCCGACCGCATCGACCAGGTGCTGCGCCATGCGGACCAGTTGCGCGACCTGGGCCTCTACGACGAGATCCTGCGCGAGGTGGCGGCGCGCGCGGGAATGGTCTGGACCAGCTTGCGCGGCAAGAGCGACGCGCTGGAGCTGTTCGCAAAGAAGCTGCGCCTCGGGCGCGACGACGCGATCCGGCTGCAGAAGCTGCTCGAACTGCGTTAGGATCGCCCGGTGCCGATCTACGAATTCGTCTGCGAAGCGTGCGGCCGCATCGTGGAGCGCCTGCAGAAGGTGAGCGATCCTCCACCCGACGCGTGCCCCGAGTGCGGCGGCAAGATGGCGAAGATCATGAGCCGCAACTCGTTCCAGCTCAAGGGCGGCGGCTGGTACAAGGACCTCTACAGCTCCGGCAGCAAGTCCGACGGCGGCGGCAGCAGCAAGCCCTCCAGCGACGCTCCCGCCGCGGCCACGCCGTCACCCTCCACCGGCGGGGGCGCCCCGAGCCACGCCGCCAACAAGCCCGATCCGGCGAAGAAGAGCGACTGACGCCAGAGGAAAAGCGTAGCAGGGTTCCGCCGAAAACTTCGTTTTCAGCGCCCTGCTAGCTAGCTGAGCATGGCTTGCTCGCCGACCGACGACTCGGCGCGGAGCAGGCTGGCGAGGCGCATGGCGCGGTCCACGGCGAGGCCCTTGCGGTCGTGCTTCACGAACGCATAGACGTCCACGCCCCGGCGGGCCAGGAGCCCCAGCCGCTCGGCCCACTGATCGATGGCCTCGAGGTTGTCGTCGTCGCGGCGGATGCGGACGTAGGTGAAGTTCGCCGTCAGCTCCAGCCGCGGAGCGCCTTCGCCGTCGTCGGTGAGCGCCAGCGCCGCCTCGTGCGCGGAGAGCAGCCGGAGCGTGGCGTCGTCGAGCCAGGAGCGGTGGCGGAAGTCGAAGGCGACGCGCAGCCCCTCCGGGAGCGCGTCGAGGAAGGAGGCCAGCGCGTGCCGGTCGGCCTTGCGCGTGCTGGGGACCTGGATCAACACCGGGCCGAGCGCATCGCCCAGGCGGTCGGCCACCTCCAGGAAGGCGCCCATGGCGCGGACGGCGTTCCTGCCGGAGCTCAGCTCCACGCCGATCCGCGGCGGGGCCTTGACGGTGAACTGGAACCCGGGCGGCACCGAGGCTGCCCACGATTCCAGGAGCTCCGCGCCGGGCGCGCGCGACAGGCTCGCGACCAGCTCCACCGCGGCCAGCCGCTCCGCGTAGAGCGGCAAGAACTGTCCCGTGGACGCGCCGCTCGGATAGACGTGGCCCACCCACTCCTTGTACGCGAACCCGCTCGTCCCGATGCGCGCTTCGCCAAGCATGGGCAGAAAGATAGGCACAGCCGCACAAGCGCGCCTCTGACGGCCAGGCAGGCGCCCGCCGGCTCGTCCGTCCAGCTTCCGGGGAAGTGAACGCCTACGCTTGCGCTTCGGGCGCGGCGGGCCGCGGTGGAGGCGGCAGAGGCGGGTTCTTCTTCACGTGCGCGGGCTTGGGCGGAAGGGGCTTGCCGCCGTTGGCCTTGATCGCTTCCTTGATGCGCTTGGTCCGCGCCTTCCACTGCTTGCGGCGACGCATGATCAGCCGCATGTGCTTGCTCTTCGAACGCGCCATTTCGACTCCAGCTTGGGGGAACGGCGGCGCACTCTAGAGCGCATCGCCCACGCTGTCGAATCAAAATACAGCTACGGGGACACATCGCCGCCCGAAGCCCGGAGTGCGCTGCCGGTCACGACCCCGTTCCCGGCTCCTTGGGCAGGGGCACGGTCATCATCCCTTCCGCGCCGCGCGCCGCGCTCGGAGGCGCCTCGGAGACGCGCGGTCCCTCCGGAGGCGGCGGCGGCGTGGACCGGGCCGGCACAGGCGGCTTCACTCCGGCGGGCCGCGGGCGGGGCCGCAGCGCGCTGCGCTCGACGATGTCCTTCACCTCGTCCAGGGGCAGGGCGGGCGCGAAGTTCCCGTTCACCCCGTCCATCTCCCGGGCCATGCAGAGCGAGTTGAGGATGGCCTCCTCGGTGGCCTCGATGGCCGCCTCGTAGAGCGGGTTGAGGCGCTGATCGAGCAGGATCTTCATGTGGTAGATCATCTTCTGCGTCGTCCGCGGGATCTTGTTCGCGGTGGAGAAGGCGAGGATGATCTCGCCCGAGCCATGGGCCGCGATGCTGCCCGCGCGGCCGATGCCCATGGCCACCCGCTTGGAGATGCGCCCGAGCTGGTGGCTGGAGAGCGGCGCGTCGGTGGCGACCACCGCGATGATGCTGCCGTAGTTGATGGCGCGCTTGGCGTAGGCGCTGTACTTGGGCTCGAGCAGCGGCCCGATGGGCAGCCCGCCCACGCGCAGGTCGCGCATGTGGCCGAAGTTGTTCATCACCAGGATGCCGACGGTGTAGCCGCCAAACGTCTGCGGCAGCTTGCGAGAGGCGGTGCCGATGCCGGCCTTGAAGTCGCAGGAGATCATCCCGGTGCCGCCGCCCACCGATCCTTCAGCCACCGGTCCGCTGCCGGCGGTCTCCAGCGCCTCGCGGACGTTCTCCGCCTTGACGTGGCGGCCGGCCACGTCGTTGAGCCAGGAGTCGTCGCACTCGCCCACCAGGGGAATGAGCACGTCGTGCTCGTCGCCGATGCCGGGGAACTGCTCCACCATCCACTGCACCGCCGCGTCGCTCACCGCGCCCACGCTCAGCGTGTTGGTGAGGAAGATGGGCGTCTCCACCAGCCCCCACTCGATGAGCTGGGTGAAGCCGGAGACCTCGCCCGCGCCGTTGAGCACGAAGCCGCCGCCGGTGACGCGCTGGTCGAAGATGTTCTTCTCGTTGGGCAGGATGGCGGTGACGCCGGTGCGCACGGGGCCGCGGCCGCGCCGCAGCGGACCCGCCCCGCGGATGATGGTGGAATGCCCCACCATCACGCCCTCCACGTCGGTGATGGCGTTCCACTTGCCTGGCCTGAAGCGGCCGAGCGGAATGCCCAGCTCGCGCGCGCGGTGCCGCTGTTCCACGACCTTGGTCTAGCTCGCCTTGCGCCGGAATGCCATCGCCGACCAGGTGTCGTCGATGGACACCAGACGCACCCCTTCGAAGCCCTGCTTCTCCATCAGCGGCCAGAGGACGTCGCGGGAGAGGTCGGTGCCGAGCTTGCCGGCCTTGGGGTAGCAGACCCACAGGCGGGCATCGTCCTGCATGCCCGCGGGAACGGAGACCTTCGCGGCATGCACCGCGAACACCACCACCGCATCCGCCTGCTTCAGGCTCTTCGCGGCGGGGCCCAGCGGCGGCGCGTCGCGGGGGGCGTTCACCGCGGCCACCGTCATGCCCGGCTTGAGCAGCAGCTTGTCGGCGATGCTCTTCGCTTTCGGCATGGCGCTCCCTACACTCTGGCGAGCATGCCGCGCAAGCCTTCGGGGCCGCTGCCGGAGGGGTTCCGGTACCTGCCGGAGTTCGTCTCCGCCGGCGAGGAGCGCGCGCTGCTCGAGCGCATGCCCGGAGCCGCCTTTCGCGAGGTGCGCATGCGCGGGCAGGTCGCGCTGCGGCGCACGGCCCACTACGGCTGGGACTATGGGTATGAGTCCTGGCGCATCGCGCCGACCGAGCCGTTGCCGGAATGGCTCCTGGACCTGCGCCGGCGCGCGGCGGCGCTGATCGGCGCCGCTCCCCCCGCGCTGGAGGAGGCCCTGGTGACGGAGTATCCGCCCGGCGCCGGCATCGGCTGGCATCGCGACGCGCCCATGTTCGGGCCGGCGGTCATCGGCATCTCTCTCGGAGCGGCCGCGAGGCTCCGCTTCCGCCGCGCCGACGAGTCGTCGGAGCTCCTGCTCGACCCGCGCTCCGCCTACGTGCTGGACGGACCTGCCCGCAAGGACTGGCAGCATTCCATTCCCGGTGCGAAAGCGCCGCGCTACTCGATCACTTTCCGGACTCTGAAAGCTGCTCCACCGGCGGAGGCAGGGACACGGCGCCGTTCCCGTTGACCGGCTTCGCCGGCTCGGGCTCGCGGGCTTCGTTGCGCCGCTCCCGCTCGCGCTCCTTGTACCGGCGGAACGCGCCGGAAAGGATCTCCGCGATGAGCGCGTCGTACTCCATGCCCGCCGCCTTGGCGATGAGCACCAGGTCGCTCCATCCCGGCGTGAGCCCGGGCAGCGGGTTGCACTCGAGGAAGTAGATCTTCCCCTGCTCGTCCATGCGGAAGTCGATCCGGGCCACGTCGCGGCAGCCGAGCGCGATGAAGCACTCCCGCGCGGCGCGCTCCAGCGCCTTCTGCTGGCCCGGCTCCAGCTTCGCCGGCACGTCGTAGCGGATCGTCGATCGATCCAGTCCTGCTTGTACTCGAAGGAGTAGACCGGCCGCGTCTCCCCGGTGTCGAGGAAGACCATCTCCATGGGCGGCAGCACCTTGGGCCTTCGCTCGCCGAGCAGGCCCACCGTGAACTCGCGGCCGCCGATGTACTCCTCCACCAGCGCCGGCTGCTGGTACTTGGCCACCATCCTCTGCGCCGCCTCGCGCAGCTCCGCCTCGTTCTCGCACCACGCTCGTCGCGTGCACGCCCTTGGACGAGCCCTCCGCCACCGGCTTCACGATCAGCGGGAACTTGAAGTCCTTGGGCAGGCGCTCCTTGCCGGTGGTCATGAGTGAAGAAGTTGGGCGTGAGGATGCCGTGCTGGCGCACGATCTTCTTCGCCAGCGCCTTGTCGAGCGCGATGCACAGCGTCGCCGGATCGCGAGCCGGTGTAGGGGATGTCGAGCAGCTCCAGCAGCGCGGGCACCTGCGCTCTCGCGGTTGCGGCCCTTGAAGCCCTCGGCGATGTTGAAGACCAGGTCGGGCTTGGTGGTCTCGAGCACCGAGGGCAGATCGGCGGTGGCCTCCAGGTCGACCACCTCGTGTCCCGCGGCGGCGATGGCCTCGCGGATCGCCTGGAGCGTGGCTCGGCGCGTCGTACTCGGCCTCCTCGTCCTCGGTGCCGTCCAGCGGTCGGCTTGACGCGCTTGACGTTGTAGGTGAAGCCCACCCGCAGCGGCCCGCTTGCGCGGCGGCTTGCTGCGGCTCTTGCGCGGGTCCTTGAGGCCCCAGCGCGCCGACCGCGCTCTCGATGACCGTGCCGATGCACCGCGTCGAAGTGCAGCCCTTCCAGCGCGGCGGCGGCGTAGATGCCGGCGCCCGGCTCCAGCGAGGGCAGCGCGTTGATCTCGAGGAAGTACGACCTGCCCGTCGTCGGCGACGCGGAAGTCGATGCGCCCGAGGTCGCGGCAGTCCAGCGCCTTGTACGACCTCGCGCGCCATCTCCTGCGCCCGCTCCAGCGACGTCGGCAGGGAGGTCCGCCGGGCAGCGCACGCTCACCGCGTCGTCGTGCACCGATCTTCAGCTCGTAGTCGTAGATGCGGTACCGCGCGCTTGGACAGCTCCTCCTCGGTCGATCACGTACTCCACCGGGGTGAGCACGCCGTCGTAGTCGTCGCGACCGCTTCCAGGAACGGCGACGGTCAGGTCCTTGCCCGGGGATGTACTCCTCCACCAGCACGCCCGCGGGGTAGCGCGCGAGCTGCCTCTCCACCTGCGCGCGCAGCCGCTGCCGGTCCTCCGCCACCGAGTCCTGGGTGATGCCCTTGGACGACCCTTCGAAGTTGGGCTTCACGATGACCGGGAAGCGGAAGCCCGTCCGCCTTCAGCTCGCGAGGTCTCCTCGACGAACTGCCCGCCGGGGCGAGATCACGCCGTGCTCGCGCAGGATCAGCTTGGTGAGCTGCTTGTCCAGCGTGACCGCGAGCGCGTAGGCGTCCGATCCGGTGTAGGGGAAGCCCAGCTCGTCGAAGAGCGCGGGGTAGAACGCCTCGCGGAAGCGGCCGCGCCGGCCCTCGGCGGTGTTGAAGATGAGGTCCGGGCGCGTAGGCCTCCAGCCGCGCGACGGTGCGGGAGGCGGGTCCGCTCACCTCGAAGCGCTCCAGCCGGTGGCCCAGCCGCTCGATGCGCGGCGCAGAGCGCGTCGACGGTCTCGCGGGTGTCGAACTCGGCCTCGTCTTCCGAATCGGAGAGGCGCAGGTTGTGGGTCAGCGCGATGCGCATGCGGCGGGTTCCTTCCTGCGGGCAGCCCTGGAGGCGAGAGGAGCGGAGACGCGGGCGGGTTTCACCGCCGGGTTGGTGTCGAGGTCGAGCGCGACGCGGCTGTCCACGACCTGGGTGCCGGCGAGCAGGTCGCCCAGGCGGCGCTGCCCCAGGTCGCGGGTGAGCGGCCGCAACGCGACCAGCGCCTCCACCGCGACGATGCAACAGAGGGCGAGCGCGAAGAGCGGGCGCGAGGCGCCGAACACGGCGGGCATCACCGCCAGCGCGAAGGGAAGATTGCGCAAGACCGAGTCGCGCATCCCCGACGCGCGGTGGGTTGCGAGCACGACCACGCGCAGGCCCAAGAGCCGCTTGCCCAGCGATCGCCCGGGGCCGAAGAGCGAGTCGCCGTAGAGCAGGAGCGCGGCGAAGAGCAGCTCGCCCGCGTGGGGATGGCCGTGCGGCGAGAGGAAGATGGGCAAGAGCGCGATCAGCAGATCGACGGCGCGTGCCGGTGCGCGCCGGCGGAGGTCCGCGGGCGGATATCCGCGCGGACCGGGAGGCTCAGCCTTTTGCATCGTCCCCCCGCGAGGGGTCGCGCCGGGTGAAGAGCACGAACGCCATCGCCGGACGCTTGGACGACTCGCGCATGGCGAACTGCATGCCGTCGAAAGTCCAGCCCTGCGCGGTCCAGTCGTTGACGATCTCTTCCAGGCTCTCGTCGGTCACCGAGCTCGTCTCGACGATCTTCCAGCGGATGGCGGCCTTCATCCCGCGTGATCTTGCAGCCAGCGGGCCGCATCCACCGCGCTGTAGGTGAGGATGAGGTCGGCGCCGGCGCGCTTGATGCCGGTGAGGATCTCCAGGCAGACGCGCTTCTCGTCGATCCAGCCGAGCTGCGCCGCCGCCTTGAGCATGGAGTACTCGCCGGAGACGTTGTACGCCGCGACGGGAAGATCGGTGAGCCGCTTCACCTCCGCGATGACGTCGAGGTAGGGCAGCGCCGGCTTGACCATGACGATGTCCGCGCCCTCCGCCACGTCGGTGAGCGCCTCGCGCCGGGCCTCGCGGACGTTGGCGGGGTCCATCTGGTAGCCGCGGCGGTCGCCCTCCTTCGGCGTGCTCTGGGCGGCGTCGCGGAAGGGGCCGTAGAAGCCGCTCGCGTACTTGACCGCGTAGCTCATCACCGGGATGTCGCTGAAGCCGTTCTCGTCCAGGCCGGCACGGATGGCGGCGACGCGCCCGTCCATCATGTCGCTCGGCGCCACCAGATCCGCGCCGGCCCGCGCGTAGGCGACGGCGGCGCGCGCGAGCAGCGGCAGGGTGCGGTCGTTGGCCACCGCCAGGTGACCGCGGGCATCGCGCTCGAGCGGGCCGCAATGGCCGTGGTCGGTGTACTCGCACAGGCAGACGTCGGCGGTGAGCACCATGTCCGGCAGCGCGTCCTTGAGCGCCTTGAAGGCGGTGCAGACGGGGCCGTTGGGGTCCCAGGCGCTGGTGCCTTCGGCGTCCTTGCGGTCGGGAATGCCGAAGAGGATGAGGGAGCGCACGCCGGACTTCCACGCCGTCCGGGCGTCCTCGACCAGGTTGTCCACCGAGAGCTGCGAGACGCCCGGCATGGAGGCAATGGGCCGGCGCACGCCCTTCCCCGGAACGGCGAAGAGAGGGAGCATGAAATCGCCCGGACGCAGGTGCGTTTCGCGCACCAGCGAGCGCAGCGTCTCGGTCCTGCGAAGGCGGCGGGGTCGGTCGGCGGGAAAGGCCATGACCGGCGCACGGTAACCCCCGCGGGCGCCCCATTCAAGGCTTCCAGCGAACGCCGATGGTGAGGGCATGGTCGCGGCTCTCCACCAGGAGCGCCTTGTCGGCCGTGCCGGCCGGGTCGAGCACGTTGGATCCGGTGAAGGTCGCGTGCCAGCGGGTGAAGTCGTACCCGAAGTCCACCGCCGCGCGGGGCGCGATGTCGAGAGAGAGCTGGAGGCGCGCCTTCAATTCGCTGGCATCGGAGAGCACGCCCAGGTTGTGCTGGGCCGCGTAGGGCAGGGGCGCCAACGCGCCCTCGACGTACGCCTCCACCGTCAGCAGCGGCGCGATGCGGTACTCCACTTCCAGGTTGGAGGTGGCGCCGAAGATGCCGATGCGCGGCGCTCCGCCCTGCGCCTCGGTGCCCCACTGGTAGCGGGTGATGAAGCCCGCGGCGGCGGTGAGGTTGAGGCCCGGGGAGATGCGCTGCACGATTCCGCCGAGGAGGCGGGCGGTCAGGTCGAAGCCGTTGCTGCCCAGGGTGGTGCCCTGCGTGTCGGTCTGCAGCTGGCCCCCTTCCAGCTCGGCCCGGGCGAGGAGCTTCTGGTCGAAGGCGGTGGTGGTGTACCGCACCAGGGCGCGCAGCGGCTGCAGCTTGTCGGAGCCGAACTGCGAGCCGGCGCCGCTGTCCACGCGCACCGAGACCAGCGCGGGCTTCCAGGCGACGAGGAAGCCCACCGGGATGGGCGAGGGAACGTTGATGGGAATCTCGCGCGGAGGCTCCCCTTGCGCGAAGGCTGGCGCAGAGAGGGCGCAAGAGAGGACGAGAGCGAGGACACGCACGGAAGGACGATATCAGCGGTACGTCCCCGAGTCGCGGATCGACTCCAGCACCGCGCGAGGGACCAGGTGGGAGGCGTCGCCGCCCGACTTGAGCAGCGCACGCACGTGGGTGGAGGAGATGCGGGGAATCACGACAGCCTCGTCTCCCGCCTGCCCGGCCTCGTAACCGCCGCGCTGGACGCTGACGATGCGCGCGAGCTGCTCGACGCGGTCGAAGCGCTTCCATTGCGCCTTCTCCGCGTCGAGATCGGTGCCCAGCACCAGCGCGAAGCGCGTGCCGGGGTGCCTGCGCTGGAGCCACTCCAGCAGATCCACCGTGCGGGTCTGGCCCGACTCCTCTTCCGCGCGGGAGACGCGGGCGGAAGCGAGCTGGCGGGCCACCATCTCGCAGAGCGCGAGCCGGTGCTCGTACGAGCCGACCAGCGGTTTTCCCAAGGGGTGCTGGAGGACGGGAACGAACCAGAGCTCGTCCACCGGCTCGGTCGCGAGGACCCAGGCGGCGGCGAGCAGGTGCCCGAGGTGCGGCGGATTGAAGCTCCCGCCGAAAAGTGCGATCTCCTCAGGCATAGAGCAAAAACCTCGCACGCTCCTTGACGAACGCGGCGCGCTCGCCGTCCCAGAGCGCGCAGAGCTGCGCGACGCCCTTGCCCTGCTCCGCCTGCTCGCGGAACGCCTTGTCGCCGGTGAGCAGATCGATGGCCGGCTTGTCCTCGACGAACTCGTACTTCTCCGTGCGCCAGTGGAACTTCGCCGGGTCCTGCGCCCGCGCATGCACGATGGCGGCGACGCCGAGCCGCACCGCGTCCACTCCCCGCCCGTAGCTCACGTGGATCTGCACGCCCTGGCAGCGCTGGCCGCGGTGCTTGTCCCAGGTGGGCGTGAACGCGCACGGCCGGAAGGTCAATCCCGGGAGGCGCTCGCCCGCCAGATCGGCCGCGAGCCGATCGGCATCCAGCCACGGAGCGCCGAAGAGCTCGAAGGGCCGCGTGGTCCCCCTGCCCTCGCTCAGGTTCGTTCCCTCGAGCAGGCACATGCCCGGGTAGACGAGCGCGGTCTCCACCGTGGGCATGTTGGGCGAGGGCGGCACCCAGGGCAGCCGCGTCTCGTGGAAGTGCATGTCGCGGCGGTACCCGCGGAGGGGAATGACGTGCAGGTCGGCGCCGATGCGCTGGTTCACGTAGCCCGCGTATTCGCCCGCGGTGAGGCCGTGGCGCGCGCACACCGGCCAAAGGCCCACGAACGATTCGTAGCCCGGGTGCACGATGCCCCCTTCGACCGCGAAGCCGCCGATGGGGTTGGGGCGGTCGAGCACGAAGAAGCGCAGCTTGTGCTTCGCCGCCGCCTGCATGGCGAGGCCCATGGTGGCGAGATACGTGTAGTAGCGGCTGCCCACGTCCTGCACGTCGAAGACCAGGGCGTCGAGCCCGCGCAGGTGCTCGTCGCGCGGAGTCAGCGAGGCGAAGTCCTTGCCATAGAGCGAATGCTCGGGAACGCCGGTGCGCGCGTCGCGGGCATCCGCCACTTCCTCCAGGTATTGCGCGTCGCCGCGGACTCCGTGCTCGGGACCGAAGAGCGCCGCCAGCACGCCCGCCTCGTGCAGCACGTCGGCCATGTGCCGCAGGCGCGGCGTGACGCTGGTCGGGTTGAGGATGGCGCCTATGCGCAGCCCGCGGACCTGCGAAAGGAGCTCTGCGATATCCAGCATCAGTACGCGTTCCGCGAGAGGAATCCGAAGGCCAGCGTGCGCGCGAGGATCTTGAGGTCGAGCAGGAGCGACCAGTGCTCGATGTAGTAGAGGTCGTACTCGACGCGCTTCTGGATGCTGGTGTTGCCGCGCAGCCCGTGGATCTGCGCCCAGCCGGTCATCCCCGCCTTGACCATGTGCCGGAGCTGGTAGCGGGGGATGCGGCGGCGGAACTGATCGATGAAGACGGGGCGCTCCGGCCGCGGCCCCACCAGGCTCATGTCGCCGGTGAAGACGTTCCAGAGCTGCGGCAGCTCGTCCAGCGAGGTGCGCCGCAGCCAGGAGCCGACGGCGGTCACGCGCGGGTCGCCGGCCGCGGCGAAGGTGGGCCCGAGCTCCTCCGCGTCGGCGCGCATGGTGCGGAACTTCAGCATCGGGAAGGGCTTGCCGTCGAGGCCCACGCGCTCCTGCGTGTACAGCACCGGCCCTCTGCTGGTGGCCTTGACCAGGAGGGCGAGGACGAGGAGCAGCGGCGAGAGGACGAAGAGGAGCAGCGCGGAGACGAAGAGGTCGAACGCGCGCTTGGCGATGGCGTTGATGCCGAGCACGCCGCTGCTCTGGAGGTTGACGATGGGCAGGCCGCCGAACTCCTCCAGCCCGCCGAAGAGGGTCGCGTACTGGTACACGTCGGGCACCAGCTTCACGTCGACGGTGGTGTCGGCGCACAGCTCCATGATCCGGGGCAGGTGGTGCATCGAGCGGGAGGGCATGGCCACCAGGACCTGGTCCACGCCGCGCCCCTCCAGCACCTGTCCGAGCTCGCGGATGGTCCCGATCACCTCCACGCCGGCCACGCTGGTGCCCACCCGCTTGCGCGTGACGCTGAGGCAACCGACGGTGCGGAAGCCGAGCTCGCGGTGGAGGTCGATCTGCTCCAGCACCTGGCGCGCCAGCCTCCCCGCCCCCAGCACCAGCACGTAGCGCAGGTTGTAGCCGCGCCGGCGCAGCTCCTTGAGGATCTGCTTGAAGAACACGCGAGCGAGCGAGATGCCGACGAAGCTGAGCCCGGTGAAGAGCGAGAGCGTCCCGCGGGAGTAGCGGGACTCGCGCACGAAGTAGGTCAGGGCCACGAGCAGAAGGCCGGCCGCCAGCGTCGCCTTGAAGACGCCGAAGACCTCGTCGAGAGAGGTCTTCTGACGCTGCGGCCGGTAGAGGCCCATGGCGCGCATGGACAGGGGCCAGATGATCAGCGCGAGAAGACCGACGATGAAGGTCTCCTCCGGCAGCGGCAATTCCGGATAGGGCCACGTCTTCGGCGAGCCGAAGCGCAGCGCGTAGGCTCCCCAGAACGACGCGGCGACCAGCAGCATGTCGAGCGCGACGCGGAACGCCGTGAAGAGCTGGTTGTGCCGCTTGAACATCCGCGCGTGGCGTAGCAGCACATTCTCCGCCGTGCAAGCCCGCGCCCCCGAAGGGAGAATCGTCCGCGCGGCCCGGCGAATCGCGCGCCGCCCCCGGGAGGGAGGGAACCTTTTTTGTCCCCGGTTCTCGGGTAGGGGTGTGTGGGCGGGAGAGGAGACACTGGCGATGACGGACAACCCATCCCGCGGCGAAGTGGCCCTCGTCTGGGCGGTGCTGATCGCGACCTCCGCGTCCGCGTGGCTTGTGCCGATGCTCTTCCGCTAGACGTGCCGCGAGCTTCTCGCGCCGACAGAACCCCCCCGCTGCCGGCGCGGGAAGTCGCGACCCCAGGTAGTCTGGCCGGATGGACGGCCTCCTCGTCGACCTCCGGCAGAGCCTGCGCGCGCTCCTCCGCGAACCCTGGTTCACATCCGTGGCGGTCGCGGCGCTGGCCATCGGCGTGGGCAGCAGCACGGCAATGTTCAGCGTCGTCGACGCGGCGCTCTTGCGGCCGCTGCCCTATACCGCGCCGGATCGGCTGATCGAATTCACGGCGGTGGAAGGAACGGGGACGGCCGTGCCGGTGGGGGCGGTCGAGTTCTTCGAGCTGGAGAAGCGCGCCAGGACGGTCGAGGCCATCGGCGCTTTCTACCCGCACCCGGTTACGTTCGTGTCGCCATCGGGACCGCGGCAGGTGCGAGGCGCGAACCTGAGCGCGAGCATGTTCGCGACGTTCGGCATCCAGCCTTTGCGCGGGCGCGCGTTCGAGCCCGCCGAAGATATTGCCGGCGGTGCGCCCGTGGCGATCGTCAGCGACGGCTTCTGGCGCCGCGAGCTGGGGGCCGACCCGGCAGTGCTCGGGCGTACGATCCAGGTCGACCACGAGACGGTGACGGTGGTGGGCGTCCTGCGGCCCCGTGCGGCCTTTCCGCGCCTCGAGCGCTGCGAGGTCTTCTTGCCGCTCGCCATCGCTCCTGAGCTTCTGGCGTTGGCGGCGGCGAGGAGCGGCCTCTATGGATTCGCGCGGCTCAAGCCGGGGATCACGCCCGACGCGGCCAGGGCCGAGCTCGATGCGATCGTCCACTCCACCAACGGCTACGGCATCAACGTCGAACGGCTCGATCGCTGGGTGTCTGGGGAGGCGGCCCCCGCGCTGCGCGCAGCGTTCGCAGCGGTGCTCCTGCTGCTCGTCATCGCCTGCGCCAATGTCGCGCTGCTCCTGCTCATGCGCGGCACGGCGCGCGGGCGCGACCTCGCCATCCGGGCGGCTCTGGGCGGAGGGCGGCGCAGGGTCGCCATGCAGCAGATCTCCGAAGGACTGGCGCTGGCGCTCGCCGGCGGCGCCCTCGGGCTCGTGCTCGCCATCTTCGCGGTAGACGGTCTGGTCGCCCTTGCGCCACGCGGCATTCCGCGCCTCAACGAAGTGCGCGTCGACTGGCGGATGGGCGCGTTTGCTCTCTCCGCCTCGCTGATCTCCGGCGCGCTCTCGGGCGCGGGCGCGGCCTGGCATGCCGCCCGTTCGGATCTCTTCCTACTCCTCAAGGAGGGTGGAGCGGGTGCAACGGCCAGCGCTAGCCGGTCGCGCCTGCGAGACGGGCTGGTGGTTGCCCAACTCGCGCTCGCGCTGCTGCTGGGAACGGGCGCGGGATTGCTCGTGCGCAGCCTGCAGCGATTTGCGGCCGTCCCATTGGGGTTCGAACCGAAGGACCTCATGGCAGCCGTCGTGTACCCGCAAGGCTCTTCCTACACGCAGGCCACCGCGCAATTCCTCGCCGCCGTCGGAGCCATTCCCGGCGTCCAGAGCGCGGCTTTGGCAGGCGCGTTGCCGATGGACCCCAGCCACAACGGCTGGGACGACAGCGTCCACGTGGAGGGAAGAAACCCGACCGACACGATGCCCGACGTCGCCAGCGTCAATTGGTACACCCCTGGATACCTCGCCACCATCGGCACACGCACTCGTGAAAGGGCGAGACTTCGCTTCCAGCGATACCGCCGCCAGCGCTCCGGTCGCCATCGTGAACCAGACCTTCGTGGCGCCGATATCTCTCCGGGCGGGAGCCCATCGGCGCGCTCGTCACGAGCTACGACTGGGCGCCGACGGTGTTCACCATCGTGGGCGTCGTCCAGGACGTCCGCCAGGCGGGCCCGGGGTACCCCATCTACCCGGAGTTCTTCCTGCCGCAACCGGTGTTCGCACGCAAGAAGGAGGCTTACGAGGGCGGAGCGACGCTGGTGCTGAAGACGGCCTTGCCTCTGGGACGCGTCGAGGCCGCCTTGCGGGCCGCGGCGGCGCCGCTCGGTTCGCAGCTCCGGCTCGGACCCTTGCGTACCGTCGACGATATCCTGGGCCTGTGGTTCCAGGAACGGCGCTTCCAGCTCGATCTGGCGATCGCCTTTGCCGCTGCCGCCTTGGCTCTCGCGGCGCTCGGCGTCTACGGTTCGATGGCGTTCGCCGTGGTCCAGCGAAAGACGGAGCTGGCCGTGCGCGCGGCGCTCGGGGCGCAGGCGAGGCAGCTCTCGTGGCTCGTCCTCGCACGCGGCGCCCGCCTCGCGCTCTGCGGCATCTGCCTGGGCGTCCTCGGAGCGCTGGCGCTGTCGCGCTTTCTCTCCGCCCTCCTCTTCGGGGTGGGCGAGCGCGACCCGCTCACGTACGCGGCGGTCATCGCAACGCTGGCCACCGTCGCCCTCGCGGCCTGCCTCTTGCCCGCGCGCGCCGCGGCCCGGGTAGACCCCATGACGGTGCTGCGAGGCGGGTGATCCTCGCCCTTCTTGATAGAAGGGTGCGGCGAAGGGAGGCCTCATGGCGAAGTGGTTCTTCGAGCCGGGCCACACGTCCGCGGAGTTCTGCGCGCGCCACATGATGGTCACCTGCGTCCGCGGGCAGTTCAAGAACGTGCACGGGAGCCTGATCTTCGACGAGGAAGATCCACTCTCCGCGTCGGTGGAGGCGGTCATCGACGCCCGCGCGGTGTGGACGGGCGAGGCGCAGCGGGACGCGCATCTGAGGTCGCCCGACTTTCTCGACGTGGAGCGGCACCCGGAGATCCGCTTCCGCGGCAAGGTGGCCAGCCGCGTCGGGGCCACCGAGTTCAAGATGAACGGCGAATTGAGCATCCGCGGGATCGTCCGGCCCGTCGTCCTCGACGTCCGCGCGCTCGGCACCTGGTCCACGCCGTGGTGGGAAGGCAACGTCGACAAGGGGCCGAAGCTGCGCGCGGGGTTCGTCGCCACCACTTCCATCAACCGCCACGATTTCGGCGTGAGCTGGAACAGCGCCCTCGACCGCGGCGGCGTCGTGGTCGGAGACGAGATCGGCCTCACCATCGACGCGGAGGCGGTCCGGGAGGACGGGTAGATACCCGCCGCGATCGGGGCAACTCGTCCCGGGACGAGTTGACTACTCAACAAAAGAGACCGGGACGGTGGGAAGGGCGGCGCTCTTCCCTTCGAGGGATGCCCCGGAACTTCCCGGGGAATGTGCTCAACCGCGCGCGCGAACGCGGGCGTCGATGACGCCGCGGAGCTGGGGGCCGAAGCGCGCCGTATCGAACCGCGTCGCGTGCTCGTGGAGGCGCAGCGGATCGGGCTGCAGCTTGTCGATGGCGGCGATGCCCTCGAGGAGCGACTCGACGGTGGGCCGGGAAAAGAAGGCGCCGGTCTCCCCTTCGATCACCGTCTCCAGCGCGCCGCCGCGGCGCAGCGCCAGCACGGGCCGGCCCGCAGCCTGCGCCTCCACCGGCGCGATGCCGAAGTCCTCCTCCCCGGGCAGGACGAAGAAGCGCGCCCGCGCGTAGAGCCGCGGCAGCTCGTCCGGCGCAACGCTGCCGAGAAAGCGCACCGAGGCGCCGGCGGCGTCCTGCAGGCGCTTGCGCTCCGGGCCGTCCCCCGCGATCCAGAGCGGCCGCTTCAGGCGCGAGAAGGCGCTGACCGCCAGATCGACGCGCTTGTACGGCACCAGCGCCGAGACGATCAGCGCGTAGTCGTCGGGTCCCTCGGCGGCGGGAAGGAAGCGCGCGGTGTCCACGGGCGGGTAGACCACCGCGTCCACCTCGCGCCGCCAGAAGCGCCGGATGCGGTCGGCCACGAAGCGGCTGTTGGCGACGAGACCGTGCACGCGCCGCGTGGAGCGCACGTCCCAGCGGCGCAGGTACGGGGCCACCGCGTTTGCCGCGAGCCGGGTGAGGGCGGAGGCGCGGCCCGCGCCGAAGTAGGCGTCGAACTGGTCCCAGACGTAGCGCATGGGCGTGTGGATGTACGCCACGTGCGTTGCGGACGGCGCGGGCCTGCAGCCCTTGGCCACCGCATGGCTGGTGGAGACGACGAGCTCGTAGCCGCGCAGATCGAACCGCTCCACCGCCAGGGGAAAGAGGGGCAGGTAATGCCGGTAGCCGCGCCGGGGCAGGTTGTCGAGGAAGCTCGTGACGATGCGGTGCCGCTCGATGATCGGGCCGGAGGAGCCGGGCACGTGCACCAGGGTGAAGACGTCCGCGTCCGGGTAGAGCAGGCAGAGCTGCTCGAGCACGCGCTCGCCGCCGCGGAGCCCGGTGAGCCAGTCGTGCACCAGCGCAACCTTCATCCAGCGGCCTCGCGGTACGCCTCCGCGTGCCGCCGCGCGCACTCGTCCCAGCGGAACGCGGAGGCGCGCTCCAGCCCCTTGCGCGACAGCTCCGCCCTCAGCGCCGCGTCGGCGAGCACCCGCTCCAGCTGGGCCCGCAGCGCCTCCGCGTCGCCGCGGGGAAAGTGCAAGGCCGCGCCCCCCGAGACTTCGAGCAGCGCGGGATCGTCGCTGGCGATGCAGGGCGTGCCACAGGCCATGGCCTCCACCAGCGGGAACCCGAAATCCTTCGTACAGCGAGGGCAAGACCAGCACCGCCGCGGCGCGATAGAGGCGCACCAGCTCCTCGTCGCTCACGTAGCCGTGTCCCGGCCCCGCCAGCTTCAAGGCGGCGCCCGCGGGCAGCGCGGCACGAAGGGTGTCGAGTCCCTTGCGCGGCCCGGCATCGCCTGCGTAGAGCACGAAGTTGCCCCTCTCCTGCGCCGCGGGAGAGAAGCGCGCGTCCACGCCGTGGTGGATGGCCCGCACCCGCTCCACCGGCACCGAGAGGTGGGCCACCACCTCGCGACCGATGGCCGCAGTGGGCACGATCACCCGCGCCGCGTGGCGGGCTCTTTCGCGCAGCGCGCGGGCAAAGTGGCGCGCCCGCGCCGGCTCCTGCGTGCCAGGGTGCAGCACCGTGGAGAGGTCGTGCACGGTGAGCACCACCGGACCGGCGAAGAAGGGCGCGGCATGGTTGGTCTCGTGATAGACGGTGGGCCGCTCGCGCAAGAGCACGGCGGCGCGGGCGGCGTCGGCCAGCGCATAGGCGAAGGGGAGCCGCTTGATCGCCGCGCGCAGGCTGCGGGCGGCCTCACCGGGCGCGAAGAGCGGGCGGGCGCGGATGCCCTCCACCGCCGGCAGCGCCTGGAGCAGCCCGGCGATGTACCGCCCCACGCCGGTGCGGGCGGCGGCCAGAGGAGCAGCGTTGATTCCCACGTCGAGCAAGCGACCCGAGGATGTAGCACCGCTGCCCGCGCGCGTGCACGCCATCGTGGTCACCTGGAACGGCGCGCACCTCTTGCCGGAATGCCTGCGGGCGCTCGACGCGCAGGACGCCGCCGTCCGCATCACCGTGGCGGACAACGCCAGCAGCGACGGCACCGCCGCGCTCCTGGCGCGCGAGTTCCCCGGCGTTCTCCACCTGGTCCTGCCCGAGAACCAGGGCTACGGCCGGGCCAACAACGAGGCCATGCGCCGCGCGCTCGCCGAGGGAGCGGAGTTCGTCGCGCTGATCAACAACGACGTGGCCGTGGCGCCGGACTGGGCCTCGCGAATCGTGAAAGCGGCCGACGCGCACCCCGGAGCGGGCCTCTTCACCGGCACCCTGCTCTTCCACGGGGAGGAGACGGTGAACTCCACCGGCCTCGAGATCGACCCGCTTGGCCGCGCCCGCGACCGCGACTTCCGCCTGCCCCTCTCGCGCCTCGCGCGCGAGGACGGGCCGGTCGCCGGCGTCAGCGGCGGAGCGGCGCTCTTGCGCGCCTCGATGCTGCGCGAGGTGGGCCTCTTCGACCCCGGCTACTTCGCCTATTACGAGGACGTGGACCTCTCGCTGCGGGCGGCGCGCGCCGGCTGGACGGCGTTCTACGTGCGCGAGGCCACCGCGCGGCACCGCTTCGCCGCGTCGTTCGGCGCCGGTTCTCCGCTGCAGCGCTATCTCCTCGGCGTGGGCCACCTGCGCACCCTGGCGCGCCACCAGCCGCTCCTGAAGGCCGCCGCGCTGGTGCCGCTGACCATGGCGTATCGCGCCGCGGTCAAGGCGCCGCTGGAGCTCTTGCGGGGGCGGCCGGCGCTGGCGTGGGCGGAACTGCGCGCCGCGGCCGCGGGCGGAGCGGCAGCGCTGCGCGCGCTCAGCGATAGATCACTGCCGCGGCGGTGACGCCCCACCCGAGGAGCGCGGCCCAGAGCGCGCGGTCCTGCACGAGCAGGCTGCCCGGGTCGCCGCCGGCGTCCTCGCGCACGACGTGGTGCTGGTAGCGGAAGAGCGCATAGATGACGAAGGGCACGGTGTAGAGCAGGTTGGTGGTGCCGAAGTGCTCCACCGTGCGCGGCGACTGCGTATACAGCGCGTAGGAGACGATGGCCGCGGCGGAGAGCGCGGTGAGCCAGCTGTCCAGGAGCGCGACGTCATAATGGCCGAGCGCGGGCCTGTGGACAGGCGCCCCCTGCCCCAGGAGCACCAGCTCCGCCCGCCGCTTGCCCAGGGCGAGGAAGAGCGCGAGCAAGAAGGAGCAGACCAGGAGCCAGGGCGAGATCTCCGCCTGGATGCAGGCCGCGCCGGCCACCGCGCGCAGCACGAAGCCCGCCGCCACGATCATCACGTCGAGCAGGAAGACGCGCTTGAGCCCGAGGGTGTAGGCGAGGCTGGAGCCGAGGTAGCCCGCCATCACCGCGAGGGTGCCTCGGCCGAGCGCGAAGGCGCCCCCGAGGGCGCCCGCGGCGAGGACCGCGGAGGCGAGCGATGCCGCCTTTGCCGGAAGGCGGCCCGAGGCGACGGGCCGGAGCCGCTTGATGGGATGGTGCGCGTCGGAAGCGCGGTCGGCGACGTCGTTGGCCAGGTAGACCGCGCTGGCGGCGGCGCAGAAGAGGACGAAGCAAGCCAGCACGCGAAGCTGGGCTGTGCGATCGAAGAGCCGGCCGGCGAAGACGATGCCGGCGAGCACGAAGACGTTCTTGCTCCACTGGCGCGGGCGCATCGCCTCGAGCAGCTTCGGCATGGGCATGGTCAGAACGAGAGCCGCTTGAAGACGCGCTCGGGCAGCGCCTTGACCGCGAGCATGACGAACCGCCACCACCAGGGCAAATAAACCACTCCGTCCCTGCCTGCATCGACCGCCCGCACGATGCCGCGGCCCACCTCGGACGCCGAGGCGAAGAGCGCGTTGTGCGGCAGCGCCGCGGTCATGGGCGTATCCACGAAGCCCGGCTTGAGGGTGAGGACGCGCACGCCGGACGCCTGCATCCGCTGGCGCAGCGCCGAGAGCAGCGAGTCCAGTCCCGCCTTGGACGCGCCGTACACCCCCACCCGGGCGCGCCCGCGGTCTCCGGCCACCGACGAGAGCGCGGCGATGCATCCCCCCCTTGCCAGGCGCGGCGCGAGCAGCGTGAGCAGCCGGGCGGGAGCGACAAGGTTCGTGCGCAGCACCAGCTCGGCATGGTCCGGGTTGGTGTCGCGCTCCTGCGCATCGCCGAGGATGCCCTGGGCAAGGAGCACGACGTCGGGAGCTCCCAGCGCCGCCACCAGCGACTCGTGGCCGGTGTTCAGGTCCTGCACCAGGATCTCGACGAGACCGCCGCGGGTGCGCAGGTCGTCGGCCACCGCGGCGAGCTTCGCGGGATCCCGGCCCACCAGCAGCAGCGTGACGCCCCGCTCCGCCCAGACCCGCGCGGCCGCCTGCGCGATGGCGGAGGTGGCCCCGAGGACGGCCACCCTCACGCCGCCACCCGCCGCCAGAACGAAGAGGAGAAGGCGGGATCGACGTGGGCGCGGAACTCTTCCAGCCGCGGGTACGAGCGCGCGAACGTCTGCCTCGACATGCGCGCGTCCTTGGCCGGATAGAGGGCGCCCCCCGCCTCCATGGCGATGGCCTCCAGGCGCGCGAAGCGCGCGAAGGTCTCCTCGCCGCGGTTGGGCAGGTCGAGCGCGAGGGTGAAGCCCGGCCGCGGAAAGGAGAGGAGGCCCAGGGACCGCGGCGCGCCGAAGCGCTTGAGCACCGTCAGCGGCGAGGCCGGCGCGTCGCTCAAGAGCGCCCGCAGCGCCTCGGCCGTGGGCACCACGCACTGGAATTGCAAGAGGCCGCGCGCGCCATAGAGGCGGTTCCAGCGCGAGACCGAATCGAGGGGAAAGAAGAACGGATCGTAGTGCTCGAGGAGAGATCCGGCGGAGATCTTCTGCGCCGCGTAGTAGAGCGCGTTGAAGGCGCGCACGGTGAGGCCGTTCACGGCGGGCACGTCGAAGGGGACGCGGCCGCGAGGGTGCGGAGGCCGCGGGGCGCCGTCGGCGTGATCGCCGCGGAAGAAGAATCCCCCGCCGCACGCCCGAGAGCACGTCCAGCCACGCCACCGTGTACTCGCAGCGGGCGTCGCTCTCGTCGGCCAGGCTGATGAACTCGTCCAGCCCCCGGAAGGGGATGGACTCGACGCGGATGGCTGGTCCGGGCACCGGGCGCAGCGCGATCTCCGCCCAGGTGACCAGGCCGGTCAGGCCCAGGCCGCCTACCGTGGCCGCGAAGAGCGGATCCCCGGGGCCCAGCTCGAGGCGGGCGCCGTCCGAGCGCAGCAGCTCCAGCCGCCGCACGTGGCAGCCAAAAGAACCGGCGCGGTGGTGGTTCTTGCCGTGGATGTCGTTGGCGATGGCGCCACCCACGGAGACGTGGCGGGTGCCGGGGAGCACCGGCAGGAAGAATCCGCGGGGCACGGCGAGGCGGAGGATCTCGCCGAGGGTGATGCCCGCCTCGCAGCGCAGGATGCCCTGGGCGTCCAGCGAGATGAAGCGATCGAGCCCCGCGGTCCTGATCAGCGCGCCGCCGTCGTTCAGGCAAGAGTCGCCGTAGCTGCGGCCCTGCCCGTGGGCGAGCACGGGGCGGACGGCGGGGAGGGCAATGTCGCTGCGCCACGCAACCGCCACCTCGGCAGCGTGCGCCGCCCGCGGATACCGTCCCCACGACTCGATCATGCCGCGGTTGTAGCACCGCCCGGCAGCGGCGTGCGCCGACCCTGGCCGCGCGGCTTCCTCGCGAAGAGCTTACGCGGCCTCGCGGAGCGGCTCCGGATACACCGCCCGCTGCGGAGTGCGGATGGTCACGATACGCGCCAGGGCCATCAGCTTGAGCACCTGCCAGCCGGGGTCCACCTCGAACCAGCGCGCGGAGAAATCCGGGCTCGCGCCCCACTTGTGGTGGTTGTTCTGGAACAGCTCGCCCATGGTGAGGAAGTCGAAGGGCAGCGTGTTGCGGCTTTTGTCGCCGTTGTCGAAGTTCTGGTAGCCGTACTTGTGGCCGGCCCAGTTCACGATGGCGCCGTGCACCGGCCCCATGACGAAGTGGAACGGCATCATGAAGACGAACTGCCACCAGTGCGTGGCGAAGGCCATGTAGAAGAGGACGTAGGCCGTCCCGAAGGCGATGCGGGTGGGCCAGGCATCGGCGAACTTCTCCAGCCACGGCCACTCGGGAACGTCTCCGTCGAAGCGCGGCTCGGGATCCCTGCGGCGGTGCGCGTAGTCCGAGTACCGCTTCTTCGTCTTCCACATCATCGAGGCCGCGTTGCTGTGCAGCCAGGGTGTGTGCGGGTCGCGCACCGTGTCGCTGAAGGCGTGGTGCTCGCGGTGCAGGATGGCGTACGCGCGCGGGTCCAGGTACGAGCTGCCCTGGACCAGGAAGGAGAGGAAGTGCAGCACGCGCTCCGTCCGCTTGGGCATGGTGTACATCTTGTGCGCCGCATAGCGGTGCTGGAACAGGCTTTGGAAGAGCACGCTCAGGAGCCAATGCGAGGCGAAGAAGGCGTAGACCAAGGTTCCTCCGGGGTCACGCTCATGTAGCGCGCGTCTGTCACCGGTCGGTCACGAACGTCGCAACCCGGCGCGTCAGATCGCGGCGCCGCGCGTCAGATGGCGGTGTTCGTCACACCCCGGACGGCGCCTCCCGCTCCGCGAGGAAGCGGTCGAGCGCCGGGTCGAGAGGGAGCGGGATCGAATGGCCGAGCAGGCGCTGCACCTTCTCCACCCGCAGCCCGCAGCGCAGCGGCCGCGGCGCAGGCAGCTTCAGATCCGTGAGCAGCACCGGAACGATCAGCGCTTCGTCGGCGCCGATCTTGCGCGCCAGCGCCCGGCAGAACTCCACCCGGGTGGCCTGGGTGGCGCCCGCGCAGTGGAAGATGCCGGGCGCGCCGGAGCGATGGACGCCGATCACCATCTCCGCCGCGTTGTCGGCGAGCGTGGGCGAGACCACCTGGTCGATGAAGGCCTTGACCGGCTTGCCGGCGAGGAGCGACTGCACCACGCCCAGCGCGAACGTCTTCTTCGCGCCCTTGCGGCCGCTGTAGACCACCGCGACGCGGCACACGGCGGCGCCAGGGGCGAGCAGCAGCGCCGCCTCCTCGCCCGTGCGCTTGGTGCGCGCGTAGACGCCGCGAGGATGGGGTGCGTCCTCCTCGGCGTAGTCTCCCTTCGCGCCGTCGAACACGTAGTCGGTGGAGATGGCGGTGAACCGCGCCGAGATGCCCGCGCAGGCGAGCGCGGCCTCCTCGACCGAGCGCACGTTCAGCGCCCAGGCCTCCACCGGCGCGGCCTCGCAGGCGTCCACGTCGGTCATCGCCGCGGCGTGGATCACCCCCTGCGGCTGCACCGACTCGATCAGCTGGCCGAGCTTGCGCGGATGCGAGAGCAGGTCGATCTCGACGTACTCGGCGGTCCCCGGATTGCGCGCCGCCCCGCGCCCCACGGCGATGACGCGCTCCTTCTCCAGCGCGAGGCGCGCGACGATGCGGCTCCCGACCAGCCCGTTGGCGCCGGTGACGACGGTGGTCATCTGCCCCCGTAGTTGCGCTCGTAATACGTGCGGTACGCGCCGGTGCGGATGCGTTCCCACCAGTCGCGGTGCTGCACGTACCAGCGGACGGTGGCCTCGAGGCCCTCCTCGAACCCGACGCGCGGCGCCCAGCCCAGCTCCGCGCGGGCCTTGGAGGCGTCGATGGCGTAGCGGCGGTCGTGGCCGGGGCGGTCCTTGACGTGCTCGATCGAGCTCCGCTGCCCTTGCCGAGGATCTCGAGCAGGCGCTCGACGATGCGGAGGTTGGGCCACTCGTTGTCGGAGCCCAGGTTGTAGACCTCCCCCGGGCGGCCCGTCGCTCAGCGCGGCGAGGAGCGCGCGGCAGTGATCCTCGACGTGGATCCAGTCGCGCACCTGCAGTCCGTCGCCGTAGACCGGCAGCTTCTTGCCCTCCAGCGCATTGGCGATCATCAGGGGGATGAGCTTCTCGGGGAACTGGTAGGGGCCGTAGTTGTTCGAGCAGCGCGTCACCACCACGTCCATCCCGAAGGTCTGTCCGTAGGCGAGCGCCAGCAGATCGGCCGCGGCCTTCGAGGCGCTGTAGGGGCTGGAGGGGAGAGCGGCGACGATCTCGCTGAACTTCCCCGCGGCCCCGAGCGATCCGTACACCTCGTCGGTGCTCGACCTGCACGAAGCGCTTCACGCCGGCCTGGCGCGCCGCCTCGAGCAGGACCTGGGTGCCGGACACGTTGGTCTCGACGAAGATGCCCGGGCCGAGGATGCTGCGGTCGACGTGGCTCTCGGCGGCGAGGTTGAGGATGGCGTCCACGCCGTGGTTCGCGAGGATGTGCTCGACCAGCTCGGCGTTGGCGATGTCGCCGCGCACGAAGACGTGGCGGGGATCGTCGCGCAGGTCGGCGAGCGACTCGGCGTTCCCGGCGTAGGTGAGCTTGTCGAGGTTGACGACGGTCCACTCTGGCCTCTCGCGCCGCAGGAGCCGCACCAGGTTGGAGCCGATGAAGCCCGCGCCGCCGGTGACGAGGACGGTGCGGCTCACCTCGGCCTCACCAGCTCGTTCGCCACCGCGAGCGACTCGAAGGTGCCCGCGTCCGTCCACCAGCCCGAGAGCCGGTCGTACTGCATGGTGCCGGCGCGTCAGGTAGTGGTTGTTCACGTCGGTGATCTCCAGCTCGCCGCGCGCGCTGGGCTTGAGCGTGCGGATGATGTCGAACACCTGCGCGTCGTAGAAGTAGATGCCCACCACCGCGAGGTCGCTCCTGGGCTTCTTCGGCTTCTCCACGATGCGCACGACGCGCGCGCCGTCGATCTCCGCCACGCCGTAGCGCTGCGGGTCGTGCACCTGCTTGAGCAAGAGGCGCGCGCCGCGCTCCTGCCTGGCAAAGGCCTTCACGAAGGGCGCGATGGAGTCCTCGAAGATGTTGTCGCCGAGGATCACGCAGAGCGGGTTTCTTCCCGGCGAAGTTCTCCGCCAGGCCCAGCGCCTGGGCGATGCCGCCCGCCTCGTCCTGGACCTTGTAGGTGAAGCGGCAGCCGAAGTCCTTGCCCGAGCCGAGCAGGTTGACCACGTCGCCCATGTGCTCGACGCCGGTGACGATGAGGATCTCGTCGATGCCCGCCTCGATGAGCTTGCGGACGGGATGGAAGATCATCGGCTCGCGGCCCACCGGCAAGAGGTGCTTGTTCGTCACCTTGGTGAGCGGGAACAGGCGCGACCCGGTTCCCCCTGCGAGAATGATCCCTTTCATCGGGGCTCCTTGCGGCGGGCCTTGTGCCAGAAAAGCGCTTCAAAGCCAAGGAAGACCGCCATCGTGGCACGAGTGGTCACGCATGGCGGAAGCGCCACCGCTGCCAGCGCCAGGCTGAGCGCGCCGGGAATGGCGCTGGCCATCCAGGGCTCGAGCGCGCCGGAGAGCGCCACCGCATGCGCGATGACCGAGGCCGCCCAGAGCACCATGGAGAGGCCCATGCCCAGCGCCACCGCTCCCGACACCGGCATGCGCCGCCGCGGGCGCTGCAGCCCGAAGGCCAGGGCGAGCGCCGCCAGCGCGCCGGGGACCACCTGCAGCGGCGCAGCCATGCGCTCGGCGATGGCGAGCTCGTATTCGCGCGCGGGCTGCCCCGCCTGCTCGCGCCGGCGCACCTGCTCGCGGAGCTGTTTCCAGGGAAGCTGTCGCGGCCTGCCGCTGCGCAGCTCGAGGTCCGCGTGCGTCTCGGGAAAGCTTTGCTCCAGCACGTCGAAGCGGCGCTCGTCGATGGTGCCTCCCGGACCTCCGTAGAGCTCGTAGCGCGTCACCACGGCGTCGAGGAGACGCCAGGTGCCCCCGCTCTCCTGCTCGATGCGGCGGGCGTCGATGCGCCGCGCCAGCCGGAAGGGAGGCGCGATCTCCAGCACGGTGGCGGGCTCCCACCCGCCGTCGCGCTCCGGGCCCAGGTGATAGATGCGGCCGTTGCGCCCGCGGATCCACGCCGAGCCGGCATGGTAGGTGGCCCAGTCGCCCCAGCGGTTGAAGCGCTTCACCTGGATCTCCTCGGCGCGCGCGTCGGCGCGCACCACCACGCGCTCCCCGAGCCAGAAGAGGAGAAGACCGAGCGCCATGGCGAACGCCGCCACCGGGGCGGCGAGCCGCAGCGGCCTCACTCCCAGCGCCAGGAGGGCCGTCAGCTCGCCGCGCCGTGAAAGCATGGTGACGAGGAGGGCGGCGGCGATGATCAGCCCGGCCGGCGCGAGCTGGTACGACACCACCGCCGCCTTGTTGAGGTAGAGCTCGGCGGCGGCGCGGCCCCAGGCGCGGCCGGTGAAGCCGTGGGCGCGGTCGGCGAAGTCGATGACGAGATAGACCGACCACCACGCCGCCCAGGGTCATGGCGAAGAGGCGCAAGAGCTCGCGCAGCACCAGCCTGTCGAGCTGACCGCCGATCTTTTGCCGGCCGCGGACCAGTCAGCTCTCCGATGCGGCGATGTCCGAGCGGCTCTGCATTCCGTCGAAGGAGATCTGCGCCACGCAGCCGTAAGCCCGCGCGCGCGCCCGCGCGACGCCTCTGCCGAGCGCGGCCACGGTGAGCACCCGCCCGCCCGCGGTCACCAGCTTGCCCTCCCGCAGCCGCGTTCCCGCGTGCAGCACCCAGAGGTCGTCGCCCTCTTCGGCGGCGAGAGCGTCGAGCCCGTGGATCTCGTCCATGGCCCGCGGCGCGGCGGGATACCCGCGCGCTGCCAGCACCACCGCCACCGCGCTGCGCGCATCCCACGACGGGTTCTGGCCCGCGAGCTTGCCCTGCGCGGCGGCGAGGAAGAGCGGCAGCGGATCGCTGCGCAGGCGCAAGAGGATGGCCTGCGCTTCGGGATTGCCGAGGCGGCAGTTGAACTCCAGCACCCGCAGCCCTTTGGGCGTGAGCATCAGGCCGGCATAGAGCGCTCCGACGAAGGGCGAGCCGCGCCGGGCCAGCTCGCGCGCGGTGGGCCGCAGCACCGTGCGCAGGGTCTCTTCGATCAGCTCCCGCGTCGCGTCGGCGGGCGGGCAGAACGCCCCCATGCCGCCGGTGTTGGGGCCGCGGTCGCCATCCTCGAGGCGCTTGTGGTCGCGCGCCGCAGGCAGCGGCACCAGGTGCTCGCCGTCGCAGAGCGCGATGACGGAGAGCTCCCGCCCTTCCAGCCGCTCCTCCACCAGGAGCCTTCCCCCCGGGCGCCACAGCTCGTCGACTGCAGCGGCCGCCTCTTCCCCGCTTCCCGCGACGATGACTCCCTTCCCGGCCGCGAGCCCGTCGAGCTTGATCACGCAGGCCCCCTGCGCGCGGGCATGCTTGCGGGCGGCCGCGGAATCGTCGAACACCGCCGACGCCGCCGTGGGCACGCCGGCGGCCTGCATGACCTCCTTCGCGAACGCTTTCGACGACTCGATGCGCGCCGCCGCCCGCGATGGACCGAAACAGGGGACGTGCCGCTCGGCCATGCGGTCGGCGAAGCCCTCCGCCAGGGGGGCCTCCGGACCCACCACCACCAGGTCCGGCGACTCTGCCAGCGCCGCCTCCGCGAGCGAGGGTTGAGCGGGCATGCAGCGCGCTTCCCGCGCGATGCCCGGATTCCCCGGCACGGCGACGATCTCCGCGCGCGCCGCCGCCCCGCCGCAGCGCGCGAACGAGCGCGTGCTCGCGCGCCCCGGAACCGATCACCACCACCTTGGCCGGCATCGCGGTTTCCTCTAGCAAACTCCACCCGCCGGCGCGACCTTTGGCGCGCCCCGGCATCCCAAGCCGCCAAGGAGACGGCCTTCATGAAGATCGCGTTGATCGGAGCGACCGGATTCGTGGGGACGGCGCTGCTCGGCGAGGCGCTCGAGCGGGGGCATCGCGTCACCGCCGTGGTCCGCCAACCGGAGAAGCTCTCCAGGCACGCCAATCTCACCGCTCGTGCGGCCGACGTCCGCGACCCGGCCCAGGTCAAGGCCGCGGTGACGCGGCACGATGCGGTGATCAGCGCGTACAACCCTGGCTGGAAGAATCCGGACATCTACGAAGAGCACCTGCGTGCCTCGCGCGCGATTCTCGAGGGCGCGCGGCAGGCCGGAGTCCGTCGCGTGATCGTCATCGGGGGGGCCGGAAGCCTGGAAGTGGCACCGGGCGTGCAACTCGTGGACACGCCCCAGTTCCCGGCCGAGTGGAAGGCGGGAGCGCTCGCCGCGCGCGAGGCGCATCGCGAGATCCTGCGCGAGCGCGAGCTGGACTGGACCTTCGTATCCCCTGCCGCGTTCCTGGAGCCTGGTCCGCGCACCGGCAAGTACCGCACGGGAGGAGATCAAGCTGCTCATGTCGGGTGCCGCGCCGGCGAAGATCTCCGTCGCGGACCTGGCCGTCGCGGTGCTCGACGAGCTGGAGAACCCCCGGCACCTGCGCAAGCGCTTTACCGCAGCCTACTAGGGCGCTGCGAACCGCAAGACCTAATGCCGGAAGTGGCGCACGCCGGTGAAGAGCATGGCGAGGCCCAGCTTGTCGGCCGCGGCGATCACCTCGTCGTCGCGCACCGATCCCCCGGGCTGCGCGATGGCCGTGACACCCGCCGCGGCGGCCGCCTCCACGCCGTCGGGGAAGGGAAAGAACGCATCCGACGCCAGCGCCGCTCCGCGCGCCTTCTCCCCCGCGCGCTGCGCCGCGATGCGGACCGAATCGACGCGGTTGGTCTGACCCATGCCGATGCCGACGGTGACGTTGCGCCGCGCGATCACGATGGCGTTGGACTTGACGTGCTTGACCACGCTCCAGGCGAACGTCAGCGCCTCCAGCTCTTCCGGGGTGGGTTCGCGCCGGGTGACGAGCTTCCATCCCCGCGGGTCGGCGTCGGCCAGGTCGCGCGACTGCACCAGGAGCCCTCCGGGAACGCTGCGCAGCTCGCGCGGCTCGGGCGACCACGCCTCGCGCCCCTGCGCGATCAGCGGCACTTCCAGGAGGCGCAGCGACTTCTTGCCCTTGAGCGCCTCCAGCGCTCCCTCGGCGAACCCCGGCGCGATCACGGCCTCGAGGAACGTCTCCGCCAGCGCCGCCGCGGTCGCCGCGTCCACCGGATGCGAGAGCGCCACGATGCCGCCGAACGCGCTCACCGGATCGGCGTCGCGCGCCGCCTTGTAGGCATCGGCGATCTTCGCCGCACGCGCCACGCCGCAGGGATTGGTGTGCTTCACCACCACGGCCGCGGCGAGTCCCGACGCGCCCTCGGCATGCTCCTTGAGCGCCTCCAGCGCGGAGGAGCCGTCGAGCAGGTTGTTGTAGGACAGCTCCTTGCCCTGGAGCTGCCGCGCCGCGGCCAGGGTCGGCTCGGCCGGCTGGGGCACGCTGGCATAGAACGCCGCGCGCTGGTGCGGGTTCTCGCCGTAGCGCAGCGCCTGCCGCCGCCGGTACTCGGGCACGGGCGGCGACTCGGCGAACCCGCCGCTCTCGCCGGGGTTGGCGCGGGCGAGCTGTTCGGAGAGCCAGCTGGAGATGGCCGAGTCGTAGGCGGCGGTGTGCGCGTAGGCGCGGGCCTGCAGGCGCCGGCGCGTGCTCTCGTGCACCTCGCGCTTCTGCTGCAGCTCGGCGAGGACCATGCCGTAGTCGGCAGGGTCCACCACCACCGTCACGTATTCGGCGTTCTTGGCGGCGGAGCGGATCATCGAGGGCCCGCCGATGTCGATGTTCTCGATGACCTCCTCGTGCGGCAGCCCCTTCGCCGCTGCTTCCCGGAAGGGATAGAGGTTCACCACCACCAGGTCGATGGGCACCAGCCCCTGCGCCTTCATGTCCGCCTGGTCGGAGGAATGCTTGCGCCGCGCGAGGATGCCGCCGTGGACGCGGGGATGCAGCGTCTTCACCCTGCCGCCCAACATCTCCGGCGCTCCGGTGAAGTCCTGGACCTGCGTCACTTTGACGCCCTCTTTCGCCAGCAGGGCCGCCGTGCCTCCGGTGGAGAGGATCTCGATTCCCAAGGCAGCGATTCCGCGGGCAAAGTCGACGATCCCGGCCTTGTCGGAGACGCTGATCAACGCGCGAGCAACGGTCATCGCGGGCTGCATACCACAGGCGGAGCGCGGCGGCGGCGAGGTATGCTGTGGGCGATGAAGGCGCTCTCGCTGCGGCCGCAGGCGTTGTTCCTCGTCCTCCTCGCGTTCGTGCTCGCCGCCGAGAGCATGGCGCTGGCCTCGCGGGGCATGGTGCTGCACCCGCAGGTGGTGCGCTCGGCGGTCATCTTCGATCTCTGCGTCGTCCCCGCCGGCCTCTGGTGGCTGCTGGTGGTGCGCCGGGGACTGGCGCGGCCGCGCACGGTGGCGCGGATCGGCGTGTTCTCGGTGGCGCTCTGCGCCGTGCTCTTCGGCGGCGAGGTGCGGCTGCTCGGAATCCCGCTGGAGCTGGCGCTCATCTGGATCGCCGTCCGTTCGCTGCGGCGCGCGGTCTCCGCCCGGAGCGCACAGGACGCGGCCACCGCGCTGCGGACGGGCCTCTCCGATGCGCTGGGCGATTCGGCGGTGGCGCGCGCGGTGGCCACCGAGCTTGCCATTTTCTGGTACGCCCTCTTCTCCTGGGGCCGGAAGGCGCCGGCGGGCGGCTTCACCGCGTACAAGCGCGCCGGCTGGGTGGCCATCTACGTCGCCATCGTTCTCGCCTGCGTCGCCGAGGCGATCCCGCTGCACTTCCTCTTCCGCCGCTGGGGCGCGCTCGCCGCGGCCCTGAGCGTCGTGGTGCACGTCTATACCGTGCTCTGGCTGATCGGCGACCTGCGCGCGCTGGTGCTGCGGCCCATCCGCATCGAAGGCGGCCTGCTGCTCCTGCGCATCGGGCTGCGCTGGGAGGCCGACGTTCCGCTCCACTCCATCGCGGCGGTCGAGCGGGGCCCCTCGCCTGCCGGGCTTCGCCTCGGCGTCCTCGGCACGCCCAATCTGGTGGTGAGGCTGCGCGCCCCCATGCAGCTGCACGGGCCCTTCGGAATCCGCAGGACCTCCGACACGCTGCTCTTGCAGGTCGACGACCCGGACGCGCTCGCGGCGGCGCTGCGCTGACCGGGGGTCGGCGCGTCGTGCCGGCGGTGTCGCGGAAGTCCGCACCGCGACGGCCTGACCGCGCGCGGGGTCGCGCGCGTCGTGCCGGCGGTGTCGCGGAAGTCCGCGCACCGCGACGGCCTACTCGTAGTCGTCGTCGTCCACCACCGGCGGCGTCGCGGGCACCTGCCGCGGCTCGTCGTCGGCGATCACCCGGAGCTTGACCAGGCCGCGCATCTCCAGCTGGCGCACCCGCTCGCGGGTCAGGTTCATGATCACGCCCACCTCCTCGAGCGTGATGCCGGCGCGGTCGGCCACGTCCAGCGCACAGGTCTCCGCCAGCTCCCACAGCTCCTTGTCGGGGAAGTTCATCTTCACCGAGCCGGTGCGCGGGTTCACGTCCACGTAGAGGTTGTACTTGCAGGAGACGTAGGGACAGGGGCGCTCGCCTTCGGCGCAGTCCGCCCGGGTCTTCGGGCGGGTGGCGTCCAGCTCCGTCATCAGCGCCTGCAGCTCCGGATCGGCGCCGCCCGCCGCGGCCTGCTGGCGGAACATGCGCGCCATCTCCTTGCGGCTCATGGTGCGCGCCCGCTGTCGCGGCTTGTCGTCGAGGGGCTCGTCCATGACGGGGAGAACGTTCTGCTTTGGCTCGCTCATCGTGGCCTACCCCTTCCCGGGCTCTTCCCGTGCGGTGATTTCGGAGACCGTGCGCTCCATCTCCTTGACGAAATGATCCGCCTGCCGCCGGCTCTCGGCGAGCAGCCGCTCCAGCTCCTTGCGCCGCTGCGGCCGCAGCTCCGGCTTTTCGGCGATGGACTTGTCCAGCGCGGCGAAGAGCTCGTCGAGCAGGCGCTCCACCCCGTCCAGCTGGCCGCGGAAGAAGATGAACGAGCGCCGGATGTCCTCCAGCGTCATCCCTTCGTCCATCAGCGACTTGATCAGGTGGATGCGGCGCACGGCGGCGGCGGGATACAGCCCCCTCGACCCGCGGTGCTTGCCCTTCTCGCCCACCCGCCGGCTGCGCGGCAAGAGGCCAAGCTGCACGTACTTGCGGAAGGTGGCCTGCGCCAGCTTCACGCCGCGCGGCGCGAAGAAGTCGACGATTTGCCCGGCGGAGATGCCCGCGGGGTTCTGCGCTTCCAGCGCGTCGAACTCGTCGGCTTCGCGCTGCGCCATCGCCACCTCGCTCCAGGTGCCGCCCGCCTCCATGCTCCGCGCCCCCCGACCCGCCCCATCCGCGATGCTTTGAGTAGCATCGCGTGAATGCATTCGCAGGAGTAGCGTATCTTGAGTAGCGTGTCAACGGCGGGAGCGCTCACTCGCCCAGGTCGACGTCCAGCCTGTGCTCCACGCCCTCGTGCACGTCGACGTCGAGCGCCCGCCAATGCTGCGACCGGGGAGAGCCCACCCGGACCGCGTGCGACCCCACCGGCAACTCCAGCGAGAGCGGCGTCGTCCCCCGCAGCGTTCCGTCGACGTAGACCTCGCCTGTGTCCGGCCGCGCGGTGACGCGCAGCTCGCCGTGCGCAGCGTGAGGGGCGCCAAGGGCGGAGTTGAGCAGCCACTGCGCGCGCTTGGGCGCGGCGACCAGAAAGGCGAGCGGCAGGACGACGAAGACCAGCGCGGCGCTCGCCGCCACCATCTTGAGGAACCGCCGGCGCGGCGGCGGGACGGAAGGGAAGAGCTCCGGCGGCGGCCCCAGGCGACGGGCTTCCTTCACGGCCGGCCGGCCTGCGGGCGGCGGCTCGTGGCGCGGCACGCCGACCGGGCTCGGCTTGCGCGCGACCAGCGCTTCCGCGGCGTGCCGGTGCAGCCACTCCGCCAGCGCCCGATCCGGGTCGGAGGGCGGCGGCGATGCGCGCAAGAGCGCCGTGGCCATCTCGGAGGCGCTGGCGAAACGGGCTTCCGGCCTCTCCGCCGTGGCCCTGGCGATGACCGCGCGCAGGGCGCGGCCGCAATTCAGGTCGGCAGCCTCCGCGATCACCCGCCCGAGGGAGAAGATGTCGGCGGCCGGACCGACGCGAAGGCCCTGCGCCTGCTCCGGCGCCATGTAGCCGACCTTCCCCTTGGGACCCGCTCCGGGCTGCGTCACCTCGACGGTTCCGGCGGCGCGAGCCACCCCGAAATCGCCCAGGTACACCGCGCCCGAGCGCGAGAGCAGCACGTTGTCGGGAGCGACGTCGCGGTGGACGAGGCCCATCGGCTTGCCGTCCCGTCCCACCGCCGTATGCGCCGCGTGCAGCGCGTGGGCAACCTGCGCGCCGATGTGCGCGGCCAGCGCCTCCGGCATCACCGCGTTCTGCCTGCGGGCCAGCTTGAGCACCGAGCGGAGCGACGCGCCGTCGACGAACTCGAGGACGAAGACGGGGCCGTGCTCCTCGGTGATCAGATAATCCAGCGCCGCGACGATGCCCGGGTGATGGAGCAGCCCGACCACCCGCGCTTCGTCGGCCAGCATGGCGGCGATGCGCACGTCCCCGCGCCGTTCGGGAGCGAGCACCTTGAGGACCACCCGGCGGCGAAAGGCGCCGGCGCCGTGTGCCTCCGCCAGCCACACCTCGCCCATGCCGCCGAGCCCCAGCCGCTGCTCGAGGACGTACCGCCCGCCGATTCGTTCGCCCGCCTGCAGACCGGTTCTCCTCCTTCGCCTTCCTTGACACACCCCCCTGCGTACTTACTGTACCGCCGCACCGCGGCAGGCCCTAGCGGCCGCCGCGAAAAGGTTTGAGGAGAGCGAACGAAATGGCGAAGAAGATCATCGGAATCGACCTGGGGACGACGAACTCCGTGGTGGCGATCATGGAAGGCCGCGACCCCAAGGTCATCGAGAACGAAGAAGGCAGCCGCATCACCCCGTCGGTGATCGGCTTCAGCAAGGACGGCGAGATCCTGGTCGGCCAGGTGGCGAGGCGGCAGGCCATCACCAACCCGGAAAACACCGTCTACTCGATCAAGCGCTTCATGGGCCGCAAGTTCGAGGAAACCTCGAGCGAGCAGAAGCGCGTCCCCTACCACGTGGTCCGGGGCGACAACGGCGACGCGGCGGTGGAGATCCAGGGCAAGAAGTGGAGCCCGCCGGAGATCAGCGCCAAGGTCCTGCAGAAGCTGAAGAGGGCGGCCGAGAACTACCTGGGCGAGACGGTCACCGAGGCGGTGATCACCGTTCCCGCCTACTTCAACGACGCCCAGCGCCAGGCCACCAAGGACGCCGGCCGCATCGCCGGCCTGGAAGTCCGCCGCATCATCAACGAGCCCACCGCCGCCGCGCTCGCCTACGGCCTCGACAAGAAGAAGGACGAGGTGGTGGCGGTGTTCGACTACGGCGGCGGCACCTTCGACATCTCGGTGCTGGAGGTCGGCGAGAACGTGGTCGAGGTGGTCGCCACCAACGGCGACACGCACCTCGGCGGCGACGACATGGATCAGAAGATCATGGATTGGCTGATCCAGGAGTTCAAGACCGAGACCGGCATCGACGTGTCGAAGGACAAGATGGTGCTGCAGCGTCTCAAGGAGTCGTCGGAGAAGGCGAAGATTGAGCTCTCCAGCACCATGGAGACGGAGATCAACCTGCCCTTCCTCACCGCCGACGCGACCGGTCCCAAACACCTCGTAAAGAAGCTCACCCGCTCGAAGTTCGAGCAGATGTGCGACGACCTCTTCCAGCGCGCGCTGGAGCCCACCAAGAAGTGCCTCGCGGACGCGAAGAAGAACCCCAAGGAGATCGACGAGGTCATCCTGGTGGGCGGCGCCACCCGCGTGCCGAAGCTGCAGCAGATCGTCAAGGACTTCTTCGGCAAGGACCCCAACCGCTCGGTCAACCCCGACGAGGTGGTGGCCATCGGCGCGGCCGTCCAGGGCGGCGTGCTCACCGGCGAGGTGAAGGACATCCTGCTCCTCGACGTGACTCCGCTCTCGCTCTCCATCGAGACCCTGGGCGGAGTGGCCACGCCGCTGATCCCGCGCAACACCACCATTCCCACCAAGAAGTCGGAGGTGTTCTCCACCGCGGCGGACGGTCAGACCAGCGTGGAGGTGCACGTGCTGCAGGGCGAGCGCCCGATGGCGCGCGACAACAAGACGCTGGGCCGCTTCCACCTCGACGGCATCCCCGCCGCGCCGCGCGGCGTGCCGCAGATTGAGGTGACGTTCGACATCGACGCCAACGGCATCGTCCACGTCATGGCCAAGGACCGCGCCACCGGCAAGGAGAACAAGATCACCATCACCTCCACCTCGGGCATGAGCAAGGAGGACGTGGAGAAGGCGGTGAAGGAGGCGCAGGCCCACGAGGCCGAGGACAAGCAGCGGCGCGACGAGATCGAGACGCGCAACCGCGCCGACAACCTGGCCTACGCGACGGAGAAGTCGCTCAAGGACCTGGGCGACAAGATCCCGGCGGCCACGCGCACGGACATCGAGGCCAAGGTGAAGGCGGTCCGCGACGCTCTCGCGGGCACCGACGTCGAGGCGGTGAAGAGCACCACCGAGACGCTGATGCAGGCGTCCCACCGCATGGCCGAGGAAGCGTACAAGGCGGCTGGCGGCGACGCGGGCGCGGGCGGGCCCGGCGCGGCAGGCCCCGGGGCGGGCGGCCAGGCCGGCGGTGAGCCCACGGGCGGCGAGAAGAAGGACGACGTCGTGGATGCGGAATTCGAGGAACAGAAGTAGAGTCACAGCCACACGCGGCGCCGCCGAATTCCCCCCTCGGCGACTGCTGCGCCGGAAGGCGGGACCCCTCCACGGGGTTCCGCCTTTCGTTTTTCCGCGGCATGGTGGGCCCCCGTGAAGATCGCCACCTGGAACGTGAACGGAATCCGCGCCCGCGCCGCCGAGGTGCTCGCCTTCGTGCAGCGCGAGGAGCCGGACGTGCTCTGCCTTCAAGAGATCAAGGCCTCCCCCGAGCAGGTCCCGCAGGCGCTCTGCGACCTGGACTACTGGTGCTTCTGGCACGGCTACAAGGGGTACTCCGGCGTCTCGCTGCACCTGCGCAAGCGCACTTTTCCCGGGCAGCCGGGCTTCACCCATCCCGAATTCGATCACGAGACGCGCATCGTCACCGCCAGGCTGGGCGACCTGGTCCTGGCCTCGGCCTACGTGCCCAACGGCGGCAAGGATCTTCCCGCCAAGATCCGCTTCCTCGAAGGCCTGGAAGGCTTCGCCGCGCGCCTGCAGGCGGAAGGCTCGAGGCTGGTGATCTGCGGCGACCTCAACGTCGCGCGCGAGGAACGCGACGTCCATCCCAAGCTGCGCAAGCAGGACCAGATCGGCACCACCGCGCAGGAGCGCGAATTGCTGGAACGGATCATCGGGCACGGTCTCGTCGACCTGGGCCGCAGGTTCGCGCCCGACGACGACCGGCTCTTCACCTGGTGGGCGCCCTGGCGGAACATGAAAGAGAGGAACATCGGCTGGCGCATCGACTACGTGCTCGCCAGCGCCTCGGTGGCGGAGAAGGCGACTGCCTGCACCGGCTTCCGCGAGTTCGGCACCAGCGACCACGGGCCGCTGCAGGCGGTGCTGGAGCTTCCAGCGCCCGCCTACGAGCCGGCCGCCGCGAGCCCCGCCCCGCCGCCACCAGGGCAGATTCCCCTGCTCTGAACCACCCTGCCCCCGCTCGGTCCCTTCCCTCCTCCCTCGCTTGATCCCTAGGCTCGGGTTTTCCACAGGGCCAAGGAGGCCGCGAAATGGAACACCTGTACCTTTGGCCGGCAAATCGTGCGGCCTCTTTGTTTGCGCTCTTCATCCTCAGCAACGTGTTCCTCTACGCGGCCCGCCACCCCATGCACAAGGCGCTGCGCGAAGTGGGCCGGCTCTTCGGCGGCGGCTTCCGCGTCGGCGCGCGCTGGTGCAGGGGCATGGCCACGCAGGTGGCGCAGCGCGACCGCGAGATGATCGTGGAGATGGGCAAGGGCGACCTGCAGGCCAAGGTGGGGAAGGAGTTCCACCGCATCGAGGGCGCGTACGCCAAGGAACTGGCGCGCTATCCCGACCTGCACCGCAAGCTCGACGACGTGCTCACCAAGGTGGACGCGGACTTCCAGGAGTGCGCGACCGCTGCGCCCGTGGCCCCCGGCTGGAGCGACGCCGTGACCGCGGTGGCGAAGATGCCGCAGAGCGGCGACGGCGTGGTGAAGAAGGTGCTGGAGGAGATCCACAAGTCCGCCGTGGCCGGCGAGAAGAAGGCGCTGCAGGAGTTCCGCGAGGCCACCGCCAAGAAGCACAAGCTCCTCGGCTCCATGGCGCCGGCGTGGAAGGAGCTGAAGAAGCTGGCGGTGGACGTGGGCGCGGCGGTCACCGGAGCGCTGGAGTCCACCAAGCGCATCGACGGCTACATGGCCCAGTACGAGAAGGTGCGCGCCGCGGACGCCAAGGCGGTGCGGGCGCTGGGCTGGAGCGCGACGCAGCTCTTCGTGGTCTCGATCCTGGTGATGGCGGTGGCCATGGGCGGCGCGTTCGTGAACTTCAACCTCATCTCGCTGCCGATGAGCGAGCTGGTGCCTTCGGGAAGCCGCATCGGCGGCATGCCCGTCTCCACCGTGGCCGCGCTGGTGATCGTGCTGATGGAGGTGGCGGCCGGCGTCTTCGCGATGGAGATGCTGGGCATCACCAACTTCTTCCCCAAGCTGGAGCTCTTGCCCAGCTCGCGCCGCCGCATCATCCTCACCGTGGCGGTGGGCGGACTGCTCCTGCTCGCCTGCATCGAGGCCTCGCTCGCCGTCCTCCGCGAGCAGATTGTCGACTCCTCCAACGCGCTCAAGGCCTCGCTCGCGGGCGCGCCCGCGACGGTGAGCGAGACCGCGTCGTCGCGCATCCCGGTCATCGGCCAGGCCGTGCTCGGCTTCATCCTGCCCTGGATCCTGGCCATGGTGGCGGTGCCGCTGGAGACGATGATCTCCACCGGGGGCCACATCGTCCTCTCCGCGGTGACTTTCGTGCTCTACGGCGCGGGCATGGTCTGCAGGTTGGGAAGCCACGGCATGCGTTACCTCTGCGAGGCGGCCTTGCACCTCTACGACGTGTACATCGTCATTCCGCTGCAGATCGAGCGCATGTTCGGCAACGGCGCCGCCGAGCCTTCCGCGCGCGCCGCGGCCCTTCGCCCGGGGGCGCGCCAATGAAACGGGCCCCTCTCGCGCTCCTGGCGCTGCTGCTCTTCTCCTGCTCCAGCGGCGCGCAGTACGCCCACGCCATCGTCGCGCTGGTGGACGTCTCCGGGACCTACGCCGACCAGAAGGCGGAGGTGGTGGACGTCATCCGCAAGGGCCTGCTCCCCAAGATGACGCCGGGTGACACGCTGGTGGTCATCCGCATCGACGACGAGAGCTACCGCAAGCAGAACGTCGAGGCGAGCGTGACCCTGGACGTGCGTCCTTCCAGGGCCAACGCGCAGAAGCTCGCGCTCGCCAGCGCCCTGGACGCATTCCAGAAGCGTCCGGTGCACACGCAGCACACCGACATCCGCGGCGCCATGATGCTGGGGGCCGAGTACCTGCGCGAGAGCAACGCCGGCCGCCGCACCATGGTGGTGTTCAGCGACATGGAGGAGGACCTGCCCAAGGGCGTGAAGCGGGAGATGTCGGCGGACGAGCTCAAGGGCGTGAGCGTGCTGGCCATGAACGTGAAGCGGCTGGCGCGCGACAACGCCAACCCCGCCGCCTACCGCCAGCGCCTCTCCAGCTGGGAAAAGCAGCTCATCGGCCACGGCGCGCGCGAGTTCAAGGTGGTCCTCGACGCCGAGAAGCTCTCCGAGCTGATCGACGAGACGTAACCACTTACGGGGACACGATCGCCGCCCGAAGGGCGCATCGTGTCCCCAGTGGCTTGGTTACTTCGGGTCGTGCCCGCCCTCGTCCTTGCCGCCGGCCTTCTTCTCCGGCTGCGTCTGGGCGCCCTTGCCCGCGCTCCCTTCCACGGCGGCGGCGCCCGGGCTTCCCTCGGTGCCGCTGGCGATTCCGCCCGCCGCTCCGGGCTGCGGTCCGTCCGGGTAGTTCCTTCCCTGCGGCTGCGGCTCCTGATCGACGGTCACCATGGGCGCGCCCGAGCCTATCGGCTTGGGATTGAGCTCGATTTGCGGCGCGGTCTCCGCCGGCCGCTCCAGCGAGCCCTTCTCGTTCGCGGCGCGCGCCTGCGCGTCGGCGCGTGCCCGGGCGCGGGCATGCTCGCCGCGCGGAGTGCCGCGGATGCCGGTGCCCCCGCGCGGGCCTTCGTCGGTGCGGCCGCCGGCCATGCCGTTGGCGTCGCCGCTCTCGATGCCCGCTCCGGGAGTGCCGGTGCGCTCCGCGCCTCCCGCGGTGCTGCCCCGGGATTCCGCGCTGGGAGGTGGCGGGGGCGTGGTTTGCGTCCATCGGCGTCGGCGACGAGCCGCGCTGCGGGCTGTCCGACCGCCCCTCGCTGCTGTTCTGCGCCAGCGCGGTCAAGGGACAGAGCGCGAGCGCAGCCGCCAGGATCCAGCGCATCATCGGCCGCCCTCCTCCGCCTTGGGCGGCACCTTGTACTTCTTCGCTTTCGGCTTCTGCGGCTTGCCGCGGGCGTCGCCCTTCTTCCACTGGCTCTTCGGCGTGGCGCGGCCGCCCGGCACCTTGGCCATTTGCGCGTCCTCGTTCACGTCCTTCGGAGCTTCGGCGCGGTTCGCGGCGTTGTTCTGCGTCGAGGACTGCTCGCGGGTAGGGTCGGGTGCGAGCAAGAGCAGGGCGGCGACCAACAGGCTGTTCATGCGGCAAAGCTAGGCATCAGCGGATCTCTGTTGGGCTCCGGGAGAGCGCCTGGCTGGTCGCTCTCCGGGGCGCCGGGCCCTTCCATCAGATCGGTCCGCTGCAGCGGCGCCGCCCCGAGCTTCGCTCGCAGATCGGCGTCCAGCGCCATGATGATGGTTTCCAGCCGCTGCACCCGAGATTCCAGGGCGTTCCCGGCCGTCCTGCGCAGGTCGGAGTCCAGCTGCAACTCCCGGTCCTTGAGCTTGAAATACTTCCAGACGAAGACCAGGGCGACCGGAAACCCGAAGGTCGCGAGGATCGCGATGATGGGAATGAGCATCTGCAGGCTATCTGCGTTCATGAGGCGTAACGTACGCACGCCCGGCGGCACCTTTTCAAGTCGCCAGGGCCAAGCTCCGCGCTACACTTGGAGCACCATGGCGGGTCCTCCCGCCTGCCCCACACACCCCTTTGGGAGAATGCAAATGAACGTCAGGAACGCAGCCATCGCCTCCGCCGTCGCCTCCATGTTCCTCGCCGGCGGCTCGATGGCGAAGGGCAAGACCGCCAAGAAGACCAGCACGGTGGTGAAGTGCGCCGGCATCAACGCGTGCAAGGGCCAGGGCGAGTGCGCCAGCGCCGACAACGCCTGCAAGGGCATGAACGACTGCAAGGGCCAGAGCTACAAGGAGGTCAAGACCACCAAGGAGTGCGCCGACAAGGGCGGCAAGGTCCTGGCCTCCGGGGGCATGCCCGACCACATGTAGGCAGCTTCCGGGGACGAGATGGCGTTTTCGCGCAAGCACCTCGGACACGGCATCGGGCTCCGCCCCAAGCACTACGGGCGCTTCCTCGAAGAGCGCCCGGCCGTGGACTGGGTAGAGGCGATCAGCGAGAACCATCTCTCCGCGGCGGACGCCCCAACGCCGTGCTGGAGAAGGTGCGGCGCGACATGCCGGTGGTCCTGCACGGCGTCTCGCTCGCGATCGGGTCGGTGGATCCGCTCGACCCGGCGCTCCTGCGCGGCCTCTCCGCGCTGGTGAAGCGCATCGAGCCGGCGTACGTCTCCGACCATCTCTGCTGGGGCCGGCACAAGGGCCGCTACGCGCACGATCTCCTGCCGCTGCCCTTCACCGAGGAGGCGCTGCGGCTGGTGATCGAGCGCGTGCGGCAGGTGCAGGACGTGCTCGGGCGGCAGATCCTGCTCGAGAACGTCTCCAGCTACGTGCGCTTCCAGGACTCCTCGATGACGGAGTGGGAATTCGTGGCCCGCGTCGCCGAAGGCGCGGACTGCGGCATCCTGCTCGACGTGAACAACGTCTACGTGAGCGCCCGCAACCACGGCTTCGATCCGCTCGCGTACCTCGAGGGCATTCCTGCGGCGCGGGTGGGGCAGTTCCATCTCGCCGGGCACACCGACAAGGGCACCTACCTGCTCGACTCGCACGACGCCGTGGTGCCCGACCCGGTCTGGGACCTCTACCGCGCGGCGGTGCGACGGTTCGGCCGGGTTCCGGCGCTGGTGGAATGGGACGAGCGCATTCCTCCGCTGGAGGAGGTGATCGCAGAGAGCGCGCGCGCCCGGCTGGTCGAGGCCCGCGAGCTGGGCAGGGCCGCGGCATGAACCTCGCGAGCACCCAGGAGCTGTTCTTCCGCGCGCTGTATGGAGACGAAGTGGATTGCTCCTTCGTCGCCGGCGAGGACCGGCTGGACGTCTACGCCCGCATGTTCCTCTCCCGCCAGGTGGAGGCGCTGCGGGCGGATTTTCCCGAGACCGCCCAGAGGCTGGGCGACGAGGCGTTCTTCGCCCTGGTGGAGCGCTACCTGCGGGCGCACCCGTCGGAACACCCCGATCTGGGGCGGCTGGGCCGGCACTTCGCCGCCTTCTGCCCGGAGGAAGTCCGCGAGCTCGCGGCGCTGGAGTGGGCGCGCGCCGAGGTCTTCCTGGAGGCGGAAGCGCCGGCCATCGGGGCCGAGGAATTCGCGCGCACGCTGCAAGTTTGCATCGTCCCGGCATTGCGGCTCGTCTCTCGCACGGCGGTCTGGCGCAAGGGTTTCGAGGTGCAGGAGGTCGAGCTGGACGCCGCAGAGGCGCGCGCCCTCGGGCTTGCGCTCTCCGGCGCGAGCTTCGCCGAGATCTGCGGCGCGTTTCCCGACGCGGAGGCGGCCTACGCCGCGCTGCAGAGCTGGATCGCCGAGGGCTGGGTGGCTGCCTAGCCGGAGGCCAGCGTGGGCTCGCGGCGGAGGCGCCTGTGCTCCTCGGCCCTGGGGATGAGCGCGAGGAGGCGCGCGCGCTCGTCGGGATCGGCGGCCAGCGCCAGCGACGCCTTGGCGGCGAAGAGATCGAAGAAGGCGCGCAGCCCGCCTTGCGCCTCGAGCAGTCGCGCCTGTTCGTCCACGTTCTGGGGACGTCCGTCCGGCAGCTTGGCAAGCTCGCTCGCGAGATCCTGCATGGTCTGCACGTCCTCGGGCAGGACTCCCAGGTCCGCGCGCACCTCCGGGTGCTGTTCCAGCGCCGCGAGGATGCGCGTCAGGGCGCGGGCCACGTGCGCGGGCTGCCGCGCCGAGAGCGGCTCGCTGAGGCCGAAGTCGCGCGCCACGCGGCGGCCTTCCGCGCCTCGGGTCACGCGCAGCACCGCGCCGCGGATGGCGAGGGCGGTGCTGGCGGCGTCGGCGAGGAGATCGGCCAGTTCCGGCGACCGGCCCCGGGCGGTGATCGCCGCGGCAGGTACCGCCTCCAGGTGGCTCTCGATGTCCTGCGCGAGCTGTAGCGCGGCCGCGCAATACGCCCCATTGAGCCCCCGGCGCGCCAGCTCGGCGGCGTGGCCGTCGATGGCCTCCACCACCGCGCGCGCCGCCTGGGCATCGGCGAGCGGGTCGGAGCGCAGCTTGGTTGCGCCTTCGGCATTGCGCGAGGCGCGCGCGATCAGATCGTTGCGCGCATCGCCTGCGGAGCGCGCGGATGGTTTGGCCGCCGTTGCGGTGATTTTTCGGGCCATTGCGGCCCTCCGGTGTGGGACGCGAGGGAGGAGCGGCTTCGAATGAAGTGCCGGAGGAAACTGTCCCGCAAACGGCGGCGGATCGCAACCCGGGCCCTTCGGCGGTTGTCCAATTCGCGTTGCCTGGAAACCCGGCCGCGGCCTCGCGGTTGGCGAACGCCCATCTACCCGAGGAAATCGGCCTGATCGCGGAAGAGCTTTTCCTCCACGATCTCGCCGCCCTTCCACCGGGCCACCGTGCAGAATTCCTGCCTGGGCGTCAGCGGAAGAAGCCCGGCCAGAACCGGTAGGTGCAGTCGCACTGGTGCCCGGCCGCGGTGCACGCAGCCTCCCTCTCCCGGGGAAGCTGCTGGATGACCGTGCCTTCGAAGCCGACGGCGATGCCGCTGGTGGTGCACGAACCGCCTCCCACCGTGAAGCTGGCGGTGCCGCACGACTGGCCCGAGGGCGAAATCACCTCGATGTCCTGCTCGCAGGCGGCGCTCGCTCCGGGGAAGGGAAGGAGGGCGTATCCGAGGCCGCCGTGGACCATGTGCAGCGCGACGGCCGGCCGCGCCGCGAGCCACGAAGGCGCAGGAGAGATCGAGACCGCCAGAGGCTCGAACTGGCCGAGCCATGAGCGACTCGAGCCCGAGGCGGCGAAGCCCGCGAGGAAGAGTCCGTTGCCGACGCGCTCGAAGAAGGCCTGGGGGATGGCCCCGCCTGCCAACGCCTGGAACTCCGGCCCCGGGTTGCCGGCGTGATCGAACCACTGTCCCGCCCAGGCGGCGGTGCCGAAGCGGCCCAGCGACGTCATCCACAGCGCGAGGACGTCGCCCTGGCGATCGACGCCGACGACGACATGTCCGGCTTCGTTCGCCGCGAAAGCCTCCGGCAGCGAGCGCGTCCAGCGGATGTTGCCCGAGCCGTCGATGGCGTCGAGCAGCACCGTCTGGGCTTGATTCGCATCCGGGGCGGACAGCCGGGCGTGGATCATCCCGCCCGTCGGATCGTTCGCCTGCAGGCCGTTGCTGGTGCCGGAGACGGGACTCCGGAAGCGCACGCCGCCCGTCGGGCTGAGCACGACGTAGTCCTGCTCGCAGTTCGCGCCCAGGCACTCGCCCCCCATGAATCCGGAGACCTCGCCGATGAGGATCAGGCGGGTGCCGCTGAAGGACCCCACCTGGGTCGAGGTGGAGGGATCGACGAACGCGTAATTGCTGGCGTGCGGCTGCAATTCGCCTTGCCAGGAGACCGCGATATGGCCGGTGCCGTCGGCCTCGCCGGGGAAGCACGCGCCGGCGGTCAGGTCCTGATTCACCAGGCGGAATTGCGACGGAGCGCCCGGCGCCGGCGGCACCAGGCCGTCGCAATCGGACGCGATCGTTCCGCCGTCCGTGCCCGCATCCGCGCTGCCCGGGCCGGCGTCGGCGCCAGGGGTGCCCGCATCGACTCCGGAGCCGCCTGCGTCCGCGCCGCCGACTCCAGCAGTCGGCCCCGCCGGTCCCGTTGCCGGCGTCGGGAGAGCCCGCACCGCCGGAGGTGGCGCCGCACGCGAGCATGAACAACGACGCGAAGAGAAAGATCCCTGGCCGCATGTGCGCCCTCCGTGCATGAAGCTAAGCTCCAGCCTCCTTCGCCGCGAGAGTCGAGCGCCCGCCCGACCACCCAGCGGAAGCGCCCGCTGTCGCGCAAGCCGCGCATGCGATAGCGTTGCCGCGTGCTGCACGTCGCCAACGGAGATCACGCGCTCGCCGTCCTGCGCAAGGCGGGATTGCCCGGCGACGCCGTGGCCTGGTCGGACGTGCTCGATCAAGGGCCGGTGCGCGGCCTTCCCGGGACGGCGGAGTTCCGCGACGCCCGCGCGCAATGGCTTTCGGCCAACGGCGCCGGGACGCCGGAGCAGGTGCGGGCGCAGCTCGAGGCGTGGGACGACGCCCTGCGCACGCCCGCGGACGAGACGGTGCTCTGGTTCGAGGCGGACCTCACCTGCCAGCTTGCCCTGCTCCACCACCTGATCCTCGTCGATGCGAGCGCCGTGGTGACGCAGGATCCGGTGCCCTTCCAGAAGGACTTCGCCGCGCTCCTCGGGCAGAGGCGGCGTTACGACCGCGCGCAGGCCCGCAAGGCCTGGGATGCCGTCTCGGCGCCCGACCCTTCCGCCATCGCGGCGCTGGATCTCCCGGGCCTGCCGCCGCAGATGGGGCCGGCGCTGCGCAGGCTGCTCGAGGAGTTGCCGGAGGCGCGCAGCGGACTGTCCCGCACCGAGCGCGCCATCCTCGAGGAGGACGCCTCCTTCCCGCGCGTCCAGGCGCGCGAGCCGGTGCCGTGGATCACCGATCTCTTCTTCGCCAACACCGTCACCGCGCTGCACGAGGCGGGCATGTTCGACGAGCCCGCGCGCGGCGACTGCCTCGAAGGCCGCCTCGACTACCGGACGCGCGCCGCCGATCGCTGGGTGGGCGGGGTCCTGCTGCAGGGACCGCGGTGCTTTCGCTGGGACGGAACGCGGGTGCTCGCGCCCGGAGCTGGATGAAGCGCCGCGCGCCGTCTGCGCTCCGTGGTATTCCTCCCTCCGCACAGGCAGATCGACCTCCGGGATGGGCTCCCGCGGCCGACGAGACGGAGAGCCGGAATGGACGAGACGAAGAGCGCCGCGTTCCGCCGCAAGCAGAAGGAGCTGCTCTTTCCCAACGTGGGCACCTACTACCAGGAGCCGCTGGTGGTGGAGTCGGCGAAGGGCATGTTCGTCAAGGACGTGGACGGGCGCGAGTACCTCGACTTCTTCGGGGGCATCCTCACCGTCAGCGTGGGGCACTGCCACCCGCGGGTGACCGAGGCGGCCATCGCGCAGCAGCGGAAGCTGGTGCACGTCTCCACGCTCTACCCCACCGTCCCCCAGCTCGAGCTCGCGGAAAAGCTGGTGCAGCTCAAGCCGATGAAGGATGCGGCCAAGGTCTTCTTCACCAACTCGGGCACCGAAGCCAACGAGACGGCGGTGACGCTGGCGAAGGAAGCCACCGGCCGGCAGGAGCTGGTGGTCCTGCGCCACAACTACGCGGGGCGCGGGACCCTCGCCCTGAGCATGATGGGCAACCAGAACTACCGGCCGCGCACGCAGAGCGAGGTGCCCGGCATCCGCTTCGCGCACGCGCCCTACTGCTACCGCTGCGACTTCGGGCTCCAGTACCCGGACTGCGGCGTCGCTTGCGCCAGGGATCTGAAGTCGCTGATCGAGACCACCACCGACGGTGAGATTGCCGCCTTCATGGCCGAGCCCATCCTCGGCGTCGGCGGCTTCATCACGCCGCCGAAGGAATACTTCGAGATCGCCGTGCCCATCGCGCGCAACCACGGCGGGCTCTTCATCGCCGACGAGGTGCAGACCGCCTGGGGACGCACCGGCGGCAAGTGGTGGGGCGTGCAGCAATTTGGCGTGGAGCCCGACATCCTCACCAGCGCAAAGGGCATGGCGAACGGCCAGCCCATCGGCCTCACCCTGGCGCGGTCGCAGGTGGCGGACAAGGGGCAGTTCGGCAACATCTCCACCTTCGGCGCCAGCCCCATCAGCATGGCGGCCGCCAGCGCCACGCTCTCGGTCATCGAGGAGGAGAAGCTGCTCTTCAACACGCAGATGATGGGTCAGGCGCTGCGCGAGGGCCTGCTGGCGCTGCAGGAGCGCTTCCCCGGCATCGGCGACGTGCGCGGCATGGGGCTCATGCAAGGCGTCGAGCTGGTCAAGGACCGCCGCAGCAAGGAGCCGGACGCGCAGGGCACCAATCGCTTGATGGAGGCGACGAAGAAGCGCGGCCTGCTCATCGGCAAGGGCGGCCTCTATGGCAATTCGCTGCGCATCGCGCCGCCCATGGTGGTGAACAAGACGCAGGTGGACGACGCGCTGCGCCTGCTCGCGGAGTCGTTGGCGGAGGCCCTCCATCCATGAAGCGCGCCCTGCTCCTCGCGCTCGTGCTCACGAGCTGCAAGAAGCAGGCGCGCCCGCCATCGCTCGGCGAGGCGATCGCGGTGGAGCAACCCGGAGGCTCCGCCTCGCAGCTCTTCACCCAGGGGAGCGAGATCCCCACCAGCGCCACCGAGAGCTTCACCACCGCGAAGGACGGCGAGAGTCAACTCTACGTGCACGTGCTGCGCGGCGCCGGCCGCACCGCCTCGGCGATGCGCAGCGACGGATGGTGGGAGATCGACGGCGTCGCACCGGCTCCCGCCGGAGAAGCGCAGGTGATGGTGACCTTCGAGGTGGACGCCCAGGGCCAGCTGGGAGTGGTGGCGCGCGAGGAGGACCGGCGGCTCACGGCGAAGAAGGTGCCGGCGCCGGCTGGCGTGGCGCCCGCGCCGCTCACCGAGCCCGACGACGACGAGGACCTGGACCTGGAGGACGACTCGCCCGAGTAGCTGCGCGAAGCTCGCGATGCGGGCAGCCCCGGCAAGGCAGTAGAATCGGGGGCGCGGATGCCGAACCTCATCGCGCTGGCGATTCCCTTCTTCTTCCTGCTCATCGGCGTGGAGCTTTGGGCGGCGAGGCGGCGGGGCGTGAAGCTGTACCGATTCGCCGACGCGCTGGTGGACCTGTCCTGTGGGATGACGCAGCAGATCCTGCTGGTCTTCCAGGTCGCGGCCCTCACCGGCGGCTACCTGTGGCTCTACCAGCACCGCCTGGTGACCTTTCGCGCAGGCTCCCCTGGCCGTGGGTCATCGCCTTCTTCGCGGTGGACTTCGTCTACTACTGGTGGCACCGCCTCTCGCACGAGGTGAGCTTCCTCTGGGCCGTGCACGTCGTGCACCACCAGAGCGAGGACTACAACCTGGCCGTGGCGCTGCGTCAGGCCGTCTTCTCGGTGTGGACCATCTGGCCCTTCCACCTGCCCCTGGCGCTCCTCGGCATCCCGCCGGTCACCTTCCTGGTGGTGGACTCGCTCTCCACGCTCTACCAGTTCTGGATCCACACCGAGCTGATCGGAAAGCTCGGCTTCTTCGAGCGCATCTTCAACACGCCTGCGCAGCATCGCGTGCACCACGCCATCAACCCGCGCTACCTGGACAAGAACTACGCGGCCACGCTCTGCGTCTGGGACCGGCTCTTCGGCACCTTCGAGGAAGAGCGCGAGCAGCCGGTGTACGGCCTGGTCAAGCCGCTGGGCAGCTTCAACCCCATCTGGGCGCAGGTGCAGCACTTCGTCGCGCTGGCCCGGCGCACGCGGACGCTGCGAGGCATGGACAAGCTGCGCGTCTGGCTGAAAGGGCCGGAGTGGGGGTTTCCCGAGCCTCCGGAGATCACCCGCGCCTCCCAGCGCAAGCATGCGGTGGAGCTTTCACGGCGCGAGGTGTGGTGGCTCGCGGCGACGCTTTCGCTTGCCGTCGTCGCGAGCTTCAGCCTGCTCTGGTTTCAGCTCTCGCTCTTGCCCTGGAAGCGCGCGGTCCTGGCGCTGGCCACGCTCCTCGTCATCGCAAGCTGGGGCTTCCTCCTCGACCGGCGCCTGATCTGGAGCAGCAGCAAGAGCGCGCAGAGCGCCGCGCCCGGGCCGGTCTGAGCGGGCGAGCTGTCGCAGCCACCCCCGCCGCCCCCGGCGCCCTTCGGGTAGATGGCGCAGATGCCGTTGACGTCGTCCTGCCCGAGGATGCGCTTCGACGTCTCGCCCGAGGGCGAGGTCGCGAACATGGTGGCGCGCGGATCGGAGGTGTGGTCGAGGCCCAGCGTATGCCCCGCCTCGTGCGTCATGGTGTTCTGCACGTCGAACTGCACGCAGCCGGTGTCGGTGGCGCTGGCGCAGGGCGGACCGTCGACGGCGGTGAAGATGAAATGGGAGCCGCCCGTGCCGTTCGGCGCCTCGTTGAACTCGGTGTCGGTGTCGAGGATCTCGCCGGTGTTGCTGTTGGTGGTGGTGGTGGTGGTGGCGATCACCCCGCCCTTCATGTTCTCGTCGAAGCAGTCGTAGACGTTGTCGCAGCCGCCTGAGGCGAAGCAGGGATCGCCCGCGGGCGCGACGTCCTGGCAGGAGCGGCTGCGGAAGAGCACCAGGTTGTGGTTCGCCTGGCCCTGGAAGAAGCCGATCACCCGCGCCTTGGGATCCTGCGAGAGGGGCTCCTCGGGGAAGGTCAGGTCGCTACAGGAAACGGCGGCCCAGGTGGCGAAGCTCTTGCGGATGGCGTCGAAAACGGCGGTCGTGCCCGCTTCCGGCGAGCCCTGCGCGTCGATCTGGATGCTGTGGCCGTGCGTCGCCCAGGACATGGGCTGGCCCTTGCTGTTCTTGCTCTGCACGTACGCCTGGGCAGGCGCGGCGCAGAGCAGCGCGGCGAGGACGAGCACATGCCTCACTTGCGCGCGCTCCCGAGCACCCGCCCGCGCAGCTCGTCGAGGGAGAAGTCGTCTACCTCCTGCGGGCCGCAGCCCTTGCACTCGAGCCCTCGCCGGTCGCGCACTGCCCGCTTGGGCAGCCCCGCCGGAGCGCCCACCGCGAACTTGCCCAGAGCGAATCGCTCCACCGCGAAGAGGCCCTGGCCGCGCCGGCGCAGGAAGACGACCACTTCTTCGTCGTCGTGGAACTGCGCCGATCCCTGCACCGACTGGGAGAGCTCGCCCACCTCGCCGCCGGGAACCAGCACCGCCACCTCGGACGCAGGAACGCCCTTCCACGTCTCGAGAGTGCGCAGCACCACCGTGGTGAAGATCTGCCCGCCGCCTTTGCCCCAGGCGCTGGCGCGGCGGACCACCTGCGCGTGGACCACGGCGTCGGAGGCGGCCGTCAGGGAGGCGACGTCGCCGGGCCCGCGCACCAGCGTTGCGAGAAGAAAGAGAAGCATGCCTTCATAGATACTACGGAATCGCCCCGCCGCCGTCGTACCGAAGGTCGCATGCGCCGAGCCGCCAGCCGGTGTCGGGATCGACCTCCACTCCACACGCCTTTCCCCACGGGCTGGCGAAGAAGGAGCGCTCGTTCCCCTGGAACGGCTCGGAGGCGAACTGCAGCTTGTGGCCGCGCGCCTCCAGCGCATGTGCGGTGGCCGCCTCCAGGCCGTTGGGCTCCACGTGCACCACGTCGGGGAAGAGGTTGTGGTGGATGCGCGGCTGGGCGATGGCGCGGTCCACCGGCATGTGGTCGTCGATGGCGTGGACGATGGCCTGCGCCACGGTGGTGGGGATGGTGGAGCCGCCCGAGGCGCCCAGCGCCAGCGCGAAGGCGCCGTCGGGCGCGAAGACGAGCGTCGGCGCCATCGAGGAGAGCGGCACCTTGCCGGCCCCCGGCGCGTTCTCGGCATCGCCGCGCAGGCCGTAGGCGTTGGCCACTCCCGGCGCCACCGCGAAGTCGTCCATCTGGTCGTTGAGCACGAACCCGGCGCCCTTCGCCACGATGCAGGAGCCGAAGCCGTCGTTGACGGTGGTGGTGAGAGCGATGGCGTTGCCCTCCTCGTCCACGGCGGCGAGGCTGGTGGTGCCGTGCTCGCGCTGCGGCAGGAGCTGCGCCGCGGGGGTGGCGAGGTTGCCGATTTGCCGCCAGAGGTCCTGGGCGAAGTCGCGGCCCACCATCTTGCGGACGCGTTCTTCCACTCCCGGGTTGAAATCGGGGTCGCCCAGCGACTGGCGGACGGCGAAGAGGCGCTTCTCCGTCTCAATCATCGCGTGGAGGAAGCGCTCCGGCCGATACCCGCCGGCGTGGGGGTCCTCGTGCTCGAGCACGTTGAGCAGCGCCGCCACGATGAACCCGCCCGACGACGGCAGCGGCATGCTGACCACGCGATATCCGCGATAGCTCGACTCGAGCGGTTGCCGCTCGCGCACCTGCACGCGGGCGAGGTCTGCCAGGGTGAGGATGCCGCCGCGCCCCGAGAGGCTGTCGACGATGGCATGCGCCACGCGCCCCTTGTAGAACGCGTCCGGACCCTTCTCGCCGATGGCGTGGAGCGTCCGCGCGAGGTCGGGCTGGATGAGCTTGTCGCCCGGCTGCGGCGCCTCGTACCCGTCGCCGTCCTTGTGCAGGAAGACGCGGACGGCCTCCGGGTCCGCGGCGAGGCAGTCGAGGCGGCTCTCCGCCGCCTGCGCGAAGGCGAGATTGACCTGGAACCCGCGCAGCGCGATCTGTTCGGCGGGGCTGGTGATCTGCGCGAGCGGCTTCTTGCCGAAGCGCTTCACCAGCTCGGCGTACCCCTTGACGGCGGCGGGGACCGCCACGCTGAGCGGACCGGCGTTGGCGAGGTCCTGCCGGGGCTGCCCGTCCTTGATGTACATGTCCGGGCGCGCAGCGGCCGGGCCCACCTCGCGAAAATCGATCACCCGCACCTTGCGGTCGCGCGCGGTGTAGACGAGCGCGAAACCGCCGCCGCCGATGCCGGAGCTCTGCGGCTCCACCACGTTGAGCGCGAAGGCGGCAGCCACCGCCGCGTCCACGGCGTTGCCGCCCCGGCGCATCACCGAGGCGCCGGCCTCGGCCGCGAGCGGATGGGCGGCGGCAACCACGCCGCGAGGCGACACTGCCGGAAAGGCGAGCAGGAAGAGCGCGACGATCATGTGTCCTCGCTAGGAAACGAGCTTGCGCAAAAGCAGCGCAACCGACGCGACCGCCATGCAGCCGCTCACCACCAGGGCGCGGCGCGCGCAGGAGCGGCCCCGCTCGGTGCGCGGGCCGCCCGCGGCCCAGGCCCTGCCCAGCAGCCAGAGCGACCAGAAATGGAAGAACGGAGGGATGGCGAGAAACCCCACCAGCGCCGATTTCCAAGCTCGCTCGGCCAGGGAATCGCCCGCGCCCCGCGTCTCGCCGTCGTCGAGGCCGGGCTCCTCGGCGAGATGGAGCACCTCGCCGTCCAGGAGCCGGCGGGCCCGCTCCGCGTCCCGCGCCGCCACCGCCAGCGAGACTCCTCCGGTTGCCTGGCTGAGCGGCCAGGCGATGGCGACGAGGTGCTCGTTGCGCAGGACGGCAGGAATGCCTTCCGCCTCGAGCATGCCGCGGGCAATCGCCGCCTCGCCGGTGCCGGTGAAGCTCCTCACCACCACCGGCTCTTCGCCTGCGTATTCCATTCCGCGGGTCTACCACGACTCCGTTGAAACGCCGCTGCGCCTCTGTTAGAGCCGCACCCTCATGCCCGTCCGCGTCCGCTTCGCACCCTCTCCCACCGGCTTTCTCCACATCGGCGGCGCGCGCACCGCGCTCTTCAACTGGCTCTGGGCACGGCAGAAGCACGGCGTCTTCGTCCTGCGCATCGAGGACACCGATCAGGAGCGGAGCACCGAGGCCAGCGTCCAGGCCATCCTCGACGGGATGAAGTGGATGGGGCTGGACTGGGACGAGGGCCCCGGCGTAGGCGGGCCGCACGGTCCCTACTTCCAGACGCAGCGCCTTGCCACCTACGACCGGCACGCGGAGGCGCTGATCGGCAAGGGCAAGGCGTACCGCTGCAACTGCGCCCGCGAGGAGCTGGAGCGGCTGCGCGCGGAGGCGGCCAAGGCGAAGCGCGGTTTCAAGTATCCGGGGACCTGCCGCAACAAGGGCCTGCCCAGGGGCACGCCCGGCGCCGTGGTCCGCTTCCGCATGCCGGAGACGGGCGAGACCAGCTTCAACGACCTGGTCAAGGGCGAGATCACCACGCAGCACAAGGAGCTGCAGGACGAGGTGATCCTCCGCGCCGACGGAGTGCCGCTCTACAACTTCGGCGCGGTGGTGGACGACATCGAGATGCAGATCACCATGGTGGCGCGCGGCGACGACCACGTGGTGAACACGCCGCGGCAGATCCTCATGTACCAGGCGCTGGACTATCCGGTGCCGGTCTTCGCGCACCTGCCGATGATCCTGGGGGCGGACAAGCAGCGGCTCTCCAAGCGCCATGGCGCGGTGAGCGTGCTGCAGTACCGCGACGACGGATACCTGCCGGGCGCGCTGGTGAACTACCTGGCGCGGCTGGGGTGGTCGCACGGCGACCAGGAGATCTTCACCCTGCGCGAGCTGGTGGAGAAGTTCGACTGGGAGCACGTGGGCGACACGGCGGGCGTGTTCAATCCGCAGAAGCTGGAATGGCTGAACCAGCAGTGGATCAAGAAGACGCCGCCGGAGGAACTGGCGAAGGCCACCGGCTCCCCGCGCGAGTTCGTCGTGCTGATGCAGGAGCGCGCGCGCAACCTGAACGAGATCCGCGACGCGTACCGCGCCTACATCGCGCCGGAGATGCCGGCGTACGACGAGAAGGCGGTGGCCAAGCAGCTCACCGCGGAGACGAAGCCGCTGCTCGCCGAGGCGCGCGGTGTCATCGAGGAGAAGTTCGCGCGAGGGAGCGCAGGGGATGGAGCACGCCTTCCGCGCGCTGGCGGATCTGCGCGGGCTCGGGCTCGGCAAGCTGGCGCAGCCGGTGCGCGTGGCGGTCACCGGGACCACGGTGAGCCCGCCCCTGTTCGAGACCATCCAGCTCCTCGGCAAGGAGCGGACGCTGCGGCGCATCGACGCCGCGCTGGAGAAGATCGGATGAAGGCCCTCTTCTGTGCGGTGCTCCTCTTCGCCGCGGCGCCGCCGGTCTCCGCCGCGGAAGGCTTCAAGGCGCGCGGGTTCGTGCTGCCCGACGGCGCGGTGAAGATCGACGACGATCGCTACCGCTTGCCGCAGCCGTGGGACGAGGCGGTGAAGTTCTACCGCCGCGCCTACCCGCCGGCGAAATATCCGCGCAAGACCCTGCGCAACGAGAGCGCGGTGCGCGCGATGAACATCGACAATCCCTCCGGCGCGGAGTGGGACGGCGCCAACCTCTACGAGGCGGCGCGAGGCGAGGTGCGCGTCTACATCCTCCCCGGCAGGGAACCGGCGGCGAAGGGGAGGTAGCGGCGACCCGCGCATACAGGGCGCTGTCAAAACTCCAACGGCACAACCGTCAATCGCGCCTTTTACTGACGGTTGCCCGCGATTAACAACCGCTGGAAGATCGGCAGCATGGAGATGGCCGTGATCTTGCTCCATGGCCGTTCATGCTCCGCTCGATTGCGACCATCCTGCTCCTTGCCTCCACCTCCGCCGCCGCCGCCGGCACGCAGGCCTTCCATGTCGGCGTGCGCGTCGTCTCCTCGGCGAAGGTGGCAGCGGTGCCCACCGCGGAACGGGATCGGATCCGGCTGGAAGTGGCCGGCCACGGCGCGCAGTCCCCCTTCGTGCGCGTCGGCGCCAAAGGCGGGATGGTCGCCGTCCTCCGGCGAAGTGAACTTCCCCGGGGGATCGACCGACGACGTGGTCGTCACCTTCCTCTACTGAGTCAGCGCCTCGCGGATTTTCTGGCCCAGCGTTTCGCGGGTGAAGGGCTTCTGCAGCAGCGTGAGCCCCTCTCGCATCGCCTGCGTGTCGAAGAGCGAATGTTCCGTGTACCCGGACATGAGCACCACCTTCACCCGCGGATCGATCGCCTTGACTCGCTCCGCCAGCTCGATGCCGTTGCCTCCGGGCATGACCACGTCGCTGAGGAGTAGGTCGGGCGGCCCGTGCTGCTCGCACCAGGCGAGCGCCTCCGCGAGGCCCGACGCCGTCTGCACCTCGTACCCGTGTCCCTCCAGCACGCGCTTGGCGGCGGCGCACACCTGATCGTCGTCCTCGACGACGAGGATGGTCTCCGATCCGCGCAGCTCCGTCGCCGGCGCCACGGGGGGCGCATCCGGCCGCTGGTCGACGCGCGGCAAGTAGATCCTGAAGACGGTTCCCTTCCCCGGCTCGCTGTAGTACGCGAGATGTAGCCTCCGCTCTGCTTGACGATGCCGTAGCAGGTGGAGAGCCCGAGGCCGGTCCCCCTTCCCTTCTCCTTGGTGGTGAAGAACGGCTCGAAGACATGCCGCCTCGTCTCCGCGTCCATGCCGGTGCCGGTATCGGTGACGACGAGCATCACGTAGGAGCCCGGGGGTATCCGCGGCGTCCTCGGCAGCGGAGGCCTCGTCGAGCTCGACGTTCGCCGTCTCGATGATCAGCTTGCCGCCCGCCGGCATCGCGTCCCGGGCGTTCGCGGCCATGTTCATGATCACCTGCTCGACCTGCCCGGTATCCGCCCTCACCGATCCCGGCTCCGGCGGCGCCTTGATCACCAGCTCGATGTCCTCGGTGAGCAGCCGGCGAAGCATCTTCTCCATTCCGGAGGCAACCTGGTGCAGATCGAGGACGCGGGGCTCGAGGAGCTGTGTGCGGCTGAAGGCGAGCAATTGCCGCGTGAGCCCCGCCGCCCGCTTCGCCGCGCGCTCGATCTCCTCGGCATCCCCTCGGCGCGGGTCGGTCCGGTCGAGCTCGCCGGCGAGGAGGGTCGCGTAGGTCATGACGATGGAGAGGAGGTTGTTGAAGTCGTGGGCGATGGCGCCGGCGAACTGGCCGATGGTCTCCATCTTCTGCGCCTGCCGGAGCTGGTTGCGGAGCAGGCGCTCCCGCGTCACGTCGCGGACCATGGCCACCGCGTATTCCCGATCCAGGCGCACATGGCTGATCGACGCCTCGACGGGAAAGGTGGACCCGTCCTTGCGCCGGTGCATGCCCTCCCAGGGGAGAGACGCCTGGCTGGGGACGCCTTGCAAGGCTGTGCTGAATGCGGTGCCGCCGGTGGCGGGATAGAGCTCGTCGATGCCGAGGGAGAGGATCTCCGGGCGATCGTAGCCAAGCTCCTGGCAGGCCCTTCCGTTGACGTCGAGCAGCCTGCCCGTCCCCGGATCGATCACCTCGATGATGTCGTTGGAGCGATCGAGCAGCTCGCGAAAGAGCGCGTTCGCGGCCTCGGTGCGTTTGCGCTCGGTGACGTCGGTGAGCAAGGTGAGGAGCTGCGTCTCGCCCGCGAACTGGAAGGGAACGAAGTTGCAGTAGATCCACAGCTGCCGGCCGAAGGAGGTGGTGACCGGCGTTTCGATCCGCCGTTCGCTTCCCGTCTCCAGCGCCGCCAGCGCCGCCTCGAACAACCCGGAGGTCTTCCAGGACTGCAGCGCGCGGAAGTTGCCGGCCTTCAGTTGCTCGACGGTGCCGCCGAGCATCGCCGCCGCGGCACGGTTCGCCGCGATTCCCTCGCCAGAAGCGCGATAGGTGATCACGCCCACCGGCGACGTCTCCAGCAGCGTCTGCGCGTAGCCCAACGCATCCGCGACCAGCTTTTCGGATTGCCTTCGTTCGCTGGCCTCCATCTGGCGATCGCGCCGCTCGCCGGCGCGCACGCGCGCGCTGCCGCAACACGAAGAGGATGATGACCGCGGCCAGGAGGAGGAGGATGCCCAACGAGCTCACGGCGTCCCCGCCGCCGCGCCCGCCTGCGGCTCTGTCTTTGCCATTGCGATCAAACCGTTCGTCTTATACCTTGAAGAGCGGCTGCCCGCATGCGAAAACGCTCTTGCCTGGGGCGAAGCTCGCACGATTGGGACGCCGGGCTGAAGGTGGGGAAGGTCTAGAGCTTCGTCTGCAGCTCGGCGGGCGTCAGCGAGAGGAATCCGGCGACGATCCGGGGATCGAACTGCGTCCCGGAACCGCGCTCGATCTCGCCGCGCGCCTCTTCCGGCGAGCGCGCCGGCCGATAGGCGCGCGGGCTGACCATCGCGTGCCAGGCCTCGGCCACCTGGAAGATGCGCGCCCCGCGATCGATCTGTTCGCCGGCGAGGCCGGACGGATAACCCTTGCCATCCCAGCGTTCGTGGTGCTGCAGGACCAGGGCGCGCGCCTTGGCCAGCGAGGGAATGGGCGCGAGCAGCTCGTATCCGATCTCCGGGTGGCGCTGCAGCTCGCGCCAGTCGTCCGCCGCAAGCTGCCCGCGCGTGAGCAGGACCGGCGGCAACCCGAGCTTGCCGATGTCATGGAGCAGGCTTCCCTGCTCCAGCGCGGTGAGCTCGCTCTCCGTCAGGCCGAGACGGCGGCCGAGGAGGAGGGCGAGCGTGGCGGCCTGCCGCGAATGCGATGCCTCGCCGCAGTGCCGATCGAGCGCGGTGATCAGCACCTCGAGAACGCCGCTGGTCTCCTCGAGCACGCGTTGCTCCAGGCGCCGGTTGAGCGACTCCAGCTCGGCATTGCGGGCGTGGAGGAGCGCCGTCACCTCCTGGTAGCGGCGGGTCAGGTGGTAGGTCTGCGTGGCCTCGGCGACGATGTGGATCAGCTCGTCGGAGTCCCACGGCTTGCCGACCAGCCGCTGGATTGCGCCGCGGTTGACGGCCTCCATCGCGCTGGCGAAATCGTCCACGGCGCTGATCAGGATGCGCACGCTCTGGGGCGCGACCGCGCGCGCATGGTGGAGGAATTCCGCGCCGTCCATCTGCGGCATCTTGTAGTCGGAGCCGATCACCTGGAACTCGGCTGCGCGCAGCGCTTCCAGCCCCTTGGCGCCGCCGTCCGCGGTGACGACCTCGTACCCTTCCGCCTCGAAGATGCGCCGCAGCGCCTCGAGCACGTGGGAGTCGTCGTCGACGAAGAGCAGGCGGCCGACGGTCATCCTTCGACCCGGATCGCCAAGGGACCCTCGATCTCGAGCGCGGCGCTCATTGCGAGGGCTTCCCGCGCCGCCTGAGCTTTTCGATCAAGGTGGTGCGCTTGAGCCCGAGCATGCTCGCCGCGTGGCTCTTGTTGCCGCCGGAGAGCTGGAGCGCGTCCGCGATGAGGCGGTCCTCGAGCTCGGCGAGCGCGGCATGGAGATCGATGCCCCCCGCGGGGAGCGTCGGGCCCCGCTCCGGGGCCGGCAGCCGCGGCGTGCGGATCGACTCGGGCAGATCGGCCGCGCCGATGGCGCCTGCGCCTTTGAGCACCGCCAGCCGCTCGACCATGTTCTTCAGCTCGCGCACGTTGCCGGGCCAGGCATGGCGCTCGAGCGCGGCGACGGTCTCGGCGGCGAAGGAGAGCTTTTCCTTCCGCTCCGCATTCGCCTGCGCGAGAAAATGGGCGGCGAGCTGCGCCACGTCTCCGCGCCGCTCCCGCAAGGGCGGAATGAAGAGCGGCACCACGTTCAGCCGGTAGAAGAGATCGGCGCGAAACTGCCCCTTCGCCACCATCTCTTCGAGCTTGCGGTTGGTCGCGGCCACCAGGCGGAAGTCCACCGGCTCGCTCTTGGCCGAGCCCACCGGCTCGACGGTGCGCTCCTCCAAGACCCTGAGGAGCTTGCCCTGCATCGCCAGCGGCAGCTCTCCGATCTCGTCGAGGAAGAGGGTGCCGCCGCCGGCGAGCTGGAAGCGGCCGGACCGCGCCTGGGCGGCGCCGGTGAAGGCGCCCTTGACGTGTCCGAAGAGCTCGCTCTCCAGCAGCGTCTCGGGAATGGCGGCGCAGTTGACCGCGACGAACGGTCCGGTGGCGCGCGCGGAAAAGCGATGGATCGATTGCGCCACCAGCTCCTTGCCGGTGCCGCTCTCGCCTTCGACCAGCACCGTGCTGCCGGTCTGCGCCACCCGCACGACGGTTTCGAAGAGGGCGCGGATCTCCGGCGAGCTGCCGATCAGGCCCGCGCTGGAAGCCGCGTCGATGCCCGAGGCGATCTCCTTTGCCTGGCCCATGGAGAGGCGGATCTGCCGCTCCAGCTCGCGCGGCGGCGCCGGCTTCTCGATCAGCGTGAGGGCGCCGAGCCGCATCGCCTCCACGCTCACCGCCACCGTCGCCGCGCCGGTGAGGACGATGGTGGGGCAGGCGGGAAAGAGCCGGCGCACGGCGCGGAGCACCGCCAGGCCATTGTCGTCGGGCATGTTCAGGTCGGTGATCACCGCGTCGAAGGGAACCCGGGCGGCTGCGGCCTTCTCCAGAGCGGCAATCCCGCCAGCCACGTTGGCGGCGGTGGTCATCTCAAAGCCGGCGCGGACGAAGTAGCGCTCCAGCGCCACGATGATGTCCGTGTCGTCGTCTACGAGAAGCAAGCGCGGCATTCGCACTCAATGCCGCTTCAAGGTGGCCTGAGTCAATTGGACTGTTGCAGTCAATCGATTGACAGGAGCGCGGGTGTGTCCGCCGGCTCCTTCGTCTCGGCGCGGGCAGGGAACGATGCTGGCACCTCGGTTGCACATGTCCGACCGGGACAGGCGCGGAGGAGCGATCATGGTGACGACCAGCAAGGGCCACGATTCCAGGATTGCAACCGTGGTCGTGGTCAGCGACCAACCGTCGGAGCAGGCGCGGTTGCGCCGCTCTCTCGCGCGGCAAGGGCTCTCCTCGATCTCGCTGCCGCTGCGCAATGCCGTCGAGCCCGTCGTCTCGATGCGGCCGGATCTGGTGCTGCTCGCCGACCCCGGCCCCGAGCTGCGGGCCAGCTTCTGCGCGGCGCTGGGGTCGCGGGTGCCCCAGGTTCAGGTGGTCCTGGTTCCGCCCGGGAGAAAGGCCGACGACGACCTGGACCTGCACCGCATCCTCCTGCCTTTCCTCGGCGGCGCAGCGACGGGGAATCCGCGCAAGAGAGTGCTGGTGGTGGACGACGATCTCGACGTGCTCAACCTGGTCACCCGGGTGCTGGGCGGGGCAGGCTGCGCCGTGACCTGCCTCTCCGAGCCGGAGCAGGTGCTGCGCAATCCGCCCGGCGACGCGTTCGACCTGGTGCTGCTGGACGTGCTCATGCCGCGCATCGACGGGCTGGAGGTGTGCCTGGTGCTGCGGCGGCATTACGGCAACGAGCTGCGCATCTGCATGATGACCGCGGCGCGCGACGACGAGGCGGTGCGCATCGCGCAGCAATTCGGGGCTGACGGATATCTGCTCAAGCCGCTCCGCGCCCTGGACTTGACCACCCTCGCCGGCCTCGCCACGCAGGAGCCGCCGCAGCCGGGCATGGCGCTCGTCCCCGAGCCTCCGCGTGCCTCGCAGCGCACGCCCCCTGCTTCGCTCAAGAAGCGCGTCCTGGTGGTCGACGACGACCCGGACGTGCTCGCCTACTGCAGCGAAGTCTTCCGTCGCGGCGGCGCCGAAGTCGAGGTGGTCTGCGATCCGTCCACGCTCGCGGGTCGCATCCCCGGCGGTTTCTACGACCTGGTGCTGGTGGACGTCGTCATGCCCGCGTTCGGCGGAATCGATCTCATCCGCCATTTTCTCGAGGACGTCCGCAGCGTGACCTCGCGCTTCTACGCCATCTCCGCGAGCGACGGCGCCGGCCTGCGCGAGACCGCGCGGAGGGCGGGCGCGGATGGCTACCTGCCCAAGCCGCTGCGCGCCAGGCAGCTCCTCAGCCTGCTGGAGGACGACGGAAGCGCGCCGCTGGAGGCGGAGGTCGCCTGAACGGCGCGGAGAGAACATGGGACGCATCCTCTTGATCGACGACGATCCGGACATCCGCTTCGTGGCGCGGCTCGCGCTCAGGCGCGGCAAGCACGACGTCAGCGCGGTGGAGAGCGGCACCGCGGCGCTGGCGCTGCTCGACGAAGGGCTGCGCCCCGACCTGGTGCTCTGCGACTCGATGATGCCGGAGATGAACGGAATGCAGACGCTGCTCGCGCTGCGCGCACGCGTGCACTTCGCGCAGACGCCCTTCGCCTTTCTCTCCGCCAAGGCGCAGCCGGCGGAGATCGCGGAGGGCCTGAAGCTCGGCGCCTGCCGGTACTTGACCAAGCCCTTCGAGCCGCACGAGCTGCTCGGCGCCGTGAATGCAATCCTGGCCGCGTTCGTGCCCACCGGGACGAAGGCGCCGTGACGCTCGCACTGGTGGAGGCATCCGCAGAGCCGTCCTCGATGGAGGAGCTGGCCAGGGCCGCCGAGGAGCGTGCGGGAATGGCGGCCGGCACCGGCAACCCCGCCGGCCGCCTGCTGGCCGCCTTCGATGCGCTGCGCGTCCGCGCGCAGGCGGCGGAAGCGGAGGTGAGCGCGCTGGAGAAGGAGCGCTATCGGCTGGAGGGCGCCGTCAAGGTGCTGCGCGCCGCGAGCCAGGTCACGGACGTGGTCAGCGCCTTCCAGGTCGACCGGATCCTTGCCGCCATTCCCGACGCGCTGATGCGCACCTTCGGAGCTGCCAGCGCGCGGGTGTGGCTGGTGGGGCCGGGCGACAAGTGCGACACCTGCAGCTTCGCCGCCCGCTGCGAGAACCGCGCCCGCTGCCTCCACCTCGTGGCCCGGGGCGGCGGTGGCATGCTCAATCTCGCGCTGGAGCGGGTGCCCATCGCCGACTGTTCGGTCGGCCGGGTGGCCGCGCTCGGTGGGCTGGTGACCACGAGCAACCTCAATCAGGAGCCGCTGCTGATGGACCCGGAGCTGGCCCGCATCGAGGGTTTGACGGCCTTCGCCGGGCACCCGTTGGAGCACGGCGGGCGGCTCCTCGGCGTCGTCGCCATGTGGAGCCGCACGGCGCTCCGGGACGAGGTGGTGGAAGCCGTCCGCGTTCTCGCCCGCCATGGCGCCACCGCCATCGCCGGCGCCCAGCTGATGGACGAGGCGCGGCAGGAGGGGGCGAAGGCACGATCCGCCACCGGCCGCATGGCCGCGCTCCTGGACGCGTCGCGCAGCGGGGTGATCATGTTCGATCCGCAAGAGCAGGTCACCTACGTCAACGGCGCCTTTCGCCGCATGTTCGGCATGGGCGACGAGCCCTTGGTGCAGCGCAGCCGGACGGAGCTCGAGGTCACCCTGCGGCTCTTGCTCTGCGCGGGGAAAGAGGACGGCGTGCTCGCGGGTCGAGAAGGCGGCACCGACAACGAGATGTGGATCCGAGATCCCCGGCGAACCGAAGCCGCGGGTGCTGCGACGCTACGCCGCCCCCGTCAGCGCCGCCGGCGAGACGCTGGGATGGATGGAGGTCTTCGACGACGTCACCGAGGCGCACGAGCTGGACCAGATGAAGTCCGAGCTCATCTCGACCATCAGCCACGAGCTCCGCTCGCCGCTGACCAGCATCAAGGGCGCCCTCGCCCTCATCCTCGACGGCGAGCTGGACGAGGAGTCGCACGAGCTGGTCGCAGTCTCCAAGCGCAACGCCGATCGCCTGGTGAGGCTGGTGAACGACATCCTCGACCTCTCCAAGCTGGAGGCGGGCAAGCTCCAGCTCGACCCTCGCCCGCAGGACCCGTCGCTGCTCTGCCGCGACGCCGCTCGCAGCCTGGACGGCTGGGCGCAAAAGGCGGGCGTGCGCTTGCGGCTCCGCGTCGAGCCCGGACTTCCCCGCGTCCGCGCCGACGCCGACCGCATTGCACAGGTGCTCGCGAATCTCCTCTCCAACGCCATCAAGTTCTCGCCGCGGGACGCCGAGGTGGTGCTCGCGGCTGCCCGCGACGCGCGCGGAGTGGTCTTCCGCGTCGAGGATCACGGTCCGGGCATCCCCGCGGGGTTTCGCGACAAGCTCTTCACCCGCTTCGCGCAGGCCGACCGCGGCAAGCGCGAGCAGAGCGGCACCGGCCTGGGTCTCGCCATCAGCCGCGCGCTGGTCCTCGAGCACCGCGGCGACATCTGGGTGGAAAGCGAGCCCGGGCAGGGCGCGGCGTTCTCCTTCATGCTGCCGCTGGAGGGAGCCCGATGACGGACGCCGACGACCTCAATCGCGAGCTGCGCGAGTACTACGTCTCGGTGGCCCAGGAGAAGGTCGACGGGCTCTCGGCGGCCTTGGCCCAGACGCGCCGGCAGCCCGCCAATCCGGGCTCCATCGAGCGGCTGCGCGTGCTCGTGCACAAGAATCGCCGGCAGCGCGGGCGCGTACGGATTCGACGCTCTTGGCGCCGCCGCCAAGGCCCTGGAGAAGCAGATCCTCGCGGCGCCGCCGCCGCTTCCCTCCGCCGTCCTGGTCGCGGCCGGCCGCTTCCTCGCCGAGATGACGGCGCAATTCGCGCAGGAACGTCCTCGGGACGGCAGGTGAGCGCGCGCGGCGATCTTGCGGCGCGCTCGCGGCTGCGGCAGTACGTTGGCGCATGGTCGACGCGGCGGTGGTCGGGAGCGGACCGAACGGGCTCTCCGCTGCCATCGCGCTCGCCCGGACAGGCTTGACGGTACGCGTCCACGAGGCGCAACCGACGGTCGGGGGCGGCACCCGCAGCGCCGCGCTGACGCTGCCGGGGTTCGTGCACGACGTCTGCTCGGCGATCCATCCCATGGCGGCGGCCTCGCCGTTCTTCGCCCGGCTGGGTCTCGCGAAGCACGGGCTCGAATGGATCCACCCCGAGATCGCCGTCGCGCACCCTCTCGACGACGGGACCGCCGTCGCGCTGGTCCGGTCGCTGGGGGACACGGCGGCAGGGCTCGGCGCCGACGCGCAAGCCTACGCCCGCATCGTCGGGCCGCTCGCCGCGCGTTTCCAGGATCTGATCCACGACGCGCTCCGGCCGATCGCGCGCGTCCCTCGCCATCCCCTGCTGATGGCGCGATTTGGCCGCCGCGCGCTCTTGCCTGCCGCATCGCTTGGTTTCCGCGGCGAGCGCGCCCGGGCGCTGGTGGCGGGTCTTGCGGCGCACTCCTTCCTGCGGCTCGACGCGCCGTTCACCGCCTCGTTCGCGCTCATCTTCGCCGCTGCCGCCCACGCCTCGGGGTGGCCGATGGCTCGCGGAGGCTCGCAGCGCATCGCCGACGCGCTCGCGGCCTCCCTGCGCGCGCTCGGAGGCGAGATCTCGGTGGGCGATCGCATCGATTCCCTCGATCGCTTCGGCCCCGAGCGCGCCATCCTCTTCGACACCGATGCGGCGAGCCTCGAGCGCATCGCGGGTGCCAGCCTCCCGGGGCGCTATCGCCGCGCGCTTCGCCGCTTCCGGCGTGGCCCCGGCGTGTTCAAGCTCGACTATGCCCTCTCCGGCCCCGTGCCGTGGCGGGCGCCGGAGTGCCGCCGCGCCGGCACCGTGCACGTCGGCGGCACCTTCGCGGAGATCGCCGCCGGCGAGGCCGCGGTTGCCAGAGGCGACCATCCCGAACGGCCCTTCGTCCTCGTCGCGCAGCAGAGCCTGTTCGAATCCGACGCGTGCGCCTCCGGGGAAGCACACCCTCTGGGCCTACTGCCACGTTCCCAACGGATCGAAGGTGGACATGACCGCGCGCATCGAGGCCCAGCTGGAACGGTTCGCGCCCGGCTTCGCCGACGTCGTCCTCGCGCGCGCGGTGGCGGGACCGGGCGAGATCGAGGCCTACAACGCGAACTGCGCCGGAGGAGACATCTCCGGCGGGGCCTACGGCGGCCTGCAGTTCTTCGCCCGGCCCGTCCTCGCCTTCGATCCCTACGCCACGCCGGCGCCGAACCTCTATCTCTGCTCCTCCTCGACGCCCCCCGGCGGCGGCGTCCACGGAATGTGCGGCCTGCACGCCGCAGAGAGCGCGCTCCGCCGCAGCTTCGGGATCCGCTCAGTGCCCTGACCGGTCGCGCGGCGGCCGAGGTCTTACGCCGAACTTTCGGCACAGCTCCGCCATGTCGACCGGTTGTCTGCGATGTCGCCGTGCAAGTCGCGAAAAGTGGGAAGGATGTCCTTGTGCTGATGCGTAAGGATGTACCTGGTTTGCACCCCTGATTTTTCGCTCGAGCGCTGCGATTTCGCTTGCTGCATCGACAATATCTGCTATTCTAATTCGATGAAGGTTGCGAGGCGGCAGACGGCGTTCAAGTTCCCGGTGCGCGGGGGGAAGAGGAACGGTGCGGGCCGGCCCAGGACCCGGCCGCATCCCGGTCTCATCGGCGCTGGCGTGCCGCATTTGAGGCGACCCGACTTCGCTGCGCGCCATCCGGTGCACGTGACCATGCGGCTTCAGCACGGGATCGGCTATTTGCGCAGTTACCGGCGTGCGAAGGCTGTCGAATCTTCGCTGCGCGACGCGCGCGAGCGCTTCGGGGTCCGCATCATCCATTACTCCATCCAGGGCAACCACCTGCACCTCATCGTCGAGGCGCTGGGTGTGGAGGCGCTGTCGCGGGCGATGCAGGGCCTCGCCATCCGCCTCGCGAAGCGCCTCAACGCGCTCGCCGGCCGGCAGGGCGGCGTGTTTGCGGACCGCTACCACTCGCACCCTCTGAGAACGCCGCGCGAGACCAGGCACGCTGTCCGTTACGTCCTGACGAACCATCGCCACCACGCGCTGGAGTACCTGCCGGCAGGCTGGACGGACCCGCTCGCCTCAGCGCGGTTTGCACAGCAGTGTCCCGACCGGGACGCTCCCGTGGTTGCCCCATCCGTCTGGCTCCTCCGGGTCGGATGGCGGCTCTGATATGGAACGACCCGTCAACAGGCCTCCCTCTGTCTTTTCTTTTCCCTGTGGAGCAGAGCAGGCAGCGGCCGCGCGGCCTTCCAGGCCATCTCCTTGACCTCCTCGCTTGCGTTGCCCTGCCGCCGCCGCAACTGGGCGCCGACCTTGGGGCGGTGCCGATAGGACCACGCGGCCTCGACGAGGATGCGGCGCAGGTGCGCGTTGCCGGTCTTGGTGATGGCGCCGCGCCGGACACGATCGCCGCTCGAGTGCTCGCGATGGCGCGCTCCAACCTCTCGATTTCGCTCGCGCGCGTGATCGACCTCGCTGACGTAGTCGAGCAGCGCGGCAGCGAGCGCCATCGGCTCCACGCGCAGCGTCTTCACCCAAGCGACGTCCGCGCCGTCCAGGCCTTGGTACCCTCCGAAGGCCGCAGCCCCCGGCCAGCAGCAGCTTCTGCAGCCGATAGCGCGCGCGCAGCGGGTCCTTCTTTGCCGCCTCGCGCGCCCTCACCAGGTCCCGCAGCGCCTCGTGCGCCTCATCCGGCACGTAGACTCGTGTGAGATTACCGGCCCAGTAGCAGCGCGCCAGCTTCAGCGCGTCTCGCCGGTCCGTCTTGATCCGGTCGCCGGCTTTCACCGGCACCAGCGTCGGCGCCACCACATCGCAGTGCACGCCGAGCTCCGTCAGCTGCCAGTACAACACGTAGCCGCAAGGCCCCGCCTCGCGGCAGAAGCGCAGCGGCCGCGCCGGACGAGCGGACCTCTCCGCTCGCCTCGGCTACCGCAACCGCGATCGTGGCGTAACCTACGCCCAGCGAATCGGGGCCGGTCGTTCCATCCTGACTAGCGCACTCAGTTCCTCGTCGTGCGGGTGGTCGGCTCCAGGTACTGGCCCAGCCGGGTCCGCGTCCACCACGCACCCGTCTCGCGCCGTTCGCGCGGAGTGGTGAAACGGTAGAGATAGAGCGTGGCGCGCACCGCGCGAGGGGGGTTGCCGGGAAAAGGATTGGGCCCGAGCAGGCGGAGAATGCCGGGGTCGTTCTCCAGCAGCATTCTCACCAGCCGGCCGAACCACGGCTCGGCGTACGCGGGAGAAAGCGCCGCGAACCACATCAGCCAGTCGAGCCGGAGATGATACGGCGCCCACTGCGCGGGCCGCCGATTCAGAGCGGTGGGCTTGCCCTTGAACGCGTACTCCCTCCACACCGTGTCGGCGGTGATGCGCTCCTCGCTGGTCCCCTCGATCGCGATCTCGTAGCGCTCGCGCTCGATCCTGCCGAACGCTCCGTAGGTGTTCACCAGCCGCAGCGGATCGAAGCTGGCGTTCATGAGCTGCTCGCGCGAGAAGAGGTTTCGCGCGGGGCGCCAGGACAGGACGACCACCAGCGCCGCCACCGCGAGGACGACCGCGTCGTGCCACCCTACCGCGGCCGCCGGCGCCGGGAGCGGCAGGATGCGCGCGAAGACGCCGTCGTCGATCGCCGAGGCGGCGAGCACGATGGTGGTGAGGTTCAGCCAGGAGAAGTTCCCGCTCAGCACGAGCCAGAACTGCGTGACCGCCACGACCAGGCCCGCGAAGGTGGCGACGGGCTGGGGAAAGAAGAGCAGGACCGGAGCGACCAGCTGCGCGAAGTGGCTGCCCAGCACCTCGATCCGGTGCAGCCTTTTGGGGAGATGGTGGAAGTACCAGGAGAGCGGGTTGGGCATCGGCTGCGTCTCGTGGTGGTAGTAGAGGCAGGTGAGATCGCGCCAGCAGCGGTCGCCGCGCATCTTGATCAGGCCGGCGCCGAACTCGAGACGGAAGAGCAGCCAGCGGAAGAGCCAGACGAGCAGCGCCGGCACGGGCGCCGAGGCAGGGCCGAGGAAGGCGGCGAGAAAGCCGGCCTCGAGCAGGAGCGACTCCCAGCCGAAGGAATAGAAGAGCTGTCCGACGTTGACGATGGAGAGATAGAGCGCCCAGAGGACGAGCCAGGCGGCGATGGTGAGCAGCGCCGGCCAGCGATCGGGAAGCCCGAGGACGATGGCCAGCGACAAGGCGATGCCTGCGAGCGCCACCGCGGCCAGCAGGCGGTCCGAGTAGCCGAGGTGGAACAGGCTCGGCGCCTTGGCGAAGCGCACCCGCGCAATGAACCGATCCACCGGAAGCAGGCCGCGCTGGCCGAGGAGCGCCGGGAACTGCTCGAGCGCCACGGCGAAGGCGATCAGGTAGACGAGCCCGAGGCCGCGCTGGAGGACGACGCGCGCCATCGCGTAGTCCTGTGCGTGGAGCCATCCCGGCATGGGGAGCAGCGAGCAGGTCGGCCTCCTCGTGTCAAGAGGGCGGGCGCTTCCGTGCGATCTCCGGACAGGGTGGAATCCTGCACTTCTTGCGGCCGACCGCCCGTTCTCGGCAGACTCGTCGCATGCCACTTCCCGCCTTGGACCGAGTGCTCTTCAGCCCGGACGAGAAAGTGTTCGTCATCAATCCGCAGAAGAGCCAGCCAGCGCTGCGCAACCCCGCCAAGGCCATCGACCTGGCCGACTCCGTCATGCTCTGGGCGACGCGCGAGGCGCATCTGCCCAAGTACCAGCCGCGCATCGAGGAGGTTCCGCCGGAGACGCTGCTCTGGGTCTGCTATCCCAAGCTGGGCCGCATGGAGACGGACCTCGGCCGCGACAAGCTCTGGATGTGGATGAAAGGGCACGGCTTCGAAGGCGTGCGGCTGGTGTCGGTGGACGATACCTGGGCGGCGGCCTCGTTCCGCAAGGGAGCCTGCGCGCGCAGCCAGGCCGCGGCGCGCTGAACTTCCGCCCTCGGGAAACCAGGAAAAAGCTCCGGGCTTTCGTCCTTGACGAGGCCGGCGGCCGCTGAGTATAGGGGGCGGCCCGCCGCGGACCTCGTCTCGCAGGCGAAGCTCGTGCCCTCCTGGGGGATTGTCTAACGGCAGGACGTAGGACTCTGACTCCTACTATCTAGGTTCGAATCCTAGTCCCCCAACCACCGCATCGCGGGCCCGGCTGTGTGACGCAGCCGGGCCTTTCTCTTGCCGGGGCGCGGCTCGCTCAGTTCGCCCGCGGAGAAGCGCCGGATCCGGACGGCGCCGCCGTGGCCGGCGCACGCCCATAGCGGACCGTGGCATAGCCGGTCAAGAGTCCCACCAGGCTCCCGGGCAGCATGATCTGCAGGTAGTACTTGCCGCCCATGTGCGCGACGGCGAAGGCGAGGACCGCGCCCACCAGGGTGCCGAAGAGCAGGGTCCAGCCGAGGCTCGCCACCTTGCGCGCGAAGAGGCCGATGATCGCGCCGGCGACCAGGCCCTTGATGCTGGAGCCGACCACGATGCCGATGATTTGCGGGCGCGCCTCCGGGGTGAACCAGGCGGTGAGGCCGTCGAGGATGCCGAGCGCGCCGCCGACCAGGATCGCAAATCCAGGGGACACCCTGCGCACGGCGTGCGGCGATGGTGTCCCCGTCGAGGAATGATCCGATTCAATCATGCGCTGATTCATTCGTCAGCTCCGGTTTGGTGGGGCGGGGATGCGCCCTCGCAAGTTCCATTGTCCATCGGACCGGATTCCTTTCACCGGCCGGTGAAGAGCAGGATCAGGGCGCGCCCCGCGAGATACGCGAGCACGACGCCGAGAGCGACGCGGTGCCGCCTGGCGAGGCGCAACGCCCGGCGCAGCACGCCCTCCGGGTGGGCGGACACCGCCGCGCCGTCGGCGAAGCGCGTCACGTCGGCGGCGAGAGAGGGAACGTCCGGGTAGCGTTCTTCGCGGCGCTCCGCCAGCGCCTTGCGGCAGATCGCCTCCAGCGCCGGGGGGGCGCGGGCGCCGGCCATCCATTGCAAGAGCGCGCCGAGCGAATACACGTCGGCGCGCGCATCCACGCCGGCGCTCGCTCCCGTCCTCTGTTCGGGCGACATGAAGCCTGGGGTGCCGAGCACCGCGCTCTCCGCGGTGGTCCGCCCTGCGGCGAGCCCGGACCCTTCCGCGAGGATTCTGGCGAGCCCCCAGTCCATCACCAGCACCTCGCCGAAGGCGCCGACCATCACGTTCTCGGGCTTGAGGTCGCGGTGCAGCACTCCCTTTGCGTGGGCGAACGCCACCGCATCGGCGATGCGCAGGAAGAGCCGGAGCCGCTCGGCCAGGGGCACCGCGCCTGCAAGGTGCCGATCGAGCCGGGCGCCCTCCACCCACTTCATCGTGTAGAACGTCCGGCCGTCGGGAAGGACGCCGACGTCGTGAACCGGGACGATGCCCGGATGCTCCAGCCGGGCCAGCACCTGCGCCTCGCGACGCAACCTGGCCTCGAGGTCGGCGTCGGGAAGATCGAGCACCTTGAGCGCCACGCGGCGGCGCAGATCCGTGTCCTCGACCACGTAGACGGTGCCCATGCCGCCCGACCCGGCCACGCCCGCCAGGCGGTACTTCGTGCTGGAGAAGTCGGGCTCGCGCAGCGCGGCGCGGAGCCGGAGGAGCGCGCGATCGTCGAGTCGGGGCGCCAAGGCTCAATCCCCGAGGAGCGCGCGGGCCTGCTCGCGAAACTCCTCCTCGTTCGCCGCCAGCTCGCGCAGCGTTTCCAGCACCATGCGCCGCAGCTCGCGTCGGACCCGGAACAACCGGTTGGTGACGTCGGTCACGGAAATGCCGAAGCGATCCGCCACTTCCAGGTAGGTGGGCCGCGCCTCGGCCAGGTCGGTTTGCTCGAGCAGCGCGTACTGCTGCGGCTTCCCCGCGGCGGCACAGGCCGCGCGCAAGCGCGCCAGCGAGGTTTCGAAGACGCCGCGCGCCCACTCCTGCTCGAAGAGCGCCTCCGGCGAATCGGCGGGGCTGGAGAGCCCGTCGACCTCGTCCCGGACCTGGTCGAAGTCGAACGGCAGCAGCGCCGACCCGCCGCCGCGCTTCTGCCGCGAGGCCGCCTTGTCGTGATTGGTCACCATTCCGTCGATGCAGACGCGCAGCCAGGTCCGCAGCCGCGCGCGCCGCGAGTCGAACGCGGCGAGCAGATCCTTCTCCAGCAGGTCGGCGAAGAAGTCCTGCGTCAGGTCCGCCGCTTCCTCGTGCGGCCGGTGCCAGCGCAGGCGCAGGTAGCTGTAGACGGGCCGCCAATAGACGGAGGAGAGGGTGGAAAGAGCACGCGCGCGATCCGCCTCGTCGCCGCTGCGCAACGCCGCGACGGCGGAGTGGCGCGTGGGCGGAAAGCCGCGGACGAGGTGGCGCTCCACGCTTCATCATGCGCCGCGAAACGCCCTGGCGGTCAACCACGATCGAGTTGACAAGAGAGGGGAACGAAGCGACAAGCCCGCGGGTAAGCGGCCCCATCGTCTAGTGGCCTAGGACGGAGGCCTCTCACGCCTCAAACATGGGTTCGAATCCCGTTGGGGTCACCACTTGCCCGCCAGACGTGAGACTGGCGGGTTTTTTCTTACCTTGCGGCAGGTCGCGGCACTTCCAACCACAGTAAAATTTAGCCGTGACCTTGGTCAGTTGCGAGGCGCCCTCGCGGCTCCTATTCCCTCCGCCAGCCAGGAGGCTGCCATGCGCTCGAGCGCCCTCTTCTTCCTGTCCCTCGCACTTGCGGCCTGTTCCGCCCGGCCGTCGTCCAACGCCGACGGCACCGCTCTCGACTCGGAGCTCGCGGCCGAGCTGGCCGGCGGCGGAGTGAACTGCCTGCCTGGGCAGCCGCCGCCGTTTGCCGCCTGCGCCAGCCTGGACGCGGGCGCTGCCTGCACCTTCCCCGACGACGATCGCGCGAAGACCGGCGTCTGCCACCCCACCGGCAACGGCCGGCTGGTTTGCGCGGAGGCCGACGACGACGGAGACCGCGACGGCGGCCATCACATCGTCCCGCTCAGCGCCGCGATCGCGGCCTGCCAGGGGCTGGACGGGGGTGCCTTTTGCCGCTTCCCCATTCCCGAGCGCGAGACCATGACGGTGGCCGAGGACGATCGCGACGGCGGTTTCGACGACGACGACTTCCTCACCGGCACCTGCACGGCGCTGCCCTCCGACGGAGGCGAAGTGCTGGCCTGCGTTCCGTCCGAGATGACCGACGGCGAGCACGGCGCGGACCACGGTGGGCCCATCCAGGCTGCCCTGGGCGCCTGCCTGACCCAGGCCGCCGGCGCGGTCTGCTCCTTCACCTGGAAGGAGCACGGCGTCAGCGGCCTCTGCACCTCGCTGCCGTCCGGCGCGCTGGCCTGCGCGCCCACCTGCCGGCAATGAGCCGGGCTACGCCGCCCGCGGCAGGCGCGGCGTGCGCGTCCAGGTCTGGCCCTGTGCCCCGCGGCTGTACTTCACGAACCCGACCAGGAGCGCGGCGTTCATCTCGACGAAGTGCGCCGCCGCGTCGGCCAGAGTGCGCACGTGGCGCGGAGTGGTGCCGAGCAGGCTGAGCGCGGCGAGCGCATAGCCGGCGCACTGCGCGACCAGGGTGAGCGTGAAGAAGGTGCTCCCGCGCGCGAGGAAGAGGTTGGTGAGGAACGCCACCACCATCGCGTGCGGCACGAACCAGCGCAGCACCTTGTGCGACCAGAGCGCGAAGGCGGTGAAGCCGTGGCGCGGCGAGAGCAGGTGCCGGTGCTGCGAGAGCGCGCGGAAGCAGCCCGCGGCGATGCGCACGCGCCGCCGGTACTCGCCCGAATGGTCCGGCGCGGCCTCCTCGTGCGCCACCGCTTCCGGCTCATAGGCTACGTTGCTGCCCGACTCCAGCACGCGGAGCGCGGCGACGAAGTCGTCCACCACCGTGCCCGCCGGCAGCGGCGCGAAGAGGTCCTTGCGCACGGCGTAGATGCCGCCGTTCGCCCCCATCACGCAGCCCCGCCGCGACTCGTACAGCTTGAGCAGGCTCTCCAGCTTCCAGTAGGCGCTCTCCACCACCGGCGCGCCCGCCGGCGAGTGCAGCCGCAGCCGCCCGCAGACCAGGCCGGTGGCTTCGTCCCGCAGCGGCTGCACGAGGAGACGCACGGCGTCGCGCTCGAACTCGGTGTTCGCGTCCGTCATCACCAGGACGTCGCCCTTGGCCATCGAGACGAGCCTGCTGAGCACGCCCGCCTTCCCGCACCGTTCGGCGCGCGACAGCCTGACGCCGCGCGCTGCATAGCGCTGTACGATGGCGTCGGTCTCGTCGGTGGAGGCGTCGGACCCGACCAGGATCTCCAGCTTGTCGGCGGGGTAGTCCTGCGCGAGCAGGTTGTCGAGGCGGTGGGCGATGCAGTCCTGCTCGTTGTAGGCGGCGATCAGCACGGAGACGTTGGGCAGGCCCACTTGAGCGGGCGGCCGGCGGCGCTCGTTGCCGCCCAGGTAGCCCCAGGCGCCGCGCGCCTGACCGATCGCGTCGAGCGCGATGAGCAGAAGCGGATAGATCACGTAGGTGTGCAGGATGCAGCCGACGGCGAGCCAGAACAGGATGGCGAGCATATGCCTGCAACCGAGCAAGCCATGTGCCTCGTGCAATCGATTGCGGGCGCGCCGCGAGAGTGGGAACGGCGTTTCCCAACAGGGGACCCGCCGTACCCAGGGGTGCAAGCGCCGCGCCTCTGACAGGGTCTCAGGGCGTGGCCGGCGGAAGCAGCCGCAGGATCCTGCGGGCGCGCTCATGCTGCGCGTTCGCCTCCACCACCCGGCGCAGGATCTGCCGCGCCGCGGTGGAATCGCCGCGATCCGCGAGCATCGCTCCCGCGTCCACCTGGGCGCGCAGCAGCCTGGGGTCTGTCGCGCCCAGGCGGGTGAGCGCGTCGAGCCCGCCGTCGGGCGCCTTGGCGGCTCTGGCCGCGACGGCTTGCGCGTACAGCGTCCAGGGATCGCCGGGCGAAAGGAGCCGCGCCTGCCCGGCGTGCTCGATGGCATGGCCGGCATCTCCGCCGATGGCCTCGGAGAGGGCCAGCGCGCGCAGAGCGGAAGGATCTCGCTGGTTCTCCGCGAACGCCTGCGTCGCCGCGGCGCTGCCCTGCTGGAAGAAGCGCGCGGCGAGACGCGATTCGTCTTCGCGGTCCGGCGGCGACACGCGATCCGCCAGGTCCTTGTGCGCCGCGGCCTGGAGCAGCATGGCGAAGGCCCGCTCCGCTTCCGGCGTCGCCTCTCCGGGCGCGATGCGCACCGCCTCGGTGAAGAGCCGCGTCGCCTCGTCGAGGCTGCGCGCGTCGTCGCGCAACATCCGCTCGCGTCCCTGCTCGAGCTTCGCCGCGACCTCGCGCGGCAGCGTCGCGAAGCGCCCGTAGACGGCCACCCCCGCGGCCGCCAGCACCGCCGCCCCGGTGAGCACCGCCGTCCAGCGCAGCCAGGGCGCCTTGCCCGTCGTGGCGCGCTGCCTCCTCCTCGCCGGCGGGCCCCTCCCTCGCGGGCGATGGCTGCGCCTCGGGCTCCGGCTGGCGCGGCCCGCGCTCGAACGCGTCGGCCGGCGGAGGCGGCGGCGTCCCCGGCACCACCACCGCCTCGAACACCGAGAGGCAGCGCCCGCACTGCACCGGCACCCGCCCGCCCGCGCCGAAGATCCCGTCCTGCAGCGAGAAGAGCGCCTGGCATCTCTGGCAGCGGATCCGCACCGGCTTCAGCTCTTCGCGGGCCCGGTCTTGTCGAGGCCGAACGCCGTGTGCAGCGCCCGCACCGCCAATTCCGAGTACTTCTCGTCGATGATGCAGGAGATCTTGATCTCCGAGGTGCTGATGACGCGGATGTTCACGCCCTCGTCGGCGAGCACCTGGAACATCTTCGCCGCCACGCCCGCGTGGTTGCGCATGCCCACGCCGACGATGCTCACCTTGGCGATGCCCTCCTCGTGGTCCACCTTGCCCGCGCCGATCTGCTTGCCGAGCTTGCGCACCAGCTCGTGGGTCTTCTCCACGTCCAGGCGGCCCACCGTGAACGCCATGTCGGTGCGGCCGTCCTCCTTGGCGGGCGTCTGCACGATCACGTCCACCACGATGTCCTGCTCCGCCAGCGCCCCGAAGACGCGGGCGGCGATCCCGGTCTTGTCGGGGACGCCGCGGATCACGAAGCGCGACTCGTCGCGGGTGAGCGCGATGCCGCTGACCAGCACGTCTTCCATGGCCTCGTCCTCCTCGGTGACCAGGGTGCCGGGATCGTCGGTGAAGCTGGACTTCACCCAGAGCGGCACCTTGTACTTCATGGCGAACTCGACGCTGCGGATCTGCAGCACCTTGGACCCCAGCGAGGACAGCTCCAGCATCTCCTCGTAGCTGACGCGGTCCAGCTTGCGCGCGCGCTCGCAGATGCGCGGGTCGGTGGTGTAGACGCCGTCCACGTCGGTGTAGATCTCGCAGGCGTCGGCGTGCAGCGCGGCGGCCAGCGCCACGGCGGTGGTGTCCGATCCGCCCCGGCCCAGGGTGGTGATGTTGCCCTGGTCGTCGATGCCCTGGAAGCCGGCCACCACCGCGATCTCCTTCTTCTTCAGGCACGCGCGCAGCGGCTCGTCGTCGATGCTGCGGATGCGCGCGTTGGCGAAGGCGGAGTCGGTGAGGATGCGGACTTGATGGCCGAGGAAGCTGCGCGACTTGCCGCGGTTCTCCTGGATGGCGAGCGCGAGCAGGCCCACCGAGACCTGCTCGCCGGTGGCCACCACCACGTCCTGCTCGCGCTGGCTCGGCCGCCGGGAGATTTCGCTGGTCAGCTTGAGCAGGCGGTTGGTCTCGCCCGCCATGGCGGAGACGACCACCACCACGTCGTGGCCGGCCTTGCGTGCCGCCAGCGCGCGACGGGCCACGTTGCGGATGCGCTCCACGTCGCCAACGGAGGTCCCCCCGTACTTCTGGACGATGAGCATCGGTGGCGAAGGTATAGTGGAGGAGGCGTCGGGTCGTAAATGGTGTAGATCGCGCGCATGCGCATCGTCCTCTCCGGAGAGAAACTGACGCTCGAGGAAGTGGGCGCGGCCGCGCGCGGCGGCGCGCAGGTGGAGATCGCGCCGCGCGCGCGCGAGCGGGTGCGCGCGGCCCGGCGGCTGGTGGAACGCATCGCCGAGGAGGGCGCGCCGGCCTACGGCATCAACACCGGCTTCGGCACGCTCGCCGAGGTGTCCATCCCCAAGCCAGACCTGCGCAAGCTGCAGCGCAACCTCATCCTCTCGCACTCCGCCGGGGTCGGTCCTCCCCTGCCCTTGCCGGAGGCGCGCGCGCTGATGCTCCTGCGCGCCAACGTGCTCTCCGGCGGCTACTCGGGAATCCGGGAGAGCACGCTGGATCTGCTCATCCAGATGCTGCAGCGCGAGGTGATCCCGGCGATTCCCGAGAAGGGCTCGGTGGGGGCGAGCGGAGATCTCGCGCCGCTCGCGCACCTTGCCCTGGTGCTGATCGGCGAGGGCGAGGCGTTCTTCGCCGGCGAGCGGATGCCGGGGCGTGCGGCGCTGGCGCGCGCCGGGCTCTCTCCGGTGGTGCTGGAGGCCAAGGAGGGCCTCGCCCTGGTCAACGGGACGCAGGCCATGCAGGCGGTGGGCGCGCTCGCGCTCTTGCAGGCGGAGCAGTGCGCCCGCATCGCGGACATCGCGGCGGCGATGACGGTGGAGGGGCTTCTCGGCTCGCACAAGCCGTTCCTCTCCGCCATCCACCGGATCCGCGGGCACGAGGGTCAGGCGCAGGTGGCGGCGCACCTGCGCAGCCTGCTGGCGCGGAGCGAGATCAACGCCTCGCACCAGGACGAGCACTGCGAGAAGGTCCAGGATCCGTACAGCTTGCGCTGCGCGCCGCAAGTCCACGGGGCCGCGCGCGATGCGCTGCGGTTCGTGCGCCACACGCTCGCCGTCGAAGCCAACGCCGCCACCGACAACCCGCTGGTCTTCGCCGACGCGCTCGACGACGTCGCCGCGGGCACCATCGTCAGCGGCGGCAACTTCCACGGCCAGCCCGTCTCGCAGGCGCTGGACCTGCTCGCCATCGCCTGCGCGCAGCTCCAGACCATCTCCGAGCGCCGCGTGGAGCAGTTGGTCAACCCGTCGCTGAGCGGGCTGCCGCCCTTCCTCGCCCGCAACTCCGGGCTCAACTCGGGGTTCATGATCGCGCAGGTGACGGCGGCGGCGCTGGCGGCGGAGACCAAGCTCCTCTCGCATCCCGCCTGCGTGGACACCATCCCCTCCTCGGCGGGCCGCGAAGATCACGTGAGCATGGGAATGACCGCGGCGCTGAAGGCGCGCACCGCGGTGGAGAACGCGTGCACCGGGCTCGCCATCGAGCTCCTGGTCGCGGCGCAAGCGCTCGATCTGCGCAAGCCGCTGCGGGCGGGCGTGGGTGCCGCGGCGGCGCTGGAGGTGATCCGGAGCCGCGTGCCGCACATGGAGGAGGATCGCGAGCTGCACCGGGACATCGCCGCCGTCCGCCAGCTCTTGCCGGAGATCGAGGCGGCGGCGCGATCGGCGGCAGGGATCGACTGAACGATTCCAGGTGGTCGGATGTACGCCGACGACGAGCGTCGCCACCAGCCCGGCGCCTGACCGCACTCCGGCGCGTCTGCTACGATTCGCGGCTGAATGGAAACCGCGATCACGCAGGAAGCTCCCGCAGCTCTTCCCCAGCGCGACCTCACCGACGCCGAGGTGCAAGCCGCGAGCGAGCTGCTCGCGCAGCTGGACGCCGACGCGCGCGCGCTGGGCAAGACTGCCGCCGCGGCCCAGGTGTACTGGACCATGGGCCGCGTCTACGCCGAGCGACTGGGCGATGCCAGGAGCGCGGCGGTGTGCCACCAGAACGCCTTCCTGCTCGATCCCGGCTACAAGCCCAACCTGGAATCGGCGCGACGGCTCTTCGCCGGCGCCGGCGAGCACGAGAAGGCGCTGGCGCTGCATCGTCGCGAGGCGGCGCTGCTCGCGGATCCCGCCGCCCGTGCGGAGTCGTTGCGGGCGCAGGCCGCGGTGCTGGAGTCGTTGGGCCGCGGGGCCGAAGCGCGGCAGGCGATCGAGGAGGCACTGGCCCTCGCGCCGGACCATCTCCGCTTGCTCAACCACGCCGCGCTGGCGGCGCAGCGCCAGGGCGACGCGGCAAGCGCGACCCGGCTGTTCATGCGCGCCGCCGGGGCGTCCGCAGACCCGGTGTTCCAGGCGCGGGTCTTGCGCAGCGCGGTGCTCCTGGCGGAGCAGGGTCCGGAGCTGGGGACGCTTCGCGAAGAGGCGCTGCGCAGGTTGCGCCAGGCGGACGTTGCCGATCCGCTGGCCTTCCACGCCATGCTGGAGAGCGCGCGCGCCGGGAACGACTGGGAGACGGTGCTGCGCCTCTGCCAGGAAAAGGCGGAGCGGACCGGCAGCGCGGCGGACCGGGCCGTGGTTGCGGCCGTCTCGACCTGGCGGCTTGGGCGTGGCCCCGGCGACCTCGCGGAGCCGCAGGGATCGGGAGACGCGCTGGCGGACGATCCGGCGGACGCGGCCGCCGCCGCGCTGCAGGCTCGCCGGTTGGCGGAGCGCGATCCTGCCGCTGCAAGCGAACGCTTCGTGGCGCTGGGCGAGTCGCGGCAGGCGCACTCTCCCGGCGAAGCGGCGGCCCACTTCCTCGAGGGCGCGCTCTGGCGGGAGCGGGTCCAGGATCGCGAGGGAGCAGCCGCGCTGGCGCAGCGCGCGCTCGAGCTCGTGCCCTTCCACGCCGCCGCGATCCGCGTGTTGACGCGGGCGCTGCCGCCGCTCGGCCGTACGCTGGAGCTGGCGAGCTTGCTGGAGCAGGCCGCGCCGCAGCTTTCGCGAGGCGCCGGCGCCGAGGCCCTGGGACGCGCGGCGACGCTCCTCGCCGACACCGCGGGCGAGCGCGCGGCGGCGCTGGCGCAGCGCGCGGCGGAGATGGCGCGCGGCCTTTCCAGCCCGCGCTGGCTCGAGACCTGCTCGATGCTGGCGTTGAAGGCAGGGAACCTCGGGCAGCTCTCGCAGGCGCTGGAGGCGCGGGCAGAGTCGGAGAGCGGCGCCGACGCCGCGGACCTCCTGGTGGAGGCGGGCGAGCTGTCCCGCGTGGCCGGCGACGAGGCGCGCTCGATGGCGCTCTTGCGCAAGGCGCGCACCGCGGAGCCCGCATCGGCGGCCGCCCGCAATGCCCTGCTCTCGCTCGGTTCGCTGCCGCCGTCCGAGCGCATCGACCTGCTCGCCGACGAAGCGCAAACGAGCGCGCCGGAGCGCGCCGGGGCGCTGCACGCGGAACGCGCCGCGCTCCTGGAAGCGGAAGATCGCGCCGACGAAGCGGTGCAGGCGTGCGCGCAGGCGCTGGCCCTCGCCGGACTGGATTCCGGCGTGCTGCGCAGGCTTGCGCGCCTGCAACTCCGCCGCGGCGATCACGCGGCCGCGCTGGCCGTGCTGGTGCGGATCGCAGAGGCGCTGCCCGAGGCCGGCGCAAGGGCCGAGGCCTACAGCCGCGCAGCCGGGATCGCCGAGTGGATGGCGGGCGACCCGAAGCGCGCGGCGGATCTGTACCGGCTCGCGATGCAGGCCCAGCCGGAATCCGCCTTCGCCCCCGCGCAGCTCGCGCGCCTGCTCGTCTGGACCGGCTCGCCCGCCGAGGCCGCCGCCGCCTGCGAAGATCTGGCGCGGGCCGCGCACACCGCGGCCGAGCGCAACGAGGCGCGCCGGGTCGCAGCGTCGCTCCATGCGCACCGGGCGGGAAATCCGCAGCGGGCCGCCGCATTGCTGCGGGAGCTGCTGGCGGAAGCTCCGCTCGATCTCGCCGCCACGTCCGAGCTGGCGGCGGTGCTCGGCGACGCCGCAGCGGCCCGGATGGAGCGCGCGGAGCTGCGCGGGCACCTCGCCTCGAGGACCGGGGATCCGCGCGTCGCGGCCCTCTTGTGGTCGGAGTCTGCCGACGAGCAAAGCGCCGCCGGCGACGGGGATGGCGCCCTGGCCGCGTACCGCCGCGCGCTCGCGCTCGACCCGCAGGACAGGATCGTGCAGGACCGCGTCGAGCAGGCGCTGCGCGCGGCGGGACGGCGCGCCGAGCTGGCCGAGCACCTCGCCTTCCGCTCCTCGTCCGCCGACGCGCAGACCCGCGCCGCGCTCGCGCTGGAGCAGGCGCAGATCTTCGACGAGCTCGGCCGCCTGGACGACGCCTCCGCGGCGTACGGGCGGGCGCTGGAGAGCGACGCGGGCTCGCTGCTCGCCCTCAAGGGGGCGCGGCGCATCGCCGAGGCCAGGGGAGATCGCGAGGAGGTGATGCGCCTGCTCTCGCGCGAGGCCAGCCTGGCGCACGACGCCGGCGCCATGGTGGAGGCGGCGCTCCTGGCCGAGCACCTGGGCAGCCGCAACGAAGACGTGGAGCAACTGGCCGCGGCGCTGCACGCCGACCCGGCCGATCGCGAGGCTGCCGGCAAGCTTCGCTCCATGCTCGGCCACGATGCGCCGCGCTCGCTCGCCGGAATCTACGAGAAGGTCGGGCACGCCCACGAGGACGACAAGGCCGGCGCCGTCGCCTGGACGCAGGCCGCCGCCATCGAGCTGCAGGAGCTGAACGACGCGCCCGCCGCCTTCTTCGCCACCGGCAGGGCGCTCTCGCGAGATGCGCAGAACGCGGAGGCGCTGGAGTTGCGGGCCGACGCCGCGGAAGCGGCGGATCGGCAGGCGGAGGCTGCCGACGCCCTGCACAAGCTCCTCCAGCTCCTGCCCGGCGACGCGCGCGCCGCCGCCTGGACGCCGCGGCTCGGCCACCTCCACGCGCAGCTCGGCGAGCCTGCCAAGGCGCTCGCGCTGCTCGCCCCGATGCTGGACACGCTCTCTCCCGGGTTGCTGCTGCAGCTCGCTCCGGGGGCGCAGGCGCTGGCCGGGGACGATGCCGCGCGGGTCTACCGGCGCCTCCTCGAGCTGTTCCCGGCGGCGGGCGATCCTTCGCCCACCGGCGCGCAGCTCGCCGGGTGGAGCTCCGCGCTCGCCGCGCATCATCTTTCCCTCGGCCAACACGACGAAGCCCTGCAAGCCTTCCGCCGCGTGCTGCGGCACGATCCGGACCATCCGGCCGCGCTGCGCTCGCTCGCGCAGTCCGGCGCGCCGGACGAGGCCATCGCCGCGCAGCGCGCCTGGCTGCGCCTCTCCTCCGAGCCCGAGCCGCTCCACGCCCTGGTGAAGCTGTTCCTCGCCGCCGGCAGGCCCGACGCGGCGTTCTGCGCCGCCGCCGCCCTCTCCGGCCTCGCCCTTTCCACCCCCGACGAGAGGGCGCTCTACGAAGCGGAAGCGCGAAAGCCTCCGCCGGTGGAGCTGCCGCGGCTCGGCGAGGGCAGCCTGCTGCATGCCGAGGGAGACGGCGGCCCCGCGCGCGATCTTCTCGCCGCCGCCGCGCCGCACCTGGCCATCGCCCTGCGCACGGACATGAGCGGCGGGCGCGGAGCGCTGGTCAAGGGCGACAATCCGGTGCGCCGCGTGGTGGCCGCGTTGGCGCGCGCGCTGGGCATCCCGGAGCCGCAGCTCTTCCTCGCCCGCGGAGAGCCGGGAATCGTCGCGCCGCTCGCCGGCGACGGGCCCGGCCTGCTCGTCGGCGCGGAGGTGCCCAAGCGCTTTTCGCCGCGGCACCAGCGCTTCCTTCATGCCCGCGCGCTCGCGCACATCCGCCGGGGAACGCACCCGCTCGCCGCCCTTTCGCCGGCGCAGCTTGCCACCATGACCGGCGAGCTGATCCGCCTCGCCGCGCCCCACGGCACCGATTTCTCCCAGCTCCCGCGCACCGATGCCGCGGTGGCGGAGGCGCTGGCGCGGCAGGTCGGGCCGGACGAGCGGGCGCGGCTCTCCGACCTGGCAGCGCGCGCCGCGGCGGCGGAGACGGACTGGGAGGCGTTGGCGCTGGGCATCCGCGAGAGCGCCGAACGCGCCGGCCTCGCCCTCTGCGCCGATCCGGCCGCCGCGCTGGCCATCGTCTCGGCGGAGACGCAGGGCGGCCTGGAGAAGCCGGAAGTGGCGCGCCTCGTCCGCTTCGCCGTGAGCGAGGAATACCTCGACTCGAGGCGGCTCACTCCTCGTTGACGATGGCCGCGGCGGGCAAGCGCGCCTTGAGCTGCTCGCAGGCGGCGCGCACCTGCCCCTCGTCGCGCCCGTCGAAGGTGACCTTGACGCGATACGGGCCATCGTCGAAGCGCGGATAGCTGCCGACGCCCACCGCCGGGAACGCGGCCACCACCACGTCGAGGTGCTCCGCCAGGGTGCCCTCGCCGACGTCGAAGTAGAGCGCGCGCGAGAAGATGGGCGCCACGCGGAAGCGGTCGCGGATGCGGAGGAAGCCCTCGCGCAAGAGCGAAGGCACGCCGGGCAGGATGATCACGCTCTCCAGCGAGATCACGGGAAAGAGAAAGCCTTCGTGGAACTCGACGCGCGCGCCTTCCGGCACCTCGGCGAGGCGCCGCAGCGCCGGCTTCAGCGACGGCCCCAGGCGCGCGTGCAGCAGCTCGAGGGTGCGCGCGTCGTGCACCACGCCCCGGCCGAACGCCTGCGCCACCGCGGCGATGGTCACGTCGTCGTGGGTGGGCCCGATGCCGCCGCTGGTGAAGACCCAATGCGCCGAGGCGAGGCAGCGGCGCAGCGCATCGACGATGAGCGGCACCTCGTCGGGAACGGTCTCGATCCGGCGCAGCTCCACCCCGAGCGCGCGGAGCTCGCGGGCGAGGAAGGGTCCGTTCTCGTCCTGCACCTTGGCGGAGAGGATCTCGTTTCCGATCACCAGGATGGCCGCGGTGCTCATTCGAGGATCCCGTAGTCGCGGATCTTCTTGATCAGCGTGGTGCGGGAGACGCCCAGCCTCTCCGCGAGCTTGCTCCGGTTTCCCTTGGTCTCGCGCAGGCCGCTCTCGATCAGCTCCTTCTCCAGCGCGCCCACCGCGGTCGCCAGATCGCTGCCCAGGCCCTTCTGCACCAGCGCGGCGAGGTGCGCCGCCGTTTCCGGCGCCCGGGCCAGGTGTTGCGCGCGCAGCTCCGGCGGGATCACCTCGGCGTCGCCTGCCAGCACGCAGAGGCGCTCGATCTCGTTCTCCAGCTCGCGCACGTTGCCCGGCCAGTGCCACTCGTAGAACGCCGCCATCAGATCCGGGTGCAGCCGCTTGCGCCCGCTGCCGGTGCGTTGCGCCACCGCGTCGAGGAAGTGCTCCACCAGGACGGGCAGATCCTCCAGCCGCTCGCGCAGCGGCGGCACCTCCAGCGCCACCACGTGCAGGCGATAGAAGAGGTCCTCGCGAAACTCGCGCCGCAGCACCGCCTCGCGCAGCACCTTGTTGGAGGCGGCGATGATGCGCGCGTCCACCTTCTCCGGACGGGTGCCTCCCACCGGCACGAAGGTGCCTTCCTGGAGCACGCGCAGGAGCTTGACCTGCATGGCCGGGCTCATGTCGGCCACTTCGTCGAGGAAGAAGGTGCCGCCGTCGGCCACCTTGAAGAGGCCGGGCTTGTCGCGGGTGGCGCCGGTGAACGAGCCCTTGACGTGGCCGAACAGCTCCGACTCGAGGAGCTGGTCGTTCAGCGCGGAGCAGTTCTGCGCCACGAACTGCTTGTGCTTGCGCGGGCCGTTGAAGTGCAGCGCGCGGGCGATCAGCTCCTTGCCGGTGCCGTTCTCGCCGTGCACCAGGACGGTCACGTCGCTGGCCACCAGCTTGTCGAGCAGGGCGTAGAGCCTGCGCATCGGCTCGCTCTTGCCGATGATGTCGGCGAAGCGGTAGCGCCCCACCAGCGCTTGCTGGAGGTCGCTGATGCGCTTCTCCCGCAGCACGACGGCCGCGTGGTAGGCGTCGATCTCCTGCACGGTCGTGTCCATGAGATCCGCCAGCCGCGGCACCTCTCGCGCCTCGATGCGCTGGATGTTCTCGAAGGCGGCCTCGGGCTCCGCCACCGGGAGCGAGAGCGCCTGCACCGTCTCCAGGGCGCGGTCGCGCGCCCGCGGCGCCTTCTCGCTGACCAGGAAGCCGCAGGCGAAGAGCGACCCCTGCCGGTCTCCTGCGAAGGAGATGGGGGTGCCCACGATCTCCAGTCCCATGTGGCAGGGCCCGAGCAGCTCGGTGCCGCTGCGCAGCCGCGTCACCGCCTTCTCGATGCTCTGGTTGCAGCGGCGCAGGCCCTCCTTGTCGCCCAGGCAGGCGGTGCAGATGCGGTTCTGCGGCGGGATGATGATGCCCTTGCCGTGGTCCAACGGCCTGCCGCGCGGGTCGGTGAAGGAGAGCTCGATGCCCCACCAGCGCCGCACCGTGTCCCGGATCCTCCGGACGATCTGGAGCTCTTCCAGGCGGGTGGAGTCGATGGGCATCTCGTCAACCGAGCTGCTGCTGCAACGCGGCTGCGCAGAGGTCCGACACCTCGGGGATGGGCCGCGTCCCGTCCACCGAGACCACCGAGGCGAGCGTGCCCACCAGCCGCGAATACTCGCGCTCGATGGTGGCGAGCTGCTGCGCCGTCTCGTAGCGTTCCAGCCGGGCCCCGCGGTTGCGCACCCGCTCCAGCGCGACGGCGGCCGGCACGTAGAGGAAGAGCGTGAGGTCGGGCCGCCGCGCGAAGCGGTTCGCCTGGGTGATGAACTCGTGCGAGACGGTGGCGCCCTGGTAGGCGAGCGAGGAGAGCGTGTAGCGATCGAGGATCACGTCCTCGCCGCGCGCGAGCCGCGGCTCGATCTGCGCGCCCAGGTGGTCGAGCCGGTCGGCGGCGAAGAGGAGCGCCATCACCCGTTCGTCCACCATGCCCAGCTTTCCGTCCGCCTGGGTGGTGGCGGCCCGGCCGGCGAGGATCTGCCGGATGAGCAGCCCCACCGGCCCCTCGCTGGGCTGGTGCGCGAGAAAGACCGTGCGGCCCTGCTTCTGCAGCCGTTCCGCGAGCAGCCGCGCCTGGGTGGTGGTGCCGGCGCCGTCCAGCCCCTCGAAGACGATGAAGCGGCCGTGGCTCACGGATCGATGCCCAGCACGGCACGCAGCTCGCGCACCCGCGCTTCCAGGCGCAGCTCGCGGCGCAGGTTGGCGCGCGCCCGGGAGTAGCTGCGCGCCGCGTCCCAGAGCAGCAACAGGTCGAGCAGCGCCAGCGGGTAGAAGAAGAGCGGCGGCCGCGCCGAATCCCAGAGGAGCTTGCCGCACACGCCCGCGAGGAGCACCCAGGCGAACCCTTCCAGGGCGGCGCGCAGGAAGAGATCCACCGAGCGGCGCACGCGCGACGCGGCTGCGAGCCGGGATAGCTCCTGCTCGAGGGCGCCGTTGTCGTGCATGGCGCGCGCTGTACTCCCGGCGAGGGTGGCAGTCAATCAGAGCTCTTGCGCTGGAAAAGGCGTGCCGCAGTCGCTGCAGCGGGCGTCCTGCGCCACGCGTGCGAAGCATGAAGGGCAACTCACCGTCTCGCCCGACGGGCGGCGCACCACCTCGCGCTCGGGCGCCGGGCTGTAGCGGAGCTTGCGCTGCCCGCACCCGTCGCAGACGGCGTCGAGCGAGGCGGCGCCGCACCACGGGCAGACGGCGGTCTCCGGCGGAGCGGGCGTCCGCATCCCATCATCGCCCTCGCGTCCGAGGTCCAGTTCCACTTCGCCCGTCCAGGACGAGACCGCCTGCGGATTCGGGGACAAAGGCCGTCCGCTCCAGCGCGAGCGGCCCCGCGGTCCACGAGAGCGGCGCCGAGGGGTCGTGATCGAGGGGCGTCCGCTCCAGGTCGGGGACGGCTTCCACCGCGACCGCCAGTTCGGCTTCGGCCACGTGCGTGGGCACGAGCCCGTCGATCGCGGGCGACTCCGGAAGGGCATCTCCGGCGGCCGCCCGCAGCACCTTCCCGCAGGAAGCGCACTCGGCGGCGGCCTCCAGGTTGTCGGTGTCGCAGACCGGGCAGCGCATGCAAGTCGAAGGGTACCATCGCCGGCGGCCTGCCCGAAAACACAAAGCGCCGCGCCCCCGGGTGGGAGCGTGGCGCCTCTGGTTGCAGTCTTGCGCTGGCTAGTCGCGCCCGTGCTTGCCGCTGACCGACCGCGTGGCGGCGTCAGCGTTCACGAGGCCGAAGCCGGTGAAGTTGTTGACCTTCTCCTTGGGAGCCGGCGAACGACGGTGCCGGTGAAGGTCTGGCCGTTGTCCAGCGTGGTGACGGTCACGCGAACCGCGGAAGCGATCGGGATCGATCTGCGTGGAGCCCTTCCAGCGGATGGAAGACCGACATGCCGAAGCGGAAGGAGTCGCCGCCGCTGAAGCTGCCCGGCGCGAAGCTTGATGGTGAGCACCGTCGCGTCGGGGCTGACGGTGAAGGTGATGTCCGCCGCCGAGACGCCGTTCGCCGGCCCCACGTGGAAGCGGTTCGGGTTCAGGCTGAAGGTCATCGGCATGCGGCGGTGCTGGCGTCGAACGCCACCGAGGCGACGCTGTGCGAGGTGAACGGCTGCACGGCCAGGCCGAAGTAGCGGTTCCAGCGCACCCAGTCGCCGTTGCGCCGTGAACGCCACCGGACCGGAGAACGCCGCCGACCAGGTGCGGTCGTTCGGCAGCGGGATCGGCGTCGCCGTCTTCTGCAGCGCCGCGTACAGCTTGTCCGCGCGCATGCGAGCCGGGCCCGCCCGCCGCCTGGAGGACCAGGGCGGCCGTGGCCGCCGCATCCGGCGCCGCGGCGCTGGTTCCGAAGAAGTTCGGGAACCCGTCACCCTCGGTGTCGCCGCCGAAGAAGGTGTTGTTCACGCCGTCGCCGGCCGTGACTGCCGGCTTGAAGCGGACCTCGGGGTGGTGCGAGCCGGTTGCCCGCCTTGTCGAAGAAGATGGTGGTGGGGCCGGGCGAGCTGAAGTCCTCGGGGAAGTTGGGGACGGGATAGAACATGGCCGCCACGCCCACCGCGCCCCGGCCGCCGCGTGGCCCCAGGTCGAGGAGGCGCCCTCGCCACCATGCGGGGCCAAGGCCGTTGATGACCACGTACTTGAAGTGGTTGGCCGGGCCGTCGTTCATCTTGCCGATGACGAACTGGTAGTCGCTGGCGTTGGCGCCGCCGTGGATCTCGCCGGGGAAGGGAATGATCTCGGCAAGCTCGATGGCCTGGTCGGTCGGCGATGTTGTCGTCGGTCGTGTAGAAGACCGTCGGCGCGGTGTTGGGATCGAGCCAGTTCCCGCTGCTGTCGAAGATGAAGATGTTGAAGTCGGTCTTCACCTTGTGGAGGTTGAAGGGCTCGTCCCACTGGAAGTCGATGATGTTGTCGCCCGCGGTGGTGAAGAGCTGGCTGAGCGCCGGCGAGAAGCGCGACCCGAAGTTGTGGAAGCTCTGCGGACGCAGCGTTGGCGGGGATCTGCTCGAGCTTGAGGTTGGTGGCGCCCGCTGCCTCCAGCGCCTGCGCCTTGGCGAAGCTCACCGCCTGGTAGTCGGACTCGAAGGCCTCGATGCCGTTGTTCATCGAGGAGGAGAAGTAGGCGCCGCCGGAGTCGTGGACGAAGTCGGCCGCCTGGGCGACGATGCCGTCGGAGAACATGGGCTCGTCGAAGTAGATGACGTCGTCGACAATCACGTCGGCGCCGAAGGCGGCGCGCAGGCCGATGATGTTCTCGGCGAACTGCACCTCGCCGTTGAAGGCGCTGGCGAACCCGAGCTGGGCGCCGGGGGCGATGTCGTGGGCGAGCTGGAGCATGGCCCGGCCCTCGTCGGTGCCCGGATCGAAGTCCTCCTGGAGCACGGTGACGGGCGAGAGGTCGCCGCTGGCCACGTCCTGCGCCGCGTGGGTGCGGCAGCGGGCGCAGGCGTCGAAGCTGTCGGAGAGCGCGGCGAGCTTGATGCCCGCGCCGGTGAAGCCCCTGGCCTGGGCCAGGTCGGCCTTCTGCAGCGCCACCGCCTGGCTCTGGGCGAGGCCGGCGTTGGCGTGCGGCTTGAACTGGCTGCGGATGGTCTCGACGCCAGGGACGCGCACCGCGGCGCGCGCGGCAGCCAGCGGGAGGAAGCCCTCGATGAGCCGGTTGTCGAGGCTGCTGGTGGCGGTCAGGCGGAAGCCGAGGGCGGAGAGCTCAGGCAGCACCTGGCTGGGGGTGACGCCGTCGACGACGTGGAGCTTCACCAGCGGGTCGCCGCCGCGGCTGGTGAGGTGGAGCGCGAGAACCTGCGAGAGGTTGGGGTCGCCGTTCTCCCAGCGCTGCACCAGCTGCGAAAGGCCGCCCCCGAGAGCGCCGGGAGCCGCGAACGCTCCGTTGGCGAAGAGGAACATGCCGGCGCCGAGCAGCGCCGTCTTCCTGCCGAAATGCATCATGGTTGTGGACTCCCCCAGGACGAAAACCCACCGCCCTGCTGAAAAGTAGGTGGGCAGGCTAGCGGGGCCCTCCACGTAGGGTCAAGGAGCATCCGACCGCTGAAACGAACAGAAATGTCCGAAACCAGACGGTGAGGTCCTGGTGACGGGGAAATGCGGCGTCAGTGAGGGGTCAGTGCAGCGGGGCGGAGCCCGTGAGCGGGACGAAGCGCACGTTCATCAGCACCTGGCGGTCGAGCAGGCCGGAGCCCGGCAGCTTGCGCCAGAGCTGCAGCTCCTGGTGGTCGGGATCGGCCCCCACCGGAATCACCAGCCTTCCGCCCGGAGCCAGCTGCTCGAGCAGCGGCGGCGGCAAGGCCTCGGGGGCGGCGGCCACCAGGATGGCGTCGAACGGCGCCGCCTCGGGCCAGCCCTCCGCGCCGTCGCCGACGCGGAACTCGACGTTGCCGTAGCCGAGCTCCCGCAGCACCCGCTGCGCGCGGAGCGAGAGCTCGGGGACGATCTCGACCGTCCGCACGGTGTTGGCGAGCGGCAAAAGCTCGCAGAGGATGGCCGTCTGGTAGCCGCTGCCGGTGCCCACTTCCAGCACGCGCTCGTGGCCCTGCAGGTCCAGCGCCTCGGTCATCGCGGCCACGATGTACGGCTGGGAGATGGTCTGGCCGTACCCGATCTCCAGCGGGTGGTCGCCCTCGGAGCGGTCCTGGTCGGCGTCGGGCACGAAGAACCGGCGCGGCACCCGGGCGAACGCGGCCAGCACTCGCGCATCGCGGATGCCCTGCTCGATCAGCCGCCGCACGAGCTTGCCCTCGTGCGCGGCGGTGCGCAGCCCGTCCATGCCGCCTGAAGCTACGCCTCGTGGGGGAAGTGCGAAAGGCCGATGCGGTTGCCCTCGGGATCGCGCAGGTAGAGCGTCCAGCGGGTGCGGTGGACCATCTCGATGCCGAGCGAGGCGAGCTTCTCTTCCCAGGGCGCGCGCTCCGCCGGCGGCGATGCGCAGCGCGAGCAGGTGCAGGCCGCCGTGCGGATCGCGGAAGGGTGTTGGAGGTCGTTCAGCCTCGCATGCTTCCAGCGCCAGGAACTCCTCGCCGGCGCCCACCGAGAGCCACACCGAGCGCTCGCCGGGCCGCCCGTCCTCCCACGGCCAGGCCTTCAGCATACGCAGGCCCAGCACTTCGACGTAGAAGCGCTCGGGCCGCTCCCAGGTCCTTCACCTGGATGGCGAGATGATGATGTCCGTGGACCTGCGGCATGCCGCCAGTATAAATGACCGCGCCCATGCTGCCTCGCGAACAGATCCGCAACATCGCCATCGTCGCCCACGTCGACCACGGCAAGACCACGCTGGTGGACTACATGCTTCCGCCAGACCGGCACGTACCGCGCCAACGAGCAGGTGCAGGAACGCGCCATGGACTCCAACGACCTGGAGCGCGAGAAGGGCATCACCATCCTCGCGAAGAACACCGCGGTGACCTACAGGGGCGTGAAGATCAACATCGTCGACACGCCGGGCCACGCCGACTTCGGCGGCGAGGTGGAGCGCGGGCTGCGCCTGGTGGACGGCGTGCTGCTGCTGGTCGACGCCGCCGAGGGCCCGCTGCCGCAGACGCGCTTCGTGCTCGGCAAGGCGCTGGCGCTCGGGCTGCCGGCGGTGGTGGTGGTCGAACAAGATCGACCGGCAGGACGCGCGGCGCCGCGGAGGTGCTGGACGCCATCTACTCGCTCTTCATCGATCTGGGCGCGAACGAGCACCAGATCGAGTTCCCGGTGATCTACGCGGTGGCGCGCGCCGGACGCGCCTCCTGCGCCTGAGCGACTTCGACGACCTGCCCGCGGGGAGGGCGGCGGCCCCGGGGCAGGCCCACCCGGTGAGGAGCCCGGCTCGCGCTCGCGCACGCTGGAGCCGCTGCTCGACGCCATCCTGGAAACCGTCCCGCCGCCCGGAAGGCGGAGAGCACGCACGACAAGCTGCAGATGCTGGTGGCGAACCTCGACTACGACGACTACGTCGGCCGGCTCGCCATCGGGCGCCTGAGCAGCGGCAGCCTCGAGGTCGGGCAGACCGTCGCCGTCTGCCGCGCGGACGGCAAGCACGCCGCGGGGCAAGGTCGACGAAGCTCTACGCCTTCGAGGGCCTGAAGAAGCGTGGAGATTCCCGAGGCCGGTCCGGGCGAGATCATCTGCCTCGCCGGGCATCGAGGAGATCTCCATCGGCGACACCATCGCCGACCCCGAGCACCCCATCGCGCTCCGCGCATCCACGTGGACGAGCCCACCATGTCGATGGTGTTCAAGGTGAACGACGGGCCGCTTCGCCGGCACGGGAGGGCAAGTACGTCACCTCGCGCAACCTGCGCGAGCGCCTGCAGCGCGAGTCCTACCGCAACGTGCGCCATCCGCGTGTACGACACCGAGAGCCCCGACGCGTTCAAGGTGGTGGGCCGCGGCGAGCTGCAGCTCGCGGTGATCGTCGAGACCATCCGCCGCGAAGGGCTACGAGCTGACCGTCTCCAACCCGGAGCCGATCACCAAGGAAGTGAACGGCCAGGTGCACGAGCCGATGGAGCTGATGGTCTGCGACGTGCCGCAGACGGCGGTGGGCGTGGTGACCGAGCGCCTGGGGCCGCGCAAGGGCCGCATGACCGAGATGCAGAACATCGGCTCGGACCGCGTGCGCCTCAACTTCCGCATTCCGGCGCGCGGCCTGGTCGGGCTTCCGCAACGAGTTCCTCACCATCACCCGCGGCGAGGGCATCATGTCCTCGCAGTTCGACGGCTACGAGCCGTGGCACGGCAAGGTGCCCAAGCGCGCCAACGGCGCCATCGTCTCCGACCGCGAGGGCGAGACGGTGGCGTACGCGCTCTTCGACATCCAGGAGCGCGGCGAGCTCTTCTACGGCCCCGGGCGTCCCGGTCTACGAGGGGATGATCTGCGGCGAGCACGCCCACCCCACCGACCTCGACGTGAACGTGACCCGCGGCCGCAAGCTCACCAACGTCCGCGCCGCCGGCCGCGACGAGAACGTGATCCTCAGCCCGCCGCGCATATGTCGCTGGAGAAGGCGCTGGAGTGGATCAACGAGGACGAGCTGGTGGAGGTCACGCCCAAGAACGTGCGCCTGCGCAAGAAGGTGCTCGCCGGCGGGAGATCGCTACCGGCTGGACCGCGAGCGCAAGCGCGCCGACGGCGTGATCTGAGACCTCGCGCTGATCCTCAGGCGTGGGCGGCGGCCTGCGGCTCCTCCGCCGCAGCCCCGTCGCGCGGGTCGATGGGCAAGGTCAGGCGGAAGAGCGCGCCGCCGGAAGTGCCGCGCTGCACCGAGAGCGAACCGCCGTGGATGCGCGCGATCTCCGAGGAGATCCACAGGCCGAGGCCGTTGCCCGAGTCGCCCTTGGTGCTGAAGAAGGGCAGGAAGATCTGCTCCTGGATCTCGTCGGGGACGCCGGGCCCGTTGTCCTCCACCTCCACCACCGCGAACCCGTCTTCCCTGTAGAGGCGCAGCGCGATGCGCGGATACGTCCGCCCGACCACCGCATCCGCGGCGTTGGAGAGGAGGTTCACCAGCACCTGGCCGAGGAGCGTGGGCTGGCAGAAGACGTCGGGCATCTCGGCGTAGGCGCGCACCAGCGAAACGCGGTTGCGCAGCCGGCTCTCCATCAGCGTGAAGGCGAGATCCATCTCGTGCGCCAGATCCACGCTGCGCCGCTCGCCGCTGGAGACGCGCGCCCCGTTGCGCATGGCCTCGAGGATGTCGCGCATGCGGCCGACCGACGAGAGCAGGCGGGGCACCCGCTTCCCGGCGGAGTCGGGATCGTTCGCCAGCATCTCGACCTGGAGGCCGAGCGCATTGAGCGGGTTGGCAAGCTCGTGGGCGAGGCCGCCGGCGAGCGTGCCCAGGTTGAGCAGGCCGAAGTGGCGGGCGAACTCCCCCCGCGCCTGGTGTTCGCGCCGGCGCAGGCCGTCCTGGACGAAGGCGCCGCCCGCGCTCACCACCGCCATGCAGCCGAGGTACGATGCGGCGGCCACGGTGAGCGGGGGCAGCGGCCCGGAGCGGAGCGCCAGCGGCAAGAGGGCCGTCACCAGCACTTCCACGTTGAGCAGCGCGGCCTCGGAGAGCCGGAGCGGCACGAGGATGGAGACGCCCGCCTGCACCAGCATCATCGAGAAGAGGTACGGGCTCCCCGCCGACCCGCTGAGGAGCAGCGCCGCCTCGATGGTTCCGGCGGTGACGGCGACGGCCGCGAGGAGCACCAGGAGCGGATTGCCGCTGCGGCCCCAGCGCGCGCAGGCAAGCAAGAGGAGGGCGGCGACGGCGCGAACGCCGAGCAGCGGAAGGAACGCCCGGGGCACCAGGGCGTAGTCCAGCGCGGAAAAAGCGACGAGGATGGCCGCCGCGAGCACGCAGCCCGCGCGCACCGCACCGCGTTGGGCCCGCTCCAGCTCCTCCGCGTAGGAGGGCATGGGGTTGTCACGGCGAAGCTCCACTCCGGGAGGCTACTGCGGGCGTGCGGCGGCGGCAGCTTCGAATCATCGGCAACTGCTCACTGGCGACCATCTACAGCGCCGCCGCAAGAGCATCGCGCCGGCCGCTTGATCGGCGCCGTGCGAGCCTGCATTGTGCGCGCATGTTCCAGGCGGATCTCCTCGCGGGCAAGACCTTGGTGGTCACGGGCGGCGGCAGCGGGCTGGGCGCGGCCATGGCTGCGCGCTTCGCGAGCCTGGGCGCGCATGCCGTGGTGCTGGGCCGGCGGAAGGAGAAGCTGGAGGAGACGGTGGCGGCCATCGCGAGCGAAGGCGGCAAGGCCAGCGCCTTTTCCTGCGACGTGCGCGACCCGGCCGCCGTGCACGAGGTGGCGGCGCGAATCGGCCGGGTGGACGGGCTGGTCAACAATGCCGCGGGGAACTTCCTCGCCGCCTCCGAGGACCTCTCCGCCAACGCCTTCAAGGCGGTGGTGGACATCGTGCTGGGCGGCACCTTCCACTGCACCAGCGCGTTCGGCAAGCGGATGATCGAGGGAGGCAAGGGCGGGTCCATCGTCAACATCGTCACCACCTACGCCTGGACCGGCTCCGCGTTCGTGGTCCCTTCCGCCTGCGCCAAGGCCGGCGTGCTCGCGATGACGCGCTCGCTCGCGGTGGAGTGGGCGGCCTACGGGATCCGCGTCAACGCCATCGCGCCCGGACCGGTGCCCACCCCGGGCGCGTTCTCGCGGCTGATGCCCGACCCCTCGCTCGAGGAGATGGCGCGCAACCGCATCCCGCTCAAGCGCTTCGGCACGCCGCGGGAGATCGCCGATGCCGCCGTCTTCCTCATCTCCGACGGCGCGGGATACGTGACCGGCGACTGCCTGACGGTGGACGGCGGCGAATGGCTGCGCAACGGCGGCGAGTTCAGCTGGGCCACCGACTACGACCGCGACAACCTCAAGCAGATGCTTCGCGCCCTGCGCGGCAAGGAGAAATGATCAGCGCGAAAGCAGCTCCTTGACCGCCTTGAACTTCTCGTTGGGCACCACCACCGAGAGCACGTACTGCTCGATCAGCCAGCGCCCGCCGGAGCGCAAAAGGACGCCGCTGCCGCGGGCCGGCCCCAGGTTCTGCGTCTCCAGATCCTCCTCGAACCAGGCGACGTCGCCGCGGGCGACGACGCGCCGCCGCATGCCGCGGAAGGACCACGCCTTGCCGCGCGCGAAGTAGGGGTGCGCGTAGGCGCGGAACGACGCCACGTCCCAGCGCTCCCGGGCGTCGGTGCCGAGGAAGACCCCGCCGGGCGCAAAGTGCGCGAAGTAGCGCTCCTCGTCGGCGCGCGCCGCGGCATCGTGGAAGTCGTCCAGCTCGCGCGCCACCGCGTCGGCCGGCGGCGCCGCGGGCAGGTGCGCGCAGGAGATCAGGAGAGCTGCGACGTGACCTGCTCGTCGAACTCGCGGGGGACCTCGCACTTCACCTCTCCGTTCTCGCGCCGCACCGGCAGGGCGACGAATCGATCGGCCCGTTTCCAGAAGACGTCGGGGCTGAGCGGCGCCGGGCCGCTCTCGAAGGCTTGCAGCGCGCCCGCCGCGATGGCCGGCAGGACACGGAGGCTGCGCGCATCGGCGATGGAATGGCAGAGCAGGATGTGCCCGCTGGGCATGGCCACCAAGGAGCCGTACGGCGTGGACGCGCCCAGGAGCTCGTCGGCGGCGAGCCCGAGGGTCGCGACGAACACCGAGCGGCCGCTCACGGCGAAGATGCGCGCGGAGGCGATCTCCATGGGGTTCAGCTCCACCCGCTCCTGCTCCTTGACGTTGGTGAGCGCGAGCGCCACCAGCTCCGGCGCGGGCCTGTCCCAGGCCGAGAGGTCGGCCACCCGCACCGGCGTGACGAAGCTGGGCAGATCGAGCACCAGCACGGCGTGCAGATCGCCGGCGATGGCGGCGGAGATGGCGCCCGGGCCCAGCGTCTCCTTGCGCTGGACGCGCAGCTTGAGCAGCGGGCGCGCCTTGGCGAAGTCGCCGCGGACGGCGTCCAGCTCGCGCCCCAGCTTCTCCTCGGCGATGCGGCGGTCGAGCTCGTCGCGCACCCTGCCCCGCCAGGCGGCGCGCGGGGCGCCGGCGCAGCGCTGCGCGAGCGGCAGGAGCGGCAGGTCCCAGCCGGCGAGGCGCACGTAGTCGTCGCGCAGCTCGAACATCTCGCCCCGCGCTTCCAGCTCGGCGCGGACGGCGGCGTGGAAGGCGCTGTAACCGGCCTCGTCGAAGAGGCGGCCCCACTCCGGAATCCGTGCCGCCAGCGCGGCGAAGCCCATTCTAGAACACGTAGCGGATCCGGGGCATCACCGCCAGCGTCGGCACCGCCAGCGAGTCCCGGGTGAAGGTGTAGCGGAAGACCGCGTCGAGCCCCACGGCGAAGTGGTCGAGGCGGGTGTCGTAGTCGAGGCCGAAGCCGGTGCCCAGATGCAGCCCGAAGACGTGGTCGGGAACCGCCCCGTCCTTGCGCACCGGCCCCGGCGACAGATCGGTGAAGCCGCCGAGCAGCTTGAGCGAGAGCAGCGTCCGGGGGGCGAGGGACATCCCGTACGAGGCCCCCAGCTCCAGGAAGGTGGCGCCGAAAGAATCGGCGCCCAGGCAGCCGCCGCCCTGCGGGTCGAGTTGGTAGCAGGAGGCGCTGGCGGCGCCGATGCCCAGCGAGGCGAACACCGCCGCGCGCTCCGAGATCTCGCGACCGACCGTCAGGCCGAGATAGGGCTGCGCCGCGGAGAAGGCCGCCGACCCTCCGAGCGCGCTGAACATGCCCAGCGACGCTTCCACGAAGGTGCCGCGCCGGGGCGGTTCGTCCACGCCCAGGGCGGCTGCTCCCGGGGGCGGCGCGGCCGAGGCGGCGAGGAGGACGGCGAACAGCGCGGTCATGGCCCGCCGCTCTTGAACACGTACGGGTAGGTCACCTGCACGGTGCCCCCGCCCTGCGGCGCAGGGAACACCCAGCGGCGCACGTGGTTGATCATGCAGCTCTCCACCGGCTCGCTGCCCATGGTGGTCTGCTGCACCAGCGCATCGCCGACGCGCCCGCTGCCCTCGATCATGAAGAGCACCGTCACCTTGCCGTAGAGGCCGGGATCGCGGCTCAGCTCCTTCTCGTAGCAGTACTTGATCTCGCTGTAGTGCTTCTGGATGACGCGGTTGATCACCTCGCGCGAGAGGCCGCCCACCACCGTGGTCTTGCCGGGCACGAAGACGGTGTCGTCCTTGCCGCGCCCTCCCAGATCGATGGTGCCCTGGCCGCCGCTGCCGTGGCCGGAACCCTTGGTGCCGAGCCCGCCGATGCCCAGCGCGTGGCCGCCGCCGCCCGAACCGGTGCCCCGGGTGCCGAGGCCGCCGAGGCCGTACGCGTCGCCGGTGGCGGCGCGGCCGCGCGTGCCGCCCAGCGACTCGTTGATGCCGCTGCCGAGGCCGGCGGGGCCGGGAAGGCGACCGGCGGCGCCGCCGCCCGGAGCTCCCAGCTTGGAGAGGGCGGCGATGAGGCCGAGCCTGCGGATCTTCTGCAGGTCGTGTTCCTTCTTCTTCGCGTCCACTTGCTGCGAGCCGGGCTTCGCCGGCGCCGCTTCCTTCTGCTTCGCCTCCCGCTTGCCGAGCTTGCCCTCCTCGCCCTCGCTCTTCTCGCCTTCCTTCACCCCGGAGAGGTCCTTGGGCCGCGGCGGCTCCAGCGGCTTGGGCGCGGGTTTGACCTGATACCTGGTATACAATTCCGGCGTCCGCGCCACCGCGTCGCGATAGGAAGGCTCCGCCGGAGCCAGCGCGACGGCGCGGAAGAACACCGCCAGCCCGAGCAGCGTGAAGAGCAGCGCCAGCGCGAATCCCGCGTCGAGGGCGCGCCAGGCAGACCCGCTGCGGAGCGGGGCCGCGCGCACGTACCGCGCGATCAGCGTCAAGGCGGGAGAGACCTGCGCAACCACGCGGTCGTCGTCGCCCAGCATGTAGGCGCGGCCGCGGAAGGGAGCCCGCACCTCGCGCCCCTTGATCTCCAGCGGCACCACCCGCCCGCGGTCGTGGACCTCCGCGCGCAGGTGGTCGGGCAGCGTGAGCACGTGTCCACCGTCCACGTGCTGCACCAGGCGGAAGTTCCGCGGCAGGCCCGAGGCGGGCAGGTCGAAGAGGTCGCCCACCTTGAGATCCGCGCCCTTCGCGATCTGCTCCAGCTCGACCAGGGTAGACCCGCCCCAGACCAGGCCGACGAGGAGCGCGCGGTCCGACGCGCGCGGGCGCTGCTCCTCGGGCAGGTCGTCGAAGATGAGCAACTGCGCGGCTGCCGCATCGGCCACCTGCGATGCCAGCGTCTCGGGCGCGTCGATGCGCGGCACCTGCATGTCCTCCTCCACCTTGCTCTCAGCCATCGCTCGATGCCCCTAGAGGTTGTCCGCCGACTTCTGCAGCTCGGGATTGAAGTTCTCGCGCAGCCGGATCAGCGACTCGAATCGGGTGCGGCCGCGGTTGAGCAGGTAGCTCCCCTCCGGGCGCGTCAGCTCGCCTTCCACGGTCACGTCGTTGAAGTCGATGACCGTCCGCTTGCGGACCACCACCTTGTCCGGCTCCTGGACCACCTTCACGCCCTTGCGCTCTTCCGCCAGCGCGGGCAGCGCCAGGAGCGCGAGGAAGAACATTTTCCGCAGCACGAGACCTCCCCCGGGACGATTTGCATCCGGCCGCCGGCAGCCAACCGCTGGCTCGGCTGCCGGTCTGTTAGTGAACGGCCGTCGCGCGCTCGCCGGCCACCTTCGCCGGTTGCGCCGGCGCGCTTCCCGCCTCTTTCGCCTTCATCCGCAGCGCCAGGGCGGCGAGCTGGTTTCGCGCATCTTGTAGTCGCGGAGGGCCGGGCAGCGCCGCGTACTCCTGGAACGCCGCCAGCGCGCCCGCGAGAATCGCCCGAGCCTTTCAGTGCCGCCGCCTTGCCGTAGAGCGCGTCATCCTGGCGCGGAGAGAGCGCCAGCACCCTGTCGTACGCGGCGCGCGCCTCCGCGAACTTGCCCAGGCCCTCCAGCGCCCAGCCGCGAGCGAGCTGCGTCTCCCAGCGCGTCGGATCGAGCTCTGCCGCCTTTGCGTAGGCCTCGGCGGCGGCGGCGTAGTCGCGATAGGCGAGCGCCAGTGCGCCGAGATTGGCCCAGGGGGCCGCGAGAGCCGCATCTTCCCGGCTGGCCTGTTCGAAGGCGGCGCGGGCCGCCACAAGGTCACCCCGCCGCATCGCGAGCAGACCCAGGCCGTTGAGGATGCGGGCATCGTGGGGGTCCAACCGGCGCGCGTTCTCCAGCGCCGACGCGGCGAGGAGCACCCGCCCGCGATCGGCCTCGATGGCGGCGAGGTTGCGATAGGCCGGGGCGGCGCGCGGGTGCCGCTCGAGCACCTGCCGCACCACCGCTTCCGCTTCGTCCAGCTTCTTCTGCGCCCGCAGCGCCGCCGCCAGCGCGTCGAGGAGCCGCGGATCGGCGGGCCGCCCACGCAACGCGCGCCGCAGCACCGACTCCGCCTCTTCCGGGGGAACCAGGAGCGCGAGGTCGAGAGCGGCGGCAAGGTGCGAAGGATCGCGCGCGAGGAGCTTGCGGTAGAAACCGGCGGCGGCCCTGGCATCTCCGCGGCGCGCGGCCACGAAGCCCGCGTCGAAGAGCGCGCCCCGGTCGCCGGGCTCGCGGGCGAGATGGGCGTCGAGCCGCGCGGCCGCCTCTTCCCAGCGGCGCTGCAGCATCTGCTGGCGCGCCGCCGGGTAGATCGAGGCGGGGCGCAGGTCCGCGTCGGCTTCCACGCGCAGCTCGGGAGCCACGGCCGGGAAAGGCGCAGCTTCCACCGGCGCCGGCCTGTGCGCCTCGCCGAAGGCATCGGGCTGGTATTCGCGGAGCGAGTCCTGCGCGCGGACCACCCACTCCGAATACACGCCCGACTTCCTGGAGACGTCCGCGGCCTTCGCGAACGCCTCGGTGGCCTTGTCCTCGAGCGGCAGCGCCTGCGACTCCAGGGTCGTCCGGTACAGCTCCTGCTGCTCGGCATCGAGGCCGCGCGGCATCGGCGCCTCGAGGAGGCCCTTGTTGAAGTTGCGGTAGGCCTCGCCCAGCCGCTCGAAGGCGGCCTCGCTCCAGAGCGGGCTGCCGATGGCCACCACCTCGCCGTACGCCTCCAGCAGCCTGGAGAGGCGCGCGTTCTTGGCCTTGAGCAGCGAGACGAGCTGCGCCTGGCGCGCGGAATCGAAGCGGATGCGCATGAAGTCGTCGAACGCCGCCTGCGCCGAGAGGAAGCGCGCGTGCGCGGCGGCGTCGATCACCTCCGGCGCGCGCTCCTTTGCCTGCAGCCTCCTGTAGCGCTCCGCCACCTCCGCGAATGCGCCGCCGTCGCTCGCCTTCAGCGCCCGCAGCGCAAGTCCCTGGCGGTAGCGCGCGAGGAGAAGCTGGGCCGCGCTCGCGGTGCCGCCCCCACTGGCGCGGGAAGGCGGCCCAATGATCGGCGGCCTTCCGCCACTCCTTGCGCTGCTCGAGGATGGCTCCGACGGCGAACGCGACCTTGGGCGCGTCGGCGCGGGAGGAGTACTCCTTCACGTACTTGCGGAAGGCCTGCAGCGCGCCGGCGTCGTCGCCCATGCGCTGGCGCCAGACCGCGGCGTTGAAGAGCCAGTCCGGCGCGCGGGCATCCTTCGGCCAGCGGGCCTGCGCCTGCTCGTACCAGCGGACCGCGTCGGAGTACCGGGCCGCGCGCTCGCAGGCGCTCGCCAACGCCGGCAGCGCGAGCTTCTGGATGGCGGAATCGGCGGCGGGATGGTCGCGCACCAGCTGCTTCTCCGGCGGCGATCTCCACGTCCAGCTCGTCGGCCTTGTCGGCGATGACGAGCGCGTTGTAGAGCGCCCTCGGCGCATGCGCGCTCCTGGGATGCTCGGCCACGAAAGCGCGGAACTCCTTCGCCGCGAGCGGGAAATCCTGCTTCACCTCGTAGATCTGCATGGCGTGCTTGAATTCGCGCCTTCGCCGATCAGCGCCACCTCGCCGGCGAAACGGCTGCCCGGCGGACAGAGCCGCGTGTCGGCGAGGAACCTCCGCGACAGCTCGCTCAGCGCCAGCCACTCCTCCCTGGTATTGAGGATGTCGAGGGAGAGGTTCGCCGCCTTGCGCGACATGTCGTCGGTCGGCCAGCTGGAGGATGATCTCGCCGAACCGCTTCGCCGCCTCGACGAAGTGCCGGCGGTCGTAAAGAGGAACGCGGCCCGGTAGCGGACGAGGATCTCGTCCTTCGCCCCCGGCGAGACCGCAGGTAGCGGTCGCAGGCGGCGATCAGCTTCTGCTCGTTGTCCGGGATCGGCTGCTCCTCGGCGACCTCGCGCGTGACCGTCTGCAGCTGCAGGTGCGCCTCGAGGCCTCGATCTGTCCCTTGTCCTTGCGCTCGTCGATCTTCGCCGGAGTCCGCGAGCTCGCGCTTCGCCAGATTTCCCCGTGGAGATGGCCACCGACTTCTCCCAGGCGAGGATGGCGTCGTAGGCGGCCTTCTGCGCGTAGGCGCCGTGCGGGATCGGCTTCCGCCACCAGCCCGTATTCGCTCGGCGGCTGCGTCCCATTCCTCGAGGGCCCAGAGGATCTCCGCGTAGTAGAAGCGCATCGCGCGCGGCCGATTCGGCCTTGGGGAAGGCGTCGAGGTACTGGCGGTAGATGTCCCGCGCGAGCCTGTACGTCGCCGCGCTCCTTCGTCTTGATGGCCTCCTGGTGGTAGTCCTGCACCAGCTCGCGCAGCGCGCTCTCGGACAGGCTCGTCGCCTCGGCCAGCGCGCCCTTCTTCCCGGCGTTCGCCTGCGCCCAGCCGCTGCCGGGCCGTACCCGTCGACGAGGCGCTTCATCTCCGCGACGACCTGGTCGCGGCGGTTGAGCTTGTCGCAGGCGAGGAGGATCTTCTGCTGCCACGAAGGCGCGCGCTGGTGCAGCGGCGCGTCCTCCTCCAGCATGCGATAGAGGCCGATGGCCTGCTCGAACTTTCCCGGCGTCGAAGAACGCCGAGGCCAGCCGCGCGCCGAGCTCCACCGCCTGCGCGCCGCCCTTCTCTTTCAGGTATGCCGCGCCTGCCTCGGCGGCGTCGGCCCTGCTCGAAGGCCAGGGCCACGTCCTTGAGCGCCTCGTCTGCGAAGCTGCACGCGGTCTGCCGCGGTGGAGGTGGTCTCCGAATAGGCGACGACCTCCTTGAACCGGGCGATGGCGGAGGCTTGCGTCGCCCGCGTTGTAGTCGCACCAGGCGAGCTTGTAGAGCGCGAACGCGTAGAGCCTGGGCAGTGTGGAAGGAGGCCGCCTTCTCGAACGCCTCGCGCGCGTGCGGCAGGTCGTTCGTCGCGAAGGAGTGCTCGCCGATCTGCACCCAGGCGTCGGGGACGAACCGCGAGGAGGGAAAGCCCGCGACGAGCGCGCGGTAGCGCCGCGCCGCCTCCGCCTTGTCGCCGCTCTGGTAGAGGTTGTGGCCGAGGACGAAGAGCACCTCGTCCCGGCGCTGGTAGCGCCGGGTACTCGTCGAGGATCCGCCCGTAGACCGCCAGCGCCTGCTTGCGGAACCCTTCGCTGCGCCGGCCGTCGATCTTCGGCTCCTGGCCCTGCGCCGGGTGCGCGCCCAGGCCGCGTACGCCTCGTCGTACGCCTTGCCTTCCTGCACGGAGACGTAGCGCGCCTTCTCCCACCACAGCTCGGCGAGCTGGAACTCAGAGGTCCGCCTTGCGCCCGCTCTCGGGCATTCGCGGGAGCAGGGCCTGCAGGTCGGCGATCAGCTCGTCGCGCTTCTTGTCGGCTGGCCCATCGTCCTCCGACGCTCCCGCGGCTCGGCGGCAGCGAGGGCGAGGGAGGAGCGTGCGCCGTCATGCTCCTTGCTCCGCGGGCAGGCGTCCTTGAGGTGTACCGGTAGTAGCCGATCTCGTCCGGCCAATACTCGCCGTCGAAGGCCAGTACTCGTGGCCGGACTGCGGCATCGCCGGGCGGCGCAGCCGCTGCGGGCGAGCTGCGCCGCGGGGATCGAAGTTCTCCTCCAGCATCTCCTTCTCGCCCTTGGTCGGCCTCGAAGGCGATCAGCTCCGTGTCGCCCTCCAGGACGTCGATCAGGTGCGCCATGTCGGCGAGCCGGCCGTGGACGAACTTGCCGCCAGCTGCTCGGTCAGCTCCTTCTGCCGCGCGACGTTCTCCAGCAGCTCCTCGCCCAGGCGGCTCTGCGAGAGCTCGCGGTCGCCGCGGATGCGGCGCGTCCTCGCGCGTCGAGGCGCTGCAAATAGGCGAGCATCGAGGCGACCCGCTCGTTCTTCTGCAGATGGTGCTTCATCGCCGCGGGCAGGCGCGCATCGCCGCGGCGAGAGCATCCGCCAGTACTCCTCGACCGGCGGGTTGGCCGCGAGGATGCTTGCGTCTGCTTCCGCATCGGCACGTACTCGCGCGGGAACTGCGCCAGCGCCTCGCGCACCCGCGGGTAGAGGCAGCGCTGGTGGAAGAGGATGCGCGGCCAGGTTGAACGATTCGGGGACGAACTCGTCGCGCAGGTGCGGCGAATGCAGGCTGTACAGCTTGCCCAGCGCGCCGCCCGGGTCGCCGTTGCGCAGGTCGGCGTACGCGCCTTCGAACAGCGCCTCGTCCCAGTGGCGCGAGAAGCGCGGCAACGTGGCGTAGGCGGCGCTCGCCTCTGCATAGCGATGCAGCGCCGTACAGCGTGCGGCCCAGCGCGAGCGAGGCGAGCTCGCTGAGGCCCGCAGGCGGCGCCGTCATCGCCGCCAGCACGCCGCGGAAGGTCGCAGCGCCTTCTCCGGGTCGGTGCGCTGCTGGAGAGCCCGCTCGAGGTATCGCGCCCGGGCGGAAACGCGCCGCTTTCCCGGAGGCACGCCCTTCAAGAGCGCCTCCGCCTCCGCGTACCTGCCGGCGCGCTACGCGAGCAGCCCCAGCATCCCGTCGGCCCGGGCCAGCCGCATCCGGCGGGAGCGCGGACAGCTGCTCCGCCGGACCCGCGCGAAGACGCTGGGACGAAGATCTCGTCGCCGGAGCCTCCGAGATGGCGGCGATGGCCCGGATGCCTCGAGGTAGCCGGGCTGCGCGGGACCCGCCTCGAGGATTGCGCGTACGCGTAGAAGGCGTCGAAGTCGAACCCCAGCTTGCGAAGCGAGCGCGCGAGATCGAGTTGCGCCTGGGCACGCGTGGGTGCTGGGCCGTTCTCGGCGGCGGCGAACGAGCGAATCGCGCCCCGGGTGTCCTCCTGCGCGGCCGCGGCAGTGGCGAGGAGCAGCATCGATGCGGCGAGCCTGGCCATGTCTCCCCTCAAAAGAGCCAGCTCACGCCGCCCTGGAAGGCGATGTTGTTGATCACGTCCGCGGAGGGCGTCTTGAGCATGTCCCTGGCGGCGCCCGCGTTCAGCTGCGCTGGCGTGCCGGGAGCCCCGAACGCGCGCTCGTCGCAGCCGCCCGAGAGTCCCGAGGCGGTGCCGCCCGCCGCCTCCGCCGCCTCGATCTTGGACGACGTCGGCGAGGTTGCAGCCGTTCACCCGCGACACGTAGCTGGAGTAGGCCAGATCGCGCAGCTCGAGCCGGACGGTGAAGCGATCGCCGAGAAAGACGCGCAGTCCCGCTCCGAGCGAGGCGATGGGCCGGTATCCCGTGTCGCCGAACGTCCGGCCGGTGTTCGGGTCGGCGGCAGGCCGGAGCTGCAGCCGCGTCTTGGCCGCGCCGACCCCGGCGTTCAGGTACACGCCGAGCCGCAGGATGCGGCCGTCGAACACGTCGAGCTTGCCGTAGATGGGCATCAGCTCCACGCCCCCGAGCACCGCGCCGCGCAGCAGGAACGCCTCCGCGGACTCGGGCGCCTCGCCCGCGCGGGTGAGCAATTCCTCGGCGAGGCCGCTCTGCACCGCGTAGGGAAACCAGAGGACGCCGAGCTGCGCCGCGAAGTTCTCTCTCAGGTGGTAGGCGAGCTCCAGCGAGACGCCGGCGTGCTGCGTGAACTTGGGGTTCACCTGCGCGTTGCCGAAGAAGGACAGCTCCCACCGCTGCGCCTCGGTGAACGGCCGCTTCTCCACCACGTGCACGCGCAGGTCGGGCGCCGCCGTCTGCGCCGCGGCGGCTCCGGAGACGAGGATGGCGAAGAGGAGGCGGCGCATGTCAGAAGAGGACCGAGACGCCGGCGTTGAAGGTGGCGATGGCCGCGAGATAGCCCTTCGACTCGCCCGAGCCGGGCTGGGTGAGGTCGGCCGAGGTCCTGTACGACGAGGGGAACAGGTAGCCGCGCACCTCCGTGCGCAGGCTGAAGGCGCGGTTGAAGTAGAAGCGGAACCCGCCGCCGACCAGTCCCACCGGGCGCGTCGCATCGCTCTCTTCGAACCTCTGGCAGGACGCGGTGCCCGGATCCGCGCACAGGTTCACCGACTCGCGGTGGACGCGCGAAAGGCCGCTGCCGCCGAGGAGGTACGCCTGGAAGTGCACGTCGGCCTCGCCGGCGAGGTTGAACTTTCCGTAGACGGGCGCGAGCCGCAGCACGCCCAGGGCGCCGGCGCGAAGCTGGTTGTCGCCGGACAGCTCGTCCCTGCGCTGCGCCGGAGTGCGGGAGCGGAGGCCGGCCCGGACGTTCTGCGCCAGCGCGGAGAGCGACGCATGGTGGAGAAAGCCCTCGAAGCCGAAGTCGAACCATTCGTTCGGGTGGTAGCTCACCCCCGCGAGGCCGCCCACCTGGTCCACCAGGGCCGTGTTCATCGCCAGGTCGAAGGCGACGCTCGCTTCCCAGAGGCCGGCCATGGGGTGGAGCTTGCGCTGCACCACCGTGGGAGCTCCGTCCGGCCCGTAGACCGCCCGCTCCTCGCCGCGCGCCGAGAGCGCGCAGAGCGCCAGGGCAGCGGCAAGTCGGGGCATCAGGAGACGGGCGGGCATGTTGGACTCCGCAGGGGGCGAGACAACGTGGGGCGCCTGCTCCTGCCCGGCAAGCTCACAGGCAGACACTCGGCCCCTGATTTGCGCAGTGCGGCGAGGCGGACGCGCCGAAATGGAAGTGTGGCGACACGACGCGGGCGTGGTATCGCTCTCCCATGGCGCCAGCGTCGTCGAAAGGCGCGCGACCGTCCGATCCGCCACAGGCGGAGGCAGGCGGCTCCGCGCCGCCGCTGCTCGAAGGGATCGTCCGCGTCAAGGTTCCGGCGGAGAAGATCCAGCCGTTCCTGGCCCGGACGGCGCTCTTCGGCAACGCCGCGCCGGAAGTGGTGGCGCGGATCGCCGCCGCCGTGGTGGGCCTCGAATGCGCCGAAGGCAGCGAGATCGTCACCGCCGACAAGGTGAACGACGGCATCGGCATCCTCTTCTCGGGCGCGGCGCAGGTGCTCTTGCCCTCCGCGGGCGGCGAGCTGCTACCGGTGGAGGACCTGGCCGCCGGCGACCACTTCGGCGAGGTGGGCGCGCTCCTGGGAACGCCGAGCCCCTTCTTCGTGATCGCGACCGCCGCGTCGCGCGTGCTCTGGGTGCCTGCAGCCGCGATGCAGGGAATGATGGGGACGGTCGCCGTGGTCTCCGCCGCGGTGGCGCGCCGGCTCACCGAGCGCGTCGCCGCCCTCGCCGCCATCGAACGGCAAGCGGCGCCGGAGATGGTCACCGACCTGGACGCGCAGGTGCGTCAGGTGGCGCAGCACGAACCCCAGGCGGCGCAGCCGGCGCGCGCGCTGGCGCCGGAGGACGCTCCCGCCGGCTTCATTCCCTTCACCGAGGTGCGCGACTTCGACCTCTCGCCCTCGGTGATGGCGATGGTGCCGACCAAGCTGGTGCGCATCCTGCGGCTCCTGCCGGTGAAGCTCACCGGCAACGTGCTCACGGTCGCCATGGTCAACCCGCGCGACACCGCCGCGCTGGCCGAGTTGAAGCGGACGCTGCAGACCGTCCAGATCGTGCCCGTCGCCATCGGCCTGGAGGACTTCAGCTCCGCCCTGGTGCGACTCAAGCTCACCGACGACGGACTGGGCGCGGGCGGGACCAGGCGCAACTCGCCGCGGGCCAATCCAGACAGCTTCCAGTTCGAGACGGTGGCGGAGCAGGAGCGCGGCTCGGATGCCCGCGCCGTCGGCGACGACGCCATCCGCCTGGTCAACCGCATCATCGCGGCCGGCCTCGACCGCGAGGCGAGCGACATCCACATCGAGCCCACCCAGCAGAGCTTCCGCGTGCGCTACCGCGTCAACGGCGTCCTCCAGGATTGGGCCGAGCCGCTTCCGCCCGGCACCTCCCTCAAGGGCGTGACCGCGCGCATCAAGGTGCTCGCCGGCCTCGACATCACCGAGCGGCGGCTGCCGCAGGACGGGCGCATCGGCGTCACGGCGGGAAGGCGCGAGATTGACCTGCGCGTCTCCACCCTGCCCGCCAACCGCGGCGAGAAGATCGCGCTCCGCATCCTCGAGGCCGCCGGCAGCACCCGCAGGCTGGAGGACATCTTCTTCGATGCCGGGCTCCTCTCCGCCCTGCGCAAGGCGCTCAACCGTCCCTACGGAGGCATCCTCGTCTGCGGCCCCACCGGTTCGGGCAAGACGTCGTCGCTCTACGCCGCGCTCAACGAGCGCAAGGTGACGCGCCCCGACACCAACATCATCATGGTGGAGGACCCCATCGAGTACCGCCTCGCCGGGGTGACCCAGGTGCAGGTGAACGCGGCGGCCGGCCTGGGCTTCGCGCAGGTGCTCCGCTCCATGCTCCGCCAGGATCCCGACGTGATCGTGGTGGGCGAGATGCGCGACCAGGAGACGGCCCGGCTCGCGCTGGAGGCGGCGATGACCGGGCACCTCTTGCTCTCGTCGCTGCACGCGAACAACGCGGTCTCCGCCATCCAGCGCCTGGAGAACCTGGGCTGCAGCCGCGCGCTGATCGCGCAGTCCATCGCGCTCGTCCTGGTGCAACGTCTGGTGCGCAAGCTCTGCTCCGCCTGCCGCAAGCTGGACGTTCCCACGCCCGCGCTGCTGGAGTCGCTGGTCTCGCGCGGCATCGTCGCCAAGGGCGAGCAGCTCCTGCCCCGCGCGGTGGGATGCGACGCGTGCGCCGGGACGGGCTACGTGGGCCGCGCCGTGGTGGTGGAAGCGCTGCAGATCACCGACGCGGTGCGTGAGGCCATCGCCGGCAGCGGTTCGCTGGCCGAGATCCAGCAGATCTCCCGCTCGGGACGCGCGCTTTTGCCCTTCATCGAGTACGCGCGGGTGCTGCTGCAGAAGCAGATCATCAGCGCCACCGAAGTGCTGCTCTCGATCGCCGACTGAAAGCGGCTACCTGGCGGCGGGCCGGACGACCACGACCGCCGAGTCGTAGCCGGGGACGCTGCCGCTGATCAAGAGGAGATTGCTCTCGGGGACGACGTCCACCACGGTGAGCTTCTGCACCGTCCTGCGGTCCACGCCCATGTGCCCGGGCATGCGCTTGCCCTTGAACACGCGGCCCGGCGTCTTGCGCTGTCCGACCGCGCCCATGTGGCGGTGCACCTCGTGGGCGGAGGCGGCGTTGCGCGCCTGGCCTTTCATGTGGTGCCGCTTGACCACGCCGGCGAAACCCATGCCGCGGCTGGTGCCGGTCACGTCCACCACGTCGCCCTTCTTGAAGAGCGCCACCGTCACCTGCGAGCCGACGGCGAAGTCGTTCAGCTCCTTGGCCTCGACGCGGAACTCCTTGATGAGCCGGTGCGGCTTCTGCCCCTTCTTCTTGAACTGCCCGAGATAGGGCTTGGTCTCGCGGCGCTCGGCCTTCTTCTCGTCCAGCTCCTCGAAGCCGAGCTGCAGCGCGGTGTAGCCGTCGCGCTCCTGCGTGCGGTGACCGAAGACGAGGTTGGGGGCGGCCTCCACCACCGTCACCGGGACGGCGCTGCCGTCCTCCGCGAACACGGTGGTCATGCCGATCTTCCTGCCGATGAGACCCTTGGGCATTGCCAGCTCCTCGCGCTGCCTCCCGCGAAATGCGGCGCGGCGTGCCCGGGGGCAGAGGCTGCGGGCGATCCGTCGTGCAACCCACGGATCGCGCGGAGGGTTTGCGTTACCCCCCTCTTGCGGGGGTCGCGGCTTCTAACACGCGGAACCCGGCGGAGCAAGTTGGGCAAAAGCGTTCTCTCCCCACCCCGCCCAGCGGACGGGCTGCCGAGGGGACCGCCTGCTGGCACGCCGGCTGCTCAGGACCCCCGCGGGTTGGCAGCAGGGGGCTGAAGCCGGGGCCCCCGGGGGGAGGGTTGGGGATGACTGCTTCGACGTGGGGGGCGGGGCTGTCGGCTGCGCGAACCCGGGGGAGGGGCCGGCTGGCCGTGGTGGGACGGCCAGCCGGCGCCGTTCTCTCGCCCTCTTGATCGTCCTCGCCGCTTTCGCGGGCCTGGCCGGCGCGGCGCTCGGCGTGGTCAAGCAGGCCGATCCCGGCGGCCAGGCCGAAGGCTTCGCCTGGACCGCGGGGGCCGCCGTGGCCGCGGCGCACGACGCCGAGCTGCGCGCGCGCAGCGCGGAGGCCCGCGCCGCCAGGGTGGAGCAGGAGCTCTCCGCCGTCCGCGCCCGCCTCGACACGCTCGCCGGCAGCGGCGCCGAGCAGGAGATCGCCGACGCGCGCGAGGCCGAGAGGCTGGGCGTCGCGCGGTTCATGAAGGACTCCACCGCCCTCTGGGGCGACGACCGGCGCCGGGTGATGGCGGCGGTGGTCCGCGAGTCGCGCAAGCACGGCCTCGACCCGCTGCTCACGGCGGCGGTGATCCAGGTCGAGTCCCACTTCGATCCTTTCGCGGTCTCGGGCGCGGGCGCTCGCGGCCTCATGCAGCTGATGCCGCCGACCGCGCAGTGGCTGCTCGCCAAGGACGCCGACGCGCGCAACGACAGGCTGCGCGCCGCGGCGCTCTTCAACCCGGTGCTCAACGTCGAGCTGGGGACTGCCTACCTGGCGCAGCTGCTGCAGCGGTTCGACGGCGACCTGACCACCGCCCTCATCGCCTACAACGCAGGTCCCGGCGTGGCCCGCAGCCTGCGCCGCGGCAGCCGGGCGTGGCGCAGGCTGGAGAGCTACCCGAAGAACGTGATCGCGGCCTACCGTTCGCTGCTCTTGCCTCCCGAGCAGATCGCCGCCCGCTGAGCCGTCCCTCGCCAACGGTTCGAGCGCGCGCCATCCTCTTCGGACAGGAGGCGCACACATGGACAAGAAGAACATCGAAGGCGGGATCGACACCATCAAGGGCCGCATCAAGGAAACGGGCGGCGTGGCCACCGGCAACCGCGACCTGGAAGCCGAAGGCAAGCTGGACCAGGTGAAGGGCAAGATCAAGGACGCGGCGGGCAACCTGCGCGAGGGCATCAAGGACAAGCTCGACGACCTCGACCGCAAGGACGACGAGTAGCCCGGCTCAGGCGGCGGCCGGAAAGTGCAGCCAGAGGCCGCCGTCGCGCTCCTCGATCCGTCCGCCGTGCGACTCGAGGATGCGGCAGGCCAGCGCGAAGCCGAGGACCGCTCCGGTGGTGTCTCCGCTGGGACGGTCCTCGGGATCCGGCGGCAAGAGCGGCGCAGGCGGCGTCTCGGCGCGAATGTGGATGGCGGGGTGCCCGCCGTCGCTGTGGGTGGTGATGGTGAGCCGCGGCGTAGGCGACGGCCGCGCCATGTGCTCGAGCGACAGCCTGACCGCGCGCCGGAGCATCTCCGCGTCGCCCATCGTCGCCGTTTCCGCCAGGTCCACGGCCCACTCGGCGGTGGGCACGCCGTCCTTCTCCGCCAAAGCCCGCACCGACGGCTCCACCAGGTCCTTGAGCGCCACGGGCTCACGGCGGAGCTCGTAGCCGTGCTCCAGCAGGCGTTCGATGGTGAAGAAGTCGTCGATCAGCCGGCGCATGCGCCGCAGCGCGCGCAGGGAAACGTCGATCATCTTCTCGGCGCGCTCTCCGCCCCGCTCCGAGCCTTCCATGCGCTTGAGGAGATCGCACGACCAAAGCGCCGTCGCGAGCGGGTTCTTGATCTCATGGGCGACGAAGCCCAGGTACTTGCCGCGCTTGCCGACCTCGGGCATCTCGCGAACGTAAGCGCCGCATGGAGAGTGCGCAAGCGGACGGCTGCTCAAGAGTTACAGGTTGCGCAACCCCCCACCCCTGGAGATCTTACAGGGGTCCGGGCCGTGCATGCCCCGCCGTCGCGTCAAGTCCCTGTGAAAACGCGTTCCACCAAAGGTGGCACCGCGCTTGCTGAAGGCAAGACGCATCGCATTGCCCGGAGGAGGCACCATGCAACCGTCTGCCCTGCCGTCGAGCACCGGCTCGCTCGCCATGTACCTGGCGGAGATCAACCAGTATCCGCTTCTCACCGTCGACGAAGAGCAGCGCCTGGCGCGCGCTGTACGCGAAGAGCGGCGACCTGGATGCGGCGCACAAGCTGGTCACTTCCAACCTGCGCTTCGTGGTGAAGGTCGCCTACGAGTACCGCTCGTACGGCATCAAGATGGCCGACCTCATCCAGGAAGGGAACATCGGCCTGATGAAGGCGGTGCAGAAGTTCGACGCCGGACAAGGGCATCCGCCTCATCTCCTACGCGGTGTGGTGGATCCGCGCCTACATCCAGAACTACATCCTCAAGAGCTGGAGCCTGGTGAAGCTCGGGACCACCCAGGCGCAGCGGAAGCTGTTCTTCTCGCTGGCCCGCACCCGCCGCGAGCTGGAGAAGTTCGACGGCGCCACCGGCGACATGCAGAAGGCCAGCGAAGGCGCCATCGCCAAGCAAGCTGCGCGTGAAGCCCGGCGAAGTGCTGCGAGATGCAGCAGCGCATGGAAGGCCGCGACCTGTCGCTCGACGCGCCCATGGGCGAGGACGGCGGCAACACCCACGTGGACTTCGTGCAGGACGGCGCCGACTCCCCGACGCGACGAGATCGCCGACCAGGAAGAGCGCCAGCATCGTGCAGCGAGCGCGTGCTGGAGGCGCTGGGCCGGCTCGACCCGCGCGAGCGCTACATCATCGAGCAGCGCATCATGAACGACAAGCCGATGACGCTCAAGGAGCTGGGCGAGCACTTCGGCTTCTCCCGCGAGCGCGCGCGCCAGCTGGAGATCCGCGCCAAGGACAAGCTGGAGGCGGAGCTCGGCGAACTGATGGACGAGCTCTTCCCCGACGACGAGCGCCAGACCATCGCCGAGACCGCGTAAGGGCAGGGTTACTTCTTCGCCCTGGGGAAGGCGGACTTGCCGGCATAGCGGGCGGAGAGGCCCAGCTCCTCCTCGATGCGCAGGAGCTGGTTGTACTTGGCGATGCGGTCGCTGCGGCTGGCAGAGCCGGTCTTGATCATCCCGCAGTCGCAGGCCACGGCGAGGTCGGCGATGAACGAGTCCTCGGTCTCGCCCGAGCGGTGGCTCATCACCGTGCGGTAGCCGGCCGCGTGCGCCATGCGGACGCAGTCCATCGTCTCGGTCAGCGTGCCGATCTGGTTGACCTTGATCAGCACCGCGTTGGCGATGCCCTCGGCGATGCCGCGCTTGAGCCGCTCCACGTTGGTGACGAAGACGTCGTCGCCCACCAGCTGCACGGACGCGCCCAGGCGGTCGGTGAGCAGCTTCCAGCCCTCCCAGTCGTCCTCGGCATGGCCGTCCTCGATGGACACGATGGGAAAATCCTTCGCCCAGGCTGCGTAAAGCTCTGCCAGCTGGGCGCGGTCCAGCGTCTTGTCCTCCCCTTCCAGCACGTAGCGGCCGTCCCGGTAGAACTCGCTGGCCGCGGCGTCGAGCGCGAGGACGATGTCGTTTCCCAGCTTGTAGCCGGCCTTGCCGATGGCCTCGGAGATCAGCTCCAGCGCCTCGCGGTTCGACTTGAGGCTGGGAGCGAAGCCGCCCTCGTCGCCCACGCCGGTGGAGTAGCCGCGGCCCTTGAGCACGCCCTTGAGCGCGTGGAACACCTCGGCGCCCATGCGCAGCGCCTCGGCGAAGGTGGGAGCGCCCCAGGGCACCACCATGAACTCCTGGATGTCGACGTTGGAGTCGGCGTGCGCGCCGCCGTTGAGGATGTTCATCAGCGGCGTGGGCAGGGTGCGCGCGTTGACGCCGCCGAGGTAGCGGTAGAGCGGCGCCCCGTTCCCCACCGCTGCTGCACGCGCCGCGGCGAGCGAGACCCCGAGGATGGCGTTGGCGCCGAGCGACTTCTTGGTCGGCGTTCCGTCCAGCTCGATCATCAGCCGATCCAGGCCCGCCTGGTCGGTCGCGTCCATTCCCACGATCCGCGGCGCGATCTTGCTGCGCACGTTCTCGACCGCGGTGCGCACGCCCTTGCCGCCGTAGCGGCCCTTCTCGCCGTCGCGCAGCTCGTGGGCCTCGTGCTCGCCGGTGCTCGCTCCCGAGGGAACGGCGGCGCGCCCCGTGCTCCCGGACGCGACCGTCACCTCGCACTCCAGCGTCGGGTTGCCGCGGCTGTCGAGGATCTCTCTCGCGTGGACGTCGATGATCTCGGTCATGACGCGCCCGTTAGCACGCTGCAGGGCCGGCGGCAAACGCGCGCGCTACTCGTTGCACTCCTTGGGCTTGCCGTCGTTGCCGATGCAGGCCGGCCGATCCGGGTCGCCCAGCCCGCGCTGGCCGGAGAGCACGCGCAACCATTCCAGGTAGGTGAGCCCGTACGGCGCCGGGCCGCGTCGCCGCGCCCGCTGCGCGCGCGGCGGCGGCGAGGAGACGCGCCGCGGCGGCGGCGGCATTTCCTCCTCCTCGGGGATGGGCGGCGGCGGCATGTGCAGGAAGGTGACCGCGCTCGAGCTCACCTCCGTGGCGCGCTCACGGTATCGCTCGGGCACTTCGTCGCGGCTGTCCACGAGGTGAAGCGTGCCCTGCTCGTCCAGGTAGCGGAGCTGCGCCGCCGCAACCGCGGGCTTGCGCTCCGCCGCGGCCGCGAGAGGCACCAGGGCATCGGGCCCCGCACGCAGCGGCAGGGCGAGAGAGCCGCCGCGAAACTGCGCCGGTCCTTCGCCGAGCCACTGCAGCCGGTCGAGCGCGACGGACACCGCGCCCGCAGGCAGCTCGCCCGCCGCCACCAGCCGCGCGGGAACGCCGCGGTGGAAGAGCGCGCCGATGATCGTCGCCGGAATGGAATCGTCGATCTGCGGATCGCGGCGCAGCACCGCCAGCCACTCGCAGTCGCGGGAGATCACGCGCAGGTCCACGCGCTCCGCGGCGCAGAGCCGCACCTGCCACGTTCCGCCCGGGGAGGCGCAGCGCAGGCTGCACGAGGTGTCCCCTTCCGGCTCCTGCACGACGGTGGCTCCCGCGGACGACAGGCTCCAGCGCAGGCGATCCCGTTCGCGCGCATCGGCTTGCACCGGGGTTGCCGCGCGCGCCGCGGCCGGGGGAGGCGCCGGGTCCACTGCCGTCGCCGGCGCACCGCCGTTGCGGCACGCACCGAGCAGCAACATCGCGGCGAAAAAGCGCATCGGGACCCGGATTGATCTACCATGGCGCCAGCATGGCCAAGAACCTCCGCCGCTGGACCCGCGTGCGCGCGCCGAGCATGGCCGCGCACCTGCGCTCACAGCGCGGCCGGACACCTTGCCTGGTGGAGAACATCTCGATGGGAGGGCTCTTCGTGCGCACCGACCAGATCGAGGAGGTGGGCACCGAGATCGCCCTCGACCTGGTCAAGCCGGGCTGGAAGAAGCAGCTCTCGCTCTCGGCGCGCGTCACCAGCCGCGTGGACGCGCTCGACGGCCGCGTCTCGAAGCGGATGCCCGGCCTGGGCCTGCAGTTCATCCACCTCGACGCCGCCCAGCACGATCGCCTGCGCGCGCTCCTGCTCGAGCTGGGCGCGCCCGACGAGGAGGCGGAGCTGACCCTTCCCGACCACGTGCTCGAGGCGGAGCTGCGCGCGCTCGGCGGCGGCGATGCCGACGCGCGGCCTTCGCAACCGGAGGCGCCCTGGGAACACGTGCAGCGCATGGAGGAGGCCATCGGGACCGCCGGGGAAGGCCTGCGCGGGCCCGACCCGCTTCCCCTCGCTCCGGCCCTGCCCCGCGCCGGGCAGCCGGCGGAGATTCCCGGCGCGCAGGTCGCCCTCCTCCAGCTCCAGCTGCGCGGGCTGGTGATGCAGCTCTCCGACGTCCAGCAACAGCTCGCCGATCGCGACGCCGAGATCGGACGGCTGCGCGAACAGCTGGAGGGCGCGCGCGCCGAGCTGGAGAGGGCGCTGCGCAGCCGCTGACGATGTGCTAGAAGCGCCTCCCCTTTTCGCTGCACCGCGGAGGCATCCATGGGTCTGCTCGAAGGCAAGGTCGCGATCGTCACCGGCTCCGGCGGCGGCATCGGCCGCGAGCATGCGCTGCTCTTTGCCCGCGAAGGCGCGCGGGTGGTGGTCAACGACCTGGGCAGCGACCGCCACGGCGGCGGCAAGGGCGCGGAGATGGCCGACAAGGTCGTGGCCGAGATCAAGGCGAACGGCGGCGAGGCAGTGGCGAACTACGACAGCGTGGCCACGCGCGAAGGCGCCGACGGCCTGATCTGGAGCGCGCTCAACAAGTTCGGACGGCTGGACATCGTCGTGAACAACGCCGGCATCCTCCGCGACAAGACGCTGGTCAACATGAGCGAGCAGGACTTCGATCTCGTGGTCGCCGTCCACCTGCGCGGCACCTTCCTCGTCACCCAGGCGGCGGCGCGGCTGTTCAAGGTGCAAGGCAAGGGCGGGCGCATCGTCAACACCACCTCGCTCTCGGGCCTGCTCGGCAACTTCGGCCAGGGCAACTACTCCGCCGCGAAGGGCGGCATCTATTCGCTGACGCGCACCGCTTCCATGGAGCTCCAGCGCATGGGGGTGACCGTCAACGCCATCGCGCCGGTCGCGCTGACCCGGATGACGCAGGACCTGGCGATGTTCAAGGGCATGACGCCGGAGCAGATCGGGCCCCAGTACATCGCGCCGGTGGCCGCCTTCCTCGCGAGCGATCTCGCGGCCGACATCACCGGCGCCATCGTCGGCGTGCAGGGCCCCAAGATCTTCGTCTACAAGATGACGGAGACGGAGGGCGTGACGCGCGATGGCGGGCCGTGGAGCGCGGGGGAAATCAAGGAGAGGTGGGCCGAGATCTCCGCGGTAGCGAGCCCCCGAAGCGCGACGAGGGCCTCCCATTTCGGGAAGCCCTCGCCCATGTTGCCCGGCTGGCCTTGGCCGCCGGGCTGCCCCACCACTAGGCGGGGATGCTGTCGGCCGGCACCGAGTAGTCGATGATGATCACGCCGCGCTGCGGCTGCTCATCCTCTTCCCGGCGCTCGTTCTGGCGCTGCGGTGTGGGCTCCGGCAGCGGCAGGTCGACCCGCTGCCGCTGGTTGTCGCGCTCCTGCTCGCGCCGTCTGATCTCTTCGATGATGAACGCGTCGAGCATGGAGCACCTCCGGGGACCTCAACTGGATAGATGCAAACCTGACACCATGGTTTCACCACCCCCCGTGTGTCCGCCCCGCCGCTCCTCGTCCTCCCGAGGGCCCGATCGCCACTCCTGACTTTTAACAACCCGTCGTTCCTCGGTCAACCTACCCACTGGCCCACCTTGCCGCTCTAGCGCGCTGCTTCAGCGAGAGATTCGGCACGCGCCTTGAAATTGGCGAGCATGTTGGGAAGCCCGCGCTCCGCCAGCGCTTTCTCCAGCGCGCCGGGCACCAGCGGCCCGAAGTCGATGTCGATGCGGTAGGTGGCGCGGGTGCCGCCGGTCCCCGTCCGCTCGATGGTCCACGCCCCCGCGTTGGCGCGCATGAACTCACCCCCGCGCACCAGCGCCCATTCGATGCACTGCGGCGAGCGCGTGACGTGGCGCAGCGTGAAGTCGATGACGTTGAGCTTGACGTCCAGCCAGTAGGTCACTTCCACGGCATCCCCGCGGCGGGCGCCCACCTTCACGGCCTTCAGCTCGGGCACGAATTCGGGGTAGCGGGCGTAGTCCTGGACCACGCGGTGGAATGCCTCGGGCGGCACCGCGACTTCGATGGAGTGGCTGGCTCTCGCCATGTGGCCTTGTGATCGCATGCTTTCTTGCCGGCTCCAATGCAGTTTGACGCACGCATCCCGCTTCTGCTAACGAATCTGGCGATGGCCAGGGTGCGCTCCTGCATGTGTCTGTGTCTGGGCTCGGAAGAGCTCCGGACGCGCGCCTAGCCGTTACCCGACGCAGTTCCGGCCGCTCTTCTCCGCTCTACGGGCGCGAGGAACGGTTGTCTGCGCCCGGCATCCCACCGCAGCCCACCTGACCTGGAGGATCCGATGGCGCAGTATCTCCTGATCGAATCGCGCGATCCCTTCGAGTACGACGTCTCGCAGACGCGCGCGCTGGCCCAGGGCCTGGCGAAGGAAGGGAACGAGGTCACCCTCTTCCTGGTGCAGAACGGCGTGCTCCCCGCCCGGCGCAGCAGCAAGAGCGCGGAGCTCACCCAGCTCTCCAAGGCGGGCATCCGCGTGCTCGCGGACGGCTTCTCCCTGCGGCAGCGCGGCATCGCAGCGGCGTCGCTCGCCTCCGGCGTGCAGAGCGCGGATCTGGACGTGGTGGTGGACGGTCTCGCCGGCGGCCACAAGGCCATCTGGTTCTAGGAGGACGACATGGCAAACCTGACCTTCCTCATCATGGACGGCCCCTACGAGAACGAGCGCACCGTCACCGCCCTTCGCCTGGTGGACAGCGCGTTGAAGAAGGGCCACGACGTCACCGTCTTCGCCTACGAGGGCGCGGTCTCGCTCACCTTCGCCAAGCAGGCACCGCACGCCAACGCGGTTCACGGCCGCGATCTGGCCCAGGAAGATCACCCGCTGCCGAAGGATTGGGCGGCGGCGCTGCTCAAGACCGCGCAGGACAACGGCCGCAAGCTCGAATGGGTGAACTGCGGCCTCTGCGTGGACGAGCGCGGAGTGGGCGAGGCCATCCCCGGCGCGAAGCGCGGCAGCCCGGGCGACTTCTGGAAGGCCGCCGAGGCATCGCAGAACGCGCTGGTCATCGCCACCCGGTAAGGGAGGACACCATGGCAAAGACGCTGCAGTTCATCGAAGGCGCGTACCGGGCCAACATCGAGGAGCAGGACGACCCGGCGGTCTGGATCACCGGCGCCATCAAGGGAGCCGGCGGCGACCTTTCCGTGCTGCTCGCCGGCAACGCCGTCAACTACGCGGTCAAGGCCCAGGACGCGAAGGGACTCTCGTTCGGGGGGCGCGCGCAGACCCAGCCTCCGCGCATCGCCGAGGACCTCTCCCGCCTGATCGCCAAGGGCGTGGAGGTGTCGCTGGTGGCGGACGACGCCGCCGAACGCGGGCTGGAGCGCACCGCCTTCATCGACGGCGTGAGGACGGTTTCCCGCGCAGAGCTACCGAAGCTCTTCGCCGGGTACGACCGCATCTTCCGCTGGTGAGTAGCGGGTCTTGATCAGCGCTCCCAGCCGGGAGCCGGCATAGGACGAGAGCGCCGCGGCGAGGAGCGGCAGCCAGAACCGCATCGCGCGGAGCGTCTCGCCGTGCACGGCGTGGCGCGGCCCGGAGCCGATGCCCCAGCCGTGCAGCGTGGCGCTGAGCTCCGAGTCGGTGAAGGTCTGGCCGATCCACCAGCCCACCGCCAGCCCCGCCAGGGCGGGCACGCGCGGCAGGACCTGCCCGCGCGCCTCGCGCAGCAAGTACCCGGCGAAGTGGCCCGCCTCGCGCATCGGCAGGGGCAGAGGGGCGAGCGCGGCCACCGCCGTCGCGCAGGCGGCGCAGGCTGCGCGGGCGGCATCCGCGGCGCTGCCCTGCGCGTGCGGGAAGCGCCTCCCGCGCCAGGAGCACGCAGGCCGCGCGGCGGTCCGCGCGACAGCGTCGCGCCCGCTCCCGCAGCACCACGCGGTCGAGCAGCCCGCGGACGACGACCAGCGGCCGCGCCCAGGCGCGAACGTCGGTGTAGTCGTCGCGGTCGCGCTGCAGCGACGCCGCCACCTGCGCCTCGATGGCGCGCAGCGCGTCGTCCAGGGCCGCGACGCGCGCTCCCTCCGGCAACGACTCGCCCAACCTCTCCAGCGCCCGCCGTTCCCGCCGGCGCGCGCCGAAAGCAACCCATCTCCGCCGCAGCCACTCCATGCGGGAAAGACTACGCGAAGTGGGGCTTGTGCTCGAACATGTGTCGCGATTCGATGTAGCGAAGGGTATGGGTCCTGGAGCGCATCACCACCGAATGCGTCTCCGCCCCACCCTTGAAGAAGCGCACGCCGCGGAGGAAGTCTCCGCTGGTCACGCCGGTGGCGGCGAAGACCACGTTGCCGCGCGCCATCTCCTCTGCGTCGAAGGGCTTGCTCACGTCCTTGATGCCCATCTGGCGCGCGCGCTCGATCTCCTGCGGATTGCGCGGCGCGAGCCGGCCCTGCATGTCGCCCCCCATGCAGCGGATGGCGGCGGCCGCGATGACGCCCTCGGGAGCGCCGCCCACGCCCATGAGCACGTCGACCCCGGTCTCGGGAAAGCAGGTGGCGATGGCTGCGCTCACGTCGCCGTCGCCGATCAGCTTGATCCGCGCGCCGGTGGCCCGCACCTCGGCGATGAGCTTCTCGTGCCGGGGCCGGTCGAGGATGACGACGGTGAGATCGTCCACGTAGACGCCCTTGCGGTCGGCCACCGCGCGCAGGTTCTGCGCCGGGCCCTTGTTCAGATCGATGGCTCCCTTGGCCGAGGGACCGACGGCGATCTTCTCCATGTACGTGTCCGGCGCGTTGAGCAGGTTGCCCTTGTCCGCCAGGGCGATGACGCTGAGCGCGTTGGGCCCGCCGGTGGCGGTGATGGTGGTGCCCTCCAGGGGATCGAGCGCGATGTCCACCTCGGGATCGTTGGCGTCGCCCTTCCCCACCTTCTCGCCGATGTAGAGCATGGGCGCCTCGTCGCGCTCGCCCTCGCCGATGACCACGGTGCCGCGGATGTGCAGCTCGTTGAAGGCCCTGCGCATGGCGTCCACCGCGGCCTGATCGGCGAGCTTCTCGTCGCCCCGTCCCATCACCCGGGCCGAGGCCATGGCCGCGGCCTCGGTGAGCCGCACCGCTTCCAGGCCGATGTTCCTATCCATGGTCCTTCCCCTCCAGCGCGTCGAGCAGCCACTCCGGAGCGCGGGTCGGCTTTCCGTCCTTTCCCACGCAGACGTGCACGGTGTGCCCGAGCGCGAGCAGGTCTTCGCCGCCGGGCGCCTGCGCGCCGCCCCCGCTCGCGCCGCCTGCGGCGATGCGGTGCACCTTGTACTCGAAGCGGATCTTCACCCGCGTGTGCGTCTGCGAGAGCTCGACGGCGAGCAGGTCTTCGTAGCGCGCGGACTTGAGGTAGTTCACCGACGCCTCGTACACCGGCAGGAGGATGCCGCGCGCCTCGATGTCGCCGTAGCTCAGCCCGAGCGCCCGGATGTAGTGGCCGCGCGCTCCCTCGAAGAAGCGCAGGTAGTTGGCGTAATAGACGACGCCCATCTGGTCGGTGTCGCCGTAGATGACCCGGACGCGGTAAGGCTCCATTGAGCCGGCCTCCGCTGCCGGCGCGATGCAGAAGGGGACACCATACTTAACTCCAACGCCGCGTCACGGGCGATCGGGGCGCGGACCCGGAGTTAAGTATGGTGTCCCCTTTTTGGCGCTACTGCACGCGGTAGTCGACCAGTTGCAGGCGGGTCTGGTCCTCCTGCCTGCCCTTCGGGTCGATGGTGCTGGTGACGAGCTGCACCATTCCCACCTTCGGGGCATAGGTCCACTCGGTGACGAACTTGCCGCCGGTCTTGAGCGGCTGCTCGTTGCGCACCACCGCGCAATGGGTGAACGTGCCCGCCTGGGTGACCGCGCTCGCGTCCATGGTCACCACCTCGAACCGCTGCACCACCAGATTTTCCACCGAGCTCCATTTCGCTCCTGCGGCGAGCGGGGTGCGGAGCAGGTAGCGATCGGAGTCGCGCACGCCGTCGCTCTCGTAGCGCAGGCGGCCGCGGTGGTCGTCGAGGAACCAGGGGCCGTCGCGCCCGACGATGCGGATGGTCTCCTGCCTGTCCGACCCCCGCAGCGCGTAGGTCCAGGCATTTCCCACCGCGAGCGGATAGTAGGAGGTGGCGTCTTCGCCGGACGGCGCGGCGGCCGCGGGCGGCGGGCCGCTCTTGCAAGCGCAGAGGAGCGCGCAGGCGAGGACCAGCGCCTTCACGGCCCGGCCCGCCTCCGCTCCGAGACCTTGCCCGACTCCTCCTGCTTGCGCCGCAAGAGCTCGCCGTAGGCCGCCCTCGCGTTGCGGCGCGTCTCCTCGTCCGGCGCCCCGCTCTCCAGGGTGAAGAGGAACGCCTCCGCCTCGGGGCCGCCCAGGCTGGCGATGGCGTAGAGGATCGCGCCCACGTCCTCACTCCTGCGATGGTGCGTCATCTCGATCAGGGGCGGCACCGCGCGGCGGTCTCCGATGGCGATGAGCGCGCCGGCGGCGCGGCGCGCGATCTCCGGACTGGGGTCCTGGAGCCGCGCGATCAGGGCCGGCACCGCGGCAGGGCTGCGCCGGTCGGCGAGGACGCGGATGGCGTAGTCGCGCAGGCGCGCGCTGGGATCGGCGAGGTCGCGGATCAAGGCCGCCTCGTTCTTGTTGCGCGCGTCGATTCTGGTCGCGCAGCGCAGCCACCGCGTCGGCGAGCGCGGCGTCGAGCGCGGCGTCGAAGGCGGCGTGCCGGACGGCGGGGTCCAGGTTGTCGTCGGCGTTGGTGGCCCTGCGCGCCGACCCTTCCGCGACGAGCCGGTCGATGTCGCCCTGCGCGCCCGCGGAGGTCATCTCCAGCGTGACCGCCACCTCCGCCACCTCGCGCTCCTCGAGCGGCTGGAGCGGATCGGGCGACGAGGGAGGCGCGAGCGTGCGCTGGGCCCGATCGATCTCCAGCTGCACGCTCACCGGGCCCCCCTCGCGCATGGTGAAACGGCCGCTCGACTCCAGCGCGTCGCGCAGCTCGACCCGAAGCTTCTCCACCGACTCGCCGATCTCCGGCTTCCCCGCGAGCGCCGCCTCGCCCACGACGAGGCGCCCCACGGCCAGGGCGCCGTGGGGCGTGGACGACTTGCAAGCGGCGGCGGCGAGCGCCAGCGCGGCGAGGCTGTGGGCGGAGGACATCGATGCGAATGCTAAGGGGCCTGGGCGCCCGGGTCAAAACGGGTCGGATTCGGGAAGGTCTGCCGGAGGGGCGGCGGCCTCTTCCTCCTCGTCCCGTTCCGGCGCAGGCTCCGGAGGCGCTTGCGGGGTCTGGCCCGGCGCCACCACGGTAGGACCGGGCGGCGCGGCAAAGCGCAGCGTCCCCGCAGGCTGTCCCCAGGCCTGTTCCGCAGGGGTGGTGGCGCGGGGGCGCTCTTCGCGGCCGCCGCGACGGCGGCGAGGCTCCCGTGGCTCGCCGGCGGGTGCGGCGTCCGGTTGCGGCGTCTCCGCCGCGCCCGGGGGTTCGGGCGCCGTTTCGACCGCTGGCGGCGCCTCGACAGCCGCCGGCTCCTCCACTGCGACATCCGGCGGCGCAGGCTCGTGCGCGGTCTCCTCGGGGGCGGGCGGCGCCGCCATCGGTTCCGCGCTGGGTTGCCGCGCCTCCTCCTGCTGCTCGTGGCGGTGCGGCCGGCGCTCCTCGCGGGACCGCTCTTCGCGGGCGGGGCGCTCTTCGCGGTGGCGCGAGAGCGCGGCCAAAAACGCCTCGTCCAGGTCGGGCACCTCGACGCTCTGGACGGTCACGCCCACCCTGCAGGAGATCAGCTCCTCCGGCAGGGCGTCGCCGACATAGAGCGCGACCGGCGCCTGCCCCGCCGCGCTCGCCTCGCTGCGCGCGTCGCGACCCGCCTCGCCAGGCGCCAGCACCAGCCCCATCTGCGCCGAGTAGTGGGCGAGGTCCTTGCGCAGCTCCTGGACGTCGTTGCGCCCGATCTCGCGGGCGCCGCGGACCAGCTTGACCGCCACCCGCAGGTCGGAGACGCCGCGGCGCTGCCGGGCGAGATAGAGCGGGCCTTCCTTGCTGCGCTTGGCCACGCGCACGTCGCGCATGCCCATGCGGTCGAGGAGCGTGGAGCAAAGGTTCTCGAACGAGGGCGTGTCCAGCTCCGCCACCCTGCGGCGGAGCCCCCGGGCCACGGCGCGCCGGACCTCGGCGGCGAGCTGGGCCGCTCCCATGGGCCGTGCGCCCGCGTGCGGGGCGCGGGCCTCGGCCAGCTCGGGCAGCGCGGAGGGCGGCGGAAACTCCACCAGCGTGACGCGGTCGCGGTCGACGATGAAGGCCGGCTTGCGGCCCGCCTCGGTACGCCGGCGGTTGTCCTCGAGGAGCGCGGCCACCAGCGACGGCAGATCGCGCACCAGCGCTTCCGAGAGGAGCTGGCGGCGCAGCAGATCGGCGGAGAGCTCGGCGAGCGGCGCGCCGGACTGACGCTCGGCCAGCGCCTCGAAAACCACCTCGGCGGGCGGGGGAAATCGCCGCTGGCCCTTGCCGCGCGCCAGGTCCTGGCGGCGGCGTTCCGCCTCCACCTCCTCGGAGCCTTCCTCGTGCTCCGCCTGCAGCTCGGCGAGCCGCCTGCGCGCCTGCGCGTGGATCGGTCTGGGTTCCCGCTCGCGGGGACGGTAGAGCGCCTCGCCCGCCTCCTCCGGCAAGAGCGGCGGCGGCACCGCCTCCACCTGCGCCTCCTGGGGCACTCCCCACTCCAGCAGGGCGAAGGTGCCTTCGGGGGCCACCGCCACCACCTTGCGATCCTCGTCGCGCTTGGCCATGGCGGCGAGCCGCTGCCCCATGGTCAGCTCGGGATCCTGCCCGACGTGCGAGAGCAGGTTCTCCTGCAGCGCCGCTCCGGCGATCTCCCGGTAATGAAGGGGTTTGCCCGCGCGCCGCAGAACCTCCACGGCCGCCTCGGTGAAAGTCATGTGACACTCCGCGGGAGTGCGGGCGGGACCAGTTCGAGGCTACCCTTCCGCCGCTCCGAAAAAAGTCGAATGAGCCTATTGGGTTGCATAGTTCGTGTCAACGAACTTAGGCTGCCGGTGTGATCCGCATCCGGCCTGGCCGCTCCTGGCGCCTGAACCCTGCCTACCTGGGCGAGCTGCGCGCGTTGAGCGGGCCGCGGGCCAGGGGCTTCACCGGCGCCGACATCCTCGACGTGCTCGGCATCGAGGTGGACGGCGTCGACATCGCCGCAGGCGTCGGCGAGGCCCGCGTGCTGCTCGCCGTCGAAGAGCTGGCGCAGGCGCTGCTCCGCGTGGGCCAGGGCGAGCCCGCGGCGCAGGCCACCATCGGCCCCGGCCCCACCGAGCTCGTGCTCGAGGCGCGGGGATCGGATCTGCTGTTGACCCTGGTGACGCTGGCGCCGCCGGCGCGCGTGCTCGCCGCCGGCCTCCTCGTCGACGCGCACAAGATGCGTACGGCCACGCTGCACGCCGCGCGGGGGATGCTCCTCGACTTGCTCGCCATCTCTCCCGCGCTCTCCGACGCGCGGCTCGCCCGCAAGCTCGGCGAGATGACCGCGCTCCTGGCGCGGCGCGCGGACGTCCGGCACCGCAGGTGGCCGGCGCGGGAATCGCAGCCCGCGGCGCTGGTGTGCAACGAGGCGCGCAAGCCGGAGAAGCTGCAGATCCGCCTGCCGCCGGAGACCACCGCGCGCCTGCGCTCGGCGAAGGAGGCGCACTTCGCGCCGCTCGCGCCGCACCTGGGCCAGGGCTCGGTGACGCTGCTGCGGACCGGCGCGCCGGGGCTCACCTGGGAAGGCCCGGTCTTCCTCTTCCTGCGCAACCTGCTCGGCGAGGCCGAGCGCCTGATCGAAGCCTGGGAGACCGGCGAGCGCGAGCACACGCTGCAGTTCGGCTCGCACGCGCTGCGCTGGGACCTCACCGGCGACGAGGTGCGCGCGCAGGGGTGGAAGAAGTCGCTGAAGCTGCCGCCGGTGCGGCTCGCCAAGCTGGCCGCCGGCGCCGCGCAGCTCTACGCGGACGAGGCGCTGCGCGCGGGCGGCGACGAGCTCTCCGCCGATCTCCGCGACCAGGCGCAGGCCCTGCTGCGCCATTGCACCGATCTGGAGACCGGCGACCTGAAGCGAACGCCGGCTGCGGTCTCGGCGCCGCCCGCCCCGGAGCCGCTGCCGAAGCGCGCGCTGCTTTCGCACGGGCGCGTCCGCAAGCTGGTCTACCGCGAGGCGTGGCGGGTGGCCGCGCCGGACGCGCTGCGCGCGCACGCGCCTGCGGCAGGGCCGGTGCTGGTGGAGTTCGCGGGCGAGCTGGCCGCTCTCGACGCCAGGAGCGGAGACGCCCTCTGGCGGGTGCCCGCCTCGCCCGGCGTGGTGCAGCGTGGAGGCGAGCTGGTGTACGCGGAGCCCGGAGACGCCCTCGTGCGCATCGACGCAGCCACGGGCGAAGTGCGCTGGAAACGCCGGCTTCGCGGCGCGGGGCAGGCCGCCCGCCTCTGGGCGCTTCCCTCCGGCGTGCTGCGCGGCCTGCCCGGCGAGGGCCTCGCCCGGGTGGGCGACGACGGCGCCTTGACCTTCCGCGCCCGCCTTCCCGGAGGCGAACCGGAAGAGGTCGCCTCCGCCGGCCGGGTGATCGTGGCGGCGCTCGCATCGGGACTGCTCGCGGGCATCGATCCCGCCGACGGGCGCGTGCTCTGGAAGCGGAAGCTGCGCGCCTCGGCGCTGGTCGGTTGCGGGGCGCGGGTGCTCGCGCTCTCCCGCGGCTGGCTCTCGTGGCTGGATCCGCAGAGCGGCAAGCCGGCGTGGGAGGCCCCCATGCCCTACGACGCGCACTCGCTCGCCGTCCACGACAACGCCGCCTTCGTCCTCGCCGGCGGCGACATCCTTTCCGTCTCCCTGCCCGACGGCACCGCGCGGGCGGCGCTGCACGAGCCCTGGGCGCAGGTGCTGGCTGCGGAGGAGGACGGCGCGCTGATCGCGACCGGAGCGGGCGGCGCTGCCTTGCGGCTGGACGGATCCCGCCGCTGGTCGGTCGCGGCGCAGGGCACCGAACCGGCCCGCCCGGCGCTGGTGCAGCGCGGAATCGTCGCGCTGCAGCTCGGAGGCACCGCCCTGCACAACGCGGCGGACGGCGTGCTTCTGGCCCGATTGCCGGCGGCGCGCGCGGCGGCGCTGGGGCCCGATCTCTCTTGCCTGCTGCTGGGCGAGCGCGAGGTGTCGCTGCACCGGCTGGCCACCCACCTCAGCCTGCTCTAGCGCTCGTGGCTGCGCGCGGCGATCACCAGGTGACCGGCGTGAGATCCTGCTCCGCGTAGTCGTCGAAGGTCACCCGCCGCTGCACGTTCACCACCGGCACGGTGACGTCGCGCGAATAGGTGAGCCAGATGTGCACGAACTTGGGGACCTCGGTGCGCTCGATGCGCAGGTCGCCGCGGTCCACGTCGATGCGCATCTCCGTGACGGTGCGGCCGTGGTCCTCCACCTGCTCGTCGAAGAGGCGGTGCAACCGTTCGAAGACGAAGCTCCTGACGTGCTCGTCGTTGCCGTCGTGCACGCTCAGGTTGGCGGCCTCGGCGAGGACGCGCTTGACCTCGAAGTTCTCCACGTAGGCGGGCCCGAAGCCCATCGCGCAGAGCACCGCCGCGGCGAGCCCGACCACCATCAGGACGGTCACCAGGGTGAGGCCGCGATCCTTTTTGCCGGGGGGCATCGACCGCTAGTTTACACCGCGGAAGATGCGCTCGAAACGAATCCCGAGGGGGCCGCCGAAGGAGATCCAGATGATGCTGGCGCGGCCCTTGATGTAGGAGAAAGGGATCTCTCCGATGCCGCCGGGTACGCGGCTGTCGGCGGAGTTGTCGCGGTTGTCGCCCATCATGAAGACGCGGCCCTCCTCCACCACGAAGGTGCCGCCGCGGCTGAAGGCCGGGTCCTTGCGCACGATGATGGGGTGCTTGTGGCCGCCGAGATCCTCGATGTACTCGTGGACCACCACGTCCATGTCGGTGTCGGTGTACTCGCTGCGGTCCTTGTAGGTGTAGTCGCCCACGTCTGCCCGGCGCTGCTCCACCCCGTTGACGTAGAGCACGTTGTCCTTCACCTCGATGGTGTCGCCGGGGAGCCCCACCACCCGCTTGACGTAGTCCTGCTCCGGCCGCTGCGGGTTGATGAAGACCACCACGTCGCCCCGCTTGGGGGGCCGCTCCCAGAGCTTGTGCACGTGCGCGGGGTCGGTGAAGGGGATGCGCAGGCCGTAGCTCATCTTGTTGACGAAGATGAAGTCGCCGACGAGGAGCGTGGGGATCATCGACCCGGAAGGGATGTGGAACGGCTCGAAGACGAAAGCGCGCAAGAGCAGCGCCACCAGGATGGCGCCGCCAATCGACTCGGTGTACTCGCGCACCGCTCCCTTGCGCGCGAAGGCGAGGTGCTCGTCGAGCGCGTCGCTCAGCCGCCACTTCGCCTCCAGCGCCGGCAGGCCCTTGTCGGATTGCTTGAGCGCGCGGTCGACGTCGACCAGCGCCGCCTCCACCTCTTGCGCCGCGGTCTCGGAGAGCCGGCCGCGGTTGCGGCGCAGGAGCCTGCCGCCGCTCTTGCGCAGCGACCTGGCCTCGGAGCGCGCGCGGCTGCGGACGCCCCAGGGTGTTGCCGACCCGATGGTGGAGAGCACGAACACCGCCAGGAACACGGCCACCGAGCCGATGAGGAAGTCCTGGCGGCGCAACAGGTGCTGGGCGACCACCGCGATGGCCACGGTGGCGGCGAGGATGCCGAGCAGCCGCCCGTATCCCGCCACCTTGTAGAATTCGCGGGGGCCGCCGTCCGCCGCCTGCACCACGCCGCGCTCGCGATCCGCCTCCCGCTTTGCCTGCTCGACCCGGGCCACGCTCATTCTTCTGCCCGCAGCACGGCGAGGAACGCTTCCTGCGGGATCTCGACCTGTCCCACCGCCTTCATCCGCTTCTTGCCTTCCTTCTGCTTCTCCAGGAGCTTGCGCTTGCGGGAGATGTCGCCGCCGTAGCACTTGGCGAGCACGTTCTTGCGCATGCGCCTTCTGCGTCTCGCGCGCGATCACCCGCGAGCCGATGGCGGCCTGGATGGCCACCTCGTACATCTGCTTGGGGATCACTTCCTTGAGCTTCTCGCAGACCTCGCGGCCGCGCTGGTAGGCGCGCTCGCGGTGCACGATGGTGCTGAGCGCGTCCACCGCCTCGCCGTTGATGAGGATGTCGAGCTTGACCAGATCCGCTTCCTGGTAGCCGAGCGAGCTCGTAGTCCAGGCGAGGCGTAGCCGCGGGAGATGCTCTTCAGCTTGTCGAAGAAGTCGAAGACCACCTCGGCGAGCGGCATCTCGTAGGTCGATCTGCACGCGCTTGGCTGCCGATGTACTTGATGTCCTTCTGCACGCCGCGCCGGTCCTGGCACAGCTTGCAGCACGGCGCCGACGTACTCGTTGGGGACGTGGATGTGCGCGGGAGCATCGGCTCCATCAGCTTCTCGATCTCTGCCCTCGGCGGGCAGCTTGGCCGGGTTGTCGACCGTGATCTCCACGCCGTCCTTGCTTGCAGCACCTTGTAGACCACCGACGGCGCGGTGGTGATCAGGCCAGGTTGTACTCGCGCTCCAGCCGCTCCTGGACGATCTCCATGTGGAGCAGGCCCAGGTAGCCGCAGCGGAAGCCGAAGCCCGAGCGCCTGCGAGGTCTCCGGCTCGTAGGTGAAGGCGGAGTCGTTGAGGCGCAGCTTCTCCAGCGCGTCGCGCAGGTTCTCGTAGTCCGCGGAGTCCACCGGGAAGATGCCCGAGAACACCATCGGCTTGACTTCCTTGAAGCCGGGGAACGGCGTGTCGGTGGGCCGCAGCGTCGTCGGTGAGGGTGTCGCCGACCTTGGCGTCCTGCGATGCTCCTTCACGTTGGCGACGAGGAAGCCCACCTCGCCCGCGATCAGCTCGGTCTTGCCGCGCGCCTTGGGAGCGAAGACGCCCACCTCCTGCACCTCGAACTCGCTTGCTGTTGCGACAGAACTGGATCTTCTGCTTCGGGCGCGAGCGTGCCCTCGAAGCACGCGCACCAGCATGACCACGCCGCGGTAGCTGTCGTACCAGCTGTCGAAGATCAGCGCCTTGAGCGGCGCCTCCGGATCGCCCGGTGGGCGGCGGCACGCGCGTGCACGATCGCCTCGAGCATGCTCGTCGATGCCGATGCCTTCCTTGGCGCTGAGGCCGGCACCGCCTTGCTGGCGTCGAGGCCGATGACCTCCTCGATCTCCCTGCGCGTGCCCTCCACGTCGGCGCTGGGCAGGTCGATCTTGTTGATGACCGGGACGACCTCCAGGTCGTGCTCGAGCGCCAGGTAGACGTTGGCGAGCGTCTGCGCCTCGACGCCCTGCGATCGCGTCCACCACCAGCAGCGCGCCTTCGCAGGCGGCGAGCGAGCGGCTGACCTCGTAGGCGAAGTCGACGTGGCCGGGCGTGTCGATGAGGTTGAGGACGTAGTCCTTGCCGTCGCGCTTGCGCTGTGTAGTTCATGCGCACGGACTGGGCCTTGATGGTGATGCCGCGCTCGCGCTCCAGCTCCATGTTGTCGAGGAACTGGTCCTGCGCCTCGCGCTCGGTCACCGTCCCGGTCTTCTCCAGCAGGCGGTCGGCGAGCGTCGACTTGCCGTGATCGATGTGCGCGATGATGGAGAAGTTGCGCAGGTGCTGGTTCTGCTCTGACATGGAAGGTTGCGGGGGATAACATGGGGGGCGGCCATGCACAACGCCTCGGAGAGCGCCGTCCGCAACAAGCAGGGGGGCGCTCGCGTCCGGGTGCCGCCGCCCCTCTGGTTCGCGGCCGCCCTGGTGGTGGGCGCGTTCCTGCCCGGACTCCGCCTCGGCATCGTGGGAAGCGGTCCGCCCGGCGCCGTTCTCGTGCTGGTGGGTCTCGCGCTCGTCCTCTGGTCGGTGGGGTGGTTCCGGCGCACCGGGCAGGATCCCAAGCCCTGGACGCCTTCGCCGGAGCTGATCCGGGCCGGACCCTACCGGTTCTCGCGCAATCCGATGTACGTGGGCATGACGGTGCTCACCATCGGCATCGGCGGGGTCCTGGCGCGCGGCTGGATCGCGCTGCTCGCCCCGCTGGCGCTGCTCGCCGTGCACCGCACCGCCGTGCTGCGCGAGGAGGCGTACCTGGCGGAGAAATTCGGCGACTCGTACACGGAGTACATGAAGCGGGTGCGGCGGTACCTGTGAGGGATCAGCGCCGGACGGCGGTGGCGATCAGCGCCACGCCGCGCGGCACGGCGCCGCCCAGCGCCTCCGCCACCGCCTCGACGAAGCGGGCGCGCACCTCCTCGCCGGCGCCTGCGCTTCGAAGGGCAGCGGCGGCCGGGCCCTGATCGGCAAGCTGCGCCGCGTCCGCCTCGAAGGGCTTTTCCACGCGCGCGATGGAGACCTCGTCGAATCCTGCCGCCGCGAGCAGCCGCGCCAAGGCGTCGGAGTCCGCCAGTGCAAACGGTCCGGGCCCCTGGGACGGTGCAGGGACCGGCATCTGCCGCCGCAGCGCCTGCAGCGGGATGGTGACCCACTCGTTCTCCTGCCACGGTCCCCACACCGCCACGGCCATCCGCGCGCCCGGGCGCAGCGCGGAGCGCAGGTTGCGGAACGCCGCGGCGGGATCTTCGAAGAACATGACCCCGAATCGCGAATAGAGGAGATCGAACTGCTCGCCGAAACGATGCGTCTGCGCGTCCGCGAGCAGGTAGCGCGCGCCGTCGCTGGCCTCCGCGCGCGCGGTCTCGATGAACGGCTCGCAGACGTCGATGCCGAGCGCGTGCCCGGTGCGCCGCGCGAGCTGGAGAGTGGTGCCGCCCTGACCGCAGCCGACGTCGAGCGCACGCTCGCCCCCGCGCGGGTCGAGCGCGTCCATGGCGGCATCTCCCCAAGGCATGAGCGGGCGCGTCATCGGCGCGCGCAGCCGCTGCCAGCGCGCGGCGTTGACCTGGTTCCAAAGCCGGATCTGCTCGTCGTTGGCCATGCCCCGTCCGGTGTCTATATCCCCAGCGCGTTGCGGAACCACTCCGCGGTGGGCGGGAGTCCCTGCTCCAGTGAAATCGCCGGTTCCCACCCGAGCAGCGTGCGCGCGCGGGTGATGTCGGGCTGCCGCTGCCGGGGATCGTTCTCGGGCAGCGGGCGCACCGAGCGGACGCGGCCGCCCTTTCCCACCACCCTGCGGATGGTTTCGGCAAATTCGATCAGCGTCATCTCGCGCGGGTTGCCCAGGTTCACCGGCCGGCCGTCGCCCTTTTCCAGCAAGAGCAAGAGGCCGGTCACCAGATCGTCCACGTAGCAGAAACTTCGCGTCTGCGTGCCGTCGCCGAAGACGGTGAAGTCCTCGCCCCGCAGGGCCTGGGTGACGAAGGCAGGAACCACGCGGCCGTCGTCCGTGCGCATGCGCGGCCCGTAGGTGTTGAAGATGCGCGCCAGCCGGCAGGGCGTCCGGTGGACCCGCGCAAACGAGGTGATCAGCGCCTCGGAGAAGCGCTTGGCCTCGTCGTAGCAGGCGCGCGGTCCGACGGGGTTGACGTTGCCGAAATAGTCCTCGCGCTGCGGATGCTGGAGCGGGTCGCCGTAGACCTCGGAAGTGCTCGCGTGCAAGAGGATGGCGCCGGCCCGCCGCGCGAGCTCGAGCGCGTTGCGGGTGCCGAGCGAGCCCACCTCCAGCGTCTCCAGCGGCAGCTTCGCGTAGTCGATGGGCGAGGCCGGGGAGGCGAGGTTGAAGACCGCCTCGGCAGCTCCGGCCACCGGGATGGGCAGGCAGATGTCGTGCTCCACGAAGGTGTAGCGCGCCTCGCCGCGGTGGCGCTCCGCGTTCTCGCGCCGGCCGGTGAGGAGGTTGTCCACCGACACCACCTGGTCGCCGCGAGCGAGCAGCCGGTCGACGAGGTGGCTGCCGATGAACCCCGCGCCGCCCAGCACCACCGCCCGCACTACTTGGTCCTGCCGTACCGGTCCTCGAGCCTCACCACGTCCTGCAGCTCGGGCGTGCTCGCCTCCAGGACGTCGCAGTCGGTCTCGGCGATCATCCGGTGGCGGAGCAGCGGAGTGATGTGGAAGGCCTCGCCGGGGCCGAGCACCCGGTCCTCGAGCTCTTCGCCCTCTGCGCCGGTCTGGAAGCGCATCCTGCCGGAGAGCATGTAGACGGTCTCGTCCTTCTGCAGATGGTACTGGAGGCTGAGGGCGTGCCCTGCCTTGATGTGCAGGATCTTGCCCACGTAGCGGCCGGTGTGCGCCCAGATGAGCTCGTGGCCCCAGGGCTTCTCGACGCGGACAGGCTTGGATTCGGGCATGGTTCAGCGCGTCGGCATCACGACGGCTGCGGTGCGCAGCTCGCGCTCGACGTCCTTGCGGAAGCGGTTGGCGGAATCCTTGTCGGGGAACGACCCGACCCGGACGCGGTACCAGGTGCCTCTGGCGCCGAGCTTGGCCTCCGCCACATAGGGCTCGAGGCCGGCCCCGCGCACGCGACTCTCCAGCCGCGCGATCTCCGAGCGGTCCTGCGACGCCCCGACCTGCACGGTGTACGCGGCCAGATCGCGCGGCGGAGGAGTCAGCGCGACGATGCCGTCGCGGGCCACCTGGACCGGCTCTCGCGCAGCGGCAGGAACCACCATCGCGGTTCGCGCCGGGGGGGCCACCACCGTGGCCGCGCGCACCGGCGCCGGCGCGTCCATTGCGGCGGGAGCGGAAGGCCTGGCCGCGGCAGGCGGAGGAGCAGCGGCGGGCCGGCTGGGATGCTGCGGCGCCGCGGCCATCCCGGCCTTGCGTGCGGCCTGGCCGTCCAGCGCCGCCAGGTCTCCCGGAAGCGCGGGAAGAGGCGCGCCCAGGCGGCGGCCCACCATCACTCCCACCGCGAAGACGCCGCCGAAGAGCAGGAGCGCGCAGCAGAGCAACGCGGCCACCTGCCCGTTGTCCAGCGAAAGCGTCAGCCTCTCGCGCAACCGCTCCGCATCGCGCATCGCGCCCCGATGTACCAGAGGAAGACGGGTCCCCGCTACTCTTCTTCCGCGGGAGCGTCCATCCGGTCCGGCGCGGTGACCCCGAGGACGGAGAGCGCATTGGCCAGCGTCTGCTTCACCGCCCAGACCAGGTAGAGGCGCGCCGTGGTCTTGCGCGCATCGTCGGAGATCACCCGCTCGGTCTTCTTGTACTTCGTGTAGTACCCGTGGAACTGGGCGATGGTTTCTTGAAGGTAGAAGACCAGCTTGTGCGGCTCCAGCGCCGCGGCCGCGTGCGCGATCAGCTCAGGCAGCTGCAGCACGCGCTTGATCAGGTCGATCTCCTCCGGCAGTTGCAGCGCCTGCATCGCCTCGGCGTCCCAGCGGGGGGCAAGCCCCCTCTCCTCCTCCGCCTTGCGCAGGATGGCGGCGCAGCGGGCGTGGCCGTACTGGACGTAGAAGACGGGGTTGGAGTTGTCGCGCTTCTGCGCCAGCCCGATGTCGAAGTCGAGCGCCATGTCGCCGCGCCGGAGCAGGAAGAACACGCGGGTGGCATCGGCGCCTGCCACCTCGAGGAGGTCGCGCAGGGTGACGAAGTTCCCGGCGCGCTTGCTCATCCGGAAGGGCTGCCCGTCCTTCATCAGATTGACGAGCTGGAAGAGGATGACCTCCAGCTCCCCGCCCATGGCCGCGACGGCGGCCTTCATCCGCGAGACGTAGCCGCCGTGGTCGGCGCCCCAGACGTCGATCAGGCGCCGGTGCCCGCGCGAGAGCTTGTCGAAATGGTAGGCCACGTCGGCGGCGAAGTAGGTGGGCTCGCCGGAGGTCTTGAAGAGGGGCCGGTCGCGGTCGTCGCCGAAGCGGGTGGTCTTCACCACCTTGAGGGGCACCCCCACGTACTCTTCGTCGCCCGTCTCCATTCCCAAGGGCTGCGGCAGCACCTCCACCGCGGTCATGCCCTTCTCGTCGAGCACGCGGATGGCCGCCTCGAGGCGGTTCTCGTCGTGCAGCACCTTCTCGCTGAAGAAGCTGTCGAAGCGGATGCCGAAAAGCTGGAGGTCCTTCTCGATCAGGTTGCGCAGGATCCAGGTGGTGGCGAACTTCCGCAGCGGCTCGCGGATCTCCGGGAAGGGCCGCGAGGGGTCGCCGCCCGCGTGCAGCCAGGCGCGCGCCACCTCCACGACGTACTCGCCCTGGTAGTCCTCGGCGTCCAACTCCACCCGCGGCACCTCCGGGCGCAGCTCGGTGGCGCGCGCCAGCACCGCGTGGGCGAGGCGCCAGACCTGTCCGCCCGCGTCGTTGATGTAGAACTCGCGGAAGACGTGGTAGCCGGCCCAGTCGAGGAGGTTCGCGACCACGTCGCCGATGACCGCGCCGCGGCCATGGCCCACGTGCATGGGGCCGGTGGGGTTGGCGCTGACGAACTCCACCATGGTGCGCAGGCCCTGCCCGGCGTTGCTGCGGCCGAAGCGCTCGCGCTCTTCCCAGACCGCGTGCAGCGCCTTGTGCCAGACGTCCTGTGCGAGGCGGAGGTTGAGGAAGCCGGGGCCGGCGATCTCGGGCTTGCCGGCGAGGAGGCCCTGGGAATCGTCGATGCGCTCGACCAGCGCCTGCGCCAGCGCGCGCGGGTTCGGCTTCTTCGCCGCCGTCGCCGCGGCGTGCTGCTTGGCGAAGACCATGGCCGCGTTGCAGGAGAAGTCGCCGTGCGCGGCCTGCCTGGGCTCGTCGAGCTGGACGGGATAGTCGCCGGCCGGCAGAAGGCCGTCCTGCACGCAGCGGCGCAGCGCGCCCTGGAGAAGCTCCGCGACGCGCGCCTTCACCACTGCGCGACCTTGCTGAACCCGGCGTCGAAGAGCGGCCGCAGGCGATCCCAGCTCGCGTGCAGGTGCTCGATCATCACCTTGGTGTCGCCGAGCACGGGCATGAAGTTGGTGTCGCCGCCCCAGCGCGGCACCAGGTGCCAGTGCAGGTGGTCGGCGATGCCCGCGCCCGCCACGCGCCCGAGGTTCATGCCCAGGTTGTAACCCTGCGCCGCGTAGGCGCGGCCCACCAGGCCCACCGCCACCCGCAGCATCTCCGCAAGCTCGGCGTGCTCGGCGGGCGGCAACGAGAGCAGATCGGCGACGTGCGCGCGCGGCACCACCATGAGGTGCCCGTTGTTGTAGGGAAACCGGTTGAGGATGGCGAAGGTATGCTGGGTGCGGCCGAGGATCAGGTTCTCGCGGTCGTCGCGCGAGCGCGGCAGGTCGCAGAAGATGCAGCCGCCCTTCGCATCTCCCTTGGCGATCAGCTCCATCCGCCAGGGCGCCCAGAGCTGATCCATCACTTCACCAGCGCGGGCGCGAGGAACATCACGCCGCCTTCGCCCTGCACGCCCGAGCGCACGCCTTCCGCCGCCCCCTGGAACGCGCCCTGGAAGGCGCCGCGCAAGAGGTCGCGCACGGAGAACTCGCGGTCCTTGGGCGGGTACTGCACCCGCGGCTCCCCGGCCTGGCCGGCCAGCGCCCACGCCGCCTGGACCGCGTCGTCGAGGCCGCCCAGCTCGTCCACCAGCTTCAGCTCCTTCGCCTTGCGGCCGGTGTAGATGCGGCCCTCGGCGATCTCGCGCACCCTCTGCTCGGGCAGCTTGCGGCCCTCGGCGACGGCCTGGACGAACTGGCCATAGACGTCGTCGGAGATGCCCTGGATCTCCTCGCGGTCGGTCTCCTGGATGGGGCGGAACGGCGAGAGCGTGTCCTTGTACTTGCCGCGTCTTGAGCGTGGTCTCCTCGACCTTGGCCATCTCGAGAAGGCCGCGCACGTTGAAGTGCATGAAGATGACGCCGATGGAGCCGGTGAGCGTGCCGGGCTCGGCGTAGATCCGGTCGGCCGGCGCGCTGATGTAGTAGCCGCCCGACGCGGCCAGCCCGCCCATGGAGACGACCACCCGCTTCTTCGCCTTGATGCGCTTGACGGCGTCGTGGATCTCCTGCGATGGCGCGACCGCGCCGCCCGGCGAATCGACGCGCAGGACCACGGCCTTGATGTCGTCGTCCTTCTCGTACTTGCGCAGGAGCTTGACGATGCGGTCGGAGTCCACGCCCGCCTGCGTGTCGCCGATGGTCCCCTTCGCCTCGACGATGCCGACGCGCGCGCCCACGGTGGTCTCGGTGTCCAGGCTGTAGGTGGCCGAGCCGCCCTTCACGGCCGCGTACGCGAGCAGCATGAAGCCGAACAGCACCAGGAAGAGGCCGCCGAAGATGACGCCGAGCACGACCGCCGCGCGCTTGTCCAAACTTCCTCTCTTTCCGGTGAGAACCGCCGCTTGCTACCACTCGGAACGTGCAGGTACAAGCGGGACCGTGTCCTTCCGGCGCGCGCTGACAACGCTGGTGGAACAGGCGCCGGGCGCGCGCGGCGCCATCTTCTGCGACCAGGACGGCGAGTCGGTGGAGCTGGTGGTCCGCGACGGCCGGCTCTCGCAGTACGAGATGAAGGTGTTCGGCGCGCAGCTTGCGGCGGCGTGGCTTGCGCTGGAGGCCAACTCGCAGCGAGCGCGGCGCGGGAGGCACGCTCGAGCTGCGGCTCTGGTGCGCGGAGGGCACCTTGGTCTGCCGCTCGCTCCGCGAGGGGTATTACGTGGTGCTGCTGGTGGCGAAGGGCGCGCCGAGCGCGCCGGCGGCGTTCTTGCTCGGCGAGGCGGCGCGGGAGATGTCCGGCGAAATCTAGGGCGGCCCCGGATCAGAGGCCGGTGGTGCTGCGGGTGGCGTATTTGACGAGCGCCTTCAGATCCGGGTGGTCGGGATCCAGCGCGAGGCCGCTCTTCGGCCCCACCACGCCGCTCCATCTCGCGGAGTCCTGCACCGGCAGATCGTCAGGGTTGAGCAGGAGCGGGCCGTGCGCGTCGAGATCTTCCGCCGAGGCGAGCCAGGTGAGCGCGGCCTTCTGCGCTCCGCTCCCGTTCACCGCCAGCACCGCGAGCCCGGCGAAGTTCAAGGCCGCAATCCGCTTGTCGAACACCGGGCGCGTCTCGGCCGAGCGCACCAGCACGGCCACCCGCGGCTTCGCGTCGCCCGCCGGACGCCAGAGCCAACCCGGGTGATCGCCTGCGTGCACGAGCTTGGGGCGCGCGAGGGCGCCGCGGGGCAGGCCCGGGCGAGGGCTGCGCGTCAGCCGGGTGGGAGTGCCGTAGCCGGAGCGGAGCTCCCAGATGTCGGTGGTGTCGTCGGGCTGGCGCCAGCCGAAAAGAAGCCGCTCGCCGGTGCGGTCCCACACGAGCCCGCCCTCCGCCAGCGAGCCGGCGGGAGGCGCCGCCAGCGGCTGGGGCCGCAGCGAAGGCAGGTCGAGCAGGGAGAAGATGTTCATCCCGTTCGCCTCGGTCGCGACGGCGAGCCGGTGCCCATCCTCGGTGACCGCGAAGGCCTCCACGTTCTGCGCCGGCGCATACACCGTCTTGCGCTCATGCCCCTGCACCGCCACCGCGTCCACGCCAAGGGTGGCCCGGCCGGCGTCGGTGAGCACGTACACGGTGCGGCCGTCGGCCGAGAAGCGCGGGTCGCGAAAGCGCGCCTTCCCCTGCGGGGCGACGAGCATGCTCGCCCGCCCCGCCGCCAGATCCACGAGGACGATGCCCTCCGCCCCGTCGCGCTTCACCTCCGCAAGGAGCGTGCGCCCGTCCGGCGACGGAGGTCCCAGCGCCGAAAGGCCCGAGAGCGCGTCGCCGAGCGGCAAGGAGTCCTTGGCCGGCTTCGCCCCCGCGGCCGGAGGGGGCGGCGCCACCTCGGCGCTCTTTCGCGTCTCGAATCCGAAGATCCGCAGCGAGACCTTGGTTCCGTCCACCACGGCATAGAAGAGCCGCTTGCCGTCGCGGGAAAATCCTCCCGGCAGCTGATCGCCTGCGGCGGGGTCGATGGCGACCGGAGCCGCGCCGTCGTCGCCGAGCAGGAGGAGGCGGTCGTGTCCCTCGCGCTCGACGGTGGCGAGCAGCCACTGGGCGTCGGGCGGCACCCAGGCGATGGCCGAGACGCCGCCGGGCTCGTCGGTGAGCTGCGCCGGATAGCTGCCCTCCATGGCCATGCTCGCCGCCTGCCGGGTGCCGAAGAGGGTGGTGAGGAAGGCGACGCGGGTCAGGTCGCGCGACGGGGCGGGCGCCCAGGCGGCGGCCATGGATTCGAGGTGGCGCAAGGCCGCCTGCAGATCCTGCGCCGGGGTGGCCACCAGGAACGCCGCGGACTGCAGAGCGAGCAGGAGCATTGAATTCCTTCCTCCACCGTCCGTTCTACAGTGGGGCGTGGCCGAAGGCGACCGGTGTGCGTCGGAGATGGTGGTCTCTTGACGCGCCGCCTTCGCCCCCGCAAAAGGAGTGCGCATGCGCCGAACCCTCTTCGCCCTGCTCTTCTCTGCCGGCTGCATCGCCGGCAGCCCGGCGGTGCAGCGCGACGACCGCCTCTACCGCGCCCTCGCGCAGCAGGAGCGCTGGACGCAGGACGCGCTCGCCCAGCGCCCGACCGCCGAGCAGCTCGACGCCATCCGCAACAGCGACTACGCGGCGGTGGGACGCGGCCGCGCCGAGCTGAAGCGGCTCCTCCAGGCGGCCGACCGGGGAACCTGGATCCGCGATACCACGGCGGAGCTGATGCGCGACGACAACGATCCCCGCCTCGTGCAGCAATTCGAGCGCGGCGGCCGCCTCCGCGCCGATGCGCTGGGCGCCGCCGACGAGCTGGCGGGCGCGCTCGCGGAAGCGAAGGGCGGCCTCACTCTCGGCGATCTGCGGCCGGGATTCGAGGCGCTGCGCAAGGCGCAAGCCAGCGAGGACCGCCTCTCCCGCATGCCGGTGCCGAAGGGCGCGCCCAGGCCCCAGCCTGCTCCACTGCCCATCCCGCGCCCCTTCATCACCCCTGCGGCCCGCGTCGTCTCCCACAATCCCGAGCTGACCCGCGAGCTGGACCGGCTTGCCGGCGGACGACGCGGCGAAGATCCGCGCGCAGCTCGCGGACGTGGACCGCGGCAGGCAGGAGCAGAAGCGGCAGGAGCCGCCGCCCGCGGTGGAGAATGCGCCGGTGCCGGCGCCGGAGGAGAAGGAAGCCGAGGCGCCCAGCACCACCCTGACCATCGCCAACGACGCCGCCTCGCTGATCGCGCGCAAGTCCCCGCGCTCGATCACGCTGCGCGAGGACGGGCTCTTCGCCCTCGCCTACGACGACGCCGAGTACCTGGTGGATCCGCAGGGCAAGCTGGTGCGCAAGGAAGCGCCGCCGCCGCCCTCAGCGCTGAAAATCGTAGACGCTCCCCAGGCGCAGGATCCGGGTGAGCTCGTCGAGGGCCGCCATGGTCTCGCGGGCGAAGGCCGGGTCGGCCAGGTCCGCGCCGGTGAGCCGGTCGCGATAGCGCCGCTGCACCCAGCTCTCCAGCTCGGCGCCGAGCGCGTCGTCCCAGAACACGCGCGCCTGGATGGCTGCGCGCTCCGCCGGGGTGAGGACGATGCGCTGCCGCAGGCAGGCAGGCCCGCCGCCGTTCTGCATGGACTGGCGCAGGTCGAGGAAGTGGACGCGCTTCACCGGCCCGCCCGAGCCGGTCACGCGGGCGAGGAACTCGCGCGCGAAGGGGATCCTCGCGCGACTCCTGCGGCGCCACCAGCGCCATGCTGCCGTCGGGCAGCGTGAGCAGCTGCGAGTTGAACGGATAGGCGGCGACGGCGGAGGCGAGGGGAAGCTCGCGCTCGCTGGCGAGATGGACGGCGAGCGTCTCGCCGAGAAGCTCGCGCAGCTTCTCGATCAGCGCCTCGTGCCCTACGAAGGCGAGCTCGTGGAGGAGCAGCACGTTGCCGTTGCCGACCACGAGGACGTCGCTGTGGAAGGCGCCGGCGTCGATGCCCGCGGGATGCTGCTGGGGAAAGAGCGCGCGGGCGGGTTCCACCTGCCCCAGGCGCGCCAGCGCCTGCGATGCCTCGAGCGTCTGGCGGGCAGGAAAACGTGAGGGCTCGCCGCCCGCCGCCGCAGCGCCGAAGGCCCGCCGTCCCCAGGCGAAGAGATGCACGGCGGGGCCGGTGAAGAGCCGGGTATGGTTCGCCGCGCCCTCGTCGGCGAAGTGCGCTCCTCCGGGCAGCGGGTCGTGCACCTCGAAGCGCGAGGCATCGGCGAAGATGGCGCGGAGCACGCGGGTGGTCGTGGCCGCTTCCAGCGCGCGGTGGAACATGGCGGTGAGGTTCGCGGGGACGAGGTGCAGGCGCCCGTCCTGCGCGTCGGCCGAAGGCACGCAGGTGGCCGCGTTGGCGGTCCACATGGCGGCGGCGCTGGAGCTGATGCGGAGGAGCGAATCCTTCAGCTCGGGGTCCCTGGCCGCCTGCGCCAGCACCTCCTCGTCGCTGCCGCGGAACCCCAGCTGCCGGAGCGTGCGCAGCGAGGGCCGCTCGTGCGGCGGCAGCACGGCCTGGCCGACGCCGAGCGAGGCGACGAAACGCATCTTGCCCAGGCCCTGCAGCGCGGCGCCGCGCGGGTTCGCCGGCTGGCCGGCATGCGCCAGGGAGGCCACGTTGCCGTGCGACAGGCCCGCGTAGTTGTGCGTGGGGCCGACCAGCCCGTCGAAGTTGTATTCGAGCGAGGGCACGCGCTCGGGGAGCCGCTCAGGCCGCGCCGTAGAAGCGGAAGACCAGCTCGGCGGCGCAGGCCGGTTTGCTTTCGCCTTCGATCTCGACCGCCGCGTCGAGCAGGCCCTCCACTCCGTTGGCGATCTCCTTCACCTCGCCCAGCTTCACCTTGAGCCGGTACCTCTGGCCTTCCTTCAGCGGGGCGGGAAAGCGCACCTTGTTGAGGCCGTAGTTGATCACCATGGCAAAGCCCTTCACCTCCACCAGCTCGAAGAAGAGCCCGGCGATGAGCGAGACGGTGAAGTACCCATGCGCGATCGGTTTTCCGAACGGCGATTCGCGCGCGATCCGCTCTTTGTCCACGTGGATCCACTGGTGATCGCCGGTCGCGTCCGCGAACTTGCGGATGGCGTCGTAGGTCATCTCCCGCCAGGGCGACGCCCCCAGCTCCTTGCCCACCAGCGACTTGAGCCCTGCCCTGCCGTCGATCGCGGTCTTGCCCACGGTGTGCTCCGGTCCGGTCGAGGAAGGTCCTCTCTAGCATGACTGGAGTATGGTGCGCCGCCATGGCCAGGCTGCTCCGGTTCCTGGCGGGCACCTGCGCCGTGCTCGCGCTCGCGGAGGGCGGGTTCCGCCTCTTCGCCGTGGAAGTCTCGGCGTCGGTGAGCCGCGCCGGCACCAAGGCCGCGCTCCTCGACAAGCAGGGCCGCATCGAGGTGCTCTTCTTCGGCACCTCGCGGCTGTGGGACGGCGTCTCGCCGCGCACCTTCTCGGCGGCATTTCCCGGCGTGCGCGCGTTCAGCCTGGCGGCGAGCGGCGCAAGGCTCGACACGCTGGAATGGCTGGCGAGACGCGTGGCGCATCGGCCGGGGTTGCGCCTCGCCTTCGTGGAGCTCTCCTCGCCGCAGCTCGACCCTTCGCCTTCGCGGGAGGCCGCGCCCTCTGGCCTCGAGGCGATCGCCGCCCGATACTCGATGCTGGTCGCAAACCGCGGTGCGCTCCGCGGCGAGAGCCTGGAGCGCCTGCCCGGGCTGCTCCTCTTTCCCAGGCGGCTGGACGGGTCCGAATCCATCTCGCCGACGAGATCGCCGCCATCCTCGGTCGCCCTCCTCCCGCCGCGGAAGGCCCCGACCTGCAGCCCGCGGCGCCGGCTGGAGCTGCCGCGCCGGCGAACCCGTCCGCCCAGCGCCTCCTGGCGGTGGGCCGCGAGCTCCGTGCAGCCTCGGTTGCGGTGGTCTTCGTGGTGCCGCCGCTGCTGGCTTGCGAGCCGCCGGAGGACATGAGCGCCGCCGCCGCCGCCGTGACGGCGGCCGACTTCCCCGTCTGGAATTACCAGCGCGCCCCGCTGCCCGCGGCAGACTTTCGCGACTGCGGCCACCTCAACGCGAGGGGCCGGACTGCGTTCAGCCAATCGCTCGCGGCCGAGGCCGCGCGCAGGGGATTTGCGCAGGCGCTCGCCCGGAGCAGCCACTGATGCTCTTCACCAGCGCCGCATTCTTTCTCTTCCTGGCGGTCGCGGTGGCCCTGCACTGGGCGCTGCCTTCCCAGCGCGCGCGCCTCTGCGTCCTGCTCGGCGCGTCCTTCTGGTTCTACGCCGCGCATCACTGGCCGTCGCTCTTCCTGCTCATCGCCTTCATCCTCGTCAATTACGCTCTCGCGCGCGTCCAGGACGGCAGGCGGTCGCGCGCGCTGCTTTCGCTCGCGGTCTGCGCGAACCTGCTCGCGCTCGGGTGGTTCAAGTACGCGGGCTTTCTTGCCGGCATCGCCGAGGCGCTCCTGCGCGCGCCCGTGCCGCACCCTCCCGCCTACCTGCCTCTCGGCATCTCCTTCTTCACCTTCCAGGTGGTCGCGTACCAGGTGGACGTGTACCGCGGCACCATCCGGGCGGAGCGCTCGCTCCTCGTCTTCGCGGTCTTCAAGTGCTTCTTCGCGCAGCTCGTCGCCGGACCCATCGTGCGTGCGCGCGAATTCCTGCCCCAGCTCCGCGAGCGGCGGCGCTTCGACGCGGAAGGCTTCCATCACGGCCTCTTCCTCCTGGTGGCCGGACTCGCGCTGAAGGTGGGCGTCGCCGACGTGCTGGCGCAGTTCGTGGCGGACGATTTCCGCGACGCGGCCCGGCTCGCCACCACCACCGCCTGGTCGGGCGCGTATGCCTTCGCCTTCCAGCTCTATGCCGACTTCTGGGGCTATTCCACCATGGCGGTGGGCATCGGGCTGCTCTTCGGCCTCACCCTGCCGCTCAACTTCGACGACCCCTATCGCTCCCAGAGCCTGCGCGAGTTCTGGCGGCGGTGGCACGTGACCCTCTCCACCTGGTTCCGCGACTATCTCTACATTCCGCTGGGCGGGAACCGTCGCGCCGCCAGCCGCAACCTCTTCGTCACCATGGCGGTGGCGGGGCTCTGGCACGGCGCCGGCTTCACCTTCCTCGTCTGGGGGGTCGCGCACGGCGCATGGCTCGCGCTGGAGCGGCGCCTCTCCTGGTGGGGGCGGCTCCCGCGCGCCGTCCGCGTCCTCGTCGTGTTCCACGGCGTGGCCGTGCTCTTCGTGATCTTCCGCGCCCCGGGGCTGCAGGCCGCGGCGGCGTACCTGTCGCGTCTCTTCCTTCCGCCCTACAGGATGGCGGCGATTCCGGCGCTCCTCTGCGGTTGGCTGGCAGGGTTCGCGCTCCTCATGTCGCCGCTCGCGAAGCTGATCGCCGACCGCCGCTTCCTCTCGCTGCGCGTGCGCTGGCAGGTGGCCGCCACCAGCGCGCTGCTGCTCTTCGCGCTCGCCCACGCGGGCGCGCAGATCGACTTCATCTACTTCAACTTCTGAGGAGCCCTGCCCTCCATCGCGTGCGAGCGTGCGGGCGCCCCGCCGCCCTGCGCCCGCCGGAACTGGCAAAGAGGCGCCGCGCTCCGCACCTTGGGCGAGAGGAGGAAGACAGATGCCAGACAAGGAGACGGTGGAACGCGCGCGCGAGGACGCGAAGGAAGGCAAGTCGGCGTCGACGCAGGCAGGCGAATTCGTGCGCCAGGAGATGCACCACATCCGCCAGGGCAAGCACGGCGCGCGATCCACCAAGCAGGCCATCGCCATCGGCCTCTCCGAGGCGCGGCGGGCGGGCGTGAAGTTGCCGGCGCCCAAGCGCGGAACAAGCTCGCGGACGCGAAAGCAGGCGCAGCGCGACGTCTCCAAGGGAAAGCGCGGGGGCGGCCGCACTTCGCCGCGCAGGTCCCGGGCGGCGAAACGCGCTCTGGCGCGGGAAGGGCACTCCGCGGCATCGAAGCCGGCGCTCTCCAGGCAAGCCCGCGCGTCGGCGCGGCGCAGGCCCGCGGCGAGCCGGAGCCGGGCGGCGCGCAAGGGCGCGGCCACCAAGGGCCCGGCGCGGCGGAGCGCCGCTGCCCGCAAGGCAGCGCGGACGCGCAAGTCGCGGTAGCCGCAATGCGAATGGCGCTAGCCCCGGGAAGGTTCCAGGACGCGCTTCGCGTCGCGCGCTATTGTCCGCGCGATGACGGCTGCATTCCGGGTCAGCGAGGCCGTGAAGACGTACGCCGGTGCGCGCGCGCTCGGGCCGGTGGACCTCACCCTGGAAGCCGGCACCACCACGCTGCTTCTCGGCCCGAGCGGGAGCGGCAAGTCCACGCTGCTCCGCCTGCTCAACGGCCTGCTCCAACCCGACGCAGGAACGGTGCTCTTCGACGGCGAGCCGCCCATCCTCGCCTCGCGGCTGCGCATCGGCTACGTCATCCAGGGCGGCGGCCTCTTTCCCCACCTCACCGCGGAAGCCAACGTCGCGCTGGTGGCGCGCTGGATCGGCTGGGAGGCCGACCGCGTCGCGCGGCGCATGGCCGAGCTGTCCGAGCTGGTGCGGCTTCCGCCCGAGGCGCTGCGCCGTTTTCCCCGCCAGCTCTCCGGAGGACAGGCCCAGCGGGTGGGCCTGATGCGCGCGCTGATGCTCGATCCGCCGGCGCTCTTGCTCGACGAGCCGCTGGGCGCGCTCGACCCGGTCACGCGCTTCGACCTGCAGCAGGACCTGCGCGACGCCTTCGCGCGGCTGCGCAAGACGGTGGTGCTGGTCACCCACGATCTCGCCGAGGCGTCGTTCTTCGGCGGCACCGCGGTGCTGATGCGCGACGGACGCCTGGTGCAGCGCGGCCCCTTCTCCGATCTCCTGGACGCTCCGGCCGACGAGTTCGTCGCCCGCTTCGTGCAGGCGCACCGCATCGAGGCGCGGTGATCCTGCTCGCCTTCCTGATGGTCGCCGCCCCCGTGCGCGTCGGCTCCAAGCAATTCACCGAGTCGGTGATCCTGGGCGAGATCGCGCGCCAGGCGCTGGAGCGCGACGGGGTGGCGGCCACGCACCAGCGCGAGCTGGGAGGCACGCGCGTGCTCTTCGAGGCGCTGGCGAACGGGCAGATCGACGTCTATCCGGAGTACACCGGGACCATCGCCCAGGAGCTGGTTCCCGGACGTCCGGTCGAGGAAGGGCTGCGCGCGCGCGGGCTGCGGATGGGCGCGCCGCTGGGATTCGAGGACACCTACGCCATCGGCGTGCGCCGCGCGGTGGCCGAGCGTCTGGGATTGCGGACGCTCGCGGATCTGGCGCGCCATCCCGAGGTGCGCCTGGGCCTGAGCAACGAGTTCCTCCAGCGCGCCGACGGCTGGCCGCGGCTGCGCGCGGTCTACGGCTTTTCCGACAGGGGCGTGCGCGGGCTGCAGCACGATCTCGCCTACCGCGGCCTTCAGGAAGGCTCGCTCGACGCGACCGATCTCTACTCCACCGACGCGGAGATCCGCGCGCTGGGACTGATCGTGCTGGCGGACGACCGGCACGCGTTTCCCGACTACCGCGCGGTGTTCCTCCAGCGCGCGGATCTTGCGCCGGAGGCGGTGCGCTCGCTGGAGCGGCTCGCCGGCTCCATCTCCACCGAGGCGATGATCGCGATGAACGCCCGCGCCCGCCTGGATCGCGTGGCGGAGGCGCAGGTGGCGGCCGCCTTCCTCGGCGCTCCCGCGCAGGAGCAGGAGCGGTGGCCTTCGCGGGTGCTGCGCCGCACGGGCGAGCACCTCTTCCTCGTCGGCATCTCCCTCGGCGCCGCGGTCCTCGTCGCCATCCCGCTCGGCATTCTCGCCGCGCGGCGGCGGCGCCTCGGGCAGGCGGTGCTGGGCGCCGCGGGGCTCCTCCAGACCATTCCCTCGCTTGCGCTCCTCGTCTTCATGATCCCGCTTCTGGGCATCGGCGCCCGGCCGGCCATCGCCGCGCTCTTCCTCTACAGCCTGCTGCCCATCGTGCGCAGCACCCACGCCGGGCTGCTCGGCATCGCTCCGGACCTGCGCGAGTCCGCGGCGGCGCTGGGACTCACGCCCTGGGCGCGGCTGCGCCTGGTCGAGCTGCCCATGGCCTCTCGCTCCATCCTCTCCGGCGTGCAGACCTCGGCCGTCATCAACGTGGGCACCGCCACCCTGGGCGCCCTGATCGGAGCGGGCGGGTACGGCCAGCCCATCCTCACCGGCATCCGCCTCGCCAACACCGGCATCATCCTCGAGGGGGCCGTGCCCGCCGCTCTCTTGGCGCTGCTCGCGCAGGCCCTCTTCGCCGCGCTGGAGCGCGCAGTGGTGCCGGAGGGCCTGCGCTAGCCCATCGCCGCCGCGGCGCTCCCCGTCGGGTCCGCGACAGTCGCCTGGCGCCGTTCGTTGCCGAGTTGGGAGTCGGGCGGGACTGTTCGAGCGGGGGAGAGGGAAGAGGAACCCGCATGCGCCTGATTCTCGTCGCCGTGCTGTCAGCCCTGATCGCCTGTCATTCGCCCGCGCCTGCCGAAACTCCGCAGAACAGGGCCGTCAAGCAGGCGCCCGAAGAGAGCTACCAGCACGCCATCGACGACAACGCCAAGAAGATGCTCGAAGAGGGACGCGACATCTTCCGCGACGACACCTTCGGCAGCGAACATTTCTGGGGAGACAAGCTCCACCTCCATGAGGTGGTCGCCGGCGAGAAGCATGGCGGAACCGGCCAGGGGCTGACGCCCCGCACGGCGCTGACGCTCGGATTGCGGGTGGACTTCGGGCGCATTCCCTCCGCGCTCGGCGACGTGATCAAGGGCGGGACGCTCAGCTTCGACGATCCGGAGAACACCAACAACCTGCTCAAGCACGACGCCGTCGTCGGGGTGAAAGCCTTCTACGAAGGGGACAAGATGGTCTCCATCGGCATCACCTGCGCGTTCTGCCACTCCACCACCGACGACAACTTTGGCAAGGGCATCGGGCGCCGCCTCGACGGCTGGCCCAACCGCGATCTGGACGTGGGCAAGATCGTCGCCCTTTCGCCCAACCTGAAACCGATCGCCGACCTCCTCGGCGTCGACGTGCCCACGGTCAAGAAGGTGCTGGAGAGCTGGGGCCCGGGAAGATACGACGCCGAGCTGTTGAACGACGGCAAGGCCTTCCGGCCCGACGGCAAGAGCGGGGCGACGCTCATTCCCGCCGCTTTCGGGCTCGCCGGCGTGAACCTGCACACCTACAACGGCTGGGGCTCGGTGCCCTATTGGAACGCCTACGTGGCCGTCACGCAGATGCATGGCCAGGGGACGTTCTTCGACCCGCGGCTCGACGACGAGAAGAAATTCCCGGTCGCGGCGCGGGGAAAGGTGGGCCATACGCGACCGGCCTTCGATCGGATCACCGGCAAGCTCGCCGCCCTCCATTTCTACCAGCTCGCCATTCCCGCGCCGACGCCGCCCGAGGACTCCTACGACAAGCGCCTGGTCGAGCAGGGCAAGGCGCTCTTCAATGGCAAGGCGGCGTGCGCGCGCTGCCACGTGCCGCCGCTCTTCACCGAGCCCGGCTGGGACATGCATACCGCGAAGGAAATCGGCATCGACGATTTCCAGGCGCGCCGCTCTCCCGACGAGCGCTACCGCACCACCCCCTTGCGCGGCCTCTTCGTGCGCGCGAAAGGCGGCTTCTACCATGACGGGCGCTTCGCGCTGCTCGGCGACGTGATCGACCACTACGACAAGCATTTCAAGCTCTCGCTGACCGAGAACGAGAAGACCGCGCTCGCCAACTACCTTCTCTCCTTGTAGGCAGACCTTCCAGGCGGAGCTTCGCGCGAGCAGACGAAACTGTCTGAACGGCGTAACCGGCATACATTTTTGTCGCTATGGTTGCGACGCGGACAGGGCTTTGCTACCCCAGTTTCCATGGCCAAGCGCGCGACCGAGGCTCGCGGCGACCTGCGAACGCTCTCGTCGCTGGCCGAGGTGGGCCAGGCCCTCTGCAGCGTCCCCGAATTGCGCTCGGCGCTGGAGCGCGCCCTGGAGAAGCTGGAGGCGCTGCGGGGCGCCGTGCGCGCGGCCGTCTTCCTCCTCGACGCGGAGAGCGGCGAGCTCGCGGTGGAGGCGGCGCTGGGCGTCTCCGCGGAGGGTCTCGCCGCGCGCTACAAGCAGGGAGAAGGCGTGGTGGGACGGGTGGTCCAGAGCGGGCGCCACGCCGTCGTTCCCGAGACGGGGCGCGAGCCGCTCTTGATGAACCGCGCCTTCCAGCGGCGCGGCAACGCCCCGCGCGAGGCGAGCCTCTTCTGCATGCCCGTGGCGGTCGACCGCAAGCCCGCGGGGGCGCTGGTGGTGGACTATCCCTTCGACGAGTCCCGCGACTATCCGGAGGAGGCGCAGTTCCTGCTGGTGGTCGCCGCGATGATGGGCCAGGCCGTGCGCGCGCACCGGCTGATCGAGGACGAACGCAACCGGCTGCTGGCGGAGAACAGCCACCTGCGCTCGGAGCTGGAGGAGCGCTACGATCTCTCCAACATCGTCGGCACCAGCGGGCCCATGCGGCAGGTCTACGAGCAGATCGCGCAGGTGGCGCAGACCAACACCACCGTGCTGATCCGCGGCGAGTCGGGCACGGGCAAGGAGCTGATCGCGCATGCGCTGCACTACAACTCCACCCGCGCCGAGGGTCCCTTCGTCAAGGTGAGCTGCGCCGCGCTGCCCGACACGCTGATCGAGTCCGAGCTCTTCGGTTACGAAAAAGGCGCCTTCACCGGCGCCCAGGCGCGCAAGCGCGGCCGCTTCGAGCTGGCGCACGGCGGCACCCTCTTCCTCGACGAGGTGGGCGAGCTGAACCTCTCCATCCAGGTCAAGCTGCTGCGCGTGCTCCAGGAGAAGGAATTCGAGCGCCTGGGCGGCACCGAGACGCTGAAGACCGACGTGCGCCTGATCGCCGCCACCAACCGCGATCTGGAGACGGCCATGTCCGAGCGGCAGTTCCGCGAGGACCTCTACTACCGCCTCAACGTCTTCTCCATCTACGTGCCGCCGCTGCGCGATCGCAAGCCCGACGTGATGCTGCTGGCCGATCACTTCCTCGCCCGCTACGCCCGCCAGCACAAGAAGCGGATCAAGCGCATCGCCACGCCGGCCATCGACATGCTGATGAGCTACCACTGGCCCGGCAACGTGCGCGAGCTGGAGAACACCATCGAGCGCGCCGTGCTCACCTGCGACGGGCAGGTGATCCACGGGCACCACCTGCCGCCCACGCTGCAGACCGCGGAGGCGTCGGGAACGCTGGTGCAGACGCCGCTCACCGACGCCGTGGAGCAGTACGAGAAGGACCTCATCCTCGACGCGCTCAAGAGCGCGCGCGGCAACCGGGCCAAGGCGGCGCGCCTGCTCGGGAGCACCGAGCGCATCGTCGGGTACAAGGTGCGCAAGTACGGCATCGACGTGCGCAGGTTCCGCGGCGTCGCTCAGAACCCCAGCGCCGCCAGCTCGCGCAGGATCTCCTCGTAGAGCGCCACCGCGTCGAACTTCAGCGACCAGCCCACCTGGGCCCAGTGGTCGGCCTCGATCTCGCGCAGCACCCTGCCCCAGCGCTGCGAGGCCGCGGGCACGAGGCCGTCGTTGGGTCCGCCGCGCGCCGAGAGGTACGCGTGCGAGGGCCAGAGCAGGGGGTTGGTATGGGCCAGGTCGGTCGCGCCCACCACGCTGCAGTAGACGGTGCGCGGATCGTCGGGCACCTCGCGGTTGAACCTCTCCGCGGCCCGGGGGGTGAGATCGGCGAAGGCGGAGGCCGGCAACAGGCGCGAGAAGGGCAGGTTCGCGAGCGGCGTGCCGCGGTGAGGAGCGCCGATGGTGACGAGCGAGGCGACCCGGTCGCCCAGGCCGAGCCGGGCGATGGCGAAGCGCGCGTCGAGGCCGCCCAGGCTGTGGGCGATGACGTTGACGCGGGACCCGGGCAGCTCGCGCACCAGCGCCACCAGGCGGCCGGCGCGAACCGACACCGGCGCCGCCGGCGGCACCCGCGGGAAGTGGAACTCCGCTCCCAGCGGTCCGAGCTGCTCGGCGATGTTGCGGAAGTACCGGTGCTTGCGGCCGGCGACGGCAATCTCGTCGAACCCCAGCACGCCGTGGGCGAGCACCACCGGATGGCGCAGCCTGGGAGCGCGCCGCGCCGGCACCACGCGGCGAAGGCGGGCACGGCGCAGCCAGGCACGGACGACCAGCGCGGCCGCGGCCAGCAGTAGCGCGGCAAGAACGACGATCCACCAACGCACGCGGCGAGACTACTTCACGCCGGCCGCCGCGCATCCGGCATTCTTCGCCGCCGGTCATGCCCGCTAGGGAAGGAGGAGGATCTTGCCCACCCCGCCCCGTTCGGCCAGCTTCTGCGCCTCGCGCGCCTTCTCCAGCGGCAGCCGCTTCTCCACCGGGATGGTCAGCTCGCCGCGCGCCGCGTCTTCCGCGAGCGCGCGCAGCCGGGCGGGGTCGGCGTGCGCCAGGAAGGCGCGCACGCGCAGGTCGCGCCCCTTCGCGGCGGCCGGCTCTCCCACCACGCTGCCGAGCGCGCCGCCCTTGCGGATCCTGGGAATGAGCTTCGCGATGGTCTCGCCGCCGACGGTATCGGCGACGGCGTCCAACTGCGGCAGCCCCGCGATCGCGGCGTCGTCGTCGATGGCCACCACCTGCTCCGCGCCGAGCTCTTGCGCCTCGCCCTTCTGGTTCGCGCGCACGCCCGCGATCACGCGCGCGCCAAGCTTCTTCGCGGCATGCACGGCAGCGCGGCCGACGCCGCCGACCGCCCCTGTGACCAGCACCCGCTCGCCCTTCCCCGGCCTCGTCGCTTCCTCGACGAGCTGCGCGCCGGTGAGGGTCACGAGCGGCAGCGCCGCCGCGTCGCGCAGGTCCAGCCCGTCGGGTAGCTGCGCGAAGGACTCCTCGGAGGCCACCACCTGCTCCGCATAGCCGCCGTTCACCAGCCCGAGCACTTTGTCGCCCGGCCTGAAGCGCGTCACGCCCTGGCCGACCTCCAGCACGGTGCCCGAGACGTCGCGGCCGAGCACGGCGGGAAGCTGCAGCGGCATCATTTTCTGCAGCGCGCCGCTGCGCAGCTTCCAATCCACCGGATTCAGCCCCGCCGCGGCCACCTTCACCTTGACCTCGCCCCGTCCCGGCCTGGGATCCGGCACCTCGCGCAGCTCCAGCTTGTCCACGTCGCCATAGGCCGTCAGCACGATCGCCTTCATCACGCCTCCATCCCGCCCACTTGCGCGCGGCCGGGCGCACCCGGCGGCACCTCGTCGCCGCAACCAAAGTAGCGGGACCGGCAACAAAGTAGCGAGCCGGATACAGTGTTCACCCCGTAATTTCAAGCGCTTGGGTGTGGCCCTCCCCTTGCTGTGGACACTCTACGAAGGAGGCCGTCCGGTGAACAGCAAAGGCACGACGCTGCTCGAGACGATGATCGCGCTGGTGCTCGTGGCCGTGGCCATGACCGGGCTCATCGTTGCCTTCGTCGGCAGCGGCCAGTTCGGCGTGCTCAGCCGGCGCCAGGCGACGGCAATGGCGGTGGCGCGGTCGATCGCCGGCCAACTGGATCACGCGCCCTGGACCGACGCGCGCATCCAGAACGGCAACCCCGGCAACGACGCCGCCTTCGCGGATCCCGATGCGCTCTTCGCCCAGAGCGCGCTGCCCAGCGGCGCCAACGCTCCCGACTTCACCCTTCCCACCCAGACCGTCGGCACCGAGATCTACGAGGCATACGTGAACGTCGCCGCCGACCCGAACGGCCGCCTCCTCGCCGTGATCGTGCGCTACCGCGTCGGTTCGAAATGGATGCGCGCCGTCGCCCTCGGCTTCCACTACGACCCGGCCCTGGTGGGCACCGGCCCGGTCCCGCTCCCCATATGACGCGACTCCAATCCCGCGGGTACACGCTGGTCGAGATCCTGGTCAGCCTCGCCATCCTCGCGGTGGTGATGGCCGGCATCTCCGGCGTGCTGATCAAGCAGAGCCAGGCTTCCGCCGTGCAGACCGCGCAGCGCGACCTCGAGGAAGGCGGCCGCTTGGCGCTGCTCGAGCTGGGCAACGCGGTGCGCATGGCGGGGTACGGCATCGACCCTCCGGCCGCATTCGACTTCGCGCGCTACGCCTGCACCACGCCGGATACGCCGGCGAGCTGCAACGGCGGCGGGCGCGACCGGGACGACGCTCCCGACGAGCTGGTGGTGGCCTATCGCGATCCCCTCTTCGGGCGCGCGAGCGCCAGCCCCCTGACCGGGGTCACCGGGACGGGGCCGTTCGGCGTGACGCTCAACGCCCCGCTCACCCAGCCCATCGACGCGAATCGGATCGTCGAGCTGGTCTGCTCCGGCGGGGACATCGCCGACTACCTCGCGGTGAACACCACGGCGAACACCGGCGACTCGCTGCTCAGCCTGCGGCAGCTGACCGCCGCCGACGGGTTCTTCCCCAGCAGCCCGCCCAGCAACAGCTGCTACACCACCGCGGCCGTGGTGCTGGTCGAGCGCACCCGCTACTACGTGGCCAACGACACCGACGGCGTCCCTTCGCTCTTCCGCGACCGCGGCGGCCCCGCGCCCGAGCTGCTCTTCCGCGGCATCGAGGACGTGCAGCTCACCTACGACATCTGCAGCCGCAGCCGCCCTCCGCGTTCGCCGCGGGCGGCGGCACGCCCGCCACCGCGCCCGGGTGCGTGGACGCCAACAGCGGCACCGCCACCTGGAGCTTCGGCGCCTGCGCCGGAGTGGCGGGCGCCCCCGCCTTCGTCGCCGCGGCGGACGGCGGCGAGCCCGATTGGCGCAACGCCAACTACGACACCGTCGACCGCTACGTGGGAAGCCCGATGAACATCGCCAACGTCAACATCACCGTCGTCGCGCGCGCCACGCGCCGCTCGGCGGACGGCACCGGCGACGGCGTTCCCGCCATCGCCAACCGGCCGGCGCGAGCCGCCGACGCCTTCCGCCGCGCGGTGATGACCATCTCGGAGCCGCCGACCAATCTCATGAGCCGCGCCAACTTCCGTCCCAACCCCACCAATCTCGGAGGCGGATGATGCGCCCGCACCGTGGCAGCGCGCTGATCGCAGCGCTGATGGTCATCGCCGTACTCGCCCTGGTCACCGTGGCGACGCTGCGCCTCGCCGACATCAGCAAGGGCCAGTCCGCCAAGGACGCGCGCAAGCTGGGCCAGGCCGCCTGCATCGATGCCGCCCGGCAATACCTGATCGGTCGCCTCAACCTCTTCCAGATGAGCACGCAGGTCACCTTCGACCAGGTCATCTCCACCGAGGCGGGCCCGCGCCACATCTATTCCGGGCACGTGCGGCAACCCGACGCCAACGGCCACCTGAGCGGGCCCGTTCCCGTTTCCATCAACGCCGTGACCCCCATCCAGGCGGGCATCGTCGGCGGCGGCGCCACCCGATCGCGCGAGATCACCAACATGGTCGGCAACGCCTCCATCGGCGGAAAGCCCTACCAGGTGGTGGTCGCCTGCAGCGATCCGCTGGCCGGCGACATGGAGCTGGAGTTCACGCTGAAGTTCGGACTGTGAGGACAAGCATGCGACTTCGCCAACTGCGCCTTCCCGCGCTGCTGATCACGGTGGTCCTGCTCGACGTCGCGGTGGACGCCCCGCGACCCGCCTCGGCGGGCGGCTCGAGCTGCAGCCCCGGCGACTGCCTCGCCAACGCCGCGGTGGACAACCGGGTGCAGCCCACCTCGGTGACCACCGACGACCGGGGCGACGTGACCTTCTTCGCCTCGCAGTCGGGGCAGCTTCCCAACATGGTCTTCGTCCTCGACAACTCGACCTCGATGTACGAGCTGCCCTTCGACGTCGCCGCCTTCCCCAACTCCGCCTGGGTGAGCAAGGGCAACACCCCCAACGCCTGCGGCAACAACACCAACGGCGCCAAGTGCAGCAACGTCACCTTCTCCGCCAGCACCGCCAGCTGCGGCGGCAACACCTTCCTCTCCGGGCTGAAGGACGCGAGCGGCAATCCCTACAACAAGAACACCACCTACGCGCCGCCGGATTCGGCCTTCGCCACCTACTTCACCAACAACAACGTCTACAAGTTCATGGAGTGGAACACGACCAGCCCGGGCGGCCAGGCCAACGGCAACCCCATCACCTTCACCGCGGGCGTCGGCGGCACGCCGGTGCTCAACAAGGGCACGGTGAGCGCGGCGACGGGCGCCTGCGCCAACAGCAGCTTCACCAACAGCGCCAGCGGCGGACTGGGGAACAACGCCTGGACCATCACCCAGCAGCAGCGCTGCCAGATGTGCCTGGACGAGGTGGGCTACTACGTGGCGCCCGGCTCCTCCGCCACGGACCAGGCCAGCGGCAACATCCTCTTCAAGGGCAACTTCCTCAACTTCTTCCCCCCCAAGTTCATCCTCGCCCGCAAGGTGCTGACCGACTTCATCACCCGCCAGTCGAGCACGCCCACGCCGGTCCGCATCGGCGTGGTGACCTACGACAACAGCAACGTCTCCTTCACCGACGTCCCTTCGGTGAACACCGGCTTCAACAGCCGCCACGACGGTGGCTCCTTCATCTCCGCGGGGATGATCCCCGACTGCGGCGTCACCACCTGGACGGGCGCCACCACCCAGACCCAGCAGAGCACGCTGATCAGCGCGGTCCGCGGGATCTCCTTCGGCACCTTGAGCAGCCCGATCGCGACGCCGCTGGCGGAGACCGTCTTCAACGTCGGCCAGTTCTTCACCGGCGACGACAAGCTCTACAAGACCGCCTTCACCCCCACCTCGAGCACCGCCTGGCTCAAGCCGGGCTTCACCGCCCCCACCGGCGCCAACAAGCCGCTCTGCGTGTCCTGCCAGGTCAACGGCATCGTGCTGATCACCGACGGCGAGCCGCTGGGCGACAACAACCTGCCCTCACGGTTCCGCAACAACACCATCCAGTGCCCGCATACCACCGGCGCGGACCCCTGCGGCGTCGACCAGCAAAACGGCACCGCCAACCTGCTCGACGACGTGACCAACTTCCTCGCCACCACCGATCTCAGTCCCGACGCGACCGGCGGCCTCACCGGAATCCAGGACGTCATCACCTTCATCATCGGCGTGGGCCTCAAGGTCCCGCTGCTCGACAACGCCGCCAAGTTCGGCAAGACCACCTCCGCCATGCGCGCCGACAACGCGCAGGATCTGCAGAGCGACGTCACCGACGCGGTGGTCAACATCGTCGCCCGCGCGACCGCGTTCTCCTCCACCGCCATCCAGACCCTGGAGGTGGGAACCGGCTCCACCGCCTTCGTGCCGCGCTTCGTTCCCGGCTCGCCCCGCGACGCCGTCTGGGAAGGCCACCTCTTCCGCTTCGACCTCTTCAACGAGTTCGTGGCCGGCGTGGACAAGAACGGCGACGGCAACAAGGACGGCGTCTTCCTCGTGGACAAGGACGGCGACATCGTCACCGAGGACGACAAGGGAGCCTTCCACAAGCTGATCAACGGCCAGCCCGGCGCGCCCGCCGTGCCCGTCTGGGACGCCGGCGCCCAGGTCAACGCGACCGCCGCGGCCAATCGGAACATCTACACCGCCATCTGGAACTCCAGCACCTCCGCCTGGAGCACCATCGCCCTTCCCAACTGGAACGGAAGCGGCACGCCGCCGTCGGACTTCATCAGCGTGGAGAACACGCTCGGCCTGACCGGCACCAACGCCTGCGCGCAGATCAAGGCGAAGATGGCCACGCCCATCCCTGCGGCCTACCTGAATTCGAGCGGCGTCTTCGACGCCGACCACTGCGCCAAGGCCGTCATCGACTACGTGCGCGGCTTCAACGTCCTCAACGAGGTGGCCGGCACCAACTCGATCACCGCCAACCGGGCGCACATGCTCGGCGACATCTTCCACTCCTCGCCGGTGGTGGTGGACCCGCCGGTGGACCAGTTCATCTGCAACCTGGGCCTGCACACCCAGTGCGTCTCCACGCTCTACCAGTACGACACCGCGCAGTCGGTCGCGCGGCTGCCCTCTCCGACTCCCAGCGCGCAATACACCATCGGCGACAAGACCCTCACCGCCTACGAGAAGTTCTGGGAGGACCACGAGACGCGCCAGCGCATCGTCCTCGTCGGCGCCAACGACGGCATGCTCCACGCCTTCGACGCCGGCTCGCCCACCAGCACTCCGGCCACGCTCAACCCGAGCGTCGGCTTCCGCCAGGTGGTGTACGGCAGCGGCACCGGCAACGAGCTTTGGGCCTTCATCCCGCCCGATCAGCTCCCCCGCCTCTGGCTGATGTTGCGCGACGGCCACCAGATCTACATGGACGGCGACATCATGGTGCGCGACGTCTGGGTGGACGGCGCGCCCAACGACAAGGCGGCCTCCGGGTACGTCAACCAGCGGCTGGTGAAGCAGGACGTCGAGTACCACACCGTCGCGGTGGCGGCGGAGCGCCAGGGCGGCACGCACTTCGTGGGCCTGGACGTGACCGATACCACCACCCCGAAGATGCTCTGGGTCTATCCGCCGCCCTGCAGCCAGGACGAGGCCGCCTTCGGCCAGACCTGGAACCAGTACTCGCCCAAGTCGCCGCCCATCGGCCCGGTGCTGCTGCAGACCCGCAACACCGCCGGCCTGCCCAACTACGGCGTCGATCACACCGAGGAGCGCTATGCGGTGTTCCTCAACGGCGGCCACGGCCCCTACCAGACGCGCGGGCGCGGGGCGGCCATCGTCGACGTCTACACGGGCAACCCGCTCTTCGTGGCCAAGTACAACCCCACCTCGACCACCGTCAACGATCCCGCCAAGGCGATGCGCTTCGGCTTCGCCGCCACCGGCGCGCTCGCCGACTACGGCGCCTCCGACGACTACTTCCCGGACGGCATCTTCGACACCGGCGTCATCGGCGACGAGGGCGGACAGATCTGGACCCTGCGCATGGCGCAACCCGGGCACATCAATTCCAGCACCGGGCTGGTGGACAACTGGACCTTCGGGCGCGCCTACGAGCCCGATTCAGCCAACAGCAACGACCCGCGCGTGCACGAGCCCATCTACACCATCACCTCTTTGGCGGTGGACAACGACAACTGGCTGCGCGCCTACGTGGGGACCGGCGACCGCGCCCACGTGCGCTCGCAGAACGGCGGCGATTGCAGGCCCGATGATCCCATGTCCTGCGTGACCGCGGGCTGCACGGTCACCAGCTCGCTCGCCATGGACAACGGCCCGGTGACCTACGCCAGCACCTTCAGCAGCGGTGTCGGCAACAGCGCCTCTTCGCCGGCGTTCAGCTCGCCGGTGCAGACCGTGAGCACCACCGGCAACGCCTGCAACCGGGCATCGGTGAACCAGACGATGACGGTGACCTGCTCGTCGACGCCGGCGATGAGCTTCACCGAGAACACCTTGTCGTTCACCTGCGCGGGCTCTCCGCTCGCCTGCACCGAGGGGGCGTTTCCGCAGCCGACGCCGGACACCAACGTGGCCACGCCGGCGACCGCCAAGAACCAGTTCCTGGCGGTCGCCGTGCTCGCGAGCCTCTCGCCCCCGCGGCGCATGAACGGACCGACCGCCACCACCACCGACGACGGGCCCACCTACGATCAGAACCGGCTCACCTCCTCGACGCTGACCGACGTCAGCAACGTGACCGCCGACGCCTCCAGGAACATCACCTCGGCGGCGCAGCCGGCCATCCCGGGCGGCCCGGGCTGGATCCTCAAGTTCCCCACCCTCGACGAGAAGACGGTGACCAGCGCCACGGTGCTGGGCGGCTGCGTGCTCTGGAACACGCTCTTGCCCTCGGGGGGGACGGTGGGCTGCGCCTCGGCTGGAGCGAACACCGCCAGCGCCTACCAGGCCGACCAGTACTCGGGGGCGCCCAACTGCGCGAGCGCGTTCCTCTCCGGCAACACCTACCAGCGCAAGATCACGCGCGCCGTGCTCTCGCCTCCGCCCGAGCCGGCGGCGGCGGTGGCCATCGGCGCCGGCGGGTCGTCGATGCGCCTCTCGACGCTGGAGATCCAGCCCGGCTCGCAGGAGGTCACCCAGACCACCGTGGCGACCAGCAACGAGCTGCTCCAGATGGTCTACTCGCTGCCGCTGACGGTGGACCAGCACATGTGCCGCCACGTGGACCCGCTGAAGTGCAAGTAGGGACGCGCTAGCGCCGACGCCCGTCCAAGTCAGCGCGGCTTTCGTTGACGTTGGACGGCGACGGCGACGGCGACGTGGCCGCCACGGTCAGTCGAGGGGCTGGATGACCAGGCCTGAGGCGAGCTTGGGGTAGAACCAGGTGGACTTCTGCGGCATGACCTCGCCCGCGTCGGCCACCATCTTGAGATCCGCCACCCGCGTCGGGTTGAGCAGGAACGCCGCCTGCACGCCGGGGTCCTGCGCCAGGACCAGGGCCTGCCCCAGGTCCTTCACGTAGCGCAGGTTGGTCTGCTTCTCCTGCGCGGCGCGGTCGATGCCGAGGATGCGCTCGAGCACGAGCGCGTGCAGCAGCGCCACGTCCAGCCGGCGCAGCACCGCCGGGCCGGGCATGGCAGGGCCGGCATCCACGTCCTGCCGCAGCGAGAGGAAGAAGAGCCTCTTGTTGCTGCAGAGGCCCAGGGTCGGCGCGCGCTCGCCCCTGCGCGCGAGATCTTCGCGGACGGCCGCGGCATCGGCCACAGGCTGCTCGTCCACGGTGAACAGTTCGGCGGCGGCGCGGAGCAGGCGGCCCAGGTCGAACCCCTGGAGCCCGTGCACCAGGCGATGGGTGGGAAGCACGGCGAGCCCCGGATCCTCCATGCGGCAGAGGAAGAGAGGCCCGTACTGCGCGCCCTCGGTGCCAAGCTCGTCGCGCAGGGCGAGCATGGTCTCGTAGCGGTGGTGTCCGTCGGCGATGTAGACGCGAGCATCCGCGAGCGCCGCCTGCACCCGCGCGTGCGCCCCGGGATCGGTCAGCCGCCAGAGCCGGTGGATGGTGCCGTCGGCGGTCTCCGCCTCCGCGTCCGGCGGCATCGTGGCCACCGCCTCGAAAGCGGCCTCCGCCGCGCCGGACGGATCCGAATAGAGCCCGAACACCTGCGAGAACCAGGCGCCGCAGGCGCGGGTGAGCTTGAGCCGATCTGCCTTGGGCGCGGACATGGTGCGCTCGTGCGGCACCACCACCCCCTCCTCGAACCTGCGCAGCCGCACCCTGCCGATGAACCCGGTGCGGGTGAAGCTGCGCCCCTCCGCCGTGAAGATCTGCTGATAGCGGTAGAGCGCGGGCACGGCGTCCCGCCGCAGCGCGCCGGAAGCCAGCCAGTCGCGATAGGTGCGCGCGGCGTTCTGGTAGCGCGCATCGCCTTCTCCTTCGGGCAGGATGAGCCGGACCGCATTGTGCGGGCTCCGCTCGAGCAGCGCCTCGCGGTCGGCGGCGGAGATGGCGTCGTAGGGCGGAGCGAGCAGCGAATCGAGCGGCCCCGCCCTGGCGGTGTCGAAGAGCACCCCGCGCAGGGGCGCGACGGCAAGCGGGGCCTTCACGTGGAGCAGTACCTGGCGCGCATGGCGAGCCTCCGGAAACAGGCGGCAATTAGGCTCCGGGGTGGCGGCGGAATCAACCCCGATGCGGCGCGGCTGGAAAAAGCACGCGCCGCCGGTGTAAGCCTTCGGGGCTCACATTTTCGAGGGGGCCCAAAATGAAGCTGATGCCGATGGTGCTCGCCGCGACCTTCTCCAGCGCCGCGCTGGCCGCGCCGGTGGCGAAGGATCCAACCTGGTGGGACAAGTACCAGTTCATCCTCAACAACGGCGCGGATCCGCTGGTCACGGCGGCATCGTCGTCGAGCGCGACCAACGTGGACGTCTCCAACGAATGCGGGCCGCAGAGCGAGACGTTCATCGCCATCAACCCGTCGCGCCCGAAGCAGCTCGCCGCCGGCTCGAACGAGATCTTCCGGCTGCCCATGCGCGGCTACTTCTCCAGCGACAACGGCGCCTCCTGGGGCGGCGTGGACCTGCCGCTGCCCGACGCCATCGGCACCAACGGCATCCGCTTCGGCTCCGATCCCTCGCTCGCCTTCGACAGCTCCGGCAACCTCTTCTACGGGTACATCGTGGTCTTCTTCGGAGCCGGCAACGGCGTCAACGGCACCGGGATGGCGGTGGCGCGTTCCACCGACGGCGGCAAGACCTATCCCCAGGCCACCTTCTTCGGCTTCAACGGCGGCAGCGACCACTTCAACGACAAGCCGATGATCACCACCGACACCAGCGCCGCGAGCCGCTTCCGCGACAACGTGTACCTGGCCTGGGATGCGGCGAGCGGCGGTTCCGCGAGCGGCGGCGGCATCCGCGTCGCGCGCTCCAGCGACCACGGCAAGACCTTCACCGTGAACCGCGCCGACGATCCCTCCGGACCGGGCAGGTCCATCGGCACCACCATCACCACCGGGCCGCAGGGGCAGGTGTACCTGGCCTGGAACGACTTCGCCGCCAACGCCATCGTCTTCAACTCCTCGCTCGACGGCGGCGCCACCTGGGGCACGGCGCACGTCCTCGCCCGCAAGACCGCCGTCTTCGACCTCGGCATCCCGGCCGAATCGTTTCGCCGCGCGCTGGTGTACCCGGCCTGCGCCGCGGACATCTCGGCGGGGGCCCACCGCGGCCGCATCTCCTGCGCGTGGATGGACCTCAACGCCGCGGGCAATTCCGACATACTCACCAGCGCCTCCGACGACGGCGGCGCCACCTGGACCGCGCCGTCGCCGGTGGCGGAGCGGCTGGGCAACGTCGACCGGTTCAACCACTGGCTCGCAAGCGACCCGGTCACGGGCCAGGTGGCCGTCTCCTTCTACGACACGCGCAACGACACCACCGGCCAGCGCTTCATGACCGACGTCTACCTCTCCCGCGGCGACGGCGTATCCTTTGGTCCGAGCGCGCGGGTCAGCGACGTCAGCTCCAACGAGCACGACTGCAACGGCCTCTTCCCCTGCCCGAGCATCAACTACGGCAACCAGCAGGGCGACTACGAAGGCGTCGCCGCGTTCGGCGGCACCGTCCACCCCATCTGGACCGACAGCCGGCGCAACCAGCAGCAGCGCTCCGCCTCCTGCGGCCGCGGCAACGGCCTGATGGAAGAGGTGTTCACCGCCACCGTGAAGTAGCCCGACGCGGTGCGCGGACTCCCGCGACACCGCCGGGACAGCGCGCGCGACCCCGCGCGCGGCTAGCCCGACGCGGTGCGCGGACTCCCGCGACACCGCCGGGACAGCGCGCGCGACCCCGCGCGCGGCTAGCCCGACGCGGTGCGCGGACTCCCGCGACACCGCCGGGACAGCGCGCGCGACCCCGCGCGCGGCTAGCGCCCGCCTGCCCGGCGTCCGGCAGTTCAGGCGCCGACGTTGCGGCGTCGTTCTCCGCTCGCGCCCGGCCGGTCCGCGGTGTAGATGCACTTCTGCCCCGCAGGCAGCGGGCGCGGACGGGAGAACGAAATGGCACAACCGAACAGGCCGGTCTGGCGCATGCAGGTCGGCGAGGAAGCGCCCGACTTCGAGCTGGAGGCGACGGGCGACGCCGCCGGAAAAGGCGGGCCGCGCAAGAAGGTGCACCTCAGCGACTACCGCGGAAAGAAGAACGTGGTGCTCGCCTTCTACCCGGCGGCGTTCACACCGGTTTGAACCGTGCAGATGCCCTCGTACGAGGAGGATCTCTCCGAGTTCGAGCGGCGCAATGCCCAGGTCCTGGGCATCTCGGTCGACCAGGTGTTCAGCAACGAGGCCTGGGCCAAGTCGATGGGCGGCCTCTCCTACCCGCTCTGCAGCGACAACTGGCCGTACGGCTACGTCTCGACGCGCTACGGCGTGCTGCGCGGCGAAGGGCGGACGGAGCGCGCCATCTTCGTCGTGGATAAGACCGGCGTCATCCGCTACATCGACATCCACGCCATCGGCGAGCAGCCGCCCACCGACAAGATCATGGAAGCGCTCGACAAGCTGAGGTGAGCATTTGGAGAACCCGCTGGAGCTGTCGCGCTATTGCGTCCCCTTCACGCCGTTCGGCAAGCGCCTGGAGGAATCGCTCATCGGTCTCGTGAGCACGGCGGGCGTGCGCGCGAAGACCGACAAGCCGTTCGACGTGGAGGGTGACGCGAGCTTCCGCCGCATCGATTCGAGCCTGGCCGCCGCCGATCTGGCGGTCGACGACGCGCACTACGATCACGGGTGCATCGACAAGGACCTGAACTGCGTCTTCCCGGTGGACCGGCTCTCGGCGCTCGCCCGCGAAGGGCGCATCGCCGGCGTCGTGCCCGAGCACTTCGCCATGGGCTTCTCGCAGGCGTTGCGCGAGCTGCGCGAAACCACGGTGCCGCAGATCGCCCGCGCGGTCTCCGCGGCCCGCCCCGATGCGGTGCTGCTCACCGGCGGCTGACGGCTCTGCCACCGCACCGTGGTCACGGTGCAGAGGGCCATCGAGATGCTGGGCATTCCCACCGTCCTGATCACGGTGGAGCCGGAGGAGAGCGCGCAGGCCCGGCCCCCGCGCGCTCTCTGCCCGACGGGTTTCGTGGCCGGCCACTCGCTGGGGCGCCCCGGCGACGAGGCGCTGCAGAAGTGGATCATCTCCGACGCGCTCGGGCTCCTGCTCGCGCCGGCGCGGCCGGGCGAGGTCATCCGCCGCGACTACACCTGAGGTTCGCCGCCGGCCACCGGCACGGGCACGGCGGCCTCGATGGCGAGGCGCGGCGAGTCCGGGCGCGCCTCGAAGAAGCGCTTGAGGGAGAGGAACGGCTTCTCGAACAGCTCGTAGCTGAGCATGGCCACCGCGACCGAGATGGCCACGCCGCCAGCCGCCTTGGCGGCCATGGCCAGCGCGTGGTTGCCGAGGAAGGCATCGAGCCGCGCCTCGGCGTGGAGCTCGAGCAGCGCCCAGGTGAGGACGCCGTGATAGACGTAGAGGCCGTAGCTGTACTTGCCGAAGAAGCGCAGCGCCCGTCCGCGCAGCGCGCGCGCCAGGAGAGACGGCTGCGCCTCGATGCTCACCAGCACCAGCGCTCCGAAGAAGAGCGCATAGAGCGAGCCGCGGATTTGGTGCAGCGCCGGCAGCCCCGTCTTCGCCAGCGCGCACCAGGCGGAGAGGACGACGATGGCCGAGCCCAGCGCCAGCGCCGCGCGCCCTGAGCGGCGGACCATCTCGTCGGCCCATCCCTCGCGCCTGCAGAGAAGGGCGAGGAGCGCTCCGACGCAGAGCGTGTCGACGCGGCAAGGGGTGAGCACGGAGATGGAGAGCTCGCTCATGCCTCCCAGGGAAAGGCCGACGCGCAGGAGCAACCCGCCGGCGATGACGGCGGCGCAGATGCGCTCCAGCGTGCGGCGGCGGAAGCTGAAGACGATGAGCGGCCAGAGCAGGTAGAAATGCTCCTCGATGGCGAGAGACCAGAAGTGGCTCACGTAGGTCAGGGCCCAGGACGAGCGCGCGGCGATGTAGAAGTTGGCGGTGTACGTCCACAGCCACGCCTGGTGCGCGCGCGCCTCTTCCAGCGCCGGGCTGAGCGGCCACAGCCGCGGCAGCACCACGAAGAGCAGCGCCAGCACCAGGTAGTAGAGCGGGAAGATGCGCAGCGTCCGGCGGGCGTAGAAGTTGCGGAAGTAGTGCGCCTTTCCCTTCGCGTCCACGAGCAGGCCGGTGATGAGGAAGCCGGAGAGGACGAAGAAGAGGTCCACCCCGAGGAGGCCGTACGAGGCCGCCTTGACCACCAGCCGCTGCAGGGCGGTCTCCGGCGAGGCGTCTCCCACGAAGTGGATCGCCATCACCAGGAGGATCGCCACGCCGCGAACGCCGTCCAGTCCGGGCAGGTGGCCGCCGAGGCGGACGCGGTCGGTGCGCACCGGGGCACTGTACGCTCGGGCCGAGGGTTCGCTCAACGCTTGCCGCGCCGACCCCTGCCACAGGTCCCGTACCCGCCCCGCTGGACCGGCGCCGGAGCGGCTGGCAAGAGAGAGCGACGTGCTCCGGCTCTTTGGAATCGCCCTCGCGCTCCTTCCCTGCTGTCACCGTGCCCTCGAGCCGCACCCTGCCCGGCCGGTGGTGGTCGTGACGGCGCGCGTCTTTTCCCAGGCCTCGGGCTTGCCCGAGGTCGTGGCGAGCGCGGGCGGCGCAAGCGTCGCGCTGACGCGGGATGGCGAAGGCGAGCTCCGCGGGTCGCTCGTCCTCGCGCCTGGGCGCCATGAGGTGGAAGTGCGGGCCAAAGGAGCGCAGGTGCGCGGCTCGCTCGAGGTGACCCGTCGCTCGCCCGCGCAGGTGTTCGTCACCGTCGGCGCCGGGAAGGCCGTCCCCGGAGCTCCGCTGATCCGGTGGCTGGCATCGCCGCGCAGCGCCGCCGTGGTGGGCGATCGCGTCCCGCTGGAGGTCCGCGCCGACCCTCCCGGCGCGACGGAGTTGGCCTGGTCGAACACGCCGCCCGGATGCGGCAACTTCGAACATCCCGCCTCCGCGCGCACGGTGTGGATCGCCGCGCGCGGCGGCACCTGCACGGTCTCGGTGACGGCCAGCGCTGCGGGCAAGCGCGACTCGCGCACGCTGGCCATCTCCGTCCGCACGCGCGGAAGCGGCTATCGCTTCCCGCTGCGGCCCGCACCCGGCGGCCGCCACCTGGAAGACCAGCGTGGAACCCCCTTCCTGGTCAAGGGCGAGACGGCCTGGCTCGCGCTGGTCAACCTCGACGCGCGCGAGCAGGAGGCCTATCTCGCCGACCGCGGGGCGAAGGGCTTCAACCTCGTCGAGGTGATGCTCGTCGACCACGACTACACCGGGCCTCCCAATCCGGTGCCGCCGGCCAACCGCGCAGGCGAGGTGCCCTTCCTCCGCGCAGGCGACTTCTCCACGCCGAACGACGCCTACTTCGACCGGGCCGCCGCGTTCGTGCGCCGCGCCGGAGAGCACGGCCTCGCCGTCCTGCTCGCGCCGCTCTACCTGGGATTTCGACGGCGGTCGCGAAGGTTGGTGGCAGGAGCTCTCGTCGCCGGTGAATACGCGCGAGGTCTGCTTCTCCTACGGCAAGTACCTCGGAAACAGGTTCAAACGGAGCGACAACCTCCTCTGGGTTGCCGGCGGAGACTTCGCCCCGCCCGCCGGCTCGGAGGCGGAGGCGAGGGCCTTCGAGGTGCTGCGCGGCATCCGGGCCGCCGGCGCGTCGCAGCTGTGGACAGGGCACTGGAACTTCGATCACCTGGGCGGCATCTCCACCGACGAGGCGGCTCTTCGCCCCCGCCATGGGCATCAACGGCATCTACCGGTACGCGCAGACCTGGCGCTACGCGGCCCGCGCCTACGCGGTGGCGCCGCCCAGGCCCAGCTTCCTGCTGGAGAGCGCGTACGAGAGGGAACACGCGAAGACAACGCTGCAGCCGTTCCGCAAGGCCTGGTGGTGGTCCATGCTCTCCGGCGCCGCTGGCGTGTTCTGGAGCAACAACTTCCTCTGGATGTGCGAGGCGGCCCGCGGAAGGCATCCTGCCTCGTACAGCAACGGCGACGGCACGGTCTCGTCGTGGAGCGCGGAGCTGGACTCGCCGGGCACCGACGAGGTGCTCCACCTGCACGCCTTTTTCGAGGCGATTTCCTGGGAGCGGCTGGTTCCGTCGGGGATCCCCTCGGGAGGCCCCGAGCTCGTCACCGCGGGGCAAGGCTCCGGCGAGCGGCGCATCGTCGCCGCGGCCACCCGCGAGAACGACCTGCTCGTCGCCTACATCCCTCCCGACGGAACGGGGCAACGAACCTTCACCGTGGATGTCTCCAGGGTGCGCCGCCCCGTCACTGCGCGCTGGTTCGACCCCGCGGCGGGCGCCTTCTTCCCCATGGAATCGCCGTTCCCCGCATCCGGAAGCGCAGAGGTGCGAACACCCGGCGCGAACGGCTCCGGGGTCAACGACTGGGTCCTCCTGGTGGAATCGCGGGCAGGCCCCTGATCGGCGCGGCTTTTCCAGGCTGCCCGAGGAAATGTTGGGTCCCTGGAGGAGTTCAGCGATATGGTTGGCCCGTCGGGGGGGCAGAATGTCGCTACGAGTCGGCGTCGTCGGCGCCGGGAAGATGGGCCTTTCGCATTTCGCCACTGCCAACGCGCTTCCCGGCGTATCGGTGGTCGCGGTCTGCGACACCTCGCGCTACGTGCTCTCGGTGCTGAAGAAGTACGCGGGGGTGGAGACCTACAGCGGCGCCGGGGAGATGATTGAGAGCGGCAAGCTCGACTGCATCATCGTGGCGACGCCCACCTCCACGCATTTTGCCGTGGCCAAGCAGGCCATCGAGAAGGGACTGCACCTCTTCGTCGAGAAGCCGCTCACGCTCTCGTCTGCGGAGAGCCGCACGCTCTCCGACCTGGCCCGCCGGCGCAAGGTGGTGAACCAGGTGGGCTTCCACAACCGCTTCATCGGCACGTTCTTGCGCGCCCGCTCGCTGCTCCGCGAAGGAGCGCTGGGAACGGTGACCAACATCCACGGCAGCGCCTTCGGGCAGGTGGTGGTGAAGGAGCAGGGATCGACCTGGCGCTCGCGCAAGTCCGAAGGGGGCGGCTGCCTCCACGACTACGCCTGCCACGTGGTCGATCTGATGAACTTCCTCGTCGGTCCGCCCGCGAAGGTGTCCGGCGCCCGCATGCAGAGGATCTTCTCCAGCGACGTGGAGGACGCGGTCAGCGCGGTCTTCGACTACGGGTCGGCGATGAGCGGGATTCTGGAGACCAACTGGAGCGACGACACCGTCCGCAAGATGAGCACCACCGTCGTGGTCTACGGCACCAAGGGAAAACTGGTGGTGGACCGGCAGGAGCTGAAGGTCTACCTGCGCCCGGGGTGCGCCTTCGACGGCTACGAGGAGGGCTGGAACACGAGCTACATCACCGAGCTGCAGCAGCCGGTGGCGTTCTACCTGCGCGGCGAGGAGTATTCTGCGCAGCTCGACGCCTTCTTCGCCGCCATCCGCAAGGGCGATCTCGACCACGAAAATTCGTTTGCCAGCTCCTGCGAGGCCGATCGCGTCCTCGAGCTGATCCGGCAGGCGGACCGGCCGGCCAACTGAGCGAGGACCGAGCCATGACCGCCATCGATCGCATCGTTTTCGGCGACAACCAGTTCTTCGGCGTCAACCACATGTCGGAGGAGAAGGCGCGGGCGCAGCTGGTCCGGTTCAAGGACACCCGCGCCATCATCGAGGTGCTCGACGTCGCCTACGACCTGGGCATCCGCAGCTTCATGTGCACGACCCACGACCGCATCGGCGAGATCTCGCGATCACATGCGCGCGCACCCGGCGCGCTACAAGGACTTCGTCTACCTGCCCTGCATGCCCTACGCGCACAAGTATGCGAACTCGGTGAGCCAGGTGGGCATGCTGGAGACCATCCAGCGCTTCTCCACCGGCGGGATGATGAACACCATCGTGCGCGGCGCGGTGGGGGCGCTGACCAAGGACGTCCACGCGCTGATGAGGCTGCTCGTGGACGCGGAGATGAAGCGCTTCGAAGGGCTGAACACGCCGGTCATCTTCGTGCAGAACGTGGTCACCGACCTGCTCCTCGGCATGAAGATGTACCCGCTCTTCGCCGAGTTCGACCGCTACGTGCGCGAGCGCTACCACGCCGAGCCCGGGTACATCACCATGAACCTGCCGCTGCTCCTCGACGCCCTCGCGCAGGTGGGGGTGGAAAACCCGGTGGTCTGCGCCAACATCAACAAGATCGGCTTCCGCATGTGCGGCGGCATCGACGCCTACCGCGAGGCGCTGCGCACGCGCCGCTGCCGGCCCATCGCCATGTCGGTGCTCGCCTCCGGCGCCATCCCCGCGGCCGAAGCCATCGAGTGGGCCTGCGGCCTTCCGGGGCTGCAGTCCATCGTCTTCGGCGCCTCCAGCGCCGGGAACATCCAGAACACCAAGGAGCTGATCGAGCGCCATTGGCCCGCGGCGCCGGAGGTGCGGCCTGCTGCCGTCGCGCGCTAGCAGACCCGGGCCCACGCCGGGGAAGGTGCGCCTGCTCAACGTCGACATCGACGACGTCGGCATGGAGGATCTGGTCGCGAATTTCCGCGAAGGGATGCTCCTCACCGTCCACGTCGACATGATCATGAAGCTGCAGAAGGACCGCGAGTTCTACGAGCTGCTTCCCCAGTTCGACGTGGTCACCTGCGACAGCCAGATCCTCTTCGCCGCGGCCAGGGCGCTGGGCACGCCGCTGCGCGAGCGCGTCTCCGGCTCCGACTTCTTTCCCCGCTTCTACGAGCGGCACAAGGCCGATCCCGGCATCACCATCTTCCTCTGCGGCGGAGCGCCGGGAATCGCCGAGATCGCGCAGAGGAAGATCAACGCGCGCGTCGGCCGCGAGATGGTGGTGGGCGCCGACTCGCCTCCCTTCGACTACGACAAGAAGCCCGCCGTGGTCGAGGAGATGATCGCCAGGATCAACGCCTCGCGCGCGACCGTGCTGCTGGTGGGCCTGGGCGCCGGGCGGCAGGAGAAGTTCATGGTCCGCTACCGGGACCGGATGCCGCACGTGCGCACCTTCTTGCCGCTCGGCGGCACCATCGATTACGAGGCGCAGACGCTTCCGCGCCCTTCGCCCTGGGTCACCAGCGCCGGCCTGGAGTGGCTCTACCGGCTGCTCAGCGAGCCGCGCCAGCGCTGGCGGCGCTACCTCGTGCACCAGCCGCCGGTGCTCTACCAGTTGTCGCGGCAACGGCTGGGGCTCTACCGCAATCCCTTCGCGAGCTGAGTCAGGTGGCCCGCGGCGCGCTGCGCGTCGAGAGCCGCAGCAGCGGCAGGACCTTGCGCAGGAGCCAGGGCCGCGTGGCCGGCGCCATCCTCCAGGCCACGGCGGCCGCCGCGAGCCGGCGCGGAAGCAGCCCGGCGCAGAGGAACCAGGCGGCGAGCATCGCGCGCAGCCTGAAGGGCAGCGCCGGGGTGTCGGCGATCGCCCGCGCTCCCCGGAGTCCGAGCAACAGGCGCGAGTCCGACGGCCTGGGATGGCCGCCGCGATCGAGCACCAGCGAGCTGATCCGGTTCTCCAGGTGCAGCCAGTCGCGCATTCCCGGCTCGGCGGAGAGCGTGAGGCCGCGCTCCGTGGCCGCCTTTGCCAGAGCATCGTAGCGGTGCAGGTCGTGCACCAGCGTGCGCCGGAAATGCTGCGCGCTCGCGGTCCCGCGGCTCGCCCAGGCATTGTCGCCGTGCAGGCGGTAGGTGCCGAGGGCCTCGTCGATGGAGACGACCGGGCCGAAGAGCGGAGCGAGCGTCACCAGATAGCCGTCCGCGGCGATGCGGAACTCCGGCTCCGGCATGGGGAGGATGCGCTCGAGGATGGCGCGCGGGTAGGCGTTTCCGCTCATCACCGCCGTCTGGTACCTGCCCCTCTCGAGCAAGAGCGGCACCACGTCGCCGCTGTCGAAGGCGATGTCGCGCGGGGGAAAGAGATCGATGTCGCGTCCGGCGGAATCGACCATGTTGAGCCGGTACTGGATCTTCGCGGTGCCCGGCTGCCAGGCAGAGACCACCCGCTGCGCGGCGTCGGGGCCGAGCGCGTCGTCGGAGTCGACGAAGATGACCAGATCGCCGTGGCTGGCGACGAAGCCCGCGTTGATCGCGGACCCCTGGCCGCCGTTGCCCTTGAAGACGCGCACCACGCCCGGATACCTGGCGATCACCTCGCGGGAGGAGTCGGTGGACCCGTCGTCCACCACCACCACCTGTGTGTGCGGGTAGGTCTGCCCGAGCGCGCTCTCGATCGCGCGTCCCACGAACTGGCCGTAGTTGTAGTTGTCGATGACGATGGAAACGCGCGGTGCAACCATCGCGGCAAGCATCCCGCAAAGGCGGCGTCCCAACAAGGCGCGGATCTGCGCACCGCCCGCCCGAATGGGCGCGCCCTTCCCACGACCCGCCGCGCGGGTGTAGCACTACACCCTGTCCAGCGATGGACGGATGGGGGAACCGAAATGCCATTGCTTCGACGCGCGCAGCGCGCCCCTGTGGCGCTGCTGGCGCTCCTGACCGCTTCGACGTGGGGCTGCGCCAACCTGGGCGAGTACGTGTGGGCCGATTCAACACCCGAGACCGCGACCCGCGCGCCGCCCGAATACCAGCTGGCTCCGGGCGACGCGATCTTCGTGCGCGTCTTCAACCAGGACCACCTCTCCGGACGCGTGCGCATCCGGCCCGACGGGCGGGTGACGCTTCCCTTCGTCAACGACGTCCCCGCCGCGGGCCACAGCACGCAGGATCTGGCCAAGACCATCCAGACCAGGCTGCGCGAGTTCATCAACCAGCCGGTGGTCACCGTCTCGCTCGACGAGCCCGCGCCGGTGCAGGTCTCGGTGCTGGGCGAAGTGGCGCGGCCGGGCGTCTATTCACAGCAAAGCGGCCAGGGCCTCTTGCGCGCGCTCGCCGCCGCGGGTGGCCTGACCGAGTTCGCCCACCGCGATCGCATCTTCCTCGTCCGCAGCGCTCCGGCCGGCCGCATCCGCTTCAGCCTCGACCAGCTCGCGACCCCCGGCACCCGCAGCGCCCAGTTCCGGCTGCAATCCGACGACGTCATCGTCGTCCAGTAGGCGCGGCCGATGCTTGCCCTCGCGATGGCGCTGCTCGGAGCCGGCCTCGCCGTCGACGGCTCCACGCGCCTGGAGGGGCGCGCGGGTTCGGTGGAAGGACAGGCTCCCGACGCGGTGGCGTGGTCGGCCGACGTGCTCGCGCGCGCCTCCGGTCCCGACGGCACCCTGGGCCTGGGCCTTTCGCCTTCGGCGGTGGTGTCGCAGGACAGCCAGCTGATGCTGCGCGGTTTTGCCGAAGGCGGGCTCCGCCTCGACCGGGGCTGGCTCAGGCTGCGCGAGCGGCTCGGGTACGGAAAGGTCGATCTCTCGCCGCTCGGCGCCGTCGCCGCGCCGCCTGCCGGCGAGGTGCCGCAGCCGGTGCAGCGGCCGCCCGCGTCGCGATTCGTCCCGGTGCAGGAGACCAGCACCGCCGTCGAGCTGGAGCTCGCGGCGACGAACCGCCTTCGCTTCTCGAGCCAGGCCGCCTGGAACGTCAGCGGAGGCAGCGACGCCGCCGCCCGCGAGACGCTGCCGCTCGCGCGCGGGCCCCTGGCGCGCGCGCAACTGGAATGGCAGGCGAGCCGGCTCGAGACCCTGCGCGCGGAGGTGACCGGCTCGGACACGCGCTATTCCAACGGCCGCCGCGCGAGCGTGGCGGGCCTGACCGCGGGCTATCGCACCCTTCTCGGCCGCGACAGCGATCTCTCGCTTTCGGCGGGTCCCGCCGTCGGGCGGGCGGAGATCGACGCGACGGCGCCGCGCGTCCTGCCCTATCTGCTGGCGAGCGCCGACTACCGCCTCACGGTGAGGAACACCGCCGTCACGCTCGGCTCCGCGGTGGCGCCGATGGGCGATCCGCTGACCGGAGACCTGATCGAGCGCGGGAGCCTGCGGGCGTCGGCTGCCTGGAACCCGCCACGCAGCATCGGCTGGAGCGCCCACCTGATCGGAAGCCTCGCGCTCACCTCCGGTTCGACAGCCGTGACCAGCGCCCAGCGCGGCGATCAGTTCCTGGAAGCCGAGCTGAGCGCGACCTTGCCGTTGGGAAAATCGTCGGGACTTTCGGCAGGCGCGCGCGCCGCGTTCGCGAGCCGGGCGCTGCCAGGCCAGCCCGCGCAGCAGTGGACGGCCTTTCTCGGTTATACGGCGCAGTTCCCGCTGGTCCGGTGAGCGATGCAGAAGCTGATCCTCATCTCCATCATCGCGGTGACCGTCGTGGTGCCGGCGCTTGCCGCAGGCGAGCGCAACCCACGGCGCGCGCTGAGGAAAATGCTCGTCTGGACGATGCTCGGCGTCGCGGCCTACGTGGTATCCTTGTTGTTCATCTATCCGCGTTTGTTCTAGAAGGGGGGAGCGGAACGATGGATCACGGTGGGCTTCACCCACGCCATGACCGGGTGCTCCGCGCCGGCGAGAAGATCCGATGAGCCCGGATTGCCGGCCGCCGGTGCGCGACCTCGCCGAGGACGTCTCGCACGAGGACCTCTTCGACTGGGCCAAGCTGCGCCGGTACCTGATCTTCTCCACCGGCTCCGTCCGCCGGAGGCCCTGGCTGTTCATCGCGGTCGCCTCGGCCATGGTCGCCTTGACCGCCGGCGCGCTCGCGGTGCTTCCCAAGACGTACCAGGTGGACTGCAAGCTGCTCGCGCAAAAGAACTCGGTGCTCGCCGTGCGCGCCGATGCCAACATGAACGACACGCCGGCGCGCTCGGCGGTGGAGATGATCGTCCGCCACGAGAACCTCCAGGCCTTGATCCGGCAGACCGATCTCTTGCAGGAATGGCCCCGCAGGCGCGCCCCGATCCTGCGCTTCAAGGATTGGCTCCTCGGCCACTTCCGCGCGCCGCCCGACGAGGCCGAGCAACTGGAAGCGCTGACCGGCCTCCTCGAGAAGCAGCTCAACGTCTGGACCAACCTCAACGAGGGCACGGTCAACATCGGGCTGCATTGGCCGGATCCGGTCATCGCCTACCGCCTGGTCGATGCCGCGCAGCAGAACTTCCTCGAGATGCGCCACGTGCTCGAGATCTCCACCATCAGCGAGCAGATCTCCATCCTCGAAGGCCACGCCGCCAAGCTGAAGACGGACATCGACAAGCAGGTGGCCGAGCTCGAGCGCGTGCGTGCGCAGAACGCCCCCAAGAGCGCGCGGGCGGCGCGGCGGCCGCCGGAGACGCGGGCCGCGCCGATCGACCCGCAAGTCGAGGAGCTGCGCCGGACGCTCCAGGGCAAGCAGCGCGCCATCGCCGACCTGGAGGAGATGCGCCGGCGCCACCTGCTCGAGCTGCAGACGCGGCTCACCGAACAGCGCGCCGTGTTCTCGGCGAGCCATCCCATCATCCTCGACCTCCAGGAGAGCATCGAAATCGCTCAGCCGCGAGTCGCCGCAGCTGGCCACGCTGCGCGAGGAGGAGGCCGGCCTGCGGCGCGAGCTGGTGGCGCGCGGCGCCGACCCGCAACAAGTGCCGGGCGTTCCCACGCTTCCTCCCGACCTCTTCCGCACCGACATCGCTTCTCTCGGCGAGGATTCGTCGACCGAATACGCGCGCTCGCAGCTCCGCTTCACGGTCCAGCAGTACGCATCGATGCAGGACCGCATCAACGCCGCCCAGGTCGACCTCGACACCGCGCGAGCCGCCTTCAAGTACCGTTACCGGATGGTGGTGCCGCCGCAGATTCCCAACGGCCCCATCAAGCCCAAGGCTTCGCTGATGATGGTGGCCGCCGCGATCGCGGGGCTGCTCCTCGCGCTCTTCACCACCACCCTTGCCGACCTGCGCTCGGGCGTGATCCTCGAACGCTGGCAGCTCGAGGATCTGCTCGATGCTTCGCAGCAGAATCGTCCAGGTGGAGTTTCCCTGGAGGCCGCCGCCGCTGCCGCCGCCCGGGTCCGCCAGCTCATGAGCCGCAGGCGGGCACCGCTGCAGATCGCGTCCCTGGACGGCATCCGCGCCGTCTCCTTCCTGCTCGTGTTCCTCGCCCACTCCGGGCTCGAGGACGTCGTCCCCGGAGGCCTGGGGGTGACCACCTTCTTCTTCCTCAGCGGCTTCTTGATCACCACCTTGATGCGCGAGGAGCTCGCCGGGACCGGGCAGGTGAACTTCAAGCAGTTCTACCTGCGCAGGGTCCTGCGCATCCTCCCGCCCTTCTACGCCGTGCTGGTGCTCTCCGCCGTCCTCTCCGGCATCGGAGTTCTCGACGGGCCGCCGCAGCCGCGGCCGCTTCTCGCCCAGGCGCTGCACTTCGCCAACTACTGGGCGGTGCGCCACGGCACCCAGGGCGAAGTGGCGGGCACCGGCGTGTACTGGTCGCTCGCGGTGGAAGAACACTTCTACCTGCTCTTCCCCGCCATCTTCGTGCTCCTCCACCGCTGGCTGCGCACGCCGCGCGCCCGCGCCATGACGCTGTGGGGCGCCTGCCTCTTGATCCTCGCCTGGCGCTGCGTGCTCGTCTACGGAACCGGCAGCATCGCCGACCGCACCTACATGGCGAGCGACACGCGCTTCGATTCCATCCTCTTCGGCTGCGCGCTGGCGCTGGTGGGCAACCCCGCGCTCGACAGCGAGACGGAGGCTTCGCGGGCGCGGTGGCTGCGCGTTTGGCTGCCGATGGGCGCGGCCTTGATGCTCGGCTCCCTGCTCTTGCGCGATCCCCGCTTCCGCGAGACGTTCCGCTACTCGCTGCAGGGCCTCGCGCTCTATCCCTTCTTCATCTGCGCGGTCCGCAATCCCGACTGGGGACCGTTCCGGCTGCTCAACAACCGCGCCGTCCGCCGCGTCGGCGCGCTCTCGTACTCCCTCTACCTGTTCCATCACGTGGTGCTCTTCGGCGTGCGGCGGTTCGTCCCCCTCCATGCCGTGTTCCAGTCCGTCATCGCGCTCTGCATCTCGCTCCTGCTCTCGGAGGCGACCTGGCGGGTGATCGAGAAGCCCTGCGCGCGGCTGCGCAAGCGCCTCACGGCAAGCGAGGCCCCCGCGCCTCCGGCCGTGCTCGCCGCCGCGGGGAGCGCGCCGTGAACGCGACCGCGCACGCCCGGGCCGCGACGCGCTTCGACTGGCCAGTGGTCGCCGCCGTGACCGCGCTGGGGCTCTTCACCCTGGCGGTGCTGGTCTTCGCCGAGGGCAACCTCGGGCTCACGCTCTTGCCGCTCGGGGTCGGTCTGGTGCTCCTCGCCGCCGCGGTGGTGCCGCTGCGCGTTTCGCTCCTGGTGCTCGGGTTCCTCTGCCTCACGCTGGAGAACCCCACCGAGGCCTTCGCCGCCAACGCCTGGCATTCGCCGCTCTCCGGGCTGGGCGCGGTGATGCTGGCGCACATCAACCTGACCGTCCCGGTCAAGGCGCTGATCTTCTCCGGCCTCGACGTCGCGCTGGTGTTCTTGACGGGGGTCTACGTGATCCGGAGGATCGCCGGCTCCCGCACCGACCTGCGCGGCCAGGTGCCGGTCGCGGCGCCGCTGCGCACCGCTGCCTTGGTCTGCATCGCCACCATCGCGGCGCTCTGGGGCTACGGCATGGTCCAGAACGGCGCCGATTTCGGCAACTCGCTCTGGCAGGTCTTCCGGCTCATCTACCTGCCCTCGGTGTTCCTGCTCTTCTGCGCCGGCCTTCGCGGACCCGCCGACGCGCGGCCGCTCGGCATCGCGCTCATCCTCGCGGCGCTGGTGCGGGCCCTGGTCGCCGTCTACGTGAGGCACCTCTTTCCCGACGTGGAGAAGGTGCCGCACGCGACCATCCATGCCGACTCGATGTTGTTCTCCGCCGCCTTCCTCCTCGGTGCTGGTCATCTTCTTCGAGAGGCCGACCGCCAGGAACCTGCTCCTCGGTCTCGCCACGCTCCCCATCCTCACGCTGGGGATCATGGCCAACAACCGGCGGCTGGCCTGGGTGGAGCTGGGAATCGGCCTCCTCGCCCTCTACTTCATCACGCCCTTCACCCGGCTGAAGAAGCGGATCACGCAGGCGGTGGTGGTCTCGGTGCCGGTGATGCTCGTCTACCTGGCCGCCGGCTGGAGCTCCAACTCGAAGATCTTCGCCCCCGTCCACACCATCCGCTCGGTGATCGATCCGCACGCGGACGCGTCGACCTTCTGGCGCGACCTGGAGAACTACAACCTCTACGTCACCGTCCGCGCCAACCCGGTGCTCGGTTCCGGCCTCGGCCACGGTTACATCGAGGCCATCCGGCTGCCTTCCATCGCCGGCGCCTACGCGCTCTATCGATTCGCCCCGCACAACTCCATCCTCGGGCTCTTCGCCTATGCCGGCGGCGTCGGGTTCGCGGGCCTGTGGTTGATCATCCCACTCGGCATGTTCTTCGCGGTCCGCTCCTATCGCTTCGCGGCGACGCGCCAGGACCGCATCCTGGCGCTCACCGCCGTGGGCATCCTTCTCGCCTATGAGCTGCACTGCTACGGCGACATGGGCCTGGGCACCTGGGCGTCGGTGTTCCTGGTGGCCCCTTCGCTGGCGCTGACAGGCAAGCTGGCGGTCGCCACCGGGGCCTGGCCGGGGCGCAGGCGAGAGCGCGTCGACGAGCCGCCCGGGGTCTCAGCGTGAGCTACCTTCGGCTGGACGCGCCACCCGGAAGCACTATACCTAATACGGTGCGAAAGGCCGGAGCCAGCACGCAGTCCGGAACATCGGGATCCGAAATGCCGGGGTCGAGCCGCAAGCCGAACGGGAGGTCCGCATCGTCGACGGCGCTGGCGCTGCCGTCGAGCCTGCGGCCGCGCGGCGGTTCGGAAGCGCTCGACGGCGAGCAGGCGTTGCCGGAGCATTACGAGCAGCTGCACCAGGTGTGGGCGCAGCTGCGGGGAAACTGGTCGTGGCTGGCCATGGTGCGCGCGGAGCCTGGGGACTCTCCCGGTCCCATGGCCCGGGCGCTTTGCAAGGTCGGCGCGCGCCTGTCGCCCTATCCGGTCGAGTTCCTGGAGGCGAAGGACGTCAATCTGGACAGCTCGTGCCGGCTGATCGGGCGGCTCGGAACCACCGCCACTGCCGGCTCCGGCTGGGACCTGCCGGGCACGCCCCGCCGCGGGCGCGACTGGGCGCCGCCGATCATCAAGACCATCGTCGCCCTGGAGAGCCCGCTGGCCAATTCGCTGGCGCTTCCGCTCGCGCTCGCCGCCGACGGCGTGGTGCTCTGCGTCCGCCGGCGGCACGACCGGCTCTCGGCGGTGCGCGACACCATCGAAGCGGTGGGCGCCCAGCGCATCCTCTGCTGCGTCCTGGTCGACTAGCGCCTCTACCGGGAACCGGCGCTTGCGCCGGCGGCGAGCTCGAGAGCGGGCTGCGGACCGTCCTCGGCGCCGAAGGTGCGCGCGAGGCACTCGCGGAAGTCGAAGGGCGGGCGCCAGCCGAGGACCTCTTGCGCGCGCCGGTTGGTGTATCGCAGGGGCCTCAATCGCGCCTGGAAACGGCGCGGGATGAGCAGGCCCGGCAGCTTGAGGTTCCGCTGGAACACCAGCGCGAACGCGGCGCTCACGGCCCAGTAGGCGAGCGAGTACGGAACGGGGATGCGGATGCGCCGCTCGCCGGTGCCGTCGAACGCGTCGCGAATGAAGCTCCAGTTGCGCGGACCCTTGCCGTCGACCACGTTCAAGGTCTCGCCCCGGGCCCGCGGGTCGTCCACGGCGATGGCGAAGAGGTCGGCGCAGTTCTCCACGTGGGTGAGAGGGAGCCGCGTGAGCGGCCCGATCACGATCTGGAAGCGGCCTGCCTGCTGGCCCATGGCGGCGTTCCATGCGTGATCGCGGCCCCAGATGAAACCGGGGCGGAGGACGGTGAGATCCCAGCCATGCTGCCCGGCCTGCCGGCGCGTGATCCGTTCCTGCCAGCACTTGGCAATCGCGTATCCGTCGCGCGCGTAGAGGTCGGGCGCGGACTCGAGCGGCGAGCTCTCGTCGAGCGTGCCCCGCGCGCCGTTCCAGTCGTAGACGGAGAAGCTGCTGGCGAGCAGGAGACGGCGGCACGGGGTGCGCGCCATCGCCCCGAGAAGGCGTTCGGTGCCCCCCACGGTGCTGGCGAACTGCGCGTCCTCGCCCCCGGCGACGGAGGCGGCCAGGTGGACGAGCACCTCCACGCCCTCGAACGCGGCCTCGAGGGTCTGCGCCGTGCGCAGGTCGGCGCGAACCACCTCCACGGAAGCGGGCCAGCCGAGCGCCTCGATGCGCGCCGCCGGGCGGACCAGCGCGCGCACCCGGTGCCCGCGCGCGAGCAGGGCAGCGACGACGTGCCGCCCGAGGAAGCCGTTCGCTCCGGTGACCAGGACCTTCATGCCAATCCCTCACGCGGCTTGAGCGCGGCCACCAGCCGATTCACCTCCAGGACTTGCTGCAGGGGAACGGGCAGCTCTGCGCCCGCGGCGAGCGCCCCGTAGGTGCGCCCGAGCAGCGTGAAGAGACCCTCGTAGGTGCCGGGACCGCGCTTGAACTTGCGCAGCAGCGTTCCCACCGCCGCGCGCCGGATGGTCTTGCCTTCCTCGAGCCCGTTGAGGAGCGGCCGCAGCGGCCTCGGGGCCGAGCGCACCCGGTCGAAGGTCAGCCGGGTCTCGAACAGGTTCGCGCTGGCCTGCATCCGCTCGCCATGGACGCGCAGCCAGAAGGCGTCGGGCTGCGAGCTGGCGCTGAAGACCAGCTCGGCGGTCCCCCGCTCCGCCTCCACCAGGGCGCGGAACTCGTCATAGGGAAGCACGGTGTCCTTGCGCTTTTCCCAGATGGTGTGTGCCCGCTTGTGCGGACCGACGAAAAGATGCGCGAGCGAGGCGAGATGGGGCAGGAAGTCGGCGATGGCGCCGCCCGCGAGCTTGAGGGCCGGATGTGGCGCATTCGGGTCGGCAAACCCGCTGGGGCCGAGGATGTCGAGGCTGATCATCACCTCCACGTGGCGGACCGCGCCGAGCTCGCCGGACTGCACGAGCCCCAGGATGGAAAGCGGCGCGGAGTTGAAGAGGTAGTTGTAGTCCTCCACCAGCGCGCGGCCCCTCTCCATGGCCTTGCGCGAGAGCGCCTCCAACTCCTCGAGGCTGGTGGTGGCGGGCTTCTCCACGATCACGTGCGCTCCCGCTTCCAGCGCATCCATGGCGAGGCGGAAATGCGAGGTGGGCGGGGTGGTCACGTGGACCACGTCAGGGCGCACCTCGCTCAGCATCGCGCGATGGTCGGTGAACCAGGAGCGCAACCCGAACCGCTCGGCCGCGCACTCCGCGACGGAAGGGGAAAGGTCGCAGACCGCCGCCACATCCACGCCGGAAAGCCCGCGCAGACACGTCAGGTGCTGCCGGGCGATCTGCCCGGCCCCGATCAAGGCTGCTTTCACCGATCCCCCCGTTCTCGCCGTGCGAGGCGGTTTTCCCACGGCATCCCGACTACGGGCAAGGAGTCCTTGCGGCGAGAATCTCCCGATAGAACCCGTCCAGCGCAGCCCCCGCCGCGGTCCAGGCATAACGATCCACGGCGAGCTGCCGCGCCGCCTCTCCCAGGCGCCGGGCCAGACCCGGTTCCTCGAGCAGCCGGACCACCGACGCCGCAAACGCCTCCGGTTCGTCGGCGATGAGGAGATCCCGCCCCGGCACCGCTTCGATGCCTTCGGCGCCCAGGCTGGTTGAGACGATGGCCTTGCGCATCGCCATCCCCTCGACGATCTTGAGCCGCGTCCCTCCGCCCAAGCGCAGCGGCACCACCACCGCGGCGGCCGAGGCGAGGTGGGGCCGCAGGTCCTCCACGAACCCGGTCACGGTCACCCGCGGCCCGGCCAGGTCGAGCACCGAGCGCGGCGGGCGCGATCCGATGATCTTGCAGAGCGCGTCCGGGCGTACCGCCGCGATGCGCGGCCAGAATCTCCCGCATGAACCAGTGGACCCCGTCGATGTTGGGAAGCGTGGTCATCAGGCCGAAGAAGACGACGGTGCGCCCGTCGGGGGCGGGATCGGACGGCCGCGGCTGGTAGAAGTCGACGTCCGCGGCGTTGGGCACCACCCGCGTTCGCGCCTCGGGAACCTCGGCGCGGATGCGCTCCGCGTCGAGCGCGCTGCAGGCGCAGATGCCGTCCGCCGCGTGGAAGGCGGCCACCTCCTCGCGGCGCAGCTTCCGCCAGTCGAGCGCGGCGTAGAAGCGGCGGCCGCGGCTGCTCCCGCTCTTGGCGAACTGCCGCACCAGCTCCCAGGCGATCTCGTGCGTGTCGAGGACCAGCGGCGGCAGCGGCGTGCCTTTTGGCGATTGCTTCAGGCGCAGGTGCGCGAGGTAGGGGAACTCGAGGTTGACGATGTCGAAGCGCCGGCGCTGCAGCAGCCGATCGAGCGTGGGTTGGAGCTCGGGCACGTCGTAGCGGTGGTGCTCGAAGCTGTGGCTGGAGGCGAGCGAGCGCAGCTGCAGCACCCGCTTGGGCAGCCCGCCGCGTCCCTTGGGATTGCGGATGAGCACCACCTCGCGGCAGTACTCGCTCATGGCGCGGCGGCATTCCTCGAGGTCGAACTCGTCGTCCACCAGCGAGACCGCGGTGATGTCGTCGTGACGGGCGAGGGTGGACATGAGCCCGTGCATGCGCGCCTGCGCTCCGAAGCGGGGCGGGCTCGGGGGCATCTGCGAGAGGTACAGGATGCTGAGCCGGGCTCGATTCATCGTCTTGCGTTCACGGGCGTGGCGTCCTCAATAACACACTCTCCCCACCCACCCTGGCGCACAATCGCGCCGTAGCATCCCCGGTGTGGAGGGCTATCATGGCTTTCCTTCTCTTCGGAGGCGCAGAGATGCATGCACGCGTGAGCGCAACCCTGCTCCTCCTCGCCTGGGCTGGCTGCGGCGGAGCGCCCCGCGGCGGCGTCTCGCTTCCGGCATCGGTTGCCGTCTCCATCTCGCCCAGGACCGCTTCCGTCGCGCGCAATGGCAGCATGGCCTTTTCCGCCACCGTCACCGGCGCCGCCGATACCACCGTGACCTGGGCGGTGCAGGAAGCGGGCGGCGGCGCCGTCGATGCCGCGGGCAAGTACACGGCTCCGGCCGCCGGCGGCGCCTACCACGTGTCCGCCACCTCGGTCGCGGACACCTCCAGGAGCGACGTCGCCACGGTGGTGGTGGTCTCGCCTGCGGCGCCGATGACGCTGATCAGCCGATCGGTGCCGGCGACCTCCTCCGCGGGAACCGCGTCCTGGGCGCAGGACGCCTCGTACGGCGGCATCGACTGGGGATTCCACATCGCCGACCTCGGCGGCGCGGGGACCCTGGTCTACGACCTCTCCGGCGTGCCGGCGGCGCAGCGCCAGAAGATCCTGGTCGCGCTCTACATGGCCAAGGGCGATCCGTACTATCAATTGAACTATCGCGCCGCATCGGGATACACGCCGGACGACACGCCCGACTCCTACGCTCTCGAGGGCGCGACCTCCGCCTCGGGACCATGGACCGCGCTGATCGCCGTGGCAAAGAACAACAACCAGTACAAGTCGCACTACATCGCCGATTTCAGCCCCTGGACGTTCTTGCGCTTCCGCGCCGGCGCAGCGCCCTTCGGCTGCCGCGTCAAGATGGACGTCTACGACGCGGGCGCGGGCGTCACCGACGGCATCGTCTTCTATGGGGATTCGATCACCGCCAACATCTTCCAGGGCGGCTTCGACGGCTTTCCCCCGCAGTGGTTCTCCAGGCAGATCCAGGCGGCGCACCCCGCCTTCTTTCCCTTCGTGATCGGCGGCGGATATCCCTTCACCACCTCCGCGGACGGCGTCGACATGATCGTGGCCGACTCGGGGACGAACTTCAGCACCGGGCTCTCCACGCCGCTGAAGACCGTGTTCAGCGGGGCCCGGTACGCCGCGCTGGTCTTCGGCGCCAACGACGCGCCGGCGCAGTCGCTGGTGGACGGGTTCCGCTCCAACTACAGGCAGATCATCGACGCGCTGCGGGCGCAGGGGCAGACGGTCGCCATCGCCGCTCCCTCGTGGGCCACCGATCCCGCCCGCCAGGCAGGCCTCGTGCAGCTCCGCGCGACCATCGGGTTCCACCTCTCGAGCTGGATCGCGAAGACGTACGCCGCCGGGGACTACGTCTGGAACGGCGCGCACGCCTACCGGTGCACCACGGAAGGAACCAGCGCCACCGGCCCGACGGGCACCGGGACCGGCATCGCCGACGGCGGGACCGCGCGATGGGCATACCTCCCCACCCTCCGCGAGGACTACGCCGCCGACAGCAGCGTCATCCCCGGACCCGACCTGTACACCGTGTTCCTCGACCATCCGGAGTGGTTGGGGGACGGGCTGCACCCCAATGCCACCGGCGAAATCCAGTGGCGCAATGCCTGGGTCGCCTGGGCCAGCAGCACGCTCTACGTCAATTGACGCTCAGCGCGGGTAGAGCGGCTCCACCGCGTCTGCCCAGAGCCGGTTGATGGCGCGAATCCCCTCGTCGTCGGGATGGAGCTTGTCGCGCAGATGCTCGGGGTGGGCGCGGAACCACGAATACAAGTCCGGCCCCTGCGGCAGGCAATTCGCCGCCGCCACCGCTTCGATCACCTTGTTGAACTCGGGAATGTGGTCGTGCTGGCCGTCGGAGGCGTAAGGAATGCGCGCCAGCACCGGCACCTTGCCCGCGGCCAGCAGACGCTTCACCAGCTGGTCCAGACGCTTGCGGAAGGAAGCGGTGTCGCGGTTGTTGCCGGAGCTGTCGTTGGTGCCGAGCAAGACGGCCCAATAGTGCATCCCCGGCGCGAGCGCGAGCCACTCGTCCAGCTTGCCGAGCGCGCGCTCCACGATCATGAAGCCGGTGCCGCCGTTGATCTGCGCGGGAAAGAAGGCTGGGTGGCGCGCGTGGATCAACTCCTGGAAGCTCGGCTGGTGCATCGGGGCTCCGCGATCGAAGGCCATGGCGGTGATGCTGTCGCCGAGGAAGAACCAGGAGTCCGTCCCCTTGGCCGAGGCGTCGTGCGCGTCGAGCTCGTCGAGCCTGACGTTGTCGGCATTGGTGGTGGGCGAAGGCCCCAGGACCGACAAGCGCAGCCAGCGCTGTCCGGCGAAGTCGACGAGATGGCCGCGGGCCCGGACCGTGTTGCCGGCCACCTCCGCGGCGACGCGCCAGCTGCCGTCCTCGCCGTCGGAGGAATCGGCGGAGGTCTCGAGCCGGTAGCTGCCCGGCCCGCCGTAGATGGTCTGCTGGAAGTCGAAGTTGAACGACGCCGTCCAGATGGCCAGGAGGCGCGCCGGCCCGCGGCCCATGTCGATGGACACCCATGAAGGCGCCTGCGGCGTCGGGTTCACCGTCCACCAGCTGCGGAAGTTGCGATAGAGCCCGTCGTCGATGGTCTCCGCCATCTTGCCGTTGGAGCGGACGGGCTTGCCGCGCGAGACGAGCGGCAGCGGAACGGGCGGCGGAGCCTTCGGGCAGACGGCGGGGGCGGAAAGGAGCGCCAGGGCGAGGAAGGAGAACATCGGCGGCAATCTTGCCACGGCGGCTCAGCGCCGCGGCGCTCCTTTCGCGATCCATCGGGCGAAATACAAGTTGTAGAGCGCCGAGGCCTGCCAGTCGACGTCCACCTCGTTGGTGGACCAGCTGTCGTTGTCGGTGTAGCGCCCTTCCAGCGGCGTCTTCGCGTCGCGCGGAAGGGCGGGATTGCCCCAGTAACCCCACACCGGGATGGGCCACGCGTACGGCTTGGAAATGTCGTCCGCCTCCGGATAGAGGTTCGGTCCTCCGGCGACCATGCCGGGGAAGCAGAACGGAGTCGCCTGAAGGGTCGCCAGCCAATGATGGAAGGCGTGGCTCCTGCCGCGCGTGGCTCCGGGAAGCCCGCTCACGTAGACGAACTGGAGGTAATTGCGGCCGAGCACGTAATCGACGTTGGCGAGCGCCTGGTCGCAGTCGGCGCGCGCTCCGGCCAGGTCCTCGAGGCAGCGCCTGACGCTGTACGACCCCGTCCGGGTGAAGCCGGCGCCGATGGTCCCCCAATGGTTGCGGGTGGCGAACTGGAACGGATGCTTGCCGCCGTCGACCAGAGCGCCTTCGGCGTGCTCGCGAATGCGCTCGCGGATCTCCGCTTTGCGCGCCGGATCGCCGGCGGCGGCGCGCAGGTAGAGCTGCGCGGCGAAGCCGTTCATGTGCAGGTAGCTCGGGTCGTACGTCAGCTCCACGTAGCTGCGCTCGAAGTCGTCCTGGAAGGACTTCTCCGAGGTGGCGAGGAGCATTCCGGCGGCCGCGAACATGCGCACGTGCCTGCCGATCTCCTCGCTGCCGTCGGCGCGCGCGGCAGGGCAGGTCGGCCCGTCCGTGTTCTCGCCCGGATGCGCCTGGAGATACCGGTAGCCGTCGCGGGCGGCCTGCAGGCATCGATCGGCGAAGGCCGGATCGATGGGCCGGTAGACGGTGGACGCGTACGCCAGGTTTCCCACCGCGCGCGCAGTCGCGAGCGTACCCACCTCGCCGGCCTTGTAGGGCTCCGCATCCTGGAAGGTGTTCCTGCCGTAGGCGCGGTAGTGCTCCTCGCAGGTGCTGTTGCGGAAGCCGCCCGAGGCGTCCTGCACCGAGAGCAGCCATTCCAGCCCCCAGCGCGCCTCGTCGAGGAGATCGGGGACGCCGTTGCCCGACTCGGGGATGTCGGTGTCGTCTGCCGGGGGCGCGAAGTCGCTCCAGGTCTCGAGCAGCCAGTAGAGCGCGGTGTTCAAGGAGGTGCTGTAGATGGAGAAATCGCCCGCGTCGTGCCAGCCCCCGCGCACGCCTGCAGGCGCCTTGGCGGCGTCGCTGGGGTGGAACCAGGGGCCTTCGGCATGTTTGGCGTCGATGGCGGTGAAGGCGCGCTGGTAATAGAACCAGCGCTGCACCGCGCGGACCGCGGCATCGAAGACGCCCGGGCCGATCTGGAAGGGAAAGCTGGTTTCGCCGAGGTCGTCGACGAGGTGGTAGCGCCCCGGCGCCGCGAGCGCGGTGAAGTCGCCGATCCACACCGAGCGGATGGGGCCGAGGATATCCGTCTCCAGCCGCCGCACCGGCCCTGCGCCCTGCAGCGCGGTGGAGCCGTCGCCTTCGCGGACGACGCGGAAGGAGCTGAACTTGCGCGGCGCGGTGAACTGCTTGCGCATCGAAGGCGCATAGCCGATCTGCGAGGCCGCCAGGTGCGCGAAGGGCGGCTCGACGCCGCGCATGGCGAAGCGCCGGCGGCTGTTCCAGTGGCCCAATGCGCGTCTTGCGATTCGCGGAGCCAGCGCGCCGGCCATGGCCGCTGCAAGAAGCGCGACGGCGGCGGTCCCCATCCACACCATCCTGCGGCTCATCGCCCGCCATGGAAGCACAAGTGCCGCACCGCGGCCATGAAAGCGCCCACCGGTCACCCGGAGGGACGCGCGTCACTCCACTACGGGCAGAACGTCTTGCTGCTCCCGCAGGCGTCGAATCTTGCCCGCGCCGGCAGCACGGCCACCTTGGTGGCGCCGGCCGCGTCCACCCACGGCCAGGGATTCGACCCGAAGAAGGCGGGCTTGCCCGACAGGTAGAGCGAGCTCGGCAGCGTCTGCGGCGCACCCGACCAGTGCACCTGGTTGCTGGCGTAGTCGAAGTTTCCCTCGCGAAGGACGGTGCTCACCACCTTGGGATCGGCCTTCGCGGTCCAGTCGTCGTTGTTGTAGCCGAGCCGCCACATGCCCACCGGGTCGTCGTTCCACGGCCAGAAGGACTCGTACGCGTAGGTGGCGTTGGGAGCGGGGCTCTGCCCGGCGGTGCCGAGCACGTTGCCGACGAAGGAGTACCACCAGTGTCCCTCCATCAGGCCGGCCGCCCTGGCGTTGCCCTGGTCGGCGTTCTGCAGCGGAGCGATGGAGCGGCGCTTGCCGGTGAGGTGGTTGCGGAACACGGTGATGTCCACCGCGTTGCCCCAGCGGTTGTCGGCGTCGAAGTTGAAGGACTGGTTGCCCTCGAAGAGCTCGAAGTGCGGCGTGGTCATGTGCGACGCGTTCAGGCCCACCTCGACGAAGCCGGTGGCGTAGCTGATCCAGCCGTCCTCCATGTAGTTGTAGCCGATCACGTTTCCGCCGCCGGAGGCCCGCATCACCATCACCTTGTTCATGTTCCAGGAGATGTTGTTCTCCACCAGGTTGTCCGACGAATAGAAGGAGAAGGAGATGCCGTATCCGCCGCCGCCGGGGTTCGGATCCTGCGTGCTGTGGAAGTACGAGTCGCGGACGATGCAGCGGAAGGCGCCATTGATCCCGATGCTCTCGCCCTTCTGGAAATCGGACTCCACGTGCTTGACCCAGCTGTAGGCGGTGTTCTCCATCTGGATGTTGCCGTCCCCGCCGCCGTAGACGTAGAGGTCCTCGAGTCCGGCGAACTTGACCGCGTCGGTCTGCGGGCCGCCGGCGAAGCTCGCGAAGCGGGAGAGCTGCGCCGAGTTCGCCGTCTGCATGTCGATGTGGAAGGGCGTCGTGAAGGTGACCGTGTTCCCGCTCACCGAGGCCACTTCCATGGTCTGCCCGACCGGCCGGTTCTGCCGCGTGAACCAGCCGCGCGAGTCGTCGGTGGGGAGGGTGGAGGTGGCGGGGTTGAACTTGCTGATCGCCGGGTCGGTGACCTCGTCGATCTCGACAATCTCGCCGGCCGCGAGGCCGGGATTGGCCACCAGCGTCACCGAGGAGGCGCCCTTGACGGCGTTGGAGGCGAGGTCCACCGACTGCACGTACTTGAAGAACCGGGTGCCCATCACGATCACGCTCGAGCTCGCGCCCACCGGAGACATGAGCAGCTTCGTCTCGGTGGGCCCGGCGCCGCGGAGCACGATGCCCTTGTCGATCTGGATCGCGCTCGTCACCTTGAAGGTCCCGGCGGAGAGCTGGACCACCTGGCCCTCGGGGCAGGCGTCGACTCTGGCCTGGATTCCCGCGGTGGCATCGGCGCTCCCGTTGCCGTAGGCGGCCGCGGAGACGGTGGGCCCGCACTGCACGGTGCGCGAGGGCACGCCGCCGGGGATGCCCGGGTTCCAGAGCGTGAGCCTCTCGCCGGGAATGAGGGTGAAGGTGTCGACGAAGACGGTGGCGGTGCTGCTCTTCGAGGCGTCGGCCGCGGAGGTCGCGACCACGTGGTACGTCCCGGGCGTCGCCGGCGCCGTGTAGCGGCCGGCCCCGTCGACGGCGCCGCCCGCGCTTCCCTCCGACACCGACCAGGTCACCGCCGCGTTCGCCGCTCCGCTCACCGAGGCGGTGAAGGCCTGCGCCGCTCCCGGCGCGATGGTGGCGACGCCGGGCGAGATGGAGACCGCGACCGACGAGCCGGCCCCGGGCCCCTGGCTGCTGCAGGCCCCGCCGAGCAGGATCGCGAAGATCGAGGATCTTGCGTGCCATCTGCGCCTCCGGGGAAGACGCGCGATCCGGTACGCGCGCGAAAATCTCCCATGTCGAAGATGGTCGTGGTGTATGACCGGACTACCGTATCCTAACGGGGGGCGCCACAAAGCAATTCCGCCCCGATCTGCGAGCAAGACGCACCCTGTGTGTCGCGATCCCACCGGAGATCGCGGCCCGCTTCGAACGGTCCGGGGGGGATTGAATTCGAGATGTGTGGAATTGCCGGAATCGTCGGTCGCGTCAACGACACCAACCGCGCCGCGCTCGGGCGGATGAGCGCGGCAATGGTCCACCGCGGGCCCGACGGCGATGGCACCTGGGAGTCGCCGCCCGACGAGCGCGGCGAAGGCGTGCTGCTCGCGCACCGCCGCCTTGCCATCCTCGATCTCTCGCCCGCCGGCGCGCAGCCGATGATCGACCCGGTCAGCGGCCACGCGCTCGTCTTCAACGGCGAGATCTACAACTTCCAGGATCTGCGCGCGCGGTTGCTCGCGGCGGGCCACCGCTTCGAGTCCACCGGGGACACCGCGGTGATGCTCCGCGCCCTGGGCACCGAGGGGCCCGGCTCCATCGCTTCGCTGCGCGGGATGTTCGCCTTCGCCTCCTGGGATCCGTCGCGGCGCAGGCTGCTGCTCGCGCGCGACCCGCTCGGCATCAAGCCGCTCTATTTCGCGCGGCGCAACCACGGCGGCGGAGAATGGTCGCTGGCCTTCGCCTCGGAAGTGCGGGCGCTGCTCGCCTCCGGGCTGCTCGGACAGCCCCGGCTGGACCCGGTGGCGGCGGCATCGGTGGTCTGGAACGGCTTCGTCGCCGGGCCGCACACCGCCGTCCTGGGCGTCGAGTCGCTCTGGCCCGGCCAGCTGCGCATCTTCGATGCCCGCGGCGCCGAGCAGGAGTCGCGGCGGTTCTGGAGCGTTCCCGCCCCGGGCGCCTTTGGCGTGCTGGACGAGGACCGGCTCTCCGCGGCGCTGGAGGAGTGCGTGCGCCTCCACCTGGTCAGCGACGTGCCGCTGGGCGTGTTCCTCTCCGGCGGCATCGACTCGTCGGTGGTGGCGAACCTGGCGCAGAAGGCGAACCGCGGCCCCGTGCACACCTTCACGCTCGCCTTCGAAGAGGGCGAGTTCAACGAGGGGCCCGACGCGCGGCGCATCGCCCGGGCCATCGGGACCGAGCACCGCGAGGTGGTCCTTCGAGAAAAGGAGTTCGTCGGGAGAGCTGGACAAGGCGCTCGACAGCCTGGACCAGCCCACCTTCGACGGCCTCAACTCCTTCTACATGTCGCACGCCGTCCGCAAGGCCGGCTTCACCGTCGCGCTGGTGGGCACCGGCGGCGACGAGCTCTTCGGCGGCTACACCTCGTTCCGCGATCTCCCGCCGCTCTTGCGCTGGTCGCGGCGGCTGGGCTGGATGCCGCGCGGATCGCTGGTCGCCGCGGCCCGGTTCGCCGCGGCGCGCCTGCAGCGCTCGCGGCGCGGTGCCGGCGCAGATCCGCTGGGCCAAGCTGCCCGAGATGGTGCGGCGCGGAGACGACCTCCTCTCGCTCTACCAGCTTGCCTACGCGCTCTTCCTGCCCGACTTCCAGTCCGCCTTGAGGGGCGGCCAAGAAACCACCGGGGCGGAGGACGGCTTGCCGGTGGAGCTGCGCGCGCAGCTGGAGCAGGAGATCCGCTCTCGCACGCCGCTCGCCGCCATCAGCGTGCTGGAGCAGCGGGTCTTCCTCGGCGAGCGGCTCCTGCGCGACAACGACGCCGCCAGCATGGCCGCCTCCATCGAGCAACGGCTCCCCCTGGTGGACGCGGTGCTCTTCGAGAGCGTCTCCCGCCTGCCGGACGAGGCGCGGTACCGGCCGGTGCGAAGGAAGGCGGCACTGCGAAGGATCGGCCTGCGCGGCCTCGACCCGGCGCTCTTCGACCGCCCCAAGAGCGGCTTCGTGCTGCCCTTCGAGCGCTGGATCCGGCAGGGGCTGAGCGGTCCCATCGACCGGACGCTCCGCGACGCTTCGGCGGTGAGCGCGGCGGGCCTCGATCCCCCCACCGTGGCGAGGCTGTGGAAGGCCTACCTGGACGGCGCGCCGGGTCTCTACTGGTCGCGCATCTGGGCGCTCTACGTCCTCGTCCGCTGGTGCCTGCGCCATGGAGTGCGCCGATGAGCTCCCGCAAGTACTGCCTGATCAGCCCCTGCCGCGACGAGGCCCGTTACGCGCGCCGCACGCTCGACGCCGTGGTCCGGCAGACGGAGCTGCCCGCGCTGTGGGTGATCGTCGACGACGGGTCGAAGGACGAGACGCCGCAGATCCTCGCCGAATACGCAGCGCGTTTCCCCTGGATCCGGGTCGTCACGCCGCGCCGATCGCGGGCGATCGCAAGGTGGGCGGTGGCGTCATCGACGCCTTCTACGCGGGCCTGCGAGACGGTGGATCTCGCGGCCTTCGAGTACGTCTGCAAGCTCGACCTCGATCTCGATCTGCCGCCCGGCTATTTCGCCGGCCTGATGGATCGGATGGAGACCGAGCCGCGCATCGGCACCGCATCGGGCAAGCCGTATTTCGTGCGGCCCGGCCTCGCCGACAGCGACGTCCGCTTCCCGCTGGTGGATCTGGACGAGGCTCGTCTCCGAGAAGATCGGCGACGAGAACTCGGTGGGGATGACGAAGTTCTACCGGACCGGCTGCTTCCAGCAGATCGGCGGGTTCGTGCGGGAGGTGATGTGGGACGGCATCGACGGGCACCGCTGCCGGCAACTGGGCTGGATCGCCATCTCCTGGGACGACCCGGAGCTGCGCTTCGTGCACCTGCGGCCGATGGGCACGAGCCAGAAGAACTGGTGGACGGGGCGCGTGCGCCACGGTTTCGGCCAGTACTTCATGGGCACGACGCCGCTCTACATGGTGGCGGCGGCGCTCTATCGGATGACCCGCCCGCCGCTGGTGGTGGGCGGCCTCGCCATGCTGCAGGGCTACTTCCGGAGCATGCTCGGGCGGAACCCCCGGTACGGCGACGCCGAGTTCCGCCGCTTCTCTGCGCAGCTACCAGTGGGCGTCGCTGTTCAAGGGGAAGAGCGCCGCCACGGCGGAGCTGAACGAGCGCCAGGCCGGGGCCTGGAAACCTCCGCGCTGACCCGCTCGCATTTGGCGCTTCGACCGGCGGCATTTCATGGTATTGGATCCGACGTCCATCGCACCCGGGGGGGGGGTATGGAGCACGAACAGTTGCGCCGCGGGGATCTGGCCGAGGTGAAGGGCCCGGCCGAGATCCTCGCCACCCTCGATGAACGCGGCACGTTGGGCGGCTTGCCCTTCATGCCGGAGATGGTCGCCTGGTGCGGAAGGCGGCTGACCGTCGATCGCCGCGCCGACAAGGTCTGCGACACGGTCAACTATTCCGGAAGCCGCCGGGTGCCGGACACCGTGCTCCTCGGCGACGCTCGCTGCGACGGCTCGGCGCACGGCGGATGCCAGGCCGAATGCCGCGTCTTCTGGAAGGAAGCCTGGCTGCGCAAGGTGTCGCCGGACGCGCCGCCCTCCGCTCCGTTTCCGGCCGCGGATGCCGCCGCGCTGCTCGCCCGCGTCTCGCCCGCCGCGCGCTCCACGGTGGAGGAGAAGGGCAAGCAGTGGACGCGCTACCGCTGCCAGAACACCGCCATCCCCGACTGCAGCGACCTGCTCAGCGTCTGGGATCCGCGCACCTACATCCACGAATACACCAACGGCAACGTATCCTTCGGCCATTTCCTCCGGGTGACGGCGCGGGCAGCGACCATGGAGCCGATGCGCAAGCTCGGCCTCGTGCCGGTGATCCACGTGCCCGGAACCGCCAGCAAGGATCAGCCGCGCCCCGCTCCGCTGAACCTCGAGCCCGGCGAGTGGGTGCGGGTGAAGTCCAAGGACGAGATTGCCAGCATGCTCACGCCGGACGGACGCGACCGGGGGCTCTGGTTCGATCGGGAGATGGTTCCGTACTGCGGCGGGACCTATCGCGTCCGCCAGCGCATCGGCCGCTTCATCGACGAGCGCAGCGGCAAGCTGGTCACGCTGAAGAGCGAGGCCATCACCCTCGACGGCGTGGTCTGCTCGGGCGATCGCAGCATCTGCCGCTGGCTATGCCCGCGGGAAGTCTACCCGTACTGGCGCGAAGCATGGCTCGAGCGCGTGCAGCCGCAGGCCTCGGCGGCGGCGGGTTGAAGGTCGTTTGTGCAGGGCAGTGGAGTGGGAAATATGCAGGGTGTGCTACAGTGAACTGAGCTGCCGGCGGGTTGCGGTGGCGAAAGGGTGCGGCCGGAGGCTGCGCTCGCAGGGGGGGACATGAAGATTCTGCTGACGGGGAGCCGCGGCTATATCGGCACGGTGATGGCGCCTTTCTTGCTCAAGGCGGGTCACGAGGTGGTCGGCATCGACACCGACCTCTACCGGCGCTGTACTTTCGGCCCCTGGCGCGAGTCCATCCACACCATCGAAAAGGACGTCCGCGAGCTGCGCGTCTCCGACCTGCGCGGCTTCGACGCGGTCATCCACCTCGCCGCCCTCTCCAACGATCCGCTGGGCGATCTCGACCCCGAGCTGACCTACGACATCAACCACCTCGGCTCCGTCCGGCTGGCCACGCTGGCGAAGGAGGCGGGCGTCCGCCGCTTCGCCTTCGCCTCCTCCTGCAGCAACTACGGCGCGGCGGGCGACGAGCCGGTGGACGAGGAATCGCAGCTCAACCCGGTGACCGCCTACGGCGAGTCCAAGGTCCGCGTCGAGCGCGACGTCGCGCCCATGGCCGACGACTCGTTCTCGCCCACCTTCCTGCGCTGCGCCACCGCCTACGGCGCCTCGCCCCGGCTGCGCTTCGACATCGTGCTCAACAACCTGGTCGCCTGGGCGTTCGCCTCGGGCAAGGTGTTCCTCAAGTCCGACGGCAGCCCCTGGCGGCCCATCGTCCACATCGAGGACATCAGCCGCGCCTTCCTGACCGTGCTGACCGCGCCGCGCGAGGCGGTGCACGCGCAGGCCTTCAACGTGGGGCGCAACGACCAGAACTACCGCATCCGCGAGATCGCGCAGATCGTCAAGGAGACCGTGCCCGGCTGCGAGATCGAGTTCGCGCAGGACGCCGGCCCCGACAAGCGCAACTACCGGGCGGACTTCTCCAAGATCGCGCGGGTCCTGCCCGGCTTCCAGCCGCAATGGGACGCTCGCAAGGGCGCGCGGCAGCTCTATGAAACCTACAAGGCCATCGGCCTGAAGCTCGACGATTTCGAGGGGCCGCGCTACCGCCGCATCGACCAGATCAAGCGCTTGATGGGCAGCGGCAACCTGGGAACGGACCTGCGCTGGCTCTCCGAGCCGGTCGCTGCCTGAGTCGTCGCCGGACCAACGCGGAAAAAGGGGAACCGCTTGATCTTCACCGAGACGAAACTGAAGGGCGCCTTCATCCTGGATCTGGAGAAGCGCGGCGACGACCGCGGCTTCTTCGCCCGCACCTTCTGCCAGCACGAGTTCCAGGAGCACGGGCTCAAGCCGGTCATCGCGCAGGCGAACCTCGCCTTCAACGCGCGCAAGGGCACGCTGCGCGGCATGCACTTCCAGTTCCCTCCCCACCCGGAGACCAAGCTCGTCCGCGCCACCCGCGGCGCCATCCTCGACATCATCGTGGACCTGCGGCCGGAGAGCCCCACCTATCTGCAGTCCGTCGGAGTGGAGCTGACCGCCGGCAACCACCGCGCCCTCTACGTGCCGGAGCGTTTCGCGCACGGGTACCAGGCGCTCGAGGACGAGACCGAGACCAGCTACCAGGTGGGCGAGTTCTACGCGCCGGCCAGCGAGGGCGGCCTCTCGCCCTTCGACCCGCGGCTCGGGCTGCAGTGGCCGCTGCCGGTGAGCGTGATCTCCCCCAAGGACGCGGCCTGGAAGCACCTCGACGAGGTCGAGGCCGAAGTCAAACGCAGGATGACGCTGCCGTGAGGGCGCGATGATCATCGTCGACAGGGCCTTGAAGGCCCGCGAAGAGCAGGGAAAGCCCATCCGGGTCGGCATGATCGGCGCCGGGTTCATGGGCCAGGGGCTCACCAACCAGATCGTCCACAGCGTGCCCGGCATGCGCATGTCGGCCATCTACAACCGCAAGCCCGAGCGCGCGCTCGGCGTGTACAAGTACGCCGGCTGCGAGGACGCGCGGCTGGTGTCCAGCCAGGCGGCGCTCGACGAGACCTTGCGCCGGGGCCTGCCGGCGGTGGCGGAGGACCCCTACACCATCTGCCGGTCGCCGGAGATCGACGTGATCGTCGACGTGACCGGGTCGGTGGAGTTCGGCGCGCGCGTCATCCTCGAGGCGTTCGAGCACCAGAAGCCGGTGGTGCTGATGAACGCCGAGGTGGACGCCACCATCGGGCCCATCCTCCGCGTCTACGGCAAGAAGCACGGCCAGATCCTCTCCGCCTGCGACGGCGACGAGCCGGGGGTGCAGATGAACCTGGTGCGCTGGGTGAAGGGCCTCGGCCTCACCCCGCGGGTGATCGGCAACGTGAAGGGCCTGCAGGATCCCTACCGCAACCCCACCACGCAGAAGGGTTGGGCGGAACGCTGGGGCCAGAACGCCGCCATGGTCACCTCCTTCGCCGACGGGTCGAAGATCAGCTTCGAGCAGACCATCGTGGCCAACGCCACCGGCTTCAAGGTGAAGCAGCGCGGGATGTCGCGCGGCCTCAAGTACGACGGCTCGATCATGGACATCCACAAGCTCTACGACGTGGAGGAGGCGCGCGCGCTCGGCGGCATCGTCGACTACACGGTGGGTCCTTCGCTGATCAAGGTGTTCGTGCTCGCCGAGCACGACGATCCCAAGCAGCGCCACTACCTGCAGCTCTACAAGATGGGCGACGGGCCGCTCTACCCGTTCTGGATCCCCTACCACCTGGTGCACTTCGAGACGCCCTTCTCCATCGCGCGCGTGGTGCTCTTCGGCGACGATCTCGCGCCTTCGCTGGGCGGGCCGGTGGTGGAGGTCTGCGCGGTGGCCAAGCGCGACCTCAAGGCCGGCGAGGTGCTCGACGAGTACGGCATGTACATGACCTACGGCGAGGCCTGCGACGCAGGGGAGATGTGCGCGAACCGCTACCTCCCCGAGGGCCTGGTGGAGGGCTGCAAGCTCAAGCGCGACATCGGCAAGGACCAGGTGCTGACCTACGCCGACGTCGAGCTGCCCGAAGGTCGCATCGCCGACCGGCTGCGCGCGGAGCAGTACCGCCATTTCCGCGGCGAGACCTGGCTCGAGGAACATCTGCAGCGCGGCGCCGGGCGCGGCACGGCGGCGAAGGCCGGAGAGCTGCGCGTCTGAACAGCGGGGCAAGCAGGGAAGTGGCAAAGGGGGGGTGATCGAATGAAGGTCGTGATCTTCTGCGGCGGACTGGGAATGCGGCTGCGCGAGTACTCGGAGTCGGTGCCCAAGCCGATGGTGCCCGTGGGCTATCGGCCCGATCCTCTGGCACGTGATGCGCTACTACGCGCACTTCGGCCACAAGGAGTTCATCCTCTGCCTCGGCTACAAGGGCGGACTCCATCAAGCGCTACTTCCTGGAGTACGACGAGACGGTCTCCAACGACTTCGTCTTCAGCGACGGCGGCAAGAAGGTCAACCTGCTCGCGAGCGACATCGACGACTGGAAGATCACCTTCGTCGACACCGGGCTGAGCTCCAACATCGGCATGCGCCTCAAGGCGGTGCAGCCCTACCTGAGCGGCGACGAGATGTTCCTCGCCAACTACAGCGACGGAGTCTCCGACCTGCCGCTGCCGGCGATGGTGGACTTCATGAAGGACCGGCCGGAGGCGGTAGGGTGCTTCGCCGGCGTCGCCCCCTACGCCAGCTTCCACCTCGTCTCGGTCGAAGACGACGGCAAGGTGAAGAGCATCCGCCACGTCAAGGACTGCGGCATGCGCATCAACGGCGGCTACTTCGTGCTGCGTCCGGAGATCTTCGAATGGATGCGGCCCGGCGAGGAGCTGGTGCAGGAGCCCTTCCAGCGCCTGGCCGCGGCCGGCAAGCTCATGTCCTACTCGTACGACGGCTTCTGGGCCTGCATGGACACCTTCAAGGACAAGCAGCTCCTCGAAGACCTCTACACCCGCGGCCACGTGCCCTGGGAGGTCTGGAAGAACGGCGCCGCGGCGGCGGCGCGCTGAGCATGGAGCGGGTCTCGCTCCTGGCGGGAAACGCGCCCCGGCGCGTGCTCGCGCTCGGCGCGCACTGCGACGACATCGAGATCGGCTGCGGCGGCACCCTGCTGCGGATGATCGCCGAGCGGCCGCAGCTGGAGGTGCGCTGGGTGGCTTTTGCTTCCACCCCGGCGCGGGCGGAGGAGGCGCGCGCCTCGGCCGCCTCGTTCCTTTCCGGCGCGGCGAAGTCCGAGGTGGTCATCCACGCCTTCCGCGACGGCTACCTGCCCTACTCCGGCGCCGCGGTGAAGGACGAGTTCGAGGCGCACAAGCGCGCCTTCTCGCCCGACCTGATCTTCACGCATTTTCGCGACGACCTGCACCAGGACCACCGGCTCGTCTCCGAGCTCACCTGGAACACCTGGCGCAACCAGATGATCCTCGAGTACGAGATTCCCAAGTACGACGGCGATCTCGGCGTCCCCAACTTCTTCTCGCCGCTCGCGGCGCGGACCCTGGAAGAGAAGATCGCGCTGGTGCTGCGGCACTTCCCCACCCAGGCCGGCAAGCCGTGGTTCACGGCCGATCTCTTCCGCGCAATCGCGCGCATCCGCGGCATGGAATGCGTGGCGCCCGAAGGGCTGGCCGAGGCATTCCATTGCCGCAAGGCCGTCTTCTAGCGACGCGCCGACAAAAGCCGGAAGGCGCCACTTCGAGAGATGCGGTATCATTCCGCTCCCGAAAGAAAAGGCGCATGCATCTCTGGAGACAGGCAGTGTCACAGGCGGCCGGGGTCGTCTCGCGCGCAACGGAGGCGATGGCCCCCGCCGGGGGATCGGCGAGCGCGGCGGCGCAGCCACGGCCGCGGCGGGTGGCCTTCTTCGGGAACTTCGGCACCCAGAACCTGGGCAACGAGTACACGCTCGCGGCCATGCTCGCCAATGCCCGGCGGCGCATGCCCGGGGCCGAGCTGATCTGCATCTGCACCGACCCCAAGGACACCGCGGCGCGCCACGGCGTGACCGCGACCTCGATGTCCTACCGGTACTCCAGCGCCTTCCTCGCCGCGGCACGCCGGATGTCCGAGGCCCGCGTGGTGCGCGCGCTGCGGCGGCTGTTCGTGCGGGTGCCGCGCGAGGTGGTGGAGATGGTGCGCGCGTTCCGCTCGCTGAAGGGCGTCAGCATGCTGGTGATGACGGGCACCGGAATGCTCAGCGACGTCGGCATCGGTCCCTTCGACCTGCACTGGGAGATCCTGAAGTGGTCGGCGGTGGCGAAGCTGCGCGGGGCGAAGCTGGCCTTCGCCAGCGTCGGCGTGGGACCCATCGCGAGCCGGGCGAGCCGCTGGATCGTCAAGCGGGCGCTGTCGCTCGCGGACTATCGCTCCTATCGCGACGCCTGGTCCCGGTCGTACCTCCAGAGCATCGGCTTCGAGAGCAGCCGCAATCGGGTGTGCCCCGACCTCGCCTTCAGCCTGCCTCCGCAAGTGCACGCGCTCCACGGCGGCCCCCGCCGCGTCGTCGGCATCGGCCTGATGGACTACTACGGCACGCGCACGAGCCCGCGGGTCGGCGAGGAGGCCTACCTCGCCTATGTCGCCAAGGTCACCCGCTTCGTCTCCTGGCTGCTGGAGCGCGGATACGACGTGCGCCTGCTCATCGGCGACGTCTCCTACGACACGCGCTCGAAGAACGACGTCCTGCAGCGGCTGCGCGATTCCGCGGCGCCGCCGGCGGAAGGCCGGGTGGTGGCGGCGCCGATCAACTCGCCCGAGCAACTCCTCGAGGAGATTGGCCGCACCGACGTGGTGGTGGCGATGCGCTTCCACACCGCGTTGCTCGCGCTCATGCTGCAAAAGCCGGTGGTCGCGCTCTCCTACCACCAGAAGTGCATCGCCCTGATGGAGTCCGTCGGGCTGCCGCAGTACTCCCACGACATCGACCGATCCGACGCGGAGCGGCTGATCGAGCAGTTCGCCGAGCTGGAACGGAACAGCGACACCTTCCCCTCGTACATCGCCGCCAAGGCCGGCGAATGCCGCATCGCTCTCGACGAACAGTATGCCCAGCTCTTCGGCTGACCACAGACCGTCTCTTCGCCGGAGAGCCGCATGACCGGAGCCATGCTGGAGAGGTTTGCCCGGCTGCGCGTCCTGGGAAGGTCGCCCTTCGACGCGTACGTGCGAGTGAACGACCTGGTCTGGAACCGCTTCTTGCCGCGAAGGCTCGCGACCTGGAGGGCGGTCGAGTCGTACGGCCGCCTGGTCCATTCGCTGGTCGTCGCCGGAGCGGACCGCCGCATGTACCTGGGCACCTTCTTCCTCCGCAACCGGCCCGAGCTTTCCCTGCTCGGGCGCCTGTGCAGTCTCAGGGCGAAGGCCGGCGAGCCGGTGCGCATCGCGGTCCTCGGCTGCAGCAACGGAGCCGAGGTCTATTCCATCGCCTATACGCTGCGATCCACGCACCCCGGGCTCCGCTTCCTCTGCAACGCGGTCGACCTCTCCGCCGACGCGGTGGAGATCGGCCGCCGCGGCGAGTATCCGAGCGGGTTTCCCAATCTGGTGGAGGAGCGCATCTTCGCGCGCATGCGCGCGGAGGAGATGGAGCGGATCTTCGACCGCGACGGCGGAGTGCTGCGCGTCCAGCCGTGGGTGCGCGAGGGAATCTCCTGGCACGTGGGCGATGCAGCCGATCCGGCGCTGGCGGCGTCGCTGGGGCCGCAGGACGTTGTCGTCGCCAACCGCTTTCTCTGCCACCTGCAGCCCGCCGCGGCCGAGGAGTGCCTGCGCGGCGTGGCGCGGCTGGTCGCGTCCGGCGGTTACCTCTTCGTTTCCGGGGTGGACCTGGACGTGCGGACGCGCGTCGCGCTGCAGCTCGGCCTCGCCCCGCTTCCGGACTCGCTGGAAGAGCTTCACGAGGGAGATCCCTCGCTGCGCGCGAGCTGGCCGGCCAAGTACTGGGGGCTCGAACCGATCGACAAGACGCGGCCGGACTGGAAGATCCGCTATGCCTCCGTCTTCCAGGTGCCCTGATCTGGCGGCACGCCGCGCCGCGATGACTGGACGGCCGACCCATGCTATTCGTCGCGCCCTCAATCAGGGGACGCGCAGCGCATGCCTCGGCGCCGAGGCGGGGAGCCGTCGAAACCAATGTCCTTCCTCCGCCCGCCTGGCGGCACGGCCCCCATCGCCCATCTGGAGAAGGGAAACGGCGCCGTCCTGCAGCTCTCGATGCGCCGCATCCACGATCTCGTGGCCTTCTGCCTCCCCTACGAATTCGAGGACGTGGTGCAGGAGGCCACCGGCGCCGATCGCGTGGAGCCCTTCGACTTCGGCGCCATCGAGAGGGCGCGGCGCTTCTACAAGCTCGGCCGGCTGGCCACGCGCTCACGGCGGATCGCGCGCGCCGTGACGCCGGAGGTGGGCGCGGCGCCGCTCACCCGCGACTACGAGCTCTTCTTCCCCGTCTTCAACCATCCCTTCGAGCTCTTCGCGCTCGCCGCCGTGCCCGACTGGCGCTCGCGCTGCCGGGTGGCCGCGTGCTTCGTGAGCGAGATTCTGGGTGCAGGAGATCCCCGAGTACCTGCTCGAGCTCCTCGCCGACTTCGATCACGTCTTCATCGGCATCAGCCATCCCGCCCAGGAAGTCGCGCGCATCGTGGGGCGGCCCTGCACCTACCTGCCGCTGGCCACCGACGTGGTGCGCTTCGCGCCCTGGCCCAAGCCGCCGCTGCGCGCCATCGACGTGTGCAACATCGGCAGGCGGTCGGCGGTGACCCACGCCGCGCTGGTGCAAATGGCGCGGGACCGGCGCATCTTCTACTACTACGACACCGTGCGCGCGAGCGGCGAGCGCGGCAAGCAGCTTACCTTCAGGGTCGGGAACGCCAGCGAGCACCGGCTCCTGCTCGCGGGCCTCTTGCAGCGAAGCCGCTATTACGTCTCCAACCGCGCGCGGGTCAACGAGCCGGAGGTGACCGAGGGCCGCGAGGAGATCTCCGCCCGCTTCTACGAGGGCGTCGCGGCAGGCGCCGCGCTCATCGGCGTGCCGCCGCGATCGGCGGAGTTCCGGCGGCAGTTCGACTGGCCCGACGCGGTGATCGAGATACCGTTCGACTGCCCCGACATCGCCGAGCGGCTGCAGGCGCTCGATGCCGACGCGGGACGCATCGAGCGCATCGTGCGCGAAAACGTCCGCCAGGCCGCTCTTCGCCACGACTGGATCTACCGGCTGCGCACGGTCTTCGAGACGCTGGGCCTGACGCCGACCGGGGGAATGCTCGCCCGCGAGGAGCGCCTGCGCTCCTTGGCCGCGATGGCGTCAGGGGCCAGGGGCTAACGCGGATCGGCGCCGGCGGAAACCGCGTCGGCTTCCTCCACGAGACGGCGCACGTGGTCGGCGATGGCCAGCACCGAGGTCAGCCCCGGGGACTCGATGCCGAACAGGTTCACCAGGCCCGGCACCCCGTGCTGCAGCGGCCCCTCGATCTGGAAGTCCGGCGCCGGGCTCCCCGCCGGAGCGGTCTTGGGCCGCACGCCGGTGAACCCGGGCACCAGAGCGCCGTCGGGAAGCCGCGGGTAGTAGCGCCGGATGGACGCATAGAAGCTGGCTGCCCGCCCCTCGTCGAAGCTGTAGTCCACTCCGTCGCACCACTGCACGTCCGGACCGAACCGCGCCTGGCCGGCGAGATCGAGGGTGAGGTGCGTGCCCAGCCCGCCGGGGACCGGCACCGGATAGATCAGGTGGCGGAAGCGGTGCTTGCCGGGCATGACGAAGTAATGCCCCTTGGCGAAATGCTGCGGCGGAATGGCCGAGGCCGGCACGCCCTCGATGCGCCGGGCGACCTGTTGCGCCCAGGGACCCGCGCAATTCACCACCAGCCGGAAGCGCACCGCCACCCCGTCGTCGCCAGCGGAAAGCTCGATGCCGCCCTCGCCGACGCGCCCGGAGCGCACCGGCGTGCCCAGCGCCACCTGCGCGCCGGCGGCCTCCGCGTCGCGCTTGAGCGAGGCCATGAGCGCGTGGCTGTCGATCAGCCCGGTGGAGGGCGAGAGGAGCCCGCGCACGCAGGAGACGTCGGGCTCGAGGTCATGGACCTCCGCTTGCGTGAGCATGACGAGGTCGGTGACGCCGTTGGCCTCCGCCGCGGCCTGGAGCTTGCCGAGCGTGGCGATCTCCTCCTCCACGGTGGCGACGATGAGCTTGCCCGGGCGAGCGTGGGGGATGCCGCGCTCGGCGCAGTAGGCGTAGAGCGCCCGCCGCCCTTCGACGCAGAACCGGGCCTTGAGCGAGCCCTTCGGGTAATAGATGCCGGCGTGGATCACCTCGGAGTTGCGCGAGCTGGTGTGCATCCCCACCTGCCGCTCGGCCTCGAGGACCACCACCTCGCGCCCGGTCCGGGCGAGAGCCCGGGCGACGCCGAGGCCGACGACTCCGGCGCCGATGACGGCGACGTCCGCGGACTCGATGGTCATCGGCGCACCTCTAGACGGCGGGGGAGTTGGCGGGGTCGCCGCCGAGCGCGCCGGCAGCGGGCGCGGCGGGCGGCTTCTGCTTGCGCAAGAGCGAACCCAACACTTGAAGATCGCGCCGTCGCAAGAGCCCCAGGGCGAGCGCGGAGAGCGTGAAGCAGGCGATACAGAGGGCGATGCCGGCGAAGAGCGGCAGCGCGGGCAGCGCCTTGAAGGCGAGCGCGGTGACGGCCACCGACCCGAGCGCCCGGATGGTATCCACCAGCACCCCCCGCCCGAGGCTGCCGCGCGGCATGAGGAAGAGCGCGCCGGCGAAGACCACGAACTCGCTGAGGATGAACGCCGCCACCGCGCCGATACCGCCGTTTCCGTACCTGCGCTGGAACCAGGGGATGAGCACGAGATCGAGGCCGGTGCTCACCGCGATGCTCACCACCTTCACCCCGGAAAACGCCCCGGCGCGGCCCATGGCGGTGAGGGCGTTTCCGAAGAGCACGTCGACGAAGAGCAGGAAGAGCCCCGGCCCGAACACCTTGAGGACGATGCCGGCGGGACCGAACTGGCGGTGGCCGTAGACCAGGGCGATGGCGCCGTCGGCGAAGAGGAAGGTTCCCACTCCCGCCAGCGCGCCGAGGAGGAGGATGGGCCGCAGGCAGGCCTGGAACTCGCTCTTGAAGACCGGGATCGAAGAGGTGGTGCGGGAGAGGCGCGGATAGGCGGCGGTGGAGATGATCAGCGCGGGCGCGACCAACGTGCCCATGATGTTCTTGGCCGCGCCGAACCAGCCCATCACTTCGGCGGGCACCAGCTTGGAGATGATGATCGCGTCGAGGTACGGCTGGATCTGCACCGTGACCATCATGCCGACGATGCCGGTGCCGCCCGCGAGCAGCTCCCGGGCGGTCTGCCGGCTGGGGCGCACCGGTCCGGTGGCGACCCGCCGGTAGAGCCGCGCGGCGACGAGCAGCGCCGCGCCTCCGCCCAGGGCCTGGGCGAACACCACGCCGCCGAGGCCGGTGCCCAGGGCCAGCGCCGCCAGCGCGAGCACCAGGCCCACGCTCTTGTTCACCACCGAGGTGGCCGCGTCCAGCTCCATGCGGTCGCGCCCGCGGAAGACGAAGGAGAAGCCCTGGCTGAGGAAGAACGGCAGCATCACCAGCATGAAGGCGACGGTGAACCAGCAGGTCCGCGCGTCGTAGCCGAGCGCCCAGGTGAGGAGCCCGGCGGGGATTGCGGCGAGGACGCCGCCCGCGCTGCGCAACCCCAGCGCGCTCCCCAGGAGATCGCCGCCCCGCGAAGGAGTGCGGGCGACCTCGCGGATGACGTAGAACTGCTGCCCCCAGTCGACGACCACGTAGGCGAAGGTCGCGAACGAGCTGATCAGGAAGTAGAGGCCGAAGTCGCCGGCGCCGAGCGTCCTGCCCAGCGCCGCGCTGAAGACGATGGCGAGGGCGGTGGTGGCCACCTGGCCGAGCACGAGGTGGAAGGCGTTCTTCGCCATCGATGCGCGGGGCGCCGCTTGCCGCGTCTCCAAGGCCGGTGCGTCCGCATTCCCCATGTGGCTTGTACCTAACATGGGTGCGGCAGCGGCCTGCCACGAATTCTCCCCGCCGTTTTCCACTCGGGCCCGGGAGCGATTTCCGCGAGAAATCCCGTGTGGGTGTAAGCGCCGTTCCAGTGCCACTGGATTGACGAATGTCAAAAAATCAATGATCGCCGGAGCTTCACGACCCACAGCGACCGGGCCCTTGACGCTACTCGGCAGATCTCCCTACAAGGTGTTCCGGGGGGGCTGTCCGGGCTTTCATGCCGGCAGCAGCGATTGCTATGGCGGGTGTCGTTTCACGATCCGGCGGCGCGCTGGCAGGAAAGTTGTCACCTGGGTTCACTTCGAAAGTGAACCTTTTCGTCGATATCGCAATCGTCTTCATCCTCACCTTCGCCGTGTCGTCGGGCGAGGTCGACAACCAGGATCTGCGGGCGCTCTTCTGGATCGCCACCTCCGGGATCGCCGCCTGGGTGGTCACCGCGGCCGCGCTGCGCCACTACAGCGTGCTCGCCTACGACCGCAGCGCATTCGACGACGCCGCGATGATCAGCGTGCACGTCGCCGCGGTGGTGACGCTGCTCGCCATCATCGAGCTCTTCGTCGACGGCCGCTGGGCCACGCCGAACATCCCGCAGCTTCTCGTGCTGGTCTGGTGTTCGGTCGCGCTGGCGCGCTGGTTCTTCCGCCGGCTCGCGCACGGCGAGCCGCCGCTCGACGACGTGCTCATCGTCGGCATCGGGCCCATCGGCCGCCTCACCGCGAGCGACCTGCGCCAGCGCGGACGCCGCCGGGCGGTCGGACACCTGCGCCTCGCCAGCGAGAACGGACGCGAGACCGCCCTCTTGCAGCGCAGCTACGCCTCCGACGGCGCCGAGTGCCGCATCCTCGGCGACATGTCGCAGCTCGAACATGTGCTGCGCACGGTGGCGGTCGACGAGGTCTACGTCGCCGGGAAGGTCCGCACCAACGGCGAGGAGATGCAGGAGGTGATCCGCAGCTGCGAGAGGTTCGGCATTCCCTTCGCGATCCCTGCGTACGCCTTCCGGCTCGACCGCGCGCAGGCGGTGGAGGCCAACGCGGTGCTGGACGGCTACCTGCACTACGAGACGCACAAGCCGATGCTGCAGCAGCAGGCGATGAAGCGGCTCTTCGACATCGTCGCTTCCGCGGTGGCCCTCTGGCTGCTCTTGCCGCTCTTCGTGGTGGTGGTGGCGCTGATCAAGATGACCTCGCGCGGGCCGGTGTTCTTCCGGCAGACGCGGGTGGGCCTGCACGGGCGCACCTTCAACATGCTCAAGTTCCGTTCCATGGTGGTGAACGCGGAGAGCCTCAAGTCCTCCCTCGCCGCCCTCAACGAGCAGGCGGGCCCCGTCTTCAAGATGCGCCACGACCCGCGCGTGACCGCGATCGGCCGCTTCATCCGCAAGTATTCCATCGACGAGCTGCCCCAGCTCATCAACGTGCTCCGCGGCGACATGAGCGTGGTGGGGCCGCGGCCGCCGGTGCCGGACGAGCTGCTCAAGTACGAGGCCTGGCAGCGCAGGCGCCTGTCGGTCCGCCCCGGCCTCACCTGCATCTGGCAGGTCTCCGGACGCAACCAGATCTCCTTCGAGGACTGGATGCTGCTCGACATGCAGTACATCGATCACTGGTCGCTGGCGCGAGATTTCCAGCTGATCTTCCGCACCATCCCGGTGGTGATCACCGGGCGCGGCGCGAGCTAGGACGAGATGGCCTACCCGAGCAGCCAGGTGCTGGTCGTCGAGGACGAGCCCGACACGCGCAAGCTCTTGCGCAAATATCTGGAAAAGCTCGGCCTCGACGTGCTCGAGGCGGCGAGCGGCAGGGCGGCGCTGGCCGTGTTGGAATCGCACCTGCCCAAGCTGGTCTGTCTCGATCTCATGCTGCCGGAGATCAGCGGGTACGACGTGTGCGAGTTCATCCGCGCCACCCCGCGCCTCAACGGCATGCCGGTGCTGGTCATCTCCGCGCGCGCCCAGCCGTCGGACCGCGCCCTCGCGGAGGAGCTGGGGGCGACGGCCTATTTGATCAAGCCGATCCGCTGGACCACGTTCTCCGAGACGGTCCTCGAGCTGGTCGGCAACGAGCCCGCGGCGGGAAGCGGCCCGGCCTGAGCGATGCCCTTGCCTGGAACGGCGACGCACGCGCTCATCGTCGAGCCCGATGCCGCCCGGGCGGCGCAATACAGCCACCTGCTCGAACGCCGCGGACTGGCCCCCACCGTCGTGGAGAGCGGCGAGGAGGCGCTCTTCGCCCTCTCCCACCTGGGCCCGCTGGCGCTGATCGTCATCGAGGCGGCGCTCCCCGACGGCGACGGGCTTTCCTTCCTGCAGGAGATCCGGGGCTCGCAGCGAGAGGAGGCCGCGCCGGCCATCCTCATCGTCGGGACGCGCAATGCGCACGACAAGGCGGCCCGCGCGATGATCCGCCTGGGCGTCGCCGCGCTCCTGCCGCCTTCGCACACCATGGGCAGCCTGGAAAAGGCGGTGGACCGCGCCGTCAACCGCAAGCCGGGGCCCGACGCTTCTGCCTTCGCATCGGAAGAGCTGCTCCCGGAGACGGAACCGCCCGCCCCCGCCATCGTCGGCTCGCATCCGCTGGTGCGGGAGCTGGCCCTCTTGCCCGGCCTGCGCTTCGACACCGAGGAGGAGCTGCACGCCCTCGCCACCTCCACCGCCAGGACCTTCGGCGCCGCGGTGGGGATGATCTGGGTGGAGAGCGGGCAGCGCTCGCGGTTCGCCTTGCACCTCGAGGACGCGGTTCCGCAGCGCTCGCCCCTGCGCGAGACGGAGCGGTGGGCGCCGGTGCGATCGGCGATCGGCGACGCGTCGCTCTTCGTCGCCGACGTGATGCAGCACGAAGCGCTGCGGCGCACGCCGCTGCTCCCGGACCGGTCGTCGGCCACGCTCCTCGGCGCGCCGCTGGTGGTGGAGGGGAAGACGGTGGGCGCGGTGGCCGTCCTCCAGCCGCACGTGGTGGGCCGGCTCGGGCGCGACCTCGCGCGGCCGCTTTCGTTCTGGGCACAGCGGCTCTCCGGAGACCTGCAACTCCGCCATCGCTCCAGCGCCCATGCGGCGGCGCGGCCTGGGAGCTCCCCGCGCGCCGGCATCGCGGAGACCGTCGCCGAGATGCTGGGCGTCGGGCTGCTGGTGAGCGATCGGGCGGGGATCGTCTGCTTCGCCAACGCCGCGGTGGGCCGGCTCCTCGGGGTCACCCTTCCCCGCTGGATCGGCGAGACGAGGGCGCTGGTGCTGCGCAACCTGGGCACCTCCGCGGGCGCGGACGACGGCGTGGTCAGCGCGGTGGTGGGAGCGCACGACGGGTTGCCGCAGGAGATGGAGTTCGAGGTGGAGCGCCCACAGCGGCGCATCCTGCAATGGCGGGCGCGCTTCATCGAGCTCGCCTCCGGAACCGGGATCCTCGACGAGTTTGCCGACGTGACCCTGGAAGCGGAGCGGGCCCGCGCCAAGGACGCGCTCGTCCGCATCGACGAGAGCACCGGACTGCCCAACAAGGAAGGCGCCGAGGACGCGCTCGGGCGCGAGGTGGCACGGTCGCTTCGCACGGGCGTTCCCTTTTCGGTGGCGCTCTTCGCGCTGGACGGCGCGCAGATCGGCGCAAGCCGCGAAGAATCGTTCAAGCAGGTGGCCTGGCTCCTTCGTTCCACGGCGCGGCGCTACGATTACGTCGCGCGGCTCGATGCGCTGCGGCTGCTCGCGGTGCTGGCGGAGACGCCGGCGGACCACGCGCGCGCATTTGCCCGGCGCTTCCTCGCACAGGTGCGCGGTCCGGCAGGGCTGCAGGCGACGGCCTCGGCGGGCATCGCGCAGTTCGACGCCGGCCGGAACATCCAGGAAATCCTCCGGGATGCGAGCCTCAAGCTGTCCGAGGCGAAGAGGCTGGGCGGCAACCGCGTGGCCTGACGCCGCGCGCGCCTTCCAGGAGGGCATGGAGGCCTTCCTCCTACCCTCTTGTCGCAAGTAGAATTTTCGCTCATGAACGGATTCGATCTCGCCGGCATCCAATTGGTGAACAGCCTGGTGGGCCGCTGGCCCGAGTTCGACCGGTTCGTCGCCTTCGTCACCTGGCAGAACCTCCTCAAGGGAGGCGTCTTCGCCGCGCTGATCTTCTGGGTCTGGTTCTCCAACCGGCCGAGGTCACGGGAAGTGATCGTCGCGAGCCTCTACGGAAGCCTCGGCGCCGTGCTCGTCGCGCGCATCCTCGCGGCCGTGCTCCCCTTCCGCACCCGGCCGCTCTTCAACCCCGCCCTTCACCTGCGCACCATCGACGGCGTCAACGCCGGGCACCTGATCCAGTGGAGCGCCTTTCCCAGCGACCACGCCGCGCTCTTCCTCGGCCTCGCCACCGGGCTCGGCTTCATCTCCGTTCCGCTCGGCCTGGCAAGCGGCCTCTATGCGACTGCGATCATCCTCTTCCCGCGCTTCTATGCCGGGATCCATCACGCCACCGACCTCATCGCCGGGGGCGTGCTCGGGGTCTGCCTGACCCTCTTCGCCTGCACCCAACCCTTGCGCGACCGGCTGGCGAAACCGCTCTTGACGCTGGAGAAGTGGAAACCCGCGCTCTTCTACGCAGCCATGTTCATCGTCTGCTTCGAGATCGCCGAGCTCTTCGAAGGAGTGCGGAACTCCGCCGGATCCGCCTGGAAGATCCTCGCCCGGCACCACGCCTTCGACTTGCACCACGGCTGACCCTGCCGGACCGCGCTGCATCCTTCTGAACGGCGTCTGCGCACCAGATCGACGTCGAGAGGGGGTTGTGCTGTAATCGCGAATGGGCAGTTTGTGTCTCTCGATGGTCGCTGCGGGTGTTGGCCTCTGCGGGGAGGCGTCGCATGTCGGAGACGGCATCGGTGCGGGAGATGGCCGTGGTCTGGAGCGTGCTCGTAGCCGCCTCTCTCTCCGTCTGGATGCTGGTCGTCTTGAACCGCTGACCGCCCGGTCCGGAAAGGTCACGAGCCGCTCGGAGCGCACCACGCCCTCCGGTGCCTGAGGCGGCGGAATGCAATGGTCTTCCGCGCACCTTCGCCGCGTCGTCGCATCGACTGGAGGGCGCTGAACCGCTTCTTCCTGCCCGTTGCCCCCGGCGTGCAGGGCCATCCGCCGGTGAAGACCAAGCCCTGGCACCAGGTGCTCTGGCTCACCGGCGTGGATTACTTCTCCAGTCTCGGGTACCAGCCGGGCATCGCCTTTCTCGCCGCCGGCGCGCTCTCGCCCCTGGCGACGCTGGTGCTGATCGCGGTCACGCTCTTCGGCGTGCTGCCCGTCTACGCCGAGGTCGCCCGCCGCTCGTACGCGGGCCAGGGCTCCATCGCCATGCTGGAGCGGCTGGTGCCGGGGTGGCCGGGGAAGCTCTTCGTGCTCGGCCTGCTCGGCTTCGCCACCACCGACTTCGTCATCACCATGACCCTCTCCGCCGCGGACGCGGCGCAACACGCGGTGGAAAACCCGCTGCTCGGCGCGGTGCTGCACGATCGGCTGGCGGTCACCTGCGCGCTCCTGCTCGCGCTCGCCGCGGTGTTCCTGCGCGGATACGGCGAGGCCATCGCCGTCGCCATGGCGGTGGCCATCCCCTACCTGCTCCTCAACGCCGCGGTGATCGCGCGCGGGGTCTGGGAGATCTTCCGCCATCCCCAGACCGTCGCCGCGTGGCGGCAGGCGCTGCAGGGCCACGGCGACACCTCTGCCCTCCTGATCGCGGCGCTGCTCGTCTTTCCCCGCCTCGCCCTCGGCCTGAGCGGCTTCGAGACCGGCGTCTCGGTGATGCCGCTCGTGCGCGACGGGCCATCGCAGCATCGCGGTCCGCCGCTGGGGCGCATCCGCGGCACCCGGCGCCTGCTGCTCGCCGCCGCGCTGATCATGAGCGCGCTTCTGCTCGGGTCCAGCGTCGTCACCACCCTCTTGATCCCGCCGGAGTCGTTCGCCATTGGCGGGAAGGCCTCCGGGCGCGCGCTTTCCTGGCTCGCCCACGCGCTCCTCGGCGATGGCTTCGGCGCGCTCTACGACCTCACCACCATCGTCATCCTCTGGTTCGCGGGCGCCTCGGCGATGGCGGGCCTGCTCAGCCTGCTGCCCCGCTACCTGCCGCGCTTCGGCATGGCGCCGCAGTGGGCGCAGCACGCGCGCCCGCTGGTGGTGGTGCTCCTGGGCGTGGACCTGGCCGTCACCTGGCTGTTCGACGCCAACGTCGAGGCGCAGGGCGGGGCCTACGCGACCGGCGTGCTCGCCCTGCTCCTTTCCGCGGCCATCGCGGTGACCATCGCCCTGGTGCGCGAGCGCAAGTGGCCGCGGGCGGCCGCGTTCTCCCTCATCGCCGCGATGCTCGCCTACACCTTCGTCGACAACGTGATCACCCGCGCCGAGGGCGTGGCCATCTCCGCCGCCTTCATCCTCGCCATGGTGGCGTTGAGCGCGCTCAGCCGCTTCTTGCGCGCCACCGAGCTGCGGGTGGAGAAGGTGGAGTTCGACGACGGCGTCTCGCAGCTGCTCTGGTACGCGATGAAGGACAAGCAGGTCAACCTGGTGCCGCTGCGTCACACCGATGCCGCCGGCCGCAGGAACAAGGCGGAGCGGCTGCGCCTGCACTACCGGGCAGCGGGCACCATCGTCTTCTTGCACGTGGCCCTGGCCGACGACACCAGCGAGTTCCAGAGCACCCTGCGGGCGAAGGTGAGCGAGGAGGACGGCGATTTCGTCATCGAGATGCGCGGCGCGGTGGCCATCGCCAACACCATCGCCTGGGTCTCCGAGCAGCTCGACCCGATCGCGCTCTTCCTCGAGCTTTCACACCGCAATCCCTTTTCCCAGGCGCTGCAGTATCTGCTCTGGGGCGAAGGGGAGGTGGGACTGCTCGTCTACCAGATCCTGGTGCGCTACTGGCAGTCGACCAGCGAGGACGACGTGCGGCCCCTCATCTTTCTCGTGAGCGAATGACGGAAACGCCCGAGGCCCAGGCACATCAATCTCTTCCCGGAAGGTCCATGTCCTGTCCCATCGAAGATTACGCGCTGCTCGCCGACTGCCAGAGCGCCGCGCTGGTGAGCCGCGCCGGGTCCATCGACTGGCTCTGCCTGCCGCGCTTCGACTCGGAGAGCTGCTTCGCGGCGCTGCTCGGCAAGCCTTCCGACGGCCGCTGGCTGCTCTGCCCGCAGGGTCCGGTGCTGCGGACCACCCGCCGCTACCTCGAGGACACCATCGTCCTCGAGACCACGCACGAGACCCCCGACGGGGTGGTCACCGTCACCGACCTGATGCCCATCCGCGACCATGCGCCGGACGTGGTCCGGGTGGTCGCGGGGCAGAGCGGGCGGGTGCGCATGCGCATGGAGCTGATCATCCGCTTCGCGTACGGCTCGGCGGTGCCCTGGGTCACCTCGGTCGCGGGCGGGCTCGAGGCCATCGCCGGCCCGGATCTGCTGCGGCTGGTCACGCCGGTGCCGACGCACGGCGAAGGGCTGAGCACGGTGGCGGAGTTCGAGGTGGCCGCGGGCGAGCGCGTGCCCTTCGTGCTCACCTGGTCTCCCTCGCACCTGCCGCGGCCGGCGCCGGTGGACGCGGAGAAGGCGATCGAGGAGACCGCCGAGGACTGGCGCGCATGGGCGGCCCGCTGCACCTACCGCGGACCGCACGCGAAGCTGGTGAAGCGCTCGCTGCTCACGCTCAAGGCGCTGACCTACGCTCCGACCGGCGGCATCGCGGCCGCCGCCACCACCTCGTTGCCCGAGCGGCTGGGCGGGGTGCGCAACTGGGACTACCGGTTCTGCTGGCTGCGCGACGCGACCTTCACGCTCTATTCGCTGCTCAGCGCCGGGTACTCCGGGGAGGCCGAGGCGTGGCGGCATTGGCTGTTGCGCGCGGCCGCCGGCGATCCGTCGCAGCTGCAGATCATGTACGGCCTCGCGGGCGAGCGGCGCCTTCCCGAGCTGACGCTGCCCTGGTTGTGCGGCTACGAAGGCTCGCGGCCGGTGAGGGTTGGCAACGCGGCCTCCAATCAGCTCCAGCTCGACGTCTATGGCGAGGTGATGGACGCGCTCCACCAGGCGCGGCGGATGGGGCTTGCGCAGGGAGAGGCCGGCGCCGGCTGGGCGCTGCAGTGCGCGCTGGTCAAGCACCTGGAAAAGATCTGCGACCAGCCCGACGAGGGCATCTGGGAGGTGCGGGGGCCGCGCCGCCACTTCACCCACTCCAAGGTGATGGCCTGGGTGGCATTCGACCGCGCGGTCAAGGGCGCGGAGCAGTTCGGCCTTCCCGGCCCGGTGGAACGGTGGCGCGAGATGCGCGACCGGACGCACGCCTCCATCTGCGAGCGCGGTTTCGACCCGCAGCTCGGCTCGTTCGTGCAGTCGTACGGCTCCAAGGACCTGGACGCGAGCCTGCTCATGCTGCCGCTGGTGGGCTTCCTTCCCGCCTCGGATGCTCGCGTGCGCGGCACCGTGGCCGCCATCGAGCGCTCGCTCCTGCGCGACGGCTTCGTTGCCCGCTACACCCCGCATCCCGAGGTGGACGGGCTCCCCCCGGGAGAAGGCACCTTCCTGCCCTGCTCGTTCTGGCTCGCCGACAACTATGCGCTCCAGGGCCGGCGCGCCGAGGCGGTGGCGATGTTCGACCGGCTGGCGGGGCTGGCCAACGACCTGGGACTCCTCTCCGAGGAGTACGATCCCTCCTTGCGGCGGCTGCTCGGCAACTTCCCCCAGGCGTTCTCCCACGTGTCGCTGATCAACACCGCGCTCACCCTGGCCGAACCGGAAGGCCCGCTGGAGCAGCGCAGGCAGTGAGAAAAAGGGGACACCCGCGGGGGACACCCTACTTAATTCGAAGATCGGAACGACTCGCGCTTTGGAATTAAGTAGGGTGTCCCCTTTTTCGCGGCGGCCGTCTTTGGTAGCGTCCACGGCTTCCCTGCCCCGGAGGCTTCACAGATGAAGGCTGCAATGTTCGGAATGGCGCTCCTTCTTGCCGTACCTGCGCAGGCGCAAGGTGCGAAGATCGTGAAGACCGATTCCCACATCGACGCGCTCGATCCCGGGATCAAGCTCTTCGTCCGCGAGAAGAAGGTCGAGGGCACCAAGGCCACCGACGAGAACACGGTGCTCTTCGTCCACGGCGCGACCTTCCCCTCGACGCCGGACTTCGACCTTCAATACAAGGACTACTCCTGGGCCGACCGGCTCGCGTCGCGCGGCTACGTCGTCTACATGTTCGACAAGCGCAACTACGGGTTCTCCACGCGCGAGAAGGCGATGGACGAGCCCGCCTCCGCGCACCGGCCGCTCTCTCGCTCGTACCTGGTCATCCGCGACATCGCCGCGGTGGTCGATCACATCCGGGCGAAGAACCACATCGACCACGTCACGCTGATCGGCTGGTCGTGGGGCGCGATGACCTCCGGCTACTACACCTCGCTCTACCCGGAGAAGGTGCACAAGCTGGTGCTCTATGCGCCGCTCTACGCGAACCCGCTGCACACCAATCTCGGCGCGGGGTCCGGTCTTCAAGACAAGCGTCACCCCTCGGACTTCAACTACGCCATGGGCGCGTACCGGCTGGGGACGGGAGAGGCGAACAACAAACGCTGGGATGGCGAGATCCCGGTTGCGAACAAGGAGGAGTACCGCGAGCCCGGTGTACAGGAGGCCTTCAACCAGGCGGCGCTCGCCACCGACCCCACCAGCCATACGCGCAACCCGCCGGCGCTGCGCGCGCCCAACGGCGTGCTCGAGGACTCGTTCTACCAGGCCACCGGCAGGCGGATGTGGAACGCGGCCAACATCTCGGTGCCGACGCTGGTGATCGCCGGCGAGGACGACACCTGGAGCTTCCTCTCCGACCGCGAAGGCCTGATGCGCGACCTCACCAACGCGCCGGAGAAGAAGCTGGTGATGATCCCGCACGCCACGCACTTCGTGCTCTTCGAAAAGCAGCGCGGCCGGTTCTTCGAGGAGATCGAGACCTTCCTCAAGGGCTCCGCGCACGCAGCCCGCTAAAACCGGGGACACCCTACTTATTTCTGCATCCGACGCGCCTTTTCCAACGCGTTCAGCTGCCGTGGCATGGGAAATAAGTAGGGTGTCCCGGTTTTCGGTGTCCCCAATTGGTTCGGCTTGACAAAGCCGGGTTGTCGAGGCAGGACTAGAAGCGTGCGGAACGCGTCTCACGCCTGTGCGCATCGGAACGGGAGCCTCCGTTCCTGCGGCTGTTGTTGTTGTCGCCGCTAGCAGCTGACGCCGGCGTGTAGCAACCCGTTCGCTCTCCCAACATCCAACCGCCGTTCGCCGGGGCATCGAATCCCGGCGGGAGCTTCCGTGAAGATCCCAGATCGCCATCTCCAGCCGCGTCCGATCTCCCGCAGGGCCTTGTTGCGCCTTGCCGGCGCGGGCGCGGCGGCGGCGGCCTTCCCCGTGCGCGCCGAGGGCGACAAGGTGCACGTCCGCCTCGGCCACCTGCCCATCACCGACCATCTCACCGTCATCGCCGCCTCGCGCACGCGCTTCGAGAAGCTGACCCTGGAGACGGTGAAGTTCGCGAGCTGGCCGGAGCTGGCGGAGGCGCTCAAGGCGGGCAGCCTGGAGGCGGCCTTCGCGCTCACGCCCATCAGCCTGACGCTGCGGCAGAAAGGCGCGCCCATCCGCATCGTGCTGCTCGGGCATCGCAACGGCAGCGTGCTTCTGGCCGCGAACGACATCGCCAAGGTGAGCGACCTGCGCGGCAAGACGGTGGCCATTCCCAGCCGCTTCTCCACCCACAACCTGCTCCTGCGCCGGCTGCTCTCCCGCGAGGGCATCGACGCCGACCGCGACCTCACGCTCACCGAGCTGGCGCCGCCGGAGATGGTGCAGGCCCTGGCCCACGGCGGCATCTCCGCCTTCATCGTGGCCGAGCCGTTCGGAGCCCAGGCAGAGCTGCGCAAGCTGGGGAAGGTGCTGGCGCTCTCCAAGGACATCTGGCCCAACCACGTGTGCTGCGCGCTGAACGCGCGCGAGGACCTGATCGCCGCGCACCCCGACGCCGTGCAGGAGCTGGTCTCGGCGCTGACCGCCGCAGGCCACTTCGCGACCGAGCATCCGCAGGAGGCCGCGCAGGCCTCGCGTCCGTTCCTCGGACAGGATCCCGCCGTGGTGCTGCACGCGATGACGGTGCCCAAGGGCCGCGTCACCTACGACAACCTCGTGCCCACGCTGGCCGACCTGGGCGCGACCCAGGACGACATGATCAAGTACCGCCTCGCCACGGCGAAGGTGGACCTTCCCCACTTCCTCGAAGATCGCTTCGCGCTCGCCGCGCGCACCGGGAGCGCGCGATGAGCGAGGCCACCACGCTGGTCCCCGCAGCCGCGGTGCCGGACGCGCCGCCCCGCCGGGCGCAGCAGGGGCGCGCGAATCCTCGCCGGCTTGGGACGCAAGCTGCTGCCCTTCGCCGGCATCGGCCTGCTCCTCGTCTGCTGGCACCTGCTCGCGGCCTCCGGGCTCTACACCGCCGATCAACTTCCCGCTCCGCTCGATGCGCTGCGCGCCTCGCGGGAGGCCTGGTCGGAGGGCACGCTCCTGCCGCACGTGGCGGCGAGCCTCGGCAGGTTCGCGGTCGCCTACGGCGCGGCGGTGGTGGTCGCGGTGCCCCTCGGGCTCTTGCTCGGCCTCCGACCCACCTTGTGGAAGGCGGTGGATCCGCTCATCCAGGTGCTGCGGCCCATCTCGCCCGTGGCCTGGTTTCCCCTCGCCGTGCTCTGGCTGGGCATCGGAAACCTTCCCGCCATCGCCATCATCTTCGTGGCCGCGTTCTATCCCTCGCTGCTCGCGACCGTGAGCGCGGTGCGCCGCGTGGATCCGGTGTACCTCAAGGTGGCGCGCAACTTCGGCACTCCGGCGGGGCAGCTGGTCTTCAAGGTCATCGTCCCGGCCGCCTTTCCCCAGATCGCGATGGGCTTGCGGGTCGCGGTGGGCACCGCCTGGGTCTACCTGGTCGCGGGCGAGATGCTGGGCGCGCGCACCGGCCTGGGTTTCCTCATCATCGACGCGCGCAACTTCCTGCGCACCGACCTCATCCTCATGGCCATGGCGCTGATCGGGGCCATCGGATTCGCCATCGACCGGATGGTGTCGTTCCTGGAGGTCCGCCTCGACGCGCGCTGGGGCCTCTTGCCGGAGGACCGCCCGTGACGCCGCCCGCCATCCGCGTGGACCGCGCCACGCGGCGCTTTCGCGACCGCGACGGCTCGCTGCGCGACGCGCTCTCCGACGTCTCCTTGCAGGTGGAGGCGGGCGAGTTCGTCTGCCTGCTCGGTCCGAGCGGCTGCGGGAAGACCACGCTCTTGAACCTGGTGGCGGGCTTCGATCGCCCCACCTCCGGCCGCGTGCTCGCCCATGGCAACGAGGTCACCGGCCCCGACCGGTCGCGCATGTGCATCTTCCAGAGCTACGCGCTCTTTCCCTGGCGCAGCGTGCTCGGCAACGTGGAGTACGGCCTGGAGGTGCGCGGTGTCCCGCGGGCGAGGCGCCATGCCGTGGCCCACGACTATCTGCGGCTGGTGGGCCTGGAGAGCTTCGCCTCCCACCATCCGCACCAGCTCTCCGGCGGCATGCAGCAGCGGGTCGCGCTCGCCCGCGCGCTGGCGGTGGATCCCGAGACGCTCCTGATGGACGAGCCCTTCGGCGCGCTCGACGCGCTCACCCGCATGCGGCTGCAGGACGAGATCGCGCGCATCTCCGAGTCGCGCTCCAAGACCATCCTCTTCGTCACCCACGACGTGGAGGAGTCGGTGTTCCTCGCCGACCGCATCGTGGTGATGGCGCCTTCGCCGGGCCGCATCCGCAGGATCATCGACGTTCCCTTGCGGCGCCCGCGCTGCCGCACCAACGACGGCTTCGTCGCCCTGCGGGGGGAGGTCCTCCGCGAGCTGGGCGTCGTCCACGAAGGCCAGGCCGCCACGGCCCGCGCCTTCCCTCCAGCAGGAGTCCACCCCGTGACCACCGCCAAGACGCTCGCTCCCATCGACAAGACCCGCCTCGCCGCCCTGATCGAGAAGGGCAAGTCCGATCCCACCCAGGTCCGCACGGTGAAGTGCCGCACCGTGACCGAGGCCCGCTTCCGCCAGCTCAACTTCGTCCGCACCCTGCCGGCCCACGTCATCGACGAGCCGCCGCAGCTGCTCGGAGACGACACCGCGCCCAACCCTTCGGAGGCGTTGCTGGCGGCGCTCGGCTCGTGCATCGCGGTGGGGATCCATGCCAACGCGGTGGCGCAGGGCATCGCGCTCTCTTCGCTTACGCTCGAGCTGGAAGGCGACCTGAACATCACCTCGGTCTGGGGTACCGGACATGTCGGTCCCAAGCCGGTGGGGTTCACCGCCGTCCGGGTGCGGGCGAAGCTGGAAGGCGGCGCGGATCGTGAAACCCTCTCCCGCCTGCTCGCTCACGCCGTCGAGTGGTCTCCCGTCGCAGGCTCGGTGCGCAGCCCGGTTCCCCTCGATGTCCGCCTGGTTTGAGCAGCCCGTCGAGGGCGCGGCGGCGGCGCCACCGCCCCTCTGCGAACGCGTAGCCCAGGTGGCGACGGCCGAGCTGTTGCCGCTCGTGCGCAGCATCGACGAGGGGCATTACCCGGAACGGGTGCTGCGCCGGCTGGGAGAGGTGGGCGCCTTCTCGCCGCACGCGTCCGCTCCCGACGGGCTCTTCCCGGCCATCGAGGCGATGGCCGCGGTGGGCCGGCACTGCCTCTCCACCGCCTTCTGCGTCTGGTGCCAGGACACCTTCGCCTGGTACCTGGCCAACACCGGCAACCTCGAGCTGCGAGAGCGGCTTCTCGGCGGCGCCCGCGGCGGCAGCGTGCTCGGCGGCACCGGGCTCTCCAATCCGATGAAGGCCACCTGCGGCATCGAGCCGATGCGGCTCGTCGGGCGAGAGGTGCCCGGAGGGTTCGTCGTCAGCGGCACCCTTCCCTGGGTTTCGAACCTGGGGCCCGACCACCACTTCGGCACCGCATTCCAGGTGGAAGGAGAGGACCGGCAGGTGATGGCGCTGGTGGACTGCTCCCTCCCCGGCATCCGGCTGGGTGGCGCCGCGCGCTTCCTCGCGCTCGACGGCACGCGCACCTTCTCGGTGGGCTTCCGCGAGGTCTTCATTCCGCGCGCGCTGGTGCTGGCGGATCCGGCGGCTCCCTTCATCGCGCGCGTCAAGGCGGGATTCATCTTGCTGCAGACGGGGATGGCGCTGGGCGCGATCCGCGGATGCGTCGACGTGATGCTCAAGGCCGACGAGACGCAGGAGCACGTGAACCGCTTTCTCGAGGATCGCCCGCCGCTCTTCCTCGAGGCGCTCGAGGGCCTGGAGGCGGAGATCGCCGGACCTCTGCCGGACGCCGTTCGAGACCTCGCGCGGGTACGAGCGCCGCGTGCTGGAGGCGCGGCTCTCCGCGAGCGAGTGGTCGCTGCGGGCGGCGCAGGCGGCGCTGTTGCATGCCGGCGCGCGGGGTTACCTCGCCGGCGCCGCCGCGCAACGGAAGCTGCGGGAAGCGTTCTTCGTCGCCATCGTCACCCCGGCAACCAAGCACCTGCGCAAGGAGCTCGCCTCGATGGGCTGAAAGGCAGGCGTGCCCGCAGAGGGACGCCCGCTCGCCGGGCGGCACCCTTTCCAGCGCCCCTGCGCGCGCCCACCTTGCAGCCAGGAGGTGTCCCATGAATGGTCCGGTTGCAACCCACGACGCCCGCGCCGCCGACGCGGTCTGGCGCACGATGCGCGTGGTGTTCGGCGTCGTCCCCATTGTCGCGGGGCTCGACAAGTTCACCAATCTGCTGGTCGACTGGCAGAAGTACCTGGCCCCGCCCTTCGCACACATCGTGCCGGCCCACGCGTTCATGCTGGTGGTCGGCATCATCGAGATCGTCGCCGGCATCGGCGTGCTCTTCACGCCCTGGACGAAGACCTTCGCCACCATCGTGGGCGTGTGGCTCGCTGGGCATCGCCGTGGACCTGGTGATCGGCGGCTTCTACGACATCGCGGTGCGCGACGTGGTGATGGCCATCTCCTCCTTCTGCCTGGCGCGGATGACGGTGCCGGCGACGCAGGAGCAGCGGGCAGGCCACGCGGCCGAGGTGCACGCCTAGCCGCTCGTCAGGTCGCGGCGGCGGTGGGCAGCTCGTCGAGCCAGGCGCACGCGCGGTCGGCCATCTCGGCGAAGGAGGGCGCGACGAAGAGCGCCGTCTGATAGCCGGTGGGATTGTAGGGCGTCTGCGCGATGACCTGGGGATCGAACGCGCGCAGGTCGGCGCGCTCTTCGAATCCGCCCAGCTCGCCGAACGACGAGAGGAGCCCCGCTCCGTACGCCTTGAGCGCTCCTTTTTCGCGGCAGACCCCGAACTCCAGCGTGTACCAGTACAGCCTGGCCACGCGCGAGAGCGTCTCCGCGTCCACCCGCTCGGCCGCCTTTCCGAACGAGCGGTTCAGTCGCGCGAAGCGCTCGTCGCAGAAGCTCGCCGCATGGCCAACCAGCTCGTGCACCACGTCGGGCTCCGGCGTGTAGAGCGGCCGGCTGGGATGGCGCATGTACTGGGTGGCGAGGAAGGTCCCGCGCGACAGGTAACCGAGGAAGGTGCGGTCTCCCACCAGGCCGGCGACCGGCTTCATCGCAAAGCCGGTGGCGCGCCGGAGGGCGCCGTTCACCTCCTCCAGCTGAGGGACCTCTTTCCGGTCCAGCCGCACCATGCGCGCGGCGTCCAGGTATTCGCCGCAGGCATACCGATGGTGCAGCGGCTCGAGGTGCTCCCACACCGTGCGCCAGGTCTGCTGCTCTTCAGGCGTGTATTGCACGGTGGGTACAGGACCACCTTCGTGCTCGAAGGCGATGCGCGCGATCTGGTTGCGCCGCTCGCGGTAGCCGGGGTCGCGGAACCCGGGATGGTCCGGGTCGAGCTGCACCAGATCGCGCAAGGAGTGCCGGGTGGCGGAGTCCTCGTGAATCCGGGCCTCGGCGGCCGACATCTTCATCTTTCCAGCATACCAGCAACGCGGAACCCGCGGCCCACTTCCGGATCAGTGAAGGCTCGCGAAAACTTGTTCCGCCGGGCACCCCAGGGGTGTCGCATGCGCATGAAGGGAGACCCTGGTTGCAAGCACTGTCGGATGTCGAGCTGGTGGCGAACCACCTCGCCGAGGGTGGCACCGGCACGACCGTGTGGCTGCAGGAGCTCTTCCGACGCCACTATTCCAGGGTGGTCACCTGGTGCCTGCGCATCGCCGGCGATCGCGACGAGGCCAACGACCTGGCCCAGGCGGTGTTCGTCAAGGCGCACCGCCATCTCCGCTCGTTCCGCGGCGAGTCCAGGATTTCGACCTGGCTTTATTCGATCACGCGGAGCGAATGCATGAACTACCTCAAGGCACGCCGCTCCCGCCCCGACGACCTCGACGAGGAGCTCCTCGAGGAGCTGCCCGACGGGTCGGAATCGGGCCCTGAAGAGGCTCTGGATCGGCGGCGGTCGGTCAACCTGGCTCGCGAGTTTCTCGAGCGGGAGCTCGACGAGACCGAAAAGCTCGTCTTCACCATGCACTACGGCGACGACATGCCGCTGGACGCCATCACCCGGCTTCTCGGGCTGAAGAATCGCAGCGGGGCGAAGGCGTACATCGTGAGCGCGCGGCGGAAGCTCTCCCGCGCCATCGGCCGCTGGAAGGCTTCGCAGGACAGACTCGACGCTTGAAAAGAGGAGATTTCATGGGGGACGCACGTTCGAGGGAACGGAGGCTGCTCAAGGAGGCGCTCTCGCCTTCGCAGTCCTGTGCCACGCTGATCGAGCTGGACGGGCTCGGCGACGGATCGCTCACCGAATCCGCCTCGCGGCGGGTGCGCAGCCACGTCGCGGGATGCGCGCGTTGCCAGATGGAGCTTGCGCTGCTGCATGAGTTCGAGCGGGCGTCGCCCCGGGCCGGCGAGGCGGCGGACGCGCGCTGGATCACCGCCCAGCTCGAGGAGAAATTTGGCGGTGGGCTGACCACGCCGCAGGGCGGTGGACGGCCGCCGGAGGATTCGCGCCGGAGCTTCTGGCCGGCATTGCGTCCCGTCCAGGCAGGCGGGATCGCCGTTGCCGCCGTGCTGCTCGTCGCGGCGGTGGGCATCGCGCTGAGAGATTCGCGGCCTCCCGCCATCTCCACCGCGGTTTCCGAGCGGCAGGTGTTCCGGTCCGGAGAGGTCTCGGTGCTGGGACCGCCGGAGAACCCGGCAGGAGCGCCCGCGGAGCTGCGCTGGGCGCCCTGGGAAGCGGCGGACTCGTATTCGGTGCGGGTGATGGAAGTGGATCGCAAGGAGCTCTGGAGCGCCGAGACGCGGCAGACGACGGTGGCGCTGCCTCCGGCGGTGAGGGCGCGCATCGTCCCGCGCAAGCCCTTCCTCTGGGAAGTCATCGCGCGGGACGCCGACGGCAGGACGCTCGCCTCGTCGGGGATACACACGTTCGTCGTGGTCAACCAGCCCTAGGGCTGAGGAGGTGTGCGGTGGAGAAGATGGGTTTCGTCGCAGGGCATCGGGGGGGTCGCGTCGCCGCGGCAGTGGCTTTCGCGCTGGCGTTTTCGGGTCCGGCATTCGCGGGCGCGTTCACCGGCCTTTCCCTCAAGGTCCTCGACGAAACCGTGCCGCCGGGCGGCTTCGTCCAGATGAAGGTGTCGGTCACCGAGCCCAAGCCGATCATCATCGGAATGTCGAAGATCTTCTACCCGGGCGTTCTCGGCGCCGTGCAGGGTGTGCTCATCCCGGACGACCCGGACGCAGCCGGCGTGGCGGTGATCGGCGACCATACGCTCGCGGTGCGCACGGTGTCGCCCAACGGGACGATCGGAACCTCGACCGCCGGCCCCGCCGTGGTGGTCACCATCGCCGCGCCGCAGACGGCCAGGGCGGGCGCGTCCGGACCTCTCAACCTCGATCCGGCGATCTCGTTCTACGAAGATGCCTCCGGCAATCGCTATCCGCTGCAGGTCAAGGAGGGCACCGTCCGCGTGGGCGGGACGCTCTCCATCACCGACGTCATTCCGGGCGGCGGCTTCCTTCCCGCCGGCTCCACCGTCAGCGTGGTGGGCATCGGGTTCCAGCCGGGCGCGATGGTGGAGATCGATGGCCTCGAGGTGGCGTCGTCCAGGTGGGATCGATTCGAATCGGGTGGACGCGGTGACCGGAGCAGCGGCGCAACTCGACGGGCGCAGGGTGTCGGTGAGGAACCCCGACAGGAACCGCGCGCGCTATTATTCCTACCTCCGCGCCACCTCGCTGGGAGAGAGCGCGCGACCGCTGGTGGCGGCGTCCGAGCCCATCTTCCCGGTGCAGCCCATCTCCACCGGCTTCTTCAGCACGCCCGCGCCCGCTCCGGGCGCGTTCCTCGGCCTTGCCCTGCAGAACCCGGGCACCGCCACCTCCACCGTCTCGGTGGAGCTGTGGTCCGCGGGGTCGGTGATGGCGTCGGCCTCGATCGCGCTGCCTCCCCGCACCGAGATCGAGCGGGAGGCTTCCGAGCTGCTCACCGGCATCGTCCCGCCCAAGGGGAGCTTCTTGCGGGTGACCGCCAGCTCTCCCGTGCAGATGCTCGGGCTTTCGGGGAACGACGCGGATGGCTCGGTTGCGCCGCTCCTTCCCGCGCTCACCTTCCCGTAACGCTGGACCTGCGTCGCCGCAGGGGCCATGATCCCGCCCGGTGCGGCCCCGCCTGATCCTGTTGTTCGTGTTGCTGGTGGCTCCGCGCGCTGGCCGGGCCGAGAGCGCGCGCCAGGCGCTGGACGAGGCCAAGGCGCTGCAGCAGAAAGGGGCCGTCGCCGAGGCGCGCAAGCGCTACGAGGCGATGCTCCCTTCGCTCCGCGCGACCGACCAGGAGGCGCTGGGAACCGCGCTGCTCGAGCTCAGCAACCTGCTCTCCTCGCAAGGCGACTACGATGCCGCCATCGGCAGGGCGCGCGAGGGCGCGCAGGTGTACCAGGCGCTCGGGGACAAGGCGGGAGAGGCGCGCGCCGTCTACTTCGTCGGAGTGGCCGAGCTGTACGAGGCGCGGTACCCCTCCGCCCTCGAGCACCTGAAGCAGACGGTGACGCTGGCGCGGGCGGCGGGCGACAACGAGCGCGCCATCGACGCGCTCAGCAACATCGCCACGCTCTATTTCCTGCAGGCGCGCTATCTCGAGGCGCTGCGCGCATACCGCGAAGGCCTGGACGCGCTCGATGGCCAGGGGGCCCAGCCCTGGACCGCGCGGCTGCGGCGGATCCTGCTCACCAACCTGGCCGCGCTCTTCCAGCGCGTGGGGCAGGAGGAACAGGCGCTGCAGATCTATGCAGAGCTGCGCAACGGCGAGGAGTCGCTGGGCCCCACCGAGCAGGCGCGGCTGCTCTCCAACCTGGGCGTGCTCTACCGGCGCCTCAACGATCCGCTCAAGGCGCTGGAGACCTATCGCGCCGCCCTGCGCCTGCTCGCGACCAACGAGCACAAGGAGGTGCGGGTCGTCCTGCTCAAGAACATCGGCATCGTCGAGGCGCTGGACCTGGGCGATCTGCACGCGGCGCTGGAGGCCTTCACCTCCGCCCTGGAGCTTTCCCAGCAGTCGGGCGATCGCCGCGAGGCGATGCAGGCGCGCCTCTACCGGGGGGAGACCTTCTTCCGGCAGGGCGACGCCGGCAGCTCCGCGCGCGAGTTCGAGGCCGCGCTCGCCGCCGCGCGCCAGCTCGGCACCACCGAGGAGCAGTGGAAGGCGCTGTACGGCCTGGGCAGGCTGGCGCGGGCGGCGGGACGCGACGAGGACGCGGCGGCGCGCTTTCGCGAGGCCATCGGCGTGATCGAATCGGTGCGCGCGCGCCTGCAGATCTCCTCGCTGAAGAGCGACTTCCTCGCCGACAAGCGCGACGTCTACGACGCGCTGCTCGAGATCCTGCTCCAGCGCGGCGACGGCGTGGCCATGTTCGAGATCCTCGAGCGCGCGCGCGCCCGCACCTTCCAGGACCGGCTCGCGATGGCGCCGCCGGGGCTCGCCGCGGTGCAGGCGCGGCTCGACGAGAAGACGCTCTTGCTCGAATATTGGGTCGGCGCGAACGGCGCGGCGGTGCTCTGGGCCACGCACGCGAGCAACGGTCTTGCTCCCCTTCCCGCCTCCGCCGCCGGTCCCGGCGCGATCTCGCTCTTGCTCAAGACCATCGCCGCGGGCACGAGCTTGCAGGAGGCCCGCTCCGCGGCTTCGCTGGGCGCTTCGCTGCTCGCTGCGCCGCTTCGCGCAGCGCCGGTCGCGGTGCGGCACGTCATCGTCGTCCCCGACGGATCGCTCGGCGAGATCCCCTTCGAGGTGCTCGACGCGGGCGAGGGGTCCGCGCTGATCGAGCGGTACGACGTCTCCTACCTGCCTTCCGCCGCCCTCCTCTTGAGGGACCGGGCGCGCCACAGCGTCCTTGGCGCGCTGCCCTGGAGCGGCGAGCTGGTGGCATTCGCCGATCCGAAGGTGCATGCGACCAGCCGCGGCGTCGCCCAGGAGCTGGGCGGCGCGGAGCTGCAGAGCCCGCTGCCCGCCTCCGCCGAGGAGGCCCGCGCCATCGCCCGCGCTTGCCCCGGCCGCTCGCGCCTGTACCTCGGCGACGCCAACCTCAAGTCGCACCTGCTGCAGGCGCCGCGGCTGCCGCTCCTCCACCTCGCCACCCACGCGGTGGCCGACACCACCAATCCGGAGCGCTCGCGCATCCTCTTCTCTCCCGCCCGTCCGGAGGACACGGCCGACTATCTCTTCCTCAAGGAGGTCTACGAGCTGGATCTGCGAGGGGTGGACCTGACCACGCTCTCGGCCTGCGACACCGAGCGCGGGAAGCTCGTCCGCGGCGAAGGCGCCCAGGGGTTCGGCCGCGCCCTGCTCTCCGCGGGCTCGCGCGCGGCGGTGACCACCCTCTGGCGCGTGGCCGACGTGCCCACGCGGGATTTCATGGAACAGTTCTATTACCAGCTGGGCCGCGGCGAACCCAAGGCGCAGGCGCTGCGGCTCGCCAAGCTGCGCTTCCTGCGCTCGGGAACGGAGCTTTCGCAGCCGCGCTTCTGGGCGGCGTTCGTGCTCTCGGGAGACGGGCTCGCGCCCATACCGCGGGTCTTGCCCTGGAGCACGCTCCTCGCGGCGCTGGGCGTGCTGCTGCTCGCCGTGACCGCGCTGGCCATCCGCCGGCGTTCGCGGCGCTGAGCCGCGGCGCATCGGTTACCATTACACGGTATTGTTGCAACTCTCACAACGCTGGGGGCGGTGCCGCGGGCGGCGCCCCTCGTCCGGGGTAACGTCCGCCCATGGGCTACGAGGTGAGCTTCGCGAGCGGTCTCTCGCAGGTGCCGACACGTATCCGCCTCCGGCTCAACGACCGCCTGGAAGAAGTGGCCGCCGCCATCGCCACCATTCCGGCGGACAGCGTGATCATGAAGTCGGTGCTGGAGGGCGCGCTGGTGATCGAGATCTCCGATTGGCGATTCGAATACCGCATCGACCCGGAGCGGTCACGAATCGTGGTCATCGACGCCACCGAAGTCGAGCGCACGCCGCCGGCGACGGGCCAGGATCGCTGACGCGCCTGGCCCTTCCCCGCAATCGAGCGCACCACCCGCCAACGGGCCGGGCCCTGCGGCGCGCATCGGGATGATTGGCGTCCGCGGAGGCCCTTGCTACTTCTCGACCGAGAAGCCGGAGTCCGCCACCGCCTTCTCCAGGTCCGCGTGCTTGGCCTTGGCGTCGTCGTACTTCACCAACACCTCGCCCTTCTCGCGGTCGGTCTTGGCCGATTGCACGCCCTTCACCGACTTCAGCTTCGCCTCGGTCTTCTTCGGGCAGTTCTCGCAATGCCAGCCGCTCACCTTGATGGTTTCCGTCTTGGTGTCCCCCAGCGCGGCGGTGCTCGAGAACAGGATCGCCAACCCGAACAGGACATTCTTCATGGATTCCTCCCTCGCGACGACTGCGGGGCCGCAGCTTGGCTTCCGCGCGCGAAGGAAGTCAACGGCAGGCGCTCAGCGGCGCTGGAGCAGGCGCTGCAAGTGCTCCTTCCAGAAGACCGGGAAGGTGTGCGTGCCGTGCCCGCGCGTCTGGGTGGAAGCGGGAACGAGCACGAACTCGCCCTTGGGCACGCGCTTGATCTCGCGTTCGAGGATCCCCAGCTCGGGCGGGTTGATGGTGTCGTCCGCCGAGTTCACCGCCGTGAGCGGCGCCCGGATGGCGTCCAGGCGCGGCGAGGGATCGTAGTCGCGCGAGGCGTCGAAGGCGTAGAGCACGTCGTTCGCGTCGTACGAGGGCAGCCGCTTCTTCATCCAGTCGCGGTAGAAGGCGTCGGCGGCGTCGCGGGTGGGGTACTGGTCCTGGAAGCGCAGCGGCGCGCTGCCCATGACGAGCAGCACGTTCAGGGCGGCACGCAGCCCGAGGACCGGCTCCTCCTTGTAGTCGCCCTCCGCCCAGGCCGGATCGGCGCGGATGGAGTCCATGATCATGTCGCGCATGATCCGGTTCCGGCCGGCGATCTGCACGGGCGCGCTGGCGAGCGGCATGAGCGCGTCCATCAGCTCCGGGTACTTCTCGCCCCACAGCCAGGTATGCATCCCGCCCATGGAGGTCCCCATCACCAGGCGCAGGTGCTTGACGCCGAGCGCGAGGACGAGGGCGTGCTCCGCCGCCACCATGTCGTCGTAGCCGTAATGGGGAAAGCGCGCGTGCAAGCCGTCGCTCGGCTTCGACGATTTGCCGTGCCCGATGCCGTCCGGCAGGATGATGAAGTGCTTCTCCGCGTCGAGGAGCTGGCCCTTGCCGAAGAGCACGCCCGCGAAGTCGTCGCCGGTGAACTGTGCGCCGCTCCCCGTGGTGCCGTGCAGGATGAGGACGGCGGGCAGCCCCTTCGCGCCGTAGGTGCGGTAATGGATTCTCAGCTCGGGCAGCGTTTCGCCCGAGGCGAAGTGGAAGTCCTTGAGGACGACGTTGCCTTCGGCGGGAGCGGCGATGGCGAGGAGGAGGGCGAGGAGCATGCGGCGAGCATACCCAATCGCGGCCCCGCGGGCAGCGCCTGGCTAACTGGCGGCGGCGGCGATGCGCGGGCCCGCTTCCCTGCCCACGCGGCCGAGGATTCCGTCGAGCTCCGCGCCGGCGAGCGTCTCCTTGGCGAGCAGCGTGCTCGCGCCCTCGTCGAGCAACGGGCGGTTGTTGGCGAGCATGGCGCGGGCGCGCTGGAACTGCGACTCCACCAGGTCGCGCACGGCGACGTCAATCTCCCGCGCGGTCTCCTCGCCATAGAGGCGTCGCGACCCGTACGGCTGCCCGAGGAAGGATGCGGGCTCCGCCTCGTAGGCCACCGGCCCCAGCGTCGCGCCCATGCCGAACCGGGTCACCATGCTGCGCGCGATGTCGGTGGCCTTGGAGAGATCGTCGGCGGCGCCGGTGGAGAGGTGACCGAAGACGAGATGTTCCGCGGCGCGCCCGCCGAGGAGGACGGCCATCTTGTTCTCCAGCTCCTCGCGGGTCATCAGATACCGGTCCTCGGTGGGGCGCTGGATGGTGTAGCCGAGCGCGCCGATGCCCCGCGGGATGATGGAGATCTTGTGGACCGCGTCGCTGCCGGGAAGGGCCGCCGCGACCAGGGCGTGGCCCATCTCGTGGTGGGCCACGATCTCGCGCTCGCGCGGGTTGAGCAGGCGGTTCTTCTTCTCCAGCCCGGCGACGATGCGCTCGATGGCGACGTTGAAGTCGTTCATGCCGATGCGGCTGCCGCCCCGCCGGGTGGCCACCAGGGCAGCCTCGTTGACCAGGTTGGCGAGGTCCGCGCCGGTGAAGCCCGGAGTGAGCGCGGCGACCTCTTCGAGCTTGACGTCGGCGTCCAGCGTCACCTTGCGGGTGTGGACCTGGAGGATCTCCAGGCGGCCCACGCGGTCCGGCCGGTCGACCAGGACCTGCCGATCGAAGCGGCCGGCGCGCAGCAGCGCGGGATCGAGGATCTCGGGGCGGTTGGTGGCGGCGAGCAGGACGATGCCGGAGCCGGGATCGAAGCCGTCCATCTCCACCAGGAGCTGGTTCAACGTCTGCTCCTTCTCGTCGTGGCCGCCGAGGCCGGGCATCGCTCCGCGGGCGCGGCCGAGCGCGTCCAGCTCGTCGATGAAGATGATGCAGGGCGCCTTGGCGCGCGCCTGTTCGAAGAGGTCGCGCACCCGCGCGGCGCCCACGCCGACGAACATCTCCACGAACTCCGAGCCGGAGATGGAGAAGAAGGGCACCCCCGACTCGCCCGCGACCGCCTTGGCGAGGAGGGTCTTGCCGGTGCCGGGAGGCCCCACCAGGAGCACGCCCTTGGGCATGCGGGCGCCGAGACGGCCGTGCTGCTTGGGATCCTTGAGGAAAGCGACCACCTCCTGCAGCTCGGCCTTGGCCTCGTCCACGCCGGCCACGTCGGCGAAGGTCACCTTGGTGTCCGTCTCCACGTAGACCTTGGCCTTCGATTTGCCGATGGCCATCAGCCCGCCGCCGGGCCCGCCGAACTGCTTCGACATCCGGCGCCCGAGGAACACCCAGATGCCGAAGAACAGCGCGATGGGCACCACCCAGGAGAAGAGCAGCGCGACGAGGTTGGAGTCGAACTGGCCGCGGTACTCGACGGCGTGCTGGTCGAGCTCCTTGGCGATGTCGGCGTCCACGCGCACGGCGACGAAGCGCTTCTTGCCGGAGATGGGCTCCTTGAACTCGCCGGAGAGCTGGTCCTGCCCCACCACGACGCTCTTGATCTTGTCCTCGCGGACGAGCGTCTGGAACTGGCTGTAGGGGATGGTGGCGACCGCTTCGCGGCGCGTCCAGTAGTCCTGGAAGAAGAGCACGCCCATCACGGCGAGGAGCACGTACCCGAGATTGAAGCCGGTCTGCTTCCTGTTCATCGCGATCCCGGAGGGTAACGGGCGGCCTTTCGCGGCGCGACCGGATCGAGAGGGGGCTATCCTGGCGGGGGCGAGGGAGCGGTGAGGGCGCGCTCGGTTCCAGGGAGGGGCAGATGAAGAAGATGCTCGCGTGGCTGATTCCGTCCGGCCTGGTTGCGGCGCGGCGGAGAGAATCTGTCTCCACCCCCGACGCTCCCGCCGCCGGAGGCGCCTATTCGCAGGCCATCAAGGCCGGTGGGTTCGTCTTCGCCGCCGGCCAGCTCGCCCGCGACCCCGCCACCAACCAGCCCATCCAGGGCGACGTGAAGGCCCAGACCGAACGGGTGCTGAAGAACCTGGCGGCGGTGCTGGCGGCGGCGGGCTCGAGCCTGGATCGCGCGGTGAAGACGACCGTCTTCCTGCGCAGCCTCGGCGACTTCGCGCAGATGAACGAGGTCTACGCGAAGTTCTTCGGCGGCACTCCGCCAGCGCGTACGACGGTGCAGGCAGCCCTGCCCGGCGACGCGCTGGTGGAGATCGACCTGGTGGCGCTGCAGTAGGCGCGCGCCTACTCCGCCGGCTGCGTGATGGTGGCCTGTTGCAGCGCGACCTGGGTCTGCGCCAGGGCCCTGCCGTTCATGGTGGCGCCGGTCTGCAGGGTGATCGCCGTCTTGGAGAGGATGATGCCCTCGAAGTGCGAGTTCGCGCCGAGCGTCACCTGGCCGGCAACCTGCCAGAAGACGTTCTTCGCCTGCGCGCCGCCGCTCAGCGTCATCACCTTGGCGGCGGCCATGGTCAGGTCGCCGGTGGTCTGGAGAATCCAGACATCGTTGGCGCCGCCTTCCAGCGTGACGTCGGCAGGAATGGTGACGGTGCTGGTCCACTTGTAGAGCCCGGGAACCAAGGTCAGGCCGCCGACGTTCCCCGTGCCAAGCTCGAGGAAGTCGGGCGTGGGCCGTCCGGCGGCGTCCGTATAGGCGCTCTCCATGTTGCCCACCGCGGTGGTGAGACTGGTCGGAGTGGGCACCGCGTAGTTGGCCGCGAAGACCTTGCCCACCACCTGCGTCGAGCTGGCGAAGACGTTGGTGGAGTCGGCCACCAGGGAGAACCCGGTCACGAAGCTCGCCGCGGCGGGGCTGAGGCCGATGTTGCCGGTCAGGCTCGACGAGGGGACGCTGGAGATGGCCGTCTTGGCGAGGACCACCTGGTTGCCGGCGGTGCCCAGCCCCACCGGCGCAGGTCCCTTGGAGGTGGTGGTGCCGGTGACGAAGCTCCAGGAGTAGGGAGCGGCGAGCGACGTGCCGGAAAGATCCTGGGCGCCGGTGGACACGGTGGCGGTGAAAGCGGTGCCGGTCGCGAGGTTGGTTGCCGGAGTGAAGACGGCGGTGGAATTGGCGTAGGTCACGCTGCCGGCGACGGCGTCGGCGCCCTGCCGCACGGTGAAGGTGCCGGCGGTGATGGTGGCCGGGTTCATCGCTCCGCTGAAGGTGGCGGCGATCTTCACGTTGAGCGCGACGCCCGCGCCATTGCTGGAGGGGTTGGTGGAGCTGACCGTCGGAGCGGAGGCATTCCCGGGACCGGCTCCGGAAGCCGGGGCGAGTCGCTTCCGCAGGCGGTGAGAAGGAAGGAGAGAGCCAGGGCGCTGCACAGAGGTGTGCTTCGCAGAGTGACCATTTGAGGTGCTCCAGCGTTACGAGACCCAGTTGTGGGCGGGGACGGTGCGGAAAGAACGTAAGGCTCATTCGGGCACTGTCAAATCACGCGCCCCACGCCGCTTTCGAGGGAAGAGCCAATCGCCTTGATTCAGGCATCTATTTTACTGAATTTAATTCAGGATTGTGCAGCTTCCGGTCGCCTCGGAGCGCGCTGCGGGTTGCCGCAGCCGCAAAATCGTCGCTCGCGGCCGTGACGCGCTACAGTCCCTGCCGTGAGCCTCGAGCAACTCCTCGAAGACGGCGTCATCGACGAGACGCTGGGCCGCCTCAAGTCGGGCAAGGAGGCCGACGTGTGGCTGGTGCGGCACCGCGACGAGGTGCTCTGCGCCAAGGTCTACAAGGACCGGAGCTTCCGCAGCTTCAAGAACAACGCCGGCTACAAGGAAGGACGCGCCGTGCGCAACACCCGCACCCAGCGCGCGATGGATTGCGGGAGCCGCTTCGGGCAGGCCGCCGCGGAAGAGGCGTGGCAGTCGGCGGAGTCGGACGCGCTGCACAAGCTGCACGCGCAGGGCGTTCGCGTCCCGGCGCCGGTGCTCTTCTACCAGGGCATCCTGGTCATGCGATTGGTGGTGGATGCGCAGGGACATCCCGCGCCGCGGCTCATCGACGCGCAGGTGACCCGCGAGCAGGCGGGAGCGCTCTACGGCGATCTGCGGCAGCAGGCGGTGAAGATGCTCTGCGCCGATCTGATCCACGGCGACCTCTCGCCCTACAACGTGCTGCTCGGGGCCGACGGGCCGGTGATCATCGACTTCCCACAAGTCATCTCCGCGGCGCACAACAGCACGGCGCAGGCGTTCTTCCGCCGCGACCTCGAGAACCTGCGCGCGTTCTTCGCGCGGGCGGACCCGGCGCTGCATGCGCGCTCGGGCGACGCGGACGAGATTCTGGCACGCGTACGTGCGCCGTGAGCTCTCGCCCGACTTCGTCCCCAGCGGCAGGCCGGCGAAGGACGCGCATCCGCGCCACCGCCCCGGGCACCCGGCGCAGCGGCAGGGTCAGCAGCACCATCCGGGACAGCGGCAAGACCGGCGCTTCCCTCACCCCCAGCGGCGCCCGCACGAGCAGGGGCGGCCCGCGCAGCCCGTGCAGCACGGCCACCCTGCCCCTCGAGCGCAGGGACGCCCGCCCGCTGCGCCTGCGAACGGGAAGGCAGCCGGTCCCTCCATCGAACACATCCATCGCGGTCGCAGGCGCCCCCGCCGGCCTCCGCGCAGATGAAGCGGACCGGCTGCATGGCGGGAAAGACACATTATTCTGTCCCGTGCGGCCGACGATCCGGGTCACTACACTCAGTCGCGCTCCGCTGAACTCCCCCCAGCGGCCCTTTAGCGGGATGAGCACCATCCCCGCGACCATTCGCCCGTTCATTCCTTGATGTGCGTCAAGGAAAATCAAGGAGAGCCCGTGATTTCGATGAAAATGATCGTCCCCGCCGCTGCCGCCTCGCTGATCTTCGCCGCCTGCGGCGGTGGCACCCCCTCGACCGCGCAGACCGTCGGCGCCGCCGGCGCCACGCTCACCACCGGAGCGGCCACCCTCAGCATTCCCGCCGGCGCGCTCACGCAGAACACGCAGGTGACGCTGCGCGAGGCCGAGCCGCACCACGCCGGCCGCGTGGAGCGCGTCGAGGTCGAACCGCACGGCCTCGCGCTGGCGCAGCCGGCGATGGTGTCGATCAAGGTCGACGACTCCAACGCCAAGGTGAAGATGCACGACGGCAACGACGACCTCGTCGACGTGGAGGTCGAGGATCGCAACCACGGCGAGTACAAGACGAGCATGAGCCAGCTCGGCGAAATCGAGGTCGAGCTGGAGCACGGCACCGCCTGCAACCCGGCCTGCTCCAGCGGCCAGGAGTGCGACGACGGCGTGTGCAAGGCGCATTCGGAGGACAACGGAGCCAGGATCTGCGATCCGGTGTGTCCTTCCGGCAACGAGTGCGACGACGGCGCCTGCAAGCCGCACAGCGAGCTGGAGCCGGGCGGCACACCCGGGACCGCCACCTGCACGCCCGCCTGCGCCAGCGGCCTGGAGTGCGACGACGGCGTCTGCAAGGCCCATCACGGCGGGTAGTCCCCGGCCAGAGGGCACATCGAGGCGGCCGCCCCCGCGTCATTGCGGCGGCGGCCGCGCCTGTTTGCGGACCTTCTTGATGAACGTCTGGGTGCAGCGGCCGTGCGTGCTCTCGTGGTTGATGATCTCCGCGAGCAGCCGCGTCTTCGCCTCGCCGGAGAGGACGGTGGAGGCGCTCACCTCCTGCGCGAGCTGCGCCCCTTCGAACGTGGCCGGCCCTCTGGGTGCCTTGGGCCCGGTCTCGGCGCGCTGGTAGTGCGACGGCTTCGTCTTGGTCACGTCGTGGAACCCGACGGAGGTGTCGGCGCGACGCCCGGAGCCGTGGCAACCGGGGCAGGTGGCGGTGCTGCGCCCGAGGGCATTGCCGATGCGGCCATCGCCGCCACACAGCCGGCAGACGTCACCTTCCATGGGAGCTCGCCGCATTCCGCCGGGTGCCTTGCATGAGGGCAGTTGTAACACCAAGTCAGGGTTCGCGTGTACCGCTCGCGCGGTAGATCCACCCGGCCCGCTCCCGCCATCCTCCGGACGGGGCATTCCGCCCTTGCACAAATCACCGCGCGAGCAATTCTGAAACCAAATCCCGGATCTTGCGCAGCCGTCATGCTGCTTTTGTGCAGTAACGCTGCCAGGCGAGCGTTGACGATCCTACGCGCACGGAGGATCTGCACGTTGTCTTGGGCGCCGACTTGGCCCTAAAGATTGTCGGCTGGGCATTCGTGCTGGCGGGGGCAAGCAACGATGGCAACAGGACGTGTCCGCGAGAGCAGTGCCGCCGTGCCGTTGCAGGACGCCGGGCTCGTGCCGTTGCGCCGCGCCAGCCGCTCGGCAGCGCTGCTCGCGACCATCCAGTCGATGCAAGAGGCGACCACCCTCAGGGCGGTGGCGGAAGTGGCCGCCGCAGGTCTCTTGTCCCTCACCGACGCCGCGGCGGCGACCGCCTGCGTGGCGAGCGACTCCGACCACGTCTTCGCCACCGCCGGCCGCATCTCGCTGCAGAAAGCAGAGGAGCGGATCGCGGCGCTCGCGAAGCTCGCTTCCGCCGGCGAGCGCACGGCCACTCCGCTGGGTGGGGAAGCGGGCACCCTCGCCGTCTCGTTCCACGCCGACGGCGTGCGCGGAGCGCTCCTCTCGGAAGGGCCCGGACTCCTCTTCGGAGAAACGGAAACGCGCCTCGCTGCCAGCCTGGCGGCGCAGGTCGGCGCCCGGTCCGCCTCCATCCTCATGACCGATCGCCATCAGCTCCTGCAGCGGATGGATACGGCGCTGATGGACGCCGTATCCGAGGGCGTGCTGATGATCGGCGATCGCAGGATCGCCAGGCTGAATCGCGCCGGCGCGCAACTGCTGGGAATCAGCCCCGCCGAGGCGCTGGGTCATGAGATCCAGGCCTTCTGGCCCGAGCTCGCGCGCGCGATGGAGTCCGGCCAGCCCCTCGATCAGGAGCCCATCCACCTCAAGTCCAGGGATCTGTCGGTCACCCTGCGCACGTTCCCGGAGGGTCCCTGGGCAAGCTCCGCGGTGGCCACCTTCACGCCGGCGCCGCCCATGCCGCTGCCCGTGGCGGGAAAGAAGTCGCCGTTCGCCACGCTGGTGGGTGTCAGCCGGGCCATCAAGCAGATCCGCGGCGTCGCCGAGGTGGCGGCGCAGAGCTCTTCGGGCGTGCTCATCGAAGGCGAATCCGGAGTGGGCAAGGAGGTGCTCGCGCAGGCGATCCACGCCGCGGGTCCGCGCTGCCGTCAACCCTTCGTCGGCGTGCTCTGCGCCGCCATCCCGCGCGAGCTTCTGGAGAGCGAGCTGTTCGGGTACGACGCCGGCTCCTTCACCGGCGCCAACCCTCGCGGGCATGCGGGAAAGTTCGAGCTGGCGAACGGCGGGACGCTGCTGCTCGACGACATCGTCGACATGCCGCTGGAGATGCAGGCGAAGCTGCTGCGCGTTCTGCAGGAGCGCGTGGTGACGCGGCTGGGCGGCAGCCGGCCGCATCCGATCGACGTGCGGGTGATCGCGACGGCCAACCGCAACGTCGCCGACGCGGTGCGGGCAGGGCATTTCCGCGCCGATCTCTATTACCGCCTGAACGTGCTCAACATCGGGATCCCGCCGCTGGTCCAACGCCGCGAGGACGTGAGGCCGCTGGCGGAACATTTCCTCCGCAAGCACGCGGTTGCCCACCGCAGCAGCCTGAGCAGCATCGGCGCGGAGGCGCTGCGGGAGCTGGAGGCGTACCCGTGGCCAGGCAACGCGCGGGAGCTGGAGCACTGGATCGAGAGCGAGGTCCACTTCGCTCCTGCCGCGGACACGTGCCTGCGCCGGCTGACGCGGACACCCGTGGCGCTGGCCCCGGAGAGCCTGCGCGCGCCGCGCAAGCTCGAGGATCTGGAGAGGGAGCTCTTCGCCACCGCGCTGGTGGAGGCCGCAGGCGACATCAGCCGCGCCGCGCGCGCTCTCGGCATCTCGCGTGGAAAGCTCTATCGCAAGCTCCGGCTCTATGACCTCCAGTCGAAGTGACCTGTTTCAAACGCCGCGTCGTGTCGTGGTCCGGAATGAGCCAAGTTGGACTCCGAAACGACGCGCCTGACGCCGGATCTCCTCCGCACGAAGCGTTTCGCGCCGTCATAGGTGGGCGGGATCAATGGGTTTAATGGCTGCAGGCAGATCGATGTAGCCGCTGGCACCGGCCATGCTCCGGTCCGGGACACGTCAACCGCAGAATGGGCTCCAACGCTTCCCCTCGCGCTGGTGGTCCCAAAGGAGGTCCCTTGCAGGTGCCAAGCACTCATCCGAGAAATCGCGTCCAGGAGATGTTCCGCCTCGGGCTCATGGTGGCCGCTTCAGCGACCATCGTGGGGGCGTTCGCCCCCGCCGCCCGCGCGGACAATGTACCGACTGGACTCCCCCCAGCCCCCTCTTCGGCGTGCAGAAGTTCACCCAGCCGATGCCTCGTTTCGACATCCTGCCTCGCCTGCCGGTCGCGGCCCTCAATCCGCCGCCGACCGAGCAGTCCAACCAGACGCAGCACCCCGTCGATCCGCAGCTCGGCGGCGGATTGGGGCCCATCGAAGGCCGTCCCCCGGGGCCCGTCTGGGCGCACCAGGGCTTTGCGCGCTTCCCACCGCAGATCGCCATCGACCTGACCATGGAAGGAGCCAAGACCAACACGGTCTACGACCCCGGCGTGGCGCCCCAGTTCAACTCCGGGCTCCAACCCGGCGTGTTCCCGTTCAAGTTCCACCCCGCGCTCCCCACCCAGGGGCCGCTCGCGATGTGGACGTACAACGGCACGCTGCCGCCCAAGCTCATGATCGGGCGCTACCAGGAGCCGATCCTGTTCCGCTTGCACAACAAGCTGCCCGCGAACAAGGACGCCAACGGCGGCTTCGGCATCCACTCCATCTCGACGCACGAGCACAACGGCCACCACGGCGCCGAGAACGACGGCTTCACCGGCGCGTACTTCTGGCCCGACGAATTCTACGATTATCACTATCCAATCGTGCTCGCGGGGATCAACAGCATCAACACCACCGCCACCGATCCGCGCGCGGCGACCCCCGACCCGAACGACCCCGGCAAGACGAACATCCCCGGCGACTGGCGCGAGACGATGAGCACGCACTGGTTCCATGACCACATGTTCAGCTTCACCTCGCAGAACGTGTACAAGGGCATGGCGGGCATGTTCAACATCTACAGCGCGCTCGACCGCGGCAACGAGTCGATCAACGACGGCGTCAATTTCCGGCTCCCCAGCGGCACCGCCAAGTCGTACGGCAACCTCGAGTACGACGTGAACATCGTGCTCGCGGACAAGGCCTGGGATGCCCAGGGGCAGCTCGCCTTCAACAAGTTCGACTTCGACGGCTTCATCGGCGACGCCATGACCGTGAACCTCGCCTACGATCCGTTCTTCGAGGTGGAGGCGCGCAAGTATCGCTTCCGCATCCTCAACGGGGCGGTCTCGCGCTTCTTCAAGCTGGCGCTGAGCGACGGCTCGCCGATGATCCAGATTGCCAACGACGGCAACCTGCTCCCCCACCCGGTGCCCCTGACCGAGCTGGACGAGCAGGGCATCGCCGAGCGCTACGACGTGGTCATCGACTTCTCCCGCTATGCCGTGGAAGCAAGGTCTACTTCGTCAACCTTGCCCTGCAGACCAACGGCAAGAAGCCGGACGCGGACCTCTCGCTACGCGACGCGCTCCAGGGCAACAACAACGACCCGGTGGTCGGCAAGTTCCTCGAGTTCCGCATCGTGCGCAGGCCGACGAACCCCGACCTGAGCCAGGTGCCGGATCCGCTGATCCCCAACCCCATCCTTCCTCCCAACTTCCACCTGCGCCGCTTCGAATGGGCGCGCGGCGCCTCGCAACCGACGCTCGTGAACGACCAGGAGCCGCTGATCGCGAAGAAACCCGGCAGCAGGGCCGAGGTCACCGCCTTCATCGGCCCCTGGGGCGTGGAGACGGACGACCAGGGCGGCGTTCTCGACGCGGACTACGGCCGCATCTCCGCGGCGCCGGGCCGCAACACCGCCAACACCACCGAGCAGTGGACGCTGCAGAACGGCGGCGGCGGCTGGGACCACCCCATCCACATCCACTTCGAGGAGGGACAGATCATCGCCCGCAACGGCAGCGCGGCCAACGTGCCGGCCTGGGAGAAGGGCCGCAAGGACGTCTACCGGCTGCGGCCCAGCGGCAGCGTGACCTTGAGGATGCAGTTCCGCGACTTCGGCGGAATGTTCATGGAGCACTGCCACAACACGGTGCACGAGGACAACGCCATGCTGCTGCGCTGGGAGATCGACAACAACGGGGCGCCCTTCCTCCAGCCGCTCCCGACGCCCATCTCGACGCCGCAGGGCGTGACCTTCGTTCCTCCCGACGACATCCTGCCCACCGCGTACAACTAGGCGGAACGAGCGAAACCATGATCATCCAATCGATGAACTCCTTGAAGCTCGAAATGGAGCGCACAATGAAGAGGTCTCGCGGCGTGTTCCTCCCGGTCGCGGCCGGGGTGCTTGGGGCGCTCTTGCTCGCCGTTCCGGCTGCGATGGCGCAGACGACGGTGTCCACCTTCACCATCCAGGTCTCCGGCACCGCGTCGGCGGCGAAGACGGGGCTCCCGGAGGCGGTGAAGTTCTCCGGGCCGGTGGTGATCACCACGACGGTGGTGACCGATCCGGCGGCATCGACGCCCGACGCCACCACCTCCGCGCTGCCACCCTCGGTGGTCGTCTCGGTGGACGGACGCGGCGTGAAGGGCGTCGGCCAGAAGAGCGGCACCACCTACAAGAACGAGTGTGAGGCCAACCTGACCCGCCTGTTCGGGGCCACGGATACGGTCGAGCTCACCTTCGCATTCTTCGCTGCGCCTGCCGCGAGCGCGCCCGCGGATGCGGTGGGATTCGTATCTCACCTCGAAGACCGGAGTCCTGACGCTGAACCTGACCTACGACACCACCACGACGGCGCTGACCGGCGTGACGGCGGCGGTGGGCACTCTGTAATCGCAGCGGCAACCCCCGGGGCGGGCCGGCACGTCCGGCTCGCCCCGGTCCTTCGTCACCAGGCCAGGAGCGACACGCGATGCGGGCACATCTTCGAAGCGGGACAGGAGCGGCGGCGGTGGCCGCCCTCTGGGCAATCCTGGCGCCGGCGCCCGCGCGCGCCAACGTCCTCGGCGGTCCGGACTATTTTACCAACGTTCCCTTGACCACCCAGGACGGGAAGGTGGTCCACTTCTACGACGACTTGCTCAAGGACAAGACCGTCGTGATCAACCTGATCTACACGCACTGCACCGCCAGCTGCCCGCTGGAGACCGCCAAGCTCTCGCAGGTGCAGAAGCTCATGGGCGACCGGGTGGGCAAGGACATCTTCTTCTATTCGATCAGCATCGATCCCGAGCACGACACGCCCAAGGTATTGAAGGCCTATGCGGCCAGGTACCACGTCAAGCCGGGCTGGCTCTTCCTCACCGGCAAGAAGGACGACATCCGGCTGATCAGCAAGCGGCTGGGCCTCGCCTCCCTGACCGACTCCGCCAACCGCGACGGGCACCAGCCGGCGCTGATCTTCGGCAGGGACTCGACCGGGGAGTGGATGCGGAATTCGGCGATGGACAACCCGCAGTTCCTCTACGCGACGATGGTCCATTTCCTCGACGGGTTCAAGGCGGGGCCGGTGAAGAGCTACGCGGACCTGGGCGGCGTAAAGAACGTGGACCGGGGCGAGTACCTCTTCAAGTCGCGCTGCGCTGCCTGCCACACCGTGGGCAAGGGCGACACCGTGGGTCCGGATCTCGCCGGCGTGACCAAGCGGCGCGACCACGCCTGGCTGCTCCGCTACATCCAGCGGCCCGACCGCGTGCTCGCCTCCGGCGATCCCATCGCCAAGGCGCTCTTCGCCAGATACCGGGCCGTGCGCATGCCCGACCTCGACCTCCGGGAGGAGGACGTGGAAATCCTGCTGCCCTACATCGAGAAGCAGACCGCGCTCGCCGCCGGCCCGGCCGCGAAGACGTCACTCTCCGAGCGATAGGCCCGGCTCGATCTCGAGGTCCCAGAGCGCGACGGGCGTGCGGTGGTGCAGCCAGAGGCCGAGCCCCGCGGGCACGAAGCCGCGGCGGAGCTCGCGCCGGTACCAATCGCCGCGACGCAACCACGGCGTCCGATCGGTGCCCGAGCGATCGCAGTTCGTTTCCCAGTCTTCCCGGGTGAGCGCGCCGAAATAGAGCGCGCCGCGGCAGGCGCGGCGCAGGTTGGCGATGGCCCTGCGCGCGGCCCGGTCGTCCAGGTACTGGAGCACGTCGTAGCAGACGACCAGGTCGAAGCGGCCGCGGACGTGGAGGTCCTGCACGGTGCCCTGCCGCCAGCCGAAGCGCCTGCAGAGATAGGGGCTCTTCTCCACGCCCAGGTAGCTCGCGCCCGCGAGCTCGCGAAGGAGCGGGCGGCGCAAGGCGCCGATGCCGCAGCCGACGTCGAGGATGCGGCGCACGGGAAGGTCGAGGTAGCGCAGCGTCGCCGCGATCAGCCGCGCGCGCGCCCGGGTCTGGGCGGCGGTGGAAACCGCGGTCCGGGGATTGAGATAGAACCGCTCGTAGTAATCGCGATCGAAGAGCCCTGGGTTCCGCCGCCATCGGCGCATCTTACGACGGGCGTCACTCGGTCCGCAGGGCCACCGCGGGGTCCACGCGCGTCGCGCGCAGCCCGGGCAAGAGCGACGCCAGCAAGGCCACCGCCGCGAGCACTACGGCGGTCACGGCGAAGGTCAGCGGATCGGTCGCGTGGATGCCATAGAGCTGCCCTTGCAGCACCCGCGTCAGCGCCAGCGCCGCCAGCGCGCCAATGCCGATGCCGGCCGCGGTGAGGCGGATGCCCTGGCTCATCACCAGCCCGAGCACGTCGCCGCGGTCCGCCCCGAGCGCCATGCGGATGCCGAGCTCGCGGGTCCGCTGCGCCACGTTGTGCGAGATCACGCCGTAGATCCCCAGCGAGGCGAGCCCGAGCGCGAGCGCGGCGAACACGCCCAGGAGCAGCAGCGCCAGACGGCGCTGGCCCATCGATCGCTGGATCCCCTCCTCGAGCGTGCTGACGTTGGCGATGGGCTCCAGCGGGTCGACTGCGCGGACGGCGGCCCGCACGTCGGCTGCCATCGACAAAGGCGCGCGATCGCCGCGCACGGCGAGCTCCAGCATCGCGCCGCGCTTGTCGCCCGCGCCCGCCTGGGGCAAGGGCAGATAGACCTGCACGCGCGGCGATGCGTCGAGCCCCTCCTGCATGGCGTGACCCACCACGCCGACGATGGTGAACCACTCCGGGGTCTTGGAGGTCGGGGAATCGAAGGTCACCCGGGTGCCGATGGGGTCGCGACCGGGGAAATGGCGCCGCACCAGCTCTTCGTCGACGACCGCCACCCGCGGAGCGGCGGGTCCGTCGCCCTCCTCGATGAAGCGGCCCTCGAGGAGCGGCACGCGAAGGGCCTGGAAGAAGCCGGGGCTGACGATGCGCACGTCGCCCCAGGGCCGCTGCTCACCCGCCGGGACGGTCCGGCCTTCGATGGAAAAGGTGGCGGTCGACCACCCGCCGCCGAACGGCAGCGCGTTCGTGGCGCCCGCGGCCTTCACGCCGGGCAAGCGCGAGATGCCGGCGAGCACGTCGTCGAAGAAGCGGTCCTGCGACGCCTGGTCGGGATAGCGCGTGCCGGGAATGGCGATGGAGAAGGTGAGGACGCCGCGCGGATCGAAGCCCGGATCGACGTGCACCAGCCTCGCGAAGCTGCGGATGAGGAGCCCGGCGCCGACCAGCAGCGTGAGCGCGAGCGCCACCTCGGAGACCACCAGCGCGCCACGAAGGCGGTGGCTCGAAGAAGACCCCCCGGAGCGGCCCCCTTCGCTGAGCGCCTCGTAGAGGTTCGCGCGGGAGCCCTTCAGGGCCGGAACCATCCCGAAGAGGAGCGCGGAGGCGAGCGAGAGCGCGAGCGCGAAGAGGACGATCCCTGGGTTGATGGCGATCTCGCTCGTTCGCGGCAGGCGATCGCCGGCGACCACCAGGAGCCCGTCGACGCCCAGGCTCGCGAACAAGAGGCCCAACCCGCAACCGGCGAGCGAGAGCAAGAGGCTCTCCGCCAGCAGCGGCCGCGCCAGCGCCCAGCGATCGCCGCCGAGCGCCGCGCGGATGGCCACTTCCCGGGAGCGCACCGCGCCGCGGACCAGGACGAGGTTCGCCACGTTGGCGCAGGCGATGCAAAGCACGAAGAGCACCGCCCCGAGGAGCACCAGCAGCATCGGCCGCACGCTGCGCGCGCTCAGCTCGTCCAGGGAGACCACGCGCAGCGTCCAGTCCCTCTGCGGCACCAGGGTGCCCAGCTCGCTTTGCAGCTTCCTGGCGAAGCGTCCCATCTCGTCGTTTGCCTGGGACCGGGTCACGCCGGTCTTCAGCCGCGCGATGCAGGTGAGCCATTCATTGGTGCTCGTCGAGTACTCGAAGTCCTTGGGATTGAGGGCGAGGGGAATCCAGAGCTGCGCCTCGCGGCCGTACGGATCCGCGAATCCGGCGGGCATCACCCCCACCACGGTGTACGCCTCGCCGTCGAGCTGCAGCGTCTTTCCCACCGCCTCGGGCGAGCTTGCGAAGATGCGCCTCCACAGCGCGCTCGAGAGCACCGCGACGTGATGTCCGGGCTGATCGTCCTCGGGCAGGATGGCGCGTCCCAGGGCGGGCGCTACCCCGAGGGCGCGGAACCAGTCGCCACTCACCCGCCTGGCCTCGACGCGCTGCGGGTCGCCGGCTCCGGTCAGCGAAAGCGCAGCCCCGGTCTCCACGCCCAGCGCCTCGAAGCTCTGCGTCTTGTCGCGGTAGTCGCGAAAGCCCGGGGCGGAGACCGGCGCCTCCAGCGGCCCCAGCTTCGCGTAATAGTGCTGGATGACCACCAGCCGCTGCGGCTGCGGGTAGGGCAGCGGCCGGAGCATCACGGCGTCGATGACGGTGAAGATGGCGGCGTTGGCCCCGATACCCAGGGCGAGCGTGACGATCACCACCGCCGCGAATCCGGGAGCGCGCCACAGCCTGCGCGCGGCGTAGCGGAGCTCCTGCAGCAACATGTCCATCTCGAGGGGAGTAGCGAGGTCCGTGCCAGCGGCCGTGAGACGGCGGCGACTCGCGCCTGCGACCGGTGGTGTCCCGGAAGCGGGACGGCTGGTCCCAGCCGCGGACATGCAGGCGCCCTGGCCCCTCGAAGGCCAGGGCGCCGTGCGGCAGCGTCAGTCGCGCCCTGCCGACTTCTCCCGGCCGTCGTGGTCGCCGTCGTCGTCCACGGCGCACGCTCCACTCTTGTCGAGCTCGCAGCGCACCGAGCGGGGCGCGCTTCCCAGCGGCTTGCCGCCGGGCCCGTCCACGAACGTCATCGGCCCCGCGAACACCTGCTGGTTCACGCCCGGCCGCGTCCAGTCGCACACTCCGGCCGGGAAGACCGCGCGGAGGCGGTTCTGCTGGTCGGGCGTGAAGGTCGCTCCGCCGTAGGCGGGGTCGGCGAAGTCGAGCGGCTTGAGCTGGCACTTGAGGATGTTCTCCGCCACCGGACCGCCGGCCACCTGCCGCGGAGACGCGTGCCTCACCAGCCCGGGGTCGGCGTCGCAGATGGCGAAATCGGTGACCTTGGTCGCGAAGGTCGTGTCCGACGGCAGGAAGCAGAAGTCCACCGCGTCGGCAGGCTTGTCGGCGACCACCTTCTCCTCCCGCGAGCGGCGGCTGGTGTCCTTCTCGATGTTCGCCAGCCAGCGGTCCATGGTGAGGAACGACTGCAGCGTGAGCCCGGACGCGGCGGGCGCCGTGAGCTGGTTCCCGAAGCGCCAGAACACGTGGTTGCCGTGGTTGCCGTTCGCCTGGTCGAGCCGCGCACGCACCGCGTAGCTCCGCCAGATCAGGTGGATGCCGAAGAGCGGGCCGGCGCCGAAGTTCGGCGTCCGCTCGTCGAAGCCGCGCAGGTCGATGATGGGCGTCTTCGCCAGCTGGCCGGCGGAGACGATGCCGGTCGTGTAGGCGATGCGCAGCGCTTCCGCATCGGCGACGCTGCGGCCGGGCGACGGGTTGGTGTCGGCGTCGAAGCCGCCGATCTTCTCGTTGAGCGCTACGAACTCCTCCGCGGAGATGGTCCGGGAGGCGAGCGCCTGGAGCCCGTACTGGATGCCGGTGTTGTCGGCGGTGGATCGCGCCTGATTGGCGGCTGCCGGGACCGCGCCCCAGATGGAGATGGAGTTGTCCCAGCTCCCGCAGCGCGGCCCGAGCAGGTTGGCGATGGGGTCGTAGACCTGGCTTGCGAGGAGCTGGCAATTGTTGCGCGGCGCTCCCAGCGGAACGGCGAGGCCGGTGGTGTTGATGACCAGGTTGGGGACGAACTGGCCGGGCTTGTTGTTGGCGCCGAAGGTGTTGTTCCAGCCCCAGCAGGCGGAGGGATCGAGGTGCCCGGCGATGGCGGCCTTCTTGGCGTCGATCTGCGCCCGCGTGAGCCCGGCGGTCAGGTTCGCGAAGGTGGTCGAGTTGAAGTAGTTGACGAGAAGGACGCAATCCGAGACCTCCATTCCGGTGGTCTCCGAATCCGGATACGTGCAGGAGGGCTGCACGCCGTCGAGCAGTCCGGGGAAGATGGATGCGGCGGTGAGCTGCTGGATGGATCCGCCGGAGCAGCCGTTGCCCATGGTGTAGCGGATCTCGCCGTAGGTATCGACGATGTGCTCCTTCGTCATCATCAACGCCTCGGCGTTGTAGACGCGATTCGAATTGAACAGCGAGTCGGTCATGCTGTTGTCCACCACCATGAAGCCGCGGGAGAGCGCGCTGTCGTCCACCCAGCTCTGCTCGGAGCGGAACTGGCGGCGCGGCTGGCCGGTGCTGGCGCCGAACGAGTGCACCACCTTGCCGTTCCAGGCCGCCTGCGGCGCCCAGGGCTTCCAGTCCTGGGCGGGGTCGAAGAGCACCGCGATGTCGAAGATGCCGCGGTCGATGGTGCCCCGCTCCACGCGAACGATGTACGGCACGGTGATGCCCAGGTCGGTGGTGGTCGTCGCCAGATCCGCCGGGGCCGGCTGGCCGGGCGTGAAGGGCTTGAAGCAGGTGTTGGCGGGAGCAACCGCGGGCGGGCTGGGGTCGGGCAGCACGTTGACGCAGCCCGGCGCGGTGGTCCTGTAGAAGAAATGGAACTCGGTTGCGATGTTGCATTGCGCGTCGATTGCCTCGGTATGGAGCCCGCTGGCATTGGTGGCCGGGTTCGCCAAGGTCGCCGGCTGCGGCGTGGGCGTGGCGCAGACGAAGGGAAGCTGTTGTTGCCCGGCGATCACCGGACCGCCGATGGGATGGTTGGTGATGGTGAGGCGGGTGGCCTTCTTGGAGTTTCCCGCCCTGACGACGAGCACGTTCTCGCCATTCAAGAGGCCGGTGACCACGCCGAGCACGCGGCCGCTGCTGCGGCGCGCAAATGCGGCCTTCACGTCGCGGCCGTTCAATTCGACGCGCAGCGCGGAGAGCGACCGCGGATTGGAGAGCACCAGCTCCACCAGGGCGTCGCCGCCGCTGATCAGATCGGCGCGATTGGACAAGGTCTTGATGGCGATGGAGGAATCGTCGCCGTCGTCCTTTCCTTCGCTGCGTCCGTCCTCATGCTCGGCCGCGGCCGAAGGCGCCGCGACCGCGAGCTGCTGGTCCGCAATGCCGCGGGAATCTCCACACGCATGGATCGCCAGCGCGCCGAGCAATGCCGCGCCGGAGGTCCCGAGGAAACGGAATGACCATCGAGTGGACGCACTCATCGACGAGCTCCGATCATCTGGAACGACAGGAAATGTTGGGGAAGAAAAGCGGGGGAACTTTTGCGACCGGCGCACGATAGCACCGCGACCGGCGCCGATGAAAGGCAGAATCGCCGATGGTCCGATGCCGCCCGCATCATCCCCGAAATGGGTTCACGCAAGCCCCGGGCGCGGTGGATGATCTGCCCGCGGCGGATGGTGTAGCGCACCGCGGCGCGGCGCTGGCAGACCGCCGGCGGCGCGTCAGTGGGTTGCGGCGACGTCGGCGATGGCGGCGCCGGGTGCGCTCACCGCGGCCGGCCTGCTCGCGCGCGCGGCCAGCACCAGCGCCGTCAGGTAGAGGGCGGCGGCCCAGAAGAGCGAGACCCGCACCGCGGCCGCCTTGCCGTGGTCGTGGAAGAGCGATGCGAAGATGGCGACGCCGAGGGCTGTGCCCACCTGCCGGCTCGCATTGAGCACGCCCGCGCCGATGCCGGAAAGCGACGGCGGAACGCTGGCGAGGATGGCGGCGTTCATGGAGGGAGCGACGAGGCCGGCTCCCATGCCCATCAGCACCAGCGCGGGCAGGAGAAGCGGGTACGGAGCGGCGGAGGGCAGCGCCGCCACCCACGCGGCGCTGGCTGCGAGCGCGGCGAGTCCGGCGAGGATGGGGCCGCGGGTGCCGTAGCGTCCGGCCAGCCGGCCGCCGGCGATGCTGGTGGCCCCGAAGGCGAGGGTGATGGCGGTGAGGTGCAGGCCGGCGCTCGCGGGTCCTTCGCCGCGCACCTCCTGGAAGTCGAGCGAAAGGACCAGCACGCTGCCGAAGAACCCACCTGCATAGAGGAGCGCCGCCGAGGCGGTGGAGGAGAAGGTGCGGTCGGAGAAGAGCCGCAAGGGCAGGATGGGATGCGCGCTCCTCTGCTCGAGGAAGACGAAGGCGCGAAAGCCGGCGACCGAGGCCGCGATGGCCGTCAGGATGGCCGGCGAACCCCAACCACGCACCGGCCGCTCGATCAGCGCCCAGGTGAACAGCGCGAGCGAGGCGGCGGCGGTCAGTTGCGCGAGCAGATCCAGCCCGCCGCCCGGGGAGGCCGGCGAAGGCCGCACGAAGCGGAACGCCATCGCCACCGCCACCATGCCGAGCGGCACGTTGATGAGGAAGATGCTGCGCCACCCGAACGCGCCGACCAGGACGCCTCCGAGGAGCGGTCCGGAAGCGGCGGCAACGGCGGTGAGCGCGCTCCAGATGCCGATGGCGCGCGCCCGCTCCTGCGCGACCGGATAGGCCTGGCGCAGGATGGCCAGCGAGGAAGGCATGAAGAGCGCCGCGCCCACTCCCTGCAGGATGCGCGCGAACACCAGCGTCCCCAGGCCGGGGGCCGCGCCGCAGAGCGCCGATGCGGCGGTGAAGACGGCCAGGCCGGCGATGAACATGCGCCTCGCGCCCAGCCGGTCGCCGAGGCCCCCCGAGAGCAGCAAGAGGCTGGCGAAGGCCAGCGTGTATCCGTCGATGACCCAGGAGAGCCCGCGGACGCCGGTCCCGAGGCCGCCCTGGATGGCGGAGACCGCGACGTTCACCACCGTCACGTCGAGCAGCGCCATGCCCAGGCCGAAGCTGCTGGCGACCAGCGTCCAGCGCGGCGAGGATTGCGTCGGGATCATCGGGACCTCCAGACTGCGTGCATGGATGCACCGGCCCCTCGGAGCGATGCCCTGCATTTTCGCGCTTCATCCGTGCAAGAATGCAGCGCGATGCCGGACTGGAGCGATCTTCGTTTCTTCCTCGAGCTGGCGCGGACCGGGACGCTGGCCGCCGCCGCCAGGAAGTTGGGGGTGGACAACACCACCGTGGGCAGGCGCCTCTCCGCGCTCGAGCGCGACCTCGGGGCCAAGCTGTTCACCCGCACGCCCGACGGCCTCGCGCTCACCGCCGCCGGCGAGGCCATGCGCACCGCCGGCGTGGAGATGGAGCAGGCGCTGCTCCGCGGCGAGCAGCGGACGCTGGGCGCGGACCGCAAGCTCTCGGGGCTGGTGCGGGTGGCCACCACCGAGCTGCTCGGCGAGGTGGTCGTCTTGCCGGCGCTGCGAGCGCTGCACGAGCGCCATCCACAGATCCGCGTCGAGCTGCTCACGGGCAGCGGCCAGCTGGACATCGCCCGGCGCGAGGCGGACGTGGCCCTGCGCTACGTCCGGCCCGACCGCGGCGACCTGATCGCGCGCCGCGCCGGCCGGGTGGCGTTCGCCGCCTACGCGTCGAAGAAATACCTGGCGGAGCGCGGCCGGCCGGTTCGCGGCAAGGGACTCTCCGGGCACGACATCGTCGCCTACAACTGGCAGTTCCAGGGGCACGAGCCGGCGCGGGACGGCCGCGTCGTCCTGCGCACCAACAGCACCCACATGCTGCTGCACGCCGTCCGCCTCGGGCTCGGCATCGGCCCCCTGCCCTGCTTTCTGGCGGGCGCCGATCGCGCCCTCGAACGGGTGCCGTCGAGCCTGCCGGCGGAGGCGGACGAGCTCTGGCTGGTGGTCCACGCCGACGTGCAGAGGACCACCCGCGTGCGCGCGGTCATCGAGGCCATCGAAGAGCGCCTTTCCCGCCTGGCCGACGACCTCTCCACGGGCGCCGGGCCATGAAGAGCGGCTACAATGGAGGACATGGCGGACGCGAAAGCCAAGACAGCCGAAAGGACCTGGTTCCACTGCATCGAGCCCGGCTGCGGCAAGCGGTATCCCGTCAACTCGATCGTCTATCGCTGCGCGTCCTGCGGCGCGCTCCTCGAAGTGCAGCACGACATGGAAGAGCTCAAGCGGCGCGACGCGCACCACTGGATCAAGCTCTTCGAGGAGCGCTACAAGTCCACGCAGTGGCCCTACGGGTCGGGCGTCTGGGGAAAGAAGGAGTGGATCCTCCCCGACCTCTCCGACGACAACATCGTCTCGCTCTACGAGGGCGGCACCAACCTCTTCTGGGCGGACCGGCTGGGCAAGCAGATCGGCCTCGACGAGCTCTGGGTGAAGATGTGCGGCAACTCGCACAGCGGGTCCTTCAAGGACCTGGGCATGACCGTGCTGGTCTCGATGGTCAAGCAGATGATCGCCGAGGGAGCGCCCATCCAGGCGGTCGCGTGCGCCTCCACCGGCGACACCTCCGCGGCGCTGGCCGTCTACTGCGCCGCGGCCGGCATCCAGTCCATCGTCATCCTTCCCCGCGGCAAGATCTCCACCGCCCAGCTGGTGCAGCCGCTCGCCAACGGCGCCCTGGTGCTCTCGCTCGACACCGACTTCGACGGCTGCATGCGCGTGGTGCAGGAGATCACCCTCGATCGGACCATCTATCTCGCCAACTCGATGAACTCGCTGCGCATCGAGGGCCAGAAGACGGTGGGCATCGAGATCGTGCAGCAGTTCGACTGGCAGGTGCCGGACGTGATCATCATTCCCGGCGGCAACCTCGGCAACGTCTCGGCGCTGGGCAGCGGGCTCTTGATGATGCGCGACCTGGGCCTGATCCAGAAGCTGCCGCGCATCGTCGTCGCGCAGGCGCAGCGGGCCAATCCGCTCTACCGCGCCTACCTCACCGGCTTCGACGTGATCGAGCCCATCCAGGCGGAGAAGACCCTGGCCAGCGCCATCCAGATCGGCAATCCCGTCAGCATCGCCAAGGCCATCCGGACGCTGCGGCAGTTCGAGGGGATGGTCCTCGACGCCAGCGAGGAGGAGCTCGCGGACGCGGCGGCCCTGGCCGACCTGAGCGGCATGTTCACCGATCCGCACACCGGCGTGGCGCTGGCGGTGCTGATCAAGCTGGTCCAGGCGAAGAAGATCGATCGCTCCGAGCGCGTGGTGGTCATCTCCACCGCCAACGGGCTCAAGTTCTCCGACTTCAAGGTGGGCTACCACGAAGGGACGCTCGGCTTTGCGAGCGCGCACCGGAACCAGGCCATCGAGCTGCCGCCGACGGTGGGCGCCGTCAAGGACGCCTTGCAGCGCGCGCTGCAGCAGCGGGCATCGACGCGATGAAGCCCTGGGTCGTCTGCCACATGTGCACCACCATCGACGGCAGGATCCTGACCGATCGCTGGCCGCGGCTGCCCGGCCGCAAGAGCGCCGCCAGCCTGTACGAGAGCACGGCCAACAGCTTCGGCATCGGGGCCTGGATCGTCGGCACCACCACCATGCGAGAGTTCGCCGGCCGCGAGGTGAAGCTTGCGGCGGCGGGCCGTCGCATCGCGACCACCGACCATGTCGCCGACCGCCGCGCGCGGCGCTTCGCCATCGGCGCGGACGCGAAGGGCAAGCTGCGCTTCCGCAAGCCGGACGTGGAAGGCGATCACCTGATAGTGCTGGTGAGCGAGAAGGTGAGCCAGGCCTACCTCGCGCACCTCCAGGAAGCCGGCGTCTCCTACCTCTTCTGCGGCGAGCACCACGTCGACCTGGGCGTGGCGTTGGACAAGCTCCGGCGCGTCCTCGGCATCCGCAGGCTCATGCTCGAAGGCGGCGGCACCTTCAACGGCGCCATGCTGCGCGAAGGACTGGTGGACGAGATCAGCCAGATCGTCCTGCCGGTGGTGGATGGCGGGCGCGGAATCGCGACCATGTTCGACATCCCCGGCGACCCGCCGCGAAAGGCAGCCGCCTCGCTCCGCTTGAAGTCGCAGAAGAAGCTTCCGGGCGGCGTGAGCTGGCTCCGGTATCGCGTGGCGGGCAGGCGATGAGCTGGAGGTCCGTGGAAGACGCCTCGCGCGTCGTGATCAGACCCGCCGGCAGCGAGCGCGAGCTGGCGGAGATCCTCGCGCTCCAGCGGGAGAATCTTGCCCGCAGCCTGGACGCAAAGGAGATGGCGGGGCAGGGCTTCGTCACCGTGGAGCACACGCTCGAGGCGCTCCGACGCATGCATGCGATCAGGCCGAGCATCATCGCCAAGGACGGCGATGCGCTGGCAGGTTACGCGCTGGTGATGCCGCCCGAGTGCCGGGCGTTCGTCCCCATCCTCGAGCCGATGTTCCAGCGCCTCGACGCTCTGGGGATGCTCGGGCAGCGGTTCTACGTGATGGGGCAGATCTGCATCGCCCGGCCCTGGCGCGGGCGCGGCGTCTTCGATCTTCTCTACCAGGCGCACCGCGCCTTCCTGAGCGAGGCATACGACTGCTGCCTCACCGAGGTTGCGACGCGCAACACCCGCTCGATGCGCGCGCATGCGCGGGTGGGCTTCACCGTCGTCGACCGCTACCGTGACGCGACCGACGATTGGGCACTGCTCCAGTGGACCTGGTGAGAGAGGAGACGCCGATGCCGGGCCGGAACGTCGTCGAAGATTTCATCGCGACCATCGAGCGCGGGGAGTTCCTCGAGGCGCTGGACAGGTTCTACGCAGAAGACATGACGGCGCAGGAGAACGACCAGCCGCCGCGCATCGGTCGCGCTGCCCAGGTGGCCAACGAGACCGCCGCGCTGAAGCGCATGCGGTTCGACAGCATCAAGGCGGCATCGTACCTGGTGGACGGCGACCGCGTCGCCATCAACTACGTCTTCGAGATGACCACGGTGAACGGCGACCGGCTGCGGATGGACGAGATCGCCTACCAGGTCTGGCGCGGAGAACGCATCGTGAGCGAGCGTTACTTCTACGATCCCGCGCAGCGGCAGCCGCGCCGGGACGGAACCCGGGAGCGGCCATGAGAGCGGCGTGGGCCGCGGCCTTGCTCGTGGCGGCGCCGGGCAACGCGCAGGCGCCCGGATTCGCGCCCTCGCATGCGCCCGCCGCTCTCCGGCAGACCATCGCGCGGGCCGAGGAGGCGATCCGGGCCGCGGCCTGCAGCGCGGAGCGGCGCTTCGGCGAAGGGGACCCCGATGCCAATGCGGCGCGGTGCGCCAGCCTCCACGCCCCGGCAGGAGTGCAGGTCGGGAGGACCAGCGCGCGCCTGCGCAATCCGCGCAATGCTCCGCCCGCCTGGGCGCGCGCGTACGTCGAGGCGAGCGATGGGCAGAAGGCGGCCGTCGTGCGGCCCATCGCGTTCGACCTGGGAGATCGCGTCGGGCTGCTGCGCCCCATCGAGATCCGCCAGCGCTGTCTTGCCTGTCATGCCGCGCGCGAACAGGTCGAGGCGAGCACGCGCGAATGGCTCGCAAGCGCGTATCCCGAGGACCGTCCTTCGGCTATGCGCTCGGCGACCTCCGCGGCTTCTGGTGGGCGGAGGCGAAAAAAGCGCCGTAGGGCCCACGTGCACGATCGCCCGCAGCTTCCACGGCCGCCGGCATGGCGGGTTCGAGAGCGGCGGGCGGACCCCTCTTCGGCGGCGCGCACGGCAGACGTCGAACTTCCGGCATGGCCTTGCCAGGGTCGCCGGCGCCTCGATTCCAGCGGCACTCCCAATCGGCGTGCTGATGTGTAAAGGATGTACCTGGTTTGCACCCCTGATTTTTCGCTCTCGATCGCTGCGATTTTGCTTGCTGCATCGACAATATGTGCTATTCTAATTCGATGAAGGTTGCGAGGCGGCAGACGGCGTTCAAGTTCCCGGTGCGCGGGGGGAAGCGGAACGGTGCGGGCCGGCCCAGGACCCGGCCGCATCCCGGTCTCGATCGGCGCTGGCGTGCCGCATTTGAGGCGACCCGACTTCGCTGCGCGCCATCCGGTGCACGTGACCATGCGGCTTCAGCACGGGATCGGCTATTTGCGCAGTTACCGGCGTGCGAAGGCTGTCGAATCTTCGCTGCGCGACGCGCGCGAGCGCTTCGGGGTCCGCATCATCCATTACTCCATCCAGGGCAACCACCTGCACCTCATCGTCGAGGCGCTGGGCGTGGAGGCGCTGTCGCGGGCCATGCAGGGCCTCGCCATCCGCCTCGCGAAGCGCCTCAACGCGCTCGCCGGCCGGCAGGGCGGCGTGTTTGCGGACCGCTACCACTCGCACCCTCTGAGAACGCCGCGCGAGACCAGGCACGCTGTCCGTTACGTCCTGACGAACCATCGCCACCACGCGCTGGAGTACCTGCCGGCGGGCTGGACGGACCCGCTCGCCTCAGCGCGGTTTACACAGCAGTGTCCCGACCGGGACGCTCCCGTGGTCGCCCCATCCGTCTGGCTCCTCCGGGTCGGGTGGCGGCTTTAGACAGCGTGGACTCACGGTCACGCGAGCCGCGTCCAACCATCTCTCTTTACAGTCGGGCGAGGAGCGCTTTCCACCTCTGCCAGGCGTCGTCGCGCGCCTTCTTGTTGGGCGCGCTCGCGTCAGGGGCCTGGCCGGCGCGCATGAAGCCGTGCCCGGCGCCCTCGTACGTCACGGGCTCGTAGGTCTTTCCCGCCTTCTTCATCGCCTCCTTCGTCGGCTCGATGGTCGCGCCGATGCGCGCGTCCTCGCCGCCGTAGAAGCCGTAGACGGGAGCGCGGATCTTCGTCACGTCTTCCGGAGCGGGACCGTAGAAGACGAAGGCCGCGGCGAGGTCGGGGCGCGCCGTGGCGAAGCGGAACGACTGGCCGCCTCCCCAGCAGAAGCCCGCCACCGCGATCTTGCCGTTCGCGCTCGGCAGCTTCTTCGCCAGATCGGCCACCGCGTTCAGGTCCGCGGTCACCGCGTCCTTGTCGAGCTTGTAGATGGCCTCGCGGGCGGCATCCACCGAGGGAAAGTCGCTCGTCTTCCCGCCACCCGGCGCCATTCCCGAGAGCAGATCCGGAGCGATGGCGATGTAGCCGGCCGCGGCAACCTGGTCGGCCAGATCGCGCACCCAGTCGGTGAGGCCCATGTTCTCGTGGATGATCACCACGGCGGCCGTCTTCTTCTTCGCCTCCGGGTAGACCACGAACGCCTTCAAGGATCGCCCGCCGCGCGCGACGTCCACCCATTCCTGGTGCCGCGGAGACTTCTGCAGATCCTGCTTCGCCCACTCCTGGCCGAAGGCGGGAAGCGAGGCGCAGCAAGCGAGGGCAAGGAACGGGGCAGGTCTCATCGCGCAAACCTATCAGGCTGCTGGAGAAGAAGCGTAGCAGGGTTTCGCTGAAAACTTCGTTTTCAGCGCCCTGCTAGCGCGCCGCGCTCAAGCTCTCCAGTCCGCGGCGCGCGGGTTCGATGCCCCACGCCCAGACCACGGCGATCTGGATGGCGAGGAGCGCGATCATGAACGCCAGCACGCCGGCGACGCCCGGTCCCTTGAACAGCGCCACCACCACCAGCGGCGTCACGATGGTGGCGCCGCGGCCGAACATGTTGCAGACGCCGTTGGCGCGCAGGCGGATCTCGGTGGGAAAGAGCTCCGAAGTGTAGACCCCGTAGAGGAGCGCGGTGAGCACGTAGATGCCGACGATGAGCAAAAAGCCGATGCCGAGCACCAGCCACGGCTCCTTCATGAACGGGTAGATGGCGCCGAAGAACATGGTCCAGGCCGACGCCCCGATGATGGTGCGCTTGCGGCCCAAGGAGTCCGCGCCGAAGGCTCCCACCGCGCAGCCGACCATGGAGCCGGAAACGATCACCAGCGTGTAGGAGAGCGACTTCGCCACGCCCAGCCCCTGCTGCACGAAGAAGGTGGGCAACCAGTTCACGAAGCCGAAGATGAGCGCGTTGATGGTGATCAGCGTCACGCTGCCCACCACCAGGCTGGGCAAGAGGTCGGGCCCGAAGAGCGAGGCGAGCCGCAGGCTGCGCGCGGGCGCCGGCGCGGCGGGCTCTGGAAGCGGGCCGGGGATCTCGCGCTCGATCTCCTGGAGCAGCTTCTCGGCTTCCTCCGGCCGGCCGTTCGCCTCCAGCCAGCGCGGCGACTCCGGCAGGGCCTTGCGCAGGTACCAGACCACCAGGGCGCCCACTCCGGCGATGACGAACATGGGCCGCCACCCGAACGCGGGGATGACCAGCCGGCCGAGCACGGCGGTCACGGGAAGGCCGGAGACCACGATCAGCGCCATGAACGACATCCACTTGCCGCGCGTCCGCGGCGGCGCGAACTCGGTCATGGTGCCGTAGCCCACCACGATCTCCGCGCCGAGCCCGAGGCCCATGACGAAGCGCAGCGCATTGAGGACCTGGATGCTGGGGGCGAAGGCGGCCGCGAGCGATGCGAGCCCGAAGATCATCAGGTTGAATTGGTAGGTGAAGCGCCGGCCCATGCGATCGCCCACGAAGCCTGCGAGGAGCGATCCCACGGTCATGCCGAAGAAGGTGAGGGAGAGGAACCAGCCGTTCTGGGCCAGGGTGGAGAAGCCGCTCTGCAGGGTGGCGCCGAGGACCGGACCGGCCACGTAGAGGTCGTAGCCGTCGAAGAACATGCCCGCAGCGATCAGCCAGAAGATGCGGTAGTGGAACGGCGAGATGGGCAGCCGGTCGAGCCGCGCGCCCGCGCTTGCGATGGTGGTCATCTGCGGCTCCCGGTTCGCGCGGCGTAGCCTACACGCTGCGCCCGCCGATTGTCAGGAGCGCTCTGCGGCCCGGCGCAGCAGCTCGGCCAACCGCGCCGGTTCCGGCGAGAGCCGTTTCTCTTCGATGAGATGGACGGTCGCGGCGATGGCCGCGTTGATCGGAACGGGTACGCCCATCCGCGCTCCGAGATCCGAGACATAGCCGTTGATGAAGTCCACCTCGGTGCGGCGGCCTCTTTCGAAGTCCTGCAGCATCGAGGGCTTGAGATCGCCGTAGGCCGCGACGATGCGATCGATCCACGCCTCGTGCTCCGGGCCGGGGACGCTTCTGCCCTGCCAGCCCGGCGGAACGGGCTCGACGATCATCCGCTCCGGACGCGTCCCGCTCGCCAGCGCGACCGAAAGCGCCTCGTCGTAGGCGCGCCGGAAGACTTCCCTGCCCTCGGCGGAGGTCATGTATTCGCGCATCGTCCGGGCGGCGACGGCGCCGATGGTGGTGACCGAGCAGTTGAGGAGCAGCTTCGCCCAGACGGCGCCGCGCAGGTTGGGCGTCACGCGCGTTTCCAACGCCCGACCCAGAACGCCGGCAACGCGATCCGCGCGCTCGCTCTCGCCGCCTGCCAGCTCGCCGATGAGCAGATGGCCGGCGTTGCGCTGCTCGTAGACGCCCGGCTCCAGCATGGTGGCGCCGAGGTTGGAGATCCCGCCGAGAAGGACGTCGCCTCCAAGCCGCTCGAAGAGGAGCTGCGAGACGCCGCCGTTCTGGATGGAGAGGAGCGTGCCGCCCGGCGCGAGCAGGGCGGTGAGCAACGCCGAGATCTCCAGGGCTTCATGCGCCTTGGTCGCGAGCAGGACCAGGTCGAACCTTTCTCCCTGGTACTCCTCCAACGCCCTGGCCTGGAAGGACGTGGCGGCCGCCGCTCCCCCGACGCCCGAGACCCGCAGGCCGGCGGCTCGGAGCGATCGGGCGGTCTCCTTCGTGCGCGTGGCCAGCGAGAGCGGCATTCCGGCGGCGAGCGCGCGGGTTGCGATGGTTCCACCCAAGGCGCCGATGCCGACGATCAGGGTTCGCATCATGCCGATGGATAAGCCACTCGACGGCGCGGCGCCATGTCGAGCGCTCCGAGCCGCCAACTGCGCGACGGCGGGAATAGTCGCCGCCGCTCATCGCGTCGTCCGGGGTGAAGCGAGTCCGTGGAGGACTCGAAAGGAGAAATCAAATGACGACGTTGATTGCAGGGAAGAGGGTCACCGCGGCGGCCACCGCTCTCGCGGCGCTGTTCGCAGTCGGGCTGCCGCGGAGCGCGTACGCCGACGAGGTCAAGCCGCCGGCGGTGCCCGCCAACATCAAGGTGCCGGCGGGAAACGAAGCGTTCCTGGTGGGCCATGCGGTCGGCACGCAGAACTACGTCTGCTCCCCCTCGGGGAACGGCGTTGCCTTCGCGCTCTTCACGCCGGAGGCCACGCTGTTCAGCGGCGACGGCGACCAGGTCACCACGCACTTCTTCAGCCCCAACCCGGTGGAACCGAACACCAATCCCGCGGTGGTGGCCGACGGGACCATCCGCGCCACCTGGCAGCACTCGCGGGACACCAGCATCATCTGGGGCCAAGGTGAAGCCAGGCAACGCCTCCTCCGATGCCGCCTTCGTCGCGCGGGATGCCATCGCCTGGCTTCTGGTGACGGCCACCGGAACGCAGGAAGGGCCGAAGGGTGGCGACACGCTGGCGAAGACGACCTTCGTCCAGCGGCTGAACACCTCCGGCGGGCTTGCACCGTCGACAGGCTGCGCGTCGCCGGCGGACCTCGGCAGGCTGGCGTTCGTGCCCTACACGGCCGACTACTTCTTCTACAAGCTCGCCGCAGGCTCGAACCACGCCGGCTAGGCCAAGAGCGGGAGGACCGGGCGGCGCCACCGTCCGGTTCTCCTTGCCCGGCCCCGAAGGGCGACGGCACCCAGAAATCGCTGATGGGCCTCATTTGCATTCCTGATCATCCGGTTGGCCGGCTCGCTCATCGATCCCCCATGCCGGAGGACAAGTGAAGGCAGAGCCGAAGCGCTCGCGTTTCCAGACATCGACCCTGCCCCATCTCGATCGCCTGGTTGCGCTGGCCTCCCGCTGGTCGGACGGACAGGAAGCGGAGGACGACGTCCAGGAGACCTACGTTCGCGCCTGGGCGGCCTTCGACCAGCTGCGCGACGCCGATGCAGTCTTCCCCTGGCTTTGCCGGATCTTGAGGACGGTGGCGAGCGATCGACGCCGGACCCTCGCGCGACGCCAGGACCTCTTCCTCATCACCCAGCTCGAGGCGGCGCACGAGGAGATCATCGGCAGCGACGCGCCCTCTCCCCTCGAAGACTTGCTGGCGCGCCTGGAAGCCGGCAGGCTTCGCGAGGCGCTGCGGTCGCTCCCGGAGGAGTACGCCGAAGCCGTCGAGCTTCATGATCTGCATGGCCTGAAGTACCGTGAGATCGCGCAAGTCACCTCCGTGCCCATCGGCACGGTCATGAGCCGCATCAGCCGCGGGCGGCAGTTGCTGGCCGGCCTGCTCACGGCCGGCGGCGAGGACCAGGGAAAGCGGGCAGCGGGGACATGAGGATCGGCGATGACTGAGGCCGCCGTCGAACATGCACGGCTCCTGGAGCGGGTTGCCGCGCTCGCGGACGGCGAGTTGTCCGCGGACGAGGCGCGCGGCGTCCAGGAACACCTGCTCGGCTGCGCGCGCTGCCGGCGCGAGCTTGCCCTGCACCAGGGTCTCTCTCGCTCGTTGGCGAAGGAACCCTTGCCCGAAGCCTCGGCAGGCTTGCGCCGGCGGATCGAGCGGGTGGGCGCGCCGAACCCCGCTCTCGGGCGCCTGGCCAAGGAACCGGCGCTGGGCAGCATCGGCGATCGCCGCGCTGGTCTTGATCGGCATCGCCTTCGGGGCCGCGCTGCGGGAGCGAGATGGAGAGAGGACGCCCATCGCCGAGATCCCCCTGCTCCGGGATGCGCTCGCCGACTGCCGCCGCGCGACGGCGCGGAACTTTCCCCGCAAGGCCGATCTCAAGGCCGCTGGCGTTGGCCTCGGCTTCCCCATCCACCCTCTCGACCGGCCAGGCGTGGAGCTGTTCAGCACCTGGAGGACGACGCTCGCGGGCTCTCCGGCGGCGGGCCTTGCCTATCGCTGGCGAGGGATCGTCGTGGTCCAGTACGCGGTTTCCGCGGAGGTCATCCGCGGGCAGCCCGACGTCGGAGAGGCGCTGCGCGGAGCGGGTTTCTACGTCGCATCCGACCAGGGCGAAGGGGTGGTTGCGGTCCTCGCAAACGGAAGCGGCACCCTCTTGATGGCCGATGCGCCCGTCGAAGAGCTGAGACGGCTGTTGCTGTGATCGGATGGTATGATGGAAGGGCTGTATGCTCGAGCCTCTCCGCTACTTCCAGGCAGTGGCGCGCTGCGGGAGCCTTTCAGCAGCCGCGCGCAGTCTCCAAGTAAGCCAGCCAGGCCTGACGGCGGTCATCAAGCAACTGGAAGAGGGCTTCGGCACCCGGCTCCTGGTGCGCCTGCGCACGGGCGTGTCGCTGACCAGCACCGGCGAGGCGCTGCTGCGCTTCGCCAACGATTCGCTCACCCGGCTGGAGGAGGTCGAACAGCGGATCAAGGGGCTCGAATCGGACGAGGTCGGCGATTTCGTCATCGGGTGCCACGAATCGTTGGGCGCCTATTTCCTGCCGCCCCTGATGACCGGCTTCCTGAAAGCCAACCCGCGCATCCAGCTCAGCCTTCGGAACGCCCCATCGCGCGCGGTGCTCGATGCCGTGGTCGAGCGCACCGTTCATTTCGGCATCGTGGTCAATCCCGATCCGCATCCGGACCTGGTGCAGATGAAGCTCTTTCGCGACGCGGTGGACCTCTTCGTCCTGGCGGAGAGCGCGCCCGACGCCGGCGATCTGCAGGCGGCGAAGGAGCGGCTGCGCCGTGGACCGCTGGTCTTCGCCGGACGCATCCTCCAGAGCCAGCAGATCATCGACCAGCTCGCGGCCATCGATGCGCTCCCCTCGCGCTTTCTCTCTTGCGGGGATCTGGAGCTGGTGAAGAGCTTCGCGCTCGCCGGCCTGGGAGTCGCGGTGCTCCCTCGCCGCGTTGCCCGGTACTGGCAGGAAGGGCGGCTGCGGCGCCTGCATCCTTCGCTGCCGTTCGTCGCCGACGAGATTCATCTTCTCTTCCGCGGCGACGCGCATCGGACGCGCGCGTTCGTGACCACCAAGGACGCGATCGTGGCGCACGGGCGCGCGCTGGACGCCGACCACGAAGAATGACGTCACACCCGTGGTCCGCGAGCCGCGCCCGGCAAATCAGTTGCGCCGCGGGCGATGCGGCAGGGGGCAGGACAGCGAGCCGTGCTTTTCGTCCCACTGCTGGTGATAGCCCTCGGCGATCCAGAACGGCCCCGCCGGAGCGATCTCGGTGGTGATGGGATCGCGCAGCCCTTTCTGCGCCTCTTCGCGGGAGGCGAGAGCTTCCTTCTGCTGCTCGGGTCCTGAAGTGAAGATGGCCGAGCGGTATTGGGTGCCGCGATCGGGCCCTTGCGCATTTCCGCTGGTGGGGTCGTGCGTCTCCCAGAAGAAGTGGAGCAGCTTCTCGTAGCTCACCTGCGCGGGGTCGAACTCCACCAGCACCGACTCGGCATGGCCGGTGCGTGCCGGTGCAGACATCTTCGTAGGACGGATTTGCCGCATGGCCGCCGGCGTACCCGACCGCGGTTGCGACCACGCCGGGAACCTTGCGAAAGCGCTCTTCCACCCCCCAGAAGCAGCCCTGGGCAAAGATGGCGAGCTGGTTTTTTCCCCTGGCCACGAGCGGCGTGCCGTGCCCGGCGTGTCCGGGATCCGTTCCACAGGCCGGATTTCCCACCTGGCCGCCGCTGCTGCCTCCGCCGCGCACCGCGAGGACGGCCACGCCGAGCAGCCCCAATGCCGAGAGCGAGAACCCGAGATTCATGGGTCTTCCTTTCCGCAGGGCAGCATACGGGCGGCGCGCTCCGGCTGCCACGAATCCTGACCTGCGACCTTTCGCGCCCGCTCAGTGCAACGACTCGAGCTCCGCCTGGAAGTCGCCGGGCACGTCGAGGAAGCGCACGCCCATGCGGCCGTGCTGCGGATCTTCGCTGCGCACCCAGCAGACCATGCCGGTGAACTCGAAATCGCGGTCCCTCACCGTGATGGTCCCGCTCACCGAGGTCCCCGGAACCACCAGGCGCGAAGTTTCGATGCACATGCCGTTCGCGGTCACGTCGGAGGTGAAGACGATGTCCCCCGCGAAGAGGACGCGGAGCCGGCGGAGCATGCGCGAAGAGGCGCGGCGGTCCGTGTCCATGGCGTCACTCTGCCCATCGGCGGCGCGGGACGCAAATTCCCTCGCCGGCGCGATCGCCGGGTTGCCGTTGCGACAGCGCGGCGCGACGTGCTGCGCTCAGCCGCCCGCCATCGCTCCCACGATGAGGAAGGGCGCCTTGCCCGCGGCGACCTCACCGGGAACCGGCGCGTCGGGCGCCTCGTGGGAAAGGTCCCGCTCGCAGGCGAAGAAGCGGAGGAAGGCGCGCCGCACCCGGGTGTCGTGGTCGCGGATGGTCCCGCGCAAGACGGGATAGCGCTCCTCGAGCGCGTCGAGGATGGAGGCCTGGGTGACCGGCGGCCGGACCTCGAGCTCCAGCTCCTGCGCGACGTTTGCGAGCTTGCGCAGATGGAACGGCAGCACCACGCGGATCATGGCAGGGCCTGCGCCTCGACCGAGAGCACCGGAGGAAGATCGCGGACGATGGGCGCCCAGCTGTCTCCCGCGTCGGCCGACGCGTAGACCTGCCCGCCGGTGGTGCCGAAATAGACGCCGCAGGGATCGAGCGAGTCGACCGCGCTCGCCTCACGCAGGACGTTGACGTAGCAGTCGCGCTGGGGCAGGCCTTCGCCGAGCGGCTCCCACTCGTTTCCGCCGCTGCGGCTGCGGTACACGCGCAGCTTCCCCTCCGGCGGGAAGTGCTCCGAGTCGCTCTTGATCGGGAACACGTAGATGGTGTCGGGCTCGTGCGCATGGACTTCGATGGGGAAGCCGAAGTCGGTGGGAAGGTTGCCGCTGACCTCGCGCCAGGACTCGCCCGCGTCGTCGCTGCGCATCACGTCCCAGTGCTTCTGCATGAAGAGCACGTCCGGCCGCGCCGGGTGCAGGGCGATGCGATGGACGCAGTGGCCCACTTCGGCCTTGGGATCGGGGAGCCCGTCGGACTTGAGCCCGCGGTTGACGGGCCGGAAGCTCTTCCCGCCGTCGTCGGAGCGGAAAGCGCCGGCGGCGGAGATGGCCACGAACATCCGCCCGGGGTGTTCCCTGTCGAGGAGGACGGTGTGCAGGCACATGCCGCCGGCGCCCGGCTGCCAGGATGCGGCCGTGCCGTGCTGGCGCAGGCCGGAGAGCTCCTGCCAGCTCTGGCCGCCGTCGCTGGAGCGGAACAGCCCCGCGTCTTCCACGCCGGCGTGCAGGGTGTCGCGCTCGGTGAGCGATGGCTCGAGGTGCCACACCTTGGCGAACTTCCACGGGCGCAGCGTGCCGTCGTACCACTGGTGCTCGCCGACCTTGCCCTCGTACGCGAACTTGTTGCCCACCGCCTCCCAGGTCTTGCCGCCGTCGTTGGAGCGCTGGATGAGTTGCCCGAACCAGCCGCTGCTCTGCGCCGCGTAGAGCCGGTCGGGATCGACGGGCGATCCCTTGACGTGATGGATCTCCCACCCGGCGAAGAACGGCCCTTGGACGTCCCACCGCTTGCGCGTTCCGTCCCCGTTGAGGATGAATGCGCCCTTGCGCGTGCCGACCAGGATCCGCACCCGGCTCATGCGTCGCTCCTCCCGCGCAGGGATGCGGTGGATTCATCTCCGCGGCCCCCCGCACTCTCGAGCCAGGGAAGCTAGCAGCCCGCAGGCGACGGCGCCACCCCGTTCCTCAGCGGCGCGATCGGCCACGCACCACCGGGGCTGCGCGATGATAGCCGCGGGCTCCGCGCACGTAGCCACCGCGGGGATACCCCCGGTACCAGGCGAAGTGAGCCGGCCCGAGATGCCCGAACCAGAGATGGACACCGGTGCCGAGGAGCCAGGGCGCGGCCACCCAGGACCAGCCGAGGCGGACCGAATACACATATTGACGCGGGCCATACCCGCCGTAGTCGATGTATTGCTGCCCGTAGGGCATCCACACCCAGCCGTACTGCGCCGCGAAGACCCACTGGCCAGGCGCGGGCGCCTGCTGCTGTGCGTAGGCGCCCGCCGCGGGAGGCGCGGGGGGCGGCGCATCGGGCTCGCCGGCGGGCGGCGCGGCCGTCTCCACGCCCTGCGCGTCGTCCGGCGGGGGCGGCGGCGGGCCATAGGACTGCGCGGAAGCAACGACGGGGAAGAGCAGGAGCGAGAGAGACGAGGATGGTTTTTCGCATGATGGGCCTTTCCTTTTTCAGCGCAGGTACCAGACCAGGTTGAGCCGGAGTCCGTAGATGCTGGAGACGTCGTCTTCGATGCCCGGCAGGTTGGGGACCTGGTGCCAGGTGACGAAGAATTCCGGGCTGACCGCGAACCACGGCGTGATCGCGCGCGTCGTAGGATAGGCCCCCGGCGAGGGCGAAGCCGGTGGGCCCCGCGGAGCGATCGCCGCGGCCGGAGTCGGAGATGAGCCCGCCGAAACCAGCGCCGAAATTGACGTTGAGGCCGTTGCCGGCGCGGTCGCCCGCGAGCAGGGTCTGGCCGCGCACCGTCCAGGTCCACGACCCCACGTTGGCGCCCTCGAAGGTGCTGCCTGCGTCCGCGTCGAAGTCCATGAACATCTGGAACCGGTCGGAGAACCCGTAGCCGAGGCGGAAGTCGACGTCGGCCGCGCCGAAGCGGGCGGGCCCCTCGCTGGAGAGATGGAGCGAGCCGCCGCCCAGGCCGAAGGAGACGAGGGGGCCCTGGCGCGCCTGCGCCTGCGGCTCGTAGCGCGCGGGACCGTAGCGCGGCGCATGGACGCGGCGCGCGAAGTCGGGCTCCGGGTCCGAGGGGCCGGCGGTGGCGCCATCGAGGGCGGGCGGCGCGGCCAGCGCCGTTCGGGGAAGCGCTGCAAGGAGCGCCATCGCTGTGCAGGCGGCGGGAATCGTGGTCACGCAGGTTCGACGCGACCTTGCGAGCGCGATTCAGGCCCCGAAACGAACCGATACATTGGGCGGACGCGCGGCCTGCCAGGCCCTTGCACGCCTTTGACGCGCCTCCGGCGTGGTATGGCGGCGAAATGGTCGCCCTCGACCCCGAAGTGCGGAACGTCTCCGACACGGCGCTCTTCGTCGCCCACTACCGCGCCCTGGAGGGAACGCGCCCCGACGCGCTCTTTCACGACCCGCTCGCGGCGCGCCTTGCGGGCGAGCGCGGCCGCCGCATCGGCGAGAGCATGAGCAAGGCGCTGATGGGCGGCTGGTCCATCGCCATCCGCACGGTGATCATCGACGGCTACATCACCCGCCTCTTGTCGCTGGGCATCGACACCGTCCTCAACCTCGGCGCCGGGCTGGACACCCGCCCCTACCGCATGGAGTTGCCCGCGGCGCTTCGCTGGGTGGAGGTGGACTTTCCCCAGCTCATCGACCTCAAGGAAAGGGAGCTCGCAGGCGAGACGCCGCGCTGTCGCCTCGAGCGCGTGAAGCTCGATCTCGGCGACGCCGCCGCTCGCCGCGCGTTTTTTCGCGCGCTCGGGGCGAAGAGGCTGCTCGTCCTCACCGAAGGCGTGACGCCGTACCTCACCAACGAGCAGGTCGCGGAGCTCGCCTCTGAGCTACGCCAGATGGGCGCCGCCTTCTGGATCGTGGACTACTTCGCGCCGGGCGCGATGAAGATGCGAAAGCGCGCTGGCCTCACCCGGCACCTGCGCAACGCGCCCTTCCGCTTCGCCCCTCCGGACTGGTTCGCTTTCTTCGAGAAGGCGGGCTGGCGGTGCAAGGAGATCCGCTACATCCTCGAGGAGGGGGAGCGGATGAACCGCCGGCCGAAGCTGAGCCTGCTCCTGGTCGTGGGCTTCCTCCTCCGCGGGCTCTTCATGACCAAGGAGCAGCGTGCCGCCGCGCGCCGGTTCATGGGGTTCGCGCTGATGGAGCCGATCTGAGCGCAAAAAAAGGAACGGGCGGAGGAAGCCGATGTGCGAGCCCCCCGGTTCGCACTTCGGTTCCGCCGCCCGACCCCGGTGACGTGATCCCCCCGGTCTCACGCGCCCGCCCGCCAAACGCAGACGATGCTCAAGCCATCGGGGGGGTCGCGTCCATAGGGGAAAACCCGAGCGAGCCCGCGCGCCGGAGGGATGGATGGCTGAGTCTGGTGCGCGCTGCTGTTCACGCCGCGTGCGCTTGCACCTGGGAGAGCACGGTGTCCGGGTCCACCGGCTTTCGCAAGACGCAGCAGGCGCCCTCGATGGGGGCCCTTTCGGTTGCGCTGACCACGATCACCGGCACGTGGGCCAGGTCGTCGATGGCCTGCTTGTGGCGGAGGAAGGTGAAGCCGTCCATCACCGGCATGACGATGTCGAGCAGGATGAGGCCGGGGCGGAAGCCGCTCGCGACGAGGTCGAGCGCGTGCTGGCCGTGCCCCGCCTCATGGACCACCAGGCCGGCGCGGCGGAGTGCCTCGGCAAGCACCAAGCGCAGGTCGCAATCGTCCTCGACCACGAGGACCTGGAGCCCCTCCATGTCGCACCCCTTCCCGTTCTGCGCCGCGACACGTAGCACATACCCGCGCGGACGACGTACGATCGCCCAGCAGGCAAGCGCGCCTCGCCGGATGTCCGCCGCTGCCCGATCAGTACGGCCGCTGTCCGATGAAGTTGCCCGGCGGCTCGTAATCGCACACCCAGAAGTCCCATTGCGGCGCGCTGTTGCCGAAGGGCGAGTTGGAGGTGCAGAGCTGGTGCGCGCAGCCGGCGCGCAGCGTGTTCGCCCAGACGATCTGCGTGTAGTGGCCGCATTCCTTGCCCGCCGCGCAGGTGTTGCGGGAGTAGTCGTAGTCGGAGGCTTCGCCGGCCCAGGCTGCGACCGCGTCGCCCACTTGCCAGCGTCCGGGAGGCGCGCTGGCCGCGATGTTCTCACCGCGCTCGCCCCGGTTGGGATTGTGCTGGTAGTTGCAGGCGGCGGCCCACGACCCGGCCACGCCGGCGGCCGCCGTAGACCAGGTCAGGGCGGGCAGCGCCGAAGGCGGCGGCGGCTGCGGCGCGCGCCGGACCGCGTTCTGGGTGTCGATCCAGGCTTGCGCCTCGGCGGTGGGAGGCGGCGTCACTCCGGCGTCGGAATCGTCGGAGAGCCCCGGCTCGCAGGCGGCGAGCACGAGGAGCAGCAGGGTGGGCAGGGCGCGTCGCATCGTCCGCCGGAAAGATAAGTCCGGCGATGCCCAATGAACAGAACACCCGCCGCTCGCCCGCTCTGGCTGCGGCCTCCGCCATCATGCGCCGGTGCGCGCGCTCTTGATGGTCCTCTGTGTCTCCTGCACTCGCGCGCAGGCGCCCGCGGCGGGAGCGGTGACGGTGGTGTTCCGCCACCAACCGCTCTGGGCGGATCCCGCCGCCTTCCAGGCCTTCCTCGAGCGCTTCCAGAGCGAGAACTCCGACGTGCAGGTGCGCGCGGAGACGCTGCCCAACGGCTCGGACATCGCCCGCGAGATGTTCGTCGCGGCGCTCGAAGGCGGGGCCGACGACTTCGACGTCTTCGCCATCGACGTGATCTGGGCTCCGGAGTTCGCGCGCGCCGGCTGGCTCGCGGACCTCTCGGCGGCCTTTCCGCCCCAGCGGCTCTCGCGCGAGTTCCTGCCCGCCGCGGCGCAGGCGGCCACCCTGGACGGCCGCACCTTCGCCGTTCCCTGGTTCGTCGACGTGGGCCTGCTCTACTACCGCACCGACCTCGTGCCCCGCCCGCCGCGCACCTACGCCGAGCTGCGCGAGCTGGCCTTCGCCGCGATGAAAGAGCGCCCCGGCATCTCCGGGTTTCTCTGGCAAGGCCGGCAATACGAGGGGCTCGACTGCAACTTCTTCGAGGCGGCGTGGGGCCACGGCGCGCAGGTGGAGAAGGACGGCCGCATCGCCGTGCGAAGCGGCGCGGCGGAGGCGGGCCTGGGCTGGCTGCGCCAGACCATCGTGGATGGCCTCTCGCCCCGCTCCGTCCTCTCTTCCGCGGAGGAGGAGACGCGCCGCATCTTCCAGGACGGGCGCGCCGTCTTCCTGCGGAACTGGCCGTACGTCTGGGCGCAGGTGCAGGCGGCGGATTCGCCGGTGCGCGGCAAGGTGGGCTTCGCTCCCCTGCCGTCGGCGGACGGCCGGCCGGGATCGGGCGCTCTCGGAGGCTGGCTTCTGGCGGTGAACGCGCGCGTCCCTCCGCCGCGAAGGCGCGCCGCGGAGCGGCTGATCGCGTTCCTCACCTCCCAGGAAGCGGAGACCGCGCTGGCCGTCGACTATTCGCGGCTCCCCGCGCGCCGCGCCGTCTACGACGACCCGCGCCTGCGCGAACGGGCTCCCTTCATCGCCGCGCTGCTGCCGCATTGCGCTCGCCGCGCGGCCGCGCCCGGTGACGCCCTGGTACGCGCTCGCCAGCGACGATCTGCAGGGAGAGCTGTCCGCGGCGGTGGCAGGCCTGCGCACGCCGGAAGAGGCCCTCTCGCGCGCGCAGCGCTTCGTCGAGCACCTGGAGGAGCAGTGAGGGCCGCGCGGCAGGCGCTGGCGCTCACCGCGCCCGCGGTGGCGCTGCTCGCGGGAGTGGCGCTCTTGCCGGTGCTGGCCGCCATCTGGATCAGCTTGCACCGATCGATCCTCGTCTTTCACGACCAGCGGTTCATCGGGCTCGCCAACTATCGCTTCCTGCTCGGCGATCCGCGCTTCTGGTCGGCGCTGCGGACCACGGCATATTTCACCTTCGTGGCCGTCGGCGTGGAGATCGTCCTCGGCCTCGCGGTGGCCCTGCTCCTCCAGGGCGGCGGCGGGGTCTTTCGCGCGGCCGTGCTCCTGCCCTGGGCCATTCCCACCGCCGTGTCGGCGCGCCTCTGGGCGTGGCTGTTCAATGCCGAGTACGGCCTCTTGCACCGCATGGTTCCCGCCGTCGATTGGCTGGGCTCCCCCTGGGCGGCCCTGCACGCAGCCATCCTCGTCGACGTATGGAAGACGACTCCGTTCGTGGCGCTGATCCTGCTCGCGGGGCTGCAGGGCATTCCCGACGAGGTGCTCAAGGCGGCGCGCGTGGACGGGGCACGGCCTGCGCGCGTGTTCTTCTCCATCACGCTGCCGCTCTTGCGGCCCGCCCTCCTCCTCGCCCTGCTCTTCCGCACCCTGGACGCGTTCCGCGTCTTCGATGCCATCTACGTGCTCACCGAGGGCGGGCCCGCCAACTCCACCGAGACGCTCTCCATCTATGCCTTCAAGACGCTGATGCGCTCCGGCGACTTCGGCTACGGCTCCGCGCTCTCGGTGGCCACCTTCGCCTGCGTGGTCTGCCTGGGCCTGCTCTTCTTTCGCGTGCTGGGGACGCGCAAATGAAGCGCGCCCTGGTGCTGCTCTTCTTCCTCGGCCCGCTCTTCTGGCAGGTGCTCACCTCGCTCTGGCCCGAGGCGGAGATGACGCGGCCCTTGCCGCACGCGCTCACCTTCGCCAACTACGCCGGCCTGGGCGGCTCGTTCGCGCGCGCGGCCCTCAATTCCGTGCTGGTCGCCGCGGGCACCACCGCGCTCTGCCTTGCCGCCGGAGCGTCCGCCGCCTTTGCCATTGCCAAGCTGGATTTCCCGGGCCGCTCGCTGCTGCTCGCCGCGGCGCTCGCCATCTCCATGTTCCCGCCCATCGCCACCGTGAGCCCGCTCTACCTGGTCCTGCGCGCCGCCGGCCTGCGCGACAGCCTGCCCGGCCTCCTCCTGCCCTACTCGACCTTCGCGCTGCCGCTCACGCTCTGGCTGCTCACCTCCTGGTTCCGCGAACTGCCCGACGATCTCTGGCGCGCGGCAAGGGTCGATGGCTGCACTCCCTGGCAGGCGTTCGTGCACGTCTACCTCCCCCTCTCCACGCCGGCGCTCGCCACCACCGCCATCCTGGTCTTCATCTTCTCCTGGAACGAGCTCCTCTACGCGCTCTCGTTCATCTCCACGCCCTCCAAGCGCACCATCCCGGTGGCCATCGCGCTCTTCGCCGGGGAGCACCTGGAACCGTGGGGGCAGATCGCGGCGGCATCGGTGGTGGCCACGCTTCCGCTTGGCGCTGCTCACCTTCCTCTTCCAGCGTCGCATCGTCCGCGGCCTCACGGCCGGAGCGGTGAGGGAATAGCCTTGGCCTCGGTCTCGCTCTCGCGCGTGCGCAAGTCGTTCTCGGCGGGGCCGGATGCGCTGCGCGAGCTGTCCTTGACCATCGAGGACGGCGAGTTCCTCTCGCTGGTAGGTCCGTCGGGCTGCGGCAAGTCCACCACCTTGAACATCATCGCGGGGCTGGAAGAGCCGACCAGCGGCGAGATCCGCATCGGCGAGACGCGGGTCAACGGCCTTTCGCCCGCGGAGCGCGACGTGGCCATGGTCTTCCAGAGCTACGCGCTCTATCCGCACAAGGACGTGCGCGGAAACCTCGCCTTTCCTCTCCAGATCGCGCGGCTTTCCAGGGCGGAGATCGATCGGCGCATCTCCGAGGCGGCCGAGTTCCTCGGCATCTCCGCGCTCCTCTCCCGCAAGCCCCGCGAGCTCTCCGGCGGGCAGCGGCAGCGCGTCGCCCTGGGACGCGCGCTGGTGCGCCGGCCGCGCGTGTATCTGCTCGACGAGCCCTTGGGAAGCCTGGACCCGGGATTGCGCGCGGAGATGCGCGGCGAGCTGAAGCGGCTGCACCGCCAGCTGCGCACCACCTTCGTGTACGTGACCCACGACCAGACCGAGGCGATGACGCTCTCCGACCGCATCGCCGTGTTGCGCGCGGGAGAGCTGCTCCAGCTCGGCTCGCCGCGCGAGATCTACCAGAAGCCGGCGAACCGCTTCGTCGCCGAGTTCTTCGGCGCGCCGCGCATCAATCTGGTGGAGGCGGGAGTGCTCGGGCTTGCCGGAGACGAGCTGGCCGCTGTCCGCCCGGAGCACGTGGAGCTGCTCGACGGACCGGCGCCCGGCGCGCTGGAGGGAACGGTCGCGCTGGTGGAGCTGACCGGCGCGGAGAGCTGGGTGACGGTGAGCGTCGCGGGACAGCTGCTTACCGCGCGCGCTCCCGCGGAGTTCGCGACCGCGCCGGGCGCGCGCGCCTGGATCCGGGTGCCGCGGGACCGGATCCTGCGCTTTCCCCGCTGAGGACGCTCCCAACAGGCGGGCGTTGCGCTACCTCCCGGCGATATGGTCCGCCCGGGAATGTGAACAGTGGCGCCAAAAGCACTTTCCTGATCGGAGTCGCCCGACCGATCCTGCGCTGCATGCGCGCCTCTGGCCTTTGCGTGTCGGTGCTGTTGCTGGGCTGTTCCGGCGGGTCGACGCCGGCCCCACCGACCACCGGCCTGAACAAGGGTAATTCCGGCGCGGGGCTTACGCGCGAACTGCTGCAGCGCCGCAAGACAACGACGGCCTTCGGCGACTCGCCGGTGCCCGCCCTGCGCTCGGACAGCGTGTACGCGACCATCGCGCTCGGCGTCGATCACGGTTGCCTCATCGCGTCGTCGGGAGCGTTCGTCGACCAGGTCCTCTGCTGGACTTCTGCGTCGCCCACGCCCTCGCCCGTCGCGCTGCCCGATCGCCCCGTCCAGCTTGCCGCGGGCGAGGCGCACACCTGCGCGCTGACGGCAGGCGGCGACGTCTGGTGCTGGGGTAGCAACTCGAACGGACAACTCGGCGCCGATCCGGCGAAGGTGCAGGCATCGCCGACGCCCGTCCTCGCGCCGCGCAGCGGCGTCGTCTACTCGCAACTCGCCGCGGGCGGCAACGGCACCTGCGTGCTGACGCCGGAGCAATCGGCGATGTGCTGGGGCGCAATCGGCGCGGGCCAGCTCGGCATGGGGACGCTGGCGGACACCTTCGAACCGACGTCCGTCCAGCTCAGGGCACCGATGTCGCACATCGCGATTGCCGGCGACCACGCCTGCAGCGCCGCGGACGAATCCCCGGTTTTCTCGACGTGGTGCTGGGGCAACGCTGCGGACGGCAAGATTGGCAACACCGCGTCGTCGAAGCCGTCCGAGCTGGGCACATCACTCTACGACGTGCCGCTGCTGATCCTGCACGCCCTCGGGCCTTATCCCGTCAGCAATGGCTATGACGGCAATCAGGCCGTGCGGCGGCTGGCTCTGGGAAACCGCCACTCCTGTGGACTGACCAACTATGGCGTGTTCTATTGCTGGGGCGACGACTCGATGGGCCAGCTCCGGTTTGGCCAGGCGCAGTTCGGCGGCTACGGCGGCGACACCCCGACGTATGGGCCCGCCGACTTCGGGGTGCCGTTCGCGGTGGGGTACTTCCCGAACACGGCGCAGATCGTGTCGGGCGCGAACCACGCGTGCGTGCTCGGCGACTACGTGCTGTGCTGGGGAGACGATCAGCGAGCGGGCGCGCCCATCGGTGGGTCGTCCGTGGTCGAGCCGCCCGACGGAAGCGCCTTCACCCAGATCGCGGCGGGGGGCGACCACAGCTGCGGCGCCACCACCAGCGGCGAGCTGTACTGCTGGGATACAGGCTCGCCGCCGCAGAAGCTGCCGGGAGGGCCGTACTTCGACGACCTGCGAGGCGTCACGGGCGACGACCAGACTCCGCCGGTCGGCGCCGTGCTGGTGGATTGCGAGGCGGACCCGAGGGTCGGCATCGGCCCGCCGCCGCTCAGCGCCTACCTGTTCGACCTTGCCGATGTCTTCAGCGCGCCTGCGACCACCGTCACCGAGGTCCAGTTCGACCTGCAAGTGTCTCTGGGTACGCGGTTCAACGAGTTCGAGCTCGGCGTGTATGCGTGGCGCAAGGGCGCCTACTCGCTGCTCGGCCGGTCGCGCGTGGCCAACGCGCGTCGATACGAACGTGCTGCGCTTCCACTTCCCCGGCGGACTCCAAATTGCGGCCGGCCCGGTGACCATGCAGGTCACGCAGCGCGCGGGTCAGGTGCTCTACAACGGCTCGCACAGCATCGCGAACGCGGACACAGAGGCGTGCCCGACCAGCAACCCCTACCAGATTCCGGTGCGCATCTACGCGAAGTAGACGGAGAGAGCCGCTGCGCTCAGGCGGGCAGCTCTTCGATGCGATCGACGCGGTCGGGATAGAACGCGAGGTGGTCCTTGATCGAGGCGACGCCGGGATAGGGATCCTCGTAGGACCAGATGGCGTTGCTCGCCTCTTTGTCGCCGGCCCGGATCGAGTAGTACGCGGCGTCGCCCTTGTGCGGGCAGTGGCTCTTGTGGTCGGTCCGCTGCAACAGCGACATGTCCGCGTCCTCGCGCGGGATGTAGAGGACCTTGGGATAGGTCCCTTCCTTCATCGTCAAGGCGCGGGTCGTGTCCGCGACCACGCGGCCGCCGAAGTGCACGCGCACGCGGCCACGGTTGGGCTCGATGGTGATCGAAGCCTTTGCTGCACGCTGCGCGGTGGAGTCCGTCATGGGTCACCTCCCTGGTGCCCGCCTTTGTAACCGCCTCGCCACCGCGGCGCTCAGAACGATGCCTTGGGCGGCCCTGCGAGCGGACTTCCTTCCATTCTTCCCTCGAGCCAGGCGGCGAGCTCCGGCGAACATTCGCCGCGGCAGCGGGTCTGGAGGCTTCCGTCCGCGCGCCGGGAACGAATCAGCCATCCCTGGCCGTCGTAGGCGCCGACGTCCTTCTCCTGCATGGCCAGGGCGTGCGCCCGGTCGCTCATCTCGATGACGCCGTCGTCGCGGACCCGGTAGGCATCGAACCCTCGCGGCCCGCCGCTGAAGTGGTTGGAATCGAAAGCATCCGGCGGGACGTGGGTGAAGCCGGTCTCCGCATAGAGGCGCAGCGGCGCAATCGCAGACCCGCGCAAGCGAGGCAACAGGCTCACGCCGTCGGCCCCCGGAAGCGGCGCAAGCCCGCTCGCCTCCAGCAGCGTGGGTCCGATGTCGATCAAGCGCACCAGCTCGTGGTCGGTGCGGCCCACCGCGATGCCGCCCCCAGCGGGAGGCTTGATGGCGAGCAGGATGCGGTTTTCGTCGTCCGACAGGCGGGCGCCGTGGACGGGCACCGCGGGAGCGAGGGCGGGAAGGTCGGGCTGGAAGCCTTCGCCGTGGTCGGAGAAGACCACGATCAGCGCGTCGTCATAGCGGCCTTCGGCGCGCAGGCCGTCGAAGAGGATGCCGAGCTGCGCGTCGGCCTCCGAGAGCAGCTCGTCGTACAGCTCTTCGCGCCGCTCCCGGCCATCGGAGCGCGCGGGGCCGCTGCCGGGCAGCGCGTACCACATCCGCAGGGGCGCGCCCGCGTGCTCGCGGTAATAGGGCCAGACCACGTCGCCCGGATAGTGGATCACGGTGTCGTGATAGGCGAAGAAGAGCGGGCCTTCGCGCGCCTCCGCCGCCAGCCGCGAGCCGAGGCGGCGCGCATACCCGAACGGATCGTAGAACCCCGCAAGCGCCCGGTTGTCGATCAGCTCCGGCACCCACCAGCTGCCGGCGGAGTTCGCGGCGAAGACCCCGAGCGCCCGATAGCGGAGCTTTTCCAGGACGAAGTTCTCCGCGCCTCGCGGCGGCTGCAGGCGCTCGCGGAAGCCGGAGGCTGGACCCTGCCAGTTGAACCGCGAGCAGTCGGTCGCGAACGTCGTGGAGAAACCGGCGGCGGAAAACGCGCCGGCAACCGTCGGCAAAAGAGGCCGGCCGGCGTCGGCGGCAAGGGGATGGCGAACGCCGGTGCGCGTCGGCCAGCTTGCCGTCGAGAGAGCCGCCCAGGCCGGCTCGGTCTGGGCGATGGGAGTGTACGCGCGATCGAAGCGGACGGCGCCCCGCAGGAAGCGCTCGAGGTTCGGCGCCAGGTGGCGCTGCAACGCCTGGCCCTCGATGCGATCGGGCCGGAAGGCGTCGATGCCGACGAGGACGACCAGCGGCGCATGCCGGCCTTGCGATCCGGGAACCGGGATTTTCGGGAGCAGCGCCACCGCGAACGCGGCCGCCCCACCGAGCGCCGTGCGCAGGCGGCGCCGGCTCCGTGCCAGGTGGACGGCGAAGAGCGTCGCCGCGGCAAGCGCCGGCTGCCAGGGCTCCGCGCGCCGCGTGATCCAGCCCACGACAGGGTGCAACCACTCGACGTCCTCGAAGAGCCCGGGCCGCTCGATGCAGGCGGCCCATGCGGCAATCGCGCAAATGGCCGCGGCGTCGAGGAGGCAGAGCGTCCAGAAGCCTCGACGCCTGCGGGCAACGTCGCCGGCGAACGCGCCGCTCGCCGCGCCCAGGACAGCGCCCGCGGCGGCGTACGCGACCGCCACCCGCAGGAGCAGGTTCTCGAGCGCCGGCCTGGCTGCGGCAACGCCGGCGGCAGCGACGCCGCTCCGATCGAAGGCGATCATCGCATCGCCGGAGCGGAGCACCAGCACCGTCTCGATGCCGAAGACCGCGAGCCCCGCTGCCGCTCCCAGCGACGCAGAGAGCAGCAGTGACTTGCCCGCGGTCGCAAAGGATGCACGCATGCGCTGCAGACACCGCTGCGGCAAATCAGGTTCAGCCTGAAACGCCAGCGACACAGTGCCTCCGACCTCGGTCGCGTGCAGCCATTTCGCGACCGCCGGGAAGCCTGGCCTGGACCCGCAGATCGTCTTGCCACGTCGTGCGTTCAAGCGGGCAGGAGGTCACTCATGACCCGCGCGCTCGCTGCTCTCGTCCTCTTCGCCGCCCTGCCCTCACAGGCGCTCACCGATCATTCCGGCCCTTACGAATTGCAGGTCATCGTCGGCGGCACGCCGGCCGTGACCTTCCGCCAGGACGGCGAGACGTTCGTCCTCGGCCGCGTGGGTGAGCGGTACACCCTTCGCGTCGTCAACCGCAGCGCCCGCCGCGTCGAGGCTGTCGTCACCGTCGACGGGCGCGACGTCATCGACGGCAAGCCGGGCGACTGGCGCGGGAAGCGCGGTTACCTCGTGCCGGCGTGGGGCACCGTGGAGATCGACGGCTGGCGAATCTCGCAGCGGGAGGCGGCGGCATTCCGCTTCTCCACCGTGGCCGGGTCGTACGCGGCGAGGACGGGGAACGCAAGAGAGGTGGGCGTCATCGGCGTCGCCGTCTTCCCCGAGCGCTGGTATCCGCCGGCGCGGCCACCGATCTACCCGCAGTCGCAAGCGCCATGGAACGGCGGCCTGCGCGAGGGCTCCGGCGCGCCGCAGCGCGAGAACGCCGCGCCACGCGCCGAGGAGGGGATCGCCGGCGCCGGGGGATGTGGCGGCGCCGCGGGCAAAGTCCGCCGAGCGTCCAGGCCTGGGGACGGAGTTCGGCGAGGCTGTCTCCTCGCAAGTCACCGAGGTTCCCTTCGAGCGCGCGCTCCAGCGGCCCGACATCGTGATCGGAGCGCGCTACGACGATCGCGCCGGGCTCGTCGCGCTCGGCATCGACGTGGACGGCCGTGAGATGACCGAGGCCCGACTCCGACGCGGCGCCGAGCCCTTCCCGGTCGTCGAGCGCGGCTATGCTGCGCCTCCTCCGGGCTGGCGACGGTAACGCAACGGCCGCCATTCCTTCAATGACGTTCAGGCTTGACGGAGCGGCGCTCGCGCCCGCTCCATGCCTGGGCGGTTGGAAGTTGCAGTTGGTAGCGGATGGCGAGCATTCGCAACGTAAAGCACAGCCCAGCGCCCACCAGCGCCGTCACCACCGAAGGGGAATGAAGCAGCTCGCCACCCACCACCACGGCGGCGCCGGCCAGCGCCGCCACGGCGTACAGGTCGGAGCGGAAGACCGAAGGCACTTCGGAGAGCAGCACGTCGCGCAGCACCCCCCCGCCGATGCCGGTGAGCGTTCCCAGCAGCGCCGCCATGATCGGACTGAGACCGTAAGCGAGCGCCTTCTGGGTTCCCGAGACGGCGAAGAGCGCCAGGCCCGCGGCGTCGAACAAGAGGACGGGATTGTGCAGCCGATCGATGCGGCGGTACCAGAGAAACGTGATCGCGCCGGCGAACAACGCGGTGACGAGATACCGCCAGTCGCTCAGCGCCGCCGGGGGCACCGCTCCGATCAGCACGTCGCGGGTGATGCCGCCGGCGGTCGCCGCCGCGAACGACAGCACCAGTACCCCGAAAAGGTCGAGCTGGCGTTTGACGCCCGCCGCGGCTCCGCTGAGGGCGAACGCGAAGGTGCCGACGATGTCGATCGCCGTCACCAGCGAGTGGATGAACGCCTCGCGTGTCATCCGCGCGGCGCTGCCAGCCATGCCTGCGCCGCGACGACCATCGCCTCGACGCCTGCTTCGAGCGTCGGATGAACGACGGGGGCGAAGCGTGGGTTGTGGTTGGTGGGGATGTCCTGGATTCGTCCGGCCTCCTTCGCCTTCGCATAGGCCTGCGGATCGGTTCCGCCGACGAACCAGAACACCGACGGCACATGCCACTGCGAGCCGTAGCAGCCGAAGTCTTCACTTGCGGAGCTGGGGCCCGTCTGCTTGACGCGCTCCTCCGGGAAGTGGTGCCGGAACGCCTGGAAGATCCGCTCGGTCGCGACGGGATCGTTGCTGGTGAGCGCGTAACGGTCGAGCGGCGTGATCTCTGGCGGCCGGGGCGCGCCCGACGCCGCGGCCTCGGCATTGACGATGCGCTCGATGGCCGCGAGCACGCGCTTGCGCACCCCCTCGTCGAAGGTGCGAACGTTCAGCTTGATGATGGCTTCGTCGGGGATCACGTTCTCCTTCGTTCCCGCCTGCAATGACCCGACGGTGACGACGGCCGAATCGGCGGCGGCGATTTCGCGGGAGACGATGGTCTGCAGTCGCAGCACGGTCGCGGCGGCCATCACCACCGGATCGATGCTCGCCTGGGGCATGGAGCCGTGAGCGCCGCGCCCGAAGAGCCGGATCTGCAGGCTGTCGGCGGCCGAGGTGATGGCGCCGCTGCGGCCGCCGATATTGCCCGCCGGCCCGACCATCACGTGCTGGCCGATCACCACGTCGGGTCTGGGAATGCGCTCCAGCAGCTTGTCGTCGATCATCGCCTGCGCGCCTTGCGCCGTCTCCTCGGCGGGCTGGAAGGTGGCGATCGCCGTGCCCTTCCAGGCATGGCGCGAGCGTGACAGAAGCGAGGCGGCGCCCGCGAGCCAGGCGACGTGCATGTCATGGCCGCAGGCGTGCATGACGGGAACCGTGTTCCCTTCATGGTCTTTCGCCGTCACCTTGCTCGCGTAGGGCAAGCCGGTGGCTTCTTCCACCGGCAGCGCGTCCATGTCGGCACGCATCATGACGATGGGTCCGTCGCCGTTTCGCAGCAGCCCGACCACGCCGGTCCGTCCCACGCCGGTCATGACCTCGAATCCCGCGGCGCGGAGGCGTTCGGCGACCACCTCCGCCGTTCGCGTCTCCTGCATCGACAATTCGGGGTGGGAGTGGATGTCCTTGTAGAGCGCCTCGAGATCGGGGAGCAAGGCTCGCAGGCTCTCGAACGGGCTCCTCTGCTCGCTCATGTCCTTCTCCTGGTGCTGGCGGAGCTAACCCGGTCTGAGCGCACATGACAAGGTCCATCCGACGTGCGTGCTGGACGCTACCGCGGCGCGGATTGCCTGAGCCGCTCCCGGAAGATGGCCGCGCGGAGGAGGAAGATGGTGGTGATCGGCGCAGTCAGCGCGATGAACAGCGCGATCAGCACCGCGCGGAACGAGCGGCTGCCCGCTCTGGGTCTGCGCGATGGTGGCGAGGACGAGGCACCATGTTCCCACGGTCGCGCCCAGCGTCGGAGCATGGACGCGTTGAAAGAACGTACCCAGCCTCGCGAGCCCGAACGAGCCGATCAGGGCCGCCAGCCCTCCCGCGACGAGGAACGCCGCGGTCAGCGCGTCGACCCAGAGCGGTGTGGTCGCGATCATTCGATCACCTCCCCGCGGAGCAGGAACTTGGAAATGGCGGTCGACCCGACGAAGCCGAACAGCGCGATGAGGAGCGCCGCCTCGAAATAGGAGCTGCTGCGGTAGCGCAGGCCCAGCGCCAGGATCAGGAGCATCGCGTCCGCATTGAGGCAATCGAACGCCAACACCCTGTCCTCTGCGCGCGGGCCGATCAGCATGCGCAGAAGCGCCATCGCCATGGAGAGGACGAGGCAGGCGAGGGAAAACGCCAGGGACCAGGAAAGGAGGAAGCTCATGGGAAGATCTCCATCAACGCCCTTTCGTACCGCCGCTTGACCAGCTGGATGAGAGCGCCCTCGTCCTCGAGGTCGAGGATGTGGAGCAGGAGAACGCGGCGATCCGCGGAGACCTGCACCCATGCGGTTCCCGGCGTGAAGGTGATGATCATCGCCAGGACGGCCAGCCCGTTGGGGTCCTTCAACTCGAGAGGAATCTCGACGAAGGCAGAGCGAATCTCGCTCGAGCGCCGCGTGAGGATCGCGCGGGCGACCTGGACGTTCGAGCGAAGCATGTCGATCACCACGCGTCCGAAGAGGCGCGCCATCACCACCGGCCTGTGGAGGCGCACGCGGCCGGGGCGGAGCCGCGCCGTCGCCACCGGCCAGAAGATCGCCAGCGCCGCCCCGAGCACGACGGTTGAGGCGCTCGACGACTGCATGAGCAGGAGCCAGAGCAAGAGCAGCGCCACGGACAGCAGCGGAGCGGGAAACAGGCGCCTCACGGCAATCCCGCCGATCGGCTCGCCATGGGTCGCACGCGCGCTCCAAGCACCGCCTCGATGTACGAGTTCCGTTCGTAGAGGCTGCGCGCGGCCGCGTTGGCCGCCGCCATCGCCGGGCCGGCGGCGATGGTCAGCGCGACGGTGGCGCCGAGCAGCCCAAGGACGGAAACCCCCTCCGCCGCGCGGACGTGAGGGCGCTCATGCCGCGGCTCCGACCAGAAGATGCGGATGCCGGTGCGCATCAGCGCGAGCAGGACCAGCACTGCCGAGGCGAGCAAGGTGGCAACGAAGATCCAGGTGCGGGCGCGCCCGTGCGTGCCGCTCTCCACGACGGCGGCCGAGAGCATCCCCAGCTTGCCGATGAAGCTGGGCAGCGGCGGCAGGCCGGCGACGAGCAGTGCGCAGGCGAGAAAAGCCATGCCCAAGAGGGCCGTCGAGGCCGGAAAGGGAAGCGCGACGAGAGGGTCGCCTTCGTCGTCGAGGTTGATGTCCTCGCTTTCGAGAGCGGCGTTGAGGAAAGGCGCCTCGTCGACGACGGTCGCTCCCGCGCGCCAGCGCTGGACGATGTCGGCGAGCAAGAAGAGCAGGCTCGCGGCAATGGTGGAAGGGATCAGGTAGAAGAGGGCGCTGCCGAGGGCGCTTGCGCCGCCGAGACCGACTGCGCAGAGGAGCGTCCCGGCGGATACCACGACCGCCCACGACGCCTGCTCCGCTCCGCGCTGCGACGCGAGCATCCCCAGCGACGCGAGAAGGGTCGTCACCGCGCCGGATGCGAGCAGGGCGTCCGCTCCGAATCCGGCGAGCGGCCCACCGGCGAACATCAGCGTCCAGAGCCGGATGAGCGAGTAGACTCCCACCTTGGTGAGGATGGCGAAGATCGCCGCCACCGGCGGAGTCGCCGCGGCATAGGCGGGGGAGAGCCAGAGATTGATCGGCCAGGCGCCGGCCTTGAGCAAGAACGCCAGCGCGAGGAAGGCGGCACCCATCTCGATGAGGTGCCGGTTTGCCACGGAAGGCGCCGAAAGACGGGCGGCGAGCTCCGCCATGTTCAGCGTGCCCGTTACCCCATAGAGGATGGCTGCTCCAATCAGGAAGAGCGACGAGCCCGCGAGGTTCATCGCGACATAGCTCACGCCCGCACGGACCCGGGCCTTGCCGGAACCGTGCAGCAAAAGACCGTACGAGGCGGCGAGGAGGATTTCGAAGAAGACGAAGAGGTTGAACACGTCGGCGGTGAGGAACGCGCCGGAGAGGCCCATCAGCTGCAGTTGGACGAGGGAATGGAAATGGACGCCGGCGCGGTGCCAGCGCGAGGAGGCAAAGAGCAGTCCTGCCGCGCCCAGAAGCCAGGTGAGCACCAGCATGCCGGCGGAGAGGCGATCCACGGCCAGCGCGATCCCGAATGGAGGAGGCCAGTTGCCGGGTAGATAGGCGACCGTGCCGTGGAGATTCGTCCAGGCGAAGAGCACGCACGACAAGGCGAGGCCGAGCAGCGCCGACGCCATTCCCATGGCGATCTTGACGTTCCGCCTGCCCTCGCCGAAGAGCAGCATCGCCGCGGCAACCGCCATCGGCAGGACGATGGGGGCGACGACCAGATCAGGCATCGCCGCTCGGACGAGCCCGGTCATGGATCGGCGCCGTCGACGTGGTCCGTTCCGGTCATCCCGCGGGATGCGAGGACCACGACCAGGAGGAGCGCCGTCATCGCGAAACCGATCACGATGGCAGTCAGGACCAAGGCCTGGGGGACCGGATCGGTGTAATGGAGGAGGTCCGGGCGGACGTGATCGACGAGGATGGGTTCCTTGTCGATGGCAAGCCCGCCGATGCTGAAGATGAACAGGTTCACCGCGTAGGAGAGCAGGGAAAGCCCGAGCACGAGTTGGAAGGTTCGCGGCCGCAGGACGAGCCAGATCCCCGAGCCGGTCAGGACGCCGATCGCCAGCGCGAGGACGATTTCCATCAGCGATCTTCCGACGCGCGGTGCGCGCGAATCGACTGGTGCGCCAGCGCGACGAGGATGAGGAGCGTAGAGCCCAACACGATGCAGAAGACTCCCAGGTCGAAGAAGAGCGCGCTGCCGACGTGCAACCCGCCCAGATCGAGGGTACCCGAGGTCAGCAGCGGATATCCGAAGGCGAAGGGCGCGGTCGCCGTCGCGACGGCAAAGAGGATTCCGGCGCCGATCAGCGCCCTCGGCATGAGACGGACGCGGTCTTCCACCCATTCGGTTCCGGAGACGATGTACTGGAGGAGGAGGCCGAGCGACATGATGAGTCCCGCCACGAACCCGCCGCCAGGAGCGTCGTGGCCTCGGAGGAAGAAGAAGACGGCCGCCATGCCGGAGACGGGCAGCATCAAGCGCACCAGCACGGCGGGGACCGCGAGATAGCCCACGGCGGGATCCTTCGCGTGCCGGGGGTTCACCAGGTCGGTCGCCAGATCGGTGGGGACCGCGCGTTGCTGCGGCGGCAGCTTCATCATTTCGTCCGCGGGCCGGAAACGGCGCAGCAATGCATAGACGGTCAGGGCGACGAGCGCGAGGACGATTCCTTCGCCGAAGGTGTCGAAGCCGCGGAAGTCGACGAGCATGACGTTGACGACGTTTCTTCCGCCGCCTTCGCTGAGCGCTTTTTCCAGGTAGTAGGACGTCCGCGCCGGGAAGTCCCGCGTCATCACCGCGAACGAAAGCAAGGCCATCGCGACGCCGCCCGCCGCCGCGACCATGAAGTCGCGGGTGCGGCGGCCCCTGGCGGTCCTGCGGGTGCGGGCGTCGTAGGTGCCGCGTTCAGGTTCCCGGGGCGGAAGCCAGCGCAGCCCGAGCAGCATGAGCAGCGTGGTGACGACCTCCACGGTCAATTGCGTGAGCGCCAGGTCGGGCGCGGAAAACCAGATGAAGGTCACGCAGCAGATTGCTCCCGCGGTTCCCGAGCACAGCAGCGCCGCGATCCGATGGAACTTCGCCTGCCAGGCGGACGCCACCGCTGCGACGCCGCCTACCGCCCAGAGCCCCACGAATGCCGGCGAAAACGGCACCAGCGGCCGATTCCGGGCGCCGATGCCGCCGGCCGAAGTCCAAAGGCCGACGAGCAGCGTCACCAGCACGAGCAAGAGGAGTTGCCGCTGAAGACCCGCGGTCAGCAGGCGCGCGCGCAGCGATCGGCTGAGCAGCGTGAGCCGCGCCAGCATGCGGGTGAAGAGCATTCCCCCGAGCGCCCTGCTGGATACCTCGCGGCGTCGGACGGCAAGGTACAACACGCCGCCGCCCGCGAAGGCCAGCACGCTCATCAGCAGCGGTGGAGTGAACCCGTGCCATACTTTCAGGCTGTACGCCGGCAACACCGCGCCGACCACCGGCAGTGACGCGGCCGCGAGGAAAGGGCCGACGGACGCCGCCGGGAAGATGCCCACGACCAGGCAAAGCAGGACGAGCACCTCGACGGGTACGCGCATCCACTTCGGAGGCTCCTCCGGCTGGCGCGGCGTATCCCTGGCGCTCGAGGGACCGAAGAAGACTTCCAGGGCGAACCGAAGCGAGTAGGCCACGCTGCCGGCGCCCGCGAGCGTCGCCAGCATCGGCAGGGTCCACTCCACGAGCGGGCTGCCCTGGAGAAGGACGGTCTCGGCGAAGAACATCTCCTTGGAGAGGAAGCCGTTCAACAGCGGCACCCCGGCCATCGCCGCCGTCGCCACCAGCGCAAGCGTGCTGGTGATCGGCATCAGCCGATAGAGGCCCGACAGGCGGCGGATGTCCCTGGTTCCCGTCTCGTGATCGATGATGCCGACCGCCATGAAGAGCGACGCCTTGAAGGTGGCGTGATTGAGGGCGTGAAACACGGCGGCCATCGCCGCGAGCGGGCTGTTGAGCCCGAGCAAGAGCACGATCAGCCCGAGATGGGAGATGGTCGAGTACGCGAGCAGGCCCTTGAGGTCGCGCTGGAACAGCGCAGCCCACGCTCCGAGGAGCAGCGTGAAGAGGCCCACCGGCGCAACCAGCCAGAACCAGAGCTGCGTGCCGGAGAGCACAGGCCAGAGGCGCGCGAGGAGGAACACACCCACCTTCACCAGCGTCGCAGAGTGGAGGTATGCGGAGACGGGCGTCGGCGCCGCCATCGCGTTCGGCAGCCAGAAGTGGAAGGGGAACTGCGCGCTCTTGGTGAACGCGCCGACGAGGATGAGGCATACCGCGAGGGGGTAGAGCGGGTCCGCTTTGACGCGAGAGGCGCTCTCGAGGATGCCGGCGAGGTCGTAGGTACCGGCGATGGCGCCGAGCACGAGCACGCCCGCGAGCAGGCAGAGGCCGCCGGTCGCCGTCACCGCGAGCGCCATGCGCGCACCGCGCTGCGCGTCCTTGCGCTGGTGCCAGTAGCCGATGAGCAGGAACGAGAAGAGCGACGTCAGCTCCCAGAAGAAGGCGAGCTGGAGAAGGTTCCCGGAAAGGACGACGCCGAGCATGGCGGCGATGAAGGCGAGCAGGAACGAGTAGAACCGCGGGACGGGGTCGGCGGGCGAGAGATAGTACCTGGCGTAGAGCATGACCAGGACGCCGATGCCGAGGACGACCACCGAGAACAGCCAGGACAAGCCGTCGAGACGAAGGACCAGGTCGAGGCCGAGGGCGGGAACCCATTCGATGCGCTCCACGACCGGAGCGCCCTCGCGCACTCGTGGAAACCAGGGCACGAGAGCGGCCAGCATGGCCACGGTGGAAAGCCCCGCAAGTCCGGCCGCGCGGTTGCGGGCGTGAGGCGGCAAGAGAGCGGCGACGGCGCTGGCAGCGATCGGGACGATCAGCAGCGCCACGAGAGGCATCGCCGCACCATACCGGAGTGGATCGAAATGCCAACGCGGCCGCCTTGCAAACTCGCGCGCGAAGCGTTAGCTGCCGATCGCGGGGCGCATCCCGGCTGGAGGCAACCATGAGCGAAGACAATCTGCAGCGCATGAAGACGCTCGACGATGCGTGGAACTCCCAGAACTGGGAGGTCTTTCGAAAGCGCCACTCCGGGGACACCGCCGTCTTCTGGCCGGGCCAGCCCGATCCGACCAGGGGCCGGGACGCGCACCAGACCGAATCGGAGCAGTTCTTCAAATCGGTGGAAAACCAGCTGGAGAACAATCCCTACAAGATCATGATCGCGTCGGGCGACTACACCTGCACCGTCGCGAACTGGAAGGGCAGGATGATCGGTCCCTTGCAGGGGCTCGACGGGAAGGTCCATCCAGCCACCAACAAACGGTTCGCCCTCGAATTCTGCACGGTCGCGCGCTGGAGGAACGGCGAGATCGTCGAGGAGAGGCTCTTCTACGATCAGGTCGGGTTCCTCAGGCAGGTCGGGATCCTCTAGCCACCCGGACGCCGACGCGAAAGCCCATGAGCGAGAACACCATCCCCGCGGCCGCGACAGACCGCGCCGCGATCGAGCGCTGGGAGGGCGAGGGAGGCAGGGCCCTCGCGGTGGAGCAGTCCTCGAGCGCGGCAGACCTGCACGTCCAGACGGAGTTCGAGATCGAGGCGGCGCTCCTGATCAACGAAGGGGGTGTGCAGTGCGCCCCGGTGGTATTCGCGCGGCTGCGGCGGAAGGGCGGCCGTATCGAGCTTGCAGAGAGACCGCTTCTCAACGGGGTGCGCGTCGCTGCACTCGATCCGTCGTACGCCAGGCAGCGCGGCCCCGACCTCGTCGCATTCGTCCTCGAGGACCCGATGGACGTACGCTTGTTTCGTCCCGGAGACATCGCGCGCCTGGGTTCCGACTGACGCTGCATCTCTGTAGCGCCGGGGCGGATTGACGCACATCCTTGGGCTGGAGGTGCGTCATGATCCTGCTCAAGCGCGCGTATGACCCCGCTGGTGGTCGCGATGGCTATCGGGTGCTGGTCGAGCGGCTCTGGCCCCGCGGCGTGCGCAAGGCGGATCTGCGGCTCGACGCCTGGTTGAAAGACGTCGCGCCGAGCGCGGACCTGCGCCGCTGGTTCGGCCACGACCCCGCGCGCTGGAGCGAGTTTACCGCGCGCTATCGGCGCGAGCTGCGCGAGCATCCCGCGGCGGACGCGCTGGCCGACCTCGTACACCGCGCATCCGGCCGGACGGTGACGCTGGTCTACGGTGCGCGGGACGAGACCCACAACAGCGCCGTGGTCCTGCGCCGCGAGATCGAACGGGCGCTGGGCGACCAGACGCGCGCGAGATCGACCAGCGGCGACCGAGGGATCGACGTCCGCTAATCACCGCGGAACCGGCGCAGCATCTGGAGTCCCGCACGTGTGACCGCACCTCGTCGCCAAGGCTTGCTTCTGCGTTGCTTTCCTGCGCGCAGGCATTAGATTGACTGCATGGTGCTCGTTCAAACCCCCCGCTCGCTTTCGTCTCTGCGCCTGGCCACCAGCGCCGCCCGGGGGATGGCGCGAGCTCCTGGCACCGCCTTCCCTGGCGATTGCGCCGCGGCGCTGGCTCGCTAGCCGCCCGAGGCGCCTCACACAGTTGGAAGATTCGGCAGGGCGCGCGCGCTTGCGCGCTGTCCGCCATTCCGGGTGATCACTTCCCACAGCCTGCCGGTTACCCGCCCCGGCCGGCTTTTGTTTGCCGCGGGCAGAGCACTCTTACGGAGATTGAAATGGCCGAGCAAATCTACATCAGCAGCACCGACCTCCGGCAACTCCGATCGCTCATCGATCACCATTCCGCGCGCCGCGATGGCGCAGCCGCGGAGCGGCTGGCCGCAGAGCTCGATCGAGCCATCATCGTCGACCCCGGTCACATGCCGCCCGACGTGGTGACGATCGAATCCCGAGTCACGTTCGACGACGCGCGCACCGGCACCGTGCGCGAGGTGGTCCTCGTGTACCCGGCTGCCGCGGACGCGTCGGCCGGGAGAATCTCGGTCCTCGCCCCCATCGGCGCGGCGCTCCTCGGGCTGCGAGTCGGCGACAGCATCGAATGGCCGCTCCCGGGCCGCACCGCGATCATCCGCATCCTGGCGGTCGCCCAGGCTGTGGGCGAGTCGAGGGAAACTGCGGCCTGAACCTTCCGGTGGGTCTTGCGCCGGCATGGCGGTAGCGGAATGCGCAGCCTTCGGTTTTGGAGTTCGGTCTGAGCGGTTCCCGCACGCTCCTCCAAGCGTCCCTCGGCGTTGTTTTCCCTCCGGAATCGGACTTGACCGGATCCTTGCCCTCCCGCTCCATCCCTGCCGATCCCGGAAATTTTGGTGCACCGGTGGTGCACGCAATAGCGCGTTCCTGGAGGGTGAACTCCTGTCTGCTCACAGTGGGCGAGGTTGCGTCGTTGCTGCGCGTCTGCCGCGCCACGGTTTACTCGCTGTGCGAGCGCGGACAGCTTGCGCACGTGCGCGTGGGCGCCTGCATCCCGCATCGAGCCCGGTGACGTGAAGTTGTTTCTTGAATCGAAGCGCCAGGGCTCGCACCGTCGAAACCAAGCACCGTGAGTCGGGGCACTCGTAACAATCGCGGCCGCAGCACGACCTCTGTGTTCTCTCGCCAACCAAAGCTACTGAGCACCACCGTCCTGCGTTTTCGACTGCTGCCGTCCTTCGAGCATTCGGCGGTGGTTGGGATCGGGGGAGCGGACGCAACTCGCGACTCGACGTCTCGCACGTATGTGGCCGCTCGAGGTTCCTTCATCGATGTCGTCTGCGACAGGTACCTGGAGATCAGAAAGCTAGTTTTCGATCTCGCGTCAGAAAGAGGAGGTAGCGTCACACCGGCTTCGAGGTTGAGCGGGCAAATAGCATGGGCTTCTTCGCCCTTGATCTGTTTCAATCTGAGACGAGGTCACCTGGCGACGTCTGACCTTTCAGCGATCGTTCGATCTTGATGCGGGCCCTGAAGGGTTCTTGTTCGACCCGAGCAGCTCCTCAACCTCATCTCCAGGGCCTGGCTCGGCTCGGTCTTCCTCCACCGAGGCGACCACGATGTCCGAATGGGCCATCAACCCAGGCGGTTGGAAGATGCTCCGGGGAACCGGACCATCGCCTTGCAGGCCAGCGCTGCGGTGGAATAGGCAACGGCCGGCTGTGACGACAAGAGCCGGCAATGTTCTTGTCAGTGTGAAGTGCATGGCGAGCCTCACTAGTCGCCTCTCTCGCCGCAGACAGCCCATTCTCCGGGTCCGTTTGAGGGCCATGAAGGGTCGGCTCGTAACATCGCACCGAGGACATCGTGTGCACCTTCGTGCTCGGCACCTTCCCGGCACCAGCGCTTTGTCGAGCTCAAGGCGCGGCGGCTGCAGGGTACGGTGTGGAATCGCAACCGATCGAGCGCTGGGCCTGCGCAAGTTGTAACGGGCGAGGATCGACATGCGAAGGCCGAGGCTGAGAGGCGTGCGAGCGACGCGCGCGAATGGCTCGTGTGGCTACGCGACGCCCTCGCAGATGTAGGTGTCGAGCATGTTGGCATTCCCGTCGATGACTTCACCCCTCCGCTGAAAGCTCGTGCGCAACGCGCTGGAGAGGGCCGTCAGCCAGATCCAGAGGGACGCTTGCAAGGTCGCGCTCGAGCACGCCGCCCAGGCCCGAGTATTGGAGGACCTCCGGACAGACTTCCTGATGGAAGCCGGCACGATGTCACCCGATACGCCATGACGAGCCTGCGCTCGCTACCCACGCCCATGGCACCGAGAGCCGACCACAGGGAAGCACCGCCGAGTTCCCGAGGGAGCTACTCAGCCGTCGCCACCGACCTTAGACCGAAGAGAATGCGGGCTCGTTACGTCTCCGCCCGCCGGCGAAGGTTCCACTCGCGCTGTGGACGCCGCTCGCTGCAGAACGGGGGCAACTCGCTGGCGTTTACGGCCTCGACGAGGCGGTCTCGAAGTCCAGGAGGCAAAGAGTGGCCGACAAGCCCCCGGGTAACAAACTTGTCAAGCAGCGTGAGCGCATCGCGCTGCAGAGATGGCGCGCTGCGGAGAAGCTTGTCGAGCCTGCCACACGACTTGGCCAGCACGCAGGAGACGCAGGCCCGTCCGGCGGCGGGAAACGTCAGGGCTGAAGATCAGCTCTTCGACCTTCACCTGCAGGCGTGGCGACGGGTGCCGAAGAGCGATGCTCGCCGCGGCGATGACGACCTTGTGTGAGGAATCGCCGAGCGCTTCCAGAGCAGCGGCTGCTGCTTCCCGAGGCGCGAGCTTGCTGATGCAGCGGAGCGACACGAGCCGAACACGCCAGGACGGATCGTCAAGCCGCACTACGGCTTCCGCCGCGTCGGCTTCCTCGCCGACTTCCGTCAACCCAAGCAGCGCAGTCGCTCGCGCTGTGGCGCGGCGAGACGTCAGCCGCTCTCGATACCAGCGTGCGGGGGTCACCTCGTGGCGTCGACGCCATTCGCGTTGCGCGAGCGAGCCGGACGGTTGGAGTCGAGAAGAAGTCGTTCAAGGTCAGTTGTGTTGAGCTCCGCCGTGGGAACAGCTCAACAGCACGGACGAAGGTCGTAGTCCGTCATGAACCGCGGTTGTTTCTCTTCAGGAGGCCCCACCGACGGAGAAGTCGGCGGAGTGACCCGCCGCCGACGGAAACTCGCCGATCCCTGCCCGACGCTAACGAAAGAAGCGATCAGTCCATCCAGTGGCATCGTGTCCGAGATCGAGATGCCCTGTTTTCGAAGGCTCGCCATGAGCGCCGCCCGAAGCTTGCTCTCGTGGGATGGTGCGAAATCAACAGCCCGAAGCATGACGGGCGTAAGCTCGATTCCAGTGATGCCAAGGAACCGGGTGCGTTTGGTTGGCGTCTCGACGCCGGAGCTCGAGGAGCCTCCCGTCCGCATCATATGCGGCCAGGTACTCTCCGTCTTCGACATCGACGGACTCGACCGCAGATTCTGCGTCCGCGACCGAAGTGTGCGCTGACACATCGCCGTTGCGCCCCACGATGAAAATGGGTGCCCGTATTCCAGTGCCTGGTCGCCTCACGACTCAAGAGTACCGCTCCCTGCCAACGCGGCCAGTATCTCGCGGCGACGATTTGTGTCCGAAGCCTCGACGTCATCATCGCATGCACTTCATCCGTACCTGGCGCGCTCAGCACCATCAATCAGGCGTCGTCCATCGGATGGCACATGCCGAACTCCCTGCCGGTCGATTCGCAGGCACCATCTCGATTCGTTGTGCTGAAGCCACTCCGGAGAACCGGACCACGTGACCCTTCGCGAGCGGAGGAAGCAACGCTGACCGTCCTCGATGTCTTCCTCGAACGCGATAGCCTCCATCCCGGCTTCGAGCGCGATGGTTGCTCCAGATTCATCAGTGGCGACGTGCCGAGTGAGACAGGCACAGGAGGTCGCCAGAACAAGCCATTGAAGTCTCCATGGAGTCTGATGCTCATAGAATCGACTACAGTTCATGGCCTTCCCATGCATGATCGCTGCGGTCTCGTTGCCTTCACTGGTTCCGTCACTGCGGACGAAGATGTAGTCGAGTACTTCGTCCTCTAGCACATCGACATGTGCGCCAGCCTTCAAGTCCCGCAAGTGCACTGGATCGTTGTCGAGCATGCCGTGAATCCGTGGGCCGTCCCAGCGTGACACGGCGACCCACATCCATTCTTGGCCGCCCGCTGGCACGGCGAACGGAGCCTTCACCGTCAGCCGCTCTCCATATGAAAGCCCGGCAATGAATCTCGGCTTCAGCTCTGCACGTAGACGATCGCGGGCGCGCCGACTCGCTGCGAGTACTGCCTCATCGTGCACCACGGTCTTGAAGGCAGGTCTAGGGGCGGGCAGGCGACGCGAGCATTCGACGCAGGCGGCCGAACAGTGTCCTTGGCGCACTGAGGTGCCGCAATAGGATGTTGTCATAGCAGTGACCGCAGACGAGGCGGATCGGGGGAGCTTTAGCGGCGTCGAGTTTGTCCCAACCGCCAGCGCGCCGGCGAATCTTCTCGCACGCGTGGCACCACGCATCCGGGTAAGGGCTTTCCGAGCTCGGGTCATCCCGATGAAAGTCGAGGCCGGTATTCTCGATGAGGTGGCGGCAAATGAATGCTTCCGGGCTACGCCCATGCGTCGCGCATTCGGCCTGCTTCGGCTCGCCTGACTCCATCACCGCAAGGATCCTGCCACGGATGGGAACGATCGTGCCATGTCGGACGCCTGTGCTAATACTGCGCTCGTGGCCAACCTCGCTCACATCGCCGACGCCCAGTCGCCTGAGGAGCTGCCCGCGTACACCGCCGTGCGCGCGGCGCAGCTTGTCCGGCTTTCGCGTTTCGACGCTGCGGTTGTGGGCGCGCGGCGACGGCAAGCACGCTGCCCTTTTCACCCCGGCGGAGCGTTCGCCGCTCACGCTCTCGTTCTCGAACCTGGTGGAGTCCTTCGTCCTGGCGTCGATGCGGCGCGTCCACGGCATCTCGATGCAGCGTGTTCGCAAGGCGCTGAGGTTTGTCGGAAAGGAGCTCGGCGTCCAGCGCCCGCTCATCCACGCACGATTCCGCACCGACGGTGTTCGCCTGTTCGTGGAGCGGGCCGACGAACTACTCGACGCGACGAGCCCTGACCAGACACTCTTGCGTCAGGTCCTCGATGCCAGCCTCGAACGCATCGGCTGGGGTCACGACATCGCCGAGCGCTTGTATCCCTGGGTCCGGGCAGACCTGACCGGCCCGAAGAGCATCGTGATCGACCCGCGCCGTGGCTTCGGCCAGCCGATCATCGCTGGCAGTGGCATCGAGACCCGCATCGTGACCGAGCGATACCGCGCGGGCGAATCGGTTGCCGAGCTCGCACAGGACTATCGCCTCGATCCCGGACAGATCGAGGACGCGATCCGGTGCGAGACGAGTGAAGCCGCCTGAGCCGTTCACCTGGTTCGTCGACCGGTCGCTCGGGCGAAGGATCGTAGCCGACCTTCGCGCGGCGGGATTCCAGGTAGAAGAGCACAGCGCGCATTTCGCAGACGACGCGCCCGACGCCGAATGGCTCGCCGAAGCAGGCCGCCGCGGCTGGGTCGTCCTCACCAAGGACAAGGCAGTAAGGCGCAACGCGCTCGAGCTGGTCGCGATTCTCGTCGGTGAAGTGGCCTGCTTCTCGCTCGGCCACGGCAACCTGAAGGCCGAGCAGATGGCACAGGCGTTCGTCGCCGCGCGCTCCCGAATGGAGAAGGCGGTGCGACGCTACGATCCTCCGATGACCGCCTCGGTAACCTCTACGGGGCACGTGAGCGTGCTGATGACGGGTGGGACCCTCCTGCCAAAGCCGAAGCCCATCAAGTAGCCGAGGGAGGAACGAGAAGGCGCCGCAGCATCTTCTCGGCGATTTCAAGCGAATCCAGAACCTCAGCGTGAGCAGGTGCCGAACGGCTGTGCGCCGCTGCCATCAGCTTGACGTCAGTCGCCAAGACGAAGTCACCGGCTTGCTCGACGACCTTCAATTCTGAGTCGGAGAGATGCCCACGGTGCTTTCGCATCAGCAGCTTCAAGCGCATGCGCCGATTGATTCCCGACGAACTACTGAGGTCTGGCTGGAAGCCCGGCTGCGAGCGGATCTCTTCGTCGGAAACGCCGTCCTTGAGGACCTGGTCGATGAGCTCCCGCGCTGAGTGCGCGGCCTGTCGAAGTGAATCCGGGTGCATCGCGTCCAGGCAGTCGCGCTCCCCTCCGGATCTCCAGAAGATACGGGTTGATTCTTCGTCAACGCCTCGTCCAGGTCGTCGAGGGCGTTCCGCTTCAGAGCGGCCCGACCGGCATCGGTGATCACGACCCAATCCTCGGGAGCGGCAATGTCCGAGAACGTAGGCACGATGAAGCCGGAGGACCTTAATTCGTCGAACGCCCTCACCGCGAGCGAGCGTTCTTGCGAAATCGAATTCCTTCCCGAGGCGCAATTCGAGATCGCCGCGTTGCTGCGGGCGCCCAGACCATGTTGAGCTTGTTGAGAGCCCGTGGGGACGCAGCATCTAGCGCTCCCAACATCGCGATCTTGAGTGAGTGGATGCTCACTTTGTTACGCAGTTCTCTCAAAGGCGAACGGGTTTTATCACTGGTGAGCAGGGCTGGGGCAAGGCCTGCCAGCGGCGCCGCATCATCAAGCGTTCCAAATTTCAGTTTCTTTCCGGCGAGCAACCCGAGGATGCTCTCGAGCAGGAGATGCGCCGCTCACGGTCATCCCAGCGTGCCTCGCGCAAACTTGTCGAGCGCCTGCGCTGCCAATTCCGCGCGCGCAACAGCGCCAATTCGTGATACCAGGATCGCCTAGTGGCTTGCGCAGTTCGACCTCGAGTAACTCGAGGGCCAAACTTCCCGCTTCTTGTTGTTGCTTCGCGCCTGAGCTGCGAAGTCTGTTGGACGAAGGCGGCCTCCTCACGGGTGATTCGCTCCAACTGGAGCTCGCGTTCGGCGGCCTCCACTGCCAACGACGCACGGCGACGCGCCTCTCTGGGTCGCGCTGCGCGATTGCCTCGGAGGCATCCAGACGTTCGAGCTCAGCGATGCGGCGCAATGCCTGTTCGCGCGGCGCCGCGAGTTCGCGGAGAACGTCGGGATTGGCGGGTTCGGACCCGGCCGATCTCCAGGTCTGCGACTTCGAGCCCCACGCTCTCGCCAAGTGGCGCAGGCGCTTCCGCAGTTCCTCTGCAAGCGCCTCAGGTCTCGAGACCGCCTCCTCCAGCGTCAGGGTGGAAGACGCAGCCAACGCCTCCGCGGAGACGAGCGCCTGCAACGCGCGGTGCTGGGAGCCGCAAGCAGGTGCCGTTCGCTGCGCAACCCCCGCGGCGGGCGGTCGAGGTTGGCGAGACCGAGCATCGCGTATGCCCGCAAGGGCATTCCGTCATGGCGCGACACCGTCCAAAGGAGAAACCCCTCGAGGGTCAAGGCGAGACGGTCGGCAGTCAGAGCCTCGACGGAGAAGGTCACGCGCTGCAACGTGCTGCTGAATCGAACCACGTCGTCGCCAGGGAGTCGGAAAACGAAGATGCCCACGCCTGCATCGGCGAGCTTGCCGCGGCGGACTTGCAGAGCAGCTCGTCGGGCCGTGCCGCCACGAATGACCAACGCAATGCGGCTACGGCAAGACCGAGGACCATCAGAGCGAGAACGAGCACAGTTGCCTCTCCTCTCACACGCGCAGCAGCGCACCTTGGGCCAGCGGCTCGATCGCATCCATCTGCAGACCGTCGGGGTAATGAACGAGCCGCATCTTCCGGCGCAGAGACTCCGGCAACTCGGCGAGGCGCTCGTAAGGGGTGTGCGCTGGGCCGAGGTTCGTTTCGTGAAGGATCAGATTGGCGCTCGACAGAAACTCGATCACGGAAGGGTCGAAAGCGGTATCGCTGGAGTACCCAAGGGTACGGCCGGCGTACTCGACGAGGAGCGCGCATGTCGGCACGTGGTGCACGGTGCGCCGCGTTCGTATGCGGAAGGGTCCGGCCCGCGATTTGCTGTCCCACTCCAGGACGTGCAGGTCGAAGTAGTCGTCGAAGTGCATCTGCTGCATCTGGCTCCCGTCCCAGAGTTGTTCCATCGGAGCCCGGAGCCGGTGATCCCACATGACCGCAGCTGCCTCTGGCGTCGTGTGAAGCGCGACCCTCTGACCCTCTGCGAAGCGCTTGAAGAAGGCGACCCCTTCAAGACCGTTCATGTGATTGCCGTGGACGTGTGCTGATCAGCACGTCGTCAACCTCAGAAAGCGACAGGTCACGCCCGCTCGCCAGCGCGGCGTCCCTCAGCACCGCGCGATAGGAATCAGGGCAGTCGATGGCCAGCGAAAAACCCTCAGCCTGGAGGAGCAACGCAGTCGGATGGTGCAACTCGGAGAATGTGTCACCGACACCGAGCGCGATCAGCTCAAAGGCGCTCATTTGGCCCCCAGCAGCCCTGCAACGCATCCGCTTCGCCGACGCGGCCGCGCTGCCCGGCGGAATGAGGTCGCGGGCGCTCGCCGCCAGGGAGAAGTAGCCTTGTATGAGGGCCAGGATGGCGGCGGCTGCCGCGTCGAGCTTCGACTTGCGGTAGTAACCTTCACGGGCGCCCTCCCGGAGGATGCTCATCAGCCGCGCCGCGCTCGCGTTCAACGCCTTCTCGTACCCTTCCCGCACGCTAGGATCGCGCAGCGCCTCGGCACCGATCGAGATCGAGCGAAGCGAGCCTCTCGCAGGATCTGCTAGTCTTGCCGGCTGCCAGGTGCAGATTGAGGAAGGCGTCGAGTTGGTGCTGCGGCGGCGTGTCGGCCAATGCGAATTCGAGAAGCGCCCTCGTGCTCCCGCCAGAGGTCCTCGAGCACCGCGAGCAGGATCTCAAGCTTGCTTTCGTAGTGGTAGTGAACGAGGCCCGGCGTCAGCCCAGCTATCCGGGCGACTTCGCCAATCGAAATACTCTCGTAGCCCCGCCTCGCCATCACCTGGCGGAAGGCCTGGGCGATCTCCGTTCTGCGCTTCTCGGTGTTACTTGGTCTCGGCATGACTGTGTGTAGGTTGGTTGACCAACCAATATACGATCGTGAGGCCAAGGTCAACTTCGGCGGATGAGGCGCCTGTGTCGAGCTTTGTCAGTCTGCAACCTTGAGATTGTGCTGCGCGAGCGCTGACGACGCGTCCCCGGCTATCTCGCCGGGGCGATCGGGCGCCTGTAAGCTGGGCCTGTCGCTGCCGGCGCTGACAAATTTTAGCGCACCGGTGGTGCACGGGTCGCGAAAAGCGGCCGATGCCGTAATCGACGCACCGAGAAATCGCCCGGACTTCCGCAATTGTAGAAATGGCGGGCGCTACTGGATTCGAACCAGTGGCCTTCGGCTTCGGAGACCGACGCTCTATCCAACTGAGCTAAGCGCCCTGAGGGTGGCCTGTCTACCCTGCCCTGCCGTGAGAGGCAAGGCGAACCTCAGCCTGCCCTGGTGTGCGGCAGCGCCCGCGGAGGGAGTGGCAGCTTGCGGCCCGACTCGGCGAAGCGCGAGGAGAGCGTGAGGCCCAGCCGCGTGGCGCGGTACTCCAGCGCCGTCCCCAGGACGCCCAGGCCGTACTTCACGCTGCGGGTGAAATCGATCGACGACGCCTCGGGAAAGTAGCGCGCGGGGCAGGAGATCTCGCCGATCTGGAAGCCGAACCAGATGGCCTGCGCCAGCATCTGGTTGTCGAAGACGAAGTCGTCGCTGTTCTCCTCCAGCGGCAGCGTCTCCAGAAGACGCCGCGAGAAGGCGCGGTAGCCGGTGTGGTACTCGGCCAGCTTGTAGCCGAGGAGCAGGTTCTCCGCCGCGGTGAGGAAGCGGTTCGCGGCGTACTTCCAGACGCGGCATGCCGCCTGCCAACGCGCCGGACCCGAGGATGCGCGAGCCCAGCACCGCGTCGAAGTGGCCGCTGGCGATCATCCCCGCCATCGCCGGCATCAGCCGCGGCGAGTACTGGTAGTCGGGGTGCAGCATCACCACGATGTCCGCGCCGCGCCGCAGCGCCTCCGTGTAGCAGGTCTTCTGGTTGCCGCCGTAGCCGCGGTTCTGCTCGTGGACCACCACGTGCAGCCCCAGCTCGCGGGCCACCGCCACGGTGTCGTCCTTCGACTGATCGTCCACCAGGAGCACGTCGTCGGCGACGGCGCGGTCGATCTCCGCCACCGTGCGCCGGACGGTCTTCTCGGCATTGTAGGCGGGCATCACCACGCAGACCCGGTTGCCGCCGATCATGCCGTCTCCCGGTTGCCGGACGCCGCGGCCGCGGCGCCGAGCAATCCCGAACAGAGCCACCAATAGTTGCAGAACGCCTGCTTGTTCCAGATTAGCACGGCGGCCCAAGCCGCTGCCGCCGCGGCGCAGGCCAGGCCGATGCCCAGCCGCGGGCGCAAGCAGAGCACCAGCACCAGGACGCCCAGCCCCAGGCCCAGCAGCGGCAAGGGCGGCAGCGCGCTCCCCGTCTGCCGCACCCAGAAGGAGGACAAGGAGAGCGAGTCCGCGCGGAAGGGTTGCAGGAACTGGAACCGCACCACGCCGCGCCAGAAGCCGGTCGGGTCGCCCGCCACGAAGGGGAGCATGATCGCCGCCAGCACCGCGGCTCCCGCCCACAGCGCGCGACGCGGCCGCAACACCAATGCCAGCGGGACCACCAGGAACGGCGAATATTGCTTGCTCGCGGCCAGCAGTCCCAGCGCCCCGCCCGCGAGCGCCCAGTGCACCCGGCGCGCCAGAGCGAAGACGGTGAGCGCGAAGCAGAACATCACCAGCGGCTCCGTCCACCCCTGCTCGAGCACGAAGAAGCCGCGGGGCTGGAAGAGGAGAAGCAGCGCCGCAAGCTCGCCGGTCGGTCCTGGCAGCGCGCGGGCCAGAAGCCAGGCCGAGCCGATCATCAGCGCGAGCAGCGAGTAGCGCACGTCGCCCAGCGCGGCGAATCCGGGAAGGCCGGCGAGGATGGTGAGCGGCGAGTAGGGAAACGCGGCCACGCGGCCGCCGCGCAGGATCTCGCTCGCATAGAAGCGGCTGGACCAGGTGCCGTACAGGTCCGGGTAGGTGGCGGCGTAGGGGTCGCCCCCGTGCAGGAGCGTGCTCGCTGCGCCCTGCTGGAAGTGCCACACGTCGATCCACGGCGTGGGGCTGGCCCGGACCACCACGACGCCCATGACGGCGAAGCAGGCGAGCAGAAGGAAGAACCGCGCGCGCACCAGGGAGGCGCGCAGGTGGACGTAGAGATACGCGGAGAGGACGACCAGCGACACCAGCGCGAGGCCGCGGAAGATGCCCTGGAACGAGCGCGGATCGGCATAGAAGGTGGGATTGAAGAACAGGTTGCAGAGCAGGCCCGCGGCGCACCCCGCCGCGAGCGCCGCCTGGGGCAAAAGCGCGTTCTCCGGCCGCGCCGAGCGGCGCCGCCAGAGCGCGCCAAGGACCGCGAGCGCGCAACCCACCGTCACCAGCGCAAGCGCCATGGCATCGTACATTCCGCTGGAGATCTGCAAGGCCAGCGCGACCGCCACCGCGGCCACGGCCAGCATGGCCGACGGCCCGCTCACGTCCCGCCCAGCTCGAGGATCAGCTCGAACTCGCGCTCCCCCACCGGCTGCACGGAGAGGCGCTGGCCGCGCTGCAACAGCGGCATCTTCGAAAGCGCCTTCACGCCGCGAAGCTCGTCGAGCGGCAGCGGCCGGCGGAGCTTCTGCAGCGCCTTCACGTCCACCTGGAACCAGCGCGGCGCGTCCTTGCGGGAGGCGGGGTCGTAGTGGTCGTGGCGCGCGTCGAACTGCGTGGGATCCGGATATCCCTCGCGCACGATCTCCGCCACGCCCACCACCGCCGGCGGGTCGGCGTTGGAATGATAGATGAGGACACGGTCGCCCTTCTTCATCTCGTCGCGGAGGAAGTTGCGCGCCTGGTAGTTGCGCACGCCGTCCCAGCCCGCGGTCTTGCGCGGCGCCTGCAGCAGGTCGTCGAAGGAGAAAGCCTCTGGCTCCGTCTTGAGCAGCCAGTGCCGCATCACCTGCCCGCGCGGCCCTGCGGCGCGGGGGCGAACTTCCAGCCCTTCTCGCGCTTCCAGGCCAGCTCGTCGTCGACGGTGAAATTCAGGTACCAGTCCTTGGGGGGCAGCACGCTCTGGCGCCCGTCGATGAAGATGGTTGGCGTGCTGTCCACGCCCGCGGCCAGCCCCTGCCGGCGATCCTTCTCCACCTTGGCGTCGAACTTGCCGGCGTAGACCTCCTTCAGCATCTGGTCGGCGTCCAATCCGGCCTGCCGCGCGTACGCCTTGAGGTTGTCGTCCTCCAGCGTCTCCTGGTGCTCGAAGAGGAGCGCGTTGAGCTTCCAGAACTTGCCGTGGGCGCGGGCGTACTCGGCGCAGGCGGCGGCGATGAACGCGCGCGGGTGCGAGCTGAAGGGGAAGTACTTCGAGCAGAGGCGCACCTGGCCCTTGCGCGTCTGCTCCACCAGCTTCTCCAGCGCCGGCAGCGCCGCGGCGCAGTGGGGGCACTGGTAGTCGCTGAACTCCACCAGCGCGACGGCGCCCTTCCCCAGCGTGGCGCAGTCCTCGGCGGTCACCGGCGCGCGTTCGCGGGGAGCAAAGGACGCGTAGTACCGCTCCACGGTCTGGATGATGGGCTCGGCGGGAAAGCCTTCCGAGGCGAGGCGCTTCACCAGCCCGGCCATGCGCAGCGCGTGCGCGTCCTTCTCGCCCGCGGCAAGACACCTGGCGAGCGTGTCCTGGCAGCCCGCGTAGTTGAACACCTCGGTGGCGACGTCCACGAATACGCCGCGCTGCGCGTCGGTGAGATCGCCGAGATCGGCGCGCGGCACGATGGCCCGCGCCCGCTCCGGCGTGACCGGATTGGACCGCGCCTGCTGCGCGAGCGCGGGCAGGGCGAGAAGGCTGAGAAGGAGGGCGATGCGCATGGAGCGGCGGTTTATAACAGAGCGGCTTCAGAGGCGCAGCAGCCGCCGCGCCCGGCCCAGCGCCCGCGACGCCTCGGCCACGCCGAGCGCCAGGGTGACGCCGAGGTAGGTGCCGCCGAACACGCCCAGCACCAGCACGGCGCGGAGGATGGGATGCAGCGGCGGGAGCGCGAATTTCAGCGCCAGCGAGAGCAGGACGGCCAGCGCCGCGGCGCCCCAGAGCCGGGGCAACAACCCCTTGGGCAGGTGGCAGATGCCGATGCGCCGGCCGATGCCGCGGCGCAGGAGCGCGAACTCGATCCAGCCCGCCGCGCCGGCCGAGGCGGTGAGGCCGGCCGCGCCGTAGCGGGCAGGCACGCCGAGGAGCCCGGGGAGGTAGAGCCCGCAGAAGACCCCGAGCCCGGCGGTCAGCACCACGCGCAGCACCGCGTAGCGCAGCGGCGTGCGGGTGTCGCGCAGGGCGTAGAAGGCGCTGGAGTAGAGCCGCGCCATGGTGGCCGCGAGCAGGCCCACCGTGCTGCCGATGAGGATGATCCAGACGTAGCGCACGTCGTCCGCGTCGAAGCGGCCAGTCTGGAAGAGCGCGGCGCAGATCACGTCGCCCAGGGCGAGAAAGGCGGCCACGGAAGGCACCACCGGAAAGGCGATGGCCCGCAGCCCCGCCTCGGTCTGCGCGTGGAGCCGATCGCCGACGCCGGCATCGGCCGACATGGAGGGCAAGGACGCGGCGCTCACCGCCATGCCGAAGAGCGAAACCGGCAGCGTGTAGATGACCTGCGCGTATCCGAAGGCCGCCACCGCGCCGGGCAGCCAGCTCGCGATCAAGGTGTCGACGTACGCCGAGAGCTGCACCACTCCGCGCCCTGCCACCACCGGCAGGAAGTTGCGCACCACTTCGCGGACGTGCGCATCGCCGCGGCCGAGCGAAAGGCGCGCCCCCCTGCCGAGAAGCTCCAGCACCGCCGGGAGCTGCACGGCGAGCTGCAGGCCGCCCCCCACCACCGCGCCCCAGGCGGCCCAGATGGCGATGCGGCCCTGGTCATGACGGTCTCCGGCTATGAGCTCCGACGATCAGCGCGGCGACGATGGCGGCGCTCCAGACGACGGGCGCGGCGTAGCTGAGGAAGAAGCGGTGGTGGCTGTTGAGCACGCCGATGCAGAAGGCGGAGAGCACGAGCAGCGAGATGCCGGGAAAGAAGATGCGCACCAGGACGATGGCCAGGGCCCGGGTTTCGCCGCGAAAGCCGGGCGCGATGGCGTCGAGGAGCCAGGGGGTGGCGAGAACGCCGATCAGCGCCACCACGCCGGTGACCAGGGTGAGCAGGCCCGCCACCGCGCCGGCCACCTTGCGCGCCTGCACCATTTCGCCCTTGGCGCGCAGCCCCGCATAGACGGGAATGAACGAGGCGGAGAGCACGCCTTCGCCGAGCAGGTTCTGGAGGAAGTTGGGAATGCGCAGGGCCGCTGCATAGGCGTCGGCCGCGGCGGCGATGCCCAGGTAGTGGCCGAGCACGCGCTGCCGCACCAGGCCCGCGATCCGGCTGAGCAGGATGCCTGCCCCGACCAGGAGCGCCGCGCCGCCCGAGCGCGCCGGTGGTTTCGCTGGCGCTGCCGGGGTAGCAGCCACGGCCTCGGTCACGGCGGGGCAGGATACCCGAAAAAAACCAGGCCTTCCGTTCCTTGCCGGACCATGCAGGCGTGCGTACCCTCCCTTGCATCCGGGAGGAGCTCATCCATGCGGCGCCGCACGGTCGCGCATCTTGTTACGCAATTCAACATCGGCGGCACGGAACGGCAACTCGTCGAACGGCTGCGGCGACATCCCGCCTCGTTCGCTCCCATCGTCGTCTGCAATCACGCGGTGGGCGGGTTTCTCGAGCCCATCCGCGCGTTGGGTATCGAACCCATCGTGGTGCCCTACGCGGGCTTGACGCATCCTTCCGCCGCCCTGGCGGTGGCGCGGCTGGCGGCCGTCTTCAAGCTCCTGCAAGTGGACGTGGCGCACGCCAACGACTTCGGCATGAGCGTGCTCGGGGTGGCGGCGGCGAAGCTTTCCCGGACGCGCATCGTGGTCAACCGCGTGGATCTGGGGCACCTGCGCCCCGGCTTCACCGCCCTGCACCGGCGCATCGAGGCGCTGGCAGCGCGCAACGCCGACCTGGTCTGCGCCAATGCGGAGGCGGTGCGCCAGGTCTGCATCGACGAGGAGCGCTGCAAGCCCGAGCGCGTGGTGGTGCTGCGCAACGGGCTGGATCTGGAGAAGCTTCGACAGGCTGGCCGCGGCGCACGGCGATCCGCTGCCGCGAGAGCCCGGCGACACGGTGGTGACCGTGGTCGGCAACCTCTGGCCGGTGAAGGACCACCGCACGCTGGTGGAAGCGGCCGGGCTGCTCAAGGATCGCTTCCCGCGGCTGCGCTTCTTCTGCGCGGGCGACGGAGTCGAGCGGCCCTATCTCGAAGCCCGCATCCGCGAGTTGGGCCTGGAAGGCCGCGTGGTCCTGCTCGGGCACCGCACCGACGTCCCTTCGCTGCTGGCGCGCTCCGACGCCTTCTTGCTCTGCTCCACCGCGGAAGGCCTCTCCAACGCGGTGATGGAAGGCATGGCGGCGCGGCTTCCGGTGATCGCCACCCGCGTGGGCGGCAATCCCGAGTTGCTCGACGGCGGGCGCGGCCTGCTCGTGCCTCCGCGAAATCCCGCCGCACTCGCGGCCGCCGTGACCCGGCTCCTGCTCGATCGCGAAGAGGCCCGGGAGATGGGCCGCCGCGGCCGCGCCTTCGTGGAGGCGGAGCTGACGGTCTCGCGCATGCAGTCCGCGCACGAAGAGCTCTATCTCAAGGCGCTCGGCGAGGCGCCGACGACCAACAGGGACGCGCTGCGCCCCGCCGCGTAAGGAACATCCATGAGCGTCCCATTGAAGATGCAGAAGGTCGCGCACGCGCTGCACAACGCCGGATTCGACCGGACCGCGCAGGCCATCAGCCGCGTGACGCGGGTGATCTTCTCCGCCCATCTGCCGCCCGAGGCGGAGATCGGCGAGGGCACCGAGCTGGGCTACGGCGGCATCGGCGTCATCGTGCACAAGGAAGCGGTGATCGGCCGCAACTGCCTGCTCTCCCCCGGTGTGGTCATCGGCGGCAGGTCGGGGCGGCCGGGTGCGCCGGTGCTCGAGGACGACGTCCTCATCGGCGTGGGCGCCAAGATCCTCGGGCCCATCCGCATCGGCGCCGGCGCGAAGGTCGGCGCCAACGCGGTGGTGCTGGAGGACGTCGCGCCGGGCGACACCGTGGCCGGCATCCCCGCGCGCTCGCTGCACCGCGCAAAGCGGCACATCGCCTGAGTCCACGCTTGATCGGACCGCGCGTCCGATCAAGCGGCAGTGACTATCCCAGCGGCGAGCACTTCACGGCGTTGGTCGTGGTGATCGTGTTGTTTTCCAGGTGGCAGTCGCCGATGACCTGCTGTTCGTCGACGATGGCCTTCACGTGCACCGACTGCGACTGCGGGGGCGCCGTCCAGGGCACGCTCACGGTCTCCGAGTCGCCCGGCTTCAGCGCCCGGGTGGTCTTGCCCTGGCCGATGTGCGCCGTCTGGCCGTTGTCGAGGACCACGTAGAAGTCCACCGTCACCCCGGGCTGCGAGGCGATGGCGCCGCCGTTGTAGACCACGGCGCTGGCCCTGGCCGCGCCGGACTGGCAGGCGGTCATGTCCACGTCCACCGCGCAGACGGAGAGGTCCGGCGAGCTGAAGACGCCCTGCCCCTGCACGTTCTGCCGGTAGCTGTTGGACTGGTCCGGGCCCCACGACTGCGGCTCGGGGAAGGGCAGCGTTCCGTCGAGGTTCACGTTGGTCACGTGATAGGTGTGCTGGTTCCAGACGCTGCGCGTATTCACCCACTTGTCGCTCGGCGACTTGAGCGCCTTCAATCCCATGTAGCGATTGATGCCGATACCCGGCCATTCGCGGTCGCAGACGTCGAAGTGGCAGATGTTGTTGTTGGGCACCAGCACCCTGGCGCGGCCGGTGCCGTCGATGTCCGCCACGATGGGCATCTCGTACGCGGTGCAGCTCAGGTTGGGCTCCTTGATCAGGAGCTGCCCGGACTTGCCGTCGAAGACCTTGAACGCGCACTGGTCGGAGTACACCACCGTGGGCTGGCCCTTGCCCTCGAAGTCGAAGACCGAGCTGCCGGTGTTGGCGGAGCAGTCGAAGGTGGCGGAGCTCCGAATCCAGCCCTGTCCGGGCTTCCACACCGAGTACGCGCTCTGCGAGGCCACGCCAATCTCGGGCATCCCGTCGTTGTCGAAATCGGCGATGGTGGGCGCGCCGCCCGGGTTGTAGTCGGTGCCGCAGTCCGCTCCGTGCGTGGGCAGCGGAATCGGGTCGAGGAGCATTCCCCCGGTCCAGTCGTGGATGTGGAGGAAGCCGTGCGCCACCACCACGATCTGCGGATGCGGGTCGTCGGGTTTGAGGCCCATGAGCGCGCCGTACTTGGCGAAGCTCGCCACCGCCGGGAACCCCTCCGGGCAGAGCGAGCCGGCGCCGTTCGCGCAGAGCTGGTTGTTGGGCATCTTCACGCCGGTGCCGAAGAGCGCCTTGCAGGTGTAGCCGGTGGCGGAAGTCGGGTCGACCACCAGCTTGTAGGCCTGGTTGCCGGTGACGATCTCCGGCACGCCGTCCAGGTCGATGTCCGCGACGGCGCTGAGCGATCCGTCGCCGTTTCCGCCGATGGCGCCGCCGGCGTTGGTCTCCGGGCAGAGCGTCTTGCCGGTGGCGCCGTCGAAGACGCCGTTGCCCACCACCACCTGCGCCGGACCGGTGGGTCCGAGCAGGCGGGCGATGACCGGTGCTCCCCACCAGAGCTGCGCCTGCCGCGTCACCCAGAGGAACCGGCCGTCGCTGCCGAAGGCGATGAGCCCGCCGTGCTGGTGCGCCTTGGTGGAATCGGCCACCTTGGGCGGCTCGTCGGTGGGGTCCCAGCCGCCGGTGATGAAGCAGGTCTCGCCGGTGCCCATGCAGTCGCCCGCGGCGATTCCGGAGTTGCCGTTCACGCTCAGCTCCATGTGCTGGAACATGTCGCTGGGCGCGGACCAGATCGGCGAGCCGTCGGAGCCGTTCACGGCGCGCATCACGCCCTGGACCTCCACCATGTCGGCGCCTTGCAGGCCGGTGGGATGCAGCGGAAACGAGTTGAAGACCACCGCCGGCGCCGCGTCGGTCGGGTGCAGCCGCATGACGACGGGCGTGCTCATCACCTGTACGTAGTCCGGGTACTCGAGGCCGGCGCGGAAGGTGTCCTTGCCGCCGAGCGCGTCGGGCCCGTCGGGCGTGAGCCAGGGCCACCACCACGCGTGGGAGGGCGGCTCGAACGAGCCGTGAGGGATGAAGATGCAAGCCGGGTCCGCCTGCTTGCACTGGGCGCTCGCCGGGATGCACTGGCCGTTGCTGCAGAAGTCGCCCGCCGGGCAGGTCACGGCGGCGCAGGCGTTGGGCTGCGTCGCGGGGCTCGCCGCCCTGCAAGTTCCGTCGGCCTGGCAGATGCCGTCGGCGCAGTCGGCGTTCGTGCTGCACCTGCCAACGCCGCCGACGATGGTGCTGCAGTCCTCGAACTGCGCGTCGCACGCTTCCTGGAGCTTCTTGTCCACGCACGCCGCGGCCAGCACAAAGGCGGCCACCGCCGCTGCCTTCCCCCACCCCATCCGACACCTCCCAAAGGCTGCCGGCAAGGTGGGGAGCAGGCTGCCGCAAGGCAAGCGGCCGGTCAGTCACCCGTCGGCGGTGAAGGAAAAGAGTCCTGTTTTCGAGTCGAAAAGCGGACAACGCCGGCGGTCCGAGACAGGGCGGTCAGGCTGGTTGACGCCTGGCTGACTGGTCGCTTAGAAACGCGGACCATTTCGAGCCCCCGGCCATGAAAAGCGAAGGCAGCGCGCCGGCCGACGGGGCAGCTGGCATGGAGTCCCGCATGAACGCCGGCCGGTCTTCTTCGTATCGGCCGCCTCCACAGCAGCGCGCCCCAATGGAGAACCTGAAGGTGCCCGCTGGGCATCTCTCTCGCTCGGGCCCCGCCGAGCCCGCTCCCGCGGCGCCGGCGCAGGTGGTGAACGGATAGGACATGCACATGAAAAGGCAGGCGGCGCTGCTCATCGCAGCGATGTTGGGTATCTCGACCGGAGCGGCGGCGCAGCGGCAGCCGCCGCCGGCACCGGAAAACGCGCAGCCGCAGCGGCGCAAGGTATCTCTGCGCGAGGCGCTGCAGCTTGCGGCGAAGCAGGGGCCGGACATCGCCGCCGCGCGCGCCCAGGCGGCGGTGGTGCACGCCGGCGTGGAGAAGGCTTGGACCGCGTGGCAGCCTGACCTGAGCGCGAGCGGCACCTTCGATCACACCAGCGCGCCGGCGGAGATTGCCGCCGGTGTGCTCGGCCCCAACTCGCCGGCCATCACCATCATCGCCCCCAACACGCGCCTGGGCACGCTGCAGATCGTCCAGCCGCTCTTCACGCCTCAGGGCCTCTTCGCGCCAGGGATCGCGAACGCCGCGGCGGAAGCGGCGGCCCGCGGCGCCGACGAGTCGCGCGAACAGGTGCTGCTCGCCGTGGCCCGCACCTATCTCAACCTGCAGGCGCAGGAGGGCCTCCTCAATGCCGCCCGGGACGCGGAGCGGGTGGCGCTGCGGCGCGAACAGGACGCGCGCGCGCAGATCTCCGCCGGCACCGCAGTCGAGCTTGCGCTCCTGCGCGCGCAGACCGAGACGGCCAACGCGCGGGTGCAGATCGCCAACTTCGAGGGCAACAACCAGTCGCTCTGGCCGCTGCTCGAGGCGCTGACCGGTGAGCGGGTGGAGCCGCTTCCTTTCGGCGCTCCGCAGGAGATCCCGGAAGTCCCCGCGACCGACGCCGAGCCCTGGGAGAACAGCTACGCGGTGAAGAGCGCCGTGGCGGCGGTGATCGCGGCTGAGCGCTCCACGCACCTCGACCGCTTCGCCTGGCTGCCCAGCGTCTCGGGCGTGGCGAGGGGGAACTACAACTCCAGCGGCGGCTTCGCCGGGACGGCGACTTCCTACGACTTGATCCTCAACGTCAACGTGCCGCTCTACGACCGCGGCCAGCGCTACGCGCAGCTGCACGAGGACCAGGCCCGGCTGCAGGAAGCGCAGGCGCAGCTCGCCTCCGCGCGGGCGCGCGCCCGGGCCACCTGGGACGGCGCGAAGGGAAACCTGAGCTCGGCGCAGGTGGCGCTGCAGCAGGCGAACATCCAGGCGGAGCTGGCGGCGAAGACGCAGCAGCAAGTCGACGCCTCCTACCGCGCGGGGGTAGCGACCTCGCTGGACCTCTCCGATGCCGACCAGCGCAAGTTCCTGGCGCAGAGCGCGGCGGCGCAGGCGCGCACCGAGGTGGAGGTCCGCAAGGCGGAGCTGGCGGTGGCCGCCGGGGCGCTGTACCGGATCTCGCAGCAGTGACCATGACGCTCTACGCAGCCTTCCTTCGCGGCGTGAGCCCGATGAACGCGAAGATGCCGGAGCTGAAGCGGTGCTTCGAGGCCGCCGGCTTCTCCGAGGTGCGAACCTTGCTCTCCAGCGGCAACGTGGTCTTCAGCGCGCGGCAGGCACCGGCGGCGTCCCTGGAGCGCCGGGCGGAAGCCGCCATGAAGGAGGGCCTCGGCCACGCCTTTCCCACCATCGTGCGCGCGGTGGAGTCGCTCCGCGCGATGCTCGCCCGCGATCCCTTCCGGAGCTTCCGGCTGAAGAAGGGCTCCAAGCGGGTGGTCACCTTCCTGCGCGAGCCGCCGCCGGAGAAGATTGCCTTGCCCGTCGAATCCTACGGCGCGCGCATCCTCTGCGCCGAGGGCACCGAGGTCTTCAGCGCCTATGTCCCCGGACCGCGCGGGCCGGTGTTCATGAGCCTGATCGAAAAGACCTTCGGGAAGGACGTCACCACCCGCACCTGGGATACGGTGAAGAGGGTCGCAGGCTGAACGGGCGCTCCATCACCGCGGCGTCGCGGAGTACCGCACCGCCGGGCTGCCGGAAGGATGAAAGACGCCCAGCAAGCGCAGCTCGGAGTCGCCGGTGTTCTCCACGCAGTGGATCTGGCGACGCGGCAGGTAGATGCAGGAGCCGCGCTCGATCGAGGTGGATCGATCGCCTGCCCACATCCGCCCGCGGCCGCGCAGGATGCAGAGCACCTCCTCGTACTCGTGGTAGTGGTCCGGCGCGCGGCCGGGCGGGATGGCGCCGACGAACTGCGTGACCCGCGATCGGCCGAGGTGGTGATCGAGGAGCACGCGGTACCAGCGATCGCCGGTCGTCTCCGAGGCGCAGTCCTCCAGCCGCACCAGGACCGGCGCCGACTCCGGCGCGGGAGCCTGCGCGGTCCCTTCCGGATCCGGGCAGCGCGAGCTGACCAGCGTCAGCGGACCGGGCGCATCGATCTCGAACCATGCCCCGGGCGGAACGTAGAAGGCGGTGTCGGGGGCGAGCGGCCTCGAAGAGCCGGCGAAGCGCACCGTGCCCGACCCTTCCAGGACGTAGACCACCTCGTCGCAGGCGGCCGCGCCCAGCCGGGGAGAACGGCCGGGCCCAAGCTCCAGCACCCGCAGCGAGATGGCCACCGCTCCTTGCGCGCGGCCGAAGTGCTGGCGCGCGCGCACCGTGCCCTGCTCCGTTGCCGGGCCCTCGAAGAGCCCGGTCACGCGGCAGCCGCCTGTCAGGTCGATGGCCATCGCCGCCATCTTGCCGGCGCAAGAGCGGAAGGGGAAGTATCATGGGCGCCATGGATGACCGGAAGACCCAGGGCATCGAGGCCACCAACCAGGCCTTCATCCGCTACGACCAGGTGGAGAAGAAGCAGCAGTACCACCTTGCCGAAGCGCGCCACCAGGAAACGTTCGACGAGGAAACGCGCATCCGCACCTGCGACATCGGCCGGTTCCTGCACGGAAGCGAGGCGGACAGGAAGGCCTTCGCGGCCGACCTGGGCGGCGCGCTGCGCTCCATCGGCTTCGCCGTCCTCGAGGGCCACGGCATCGACCCCGCGCTCTACCGCGAGGCCGAGGCGCGGACGGAGGAGCTCTTCACCGGCACGGCCCTGGCCGACAAGCTGCGCTTCCGCGCCCGGCGCCACGGCTCGGTCAACCAGGGATACTTTCCCATCAAGGAGACCAGCGGCATCCACCCGGATCTGGTGGAAGGCTGGGTCTTCTGCCGCCGCGCCTTCGACCTGGACGGCGATCCCGCCTTCCGCTGGCAGGACTACTGGCCGCGCGCCGATGCCGAGCCATTCTTCCGGCGGCTGGTCCGCGCGCACGAGAACCTCATCCTGCCGGTGATGCAGAGCCTGCTCTCCGATCTGGGCTGCGATCCGCACCTCTACGACCGCAAGCTCACCGGCACCAACTTCGGCCAGCGGCTCAACTACTACCCGCCGCTCTCCGACGGCGATCTCCAGTCGGGCGCCGGCCGCATGCTCGGGCACGAGGACGTGGACCTCTTCACCTTCCTGCCGGCGGCGAGCGTCGAGGGCCTGCAGATCCTCAACCGCGCCAACATGAAATGGATCCGCCTCGACCCGCCCGCGGGCTCCATCATCCTCAACACCGGCGACTACGCGCAGCGCATCTCCAACGACATCCTGCCTTCGACCACGCACCGGGTGAGCCCGCCGCGCGACGCAAGCCTGCGCTCCAAGGCGCGCGTCTCCTTTCCCATGGCCATCTACCTCTGGGAGGAGGAGGTGCTGGAGGTGCTGCCGGGGCTGGGAGAAGCCAGGTACCCGCCCATCCAGGCGCTGCCGTTCCATACCCGCATCACCAGCAAGTACTACGGCGACGACTACGCGGTGGGCGAGAGCAGCCTGAAGCAGGCGTAGGTCGCGGCCAGCGCCGCCAGCGCCGCTGCCGAGAGCGCCGGCTGCTGCACGAGCGCCGCGGCGAAGAGCAAAGCATACGCGCCGAGAAAGACCAGCGGCACCGCGGGATAGAGCGGCACCCGGAACGGCGCCGAGGGCACCCGCGAGCGCAGCTTGAACAGCACCAGCACCATGTACCCGTCGGTCACCAGGATGAAGACGATGGTGAGGGAGAGGAGCCCTTCGAAGGTGCCGGTGGCGGCGAGCGCCGCGGAGAAGACGCCGACCAGGATCATCGCCGTCCAGGGGCTGCCGCCGGCGTTCACCCGCGCCAGCGCCGCGGGCGCGAGGCCGTCACGGGCGAGCCCGAAGACGACGCGCGGGGTGACGAAGAGATTGCCGTTGAGCGAGGCGAGCACCACCAAGAGGGCGAGCCCCGCCATCAGCGTTCCGGCGCGGCTGCCGAAGATGGCCTCGGCCACGTCGCCCGCCACCAGATTGGAGCGGGCGATGCGCTCGAAGGGCAGGACCTGGAGGAAGGCCGCGTTGAGCAGCAGGTAGAGCACGGTGACCGAGGCGATTCCGAAGAGGAAGATGCGCGGCAAGGAGCGATCGGGGTCCTTCACTTCCTCGGCGATCTTCGCCGCGTCGGGATATCCGTAATAGGTCCAGATCACCGACTGGAAGGCGAGCGCCAGCGCACCCCAGGCGGCGAGGCCGGTCGGCGCGCCGGGCAGGGACCCCTTCCATCCCGCGCCGGTTCCCGCCGCCGCGGCGATGCCGATGGCGGCGACCAGCCCCAGGACCTTGGCCGCGGTGGCGAGGTTTTGCGCCCAGCGGCCCACCGAGACGCCGAGCAGGTTCATCGCGGTCAAGACCAGGACGAGGCCCGCGCCGAGCAGCCGCGCGCCGTCCGCCCGCCAGCCGCAGAGGCGGACGAGGTATTCGCCGCAGACGACGCCGATGGCCGCGATGGCCGCGCAATAGATGCCCAGCGCCTCGATCCAGCCGACCACGAACGCCGCGCGCCGGCCGAAGGCTTCCCGGGCGTAGACGTATTTGCCGCCGGCCTGGGGATGGCGCGTGGAAAGCTCGGCGAAGATCATCGCTCCGAGGAAGCCGACGGCGCCGCCCAGCGTCCAGGCCACGAAGGTGAGGCCGGGCCGGCCGAGCAGCGCCGCCACCGTGCCCGGCGTGCGAAAGATGCCCGACCCGACCATGATGCCGACCACCACGGCCAGCCCGTCCACCATCCGCAGGCTTCGCGCGAGCCGGACCTTCGAGGCGTCACGCGGCGGGGAGAGGGTGCGCGAAAGCGATCTCTCCTCGTCCTCCACCGCCACCTCGTAGCGCGCCGGCGCCAGCGCGTAAAGCCCGCGCGACGCGAAAGACAAGCGCCTTCGCCGGCCAGGTGCCGCGGCGTGGCGGAGTTGCTAGAACCCGGGCATGCCACAGACCACCCTCTCGGAAGAGACCCTGCGCGACCTCGCCGCGCAGCTCCGGCCGCAGCACCAGCGCTTCGCGCGCGAGTACCCGGGCGAGTCGGGCACGCGGCAGCCGGTGCACACCGTGTACGGCGGCTCGCACCTGTTCAAGTCGGACACCACCCGCAAGCTGGGGGATCTCGCGCTCAAGGCGCTGGCGCAGTACGCGCCCGGCGCCAGGGAATTTGCCGAGGCCGTGCATATCGAACCGGCCGTCGCCGACACGGTCTACGCCCGCGTGCAGGAGAAGCTCGGGCGCGAGGCGGTGGAGGACTTCCGCATCGACTTCGAGGACGGCTACGGCATCCGCTCCGACGCCGAGGAGGACCAGCACGCCGCGCAGTCCGCGCAGCAGGCGGCGAAGGGGCTCGCGGAGGGCACGCTCTCGCCCTTCATCGGCATCCGCATCAAGTCGCTCTCGGGCGAGCTTGCGCCGCGGGCGCTGCGCACGCTGGACGTCTTCCTCACCAACCTGGGCGGCAAGCTGCCGGAGAACTTCGTGGTCACGCTGCCCAAGATCACCGCGCCGGAGCAGGTGAGCACGCTGGTCGCCGCCTTCGAGGCGCTGGAGCCGAAGCTCGGGCTGCGCAAGGGCTCGCTCAAGCTGGAGTGCATGGTCGAGACCACGCAGTGCATCCTCGACCGCGACGGCACCTCCATGCTGGTCAAGCTGCTCGGCGCCGCGCAGGGGCGCATGACCGGCGCGCACTTCGGGACCTACGACTACACGGCGAGCTGCGACATCACCGCCGCGTACCAGGCCATGCGCCACCCGGCCTGCGACTTCGCCAAGCAGATGATGAAGGTGGCCTACGCCGGCACCTCCGTCTTCCTCTCCGACGGCGCCACCACCACCATGCCGGTCGCGCCGCACAAGGGCGACGCGCTCAGCGACGAGCAGAAGCGCGACAACGCCCGCGCGGTGCATTCGGCGTGGCGCCTGCACGCCGACGACGTGCGCCACTCGCTCGCCAACGGCTTCTACCAGGGCTGGGACCTGCACCCGGCGCAGCTTCCCAGCCGCTACGGCACCGTCTACTCCTTCTTCCTCAAGAGCCTTCCCGCCACCCGCGACCGGCTGAAGAACTTCATCGGCAAGGCGGCGCAGGCCACGCTCCACGGCGATACCTTCGACGACGCGGCCACCGGCCAGGGCCTGCTCAACTTCTTCCTCCGCGGGGTGAACTGCGGCGCGCTCACCGAGGAGGAGGCGCTCTCCACCGGCCTCACCATCGACGAGCTCCGCGGCCGGTCCTTCCTCAAGATCCTCGACAACCGCAAGCGTCAGAAGGCGTAGCCGAGGATGGTCTTGAAGACGAGCTGGCCGCTGGCAGCGCCGAAGCCTTCGCCCACGGCCGCGTTCACCTCCACGTCCTTCACCCCGAAGAGGTCCAGCGCCTCGAACAGGTAGCTCTCGCGCGGGTCGGTCAGCGTCGCGTAATACTCGAGGCCCAGCCCGATGGAGCCGAGCTTCAGCTTGGCCATCCCCGCGGGCTCGAAGTCGGCGGCGGGAAAACTGACGATGGGGTTCACCGCCAGGAGGAAGCGCTCGTTCTCGAAGGCGAGGATTGGACGTATTTCGCCGCCCCAGCCCTCGCCGGGAATCCGCGACAGCTCGAAGTTCACGCCCGTCCGGAACGAGCCCACCGGAACGGCGAGCTTGGTGCGCAGCTTCACCCCTTCGTACCTGCCGTCGGCGGTCTGGAAATAGCCGCCCAGCTCCCAGAAATCGGTGAGGCCGAAGGACGGCTCGAGCGTCACGTGCAAAGGACCGTCGCGCGGGCGGTTGACGTGCACCTCCAGCCCGGCCTGGTGGCGCTCGTCGATGCTGCCGTCGTAGACCTGGATCTCGAAGGGGTCGAAGGCCTTCGCCGGCCCCGCCGCGACGGCGAGCGCGAGCAAGAGGCCGCGGCGAGCGCGCGCGATCAAAAGACCGGCGTTTCCGTGTACGTGCCGAAGCTGTCTTTCAGCCTGGCCACGATCTCGCCCATGGTGGCCCGCGCGCGCGCAAGCTCGATGGTCACCGGCATGAGGTTCGCGGAGGGATCGCGCGCCTGCGCCGCCAGCTCGCCGAGGAGCGCAGTCGACCCTGGCGTTGTCGCGCTCGCGCCGGACCCTTTGCGTGCGCTCGATCTGCCGCTTCTCCACCGCCGGATCCACCTTGTGGATCTCGATGTTCTCCTTCCGCGAGGGCTCGGCGTGCTGGTTCACGCCCACGAAGGGATACTCCCCGGTGGCCCGCTTCTTCACCGTCTGGTAGGCGGTTTCGGAGATCTCGCGCTGGAACCAGCCGTCCTCGATGGCCTTCACCGTGCCGCCCATCGAGGCCACCTTGTCGAGGATGGCGAAGGTCCGCTTCTCGAGCTCGGTGGTGAGCGACTCCACGTACCAGGAGCCGCCCAGCGGATCGATCACGTTGGGCACCCGCGTCTCGCCGGCGATGATCTGCTGGGTGCGCAGCGCGATCTTCATCGCCTCCTCGGAGGGGATGGCGTAGGCCTCGTCGAGGCCGTTGGTGTGCAGCGACTGCGCGCCGCCCAGCACCGCGGAGAGCGCCTGCAGCGCGGTGCGGACGATGTTGTTCATCGGCTGGGGTTTGCTCAGCGTGGCTGCCGCGGTCTGGCAGTGGAAGCGCAGCCGCATCGACTCCGCCTTCTGCGCGCCGTAGCGCTCCTTGACGATCTTCGCCCACACCCGCCTGGCGGCGCGGAACTTGGCGATCTCCTCGAAGAAGTCCTGCTGCGCCACGAAGTAGAAGGCGAGCCGCGGCGCGAACTCGTCCACCTTCACGCCCGCGCGGGTGACCTCGTCCAGGTAGGCCACCGCGTTGCACATGGTGAAGGCCAGCTCTTGAAGGGCGTTCGCTCCCGCCTCGCTGATGTGGTAGCCGCTGATGTTGATCGGGTTGTAGCGGGCCAGGTTGCGCGCCGAGTAGACGATGATGTCGCGCACGATGCGCAGCGAAGGACGGATGGGATAGATCCATTCCTTCTGCGCCATGTATTCCTTGAGGATGTCGCATTGCACGGTGCCGGAGAGCTTGTTCAGGTCGTAGCCCTTCTGCTGCGCCAGCGCGACGTACATGGCGAGCAGGATCCAGGCCGTCGGGTTGATGGTCATGGAGACGGAGATGGTCTCCAGATCGATGCCCTCGAAGAGCGCGGCCATGTCGTCGATGGTGTCGACCGCCACCCCTTCGCGGCCCACCTCGCCGAGCGAGCGCGGGTCGTCGGAGTCGTAGCCCATCAGCGTGGGCATGTCGAAGTCGACCGAGAGCCCGGTCTGGCCCTGGCCGATGAGGTAGCGGAAGCGCCGGTTGGTGTCCTCGCCGGTGCCGAAGCCGGCGATCTGCCGCATGGTCCAGAGGCGCCCGCGGTACATGGTCGGATAGGGCCCGCGGGTGAAGGGATACTGCCCGGGAAAGCCGATCTCCTCGAAGGGAATGTTGGCGGTGTCCTCCGGCGTGTAGACGCGCTTCACCGGGATGCCGGAGAGCGTCTCGTACTTCTGCTTCGCCTCGGGCTGCTTGCGGGTGAACTCCGCCAGCTCCTTCTCTTCCCACTGCTCCCGCTTCCGCCTGATCTCATCCGCCATCGGTCGCCTTCCGGTAGAGGTCGCGATCGTCGATCACGCGCCTGGCCTTGAACTCCGTCCGGGGAATGGTCCCCGCAGGCACCAGCTCGAGGCGGGGGCGCACGCCGCACTTCGCCTGCAGCCGCTCGCGCAGCGTCTTCTCGAAGGCCGCGAGATCGGTCACCTGGGCCGCGTACTCCGCGCGCACCAGCAGCTCGTCCATGCGCTCCTTGCGGGAGACGATGATGCGGAATTCGCCGCCGAACCCCGGCACCGCGCGGAGCACTTCCTCGATGGCGCTGGGATAGATGTTCTCGCCGCGGACGATGAACATGTCGTCGATGCGCCCGTAGATCCCGCGCGGCAGGCGCGGATAGGTGCGGCCGCAGGGGCAAGGCTCGTCGGTCCACATCGTCCGGTCCCCGGAGAGCAGGCGGATCATCGGCTGTGAGGTGCGCTCGAGGTGGGTGTAGACCGGCGTCCCTTCCTCGCCGTACGGCACGGGCTGGTGGTCGCGCGGATCGCACACCTGGGTGTAGACGATGTCCTGCCAGAGGTGCATGCCGGTGCGGTGCGAGCACTCGCCGTCGGTCATCCACGGCGTCATCTCCGCCATGCTGCCCATGTCCACGCAGATGCCGCCGAAGGTGTCCTCGATCAGCTTGCGCGTGGAGGGGATGCCGGCGCCGGGCTCGCCGGAAAAGAAGAGGATGCGGATGCCCAGGCTGCGCGGGTCGATGCCTTCCTTGCGCGCGGTGTCGGCGAAGTGCAAGGCGAAGGAAGGGGTGGAATAGAAGGCGGTGGGCTTGAGCTCGCGCGCCCACTGCACGCCCATCAGCGTCTGGCCCGCCACTCCCGCGCCGAAGGGAAAGGCGGTGGCCCCCAGCCGCTCCACTCCCGCGAGCGCGCCCCAGGAGCCCAGGTAGAGGCTGAAGAAGCTGCAGATCATCACCCGGTCGCTGGGCCGCAGGCCCGTGGCCCAGAGGATGCGCGCGTGCGCCTCGCCGATGCGCTCCCAGTCGTCCCTGGAGATGCCGAAGACGGTGGGCCTTCCGGTGGTGCCGCTGGTGCCGTGGATGCGCGCGACCTGATCGTTGCCCGACGCAGAGATAGTCGCCGAAGGGAGGCGATGCCGCCTGCGCCGCGCGCAGCTCCTGCTTCTGCACCACCGGGAACTTCGCCAGGTCGGAAAGGCTGCGCAGCGTGTCCGGCGAGACGCCCGCCGCCTCCCACTTGCGGCGGTAGAAGGGCGCCTTCTCCCAGGCATGGCGGACCTGTCCCTGCAGCTTGCGGAGGATGTGCGCGTCGCGCTCGCGAGGATCGGCGCACTCCAGCTCGCGCCGCCAGTACGGCTCCTCCGGCGCGGGCCGGTAGCGCGGATTGGGGCGCGGCGGCCACTCGCTCACGAGAGCTTCCGCCTCGCCGCGATCTCCCGCATGCGGCTCACGATGGTGTCCGGGGTGGTGTCCTGGAGGAACACCTCGGCGGCGCCCAGCTTCCTCAGCTCGTCCACGTCCTCGTCGGGAATGACCCCGCCCACCACCACCGCGATGTCCTCCGCGTCCTGCTGCTTGAGCAGCTCGAGCAGACGAGGCACCAGGGTCATGTGGGCGCCGGAGAGCAGGCTGATGCCGATGACGTCCACGTCCTCCTGCACGGCCGCGGAGACCACCTGCTCCGGAGTGCGGTGCAGGCCGGTGTAGACCACCTCCATGCCGGCGTCGCGCAGCACGCGGGCCACGACCTTCGCGCCGCGGTCGTGGCCGTCCAGGCCCACCTTCGCCACCAGCACCCGGATCGGTTGTGCCATGCGCGCTTGTTTCGCGCGCGCGCGATGCCGCAGTCAAGGCGCGGCCGGCCGACGGTCGAGAAGCTTTCAGGCGACCGTGGGCCCGAGTCCGCCGCGTGCCGCCAGCCAGTCGCGCACGGCATGCCCGGTGCCCAGCGGCCAGGGCCGCAGCTTGTCGGGGGGCACGGCCTTGACCCCCGCGATCTCGTCGCCCATGGTGATTCTCGCCGTGCCCGCGCACGTGATAGGCGAGGATCACCTGGTTCATCTCCGCGAACGGGTAGGCGCCGATGAAGGAGACGATCTCGCCCTTGAGGCCCACCTCCTCCTTCACCTCGCGGAGCACGCCTTCCTCGGGCGACTCGCCCTTCTCGAGAAAGCCGGAGACGAGCCCGTACCACTTCTCCGGCCAGCCCTTGTTGCGGACCAGCAGCACGGTCTCGCCGTGCTCGAGCAGCGCCGCCACCACCGGCACCGGATTGTCGTAGAACACGTAGTCGCAATCCCGGCTGGTACAGGCCTGGCGCAAGCGGCCTTCCGACTCGCGGGCGGCGAGCGGGGCCGCGCAGGCCGGGCAGAACTTCATCCGCGAAGGCACGGGAGACTCCGTGCCAAACTGGACCCCCAATGTCAATTGCGCTCATGACTTTCGACATCTTCGGCACCGTGCTGGACTGGCGCCGCGGCCTGCGCGAGGCGCTCGGCGGAACCCTGGCGGACGGCGATTTCGATCGCATCGTCGACCGCCAGGGGGAGCTGGAGCGGGAGCGCTTCCGGCCCTATGCGGAGATCGTCGCGCGCTCGCTGGTCGACGAGGCCGGGCTCGATCCCGCGCGGGCGGCGCAGGTGGGCGCGGCCGCCGGCGCCTGGCCGCTCTTTCCCGACTCGGCGGAGGCATTGCGACGGCTTCGCCGGATCTCGCGCGTGCGCCGCCACCACCAACAGCGACGTGGCGCACGGCGAGCAGGTCCGCGCCCAGCTCGGCTTCGAGCTGGACGGCTGGATCTGCGCCGGAGAGGTGCGCAAGTACAAGCCCGACCGCGCGATCTGGGAGGCCGCCTCGCGCGCCATGGGCGTGCCCTTCGGCCGCGACTGGTGGCACGTCTCGGCCTACGCCGACTACGACCTCGTCACCGCGCGCGCGCTCGGGCTGACCTGCGTCCTGGTGAAGCGGCCGCACCACCGTGCCGGCCCGGCGGACGTCGTGGTGGAGGATCTCGCCGGGCTGGTGCGGAAAGCGATGGCAGCGTGACAAAGCCTCGTCCGGAAAGCGATGGCAGCGTGACGAAGCCTCGCGCTGACCGCGCCTACGGCAGCCACGGCCATCTGCCGCGCGGACCGCCGTCGTTCGTCGCCGCGCGCCAGCAGCGCATCGAATCGACAGGCGGCCGGGCCCCGCGCGGAAGAGGAAGGCGCAGACGAGGAGTTGCGCCCACTCGGGACCGGACCTGGTCCAGGACCGCCCAATCCCGACGGTAGGCAGGGCCGGTGGAAGCGGAAGCGGCGAGTGACCGAGAAAGAGCGAGATCTTGGTGGACAGGATCGCGACGACCATCTCGATCACCAAGCGGGATGGCGACGAGGCGAGTGGCGAGACCGAGCAGGAGCAGCGATCCTCCGACGATCTCGAGGGTGCCGACGAAGCCGGCGGTCACGGCTGGAAAGGGCATGCCCAGCTTCGTGAAACGGCCGACCCCCTGGTTGGGATAAACGAACTTGAGAATCCCTTCCCAGAGGAAGACCGAGCCCGCCATGATCCGCAAGAGGAGCGTGGCGTCCGGCGCCGTCTCCTTCCGGAACAGGACGAGGGAGAGGAGCTTTGCAGCGAAGAAACGACCGGTTCCATGTTCTGACATCAGATTCTCCGAATGTAGTGGTTTGCGCCTACGCCCACGTGACCCCATCCGAAGATGCGATCTTCCCGCGGGAATAAATAATCGATGCGGCGCGCGGCCGGCGGGACGTCCGGCTTGAAATGCCCGGGTGGCCGTCCGAGAATGCGCGCCGGATGGCCCTGCCCGCCCAGACGCTCGACGAGGTGCTCGCCGCGATCGCGCCGCTGCTCGAGGAACGCGGCTACCGCAGATCGGCCCGCAACTTCGTCGCGCAGGCGGACGGCGTGGCGCGGGTGGTGCAGGTGCAGTCGCGCCAGCTGAAGAAGCCGGAGGAGGCGAGCTTCACCATCAACGTGCTGGTCGCATCGGCCGCGTTTCACGAGGCGTACGCGGGAACGCCGTTCCCCAAGAACGCCGGCAGCGCCGAGCCGGTGATCCAGGGCGGCATCGGCAAGCTGCTGCCCGACGGCGAGCCGCTCTGGTGGAGCCTGAAGCCGGGCGTCAGCGCGGCGCTCGTGGCCAGGGACGTGCAGAAGGTGCTGGAGGAGACCGTGTTGCCGTTCCTGGCGCGGTTCGGCAGCGAGGCGGCGCTCCTCGAGGAGCTGGGGCACGGCGACCAGCTGCCGGGCTTTTCCGCCATGCGAGAGCGCTGCCGCGCGGTGCTGCTGGCGAAGAGGGGAAAGAAGGACGAGGCGCGCCTCGCGCTGGAGCGGCTCCTGGAAGCGAACGCCGCCGAAGGCCTGGAAGGGTTCAGGGACTCCGTCAACGAGCTTGCGCAGCGCCTCGGGCTCGGCGGCTAGCCCGGGCCGCGGCGGCACTGCGCCGGTTCGAGCGCCCCGCGCGCAAGTGCGTTATGGAACGTCCGTGATCCCCCTGCGCGACACGCAGCGTTCGCTCACCGCGCCGGTGGTGACCGTCGCCCTCATCGTCGTCAACGGAATGGTCTTCGTGCACGAGATCGCGCTCGGGCCCTATCTCGAGCGCTTCGTCTTCGCCTACGGGCTCATCCCCCGGCGCCTGGTCTACTGGCCGGGCGATCCGCTCGACCCGCTGCGCTTCGTGCCGCTGCTCACCAGCATGTTCTGGCACGGCGGCTGGCTGCACCTGCTCGGCAACATGCTCTACCTGTGGATCTTCGGCGACAACGTCGAAGACCGGCTGGGCCACTTCCGCTACCTGCTCTTCTACGTCATCGCCGGAGCCGCGGCCGGCATCACGCAAGTGGCGCTCAACCCCGCTTCCCCGCTGCCCACCATCGGCGCCTCGGGCGCCATCGCCGGCGTGCTCGGCGCGTACCTGGTGACCTTTCCCCGCTCGCGGGTGCTCACCTTCTTTCCCCCCATCTGGTTCTTCGAGCTGCCCGCCTTCGCGTATCTCATATTCTGGTTCCTGCTGCAGCTCCTCGAAGGCGTCGGTTCCTTGGGCGCTCCCGCGGAGACCGGCGGAGTGGCCGTCTGGGCGCACGTCGGCGGGTTCGTCGCGGGCGTGGTGCTGATCAAGCTGATGGCGCCGCAGCGCGGCCGCGCGCGCCCGATGGAGGTCGGTCCCTGAGCTCCTCGCGGGGATAACCCACCATCTTCTGCTGCTCGCAATCCCAGAGCTTGAGCCGGAAGTTCGCGGCGACTTCGCGCGGCGACAGGCGCGTGCGCGAAGGATTCTGCAACTCGGGTATCGCCGCCATGGCCTCGGGCAGGCGGTAGAAGGGAATGCAGGGGTTGAGGTGGTGGACGTGGTGGTAGCCGATGTTGCCGGTGAACCAGCCCATCGCGCGGCCGGTTTCCATGTAGCTCGACGATTCCAGCGCGGCGCGCTCGTACGACCAGTTCTCGCGCATCTGGATGTGCAAGCCGTCGAAGTTGTGCTGCGCGTAGAAGAGGTAGGCGCCGGTGGCGCAGGCCACCGCCAGCGGCAGGAACCAGGCGAAAAAGAAGGTGGCGAACCCGAACTTCGCGATCAGCAATGCGCTGGCGGCCCAGTTGAAGAGCAGCGCGAGAAGCGAGTCCCAGCGCTTGCGCGGCGCGCGCAGGAACGACATCAGGCACATGTCCATCATGAAGATGGTGAAGTAGCCGAAGACCACGGTCAGCGGGTGCCGCACCAGGCGGTAGTGGCGCCGCTGCGCCGGCGTGGCCTCGGCCCACTGCCGGGTGGTCATGGTGGCATAGGAGCCGATGTTGGACCCCACCAGCTTGGCGGTGTGCGCGTGATGGTAGTTGTGCGTCTCGCGCCAGACCCTGGGCGGAGTCATGACGTAGATGCCGAAGGGATACAGGATGAGCTTCGCCGCCCGCGACCCGCGCAGGAGCGCCGCGTGGAGGTGGTCATGGTAGAGGATGAACTCGCGCACCACCACCAGGCCGGTCGCGACCGAGAGCGCGAGCCTGAACGGCCAGAAGAGCGGCTGCGCCAGGGCCAGAAGCCCAGCGACGAGCAGGGCGGTGGTGGAGAGCAGGTGCCACCAGCTGGCGCCCCGGTCCTCCACGGCGAAGCCGCGCGTTGCCTCGATGAGATCCCTGCCTGTGCGCAACGAAACCCCCAAACGTGGTACCACGTACATACCAAATTCCGCCGTGCAAGGGGCAGCGCCGGCTTGACGTGGTGCACCAGACCCGTTTACACGGGGCGCCCATGATCGGCGTCGTCCCTGCCCTGCACGCACATGAAGGCGTTCACGACCGCGGCTTCACCTTCGTCGGCGCCAGGGGGCCCGGCGAGGACCTGTTCGTCTCCTTCCACGAGCTGCGCCTCTCGGCCCAGCGGCGTGCCGCTCACTACCTCGCTTCCGGCCTGCGGCGTGGCGACCGGGTGGCGCTGATCGTGCCCGAGGGGGAGCACTTCATCCCCGCTTTTTTGGGGGCGATGTGGGCCGGGCTGATTCCGGTGCCCCTCTACCCTCCCGTCTCGCTGGGAAAGCTGGACGCGTTCATGGACGCGCTGGTCAGCACCCTGAACGTGGCCAGGCCGCGGGTGCTGGTGACCACCGATCGCGTCGGCAAGGTGCTCTGGAGCGCAATCGGCCGCATCCCCAGCATCGAAAAGGTGCTCACCTCGGAGGAGCTTTCCAAGGAGCCCGCCGCCGCCCTGCCGCCGCCCGCGGACGTCAAGGACGGCGACGTCGCCTTCCTGCAATTCACCTCCGGCAGCACGGCGTTGCCCAAGGGCGTGATGGTGACGCACGGAAGCCTGGCGGCGAACTGCAAGGCCATCGTGCTGGAGGGCCTGCAGGCCGACCTGGAAAAGGGCGACGACGTGGCGGTGTCCTGGCTGCCGCTCTACCACGACATGGGACTGATCGGCTTCGTCATCGCGCCCATCTGCCATCGCATCCGCACGGTGTTCATCCCCACGCTCAGCTTCATCAAGAACGCCACCCTGTGGATGGAGACGATCTCCAGGCACAGGGGCACCCTGACCTTCGCGCCCAACTTCGCCTACGCGCTGGTCACCAAGCGCGCCAAGCCGGAGCAGATCGCGCGCTGGGACCTCTCGCAGATGCGCGTCTTCGGCTGCGGCGCCGAGCCGATCAATCCGGGCACGCTGCGCGCGTTCGTGGAAGCGATGGCGCCCGCGGGCCTCAAGCCCGAGGCCATGCTGCCCTGCTACGGCATGGCGGAGGCCACCCTCGCCATCTCCTTCGTGCCCTGCGATCAACCGGTGCGCACCGACCGCATCGACCCCGACCGCTACCACGGGCACCGCGAGGCAAGGCCGGTGGCCAACGGCGGCCCCGCGCTGGAGGTGGTGAACTGCGGCCGCACCTTCGCCGGGCACCAGGTCTGCGCGCAGGACGAAGAGGGGCGCATCCTGCCCGAACGCAGCGTGGGCGAGCTGTGCTTCCGCGGCCCGAGCGTGAGCGCCGGCTACTGGGAAAATCCGCAAGCCACCCGCGCCGCATTCCGCGACGGCTGGCTGCACACGGGCGATCTGGGCTACGTGGCGGGCGGCGACGTCTACGTGAGCGGCCGCATCAAGGACATCCTCATCGTCAACGGGCGCAACTACTACCCGCAGGGCATCGAATGGGTGGTGGACGAGATCCCCGGCGTGCGCAGGGGCTCCTCGGTGGTGTTCACGCGGCCGGGCAAGGCCTCCGAAGAGGTGGTGGTGGCGGTGGAATCGCGGGCGACCGACGACGCGGCGCAGGCGCTGAGGGAACAGATCGTCGCGCGCGTGGGCGAGGAGTTCCAGCTGGCCGTGGCCGACGTGGCGGTGGCCCCGCCGGGCACGCTGCCCAAGACCTCTTCTGGCAAGCTGCAGCGTCGCAAGACGCGAGAGCAATACCTGGCCGGAACCATCGGCAAGACGGGCCGCGGGGGGAGCACCCGGCTCGCGGTGGCGAAGTACGTGGCGCTCTCGTTCGTGGGCCGGGCGCGGCACGAAGTCCGCAAGCTCTTCGGAGGCTGAGATGGGCTCTTCCAAGGCCGACATCGCCGTTTCCTACGACGTCTCCAACGAGTTCTTCCGGCTCTGGCTCGACGAGAGCATGGCCTATACCTGCGGCATCTTCGACGACGGCCCGGCGCGCGCCGAGATGCCGCCTCCGGGACCGGAGGCGCGGCCGGGCGGAGGCCGCAGGCCGCAGCATGGGAGGCGAAAGGAGCCTCGAAGAAGCGCAGCGGGAGAAGCACCGCATCCTCGCCGGGTTCGCGCACCTCGGCCGCGACAGCTCGCTGCTCGACATCGGCTGCGGCTGGGGGGCGAACCTCGAGTACCAGAGCACCGTCACCGGCGTGCGCAAGGCGCACGGCATCACCCTCTCCGAGGCGCAGGCGACGGAGATCCGGCGCCGCGCGCTTCCGGGCGTGACCGCGGAGGTGTGCGACTACCGCGACTTCAATCCGGCCGAGAAGTTCGACGCGGTCGATCTCCATCTGCATGATGGAGCACATCGTCTCGCCGCAGGAGGCGCGCGACGGCAAGTCCATCCCCGCGTACCGCGACTACTTCCGCCGCGTGCACGGCTGGACGCGCCCCGGCGCCTACTTCGGCCTGCAGACCATCCTGCGCAACTTCGTTCCCCGCGACCGGCAGGACGTGAAGGACGTGGGCTGGGTCACCTACGAGATCTTCCCCGGCGGCATCACTCCGCGGCTCGAGGAGATCATCGCCGCGGTCAACCCCTGGTGGGAAGTCCTGGAGGTGAAGACGCGCCGCCTGGACTACATGAAGACCACCTGGCACTGGCGCGACCGCCTGCGCAAGAACGAGGCGCGCATCCGCGCCGGCTGGGGCGACAAGGTGTTCGAGGATTACGACCGGTACCTCTCCACCTGCGTGCGCGGGTTCGAGAAGCACTACCAGTCGCTGGCGCAATATTCGCTCAAGAGGATCGATTGATGGCCGAGAGGATCGACGTGCTGGAGATGTTCAAGCAGGCCGCCTTCGAGGTGGACAACCGGAGGCTGCCGGATCTCAAGGCCGACACGGCGATCGCCACGCTGGGCATGGACTCGGTGGCCGTGATGGAGCTGGTCAGCTACTTCGAGGAGAAGCTCTCCGTCCGCATCCCCGACGAGGAGCTCTCGCGCATCCGCACCGTCAAGGACCTGCGCGACGCGATCGCGCGGCTGCTGCCGGACCGGGAATTCGCCGCGTAAGGCGGGTCGCGCCCGCGCGGTCGAGGAAGAGCACGGCGACGACGGAGAGCGCGAGCGCGATGGTCGCCGCGATGCCGCAGACGACCGCCAGCGACGAAGCAAACGCCTCCCGGGCTGCATCGACGAGCGCGGCGCCGGCCGGCCCGGGAAGGTTGCTCGCGGCCTGCAATGCGGCGCCCAGCGTCTCGATGGGCGCGTCGCTCGCGGCCTGCGCCATTCCGCTTCTGTAGACCGCGGCAAAGATGCTGCCGAGGACCGCAATCCCGAGAGCGCCGCCGAGCTCCGACCCCGTCTCCGAGAGCGCGGCCGCGGCGCCCGCGCGCTCGGGTGGCGCGCTGCCGATGATCAGGTCGACGGCGAGGGTGAAGACCGGGGCGAGGCCCAGCGAGGAGATGACCTCGCCGGCGACGAACAAGGCGAGGCTCGACCCGGCTGCGAGCCGCGCGAGAAGGGCGTACCCGACGGCGGCAACGACCAGCCCCGCGGCGATCACCAATGCAGGACGGACGCGGCGCGCGACGACGGGCGCGAGGAGCGAGCCGAGGATCAAGGGGAGCGCGAACGGCAACGTCCACAGGCCCGCTCGCAGGGGCGAGAAGCCGAGTACCCATTGCAGGTATTGCGAGGTGAAGACGAAGATCCCCAGCCCGATGAAGGCAGCGAAGGCGTACGTCGCCAGCGCGCGCGCTGAACGCCGGCGCGCGGAAGAGCCGGAGATCGACGAAGGGGTGAGCCAGCCGTCCCTGCCGGCGCACGAAGACGAGGCCCGCGCCCACACCCACGGCGAGGGAGAGGACCGGCAGCCACGAGGCGCCGCCTTCGACCATCCGCTTGAGCCCGTAGACGACCGCGAAGATGCCGAGCAGCGACAGCGCCGCGCTGATCAGGTCCAGCGGCCCGGGGTGTGGATCGCGAGACTCCGGCAAGAGAAGGGGGCCCAACACGAGCAGGAGCAGCATGACAGGCGTCCCGGCGAGGAAGACCGAGCCCCACCAGAAGCGCTCGAGCAGGAGGCCTCCGGCCAGCGGTCCGATGGCGGTCCCCGCCGAGAAGCTCGCGATCCAGGCTCCAACCGCGACGGTCCGGTCCGCGGGGTTCGGGAACATGCTGCGGATCAAGGACAGGCTCGAGGGCGCGAGCGTTGCTCCCGCCAGCCCGAGGGCGGCGCGCGCGGCGATCAGCATGCCGGCGCTTTTGGCGAAGGCGGCGAAGATGGAAGCGATGCCAAAAGCCAGAGCTCCGGCGAGCAGCAGGCGCCGCCGGCCGATGCGGTCGCCGAGCGTGCCCATGGGAATGAGCGACCCGGCGAGGACGAAGCCATAGATGTCGAGGATCCAGAGAAGCTCCACGCTGCCCGGGCGAAGCTGCGCGGTGAGCTTCGGGACCGCGAGGTTGAGGACGGTGAGATCCATCGAGTACAGCACGCAAGGAAGCGCGAGGACGCAAAGGCCGATCCATTCGCGCCGCGTGGCCCGCGGGAGCTCTGGGGTTGCGTCCATGGAGAGGAGTACGGGAAGCCAGGCGCGATGTTACAGGCAAAGATATTCCCGCCCTCAGGGCGCCTTGGGGGCGACGTGCTCGGTGTAGCCGGGGTTGCGGTGGTTCTGGTCCGGGTTGTGCGCGTCCCAGCATTCCGCCGAGCAGAAGTAGAGCTGGAAGCGCTTGCGGTTGCAGGTCGAGATCACGCATTTGAGATATTGCGCGCCGTGCTCGATCGGCTTCTTGCAGATGCTGCACTTCTGCCACATGGCTTCGGCCATGGTCATCGAGACCCGCGGTTGTCCGGGTGCGACCGGGAGAAGGCCGGAAGCTGCATGCAGGCGTCGTACACGCGGCGGATGCGGGGAAATGCCGCCACGTCCACCTTGTAGCGGAGCGCGTTGGCCATCTGCGGCACGAGGAAGACGTCGGCGAGGGTGACCGCATCGCCGAAGGAAAAGGGGCCGCGCTCCGAGACCACCAACTCCAGCGCGGTGAAGCCTTCCTGCACCCAGTGCGCGTACCACTTCTCCCGCGCGGCATCGTCTGCGTTCAGCTCGTGCGAGAGGTAGCGGAGCACGCGCAGGTTGTCGAGCGGGTGGATGTCGCAGGCCACGAGCTGGGCCATGGCGCGGACGCGCGCGCGGTCGGCCGGGCCGCGCGGCAAGAGCGGCGGCTCGGGGTGCGTCTCCTCCAGGTACTCGACGATCGCCATCGACTCGAAGAGCGTGGCGCCCTCCACCTCCAGGGCGGGGACCGAGCGCATCGGGTTCACCGCGCGGTACTCGGGCGTGAGGTGCTGGTTCTTGCGCAGGTCGTAGAGGGCCGACTCGTAGGAGAGCCCCTTCAACGCCAGCGCGATGCGCACCCGGAATGCCGCCGAGGAGACCACCGCCTCGTGGAACTTCATAGCCAGCCCTCCGCGCGATACCACTTCACCGCTTCCTCTACTCCCTGCGCCCAGCCCACGCGAGGGGCCCAGCCCAGCTCGCGCCGCGCCCCTTCTCCGGAGCAGACCCAGTGCGGCTGCGTGAGCTCGTTCACCTTGTCGAGCGTGAGCATCTGCGCTTTGCCGCTCAGCTTGCCCCAGAGCTGCGAGGCGGCCGCCGCCACCTTGACCACGCCGAGCGGCATTCCGAAGCGGACGAAGGCGCGCTTTCCCAGCGCCCGCTCGATCTGCCCGAGGGCGTCGCGCCAGACGTAGACCGCGCCGTCGTCGACGAAGTAGGTGCGGCCGGAGCGCGGGTCCGCGTCGGTGGCGGCCTGGATCACCGCCGCGGCGCAATCGCTTGCGTATACGACACTGAGTGTATTGGAGCCATCCCCGGTCATCGGCAGGACGCCGTTCCGCACCGAGGTGAAGAAAGCCAGCGTCTCCCGGTCCCTGGGCCCATAGATGAGGGGCGGCCGCACCACCGTCACTGGAATGCGTTCCTTCGCGGAGAGCACCTCGCGCTCCGCTTCCAGCTTGCTGCGGCCGTAATGCGTGACCGGCCGCGGCTCCACGTCGTCGGGGACCGGCGTGCCGTCCAGGCTGGGGCCGACCGCGGCCAGGGAGGAGACGTACACGAACCGCCGCAGCCCTCCCCGCGCCAGCGCCGCATCGAGCAGGTTGCGCGTGCCCTGCGCGTTGACCTCGAAGAAATCCGCTGGCTTGCGCGCTTTCACGATCCCCGCCACGTGGACGACGGCATCGACGCCGTCCAGCGCCGGGCCCAGGGAAGCGCGATCCTCGATGGCGCCGGGCGCGAGCTCCACCCCAGGCAGCCGTTCGAGCAGGCGCTTGTCGCTCCGCGGACGCACCAGCGCGCGGACGGTGTGCCCCGCCCCCGCGAGCTGCTCCGCCACGTAGGACCCGAGAAAACCTGAACCTCCGGTCAGGAAAATTTTCATCGCGACGGGTCGTATAGCGCAGTGGCCGCCGCCTTGCGCCAAAAGGTCGATCAGGCAAGCGGAACTTCGCTTGACGTGAAGCATCGAACAGCCTTACACGAGGCGCGTTTTTCGAAGTCTGGAGGTGGTTTGGACATCGCGATCGTCGGGCTCGGGTGCAAGTTCCCCAGCGCCAGGGACCCACTCGGCTACTGGGAGCTGATCCGCTCGGGCACGGTCGCGTTCCGGCCCATCCCCGCCTCGCGCTGGGACCACGCCCTCTTCTTCGACCCCAGCACGCGCATCCCCGACAAGGCCTACATCGACAAGGGCGCCTATCTCGAGGACGACGAGGTGCGCGAGTTCGCCGCGCTCCACTTCGGCATCGCGCCACGCCGGATCCAGGTCACCGATCCCCAGCACCGCCTCCTCCTCGACACGGTGCGCTGCGCGCTGGAGGACGCGGGGTACGAGCGGCGCCAGTACGAGCGGGCCCGGACCGGCGTGTTCATCGGCGCCAGCGCCAACGAGCACAAGGAGCTGGTGGTTTCGCGGCTGCGCGCGATGCAGCTCTTCGACGGCGCCTTCGGCCGGCGCCTGCGCTTGGAGGACGACGCGCAGGCCGAAAGGCTGCGCGACGCCATGATCGAGCATGTGGTCCCCATGCGCGCGTTCGCCATGGCGGGCAACCTGCTCAACATGAACGCCGCCATCGTGGCGCAGACCTACGATCTGGGCGGCCCCGCGCTGTCCCTGGATGCGGCGTGCTCGTCGGCGCTGGTGGCCGCGCAGCAGGCCATCGTCAACCTGCGCGCCGGCCAGGTGGACATGGCCATCGCCGGCGGCGTCTACGTGAACCTGCTCCCGGACAACCTGGTCGGGTTCAGCCGCATCGGCGCCATCTCGCGCAAGGGCGAGTGCAGGCCTTTCGACGCCAATGCCGACGGCTTCGTGATGGGCGAAGGCGTGGGCGCGGTGATCCTCAAGCGCCTCGACGACGCGCAGCGCGACGGCGACCGCATCTACGCGGTGGTCAAGGGCGCCGCTTCCAACAACGACGGCCGCTCCGAGGGTCCGATGACGCCGCGGCCGGGCGGGCAGCTCGACGCGCTCCGCCTGGCCTACCAGGACGCGGGCTTCTCGCCGGCCACGGTCGGATACGTCGAGGCGCACGGCACCGCCACCACCGTGGGCGACGTGGTGGAGGTGGGCGCGCTGCGCAAGCTGTTCGAAGAGGCGGGCTGGACGCCGCGCGACGGCGCCCGCACCGCCCTCGGCAGCGTCAAGGCGAACATCGGCCATACCATGTCCGCCTCGGGAATCGCGGGCCTGATCAAGGCGGCCCTGGCCTTGCACCACCGCAAGTTGCCGCCGCAGCCCGGAGTGAGCGAGGAGAACCCGCGCCTCGAGCTGGGCACCGGCCCCTTCTTCCTTCCGCGCAGCGAGATGGCCTGGGAGGCGAACGGCCATCCACGGCGCGCCGGCGTGAGCTCGTTCGGCTTCGGCGGCACCAACGCGCACCTCGCGCTGGAGGAGGCGCCGGAGCGCCGCGCGAAGGTTCGCGCCCTGCGGCCGCCGCGCAAGGCGCGGGCGGAGCTGTTCTTCCTCGCCAGCTCGCGCGCCTCGGTGGTGGCGAAGTTCGCGCGGCAGCTCGCGGAAGCCCTTCCGCTGCTGCAGCGGGAAGGACGCACGCTGCCGGACGTCGCCTTCACCCTCTCGCAGCGCGCCCACGGCGACGCGCGCCTCGCGGTGGTCGCCGACTCGTTCGAGACGCTTTCGGAGAAGCTTTCGGCCTGCGCCCTGGCGCTGGAGAAGCGCGGCGACGGGGCTTCCGACCGCATGGCGCCGGCCGCGCCGAGCGCGCCCGTGCAGCTCGTGCCCGGCGCCGTGTTCGCGCAGGGGCCGTTCGCGGAGCGCAAGGTCGCGCTGCTCTTCCCGGGACAAGGCGCGCAGAGGGTTGGCCTCTTGCGCGAGGCGTACGAGCAGCTCCCCGTCTTCCGCGAAGAGCTGGACCGCCTCGACGACTCCATCGCGGACCTGCACGGGCAGCTCGGCGGATCGCTGCGCAGCTTCCTCTACGCGCAGCCCTCGCCGGACGCCGAACGGCGCCTGACCGCGACAGAGGTCTGCCAGCCGGCGATGGCGGCGGTGGGCCTCGCCCTGCACGCGCTGCTCGACAAGCTCGGCGTGCACGGCGACGTGGCGCTCGGGCACAGCCTGGGCGACTTCGCCGCGGCGGCTGCGGCCGGTGTCATCTCTCCCGAGGCCTGCGTGCGGCTGGTCGCGCAGCGCGGCCTCGCCATGACGGCGCTCGGATTGCCGGATCCCGGCGCCATGGCCAGCGCCGCCGCGGACCGGGCCACGGCGGAGGCCGCGGTCCTCGGCGTCGAGGGAGTGGTCGTCGCCAACCTGAACCATCCGTTGCAGACGGTGATCTCCGGCACCAGCGCCGGCGTCCGCGACGCTTCCGCGAAGCTTGCCGCGCTGGGCGTGCAGGTGACGCCGCTCGAGGTGTCGCACGCGTTCCACTCGCCGCTCATGGGCGGAGTGGCGGCAACCATGGAGAAGCTGGTTTCCGCGCTGGAGATCCGCCCCGCCAGCATGGCGGTGGTGAGCGGCATCACCGGCAAGCCGCACGCGGGCGACGAGCGCGAGGTCTGGGTGCGCCACGCCACGGCGCCGGTGGACTTCGTGGCGGCGCTGCGCAGCGCCTCGTCGCAGCTCGGCGCGCGGGTGTGGCTGCAGGTCGGCGCCGGCAGCGTGCTGACCTCCTTCGCCCGGGCCACGCTGCCGGAGGGCGAGCGGCTCGCCAACGTGGCGCTCTGCGCGCGCGACGAGGATGGCCTTTCCCAGCTCGCGCTCGCGCTGGGGCAGATCTGGTCGTTGGGCATCGATGTCGATGCGGCGGCGCTCTTCGACGGGCGCGAGGCGGCCCTGCTGACGTTGCCTCCCACGCCGCTGGATACGCAGGCGTACTGGGCCGTGGAGCGGCCCGCGAAGCCCGCCGAGGCGCTCCGGCTCCCCCCGGGCGCGCAGGAGACGCAGATGGACCCCTTGGTGGCGCTGTTCCGCGAGCAGGTGGCGCTCTTGCAACAGCAAGCGAAGGTCCTGGAGGAGCAGGCGGCCGCGCTGGGGCGCAGGGGAGTGGCGGTGCCGGAGCTTCCGCAGATGGCCGCTCCTGCTCCGGTCCGCACGGCGCCCGCCGCTGCGCCGCCGGTTGCGCCGCAAGCAAAGGTCCGCGCGCCAGAGCCGGCTCTCCCGGGCCCGGATACGGCCGCGCGCGTGGCGGGCGCCATCCTCGCGTCGGTGGCGCGGATCAGCGCGTTCCCGGTGGAGGCGATCAAGCCCTCGCAGACGCTGGCGTCCGATTCTCGGCTTCGACTCGCTCATGACCGTGGAGCTGGACGGCGACATCAACAAGGCCTTCCCCGGCGCCGGCGGGTTGCCCCGCAGCCTGCTCGGGCCGCAGACCACGGTGCAGGACGTCGTCGACCACGTGGCGCGCGCCGTCGCGCAGCCGCCCGCCCCCATTTCGCCGGTCTTCTCCCAGCTGCTCGGCGAGGTGGCGAGCGAAGGCCGCGAGCTCTTGCGCTTCGCGCCGGCGTGGGTGGAAGCGCAGCTTTCCGGCTCGGCGCCTGCGGAGAGCCCGCTGCCGGGCAGGTTGCTCCTCACCCGCGACACGCTGGGTGTCGCCGAGGCGCTGGCGGGGCTCCTCAACCGCTCCGGCATCGAGGCCGTGCTGGGCGAGGCAGGCGATGCGCTGGCGGGCATGGGCGGCGTCATCCACCTCTCGCCGCTCAGCCGCGCCGAGTCGGAGCTTTCGCCGGGGTTCGACGCCGTGCTGGAGACGCACCGCCTGGCGCGGGCGCAGGTTTCGGGCGCCGCAGGCGGCATGCTCGTGTTGGCGACGTCCGGCGCGGACGAGATCGACGCGGCCCTGGCGGGTTACGTGAAGTCGCTCGCGCGCGAGCGCACCGACGAGTTGGTGAAGTGCGTCGAGCTGCGCCTCGAGGACGGGGCCGCGGCCATGGCCCACGCGCTCTTCGCCGAGCTGCGCTCGGGCAACGCCGTGCCGCTGGTGCGCTGGGCAGAGGGCACCCGCTTCGAGCAGGATCTGCGGCCGGCAGCTTCCGGGCAACCGATCGAGATCGGCGAGCGCGACGTGGTGCTGGTCACCGGCGGCACCCGCGGCATCGGCCTCAAGCTCGCGCACGCGCTTCTGCAGAAGGGCGCGAAGGTAGCGCTGGCGGGCCGCACTGCTCCCGGCACACTGCCGGAGGGCGCCGCGTTCGTGCAGTGGGACGTGACGCGCCCGGCGGGCGCAGCGCTGGAGGCTGCGCGCGCCGCGCTCGGTCCCTTCACCGCCGTCGTGCACGCCGCCGGCATCGCCGAGGACGCGGCCGCGGCGGATGCGCCCGACGACTCGGTGGAGCGCGTGCTCGCCACCAAGCTCGCCGGCTTCTGGGGGGCGGTGCTGGCCACCTCCCAGGATCCGCTTCGCGCGGTCGTCGCCATCTCCTCGTGGGCGGGCCGGTTCGGCAATGCCGGTCAGACCTCCTATGCCGCCGCCAACGCCGGCCTTTCCGCGGCGGTGTCGGCCGTCTCGCGGCGGCGTCCGGGCGTGGCGGCGCTCTCCTTGGAGTACCCGCCCTGGGAAGGCACCGGCATGGTGGCGAAGATTCCGCCGCTCGTCCGCGCCGCGCTGGAACGCCAGGGCGTGCCCTTCATCGACGATGCCTCCGGTGTCGCCGCCTTCTCCGGAGCGCTGCAGGCCGGCGCCACCGGGCCGGTGCTCCTCGCGCACGAGCAGCCGGCGCGGCGCATCGAGCACAAGCTGCAGATCCAGATCTCGCGCGCGGCGCACCCGTACCTGGACGATCACCAGCTCGCCGGACAGCCGGTGCTCCCGCTCGCCTCCGCGCTGGACGCGGTGGCCTGGGCGGCGGCGGAGGCCAAGGGCCGCGCGGGACAGCCTGTCCTCCTCCGCGACTTCCGCCTCAAGCAGCCGGTGCGCATCGCCGACGCCGTGCAGCTCACCCTGAGCGTGAGCGGCTCCGACGAGCTGGCGGTGGCGCTCTCCTCGACTCCGGCGGGAGCTCCGCGCTCCTTCTCGCGCGCTCCGGCGTACGTGGCCTTCGCCTCGCCGGGAGCGGACGTCCTGCCGGCGCTCGGCTCCGCCCTGCCCGCTCCCGCGGCGGCGTCGCGGCCCGAGCTGCCGATGACGCTGGACGAGTTCTACGGCTCGTTCACCTTCCACGGCCCGCGCATGCGCGGCATCGAGTCCATCGAGCAGATCACGCCGCAGGGCATCGTCGGCTGGGTGCGCACCAGCAAGCCCTCGGACTGGATCGCCGAGCCGCGCCGCGCCTGGGCGGTGGATCCGCTGGCGCTCGACGGCGCCTTCCAGCTCGCGGCGTACTGGGCGTGGAGCTTCTTGAACAGGGCCGGGTTCCCGGTGGCCATCGACGAGTACGTGCAGCTCGAGCCCCTGGGCGAAGGCCCGGTGCGCGCCTCGCTGACGCTGGAGGAGAGCGCCGGCGACGAGGTGCGCGGAACCATCGTGCTGCAAGGCCGCGACGGGCGCGTGCTCGCGGTCGCCCGCGGTGTGCAGGGCGAGTTCAAGCACCGCGACCCGCGCTTCCTCTTCGGCCGCAGCGCGGCGCCGAGGTCGGTGCCCGCGGCCGCTCCGGAGCCGAAGCGCGCGCAGATCGACGAGGCCACCTTCCGCATCGAGCAATTCCCCGAGGTGCAGGAGCTGGAGCAGCGCCTCGGGCTCGCCGCCGCCTTCGGGCTCAAGAACCCGTACTTCAACGTGCACGAGCGGGTCACCAACGACACCTCGGTGATCGCCGGACGCACGATGATCAACTGGTCCAGCTACAACTATCTGGGCTTCTCCGGCGATCCGCACGTCACCCGGGCCGCGCAGGACGCCGTGGCGCGCTACGGCACCAGCGTCTCGGCCAGCCGGGTCGCGAGCGGCGAGAAGCCGCTGCACCGCGAGCTGGAGCAGGAGCTTTCCAGGCTGCTCGGCACCGAGGACAGCGTGGTGACCGTCAGCGGGCATGGGGTGTTCGTCACCACCATCGCCACGCTGGTGAAGGACGGCGATCTCGTCCTGCACGACGCGCTCGCCCACGACTGCATCCTCGCCGGCGCCAAGCTCTCGGGCGCCAAGCGCAGGCCCTTCCCGCACAACGACTTCCGCGCGCTGGAAAAGCAGCTCCAGCAACTGCGGCCGCACTACCGGCGCGTGCTCGTCGCCATCGAGGGAGTCTACTCGATGGACGGCGACGTTCCCGACCTGCCCCGGTTCGTCGAGCTGAAGAAGAAGTACGGCTGCCTCTTGCTGGTGGACGAGGCGCATTCCATCGGCGTCCTGGGAAAGACGGGCCGCGGCATCGGCGAGCAATTCGCGGTGGAGCGCGCCGACGTGGACTTGTGGATGGGCACCCTGAGCAAGAGCTTCGCCTCCTGCGGCGGCTACGTGGGCGGAAGCAAGCAGCTGGTCCAGTTCCTCAAGTACAGCGCCGGGGGGTTCGTCTACAGCGTGGGCATCTCCCCTGCCAATGCCGCCGCCGCGCTGGAGGCCATCCGCCAGCTGGAGGCGCATCCGGAGAGGGTGGCGCGGTTGCACGAGCGCGCGGCGCTCTTCGTGCGGCTGGCGCGGGAGAAGGGCATCGACACCGGCCTCTCCTCGGGAAGCGCGGTGGTGCCCGCCATCCTCGGCAACTCGCTGCATGCGCTGCAAGTCAGCGACGCGCTCAAGCAGCGCGGCATCAACGTGCAGCCCATCCTCTACCCCGCCGTGGAGGAGACCGCGGCCCGGCTGCGCTTCTTCTGCACGGCGACGCACACCGAGCAGCAGATCCGCGAGACCGTGGAAGTCCTGGCCGAGGAGATCGCCCGCGTCCGCTCCGAGTCCGGCGACTCCGCCACCGGCACGCTGTAAATGGGGACACCCTACTTAATTCGAGACGTGAGCAAGTCCGGCTCTGCGAATTAAGTAGGGTGTCCCCATTTACCTACCAGCGGTGAAGGAGGGCCGGAGCAGGCCAGGACCAGTTGCGTCGAAGTGCGGGTGGCGGCGACGTAGAGGGAGCGGCGGGCTTCCGGGGTGTCGGCGTAGCGGCCGGCGGCCACGTCGGGAAGGATGACGTAGTCGAACTCGAGCCCCTTCACCTCCGGCACGCAGGTGACCTGCGCGCCAGGGCCAAAAGTAAACGCCCCCTCCAGGGCGAGGTGCGCGGGCAGCGCCATCTGCGCGATGCGCGCGAGGAGCGCGGCGGACTGCGGCGTGCGGCAGATGACGGCGGAGGCGGCGGTGGGGTCCTCCGCGTCGAGGTCGCGCAGCGCCGAAACCAGCCAGGCCGCCAGGTGACACTCGTCGTGGAAGCGGGCCAGCGGGAACGCGGCCCTTCCCGCCGGCTCACGCAGGGCGCGCGCGAAAGCGGTCACTTCCGGCGGGCAGCGGTAGCTCACCTCCAGCACGGCCTTGCGGTGCTGCGCCGCTCCCAGCTCCGCCATGGTGGCCTCCCAGCCGCGGAAGTTCGCCGCCGCGTCCACCTGCTGCGCGGAGTCGCCCGCCACGATCAGGGTCCCGCCCCGCCCCACGCACCGGCCCAGGAGCGCAAGCTCCAGCGGAGAGAACTCCTGCGCCTCGTCGATGAGCAGGCAGTGGTAACGGCTCGGAGACGCGGGCGCCGACCCGGCAAGCCGCGCGCGCATCCGCTCCAGCTCGAAGATGACGGCGTAGTCCTCGACGTCCACCGTCTCCGCGTCGCCCATCGGAGTGTCCTCGTCGATGGAGCGGCCGTCCAGGGCCAGGAGCCGCTCGGCGTCGACGTGGGCGTACTCGCGCTCGGTGCTCTCGGTGAACTGCACGCGCGCGTGCTCCACCGTCTGCCCCGCAGCGCCGGCGGGCAGCTCCGCGCGCGCCGCCACCTCCTCCATCAGCGGAAGGTCGCCGAAGAGCGCGTGCAGATCCTCGCGGGCCGCGCGCTGCGCCCTGCGCGCGTTCTCGTTCTCCTTTGGCGGCATGCGGGCGCCGGGCGATGATCTCCAGGCGCCGGACGAAGCGCCTCGTGCCGCTTGAGCTGCGAGACCAGGGACGGCGCCGCCTCGCTCTCGCGCCGGCGCAGATCGGGAAACACGCGGCGCGCCTGCTTGGAGGCGAACTTGTCCCACGTCCAGGTCTCCACGTCGTCGAGGCCCAGCCGGTGCAGGAGCGACTCGATCAGCCTGCGCAAGCCCTCGCTGGGCACGATGCACGCCGCGCGAAAGCGCTCGTTCCCCGCCATCCGCAGCGCGCGCAGCCGGTGCAAGGCGACGGTGGTCTTGCCGCACCCTGCCTCGCCGAGCACCAGCACGGTCTCGCGCGGCGGCAGGTCCACCACCGCGCGCTGCGCTTCGTCCAGCTCCACCTCCACCGGCGAAGCGGGTCGCGCGCGCCGGCCGTGAGGGCGCGGCAAGAGGCGCGGCAGCTCGGGCAATCGCTGCGCAACCCATGCCCGGCCCGCGCCTGATCAGCGCGCCCGACGACCAGGCCAGCTGCAAAAGCTCCCCGTCCTCGAAGCGGACGAGGTTGCGCTGCAGCACCACGCCTTCGAGCCTGCGGTCGCCGAGGTCGAGCTCGTACTCCTCGCCCTCCGCGTAGGCGAAGAACACTTCGGCGAGCGGCGCGGTGCGCCAGTCCAGGATGGTGACGCCTTCGCCGCGGCGGAAGATGCCGCCGAGGAGGAAGTCGCTGACGCGCCCGTCGGCGTAGCGCAGGCGGATGTGCGCCGAGTACGGCGCGCGGCTCTGCGGAAGCAGCGCGCGCGCCCGGGCCGCGATCTCGAGCTGCTCCTCCAGCCGCTCCACGCGCGCGGAGTCTACTTCACGCCCCGGTAGACGTAGGCGGTGCCGAGAAGGAGCGGATGCGCCTCCAGCCTGGCTGAAGACCGCGGCCTCCCGCATCAGGGCGAGGAACCTCTCGCCGGCGGGAAAGGCGGCGGCCGTGCGCGGAAGGTATTCGTAGGCGGCGCGATTGCCGGTCAAGAGGCCGCCGACCAGCGGCATGACGCCGCGGCTGTAGGCGCGGAAGAGCGCGCCGAAGGCGCCCTGGGGCTGCCCGAACTCGAGCACGATCACGCAGCCGGAGGGCTTCACCACCCGCGCGAGCTCGCGCAGGCAGCGCAGCGGATCGTCGACGTTGCGGATGCCGAAGGCGATGGAGGCCACGTCGAAACGGCCGTCCGCATAGGGCAGCGCCAGCGCGTCCGCCACCGCGAATTGCACCTCCAGTCCCGCCTTCGCCGCCTTCGCCGGAGCGGCCGCGAGCATCTCCGCGCAGAAGTCGGTGCCGATCACCTCGCCGGAAGGCCCCACCGCGCGCTTGAACTCCAGCGCCAGGTCACCCGTGCCGGTGGCGCAATCGAGCACCCGCTGACCCGGCGCCGCCTGCGCGATGCGCACCGCCTCCCTTCGCCACCCCTTGTGCACGCCGAGCGAGAGCACCTCGTTGGCGGTGTCGTAGCGGCGCGCGATGGAGGCGAACATCTGCCGGACTTCGGCGCTCATCGTCCCACCGCCCGCCTGCGCTGGCGCCGGCCGCCACAGCTCGCGGCCCACCGCTTCCAGCACCGGCCCCAGGCGGCGCATCAGCTCGCGCAGGTCTTCGGGCAGCAGGGCCTGCGCGCCGTCGCAGAGCGCCTGGTCGGGGCGGGGGTGCACCTCGACGAGCAACCCGTCCGCGCCCGCGGCGGCCGCGGCGAGGCTGAGCGGAATCACCAGCTCGCGGCGGCCGGTGGCGTGCGAGGGATCGACGATCACCGGCAGGTGCGTGCGCTGCTTCGCCATCACCACCGCGGAGAGGTCGAGGGTGTTGCGGGTGGCGGGGTCGAAGCCGCGGACGCCCCGCTCGCAGAGGATGACCTGGTCGTTGCCGCCGGCGAGCAGGTACTCGGCGGCGAGCAGCCATTCGTCCACGGTGGCGGCGAGGCCGCGCTTGAGCAGCACCGGGCGGCGCTCTCGCGAGAGCGACCTGAGCAGCGCGTAGTTCTGCATGTTGCGCGCGCCCACCTGGAGGAGCGACACGCCGGCGAAGGCGGGAAGATCGGCGCCATCCAGCACCTCGGTGACGGCGCAGAGCCCGTGGCGCTTCGCCGCGTCGACGAGCAGGCGCACTCCCGGCGCGCCCAGCCCCTGGAAGCTGTACGGGCTGGTCCGCGGCTTGTAGGCGCCCGCCGCGCAGCACCGGGCACCCTGCCTCCGCCACCGCGGCCGCGCTCTCTGCCATCTGCGCCGCATCTTCCACCGCGCAGGGGCCGGCCATCACCACGAATGCGCCGCCGCCCACCGGAAGCCCGGGCGCAAGCGTCACCCGCGTGCCCTGCGGCCGGCGATCGCGGAGCACCAGCCGCGCTTCCTGGGTCATGGGCGGCCTCGGACGCGGTGCGCGGACTGCCGCGGCACCGCCGGGACAGAGCGCGCGAGCCCGCGCGCTGCTGGTCCGCCGTGCGACGCTGGGAGCCGAATTTGTTGCATCAGAGCTTTCAGAATGTTTTGAAAGAAGTGTGGTATAGCGAGCCTCGCCTCGGCGGGCAAGCACAGGAGCGCAGATGGCGTTGGCGCAGACAGCCACCCCGCGGTTTTTGGCGGCCTTCGCCGAGGTGGCGCATGCCCCTGCGCAGCCGCCCGACGCCTACTGGGCCCATCCGGAGGGCGGCTTGCGGGCGGCGGCGTTCGGGGCCGCCGAGGTGCGCGAGGGATCGTCGCTGCGCGCGGTGCTGGCCGCGCTGCACACGCCGCGCGGGCTTGCCCGAAAGCATGCCCGGACCCTGGTTCGGCGCGGCGGCCTTTTCGGGCGCGCTCGGTCCAGACTGGCATGGATTTTCTCCCCTGCGCTTCACCTTGCCGCGCCTGCTCGCCTGGAGCGAAGGGGGCCGGCACTTCGCCGCTGCGTTCGGCGAGGGAGCGGAGAAGCGCCTGGCCGCGGCCCGACGCCGCCTCGATGCCGGGACGGTCGATGGAGCCCGTTCCGGCGCCGGGCGCGTCCGGGTGGTGGCGAGGCCCGAAGAGCGCGCGCGCTGGACCGCGCTGGTTCGCCGCGCGCTCGAGGCCATCTCCCGCGGGTCGCTCGACAAGGTGGTGCTGGCGCGCGCCATCGACGTGGAGGCCGACGCGCCGCTGGATCCGGCGGCGCTCCTCCGCGCCCTGGAGTTGCGCTATCCGACCTGCCGCGCCTTCCTGGTCCGCGGCGAAGGCGGCGCCTTCCTCGGCGCCACGCCGGAGATCCTCTGCCGGGTGGATGGCGACCGCATCGAGGCCGACGCCCTGGCAGGGAGCGCGAAACCAGAGGACGCGCAGGCGCTGCCCCAGAGCCAGAAGGACCTGCGCGAGCACCAGTGGGTCATCGATCACATCGTGGGCGCGCTCTCCGGCGTGGCCTTCGACGTGCACAAGGCCGAACGGCCCGATCTGCGCGCGCTTGCCAACGTCGTGCACCTGCACACGCCCATCCGGGCGCGGCTCTCGCGCGGCCGGAGCATCGCCGACGTCGCGGCCGCGCTGCACCCCACCCCCGCCGTGGGCGGCGTGCCCTCCGCCGCGGCGCTGCGCTTTCTCGCCGAGCACGAGTCGCTCGATCGCGGCCTCTATGCGGGCGTGGTGGGCTGGGTGGGCGGCGGCCGCGCCGAGCTCCTGGTGGCGCTGCGCTCGGCGCTGGTGCGCGGCAACCACGCGCGCCTCTTCACCGGAGCCGGCATGGTGGACGGCTCCTCGCCCGACGCGGAATGGGAAGAGACGGAGCTGAAGGCGCGCGCGCTGCTCGACGCGCTCGGGGCCGCCCCGTGAACTTCAACATGCTCTGGGCGAGGGCGGTGGCCGACGAGCTCGACCGCGGCGGCGTCCGCGACGCGGTGGTCTGCCCCGGCTCCCGCAGCGCTCCGCTCGCGCTCGCGCTCGCCGCCCGGCTGCGCACGCACGTGGTCATCGACGAGCGCAGCGCCGGCTTCTTCGCCCTCGGCGCGGCCAAGGCTCTCGGGGCGCCGCGTGGCGCTCCTCTGCACCTCGGGCAGCGCGGGGGCGCATTTCTACCCGGCGCTCCTCGAGGCGGAGGCGTCGGGGGTTCCGCTTCTCGCCATCACCGCGGACCGGCCGCCGGAGCTGCACGGCTGGGGCGCGCCGCAGCAGCTCGATCAGCAGCGCCTCTTCGGCAACGCACGCCTGGTTCGCGGACCTGGGACTGCCGGACCCGTTGGCGCTTCCGCACCTGCGCGCCACCGTGGCCCGGGCGCTGCAGCAAGCCGGGCCCGCGCACCTGAACGCGCCCTTCCGCGAGCCGCTCGCGCCCGTTCCGGGGCCGCTGCCCGAGGTGCGCGACGAGCCCGCCGTCCAGCACCTCTGCGCGCGCGGAGTGCCGGACGTGAGCGCCGCCGCGCGGGATCTCTCGGCGCGTCCGCGCGGCATCATCCTCTGCGGACCTCGCGACGGCGACGACGGGTTCCCGGCCGCCGTGCGCGAGCTGTCGCGTGCGCTAGGCTATGCGGTGCTCGCCGATGCCGCGTCCGGCGTGCAGGACGCAGTCGCCCACGCCGACCTGATCCTGCGCAGCGAGCCGTGGGCACGGGCGCTGCGGCCGCAGGCGGTGGTGCGCCTCGGCGGCGGGCTCAGCTCCAAGGTGCTGCAGGCCTTTGCGGAACAGGCGGAGCGCACCGTCGTCGTCCACGAGCGCGGCGAGCCGGCCGACGCCGAGCCACCGCGCCACCCACATCCTTTCCGGCGAGGCGCCGCGGATCCTGCGGGCGCTCTCGGCGCAGGCCCGGGCCGGAGGGCCGCTCGCGGGCCTCTTCGGCGAGGCGGAACAGCGCGCGCGCGCGGCGCTCGAGGCTGCGTTCGCCGACGGCGCCCTGGGGAGAGCCGCTGATCGCCCGCGAGACTGCCGCGGCGGCCGAGCCTGCTCTACGTCGCGAGCAGCATGCCGGTGCGCGACGTCGACGCCTTCGCGCAGCGGCGCGGCCGCGTGCTGGTCAACCGCGGGCTCAACGGCATCGACGGCATCGTCTCCAGCGCGGCGGGCGCGGCGGCGGTGGGGGGCACGCGCGCGGTGGCGCTGGTGGGCGACCTCGCCCTGCTCCACGACCTGGGCGGGCTCGTCACCGCGTCCCGCCTCGGCGTCGACGCTGACGGTGGTCTGCGTCAACAACGGCGGCGGCGGCATCTTCCACTTCCTGCCCATCGCCGATCACCCCGAGCGCTTCGAGGAGCTCTTCGGCACGCCCCACCGGCAGGATCTGGAGGGCGCGGCGCGGATGTGCGGAGCCGACTTCGCGCGGGTTTCCGACGCCGGCGCGCTGCGGGCGGCGCTGCAGCGGCCAGCGAGGGGACTGCGGCTGATCGAGGCGCGGACCGATCAGGACGAAGAACGTGGCGCAGCACCGCGCGCTCTTGGCGGCGGTCGTCGCCGGGCTGGGAGATCCGCCTTGAGCGCGGTGGTGCTGCACGGGTTTGCCGGCAGCGCGAAGGCGCTCTTGCGCTTCTTTCCCGGAGCCGCTGCCCCCGAGCTGCCCGGACACGGCGCGGCCCCGGATGCCACCTCGTGGGAAGCGGCGCTCGACGGCCTCGCCACATCGCTCCGCGCCCGTGCGCTGCTCTTCGGGTACTCGATGGGCGCCCGCCTGGCGCTCGCGCTCGCGCTGCGACACCCGGAGCGCATCGAGCGACTGGTCCTCGAGAGCGGCACCGCGGGCATCGACGACGCCGCCGCGCGCGCCCGCCGCAAGGCCGACGACGACGCGCTGGCGGACTTCATCGAGCGCGAGGGGATGGAGAAGTTCGTCGAGCGCTGGGAGCAGCACCCCACCCTCGCCTCGCTGAAGCCCTTCGCCGCGCAGCTTCGTCCCGAGCGCCTGGGGCATCGCCCAGAGGGTCTCGCGAGCGCGCTGCGCCGCCTGGGCACCGGAGCGCAACCCTCGTACTGGGAGGAGCTGCAACGGCCTGCGACTTCCCGTGCTCCTCCTGGCCGGCGCCCAGGACGAGAAGTTCGCCGCCATCGCGCGCCGCATGCGCGAGCGGCTGCCGCGCGCCGCGCTGAAGCTGGTCCCCGACTGCGGCCATGCCCCGCACCTGGAACGCCCCGCGGCCTTCGCGGAAGCGCTTGCGGCTCCCTGGAGGCGAGAGTGAGCGAAGCCGTGGCATCCCGTCCTTCCTTGGGGGTCTGGCTGATGGCCGCGCGCCCGCGCACGCTGAGCGCCGCCATCTCGCCGGTGCTGGTGGGCACCTCGGTCGCGCACCACGCCGGCGGGATGCGGCCGCTGCCCGCGCTCTTGGCGCTCTTCTCCGCCCTCTTCATCCAGGTGGGCACGAACTTCGCGAACGACTACTCCGATTTCAGGCACGGCGCCGACGCCAACCGGATAGGTCCGACTCGCGTGGCGCAGAGCGGCCTGGTGCAGCCCGCGACGGTGAAGATGGCGGCCTTCATCGCCTTCGGCATCTCCGCTGCGCTGGGCCTCTGGCTCAGCCGCGCTGGCCGGCTGGCCCATCCTCGCCATCGGCATCGCTTCGGTGGCGGCGGGCTGGCTCTACACCGGCGGACCGTGGCCGCTCGGCTACCACGGGCTCGGCGACGTCTTCGTCTTCGTCTTCTTCGGGCTGGTGGCGACCTGCGGCACCGCTTATGCGCAGGCGCTCTACGTGCCCACGGAGGCATGGCTCGCAGGGGCGGCGGTGGGGTCGCTCGCCACGGCCATCCTGGTGGTCAACAACCTCCGCGACCGCGAGACCGACGCGCACGTGGGCAAGAACACGCTGGCGGTGAAGATCGGCAAGAGGGCCACGCAGGGTGCAGTACACCATCCTCGTGCTCCTGCCCTTCGCTCTGGCCGCGGGCCTGGGAACGCTCTGGCCGCTGCTGGCGCTGCCCTTTGCGCTGCCGGCGCTGCGCACCGTGCTCACGCTCGATGGAGCCATGCTCAATCGCGGGCTCGGGCAGACGGCGCGACTGCAGATGCTCTACTCCGTGCTTCTCGCCGCGGGGCTCTGGAGATGATGCCGGGGCGCATCCAGCGCGCCGTCGTCGAGCTGCGCCCGTACCGCCTGCGGCTCTTGCGGCCGCTGCGCACCGCCCAGGGGGTGCGCGAATTCCGCCTCGGCGTCGAGGTGACGGTGCACGACGGCCCGTGGGTAGGACGGGGCGACGCGGCGCCGCTGCCGGAGCTGGGCACCGAGACCCTGGAGGAGTGTCTCGCCGAGCTGCGCGCCGCCACTCCCGAGGCGTTGCCGCGAGCTCCCGCCGCGCGCTGCGCCCTGGAGCAGGCGCTGCTGGACATCCAGGCGCAGCGGGCCGGCATCCCGCTGGCGCGGCTCCTCCAGTCCCGCGCGCCCTTGCAGGTTCCGGCGAGCGCGCTGCTCGCGGCGGGGAGCATGCCGGAGCTGGCGCGCGAGGCGCAGCGGGCCGCGGCCGAGGGATTCGGGACCGTCAAGCTGAAGGTGGGGTTCGACGACGACTACGCCCGCGCCGCGGTGGTGCGCGACGCGGTCGGCGCACAGGTGAAGCTGCGCCTGGACGCGAACGGCGCCTGGACCGCGGAGGAGGCGCTGCGCAAGCTGCGCGAGCTCTCGCCGCTGGGAGTGGAGCTCTGCGAGCAGCCCACGCCGGACCTGGCGGGGCTCGACGGGTGTCCGGTTCCGGTGGCGGCGGACGAGATGCTCGCCTCGGATCCGGAGGGCGCGCTGGCCCGGGCGCGGATCCTGGTGCTCAAGCCCATGCTGCTCGGCGGCCTCTCCGCGGCGCTGGAGTTGGCGCAGCGCGCGCACGCGCGAGGGCTTTCGCTCATCGTCACCACCTCGCTGGAAGGGCCGGTGGGCCGGGCCGGCGCCGCGCACCTGGCCGCCGCGGTCCTCGCCCTGGGCCCGCAGCCTGCCGCAGGCATCGCCACCGGACGGCTCTTCTCCGACGCGCCCGACCCGTTCGCTCCCAGGCGAGGTGTGGTGCACATTCCCGAGGTTCCGGGGCTCGGACTTCCGTGAAGGTCGTCTTCCGCGGAACGTCGCTCGAAGTGACCCCGGGTCCTGCGGCCAACGGGCGCTCCTTCGCCCAAGGCCATGCGACTCCGGAGACGATTTCGCTGGTGCTCTCCGCCCTGGAGTCCGGCAGCGAGCTGGTGCTGCAGAACACGCGGCTCACGCCCGCGGAGCGCGCGGCGCAGCGCGACTCCATCGCGGCTTTCCCTGAAGGCGGCGAGCCGGCCCTGGTGCTCTTCACCTCCGGCACCAGCGGCGCGCCCAAGGCGGCGCTGCTTGCGCGCGAGAACCTGGAGGCAAGCGCGCGGGCAGCCAACCAGGTCCTGCAAGTCGACGCCTCTTCCAGGTTTCTCTGCGCGCTCCCGCTCTTCCACGTGGGCGGGCTGGGCATCGTCTTCCGCTGCCGCCTCGCCGGCGCCACCATGATCTTGCACGAGCGGTTCGACGCTGCGGCGGTGGCGCGCGATCTTGCCTCCGCCACGCACGCGAGCCTGGTCGCGAGCACGCTCGCGCGCGTCCTGGAAGTGAAGGCGGCGGGTTTCCCTCCGGCGGTCGTGGCGGTGGGCGGCGGGCCCGTTCCCGCCGGGCTGCTGCAGCGCGCCCGCGACGCCGGACTGCGCGTGGTGCAGACCTGGGGCATGACCGAGACCTGCTCCATGGCCACCTGCGAGCGGCCGGACCAGGCGGACGGCGCCACCGCCGGCCCGCCGCTCCCGGGATTCGAGGTGCGCGTCGAGCAAGGCGAAGTGCTGGTGCGCGGCCCGGCCGTGATGCGCGGTTATCTCGGCCACCAGCCGCTGCGGGGCGACTACTTCCGCACCGGCGATCTCGGGGACATCGACGCGCGCGGCCGCCTCGTCGTGCACGCGCGCCGCACCGACCTGATCGTGAGCGGGGGCGAGAACGTCTATCCGGCCGAGGTGGAAGCCGCGCTGATGGCGCACCCGGCGGTGCGAGAGGCGGCGGTCTTGCCCGAGCCCGATGCGCGGTGGGGCCAGGTGGGCGTGGCGTACCTGGTGACCTCTGCCACCGACGACGAGCTGCGCGAGCACCTGCGGGATCGCCTGGCGCGCTACAAGCTGCCCGCGCGCTTCGTCCGCATGGCCGAGCTGCCCCGCAATGCCGGCGGCAAGGTAGACCGGCTCCGGCTGCGCACGGCTGGCTGAAGGGCGGCGCGATTTGGGCTCCGGGCGCGCGGCGCGTTATACACCGGACGTGGACGCGTTTTCCCTGCCGGTCGTCTCCGCCGCGCCCCGCGCGCTGGACGCGCAGTCGCTGGGGCTCTCCCTCCGGGGCGACGCCCGGGCGCAGGGCCTCTTCGACCGCTACGGACGCTCCCACACCTACCTGCGCATCTCGGTGATCGAGAAGTGCAACCTGCGCTGCCGCTACTGCATGCCCGAGGAAGGCGTGCCGCTCCTGCCCAAGGACGATCTCCTCTCCTTCGAGGAGATCGAGCGCCTGGCCGCTCTCTTCGTCCGCCTGGGAGTGCGCAAGATCCGCGTCACGGGCGGCGAGCCGCTGGTCCGGCGCGGCGTCGACGAGCTGGTTTCGCGGCTGGGCGCGCTCAAGGCCTGCGGCCTGCAGCGGCTGGCGATGACCTCCAACGCGCTTCTGTTGCGCCAGCATCTTGCGGCGCTGCGCGCGGGAGGGTTGGACGCGGTGAACCTCTCCCTGGACACGCTGCGGCCCGACCGCTTCCGCGCCATCACGCTGCGCGACGGGTGCGAGGAGACCATCGCCGCCATCCGCGCCGCCGCCGCCGCGGGATTCGACGCGGTCAAGGTGAACGCCGTGGTGATGGCGGGCATCAACGACGACGAGATCGTCGACCTGGCGCGCGCCTTCGCCCTGAACGACCCCATCGAGGTTCGATATATCGAGTATATGCCCTTCGAGGGCAACCACTGGGGCGAGCAACTGCGCATGTTCCCCGCGCAGGCCATCCGCGCGCGGCTGGAGGAGCAGCTCGAGCTTTCGCCGCTGGGGCTGGGAGAGACCGCGCAGCTCTACGAGGTGCGGGAGAAGGGCGGCCGCCGCTTCCGCGGGCGCATGGGCATCATCTCCTCGATGACCGAGCCGTTCTGCGGGACCTGCAACCGGACGCGCCTGACCGCGGACGGCCACTTCCGCTGGTGCCTGCTCGACGAGGGCGAGGTCGATCTGCGCGGGCCCCTGCGCGCCGGGGCGACCGACGACGAGCTGGCGGCGCTCATCGAGGAGGGGCTGCGCAGCAAGAAGCCGGGGCATGCGCCGGCGGACGAGCTGGTGGCGGCGCAGCGGGCGGCAGGAGCGAGCGCGCGCGCGGTCGATGATCCGCATTGGCGGGTAAGGGTTCAGGGAACGGGTTTAGCGTTTAAGTTTAGGTTTAGGTTTAGGGTTCAGGCACCTCCACGCCGCGTTCCCAGAAACGTGACCGGGATTCCGCCGTTCTGGGTCTTTAAAAGCTCCTTCAGGCCCAAGGCGGTGTTGCGCGCGGCGGTCGTGTCGGCGGCGATGAGCGGCGACTGCCCAGCCGGGGCGGGCGCGGGCGGCGGTGGCGAGATCGTCGAAGACGCTGCCGGGCGTCCACGCGCACTCCGTAAGGCGGATTGCAGGCGATCAGGCCGCGGCCGGCATCCGCCGGGAGATCGGCGAGCCGGCGCTGCGTGACCTCGAGCGTGACGCCGGCGCGCGTCGCGTTTTCGCGGGCTGCTGCGACGGCGCCCGCGTCCTGGTCGGAGGCCTCGATGCGAGACGGGCAGCAGCGCGCTCCTGTTTCGTCGCCTGCGCCAGCACGTGCTCCCATTGCCGCGGCCGAGTAGCCGGGCCAGCGCTGGAAGGCGAAGGCGCGCGAGAGGCCGGGGGCCCTTCGCATGGCCAGATAGCGCGCCCTCGATGGCGATGGTGCCCGAGCCGCAGAGCGGATCGCAGAGCGGAGTCTCGCCGGACCAGCCGGCGGCGAGCAGCAGCGCCGCGGCCAGCGTTTCGCGCAGCGGCGCCTTGGCCTGCGGGCCGCGCCAGCCCCGGCGGTGCAGGAGCGCGCCGCTGGAGTCGGCGCTGACCGTGCAGACGTCGTGGTCGAGGCGCGCGACGAAGAGCTGCGCATCCGGATCCTCCTCCTCGTCGCCGGCGGCATGGGCCGGCGCGACAGCGATGCGCGACCCGAGCGCCGCCAGGAGCCGCTCCTCCACCGCGCCGGAGTGGTAGAGCCGCGACTTGCGGCAGGTCACCCGGAACGCGATGCGGCTGCCGCTGGCGCACGAACTCCTCCCAGGGAAGCGCCGACGCCTTGCGCACCAGCTCGGGAAACGCGGTGGCGCGGAAGGGTTCGCCCATGCGCAGGAGCACGCGGCTGGCGGTGCGCGACCAGAGGTTCAGCCGCAGCGCTTCGGGCAGGCCGCCGTGCACCTCCACGCCGCCCGCCACCGCGTGCCCTCGCAGGCCGAGCGCCCGCACCTCCGCCTCCAGCACCGGTTCGATGCCCGGCGCGCAGACCGCGAACAGCATCGCGCCCTGCTCTACGACATCCTGTGATAGGTGGCGAGCGCGATGCGGCAGGCGAAGGGCGAACAGGTGCGGCGCGAGCTGCTGCCCGGGCAGTCGGTGGAGCTCTTGCGCGAGCTGCACCTGGTCGGCCGCGACGGCGCGCTGCACGCCGACAGCCTGCGCAAGCTCAAGCAGGTGAACCACCTGGTGCAGCTGCTCGAGCCGGCGCTGCGCGACGTGCTCGAGCGGTACAAGGAGCCGGTGCTGGTGGATGCCGGCGCCGGCAACGCCTACCTCGGCTTCGTGCTCTACGAGCTCTTCCTGCGCGAGCACGAGAGCGCCGTAATCTATTCAGTAGAATCACGGCCGGAGCTGATCGAGCGCGGCCGCGAGCGTGCGAAGAAGCTGGGCTTTACGCGCATGCGCTTCGTCCCCGCGCGCATCGGGGAGGCGCCCGACCAGCTCCCCGCGCGGGTCCACATGCTGCTCGCGCTGCACGCCTGCGACACCGCCACCGACGACGCCCTGCTGCTCGCGCTCGAGCACGACGCCGATCACGTCGCCGCCGTCCCCTGCTGCCAGGCGGAGGTGGCCGCGCAGCTCAAGGCCGCCCCGAGGCAGGCGCCGCGCGCCCTGGCCGCAGCTCTGGGGCCATCCCATCCACCGCCGCGAGATGGGGGCGCACCTCACCAACGTGATGCGGGCGCTGGCGCTGCAGAGCCAGGGCTACCAGGTCACCGTCACCGAGCTGACGGGTTGGGAGCACTCGCTCAAGAACGAGCTCATCCTCGCCCGCCGCGTCCATCGCGAGCACCGCGAGGCGCGGGCCGAGCTGCAGAAGCTGGTGGAGACCACCGGGGCGAAGCCGAAAGTCGTCCGGGAGCTGTTCGGATGAGCTTCGATCCCAACGCGCCGGCGGGCGAGGACTCGGGCATCTTCGGCCTCTCCGACACGCCGGAGTCGGCAAGGGTCGTCCTGGTGCCCGTGCCTTTCGAGGCGACCACCAGCTACGGCGGCGGCACTTCGCAGGGGCCGGCGGCCATCCTCCGCGCGAGCCGGCAGGTGGACCTCTGGGACCTGGAGACCGGCAAGCCCTACGAGGCCGGCATCAGCATGCTGCCCGAGCCGCGCTTCGCCGAGCCGCTGGAGCGCGCGCCCGCGGCCGTGAATCCGGTCTCGCACGAGGTCAACGCCTGGGTCCACGACACCGTCTCCCACTGGCTCTCGCGCGGGAAGATCGTCGGGACGGTGGGCGGCGACCACAGCATTTCTCTTCGGGTCCATCGCGGCGCACGCCGAGAAGCATCCGGGCCTGGGCGTGCTCCACTTCGACGCGCATGCCGACCTGCGCCGCGCCTACGAAGGCTTCGAGCACTCGCACGCGTCGATCATGGACAACGTGGTGAGCAGGCACGCGCATCGCGAAGCTCGTGCAGGTGGGCATCCGCGATCTCTGCGAGGAGGAGGCGGAGCGCATCCGCGGCTCCGGCGGCAAGATCGTGACCTTCTTCGACTCCGACCTGGCCGAGGCTCGCTTCGCCGGCGAGACCTGGGGAAAGCAGTGCGCCCGCATCGTCGCGGAGTTGCCCGACTCCGTGTACGTGAGCTTCGACATCGACGGCCTCGATCCGGCGCTCTGCCCGCACACCGGCACCAAGGTGCCGGGCGGCTTGTCCTTCCAGATGGCCACTTCGCTGATCGCGATGGTGGTGAAGAGCGGCCGCAAGCTCCTGGGCTTCGATCTCACCGAGGTGGCCCCGGCGCAGGACGGCAGCGAATGGGACGAGAACGTGGGCGCGCGGATGTTGTACAAGCTGATCGGCTGGGCGCTGAAATCGGCAGCGGGCAAGTAGGAGCGCGCACATGGCGAACGCGGCGCATCTGGGCGAACAAGAGGGAGCTGCGGCTGCGAAGCACCGCCATCCGGAGAGCTGGATCGAGCTCGACACGACGCTCGTCGATCGCCGCTTCAGCAGGCCCTTCCAGAAGACGTACGACTATTCGGGGCCGTTCATCGACGCCGAACACCGCAAGCTCGGAGAGGTCCCGCGAGATCGGATGATCGACCTCGGCATCGAAGGATGGCTCCTGCCCGACGATGCCCTCAAGCTCTACGAGCTGGCGTACTTCGGCGGGGGCGACATCCTCGAGCTGGGCACCTTCCACGGCCTCTCCACCTCGATCATGGCGAAGGCCCTGGTCGCGGCGGGCGGGGCCAGATCGATCGAGACGGTCGATCTCGATCCGCAGCTCTCGCGCAAGGCGCAGGAGAATCTGACGTCGCTGCCCGGGAGCGACCGGGTGCGGTTCCACAGCTCGGACGCTTCGGCCGCGGTGGCCCGCTTCCACGCCCAGGGGCGCAGCTTCGGGCTCGTGTTCGTCGATCACTCGCACCGCTACCAGCATGTGGTGCCGACCTGCAGGATCCTCTGGTCGGTGGTGGAGCCCGGCGGATTCGTGCTCTTCCACGACTTCAACGATCCGCGCAACGACGACCCGAAGAACCCCGAATACGGCGTCTACCAGGCGGTGGCGGACGGGCTTTCCCGCAAGCACTTCGAGTTCTGGGGCGTCTACGGCTGCGCCGGGTTGTTCCGCAGGACTTCCTCGGCGCCGGACAACCTCGACCGCGCCGTGCTCGAGCTGCGCTGTGCCCAGGCGCGCGCCAACGCGGTGACGTACGGACCCGGTGGGTCGTTGCCCTACCGGACGTTGCGCAGGGCGGTTGCCGCGCTCACGCCGGGAGCGACGGACGAACGGGTGCAGGATCGCGTCGATCGGATGCGGGCCACGGCCTTGTATGGGTGGGGGCGACGCCTGTATCGCGCGCTCCGGCGCCGCTGACGGCTCGCCGGTCGAGCGCCCGTGCTAGCATCCGCGCTCGCAAAGGGAGGCTGCCGTCCGCACCCTCGTCATCGTCCCCGCCTACAACGAGTCGCGCAGCCTGCCCACCTTGCTGCCCGCGATCCGGGCGGCACTTGCCGATGCGGACGTCTGCGTCGTCGACGACGGGTCGGCGGACGATACGGCCGCGGTGGCCATGGCTCACGGCGCCATCGTGCTTCGCAACGCCGTCAACCTGGGCATCGGAGGCGCCGTGCAGGCCGGGTATCTGTGGGCGCGCGATCACGGCTACGACGTCGCCGTGCAGGTCGACGGCGACGGCCAGCACGATCCCCGCGCCGTTCCGCTCCTGGTCGCGCCGATCGCGCAGGGTCGCGCCGATCTGGTCATCGGGTCGCGGTTCCTGGCCGCGGGCGGGTTCCGCTCCACCCTGCTTCGCCGGGTCGGCATCCGTTATCTCTCCTGGTTCATCGCCATGCGCTGCGGCGCCCGCGTGAGCGATCCCACGAGCGGCCTGCGCGCCGCCGGCCGGCGCGCCATCGAGCTCTTCGCGCGGGCCTATCCGTCGGACTATCCGGAACCGGAGAGCATCCCCATCGCCACTCGCGCCGGCCTGCGCGTGACCGAGCTTCCCGCGAACATGGTCCCGCGGCAGCACGGTCGCAGCTCCATCGGAGCGGCGCGGACGCTCTACTACCTGGTCAAGGTCTCGCTCGCATTGATCCTGCTCCCCAACAGGAGGGACGCCCGATGACGGCCGCGGAGGCGATTTCACCCCATCTGCGCATCTTCGGCGCAGCCGTCCTCTTGATCTTCGTCGGATGGATCGTCCGGCTGGTGCGGACGGAGCGGCTGAGCCTCCGCGACAGCCTCGTCTGGCTGGTCTCCACGCTGGCGGCGTTGTTCGTGGTGGCATTCCCGCCGCTGCTCTTTGCCACCGCGCGCGTGCTCAGCATCGAGGTGCCGTCGAACGCGCTCTTCGTCCTCACCGCCCTCTACCTGCTCATGAACCTCTTCTCGCTGACCGTCGCCGTCTCCTTCGTGTCCGGCCGCACCCGGCGGCTCACGCAAGAGTGCGCGATGCTGCGGGCGGAGATCGACCTGCTCCGCGGCGGAATCCCGCCCGGCGCGCCTTCGCCAGGGAAATGAGTGCGGGAACGTCGTGTTGACTTCCCGGCGGAGGGAAAAGATAGTCCGCGCGTGCCTCCGACAGCCGCTCCACGGAGAAGCGAGCTCGCGCATGCGATGGCGCGGCGGCTGGAAGCGTCGAGGGCAGCGCTTTCAGCCTCCTTCCAGGAGCGCCGCGGCGTCCGCAGCTTCGTCGTCGACGACCTCTTGCCCGAGACTCTCGCCCTGGAGGTGTATCGGTCGTTTCCGGAAACGGGGACGATGCTCAAGCGCCACAGCCTGCGCGAATCGAAGTACTTCGCGGCCCAGCTCGACCGCCACCAACCCCTGATCGAGGAGCTGGTGTTCGCCTTCCAGGATCCGCGGGTGGTCGGTCTGCTCGGCGAGATCTGCGGAATGTCCAATCTGCTGCCGGATCCCAGCCTCTACGCCGGCGGCGTGAGCGCGATGGTGAAGGGAAGCTTCCTCAATCCCCACCTGGACAATTCGCACGACGCGAGCCAGAAGCGCTACCGCGTTCTCAATTCCCTCTACTATGTGACGCCCGATTGGCGCGAAGAGTACGGCGGCAACCTCGAGCTCTGGGACGAAGGACCGAAGGGGACGCCGCGCACCATTCACAGCCGGTTCAATCGCCTGGTGGTCATGGAGACCAATCGCCAGTCATGGCACTCCGTCAGCCGTGTCACGGCTGGCGGGCGGCGGACCTGCGTGTCCAACTACTTCTTCCGCGAGCAGCCGCTCGAGGGATCCGAATACTTCCACGCCACCTCCTTTCGCGGCCGCCCGGAACAGCGCGGCCGCGACCTCCTTCTCCGCGCGGACACCGCCATGCGGACCGCCATCCTTTCCGTCGTGAACGTCCCGACGAAACACATCTACAAACGGTGACCCTGATGACCACCGACCGACTCGCGATGGGCCTGCATTACGCGTATCACGCGCTCTCGACCCCGCTGAGCACCGCGTGCCTGCTCTCTTCGCGCAAGATCCACCGCGCCTATGGCATGTCGGTGGCGAAGAAGCAGTGGCTGGGCGCTCGCATGATGCTGAACAACGTCCGCATCCGCAGCGGCACGATCTACAAGCTGCACCTCGCGATGGCGCTGAAGATCCTGGAAACCCCTCCCGAGGTGGCCGGCGACATCGTCGAGTGCGGCACGTGGAAGGGCGGCTCGGCAGCGAACCTCTCCCTGGTGGCGAAGATCACCGGGCGGCGTCTGAAGATCTTCGATTCCTTCCAGGGCCTGCCCAGCCCCAGGCAGGAGGATCGCGAGGGCCATCTCTACAAGGCCGGCGATTACGCCGGCTCCCTGGCCGAGGTGAAGGAAAACATCCGGAGATATGGCGCCATCGAGTGTTGCGACTTCATCCCCGGGTGGTTCGAGGACACGCTGCCCAAGCTGGATTCACCGATCCTGCTGGCGTTCCTGGACGTCGACCTCGAGGATTCGCTGGCCACCTGCGTGAGGAGCCTGTGGCCCCACCTCGTGGAGGGCGGTTATCTCTTCACCGACGAATGCCTCAATCCGTCCTACGTATCGCTCTTCTTCTCCGAGCGATGGTGGAAGGAGAACCTGGACACGACCCCGCCCGGTCTCATCGGCGGAGGCACCGGTCTCGGGCTCGGGACGTTCTACGTAGGGCCCCACACCGACCGGCAGAGCCACCCTCTGCAGTATCCCGGCACGGGCGCGTACACCCAGAAGAGCGCGATGACCGGCCTCTGGACCTATTATCCCGACGCCCGGCCGCGCACGCCGATGGAGACGAACTCGTTGTAGGGGAAGAGCCGGCCCGCGAGTCGCGGGAAGGGAAACGAGTACTCGCGTGCCGGCGAAAAACCGGAGCTTTGCAGGATCCGGCGCAGCTTCCCGAAGTCCATGAACTCGACGTGCGTCGGATCGGAGCGGAATCCAGCTTCCTGCGGACAGATGAGCACCGCCCTCCCCCCCGGCCGCACCAGCCGGGCATGGCTGGAAAGAAGCGATACGGCCTCGCCGGAGGTCATGTGCTCGGCGACATGGGCGACGAGGATCGAGTCGAAGGCGCCGTCGCGAAAATGGCGCGAGCGCTGGAAGTCCTCCGGTGTGAACGCGGTCAGCCCGCGCTCGACGGCCACGGCCACGGAGTGGGGGTTGTGGTCGACCCCGACAGCGCCGGCGCCGAGGTGTCGGAGGTTGCGGCCGATGCCGCAACCGAGATCCAGCGTGAGGCCGAGGCCGAGCCTGCGCAGGTTCCAGCGATAGGGCGCCTGCACGTCGAGCACGCGTTTCCACCGCTGCGACCCCTGCGCAACCAGGCGCTGCGTGTATCGGGCATCCCGCGTGCGCTCGTCCATCGGCAGCTCCGGAGTCGAGGTGGGGTCGTTCAAGTGATCAGGCGCGAAATCGCGCCCCAGGCGATGCGCATGGCCGGATTGGCGGCCATCTCGAACAGCCGCGTGGTCACGCCCTCGAATTCAATGGTGGGCGTGAACAGGCGCGCGATCTCGCGATCGCTCACCTTGCGGATGCGCCGCTGTTCACGGCGGCCGCGGGCGATGTGCCGCCACGCGCGTGGACGGAGCAGGTGAGCGGTGGCGCGCAGCTTTTCGCCGGCCCAGCCGCCGCGCATGGCCATGGCAACGACAGCCAGCTCGGTGATCGCCAGCGCCGGCAAGAGAAGGAGGAGGTTGCGCAATCTCAAATTCTTGGCGAGGACGAGGAGACGATTTCGTTCGAGATAGAAGAACTTGGACTTGCTCTTGCTGAATGCGTACTTGTGGTAGACGACCGACCGCGGCGCGAGCGCCAGGCGCCAGCCGCTCAAGCGCAAGCGCCAGGAGAGGTCCATGTCTTCCTGGTAGAGGAAGAGGTCGGCGTCGAAGAGTCCCGCGGCGAGCAGCGCATCGACAGGGAAGAGCGCCGCGGCCCCCGACGCGGAGGCGATTTCGACCGCCGCATCGGGCGCCTCGGAGGCTCGGGCGCCCAATCCTCCGCAGTATCCGAACCCGAGGAAGTGCACCTCGTTGCCCCAGGTGTTCACGCGCGCGCGGTCGGAGGCCAGCAGCAGCAGCGACTGCACTCCGCCCAGCCCCGGGTCGGCCCTGGCCACCGCCAGCGCCTCGCGCAAGAAGCCACGCTCGACGACGGTGTCGGGGTTGAGCAGGTAGACGAAGCGCGCCCCGCGCTCTGCCGCGAGGCGGATCCCGACGTTGTTCGCCGCGGCGAACCCCTCGTTGGTCGGACGCTCGAGGAGCAACACCTCGGGAAACTCGGACCGTACCCGGCGCGAGGTGCCGTCGCTCGACGCATTGTCGACGATGATGATGTCCAGCGACATGCCGCTGCGATCGCAGGACCGCAGCGAGCGAAGGCAGTCGTCGAGATCGCGCTCGGACTGGTAGGTCACGATGACGACGGCGACGGGAACGGGATCACCCGCCGCGCGCTCGCCTGCGGGGATCATGGCGCGATGTCCCTGCGCAGGGCGAGGACGATGCAGACGAGGAACGCCGCGCACAATCCCAGCGCGCATGCGCTCAAAGACGCGTCGAATACGTCTGCTCCCGCCATTGCGCGGAAGACCCTGCGAGCGCGCCGCGCCGGCAGCCGCCAGCTGTAACCCTGGATCACCTCCAGGGCAGGCGTCGCAGCGTCTCCGCGCAGCCAGACGGGCCCGCCCGCAAGCGCGGCAGGAGAGAGGGACAGCGCTCCGCCTGCGGCGGCGTCAGCCGGCACCGGCAAGGTCATCACCTCGGCGGAGCCGATGTTCATCGCGCGTTCGCTGCATCGGCCGCGCCCGCAAAGTCGAAGGTCCACGAGGGCCGGCGCCGCCGCTTCGAGGCGCACCGCCACGGCGCGATAGGGGATCGAGTCCGGGGCCAGCGGAACCCCTACGCTCTCGTCCGCTTCGAGCGGCGCCTCGAGGATGGCCGGGGCGACTTCCGCGACGCGTCTTCCGGGGGGGCGCTCATGCAGGTCGGAAAAGAAGAGGCCGCAAGTCCAGGCGAGTGGAGCGATCGCGAGCGCCGTCGCAGCCAGTCGTTTCGCGAACGCAAGCTCGGGCGCGATCCACCTCATGCGTAGTACCGGACCAGGGCGCGGGCGATGGAAGCGGCATCGACGACCAGGAGCAGGGCCGCGAACGACCAGGCGCCGTCCACCCAGGAGCCGAACCGCCGGGAGAGGACGCGCAGCCCGGTGACCATCGCGAGCGCCTGCAACGGGAACAAGGGAAGGAGATAGCGGCCCTGGATGAGAGGGCTACCGGTGCTGCGCACGACAACCAGTTCGAGGAGGTGCATTTCCACGAGCATGAATGCCGTGCCTCCGGCTGCCAACCACGCCAGCGCGCGCTGGCGCCCATCGAAGCGCCTCCATCCCAGCGCGATCCCGGCCGCGGCGAGCACGGCCGTCAACGCAAGCGCGGAGTAGTAGCCGTCGGCGATCCAGGTGTCGAGCCACCCCCAACACATCCAGAAGGTCTTGTGCCAGATGACGTACAGCCTGTCCGGAGCCAGCGTTCGTGCGGCGATCGCGAGGTAGGGCTCGTGGTTCAAGGGCAGCAACTTGTCGCCGGCACGAACGTGGATCGACCAGCCCAGTATCGCCAGCGTGGCCGGAGCCAGCGCCGCGGCGGCGCGCAGCCATGAGCCGAACCGTCGCGGGCCCAGGGCGATCACCGCCGCAATCGCCAGGATGGGGAGGATGAACGCGAAGAGCGGCTTGGAGAGTCCGCCGGCAACGGTGGCCGCCAGCAAGAGCAGGTACGCGCCGCGATTGCGGCCGTCGTTGGCGAGCAGCGCGATGGCGGCGAGCGCGCCTGCCGAACACGCGGTCACCGCCGCATCGCTGTTCACGACGGCGGCGAGATGCGCGATCATCGGTTGGGCCGGAACGATGGTGCCGAGCAAGAGGCCGTCGATGGCGCGCCCGGACCAGGCGACGCCGAGCAGGAAGGCAAAACACGCGGTCAGGACTCCCCACCCGACCGTCGCCAGCCGCGCGGCGAAGAACCTTTGCAGGAAAGGCGCGCGCCGCTCGAGCCGGTACGCGGCGGCGGCCGTCGCGTAATAGACCGGAGGGTAGGTAGCAGCCGCACCGCAACCCATGGTGGCGCGCGACGCCGGGTCCGCGGGCTCTGGCGCGACGAATGCCGAGAGGGGCGGCATCGGTCGCTGCGGGCGGAACTTGATCGGCTCGTTGAGCGTGGAAGTGAGGGCGCGGTTCTCGGCGCTGTACCCGGTGCATCCCGGCGCCCTGCTGGGCAGGCGCAGATCTTCCCCCAGCCGCTGCACGTAGTCGAAGTGCGCGGGCTCATCCGCGGCGTTCATCGGCGGGATCAACCCCGCGAGGAACACCCCTCGCACGAGCGCGATCGACGCGACGAAGGCGAGGTACAACTTCGACGATCGATCTGCGTTCATCGTTGCTCCGTCACGACACGTAATACCGCACCACGGTCGAGGCGAGCGCGATGCCGAGAACGGCGGTGAGGAACGCCGCCAGCCGCAACTTCACCGGCTCGGCGTCCGGCGCCATCCGCCCGCCCGCGATGGTGAGGAAGGCCGCCGGGGCGAGCGGGATGAGGTAGCGTCCGATGCCGCCGTCGATCACGTTCGCGCCCACGCGCGTCCAGGTGAGGTACTGGAACCCGAGGACCGTGGTCCACGCCGCGAGGGCGGCGGCCAGCAGCACGCCGCGCCGGGCCGGGCGCAAGAGGCCGCGCGGGACGCCATAGCAGGTCGCGACCAGCACCGCCACGAAGAGGTAGCCGAGGATCACCCAGCCGGGCAGCGGCACGTCGAGCCAGCCGAGGTTGCCGACGAACGACGAGAGATAGAGCGTGGCGTAGGCGCGGTGCGTGCGGAGGAACACGCCGATCATCCGCAGCGGTCCGTGCAGGATGACCGAGAGCTGCGCCGCCGGATCCGCGCCGCCCTTCAGCGGCGGGTGGCCGGCGATGGCGAGCCAGGTCCACAGCGCGCTCGCTCCCAGTTGGAGGGCAAGCAGCCCCACCAGCAGTCCGGCGCGGCGGCGCGGCCCGCCGAGCTTTTTGGCCGGCACGAGCAGCAGGAGCAGCGAAAGGGTGAAGTACACCTGCTTGCAGAGCGCAAGCAGCACCGATGCGACCGCAAGCCGCGCCAACTGCGGGCGGCTGATCGGGCCTTCGCCACGGAACGCTGCCTCGAGGAAGAGCGCTACGAGGAGAAAGGAAAGGCAGTTGGTGAAGACGTCGGCAGAGGCGGAGCCCGCCAGGAAGACGGACATGGGGCTGAGGGCAAGGAGGACGAACCCCCATTTGAAGACCGGCGCGATGCGCACCGCCATCGCCATGACCAGGATCCAGCAGAAGAGGTTGGCGAAGCGCGCCAGGTAGAGGAGCACGATCGGCGAGAGCCCCGCGATCCTGCCCACGGCGATGGCGACGGCCTGCGGCAGGTACGGCACCGGCGCGTAGAGCATGGGCGCGCCCGGGGCGTCGAACACGCGATCGCCCGCGTCCAGCGGCCTTGCCAGCTCGCGGCCGATGATCGCCGGATCGAACTTGCGCTCCGGGTGGAAGGGAAGGTCCCAGCGCCCGACGGCGGTTTCCATGCGCACGAAGCTGCGCGGGACCATCCCGCCGAAGATCTTCCCGCCCTGCGCCGCGTGGATGACGGGCAGGATCTGGCCTTCGGAGACGGCGGAGGCGCGAAAGAAGTGCGCCGGCTCGTCGGGCGCCTCGAAGGGCGGCGTCAGCACCAGGAAGGCAAGCCCGAAGGCCGCGCCCGCGAGGACGAGGAACCGCTCCGGCGTCAGGGCGGGCCGGAGGGCGGCGAGGAGCGGCGGGGGAGCGCCGGTGCGCGCGGCGTCGACCAGCCATCTGCGGCTTGTGGGCACGATCAAGGCCAGCGCGAAGGCGATGGCCAGCGCGAAGAGGTAAAGCCGCCGATTCGACCGCCGCGCCTGCGGATCGACCCATTGCGTGGAGCCGCCCAGCTCGAAGGATGCGCCGTTTCGGGCCCGCACCTGGACGCGAGCGGCGGACGCATCCGGATCGATGGTCGCCATGGTGCCCAGGAGCTGCCACTTGCCGTCGCCCGGATGCCATTCCGACTTGAACGAGCTGACGCCGTCGCCGATGACGAGCTGGACGGCGTCGGGCACGGAGGTCCTGACCCACGCCTGAAAGCGGAACCTGCGCCCCGCCACCGTTTCGACCCGGGCGTCCTGGTAGAGCGCGACGTCGCCGCCCTTGCCGGAGACCACCGCGGAAAAGGCCGCCCCCGGTACGCTGGCACCTCCGCGGCGGATGGTGGCCGGGCCGGCGAGGCTCCAGCCGTCGGGCGCAGCGGCTTCTCCCCGCGACCACGATGCCAGGTCCAGGTTGGAGAGCGGCTGGAGCGCCGGCGGCTCGATGCGGAGCGCGAATCCGCCGGCCTCGCTCTCCGCGCCGTCGCGCGCCCAGGCGTGGACGCGCAGGGTGGTGGCGTCGGCGGGCACCGTCCCGTGCACCTCCAGCCGCTCCCATCCTCCGTTGCCGGAGTGCCAGGCGGAGGCGAACACGGCGCGTCCGGCATTGACCGTGAGCTGTGCGACGCGCGGCTTTCCCGCCCGGACCCAGGCGCCGAAGCTGAACTCTCCTCCGGCGACCCGGCCGACGTCATCCAAATCCTGGTACATCGCCCAATCGCCGCCGCGGGCGGAGATGCGGGCGCTGAAGAGCGCGCCTCCCGGAATTGCCGGGCCCACCTCCACCGCCCCCGATGCGGGCCCGCCCAGGGCCCATCCGTCGGGCACGGAGGAGGCGCCGTTGGTCCACTCGGTGAGCTCGGGATTTCGCAGGCGGATGGCCTGGGAACCCGCGCCCGAGCCGCAAGCCGCGAGGCAAGAGAGCGCGACCATCCACCAGGCGACGAAGACCTGGCGCTGGGGGCCCGCGCGGCTCAAAGGTCGTAGAGCTTCCGGACCTCGCCCTCGATGGCGCGCCAGTCCCTGCTCCGGGCGGTCGCAAGCCCGTTGCGGATGATCCGCTCCCGCAGCGCGGCATCGCCGCAGATCTCCTCGATCAGCCGGAGCGCCTGCTCGGGGTGTCCGACCTGGTAGAGCAGGCAATTCTCGCGGTCGCGGAGGTATTCGGCGTTTCCGGCGTTTCCCGCGACCAGCGCGATTCCGCCGGTCGCCATCATCTCCAGCGGCGGATAGGAGAAGCTCTCCAGGCGGCTCGACTTCACCAGGATGTGGCACTGCCGGTAGATCTCCGCTACCTCCTCGTACGGCACCCGGTGGAGGAAGCGGTCGACGCGATAGGCCTTCTTGGGACCGCCCTCGTAGGAGAGGTACCAGACCTCGAACCGCGCCGGGTCGAGCCGGTTGGTGATGGCGAAGCTCTCGTCGACGTTCTTGTAATGGTCGGTCGAGCTTCCCTCGACGAGGACGCGGATCTTCCCGGAGAAGTCGCGCTCGCGCGGCGTGAACGCGGTCAGGTCGATGCCGTTCGGGGCATAGCGCGCCTTCTTCCCGAAGCGTTCCCAGAGCCATTCCTGGCACCAGCGCGAGATGGTGACGTAGCGCAGGTCGGTGAAGAAGTTGTAGGTCGTGTTCGCGAGCACGCGCTGGAAGTTGCCCGGCCGGTAGAAGTCGGTTTCGTAATTCTGCACCAGGTAATACTTGGAAGCGAACTTGGGGAACCCGTTCACGAAGTCGGCCGTGGACCAGAGCGTGGCCACCGCCCGGTCGAAATGCGCGTGCATGTGGATGCGGGGGAGCGGGACCACCGGCATTCCCGCGATCTCGGTCTTGCGCTCGCGATAGTCCATGGAGAAGAGGGCGACGTCGGCTCCGTGCTTCTGCGCGATGGAGGCGTGGCGCAAGGCGACGTTGATTCCGCCGCTCAACTGGGTGGAGGGGAGCACGAAGGCGACGCCGGTGGGCATCTTCGAGCGGACAATCCGGGCCAGCGCCGTTGCCGTGTGCGCCGTCACGCACTTCTCCAGCACGAAGGCGCGCGCGGCGCGGCCGATGGCTTCCCTCTTCGCCGGAGACGCGATCAGCTCGGCGAGCGCGCGATACCAGTCGTCCTGGCCGCAGAGCACCACCGTCTCGCCGTCCTTCGCCATCCGCGCCACCGCCCCGTGGTCGCTCGCCACGGTGGGCACTTCCACCAGCGAGGCCTCGATCCACTTGTTCTCCGACTTGGCCTCGTTGAAGATGCTCTCCTCGATGGGCGCGAGGTTGATGTCCGCGCTGGCGATGAGCCGCGGCAGGCGCGTCCAGGGAAGGAACTTCTCCACCGTCACCCGCTCGGCGAAGGGCTGCAGCTGGGGAGGCAGATCGAGGTGCCCGGCCACCTTGAGCCTGACCTGCGGGAAGTCCTGGAGGATGCGCACCAGCGCGGGCAGGATCATGCGCACGTCGTCGTTGTGGGTGATGCTCCCGCTGAAATATCCCAGCACCACGCCCTGGTGCGGGTGCTTGCGCCGGTCCTCGATCGCCTGGTTGGAGAGGGCGACCATCTTCTCCGAGGCGACGTTGCGGTTGACGAACACCTGCGGCGTGTACTTCTCCAGCTCGAGGGCCAGCCGGTGGGTGGTGGTGATGGCGCCGTCGCAGAGCAAGAGGGTGCGCTTCATCCGCCGCACCCCGTCCATGTAGAGATCGAGCTCGGCCCGGGTCATGGTGGCGAGATACTTGATGGTGCGCACGTACTCGTCGTCGATGACCAGGTCGTCGATGTCGAAGAGGACGGGCCGGTTCCAGGCCCTGGCGCGGCGGATGAATTCCTCCACCACCGCGGTGTGCGGGCAGCGGAAGAAGACGAAGGCGCGGTAGAAGCGGGCGAGGTCGACGTCCAGGCTCTCGTAGAAGATCTTGTCGGTGGCGAAGCCGCTGAAATGGAGCTGCTCCATCTGGTGATCGACGCGATAGCGCGCCGGATGCTCCAGCGTGCAGCCGTTGACGAAGAGCACGTCCTTGAAGATATGGTGCCGGGCGAGCGTATCCCGCTTCTCGGTCACCTTGCGGCGCACGAACCGTTGCGTCTTGTCGACGAGCGCCAGCGGACCGTCGTACGCGAGTGTGGCGACTCCCTTCCGCAACAGGCCAATCATCCACACTCCAGGTTGCCGCGCGTGATAAGGCAGCGCTTCGCCGACTGTCAAGCGCGTTTTCCTCGCGCGCCATTGCCTTCCGGTGTATGAACCCCGCCCGTGCGGCAGAGGACCCACGAGCGCGGGCGCGGGGCCGCATGACCACCGCCACCCTGGGCCAGGGCTCGGGCAACGCGCTCGCGGAGGTGTACCGGTTTCGCGAGCTGATCGCGATGCTGGTCACCCGCGATCTCAAGGTCCGCTACAAGCGAAGCGTGCTGGGGATGTTCTGGTCGCTGCTCAATCCCTTGCTGCAGATGGCGGTCTACAGCTTCGTCTTCTCCACCATCATGCGGGTGGGAGTGCCGGCGTATCCCATGTTCCTGCTCGCGGGGCTTCTGCCCTGGAGCCTCTTCTCCACCTCGGTGTCGATGGCGGCAGGATGCCTGATCGCCAACGCCGGGCTCATCCGCAAGGTGGCGGTCCCGCAGTCGGTCTACCCGCTGGCGCTGGTCGGCTCCAAGCTCGTCGATCTGCTGCTCTCGCTCGTGCCCCTCACCCTGCTCGCGCTCTGGTACGGCCGGGCGCCCTCGGCGAGCTGGCTCTTCCTCCCCGTGGCCATCCTCTTCGTGGTGGCCTTCGCCGCCGGCGTCTCCTTCTTCATCAGCTCGCTCACGGTCTTCTTCCGCGACGTGAAGCATCTGGTCGACATCTTCCTGCAGATCTGGTTCTACCTGACGCCGGTGATCTACACCTACGCGTCCTTGGCGCGCATCGGCAACCGCTGGATCGCGCTCGGGCTCAAGATCAATCCCGCCACTCCCATCGTGCGCTGCTTCCAGGTCTGCCTCTACGAGCAGCGCTTTCCCGACGCCTCGACCGTCGCGACCGCCGCCATCTTCTCCCTGGGCAGCCTGGTCATCGGGCTTGCGCTCTTCATGCGCAACGAGCCCCGGCACATCCAATATCTCTGATGCGCGGCGAGATCGAGTTCCGCGGGGTGGGGATGTGCTTCCGCATGTACCGGGAGAACGTGAATACCCTCAAGGAGGCGGTGCTGCAGCGCTTCCGGCACCTCAACAGCGCGGACGAATTCTGGGCGCTGCACGACGTCACCGCGGCGGTGGGCAAGGGCGAGTCGGTGGCGCTGATCGGCCACAACGGCTCGGGCAAGAGCACGCTGCTCAAGATCGCCGCCGGCGTGCTCCGGCCCACGCTGGGCACCGCGCGGGTGGAGGGCCGCATCTCGCCGATGATCGAGCTGGCGGCGGGATTCGATCCCGACCTGACCGGCCGCGACAACGTCTTCCTCAACGGCGCGCTGATGGGCTACTCGCGCAAGCAGATGCGGGAGAAGTTCGACCGCATCGTCGAGTTCTCCGAGCTGGGAGAGTTCATCGACATGCCGGTGAAGAACTATTCCTCCGGCATGTACGCGCGGCTGGGGTTCGCCATCGCCGCCGACGTCGAGCCGGAGATCCTCATCATCGACGAGGTCCTCGCCGTCGGCGACGAGAAGTTCCAGGCCAAGTGCATGGAGCGCATCCACCGCATCCGCAAGGAGGGGTGCACCATCGTCTACGTCTCGCACGCGATGGATTCGGTGAAGGCACTCTGCAACCGCGTCCTCGTCCTCCACCACGGGCGCATCGTCTTCGACGGCGCTCCCGATCCCGCCATCGAGAAGTACCGCGAGCTCCAGGGCTTCCATCCGCAGCCAGCGGCGTAGGCCGCGGTCAAGGGACCAGCACCACCTTGCCGAAATTTTGCCTCGACTGCAGCCGCTGGTGGGCCCGCGGCGCCTCCGCGAAGGGCACTTCCAGATCCACGATGGCCTTGAAGTCCCCGGCCTCGAATCCCTGCAGCACCTCGCGCAGCTCGCCGGCGAGGAGCGCCGTTTCCCCCCAGAGCCGCCCCATGTTCACCCCGAAGATGCCCTTGTTGTCGGGGAGCAGCTTGAGGGGATGGAAGAACGGCATCCCCAGCACGGCGCGCGCGGCGGCGGCCAGGTTCCGCTTCTCGCCGGGCATCACCGAGCTCGCGCCATACATGATCAGCCGGCCCAGCGGCGCGAGGCAGCGGAAGCTCTGCTTGAAGGTCCCCACCGGATCGAGAGCGACCTCGACTCCCCGCCCGCCGGTGAGCCGCATCACCTCCGGCTCGAAGTCCTGGCTGTGGTAGTCGATGGCGTGATCCAGGCCCAGCTCGCGCAGCCGCGCGTGCTTGCCGGCGGAGGCGGTGCCGATGGTCTTGGCCCCGGCGCGCCGGCAGATCTGCACCGCCGCCGTGCCCACGCCTCCCGCGGCCGCGTGGATGAGCACGGTCTGTCCCGGCTTCAGATCCGCGAGCTGGTGGAGCATGTGCCAGGCGGTCAGCCAGACCACCGGGATGGACGCCGCCTCGGAAAAGCCCATGCCGGCGGGCATGGGCAGCACCATGTCTTCCGGCACGCAGACGAGCTCGCTCTGGCCGCCGAACGCGGTCAGCGCGATCGCGCGCTCGCCGGCGCGCTCCTGGGGCAGGTCGATCTCTCCGGACACTTCGTACCCCATCACACAGGGCAGCTTCGGCGCGTCCGGGTAGAAGCCCATCCGCGCCATCACGTCGGAGAAGTTCACTCCCGCAGCCCGGACGCGGATGCGCACCTCGCCGGGTTTCGGCTGCGGGTCGGGGCCCTCGCGCACCTCCAGCACCTCGGGGCCGCCCCTGCGGGTGATCCAGACCTGCCGCATCGCGACGGCCTCCCTTACCTCGTCGCGGAGACCGGCGGATGGGCCCAGGGCGAAGGGAGGACCGGCGGCCGGCCGGTGTCCTTGCGCGTGCGCTGCAGCTCGATCTCGCTCACCAGCACCGTGGGCGCGACCGTGCTGACGGGAACGTAGCCGCTCTCCGCTCCGCAGAAGCCGTTGAAGACGCGCCGCTCGTCGCCGGTGGCGATGATCTTGTTGATGCTGGAGAGCGGCGTCCCCACGATCTCCACGCCGCGCACCAGCGTCTCCTCCCCCGTCTTCGCGTCCACCTTGTAGACCAGCCGCGGCTGGCCCTTGAAGGCCTGGTACGCATAGCTGCTGGTGTCGGTGTTGCCGCCGGTGACGTCGCGAATGACCAGGCCGAACGGCTTCTCCTGCCGCCGCGCCTCCGCGATCAGCGCCTCCTTCAACTTCGCCCAGGGCAGCGTCCTGGTCGACTCCACGATCAGGTTGGACATGCGCGCCACCGGATCGCGGCCCGGCGAGGAGCGGCCATGCCCGTTGGAGCGCGGCGGTGCGCCCTGCACCGGTGCGCGCGAGAGCAGGAACGAGCGGAGGATTCCCTTGTCCACCAGCGTGGCCCGCTGCGCGGGAACTCCCTGGTCGTCGAAGCGGTAATAGCCGTTGAGCGACACCGGCCCCAGCGCGCGCCGGGTCGGATCGTCGAAGATGGTGAGGAAGAAGGGAAGCACCGCCTTGCCGATCTGCCCCTTGAAGGTGCGCCCATCCTTGTCGTCGTTCTGGCGCTCGCCTTCCAGCCGGTGGCCCACCGCCTCGTGGAAGAGGACGCCCGCCGCCTCCGGCTCCAGCAGCGCCGGGCCGGTGTAGGGATCGAGGACGGGAGCCTTGCGCAGCGCCAGGAGCTCTCCCACCATCTCGTCGATGCGGCCGGAGAGCTCGTCGCCGCGGGGCAGCTCGCCCTCGCGCGCTCCGTAGAAGTCGCGGCTGTCCTCCAGCAGCATGCCGTCGGGGGCGCGCGCCCAGGCCTGCACGTGCAGGCTGTAGAGGACGCGCTCGGTGACGAGCCGCGTGCCTTCGCTGCTGGCGAACTCGCGCTCCTCGTGATCCATGGAGACGCGAAGCTGCGAGTCGAACAGCTCCGGGTGCGCCGAAAGCCGCTCCGTCTGCTGCCGCGACTCGCGCTCCCAGAGCGCGCGGTCGAAGCCATGCGCCGCGGGCGGATCGACGCTGACGTGCGGCTCCTCGCGCGAGAAGCTGGGCGGCGCGTCGGGATCGTCGGGCCGGTAGACCTCCTTGCCCTTCTTCTTGAGATAGGCGGAGAGCGACTTCTTGTAGCTCTCGTCGGTGAGGAGCCAGAGCGCGTTGCGCAGCGCGGCCGGGTCGTCGTCGAGGGGCGCCTCGCGTCCCGCCGAGTAGCCGGAGTCGCCGTCCAGGTCGAACAGCTCCGCGGGGCCGGTGTTGTCGAACTGGTAGCTGCCGACGCGGACGTCCACCTGGAGGCGCTTGTCGCGGCGGACGCGGTCGACGAAGAGCGCGCCGTACTTCGCCCCGATCTCCCGCGTCTCGATGCCCCGCACCGCATAGCTGATGAAGTACGGCGCCTCGTGTCCCCGCAGCTGGAGGCTCTGGTGCGCCCTCTGCAGCTCGTCGCCCATGGCCCGGAGCTGGACCTGCCGGGGATCCTTCGGATCGGGAGTGAACGCAACCGCGGCAAGGAGGAGGAGCAAACGAAGCATGAAGGAGTTGTACCGCAGTTTCCGGTTCGGGTTTGCGTTTGCGTTTGCGTTTGACGTCTGCGCGACCTGCGCAAGAAAAAGGCGCGGGGGGCCGCCCGGAATCGGCCCCGCCGCGCCCGCCCCCCGAGGAATCGCTACGCGCTCTTCACCTTGTCCTTGCCGAAGGTCACGTCGCGGGTCGCGTTGCGCGTGTCGATCACCAGCTTCGCGTCGCGCACCAGCGCCTGGTAGTCGATGCAGTCGTGGTCGGTGGCGATCACCACCACGTCCGCCTCCTTCGCGGCCGAGAGCTCCACGCTCTCCATCTCCAGCATGTACTTCGGCTGGTGCCGCATCTCCTTCATCTTCGGGCAATACGGATCGTGATAGCTGACCTGCGCGCCCTTCTCGCGGAAGAGCTCGATCAGCCGGATGCTGGGGCTCTCGCGCAGGTCGTCGATGTTCTTCTTGTAGGCGAGGCCGAGGATGAGCACGTTCGCGCCCTTGAGCGCCTTGCCCTGCTCGTTGAGCGCCTCCATGGTGCGCTCGACCACGTGGTGCGGCATCTGCCAGTTGATCTCGCCGGCCAGCTCGATGAAGCGGGTGTTGAACTCGTACTCCCGCGCCTTCCAGGTCAGGTAGAAGGGATCGATGGGGATGCAGTGCCCGCCCAGGCCCGGGCCCGGGTAGAAGGGCATGAAGCCGAACGGCTTGGTCTTGGCAGCGTCGATGACCTCCCAGAGGTCGATGTTCATGCGCTCGCAGAGGAGCTTCATCTCGTTGACCAGCGCGATGTTCACGCAGCGGAAGATGTTCTCCAGGAGCTTGGTCAGCTCCGCCTCGCGGGTGCCCTTCACCGGCACCACCTTGGTGATGGCGCTGGCATAGAGGGCGCAGGCGAGCTCGGTGCACTGCTTGGTGTAGCCGCCCACCACCTTGGGAATGGTGGCGGTGTTGAAGTTCGGATTGCCCGGATCCTCGCGCTCCGGGGAGAAGGCGAGGAAGAAGTCCACGCCCGCGCGCAGGCCCGAGAGCTCCTCGAGGATGGGCTTCACCACCTCCTCGGTGGTGCCCGGATAGGTGGAGCTCTCCAGCACCACCAGCTGGCCGGAGCGCACGTACGGGCCGATGGCCCGCGCCGTGTTCTCGATGTAGGTCATGTCCGGCTCGCGGTTGGCGTTCAGCGGCGTGGGCACGCACATGATCAGCGCGTCGGCCTGCGCTCGCCTTGCGGAAGTCCATGGTCGCCGCGAACGGCTTCTCCGCCGCCGACGCCTTGGCGATGCGCTCGCCGGCGATGTGCTTGATGTAGCTCTCGCCGCTCGGCGATGGCGTCGATCTTGCGCCGGTCGATGTCGAAGCCGATGACCGGGAAGCCCTTCTCGCCGAACGTCAGCGCGAGCGGCAGTCCCACGTAACCGAGCCCGCAGATGCCCACCACGGCGTTCTTCGCCAGAATCTTCTCCAGCAGCGTCGGCTCGTCGATCTGAAGCATTGTGCTTTCCCCCATCCCTGGTCCTCCCCCATCCTCTTGCCCCTTTCGGGGCTTCAGGGGCGGCGGCCTTCCGGGCAGCCGCCCAGCTTGATTTGCGCCCAATGTAGGCAGCGCTCAGCGCCGGGGCAGAAAGAGCACGGCGCTGAACAGTCGCAGCGGCGCCCTGCCCTTGAGGCGCAGCGCGAGGCAGCGCGCCGGCTTCTTCTCCGCGTACCCCGGCGACACGTCGGTGTTCTCCACGCGCAAGGACCAGGGCAGCGTGGCGCCGAAGGCGAAGAGCGCCTGGCCCCCCACCTCCACGCAACGCTCCACGTCATAACCAAAAGAAAGCCCGCGCTCGTGCAGCTCGAAGAGCCGCGCGCGCTCCTCCGCCGTGGCGGGGCGCAGGACGGCCGTCTCTTGCGGGACGAACCAGCGCGCGTCGAAGAGGTGCTCGCCGTGGCCGCGCAGCTCGTCCACGAACGCGGCGCAGTCCTCGCGCAGCGCGGCGATGCGCCGGTGCACGATCCCGGCCGCCGCGTAGCCGCGGTGCTCGCCCGTGGCCTGCTCGAATCCTTCGCGCCGCTCCATGCGCACGACGCGCGCCTGGGCGGTGTCCGGGAGCGCGAAGAGCCGTCCGGGAAGGATGCGGTTCTGCTCCAGCGCGTCCACCTGCACGGTGCTGTGCGCCGCGGTGGAACGGCGCGCGTCGCGCTCCGCCGGATCGCGCGCGTAGACGAAGGTGCCGCGGTCCACCACCACGTCGAAGTCGCCGAAGCTCAGCTCCACCGAGTTCTTGTCGTTGTGCGCGTGGCCGCCCGTGCCGCCCTGGCCGTTGGGACCGCTGCCGAGGCAGAGCCAGGCGGCGCCCTGGCGGAGCACGGCGACTCCGGCGTCTGCAAGCAGCACGCTTCGCGCCGGCCGCGCCGCCAGGTATTCGCGCGCCGCGGGCAGCCACTGCCACTCCGGCGCCGAAGCGTCGGCCACGAACGACGCGTCGAGCGCGGCGCGGGGCGCGAGCGGCAGGGCGCGGCAGGAATCGAGGTCGCCGATCTGCGGCATGTGGCCAGAAGGGTTGAGGGTGGCGGCGAGGCTGCGGAAGAGTCCGCGCACCGCGCCCTCCACCGACGGCGGCGGGGGAAGGTTCGCGGCCCGCGACGCGAGCAGCGCCGCGACGAACATCTCCGCGCAGAGGCGCTGGTATCCGGTGGACGACTCGAAGTGCGTGCCGTCGGCGCGGCACTGGCGCGGGATCTCGTCCCAGAGCCTGCGCGCGAAGACGCGATGCCACCGGCGAAGCTCGGGGAAGAGCGCGCCCGCCACCACGATGCCGCAGAGGTCGGCGGCGTAATGGTTGGTGCGGATGGCGCCCGTCTCTTCCAGATGGCCGGCCACGTACGCGCAGTGCTCCTCGAGGAAATCGAGGAGGAGGCCTGCGTCCACCTCCGCCTGCACCAAGGCGAAGGAAAGCGCCACCGTCATGGCGCGCAGGCTCACTTCCATGGCGCACGACCACTGCACTCCGAAGCCCGCGGGGTTGCTCTCGCGGAAGTGCCGCACGCAGCCGAGCCACGCCTGCGCCCAGGCCCCATCGCCGGTGAGGCGGTAGGCCTGCGCGAAGCGCCAGAGCTGCCCGAGGCGGCCCACCTCCCACGCCGCCTTGGCGTCGGCGCCGGGCTGGAAGAGGTTCACCTCCTCGCCCGGGACGGCCGGGTCGTAGCGCAGGTGCGGCGCCAGCGGGTCGCGGTGGTAGTCGATGGGAGCTCCGCAGCGGACCAGCTTGCCGAAGAGCGGAAGCTCGCCGCGCAGCGCCGCTTCCGCCTCGCGCAGGATCTTCCGCCCGCGCGGCTTCCGGCAGTTGCACCGGCCGCGAGGCGTCGAACAGCCCGGGCCTCTCTTGCAGCCTGGCGTAGAGTCGCTCGCGCCTGCGCTGCTGCTGCGCCACCTCGAAGAAGAAGGGCTTGCCGCGGGAGAGCGCGCGCCGCGCCCGCACCGCCAGCGCCCGCGCCAGCTCCCGCGGTGGAATGGTCTGCGCCAGGTAGCGGTAGTACCCGAGGTCCATCAATGCCTCGACGCCGATGCCTGGACTGCGCCGGAGCGAGGCATCAGGCCGCCTGCTTCCGCCCGACCAGCGCGGCAGCCACGATCTCCTGCATGTCCTCGACGCGCGCCTCCCATCCTTCGCTGCGCATCTGCGCCGCCCGGACCTCGCTGGGCCCGGGGCCCGCGGCGATGGCGGCGGCGATCTCGCGCACCACGCCGTCCGCGTCCTTGCCGATGCGGCAGATGCCCAGCCGCTCCACCTCGGGAATGGCGGTGGAGACCACCGGCAGCCCGGCGGCGAGGTACTCGCGCACCTTGAGCGGATTGGCTGCCAGCGTGAGCTCGTTCACCTTGAAGGGCATCAGCGCCACGTCGAACGCCTTGGCGTAGCGGGGCAGGTCGGCGTACGGCTTGCGCCCGATCACGCGGATGTTGCGCGCCCCGTCCAGCGGTCCGAGGTCGGTGTTGGAGTTGCCGACCAGCACCACCGTGCCGCCGGAAAAGGCGTCGGCGACGTGGCGGATGAGGTGCAGGTCCACCCAGTCCGCGATCAGGCCCCAGAAGCCGATGATGGGTCCCGGCGCGCCCTTGAGCTCGTCGGGGACGGTGGTGGAAGGATGGAACGCCTTGGCGAAGTGCTCGAGGTCGACGCCGTGCTGCACCAGGTGCGCGTTGGAGTTCACCCGCGCCTTGTCGGCGCGCAGCTTCTCCGAGGAGCAGATGACCACGTCCGCCTTGAGCAAGAGGCGCCGCTCCAGCTCGCGGATCTCCTGCGCCGGCGCGTCGCTGAAGGCGCTGAACTCGTCCACGCAGTGATAGACCACGAGCGACTCGCCCAGCGTGCCCGACACCGGCGCCGAGCTGGGCAAGAAGCTCCAGGAGATGACGTCGCGGAAGCCGAGCTGCTGCACGGCGCGCTGGATCTGCGTGCGCAGCAGCGCTCCGTTGGCGGCGCGCACCATCTCGCTGCCATAGAAGGGAATGGCGAGCGGCGTGAGCACCCAGATGTTGGGGTGCCTCTCTTGAAGTCCCTGCATGGCGCCGGAGAGCTTCTTGAACACGCGCTTGGCGTCGCGGGCGGTGGCGGTGGGCCGCCGGTTGCCGATGCTGTTCACCCAGAGCACGCGGTTCTCCCGCGCGAGGATCTTCATCGCGTGCATCTTGGACAGCGGGTCGCCGTCCCAGTCGTTGGAGAAGCAGACGATGTCCCTGCCCCGAAGCGCTCCCATTCCCGTTCCTGCCTTTCGTGTCCTGGTGGTGGTGGTCGAGAGCTGTGGGACGCGCTCGCCGGCGGCGCGCACCTCGAAGCGCTTGCGCCAGAGCTCGAGCAGCCAGAGCGCGTAGAGCTCTTCCTTGCGGTCGCTCTTGCCGCGCAGGTGGTCGTCGAGCAGCCGGCGCACCGCCTTCTCGCCGAAGCGGGTGCGCGCCAGCGAGTCCTGCGCGAGCAGCGCGTCGCGCACCGGCCCGTGCAGCTGCTTGCGGAACCAGTTGGAGACGGGAACGGTGAAGCCTCGCTTGCCGGGCGCGGTGCACTCCGCCGGCAGGCGGTGGCGGGCGGCCTCGCGGAGCAGCCACTTGCCGGTCTTGCCGCGCAGCTTGACATGGGCCGGCAGCCCCGCTGCCCACTCGATCAGTCGATGATCGAGGAAGGGCACGCGCAGCTCCTGGGAGGCGGCCATGGTCATCTTGTCGGCCTTGACCAGGAGATCGTCGGGCAGCCAGATGCGCCGATCCAGCTCGAGCATGCGCTCCAGCGGCGGCAGGCCCTCCAGCTCCGCCCACTCCTGCGCGAGCCGTTGCACCAGCCGCTCCGAGGCGCGCGCGGCGGTCTTTCCGGTGAGCCGGGCCTTCTCGTCGTCGGTGAAGGCCACCGAGACGCCGCGGTAGCGCTGCTCGAGCGGCAGCGTGGCCCAGCGCAGGTACTTGCGCAGCTTGGGGTCCCAGGCGAACGGCAGCGCCGCCGACGCGATCGGCGAAGCCGCGCGCAGCCGCTCCATCCAGAGCATGGTGCGGTAGATGGGATAGCCGGCCAGCACCTCGTCGGCGCCTTCGCCGGAGAGCACCACCACCACTTCCTCGCGGGCGCGCTTGCTCAAGTAGTAGAGCGGGACGCAGGCGGCATCGGCCACCGGCTCGTCCATGTGCCAGACCAGGTCGGGCAAGAAGGCGTGGAAGTCCTCCGCGGTGACCAGGACCTCCCGGTGCTCGGTGCCGAGGGCCTGCGCCACCCTTCGCGCCTGGTCCAGCTCCGAGCTGCCGTCGTCGGCCCGGTAGCCGACCGAGAACGACTTCACCCCTCCCTCGCCGCGCTCGCGGCGCAGGTCGATCATCTGCGCGGCGATGCAGCTCGAGTCCAGGCCGCCGGAGAGGAACACGCCCACCGGCACGTCGGCCATGAGCCGCGCCTCGGTGGCCTCCTTGACCCGCTTCCACAGGTCGCGAGCGAGCTCGTCGTCGGGGCGCGGGTCGGTGCGGTCGGGGAACTCGCATTTCCAGTAGCGGCGGATCTTGAGCTCGCCGTTCTCGTACGCGGCGCAGGAGCCCGGCGGCAGCTTCTGGATGCCCGCGAACATGGTCAGCGGCGCGGGCACGTAGCGCGCGCTCAGGTAGAGATCGAGCGCCTCGTCGTCGATGCGGCGCGGCACGCCCTCGTCGCAGAGCAGCGACTTGATCTCGCTGCCGAAGAGCAGGCGGTCGCGCGAGAGGTGCCAGTAGACGGGCTTCTTGCCCAGCCGGTCGCGGGCGAGGAAGAGCCGCTGCCGGCGCGCGTCCCAGATGGCGAAGGCGAACATCCCCGCCAGCCGCTCGGGGAGCGCGTCGCCCCACTCTTCGTAGCCGTGCACCAGCACTTCGGTGTCGCAGCGGGAGCGGAAGGTGTGGCCCTTGGCGATCAGCTCCTCGCGCAGTCCCAGGTAGTTGTAGATCTCGCCGTTGAAGGTGATGGTGACGGCGCCGTCCTCGTTGTGCATCGGCTGCGCGCCGTTCTCCGACAGGTCGATGATGGAGAGCCGCCGGTGCCCGAGCGCGACGTGGCCCTTGACGAAGTGCCCGCTGCCGTCAGGCCCGCGATGCGCGATGACGTCGGTCATGCGCCTGAGCAGGGCCGCGTCCGCCGGCCGTTCCTTGTCGCGGTTCACGAAACCGCTGATGCCGCACATGCTGCCTCCACGCCGTAGAGCGAAAGAATGGGTTGCAAGCCGCCGGCCACGGGCGCGCGCGCCGCGCGCTGCGACCGATCCGCGATCTCGCCGGCCGCCTGGACCAGCGCCTCGGCGAGCGGCCCGATGGCGCCGGGCGGCACCAGCCGCGCCTCCGGCGGCCGATGCCCGACGGAAGTGGCGACTACCAGACAGCCCAGGGCCAGCGCCTCGCGCACGCTGACCGAATCTCCGTCGGCCAGGGTGGGGCGCACGAAGACGTCGCAGGCCGCCATCAAGGCCAGCGCCTGCGGGCGGCGCAGCTCGCCGAAGGCGTGCACGCCCTGGCCCCGCACCGACTCGCTGCCCGGTCCGTAGAGCGCCAGCGCCGCCTCGGGCAACTGCGCGCGCACCTGCGCGAAGGCGTCGAGGAGGATGCCGGCGCCGTATTCGGGCCGCGGCGCGATCATCGCGCAATAGAGCGGCCGCGCGCCGGCGCGCACCTCGGCGAGGCCGGCCGGCGGATGGGAGGGTTTCACGAACTCGCGCGAGAAGGCCGGCACCACCAGGACGCCGCTCACGCCGCAGTGGCCCAGCGCGTCGCGGATGGGCTCGCTGACCGCGATCACGCGCGCGAACTGCAGCAGCACCGCGCGGGCCATGGCGGCCCGCGAAGGCGCCTCCTCCAGCCACGCCGGCAGCAGCCCCGAATGGAGCGTGATCAAGGCGCCTCCGCAGAGCCGCCCCGCGGCGGCGCACGCCTGCGCCAGCATCCACGAGCGCGGGTTCGCGCCGCTGGTGTGCACGTGGATGCGGAAGCCGCGCGCGGCGTACGCGCCGAGCAGCGCGGAGAAGCGGGCCATGCTTCCGGCCGGGACCACGCCGTCGGCGGGAAGCTGCCCTTTGCCGATGTCCAGCACCTCACAGTGCGCGCCGCCCGCGCGCACGGCGTGGAACAACTCTTCCACATGTGTGGCCACGCCTCCATTGGGAGGCGGGAAGTCACCGACCAGGAGGACCTTGCTGCCCGATGCCGCGGTCATTGACGCGGGACCCGGTGCAAGGCTCAGGCCCGCGAGAAGCTGCGCTGCGCGGGCAGGTAGATGCCGGGGCGGAAGTGCGCGGGAACCCTGGAGACCGCGGTGTAGGAGCGGGCCAGCTCCTGCGCGACGGCGCGCGGCGAGGCCAGCTCCAGCGCCGCCTCGCGGGCGTTCGCGCCCACCCTCTTCGCCAACGCGACGTCGTCCACCACCTGCGCCAGGCGCGCCGCGAGGGCCACCGGAGCGCGCGGCGGCACCAGCCATCCGGTGCGGCCCTCGCGGATCCAGGTCGGGTGCGAGCCGGTGGCGGTGGCCACCACGGCGGCTCCCACCGCCAGCGCCTCGGGAACCGGATCGGGCTGGTTGCCGGCGCGCGTCGGCCCCACCACCGCCGCGGCGCGCGCGAAGATGGAGGGCAGGTGCTCGAGCGACATGGCGTGGACCACCACCCGGCCGCGCATCCCCGCGGCCTCCGCCTGCTCGCGCAGCGGCCGCGCCTCGATGCCTTCACCCGCGATCAAGAGCTTCAGGTCCGGCCGGGTGCGCGCCACCGCGGCGAAGGCGAGGAGCAGGTCCTGGTGCCCGCGGTCGGGCCCGTCGCAGGGCGATGCTGCCACCACCCAGCGCACCGAGGGATCCAGCATGGGCGGGAAATTGCTCGCGTCGTGGAGATCGCTGCCCACGTCGGAGAGGCTGCGCAGCACGCAGGTGGTCGAGCCGCGGGCTCCCTGCGCGACCAGCGCCTCGCGCACCGCCGAGCCGCCGCAGAGCGTCCGCGCCGCAAGCTTGGAGGCGTGCGCCGTCAGCGGCCCCAGGTCCTCGCGCCCCGCCTGCACGATGAGCGGCACGTCGAGGAGCCTCGCCACCAGGGCGGCCTTGAAATGGTTCTTGCGGGCGTGCACCACCGCCGCGTCGAGGCGATACAAGGCGCGCGCAAGCCCGACGATGCTTTCGCCCGCCACCGCCTCCACCCGGTACCCGTGCTCGCGCAACGACTCCGCCACGCTCGGGTCCGGCACGCCGACGAACGCGACCTTGCGCACGAGATTCCGCATCTTCCCGCCCCCTCACCCGATTCGCCCCGGAAGGGGCACCGCAAGCAAGGTGGGCAGCGGGGCGAGCAGAGGCAAGGGCGCTCGGCAGGTTCGGATCAGGGAACGGGTTTAGGTTTAGGTTTAGGTTTGGGATTTAGGGCAGAGGGTGCCGCGTTCTCCTGAACCCGCTGTTCAACCCTGAACCCCGTTCCCTAAACCTAAACCTAAACGCAAACCCGCTCCCTCAAACCGCGGCCGCGGGCGAATGGCCGAGAAGGATCCTTCGCACGCGCGCGATTGGCGAGCCCTCGCCCGGGACCATCGCGATCGCGACCAGGTACACGAGGCAATACAAGACGCCGGCCGCGCACAGCGCCAGGAATGGCCGCGGCCCTTGCGATGCGAGGTTCGAGATCACCACCGCCGGCACGCAAGCCACCAGGGACGCCGCGCCGATGACCGAGAGCTGCCGCCAGGGCAAGAGCTCGCCCCAGCTCGCCCCCATCTCCTTGCGCACCCGCTCCAGCATCACGACGCGCATGGTCGACTCCGCCACCGCGTGCCCGGCGATGGCGCCGATCATCCCGAAGAGGTGCAGGCCCAGGAGCACCGCGGGGACCGTGACCACCAGGCGCACCACGAAGATGCGGAACATGTACCGGGTCAGCCCCAGGGCGCGCAGCACGCCGTCCAGCGGCAGCGCGGCGAAGGGCGTGATGAGGATGGCCACGCGGAAGATGGGCACGCTCGCGTCGTAGAGGTGGGTGAAGAGCGCGGGCACGAAGAGCGAGGCGGCCGCCGCCATGCCGGCGCTGAAGGGAAAGAACACCGCCGCCAGGCGCAGGTTGGCATCGTGGAAGAGGTGCAGCCGCTGCTCGCGCCCGCCCGGCTCGGCCAGCTTGACCTGGAGCACGTCGCTGATGGGCGAATAGAGCAGGTTCACGATGGGCACCTGGAAGCAGCCCTGCGCGTAGATGGCGAAGGCCGCGGCATCCACGCTCCAGCCCACCGCCCACTGGTGGAAGGTGCGCTGCGGGATGTCCACCAGCACCGCCGCCCCGAAGGGCAGCGCATAGGCAAGCTGCTCGCGCCAGAGCTTCCAGTCGATCTCCGGCCTGCCCCGCTGGAAGAAGAACCAGCACTGCAGGAAGAATCTCACCGCCCCGTGCAGGACGTACGCCCAGAAGAAGCCGCGCAGGCCCATGCCGAGGAGGAGCGGAACGACGCTCGCCCCCACCCGCACCGCGTCGGAGAGGAAGATCACCCACGCGGCGGCGCGGACGCGGTTCTCCGCGGTCAGCGTGATCTCCAAGGGCGCCGCGGCGATCATGAAGAAGGCGATCAGCGCCATCTGCAGGCCGTACTGCGCCAGCTCCGGATTGGCGAACTGCCTCGCCACCAGGAAGCGCCCCGCGTAGAGCCCCAGCGCGGAGAGGCCGCCCAGCATGAGCAGCGACACCGCCGACTGCGTGAGCCAGGCCAGCTTGCGGCCGTCCTGGCGCGGGATGAAGTAGTAGAGGCTCTGCGAAAGCCCCAGCTGCAGCATGAAGTAGGCGGTGGTGACCACCAGCCAGACCTGCTTGTAGGTGCCGAACTCCGCCTGCGGCAAGCAGCCGGGTGAGGATGAGCGGGAGCGCGAACCCCAGCACGGTGGCGCCGCCGCGCCCCAGCATCAGCGGCCCTGCCTGCTTGAGGATCCCGCCGGACCGGGACATCTATCCGTTCGCGGAGACGCCCTGCGCGCTCTCCGTCCGTGCGGCGGGGGACACGTTGGTGGGGCGCGCGCCCATCACCGGCTTCTGCAGGGCGAGCATTCCGAAGGTATCCTCGAACTGGCAGGCGATCAGCGGCCTCGAATAGAAGCCGAGCACGCCCGCGGAGGACGCTTCCCAGAGCACCTTGCGCTTGAGCGCGTAGGGATCGATGCCGGGCGTGTTGGGCATGTCCTCGGTGGTGACCGCGCTGACGAACCCTTCCGCCTTGAGCGCCTGCGCGACGCCGGCGCTGTAGTAGCCGTTGCAGTACGCGAAGTGCCGCACCGGCTTGCGCAGGCCCTTCTCCAGCGCGGCCTTGCACTGCGCGATCTCGCGCCGGGCCTCGTCGAGGGGCTGGTTGGTCAGCACGGTGTGATCGGCGGTGTGCGCGCCGGTTGCGATGCCCTGCGCGTCCAGCTCGCGCAGCATCTCCCAGGTCATGGGCAGCTCCCCGTCGCTGCCCTTCTCGTGGGTGAGGCCGAGGCGGTCCTCGAGCGCGTCCGCCAGCCGCAAGAGTCCCGGCGTGGGATGGCGCGCGATCAGCCGCTCCAGCGCCACCTCGGGTCCGGCGGTCCCTTCGAAGGCGTCGATCAGCCAGCGCTCGCCGGGATTGCCGACGCCCACCGCCACCGGACCGATGCCGCGCTTCTTCATCTTCCGCAGCGCGGCGAAGAGCCGGTCGTGCCCGAGCCTGCGATCGCTGCCGACGAAGCCGGAGGGCACGTAGACCAGCGCGGGCAGCCGCATGTCGCGGAGGATGGGAAAGGCGTGCTTGTAGACGTCGCGGTAGCCGTCGTCGAAGGTGATCACCGCCACGTCGCGCGCCGCCTTGCGCGACCCGTCCAGCACCGCGAGCGCGTCGTCCAGCGAGACGATGTCGTGGCTCTGCTGCAGCACCTCCAGGTGCCGGCGGAAGGTGTCGTGCCCGATGTTGAGCGTATAGAGGCTGCGCTCCAGCTCGGCGCGGAAATCGGCGACCACGCGGTGGTAGCTGAGGATGAGCACCCGGCGGCCGCCCACGGCGCGGCGCTGCACGGTGGAGAGCAACTCGCGCGCGCCGGAATAGTGCAGGGCCAGCGCCGCGGCGCCCTTGCCGGCGCGGCGCGCAACCTGGATTGCCCTGTCCTTCAATCGATCCATCTCCGCCCTCCCTCGGTGCACCGCGGCCACAATCTGTGCATCCGCAACTCTCACGGCCCCTGCAAGATTTTCAACGCCGCAGAGAGCCGTGATTCCTCTTTCGCCGGCGAGCGGAGGAGGCGCCGCGCCTTGCGCGCTGCATCGAGGGCCCGCCCCGGCAAGGCCGCCTTGGCGGTCTCCCGGACGAAGATGGATGCGCCCAGCGCCGCCCGCGCCGCGCGTCCGCGCAGCCCCCGCCAGAGCCGCACCTGGATGGTCCAGCGCTCGCCCCGCGACCACTCTCCCTTGTAGCCTTCGTTTCCCCGCAGGAAGTCGAACTCCGCCAGGCCTTCCGCGAACGCGTCCTGCACCGTGCGCGCGAGCAGCACCAGCCCCACCGACTTCGAGGCCCAGTTCGGGTCGTAGCCGGATTGGTAATAGTTGAATTTGGAACCCTGCACGACGCCATAGACGGAGGCCACCGGCCGCCGCGCCGCGTAGAGCGTGTACATGCGCAGCATTCCCGCGCGCGAGAGCGCCTGCGCCGCCTCGCGGTGGAACGCCTCGTGCCGCGCGTCGCTGAGCCCGTCGGAGCCGCCCTCCACCGACCAGCGCGCGCGATGCAGCCGGAGGAACTCTTCGGTCGCCTTGACCGCTTCCTCCGGCGTCCTGGCGCAGCTCACCGAGACGCCGGGCTGGCGAAAGAGCCACTTCTCGCGCCGGCGCAGGTTCTCCTTGCGCGAGAGCCCTTCCAGGTACTGCTCCCAGGAGCCCTCGAGGGGAATGTGCGGGCAGACGTAGCGCAGGCGCGCGTCGCGCACCACGCCCGCCGTCGCGCGCCCCGGCGGGAAGCGCTGCGCGAGCTGCATGGCGGTAAAGCTCTCCCTGGAGATGCCGTCCAGGTCGCAGACGTCCCAGGGAAGCTCCTGCAGCTTCTCCAGGCAGCGCTCCAGCACCTCGCGCTCGCGCCCGGGATCGGCCAGCACGTCGAGGTAGTCGCAGCCCGTCTCGCCGTCGCCGACGAAGGCCAGCCGCCGCACCTCGATGCCGCCCACGCGCACCCGCTCGGTGAAGAGGGGCAGATACCCGACGAGCCGGCCGCCCTCGCGCACGCAGAGGCTCGCGAGCTGGCGTCCTTCGCCGAAATGCGCCCACCAGGGCAGGAGCCAGTCCGGGCCGAGGAACATGTTCCCGGCGCGCGCGCGCAGGTTCAACGCCCGCCACTCCTCGGCGCCCGGCTCCCCCACGTCCACCGTGATCGGCTGGACCTCGATCACGCGCGCCTCGCTCACCGGAGCAGCTCCCGCACGCAGCTCGCCACGTGCTCCGCGTCCGCCGGCGAGAGGTCCTGGTGCACCGGCAGCTCGAGGATGCGCTCGCGCAGGCGGTCCACCTCGGGGAACGCGCCCGCCGGCACGGCAGGATGCCGCACGCGCCAGAAGTCCACCGTCTCCACGCCGCGCGCGAGCAGGCGCGCCATGGCGGAGGCCTTGTCCTCCACCGGCATGGGATAGAAGAGCGGACAGACGCCCGGCTTCAGCTCGCCGGTGACCGGCGGCGCCACGTCGCGGAGCATGGCGTAGAGCAGGAAGTAGTTGCGCCGGCGCCGCTCGACGATGCGGGGAAAGTCCTGGTTGCGCAGCACCAGGTGGCTGGCCGCGCTCATGCCCAGCTTGACGTCGGCGGGGTTGAAGTGCTGCGTGCCGGTGGAGACGCGCTCGACCTGCGCGCGGTCCACCACCCAGCGGCCCGCGTCGCGCAGCGCCTGCCGGGTGCGCCGTCCCAGCCCGCCGGTGCGCAACTCCAGATTCGAGAGCAGGCTGCCGATCAGGTGCGAGGCGGTGGAGGCGAGCCTCGGCGCCACCGTCGCGGGAAGCCGCTCCACCTCGCGGGCGAGCTCGCCGCGGACGAGGAGCGCGCCCCCGTTGGGCACCGGGATGGTCTTGTAGAGGCAGAACACGGACACGTCGCCGGAGGAGCCCAGCGGCTTCTCGCCGTCGCGGGAGAGCAGCGCGAGCGCGCAGTCCTCGATCACCGGCACCCCCAGCTCGGAGCCGAGCTGCCGGGCCGCTTCCATGTCCTGCGGGAAGCCGGCGTAGTGGATGACGTAGAGCGCGGCGGCGCCTTCGCCCTTTGCGCGCGCGTCCTCGAAGTCGGCGCGCATCTGCCCGTCCACGCGGAAGAAGACGGGCTCCACCCCCGCCGCGAGCAGCGTCTCCAGCTCCACCCCGTGGTGGTAGGCGGGAACCAGGACCTTGCGTCCGGCGAGCCCGAGCAGCTGCACCGCGTCCCAGACCGCGTTGCGGGCGAAGTAGCGGTAGCGCAGCCCGGGCTGGTCGAAGGGAAACACCAGCGGCGCCGCTCCCGCCGGCCGCGGCAGGAGCATGTGCGGCCACGTCGTCTGCATGCAGGGAACGGTGCGCTTGGGCGTCGGCGCCTTCTCTCCCCTGCCCTCCGCGACGCGCAGCCTCTGTGCCGTCTGATGCGTCATCGACTCCCCCTCGCAAGGAAGGCGCGCACGATCGGCCAGAAGGTGAAGCGCGCCGCGTGGACCAGCCTGCCCGCCCGTGTGGGGCGGAAGATGGTCAGCCACAGGTGCGTCCTCAAGCGGCTCTCCCAGTCCAGCTTCCACTCCATGCAGGGGCCGAGGAAGTCGAACTCGGCGAGCCCGCGGCGGCAGGAGTCTTCGATGGCGAAGCTGACCATCTGCTGTCCCGGCGAGTGCTCGGAGAGCGATTCGTCGTAGCCGATCTTGACCAGGTAATGGCGGCCTCCGTGCACGAGGCTCAGGTGCGCGGCGATGGGCTTGCCGGCCAGCGTGACCGTGCCCAGCGCCAGCGCGCCGCGCTTGGCGGCATCGCGCGCCACCTGCGTGTAGAAGCCCACCAGCTCGGGCCGCTGGGCGATGGCGGTGCCGCTCTCGCCCTTCCAGCCCGAGGCCTCGAGGTCGAAGAAATCGGCCAGCGCGACGTCCAGCGCCTGCGCGTCCTTGCCGTCGAGCACGCTGTACTTCACCTCTCCCTGCTCGGCGAGGCGGCGCTTGCGGCGGCGCAGGTTCTGGCGGAACTTCCCGTCGAGCGCGGCCTCCACCTGCTCGTAGGCGGAGACAATCTGCGGCGGCTTCTTCTTGCCTGCCGCGGGCACCTGCGCGATGGCCTTGGGCAAGGGCAGGTAGGGCGAGCGCAGCGACACCCAGAGCCCGCAGGGAAAGCCGGCCCGCGCCGCCAGCTCGCGGAGGTGGAAGTCGGGCGCGCCCTCCGGCAGATCGCGCAGGCGCAGGCGGTCCCAGCCGGGCTCCGCCAGCAGCTTCTCCCAGATGGCGGAGAGCCCCTCCTCCCCGCGCCGCCCGAGGAGGACGCCGCCGCGCTGCGAATGGTCGTTCACCGGCGTGTGCCAGGTGGTCATGGGCAGAAAGCAGGTGTCGGCGCTGCGCTCGCGCGTCTCGATCAGCGGCAGCGCCGCGCAGATCTCCTTGCCCGCGCGCGCCACGAAGGTGCGCAGCGTCGCGCCGGGAGCGAAGTTCTCGATCCACGCCCGCAGCCACTCGTGGCGGAGCATCGGCTCGTCGCGAGGGCCCTTGGCGAGGGCGTCGTTCCAGCCGCGCTCGAGCTGCACGAAGGCGTCGCGGCCGCTCACCACCTCGACGCGCAGCTGCTCGTCGGGGCGCTGCCTGGGCATGGGCGCGCTCACCGCGCACCCCGTCCGAAGAGCACCGTCTTGACGGTGTGGAAGCAGATGGCCCAGTCGAGGAAGAAGGACTGGTGCTGCACGTAGTACAGGTCGTACTCCAGCTTGGCGCGCGCGTCGTCCACCGAGGAGCCGTACGGGATAGCGGATCTGCGCCCAGCCGGTGATGCCGGGCTTCACCGCCTCGCGCAGCCCGTAGAAGGGAATCTGCGTCTTGAGCTGGTGCACGAAGAAGGGGCGCTCCGGCCGCGGACCGACGAAGGACATGTCGCCGCGGAAGACGGCGAAGACCTGGGGAATCTCGTCCAGCCGCGTCCTGCGCAAGAAAGCGCCCATGCGGGTGATGCGCGGATCCTTGCGGGAGGCCCACACCGGGCCGGAGAGCGTCTCCGCGTCCTTGCGCATGGTGCGAAGCTTGTGCAGCCGGTACACCCTGCCCCCGCGGCCGACGCGCTCCTGCCAGTAGAAGACGGGTCCTTCGGAGTCGACGCGGATGGCCAGCGCCAGCACCGCCAGCACCGGCGCGGCGAAGAGGAGCAGGAGCGAGCTCATCACCAGGTCGAAGACGCGCTTCGCGGCCATGCGCACGGGCGAGTTGAGCCCTTCGCCGATGGCCAGATCGCTCGGGCGCAAGAGCGAGATGGGAATGCGCCGCAGCACCCGCTCCGCGAAGCGCTGCGCCGGCAGCACGGTGACGCCCGCGAGGCGCAGGCGGATGAACTCCTCCACCGGCAGCCGCGAGCGGCGCTCGTCGGCGGCGATCACCACCGTGTCGACCTTGAGATCGCGCACCACCGCCGTGAGCGATCGCGCCGTCACCGCCAGGGTGGGAGTCCCGTGCGGCGCCGTGGGCAGCGACACCACCGGCGCGAGCGGCTTCTCCTCGCCCATGGCGGCCACCCTGGCCTCCGCGAGCGGACCCTGGATGTAAGCCGGCGCCCCGCCCGGACCGACGATCAGCTGCGCCGAGGGCACCACTTCGGGCACCGGCGCCAGCGCCACCTCCACCGTGTCGTCGTTCCTGGCTTGCTCGAGCACGCCGGAAGCCGCCGAGACCGCGTCGGCGCCCGCGACGGCGGCCACCTGCCGCGACTCGGAGAGGGTGACGGTCGGGTCGAGCTTGCCCGCCACCTCGTACTCGCCGTACGCCTCCGTCCGCACGATGCGCTCGATCTCCGCCGCGCGCTGCCCGGCGCCGATCACCAGCACGCGGTTGTGTCCGCGCTCGTCGATGCGCGCCACCAGCGCGGCCCGGGCCAGCAGCACTCCCACGCTGGCGAGCCCCAGCGTGTCCACCAGGGCGCCGCGGGGCAGCGTGTGTCCGCCGAGAAGGCCGAAGATGGCGGCCGCCAGCATGGCGAACCCCAGCGCCTTGAGCACGCTGGCGCCGCGGCTGCGGTCGTTGCGCATGACCTGCGGATCGTAGAGATCCGCGAGGTACAGCGCCACCGGCACGCAGGCCGCCGCGCCCACCAGCGCGGCCAGCTCGCGCCAGCCGGCGGCGTTCTGCCCGCTGATGAAGAGCGCCATTCCCACCAGCGTCAGCTCGACGCAGACCAGACGGGCGGCGCGCCCGCTGTACCAGTGACCCGAGAACTGCGGCATCGCGCGGTCTCTCCCTTACCTGCCGCTGGTGAGCTGCCCCTTCACCACCGGCAACGGCGCCGGCACCCGTGAGGGGTCCACGCCGTTGAGCACCAGGCCCCAGACCGGCGCGCCCTGCAGCGAGCGCACCGCCGCGGCCACCTGCTCGCGCGGGGTGGTGCCCGCGCGCGCCACCATGACGATGCCGTCGGCCTTGTAGGCCACCACCTGCGCGTCCGCCGTCGCCAGCGCCGGCGGGACGTCCAGGTAGACCTCGTCGAAGAGCGTGCGCAGGAGCGTGAGCGTCTGCGCGAAGCGCGTCGACGCCAACAGCGACGCCGACTCGGCGCCCGGCGCGCGACCGCCGCCGATCACCGCCAGGTGCCCCTCGTGATAGCGGCCCAGCGCCTCGCCCACCTCGGTCTTGCCGGTCAGCACCTCGGCGAGCCCCGGCCGGGAACCCATGCCGAAGAGCTGGGCCAGGCCGCCCCGCCGCAGGTCGCAGTCCACCAGCGCCACCCGGGCGTCGCGCGAGCGGGCCGCGGTCAAGGCGAGATTCGCCGCGGTCAGCGACACGCCTTCGCCGCGCACCGAGCTCGTCACCGCCACCACCACGCCGCCCTGGATGGCGTCCCCGCGCAGCGCCCGCAGGTGCCGCAACCGGTGCAGCAGCATCCGGTATTGCTCCGCCGCCGCGCCCATCGGCTCGGTCAGCGCCACCAGCCGCACGTCGACGCTGGACTCCTCGGCGCCGCCGCCCTCGATGCGCTCGAGGAACCGGCCCCGCCCCTCCACTGCCCTCGGAATGCTCGACATCTTCCCTCTCCTTGAAATGGGGTTTGGTTCCTCGACTACGCTTCAGCCGGCTGGTGCATGGGAAGGAGCGCCACCGCGCCCACGCCGTTCAACTCGGGGATGCAGGCCAGCACCGGCAGCGCCAGCGCTCCGCCCACCTCGCTCTCGCTGCGCAGGGAGCGATCGGAGAGCTCCTGGCCCATCGCCACCGCGATGCCCAGCACCAGCGCGCCGATGAGCGCCAGCAAGAGCGCCTGGCCGCGGTTCGGGCTCGCCGGCATGTAGGCCGGCTGCGCGCTCTCCAGCACGCGGAACTCGCTCGGCCCGCTCTTCGTCTCCAGCTCCGCGGTGATCTCCGCCTCCGCCTTCTTGGAGACGAGCTGCCCCACCTTGGTCTTGAGCATCTCCACGTCGCGCAGGACGTCGGTGAGGCCCGCGGCGGTGAGCGGCGCGGCGGCGATCAGCTTGTCGATCTCCGCCTGGCCCCTCTGCAGCTCGGCGATGCGGGTGCGGCCGCGCTTGACGGCGTCGGTCATGCGCCGCGACTCGAGATCATTGGCGGCGGCGCGGGCGCGCGCGGTCTGCAGGCGTCCGTAGGTCGCCTCGGTCTCGCGCTTGAGCGACTCCACGTCCGGATGATCGGGCGTGAGCGTCGCCTGCGCCGCGGCCAGCTTGGCGCGCATGCCGTCGTAGAGCTCCTCCAGGCGGCCCACCTCGGTCTCCTTGCCGAAGGGCTGCGTCCCCAGCAGATCCAGCCGCCGCTGCGCCTCCTGGATGAAGGTCGACTCCAGATCGATCTGCTTGCTCAGCTCGTCGCGCTGGTGGTAGCGCGCCTCGGTCATCTCCGGCAGCGTGTCCGCGTGCGCCTGCTTGTAGGCGCTCACCTTGGCCTCCGCGCGGGTCAGTTCGCCGCGCATCTCGGCGAGCTTCTGCGCGATGATCTCGCGGGTGCGGGTCACCTGGCCGCTGCGGACCTGGAGGTTGCCCTCGATGTACAGCTCGGCGAGCCGGTTGGCGGTGCGCGCCGCCTGCTGCGCGTCGCGCGAGCGCACGGTGATGGAGAAGGCGTTGTCGCCCTCCGCGTGCACCTCGGTGTCGGCGCGCAAGGCGGTCACCGCCTCGTCCATGCTCTTCTCCCGCTCCTTGGGATAGATCTTGAGCTCCTCGATGGCGGTTGCCATCAGGGAGCGCGCGTACACGCCTTCGCGCACGGACTTGACCTTCTCCTCCAGGTTGAGCGCGTTGACCACCGGCACCACCAGGTCGGGATGGGGCGTGAACGGCTCCACCATCACCAGGGCGCGCGATCGGTACTCGTTGGGAATGCGCGCGATCACCAGCGCCGCCAGCGCCACCGCCACCCCCGACACCAGCGCCACCGTCTTCCAGCGGCGCCGCACCGCGGCCCACAGCTCGTCGATCGTGTAGGTTCGATCCATCGTCTCCCTCTCCTTCATGCCGCGGCCGCGGCCGCGAAAACCGTTGGTCAGAACCGCGCCTTCTCCCAGACGAACCGCAGCTGCAGCACGTCGCGATCGACTTGCTGCGCGAGCTCGAGATCGTTGAGCCGCGCATCCCGCAGCGCCGCGCACTCGAGCCGCAGATCGCGGGTGAACTTCCACGCCAGGGACGCGTCCGCCGTGTAGCCCAGCGCGCCCGCCGCGTCGTAAGCCTTGTCCACGCCGATGTTGCGGTAGATGCCCGTGCCCAGGTGCACCGCGAAGTGCTCCCAGTCGCGGATCCAGCCCAGCTCGAGCACGTCCGCCACCACCGGGCCGGCGGTGGTGGGGCCGATCATCAGATCGTGCGCCAGGGTGAAGCTGAACATGTCGTTCGGCGTGTAGCTCTCGACGCCGATGCGCGCGGTGGGCATCACCACGTCGCTGACGCCGCCGGTGACGAGGGTTGCGCCGCCGCGCAGCGTGAGATTCGCCCAGGGGGTCAGCGCATAGGTGTAGCCGAGCAGCGCCGAATGGGCCTGGTCGAGCAGCCCGCCCGGCGAACCTTTCGGCGCAAGCAGCGAACCCGGATCCGCTCCCACTCCGAAGAAGAGCTGCTCGCGCACGCCGATGTCCCAGGTGCTGCGCGCGCTGGTCTTCCAGGCGTAGCGCGCCTGCGGCGCGAGCACGTAGCCGTTGCCCGGATCGTTGGCCCCGAAGGCCAGCGCCTGCGCGTCGAAGCCGTAATCGAAGTGCGAGTGGCCGGTGAGCGCGTGCTCCACCATGCCCTGGAACTTGCCGACGAAGATCCGCGTCTGGCCGGGTCTGAGCAAGAGGCCCAGGCCGGCGATGGCGAAGGGATCCTCCGCGTAGGTGGCGCTGGTGCGGAGCTGCAGCTTGTCGCGCGTGGACAGCTTCACCCGCGTGCCCAGGCCACAGGTCTCGTTGGTGGCGAAGGCGCTGGAGGAGATGCCGAAGTCCTGCGGATGCGCGAGCCGCGCGAGGCCCGCCTGGCAGTCGACGTCCATGTGCAGGTCGTGATCGCCGAAGATGTCCAGCTTGATCCCCGGCACCGCCTGCCCGAATCCGTCGCCGCGATTGCCGTTGAGCTGCACGTTGTCGTCGAAACCGCCCATCAACGACACGCGGGGCCGCCACTCGATGTAGACCTTGGCGGCAGCGCTCCCCGCCGCGAGGAGCGGGACCACGGCTGCGAGCAGCGCGAGCTTCGTCGCGGACATCGACATGGCTCCTACGGGACCACCACGGTGTCGCCAGGCCCGAGCGTCACCTTGCTCTTGCCCGACACCAGGTCGTCGTAGCCGACGTCGAAGTGGCGTCCGTCGGCGCGGAGCACCCGGATGGTGTCGCGGTCGGCGAACTCGGCCAGGCCGCCCGCGAGCGCGAGGGCCTGCAGCACGTTCATGCTGTTGCGCAGCGGGAACGCGCCGGGGTGCCCGACCATGCCGGTGACGTAGACGCGCTGGCCGTTGACGTCATGGACGATGACGGTGACGCGCGGGTCGCGCACCAGCGACACGAGCTGCTTCTGGACCGTGTCCTCCAGCTCGGCCGGGGTGAGCCCCTCCGCCTTGACGTCGCCGATGAGCGGCAAGGTGATCTTGCCGTCCGGCCGGACGGGCACCGTGCGCGAAAGCTCGGGCTCCTTCCATACCGAGACCTCGACCACGTCCTCGCGGCTCAGGCGGAACTCCGAGATGTGCTTCACCTCGTCGTCCTGCACCGGCGCGGAGTGCGAGCAACCCACTGCCAGAAGAGCTGCCGCGGCCATCCCCAATCCTACGAACCTCGTCATGCCTTCCTCCCTCCCGCGCCCAGGCGGACGCCGGCCCACGGAGCACGCGGCGTGCCAGCGTTCGCCAGACTCGCTTCGCGGCTCCCTCCGCTTTGTTTGCAGGCGGCGGACCAGCCGGGGAAGCAGGCGCCGTTGCGCTGGGGCGGCAAAATCAGGCGACCTCCCTTCCGCGAAGGGGAAGCGAAGTTCCCACCCGGCTCCCTGTGCGCTCTCGGAGAAGGCGGTTGGCGCGCTTCTGGCTAGATGTAGGTGCAGGCTGCGCAACAGGAGCGCGGCGACACCTGGGAAGGGGAATCGGCCAGAATGTTCCGGACCATCGCAGCAGCCGCCATCGTCTTCGGTTTCGCGGCATTCGCGCTACGCCAGTCGGCGGTCATGGGCCCGCTCGAGGAGCCGCTCCTGCTGCTCTTCATGGGGACGCTCTTCCTCGTCGTCGGCAAGCTCTTCTCGGCGCCGCGCAAGGCCCTCGACGTGGAGCCGGAGCCCGCCCCGCAGCTCGTCGAGCGCCGCGCGTAGCTGCAAGACCCCCATCATCAAGAAGCCTGCTCCTTCCACGTCGACGTGAGCGTGGACGGCGACGGCGACGGCGACGTGGCCCTGGGCGTCACCGTCGGACGGCTCGCGAGCATCGAGACATGCGAACGCGCTCGATGACGGCCACGTCGCGGTCGCCGTCGCCCTCAACGTCACGTCAACGTCAACCGTCAACGTCGACGAACCGGCAAATTCTCCTTATCGGGCCGTGCTGGTGCTGGTGCCGTCGGCGACGATGCCGAGGCGGGCCAGGTTTTCCGGCAGGCCCGCGGTGATGCGCGGGTCGGTGAGGCCGCAGTCCTTGATCTTGTAGAGCAGCGCCTTGTAGCTGATCTGCAGGCGCGCGGCGGCCTTGCGCTTGTTCCAGTTGGTCCTCGAGAGCATCGCGGAGATGGCCTCGCGCTCGGCCCGCAGCGCGGCCTGGCGCGAGATCTCCTTGAGCGAAACCGTCTCCACTCCCATCGGCACCACCGGGGCCGGAGCCGGCGGAGGCGCGGACGCAACGGCGACCGATGCCGTGGGATGGCCCTGGTTCGCGGGCGGCAGCGACCCTCCCGCCGATCCGGTGGCGAGCGGAACCTGCATGGCCGGACGCCGGCTGACCGCCGCCGCCAGCTCGTCGAGCACGAACTTCTCGTCTCGCAGCACCACCAGGCGGCGGACCAGGTTCTCCAGCTCGCGCACGTTGCCTGGGTGGTCGTACTCGCAGAGCCTGCGGACGACCTCGTCCGAGAACGTCATCGCCCCGCCGCGGTACTTGCTTCCGTACTTGCGGCGGAAGTGCTCGATGAGCCCGGGGATGTCTTCTTTCCGCTCTCGCAGGGGCGGCACGAGGATGCTGACCACGTTGAGCCGGTAATAGAGGTCTTCGCGAAAGTTGCCCCGCGCGATCTCGTCCTCGAGCACGCGGTTGGTGGCCACCAGCACCCGCGCGTCGGCGCGCAGCGGCCGCTTGCCGCCCACGCGGTAGTACTCCTCGTCCTGCAGGACCTGGAGGAGCTTGGCCTGCAGCGCCGGGTGCATCTCGCCAATCTCGTCGAGGAAGATGGTCCCCTTGTCGGCCAGCTCGAACTTGCCCGGCTTTTCGCTGGTGGCGCCGGTGAAGGCGCCGCGCTCGTGTCCGAAGAGCTCGGACTCGAGAAGCTCGCTGGGCAACGCGGCGCAGTTGATCTTCACGAAGGGCTTGCCGCGGCGCGGCGAGCGATCGTGCAGCGTGCGCGCGATGCCTTCCTTGCCGACGCCGCTCTCGCCGCGGATGAGCACCGGCACGTCGGTCTCGGCGACGCGATCCACCATGTCCCAGATGGCCAGCATGGCCGGGCTGGAGGCGACGAAGTCTTGCGGCACCCCGCGCCGCGACTCGCCGCGCTGGACGCTGCCATGAGCCTGGAACACCACCGGCGGCGGCTCGCTCGGCCGCACCGCGGGGACGATGGGTACGGCCTGCGGCTCGTCCGCCGGCGGGGGCCGCGTTGCCGCGCTGCAGCGTTCGATGGCCTCGCGCAGCTCCTCCGGCTCGATCGGCTTGACCAGGTAGTCGCTCGCGCCCAGCCGCATGGCCTTGACCACGGCGTCCTTCTCGTCCATGGCGGAGAGCGCGATCACCGGGGCGGTCCCACCTTCTGACCGATATCTTGCCAACACCTCGAATCCGTCCAGGCCCGGCATGCGCAGGTCCAGCAGCACCGCTTGCGGGGGCGCCGCCGCGCCGGCCAGCCACTCGAGTCCAGCCCGGCCGTCCGCAGTGGCGAAGGCGTGGTATCCGATGCGACCGAGCAACTCGACGAGGATCTCGCGCGCGGCGTCGTCATCGTCAATCACGAGCACATGATTCGGTCTCTGCTGCATCTCTCCCTCACCCGGATCGACCGTGTGGCACTGAACACCACCCGGTCTTTTTTTCCGACCGCGCCTGTTGGAGGCGCTCCCGGGGGGCAGTCGAGCAAGCGATGTGCCAGAAGTGTGGCCGACAGCGGACTGTCAGGGCACGCGCTTCCACAACCCGCGCAGGGCCGCGTTGACCAGGCGCTGCCCTTCCAGGTTCACCGCGTGTCCGACTTCCGGCAGGATGCGCAGCTCCGCGCGGGGGATGAGGCGCGCCAGCTCCTCGCCGTTTTCCTTGGCCGAGAGCTGGTCCAGCTCGCCGTGGACCACCAGCGCGGGGACGACGAAGCCCGGGCAGCCGCTCGCGGGTGTCGTGGGCCAGCGCCGCGTCCACCTGTCCGACGAACCCTTGCGCGCTCTGCTGCGGCTGGGTGGCGGCGAAGCGCAGGGCGGCGCGGACGTTCGCCTCGCTGCGCCAGAACTTCTCGGTGAAGAGCCAGGAGTACGCCTGCAGCTCCCACGCCTTGCGCAGCCGCGGATCGGCGACCACCACCGGATAGAGGGCGCGCCACGCCTCGAGCAGGGCGCGGCCGCGCGGGGCCTGCGCCGCAAAGGTGGAGAGCAGCGCCAGCGAACGCACGCGCTCGGGGCCAAGAAGGGCAAGCTCCTGCGCCACCGCGCCGCCGAGCGAGAGGCCCACCACGTGCGCGCGCTCCACGCCGGCGGCGTCGAGGACGGCGAGCGCGTCGTGCGCCATCTGCCGCGTGCTGTACGGTCCCGGTGGGGCGTCGCTCTGTCCCACGCCGCGGCCGTCGGGCGCGAGGCTGCGGTGCGTCTGTCCGAAGTGGGCAAGCTGCACCGCCCAGGCGGCCGCCGGCGCGTTCAGGCCCTGCAGCCAGAGGACGGGATCGCCCTTGCCCTGATCGACGACGTGGAGACGGCAGCCGTCTTCCGCGGTGACCCACACGGCACGGGTGTATAGCAAGCACGGCGGGTCGAGGGGTTCAGGGAACGGGTTTAGGTTTAGGTTTAGGTTTGCGGTTCAGGGTCGCAGAACGCTCACGGCCAATGCGAAGGCGGTGGAGTGGGCGAAGAGGAGCGGGACTTCGCCGTCGCGCCACTTGCGCGGCGGGGGAGTCGCGCCGACTCGCGGCATCGTATAGAGCTCGGCGGCGGCGACGAGGGGGCCGAAGAGCAACGCCGGAATGCCGAGGCGGCGTTGGGCGAATGCCATGGCGGGCGCGTAGGCGCAGCGCAGGGCCCAGCCCTTCCGGGCGCTGCCGAAGAGGCGGCGGCCCATGCGGTTCACGTCGTAGGCGGGGCGATGGCCGAGGAGGTTGCGCTCCAGCGCGTCGAAGGCGGCGAGCAGCGCCGTGGCGAGAAGGGCTTTGCGGATCATGCGCGGAGCCCCCGCAGCGCCACCAGCGCGAGGGCCGCGGCGGCCGCGGTTCCAGCCGCCAGCTTCCCTGCGTTGAGCCGCGCCCACAGCTCCACGCTTGCCGGCTTGGCCCGCGCGTCGAAGTCGCCGTGCGCTCCGCGGTCGCCGGGCAGCGGCCCATCGAGGTTGTCCAGGCGCTCGAGCGGGTCCACCGGGCGCTCGTCCATCTGCGAGTCCCATCCCGCGCGCGCGAGATATCGATCGAGCAGCCCGCCGATGAACTTCTGCCCGACGATGGCCTTGGCGGCGCTCCAGCCCACCCACATCTCGCGCCTCGGGTGCATGGCCAGGTGCAGCGCGGCTCGCGCGATCATCTCCGGCTGGAAGATGGGCGGCACCGGCTGGGGATGGCGCGGCAGGCGCGTGCGCACCACGTCGAACTGGGGCGTGTTCACCGCGGGAAGCTGCAGCATGCAGACCTTCACCCGACTCCTGTCGTGCATCAGCTCGCAGCGCAGCGAGTCGGTGAAGCCGCGGATGGCGGCCTTGGAGGCGCAGTAGGCGCTCTGCAGCGGGATGCTGCGATAGACGAGCGCCGAGCCGATCTGGAGGATCACGCCGTCGTCGGCCGGTGCCATGTAGCGGAGCGCCGCGAGGGTGCCGTGCACGGTGCCCAGGTAGTTCACCTCGGTCACCCGGCGATACTCGTCGGGCATCATCTCCACCACCGGCGAGAACACCGAGACCATCGCGTCGTTCACCCAGGTGTCGATGCGGCCCCACTTCTCCACGATGGCGTGCGCCGCCATCTGCACTTCCGCCGCGTGGGCGACGTCGGTGGGCAACTCCAGTGCCTCGCCGCCCGCCTGCCGGATCTCCCCGGCGGCGGCGCGCAGGCCGTCGCGCCCGCGCGCGATCAGCCCGACCCTGGCGCCCGCCGCGCCGAAGGCCCTTGCGATGGCGCGGCCCACACCGGAGGACGCACCCGTGACTGCGACGACTTGAGTCGAAAGAGGTCTCCTTTGCATGTGAACAATTTTGCACTTCGGCGCCGGGTCTGCCCGCCTGCCCGCCCGGCATGGTGCCGAACCCTCTGGTGAGGGATCAGGGTTGAGGGATCACGTTTAGGTTTAGGGTTGGGTTTAGGGAACGGGGATCAGGGTTCAGGCGCGCGAGACACGTCGAGCGCCCTCCCTGCGCCCTAAACCTAAACCTAAACCTAAACCCGTTCCCTGATCCCCGAGCCCGCGGGACGCAGCGAGCCTACATGTACTGCCCGCCGTTGATGTTCAGCTGTGCGCCGGTGATCCAGTCGCCCTCGGTGCAGAGGAAGCGGACCAGCCGCGCCACCTCGTCGGCATCGCCGAATCGCCCCAGCGGGATGCGGCCCTTGACCGCGTCCTTCGCCGCCTGCGGCATGGCGGCGATCATGTCGGTGTCGACGAAGCCGGGACAGATGGCGTTCACGGTCACGCCGTACTTCGCCACCTCCTGCGCCACGCTCTTGGTGAAGGCGATGGCGCCGGCCTTCGCCGCCGCGTAGTTGGCCTGGCCGAAGGCGCCTGTCTGCCCGACGATGGAGGCGATGTTGATGACGCGGCCCCAGCCGCGCGCGATCATCGGCTCGAGCGCCGCCTTGGTGCAATGGAAGACCGAGTCGAGGTTGGTGTGGATGACCTCGTCCCATTCCGCCGCGCTCATCTTGCGCAGGCTGCGGTCGCGATTGACGCCGGCGTTGTTGACGAGGATGTCCACCGGCCCCAGCTGTTTTGCGGCCGTCTCGATCAGCTTGTGACAGTCCTCCGGCCGGGCAACGTCGGCCTGGAAGACCGCCACGCGATTGCCGTTGCGCTCGAACTCCGCCGCAAGCTCGTCCGCCTGCTCCCGCCCGCGGCAATAGTGGACGGCCAGGGTGGCGCCCTCCGCCGCCAGCGCCCGCGCGATGGCCTTCCCGATGCCGCGCGACGAGCCGGTGACGACTGCCACCTTGCCCGCAAGGCGCTTCTGCGTGGATCCCGTCACCTGGGTTCGCATTCCGGTTTGCTTCTCGACATCGTGGGCAAGGCGCATAGCACAGTCCCTCCGGCGCAGTGCGACACACTCACTCTGGAGACGGGCAAGCAGGCGCGCAAGCGGCTCCTTCGGCAGCGCCGCCGTCCCGTCGAAGTCCTCCTTGGTTCCTGATCTCGCGAACCCGGTTCCCAACCGCGGACAATCTTTCCCTCTCCACCACGTTGATTGCCCAACGGTGGGTCGGGCGCGGGCGGAAGGCCGGCATGACGCTTGCTGCGCCGCCCGGTTCGAGGTCCACCATGACAATCGCGGCCAGACTCTCGCAGGAAGCCCGGTTCTTCGACCGCTGGGCCCACGAGAACACGAAGCGCCTCGAACCGGTGGATCCCGCGGTGCTGAGGCGGTACGCGCACCCCGGCAAGCTGTATCCAAAGGAGTTCTGCTTCCGCCTTCTCGGCGACGTGCGAGGCAAGAGCGTGCTCGACGTGGGCTGCGGCGAAGGGGAAGACGCGCTGATCCTCGCCAGCCTCGGCGCGCACGTGACCGGCCTCGACGTCAGCGCCGGCGCGGTCAACCTCGCGACCAGGCGCGCCGCCCTGAACGGGGTCTCCGGCGGCGCGCGGTTCGTCTGCGCCCCGCTCCAGGCGGCCAACCTGCCGGAGAAGTCCTTCGACGTCCTCTGGATCGACAACGTGCTCCACCACGTGCTCGACGATCTGGAGGACACCCTGCGGGCGCTCTTGCGCGCGGCGAAGCCCGGGGCGCTGATCGTCTGCTCCGAGCCGGTCAACCTCAACCCGACCCTGCGCAAGATCCGCTTCCTCGTCCCCGTGCACACCGAGGTCACGCCCGGTGAGCGGCCGCTGACGACCGCCGACCTCGCCATCCTGGAAGCGCTGCTCCCCGGGCTGCGCAAGCGGCACTTCACCTGCCTCGGCCGGCTGACGCGCTTCCTCATTCCCGACTTCCGCTACGAGCGCGCTCCCAGGTGGCGGCGGCTCCTTTGCGATCTGCTGCACGCCTTCGACCGGCTCCTGCTCAGCGTTCCCGGGTTCGAAGAGCTGGGCGGCATGGGCGTGTTCTGCGCCCGCCTCCCCGCGACCTGACCCGCAGCGCTCAGCCTGCGCCCATCAGCTGCTTCGCCCTGCGCAGCACGCGATCGATCATCGCGGGCGTCAGCTTCCCGGTGTTCGTGTTCTGCTGGCTCACGTGGTAGCAGCCGAGGAGCACGGGGCCCGCGGGAATCTTCGCCTCGGCGCCGTGCCCGAAGAGAGGGCGAGGGCGCGGCAGCGAAAGTCCGCGCCGCGCGAAGTGCGCCAGGGCAGCGGCCCAGCCGATGGCGCCGAGAGCCAGCACCACCCGCACCTCCGGGAGCAGCGCCACCTCGCGGTCCAGCCAGGCGCTGCAAGTGGCGAGCTCCTCCGGCGAGGGCTTGTTGGCCGGCGGCGCGCACCTGCACGGCGCGGTGATGAACGCGCCCTCGAGCGCAAGGCCGTCGTCGCGGCGCACGCTGGTGGGCTGGTTGGCGATGCCCGCCCTGTGCAGGGCCGCGTAGAGGAAGTCGCCGCTGCGATCGCCCGTGAACATGCGCCCGGTGCGGTTGCCGCCGTGCGCCGCCGGCGCAAGTCCGACGATGAGCAGCCGCGCGCCGGGATCGCCGAACCCCGGCACGGGTCGCGCCCAGTACGTCCAGTCGCGGAAGCGCTTCACCTTGACGCGCGCGGCCTCCTCGCGCCAGGCCACCAGCCGGGGGCAGGCGCGGCATCGGACCAGCTCGCGATGGAGCGAGAGGAGCTTGCGCGCGCTCAAGAGCCTCGCGTGCCGCCGCGACCGCCGCCGCGCTGCGACCCGCGGGGCATGTTCTGCGCCGGGCCGCGCATGCCGAAGCCGCTGCGGGCCTGGCCTTCCTTGCCGTGCGGCGTGCCGCGGAACCCGCCGCCGCCGCCGAACTTGCCGCCCGGCGCGTCGCGCTCCTCCGCCACGTTCACCTTGAGCGGGCGCCCGCCGAAGTCCTTGCCGTTCAACTCGGCGATGGCCGCCTTGGCCTGCTCCTCGTCGTCGAGATCGACGAAGGCGAACCCGCGCGACCTGCCGGTGTCCTTGTCGCTGACGATCTTCACCGAGCGGACGGTGCGGTTCTCGCCCGCGACCAGTTGCTTGACCTGTGCCTCGGTGGTGTCGAAGGGGAGGTTTCCAACGAAGAGGCGAGCCATGGAGGGGGTCCTTTCTCTCGGCAGGCGGGATGTTACTAGAACGAACGCGCGCGCACCGCAACCCGCGCTGTGGCATCTTGCCAGTGGACCCGGGAGGCGCAGGCGGAGATGAACGAGGCGGTGCGCCTGCGCGGCGCGACCAAGCGCTACGGCGGATTCGTCGCCCTCGATCGCGTCGATCTCGACATCCACCGCGGCGAGGTCTTCGCCCTGCTCGGCCCCAACGGCGCGGGCAAGACCACGCTGATCAGCCTGGTGGCGGGCACCGCGCTCGCCAGCGAAGGCAGCGTGGAGGTGCTCGGCCGCGACGTGGTCCGCGACTACCGCTTCACCCGCCGCGCCGTCGGGCTCGTGCCGCAGGAGATCAACTTCGATCCCTTCTTCACCGTGGAAGAGACGCTGCGCTTCCAGGCCGGCTACTTCGGCGTCGACCTCACCGACGCGCGGGTGACGGACATCCTCGGCAACCTGGGCCTGCTCGACAAGCGCCACGCCAACACGCGCGCCCTCTCCGGCGGGATGAAGCGCCGCCTGCTCATCGCCAAGGCGCTGGTGCACAAGCCGCCGGTGCTCTTCCTCGACGAGCCCACCGCGGGCGTCGACGTGGAGCTGCGCCGCGACCTGTGGGGCTACGTGAAGCGGCTCGCCGCGGAAGGCACGACGGTGGTGCTCACCACCCACTACCTGGAAGAGGCGGAGGAGCTGGCCGACCGCATCGGCGTGATCAAGAACGGCCGCCTTCTGGTGGTGGAGGAGAAGCAGGAGCTCCTTTCGCGCTTCAGCCAGCGCACCGTGCGGCTCGCGCTGGAGCACCCGGTGCGCGAGCTGCCCCTGCTGCTCTCGCAGGCGGGCGCGGCGCTGGCCGAGGGCGGCGGAGCGGTGGTGCTCACGCCGCGCCTGGGCGAGCCTCTCTCCGGCGCGCTGCAGGCCCTCTCCGCCTCGGGGCTGCGCATCGCCGACGTGCAGACGCGCGAGCCGCGGCTGGAGAGCGTCATCCTCGAGCTGCTTCGCTCGCCCACGCCCATCGCGCACGCGACCAACGGCGCCACCGCCAGGGAACGCCCGGTGCCTCCCGTGCCGCCGCCCGCGGATCCGCCCGACAAGACGCTGGGCGTGCGCACGCTCTACCGCAAGGAGGTGAAGCGCTTCTTGCGCGTGCCGGGGCAGACCATCCTCTCGCCCTTGATCACCACCGCGCTCTACTTCATCGTCTTCGGCTGGTCCTTGGGCGGGCGGCTGCGCGAGGTGGAGGGCGTGCCGTACATCCGCTTCCTCGTGCCCGGCCTGGTGATGCTGGGCATCATCAACAACGCCTTCCTCAACACCAGCTCCTCGATGTTCATCCTCAAGCTGCAGGGAACCATCGTCGATCTGCTGGTGACGCCGCTCACCTACGTGGAGATCCTCGCGGCCTTCCTCGCCGCCGGCGCCACCCGCGCGCTGATCGTGGGCGGGCTGACCTGGGCCACGGCGGCGTTCTTCGTCGGACCGTACGTCCCGCATCCGCTGCAGGCGGTGCTCGCCGGCGTCCTCGTCTCGCTCGCCTTCTCCGCCGCCGGCCTCATCGTCGCGCTCTGGGCGGACAAGTTCGAGCAGGTGAACTTCATCCCCACCTTCGTGATCACGCCGCTCGCCTTCCTCGGCGGGGTCTTCTACTCGGCCGCGATGCTGCCCGCGGGCTTCCGCGTCGTGCTCCACCTCAATCCCATCTATTACATGATTGAATCGATGCGCTATGCGCTGATCGGGCACAACGTCGAGCTGCCCTGGGCGGGTTTCGGCGTGATGCTCGCCATCGCCGCGGTGATGGTGGCCTGGGCGCTTTGGCTGCTCAAGCGGGGCTACAAGCTGCGCGCATAGGCGCTACCGCGCTGGCAGCGTCGCGCTGGCGCGAACCACCACCACGTACGGCGGCCGCGCCGCTGCGCTCTTCACGGTGACGGTGACCGGCCCGCCCTGCCCCGCTCCGGAAGTCACCGCCGCGATGCCGTCTGCCCTGAGCGAGAGCGGCCCCGGATCGCGCGTATCCAGGTGGCGCAGGCGCGCGTGCAGCGGCGACCACGGGCGTGCCGGAGAAGCTGTACGGCGCCGACGGCTCGTTGGAGAGCAGAAGCGCCGTCGCCCACTCCGCCATCGCGCGCGGCAACGGCCTGCCCAGCGCGGCCTCGAGGCCGGCGACGTCGCCGGGCCCCATGGCCACCCGCCCGGCGACGGCGGGCCCGAGCTGGTCGGCGAAGTAGCGCAGGAAGCTGTGCGCTCCCTGGTAGTTGCCGATGGGATCGCCTTCCCACCTGGTCAGGCTGCGCCCGTCGTAGCCGCGCACGGTCGCCTTCGTCGCGTCCGAGGTACGCCGCGCCCTCCGCGCGCCCGTCCGAGGCGTTCCACCCGAAGCCGGCCACGTCTTCGGCCACCTTGGAGAGCGCCTCGTTGATCCAGGTCACCTCCGGCCCCTCGCAGGCGTGCTCCACGCAGCGATGGGCGAAGTTGAGCAGGTGCTGCAGCTCGTGCGCCACGGTCGCGGGATAGGTGGTCGAGAGCAACGCCGCTGCCGGGTAGCCGTTGGCGGCGCCGTTGTCCACGTCGTTCAGGTAGACCATCTCGCCGTGGTTCGATCCGGTTCCGCTGCACGCTGCAGAGTCGTCTCGCGCGCGGACCATGTCGGCATTGCCGAAATACCCGATCAGCCAGCCGCCGTTGAGGTGCGCGCCGAGCTCGTGCGAGATGAGCACCAGCAGCTTGCCGTTGCGGTCCACGTCGGTGGGCGCGCCGAAGACGCCGGTCACCGCGGGCAGCACGCGCTCCTCGCAGCGTCGCCGCGAACGCCTGGAGCGCTCCGGGCGCGTAGTGGGCCAGGTCCTCGTCGTCGACGTAGACGTCGGCGTCCGCCGAAGAGGCGGCCAGCGTCGCGGGCTTGCGCAGGTGGCGCGAGAAGTCGAGGCCAGGGACCACGCAGAAGGAGCGGTGGTCGGCGTCGGGCGCCGCCTCCGCGGGCGCGGGCACTTCGGCGGCAAGGCCGCCTTCCTGCGCGCGGACGGCGTCGTGGAGGGCGGACGAGAGCGGCGACGAGCGCGGGACCTGTAGCGCCGCGGAGGAGACGGAGGGTGGCGCCGTCGGGCTGCGCGGCCGTGGCGCCGTCGGACTGCGCGGCGGTGGCGCCGTCGGGCTGCGCGGCGGTGGCCGCGACGCCGTCCACCGTCACCGAGGCCTGCGCATCGTCGGGGCCGCCGGCATTCACCAGCAGCACGCCGAGCCGCTCGTCGCCGGAGAGCGCGGGATAGCGGACGGTCAGCGCGCCGTCGCGGAAATCCCACGGCGCGAAGAACTGCCAGCCGTCGCCCGTGCCTCCCTGCGCTCCGCCGCTCACCACGCCGGTGACGCGGCCGCCGGGGACGGCGTCCACCCAGACACCGGAGGCGGTGCCGGGCACGGTGACGTGGTTGCCGCGGACGGTGACCGGCTCGGATCGCGGTGTGGCGCTGTCCAGATCCACCAGCTGCACGCGATAGGTGCCGACGAGCGGCGCCTGGCTCCACGACACTTCCACCGCGCCGTTCACCGCAGAGGCGCGCACGTCGCGCGGCCGGGAGGATCCGCCGCAGCCCAAGGCCGCGATCATGCAGAGGAATGCGGTGCGCATGCAGCCCGGATGGAACCACGCGCCGCAGGCTCGCTCCGAGCGAAAACGCCCGCGCACATGGCGCTACATCCACCGACGTTCGCCCCCGCTGTGGGCGAACGAACGCTCCGCGCGCGCGCCTACCGCCGCGGCGGATCGCCGTGCGGGATCGCCTTCACGACAGCGCACCCGCGACGATCTTCGCGAAGTCGTCGGCCTTCAGGCTGGCGCCGCCCACCAGCGCGCCGTCGATGTCCGGCTGCGCCGAGCAGGTCCGCGGCGTTGTCCGGCTTCACCGACCCGCCGTACTGGATGCGCACCGCCGTCCGCGACTCGCGCCGAGGCGAGCTCGCGGAGCAGCCCGCGGATCTGCCCGTGCACCTCCTGCGCCTGGGCAGTGGTGGCCACCTTGCCGGTGCCGATGGCCCAGACCGGCTCGTAGGCCACGGTGCAGCGTCCCACCTGCATCGCGTCCATCCCGGCAAACGCGCCGCGGACCTGGCGCGAGACCACTTCCCAGGTGCGGTTCGCCTCCCGCTCCTGCAGCGTCTCGCCCACGCAGACGATGGGATGGAGCTGCGCCTCGAGCGCGGCGCGCAGCTTGCGGTTCACGCCCTCGTCGGTCTCGCCGAAGTACTGCCGCCGCTCGCTGTGGCCGAGGATGACGCCGTCGCAGCCCAGCTCCGCCAGCATCGGCGCGCTCACCTCGCCGGTGAACGCGCCCTGCTTCTCCTGGTGGCAGTTCTGCGCGGAGAGCTGGATGGAGCGACGCCTGCCAGCGCCTCGCTTGACCGGTTGCCCAGCGCGGTGAAGGGCGGCGCCACCGCCACCTGGATCTGCGCGCATCGAGCCGCTGCCGCAGCTCCCGCACCAGCGCCACGCGCCTCGGCGCACCGTCTTGTGCATCTTCCAGTTGCCGCAGACGAACTTCCGTCGAGGCATGCCAGGTCCTCCAATGCTCACTCGTCGAGGCCTTCACGCCCGGCAGCTCGCGGCCTTCGAGGAACTCGAGCGAGGCGCCGCCGCCGGTGGAGACGTGGGTCACCTTGTCCGCGAGGCCCATCTCGGCGATGGCCGCCGCGGAGTCGCCGCCGCCCACCACCGTGAGCGCGCCCCGGCGGTTGCCTCGGCCATGGCCTCCGCCACCGCCCGCGTGCCCGGCAGCGAACTCGGCGACCTCGAACAGCCCCATCGGCCCGTTCCAGAACACCGTCTTCGCGCGCGAGGATGTGCTGCCGGTACAGCTCGCGCGTCTTCGGGCCGATGTCGAGCCCCAGCATGCCCGTCGGGAATCTCGCGCCACGGCGTCTCGACCGGCACGCCCGCCCTCGGCCTCGCGCGCCACCACGTGATCCGAGCGGCAGCAGCACCTCGACGCGCGACTGCGCGGCCTTGTCGAGGATGCGCCGGGCGACGTCGAGCTTGTCCTTCTCCACCCGGCACTCGCCCACCGGCACGCCCCGCGCCGCGAGGAAGGTGTAGGCCATGGCGCCGCCGATGAGCAGCGCGTCCACCTTGCCCAGCAGCTGCTCGATCACCTTGATCTTGTCGCTCACCTTGGCGCCGCCGAGGATGGCGACGATAGGGCTTCTCCGCGCTCTTGAGCAGCGGCTGCAGGTACTCGAGCTCCGCCGCCATGAGAAAGCCCGCGCCGCGCTGCGGCACGATGCTGCACCATCCCCGCCGTCGAGGCGTGCGCGCGGTGCGCGGTGCCGAACGCGTCGTCCACGTAGACGTCGCAGAGCGAGGCCAGCTCGCGCGCGAAGGCCTCGTCGTTGGCCTCCTCCTCGGTGTGGAAGCGCAGGTTCTCCAGGAGCAGCACCTGGCCGTCGCTGCAGGTCCGCCACCAGCTTCTTCACGCCGTCGCCGACGCAGTCGTCGGCGAGGATCACGTCCTGGCCGAGCAGCTGCGAGAGCCGCGCGCCGGCCGGCTCCAGCGACAGCTTCGGGACCACCTTGCCGTCGGGCCGGCCCAGGTGCGAGGCGAGGATCACCTTGGCCCGCCTGCTTCGAGCGCGTAGCTGGATGGTGGGCAGCGCCTCGCGGATGCGCGCGTCGTCGTTCACCTTGCGCGTCTTCTTGTCCGAGCGGGACGTTGAAGTCGACGCGGATGAAGAGCCGCTTGCCGGCGATCTGCAGCTGCTCGATGGAGCGGATCATCGCAGCGCCGGAGGCCCTGCCCGCTACAGCTTGCCGCCGATGAACAGCCCCACGTCCACCATGCGGTTGGAGAAGCCCCACTCGTTGTCGTACCAGGCGAACACCTTGACGAACTTGCCGTCGTCCGCCACCGCGGTCTGCGTGGAGTCGAAGATGGAGGATGCCGGGTTGCCGTTGTAGTCGACGCTCACCGTCGGCTCGTCGTTGTACTGGAGCACGCCCTTGAGCTTGCCCTCGGCGGCCTTCTTGAACGCCGCGTTGATCTCCTCGACGGTGGTCTTGCGGGTCAGCTCGGCGGTGAGGTCCACCAGCGACACGTTGGGCGTGGGCACGCGGATGGAGGTGCCGTTCAGCTTGCCCTTGAGCTCGGGGATGCACCTCGCCGATCGTCTTCGCCGCGCCGGTGGTGGAGGGGATCATGCTCAGCGCCGCGGCGCGCGCGCGGCGCAGGTCCTCGTGCGGCAGGTCGAGGATGCGCTGGTCGTTGGTGTAGCTGTGGATGGTGGTCATCAGCCCGCGCTCGATGCCGAAGCTGTCCATCAGCACCTTGGCCACCGGCGCGAGGCAGTTGGTGGTGCAGGACGGCGTTGGAGATGACGTGGTGCTTCGCCGGGTCGTACTTCTCGTGGTTGATGCCGAAGCAGAGCGAGAGGTCCGGTCCCTTGCCCGGGCGCGGAGATGATCACCTTCTTCGCGCCGGCCTTGAGGTGCTTCTCCGCGTCGTCGCGCTTGGTGAAGCGGCCCGAGCACTCCAGGGCGACGTCCACGCCGAGCTCCTTGTGGGCAAGCTCGGAGGGATCGCGCTTGGCGGTGACGGCGATGCTTCTTGCCGTTGATGACGATCGCGTCCTCGGTGGCCTGGACCGTGCCGTCGAAGATGCCGTGCACCGAGTCGTACTTGAAGAGATGCGCCAGCGTCTTCGGCTTGTCGACGTCGTTGATGAGCACGACGTCGAGGTTTGCCCCGCGCTTCAGCGCGGCGCGGAGGATGTTGCGGCCGATGCGGCCGAAGCCGTTGATGGCGAATCGAGCCATGTCGAAGCCTCCTTGGGGGAGGGACAAATAGGCTCTGCCATGCAACCCGTCAAGGCAGAGCGGCCGCGCTCATCCTGCGAGTGTCGGACCGCGCCGGGCCGTCTGCCTTGGGGGCGTGCGCACGAAGGAACTGCGGCTACGCTGCTCCCTTGCGCTCCGACTGGAGGTCCCGGGTGATGAGGTCGATGAGCTCGGTGGAAAGCGCGAGAAGCTGCTTCGGGGTGTAACCGTTCTCCCGAAGCTCCCTGTAGAAGGACCGGGCGAGAATGCGCGCGCCGGCGGCGCGATCGAAGCTCGGGATCGACGGGGGCGCGGGACTCATGACGTTCTCTGAAGAAACCTTCTCGGACACGGTAGACCTCGGGGGGAGGGCGTGCAGCGCGATTCCACTGCAACTGCTTTGCCGCGCAGGTCAATCCCAGAAAATCCAGGGACTTGCAAGTCGCATGGCGTCGTCGCGACGCGTTGCGGTGCGAACGGCTTGAGTCGCTTTCGCGACGTTTCGTCGCTCAAGCCGCGTAAAGGAATTCGCACCGTGACGCGTCATCGCGGTTGCTCCTCTCAAGGGCAGTTCCTAACCTGACGGGCGCATGAAGCTCCTGGTCAGGCAAGCGAGCGGCAAGAACGAGCTCACCGTCGGCAGCCAGAAGGAGTTCCTGCAACTCTGGAACAGCGGCGTCGTCGCCGGCGACGATCTGGTCCAACGCGGCGAGGACTGGGTGCGCGCCTCGCGACCTGCCCTGGATCCGCGGCATGGCCGCCGCGCGCAAGAGCGACAACAAGCGCCTCTTCTGGATCACGCTCGCGCTGCTCTTCGCCGGCCTCGCCGGCGCGCTCTGGATCCAGGCGCATGCGGGCCTGGTGGCGCGAAAGACCGGCGCCCTCCCGGATCGGTCCACGCCATCCCGCGCTGAGCCCGAGCCGGCCTGGCCGCAATGCTGATGGTTAGCGCAGGCGGGCGTCGTTGACCTGGACGGCGGGCTCTGCACCCACGGCTTACGTCAACGTAGAAAGACGAACTCCTCTTGACTGACATGTAGCCGGGGACACCTGAGCGCGCATGGTGTCCCAGTGAGTTGTGGTACATCGATCCCCATGCCGACGAAGGCGATCTGGCAAGGCAAGGAGTGCGACGTCCGGGTGGATTCAGACCTGGAGGCGAACTGGTCGGTGAGCATCCTCTCCGGCGAAGTCGATCCGGTGAGCCTCATCCGCAGGCCCGCCGCGCCGGTGATCATCAAGCTGCGGGCGAAGAGCCGTTGGCTGGCGATGGACGCCGGGCTCAAGGCGCTCAAGGCGCAGGGCAGGATCACCGACTACAGCATCGAGCCGCGGCCGCAGGCCGAGCTGGACGCCGAGGCCGCGGAAAAGGCGAGGCTCGCGGCGAAGAAGGCAGCAGGCGCCAAGGCCGCGGCGGCGGAAGAAGAAGAGGAAGCGTAAGCCGCGAGGCGCGGCGCGTCCGAGCGCCCTAGCGCACCGTGAACGCCGACACCGACGAGTCTCCCGCGGCGTAGATGCGGCCCTTCGCCGCGATGGGCGCGTTGAAGCGGCGCATCGGCACCTGGCCGCCGGCGAAGAGCGACTCGCCGGTCTCGGCGTTCACCCCGTGCAGCTGCGCGTCGCCTTCCGCGCCCACCACCCAGATGACGGACTCGGCGCCGTTGCCGGTGGTGGTGGCGATGGGAGAGCCGCGCCCCTCCACCCCGGCGCACCAGGCGGTGGTCACGCTCGCCGGAGGCCCGGCGCCGATGCGCAGTCCAACCAGCCCGTTGCCGGGTCCGGGGCACGCCGTTCCCTGCGAGCTGAACGCGAGGACCGTGCCCGAGGGCGTCGCGATCACCGCCGGCGCGGTGACGATGAAGTTCGCCACCTGCGGCGTGAGCGCGTTGCCGGCGATGCCGCCCAGATTGTCGCGGTTGGCGAGGTAGAGTTTCCCGTTCTTGCCCATGGTGGCGACGAAGTGCGCGGCGCCCACGTCGAAGGGAAAGGCGCCGGAAGTGCCGATGTCGTTGTCGGCGTCGTCGAGCGCCTTCCAGTCCGCGGGCGCGTAGTAGTCGGCGGAGTTGCCGGAGAAGGCGGGGCCGGGCGCGAGCCGGAGGATGGCCTCGCCCCCGTTCCAGGCGGTGAGCCCGATGGTGTTGCCGGTGGCCACGAAGAGCGAGCCTCCCATCGAGGCCACGCCGGAGACCGACCACATGCCGCCGCCCTTGCCGGTGTGGTACGCGGCGGGCGGCTTCTGCCCGATGGTGTCGATGCCGATGACCCAGCCCGCGTAGTTGCCGCAGTCGCCGAGGTGGCCGCTGAAGGGCACATAGAGGATGCCGTCCACCAGGGCCAGCGCGCCGCGCTGGTTCTGCACCCGCGAGCTGAAGCCCGGAACCGCCGAGTCGAGATCCACCGGAGACGTCACCACGCTGCCGTCCACCAGCGAGAGGGTGTAGATGCGGTGGTGCGCGCCGGACGTCATCGCATCGACGAAAAGCAGCTTGCGCCCGGCGTCGATCGATGGGCGTGCCGGTGATCCCCAGCGGGTCGATGTTGCCGCAGGGCAGCTCGGACAGCCCGGACGGCGCCGCGAGCGTGCGCGACCAGACGCGCGCTCCGCTGAGCGGGTCGAAGGCGATCACCTCGTTGCGCTCGGTCGCGACCAGGAGCAGGTCCTGCCCGCCCTCGCCCGCATCCCAGTAGAGCGGCTGCGCATAGACCGGGCCCTGATAGGTGGCGGAGAAGGCGGTGTCCGGGCGCAGGTTGCGCGCCGCCGCGCGGGTGAGCGACGGGTCCACGTACACGCCGCTCCGTGCAGCGTCGCCGTGGTGCTGCAGCACCGCCCCGTGCGCTCCGGGGGGGAGCTGATCGATCGGGGCTTTCTTCGCGGGGGTGCTGGTGCAGGAGAGCGCTGCCAGAAGGACGAGGAGGCGTCGCATGCGGCGAGAGTACAGCGACGGGGCCCTGTGATACATCCCCGCCCATGACCGTGGAGGCGATGTTCGAGGAGATCCGCTCGCTCGCCGCCCAGGCGAAGAGCCGCCACGTCCGCGCGCTCCTCTTCTCCTTCCTCGACGATCCCGAGCTCGCGCCGGCCTTCCTGCGCGCGCCCGCGGCCAAGAGCATCCATCACGCCTTCGTGGGCGGGCTCTGCGAGCACACCCTCTCGGTCCTGCAACTGGGCTGGCGGGTGTGCGATCACTATCCGCAGCTCGACCGCGACCTGGTCACCGCCGGCTGCATCCTCCACGACATCGGCAAGGCGCGCGAGATCTCGCCCGAGCCGGGTTTCGACTACACCGACGAGGGCAAGCTGGTGGGGCACCTGGTCCTCACCTGCCAGCTCATCCGCGAGAAGGCCGCGCGCATCCCCGACTTCCCGCGCGAGCTGGAGTTCCGCCTCACCCACCTGGTGGTCGCGCACCACGGCAGGTTCGAATACGGCAGCCCGCGCGAACCCGCCATGCTGGAGGCGATGGTGGTGCACGCGCTCGACGAGCTGGACACGCGCGTCAGCTCCTTCGGGCAGCTCTTCGCGGCCGCCCCGCCCGGCTCGCACTGGACCGACCGCAAGAACCTGTATGGCCGGCAGCTCCTGGTGCCGCCGCCGCCCGCCGACGACGACCGCCGCTTCACCGGCCCGGGGGTCTACCGCTCCGGGGTCAAGTGATGCAGCCGTTCCAGCGCACCGCCGCGGTCTTCGACATCGACGACTCGCTCGTCGACGGCAACGCCGGGACCATCTTCACCTGGTTCTTGTACTCGAACCGGGAGATGGCCTCGGCGGTGCGCTCGCAGGTGCCGCGCGCGCTCTACGAATACGCCCGCAAGCGGCTCTCGGAAGCGGACATGGTGGCGCTGGGCTCGAAGTGCCAGCAGGGCATCCGCGCCGACCGGCTGCGAGACCTGGCCCGCAACTGCTTCGACCGGCACGTGAAGAAGCGCATCACGCAGCAGGGCCTGCGCACGGTGCGTCGCCACCTGCTCATGGGCCACCTGGTGCTGGTCGCCTCCGGCTCGCCGCAATTCATCATCGACGAGCTGGGCCGCTTCCTCCACGCGCACGAGGCGCTGGGAACGCGGGCCCTCATCCGCCAGGGCGTCTCCACCGACGAGCTGGTGGCTCCGGTCGTCTTTCGCGAGGGCAAGCGCGAGCGGGTGAAGGAGGTGCTCGCCCGCCACGGCATCGACGTGGGCCGCTGCTATCTCTACTCCGACTCCGTGGCCGACACTCCCCTCTTCGAGGAGGTCGGCCACCCCATCGTGGTGAACCCCAAGCCGGCCTTCCGCGCCGAAGCGGTCCGCCGCGGCTGGGAAGTCGTGGAGTGGAAGGGCCGCTGGAAGACCGACGCCGAGGAATCCCTCGGCGAGGAATGGCTCAGCTGGGAAGGCTGACGCGGGGAGACGGTTTACTTCTCGGTGGTGAAGCCGGAGTCGGCGATGGCCTTCTCCAGGTCGGCGCGCTTCACCTTGGCGTCGTCGAAGGTGACCTTCACTTCCTTCTTGTCCTTGTCGGCCGCCACGGTGGTGACGCCCTTCACGTCCTTGAGCGCGGACTCCGTGCGCGCGGCGCAGCCGCCGCAGTGCCAACCGGAAACCTTGATGGTCTCGGTCTTCTCCGCGGCGAAGGCGCCGAGGGAGAGCGAGACGGCGAGCAACGTGCCGGCGATGAGGTTCTTCATGGAGACCTTCCTTTTCAGGGTTGGATGCCTGGGGGCGCCGGGCATTCAAGATCATCGGCCGGGCAGGCGCAAGGCGCGGCGGGCATTGGCCGTGGTAGCGGCCGCAAGCTCTTCGAAGGGCACGCCGCGCAGCCGCGCAAGCTCGGCGGCGGTCAGCGCTACATAAGCGGGTTCATTGCGCTTTCCCCGATGGGGCACGGGTGCGAGAAAGGGGCAGTCGGTCTCCACCAGCATGCGGTCGAGCGGCGCCTTGCACGCCGCCTCGCGAAGCGCCTGCGCATTGCGGAAGGTCACCACGCCCGAAAAGCTCAGGTACATGCCCAGGGCGAGGTAGCGGCTGGCCGCGGTCCAGTCGCTGGTGAAGCAGTGGATGACGCCCCCGTCGGGCCCCAGCTCGCGCGCGAGGATCTCGGCGGTCTCCACGTCGGCCTCGCGGGTATGCACCACCAGCGGCTTGCCCAGCTTCCCGCGCGAGCCGGATCTGCCGCACGAAGACGTCGGCCTGCACCGGCCGCGGAGAGCGGTCGTAGTGGAAGTCCAGCCCGCACTCGCCCACCGCCACCACGTCGGGCTCGGCGCAGACTCGCCGCAGCTCCGCGAAGTCGGACTCCGCCGCCTGCGCCGCGTCGTGCGGATGGATGCCCGCCGTCGCCGAGAAGAAGGAGCGGTCGGTCCTCGCCAGCGCAATGGCCTCGCGCGCGCCGCCCAGCCCGTCGCCCTCCCGCCATTGACCGACCAGCACCACGTGGGCGAGCCCCGCCTCGCGAGCGCGGGCCACCACTTCCGCCCGATCCGCATAGCCGTCGAGGTGGGCGTGGGAATCAACCAGCATTCGCCCGCACCTCGGCGAGCAGCTCGCGGCAGAGCTGGCTGAGCTCGGGAGGCCCGCCCTCGGCGAGCTTGCGCAACAGCTCCAGCGCCGCGGGCGTTTCCAGCTCGGCCAGGCCCTCGAGCGCGTCCATGCGCAGGTCCTCGGCTGCGTCGGAATCGGCGGCCAATCGCAGCAGACGCTCCTCCGCGCCGGGCGCCTTGAGCCGGCCGAGCGCGCGAATGGCGGCGCCCCGCGCCGGATCCCCCTCGACCGTGGCCAGCTCGCCCAGCGCGGGCACCGCCTCCTGGACGCCGAGCCGGCCCGCCCATTCGGCCGCGATGGGCCGGTCGTCCGACTCGGTCTCGATGCGCGAGACCAGGTGCGCGCCGCCGCGGGAATCGCCGAAGCGCACCAGCGCCGCCGCCACCAGCGTGCGATCGAACTCGCCCAGCGACTCGTCGTCGAAGAGCGCCGCCACCCCCGGCAGCGCGGCCGGATCGCCGAGCGACATCAGGGCGGAGAGCGCCTCCTGCCGGCGGTAGCCGTCGCGCAGGGCCGCCGTCAGCTCCGGCAGCGCCGCGGAGTCGCGAACGTCGGCGAGCGCGCAGGCGGCGGCGAAGCGCAACGTCTCCTCCGGAGATTGCAGCGCGGCGCGGACCTGCGCGCGGGCCGCCTCCGCGGGCAACCGGATGGCGGCCCAGAGCGCGGCGGTGCGCACCTGGGGCACCGCATCCGCCAAGGACGCCAGCACGCCGCTCTCGCAAGCCTGGAGGTTTTCCGGCTTGCGCAAGAGGCGCACGCCCTGGAGCGCGGAGATGCGCACCAGGGGTTCCTCGTCGTCGAGCAGCTCGGGAAGGCGGGGAGCGAAGACCTCCGCCGCCTGCAGCTCGCCGTTGCGCCAGCGGTCGAGCAGCTCGCGGGCCGCGTCGATGCGAGCGCCTCCGTCGGGGCTCTGAAGCCCTTCGCCCAGCTCCTCGAGCGGCGCCTGCCCGGCGTCCGGTTGCGCCTCCGCCTCCGGCGCGGGGTCCTGCGCCGCCGGCTTCTTGCCGAAGAGCGTCGAGAAGAGTCCCATCACTTCACCTTCGCGCCGGGCTTCACGTCTGCCGGAAGCTCGATGGCGGTGTGCTCGCGATCGCCACCGCTGGCGTAGAGCACCATGCCGTGCGAGGAGAGCCCCTTGCCGAAGCTGCGCGGCGGCAGGTTGGCCACCACGCACACCACCTTGCCGATCAGCTCCTCCGGCGCGTAGGACTGCGCCACGCCGCTCACCACCGTGCGCGGCTCGCTCTCGCCCATGTCGATGGTGAGCTTGAGCAGCTTGTCCTTCTTCGGCACCCGCTCGGCAGCGAGCACCTTGCCGGCGCGCAGGTCCATGGCGGAGAACTGCTCGATGGTCATCTCCGGAGTGACCGGGCCGCTCTTCTCCTCCGCTTTCGCGGCCCCTCCAAACGGGGCCTCCGCGGAGACGAAGCGAGAGGCGAGCTTGTGCAGATCGGCGTCCTCCACCTTGCGCACGAGCGGCCGGGGCTCGCGGATCTGCCGCTCCTCCAGCGGCGCGAAATCGCCCCAGCGCAGCTCCGCCCCGCTCTGCTCCGCCACGCCCTGGGCGAACCGCGGAACGATGGGCGAGAGCCAGCGGGCGCAGAACCGCGCCACGTTGACCGCCAGCGTCAGCTCCGAAAGCGCGGCCTCCCTCTCCGTCTTCAGCTTCTCCCACGGGCGCGTCTGCTGGAGCCGCGCGTTGGCCGCCGAGGAGAAGTCGAGCACCTTCTGCACGGCGGCGCGCGTGTCGCAGCGCAGGTACAGCTCGGCGAGCTCACGCTCCACCGCGCGAGCCTGCTCGAACACTTCGGAAGGCGCGGCCCGGGTGAGCTTGCCGCCGTTCTTCCAGACGAGCGAGAGCGCGCGGTTGGCAAGGTTGCCCACGTTGGCGAGCAGCTCGCCGTTCACCCGGTTCTTCAGCTCCTGCAAGGAGAGATCGATGTCGCTGGGCGGCGGTCCCAGGTTCGCCGCGTAGAAGTAGCGCAGCCACTCCGGATCGAGCCCGGCCTCGAGGAACTCGCGCGCGTTGACGAAGGTGCCGCGCGACTTGCTCATCTTCGCGCCCTCCACCATCAGCATGCCGTGGACGTGCACCCGCGAGGGCACCTTCCAGCCCGAGGCGTGCAGCATCGCCGGCCAGAAGAGGGTGTGGAAGTAGACGATGTCCTTGCCGATGAAGTGCACCACGTCGCAGTCGGCGTCCTTGCCCCAGAACTCCTCCACCCTGCGACCGTGCGCGCGGCACCAATGGTCGGTGGAGGAGAGGTAGCCCACCGGCGCGTCCAGCCAGACGTAGAAGTACTTCTCCGTCTCGCCGGGGATCTTGAACCCGAAGTAGGGCGCGTCGCGGGAGATGTCCCAGTCGCGCAGGGGCTCGGAGAGCCAGCCCTCGATGCTGTTGCGGATCTCCGGCTGCAGGCGGCCCGGAGCGCTGGTCCACCCGCGCAGGAACTCCTGGTATCTGGCCAGCCGCACGAAGTAGTGCGCGGAGCTGCGCTGGGTCAGCTCGGTGTTGCCGCAGATGGCGCAGCGCGGGTTCTTGAGCTGGGTGGGCTCGTAGGTGCTGCCGCAGTGCTCGCAGGAGTCGCCGTACTGGTCCTTCCAGCCGCACACCGGGCATTCGCCGCGGATGTAGCGGTCGGGCAGGAAGCGCTTGTCCACGCCGCAGTAGACCTGGAGCACGTCGCGCTTCTCGATGGCGCCGTCCTCGCGCAGCTTTTCGAAGATGCGCCTCGCGTGCTGCTCGTTCTCCGCGGAGTGCGTGGTGTAGAAGAGGTCGAAGCCGATGTCGAAGGCCGCGTAGTCGACCACGTGCTCGCGGTGCATCTCCTCGATGAACTTCTCCGGCGCGACGCCGGCCTTGCGGGCGCTGATCTCGATGGGCGTGCCGTGGGTGTCGTCGGCGCAGATGAAGATGCACTCCTTGCCCTGCGCCTTGACGGCGCGGACGAAGATGTCGGTCTGCACCGCCTCGACCAGGTGGCCGAGATGGATGCTGCCGTTCGCGTAGGGCAGCGCGTGGGTGACGAGCATGCGGGAAGCCATTCTGGCGGCGTTCTCTAGCACATCCTTGCGGACGGGCTAGCGCCAATGCCCGATCAACTGGCGCATGCGGTTTCGTGGACGGCGACGGCGACGGCGACGGCGACCTGGCCGTGATCGAGCGCAATCGAATGTCAGGCCTGTGGTCGCACCGGCAAGGCCGCCGCCGCGCGCGCCTATGCAATTGAGCCACTGGCTGCTTCGGCCGCTCGTCCACCGAGAGAAGACCCCGGCTGAAGCCGGGGTCTAAAACGGCACGAAGCCTCCTGACGGAGGCTGCACGATTGAGTTGATCCAAGTCTCGCCTTCAGCCTCCGAAGGAGGCTTGGTGCTTCTCTAGACCCCGGCTTCAGCCGGGGTCTACCAAAGCGCCGTCGCCGTCTACGGCTCACGTCAACCTACAAAGACGAACTCCTCTTGACTGAGATGCTTTGCGGCTACCCCCCGCAGACCTCCACCAGAAGGCGCTCCATGCAGAGGCGCGGGTCGGCGCCGTTCTTGAGCTCGAAGTCCGCCTCGGCGCAGCGGATCAGCGCGCGGCGCCAGAAGGCGCGCGGCCTGCGTCGGGCCCGTTTATAGCCCAGCCAGGCGGCGAAGGGATGCGGGACCTTCTGCTTCTTCGCAACCAGCTCTTCCTCCAATTGCGGAAAGAGCTTCGACTGGTACTCGTTGTAGCCCAGCTCCCGCGGCCCCGATCCGGTATAGCGCGCGCTGTCCGCCAGCGCCTTGCGCACCGCGCTGGCCACGCCGCCGAGAAACGGCAGCGCCACCGAGGAGGCGTTGGCCTTGCGCCGCAGCTCGTCGGCGAAGAGCTGCAGCGCCTTGCCGGGGTCGCCCTCGCCCACCGCCTCCGCCAGCGCGAAGAACTCCTCCTCGCGCACCGGCGCCACGATTGCCTCTACGTCCTCGCGGGTGATCTGCGTCTTCTCGCCGGCATGGAGGGCGAGCTTGGAAAGCTCCGTCGCGATGAGCCGCAGGTCGTCGCCGAGACGGTTCTTCAGCTCCAGCTCGGCGTCGCGCGCGAGCTTCTTCCTGAGCGGCCCCAGCTCCTCCGCAACCAGCGCCGAGATGTCGAGGGTGTCGATGGTCCGGCCGCGGCGTTCCGCCCGCCGCTTCACCTGGGCGCCCTTCTCCTGCGCGAGCCGGACGAGCGGGTGCTTGGGAGGCAGCGACTCCGCCACCAGGATCAGGTGCGTCCTCGGCGGCAGGCCGCGTTCCAGCGCCTCGAGCAGCGTCTCCAGATCTTCGGGCGGCGCGGAGAGATTCTGCGCCAGCGCGAAGGCGGAGAGCTCCTGCGAGCCACGACTTGTCCGCCATCGTCGGGGGCCGCGCCCACTTCCTTGCGCCACTTCGCCGCCGACGCGCCCGCCCTGGTCCCGAAGGCGAGCTCGGCGGCTCCCCACCCGACAGGCCGCACCAGCTTGAGCAGGCGGCGCGCCGCGTCGCGCTGGCGCTTGCCCTGCCAGAGAATCGCGCGCCCGGGCCAGCTCGCGGGCGGCGTCCACCTCCTCCGCGAAGGCGTCGGCGCCCTCGACCACCACCGCCTTGGGCGCCGCGAACATGGCCACGGTCATGAGGTGCGCGGCGATCTCGCGCGCGCCGGCGCTGGCGTCGAGCAACACCAGATTCAGCGCGCGGTCCTTCTCCGGCACGATGGCGTCGGCCAGCTCCCGCGCGCTGTGGCGCGCCAGGTACTCGTCTCCCTCGATCAGCGTCACGGGCGGCGCCTTGCCGGCCGCGGCCTGCTCCATCAGCGCCACGAGCTCAGTCACGGCGCAGCTCCCGCGCGCCCAGGAGCAAGCGCTCGAGCTGGAGCCGGCCGTTGCCGTTCTGCTCCAGCGCCTCCATCGCCACCGCGCAGAGCGTCCGCCTGGCGGAGCAGCGCAAAGGGCGGCACCCGCGCCGCCACCTCGCGCGCCTTGCCCGCCAGCTCGCGCAGCTGCGGCTCGCCTCCGGCCTGCGCCACCAGCACGTCGCGCGTCCAGGCCTGCACCGCCCGCGCCGCCTCCAGCGCCGCATCCCGCTCGCCGTGCGCCTCGGCCACCTCCAGCGCTTCGCGCTCGTCGGCGGCGGCGAGCGCGGCCTCGACCTGGAGGAGCAGCTCGCGCCATTCGCCCTGCTTCCGCCAGGGCCCGCGAGAAGCTGCCCTGCGCGCGCGCCGCCCGCTCGCGCGCCTCCGCCTCGGGAACGCCCTCGCGCAAGAGCCGCGCCACCAGCGCCTCCTCGGGAACCGGCCCGAGCTGCACCCGCGCGCAGCGGGAGCGGATGGTGGGGAGCAGCGAGTCGGGATGCGCGGAGAGCAAGAGGAAGGTCGTGGCCGGCGGGGGCTCCTCCAGGGTCTTGAGCAGCGTGTTCTGCGCCCGCTCGTTCATCGCGTCGGCCGGCGTGACGATGGCCACCTTGCGCCGCCCCCGCAGCGCCTTGAGGGAGAGGCGCCTCGCCAGCGCGCGCACCTCGTCCACGCGGATCTCCTTCGAGGGAACACCTTCCAGATCCGCCCTGGTCAAGAGGCCCCGCGCCACCATCTCCGCTTGCGGCATCACCGCGATCACGTCGGGGAAGTTGCCCCGCAAGAGGCCCAGGCAGCTTTCGCACACTCCGCAGGGCCGCGCCGCGGGGTCTTCCGCCTCGCAGTTGGCCGCCTGCGCGAAGGTGCGGGCGAGAAGCTCCTTGCCCACGCCCGCAGGGCCGGCAAGCAGGTAGGCATGATGCACCTGGTCGCGCGACAAAGCGGAGCGCAGCGCCTTCACCGCCCGGTCCTGGCCCGCGATCTCTTCCCAACGCATGAATCCGGCTTCCTACACAGCGTCGAACCACGAAGCAACGCCCGACGCCTCCCCTGCTATAGGTGTCCCATGCGCAAGGCCGCCCTCGCACTGCTCCTGCTCGGCTCCGCCTGCAGCAACAACGACAACCTCGTCCTCGGGTTCATCGGCTCCAGCGACTCTACGCCGCCGATCGAATTCGACAACCTCAACAGCGCCATCTCCGGCAACGTCATGCTCTCCGACGCCAACGGAAATCCGGTCACGCCTGTTCTCGCGGTCATCCTCGCCGACCAACCGGGGCTCTGCGACAAGCTCAAGCAGCATCCCGACTACTTCCGCAAGCCTTCGGAGACCTACATCGCCTTGATCCTCTTCATTCCGCCGGACCGTTTCGGCACCTTCCTGCCGGGCCGCACGGGAGACGAAGGCGCCGGCAGCGAGATCATCGGCGTCGGCGACATCTCCAAGAAGGTCCTGCCGTTCAGGGCGATTGACGCGGGCTTCATCGCCCTCGCCCCTGACGATTCCACCACCGGAAGCTTCGACCTCCTCTACGGCGCTCCGCCGGAGCTGAACGTCAACACGGGCTTTCCCTTCCAGGGCCGCTTCAAGGCGGCCCCCTGCCCCAACATGGCAGGCGTGCTCCTGCCTTGACGTGCGCCGCGGTGAGCGGCGAGGGCGCCCCGCCATGCGCTGCCTCTATCGCGGCCGCTCGGTCTTGAGGGCGTTCTGGACCACCACCGTTCCCGCCGGCACGGCCAGGTAGAGGAGCGTATTCGCCACCTTGGCGGCCCCGCGGTCCAGGTTCGCGGCGGCGAGGCCGAGCCCGGCTCCCACCGCCACCGCGCTGCTGCCGTAGGCTCCCAGGACGGCCCCGCCCAGCGACGGGTCCCACGCGTCGCTGCCCTTGCCGATGAAATAGGAGGCCAGCGCGGAGGCGAGCGGCGAGAGCGCAAAGCAGGTGCCCGCGAGGGCGATGGACCCGCCGGAGTCCACCGACGCCTGCGCGCCCGGCACGACGTGCACCCGCGCTCCGGAGAGGAAGGCGGAGCCCGCCGCATTCAGGGCAGTGAAGGCGGCGAGAGCGCCCAGGTACTCGCCGGCCCTGCGCAGCGGCTCTCCCGCGGGCCTCGCGCGCGCCATCACCACCGCGTCCGGTCGCGAATCGTAAAGGGCCGCGCTCGGCACCGCCGTGGCAAGGCTGGCGAGGACCAGGGCGAACATGCGGGACGCTAGGGTCCGGGCGCCTGCCTGTCAACAGGGCGACCCCCGGCAACCAGCGACCGGTGCTCGCGGGCGACGCCGCGCAGCAGGTAGACGACGACCGCGACGTTGACGATCAGGATCAACGCGCGGCCCCAGGTGGGCCTGCGCAAGACCTCCCAGACCTCCCAGGGAAGCAGCGAACCCGTGGCGATCACCACCAGCCAGGGCGCCCACCAGCGGCCGGCTCGCAACGACAGCCCTTCCACCGCCGAAAGCGCCGCATCCGCGAAGGAGGCCGCGGCGATGAACTTGACGTGCTTGCTGGTAGCGGCGCGCACCACCAGCGTGGCCGCCCGCAGCGCCCAGGCGCCGGTGAAGTGCTCGAGCAGGATCTCGCCCAGGGTCGCCGCCCCCGCCTCTGCGCCGCGCAGCACCAGCCAGAGCGCGGCGCCGCCCAGCGCGGCTTCCGCCACCGCCTTGACCAGCTTGTAGACGATGATCGCTTCGAGGCCGACCGGCCGTTTCATGCCTTGGGGACCAGCGAATGCACCAGCTCCAGGAGCCGGCTCACGTCGAAGGGCTTCTCCAGCGACCGGACCCCGAGGCGCTCCGCCTGCTCGCGGCCTTCGTGGGACCCGGTGGTGAGCACCACCGGCACCTGCCCCAGTCCCGACTGGCGAAGCTGCTGCACCACCCAGGCGCCGTCCGCGTCGGGCATGAAGTAGTCGACGAGGATGAGCGAGGGCGCGACGGCGCGCGCCGCATCCAGCGCGTGCCGGGCGTCCGGCGAGGTGCGCACCACGAACCCGTTCAGCTCCAGGAGGTCCTGGAGCACCACCCGGGTGTCCTCGTCGTCTTCCACCACCAGGATCTCGGGGCGTCCGCTCACGCCCGGGACACTAACCCTTGCGCCTGCGCACGGCGAGTGCGACGGCGTCGCAGAGTTCAGTCAAGCCGCCCGCGGCCACGGCGTCCGGCTGCAGGCCGCATCTCCTGACTTCTTCCGCACAGTTTTCACCCATGCAGGCGATGGCCGTGCCCCGCGCCGCGGCGGCGCCGGCCAGCGCGACGAAGCCGCGGACCGCGCTGCCGCTGGCGAAGGAGATGGCGCCCAGACCGTGGAGCGCCGAGAGATTCGCGCTCGCCGCGGGAACGGTGCGGTACAGGGTCAGGCTTTGGACATGCGCGCCCGCCGCGCGCAGCCCGTCGAGCAAGGCGGGATTTCCGCCTTCCGCCCGCGGCACCAGCACGCGCTTGCCGGCCACGCGATCCTGCAGCATCGCGAGCAGCGCGGCCGCCCCCGCCCCCGCCGCGGGCACCAGCACGTCGCCCGGCAGCTCGCGCGCGGTGGCCTCGCCGACGGCGGCGAGCGGGACGTCGATGCGGCCGCAGAGCGCGAGAAGGCGCCGCGCCGCATGCGGCGAAGAGACCACCACCAGAATCCGGTCGCGACGGCGGCGAGCGCAGCAGCTCCACGACCCGGCTTGCGCCGTCCGCGTCCTCGAACCGGATGCAAGGCATGCGCACCGGAACGGCGCCGCGCTGCCGCAGGAGATCCTCGAGCTCTTCCGCGTCCTCGGCGGCGCGGGTGACCAGCACGCGCACGCCCCGGAGGCTCACGCGCGCTTCGGCGCGGGCAGCCCGAGGCGCCCGCCCGTGCGGCGTCCAGGAGCGGCGCACCGCCCTTCGCGAGCAGCGCCTCGGCGACGCCGCGTCCCAGCGATTCGGAATCGCCGCCGCGGGCCTCGGCGCGAACCAGCGCCACGCCGCCGCGGCCGTCGGGCCCTCCCAGCACGGCGCGCAGCCAGAGCTGTCCTTCCTGCAGCATCGCGTAGGCGGCCACCGGCACGGTGCAACTGCCGGCCAGGCGCGCCAGCACGGCCCGCTCCGCCCGCACGCAGCGCGCGGTGGAGACGTCGTCGAGCGGAGCGGTGGCGGCGAACCCCGCTGACCCCTCCATGGCCTCGATGGCCAGCGCGCCCTGTCCGGCGGAGGGGAGCGACAGCGTCACCGGCAGCACCTCCGTCACCTGCTGCTCGAGCCCGAGCCGCCGCAAGCCGGCCAGCGCCAGCACCACGGCGTCCAGCGGCCCCTGCGGATCGCCGTCCGCCGGACGCACCTCCACGCCGGAGCGCGACACCTTGGCGCCGGTGGCGCGCGCGAGCCGCGTGTGCACGTTGCCGCGCACCGGTACGATCAGCAGAATCCGGGCGCGCCGCGAGGAGCTGCACCGCGCGCCGCAGCGAGCTCGTGCCCACCCGCGCGCCGCGCGGCAGGTCGTCGAACTTCTTCGCGCGCGGCGCCACCAGCGCATCGCGCGGGTCTTCGCGGACGGGAAAGGCGCTGAGCGAGAGTCCCTCCGGCAGGGCGAAGGGCACGTCTTTCGCGCTGTGCACGGCGAGGTCGGCGCGGCCGTCCTGCAGCGCCTCTTCCAGCTCCTTGACGAAGAGGCCCTTGCCCCCCACTTCCGCGAGCGGACGATCGACGATGCGATCGCCCTCGGTGGACATGGGCACGAGCTGGCATTCTTCTCCGCGCTCGCGCAGGAGGTCCTGGACGCGCTCCGCCTGCCAGAGGGCGAGCGCGCTCTTGCGCGTGCCGATGCGCAACATCTACACGTTCCTCAACAGCGGCAGCACCGTCCCTTCGCGCGTCGCCGCGCGGTCGGTCTCCGGTTGCTCCGTCGGCTCGGGGTCCGGAAACGGCGCCGGATCCGGAGCGGGGTCGGGCACGGGCACCGGCAGCGGTTGCGGTCCGGGCGATTCCAGGCCGAAGAGCGCCGCCGCGGCGTCGCCGAGCGCGCCCTGCCCCGCCTCCGCACGCAATCGGGCGGTGGGGGCGTGCAAGAGCTTGTTGACGATGGCGGTGGCCATGGCGCGCACGCTCTTCTGCTGCTTCTCGTCGAGGCCCTGCAGCGCGGCGAGCGTCTTCTCCGCCTCCGCGCGCGCCACCGCTTCCGCGTGCGCCCGCAGCCGCGCCAGCACCGGCACCGCCTGGCGCTCCCGCAGCTGCGCGAGGAATGCCTGCAGCTCCTGCTCGACGATCTCCTCGGCCTTGCCCAGGTGGGCGGAGCGCAGGTCGCGGTTCTGCGCCGCCATGCGCTCGAGGTCGTCGAGATCGTAGACGTAGACGCTCTCCAGCTCGTTTGCGCTGGGCTCCACGTTGCGCGGCAGCGTCAGGTCGACGAGGAAGATGGGCCGATACCGGCGGGCGCGCAGCGCGTGCGACATCATCTCGCGGGTGACGATGAAGCGGCCGGCGCCGGTGGAGCAGATGGCCACGTCGACGCGCTCGAGCAGGGCGGGCAGTCCCTCCAGCGACACGGGCATGCCGTCCACTTCGTGGGCCAGCTCCTCCGCGCGCCGCGGCGATCGGTTGGCGACCAGAAGCTCCTTGGCGCCGCCGGCGCGCAGCTCGCGCGCTGCCAGCTGCGCCATCTCGCCCGCGCCGAGCAGCAGGACCGACTTGCCCTCCAGGTTGCCGAGCAGCTTGTGGGCGAGCTGCACCGCCACGCTGGACAAGGACACGGCGCCGCGCGCGATCTCCGTCTCCGTGCGCACGCGTCGGGCGGCGGTGGTGGCGCGGGCCAGCGCCCTGGACAGCGCGGGGCCCAGCGTGCCCGCCTGCTGCGCCTGCAGCGCGGCCTCCTTCACCTGCCCGAGGATCTGCGCCTCGCCCACCACCATGCTGTCGAGGCTCGCCGCCACCCGGAAGAAGTGCCGCAAGGCCTCGTCGTCGAAGCGGCAGACGGCGTGGGCGGCCGCGGCGGGCCCGAGCAGGTCGAGGATGTCCTGGCCGGGTTCCCTCCCCTTGGCCACGGCGAAGATCTCCAGGCGGTTGCAGGTGGAGAGGAGCATCGCCTCCTCCACGCCGGCGATGGAGCGAAGCTGCTTCATCCGCTGCGGGAGCTGGTCTGCCGCGACCGCGACCTGCTCGCGGACGGCGATGGGCGCCTGCTTGTGCGAGAGGCCGACGCAGATCACCGTCATGGCAGGGCCCCGGCGAGGATGCGGGTGTGCAGCCCCGGCGAGGCGCTGAGCAGGCCGACGTAGGCGCCGACGAGGAGGACGAACCCGGCCACCACCAGCATGGCCACCCGCCGGCCCCGCCAGCCGGCGACGAGCCGCGCCTGGATCATCGAGGCGAAGAGCGCCCAGGCGAGGACGGCGAACCCCTGCTTGGGAGCGATGGGGAAGGTGGAGCCGGTGGACTCGAACGAGACCAGGGAGCCCGGTGGCGATGGCGAGCGAGAGGAAGACGAAACCCCACACCGCCAGCCGGTACCCGGCCTTGTCGATCAGGTCCAGCGAGGGCAGCCGCGCGACCAGCCTGCCGGGCCGCTTGCTCTTCACTTGCCGCTCGCTCGCGAGATAGAGCACCGCGAGCCCGAAGGCCAGCGCCAGCGCCGCCGTGCCCAGCGCCGCCGCGCCGACGTGGAGGAAGAGGACGAGGTTGTGCGAGATTCTGCGGCGAGATCTCCCGCGCCGTCGAATGCACCAGGTGCGCGGGCACCATCACCGCCACCGTGAAGGGGGCCACGAACGCTCCCGCGACCGGCAGCTCGTACTTGAGATCGAGGACCAGGTATCCCGCCACCGTGACGGCGGCGAGCAGGCTGAAGAGCTGTCCCCCCTTCCACTCGGAGACGCCCAGGCCCGCGCCGGCGACGCCGAGCGACACCCCGAAGGCCGCGAAATGGACGACCACGCCGACGAGCAGGAGCAGGCGCCCGGCGCGCACCAGCCGCGCGTCGGGCCGCACCAGCCAGGTGAGGAAGGCCGCGGCGCCAACCGAATAAGCAATCAGCGCGATGTGGACCAGGATGGTGGCCATGGGCGGCGTCTCAGAGGTGGTCGAGCAGGAACTGCGCGAGGACGTCCTGCTCGCCTTCCTTTTTTTCGCCCTCTGCCTGCGGCGCTTGCGGCGGAGGACTTGCGCCGCCCGCCGCCTTCTGCCCGGGCGCGGCGGGCGTCCGGGCCGGGGGCGGCTGCGATGCCGCGGCCGCGCGCCGCAGCGCGTTGGCGTCGGCCAGGAACCCCTGCTGCACCTGGTAGGCGCTCTCGCCCAGGATCACCGAGTCCATGTAGTGCTCCGCGCCCATCTGCTTGAGCGCGTCGGTGGTCTTCACCTTCGCGAGCAGCCCGGCGCGGTCGTCGCCAGCTTCCATCTTCATGAAGCGGACGGCGCTGGTGAGCGCGAAGCTCTTCTGTTCGCCGAGGATGACGAGAACGTTGCCGTCCACCTGGATGCGGCCCTGCTCCGACCACCTGTCGAGCACGGTCTGCGGTACGAAGAGGTGATCGGCCATGGTGAGCTGCGCATCCTCCCCGGGTGCCGGACATCGTATGACCGGCGCGGGGTTTCCCCTCGACTGATACCAGCGAGACCGGGTCCACGCAATGCGATTGACGGGCAGGCGGCCGGACGGCAGATTGCCCGCTGACCTGCCGAGAGGAGCGAACGGACGATGGCCAGCCCCGACGTGGCAACCTTTACCGACGACAACTTCCAGACCGAGGTGCTGGGCTCGCAGGAGCCCGTGCTGGTGGACTTCTGGGCAGCCTGGTGCGGCCCCTGCAGGGCCATCGCGCCGCTCGTCGATCAACTCGCCGCCGAGTACAAGGGCAAGCTGAAGGTGGGCAAGCTGGACATCGACGCGCACCAGAACGTGCCGCAGAAGTACGGCGTGATGAGCATTCCCACGCTCTTGCTCTTCAAGAACGGGCAGGTGGCCGACCAGATCGTCGGCGCGGTGCCCAAGGCCAAGCTCGACGCGATGGTGAAGCGCGCGGTGTAGTGGAAGGTCGCACCGGGCGCGCCCTCTCGCTCGCGCGCCCCGCGCCCTCAGAACATGAACCTGCGCATGGAGACGTTGAGCAGGATGCCGATGCCGAGCAGGTCCGCGAGCACGCTGCTGCCTCCGTAGCTGAAGAGCGGCAGCGGGACGCCCACCACCGGCAAGAGCCCGGTGACCATGCCGACGTTGATGAAGGCGTGCCAGAAGAACAGCGCCGCGAGCCCGAGGGCGAGGAAGCTGCCGAACTTGTCGCGCGCGTTGGCGGCCACGTCGAGCGCCGCGAGCACCAGGAAGGCGTAGAGCGCGATCAGCACCACGCCGCCCATGAAGCCGTGCTCCTCCGCCCAGACGGAGAAGATGAAGTCGGTGTGCTGCTCGGGCAGGAACGCGAGCTGGTTCTGCGTGCCTTCGCCCCAGCCCTTGCCGCTCCACTGCCCGCTGCCCACCGCGATGACGCTCTGGATGGCGTGATAGCCCGCGCCCTTGGCGTACGCCTCGGGATTGAGGAAGGTCAGCACCCGCTGCTTCTGGTAGTCCTTGAGCAGCCGGCTCCAGGCGAACACCGAGGCGAACGCGCCGCTCGCGAGCATGATGAAGAGGTCGCGCCACTTCACCTTGGCGAACATGATCATGGTCATGGCGATGGCGAAGGTGACCAGCGCGGTGCCGAGGTCGGGCTGCTTCATCACCAGCGCCACCGGCACCACGATGAGCGCGAACGGCCGCAGCAGGTCGAAGATGCCGTACTGTCCCTTGCGCACGCCGGTCTCGTCGCGGGCGAACCAGCGCGCGAGGAGCACGATGATGGCCAGCTTGACGAACTCGCTGGGCTGCACCTGCATGCCGCCCACCTGCAGCCAGCGCCGCGCGCCGAGCACCTTCTTGCCGCGAAGGCCACTCCCGCGAGCAGTCCCAGGGCGGCCACGTAACCGGGCCAGGCCAGCGTCTGCAGCCAGCGGTAGTCGATGAAGAGCACCACCGCGACGGCGCACAGCCCCACCGCCATCCACTTCGCCTGCGCCAGCGCCATGAAGACGGGCGCGTTCTTCGTCGCCGAGGCCAGGTTCCAGACCCCCAGCGAGCAGATGAGGATGGTGCACAGGACCAGCGGCCAGTGCAGGTGGTCGAGCTTCTTCTCGGTCATGCCGCCTAGAGCCATTTCGCCGTCCGCAACGTCATTGCACCACCGAGGAGGTCGCGATGGAGGGCGCCGGTGCCGCTGCCGGGGCGGGGGCGGGCGCGCTCTCTTCGCGGTTCATCCGGAAATAGGCCTCGATCACCTTCGCCGCCGCCGGGGCGGCCGCCTCCGCTCCCCATCCCCCGTGCTCGTTCAGCACCACCACGACGATCTCGGGATCCTGCGCGGGCGCGAAGGAGGCGAACCAGGCATGGTCGCGGGAGAAGTACGCCTGCGCGCTGGGATCCAGCTTCTGCTTCTGGCCCAGCTTCATCACCTGCGCCGTCCCGGTCTTGCCGGCGAACTGCACGTCGGCGAGGCGCGACCGGTAGGCGGTCCCTCCAGGCTCGTTGACCACCGCGACCAGCCCGGCGCGCACCGCCGCGAGCGAGGAGTCCTTCAGCGATACCTTGCGCAGCACCTCCGGCTTGAACTCGCGCACCAGCTTGCCTTCGGGGGTCTCCACGCGGCGGACGATCTGCGGCCGCAGCACCTCGCCTCCGTTGGCGATGGCCGCGTAGGCCACCGCCTGCTGCAGCGGAGTCACGTTGATCTCGCCCTGGCCGATGGCGGCGTTGATGGCCTGCGAGCGGGCGCTGCCGTTGATCGGGCTGGATGCTGCGCGTGTCGGGGATGATGCCGGGGATCTCGCGGCCGAGGTCGAATCCGGTGGGCTGCCCGTAGCCGAGGCTGTGGGCCATGCTGGAGATGGCATCGAGGCCGGCGCGGTCGCCCACCGAGTAGTAGAAGACGTCGCAGGAGACCTGGAGGGCGTGCTTCACGTCCAGGCTGCCGTGGCCGGAGGGCTTGTCGCAGCGCCAGCGGTGGTTGCCCATGGTGTACCCGCCGTTGCAGCTCACCGTGCTGTTCGGACCGATGACGTTGCTCTCCAGCGCCGCGAGAGAGGTCACCGGCTTGAAGGTGGAGCCCGGATGGTAGTTCTCGTTCATCACCCGGAAGAGCATGGGCTTGAGCGGGTCGGCGTTGATGGCCGCAAGCTCCGCCCGGCTGATGCGGCCCGACATCTTGTTGGGGTCGAACGAAGGCCGCGAGACCATGGCGAGGACGAAGCCGGTCTTCGCTTCCATCACCACCACCGCGCCGGCGCGGCCGGGAAACGCCGCGTCCGCCGCGGCCTGCAGCCTGGCGTCGATGGAGAGCACCAGGTTGTTGCCCGGCGTGGCCGGCACCAGGCGCTCCGACTCGGGGATGAGCGCCTCCTGCGTGTCCTTGTCCAGCTCGCGGCCCTTGGCGTCCACCGCGATGTTCTGCTTGCCGTCGGCGCCGCGAAGCTCGCGCTCCCAACGCCGCTCCAGGCCGCGCCGGCCGATGGTCTGGCCGCGCCGGTACTCGGGGTGGTCGTCCATCTCGTCGGGCGTGACCTCGCTCATGTACCCGAGCACGTGCCCGAGCGAGACCGGGGCGTGGTACGAGCGGTGCGGCGTGGGGATGAGGTTGACGCAGGTCATCTCCGTCTTGTGCGCCTCGAGCACGTCCACCTGGTCGCGGGGAATGTCCAGCTCGACGAGGAAGGGCTTGAAGCGCTCCAGCTTGTCCTTGTTCAGCCAGCTCTTCTGGTAGTCGCTGCGGATGCGGGTGACGTCCTCGTCGGTCAAGAGCAGATAGGTCTTCAGCCGCGCGATCACCTCGTCGCGCTCCTTGCCCTTGCAGAAGGCGGGGGTCATGAAGACGTCGAAGGACGGCCGGTTGTCCACCAGCGTGCGGCCGTTGCGGTCCTTGATCAACCCGCGGTCGGCCGGCACGAAGAGGCTCTTGCGGAAGTTGGCGATGGACTGGATGACGTAGTCCTCGCCGCGGAGGATCTGCAGCTGGTAGAGGCGCACCACCAGCACCAGCATGGCGCACACCACCACCAGCGCACCCAGCGCGGCGCGGGGGCGGATCTCGCGGATGTCGTCGGCGTCGCGACGGACCAGCATCAGCGGAACCTTCCCGGAGCTTCGTCGGCGTGGAGGAAGGCGGCGTTGACGCGTCCGAGCACGGCGAAGACGAAGGGCGCGGCCAGCGCGGTGCCGAAAGCCGACCAGAGCAGCGTGGCGATGTCGAGATGGAAGCCGGCTCCGGTGAAGGAGCCGAAGACCAGCGTGGCGATGAGCGAGTGGACGAGGCTCGCGCCGAAGGCGACCAGCGACGACTGCAGCCCGCCCTCGGTGCGCAGCGCGGCGCCGGCGGTCCGCACCACCACGAAGGTGAGGACGGCGAGGAAGGTGTAGAGAAATGCCGGCGTGGCCGAGGTCAGATCGGAGAAATAACCGGCGCCCGCGGACAGCGCCGCGCCCTGCACCACGTCGTCGTGCAGGGCGAGGTAGAGCACCACCACGAGCAGCAGGTCGGGCCGGGCGGCGCGCAAGTGGAAGAGGAAGGGGATCACCGACTCGAGGACCGCGAGCCCCGCGCAAACGGCGAGGATGAGCGCGTTGCGCAGCCTCACGGCCCGCTCCCCGGAGTTCCCGGTCCCGCGGCGACGTCCTGCGGCAGGGCGGTCCGCTCTCCTCCGATGACCACCTCCACCTCGTCGAGCCGGGAGAAGTCCACCGCCGGCACCACCTCCGCATCGAGGAAGAGCCCGTGCGCCTTCTTGGCGACGCTGGTGACGTGACCCACGCGAAGGCCCTGCGGGAACGAGCCCGGGCCGCCCGCGGTGATGAGCACGTCGCCCTCCGCCAGATCGTCGGTGCGCAGCGCGTAGGTGAGCTTGCAGCGCGCGAGGTCGCCGGTGCCCTTGACCGTGCTGCGGCTGCGGGTGCGCTGGGAAAGGGCGGGCACCGCGCTGAGCGGACTGACGATCAGCTGCACGTCGGCGTAGCTGGCGGTGAGCTGCGAGACGATGCCCACCACCCCGTCGGGCGAGATCACCGGCGCACCCTTCACCACCCCGTCCTCGGTGCCGCGGGCGATGCGCAGCGTGTGCGAATGGGGCGATGCGCCCACCGCCACCACCTTGGCGACGAGCAGGCGGGTGGGCACTTGCTTGTCGACGAAGTCGAGCAGCCGGCGCAGGCGCCCGTTCTCCAGCCGCACCTCGGCCGCCTGCTGCTCCACGGCCTTGGACTTGATCGTCTCGCGACGCAGCTGGAGGTTCTCCTCGCGCACGTGTTGCAGCGCGACGTAGCCCTGCCAGGCGTCCACCACCGCGAAGGCGGCAACGCTGATGGTCTTCTCGATGGGCGCGGTGAGAGCGATGACCACCCGATCCACGGCGTTCAGCTCGCGCCCCTTCTTCGCCTTGACGAAGAAGACCACGAAAGGGACCGCCAGGAAGGCGATCACGAAGATCGGCTCGCGAAAGCGCTTGAGGATCGAACCCACGTCAGGCTTGGAACCGAAGGAAGGCCCCGGTCTCTTCCCGGTTTTTCCACTTGCATCTGTCGCCCGGCTTCCCTAGGGTGTCAAGCTTTCCAAGCGGCCGTGGGCACGGCGAAATTGTCGCCTGCCGGCGCGTCCCGACAGGGGAGTGGCAGCGGCGATGCTCGACGTGATGCGCTCGAACGCGAAGTCCTCGCTGATCGTGCTGATCTTCGGCGCGATCATCATCACCTTCATCTTCTCCTTCGGCCGCGGCTCTTCGGGGTTCCGCACCCGCACGCCCGAGACCTGGGCAGCGCGCGTGAACGGCGAGATGGTGACCGCCAGCGACTTCACCCAGGCCTACACCAGCCGCTTCCGCCAGATGTCGCAGGTGCGCGGCGGTAAGTACACGACCGACAACGCCAAGCAGGACAACCTCAAGCAGGAGACGCTCAAGAACCTGGTCGATCAGGAGCTGATCGCGCAGCAGGCCGACGACCTGGGCATCCAGGTGAGCGACGAAGAGGTGGCCGACGCCATCGCCAAGAACCCCAACTTCCAGCAGGAGGGCAAGTTCGACTTCGAGTACTACAAGCGGCTGGTCGAGAACGGCTACGGCATGAGCATCAAGCGCTTCGAGGAGGCCTACCGGCGCGATCTGCTCCGCGGCAAGGTCATCCAGGCCGCCATCGCCGGCGCCCACCTCTCCGACGACGAGGTGAAGGCCGCCTGGCAGAGCCAGCACGAGGGCGCCGCCATCACCTACGTGCGCTTCAACGCGTTCATGTTCCGCGACAAGGCGAGCGCAACCGACGCGGAGGCGGAGGAGTTCGCCAAGGCGCACGGCGACGAGATCGCCAAGAAGTACGAGGAGGAGAAGGCCACCCGCTACACGCAGCCGGCAGCGGTGAAGGTGCGCGCCATCTCCATTCCCGTTCCGCCCGAATGCCACCGCCGAGCAGGAGAAGGCCGCGCGCGAGAAGATCGACGCCGCCGCGGCCGAGGTGAAGGGCGGCAAGGACTTCGCCGAGGTGGCCAAGGCGCGCAGCGAGGACGCCGCGACCAAGGCCAACGGAGGCGAGCTGGGCTTCGTCGCCCGGGGCCAGTCGGCCTATGGCAGGACGCTGGAGGACGAGGCGCAGAAGCTCAAGCCCGGCCAGGTGGGCGAGGTCTTCAAGGACCGCTCCGGGTTCCACCTGCTCAAGGCCGAGGAAGAGCGGCCCGCCCGCCAGCAGACGCTGGACGAGGCGCGCAAGCAGATCGCGGTCGAGCTGGTCAGGGCGCAGAAGGCGAAGGAGCTGGCGAAGCAGAAGGCCGAAGAGACGCTGGCGCAGCTGCGCTCGGGCAAGGAGCTGAAGGACCTCTTCCCGCAGAAGAAGACCGAGCCGGGCCAGTTCGACTTCTCCTCCTTCACCACCCCGCAGACCTCGGAGACGGAGACCTTCCATCCCATGGGCGGGTACATCCCCGGCATCGGCCAGGCGCCCAGGCTCTCCGAGGCGGTGTTCGCGCAGACGCGCCCCGGCGCCCTTCCCCAGGCCCCCGTCGACGAAGGCGACACCTGGTACGTCTTCAAGCTCAAGTCGCGCGAGCGCGCCGATCCCTCGAAGATGGACGCGGCCGAGCTGACCTCGCTGCGCGAGCGCCTCACCGGCCAGAAGCAGAGCGAGCTGTACGCGAAGTGGGTGGAGAACCTGCGCGGCAAGTCGAAGATCGTCGAGAACCAGATGGTGCTCTCGTACGAGCAGGGCCCCGCCAGCGAGGCCCTGGCGCCGGACGACTTCTGATGGACGTCGCCGCCCTCGGCGCGGTCACCGTCAAGGACGTCGACGGCCGGGACGTGCGGCTGGGAGACCTCTGGCGCGAGAGGCCGGCGGTGCTGGTCTTCTTGCGGCACTATGGTTGAGCGCTCTGCCGCGAGGAAGCGGCCGAGTTGCGGCCGCACGCGGACGAGTTCGAGAAGGCCGGCGCGAAGCTGGCGGTGATCGGCAACGGCGAGCCCGCGATGGCGAAGTCGTGGGCCCGGCACAACGGCTTCCCCCCGGCGGTGGCGGTGCTCACCGATCCGGCGCGCAAGTCCTATGACCTGGCCGGCCTCGAGCGCTCCTTCGCCGCCACCCTGAGACCCGCGGCCGCGGTCAGGTTCGTCCGCGCCTTGCGCCGCGGCTTCCGGCAGGGCCGCACGCGGGGCGATCCCTGGCAGCAGGGCGGCTCGCTGGTCGTACGGCCCGGGGGCAAGGTGGTCTTCCGGCACGTCTCTTCCGGCCCGGGCGACCATGCGAGCGCCTCCACGCTGCTCGCCGCCCTCGTCCCTCCCACCTGAGCATCTTGACGCGCCGCCGTGCATCCAGTACATCGGTGTTTCAGGAAATGAATCGAAATTCACATCATGAACCCCGCCTCCGGGAGAGGCTCCGCAGCGAGACGGCGCGCGCCATCGCCGACGCCGCCGAGCAGGTCTTCGCCGCCCAGGGCGTGCGCGACGCGCGCATGGAGGAGATCGCCGCCCGCGCCGGCGTCGCCGTGGGCACCGTCTACAACCACTTCCAGGACCGCTCCGCGCTCTTCGCCGAGCTGGTGGAGCGTCGCCGGCAGGAGCTTGCCCGCAAGCTCGAGGCGGCGTTCGCGCAGGGAAGGGGCGAGCCGTTCGTGGCGCAGCTGCGCAGGTTCTCCCGCACCGTGTTCGAGCACTTCGAGACGCACGCCGCCTTCCTCTCCATCATGCTGGAGAGCGACAGCGCCCACGCGAAGAATCCCAGCCCCGCCATGCTGGAGCTGCGCAGGCGCGTGGATGCGCTGGTGGAGCGCGGGATCCAGGAGCGCGCCCTGCGGCGCGAGGGGCGCGAGCTGTGGCCGGCCATGCTCTTCGGCGCCGTCCGCGGCATGCTGGTCCACGAGCTGCGCAACCCGGGCAAGCTCGCGCTCGCCGAGCGGGCCGACGCGGTCTGCGACTTCTTCCTGCGCGGGGCCGCGGTCTGACCATGTCCAGCATCGCCCTGCCCTCGGCCGTCGCGCTCGCCCATGCCCCCTCCGGCCGGAAGCCGGTCAACAAGTGGCTGGTCACCGTCTCGGTGAGCTTCGGCACCCTGATGGGCGCCATCGACGCCTCCATCGTGAACGTCGCGCTCACGCACATCCGCGGCACGGTGGGCGCGACGCTGGAAGAGATCACCTGGATCTCCACCGGCTTCGTGGTCGCGACCGTGCTGGTGATGCCGCTGACCGCGTTCCTCGGCCGCCTGGTGGGGCAGAAGCGGCTCTACATGGCGTCGCTGGCGGTGTTCCTGCTCGGCAGCGCGCTCTGCGGCATGGCGCGCTCGCTCTGGACGCTGGTCTTCTTCCGCGTCATCCAGGGCTTCGGCGCCGGCGCGCTGCAACCCACCGAGCAGGCCATCCTGCGCCAGACCTTCCCGCCCAAGGAGCAAGGCATGGCCATGGCGCTGTTCGGCATGGCGGTGATGCTGGGGCCCGCCTTCGGACCGACGCTGGGCGGCGTCATCGTCGACAACGCCAACTGGCCCTGGATCTTCTACATCAACCTTCCGGTGGGCATGCTCGGCCTCTTCATGGTCTGGCGCTTCGTCCACGAGCCGGAGGACGTCCGCGCCGCCAACCTCGCCGCGGCCGCCGAGCAGAAGAAGCACGTGGACTGGCAGGGCATCTCGCTGCTCTGCGTGGGCCTCTCCGCCCTCCAGTACCTGCTCGAGGAAGGCGACCGCGACTCCTGGTTCGAGTCGAAGGTGATCACCGCCTGCGCCATCGTCGCCGCCATCGCGCTGGTGGCCTTCGTCATGCGCGAGCTCTCCGCCCGCGTCCCGGCGGTGAACCTCTCGCTCTTCAAGGACCCGGTCTTCGCCTCCGGCACGCTGATCGGCTCGGTCATGTTCGCCATGCTGATGGCGAACATGTTCCTCCTGCCCGTCTTCATGCAGGAGATCCTCGGCTTCACCGCCACCCAGAGCGGGCTCAACATGATGCCGCGCACGCTGGTGATGATGGCGGTCACGCCCATCGTCGGGCGCATGTACAACAAGGTCTCGCCGCGCATCCTGGTGGGCATCGGCGTGGTCGCCTTCAGCATCGGCGCCTGGCAGATGAGCCACTTCACGCTGGAGACCGGCACGCCGCAGATCGTCTCCTCGCTGGTCTGGCAGGGCATCGGCTTCGCGCTCCTCTTCGTCCCGCTCACCACCGTGGCGCTCTCGCGCATCGAGCGCAGCAAGCTGACCGACGCCACCGGGCTCAACTCGCTCTTCCGGCAGATCGGCGGCTCGGTGGGCCTGGCCATCTTCGCCACCCTGCTCAACCGCGGCGCCACCCGCGCCCGCGCCAGCATCGGCGCGCACCTCTTCCGCACCAACCCCGACGCCATGATGCGCCTGCAGCAGATCCAGCAGGCGCTGGTGGGCCGCGGGCTCGACCCCGCGAGCGCGCAGGCCGCCGCCCCCGCCGCGCTGGCCGGCCAGGTGGCGCGGCAGGCGATGGTGCTCTCGTTCGAGAAGATGTTCCTCCTCGCAGGAATCTGCTTCATGGCCATCCTCCCCTTGCTGCTCTTCCTCAAGGTGGACCGCGCCGCCGAGGCGGGGATGGAAAAGGCCGAAGTGCATCTGGAGATGTGAAAAAAATGGAACCCGCGAAGCAGCAGCACGAACCCCGGCAGGAATCCCATGACAACGTCCGCGTGGTCGCCCCCCCAAGGACGCGGCCGCGCAAGCGCTGGCTGATCCTCGGCCTCGTCTCCCTTGCCGTCCTGCTCGGCATCGGCGGATACGCCTGGGCCACGCACGGCAAGGAGAGCACCGACGACGCGCAGGTGGAGGCGGACGTGGTGCCGCTCTCCACGCGGGTGGCGGGACAGGTGAAGCGGGTCGCGGCGCAGGACAACGCGCACGTGAAGAAGGGCGACCTGATCCTCGAGCTGGACGACGCCGACTACGCGGCGCGCGTGCAGCAGGCCGAGGCGGAGGTGGACACCGCCGCCGCCCAGGCCGCCGCCGCCGACGCGCAGGCGCAGGTGACCGCCGCCGGCGCCCGCGGCGGCTTCACCAGCGCGCAGGCCGGAGTCACGGGCAGCTCCGCCCAGGTGGCCACCGCGCGGGCCGGGCTGGTGCGCGCGCAGGCGGAAGAGCACAAGGCGGCGCTGGAGCTGCAGCGCAGCAAGGAGCTGCGCGCCGCCAACGTGGTGCCGCAGCAGAAGCTCGACGAGGACCAGGCCGCCTACGACGTCGCGCGCGCCGCTCTCGCCCAGGCGCAGGCCAGTCTCGACGCGGCGCAGAGCCGCATCGGCGAGGCGCGCGGCCGGCTCTCGCAGAGCTCGCCGGTGGAGGCGGCGGTGGCGGCCGCCCAGGCCAATGCGCGTCTTGCCCATGCCCGGCAGAAGAGCGCCGAGGCGGCGCTGGCGCTGGCGCGGCTCCAGCTCGCCTACACCAAGCTCTACGCGCAGGAGGACGGCCAGGTGACGCGGCTCACCGCGCGCGAGGGACAGATGGTGCAGCCCGGCCAGCCGCTCGCGGAGCTGGTGCCCGACCGCACCTACCTGGTGGCGAACTTCAAGGAGACGCAGATCGGCGAGATGAAGCCGGGCCAGCGCGTGGAGATCGAGATCGACGCCTTCCCGGGCAAGAAGCTGGAGGGCAAGGTGGAGAGCCTCGCGGGCGGCACCGGCTCGCGCTTCTCGCTGCTGCCGCCGGACAACGCGTCGGGCAACTTCGTCAAGGTGGTGCAGCGCGTGCCCGTCCGCATCGACTGGGTCGACGTGCCCCAGGGCGTGACGCTGCGGCCCGGCCTCTCGGCCGACGTGACCGTGCGGGTGGAGTGACGCCCCTCAGCGGCCCTGGGTGAGCGCGTCGAGGAGCTCTCGCAGCGAATCGCCCAGGCCCTCGAATTCGTGCACGCCGGCGGCGAGGAGCGGGATGCGGCCGTAGCGGCCCTGCCTCGCGCGCGGCAGGTAGCCGTAGCCCTCCGCGCCGCCGTCGGTGCCGAAGAGCAGCAGCCCCGCGGTGGCCAGCGAGACCTCCTGCGACTCCGCCTCGCGCGCGATCTGCTCCGCGCTCCAGAGGAGCAGCGGGCGGTTGCCCACCTTTCCCCGTCCGCCGTCGTGCGCGGCGAGGAATTCGCGGAGGTCCTGCGGCAGGCCGGCAATCGCGTCCAGCGCTTCCTGGCGCGCGCCCTGCGGCGCCAGCGTCATTCCAGGCAGGTCCATGCGCACAGGCTATAGCTTGCGGAGGAAGTCCTCGCCCAGCTCGCGCGACCTTCGCGTCGCCGCCTCGACAGCGTTCATCAGCACGTTGCGCAGCCCGCCCGCCTCCAGCGTGTGCAATCCGGCGATGGCGGTGCCGCCCGGGCTGGTCACTCCGTCCTTGAGCATCCCTGGGTGCTGGCCGCTCTCGATGAGGAGCTTGGCGCTGCCGAGCACGGTCTGGGCGGCGAGCTGCATCGAGGCGCGCCGGGAGAGGCCCACCTTGACGCCGGCATCCGCGAGCGCCTCGATGATGAGGAAGATGTACGCCGGGCCGCTGCCGGAGAGCCCGGTCACCGCGTCGAGCTGCGCCTCCTCCAGCACCACCGTCTCTCCCACGCTGTCGAAGATGGTGCGCGCGGTGGCGAGGTCGGCCTCGGTCGCGTGCTCGCCGAGCGCCAGCGCGGTGGCGCCCGCCCCCACCGTGGCCGGGGTGTTGGGCATGGCGCGGACGATGCGCATGGCGGAGTGCAGCCGCCGCTCGATGGCGGCGATGGGGACGCCGGCCGCCACGCTGACGATCAGCTTCTCCCGCGAGATGTCGGGCGAGATGCCGCGCAGCACCTGGTCGAGGATCTGCGGCTTCACGCAGAGCACCACCACGTCGCTTTCGCGCGCCACCTCCGGGTTGGTGCCGCCGCGCACGCCGTAGGTCCGGGCCAGCTCCTGCACGCGCTCGGGCCGGCGCGCGCTGACGATGATCTGCTCGGGACGCGCGGCGCCGGTCTTGAGCAGGCCCTTGAAGAGCGCCTCGCCCATGTTGCCGGCGCCGATGAATCCCAGCTTCTTGTCAGTGGCCATGCCTCCGAAGTAGCACAAAGCGCCCGGCAGCTCAGGCGCTGGGCGGGGTCAGCCGATGATGAAGGTCTCGTGGACGAGCTTGCCTTCGGCGAAGCGGCGCAGGTTGAAGCGCTCGAAGATCTCGTCGGGCGCGCCGCCCATCCAGGCCGCCATGCGGCGGCCCATCGCCGGAGCCATCATGAAGCCGTGGCCCACGAACCCGCTCATCTGCAAGAGCCCCGCGACGCCGGGCGTCTCACCCAGCACCGGCGAGTGGTCGGGCGTCACGTCGTAGCAGCCCGCCCACTGCCGCAGGAGCTTCACCGCGCCCAGCTGCGGCACCAGCGCGGTCAGCGCGCGGCCATAGCGGGTGAGAAAGCGCAGCGAGGAGGTCTGGTTCAACCCGGGCTGCTCGCCGGGATCGCCCATGCCGCCCACGATCTCGCCGCGCATCGACTGCGAGAAGTAGAGCCCGCTGTCCAGCATGGTGACGAGCGGCCCGAGGAACGGCTTGAGCGGCTCGCTGGAGACGATCTCGTGGCGGTAGGGGACGTTGGGGAGCGTGACGCCGGCGAGCTGCGCGACGACCGGGCTCCAGGCGCCGCAGGCGATGACCACGCGGTCGGCTTGCACGCGCCCGCGGTCGGTCTGCACCGCGCGCACGCGGCCGGCGGAGGCCTCGATGCCGGTCACCCGCGTGAACGTCTCCACCTGCGCTCCGCGCTTGCGCGCCCCGTCGGCGTAGCCCCACACGAACGGCCAGGGGAAGACCACGCCGTCGTCGGGGTTCCAGGACGCCGCCACGCATTTCGAGACGTCGAGCTGCGGCACGATCTCGCCCGCCTCCCCCGGCGAGATCATCCGCGTGGGCAGCCCATGACGGCGCTGCAGCCCGGCGCCCTGCTCCAGCATCCGCGCCGTCTCTGCCTGCTGCGCGAGGAACAGGTATCCGCCCTTGCGCAGCCAGACGTTGATGCCCAGCTCCTGCGCGAAGTGCCCCATGAAGGCGATGGACTCCTTGGCCAGCTCGATCAGCGTGGGCGTGCCCCAGGTGGCGCGCACGCCGCCGCCGTTCCGGCCGGAGGCGCCTTCGCAGAGATAGCCGCGCTCGAGGACCAGGATCTTGCGCGCGCCGGATGCGGCCAGGTTCCAGGCGAGCGACAACCCCATGATGCCGCCGCCCACGATGACGACGTCCGCGCGCTCCGGCAGCGGTTCGCGCGGCTGCAGCGGATGCCGTCCGGCGCCCCAGGTGGGGCGGAGCCGCGGCGCCGGCGCATCCCTCGCCACCGGGGGCAGCGCCAGCCCGGCATAGTCGGCAAGAGGCGTCGGCGCCTGCGGCGGCCGCGCCCGGAACGGCACCCGCGCCTCGGGCGGCACCGCGTCGCGCCGCGCGCAGAGGCGCATCGCTCCCACCTCGCAGCTCTTGCCCTGGCACGGCCCGGTGCCCAGGCCGGTGTACCGCTTGAGGCTCTCGATGTCGGCGAAGCCGCGCGCCACCGCCTCTTCCACGTCGCGCACGCTCACGTCCTCGCAGGCGCAGACGATGGCCTTCTCGGCTAGCGCCATGCGGCCTTCCCGGCGGCTTCTCCGGAAGGAGCGGCCGGCTTTCCCGCCACGGTGCCTGCCGCGAAGAGCCATGCGGCCGCCGTGCGGCCCTCCGCATCGGTGTCCACCGGAAAGCCGTTGCCGTCGAAGCGCGCGAGCGCCCCCGCGGACGTGGCCAGGTCGTGCAGCGGCGCCGGCGGCAGCGCCACGGCCACCGCGTCGCAGCGCAGGCGCTCGCCGTTCGCCAGCTGGAGAGCGCGGACCGGATTGCCCAGGGCGCGGAGGGGATCCAACGCCTTCGCGATCTCGTAGCCGCGCCGGCTCAGCGCCTCGCCGCAGCGGCGCGCCTCTTCGCCCTCGCCCACCAGCGCGAGCCTCTTTCCCACGAGGAGCGGCAAGCCGAGAAGGCCGCGCGCCGCGTAGACGCCGGGGCGATCGCCGCCGGCAAAGGGCAGGGGCTGCGAGGCGCCGCCGGTGGCAACGATCACGCGCTCGGCGGCGATGGCGAGAAGGCGGCCGCGCTGCCGGACGGCCAGGAGCGCGTTCCCCTTCGCCTGCGTATCGTCGCCATAGAGGCCCACGCACTCGGCCTCGAGGAGCAATTCCGCCTCCGGCGGCACCGGCGGCATCTCCGCAAGCCCGATGCGCGCGGCGCCCCCCGGCTGCGCTTCCCGCTCGATCACCAGCGCGCCCGCCGCCGCCCGCGCCGCCGAAAGGCCCGCCGGGCCCGCGCCGACGATGGCCAGCCGCACCGTGCGGAACTCGCCCTGGGAGGGCGGCCGCGCGCGCTCCGGCAACTCGCCCAGCCCTGCGAGCCTGCGCGCCACCTCCAGCGCCACCCGCCCGAGCACGCGCGAGGAGACGAGGAGGTGATGGTGGTCCAGCCCTTCGGGAAAGAGGAAGTCGGATGCGCGAAAGAGATCCTTCTCCACCCCGAGCGGGCCGTTCTGCCGCTCGCAGCGCATCCCCTCCTCCGCGGGAACCCTGCACGCAGGCAGGCTGGGCACGCCGTCGATGCGCATCAGGCATTGCCCGCACGACCCGGCAAGGCAGAAGGGACCGCGCGGCCGGTGGTACTTGATCGAGCGGGTGAAGGTGGTGATGCCGGCGCGCAAGAGCGCCGCCGCGACGGTGTCGGAAGGCTGGGCTTCCACGGGCTCGCCGTCGAGGAAGATGCGCGGCATCTAGGACGTGGCCTGGGCTCGCGGATCAGAACACAAAGTGTCTGCCCTTCTGCCGCCGCGTGTAGATGGACACCGTGGCCTGCACCTCCCCCACGCCCATGTTGCCGCTCTCGCCGATGGTGGAAGCGCCGAACTCCTCCCACTCCAGCGCCGAGTCGGTGCCGTCGTTCTCCTTGATCATGCCGGCGAGCGTCCGGTGCGCGCGGGTGAGCTTCTCGTCGTCGCGCGTCCAGATCGAGGTGGCCAGGTCGTGCGGGTTCTCGAAGAGCGAGAACCTGACGAACTCCTCGAACGAGGGCAGCTCCATCGCCACCAGGATGGGCATGAACAGCTCGGTGGTGGCGATGCGGTACTCGCGCACGCCCTTGCCGTCCCAGTCGTGCTTCAGCGTGGTCGAGGGCGTCACGCCGTCAATCAAGGCAGGCTTCACCGCCTCCGCGTTCTGCCCGTATTCGCCGCCCACGCGGCCGCCTTCGCGCACGATCTCGAGCCCCGCCTTGCGCGCCTGGGCCACCACCTCCAGCGCCGTCTGCGCCTTGTGCACCATCAGCGGCCCCAGCGTCTTGTCGCTGGCGTCGGGACTTCGCGGATCGGCGACCTGCCAGCGATCCATCTCGGCGGCGATGAGCGGCACCAGCCGGTCCAGCGTGGCGCGCGAGGCGCAGACGCCGTGCAGCCCCGTGCACTTGTGCGAGGAGAGGCCGAGCTTCGCGTAGGTGAGCCGCAGCGCGATCCGGTTCAGCTCCTCGTCGTCGTATCCGTCGTCCACCCACGACCAGTTGCAGCCGCCGCCCTCGAAGCGGGTGCGCGCAAGCCCCCGGCCCGAGGAGATGGCGCGCGCCGTCTCCGAGGAGCCGGTCACCGCCACCACCGCCACGCGGCGATCGGTGCCCAGCGTGGCGATGCCCTTGCCGAACCCCTCCAGCTTCTGGACGAAGCGCGGGTCGGCGCCCGCCGCGAGGAAGCAGCGCACCATCGAGGTGTTGGTCAGCGCGGAGAAGGGATGGCCCTTGAGGATCCAGGGGCAGCCGGCGAGCCAGGCGCCGGCGAGGTGGATCATGGGAATGCCCCAGATGAAGTTCATCGGCGTGATGATGGCGGCGAGGCCGGCGGGCAACCACGCGTCGCGCCAGAAGCGCTGCCCCGCCATCATGTCCGGCACCATCTCGCCCTTGATCGCCGCCTCGAAGCTGCCCTGGAGGTGATCGCAGGCGCGCTTGGCCTCGAAGAAGTCCTTCTCCGCTTCCAGCCGCGTCTTGGGGATCTGCTGGCGGATCTCGTGCAGGAACTCCTCGGTGTAGTGGGCGAGGATGCGGGAGAGGTTCTGCACCACGTGCTTGCGGTAGGCGAGCCCCTCCTCGGCCCAGGCCAGCGACTTCCACACCGCGTCGCCCGCCGCCACCGCGGCCTCCACGTCCTGTTTCCCGGACGCGGGCACGTCGAAGAGCTGCACGCGCTTGTCGGCGGGGCAGGTCATGGTGGCGTGCTCGCCGGACGCGGGCGCGCGCCATTCGCCGGCGATGAAGTTGCGCACCGTGATCCGCTGCTTCGCGGGCAGCTCGCCGTAGCAGAAGAGGTATGGGCGCAGCGCCTCAATCTCGGCGTCGCTCATCATCCGGGCGAAGAGCGAGTACCCGGCGCGGCGCTGCGCGTAGCGGGCGGCGAGGGGGTCCTTGCCGAGCTGCCCCCGCTCGTTGAACGACCGGATGTCCTTTTGCAACTGCGGGTCGACGAGCGCCATGTCTCCTCCGGTTGCGCGACGGCGCCCCTTCATAGCGGCGGGGGCGGGCGGGGGCAAGGTGGGACGGCAGCCGCGTGACCGCGCGCGCGAAGCCCACACCCCTGCCCACCGCATGACCGATTTGCTTACCGACGACATCACCATTGGCTGAAATTCGCTTATCACCCGAGCGAGCCTCCGCTAGGCTGGCCGGAGCGTGAAACGCCTTTCGCAAAGGGCCGTCGCGGCCATCGCCGCCGTCTGGTTCGTGGCCGCTGCCACGGGCTTCGTCGCGCTCTGGACGTACAAGCTCACGCCGGGCGCGGAGCGCGCGGTCTCGCCGACCTGGCCGCGGCAGAGCCGGGTGCGGCGCGCGCCCAATCGCGAGACGCTGCTGCTCTTCGCGCATCCGCACTGCGCCTGCACCCGCGCCACGCTCGTAGAGCTGGCCCGCCTCCTGGCCCGGCATGGCGACCGGCTCGATGCCTGGGTGTTGTTCGCGGCGCCCGCGGGCACCGGCGAGGACTTCACCCGCACCAATCTCTGGTCCAGCGCCGCGCGCATTCCCGGCGTCCACGTGCTCCGCGACGACGGCGCGAGGGAGGCGGAGCGGTTCGGCATCGCCACCTCGGGCACGGTCGCGCTCTACGACGCGCGCGGCAAGCTGCTCTTCCACGGCGGCATCACGCCGGCGCGCGGGCACGAGGGCGACAGCTTCGGGCGCGAGCGCGTCATCTCGCTCCTCGCCACCGGCAAGGCCGATCGCGCCGACGCGCCGGTGTTCGGGTGCGCGCTTTCCAACGACCAACCCGTCCGCGTCGCGGACGCCGATCCATCGCAAGGGGAGAACCGATGAGCGTCGCGGTCAAGGCATTGGAATCCACGCAGGGCAGCGCTCGACGCCATCGTGGCGCGCGCGGAAGCCCGTTACGATGCGCAGCGAACGCAGGTCTTCCGCGACACCGACCGCATGTTCGCGCGGCTGATGATCGCGCAATGGGTCTTCGCCGTCGTGCTGGCGCTGGTGATCTCCCCCTACGCCTGGCAGGGCAAGGACAAGACCATCCACCTGCACGTCTGGGTCGCCGTCTTCCTCGGCGGCGCCATCACCAGCCTGCCGGTGTTTTTGGCCCGGGAGCGCCCCGGCGAGATGCTCACGCGCCACGTGATCGCCTGCGCGCAGATGCTCTGGTCGGCGCTGCTCATCCACCTGACCGGCGGACGCATCGAGACGCACTTCCACGTCTTCGGCTCGCTCGCCTTCCTCGCCTTCTACCGCGACTGGCCGGTGATGCTCACCGGCGCCGCGGTGATCGCGGTGGACCACTTCCTCCGCGGCATCCTCTGGCCGGAGTCGGTGTACGGCATCGCCAACCCCGAGTGGTGGCGTTTCCTCGAGCACGCCGGCTGGGTGGTCTTCTGCGTCTCCTTCCTGATCATGTCCTGCCGCAAGAGCGAGAAGGACATGCGGGTGATGGCGGAGCGCGGGGCCGAGCTGGAGGCGCTCTCGGAGAACGCCTGGCGCAGCTCGTCCGTCGTCGAGCGCGCCGCGGCGGAAGCGGCCGGGAGCTGAGGTGCCGGCGATGAACGCCACCGGCAACGGCGCCCCGGCTGCCGGCTACGACAGGGTGGTGGTTCCGGGCCCGAAGGGCACCTCCCGCGACCTGACCCGGACCCAGTTCGAGGCCCTTCCGCTGCGCGAGCGCGTGAGCTTCCTCATCGAGGGCAAGGCGCAGTTCTTCCTCAAGGGAGCGCCGATCACTGCCGCGGAAGCGATGAAGGGTTAGCCCCTTGCGTGAGTTCGCCTCGCCGTCGGCCCGCGCCGCCGCGCTTTCGCGCCCGGTGAAGATGCTCTACACCGCGTTCTGCGCTTTCACCGCCCTGGGGCTGCTCAGCTGCGTGGGCCTCTACGACGGCATCGTCGGATTTGCGGCGCGAGCCACCCCTGCGCAGCTCTACGCGAACCTGATCGCGCACTACCAGCAGGCGATGGAACCGCGCAAGCTCCTGGAAGTGACGCACTTCCATCTCTTCTCCGTGCCGCTCTACCTGCTCGTCGTGGGCCATCTCTTCCTGCTCAGCGGGCGCGGTGCCCGGACGAAGACCCTGGTGGTGACCGCCGCCGTGGCCCTCACCGCGCTGCACCTGGCTGCGCCCTGGCTGGTGGCCCTGGGCGGTCGCGCGCTGGCGTGGATCTACCCGATCAGCGGAGCGGGCATGCTGCTCGGATTCGCGGTCCTCATGGGCGTGCCCGTCTACGAGATGTGGAGCTCTCCGCCCTCGACGGCGGGAGCTTGATCAGGGAGCGCGCTCTCCGAAGATGGCGGTGCCCACCCGGACCAGCGTGGCGCCCTCCTCGATGGCCGCCTCGAAATCCGCGCTCATGCCCATGGACAGCTCGCGCAGCCCGAGCGTCTTGCCCAGCTCGCGCAGCGCGCGGAAGTGCGGGCGGGGATCGCCGGAAGCGGGCGGGATGCACATCAGGCCCTCGCAGCCCAGCGCCGGCAGCGCGCGCACCTGATCGAGCAGCGCCGCCGCCTCCTCGGGGAGGGCGCCCGCCTTCTGCGGCTCGCGGCCCACGTTGATTTCCAGGAGCACGCGCTGCGTGACGCCGGACGCCTGCGCCCGCCTGGACAGCTCCTGCGCCAGGGCCAGCCGATCGCAGGTGTGGACGAGGGCGGCCCTGCCCACCACCAGCCTCGCCTTGTTGCTCTGGAGCGCGCCGATGAAGTGCCATTCCACGCCGGGCCCCAGCGCCTGCGACTTCTCCCTCAGCTCCTGCGCGTAGTTCTCGCCGAAGAGCGTCTGCCCCGCCAGGAACGCCTCGCGCACCCGCTCCACCGGCTGGGTCTTGCTCACCGCGATCAGCCGCACCGACGACGGATCGCGGCCCGCGCGCGCCGCGGCCTCCGACACGCGCGCCTTGACCGCTGCCAGCCCCGAGGCTACCTCCACGGCAGCTCCACGCCCGCCTCCTGCAAGAGCCGCAGCGTCTCCAGGAGCGGAAGCCCCACCACGTTGCTGAAGCTGCCCTCGATGCGCTCGATGAACGCGCCCGCGAGGCCCTGGGCCGCATAGGCGCCCGCCTTGTCGTCGCCGTCGCCCGAGGCGGCAAGCCAGCGGACCTGCGCCTGCGAGAGCGGCGCGAAGCGCACGCGCGTCTCCACCGCCACCGGGCGCAGCCCCGTCACGGCCACCGCGGTGATCACCCGATGTTCGGCGCCCGAGAGCGCGCGGAGCATGCGCTCCGCATCGGCGAGGTCGCGCGGCTTGCCCAGCACTTCGTCGTCCTTGACCACGATGGTGTCCGCCCCGAGCGCGACCTGGCCCTCTTTCGCGCCCGCAGCCGACTTCTCCTGCGCCATGCGGACCACGTACGAGAGCGCCGGCTCGCCGGGCCGCTGCGTCTCGTCGATGTGGGCAGGCGCCACCGAAAAGCGCACCCCGATGCGCTCGAGAAAGTCGCGCCGGCGCGGCGATGCGGAACAGAGGACCAGCTTCATCTCGCGGCCCCTCTATCGGAATTGGCGCGGCGCGACAACTCGGCTTACACTCGACGGCATGCGGGGGAAGGATCTCCTCCGGGAGCTTCAGCGCACAGTCGACGAGCTTGCCGTCCTCAACGAGATTGGCAAGGCGCTCACGGCTTCGCTCGACATCGGCGAGGTGATGCACGTCATCCTCGCCAAGGTCAGCGAGCTGCTCAAGCCGCGCAACTGGTCCTTGCTCCTCCACGACCCCGCCACCGGCGAGCTCTACTTCCACGCCGCGGTGGGCGCCGGCTCGGAGAAGCTGCTCGGGCTGCGCATCAAGCCCGGCGAAGGCATCGCCGGCTGGGTCGCGCAGCACAACCAGCCGCTCCTGGTGAACGACGTCCACGCCGACCCGCGCTTCGCCTCGCGCTTCGACCAGGCCTCGCGCTTCCACACCCAGTCCATCCTCTGCGTGCCGCTGGCGTTCAAGGACCGCACCCTGGGCGTCATCGAGCTGGTCAACGGCCAGGGCGACGGCGGCTTCAGCGACGAAGACCTCAAGATCCTCGGCACGGTGGCGGAGTTCAGCGCCATCGCCATCGAGAACGCGCGCAACTTCCACAAGGTGCAGGAGCTCACCGTCCTCGACGACCACACCGGCCTGTTCAACTCGCGCCACCTGCGCCGGCAACTCGAGCAGGAGATCGTGCGCGCCACGCGCTTCGGGCACCCGGTCTCGCTCATCTTCTTCGACCTCGACCACTTCAAGCGCGTCAACGACACCCACGGCCACCAGGCCGGCTCGCAAGTGCTCCACGAGGTGGGCTCGCTCCTGCTCAAGACGCTGCGCTCCACCGACGTGCCGGTGCGCTACGGCGGCGACGAGTTCGTCATCCTCATGCCGGAGACCAGCAAGGACCAGGCGGTGGCGGCGGCGCGGCGCATCGGCGCGGAGATCGCGCGGCAGCCGTTCCTCGCCAACCGCCCCTACGGCCCGCTCGCGCTCACCGCCAGCCTGGGCGTGGCGGCGTTCCCGGACGACGCGCGCGAGCCCGACAATCTGGTGCTGCGCGCCGACGAGGCCATGTACCGGGTGAAGGCCACGCAGCGCGGCGGCGTCTTCGCCGCGGTCCCGCCGCCTCCTCCGCCTCCGCCTGCTCCGCCCGCTGCGGCCGCCCAGCCCGCGGCGCCCACTCCTCCGCGGAGCGCATCGCTGGCCGCCGGTATCGTCTCGGAGCCTTGAAGCGCTCTTGCGCATTCGCCGCGCTGCGTCTACGTTCCCGCGCCCGATGCCCTCCGCGAGCGCTCCCAAGGACTTCCAGGGCCTGCTCCTCGCGCTCCAGACCTACTGGGCGGGGCGCGGCTGCGCGCTGATGCAGGGCTACGACCTGGAGGTGGGTGCGGGAACGATGAACCCCGCCACCTTCCTGCGCGTCCTCGGCCCCGAGCCGTGGAACGTGGCCTACGTGGAGCCCTCGCGCAGGCCGGCGGACGGCAGGTTCGGAGAGAACCCCAACCGCCTGCACCAGCACCACCAGTACCAGGTCATCCTCAAGCCCAGCCCCAAGGACGTGCAGGAGCTCTACCTGGGGTCGCTGCGGGCCATCGGCATCACCTCCGCGGACCACGACCTGCGCTTCGTCGAGGACGACTGGGAGTCTCCCACCCTCGGCGCCTGGGGGCTCGGCTGGGAAGTGTGGTGCGACGGCATGGAGGTGACGCAGTTCACCTACTTCCAGCAGGCGGGCGGCTTCGAGTGCCGGCCGGTCTCGGCCGAGCTGACCTACGGTCTCGAGCGCATCGCCATGTATCTGCAGGGCGTGGACGACATCTACGACCTGGTCTTCTGCACCTATCCCGACGGCACCCGGCTCACCTACCGCGACGTCTTCTGGCAGAACGAGCGAGAGCAGAGCGAGTACAGCTTCCACGCCTCCGATCCCGACCGCCTCTTCCGCCTCTTCGACGAGTACGAGCAGGAGTGCCGCGCGCTGGTGGAGAAGAAGCTGCCCCTGCCCGCCTACGACTACTGCCTGAAATGCTCGCACGCCTTCAACCTGCTCGACGCGCGCGGCGCCATCAGCGTGACCGAGCGGCAGGGCTACATCCTGCGCGTCCGCAAGCTGGCGCACGACTGCGCCAGGCTCTATCTCGCCATCCGCGCGAGGATGAAGTTCCCCGCGCTCAAGGACCGCGCCCTCGCCGAGCGCGAGCTGGGGCGCCACGCGGAGCTGCTCGAGGATGCGCCCGCGGCGAAGGCTTCGGGCAAGGCGGCAAAGGCGGAGCGGCGCTGATGGAGCTGGTGTTCGAGATCGGCACGGAGGAGCTGCCCGCGAGCTTCCAGCGGCCGGCGCTGGAATGGATGGCCGCGGAGATCAACAAGGGACTCGACGACGCGCGCCTGAACGGCGAAGGCGAAGGCCAGCGGGCGAACATCTCCACCTACGCCACGCCGCGCCGGCTCGCGCTGATCGTCACCGCCATCGCCGCCCGCGCTCCCGACCTGCGCAGGAAGCTCTCGGGACCGCCGCTGAAGCAGGCGCAGCAGGACGGCAAGTGGACCAAGGCCGCGGAAGGATTCGCGCGCAAGGCGGGCGTGGCGCTGGATGCGCTGCGCCTCGAGGGCGACCGGGTGGTGGTGGAGCAGGAGGTGCGCGGCCAGACCGCGGCCGAGGCGCTGCCGCCGCTGCTCGAGCAGATCGTGCGCGGCATCCCCTTCCGCAAGTCGATGCGCTGGGACTCGCTCGAGGGCGACGCCTTCGCGCGGCCCGTGCACTGGATCGCCGCGGCGCTCCAGGGAAAGCCGCTGCCGGTCCGCTTCGCCGACGTGGTCAGCGGCGCCGACCACGCGCGGCCACCGGTTCGCGGCGCCGGGCGAATTTCCCCTGCCCTCCGCCGGCGCGTACGTCGAGACGCTGCGCAAGGCGCACGTGCTGGCCGACTGGGCGGAGCGGCGCAAACGCATCGAGGAAGAGGTGGCGGGCGCCGCGCGGGAGGCGGGCGGAGTGCCGCGAGCCGACGACGAGTTGCTGGAGACGGTGACCGGGCTGGTGGAGGAGCCCTGGGCGGTAGCGGGCGCCTTCGACGCGGAGTTCCTGCAACTGCCGCCGGAGGTGCTGGTCTCGGAGATGCGCGGGCACCAGAAGTACTTCGCGGTGCAGGACGGCAAGGGCGAGCTTGCTGCCCGCCTTCGTCGCCGTCTCCAACACGCGCGTGCGCGATCCCGCCGTCAGCCGCCGCGGCTACGAGCGGGTGCTGCGCGCCCGCCTCTCCGACGGGAAGTTCTTCTTCGACGAGGACCGCAAGCTGCCGCTGCGGGCGCGGGTGGAGAAGCTGGCGCGGCGGACCTTCGTGCAGGGGCTGGGCAGCGAGCTCGACCGCTCGGGGCGCCTGCGCGAGCTGTCGCTCTGGCTGCACGGGGCGACCGGCAAGGGCGAGCCGGCGGCGCTCGGCGCAGGCGGCCGAGCTGTGCAAGGCGGACCTGACCACCGGCATGGTGGGCGAGTTCCCCGAGCTGCAGGGCGACGATGGGCCGCGTCTACGCGCTGCACGACGGCGTGCCCGGGGAGGTGGCGGACGCCATCTTCGAGCACTACCTGCCGCGCGGCGCCGAGGAGCGGCTGCCTTCGGGCGACACCGGCGCGCTGCTGGGAATGGCGGATCGGCTCGACCTCCTCGTCGGGCTCTTCGGGCTGGGAAAGGAGCCGAGCGGCACCGCCGATCCCTACGGGCTGCGCCGCGCCGCGCTGGGCATCTTGCGCGTCACGCTCGCGCGCGGGTACCGCTTCGACATGGACGAGGCGCTGCGCGCCGCGCAGAAGCTGCACGGCAAGGACGACGGCGCGGCCCGCGAGAAGGTATGGCAGTTCCTGCTCGGGCGGCTCGAGGTCCTGCTCCGCGACAAGGCGACAGCCCGACTCCATCCAGGCGGCGCTGCACACCGGCGCGCGCGACCTGGTGGCGCTGGAGAGGCGCCTGGTCGCGCTGCAGACCGTCCGCGAGAAGAGCCGGGCGCAGTTCGAGGCCACCGCAGCTGCCTTCAAGCGCATCGGCAACATCCTGCTCCAGGCGCGGCAGAAGGGGTTCTCGCAGGTGGGCTTCCGCGCCGAGCTGTGCAAGCTGCCGGCCGAGCAGGCGCTCGCGGCGGCCCTGGAGCAGAGCCAGCAACGCGTCTCCGGCGGCGCTGGAAGAAAAGGACGAGGACTACCTGGCCGCCTACGCGACGCTCGCGGAGCTGCGGCCGGTGGCCGACCGTTTCTTCGACGACGTGATGGTGATGGATCCGGACGCAGCGCAGCGCGACAACCGGCTCGCCCTGCTCGCGCTCGCTGCACGAGCTGTTCGCGCCGCTCGCGGACTTCTCCAGGTTGCAAGTGGAGAAAACGGCTTGACCGCAGGGCCAGTCGGCCCTAGGAAGGCCGCTCGCATGAAGATGTGCCTCGCCCTCGTCGCAGCCCTGGTCGCGGCGTGCAACGCGGCTGCCACGGAACTGCTGCCGCCGCCCTTCGGGCCCGACGGGCGGCAGCCGGCGCGGCTGTTCTTCCCCACCGGGCTCGCGGTCGCGCCCGACGGCACGCTCCTCGTCGCCAACGGCAACTTCAACCAGGCCTTCGACGCCGGCACCGTCGCCAGCATCAAGAAGGCCTATCTGGACAAGCTCTTCTCCGACCGACCGCGACTGCGACGTCCCCCCGCCCGCGCCCGCCGGGTGCGATCAGGCGAACGGCGACATCCAGTTCGCGAGGCGCGGTGATGATCGGCAACTACGCCGGCCCGCTGGTGATGAACTCCGACGGCACCCGGCGCTCACCGGCTCTCGCGACACCGGCATCCTGAACGCGGTGAGCGTCGCGCCGGACGGGGCGCTCTCCTGCCCTCCGGGCGCCGGGGACAACGCCAAGGGCGACTGCCGCAAGGGCCTCGTCGATCTCCTCGCCACCGCCAACCTCGACGGCCCCTACTCCATCGTCCGCGGCGACTCGCAGGGGCCGGGCAGGCCGCGCCGCGTCCGGTCCTCTTCGTGAGCAGCGTGGTCCCGCACGTGGACGAGATCTCCGGCGGCATCATCTTCAGCAGCTCCAACGTGGCCGCCCTCGACATGCAGGACCCCACCCAGGTGCTCTTCACCATGTCGGTCGGGCTCCCGCTTCGTCGCCAACGGCGAGGCGGTGGGGCCCATCGCCTTCGACGCCGCGCGCCGCCAGCTCTACGTCGGCGGCTGTTACGAGCGCTTCGCCAACGGCGGCGCCGGCGAGCCCGGCAGCGGCGTCTGCCTCGGCCAGAACAGCAACCTCCTGCGCATCGTCAACGTGGACGCGCAGGGCGCCGCGTTTCCCACCACCATCGAGCTCTTCACCGACGTGCTCAGCACCTCGACGACGCAGTCTGCTCCTCGGCGACAGCGACGCGACCGGCATGCCGATGACCTTGTGGGCGCTGATGCGCTCTCCCGACGCGCTGGTGCAGATCGAGTTGCCTTCGCAGCCTTCCATCCCGCCGCGGGTGCGCCGGGCGGTGCCGCTGCCCGGGGCGCCCGCGGACATGGTGCTGATCAAGCGCGCCGGCGGCGGGCCTGACCTGATCGCGATCGTCGCGGAGACACCTGGGCGCCGTGGCCATCTACGATACCGCGGTCAACCACGTGGTGGCGCAGGTCGAGCGGCTCGGCCAGTTGCCCTTCACCATCCAACAAATTCCCTGTCCCGCGGGGGAGCCGGCGGATCTCGGCCTGCCTGGCCACCAGCGTGTTCCAGTCCTGCAGCGTCGCCCTGATCGAGCTGCATACCAGCACGCCGTCGGACGCCAAGCTCCGCGCCCGGCTGGGGAGCTGCCCATGAGAGGCGCGCTGGTCTGCGCGGCCATGCTGGCGGCCGCGTGCGGGTCCTCGCTCATCACCACCGCCACCGGCGAGTTCAGCTCGCCGAGCGGCGCCGCCGCCACCGCCGCGGGCGATCGCGATCTGCTCTTCATCGCCAACGCCGGCCAGGACTCGCTGCGCGCGCTGCAGATCTGCAACCATCCGCTGCGCACCGATGGCGGGGTGGACCCCGCCGACCCGTGCCCGGCAGCCGACAACCTCCAGTTCGTTCCCGCCCCCATCCGCGTGTTCGCCGCCAGCGTCGAAACCGGCAACCGCCCGCTGCGCGTCGCCGGAGCGCGCCTGACCCGCAGCGACGGCATCCCGGCCGGCGTGGCGCTCTCCGTCGGCGTGGATTCCACGGTGGCGATCGTCGACGCGTATGCGGTGGTGCAGCGCGCCGACGGCGGCGTTCCCTCGCAGGCCGACGGCGGGGCCGCGCCGCTGGTGACCCGGGTGGACGTCCAGGCGCAGGCGGTGGACGTTGCCGTGGCCAACCCGCTCAACGACCGGCTGGTGGAGACTTCCCCCCCGCCGGCTCCACCGTCACCGCGTACGTGGCGACGCTGGCGCCGGAGCTGATCCAGCTCGACGTCGGCCTCGACGGGGCCAACCTCCCCCAGGTCTCCGTGCATGCGAGGTGCACGCTCGAGCCGGGCACGGTGCCCTCGCGCATCGCGGTTGCGCCCGGCAGCGATGCCGACGTCTACATCGCCGACCTGGGCGTGGCGGGCGGAGTGGTCCACGTCGCCAAGGCGGGCATCGCCGGCGGAGCCTGCGTTTCCAACCGCATCGCCGCCGGCGGGCGCCGCGTCCGCTCGGTCGCGGCCAGCCCCACCTGGTTCCAGCCCCCGGCGAGCGAGGCTGACCCGGACATCGTCCACCCCGCGGGCGAGCTCCTCATGATGGTGCTCGAGCCGCTGGCCTGCAGCGGCACCGGGCCCGAATGCGCCGACATCGCCGCAGGCAACGAGCTGGATCCAGGCGGCGTGCTCTTCGCCCGCACCACCGACGGAGCCGTCCTCCCGGTGCCGCCCTTCGACGTGCTCGCCACGGGAGCTCCGGAACCGATGCAGCCTCTCGCAATTCCCGGCGCCGGCATCCCGCTGGACGCCACCTTCATGCGCGCCGTCCCTCCCAACAACGATCCCGCCAATCCGCTGGTGCCGCCGGACCTCGCGCCTTGCACCCGCGCTCCCTGCACGCCGCTCACCGTCAGCGTGACCAGCGGAACGCCCACGCGGACGTTCCAGCTGCTGGCGGCGATGAGCGCCAGCGACGGGGCCACCTACCTCATCGACGTCGCCAACCGGCGCTACGTCAGCAGCGCCTTCTTCTCGCTCAACACCAACCCCGTCGGGCTGGATCCGACGGTGAACATCGCTCCGCTCCTCAGCCCCGCGCAGGCCACCGCCGTGCCTTCGCTCGTCATCGACCCGACCTCGCTGCAGGCCGGAGTCACCCGCCGCGGCACCTGGCGCGCCATCTGGCACTCGCCCATGCCGGGCCTCGACCGCCGGGCCGGCACCGTCACCCCCAATCCCGACGGCACGCTGCTCTTCAAGACGCCGCCGGCCAACCTGAGCCACTGGACGCAGGATCCGGCCATCCATCTCGCCGCGGGCGACCTGGTCTCGTTCGCCGCCTACGTCCAATCCGACCCGTCGCCCGCCTGCCAGGACCTGGTCTCGAGGGAATCGCTGGGGCCGCTGCGCTTCGAGCTCAGCATCCTCTCGGTGGCCGACGACTCCCTCTTGCTGGCCGCGGCCGATCCGGCGGTGGGCTTCGCGCCGGGCCGTTGTCCCGCCTTCGGCGCCGTGGCGGAGATCCGCTCCGGCGGCACGCAGCCCTGGATGATATTCGAAGGCAATACGGTACGGGGGCGCGCGCTGCCCGACGGCACCTTCACCGCCCATGCCCGGCGCTACGACTACCCGCTCATCTACACCGCGCCGCCGCTCGCCTCGTCCGACGTGGCGCTCCGGTTCACCGTCACCGGCGCGCCTGCCTCGCCCGTGTCGGGTTTCTCCTTCAGCCTCGCCGACAACAGCTCGATCGTGTCGTACCGAGACAGCCTGATCACCGCCGGGTTCGCGACGGCGGTGTACGCCTACAGCTCGCCTCGCGTCCAGTCGATGATCTTCTCCTCCATCACCGGCGCGAACGAGCTCTTGCAGGGGGATCCGCTCTTGCTCACCACCAGCATCCAGGGAGTGCTGGTCTATCGCTGACGCCTGTCGCCTCACCGCTCGCATCAGCTCCCGCTGGCCCGCCCATGAGCGACGATCGCGCGAAGACCCCCCGCACGCTCCTCATCCCGGACCACCTCTGGGAAGCGCTCGGCGCCATGGCGGCGGAGATGGGCTGCGAGCGCGACGCGCTCGTCAACCAGGCGCTGCATACCTTCGCGCGGCTGAACGGGTTCCTTCTCCCCGCCGACCTGGCGCGGCTGGCAGCGCTGCTCCGTCCGGCTGACTCCTCTCGCATCGAGGCGGCCCGCGGCGGCCAGCGAAGGCGCTCCGCTCTCGCACGAAGGCGCGGGGCGGGTGGCCGAGCTGGCCCAGGTGCTGGACGCGAGCGGCATGCCCAGGCCGCTGACCGCGCCGCCGCCGATCGAGGTGTCCGGCCTCTCCGACGTGTCGGAGGTCTCCGCGCGCGAGCCTTCCCTGCCCGGACAGGAGCCGGCGCCTCGCGACCCGGGCGTCGCCGCGCCCGCGAGCCGCGCGCTGGTGCTCCTCGCCGGCAGCCGCGAGCTCGCCCGGGTGGTCAAGGACCGCTTCCTCATCGGCCGCGGCAAGCACTGCGATCTGGTCATCCACTCGGGCAAGGTGAGCCGCGAGCACGCAGTCATCACCCGCGCAGGGGCGCGACTACTTCATCGAGGACCTGGGCAGCTCGAACGGCACCTGGTTCGAGAAGCGGCGCATCAACCGCCGGCAGATCGAGGAAGGCGACGAGTACTACATCTCCGCCGAAAAGCTCAGCTGCAGCTTCCGCTGAGTGGACGCGTTCGTCTCGGCGCCCCTGCAGGGCAGGATCGCCCTCGCCGTCCTCTTCTCCGCGCTTGCCCTGAGCGTGGTGACGGACCTGCGCCGCAGGCGCATCCTCAACCTGGTCACCTACCCCGCGATGCTGGTCTCGGCGGCATCGGTCATCTGGCTGGGTGGCCTTGCGCTGCTCGGTCAATCGGGGGTGGGCGTCCTCATCTGCGCCGGGCCGCTCGCCGTTGCGTCCTCCCGCGGCTGGATCGGTGCCGGCGACGTGAAGCTGATGGCGGTGGTGGGGATGGTCACGGGCGCCATGGGCGGCTGGCGCTTCTCGTCGAGCATCCTCTTCTGGGTGGTGATGGCGGGCGGCCTGCAGGCGGCGCTCTGGCTCCTCGCGGCGAAGGCGCGTGGACAGGCGAGGCCGAGGACGGTGCCGTACGCGGTGGCCATCGCCGCCGGCACGCTGTGGGGCCTGTTCGCGGGCCCATCGCTCTTTTGACCGATGGCGCGGCCGGCACCGCCCTGCCACGGTGGCCGCATGAGCCCATACGCCCCGCTCCTCGCCGCCATCCTCTTCGCCACGCCCGCCCTCGCCGACTCCGACGCGGGCATCATCAACCTGGGAGTGGGCCAGCAAAAAGTCATCCGCGTCGCCAACGTCGCCCGGGTGGCCATCGGCGAGCCGGAAGTGGCCGACGTGAAGCAGGTGGGCGGCGGCGGCGAATTGCTCATCACCGGCGTTGGCGAGGGGCGCACGTCGCTCCTGGTCTGGCGCACCAGCGAAGCGCGGCTCAGCTATGCGGTGGTGGTCCGGCGGCAGGACCCCAAGGAGGTGATCAGCGAGGTGCGCGCGCTGCTCGGCGAGCGCGAAGGGGTGGAGGTGCGCGCGGTGGGCGACCGCGTCTTCCTCGAGGGCGAGACGGTGACCACCGACGACTGGGACCGCGTGCGAGCAGATCGTCCAGCTCTATCCCTCGGTGAAGTCGTTCGTGCGCCCGAGCGCAAATGCCCGGCGGCTCGCCGCGGAGGCGCTCAACCGCGCCTACGAGAAGGGTGGCTTTCCCGGCGTGCGGGCCAAGGTGGTGGGAAGCACGCTGATGCTCGAGGGCTCCGTCGAATCGAAGGAGGATCTCAAGGCGCTGGACGCGGTCACCCGCGCGATGGGAGAGAAGGCCGACAACCTGGTCACGGTGGGCGTGAGCAGGATGGTGATGGTGGAGGTGGAGTTCGTCGAGGTGGCGACGGGGGCGAACAAGCTGATCGGGGTGAAGCCGCCCTCGACGCTGGTCTCCACCGGGTCCGGCGCCACCGCCACCGTGAGCGTGGTCCAGCCCCTCCCCGGCCTCGACGGCGGACAGACGCAGAGGCTCGCGAGCCTGGGCCTCAACGCGTCGGCCGCCACCGATTTCTCGGTGGGCGCGCGCTTCGACGAAGGCTACGTGCGCGTGCTCAGCCAGCCGCGCCTCGTCTGCAAGAGCGGCGAGAAGGCGGAATTCGTCGCCGGGGGCGAGATCCCCCTGCTCACCGCCACGCAAAACCAGTTCGCGGTGGAGTTCAAGAAGTTCGGCATCGTCCTCAACATCACGCCGACGGCCGATCGCAGCGGCAACATCGGCACCGACATCCACGCCGAGGTGAGCGACGTGGACCGCAGCATCTCCGTGCGCGCCAACGGCTTCGAGGTGCCCGGGTTCCGGCTGCGCGAGGTGAAGACCAGCGTCACCGTGCACCAGGGCGAAACCATCGTCCTCAGCGGGCTCTACAACTACAGCGAGGACAAGGAGGTGGCGAAGATGCCGCTGCTCGGGCACATCCCCATCCTCGGCGAGCTGTTCAAGAGCCGGAACTTCATCGACCACAAGACCGAGCTCGCCATCCTCGTCACCCCGCACCTGATCTCGGCGGAGAGCCCGAAGGTGAAGGAGATCATCGACGACGCCCACAAGTCGTACGAGAAGGCCGCCGACTCCGTTTCCTTCTCGGTCTTCGACTAGTCGCGGCCGCCGGAGGCGGCTTAGCGACTACGGTTGTGGGCTTGCGGCCGCCGGAGGCGGCTTAGCGACTACGGTTGTGGGCTTGCGGCCGCCGGAGGCGGCTTAGCGACTACGGTTGTGGGCTTGCGCAATGAGGTCGTGACAATGCGCGCCAGGGCGCGAGAGGACGGACATGGCTTTCCACGTCATCGTTAGCGAGAAGGGTGGAGCAGGCCAGCGGCTCGAGCTGGAGTCGCACGACATCACCGTCGGACGGGCGGAAGAGAACGACGTCTGCCTGCCCCGGCGCAACGTCTCCAAGAAGCACACCCGCATCGCGCTGGAGGGCGGCGCCATCGTCGTGCGCGACCTCGTCTCCACCAACGGCACCTGGGTGAACGGCAAGAAGCTCGAGGCGCCGCAGCCGGTGGGACCGTCCGACCGGATCTGCATCGGCGACTTCACCCTCACCGTCGAGGCGAGCGCCCTGCCCGGCTCCGTGCCGGCGGCAGCGGCAGCGGAAGCTCCCGCCGCAGCGGCGGCCCCGGCGCCCGCCGCTGCCAGGACCGGCGGGCGGCGCCGGGGCGTACGGGCAGACGCTGCGGCTGGTGCACGACCGCCTCATCGAGGCGCTGGACCTGCGCCGGCTGGACCTCGACGCGCTCGGCTCCGGCGAGCTGCGGAAAAAGGCGGAGGCGCAGGTGCGCGAGATCGTCGCGCGGATGGACCAGGGCGGCGAGCTGGAGGCGGCGCTCGACCGCGCGGAGCTGGTGGGAGACGTGCTCAACGAGGCGCTGGGCCTCGGCCCGCTCGAGCACTACCTCGCCGACGAGACGGTGAGCGAGATCATGGTCAACGGCCCCAGCCAGATCTACGTGGAGCGCGAGGGCCGCCTGCAGCGCGCGGAGAAGGCCTTCAGCTCGGCGCAGGCGGTGCTCGGCGTCATCGAGCGGATCGTGGCGCCGGTGGGCCGCCACATCGACGAGTCGTCGCCGCTGGTGGACGCGCGGCTCCGCGACGGCAGCCGCTTCAACGCCATCATTCCACCGCTCGCGCTCAAGGGCCCCTGCATCACCATCCGCAAGTTCAAGCGCGACCTGCTCACCGCGCGGCACCTGATCGACTACGGCGCGCTCACCGCCGGGATGGCCGCGTTCCTCGACAGCTGCGTCAAGGCGAAGCGCAACCTGGTCATCTCCGGCGGGACCGGCTCGGGGAAGACGACGCTCCTCAACGTGCTCTCCAGCTACATCCCGCCGCGCGAGCGCATCGTCACCGTGGAGGACGCCGCCGAGCTGCAGCTCACCCAGGACCACTGGGTGCAGCTGGAGGCGCGCCCCGCCAACATCGAGGGCAAGGGCCAGATCGCCATCCGCGACCTGGTGCGCAACTCGCTGCGCATGCGCCCCGACCGCATCGTGGTGGGGGAGTGCCGCGGCGGCGAGGCGCTGGACATGCTGCAGGCCATGAACACCGGCCACGACGGCTCGCTCACCACGCTGCACGCCAACTCGCCGCGCGACGCGCTCTCGCGCCTGGAGACGCTGGTGCTGATGAGCGGCATGGAGCTGCCGGTGCGCGCCATCCGCGAGCAGATCGCCAGCGCGGTGCACGTCATCGTCCAGCAGACGCGCTTCGCGGACGGCTCCCGCAAGGTCACCGCCATCTCCGAGATCTCCGGGATGGAGACGGAGGTGATCACGCTGCAGGACATCTTCCGCTTCCAGCAGGACGGCTTCGATGCCGACGGCCGGGTGACGGGCAAGTACGTGGCGACGGGTTTCGTCCCGCGTTTCTACGACGAGATGCAGCGGCGCGGCATCAAGGTCGACATGGAGATCTTCCGGGAAAAGCCGTGACCCCGACCCGGGACCCCAAGCCCCGCACGCCGACGCGCACCCGCACCCGCACGCGCACCCAATCCCGCGAGCGCACCTCGCGAGCCCCCGATCCCTCATGAAATCGGGTCCCCCCTGCCGCATCTGATGCTAAAACCCGCGCCCGATGCCCTCTCTCTGGCTGGTCGACGGCTCGCACGCCATCTTCCGCGCGTACCACGCCCTGCCCCACCTCTCCACGCGAAAGGGCGTGCCCACCAACGCCGTCTATGGGTTCACCACCATGCTCCTGCGCGCCCTGCGGGAGGGCAATCCAACCCATTTCGCCGTCGCTTTCGACGAGGAGGCCAAGGCGAAGCGCAGCGAGATCTACGCCGAATACAAGGCCACCCGCGGCGCCCCGCCGGACGACCTGCTCCCCCAGTTCCCGCTCGTGCGCCGCGTGCTCGAGGCCATGCGCATCCCGGCCATCGGCTTTGCCGGCTACGAGGCGGACGACGTCATCGCCACCCTGACCCGGCGCGCCCGCGCCCTGGGCTGGGAGGTGGTCATCGTCACCGGCGACAAGGACCTCATGCAGCTGGTGGACGGCAGCGTCCGCTCCTACGACTCGATGTACGAGAAGTGGTACGGGCCCGCCGAGGTGGAGGAGAAGTGGGGCGTGCCGCCCTCGCAGGTGGCCGACCTGCTCGCGCTCACCGGCGACAAGATCGACAACATGCCCGGCGTTCCCGGGGTGGGCGAGAAGACCGCCGCGTCGCTGCTCAAGGAGTACGGCAGCCTGGAGGGAGTGCTCGCCGGCGCCGCCTCGGTGAAGAAGCCCAAGCTGCGCGAGAACCTGCTCGCCAGCCTCGACAAGGTGCGGCGGGCGCGGCAGCTCATCTCGCTCTACGGCGAGCTGCCCTTGCCGGTGCAGCTCGAGGACCTGGAGCGCAAGCAGATCGACGAGCCGCGCGCGCGGCAGCTCTTCACCGAGCTGGAGTTCGTGCGGCTGGTCAAGGACCTTCCGCGTCCCGCTCCCACCGCGCCGTCGGGAGCGCGCTCCATCGCCACCAGCCTCGACGACGTGGAGCGGCTGGTCGCAAGCGCGCGCGCCGCGGGGCGGTTCACGGTGCTCACCCTGACCAGCGAGGACGAGCCGCTGCGCGACGAGCTGCTCGGCATCGCCATCTCGCTCGCCGGAAGAGTCGGTCTACGTGCCGCTCGGGCACCGGCCGCAGGGCGGCGCCTCCGGGGCGCTGTTCGCGCCGGCCGAGCTCTCCGGCGCAGAAGGCCATCGCGCTGCTCCGGCCGCTGCTCGAGGATGCGGCCCTGATCAAGGACGGCCACGACCTCAAGCGCGACGTCGACGCCTGGTCGCCGCGCCGGCGTGGAGCTGCGCGGGCTCGGGCATGGACGCGCGGCTCGCGAGCTACCTGCTCGACCCCACCGGCCGCGATCACTCGCTGGCGCAGACCGCGCGCGAGCGCATCTCCTGCGAGCTGCCGGCGCTGAAAGAGCTGTGCGAGCGCAGCGGAAAGGGGAAGAAGGCGACGCCGCTCGCCGAGGTGCCGGTGGACGAGGTGGGGGCGGCTGCCTGCGCGCTGGCGGAGGGGCGCGCCGGGTGCTCGCGCAGGCGCTCGGCGAAGACCTGCGCGCCGACGCGGAGCTGATCCGGCTCTACCAGGAGATCGAGCAGCCGCTCATCGCGGTGTTGGCGCGACCTGGAGCTGACCGGCATCCGCATCGACGTACCCCGCCTTCGCCTCCTTTCCGACGAGATCGGCAAGCAGATCGACGCGCTGCTTCAGGAGATCTTCCAGCTCGCCGGCGGCGAGTTCCTGCCCGCCTCCACCCAGCAGCTCGGGGACGTGCTCTACAAGCGGCTCGGGCTTCCCGTGCTCCGGCGCGGCAAGACCGGCCCCTCCACCGACCAGGAGGTGCTGGAAGAGCTGGCGCTGCAGCATCCGCTTCCGGCGAAGGTGCTGGAGCACCGGCAGCTCACCAAGCTGAAGAACACGTACCTGGACGCGCTGCCCGCCGTCATCGGCACGCGACGGACGTCTGCATACGACCTTCGACCAGGCGGTGGCCGCGACCGGGCGGCTCTCCAGCGTCAACCCGAATCTGCAGAACATCCCCATCCGCACGCCCATCGGCGCGAAGATCCGTGAGGCGTTCGTCCCGGAGCCCGGCTGGAAGCTGCTCAGCGCGGACTACTCGCAGATCGAGCTGCGCGTCCTCGCCCACATCTCCGGCGACGCGGTGCTGCGCGCGAGCTTCGAGTCCGGCGAGGACCTGCACGCCCGGACCGCCGGCGAGACCTTCGGGGTGCCTGCGGCGGAGGTGACGCGCCAGCAGCGCGACATCGCCAAGATGATCAACTACGGCATCGCCTACGGTCTGTCCGCCTTCGGCCTCGCCCACCGCCTGGGGCTGCCCAAGAGCGAGGCGGCCGAGATCATCGAGCGGTACTTCGCCCGGTACTCGCGGGTGAAGCAATGGCTGGACGACACCATCGCCGAGGCGCGCAGCAGCGGCATGGTGAAGACGCTCTTCGGCCGCCGCCGCTACCTGCCGGACATCAACAGCAAGAACCCAGCCGCCCGCAGCGCGGCGGAGCGGACCGCGGTCAACACGCCCATCCAGGGGACGGCCGCGGACCTCGTCAAGCGGGCGATGTTGAACGTCGACGCGGCGCTTCGGGGTAGATTCAAGGCGCGCATGCTCCTCCAGGTCCACGACGAGCTGGTGCTCGAGGCGCCCGCCGCGGAGGTGCAGGAGGTGGCGCCACTGGTGAAGGAGCAGATGAGCGGGGCCGCGCAGCTGGCCGTCCCGCTGGTGGTCGAGCTGGGAGAGGGAGAGACATGGGCAGAAGCACACTGATCGCACTCTTGCTGCTCGCGGCGTGCGGCAGCAGCGTGACGCCGCCCAAGGACCGGCCCGACGGGGGACCGGTCTGCCTGGCGGGCAGCCATACCTGCTTCCCGGGCTCGCGCTGCGTCGGCAACCTCTGCGTCGCCACCTGCTCGGGCGGAACGGCATGCGCCGCGGGGACGTATTGCGGCGGCCCCACCTTCCCCAACGACGTCTGCGCCCCGATCACCGCGACCGGCTGCACCAGCTTCAACGACTGTCCCTTTCCGCAGGACTGCTTTCTCGGCCGCTGCGCCGCGCAAGAGGTCGCCGCCGACGGGGGCGTCCAACCCTGCACGGCCGGAACCTCGCCGGACGACTGCGCGCCGGACGCGGTGTGCACGGTGCTCCTCGCGGGCTCGCCGCCCACCTGCCTCGGCCTGCCGCCCTGCGGCGCCGACGGGGGCTGCGCCGGCCTCTCCCTCTCGCGCGCCTGCAACATGCTGGCGGACGGCGGGCAGATCATCCCCGGCAAGGGTCGCATCTGCCTGACCGAGCAGTGCCTCGCCGAGGAGGACTGCACGCCCGGGGTCCATTGCGCGCACCTGAACCCGGCGGTGACGTTCGGCAAGTGCCAGCAGGGCACGTTCGGCGATCCCTGCCTCGCCGACAGGCCCGACTGCAACCCCAATTTCTCCTGCGTCGGCGCCGCCGCGCTCACGGACGGCGGCGTCCAGACGGGCCGCTGCGAGTGCGCCGACGGCGGCGTCAACCCCGACGGCGGCTGCGACTGACCGCACCGCGTCGGCTGGCAGCGAGCGCGGCTACTCGAAGGCGATGGAGGCGGTGCCGCTGCCGCTGCCGCCGACCTCGGCGCCGGCGAGGGCGTGGGCCACGCAGCCGGAGGCCTTCTCGTCGCGCACCGAGTCCATGATGATCTTCGGCTCGCGCACGCGGCCGCCCTGGATGGAAAAGGAGATCATCAGATTCCCGGCGCGATGCGCCGCCGCGGCGCAGCGGTCGAGGGCGCGCTGCGCTGCGGAGAGGCGCTCGCGCCCTTCGTCCTCCAGCGGCGCCGCGTCGGAGTCCAGGCTGACCTGTTGCACGCGCGCCTTCTGCGGCCCGGCGGCGGCCGGCTCGCCGTCCTCGTTGGCGGCCGCGACCACGCCCTCGGCGCCGATCAGCTGCCAGGACCGCACGCGGCCGGCGATGCGCCATGCCTCCGCGGCGGCGCTGCCCGCGCACCGCTCGGCGGCCGGCTTCCACACCACCCGCAGCCGCAGCGTCTTGGCCTTCTTCTCGCGGCTCCATGCGCTCACCTGCTCCGGCCGGGCGCTGAAGGCCACGTCGTCGATGCCTTCCAGGTCGAGCGAGAGCATGTCGTCGAGGGCGCGCACCGGCCTGTCGCCGTCCAGCTCGAGCTCCTGGTCCTGCGCGCGGTAGCGGCCGAGGGCGAATCCCTTCGAGGGAATCTCCACTTCGTACCAGCGCGAGAGCGCCGCCTCGCGGCGCGCCAGCGCGGACTTTTCCGCCGCCACCCGCTCGGCAGGATCGAGGTCGGCCTCCTCGGGCTGCGCCGCGAGCGCCTGGCACAGCTCCTTGAGCTGCGACTCCTGCGTGAGAACGACTGCGTCCTGCGGCTGCGATGCGGCGAGAACGAGCGCGATGAGGACCATGCTGCGAGGATAAGGCCCCGCGCCCTCCGGACAAAGCGGTCAGCGGACGAGGTGCAAGGCCGCAGGCACGACAGTGAACGATGCGGGCAGCGTGCCGATGCGCTCGCCGTCCACCTCCACGCCGGCTGCGGCGGGCGCCGCCCCTGTCACCTCGACGGTACGGGCTGTGCGCGTGCGCGTACCTTCGAGCCTGACGTGGGAGCCGTCGTACATCGAGCCGCTCTTGAGCACGAAGTCGGAGAGGCCGTACCCGCTCCAGATGGTGACGTGGAAGAGGCCGTCGTCGAGCAGCGCCTCGGGCGCCACCATCATGCCGCCTCCGAAGTAGCGGCCGTTGGCGATGGCGAGCGTGGTGACCGAGAGCTCCTCGGGCGGCGCCCCGTCGAAGCTGGCGCGGACGCGCAGGTCGCGCCAGCCCGCGAGCGCGCGCAGCGAGGCGAGCATGAAGGTCAGCTTGCCCCCCAGCGCCTTGCTGGATCGGTTGGCGATCTCCACCACGCGCGCGCCCACCCCGACCTCGGCGACGTTGATGAAGAACCGGCTCTCGCGCACGCCGCCATCGGCGGTGTAGTCGACGCGGCCCACGTCCACCGGCCCCGCCGTGCCGCGCAGGCGCGCCGCGCTGCGGGAGAGATCGCCGTCGAGGCCGATGGAGCGGCGCAGGTCGCCGCCGGTGCCGCGCGGCAGGATTGCCAGCGCCGCCGTGGGGCTCAGCTTGCGCGGCGGCTCGCCGGGGACGGCCGGCTCGAAAAAGCCGTTCACCACCTCGTTGATGGTGCCGTCGCCGCCCACGGCGACGATGAGCTGGTGGCCGGCGCGGAGCGCCTGGCGCGTCAGCTCGCAGGCGTGCAGGGCGCGCTCGGTGAAGGCGTGCTCGCACTCGCCGACGGAGCCGCGCACCGCCTGCACGATGCTGTCGAAGTGGCGGGCGGTGCCGCCCTGCGCGGACCGCGGATTGACGACCAGGAACGGCTTCACGGAGCGGCAGACTACCTCAGCGCGGCAGGGGACGGGGCGCTGCGCCCGCTCTGCCGGCGGGCGTCGTCACCCGCGCCTGCGGCGCCCAGGCGATGCCCCATGCGGAGAGGACCGCCGCCCCCAGGAGGAAGCCTGCGGTCACCCAGCGCGGGAACGGCAGCATCACCGCCACCGCCACCCAGGCTGCGGCCAGCGCCTGCGCGCGCGCCCAGCGGGGGCTGTGCGGCGCCTCGAAAAGGGCGGCGAGGGCGCCGGCCACCGGGAGCCGCGAGGAGCGCAAGGGGCGGATAGAGGGCATGCGCGGCGCCGACGGAAGCTCCGGCGAAGGCGGCGGCGCCAATCCATGCCGCGCGCGCCTGCCGGTAGCAGGCCCACTGCAGCAGCCCGACCAGAGCGCCGCCGATGAAGCCCCCGAGCAGGTCGCCGAGCTGGGAGAGGAAGGGAATGGTGAGGTGCAGCGAAGCCCAGATCATCCCGGCGAAGTGCATGCCCAGGACCTCCGCCCCCTCCGGCACGACGAAGGCGGCAACCACCATCGCGCCCGTCCAGAGGAAGAGGCGGCGCCGGGTCATGGCGGCGCCAACACCTTCGCGATGTGCAGCTCGCGAAGCTGCGCCGGCTCCACGTCGCCGGGCGCGTCGGTCATGAGATCGGTGCCCTTCTGCGTCTTGGGGAAGGGGATCACGTCGCGCAGCGACTCCGCTCCGGTGAGCAGGAACGCGAGCCGGTCCATGCCCAGCGCGATCCCGCCGTGCGGCGGCGCGCCGAATCGCAGCGCCTGCAGCAAGAAGCCGAACTTGCGCTCCGCCTCCTCGTGCGGAGATGCCCATGGCGGCGAAGACCTTCTGCTGCACCGCCGGGTCGTGAAGGCGGATGGAGCCGCCGCCGATCTCGAATCCGTTCAGCACCAGGTCGTAACGGTAGCAGAGGACCTTGCCCGGGTCCTTTTCCAGATACTGAATGGATTCATCGTGGGGCCGGGTGAAGGCGTGGTGCGCGGCCACCCAGCCCTTGCGCTCCTCGTCGTACTCGAAGAGCGGCGGGTCCACCACCCAGAGGAACTTCCACGAGTCGGGGCTCTTCGCGTCGCGCGGGCCGTACTCGGGAATCAGCCCGAGCCGCTTGCCCAGATGGAGGCGCAGGTTGGCGAGGACGGTGTGGACCAGGCTCTCCTTGCCGAACTGGAAGAGCAGCATGTCGCCGTCCTGCGCCGCGCACGCCGCATTGATGGCCGCGCGCGCTGCGGGCGTCACGGACTTCGCCAGCGGGCTCTGCGTCCAGTTGCCCTGCGCATCCACCTTGGCGCGCGCAAGCCCCTTGGCGCCCATGCCCTTGGCGATCTCCTCCAGCTTGTCGGTTTCCGTGCGGGAGAAGGCGGCGCTGGCGGGAATCTTCAGCGCCTTGACGATCTGGCCGGACGGCGGCGCCGCGAACGCCTGCCACATGGCTACGCCCGCGCCCTGGTGCTCCGCCACCAGCGAGGTCAGGTCCACGTGCTGCATGCCGAAGCGCAGGTCAGGCTTGTCGTTGCCGTACTCGCGCATCGACTGCTCGAACTCCATGCGCGGGAAGGGCTTGGGAATCTCCACCCCGAGCACTTCTTTCCACAGCGCGGTGACCAGCTCTTCCACCACCGCGAAGACGTCGTCCTGGGTGACGAACGACATCTCGAGGTCGATCTGGGTGAACTCCGGCTGCCGGTCGAGCCGCAAGTCCTCGTCGCGGAAACACTTGACGATCTGGAAGTAGCGGTCGAACCCCGCCACCATGAAGAGCTGCTTGAAGAGCTGCGGGCTCTCCGCGAGCGCGTAGAACTTCCCCGGGTTGAGCCGGGCCGGCACCAGGAAGTTGCGGGCGCCTCCCGGCGTGTACTTGACCAGGAAGGGCGTCTCCAGCTCGAGGAAGCCGAGCCGGTCCAGCGTGGCGCGGGTGACCGCGTTCATGCGGCTGCGCTTGATCAGGCTTTCCTGAAGCAGCGGGCGGCGCAGGTCGAGGTAGCGGTAGTGGAGCCGCTTTTCCTCGGCAGTGTCGATCTTGTCCTCGATGAGGAACGGCGGCGTCTCGCTGCGGTTGAAGATGGAGAGCTGGGTTGCGTGCACCTCGATTTCGCCGGTGACCAGGCGCGGGTTGACGTTGCCGCCGCGCGACACGACCTTGCCGCGCACGCCGATGCAGTACTCGTAGCGCAGCTCCTGGGCGAGATCGTGCAGCTCCTTGCCGGATTCGGCCTCGAACACCACCTGGGTGAGGCCCTGCCGATCGCGCAGATCGATGAACACGGCGCCGCCGTGGTCGCGGCGGTTGTGCACCCAGCCGAAGAGGACCACCTCCTTGCCCACGTCTTTCGAGGTGAGCTGGCCGCACGAGTGGGTGCGCTTCAGCTCGCGGATGAATTCGGCCACGTACCCTGCCTCCAGCGTCCTTCGCGTCCCGTCCCCGGATCCGGCGCGGTCGCGCCGGGCGCCCGGGTTAGCACGAAAGACAGCCGATGTCCTGCCGCGGCGGCAAGCGAGCGAGCGCCCCTCTGCTGCAGTTTGGCAATCTCGTTGCAGATTGCCTGTGCCATGGGACGCTTCTTTCTCTCCGGCCAGACCACCTGCGCGCTGCTTCTCGGGGCGGGCCTGCTCCTGCGCGCGCAGGCGGCGCTGAGGCCGGCAGACGCCGTGGCCGCGAGCGGAGAGCCGCGGACGCGGCCCTCGGAAATGATGGCCGAGCGCGCGCCGCGGGTGCCGCGCGCGCCGGATACCGCCGTGAGGTCCGAAGCAACCCGTACTGTGCACAGGAATTCCCACAAGAGGAAGGGCTTCGCACATCGTGACGGGCGCCACGCGTCGCGTCCCTGCGGCGTCTCGCTTGCAGGGCGTTCCGTCCGGTGCGGATAGGTGCGGGGGGGCGGCAAGTGAACTCGGGCGACAGCAGGACCAAGGGGCGGTCGTACGATCCCATTTGCGGAGTGCGGGTGGACGATGGCATCGGTGCTCCCAGCAGCGAATACAAGAAGCGGCGGTACTTCTTCTGCTCGGACAAGTGCAAGCACGAGTTCGAGCGGGCCGCGGAGCGCATCCGCATGCAGGAGGCCGCGCGTGCGGGCGCGCTTTTCACGCATGGCAAGGTGAAGTGGGGGCTGGCGTAAGCATGGTGTGAGGGCGGGGCGCCGCCGGCGGGCCAGCAGCCGGCGGACATCTTGGAGGGATGAGACGGCGCGGTCCGCCCGGTTGCGGCTCGCGCCTTTCTCGCTTCGGCGCTCTCGGGATCGCCCGTTTGCGGTTCGCGGATCTCGTTTGCGTTTTCGTTTGCGTTTGCGGCTTGCCGGAGCATCCGCTGGATGCCGAGCACCGCGAACCGAAGCGCGAAGCAGAACTGACGGATTTCCCGCAAACGTAAACGCAAACGCAAACCCGAACCGCGATCCGGCCGCGCGGTCAGAGCGGCTTCACGTCCTTCAGCTTGAGCTGCAGCCGCTCCGCTGCCATTCCATGTGTCGACGCTGAGCTGGAAGGCGGCATCGACGCGGGCGCCGACGGGGATGGATGCGCCGCCGAGGTTGAAGCCGATGGCGTCGAGCTCGACGCGGTCGTCGAGCTCGGAGGCGCGCGCGCCGGCATCGCCCAGGCGCAGCTTGAGATGTCCCGGCCCCACGCCCTTCTTGTCGGGGAGGAGCCGCACCTCGTGCGCGGAGAGCTCGCGGCAGAAGAAGACCGGCTCCGGGTTTCCCGCCCCGAACGGCGCGAGCCTGCGCAACTGCGCGGCGAGCGCAAGGCAGACCTCGTTCGGGTGCAGCTCCGCGTCGATGCGCAGCCGGGGCGAGAGCTGCGCAGGATCCAGGGCCTCCTTGCCCTGCGCCTCCAGCGCCTCCGCGAACGCGCCGATGCTCGCGGTGGCGAGCGTCACTCCGGCGGCATGCTTGTGGCCGCCGAACCGGGTCAGGTGGCGCGCGCAGCGCGCCAGCGCGTCGTAGAGGTGGAACCCCTCCACGCTCCGGCCGGAGCCCTTGCCCACTCCGCCCTCCTCGGCGATGACCACCGCCGGCCGGTGGAACCTCTCCACCAGCCGCGAGGCGACGATGCCGACCACGCCCGCGTGCCATCCCGGCGCCGAGACCACCAGCGTGCGCCGCTGCTCCGGCGAGCCGAGCCTCTCCGCGCGGGCGATGGCGTCGGTGGCGATGCGCGCCTGCACCTCCTGCCGCTCCGCATTGGCGCGGTCCAGTTGCCCGGCAAGCTCGCGCGCCTCGCGCGGGTCTTCGCTGAGCAGGAGCCGCACTCCAAGCGAGGCGTCGTCGAGCCGGCCTGCCGCGTTGATGCGCGGCCCGAGCTTGAAGCCGACGTCGCCCGCGCTGACCTCGCCCGCGAGCTGCGCCACCGACTTGAGCGCGAGCACGCCGACGCGCGCGCCCCGGGCCAGCTCGCGCAGCCCGAAGTGGACCAGCACGCGGTTGGGACCGGTGAGCGGCACCACGTCGGCGATGGTTCCCAGCGCCACCAGATCCAGCATCTCGCGCAGGTTGGGCTCCGGGCGCGTCGCGAACCAGCCCGCGTCGCGCAGCGTCTTGCGCAGCGCGAGCAGGAGGTGGAAGGCCACGCCCACCGCCGCGAGCTCGCGGCCCGGGAAGGTGCAGCCGGGCTGGTGCGGGTTGAGGATGGCCACCGCGCGCGGCAGGTCTTGCGACGCGGTGTGGTGATCGATGACCACGACGTCGAGACCGAGGCGCGCCGCCGCGTCCACCTCGGCCACCGCGGTGACGCCGCAGTCGGCGCTGACCACGAGGCGGATGCCGCGCGCCGACAACTTCTCCAGCGCCGCCAGGTTGAGGCCGTAGCCTTCGACGAGGCGGTGGGGCACGTAGAACTCCACCCGGCCGCCCAGCTTGCGCAGCACCGAGACCAGGAGCGCCGTGCTGGTGACGCCGTCGACGTCGTAGTCGCCGTAGACGCAGATGGGCTCGGCGGCCGCGAGCGCCCGCTGCAGCCGCGCCACCGCCGCGTCGATGCCCTTGAGCCCGAAAGGGTTGGGCAAATGATCGAGTCGCGGCTCGAGGAAGCGCTCCGCTTCCGGCGGGTCGCGATGCCCTCGCGCCCAGAGAACACGGCCCACGGCGGCTGTCACGCCGAGCAGCGATGCGAGCCGCGCTCCGTCCGCCGCCGCGTCCCGTCCGGTCCCCTCGCCGAACTGCCAGCGCATGCCGGGGTGGTACCACGCGGCGGAGATGCGTCGCAGGGTTTCGCGGAAAACCTCCGCTTTTCAGGGCCCTGCGAACCGGGCGAAAGGCCCGAGCCGCCGGAGGCGGCCCGGCGCGGAGTCGCGCCGTCGGCGGAGGGAGGCTCGGCGAGCTTTGCTCGCCGAGGGAACCGCAGGGTCCTCCAACGAGGCTAACGCGGAGCCGCGCAAGCGGAACCGCGTCAGCGCGCGGCGGCCGCCGGGCGCGGGGAGTCGCTCTTCTTCGGCGGCTTCTGCTTCGCGTCCTCGATCTCCTTGCGCTGCGCGGTGTGCTCCTCGAGCCAGATGGTCATCGGGCTGGCGATGTACCAGGTGGAGTAGGTGCCGGAGATGATACCGACCAGCATGGCGGCGGCGAAGTCCCAGATGGTGCCGACGCCGTAGACGAGCAGGCCCACCAGCGAGAGCGCGGTGGCGCCGGAGGTGAGGATGGTGCGCCCGAGCATCTCGTTGATGGAGAGATTGATCAGGCCGCGCAGCGGCATGCCTTTGTGGCGCCTCGCGTTCTCGCGGATGCGGTCGTAGATGACGATGGTGTCGTTCACCGAGTAGCCCACCACGGTGAGGATGACGGTGACCGAGGTGAGGTTGAACTCGTGCCGGCTGACCACGAAGAAGCCGAGGGTGATGATGGCGTCGTGGATGAGGGCGATGATCACGCCGGGCGAGAAGCGGAACTCGAAGCGGAAGCCGACGTAGACGAGGATCATCCCCATCGCGTAGAGCACCGCGAGGACTGCCGTCGACGCGCAGCTGCTTGCCCACTTGTGGACCGACGTAGTCGGTGCGGACGATGTCGACCTGATCGGCGCCGTACTTCTCCCGCAGCGCGGAGCCGATCTTGTCGGCCGTGCCCTGGGTGATGACGGTGTACTCGCGGGCCTGCCCTTCGCGCGAGAGCAGCGGGCGGATCTCCTTCACCGCCGTGCCCTCCTTCTCCACCGCGGCCTTGAGCGCGTTCTCGTCCACCGCCTGCTTGAAGGTGAAGTCGAGCTTGTCGCCCACCTCGGGATCGAAGCGGAAGTTCTGCAGATCCGGGAGCGCGCTGGCGACGGCGGCGCGGATCTGGCCGGCCTTCTCCGGCGTGAGCAGCGCGATGCGCTCCACGCGGATCAGGTACTGGTTCTCGGTCTCGGCGCCGTAGCGCTGCACGGTGGGCTCGCCGAAGCCCTGCTTCGACACCAGGTCGCGGATGTCGCCCGCCTCCACCGCCTTCTTGAAGTGGACCTGCATCTCGGTGCCGCCGGCGAAGTCCACGCCGTAGTTGAGCCGGGGCCAGACGAAGACGCCGAGGAGCACCAGCGCATTCACGATCAGCGAGCCCACCACCGCGACGCGCCGGTACTTGACGAAGTCGTGGGTGGTGCCCGGCTTGACCAGATCGAAGTATTTCATCTGCATGGCGCGATCCCCTTAGAAGCTCACGGCCTTGTGCAGCCGGCCATGCCCGACGAACCACTCGACGATGGCCCGCGTCACCACGATGGAGGTGAACATGGACGCGAGCAGGCCGATGATCAGGGTGGTGGCGAAGCCGCGCACCGGCCCCGAGCCGTAGGCACGGATGACGAAGCCCGCCACCAGCGCGGTGACGTGTCCGTCGAAGATGGTCCAGAAGACCTTGTCGTACCCGGTGCTGACGGCGGCGATGACGCTCTTGCCCGTCTTCAGCTCTTCGCGGATGCGCTCGTTGATGAGCACGTTCGCGTCCACCGCCATGCCCAGCGTGAGCACGAATCCGGCGATGCCGGGCAAGGTGAGCGTGGAGTTGAGCGCCGCCATGATGGCCAGCACCACCAGGCCGTTGAGCACCAGCGCGATGTCGGCCACGAGGCCGGAGAAGCGGTAGTAGAGCGCCATGAAGACGAGCACGGCGAGCATGCCGATGAGCGCCGCCATCGACCCGCGCCGCACCAGCTCCGGCCCGAGCGAGGCGCCGACGCTGCGCTCCTCGAGGATGCGCACCGGCGCGGGGAGCGCGCCGGACCTGAGCACCAGCGAAAGGCTCTTGGCCTCGTCGAGGATCTCGTTGATGGGGCGCAGCCCGCCGAGCGAGATGGAGCAGACGCCGCCGGGGATCTCGGTCTGGATGATGGGCGCCGAGTCGACGGTGTCGTCGAGGACGATGGCCATGCGCCGCTTGACGTTGGCCTTGGTCAGCTTGCCGAAGAGGTCCGCGCCGGTCCGGTTGAAGGTCACCTGCACGTAGGGCCGGTTGCCCTCGCCGGGGGAGTTGTCGTAGGCGACGCGCGCGTCGGTGATGTACTCGCCGGTCAGCCCCTGCTTCTGATCCAGCAGCCAGGACCGGTAGGTGGGCTGCTCGCCGGGGCGCCCCTCGATCTTGCCGATGGCGAACTCGTGCGCGGGCGGGGCCTTTCCCTTGAGGTATTCCGAGAGCTGCGCGCGGTCCTTGCTTTCCAGATAGGGGGAGGAGACCAGCGCCTCGCCGGCGCCCGTGTACCGGTCCCAGTTCAGGGTGATGCCGGCGGGCAGGGTCAGCTTGGTGACCGTCTGGTCGGTGTCGTCGACGATCTTGAACTGGAGCTGCGCGGTGCGGCCGATCAGCTCCTTCGCCTTCTCCGGATTGGAGTAGCCGGGAAGCTGGACGAGGATGCTGGCGTCGCCGCGCTTGGCGATGGTGGGCTCGGAGACGCCCCACTGGTCGACGCGGTTGCGGATGGCCTTCATCGCCTGGTCCACGGCGCTGTCCTTGAGCTGCTTGACCGCGTCGTCCTTCATCGCCAGCTCGATGGTGCCGCCGGACGTCTTGCGCACGTACATGTCCGTGTACTCGGCCAGCACGTCCTTGGCCTTGCCGGTGTCGGGCGCGGTCACGCTGACGATGCCGGTGTCGGGATCGCCCTTGACGTCGGCGCCCTTCACGTCCTTGCGATCCAGCTCGGCGGCGATCTCCTCGGCTCTACGGACCGCCTTCTCCCGCACCGCGCGCTCCACCTCCACGCCCATGACGAGGTGGATGCCGCCCTGCAGGTCGAGCCCCAGGTTCAGGTGCTTGGCGGGCGCCCACTTGGGCCGCGCCTTTTCGAAGACGCTTGCCTCGTTGCGCTCCGCGGCGGGAAGGCGGAAGTAGGTGACGCTGGGCACCAGGGCCCAGATCGCCAAGAGTGTCACGGCCGCAATGAAGCCGGCCTTCCAGTACCACGAGCGATCCATCGCGATTCTCCTGCTGCCTACTTCTTGGCGGGCTCTTCGACGGCGGCCGGCTTCTCCTCCGGCGCCTTGTAGGGGCCCGAGATCTGCGCCTTGAGCACGCGCAGCTTCACGTTGCTGCCCACGTCCACGAACACCAGGTCGCCCTGCACCCGGTCCACCTTGCCGACCACCCCGCCCGAGGTGATCACCTCGTCGCCCTTCCCCAGCTTGCTGAGGAAGCTCTTGTGCTCGTTCTGCTGCTTCGACTGCGGGCGCATGACGAGGAAGTAGAAGATGACGAAGAACAGCGAGATCATCACGAACATGCCCTGGAACGATCCCATGGGCGATTGCTGTTCGGCGGCCTGGGCGAGCAAGGCGAGCACGGCGAAACTCCTCGAATGCCCCGCGAAATCCGGGGCCGGACCTTCTAGCACCCGCGGGCGGGCATCGGCAACGATCAACCGGCGGAGAGGCCGGTGGAAGCGGGAAGCGCCTCCTCGTCGAGCCGGCGCAATCCGTCGAGGAGCAACTCCTGCGCCGAGGCGCCGGAGCCTTCGGGCAGGATGCCTTCCGGCGCGGCGAGGAAGGTGAACTCGCCGTGGTGCAGGCGCACGAGGCCGTAGGCCACGTCGCGGACGTCGCGCTCGCTCGCGTCGGAGGATGCGGAGAAGGTGACCAGGCCGCGGACCACGCCGAGCGCCCGCTCGCTGCCTTCCTTGCAGCGGACCAGCAAGAGGCCGGTCCGCCGGCTGTGCGCAAGCGCGCTCAGCAGATCCGGCAGGGGCATTCCCGAGAGCTCGCCCCAGAGCACGGGGCGGAAGCGCGCGCCGTCGCCCACCAGCGCGCGGACGGCCGGGAGATGAAAGCTCGGGTAGTCCACTCGCGTCTGAAAACCCCCCGTCGAGCGGTCTTACTCCCCGGCGGCGAAGCTTTCCAGCATTCTGCCCGCGTACCGCTGCGCCTCTCCGCGCTCGATGGCGAGGCGGAGCCCGGACATGAGGTCCAGGTAGAAGGTGAGGTTGTGGATGCTGTTGAGACGGAAGGAGAGCAGCTCCTGCGCCGCGCAGAGGTGCCGCAGGTAGGCCCGGGAGAAGGTCCGGCAGGTGTAGCAGCGGCACTGCTCGTCCGCCGGCCGCGGGTCCCTGGCGTACCGCGCCGCCTTGATCTGCAGGCGTCCGCGGCGGGTCAAGAGCAGCCCGTTGCGGGCCACGCGCGTGGGCAGCACGCAGTCGAAGAGATCGACGCCCGAGAGCGCGCAGCGGAGGAGATCCTCGGGCGTCCCCACCCCCATCAGGTAGCGCGGCTTCCCCGCCGGCAAGAGCGGCGCGGCGCCCGCGACGCCGTCCCACATCGCCTCCGGCTCCTCGCCCACCGAGAAACCCCCGAGCGCATTGCCGGGAAAATCCAGCGCAGCGATCTCCGCGGCGTGGCGTGCGCGCAAGTCCGGGAAGGGGCCGCCCTGCACGATGCCGAAGAGCGCGCGCTCGCCCGACGGATCGGCCGCGCGCCAAGTCTCCAGGCATCGCCGCTCCCAGCGGGTGGTGCGCTCCAAGGAGCGCTCGTGGTAGTCGCGCGGCGACTGCGAAGGCGGGCACTCGTCGAACGCCATCAGGATGTCGCTGCCGAGCTGGAGCTGGATCCGCGTTGCCTTCTCCGGCGTCAGCTCCTGCCTGCTGCCGTCGAGGTGGCTGCGGAAGACGGCGCCCTCCTCCGTGATCTTGCGCTGCTCGGCGAGCGAGTAGACCTGGAAGCCGCCGGAATCGGTGAGGAGGTTGCGCTCCCAGGACATGAAGCGGTGCAGCCCGCCCATCTCCTCGACCACGTCGGCGCCCGGCCGCAGCATGAGGTGGTAGGTGTTGCCGAGGACGATCTGCGCGCCGATCTCGCGGAGGTCGTCGGGCGCGATGGCCTTCACCGAGGCGACGGTGCCCACCGGCATGAACTGCGGCGTATCCACCTGGCCGTGCGGCAGCACGAGCTTGCCCCGCCGGGCCGCGCCGTCGGTGTGGGTCACCTCGAACTTCATGCGATCAGCATGGCGTCGCCATAGGAGAAGAAGCGATAGCGGCGCTCCACGGCCTCGCGGTAGGCGTCCTTGATCCGCCCGAGACCTGCCAGCGCCGCCACCAGCATGAAGAGCGTGCTCCTGGGCAGGTGGAAGTTGGTGAAGAGTCCATCCACGGTGCGGAAGCGGTAGCCCGGCGTGACGAAGAGATCGGTGGATCCCTCTCCTGCGCGTCCTTCCGACGCCTCCAGCGCGCGCAGCGCCGTGGTGCCGACCGCGATGACGCGGCTCGCTGCCTGGATGGCCCGGGCCGTTTCCTCGGGAACGACGAAGCGCTCGCGGTGCATGCGGTGGTCCTCGGTGCGGCCGGCGCGGACCGGCAGGAAGGTGCCGGGCCCCACGTGCAGCGTGATGAAGGCGAGCCCCACGCCGCGCTCGCGAATCGCGCCCACCAGCGCCGGGGTGAAATGCAGCCCCGCCGTCGGCGCCGCCACCGCCCCCCGCTCGCGCGCGAACATGGTCTGGTAGCGCTCGCGATCCTCCGGGCCGGGCGGGTGGTGGATGTACGGCGGAAGGGGAACCTCGCCGGCTTCCTCGAGGAAGCTCCAGAGCGCGTCGCCCTCGATGGGCAGGCGCGCCACCAGCTCTCCTCCCTCGCGGATCTGCACGATCTCGATCTCGCTGCCCAGCACCTCCACGCGCTGGCCCGCGCGAAGGGGCTTCGCCGCCTGCCCGAGCGCAAGCCAGTCGGCGCCGCCGAGCGGTTCCACGAGGAGGAGCTCCACCTTGCCGCCCGTCCCCTGCTTGCGGCCGCGCAGCCGCGCCGGGATGACGCGCGCGTCGTTCGCCACCAGGAGATCGCCCGGCGTGAGCAAGAGGGGCAGGTCGCGCACGCTGCGGTGCTGGATCTCGCCTTCCCTGCGCGGCAGCACCAGCAGGCGGGACGCGTCGCGCTCGGGCAGCGGCGCCTGCGCGATCAGCTCCTCGGGCAACTCGTAGTCGAAGTCGGCGACGTCCACCGCCGGCCTTCTAACCCGAGCCGCCTGCAAAGCACACCCGCTCAGCCGCGGCCGAGCTGATCGACGATCTCGTAGAGGCCCATCCTGGGGAGGTGCCGCATGCCGGCGTCGGCGGCGGCGGCGAGAGCTCCGTCGTGCAGCCATTCGAGCAGCCACTCTCCGGCGGCGGAGGGGTCGTGCTGCACGAGCGCCGCTCCGCGATCCGCCGCCCAGCGCAGGTTCCAATGCTCGTGCACGCCGACGGGCGGCGCGGCGACGAAGGGCAGTCCCAGCGCCGCGAAGAAGGTCAGCTCCGACGGCTTGCTCCAGAGCGCGTCGGCGCGCGCGAGCAGCGCGTCGAACCGGGCGAAGCAGGCGAAGACGTCGGGCTCGGCGAGAAGCTCGACGCCCGGGTGCGAGGCAAGCCCTGCGGCGGACAGCGCGGCGCGCAGCGCGTTGGCGACCTCGGGGCGCGTGCCGGCGACGAAGGCGAACCGAAGCGACCCGTCGAGGATCTGCCGCCGCGCTCCGGCGATCACGCTCCTTGCCAGCGGCACCTGCGCCCCCGCCCCACCGATGGCGAAGACCACCAGGGGCGGGACGGCCCTGCCTTCGAGTCGCTCCATGCGCGCGCGGAAGTTCGCCGTCGCCGCGGCCTGATCGCTGCCGACCAGGGAGTCGGGCAAGGGGTAGCCCGTCACGCGGATCCGGGAGCGGGGGACGCCGTAGCTCTCCATCCGCCGGCGGGCGCGATCGGCAGGCGCGAAATAGACGATGGCGCTGCGCTCCGGGTGGGGCGGCGCCCAGACGCGGTTCACGTCGCTGTCGGTGATCAGGCAGTGCAAGCCTCGCGCGCCGTGCAACTCCGCGAGGATGGGCGCGGCGTAGAAGGTGGCGATCAGCGGAGCGCCCGTCTCGCGCAGGTGGCGGGCGAGCGCCTGCCCCACTCCGTCGCGCGCCGCCTTCAGCATCCACTTCGTCCCGGCGCTCGGCGCGGAGAGATCGCGCGAGGGCCAGGGAGGGGGAATGGCCGTCACCGCCTCGAGCAGCGCGCGGAGAGGAGGACCGAACCCGGGAAGCTGCGAGAACCGGGTGAGCGGCTCGTAGAGGCGCCGGCTGCGCGTCCAGAACTCGCGATCGCGCGCGTCGCCGAGCGGCGGCGCGTCGATTTGCATCACCGTCGTGCCCAGGCGCTCTGCCAGCGCCGCCGCCGGCCGCAGGTGGCCGTATCCCATCTCGATGGCGGCGACGATCGGGGCGGGCATCGGCGCGGGTTCGTCGGCGATATGGCGCCCCCTGTCAAGGGACTCGCCGCCCGCCCGGGCGATGCACACCCTGCCATGTATGTTCACTTCTGATATTCCGGTGCTCCACCTGGTCAACCGGTTCTGGATCGGGGGCGCCGAGCGGCAGTTCGTCGAACGGCTGCGGCGGCACCCCAAGGGCTTTCGCGCCGTGGTGGGCTGCTTCGAGGCGTCGGGCCCGCTGCTCGAACCCGTGCGCGCCCTCGGCTACGAGCCGGAGGTCTTCCCGCTTCGCGGCTCGATGATGCAGGCCAACACGGCGGCGCAGGTGGCGCGCATGGCCGCGCTCATCCGCGCGGAGGGCGTGAAGATCGTCCACGGCACGGACTTCACCACCAACCTGCTCGGGCTCGCCGCCGCCCGGCTTGCAGGCGCGCGAGCCATCGTCAGCCGGGTCGATCTCGGCCACCTCCGCGCCGGCTTCGGCCGCTGGCATCGCCGGCTGGAGAAGCTCAACGCGCGCGCCGCCGACGTCGTGGTGGTCAACGCCGACGCCGTGCGCGAGATGTGCGTGCGCGAGGAGGGCGTGAAAGCGGAGAACTGCGTGGTGGTGCGCAACGGGCTCGACGTCGCGGGCTTCGATGGGCTGGCGGCGCGGGGCCTGCAAGCGCCGCTTCCCGTGCCGGCGGACGCGACGGTGGTGGCGGTGATCGGAAACCTCTGGCCGGTGAAGGGACACCGCACGCTGGTGGAGGCGGTGGCGCGGCTGCCGCAAGAGCTTGGTCGGGTCCACTTCGTCTGCGCGGGAGAGGGACCGGAGCGCGATCACCTCGCCGCGCGCATCGCCGAGCTGGGCCTGGGCGAGCGGGTGCACCTGCTCGGCCATCGGCTCGACGTGCCCGCCGTCCTCGCCCGCGCCCAGGCGGCGTGCCTCTGCTCCACCGCGGAAGGCCTCTCCAATGCGCTGATGGAAGCGATGGCCGCCGCGCTTCCGGTGGTGGCAACGCGCGTGGGCGGCAATCCGGAGCTGGTGCGAGAGGGCGAGAACGGGTTCCTGGTGCCGTCCGGCGATGCCGGCGCGCTCGCGGCCAGGTTGAGCGAGCTCTTGCGCGCGCCAGAGGCGGCGAAGGAGATGGGCCTGCGCGGCCGGCAGCGCGTGGAGGCGGAGCTGTCCCTGGAGCGCATGGCGCAAGGCCACGGCGCCCTCTACCGGCGCGCGCTCGGCGGCGCGCCGCTGATCGGCGAGCCCGCGCTCCGCGCGGCCTGAGCTTCCGTGCTCGCGCGGGCGCTCTCGCTCTACCGGCGGCATTTCGGCGCGCTGGTGCTGACCTGCGCGGTGGCGCTGGTGCCCGCGAATCTGCTCGCCGCGGGAGCGGTCGCCTTCGGGCTCTCCTGGCTCGGCCTGGGAGGCGCGGAGGAAGGGCGCACGCAGGAGGCGCAGGAACAGCAGATCGATGCGCAAGAGAAGCCGCCGCCCACCGCGGCGTCGCGGGACCTGCGCGCGCAGCAGCTCCACGGCGAAATGGCCCAGGGCGCCGCCGCGACCAACGCGAGCGAGCTCTTCCGATCGCTCTTGCCCTGGGCCTACAGCACCGCCATCGTCGCGGCGCTGCTGCTTGCCGGGCTCTTCCTCGCGCACGCCGCGGCGGTGGCGCTGGTGCTGGAGCTGTGCGAAGGGCGGGCCGCGGGCGCTTCCCACGCCTGGTCGCACGTGGCGGCGCGCCTGGGCGCCGTGACGACCACCGGCGTGCTCGGGGCGGCGCTGGTCGCGGTGGGCGCGGTCTGCTTCGTCCTCCCGGGGATGCTGCTCGCCGCGAGCTTCTCTTTTGCGCCCGCCATCGCCATGCGGGAAGGCGTGTCCGGGCGCGCGGCCCTGGAGCAGTCGTGGCAGCGGCTGCGCGGGCATTGGGGACCGGCGCTCGGCATGTGGGGGCTCATCCTCGTCTTCTCGGTCGTCGCGTCGCTGGCGGCCGCGGCGCTGCCCGCGGTTCCGGCGCGGCCATTGGTGGCGGCGCTGGTGCGCGTGCTCCTCTATCCGCTGCCGCTCGCCGGGCTGGTGCTCCTCTACCGCGACACCTCTCCTCAATACATCCGGCGGATCTCCGCGCCCGGATAATAGTGCGCGAGGATCTCGCGGTATCCGGCCCCGCGCTGCGCGCGCGCCCGCGCGCCCCACTGGCAGAGCCCCACGCCGTGGCCGCTCCCTCTTCCCCGGAAGACCGCCGCGCCGCCGTGCGTCTCGACTTCGAAGAGCAACGACGGCAGCCTGGTGTACCCGAGCAGTTGCCGCAGCTCCACCGCCGCGAGCGGACGCGGGCCTTCGGCGGTCTTCATCGCCAGCGTGCGGGCGCGGCCGCTCGCCGTGCGCGACTCCACCGAGAGATCCTCGATGCGCGCCTGCATCCGCCGCGCCTTCCGCAGCGCGGCGGTGATCTCCTCGAGCGGGATGCGAATCGTCCACTCGCGCGCGTCGCCGTCTTCCTCGCCGCCGCGGACGTAGGGCGCGGCTCCCGGGGCGAGGTTGAACGCTGCCTCCGCGCTCTCGCTCGCGCCGCCGCAGCTGGCGCTGAACCAGGCCGCGATCGGCGCGGCGCCAAAGGTGAGGACCTGTCCGGCGGTTGCGCGCGCAGCCTCCAGCGCGGCCGCAGGAGGGTGCGCGGCGTTCCTGTACACCTGGTCGATGACCGAGGCGCCCAGATGCGCGCGAGCGCCCGCGCCCTGCGCCACCTTCTGCGCCACCGCGAACGTCCGCGCCGCCACCGCCTGCGCGCGCAGCGCCTCTTCGGGCCAGCCCGCGGGCACCTCGCTCGCCACCACCGCCGCGACGTACTGCTCCAGGTCCACCGCGTTGACCGCGACGAGGCCGTCCTCGTCGAGGAACAGCTCCAGGCGGCCGGGCAGCTCGCGCCCGTCCAGTTGCACCGGCGCATCGAACCGCGCCGGACCGGTGACGAGGCGCGTGCGGCCGCCCGACTCCACCCGGGCGCTGCGATGGCCGCGCCAGATCTCGATGCGGATCTCCTCGGCGCGGCCGGCGAAGGCGCAGAGGAGCAGCGCTGCAGCAAGGCGCTTCACGGAGCGCAGCCTGCAGCAGCGTGAGCTCCCCGGCAAACTTTAGTGCACCGCTGCGCCTTCCTGCTTCACCTGGCGCACCGTCTCGCCCAGGCCGCCCTTGTCGTGCTCGGCGAGGTCCTGCAGGCTGATCACGCCCACCGGCTTCTTCTTCGCGTCGCAGACGAGGATGCGCTGCACCTGGTGCTGCTTCATGAGCTCCTGGGCGCGGGAGATGTCGTCTTCCGGCGACACGCTGATGACGCTGTTCGCGCCGAAGTCGCGCAGCTTCGAGGTCTTCGCGTCGAGTCCCTTCGCCGTCACCCGCACCACGATGTCGCGATCGGTCACGGTGCCGCAGACGACGCCCTGGTTGTCGACGATGGGGACGAAGCCGACGTCCTTGTCCGCCATCAGGCGGGCCACCTCCTGGACCGTCGTATCCATCGAGACCGTGGCTGGGTTCCTGGTCATCACGTCCGAGACGCGCATGTGTGCCTCCTTGGGTGAGGCTGAAATGTGGGTGCAGGGACGACCCCGAGCCAGTGGGCCTGGAAACGGCTACAATCGACCCATCGTGCCGTCGCAGATTCGCCGCTCGATCGCCCTCAAGCTCGTCCTCGCCTCCGCCCTGCCCTCGGCGGTGGTGCTGGTGACGGGCCTGGGGGCGCTGGTCGCCCACTCGCACCGGGTGGCTGAGCTCGACCTGGCCCTCGCCTTCCGCGAGCTGTGGCAGGGGGCGGTCCTCGGCACGCTCCTCGCCCTCACCTTCGCCGGCATGACCATCGCGCTCGCGGCGCGGCACTTCCTCATCAAGCCCATCCAGGCGCTGCAGCGGGTGATGGCCCGCGCGGAGCTGGGCGAGTTCCTGGTGCGCGCCCGCGTGCAGAGCGAGGACGAGCTGGGGACGCTTTCGCGCAGCTTCAACACCATGCTCGCGCGCATCACCGACATGGCGGCGCTCGACATCGAGGCGCGCGAGTCGATGGCGCAGATGGAGCCGCAGGCGTCCTTGCAGGCGGAGCTGAAGGCGGTCAATGCCCAGCTCGCCGCGCAGCTGGGCGAGACGGAGCTGCTCCTGGCAGTCTCCAAGGCGCTCACCGACACGCTCGATCTGCGCGGGCAACTCGACGCGCTCGGGCGCGAGGTGTGCGCGCGCCTGGGCGTCAGCCGGTTCTCGGTCATGCTGCTCGACGACAAGAGCCGCGAACTGGTCGTCGAAGCGGTTGGCGGAAAGGCGCCTGCGGACGGGCGCGGCCTTCGCTTCGCGCCCGGAGAGGGCGTGCCCGGCGAGGCGGCGGCGCGGAGCAAGACCATCTACGTCAAGGACGTGGCCAAAGACGCGCGCTTGCTCGACGACAAGCCCGGCCGGCAGGGCGCGGGGGCGTTCCTCGCCATCCCCTTGCGCAGCAAGGGAACGGTCCTCGGCGTGATGAGCCTCGGCCGCCCCGACGTCGACGGCTTCAACCTTCGAGATCCGCCTGGCGGAAGCGGTGGCGGCGCAGGCGTCCCTGGCCATCGCCAACGCGCGCCTCTACCGGCAGGCGGCGGAGCTCTCGCTCCCCAATCCGCTCCTCGGCGTCGCACGCTGAACTGTCGCTCTGTCCGAAGCCAAACGCCCGGGAGCGACAGCTGGCCCTGGCCGGACCCCCGGCGCAGCGAGCGCCTGACGCCTCATCTCCCTTGCCGCACCGGGCGCCCGTAGCCAGCTTCGCCTGGTGGGCGGGCTGCCATGGGGCAGCAGGGGGAGGGCACATGGTGGCGGCGCTCGTGTTGGCGGCGTTTTCGGCCGCATCGGCAATCGACAAGTCTCCACAGACGTCGGTGCAGACGCTCTTGCAGGAGGAGCCGCCCGACGTGTTCCTCGCCAAGGCCACGCTGCAGCAGTACCTGTCGCGGGTGGTGCGCAAGGACTGGGACGGCGTGCGGCGGCTGACGCATCCGAAGACGCTGGCGGCGCTGGAGAGCGGCAGGATGCGCTCGCGCGAGCTTGCTCCCTGGGACGACGGCGAGCCCGAGCTGAAGACCTTCCGCTTCGTCGGCGCGCGCGAGGTGGCGCCCGGCGTGGTCCTCGTGCAGGTGGGCGAGGACACCTACCGGCCCGAGGCGCAGGGCATGTCGGTGGATGACGCGACGGTGTACGTCCTCTTCAAGTCGCGGGGCGGATTTCTCGTCGGCGACCGCAAGGACGACGGCCGAGCTGTCGGAGGTGTCCGACCACTTCGTCCGCGCCAGGTATCCCGGCTACGTGGACGGCCAGGTGCAGGCGCAGGCGCGCAGGGAAAGCGCGCGCGGCGGCAAGCATCGCTGAGGCTGCCACCGCGGCCAGCGCCGGCGGCGGTCAATGCAGCTCGGCGCCGGCGATATAGGAGAGGTGCTCCTTCGCCTTGGCGATGTCGGCCTCGTACTTGAGGATGGTGGAGAGCGTGTCGGAGACAATCTGCGGGTCGAGCGTGCCCGCGTTGAGCAGCGTGAGGGCGCGCACCCAGTCCAGCGTCTCGCTGATGGAGGGCGGTTTCTTGAGGTCGAGCTTGCGTACCGCCTGCACCGCCGCCACCACCTTGCGCGCGAGCTGATCGGCGACGCCGGGCACGCGCGAGCGCACGATCTCCAGCTCGCGCTGCGCGGTGGGGAAGTCGATGTAGAGGTGCAGGCACCTGCGCTTGAGCGCGTCGGAGAGCTCTCGCGCCGCGTTGGAAGTCAGCACCACCCGGGGCGTGTGCGTCGCCTGGATGGTGCCCAGCTCCGGGATGGTGACGGCGTTGTCCGAGAGCACCTCGAGCAGGAACGCCTCGAACTCCGGGTCGGCCTTGTCGATCTCGTCGATGAGCAGGAGCGAGGGCTCGGCGCTGCGGATGGCGGCGAGCAGCGGGCGGGGCAGGAGGAACCGATCGCTGAAGAAGAGATCGTCGGATCGCGCGATGCGCTCGGCCGCCTCGGCCAGCGTGCCGGTGCCGGCGATCATCTCCGCGATCTTGTCCTTGAGCAGCTGCGTGTAGAGGAGCTGCTTCGCGTATTCCCACTCGTAGAGCGCCTTTGCCTCGTCGAGCCCCTCGTAGCACTGCAGCCTGAGCAGGGCGCGCCCCGTGGCCTGTGCAAAGGCCCGCGCCAGCTCCGTCTTTCCCACGCCGGCGGGGCCTTCCACCAGGATGGGCTTCTCCAGGCGGTCGGCGAGGAAGACGCTGGAGGAGATCTCCGGCGAGGGCAGGTAGCCGGTGGCGCGGAGCCGCTCGGAGGCGTCCTCGACGCTTTGCAGCGAATGGACCATCGAGCGCCTGTCTAGCACGCCGCGGGCAGGTGCGTAGCGAACTTCGCAGGTGGCATTACGCGTGCAGAACCCCAGGGCGTGAACCGGAAAATGGCTCTCATCGTGGCGGCGGTCGTAGTTCCGGGTGGATTCATCGCACTGGTGGGTGCCTGGTTCCTCAAGGCGCTCAGCCAGACGGAGCGCGGCCGCAAGGTCGTGTCCCTGGCGCGACAGCGGCTCCCGTCCTGGGTGCCGCCGTTTGCGTTCCCCGTGTTCAGCCGGCGGCAAGCGGCATAGGGAACTGCCGTTCCCTGGGAAAATCGTTTCCGTCCGGAGGACGCGTCAAGCCTCGTCCGCTTGCGCGCCCACTTCGATGCGGACCGCGAGCGGATGTCCTTCCGTCTCGCGCACCGAGGCAAAGCAGGACTCCCCGCTGCGGGTGAACTCCACCGTCACCCGCGTGTCCCCGACGCGCAGGCGCTCCAAGGTGAGATTCGTCACTCCCGCGGGCAGCTGTGGATTCACGATCTTGAGCAACCGCCGCGTGGCGTCCGGGTAGAGGCCCAGGCAGGCGCGCAAGAGCAAGAAGAGCGCCCCCGAGGCCCACGCCTGCGGCGAGCAGGAGACGGGATAGCTCACCACCAGCTCTCCCTGGCCGCGCGCCCAGGCCGCAGAACAGCTCGGGCAGGCGGTAGTGGCGGAACTGGCGGCACGCGTCGTACATGCCGGAGAGCAACTGCGCAGCCAGCTTCTGCATGCCGTAGTTGGAGAAGCCCATCGCGATGAGCGAGTTGTCGTGCGGCCAGACCGTGCCGTTGTGGTAGCTGAGCGGGTTGTAGGCCTGCTGCCCGCGGGCGAGCGTACGGATGCCCCAGCCGGAGAAGCTCTCCTGCGACATCAGCGTCCGCGCGACGCGCCGGGCGCGGGGCCCTGCGACGGCGCGGGAGAAGAGCAGGTGGCCGGGGTTCGAGGTCACGCTCCTGACCTGGTTCTTGCGTCCGTCGAGCGCGATGGCGTAGGTGCCCGCCTTCTCCATCCAGAAGGCCTCGTCGACGGCGCGGAGCAGGCGCTGCGCCGCCAGCGCGCAGCGGGCTGCATCCTCGCGGCGCCCCAGCTGGCGATAGAGGCGCGCCATCCGCCTGCGCGCGTCGATGCAGTACCCCTGCACCTCGACCAGCGCGATGGGCGGCTCCGCGGGCGTCCCGTCGAGGTGCGGCACCCCGTCCCAGGAGTCCTTCCAGCCCTGGTTGCGCAGCCCGCGCTCCGTCTTGCGCTGGTACTCGACGAACCCGTCGCCGTCCTTGTCGCCCCACTCGTCGATCCAGCGCAGCGCGGCCTCGGCGGCGGGGAGGAGCTGGGCGCCCGTGGCGCGATCGCCGGTCCACTGTAGATATTCTGTGTATAGGATGATGAATAGCGGCGTGGAGTCGATGCTCCCGTAGTAGGGAGTGTGCGGGACTTCCCCGGTGCGGGCCAGCTCGCCGCGGCGGATCTCGTGCAGGATCTTCCCCGGCTCCTCCTCGCGGAAGTCGTCCACCTTCTTGCCCTGGTGCGCGGCGAGGAAGAGGAGCGCCTCGCGCGCGACGTCGGGGTTGACGAGCAGCGCCTGGAAGCCCGTGATCAGCGCGTCGCGGCCGAAGGGCGATGCGTACCAGGGCACGCCGGCGGAGACGACCCGGCGCCCCTCCCAGTAGATGGAGAGGGCCTTGAGATCCGCCACCGCCTGGGTGAGCGCCCAGTTGAAGGCCTCCTCGCTCGCGTGCACGTGCGCGCTCGCGTCCGCCCACTGCCGGTAGTCGGCGCGGGCGCGCGCGATGCGGTCGTCGAAGCGCCGCGGCGCGGGCGGCTGCCAGACAGGATGCGAGCCCGGGTACGTCCAGCCCGATTCCGGCTCGTCGCCCATGACGGACGGCGGCTTGTAGCCCGGCTGGCGCGCGGCGTCCGCGGCCTCCCGCACCGAGGTGCCGGAACGGACCGCGTGGATGGAGGGCAGCGCGTGCAGCTCCAGGGTGGCGCTCTCGTTGGGCCCGAGGTGGAAGTTGAAGCGGGCGCGGCCGCCGGAAACCTCGTCCGGCGCACGGACGGGGAAGAAGATCTCCGCGCGGTAGAGGACGCCGTCGCGGCCCTGGTACGCGCAGGTGACCGAGTCCTTCTCCACCAGGGGCCGGAAGTAGGTGCCCCGCTCGCGCCGCCGCGCGCCGCGCACCTCGAACTGGTCGGCGAAGTCGCAGGCGAACTCGTACTCCACCCAGTAGTCGATGTCGCGCACCAGGTAGTTGGTGAGGGTGAGGCGCTCGACGAAGTGCTCGTCGATGAGCTGCTCGCGGCGCAGGTGGAGGAAGTTGACCGGGTCCTGGAACACGCCGCCGAAGTGCGTGCTGGTGACCGTCAAATCCACCTGCGAGGTGTACTCGGCGCCGCTCTGGGTGGAGAGCACCACCGGCGGACCGCCCGCCACCGTGAGCTTGAGCAGCGAGAGGAAGCGCGTGTCCTCGAAGTACGCGCCCTGGTCGCGCGCGCCGGCCGGACCGATGTCTCCCAGCCGGCCCGCCACCGCGAAGAGGTTGCCGCGCTTGAGCACCAGCTTGTCGGTGCCGGTGGACTCGGGCAAGGCCCCCAGGTCGTCGTACCCGAGAAGCTCCTTCGCCGACACCGAGACGAGCGCGCGGTCGGCCACGGTCAAGCCTCCGCGGCGGTCTCGTTCTCGCCCGACTGGCCGATCAGCCGCTCGACGTGGGCCGCGCGGTAGATGGCGAGGTACTGCTCGGCCATCCGCGACGCGGACCAACGCTCCACCGCCAGCCGGCGGATGCGCTGCCGGTCGAAGAGCTTTTCCGCCATGCGCGCGCTCGCGACCATCTCGGCGGGATCGTCGCAGATCAGGCCGTTGACGCCCTCCTCCACCACCTCGGGCACCGCGCCGCGGGCGGTGGCGAGCACGGGGACGCCGCTGAGCATCGCCTCGATGGTGACGAGGCCGAAGGGCTCGTCCCACTGGACGGGAAAGAGCAGCGCCCGCGCGCGGGCGAGGAGCGCCGCCTTGCGCTCGCCGCCGACGGGTCCGACCTCGAGGATGCCGTGCTTCTCCACCAGCGGCCGCACCCGCCCCTCGTAGTAGTCGGTGTCGTGCGGCTCGCCTGCCATCACCAGCGGCAGCCCGGCGCGCGCCGACACCTCGATGGCCGCCTCGACGCCCTTCACCTTGTCGTACCTGCCGAGAAAGAGGAGATAGCCCTGGTCGGGGGCGGGCTGGAACCGCGCCGGATCCAGGCCGTGGTGGACGACCGCGGCCACCGGCGCCTTTTCCCGGCGGGCCTGCGCCCGGCTGATGGCCACCAGCTTGACGTGCGGGGCGCCCTCGTACATCTCGGTCAGCGCCGGGTCGTAGTCGTGGTGCAGCGTGCAGACCACCGGATAGGGGCAGAGCCGCGCCATCTCCACGGCGCACGGCGAATGCACGTGCACCACGTCGAAGCCGCGCGGGTCGCGGGCTGCGTCGCGCAGCGACCAGGTGGCGTGCACCCGCTCGATGTCCCGGTCGGGTGGCCACTGCGCGGCCGGAAAATAGGAGCGGATCTCGATTCCCGGCAGATGCGAGTCTCCGGTGGCGTACACCACCACTTCCACGCCGCGGGCATGGAGCGCGCGCGCCAGCTCGGCGACCACCAGCTCGGTCCCACCGTAGCCTTTCGGGGGAACGGGGACGAACGGCGTCGAGACGAGCGCAACCCGCAAGCCTTCCTTCATCTCCCTCTCCGTCAGCGAATCTACGGGGGGAGGATGTGCACGCAGCAGCGGATGAGCAGAGCTGCCGCCTGCTAGACCGGCCGGTAGACGCGGTAGTCGATCTCGGGAAAGAGGTTGTCGCGCCCTTCCACGCTGGAGAGCCACATCTCGTCGATGCCGTTGCCCTTGATCTGCTCGTAGAGCCGGGAGAAGCGCAGCAGGTGCTCGCGGGTGCGTCGCACCGCGTAGTCCACCATGGTTCCGGTCTTGATGATGAACGCCCAGTCGCTGGACTGCGCGAGGAGCAATTCGCGGGCTGCCTGGTTGAGCGCCCGCCGGGTGACGCCGCTCACGTCCTGGTGCATGCGGGCCAGCTCGATCATGCGCTCGGACGCTTTGTGCAGGTAGCGGTAGATCCAGTCGTTGCCTTCGTCGAGCCACACCGCCGCGTATCCGCCCGCTCCCCAGGAAGACATGGGGGGCTGCGCCAGCTGCTGCTCCGGGTGCTCGTAGAGGTAGTCGACGGGCGACATCAGCTTGAGCACGTCCTGCTCTGCCGCCGCCTTGCGGATCAGGTGCTCGAGGAAGATGGGGCCCTCGTACCACCAGTGCCCGTAGAGCTCGGCGTCGTAGGGGGCGATCACGATCGGAGGCGGGCCCTCGCGGAAGGCGTTGCGGAGGAACTCCACCTGCTTGGTGCGGTTGAAGAGGAAGTTGCCGGCGTGCATCTCCGCGCGGGCGCGCGCCGCCGAAGGATCGTAGAGCTGCTTGGCGCCGAGCGGCACCTTGCCGGTGATGCGGTAGTACTTGATGCCGGTGTTCTTGCGATCGCCCGTGGCCTGGATGTACGGGCGGATGTAGTCGTAGTCGAGGTCCAAGCCGATGTCGCGATAGAACTCGCGATAGACCGGATCGCCCGGGTAGCCGTTCTCCGCGCTCCAGACCTGCATGGAGCTCTCCGGATCGCGCGCGAACGCCGCCACTCCGCCCGGCGTGTAGACCGGGGCATAGACCCCGCGCCGCGGCCGCGGCACCGCGTTGGCGAGCGCGTGCGAGTCGACGAAGAAGAAGCGGATGTTCTCGGCGGCGAGGTAGCGATCGATCCCCGGCGCGTATCCGCACTCCGGCAGCCAGATGCCGCGCGGGTCGCGGCCGAAGTGCATGCGGTAATGGGCGCAGGCCACCTGGATCTGCGCGCGGATGGCTTCCCCGTGGATCATCAGCGGCAAGAAGCCGTGCGTCGCTCCACAGGTGATGATCTCCAGCGCGCCGGCGTCTTGCAGCCGCTTGAAGGCGGCCACCAGATCGCGCCGGTAGCGGTCGTGGAAGAGCCGGCGCAGGTGGTAGAGGTGCTCGCGGTAGTGCCAGGCCAGGGGCCCGAGCTGCGCGTCGGCGCGGGTGCGCTCCACCTCCTTGTCGCAGAGCTCGCAGAGGGAGTCGAGCCGCTTCGCGTAGCGCGACATGAGCAGCTCGTCGCGCAGCATCCCCACCAGGGGCGGCGTCAGCGTCATGGTGATGCGGAAGGGGATGCCCTCCAGGGCGCACTTGTCGAACACCTCCAATAGGGGCAGGTACGTCTCGGTGATGGCCTCGTAGAGCCAGTCCTCCTCGAGGAATTCGGGGTACTCGGGGTGGCGCACGTAGGGCAGGTGCGCGTGCAGGACGATGGCGAGACCGGCTCGGCTCATTCATCGTCCTCGAGGTCCCCCTTGAGATAGGTCATGCTCCAGGGGAGCTTGTTGCCGGGGCTCGAGCCGTACGGTCCGCCCACGCTGGAGCCGCTGAAGGCCCGCGGCTGCAGCCGCCGTTCCCAACCGGCCGGGGCGGCGCCGCCGTAGTTGAGCGGGCGGCCGCCGGAGATGCCGCCGACGATGGACTGGTCGAGCGGGATGCGCAGGTAGAACGCCTCCAGTTGGTCGGAGGGGGCGGCGGGCGGGAGCCGGACGGGCCGGCCCGCGCGCATCAGCCGCGCGCCGCGCTGGCCCACCGCCCACAGCTCGGCGCGCAGCTCCATGCCGGCGGGCAGCTCGCGCACGTACCAGCCGCGGGCCTCCAGGGTCACCTCGGTCTCGCGCACCAGCTCGCCGCTGCCGTTGCGCGCGTTGCAGAGCTTGAGCACCGCGCGTGCGGGCCCCAGGCCGGCGAAGGCGGACTCGATCTGCTGCTGGGAAAAATCCCAGTACACGTAGAGAGTCTGCGGATCGCGGACCATGCCCACGAGGCGCGCGTCCCCATAGCACCAGGGCAGGTCGCCGAGGCCCTCGTTGACGTGGCCGTGCGCCGGCAACGGGGCGGCCGCGGACGGCGTATGCACGCGCACGTCCGACTCCGGCGCGATGCCGGGGGGCGCGAGCGGAACTCCGGGATGCGACGGCTCTCCCCGGTGCTGATCGCCGCCGTGACCGTTCTGTTGCTGCGCCGCCGGAGGCAACACCGCGGCCTTGCGCGTCGCCGGCATGGGGCCAGGGACGTCCGCGGTGGCGGAGGGGACGAGCGGCGCGCCTGGATCGGATTTGGGGCTGTTCGGCATTGGCGATGGCGACTGCGCGCAGACATAGATCGCAAGGTGTGTGCGCGCAACGCTTCCTCTCGTGGGCACGTCCGGGTCGCGACAGCCCTGCTGCGTGCTTCTACTGAAACTGGAACCCGCCACGAATCCGGCGGGTTCCCCGTGTGCTCGAAAGGCCTCGCCAGACCGGGGAGCGACGCGGCCAGCGATGGATCGCCGCCCGGCGGCGGTGACGCCGGGGCGCGCTCTCAGTCCACCTTGCGGTCGATGATGGTGGCGATCCCCATGCCATAGCCGATGCAGAGCGTGATCAGCGCGCGGCGCTGCCCGGTGCGCTCCAGCTCGTGCAGGGCGGAGGCGAGGAGGATGGCGCCGGTGGCCCCGAGCGGGTGGCCGAGGGCGATGGCGCCGCCGTTGGGGTTCACCTTCTCCATGGGAATGCCCAGCTCCTGCGCGACCAGGATGGGGATGGGCGCGAACGCCTCGTTGATCTCGAACACGTCGATGTCGGAGACCTTGAGGTCGGCCTGCGCCAGCGCCTTGCGCGTCGCGGGGATGGGCCCGGTGAGCATCAGCACCGGGTCGCTTCCCACCACGGCCATGCTGAGGATGCGCGCCCGCGGCTTGAGCCCGAGGCTGCGCGCCCTGCCCTTCGAGGCCACCACCACCACCGCGGCGCCGTCGACGATGCCCGAGGAATTGCCGGCGTGGAGCACGCCGTCTTCCTTGAAGGAGGGCTTGAGCTTCGCGAGCGTGTCCGCGGTGGTGCCGGGGCGCGGGTGCTCGTCGCGGTCGAAGACGACCTTCTCGCCCATCTCCAGCGGCAGGATCTCGCGGGTGAAATAGCCGCGCTCGATGGCGTTGGCTGCCTTGTGCTGCGACTGCGCGGCGAACTCGTCGAGCTGGCGGCGCGAGTAGCTCCACTTCGCGGCGATCATCTCGGCGGCGAGACCCTGCGGGACGAGGTTGGGCCAGCGCTCGACCAGCTCCGGCGAGGCCGGGCCGTCGCCTCCGAGCGCGTCGGAGCCCATCGGCACCCGCGTCATGTGCTCCACGCCGCCCGCCAGGACCAGCTGCGAGGCGCCGGAGAGCACCGCCTGCGCCGCGAAGTTCACCGCCTGCAGTCCGGAGCCGCAGAAGCGGTTCACGGTGGTGCCGGGGATCTCCACCGGCAGGCCTGCCGCGAGCACCGCTCCGCGCGCGATGTTGAAGCCCTGCTCGCCCACCTGCGTCACGCACCCCATGATCACGTCTTCGACGTCGTGGGGCTTGACGTTGGCGCGCTCCAGCGCGCCGTTGAGCGTGCGGGCGAGCAGATCCACCGGGTGGAGCTGCGCGAGGGCGCCCTTGCGCCTGCCCCGCGCGGTCCGGATTGCATCGACGATGACGGGTTCGACCACGGTTCCCTCCTACCCCACCTTTCCACGCCGGGCGGGGGCCCAGGCAAACTCAAACGTGCCGAAATGGATTCTTGCGAACGATGGTCTGGGCGCGGTCCGCCCCCACCGAGACGGCGATGGTTTCCACCCCCACCAGCTGCTCCACGCGCTCCACGTACCTGCGCGCGTTGGCAGGCAGCTCGCCGTACTCGCGCATGTCGCCGAGGTTCTCCTTCCAGCCGGGCAGCTCCTCGTAGACCGGCTGCGCCTGTGCAAGCAGGTCCGGGTCGGAGGGAAACTCCGTCACCGTCTTGCCGTTGTCCAGCTTGTAGGCCACCGCGATCTGCAGCTTCTCCAGGCCGGTGAGCACGTCCAGCTTGGTCAGCGCCAGCCCGTCGAGGCCGTTCACCCTGGAGGCGTAGCGCAGCACCAGCGCGTCCAGCCAGCCGCAGCGCCGCGGCCTGCCGGTGACGGTCCCGAACTCCACGCCGATGGTGCGGAGGCGCTCGCCCGTCTCGTCCTGCAGCTCGGTCACCATCGGGCCGTTGCCCACCCGCGTGCTGTACGCCTTGGTGATGCCGATGACGGTGTGCAGGGCGGTGGGGCCGAGGCCCGAGCCGACCGCGGCGTTGGCGGCCACGGTGTTGCTGCTGGTCACGTAGGGATAGGTGCCGTGATCGATGTCCAAGAGCGTGCCCTGCGCGCCCTCGAAGAGGATGGCGCGGCCCTTCTCCACCTCGTGGGCCAGCCGCTCGCTGGTGTTGCCCATGTGCGGCGCGAGCCGCTCGCCCAGCGCCAGCGCCTTGCGCAGCACGGTCTCGAGGTCGAGCGGCTCGCCCCCGAGCGCCCGGATCTGCCCGTTCGCCTCGGGCAGCCGCTCCTCGATGCGGGCGCGGAGCGCGGCGGGCTTGAGCAGGTCGCGCATGCGGATGCCGCGGCGCGACACCTTGTCCTCGTAGCAGGGGCCGATGCCGCGCCCGGTGGTGCCGATCTTCGCCTTGCCCGCCTTCTCCTCGCGGCCCGCGTCGATGCGCTTGTGGTAGGGCAGGATGACGTGCGCGTTCTCGCTGACGATGAGCTGCGAGGTGTCCTGGAGGAGCCCGCGCCCCTGCAAGAAGCCAATCTCCTCGACCAGCGCCTCGGGATCGACCACCACGCCGTTGCCGATGTAGCAGCGCTTGCCGGTGTGCAGGATGCCGCTCGGCACCAGGCGGAGGATGGTCTTGACCCCGCCCACCACCAGCGTGTGCCCGGCGTTGGCGCCGCCCTGGAAGCGGACCACGACGTCCGCCCAGGAGGTGAAGAGATCGACGATCTTCCCCTTCCCCTCGTCGCCCCATTGCGCGCCGACGATCACCACGTTGGACATGGACCGTTCCCTATCATGGTCAGAGCACCACCTGGTGCACCTGCCGCACGTCGGGGAGCCGGCGCAGCCGGTCGAGCACCTCGGCGGTTGCCGCGACGTCCACGTTGACCAGCGCCAGCGCTTCCCCGCTCTTGCGATCGCGGGCGAGGGCGAACTGCGCGATGTTCACCTGCGCCTCGCCGAGCGTGCGCCCGACGTTGCCGATGACGCCGGGCTTGTCGTCGTTGTGCAGGACCAGGACGGCGCCCTCGGGGACCGCTTCCAGCTCGAACTTGTCCACCCGCACCAGCCGCGGCTCGCGCTTGCCGACGATGGTGCCGGCCACCTCGGTGGTGCGGCCGTCGCCGCAGCGCAGGCGCACCGAGACCAGGCTGGCGAAGTCCGGCGTGTCGCTGGTCTTCGTCGAGGTGACCGAGAGGCCGCGCTCGCGGGCCAGCGCCGGGGCGGAGACCTCGTTGACCGGCTCGGCGAGGAAGGTGCCGAGCGCGCCCTTGAGCACCGCGGCGGTCAGCGGCGCCCCGGGATGCTGCGCCACCTCGCCGGCGTAGGAGATCTCGATCTGCTCGGGCGCTCCGCGGGCGGACTGCATGGAGAGCTGGCCCGCGAACGACCCCAGCTTTCCTGCCAGCCGGAGGAAGGGCCCGAGGCGCTCCAGCACTTCCCCGCTGACGCTGGGCACGTTGACCGCGTTGCGCACGGTCCCGGTGGAAAGGTACTCCACCATCGACTCGCAGACGATCACCGCGACGTTCTGCTGCGCGTCCTCGGTGGAGCCGCCCAGGTGCGGGGTGGCGATGAAGTTCTCGCAGGAGAAGAGCGGGTGATCGGCGGGCGGCGGCTCGGTCTCGAACACGTCGAGGGCGGCGCCGCCCAGGTGCCCGGACTTCAGCGCCTGCGCCAGCGCCTTCTCGTCCACCAGCCCGCCGCGGGCGCAGTTGATCACCAGCGCGCCCTCTTTCATGGCCGCAAGCTGCGGCGCGCCCAGCATGTTCTTGGTCTGCTCGGTCAAAGGCACGTGCAGCGTGATCGCGTCGCTGCGCCGGAAGATCTCCGGCAGCGGCACCAGCTCGACGCCCAGCTTTCCCGCCGCCTCCTCGCTGAGGAAGGGATCGTAGGCGACCACCTTCATCCCGAAGGCCTTCGCCCGCTGCACGACCAGCGCGCCGATGTTGCCGGTGCCCACCACCCCGAGCGTCTTGCCGGAGAGCTCGCGGCCGGAGGAGAACTTCTTCTTCTCCCACTTGCCGTTGCGCGTGCTCTGGGAAGCGTCCGCCACCCGCCGCGAGAGCGCGAGCAGGAGGGCCAGCGTGTGCTCCGCCACCGAGACGCTGTTGCCGCCCGGGGCATTCATCACCACCACGCCCTTTCGCGTGGCCGCGGCGAGGTCGATGTTGTCCACTCCGGTGCCGGCGCGGCCGATCACCCGCAGCCTGGGCGCGGCGGAGAGGATGTCGGCGGTGACCTTGGTGGCGCTGCGCACCGCCAGCGCGTCGTAGCCGGAGATGATCTCGCGCAGCTCGGCCGGCTTGAGGCCCACCTTGAACTCCACCTCCGCTCCGGGGATGCGCTCGAGGATGGTCTTCGCCTCCGGGGAGAGGTCGTCGGAGATGAGGATGCGCATCTATCGCTCCGCGAAGCTCTTCTGCGCCGCGGTGAGGCCTGCCCCGAGCTGCAGCTTGGCGCCAAGGTCGTGCAGCCCGCGCTCCACGGCGCCCACCACCACCAGCACGTCGAAGTCGTCGAAGTAGCCGAGGTGCGCGATGCGGAAGATCCTGCCCTTGGCCGCGTCCTGGCCTCCCACCAGCTTGATCCCGTAGTTGGCGAAGAGGTGCTTGACCAGCTTCTCCGAGTCCACGCCGTCGGGAGCGAGCACGGTGGTCATGGCGGCGGACGGGCTCTTCGAATAGAGCGTCAGCCCCAGGGCCTGCATGGCGGCGCGGGCGGCGCGGGCCATCCGCTCGTGGCGGGCAAAGACGTTCTCCAGGCCCTCCTCGCGGAACATGGCCAGCGACTCGTCCAGGCCTTCCACCAGCGCGATGGCCGGCGTCCAGGCGGTCTGGTTCTTCCGCTGGCTGTCCCGCTCGCGCTTGAGGTCGAAGTAGAAGCGCGGCAGATCGGCCGACTCGTTCAGCTTCCACGCCTTCTCGGAAGCCGCGAGGAAGGCGATGCCCGGCGGCAGCCCCAGCGCCTTGTGGCCGGCGCTGACCAGCACGTCGATGCCCCAGGCGTCCATGGGCAGCGGCATGGCCCCGAGCGCGCTGATGGCGTCGACCACCAGGATTGCGCCGGTGCGCGCCGTCACCTGCGCAAGCTGCTGCACCGGATGGTACACGCCCGTCGAGCTCTCGTTGGCCTGGACGTAGACGGCCTTTGCCTGCGGGTTCTCGCGCAGCGCCTGCTCCACCGCCGAGGGCTGCACGGGCTGCCCCCACTCGCACTTGAGCACCACCGCGTTGACGCCGTAGGCCTTGGCGAACTTGCCCCAGCGCTCGCCGAACTTGCCGCCGTCCACCACGATGGCGGTGTCGCCCTTGCGCAGGAAATTGACGAAGGCCGCCTCCATCGCCCCGGTGCCGCTGGCGGCGAAGACCATCACGTCCTGCTTGGTCTGGAAGAGCCACTGCAGCCCTTCGCGGACGCGCCCGAAGACCGCTTCGAATTCGGGCGAGCGGTGGTGGACGATGGGCCGCGCCATCCGCAGCGAAAGGCGTTCCGGGACGGGAGTCGGGCCGGGGGTCAGGAGGCGGATCTTCTTCACGGGCAGCTCCTCCAGGGCATGGGTGTGCGATGGGTTGGATAGGAGCCTTGGCGCGTCGTGTCAAGACATCCCGCGACGGGTCAGGGGGCGAGCGAGAGCATCCGGCGCGCCTCGTCGACAGAGGCGGGCTCGCGGCCCATGTCGCGTGCCATGCGCACGGCCTTGGACACCAGATCCCCATTGGAGGCGGCCATCTGCTTGCCCTGGGCGTCGAGGTAGAAATTGTCCTCCAGCCCGACGCGGACGTTGCCGCCGAGGCAGAGCGCGCTCCCGATCATCAGCCACTGCTGGTGGGAGATGCCGATCACCTCCCAGGTGCTGTCCCGCGGCGCCTCGCGCGCCTGCAGGGCGAGGTTCTCCGCCGTGGCGCGAATTCCGCCGAGGACGCCCATGATGAAGCTGAACTGCAGGGGGGGCCTGAGCAGGCCCTGGTCGATCAGCGGCCAGACCGAATTGGTGTGCCCGACGTCGAAGCACTCCAGCTCCGGCTTGACCCCGGCGCCGTTCATCACCTCGAGCAGCAAGGCGATGTCGCGGAAGGGGTTCTCGAAGACGAAGTCGAAGACGAACTCCTTGCGGCGCTGCGAGTACTTCGCGTAGTTCATCGAGCCCATGTTGAGCGCGCCGATGGCCGGCTTGACCTGCGCGATGTGGGCGACGCGTCCCTCCATGGGCCCTGCTCCGCCGGTGGAGAAGTTGAGGATGACCGGGCAGCGGCTCCGCGTCTCCTCGGCGATCCGGGCGTAGACGGCGGGCTCGTAGGTGGGGCCGCCCTCGTCGGTGCGGGCGTGGATGTGCACCACCGAGGCGCCGGCCTCGTACGCGCGCCGCGCCTCCTCCGCGATCTCGACGGGCGTGTACGGCACCCAGGGGCATTGCTTGCGCGTCGCCAGCACGCCGGTGAGGGCGCAGGTGACGATGACCTTGTCTTGCAAAGCGGGCATGCGCGTCACCGTCCCTTGAACTCCGGCTTGCGCTTTTCCAGGAAGGCCGCCACGCCTTCCGCGGCGTCCTCCGCCAGCGCGTTGATGGAGAGCTGCGCGCAGAGCGCCTCCAGCTGCGCCTCGTAGGGGAGGTCCTGGGTGGCGTAGAAGGCGCGCCGGCCCAGGCTCAACGCGGCAGGGCTCTTCGCGGCCAAAGTCCCGAGCAGCTCGTCCACGGCGGCGGCAAGCTCCGCCCGCGGGACCACGCGGTTCACCAGCCCCAGCGCCTGCGCCTCCCCGGCATCGATGCGGCGGCCGGTCAGCGCCAGCTCCAGGGCGGCGCGCCGGCCCAGGCAGCGCGAGAGCGGCGCCAATGCCATGAAGGGGAAGAGCCCGACGTCGACCTCGGGCGTGCCGAAGCGCGCGTCGTCGGCGGCCACCGCCAGATCGCAGGCCGCGAGCAGGCCCATGCCGCCGCCGAGGACGGCGCCGTTGACGCAGGCGACCACCGGCTTTCCCAGGCGCGACAGATCGGCGAGAAGAGCGGCGTACGCGCGACGGCCTTCGTGCGCGGCGACCGTTCCTGCCTGCAGCGCGGCGCCGGCGGAGGCGAGATCCATCCCCGAGCAGAAGGCCTTCTCGCCCGCCCCCGTGACGCAGACGGCGCGCACCTCCTGGTCGCCGTCCGCGCGAAGGAGGGCGGAGTGCAGCTCGGCGATGAGCGAGGTGGAGAGCGCGTTGCGCTGCGCGGGACGATCGAGGACGAGCCACCGCGCCGCGCCCCGCTGCTCTTCCCGCAGTTCCGGCATGGCCCGCACCGTGCCGGGCGCCGGCCCGAGCGTCAAGCCTCGAGCGCCCTCAGAACGTCCCGATGGAGCCCAGCGCTTTCAAGTCGAGGCGAAAGCTGAAGTCGGGCAGGTAGCGGCGGACCGTTCCCAGCGCCGTCCGGGAAGGATCGTGGAGCAGCGTCCCGTCGTGGAACGGATAGCCGAGCAGGAGGACGAGGCCCGCGCACTTGCACGGCGTCTCCCAGGACACCGAGAGCGCGTGGTAGACGTTCGCGAAATTCGAAGGCGTGACTCCCGGCGTCCAGGCGAGCTCGTAGGCGAGCCGGACGTTGCTCTTCGGCAGCGCCGACGATCCGCCCGCGCGGAGGTTGCCGGTGAGATCGCCCGCCGGGACGTCGAAGCGCGCCGCGGAGAAGAGCTCGTCGATGCCCGCGCGCAGCCGTTCGCTGGAGCTGCCGCGGAGGAAGCTGATGCTGCCGTGCGCCTCGTCGCCGCGGCTGTCGCGCATTCCTCCCGACGCGCTGAAGGCGGAGAGGGCCCGCAGCGACCAGTCGTAGCGGACGGCGGTGGCGAGACTGCCGGGGCCGAACTGGACGCCGGCCACCGCGCTGCCCTCGCCCAGGCGCGCCTTTCCGCCGCCCGTCCAGAGCAGCGCGTCCTGGAGGAGATCGAAGCGGACGATGCGGCCGGGCACGGCGCGGCCCTTCGCCCAGAGCGATTGAGACAGCGAGGCGGTGGCTTCCACCGCGCCGCTGACGGGGGCGGCGAAGTCGATCTCGTCGTAGGCGCGCCGCGCCGCGGGAACGCCCTGGATCCCGGTGGCGGGCGCGAGGCCCTGCTCCGCCGCATCGGGCGCGGAGGCGAAGGACGGCCCCCCGGCGTCGGTGAGATCGCCGAAGGGCGAGCCGCCCGACTGCAGCGGCCTGCTCAGCGCGCGCAATTCGATGGCCGGCTCGATCCGGTGGAGCAGGTTCCCGAACCTCCGCTCCAGCGGAAGACCCGCGCTGCCTCCCACGAGCGCGTAGGCGCGCGTGCGGTTGCGGTCGGAGAAGCCCTCGACGATCCAGCTGTCCAGCCGCGCTCCGGCTTCCAGCCGCACCTCGAGCGGCAGCCCGCGCGGGCCGGAGATGCCCAGGCGCGGCGCCAGATCGAGGCGCAGCGCGGGCGCCCGCGAGCCGTCGAACCCCAGCGGCGCGATCTGCGGAGAGGCGCCGCGGTCGGTGGGCCCGAAGCCGGTGGCGCGCTCGGCGGCGTCCGGACCCACGAAGCGCTGGAATTGCACCGCGCTGGCCTCCACCTCGAACGTGGCGGGCCCCGCCGGCACCGGCGCAAGCTGCGCGAATGCGCCGGGAAGCCGCTGCATGGTGGAGCGCCGCTCGCCGCCGAAGAGGCGGCGGTCGGTGGGAAGACCGCCGGGCCCCGCCGCCTGATCGAGCCGCACGTCCTGGAGGAGCGTGGCGTCGGCGCCCAGCGTGAGCGGGCCGCGCGCCCGCCAGGCGCCCAGGTCGGTGCGGAGGAAGTCCTGCACGCTCTCCAGCGCGTTGGGTTGGGGATCGCGCGCCGCCATCGCGTCGGTCGCGAGAACCCCTTCGACGGCGAAGACGCCGGGCTCTCCTTCGCTGCGGTGGTTGAAATGGGCCAGGCCGCGGACGCCGCCGAAGCCGCGGCCTCCGGACGTGTCTCGCTCGCCGGGAAACGCCGAGGGCGTCGCGATGGAGTCTTTCTCGTCCAGGTCGTCGTAGAGATTGAGCGAGAGCGAGCCTGCCGTGCCCTCCACCGGCGCATAGCGCCACTCGAGGCCGAGGCGCGGGCCCTTCACCGAGCGCGCGCCGGGGACCGCGGGCTGCTGGTGAGAGGTGCCGCCGCTGTAGAAGCCTGGCGTGATGGTGAGGTCGTTGCTCGGGCCGAGGGTGAAGAAGACCGGCTGCGTGAGGGTGAAGCCGATGGACGGCGCGAAGCCGAACTGCGGCGCGAGCAGGCCCGACTGCCGGCTGCTCAGCGGCAGCGAGAGGGGGAAGAGCGGAATGGTGGCGCGCAAGAAGCGCAGATCCACGCCGTGGAGGTGCGCCCGTTCGCCCTCGATCTCGGCGCTGTCCGCGATCAGCTCGTAGTCGGGCTCGCCGGCGCAGTCGCAGGGCGTGAGCGTGACGTGCTCGGCCGCATATCCCCCTTGGGGAAGCTGCCGGACGCGCGACCCGTGCAGGGTGAGAGCGTTGGGGCCCGCGCGCGGCGCATCGGGGTTGGCGGGGCGATCCTTGAGGAGGAGCACGGCCTTGCCGAGCTCGGCCGTGCGCGCGTCGAGATCGACCACCGCCGCGTCCGCGAGGAAGACCTGCCGCCCCTGCACGCCCAGGACGCCGCCCTCGAGCTTGAGGATGCCGTGCGCGCGGTCGAGCGACCCGGAGCCGGCGCGCAGCAGCGCTCCCTCGCGCCGCACCACCACGTGGCCCTGGAGCCGGATGATCTGCGCTTCCCACTGGTAGAGGATCTCGTCGGCCTCCACCTCCACGGGCCCCTGCGGCGAAGGCGCGACCAGGGTCGATTGCGGCCATGCGGGCAAGCCCAGCGCGAGCATCGCGAGGGCTGCCTTGGCGGCGCTGGAGCGGAGCACGCAGCGGGACTAACGGGCGCTCGAAAAGGTCACGGTGAGCACCGCGCCGGACTGCTCCAGCCGGTACTCCGCCGGCTGCCGCAGCTCGATGCGCACGTCCGTGCCGCCCGCCACCGCGAGAGGGACCACCCGCTCCACGGCTCCGTCGAAGAAACGGGTGTCCAGCGGCCGGCGGTTGTTGGGGAGCGGAATCCGCGCGCCGGGAAGGTGCAAGAGCACGCCCTTCGCGTCCGCCGTCACGCCGTAGGCGAGCGGGTGGTCGCTGCGGACGATGACCTCGCCCGCGTCCACGGGGCGGAAGCCGAGCGCGGTGATGTTGGCGCGGCCGGGCGAGGAGGGGATTTTGGGGCGGGAGGCGAGGGGGCGGGGGCGGAGCCGACGAGGGAGACTTTGGGGAGGGAGGCGATCTTGGCGGCCTCGGCGGGGGAGGGGTGGGCGCGGCTGGGGGCGCGTGCGGGTGCGGGTGCGGGTGCGGGTTCGGGTGCGCGTTCGGGTGCGGGTGCGGGTGCGGGTGCGGGTGCGGGTGCGGTCGGTGCGGGTGCGGTCGGGTGCGGGTGCGGTTTGCGTTTGCGCTGATTGCGCGGGTGGCGGAGAGGCCGGCGGCGCCGCTTGGTCGGAAGGCGCAGGCGCCGCGGTCTCGGCGGGTGGAGGAACGGCTTCGGGAGGATTCGGGGTGGCGGCGGCTTCGTCCGGGGGCGCCGCTGGAGTCGGGGTGGACGGCGGCGGTTGGGGCGAAGGGGCCGGGGAGGGGGTTTCTTCGCGCGAGGCGAGGGCGGGCCGGCGCGCGATGCGGAGCTGGATTTGGTTTCGCGCGGTGCGCACGTCGAACTCCGCGTCCGCCTGCAACTCCACCACGACGCGAGCCGTGCGCGAGCCGGCGGGCGCCGCGGCGACGCGACGGACGGTCCCGTCCTCGACGGTCAGCTCGCGGCGCGAAAAGGCGATCTCCGTATCCGCGAAATCCACCACCACGCGCGGCGGATTGGACAGCTTCATGGTGGTGAAGGAGAGCGGCCGGTCGGCGGAGATGAGCACGACGCTCGCCTTGGCATCTCCCGCGGCCTTGAGGCCGAGGAGCTTGCCGCGATCCTGCGCCCCGGCGGCGAAAGCCAGCGCGAGCGCGCCCAGCACAAGCATGGACCTCGTCGGACTCACGCTGCGCCGACGCTAGCATGGGCGCGGCGTCACCCCAAGGATTCGGCGGGCTTCGGCCGGCCCCTGCGCGCGGCGTACTCCACCAGGTCCTTCACGTCGTCGCAGATCTGGTGGATGTCGGTGCCCATGGTCAATTCCAGGTGGCTGTTCTCCTTCACCGGCCGCCAGAGCAGGTATTCGCTGCGCGCGGCGCGATAGATGCCGCGCGTGCTGCGCGCCGAGGCGATCTTGTCCAGGTCGCCGAAGAAGATGGCCATGGGGATGCGGATGTCGCGGAAGTGCGCCTTGTAGTCGTAGCCGGTCCGGTAGCAGCGCATCTCGTCGTTGCGGATCCAGCGCGCGAACTGCTCCACCACCCGGCGCGGCTCCTTTTCGCCGCCCTGCGAGAGCAGCCAGCGGAAGTCCTCCGCCGAGACCCGCGAGGGATTGAGCAGCGACCCCAGGTAGCGCGCGATCAACTCGTAGCGGCGCAGGTTGCTCTCGGTGGCGGCGCGGGCGAGCGCGCGCAAGAAAGCGTCCACCGGCACGTGGTTGAACTGCACCGGCTTGTACTCGCTCCCGGGAGCCGCGAGCAGATTCGCGGCGCGCCCGAGGAAGCGCACCTTGCGCAGCATGGCGGCGCGCTTCGTGGCGGGTGCGCCCGGCTGCGCTGGCGGCGCGGCAGGCGGCGTCGAGCAGCGGGCCCATCAACGCCGGGCCGAACAGCGCCGCCGCGCGCAGGCCGAGAAAGCCGCGGCCGATGTCGCTGGGCGCGCCGATGGCCACCAGCCCGGCGAGGTCGTCGTGGCAGCCGGCGTAGCCGTAGCCGAGCATGCCGCCCATGCTGTTGCCGACGTAGAAGATGCGCGAGCGGCCGGTCTTTCGTTTCACCGCCGCCACGCCGGCCGGAATGTCGTGGAGGAAGTAGCTGTCGAGGTCCCAGTCCCAGTCCAGGTCGGCCGGACGAAGCCCGCGGTCGACCTGCAGCTCGCGCGAGGAGTTGCCGTGGCCGCGCAGCTCGAGGATGTGGATGTCCGCGCCGAAGGCGAGCAGTTGCTTGACGAAGTCGCCACAGGTGAAGGCGTGCCGGTTCTGCGACCAGCCCGGCACGAGCAGCAAGGGCTGGCCGAAGATGGGCTGCTCCCAGGCCTGCGGCACCGGCTTGTAGCGGGAGATCTGCAACACCCACCCGTCGGCCGTGGGCGCGTCGTAAATCTCCTTTTGATACAAAGACTTGAACGCGACGGCGTCGAGGTTGCGGTGGGTTGGGGCAGTGGACGTGTCGAGGCGGCGCATGGCTCCTTTGGTTCTGCATCGCGGCCTCGACCCCCGGCTGGGTCCGCGCGCTCTTAAGTTATGGCGGGTTCGACGGGGCGGCAAACTTCCAGGGAAAGGCCCCCTCCCCCCGCGCCTCAACCGGCAGCCTCAGAGGCGCTCGCTGGGCATGCGCTCCTTCGCCTCGCCGAGGAGCAGCGCGCGCACCTCTCCCGCGAGGTAGAGCGAGCCGCAGCAGACCACCACCCCGCCCTCGCGACGCGCCGCCGAGAGCGCCGCGGGGACGGACCCGTGCACTGCCCCGACAAAGAGGCGCGCGAGCTCCGCCGGCGGCACCGCCCTGGGCGAATCAGGGGCGCAGTAGTGCACGCTCGCCGCCATCGGCGCGAGCTCGTGCAACATCGCCCGGGCGTCCTTGTCCTGCAGCGCGCCGAAGACGAGCCGCAGCGGACGTCCTGCCAGGAGCGGCGGCATGGCGTGCGCCAGCGCGTGCGCGGCATGCGGGTTGTGCGCGCCGTCGACGTAGACGTCTCCGAAGCGCTCCAGGCGTCCCGGCCAGCGCACCGCGCGCAAGCCCTCCTCCGCATGCCGCGGCTCGCACAGCCCGCTCGCCTCCAAGCAGGGCGCAGGCGAGCGCCGCATTTGTGCGCTGGTGATGCCCTGCCAGCGCGAGGTCTCCTGCGCGCACCACCCAGCGTGGACCGGCATAGCAGAAGGGCCTGACATCGCGGCTCTCGAACCGGTAGTCGCGCCCCGGCCTCCAGAGCGGGACACCCGCCGCATCCGCGGATTGCTGCAGCACCTGCGCCGCTTCCCGCGGCTGCCCCGCGCTGACGGCCGGAGCGCCCGCCTTGATGATGCCCGCCTTCTCCGCGGCGATGCGCGCGAGGGTGGGCCCGAGGTACTGCACGTGGTCGAGCCCGAGCGGCGTCACCGCGCAGGCCCTGGGGGAGACCACGTTGGTCGCGTCGAGCCGGCCGCCGAGCCCCACCTCGACCACCATCACGTCCACGCCGCGAAAGGCGGCGAAGGCCATCAGCGTGACGATCTCGAAGAAGGTCAGCCCCGGGTCGCCGAGCGCCCAGGGAACCTGCGCGCGCACCTCTTCCAGGAGCTCGCAGGCGCGCTCCTCGGAGATGGGCTCGCCGCCGATGCGGATGCGCTCGCAGAAGTGGCTCAGGTGCGGGCTCGTATAGAGGCCGGTGCGCAGCCCGGCCGCGCGCAGCGCCGCCTCGGCGAAGGCGCAGGTGGACCCCTTGCCGTTGGTGCCGGCGACGTGCAGCACGGGGGCGCTCCGCTCGGGATTGCCGAGCAGCGCGCAGGCTTCCCGCATGCGCGCAAGGCCGAGCTTCACCCCGAAGTTGCCCCGCGCGAAGAGCAGCTCTTTCAGCTCGTCGAATCGCATGAGAGGCCGTGAGCTCGACGCTCACGCGAGCAGGCCGAGCAGTTGCGAGAGCCGCTCGCGCATCTCCTTGCGGTGGACGATGGCGTCGATCATCCCGTGCTTGAGCAGGAACTCGCTGCGCTGGAACCCCTCCGGCAGCTTCTGGCGGATGGTCTGCTCGATCACCCGCGGACCGGCGAAGCCGATCAGCGCCTTGGGCTCGGCGAGGATGATGTCGCCGGTGAAGGCGAAGGAGGCGGCCACGCCGCCGGTGGTGGGGTCGAGCAGCACGCTGATGTACGGCTTCTGCACCTGGCGGAAGCGGGCGATGGCGGCGGAGGACTTGGCCATCTGCATGAGCGAGAAGATGGCCTCCTGCATGCGCGCGCCGCCGCTGGCGGAGAAGACGATGGCGGGCACCCGGCGGTCGGTGGCGCGCTCGAAGACGCGGGTCACCTTCTCGCCCACCACCGACCCCATCGAGCCTCCCATGAAGCCGAAGTGGAAGGCGCCGATGGAGACCTCGCGGCCCGCCACGCGGCCCAGGCCGGAGAGGAACGCCTCGCCCTCGCCGGAGGATTTCTGGCTGGACTTGATCCGGTCCTTGTACTTCTTGGAATCGGAGAACTGCAGCGGATCGGTGCTCTCCAGGCCGAGGTCGTGCTCGACGAAGGTGCCGGGATCGAGCACCAGGTCGAGCCGCCTGCGCACCGGCAGGGGAAAGTGCTCGTCGCACCTGGGGCAGACTTCCAGGTTCTTCTCGACGTCCTGCTTGTAGACGATCTCGCCGCAGCCGTCGCACTTGATCCATAGCCCCTCCATGCGCGACTTGCGCTGCTCGGGAGGAAGCTTGGGAGCGGGAACGCGGTGATACCAGGCCATGTGCGCGGCGTTCTAGCACATGCGCGGCGCAGCGAGGCCGCCCGCCCGGACCTACGCCGACCAGGCGACGCGGTAGACGGCGCCTTTCGCGTCGGGGTCGATGTCGCACGACGCGATGGACCCTTTCACGCCCGCCACCTCGAAGCCGAAGCTGAGCGTGCCGCGCCATTGGACGAACCATGCGCGGGGCGCGCTGTCCACGATGCGCAGCCGGAGCACGCCTTCGCGCTCTCCCGACGCCTCGTAGGTGAAGGTGGAGCCGCGCGAGAAGACGGGCAGCACCGAGTCGAGCCGGCTGAAGAGCGACGCGGGCGAGGCGCCGAAGAGGCTCACCAGCGTCTTGAGCAGCGGGCGCACCACCGGCCCGAGGGAGTTGCGGGTGGTCTCTTCACCAAGCTGGATGACCTTTTCTTCGCCCGCCGCCGCCACCACCGCCTCGAGCACCGCATCCACGTGGCGCCCCGACACCCAGGAGATGGGAAGCGGCGGCTTGTCGAGCAGGCGCCTGCGTGTCGGCGGGCACGCGCTCGCGCACGGCCTCTTTGAGGCCGTTCTTCTCCAGCCACGCCACGTCGGCGCGCAGGACGGCGCCGGAAAACTGCCGCTCGTCAGGCATCGAGCGCGCAGGATAGCGCAGCGGTCGCGGAAGGGCCGGCGAAATTCGGGCCGGCGCCGTGCGTCGGTCCGTCGCCCGACCCCAGACCACGGAGCCGCCTGATGTGCAGGAGGCCCGAGTACGCCGGTCATTTGGCGCGCCCCGACGCAATGCAGCATCCTCGCCAGGGTCAGCCCACCGAAGGGTGGCCTCCCTCTCGTCCATTCTGCCGAGCCCGACAACCACGACCGCGGCGATGACCCTCAGCTGTCTTCGGCTACCGCGAACACCCCACGTCTGCGATGCTCCGCGAGTTTGATGGTCCCGTTTCTATGGGAAATTCGAGTTCGTCACGGAGATCGTTATGGCTGTCGGACCTAAACCGGAGTTGGCGACACTTGCTGCGGCCCTGAATCCGACTTCGCTTCGCCTCTTCGTACGCGACCTCCTGACGGAAATGGGTTTTCGTGATTTGCGAGATTTCGACGGCGTCGGCGACGGCGGCCGCGACCTGGAGGGCGTCAACCCTGCCGGTGACCGCTGCGTCGTCCAGTTGAAGTACCGTGAGGAGCAAGACGCGACGACCTCAACGGACGAATTCGCCGAATTGCCCAAGGCTCTGCTTCGACTCGGACGGCGCCACGGGGTGTTCATAACCAACGGCAGGCTGACTGCACCCGCGAAGCGCGATGCTTCGAACGCGTTCCCGGGATTCACAATCGAATTCTTCGAGGGGATCGATCTGCTAGACGCGCTCGACCGCGCACCGATCACGTACGCATTATGGATCGATGGCGTCGCCATCCGAGACATCCGACGACAGGCGGTCTTTGGGATCGTCTGTCGCTCATTTCCCGATGACCGCAGCGCTTTCGTTGATCAGCTCATGCCTCTGATACCCGTTCCGAACTGGGATGACACGGTAGGCAAAGGCGCTGTAACGGCCGTTACCGTCGCCCGTGGCCCGCTCGAATACCCTGATATCGACCCATTCCGGCCACCCCGTGTGATGACCATGAGCGAAGGCTGGATGAATTCGCTGATCGCGAGTCGCGTAATACTGCGCGGGCCCTGGTCGCTCGGTCAGGTCCCTTCGATGCAACAGACGATCGCAAGGCACCTCGCGCAGCAGTGGGCCAAACGGCCCGGCGGTCCTGAAACCTGCGCGATTCGAGTTGCGCGGCCAACGCTCTCGCCTGAGGGTTCTACGAACGGCGTCCCGCTTGATATTCCAGCTGTTACTTGGACATGCAGACGCGGAAGCGATGCCCTCGACGAACAGGAGGCGATCAGAGAATCTCTCCGCCCATGGTCACCACCTTCCTGGATCCAGCAATACCAAGCGATGTGCGGTCTCTATTACCTACTTTGGAGTGATCGCGATTTGCTATGCTCACTCCGGTACCGTACGTACACGTCGCGCTTGCAGCTGGGACAGGCGTTGGCGGATCGCGCTAGGTTCGACTACTGGTGGGAACGCTCAATCTGCATTTTGGCCGAACAACCCGTATCAACGGACGAAGAAGTCTCCGACGCTCTCGCCCCACACTTCTGTGAAAGATTCGGAGAGATGGGGTGGATCGTCGTGTGGCTTCATCCACGCCAGCACGGCGGGCTCACGGAGCCAGCGCCGTTCGGGGATGAGCGGGATGGCGCATACAATCCACTTAACGAGACAGAATCGGAGCAACATTATCTCGAGAGCGTCCGCGCACGGGTAGCAAGTCTGCCATGCCGACCGATGAGGCCGATCGACGCATACCACGCTCTTTGCTTTGCAACCGGCGGTGACGCTGCGCCCTCCGTCATGTGGAGGCGCTATGACACCGGAACACTGCTGGCGTATGCTAACGAGATCCCTTCTCCCATCGATTTCTATGAAATCCGAAGCTCGTACGCTGCTGTGTATGAATTTGACAGCAAGGCGTCGGCCGTAGCTGCGTCGCAAGCGTGCTCACAACTGTCTTCGGGCGGCTGGACGTGCAAGGCGGAACACAGCCCAGAGCGCGAACGGCACCTCGGCGGTTTCCCATCTCTCGCAGGGAAGGTTGACCGCAGTATCGACGAGCGAATCGTTCTCTTCACCTTTGATAATGCAGTCGAGCGACGTGCACACCTCGCCGAGAGGCTATCTCAAGACTCGGGCGCGCTTGTCGAATTGCTCGCGAACGCGGAAGCGAGTGGAGTGCTGCTCCGAGGAGTTCGCGCCAGCCGCAAGTGGCTTCGTCTGAGATGGCGAGTCTACTTCGAGCCCGAGCACCCCGCGCCTGGAGATGACCAGATCTTGCTGGTCCCGCGGACAGAGTAGATCGGGCGAGCTGCGCGCCTCGATCACGTCGCTAGCACTGTCGAAGGCGGGCGTCGTGGCGGCGTTCCTGCCGCATTGAGCGCGCCGACCAGGGACGGCTACAGCCGCCAGCCGACGCGGAGCAGCCAGACCGAAGGCGCAACCACAGGGGCATTCTCCGGGGGACGTGCCTGTCCGTATCGCGCTGACGCGAGCGGGTCCGTCCAGCCTTCGGGCAAGTACTCCAATGCGTGATGGCGATAGTTCGTCAGGACATAGCGAACCGCGTGCTTCGTCTCGCGTGGAGTCTTCAGCGGGTGGGCATGGTAGCGGTCGGCGAAGACGCCGCCCTGACGGTTGGAGAGTGCATTGAGGCGCTTCGCGAGGCGGATGCACAGGCCCTGCATCCCGCGCGAAAGCGCGGCCGGACTATCCGCCTCGACGATGAGGTGCAGATGGTTGCCCTGGACGGAGTAGTGGATGATGCGGACTCCGAAGCGCTCGCGGGCGTCGCGCAAGGCGGACTCGACCGCTTGCGCGCGCCGGTAGCCGCGGAGGTAGCCGACGCCCGGCTGCAGTCGCATGGTCACATGGACAGGATGTCGCGCGGCGAAATCCGGACGCCGAAGGTGCGGCACACCGGGCCCAACGAGGCCGGGATGAGGCCGCGTCCTCGGCCGACCCGCACCCTTTCTCTTGCCTCCGCGGCCCGGGAACTTGAACGCCGTCTGCCGTCTCGCCGCCTTCATCTGAATAGAATAGCAGATATTCTGCGGAGAGCAATGCGGACCACCGATGCTTTTGCTGCGGGTGCAAGGTGCAAACCAGGTACATCCCTTACACATCAGCACAAGGACATCCTTTCCACTCTTCGCGACTTGCACGGCGACATCGCAGACAACCTGGCGATGCCCCTGGAAAGCGACCAGACGGCCGCACTCGAAGCCGCACGCGATTTCAGCCGAGGTCGTTCAAAAAAGTGGTCGCGACACCGGTCGCCGAGAGACCAAAACAATGGGCGCGCGGTGGGAAAGGAGCGAAATGGCTTGTCGCGCGCGGGAGCCGGCCGACCTCCACCGTGCAGAGCTGCTAATTCTTGTCGTCCTGCAATCCGAAAAAAGTCTGGATGGACGACAGGATCTCGCTGCGCTCCTCCTTCACCCTTCGCTTGCGCGCCTCGGCGTCCAGGCCCTCGCGAACCGCGGCCAGCTCCACGCGCCTGCGCGCCATCACCTGGGAGATGGTGTCCACCATGTCGGGGCGGTTGCGCAGCACCGACTTGAAGACGTCCTTGTCGATGCGGTAGCACTCCACCTCGCTCGCCGCCATCACCGAGGCGCTGCGCCGCTCGCCGGTCATCACCCCCATCTCGCCGAAGACGTTGGGGGCCGACAGCCGCGCCACCACCTTCTCCACGCCGCCCTCGCCGTGCACGCGCACCTCGCACTCGCCCTTGGTGAGCACGTAGAGCCAATGCGCCGCCGAGTCCTGCCGGGTGATGATCTCGCCCCGGCCGAACGGCGCCGGACGCATTCCCTCGGCCAGGCGGTTGCGATCCTCGGCGGAGAGGCCGGCGAACATCTCGATCTGCTCCAGCATCCCGGCGCGGTGCTGCAGCTCGCGCTGGACCTTGCGCTCCTTGTTCTGCGGATCGTCCACCGAGACCCAGACCGCCTGCCCGGGGACGGCCAGGGGAATGCCGGCGCGCTTGAGCGCCACGTAGATGCGCACCCGCACCGCCGAGGAGGTGGGGTCGTCGAAGGCCAGCTCGGTGAGCCAGTAGCGGACGGCGTAGTACCCCATGCTGTCGCCGCCCTCGCGGGCGAAGTCGTAGCAGATGCAGTGCGGAGCGGGCGACGCGGCCACGTGGGGAATGGGCGTTCCCTGCAGCGCATCGTCCACCACGTTGATCACTTCCTCGGGCGAATAGCGGAAGTCCACGTTGAAGTAGACCCACATGCGGTGCTGCACCGGCTGGTCCTGGCGCTGCCCGAGGATGACGATGTTCTCGCCCAGGAGCGTGCCGTTGGGCACGATGATGGTGTCCCAGTTGCGCGTCTCCACCACCGTGTGCCGCCAGCGGATGGCGACGATGCGGCCCTGCTGCCCGGAGGCGAGCTGCACCCAGTCGCCCACGTGGATGGAGTCGTCGAGCTGGAGCGCGATGCCGCCCAGCACGTTGCCCAGCGTGGCCTGCAAGGAGAGGCCGAGCACCACCGTCACCACCGCGGAGGTGGCGATGATGCCGGAGAGCTGCACTCCGCTGCGGTGCAGGATTCCCACGAAGGCGAGGATGTACGCGGCGCCCAGCGAGAGATCGTGGACGATGTTCGCCACCTCGATGCGCAGCGCCACCAGGACGAGGTCGAAGAGGAGGATGGCGACGAAATCGATGATCACCAGCACTTCGAAGAGGTCGGCGAGGAACCAGACCCGCCTCGACCAGCCCTCCGCGTGCACGATGCCGAGGATGGCCGCGAACATGAAGGTGGTGAGGTAGAGCATGAAGAGGATGGTGACGCGCTTGATGCGCTTGCGGCGGCGCGGGTCCACCCTGCCCACCAGCGCGGCCAGCGCCACCAGCACCCCGGCGAGCAGGAGCAGCGTCCAGGGCGAGGCATATCCCAGCCACTGCCGCGCGCGAGGCGTGGGCGCCGGAAAGGCGAAGGGATCCTCGTTGGGATCCACCTGCGTGGCCACGATCACCGCGCCCGCTCCGGCCGCGACGGCGGCGGCGTTGTTCTGGGCGGCGGCGTTGTTCTGGGCCTGCTGCGCGGCGCCGGCGCCCGACGAGAGCGCGACGCAGAGGAGGATCAGCGCTCTCACTGGATGTCGTACACCTCGTCCAGCTCGCAGACGTGCAGATAGTTGTGGTTGAGCGCGCGCACCTCGGCCTTCACCTCTTCGATGACCGCGGGCTTGAGATGGTAGAGGTAGATCCTGGCGCCGCGCCGATCGAGCTTCGCCAGCTCGGCCATGGCGGTCGTCGGCGTGAGGTGGCCGGAGACGTCCGCCAGCCATTGCATGCTGCTGGGGAAGCTCAGCTCCAGGAACACCGCCTTGAGGTTCGGCGTCGCGTTGATCGCCCGCCACAGCTCCTCGGTGGGACCGGTGTCGCCGGAAAACGCGATCGCGCCGTGCCTGCCCTCGATGATGTAGCCGACCGAATAGACGGGGTGGTGCACGGGAATGGCCCGGATGCGCAGCCCCTGGCACGTCACCGGCTTGCGCGCGGCGATGGTCTCGAAGGCGATGACGGGATTTTCCCGGGTGGGGATGGAGCGGAAGTCGGGCCAGACCCGATTGTTGAAGACGTCCTTGTCCATCGCGTACATGGTCTCGGCAGCGCCGTGGACGACCACCGGCTTCTCCCGCTTGCCCACCAGGAGATTGGTCATCATCGGCACGTCCTTGACGTGGTCGAAGTGCGAATGGGTGAGGAAGATGTCGTCGATGCGGAGGATCTCCGGGAGCTCCAGGGCCGAGGTGATGGCGCCCCCGTCGATGGTGAGCCGCTCGTCGAGCAAGAAGCAGGTGGTGCGATGCCGGGGCAGCTCACCGCCGTGGCAGCCGAGAACCTTGATCTTCATCGGCTAGTCCCCAAACCGCTCTTTCATCTCGAGGAAATCGAGATATTTCTGCATCTTTCCGATGTCCGGCACCACCACGCCGCCGGGCACCACGGCGACGATGCGCGCGCGGGCGAGCTTCTGGACCGCCTGCTGCACCTCCTCGGCGGAGAGCCCGATGCGGCCGTTCAGCTCGGCCAGGTTCACCGCCACCAGCGTGCCCTGCGGCGTCTCCTTGCCGCGCTTGAGGGCATTCTGCAGCAGATGATGGGTCACGCGGCTGTCCGCGTCGCGCAAGAGGAGGTTCTCGATCTGCTCGTCCGATTCCTGCAGCCGATCGGAGAGCTTCTTGATCAGCCGGACGGCGATCTCCACGTTGCCGCGGATCATCGCCTCGAAGGTCCTGGGGTCGAGGACGAGGAGCCTGGCGTCGTCGTGCACCACCGCGCACGCGGAGCGCGGCTTGTTGTTCAAGATGCTCATCTCGCCGAAGAATTCTCCCGCGCCAAGGGTGGCGAGAATCTTCTGGTTGCCCCGCACCGTCTTGGTGATGTTCACCTTGCCGGACTGGACGACGTACATCTCGGTGCCGGGCTCGCCTTCGCGAAACAGCACTTCGCCGCGCTTGAACTCCCTGCCGAAGCGCTGGAAGAGCGCGTCCTCGCCTGCCATGAAGAATTCCTATCAGTGCTATCGCTGGCCGGTCAATTTAAGTACGCGTGGCCGGAAACGCGCCGCGCGTCGCAGCTTTAGTCGCTGCGCGGGCGTGTCGCACCACTGCGCCATCCGGCCAGATCTGCGGACGAAAACGGAGCCGCTCAGCGCCCGGAAAACGAAGGCGTGGAACACGCAGGTTGTGCGCGGAAGGACTACCCGGGCGCCCGCGCGGCGCGAAAGCGGCGTCCGCCGCCGGGAAGCCGCGTCCCGTTTCCGGACGCGCTGCCGCCTCCGCGCCGAGTGTAGGAGGCTGGCGGCATTCTTGCTGCCGATCGCCGGATGCCGCTCTTTCTGCACGAGTTGAAGGTCTCGCTGCGCACCCTGCTGCGCGGCCCTGCGTTCGCCCTCTCGGTCGTCGCGACGCTGACGGTGGGCATCGGGGCCGCCACCGCCGTCTTCAGCGTCGTGCGCGGCGTCCTGCTCGCGCCCCTCCACTTCCGCGAGCCCGATCGCGTGGTCCGCCTGTACAACGACTGGAACGGTCACCTCTCGCCCTCCCTCTCTCCCCTCCAGTTCCGCGACGACTTCTCCGGGCTGAAGACCGTTCCCTCCGTCGGCGCCTGGGCCGCATCCGGGTCGACCCTGACCACCGCCACCGACGCGGTGCGCCTCTCGCTGGGCCTCGGCACCGCGTCGCTGCTTCCCACGCTCGGCGTGCCGCTGGCGTACGGCCGCTGGTTCGCGGTCGACGAGGAGCAAATCGGCCGTGAGCACGAGAATCGTCCTCGGCCAGGCGCTCTGGCGGAAGCGATTCGGCGGCAATCCAGGGGTGGTCGGGACCACCGTGCGCATGGACCAGCAGCCCTACACGGTGGTGGGCGTGCTCTCCCGCGACCTCGACCTCCCCGACGCGGTCGACGCCTGGGCGCCACTGGCCCTGACGGCGGAGTCGTATGCTCCCCAGCGCCGCAACTTCCATTTCCTCGGCGTGGTGGGCCGCCTGGCGCCGTCCGTGTCGCTGAAGGACGCGCGCAAGGAGCTGTCCTCGGTGGCGGCGCGGGTCAACCAGGCGTTCCCCGACATCTATCCCCCTGCAGGGCACCACGGGCTTGCGCTGCAGCCGCTGCGCGACGACATGGTCTCCGGAGTCCGCGCGACTCTCTGGATGCTCCTCGCCGCGGTGGCGCTGGTGCTGGCCATGGCCTGCGCCAATGCGGGGAACCTCATGTTCGCGAGGTCCGCGGCGCGCCAGCGCGAGCTTGCCGTCCGCGCCGCCCTCGGGGCGGGGAAAGGCAGACCTGGCCCGGCAGGTGCTGATGGAGAGCACGCTGCTGGCCGTCGTGGGAGGCGTCTGCGGCACCCTGCTCGCGGCCATGGGCGTGGATTTCCTCATCGCGCTCGGCCCCGCCGACCTGCCCCGCGCGCACGACGTGCACGTGGACCCCACCGTGCTGGGCTTCGCGCTCCTCGCGACCTTGCTGAGCGGCGCGCTCTTCGGCCTCGCGCCGGCAATCTCTGCGGGAAGGGTCGATCTGCAATCGGCGCTCCGGGGCGCGACCGCGCAGCACGCGCGCAGGCTGCGGCGCGCGCTGGTGGTGGCGGGAGTGGGCCTCGCGCTGGTGCTGCTCGCGGGCGCGAGCCTCCTCGCCCGCAGCTTCGCCAAGGTGCTCGAGGTGGACCCGGGCTTCAATCCGCGCGGCGCGGTGACCCTGCGCGCCGCCCTCCCCAGCCCCAGCGGCGAGGAGACTCCGGCCGACCTGGCAAGGTACCGCACCTTCTTCGAGCGGGCACGGGAGCGCCTGCGCGAGTTGCCCGGCGTCACCGCCGCCGGGGGCGCGAACATCCTGCCGATGAGCGGCTACACCGACCGCCTCTTCGACATCGAGTCCCGCCCCACTCCGCCCGGCGCGCAGCGGCCGGACGCGGAGTTCCGCATCGTGACCAGCGGGTTCTTCGAGGCGGCAGGAATCCGGATCGTGCGCGGACGCGCCATCGCCGCCTCAGACACCGAGTCGGCCCCGCTGGTGGCGGTGGTGAACGAGACCTTCGCCCGCACGCAGATCCCGGGAACGGACGTGGTCGGGCAGCGGGTGCGCGTGGACGAAGGCGGCGGCTGGATGACCATCGTGGGCGTCGTCGCCGACGTGCATGAGTTCGACCTGGAGACCCCAATCGCGCCGCAGATGTACGTGCCCTTCGCGCAGCATCCGCAGAGCGTGCTCTCCTTCCTGGTGCGCTCTCCCCAGCCAGCGGGAGCGATGATGCGGCGCGCGCAGGAGGCGATCCAGTCGCTGGACCCGACCGTGCCCGTCTACCGCGTGCGGCCCTTCGACGCCCTGGTGAAAGGCTCGCTCGCCCAGCGCACCTTCGCGCTCGCGCTGGTGCAGGCCTTCGCCATCATCGCGGTGCTCCTCGCCGCCATCGGGCTCTACGGCGTGCTCGCGTATTCGGTCGCCAGAAGGACGCGGGAGATCGGCGTCCGCATGGCGCTGGGCGCGCAGCGCGGGCACGTGCTGGGACTGGTGGTCCGCGAGAGCGCGGCGGTGGTCGGCCTGGGCGCGCTCATCGGCATCGCGGGCGCGCTCGCCGCAGGCAAGGCGGCAGCGAGCCTGCTCTTCGGGGTGGGTCCCCTCGATCCAATCGCGCTGGGCGCCGCGGTGCTCGTGCTCGCGCTGGTCTGCGCCGTCGCCACGCTCGTCCCGGCGCGAAGGGCGGCGCGGGTGGATCCGGCGGTCGCGCTCAGGGCGGAGTGAGCGCCGCAGTCCCCGGTAGACCCCGGGCGCGAAGCTGTCTAAGGTGCGCCCGCGATGGCCGATCCGAGGAGCCTCACCTACCGCGACGCAGGGGTGGACATCGACGAAGGCGACGCGCTGGTCGAGCGGATCAAGCCGCACGCGCGCCGCACCGCCCGCCGCGAAGTGCTGGCCGGCATCGGCGGATTCGGCGGGCTCTTCGAGGTGCCGGCGGGGTACCGCGAGCCGGTGATGGTGGTGGGCACCGACGGCGTCGGCACCAAGCTCAAGCTCGCCTTCCTCGCCGGCAAGCACGACACGGTGGGCATCGACCTGGTCGCGATGAGCGTCAACGACGTGGTGGTGTGCGGCGCCGAGCCGGTGGTGTTCCTCGACTACTTCGCCACCAGCAGGCTGCGGGCCGAAGAGGCCGAGCAGGTGATCAAGGGCATTGCCGAGGGCTGCGTGCGCGCCGGCTGCGCGCTCATCGGCGGCGAGACGGCGGAGCTTCCCGGCTTCTACTCCCAGGGCGAGTACGATCTGGCCGGCTTCTGCGTCGGGGTGGTGGAGAAGAGCCGCATCCTCGACGGGTCGCGGGTGAAGGCGGGCGACGCCGTGCTGGGGCTCTCCTCGAGCGGCTTGCACAGCAACGGGTTCTCGCTGGCGCGCAAGGTGTTCGAGCACAACCTCACCCCGCAGCTCGCGCGCGAGCTGCTCGAGCCGACGCGCATCTACGTGAAGGACTGCCTGGCGCTGCGCGAAGCGCTCGACGTGCACGCCTTCGCCCACGTCACCGGCGGCGGGCTGCCGGGAAACCTGCCCCGCGTGCTGCCCGCCGGGCACCGCGCCGTCCTGCGCCGGGGATCGTGGACGGAGCCGCCCATCTTCGCCCGCATCCAGAGGGCGGGCAACGTCGCCGACGCGGAGATGCTGCGCACCTTCAACATGGGCATCGGCATGTGCGCGGTGGTCTCTCGCGCCGACGTCCCGCGCGCGCTTTCGCTCTTGCAGAAGCGCGGCCAGGAGGCCTTCGAAATCGGCGTGGTCGAAAGCGCGCCGGGCCTCCTCGAGCCCGAGGCGGTATGCGGCTAGGCGTCCTCGCATCGGGTTCGGGGTCCAATCTGCAGGCCATCCTCGATGCGTGCGCGTCGGGCGCCGTCCGGGCGCAGGTGGCGGCGGTGATCTGCAACGTCCCCGGGGCGCGCGCCCTGGACCGCGCCGAACGTGCGGGAGTGCCCGCCCTGCTCTTGCCGCACGCGGCCTTCGGCTCCAGGGAAGCGTACGACCGCGAGCTGGTGACGAGCTTGCGCGAGCACGGAGTGGATCTCGTCTGCCTCGCGGGCTTCATGCGCTTGATCACGCCGACGGTCCTCGGAGCGTTCGAGAATAGGATATTGAATATCCATCCGAGCCTTCTCCCCGCCTTTCCCGGGCTGCACGCCGTGCGACAGGCGCTCGCGGCCGGCGTGCGCATCTCGGGCTGCACCGTGCACGTGGTGGACGAGGGGACGGACACCGGCCCCATCCTGGTGCAGGCGGCGGTGCCGGTGCTCGACGGAGACACGGAAGAGACCCTGGCGGCGCGCATCCTCGTGCAGGAGCATCGCTGCTATGTGCGCGCGATCTCCTTGTGGGCGGAAGGGCGCGTGCGCATCGAGGGCCGGCGCGTGCGCATCGACGGCGCTGCCCCCGACGCCGGGCGCAGCATCTGCTCCCCGGAGCTGTCCGACTGATGGCCAAAGCTCCCCTCAAGCCCCAAGCGAAGCGCCTCTACGACGTCGCCGTGCTCGGCCCGGACGTGGGAGGCGCTGCCGCCGCCGCGCTCTGCGCCCGCCGCGGGCTGCGCACGCTGCTCGTGCCCATGGGCACGGTCTCCGCCTCGCGCGAGAGCGAGGGGTGGCTCTTGCCCAGCGCGGCCTGCATCCTGCCGCCGCTGCGGCAGCTCTCGGGGGCGGTGGGAGTGCTGGACGAGGTGGGCGTGGGAACCGACCTGCACCGGCAGGGGGCGGGCGCGGGCTCCTTCCAGATCCTCAGCGACAAGCTGCGCCTCTCCTTGCCCAGCGAGGCGCATCGGCGCAGGGCGGAGTTGCGCCGCGAGCTCTCCGAGGCGGGCGCGACCGAGGCCGAGGCGGCGCTGGATTCGCTGGAGGCGCTCGGCCGCACCTGGGATGCGTTCCTGATGGAGCCGCCGCCCTGGCCGGCGCGCGGCTTCTTCGAGCGGCGGCGCGTGCAGAAGCTCATGCCGCAGCCGCCGGCGCTGCCCGACGGTCTCGTCGGCGAGTGCCTTCACGCATTGGCGCCTTTTGCCGCGTCGCTGCCCGCCGATTTCGCTCCCGAGTCGGTGGCGCGCGAGGCCGCCGCGCTCTTGCGCATGCCGCTGCGCATCTTCGGCGGGGCCGCTCACCTCGCCGATCTGCTCCGGCAGAAGTGCGAAGGCGCGGGCGGCGACGTGATCGCCGGCCAGCCCGCCGACCAGCTGCGCGAGGAGAAGAAGGGGTTCGTCTTCCAGCTCGAGAGCAGCGAAGTGCGCGCCGCCTGCGTCGTCCTCGCCTGCTCCTCCGACCGCATCGGCGCGCTGGTCCAGGGAGGCGGCCGCACCGAGCGGAAAGTGGGCGAGGAGGCCGCGCTGCCGGTGGAACGGAAGGTGGCCTTGGCCCACTTCGTCATCCGGCCGGAGGGCCTGCCGCAGGCGCTCGACGAGGTGGCGCTGCTGGTCGGCAACCGGCTGGGGCCGCTGGTCCTCGCCGTGCTTCCCGCCCGCAAGGTACGCGGCGAGACCGCGGGCGAGCGGCTCTTGAGCGTGGCCCGGATCGTCGACGCCGGTTTCTCCGACGAGGTGTCGCTGGTGGGCAGCATCCGGGCGGCGCTGGAGCCGGTGCTTCCCTTCTTCGACCGGCACGTGGTCCACCAGGCCGGCGACCCGAACCCTGCCCAGCCGCACCTCATCCTGCGCGCCCAGGAAGACGCCGAGTCGGTGGGACTGCGGCCCATCTCCGAGGCGAGCGAGCGCCTGCTCTTCGCCTCCGGGGCCACCTACCCGGGCTTCGGCCTCGAGGGACAGCTCCTCGCCGCGCGCGCCGCGGCCGTGCAGGCGCTCGCCCTCTCCGGCCGCAAGACCGTCAGCGCCACTTGACTTTCCCGGCGCTTACCGGCAATAAGCCGCGTTCCTCTTCCGGAGCCTCCAGCATGGCGTTCAAGTGCGATCTGTGCGGCAAGGGTCCCCTGGTGGGAAACCAGGTGTCGCCACGCCAACAACAAGACCAAGAAGCGCACCCTGCCGAATCTGCAGAGGGTGCGCGCGCTGGTGGGCGGCTCGAACAAGCACATCCGCGTCTGCACGCGCTGCCTCAAGGCCGGCAAGGTCACCAAGGCGGCGTAGGCGCGCGGGCGCCGTTAGAAGGGGCGCGTGAGCAAGGCCATCCTCGATGTGCGCGCGGCGCGGCGGGCGCTGCAGAACGCGCGCGGCAAGCAGAAGCTGGAACTGATCCTCGCCGCTCCCGATCCGGAGCAGCTCGTGCGCGCCCTGCCCGCACAGGAGCTCTACTTCGCGCTGCTCGAGATCGGCACGGACGACGCCGCCGAGCTGGTGGCGATGGCGGCGCCGGCAGCAGTTCCGGCACCTGGTGGACATGGCGGCGTGGCGCTCCGCCGACGAAGGCCCGCGCACGGGAGAGGTGGCGCGCTGGCTGCGTCTCGCGCGCGAGGGCGGCGACGACCCGCTGAAGTTCCGCGCCCAGCTCCGGGCGCTCGACGTGGAGCTCCTCGCCCTCTTGCTGCGGCGGCAGGTGTTGGTTCACGACCTGGTGGAGAACGAAGAAGAGCCCAACCCCGCCGAATCCGGCGCTCGCGTTCTACACGCCCGACCGGCGCTTCCTGCTCGAGTTCAACGGCTCGGCAGAGCTCGCGACGATGCGGAGGCTGATCGAGGATCTCTATGCCGAGGACCCGTTCGGGGCGGGCCAGCTGATCGAGGACGCGCGCTGGGAGCTGCCCACCGAGCTGGAGGAGTCGGCGCGCCGCTGGCGCGACGGGCGGCTGCGGGACGCGGGCGTGCCCGGCTTCGACGAGGCCATCTCCTTCTATGCGCGCCCCGCCGCCCGGAAGGACGCGCCGCGCGCCGCTCCGGAGGACTCGCAGGCGCTCGCGACGCCGGCAAGGCCGCTGCTGGATGCGGCGCTCGACCAGCTCCCGGGCGACGAGCTGGAGCGCGCCGAGGAGGCGGTGATCTACGCCGTCAACGCGGCCCTGGTGGCGAACCGCGTCTCGCTGCACGACGCCGGACGAGGTGCGGGAGCAGCTTGCCGACGCGCGGGCCACGCTCTCGCTGGGACTCGAGCTGCTCTCCGCGGGAGATCCGCAGCGCGCCGCGGCGGTGCTGGCCGAAGGGCCCATCCGCTCCGTCTTCCAGGCCGCCATGGGCGAAGGGTACCGCCTGCAGGCGCGCGCCCGGAAGCATCGCCGCGCGCGCCCGGCTTCCGCAAGCGCAGAGCACCACCGTGCTCGACGAGCCGCTGGAGAGCGTGGTGCAGGCGCTCCTGCGGACGCGGCCGGCCTTCCACGAGCCCGGCCAGCGCGCGCCGCGGGCCTTGGGCTCGCGCGCGGACGTGCTCCGCGCCGAGGCGCTGCTCGACGAGGCGGAAGCGGAGCTGGCCTTGCTCGCTTCGCTGGGGATCGGTCCCGCCGTGCTGGGGCCGAAGGCGGAGGAGGCGGGGATGGGCCCCGCGGCGGTCAAGGCGAGCGCGCCCTGCGGGCGCTGGTGGAGGCGCAGCTCCGCGGAGAGCCGTTCTCGCTGCGCGGAGCCGCCGAGGAGAGCAGCGCGAAGGCCGCAGGGTTCGACGACAAGCTGGACGAGCTGCTCCGCGGCGCGGCGCACGGCGAGAATCGACGGCCGCGTCTCCCAACGGCTGCGCTCGATGTTGCGGGGCTGACCAGGTACGTCGGCGCGGGATCGGCCCGGGGACGACGGATGGCCCGCGGCGGGTCCGGCTACCGTCCGCGGTGAGCCGCCTCGCAGCGGGCCAGAATCCTCCGCCAGCAATCGCGCGATGCCGTCGGTCTTCACCGCGAGCTGCAGCAGGGGCTCTCCGCCGGCGAGGAACAGGTTGGTGATGCCACTCGTGCCGAGGGCGCGGTTGCGTTCCAGCCAGCGCGCGAAGTCGGGATCGATCTGCAGGCCCTGCATCTCGAAGAGGCGGGAGAGCAGCTTGCCGCGCTCGTCCGCGCAGGCCCGCGCGCGCGCACGACGCTGCGCAGGTGGAGGAGCGGGCGGCTCCTCGGCGGCCGCCGGCTCCGGCGCGGGGACCGGCCTTCTCTCCTCGTGGAGCACCACCAACTCGCCGGGAGGCTGCTGGTCGTCGCCGGGCTCCACCTGGTAGCGGATGTAGCCGTTGCCGGGGAGCACCTTGGTCCGGACCTGCGCGTCGCCCCGTTGCTGCGCCGCCGCGAGCGCCGCGAGAGCACAGAACGTGGAGACCACCAGCGCCATCGCCTACCTCCAGAATCAAGGTTGCCGCACATCATCCCACAGCGCAAGCCACGCCGGCGGAGCGCGACGCCTTCGTATCAAGCCGAACACTTCGCGCGGTCAGGTGGCGGGCGCGCTTTGCGCGGTCACCGGGCGCGCGTCGCGGAGCGCGTCGATGCCGGCCGGGGCGCCCAGGACGATGAGGCGGTCGCCGCGCGCCGGCTCGTAGGATGGCGGCACCTCCTCCACCCGGGCGGCGCCTGCCCGGCGCAGCGCCAGCACCACCACGCCGAAGCGCTCGCGCACGTGCGCGGTGCGCAGCGGCAGGCCGATGAGCCCCCGCGGCGCGGCGATCTCTTCCACGCGCCAATCCGGGGGCAGCTCGAAGAAGTCCTCCGCCTCGCGGCCTCCTTCGAACCGGACCACCCGGGTGAGCAGCACGTCGCGGCGCAGCACCTCCGCATCCAGGGCCCCGAGAAGCGCCCGCCGCGTCACCACGCCGAGCAGCTTTCCCTGGTCGCAGACGGGCAGCTCTCCCCACTCCGCGGTCCACAGCTTCTCGCCGAGGTCGAGCAGCGAGTCCTGCGGCGCCGCCGTGGCCGCCTCGTGCGCCACGTCGGCGGCGCGCTGCTCTTCCCTCCGCGGGGAGCCCCAGAGCCGCTTCGCGTCGTTGAGATCGAGGGCGCGCAGCGGCGACGCCTGCACGTACACCACGCGCACGTTCGGCTGCGCCAGCCGCTCCAGCGCCTCGGAGAGGCTGGCGTCGGCCGCCACCGAAGGCGGATCGAGCGTGAGGATGTCGCGGGCGATGACGGCGTGCGCCAGCCGCTCGGTGAGGCTGCCGCGCCAGGGGATGCCGCGCAGGCGCAACTCCTCGGTGTAGACCGAGTCCTGCCGGAGCCTGCGCGAGACCAGCGCAGCGAGCGAAGTGCCGGCGAGCAGTGGAATCACGAGCGAGTAGTCGCCGGAGAGCTCGAAGGCGAGCGTCGCCGCCATGAAGGGCGCGTGGGTGGTGGCGGCGATCATCGCGGCCATGCCCGCGAGCGCATATCCTCCTGCCTCGGCCGCCGAGGCGCGCGCCGCCAGGATGTGAGGCACGGCCCCTCCCACCAGGCCGCCCAGCGCCGCGCCGAGGAACATGGAGGGCGTGAACACCCCGCCGGGGCTGCCCGAGGAGACGGAGGCGATGGTGGCGACGGCCTTGGCCACGAGGAGCACGCCGAGGATGGCCCCGGCGACGCGCGCGTCGAGGATGAGCTGGATGGCCTCGTAACCGTTCCCGGTGACTTCCGGCAGGCGCAGCGCGAGGACGCCGACGAGAAGGCCGCCCAGCGCGCCGAGGGCGATGCGCGGCACGGGGATGCGGCGCGCTCCCTCCTCCGCGGCGGAGAGCGCGGCGAGGAAGGCCGGGCCGATGACCCCGGCGGCGAGCCCGAGCACGCAGTAGGCGGCCAGCTCTTCCTGCGTCACCAGCGCGAACTCCCGCTGGCCGTACACCGGCCCGCCGCCGATGGCGATGCGCGTGAGCGTGGTGGCCACCGCGGTTGCCGCCGCCACCGGGACCACGATGTCGATGCCGAGGACGCCGGTGACGATCTCCACCACGAAGAGCACCGCCGCGAAGGGAGTGTTGTAGGCGGCGGCGAATCCGGCGCCGGTGCCGGCGGCGACCAGCATCCGCGCCTCGCGGCCGGGCAGCCGCAGCCAGCGGCCGAGAAGCGATCCGGCCCCTCCCCCGAACTGGATGATGGACCCTTCGCGGCCGATGGACGCGCCGCTGCAGAGCGCCACCAGCGAGGCGGCGCTCTTGAGCAGCACCGCAGGCAGCCGGATGCGGCCGCGTCCCAGCGCCACCGATTTCGAGGATCACCGCCACGCCGTGCCCGCCCGGGCTGCGCGCCGCGAGCAGGCTGATGGCCGCGGCGGCGGCGCCTCCGGCGGCGGGAAGGGCCAGGCGCGCCATCCAGGGCAGCGCGTCGAAGCCCTCCAGCACGTTGCCGGTGCCGAGCAGGAGCCGCAGCCCGTGATGGAGCAGGAGCCGGAAGGCGATGGCGAAGCCCGCGCCGAGGACGCCCACCGCCAACACGGCGGCGCTGTAGCGCGCCATCGACTCCACCACCGCGGGCCGAAACCCCATCAGCGCTCCGCCGGGCGACGCCCTGACACATCGCCGTTCATGGCTTTGCGCCGGGCGCGCCCCGCGGCAGCGAGGCGATGAGCGAGACCAGCATCTCCACGGAGATGGGCTTGACCAGGTGCGCGGCGAACCCCGCCTCGCGCGAGCGCCGGCGGTCCTGCTCCTGGCCGTAGCCGGTGAGCGCCACGGCCTGGAGCTGAGGCCGCCCCGCCCGCAGGCGCCGCGCCAGCTCGTACCCGTCCATCACCGGCAGGCCCACGTCGAGCAGCGCGATCTCGGGATCGAAGGCGGCCGCGGCCTGCAGCGCGCTGGGCCCGTCGGCGGCCACCATCGTCCGGTGCCCCATGGTCGCGAGCACGTCGGCGAGAGTACCGGCAGCGTCGGCATTGTCGTCCACCACCAGGACGCGGCGGCCTTCCCGGGAAGCAGGAGCGCGCGACGCCGCGGGCTGCGCGGCGCCCGCCGTGGCCTCTTCGGCCGCCGGCAGCCAGACGTGGAAGACCGCGCCCTGCCCGCGTCCCGCGCTCTCTGCGAAGACCCGCCCGCCGTGCGCGAGCACCAGGCTGCGCACGATGGCGAGGCCCAGCCCCAGTCCCCCGCGCGAACGGTCCAGCGCCTGCCGTTCCTGCACGAACTCGTCGAAGATGGACTGCACCATCGCCGGGTCGATGCCCACGCCGTTGTCGCTCACCGAGATGCGCACGCCGTCCTCGCTGCGTCCTGCCGCCACCTCGATGCTGCCGCCCGGATCGGTGTACTTGGCGGCATTGGTCAAGAGGTTGGCGACCACCTGCGAGAGGCGGGCGGGATCCGCGTCCACCACCAGCCCGCGCGAGGGGACCGCGATGGTCAGCCGGTGCTGCCGCTCCTCGAGAAGTGGGCTGACCATCTCGATGGCGCGCGCGACCGCCTCCGACGCTTCCAGCCGCCGCCGGCGCAGCTCCACCTTGCCGCGGGTGATGCGAGAGACGTCGAGCAGGTCGTCCACCAGCCGGGTCAGGTGCGCCGTCTGCCGCTCGATCACCGCGCGCTCCTTCTCCAGCGCGCCTCCCGCCCGCAGCTTCATGAGGTGCAGCGCCGTGGCGATGGGCGCGAGCGGGTTGCGCAGCTCGTGACCGAGCATGGCGAGGAAGTCGTCCTTGGCCGCGTTCGCGCTCTCCGCCGCGGCGCGGAGATCCTCCACGCGCCGCCGCGCCAGCACCTGCTCGGTGACGTCGGCGGCCACCACCATCACGCCGGTGACGTTTCCTTGCGCGCCGCGCAAGGGGTGGGTGACGAAGCTGAACCAGGCGTCCTCGATCCCGGACCCGCCGTCGCGCCGGATGCGGGCGTGCATCTCCGCGCTGCGCACCGGCTCGCCGGTGCGGTAGACGCGCTCCATCACCTCGAACAGCTGCGAGTCCGCGCTCTCGGGGAACAGCTCGCGCACGGTGCGGCCCACCACCTCGCCGCGGCCCAGCATCGCGCAGTACGAAGGGTTGGCGACGGTGTGGCGATGCTCGGGCCCTTCCAGCACCGCCACGCCCACCGGGACCTGGTGGAACAGCTCTGCCAGCCGCTCGCGTTCGCGCCCGGCTTCGGCGCGGAGCCGCCCGATGGTCAGGTGGGCGGAGACGCGCGCGATCAGGTCCCGCGCCGAGAACGGCTTGACCAGGTAATCGTCGGCGCCGGCCTCGATGCCCTCGATGCGCGCCTCCTCGCCTGCGCGCGCCGAGAGCATGATCACCGGGATGTCGCGGGTCGCCGCGTCGGCGCGCAGCGCGCGGAGCAGCTCGAAGCCGTCCATTCCGGGCATCATCACGTCGGCGAGCACCAGGTCGGGCCGCTCGCTCTTCGCCAGCGCCAGCGCCGCAGCGCTGTCGGCCACGGCGCGCACCTGCCAGCGCTGCGAAAGCAGCCGCGCGACGTAATCGCGCATGTCGGCATTGTCGTCCGCCACCAGGATGCGCTGGCTGGAGGCGTGCACCCCTTCGCTCTCCGCGCCGGCGCCCTCCCCGTCCGCGGGCAACCAGCGCAAGGCCTCTTCCAGGAAGGGCGCCGCTCCGGTCGCCGAAGAGGCGCCGAGCTGCCCTGCTCGCACCTGCTCCCGCGGAAGGTGCTCGTTTCCCTTCGGGACGAAGACGCGGAAGGTGGCGCCCTGCCCCGGACGGCTCTCCACGCGCACCGTTCCGCCGTGCAGGCGCGCAATCTCCTGCACCAGGGCAAGGCCGATGCCCGAGCCCTCGTGCGTGCGCGCGCGGGCGCCGGCCACGCGGTGGAAGCGCTCGAAGATGCGGGGCAGCTCCTCTTCGGCGATGCCGGTGCCGGTGTCCGCGACCGTCAGCTCGGCGCCGGGACCCACCCAGCGCAAGCCGAGGCGGATGCTGCCCTCGAAGGTGAACTTGAGGGCGTTGGAGAGGAGGTTGAGGACCAGCTTCTCCCAGAGGTCGTGGTCGATCCAGAGCGGCTCGGGGAGCTCGGGACAGTCGATCTCCAGCCGCAGCGACGCGCGCTCCACCGCCGAGCGGAACGCGCCGGCGAGCTCCGCGGTCAGCCGTCTTGCGTCGGTGGGCTGGTACAGCGCGATCGCCCCGCCCTCCTCGATGCGGGAGAAGTCGAGCAGCGCGTTGACCAGGTTCAGGAGCCGCAGCGAATTGCGGTAGAGCGCCCGCAGCGGCTCGCCGGAAAGCGACCCGGACGAAGATCGCAGCGCGTCCTCCACCGGCCCGAGAATCAGCGTCAAGGGCGTGCGGAACTCGTGGCTCACGTTGCTGAAGAACGCCGTCTTGGCGCGGTCCAGCTCGGCCAGCGCCTCGGCGCGCTTGCGCTCGGCCTCGTGGGCGCGCGCGGCGGAGATGGCGGCCGCGATCTGGCCCGCCACCAGATCGAGGAAACCCGCGTAGGCCTCGTCGAGAGCGAGCAGCGGGCTCAGCCCCGCCACCAGGACCGCGGCGGCGCGCTGCTCGCCCGGCCGCATCACCGGAAGCGTGATGGCCTTGTGGATGACGGCGCCATTCTTCGCCAACTCCTGGAGGTCCTCCAGCGCGATGGGCCTGCCGGTCCGCGCCGCCTCCTCCACGTGCCAGGCGTCGTCTCCCGCGTCCTGCCGCGCGAGGCCCGTCACCCCGGTGCAGCGCGTGCGCTCGCCGTCGCGGAGGTAGAGCGCGAGGAAGGGCAGGTCGGCGGGGTTGCGCGCGAGCGTCGCCACCGCGGCCGCGCACACCGAGTCGGAGGTGCGGGTCTCCAGGGTGGCGGACGCCAGCTCGCGCAGCGTGCGCAGCCGGCGGTCGGCGAGCACGCGCTCGGTGGTCTCGGTCACCGCGGTGAAGATGCCTCCCACGCCTCCCGACTCGTCACGGATGGGGCTGTACGAGAAGGTGAAGTAGCACTCCTCCACGAACCCCTTCCGCTCGAGCGGCAGGAGGATGTCCTCCGACCAGGTGGCCTCTCCGCGCTGGAGCACGCCTTCCAGCATCGGGCCGATGATGTTCCAGATCTCCGGCCAGACGTCGCGGCCCTTCGCGCCCAGGGCAACCGGGTGCTTGCCGCCGAGGATGAAACGGTAGGCGTCGTTGTAGAGCTTCACCATCTCCGGGCCCCACCACACCAGGATGGGGAAGCGGGAGCTCAGGCAGGTGCTGACCGTGGTGCGCAGGCTTTGCGGCCAGCGGCTCAGCGGGCCCAGCGGGGTCTTCGACCAGTCGGTGGCCCTCATCAGCGCGCCCATCTCGCCGCCGCCGGCGAGGACGGTCTCGGCTTCGCGGAAGGGGTTGTCGCCGCCGGTCGTCACGCCAGGTCCACTAGCGCATGGGCATGGGCACGTGCCACCCGGCGGCGGCCGCCACGTCGACCAGCGTGCGATTGGGGAGGCGGAGCCGAATCGCGGCGCCCCTCGCCGCGAGGGGAAGGCGTGCGCATTCTCCCGGAGTGCCGCATACCGACTGTCGCATCCTGGTGATCGACGACGACGAAGACATTCGCGAGGCGCTCCGCGACGTGCTGACGGAGGACGGCTATCGCGTGGACCTGGCGGAGAACGGCCGGGAGGCGCTTGCCTTCATGCGCAGGCGCGGACGACCCGACCTGGTCCTGCTCGATCTGATGATGCCGGTGATGAACGGCTGGGAGTTCCTCCACGAAAAGAGCCGCGACGACGACCTCAACACGGTGCCCGTGCTGGTGGTGAGCGCGAATCCGCCCGGCTCCCTGCCCGAGGACCACATCCGCGGCGTCATGCGCAAGCCGGTGCAGCTCGAACAGCTTCGCAACGCGGTCGCGGAAGTGTGCCGCGCCGCCTAGCGGACGCTTTCAGCTCCGCGGCGCCAAGAGCGTGCTTCCTCGCTCGCGCCGCCGGAGGGCTTGCCCTATAGTCCCGGGCCGGTGGCGGACCGGATTGCGATCGTCGACGACACGGAGGGCACGCGGTTCGCGCTGCGCCGCACCCTGGAGGCGGCGGGATTCGAGGTGGTGGAAGGAGCCTGCGGCGAGGACGCGCTGCGCCTTTCCAGCCAGCAGCCCGACCTCATCGTCCTCGACGTGCACCTCCCCGACCTGCCCGGCCCGGAGGTCGCGCGCCGCATCAAGGCCGACCCGCAGACGCGCGCGATTCCCATCCTGCACCTCTCGGCGAGCTACACCGAGGAGTCGGATCGGGCCTTCGGGCTGGAGAGCGGCGCCGACGCCTACCTGACCGAGCCGGTGGATCCGGCGCTGCTCCTCGCCACCATCCACGCGCTTTTGCGCGCCCGCGCCGCGGAGCGGGTGGCCGAGCGCGCGCTGCGTACCCGCGACGAGTTCCTCTCGGTGGTGTCTCACGACATGCGCGGGCAGCTGCAGGCGGTGCGCCTGGGCATGGAGGCGCAGCTCTTGCGCGCGCAGTCGCGCACCGTGGACAGCCAGGTGCTGGTCGGAGCCATGCGCCGTTCGGTGGACGATCTGCGCCACATGACCCGGCTGGTCGAGGATCTCCTCGAAGGCGCCCAGCTCGAGGCGGGCAAGCTGAACATGCGGCCCGAGCGCGCGGACCTCGCCGCGGTGGTCAGGGAAGCGGTGCGCCGCTGGGAGCCTGAAGCGCGCAACGCCGGCAGCGCCATCGTGCTGGACGCGCACGACGCGGTGGAAGGCGCCTTCGATGCGGTCCGCATCGGCCAGATCGTCGGCAACCTGCTCTCCAATGCGATCAAGTACGGCAACGGCAAGCCCATCGTGGTCAGCGTCCGCAGGGCGGGCGGCAGCGCGGAGATCCACGTCACCGATGCGGGCAAGGGCATCGCGCCGGACGAACAGGAGCGCATCTTCGAGCGCTTCGAGCGCATCGGCAGAGACCGGCACGGCAGCTACGGGCTGGGCCTCTGGATCGCCCGCGAGATCGCGCGCCTGCACGGAGGCAGCATCTCCGTCCGCAGCGTCCCCGACCAGGGCGCAACCTTCACCGTCACCTTGCCGCTGCGTGGAGCAGCCGAGCGCCGGTGATGCGCGTGCGCCGATCCTGGAAAACGTGTACAAGGCCCACGCAATGACGAGCGCCCGGGCCGTCTTGCTCGTAGACGACGATCCCGACATCCGGGACTCGTTCGGCGACTGCCTGCGCGACGAGGGCTACGACGTGCACACCGCCGGCAACGGCCAGGAGGCGCTGGACCAGCTCTCCGTCGGCCTGCGTCCCTCGGTCATCCTGCTCGATCTCATGATGCCGGTGCTGAACGGATTCGAGGTGCTGCACGCGCTGCGCCGGCGCCAGGACTGGCTCGGCATCCCGGTGGTGATCGTGAGCGCCAACCGCGGCTACGACGCCGAGGACATGGGCGGAGTGTTCGGCATCCTGCGCAAGCCGGTGCCGCTGGAGAAGATGCTCGACGTCATCGAGCGCGCCGTCGCCAAAGCGCCGCCCGCCTAGCCTGTATTTTCCAGGTCCTGCTCGCCGTCGGGCACCACCACGTGCTCCACCGAGAGGGTGCGCGTCTCCTCGTCGATGGCGTAGTGCACGGAGACCCGGCCCAGGCGGAGTTGCAGGAGCGGGCGGCTGAAAGAGGCGATCCAGGTGTGCGGCGAGAGGGTGGGCGAGCGCGCGGCCAGCTCGGCGATCTCCTCGAGCATGGCGCGCAGCTTGACCTGAACCGTGGGAGGGAGCTCGCGGAGCTTCTCCGCCGCTCCCAGCGATACGCGAATTCTGAAGAAGGACTGCGTCAGCCAGTCATTCCATGTGGGATTCGGCGGCATGAGACCGCCGGACTGTACGTGCAAGTCGCCGGCCATGGAGCCGGGCGATGCTGGCTGCTCGACAGTCTGACCTGGCGACCTCACGTCCTCTCCCAAAGTTACCTGGCAGGCCCGCCCGCACACCGGAAAAATGACTGGAACCACCGGGTTCCGCCGGCCCCCTGCCGGTAAGAGTGAACGGCCAGCTTAACCCTATGGATTTATTATGACATCTTGACCTTTCCTGCAAGCGGCTCGTAGAGGCTGCGAGGCACGGCGCCGAGCCCCCTGGTGAGCGCGACCATGGGCAGCGGATAGGCGATGGTCGCATCGCCGCGATCGATGCCGCGCGCCATCAACTCCACCGCCTTCTCCAACTCGACCAGGAAGGGCATGGGAAACTTGTTCTTCGCCGTCATCTCCGTCTTGACGAACCCCGGATAGACGGTGGTTGCGCGCACGCCGCTGCCGCGCAGGTCCACGCGCACGCTCTCCATGAAGGTGGCCACCGCCGCCTTGCTGCCGCAGTACGCCGCCTCGCGGGGCATGCCGCGAAACGCCGCCAAGGACGAGATCATCACCACCTGCCCGCGATCGCGCGCGATCATCTGCGGGAGCGCCGCCGCCACCGTGATGCAGGCGGCGGTGACGTTCACGTCCATGATCTGCTTCACCACCGTCCAGTCCATCCGGCGCGCCGGGGTGGGCCGGCCCACTCCGGCGTTGGCGACGACCAGATCCAGCGCGCCGCCCGACTGGTCCTCGGCACGGTGGATGGCGGCCACCAGCGCGCCGCTGTCCTGCACGTCGAGCGGCACCGCGACGATGCTCCCCGCCGGCGCCAGCGAGGCAAGCCGCTCGAGCTCCTCCTTGCGCCGGGCAGCCGCGTGCACCACCGCGCCGGCCTGGGCGTAGTGGAGGGCGAGGCCGCGGCCAAGGCCGCTGGAAGCTCCGGTGATGAAGACCGACTTCGCGATCATGGGCACCTCGATCGCGCGACTCGTATCCGAGCGGGCTTCGCCCGGCAAGGTCGTGTGCTACAAGGCGCGCATGACCGCCGCCCGCATCGACGGAAAGGCCATCGCCGCCAAGGTCCGCGCCGAGGTGGCAGCGGCGGTCCGCGACATCGAGGCCCGGGCAGGAGTGAAGCCGGGCCTGGCGCTCATCCGCGTCGGCAACGACGCCGCGAGCGAGGTCTACGTGCGCGGCAAGGTGAGGGCGTGCGAGGAAACCGGCATGGCGGGCTTCGAGCACCTCCTGCCCGGGGACACCTCGCAGGCGGAATTGCTCGCGCTGGTGCGCAAGCTGAACGTGGACCCGCACGTGCATGGAGTGCTGGTGCAGCTTCCCCTGCCCAAACAGATCTCGCCCGACGAGGTGCTCGACCTGCTCGCGCCCGAGAAGGACGTGGACGGATTCGGGCCGCACAGCGCGGGCGCGCTCTTCTCCGGGCGCAAGGGGCTGCGGCCCTGCACGCCGCTCGGCATCCTCCGCCTGCTCGACGAGGCGGACACCAGGCTCGCCGGGGCGCGCGCGCTGGTGGTGGGCCGCTCCAACATCGTGGGCAAGCCGGTGGCGATGCTGCTGCTCGAGCGTCACGCCACGGTGACGCTGGCACACTCGCGCACCGCCGATCTCGCCGCGGAGGTCGCGCGCGCCGAGGTGCTGGTGGCGGCGGTGGGCCGCGCGGAGATGATCCGCGGCGAGTGGATCCGCGAGGGCGCCACGGTCGTCGACGTGGGCATCAACCGCAATGCGGCGGGCAAGCTGGTGGGGGACGTGGAGTTCGCCAGGGCATCCGAGCGCGCGCGCGCCATCACCCCGGTCCCCGGGGGCGTCGGCCCCATGACCATCGCCTACCTGCTCGCCAACACCATCCAGGCCGCGAAGGCGCAGCTGGGGCTCGGTTGACCATGTTCCTGCTCGCGCTTGCGCTGCTGGCCGCTCCGTCCGACGAGACGCTCTCGCTCTTGCAGCAGCTCGCCGATGCGCACGGGCCGCCGGGTTTCGAGGAGCCCGTGCGCAGGATCATGGTGGAGCGCATGCGGCCCGCGAGCGACAAGCTCTTCTTCGACGGCCTCGGATCGGTGATCGCGCAGCAGGGCTCTTCCGGGCCGCGCGTCTTCGTCGACGCGCACATGGACGAGCTGGGCGGCGTGGTGCGGCGGGTGACGCCGGAGGGTTGGCTCAGCATGCAGATGCTGGGAGGCTGGCTGGACCAGGCGCTCTTCGATCAGCGCTGGATCATCCTCGGGAGCAAGGGGCCGGTGCGGGCGATCACCGGCATCCGCGACATCCACATCACCCCGCAGGAAGAGCGCAACAAGGCCTTCGCCCGCGAGCAGGTGTTCCTCGACGTGGGCGCGAAGGACGCCAAAGGCGTGGCGGCGCTGGGCATCGGCCCGGGCGATCCGGTGGCGCCGGACGCGCCCTTCGCGGTCCTGAACGGCAGCCAGCGCTATCTGGGCAAGGGCTGGGACGACCGCGTGGGCTGCGCCGTGCTGGTCGAGGCGATGCGGCGGTTGCGCGGCCAGAAGCACCCCAACCAGATCTTCTGGGTCGCCACCGTCCAGGAGGAGATCGGCCTGCGCGGCGCGCACACCGCGGCGGAGCTGGTGAAGCCCGACGTCGGCATCGCCATCGAGGGAGGCGTGGTGCGCGACGCGCCCGGCACGCATCCCGAGGAGGCCCAGGAGGTGCTGGGAGCAGGGCCCGCCATCTTCCTCTACGACGGCTCGGCGCTGCCCAACCGCAAGCTGGTGGCGCTGGTGAAGGAGGCGGCGCGCGCGGCGGGAGTGCCGCTGCAGGCGGACCTGATCCAGGGATACGGCGACGACTCCGCGGAGATCCAGAAGAGCAACGGCGGCGTGCCCACCGTCAACCTCGTCGTGCCGGTGCGATTCACCCATTCCCACAACGGCATCATCGACCGCCGCGACTTCGACCAGATGGTGGAGTTGGTGGTCGCCCTGGTGCAGCGGCTGGACGCCGCGACGGTGGCGCGGCTGCGCGACTTTTCGCAGTGAGCCGGACCGGCGCCGCGTGGACGCGCGTGGTGACGTCGCATGCGGCGGGCACAACCATGATCAAGTACGCAGGCGTTCTCGCGACCAGGGACTCCATCATGCCGACCGCAGACACTCCGGATCCCGACCTCTAGCCTAGACCCTAGAGGCGCCACCCGACCCGCAGCAGCCACACCGAGGGCGCGACCACCGGCGAGTCCTGCGAAGGACGCGCCTGCGTGAACCGCGCCGAGGCGAGCGGGTCGGTCCAGCCCGCAGGCAGATACTCCAGCGCGTGGTGGCGGTAGTTGGTCAGGACGTAGCGGACGGCGTGCTTGGCCTCGCGGGGCGTCTTCAGCGGGTGCGAATGATAGCGGTCGGCGAAGACCGGCCCGCGCCGGCCTGACAGTTCGTTGAGCCGCCGCGCCACCCGCGTGGCCAGCCCCTGCAGCGCGCGCGAGAGCGCTTCCGGGCTCTCTGCCTCGACGATGAGGTGCAGGTGGTTGCCCTGGATGGAGTAGTGGATGATGCGCACGCCGAACCGCTCGCGCGCCGCGCGGAGCGCGTCTTCGACGACCTTCGCGCGCTGATACGTGCGCAGATACCCCACTCCGGGCTGCAGCCGCATCGTCACGTGCACCGGATGCCGCGCGGCGAAGTCCGGGCGTCTCAGATGCGGCACACCCGGACCGACGAGCCCGGGATGCGGCCGCGTCCTCGGCCTGCCCGCGCCCTTCCGCTTCCCTCCGCGACCCGGGAACTTGAACGCCGTCTGCCGCCGCGCGACTCTCATCGATCGCTTGAATAGCAGTCTTTTTTCCCTCTGTCAACTGCGGCGGGGGATCCAGACCGGGTGATCAATAGGTGCAAACCAGGTACATCCCTTACACATCAGCACAAGGACATCCTTTCCACTTTTCGCGACTTGCACGGTGACATCGCAGACAACCCGGCGATGCCTGGAAAGCGACGGATGCGATGAAGGAGCGAGGTGCACTGCGTGCCGGAGTGCAGCGCCGCTGGAACGAGGCGCAGGGCGGCCCGGTCGACACCGCGGAGACGCGCTGGGTCGCATCCACCGGCCCGGCGGCCTCACCGAGCTCTCCGCAGCTCGCCACTCGTTGGCTGCGTCCCGCCGGGCGGACGGTCGAGCGCACGTCGGCTGACGGCGTCGGGGAGCGGGCACACCTTTCGCCCGACACCGGGGAGTCGGGCATGCGTGTGCGCGCAGGAACTTGGGCAGCTGTGGTCCTGGCCGGAGCGTGGGGATGCAGCGGCTCGAGGACGGCGCCGGCGACGGTCGGCGGCGGATCGGACGGCGGAGCGCTCCCGGACGCGGGTGGTGACAACGGCGGTGGCGCCGGGAGCGGCGGAGGCGCGGCGGACGCGGGCTCCGGCGGAAGTGGCACCGCAGACGCCGGGACGGGCGGCGGCGGCACTGCGGACGCAGGCTCCGGCGGCGGCACTGCGGACGCGGGCTCCGGCGGCGGCATCGCGAGCGACTGCGACGGCATCGTCCCGGCGCGGCTGGGCTCGTCGTTCACGTTCGATGTGCCCGCCTCGCGCGCGGATTGGACCTGCGGCGCGGACACCAGCGACGAGAGCGGCAACCTGGCCGCCGGCGCCGGACCGCCCTCGCCCCAGGGCACCGAGTGGCACCTGTTCGACTCCAACGGAGCGCACCTCGCGCGGATTGTCGCGGGCAGCTTGCTTCCGGAAGGCCCCGGCTTCGAGGGCATCTTCACCGACTCCAGCCGCGGTCCCCCCTTCCAGGTCCTGGACCACTGGGCCCCCGGCGGAGCCGTGACGAAGTCCACCGTCGTGGCGAACGACGAGACCTTCGCGAGCGCCTTCCGCGCCTGGCCCGCAGGCGCCCTGGTCGTCACCTCGGCGTGCAGCCTGCCCCCGGGGACCCTGCAACTCCGCCGCTTCGACGCGAGCGGAAACGTGACCGCCACCGGGCTGACCCAGGGCGGGTGCTCCGCGACGGCGGCCGCGGTGGGCGACGCCAACGACGATTGGCTCGTGCTGATGCAGGACGGCACCTCCGCCGGATTCGCGGCGGCGGACCTGGTCGCCCAGTGGTTCGACCCCTCGGGCAGGCCGCTGGGATGGTTCCGTGTGGAGAGCGAACCGGGCGGCGGCCCCCACAGCTACCTGCTGCACGCCTTGATCGGCGGCGGCGCCGCGTTGCGCATCGACGGCGTCTGGAAGTTCTTCCTGCCCAGCGGCGAGTCCAGGGCGCTGCCCGCCCCGGGTTTCCTGGCAGAGCACCCGCAGACCGACTTCACCCTGGTGCGCGGCGCCAAGGCCTATGCGCTCCTGCCGCGCGCGGGCGACACCAGCGAGTTGGAGCTCTTCTCCCCCACCGGCAACCGCTGCGGCGCGCTGCGCTTTCCCGGCGGCAACCTGACCACCGGCGCCGACGGCAGCGTCATCCAGGCGGGCGGGGCGAACGGGTGCCACAAGACGGTGTGGCCCGGGCTCTTGCGGTAGCCCTTTGGCTCGACCGTCGGAGCGAAGCGAATGCTCCGGATCGGAGCGCCCTACAACGCCGGCGCCGGCAGCCTGCCCGCAACCAGGAACTGCTCGCGCTCGAACGCGTGCGACTCCTCCGCGCCGAGCATTCGCGCCGCGCGGAACTCCACCCGCTCGCGCGCGGCGGTGCATCCCCAGCGCTCCTCCTCCAGGGGGTGCGCAGGCTTGAAGACGTTCTCGAAGACGGCGAGGTTCACGCCGCGGATGCGGGCGCGGGCCGAGACGTAGAGGCAGGCCTGGACGCCGTCGGCGCGCATCTCCGCGCCCAGCCGCTGCGGCGCCTCGTAGGAGACCTTGGAGGAGATCGCCGCCTCGAAGTCGCGGAAGGGCGGCGCCGAGAGATCGACGCCGCGGCGCGCGGCCAGGCCGAAGGAGAAGGCGGTCAGGTCCACGTGGATTGCCCCGAGCGCCGCCGAGGTGCCCTCGAGGAAGACGAGCCGGTAGTACGCCACCTCCGCGAAGACGGTAGCCAGATCGCGGCCGGCGTAGAGGATGCCGCGCTCGCGGCGGGTGCCGAAGCGCGAGCCGTTGCGCAGCGGCGGGTGGCGGAAGGGCGTGTAGAGCAGGTAATGCAGGCCTTCGAACCCGGCGGGAACGGGCAGCTTGGCCCTGGCGTCGAGAAGCTCCTCGAGGACGCGCTGCTCGTCGTCGGAGTCCACCAGCTTGCGCGTCGAGTTGCGGAACTGCGCCTCCACCACCCGCCGGAAGCGGCCCGCGAGCCGCCGGATCTCAGAGCGTCCCGCGCAGCGCGTCCAGATACTCTGCGACATGCACCAGCCCCTGCGTGCGGGCGAGAAGCCGCGCCGGCTCGGCGCCGAGGTGGCGGTTGGGGGAGCGCAGCCAGAGGCGCGCCTTCTCCGCGTCGCCGCCCACCAGCGCGTCGAGGCTGCGGAAGACGCGGACGAAGAGCAGCGCGTGGCGCCCTTCCGCGGAGGCGGGATCCACCGGCCGGTCTCCGGCGAAGGTGCGCGAGACGCTGGCCGCGCTGGAGCCGAGAATTCCCGCCAGCTCCGACTGGCTGATGCCCAGCGCCGCCGCCGCGCGGACCAGGCCCTTGGCGAGGACGGCGGCGGGGGAAGCGACTGGTCGTTCGACGGCGCGCATTTTCAGATGAAATATATCGCGCATTTCTTGCAAATGCAACACGCCCCGCGAGGGCGGCGCGCCGTCAGCGGGGGGCGACGCCGAGCTCGCGATAGAGCTCCGCCGGGCGGTACACCACCCCGTCCTTCACCGTCAGCGCCGTCTTGCGCACGTCGGAGATGCGCCGCGAGGGATCTCCGTCGATCAGCGCCAGGTCCGCGAGCTTGCCCTGCCGCACCGTTCCCAGGTCCTTCTCCATCCCCATGATCCGCGCCGCCCCCAGCGTCGCCAGCTTGAGCACCTCCGGCGGCGGGATCCCCGCCTCCACGTCCAGCTCCAGCTCGCGGTGCAGCGCGAAGCCGGCCAGGTCGTCGGTGCCCGCCTCGATGGGCACCCCGGCGGCGTAGAGCTCGTGCACCAGCGCGAGCATCTTCTTCCACGACGCCTTGTACCTCTCGTCCATGCCCGGCGGCACCGGCAGCTGGCCGGCCATGAACGCGCGCCGGATCTGCACCGGGAAGCGGTCGGCCACGCTCTGGTAGCCCGGCGCCATCACGCCCGGACGGTCGAGGAACAGTTGCTCGAAGGTGCTCAGCGTCGGGTCCAGGGTGGTGTGCCGATCGTGCAGGAGCTGGACGAAGGCGCGCACCTCCTGCGAGCCGAGGTCGAGGTCCGCCGCGCGCTTGGCCGGCTCGAGGAAGCGCGCCGGAGTGCGCGTGTCCTTGACGTCGGGCATGAAGTTCAGCACGAGGAAGTTGACGTGCTGGATCTCGTCGTAGCCGAGCTTCACCGCCTCGCTGGCGGTGAGGCCGGCGGGGATGTGGCCGCTGACGCGCAGCCCCTTGCGATGCGCCTCCTCGGCGATGGGCGCCACCAGCTCCGGCTTGAGCGAGCTGTAGAGCTTGATCTGCACCATGCCCAGCGCGGCGTACTTGTCCACCCACTCGCGCCCGGTCTTCTCGTCGTCCACCAGCACCTTGGTGGGCCCCTGGTAGGGACCGGAGCCGTCCATGAAGCCGGCCATCACGATGCGCGTGCCCAGCTCGGTGCCCTCCTCGATGCGCTTGCGCCGCGCGAGCAGCTCGTCGGTGTCGTTGGCGAGATCGCGCACCGTGGTCACGCCCGCGGCCAGGTTGAGCATTCCGTCGTTCGGGGAGACGTGCGCGTGCATGTCCCAGAGCCCGGGCATGAGCGTCTTGCCCGCGGCCTCGATGACCTCGGCGCCCGCCGGCACCGCGCCGGTGGGCTCCACCCGCACGATGCGGTTGCCGTCCACCGTCACGTCCATGTGCGGCACGATGCGCGCGAACTCGGTGTCGAAGATCGCGGCGTCGTGGAAGAAGAGCAGCCCGCGAGGCCGGTGCGCGAGCCGCTCGGCGAGACGTCGCGCGCGCTCTTGCCGCGCCTCCTGGGACGCCTTGATCAGCCCGGGCATGGCCGGCTCCCAGCCCGTGCGCACCACCGCGTTCCAGTTCTCGCCCACCGCGAAGAGCTCGCGGTCCTTGTCCAGCCAGAAGTAGTCGGGCGAGAAGTCGAAGCCGGTCACGGCGTAGAGCGAGACCGTCTGGGACTTGCCGTTGGCCTCGGCGGTGCGGTCGAAGAGCTTTTCCACCCGCGCCTCTCCCGCCGGAAGGAGCGGGAGCCGCCCGCCGCGGTCGAGGGCCGCGCGCGCGAGGATGGCGATCTCCGCCGGCGACCCGTACATGGAGGCGTAGAACGCCGGCGACTCCAGCTTGCGCGTCCCCTGCTCCGCCTTGCTCTTCCACGAGGCGTTGCCGCCCGTCACCGAGAAGGTCTCGCGCACCGCGTCCTTCATGTAGTCGTTGCCTTCGATCTCCTCGCGAATCGGCAAGCCGTCCTTGAGCACCAGCGTCGAGTACGTCTTCGGGCCGCGCCCGCGGTCGTTGTACTGGTAGAAGGCGCGCAGCCGGTCCGCCTCCTTCCACACCGCGAGCTGGCCGGCGGCCACGCCCATCATGGTGACCGTGTAGGAGGTCGCGTCCCTGGGGACGTCCTTGGGCAGCTCGGGAACGTTCACCGCCTGCGCGGCGAGCAAGAGCGCGAGCATCGTCATGGGCGTCAGGCCTCCCGCCAGGGTTCTTGCGCGCGCAGGGCAGCCAGGATCGCCCGCGTGGCAGTGCTCCGGTTCAAAGTATAAAAATGGACCCCGGGGGCGCCGCCGCGCAGCAGCTCGGCCGCCTGCAGGGTGGCCCAGGCCACGCCGAGCTGCAGCGTGGCGTCGGGGTCTTCGCGGCGCGCGCGCAGGGCCGCGGAGAGGCCGGCGGGAATGTGCGCTCCGCACATGGCGGTGAAGCGCTGGATCTGATCCACGTTGGTGACCGGCATGATGCCGGGCAGGACGGGCACGTCGATGCCTGCCGCCCTGGCCCGGCCGAGGAAGTCGAAGTAGCGGCGGTTGTCGAAGAAGAGCTGGGTGATGAGGAAGTCGGCCCCGGCGTCCACCTTGGTCTTCACGTGCCGGAGGTCCACGCGCAGATCGCGGGTCTCGGGGTGGCCTTCGGGATAGCAGGCGCCGCCGATGCAGAGCTTGACGCCGCGCTTGTCGGCGACTTCGCGCGCGAGCGCAACCAGCTCGCTTGCGTGGGCCAGGCCCTCGGGGTGCACGATGAACTCGCGCTGGCCGCGCGGCGGGTCCCCGCGCAGCGCCAGCACGTTGGTGATGCCGGCGTCGCAGATGATGGCGAGCTGCTCCTCCAGCTCCTTGTTCGAGACGCCCACGCAGGTGAGGTGGGCCATGGCCTCGATCTCGGTCTCGCGCTTGATGCGCGTCACCATCTCCAGCGTGCGCCCGCGCGACGAGCCGCCCGCGCCCCAGGTCACGCTGACGAAGGCCGGCGCCAGCGGCCGCAGCGCGCGCAGCGAGTCGAAGAGCGCGGAGACTCCGGCGTCGTTCTTCGGGGGGAAGAATTCGAAGGAGAAGACCGGCTCCCCGCGCTCGGCGGCGAAGACGAAGAGATCGCAGATTCTCATCGGGGCTGATTCTCCGCCGGAGGGGAGCCGCCGTCGAGGCCCATGATGCTCCGGCGCCGCCGGCGCGAATGACGGCTCGAGGCGCGGTCGGCGGTGGAGGGCCCGGCGTCGGCGCGCTCCGCGGCGCCTGCAGGAGGCGCGGCGGCGGCCACGGGCAGCGCTTCCTCCGCTCCGCACGGCGTGGCGCAGTCGGCGAGCTTGAGCGCGTCGAGCACCCTGCCCGCGATGTCCTTGACCGCGAAGGTGGTGTGGCAGCCGCAAACCGCGACCGTCGCGTACGAGAGCGCGCTCGCCGCGGCCTGGACGCCGGCGGCGGAAGGATCGGGCGCCTCCAGCGGCGCTCCGCCGGCCCCGAGGACGAAGTACGGGACGTCCTCGACGGTCCCGCGCTGGTAGAAGTGCCCGTCGCCGGCGAACACCGCCTCGAGGGGATGGACGCGCGCGCCCGCCTGCAGCGCGGCCTTGACCGCCTCGGCTCCTTCGCCGCGCCCGGGAGGCTTCCGCGGCGGATGCGCCAAGGGCCCCTGGTGCACGAGCACCCAGACGTGGCGCTCCCGCGGGACGCCGCGCAGGTCCTCCTCGAACCAGGCGCGCTGCGCCTCGGAGATTCCCCCTTCCTGCGCGTCGGCCGGCCCGTCGGACGAGTCGAGCAGGCACGATGTGCACCGGGCCGTAGTCGAAGGATCCGTATGCCGGCATCCCGCGCCGCTGGAAGTACCTGGCGAAGGCGCCGCCCGCGGCGGCGGGTCCGGCGGCCGCGGCGACGATGGGCGCGTGCGCGAGCAGATCGCTCTCCTCCACGAACCAGGCGCGCCAGAGCGGCTCGTCGCCCGGCGCCGGGACCATGCCGCCGGTGTGGAGGAGAAGCTGCGCATGCTCCGACGCCGCCGCCCGCGCCACCAGGGCGTGGTCGCCGTCGTTGCCGCGGTTGTCGCCGTAGACGAGCACGCGGATGGGGCCTTCGCCGCCCGGGCGCGGGGCGCTTTCGAACCATGCCTCGGCGCCGCCCTCCACGCGGTAGCGGTATTGGGTGGAGGGTTGCAGCGAGCCGAGAACGACGCGGTGCTCGACCGCGGGCGCGCCGGTCTCGCTGGCCAGGCGATCCGGCTCGCGCGTGCCGTACCAGACCCGCCCGACGCTGGGCTTCTGCGTGGTCCAGGCGACGGTGACGCCGCCGGGCACGGGCTCGAGCAGCCAGGGCCCCATCGCCACCGGCGGAGGTCCAGGCTGCGGCATCGCCGGCGCGGGCTGAAACCCCGGCAGCGCCCGCAGCTTCCCGCAACCCGTCACGGCGAGCGTCGCCGCAAGGGCCCGGGCATTTGCGCTTGCGAACACGCCGCGACCTTACTGCGCGGGATCGGCGGCGGCCAGCGCGTTTCACGCAAGCCTCCTTTGCCTGCTAGCCTTTGCCCATGCTCCCTTCCGCCCTTGCTGCCATTGCCCCTGCGTAAGGCGATGTCAGACCCCTCGAGTAAGAGGGGGAGGATGCCTGAGCAGCTCAGTTTCGCGCAGGCGCGGCGCCGTCAGGGGCTGCGCATCGTCGTCCTGCCCGACGCCGCCCGGGTGGAGGAGCGCCTGCGCCGTCTCGCGCGCGAGCCCGGCCGCGCCATCGTCGTCGGCAAGGTGGCGTGCAGCCTGGCGGAGTTGGAGCGCGAACTGGTGCGCGAGGCGCAGCGGGCCGAGGCGTGCCCAGCGCAGGCGTCGCGGTTCGCCCTGCAGCTCGCGCTGCGGGAGGCGGCGCGCGACCACTCGCAGGGCCCCTACTTCGCCATCCGCCGCGAGCCGGGCTATGCGCGAGCCCTGGGCGATCTCTGGTCGGCGCTCGCGCAGGGACTCCTCGCCCCGGCGGACCTCCTCTCGCTGGACGTTCCCGAGCGCGTGCGCGCCCTCGGCCGCACTCTGCAGGCCGCGGGCGAGGCGCTCTCGCGGGCGGGCCTCGTCGACGCGCATCGCGCTCTCTGGCTGGGGCTGGAGTTCCTCGAGCAGCGGCGGAAGCTGCCCGGCTTTCTCGCCAACGCGGCGGAGCTGGTCTTCGAAGACATCCTCGACTGGACGCCGCTGCGGCTGCGGCTGCTCGCGGCGCTCGCCGCGCTGGTTCCAGTCCGGGTGCGGCTGCCCTGGTCGCCGGGGCGGCAGGAGCTGACGGAGGCCCTGGAGCCGACGCTGCGCGCCGTCGAGAGCCTGACGGGTCCGGCGCCGGAGCTGGAGCTGTACGATCCCGCGGAGGGCGCGCCCGTGCTCGCGCCGTTCCTGCGGCGGCTCTTCGCGGGCGCCGGCGGCGACGGCGCGCTCGTCGGCGAAGGGCAGCCGGCGGAGGCGCCGGTGTCGCTGGTGTCGTGCGCCTCTCCCGCCGCGCAGGCGCGGGAGGTGGCCCGGCGCTGCGCCGCGTTGCTCTCCCAGGGCGTCGCGCCCGACGGCATCGCGGTGGCCGCGCGCACCCTCGCGGGGGGAATCGCCGAAGAGCTGGCTGCCGCGCTGGATCGCGCCTCCGTCCCCTGGCGCGAGCGCCGCGGCCGGCCTGCCCTGCCCGCGCCGCCGGTGCGGCTCGCGCTGTCGCTCCATGAGCTGGTCGAGCAGCAGTTCCCGCGCGACGCGCTCGTCGAGCTGCTCACGTCTCGCTTGCTCTGGCTGGCGGAGGGCGGGGACCGGCTGCCGCCGCAGGCGCTCGCGCGCTGGCTGCGCAGCGCGCACGTCCGCGACGACGCCAACGGCGGCTATGCGGCGGCCCTGGCTGCCCTCGCCGACCGGCTGCGGCGCAAGGGCGAGGAAACCCATCAGATCGAGGAGACGGCGCGCCGGGTGCAGCGCGTCCTTTCGGCGCTGCGCGGCCTGCCGGCGCGCGGCAGCTTGCGCGAGCATGGCGCCGCCCTGCTCGACCTGCTCTCTCGATGGGGTCTCTTGCGGCGGCTGCGCGCGCCGGAAGCGGAGGACGCGGGCCCGGAGCTTGCGCGCGCGGCAGCGGCGGCGCTGGCGCGCGATCAGGCGGCGGCGCGCGCGCTGGAGGACGCCTGCGCCGGCCTCGCCCGCGCCGGCGCGCAGCTCGGCGAGGTGCGCGTCGGCGGCGAGGAGTTCGCGCAGCTCCTCGTCCAGTCGCTGTCCGAGGCGTCGCTGCCGCCGGGTGGCGCGCGCGGCGGCGCCGTGCAGCTCGTCGAATTGCGCGAGCTGCCCGGGCGCGCTTTCGAGCACGTGCTCGTGGTCGGCCTCCTCGATGGGGAGCTGCCCGCTCGTCCGCTGGCCGACCCGCTGCTCTCCGACGAAGAACGCCGCGCGGTGAATCGCGCCGCGCGGCGGCCGGTCTTCCGCGTGCCGGTGAAAGAGGGCGAGACGGCCCTGCTTCCGCCGCGGCAGGCGGAGGAGCCGCTGCTCTTCCACCTTGCGCTGTGCGCCGCGCGGCGCTCGGTCACCCTGCTCTGGCCGCGCGCCGACGCACAGGGCCGCGAAGCGCTTCGCTCGCCCTTTGCCGACGAGGCGGCACGCGCCGCGGCGGCTCCGGTGCTCGTCCTGCCGCTCGCGCCCATCCCTGCCGCTGCAGACTGCGCGACCGCCGGAGAGCTGCTCGCCCGCGCCGCGCTGGATGCGTTCGCCGAGCCGGCCTACAGGGTCACCGCGCCCGCCGGAGCGGCAGGTGCGCGCGAGCTCGCGGCCGCCGTGGCGGCGTCGCCCTGGGCCCGCGCTTCCGCCGCATCGCGCGCGCCGCGGCGGCCGAGCGCGAGCGCGTGCGCGCCTTCGTGGGTGAGGTGCCGGCGGGCCGCTTCTCGGGCCAGCTCGACGGGCCCGCGCTCGCGATCGCCGCAGGCCGCCTTCGCCTTCGGCGCGGCGAAGCCGGCCTCCGCGCACCAGCTTGAAGACCATGCCACCTGCGAGTTCCGCACGCTGGGCAAGCGGCTGCTGCGCATCGAGGTGGACGACCGCGACGACGCGGAGCTGGGCCAGCGCGAGCGCGGCAGGCTCGCTGCACCGATGCCTCGAGCGGTTCTACAGGCGGCTCCTGGACGAGGGACGGCTGCCGCTGCAGGGGACGCCTGAAGAGCTGGCGCTCCTGCGCGAAGTGGCCGCCGCGGAGATGGACGCGTTTGCTTGCGAAGAGCACGTCGGCCACGCGGCCCTCTGGGAATTGAAGCAGGCCGAGCTGCAGACGGAGCTCGCCGCGGTGGTGGAGTCGGACGCGGGCGCCCTGCCGCTGGAGCTCGAGCGCCGGTTCGGATTCGACGAATCCGGAGTCGTGGCCGCGCGCTGCGCATCGGCGAGGTGCACGTGCGCGGCATCATCGACCGCGTCGACCGCGCCGGCGGACGGAACGCTGCTGGTCCTCGACTACAAGTCGGGCCGGCGCGCCTCCCTGCAGGCGAGGCTCAAGCAGGAGATGCTGCTCGAGCCCGGAGTTCCAGCTCGCGCTCTATGCGGCGCTCTTGCGCCAACGCGGCGCCGCGCGGGTGGATGCCGCGTATTTCTCGCTCAAGGACGCGGCGCGCACCCGGACGCTGCGCGAAGGCGGCATCGACCTCGACACCCTTCCGCTGGAGGACAAGGTGCTGGAGCGCGTCTCGCTCGATGCGCCGGGGCCACTTCGAAGTGCGGCCGCTGAGCTGCGACTATTGCGACCTGAAACCGCTCTGCCGCCTGGTCGCGCTCCCGACCGATCCCGAGGAGGCGGTGGCTCCGCCGACGGCCGGGCGCAGCCGCGACGCGGCGAGGTGCCGCGTGGCTGAGCTCCGCTTCACCGGCCGTAGCGCCGTGGTGCAGGCGGGCGCGGGCACCGGCAAGACGCACAACCTCGTCTCGCTCTGCATCCAGCTCCTGGGCGGCGCGACGCCGATTCCGCCGGCCAGGCTCTGGGCGGTGACCTTCACCGAGAAGGCCGCGGGCGAGCTGAAGGGGCGCATCCGCGCGCGGGTGGACGAGCTGGCGGCGGAGGATCCCGCGTTCCGGCGCGTCCGCCGCGACCTCGGGCTGGCGCAGATCGGCACCATCCATTCGCTCTGCGCCCAGAATCCTGCGGCGCCACGCGGCGGCCGCCGGGGTGGATCCCGGCTTCCAGCTCCTCGACGAGGCGGAGGGCGCGCGCCTCTTGCGTGAGGCCTGCGAAACCGCGTCGCTGCGCGCGCTGGAGGGCGCGCTCGGGCCCGCAGCCGCTGCGCGCCGCGCGGCGGCTTTGCGCCGAGATGGGGCTGCGCACGCAAGGGCGATTCGTCAGCGGCCTCGCCGACGAGCTCTCGGGGCTGCTGCGCAAGGTCGGCGAGAGCGCCGCCCCGCTGGAGCAATTCGTGCAGGAGCCGGCAGCCGCGGCGGCAGAATACGAGGGCGCACGGGCGCGACTCTGCGAGGCGCTCGCCGATCTCGGCTCCGCGCTTGCGAAGGCCGGCAAGCCGGCTCCGCCTCCTCTCGGCCGTGCGGTGCTGGAATGCCCGCCGGGACAGCTTGCGCAGGCGTGGGCGGTCCTGCGCCTCTCTTCGCCCGGTCACCTCACGGCACGGGGTGCGGACAAGGAGGTCATCGCCAAGGCCAGGGCCGCCTGGGACGCGCTGCTCGACGCCGACGCCGGAGTGAGGGGCGCGGCGCTCGCCGCGGATCTGGTCCTGCTCGCCCGGCATGCCGCGACCCGCCACCGCGAATTGAAGGCGCGGGCCTGCGCGTTGGACTTCGACGACCTCACCCGCCTCTGCCGCGACCTGCTGGTCCGGGACGCCCCGGCCTGCGCTGCGGAGCGCGAGCGCGTGGGCGCGCTCCTGGTGGACGAATTCCAGGACACGAGCCGCGCGCAGATCGAGCTGCTCGAGCGCCTGGGCGGAGAGCGCGCCGTCGCGGTCGTCGGCGACCGGAAGCAGTCCATCTACGAGTTTCGCGGGGCCGACGTGGCCGGAGCGCAGGCCTTCGCCGGACGGCTGCTCCAGCGCGGCGCGGACCGGTTCGTGCTGGCAGAGTCGCGGCGCTCGCGCCCGGCGCTGGTGGAGTTCGGAAACCTCCTTTTCTCGCGCGCGCTCGCCGGGCCGGGGCGGCCTTTCGACACGCCGTTCGCGGCCGACGATGCCCTGACCGCCTTCCGCCCGCCCGGGCCCGGCGGCGCGTGCGCCGAGCTTCTCGACGTGGCGGGAACGGGCGTGGACGTCGAGGCGGAGCAGCTTGCGCGCCGCATCGCCGCGCTGCTCGCGCCGGGCGCGCCGGAGCGGGTCTTCGACCGCGACGAGAACCCTCGCCCGGTGCGCGGCGGCGACATCGCGGTGCTGCTGCGCAAGACCACCAATCTGGAGGCGTTCCGGCGCGCGCTCCTGCGCCGCCGCATCCCGCACCTCGTCTACAAGGGGCGCGGCTTTCACGGCGCCCGCGAGGTGATGGACCTGGTCGCGCTGCTCGCGGCCGCGGCAGACCCCGACGACACGCTTGCGCTGGCCTCGGTGCTGCGCTCGCCCGTTCGGGCCGGTCTCCGACGGAGCGCTGGTCCTGCTGGCGCAGCGGCACTGGTCGCTGGAAGCAGCGCCCGAGCTCGCGCCCGACGACGCCGAGGCGCTCGGCCGGGTTGCGACGCTCCTGCGCGCGCTGCGGCGCGAGGTGGATCGGCTGGGCCCGTCCGCGCTCCTCGAGGCCGTGCTCTCCGGCACGGATTACCTGGCCGCCTGCGCGGGCGGCCTCTACGGAGAACAGGCGGCGGCCAACGTGGAGAAGCTCCTCGGCCTCGCTCGCGCAGCGGAGCTTCGCGGCTTGGGCGTGCGCCCGTTCATGGCAAGGCTCCGCCTGCTCGCCGAAGAGGAGACGCGCGAGGCGGAGGCCACGGTGGTGGAGGAGCGCGACCCGCACGCGGTGCGCCTTTTGACGGTGCACGCCGCCAAGGGCCTGGAGTTCCCGGTGGTGATCGTGCCCGAGTGCGCTGCGCCCGCGTACAAGAGCGGCGCGGAGCGCGTGCTGCTCGACCCTGATCTGGGCCTGGCGGTGAAGGCGCGTGCGGCCGACGGCAAGCGCCGCTTTGGCGTGCATGGCGCAAGCGTCGACGCGCGCCGCTGCGAGCGCGGGCTTGCCGCAATCGCGGCGGCTCCTCTACGTGGCGGTGACGCGGGCGCGCGACCTCGTCATCCTCAGCGGCCGGGCGGCGCAGCGGCAGGAATCGTGGCGGCTCTGGGTGGACGAGGTGCGCGAAGAAGCCGTGCAGCGCGGCCTCTTGCGCGTGGTCCGGGAGGTGGAGGCGCCGGACGCGCCGGCCTGCCTCACCGCCCCCGTGGACCCGGAGCACGTCGGAGAGCTGCGGGCCCGCGGCGCACGCCGACGTGGCGCGCATCGAAGCGTTCCCTGCCGCCGCCCAGCCCACGGTCTCGGTGCCGGTGACGCAACTGGCGGATGCCGTCGCATGCCCGCGCAGGTACCAGCTCCTCCACGAGCTGCGGCTCGAAGAGCGGCCCGAGGCGGAGCACCCGCTGCCCGATCCGCTGGGCGCGGAGCCCGGCGCTCCGGCCTCGGCGCTGGGAACGCTGGCCCACCGGCTGCTCGAGCTCGTGCCGCTGCAGCTCTCCCCGGCGCAGCGCCGCCCCGAGCTGGAGCGCCTCCTGGCGCTGGAGGGTGAAGACCCGGCCCGCCACGGCGAGGTCCTCGATGCCGCCTGCGCCTTTCTCCAGTCGCCGCTCGCGCAACGCATGGCGCTGCTCCGGCCGGAGCGCATGCTCCGCGAGTTGCCGTTCACGCTGCGGCTCTCGCGGCAGGGTTCGCCCGAGCTGCTGCTGCGCGGGCAGATCGACGCGCTCCTCTTGGAGGAGACCGCCACGGTGGTGGACTACAAGCTCTCGCAGGTCCGCGACGCCGCGCGCTACGCGGCGCAGCTCGACGCATACGCGCTCGCGGCGCGAGAGTTGATGGGCGCCTCCGCCCTCCCGGTGCGCACCGGTATCGTCTTCCTGCGCTCGAAAGGAGCGCCGTTCGTGGAGCGCGAGCCGGCGGACGCGGAGACCACGCGCGCGCGGCTGCTCGACGCCGCGTCGTCCATCGCCGCCGGCCGGCGCAGCGGAAGCTGGCCCCGCATCGAGCCGGGTCGCTGCCGCGAGCTCGGCTGCGGTTTCTTCCGCCGCTGCCATGGAGACGACGATGGCCGCGGCGCAGCACTGGAGGGCGCCGACGGCGGTTCCTCCCAGCCATCTCCTACCGCGCCCTGAGAATCGCCGCCCAGGCCGCGAAGACGATCAGGACCAGCACGGCCGCCACCGTCAGCAAGGCGGCCAGGTCGGGGCCCAACCGATCCAGCAGGGCCTGCGCCTCGGCGCGCTCCGCTTCCGGGCCGCTCCGCGCCGCTTCCGCCGCGAGCTGCCGCGCGCGGCGCACGTCGCCCGCCTCCAACGCCCAGCGCGCCTTGCCGAGCGGGGTCTGCGGCTGCGTCGCGGAGACTTCCGCGGCCTTCTGGCTGTCCTTCCTGGCCATTCGGGGCGCGCACCTTACACCAACGCTGGTACAACGGGCAGCACCGATGGCGGAAACCTCCGAGGTCATCGAGTTCCGCAGGGCGTTCGTCTGGCTGCTCTGCGGCATGCTGCTCCCCAGCGTGGCGCTGGTGGCGTTTGGCGTCGTCGCGGTGGCCAACGAGCGCGCCGCGGTGGAGAGGCGGCTCAGCGAGGAGTACGACGCACGGCTGCAAGGCGCTGGCGTCGGAAGTGCTGTCGCGCCTGGACCGCGCGGCCAACGCGGTGGCCGCCGGCGCATCCGACCGGCTCGTCTCCCAGGTGCGGCCGCTGGAAGAGCCGCCGCGCGCCGAGCTGGCCGATGCGGCGCGGCGCGCCTCCATGCTGCCCCCGGGCGCGCACGTCTTCGCCAACGCCGACACCTCCGACCGCCGGGCCTTTGCCATCGTCCGCACCCACCGCCCCTGCAGGAAGCCACGGTGGTGGCGCAGTTCGACATCGCCGCGCTCGGCGACGAAGTCCCCCGGCTGGCTGCAACCCGCTTCCCGCGCGAGCGCGCCGCTTTCCGGCTGGTCCCGCCCCGCGAGCCCATCGCCGGTTTCGCCGCGCTCCGCCGTTTCGTCGCCGAGGCCGGGCAGAACTCCACGGTGGTGGGCCGCGTGCCGCTGGGCCCGCCGCTGGAAGGCTTCGCCCTTGCCGCCGAGATCCCCGGCGACGATCCCGCCGCCGCCCTGGCCTTCCGCAACCGAACCCTCTACATCGCGCTGCTCGTCCTGCTCTACATCGGCATCGGGCTCGGGTTCGGGCTCACCATCCGCGAGATGCGCAGGGCCTACCGGCTCTCGCGCCTGAAGACCGACTTCGTCGCCAACATCTCCCACGAGCTGCGCACGCCGCTGACCAGCGTCCGCCTGCTCGCCGAGACGCTGCGCGACGGGCGCGCCGAGAGCGAGGACGAGGTGCGCCAGTGCATGGAGACGCTGGCCAGCGAATCCGAGCGCCTCTCGCGGCTGGTGGAAAAGCTGCTCGACTGGTCGCGGCTGGAGAGCGGCCGCGCCTCGCTGGAGCTGGAGCGGACCGAGGTTCCCGACCTCTTCGACCGCGTCGGCGCGGCCTGGCGGGCGCAGCAGCTCCCCGCCGGCTACCAGACCGAGGTGGAGCCGCGCCTGCCGCCGGTGAACGTCGACCCCGACGCCATGTCGCAGGTGGTGCTCAACCTGTTGCACAATGCGCTCAAGTACACTGGCGAGGACAAGCGCATCCGCCTGCGCGCGCGCAGGACGGGGCGCGGCGTCGCCATCGAGGTGGAGGACAACGGACCCGGCGTGCGGCCCCAGGATCGAAAACGCATCTTCGAGCGCTTCTACCGCGCCGACGACCTGCTCTCGCGCAAGACCGAGGGCACCGGTCTCGGCCTCGCCATCTCCCGCAAGATCGTCGAGCTGCACGGCGGCAGGATCGAGCTCGACACCCGGCTGGGCGAGGGCAGCACCTTCCGCGTCGTGCTGCCGGCTGCGTGACCGCCATGGCCTGCATCCTCATCGTCGAAGACGATCGCTCCATCGCGCTGGGCCTGCGCCTCAACCTGCGCAAGGACGGCCACGAGGTGCGCATGGCCTCCGACGGCGAGATCGGGCTGCGCATGGCGCTGGAGCCGGAGGTGGACCTGATCGTGCTCGACGTCATGCTGCCGCAGCGCAACGGCTACGAGCTGCTCAAGGAAGTGCGCCGGCGCGGGTCCACCGCCGCCGTCCTCATGCTCACCGCCACGGGGCATGGAGAGCGGACAAGATCTTCGGGCTGCGCATGGGCGCCGACGACTACCTGACCAAGCCCTTCGGCCTGGGCGAGCTGCTCGCGCGCGTGGATGCGCTCCTGCGCCGGCGCCCGCCGCGTCCGGAGAAGCATTCGGTGGCGAAGTTCGGCGAGGTCGAGGTGGACCTGGACAGCCAGACGGTGGTGCGCCGCGGCGAGCCGGTGGAGATCAGCCCGCAGGAGTTCAAGGTGCTGCGGCTGTTCCTCCAGTCCGGCGGGCGCGCGCTCAGCCGCGACGACATCCTTGCGCGCTGCTGGGGCGCGGAGTACGAGGGCACGCCGCGCACGGTGGACAACTTCGTCCGCTCGCTGCGCGTCAAGCTGGAGGTGAACGCGGAGGAGCCGCGCCACTTCCTCACCGTGCGCGGGCACGGATACAGGTTCGACCGGTGAGGTCCTCGTGAAGTTCATCCAGACCGGGCTGCCCGGCGTCATCCTGGTGGAGCCGGACGTCCACCGCGACGCGCGCGGGTTCTTCCTCGAGACCTTCCATGCCGCCCGTTACCGCGAGGGCGGCATCGCGCACGACTTCGTGCAGGACAACCAGTCCCGCTCGCAGCGCGGCACGCTGCGCGGGCTGCACGCGCAGCGGCAGAGGCCGCAGGGCAAGCTGGTGCGGGCGGTGCGCGGCGAGATCTTCGACGTGGCGGTGGATCTGCGTCCCGGCTCGTCCAGCTTCGGCAAGCACGTGGCGGCGCGCCTCTCGGAGGAGAACTTCCACCAGCTCTTCGTCCCGCCCGGATTCGCCCACGGCTTCTGCGTCCTCAGCGAGGTGGCCGAGGTGGAATACAAGTGCACCGCGCTCTACGACCGCGCCGACGAGATCGGCGTCCGCTGGGACACGGCGGGCATCGCCTGGCCGGTGCGCCAGCCGCTGCTCTCTCCCAAGGACGCCGCCCTGCCCTCGCTGGACGAGATGCGCAAGGTCCTGGAGCCCTGATGGCCGAGGCGGCGAACCACGACTCGCGCAAGCGCGCCCGCGAGGTGCAGAGCGGCGCGACGCGGGCGGCGGTGCTGGGGATCAGCGACGGCCTCGTCACCAACGTCTCGCTCATCCTCGGAGTGGCCGGAGCGCAGTCCGACAACCGGGTGGTGCTGCTCGCCGGGCTGGCCTCGCTGGTGGCGGGCGCCGCGTCCATGGCGGTGGGCGAGTACGTCTCCATGGCCGCGCAGGTGGAGCTTCTCCAGCGGCTGCTCGCCGAGTACCGCGTCCACATGAAGCGCGAGCCCGAGGCGGCGCGCGAGGACCTGGAGGAGTTCATCCGCCGCGGCGGGGTGATGCAGGCCACCGCGCACAACGCCAGCAAGCAGATCTCGCTCGTGCCCGACCGCGCCCTGGCCGTCTACGCGCGCTCGCTCGGGTTGGACCCGGACGAGCTGGGCTCGCCCGTCAAGGCCGCGGCCACCTCGCTCTTCACCTTCGCTCTCGGCGCCCTGGTGCCGCTCGTGCCCTGGTTCTTCTCCGGCGGGACGCACGCCGCGGTCGCCTCCATCGTGCTCGGCGGCGCCGCCGCGCTGCTGGTCGGCGGCGCGCTCGGCTTTCTCGGCGGCCGCAACGTCGCCTGGAGCGCCGCGCGCCAGTTGCTCGTCCTGGTCGTCGCCGCCGGCGCCACCTGGGGCGCAGGCAAGCTCTTCGACGTGACCGTGACGTAGCGCGAGACGAGAGCGCCCGCCGTCCGTGCCAGGCGCGGACGTGAGGCAGAGATCCGGACTGCGCGGGGGCCGAAAAGGGCGACATCGCCTCGGGCAACTCGTCCCGGGACGAGTTGAGAAGTGAACAGTGGCGAGTCTTGGCGTGGATGTGAGCGCCGCGTTGTCGTTCGCAGGGATGCGAGTCGGCGCGGCGTCCGGCATGGAGCAGGCGGCTCCGCGAGAGCGCCCGCGGGCGGAGGGCGTCAGTTGCTCTCCGTTCCAGAAGTAACTTCCGAATGGGAAGTAGCTAGTAGAACTTGCCGCTGCTCTCCGCCAGTTCCACCAGCCTGGGCGCCGGCGTGAAGCGGACGCCGAGCTTGTCCTGGTACCTTCGCAGCCGCTCCACCACCTGTGCCGCGCCCAGCGAGTCGGCATACCGGAACGGCCCGCCCCGGAAGGGCGGCCAGCCCAGGCCGAACACCGCGCCGATGTCGCCGTCGCGGGCCGATCTCAAGATGCCCTCCCCCAGGCAGAGCGCCGCCTCGTTCACCATCTGCAGCACGCAGCGCTCGGCGATCTCGCCCGCCGGCGGCGAGGCGCGCTTCTGTCCCTGCGGGGTGAGATCGTAGACGGTGCGGTCCACTTCCTTCTTCCGGGAAGCCGCGTCGTCGTAGCGGTAGAAGCCCTTCTTCGCCTTGCGCCCCAGGCGCCCGTTCTCGGAAACCTTCTCGAAGCCCGGCGGCGGCGCGAGCCGCGTCGCCGAACGACTCGTGCATGATGTGCGCCACCTTGGCGCCGACGTCGATTCCGACCTCGTCGAGAAGCTGCATGGGTCCGACCGGAAAGCCGAACTCCACCAGCGCGCGGTCGATGTCCTCCACCGCGGCGCCGTCGTTGAAGAGGAACGCCGCCTCGTTCATGTAGGGCGCGAGGATGCGCGAGGTGTAGAACCCGGGCCCGTCGTTCACCACGATGACGGTCTTGCCAATCTTCTTTCCCAGCGCCACCACCGTGGCCACCGTCTCCGGCGCCGTCCTGGGCGCGCGGATGACCTCCAGAAGCGGCATCTTGTTGACCGGCGAGAAGAAGTGCATGCCCACCACCTTCTCGGGCCGCTGCGCCGCCTCCGCGATGCGGCCGATGGGCAACGACGAGGTGTTGGAGGCGAAGATGGCCTGCGGCGCCTCGCGCTCCACCTCGGCGAGCACGGCGGCCTTCACCTGGATGTCCTCGAACACCGCCTCGATCACCACCTCGGCGTTCTTCATTCCGCTGTAGTCGGTGGTGCCGGTCACGCGGGTGAGCCGCTCCTGCCGCTCGCGGAAGCTGAGCCGCTTGCGCCGGACGCGCTCGTCGAGGATGCCGGCGATCTGCTTGAGCCCGCGGCCCAGCGCGGCGTCGTCCTTGTCCTTGAGCCGCACGGGAATGCCCGCGTCCGCGGTGACGTAGGCGATGCCCGCGCCCATCAGCCCGGCGCCGAGCATGGCCACCTTCTCCACCTTGCGCGGCTTGACCGCCGGATCGTCCACGCCGGTGTCCTTCTTCAGCGCCTGGGTGGCGAAGAAGATCTCCACCAGCCGCCGCGAGACCTCGCTCACCACCAGCTCGCCGAAGAAGTTGCGCCTCCGCGCGATAGCCCTCCTCCGGCCCCTTCTCCACGCCGATGCGCACCGCCTCCAGCGCCCGCTCCGGCGCCGGATAGTGGCCGCGCGTCTTGGAGAGCAGCGCCTTGCGCGCCTGCTGGAAGAGGATGCGCCGCCCCACCGGATTGTCCTCCAGCGCGATCTGCTGCAGCGTTTCGGTCCGCAGGAGCTTGGGCAAGGAAAGCTCCACTTTCTGCCGCTCGATGCGCAGCCCTCCGCTCGCCAGCTCCAGCGCGCGCTGCCGCGCCACCCTGAGCAAGATGGGCCTCGGCACCACCTCGTCCACGAGGCCCAGCTTGCGCGCCTTGGCCGGACGCACCGGGTTGCCGGCCAGGATCATGTCGAGCGCGGCGGCGATGCCGATCAGGTGCGGCAGCCGCTGCGTCCCGCCCGCGCCGGGAATCAGGCCGAGCTGGACCTCGGGCTGGCCGAGCTGCGTCTTGCGGTCGTCGGAGGCGATGCGGTAGGTGCACGCGAGCGCCAGCTCCAGCCCGCCGCCCAGCGCCGGCCCGTGGATGGCCGCGACCACCGGCTTGCGCTTGCCCAGGTCCTCCAGCCGCTGCATGGCCTGCTGGCCGCCGCGCGCGAGCGCCGTGGCCTCCACCGCCGTCTTCGCCTGCGCGAGCATTTCCACGTCCGCGCCGACGACGAAGCTGTCCGGCTTGGCGGACGCGAGCACGACTGCCTTCACCGCCGCGTCCGCGGCGAGCTTGCCGAAGGCCTCGTCGAACTCGTGCTGGAAGCTCTCGCGCAGCGTGTTCACCGGCTCGCCGGGCACGTCGTAGAGCACCAGCGCCACGCCGTCGGCGGAGGTCTCGATCCTCAGCGCGCCGGCCATCTCTACGTCCTCTCCAGGATGCAGGCCGCGCCCAGCCCGCCGGCGGCGCAGATGGAGACGAGCGCGGTGTTCTTCCCGCTCTCGGCCAGCTCGCGAAGGGCCTGGTGCACCATGCGCGCGCCCGTGGCCGCGAAGGGATGCCCGAGCGAGATGCTGCCGCCGCGAGGGTTCAGCTTCTCGTCGGGCACGTCGCCCACGGGCTCGGCGCCCCCCAGGTGCTCGTCGGCGAACTTCCGCGAGCCCCAAGCCTGGAGATTCGAGAGCACCTGCGCGGCGAAGGCCTCGTGGATCTCCACCAGATCGATGTCCGCGAGCTTCATGCCCGCCCGCGCGAGCGCCTTGGGCACCGAGAACGCCGGCGCCTGCAGGAGCTGCCAGGCCGGATCCACCGCTGCGTAGGCGTACGCGCGCAAGAAGCCCAGCGGCGCAAGCCCCAGCTCCCGCGCGCGCTCCTCGGCGCAGATGACCAGCGCGGCTGCGCCGTCGGTCAGCGGCGACGAGTTCCCCGCGGTGATGCTGCCATATCTCCTGTCGAAGACCGGCTTGAGCTTCGCGTAGCCCTCGAGCTTCGAGTCCTTGCGGACGATGTTGTCCTCCGCCACCACCGTGCCGAAGTCGTCGCCGGTGAAGACGCGCATCACCTCCTTGGCGAACTTGCCGCTCTCCCAGGCCTGCGCCGCGAGCGTGTGCGAGCGGTGCGCCCAGGCGTCCTGGGCCTCGCGAGAGATGCCGTTCTCCTTGGCCATCTTCTCCGCCGACTCGCCCATCGAGAGGCCGGTGGAGTACTCGGCGATGGCCGGCGGCACCGGCAGGAGATCCCGCGCTCCCACGTCGGAGAACGCGCGCACCTTCTCCAGCAGCGTCCGGCCGCGCGACGCCGCCACCACCGCCTGCGCCACCGGCCGCGAGTAGCTGATGGGCACGTCGCTCATGGCTTCCGTGCCGCCCACGATGGCGAGATCCAGCTCGCCGAGCGCGATGGCGTCGGCCGCGGCGGTCATCGCCTGGAGGCTGGTGGCGCAGGCGCGGACCACCGAATACGCGTCGATGTTCTTGGGCAGCCCCGCGGCCAGGCCCACTTCGCGGGCGATGTTGGGCAACTGCACCGACGGGATCACCGTGCCGAAGACGATCTGGTCGATGGCGCGCACCGGGATCTCCGCCCGCTGCACCAGCTCGACCACGGCTTGCTTGCCCAGCTCCAGGGCGGAGAGGTCCTTGAAAGCAGTGCCGGATTTGACGAAGGGCGTGCGCAGGCCGGCGACGATTGCGACGCGGCGGCCGGGACGTGAAGCCATGGCTGACTCCTCTCGATTGGCGCGGGTGGTAACAGCGGCGGCGCGCCGCGTCAAGCGACTGAGTGAATGCTCATTCAGTCAGGCGCTCGAACACCAGCCGGGAGATCCGGGCCACCACCGACGCCGCTTCCTGGCGGGTCTCGAAGCCGCGCGTCATCACCACCAGCACGTACGGCTTGCGGCCCTTGGGAAAGACCAGCGCCGCGTCGTGGTAGTGGCGCGTGATGTCGCCCGTCTTGTGGGCGATGCGGGTGCCCGGCGGCAGGCCGGCGGGGATGCCGTCGTTCTCTTCCTGCTTCTCCAGCACGGCCACCGCCGCTTCCGGGGCGGCCTCGAGGAGCAGGGCCAGATCGTGCGCCGTGGCCAGGTTGTCCAGGCCCTGTTCGTGCGCCTTCAGATCTTCCACGCCGCGCAGGATTCGCATGTCGCGCGCGCCCAGCTCGCGGCAGACGCGCTCCACGTCGGCGGCGCGCAGCGTCTGCATCACCAGATTGGTGGCCAGGTTCGAGGAGCGCGCGATCATGTGCTCGATCAGCACGCCCAGCGGCACCTCCCTGCCGAGCTGCGTGTAGGGCCATGGGTCGTCGTCGTCCTTCGGGTCCACCGCGAACTCGCTGCCGTCGGCGAGACTTCTGAAGCGGTTCTCCACCCGCACCGGCTTCTCCAGGGGCGCATGCAGCCGGAACGCCGCCAGCAGCACCGCGAGCTTCATGGTGCTCGCCGCGTGCATGCGCTCGCGGGCGTGCAGCTCCACGCGCTGCCCCGACTGCAGATCATGCAGAGCCACCGAGATGGTCTGCGGCGAGTGGGCGGCCAGAACCAGCGCGAGCGCGTGCTCGAGGCTGCTAGGCATCCAATGCTCCGCCGCTATGCGGCTACGCCCGGCCGCCGGCAGAGCCGTCGGCCTCCTCGCGGAGCTTGCGCAGGTAGTCCCAGGAGTAGATGCCGGTGGAGTGCCCGTCGCTCCACTGGATCTGGATGGCGTAGCGCCCCACCTCGTGCATGCCCTGCGGCCTGACCTCCGGCTTCACCTGCTCGTCGCCCACCACGCGCTTGCCGCTCCATTCCTCCACGCACTCCGCGCAGGGACAGCGGGCGCGCAGCCACCTGGGCGCGAACTTCGACTCCCGCCCGTCGTCCCAACGGACGAGCAGGTGTCCCTCCGCATCGAAGGCGAGATCGGTAGGCTTGGCTTGCGGCGCCTGGGGCTTGAGCTTGTCGAGGAGGCCCATGGGGGACTTGTAGCGCGATCTGCTGGTATGCAGCGAGCGATGCTGCGCTCTGCCTCCGTCTTTCGCGCCGTGGCGCTGCCCTACGAGCTCTTGACGCGGCATCCGGTCTGGGAGCGCCAATGCGCGCGGATGGCGCTGGAGCTGCCCGCGGGCGCGCGGCACATCCTCGACGTGGGCTGCGGTCCGGGGAACTCCACCGTGCACCTTCCCGCGGGGGCGGTGGGCGGAGACCCGGCGCTCTCCATGCTGCGCCGCGCGCGCCGCCGTGCGCCCGCCTTGCCGGTGGTGGCGCTCGACGCCGGAGCGCTGCCGATGCGCACCGGCTCGCTCGACGCGGTGACCTTCCATAGCGTGCTGTATCTCTTGCCCGACCAGGCGGCTGCGCTCTCGGAGACGGCGCGGGCGCTGCGCCCCGGCGGCCGCGCCATCCTGATGGAGCCGCAGCGGGGGCGTCGCGCCACCCTGCTCGGCTTGCTCCGTGCCCTGCCGCGGCCGCGCTGGGCGATCACCGCGGCGCTCTGGCGCACCATGAGCAGCCTCTACGGACGGCCGAGCATGGATTCGCTGGGCGAGGCGCTCCAGCACGCCGGGCTGCGCGTCGTCCGCATCGAGGAGACCCTGGGGGGCCTCGGGCTCCTGGCGGTGGCGGAGAAGCCTTGAGGGTGCTGCACTTCTCCGACCCGCACGTGCAGCTCCCCCGCTGGCGCGAGCGCAAGCTGCGGGAGCTGGGCGCGCTGCGTGCGCTCGCCTCGGTGGAGCTGTGGAAGGGCCGCGGCCGCGATTACGACGGCGCCTACCAGGGGCTGCGGCAGATCGTCCGCGATGCCGACGCGCTGCGCGCCGAGCTGGTGATCTGCACCGGCGACCTGACCCAGCTCGCGATGGAAGAGGAGTTCGCGCTCGCCCGCGAAGCGCTCGCGCCGCTGGGCGAGCGGCTGCTCTGCATCCACGGCAACCACGACCGGTACCCGATCGCCGGCAAGCCGAACCGCCTCTACGAGACGTTCTTTCCCCCGCGCCCGTTTCCCGGCTTCGTCGCGGCCCTCGACTCGTGCGGCGAGGTCTGCTGGCCGGTGATCACGCAGGGCCGCATCGTCAGGGAGGAGTTGCGCCAGCAGCTCCAGGGCAAGCTCGTCCTCGTCCACCACGCGCCGTTCCGCCGCGGCGGCACCCCCGACTGGCCCTGGCACCGCCTCCGCGGCGCAAGCGAGTTGCTCCACGCGGCCCGTGACGCCGCCGCCATCCTCTGCGGCCACATCCATGACCGCTTCCGCCACGGAAACGTCATCTGCGCCGGCTCTTCCACCCGGCGCGGAGCCGAAGGCTACTGGCTGCTCGACTACGCCGGCGGCAGGGTCGACCGCGCCGACCGCTACCAGCTCGGCGCGCGTCCCGCGCCCGCAGCCTCGCCGTGAAGGGAGCCGGTCAGGGACGGATGTGCGCCGCCTGCAGATCGGCCGCGGTCGCGGCGATGGCGAGCAGCTCAGGGTTCTTCCGCAGCTCGTCCCATTGCTGTCCCTTGCCCAGCGGGATGCTCTGGTCCATCTGCACCCGCCGCGCCGCATCCAGCGACAGGTATCCGCTCACCAGCACGGTCTGCCCGTCCTCGCTCGTGCGGGCGGTGAAGTCGCCGCTCGACCCGCTCCAGCGCGTGGGATCGGCGGGGTCGCTGCAGAGCTGCAGGGGCATGCCGCCCACGCTGCCTCGCACGCAACCCTGGTCGACCCTCGCCTCGAGGTTCGAGCTCCGGATGGTTCCCTCGCCCACCGAGTAGCTGACCGGCCGTGCCGATGCATTGGCTCCGGACTTCAGGGCTACGCTGCCATAGCGCGCGCCACCGGTCGCGCACGCCGCCGCCAACACCAGGATCATGGAACGCATGCCGATGCGACGATCCGGCGGCGGATTTATTCGTCGCGCAGCGCCACGGCGGGGTCCAGCCGGGAGGCGCGGAAGGCCGGGTAGATGCCCGCCGCCAGCCCCACGCCACAGGATACGCCGATGCCCAGCACCACCGCCCAGAGCGGCACCACCGCGGGGAATTGCAGGAACTGGCCGATCCAGGAGGCGCAATATCCCAGGAGCACGCCGATGGCGCCGCCGACGGAGGCGAGGAGCACGGCCTCGATGATGAACTGCATCAGCACGCGGAAGCGCCGCGCGCCCAGCGCCTTGCGCAGTCCGATCTCGCGCGTCCGCTCGGTCACCGCCACCAGCATGATGTTCATCACGCCGATGCCGCCCACCAGGAGCGAGAGGAAGCACATCACGCCGCTGCTCAGCGTCACCACCAAGGCCAGGCTGTCGAACATCTCGCGCAAAGACTCGTTGGACACCAGCTCGAAGTCGTTCTCCTTCGAGGTGTCCAGCCCGCGGATGCGCCGGAAGGCGCCCACCGCCTGATCCTGCAGCTTGCGCATCGAAGCGTGGTCGACGGCGGTCAGCCCCAGCACCACCGATCGGGAGGTGCCGTACAGCTCCATGAAGAGCGTGATGGGGACGGCCACGGTGTTGTCGGGATTGTCGCCCAGGGGCAGCCCGCCCTGGCGCTCGATGGTGCCGATGACGGTCAGCTCCATCCGCCCCAGCTTGATCTTCTGCCCCAGCGGATCGGCGCCGGGGAAGAGCGAATCCACCACCGTGGAGCCGATCACTGCCACCCGCGCGGCGTCGTCCGCCTCCGCCTCGGAGAACCCGCGCCCGCTGGCGATGGGCAGGTTGTTGATGGTGAAGAACTCCGGCGTGCCGCCCGCCACCTGGGTGCCGAGGTCGGTGTTGCCGCCGGCGTACGACGTCTTGCCGTACTCCCACATCTCCGCGCCCACCTGCTTCGCCTGGGGCACCGCGTCGCGCAGCGCCTTGAACTGGGCGAGCGTGATCTTCTTGCGCGCCGCCACCTCCGGCGAGAAGTTGCCGAACTGCACCGCCGGCCAGCGCTGGATCTGGAACGAGTCGGCGCCCAGGGCGCCCAGTTGCTTGTTGATGGACTTGGAGAGGCCGTTGAGCAGCGCCATCATGGCGACGACGGTGAAGACGCCGATGACGATGCCGAGCAAGGTCAGCCCCGAGCGGAGCTTGTGGCCGCTCAGGGCGCCGAGCGCCAGCCGGAGATCGTCGGCGCGCGCGCGCAGCGGCAGGGAAAACCTCCCCAGCGCCGGACCGCGCAGCTTCCGGGGAGGAGCCTGGACCACGGCTTCACTCATAGCGCAGCGCCTCGATGGGCTGGAGCAGCGCCGCGGTCAATGCCGGCCACAGGCCGAAGCCCGCGCCGAGCAGGACCGAGCCGATCACCCCGCCCAACACGACCCGCGGATCGATGCTGGCGGGAAGCGGCGTGATCACGTCGGTCAGCCAGGCCATCCCCGCGGCGAGCGCGATGCCGAAGAGGCCGCCCACCAGCGCCACCATGATCGCCTCGCAGAGGAACTGCAAGAGGATGGTGCTGCGCCGCGCTCCCAGCGCGCGGCGGATGCCGATCTCCCGCGTCCGCTCCTTCACCGACACGAGCAGGATGTTCATGATGCCGATGCCGGCGACGATGGCGGTGATCACGCCCACCAGGATCCCGGTGACGTAGATGGCGAGCATCATCTGGTTGAAGCCCTCGAGCAGCTTGTCCTGGCGGTTGACGGAGAAGTTCTCCTCCTGGTCGGGCGCCAGGTGGCGCGCGTTGCGCATCACCGCGGTGACCTCGTCCTCGGTCTCCCGGACCTTTCCGTCGGGGGCGACCACCGCGATGACCAGCCCGCGCTTGGCGCCGAAGGTCCGCATGAAGGCGGAGAGGGGAATGACCACCCGCAGGTCCTGCGAGGTGCCGAAGGCATTCCCCTTGCGCGCGAAGATGCCCACCACCGTGCAGCGCATGTTCGGCCCCGCGCGCACTTGCTGGCCCAGCGGATCGATGTCCTTGAAGAACGCGTCCTCGATGTCCGCGCCGATCACGCACACGTTCGCGCCCAGCTCCTGATCGAGGCCGGTGATGAACCGCCCGCGCCGGATCTGCCAGCCGGTGGCGTCGAGGTAGCCGTCGACGGTGCCGCGCACGTCCACGCCCTTCACGTCGCGCGACCCGTAGGAGACGGTGGCGTCGGTGTTGACCATCGGCGCGATGGCCACCGGCAGCGTCGTGTTCTGCTGCAGCGCGCGCAGGTCCAGCATGCTCACCTGCGGCCGGTTCTTGTACTTCCACCAGTCGTTGCCGCTCACGCCCCACTTCCACTTGTGCACGAAGAGCGTGTTGGGGCCGAGCGTGCTGAGCTGGCGGACGAAGCTCGAGGACATGCCCGCCTGCACCATGAAGATGAGGATCACCGCCATGATGCCGATGGCGATGCCGGTGATGGTGAGCGCGGCCCGCAGCTTGTGCGAGATCAGCGAGAAGGCGGCCTGCACGACGGCGTCGCGCAGCTCTCCGAAGAAGCGCCGCGCGCGCCGCATCGCGCCGGGCGATCCGACCCGGCGGGCAGGAGGGATGGACAATGCTGTTTGGGTCATGGTCTCGCCCCCTGCTGCGCTTTCTCGTGCGCCATGAACTGGGCGAGCGCGTCCGCGCCCAGCGCCTCCGCGTTGGCCAGCGCCACCTCGCGGCCCGCCCCGTCGGCGATGACCAGCCCGTCGACCAGGCGCACCGCCCGGGGGCAGCGCGCCGCCAGCTTGGGCTCGTGGGTGACGAGGACGATGGTGTTGCCCTTCTGGTGCAGCTCGAGGAAGAGCGCCACGATCTCTTCGCCGGTGCGGCTGTCGAGGTTGCCGGTGGGCTCGTCCGCGAGCAGCAGCGAAGGCTGCGTCACCAGCGCGCGGGCGATGGCCACGCGCTGCCGCTGTCCACCCGAGAGCTCGGCGGGCTTGTGCGTCATGCGGTCCTCGAGGCCCACCAGCTTGAGCGCCTCGGTGGCCCGGTCGCGCCGCTCCTTGCGGGAGATGCCGCGGTAGACGAGCGGCAGCTCCACGTTCTCCAGCGCGCTGGCCCGGGGCAGGAGCTGGAAGCTCTGGAAGACGAAGCCGATCTCGAGATTGCGCACGTCCGCGAGCTCGTCGTCGGAGAGCGTGCTCACGTCGCGGGAGGAGAGCCGGTAGCTGCCGGCGGTGGGCGTGTCCAGGCAACCGATGATGTTCATCAGCGTGGACTTGCCCGACCCCGACTGCCCGACGATGGCGACGAACTCGCCGCGCTCGATGGAGAAGTGGATGTCGCGCAGCGCCGGGACCTTGGAGAGGCCCAGGTCGTAGTCCTTCTTGATGTGCGCAAGCTCGATGAGCGCCATCGGTTGTTTGCCTCTCTTCGCGCGCGTCCCTGCGAGTCGTGCGGGCCTCGGCCGTAGCTACGGGGACATGATGCTGCGCGCCAGCGCGCATCGTGTCCCCAGCGACTGCTCTAGCTACGGCCGCCCTGAGGGCCCTTGTCCCCGGCCCCCTGGCCGGGCTTCTGCGGCTTGACCTTCTGGCCTTCCTGCAGCTCGCGCGCGAGCGTCCGGTACGGCCCGTCCACCACCGTCTCGCCCTCGTTCACGCCGTCGAGGACCTCCACGTCGGTCCGGCTGGCGATGCCGGTGTGCACCTCGCGCATCTGCGCCACGCCGTCCTTGTCCACCACGAACACCACCTTGACCGGCTTGGGCTTGCCGGTGGCCGCCTTGGTGGGCGGATCGCCGGCGCCGTTGGTGCCGGCGGCGGTGGTGGTGCTGGCGGTGGTGGCATCGGCCACCTTGATCTCGCCTTCGCGCGGAGCGGCCTTCTGCTCCTTCTTCTTCGCCTCGCGCGAGGTGACCGCCTGGATGGGCACCATCACCACGTTGTCGTGCGTGGCGGTGGCGATGGAGACCGCGCTCGACATCCCGGGCAGCGCGTCCGGAGGAGGATTGTCCAGCGCCACGCGAACGAAGAAGGTGGTCACCTCCGCGTCGGTGCCGGGGTTCTTGATCTGCGCGTTCTTGCCCACCGCCACCACGTGGCCCTTGAACTGCTTGTCGGGGATGGCGTCCACCTCCACGGTGGCCTCGTCGCCGGTGTGGATGCCCACCACCTCGTGCTCGCCCACCTCCGCCTTGACCTCCATGTCGGCAAGGCCGCCCATCAGCATCACCACGTCCTCGGAGAAGTCGGACCCGCGGATGCGCTCGCCCACCTTGTGGCTCAATTCCAGGATGGTGCCGTCGATGGGCGCGGTCAGGGTGGCGCGCGAGAGGTTGTAGAGGGCGGTGTCGAGCTGGCCGACGTTCTGCGCCACCAGCTCTTTCTGCGCCGCCAGCCGCCCCTCGTCCGTCTTGAGGAGCGTCTGCGCCTTCTCCAGATCGGAGGTGCTCGCGAGCCGCTCGTCGGTCAGCTTGCGCGCCCGGACGAGGTCGCGCTTGTCCTGGTCGATGGCGACCACGATCTGCTCGATCTGCGCCTTGGCCGATGCCAGCGCGCCGCGGAACTGCGCCACCTGCGTCTCGTAGAGGCGCTTGTCGATCTGCCCCAGCACCTGCCCGCGGTGGACCCGGTCCCCCTCCGCCACGCTGAGCGAGAGCAGGTCGCCGGTGACGTTGCTGCTCACCTTCACCGTCTCGCGCGCCTGCAGGTGGCCCGCCGCCGTCACCAGCCGCGTGACGCTGCCCTTCTTCGCCACCGAGGTGGTCACCTCCACCGGCGGCGGCGCCTTCGGGCGAAGGCCCTGGACGGTGGCGAAGCCCACGAGCACCACCACGATTGCTGCGAGGATGAGGCGTCCTTTGGTCATTGTGCTATCCACCCTGTGCGCGGCGCAGGGCCGCTTCGGCCTCGCGGCCATCCACCAGCGAACCCACCACGTTGAGCTGGGCCTGCGTGAGCTTGAGCTCGGCGTCGCGGACCTCCAGCTGGGTCCCGACGCCCACTTGCTGGCGGGTGCGGGCGAGGCGCAACCCTTCCTTCGCCGTCTGCTCCGCCTGCTGCGCCACCCGCGCCTGCTGCCGCGCCGTCGCCAGCTGGGCCACCGCCTTCTGCACGTCCGAGGCCACGTTGCGCCGGCCGCTGGCGAGGTCCGACTCGGCCAGCGCGGTCTGGATGTCCGCCCGGGCCACGGTCGCCTTCGTATTCAGGCCGTTGAAGAGGTTCCAGTTCAGCACCACCGCGCCGGAGAGCTGGCTGTTGTTCGAAGGATCCCCGACGAAGCTGCCCAGCGTGTTGGTATTGCGGTTCCAGCCCGCCTCGAGCAAGACCTGCGGCCAGTAGTCGCCCTTGGCGGCGGAGGCGAGCTTGCGGTTCTGCTCCGCCGTCAGCGCGAACGCCTTCAGGCTGGGGCGCTGCTGCAGCGCGCGCTCGACGGCGTCATGGGCGGGCGGCGGCTGCGCCGGGTCGGCCATGAGATTCTGCGGCTCGGCCACCGCCAGGGGCTCGCTGGGATCGACGCCGACGGCCACCGCCAGATCGGCGCGGGCCAACTCGACGGCGCGCTCCTGGCCCAGGCGCGTCACCTCGTCGTTGTCGCGGTTGGCGCGGGCGGCATACACGTCCGCCTGGGTGGCGCGGCCGCCCTCGAAGAGGCGCTGCGTATAGTCGGCCTGGTCGCGGCTGCGCGTCGCGGCGTCGGCGAAGACCTGCAGCTGCCGCTGCGCGCGGACGAGCTCGTAGAAGCGCTGCTCGACCAGGTAGCTGATCTGCAGCCGCTGCTCGTCCACCTGCGCGTTCCCGGCCTGCAAGGCCAGGTCGCTTGCCGCGAGGTTGTTCCACCACTTCCCCCCGTCGAAGACCAGCTGCCGCAGGGTGAGGTTGGCGGAGAAGGTGTTGTTGAACGAGACCGACTGCTGCCCCGCCACCGGCACGCCCTGGAGGAAGAGCGACCCCGCGGTGCGCGTGCGGGAAATGCTGCCGTTGAAGTCGACGCGCGGCAGGATGGCCGAGCGCGCGATGATCAGGTCCTGCTCCGCCGAGAGCGAGAGCAGGATCTGCCGCTGCAGGTCGGGATTGCGCTGCAGCGCGATCTTCACCGCCTCGTCCAGGGTCATGGGCGGGCGCTGCTGCGCCGCGGCGGCCGTGGACAGCATCACTGCGAAGACAAGGGACCGGGACACCTCTCAACCTCCCATCGCGACGTTGGTGACGAGGCGCAGGCAGACCCACGCGCAGAAGGTGCCGACGAGCGCGCGCCGCGTGGGCACCTCGCCCGCGGCCGCCACGCCGAAGGCCATCATCGCCGCTGCCCAGAGCGAGAAGAAGTCCAGGGCGCCGCCCAGCTTGAGCGCGACGCCGGCGAGCGGGTGACCGAAGGCGGCGACGATGCCGCTCACGCTTCGCGGCGCCAGGGCGATGGCGTCCGAGGGCAGCGCGGCCATGCGCAGCGCGGTCACGCCGTCCAGGAGATTGGCGATGGCGGACGGCAGCAGCACCGCCGCGGCGACGGGAAATACCGCGCGGCCCTTGATCTTGCCGCCGAGGAACCAGACCAGGACCACCACCGCGAGCGCCTGGAGGAGGAGGAACAGCGGCGCCGAAACCGCGCCCCACGCGACCGTCTTCACCTGGAAGAGGCGCTCGGCGCTGTGGTTCTCGTCCTCGATCTGCCGGTCGCTCATGGTGGCGAGCTGGCCGCCCTGCTCCAGCTTGCGCAGCGTCGCGGCGCGCGCGTCCACGCGGCTGGACTGGGCGAAGGCCGAGAAGAGCGCGCAGGCCATGGCGATGGCGACGACGAGCCCCGTCTTGCCCACCCGCGCCTGCCGCTCCATGCCCGTGTCGGGCGCCACCAGCGCCAACAGGGCGGGCGGCACGGAGCGCGGCTCCGGCTCCGGGACTTCGGCTTCGCTGGACACGTTCAAGAAAGACCTCCGCGGATGCCGGCTTTACGCCGCCTGCACGCCGCTATTTCGCGGATGTGACTTCGCCGCGGGCCGGCGTTACCATGCCCGCATGCAGCAACTGCTTCCCCCGCGCCAGACCATCTGGCTGCTCATCGCCGGACTGCTCTGCTTGATGGCGGCAGGAGTCGCCAGCATGTCGAAATTCGGGCCGCCACGCGGGCACATCTACGCCGTCCGGCAACCTTGAGACAAGCGCCGGTTGTCTACTCCTGACGCGGCGCATCCTCCGCCGACTCCGAACCCCCGAGCTGGCGGAGGATCGATTCCAGCATCGGTGCTCCGGGAAGGTCGGCGATGGCCTCTTCCAGCCTGCGCGCGAAGCCCCGCGCCGAGCGGGTGCGGTCCACCTTGAAGCCGCCCCGCTCCAGCTCGTCGAGGAGCGGCTTCGCGGCCAGGAGCGCGCGCGTGCTGGTGGTGACGAGGCGGGTGCGCACCTTCCACAGCCGCGCGCCGCTCAGCTCGCCCAGCACGGCTGCAGCGAGCCTGCGCGCGTCGGCGCTGCGCTGCGGGTCGTTGTCGCGCAGCTTCTGCAAGAGAGCCTTCAGCGGCGGGTAGGTGAGGGTGTGCGCGAGCAGATCCTCGATCTCCAGCATCACCGACTCGCGGACCAGCAGATCGGCGGCCGCGTCCAGGTCGTCGTCGCGCCGGCTGAAGAGCTGGCCCATGGAGTAGAGCGAGTCGGGCGGCTGCCGCTGCGCGGCGATGGGGAAGCGCTCGCGGAAGAAGACGAACAGGTCCATCCAGGCGGCGGCGCGCTGCGTGCGCATGCGGAAGTGATCCACGGCGCCGCGCGGCTGGCGGAGAAAGCCGTCGGGATCCTGGACCGCCTTCTCCAATCGTAGGAGCCTCGGCACCGGCAAGAGCGTGCTCGCGGCGTGCTCCGCGTGCACCAGGAAGGCAAGCGAGCTGCAAGTAGCCTCTCGCGCGGCGACCTCGGTCTCCAGCGCCCAGCGGGCCAGCGCCTCCGAGGGGACGCCCACTTCGAAAATCTCATCGGGGAATCTACGCATGTGGCCTCAATGGTACTCGTGCGCGCCCCCTTCGCAACAGCAATGAACCTCCGGTTATCGACGTGTTAGGCTTCCCCACATGCTGCTCTCGCGCGAGGAGATGACCTTCGACTTCGGCGGCGCCACCCTCTCGGCGGCCGACGACTCGCGGCTGCTCGCGTGGGTGATGAACCAGTTCCTCTACGGCGAGGTGACCGGCATCCAGTGCGGCCACTGGCTCTACCAGGCGCCCGACCTTGCCGCCGCCCGGTTCTTCTCCCGGCAGGCGGTCGAGGAGTTCCAGCACGTCGACAACTTCGTCCGCATCCTCCAGCTCCTCGGCGAAGGTCCGGCTCCGGCGCACCCGCTGGTCCGGTTCCTCAGCACCGGCATGATGCCCGCCACCTTCGAGGAGCACGTCTGCCTGGAGATGGCGCTGGGCGAAGGGTTCGTGCTGATGGCGCTCTACGCCATCGCCGACACCATCGACCATCCGGAGATCCGCTCCATCCTGCAGCGGGCGGTGAAGCAGGAAGAGCGCCACGTGGAGTTCGGCGAGGAGCGCACTGCACAGGCCATCCGCTCCCGGCCCGCGCTGCGCCGCCGCCTGCTCGGGCTGTCGCTGGTGTCGATGTGGGCCGTCCGCCGGCTCGGCGCGTTCATGCAGAAGCGGCTGCCCCCGCACCCGGTGCTCGCCCAGCTCCCCGCCTTTCTCGACTTCACCGCGGACCGCGCCGAACAGCGGCTCCTGCGCATGGGCGTCTTGAAGAAGCCGTTGCGGGAGACCGGCGCGCTGGAAAAGGCGCTGGCGGTGGCGGAAGCGTACGGCACGTCGTTCTTGCGCATCCCGCTGCGCGTCCTGCCGCGCAAGCGCCTGACGGAGACCTACCTCGGCGATCCCGCCGTGGTGCGGCCGCCCTCGCAGGATCCGGAGCCGAAGCCCGGTGCGGCTGGTGCGCTGAGGCGCTGCCCTCATTGCTGGCCCAGCGCGCGGAGGACGGCGCGGCGCACCAGCACCGGCAGGACGTCGCGGCGCCACTCCGGATCCACCCCGATATTCGTCAGCGGCTTGCACTGTTTCTGCGCGCGCCGGCCCAGCTCTTCCGCCAGCCGCGCGTCGGCAGGCTTGCCGAGGAGATCCTGCAGCCCCTTGATCAGCGCCGGGCGCGCGGCGAGCGCGCTCACCGCCAGCGACACCGCCGCCAGGGCATTGCCGTCCAGCTCCAGCGCCACCGCCAGGTTCAGCGCGGGAAAATCGATGGCCGCGCGCGTGCGCAGCTTGGCGAAGGCCTGCCGCTTGTACGCGGCGCTGCGGGGGACCTGCACCTCGACCAGGATCTCGTCGGGCTCGAGGACGGTGTTGTGCACGCCGTCCGCCACGTAGAGCTCGCGCAGCGCAACCAGCCGCTCTCCCCGCGGCGAGACGATGCGCACCGAGGCCTCCAGCGCAAGCAGCACCGGCGCGGTGTCGTTGGAAGCGGCCGCCACGCAGCGCTTGCCGCCCGCGACCACGTGGCAGGCGGTGCCGTCCTTCTTCAGGCAGAAGCCCAGCGCGCTGCGCCAGAAGTAGGTCTGGTTGCACGTACACGCAGCGGGTGTCCAGGCAGAGGTTTCCGCCCAGCGTGCCCATGCGGCGGAGCTGCGGGCCGGCGATCTGCGCGCAGGCCTCCGCGAGCGCCGGGAGCTGCGCCTGCATCACGGCGTTGCTGGGAAAGCTCGTCGATGGTGCAGAGGGCGCCGAGCTTGAAGAAGCCTTCCTCCTCGCGCACGTAGCGCAGCTCGCGCGAGAGCCCGCGCAGCGCCACCAGCCGCGTCGTGTCGTACATGCCGTACTTGAGGTTGGGCACGATGTCGGTGCCGCCCGCGAGCAAGCGCGCGCCCGGGTTCGCGCGCAGCGCCTCCACCGCCTCCGCCACTGACGAAGGCCGCAGCACGGTCAGCTCCGGCAGCGTCATCATGAGGCGGCGCGCTCCCCCCGCCTCTGCGCGTCGCGCTCGCGCAAGCAGCTTGAGCACCCGCTGCGGGTAGAAGGGCAGCTCGCGGATGCGGATGCCGCAGGCGTCGTGGATGGCGTTGGCGATGGCGGGAATGGCGGGATGCAGCGGCCCTTCGCCGGCCTCCTTGGCGCCGTAGGGTCCGCCCGGATCGTGGCACTCCACGATGCAGCGATTCCAAATCCGGAGTGTCGAGGCTGGTGGGGATCCGGTAATCGAGCAGCGAGGGGCCGAAGAGCAGGCCCTTCCCGTCGTAGACCATCTCCTCCATCTGCGCCTCCGCCGCTGCCCATGTAGACGCTGCCCTCGATCTGGCCCTCGACCAGCGTGGGGTTGAGCGCCTTGCCGCAGTCGTGCGCCGCCCAGATGCGCTCCACCTTCCAGATGCCGGTCTCCTCGTCGACCGAGACCTCGGCCACGTGCGCGGTGAACGAGTACGCCGGCGAGGCGCCGATGGTGCCGCCGCGGTAGTCGCCGCCCAGCTTCTTCGTCCTGTACCCGCCGGTGCGCCGCCAGCGGCGCGCCTTCCTTCGCCTCCGCCCGCTGGCAGGCCTCCGCGAACGGTGGCGCCGCCCGCCGCCTCGCAGCTTCTCCGCCAGCTTCTGGCAAGCCTCGCGCGCGGCGTTCCCCACCATGAAGGTGACGCGGGAGGAGTAGGCGCCCAGGTCCACCGGCGTGAGATCGGTGTCCGCCGCCACCACCGTCACCTCGCGCGGATCGCAGTGCAGCTCCTCGGCGGCGATCTGGCAGAGCAGCGTGTTGACGCCCTGCCCGATGTCGGAGGCGCCGGAGAAGACGGTCACCCGGCCGGAGCGGTCCAGCTTCACCTGCACCCCGCTCTGGGGCATCTCGTTCGGGATAGACGGGATAGGCGGTGCCGCAGATGTACATGGACCCCGCGACGCCCAGGCCGCGCCCCGGGCCGAGCTTGCCGCGGCGCTCCTTCCAGGCGCGACGCGCGCTCCACCAGCTCCAGGCACTTGAGGAAGCCGTTGGAGGTGATCCTCTGGCCGTTGACGGTCTCCACCGACTCGCCGATGAAGTTGCGCCGGCGCACCTCGATGGGATCGATCCCCAGCTGCTCGGCGGCCTCGTCGAGCGCCACCTCGAAGGCGAAGCGCGGCTGCACCCAGCCGTGGCCGCGCTTGGGCCCGCAGGGCGGCTTGTTGGTGATACATGCGCGTAGACTGTCGAAGCGGTAGGTGTCGAATCGGTAGGGCCCGGTGAGGAGCTGGCCGGCGTAGTACGCGGTGACCAGCCCGAAGGAGGCGTAGGCGCCGCCGTCGATGAGGATGCGGTTGTCCACGGCGCGGATGCGCCCCTCGCCGTCGAGCGCGACGGTGACGTCCATGTTCATCGGGTGGCGGCCGCGGTGCGCGTAGAAGACCTCCTCGCGGGTGTAGAGGATCTTCACCGGCCGGCCCGTCTTCATCGCCAGCTTCGCCACGCAGAACTCGAGCGAGAAGGGGTCGCTCTTGCCGCCGAACGCGCCGCCGAGCAGCGGCTGGATCACGCGCACCCTGCTCTGCGGAAGGCCGAGCACGCGCGACAGCTCGCGGTGGACGTAGTGGGGAATCTGCGTGGAGCTCCAGACGGTGAGGTTGCCGTCGCCGTCCACGCGCGCCACCGCGCAGTGCGGCTCGATGGGCGCGTGCGTGGAGCCGGCGTACGGTAGGTCTCGCGCACCACCGCGGCAGCGCGAGGAGACGCGCTTCGTCCACGTCGCCGAACTGGAGGTCGACGTGCTTGGTGACGTTGCCGGTCCTGGCCCGCTCGTTGACCTTGATCTCGGGATGCGCCAGCGCGTCCTCCGGCGTCGAGCAGCGCGGGGAGCACCTCGTAGTCGACGTGGATCAGCCGCGAGCGCCTCCTCCGCGGTGCGCTCGTCGAGCGCGGCCACGCAGGCCACCTCGTCGCCGACGAAGCGCACCTTGTCGACCGCCAGCGCCGTCTCGTCCTGCGTCCAGGGGATGACGCCGTACTTGACCGGCAGCTCCGCGCCGAGCAGCGTCGCGACCACTCCCGGGTACTTCTCCGCCTCGCGTGACGTCGATGCTGCGGATGCGCGCGTGCGCGTGCGGGCGAGCGGAGGATCTTCGCGTGCAGCATGCGCGGCAGCGAGATGTCGTCGGCGTAGATGCCGGAGCCGTCGGCCTTGGAGGCTCCGTCCGACTTGGGAAAGCGGGTGCCGATGCTCACGGCGCGATCTCCTTCACCGGCTGCGCCCTGGAGTCGCTGGCCTGGGCGGGATCGGAGGCCACCGGCGCCCGCTGCGACGGCGTGCGCAGCCCCGCGGCCACCTGCACCGCCTCGTAGATCTTGGTGTAGCCGGTGCAGCGGCAGAGGTTGCCGCTCAGCGCCTGCTGGATCTGCGGGAGCGTGGGACGGGGCGTCCTGTCGAGGAGCGCGCGCGCCGAGAGCATCATGCCCGGCTGGCAGAAGCCGCACTGCAGCGCGCCGCAGTCGGCGAAGGCGCGCTGCACCGGATCGAGAACGCCGTTCCGCGCGAGCCCCTCGATGGTGGTGATCTCCAGGTCCTGCGCGTCCTGGGCAAGCGTGATGCAGGCGAGGATGGCCTCGCCGCGGCCCGGCTCGCCGCGCCCTTTCGCCAGCACGGTGCAGGCGCCGCAGTCGCCCTTGTCGCAGCCCTGCTTCGAGCCGGTGAGCGCCAGGTCGTAGCGCAGGGCCTCGAGCAGCGTGCGCTGCGGCGGCACGGCGAGCGCGTGCTCTTCTCCGTTCACCACGAGGCGGATGAGGGTGCGCACCTCCCGGTGCTTTAAGCGAAACTCCGCCTCGCGGCAACCCTACGGCGTGGGCAGTTTCGTGCTCGCGTCGTAGTCCGAGGCGACCTTGTCCAGGTCGCTCTTCGCCTCGTCCAGCCGGTCCCAGGCCTCCTTGATGCCGGTGCGAAGCTGCTGCACGTCGCGGGTGCCGCCGCGCTGCCCGCGGTTCGCGGCGATGGTCACGTCGCCGCCCTTGCCCGGGGGCATTCCGCGATCGGCGGCCGCGCCGCCCAGCATGGTGTTGTCGGCCTGCGTCTTGTCGTTCGCGGGGCTGACGCCCTTCGCGATGGGACCCTGCAGCTTGTCCACGCACTTGAGCGCGCCGTCGAGGGCGTCGTCGAGCTTCGAGAGGTGCTCGGCCGAGTCCTTGGTCTGGAACGCCTTGAGGTGCCGCGCGTGCGTGCGCGAAAGCTGGATGTCTCCCTTCGCGTCCTTGAGCAGCTCGCGGGCGTGCGTCGCGTCCCAGGCGGTCGCGTCGTTGGCCAGCGCCGAGAGCGCCCGCAGCGACGTCTGGGCGTTTTCGAGGCCCGCCGCGCTGGTCCACACGTGCGCCCGCACCGCGCCCTGATCGCGGACCTGCATCTCCTGCTTGGCGGCTGCCGGCAGCGCGAGCGAAAGGGCGATCGCCAGGATGCTCTTCATCGGATCCTCCGGAGGTGTCCTCCGGAAAGATGCGCACCGCGCCCGCGCTCTCGCGAGCGACGGGCAGGCGTGCGCTATGCCCAATGGCGGCAGATGGGCTTGAGCGGGCATCCCGCGCAGCGGCGAGCGTCCTTCCGCGAGGCGCAGGCGCCGCTGATGCCCAGGTGGCTGAGCGCGAAGTCGTAGCGGACGGGGTCCGCGGCATCCAGGCTGCGCAGGCGCAGGGTCACGTCTTCCGCCGTCTTCCAGGAGAGGTCCTTGCGCCGCGTCAGTCCGATGAGGCGCCCGATGCGGTGCACGTGCGTGTCCAGCGGCACCACCAGCTCGGATACGGGCACCTCGCGCCAGAGGCCGAAGTCCACCCCGTCGGGACCGCGGACCATCCAGCGGAGGAAGAGGTTCAGCCGCTTGCAGGCGCTGCCGCGATCGGGGTGCGGCAAGAGGTGCTTGAGCCGGCGCGTCGGCGCCCGCTTCCCGGTGAAGGGCGTGAAGTCGGGCGCGCAGAGGTCGTCCACGAAGGCGCCCAGCGCGGCGCGCACGGTCCCCAGCCGGCGATAGTGCGCCGAGAAGCAGGCGCCGAGCGTGCCGTGCGCGCGCAGCACGGCGCCTGTGCCATGGAGCAGGCAGGCCACGTCCCGCGGCCCGGTCATGCGATAGGAAAAGCCCTGCGCGCGCCGGAGCAATCCGGCGGGTGTCGACTGCATCGCCACCTGGGCCGGCGATGGGCCGAGCGCGTCGAGCAGGGCGGCAAGGCGCGGCTTGAACAGGTCCACCCTGCCGTACGCCAGCGCCGCCGAGAGCAGCGCCGCCACCTCCACGTCGCGCGGATCGCTGTAGCGGTGGGGCAGCTCCACCGGGTCGCCGCGCACCCGGGCGGGCGCGTCGGTGGACGCGAGCAACGCGATCCAGCGCGGGCCCGACTCGCGCTGCGCGCGCCCACGGCTTCACCGGGAGAGCTCTTCGATCAGGTGACCCAGCTCGGGCAGGATGAGCCGCTCGCATGCGAGCTTCACCGCCGCCGGGCTTCCCGGCATGGCGAAGACCACAAGGCCGTCGCCGGTGACGCCCGCCACGGCGCGCGAGAGCATGGCGGCGCTGCCGATCTCCTGGAAGGAGAGCATGCGGAAGAGCTCGCCGAATCCGGGCAGCGGCCGCGCCACCGCGGCGCTCACCGCCTCGAAGGTGCTGTCGCGCGAGGTGATGCCGGTGCCGCCGGTGATCAAGACCACCTGCGCGCCGGCTTCCCGCGCCCGCCGCAGCTCCGTCCGCGATGCGCGCCGGCTCGTCGGGGACGATGGCGGAACCGGAGAGCACGTGACCGCGGTCGGCCAGCGCCGACTTGATGATGCGGCCGCCCTCGTCGCTCGCCGCGGAGCGCGAGTCGGAGCAGGTGACGACCCAGGCCTTCACGTACGCCGGCGCGCGCGCCTTGTGCTGCTCCGGCACCGCGCCGCGCTGGTGATGGTGCCCGTGCCGGTGACTTTGGTCGTGCGGGTCGTCGTGGACCATGGTTTCACTCCGGAAGGCGGATCATCACCCGTCCGCCCTCGATGCGCACCTCGAAGGCGACCTGATCGTCGCAGAGCCTGGGAAAGGTGACGTTGCGGCCCGTTCCCAGCTCGAAGGCGTACTCGTGGCAGGGGCACACCACCGCGTTCTTCTTCTCGTTGAGCCAGCCTCCCGAGAGCAGGCACCCGGCGTGATTGCAGGAGTCGTCCATGGCGGTGAGGCGCCCCGAAAGCCGCGCCAGCAGCACCAGCCGCTCTCCCACCTCCAGGCCGCGGAGCTCTCCTTCGCTCAGGTCGGCGGGACCCACGTCGATCCACCCCTGCACGCCTTCTCGCTACCACCGAATCCGGATTTGTGACTACATCTTGCTGCCATGAGACGCGTTGCCCTCGTTTGCCTGCTCGCCGCCGCCTGCTCGCACAACACGCTGCCCGGCACCAACATCCCCGACAACTCGCAGACCCGGGCGGTGCTCGACGTCTTCCAGCAGTACAAGAACGCGCTGGAGGCGCGCGATTCCAGCTCGCTGCTGGCGCTGGCGGCGCCCGCCTACTCCGACCGCGGCGACATCTCGCGCGGCATCCCGCCCACCGACTACGCCACCCTGCAGCAGAAGCTGAAGACCGACTTCGCCAAGGTCACCGGGCTCCGGCTCGAGGCCACCATCAAGGACATCAAGATCGCCGAAGACCAGGCGAACCTCGACTACTTCGAGGTGCTCCGCTACTCGGTGGCCACGCCCACCGGCGAGAAGTGGAAGAGCGAGAGCGACGATTCGCGCATGCGCTTCGTCAAGGTCAACGGAAAGTGGAAGATCGTCTCGGGGCTCTGAGGTTCGTCCTCTGCCGCCCGCGCAATCCGCAGAACCTGGGCGCCGCCGCGCGGGCGCTGCGCTGCGCCGGCATCTCGCGCTGGGCCATCGTCGATCCGCATACGCTCGACTTCGACTCCGCGCGGCGGGTGGCGGTGCACGCGGAGGACCTGCTCGACCGGCCGCGCCTGTGCAAGTCGCTTGCGGAGGCGCTGGAGGGCTGCGCGCTGAGCGTCGGCACCACCGCGCGGCCGCGCCCTGAGCGCCCGCTGATCACCCCGCGGGAGGCGGCGGCGAAGCTTTTGCAGGCTCGCGGCGAGATTGCGGTGGTGTTCGGCGACGAGCGGGCCGGCCTCACCGCCGAAGAGGTGGAGGCGGTCGATCTCCTCTCCTCCATCCCCAGCGACCCTGCCCAGCCGAGCTGGAACCTGGCCCAGGCCATCGCCATCTACGCCTACGAGCTGCGCATGGCCTCGCAAGCGCCCCGCCAGCCTTCGCCTCGCCCCGACGCGGATCCCGGCGCGCTCGCCGCCGTGGACCGCGCGCTCGCGGAGGCGACCGGGGCCATCGGCAAGCCCGCAACCCGCCGCCGCCTCTTCAGGGCGCTTTCGCGCTCGAGCCTGTCGAATCGCGAGGCCGCCCTCTGGACCGCATTCTTGCGCGCGGTGGGAACGTCAAGACGCAAGCCCGGATCCGTTGCCTGAATCACCCGGCGGCCGCGGCGACCTCGCCTTCACCCACTCCCTCGACGCAATCGAGCACGGCGAGCGCCTCCGTCCTGCGCAGCGCGGATCTGCGCGCCGCCTCGATTGCCGCGGCGAATCGCAGCGTCGGATAGAGCGCCTCGCGCTCCTCCTGCACGAGCCTGCGCAGCGCCTGGTATCCGGAGAGGATTGCCCGCAGCGCCGGCACCGGTCCCTCCGGCGAAGCCATCCAGCCCACCACGGTCTCCGCCAGATCCAGGAGCAAAGGCCCCGAACAGGCGAGGCCGGACGGCAGCACCGCGCTGCAGCGCTCGCCGATGAAGAGCGCCCGCTCCGGCCGGAGCCCGCCGTGCACCGCGCCCGCCGGCAGCCGCGGCAACCCCGCCTGCGCCAGCGTCGCCAGGCGATCCCGCTCCGGACCGGGCTCCACCCTGTCGATCAGGGCCGTCACGTCGCAGGGGTTGGAGACGGCCGCCGGGTGCGTCTCTCCGAGCTGGTGCAGCCTCGCCAGCAGCCGGCCCAGCTCCATCAACTGCGGCACGCTTGCCGTGGCGGAATCCAGCTCTGCGCCGGCGGGCAACGAATAACAGGCCGCGGCCGTGCGCCCTTCGAGGACGGCGATGAAGGAGCCGCCGCGCGCGCGACGCGGCCTCGGCGCCGGATAGCGCGACTCCGCCAGCAGGTCGAAGAGCGTCGCCTCGAAGGCGAGGGCGAGCGCGCGGTTGCCGCACACCAGCAGGAAGCGTCCGGCGGGCGTGTGCACCTTGCACGCCTCGGCCTCCGGCGCGACCGACGGCACCTCCTCGATGCGCAGCGGAGCCGCGGGTAATTCGAATTCCTGCAGCGCGTGCGCGCGCAGAGACATGTTACAGCTGTATCAGACGGTGCTGCGTCGCCGGAAGGGGACCGAACGGCCCGGCCTTGCGGCAAGAATCAATGCCGCGGCAATCTTGCACCAGCTCTCACAGAGCGATTTCACCAGGCCGCGCAACCTTCAGGGCGGCTGGGGTCCGCCGGGCAGCGGCTGCGCGGCTTGTGCCGCGTCGAACAGATCGGGCTCGCGCGCCAGCAGCGCCCGGGCCTCCGCCGCCAACGCCGGATCGTCCGACTTCTCCGCCGCGCGAAGCTGCTCCTCGAAGAGCGCGCGGTCCTGCGCCTTCACGGCCACGGTGCGGGCCAGCACGATACGGTTGCGCGCGTCCTCCGGGGCGCGCTGCAGCGCCGCCACCAGGTGCTGCCGCGCCTTCTCCAGATCGCCTCCGGCAAAGGCGGGCAGCGCGGCGTAGAGCGCTCCCAGCTCCCGCTCCGCGCCCGCGCCGTCGAGGTCGGGCGCCAGCTCCGCCACGCGCGAGAGCGCGGAAACGAGCTGGTCGCGCCGCTCGATCAGCGGGGTGAACCCCTGCATCCGCGCCCAGGTGGCGGAGCAGACGGCGTCGAGATACAGCGCCTCGGCTCCGGAAGCGCCCACCTGCGCTGGATCGCCCGGCGCGCCCGCATCGCCCGGCGCGCCCGCATCGGCGAGCTGCCCCGCCCAGGATCTCCTCGCGTCGGCGGCGCACGCCTGCGCGTCGGCGGCGATGGCCGCGGGGTCGGGTTGCGGCTGCTGCTCCGCGCGGGCGATGCGCAGCCGGAGGGCGCGCGCAGACTCGAGAAGCGCAACCTCCGGCGCAATCCGCGGCGGCTGCACGGCCGTCGCAGGCGGCTGCACAGCGGTCGCCGCGGGCGGCGCAGCGGGTGGCGGCGCCGGCGGGGAAGGCTTTCCTGGATGACAGGCCGCGGCCGCGCAGAGTGCCGCGGCCGCGCAGGCCCGTCTCACTTCTTCTTCGGCGCCTTCAAGGGAGCAGGCGCGGCCGGCTTGCGCGGCGCAGGCGGCAGCGTGGAGCCCGATCCCTGGAGGGTGAAGAGCAGCCCGCCGCGCGTCGCTGCCGCCGTTCTGCGGCGACTCGTACAGCTCGCAGGTGGCCTGGCCGCGCAGCACCAGCTCGCCCTTCTGGTTCTCCGCCCAGAGCTCCACGTCGGCGTAGCAGGCGCCGCTCTCCTTGCGCAGCTCGGCGATGCGGCCGCGGCAGGTCAGCTCGTCGTTGGGCCAGACGATCTTGGTGAACCGCGCCGAGAGCTTGCGCACGTGCCCGCGGCGCAGCCAGGCGGTGAGGAGCTGGCCCACGAACGCCATCGCCAGCATGCCCGGCGCGAAGAGGCCGGGAAAGCCCACCGCGTGCGCGTACGGCTCGTCGAGGTGCAGCCGGTTGAAGTCGCCGGACGAAGCCGCATAGCGCACGATCTGGACGCGGTCGATGGCCGGCTTGGTCAAGGGCGGCAGGTCGTCGCCCACGCGCAACTCGCTCCAGTAGAAGCTGCGCGCCAGCGACTGCTTGGGCTGCTGCACCTGGCGAGGCGCGGTGAGCGCGGGCAGGTGCGGCGCGGGAGGCGCCGATGCCGGCCGTTTCTGCGGCGGCGGCGGCGCCGACTTCTTCATCGGCGCAAGCGGCTTGCGCGCCACCTTGGCGGTCGGGAAGCGGGTGACCTTGGCCAGTTTCGCCTTCGCTTTCCTGGGTGAGGACTTCGTCACGGGCTTGGACGCGGGCCGCGACAGCTTCTTCGCCGCGCTCCGGCTATTCATGGATTTCTCCCTGCGCATGCTTGGGCGCCATCCGGACGACCCACAGCTGGCGCGAACGGTAGACGAGCTCGCCTGCGTCATCCCGGCCCTCGTCCTCGATGATGACGACGTCGGTGGGGCCGCTGGGAGTGGCGCGCTGCTCGATGCCCGCGACCTTGCTGCGGACGGTGAGGCGGTCGCCGGCCACGATGGGCCGGGCGTATTCGAAGCTCTGCTCGGCCTGCAAGAGGTGCTTGCCCGGCGCGAGCATCAGCCCCTCGCGCAGGTCGCTGCCGGCGCGGAGCGTGGTGGGAAAGGTCGGGGGAGCCACGACCGATCGATAGCCGGCGGCGCGCGCGGCGGCTTCCTCGAAGTAGATGGGGTTGGTCTCCCCAATCGCCTCGGCGAAGCGCCGGATGGCGCCCTTCTCGACCTCGTTGACGGCGGCCTTTGCCTGGCGGCCTGCTGCGCTGCGATCGACCACGGTGTCTTCCCCCGATTCATCTGCCCGCGGGCAGGTCCAGAACGCTGATCAATCCAGGCTCCGACCCGTGCACCAGCGGCGCGGCGTGGACCACCGTCCACGCGGTTGCCTTGTCCCCCGGAGTTCCCCCCGGAATCAGGACGCGGATGCCGGGGTCTCCTTCGAGCTCGATCTCGTCGCGCGGCTGCGGAGCGCCGAGCGCGATGGTCAGATCCAGGTTGGCGACTTCCTTCCCGTCGTAGAAGGCGCGCGCCATCTGGTGGATGCCGACGATTCCGCCCTTGGGAACGCGGAACCCGTCGCCCTGCATGTCCTCGTCCGCCTCGACGGGGTCGATGGACTCGTCCACCTCGTCCACCTCGAGGCCCACGCCCAGCGACGCGAGCGCGGCCGACTCCATCAGGCCTACGTGCCCGAGCGTACCCTCGTCCACGCCGCGGTCGAACTCCTCTTCGTTCATTCCCGCGCCGGTCTTGAGCTGGAGCTGCTTGCGGCGGGTGCGGGAATCCACCACCCGCGTGACCCGCACGCGATCGATCCGACCACAGACCGCGCCCACGGTGGCGGCCAGGCGATCCATGACGAAGCCCGGGTTCACGCCGGTGCCGAGCAGAGCGAGCTTGCGCTTCTGCGCGAGCTTGTCCAGCCGCTCGGCGATCTCGGGATGCCGCAGCCACGGGTAGGACAGCTCCTCGCAGGTGGAGACGACGAAGAGCCCGGCGGTGAGCGCCTGCGCCAGCTCGCCTTCCACCGCCTCCAGCCGGCTGCCGGTAGCATGCAGGAGCACGCCGCCCTGCGCCTTGCGCATTTCCGAGGCCGCGTCGGAGCCGATGATCACGTCCGGCGCCGGAGCGTCCACCACGTCGGAGAGCTTCCGCCCGACGCGCGAAGGATCGAGGTCGATGGCGGCGACGATCTCGAGCTCCCCCTTTTGCAGGGCGCAGCGCGCGATCCCGCGGCCGATGGCGCCGAGGCCCATCATTGCGACCTTGATCGGCAAACGACCGGACCTCCTCGCCCGCACGTTCGATCCTTGTACAAAATGCAGGGTCGGAAAGCCTTATAGCCCGCGGCTCCAACGCGAAACAAGGAAAAGCCGGCCGCTTGCCCGTGGGACGAACGGTGTTATTTCGGACACTTGCTGCGCCGCGTCAGCAAGATTCGCGCGCCTTTAGCCCGTCGATGACAAGAGCTTTTCCCGCAGCGCGGCCGCATCCACCCGGTGTTTGAATGCCCGCCGCCCGTCGATCTCGATCACGGGAATGTCGTTTTTGTGGTCCTCGTAGAGGTCGCCCGACCAGCCGATGTCCACTTCGCGGAAGAGGAACGGCACCTCCCGGCGCACGGCGAGAATGGCGGTCTTGGCCTTTTCGCACAACGAGCAGCCCTCGCGCGTGTAGAGGACCACCTCGCGCATCAGCCGTGCTTCTTGCGCCGCCGGTAGTGCTTCACGCGGGCGACCGGCGGCTGGCCCAGCGGCCCGCCCACCAGGTAGGCCTTCAGGGCCTCGCGCGCGATGTAGGGAGCGTGGATGCGCCACTTGAGGCCGTTCACCACCACCGCCGCCACGGCGATCTTCGGGTCGTCCGCCGGCGCGAAGCCCACGAACCAGGAGTAGTCCTTGAACACGCCCTTGTGGTCGCTGAGCGAGCCGGTCTTGCCCGCCACCTGGATGTCGCCCAGCACCATGCGGTGCCGCTCGTGGAAGCTGGAGCTGGCGGTGCCCTCGCTGACGGTGAGCTTCATCATGTCGCGCAGCGTGCCGGCGGTCTCCGGGTTGAGCAGCCGCATGGAGCCGGTGGGATCCACCGTCTCGCCGTCCACCGCGTCGAGCAGCGACGGCTCCATGGCGATGCCGCCGTTGCCCACCGCCGAGGCGATCAGCGCGGCGTGCATGGGCGAGAGCTTCACCTGGCCGAAGCCGGCGGCGCTCCTGGCGAAGTCGAGGCCGTTGTCGGGGATGGTGGCGGAGGACTGCTCCACCGGCTGATCGAAGATGGGCCGGTTGAAGAGGAACCGCTCCGCTTCCTTGCGCAGGTCGTCGCCGTCGAGGTGCTTCACCGCCATCTTGGCGAAGACCACGTTGGCGCTCTTGGCCAGGGCCATTCCCAGCGAGAGGCAGCGGCGGTCGACGCGCGGCTTGTCCTCGAGCAGCTTCTTGACGATGCCGTGCATGCCGCCGTGGTAGCAGGTCTCCACGTCGGGGTTGACGCCCTTCTCCAGCAGGGCGGCGCCGGTGATGATCTTGAAGACCGAGGCGGCGGGATAGAGCGGTTTGGTGGCCTTGCCTTCGCCCTCCTCGGCCATGGCGAGGATCTTGCCCGTCTTCGGATCGATGGCCACCACCGCCGCGCCCACCGGCTTGTACATCCGCAGCAGCTTGTCCATCGAACCCTGCAGATGGGGATCGATGGTGAAGCGCACGCTCTTGCCGTCCGCCGTGGTGGCGACGTAGGCGCCGTCCTTGAGCGCGGCCTTCTTCCAGAGCGCGAAGCCGGAGGGATGGTCCACGTGCTGCACCACCGCGTTGGCGGCGGCGGCGGGAACTTCCTTCACCTGCGCCGGCTGCGCGGGGGTGCCTCCGTCCAGTTCGGCCTCGGCCTCGCCCACGGCGTTGGCCAGGTCCTGCGCGTTGAGCTCGTCGGGCTCGCCGGGCTGGTCGGGAACGGTGTTGGAGTCTGCGTCGAGCGCGGGGGGAGTCTCACCCGGCCCGGGATCCGCCTGCTGCGCGCTGGCGGAAAAGCACAGCCCCGCCATGGCGGCGGCGGCGACGAGCACGGAGGGACGGAAGAGGAAACGGCGCAGGTTGGGGTTCACTTGGTTCCCATCGTACCGGGGCTCGGCCCACCCGCAACTTCGCGGTTGACGGATCGGTCTGTCGGATCAACCTTCGGCCGCCGTGGTCCCTTCCCCGTCCGACGCGCAGCCCTCGTTTTTTTCCGCGCTGGTCAGCGACCTGCGGCCCCGCCAGCTGGTCCTCGTCCTGGTGCTGCTGGCGCTGGCGAGCGTCCTCACCCGCATCCTCAACCTCGGCTTCCGGCGGGTGCTGCAGCGGCACCGCGACCGGGGCACGCTTCTGCCCGAGACCGCCACCCAGCTCGCGCTCACCCGGCGGCTGCTCAACTTCGTGGTCTGGTTCACCGCGGTGGCATTGAGCCTGGCGCAGTTTCCCGAGCTGCGCGTGCTCTCCACCAGCCTGCTCGCCTCGGCGGGCGTCTCCGGGCTGATCGTCGGCTTCGCGGCGCGCAGCACGCTCGGCAATGCCATCGCCGGGCTGACCATCTCCATCACCCAGCCCATCCGCATCGGCGACGACGTGGAGCTGCGCTCCGATCGCGGCATCGTGGAGGACATCCACTTCACCTACACCGTGCTGCGGCTCGGCGACGGGCGCCGGCTGATCATTCCCAACGACACGCTGGCCAGCGAGCTGGTGAAGAACGCCACCATGGGCGGGGTGACGCGGGTGGCGCGCGCCGAGGTGCTGGTGCCGCCGGCGGGCACGGCGGAGACGGTGCGGAGCGCGCTGCTTGCGGTGGCGCACGGGTATGAGCAACTCGACCGCACGGCGGCCGAGCCGGAGGTGAACTTCGTGCGCGTGGACGAGCGCGGAACCCTGCTGCGCCTGGTCGCTCACTGCACGGATACCAAGGCGGCGGAGAGGCTGGTGCAGAGGGCTCTCGGCAGGGCGGCGGCGGTGGTGTTCCGCAGGGCGCTGTAGAGGGAATGACCAGCCGAACCGCGCTGTTCCGTGCTAGCTTCGCGCCGGTTTTTGCAGAAGGGGATTCACAGTGAAGAACGCGTGGAACATCGCTCTTGCGGCCTGCCTTGGCGCAGTCGTCGGCTTCAGCGTCGGTCAGCACGTCACCTCGAAGGGCTCCACGGCTCCGCTGCGCAACGCCCAGGCGGCCATCCAGCAGCCCAGTGCCCTCGGCATGGCGCCTCCGGGCTCGGACATCGTCTACAAGGTGACGCTCGGCGAAGCTCCGCAGAAGGGCGACGCCGACGCGAAGATCACCATCGTCGAGTGGAGCGACTTCCAGTGCCCCTTCTGCGGGCGGGTGATGCCCACCCTGCGCGAGATCGAGAAGTCCTACGGCGCGGACGTGCGCATCGTCTTCAAGCACAACCCCTTGCCCATGCACCCCGACGCGCCCTATGCCGCCAAGGCGGCCATCGCGGCGCAGCGGCAGGGCAAGTTCTGGCAGATGCACGACAAGCTCTTCGAGGCCAACAACTCGCAGAAGCCCGACGCGCTCAAGCAGGACAAGGTGGACCAGATGGCGCGCGACATCGGCCTCGACATGGAGCGCTACCGGCGCGACGTGACCTCGCCGGAGACCGCGCAGGTCATCCGCGACGACCAGGCGCAGGCGGCGAAGCTGGGCGCCAACGGCACCCCGCACTTCTTCATCAACGGCGCGCGCGTCTCCGGCGCCCTGCCCTTCGAGACCTTCAAGACGGTCATCGACGCGCAGATGAAGCGGGCCAACGCGGCGCTCGCCACCGGCGTTCCCAAGAAGGACCTCTACGAGTACCTGACCAAGGACGGCACGACCGGCCCCTCGGCGCCGCCTCCTTCCGCCGCGCCGCAGCCCACCGCGCGCAACGTGGAGCCCGGCGACGGTCCCGCCATCGGCGGCAAGAAGCCCAAGGTGACCATCGTCGAGTGGTCGGACTTCCAGTGCCCCTTCTGCGGCAGGGTGGAGCCGACGCTGCAGCGCATCCTCGAGACCTACAAGGACGACGTGCGCATCGTCTGGCGCAACGAGCCGCTCAGCTTCCACCCCAACGCCCTGCCTGCGGCCAAGGCGGCGATGGCGGCGGCAAGGCAGGGCAACGACAAGTTCTGGAAGATGCACGACCTCATGTTCGCCCACCAGAGCGAGCTCTCGGAGGCGAAGTACGAGGAGTGGGCGCGGCAGGTCGGCCTCGACATGGCGAAGTGGAAGGCCGACAAGGAGTCCGCGGAGGTGGCCGCCGTCATCAGCAAGGACAGCGGCTATGCCACGCAGGTCGGCGCCGACGGCACGCCCTCGTTCTTCCTCAACGGCAAGTTCATCTCCGGGGCCATGCCCTTCGAGACCTTCAAGACGGTGATCGACGAGCAGATCAAGAAGGCCGACGAGCTGCTGAAGAAGGGCGTCAAGCACGACAAGCTCTACCAGGCGCTGGTGGACGAGAACGTGAAGGCGTCGGATGCGCAGGCCGCCGGCGGCCCTTCGGCGGAGCCGAAGTTCGAGGTGCAGGCGGGCAACTCGCCGGCGATGGGGCCGCGCAGCGCGCCGGTGACCATCGTGGAGTGGTCCGACTTCCAGTGCCCCTTCTGCAGCCGCGTCGAGCCCACGCTCAAGCAGGTGATGGCGGCGTACGGCAACAAGGTGCGGCTGGTGTGGAAGAACCAGCCCCTGCCCTTCCACCCCAACGCGATGCCCGCGGCCGAGGCGGCCATGGCGGCCTACGAGCAGGGCAACGACAAGTTCTGGCAGATGCACGAGCGGCTCTTCGCCAACCAGACCGAGCTGTCGCCCGCGCTGTACGAGAAGACGGCGCGCGAGATCGGCCTCGACATGAGCAAGTGGAAGGCGTCGGTGGAGTCGCACCGGGCGCAGGAGGCCATCCAGGCGGACATGCGCGCGGGCATGCAGCTTGGCGCCAACGGCACGCCCACCTTCTTCATCAATGGCAAGCGGCTGGTCGGCGCCATGCCGTTCGACTCGTTCAAGCAGATCATCGACGCCGAGTTGGCCTCGAAGGTCGCGAAGAAGTAGCGTTCCGCCCGTGGTGAGCATCCCGCCGGTCGGTGAGCGGCAAGGAATGGCGGATCCGGCCGCTCAAGCGCGGCGATCGCGAGGTCGTCTTCAAGCTCCTCGCGGCCGACGGATGGGTGGTGCCCGGGCACGAGCAGGAAGCGGTGCTCTCCTGGGTGGTGCAGCACCCGGAGATGGAGAGCCTGGTCGCGCACGACACCGTCTCCTACGGCCGCGTCTTCGCGCTCATCACCATGTCGCACCGGCCGCAGCTCAAGCTGGGCGGGCGGGTGGCTTCCATCGACCTCTTCGTGGTGGCGCCCGAGCACCGGCACAAGGGCATCGGCAACGACTTGCTCTCGCAGGCGCTGCGGCGCGCGCAGGCGCTGGGGTGCAAGCGGCTGGAGATGCTGCTGCCCGAGCCGCGCGACGAGCGGCGCGCCTTTTTCGAGAGCTACGGCTTCGTGAACGGCGGCGACGACCTCTTCGTCCGGCCGGTGGCGCCGCTCAAGACGAAGTGAGTCACTTCGGAGCCTGGTCGGGGGCGCCGGTGCGCCGGCGAAAGCGGCGCTGTCACTTCCACGGGCCGGCCCCCGGCGGAAACGTCCACTTCGGCGCTGAAGCTCCGGTAACCCTTGGCCCGCACTTCGAGGCGGTGCTTGCCGGTCGGTATGGTGCGCACGAACGGCGGGAGTTGGCCCGCGGGGCGGCCGTCGACCACCAGCTCCGCCGCGACGGGCGGCGTGGTCGTGACCACGAGCTTGCCGCCGGCGTCATCGGCGGACCAGGCCACGACGTAGAGGATGCCCAGGGCCGCCACCACGATCGGCGCGAGCGCGTAGGCCCAGCGCTGCAACCGCCGCGGTTCCGCCAGCGTCGACTGCGGGAGCTGCCGCGGCGTCTGGGCGCCGTGGAGGGCGGCCTCGATGGCCGCTGCGGCCTCGGCGGGAGGGAGGAGCAGCGTGCCGGAGGCCGACGCGCCGTTCGCGGCGAGGAGGGTGCCGGAGGCGCCGTCCGTGCCGGGGAGCGCGTCGGAGGCGCCGTTTGCGCCGAGGAGCGCGTCCGAGGCGCCGTTTGCGGCGAGGAGCGCGTCCGAGGCGCCGTTTGCGCCGAGGAGGGTGCGGCCCTCCATCTGCAGCGTGGGAAGGTCGTGGCCGTCGGGCGCCACCGGCGTGTCGTGGCGCGGCGGCGGGTTGCGTGCGCCGGCGTCGTCGCGGGCGTCGGCGGAGGCTCGGCGCGTCGCGGCGGCGGCGGGTGCTGCGCCGGCGTTCCGCCGGCGCGGTGACGGCGAGCCAGGCGCGCAGCCGCTCCTGCTTCCTTCTCCCGATCGGCCTCGAATTCCTGGCGGAGCCACTCGCCGAGCTGGCGCGCGCCGAAGACGTCGCGCCCCGACACCGTGAAGCGGCGCAGGTCGTCGTGCAGGGCGGAGGCGGTCTGGTAGCGCCGGGCGGGGTCGGCCGCCAGCGCCTGGAGCACCACCCTGGCAAGCTCCGGCGGGCAGTTGCGCGGCGGCGGGACGGCGGCCTTGCGCACCTTCTCGAGGAGCTCCACGTCGGAGTCGGCGGTGAAGAGCTTCTCGCCGCTGATCATCTCCCAGAGCAGGATGCCGCAGGCGAAGATGTCGCTGCGCCCGTCCAGCGGCTCTCCCTGCACCTGCTCGGGCGACATGTAGCTGAACTTCCCCTTGAGGATGCCGGACCGGGTCTGCGAGAGCCGGCGCTCCGCCTTGGCGATGCCGAAGTCGATGAGCTTGACCGCGCCCTCGAAGCCGACGAGCACGTTCTGCGGCGAGACGTCCCGGTGCACGATTCCCAGAGGCGGCCCTGCGCGTCGCGCTTCTGGTGGGCGTGGTCCAGCGCCGCGCACACCTCGGCCACGATGAGGCAGGCCTGCGGCAACGGCATGGGCTCATGGCGCCTGCGGTAACGCTCCATCACCTGGCGCAGATCGCGGCCGGAGACGTACTCCATGGCGATGTAGAGGCTGCCGTCGTGCTTTCCCAGCTCCAGCACCTGGACGACGTTGGGATGGGTGAGCTGGGCCGCGATGCGCGCCTCGTCCACGAACATGCGGATGAAGTCGCGGTCCTCGCCCAGGGTGGGCAGGATCTTCTTGATGGCGAGCAGGCGCTGGAAGCCCTCCACGCCGAACGCCTTGGCCACGAACACTTCGGCCATTCCGCCCACGGCGACGCGCTCGAGAAGCAGGTACTTCCCGAATTTCCTGGGGGGCCGGAGCACGAGAGCCGGAAGCGTAGCGCCCGGGCGGAGGCACGGGCAAGATATCCCGCATGCTCGTCTGCCATTCCTGCCGGGGGGAGCTGGACCTGGGCGTCAGCGGCGCCGCCGGGATGCACGAGGACTGCCCGCATTGCGGCGCGGCGCTGCACTGTTGCCTCAACTGCCACGCCTACGACGAATCGATGCGTTACGGCTGCCGCGAGCCGCAGGCGGAGCCGCCCGCCGACAAGGTGCGCGCGAACGCGTGCGAGCTGTTCGTGTTCAAGAAGGGGCCGCGCGGGGAGAAGGAGGAGGACCCCAAGGCGAAGGCCCTGGCCGCACTCGACGCGTTGTTCAAGAAGTGATGGGAAAAAACGACCCCGCGGCGGCGCCCGGCGTGGTTTCCTACCGGGTCTCCTGGGCCAGCCAGTCCAGGTACGCCTGGTAGCCCTGCTCGACCGGAATCGCCAATACCTCAGGAATCTCGTAGGGATGCAGCTCCAGCAGCCGCGACTTGAGGCGGTCGAAGTGCTCCTGCCGCGTCTTGAAGAGCACCAGCACCTCGCTCTCGTCCTGCACGCGTCCCTGCCAGCGATAGATGGATCGAATCGCGGGTAGCAGGTTGGCGCAGGCGGCCAGCTTCTCCTCCACCACCGCCTTGGCCAGCTCGGCCGCCGCCTCGGCGCTGGGAAGCGTCGTGAGCACCAGCATCGCGTCGGTCACGGCCTATCCTTTCCTGAGCCGCTGATACCGCGTGGGCGATGGCCGACGGCCCCTTGAGGCCCTTCGACGCCATCCATCCCATCACCTTGCCGCCGCCCGCGGCCATCACCCAGAGCCAGCCGCGCATGGTGAGACGGACCAATCCGCTGTGGAGCTTCACGCCGATCTTGGACTGCGGGTCCTTGGCGAGGATGTGCTGGAAGAAGAGGATGCCCAGGTCGCCCACGTCGCGCGTTGGGCTGCGCCGCGATGGCCGCCACCGCGCCCGGCGCCAGCGTGAGATCGAAGTCCGGGTCCTCCGCCGCTCCGTCGAGGAAGCGCGGCTGGCCGTCCACCACCTTGAAGCGGAACGCCCCCGGGACGTCGGTGAAGCGGCACGCCCACCTCCGCCGCCTTCTTGAGGTGCGAGGCCGCCCTGCGGGCCGACTCGCTGCTCTCGAAGAAACGCTGCAGGACCACGTTCGAGGGCTCGGGAGTCTGCTCGGTCGCCATCGCGCGCTGCAAGCTATGCCGGCTGCTATGATTCCGCAATATGACTGCGCGCGAAGTGGCGGCCGTGCTGCGGGAAATCTCGCAACTCCTGCAGCTCAAGGGCGAGAACGCCTTCAAGGTGCGGGCGTACGACATGGCGGCGGACGCGTTCGAGACGCTGCCTCCCGATCCCGCCGCGCCCGGCGGACTCAACGAGCGCGTCGAGCGCGGGACGCTGAGCGAGCTGGAGGGGGTGGGCAAGGCCATCGACCTGAAGGTGACCGAGCTGGTGAAGACCGGCACGCTCAAGTACCTGGAGGAGCTGCGGCGCGAGTTTCCCCACGGCGCCCTCGACCTGGTGCGCATCCCCGGCCTGGGGCCGCGCAAGGCGGCGGTGCTCATCCGCGAGCTGGACGTGGCCTCGCTGGACGACCTGGAAAAGGCGGCGCAGGCAGGGCGCGTGCGCGGCCTGAAGGGATTCGGCGAGAAGACGGAGCAGTCCATCCTCGAAGGCATCGCGCGGGCGCGCGAGCGGCAGGCGGCGCGCAAGCCCCTCTGGGAGACGCGGCCGCTCGCAGAGCAGCTCCTCGTACGCGTGCGCGGCGCGGCGGGAGTGGTGCGAGCGGAGATCGCCGGCAGCGTACGCCGCTATGCCGAAACCAACGGCGACATGGACGTGGTGGCCGCGTGCAAGGGTCCCCCGGAGGCGGCGATGGACGCATTCGCGCAGGCGCCGGGCGTGGTGGAGGTCCTGGCCCGCGGCGGGACCAAATGCTCGGTCCGGCTGCGCGACGGGCTACAGGCGGATCTGCGGGTGGTGACGGAGACGCAGTTCGCCACCGCGCTGCACCACTTCACGGGCAGCAAGCAGCACCATGTGAAGCTGCGCGGGATCGCGCGGAGCAAGGGCCTCAGCATCTCCGAGTACGGGCTTGCGCCGCTGGCGGGCGGCGCCGCCATCGAGCCGCAGTCGGAGGAGGAGCTGTATTCGGCGCTGGGCCTCGCGCCGGTTCCGCCGGAACTGCGCGAGGACCTGGGCGAAATCGAGCTGGCCGAGCGCCGCGAATTGCCCCAGCTGGTGGAGCTGCGGGACATCAAAGGGTTCGTGCACTGCCACTCGACCTGGTCGGACGGAAAGGCCTCCATCGAGGAGATGGTCCGCGCGGCGCAGGCGCTGGGAGCGGAGTTCATCACCATCACCGACCACACCAGCGCCGCCCACTACGCGAACGGCCTGAACATGGACCGGCTCCGGCAGCAGTGGGACGAGATCGCGGCGGTGCAGGAGAAGATTCCCTCGGTGCGCATCCTGCGCGGCAGCGAGGTGGACATCCTCGAGGACGGCGCGCTCGACTGGCCCGCCGAGGTGCTGGACAAGCTCGACGTGGTCATCTGCTCGGTGCACCAGCGGTTCAAGCTGGACGAGCCGCGCCAGACCGAGCGCATCCGGCGCGCCCTCTTGCATCCGAAGTGTGGCATCTGGGGCCATCCCACCGGCCGCTATCTGGGCGATCGCGACCCCATGCCGGCGCGCTGGGAGGAGCTGATCGCGGTCGCCGCCGAGCGCGGCGTCACCATCGAGTGCAACGGCACTCCGCACCGCCTCGACTTCAGCGCCGACCTTTTGCGCGTGGCGCGCAAGCACGGGGCGAAGGTCTGCCTCTCGGTGGACGCGCACTCCACCAAGGAGCTGGGGAACCTGCACTACGCGGTGGGAACGGCGCGGCGGGGGTGGACGGAACGGTCCCGCGTCATCAACGCGGGGCCGGCGGAGGAGTTCCTCGCGCGGGTGCAGAAGCGAAATTAGATCTGGCGACGCGATGCCCTCGCCCCCTCGGCGGGAGGCGGTCAACTCGTCCCAGGACGTGTTGAGAAGGAGACACTTCACCGCGCGGGCGGTTCTTCGCCCGCGCGGGCAGGCGCCCGCAGGCGTGGGTACTTCTCCGCGGCGCGGGCACTTCTCCGCGGCGCGGGCACTTCTCCGCAGGCGCGGGCACTTCTCCGCAGGCGCGGGCACTTCCGCGGCGCGAGCACTTCTCCGCGGGCGCGGGCACTTCCGCGGCGGAGGCGCTTCTCCGTCGGCGCGGGGGCACTTCCGCGGCACGGGTACTTCTCCCGCGGCGCGGGAGGCGCCCGCGCCCCGGCTGTGGCGCAAGACCATCGGTTCGCGATTTCGGATTGACGGATTGGGCGAAGCGCGATTTCGCGGACGGCGCCGCCCGCGCTAGGCGCCCCTCCTGGTGGCGGCTTTGTCAGACCCCGGTGCTACCGTTTTCGCATGAACACGGAATCCGTTGCGGCAATGGGCAATGACGAGCTGGTCGAGGCCACGCGCGAGCTGGTGCGGCGGTCGTGCGCGGTGGAGGCGGAGCTTTTGCTCCACCTCGGCGAGATCGACCAGCGCAGGCTCTACCTCGATCGGGCGTTTCCCTCGATGTTCGCGTTCTGCACGCGCGAGCTCGGGTTTTCAGAGGGAGCGGCGTACAACCGCATCTCGGTCGCGCGGGCCGCGCGCAGGCTGCCGGCGCTGATCGATGCGGTGCGGTCTGGAAGCGTGCATCTTGCCGGCCTTCGCCTGCTGGCGCCGCACCTGACGGACGAGAACCATGCAGAGGTGCTCCAGCGCGCGGCCGGGCGGAGCAAGGAGGAGATCGGCGAGCTGGTCGCGGCCCTGGCCCCGCGGCGGCCGTTGCCGCCGGTGTTGCGCAAGCTGCCGGACCAATCCGGGTTTCGGCTCGCTCTCGCGCCGCAGGACGAGGCGGAGGTCGACCCGGGTGCGCCCTGGTCTGCGGCGCCTCCTGCGCCTGCGCCGCAGGGCGACACGGTGGTCGACGCGCAGAGCGGCCCTCCAGCGGCTGCGCCGGGACGGGCGCGCACGGGTCCCGCGGGTCCGCCGGTGACGCCCATCGCGGCGGACATCTACAGACTGCATCTCACCATTCCGCGCGAGCTCCGCGACGAGATCCGCGAGGCGCAGGACCTGCTCCGTCACCGGGTGCCCGACGGCGATCTGGCGAAGATCTTCCACATGGCGCTGAAGACGCTGGTCGCGCAGGTGAAGAAGGAGCGGTTCGCCGTGGGGCGCAAGGCGCGCGCCGCTGCAGTGGAGAGCGGGCCGGACGAGCCGCGGCGCGGGCCGGGCGAGTCGGTACACCGGCCGGGCGACTCGGGGCGCACGCCGGGCGAGTCGCAGCACGGGCCGGGCGAGTCGCGCCACGTTCCCGACGCGATGAAGCGCGCGGTCTACGAGCGGGACGGCGGCCGTTGCGCGTTCACCGACGCGGAGGGGCGGCGCTGCGAGGAGACCGCGGCGTTGGAGATCGATCATCTGGACGGCTTCGCGCGCACGCACCGCCACGAGCTGGACGCGCTGCGCCTGCTCTGCCGCGCCCACAACCAGCACGCCGCGGACAAGATGTATGGGCGCGCTTTCATGGAGGTGGCGCGGCATGTTCGCGATGCCCAACCGGAGCCGTGCTACACCGACAACCCGTGCACCTTCGCTCCTTCCTCCGGGCCGCCACCGCGGGCCTGACGGCGAGCGCCGCGGCGCAGGCGGGACCCAACCTGCCCTATGAGGATCCTGCGTGGGTGAGGCTCAGCGACGCGATCGCGGCCGGCCGCGCCGCGGATCAAATGGGCGGCGTGAGGTGGGTCAGCGAGGACGGCCCGCCGGGATTCTGGGTCTCGCCGCTGGAGAGGGCGGCCATCCGCGGCCAGCTCGCGGACGAGTTTGACCGGCCGTACTCCTTGCCCGCGCGGCCGCGGCAGATCGAAGGCGGAATCGCGCTCTCTTGCGAGTACCAGGAAGGCAGGCCATGCGGCGATGGCGCCGGCGGGGGGCTGGAGGTCGAGTCCGCCGCCGGTTGGGGCAATACGCTCACCGCCGATGTCCGGCTGCGCGCATCCGCAGGGAGCGCCAACTTTGCCAGCGGGGTCGCGCTGGACCGCGCCTACTTGAAATTCGAGGCCGGTCCCTTCGCGCTCCAGGCGGGCCGCGACGTGCTGGCGGTGGGGCCGTCGGTGCGCGCCGGGCTGATGGTCTCGCGCAACGCCGCGCCCCAGGACGGTTTTCGTGCGCAGCTCCGCCCCGTCGCCCTTCCGCTCGTGCCCTCGACGAAGATTTCCTTCTTTTACTTTCTCGACCGCCTGCGGGAGCCGCAGCGGTTCGACGGGACCATCGCCGACCTGGCCCGCGCGCAGCTGGACTTCGGCGACCGCGTGCAACTGGGCGGGTCGCGGATGCTGGAGATGGGCGGCCGCGGAGCGCCCGACTACGGCGGGGTGATCGGCTTCGTCAAGGAGCACTTCGGGCGCGGCGGCAGCGGCGTCGAGGAGAACAACCGGCTCTCCTTCGACCTGTCGGTGCGGCTGCCCGAGCTGCGCGGCGCGCGCGTCTATTACGAAATCGCCTTCGAGGACACGCGAAAGCAATTCTTCTTCAATTCCATCCAGTATGACGCGGACCATCTGCTGGGGGTGGAGGTGCGGGACCTGCGGCTTGGCGTCCTGCGCCGGGTATTCCTCGAGCTGGAGCACACCGGCTGGGTGTCCCAGGAGCACAGCACCTTCACGAGCGGCATGACCAACGCCGGCCGGACCTTCGGGTCGGCGCTGGGGCCCGACGGAGCGTCGCTCTGGGTCAAGGCGGACCTCCAGCTCGGGTCCACCCTGCTCTCCCCCTGGGCGGAGTGGCTGCGCTTCGTGAGCGACCGCTACGGCACCGACCAGGAGCGCGGCGTGTTCGTCACCCAGAGCGGCGAGCTCGAGCACCGCCAGCGCATCGGCGCCGACGTGCAGCTCCCCATCGCCGGCATCGTCCTCTTGACCGCCGGAGCCTTCGGCGAGCGCATCGGCAACGCCGCCCTCGTCGCCGGCCAGACGAAGTACGGGGGCGGTCTCCGCGCCGCGCTCACCTTCACGCGGTGAGGCCTGCGCGCCGCCGAGCTCCGTGGACCGTGCGGAGCTCAGAGCGCGAAGCGCGCCTCCTCGATGAGCTCGCGCACGCGATGCAGGAAGCTGTTGCCGGTGACGCCGTCGATGACGCGGTGGTCGTAGGAGAGCGTCAGGTACATCATCTGCCGCACCACGATGGCGTCCTCGCCGTCCAGCTCGCGCACCACCGCCCGCTTGACGATCTCCCCCATGCGCAGGATCCCGACCTGCGGCTGGTTGATGATCGCCGCCCCGAAGAGGTTGCCCTTGAGCCCCGGGTTCGAGACGGTGAACGACCCGCCCGACAGCTCGTCCGCCGTCACCTTCCCGCTGCGCGCGCGCGCCGCCAGGTCGTCGAGCGCGCGCGAGAGCCCGAGGACGCTGAGCTCGTTGGCCTTGCGGATCACCGGCACCAGCAGCCCCTTCTCCGTCTCCACCGCCACGCCCAGGTTCACGTCCTTGCGCAGGATGATCGACTCGTCCTGCACCACCGCGTTGATGCGCGGAAACTCCCCCAGCGCCTGCACCGTGGCGCGGCACAGGCCGACGAGGAAGCTGGGCGCCTTGCCCGCCGTCTCCTTCGCGCGCTTCCACTCCCCGCGCAGCCGCGCGAGGTTGGTCATGTCCACCTCCGCCGTGCAGGGCACGTGCGGCGAGGTCGCCTTCGAGTAGACCATGTGCTCGGCGATCAGCCGCCGGCGCTGGTCGAAGGGCACCACCTGGTCGCCCTCCCTGGGCGAGTACCGCGGCGGCTTGTAGGCGCGCAGCGTGATCGCCACCGGCCCGAGCCCCTGGTGCGGCGCCGGCCCGAAGCTCGGAGGCGGCTGCGACCACGAAGGCGGCGGCTGAGAGAATTGCGGTCCCACCGGCGGCTGCGAGAACCCGGGCGCCACCGGCGGCTGCGAGAACGGCGGCGCCACCGGCGGCTGCGACCAGTTGGCGGGCGGCGGGGCGGTGGGAGCGCGCTGTCCGGGAAAGGTGCTCAAGGGCGGCTGCAGCTCGGACTGCTGCGCAGCGGTGGCGCCCTTCTCGATGTAGCTGGTGACGTCGGCCTTCATCACGCGGCCGCCCGCGCCCGAGCCCTGCACCTTGCTCAAGTCGAGGCCATGCTCCTGCGCCACGTTGCGTCCCACCGGCGTGGCGCGAACGCCGTCGTCTGCCGAGGCCGCGGGAGCGGTGCCGTAAGCCACCGGCGTGGATGCCGGAGGGGGCGTCGGGGCAGCCGCGCCCGGAGCCGCCGCCTGCGCACCCGCCGCCGCGCCCGTGCCCGCCTCGTCGAGCCGCGCCAATGCGCCCCCCACGGTGACGACCGACCCCTCCTTCGCAAGCTGCTCGACCAGCACCCCCGCCATCGGCGAGGGGATCTCGGTGTTCGCCTTGTCGGTCGCGATCTCCACCAGCGGCTCGTCGCGCGCGACCTTCTGGCCCGGCCGCGCGATCCAGCGGACCACCGTTCCTTCCACCACCGATTCGCCGAGCTGCGGCATCACCACCGTCGTCATAGCCGTACTCCGCCTCCGCCGTCGGAGTGCGCGCTCAAGTAGCGCGCGCGACCGAGGGTGTCAAACTGGCGCAAACCCCGAGCGCACACCACAATGCGCCCGTGCGGCAACGGCTCCACGCCCTCGGCAGCGCGCTCGGAAAGCAGCCGCACCTGATGGCGGTGCGCGACGGCGTGGTGGGCAGCCTTCCGCTCATCCTCCTCGGCAGCCTCTTCCTGCTCCTGGCGCAGCCGCCCTGGCCGTCGTTGTCGCGCTTCTTGCCGGCCGCGCCCCGGCTCCTCGCGGGCTATACCGCATGCGCCGGCCTGGTCTCCATCTACGCCTGCGTCGCCACCGCGCTCTCGCTCTCGAAACGGCGCGAGACCGACCCGGTGGCAGGCGCCACCACCGCCCTCGCGGTGTTCCTGGTGGCGCAGCACCCCGTGGCCAAGGCGCTGCCCCTCGCCACCCTGGGCGCGGCCGGCCTCTTCCCCGCCTTCGCCGCCGCCATCTTCTCGGTGGAAGTCTCGTTTTTTTTTCGCCGCCGCGGCTGGGGCATCAAGCTCTCCGGCGGAGCGCCCGACGTGGTGGTCCGCAGCTTCGCCGCGCTCCTGCCCACCATCAGCTGCGTGGTGCTGATCTGGTTCGTGGTCCACGTCCTCGACGTCGATCTGGTGAACGGCATCCAGGCCCTCTTCCGTCCGCTGCTGATCGGGGGCGATTCCTTGCCCGCCGTGCTCATCGTCGTGCTGATCGACAGCGCGCTCTGGCTGGTGGGCGTGCACGGCCTCTCGGTCCTCGCCGCGGTGAAGCCGCTCTGGCTGGCCGCCCTGGCCGAGAACATGGCCGCCGTGGCCATCGGCGCGAACCCGCCGCACCTCTTCACGCAGGAGTTCTTCATCTGGTTCGTCTGGCAGGGCGGTTCGGGCAACACCCTCGCCTTCGCGCTGCTGCTCCTCTTCGCCAGGTCGAAGCAGCTTCGCCTGGTGGGCAAGGCCGGCATCGTGCCGGCCATCTTCAACATCAACGAGCCCCTGCTCTTCGGCGCTCCGGTGGTGATGAACGGCAAGCTCGCGCCGCCCTTCGTGCTCGCGCCGGTGACCGCGGTGATCGTCACCTGGTGCGCCATGCACTTTGGCCTCGTCCGGCCGCCCTACATCGAGGTGGTCTGGACCCTGCCTGCGCCGGTGGGCGCCTGGCTCAGCACCGGCGGCGATTTCCGCGCGCTGGTGCTGCAGATGATGAACCTCATCGTCGCCATCCTCATCTGGTGGCCCTTCCTGCGCCGCTACGACCGCTCGCTGCTCGCAGCCGAACAGGCGGCCTGAGGCATTTCCAGCTCTTCGCCGACGCCTCCCTGCTCGTCCGTTCACCGCTCGGGCGCGCAAGCGGGCTGTGACACGGCCGCAGCCCAACGCTATGATCAGGGGGTGTTCTTCTCCGTCTCCAAGGCGCTGTCGGCGGTGACCGGCCCATGGTTCTGGGCGGCGCTGTTCGTGGTGGCGGGCGCGGTGCTCTGCCGCTGGTCCAAGCCGTTCGGGCTGTCGCTCGTCGCGCTCGCGGCCGCGCTGCCGGTCCTCTTCGCCTCGCCGCGGTTTGCCGCCGCGCTGCAGCGGCTGGCAGAGTCGTCCGCCCGCGACACCAGCCGCCCCGGCGTGGAGTACGACGCCGTCATCGTCCTCGGCGGCGGCGACGCGCGGATCGCCGCCGCGGCGCAAGTGATGCGACAGGGCCGCGCGCGCACCCTGCTCTACTCGGGAATCGTGGGGCCCTGGGACGCGAGGCACGTGCGCGCCTCGCTGCATGCCGCGGGCGTACCCGACGACTCCATCGTGCTCGAGTCGCACAGCCGCAACACCCGCGAGAACGCCGTCGAGTCTTCGCGCATCGTGGCGAAGCGCGGCTGGCAATCGCTCCTGCTCGTCACCAGCGCCTCGCACGTGGACCGCGCGCTGGGGTGCTTCCACGACGTGGGCCTCTACCCGGACGTGCTCCCCGCCGACCGCCTCGCCCCGCGCATCGAGCGGCTGGGCTGGATGCCCCGGCGCAGCGCCACCCACCTGACCCGCGCCGCCGTGCACGAGCTGCTCGGCCGCCTCACCTACCGCGTGATGGGCTACACGGGCTAGAGTGCCGCCTTCGCGCTGAAGCCGCTCGCGATCACCTCCCCAACTCCCACCGCAGCCCGTCGGGCGCAGTCCCACGAACGTGCACGTAACCCATGTGCACGCCGTGCAGGTGGTGCGCGGCGCAGAGGCTGACGAGGTTTGCGGGATTGTCATCCCCACCGGCCGACCGGTAGACGATGTGATGCACGTGCGCCGCCGCACGGCTGCACCCGGGAACGCGGCACAACCCGCGGTCGCGCGCCAGGACTTCCTTCTGCACCGTGCTCCGCTCCGCCAGCGCCGGTGTCCACACCTCGAGGAAATGCCGGGCGATAATCCCGACGCATTCGCCGTTTGAAACATGTCGGCCAACCCGCTTTCGCACGGCCTGGAACGCCGCGGCAACCAGTCCGACGAGGCGACGGGGCACGTGCACGTCGAACTCTCCCCGCGCGCACATCTGCGCCTCCTCGGCGTCCTCGAGCTCCCGGCGTAGCGCGACGCAGGTCATCGCCTTCGCCCGTTCAATCCACTCGCCGACGCACGCGTCATCGGCATGCCGCGCGATGAGCCGCGCCTTCTCGTACGAGATGCGGCGTTCTCGCATCGCCTCGCGCAGCACCGGCAACTCGTAGAGCCTGCGCTCCAGCGCGATCCTCTGAGCGACCGCGCGTTCCGCCATGCCCAGCCGCTCGGTGCAGTAATGCTCGAACGACGCGAAGCTCGCGCGGCGCCAGCCGCCGGCGGCCCGGAACAGCATCGCGAGGTGCCCGAAAACCTCGTCCCAGCGGTCGCGCAGGCTCGCCAGCCTGCGAAGCTCCGAATCGAGAACGTGCGGGTCGAACGTTGCCGCGGAATCGATTGAAGGAGCCTCGACGGGCTGCGGGTCGTCCAGGAACGCCCATTGCGCGCTCTCCTTCTCGAGCCATTCCTTGGCAGGTTCGAGCAGCTCCAGCTTCGACAGCGGCGGCTCGGTCGGTTCCGCCGGTTCGGAGCTACCGAGATACTCCTCGCAGAGCGCCTCGAGCCTCTGCCATCGCGGGGCCGTCGCGCCGAGCAGCCTGGCCGCGAGCGCCATCGCCTCGTCGACGACCGGCTGGACATCCGGCGGCACCTGCATCCGCACGTGCGTCCATCGCTCTTCGTCGTCGGGCTGCAGATGGCCACATTCTCTTGCGGCGGCCTTCAGGGCGCGAACCGTCTCGGTGCGCGCACGCGCCACCCACCCCGCCTCGGCATCGCCTCGCGCGACAGCAAGGACGGCCTCGGCGCGGCGGATGCCCACCTCACCCTCTCGGACGGCAGCCCGCAGCAGAGGACGCTCGCGAAGCTCGCGCGCGAACCGGGCCATTTTCTGCGCGGTGCTCGCGGACATCCCGAGCCGTTCACGAGCGTAGTCGCCGATGCCTGCATACCCGAGCCGGAGGACGCGATCGCCGACCGAGAGCGCAGCGAGCCCTTCACCAACGGCGACGTCCAGCGCACCGCGACTGCGCGCGACCCGCACGAGGAGCGCGTCGATCACTCGCACGGCTTCGTGGCACACGGCCTCATCGCGCTCGCGCGGCAGCGGCCACTGCAGAAACGACGCGGCTGCGGTCAGCTTCTCGAGCCGTTCGCCGAGACAGGTGGCACCGGGATCGCCCATGTCCCGACCGTAGCAGAGGGGTCTGACATGCGGGCGCGAGCTCGTTCGACAGGCTAGGCGTCGCCCGGCTCGGACCGATACGCGTAGTGGTAGTGGTACTGGTACGCCTTGGAGAAGCGCCCACCGGTGACGTTCACGGCGTTGAGGATGCTGCCGTGGAGGTGCACGCCGCTGTCGGTGAAGTGCTTGTACGCCAGGACGATCTCGCGCAGGGGATGCAGCCCCGCGCGCAGCGCCAGCAGGTTCACTCCGGCGTAGCGGCCGATGACCGCGCCGTCGGTGACCGCGAGGATGGGCGGAGTGTCGACGAGCACCAGGTCGTATCGCGCCGACACGTCGGTGAGGAAGGCCTTGAAGCGCGGGCTCCCCACCATCTCCGACGGATTGGGCGGCAGCTTTCCGGTGGCGACGAAGTCGAGGTTCTCGTGCGACGTCTTGCGGATGGCCTCCGCGAGCGTGCACTGACCGCTCACCGCCTCGGAGACGCCGATGGTGCGCTCCCCGCCGAAGTAGCGGTGCACGCGGCCGCGCCGCAGGTCGCCGTCGATCAAGAGCACGCGCTTGCCCGAGGACGCCAGCACGTAGGCCAGGTTGGCGGAGAGGAAGGTCTTGCCCACGCCGGGGCTCGGGCTGCAGATGGTCACCACGTTGTTGGGCGAATCCACCAGCGCGAACTGCAGCGCGGTGCGCAGGCTGCGCAGGCTCTCCACCGCCAGGTCGCCGGAATCGTTCGCGGCCAGAAGCGACGCGCCCCCGCCGGGCCGTCCGCGCCCGCGCATCAGCTCGGCTTCCCTGCCGCTGAACGGCACGCTGGCATAGACGGACAGACCGGTAGCGGCCTCGATCTCCGCCGGGTCTTCCACGCCCTGGTGCATGGCCTTGCGGGCGAAGGCCGCGCCGATGCCGCCGGCAAGTCCGAGCAAGAGCGAGAGCGCCAGCACCGGCCCCTTCTTCGGGCTCACCGGCTCGTACGGCTTGAGCGCCGGATCGAGGATGCGGACGTTGCCGATGGTGCCGGACTTCACCACCTTCAATTCCTGCGCCTTGTTGAGGATGAGGAAGTAGAGCTCGGAGGCCACCTTGGCGTCGCGGGTGAGGCGCACCGACTCCAGCTCCTGCTCGGGCAGCCCCTTCATCTTCGCTTCCATGGCCGCCTTCTCGCTGCGGAGCTTCTGCTCCTTCTCCTTGAGCGAGAGCAGGATGGGATGGTTCTCGGTGAAGCGCTGCTTCAGCTCGGCGCGCTGGAGCTGCAGCTCGGAGAGCGACTTCTCGATGTCCACCGCGCGGTCGAGCATGGCCTGCGTCTCGGTGTCGAGATCGACGCTGCCCTTCTTGAGCTGGTAGGCCTTGAACGCCGCCTCGGTGGCATCCACGTCCTTCTTCACCACCGGAAGCTGGTCCTGGAGGAAGTCGAGCGTCTTGGCGGCCTCGGCGCTCTTGCGCTCGACGTTCTGGCGCACAGTAGGTCTGCGAGACCGCATCGAGGATGGCGGCGATTCGGTTCGGCTGCTTGCCGTCCAGCGCCACGGTGAGGATGCCGGTCTTCTTGCCCTTCTCGCTGATGCGCAGGTCGGTCTGCAGCTCGTCGATGACGCCGGCGCGCCGCCGCTTCATCACCTTGAACCGCGTTCCCGGCCGGGCGCGCAGCTCGGAGACGAAGATCTCCACGCGCTCGTCGCCGTCGCCCTGGACCGCGGGCTTGCCCACCTCGCCCGAAACTCGCACCTGGCCCTTGGGGCCGCGGAGCGTGAAATGGTTGCCTTCGGCCGTGAGGATCATCTGCTCGTCGAGCAGATCGTCCGGGACTTCCAGGCGCGAAACCTGGATGCGCTCTCCGCCCCAGGCAAAGCTGCTCATGCCCAGGACCGGCGAGGCGATGTCGTCGTCGCCGTGCCGGCGAAAGAGCGCTCCGCCGAGAGACGGGAAACGTCCGCGGCCGCGCCTCGACGGTGAGGTTCAATTGATCGACCACCGAGCCGAGCAGCGAGCGCGAGCGGAGGATTTCGATCTCGGTGTCGGCCGGAGACTTCTCGCTGAAGACGTTGGACAGGTCGTCCAGGCCCGCGATGCCCTTGGTCTTGTCCTCGACCTGGAGCAGCGCATCCGAGCGGTAGACGGGGGCTGCGAAGAAGAGATAGAGGCCCGCCAGCAGCACGGCGCACGCGGTCACCGCCGCAACCAGCATGCGGCTCTCGAGGATGGTGCCGATGTACTCGCCTAGCGTGGGCTCGCCATCGCCATAATCGCCCATCGGCGAGGGCCCGCCCGTCCGACTGGAAGGCAGGGAACGAGCCCCCTGGTCGGCTGGTTCAAAGTCCACTACGCGGGCGCCTTCATTCTTCGGAGTCACGTTCCCCTCTCGGACGCGACCGGCGGGTGGGTTTGCCGGCCACATCGAAGACCCTTCCGAGACGTGCCCGGGCGAGTCTACAGTGCCGATTCGTAACCCACAATCGACCCCGGATCATCCCGCCCCTCAATGTATCCCTGCGGTTCAGGCGGTCTAGAATTCTGACCGGCTCTCAATGGTTCCCGTGTCGTTGCTCCTCGATCATTCCACATTCCAGCCGGCTCGAAGGGAAATCGAGTCGCTCGGCTTCGCTCTCTCGGACCGGCCGTTTCCCGGCTCCAGCCCGTACGGCGTCATCGGCGGCCGCTCCAACGCGAGGTGGTGGCTCGTCCCACTTGGAGAGCGGCGCGCGACAGTCGCGGGTCTGGCTATGTTCCAGCCGGTGCTCCCGACCGCACGCCTGTTGAAGGCGGCGGCGGTGACGACCAGCTGGCTCGGTCTGTCCGGCCTTTGGGCGCGGCAGCAACTCCACATCAGCCGCACGACCGTCTTCAACGACATCTTCCACGAGCGCGATCTCCGGTACGCATTCTTCACGGGGACCGAGAGCCCACACCGGAAGACCGCGGTGCAAGTGATGGACGCCGCCGGAAATATCAAAGGCTTCGTGAAAGTGACCAGGGACGCGAAGGTGAAGCGTCTCCTCGACCACGAGGCCGACGTGCTCGCGCAGCTCCGGAAGATGGAGCTCAGGACCGCACTCGTCCCCTTTCTGCTATTCCAGGGACCGATGGCCGGCGCGCAAATCCTCGTCACCGATACGCGAAAGACCTCGCGCTCCCGTACCTCGGTGGCGCTGACCGACGCACACTTCATGTTTCTGAAGGAGCTCGCCGAGCGGACCGCGACGCCGCGGCACCCTCCGGATTCGCCCGCGGTGAGCATGGCAACGAAATACGCCGCGCTGGCGGCTCGCCTCCCGCCTGGGTGGCGCACCCGGCTCACCGCGGCCATCGAGCGGATCACCGATCACGGTCGAGACTGGGGACCGCCGCACCTTGCCCACGGTGACTTCACCGCGACGAACACGTTCTTCACCGACGGAACGCTGTACGTTTTCGACTGGGAGTACGCATCGGCCGAGCACTCGCCCGGCTACGATCTGCTGCACTTCGTCTTCTCCTCGCCGGCATCGCGGCGGATGCCGACGGGATCGTCGCTGCAGATGGCGCGGGAGGCGCTCTCGCGCGAGCTGAAGGGAATCACCCGTTCGGCCGCCGATGGGCTCCTGCTCGGCTACTTCTGTGGACACGCCCTCATGTTCGCGGGTAGGGAAGCCGAGTCGTCCTCCATCGCGACCTGGAGCGGTGAGCCGCAAGTCGCCAATTTCATCGATACCATCCTGCAGGGAACGAATTGAAATGAGCGTCCGAAGGCACACCGTCACCAACCTCGCCGGCTACATCGTCCCGATGTTCGTGACGCTGGTGACGGTGCCGCTGTACCTGAAGGTGTTGGGCGACGTGCGCTACGGAGTCCTGGCGCTCGTGTGGCTCGTCCTCGGCTATTTCTCATTCCTCGAGATGGGCTTGGGAAAGGCCACCGCAAATCAACTCTCACGACTTCGCGACGCACCGGCAGAGGAACGGCAGGCGGTCTTCTGGACTGCCATCGGCGTCAACGGAAGCATGGGTATCGCCGGAGCGGCGATCCTGTGGGGATCGCGGGGACGCTTCTTCTCAACCACACGGTCAAGATTCCGGTCGAGTTTCGCGCCGAAGTCATGGCAGCGTTCCCCTGGATGGTCGCGACGTTACCGCTCGCGATGGTCTCGTCCGTCCTCAATGGAGCGCTGGAGGGACGCAGCCGCTTCTTCGCTGTAAACGCCTTGCAGGTCGCCACCACCATCGTCTTCCAGATCGCGCCCCTGGTCGTGGCGCACCTGCTCGGGCCGAGCCTTGCGTTCGTCATCCCGGCGGCCGTCATGTCGCGGGCGCTGATGAATGCCGGTTCTTTCTGGCCTGCGCTCGCTATGTCCCCTTGACACTTCATCCCGTTTCTCCGTCGCCGCGAAGTCCCTGCTTTCTTTCGGAGGCTGGGTTGCCGTCACCGGCATGTGGGCGCCATCATGGAAACGGTGGACCGTCTGTTGGTCGCCGGTGTGCTGGGCCGGGGCCGGTGACCTACTACACGGTGCCGTACCAGTTGGTCGCGAAGGCAAGATGCTTCCGGGGAGCCTCGCGCGCGCCCTCTTCCCGCGCTTTTCCGCGAGATTCAGCGAGAGGCGACCGGCTGGCTGCCGCGTCCGTTCTTTCGCTTCTTGTGCTGATGACGCCAGTGATCCTCTGCGCCGCCCTGCTCCTCCACCCGTTCATGTCGATCTGGGTGGGCAAGGAGATGGCGGCGTCGCTGCACCCTGGCCGAGATCATGCTGATCGGGCTTGCGCCAACAGCGTGGCACAGATTCCATACTTCCTGCTGCAAGGCACCGGCCGCCCCGGCGTGATCGCAAGGCTACAGCTGATCGAATTCGGGCCCTTTATCCTGGCCCTTTGGGCGGCTCTTCACTGGTGGGGACTACAGGGTGCCGCGTGGACATGGACCATGCGCGCCGTCGCCGATGCGATCATCGTCTTCATGCTTTCGAGGATGCCGTCCGCCCATCTTCGCGCTGCGGTGGTTCCTGCGGTACTACGTGGCCTTGCAGTCACCGCCGTTCACTGGATCGGTCCCGGCAATCTGATCTGGCGCAGCGGTCTCGCGGTCGTCCTTTTCGGGTCCCTCCTTGTTTGGACTTGGACCTCCAAGGCGAAAGCGTCAATCGCCACGCTGCTGGGCATTCGATCCGTGAGCGCAGCCGCTCAAAGTCAAGCCGGTTGATACTGGGACGGCCGAGCAATACGATGACTTCATGGGGCCAGACTACTGTCCAACCCGAAGGAGCGACGTACGATACGGTGTTCGTACACCTTCTCAACGACTTCTCGGGAAGCCCGAAGGTGCTTCGGCAGACGATACAGGCTGCGTCGACGCGGGGACGGCGAGCTAAGCTCTATGTCGGCAGTCCCGGTGAAGGGTTTCTCTCCGACTGCGGGATCCCGATGATCTCGTTCCGATATGAACGATCCCGATGGAGGGTCGGAACGCTGGTCTCCTACACTCTCAGCCAGTGCTGTCTGTTCTGGAAACTCCTTCGAGACCGCTCCATCGAGCGCGACGCGATTGTCTACGTGAACACGCTGCTTCCCTGCGGCGCATCGCTCTTCGGCAAGTTCACCGCAAGGAAAGTGATCTGTCACGTCCACGAGGTGGCACTGAGCCCGCGTCCTTTGCATTCGTTCCTCGTCCAGGTTGCACGCGTCTCCTCCACGCTCAACGTCTTCGTGTCCGATGCTCACAAGAGCGCGCTAGCGATTACGGGCCCCCCGGCGCGGAGAGTGTACAACGCGCTCGATGACGACTTCCTTCGCGAGGCGCAGGTTTCGGAGTACGAGCCGAGAAGAGGTGGGCGCTTCACGGTCCTGATGGTAGGCTCGCTGCGGGACTACAAGGGAATCCCGGAGCTGCTCAATCTTGCCTCCGACCTGACTCCGCACGCCGGTATCCGCTTCGAGCTCCTCGTTAACGACGATCAGGCTGGGGTCGATCGCTACTTCTCGACACGGACCATCCCCTCGAACCTCAGCGTGACGACCCGAACTCGCGACACGCCATCCTTCTACCGAAGAGCAAGCCTGGTCCTCAACCTGTCCAGAGTAGACCAATGGGTAGAGACCTTCGGCATGACGATTCTAGAAGCGATGGCGTTTGGTGTCCCCGTCGTGGCGCCTCCTGTCGGGGGGCCTCCGGAGATCCTGTCGGACGGAGTGGAAGGATTCCTCGTCGACTCGCGCGACAGGGAGCTTCTCCGCCGGCGAGTGCTTCAACTCTACCAAGATCCGGCGTTGTGTTTCGCCATGTCGAAAGCGGGCCGCGCTCGGGCATCGCAGTTTTCCGCTGCTCATTTCGCCGACCAGATCGGCGCTGCCATCGAGAGCGTAGCGTCGTCATGATCTCGGACAGGCGATCTCGCCTCGCCATTCTCGGCACCCGCGGTATTCCCGCCCGATATGGAGGGTTGGAGACATCGCCGAAGAGCTCGGCGCGCGTTTGGTGGAACGCGGCGTCGATGTAACGGTGTACTGCGCAGCCGACACTGAGCCGCGCCCTGCCACGTACCGGGGAATCAGCCTGGCTTACGTTCCTCACACCTAGTGCGGTCCGCTCACCACCGTCCTCTTCGATCTTCGGTCCCTCTGGCGGGCGCGGAAGGGCTTTGACGTCGTCTACATGCTCGGGTATGGGGCAGCCCCCTTCTGCGTCATCCCGCGTCTCTCTGGGAGCCGCGTCTGGCTCAACGTGGATGGCATCGAATGGGCGCGAGCCAAGTGGGGTACCGTCGCGCGCTGGTATTTCAAGTTGATGGAGACGATTTCGCTGTGGGCGCCGAACGTGGTGGTGGCTGACGCGCAGGGGATCCGCGACCACCTCCGCGCGCGCCACACAAGTCGCAAGCAGATCGCGGTCATCCCCTACGGTGCGCCCATTGTCCATTCTCCGCCAGATCCGGAAAAGGTCGGAGAATGGGACTGATCCCGACGGCTATTATCTCATCGTGTGCAGGCTGGAGCCGGAAAACCACGTTCTCGAGATGATCGAAGGGTTCACGCAGTCGACGGGCAAAAAGCCCTTGGTCGTGGTCGGGAACCACCTGAACGGTACCCGATACGTCGCTCGTCTGCGGGAGTTCAAGGATGAGCGCATCCGCTTCCTCGGCACTGTGTACGATCAGCCCAAGCTGCAGGCGCTGCGGTACCATGCGTTTGCATATTGTCACGGCCACAGCGTCGGGGGCACGAACCCCTCGTTGCTCGAAGCGCTCGGATGCGCGAACGCGGTCGTCGCGCATGACAACGTTTTCAATCGAGAGGTGGCACGTAAAGCGGCCGTATACTTCCACACTTCCGCGGAGTTTGCCCGGTGTATCGACGAGTTGGAACGCGACGAGGCCACACGCTCCAGGATGAAGATACGGGCGACAGAGATCGCCCGGACCGACTACACTTGGGGGGGCATCACCGGACAGTACTTGTCGCTGCTCATGTCCGCCGGCAGAGCGCCTTGAGCGACGTTCGACGTGGATCCATATTTCTCGTTGCGCTCGCTGGCGCAGGAGCGACGCTGATCGTTTGCGCGGCCCTCGCGCGCAGCAGCGACAACTCCGATCCGTGGGTTTCAATGGAGGCGCGGGTTGCCACCTGGAATGCAGTGGTCGCAGGCCAGCTCCACCGCACCCTTCCGCTGGCGGGCCCGAGACCGTACGACGTCTCGATGAACGGCCTGGAGGCCACATTCACAGAGGGCCAGGACCGATGGACCATCGTCGGGGCGAACGAGGCGATCACGAGCCCGACCGCGCACCCGAGGACATGGCCTGTGAAGGGGAGCGGATTCGAAATTGTCGTCCTTCCCCAGCCGATCACGAACGATCCCGTCCTTCCCTTCTCCGAGGCGCTGCCGGAGGCAGTGCGGCGAAAAGAAGCTGAAGGTGGTCGGGGCCGCGGATTCCTACGAGGCCGCGACCTTCGTCATCCGTTCGGGTGATCAGGATCTCCAGCAGGTAATGGCAGAGGCGGGAGATCTCAGCGCGACCGGGCACGCGCAAAAAGGCGCTTCCGTCCTTTCGAAGAAGGACATCGACATCAGGGTGGTCAAGTGCTGGTACCAGGCGGGCGGGCCGTTGCTGGATACGAGACACAAGACTCTAAAGGCGGAGCTCTTGCTACATGACGACGACCTCGTCAGGGTGGACTACGAGCACCAAGTCGACCTGCTCCGAAACTACGACCGCATCGACGACGCGCCGTCTCTCGTGCCTTTCACGATTCCCTCGCGTCAGAACAAGCAATTCTGGGTGACGGTCCATATCCGCTGGGGGACGGCACCGGGAACCTACAGCGGTCCCGTCGACATCATGATCTCCGGTAAGAGGGTGCCACTCACCTTGACGGTCGAAGTCCTTCCGATCTCCCTTCCGGCGCCGGCGGTGGATTACCAGTTGTATTACGAGGGCGTGCTGAGCGACGAGCGCGGCGTGCGCCCCGAGGCGCATCGTAAGACCGAAGCACAGATGAAGGCCGACCTTCTGGATATGCAGGCGCACGGGTTGCACAATGCGACCGTCGCTCATGAGTTGCCCCTCGACAAAGCGTCGTGGAGCGCCTCTTGGGATGTCCTGCGTCGGACTCTCGCGCTTCGCGACGCGGTCGGTTGGGGCAAACGGCCGCTGCTCTATCTCGATTGGCACGCGAGACTTGCGGACGACCTTCCGAGCTTTCGAGGCAAGGTCGCGCAAGATCGTCGCGATCTCAAAGCAGCATGGCATCCAGGATGTGTACGTGTACGGAGTGGACGAACTGCAGGGAGACCGTTTCGCCGCGATCAGACCGATGTACGAGGCGATACACGAGGCAGGGGCAAAGACTTTCGTTTCCATCAGCGAGCAGACCTTCACCTCGCTAGGGCGCGGGGTCATCGACCTCCCCATCCTGTGGGGTCCCTCGGTACACCCTGAACACGTGGCGCAGCTCCGAGCGTCCGGGGTCCGGCCGTGGAAATACTCGGCGCCGCAGGCGGGCCTCGAAGAGCCCGAGACGTACCGCAACGAGTACGGCGTCACTCTATTCGCTACCGGATTTTCTGGTGCATGCGATTATCAGTACCAGCGGCACTCATGGAATGATTTCGATGACCGCCGCGGCCGTATGCACACGATGGCCTATCCGACGATGACGAAGCCCTTACCGACGCTGGAATGGGAGGGGTGGAGAACCGCGGTAGATGACGTCCGATACGTGAGTTATCTGAAGATGATCGGGAAGCTTCGCGAAGACTGGCTCAAGAACGAGTGCCTTCCTTCCGGAAGCCGCTGCCGGACAGCGACGCTGGCCCTACTCAGGACACAAGAGCCGAGTGGCGTGGCCAGACGGCCATGAGGCTCGCGACAAAGATGGCGAATGCGATGTGCTACCGCGCACCACTTCGCGTCGCCGCATCCAAACTGGCCAGGAGTTCCCGATGAAGACGCCTTTCCGGGACCACAGAAACTCGTCCCGAATGCGGCGGCGGGCGTTTCTGCCCCATCGCGGTTCGCAAGTGAGATCATTAGACAGTTTCAGAATTGCGTCGCCCATGTCCGCGCTAACTTGGCTCGGTGATGTGGGCGAGACGCGGATCGCGCAGGACTCGTCCGTGATGATGTTCATCCCACTGGTATTGACGCAGATCACTGGAAGCCCGATCGCCATCGCTTCCATCAGCGACCATGTTCCTGCTTCCCTCAAGCTGGGGAACAGAAGCGCATCAGCTCCCCGTAATTCTTTCATCGCCTCGGCGTGTGGAAGAGCGCCGGTGAAGGACACGGTATCACCTACACCAAGTCGGTCGCGAGTCGCTTAGCGATTCCCGCAGCGGACCATCGCCGACGATTCGCAGGCGCAACCGCGGCGACACCGCGCTGGCGCGCGCGAAGGCACGAATTCCGAACTCGACCCCCTTGAATGCGACCAACCTTCCGACATAGACGAATGTGACGGTCTCGCCAGTCACGTTCGCCACCGGCGGCCCATCCTCGATGGAGTGTTCGTCCATGCCGGTTTCGAGCATGACAACTGTTTTTTGCTCGTAGCCCCGGAAGACCTGCTGCGACTCGGTCGTACGCGCAATGATCGCACGAGCCACGCGAGCCGGACCGCGCACGAGCGGATTGATCCCTAATGAACGAACGAGGATGCGGCGGAAGTACTGAATGATCATGTCCTTCCACGGGAGCGCGCCAATGAACGGAAGCGGGACACCTTCCGCGCCTCCGACGGGTCCCCATATGAAAGGGATCGGTAGCTTGTGCATCAGGGTCGGCATCCAGATGGTTCCGAACGTTAAATGCATGCAGTAGTCGAACTGGATGCGCTCCGCCAGCCTGCGCGCCTCTCGGAACGCACCCCATTGCCATAGCGCATAATACAGATAGAGACCTCGTTCTTGGCGTTTGAGGGCGCGCAGCCAGCGCGTAAATCATAATACACGAAATGCGTGTGCCGCCGCATCTCCGGCGGCATGGCCCGCTCTATCGTGTCCCGATCGTTGGTACGCGTAATCACCCACACCTCTTCCGTACGCGCCAACTCTTGGACCCAGTGCCATCCAACGCCTTGCTCGGAACCCTTGCCCGGTTCGCATGCGTAGGCGGAAATCAATAGTCTGCGCACGGCGTCGTATCCTTCCGGGGCGCGGGCGGCTCACGTGCCAGCGATGCGTGTCAACTGCGAACGGTACCAGGAATCGATGTAGCTCAACACGCTGCAATAAACAGTGTCCTGGACGTCGTCACCATTGACCACGGTGGCTCCAAGAATCCGCGCAACATGTAGGTACCTGCCGCGCAATTCCTCCGCCTTTTCGCGAGTGAGCTCGCCCTTCCGCCGGACCACGGTCTCGGGTTGCGCATCGATGAACATCAAGCATCCCTTTGGCGCGGACATCCTGATGACCGGTTCGGGCAACGAACGATGCGGTATTTTCGCCCGGGCAAGATCGGCGACGAAGTCCATGAAGCTGCGGTCCATGATCACCACCCGCCCTCGCACCATGGCCCAGCGCAGTGCCACCTTCGCAATCAGGAACGCCAGCAGATAATAGCTGAGTCTCATCGTCGCGGCCGCAACTGATCTTACTGGAGGCTCATAATAGGGGCGTGTGTAATTCTGAGCTGTCACCTTTCGACGGAGCAGCTGATGTGGCATCGGAATCCAACTAGGCAGCAGATGAACCTGGTGCGGGGCAACCGCGCCCGCTGACACATATGCGCGAACGAGCCGCTCGAGGACCGTGCTCTTCCCTGAACCATCTAGTCCCCCTGAGCGATAACCGCCCCTGCGTGCGTACCGATCTTCAGCTTGTATTTGCCATGAAACACCAGTATGCGAATGATCCACGTCAGGCAGCTCAGGGGCCCGCGAACGCCGCCGGAGGCTGCTCGGAGACGCCATTTCGCCGATCTTCCCAGAGAACCGGCGGCGGCAGCATTTGCGGAGAGCGGAAGATCCAGCATCTGCGCAACCCGTAGCACTAGTTCAGCTGATGCTCCCGCCCCCCGCACCCGCTCCATCTCGCGCGAGCTGAGCGTGCCATACGCCATAATCTTCTGAATCTCGGTCACCGCTCCGGCCAGGGCGCGGCGGCCTTCCTGCGAGGTTCCCTCCGCTGCCACTAGATGGAAGAACGTTCTGTGAGCGCCGGCCGACCAGCACCGTACCAGTCGAGACCCGAAACAAAGTCGAGCTTTATGGACAGGACCTCGCCCCTGGAAGCGGGTCGTGTCAATATGATCGTGGCCACATAGCCGAGGTCGCGGAACCACAGCAAATACCATCCAGCCGCTCGCGCGCTGGCGGCGACTTGGTGGCAAGCGCGGATCGCCTGGTCCTTCGGGACAAGGTAGTCCAAGTCGCCTGAAGCTCGGGCTTGAGCGTCACCTCCCCGAAGAAGCAGGACCGGCATGATAGGACGGAGAGCGGCCTCCGTAAGCGCGATGATCTCATCTTTCATCTCAGACCTTCATCGACGATCCGTTTGTAGTTGCTCATCACGAGACCGGATACCGTAGACCAGTTCAGTTGCGCTCTCCACCAGCTCCGGCCCCGACAAGTCATCGCCGTCCACTGCTTCCGTCTATTCAGCGCGACCTCGATCCCTCGCTCGATGCCGAAGGCCGTCGGTTCGCACATGAAGAAGGCGCCGCTGTCGAAAAAGTAGCTCCATCTTCGAGGTCCGGGTGATGAGCATCGGAGTTCCGACGGCCAGGACCTCGATCGCCGCAATGGAAAACCCTCGGACAGAGAAGGCATGACGAACATGTCGATGGATCGGAGGAACTCCGATCTTCTCCGACGCGTATTTTGGTCCATCCAGCCGATTCCTGATCCCGCAAATGTCGTCAGCAGTTGCTGCACGTAGGCCGAGTCGGGGCCCGCGAGAACCAGACGCACAAGGTGTCTCCGCGAGCGAATAGACCGCCCGGCATAACGCCCCGATGTTTTTTTCTGGAGACAGTCGGCCTACGTATCCAAGTACCACCTCGGTGCGAGCGTCACCGACTCGTGGGAGCGTCGCCGGAAAGTCCTCCAGATCGATCCCGTTCGGAACACAGAACATGCGGCGCGGGCGGAACCATGGCAAAGCCTCCGTCGCTTCCTCTTCTGTGAGAGCGTGGACACCAGCAGCCGCCTCGAGGTGTCGTCTCTGAATGAGCGAATGGAACAACTTTTTCCGGAAGCGCCCGCGAAGCCGAAGGCGCTCCGGCGACAATCCGTCGTGGAGCGTCACGACGTACGGCTTCTTGAACTTGCGACATACTCGTGCCACGAACAAGTTCCAGGGACTGAACACGCCGTGAAGATGAACCACATCAGCCCAGGCAACGGCAGTGTGCAGTTCCTCGAAGAACTTCCGGACGGGTACGGGAGAAGACTGTCGCGGTGAAACCATCGCGAGGGATGATCTCCGGCTGAGACGAGGCCGACTGCGCCATTCCCATGACTCGAATATCGGCGCCGAGGCGCGAACCGTATTTCGCAAGACCTGCGATCACCGTGGTCCACGCCGTTCGCACGATCCTTGTTTGCCTTGCCGAGAATGAAATGGAGCACACGCATCAGTCGCTCGCACTACACGGGAGGCGCGATCCTGAGCATGTCCGGTGTGCACTCGAAGACCCTCCAACGACATCGCGTCGCGGATTTCGGAATCGCTCACGCGGGAAGGCGTACTCGCGACGTTCCTCGACAGCGGACGCGCAGCGACCATCCGCCCCGACGGCAGAGCACGAGAGGCTTCACGGGATGCGGTCTCGATGAATACGACGATCCCCATCAAGAGCCAGTATTCGGGCGCCGCGATCAAACCAGCCAGCTGTGCCATGATGAATGTCGTTCCCACCGCAAATGCTGCTCCTTCAGCGAGGGCGCGGAACTCTGCATCTGCCTTTATCGTAGCCGCTCGCAGCGAAGCCCTTAGCGCCAGCCACATGAAAGTAAGGTACAGGAATGCCGCGAAGGCGCCGCCGTACGCCCAGACTGTCAATACGTCGGCGCCTCCTGCCTGCACTTCGTTTCCGTACATCTCTATCCAGGTCTGGCCCCATCCGTTTCCGATCACTATCCGCTTCGTGCTCGAAAGGGTGCTATTTACCATCGCTTCGGTCATTTCCAGCCTGTAGCTGCTGGAGCCTCCCGCGACAATTTCATCTTTGTTGAAGAAGTTGCGCATCTTGTGCGTGGCGTATTCGCTCGACAGCGCGCCTCCTAGCATCAGTGTGACACCTGCCGACAGCGCCATGAGCAAGACGGCGCTGCGTCGGGTACGGCTCCCATTTTGCGCCGACGTATATACCAAAAGAGAATGAACGGTGCCGCAGCGCGCCATCCCGTAGATCGCCGAGCGCGTGAAGTTCATGAGTACGCCGACGGTGAACACGAGAAAGACGAGAAGCATATGCTTGATCCGCCGGTGCTCAATAAATTCCGGCAGAAACAACATGAACGGCACGACCATGAACTTGCCGAACGTGTCTGCCTCGGTCCGAAATCCCGGGCCAAAGCCGTATTCGACCTGAGCGATCTGCGTCTGCGAGAGGCCGGCATTTACACCTGCAAACCGATATAACACGATTTGCATGAGACCCCACGCGACACTGAGCACGGTCACTCCGATGATGAGCCGCCGCAAGAGCGGAACGGACACGTGTCCGCTTGCGAGAATTTCGGCGGTCGCCATCGCAATACAAATATTTCGCCGCGAGGGACATAAAGCTTCCCGTAGCTCTCTCCGGTGCGTCCGAAAACACCACTGCGCAGAGGTTGATTGCGGCGAAAACCAGGAGGCAGCGAAAGACTCTGGAGCGGAAGAGCCTCCGTATGTGCCTTGCCATGAAAACTGCGACGATGACGGCGAAGAAACTCGATAAATCCGAGCGGGTCCGCCGCCGATCTCGATATAGAAGAACTCCGCCGTCAGCAGGATGATGAAAAGACAGACCAAGAAGGCTGCGCCGCCGAGGGGCAGTAGCACGAGGATCACCGCGCCTGGGACCACGAGTCCATCATCGCCGACCATTCCACCGAGAGTACCGCCTGCTCAGACGCTTAAGCGACACAAACGGCCGAACAGCAACAACGCCGGGTGGAGCGCCGGTCGCTTTCTTGATCCAGGACCATCATCGGCAAGAGCAGCCGGCGAACGCCATGACCTCACAAGTGTTCAGGGACCGGTTCACTGCCGTGCTCACGATCAGAACCGCCGTGCAGCGATATCCGCCGCGACCGCGGCGTCGTACAGGACCTGCACCGTCGGCAGAATCTGCGAGATCACCCGGTTGAACTGCGTCAGATTGTACGTCGAGACAAACACCACGTCTCTCGGCTTGAGCTGGAAAGCGGTCGCCAGCAACAGCGCGTCCGGCGAGCTCGCATCCAGGTGGAAGATGGCCGGCGCTGCGAAGTCGCCTCGAAACACGTAGATCTTCCCCGCGTTCGCCGCGATGGGGTCGAACCCCCCGGAGTCCCCGATGGCCTCCGCCAGCGTCATCCGGCGCTTCACCATCGCCTTGGCCTGCTGCAGCTTCACTTCCCCCATCACGAAGACGCGGTTGGGGTTGACGTCGCCCACGTTGATGACGTCGCCGTCCTCGAGCAGCCAGTTCTGCGACGTATCTCCGCCCTCGTAGAGCGCGAGGAGATCCAGGTGGTACGTCTTGCCCTTGCGGCTCAGCGTGACGTTGCCCGGGTCCGCCGCCGGTGTGAAGCCCTTCCCGAACGCGATGGCGTCCTGCACCCGCGCCGGCACGTCGGTCAGCGGCATGGGCGAAGGCGCCAGCACCTCGCCCGTCACCTGCACGCGCTTGCCCCGGAAGGCGGCGATTCTGACGTCGAGCTGGGGCTTGGCGATGACTCCGGCCAGCCGGCGCGTCAGCTCGGTGCGGATCTCCGCGAGCGTGAGCCCCGCCACCTTCACCACGCCCACGTACGGGTAGTACACGGTGCCGTCGGCGTTCACCGGGTTCCCGTTCTCCTCCGGAGAGCGGAACTGCCCGGTGGGCGCGGTCAGCTCGGGATGGTCCCAGACGGTCACCTGGAGCACGTCGTAGGGCGCCACCGTGTACGGCGCGGGCGGCGTGTTGCCGTGAGGGTCGGGAAGAAGCGCGGCCTGCTTCGCGCCCTGCTGCGCGAGCTTGGTCAAGAGCTCGGGCGTGATGGTCTCGACGTGGTAGTTCTGGTCCTTGCTGTTCGCGCGGCCCCGCGCCACCGCCGCGTCTTCGTCCAAGCGCATGCCAGGCGCCAGCGCGCAGGCGCCCAGGGCAGCGCAAACGAACACCAGGCTGCATTTCACGAATGTTTCCAGAACACGTTCTCCAGCTCCCCGAGGCCGCGCTCGATCAGCGCCAGCGCCTGTTCGAACGCGGCGCGCCCCTGCCGGTATGGATCGGGCACGTCGAAACGGCCGATGCGGCCGATGCGATGTACCCGGCCGCGGGCGCTGGCGTCCAGTTCTTCGACGGCGCGCTGTTGGCCCGCTTCCATTGTCAGCACCAGATCGGCTTGCCGGATCATCTCGCGGGTGAGCTGTCGAGCGCGATGCGGCCCGAGATCGAGGCCGCGCTCGGTCATCAGGGCGCAGGCGATGGGATCGGCCGGGCAGCCGGTTAGTGCGCCCAGGCCGGCGGACTCCACCGCGGTGGAAAGCCCCCTCTCCCGCAGCCTGCGCGCGAGCAGGACCTCGGCCATTGGACTCCGGCAGATGTTGCCGGTGCAGACCATCAGGACACGCTTGAACACGGGGCGGCCCGCTCGGAGTCAAATCGCTGAAGGCAGGCGGGTTCTAACAACTTTCAACATTGGCGTCGAGAAGCGCAACGGCAGCGAGCTAGGTCCCGGTACGTCCCCGCTCGCTCAGCACCGGCACTTCCAGCGGCGTGAGCCGAACCTCCGCCGCGCCGGGCGAGACGCGCTTCACCGCGCGGGCCACGGTCTCGCACAGGTCTTCGATGGCGAGCGCGTGGTCCAGGTCCAGCGTCTTGCGGCCGTCGCGCCAGATCACCGTCACCCTGCCCAGGTTCTTCCGCCCTTCCGAGAGGGAAAACGCGGCCCGGAACTCCTGGCCTGCGCCCATGCCGTCGCGGCGCTCGGAGAGCGTGCCGCCGATGTTCGCGGAGATGGCGCTGGCGCTCACCGCAGGCGCGAACTGGTGCAGGGAGTCGATGACGTCGTCCAGCGTGGGCACGTGCTGGAGCTGGTGCTTGATGCCGCGCATGGTGGCGCGCAGTTCGAGATTTCGCCTGCGCTCTGTGCGCAGCGCCTTCAGCGGCACCTCGAAGAAGCCCACCAGGCGCAGCGCACTGATGCCGGCCCCGAGGAGGGCGCCGCAGATGATGATCTCGGTGCCCGGTCCGCCGAAGGCCATGGCGAGGCCGCCCGCGGCGAGGATGATGCAAACGCCGTAGAGCGTGAGCACGGCTTCCCGCTGCGTCATGCCGCGCGCCAGGAGGCGGTGGTGCAGGTGCTCGCGGTCCGGGCTGAACAAGCCGCGCCCGCGCAGGGCGCGCCGGAGGATGGCCAGCAGCATGTCGGCGATGGGCACTCCGAGGATGGCCACGGGCAGCGCGAGCCGCAGCACCGAGGCCGCCTGCGTCTCCGCCGGCACCAGCAGCGCCACGCCGAGGAAGTAGCCGAGGAAGAGCGACCCGGTGTCTCCCATGAAGATGGAGGCGGGGTTGAAGTTGTAGAGGAGGAAGCCGAGCACGGCGCCGGCCAGGGCGGCGCTGTAGACGGCGAGCAGGATGTGGCCCTGCACCACGCCGAAGATGAAGGCGGCGGCGAGCGCGATCAGCGAGACGCCTGCGGCCAGGCCGTCGAGGCCGTCCACCAGGTTCATCGCGTTCATGGTGCCGGCGATCCAGAGCACCGTCAGCGGCACCGCGAAGTGGCCGAGCGAGAGGAGCAAGTGGCCGGGAAGCTGGATCTCGTGCACGGTGAAGCCGCAGCCGCAGAGCATGAGGGCGATGCCCAGTTGCCCGGCCAGCTTGTAGCGGGCGCGGAGGCCGCGCAGATCGTCGAGCAACCCGAGCGCCGCGATGGCCAGGGCGCCGACGCCGAAGCCCAGGGCGCGCACACCCTTGGTGTAGAAGACATGGCGCATCGGCGCGTCCAGAGCGAAGAGCGCCGCAACCACCACCAGCCACGCGCCCACGAACGCCACGCCGCCCAGCCTCGGAGTCGCCTTGGTGTGCACCTTGCGGGCGCTGCGCGCGTCGTCCACGAAGCGGCGCCGGAGCGCGAAGTCGCGCACCGCCGGCGTGAACAGGGCGGAGAGCAGCAGCGTCGCGAGGAACGCGAGGCCGTCGAGTGACAAATCGTGGCTCAAATTCATCGAGTGGGCCGGGGTGTAAAGTTCGATATCGTGCGCGTTCGCTCGTGTGTTGTCGGGTAAGTAACAGCCCTTGGTCAAGGGATAGTCCCATGACCACTGTACACGCCGATTGGCCACAATGTAACGAACGAGCGCCTGATGTAGATGAACAGGCAATAAAATCAATGAGTTAACGCGGCAGGTCGCCATGCCCCACGGCCGCCGTGAAAATTCTACCGCGGCTTTCCGTCGCCCCTGCTGGTGACGCCGGTGCGAGGCTCCGGTGTGGGCGCAGGTGTGCGCACCACATCATCTGCGCGGCCGGTCCGGCACCCTCAGCAGCCACGCGAGAGGCGCCAGGCCTTCATCAGCTGTAAACGGTGTACTCGATGCGGCCGAGGACCTCGTTCACCGCGTCGGCGCCGATCTCGAAAATCGGCGGACACCCAACCTGATTCATCGCCGTCCAGGACCGGTGCCTGGAATTAAGTAGGGTGTCCCCATTTTCTACCGCGGCTTGCCGTCGCCCCGGCTGGTCACGCCGACCGTGGGTTCCGGTCGCCGGCGCAGGTGTGCGCAGCGGCACGCGGTACGTCAGCACGTCGGTGGGGTGCTCCACCGCCGGGCCGGTCAAGAGCGCTTCCTTGTCGAACACCGCCAGCGGCCGCGAGAGGACAGCCGGCGCGTGCGTGCCGGTGTCCATGCGGATGGCGTCCTTGGGGCAGGCCTCCACGCAGAAGCCGCAGACGATGCAGCGCAGCTCGTCGATCTCGAAGCGCACCGGGTACTTCTCGATGGCCTGGTCTTCGTACTCGCCCGCCTCGATGTAGATGCACTGGGCCGGGCAGGCGGTGGCGCACATGTAGCAGGCCACGCAGCGCGGCTTGCCGTCCATCCGCGGCACCAGCCGGTGCATGCCGCGGTAGCCGGGCGGATAGGGCTTGCGCTCCTCCGGGTAGTTGATGGTGGAAACCATGTTCACGCCCGGGCCCTTGCGGTCCATGATCTCGTAGGCGCGGGTCGCGGAAGCCGAACAGGTTCTTGAAGAAGTGCTTGCCGAGGACGGCCATGCCCTTGACGGCTTCGCGGAGGTAGAACCGCTCGCCGAAGCTCAGCTCTGTCCCGGGGCCGGGGCTCGCGCGCTCGTCGTGAGGCTTGTTCGGGTCCATGCTCAATGTGCCGCCACGGTAGAGGAGTGGCTGCCCGGCTCCGCGCTGGCCGGAGCGCGCGCCGAGAGCGCCACGAAGAAGAGGATGGCCACCCACTCGACGATGCCCATCCAGGCCAGCCCCTCGCGGCCGCCCAGGAGCAGGACGCCTCCGGTGATGGCCACGTTCGCGAGCGAGACGGGCAGCATCATCTTCCAGCCCAGGCGCATGATCTGGTCGTAGCGGAAGCGGGGAAAGGCCCAGCGCGCAACGAACATGATCCAGATCACCGCCAGCATCTTCACCAGGAAGGCGAAGACCTGGAAGACCGCGAGCCAGGCCACGCCGCTGGCGCCCAGCCACCCTTCGGTCGTGCGCAGCAGCGTCGGCTCCAGCCAGGGGACGTGATAGGCGCCGAGGAAGACGGCGGTGACGATGCCGGCGATCACCACCGTCTCCGCGTACTCGGCGATGAGGAACATGCCGCTCTTGAGGCCCGAGTACTCGAGGAAGTAGCCGATGATCTCGCTGTCGCCTTCCGGCGTGTCGAAGGGCGCGCGCTTGATCTCCGCCTGCGCGGCCACCAGGAAGAGGATCATTCCCAGGGGCTGGAAGACCGCGCCCCAGCCGGGCAGCCAGCCGAAGAGCAGCGAGTCGTCGCGCACCAGCACGTCGCCTGCGCGGTTGGCGGCGGAGGCGGCCACGCGCATGGCGCCTTCGGTCATGCCCTGCAGCGCGGCCATGCCGTCCAGGCGCAGCGTCCCGAAGACGATGAACGCGCCCACCAGGGTGAGGCCCAGCGTCACCTCGTAGGAGACGAGCTGGGCGGAGGCGCGCAGCCCGCCCAGGAGCGCCAGCTTGTTGTTGGAGGTCCAGCCCGCGAGCACCGTGCCGAACACCGCGAGGGAAGCGAGCGCGAAGACGTAGAGCATGCCCCAGTCCACCCGCGCCACCTGGAGCTGCATGCGCGCGCCCCAGAACGTCAGCTCCGGGCTCACCGGCACCACCGCGAAGAGCATGAAGGCCGGCCCGAAGGCGAGCAGCGGGGCCAGGTTGAAGAGGAACTTGTTCCCCACCGCGCCCACGGGGATGAAGTCCTCCTTGAAGAGCATCTTGAGGACGTCGGCCACGATGTGGGGAATGCCCTTGAGCGGCATGTGCGAGAGGCCGGGGATGGGCAGCCTTGCGCGGTTCGGGCCCACCCGGTCCTGCATCAGCGCCGACCACTTGCGGTCGGCCATGGTGAGCAGCGTCGCGGTGATCATCACCAGGACGAGGATGAGGCTGACGATGGTGCCGAGCGCCGCCGAGAGGCCCAGCTCCCAGGGGAAGAGGCTGCCGATCCAGATGAAGAGCCGCGTCAGCGCGAGGAACACCCAGGACATGGCGAAAAGGAAGACGAGGAACCCGCCCCACCCCGCCACGGCGCCGGCCAGCCAGCGCCCATAGACGGGCTTGACGGCGAGGACGGGGCCGAAGTCCTGGGAGGCGAGGCTGGCGTCGGGAGTGGACCATCAGCGCGAACCTCCGGAGGCTTCGTCGCCCACCTTCATGCCCATGGGCGTGGTCTGCGGGCCGCGGATGGAGTGCGCTCCCGCAAGCGGCCGCGGCGCGCGCGCCGGCCACTCGCGCGGCATCAGCCCCTCCAGCACCATGCCGTCCTCGGCGACGGAGTCGAAGGTCAGGCCCTGCAGATGCCGTGACTTCCGCGCCAGCGCCTCGAACGCCTCCGCGGCGCTGTTGGGCCCCGCTCCGCCCAGCCCGTCGAGGATGCGCGCCGCCCACGACCAGCCCGGGGCGGCATCGCCGCGCGGCGCCGGCACCGAGGGCCAGGTGCGCTGCAGGCGGCCGTACCAGTTCACCAGCGTGCCCTCCTGCTCGTAGACGCTGTTGCAGGGCAGCGCCACGTCGGCCAGCGCGGCCACCGCGCTCTCGTTCTGCGCCGCCGCCACGAACACCTCCACGCCCGCGAGCTTGTCGGTGGAAAGGCCCTCGGTGCGCACGGCGAAGAGCGCCTTCACGCCGGTGACCTGCGCTTCCAGCTTCACCCCGAACGCCTCCGCCGCCAGGCGAACGCCGTTGCGGTTGGGGTTCTTGTCGGCGCGGACGAGGAAGTCGTCCTGCGGGCCGTCGGGCAAACCGCCGGTGAAGTAGCGCTGCGCGCCGAGGTGCGCGCCGAGCTGGAACGCGGCCACCGCCTCCTCGTTGGTGCACTGGGCGGAGACATAGATGCCGAGGCCGCCCTGCCCTTGCAGCGGGCGGAGCAGCTCCACCGCTTTCTCCAGCGCAAGGCGCGGGCCCACCGACTGCGCCGTGTTGCCGGGGCCGATGCGCGCCCACTCCACCCGCTCCTCGTTGGTGGCGTGATAGCTGAGCCGGCCCTCGTCGCACATCCAGACCTGGTTGACCTCTTCGTTGCGCCGCGGGAGCAGCCGGTAGACGACGTTGCCGCGCGACTCCACGTAGACGTTGCAGCCGTTGCTGCAGCCGGTGCAGACGCTGGGGCTCTTGTCGACGAACCACACCCGCGACTGGAAGCGGAAATCGCGGTTGAGCAGCGCCCCCACCGGGCAGATGTCCACCGTGTTGCCGCTGTAGGCCGAGTCCAGCGGCTGGCCGGGGAAGGTGCTGATCAGGGAGTGCGTTCCGCGCTGCACCACCGCGAGCTGCGGCTCCCTGGCGATCTCGTCCATGAAGCGGACGCAGCGCGTGCACATGATGCAGCGCTCGGCGTCGTAGACCACTTGCGGCCCGAAGATCTCGCGCTTGGGCTTGTTCAGCTTGTAGACGCGGATGCGCGAGGGCTGGTGGTCGTACTCCATGTAGTAATCCTGGAGCTTGCACTCGCCGCTCTGGTCGCAGATGGCGCAGTCCACCGGGTGGTTGATCAGGTGGAACTCCATGCTCCCGCGCTGGTTGTCCTTCACCGCGGGGGAGTTGGTGACGATCTTCAGGCCCTCCTTGACGCGCACCTGGCAGCCCGGCACCAGGCGGCCGGGAGCGTCGCTGGTTTCCACCAGGCAGATGCGGCACTGCGCCGCGATGGAGAGGCGCGGGTGATAGCAGAAATAGGGAATGGCCACGCCGATGCGGCGCGCAGCCTCGATGAGGTTGTCGCGCGAGTCGGCGGTGACCTCCACGCCGTCGACGAAGACCTTGACCATCTTCGGCGGCGCGGCAATGGTGGCCTGTCCCTTGGCGGCGCCGGGCTGCCCTCCCGCGGTATTGACTGCGCCGCCGTCACTCATTGCTCGACCTCGCCGCCGATCATGTTGATTGAATCGAAGATGGGAATCAGGTCGGCCACCGCGTGCCCTTTGATCAGCCGCGGCAGCGCGGAGAGGATGGGGAAGCCCGGCGCGCGCACCTGGATGGCGTAGGGCTTGCCCTTGCCGTTGGAGACGATGTGGAAGCCCAGCTCTCCGTTGGCGCCCTCGGTGTAGACGTAGACCTCGCCCGCCGGCACCATGATGCCTTCCATGATCAGCTTGAAGTGCGCCATCACGCCTTCGATGGAGCCGAAGACCTCCTTCTTGGGCGGCAGCGCGTAGCGCCAGTCGTCGCCGATGATGGGGCCGGGGGGCATCTGCGCGAGGCACTGCTCGATGATGCGGTGCGACTGGCGGATCTCCTCCAGCCGCAGCACGTAGCGGTCGTAGGTGTCGCCGCGGGTCCCCAGCGGGATCTCGAAGTCCATGCGGTCGTAGACCGAGTAGGGATGCGCCTTGCGCACGTCGTAGTTCACGCCGGTTGCGCGCAGGCAGGGGCCGGTGAAGCCCCAGTCCACCGCCTCGTCGGCGGAGATGACGCCGATGCCGCGGGTGCGGTCGACGAAGATGCGGTTGCGGGTGAGGAGGACGTCGATCTCGTTGGTCAGCTCCAGGACGCGCGGCAGGCAGTCGCGCAGCCGCTGCTCCCAGCCCGGCGGCATGTCGGTGGCCACGCCGCCGATGCGCGTCCAGCTCACCGTCACCCGCGCCCCGCACAGCTCGGCGATGCGGTCCCACAACAGCTCGCGCGCCTCGATGGCGTAGAGGAAGACGGTGTACGCCCCCAGCTCCAGGCCGATGGCGCCGACGCAGGTGAGGTGATCGCAGATGCGCGAGATCTCGCCGCCCAGGACGCGCAGGTATTCGGCGCGCTCGGTGGGCTTGATGCCGATGAGCTTCTCGACGCCCATGATGTAGCCGGTGTTGTTGAGGATGGGCGAGACGTAGTTGAGCCGGTCGGTGTAGGGCAGCACCTGGTGCCAGGTGGAGTTCTCCGACGACTTGGAGAAGCCGCGGTGGAGGAAGCCGATCTCCGGAATGGCCTCCACGATGGTCTCGCCGTCCAGCGTCACCACCAGGCGCACCGTGCCGTGCATGGCCGGGTGCGAAGGGCCCAGGTTCACCGTCATCAGGGACGACGGCATCTCCGACTCGAGCGAGAGCGGGTCCTCGGCTTGAGGGTCGCGCGCGGGCTCAGTCATAGGTGTTGGGGTCCACGTTGCGCCGGCCCACGTGCGTCTGGCTCATGGGCACGCCCGCGCCGCCCGGCCCCGGGCCTGGACCGCGGATGAGGTCGGGAAAGTCCTGCTCCTGCACCAGCGGCTGCCGCTTGCGCACCGGGTAGTCCTTGCGCAGCGGGTAGCCCTGGAACTCGGGGTACATGAGCAGTCGCTGCAGATTCGGGTGGCCGGTGAACTCGATCCCGAACATGTCGAAGATGTAGCGCTCCCACCAGTCCGCGGTCTTGTAGAGGGCGGTGATGGACGGCACCTTCACGTCGTCGCTGCGCAGGTCCACCCGCAGCCGCAGCGAGTGCTTGCGGGTGATGGAATAGAGGTTGTAGGCGACGTAGAAGCGCGGCTCGACGCTGGGCTTGTTCTGCACGGCGTAAGCCGGCACCTCGTTGGAGGACAAGGAGCCGCCGCCTGTCATCTCGGTGCGGTAGGTGAGCAGGTCGACGCAGACCACGTCGCGCAGGAGCTTCATGTCGGCTGCGGGGTCGTTGCGGAGAAAGCCGACGATGTCCACCAGTTGCTCGCGGCGGACGGTCAGCACCTCGTCCCCGCGGTGGGAGCTGCCGGCCGTCTCGGGGAACTTCTCCCGGACCAGCTCGATGAGCGCTTGCGACATGCCCTACTTCCCGAGGAGCTTGCCGAGGAAGCTCCGTCTCTTGCCTTCGAGGGACTTCATCTCCACGTCCGGCGCCTTCTCCAGCGAGACGGCGCGGTGGCGCTGCGACTGGATCTTCTGTTGCAGGATCTTGAGGCCGTCGAGCACCTGCTCCGGCCGCGGCGGACAGCCCGGCACGTAGACGTCCACCGGGATGACGCGGTCGGCCCCCTGCACGGTGGCGTAGTTGTCGTAGAACCCGCCCGAGCTGGCGCAGACGCCGAAGGCCATCACCCACTTGGGCTCGGCCATCTGGTCGTAGACGCGCTTGAGCACCGGCGACTGCTTCACGTTGATGGTGCCGACGATCATCAGCAGATCGGCCTGGCGCGGCGTGAAGCGGGGGAACTCGGCGCCGAAGCGGGCGATGTCGTAGCGGCCCGCCATCGCGCTCATGTACTCCATGCCGCAGCAGGCGGTGACGAAGGGGTACTGGAAGATGGAGTTGGCGCGGGCCCAGCCGAGCGCGTTGGAGAGGTTCTTCTCGAAGAAGCTGATGCTCTCGTCCAGCCGCGAGAGCATCACCGGGACGTTCTTCTCCTCGCCGCCCACGCGCGCGGACTCGGGCACGTTTCCTTCCGGCTGGACGATGGGCAGGCGCGTGTCGCTCACGTGTTGAACTCCAGCGCGCCCTTGCGCCAGACGTAGACGAGGCCCAGCGCCAGCGTGACCATGAAGGAGAGCATCTCCACGTAGGCGAACCAGCCCACGCCGTCGGCCTGGAAGTCGCGCAGGAGCGCGCCCCACGGGTAGATGAAGACGCTCTCGATGTCGAAGACGATGAAGAGCAGCGCCACCAGGTAGAACTTCACCGAATGCCGCGCGTGCGGGTCGCCGGTGGTGGGAGAGCCGCACTCGAAGGCGGTCTCCTTGATGCGCGTGATCCTCCGCGGGCCGAGCTTGGTGGCGAGGATGCCGATGGCGAGGCAGAGGACGCCGGCCACCAGCAGCAGCACCAGGATCGGGATGTAGGCGGAGAGGTAGTCCATCGTCAGGGCGGCGGAAAATAGCCGCGGGGGGATCCACTGTCAACGCGCTGCATCGCGACTTTCCGGAGAAGGACGCGCCGGCCCGTGGGTCAGCCGAGCTCGTCCAGGTTCCGGGGGGAAATGGGGCGGGAGCCGCGCTCGATCTCGTGCACCTGGTCCACCAGCCTGCGGTTCAGCGGCGCGTCGATGAGCGCGTTCAGGTCTTCCACGCCGGCGGGGCGGCCGCTTTGCAGGAGCGCGATCATTCCCGACTTCTGCTTGGGGCGCCGGCGCGCGGCGAGCCAGATGGCGGCGTGGCCGAGCGGGCGCGGGAGCGTCACCAGGCGGTCGGGGCTCACGCCAGCCACGGGCTCCAAGACGACGTGGCGCGCCTGGGCCGCCTTCACCACCTCCCCGATGATGCGCAGGGCCAGCTCGCGGACGTGGCGGCGCGAGGCAAGCTCGCCGAGCGAGAGGCCGCTGACGGCGCCCAGCGTGGACATGGCGCAGCTGAACGCGAGCTTGCTCCAGCGCGCGCCGGCGAGGTTGCTGGTGAGGTGCACCGGGAAGGCCTGCGAGAGCACGAAGCGCGCGTGCTCGAGGCGCGGCGAAGGACCGCCCAGGGTGAAGCTGCCCTTGCCGGTGATGAGATACTCGCCCGGAGAGGTCATGGTGGCGGACCAGCCGATGACCGCGCCGAGCACGCGGCCGGCGCCCACGATGCGGGCCGCGCGCTCTTCCGGCAGGCCGTTCTGCAGGCAGACCACCGCGCCGTCGGCCGCCAGGAGCGGCGCGGCGGGAGTGAGAGCGCGCTCGGTGTCGGCGGTGCGAACGCAGAGGAGGATCAGGCCGTAGGGCCCTTCCGGGAGGGTTTCGCCGATGCGCGCCTCCGGGAACTTCGCCCGCATGACCGCGAGATGCCGGCCTGCCGCCAGCGTGAGGTCGCAGCCCGCGGCCAGGAGCCGCTGCGCCGTCACCCCGCCGATGGCGCCAAGTCCGATGAGCCCAATCCGCATGGCGCACGCCGGTAGCAGATGCCGATCCGGGAGGCAACCAACGAAAATGGGGACACCCTACTTAATTCCCCGGCGGACCAGGTGGACCAGCGGGAAAATGGGGACACCCTACTTAATTCGCCGGACGGACCGTGTGGACCAGAGGAATTAAGTAGGGTGTCCCCATTTTCCATTTTCCTCTTTCGCTGAATTAAGTAGGGTGTCCCCCTTTTCCGAGGGTGTCATGGCCAGGGACTTCGAGAACAAGGTGGCGTTGGTGACGGGCGGGTCGCGCGGCATCGGGCGGGCCGCGGCGGTGCGACTGGCAGAGGGCGGGGCCAAGGTGGCCATCGCCTACGCGGGCAACGACACGGCCGCCGCGGAAGCGAAAGCGGAGTGCGAGAAGGCCGGCGCGCCCGCGGTCCACCTGCTCAAGTTCGACGTGGCGAGCCCCGAGGCATGCGGCACGGCGGTGGAGGAGGCGGTCTCCGCCCTGGGAGGGCTGCACGTCCTCGTCAACAACGCGGGCATCTCGGTGGACGGGCTCATCCTCCGCTACAAGGCCGAGGACCTGCGCCGCACCCTGGACGTGGACCTGGCCAGCGCCTTCTACCTCTCCAAGGCGGCGGTGCGGCCGATGATGAAGCAGCGCTGGGGCAGCATCGTGAACTTGACCAGCGTGGTGGGCGAGCAAGGCAATGCGGGGCAGACGGCATACTCGATGGCGAAGGCGGGATTGATCGGGTTGACCAAGTCGCTGGCCCGCGAGCTGGGCAGCAGGAACATCCGGGTGAACGCGGTGAGCCCGGGGTGGATCGAGACCGACATGACCCGCGACCTGCCCGACGCCGCGAAGAAAGCCATGGCGGAGGGGGCGTCGCTGGGGCGCGCCGGGACGCCGCGGGAGATCGCGGAGGCGATCGCCTTTCTCGCCTCGGACCGGGCCGCGTTCGTGACTGGAGAAGTGCTCCGGGTGAACGGCGGCCTCTACATGTGAGCTGGCCGTTTCGCGAGCATGCGCCGGTTTGCGCGGGTACACTCCGGCAGGGAAGGAGCCCCGATGCGTAGCATCCATTTCATCTGCCACGGCAAGCTCAACCTGAACGTGGTCAAGCACCCCGTCTACGAGAGCGGCCTCTGGGACGTGGAGAGCGACGCGCCGGGCCTGGTGGGCGGCATGCTCTACCTGCACGAGAAGAAGGCCGACAAGTCGTACTTCGGCGGAAAGATCGAGAGCTACCGCGTGGTCGAGACCGGCGAGGCCCACAGCCGCCGCGTGATCTTCACGGTGACGTCGCTGCGGGAAGCCAAGGACGTCTCCTGGCGCGGCACCGGTCACGGCATGGCCTGGACCAGCGGCGTCGTGGACAGCGGACTCTAGCAGGGCGCTGAAAAACGAAGTTTTTCGGCGAAACCCTGCTACGCTTTTTTTCTAGCGTTCAAGGGCTGGCCGAATATTCGATCGGCCGCTCCTGATCGAGGCCGCGCAGCGTGAAGCGATCGGCCGCGGTCTGGACCAGGCGGTAGCATCCAGAGTCCGGGAACTTCGTGTGCTCCCAAGCGAAGCAGACCACGGCCCGGTCGGCGTCGATCCTCATCTGTCCGTTGCCGTGAGGCATCCGGCAGCCGGGGCATTCGCGCTCCACCTGCTTGTCGGGATGGATGAGCAGGGTGAATGCCTGCGGACCGAGCCGCGCCTCGATGGAAGTGCGGTGCTCGAAATGCGCTGCCAGCTCCTGGGCGGTCATCACCCGCGGGAAAGCCCCCGACCCTGCGACGCCGTCTGGCGCGAACAGCCCATCCTTCGCCAGCGCGTCGACGATGCCGACGACCAGCTTCTCGACGCGATCGGAATCGGTGTTCAGCGAGCCGCCGGTATTGAGGCCGATCTTGCCGCGCCAGACGCGCTTGCGGGAGGCGACATCGAAGAGCTGCGCGTCCATGTCCGCGTTGAGCACGTGCCCGGTCGTGTCCACCGTTCCCCCGACCGCCCTGACCAGGAGCGCCGACGAGGCGTGGGATTCCTTCGCCTGCGCGTCGATGGAGGGCCCGTCGTCGAGCGCGAGCCGATCGGGGCCGCTGCCGAAGCTCGCCGTCACGCCGTGCTTCTCGAACTCGGCCACGGTGCGCTCGCGCAGGAGCTTCTGGAACCCGGCGCTGAACCTGTCCAGCTCGGTGAAGACGACCAGCACGCGATCGAGCTTCTTGTCGTAATCCTGGCTCTTCTTGCTCTCGACGCTGACCCGCGCGCAGCCCGTCACCACCAGCAGCGCGGCGATCCAGCGGAGCACCTCCGACCCGAGGCGGATGGCCATGTCCCCTCCCGCAGAGGCGCGGAAGCCTACCACGGCGGAGGCTCGTTCCGACAAGCGGAGCCGCAGTTCAACCGGTTGAACCAATCCCGGGTGTCCGCCTTTTCAAGCGCGGAGGCGAATGCGACGGCTAAACGGGCCAAGTGCATGACCGGCAAGCGGCATGGAGATTGCCTCGACCCACCGGGGGGCAGGAATTGATTGGGCGGACATTCCGCGTGGGGCGAGTCACGACGCGCCGACGGTGCGAATGCCGCGTTCCTGCCCGGAGCCCCTCGGGATGTCAGACCCTTCCTGTACGCTTTCCACATGCGCGCCAAACAGCAACTCCTTCCTCTCAAGCAATGGGGGGGCGCCCGTCCGGGGGCGGGACGCAAGCGGAGATCTCCTCGCAGGAATGTCCCCCACCGGCCACGGCGTCGGTTCCGGCGGGGCGCGCTGCACGTCACGCTGCGGCTGCGACAGGAGGTCTGGAATCTCCGTACGCACCGCTGCTTCCGTGCCCTGCGCAGGGCGTTCGCGCGCGGGTGCCAGCGGTTCGGGTTTCGGCTCGTGCACTTCTCGGTGCAGGGCAACCACATTCACATGATCGTCGAGGCGCCGGATGCGGAGACGCTGGGCCGGGCGATGAAGGGACTCGAAGTGCGCATGGCGCGCGCTCTCAACAAGGTGATGAACCGCCGCGGACCCGTGTTTGCGGACCGGTACCACGCGCACCTCATGACCACGCCGCGCGAGTCGGTCCGCGCGGTGCGGTACGTACTGGAGAACTGGCGGGTGCACGCCGAGCGCGGGCAATGGGACGTAGGAGGTGGCGTCGATCCGTTCTCCTCCGCTGCGTGGGCGGGCCGCATGCCGCCGCTGGTGGCGCCGCCGCAATGGTGGATGTTGCGCATCGGCGGGTCAGGGCGAACCCGCCAGACCTCGCCGGCTGAGCGCGACACGCGCACTCCCGAGCGTGCAGTGACCGAAGGCGGCGCGAGATGGTCGGCAAGACATGACCGTCAGCCAGGGCTTGCTGGTGGGCACATCGCTCGCGCTCTTCGCCTGCGCATCGACCCATACCGTTCACGTTCCGCTGACCGAGGAATCCCGGGCCGAGCTGGCCGAGCTTCTGCCCGGCAGCGCCGACATCGCCTGGAGCGAAGGAGGCGCGGTGTCTCGCGAGGCTGCGGTGGACATCTCCCTTGCGGACGGGGTCGCCAGCTGGGTGCGCGCGGACAAGACGGAGCAACGCAGGGTGCCCGAGGCCGCGTTGCGCTCCATGGATTGGAACAGCCACTCGCGCGGAGCGGGCCGGGGCGCGCTCATCGGAGGACTCAGCCCGGCCTCTTCATGGCGGCGTTTCAAGCCGCGTCCGGGCGAAGTTCGCAGTGCCCGGGGCCGGGGCACGAAGTCTTCTTTTGCGTCTCGGGAAGCCGCGCCGAGTTCGCCGTGCTCGCGGGCGTCCTCGGCTTCGTCGCCGGAGCAGCCATCGGAGCGCTGATCGGCGCAGTCTCGGGAACCGACCAGCACGTCGAGTTCGTGGCGGATCCCCGAGATAGAGCCGCCCGCGCGCTCCTACCGCCTCGCCGGCTGCGTCGAGCTCCACGCCTTGTCGATCAGCTTCTTGGTCAGGTTCACCGCGATGGTGGTCCCCACCGCGGCGATGATCTTCTCCCAGACCGGCGCGTCTCCTCTCGCCACCTTCTTGGGATCGTCCACCGCCCTGCGCATGGCGATGCGCAGCCGCTTCGCCTTCTGCGGCAGCTCCTCGCGCTTGTGCGACCGCCAGACGGCGAAGGCCACCCCGCCCACCATCAGCGCCACCACCGCTCCCGCGCCGATGAACACGCCCGGGTGCCGCTGCATCTGCAGCCGCACGTCGGTCAGCTCGTGGCGGCGCCGGTCCAGCTCGGCCAGCGACTTGTCCAGCCGCGAGCGGAGGTGCTCGATGTCGCGCTCGATCTCGCGCGGAGCCCGCGTCTCCGCCTTGCCGTTTCCGTTCACGCGAGGCGTTCCTTCGCCCACAGTGCATCCTCCTTCAGACTGCGCCGCGTAGACTCGAGCGGCTGCTTGACGCGTTTGCCCCAGCCGAGGAGGCCCGCGACGGTGCCCACCGCCAGGACCGCCGCCGCCACCACCAGCGCTGCCGCCCACTCGGGAATCACGGTGCCGAGCGCGAGCGCGCCGGCCACCAGCATCAGGCTCACCGTCCAGAGCGCGCAGAGGCCGGCCACTCCCAGCCCCTTGGCCATGGACACCTCTTTCTTCAGATCCGCGCGCAGCTCGGACTTGGCCAGCTCGATCTCCTTCTTCGCGAGCTGCGTGGCGCTGTCGACGATGTGTCCCAGGAGCTCGCGGTTGCTCATCCCTTCCACCGATACCGGCAGCGCCCGATCGACGCCGAGCCGCGCCGGCAGCTTCTCCATGTTGCGCGGTCCGGGCAGCGCAACCTTCTCGTCCGCCATGTGCTCCTCCTCTTTCTGGGCGTGCCGCAGGAGCGGCTCGTCGCCATGCAGCGCGCGGTCCACCTGCAAGAGCAGCCGGTAGACGATCTGCCATTCGTCCCAGGGCAGGTTCTTGCGCGCCAGCTCCGCCGCAAGCTCGCTCACCCGCGCTTCCAGCGCCGGCGCCCGCCGGTGCGCGCGCGGCTGGTCGCGGTAGATGCTCCATACCCGCTTCGCGTGCAGCTCGATCTCGCGCGAGTCCGCGCCGAAGGTCTGCAGCACGGGCCGCGGCCCATAGACTTCTTCGCAGAGCGCCCGGGCGCGCGCCACCAGCACCGGCTTGCCGCGCAGGATGGTCTCGTTGGGCAGCACCGTGACCGCGAGCTCCCGGTTCTTGCGGTACTCCACGTGCTCGCTGGCCATGGCCTTGAACGGCCTGCCGCCGATCTTGAGCAGGATCCTGGCCGGGGCGGTCTGGTGCCAGGGCGCATTCGCCGGGTGCAGGCGGATCTGGTTGCGCTCCAGCTCGTCGGCGAGCGCGGCCATCGCCTCCGCGGTGAGGCCCTTGTCCATCACCGCGGGAATGCGCACCACCTCGCGCCGCCGCAGCACGGTGGCGATGCGCAGGAGGGGCGCCACCACCAGCATGAGCAGGAAGGCGCAGGCGAGCGCGAGCGTCACCGGGAAGCCGCGCAAGAACTTCTTCCAGCCCGGCTCGGGCATGTGCTCGTCCGCGCCGCGCTTCGCCACCACCGTGCCCACCACGAAGGGGACCAGGACGGCGAGGCCAATCCACACCAGCCGCAGCCAGAGGCTGGGCACGGACTTGGAGAGCGGAACGAAGGCGAGCACCACCAGCGCGACCTTGGGAACGATGGCGCCGAGCAGGAGCAGCGGCCAGGCCGCCGCCGCCGCCACCACCGCGGAGAGCAGGGTCTGCTCCTTGGGCGAGGTGCGGCCGAACAGCGCCAGGACCGCCCATCCGAAGATGGCGTTGAGCGCTTTGCCGGCGGACCTGCCCAGATAGCTGATGAGCGCCTGGAGGATGGCCACGCAGTTGAAGCTAGGACGTGACCGCCCAGTTCGTCAGCCTGCCCGCCCGCCCTGCGGCGCCGGGCGCCGCCGGCGCCGGCTAGAACATCCCGGCGTCGTAGCCGATGCTGGCGTGCATGTCGAGGTCGAGCACCATGTCCGCCTTGTTGTCCACGGTGCCGTTCGCGATCACGTAGAAGGCGCCGCCGTCCTGGAGCTGCTGGAAGAGGAACGCGTCCAGCGCCGGGTTGCCCTTGATGCGCACCGTGCTGTTGGTCGTGACCGGCAGGTTCACCAGGTCGCCCACCTTCACGTCGTTCGCGGGCGGGTCGGTGAACTTGCGGCGCAGCATCAGGGTGCCGTTCAGCAGCCTGGCCTGGTTGCCGGGGTTCACGCGGGTGATGGTCACGTCCACGAAGTCGAGGTCAAGGCTCTTGATGTTGTCCTTGTGCTCGGTGACCTCTTTGTAGTTGCCGAGGTTCACGAGGACGTTCTGGGTCGCGCTTCCCGCCGCGGGCGACTGCAGCGCCAGGTTCGGCTGGTCCATCTCGAAGCTGAGGTTCACGATGCACGCCGTAAGACCGGCGAGACAAGCGATGGCGAGCGCGAGACGCGAGAAGAGACGACGGTTCATTTTGACACCCCTGAGGTCCTTCAACTTGCCACAGAAGCGGCCCACCGCGCCCCCTTTTGAACAACGAGCGCAGCGGCCAGCCCCTTGATGACTCGCACGGCGGGCGGGCGGCCACAAAACCCTAGAGATGCTGCGTATTTGGAGGTCAAGGTGACCTCCGGTCGCCAAGCCGCGCCGGAGCGCCCACGGGTACGCACGCCGGCGCGAGAGGGGCGATGGTCGGGTTCGCGCGATTGCCGCGACGGCCTGGCCGGAAACGTCCGGCGCGTGCGGCCGATTGCCGCAGCACCGTCAAGGCAAACGGGGCTCTGCGGATGGTGGCCCGGCGTCCGCAGACCGGGCTACGCGCAGGCCGTCAGCCGAGCGGAGCCGCCGTCCCACGCGGCTTGACTTGCACCCCCCTCACCGTAGACTCTGCCCGGCAATTTCCGCAGCTTTCCCGAGGGAGTGAATGCCTTTTCACTTCGCCAACGTGCTTCTCTTCTCGGCTACGGCGATCCTGTTCGTCTTCGGATCGCTGCTCGCGGGGCATTTCTTGCGCCCCAACGCGCCCACCCGCGAGAAGTCGATGATCTACGAATGCGGCGAGAAGCCCATCGGGCAGGCGTGGTTCAACTTCAATCCGCGCTTCTATCTCATCGCTCTCGTGTTCGTGATCTTCGAGGTGGAGATCGCGTTCATGTACCCGGTGGCCTCGGTCTACAAGTCCTTCATCGACCACGGCCAGGGCCTGCTCGCGTTCGGCGAGATCTTCGTCTTCGTCGCCATCCTCGCGGTGGCGCTCGCCTACGTATGGGCGATGGGCGACCTGGAATGGGTCAAGGGCCTCAAGCAGGACGTGCTGCAGAGCCTGCGCGACCGCAAGCAAACTCCGCCTCCGCAAACTCCGAAGAAGGCAGCCTAGACATGGCGAAGGACTACGGTCAGGATTTCGGTTCGGTCATCACCAGCAAGACCTCGTTCATCGACGAGATCATCAACCTGGCGCGCAAGAGCAGCATCTTCTACCTGCTCTTCGGGCTGGCCTGCTGCGGCATCGAGCTGATGCAGACCGGCGGACCGCGCGCGGACATCGACCGCTTCGGCAGCGTCCCCCGGGCCACTCCCCGGCAGAGCGATCTGATGATCGTCGCCGGCACCCTCACCTACAAGATGGCCGAGCGCTGCCGGCTGCTCTACGAGCAGATGGCGGAGCCCAAGTACGTCATCTCGATGGGCTCCTGCGCCTCCTGCGGCGGCCTCTTCCAGTACGCGTACTCGGTGTGCAAGGGCGTGGACAAGCTGGTGCCGGTGGACATCTACGTGCCCGGCTGCCCGCCGCGCCCCGAGGCCCTGACCGAAGGGCTGCTCCGCGTGCAGGACAAGATCGTGCGCGAGCGCTGGTTCAGCGCGCGCAAGATGATCGGCCAGCCGGAAGCCTCGCTCGGCGTCGACTACAAGGTGATGGCCTAGATGAACTTCGAAGAGATCCGGCAGCGTCTCGCCGCGAAGTTCGGTGAGCGCATCGGGCCGCTCGCGCCGGCCAACAAGGACGCCTTCCTCCTCGTGCAGGCCGCGGACGTGCCGGAGATCTGCAGCTTCCTCAAGCAGGACCCGGATCTCTCCTTCGACTGCCTGATGAACCTCTCCACGGTGGACTGGCCGAAGAAGAACCAGATCGAGCTCGTCTACCACCTCTGGAGCTACGCCAGGCAGCACGCCTTCATCCTCAAGGCGCAGCTGGATCGGGCGAAGCCCGAGGTCGCCTCGCTCTGCCCGGTGTGGAAGTCGGCCGACTGGCTGGAGCGCGAGCAGTACGATCTGATGGGCGTGCAGTTCCACGGCCACCCGGACCTGCGCCGCATCATGATGCCCGACGACTGGGTGGGAAACCCGCTGCGCAAGGACTACGCCGAGCAGCCGCAGTGGCACAACATCACCACCACCCGCGAGAACTCGCTCGAAGGCTACGTGCGCCTCGACGATCTGAGGAAGAAGGCGGCGGAAGCGGCGGCTGCCAAGAAAGAGGTGCTGCAGTGAGCCAGCCGCTCGAAGTCCCGACCATGGACATGGAGAACAAGGAAGTTCTCCGCCGCATCGAGATCTCGGGCGACATGCTGCTCAACATGGGGCCGCAGCACCCCAGCACGCACGGCGTGATCAACTTCCTCGTCCAGACCGACGGCGAGGTGATGAAGCGCGCCATCCCCGAGGTGGGGTACCTGCACCGCAGCCTGGAGAAGATCGGCGAGCGCTGCACCTACAACGGCTACATGCCCTACACCGACCGCGTCGACTACATCGCGGCCATGTTCGCGAACCAGGGCTGGGCCATGGCGGTGGAGAAGCTGCTCGGCCTCACCGTGCCCAAGCGCGCCGAGTACTGCCGGGTCATCGCCTGCGAGCTGAACCGGATCTCCAGCCACCTGGTGTCGGTGGGCACCATGGCCATGGACATCGGCGCGGTCACGCCCTTCCCCTACGCGCTGCGCGAGCGCGAGTACATCAACGACCTGCTCGAGGAGCTGTGCGGGGCCCGGCTGACCTACAACTACCTGCGCATCGGCGGGGTGGCGTTCGACCTGCCCTCCGGGTTCGAGGACAAGGTGAGCACCTTCCTCGACCACTTCGAGAAGATCCTCGACGAGTTCAACCGGCTCATCACCAACAACGAGATCTTCGTCCAGCGGCTCGCGCACCTGGCGCCGATTCCCGCGCAGATGGCCATCGACTACTGCCTGGTGGGGCCGAACCTGCGCGCCTCCGGGGTGAACTTCGACGTGCGCAAGCAGCTTCCCTACTCCGTCTATCCCGAGTTCCAGTTCGACGTGCCGGTGGGCAAGGGCGAAAAGGGCACCACCGGCGACTCCTGGGACCGCTTCTGGTGCCGCGTGGAGGAGATGCGCCAGAGCTGCCGCATCCTCCGCCAGGCGCTCGCGCAGCTGCCCAAGGAGACGCAGATCATGGCCAAGGTGCCGCGCAAGCTCAAGGCGCCCGAGGGGAGCGAGGCGTACTCCCGCATCGAGAGCGCGCGCGGCGACATGCAGTACTACGTGGTGGCCGGCCCCGCCGAGAACGCGCACCGGGTGAAGATCCGCACCGGCAGCTTCACCGCCATGGGCATCATCGACCAGCTCTCCCGCGGGCTGATGATCGCCGACCTGGTGGCGCTGATCGCATCCTTGGACGTGGTGGCACCGGAGATTGACCGGTAATGCAGGGTTTCCTCGACAACCTGATCCGCGGATGGGGGCACGACCCGGCGACCTGGCCGTACACGCAGTTCGTCTACGTCTTCTTCATGGGGTTGTTCTCCTTCGTGGTGATCAACTTCGCCGCCATCAGCGGCGGGATCTTCTCCTGGGCGGAGCGGCGCATCGCCGCGCGCATGCAGAGCCGGGTGGGGCCGAACCGGGTGGGGCCCGCCGGCTTCCTCCAGTGGATCGCCGACGCGGTGAAGCTGCTCTTCAAGGAAGACCTGATCCCCGACGAGGCGGACAAGGTGCTCTTCCGCGCCGCGCCCTACTTCATGATGGTGGGGTTCGCCTGCGTCTTCGTGGCCCTGCCCTTCAGCCACCGGCTGATCATCGCCGACATGAACATCGGCATCTTCTACATCCTCGCCGTCACCGCGCTCATCGTGGTGGGCATCATCATGTCGGGCTGGAGCTCCAACTCGAAGTGGAGCCTCTTCGGCGCCATCCGCAGCGCGGCGCAGATCGTCTCCTACGAGATCCCCGCCGGCATGGCGCTCCTCATCCCGGTGCTGCTCGCGGGAACCATGTCCACGCAGGGCATCATCCGCGCGCAGGGCCCCTGGCCGTGGCAGTGGTTCGTCTTCGACAACCCGGCCGCCACCGCCGCCTTCTTCATCTTCTTCATCAGCGCGCTGGCGGAGGGAAACCGCACGCCCTTCGATCTTCCCGAGGCCGAGTCGGAGCTGGTCTCCGGGTACAACACCGAGTACTCGGGAATGCGCTTCTCCTACTTCTTCCTGGTGGAGTGGGGAAACCTCTGGGTCATGTCGGCGCTGGCCGTCACCATGTTCTGCGGCGGCTGGCAGGTGCCCTTCTTCCCCGCCGAGCGGCTCGACGCGCTCACCGGCTGGCCGGCGTTCTTCGGCGAGATCGCCTCCATCGCCTTCTTCGCCGGCAAGACGCTCTTCTTCGTCTTCGTGGTGATGTGGCTGCGCTGGACGCTGCCGCGCATCCGCGTCGATCAGATGATGAACATGTGCTGGAAGTACCTGGTGCCGGCGAGCTTCGTGGCCGTGCTCTTCGTGTCGGGCTGGATGCTGCTGGTGCACGCGGCGCCGGCCGTCGGCATCGCCATGCGCGCGGTGCTCACCGCGGCTGCGGCGGCGGGGGTGGTCATGTTCGTCCTCCGGGTGGCGCACAACCTGCGCGACACCGGCGACAAGTTCGACTTCACGTCCAACTGGTGATCGAGAATGGCCGAGACCCAACTCCCTCCGCTGCAGACCCCCGGCGCCCTGGGCGCGTACGTCAAGAACGTGCGCAGCACGGTGACGAGCTTCTGGGAGGGCATGAGCGTCACGCTGAGCTACATGTTCCGGAAGCCGATGACCACGCAGTACCCGGACCGGATGCCGGTGCCCGTGCACCAGACCATCCCGGCGCGCTACCGCGGCTTCCTCGAAGTGGACATGGACATCTGCACCGCGTGCCAGGCCTGCGAGCGCGCCTGTCCCATCCAGGTGATCAACATCGACCTGCTCAAGGGCGACGGGAAGACCACGCCCAAGCTGCGGATGGAGCGGTTCGACATCGACATCGGCAAGTGCATGTACTGCGGGCTCTGCGTCGAGCCCTGCCCCACCGGCGCCATCCAGCACACGCGCGAGTTCGAAGGCGCGACGATGAGCTTCCACAACCTCACGCTGCGCTTCGTGCCCGACGTGCTGGCGCCGGTGGTGCCGTACAAGCCGCCCAAGGGAGCGGAGGCGTTTCCCCGCCAGCCGCTGGGCGAGATCACCCGCAAGTTGATCCGCGCCTGGGACGCGCCGCCTCCGCCCTTCCCCTCCAAGGAAGAGGCGGCCAAGGCCGACCACGGCAAGCCCAAGGCGGGCGGCCTGGATCCGGCGGCCATGGGCCGGCAGCTCGCCGCCCAGGCCCTGCAAGTCAAGACGGACGCGAAGAAGCTGCAGAAGGTGGTCGAGGAGGCCATGGCCGGCACCGACTGCGGCGACTGCGGCTATCCGGACTGCTTCGGCTACTCCGACGCCATCGCGCAGGGCAAGGAGACCAGCCCGGAGAAGTGCGCGCCGGGCGGGGCGGACTCGAAGGCGATGCTGGAGACCATCCTCGTCTCGCTGAAGACCGGCGTGGTGCCGGGACCGGTGGAAGCGCCGGGGGCAGTGAGTACCGGCGCGCCAGGCGCGGCCACCGCCGGGGCCGGCCACGCCGGGGGACACGAAGGCGCGCAAAGCGCGGCCATCGTGTCCCCGCAAATACCGCTCGCGCAGACGCTGAAGAAGGACGAGCTCTACAAGGTGGTGCTGGACGCCATGGCGGGTACCGACTGCGGCGATTGCGAATATCCCGACTGCGAAGGGTATTCGAAGGGCATCGTCTACGAGGGCCAGACCGACCTGGACCGTTGCGCGCCGGGCGGCGAGGATACGCGGGCCAAGCTCTACGAAATCATGCTAGGCACCAAGGCGCCTCCAAAGTAGAGTGCGTCGCCCTCGCGGGCGGAGGCTCAAGGTGGCGGAAGGTTCCTCGAATCTACGCGCGTACCTGGTCCGCCTCGCGGTGCTGGCGGCAGGGCTGCTCCTCATCATCGGCGCGGCGGTGCTGCACATGCTCGGGGCCGTGCCTCTCGGCGGCACCCTCGCCCTCGAGTACGTTGCGGTCTGCTGCGTGGTCTGGGGCCTGAACGCGTTCCTCTTCCGGCGGCTCGCGCTCTCCTGGTTCTCGCTGCTCGTCTTCTCCGCCGCGGTGTTCGGCGTGCTCTTCTTCATCGCCTACTTCCTCGGCGGCGTGGTGGGACCCTTCGTGGTGGACTCCGCCGGCCGCTTCGTGGGGCTGGTGAAGCTGGCCGATCTGGTCTTCTATGGAATGGCGGCGATGACCATCGCCGGCGCGGCGGGCTGCGCGTTCTCGCGCAACATCATCTACTCGGCGTGGTCGCTGCTCTTCGCCTTCCTCGGAGTGGCGGGAATCTACGTGTTGCTCGGCGCCGACTTCCCCGCGGTGGCCCAGGTGCTCATCTACGTCGGCGGCGTGCTGGTGCTGATCCTCTTCGCCATCATGCTCACCAAGCAGATCGGCGAGGACCCGAAGCTCACCAACGCGCACCTCGGCCTGCCCGCCGGCGCCGCGCTGGCGGCCTTGACCATCGCAACCCTCACCTGGATGGCCGTGAACGCGCCCTGGAAGATCGCCCCGGTGGTGTCGTGGGAGCCGATCAGCGGCGCTCTCGGCATCGCCTTCCTCACCGACTTCCTCCTGCCCTTCGAGGTGGCCTCGGTGGTGCTGCTCGCGGCGCTGGTGGGCGCGGTGGTGATCGCCCGCAAGGAAATCAAGGAAACCTCGGACGCGGTCCTGGAACGATGACCAGCATCGGCCTTCCCCATTACCTGATCGTCGGCGCGGCGCTCTTCTCGCTCGGCATGGTGACGGTGGTCACCCGCCGCAACGCCGTCGGCATCCTCATGGGCGTGGAGCTGATCCTCAACGCCGCCAACGTGAACTTCATCGCCTTCAACCACTTCGTGGACGGGCCCGGCAAGCTCACCGGCCAGGTCTTCTCCATCTTCGTCATCGTGCTCGCGGCGGCGGAGGCGGCCATCGGGCTCGCCATCGTCCTGGCCATCTACCAGACCTTCCGCACCATCGACGTGCAGGAAACCGACCTGCTCAGCCACTAGCCAAAGGCCATGGAAAACACGCAAGCCATCGCGGAGGCGATTTCTGTCGGCTGGCTCTGGCTGATCCCGGCCTTTCCGCTCCTCGGCACCGCGCTGAACGTGGCCTTCGGGCCGCGGCTGCAGAAGCGCTACGGCAAGCGCGCCAACCACACCATCGCCATCTCCGCCATGCTCCTCTCCTGCGTGGTGGCGGAGGTGGCGTTCTGGAAGATGGTCGCGGCCGACCCCTCGCACCGCTTCTTCGAAGACCACCTCTGGACCATGTGGCAGTCCGGCGCGCTCCACGTCGAGCTCTCATTCGGCGTCGACCCGCTGGGCATGATGATGACGATGATCGTCACCCACGTGGCGACGCTCATCCACGTCTACTCGACGGGCTACATGGCGGACGAGCCGGACTACTGGCGCTTCTTCATGTGGCTCAACCTCTTCGTCTTCTCCATGCTGCTCCTGGTGATGGGCAGCAACTTCGTGGTGATGTTCTTCGGCTGGGAAGGCGTGGGCCTCTGCAGCTACGGCCTGGTGGCCTTCTGGTACACGGACATCGAGAAGGCGAAGGCGGGCATGAAGGCCTTCGTGGTCAACCGCTTCGGCGACTTCGGCTTCATCATCGGCCTCTTCGTCCTCTTCTGGTCGCTCTCGGGAAGCTGGGCCGCGGGGACCAACCACTACCTGCCCGACCGCGCGCTCGCCGGACGGATCATGGGCGTCTCGCCCGCGCAGGCGCGGGTCTCGGCCTCCGGCGTGACGCTGGGCCCCACCCTCGAGTTCCGCGAGCTGCGCAACCAGATCTCCGACGAGTCCACCGGCATGGCCGAGCGGCTCAAGGACATGACCTTCTGGGGCTTCCCGGTCCTGGCCTTCATCTGCATCTGCTTCTTCATCGGCGCCACCGGCAAGAGCGCGCAGATTCCGCTCTACGTCTGGCTGCCCGACGCCATGGCCGGGCCCACGCCGGTCTCCGCGCTGATCCACGCCGCCACCATGGTGACCGCCGGCGTCTACATGGTGGCGCGGCTCAACTTCCTCTTCGCGCTCAGTCCCGCGGCGATGACGGTGGTGGCCGTGGTCGGATGCCTCACCGCGCTCTTCGCCGCCTCCATCGGCTTCTTCCAGTACGACATCAAGAAGGTGCTCGCCTACAGCACCGTCTCGCAGCTCGGGTTCATGTTCATCGGCGTGGGCGTCGGCGCGTACTGGGCCGGCGTCTTCCACCTGATGACGCACGCCTTCTTCAAGGCCTGCCTCTTCCTCGGCTCCGGCTCGGTCATCCTCGCCTGCCACCACGAGCAGGACATGCGCAAGATGGGCGGCCTGCGCGAGTACACGCCCATCACCCGCTGGACGTACCTCGCCGCCTGCCTGGCCATCGCCGGCTTCCCGGTGGCTCGCGGCTTCTACTCCAAGGACGAGATCCTCTGGAAGGCGTTCACCGCGCGCGGCCTCACCGCGCCGTGGATCGGCCCGGCCATCTACCTGGTGGGCACGCTCGCCGCGCTGGGCACCAGCTTCTACATGTTCCGCTCCTACTTCATGACCTTCAGCGGCAACGTATCGCGGCGGCGGCGGGCACGAGGAGAAGGAGCGGCTGCAGGACCCGCACGCCATCGCTCGGCGCACACGCACGCGCGGGCCGCGGATGCGGCGCCCACGCACGCGGCGGCGGTGGCCCAGGTCCACGCCACCGCGGCGCCGCACCAGCACGACACCTCGCACGGGGCGGCCCCGGCGCACGACGACCACGGACATCACGGCGGCGTTCCCCACGAGTCGCCGCGCAGCATGACCTAGGTGCTGATCGCGCTCGCCTCCGCGGCGGTGCTGGCGGGCTTCGTCTTCGGCTGGCCCGCTGCCTGGGGCGGCCATGGGCCCATGCTCGAGCGCTGGCTCGCGCCGAGCCTCCCCGCGGCGGAAGGCGTCGCCTTCGCCGAGGCGTCACACGCAACCGAGCTGCTCTTCCAGCTGATCGGCGGCATCGTCGTGGCCGGCGGCGGCTTCCTCGCGGCGTACGTCCTCTACAGCGAGAACCGGAGCACCGTGCCGGCGCGGCTGAAGGAGATGTTCCCGCGCGCCTGGGGCCTCGTCTTCAACAAGTACTACGTCGACGAGGTCTACGGCGCGACGGTGGTGCGCGGTTCGCTCTGGCTCAGCCGCGCCGCCTACTGGATCGACCAGAACGTCATCGACGCGCTCGTCAACTTCATGGGCGTCCTCGGGCGCGCGGTGGCGTACGTCGACGCGGCCATCGACAAGTACATCGTCGACGGCGCCGTCAACGGCCTCGCCTCGCTCACCTGGAACAGCGGCCGACCGCTGCGGCGCGTCCAGACCGGCCACATCCAGGCCTATCTCTTCGGCGCGCTCGGCGGCGCCATCGCCTTCGTCATCATCCAATACGTCATCCGGTGACCGACATGGACACCGACCACCTCCTCGCTCCTGACCTGGATCACGTTCCTGCCGCTGCTCGGCGCGGTCGCCGTGCTCGGCGTCGTCGGCCTGCGCGCGGCGGGCGCCCTCACCAAGGAGGCCGCGGACCAGGCCTCGCGCGCTGGTGGCGCTGATCGCCTCCGGGCTCACGCTCCTGCTCGCGCTGGGACTGTGGCGCGCCTTCGACTCCGCCAATCCGTTGCTGCAGTTCGTGCACCACACGCGCTGGATCCCCGCCTACAACATCGAATACTTCGTCGGCGTCGACGGGCTCTCCATCACGCTCGTCATCCTCTCCGCGCTGATCAGCTTCATCGCCACCATCGCGTCGATGCCCTGGTGGCCGGGCAACGCCCACCTCGACGAGCATCACTTCACCCAGCACGGCGTGCCCGGCTACATGGCGCTCTTGCTCCTGCTCCAGACCGGCATGCTGGGCGTGTTCGTCTCCATGGACATGTTCCTCTTCTACGTGTTCTGGGAGGTGATGCTGCTGCCGATGTACTTCCTCATCGGCATCTGGGGCGGCGCCGCGCAAGGAGTACGCGGCCATCAAGTTCTTCCTCTACACGCTGGCGGGCTCGGTGCTGATGCTGCTCGCCATCATCGGCCTCTACTACAACGGGCCCGACGATGCTCGTGGACGGCCGCGGCCACGCACACCTTCAACATGGTGACCATGGCGGAGTGGGGCCGCGACGGCGGCTACATCGCGCGCGCCGCTGGTGCTCGGCTTCTCGTTCATCCGCGTGGCCTGGGTGGCCCTGTTCATCGGGTTCGCCATCAAGATCCCCATGTTCCCCTTCCACACCTGGCTGCCCGACGCGCACGTCGAGGCGCCCACGCCCATCTCCGTCATCCTCGCGGGCGTCCTCTTGAAGATGGGCATCTACGGCATCCTCCGGATCAACTTCGCCATCCTCCCGCAGGCCACGAAGTGGGCCGCCGCCGCCATGGCGACGTTCGGCTGCATCAACATCGTCTACGCGGCCTTCGTCTGCCTGGCGCAGAAGGATCTGAAGAGGATGATCGCGTACTCCTCGGTCTCGCACATGGGCTTCTGCCTGCTCGGCATGAGCGCGTTCACGCAGCAGGGCATCGACGGCGCGGTGCTGAACCTCTGGACGCACGGCCTGATCAGCCCGATGCTCTTCCTCATCGTCGGCGTGATCTACGACCGCGCCCACCACCGCAACATCGAAGGCTTCGGCGGGCTGGCGAAGCAGGTGCCGGAGTACGCGGGCCTGCTCGGCCTGGCCTTCTTCGCCTCGCTGGGCCTGCCGGGGCTGTGCGGGTTCGTGAGCGAGTTCACCGTCTTCCTCGGCTCGCTCGCCACCTGGCAGACCTTGACCATCATCTCCGCGCTCAGCGTCATCATCACCGCCTCGTACTACCTCTGGGCCATCCAGCGGATGATGCTGGGCAAGCTCAATCCCGACCTACGCGACGCTGCCCGACGTCAACTGGCGCGAGCGGCTCACGCTCTACCCGCTGGGCGCGCTGATCATCCTCTTCGGCTTCTACCCGGCGGCGATCATCAACCTGATCGAAGGCTCGCTGCGGAATCTGATTTTGCCGCTGCAGTAAGGACGGTCATGGAGAACATTCCCTCGTTCAGGTTCTTCTTGCCCGAGAGCGTGCTCACCCTGGCGGTGATCGCGATGTTCGTGCAGGACCTGATCGTGCGCAAGAGCGCGCGGCGCATCGGCTCGCTGGTGGTGGGAGCGCTCTTCTGGCTGGCGCTGACCGCGGTTGCGGTGGCGGCCACGCCGGAGGGCAGCACGCCGCTCTTCGGCGGCCTCATCCAGCACGACCCGCTGCGCATCTTCTTCGACTGGCTGTTCCTCGCCGCGGCGCTCCTCACCGTGCTGATCGCGCCCAAGAGCGAGCAGATCTCGCCGGCGCGGCTGGGCGAGTTCATCGCGCTGCTCTTCGCGCTGGTGCTGGGCATGTTCCTCATGGCCAGCTCGACGGATCTGCTGATGGTCTACCTCTCCATCGAGATGGTCTCGCTGGTGAGCTACGTCTTGACCTCCTTCCGCCGCGGCAACCGCAAGGCCAACGAGGCGGCGCTCAAGTACGTCATCTACGGCGGCGTGGCCAGCGGCGTGATGCTCTACGGCATCAGCATCCTCTACGGCCTCTTCGGCACCACCCGCGTCACCGGCGTGGGCGGCATCGGGGCGCAGCTTGCCGACGTCACCAGCCGCCTCTTCCTCGCGCACGCCTTCGGGGGGCAGCCGGCGGCGCAGCTCGCCCTGGTGGTGGCGGTCATCTTCGTGCTCGCCGGCGTGGGTTACAAGATCGCCAGCGTTCCCTTCCACATGTGGTGCCCCGACGTGTACGAGGGCGCGCCCACCCCGTTCACGGCGTTCCTCAGCGTCGGCCCCAAGGCGGCGGGCTTCGCGGTGGCCATCCGCTTCTTCTTCGCGGCCTTCGAGAAGGCGGTCCCCGGCGGCGGGTACGCGGCCGACCACCGAGCTGCCCTGGCCGGCGATCATCGGCATCATCTCCGCCATCACCATGACGCTCGGGAACCTGACCGCCATCGTGCAGAACAACGTGAAGCGCATGCTGGCGTACAGCTCCATCGCGCACGCCGGATATCTGCTGATGGGCCTCGCCGCGGCGAGCACGGCGGGCGTGCAGAGCATCCTCGTCTACCTGATCGTCTACGTGCTCATGAACGTGGGGGCGTTCCTGGTGGTGATGGCGGTGTCGCGCGTCACGGGCGGCGAGGAGATCAGCGACTTCCGCGGGCTGGGTAGCAAGGCGCCGGTGGCGGCGCTGGCCCTGACCATCTTCCTCTTCAGCCTGACCGGCATTCCGCCCTTTGCGGGCTTTGCCGGAAAGTACCTGGTGTTCGCGGCGGTGGTGCAGCGGGGCGGCTTCTGGAACGTGCTCCTGGCGGTCATCGGCGTGCTCAACAGCGCCGTGTCGCTCTTCTATTACGCGCGGATCATCAAGGCCATGTATCTTCAGGATGCGCTGGACGACCGCCCGCTCCCGCTGCCCGCCATCTACACCGGCGTCCTGGTGGCGCTGGCCATTCCCATCATCGCCCTGGGCGTCTACTGGGCCCCGCTGGTCCGCTGGGCATCCTCCGCCTTCGGCGGCGGGAGCATCCTGTAAAAAGGGGCCTAAATGGGGACACCCTACTTAATTCACGAAAAAGGGGACACCCTACTTAATTCGAACGTCTGGTGCCGCCGGTCACTGAATTAAGTAGGGTGTCCCCTTTTCCCCATTTAGCTGCTCTCTGCTCCAGCGCCTGGAACCGCTCCGGGGGTAGGAAGCGATCGCCGAGGTTGCGGTCGGGCTGCACGGTGGGGCCGTGGTAATCGCTGCCGGCGGTGACCAGCATGCCCAGCTCGCCGGCCCAGCGCACGAAGGCCTCGGCCTGGTTGGGCGGATGTTCGGGGTGCCAGGCCTCCACCGCGTCGAGGCCCGCTTCCGCCAGCGCCTTGAGCTCCTGCCGGGTCACGCCGTTCGCGCCGGGATGCGCCACGCTGGCAGTGCCGCCGGCGTCGTGGACGAGCTGCAGCGCCTCGGCCATCTCCAGCCGCCGGCGGTCCACCCAGAGCGGCCCGCGCGTCTTGAGATAGCGGTCGAAGGCGTCCTTGATGCTGTGCGCGTGCCCGCAGTCCACGAGCACGCGCGCGAGATGCGGGCGGCCGAAATTCTCTCCTCCGCTCGCCGCCACCACCCGTTCCAGCGTGACGCCGGAGAGTCCCTGCTGCTGCGCGCGCTCGACCATCCGCTCCATGCGCTCGCGGCGCTCCGCGAGCATGCCGGTGGCGAGGCGCCCCACGGCGGGCGAGCGGTCGTCGATGAAGTGCCCGAGGACGTGCACCTCGCGGCCGTGCAGCTCGCAGGACAGCTCGATGCCCGGAACGAGCCGCACGCCGGCGTCTTTTGACGCGTCGCGACACCCGGCGATGCCGGAGACGGTGTCGTGGTCGGTGACGGCAAGGACGGTGACGCCCGCGGCGGCCGCGGCAGCCAGGAGCTGGGCAGGCGAGCGATCGCCGTCGCTGTGGGTCGTATGGGAGTGTAGGTCGATCACAGCGGATTGACGCTCCTTCGCCGCACTGGTTATCTCCCTACCATGCAGCACGTCCTGCAGGTCAGCCGCAAGATCGACTACGGCTTGCGCGCCATCATCTATCTCGCCGGGCTCCCCGCGGGGAAGGTGGCATCGCTGCAGGACATCACCGCCACGCTGCACCTGCCGCGCGAGTTCCTCGCCAAGATCCTCAAGGTGCTGACCGACAAGGGCCTCGTCCGCTCCACCCGCGGCGCTCGCGGCGGCTACCAGCTGGCGCGCCCGGCGCGCGACATCTCCTTTCTCGAGGTCATCGAGGCGGTGGAAGGGCCGGTGCAGCTCAACGTCTGCCTCGACCAGAAGGACCGCTGCGACGTGAGCTCGGGCTGCACCATGTACCAGGTCTGGAAGGTGGGGCAGGAGCGCATGCTCGAGGTCTACCGGCGCACTTCGCTCGCGGAGCTGATCTCCGAGCCGCAGGCCGAACCCATCGCGCTCGGCATCCCCGCGCGGCGGTAGCGGTCGACCCTGGGGACACGATGCGCCCTTCGGGCGGCGATCATGCGTCGACCCTGGGGACACGATGCGCCCTTCGGGCGGCGATCATGTGTCGACCCTGGGGACACGATGCGCCCTTCGGGCGGCAATCATGTCCCCGTAAATGTAAGCAAGGCGAGCTCCAGCGCCTGGCGATGCGCGGGCCATGCCACGGCCGCGAGGGCGTCCTTTGCCCTGGCCCAGCGATGTCCGACGTGCTCGTCGGAAAGGACGGGCGTCGCGCCGGGCGCCACGCGCAAGAGGAAGGCGTGCTCCTCGAAGGCCTTGCCCCTGGCGCCGCGGTAGCGGTGCGCGTATTTCAACTCCACGAGCTCGCCGCGCAACCCCGTCTCCTCCAGCGCCTCTCGCTCGGCGCAGTCCCTGGCGGTCTCGCGGCGATCGGCCTTGCCGGTCACCGGGTGCTCGCCGCCGCCACGGCGCTGCGGGCGCTCGAGCAGGAGCACCTCCGGGCCCGAGGGGCCCTGCCGCGCAATCCACACCAGAGCCTTGAGCCGCACGCGGCGCCGATTGTAGCGGAGAAGTTTGTGGTAGATCGGCGCGGGCTCCCGGTCGGGCCGGAGGCGCGATGCAGAAGCTGCAGCTCGATCTCGAGGGGGCCGACCCGCGGCGGGGTCTCGGAACCATGGCGCGGGGCCTGGTGGGTTCGGAGATCCTGCGAGATCGCCGCCGAGATCCGCGCCGCCGTCACCGCCGGGCGCCGGATCACCAATTTCACCGTGGGGGACTTCTCCTCGAAGGAGTTCCCCATTCCCGACCGGCTGCGCGAGGGAATCCTCAAGGCGCTCGCCGCGGGCGAGACCAACTACCCGCCCAGCGACGGCGTGCTCCGCCTGCGCGAGGCGGTTCGCGAGTTCTGGCGCGAACACCTGGACCTCGAGGTGCCGCTGGAGAGCGTGGTCGTGGCCGGAGGGTCGCGGCCGGTCATCTACGCCGCCTACCGCGCGCTGGTGGAGCCGGGCGACACGGTGGTCTACCCGGTGCCGAGCTGGAACAACAACCACTACTGCCACCTGGTGGGCGCGCGCGGCGTCCCCGTGGAGACGGACCCCGAGCACGGGTTCTTGCCCACCGCGGCGTCGCTGCAGCCGCACCTGCGCGCCGCCCGCATGATCGCGCTCAACACGCCGCTCAATCCGGCAGGGACCGTCCTCTCCCCCGACGAGGTGCGGCGCATCTCCGAGGCGGTGGCGGCGGAGAACGTCCGCCGCGTCCAGGCGAAGGAGAAGCCTTTATACCTGCTCTACGACCAGGTGTACTGGATGCTCACCTTCGGCAACGCGCGGCACGAGACGCCGGTGCACGCCGTCCCCGAGCTGTCCAGGTACACCATCTTCGTCGACGGAATCTCCAAGGCGTTCGCCGCCACCGGGCTGCGCGTCGGCTGGTGCGTGGGCCCGCGCGCCGTCATCGCCGCCGTGCGCGACATCCTCGGCCACGTGGGCGCCTGGGCGCCGCGCGCGGAGCAGGTGGCCACCGCCGAGCTCCTGCGCGATGCGCCCGCGATGAAGGAGTACCTGCGCGAGCACAAGGGGCGGCTGCAGGCGCGCCTCGACAAGCTGCACGAGGGCTTCTCGCGCATGGCCGGCGCCGGCCTGCCGGTGCGCGACATCCCCCCGCAGGGCGCCATCTACCTCTCGGTGCAGTTCGATCTCATCGGCAAACGCGGGTTCGCGACCAACGACCACATCCGCCGGTACCTCCTCGAGGAGGCCGGCTTCGCGGTGGTTCCGTTCCAGGCCTTCGGCCTCTCCGGCGAGAACGGCTGGTTCCGCCTCAGCGTGGGCGCCGTCTCCGTGCAGGACGTGGAGGAAGCGCTTCCGCGCCTGGAATCGGCGCTGCGCAAGGCCACCGCGGGATGAATGGAAAATGGAAATGGGGACACCCTACTTAATTCGGAAGGATGTTAGAGCGAGCCCCGGAATTAAGTAGGGTGTCCCCATTTTCGCCCGTCCCGGCGGTTGGCGAGGAGGCTCGCCTCACCGCCGGGACGGGCGCCCGGGAAGCGTCAGCGTGGGTTGGAGCTGGAGCCCGAGCTGCCCGAGGAGCCGCTGCTGCCGGTCGCTGAACCGGAGGAGTTGCCGGGGGTCGCGGTGCCCGAAGAGCCGGTCGTGCCGCTGGCGCCCGAGCTGTCCGAGCTGCCGCTGGTGGTCCCGCCGATGTTGCCGCCGGAGCGGGTGTTCACGTCCGCGCCCGCGTCCATGCCGCTGGAGCGCGGAAGGGTTGCTCCACGCCGGCCTTCCGGCGCGCTCGAGGTGGTGCCGGCCCGACCGCCGCTGTTCGAGTTGCAGGCGCCCACGCCGGCCAGCATCGCCGCGGCGGAAGCAAGGGTGATCCACTTGTTGAGCTTCATTGGGGGTTCCTCTGTGAGGGTCGTCCCCGAAGCTTGTGCGCTCACTCCGTCCCCGCAAGCGAGAGGCGCTCGGAAGCCAGGCGAGCACGCAAGGCGGCACCCGCCGAGGTACACTGACGCTCATGACGAAGGACGACCGGCCGCGGCCTACCCCTTCAGGGATGCGGCGCATCCCGGCGCGAGAGGAGATCCGCGTCTTCACGCCGCGGGAGATCTTCGAGCACCTCGACCGCTACGTGGTGGGCCAGACCGCCGCCAAGCGGGCGGTGGCGACGGCCGCCCACCAGCACCTCAAGCGCATCGAGCAACGCCGTCTGGGCAAGGAGACGCTGCTGCGCAAGTCGAACCTGCTCTTGATGGGCCCGACCGGCTGCGGAAAGACGCACATCGCGCGCAAGCTGGCCGAGCTGCTCGAGGTGCCCTTCAGCGTGGTGGACGCGACCGAGTACACCGAGGCGGGCTACTACGGAAAGGACGTGGAGGTGATGGTGGCCGAGCTGCTCTTCAAGAGCGGCCACTCCATCGAGGCCACCGAGCGGGGGATCATCTTCATCGACGAGGTGGACAAGATCGCGCGCCGCACCGGCAGCTCGCGGACGGGCGCCGGCACCGCGACATCGGCGGCGAAGGCGTGCAGCAGGCGCTGCTCAAGCTTCTCGAGGGGCGCGAGATCTTCGTCCCGCTCAACGTCACCCAGCACTGGAACAAGCACGACTTCGTGCAGGTGGACACCAGCGACATCCTCTTCATCTGCGCGGGCACCTTCACCGATCTCCATCAGATCCAGGTGGACCGGAAGGTGGGCTTCGGCAGCGCGGGCCTTCGCATGGGCAGCTCGCGCCTGCGGGTCAAGGAGCTGGTGGAGTACGGGATGCTGGCAGAGCTGCTCGGGCGGCTGCCGGTGCAGGTCCAGCTCGAGGAGCTGGGCGCGGACGAGCTCTACCGCATCCTCACCGAGCCGCCCGACGCGCTGGCGCGCGAATACCGCGAGGCGCTGCTCCTCGACGGCGTGACCCTGGAGCTGAGCGAGGGCGCGCTGCGGGCGGTGGTGGAGTACTCGGTGGAGAAGAAGCTCGGCGCGCGGGCGCTGCGCGGCATCCTCGAGGAGCTGCTCGCCGACGTGATGTTCGAGGCGCCGGAGAAGCGCGGCGAGCGCATCCACGTGGACCGGCGCTACGCGCTGGCGCGGCTCAAGAACGTGGACGCGGGCGCGCTGTGAGCGGGGCCGATTGACAAGCGGCGCGCGGCGCGGATCCATGCGCGCATGCTCGCGTACACGTTCTGGCACTGGCCGCGGGAGGACGCCTCCGAGTACGAGCGGCACCTCGCCGAGTTCTTCCAGGTGATGGAGGAGGACAAGCCGCAGGGGTACCTGGGCGGTTTGACGCTGCGCCACGGGGCCGCGCCGTGGTTGCCCGGCCAGGCGTTCCTGGACTGGTACCGCGTGGGAAGCTTCGCCGACCTGGAAGCGCTCAACGAAGGCGCGGTGAGCGGCTCGCGGCGCGCCGCCCACGACGACGTCGCGCACATGGCGGCGGGGGGCGCGGGCGGCGTGTACGAGCTGCAGCAGGGTCCTCCGGATTTCCGCGACGCCAGGGTCGCGCACTGGTTCGGCAAGCCATCCGGCATGCGCTATGCGGAGCTGTTCGGCGAGCTGGCGGGCGTCCCCGGCTCGCTCTGGATGCGGCAGATGGTGCTGGGCCCGTCGCCGGAGTTCGTGCTCTTCGCGCCGCGGGACGTGGCGCTGAGCGTGGCGGCAAAGCGCGTCGACGTGTCCTGCCTCTGGCCGGGTTAGGCGCTGACCTCGAGCAGCCAGCGCACCAGCGCCAGACTCGAATGCAGCCCGGAGTGAGACCGGGCGCCAGCGGCGGAGGCGCGGTATCCTGCGGCAATGCCCCTCCTCCTCGCACTGCTCGTCGCAGCCTCCCTCGCCTACCCGTCCGCGCCCCGCGGCAACGTCGTCGACGACTACGGCGGCCGTCGCGTGCCGGCGCCGTACCGGTGGATGGAGGACCTCGATTCACCGGCGGTGAAGCAGTGGGTCGACGCGGAGGACGCGCTCACCTTCTCCTATCTGAAGGCGATTCCCGAGCGGGACCGGATCCGCGAGCGGCTCACCGCGCTGTGGAACTACCCGCGGACCGAGGTGCCGGTGCGCGAGGCGGGCCAGCTCTGGTACCGGCGCAACGCCGGCCTGCAGAAGCAGTCGGTCCTCTTCCGCGCGCCGGACGTCGAGGTGCTCGATCCCAACGCGCTCTCGCCCGACGGATCGGTGGCGATGAACCAGTGGGAAGTCTCGCCCGACGGGCGTTGGCTGGTCTATTCGACCGCCCCCGGCGGATCGGACGTGCGCGATCTGCGCCTGCGCGATCTGAAGACCGGCAAGGACATAGGCGAGGTGGTCCCCCGGGTGAAGTTCTCCGGCATCAGCTTCACCCACGACTCGCGCGGCTTTCTCTACCAGCGCTTCAAGGGGACGGAGCGGTCGGCGGCCTTCGCTGCCGCGAACCGCTTCCACCAGGTCTGGTATCACCCGATCGGAGGCGCGCAACCGGACCGGCTGGTCTTCGAGCGCGCCCGGGACCCGCAGGACGGGGTCGGCGGCGACGGTCAGCGACGACGGGCGCTGGCTCTTCCTCTCCTCGCAGAGCGGCACCAGCAACAACCGCCTCTGGATCGAGGATCTGGCGAACCCGGGCAAGCCCCGCTTCGACCGCAAGCCATCGGTGGTGTCGGCGGAGGAAGACTCCATCGTCACCCCGCTGGGCGTGGCCGGCGGACGGCTCTATCTGCTGACGACGTTCGCGGCGCAGAACGGGCGCATCGTCTCGGCGGCCATCGGTGACCCGGACCGCGGCGCACTGGAAGACGGTGGTGGCGGAGACGAAGGATCCCATCCGCGCCGCGCTCCTGGTCCGCGACCGGCTGGTGGCGATGCGCCTCGTCGACGTGCAGAGCCGGCTGGCGCTGTTCGATCTCGAGGGCAAGCCGGTGGCCGGGGTGAAGCTGCCCGAGGCCGGTTCGGTCTCCAACCTGAGCGCGAAGAACGGAGACCCGGATTTCTTCTTCGAGTTCACTTCCTTCCTGCGCCCGCGCACCGCCTACCGCTACGAGCTGAAGACAGGCGCGCTCACGCCCTTCCACCCGCCCGACGCGCCCTTCGACGCGTCGAAGTACGAGACGCGCGCGCTCTTCTATCCTTCCAGGGACGGCACGCGCGTGCCCATCTTCGTCACCGCGAGGAAGGGCGTTGCGCTCGACGGCAGCCACCCGACGATCCTCTACGGGTACGGCGGCTTCGACATCGCGCTGCAGCCATCGTTTTCCCCGACCATCGCCGGCTGGCTGGAGCTGGGCGGCGTCTGGGCGCAGGCGAACCTGCGCGGCGGCAGCGAGTACGGCGAGGCCTGGCACCACGCGGGGATGCGGGAGAAGAAGCAGAACGTCTTCGACGACTTCATCGCCGCGGCCGGGTATCTCGAGCGCGAGGGATGGACGAGCCCCAAGCACCTCGCCATCCGCGGCGGCTCGAACGGCGGCCTCCTGGTCGGCGCGGTCAGCAACCAGCGGCCCGATCTCTTCTCGGTGGCGATGCCCGCCGTCGGGGTGATGGACATGCTGCGCTACCAGAAGTTCACCGGCGGCTTCTTCTGGGTGGACGAGTACGGCTCCTCCGACGAGGCGGCGATGCTCCCGGTGCTGCTCGCTTACTCGCCTCTGCACAACCTCAAGCCCGGCTGTCATCCGGCGACGCTGGTGACCACCGCCGACCGCGACGACCGCGTGGTGCCCAGCCACTCGTTCCAGTACACCGCCGCCCTGCAGGCCGCGCAGACCTGCGACAAGCCGGTGCTGATCCGCGTGGAGGTGGCCGGAAGCCACGGCTATCGGCCGACGGATCGGATCATCGCCGAGAGCGCGGATCAGCTCGCCTTCGCGCTCGCGAACCTGCGCTGAAGAGCGCTCAGGACTTGTCCGGCCCGCGCAGCTCGGTGACCAGGTTCACCTCGCGCGAGAGCGAGACGGCGTGGGAGTGCTGCAGGTCCAACCTGGCCAGCGCGGTGTCGCTCTCCAGCCGCCCCAGGTCCGGGTGCACCAGCGCCACCAGCGACGCCAGGGCCCACGCCACCAGGAGCCCCTTGGCGGCGCCGGCGCAGAAACCGCCCCCCCGCTCCACCGCCGCGGTGAAACCGCCGCTCATGCGCCGGTGGAGGAAGCCGCCGATGAGCTTCGCCGTGATCTCCGCCGCGAGGAAGATGGCGAGGGCCATGCCCGCCGTGGCCACCGCCGCCGGCACGCGCAGATCCTGCGCGAAGGCGTTCCCGAAGCTTCCCGCGAAGAGCCGCGCCAGCGCGATGCCGCCGATGAAGCCGAGGATCCCGAAGACCTGCCGGAGCAGCCCGCGCAGCGCGCCCCAGAGCGCGAACAGCGCCACCAGCAAGAGGCAGAACAGGTCGAATCTGTTCAACGGATGCTCATGTCCGACTTGACCAGCTTGCCGGCCTCGTCGCGCTTCGCCTTGAAGTTGGGATTGTTGGGCTCGTAGGTGAGCGCCATCTTGAAGTTGCGCTCCGCGGAGGCGAAGCGCTGCGCGGCCATGTCGGAGAGGCCGGCCATGAAGAACTTGCGCCCCTGCGGCGTGGCGCCGACCTCCTGCTCCTTCTCCTTCTTCATCTCCTGCTCGCTGGCCTCGACGAAGCGCAGCTTCTTCTGCCGGTCCGGCCCCACCACGTCGGCCAGGTACTTCATCCGCCGGGTGTCGTCGCGCAGGCACACGTAGGCTTCGTTGATGCGCTTGTAGATGCGCCCGATGTTGTCCTTCAGCTCGCCCGCCCGCAGCGTGCTGTAGCGGTCGGGGTGGTACGCGCGCGACTCGCGGTAGTAGGCGGCCTTGATCTCCACCGGGCTCGCGTGCTGCGTGATCTTGAGGATCTGGAAGTAATCCAGCTCGTCGAGGATCTGCGCGAGGGCCTGCGCCTCGATCTCGAATGCCTCATCGTCCATGATGTTACCGGGCCCGGTAAAGCGCGTTGGGCTCTGCCCGTGATGTGATGATCCGCCCCTCGATCACGCCGCCGCCTCGCCCCGCGCGAGCTGCGTCCGCGCGTTCTTTTCCTGCGCCTCCTTGATCATCTCCTCGGTGAGGCCGGACGACAAGCGGATCGTGCAGGAGGTCTTCTGCCCCGTCTCCACGTCGGCGGCGGTGACGTTGACGATGCCGTTGGTGTCGATCTCGAACGTCACCTCGATGCTTCACCTCGCCGCGGTAGCCGATGCGAAACCCGGAGAACTCGAACTCGCCCAGCATCTCGCACTCGTCGGCCTTGTTCGACTCGCCCTGGTAGACGCGGATCTTCACCTTCTCCTGGCCGTCGCGGCTGGTGGTGAACGGCTTGCTGCGCTCGATGGGAATCGGCGTGTTCTTGTCGATGATCTTCTCGGTGTACCCGCCCACCGTGCCGATGCGCAGCGTGAGCGGGGTGACGTCGAGCAGGTAGTGCTCGCTGCGCGCGTCCAGCAGCGCGTGGGCCTGGATGCGCGGCGCCCATGCGCCACCACCTCGTCGGGGTCGATGCCCGCCATCGCGCTCCTTGCTGAAGTAGTGCTTCACGCGAGTTGCGGATGATGGGCAGCCGCGTGGGGCCGCCCACCAGGATGACCGCGTCGAGGTCCTGCGCGGTCATGCGCGCGCTCTGCAGCGCCTCGTCGCAGACCTTGAAGGTCCGCTGCACCAGGTCCATCACCATCTGGTTGAACTCGGCCTCGCTCAGCGTCGCGTCGAGGTCCATCACCTTGCCGGTGGGGTCCTGGCAGATGCCCTCGACGTGGATGTTCGCCACCGCCGTCGCGGCCCACGTCGATCTTGGCCCGCTCGGCGGCCTCCTTGAGCATCTGCAGGCAGTACTTGTTCTGCCGCAGATCGATGCCGTGCTGCTTGAGGAAGTCCTCCGCGAGCCAGGTCATGATCCGGTCGTCGAAGTCGTCGCCGCCGAGGTAGGTGTCGCCCGGCGGTGGCGAGCACCTCGAAGACGTCCTTGCCGATCTCCAGGATGGAGACGTCGAAGGTGCCGCCGCCCAGGTCGTAGACGGCGATCTTCTGGTTGATGTCGCGGCCGAAGCCGTAGGCCAGCGCCGCCGCGGTGGGCTCGTTGAGGATGCGCAGCACCTCGAGGCCGGCGATGCGGCCCGCGTCCTTGGTGGCCTGGCGCTGGTTGTCGTTGAAGTAGGCGGGCACGGTGACCACCGCCTTCTTCACCTCGTGGCCGAGGTAGTTCTCGACGATGGCCTTCATCTCCTTGAGCACCAGCGCGGAGATCTCGGGGAGCGAGAACACGTTCTCGCGGATCTGGATGCGGACCGAGTTGTTCTCGCCCTCGACGATCTTGTACGGCATCACCGCCTGGGCCTTCTTCACCTCGTCGGAGAAGTAGAAGCGGCCGATCAGGCGCTTGGCGCGAGTAGACGGTGTTCTCGGCGTTGGTGATGATGTTGCGTCTTCGCGCTGTTGCCCACGAGGACGGTGCCGTCTTCCAGGAAGCTGACCACGCGAGGCGTGGGTTCGCTCGCCCCACTCGTTGGGGATGACCGCGGGGTGACCGTTCTCGATGATGGACACGCAGCTGTAGCTGGTGCCGAGGTCGATGCCGATCGCGATGTCGCCCGGTTCCGCCATAGGTCGGGCGAGTCTACGGGCGCGTAAGCACAGGGTCAAACGCCGGACATGGCGTCCCGGAGAGGGGTGCGCTACGATCCTACAGGGCCCACATTGAGATCGAGGGGAAGGTTCGAAGTGGCAGAATTCCTCGCCATTCATCAGTCCGACGCAAGCCTCCTCGGGTGCCTGTTGCGGCGCCTGGCGGGACGCGTTTCGCTCGGCGATGCCGCGCGCGGCGGGGGTGGGGTTCTTCCAGAGCGACGACGTGCTCCTGCGCAAGCGACCGCTCGGCGGGCAGCCTGCCCTGCCGGAGCGCCTCGCGGAGGGGGTGGAGAGCGACGCGGTGGTGATCTGCAGCGGGGCGGTGGGGGCGAGGCACTCCTTCCACGAGCAGCTCACCCTGCCTTTCCGCTTCAAGCGCTGGCTCTTCGCCATCGCCGGCCAGCCCGACGCGCTGGCGCCGGTGCGCGCCGCGCTGCTGGGCAACCTCGCCGATCACCTCAAGCGATCGGTGAAGGGCGACTCCGCCGCCGAGCTGCTCTTCTTCAACTTCCTCGCGCGGCTGCGCGACGCAGGCCGCCTCGACGATCACGACGTGGACGCGCCGACGGCCGCCCGCTCGCTCGCCGCCGCGGTGGGAGACGCGGAGCGGGCGTTCGAGCAGCAGGGAAAGGCGCTGCCCTCGCTGGCGCTGGTGGCGAGCAACGGCCGGGTGATGGCGGCGCTGCGCCGCGGGCACCCGCTGCGAGTCGGAGTGGTGGACGGGCTGATTCCCTGCGCGCGCTGCGAGATCGGAAACGGCGCGAGCGATCTGGACCCGCGGGTGAAGTCGCACCGCACGCTGCGCGCAGCCATGGTGCTCTCCGGCGCCACCGGGACCGACGGCTTCCGCGAGCTGGCCGAGCGCGAAGTGCTGGCCATCCCCCGCACCCTGACGGACATCCAGTCGCTGTAGAGAGGAAAAGCGTAGCAGGGTTTCGCCGAAAAACTTCGTTTTTCAGCGCCCTGCTAGAACGCCGCGTGCTCCAGGAGGAGCAGCCAGACGTTGCAGAGGAAGTGGCAGATGGACGCGCCGACGATGGTGCGGGTGCGGTTGCGCAGGAAGGCGAAGAGCAGCGCGGGGAAGAACACCGCGAGCCGCCAGGGCGCCGGAGTGAGCAGGTGGCCCACCGCGAACAGCGCCGCGGCGGCGAGCGCGCTCTTCACCGGACCCCAGCGCTCCTCGAACCGCAGCGTCATGTAGCCGCGGTAGAAGAACTCCTCCGAGAAGGCCACCGCGGCGTTGCCGGCCACCTGCCCGCCGAGCTCCCAGGTGACGGGAATGCGCAGCCGGAAGTGCGGCGCGCCTGCGTACGGAGCGAGCAGGTCGCGCAGCCCCGGCGAAGAGGCGCGGCAAGAGCTCGGCGAAGGCGACGAACCCCGCCGCGAACAGGGGCAGCACCAGGGCGCAGGCCCCCAGGGACCAGCGGAGATCGGCGCCCAGCCGGTCGAACCGCCAGCCCGCATCGCGCACGTCCTGCCCCCGCCGCTCCAACAGCCGCGTGGGCACGTAGAGGAAGGCGCCCACGGCCACCGCTCCGAGGAGCGCATGCACGACCGGCACGGCGCGGCCGAGGAGCGTCAGGGCGACGAGCCCCACCATCACCAGCGCCCACGCCGCTGCCGCTTCCCGGACCGGATCCCTCTGCGTCAGCGTAGGACCGGCAGGCCGAGCGCCTTCCATCGATCCATCCCGCCGGTGAGGCTCGCGGCGTCCCGGCCCAGTTGCCGCAGCCAGCCCGCGACTTGCATCGAGCGCATGCCGCTCTTGCAGACGGTCACCACCTGCGCCTCCTGGGGAATCTCGGCAAGCCGCCCTTGCAGCTGGTTCATGGGAATGTTCACCGAGCCCGCGATGCGCCCCTCGGCAGCGAGCTCCGGCGGCATGCGCACGTCGAGGAGGAAGGGGGGCTTTTCGCCCTCGATCTTCTGCTGCAGCGACTGGCAGTCGATCTCGATCATCGCGTCCTCGCTTGCCGGATGTAGCGGTCGAGGTCCTCGCGGTCGATGAGGGAGAGGATCTCCACCGTGTTGCCTTCGCCGCGCCGGTAGATGAGCCGCACGTCGGTGGCGATGCGGATGCGGTAGTAGCCGGGCAGCCCTTCGAGCGCGATGGCCCGCAGCGACCCGTGGCGCCAGTCGCGCGCGAGCAGCGAAACCTTGTCGAACGCCGCCCGCTGCATGCGGCGGTCCCAGCGCTGGATGGAGTCGTAGAACTCGCGGGTGAAGATGGGGATGAGGAAGGTGGAGGCCTCTTCCGCGGTGGGCAGCGCCTCCTCTTCGGCAGGGGCCGCCCTCGCGGGCGCAGGCAGGCTTCTGCTGCGCGTCGCGCGAGCTGCGCGCGCAAGAGGTCGCGCTCCTCGGCGGCCGCCGCGCAGCTTCTCGCTCAAGCGAGCGGTTCTCGTCGGCCAGCCTGCGCGCATCCGAGAGCGCCCTGCCCTCGCCCGCGGCGGTGAGCCGGGCCACCTCGGCGGAGGCGCGGGTCAAGCCGGCCCGCGCCTGCGCGAGCTCCTCGCGCACTTCCGCCAGCGTCTTTTGCTGCGCGGCGATGTCCGCGCGCGGAGTGCGCGAGCTGGTCGCGGAGCGAGTCGCGCTCCTTCTCCGCCCGCTCGGCCGCCTTGCCCGCCTCCTCCAATTGCTTGCGCAGCTCCTGCACGTCGGCGGGAAGCTGCGGCTTGCGCTGCGGCGCCTTGGCCTTGGCGGGAGCGTCCAGCGTCTCGACGCCGAGATCGATGGCGGAGAGCGCGTACGCCGCGGCGCTTCTCGTCCTCGTCGACAGCGCGCGCCAGGCGATGCGCGCCAGATGCTGGAGCGCATCGCCGGTGAACAGCTCCAGGAGGGCGCGGTAGTGGTCGTCGCCGAGCGGCTGCTTCTCCAGCACCGGGTCGCGCAGCGCCTCGCGCGCGGCGGCCTGGAGCACCTGCTCGGCGTCCTTGGCGGCGCGGGCCTCGTCGGCGAGCAGGCGCGCCACCTGGTTGGGCGGCATCTTGTCCAGGCGATAGCCCGGGCTGTAGAGGCGCAGCTCTTCGCAGAGCTCGAGCAGCCGCCGATCCGCGAAGCACAGCTCGAAGAACTCTCCCAGCGCCTGCGGCTCCAGGCGAAGCAGCGGCAGCGGTGCGTCGGAGAGGGGAATCTCCTGCCGGCTGCGGCGCGGAGCTCGCCTGCGCGGTCCCGGGCGCCTCGTTCTGGGCGGCCTTGTTCTTCTTCCCCATCGCGAGCGGCACTAGAGCCAAGTATCCTGCAAATATGCAAGCGTTGGTCACAGGCGCCGCGCGCCGCATCGGACGGGCCGTCGCGCTCGCCCTGGGCGGCGCCGGGTACCGCGTCGCGGTCCACTACAACCGCTCGCGCGCCGAGGCGGAGGAGACCGCCGCGCTGCTCGGCGGCGCGCCGCTGGTGCAGGGAGACCAGGCCCGCGAGCCCGAGCGCATCGTGGCGGAGGCGGCGGCCGCGCTGGGCGGGCTGGACCTGCTCGTCTGCAGCGCCGCCCGATTCGAGAAGGTCAGCTCCGAGGCGCTGCAGCGGCCGCGCTTCGAGGCCATGCTCGCGGCCAACCTGACCGGCCCCTTCTACCTCATGCAGACCGCGCTCCCTTTCCTGCAAGGCCGCGCGCGGCAGCATCGTCAACCTGGTGGACTTGTGCGGCACCGCGCAGGTGTGGAAGGGCTACGCGCACTACGCCGCCTCGAAGGCGGGCCTCGCCGCCCTGACGCGCCTGCTGGCGCTCGAGTGGGCGCCCGAGGTCCGCGTCAACGCGGTGGCCCCGGGCGCGGCGCTGCTGCGCGACCCCGCACGATGCGGAGCGGCTGGTGAAACGAATTCCCCTGCAGCGCATCGGATCGCCGGACGACGTGGCCCGCGCCGTCCTCTTCCTTGCCCGGGAGCCGTTCGTCACCGGCCAAATCCTCACGGTGGACGGCGGGCGCTCGTTGAACCCCTAGTCTTCCAGACAGCATCCGACTATACTGAGGCCCATGGATACCCAGACGCAGACCCCGACCGCGACCCAGACCAAGACCACGTCCGAGGCGCCGGCCGCCGTCCAGCTCACGGACAGGGCCGCCGCCATGGTGAAGGAAACCATCGAGCGCGAGAACCTGGCCGGCTCCGGCCTGCGCGTCGCCGTGGTCGGAGGTGGGTGCTCCGGCTTCCAGTACAGCCTGGACATCGAGAAGGACGAGCGCGCCGGCGACATGGTGTTCGAGGTCAAGGGCGTGAAGTGCTTCGTCGACCCATGTCCTCGATGTACCTGCTCGGCGTGGAGATCGACTACGTCGAGGGCCAGTTCGGCCAGAGCGGGTTCAGCTTCAAGAACCCCAACGCCAAGCATACCTGCGGTTGCGGCTCTTCCTTCTCGGCATAGAAGCGGCCCCTCGCCGGGGACATCCATCGCCGCCCGAAGGGCGCGAGGGTGTACCTCGCCGGGGACATCCATCGCCGCCTGAAGGGCGCGAGGGGTGTACCTCGCCGGGGACGTCCATCGCCACCCGAAGGGCGCGAGGGTGTACCTCGCCGGGGACATCCATCGCCGCCTGAAGGGCGCGAGGGTGTCCCCATCTAGTTGGAGCAAGCAGGCCCCTCCCTTTTCGCGCTTCGGGTGCGCGGGCCCTCGATGGTTGGATTTGCGCGAAAGAGTCTCCAGATCTGTCGCTACACAGCCAAGGAGGCTCAATGAAGATCATCGGAATGGCGCTCGCGCTTGCGCTCGTCGCATTCGGCGCCCGCGCCCAGACGTCAACGGGAAGCGGTACCAGCGACACCAGTACCACCAGCACGCCCAACAGCCAGACGACGGAAAGCAAGGGCACGGCGACGCTGCCTTCGGATCAGAACAGCAGCGCGCTGCCGGGCAACTCGGCGAACACGGGGAGCAGCAACACCGCGCTGCCCAGCAACAACCCCTCGAGCAATTCGACGCCCAGCTCGGACACGGCGACCTCCAAGTCCACCCTGCCCTCCGACAACAGCTCGTCCAGCAAGGACGACTCCTCGAGCGCGAAGCCTTCGACGGGCTCCAGCCCCAGCAGCACCGGCATCGGCAACGACACCTCGTCGGGCAAGAGCGACGACGCGACCACCCCGGCGAAGAAGCACCACAAGAAGCACAAGCACGGCGAGGGCCGCAGCTCCGGCGAGACCAGCTCGATGCACCACACCCGCACCGACACGCCGGCTGCTGGCGATACCAAGAGCAGCTCCGCGACGCCGGATTCCACCACTTCCGGCAGCGACACCAAGTCGGGCAGCGGCGCGCTCGGCACCAGCTCGGGCTCCGGCAGCAGCGGCTCCATCGGCTCCAGCTCGTCTGGTTCCACCAGCTCCGGCTCGACCAGCGGCAGCGCCACCGGCAGCAGCGCCACGCCGGATCAGGGCACGCTCCGGCAGCGTCGCGCGGCCCGCAGCGCCCAGCACCAGCGGCGATCAGGGCACGGCGAAGGATCCCCGGCATGTCCTCGCGTCCTGGCGACGTGACCGGTCAGCCCACCGACACGCAGAAGCCGGTCGACACGGCTCCGGCTCCCGGCGACAACCCGTCGAGCAGCCAGCCGAAGGACAAGTAGCCCGCTCTTCGGGCAGGAGGTCGGTCCCCCGGGGCGTTGTGCAGCGGACAACGCATGCGCAGCTTCCCCGGAGGACCAACCGCTCCGCCAAGCTGGCAGGGGCAAAGGGGGACACATGAAGGGGATCATCGCGGCGCTTGCCATCGGGCTCGCGCTGCCTGCTTTCGCGAACAAGGGCGACACCAAGAAGGACGCCCAGGACGCCGTGCAGGACAAGAAGGACGACGTCAAGGACACGCTCGGCACCGACAGCGGCGCCGCCAAGACCAAGCGGCACATGAACAAGGCGGGACGCAGCGTGAAGCGCTCCGCGCGCCACACGCGCAACCAGGCGAAGAAGAGCGTCAACGACGCCACCAAGTAGTTTTTTTGCTCCTCGCGCCCGGGCGGAAGATGCTCGGGCGCGATGGCGCAACCCGCCCCCCCGGCTGCGAACGACGACACCGGCATCGACGTCATCCACGCGCCCCAGGACGTGTGGGGCGACCTCTACCACGAGCTCTTGCGCGCGCCCTGGTGGGTGACGCTGCTCTCCATCGCCGTGGGCGTCCTGGCGGTGAACGTCCTCTTCGCGCTGGTGTTCGTGCTCACCGGCGGAATCGCCAACGCGCGCCACGGCTCGTTCGCCGACGCGTTCTTCTTCAGCGTGCAGACGCTCGGCACCATCGGCTACGGGGCCATGTACCCGCAGTCGTTCGCGGCGCACCTGGCGGTGACGGCCGAGTCGATCGTATCGCTGGTCGCCGTGGGCCTTGCCACCGGCCTCATCTTCACCAAGTTCGCCATCCCGGTGGCGCGGCTGGAGTTCGCGCGCAACGCGGTCATCTACGTGCAGGACGGCGTGCGCACGCTCGGCATCCGCGTCGCCAACCGGCGCGGAAACTTCATCGTGGAGGCGAACGTGCGCGTCACGCTGGTGCGCGCGGAGACCACGCCCGAAGGCCTCTTCTTCTACCGGCTCTACGATCTCTCCCTGGAGCGCAACCATTCCAACGCCATCGGGCGGAGCTGGCTGATCCTCCACCGCGTCGACGGCAAGAGCCCGCTGCGCGACTGGACCGCGGAGTCCCTGCGCGACGCGGATCTCGAGGTCCAGGTGGCCATCACCGGCATCGACGGCACCACCTCGCAGACGCTGCACGGGCGCCACCGCTACCTGCCCGAGGATCTCAGGCTGGGCATGCGCTTTGCGGACATGCTCTCGCAAAAGCCCGACGGGCGCATCGAGCTCGACTACGCCAAGCTGCACCACCTGGCAAAGGCGAGCTACTGAGCCTGCGCGAGCAAAAGGCCGCTGTCGCGAAGCGCCTGGAGGATGTCGTCGACGCTGCGGTAGGCGAGCGAGAGCGGCTCTTCCCTGGAGTAGCGGATGGTGCCCTTCTCGTCGACGATGAAGACGGAGCGCCGCGCCGAACCGAGGAGGCCGCGCACCCCGTATTCGGCGGCCACGTTGCCGCCCGGGTCGGCGAGCAGGGGAAAGCTCAGCGCGTAGCTCTTGGCCATGCGCTCGTGCAGCTCCAGCGTGTCGGTGGAGATGGCCCAGAGCACGGCCCCGGTTCGCACCAGCTTCTCGCGCTGGTCTTCGTAGTGCTGCAGCTGCCGCAGGCAGACGGGCGTGAAATCTCCCGGATAGAAGGCTAGAACCACCACCTTGCCTCGCTGTGCGGCGAGATGGTACGCGCCGGGCGGGACGCCGTCGAGCGTGAAGTCCGGGGCCGAATCGCCCGCTTGCAGGTGCATGAAGGGATGGTAATCGAAATGGACGCGGTAATCATCGACGCCGTTCGCACCCCGGTGGGAAAACTGCGCGGAGCGCTGTCGGCCGTGCGGCCGGACGACCTCGGGGCGTACGTCATTGAACAGTTGCTCCGGCGCAACCCGGCGGTGCAGCCGGGCGCCGTCGACGAGGTCTTCTTCGGCTGCGCCAACCAGGCCGGCGAGGACAACCGCAACGTCGCGCGCATGGCGCTCTTGCTCGCGGGCTTGCCCGACCAGGTGCCCGGCGTGACCCTGAACCGGCTCTGCGCCAGCGGGCTGGAGGCGGCGGTGCAGGCCTCGCGGGCCATCCGGCTGGGCGAGATGGACCTCTGCGTGGCCGGCGGCGTGGAGAGCATGACGCGCGCGCCCTGGGCGGTGGCCAAGCCGGAGGGGGCCTTCGCGGGCGGCGCCTTGCAGAGCTACGACACTTCGCTCGGCTGGCGCTTTCCCAACCCGCGCCTCGCCAGGCGCTTTCCGCTGGAGAGCATGGGCGAGACCGCCGAGAACGTGGCCGTGAAATATCGCATCGCCCGGGAGCAGCAGGACGAGTTCGCGCTGCGCTCCCACCGGCGCGCGCTCGCCGCCCAGGAGGCGGGCCGGTATCGCGCGGAGCTGTTGCCGGTCACCGTCCCCGGCAAAGCGCCCGGTGGTGGTGGACCGCGACGAGCAGCCGCGCGCAGACACCTCGCTGGAGAAGCTCGCCAGGCTGAAGCCCGCCTTCCGCGAAGGAGGGACGGTGACGGCGGGCAACTCGTCTTCGCTCAACGACGGCGCCGCCGCGCTGCTCCTTTCGTCTTCGCGCAAGGCTTCCGAGCTGGGGCTGCGGCCCCTGGCGCGCATCGTCGCGTGCGCGAGCGCAGGCGTGAACCCGCGCGAGATGGGCATGGGCCCGGTTCCCGCCACGCAGAAGGCGCTCAAGCAGGCGGGGCTCTCCGCCGGCGCGCTCGACCTGGTGGAGCTCAACGAGGCCTTCGCGGCGCAGTCGCTCGCGGTCATCCAGGAGCTGGAGCTGGATCCCGAGCGCGTCAACGTGGACGGCGGGGCCATCGCCATCGGCCATCCGCTCGGGATGAGCGGCGCGCGCCTGCTCGCGCACCTGGTCCACGCGCTCAAGGCGCGCGGCGGCAGATACGGGCTTGCCACCTTGTGCGTCGGCGTCGGGCAAGGCGTGTCGGTGATCGTCGAAGCGCTCTGACGCCGGCGGCTCCGGCATGCTCGAAAGCGGCGAGCAGCCTGCCGGGCGTCCGTCGGCAACGATGCGATCGCGGGGCCGACGGATTGCGAACCGGTTCTGCCGCCGTAGACTCTCGCGACGATGAACGAAGAGGACATCCTCAGCCGCAACAACGTGCACGTCTCGGGCAGCGGCAAGACGCCGATGCTCTTCGCCCACGGCTTCGGCTGCGACCAGAACATGTGGCGGCTGGTTGCGCCCGCCTTCGAGGCGACGCACGAGGTGGTGCTCTTCGACTACGTCGGCGCGGGGCAGTCGGACCACTCCGCATACAGCAAGTCCCGTTACTCCAGCCTGCAGGGCTACGCCGAGGACGTGCTCGACGTCTGCCGGGCGCTCGATCTCTCGGACGCGGTCTTCGTCGGGCACTCGGTGAGCGCGATGATCGGAGTGCTCGCCGCGCTCCGCGAGCCGGCGCGGTTCGCGAAGCTGGTCCTGGTGGGCCCCTCGCCGCGTTACATCGACGACGACGGCTACGTGGGCGGCTTCAAGCGCCTTGACATCGAGGGGCTCCTCGACGCGCTCGATTCCAACTACCTCGGCTGGTCCACCTCGATGGCGCCCGTGATCATGGGCAACCCCGACCGGCCGGAGCTGGGCAGCGAGCTGGCCAACAGCTTCTGCCGGACGGATCCGGAGATCGCGCGGCAGTTCGCCCGGGTGACGTTCCTCTCCGACAACCGCGCCGATCTGGAGCGCCTGAGGGTTCCCTCGCTCATCCTGCAGTGCTCGCGGGACGTGATCGCGCCCACGGCGGTTGGCGACTACCTGCACCGCCACCTCCGCGGGAGCACGCTCGTGCAGCTGAAGGCCACCGGCCACTGTCCGAACCTGAGCGCGCCGGCCGAGACCATCGCCGCCATCCAGGCCTTCGTGTGAAGCCGGTGGCGGCGCCACAACGCCAGCCGTCGCCATTCGACGAGAGCGCGGAGGAGCTCTACGACCATGCTCCCTGCGGCTACGTGACCAGCGACGCGGACGGCGTCATCGCCCGCGTCAATCAGACCCTGCTGGGCTGGATCGGATCCACCGCCGACGAGCTGATCGGGTCGCGCCGCTTCCAGGATCTGCTCTCGACCCCGGGCCGGATGTACTTCGAGACGCACCTCCGCCCCCTGCTGCGGATGCAAGGGTTCGTCAGCGAGCTCGCGCTGGAGCTGGAGTGCAGGGATCGGCCGCCGCTGCCCGTGCTGGTGAGCGCGGCGGAAAAGCGAGACGCTGCCGGCGAGCCGATCCTCATCCGCTTCATGGTCTTCAACGCCGTGGAGCGGCGGCGATACGAGCGCGAGCTGCTGCTCGCGCGGCGCCGCGCGGAGCGCTCGGATCGGGCCAAGGCGGAGCTCCTGGCGATGATCGGCCACGACATGCGCAGTCCGCTCGGCGTCATCGTCACCGCCGTGACGCTGCTCGAGCGCCAGGACCCGCAGCCGCAGCAGGCGAAGTACCTCAAGATGCTCCGCTCTTCCGCCACCACGCTGCTCGGGTTGGCGAATCAGATCCTCGACTTCTCGCGCATCGAGGCCGGGCAGGCGACGGTGGCCAGGGCACCCTTCGACCCCGCCGCGCTCACGCGCGACGCCGTCGAGTCCCTGCTCGCGCGCGCGGAGGAGAAGGGGATCGCGCTCGTCCACCGCATCGAGGCGTCGGTGCCGCCCTCGCTGGTCGGAGACGCAGCCAAGACCCAGCAGATCCTCTCGAACCTGATCGGGAACGCGGTGAAGTTCACCACCCGCGGATCGGTCACGGTGACCGTGCGCGCCGCCGGCGGCATGCTGGAATTCAGCGTGGCGGACACCGGCATCGGAATCCCGCCGGACCGGCTGGACGCCATCTTCGACGAGTTCACGCAGGCGGACCCGGAGATCGGCCGCAACTACGGCGGCACCGGGCTCGGGCTGACCATCTGCCGCAGGCTGACGGAGATGCTCGGCGGCAACCTCCAAGTTCAGAGCGAGCTGGAGAAAGGCTCGACCTTCCGCCTCGGCTTGCCGCTCGAACCGCGGTGAGGGTGGGGACGCACGCGGCGGGAGCACTCGCCGTTCGACTACAACAAGGCCGGATGGGAACACGGGAACACGCCCGAGCCCCTGGCGCGACTCATCGACGCGCTGTTCGCATTGCGCCAGATTGAGTCCACCCCATACCTCCTGCCCTCGACCCCATGAAATGGCGCTGATGGTGGGTCTTTAACGCGCGGCCATTGTTTTGTCATATAGTCAACTCGTCCCGGGACAAGCCCTCCGCTCCCAGGGTCGCGGAGAACGCCGGAAAACATCGTTCTCCGCGGCTGCGCCAAAGTGCTCCCTCGCTTAACCCCGACGAGGAGGCACGAACTCCGGCCTCCAGAGTGGTGGTAGAAGGCGCGGCATGACGATGCCCCTGGTAACCGCCTCGAAGCACGAAGGCGTGATGGTCCTCGAGCTCCGCAACCCGCCCGCGAACACCTACAGCTACGAGATGATGCGCGAGCTCGACGCGCACGTCCTCGATGCGCGCATGGACGAGTCGGTCCACGTCCTGATGCTCACCGGCGCGCCGCCGCCGCCCGACGCCAAGAAGCCGATCGAATTCTTCTGCGCGGGCGCGGACATCGCCATGCTCCAGGGCGCCAACCCCTACTTCAAGTACAACTTCTGCCTCCACGCCAACGAGACGCTCTGCAGGCTGGAGCAGACGCCCAAGCTGGTGATCGCGGCCGTCAACGGGCACTGCGTGGGCGGGGGCCTGGAGGTGGCGCTGGCCTGCGACCTGCGCATCGCGCGTGCCGGCGCCGGGAAGATGGGGCTGCCCGAGGTTTCGCTCGGCGTGCTGCCGGGCACCGGAGGGACGCAGCGGCTGGCGCGTGCCCTCGGCCGATCCAAGGCCATCGAGCTGATGGCGGAGGGCGCAACCTTCTCCATCGAAGAGGCGAAGTCGCTCGGCCTCTTGAACGCCGTCATCGACGCGCCGGCGGGCGAATTCCGTTCCCGCGCGCTGGAGTACGCGCGCAAGTTCGTGCCGCCTGGGAAAGCGGCGCGCGCCGTGGGCCTGATCAAGCGCGCGGTCACCACCGGGCTCGAGGTCGGCATCGAGCAGGGCCTTGCGCTCGAGCGCGAGCTCCAGCAGCGGCTGTTCGAGGGAGAGGACGCGAAGGAAGGCATCTCGGCGTACAACGCGCACCGTTCCCCGCAGTTCAAAGGCAAATAGTTTTCGCGACCATGGCCGGAGCCTGCTGTTCGCCGCAGGACATCCGGCCTCGCCGCAAAATCCACAGTTATTACATGCGCTTGTAAGATTCCCGCAGCTTGCGCCCGCCCGGACGCTTCCCAAGCGGCGATCCCGTCCCAACGTTACGCCGGATTTCGGGGGGCGGGCACATGTCGAATTGGGTGCGGGCGGGGGTGGTGGTCGGTGTCGTTGCCTTGACGGTCGGCTGCCGCCGGAACGTCACGGCGCCACAAGCGCAGCACGACGACGGGTCGGGGCACGACGACGGCGACGCAGGGCCGGTCGCAGGCGGGGATCCGGACGCCGGAACTGTCCAGCCTCCACCGCCGCCGCCGCCTCCTCCTCCACCTCCTCCTGGTGAAGACCAAGCCGCGGCTCGGTACATGGTCCAAGGTGATGGACTGGCCGGTGGTCGCCATCCACTCGCACGTGCTCCCGGACGGGCGCGTGCTGACCTGGGGCCACAGCGGCGAACCCACCGTGTGGAATCCGCGCACGGGGACGTTCACGCCGGCGCCGAACCTCATCGACATCTTCTGCGGCGGCCACTCGCTGCTCGCCGACGGACGGCTGCTGGTCACCGGCGGAAACATCGCCAGCGACGAGGGGCTTCCCACCGCGAACCTCTTCGACTATCGCACCGGGCTCTGGACACAGGGCCCGCAGATGGCACGCGGGCGCTGGTACCCGACCAATACCGCGCTGCCCAGCGGGGAGATGCTGGTGACTTCCGGCGAAGACTCGACCGGCGCGATCAATCCCATTCCCGAGGTGTGGCAGCTGGACGGGACCTGGCGCGAGCTGAGCACCGCGTCGATGGTGGTCGACTACTATCCGTGGATGTTCGTCGCGCCGGATGGGCGCGTCTTCTACGCAGGCTGGCAGAGGACGTCGAGGTTCCTGGACCCGACCGGCACCGGGCACTGGACGACCGGACCGTTGCACAAGACGCCATTGACGCGCACCTACGGCACCGCCGCCATGTACGACGTGGGGAAGATCCTGGTGGCGGGAGGCGGCGACTCTCCGCCGGACGCATCCGCCGAGGTGATCGATCTGAACGCGCCGGATCCGCAGTGGCGGCTGATCGCGCCGATGAAGCACCCGCGCCACCAGGCGACCTCCACCGTCCTCGCCGACGGCACGGTGCTGATCACCGGCGGCACCAGCTCGCCGGGCAAGAACGACCGGACCGGAGCGGTGATGAACCCCGAGCTGTGGGACCCCGTCACCGAGAAGTGGACGGAGCTCAGCCCCATGGACGTGAACCGCCTCTACCACTCGACGGCGCTGCTCCTGCCCGACGGGCGCGTCTTCACCGGCGGCGGAGGCGAGCCGCCCGCCGACGGACAGCCGGACAACTTCAATGCGCAGGTCTTCTCGCCGCCGTATCTCTTCAACGACGACGGCACCGCGGCGGCGCGGCCGCAGATCACCGACGCGCCGGCCGAGATCACCTACGGCGCGCGATTCGGGATCGCGACCCCGAACGCCGCGGACGTGGCCAAGGTCACGTTCGTCAAGCTCGGCTCGATGACGCACGCATTCAACCAGAGCCAGCGGTTCATGCGGCTGTCCTTCACCCCCGGCTCAACTCAGCTCACCGTGAGCGCGCCGGCCAACGCCAACCTGGCGCCGCCCGGGCACTACATGCTCTTCCTGGTGGGACAGAACGGCACGCCGTCGGAGGCGCGCATCGTCCACATCCAGCAGGGCCCCCCGGCGGCGGCTATGCCTGCCGGCGGCGCCGGAATGCAATGAGCGCAAGCGCCGCGAGGAGCGGCACCCAGGTCTGCGCGCCCGCGCTGGCGCAACCGCCGGCGGAGAGGCTGGCGATCGCAGGCTTGACCGAACCGCTCCCGGCGTCCGCTGGGGTCGTTCCGGCGTCAGGCGCAGCCGTCCCGGCGTCGGCCACCGTTCCCGCGTCGGTATCGCCGGGTCCCGCATCGGTATCGCCGGGTCCCGCGTCGATCGCCGGCCCTGCGTCGGGCGGCGGCGGCGGCGGGACGACCACGTCCCTGCCCAGCGCGTGAAGGATGAGCTGCGCGAGCTGCTTGCGCGCCGAGTCCAGGGACGCGGGCGTCGCGGTGGACTGATACGTCACCGGGTACACCGCCCGCGAGATCTGCCGCGCCTGATCGCCCAGCCCGAGGCGGTCTGCGAAGGCGAGCAGCTCGTAGTCTTCCATGCCGTCGCGGATCATCTTCATCCGCAACGACTCCACCGGAATCTCCGTCTGCCCGCCGATCTTCGCGGTGGTTCCCGGGTAGAAGAGCGTCCCGTCGCCGGTCCCGCCGAAGTTGAACTGGTTGGTCCACGGGTCGCCGTTGAAGAACGCCATGGTCGTCTCGTAGTAGAGCTCTCCGGAGCTGTCGTAGCTGAAGCTCATCCACTCCATGGCGCGGTTGCGGGTGGCGTCGGCATCGATGGCGTAGGTGGGCCAGCCGGAGACGTTGCTGCCCGGCCCGCAGCCGAAGCTATTGCAGCTCTGGTACCACCAGATGGTGGGGCCGTACTTGCTGCGCTGCGAACCGGCGTACGCGGTGCCGGGGCGATTTTCCATGTGGTCGACCACCGGGACGACCAGATCCACGCCGGTGATTCCGTTCTGCGCCAGCTCGTCGGTCGTCGTGGTCACCAGCGTGGGGATGGCCGGATCGCCCGCGCGCGAGGCCGCGATGCGCGGGTTGATGTCCGTCCACGCGCAGGTCGCCGGCGGCTCGTCGCAGATGTAGTTGAAGAGAACGTTGGACCATCCCTTGGCCTTGAAGTGGTCCGACCACGCCTTGACGCCGGCGGAGGTGGTCCGCGCGTTCCCCTGGATCTGCGTCGAGGTCACCTTCGCTCCCCGCAGGCGCGTGTTGGCGGTGCCGCTCAGGAACGGGCCCGCGTACAGATCGTAGTCGGCCCAGCTGCCGCTGCCGCTGCCGTCGACCGGCGAGGTGTAGGTGGGCCGGTTGATGGTGATGCGATTGTCGAGGGCGGCCTGCAGGTATCGCGCGCGAAGCTGCTGTTCGGCGGTGGCGTTCGCGCAGCTCCCGTCGCCGTGACCCATGCAGGGGCCGTTCCACGACATGTCGAAGGAGGTGCGCAGCGTCGAAGTGGAGGGGATGGCGAAGTCCCAGACCTCGAGGCTGACCGGGATCTGCGCGGTCACGTCGCCGAGCACGTTGAGCACGCCGGTATAGGTGCCGGCGGGCGCCCCGTCCGGAACGTGGATGTCGACCAGCACCGCGCGGCTCTCGCCCGCGGGCACGTCGAAGGGAAATGCGTTGCGCTTCTCACCGACGACGGGATCGATCGCGGGCACCAGCGCGTCCGGCCAGATGCCTGCGGCGCCGTCTCCGCCGGTGGGCTGCGTCACGTTGATCAGCGCCTCGCGGTAGAGCGTCAGGTCGCGGCCGCTGATCACGTGCCCCTTGCCGTCGTCGAGGGCCTCGAGCGCCATGGAGACGCCGGTCGCCGCGCCGGTGACCACGACCTGGAAGGCCTCGAACTCGTTCTGCGCCGCGAAGAGAGCAGCGGCGGCGTTGCCGGCGGCGGGTGGCGTCACGCCGGGCCGGATCTTCACGGCGGAAGGAGCCACCCAGACCTGGGCTGCCTCGCAGCGCGGGGCTGCGAGGAAAGCGACGGCGGGGGCGGCGAGCAGGACGAGCTTCGTCACGGATGCGGCTCCTGGGTCGGTTGCTCTGCGAAACGGCGAGAGCTCTCTTGCGTAGCATTCTCAACTGAGGAGACATACAGGCTCTTCCCCGATCGATGAGCGAAAGTGAAGGGGCTCGCCGGAGTGCTTGTCGGGCAAGCGGGGGCACCGTGCGCGGCGCGACTACCTGGGCGCACAGGACGGAGGGCGCAGCGGAACGCCGCGGCGAGCATCGCCAGCGGCGCTCGCGCATTTCATCTGCATGGATACGGAGACGGGCTACTTCCTCATCATCGTCTTTGGATTACCGGTCCTGCTCATGCTGCTGACCGGGCCGGCGATGTGGAGCGAGAAGTGGGGCTGGGGAGCGCTCGACCGCATCGAGCGCGTCTTCCGCAGCGCGATCGGAAGCAAGCCTGCCTCCGTCAAGCAACCTGCCGGGCGATCTCCTCGACCGCGTCCTTGATGCCCAGGCGCGAGGTATCCACGGCGATCTCCGCCTGCGCGTAGAGCGGCTCGCGCGCCTTGAGCAGCGCGGCCAGCTCCTCCTGCGCGTGCGGGCTCGCGGCGCTGGGGCGCACGTCGCCCTGCTCCAGCACGCGCTGCCAGTGATGGTGCGGCGTGGCCTGCAGCCAGACGGTGCGACACCTTCGCTGCAGGAGCTTGAAGGAGCCCGGGTCGGTGACGATGCCGCCGCCGGTGGCGATCACCGCGGCGTCGTTCTCGGCGAGAAAGCGCGTCAGCACCTCGCGCGCGAGCCGCCGGTAGTAGGCCTCGCCGTGGAGCTGGAAGATGGCCGCGAGCGGCAGGCCCGCCTCCTTTTCCACCAGGGCGTCCAGCTCCACGAAGGGCAGCCGCAGCCGGCTCGCCAGCGCGCGGCCGATGGTGCTCTTGCCGGCGCCGCGCAATCCGACGAGCGCAATGGCGCGGCGGCCGGTGCGCTCGTGCTGGGCGGAGAAGAGCAGCTCTCCGGCGGAGGTGCCCAGGGCGCGGGAGACGTCCTGCAGCCGCGCCACCGAGATGTTGCCGGCGCCGCCCTCCAACTCCGCCAGGAACCGCTCGGAGACGCCGCTTCGCTGCGCGAGCTCCCGCCGCGTGAGCGATCGCTCCTCGCGCAACCGCCGGACGGCGGCACCCACCGAGGCGAGCAGGACTTGATGGTCGGGCCTCATCGCGATAGGCAATATACTGCATCAGCGTCATGTACGACAAGCAATATAGTGCTTGCACTCGCGCGGGCGTCGCGCTACCTTCCCAAGCGATGGACACGAGCGCGCCTGCCCCGAAGCTGTCGTTCGACACGCATCCCTCGAAGTACCGCCACTGGACGCTGACGGTGGAGGGCGACGTGGCCCGCCTGGTGATGAAGGTGCAGCCGTTCGGCGGCGCCGACAGCGAGCTGGAGCTGAAGAGCAACAGCTACGACCTTTCCGTGGACATCGAGCTTGCCGACGCGATCCAGCGCCTGCGCTTCGAGCACCCTTCGGTCAAGGTGTGCGTGATCACCAGCGCGCACGACAAGATCTTCTGCGCCGGCGCCAACATCTACATGCTCGCGGCCAGCACCCATCCCTTCAAGGTCAACTTCTGCAAGTACACCAACGAGACCCGCCTCTCCATGGAGGAGGCCTCGCAAGAGAGCGGCCTCAAGTTCCTCGCCGCCTGCAACGGCGCCACCGCCGGCGGCGGGTACGAGCTGGCGCTGGCCTGCGACGACATCGTGCTCGTCGACGACGGCTCCAGCACGGTGGCGCTGCCCGAGGTGCCGCTGCTCGGCGTGCTGCCCGGCACCGGCGGCCTGACGCGGGTGGTGGACAAGCGCAAGGTCCGGCGCGACCTGGCGGACGCCTTCTCCACCCTGGCCGAAGGCGTGAAGGGCAAGCGCGCGGTGGAGTGGGGCCTCGTGGACGCGGTGGTTCCGCGGAGCAAGTTCGCCGACACCATCGCGCAGCGCGCGCGGGAGCTGGCGGCAAAGGCGCCCCCGCTGGACCGCGGCCCCGGCATCCAGCTCGACGCGATCGGCGAATACCGGCACGTGTCCTTGAAGGTGGACGACAAGACGCGCATCGCGGAGCTGACCATCCGCGCGCCGCAAGGCGAGGTGCCGAAGACCGCCGCGGAGGCGCTGGCGCTGGGCGCCGCTGGCTGGGCGCTGCGCATGGCGCGGGAGCTCGACCACGCCATGCTGCGCCTGCGCTTCGAGCACGAGAACGTGAGCGTCGTGCTGGTGCGCGCCGAGGGCGACCGCGCCAAGGCGCACGCGGTGGGCGAGCTGCTGGCGGGCCCGGAGAAGGACGCCTGGATCCTGCGGGAGACGCGACTGCTCCTCGCTCGCGCCCTGCGGCGCATGGACGTGACCGCGCGCAGCTTCTTTGCCGTGGTGGACGAGAAGTCGTGCTTCGCCGGGCCGCTCTTCGAGGTGCTGCTCGCCTGCGACCGCAGCTACGTGCTCGATGCCGGCGGCACCGCGGTCTGGCCTGGCGCCCTCAGCGCAGGCGCCCTGCCCGGCTGGAACGGGCTCTCGCGGCTGGAGACGCGTTTCTCGCCGACCCGCAGCGCGCGCAAAAGGTCCTCGCGGCGGCGAAGGAGGGACCTCTGGATGCCGCAGCCGCCAACAAGCTGGGCCTCGCCACCGTCTTCGCCGACGACATCGACTTCGAGGAAGAGCTGCGGGTGGCGGTGGAAGAGCGCAGGAGCCTGAGCCCCGACGCGCTCACCGGCATGGAGCAGAACTACCGCTTCGCCGGGCCGGAGACGCTCGCGACCAAGATCTTCGGGCGGCTCTCCGCCTGGCAGAACTGGATCTTCATCCGCCCCAACGCCACCGGCGAGCGCGGCGCGCTGACCATGTACGGCAAGCCCGAGCGCCCCCAGTTCGACTTCCGGAGGACCTAGTGGCCCAGTCTCTCGAGAGCATTCCCAACAACGTGGACCTGGCCAGCGACCGGCGCCTGCAGCGCGCGCTGGAGCAGTGGCAGCCCAACTTCCTGAAATGGTGGAACGAGGTGGGGCCGGAAGGCTTCCAGGCACATCAAGTCTACCTGCGCACCGCCATCTCGGTGGAGGCCAACGGCTGGGCGCACTTCGACTTCGTGCGCATGCCCGACTACCGCTGGGGCATCTTCCTCGAGCCGCGGGAGAAGGAGCGCGTGATCGGCTTCGGCGACGTGATGGGGGCGCCGGCGTGGGACGAGGTTCCCGGCGAGCACCGCAATGCGCTGCGCCGGATCATCGTCACCCAGGCCGACACCGAGCCGGCCTCGGTGGAGCAGCAGCGCCTGCTGGGCAAGACCTGCCCTTCCCTCTACGACCTGCGCAACCTCTTCCAGGTGAACGTCGAGGAGGGGCGGCACCTCTGGGCGATGGTCTACCTGCTGCACCGCTTCTTCGGGCGCGACGGGCGCGAGGAAGCGGACGAGCTGCTGCAGCGGCGCAGCGGGTCTTCCGACAAGCCGCGCATCCTCAGCGCCTTCAACGAGCCCATCGACGACTGGCTCAGCTTCTTCATGTTCGCCATGTTCACCGACCGCGACGGCAAGTACCAGCTCGCGGCGCTGGCGCAGTCGGGCTTCGATCCGCTCGCCCGGACCACCCGCTTCATGCTCACGGAAGAGGCGCATCATCTCTTCGTGGGCGAGACCGGCGTCGACCGCATCGTGCAGCGCTGCGCCGAGCTGATGGCGGCGGGCAAGGACCCGCGGGCCGAGGGCGCGGTGCCGCTCCCGCTGATCCAGAAGTCCATCAACCTCTGGTTCTCGCTCTCCTTGGACCTCTTCGGCGGCGAGGTGTCGTCCAACGCCGCCGACTTCTTCGCCGCCGGCCTCAAGGGCCGCTTCCGCGAGGATGCCCTGCCCGAGCACAAGGCGCTGGACCAGACCTACCGGATGGAAGTGCCGGAGGGCGAGAAGCTGGTGGAGCAGGAGGTGCCGCTGCGCAACGCCATGAACGAGGTGCTGCGCGACGAGTACGTGAAGGACTGCCAGCGCGCGGTGGATCGCTGGAACAAGACGCTGGCCAGGGCCGGCGTGACCGGCATGACGCTGCGGCTCCCGCACCGCCGCTTCCACCGCGGGGTGGGGCCCAACGCGGGGCTGTTCTTCGACCCCGAGGGGCGGATGATCCCGGAGGCGGAGTACAAGGCGCACGAGGGGGAGTGGCTGCCCTCGGCGGAAGACCGCGCCTACGTGAAGTCGCTCATGCATCCGGTGATCGAGCGGGGCAAGGTCGCCAACTGGATCGCCCCGCCGCCCAAGGGCATCAACGGCCTGCCCATCGACTTCGAGTACGTGAAGCCGCCCCAGGCCTGAGCGTCGACGGCGCGTCATCGTCTCATCAGACCGGTGAGCAGCGCATATGCCCGCCCCGCAAGCTCGCGGGTCCGAGTGGCCGCCTCGGCAGAACAGAAACCCGCCGCAACGGCCACGTCGACCGCAGCGGCAACCTCACAAGCCTCCCCGCGCGCAATCCCATAGACGCGCCGCTGATCAGCGAGCCCAGGCCGTCCTGAAGCCTCCGCTATATTCAGGCAGACACTCATCGCCGCCCGCAGCGCCTGGTCGCGCAGCCCAGAGTCCGAAATGCGCGCCTCCCGCACACGCCACCACCAGATCGCGCGCCACGCGATAGGCAAAGAGCTGTTCGTGCGGCAATGGAACTAGAGTCGTCAGGTTCGTCATCGTCGGCCTCCTCCCAAACCGCGCCAGCGGGGAGGCCGACGATGACGAACCGACGACGGATACGCCCAGACGCGAGCGCAGCGAGCTACGCCAAAACGATTCCCAAAACCCTGCACGCGCCAGTGACGGGCCGAAGGCCCGGCGCGCGCGTGCCCGAGAGCGACACCCAAACCGACAACGACAACGGCCTCTGCGTCCTCGGCATCTGCGTCGCCGTCGCTTTTCGAGAACCGTTCTCGATTTGGCCGCATCCCAACCGGCATGGAAACGAACGCGGTGGTGGGGGCCCTGCACAGGCGAGCAGGCCTCGGCGCTGGTGCTGTTCCTCAACTACAAGAAGTACCACTGGCTTACGTACGGCCCGCACTTCCGCGACCTGCACCTGCTCTTCGAGGAGCACGCGACGCAGGTGCTGGCGAGCATCGACGAGCTGGCGGAGCGGGCGCTGATGATCGACGGCAGGCCGCTGGCCGACCCGGCGCAGTACCTGCGCGCGTCGCTGGTCACGCCGTCCGAAGGCGAGCTCCCGGTGAAGCAGATGCTGGAGGAAGCCATCGCGGCGCACGACAAGCTGATCGAGGCCATGCACCGCGATGCGGACGTCGCCACCAGGGCGGGCGACATCGGCACGGCCGATCTCTTCACCCGCCTCGTCCAGGTGCAGCAGAAGCAGCGCTGGTTCCTGAAGGAGATCGCGCGCAGGGACTAGCACCGGACTGCCACGAAAAAAGAGCTCGCCGCCGATGGACTGGCGGCGAGCTCCTTCATTTCGAGGAAGTGCTTCCGATTACATGCTGTGCTTCTTGATCGCCCTCGCCGACTTGACGTGGCTGCTCGCGCTGCTGCTCGACTGCCCGTTCGCGGCGGCCGCCTTCGTCTTCGGTGCGACGACGTTCGTGCCGTCCGCCACCGGGAAGTCCGGAGCGAGCGTCGGCAGGTTGTGCGCGCGAACCTGGCTGATCGCCTCGAAGCCCGAGGCCAGCTTGATCAGCGTCGGCTCGCTGAACGCGGTGCCGAAGAAGCTGATGCCGAAGGGCAGGCCGAGCACGGTTGCGACCGGCACCTGCACGATGGGATAGCCTTCCGGCGCCGCCAGGTTCGAGCGAGCCGAGGGTGAAGTGATCGCCGAAGAGCAGGTCGGTGGACCACGCGGGCGATCCGGTGGGGGCGATGATGGCGTCGAGGTGGAACTGCGCCAGCGCGAGGTCGATGCCGTTCACCGCGAGGTTGCGGCCGTCGGCCAGCGCCTGGTTGTAGGTCTCGCCGCCGAACACGCCGAAGGCGTCGTTCTGCGGATCGTCGGCCCCGGGGGCCATGTCGTTGCAGATCTCCCAGAGGACCTGATCCTCGAAGGTCAGCTCGAGCGGAGCGATGTCAGGCCGGTTGTTGAAGGCGATGGCGTCGGTCAGCGTGCCGCCCGCGAGCGGAACGCCGGTGCGGGTGGCGAAGTAGTCCTTTAGATCGGTGCGGAAGTCGAAGCAGAGGACGAGCAGCTCGCCCTGCGAGAACGGGAAGTTGAAGTTCGCCGCGTCGAGGTCCACCACGGTGGCGCCGGCTGCCTGGATCTGCGCGACCGCCGCTTCCCACGCGTCGTTGATGCTGCTCGGCGAGATCTGGTCGATGCCCTGCCGGGTGAGGCCGAGGCGCGCCCCCTTGAGCCCGTTCGGGTTGAGGAACCTCGTGTAGTCGGTGGGGATGTTCCGCGGCCGCTTCTGGCCGGTCGCCCCGAGCGGAACGCCGCCGGTCGCCGGGTCACGGCCGTCGAAGGTACGGCTCTGGATGACGCCCAGGACCGCCGCGGCGTCAGCGACGGTGCGGCCGTGCGGGCCGACCGTGTCCTGCGTGTGCGAGATGGGAACCACGCCGGCGCGGCTGGTCAAGCCGACGGTCGGCTTGATGCCGACGATGCCTTCGGCGTTGGCCGGGCAGACGATGCTGCCGTCGGTCTCGGTGCCGAGCGCAACCGCGGCCAGGTTGGCGGAGACGGCCGCGCCCGAGCCGGAGCTGGAGCCGCACGGGTTGCGGTTGATGCCGTAGGCGTTGCCGGTCTGGCCGCCCACGGCCGACCAGCCCGGATCGACTGGAACGCGGAACGGAAGTTCGCCCACTCGGAGAGGTTGGTCTTGCCGAGGATGACGGCGCCGCCCGCGCGCAGGTTGGCCGCGACGGTGGAGTCGCGCACCGCCGGGGCGCCAACCAGGGCGAACGAGCCCGCGGTGGTCTGCTCCCTGTCGCCGGTGTCGATGTTGTCCTTGAGGAGGACGGGGATGCCGTGCAGCGGTCCGAGCACCTTGCCCTGCTTGCGCAAGGTGTCCATCTGCCGGGCGATGGCGAGCGCGTCCGGATTGATGGTGATGACGGAGTTGAGGCGGGGCCCGTTCTGGTCGAGGGCGATGATGCGATCGATGTAGAACTGGGTCAGCTGCGCCGAGGTGAGCGTGCCTGCGGTCATCATCGCCTGCAGCTGGGCGACGGTCTTCTCGTTGAGGTTGGTGGGTGCGGTCTGCGCCAGGGCGGAAGTCGCCGCGAGCGCGGCGACCAGGATCGGGATGCGTTTCATGGACTCCCCTCCGGGGTAGGGACGGGTAGTCAAGCCCCGGCCTGCTCGTAGTGTCAAGACAGGCCGTTGGTCGAGTTCATCGTTATCGAAATGTTTTGCTGTCGGCGGAAACGGCCACTCGATGGCGGTGCCTTCGATCGCGGCGATCTCGCGATCGAAGTCCCTGATCGAGGGTCGCATCGGGGGCACCGCTGATAGTCGAGGCCCGTGCGCGGCCATCTCCCGGATCCGTCGAGTCACCGCGCTCAGATGCGATACTGTCGGCGCCCCGTGGCCACGTTCCTCGATCGCTTGCGTAAGATCTCCTCGGTCCCGACAAATCCGCGCGCGCCGCACCGAGCCGATGCATTCGATATCGCGGAGCTCTACCGTGGCGCGATCACTGATCCGGCGGCTTCGTCCGAGGCGGTGGCGACCCCTTTCGATGAAAAGCTCCGCCAGGCGTACTTCTGGATCGTCAACACCGCGATCATCAGCCCGCATTACGACGTCGAGTACAACGACGGGCCGCCGGCGTCCTACGTGCTCGGCGACAGCAAGAGCCGGATGACGCTGCCTTCCGCGCAGAGCTACTCGAGCTTCGTGCTGCTGCCCCTGCTCACGTTCGCCACCCGGCGCAAATGCCTGTTCGTCGGCGGGCCGGGGCGCGGGAAGACGGCCAGCGCCATCCTCATGGGCGTGCTCGCCGGCTATCCGCTCCGCGAGGTCCGGCGGGCCATGCAGCACGGCCATCCGCAGATGACGATCGCCGACCTGCTCGGCAACCCGCTGCCCGCGGACCTGGTCAACGCCCAGAGCATGGACGACATCCGCATCGCCTGGCGGCAGCTGGCTCGGCATGCGGGTCAAGATCGTCGACGAGTACAACCGCATCCCGACCCGCACGCAGAGCGCGCTGCTGACGGTGATGGGGGACAACTACGCCGAGATCTTGGACCAGATCTACGAGTGCCCCGAGTCGGCCTGGTTCCTGACCGCGAACGACGATCGCCGGCGGCGGCACCTACCAGGTGATCGAGGCGCTGCGCGACCGCATCGACGTCGTGGTGCAGGCGCTCGCCTTCAATCCGCGCTTCCTGGGCGACCTCCTCGACCCGCATCGAGGAGGACATTCGGCCCGAGGAAGTGGTCCCGCGCGAGATCGTCTTCACGCGAGGCCGAGCGTCGACCGCATGCAAGAGCAGATCCGCGGCGGTGCGCTCGCCGTCGAGGTCCGCCGGCGGCTGGAGTTCTTCGCCAGCCAGTTCGAGTTCTGCGAGCCGGCCGGCGGACCAGTTCGAGTACAAGACCAAGGACACCGCGCGGCTCTCGGGCGTCGACTGGCAGCCTGCTCGGCCGCCAGGACACGGGCCGCGACCGCCTCAAGGACCTCGGCGCCAGACCCGCAACGGCCTCTCGGTGCGCGCGCTGATGACGCTCGTCGATCTATCGTCAAGGCGCTGGCCTATTTCCGCGGCAACCGCGCGGTCGAGCTCGAGGACCTGCGGCAGATCCTGCCGTTCGTGCTGCACGACAAGCTCACCGCCGATCCGGACGCGCCGTTCTTCGAGGCGCCGGGCAACGCCGCCTGCGCATCGATCGCGATCGGCTGGATCCGCAGGCTGTTCGACCTGTCGCTGCGCCGAGTACGACCGGCTCGAACCTCGACCGCGACGATCCCGTGGCGCGATGCTCGCCGACGAGTTCGAGCAGCGGGCTCGACGGCGTGACCGAGCAGCGAGGCGCGCGGCTCGCCTCGAGCGCATCGAGCGGCTGATCGCCGAGTGGCGCAAGGGCGCAAGCTGTACGGCACGCTGTACGACGACCTGCTGCAAGCTCAAGTACCTGCACCAGCGGTACACGAACTACCTCCGCTGGCTCCGCACGCAATGACGAAGGCGAGCGAGCCGCTGGCCTCCGTGCTCCGCTCGGCGCGCGATCTCTTCAACGCGCAATTCGCGGCCGCCCGCCGCCTCTTTCCCGAGCTGGACGCCGATCAGTTCCGGGGCTTCCTCGTCGAGGTGGTGGACCCGCTCGCGGTCGCGGTCGACGCCGTGTGCCCCGAACGCGTCGCCGAGGTGGTGATGTCCGCCTACCAGCTCGGCCTCGAGCTCCTGGGAAAGCGGCTGATCGGCTTTGGCGGCAAGAGCGGCATCGTCGGCGAAGGCTGGCGAACGCTGGCGGCGGCGGCGGCTCCGGTCATGGCGTCTTTTCCGGATCGCGCGCTCTCCGCGGTCGCCAACGCCCTTCTTCAGCTCGCGAATACGCCGGGCGCCCGGCCGAACCAGTGGATTCACGATCTCGGCACGATCGCACCGCGATGTCCGGACCTGGAAACCCTCCTCGCCGCCGGGCAGGTGCTGGCCTGGCGCGCGGGGCTCGCCCATTATCGCGCCGGCGCTCTCGCGGTCGCGGATTCGCTCCCCGGCGACCTTGCGCTCCTCGCGGTCGGGGCGACCGGCGACTGGGCGGCAATCCGCAAGCGCCTCGAGGAGGATCCCTGGTTCGTGCCGGAGCCTTCCCTGGCACGGCCCGTCGCGCGAGAAGTCGGCGCCTTCCGAGGGTTGGGAGGAACTTCCCCGTCCCGCCGCTCGTCGCGCTCCACGCAGGCCACTTCGTCGTCTCGAGCGGCGAGGATGCGTGGCTTCTCACCGCGGATGCCTTCGGAGCGACATCTCCATCGAGCGACCGCCGAGGAGCGCTCCGCCGCGCCCCGGGCTGCGCTGCCAAGGAATGGACCTGCAAGGCGGGGCGCTGGCCTTCCGCGGCCGGACGATGCCGGTATCGATTTGCGGCGACTTGACCAGCGCTGCTTCGAACCGGACGACTCTGGCGCTCACCTCGTCGTTGACCCATGCCGTCGTGCTCGTGCCGCTGAGGGCGCTCGCGTGAGCGCGCCGGCCGCCGCGCCGCTCACGGAATTGCGCGATTCCTGGCTCGCCGTGTCGCCGAAAGCGCTCGAGAGCTGGAGCCGCTTCACGCGCCTCCGCGCGCCGACGCTCTGCCTCACCGACGAGGAGGCGCGCAAGGACGAGGCTGACCGGCAGCTTCGCGATGATCCGTCTCGTCGATCAATCCGTGATCGTCGAACCTCGCCGAGGTCTCGGCGGTTGGGCCTGGGCGACTTCGCGCACGAGGTCCTGGCGCACGAGATCGGGCACCACGTCCTCGCCCCGGCGACCCTGACCGATCATGGCCGCATCATCGCCCGCACTGCGCTGGGGGTTGCCGACCGTCGAGAAGCACGCTCCGATGATCGCGAAATCTGTATCGATCTCTTGATCAACGATCGATTGCCAGCGGAGCACCATTGCGCATGTCCGCGATCTATGCCGCGCTTGCAGAAGGGGAAAAAGGTCGAGCACTGTTTCGCGTGCTACTTGCGCATCTACGGGATCCCTGGTCCCTGGCACGGGAGAACCTCGGTAGCGGCCTGACGCAGCGACCGCGAGGAGGGCGACGCCCTGCTCGGAAGCCGGCTTCATCCGCAGCTATGCGCGGAACGTCGTCGAGGGGAGCGGCCGGTTCGCCGCATTGCTCTTGCCATACCTGCTCGAGGACGCCGGATCGCAGCGAAGCGATCGCGGCGCTGTTCGACACCCGCGATGCGGCCCGCGGCGGCGATCCGCCGGGCCTGACCGAGGGAGACCCGGGCGAGAAGGAGGGCGCGATCCATCCCGCCGCCGATCCGGTCCTGAGCGGGGAGGCGGAACCCGGCACCGGGCAGTCCGGTCCTGCAGAGCCGCCCGCGGAGAGGACCGGGAACCTTCCAGGCGCGGGCCAGACCCGGGAGCCGTTCGAGTACGGCGAGCTCTTGCGGGCGATGGGGCTCGACCTGAGCGAGCACGAGAGCGCGATGCGCTACTACCGCGAACACGCGCTGCCGCATCTCATCGCCTATCCCACGCGCCTTTCCCCTCCCGGAACCGATCCGCTTCCCGGAGGGGCTCGAGCCTTGGGACATCGGCGATCCGCTCGACGCGGCGGACTGGCTGCAGACCATCTTGCAGAGCCCGCACGTACTCCCCGGTCTCACCACCGTGCAGCGGACCTGGGGTACGTCGGAGGGCGCGGTACCCGAGCGCCATCCTCTGGACCTGGATCTGTACGTCGACAGCTCCGGATCGATGGTCGATCCCCGCCATCTGCTTTCCTTCCCGACCCTGTCCGGCGCGATCATCTGCCTCTCGGCGCTTCGCGCCGGAGCGCGCGTGCAGGCGACACTGTGGAGCGGTGCGCGGCAGTTCACCAGCACAGCCGGTTTCGTTCGCGACGAGCGCGCCGTTCTCGGGGTTCTGACCGGCTACATCGGCGGCGGGACCGCGTTCCCCTTGCACGTGATGCGCGAGACGTACCGGAAGCGAACGCCGCTCGACCGCGCCGTGCACATCCTGGTGATTTCCGACGAGGGCGTGTCAACCATGTTCGACAAGGATGAATGGGGCCAGGACGGCGCCGGGATCGCTGCCACGGCGCTGGAGCGGGCTCGCGGGGGCGGTACGCTGGTCCTGAACCTCTTCGCCGGCTGGGAGCTCGCCGGCAGCGGCGTCGCCGATGAGTACGATCGGATCCGCAAGGCGCGCGACGATCAAGGCTGGAGCGTCTACCCGGTGCGCACCTGGGACGACCTGATCGCATTCGCCCGCGAATTCAGTCGTCTCCGGTATCGCGACGGAGAACCGGCGTGACCTCCCGTCTGGTCGTGGTTTGCAAGGTCACCGAGGCGTGCAACCTCGGCTGCGGCTTCTGCGGATACGACCGCGGCCTCTCGCGATCTCGCGACAATGCGGATCCGGCGCTTCTCGAACGTCTCGGCTCCCGGCTGGCGGATTTCCGGCGCGCGACGGGCCGTCGGGTGCTCGTCAGCTGGCTCGGTGGCGAGCCGCTCTTGTGGCCGCCGCTCCAGGCGCTGACGAGGCGGTTCCGCCGCGTCCTCGGCCTCGAGGTCGGCGTCACCACCAACGGCACCACGCTCGGTTCGGCGGCGATGCGAGCGCACCTTCTGGAGGACTATGCCGAGGTCACCATCAGCGTCGACGGGCTCGGCGCGATGCACGACGAGCTGCGCCGCTGGCCCGGCGGATTCGCCTTCCTGCGACGGACGGTGGCATTGCTCGCCGCCGAAAAGAGGGCTCGCGACGACGGTCCGCTGCTGAGGGCGAACGCCGTCCTGATGCACGACAATATCTCCCAGTTTCCCGCGCTCTGCCTCGAGCTCGCGAGCTGGGGCATCGAGGAGATCACCTGGAACCAGCTCGGCGGCAACGAACGGCCGGAGTTCTTCGCCGAGCATCGGCTGCAACCCGCAGACGTCGCGCGTCTCGGGGAGATCCTGCCCGATTTGAGAAAGCGGCTCGCGGAGCTGGGAACGGGGCTCCAGGGTGGCAGCCGGTATCTGCTCCGACTGGCCGCGACGAGCACCGGCTCTGCGCTGCCCGTCGCGGACTGCGCGGTCTCCCGCGAATTCCTCTTCTTCTCGCTCGGCGGCACCATCGCCCCCTGCAGCTTCACGACCGCGGAGCTCGGGCTCGCGGCCAATCGGCTTGGATCCGTGGAATCGCTTCCCGATCGATTCCAGAGAGAGCGGCTGCGCGTCCGGCCGCGAGCGTGCGATGATTGCCACAGCACCCAGGTCTTCGGAAAATTCCTCGAGAGCACATGAACCGCGAAGGTCCCGCCCTCGAAAAGCTCCTCCGGCGTTTGACGGAAACACCGCAGGATTTCCTGGCGGAGCCCCGGATCGGCAACAACGGGACCGTCGCGGTGGCGGCGGTGATCGGCGACGTCTGTCGACTCCTCGCGATCCAGGCCGGCGTGCGCGAGCTTGCGCCTTTCGCGCCGGAAGGCGACAGCCGCCGCGAGCGAAACCGCCTCTCGGTCGCGCTCCTCCTCGCCTGGGTTCTCGCCGACCCCTGGTTCGTCGTGACCAGCCCGCCGCCCGGCGCGCTGTTCGAGCTGCTCGGCGAGGGAGCCCGGGAGCTTGCCGGGGTGACACCGGCGGGCAAGTTCGTCGCCGAGCCCGAACGCCGCGAGGAGCTCGTTCGCTACGCGCTCGCGCGCCTCGGCCTTCGTCCGGCGGGCGAGACGGAAGCCCAGGCACAGGATCGTCTGACGACGCTCAGCTCGGCGGAGCGCGTGCGGGTGCTGACGGCAGCCAAGGCCGCCGAGGAGCGGGCGCGGGCAATCCGCGAAGCCCTGGTCCGCAAGGCTGCCGAGGAGTCCGCGGACAAATGGACACGAGAGTGACGGCCGATCCCGGCGATGGCGAGCGCTATCCCACGCTCACCGAGTCCGGCCGGCGGATGCTCCGGTTCCTGCGCGAGCATTCCGCCGCGCCGGTGTTCCGCAACCAGAGCGGCAATCGCCTCACGGCCGCCGACGTGGAGCGCGTCCGCGACTTCGAGCGCGCCGCGCTCGACGCGCCCTTCACATGGCAACCGGCGAAGCCGCCCGCGTGGGTCCGCGACTTCGTCGCGCGCTGCTACGAGGAGGTCCCATTTTATCGAAGGCAGGGATCCCCGCCGCGGCGGCTGGAGGATGTCCCGGCAATTTCGAGAGGTGATCTCGCCCGCGACATCGCGCAGTTCGTCCCGGACGGCGCTCCGCTCGACCGCCTCATCAACTTCCGCACCACCGGGACGACGGGCCACCCGGTGCTGCTCGCCTCGCATCCGGTCGTCGCGGCGAGCTACCTCACCTTCCACAAGCGCGCGCTCCGCCGGTTCGGAATCGAGCTTTCCCACGGCCGTGGCGAGGTGGGCGTGGTCCTGCTTGGCTTCCAGCGCCATTGCTTCACCTACGTGTCGGTCACCCCCACCATGGACGAATCGGGTCTCGCGAAGATCAACCTGCACCCCGCCGACTGGCGCGACCCGGCTGATCGCGTCCGATACCTCGACGCGCTCGCGCCCGAGGTCTATGCGGGCGACCCGATATCCTTCGCCGAGCTGTCGTCGCTGCCTCTCCGCTCGCGGCCGCGCGCCCTGCTCTCGACGTCGATGACGCTCTTGCCGGGCCTGCGTGAGCGGCTCGAGCAACGCTTCGCTTGTCCGGTACTCGATCTCTACTCGCTCAACGAGGCAGGCCCGATCGCGGTCGCCGATCCCGGCCTGGGGACCCACGTCCTGTTGCAACCCGGGATGTACGTCGAGATCCTCGACGCCGGCGATCGCCCTCTGCCGCCGGGCGCGCGGGGAGAGATCGCGCTCACCGGTGGGTTCAACTTCTGCCTCCCGCTGGTTCGCTACCGCACTGGCGATCACGGTTCGCTCGCGATGGCCGGAAGCGAGCCGATGATCGTCGATCTCGTCGGCCGGCCTCCGGTGCGGTTCCGCACCAGCTCGGGCGAATGGATCAACAACATCGACGTCACCCATGCGCTTGCCCCCCTGACGCTCGTCCAGTACGGTCTGCATCAGGCCGCGGACGGATCGCTCGCGTTCCGGTACCAGGGCCCGCTGGCGCGGGAGGAGGATGTGCGCGATGCCCTCCGAGCGCTGTTCGGTCCCACGCAGGCCGTGCGGATCGTTGAGATCGTCCCCACAGGCGGCAAACTGATGCAGTACACCTCCGACCTCGAGGGCTCGACGCCGTGATGCAATCGATGGAGATCGCGGCCAATACGTTTAATGCCGCCTCCATCGTCGCCGCTGGGCGGAAGAGCATCCACACCTGGTGGCTGGGGATCGTCGGCTGCGCCCTCTTCGCCGAGGTATTCTTCGCGACCAGGCTGTACGCCGACGCTGCCTTGCAGACCTTCTTCATCGCGACGAGCGTCGTCGGCTGGTGGCGCTGGTTGCGGACGAGAGAGATCGCTCAGGCTGAGCGTCCCATCCGGAAGTCGCGCCTCGCGCACGTCGTCGCCCTCGGCGCCTGCGGCTGCGCCGTCGCGCTCTGTTATGCGTGGCTCCTCCACCGCTTCACCGACGCCTACGCGCCGGTTCCCGATTCGATGGTGCTGGTCTTCAGCGTCCTCGGGCAGCTGCTCCTCGTCGCCCGGCGCCTCGAAACGTGGTGGTTCTGGCTCGTCGCAAATACAATCTCGGTGCCGCTTTACGCCTCCCGCAGCTTGTTCCTCACCGCGGTCCTCTATGCGGCATTCTGGTTGAACGCCCTGGTATCGCTGCTGCACTGGCGGCGGCTGGAGCGGGCGCGGTGACGCGAAGGTTCCGGCGGGGGCTCGTGGTCGGAAAGTTCTCGCCGCTGCACCGCGGCCACGAGCTCCTCATCCGGCGCGCGTTCGAGGTTTGCGATGAAGTCGTGCTCCTCACTTACAGCAAGCCGGAGCTTCCGGGATGCGACGCTTCCGAGCGGGCCCGGTGGCTGGAGGAGCTCTTTCCCACGGCGCGTCGTCTGGTATTGACCGACGAGGCGCTCCGCGAGGCGGGGCTCGGGCATCTGCGGCTCCCTGCGAACGACGCAAGCGATGACGACCAGCGCGCATTCGTGGGAGCGGTATGCCGCGACGTCTTGGGCTGCCCCGTGGACGCCGTGTTCACGAGCGAGCCGTACGGCGACGGCTTCGCGCGCGCTCTCGGCGCAGCCTTCCGTCTGTGGCACAGGGACGCGCCGCAAGTCGCGCACGTTCTCGTCGATCGCGAGCGGCGCTCCGCGCCCGTGTCGGGATCCATGATCCGCGCCGACGTACACGCGCACCGCGAATCGCTCTCCCCCGCCGTATACGCCTCGTTCGTCGAGCGCGTGTGCCTTCTCGGCGGAGAATCCTCAGGCAAGACCACGCAAGCCGCCGCGCTGGCGAAGGCGTTTTCGACGGCGTGGGTTCCCGAATACGGCCGGCGCCTCTGGGAAGAGAAACGCGGCAAGCTCGTCTTCGACGACGAGCTGGTCATCGCAGAGCGCCAGGTGGCCTCCGAGAGGGAAAGAGCTCGCTCGGCCGTGCGATGGCTCTTCTGCGATGGGTCCCCACTCACCGTCCTGTTCTATAGCCTCGATCTGTTTGGACGCGCCGATCCGCGCCTGGAAGCCCTCGCCCGGCGACCCTACCGGATGACTTTTCTCTGTGTTCCAGACTTCCCTTTCGTTCAGGACGGCACGCGGCGAGACGAGACCTTCCGCAAGCGGCAGCACGAGTGGTACCTGAGCGAATTACGAAGATCGGGCGCCGACTTCGCCATCCTCGCGGGTACGATGGCGGAACGCACCGCTCGTGCGACTGCGGTGCTCGGAATGCGCGCCGCTGGACCTCGCTAGGTCCGTAAATGCGCGCCCGGCAAAGTCCTCCGCGATGCGGCGCGGAGCGCGTTCGCGCTTCTCGCTGTAGGAGGGATACGGCGAAATCGATTCGCTGGTTACAGCAGGGTTCCGCGCATGATTGCGGAGGCAGTGCTGAAATAGATGATCAACCCGGTCACGTCCACCAGCGTGGCCACGAAGGGCGCGCTCGCGCTGGCGGGATCGAACCCCAGCCGGCGCAAGACGAAGGGCAACAGCGACCCTGCCAGCGTTCCGAAGGTCACGACGCCGATCAGCGAGAGCGCCACCGTGAGCCCCACCAGCATGAAGTGCTGCCCGTAGGTCTTGAACAGGCCCTGCCAGACGAGGATGCGGACGAGGCCGATGGAGCCGAGGATGGACCCGAGCGCGAGCCCGGCCAGGATCTCGCGGCGCACCACCCGGAACCAGTCGCGCAGGCGCAATTCGCCCAATGCCATTGCGCGAATGACCAAGGAGGTCGCCTGCGAGCCGGAGTTGCCCCCGGAGGAGATGATCAGCGGCACGAAGAGCGCCAGCACCACCGCCTTGTCGATCTCCTTCTCGAACACGCCCATGGCGGTGGCGGTGAGCATCTCGCCGAGGAACAGCGCCGCAAGCCAGCCGGCGCGCTTCTTGATCATCCGCTGCAGCGCGATGGTCAGGTAGGGCTCGCCCAGGCTCTCGCTGCCGCCCAGCTTCTGGATGTCCTCGGTGGCCTCCTCGCTCACCACCTCGACGATGTCGTCGACGGTGACGATGCCCTTCATGCGCCGTTCCGTGTCGAGCACCGGGATGGCAATCAGCCCGGTCTCGCGGAAGAGCCGCGCCACCGCCTCCTGGTCGGCGCGCTCGTCGACGCTGCGCACGTCGGTGTGCATGAGGTTGCCCACCAGGAGGTCTCCCGCCGCCGCCATCAGCTCGCGGAAGGAGACCACGCCGAGGAGCCGCTGCTGCGCGTCGAGCACGTAGGCGTAGTAGGGCATCTCCACCGACTGCCGCGTCTGCCGGCGCAGGTAGGTGACCGCCTGGTCCGCGGTCATGTCCGGGCGCAGGCGCGCGAAGCGCGGGCTCATCAGGCCGCCGGCGTGGTCCTCGTGGTAGGCGAGCAGCGCCTGCACCTCGCGCCGGGTCTGGTCGTCGAGCAGCCCCATCAGCCGCTCCCGCTGCTCCACCACCGGCAGCTCCTGGATCAGGTCGGCCGCGTCGTCCGGCGCCAGCGCGCGCATCCACAATCGCTGCTCGGCCTGCGGCAGGTCGAGGATCACCTCCGCCTGCTCGCGCGCGGAGATGCCGAAGAAGAGGTCCTCGGCCACGTCGCGGGGAAGGAGCTTCAGCCCCTCCGCCCGCTCCTGCGACGAGAGCGCCGGCCAGGCCTCGCGCAGCTCCTCCGGCGAGAGCTGCTCGCCTTCGGCGCCCGCGGCCGCAGGGCTCATGCCTTGGCCTCGCGGAAGGCCTCGGCGGCCTTGAAGTCGCTCTCCTCCAGGTCGCGCATGGGCTTGCCGCTCTCCGCGCGCACGCGCTTGAAGACCTCGAGCACTTGAAGTTTGTGCGGGCGCGAGTTGGAGAGCGGGCAGGCCTCGTAGGCCTTGACGTCCTCGTCGCAATACCCCATGCGCCGCTCGCCGCACTTGGGCTGCATGTACTTGGCGAGCTCGGGCACGCGCCGCATCAGCTCGCTGCGCATCCTCGCGATCATCTGCCGGATCTCCCACTGCGCGCGGGTGCAGAGCCGCAGGTCGCCGATGTGCAGGAGCTCGGCGAAGTTGACCATGATCTGGAAATTGGTGGGCGCGGCGTTGGGGAGGACGAAGCGCGCGTCCTCGGCGGGGATGCCGGCCGCTACCGCCTCGCGGTAGACGCGGGTGATCTCCCCCATCAGCTTCTCGAACTCGGGCGCCTTGCCCGCCTCCTGCCAGCTCTCGGGCATCACGTACTCGAGGCGCTCCTCGTTCTTGCCGGTGAAGCGCACGTAGCGCTGCGACTGCTGCTCGAAGGAGATGCCGATGCGGTGGCGCACGAACTGGTGGCTGAGCGACCGGCTGACGCCGGAGATGCCGAACCAGAAGACCACCTGCTCGAGCGGCGAGACGTGGCCGGTCTTGAGCCGCTCCTCCACGAACTGGGCGATCTTCTCCGGCGGCACCGTGCCCGCCGCCACGTCCTCCCATACCTCGCGCGGCGTCTTGGGCGTGTAGCAGGTGCGGTAGGCGCCGTAGAGCTTGGTCAAGGGGTCGTTGGCGATGTCGATGAGAACCACGTCCATGCCGGGTGTTGTACCGTGCGGCAACGATGACGGTCTATGTGATTTCCGACCTGCACATGGACGAGCACGGCCAGGCGCGCCTCTTCGACGACGAACGCCAGGGCCGCCTGCTCGCGGAGCTCTGCGGGCGCGTGGAGCGCGACGAGGGCTCCGAGCTGGTGCTCCTGGGAGACTGCTTCGACTTCACCGCCATGCAGCCTCCGCCCAAGGGCCTGGACCGGTTCTTCCGCAGCCTGGACGTGCCCCGCGAGGTGCCGCCGCGGCGGACGCTTCCCCGACTGCTGGAGGCGGTGCGCGGCAGCAACCCCGTCGCCTTCGAGGCGCTGGCCCAGCTGGCGAAGAAGGCGCGGGTCACCGTGGTGCCCGGCAACCACGACCATCACCTCGGCGCGCCTGCGGCGGCAGGGCAACTGGCCTCGGCGGGAATCGCGGCGCGGCTGGAGCCGTCGCTCGTTCGCGAGCTGGGCGGCTCGAAGGTGGTGCTGCTCCACGGCCACGAGCTGGACGAGGGCAACGAGAAGCCGGGCGGCAGCGGAGAGGTGATGACCAACGTCCTCCACCAGGCGGTGATTCCCTTCCTGCGCCACCGCGGGCCGCCCCCCAACGTCCGCTTCGATCCCGACCGCCTGGTGGCGCTGCGCCCGGAGGAGTCGGTGGTCTCGGTGCTGCAGCGCTGGCTCCCCGAAGAGGCGTTCGAGAAGTTCTTCCGCGCCTTCCTGCGGCTCCTGGCGGAGAACGGGTACCTTCCCCGGCCGCTGTCGTGGGTTGCGGGCTTGATCAGCGCGAACCGCGTGCGCAGCTCCATCGCCAAGGACGACCAGCTCTGGGAGCGGACGGGACTCCACGCCATCGACGCCATCAAGGGAAGGGCCGGCCTGCCGCGAAAGGCGCCGCGACCCGACGCGCTCGTCCTCGGGCACACGCACGTGATCGACTGGGCGGTGCACGCCGGCCGGCTCTACGTCAACCTCGGCACCTGGACGGAGCGCGCCTTCGACGCGTCCAGCCCGCGCGATGCATCGCTGCCGGTGCTGCAGCTCGACGCGCCGGAAGGACGGTTGTGCGCCACGCTGACCGACCTCGCCGCGAACGGGAGGGAGCTGCAGCGCTTCCAGGCCGGGGGAAAAGCGTAGCGGGGTTTCGCCGAAAGACTTCGTTTTTCAGCGCCCCGCTATCGAGAGCAGCTCGATCTCGAAGACCACGGCGGCGCCGCCCGGCACTTGCGGCGGCCGGCCCTGGTCGCCGTAGGCCAGCGCCGAGGGGCAGGCGAGCCGCGCCTTTCCGCCCACCTTCATCCTGGGCACGGCGAGGCTCCAGCAGCGCACCACGCCGTCGAGCGGCACGTCCGCGCCGGGGGAGGAGTCGAACACCTTGCCGTCGGCGGTGCGCGCCTCGTATTTCACGTGCACGCGATCGCCATGCCTCGGGCTCTCGCCCTGCCCCGGCCGGAGCACGCGCAAGACGGCGCCTTCCGGCAGAAGCGTCGCTCCCGCCTCCTTGGCCTCGGCGGCGAGCAGCGTGGCCGCGCGCTGTTTCTCCGCGGCGATGCGCGGATTGCCGCGGCGCTGCAGCATCGCATCCACCTTGGGGCCCAGCTCTTCCAGGTCGGGCTCGGCCAGCTTGAGCGGCCGCTTCGCCGCGGCGTCGGCGAACCCGCGCTCGATGCGCGCCAGCTCGCGAGCGGAGAAGCCGTAGTCCTGCACGCGATGGCCGAGCAGCGCGCCGAGCGCGTAGAGCAGATCGTCGTCCTCGGCCTTGGCCTGGCCGTGCTGGCGCTCCTCGCGCTCCTTCTCCTCGTGCGACTCGGGCCGCGCCGCGAGCGAGAGCAGCGCGGCAAGGACGGCCAGCCGGATGATCATGTCACTCCTGTCGTCCGCCGTCGGGCGGCGGTTTCTGCCGCGGCAGGGGCTTCACCGGATGCACGCGGTGCCCCTTGCGGCGCTTGGCCGGCGGAATGTCGCGCAGCGGAGGCGAGATGTCGTGCCGCGATTCGCCCACCTCCGGATCGCGGGTGACCGGAGGTGGTTCGCCCGCGTCCTGCGCGAGGATGGCGAGCGTGAGCAAGGGCGGCGCGAGAAAAAGCATGGCGCAACCGTCGTCGCAGAGGCTGGCGCCGTCAAGCCGGAATTCGGCGTCCGCATCGGACCTTCATCGGAGTTTGAAAGCAGAAAAGACCGGCCGCCGCCCTCGGATGAATGACCGAGGGGAGATTGCCTTACATCCACCCACCTGAGAGTCCAAGCCCCTGAAATTGTTCGGCTACGCTGCGCCGGTCGCGGTTGCGCACATCCACCTTCATCCGCCTACTCTATTGTCAGATCAGGCGAGCGCACGCTCTGCTGCACGCCCACCGATTTCCCATTCGCTTTCCCGGGAGAGCCCGATGACGTGTGCGCCCCTTCGCCGCCGATCGTCCTTCTCACTGCCCGCGTGCGCCGCGCTGATTGCGCTCGCAGGCTGTGGCGCCGCCATGGAACCGCAGGACGTCACCGAGGCGCCCATCGCGCGCGGCGGCCTCGTGGAGATGAACGAGCACCACGACGTCTCCGCGCCGCTGTCGCTCTTGCCTCCGGCGCCGCGCTCCAGCGTCCTGGTGGAGCACGAGGTGAAGCGCATCCCGCGCCACTTCTCCACTGCGCAGGCGAACGACCCCGTGGTGCAGGCATCCGCGCCGGCTCCGTTCGCCCCCGCCACCTCGCTCAACTTCAACGGCGTGGGCAACGGATTCAGCGGACCTGCCGGCGCCTTCACCGTCAACTCCGCGCCCCCCGACACCAACGGCGACGTGGGCCCGAACCATTACGTGCAGATCGTCAACAGCGATTTCGCCATCTTCAACAAGGCGGGCACCGCGGTCTTCGGACCGGTGCCGATCAATACCCTCTGGAGCGGCTTCGGCGGAGGCTGCCAGACCAACAACGACGGCGATCCGGTGGTGGTCTACGACCCCATCGCCAACCGCTGGGTGATCTCGCAGTTCTCGGTGAGCGGCGCCAACGGCGGCACCGTGCCCTTCCTGCAGTGCGTGGCCGTCTCGCAGACCGCCGATCCGACGGGCGCATATAACCGGTATTCGTTCCCGTACACCGGGTTCAACGACTACCCGAAGATGGGCGTGTGGCCGGACGCCTACTACACCACCTTCAACTTGTTCAATGCCGCGGGCACCGCGTTCCAGGGCGCCAAGATCTGCGCCTACGATCGCGCCAAGATGCTCGCGGGCCAGGCAGCGACGCAGGTGTGCTTCAGCACCAGCACCGCCTTCGGCGGCGTGCTCCCCGCCGACCTGGACGGCGCGCGCCTGCCGCCCGCCGGCTCTCCGGAGTTCCTGGTGGGCCTCGGCTCCACCGCCAACACGCTCGCGTACTGGAAGTTCCACGTGGACTTCGTCACCACCGCCAACTCCACCTTCACCGGCCCCACCACGCTCGCGACGGCGGCGTACTCCGAGGCTTGCGCCGGCGGCACCTGCATTCCCCAGTCGGGCACCACCCAGAAGCTGGACTCGCTGGCCGACCGCCTCATGTTCCGCCTCGCCTATCGCAACTTCGCCGACGGCCATGAAGCGCTGGTGGTGAACCACAGCATCACCTCCGGCAGCAGCACCGGCGTGCGCTGGTACGAGCTGCGCCCCGACGCCAACCGCAACCTGAGCATCTTCCAGCAGGGCACCTACGCGCCCGACGCGAACTTCCGCTGGATGGGCTCCATCGCCGACCGACCAGTCGGGCAACATGGCGCTCGGCTTCAGCGTCTCGTCGAGCACGCTGCACCCGGAGATCCACTACACCGGCCGCCTCGCCGGCGACGCGCCCGGCACCATGACGCAGGGCGAAGGCACCATCATCAACGGCCCCGGCTCGCAGACCGGCCAGGCGCTGTCCCGCTGGGGCGACTACAGCAACATGACGGTGGACCCCGCCGACGACTGCACCTTCTGGTTCACGACCGAGTACATCCCGGCGAACGGCGCCTTCAACTGGAGCACCCGCATCGGCTCGTTCAAGTTCCCCGGCTGCGGCGGGGTGACGGCGGGCAACGACTTCTCCATCTCCGCCAGCCCCGCCAGCGTCTCCGTGGCCGCGGGCGGCTCGACCAGCTCCAGCATCGCCACCGCCACCACCTCCGGCAGCGCCCAGACGGTGTCGCTGACGGTGACCGGAGCGCCGGCCGGTGTGACGGGTACCCTGTCGCCGACCTCGGTGACCTCGGGCGGCAGCTCGACCTTGAGCATCGCCACCGCCACCACCACCGCCGCCGGCACCTATACGTTGACGGTGACGGGCAGCGCCGCATCCGGCTCGCACAGCACCACCGTGAGCCTGACCGTGACCGCGGCGGGCGGCGGCGGCTGCACCGCCACCACGCAGCTCTTCGCCAACCCCGGGTTCGAGTCGGGAGCGACGGGATGGACGGCGAGCCCGGCCGTGATCGACGCCAGCACCTCGGGGTCGGCTCCGCGCACGGGCACCGTCAAGGCGTGGCTGGACGGCTACGGCACCACCCACACCGACGACCTCTCCCAGAACGTCACCATTCCCTCGACGGCCTGCTCGGCGACGCTCACGTTCTGGTTGAAGATCACCACCGCGGAGACCACCACCACCACGGCCTTCGACAAGCTGACGGTGACGGTGCGCAACACCGCGGGGACGGTGCTCTCGACGCTCGCGACCTTCAGCAACCTGAACAAGGGCACGACCTACGTGCAAAGGACGTTCGACGTGACCTCGTTCAAGGGCCAGACGATCAAGATCCAGTTCCACGGCACCGAGGACGCCTCGCTGCAGACCAGCTTCTTCATCGACGACACGGCGCTGAACGTGGTGCAGTGACGTAAGCCACAGGGACGGATACGCCGCGGCCCGGATCCCAGCAGGGGTCCGGGCCGCGGCCTTTTTTGCTACCGTGCGGCGATGCCCATTCTGCTCGTGGCCGTGGGTGGGGCGCTCGGCGCCGTGGCGCGGTTTCTCGTCTCCACCGCCTTCGCGCAGAAGCTGGGCACCGGCTGGCCCTGGGGCACGCTCTTCATCAACCTGAGCGGCTGCGTGCTGATCGCGCTCTTCCTCGGCGCGGGCAGCGGCCGCTTTGCCGAGGGCGGCCTGCGCTACCTCTTGCCGGTGGGTTTCGTCGGCGCCTACACCACCTTCTCCACCTTCGAGTTCGAGACGCTGCAGCTGATCGAGCTGGGCCGGCTCGCCGGCGCTCTTCTCTACGTCCTGGCGTCGAACCTGCTCGGCTTCGCCGCGGTACTGCTCGGCGCCTGGATCGGCCGGCGGTGACTCCCTTCCTTCGCGCGGTGCGGCGGGTGGTGCGCGGCATCCCACGGGGAACGACACTCTCCTACGGCGAAGTGGCGCTGCGCGCCGGCAAGCCTCGCGCCGCGCGCGCCGTGGTGGCCGCCCTGAACCATCTCGACGATGTGCCCTGGTGGCGGGTCGCGCGGCACGACGGCACACTCGCGCCACAGGTCGCGCAGCAGCAGGCGGCGCTGCTGCGGCAGGAGGGTTGGAAAGGTCGCCCATCCAGGCGGAAGCGCGGGTAGACTCCGCCCGGATGCCGCTCTACGTCGTCAGCGATCTGCACGTCGGCGAGAGCTCCTTTGCCTCCATGTTCGGCGACGACCGCCAGGGGCTGCGCTTCGCGGAGCTGTGCGCGAACATCGGCCGCGAGCCCGACAGCGAGCTGGTGCTGCTGGGCGACATCTTCGACGTGACCGCGGCCTGCCCGCCGCACAAGGGCCTGACCCAGTTCGGCCTCTCGCTCGACGTGCCCCTGGAGGACAGGCCCGCGCGCCCGCTGCCTGCGATCCTGCGCTCCATGCGCGAGGGCAACCCGGTGGCGCTGGACGCGCTGGAGGCGCTTGCGGCGCAGGCGCGCGTGACGCTGGTGCCGGGCAACCACGACCGGCACCTGGGCGAGCCGGGAGGGCGGGAGGCGTTGGACGCCGCCGGGCTCGGCAAGGTCCAGATCGAGACGCAGGCGGTGCGGCGGCTGATGGACCGCTGGGTGGTGCTGCAGCACGGGCACGCCTGGGACCCGGCCAACGCGACCGCGAGCGGCGGCGGAGAGACCATGACCGCCGTCCTCCACCATGCGGTGGTTCCCTTCCTGCGCCATCTCGCGCCGCGCACCAACGTGCACATCGACGCGGACCGGCTGGTGACGCTGCGGCCCGAGGAGCGGGTGGTGCCGGTGCTGGAGCGGTGGCTCAAGCCGGGCGTGTTCGAGCGCTTCCTCGACGCCTTCCTCGAGCTCCTGGTGGAGAACGGCTATCTCTCGCGCGCCGCGGCCTGGTTGACCACGCCCTCCATCATCCGCTCGCGCCTGAAGATGGACGACGACCTCTGGGAGCGCGCCGGCCGCACCGCGCTCGCGGCGCTGGAAGGCCTGAAGGCGCTGCCGGGCAAGCCGCCTCCCGCGGACGTGCTGGTGCTCGGCCATACGCACGTGATCGACTGGGCCGTCGTGGAGGGGCGGCCGGGAGTGCAGCGGCTCTACGTCAACCTCGGGACCTGGAGCGCGCGCGCCTCCGACGCCGCCGGCCCCACCGAGGCCACCCTCCCGGTCCTGCGCATCGACGCGGACGCGCGAAAGCTGCGGGCGGAGCTGTTCGACATGTCGGGCAGGCAGCGCACCTTCCAGCGCTTCGAGGTGGACCGATGAGCGGGAAGACGCCGCGCCGCAGCCGCGTCGTGATCCTGCTGGCGATGGCGCTGTCCCTCGCCCTGCCCGCCCAGGCGGCGCGGGCGAAAAGGAAGCGCGCGCCAAAGCCGGCCGCGCCGCCGCCGGCGCGCGCCGAGGACGACCCGCGCAAGAAGGGCGACAACCGCGCCTTCGCCAGGGCAGCCGTCTCCTTCGCCGACCCTGCCGACCTGGCCGAGGTGGAGGACGCCGCGCCGGTGCGCATCCAGCTTCGCGTCACCGGGTACGCCCTGGGGGCGCTCAAGCCCGGCGGGCCGGTGCCGCACGCGCACCTGATCGTGGACAACGAGCCCGCCGTCGAAGTGGACGACGTCTCGGCGCCGCTCGAGCTCTCCGGCCTCTCGCGCGGACCGCACCTGCTCCGCGCCGTGCTCTGCAGGCCCTGGCACGAGGTGGTCAAGGCGCCCAAGGCGTTCGCGATGGTGCGCTTCTGGGTGGGGGAGAAGCTCGAGGGCAAGGCCGGCAAGGCGGCGGAGTTCGTCGCCTGGCCCGACCCGAAGAAGCCCATCGTCACCTACGTGCTGCCGGTGGGAGTGCCGGGGAAGGAGGCGCCGGCGCTGAAGATCACCCGCGATCGCCAGCAGCAGCCCGACGCCGCGCAGCCGGAGACGGAGGTCCCGCTCGAGCCGCCGCAGCCGGGCGCGGACCGGCCCGTGCTCGACTTCTACCTCGCGCATGGCAGGCTCGCGCGGCGGGGCGACAAGCTGCGCATCGTCCTCGACCGGCGCGAGCTGCCCTTGATCGTGGACTGGAAGCCGCAGCATCTGCGGCGCGCCCATCGCGGGGCGCACCGGGTCACCATCGACCTGCTCAACCGGCGCGGTTTGACCGTGAAGAACGCGGTCAACCGCACCGATCGGACGTTCAACGCTCCCTGAGGCGGAGCGTCAGCTGGTTGCGCCCTCGACCTGCTTGCCGGCCTTCTTCCAGCCCTGGATGCCGTCGGGCATGATGAAGACGTTCTTGTAGCCGTAGGAGACCGCCGCACGGGCGGCCTGGTGGCAGGCCATTCAATGCGGGTTCGCGCAATAGAAGACCAGCTTGCGCGACTTGTCGGTGGGGAGGTCGCTGGCCTTCACCCCGTTGAACGCCACCCACTTCGCGGTGGGCACGTGGCCCTTGTCGAAGTCGCTCCTCGAGTTGTTGTCGAAGATGTCGGCGTCCTTCTTCGCGATCAGGTCGGCCACCTGATCGACCGTCAACTCGCTGAAGCCTTCCTCGTGCTTCGCGTCCGCGCGCGCGCCGAACGACATCATCAGCGCCGCGCCAAGACCCAATGCGGCCAGTCTCACCGTGCTCAAAGACGACCTCCTTGTCGATTCATGCTCCAGCCTTCGGCTTCCGCCCGTCGCGGGCAGAGCCCGCTCCTCCGGACCCAACATCGATCCCGGTCCTGCATTCCTCAGATGCGCTTGTCCATCCGCTGGTGCGGAATTCCCGTGCCGTCGTCGAACTCGCCGCCCACCGGCGAATAGCCCGCCTGCTCGTAGAACCTGCGAGCGCGCACCTGCGCCCACAAGGTGAGCCTGGACGCGCCGCGTCGCACGGCCTCGGCCTCCAGGAACGCAAGCAGCGCCTTGCCCACGCCGCGGCGGCGCACGTCGTCCACCACCGCCATCCGCTCGATCTTCGCCACCCCGGGCTCCGCGAAGATGAACCGCCCGGCGCCGCAGGGAACGCCATCCAGCAAGGCCAGGGCGTGTACCGCGTCGCCGGCGTCATGGGCGTCCTGCTCGTCGCTCGGCCGGACGCCCTGCTCCTCGACGAAGACGGTCCAGCGCAGGCTCAAGCAGGTCTGCACGTCCTTCGGCGTCGAGGCGACGCGGACCTCGATCACGCCTTGCGGTCGCCCAGCCATCGTTCCGTCGCCACCGCCCAGAGCACGACGCCCAGGCCGAAGAAGAGGAGGAGCGAGACGAGGTCGCTGGTGGCGAACCCGGGAATCTTCGCGCTCACGTTGATGCTGTTGAGGAAGTTGCGGGTGGGCTCGCTCAGCTGCAGGAAGGCGAGCACCGTGCCGATCACGCTCGCGCCCGCGATCAGGCCGGAGGAGAAGAGCACGCCGGGCCCGCTGTCCGCCTCCACGCCGCCGGCCACCTTGCGCTTCGCGGTCTTGTCGGCGACGTAGCGCACGATGCCGCCCGCCATGATCGGCGTGGAGGTGGAGAGCGGCAGGTAGACGCCCACCGCGAAGGCCAGGGAAGACATGCCGCACAGCTCCAGCACCACCGAGATGAAGACGCCGAGGAGCACCAGGCCCCAGGGCAGCCGCTGGGTCATGATGCCCTCGATGATGAACGACATCAGCACCGGCTTGGGCGCGGAGAACTTGGCCTTCACCTTCTCGCCGTTGTCGCGGGTGTCCAGCTTGCCGTTGATGCCCGGGTCCTCCAGGTACTTGACGTGGCCGGTGTCGTCCACGAGGTATTTGCCCGAGGGCACGCTGCCGCGCGGCTCGCTCAGCCAGACCACGTTGTAGTCGGCGGCATCGCGGTCGGCGTCGGGGCCGCGCAGGTGCTCGCGGGTGCCGGTGTAGTCCGACTGCGAGAAGGTGACCTGGGGATAGCTGCGCGCGGGCGAAGATGGTGCCGGCGTCGTTGAGCTTGAGGATGACGAACCCGAGCACCAGCGCGGAGGAGAGCGAGCCCACCAGGATGGCGATCTGCTGGCGCGAAGGCGTGGCGCCGATCAGGTAACCCGTCTTCAGATCCTGCGAGGTGGTGCCGCCGTTGGAGATGGCGATGCAGGCCACCGCCGCGATGCTGAGCGCGGCCACCTTGTAGGGCGGCGTGACCCATCCCAGCGCGAAGAAGATGAGCGAGGTGATGAGCAGGGTGGCGACGGTCATGCCGGAGATGGGGTTCGAGGAGGAGCCCACCTCGCCGGTGAGGCGCGAGCTGACGGTGACGAAGAGGAACCCGAGCACGAGGATGAGCAGCGCGCCCAGCATGTTGATCTTGAACGAGGGGACGAGCGCGCAGGTGATCACGAGCAGGATCGACCCCACCCCGACGACCCAGAGGGGGATGTCGCGGTCGGTGCGCAGCGGCCCCGACGCGCCCGCCGCGCCGCTCAACGACTTCATCCCGCGCATGGCCCCGCCCACGATGGTGGGCAGCGACTTGAAGAGGCTGATGATCCCGCCCGCCGCCACGGCTCCGGCCCCAATATACAGAATGTATTGGTGCCAGACGTCGTCCGTGCTCATGTCCTTGATCAGGGTCGTGGCCGGGTAGATGGGGCTCGTCGCGGACCTGCCGAAGAGCTTGATGGCCGGCATCAGGACCAGGCTGGAGAGGATGCCGCCCGCGCCCATGATCAAGGCGATGCGCGTGCCGATGATGTAGCCCACGCCCATCAGCTCGGGACCGACCTCGATGGAGAGGTTGCCGCCGTCGTACCACTTGCCGAAGATCTTCTCGGGGATGTCCTTGAAGAAGCCGAAGGCCTTGTAGCCGAGCGCGAACACGGCCCCGACGCCCAGGCCGGCGAAGACCGTCTTCGCGGTGGTGCCGCCGGTCTCGCCGGAGATGAGCACTTCCGCGCACGCGGTCCCCTCCGGATAGACCAGCGTCTTCGCTTCCTTGACGATGAGCGCGCGGCGCAGCGGGATCATCATCAGGATCCCCAGCAGCCCGCCCAGCACGCTGACCAGGATGACCTGGCCGATTTCCAGGTTGTAGCCGAGGATGAGGAGCGCCGGCATGGTGACGCCCACGCCGAAGGCGATGCTCTCGCCGGCGCTGCCCGCGGTCTGGGTGATGTTGTTCTCGAGGATGGTGGCCCGGCGGGTGCGGAAGACGCGGGAGAAGCCGCGGAAGATGGTGATGGAGAGCACCGCCACGGGGATGGAGGCGCTCACCGTCAGGCCCACCTTCAGCACCAGGTACATGCTGGAGGCGCCGAAGAGGATGCCGAGCAGCGCCCCCACGATGAGGGGAACCGGGGTCAGCTCGGGGATGTCCCGGTCGGCGGAGATGAAGGGCTGGTGGGCGACCTCGTCGGCGGACACCGGCACGCGGTCTGCCGTGGCGGTCCGCGCGGCTTTCGACTCCGGCGCGTTCTCCAACGCGGGGATCTGCATAGGACCCGGACAGGTAGCACGGAGCGGGCCGTCCGGTCACGGCGGAGTTTCGCGTGCGCGTGAGCGGGCGTATCCTCGGCGCCGTGTTCAGCGTGAAACTGGTGGCGCGACCCGACGCGCGCATGGTGGAGGTCCCGCTGGAGATCGAGGCGGAGCTGCCGCGCGAGTTCGAAGGCGTGGCCCTGCTCGCCGCGAGCGGCCTGCCCCGCAAGGTGAAGATCAAGGCGGTGCGCGACGCGCTCAAGCTCTCCACCGCCTACAGGACCGATCAGCTGCTGGGCGACATCGTCCGCTCGGCGCTGCGGGGGACCGCGCAGGACGTGGAGCGGGTGCAGGACGCGGTGACGCGCTTCGTCCGCACCTTGCGCGAGCGGCGGCAGGACGGCGCCACGCTGCTCGTCTCCAGCAACGGGAGGGGAAAGATCCAGGTGGCCGAGCAGTTGCCGGGGCGGACCGTCCAGCCCTCGACGCCGGCGCCGGCGGGCAGTACCCCGCCCCCCGATCGCGGGCAGGCCCTGGAGTGGCGGATTGCGCAGCTGGAGGCCGCGGTGGGGCGCGCTGCCGCGGCGGGCGACTTCGGCGAACGCGTGGCGGCCCTGGAGCAGCGCGTCGCCGCGCTGGCGGAGCAGACCTCGCGGGCGCTGATGGTTTCGGCGATCGCCGGCCCGGGCATCGAGAAGGCGCCTGCGGCCGTGCCGCTTTCCCGCGGTGGAACGAGGCGGACCACGGCGGTGGACGCGTACGCCGAAGGCCTGCGCGGCGAGCTGCGCGCGCGTGCGGCGGCGGCGGCGGCGCAGGCGCGCATCGACGTGGACCGCTGCGACAAGGCTTCGGCGCTGGCGGCGGAGGCGGAGTTCCTGGGCGCGCCCCGCGACGGCACCTCGCAGCGGCTGCGCGAGGCATCCGCCCTGGCCGCCGCGCGGCGGTCGTCCCTGGAGCGTCTCGCCGGGGAGCTGGAGTTCTACGCGGCCGCGGAGCTGCCCTTGTCCGCGCAGCTTCTCGGGCGGCTTGCGGAGTCGCCCGCGGCGCCCGATCCGGCGCCTTCGCTGGAGGCGGTGGCGCAGGCGATGGTGCGCGCCGCCAGGGGCTCCGACTGCAAGCAGCGCACGGCATGGCTGCGCCGCGCGGCTGCGCTCTGCGCCTGGGAGGTCTTCGAGCCGCTCCGGGGCGATCCGGTGCGGATGGAGCTGTGCAAGCCCGTGGACGAAGGGGGCGACCGGGTGGTCCGGCTCGCCTCGCCGGGCCTCAAGCGCGCCGACGGCACGACCATCGTGCGCGCGCGGGTCCAGGTGGACCCGGCCGTCGCGAACACGCCGGAAGAGCCGGACGAGCCCGCCGCGGTGGAGGAGCCGCTCGCCGTGCCCGAGGACGCGCTGCGCGCCGTCGCGGCGGAGATGCCGCCCGGTCCCGCCGCGGGCGCCGCGGGTGAAGTCGCGGCCGGCGCGTTCGCGGCAGCCGCATCCGATGCCGCCATCGCCGCTGCGCCGGCGCCCTCCTTCGGCGACATCGGGGAAGAGCGGATCCAGCCCGGCGAAGCCGCGGCGGCTGCCGACGCGGCGAAGAAGATGCCGAGGATCGTCGACGATCCGCTCGCCTCCGACGAAGCGCTGGCCGCGGAAGTGGCGCTGACCCTGGCAGCGGAAGACGTGCCGGAGGACGTGCACCACGAGTTGCGCGACGAGGACATCGAGGAGCTCCCCGCGGAGAGCGCGCAGCCGGACGACGGCGCGGAGAAATAGGGCCTCCGCCACCTTTCCGGTTGTGATTGACTTCATGACTTGGCTGGTCTATTCCGCGCCCGCCCGTTTCCGGGAGGGGCATGCCCGATGGCACGCGATCTAGGCAGCAAGTACGTCTGCTACAAGTGCGGCACGAAGTTCTACGATTTGAAGAAGCCCGTGCCGGCGTGCCCGAAGTGCGGGGCAGACCAGCGCGAAGCTCCGGTGGCCAAGCCGCTTTCCGCCAGGGCCGCGCGCGCGGCGGCAGCGGCGCCCAAGGAGGTGGAAGAGCCGGAGCTTCCCGCCACCGACGACGAGGAAGCCGAGGACGACGAGGAGGACGAGAAAGACGAGGACTGAGCGGTCAGGCCGCGCGTTCGACGCGGCTGTTCTTCAGCCACTCCGGCACGCGGTCCTTGCGGTAGATGAAGATGGCGTCGTAGGGGCACGCCTTCTCGCACTCGCGGCAGCCGGTGCAGTTCTTCTCGATCACGCTGACCACGCCGAGGAAGCTGTTCGGGTCCTTGACGTGCACCATCTCCAGCGCCTCGAACGGGCACCGCTCCACGCACTTCTCGCAGCCGGTGCACGCCTGCTCGTAGACGAAAGCGAGCGGGCGCTCGTTCTTCTTGAGCATGTGCTGCACGTTCCCGTACTGGTCGAGGATGGCGTCCACCGGGCAGACCGGGCCGCAGGCGCCGCAGTCGATGCAGAGCTCGGGCCAGATGATGTGCAGGGCCTTGCGCTCGCCGGTGATGGCGTCGGTGGGACAGCGCTTCACGCAGGCGGTGCAGCCGATGCAGGTCTCGATGATGCGGAAGGCCATTGGGCAGTATCTATAAGCGGTAGAGCATGACGTAGACAAGGACACCCGTCACGGAAACGTAGGCCCACACCGGAAAGGTCCACACCGCGATGCGACGATGTGCCGCATACGAACGGCGGACCGCCGACAGCCACATGGTTCTGCAGGATGAGCGGCAGCGCCAGGGCGGCCAGGAGCGTGTGCGTTCCCAGGAGCACGAGGTAGAAGCCGCGCCCGGGGCCGGCATAGTGGTGGATGCCGGTGAGCGCATAGCGCGTCAGGTACCCCACCAGGAAGAGCGACGAGGCGGCGAACGCCGTGGCCATGCACTTCCAGTGCAGCGACAGGCGCCGGGTGCGGATGGCCCAGTAGCCGGTGAAGAGCGCGCAGGCGCTGGCGGCGTTGAGGCTGGCGTTCACGCCCGGCAGCGCCTCGGCCAGGGTCACCCGCGGCCCCCCGCCGTGAGCAGGCGAGCGTCGTGGAGCAGCTTGTCGGGCTCGTCCGCGTCGTAGAACCCGCGGATGCGCCCCATCCGGTCCACCAGGACCAGCCGCTCTCCGTGCATGATCTCGAAGGCTTCCATCCGCGGGTCGCCTCCTTCGCGCGGGACCTTCGCCATGGCGGTGTGGAAGCCCCGGACCACGGTGCGCTCCACTTCCTGCTGCTCGCCGGTCAGCGAGCGCCAGAGGCCCTGGCGCGCGCCGAACATCTCGCCGTACTGCTTCAGCTTGCGGGGAGTGTCGCGCTCGGGGTCGACGCTGATGGAGAGCAGCCCGATGTTGCCGCCCTGCTCCAGCGGGATGAGGCGGTCCTGCAGCTTCTTCATCTTCGCCTGCAGGCGCGGGCAGGCGTCGGCGCAGGAGGTGAAGACGAAGTCCGCGATCCAGACGCGGCCGAGCAGGTCGTCCCTGGCGAAGGGCTTGCCGTCCTCGGCCACCAGCGAGAACTGGGGAAGCTGTGCCAGGACCGGCAGCTCCGGCCGCGCCGTCTCGCGCAAGAGGAGCGCGCCCACCGGGACCGCCAGGGCGAGGGCGGCGAATGCCACCCAGGCAGGATGGAGGACGAGCTTCCCCGGGGGTTGCTTCTCCGCGGCGACGGCTTGCATGGCCGGCAGTTATAGACCGCGCCGGGCAGTCGCGGCACGCGAAAGGTGCGCCGGTGCTCACTGGCGCAAGCGGCGGGTCAGCCTTCGGACTTGCCCGGCGTCTTTCCCGGACCCGTGCTCTGGGCGGGATTGAGCGCGCCGGATTCCGCCGACCCCGGCGTCTTTCCCGCAGGGTCGGTGACGATGGGATTGCGGGCGTTGCTGGTGGAAGGCAGCGAGCCGTCCGCCAACGGCGCGGGGGTGGTGCCGTCGCGCGTCAGGCCGGTGCCGATGCCGCGCTCGTTCTTGATCACCTTGATGTCGTCTGCCATGGCCCTCAAGCTGTGCATCTGGGGGCGTCGCGCCACGGCGGCGCAACGGCGGAGGGCTGGTCCGCACGAGGGGCCCGTCGCCATGCTCCTGCCCGCTCCACCGGCTCGCGATCTCGAGCGACGACTACCTTTGGTTACGCAGGCGACACAGATTTGCCGTCATGCCCCCCACCGACGCGCGCGATGCCCTCGCGCGCTGGACATTTTCTTCTCGCAGCACGGCCGTCGCTGTCGTCAAGGGGGGCGACCTGGAGGCGAACACCCGCTTCCGGGCGCTCGACCGCGGAGAGGCGTGGCGCTGGTTGAACGGCCCCCACGCGCGGGTACGCTACGCCAGCTTGACCGAGCTGGTGCGGACCGAGGCCGCGACGCTGGCGCCGGCGCCCTACATGGCCCGGTTCGAGCGCGCGGCGCAGGTGATCGAGGTGCGGCTCGAGCGGCTGGACGGCGGCGAGGCCATCGCGCTGGTCCACGACGTCACCGGCGAGGTGCGGCGCCAGCAGGAGTTGCAGCGCGATCGCGAGGCGCTTTTGCACGAAGAGCGGATGCACGCCATGGGCGTCCTCGCGTCCGGGGTGGCGCACGATCTCAACCATTCGCTCAACGTCATCGCGCTGCGGGTGGCGACGCTGCGGGCCGACCCGGCGCTGTCGGCGGCGCGGCGCACGCTCGACGTGCTCGGGCGGGTGGTGGGCGACGCCGCGCGGGTGGTGGCGCGGCTCCAGGATCTCGCCCGCAAGCGGCGCGACCGGCCCAGCGATCCGCTCGACCTCGCCGCCGTGCTCACCGGCGCGGTGGAGATGGCGCGGACCGAGAGCGACGTGGTGGGCGTGCGCATCGAGGCCGACGTCCCTCCCCTGCCGCTCGTGCGCGGCTCGGCGGCGGAGCTGGCGCACGTCTTCGGCAGCCTGCTCGTGCACGCGCGCGAGCAGATGCCGGAGGGCGGCATCGTCCGCGTCCGCGCCCGCCAGGACCGGGGACGGGTGATGGTCACCATCCGCGACTACGGCGAGGGGATGTACGAGGAGGACGTGGCCCGGCTCTTCAATCCGTTCTCCGGCGTCGCCGGAGAGACGGCGCTGGGACTCTCGGTCGCCTGGGGGGTGATGTCGCGCCTGGGGGGATCGCTGCAGGCGCAGAGCCGGCACGGCGAGGGCACCACCTTCGTCCTGACCTTTCCCTGCGCCGCGCCCGCCCGCCTGGAGCGGCCGCAGCCCGCGCCGCAGCCGGGCACCCGCCGCATCCTCATCGTCGACGACGAGGCCGACAACGTGGACGTGCTCCAGGAACTGCTCGAGCTGGAGCACCACCACATCCGCACGGCGCGCAGCGGGCCGGCGGCGCTTTCGCTCTTCGAGCGCGGCGAGCGTTTCGACCTGGTGCTCTGCGACGTGGGCATGCCGGAGATGAGCGGCTGGCAGGTGGCGCGGGAGATCCAGCGGCTGGCCCCGGGCACGCCGGTGTGGATGCTGACCGGCTGGGCGAACGAGATCGCCGAGACGGATCCGCGGCGCGCGCTGGTGCGCGGCGTGCTCGCGAAGCCGCTCGACCTGGATCAGCTCCGCTCGCTGCTCCTCGCACAGCCGGGAACGCAGGCGCCCGGGAACGCAGGCGCCGGCCAACGCTCCGGCCGTCCAGCACTGACCGCTCCTCTTCACAGCCCCGGCGGGCACTGCGCCACGTTGCCGATCAGGCAGGGCACGACGCCGAGGCACTGCGCGGTGAAAGCAAAGGGGTCGTTCACGTAGGTGAGGCAGCCGCCCACGTCCCAGCACTGCTGGACGTCCCCCGACACCTGCGTGCCGCAGCGCAGGCGAAAGACGTCGCGGCCCGCCCCCAGCGGCGTGAAGTTGGTGGTCACCTCCACCGTGCAGCCGCTCTTCGGGTCGGGAAAGGCGTAGTCGAATCGGCCGTGGCCGTCGGCGTACCCGGCGAAGCCGTAGTCGAAGCTGACCAGCCCGAACCCGTTGGCGCCGGCGGTGAGATCGAGCGAAACCGTGTGCGGGTCGGAGCTGAGGTCGTAGTAGACGCGCGCGGGCAGCGCGGGGTCGCCGGGCTTGTCGATGGCGAGCCGCTTCGAGCTCTCGAAGTGCAAGGTCAGCCTGCCGATGCCGTCGCGCGCCTGCGCCCCGAAGAATTCGCCCTCCAGGAGCGGAAGGAAGGCGGCCGGCGGCCGAGCGGCGGAGATGGCGTAGATCCAGCGCCAGGGCGTGCCCGTGGCATCGAGCTCGCGCGACATGGTCACCTGCACCTGCACGCCCGGGTGCTCCCTGTCGGGAAACGGTCCCCAGCTGCGGGAATCCAGGTCGCGCGAGGTGGGCGTGACGCCGCTGATGGTGTCCACCAGGGTGAGGATGGCGTCGACCCCGGAGTTGATCGAGTCGCCGGTGGTCTTGGCGTTGGCGTAGAGGTCGGCGCTGCCGATGGCGCATGCGTTCTGCGCGGCCGGCGCGGCAGGGAAGCGCACGTGGAGCTGGTCCTTGCGGGGAAGGGCCAACTGGAAGGCCACGTCCTCGTTGGAGAGGTTGCCGCAGGCGCAGGCGAGAGCCAGCGCGAGGGCGCTACAGACCGAGCGCATAGTCCACTCCCAGGGCGAGCTCGGCGTAGCCGAGGTTCTGCGACCCGTCGACGTTGTAGAAGAGGTAGTTCACCCTGCCGCGCGCCACCGCGGACCAGCGCTGCGAGAAGCGCCAGGTCAGCGCGGTCTCCAGGCCCGGGGTGAGCGTGAAGAAGTTCTGCGCCGGCAGCTCGGGATGGTCCTGGAAGTTCCGCAACAGGTAGATGAAGGCGAGCCGCGCGCCCAGGGAGACGGTGAACGAGTCGGAGACGTCGAAGTCGCGCCAGAGCGACGCGCCGCCTCCCAGCTCGAGGAAGCGCTCGGGGATCGGCGACGCGCCCGGCAACTGCAGGGTGGCAGCGCCGCCGCCCAGCGCCAGGTCCAGGCCCCAGGCGAGCTGGTGCCCGAGGTCGTCTCGCGCCGCGAGCGTGAGGCCGGCAAGCCCCGCTGGCGGGAAGAGGCCGTTGCGCGCCGCCGCATCGAAGAAGAACTGCCCCCCGCCGGAGGCGAGCAGGCTGAAGCGTGGACCCGACGCTCCCTTCATCGGATCGGCGCTGAGCGGCCGCCGCGACAGGCGCGCGTCGGCGATCTCCACCGGGCCGTCGGAGACGCTGAAGTCGCCGAGCAGGAGCGAGTCGCCGTCGCGCTTCTTCACCACGTAGCTGCCGGGAGCGAGCGCGAGCCGCCGCTGATCGCCGCGCTGCTTGGCCACCTCCGCCACCGCGCGGCGCGACCCGTCCAGGACCACGTAGACGCCCTCCGAGGCGGAGGGAAACACCAGCGCCCCGCGCGCCGGCGCAAGCTCGGTCAAGACCACGTCGCCCGCCCCTCCCAGGTCGTAGAGGTAGACCGGATGCTGCGCCCCTGCCCGCGTCTCCGCCGTCTCGCCCACCGTGCGCGCGTAGGCGTAGGCGTAGGCCTCCGCCAGGGTGACCTTGCCGTCGCCGCTCGCGTCCGCGTCGCCGAGCAGCCCGCTGGCCAGATAGTGGGTGAAGAAGGACGCGCCAATCTCGTCGGACTCCTGCGATTCCTCGTCGGCGCTGGAGGAGGCGATCAGCACCAGCCCATGCGGCCGGGTGGACGCCTGCGCCGCCTGCTGCACGTCGAAGGCCGGCGCGGGACGGATGCCCTTGCCGCGGGTGATGGCGCCGGACTGACAGGAGTCGAGCAGGCCGATGCGCACGTCGGCAGGGGCCACTCGCAGCGCGTCGCGCAGCTCGGCGAGCGGCATGCGCGTGTCGCCCAGGCGCAGGTCGCCGTCCCTGGCGTGCCCCGAGTAGTAGACGAGGAGCACGGTCTGATCGCCCCGCGACTTGGCCGCCGCCGCGAGAGCATCGAGGTCCGCCAGGGCGGCGCGGACCTGGGCAGAGGTGGCGTCCGTCAGCAGGCGCGCGTCGTCCGTCCGCACGCCGCCCAGCCGGGTGAGGATGGCGTACATGCGGCGCGCGTCGCGCTCGGCGTAGCGGAGCGGGCGCGTGCCGGCGCCTCCGCGGGCATCGCCTACCACCAGGGCGAACCTGCGCTCCGCCGCCGCGGCGGGCAACGCGGCCAGAAGCGCCGCGACGCAGAGGGCGGAGACGGGCTTCATCGGCGCAGGGTGATGCGCAGGACGTCGGCCCCGCGAGGGGCGTCGTCGGCCGACCGGATCTTCGCCGCGTCCATCCTCGAATCGGACAGCACCACGAGCAGGGTGGCCACGCCCTTGCCCGTCCATTCGAACGCCCGCGGAAGCGGACCGTCCACCGCCGGGCCCTGGTAGACCACGCTGGTCTCGCCGGGCTCGAGGAGCACGGCCGCGGCCTGCGTGCGCCCTGCGGGCGAGAGCTTGAGCAGGAGCCTCGCGCCCGGCGCCAGCGCCTCTTCCGGGTCCAGCGCGCGCACGCCGGCCGCGTCCTGTACGAAGAGCTGCGCGGAGGCGCCGCCCTTCGCCCGCTCGGTGGGCCCGCGGCGAACGACCAGACCCGCCCCGGCCACCAGGACCACCGACGCGGCCGCCGCCAGGGGCGCCCAGCGCGCCGCCCACGGCCGCCGCGGCCTTGCAGCGAGCTTCTCCGCCACGCCTGCGGCGAAGGCCGGGAAGGGCACCTCGCGGCGCAGCGCCTCCCGCTCCTGCGCGATCTCCTCTTGCACCCGCGCGCACCGCTCGCACCCCGCGACGTGCGCCTGCGTGCGCTCCTTTTCCGCTCCGGCCAGCTCTCCCGCAACCAGCCTGCGCACGCGCATGGCGGAGCAGCCCTGGCCGGGTCCACCCAGATCGAGGCTCACAGGTCGCTCCCTTCCACCAGGTCAATTCCCAAAGCGGCGCGCGCGCAGGCGAGGAACTCCCGCAGCCGTTTGCGCACCGTGGGCAGGCTGCGCCCCAGCTCCTGGGCGATCTCCGCCTGCGTCAGCTCGTCGACGAAGTAGAGCACGGCCACCTCCTGCGCTTCCTCCGGCGCCGAAGAAAGGAGCACGCGCACCAGCTCGCGCCGGTCGGGCGGCTCGGTCTGTTGCCTGCGCTCGCGCTGCAGCGCATCCAGCTGCTCTCGCCAGAGCGCCTTGCGGGCGCGGAGCAGGTTCAGGCAGTGGTGCGTGGCGATGCGCAGGATCCAGGTCGAGGGCGAGGCCGCGGCGCGGAAACCGGAGAGCGAGCGCAGCACCTTGACGAAGACGTCCTGCAGCGCGTCCTTTGCCTCCGCGTCGTCCTTGAGCAGGTAGCGGCAGCGTCCGTACACCGCCGCCGCGTGCCGCTCGTACAGCTCCTCCACCAGGCCCGCGGACGAAGGACCGCCGGGCGCGGCAACCTCGCCGGCCCGGCCTCCTTCCAGCACGCGCAGCCCGCTCACCGTCACGGCGCGGTCTTGGCCGAGAACGACGCGTCGAGGTACGTGCAGGCGCTCACGCTGCCCGAAGTCGGACCGCCCCAGGGAGGCAGGTTCAACGCGATGTTGGAGTTGAAGTAGGCGACGCTGAAGGGCGCCGCGCCCCAGCACTCGGAGATGCTGACGCTGTTGCCGCCGCCCAGCCCCTGCACGTCGGCGCGGCCCTGGCCGTCGTTCTTCCAGCGCGAGTGCACCGAGAAGCGGTCCTGGCTGGTGGTGTTGTGCATGGCGAAGTCCAGGTCGCCGCCCCCGGTGGTGTCGTTGGCGTAGGCGTAGACGATGTTGTTCTTCGTCCCCGGATGGTCGGTGTCGTTCGCGCCCATGAAGGTCACCGCCAGCTGGGCGGGGCCCACGTTGGTGTAGTGCGTGACCTGCATCTGGCCGGTGGCGTTGCCGGCGGCGCCGAGCAGCGCCATCTGATCGAAGTCGATGTTGAAGTTGCCCGAGCCGTGGTGCCGCTGGCCGCCGGGAGTGGCGACGCCGCTGGCGAACTGCACGAAGGCGGAGGTGGGTTGCGCCTTGGCCTGGGCGGAGAGCGTCCAGTCGAAGCTGACGCCGTCGGCGTCGCGCGAGACCAGCAGCTTGTAGGTGTTGGCGTCGAGGGCGCCCGAGCCCTGCCAGGTGCAGCTCGAGGCATCGCAGGAGGTGGGCTCGAAGTCCTCGGTGACGTGCTGGAGCAGGTCGAGGAAGGCCGCCACCGGCACGTTGAACGTCGCCGCCACGCTCACGGTGAGCGCGAAGAACGGCGAGGACTGCCCCACCGACGAGTCCTGCGCGACGGCGTCGGTGCCCGGCGACGATGCCACCGCCTGCGACCGCTGCGGCGAGCCCATCGACATGGTGTCCTTGCTCGGCATCGCGTCGCGGGCCTGGTCCTTGAACTGTCCGCCGCCACAGGCGACGGCTGCCACGAGGGGAAGGGAAAGTAGCTTGCGCATGTGCGTTCGTCTCCTCGGCGGGCGGCAGCCCGCTCTCTTGTGCCCTCTGGACCCGGCGGAGCCCGGGAAATGGAAAACGGCTCTGCAAAGCGGCGTGTTCCCGACAGGTTGCATGGCTGCCGGCATGGCGGACGGCCGCATATGCGATCCTCCCGCGCATGTCCCGGTCCTGCGTGTTCTGCGCCATCGTGCGAGGGGAAGTGGCAGCGTCGTTCGTGCTCAGGGAGGGGGCGGTCTGCGCCTTCCTGGACACGCGGCCGGTGTTCAAGGGCCACGTGCTGGTGATCCCCACGGCGCATGTGGACGACTTCCACACCCTTCCCGCCTCCGAGATGGGCGGGTTCTGGACGGCCGCGCAGCGGATCTCGCGGGCGGTCGAGACAGCGCTCGGCGCCGACGGCACTTTCATCGGCGTGAACAACAAGATCTCGCAGAGCGTGCCGCACCTGCACGCGCACGTGGTTCCGCGGCGCAAGGGCGACGGGCTGCGCGGCTTCTTCTGGCCGCGGACCAAGTACGACTCGGACGCCGAGCGCGAGGAGTACGCGGCACGCATCGCCGCGGCATTAAGTTGAGCCCATGCAGCGCATCCGCGGCGAAAAGGTGGACATCCTGGCCTGGACCGATCCGGGCGAGATCGAAGGCGTCGCGCTCGACCAGCTGCGCAACATCGCCGCCCTGCCCTGGGTGTTCCATCACGTGGCCGCCATGCCCGATGTCCATTACGGCAAGGGCGCCACCGTCGGCAGCGTGATCGCGATGAAGGGCGCAGTCAGCCCGGCTGCCGTCGGGGTGGACATCGGATGCGGGATGGCGGCGGTGCGGACCAGCCTCGGGGCCGCGGATCTTCCCGACGACCTGCGCGGCATCCGGCGCGAGCTGGAGCGGACCATCCCGGTGGGGTTCAACCAGCACCGCGATCCGTTGGAGCGGGCGGAGGACAAGCAGTTCTGGGACGAGTTCCACCATCTCACGCCCGCGGTGAAGGACCTCCTGCCCAAGGCCCGGCGCCAGCTCGGCACCCTGGGCGGCGGCAACCACTTCATCGAGCTCTGCCTGGACAGCGAAGATCGCGTCTGGATGATGCTCCACTCCGGCAGCCGCAACATCGGCAAGTCGCTGGCGGAGATCCACATCCAGCGCGCGCGCAAGCTGGCCCACAACCAGGACCTGCCCGACCGCGACCTCGCCGTCTTCCTCGCCGGCACGAGCGAGATGGAGGAGTACCGGCGCGATCTCTTCTGGGCGCAGCGGTACGCGATGAAGAACCGCGAGGCGATGCTCGGGCTGTACGAGGACGCGCTGCGAAGGTTCCGCCCCGACGTGGTGCTCGCCGACCCCGTGCTCTGCCACCACAACTACGTCGCGGAGGAGACGCACTTCGGCGAAGAGGTGCTGGTCACGCGCAAGGGCGCCATCCGCGCCGGCAAGGGCGAGCTGGGCATCATTCCCGGGAGCATGGGAACGAGGAGCTTCATCGTCCGCGGGCTGGGCTCGCAGCAGAGCTTCGAGAGCGCGAGCCATGGAGCGGGGCGGAAGATGAGCCGCGGCGAGGCGAGGCGGCGCTTCTCGGTGAAGGATCTGGAGGCGCAGACGCGCGGGGTGGAATGCCGCAAGGACGGCGGCGTGATCGACGAGATCCCGGCAGCGTACAAGCCCATCGAGCAGGTGATGGAAAACCAGAAGGACCTGGTCGCGGTGGTCGCGGAGCTTCGCCAGGTCCTTTGCGTGAAGGGCTGAAGCATTTACGGGTCGTGGTCCGGACATTCATGTCAGATTTCCCGGACGATGTCGGATGATCACTTCCAGGGCTGCTGCGCAATGGCGCGGAATGACGCGGTTTTAAATTTTCCTGAACCTGGCACCCGGCTTGCTCGTCAAAGCAGCATGAGCTTCCTGAGAACCTTCAGCCTGATCGTCGGAGGGGCGCTCCTCGCCCTGGGCGGCAGCGCGCTGGCGTCGTTCCTGTAGCGCCGCCGCGCGTTTACGGCGTGCCCGCGGCGAGGATGCGCAGCGATGCGCGGTCCTGCACGAAGGCGATGATCCGCGCCTCTTTCCACGAGCGGTCCTGCGGCACCTCCACGTCGGCGCTCCACTCGCTCGAAGACGCCGCGACGCTCCCCACCGGCGCAAGAGCGCGCACCACCGCCGTGTGCGACAGCGTCCGGCCGGCGTTCTCGCCTCGCGCGACCTTGCTGACCAGACCGTCCTCCACCACCGCGAGCATCACCTGCGACGGGCCGTGGGGCGGCAGCGCCGAGGCGGCGAGGTGGACGCGGTGCGCCCCGGAAGCGCGGGTCACGGCCAGCGTCCCATGCGGTTCCAGCGCGGCCCCTTTGGCGGCGCGGACGATGCCCTCCTCGTCCGAGCCGAGCACGTCGAAATGGCCGTCCACCACGGCCTGCGGCGTATAGTTGCGCTCGCCGTAGCGCCCCTGGCGGGCGGTGAACTGCGCGCTGGAGAAAGGGTCCTTCCAGCCCTGGTCGTCCCAGTAGTCCACGTGCTCGGAGAGGACCAGGAGGCGCACGCCCGGAACCGGCTGTGCCTGGTGGAGCCGCGCCAGCGCCGCGTCTGCCGGAGGGCAGCTCGAGCACCCTTCGGAGGTGAACAGCTCGACCAGGATCGCCGCCGCCGCGAGGACGCTCATGCACCGATTCTACGCGCGACTTTCGCCGGCGGTTACGACATACTGAACCGATGTCAGGGGGCGCTGGCAGGTTGTCGGCATGAGCGAAACCAACCTGCTCGAGCTTCCCTTCGCAGCGCCTCCGCCGCAGGCCGCCGGACGCGTGGTCGTCTCCGACGCGTTCGACCTGCTCAAGGGCCTCGCGCCGGAGTCGGTGGACCTGGTGGTCACCGATCCTCCCTACGAATCGCTGCAGATCGATCGCGCCCGGGGCACCACCACGCGGCTGACCACCAACTGGTTTGCCACCGTGGCCAACGAGCGGCTGCCGGAGCTTCTGCGCGAGGTGGCCCGCGTGCTCCGCGCCGACCGCCATTTCTACCTCTTCTGCGACGAGGTCACGGCCGACGTGATCAAGCAGCAACAGGGCGTCGGCGCGGTGCGGCTGCCCAACGGCGCGCGCAGGTGCGCCTGCGGGCTCACCTACTGGAAAGAGGTGCTCTGGGCCAAGACCACCCTCGACGGCAGGAGCATCCGCGGCGGCACCGGTTATCACTATCGCGCCGCCAGCGAGCGCATCCTCTTCTTCGAGAAGGGCAAGCGCCCCCTCAACGACCTGGGGATCCCCGACGTGCTGATGGCGCCGCGCGCGGGCGTGCCTGGCCCGGCGGTGAAACCGGCCGTCCTGGTGCGGACCCTCGTCGCCCAGAGCACCGCGCCGGGCGAGCTCGTGCTGGACCCGTTCTGCGGCTCCGGGGTGGTGGGAGTGGAGGCGCGGGCGCTGGAGCGGCGCTTCTTGCTCGGCGACGTCGACCTCGCCTATCTGGATCCGTCGCTCGCGGCCTTCGTGCCCGAGGACGCCGTGGTGGCGCGAGCGGCGGAGGTGCTGGAAGAGCCGGCGGAGCCGCCGCCGCTGGAGACGCTGGTGGACGGGGCCGCCGCGCCTGCGGAGCTGGAAGCGGCCCACGCCTGCGGGTGGCTGGACGACGGCGGCGCAACCGCCAGCCTGGAGAAGCTGATGGCGGTGCGGCCGGTGGAGCGCGAGCCGGCGGTCCGCCGCTTCCTGCGCAACGAGCCTTCGCGGCCGCGCGAACCCGACCGTCTGCGCGCCTGGCGCGCCTGGGCGCTCGGGGGGAGACCAAGACATGAGTGAGCCCACCGTCCTGCAACTGGTCTCGCCGCCCCGCCCCGTCCCGGAGCTGCTTGCGGCGCTGCGGGCCTGGGAGCCGGGCGGGATGGGTAGCTGGGTGCTGGCCGCGCAGGCGCAGCTCCCGGTCACGGCGGAGGAGTGCCGGCTGCTCGCGCAGCGGGTGGACAGCTTCGAGCTCTCCGCGCTGGAGTTCGAGCGGGTGATCGCGCTGACCGGCGCGACGCTCGGGCTCGACTACCGCCGGCGGCTGACGGTGGGCAAGACCATCTACGGCAAGGACCGCGAGGTCGACGTGCTCTTCCGCGACGCGCGCAACGGCAACCGACTCGCGGTCGAGGCCAAGTACCAGCGGGTGACGGGCACCGCCGACGAGAAGCTGCCCTATGCCGTGCTCAACCTCACCACGCTGCCGCTTCCCGGCGTCATCGTCTACGGCGGCGGCGGCTTCCACCTCGGCGCCCTCCATTGGCTGTGCGCCAACACGCGCGCCACCGACATCTCGCGGCTCGCGGACTGGCTGACGGTCTTCTTCGCGCTGTAGGATCTGGACGGGGACATCATCGCCGCACGCAGTGCGCATGGTGTCCCCTGGGTCGAGGCACCATCGCCGCACGCAGTGCGCATGGTGTCCCCTGGCTCGAGAAGGCGAAGGCGGCCCCCGTGCGGCCGCCTTCGCGGTGCTTCAGTCTGACTGCTCGAACAAACGCGCGCGCCGGGCATTTCCCCGCTACGCGGCGCGCGATTCTGTACAGGGAGCGGAGGAAGAAGGGAAGTTCTCAGCCCACCGTGACCCTGACCCGGCGCTGCCGCGGCTTGCGAGCCTGTGCGGCCCCGCGGCGGCGGCGCTGGCGCGCCTCGTCGTCCAGGGTGGCCAGAGTGGCATTGCCGAGCGTGCGCAGCGCGGCGCGGTCGAGCATGAACGAGACCGGCGCGCCGAGCAGCGGCCAGAGCCTGGCGGTGCGGGGCAGCCAGCCCAGTCCGAGGCGGCGCAGGATGGCCTTGAGCAGCGCCGGGTTGAGCCGCCGGATGATGCGAACCGGCACCGAGCCCTCCAGGATACGCCCCACCGCGCGGGCTCCCGTGCGCAGCCCCGCGCTCTTCGCGGCGCCGGCGAACCCCGCGCCCGCCCACAAGGTGTAGAGCTTGAGCCGGCCCGCCTCGCCCGCGGTGTCCAGCTCGTAGAGCTGCAAGAGCGCGAAGATCAGTTCCGCCTCGAAGAAGAGCGCCACTCCCATGCCGGCGGGAAGCCCGAGCGGCAAGGCAACCAGCGACAGCGTTCCGGTGGCGGCGCCCGCAAGCCCGGCGCGCAGCGCCGAAGACTCGACCAGCCTGCGCCCGAGGGCAACCTGGTCTTCGCCCGGATGCGAAAGGCGCAGCTCCGCGACGCGGAACTTGGCGCGGTCGCGCGCTTTTTCGATCGCCTCGTCGAAAATGGGGACACCCTACAAAAATGGGGACACGAAAACGGGGACACCCTACTTAATTCGCAGTGCTCGCGCCAGGTCGGCTGGCCGAATTAAGTAGGGTGTCCCCATTTTCGTGCCAGCTCGCTGGCCGAAGCAGTCGGGTGTCCCGCATTTGTCAGGGTGTCCCCATTTTCTCAATGGCTGCAGAAGCCTGGGGGGATGGCGTTGGCGCCGGTGCAGGCAGCGCGGCGCGGCAGCGGCCCTGCGGGGTCGGAGAGCTTGTAGCGCGGCGGCAAGGCTGCGCCGCCGCCGAGGTGGTTCACGAAGCTGCCCAAGGCTTCCCACTCCTTCACTTCGCTGCCGTCCGGCCGCTTGACGATGGTCAGGTTCGGATCGTTGTCGGGGATGGGCCTGCCGGTGTCGGCGTCCTTGAGCACCACGCCCGCCACGGTGGCGAACGAGGCGATGAACAGGCTGGCCGCCGCCGGAACGATCTTCACCGGGTTGTCGAGCCAGCCGGGAGGAAGGCCGCCGCCGGCGCTGGTGGACAGCGACGCGTCGAACTTCGGCTCCCAGACGCCGTCGAAATTTCCCGCGGCCAGATTGGCCGCGCTGAGCTGCCAGATCCTGGTGACGCGGCCGTTGTTGCGGTCCAGGGGATCGCCCCCGGCGTTGAAGGCCGGGCGCGAGGTGTCGTATTCGAATCGGAAGCCCGAAGGAACGAGGAAGAAGTCGTCGTGACCGCCGCTGTAGGCGAACCCGGCGGTCACCTCGAAAGCCGCCTTCACCTCGGCGAGGAAGACCCCGAACCGGCAGAGCGGGTATCCGGGCGCGCCGGTGGGGGAGACGCCGAGCGGCGCCACCCGGAACAGGTCGGCGAAGCCAAGCTTGCCGGTGCGGCTTTTCTCCAAAGCGGAGACGCGCAAGGCTCCGGAAGCTTCCACCGCGAGCTCGGTCGGCGCGAGCTGGTTCGCCGCGGCGAGCTGCGCGTCGGCGGCCAGGTCGAGCAGCTCGGTCTCCTGGAACCGGCCGGCGTTGTCCACGTCGTAGTCGAGGGTGGCCAGCGGGAAGTTGTAGAGGCTGCCGGTGCCGGAAAAGGCCGGCGGCGCCGAGTCGAGGATTCGGCCGAGCGCGAATCCGATGAACGACGGCTCTGCTCCGAAGAGGGGCTGCTGCTCGAGCGCCTGGATCATCTCGAGCACGAGCGCGTTCACCTTCGCGTCCGCGGCCGGCCGGGTGTCGTCCACCTTGACCAGGCCGGACCCCGCCGTATCGAACGAGACGTGGCCGTTCTCGTCCACGCTCAGCGAGATGCGCCCCAGGTTGTCGCCGAAGCGGCCCGCCTGCTGAACCAGCACGTCCCTGCCGGTGCGCTCGTTCTTCACCAGCGTGGCGGGCACCTCGCGGTGGGTGTGACCGCTCACGATCACGTCGATGCCGGCGACGTTGCGGGCGATGGAGAAGTCCTCGCTCCCGGCCACGCCTACCTCCGAACCGGAATGGCTCAGCGCCACCACCACGTCCGCCTTGTCGTCGCGGCGCAGCGAATCGACGAAGGGCTGCACGTCGTCGTAGATCTGCGCCAGCGCGGCGATGCGGTTGTCGTCGGTGGTCCCGACGGGAACCGAGAAGCGCGTCGGGGCCTTGAGCGGCGCGACGGCGGCGGCGTCGGCCCCCATGATGCCGATGAATCCGACCCGGAGGCCGTTTGCTGTGGTGAGCAGGAGCTTGCGGTGCACGGGCTTGCCGGCATCGGCGCCGGACTCGTCGAAGAGCGCCGCCAGGTCCGCGTCGCCGGCGCTGCCGCTGAAGTGGACGTTGCTGGCGACGATGGCCGGAATGCCTTCCGCGCTGGCCTTGCCGGCCTGGATGATGGCAGCGAGGCCTTGCGGCCCGAAGTCGAACTCGTGGTTGCCGAGCGTGGTGACGTCGTACTCCAGGATCTTCATCACCCGGTAGTCGGGCGAGGCGAAGGGCGCGGCGATCTGCATCAGCGTACCCATCATGTTGTCGCCGGCCGAGACGGTCAGCGTGTCGGCGCCCGCCGCCTTCGCGGCGTCGCGCTCCGCCTGGAGCACCGCTGCGCGCCTGGAGGCGCCGCCCTTGATGGCGCCCGTTCCCGCGGAGGGCGCGGCGCCGCCGTAGGTCTGGGCGAAGTCGTCGGCCTCGGGACCGGACCCGAGCAGGTGCGAGTGCTCGTCGTTGGTGTGGAGGATGACCAGCTTGCGCGGCGGCCTGCCGCTGCCGCAGTCGAGGGCGAGCGCGCAGAGGAGCGGAAAGGCACGGCGGATCATGTGTCCCCTCGGGCAGGAGGCGCGGGCAGGAGGCGCGTCCAGAAGGCCCGCGCGCGACGCGGCTGTCAAGGCGCCGCCGCCGCCGTTTCTGCCCTTTCTCAATGACCGCCGGGGTCGCGCTCTCCGGCGCGGACGGCCACGGGCAGCACGTTTTCGCGCGGTGGAATGGGACAGTTGTAGAGCGTCGAAAAGGCGCAGGTGGGGTTGTAGGCGCGATTGAAGTCGAGGAGGTAACGGTCGCCGCCCGTCGGGATCGCGTCCACGTAGCGGCCCACCGGGTAGCTCTCGTGCCCGGTGGTGGAATCGCGGAAGAAGATGGACACGGCCGACTCGTCGACGCCCGGCTCGAGCAGCCGCATGGCGGTGAGACGGAGCGGCCGCCCCTGCAGGCTGAACTCCAGGGTCCCCAGGCGCAGGGCGTGCCGGCGGTTGCCGCGGGTGGAGAGGACGATCTCCTGGCGCGGCTTCGGATCGGCAGCCAGCGTCGCCTCCACGCGGAAGGCGGGATCGGGGTCGAACCAGACCGGGAACGGCCCGGCCGCGAGCCGGGGGCTCCGCGGATCCAGCACCACGACGCCGGGGAAGTTCTGGTGCGAGAGGCGCAGCGTGTAGCGCCCCACCCGCAGCTTCGCGTTCGGAGCCAGGCGCTCGGCTTTTCCTTCACGGGAGAGCTCGAACCCATCGGGGAGGGCGCGCAGGCTGACTTCCTCGTCCACGCCCTCGAGGTGCGCGTCGCATTCCGCGCCGCTTCCGAACGTCAGCGGGCGCTCCCCGGCGAAGTCGTACCGCGCCACGGCAGCAAGCGGGCTCGCGTGGGGATCGCGGAACGACGCCAGCGTGCTCTCGCGCTCCTTCGCCAACGCATCCAGGTCCAAGGGGACGAGACCTCCGGCGGGTGGGACCGCCACTGTACCGGGCGCGCGCGGCCTGCGGACCCTGGCAGCGAGGCGGTCTTCCTGCTCGGGATTGCGCAGGCCGCCGTCGTGGGCAGCCGCACCCGCTGGGGAAGCCGCGCCGGCCGATGCGGAGAGAAGCGCGGCGAGGAGGAGCGCTTTCATGGCGACCTCCTCGCGGGCAGGTGGAGCGGATCGTGCCTCTCGGCGGAGAGGGCCGCAACCGCCGCGATGTGTTCCGGCGTCGTGCCGCAGCAACCGCCCACGACGAGCGCGCCGCGCTCGAGCCAGCGGGCGGCCCGGCGCGCGTACTCGCCGGGCGTGAGCACCGGCGTCGACGGCCATCCTGCCGCGGCGTCCACCTCTCCCATGTGCGCGTAGCCGCCGAACGGCAGGCCGCAGTCGGCAGCCGCCTGGAGGCCGAGATCCACGCCAGAGCACGGCACGCAGTTGATCAGCGCCGCGCGCGCGCCCTCGTCCGCCGCGGCCTGGAAGAAGGCGCGCAGGTCGTCGCCGCTCCGCATCCTGCCGTCGGGCATGGCCATCGCCGAGACCCATACGGGAAGCCCGGTGGCGCAGGCGGCCCGCACCGCGGCAAGGCCCTCGTCGGCCGCAGCCACCGTTTCCACCAGCAGCAGCTCGCACCCGGCCCGCGCGAGAACCTCCGCGAGCTGGCGGTGCTCGCGCAGGGCCACGTCGCCGGGCGGGCGCAGCTCCGGCAGGTAGCAGTCGGCCACCGGCGCCATCGACCCCGCCACCACCGCGCCGCTCGCTTTCGCCGCGGCCACCGCGGCGCGGGTCATCTCCTCGAAGCCAAGGCCGGCCTTGCGCGGGTTGGTGCGGAAGGTGTTGGCGGTCACCACCTGGGCGCCGGCGCGGGCGTAATCCCGGTGCACGGCGCGCAGGCGCTCGATGCCGGAAGCGTCGCGCAGAGCGATGGCGGAGAAGAGCTCGGTGCGGGTATCCACGCCACGCCGGCCCAGCTCCGTTCCGGTTGCGCCATCGAGAACGATCATCCCTTTGCAACCTCCGCGCTTTTTGCTACTGCGCCCGCATGGCACTCCTCAACGTCGGCGACATGGCGCCCGACTTCTCCCTCTCCTCCAGCGAGGGAAAGACGGTCAAGCTCAGCGACCTCCGCGGCAAGAACGTGGTGCTCTGGTTCTACCCGAAGGCAGACACCCCTGGTTGAACGCTGCAGGGATGCGGGCTCCGTGACCGAGCCCGTGACTTGTCGGCGAAGAACGCGGCCGTCCTGGGCGTGAGCTTCGACACCGTGGAAGAGAACAAACGCTTCGCCGAGAAATTCAACTTCCCCTACCCGCTCCTCTCCGACCCGACGCGCGCCATGGGCGTGCAGTACGGCGCGGCCGACTCCACCGGGGCGGGAAACGCCAAGCGGGTCGCGTACGTCATCGGCCCCGACGGCAAGGTGAGGAACGTCTTTCCCAAGGCGAACACCGCCACCTTCGCCGCCGACGTGCTCGCGCTGCTGTAGGCGTCCCGCGGTCCGTAGCGTCCGGGAGTCGCGCGCGGCGGGGCCTCTTGCGTCAGCTAGGCGACTGGCGCACCGCCCGCCGCGTGCAAGCGTGCCAGCGTCCGTGGGATCTGGCAGCGGACATGCCCGACTCCCGGCTTCCTGAAATTCTCCGCAAGCAGCAGCAGGCCATCCTCTCCGAATGGGTCGCCGATCTGAAGGCGACCCTGGGACGCAAGCTGATCGCCGACGCGGAGTTGCAGCAGCAATGCAGCTCCTTCCTGCACGAGCTGCAGCGCGCGCTGTCCTCCGGAGGCGGCGGCATCGACAGCCCTGCCTGGGCGGAGATGAAGGAGCTGCTCAGCTCCATCTCCCGCTCGCGCAACCAGGCCGGCCACAGCCCCTCGGAGACGGCGACCTTCGTCTTCTCGCTGAAGAAGCCGCTCTTCGCGTGCGTCCAGCGCGACGTGCCGGCGCAGGAGCAGGCGGCGGAGCTGTGGACGGTGACGCAGCTGCTCGATCAGCTGGGGCTCTACACGACGGAAGCGTACCAGAAGGCCCGGGAGGAGCTGATCAACCGGCAGCAGCAGGAGATGCTGGAGCTGTCCACGCCGGTGGTGAAGCTCTGGGAGGGCATCCTCGCCCTGCCGATGATCGGCACGCTCGATTCCGCCCGCACCCAGGTGGTGATGGAGACGCTCCTGCAGCGCATCGTCGCGACCGGCAGCGCGGTGGCCATCCTCGACATCACCGGCGTGCCTACCGTGGACACGCTGGTGGCGCAGCACCTGCTCAAGACCATCGCGGCGGCGCGGCTGATGGGCGCCGACTGCATCATCAGCGGCATCCGCCCGCAGATCGCGCAGACCATCGTGCACCTGGGCGTGGACCTCGGCACCGTCACCACCAAGGCGACGCTGGCGGACGCCTTCGCGCTGGCCCTGCAGCGCACCGGCCGCACCGTCAGCCGCGTGCAGCAGCACAAGAAGGAGAAGGGGAAAGAGGCGGACAAGGATGGGAAGGAGCGCGGATAGTGGAGCGCATCCCCATCCTGCGCATGGGCAGGTACCTCCTGGTCACCATCCAGGTGGACATGCACGACCGCCTCGCCATGCAGCTGCAGGAAGACCTGACCACGCGCATCGCCAGCGACCAGGCGCGCGGCGTGCTCATCGACATCAGCGCCCTGGACATGGTGGACTCGTTCATCGGCCGCATGCTCTCCGACATCGCGGGAATGAGCCGCATCCTCGACGCGCAGACGGTGGTGGTGGGCATGCAGCCCGCGGTCGCCATCACCCTGGTCGAGCTGGGGCTTTCCCTCTCCGGTGTCCGCACCGCCCTCGACGTCGAGCGCGGCATGAAGCTTCTCGAAGCCTCCGTCGGTGACGACGCCACCCACGACCCGGACGAGGACGATGGCGCAGGTGTCGAGAACTGACGTGCTGCAGTTGCGCGCGGAGAATGACGTGGTCGCGGTCCGCCAGGCGGTGCGGACCTGGGCCGTCCAGCAGGGCTTCACCCTGGTGGACCAGACCAAGATGGTCACCGCCGCGAGCGAGATCGCGCGGAACACGGTGGTCTACGGCCGCGGCGGGACTGTGCGCATGGAGGCGCTGGAAGACGGACCGCGCAAGGGACTGCGCTTGATCTTCGAGGACAAGGGGCCGGGCATTCCCGACATCCAGCTCGCGCTGAGCGACGGCTACAGCACCGGCACCGGGCTCGGCATGGGGCTCGGCGGGGCGAAGAGGCTGGTCAACCAGTTCGAGATCGATTCCCGTCCCGGGCAGGGCACCCGCGTCGCGCTGACGAGGTGGAAGTGATCGGACAGCAGCGGATCCGCGTGGAGGACGCGACCCAGGTGGGCGAGGCGCGGCGGGCGGCGGCGCTGCTCTCCACCAGCGCCGGGCTCTCGGAGACGGAGTCGGGCAAGCTGGCCATCATCGTGAACGAGCTGGGGAGCAACCTCGGCAAGCATGCCCGCCAGGGCGAGCTGCTGCTGCAGGAGCTGCGCGGCGTGGAGCGCTCTGGCGTCGAGGTGCTCTCGCTCGATCGCGGCCCGGGGATGGACCTCGCGGCCTCGCTGCGAGACGGCCACTCCACCGCCGGCACCCGCGGCGAGGGGCTGGGCGCCACGCGAAGGCTCGCCCACGAGTTCGATGCGGAGAGCGGGCCGAACGGCAGCGCGGTGATGGCAAGGGTGTGGGCCGGCGGCGCGCCCGAAGGGGTGGTGCAGATCGGCGGCGCCTGCCAGCCGGTCGCGACCGAGTTCCTCTGCGGCGACGCATGGGCCAGCCGCCAGACGCTGACGCGGACGCGGCTCCTGGTCGTGGACGGCCTCGGACACGGGCCGCTCGCCGCGCGCGCCGCGCAAGTGGCGGTGGAGGCCTTCGCCGGCACCGACGCGCTCCCCGGCCCCGAGGCCATCGTGCACGCGATCCACGCCGCGCTGCGCCCCACGCGCGGCGCCGCTCTGGCGGTGGCGGAGCTGGACCGGGTGTCGCGCTCCCTGCGCTTCTGCGGGGTGGGAAACATCGCCGGCGTGCTCCAGGATCCTGCCGCGGCGCCCCGCGGCCTCGTCTCGCACAACGGCATCGCCGGGCACGAGGCGCGGCGCATCCAGGAGTTCGCCGCGCCCTGGCCCTCCGGCGGCATCCTCGTCTTGCACTCCGACGGCATCACCGCGCACTGGACGCTGAAGGGCGAATCCGGCTTGCGCGCGCGGCACGTCGGGGTGATAGCAGGGGTCCTCTTCCGCGATTTCCGCCGCGCCTCCGACGACGCGACGGTGGTTGCGCTCCGGGAGCCATGACGCCCACCCAGCTGCCGCTTTCGAGCCTCGCCATCGCCTCCGAGCGCGACGTGGTCAGCGCCCGGCAGCGGGCGCGGCAGCTCGCTTCCCTGCTCGGCTTCGCGCCCCAGGATCAGGCGCGTCTGGCCACCGCCACCTCGGAGATCTGCCGCAACGCCTTCCGCTATGCGGGCAACGGGCGGTGCGAGTTCCTGATGGAGGAAGGGCCGCACGGGCAGTTCCTCGTGCGCACGGTGGACAAGGGTCCGGGCATCCGCAACCTCGAGGAGATACTGGCCGGGCGCTACCAGTCGGCCACCGGGATGGGACTCGGCATCGTCGGGTCGCAGCGGCTGATGGACCGCTTCAGCATCGAGAGCTCGCCCGAGCGGGGCACCGAGGTGCTCTTCGGCAAGGCCCTCCCCAGGCTTCCAGCAGGCATGGTGCGGTCGCCCGCGCGCATCGCCGAAGAGCTGGCGCGGGCCCAACCGCAGAGCGTCGAGGAGGAGGTGCGCCAGGCGGACCGCGAGCTGCTCCGCGCCATCGCCGAGCTGCGCGCCCGCAACGAGGAGCTGGAGCAGATCCGCGGCGAGCTGGAGGAGACCAACCGCGGCGTGGTGGCGCTCTATGCCGAGCTGGATCAGAAGGCCGAATCGCTGCGCAAGGCCACCGAGCTGAAGAGCCGCTTCCTCAGCAACATGAGCCACGAGTTCCGCACGCCGCTCAACTCCATCCAGTCGCTGGCGCGCATCGTCCTCGACGGATCGGAGGGGCCGCTCAGCGAGGGCCAGCGCAAGGCGGTGCAGCTGATGCGCAAGTCCGCCGTCGACCTCGCCGACATGGTCAACGACCTGCTCGACCTGGCCAAGATCGAGGCGGGAAAGATCGCGGTCTGGCCCACCGAGTTCGAGGTGGCGGAGCTGCTCGGATCGCTGCGGGCGGTGCTGCGGCCGCTCCTGCAGGAAGGAAGCGGCGTGCAGCTCATCTTCGACCCTCCGCCCGCGCTTCCACCGCTCTACACGGACGAAAGCAAGCTCACCCAGATCGTGCGCAACTTCGCCTCCAACGCGCTCAAGTTCACCGAGCGCGGCGAGGTCCGCATAGGCGTCCGGGAGGAGCCGGCTTTGCCGGCGACGGGCGGAGCCCGCAGGGCGCAGCATCCGGAGGAGCCCTCTGAGAGCGTCACCTTCTACGTCAAGGACACCGGCATCGGAATCGCGAAGCAAGACCAGGAGCTCATCTTCGAGGAGTTCACCCAGATCGAGGGCGCGCAGCAGAAGAAGATCAAGGGCACCGGCCTCGGCCTGCCGCTTTCGCGAAGGCTGGCGACGCTGCTCGGCGGGGAGGTCTCGGTGGAGAGCGAGCCGGGACGAGGGTCGACCTTCTCGGTGACCATCCCCAGGAGCTATGCGCCGCGGGACACCTCGGCGCCGCATTCGGCGGTCACGGTGCTGGCGATGGTGGACGACGCGGCCTTGCTCGCGCAGTGGGAGAGGTTCCTCGAGGGGTCGCGCTACCGGCTGCTCCCCGCGCGCACCCTGGAGGAGGCGCGCGCCGCGGTCGCGCGCGAGCGGCCCGCTGCGGTGATCGCCGGAGCGTTCCTGGGAGGCTCGCCCACCCGCCCGCTTCTGGCGGAGCTGCGCAAGGACGAGATCACCCGCGGCATCGCCGTGATCGGCCACGCCCGCGCTCCGCACGAGGCCCGGCTGCTCGCGCTGGGGGTGGAGGTGATGGCAGACCGGCTGGACGAGCGCCACCAGTTGCTCGAGGCGATCTCGCGGGCGCTCTTGCCTCCCAGGCGCGTGCTGCTCATCGCCCAGGACGGGCGCGACGAGCTGCGCGCGCAGCTCTCCGAGCCGCGGGTGGAGGTGCTGGAGGCGCGCGACGGCAGCGAGGGTGTGCGCCGCGCGCGCGAGGAGCGGCCGCGCACGGTGGTGCTCGACGCGAGCGCGCCCGGCTTCGCGGAGGAGGCGCTGGGCCTCTTGCGGCAGGACCCGGAGACGAAGGGCCTTCCCGTGCTGGTGCGCGCCGCGCGGCAGCTCCTGCCCGAAGAGGCGCAGCGGCTGCAGCAAGCGGGCGCGCAGGTGGTGAGCGTGCACTCCATGCTGCGCGACGACGCCACGCGGACGCTGCGGGCCGCGCTCTGGGAGCCGGAGGGCGCGCATGGCTGAAGAAGCGCCGCTCCTCCTCTGCGTGGACGATCACGACGGCGCGCGCTACGCCCTGACCCGCACCTTGCAGCGGGCAGGTTTCCGCACCATCGAGGCGGCCAGCGGCGCCGAGGCGCTGCGCAAGATGGAGGAGCGTCCCGACCTCGTCGTGCTCGACGTGCAGCTCCCCGACATCAACGGATTCGAGGTCTGCCAGCGCATCAAGACCGATCCCATCACCGGCGCGACGCCGGTGTTGCAGATCTCCGCCGACTTCGTGGACGTGGAGTACCGCGCCCGCGGCCTGGAGCTGGGCGCGGACGCCTACCTCGCGCACCCGATCGAGCCGCCGGAGCTGATCGCCACCATCCGCGCTCTCTTGCGCGCCCGCCGCGCCGAGGAGAAGGCCACCGCCACCGCGCGGGATCTGCAGAGCACCTTCGACGCCATCAGCGACCCCATGTGCCTGCTCGACCGGGAAGGCCGGGTGGTGCGCTGCAACCAGGCGATGACGCGGATGCTGGACGTGCCGGTGGAGCAGCTGATCGGGCGGGTGCACGAGTCGTTCCTGCCCGCCGCCGGCGCCGGCGCGGAGGCCGACACCGACCCCTTCCGCCGCATGGCGCGGAGCCGCGGCCGCGAGGTGCAGGACCTGCAGCACGGGGGCCGCTGGCTGCGCCTGACCTGCGATCCGGTGCTGGACGAGCGCGGCCAGCTCAGCGGCGCGGTGTACATCTTCTCCGACTTCACCGAGCGCCAGCGCGCGCTCGAGGAACGGGAGCAGCTGCTCGCCCGCGAACAGGCGGCGCGGGCGGAGGCGCAGGCGGCGGTGGTGGCGCTGGAGGCCGCCGACCGCCGCAAGGACGAGTTCCTGGCCATGCTCGCGCACGAGCTGCGCAACCCGCTCGCGGCGGTGACCATCGGGATGCACGTGCTCGACGAGTTGGGGGGAAACGACGCCCGCGCGCAAAAGACCCGCGCCACCGTCCTGCGCCAGGCGGGGGTCCTCACCCGGCTGGTGGACGACCTGCTCGACGTCAGCCGCATCACGCGCGGCAAGGTGGAGCTGCGGCGCGAGCCGGTGCCGCTGCGCGACGTGCTCGAGCACGCGGTCGCCACGTCGCGGCCGCTGGTCGACGAGCGCCGGCACGAGCTGGTGCAGGAGCTGGCCTTCGAGCCGCTCTGGGTGGAGGCGGACCCGACGCGCCTGGAGCAGGTGGTGTGCAACCTGATCAACAACGCGGCCAAGTACACCGAGCCGGGCGGCAAGATCCTGCTCAGGCTGCGGCGCGAGGGGGACTTCGGCGTCCTCAGCGTCCGCGACAGCGGCATCGGGATCGAGCCGGCGATGCTGGAGCAGGTCTTCGAGCTGTTCGCGCAGGCGGAACAGTCGCCGGCGCGCTCGCGCGGCGGGCTGGGCGTGGGACTCACGCTGGTCAAGCGCCTGGTGGAGCTGCACGGCGGCAGCGTCTGCGCGCGCAGCCAGGGGCTCCTGCAGGGCTCGGAGTTCGAGGTGCGGCTGCCGCTCTTGCACGAGGAGGCGCAGGTGCTGGAGCGGCGCGCCGCGAGCGCGGACCCCACCCGCAAGCGGCTGCTCCTCGTCGAGGACAACCCAGACATCGGAGAGACGCTGCGCGACCTCCTCCAGCTCCTCGGGCATCGGGTGGAGCTGGTGGGCGACGGATTGCGCGCGGTGCAGGCGGCGCTGGCGACCCACCCCGATGCGGCCCTGGTGGACATCGGCCTGCCCGGCATCGACGGGTACGAAGTGGCGCGGCGGCTGCGTGCGACCGAGGAGGGAAAGGGCCTGGTGCTGGTGGCGCTCACCGGCTACGGCAGGCCCGAGGATCGCGACCGCGCGCTGGCGGCCGGGTTCGACGCGCACCTGGTCAAGCCGGTGGATCCCGAGGAGCTGAACGAGGTGCTCGTCACCCTCGGGCAACGCAGGCAGGCTTCCGGGCAGGCCCCGGCACCTTCACGTGTCTAAGCTTGCATCTGCGATGGCGCGTGCCCAGCTGATCGATTCCATCCGCGATGCCGCGCACCTGCTCGGCGGAACGCGCCGCGATTACGATCCGCTGCTCGAGCTGGCCGAGGGAACGCGCTTCGTGCTCCTCGGCGAGCCGACCCACGGCAGTCACGAGATCTACCGGGAGCGGGCGCGCATCACCCAGCGGCTGCTCGCGGAACAAGGGTTCAACGGCGTGGTGGTCGAGGCTGACTGGCCGGACGCCGACCGGGCGAGCCTCTGGGCGCAGGGCAGCTCGGACGACGCGGACGCGGAGGAGGCGCTGGCCGGCTTCCAGCGGTTCCCCAGCTGGATGTGGCGCAACGGGGTGGTGGTGGACTTCCTCGGCTGGCTGCGCACGCACAACCGGGGCTCGCGCCAGGCGCCGGCGGTCTTTCATGGAATGGATTTGTATAGCTTGTATACGTCGCTGGACGTGGTGGTGAGGCTGCTCGAGCGCCGCGATCCGGAAGCGGCGGAGCGGGCCCGCGCGCGCTACGCCTGCTTCGGCGCCGGCGACGACGAGGGAGAGGGGTACGGCCACGCCGCCCGCCTGGGCCTCTCCCGCTCGTGCGAGGACGACGCGGTGGCGCAACTTCTCGAGATGCAGCGGAAGGCGGCGGGCAGCCTCGACGCGGAGCTCTTCTCCGCCGAGCAGAACGCGCGCCTCGCCCGCAACGCCGAGGCGTACTACCGCGCCATGTTCGGCTCGCGGATCTCCACCTGGAACCTGCGCGACCGGCACATGGCGGAGACGGTGGAGGCGGTGGCGGCCTTCCTCACGCGGCGCGACGGCTATGCGCGCATCGCCGTCTGGGCGCACAACTCGCACCTGGGCGACGCGCGCTTCACGCAGATGGGCGACGAGGGCGAGCTCAACGTCGGCCAGCTCTTGCGCGAGCGGCATGGCGAGGCCGCGCTGCTGGTCGGCTTCACCACCTGCGAGGGCACGGTGACCGCCGCCGACGACTGGGGCGGCGCTCCCGAGCGGATGACGGTGCGGCCGGCGTTGGAGGGCAGCGTGGAGGAGCTGTTCCACGAGGTCTCGCTGCCCCGCTTCTTCCTGCCCCTGCGCGGCGCGGGCGAGGCGCTGGGAGAGCTGCGCGAGCCGCTCTTGCAACGCGCCATCGGCGTGGTCTATCGCCCGCGCACCGAGCGGCATTCGCACTACTTCGAGGCGCGCATCGCGCAGCAGTTCGACGCGGTGGTGCACGTGGACCGGACCCGCGCGCTGGAGCCGCTGGAGCACACGCAGATGTGGACAGCGGAGCCGCCGGAGACGTTTCCCTCCGCGCTCTAGGGCCGTAGAGTCGGCGCGTGTACGACGTGGTGGTGGTGGGAAAGGCCAACGTCGACTATCTCGCGCGCGGACCGCGGCTGCCGGGCAGCGGCGAGGGCGTGAACGGCGATGCGTTCCAGGAAGGCTGCGGCGGGAAGGGCGCGAACCAGGCGGTGGGCGCGGCGCGGCTCGGCGCCAGCGTCGCCCTGGTGGCGCGGGTGGGCAAGGATTCGCGCGGCGAGTCGGTCCTCTCCGCGCTGGCGGCGGAGGGCGTGGACGTCCGCCATGTCTCCCGCGACGCCGCCTCGCACACCGGCGTGGCGCTCTGCCACGTGGACGCGCAGGGCCACAAGCAGATCCTCTCCGCGGTGGGCGCCAACGCGCGGCTCGACGCGGCCTGCGTGCGCGAGGCGGCGGAAGCGCTGCGATCCGCGCGCCTGGTGCTGACGCAGCTGGGCGTTCCTTTCGACGCCGTCGTCGAGGCGGTGCGCATCGGCCGGGCGGCCGGCGCGCGAGTCGTGCTCGATCCCGCGCCCGGCCTGCCGCTGCGCGACGAGATGCTGGCGCAGCTCGACCTCATCCGTCCCAATGCCCTGGAGGCGGAGGCGCTGACGGGCATCGCCGTGCGCGATCGCGAGTCGGCGCGGGAGGCGGCGCGGCAACTGGTCCGCCGCGGCGCGCGGGCGGCGGCCGTGCAGGCCGGCGGCGAAGGAGACGTGCTGCTCTGGGGCGAGGGCGAATGCTGGCTGCCGCGTTTCGAAGTGCCTCGCGTGGACGTGACCGGCGCCGGCGACGCCTTCGCCAGCGCCATCGCGGTATGCCTCGCGGAAGGGAGGCCGCTCGCGGAAGCGGGGCGCTTCGCCAGCGCCGCCGCCGCGCTCGCCACCACCGCGCTCGGCGCCCAGGCCTCGCTTCCACGGCGCGAAGCGGTGCTGGCGCTGCTCGCGCGCCGCGGTTGAAGCGCGTGGCTACGCGCTGCGCAGCGCGATCATCGGATCCACCTCCGCCGCCCTCCTCGCGGGCAGAAGGCAAGCCAAGGCTCCCACCGCCGTCAGCACCGCCGCGTCGAGGAGAAAGGTGACCGGATCGCGCGCCTGGATGCCGAAGACCAGCCCCGCCATCACCCGCGATACGGCGAGCCCGCCGAGAACGCCCAGCGCCAGGCCGAGCGCGATCAGCGCCATTCCCTGCCGCAGGATCATGCGCAGCACCGCCGAGGGCTCGGCGCCGAGCGCCATGCGGATGCCGATCTCCTGCGTCCGCTGCCCCACCGAATACGCGATGACCCCGCCGATGCCCGCCGCGGTGATGCCGAGCGCGAGCAGCGCGAAGGCGCCCAGCAAGAGAGCGGTGAGCCGCGGCGGCGAGAGCGCATCCGCGCGCACCTTCTCCAGCGTCTTCACCTCGGTGACCGGCTGATCGGGATCCAGCTCCCGCACCGCCTCGCGCACCGCCCGTTCCAGCGAGAGCGGCGCGGCCCGGCTGCGCACGATGACCCGCATGTCGCGATTGGGCGAGAACGCGAGCGGCGACCAGATCTCGTCGGCGGGCTCCCTCTCCAGGCCGTGCTGCTTCACGTCCGCGACCACGCCCACGACCGGCACCCACGTCTTCCCGCCGTCGGCGCTGAGGCGCTTCCCGATGGGATCGGGCCCGAGCCAGTGGCGCGCGAAGGACTGGTTCACCAGCGCCACCTGTGGCGCCGGAGGCCGGTCGCCCTCGCCGGCGTCGCGGCCGAGCAGGAGCGGAATGCCCATGGCGCTGAAGTAGCCGGGCGTGAAGGTGTCGATCTCGGCATGCGGCTGCGCCACTCCTTCCAGCGCGCGCCCTTCGATGCGCAGGTTGAGACCGAACGGATTGCTGTTGCCGTCCAGGGGAACGCTGCCGCCGATTCCGACGGCGAGGGCGCCGGGCATCTCGCGCAGCTTGCGCAGCAGCGCGTCGGCGAAGGCGCCGCTCTTTTCGCCCTCCCGGTAGCGCGTCCAGTTCAGGTCCACGCGCGCGGTGAGGACGTTGCCGGCTTCGAACCCCGCGTCCACTTGCTGCAGCTTGAGCAGGCTGCGGAGCATCAACCCCGCGCCGGTGAGCAGCGCGAAGGAGATCGCCACCTGCGCGACGATGAGCGCGCTGCGCGCCCGCAGCCGGCCGCCGCCGGTCGTCGCACCCGCGCCTTCCTTGAGGTCGGAGGCCAGGCTCGCCCGCCGCGGCAGCGCGGGAAGGCACCCGAGCAAGAGTCCGGTGAAGAGCGACATGCCGGCGGCGAACGCCAGCACGCGGCCGTCCAGCCGGATCTCGGTGGCGCGGGTGGTGAACCGCTCCGCCAGCGCAGCCAGGGCGTCGAGACCCCATCCCGCCACCAGGAGCCCGAGCGCGCCGCCGGCCACCGCAAGGATGAGGTTCTCGGTGAGCAGTTGCTGCAGCAGGCGGCCGCGGGTGGCGCCCAGCGCGGTGCGCACGGCCATCTCGTGCTCCCGGCGCACCAGCCGCGCCATGGTGAGGTTGGCGACGTTGGCGCAGACGATGACCAGGAGGAAGGCGGTGGTGGCGAGCAGCGCCAGAAGCGTGGGGCGCGCGTGCCGCGTCAGCTCGTCGCGGAGCAGCGCGGCGCGGGTCTGGTAGCCCTCGGACGCCGGGTACGCCGCGGGATATTCTCCCCGCAACCGCGATGCCACGGTGGCGAGATCGGCCTGCGCCGACTGCAGCGACGCGCCGGCGCGAAGCCGCCCGAACACGGTCAGGCCTCGCGCGGTACGGTCGTGCGGCCAATGTGCGCCGTTGCGGAAGGGGCAGGCGGTGGTGGGCATATAGACGTCGTTCACGCCCGGGTATTGCGGCATGGGCGGGAGCACGCCCACGACCAGGTGTGAGCGGTCGTTCATGGTGAAGCTCTTGCCCACGATGCCCGGATCGCCGCGGTAGACGCGCTGCCAGTACTCGAAGCTGAGCACGAGCACCGGCATGGCGCCCTGCTCCTCGTCTGCAGGAACGAAGGTGCGGCCGTGCAGCGCGCGCACGCCGAAGGCATCGAAGAACCCGGCGGAGACGACCCCGGTCTGCACCCGCTGCGCCTCGGCCCCGCCGAGCAGGGTGAAGGGCATGGAGTGGTACTCGACCACCGCATCCAGCGCGCGCGATTGCGTGCGGTAGTCCTGCACCTCCAGGGGAGAGAAGCCCACGTCCTCCACCCCGGCGCCTTCCGCGGGCTGCACCAGGTGCACCAGCCGGGCGCCGTTCGCGTAGGGCAAGGGTCGCAGCAGCACCGCGTCGACGACGCTGAAGAGGGCAGTGTTGGCGCCGATCCCGAGCGCCAGGGTGAGCAGCACCGCGAAGGCGAAGCCGGGATTGGCGCGAAAGCCGCGCAGGGCATGCCGCGCGTCGTTCCAGACCATGGCGACGAACCGTTCGCCGCGTCCTTCCCGGACGGGCCGCTCCAACCACTCGCCGAAGGAGCCGGGCGCGCGTCCAAGGCGCTCGAGCAGGCCGTTGCGGATCAGATCGCCCATGGCGCGGACGGAGAAGCCGTTTCCATAGACTTCGTGGCAGAGGCGCAGCAGTTCCTCGCCGTGCCGCTCGCGGAACTTCTTCGGGTACGCGCGCAGGAAGATGCGAAGCATGACGCCTCCTTCAGGTGGCGAGAAGCTCTTCGAGGACGCCCGCCAGCAGCCGCGCTTCCTCTTGCGCGACACGCCGGCCGAGCTGGGTGATGCGGTAGTAGGTGCGGCGCTCGTCCGCGGCGGAGGCGCGCTCGTAGAGCTCGATGAGCCCGCGGTCGAGCATGCGGTCGAGCACGCGGTAGAGATTGCCGGGCCGGATCTGGATGCGTCCGCGCGACCGCGCCGCCACCTCCTGCACCAGGCCGTAACCGTGCAGCGGGCCCGCGCGCAGCACGGCGAGGACGAAGAGCTCCGCAGGCTTGAGCGGCGGTGTGCTCGGATCGAGTATGCTCATAACGAGCATACTAGCGGCCCGCTGCCCGCCCGTCAAATGCCCAGGCGATGGACGGACGTACCTAGTCCTTGAGCAGCTTCGCCGCGACGATCAGCGTGGCGGCGGCCGCCGGGACGATGGCGGCGACTTTCACCAGCCCGGCGATCCTGTGCTCGAGGCGGTCCACCCGGTCCGCCATCAAGAGCATCATCCAGTGCCTGGCCCGCGTCTCGTGGGTGGAGTACGCGATCCGCCGCAAGAGGCCGGAGATGCCGTGGAGGGGCTGCGCCGTGCCGAACACCGGCGTCATCTGCCGGAGCTCCTTGCGCCGGGTGAGGCCGCGGCGGGGACGCATGCGCTCGAAGTGGTCCGGCGCGGTGGGCGTGAGCGGCTGCTGGGGGCTGCGCTCCATGGGCACGCCGGGGCGCTCGTCGGAAGAGAGATCGGCGCCCACCACCGGGCGGTCCGTGTGCTCGTGACGCTGGTGCTGTCTGTCGGTCATCGCAGGGCTCCTCAGGCCGCGGCCGGCGTGAGCACGCACTTCACGCAGCCGTCCTTCTTGTCCGAGAACATGCGGTACGCCCTGGGCGCGTCGTCGAGCGGGAACCGGTGCGTGATGATTCCCCTGGCGTCGATGCGCCCTTCGCGAATGTGCTTGAGCAGGTGGGGCATGTAGCGGCGCACGTTGCACTGGTTCATCCGCAGCGTGAGCCCCTTGTTCATCGCGGTGCCGATGTGCACCAGGTTCCAGGGCGGACCGTAGACGCCGATGATGGAGACGTTGCCGCCCTTGCGGACGGTCTGGATGGCCCAGTTGATCGCCACCGGCACGCCCGCCTGCATGAAGCGTCTTGCCCAGCAGCGCGCTGGAACCTGCTGCCTTCCGCCTCCATGCCGACCGCGTCGATGCACCACGTCCGGCCCGCGCCCCTCGAACTGGTCCTTGAGGTGCGCGACGAGGTCGGGCACCTGCTTGAAGTTCACCGTCTCCACGCCGGCGTAGCGGCGCGCGAAGTCGAGGCGGTAGTCGACGTGATCGACCGCGATGACGCGGCCCGCGCCCAGCAGCCACGCCGACTTCATGGCGAAGAGGCCCACCGGCCCGCAGCCGAAGCACCACCACCGTCTCGCCCCCCTTGATCTCGCCCATCTCCGCCGCCTGGTACCCGGTGGGCAGGATGTCGCTGAGGAAGAGCACCTCCTCCTCGCTCCATGTCGTCGGGGATCTTCATCGGCCCCACGTCGGCGAAGGGCACGCGCACGTACTCCGCCTGGCCGCCGTCGTAGCCGCCGGTGGTGTGCGAGTAGCCGTAGACGCCGCTGGCGACGTCGCTGTTGGGGTTGGTGTTCTCGCAGTTCCCGGAGAGGCCGCGCTGAGCAGTAGAAGCAGGTGCCGCAGGAGATGTTGAAGGGCACCACCACCCGGTCGCCGCTTGCGCAGGTTGCGTGACCGCGCGGCCCGATCTCCTCGACGACGCCGGTGAACTCGTGGCCGAAGGTGCAGCCGACGCGGGTGTCGGGGACGAGGCCGTGGAGCAGGTGCAGGTCCGAGCCGCAGATGGCCGCGCGCGTGACCTTGAGCACGACGTCGTTGGAGTGCTCGATCCGGGGATCGGGCTTGCGGGTGACCTTGATCTTGTCGGGGCCGAGATAAGTGAGCGCGCGCATGGCGGAAAACTGCGGACGAGGTTCCGCCTCGGCAAACGAAACCAGGGGCTCGGAGGCACGGGTTGCCGCGCGACGATGGAACGGCCGGCAGCGCAGCGGGCAGACGGGCTCCCGCTTTTAATGCGACGACATGCGTTAAATACAATACCCCCTTGTAAGACGTTCGCCGGGCTGGTGTATGGGGTACAGCGCCGCGGCAAAAGGGGGAGAGCCGCTGCAATTACCCGGACCCCCGACAAAGAGCACCCATACATGAATCGAATGATCGCGTTCCTCGTCGCTGCGTTCGCCGGCTCGGCTGTTGCCGCTCCGACCCAGTACCTCGTCGTGAGCAAGGGCAACGACACGGCGGCAGCCGTCGCCGCCGTCACCGCCGCCGGCGGCACCGGGAAGTACGACCTCTCCAGGATCGGCGTCGTCAGCGCGCTCTCCGACAGCGCCTCCTTCGCCGCCAGCGTGGCCGCGAATCCCGCGATCCTCTCGGTGGACGCGGATCCCGCCATCCAGTGGGTCCCGCCCGGTGAGAACGCAGTCGAGATCCCCGCGTCGGCCGCGGACACCGCCCCCAATCACGAGACCTTCAGCGCGCTGCAGTGGAACCTGCGGCAGATCCACGCCGACCAGACCGCGGCCGCCGGCTTCCTCGGCCAGGGCGCGGTGGTGGCGGTGATCGACTCCGGCATCAACACCGGCCACGTCGACCTCCACGACAACATCGACTTCGTGCACAGCCGCGCGTTCGTCCAGACCACCGCGCCGGGCGCGGTCTTCCCCTTCGAGGACGACAACTTCCACGGCTCGCACGTCGCCTGCATCATCGCCGGCGAAGATCAACGGCGTGGGCGTCCAGGGCGTGGCGCCGAAGGCCACGCTGATTCTCGCTGAAGACGCAGAACGCGGCGGGCAGCGGCACCTTCTCCGACGTGATCGCCGCCATCGAATACGCTTCCAGCCTCGGCTTCGTCGACGCCATCAACATGAGCCTCGGCGCCACCTTCGACCGCATCAACAAGGGTGGCAACGGCGGCGGCGGGCCGGAGAACTCCACCGGCCACTTCCTCGCCGCCATCGACCGGGCCATCAACCACGCCACGGCGTCGGGCATCCTGGTGATCAGCGCCGCGGGCAACGACGGCCTCGACCTCGACGGCTCGCCCGCGAACGGCGGCGGCCGCATCTGGACCATCCCGGCGCAGTCGGGCAACGGCATGGCCATCGGCGCCACCGGCCCCATCGCGCAGGCGAACTTCGACCGCCTCGCCTCCTACAGCAACTTCGGCTCGTCGGTTGTCAGCGTGGTGGCCCCTGGCGGCGACCTGGTGCCCCCGAACGGCGTGGTGCAGGACCTGGTGCCGAGCTGCGGCAACAAGATCGGCGCCAACGTGAACACGTTCTTCTTCGCGGCCGGCACCTCGATGGCGACGCCGCACGTCGCGGGCCTCGCGGCGCTGCTGGTGGGCAAGTACGGCCACGTGGGCCCGGCGAAGCTGCGCGCGCTGATCACCAACTCGGCGGTGAGCATCCTGCCGACCACGCAGCAGGGCAAGGGCCGCATCGACGCGGCGGCCGCGCTGAAGTAGCGCTTTCGTTTCATCCGCCGCCCGCTGGCTTCGCGCCGGCGGGCGGTTTTTTTTACGGCAACGTCCTCGCCCGCCCTGCATTTGCGCTTCGATGCGCCGTGTGGCAGAGATGCCGCGCTCCTCGACGCCGTTGCACGCGCGACTCGTGCTCGATTGGGGGGTGCGGGTCGCAACTCTCCGTCCCCAAAACAAAGAGAGCCGCGATGAACCGTGCCTTGCTGCTTCTGGCTGCGTGCTTCGCATTGCCCGCCCTTGCCTCTCCCGTCAACTACCTGGTGGTCGCCACCGGAAACGACACCGCCAGGGCGAAAGCCGCGGTCACGGCCAACGGCGGAACCGTGCTTGCCGACCTCGGCGCCATCGGCGTGGTGGCCGCGAGCGCCGACAGCGCCAACCCGCGCTTTGCCGCCGCCGTCGCCGCCATGCCCGGCGTCCTCTCGGCCGACGCCGATCCGGACATCAACTGGCTACCGCCCGGGGAATCGCTCGTCTCCATCGATTCCAATCCCTCCGCCCGAGGCGTCAACTCGGAGCCGCTCTTCGGCCTGCAGTGGAACCTCCGGCAGATCCATGCCGATCAGACGGCCGCCGCGGGCAACCTCGGCGCGGGCGCGGTGGTGGCCATCGTCGACACCGGACTGAACAGCCAGCACCGCGACCTGGTCGGCCGCATCGACACCGCGCGCAGCGTGGCCTTCGTGAACTCGATCGCCGGGCCCGGCCTGCCGCCCTGGGAGGACGACGTCTTCCACGGATCGCACGTCGGCTGCATCGTCGCCGCCTCGATCAACAATTTCGGCGTGCAGGGCGTGGCGCCCTCGGCCACGCTGGTGGCGGTCAAGGTGCTCAACTCGCAGGGCAGCGGCAGCTTCGCCAACGTCATCAGCGGCATCGAGTACGCCGCCAGCATCGGCGTGGACGTGATCAACATGAGCCTCGGCGCCACCTTCGACCGCAACAACGCGGGCGGAAACGGCGGCGGCGAGCCCTTCGGACACTTCCTCGCGGCCCTGACCCGGGCCGTCAACCACGCCACGCAGGCGGGGGTCCTGGTGGTCAGCGCCGCCGGCAACGAGGCGGTCGATCTGAACGGCCGCCTGATGTCGGTGCCGGCGCAATCGGGCAACGGCGTCGCCGTCTCCGCTACCGGTCCCATCGCGCAGGCGAATTTCGACCGGCTGGCCTCCTACAGCAACTTCGGCGCCTCGGTGATCAACTTCGCGGCGCCCGGCGGCGACCTGGTCCCGCCCAACGGGGTGGTACAGGACCTCGTGCCCAGCTGCGGCAACCGGCGCGGCGCCACCGTCGACACCTTCTTCTTCGCCGCCGGCACCTCCATGGCCACGCCGCACGTCGCAGGCGTCGCCGCGCTCCTCGTCGGCAAGCTGGGCCACGTGGGGCCGGCGAAGCTGAAGGCCGTCATCGGCAACACCGCGGCCAACGTCCTGCCGACGGCCCTGCAGGGGCGCGGGCGGGTGGACGCCGCGGCAGCATTGAGGTGAGGGAATTACGGAAAGCGGCCGGTGGCGGCGAGCAGATCGATGCGCGCCTGCCGCGCCGTGTCTTCCGAAACCAGCCCCGCCGTGTCCGCGTCCCGGGCGCGGCGCTGGGCGTCCACCACCTCCAGGTCGTTGGTGGCTCCTTCGCGGTAGGCGAGCGTGGTCATCTCCAGCGCCTCGTGGGCCAGCCGCGCCGCGTCCCGCGCGGAGCGCACGCTCTCGTCGGCGCGGCGGACGGACTCGAAGGCGGTGCGCACGTCGGAGCGGGCCTGGCGCAAGAGTCCCTCGAGCTGCGCCTTGGACTCCTCGTAGGCCGCGCTCCGTTCGCGCCGCAGGCCGTAGCGCGCGCCGCCGTCGAAGAGCGGGATGCTGAGCACCAGCGACGCCTGCCAGCCCGTCTCCGGCGTCGTCGACGTCGCCGGGTGCTGGTAGAACGGCTGCACCACTCCCTGGAGCAGCGGCAGGTAGTCCGCGTAGCTGTCGCGCAGCACGCGCCGCGCCGCCTCCGCCCTCTGCTTCTGGGCGCGGATGTCCGGACGCAAGGACTGCGCATCCTCCATTGCCCGCACCTCGGACTGCGCCTCGGGGAGCATGAGGTTGTCCTGCGCGTCCACCGGGCCCTCCTCGCCCACCAGCGCGCCCAGCGCCTCCATGGCGCGGACCAGGTTCCCCTGCGCCTGCGCCAGCGACGACTCGTCGGTGGCGAGCTCCTGGCCTGCGCGCACCTCGTCGAGGCGGTTGCCGCTGCCCACCTCGAAGCGGGCGTGGGCGTCGTCCAGGTGCGCCTTGGCCGCGTCGCGGGCCTGGGCGTCGATCTGCACCAGCCGGTGCTGCGCCATCACCCCCAGGTAGAGGCGGGCGGTGAGCACCGCTACCTCGCGGCGCGCGTCCTCGGCGGAGAGCTTGGCCACGTCGACCTGATCGGCGGCATGCGACCAGACCAGCCAGCGCTGCGGGGCGATCAGCGGAACGGTGAGGTTGGCGTTCGCGCCCAACTGGTTGCGGGAGGCGGTCACGGCATTGTTGACCACGCGGTCGCTGTCCAGGCGCGTGTAGTTGCCGTTGAGGGTGATGGTCGGCAGCGAGAGCGCCCTGTCCTCCTGGAGGATGCCCTGCGCGCGCACGATCTCCTGCTCGGCCACGATGGAGGTCACGCTGCGCAGCACGGCGCGCCGGACGGCTTCTTCCAGGGAGAGCTTCTCCTGCGCGAAGGCCGGCGCGGCGAGCAGCATCAAGCAGGTGAGGCGGCCGGTGAGGGCGCGCGCCGAGGGGAGGATGGGCAGGGAGAGGTTGCGCACGGGGCCGCGTTCTAGCCGTCTTTCCTTGTCAGAGCAACCGTTGCTCCCGCAACGATTGCGCTGTAAAACGACCGGCGATGGCCACCCGCCCGGGATCCGCGCTCTCCGAGGAGATCGCCCGCGACATCGTGCGGGTGAAGAGGAGGCTGATCGCGGAGGCGGACCGGCGGCTGGCCGCGCGCGGCGAAGGGGTGCTGCAGTTCCAGGTGCTGAGCGCGCTGCGCAGGTCGGGGCCGTGCGCGCAGAACGAGCTGGCCGAGAGCGTCGGCCAACACCCCACCGGCATCTCCCGGCTGCTGGAGGAACTGGAGCAGGCGGGGCTGGTGCGCCGCTCGCGCAACCGGCTCGATCGGCGCAAGCAGGTGGTCGCTCCCACCGCGCGCGGCCGCTCCTTTCTCGCCGAGCGACAGCCCCTGGTGGACGCCGCGGTAGAGCAGGTCCTCTCGCCGCTCGGGCAGGCGGAGCGGGTGGCGCTGAGGGACTTGCTGGGGAGGATGCTGGAGGAGTGAGCGGCGTCGCAGGTTGGCATGGGCGGTCAGTGCCGGGTGATTTGGCGCCGCTGTTCGGCGCGTCAAAGGGGGAACATGTGGAGTGAGCTCGGCCGGAAGAGGCGGTCACGGCGCCTCGCCGGAATTCCGGCGTGAACGCACACGGCGGCGTTTGCTTTCCTGTTCATCTTGATTGGGCGGACAATTGCCGATGGGGGTGTGGATCAGCGACGGAGCGCAGAAGATCGATATTCCCATCGTAGAGCAATCTCTCCATCGCCGGGGCCGCCCGCCTGCGGTCGCGTACGGGTGGAGGCCGGGCTCCTCCCCCAATGTTGCTTCCGTGTTTCGGGCGCGCGGCTTGCATTGACGCCTCGCGGCGGCGACCGCTACGGTCTGGCGCGCACATGGAGGAACCATCTTGAGACGTCTCTTGCCCGCCGTCCTCGTCCTCGCAGCGGCCTGCGGCCGCAAGAGCGCCGCGACCTACCGCACCGACGCGGTCACCCGCGGGCCGGTGAGCGAGATCGTCAATGCCACCGGCGACGTCTCCGCCATCGTCACCGTGAACGTGGGCTCGCAGGTCTCGGGCATCATCGACAAGCTTTACGTCGACTTCAACAGCCTGGTGAAGAAGGGCCAGCTCCTCGCCACCCTGGACCCGCGCCTCTTCCAGGCGCAGCTGGAGAAAGCGGTCGCATCGCTCGAGTCGGCCCGGGCCAACGTGGAGAAGGCGCAGGCCGCCTACGACGACTCGGTGCGCATCGCCGGCCGCGTGGCCAACCTGCGCACCACGGGCCTGGTCGCGCAGGCGGACGTGGACACCGCCATCGCCACCCGCGACGGCAACAAGGCGGCGCTCTCCGCGGCCAAGGCCGCCGTGCTGCAGGCCCAGGCCGACCGCGACATGGCGGCGACGAACCTGGCCTTCACCAGGATCGCCAGCCCCATCGACGGCATCGTCGTCTCGCGCAACGTGGACGTGGGGCAGACCGTGGCCGCGGCCTTCCAGGCGCCCACGCTCTTCCTCATCGCCAACGACCTCACCAAGATGCAGATCCTCGCCAACATCGACGAGGCCGACGTGGGCAAGGTGCACGAGGGGCTGGCGGCGAAGTTCACGGTCGACGCGTACCCGGGCGAGACCTTCACCGGCACCATCAGCCAGGTGCGGCAGGCGCCCAACACCATCCAGAACGTCGTCACCTACCAAGGCGTCATCTCCGCGCCGAACCCGGAGCGCAAGCTGCGCCAGGGCATGACCGCCTCGGTCACCATCACCACCGCGCACAAGGACGAGGTGCTGCGGGTGGCGAACGCGGCGCTGCGCTGGAAGCCCGAAGAGGCGCCGGCAGCGCCGCAGGCAGCGCCGGGCCCGGGCGCCGCAAGGGCAGCCACTCCGCCGCAGGCCCGCAGCGCGAACGCCGCCGCCCGCGGAGGGCGCGAACCGGGCGCGCAGCAAGGCCCGGGCCGGCCCGGCCGCGTCTACAAGGACGTGAACGGGCAGCCTGTCCCGGTGATGATCCGCGTGGGCCTCTCGGACGGGCAGCGCAGCGAGGTGCTGGACGGGCTCTCCGAAGGCGACCAGGTCATCGTCGGCGGCGGTGACGCCGGCGGCAGCGCGTCGCAGCCGAGGCGCCGTGGACCGTTCTAAGGCGCAGCCGCCGGTCGCCGAGACTCGCGAGCTGGAAAAGACCTACCGCATGGGCGACGTGGAGGTGCGCGCGCTGCGCGGCGTCTCGCTCACCATCGAGGTGGGCGAGTTCGTGGCGGTGATGGGCGCCTCCGGCTCCGGCAAGAGCACGTTCATGAACCTGATCGGGTGCCTCGACCGTCCCACCCGCGGCTCCTGCCTGGTGAGCGGGCAGGACGTGGCCAGGCTCTCGCGCGACCAGCTTGCGCGGGTGCGCGGACAGCAGATCGGCTTCGTCTTCCAGGGCTTCAACCTCCTGCCGCGCACCAGCGCGGTGGAGAACGTGGAATTGCCCATGCTCTACCAGGGCGTGAGCGCGCGCGACCGCCACCAGCGCGCGGCGGAGGCGCTGCGGCGGGTGGGCCTGGGAGACCGGCTCGATCACACTTCCGCGCAGCTCTCCGGAGGGCAGCAGCAGCGGGTGGCCATCGCCCGCGCGCTGGTCAACCGCCCCGCCCTGCTGCTCGCCGACGAGCCCACCGGCAACCTCGACTCGCGCACCTCGGTGGAGGTGATGGGCATCTTCCAGGAGCTCAACGACCAGGGCCTCACCGTGCTCCTGGTCACGCACGAGCCGGACATCGCCGATCACGCGCGGCGGGTGGTGACCTTCAAGGACGGGCTGGTGCTGAGCGATACGCGGGTCTTGCGGCGGCGCATCGCCCGCGAGGAGCTGCTCCGGGAGGCCAGCGCATGAACCTCTTCGCCTCGCTGCGCACGGCGCTGCGCGCGCTGCGCAAGAACCTCCTCCGCTCGCTCCTCGCCATGCTCGGCATCGTCATCGCGGTTGGCGCGGTGGTGGCCACCGTGGCCATCGGCCAGGGGGCCCAGGCCAAGGTGGCGCAGCAGATGGAGTCGTTGGGCACCAACCTCCTCATGGTGCTGCCGGGCAGCATCGCGATGCACGGCGTGGCCACCGGCGCCGGCGCCACGCAGACCCTGAACCGCGACGACGTCACCGCGGTGGAGCGCGAGCTCTCCGGGTCGGTCGCGGCGGTGGCGCCGGTCAACCGCACCGGAGCGCAGGTGGTGTACGGCGACCAGAACTGGTTCACGCAGGTGCAGGGCACCACCGCGGCCTATCTCACGGTGCGGAGCTGGGGCCTCGCCCAGGGCGAGTTCTTCGGGCGCGAGGAGGACGCGTCCGCCGCCAAGGTCTGCGTCCTCGGCAAGACGGTGGTGGACAAGCTCTTCTTGCCCAACGCGCCGGTCATCGGCGAGCAGATCCGCGTCAAACACGTGCCCTGCAAGGTGATCGGAATCCTCGCCGCCAAGGGGCAGACCTCCTTCGGGCAGGACCAGGACGACATCATCCTCATGCCCTGGTCCACGGTGGTGCGGCGGCTGATCGGCAGCCAGTCGGACACGGTGGGCCAGATGATGGTGGCCGCGCGCACGCCCTCGCAGGTGGACGACGCCGAGCGCGAAGTCACCGCCCTCTTGCGCCAGCGGCACCACCTCGGCGACCAGGCGGAGCCCGACTTCCAGATCCGCAACCTCGCCGAGATGCAGGACGCGATGAAGCAGAGCACGCAGACCATCGCCTACCTGCTCGAGGCGGTGGCGGCGATCTCGCTCATCGTCGGGGCCATCGGCATCGCCAACGTGATGCTGGTCTCGGTGACCGAGCGCACCCGCGAGATCGGCATCCGCATGGCGGTGGGCGGCCGCTCGCGCGACATCCTGGTGCAGTTCCTCACCGAGGCGGTGGTGCTGGCCATCGTGGGCGGGCTCATCGGCCTGGCGATGGGAATCGGCGTCTCCCGCTGGATGTCGGTGCGGTTCCAGTGGCCGGGGCTGCTCTCGCCCATCGCCATGATCGGCGCGCTCCTGGGCGCCGGCATCTCCGGTGTGGTGGCAGGCTTCTATCCCGCCCTGCGCGCTTCCCGCCTGGACCCCATCGAGGCGCTGCGCTTCGAGTAGCGCGAGTTCTGGAGTTCTGGGGACACGATACGCAACTCCGTATGCCAACTGACCTGGCACGGGGAGTTGCGTATGGTGTCCCCGGATCTTCAGAACTTGGCACGGGGAGTTGCGTATCGTGTCCCCGGATCTCCGGGATCTGGCCGGATTGGTGTGTCGCTCCCTAGCATTGTGGGAATGACGAAGCGCCTGGATTGGGCCGCGCTCGAGCGCGAGGCCGCGCGCCGCTTCGGCGTGCGCAGGTTCCGCCCCGGGCAGCGCGAGCTGATGGAGGCAGTGCTGCGCGGCCGCGACGCGCTCGGCATGTTGCCCACCGGCGGGGGCAAGTCGCTGACGTACCAGATCCCGGCCCTCTTCCTGCCCAAGGCCGTGGTGGTGGTTTCGCCGCTGCTCTCGCTGATGCAGGACCAGCAGGAGAAAGCGGAGGCGGCGCGCATCGAGGTGGCCAAGCTCGACTCCACCCTCTCCACTTCCGAAGAGCGCGACGCGGTGGAGGAGATCGCCTCCGGCGCGAACGACCTCATCTACGTGACGCCGGAGCGGCTGGAGAATCCGGAGCACGTGGCGCCGCTGCGCGAGCGCGGCGTCTCGCTGCTGGTGGTGGACGAGGCCCATTGCGTCTCGCAGTGGGGACACGACTTCCGCCCCGCCTACCTGGCCCTGGCCGACGCGGTGCGCGCGCTGGGACGGCCGCCCATCCTCGCCCTCACCGCCACCGCCACGCCGCAGGTGGTGGAGGACATCGTCCGCCAGCTCGGGATGAAGGACGTGGAGATCGTCCACACGGGGGTCGATCGGCCGAACCTCTTCATCGAGGTGCGACGCACGGTGAACCGCGCCATGAAGGAGCAGGCGCTGCTCGAGGCGCTGCGGCGCGAGGAGGGCTCGGGAATCGTCTATTGCGCCACGGTGCGCAAGGTGGACGAGCTCTATCGCTGGCTGCGCGCGCAGGACGTGGAGGTGGGCCGCTACCACGGGCAGCTCGCGGCGGCCGACCGGGAGGAGATGCAGCGGCGCTTCATGAGCGGCGAGCTGCGGGTGGTCGTCGCCACCAACGCCTTCGGCCTGGGCATCGACAAGCCGGACATCCGCTTCGTCGTGCACTGGAACTTCCCCGGATCGGTGGAGGCCTGGTACCAGGAGGCGGGGCGGGCCGGACGCGACGGGAAGCACGCGCGGGTGACGCTGCTCTACCGGCTCGAGGACAAGCGCATCCAGTCGTACTTCCTCGGGGGAAAGTATCCGACGCGCGAGGAATCGAAGCGCGTCTTCCACGCCATCGGCTCCGCCCGGTCCGCCCGCGCCCTCGCGGAGACGACGGAGCTGGGAGAGAAGCGCGTCAAGGTCATCCTCGCGCAGCTCGTCGGCGCAGGCGTGGTGGAGCGGCGCGGGCGATCGCTGGTGAAGACCGGTGAGCTGCAGCCGGAGGACCTGGGCGGCATGCTCTCCGCCTGGGAGGAGCGGCAGACCTCCGACCGCGAGCGGCTGCAGACGATGATGCGCTTCGCGCAGTCGGCCCTCTGCCGGCGCCGGCTGCTCCGGGAGTACTTCGGCGAGGAGCGCGGCGAGGATTGCGACAACTGCGACAACTGCCGTTCGGGAATGGCGCGGCTGGCGAGCGAGCGGCCGCTGCGCGAGGGGAACCCTCCGCCATGACCTTTCCGCCGCACCGCGCGATGCCGATGTTTCGCGCGGAGGTGTGAGATGCGAATGCGCCGGAGCTGGTGGTGGGCCGCAGGCGCGGCCGGCGTGCTGGTGGGCCTTCGCCGCTCGCTTCCGCGCTACGCCTTCGCGGGCAAGGTGGTGGTGATCACCGGCGCCTCGCGCGGGCTCGGCCTGGTGCTGGCGCGAGAGCTGGCGCGCAAGGGAGCGCGCCTTGCCATCTGCGCCCGCGACGCCAGCGAGCTGGAGCGCGCGCGCGCCGAGCTGGCAGGCCGCGGTGCGGACGTGCTGGCGGTCTGCTGCGACGTGAGCGATGCCTTCCAGGCCTCGGCGCTGATCGCGCAGGCGCTCAACCGCTTCGGCGCCATCGACGTCCTCGTCAACAACGCCGGCATCATCCAGGTGGGGCCGCTCCAGTCCATGGGCCTGCACGATTTCCGCGAGGCGATGGAGACCAACTACTTCGGGATGGTGCAGACCACGCTCGCGGCGCTGCCTCACCTCCGGCGAGGCTCGCGCATCGTGAACATCTGCTCCATCGGCGGCGCCGTGGCGGTGCCGCACCTGCTCCCCTACGTCGGATCCAAGTTCGCCGCGGTGGGCTTCTCCGAAGGGCTCACCATCGAGGCCGCGCGCGACGGCGTCCGCGTCACCACCGTGCTGCCCTTCGTCATGCGCACCGGTTCGCACTGGAACGCGGTGTTCAAGGGGCGGCAAGAGGAGGAGGTGGCGTGGTTCGCCATCAGCGCGTCGCTGCCCGTCTCCTCGGTCGCGGCAGGCTCCGCAGCGCGCCGCATCCTGCGCGCCTGCGCGCGCGGCGAGGCGTACCTCAGCGTCGGCATCCTCGCCAAGGCGATGCGCGTCGTCCACGCCCTCGCCCCCGGCCTCGTCAACCGCGCCGCGTCGCTGATCAATGCGCTGATGCCCGCCCCCGGCGGCGCCGGGCCGGATGACTTTGCCGAGCCGGGCTGGTTGCACCGGCCGGCGGTGGCGCGCGGCCCGCTCGACCAAGCTCGGCGACGAGGCGGCGCGCGACAACCGCGAAGTGCCCTGGGCGCCGCCTTCGGGGAGCTGACGCTTGCAGGTCCCGCTCCTGCGCATCCTCCTGGTCTCCGCCGTCACCATGGGGATCTCGCACACCCTCGCCAAGGAGAAGATCTTCGAGCCGCTGCGCGCGCGCTGCGGCGGAATGGGGACGTGGCGCGGGTACCTGATCTCCTGCCCGTATTGCGCGTCGCACTGGCTCGCCTTCGTGCTGGTGCCGCTGACCGGCGCGTACGGCATCCAGGTGGTTCCGCGCTGGCCGGTGGTGTCGCCGCTGCTCGACTGGTTCCTCTCCTCCATCCTGGTGACGGTGATCGCCGCGGTGCTGCGGGTCGGCTTCTACTTCATCGACGAGGAAGGACGCCTGGCGAAGACGAAGAAGCGCGTCACGGAGGCGGAGAGCGGAGAGCCGCTGCCGGCGACGGCGGAGCCCGCAGGGCGGAGCACCCCGACGACCGGGACCACACGATACAGACCGCATGTTCCGCTTCCTGAACCAGGATGGCAGCGGCCCGCACGCCGGCGCCATGGTCTTCCGCTGGGCGGTGCTCGACAGGCTCGCGGGGCGCAGGCGGAAGAGCCCGCGGACGGCCCAGGTGCCGGTGGTGCCCGCCGACGTGCAGCGCCTCGCCACGCCGCCGGCCGTGGGCGAGCCGTTGCGCCTGACCTGGCTGGGACACGCGAGCTGGCTGGTGCAGCTCGACGGCGCCTCGCTCCTCATCGACCCCATCTTCGGCAATCGCATCTCGTATGTGATCCCGCGCACGGTCCCGGTGCCGCTGCAGCCGGCGCAGCTCCCGCGCATCGACGCGACGCTGGTCACGCACTCGCATTACGATCACTACGACCGGCCTTCCGTCCTCGGCGGCGCGCGCCAGGGTGGTGGTGGGAACCGGAGTGGGCAAAGGGCTTCCGCTGCCGGTGCGCGAGCTGGGCTGGTGGGATGCGGAGCGCATCAACGATCACGTGCGCGTCAGCTTCGTGCCTTCGCAGCACTGGAGCCGGCGCGGCCTCTTCGACACCAACCAGACGCTCTGGGGCGGGTTCGTCATCGAAGGAGCGCGGGCGCGCGTCTACCACGCCGGCGACACCGCGTGGTTCGCGGGGTTCAAGGAGATCGGGGAGCGCTTTCCCGATCTCGACGCGGCGCTCCTGCCCATCGGCGCCTACGACCCGGGCTGGTTCATGGAGAAGCAGCACATGAACCCGGAGCAGGCGGTGCAGGCCTTCCTCGACCTGCGCGCGCGGCGCCTGCTGGCGATGCACTGGGGAACATTCAAGCTCACCGACGAGCCGCTGGACGAGCCGCCGCAGCGGCTGCGGGCGGAGTGGCGGCGGCGCGGGCTGCCGGAGGATGGGTTGTGCATTCCCGCGATCGGCGAGACGCTGGAGCTGTGAAGGCGACGCGCCGGCTCTTCCAGGTGCCTCCAGCGGAGTTCACGGCGGCGCGCAATGCGCTGGCGCGCGAGCTTCGCGACGCGGGCAAGGCCGGACGAGGCGAAAGAGGTGGCAGCCCTGCGCCGGCCTGCGGCGACGCTGTGGATCGCGAACCAGCTCGGGCCCCGGCACCAGGCGCAGGTGGAAGCGCTGATCGAGGCGACCCGCAAGCTGGAGAAGGTGCAGGCCGGAGCAGGCGGAGATCTGCGCGAGGCGATGCAGGAGCAGCGCTCCGCGCTGCAGAAGCTGATGGAGAAGGTGGAAGCGGTGGCGGGCGAGATCGAGGCTCGCGTCACGCCGGAAGTGCAGCGGCGGGTGCAGACCACGGTGACCTCGGCCGCGGCGAGCGATCCGGAGGCGTTGCTCGAGGGGACGCTCGAGCGCGAGCTGGAAGCCACGGGGTTCGGCGAGCTGCTGGGGAAGGCGCCGCCCGCGACAGCGCACGCGCCGCCGCGGCAGTCGCACTCCCGGCGTCCAGAGAAGACCACCAGCAAGCGCGCGGCGGCCGCAGAGAAGCGCGCCGAAGCCGCCGCCCGCCGCGAACGCGCGAAACATGAGCGAGAGCTCGAACGCGCCGAAGCCGAAGCGAAGCGCCTGGACCGCGACGCGCACCTGCTGGAAGAGAAGGCCGCCAAAGCGCAGGCCGCCGCCGACGGCGCGCGGCAAACGGCGCAGGCGGCGCGCGCGCGGGCAGATGCCGCTGCCGCGAACGCGGTGAAGCTGCACTGACGACAAGGAGCGAGAGGAGGCGGAGCCCGTCCGATTCCACAACCCCTGCGAATGATTTATTCTCGCGCGCCGTGGACAGACATCTGCGCCTCCTCTCACTCCTCTTCGTCCTCGCCTGCGGGCCCAATGCAGCACCCCCTGCGAATGTTCCCATCCCGCCGGGGCCCGTCTCCGCGCAGACATCCTCGATGGAGATCGACGCGCCGCAGGTCGTCGCCGACGGCGTTTCCGCCGCGACCGTGCGCGCCACCCTCCGGGACGTGAACGGCCACCCGACGGCAGGCGCCGCGGTGTCGTTCACCGCCACGGCCGGCGTGCAGTTCAATCCTGCCCTCGGTGCGGCAGACGCGGCAGGGGTATTCCTGGCCCGCGTGAAATCGGTCGAGGTGGGCCGCAGGGACCTGGTGCTGCAGACGAACGGCGACAGCTTGCACGCCGGCATCCAGTTCGTTGCAGGTCCCCCCGATGCGGGGAAGTCCGCGCTCACCGTCCCCGCGGTGCGCGTCGGCTCCGACGGCGTGACGCCGGCGAGCATCCGGATGCGGGTGGCGGACGCGCTCGACCATCCCATCGCCGGCGTGCAGGTCATGCTCAGCGCCACGGGCAGCGGCACGCTTGCGAACCGGGCGGGCGCGACCGGCGCAGACGGCGTGTTCTCGTCGACCCTCACTTCCGCCGTGGAGGAGGACGAAATCGTCACCGCCACCGTCGGAACGATGACCTTCTCCGGGCACGTCGTGTTCGCGCGCACCGCGCCCAGCCTCGCGCAATCGCGCATCAGCGCTTTTCCCGCGAGCGCGCCGGCCGGCACGCCGGTGGCGCTGACCGTCGAAGTGCGCGACGTCGACGGTGCGCTGGTTCCGGCAATCCCGGTCAGCATCGTGGCCAAAGGCATCAAGACCGCCGTCGCCCCGGCGGCCGGATTGACACAGGCGGACGGCACCTTCTCCGCCACGCTCTCCTCGCCATTCGGCGAGACGAAGAAGGTCACCGCGACGGTCCAGGTGTTCGGTCTGCACCTGGACGTGCTGCTGACCGGCCCGGCCTGGCAGCGGCTCGACCTCGGGCTCTCGGGCTCGCTGGCCCAATCCGTCGCCATCAATCCAACCAATCCGGACGTGGCCATCGCTCCTGCCGAAGCATCGATCTTCCGGTCGGCGGACGGCGGGCGGACGTGGGCGGCGGTGGCGCCGAGCGGCGGTGACCCCCTCTGCGCGGTATTCAATCCATCCGGGGCCAATGCATATGTCTGCTCCGGCACGCCGCTCGTCTCCCACGACCACGGCGCCACCTGGGCGCCGATGGGCGCGACCGGCGCGTTCGGGGCGCGCGGAATCGCCGTTGCCCCCGGCAAGGTCTACGTCGCGTTCCAGACCGGCGGACTCTTCGTCTCCGACGACGCGGGCACGACCCTGGGTCCTGTCGCGACGATGCCGGCGCAACAACTGAACGGGGTGGCGGTCGACCCGTCGAACGCGCAGCGGCTCTATGCATGGTCGGATTCCGGGCTCTTCATCTCCGCGGACGGCGGCGCTCATTGGACGGCAGCCCTGCCGGGCAGATCCCCGGGCCTGCGCGTCTCCGCAGTCGCGGTCGACCCTGCGCTGCCCTCGCGCCTCTTCGCGGTCGTGCAGGGATTCGGGCTTTCCCTGTCCACCGATTCAGGCGCCAGTTGGTCGCGCCTTTCGCTCACCTTCAACGACTTCGGATTCCTGGTCGGCCTCGCCCTCGATCCGAACAGCCAGACCATGTTCCTCGCCGACAGCGCTCGTTTCTTCCGCTCGCCGGATCGCGGCGGCACCTGGACGGTGATCTCGGGATCGGGCTTCGACCTGCCCTCGTCCGCGGAATCGATCGCGCTCGACCCCGTTCACCCCGGCGTCCTGCTCGCGGCCGCCATCGGCGGACAATCCGCGGGCATCTTCCGCTCGACCGACAGCGGAACGCACTGGTCGTTCTCCAGCGACGGCATGGACGAGCAGGCGATCGAGACGGTTGCGGCCGATCCCTTCGACGCCGACGTGGCGCTGGTCTCGGTCTTCGGGCTGCTGCGCAAGACCACCGATGCCGGCGATACGTGGACCACCTCGACGGCGGGCCTTCCCCCCACGCAGGCGCTGCAGATCCTTCCCGATCCAACCTCGCAAGGAACCTGGTTCGTGCAGATGCTCAACGACGGCATCTACAAGTCGGACGACGGCGGCGCGACCTGGCGCCGGTCGACGCCGGCAGCGCTGCAGGTGAATCCCACCGGATTCTCGGTCGTCGCCACCTCTCCCGCGACGCTCTTCGCGGCGGAGACCGACCGCGTGTTCCGTTCGCTCGACGGCGGAGAGACCTGGACCCAGCTCGTTTCCCCGCCGGCGCTGGAAAAACTGCACGCCTGCGCCGCGCAGCCAAACGTCGTCTTCGGCGCTTCGAGCGCAGGCATCTTCCGCAGCGCCGACGGAGGGACGACCTGGACCCAGGTCCACGCTGCTTTCGGTCAGGAGAACTTCGCGAGCGCCGTGCAGGTAGACCCGGCCGATGCGAATACCGCGGTGGTGACCTCCACGACGTTCGGGATGTTGCGGACCGTCGATGGCGGCCAGTCCTGGACCGACGTCACCCCTCCGGCCGGAAGCGTCGGGCTCCTCGCGCTGGCGGTCAGCCCCTCCAATCCCGCAACCTACTTCGTCAACGCCGGCGGCAGCATCTGGCGCACGCACGACCGCGGAACGACGTGGGTGAATGCCGCGGATGGGCTCGCCACCAATCCTGCCATCCAGAATCTGGCCATCTCCGGGGCGAACCCGCTGCTCGACTACGCCGGCACCTTCACCCAGGGCCTCTGGCGCACGAGCACCGGGGGGGATTCAATCCGTTCCGTCGGGTCGAATTGCCGGGTCCGCCTTCGATCACGCGTTGCCTGCCGTGAGGCGGCCGCGGACCAGGCTGTAGACGGTGGGAAGCACCAGGAGCGTCAGCAGCGTGGACGAGATGAGGCCGCCGATCACGACCGTGGCCAGCGGCCGTTGCACCTCGGATCCCGGTGCCGTCGAGAGCGCCATGGGGACGAATCCGAGAATGGCCACGAGCGCTGTCATCAGCACGGGGCGCAGCCGGTCATGCGCCGCGCGAAATGCCGCCTGGCCGGAAGGGACGCCGTCCTGCTCGTATCGGTGCGCGACGGAGAGGAGGACGAGCCCGTTGAGCACGGCGACTCCGAAGAGCGCGATGAAACCCACTCCCGCGGAGATGCTGAACGGCAGCCCGCGCAGGAGTAGCGCCGCCACACCGCCGGTGATGGCGAACGGCACGTTGAGGAAGATGATGACCGCCGGCGACAGCTCCCGGAACGCCATGTAGAGGAGCAACAGGATCAGCGCCAGCGCGAGCGGCACGACCAGCAGCAGGCGATTGCGCGCCTCGGTGTAGTGCTCGAACTGGCCGCCCCATTCGAGGTGATACCCGGCGGGCATCTTCAACTCGCGAGAGAGCGCCGCCTGCGCATCCGCGACGAAGCCGACGGTATCCCGGCCGGAGACGTTGGTTTCCACCGTCAAGCGGCGCGAGCCCTTGTCCCGGCTGATCTGCGCCGGCCCGGTCTCCCGCTTGACGTCGGCGACGTCGCCGAGCGGCACGATGCGCCCATCGCGCGCCTTCAGCGGAATCGACCGGATGGCTTCCACGTCGTCGCTGCCGGCTCATCTGCTGGCGGACCACGAGGGAGAACCGCTTCTGCCCCTCGAAGATGGCTCCCGCGTCGTAGCCGACCGCCAGGGTCTCGGTGGCGGCGTTGACGTCCTCGATGGCGAGCCCGTAGCGGGCCAGCCGGACGCGGTCCGGAACGATGGTCAGGTAGGGTTGCCCCGCCACCTGCTCGATCTTGACGCCCGCGGCGCCGGGAACCTTGCGCAGGATCTCTCCCGCGCGGTCCCCGAGCCGCCGCAGCTCGCCCAGGTCGTCTCCGTAGATGCTGACCGCCACGTCGGAGCGGATGCCGGCGATCAGCTCGTTGGTCCGCATCTGGATCGGTTGGGAGATGCTGTAGGCGATCTCGGGGACGGAGGTGTCGAGCACGTTGGCGACGTCGCGGCCGAGGTCGGCCTTGAGTTTCCCCTTCCGCCACTGCTCCTGCGGCTTGAGCAGGATGTAGACGTCGCTCTGCTCGACTCCCATCGGGTCGTTCGCAACCTCGGGCGCCCCGATCCTGCTCACCACGTCGCTGATTTCCGGAACCCTCTCGCGGAGCGCCCGCTCCAGGCGAAGATCCGTATCGATGCTGGTGGTGAGCGCGGTGCCGGGAAGCCTCCGCGCCTCGATCAGCAGGGAGCCTTCGTCGAGCGTCGGAACGAACTCCGCTCCCAGAAAGCCGAAGCCTACGATGGCGGCCACGAGGATGGCCGCTCCGGCAGCGATCACCGCCGTGGGATGGCGTTGCGCACGGCCGAGCGCGGGCTCGAACAGCTTGCGCGCCCACAGGAGCAGCAGCGGCTCGCGCTCCGCCTCGCCCCGGATGAACAGGCTGGCGAGCACGGGCATCAGCGTCAGCGAGAGCAGGAACGCGCCTGCCAGCGCGAACAGCACGGTAGCGGCCATCGGGCGAAAGAGCTTCCCCTCGATGCCGGTGAGGAGGAGTACGGGCACGTAGACGATTCCGATGATGAAGACGCCGAACACCGCCGCATGCTGGACTTCGAACGTCGCCGAGGCGATCACCTCGTCGCGCTCGTCGCGGTCGAGCGCCCGTTTCAGCTCGCTGGCTCGCTGGGTGAGCTTGCGCGAGGCGTTCTCGACGATGATCACGGCGCCGTCGACGATGAGGCCGAAGTCGATGGCGCCGAGGCTCATGAGATTGCCGCTGGTGCCCGTCGCGTACATGCCGATGACGGCGGCGAGCATCGCGAGCGGGATGGCGGTCGCGACCACCAGGCCGGCGCGCAATGACCCGAGCAGCAGGAAGAGCACGCCGACGACCAGCAATGCGCCTTCCGCGAGGTTCTTCGTCGCCGTCAGGATGGTCCGATCGACCAGCTCGCTGCGGTCGTAATAAGGCTCGATGGAGACGCCCTCGGGCAGCGTCTTCTTCACTTCCTCGAGGCGCGCCTTGACGTTCTCCGTGACCACGCGGCTGTTCTCTCCGAGCAGCATGAGCGCCACCCCCACCACCACCTCGCCTTCGCCGTTCATGGTCGCGGCGCCCCGCCGCATCCGGGGAGCGAAATCAACCGTCCCGAGCGCGCCGACGGTGATGGGCGCGCCTTTCGAGGTCGCCGCGACCACCACGTTGCGGACGTCGTCCAGATTGGAGATGAGACCCTGCGAGCGGATGAGCACTGCCTCCCGGTTGCGCTCGATGTATCCTCCGCCTGCGTTGGCGTTGCTGCGCGAGAGCGCCTCGAGCACGTCGGAGAGGCCCAGCCCTGCCGAGGCGAGCTTGCGCGGGTCGAGGAGCACTTCGTACTGCTTGTCTTCTCCGCCAAAGCTGTTCAGCTCGACGACCCCGGGAACCATGCGCATCTGCGGCATCAGCGTCCAGTCGAGCAGCGTCTCCAGCTCCATCAGGGTGTGGCCCTTGCCGCGGAGAACGAACTGGTAGATCTCGCCGAGCGCCGTCGAGATCGGCCCCATTTCCGGCCGGCCATACCGGGCAGGAATCGCTTCGGCGATCTCGCGGAGCCGTTCACCGACCTGTTGACGCGCGAAGTAGATGTCGGTGCGGTCGCCGAAGACGGCCGTCACGACCGAAAGCCCGTATCGCGACACCGAGCGCTGTTCCTTCAGTCCCGGGATCCCGCCCAGGCCGCGCTCGACGGGGAAGGTGACGTACTGCTCGACCTCGAGCGGAGAAAGCGCGGGCGCCGGTGTGATGATCTGCACCTGGACGTTGGTGACGTCGGGAACGGCGTCGATGGGCAGACGGACCATGGCCATCACGCCGAGGGCGACGAGCAGGCCCGTGCCGGCCAGGACCAGCGGCCGATTGCGCAGGCTGGCGCGTACGATGGCTTGCAGCATGGCTACTCTTCCTCTTGCATCGTCGCCTTGAGCACCGCGGACTTGAGCGTGTGGACGCCGGAAACCGCCACCTCTTCGCCGTCCTTCAGTCCGGAGATGATCGCGACCATGCCGCCTGCGCTTTGCCCGAGCCGGACCTCGTGCAGCTCGAAGTCGCCGTCGGGATGCCGGACGAACACGGCCTTGTTCTCGCCAATGGCGGTGACCGCGGAGAGCGGAACGGCGATCTGGTCCGCCTGCATCTCGCCGGGGACCGAGACTCGCGCCGTGCCGAAGAGGCCGAGCCGCACGGTGCGGTCGGGGTCGCCCAGCGCCAGCCTCGCGGTGACCGTCCGAGCCTGTGCATCGACCTGCCCGGAGACCCGCGCCACCCGAGCGGTGAAGACGCGATCGGGATAGCCGTTGAGACGGATCTCCGCGGTCGCGCCCTCGCTCACGCGGGGGAGGTCCTTTTCGAAGACCTGTGCCTGGAACCAGACATGGGCAAGGTCCGCGACGGTGGCGACATTGTGCGACGGCTCGACCATCTGGCCCAGGGTTGCGTCCAGCTGGACGACCAATCCGGCGACGGGTGTGCTGAGCACGACCGCGGACGAGTCCGATCCCGCCGATACGGCGGCTCCGAGCCCGCGCAGCGTCCGCGAGAGCGCATCCCGCTGTGCTTCCGCTCCGGTCGCCTCCGCCTCCGCTCCGATGGCTTCCTGCTCCGAGCCGAGCCGCTGCTCGAACAACTCCCGGAGCCGCGCGGCGTTTCGTCTCGCCGCCGCGGCCTTCGCGATCGCTCCCGCAAGCTCGCCGCGAAGTTTCCCCACCTCGGGCGAGGTGATCACCGCCAACGCCTGCCCGGCGCGGACGCGGTCGCCTTCGCGGACCAGCACCCGCGCGATGCGGCCGCTCGTCCGCGCTCCAACGATGGCGTAGGCGCTGGGGTCGGGAACGATCTGGCCGTTCAAGTCCACTGTCGCGGCCAGCCGCTGCTTGCGCGCGGCAGCGGTCCTGACCTTTGCTTCTCGAATCACCTCCGCGGAGAGCTTCACCATGCGCGGCAGCTCCTCATGCTGCTCTTCGTCGGCGTGCTCCTTGGGCGTCGAAGCGCCCTTCTCGGTTGCGGATCCGGCTCGAGAACGTTGGCAGGCAGCCAGAGCCAGGAGTGCGAACGCTGCAAGCCGTCCGGCGTTCATCGGCATCCTCCCGCCGGGCAGGGGGACAGGGCCGCGACGCGCGCCAGCTCGATGGAAGCGAGCACCGCGTCGGTCCGCGCATCGAGCACGGTCCGGCGCGCCGACCGCACCTCGCGCAACGCGGCGAGCACGAGCGGCAGTTGCAGCGTCCCGCGCTCGTATGCCTGCCGGAGCGATTCGACGTCGCCGCGCAGCCGGTTGTCGAGATCGGCTGAGATTCCCCGGACCGCGGCCTGCGCGCCCTGCCAGGAGCGCCAGGCGGTTCGCACGGAAAGCCGGACGCGCAGCTCGGCCTGACGCCCGCGCGCGATTGCCTGCGCGGCGCGCGCCTGCTGCTCGGCGATTTCACCCTGGTTGCGCCGGAACAGCGGAAGGGGAACGCTGAGCCGCCCACCCACCACGTCGGCCTGCTCTTCATGCTTGAACCCGGCCGCGACGGTCACGTCCGGGATCCGCTCCCGGCGCAGCAGCGTCACGCGCGCCCGCGACGCCTCGATCTCGCTCTGCGCAGCGATGACCTCGGGCTGGCGCTCGACCGCGTTCCTTTCCATCTCGGCGGGCCCCAGCTCTGGCTGGGACACAGCCGGGAGCGGGGCGCCCGCGACCAGCCCGATGTCAGCGCCCACCGCGGCTTCGAGGAGGGCCTCGGCTTGCGAGAGATCGAGCGCCGCCGTCCGCTCCTCGCGCAGCGCCTGGATGCGCGTGGCCTCGGCCAGCTCAGCCTCGAATGGCGCGGCTACACCTTTGTGCGTTCGCGCGCGGCTCACGTCGTAGAGCCGCTCCGCGGCCTCGCGCTGCTCGCGCACCAGAGAGAGGGCCTGCCTGTCCTGGACGACGCGCGCCGCGGCTGCGAGCACGTCGGCGGTGACGATCCGCTCCGCGGCCGCGGCCGTCGCATGGGCTGCTCGAAGCTCCGCCTCCGCCGCGGCGATGCGCGCGCCGCGCTGGCCACCGATCTCGACCTGCAGCGACAGCTCGATGGACCGGTCGATGTCGGTCGCGCCACCCTCGGTACGGCGACGCCCGGCGCCGACCTCCAGGGAAGGATTCGCCGGCAGCAGGCGTCCGGCGACATCGCGCCGGGCCTCGGCGGCATGGAGCTCCGCCCGTGCGCGCACGACGACCTCGCTCGACTGCAGGGCGCAACGCACGAGGACCGCCAGGTCCGCCGCGGACGGACATGGGAGTTCCTGGGCGCGCGCGCCGGATCCAACTGCAATGGCCGCAAGAGCGGCTGCAAGAGCTCGCACGAAGACTCTCCTTCGCCAGAAGGGAAGACAGGGCTCGAAAGGACTCAGGGTCCTAGGCGAGGGGAGGTGGTGTCGGCGGCGCGGCGAGATCTGCGGCGTGTACCTGCTGCTCCGGCCATGAGGCGACTCGCACTTCGAGCCGCACCGGCGGCCCCACGGCGACTGCAGCGCTCACGCGCAGCGGCAGATGACAGGGGCACGACACGCACGGCGTCGCAGGCGCTCCGCCGTCATCGCAGGGACGCGAGGAATCCGTTGCCGGCCCATCGTCGGGACACACGACGGGATTGTCCACGACCGAGGACCACCCCAGCGCCAAGGCGGCGACGAGCGAGACGAACGAGCGCATCGAGCTCCAGTAAGTCTGACGCGTGCGCTTCCGTCAAGGTATGGGTCCCGGTTCATTACGGCTAACGTCCGACGCCGGGATTACGTCATTGGAATCGCGTGGGTGGCGGTCATGGCCCCGAGGACGTCTGCATCGCCACCGTCGCGTGCGGGTCGCGCGCCGAGGCCTTCCCTCCCTCGAAGATGGCGAACCGCGTCCCCAGCGCGCCCAGGGTCCCCAGCGCTCCCGCGGCGACCCAGCCCCAGCGCGGCTTTCTCGGCCAGAGCGAAAGCAGCAGGCTCGCCGCCTTGCACAGCTTGGCTCCGCGCCAGAGCACGCCGGAGACTCCATTCTTCAGCGGCAGCGCCACCCGCGCAACTCGGCCCAACTCGCGCTCCATGGCGACGTCGTTGAGCACCTCCGCGAGCTTTCCCGCCACCGCCATCCGCCGCACGACGCGCTGTTCGCGAGCGCGCAAGGGCAGCATCTCGAGAGCGCTGGCGGCGCTCGCCGCGGCCGAGGCGACGAACACCGGCGGCAAGGTGGTGCGCGCTTCCTGCCAGAGCGGCACCGCCGTGTTCGCGAGCAGCACGCCGGTATAGCTGGTCAACGGCAACCCCACGACACCTGCCGCAACCGACGCCGCATCGCCGATGCGTCCAGGCAGGAGCGCCGCCGTTGCCGCCCCGCCGAACGCGGTGAGGATCCAGGTCCCCAGGTTCATGGGCGAGGTGGGCCGGAACACCCGCAGCATGTAGATGAACCTGCGCCGCACCCCCAGGTCCTGGATGAGCAGCGCCGCGCTGGCCACCGCGCCGCCCGCCGCGATCAGCCGGCCCGCGCGCGCCACCTGCGAGAGCGACCGCCCGCGCAGAAGGCACGCCGCCGAGAGCGCGGCGGATGCTCCGGCAAGCCCGCCCACGTAGAAGTAAGCCGGGATGGCCCATTTCCAGACCGTCTCCTTGAGGATGGGCAGCCCGTAGTACGAGTCCTGCGCGGAGGTGGCCTCGGCGCGGTACGGGCGGGTCTCGAACGGCCGCGCCTCGTCGAGCTTGGCGATTTCCTGTAGAGCGCCTTCGCCGCGCAGCGCGCCCAGCCCCTGGTCGATGTTGCGCCCGTCGGTGGGGCGCGGCTGCGTAAGCTCCGTCTCGGTCATGGCGTCACCACCGCGGCCAGCATCAGCGCCGCGAGACCTGCCGCCGCGGCGCCCATGGAGGCCCAGCTCCGCTTCGACTTCTTCGTGGGCACCACCGGGTCCGGCGGCAGGTTGTACTTCTCCGGCTTGTCGCAGAGCAGGAAGAAGGCGTTGAGGCCGCCGGTGCCGGGCTGGCTCTCCGCGCTCTCGCCGTAGAGATACGCCTCCTTCATGCCGCGCGCCTGCAGCTCCTCCACCCGCGCCTTGGCCTTCACCCGGAGCTGCACCAGGTCGCCGAACTGGATGGACGCGGTGGGACAGGCCTTGGCGCAGGCGGGCGTCAGGTCCGCCTTGAGCCGGTCGTAGCAGAGCGTGCACTTCCAGGCGCGGCCGTCGTCGTCGCGCCGATCGACCACGCCGAAGGGGCAGGCCGACACGCAATACCCGCAGCCGTTGCAGATGTCCGGCTGCACGTAGACGCTGCCGAACTCGGTGCGGACGATGGAGCCGGTGGGACACGCCTCCAGGCAGCCGGCGCGCTCGCAGTGCTTGCAGACGTCGGACATCATCAGCCAGGAGAAGCTCGACGCGATGGTGCCGCCCATGGGCACCGGCCGCTCCACGAAGGAGACGTGCCGCCAGGTCGAGGCGCCCAGGTGGCCGGTGTTGTCGTAGGACAGGCCGGTGAAGTTGAAGCCGTCGTCCGGCAACTGGTTCCACTGCTTGCACGCCACCTCGCAGGCCTTGCAGCCGATGCAGAGCGTGGTGTCGGTGAAGAATCCTTTCATCCTCACTCCTTCGAAGGCTCGTGCTGCAGCGGCTGCTCCTTGAACGGCCTCAACCCCGGAATGTCGCGCGGCATGGAGAGCTCGGGCAGCTCGCGGAAGCCATTCACCGCGGCGCGCCGCGCCCGCCCCCGCCGCCCGGGACGGATGTCCGCGGTGAGCGCCTTGGACTCCTGGATGTGAACGTTCGGGTCGGCCACGAACGAGAGCAGATCGTTCGACGAATCGCCGCGCACGCGCCCGGTGTAGCCCCAGTGGTAGGGCAGCCCGATCTGGTGGATGGTGCGCCCGCGGATGCGCAGGGGACGCAGCCGCCGCGTGACCAGGACGCGGCACTCGATGTTCCCGCGCGCGGTGGCGCACCGTGGCCCAGCCGCCATGGACCAGCCCGCGGTCCCGGGCCAGCTCTGGCGAGACCTCGCAGAACATCTCCGGCATCAGCTCGGAGAGCCAGGACAGCCAGCGGGTCATGCCGCCCGCGGTGTGGTGCTCGGTCAGCCGGTAGGTGGTCAGCACGTAGGGAAAGCGCGGGTCCGCGAAGGCCCGATGGTAGGGATTGCTGCCGGTGTGCCACTCCAGCCTGCGCGGGTTGCACTGCTGCCGGTAGAGCGCGTTCTGCACCACCGATTCCTGCGGCTCGTAGTGCGTGGGCAGCGGCCCGTCGAGGAGGCCGGCGGGCGCGAACAGCCAGCCCTTGCCGTCCACCTGCATGATGAAGGGATCGACGCCGGAGATGGCGTGCAGCCCCTGCGCGCCGAGGATGGGCCGGTACGAAGGCGGCCGCGTGGCGATGAAGTCCGGCTGGTCGTAGCCGGTCCACTTCTGCTTCTCCTCGTCCCACCAGACGTACTTCTTCCGCTCGCTCCACGGCTTGCCGTCGGGCGCCGCCGAGGCGCGGTTGTAGAGGAGGCGGCGGTTGTCCGGCCAGGCCCAGCCCCACTCCGGCGCCACCCAGTGCTGCTCGCGGCCCGGCTTGCGGCGCGCGGCCATGGTTCTTGCCGCCCTCGTAGACGCCCACGTAGATCCAGCAGCCGCACGCGGTGCTGCCGTCCTTGCGGAGCTGCGTGTATTTCTTCAGCGGCTCTCCCGTCACCAGGTCCCAGCCGTTGATCTCCGCCAGCACCGCCTCGGCGTCGGGCTCGCCGGGCTTCACCTCGGGGTAGTCCCAGGTGACGGCGTGGATGGGCCGGTCGCGCTCCAGCGTCGAGTCCGCGTAGAGCTGCTTGAGCCGCCTGCCCAGCTCGTAGGCGAACTGCAATTCGCTGCGGCAGTCGCCCGGCGGCTCCACGCACTTGTGGTGCCACTGCAGCATGCGCTGCGTGTTGGTGAAGGAGCCGTCCTTCTCGGTATGGGCCGCCGCCGGGAAGAAGAACACCTCGGTCCCGATGTCCTCGGAGCGGATGTCGCCGCTCACCACCTCGGGCGCGGTGCGCCAGAACTCCGCCGTCTCGGTCATGGCGAAGTCGCGCACCACCAGCCAGTCCAGCTTGCGCAGGCCCTCGCGCTGGTAGCGCGCCGTTGGTGGAGCCCACCACCGGGTTCTCGCCCATGACGAAGTAGCCGCGCAGCTTGCCTTTCGCCATGTCGGCCACGGTGGTCATGTGCGAGTGATCGCCGGTGACCGCGGGCAGGAAGTCGAAGCACCACTTCGAGTCCTGGCGTGGCCGCCTCGCCGAACCACGCCTTCATCAGCGAGACGAAGTAGGCGGGGAACTCCGACCAGAAGCCCGCGCCCGCGGTGTTGATCTTGAGGTAGTCCTCGAGCTTGTCGTGGTTGGCGTGCGGCATGGGCACGTAGCCCGGCAAGAGGTTGAAGAGCGTGGGAATGTCGGTGGACCCCTGGATGCTGGCGTGCCCGCGCAGCGCCATGATGCCGCCGCCGGGCCGCCCCATGTTGCCGAGCAGGAGCTGGACGATGGCGGCGCTGCGGATGTACTGCACGCCCACCGTGTGCTGCGTCCAGCCCACCGCGTAGCAGAAGGCGCCGGTGCGCTCGCGGCCCGGAGTTGTCGCAGAGGAGCTTGCAGACTTCCAGGAAGGTGCTCTGCGGCACCCCGCAGATCTCCTCCACCGCCTGCGGCGTGTAGCGCGCGTAATGGCGCTTGAGGATCTGGTAGACGCAGCGCGGATGCGAAAGCGTCTCGTCGCGGGAGACGTAGGTGACCTCGCGCCCGCGGACCTTGGGCGCCTCGCCTCCGGGAACCACCTCCTTGTGGCCCGCGGCGGGGACGTCCTCGACGCCCTGGTACTGCCAGCTCTTCTGGTCGTACTCGCCGCTCTTCGCGTCCCAGCCGCTGAAGAAGCCGTCCAGGTCCTCGGCGTCCTTGAAGTCCTCGCTCACGATGGTGGCGGCGTTGGTGTAGTTGACCACGTACTCGCGGAAGGCGAGGTCGTTCTCGAGGATGTGGTGGATGATTCCGCCGAGGAAGGCGATGTCCGATCCCGCGCCGCAGCGGCACGTGCAGGTCGGCCATGGCGCTGGTGCGGGTGAAGCGCGGATCCACGTGGATGATCTTCGCGCCGCGCGCCTTGGCCTCCATCACCCACTGGAAGCCCACCGGGTGGCACTCGGCCATGTTCGAGCCCTGGATGACGATCACGTCGGCGTTCTGCAGATCCTGCTGGAAGGTCGTCGCGCCGCCGCGGCCGAAGGAGATGCCCAGACCGGGCACCGTGGAGCTGTGTCAGATCCTGGCCTGGTTCTCCACCTGCACGATGCCGAGCGCGGTGTAGAGCTTCTTGAGCAGGTAGTTCTCCTCGTTGTCCAGCGTGGCGCCGCCCAGGTGGGCGATGCCGAGCGTGCGCTGGACGCGGTGGCCCTTCTCGTCCTTGTCTTCCCAGGTGGAGTCGCGCGCGCTCTTCACCCGCCGCGCCACCATCTCCATCGCCTTGTCCAGCGGGATGCGCTCCCAGGAGGTGCCGTGCGGCCTGCGGTAGAAGACGTGCTGCAGGCGGTGCGAGCCGGTGACGAGCTGGAAGGTGGCGGCGCCCTTGGGGCAGAGGCGGCCGCGCGAGACGGGCGAGTCTTCGTCGCCCTCGATGTCGAGGATGCGGCCGTCCTTGACGTAGACGTTCTGGCCGCAGCCCACCGCGCAGTAGGGGCAGATGGACTTGTGCGCCTCCGCGCCTTCGATGCGCGGCCGCAGCCGCGCGCTACGCTCCGACCAGGCGGAGCCGTCGAGGGCCTTGAGATCGCCGGACGCTGCCTGGCGGGCAACCGGCCAGGCGCTGGACAACACCTTGAAGAGACCCATGCCCAAAACTAGGGCAGGCGCGGCCGCCGTGCACTTCGTTTGTGCTCAAACTATTTTGCCCGGGTCTTCTGGTAGGTGCCCATCAGCTCGGCCTTGGCGAGCAGGTGGCCCTCGAACGCCCGCTCGAGCTTCTGGCGGGTGGGCGTCCCCAGGTCGTCTAGCCGGCAGTCCAGCGCCGAGAGCACGAAGAAGTAGCGGTGCCTGCCGACCGGGGGACAGGGGCCGCCGAACCCGGTGCGCTTCCAGTCGTTGAGGCCCGGGAGCGCGCCCTTGGGCAATGCCGTCTCCGCCACTCCCTGCGGGAGGCCCTTGCAGTCCGGAGGGAGGTTGTAGAGCACCCAGTGCACGTAATCCATGCGCGGCGCGGCGGGATCGGGAGCGTCCGGATCGTGCACCACCAGGGCCAGGCTCTTCGCGCCCTGCGGAACGCCTGCGAACTCCAGCGCGGGCGAGACGTCCTTGCCCTCGCAGGTATGAAGCTCGGGGATCTCGCCGCCGTGCGCGAATGCCGGAGAGCGGAGCGTCAGCATGCGCGCAATGTGCTCCGCCGCGCGCCAAGGTCAAGGGCGAGCGTGGTAGAGAAGTCGGGTGCAGATGCCGCGCGTCCTGGTCACCCGCAGGCTTGCGCTCGCTCCCCAGAGCGTCCTGGGAAGCGGCATCGAGATCGACCAGCACGACTCCGAGCTGGCGCTGCCGCGCGCCGACCTGCTGCGCCGGGTGCGCGAGGTGTCGGCGCTGGTTCCTACCCTCGCGGATCGGGTCGACACCGAGCTGCTCGACGCGGCGCCGCGGCTGCGGGTCGTGGCGAATCACGCGGTCGGCTACGACAACGTGGACGTGCCTGCGTGCACCGCGCGCGGCGTCTGGGTCACCAATACGCCGGACGTGCTCACCGATGCGACGGCCGACCTGACCTGGGCGCTGATCCTCGCGCTGGCGCGGCGGCTGCGCGAAGGCGAGCGGATGGTCCGCGCCGGCGCGTACGTCGGCTGGGCGCCCACCATGCTCCTCGGCCGCGAGCTGCGCGGGCGCACGCTGGGAATCCTCGGCTACGGGCGCATCGGCCGCGCCGTCGCCCGCCGCGCCGAGGGCTTCGGCATGCGCATGCTCTTCACCGCCCGCGGCGGGGGCGCGCCCTTCGACGAGCTCTTGCAACAGTCCGACGTGCTCTCCATCCACTGCCCGCTCACCAGTCAGACGCACCACCTCTTCGGCGCGGCGGAGCTGTTGCGCATGAAGCGCGGAGCGCTGCTCGTCAACACCGCGCGCGGCCCCATCGTCGACGAGGCGGCGCTCGCCGCGGCGCTGGAGGCCGGCCATCTGGGCGGAGCGGCGCTCGACGTCTTCGAGCACGAGCCGCTGGTGCATCCGCGCCTCCTGGACCGCGACGACGTGGTGCTCCTGCCCCACCTGGGCAGCGCCACGCAGGACGCGCGCGAGAGCATGGCCCGCATCGCGCTCACGCAGGTGGAGCTGGTGCTGCGCGGCGAGCGCCCGCAGACGCCGGTGAACGACGTCGGCGCGCGATGAAGTCGCTCACGCGCAAGCTGACGATGCACACGGCGGAGCGGATGGCGTTCGTCAACATCACCGCGCAGGTGGAGAAGGCGGTGGCGGACGCCGGCGTCGTCGAGGGACTTTGCCTGGTCAACGCCATGCACATCACCGCCAGCGTCTTCATCAGGAGGAGCGGGCTTCGCCCGCGACGGGCGGAGGCCGCAGGCCGGAGCAGACGAAGGAGGAGCGGGCTTCGCCCGCGACGGGCGGAGGCCGCAGGCCGGAGCAGACGAAGGAGGAGCGGGCTTCGCCCGCGACGGGCGGAGGCCGCAGGCCGGAGCAGACGAAGGAGACGAGCCTGGGCTGCACGAGGACTACGCGCGCTGGCTGGAGCAGCTTGCGCCCTTCGATCCCAGCCCGGAGCGGTATCACCACAACCGCACCGGCGAGGACAACGGCGACGCCCACCACAAGCGCCAGATCATGGGGCGCGAAGTGGTGGTGGCGATCACCGCGGGCAAGCTGGACTTCGGGCCGTGGGAGCAGATCTTCTACGGCGAGTTCGACGGGCGCCGGGACAAGCGGGTGATGGTAAAGATCATCGGGGAGTAGACGTCCCGGCAGAGCGGGCGCGCACGCGTCGATCTCCAACGACTTCGCGATGGACTGGAGCGGTCTTCCTCTCGCGACCTTGCTCCCATGCCCTACCGGCGGCCGCGCCGCGGCCACCACACGAAGTGCTTCGGGTACTTCGGCCGCTCCTGCCGCTGGTACCTCAGCGCGGAGCCGCACGCAGTGCAGTCCCACATGCACGTCACCTTCGGGCGTGGGAGCTGCTCATCGATGGCGAGGGGCGAGCGTCCACGCGGAGGATAGCCAACCAGACTGACGATGCGGGAGCGGCGACTTTCCGGTCGAAGATCGCCTGCTTCCCGGGAGGAGTTCGCCTCGTTCTTCCTGGGGTCGGGTTCGTGTCCTGTGCGATGCCGCTCGCGCGCCTCGCTCATCGGATGATCGGTGCCGTCACCGACCGTTCCCGGTCGGGCGCCGCCATGTCTGGACGATACTCCTGCGCCCACGGCGGCGGCCAACTGCTCGCAGCGAGCCATTGCGGAACGGTGCGCGCTCGCCGCCACCCCGATCGCAGGAGCCAGGTCCGGGGATGGGAAAGAATCTTCTGACGGCGTGGCGCCTCGTAGGCTCGCGAGGAGAACGGATCCTGGCCGGACTCGCCGTAGTGATGCGCGGCGTTGCCCAGCACGTAGGCGATGGCATTCACCAGTTCCGTCGGGCTGCGCAACAGCCGCGAGTGATAGTGGTCGGCGAAGACGTGCCCTTTGCGGTCCATCAGCCGGTTCAGCGCCTTGGCGATGCGGATGTTGAGGCCCTGCATCCCTCGCGAAAGCGCCTCGTCGTTGTCCGCCTCGACCACCAGATGCAGGTGGTTGCCGAGCACGGTGAATTCGATGACCCTCAGCCCGAACCGCTCGCGCGCCGATGCGAGGGATGCCTCGATGACTTCGAAGCAGCGACGGCTGCGAAGGTTCCAGACGTGCCCGGCCACGCTCAGGCTCACCTGCACGGCGGCCGGCTTCTCGAATTCCGGGCGCCTCCGATGGGAGACGAGCGCGCGCCGCCCCTTCGGCTTGCGTCCGGCTCCCCGCCGCTTGCCGCCCCGCCGCGGCAGTCTGAGTGCGAGCTGTTTCATTTGATTGGGGACTAATTACCACGCCACGCTCACCTCGGTCAAGGGGGTTGCTCAGGTGCAGACCTCACACATCGCTGACATTTTGGCCCGCGGACATCCCTGCCACTTCGGTCTCAGTGGACCCCGTCGCCGCCGCCCCACAACGAGCCCCTATCGACCCCGGCGCTTCGCACGTCCGCGCCTCCTCGTGGTGGCGCCGACGACGAGCCGTCGCCGGAGACCGCGTGCGTGGAGTAGCTGGCCGAGGGGAGTGTGACGAAAGTCGTCTCCACCCCGTTGAGTGCGATGCGCGCGATCTGCGGCTTGTCAGGCGTGTA
>CAWBVQ010000019.1:0-99875 GCA_963792275.1 uncultured delta proteobacterium
AGGGCATACACGAAAAGTTCCAAGGATCGCTGAGCAGTGATCTCTCGCCCGATCGCATTAGCGACTCGTGGAACCGAGAAAGGCCGCGGCTCTATGGGCCCCCTACCTCACGTTCAAACAGCTCGTGGAATTACGCCGTCGCACCGCCAGTGCCTATGAGATGAAAGAGGTTGCGCTCAAACTCCAAGCGGAGATGGCCGAGTACGACAGCCTGAAAGCGAGGCAACCGCCGGAGTCAATCGTGAAGGCTCTGTCCTGGCGGAAAACGCGGTGTACGCGGCGGCGACAAACCCGTCCATCTCGTTGGGCGCCATTGTCGCGATCCTGGAAGGGATCGCGACCGATGTGAAGACGCTTAACGGCGACGTCAACGACGTGCGCAAGAAGATGTCGGCAGCTCGGTCGGCGGCCGGTGACGTGCTGAGATAACTCGATGAGATCGTTACCGCGAGCAACCACCGTCATGTTGGTACTAAGCGCGTCCGCGCAGGCCGCCGGTCTGTCCGAGCAATTCCGAGACGCCGCCGCGAGCGTCGCCAAGGTTACCGATTCGGCGCGAGCTCAGGTCATACAGAAGCTCGGAGTGAGCCTCGAGTCAATCAAGGATGATAAGGCTCCGCTGCAGGCCGCGAAAGCGCGTGGCAATGCTACTCCTGAGCGGCTGCTTGCAGAAGCTGAAGCAGCTGGATCGCGCTGCCGCTGCCCAATCCGAGACAGTGATGGTCCTCACCGGCACCGGCGCCGCCCCGCCATCGCCTGCGGCGTTGGTGGAAGTGCGCGAGGTGATCCGATCGATCACAAGGCCGGTGTGGGTCATCTGCGGGAGCTATCCGTGGTTTCCCACGGTGCCGCCTGTGCCAACAACGAGCACCGGCGCGCATGACAACATGGAATCGATCATACAGCCCAAGGAGGACCTGATCAAGGTCGGTGCCCGCGCTACCGGGCTTATGACTGCCTACGACTACGATCCGGACAAGAAGTTGTTTGGCCGTGCACGAGGGCCCTTGGCTTCGGCGGTGGTGATCTCAGACCACTACGTACTTACGAACCGGCACGTGATTGATGAGGGGCGCATCGGATTCAAGAACGTCGGCGACAACACTTGGAGGTTGTTCCCGCAAATCGGCGTGAAGATCGAGTTCCCGCTCGAGTACGACAAGTGCGCGGCTCCTACCCGAAGAAGGAAGTGACTGTCAGGGGCCTCGCGTACGTGGATCCCGACCTGGATTTCGCCGTGCTTAGAACTGACCCAGGCCTACCGCAGCCGATTAAGTTCGAACTTACGGACGACGTCGAACCAGGCGACCGCCTAGCGATCATCGGGTATCCGGGGCGTCCTCCCGATGATGCGACCTTCCTTTCGCCGCAGCAAATTGATCAACTGTTCAGCGCACCTAACGGCCGTACTCCATTCCCTGCGGAGCGCATCGCGCTGGCTGACTTGGGAGCGGGCGTTCCCTCCGGCTACTTCGCACATGACGCCACAACTTGGGGCGGCAACTCCGCCTAGCTGGTTATCGACCTAGCCACCGGCCATTTCGCTGGTATTCACGCCGGGGTCTCCAAGGCTACAAAGAAATGACCGGCTACAATGAGGCAGTGGCCGGTTCGCGGATCGCGGCGGTCATCCGTGCGAAGGCTTTGTAGGGGTCCTCACGAGGCTGTTCAGGGGTGATTGCGAAGAGAAAATGTGAACCGATGCGACACTGCTCGTCATCGAGCGGAAGTTTCGGTCGGATTGGTTGAGAACGCGCCGCGGAGGTTGAATCATGCAGGTCCAACGATGGCGACGAGAGCGGCTATTTTCGACCACGTTTCAAGCAGCCCGAGAGTCACCACGCCTCGAAGTGCGGCGCAGGTTTGTGGACACTCGAGCCAAGGTGACTCCGTGCGGTTCCGGACGGCACCAAGTTCGAAGGCGCTCGCCCCAGTGCCTCGAGAGACTAGCCGAATACGAGTGCTCTGCCGCCGTAGCGGGTCCGTTGTAGCCGTAAGACGCGGCGACGGTCCTTACTATGGCATTTACTCGACAAGACCGCGTAGGAACTGGCCGGCTTTTCGGGACGCCGACGATGTCGTGATCGGTGGTCTGCATTCAGGAACGCTTGCGTTTCCGCTGCTTCCATTCGAAGTCGGTGGGTTCATCGGCTCCCGCGAGCATCTGGCCGTAGGGGTGATGTTCTGTTCGGGAGACCGTGGTATTCCCGAACTATGTCAAGCCACGGAAACGAACTTACGCTGCAACTTCCAGGCGTGCTTGATGATTTCCGTCGCTGATCCTCACACTGGGAAAGGCACCGAGGACAACAGGTGAAATGCCTCGGACGGTACCGACGAGCCCGGGATGCCTAAGGAGGTGACGAAGCAGACGGTCGGGAGGCAAGTGGCGGGGTCCCGCCAGAATTATCTCCATTTCCGGCAGGAAACGACCTTCTCGCTTCGCTGCCCGACCCAGACGTCGAGAACTTGCTGGAGAATTCCCCAACATCTATCTCGCGAGCATCGTTAATCCAGTCCGCTATGAGCGCGCGAGCGTTTTCATAGCGCATGTATTCGGCATTTCCGGATCGACCGAGACGCTCGACTCCAAACCGGCATGACACGATCCCCTCGGATGAGTAGAGGGAGAGCAAATCGGATGTCGCAATCTCTTCGACCTCATGCCACCCCGACACGGTTCCGTCCTTCGCCGCTCGAGTTGCGGCTCGAGCCGACTTCAGCCAGCTTCGCACGAGCGTGCCATCCAACAACCTGCATTGGAAGTGGGCGCGCGGTTCCGCGTCGACTGTTGTCGAACCCATCGTGTGCGCTGCTTCGCCTGGGAGCCTCTATAGGGCCGAGTCGGAGTCAAACTCGACTCTTTGTAGGTTGACGCTGGCTAGATCGTCTTGTACTCTCTGATCCGTGGAAGACACCGATGGAGCGTGAGACTAACTCGCTTGAAAACGTCATGAACAGGGCTTCCGTTGCGTCTCGCTCCGAGCCTCGTGATCGCGAACGCCGTGTAGAGGTGGCTCCTCAGAAGAGGCGACGCCGCTTCTGCTCATCGCGGCCTGTCGCACGGGTTACGCATGAGCTCCTACTACGTGCCTAACACGATCAATTGGACTCGCCCATGAATCAGTCTCGAAGGCCCAACTCAGCAATCGTCCGCATCGTCACGACCGCGCTAGACACCTCGGACCGTGAGAACCAACAGTGCCGGTGCCTAGAGCTGCCCTCGCGGAGGTCGCCTCGGAGCTTTGGAGGCTCCGCGAACTGGCGCTCCGGGAATCGCTCGGCGAGACTCAGCGTGAAAGGACCAGCCGCAGGCCACTCAAGACGCGGCCCGTGTGGGTGATGACGGGCTGTGGGATGCAAACGAAGTCGCCCGGTACCTCGGTGCAAGCCAATCGTGGGTCTATGCACAGGCAGAGGCCGGAAGGCTTCCGTGCGTGCGCATCGTCGGCCTGCTTCGTTTCGAGCCCTCCACGATCAAAGCGTTCGCGCGCGGCGAACAGCCAGCGTCGACGCGCGTTGTTGCCGTGCCTGTCAGACGTACGCGGTAAACTCGGTCTCTACAAAAGGGAGCGCGGAGACCATGGCCTCCGTCTTCAGGAAACACGGCAAGTGGTACGTCAAGGTCAAGCAGGTCGATGGCCGCTGGGTCCCCCAGCCCACCACCGCAACGACCAAGTCCGAAGCCAAAGGTCTGGCGCTGGAGCTGGAGCGGAAGGTCGAGCGGCAGCGACTCGGGCTCGAGGCGCTCCCCAGCGGTTGCACGCTCACATTCGGGCACCTCGTCCAGTGGTGGCTCGAAACGTATTCGAAGCCGATGTCGTCCCATAGCCGCAATGAGAGCTACGCCCGTCGGCACCTCATGAGCTCCGTCTTGGCCATGCTCCCCGTACCTCGAGTCGCGGCGAGCGACATCGAAACGTTCCTGCAATCGAAAGTCGGGGCACTCTCTCCGAAGTCGATCAACAACCTCCGCGGCTACATCCAGTCGATCTTCAGCTGCGCGACGCGGGCTGGACAGTTCAACGGCCCAAACCCGGTGACCGACGTCCGGAAGCACAAGGTCCCAAAGCGCAAGCCTCGATTCCTGGAGGCGCACGAGGCCTTGCAGGTTCTCAACGCGCTTGCGCCGCGTTGGCGTCCCTTGTTCGCGGCGGCGTTGTTCACTGGCCTGCGCAAGGGCGAGCTCGCGGGTTTGCGCAAGAGCGATGTCCGGCTGCGGGCGCGGCAGATGATGGTGAGCCGTTCCTACAATCGCGAGACGACCAAGGGCGGCCATGAGGACGCGCTTCCGATCGCCGACCAGCTCATCCCTTTTCTGGAACACTCGCTAAGCGACAACAAGTCGGAGTACGTCTTCCCTGGCCCCGATCGACAGATGCTCGATGAGCAGACCGAACTCGAGCAGGTTCTGCGCCGTGCGATGGCCCGGGCAGGGCTTGTCACGCACTACGAGCACGTGTGCCGACGCTGCAAGCGCAAAGGTCGGCCGCACATGGAGAAGCACGATGACGCCGAGTTGCGCCGGTGCAGTTCGTGCGGATCGAAGTGTGGCCGCGCAATTCCGCAGCAGCTCCAGCTTACGATCTGCGCCACACGACGGCCAGCCTGTTGCTCAACGCCGGTGTCGACCCCTTCGCGGTGCAACGCATCCTGCGCCACACGGATCCGCGGATCACCGCAGAGTATACGGACACCTCGTGCCGGGCTACCTGCGCGACGCCATCAACAAACTGCCCCTCGCCGGCACCGCGGCTCTGCTGCCCGGGAAGCGCGATTCCGAAGAAGAGGCTCCGCTTGGTCCGCCGGTGGTCCGCAATCTTCCGGCCACAAAAGCGAAGGCCGGATCCGCCTCGAAAAACCTCAGCGAAATCCGGGCCTTCTGATTGGTTGCGGGGGCAGGATTTGAACCTGCGACCTTCGGGTTATGAGCCCGACGAGCTACCGGACTGCTCCACCCCGCGTCAGTTGGGACGCGTCGTATAGAACCGGTGGCTCGCCGTGTCAAGACTCATGGCAGGAACTGCGCGACGGCTCCCCAGCGCGGGTTCTTGTGCGCGCGGATGTTCAGGGCGGAGGTCAGCACCAGGGCCGTGCCGGCCGCGACGAGCTGCACGAAGCCCAGCACCGAGACCGTCCGCTGCAGGGCCGCCACGTCCGGAGGCGTCCCCGGCGCGGGCTTGCCTTCCGCCTCGATGGGGAAGGGCTGCTCGGAAGAAAGCTGCCGCCCCACCACCTGCGCGCCCAGGCCGCTGAGCACGGTGATGCCCAGCGCGACGTCCTTGGCGATCACCAGCCGCCGGATGTCCCGCCCAAAAAACGCCCGGAGAAGATCGACCGGCCGATCAGCCAGGTGGCGCCCGCCGTGATGACGCCGATGGTCTTCGGGATGGCGAACGTCTTCCACGATTGCTCCAGCACCCTGGAGCGGTCGTTCTGGTTGGGCAGCACCTTCACCGCCTTGCCCAGTCCGGACTGTCCGAAGACGATGCCGCCGAAGGTTGCAGCCAAGCCAAGCTCATGGGCCGCCAAAGCGGCCGAAGTCAATTTTGCCATGTGTGTGTGCCTCCTCGCGCGGCACGTTCACCATCGGGCGCCGCGAACGCACGCGACGGGCGCGCGCACGGGAGCAGGGCAAGCGGCGAGGTCAGACCGCCGGAGAGCGGCGCGTGTTGCGCAAGGTGGAGACGAGAACCGCCACCACGAAGAGCGGGATGCAGGAGAAAGCCGCGCGCAGCGAGGCGCTCAACGGGGAGAACGGGGCCCACACCACGCCGTAGAGGCTCACCATCCACAGCACCGGGAAAAGCGCCAGCGCGGCGACGAGCGCATGGCCGCCTGCCTTGTGCGGCTTGTGCTCGAACCATCCGCCGAAGACGCCCGCCACGATCCCGTTGAGCACCGGAACGAAGAAAAGGCCAAGGGCAATCAAAGACGCCAGGAACCAGAGCACTCCAGGACGGCGATCCATTTGCCAATCAAGCTCGGCACGCTCCGTTCAGCGCGCGAGGGACGGCCCGGCTTGCGCCCACTCGGCAAGCACCTCCGCCGTGTGCTCGCCGTGCAGTGGAGCGCGCGAGCGGGGCAGCTCGTCCGTCGGCACCAGCGCGGGATACGAGCGCGGCAATTCCCCGACGAACGCGTCGGAGAAGAGCGGATGGTCGCGCAGCTCCCACGGCTCCAGCACCGGCTCGCCGCAGCAGTCGGCCGGGCGCAAAACAGTGTCCCACTCGGCACGCGTCCTCTCCGCGAACAGCGCGTCCACCAGGGGCGCAAGCCCGATCTCCATCCCGCGGTGCATCCACTCCGGCCGCGCCACCGCCCTGCAGAACCGCTGCCAGAACTTGGGCTCCAGGGCGCCCAGCGCGTACGCTCCGCCGCCGCGGCAGGCGTAGACGCGATAGCAAGGACGCGAGCCGTCGAGGATGTTCGGCGGCACCTCCGCATCGCCGGAAAACACCTCCCCCAGGTGCGGCAAGAGCAGCCCCGTCACACCCTGCGCCATGGCCACGTCGAGCACCCTGCCCCGCCCCGTCCGCTCGCGCTCGAAGAGCGCCGCCAGCACCGCGGCCACCGCGTTCTGCGACCCGCCGAACAGGTCCGCGAGCTGCACCGCCGGCACGCGCCCATTGCGCGCCAGCACTCCCGCGAGCGCGATGTAGCCGATGTCGTGGCCCGCCCGGTCGCGCCAGGGGCCGCCCTGGCCGAAGCCGGAGATGCGGCAGACGATCAGCCTTCCCGGCCGCGCCAGCACCTCGGAGAATCCCAGCCGCTCCAGCACGCCGGGCCGGAAGCTCTCCAGCAAGACGTCCGCCTGCGCCGACAGCCGCCGCAAGTCCGCGACGCCGGCGGCGCTCTTCAAGTCCAGCACCACCGACCGCTTGCCCCGGTTCAGCGCCGCATACATGCCCGGCGAGATGGCGCGCAGGTAATCGCCGGGGTCGGGGTCCTCCACCTTGACCACGTCCGCGCCCAGGTCCGAGAGCACGAGCGATGCGTACGGCCCCGGCAAGAGCCGGGACAGGTCGAGGACGCGAACGCCTGCGAGCGGCTTATCCAATCACTTTCTGCAATTTCATCGCCAGCCCCATGTCGCCCTTGATCTTCAGCTTGCCGCTCATGAAGGCCATCTGCGGGTTCATCTTGCCGGAGACGATGTTCATGAAGTCGGAGGAGGCGCAGGTGACCGTGCACTTGGCGTTTCCGCCCGAGCCCGCCTGCACGGTGCCCGGCTCCTTGGTCAGGTCCACGGTCCAGACGCCGCCGTTGTCGCCCGTGATGTTGAACTCGTAGATCGAGTTCACCGCCTTGGAAGTCTCGGGATGGTTCTGCAGCTTCTGCGCGATCTTCTCCTCGAAGAAGGACTTGGGCGTCTGATCGGCCATCGGCGCGGCTCCGGCGTGAAAACTGAATGACCATTCATTCAGCGGGCGCGGGAATGTATCGGCGGCCCTACGGCCTGTCAACGCGCCTCAGTCCAGGAGCGGCGCGATCAGCGGCAGAAGCCTCGACGGTCGCGCGGCGGCGTCCGCCACATACGGGCCCGGCCCCAGCACCGTGGCTCCGGTCAGCTCGGAAACCCAGCGCGCGTTGGTGGCGACGCTCGGGTCGTCCTCCGGCCCGGTGCGATTCAAGACGATGGCCGCGAGCTGCAGCCCGCGCCGCTGCAGCGCGCCGGCGCTGAGCGCGCAATGGTTCAACGTGCCCAGCCCCGCCCGGCCGACGAGCACCACCGGAAGCCCCAGCCGCTCGGCGAGGTCGAGGTTCGTCACCACCGCGCGCGCCGGCGGCCGGTCGGCTGCGTCGGTCTGGTCCAGGCTGAGCGGCGCGCGCGCGAGCGGCACCAGCAGTCCTCCCGCCGCCTCCACCACGATGGGCGTCCGCGCGCGCGCGACCAGCCGCTCCACGAGGAGGAGATCGACGACGGCGCCTTCGGCCTCCGCCGCCACCAGCGGCGCGGCCGGCAGCCGGAACCGGTACGGACACACCTCGTCCAGCGCCTGCCCGCCGCCGCACGCGGCAAGCAGCGCCAGCGCGTCCTCGGGATTGTCCTTCGAACAGCCCGTCTCCACCGGCTTCAGCGCCACGGGCCGCAGCCCCTTCGCCAAAAGCGCCGCGCACAGCGCCCGCGCGATCTGCGTCTTGCCCACTCCCGTGTCCGTGCCGGCGACGAAGAACCCCTTCACTGCGTGGTCTCCGCGATGGCCTCGCGCACGCCGTCGACGAGGAAATCGATCTCCGAGGGCGCGATCGAGAGGGGCGGCACCAGCACGATGACGTTCCCCAGCGGCCGCAGCATCAGCTCGCGCTTGCGCCCGGCCAGCGCGACCTTGTGCCCCATCCGGTCGCCGTAGCCGTACTCCTCGCGCGTCTTCTTGTCCTTCACCAGCTCGATGCCGATCATCAGCCCGCGCTGGCGGACGTCGCCCACGTGAGGGAGCTCGCCCACCGCCTGCAGTCCCTCGGCGAGCCGCGCCGCCATGTTGTTCGCGTGCTCCAGCGTCCCCATCTCGTCGAAGAGGCGCAAGGACGCCAGCGCCGCCGCGCAGGCGAGCGGGTTGCCGGTGTAGCTGTGCCCGTGGAAGAAGGTGCGCTTCGACTCGAAAGGCCCGAGGAAGCTCTCGTACACCGCGTCGGTGGTGAGCGTCGCCGCCAGCGGCAGGTAGCCTCCGGAGAGGCCCTTGGCCACGCAGAGGAAGTCCGGCACCACCTCTTCCTGCTCGCAGGCGAAGAGCGTTCCGGTGCGGCCGAAGCCCGTGGCCACCTCGTCGCAGATGAGCAGCACGCCGTTCTCCTTGCAGGCGCGCGCGATGCGCTTCAGGTACCCTTCGGGGTGCACGATGATCCCAGCCGCGCCCTGCACCAGGGGCTCGATGATCAGCGCGGCGATCTCGTCGCGGCGCCCGTGGATCACCGACTCCGCCGCCAGCGCCGCGGCCTCCAGGCAATGCTTGGGCCCCGTCGGCCAGCGGTACGCATACGGCGCGGGGACGCGCAGGCAGTCGAAGAGCAGCGGCTGGAAGATCTCGTGGAAGAGATCCACGCCGCCCACGCTCACCGAACCGAGCGTGTCGCCGTGATAGCCCTCGGCCAGCGCGACGAACTTGCGCTTCTGCGGCTTGCCCCGCTGCTTCCAGTGCTGGAAGGCCATCTTCAGCGCCACTTCCACCGCGGTGCTGCCGCTGTCCGAGTAGAAGACCTTGGTGAGGCCGTTCTCCCCCGGAGGCAGCCCCACCCTGGGCGCGCGCCGCACCAGCTCCGCCGCCAGCTCGATGGAGGGCGGCGAGGCCAGGCCCAGAAGCGTGGTGTGCGCCACGTGCTCGAGCTGCAGGCGGATGGCGCTGTCGATCTCGGTGCGGTGGTGGCCGTGGAGGTTCACCCAGAGCGAGGAGACGGCGTCCAGGTACTTGCGCCCGCGGGTGTCGAAGAGCCAGCAGCCGTTGGCGTGATCGATGATCACCGGCTCGTCGCCGGGCAAGGGCTCGAGCCAGGTCTGCATCTGCGTGAAGGGATGCCAGACGTGGGCGCGGTCCAGCGCGGCCAGGCGCTGGTGGCGGGCCTCGGCCTCTTCGGGAGCGGTGGGGATGTCGCTCATGGGCGCGCTTCTAGCAGGGCTTGCAGTGCCGCGTCGATGTGCGCGTGCGTGTGCGCGGCGCTGAGCGCGAAGCGGATGCGGCTGGTGCCGGCGGCCACCGTGGGAGGGCGGATGGCCTTGGCGAGGATGCCGCGGGTGCGCAGATGCGCGGCCGCTTCCAGCGCGCGCTCGGGCGTGCCGAACAGCACCGGGACGATGGCCGAGTCGCCACGCGCGGCAAGGCCCATGTCGCGCAGGCCGGCGGCGAAGCGGCGCGCGTTCTCTCTAGCCGCGCGCGGCGCTCTTCGCCTTCGGGGCCGGCGAGGATGCGCAGCGAGGCCAGGGCGGCGCAGGCGAGCGCGGGCGGCAGCGCGGTCGAATAGACCAGCGTCCGGGCGCGGTTCAGCAAGAGGTCGCAGGCGGCGCGCGAGGCGGCCACGTACGCGCCGGCGGTGCCGAAAGCCTTGGAGAGCGTGGCCATGCGCAAGTCGGGAGAGAGGCCCAGCTCGGCTGCGAGGCCGGCGCCGCGCGGACCGATCACGCCGGTCGCGTGCGCCTCGTCGAGCACGAGGAGCGCGCCGTGGCGGCGGCAGAGGTCGGACAGCTCGCGCAGCGGCGCGCGGTCTCCTTCCATGGAGAAGACCGTGTCGGTGACCACCAGCCGCCGCCGCGCGGGAACCTCGCCGAGCAAGCGGTCCACCGCGGCCGCGTCGCAATGCGGGTAGACCTCCACGCGCGCGCGAGAGAGCCGGCAGCCGTCGATGAGCGAGGCGTGGTTGAGCGCGTCGGAAAGGATCAAGTCTTCCGGGCCGGCGAAGGTGGAGATGATGCCGCAGTTGGCCGCGTAGCCGCTGCCGAAGAGCACGGCGGACTCGGTCTTCTCGAAGTCCGCCAGCGCGGCTTCCAGCTCGTGCTGCGCGGCGAAGTCGCCGGTCACGAGCCGGCTCGCTCCCGCTCCGGCTCCCCAGATCCGCGCCCCCTGGGCAAGCGCTTCCGCCACCCGCGCATCGCCGGCAAGCCCCAGGTAGTCGTTGGAGCTGAAGTTGATCAGCCGCTCGCCGGGGCGCAGCTCGATCTCCGCGCCGGGCGGTGTGCGCAGCGGCTCCAGGGCGCGGAGGAGACCGCGAGAGCGCAGCGAGAGAAGCTCCTCGCGGGCAATGTCGTCGGCGAAGGGCATGGCGCGCGAAGCTAGACCGGCTCTGGCAGCAAAGCTACTGGCAGTGGAACACGCCCGTGCGCTCGGTGAACGCCGCCGTCGCGTGCTGCGCCGCCACCGCCACGTCGACGGGCTGCGTGACCTGCTGCGGGTTGAGGCACCCGGGGCCGGGCGACGCGCTGGTCACGGCGACGATCAAGGTCCCGTCGAGGGTGAGAGCGGCGCCGTCGATGAAGATGCCGAACCCTCCCGTGGCCTGATCGCCCTGGGCCGCGAGCAGCACCATCTGGGTGGAGAAGTCCACCGCCGGAAGCGCCGGCTGCGGCGAGACGTCGGAGAAGATCTCGTTCCATACCGACTGCCAGGTGGCGGCGTCGCGGATGACCTGCCGGCGGGAAGCGTGGATGCCCGAATGGGTCAACGAGCCGCCGGCGAACGGCTGCAGCGCGATGTGGCGGATCTGCTGCGGCTGGGCATCGATGGGAATCGGCGGCGTGTAGTTCTGGGAAACGTCCAGCCGGGTGACGGCCGAACCGCCTCCGCAAGCGGCAAGCACCACCATGGCGAGCGCTGCGCGCATGACGAAAACCCGAATCAGCGATTCATCCCCATGGGCATGCCGCCCGAGCACATGGACATCGCGCCGCGCTCGGCGAACGTCACCGCGGAGGCCTTGGGCACCACCACCACGTCGAGCGGCTGCGTCATCACCTGGCCCATCATCGTCATCATCATGCACATCGGGTCCATGGAGGTGCTGCTCACGCCCGCCGTGGTGCCGCCCGCCGCGACGAACGCGCCGTCGATGGCGATGGAGCAGCCGTTGGAGCAATCTCCCATCGCCGCGAGCAGCACCGTCTCCTTGCTGAAGTCCACCGCGGGCAGCTCGGGCGCGGACCCCTGTCCCTCGAAGATCTGGTCCCACGCCGCTTGCCAGGTGGCCTGATCCTGGATGGCCTGGCGGCGCTGGGAGTGGATGCCGGAGACCGAGAGCCCTACCGGCGCCCCGTCCGGCTGCACGGCAATCCGGCGAACGGTCTCCGCCTGCGCGCCCGCCGGGATCGGCGGCGTGTAGTCCTGCGCGGCCGGCATGGTACCGGAGCCCATGGGACCGGCCGCGCATCCCGCCAGAATGCCCGCAACGGCGAACAGACGTCGCATGACTTGCCTCCGACGGGGACAATAGGCGCTCGGCGCGCATTGGCAAGCGCGGGGGACCGATCAGCGGAAGCCGAACGTCTCGATCGCGGTATGCGTGGCGCCGCCCTTGCCCAGGACGCTCTGCACCAGGCACGCCTCTCGCACCGTCCAGCGCGCAAGCTCGCCCGGCGCGATCGCGGAAAGGGCCAGCCGCGCCCCCTTCTCGCCGCGCGGCCGCACCCGGCCGACCGTCAGGTGCGGGCGGAAGGGCCGCTCCTCCACTGCCAGGCCGCCCGACTGCAGCGCGCGCCGCAGCCGCTGCGCCGCGACGATCAATTGCGCCGCTCCCTCGGTCACGCCCAGCCAGAGCACCCGCGGCCGCGCCGTGTTGGGAAAGGCGCCGGCCCCGCCGATGGCCAGCTCGAACGCCTCGTGGTCGCGGAGCGCCTCTCCCGCCGCAAGCGCGGCGTCCGCCGACGGCTGCTCTCCCAGGAACGCGAGCGTGAAATGGATCTGCGAAACGCGGGTGAACCCCACGCCCTCGCCGCCCGCATTGCGCGCCGCCTCCAGCGAGGGCCGCAGCCGCTCCTTCACCTCGGCGGGCAGGGGCAATGCGAAGAACAGGCGCATGGGTTATCCATGCAACCCATGCCAGAGAGGAAAAGCAAGCAGACGCCCCGGCCGCTGTTGCCGCTGCCCCTGGTGGAGCGGCTGCTCTCCGCCGCCATGTCGAGGGGCGCGGAGCTGGGCGAGGTGTACGTCGAGCGCAACACCTCCACCGCGGCGATGCTCGACGAGGGCCAGATCAAGAGCGCGCAGTCCGGCTCGGTGACCGGCGTGGGCGTGCGCGCCATCCGCGGCGCGCAGGTGGGCTATGCCTACTCCGACGACCTGGACGAAGGCGCGCTCCTGCGCACGGCCCAGACTGCGGCGCTGATCGCGGACGGCAATCGCGAGCCGGGCCCGGTGAACATGTCGCGCACGCCGCTGCCCACCTATTACCAGGTGCGCACGCCGCTCGCCTCGGTGGAGGTGGCGCGGAAGATCGACCTGCTCCGGCAGGCCGACGTCGCGGCGCGCGGCTACGACAAGCGCGTCAGGCAGGTGACCGGCACGTACGCGGACCAGACCCGCGAGATCCTCGTCGCCAACACGCTCGGGCATCTCGCCGAGGATCGGCAGGACCTCTGCCGCCTGAGCGTGCAGTGCGTGGCCTTCGGCAAGAAGGGCGAGCGCCGCACCGGCTTCTACGGCGGCGGCGGCCGGGTGGACTTCCGCTTCTTCGACGACTTTTCGCCCGCGCAGGTGGGCCGCGAGGCGGCGCGCCAGGCCGTGGCCACGCTGGGCGCGGTGGCTGCGCCGGCGGGGCCGCAGACGGTGGTGCTGGCTCCGGGCTGGAGCGGCATCCTCTTGCACGAGGCGGTGGGCCACGGCCTCGAGGCCGACTTCATCCGCAAGGGCACCTCGCTCTTCGCGGGCAAGCTCGGCGAGAAGGTGGCAAGCGAGCTGGTCACCGTCATCGACGACGGCACGGTGGCCGGCGGCCGCGGCTCCATCAACGTGGACGACGAGGGCAACGCCGGCGAGCGCAAGGTGCTGATCGAGAACGGCGTGCTCAAGGGCTACCTCTACGATCACCTGAACGCCAAGCTCACCGGACAGCGCAGCACCGGCTCGGGCCGGCGGCAGAGCTTCCGCTTTGCGCCCTTGCCGCGCATGACCAACACCTACCTGGCGCCCGGCGACCAGACCGCGGACGAGATCATCTCTGCCGTGGAGAAGGGCCTCTACTGCAGGCAGTTCGGCGGCGGCCAGGTGGACATCACCAACGGCAACTTCGTCTTCGAGATCAGCGAGGCGTACCTGATCGAGAAGGGCGAGATCACGAAGCCGGTGAAAGGCGCGATGATCATCGGCGTGGGGCCGGAGGCGCTCAAGAACGTGAGCGCGGTGGGCAGCGACGCCTCGCACGATCCGGGCCTCGGCACCTGCGGCAAGGACGGCCAGAGCGTGCCGGTGGGCGTGGGCCTGCCCACGGTGCGCATCGACAACGTCACCGTGGGAGGCACCGGCGCATGAGCCTTTCCGCGACCTGCGAGCGGCTGGTCGAGCTGGCCCGCAAGGCCGGCGCATCCGAGGCGGAAGCCTATGCGGAGCGGACGCGCGATGCCTCGGTTCGCGTGCGCGACGGCGAGGTGGAGCAACTGCGGCAGGCCTCTTCCAAGGGCATCGGGCTGCGCGTGATCAGCGCCGGGCGGCTGGGCTTCGCCTACGGCACCGACCTGGGCAAGGACGGGTTGAAAGAGCTCGCGGCCAAGGCGGTGGCGCTGGCAAAGGGCTCGGCGAAGGATGAAACCAACCGGCTGCCTCGCGGCGCGCAGCTCGGCAGCGGCCCTTCGGGCGAATACGACGCCGCCATCGAATCCATTGCGCCGGAATGGAAGCTGAAGGCGGCGCTCGAGGCGGAGAAAGGGGCGCGCGCCGAGGATCCGCGCGTGCGCAAGTTCGACTCCACCGGCGCGGGCGAGTTCTTGGGGGAATCGGCCATCGCCTCCAGCCGCGGCGCTTCCGGGGTGTCGCGCGCCTCCTACGCGTACGTCTACTGCTCGCCGGTGGCCGAGGCGGACGGCCAGCTCCAGACCGCATCGTGGAGCGACACCCGCCGTACGCTCGCGAGGCTGCAGCGCCCCGACGAGATCGGCCGCATCGCCGCGCGCAGGGCAGCGCGCATGCTGGGGGCGCGCAAGCCGAAGACGCAGCGGGTGCCGGTGGTCTTCGAGCCGCGCATGGCGGCGGAGTTCATCGCCGGGCTCTCCGCCGCCGTGAACGGCCTGCTCGTGCACAAGAAGTCCAGCTTCCTGGGCGCGTTTCTGGGCAAGCGCATCGCGCCCGAGACGGTGACGCTGGTGGACGACGCCACGCTCGAGCACGGCATCGCCACCCGGCCCTTCGACGGCGAAGGCGTGCGCTCGCGGAAGACGGCGGTGGTGGAGCGCGGGGTGCTGAGGAGCTTTCTCTACGACGCGGCGACGGCGCGCAAGGCGAAGGCGCAGAGCACCGGCAGCGCAGCGCGCGGCTGGGGCAGCCTGCCCTCCATCGGCACCAGCAACTTCTACCTGGAAGCGGGCCCGCGAAAGCCGGAGGAGATCGTCAAGGAGGTCCAGAGCGGCCTCTACGTCACCGCCATGCTCGGCCGCGGCGCCGACGTGGTCACCGGCGACTACTCGCGCGGCGCCAACGGCATCTGGATCGAGAACGGCGAGCTCGCCTGGCCGGTGCAGGAGGTCACCGTGAGTGGAAATCTGCTGGAGATGCTGCGCGGCCTCGACGCGGTGGGCGACGACCTCGAGTTCCGCTCCGCGACGGCCGCGCCCACCATCCGCTTCGCCGAGCTGGTGGTCGCCGGCGCATGAGGGCGCTGCTCTTCGATCTGGACGGCACGCTGACGCGCAGCGGAGGCACCGGGAGCCGCGCCCTGGGCAAGGCGCTGCACGCGCGCCCGCAGGCGGTGGCCGAGCTGCGCAAGATGCGGCTCGACGGCATGACCGACCGGGCCATCGCGCGCATCGTGCTGGCTGCGGAAGGCGACGCGTCGCGGCCCATCGAGGAGCGCATGCGCGGCGTGGCGGAGAGCGAGATCGAGGCGACGCTCGCGCGTTACCTGGAAGCGCTGGAGGTGGAGTGCGCGAGGAGCGCGTACGAGCCGCAGCCGGGCGTCGCCGCATTGCTGGAGAGGCTGCGCGCGCGCGCCGACGTGCTGCTCGGGTTGTGCACGGGAAATCTCGAGCGCGGCGCGCAAATCAAGCTTCAGTCGGCGGGCCTTTGGGGAAACTTCCGCTTCGGCGGCTACGGCAGCGACGCCGAGCCGCGGCCCGACATCGTCCGCGCGGCCTGGGGGCGGGCGCAGGCGCTGGGAGCGACCAGCGCCATCGTCATCGGCGATACCCCGCGCGACGTCCTCGCCGCGCACGAGGCGGGCCTGCCGGCGTGCGGAGTTGCCACCGGACGATTCACCATGCAGGAGCTGTTGGCGCACGGAGCGGAGATGGCGCTGCGCGACTTCAGCGACGTTGGGGAGAGCGAGCGGGTGCTGCTCGCGCCTCTGTCCTAGGCCATCGCCGTCTTCGTCCTCTCCGTGGGCGCGGGAGCTCTGGGCTGCTGCGCCGGAGGCTTGGCGCGCGGCGCGCGTTTCTTGCTGCGTGGGGCTCGCCTTCTGCGGCGGAGCGGGCTTGTCGGCGGTGGCCGCGAGTAAACAAAGCGACAAAAGGAGATGCCCCATTCCGTGATAGTACCGCCGGCCGCGAAAGGACGTCCATGCCCCGCATCCTGGTTGCCTTGGCACTCTGCGTCGCGTGCAGGAAATCCCCGCCTGCTCCCGCGCGCTTCTGCGATCAGGACCTCACCGGCCTGTGGCTCAACTCCAGCGACACCCGCCTCGCCTACCGCTTCCGCGACCACGGCGAGGTGGTCCGCGGAGAGTTCCTCGAGCGCCAGCCCGACGGCGGCCTGCACGCGCCGGACGATCCGATCCTTTTCGAGCTTCACCGCACCGACGCCGGCCTGGGCGGCGTGATGCGCGCGCAGGGACCCTCGCCGTCGGGCCGCATCTGCCCGGTGGAGTACGGCACCAGCGTCTCCGACTGCAAGCCCGACGCGCTGCAAGTGGTGGTGGAGATGTCGGCCCAGATCGACGACGACTGCAAGCGCAAGCGGCTGCCGGACGGAGGGGAGAGGCCCCCGGACCTGAGCGAGTTCAGGTTCGAGAGAGCGGATGGGGGGCGGTGAGCGCTTTTCGCGGAAATCATCAGCGCGCCCGTCGGCGAGGAATCGATCCGGCATTGAACCCAACGCCGCCCGCGGCGGTCCGGTCGCTGAATAACGGGGCAAAAGGCATCGAGGGCGAGCGAGGCGCGCACCTCGATGCAGCCGCCAGAGCTCAGCGCGCCCGTAGCGCGACCGAGAACGCAACCGGGTCTCGGCTCGCGTCGCAACCGCGGCGAGATGGGCACGACGCCGCGCACGCGCTACAGACGCCAGCCCACGCGCAGCAGCCACACTGAGGGCGCGACCACAGGAGCGTCCCGGCCGGGACGCTCCTGTGTGAACCGCGCCGAGGCGAGCGGGTCCGTCCAACCCGCCGGTAGGTATTCCAGCGTGTGGTGGCGATGGTTCGTCAGCACGTACCGCACTGCGTGTTTCGTTTCCCGCGGCGTCTTCAGCGGGTGCGCGTGGTAGCGATCGGCGAACACGCCGCCGCGCCGGCCTGAAACCGCATTGAGGCGGCGCGCGAGACGCGTCGCCAGCCCCTGCATGCCGCGCGAAAGCGCGGCCTGGTCTTCGGCTTCGACGATGAGGTGCAGGTGGTTGCCCTGGATGGAGTAGTGGATGATGCGGACGCCGAAGCGCTCTCGCGCCGCGCGAAGTGCGTCTTCGACGATCTTCGCCCGGCTCTGGCTGCGCAGATAACCCACGCCGGGTTGCAGCCGCATCGTCACGTGCACCGGATGCCGTGCAGCAAAATCGGGTCGCCGGAGGTGCGGCACGCCGGGACCGACCAACCCCGGATGTGGTCGTGTCCTGGGCCGCCCCGCACCCTTCCGCTTCCCCCCGTGAGTCGGAAATTCGAACGACCTCTGCCGCCGCGCCGCTTTCATCGCGAACATGAATAGCATACTTTTTGGAGAGCGTCAAGCGGGTCCGGACGGGCAGGTTTGTCGACGGTGCGGACAGGACGACGAGTCAGACCTCAGGCCCAGCGGCGCCGCTCGCGCTCAGCGCAGCTCCGGCACGTGCCGGGCCAGGATCTCCTGCGCCTCGCGCAGCTCCGGCCGGCGCTTGAGCGCGTCGCGCACGTACCCCAGCGAGCTCGGGATGTGCACCAGGAACGACGGGTTCTTCTTCACCTGATCGATGAACACGAACCGGCCCGCGTCCTTGAGCTTGCGCTGCACGGTGAGCAGGTCGAAGAACGCCGTGAACTCCCCGAGATCGATGGGCTCGCCGCCCTCGGCCTCGAACCGCTGCGCGTATCGCTTCAGCATCGCGTCGATGAGCGGCCGGTCCAGCTCCACGTAGCTGTCGCGCAACAGCGCCACCAGATCGTACTGGCGCGGCCCCTGTAGCGCGTCCTGGAAGTCGATCACCACCTGCTCGCCCGAGGGGAGCACCATGATGTTGCGGCTCTGGTAGTCGCGGTGGGTGAAGCTGCGCTCTGCCTTGGACAGCTCGAGCGCGGCGCGGGCGAAATGGCGCCGCAGCGTGGACAGCTCCGCCTCGGTGGGCTTTGCGCCGCGCGCCGAGCAGGCCGTACTCGATGAAGTGCTCGAACTCCCAATGGTAGAGGTCGTAGTCGAAGGCGCGCGTCCAGGCCAGGCACGACGGCTCGGGGTTGCGCTCGGCATGCGCGCGCAGCCGCGCGAGCTGATCGATCGCGTCGGAGTAGAGCTTCTTGCCGGTCGACGCCTTCCTACAGCGCGCGCTCGAGCGTGCGGTCGGTCAAGTCCTCGATCACCAGGAAGCCGTCTTTGTGCGCGTCGAGCAAGAGCCGCGGCACGCGCACGCCGATGCGGTCCAGGTAGCGGTGCACGTTGAGGAAGGGCAGCTCCGCGGGAGCGTGGTCCTTGCGACGCCTCCTCGCTCTTCACCGGATCGGCGGGCAGCTCCATCACCACCGCCGGGTTGCCGGTGATGCCGTGCGACGCGCCAGTAGGTGCGATTGCCCGCGCCGCCCGGAAGTCGCTCCACCCTCCCCGCGGGCTGCCCCGTGGCGGAGGTATAGGCCGCCTGCAGTTGGGGTTCGTTCATGGGGCGCGCAGACTAGCACGCGCGGGGACAGGGACTGATCTATAAGTCCCTGGGGACACCCATGCGCGCTCCGCGCGGCGTTGCTCGTCCCTGGGGACACCATGCGCGCTCCGCGCGGCGATGATGTCCCCTACGTGATACAGGAGCCGACATGCCCGTCTTCCAGAACATCCTAGAGGCCATCGGCAACACGCCGCTGGTGCGGCTGAACAAGGTGGTCGGTCCCGAAGACGCGGCGGTCTACGCGAAGTGCGAGTACATGAACCCCGGCGGCGCCATCAAGGACCGCATGGCGCTCTACATCCTCGACAAGGCCGAGCGCGAAGGCAGCATCCAGCCCGGCGGCACCATCGTCGAGAACACCTCCGGCAACACCGGCATGGGCGTGGCGCTGCTGGGCGGCGGTCAAGGGCTACCGCTGCGTGTTCACCATGCCGGACAAGATGAGCGCGGAGAAGGTGAACGCGCTCAAGGCCTTCGGCGCGGACGTGGTGGTGACGCCCACCAACGTGCCGGCGGAAGACCCGCGCAGCTACTACGAGACGGCCAAGCGCATCCACCGCGAGACGCCGGGCTCGTTCATGCTCAACCAGTACCACAACCCGGACAACATCGAGGCCCACTACGAGCTGACGGGACCGGAGATTGAAAAGGATTGCCGCACCGCCGGCTTCAACCTCGACTTCTTCGTCGCCGGCCTGGGCACCGGCGGCACCATGTCGGGCGCGGGCAAGTACCTCAAGGAGAAGTTCCGCGGCCTGCGCAACATCGGCGCCGACCCGGACGGCTCGGTCTATCTCGACTACTTCAAGACGAAGAAGCTGATCCAGCCGCACGTCTACAAGGTGGAGGGCATCGGCGAGGACATGCTCTGCAAGGCGATGGACTTCTCCGTGCTCGACGACGTGCGCCGCGTGGACGACAAGCAGAGCTTCGTCATGGCCCGGCGGCTGGCGCGCGAGGAGGGCCTCTTCGCCGGCGGCTCCTCGGGCTCCGCGGTGCACGTGGCGGTCGGACCTGGCGCGCGAGATCGGCGCGGGCAAGAACATCGTGGTGGTGCTGCCCGACAGCGGCTCGCGCTACATCAGCAAGTTCTATTCGGACGAATGGATGAAGGACAACGGCTTCCTCGATCCGACGGACCGCCTGGGCACCGTGGCCGACCTGCTCGGCGGCAAGCGCCCTGCGGTGCTACACGGTGGTGGCGACGCGACAGCGCCAAGCACGCGGTGGAGTTGATGAAGCGGCACGGCATCTCGCAGCTTCCGGTGATCGAGCCGGGCAACAAGCCCATCGCCATGCTGCACGAGGTGGACCTGCTCCAGGCGCTCCTCGAAGGACGGCACAGGCTGGAGGAGCCCATCTCGGCGGTGATGAAGCCGCTCGCGGGAGTGGTGACGCTGCGCACGCCGGTGTCGCGGCTCAAGGAGCTGTTCGCGACCGACCACGTGGCCATCGTCAAGGACGGCGATCAGCTCGCGGCCATCCTCACCAAGATCGACCTCATCGACTGGCTCGGCACCCGCGTCAGCGTGCGTTGATCGCGAGCGCGGCCATCGCCAGCGACAAGGCGATGAGCACGAATGCCAGCGCGACCGCGCGCGGGTTGCCGAAGTTGAAGGTGTAGCCGATGCCGATGCGCTTGGGGACGAAGAGAGCCGGATCCTCGCGATCGACATAGAGGAAGCCGGCGTGCCAGGCGGCGGGATTGCGCGCGCGCGTTCGCGGGCTGTTCAGCGCGGCGGCGAGCGTCGCGACGAAGAGCACGGCGGCGCCGGCGCCGCAGACGACGAGCAGCGGAGTCAGCATGCGGCCGGAGGTGGCCATGGCTGCCAGCGCCCCGCAGCAGGCGACGGCGGAGAGGTATTCGGCCGCGAGAAGAATGCGGAGGGAGGGCTTGCGCAGAGGCGAACGCGCCGCGCCGTGGCGGATGCCGATCTGCATCGCGAGGAGCAGCAGGCAGACCAGAGCGCCGATGAGCAGCGGCATCGACACCGCGAGCGCCGTGCGCGAGACGAAGCGATCGGGATCTCCAGCGCCAGTTCCAGTGCGCCGGCAGCCGGTCCGGCAACGTGCTCCAGCGACTCCACAGCCACAGCGCTCCGGCGGCGAGCAGCGCGAAGGGTCCGGCCTGCATGGCCGCGCCACCCGGCAAGCCGCCGGGTTCCGGCTCCAATGACGCCTCGCGGATGTCGCTCATCACAGGTCCTCCAGTGCCCTGCGCAGCGCCGACTGCACCGCGCCGGGCGGCACCCCTGCGGCACGCGCCTCCGCCACCAGGAGCCGGAGCCTGCGCGCGAACCGATCCTGCTCTCCCGCGGCGGCGCGGGGCGTCTCGCGCTCCAGGACCACCGCCCCCACTCCGCGGAGCAGCCTGAGAAAGCCCTCCGCCGCGAGCTGCCGGTACGCTTCCGCCACCGTGTTGTGGTTCACCCCCAGATCCACCGCCAGCTCGCGGACGGTGGCGAGCCGGGCGCCGGGCCGCATGCGCCCTTGCACCAGCGCGGCGCGGATCTGATCGGCGATCTCGCCAGACCGGCTCGGTTGCCTGGAGGTCGATGCGCACCGTCGCGGCCATGCTTGTATGCTTGACACAGACAGTTTGTCTGGTCAAGACAGACAGGCCGGCGGGTGCTATGCAGCCGCGCCATGGCCACCCACGACAACGACCGCTTCGAGACGCTCGCCATCCACGCCGGCCAGCATCCCGACCCCACCACCGGCGCGGTGATGACGCCGGTGTACTTCACCTCCACCTACGCGCAGAGCGGGCCGGGAGAGCACAAGGGCTTCGAGTACTCGCGCACCCGCAATCCCACCCGCGATGCGCTGCAGGGCTGCCTCGCCGCGCTGGAGGGCGGCAAGCACGCCCTGGCCTTCGCCAGCGGTCTCGCGGCCACCGACGCGGTCTTGCACCTGCTCTCGGCGGGCGACCACATGGTGCTCAGCGACGACCTCTACGGCGGCACCTTCCGGCTGGCCGACAAGGTCTTCAAGCGGCTGGGCATCGAGCAGAGCTACGTGGACGTGACCGATCTTCGCGCCGTCGAAGCCGCGCTGCGGCCGCAACACCAGGCTGATGTGGGTGGAGACGCCCACCAATCCGATGTTGAAGATCTGCGATCTCGCGGCGCTCGCCGCGGTCTGCCGGAAGCGCGAGGTGATCTCGGTCTGCGACAACACCTTCGCCACGCCCTTCTTCCAGCGGCCGCTGGAGCTCGGCATCGACGTGGTGGCGCACTCGATGACCAAGTACCTGAACGGCCACAGCGACGTGGTGGCGGGCGCGCTGGTCCTCGCGGCGCGACGACCTGCAGGAGAAGCTCGCGTTCCTGCAGAATGCGGTGGGCGCGGTTCCCGGGCCGCATGGACAGCTTCCTCGTGCTGCGCGGCCTGAAGACGCTGCACGTGCGCATGGAGCGGCACGAGGAGAACGCGCGCACGGTGGCGGAGGCGCTGCGCCGCCATCCCAAGGTGCTGCGGGTGACCTGGCCCGGGCTCGCCGGACCATCCCCAGCACGCGCTCGCGCGCAAGCAGATGAAGGGATTCGGCGGCATGCTCACCTTCGTGATCAAGGGCGGGCTGCCGGCCGCGCGCACGTTCCTCAAATCGCTGCGGCTGTTCGCGGTTGCCGAGTCCCTCGGGGGCGTGGAGAGCCTGATCGAGCATCCCGGCGATCATGACGCACGCGTCGGTGCCGCCCGAGACGCGGCGGATGCTGGGCATCGACGACGGCTTCATCCGCATCTCGGTGGGAATCGAGAATGGCCAGGACCTGGTGGACGACCTCACCCAGGCGCTCGAGCGCGCGTGACTCCAGTCCGCTTGACGCTGGGCTGTGCGCTCGCGCTCTGCGCCTTTGCCGCCAACTCGCTCCTGGCCCGCAGCGCATTGGGGACGGGGCAGGCGGGCGCGGCATCGTTCACCGCGCTGCGGCTGCTCTCGGGAGCGGCGGTGCTCTGGGCGCTCTCGCGCAAGCTGCGGCCCGGCGCTCCCAAGGCGACCGAGGCCGGCTGGGCATCGGCGGCGGCGCTCTTGCTCTATGCCGCTCCGTTCTCCTGGGCGTATCTGAAGATGGGCGCCGGCGTGGGCGCCTTGCTGCTCTTCGGGGCGGTGCAGACCACCATGTTCGCGGCGGCGCTGGTCCACGGCGAGCGGCCGCCGCCGCGCGTCTGGGCGGGGCTGGGCATAGCGCTGTGCGGCCTTGGCGCGCTCACCTTGCCGGGGGCGCACGCGCCTCCCGCGGCTGCCGCCCTGGCCATGCTCTGCGCGGGCGCCTCGTGGGGCTGGTATTCGCTGCGCGGCCGGCGCGCGCGGGACGGCCTCTGCGCCACCGCCGATGCGTTCGCGCGCGCCGGGCCGGCCGCGGCGGTGCTCTGGGGAATGGCCGCGCTCTGGGCGCCCCGGGCGGCGCACTTGAGCGGCCGCGGCGTCGCCCTCGCCTTGGCCTCCGGCGCCCTCGCCTCCGGCCTCGGCTACACCGTCTGGAACACCGTCCTCCCCTACCTCTCCGCCGCGCGCGCCGGGGTGGTGCAGATCGCGACGCCGGCCTTGACCGCCGTGGCCGCGGTCGCGCTGCTCGGAGAAGCCGTCACCGCGCGGCTGGTCATCGGCGGCGCCGCGATCACGGGCGGAGTCGCATTGGCCGTCCTCGGCCGCGTACGCCGCGCGCCGGCAGCCACCCCGATCGCCCACCCACAAGGAGTGCGCCTGCCGTGACCAGACCTCTACCGCAAGAGCTCGCGCGCCACCGCCAGGAGCTGGATGTCGCTGGTCCCGCCGCCGATCTCCAGCAGCTTCGCGTCGCGGGCCAATCCCTCCACCCGATACTCCGCCATATATCCATTGCCGCCGAGCACCTGCACCGCCTCCAGCGCGCACTCCGTCGCAAGCGTCGCCGCGGTGTACTTGGCGGCGCAGAAGTACGCCAGCGACGCGTCCCCCGACTCCGCCAGCCTGCGCCCGCGCTCGAGCAGCGCGCGCACCGTCTCCTGCGCGGCGTACATGCGCGCAAGGCGCAACTGGACGGCCTGGAACTGCGCGATGGGCTGGCCGAACTGGCGCCGCTGCCTGGCGTACTCCGTCGCGATCTGCAGGCCTTCCTCGATGATGCCGAGGGCCATGCCGGCGAGCCCGGCGCGCTCCGAGAGCAGCGTCTCCATGGCGGCGCGCTTGCCGCTCTCCTCGGGGTCGCCGAGCAGCCGCTCCGGGCCCACCCGCACCTCGTCGAGGAAGATCGATCCGGTGGGCGAAGAGCGCATGCCCATCTTCGTGAGCGGCTTGCTGGTGGTGAGGCCGGCATCTTCGCGCTCGAGGACGAAGGCGCGGATGGAGCCGTCGTGCGGCTCGCCCTCCACCTTCGCAAAGACCACGAAGACGTCGGCGATGGGCGCGTTGGTGATGAACGACTTCTCGCCGGAGAGCGAAAAGCCGCCGCCCGGCAGCCGCCGGGCGCGGGTCCGCAGGGAGAAGGCGTCGGAGCCTGCCTCCGGCTCGGTGATGGCCCAGCAGCCGATGCGCGCAAACCCCAGCACCGGCAAGGCCCACCGCTCGCGCTGCGCCGGCGTGCCGCGGCGGAGCAGCGACTGCCCACACAGCCCCAGACTGGCGCCGAACGAGAGCGCGAACCCGGGCAGCGCGCGCGTCAGCTCGTAGAGGAGCGTGCCGGTGAGCTCCGGCGCTGCGAGAAGGCCGGCGTGCGCGGCAGGATCCGCCGCCGCGTCGCGCGCCAGCTCCGCGAGCCCGAGCGCGTCCGCCAGCTCCACCATCAGAGCGCGCAGCGGTCCGCCGGGCGCGCCGCCGTCGTGCTCCAATTCGGCGGCCCGCGGCAACAGCCGCTCCCGCGCGAACGCTCGCGCGATGCGGCCTGCCTCGTCGAGCAGTGCCTCCGTCATGGGGACAGCTCAACTCGATTCCGCGACCGGGCCTGCGCTGGCGCGGGGAATTAAGTAGGGTGTCCCCAATTACTGCTTCTGCTCCTTCTCGGCTTTCTTGGCGGCCTTCTTGTTCTTGTGGTGCTGCACCAGAGCGCCGCCGGCGGCGCCGACCGCCGCGCCCTTCTTGCCGCCGACCACCGCGCCGCCCGCGCCACCCACGATGGCGCCCTTGGCCTTGCTGTGGTGTTTCTCCGGCTTTGCCGTGCTCTCCTGCTGCGTGGTCGTGGTGTCGTCCGCCAGCGCCGCGGTGGCGGTGGTGGTGAGGGCGAAGACGGCGGCGAGCACTGCGGAACCGATCCTCAGCTTCTTCGACATGCGGGCCATGGAGCCTCCTGTCGCTACCCTGACCATCGCGGCGCCCGCGCGCACCCGCCGCCCGCACGCCTCCACTGCAGGCGGCCGGCGCTCCGGTGCGGAGGCGCACCTCGCCGTGTAGATTGCGCGCAGCCATGAGCGAGACGCCGAAATCTCCGCGCGAGGCGCGTCACCTCGAACGCCTGCGCCAGGGTTCGCGCGCCGCGCGCGACGTGCGCAAGGCCCTGGTCCGCCGTGTCCCGCAGCGCCCGCCGCCCGTCCTCGGTGCCATCGCGGGAGGCACCTCGGACGAGCCCACCGTGACGCTGTCCAGGCGCGCGGTCGAGCGCCTTGCGCAGGGGCACGCCTGGGTCTACCGCTCGGACATCGCCGCGCCGGACTCGCTCCAGGGCGGCGAGGTGGTGCGCCTCGCCGACGAGCGCGGCTGGTTCGTGGGCAAGGCCTTCTACGGCGCGCAGAGCCAGATCGCGGTGCGCCTGCTCACCCGCGACGACGAGCCGGTGGACGAAGAGTTCTTCGCCCGCCGATTGGCCCGGGCCATCGCGCTGCGCGAGGCGGTGCAGCCGGACCCGGAGCGCCGGCGCGCAGCGCGGCTGGTCAACGGCGACGGCGACCTCCTGCCGGGGCTGATCGTCGATCGCTACGCGGACTGCCTGAGCGTGCAGACGCTGACCGAGGCCACCGACGCGCGCCGCGATCTCTTCGCGACGCTGCTCGAACAGGCGCTGCGCCCGCGCGCCATCGTGGAGCGCAACGACGTCCGCGTCCGCGCCCACGAGGGCCTTGCGCAGCGCAAGGGAATGCTCCGCGGCCAGCCGCCCGGGCCGGTGGAGTTCCTCGAAGGCGAGGTGCGCCTCGTCGCCGATCTCCTCGAAGGACAGAAGACCGGCGCGTTCCTCGACCAGGCCGAGAACCGGGTCGAGGCAGGGCGCCATGCCCGCGGCCGCGCATTGGACTGCTTCACCTACGGCGGCGCCTTCGCGCTGCAGCTTGCGCGCAAGGCGGAACAGGTGACCGCCGTGGACATCAGCGAAGAGGCCGCCGCGCAGGGGCGCGAGGCGGCCGCCCGCAACGGCGCAACCAACCTCGAGTTCAAGGTCGCCAACGCCTTCGACCTCCTGCGCGACGAGAGCGACCGCGGCGAGAAGTACGACACCGTCGTGTTGGACCCGCCCGCGTTCGCCAAGAGCAAGTCTTCCCTGGAGGCGGCCGTGCGCGGATACAAGGAGATCAACCTGCGCGCCTTCCATCTGCTCAGCCCGGGCGGCGTCCTGGTGACTTGCAGTTGCTCCTTCCACATCGACGAGGCCACCTTCGAGCGCACGGTGCTGCAGGCGGCCTCGGACGCGAAGCGCACCGTCCAGGTCGTCGAGCGCCGGGGCGCCGCGCGCGATCACCCCACGCTCCTCGGCGTGCCGGAGACGCGCTACCTCAAGTGCCTGATCCTGCGCGTGCCGTGAGCGCGCCTCTCGCGGCGGCCACCAGCTCTCGCGCCTGCGCCAGCGCCTCCTCCACCGCCGCCCGCTGCGCGGCCACCAGCTCCGCGCGCCGCTCCAGCGTGTGACCGTCGAGGGGAATGGGCTTTCCGAACACCACCGCCACCGGTCCGGGGCGGAAGAGCGAGAAGCCCTTGGGCTTGAGCACGTCGCGCGCCCCGGCCACGGCGATGGGAACGCAGTCGAGGCCGGTCTCCAGCGCCGCCACCGCCGCTCCCTTCTTGAAGGGCAACAGCTCGTCGCTGGTGGATCGCGTGCCCTCGACGAAGAAGAAGAGCGACTCGCCGCGCAGCCCCCGGCCGATGCGCTCGCGGATGGCTCGGGTGGAGCGGGCGGTGTTCTTGCGATCGATGAAGACGTGGCCCATGCGCCGCGCCGCCCAGCCGAAGATGGGGATGTACGACAGCTCCTTCTTGGCGATGAAGCGCAGCGGGTGGTCGAGCACCGAGAGGATGGCGGGGGTGTCCAGGTTGGAGGTGTGGTTGGAGACGAAGACGTAGCTGCGCGCCGGATCGATGGCGGGGTCGTGCCGGACGATCACGCGCGACCCGGTGACGCGCACGAACCTGCGGCCCCAGGAGCGCAGCACCCGCTCGGAACGGTCCGACTCGCCGAAGATGCCGATCAGCGTGGCGGACACCATGGTGTCGGCGGCGATCCACAGCCAGCCGAGGACGGTGTGAAGGAAGCGCAGCGCGATCATCGCGCGCTCCGCGCCGCCGGGTACTCCTCCGCCGCGGGGAAGAGCAACACCTCGGCGATGGTGGTAGCGCCTGTCAGGAGCATGAGCAGCCGGTCCACGCCGAGCGCCACGCCCCCAGCCTCGCCGATGGAATCCAGCGCGGCGAGGAACTTCTCGTCGAGGGGAAACACCTCCCGGCCCAGCGCGCGGCGCTGCTCCTGTTCGTGCAGAAGGCGCGCCCGCTGCTCGCGGGCATCGCAGAGCTCGGAGAAGCCGTTGGCCAGCTCCAGCCCGCCCGCGTAGAGCTCGAAGCGCTCGGCCACGCGCGGGTCCGTGGGCTTGAGCCGCGCCAGGGCGGCCTGCGAGGCCGGGTACTCGGTGAGGAAGGTGGGCCGCTCGATGCCCAGCGCGGGCTCCACGCGCTCGAGCAGCACCTGGGTGAAGAGATCGTCCCAGGAGGCGCCTGCGCCCGGCCGCACCCCGCAGGCGCGCGCGGCCTGCCCGAACGCGTCGGCATCGAGCGGCAGCGGATCGAATCCCGCGTAGCGCTGGAAGGCCTCGCGGCAGGTCAGTCGCTCGAAGGGAGGCCGCAGCGAGATGACGCCGGCGCCGCGGCCGTGCCCCTTGCGCGCGGGCGCCTCGCGAGCCGCCTCGAAGAGGATCTCTTCCAGGTCCGCCATGATCGAGTCGGCGCTTCCCGGCGAGGCATAGAATTCCAGGAGCGTGAACTCGGGATTGTGGGTGGGCGAGACCTCGCCGTCGCGAAACACGCGGGCAAGCTGGTAGCAGCGCGAGAAACCTGGCCGCGCGCAGAAGGCGCTTCATCGCGTACTCGGGGCTGGTGTGCAGGTGCAGCCTGCGCGCGCCCTGGACGCCGCCCTCCGGCACCGGAGCGTCCGGTCTGAACGACGTCTCGAAGGGCCGCAAGTGCGGCTCCTGGCCCGCCACCGGAACGGCGATGGGCGTCTCCGCCTCCAGGTAGTCGCGCGCCTCGAGGCTCCGCCGCAAGGAGCGCGCGAGCGCCGCTCGGGCGCGGGCCATCTCTGCGCTGGCGGGCACGACGCCTTCATAGCGCAAAAACGCTTGCCCGAGCGCCGCTTCGGTGCCAGTGAACGCGGGTGGCGTTCATCGTCCTGTTCCTCGCTGCCGCCTGCGGCCACTCCGCCCCCGGCAGTGCCCGCAAGGGAGCGCCGCTGGGAGCGCCCGCCGCAGCCATCGCGCCGGCAGACGCCTCGCGGGCCGCGGTTGCGCTGTCGCAGGAGGCGCACGATCTCATCCGCGCGGAGGGCCAGCTCCTCTGGACGCGCTGGACCACCGGCGCCGGGCCGCTGCCCTCGAGCGCGCTGGCGGAACATCCGCGCCTTCCCCGGCGCGAGTCCATCGAGGCGGTGGCGCTCGCGGCCGGCGCTGCCCGCGGAGCGGACGCGGAGGCGCTGCGGCTCCTCGCCCAGCAGCTTGCGACACTGGGGGTGGCGCGCGAGGCCCGGGCGGAGATCGACGCCCTGGAGAGCGCGCGCGCCCAGCTCGCCTTCGCGCTGCCGGGAGAGAAGACGGCGACGCTGGGAGAGCGCGATTCGGATCGGCTGCTCCTCGACGAGCCCAGCGCGCAGAAGCGGGCCGCCATCGCGGTCGCGGAGGCGAGGGCCGCGCAGCCGCTCGCGCCGCTCGCCCTCGCCCGCGACGCGGCGGTGGACAAGGCGGTCCTGGCGTTGGGCCTGGGAAGCTGGACGGCGCTGGAGGAGCGCGCGCTGGGGATGCCGCTTGCGCAGCTCGCGGATCTGGCCGAGCGCACCCTCGTCGCCACCGAGGACGTCGGCAGCCGCGCGGTTGCCGCGAGCTCGGTGCGGAACATCGGCGTCACCGCGGACCGGTTGCGCCGCGCCGACCTGCCGCGCCTGGCTCGCACCGCGATCGCGGATCCGCAGTTCACTCCCGGGCAGGCGTGGCCTCTGGCGCGCGCCGTCTTCACCCGCATCGGCGCGCAGCCCCCGCCTTCGCTGCGCCTCGACGGGGAACCCTCGCCTTCCAAGGGCGCGCGGCCCCTCGCCCTGCTGGTGGATCCGCCCATCGACGTGCGCCTCTCGCTGCGACCCGCCGGCGGCTTCGAGGAGCAGCGCGCCACCTTCCACGAAGGCGCGCGGGCCCTGGGCGGGGTGCTCACCCGCGTGCCGCGCTGGGAGCTGGCGCAGCTCGGCGACGGCTCCGCGGCGGAGGGCGCGGCGCAGCTCTTCGAGGCGCTGGCTGGAGATCCGGGATGGCTGCGCGCGGTGACGCAGCTCCGCGGCGAGCCCCTGGACGACGTGGTGCACACCGAGGCCACGCGCCGGGTCCTGGCAGCGAGGCGGGCCGCGGCGCTGGTGCTCTTCGAGCTTCGCCGCCGCGAAGGGCCGGCCACCGCCGCGGCGGAGGCGGCGCTCTACCGGGGCCTCTTGCAGCGCGCGCTCTTCTGCGTGCTCTCCGACGACGATGCGGCGCGCTGGGCGCTGGAGGCCGACCCCATGCTGCGCACGGCGACGCCGCTTCTCGGCGCGGTGCTCGCGGCGCAGCTCGAGCAGAAGCTCGGGCTTTCCTGGTGGTCCGCGCCGCAGCCGGCGCTCCCGCAGCTCTGGGCCGGCGGCAGGTCGCTCACCGCGCTGCAGGCGGCGCGCGCGCTGGGCCTCGCGCAGCTCGATCCGGCGGCGCTCGCGGCAATGGCGGACCAGCGGCTGCGCTACTCGGCGCCGGACGCGCCGCCGCCGGCGCAGAAGCCCGACTACAAGTACATGCAGGGCGACAAGAGGAAGCGGCACCGCAAGAAGAAGAAGTAGCCAAGCTGCCGTTCAGGCGCGCGGCAGGCGCAGCTCGAACACGGAACCTTGCTGGGTGGTCTCGCGGAGCTCGGCCTGGCCGCCGTGCAGCTCGGCCACGGCGCGGACGATGGCGAGGCCCAGGCCGGTGCCGCCGTCGCCGTGCCGGGTGGTGGCGAAGCGCTCGAAGAGCCGGTCGCGGATGGCCGGGTCGACGCCGGATCCGTGATCGCGCACCTGCGCCACGCACTCGGGGCCGGTGCGCACCTCCAGCTCCACCCGCTCTCCGGAGGGCGAATGCTGGACCGCGTTGCCGAGCAGGTTCTCCAGCGCCCGGCGCAACCAGAGCGGGTCGCCGCGAACCGGGGCCGGCCCCTCCGCGCGCAGCTGCACCCGCACGTTGCGCGCGGCCGCGACGGGACCCTGCGCGTCCACCGCCTCGCGCGCGATGGCGGCCAGGTCCACCGGCTCGTCCTTGGGCTCGATGCCGCGCGCCTCCAGCCGCGCCAGCGAGAGCAGGTCCTGGGTGAGCTGCTGCAGCTTGTCGGCGCTCTCGCGGATGCGCAGCGCGAATCGCCGCGCCGTCTCCGGCTCGTCGGCGGCGCCTTCGGTCAGCACCTCGGCGGAAGCGCGGATGGCGGCCACCGGGTTCTTCAGCTCGTGGGAGACGTCGGCGACGAAGTTCTCCAGCGCATGCCGCTGCTCCAGCTCGCGGCGCATCGACTCGAGCGCGTGGGTGAGGGCGCGCACCTCGCGTCCGCGCGCCGCCGGCAAGGGCGCCTGCCTCTCGCCGGCTGCCACGCGCTCGGCGGCGCGGGTGAGGCCCTCGATGGGAGAGGCCACCGCCCCGCCGATCACCATCGCCAGCGCGGCCGAGGCCACCGCGAACATGAAGGCGAGCAACGCCACCTTCGGGGCAACGTCGCTCATCAACTGCACCATGCCGAAGGTCGCCTTGCGCACGCGCACCCGCCCGCCGCCGGAGATGGGCGCCTCCGCGGAGACGCGGGCCACCCCGGGGCTGGCGTCGCCGGATTCGAGGAGCACGCGGCCGTCGGCATCGAGCACCGCCACGTCGGTGTCGATGGCGCTGCGGGTGAAGGCGAGCAGGATGGGCCGCAGCGACGCGTCCGGCGTGCGCCCCGCCAGCTCGGCGATGGCGCGGGCCTCGTCTTCCGCGGCGCGGCTGGCGAAGAGCGAGGCGCGGGCGGTGAAGCGGTCGATGACGATGACCGCGAACGCCGCGGAGAGGATGAGGGTGGTGGCGGCCAGCGGGATGAAGACTTGCAGGCGCAGCGAGAGCCCGCCGGTGCGCCGCGCCTCCAGCACGCGCGCCGCCGTGGCGCCCACGCCGAGCACGAAGAGCAGCGCCAGCGCGACCAGCAGCTCCTGTCTACCCATCGTCGCGCAGACGGTACCCCACCCCGCGCACCGTCTCCAGCACGCGCGGGTCGCCGCCCGCCTCCTCGATCTTCCGCCGCAGCGCCTTCACGTGCACGTCGACCGTGCGATCGCCCACCACCACGTCGCTGCCCCACACCGCCTCGAGGATCTGGCTGCGCTCGAAGACGCGCCCGGGACTGCGGAGAAAGAGCGTGAGCAGGTTGAACTCGGTGCGCGAGAGCGCCAGCTCGGTCTCGGCGACGGTGGCCTTGCGGGTGCGCAGGTCCAGCGCCAGCCGGTCCTTGCGCAGCGGCTTCTCCTCGTCGGGGTGCGCCCCCGCCGACCTGGAGGCGCGGCGCAGCACCGCCCGCACGCGCGCCGCCACCTCCCGCGGCGAGAAGGGCTTGAGCACGTAGTCGTCCGCGCCGATCTCCAGCCCCACCACCCGGTCGGTCTCCTCGTCGCGGCTGGTGAGGATGATCACCGGCACGTCGGTGCGCGCGCGCAGCGAGCGCAGGAACTCGAGGCCGTTGCCGTCGGGGAGCACCAGGTCGAGGATCACCAGATCCGCGGAAGGGACCGCCACCCGCGCTTCACGCAGCGAGGCGGCCTCGGCGATCTCGAACCCGTCGCGGCGCAGGGCAAAAGCCAGGCTCTCGCGGATGGCGGGTTCGTCGTCGATGACGAGGACGGAGGGCATGCTAGGGAGGCGCCCCGAACGGTCCCGGGGCCTTCTCCTGCACGGGCTCGCCCTTGGGCCCCTGCTGCTCCTCGCCCTTCTCGGCCACCGCCAGGACGAACTTGTTGTTGCGCGCCTCCACGACGCGCAGGTGCGCGCTGCCCAGCGCGAGGCGCAAGTTGTTGAGCCTCGCCTGCTCCACCAGGAGCCACTTGCGCTGTCCGGGCCCGTTCATGAACTCGGCCAGCGTGGCGGCCGGCGCGCCCTGGCGGCCGATCTCGCGCACCGTGTTCCGCGAGTAGAAGGTCTCGCCGCGCCAGTTCATCTGGTAGGCGCCGATGGGCTCGTCCGGCGCGCTCTGGTGGTAGTACTCCCAGAAGAGATCGCGCTGGGTCCAGTGCGGCGAGAGCCTGCGCCAGTGGAACCATCCGCAGAACACCGCGAAGACGAGCGCAAGCCCTGCCAGCGCCGACGCCAGCACCCGCCGATCCTGAGGCGCTTCCGGCGTGGTGGGCGGGACGCCGTGCATCCGCTCGCGGCGGGCCGCGGAAACCTCCGCGCGCAGGCGCTTGTCGAAGAGGGAGCGGCAGAAGCGGACGAGCTGCGCCCCGCGGTCGAGCAGCCAGGGCGAGAGCGCCACCGCGGCAGCGGCATAGAAGAGCGCCGCGAAGACCTGCCGCGCGTCGGTCTCGCGGTCCGGGTAGGGCCGGTCGTAGTTGAAGACGAACATGTCGGTCAGGTGCTTGGGCGACATGGCGAGGTCGTGGGCGACCAGGGCGTAGAGCAGCCCGCCGGCGAGAATCGCGCCGCCGTTCGCGCGCAGCCCTCGATCGAGCAGCTCCTCGATCCACAGCGCGGAGAGCAGGAGGAGCGGCGCCAGCGCCGGAAAGGCGTAGTGGTGGAACTTGGTGACGCTGAAGGCGAACACCGAGAACGCGACCAGGAACCAGAGCAGGAGGAAGAGCGTGGCCCGCTCGCGCTGCGTCTGCGGCCGGGGACGGATGCGCGCGATCACCGCCGCCGCGCCGGGAAAGGCAAACACCCAGGGGAAGCAGTCGTAGCCGATCTGCTCGATGAAGTAGACGAAGTCGCCGCCGGGAGTGCTGGTGTAGACGCCGAGCGCGAGGCGCTTGAAATGGTCGTGGATGATGAAGCGCTCGAAGAAGGTCATTCCCTCGTCGTCGCGGCCGTCGAACGCGAACATGGTTCCGTACCAGGGCGCGCAGAGCGCGAGCACCAGCAGCGACCCCGCGAACAGGTGCAGGCGGCGCAGGCGATGCCATTCGCCGGTGACCACGAAGTACACCAGCGCCACCGCGCCGGGGATGGCGAACCCGAGCAGGCCTTTGGAGAGGGTGGCGAAACCGACGAAGCAGTAGAAGGCCGCCGCCCACCCGGGACGCTCCTCTTCGTCGAAGAGGACGATCATCAGGCAGGCCATCGCCGCCTCGAGCAGGCCGACGAACACGGGGTCGGGCACGGCCTGGCGGGCGAGGAAGACGAAGAGCGGGCTGGTGAGGATGGCGAAGGCGCCGATCACCGCGCTCTTGCGGGTGAGCAGGCGGTTCGCCATGACGAAGACGAGGATGGCGCCGAGGGCGCTGATGGCGGCGTAGGGAAAGCGCACGCACCACTCGGTGTAGATGCCCGGCCAGCGCTCCGGCCCGTTGGTGTTCGCGACCAGCATGCCCGCGGCCATCAACCAGAGATCGAGAGCGGGCTTGGAGAAGAACCAGGCCGATTCCCACCAGGGGTGCACGTAATCGCCGCGGGCGATCATCTCGCGCGCGACCTCGCCGTAGTGCGGCTCCCACGGGTCCCAGAAACCGGTGGCGCCGAGCCAGGGCAAGAAGAGGAGCGCGGCCAGCGCCGCGAAGGCGATGACCAGGCGGCGTTCCGCGCTGAGCGGCGCCAGCCAGCGCAACCACGAGATCTTGCGCGCGAAGGCGGGAAGCGTATCGCCCCAATCCCGTGCCGCGGGCGCCAGGTCCGGCTGCGGCGATTCGGCCTGCGGCGGGGTCTTCTGCGGGCGGGCCATTGCGCAGCGCCCGTAACATGCGCTGCTCCGAGCGGCAAGCGGCGCTATTTGGGCGGCGCCTCCACGGTGACGGCCATCCGCTCCACGAGCGAGTTGCTGGCGGGCTGCGGCTGCAGCACGATCAACGCCATCTTCCTCGCCTCGCGCTGCATGCAGACGGCGCTGACCTGCGCCTCGCCGTCCTGCCCCTCCACCACGCCGTCGACGCGGGCGGCTCCGGGCACGCCGCGCGACGCGGTCTCCGGCGAGAGCTGCACCCGCCGCAGCGCTCCCACGTCGGCGAGCCTCCACAGCTCTTCTTCGAGGGCGGAGCGAACCGCCTGTTCGCACCCGCATGCGTGCCCGCGACAGGCGGATGTCTGCACCAGCGTCGCGGATCTGCGGAACGAGCCCGTCAGCCCGTTGGAGTACGAGACCCAGGTCGTGGACCCGCCCGCCCGCCGCCAGCCCAGCGGGATCTTGGTGGTCAGCCCTGCCGGCCCTTCGCGCACCGGCCCAAGGGCGGGAAGCGCCGGCGCGGCAACCATGCCCAGGGCGAGCGTCCCGATCAGCGCGCCCATGGCCGCGGCCAGCCTGCGCGCCGCCGCATCGCCGGGCCACGGCCGGGGCGTCATGAAGCCGCCCAGCACCGCGCCGGAGACGAGGCCGCCGAAATGGCCCCAGTTGTCCACGCCCGCCGAACCCAGTCCGGCGGCGAAGAGCGCGAGCAGCCAGGGCACGATGCGCAGGCCGAAATACGAGCGCAGCGTCCCGCGCACGCCGCGGCGCCAGCCGAACGTAGCGGCTGCCCCGAGCATGCCGAAGGCGATGCCGGAGGCGCCCAGCGAGATGGAGTCGGACCCCACCGCGGAGACGAGGGTGGTGCCGAGCGCGGTGAAGATGAGCAAGGCAAGGTAGTCGGCGGGCCGCAGCGCCCGCTCCAGCGCGCCGCCCACGTTCCAGATCGCGAACGCGTTGAAGGCGAGGTGCAGCGGGTCCTTGTGCAACAGGTTCGCGGCGAAGAGCCGCCAGGTCTCGCCGCGATCGAGGATGAGCGGCGTCGCCTTGGCGCCGTAGGCGAGCAGCGACGACAGTCCAAGCCCCGCGCGCAGCCCTCCCGCCGCGACCAGCACCCAGAGGCAGGAAAGCAGAAGCCCGATCGTCACCCAGGGAACACCGGCGATGGACAACGCCCCTGAAGCGCCGGGCCGCAGCGCGGCCGGTTCGTTCTGTTGAGGGGAGAACGTGGCTTCTTCCGTCCAGGCGGGCATTCGCCCTAAACTGCGCACGGGCGGCCGGGCCGGCAGGCCCCTGCAAGGCGGGGAGCGGGATGAAGCTCATCATCGAGGACGGCGAGGGACGCGTCACCGTCGTCCCCGTGGTCCGCGGCGAGATCACCATCGGCAGGCAAGCGGGCAACACCATCCGCCTCACCGACCGCAACGTCTCCCGCCGCCACGCCCGGCTCTTCCAGGAGAACGGAGCCCTTCTCATCGAGGACCTCGGCTCGTACAACGGCGTGCGCGTCAACGGCGAGAGGATCGCCGGCCGGAGCAAGCTCGCGGACGGCGACGTGGTGGAGATCGGCGACTACGACCTCGGCATCGAGGGCAGGCTGGACACGCCCGACAACCCGCTGGCGGTGCGCGTGATGACGCCGGTCGGCTCGGCTCCCGCGGTGGCGGCCGCGCCGGAGAAGAGCGTCGAAAAGCAGCCGGCGCCCGGGGAGGGCGCGACCACGGCGATCCGCAAGAACGCGGCCCGGGGCACGCCGACCGGTTTCGTGGCCTTCGTCGCGCTGACGCTGCTGCTTTTTCTCGGCGCGCTCGCCGTCGTCCTGGCGAGGCTCTGATTCCCGGCTGCCGGCAACTGCAAAAATTGCGCGACGGTGCGCGAGACGCGGCGGGTAGGGCAAGGGACCACTCTTTCTTCCATGGACGCGACCGCGCTCGGGCGGTTACAGTGAGACCGTAAAGGGGGCTGCCCACTTTGGACATCCGCACACTCGTAGTCGATGACGACCAGGACTCCTGCGACCTCATCGAGCGCATCTTGAAGAAGGAAGGCTACCGGGTCGCCACCCTGACCGACCCGCGCAAGGTCGAGGACGAGCTGCGCAAGGCCGACGTGCATCTCGCCATCGTGGATCTGAAGATGCCCGACCTCTCCGGCCTGGACGTGGCGCAGATCATCAAGCGCCACGACTCCGACTGCTCGATCATCCTCATGACCGGCTACGCCACCCTGGACTCCGCGGTCAGCGCGCTCCGCTACGGCGTGGTGGACTACCTCAAGAAGCCCGTCCGCGAAGACGAGCTGGTGGGCGCCGTCCGCCGCGCCCTCGCCGCGCGCGGCCTTTCCCTCTTGCCCGAGGAAGAGCTGCACCGCAACATCGGCGGCGCCATCCGCGACCTGCGCAAGAAGCGCGACCTGACCCTCAAGCAGCTGGCCCGCCGCACCGGCCTCTCGGTCTCGTTGCTCTCCCAGATCGAGCGCGCCGAGAGCAGCGCCAGCGTGACCTCGCTGTACAAGATCGCGCACGCGCTGAAGATCAGGCTGCCGGAGCTCTTCGCGCGGGTTTAGCACGGGCGCTGTCGAGGCGACGGGCGGGTTGCAGGGTCGGCACGAAGCAGCCGTGAATGGGCGCTTCCGGGCTTGGCATCGGTCGATCGATCGATAGCGTTAACGCCTCATGCGCGATATATCCCGATTCAAATGAATCGGCCCCGCCAGTTCGATCTTCCCCTGCCTCTTCGTGGAGGGCGGCGGAAGGGCGCAGGCCGCAAGCCGAACGGCCGGCGCGATGCGCTTGCCGCAGCCTGGGGCCGCTTCGGCGTCCGGATCGTGCAGTTCTCCGTCCAGGGCGACCACGTCCATCTCATCGTCGAGGCCGATGACGACGAGGCACTCTCCCGCGGCATGCAGGGCCTCGCCATCCGCATCGCCAGGGCGCTGAATCGCATGATGCGCCGGAAGGGCCGCGTCCTCGCCGACGTGGGCCGCGAACTGCGGGTCCCGGTACGCGGTGATCTTTGGGCTCGTGCAGATGGGGACGATCGAAGGAGGACGCGGCCGCGCTTCAGCCGCACGCGGGAGGTTACGCTCGGTGTGACGCGACGGGCGGCGAAGTCGACGAGGGCGTCCGCGTGCACCTCGTGGTCGCGAGAATGCCTGTTCTGGAGGGGTAGAGGGGTGGGTGGCTTCTACGTTTTGACGCTTGCACGCCATGCGTGCAAGTGTTAAAGTTCTCGTCGTGATTGTGAGTTTCGACGACAAGGCGACCGAGGACGTCTACAACGGCGTCGACTCGAAAGAGGCGCGCTCGATACCGAAGATGATCTGGGGGACGGCAGTTCGCAGGCTCGACACGCTGGACGCCGCGGCGGACCTGATGGACCTCAAGGCGCCACCAGGCAACCGTCTTGAAAAGCTGAAGGGCGATCGGGCTGGCCGCTGGAGCATCCGCATCAACGACCAGTTCCGGATCGTCTTCGGCTGGAACCACGGCAATGCCGAACGCGTAAGGATCGAGGACTACCACTAAGGCCATGGAGGGCCGCTCACATGCTTCCGAAGAACCGTCCGCCAACACATCCTGGTGAAGTGCTCTTGCACGAGTTCCTCGAGCCGAAGGGCATCTCGCAGTCGACGCTCGCAGAGAGGCTCGACATCCCGATCCAGCGTGTGAACACCCTCATCAACGGCAAGCGTGGCATGACACCCGGGACGGCGCTGCTACTCGCGCGCTTTTTCGAGACTACGCCCGAGTTCTGGATGAACCTCCAGACCAAGTTCGACCTCTGGCACGCTGCGCACGAGATGGCCTGAGACTCACCACAGAAGCAACGGGCGCCACGGCTGGAACCGTGACGCCCGTCCAGGAACCGCACCCTCTGGAAGAGGCACATGGAAGCCACCATGCGCTCAAGGTCGTCGCGGAGTTGCTCGCGGATACTCTTCGTGGCGATTGGCGTCGAGGCCCGCACGGCCGGCTGAGAACCGTCATCCGCGCCGCAAGCGCAGCGTGGGTCGCGGCCTCGGCGAAGGCGACCGGAATGGGGGCTTCGCTCACCATCACGCATGCAGCTCAACTCGACTCCCGCAGCCGCCGCGGCCGGCTCGCGCGCGAGCACCCTTCTGTTCGGCGCCGCGGCTCAGCTCCACCGCGCCGCTACCTCAACACCACCAGCACGTCGCCCTCGTTCACCGCCTGGGTCTCCTTGCAGCGGATCTCCTTCACCGTGCCGTCCTCGGGGGCCTCGACCGGCATCTCCATCTTCATGGACTCGAGGATCACCAGCACGTCGCCGGCCTTCGACCGCCTCGCCGACCTTCATCTCGATCTTCCACACCGTGCCGGTGATGTGCGCAGGGACGTCGGCCATGGTCAGAGCCTCTTCCAAGGAAGTGCGTGTCCAGCTCGCCGCGGGCGAAGGCGTCGCTCGCGAGGATGCGCAGGTGCAGCGGGATGTTGGTCTTGATGCCTTCGATGCACGAAGCGCTGAGAGCGCGGCGCGCAGCGCAGCGGTGGCCTGCGCGCGCGTCTCGCCGGAGACGATGAGCTTCGCGAGCAGCGGGTCGTAGTACGGCGTCACCGTGTCTCCGCCCTCGGTATCCCGCGTCGATGCGCACGCCTTCGTGAAGGCGCCGTCCGCGGGACCGGCGTATCGAAGCGCTTCACCGGGCCGGGCGAGGGGAAGAACTTCACCGGGTCCTCGGCGTAGATGCGGAACTCGAGGGCGTGGCCCCGGGGCCGCACGTCGTCCTGGTCCAGCGGGAGCTTCTCGCCGGCGGCGATGCGCAGCTGCCAGCCGACCAGGTCGAGGCCGGTGGTGACCTCGGTGACCGGGTGCTCGACCTGGAGCCGGGCGTTCATCTCGATGAAGTAGACCTCGTCGCCGACCAGCAGGAACTCGCAGGTGCCGGCGTTGGCGTAGCCGACCGCGCGCGCCGCGCGAAGGCCGGAATCGAGCAGCGTGCGCAGCAGCGCCGGGCGCGGCGAGGGCAGCTCGAAGGCCGGCGCGGGCGCCTCCTCGACGACCTTCTGGTGCCGCCGCTGGATGGAGCACTCGCGCGCGCCCAGCGCGAGCGTGAGGTGCCCGTCGCCGAGGATCTGCACCTCGACGTGGCGCGGCTCTTCGAAGTAGCGCTCCAGGTACACCGTCCTTGCCGAAGGCGGCGCGCGCGCGGTCGGCGCAGCTGCGCAGCGCCTTGTCCAGCTCCGCCTCGTCGCGCGCGACCTGCATGCCGATGCCGCCGCCGCCGCCGGCCGCCTTGACCAGCACCGGGTAGCCGATGCGCTGCCGCCGCCTTCGCGGCGAGATCGTCGCCGACGTGTCCCTCGGAGCCGGGCACCACCGGCACGCCGGCGCCGCGCATCACCGCCCGCGCCTGCGCCTTGTCCTTCATCGCGCGCATCGCCTCAGGCGGCGGGCCGACGAAGACGATGCCGGCGTCGGCGCAGGCTTGCGCGAACTCGGCGTTCTCGGAAAGGAAGCCGTAGCCGGGGTGGATGGCCTGGGCGCCCGTCTGCTTTCGCCGCCGCGAGCACTGCGCGCGGCGTCCAGGTAGCTCTCCCTCGCCGGCGCCGGACCGAGCCGCACCGCCTCGTCGCATGCCTGCACGTGCAGGGCTTGCGCGTCGGCGTCGGAGTACACGGCCACCGTCTTGACACCGAGCGCGCGGGCCGCCCGCGCCACCCTGCAGGCGATCTCGCCCCGATTCGCGATGAGGATCTTTTCGAACAAGCAGTCAACCCCTCCCTGAAAGCGCGCGGCAGTCTACTCCAGGCCAGGCGCCCCCGCGTGCGTTGACCGGGCTCTCGCCGCGGGCTTAGTCTGCCTTCCGACCGGGGACGATGCGCATGCCGAGGCCCAACCACCAGCGCAGGAAGACGCGCCGACGCTCGCCGGCCGCCGTGATCGACCTCGCGACCGTGCGCGCCCTGCGCCGGCGCGAATTGGCGGAGCGCCGCGTGCGCGACGCCATGGACGAGAACCGCGGCGCGCTCTCGCGCCTCTTCTCCACCGGACTCATCTTCACGCAGAAGGGCGCGCGCGCCGGCCGCGACCTGTTGCTCGCGCACCAGGCGCTCTTGCGCAGCGCCGATCTCTTCGCGCGCCTGCTCGACCCCTCCTCCCGCCACGACCTCGCGCTCAAGCACCGCGCCGAGGATCTGTTCGCGCACCTCGACTCGCAGCTCGCCCGCACCGCGCAGCTGACGGCAAGGACCGGCGAGTTCCTCTCAGGGCGCGGCCGCGACTAGCACCGCTCACCGACCGTTGGCGCTACTCGCCGTTCCTGAGGAAGGTGGGGATATCCAGCTCGTCCTCGCTGGCTCCGGTCATCTGCCGCAGCTCGTCCCAGGAGATGTGGCGCACCGGCTTCTCTCCCTGAGGACGCGCCGCTGCCGGCGGCGGCGTGGCGCGGTTGGCCGCGGCGCCCGGCGGCGGCGTTGCGGGTCGGATCTCCGGCGTGCGGTGCGCGCCATGCCGGGCGCCGGCGGGCTCGGTGGCGGCGGGCGGCATGGCCAGCGTTCCCTGGCTGGAACGCACGCCGCGGGTCGCGTCCATGCGCTCGATGCGCCGCGCGTCGCGGGTGGCGAAGCCGGTCGCGATCACGGTGATCTTCAGCACGTCGCCCATGTCGTCGTCGATGACGCTGCCGAAGATGATGTTGGCGTCCTCGTGCGCCGCCTCCTGGATCAGCGAGCAGGCCTGGTTCACCTCGACCAGCGTCATGTCGGCGCCGCCGGTGATGTTGATCAGGATGCCGGTGGCGCCGTCGATCTGCACGTCCTCGAGCAGCGGGCTCTCGACCGCCATCTTCGCCGCGGCGAGCGCGCGGTTCTCTCCCAGCGCGCTGCCGGTGCCCATCAGCGCCAGGCCCATGTTGCTCATGATGGTGCGCACGTCGGCGAAGTCGACGTTGATCAGGCCGGGGATGGTGATCAGATCGGAGATGCCCTGCACGGCGTTGAGCAGCACCTCGTCGGCCTTCTTGAAGGTGTCGAGCAGCGGTCGTCCGCTCGTCGGCCACCGCCAGCAGGCGCTGGTTGGGGATGGTGATCAGCGTGTCCACGGCGTTCTTCAGCTCGCCGATGCCGTGCTCCGCCTGCTTGAGGCGCCGCTTGCCCTCGAACACGAAGGGCTTGGTGACCACGCCCACCGTGAGCGCGCCCACCTGCCGGGCGAGGTCGGCGATGACCGGCGCGCCGCCGGTGCCGGTGCCGCCGCCCATGCCGGCGGTGACGAAGACCATGTCGGCGCCCTCCAGCGCCTCGAGCAGCTTCTCGCGGTCCTCGAGCGCGGCCTGGCGGCCGATCTCCGGATTGGCGCCGGCGCCCAGCCCCTTGGTGACCTGCGCGCCGAGCTGGACCTTGGTGCCGGCGCGGTTGTGCTGCAGCGCCTGGCAGTCGGTGTTGGCGGCGATGAAGTCCACGCCGGTGAGGCCGGCGAGGATCATCGTGTTGAGCGCGTTGCCACCGCCGCCGCCGACGCCGATGACCTTGATCCTGGCGCCGAGATCGTTCATGTCGTCCATGCACCCTCCAATGCTGCGGGCTGTGCCCTTCGCCCGGCCCCGGGCAAAGCCCGGGACCTCCTCCGCGAAGCCCTAGAAAAGCTCTTTCACCCAGCTCAAGAACCGTTCCCGGATCGAATCGTCGCCCGCGCCCATGTAGCCGCGGCTGTCCTTGCCCTGCCGCGCCGCGTAGAGCAGAAGCCCCACCGCGGTGGCGTGCTGCGGGCTCTTCACCACGTCGACCAGGCCGCCGATGCCCCGCGGCAGCCCGCGCCGCACCGGCAGGCCGAGCACCTCTTCGGCCAGCTCCGGCATGCCGTGCAGGATGGTGGACCCGCCGGTGAGCACCACGCCGGAGGCGAGCAGGTCTTCCTGGCCCGCACTTCTGGATCTCCCGCTGGACGAGCTGGAACATCTCCTCCACCCGCGGCTCGATGATCTCGCAGAGGATGCGCCGGTCGAGCACGCGCGGCTGCGCGGCCGCCCACGCTGGGCACCTCGATGGTGTCGTCCTTGTCCAGGGACGCGCTCTGGGCGCAGCCGAACTTCATGCTTGATCCGCTCCGCCTCCTGCATCGGCGTGCGCAGCCCGACCGCGATGTCGTTGGTGAGGTGGTTGCCGCCCAGCGGGATGACCGCGGTGTGCGCGATGGCGCCGCCGGAGAAGATGGCGATGTCGGTGGTGCCGCCGCCGATGTCCACCAGCGCGACGCCGAGCTCCTTCTCCTCCTCGCGCGAGCACCGCCTCCGCCGAGGCCAGCGGCTCGAGCACGATGTCGGCGACGGTGAGGCCGGTGCGTTGCCGCAGCACTTGACGATGTTCTGCGCGCTGGAGACCGCGCGCGGTGACGATGTGCACCTTGGCCTCCAGCCGCACGCCCGCCATGCCCAGCGGCTCCTTGATGCCGTCCTGGTCGTCGATGATGTACTCCTGCGGCAGCACGTGGATGACCTCGCGGTCCAGCGGGAATGGCGACGGCCCGCGCCGCGTCGATCACGCGGTCGATGTCGCGCCTCGCGCACTTCCTTGTCCTTCACCGCCACGACGCCCTGGCGAGTTGAAGCCCTTGATGTGGCCGCCGGCGATGCCGGCGTAGACGGCGTTGATCTCCGCGCCCGCCATCAGCTCCGCCTCTTCCACCGCGCGCCGGATGGAGGCCACGGTGGCCTCGATGTTGACCACCACGCCCTTGCGCAGCCCGCGCGAGGGATGGGTGCCGATGCCGATGATGTCGATGCCCTCGGGCGTGACCTCGCCGACGATGCAGCAGATCTTGGTGGTGCCGATGTCGAGTCCGACGATGATGTCGCCCTTCTTCTGCACCATGGTCGGCTACCTCTTGTCGGCCAGCGTGGCGGCGGCCTGATCGGGGCGCGCCGGGTTGTCGAGGTCGATGCGGGTGGCGCGCTCGCCGCGGCGGGCGAGAGCAGCGCGGATCTGCCCGAGGCGCTGCAGCTCGAGCGAGATGTCGTTCTGCCCCAGCCGGATTTCCTGGAGGCTGCCGCCGCCGCGGTCGAAGAGCGTGAAGCCCCCGCCTTCGTCGAGGCGCACCTCGGAGAGCGAGGCGAGCTTGAACCCCGCCGCCTGCCAGGTGTCGAGCAGGTGCAGCGCTCCGTAGAGGCGAAGCTGCAGCTCCGGCTTGCGGTCCAGCCAGGCGTCGCGCGAGAGCCCGGCGATGATGGGCAGGTCGAGAGCGTCCTCCGGCTCCACCCGCTTGAAGATGCGCCCCTGCTCGTCGAGGACGTAGAGCGCGCCGAAGCGCACCAGCGCGGCCGGCCGATGCTCGGAGACGGTGACCTGGACCGTGCCCGGCAAGCGCCGCTCCAAGCGCGCGCTGGCCACCCACGGCTGCGCCTGCAGCGCGCGCGCCGCCCTGGCCAGGTCGATGCGGAAGAGGTTCTCCCCCTGCGCAAGGCCGCTCGCCTTCAAGAGCTCGGGCTCGCGCGCGTGGACGAGACCGGTGAAGACCACCTCGCGCAGGGCGAACGCGTCGGAGCGGGTGGCCCAGGTCCAGCCGTGCCAGACGGCGAACCCCAGCGCGGCGCTCAGGGCCGCGGCCTCCAGCGTCCGCAGCATTCCGCCCATCGCCGAGCGCAGCGCCGCGCGATCCTCCGCCGCGGCGGCCCTGCGCACCTGTGCCATCTGCAGCGCCTTGAAGGTCATGGCTGCACCCTGAGGTAGGTCTTCCGGGGATCGGGCAGATCGAAGGGAGCGTCGTCGCGGACGAGGACCTGGGAGAGGTGATAGGGCAGGAGCTCCGGCGGCAGCTCCGGCTCGAAGTCGCCCACCAGCCGCACCTCGGGCACGAGCGCGATTCCGCTTCCCGCCAGCACGGCCGACCGCGCGGCGGCGATCAGCTCCACCACGTCCTTCGCCTTTGCGCTGCCCAGGTTGACGATGAAGTTGGCGTGCTTCTCGCTGATCTGGGCGCCGCCGCGGACCAGGCCCTTGAGCCCGGCCTGCTCGATCAGCCTGCCGGCGAAATCGCCCTTGGGGTTCACGAAGACCGAGCCGGAGTTGGGAAGGCTGAGCGGCTGGGTGGCGCGCCGGCGATCCACGTCGGCCTTCGCGGCGCGCTGCTGCTCGAGCAGCTCCGCCTCCGTCCCGCGGCGCACCTTGCAGCGGGCGCGCGTGAGCACGGCGCCGTGGGGAAGCTCGCAGTGGCGATAGGCGAGCTTGAGATCCTTCGCGTCGATCCAGCGCAGGCCCGCAGGCGTCGCCACTTCCGCCGCGAGCAGGTGGTCGCCCAGGCAGCCCGTCTGCGTTCCGGCGTTCATCGCCACCATGCCGCCCACGCTGCCGGGGATGCCGGCCGCCCAGGCCACGCCCACCCCGCGCTGTTCCTTGGCGAGGGAGATGAAGCGAGCGATGGGCGCGCCCGCGCCGAGCGTGAGGACGACGTGGTCGCCGGCCTCCTCCACTTCTTCGCAGGCGAAGTCCTGCCCGAGCCGCAGCACGGCCCCCTTGATGCCGCGGTCGCCCACGATGGTGTTGGCGCCGCCGCCCAGGGAGAACCAGCCCACGCCCCGCGGTGGAGAGCACCCGCAGCGTCGCCACCAGCGCCTGCGGATCGCGCGGCTTCACCACCAGCTGGGCAGCCCCGCCCACGCGCACGCTGGTGCGCGGCGCGAGCGGCACCTGCTCCAGCACCTCGCCGGCGCAAGCCCGGCGCAGATCGGCGGCGAGAGCGCTCATCGCAAGAGCTCCAGCAACTCTTCGCCGGCGTGGGTGATGTCGCCGGCGCCCAGGGTGATGACGAGGTCGCCCCTTTGCACCTTCTCGCGCAGCCGCTGGGCCAGCCGGCCGCGCTCGACGAACGAGGCGTCGCGGTGGCCGCACGCCTTCACCGCCTCGTGCAGCCGGGTGCCGGTGACGCCGGGGATGGGATCTTCGCCGGCCGGGTAGATCTCGGTGAGCAGGAGCGTGTCGGCGTCGTTGAAGGCGGTGGCAAACTCGGCCATCAGATCGCGGGTGCGGGTGTAGCGGTGCGGCTGGAAGGCGCAGACGATGCGGCGGTGGGGAAACCCGGCCCGCGCGCCCGCCAGCGTCGCGCGGATCTCCGCCGGGTGATGCCCGTAGTCGTCCACCACCGTGATGCCGTCCACCTCGCCGCGCACGGTGAAGCGGCGCTGCACGCCCTGGAACTCCTCCCAGCGCCTCGGCGGTGACGGAGAAGGGAATCTCCAGCTCCTCGGCGACGGCGCAGCAGGCGAGCGCGTTGAGCACGTTGTGCGCGCCCACCATCCGCAGCGTCACCTCGCCCTGCCGCTCGCCCCTGAAGGAGACCGACGAAGCGCGACTCGAAGGGGCCGAAGGCGATGTCGTCCGCCCGCCACTCCGCCTGCGGCGAGATGCCGTAGGTGGTGTGGCGCTTGCCGATGCGCGGGATCAGGTGCTGCACCACCGGATGGTCCACGCAGAGCACGGCGAGACCGTAGAAGGGCACGCGGTCGGCGAAATCCACGAACGCCTGCTGCAGCGCCTCCACCGTGCCGTAGTAGTCGAGGTGCTCGGGATCGACGTTGGTGATCACCGCGATGGTGGGCGAGAGGCGCAAGAAGGAGCCGTCGCTCTCGTCCGCCTCCACCACCATAGCTGGCCGCTGCCGAGCTTCGCGTTGGAGCCGAGCGCGTTGAGCTTGCCGCCCACCACCGCCGTGGGATCGAGCCCGGCGTGCGCCAGCACCGTGGCGATCAGCGAGGTGGTGGTGGTCTTGCCGTGGGAGCCGGCGATGGCCACGCCCTCCTTGAGGCGCATCAGCTCGGCCAGCATCTCGGCGCGGGGGATCACCGGGATGCCGCGGTCGCGCGCCACCACCACCTCCGGATTCGTCTTTCGCACCGCGCTGGAGGTCACCACCACGTCCACGTCGGGGCCGACGTTCTCGCCGCGATGGCCTTCGGCCACCACTCCGCCCAGCGAAACCAGCCGGCGGGTGATGTCGCTGGCCTTGAGGTCCGATCCGCTCACGCCGTAGCCGAGGTTCAGGAGGAGCTCGGCGATGCCGCTCATCCCGATCCCTCCGATCCCGACGAAGTGGACCTTGACCTTCTTGTTGCGGAACACCCGCCCTCCTCCAATGCTGCGGGCTGGCGCCCTTCGCCCGCCCCGGGCAGAGCCGGTGTGTCCGATCGATGTGGAGTGTACGCGATTCGATCTACGATAATCAATAGCGGAGCTTGACTGGATTTCTGTTCGGAACTGCAAACTCAGCGCGGCGGTGGAAGATGCCGGCCCTCCCGCACCAGCCGCCGCGAGCAGAGTGAAACGCACACGTCGGCGATCTCGCGCGCCGCCTCCGGCCTGCCCAGCACCCCGCTCGCCCGCGCCATGCGCAAGAGGCGCGTCCGGTCCGTCTCCAGCGCGCGCAGCTCCGCCGCGAGCTTCTCAGCCGACAGCTCGCTCTCCGGGATCAAGAGCGCCGCGCCAGCCTGCACCATGCTGCGCGCGTTGACGGTCTGGTGATCGTCCGCGGCAAAGGGAAAGGGCACCAGGATCGCCGGCTTCTTGCAGACGGTCAGCTCGGCGATGGTGGTGGCGCCGGCGCGGCAGACGAGCAGATCCGCGCCGGCGTAGGCGCGCGGCATGTCGTCGATGAAGGCGACGGCTTCCGCGAGCAGGCCGTGCGCCGCGAGCTTCTGGTAGCGGGCCGAGATCTCCGGCTGGTCCTTGACGCCGGTCTGGTGGACGAGCGCGAGCCGCGGCCCCAGCGTCGGGGCGAGCAGCTCCATCGCCTCGGCGACCTTGAGATTCAGCGCGTGCGCCCCCTGCGAGCCGCCGGTGACGAAGATGCTCAACCTGTCGGTCGCGGCCTTGGTGTGCAGGTAGTTGTCGAGGAAGGCGCGGCGGATGGGGTTGCCGAGCAGGTACGTCTTGCGCCGCGGGAAGCTCGCCTGGGCCTCGGGAAAGGCGGTGAAGACGGCGTCCACGAACTTGCCCAGCGTGCGGTTGGTGAAGCCGGGCAGCGCGTTCTGTTCCTGCACCGCGGTGGGAATGCGCATCATCCAGGCCGCCATCACCACCGGGCCGCTGGAGTATCCGCCCACGCCCACCACCACGTCCGGGTCGAACCTGCGCAGGATGCGCATCGACTGGCCGAGCGCGCGCGGAACCCGGAAGACGCCCTTGAGCATTCCAAAGAGGCCCATGCGCTTGATCGGTCCCACGTCGATGATCTCGAGCGGGTAGCCGGCGCGGGGGACCTCGCGCGCCTCGATGCCGCGGGCGGAGCCGACGAAGAGGACGTCGTTGCGCGGGTGGCGCGTCTTCACCTCCTCGCCCAGCGCGATGCCGGGAAAGAGGTGGCCCCCGGTGCCGCCGCCCGCCACCAGGAGCCTCATGCTCCGAGACCTCCGGCGACGAGCCTCATCGCTGCGCTCCCACCGACGCCTTGAGGAATCCGCCCCCGCCGCCGCTGACGGAGAGGAGGATGCCCGCGGCGACGCAACTGGCGATGACCGAGGTCATGCCGTAGGAGAGGAAGGGGAGCGCCATGCCCTTGGTGGGCAAGAGCGCCAGCGCCATTCCCGCGTTGACCAGCGCCTCCAGCCCGAGCAGCAAGGTGAGACCGAGCGCGGCCCAGCAGCCGAAGGCGTCCGGCGCCGCGTGCGCCGCCTTGATGCCGCGCCAGACGACGACGGCAAAGAGGACGAGCACCGCGGCCACCCCGGCGAAGCCCAGCTCCTCGCCGACGATGCTGAGGATGAAGTCGGTGTGCGCCGCGGGCAGGAAGAAGAGCTTCTGGTGGCTCTCGCCGAGCCCCACGCCGAACGACCCGCCCGCGCCGAAACCGAGCAGCGACTCCACCGTCTGGTAGCCATGGCCGCGCGGGTCCTTCCAGGGATCGAGGAAGGTGAGCACGCGCTGGATGCGGTAGGGCGACTTCCAGATCAGGAACGCGGCCAGCGGCGCCAGGGCGCCGATCATCGCGAGCAGCCAGGCGAGACGCGCTCCGGCGGCGAAGAGCAGCGCGAAGGTGACCGCCGCCAGCACCACGGCAGTGCCGAAGTCGGGCTGCAGCATGAGCAGCCCGGCGAAGATCGCGAGCATGAAGAGATGGGGCAAAAACCCCACCGAGAAGACGCGGATGCGCTCCTGCTTGTTGGCGAGCGATCGCGCAAGCCAGAGGACCAGCGCGATCTTGGCCAGCTCGCTGGGCTGGAAGGTGATGGGGCCGAGCCGCATCCAGCGCCGCGCGCCGCCGGCTGCGTGGCCGAGGCCGGGCACGTGCAGGAGCGCGAGCAAAAGCAGGGCCAGGAGCAGGACGGGCACCGCCAGGGGTTCCAGCCGACGGTAGCCGAGCTTGAGCGTGGCGAGCAGCGCCACAAGCCCGAGCCCGGCGCCGAGGGCCTGGCGCTTGAAGAACCAGAGGCCGTCGCCGAGCCGCGCGCCCGCGTACACCGCGCTCGCGCTGTAGACCATCACCACGCCCAGCGAGAGGAGGATCAGCACCGCCCCGAGCAGCACCGGGTCGTAGCGCAGCGCCGCCCGCTGCTCCGAGCGCTGGCGCAGCACGCGCGCTCCCGCCGCCGCTCCGGCGCTCATGACAACCCCCGCACCAGCGCCTTGAACTGATCGCCGCGATCCTCGAAGTTGCGGAACTGGTCGTAGGAGGCGCAGGCGGGCGAGAGCAGCACCACGTCACCCCGCCGGGCGCGCTCGCGCGCCCGCACCACCGCGGTTGCGAGCACAGCGCAGGCTTCGAGCTCCGCCACCCCCGCCAGCTCGGAGGCGATGGTGGGCGCATCTTCACCGATGGTGAGGATGGTCTTGACCCGGCCCCGCATCAGCGCGCGCAGCGGCGCGTACGGCGCGCCCTTGCCGCGGCCGCCCATGATGATGTGCACGTTGCCGGGGAAGGCGGTGAGCGACTTCTCCACGCTGTCCACGTTGGTGGCCTTGGAGTCGTTGATCCACTCCACGCCGTCGAGCACGCGCACCGGCTCCAGGCGGTGGGCCAGGCCGGGATAGCTGTCGAGGCCCCGCTGCAGCGCGGCCAGGTCCGCTCCGAAATGGCGCGCGAGCAGGCAGGCGGCGAAGGCGTTCTCGCGGTTGTGCGCGCCCCGCAAGGTCGCGGCGCGAAGCTGCAGCGGCGTCCCCTCGATGTGTCAAGGGCTGCCGCGGGTCGAACTCGGCGCGGCGCACGCCGGGGTTGGTCTTCATCGCGCGCACCCGCGCATCCGCCGTGTTGATGGCGGCGGTGTCGCCTTCCCGCTGGTTCTCGAAGATGCGCGCCTTGGCTTTGGCGTAGGCGTCGAGGTCCGGGTAGCGATCGAGGTGATCCGGGGTGACGTTGAGCACGGTGGCTGCCGCGCAGCGCAGCGTGGCGATGCCCTCCAGCTGGAAGCTGGACAGCTCGCAGACCGTCGCGTCCAGGCTGCCGCCTTCGAGCACGCGGTTGGAGAGCGCGTTGCCGAGGTTGCCGCCGGTGAACACGCGCAGGCCCGCCTCGGTGAGGAGGTGCCCGGTGAGCGCGGTGGTGGTGCTCTTGCCGTTGGTGCCGGTGATGCCGGCGATGGGCTCCTCGATGAACCGCGAGGCCAGCTCCACCTCGCCGCAGACCTCGATGCCGCTCTTCCTCGCCCGGGAGAAGAGGTCGAGCGAGAGGGGCACGCCGGGGCTCGCCACCACCAGGTCGATGCCGCGAAGCGCGGCGGGCGCCACCTCGCGCAGCTCGAGGACGCCCTGCGGCAGCGCAACCGGCTTGTCGTCGGCCACCACCACCTGCGCCCCGCGGGAGAGCAGGAGCTTCGCCGCCGCGACGCCGCTCTTGCCGAGCCCCACCACCAGGGCATGTCGTCCGCCGAGTTTCATCGCAGCTTGAGGGAAGCGAGCGCGGTGAGCGCCAGGATGATGGAGACGATCCAGAAGCGGACGATGATCTTCGGCTCCGCCCAGCCCTGCAGCTCGAAGTGGTGATGGATGGGCGCCATGCGGAAGATGCGCCGGCCGGTGCGCTTGAACCAGAAGACCTGCAGGATGACGGAGAGGATCTCGGCGAAGAAGACGCCGTGGATGATGGCGCTGTCCACCTCGTTCTTGGTGAGCACCGCCAGAGCGCCCAGCCCGCCGCCGAGCGCGAGCGAGCCGACGTCGCCCATGAAGACGCTGGCCGGGTAGGTGTTGAACCAGAGGAAGCTGATGCCCGCGCCCGCCATCGCCGAACAGAAGACCGCCAGGTCGGCGGCGCCCTCGATGTGCGGGATGAGCAGGTAGTCGGCGATGTTCAGGCCGCGGATGGTCGCGCCCGCGAGGTAGGCGAGCAGCATGAAGGTGATGGCGCTGACGATCACCGGGCCGATGGCCAGCCCGTCGAGGCCGTCGGTGAGGTTGACCGCGTTGGAGGTCCCGACGATGACGACGAAGGCGAAGGGCAGGTAGATCCAGAGCGGCAGGGCGGGGTGGAACGCGCTCACCTTCACGAAGGGAATGGCGAGGCGGGTGGAAAGGCGGAAGCTGCCCGTCTTCCAATCCACGAAGAAGATGGCCATGACCGCGACGAAGATGACCGTCTGCCAGAAGAGCTTCTTGCGCCCTGCCAGCCCCTTGGAGTTGCGCTTGCTGAACTTGAGCCAGTCGTCGGCGAAGCCGATGGCGCCGAACCCCACCGTGAAGATCAGCGCCGCCCAGACCATGCGGTTGGTCAGGTCGGCGAAGAGCAGCGTGCCGAAGAGCATGGCCCAGATGATCAGGCCCCCGCCCATGGAGGGCGTGCCCTTCTTCTTCTGGTGCCCCTCGGGAGTGTCCTCGCGCACGGCGCTGGTGCCGTGCTGGAGATTGCGCAGCGCCTCGATGTAGCTGGGGCCGAGCAGGAGGCCGATCACCAGCGAGACCAGCCCCGCCATGAGCACGCGAAAGCTCGGATAGCGGAGCACGTTGAAGAGCTGGATGCGGTCGGAGAAGGGGAAGAGCAGGTTGTAGAGCATCAGGCGACTCCCGCAAGCGCGTCGCTGATGCGCTCCATCTTCATTCCCCGCGAGCCCTTCACCAGCACCACGTCGTGCGCGGTCATGCGCGACTGCACCAGCCGCACCGCTTCCGCCGGGTCGTCGGTGCATTCGATGCACTCCGGCGAGAGCCCCGCCTCCTGCGCGCCTTCTCCCAGCGCGCGGGCGCGCCGCCCGAAACAGACCAGCAGCGAAAGGCCGGCGCCGGCGGCGAAGCGCCCCACGTCGCGGTGCAGGTCCAGCTCGGTGCGGCCGAGCTCGAGCATGTCTCCCAGGACGGCGATGGCGCGTCCCTTGGCGGGCACCAGGTGGGTGAGCGTGAGCAGCGCCGCCTTGGTGCTGCTGGGGTTGGCGTTGTAGCAGTCGTCGATGAGCAGCGCGCCGTTGGGCAGGCGCACCGGCCGCATGCGGCGCCCCGGCGTCATGGCGTTGGCGAGCCCGCGGAGGATGGCGTCCGGCTCGATGCCCAGCGCCACGCCGACCGCCGCCGCGGCGACGGCGTTGTGGCCGTTGTGCGTCCCGATCAGCTTCAGCTCCACCTCGCGGCGCGCGCCGAGAAGCTCCAGCTCCATGCGCAGTCCCGGCCCGCCGTGGTGCACGGAGACGAGCCGCACGTCGCTGCCGCGCGACGCGCCGAAGGTCACCAGCCTGCGCCGGGAGAGCCGGGCCTGGAGGAGCACGCGCGCGTCGTCCGCGTTGGCCACCGCCGCCCCCGCCTCGCGCAGCGCGTGGAACAGCTCTCCCTTGGCGTGCGCCACGCCTTCCAGCGAGCCGCAGCCTTCCAGGTGCACCGGCCCCACGTTGGTGACCACCCCCACCTCGGGATCCGCCCAGAGCGCGAGGCGCGCGATCTCCCCCGGATGGTTCATGCCGCACTCGATGACCGCATAGCGGTGCTCCTCGCCCAGGCGCAGGAGCGTGAGCGGCACGCCCACCTCGTTGTTGAGGTTTCCCTCGGTCTTGAGGGTGGTCCCGGCGGCCGCCAGCACTTCCGCGATCAGCTCCTTGGTGCTGGTCTTGCCCGTCGATCCGGTGACCGCCACGAGCCTCAGCGCCGGCAGCCGGCGGCGCCAGGCGGCGGCGAGCCCTCCCAGCGCGCGCCCGGTGTCGGGGGCGGAAAGGACCGCGGCGGAGCCGGCCTGCGCGCGGACCTTGTCCACCGCGTCCTCGGGCACCAGCACTCCGGCGGCCCCGCCCTGCACCGCCTGCGCGGCGAACTGGCTGGCGTCGAACTTTTCCCCCCTTGAGCGCGACGAAGAGCGCGCCCGGCACCGGAGAGCGCGTGTCGGTGAAGACGCCGGCAAACGGCCCGCCGGGCGCCACCACCTGCGCGCCCGCGGACCACGCTGCCTGCTCGAGGGTGAAGCGCGCGCTCATTCTCGACTTCGCCTCCCGCCGCGCGCCGGCGTCGATGCGATCCGCTCTTCCGGCTCGAGATCCTGGAGCACGCGGCGCGCCTCGGCGCGGTCGTCGAAAGGACGCTTCTCCTTGCCCACGATCTGGTAGTCCTCGTGGCCCTTGCCGGCGATGAGCACGGCGTCGCCTGACCGCGCCGAGCGCAGCGCAAGCTCGATGGCCTCGCGGCGGTCGGGCACCACGCAGTAGCCGCTCATGCCCATGCGCGCGTGGCGCGGGTCCAGCGCGGTCTTGCCGGCGCGGACCAGGCCGGGCTCGATCTCCGCCAGGATGGCGAGCGGATCTTCCGTCCGCGGGTTGTCGCTGGTGACGATGACCAGCTCCGCGCGGGCGCCGGCCGCCGCGCCCATCAGCGGGCGCTTGCCGCGGTCGCGGTCGCCGCCGCACCCGAACAGGCAGACGATCCGCTGCGCCCTGGCGTTGCGCAGGGCATCCAGCACGCGCGCCAGGGCGTCGTCGGTGTGCGCGTAGTCCACCAGGACCACGCGGCCGCCCCGGTCCGGCACGCGCTCCAGCCTTCCCGGCGCGCCCACGCACTCCGGCACCACCGAGGCGATCTCCCGCAGCGACACGCCGGCGCCGGCGAGCACGCCCATGGCGGCGAGCAGGTTCTCCGCATTGTGCGCGCCGACCAGCGGGCTGGTCACCTCGATCAGCTCGTCCGGCAACGGCGCCGCGCTGCGCACCCGGAAGCGCAGCCCGGTCAGGTCGCTCTCGATCTGCTGCGCGGAGAGCGCGGCGGAGGAAGCCCCGCGAACGGTGAAGCCGATGGCGTGGGGAATCTCGCCAGCCAGCGCGCCCACGCGTGGGTCGTCGAAGTTGAGCACCGCCGGCGCGCCGCGCGGCAAGAGCTCGCGGAAGAGCTTTGCCTTGGCGTCGAAGTAGGCGTCGAGCGTGCCGTGGTAGTCGAGGTGATCGCGGGTCAGGTTGGTGAACGCGGCGCCGGCAAAGACGCAGCCCGCCGCGCGCTCCTGCGAGAGCGCGTGGCTGGAGACCTCCATCGCCACCACCTCCGCTCCCGCCTCGAGCATCCTGCGGAGCAAATGTTGGAGGTCGTGCGACTCGGGCGTGGTGTGCGTGGCCGGCAACCGGCCGCCCGGCCAGCGCGACTCCACGGTGCCGATGAGCCCGGTGCAAAGGCCGCGGGCGGCGGAGATCTGCTCGATGAGGTAGGCGGTGGTGGTCTTGCCGTTGGTGCCGGTCACCCCGAAGAGCGAGAGCCGGCGGGAGGGCTCGCCGTGGAAGCGCGCCGCCGCCAGCGAGAAGGCCTGGCGCGGGTTCTGCGCCACCACCACGGGGACGCTCGCAACCAGCGGCGCGCCGGCGAGCACCGCCACCGCGCCCCGCTGCACCGCCTCCCCCACGAACTGCGCGCCCTGGGCGTTGACGCCGGGAAGCGCGGCGAAGAGCGTGCCGGGATTCACGCGGCGGGAGTCCACCGCGAGCGCGCGCACGTCCACCGGCGCCGCGCCCTCCGGCACCGCGGCCGCAACTCCCGCGAACAGCTCCCGCAGCAGCACAGAATCTCCCTCTACGCCGGCTACCCTGGCGGCGCCAGCGTGACCTTCACCCGTGCACCCCGCTTGACAATCGCGCCGGGCGGCGGCGACTGCGCGACCGCCCGCCCGCTGCCGCGCAGGTCGGGCTCGAGCGACGCCTCGCCGAGGCGGCGAATGGCGGAGCGCGCCTCGAGCCCGCTCACGTCGGGCACGGCGGTCTGCCCCGGACCGGGCGGCTTGCGGCCTGCGACGCCGGCGGGCCACGCCAGCGCGCTCGCCATCCGGATTTCGGGCGCCGCCTCGCCTTGCTCCCCGATCGACGCCAAGGCCGGCTCCCGCGAGCTCTCCGGCAACACCTCCAGCTGCCGCAGGGCCTCGCGCGCGATCGCGCCCCACGCCGGCGCCGCGACCACCGCGCCCGTCACTTCGCCGCCCCGCCCTTCCGGCTCGTCCACCACCACCAGGATCGCCACCTTGGGCGCGTCCGCCGGAGCGAAGCCGAGGAAGCTGGAGAGCCGCTTGTCGCCGTAGCCGCCGCGCACCGGGTCCACCTTCTGCGCCGTGCCGGTCTTGCCCGCGGCCCGGTACTCCGCCAGCGCCGCGCGCGTGCCGGTGCCCTTCTGCACCACCTCTTCCAGCATCGCAGTCAGGGTTCGCGCCGTCTCCGGACGGATGGCCCGCCGCACCACTTCCCGGCCGCGCGAGAGCAGGACCAATCCGTCGGGCGCCACCACCTTCTGCACGATGTAGGGCCGCAAGAGCGCCCCGCCGTTGGCGATGGCCGCCATGGCCACCACCGTCTGCAGGCCGGTGGCGCTCATCCCCTGTCCGAAGGAGGTGGTGTCGAGCGCGATTCTGCGGCATGCGGCGCGGGTCGCCCAGCGCGCCGCGGGCCTCTCCGGGAAGGCCGACCTGCGTCTTCTCCCCGAAGCCGAAGGCGCGCAGCCCCTCGACGAGCTTCTCCTTCCCCAGCTTCTCGCCGATCTTCGCCGCGCAGATGTTGGACGACTCGCGCAAGACCGTCGCGGGCGTGGCCCAGTCCACCGGGTGCGTGTCGTGGAGCTTCTTGCCCGCGTGGGCCCAGACGCCGTGCTCGCAGTAGAGCAGCTCGTCCGGCCGCAGCACGCCCTCGTCGATGGCGCGGGCGATGACGAAGCTCTTGATGGTGGAGCCGGGCTCGAGCTGGTCCTGCACGGCGCGGTCGCGCCACACCAGCGGATCGCGGCCGGGCTTGTTGGCGTCGAAGGCCGGATTGGAAGCGAGCGCAAGGATGGCGCCGCTGTTCACGTCCATCACCAGCGCCCACCCTCCCACGGCGGACGCCGCTTTCACCGCCTTGGCCAGCTCCCTCTCCGCGGCGAGCTGGATGGCGGTGTCCAGCGTCAGCGTCACCGTCGCGCCGGTCAGGTCGGCGGGATCGGGCGCGCCGTGCTCCAGCACCATGTGACCGTGCGCATCGCGCGTGGCCTGCACCTGCACGGTCTTCCCCTTGAGATAGCCTTCCAGCTCGCGCTCCAGCCCTTCCTGCCCGCTCTCCTCGCCCACGAAGCCCAGCACATGCCCGGCGAGCTCATGCTGCGGATAGAAGCGCTTCGGCTCCTTCACCAGCTCCACGCCGTCGAGCGCCAGCGCCCGTACCCGCTCCGCCGCCGCCTCGTCCACCTTGCGCCGGATCCAGACGAAGCGGCGATCGGCGCGGTCGATCTTCTCCAGGATCCTGCGCCGGTCCATGCGCAGCGCCTGGGCGAGCTGCGCCGCCGCGAGCTGCCGCGCCCGCGGCGTCTCGAACGCCGAAGGGTCGGCGAAGACGCTGTCCACGTCGCGCGTCACCGCCAGCGCGGCGCCGCGGCGATCGACGATCAGCCCCCGCCGCGGCGCCCACTCCAGCTCGCGCCGGGTCTGGTCGCGCTGCAGGCGCGAGAGGCGCGAGCGGTCGAGGAGCTGCACCTTGGCGGCGCGCGCCAGCACTCCGGCGAAGCCGGCGAGAAGCGCAAGGCCGAGCAAGAGCGCGCGCGCCCGCATCCACCTGCCCGCTGCCTGACGTCCGTGGGCGCGCCCCATCGCAATCCTCACCTCGCCGCCGTGGCCAGAGGCCGGGTCACGGCGGTGCCTCCGACCAGGACGACCATGCGCTCGCGGGCCGGCGGCCCCATGCCCAGCCGCGTCCGGGCCAGCTCCTCGATGCGCTGCGGCCGTACCAGCTCCGCCGCGCGAATCTGCAGCGTCTCGTGCTCGCGGGTCAGCTCCCGATACTCGGCGGAAAGGCGGGAGAGCCGGTAGCCGCGCTCGGTCACCAGCGTGCGCACCCCCGCGTGCAGCAGGAGCGCGCAGGCGAGGAGCGCGCAGGCGGCGGTGCCGCAGGCAAAGTCGTGCAGACCGCGCCGGTCGATGTTGCGGCGGATGGCGCTCGGGCTCGGTTGCTTCATGACAGCCTCTCGACGGCGCGAAGGCGCGCGCTGCGGGCGCGAGGATTTTCCGCCAGCTCCTCGTCGCCGGCGGTGGCCGGCTTGCGGGTGAGCACCTTCCATTGCGCCACGCGGCCGCAGGCGCAGACCGGCAGCCGCGGCGGGCAGATGCAGCCGGTGGCAAGCCGCGCGAATCCTTGCTTCACCATCCGGTCCTCGAGGGAATGGAAGCTGATGGCCGCGGCGCGCCCGCCCCGGGCGACCAGGCGCGGAAGCTGCGTGAGCCAGTCGTCGAGCGCGCCCAGCTCGTCGTTGACGGCGATGCGCAGCGCCTGGAAGGTGCGGGTGGCGGGATGGATTTGCTGCGGCCAGGCCTTGCGCGGCATGGCGGAAGCCACCACCTCCGCCAGGTCGCGGGTGGAGGCGATCTTCTTCTCGGCCCAGGCGCGGCAGATGGCGCGCGCGATGGGCCGGGCGAACCGCTCCTCGCCCAGCGTATCGAGGATGCGCGCCAGCGCCTTCTCGTCCCATTCGTCGAGGCGCTCCCGCAGCGGCCGCCCGCGGGTCGGGTCCATGCGCATGTCCAGGGGGCCCTCGCCGCGGAAGGAGAACCCGCGCGCCGGATCGTCGAGCTGCGGCGAGGAGGCGCCCAGGTCCACCAGCGCGCCGTCCACCTCGCCGAGGCCGAGCTGATCGAGCACCGCCCGGGCGTCGCGGAAGTTGCCGTGCGCGAATACGATGTCGCGCCCGGAGAGCCGGGCCTTTGCCGCCACCAGCGCGGAAGGGTCCTGATCGAGGCCCACCACGCGCGCGCCGGCGTCGAGCAGCGCCTCGGCGTGCCCACCGGCCCCGAGCGTCCCGTCGAGGATGAGCTTTCCCGGCGCCGCCGCCAGGAGCGATACCGCCTCGCGGCGGAGCACGGTCTGGTGCACGAACGCCATCAGCTCCCCTTGCGCATCATCCGCACCCGGGCGGTGGCCACGCAGGCGCCGGCGGCCTCCTCCGCGCTGCGGAAGAGCACCAGCTCCGCCCCGCCGGCGGCCTTGAGGATGTTGACGACGTACGGGTTGCGCACGGCGATGAGCAGATCTCCGCCCCGCGAGAGCAGCTCCTTGCGCCGCGCCACGATCTCCGGCACGCCGCCGTAGTCCAGGTGCGTGACCTCGCGCAGGTCGAGCACGATGCGCCCCGCCTCGGTGGCCGCGCGGCCGATGGTGTAGTCGATGGCCCAGAGCGCGTCGCGATCGAGATCTCCGCGCACCGAGACGGTGGCGACGTTGTCTCCCCAGCGCAGCCCCGGGGCGCGCGGGCCCGGCGCCGGCTTGAGCGCCAGCACCGCCGCCTTGTGCTCACCGCGAAAAACGCCGCTACGGGAAGACTTTTCCGCCATCTCGGACACCTCGGGTCACAGGAGTTCGCTCAGCCGCCTTGCAAGATCCGCCTTGGTCTCGGGAGAGCGCGCCTTGCGCTGCACCTCGGCCCAGCGCGCGGGCGACCAGACCTCGATGCGCTCCACCGTGCCGGCCCAGGTGATTTCCTCGCCAATGCCGGCGTGCTCGCGCAGGATGGGCGGGATGAGGATGCGGCCGAGCTTGTCCACCGGGCATTCCTGCGCGGGCGCGATGAAGCTGCGCGTGAGCAGGCGCGTGCGCTCGTCGAACATGGAGAGCGAGGCGATCTTCTCCGCCATGCGCTGCCAGCTCGCCGGCGCGAAGGCGACCAGGCATTCGTCGATCAGGTCGGTGGTGACGAAGAGCTTGTCCGCGCTCTGCGCAGCCAGCAGCTCGCGAAATTTCGCGGGCAGGCTGGTGCGGCCCTTGGCGTCGATCGAATGCTGGAAGACGCCCGAGAACATGGCCCGCGATCCTCTGGGCGGCCGTGGCGATCCACTTCATGCCACTTCGATCCACCCGCGGGCAGAGTGGGTCAGGTCCTCCAGGCTGTCAAGCAAGCTCTCCCTGAACAGACCAGCAGCCGAATCCGTAGTGGATCCGCGCGCACCTACACGCAGCGGCTAGCGTGCCACCGCAACCGGTGTAATCGAATGTAGGTTTTTCAGTGCGCGTGCGTGGCGGTCTTGGAGGCCGTGAAGATGGATTTGGGGATCATGCAGTGGATGCCCTTGCGGACGTCGACCATCTGGCTGACGCGGCAGTCGGCGGCCACGGCCGCGAGCGAATACGCCTCGTAGCGCTCGAGACCCTTCTTCTGCACGAGGAAGTCCACCGTCTCGGTGATGGCGTTGGCGAAGGCCTTCTCCAGATTCTCGTCGAAGCCCACCATGATGTAGTGCGTCTTCGTCTCGATGCGCGGCCAGGTCAGCTTCATGTCCTTGTGCACGATGGGCTGCAGGCGGATCTCCTGGTAGGAGCACTCCAGCGCGGTCAGGTTCACCTCGCCGTTGCCCTGCGCGCAGTGCGAGTCGCCGGTCCAGATCAGGCCGCCCTTGAGGAACACCGGAATGTAGATGGTGGTCCCCTCGGTCAGCTCGTTGATGTCCATGTTCGAGCCGTTCTTCCACGGGCGCAGCGTGCTCACCGGCGCCATCGGGTCCTTGACGCCGCCCTTGCGCGGCGAGGGATCGTCGGGGTCGATGCCGACGGCGAGCGTTCCCGGGAACGGCCGCAGCGGGATCTCGATGCCGGGCTTGAACTGCACCGTCTTCGCCTTGGGATCGATGTCGAAGTACTTCACGTAGCCTTCGGGGAAGTCCTTGGCGAGGACGCCGATGGTGGGGAAGTCCTTCCCCGGCAGGTTGAAGTTGGTGCCCACCTTCTTCGGCACGATCTTGAGGATGCGGATCTCCATCACGTCCCCGGGCTCGGCGCCTTTCACGAAGATGGGGCCCGTCAGCGAGTGCGGGCCGCCTCCCGGATTGGCCTTGCGCAGCTCGACGATCTTCTCCATCGTGACGCCCTTCTGGATCTGATCCATCGAGTGCATCATCGTCTCCACCGAGACGGTGTCGCCCGACTCGATGGTGAGCTTGGGCGGCTCCTTGGGGTCGAGCCAGCCCCACTGCACGTTCTCCTTGGTGGCCTTGAGGACGTAGTGTTTTCCCGCGAATGCGGACATCGGCCACAGGATCAGTGCGACGAAGAACCAGCGGTGCATGGTTCCCTCCCGCCCACGTGGATTTGCTGGGAACCTTATCAGGAAAAAGCGTAGCAGGGTTTCGCCGAAAACTTCGTTTTCGGCGGCCCTGCTAGCTCCCGGCGGGAGCGTTTTTCAACAGCCCCTCGACGACGGAGCGCGCGATGTTGTGATAGCCGCCGCGCGCCTCCGCGTAGATGCGCTCGGCCGCCTTCGGGTCGCGCCGTGAAAGCTCGGTGAAGATGGGCCGCAGGTACTTCATCCGCCCCGTCTCCAGGGCGACGCGGCGGGCGCCTTCCACACCCTCGGGAACGCCGGCCCGGAGCTGCAGGAGCACGAAGGTGTGGCGCAGCTCGAGGCTGCGCCGGGTGGAGAGGCCGAATCGCGCGTCGAGCTCGCGCAGCCTGGCCGCGTCGGGCTCGATCGACTGCAACCACGCCAAGAGCTCGGTGGGATTCTGCGGCTCGGCCGCGCCGCTGCGCAGTTGCGAAAGCCTCTGCGAGCGCGGCAGCGGCGCGTCCGCCGGCAGCCCCGGACCGTCGATGAACTCGAGCGCCCGCGCCCGCGACGTCACTCCCGGGAGGCGCTGCTCGAGGAAATCGAGGAAGTCCTGCGTGGTGATGCTCTGGAAGCGGAACGCCGCGAGGTAGGCGCGGAGGAACTCGTCCCAGGCTGCGCGCCCCGCGGTCTCCTCCAGCTTGCGCAGGAGCAGGTAGCCCTTCTCGTACGGGACCGTCGAGTACGCCTCGTCGGGATCGACGCCGAGGAGATCGGTGCGCAGGCGGGTGAGCTGGGGGCGATCGGCGAATCGCTCCAGGGTGACGCGCAGGTCGTGCAGCCCGATGGCCTCGTGCAGCCCGGCGGACTCGCTGCCCTCCAGCGCCTCGAGGATGCGGCGCTCCGCGTAGACGGTGAACCCCTCGTTGAGCCAGAAGTCGTTGGCGCTCGCGTTGGTGACCAGGTTTCCCGTCCAGGCGTGCGCCAGCTCGTGGGCGATGACGTTGACGAGCGAGCGGTCGCCGGCGATCACCGAGGGCGTCACGAAGGTGAGCCGCGGGTTCTCCATGCCGCCGTAGGGGAAGCTGGGCGGCATGATGAGGATGTCGTAGCGCTCCCAGTCGTAGGGGCCGAACAGCTCCTCGGCGCAGATGAGCATGTCCTCCACCTGCGCGAACTCGTGCGCCGCCTCGTCGGCCAGGGCGCGCTCGGCCCAGACGGCGCAGCGGGCGGAGAGCTGGCGCGGCGTCAGGTCGCCCACCGCGAAGGCGAGCAGGTAGGGCGGAATGGGCTGCGGCATCTCGAAGACGTCCACCGCCAGGTCGCCCTGGGGCTCGCGCCCGCGCGACGCCGCCGCCATCAGCGCGCGCAGCCGCGCCGGCACGGTGAAGCGCGCAGAGCCCACGGTGATGCGGATGCGCGGCGTGTCCTGGAGCGGGAAGATGGAGCGGGCGTGGATGGGCTGCGCCTGCGAGAAGAGGAACGGCTGCGCCTTCCCCTGCGTCTGCGACGGCTCCAGCCACTGCAGGGCGCTGGCGGAAGGCGAGGTGGCGTAGCGGATGCGGATGCCTTCGCTCCCTTGCGGCAGCTCGATGCGCAGCCGCTCGCCGAGGATCGCCTCGGAGGCCGAGAGCGCGTGCCGCAAGGGAGCGTCCGCGAGCGACTGCACCGCGTCGATGCGCAGCCCTCGCGTGTCCAGGTCGAGGGGCCCCGACCCGGGAGAGTGGAAGCGCAACACCACCTCGCCCTCGATCTGGCGGCGATCGAAGTCCACCTCGAGCGCGAAGTCGATGCTGCGGGTGCGCGGCTGATCGGTATCGGCGTAGCTGTGCGGGTCGAGGCGCGCCATGCCCCGTGGTTCTTAGCACGCGGCCCTGCTCCCGGCGGTGGAGATGGCGTCTGGGGCGTGACGCCCGCCCCAGGCGCGACGCGGGCCCTACTGCGGCTTGGTTTCGCTGGTGTCGGAGTCGGAGGTCTTGCTCTTGCTCTTCTTGCTGCTCTTCTTCTTGTGCTTCTTGCCCTTCTTCGCGTGGCTCATCGACGAGCCCGCGTCGGGCGCGCCCGCGGCTGCGTCGGGCCCGGTGTCGCTCGAGGTGCTGCCGCCGGTGGTGGTGCCCGAGGTGCTGCCCTGCGCGAACGCGGCCGTGGCGGCAAAGGCCACGCCGGCGAGAATGGCGATGCCGTCCTTGCGAATGTTCATGTGCTCCTCCGAGGAGCCACGCGGCGGCGGGGGTGCCGCCGGTGCCGGTGCAGAATGGTCCCGACGCGCCGGCCGCACATCCGCGAAAAGGCGGGCTTGTTGACTATCCCGTGGCTCAGGAGCGCCTGCGGGCGTCCGCGAGCCAGTGGATCAGGCGGATGACCTCTCCCGTGTCCGCCACCTGCCAGCGGGCGTGCGTTCCGGTGCGGGGCGGCGGTCCGACGTGCACGGTGATGGAGCTGCGCCGGTTGAGGACGGCGAAGGCCTCTTCGTCGGTCTCTCCGGCGCCCACGTAGACGGGCAGCGCTCCGCGCATTCCGGCGAGCAGGCCCAGGACCGCGCGCCAGGTGGCCGCGCCGTCGGGTACCGCCTCCAGCGTATCCGGGCTGCGCCGCAGATCCAGGTTCTCGGCGGCAGCGAGCTTTCCGAACTCCTCGGCGGCCGCGACGCGAGCGGAAGGCTCGGCATTGCGGAGGTGGAGGACGATTGCCCAGGTGCGATCCTCGACGATGATCCCCTGCGCCTGCAGCTGCGGGACGCGGGTGCATGCCCGCCGCAGCCGCTGCATCGCCGCTTCCGCGAGGTCGCGATCCGGCTCGGTCACCATCCGCAGCCCGTACGCCTGCACGTCCGCTCCGTGCACGCCCACGTAGGCCAGCCGGTGGAGCCGCAGCCGGCGTTGGAGGGTTTCAACCTTGCGCGCGGAGATCACCGCTCCGCGCGTGTTGGATGCCGCGCACAGCCGGATCAGCGCCGCGCGCGCGGCGGGGTTGGTCCTCAGATGTCCATGCGAAGCGCGTTGTGAGAGGCCGTTGTCGAACGAGAAGAACCCGTAGAGCGCGTTCGCCTCGGCGATGCGCTCGCGCAGGGTGTCCGCTTCCGACCACAGCGGCCGGACCGCTCCGGTTCGTCCCAGCTCTGGATTCCTCACGCACGCCCCCCTCGCCCGAGACTGCCCCCGGCGGGCAACATGTGCATGGGTAGGAGAAGATGGGAGGCCCACGGTAGCGGGCGGCGCCAATCTCTCCGTGCAAGTGTGAACGCTGGGCGCGCCGGCGGCAACGGGCGGCTCAGTAACCGATCGGGTACCCGCCCGCCTCCAGCACCGCAGGCACGATGTCCTCGCGCACCTGCCCGATGTCCAACGGCACGAACGCGTGCAGCCGCGAGAACAGCTCGAGCTGCGCCGCTCTCTCCTCCTCCGGCACGGCGGAGCAGAGCGCGGTGCGGGCGCGGTCGAATGCCCTCTCGCGGCTCTCGTAGCAGAAGAAGCGGCAGAGCGCGTCGCGCAGCGCGGATCGGTCGGGAGCCGCGAGGGTGCGGCCGAGCACCGAGTCCATGGCGTAGACCTCGATGGCGCAGTCGGCGAGCGCGGCGAGCACCTCCTGTCGCTCTTCGAGCGCGGGTCCGAGCGTCGCGGCCCACTTGGCCGCGAAGATGAACTGGCGCTTGGCCATCTCCGCCGAGCGCCGTTCCGCCGCCAGCCGGCCGGGGACGGGCGACGCTTGCGCGGGTGCTTCGCTCGAGACGTCGGAGTTGGCGGCGTTCGCCAGCTCTCCGTCGAGGCGCATCACCGCCTCCATCAGCGGCATCTCGCCCTTGATCGCGCGCTTGAACACCATGCCGGGGATGAGCAGCCGGTTGATCTCGTTGGTGCCCTCGAAGATGCGGTTGACGCGGTTGTCGCGATACGCCCGCTCCACCGGATAGTCGGTGACGAAGCCGTTGCCCCCGTGGATCTGCAGCATCTCGTCGATGAGCTGGAACATCCACTCCGAGCCGGCCACCTTCATGATGCTGGCCTCGACGGCGAACTCCTCGATGGCCGCCATCACCTGGCCCGGCTCGCTGCGCCCCGCGATGGCGTCGTCGATGGCGCCCGAGGCGCGGTAGGTCATCGACTCGTTGGCGTAGATCTGCGCCGCGCCGCGCGCGAGCTTCTCGCGGATGAGCCCGAAGCTCGCGATGGGCCTGCCGAACTGCTTGCGCTGCGCCGCGTACTCCACGCCGGTGCGCAGCGACATCTTCATGCCGCCCACCGCGAACGCGGCCAGCTTGAGCCGGCCCACGTTGAGGATGTTGAAGGCGATCTTGTGGCCCTTGCCGATCTCGCCGAGCACGTTTTCCACCGGGATGCGGGCGTCCTCGAAGATGAGCGGCGTGGTGGAGCTGCCCCGCAGCCCGAGCTTGTGCTCTTCGCGCCCGGTGCTGAACCCGGGCGTGCCGCGCTCGACGATGAAGGCGGTAAACCTGCTGCCGTCCACCTTGAGGAAGACGACGTAGACGTCGGCGAACCCGCCGTTGGTGATCCACATCTTGCCGCCGTTGACGACGTAGTGCTTGCCGTCCGGCGAGAGCCGCGCCACGGTGCGCGCGCCGAGCGCGTCGGAGCCGCTGCCCGCCTCGCTCAGCGCATACGCCGCTACCTTCTTGCCGCTGGCGAGATCGGGCAGGTAGCGCGCCTTCTGCGCCGGCGTGCCGAAGAAGACGATGGGCAGCGTGCCGATCCCGGTGTGCGCGCCGAAGGTGGTGGCCCAGGATCCGTCGCCGGCCTGCGACTCCGCCACCAGCATGGAGGTGACCTTGTCGAGGCCGAGGCCGCCGTACTCTTCGGGGATGTCCACGCCGAGCAGGCCCAACTCGCCGGCCTTGCCGAGCAGCTCGCGCAGCATGCCGTAATCGTGCTCGGCGAAACGCTGGCGCTCCTCGATCACTTCGGCGCGGCTGAACTCGGCGCCGGTGCGGAAGAATTGCCGCTGGTCGGAGGAGAAGCCCTCCGGCGTCATGAACGGCCGCGCGCCCACCGGCTCGAAGAGGAAGGAGCCGCCGCGTTCGGCCGCTTCTGGGGTGGAAAGGTCCTGCGCCTGCTCCGCCATTGTCGTCTCCTACGCGATGACGCGCCGCGTCCCGACCTTTGTACCCTGGCCGTGACGCCGCGCGCAAAAACATTTGCGCATCGGCGGGACGTGTGGCAAGCCGCCGTACAAGCGCGCGTGTGCTCCTCCGCTGTTCCTTGCGCACCGCCCCAGGCTGCGATAGCGAGGACGCTTCATGTCGAGCAAATCGCAGGAGCCGGTGATCGGGGACGGCACGCTGCACGTCGGCGACCGCGTCGTGTACCCGAACCAAGGTATCTGCCGGATCACCGGAGTGTCGACGAAGAACATCGCCGGCCAGAACTGGGAGGTGGTCACCCTCTCTCGCGAGGAGGACGGCGCCACCGTGATGGTGCCCAAGGCGAAGGTGATGGGCATCGGGCTGCGCAAGGTGGCCGACGTCGCCGCCATCGACAAGGTCTTCGACGATCTCGCCTCTCCCGACACCAACCCGCAGCTCGACTGGAAGGTGCGCCACCGCGAGAACGCCGACCGGATGAGCGGCGGAGGCCTCTTCGGCACCGTGGAGGTGCTCAAGGGATTGCACGCGCTCAGCCGCGTCCGCCCGCTGCCGCAGAAGGAGCGCGAGCTGTACGACAGCGCGCGCCATCTTTTGGTGGGCGAGATCGCGGCGGCGATGAACATCCCGCTCCACGTCGCCGAGGACAACCTCGACTACGCCCTCTGGCCGCCTCCGGGAATGAAGCGGAAGGGCCGCGAGCTTCCGCCCGCGACGCTGGGTCCGCCCGCACCCGCCCGAGCCGCGGGAGAAGACGACCTCGGGTTCGACGACGACGAGATGGCGGAGGGAGAGGCCCCGGCAGTGGTCGGCAAGCCCGCCGCCGGAAACGAAGACGAGGAGCCGGACGAGGACGAGGAGGAGAAGCCGGCTCCGGCCGCGAAGAAGCCCGCCGCCGAGAAGGCCAGAGCGCCCCGGCCCGCGAAGGAAAAGGAAAAGCCCGCTCCGGCGGCGCACGCCCCGGCCCAGGCGACCCACGCTGCGCCGCACGCGCCTCACGCTCCGGCGCACGCCGCGCCGCATGCTCCGGCGCATCCCCACGCCTCCACGCACGCGCACGCGCCGGCGCACCCGCACGCCGCCACCCGCGCGGCGCCGCCACCCAAGAAGGCCGCGCCTGCGAAGAAGGCCGCTGCCACGAAGAAGCCCGCCGCGAAGAAGCCTCCGGCGAAGAAGCCGGCCACTCCCCGCGCGAAGGCGAAAGGAAAGCGATGATCCGCATCGTCACGCTCTCCGAGTTCCCTCCCGACGTGATCGACTTCGTCTCGCGGCGCGTGCACGCGGCCTACGGGATGGGCTCGGAATTGGAGGGCGAAGGGGAGATGCCGCGGGGCGCGCTCGACGACGAGCAGTCGGCCTACAATGCCGCCAAGGCGGTGGAGGAGATGGACGACGACGTTGCCCTCTATGCCGACGACAAGATCATCTACCTGACCAGCGAGCCGCTCACCGCTCCCGAGGGGCCCATGGGCCACGGACCGGTGGACGGGTTCGCGCAGTACGGCGCGGGCAAGGCCATCGCCACCTCCCACGGCCTCGCCGACAAGGGAATGCCGGTCGAGGTCGGCCTGGCCAAGCGCGCCGCGCACTACATCGGGCACCTCTGGGACCTGCACCATTGCTACGATCCGCGCTGCGCCATGCATCCGGGCTGGTCGCCGGGGTTCACCCAGTACCCCGAGGTGGCGCTCTGTCTCTTCTGCCGCGAAAAGAGCGAGCGGAAGATCAAGCTTGGCAGCACGTAGGGTCGCGCTCGCCGCGCTCATCGCGCTGGGCGCCTCGTCGCTCGCCTTCGATCTCACGCTCCCTTTGCGCCTGCCCTCCGATCAGGACTGGGCGGAAGCCGCGGGAGCCCTGCGCGGAGCGGCGAGGCCGGGCGATGCCGTGCAGATCTGGCCCCCCTGGGCGGAGCGCGCGCGCCTCTTCGTCGACGCGGCGCCGGTGCTGGCCGAGGAGGATCTCGCGACTCTCGACGATCCGGCGGTGCGGCGGCTGTGGGTGCTGTCGTTGCCGCGCACGCCGTTCTTCCACGACCCTTCGGCGGCGCTGCGGGCCCGCGGCGCAACGCCGGAAGGCGACGAGCAGCGCTTCGGGGCGCTCTCCTTGCGGCCCTGGGACCTGCACGCGCCGGAGCTCGCGGCCGACCTCACCCACGCGGTCGAAGAGCACGAGGTGGACTACGTGGCGCGGCGCTGCGTGCAGGTTTCCATCGGCGGCCGCTTCGCTGCCCGCGGCCGGGCGGGCAAGGTCCTGCACCTGCGCGCCGGCGTCATCGGCGAGCGCGCCTACGACGCGGATCGGCCGGAGATCGTGGTGCAGGCGTTCGCGGACGGCGCGCTCCTGGGCACGCTCGCGGTGCCGCGCACGGCGCGCGACGGCACCGGCTGGCGCCGCCTGGACGTGGCCGTTCCCGCAGGCCCCGGCGAGCGCGAGTTCGCCTTCGTCGTCTCCTCGCCGGACGCCGGGCGCCCCTTCTGCCTGCAGGCGTGGACGACCACGCAATGACCGACCGGGCCGTCGCGCGCATCATGGGGTTCTCCACCGCCGCGGCGATGGCGCTGACGCAGGCGCCGGTCGGATTCGTGCGCGACGAGGGCTACTACTTCACCGCCGCGCAGAACGCAGAGGCCTGGCTGCACTTGCTGCTGCACGCGCCGCTCACCGCCCTGGCGCAGACCGCGCGCTACTGGTCGTACAACTTCGAGCATCCCGGGCTCACCAAGCTGCTCTTCGGCGCCTCCCACCTGGTCTTCGCCACCTGGCTCGGCTGGATGCCCGACGCGCTCGCCTGGAGGCTTCCGGCGTTCGCTTTCGGCGGACTGCTCAGCTACTGGCTCTGCATCCTCGGCCTCTCGCGCTCGCGCGCCGCCGGCGTGCTCGCGCCGCTGCTCTTCTGGTGCGCCGAGCGGACCTTCTTCCACGGGCACCTCGCCTGCTTCGACGTCCCCATCTGCGCGCTCTGGGCCGGCGTCGGCGTGGCCTGGCTCGATGCCCTGCGGGAGAAGTCGCGCGCGTCGGGACTCTGGCTCTCGTTCGTGTACGGCGTCTCGCTGGCGGTCAAGCACAACGCCTGGTTCCTGCCGCCCGTGCTCCTCGTGCACGCGTTGCTTTTGCCCGGCGCGCAGCGCAAGAGCGCGCTTCTGCGCCTGCCCTGGCTCTTGCTCTCGCCGGTGGTCCTCTTCCTCGCCTGGCCGCTCCTCTGGCACGACCCGCTCCGGCACCTGGGCGACTGGATCGCCTTCCATACCCATCACGTCCACTACGCCTGGTGGTACTTCGGAGAGGTCCTGCGGGCGCCGCCCTTTCCGGTGGTGTACCCGCTGGTGGTGGACGCGCTCGCCCTGCCCCTCACCACCGTGGCGCTGCTGGCGGCGGCGGGCATCTCGCTGCTGGTGGGCTTCGCTTTTCGGCGGCTCGACGCGCAGCGGCTGCTCGAGTTGGGTCTCGCTGGCGCGGCGCTCTTGCCCTTCTTGCTGACGACCACGCCGATCTTCGGCGGGCTCAAGCACTGGCTCGGATTTCTCGCCCTGCTTGCGCCGGAGGCGGCGGCGCTCCTGGTCCGCATCGCCCCTTCGCCCAAGCTGCTCGCGGCGGCGGCCGCGGCGGCGCTGCTGCCGGGCCTGTGGCAGATCGCGCACGTGCACCCGTACGGCACCAGCGCCTACGGGGAGCTGGCGGGCGACATCCCCGGCGCGGCCACGCTGGGCATGCAGCGGCAATACTGGTCGAACAACGTGACCGCGGTCTTGCCCTGGCTGAACGCGCACTGCCCGCCCGACGCGCGCGTCTACTTCCACGAGGTGAACGTGGAGAGCTACCGCGCCTACGTCCAGGCCGGAATGCTCCGCGCCGACATCCGCTACGCTCCGGGCCCTTCGCAGGCGGACTACGTGGCGCTGCAGTGGCACCGCGAGTTCCGCGACCGGGAGCCCGAGACCTGGAACGCGTTCCACACCCGAAGGCCGGCCACCGGTCTCTATCTCGACGAAGTTCCACAGATCGTCGTCTACGCCCGCCCCGGCCTGCCCGGCGCGCCGTAGTATCCGGGCCATGTCGCGCTGGGACCGGATCCTCGAGCAGAAGACCACAAGAACTGAAGGACTACGTCCTCGACAAGGTGGCCGAGCAGCTTGCCCAGGACCTGCGCGAGTTCCCGCCCCGCATCGAGGAGTGGTCCGACGAGGCGACGCGCGCCCGCTATGCGCCGGTGATGGCGCGCGCGGGCCCGCTGCAGCTCGACACGCTGCGCGCCGGCTGCGAGATGGCCCGCGAGGAGATGCTGCGCGAGTACGAGCTGATCGACCGCTTCTGCCGCAGCCCGGAGTACAGCAAGCTATTGCCCGACGCGCTGGAGCAGCAGACCGCGCACTTCGTCACCCGCTACCTGGTGGATTCGGCGCTGGCCTTCCAGGAGCACGGGAAGGACAAGTTCCGCCGCGCGGATCTGGTCAGGCTGATCGAGAAGATCGAGGACCGGCTGCTGCAGGGACAGCGTCTGCGGCTGTAGGGCGAACGTCAACGCCCGGCAGCGGGTACGCGCGCCGGGCTGGGCACTCGCGGAACGCGAGCCGGCGCGGTCACGTTCGTGCAGCACTTTGGCAGCGCGCCCAACCTGCACTTCCATTTGCGTCGTGCCCGCGGCGTTTGGGTCCGTGAAGAAGGTATCGTCTTTCGTACCGGCCGCGATCTCCGCGTACCCACGACCCTATTCGCGCAGCGCAAACAATCGCCAGCGGGACCTGGATCGGAACGGTGTGAATCCAGAGCCGTCGATGATCCACCCGGATCGGCTTCAGGTGGTTCGGAGTTACGGCATGGATTTGACGTCGGATGTGATAGTGTCTGACTCGAGGGTCTGCGATGGAATGTGTATTGTGACGTTGTCGCTCGAATTCAGAGTCACGCTAATTGTTCCACCGGCGGCTGTCCACCCTTTGGGCGCCCTTGCCTCCATTACTGTCTTCAATAACGGGACTCTGATGATGACACGATTAGTCGTTCGGAATTGAGCGAGGGTAACGGACGCTACCTCCAGCGGAGAAACGAGCTCAAATCGGAGCAAAATACGAACCTCATCGTCTGATATGCGCCGTATGGCCCCGCTTATCGACTTCGATTCTATGATCACACGTTGATCATGCATGAACGCAATGGACGCACCTCCGCCGCCAGTATTCATCTCCCATCGCGTGCCCGGTTCGTCCCACTTAACAACATACTCTAAGATACCATTGCCGGTAACGATACCGCGGCGGCCAGCGGCAAACTGGCTGTATATGAACGATATGAGTGCCGCAAGAAATAGGGTTGGAAGAATCCCCGCTATGATGTGCCGCAAACGGAGACGACGGGCATCGATTTCACTTCGTCGAACCCGTGCTTCCTCTGACGTGAGCCATCTTTTTTTGCCAGCTTCGCGCACAACGAATCGAGGCGGAGCAATCTTGGTGTCGAGTTCTACTGGGTACCCAACGCGACCCTCGACACGGACGATGACAACCGAGCCATGCCCGGGAACATCGACCACCCAAACCTCTCGTTTTGACAACGGTGGCGAGAACCCTGTGCCAAGGCGGTCCTCGATGGAGCGCTTCATATCGGCTGGGCGTTCAATGGACGAAATGCGTCCGGCGCGATTGGTTCCGTCTGCGCGCTCTTCAATGCCGATAGCCAAGAATCCACGCCCCGCTGTCGCGAGGGATGCACAGTCGGCGCGTAACTCGTCTTCCGCTCGAGAGCCCCGAACATCAATCGTTCGTTTGAATTCGATGAAGTCTGATTCGGCTACGCCATCCGCAATCAAAGTCAAGATGCCGTCGGACGACCGGAGGAGCCGATCCAGATGTCCTGACGAGTGTTCCCGCACCCGAGCCATCGAGGTCCAATCTTACGTGATCATACTTCAGGGAGACATACTGAACGCACCGACTGCTAAAATTCTAAAATTGTTGTGTGCCAGTGCCTCGGCGGGTCCTGCATGAAGCGGACCGGTGCGTCTTTCGTAGCGGTCCGACTCGACGGCAGGCCCAGTTGGCGAAGATGGCTTTTGCGGCCCCGGGTCGGTTGAGACGGGGAGCAGTACTTAGCGTCCGCCGCAGGGAAGGCGTGCACCTAGCGGAAGAAGCGCATCGGCAGCTCCGCCCACGGAATGCGCGATGGATCGGCAGGGCGCCATACCTTCTAAGCGTCTCAGGCGGTGGAGTCCGAATCGCCGCATGAGCGGGATCCAGTGCGCGGCCCGTCCGCCGAGCAGGCGGCGAAGGGCTTTGCTAGGCTCCGGAGCATGCGAGTTGGGTGGCAATTGTACAGAACAATACTTATCCGACCTTTCATTCGACCGGCTCATCGACTCCGCGGGTGCACAAGGCCAGCAGCGTCAAAGATTACTTCCTCGACTTCGTCCGCCGCTTTCCAGATCGACGGGGCGTCAGCGGCCGTCGCCTCTGATGATAGAAGCGCACGATCCAGAGGACATCATCGGGTCGGCGTTGATAGTAGAGGCGCCACGGCGGCAGCGGCCAACTCCTCACCACACTGCCTGACTTCAGTCGGTCGACATGTCCCTCGAATTGACGTGAATCGAGCAGCGCCACCAGTCGTTCAAGTGCCGCTCCCAGTTTGCTGGCGGCCTCTGGGTTTCGAGCGGCGACGTACTGCAGTGCCTTTACGAGGTCCTGGCGCGCTTCAGGAGAATAGACAACGCTCACCCTCGCCGTCTCTTCCGTCCGCCTCGCACACGCCCACCCAGCGAGCGAAGTTCGGAGTGAACGTCGGCCGCTGGGATCCCCCGGCCATTTTCGAGCGAAGCCATGGCCGCCTCGAGTCCGGCCTCCTGGTCTGCGGTCAAGACCGGCAAGCGGTCGATGGATTCGACCGCGTACTTGCCAGGCGGCAGGCTGCGCAGTTCGGATGGGACGTTCCGGCCATTCCAGGTGAGGACGCGCATGGAGGAATCATACTTTCGGCGGCGTCGAGCGTCGAGCAGATGACGGTCTACTTCCGCCTCTTCCTGCAGCGTCGCTGCCTGCTCCTTCGCGGTCTTCGCGGCGGGCGCGGTCTTGTGGCTCTGCTGCACCTCCTCGTAGAACAGCAGCGCGTTCTGGCAGTCGCCCTGGGCCTGGAAGGACATGCCGATCTTCAAGAGCGCGTCGGGCACCTTGTCCGAGCCGCGGTGGTCCTTGAGCACCTTCTGGAACTCGACGATGGCGTCGTTCCACTTCTTCTCGCCGTAGTAGGACTCGCCCAGCCAGTACTGCGCGTTCGCGGCGAGCTCGTCCTTCGGGTAGCGGCTCAAGAAGTCCTGGAGGAGCGGGCGCGCCTGCGCCGGCTGCCCCGCGTCCAGCTTCTGCCGGGCGAGGTTGTAGAGGGCGCCGCGGTCGGTGGGGTGCTCCAGCTCCTTCTGCCGCTGCGCCACGAACTGGTTCGCCGCTTCCAGCGCCTTCTGCTGGTCCTGCGACTGCTTCTCCAGCGCGTCGAGCCGGTGCTGCAGCACCTCGATCTGTCCGCGCAGCGTGGCCACGTCGTTCTGCGCCTTCTCCAGATCCACCGCCATGTCCGCCCCGCTCTTCCGCGAGGCGCGGGAGAGCTGGTCGAGCGCGTCCTGCAGCGCCTTGCCGCGCTGCTGCTGCTCGGCGGCGAGCTTGGCGCGCTCGGCGTTGGCGGTGTCCACTTCCTTCTTCAGATCGGCGCGCAGCGTTGCGATGTCCTGGCGCATCTGCTCGCCCTCCTGCGCGGTGGTGACGCAGGCGGAGGTGGCGAGCAGCGCGGCGAAGAGCAGTCGCTTCATCGCAAACCCGGAAGACGCATGCCGCGCACCTAACCGCGCCTGCGCAGGCTGTCAAGGAAGGCGAGCTTTTCCCGCCTGCGCATCCGCTTGAGCTGGTGCTCGCGGCGGAGCGCCGCCGACTTGCTGCGCGCCGGCTCCTCGTGCACCAGCGTCAAGGGACCGCGGCCGCGGGTGTAGCGGGCGCCGCGGCCGCTCCGGTGCGCTCCGAGGCGCTTTCCCAGGTCGTTGGTGATGCCCGCGTAGAGGGTGCCGTCTCCGCAGCGGAGGAGGTAGACGCACCAGCGCACCAAGGCAGCATGGCGGACGCCGGCTTGCCGCGCAAGAATCCGGCGCATGAGGATTCGCAGGCTCACCCGCCGCGATTGCGCCGCCGCGCTGCCCTTGCTCGAGGCGCAATACCGCGAGCACCACATCGACATGGGCGGCCCGCGGCTGCTGCGCGCGCTGCGGGCGCTGCTGGGCGGAAAGGGGCTGGCGCTGATCGCGGCGGAAGGGGCCGCGAACGCGGGCGTCGCCATCTTGAGCTACTCCCACCAACTGGAGCGCGGCGGCGCCACCGCCTGGCTCGACGAATTGTACGTGGTGCCGGCGAGCCGCGGGCGCGGGGTTGGCCGGGCCCTCTTGCGGCGCGCGCTGCGCGAGGCCCGCCAGCAAGGCTGCGAGAGCGTGCACCTGGAGGTCGTCCGCGGGCACGGCAGGGCGGCCCGCCTGTACGTGCGGGAGGGATTCCAGCGCCTTCCGCGAACCCGGTACATGCGCGTGCTTTGAGACAAACGGCCGCGTTCTTTGCATGGACGCAGCGCCTCCCGCTGTTGCATCCTTCAGCCAGGCTCCCATGCCCTCCCCCAAGCAGCCAACGGCGCACGCGGTTCCCCAGGCTTCTCCAGGCCCGCCATCCTCGCCACCCGAGGTCATGCTGCCGCTCCGGCCGGTTGCGGCGGCTGGCGATGGGCGCCTCCCCGAAGGTCCGCCGCGGTGGCTGGCGAGGCTGCGCCGCGCAGCCTTCATCTGCGCCGCGCTCCTGTTCGCCGGGTTCGTCGCCGCGGCCGCGGGCTACGTCTACATCTCGCGAGAGACGCCCACCTTCGACTCGGTCAACGACTACCACCCCTTCGTGGTCACCAACGTGGTCGCGGCGGACGGCTCGGTGATGGGTCAGTTCTATCGCGAGCGCCGGACGGTGGTGACGCTCGACAAGGTCCCCAAGCTGCTGCGCGAGGCGGTGATCAGCGCCGAGGACAAGGACTTCTACACGCACCCGGGCTTCAACTTCCTCGCGCTGGCGCGCGCCGCCATCGTGGACGCGATCTCCGGCCGCAAGCGCCTGGGCGCGTCCACCATCACCCAGCAGGTGGTGAAGAACTTCTTCCTCAGCCCGGACAAGCGCTGGAAGCGAAAGCTGAAAGAAATCCTCCTCGCGGCGCGCCTGGAGCGCAACCTCTCCAAGGACGACATCCTCTTCCTCTACCTGAACCAGATCAACTTCGGCAGGGCGCACTACGGGGTCGAGGAAGCCTCGCTCTACTACTTCAACAAGCACGTGCAGGACGTGGACCTGGGCGAGGCGGCCATCCTCGCCGGTCTGCCGCAGAACCCGGCGCGCATCAACCCGCGGCGCCATCCCGAGCGCGCCAAGAAGCGGCAGGTCTACGTGCTCGACCGCATGCTCGCGAACCACTTCATCTCGCCCGAAGACTACCGGCGCGAGGTGGAGAAGCCCATCGCCCTGCCGCCATTGCCGGTCACGCCACCGGGAGCGTGGTACCTGGACGAGGTGCGGCGGCAGCTGGTCGCGCAGTTCGGGGACGTCGAGGTGGACACCGCCGGGCTGCGGGTGGAAGTGGCGATGGATCCGCGCCTGCAGCAGGCCGCGGAGACGGCGGTGCAGGAGAACCTGCGCGCCATCGACAAGCGCCAGGGCTTCCGGGGGCCCGAGGTGAAGCTGGACGCGGGCCGCCTCGACGCCTATCGCGCCGCGCTGGGGCGGAGGCTCGCCGCGGTCGCCCTCTCGCGCGACCAGGCCTGGGTGCTCGACCTGGAACCCATCCACGCAGCCGCGGTGCGCCGCAACGCCGGCAAGAGGAAGCTCGACGAGGGCGACGAGACCGATGCCGCCGCCGAGAGCGCCGCGGCGGCGGAGGGCCGGCTCTCGCCGGACATGCTGGCGCGCGCGGCCAGGATCCGGCCGCTGGTCGCGGGCGAGATCTACTTCGGGCGTGGTCACCTCCGTCTCGCGCACGGAGGCGGTGGTGGAGCTTGCGCCGGGCATCGCCGGCAGCGTCCCCTTCGCCACCATGTCGTGGGCGCGGCCCTTCAAGCCGGAGCGGATGACGCCCGCGCCGAAAGGACCCTGGCGACGTGCTCGCGGTCGGCGACGTGGTGCCGGTGCGGGTGGGCCAACTCGTCTCGCAGCGCATGTCGCAGGGCGTCCGCGTGCAGAGGCTGGAGCTTTCGCTGGAGCAGACGCCCAGGGTGCAGGGCGCCTTCGTCGCCATGGATCTGAAGACGCGCGGCGTTCTTGCCCTGGTGGGCGGCTACGACACCGCGCTCTCTTCCTTCAACCGCGCCACGCAGGCGCGGCGGCAACCGGGCTCCGCCTTCAAGCCCTTCCTCTACGCCGCCGCCGTGGACACCGGCAAGTACACGCCGGTCACGCGCATGGACGACTCGCCCGAGGTCATCACCGACCCCTGGACCGGCAAGGCGTGGAAGCCGCAGAACTTCGAGAAGGACGAGTTCGACGGCCCCATCATGCTGCGCAAGGCGCTGGCGGAGTCGAAGAACACCGTCGCGGTGAAGCTCCTCATCGACGTGGGCCTGGACAAGGTGCGCGCGGAGGCGCGGGCGGCCGGGCTCTCCAGCGAGATCCCGCAGAGCTACACGGCGGCGCTGGGCACCGGCGAGGTGGGCGTGCTGGAGCTGATCAATGCCTATGCCACCATCGCCTCGCAAGGACAGCGCGGCGAGCCGGTGCTCATCCGCCGCGTGCTCTCGCGCGACGGCGAGACGCTCTTCACCGGCGACCCGAAGCTCGAGGAGGCGGTGAAGCCGGAGGTCGCGTACGTGGTGGCCGACATGATGCGGTCGGTGATCGACGATCCCGCCGGCACCGCGCATTCGCTCTCGGCGCTGGGGCGGCCCGCCGCGGGCAAGACCGGCACCGCCAGCGAGCACCGCGACGCCTGGTTCGTCGGCTTCACACCCTCGCTGCTCGCCGGCGGCTGGGTCGGCTTCGACACGCACGAGATGATGGGCGCGCTGGAGACCGGCGGACATGCGGCCGGACCCATGTGGCTGCAGTGGATGCGCGCGGCCACGGCGAACCAGGCGCCCGACGAGTGGCCGGCGCCGCCGCCCGGCGTGACGCAGGTGCAGATCAACCGCAACACGGGCTGCCTCGCGAGCGATGCGGATCCCTACGCGGTGCGCGAGGTCTTCGTGGCCGGAAGCAGCCCACCCAGGCCTGCGCCGACGAGCGGCAGTCCGGCCAGGAGCTCTGGTACCAGACGCCCCGCTGAAGGCTAGCGGATCGCCGAGGCTTTGATGGCTGCCCTGCCGTCCTTCTCGTAGACGGAGAAGCGCACGCCCTTGCACCGGTGCTTCACCACCAGGTCGGCGCGGTTCTTCTTCAGCTTGGCGGCAAACCGCTCGAAGGTGATGCGGTCCACCGGCTCTCCCAGCTGGGCCTTGAGCTGGCGAAAGCGATCGAAGGTCTCGCGCCAGTGCGGCTCGTCCGGGTCCGGCTCCTCCGCTGGGGCCGGAGCGAGATCCTGCATCGCCGGTTCGGCTGGCGCGGACGCCTCCGCCGGCGGGGCCTCGGCGGTCGCGGGCTCCGGCGTCGCGGCGGCCGCTGCCCCGCTCTCGTCGTCGCGCTCCCGCAGCTTGTCGAGGAGCGCCGCGCTCACCGCCTCCACGCGGGTGGCCTGGCCCTCGTCGTCGCGCTCGCGCAGCTTCTCCAGGAGCGCCGCGCTGACCGGCTCGACCCGGGTGGGCTCGTCGCCCGGGAACGGCGCCGCGGGCGTCGCGCTCTCCTCCGTCGATCCGGTTTCCGCGGGCAACGCCCCGCCTTGCCGCGCGGGATCCTCGGTGAGACTTGCGAAGCTGAAGTCGTCCTTGCGCGAGGAAGGCTCCGCCGCGGGTGCCGGTGGAGGTAGAGGGACGGGCATCTCCCAATCCGGAGCGGGGCTGGCCGCGGCCGCCGCGTCGCCGCCTCCCCCAGGCTCCGCGGTCTCTTCCTTGGTGAACTGTCCTGGCGTCGGCGCGAAAGACCAGAGCCGCTCGCTGGGTGCCGCCTCGACGGGCTTCTTCTCCTCCGCGCTCGCGGGCAGCTCGGGCGCCTTCTCCGCATCCTCCGCGTGCGCCGCCTCCTCCGGCGCCGGCGCGGCCGCGGCATTCTCGACCACCGGGTGCTCTCCGGAAGGCCCCTCGCCCGGCGACCAGGGGACGTCGCGCGTTCGTGGCGGCGGCGCCGGCCGGCCCTCGCCCGCGTCGGTTTCCAGAAGCGATGGCCGCGACTGCCTGCGCGGCGGCCCCATCACTTCCGACTGCGGCTCGGTCAGCTCCACGCGCTGGACCACCTCTTCCGGCTTCACCGGAAGCCCCCAGAAGAACCCGAACAGCACCAGGAGCGCGAGGCCCGCGATGTAGAACGCCTGGTACCGGCCCAGCCAGGCGAGATAGGGCGACGCCGGCACGGTCACCGCCGCCTGCACCCCGCCGTCCAGGGAAACCAGCGCCCCGCGCACCGCGACGCGCGTGGTCCCGCGGGGCAGCTTTCCGGAGAGCGCCGTCCCCAAAAGCGGCAGGCGGATTTGCAGCACGCCATACCCCGGACCGGGCGCTGCCGCCCAGCGCGAGAGGCGCACGCGCTCTTCCCCCTGGGGAAGCGAGCTCGCGATCACCTTGCCGCCCTGGAGCAGGGTCACGTCCGCATCGAGCTGGCTCTTCAGCTGCGTGGCCAGGCGATCGTCGATGAGCGTGCCGACGACCACCGCTGCGTGGGCGCCGGGGACGCGCGCCGCCTCGAATCGGTAGATGGCGCCCTCGAACGGCGCGAAGGTAGGCGCGGGGGTGCCGCCGGTGGCGGCCTGCGCGAGCGGCAGCCTGGCCGCGTCGTCGAGCATCTGCGCGGGCCTGGCGCGCCTGGAGAGAGCGGCGCCCTGCGGCGTCACCACCGCGAGGAAATCCGGCTCGGGCGCAAGCACCGCCGCGGCCGCCCGCAACGCGCGCTCGTCCGGCCGCTGCGGCGGGGCCGCGGAGTCGGCGGACCCGCGAACCGCCTCGACGAGGTCGGGAGCGGAGGCCACCGCCCGCGGCGCCAGCCGGGCGTCGAGCAAATCGAGCTGCGCGCGCAGGGCGGTGGTGGCCGCCGCCACGCGGGCGCGCATGGTGTCCTCTCCAGTCTGGGCGATGCTGAGCGAAACGCGCGCCAGGTTGAGGGCCAGCGCCAGCGCCACCAACGCAGTGAAGATCCAGAGCCGGGCTCTCATGAGGGTTCAGAGCTACCGCCAGTCGCGGGCGCGGTCAAACTTCACGTTCAGGCCGAAAAATCCGCTTCGGCTACATCGGCCTTGGTCACCTCGCGCAGCACGGAAACGGCGTAGCTGCCCCTGGGCAGCACGAAGCCCAGCGCCAAGGCGTCCGCGCCGGCGGCCTCTACGGTCAGCTCGGCGACGGGGATGCGGTAGGGCCTTCTCGCCCCCTCCATCTCGCCGCCGCCGGCGGCAAACCAGGCAGGGTCCACCTGCGCTTCCGCGAGCACCGCCTCCTCGCGCCGCAGCGCCTCGCCGGCGGCGGCGAAGAGCGAATGGCCGGGCAGCGGACCCGCCGGATCCACCTCTCCGGATTCGACGCGCCGCGCATCGGCTTCGGCGTCCGCGCAGACGAAGAGCCCTCCGCTGGCGCGCTTCTTGAGCACGTCGCCCGGGATGGCGGTGGCGAAGAGCCCGTCGTGGATGCGCGCGCGCAGGCAGCGGTTGAACAGCTCCGACTGCAGCGCCGAGAGCGCCATGCGCCGCAGGAAGCGGTCGCGAACCTGCTTCTCGCGCAAGAGGATGCTGCGGCCCAGGGCGGCGTTGTCTCCGTACTTGCCGAAGCGCTGCGGCCCGAACAGGTTCGCGGCTCCGAGGACGCGCAGGCGCTGGCAGATGGCCTGCGCGCGCGCCAGCGCATCGGGGAGGACGCCGCGAACCACCACGCGAAAGCGGTTCCCGCGCAGATGGCCGGGCCGCAGCTTGTTCGCGTGGCGCGCGGCGGCGAGGACGCGGAAACCCGGCCCCGACAGCTTCAGCGCCTCCTCGGGCGGCACCTTGGTCGCGATGCTGATCCGCTGCACCGTCACCGCGCGCTTGTCCTTGAGGCCCGCGGTGCCCGCGTCCCGCTCCCGGGCGGCGAGCGCCTGCGCCAGCGCCTTGACCACTTCGGGCGTGCTGCGGCCGCGCTTCTCCACCGTGACGACGAGGTGCTCTCCCGCTCCGGAAGGCTCGTAGAGCGGCAGCTCTTCGACGAAGAAGTCGTCTTCGCTGACCCGGATGAGGCCGGAAGTCCCGGGCAGGTCGGCGGTGAGCAGCGGCACCGCCCTCTGCTCGAGAGGGTCGGTCAAAGCCGCAGGTATCCGAGCTCGATCAGCCGATACGCCGCCCGGGTGGCCTCGAACTCTCCGAGCGCGGTGGCTCGCGCCAGATCGGCGACGGTGCGCCTGCCGTCGGCGGCGGCGAGCACCCGCAGCGCGTCCTCCGCCAGGTCGCCGTCGGCGGTCTTGCCGGTGGAGCGCGGCACCGCCTCGGCGCTGGGCACGCGGGTACGGTAGACCTCCATCTCGTCCAGGCGGCAGAGTCCGTCGAGCAGCATCCCCTGCGTGTCGAGCGCGAGCATGCTGGGCAACGCCGCCCAATCCACGCCGCGCAGGAAGACGAAGTGTCCCGACTTCACCACCAGGAGGCCGAGGAAGATCTCCACCACCTGGTGGCGCAATCCCCGCGCCAGGCCCTCCGCCGAGAGCACGCCCTGTTCGACGAGGAGCTCACCCAGCCGCTTGCGCGCGGAAGGCTCGCGCTGCTCGAGCAGCACCTTGGCGACGCGGTTGCGGTCGGCGAGTCCGCTGCGCGCGAGCAGCTCGCCGAGCAGCTCGCCGGGGCTGGTCGAGCACGCCCAGGCGACGTTCCCGTCGAGCATGACGATGCCGCGCTCCACGCCGTCTGCCCGGGTGAGCAAGACGCCGGTGCGGCGGCCCTGGTGGAGGAAGTTGAGCAGGTCGCAGGGGAGCATCTCCGCGAGATCGCCCGCGAGGACGGCGCGGCTGGGCGACAGCTCGCTCAGCTCGTTGAAGAGCGTGCCCGGGCCGTCGCGCAGCGCGCGCAGCAGCTCGGAGGTCGCCTCCAGCAGCCTCCAGGCGCCGGACTGCGCAAGCGGTCTTGGATGGTCGTTCACGGCCCCCACAGAATGCGCCCGCTCCGGGGGCCCGCTCAACGGTGAGCTTGTAGTTCTACGTGTCAGCCCTTGTCCCACCCGCCCTTGTTGCGCTGCCACTCGTCCTCGTCCTGGGCGGAGAAGACGAGGAACTCCTGCTTGATGGGCAGCGTGTACTGCCGGCCGTCGAAGAAGAGGGTGGGCGTGGCGTTCACCCCCGCCGACAGCCCCTCCTTCTTCTGCTTCTCCACCGTGGCGTCGAATCGGCCCGCGTAGACCTGCTTGAGCATGGTCTCGCCGTCGAGCCCGAATCCTTTGCGCGTAGGCCTTGAGCTGACCGTCGTCCAACTCCTCCTGGTGGGCGAAGAGCAGGTCGTTCATCTCCCAGAACTTGCCCTTCTGCCGGGCGAACTCCGCGCAGGCGGCCGCGATCTGCGCGCGCGGATGGCCGGGGAGCGGGAAGTACTTGGAGCAGAGCCGCACCTTCCCGGGCAGCGCCTTGACCAGATCGTGCAGCGGCTGGACGGCGTGGGCGCAGTGGGGGCACTGGTAGTCGGAGAACTCCACCACCGCCACCTTCGCCTTGGGATCGCCGAGGAGGGCGCACTCGCTGTCGTCGATCTTCTGCCGCTTGGCGGGCGCGAAGCTCGCGTAGTACCGCTCCACCTGCTCGATGATCTGCGAGGGGTTCCCGCCCTCCAGCAGCATGGCCTTGATCAGCTCGCTCATGCGCAGCGCGTGGCGGTCGGTCACGCTGGCGGCGAGGCAGCGGGCGAGCGTGTCGTTGCAGCCGGCGTAGTCGAAGGTGTCGCCGGCGATCTCCAGGAACTGCGCGCGCTGCGTATCGCTCAGGGTGTGCAGGTCGGCGCGGGGAAGGATCTCCCGGGCGCGATCTTCGGAGAGGCCGGACTGGGCGAGCAGGAGCGAGAGGAGGAGAGGAATCATGGAGCGCGGAAGCTAGCATGAAGAAACGGCGCAAGCCTGGTTCGATCAATCCTCCGGAGGCAGCCTGCGCAGGCCGAGGAGGGCGCGCACGTCCGCCCGCTTCCTCAGCGGCTTCAGATCGGCGTCGTCGCGCCCGAGCACCTGCACCCGGCCCGGGTCCACGGCCGCGGCGCGGCGCAAGAGCGCGACCGCTTCCTCCGCGTTTCCCTGGGCGGCCGCCGTGGTCGCGGCGTCGTAGAGACCGTCCAGGTAGAGCGGGTCGCAGGCGATGGCGCGCGCGAACTCCCGCCGCGCGGCGTCCAGGTCGGAGGCCGCGCGATCCTCGAGCCCGTGCAGGCGATGGAGCTGGGCCTCGCCCCGGGCAAGGACGGCGCGACGCACGCCGGCGGCGCGATGGAGCGGCTCGCCCGGCTGCACCGATCCGGCCAGCAGCCATGCCACGCCAGCCTCGATCCAGAGGATGTGCGCGAGCCGCGTGCCCGGGACGTTCATGCGCGCGAGCTCCACCTCGTCGCCTCCGCCGTCACCGAGGAGCAGCCGGAGCTCCTCGCCCTCGACCGCGACGCGCAGCAGGAGGGCCAGCTTTCCGATCCGGGCGACGCCCTGTATCGGCAGCGTCTGCCTGTCGGGGTCCGGCCGCGCCGCGCCGCGCGGAAAGAAACCAAGCTCCCGCGCGCGCTCCAGCGCGGAGGGCCAACCGAGCACGACGGCCTCGGCGAGGAGGGGCCGCGGCTTGTGCCCTTCCTCCCGCAGCCTTCGCGCGATGGCGGCGCGCGGTGTCCGCAGGCGCCACCAGCAGCAACCGCGAGGGTACGCCCGCCCGGCCGAACGCCAGGAGCGCCAGCTCGGGCGGCTGCCCGTCCGCGTCGACGAGCTGGGCGACGGCGGCGTCGCCCTCGTTGGAGAGGCCGAGCAGGGCTTGCTCGTGGACGACGGGCAGCCCCGCGGCCGCCGCGGGAAAGGTGGGCTGCATCCGCCACTCCGCGCAGGCGATGAGGCAGGCCAGGAGCGGGAGCAGGCGCATGTCGATCTTCTATCTTACAATGGCCGGTTCGATGCGTTGGCCGCTCCTCGAACCGCTCCGCGACCGTCTCGCCGACGAGCAGGGCACGCTGCGCAAGCAGGCGCGCACCCGCATCGCGCTCTGCTACCCGAGCCCGTACCACGTGGGCATGAGCTCGCTCGGGTTCCAGACCATCTACCGCGAGATCCACGCGCACGCCGATGCGGCGGCCGAGCGCGCCTTCCTGCCCGACGACGTCGAGGCGTGGCGCGCCGCGCCGGGTGCCGCTCTGCACCTACGAGTCGCAGCAGCCGCTGGCGCAGTTTCCCGTGCCTCGCCTTCTCGGTCGCCTACGAGCTGGAGCTCGCCGGCCTGTTCGAGATGCTGGACCTCGCCGGCATTCCCCTGCTTGCGCGAGGAGCGCGACGACGCGGCACCCGCTGGTGGTGTGCGGCGGGCCGCTCACCTTCTCCAACCCGGTGCCGCTCGCGCCCTTCGCCGACGTGATCGTGCATGGGCGAGGCGGAGGAGCTGATCCACGTCGCTGCTGCGATGCGCTGCCGGCGCGCCGCGCCGCGAGCGCGCTGCTGCGACCTGGCTCGCGCGCATGCCCGGCTTCTACGTCCCGGGCCGGACGGCGAGCGCTGCCCGCGGTCGCCAAGGCCGACGACGACCGGCTGCCGGCGCGCTCGCAGATCCTCACGCCGCACACCGAGCTGCGCTCGATGTTCCTCATCGAGCCGGAGCGCGGCTGCTCGCGCGGCTGCACCTACTGCGTGATGCGGCGGACGACCAACGGCGGCATGCGCACCGGTCGCGCCCGAGCGGGTGCTGGCGCTGATCCCGCCGCACGCCGCGCGGGTGGGGCTGGTGGGCGCCGCGGTCACCGACCACCCGCGCATCGTCGAGCTGCTGCGGACCCTGGTGCGACGACGGCCGCGAGGTGGGCGTCTCCTCGCTGCGCGCCGACCGCTCTCGACCGCACGGAGCTGGTGGCGCTGCTCCGAGCGCGGCGGCGACGGACGCTGACCACCGCCGCCGACGGCGCGTCCGAGCGGATGCGCGACCGCGATCGACCGCAAGACCAACGGAGCGCAGCTGCTGCGGGCGGCGCGAGCTGGCGCGCGAGGCACGGGCATGCAGCAGCTCAAGCTCTACATGATGCTCGGGCTGCCGCGGCGAGAGCGACGCGACATCGACGAGCTGGCGCGCTTCGCCCGCGAGCTCTCGCGCATCGTCCCGGTGGCGCTTCGGCGTGCGCGCCCTTCGTCGCCAAGCGCAACACGCCGATGGACGGCGCGCCGTTCGCGCCCATCGCCGAGGTGGAACGCCGCATCGCGTACCTGCGCGGCAAGCTGCGCGGCAAGGCGGAGGTCCGGCCCACCGTCGGCGCGCTGGGCGTGGGTGGAGTACATGCTCGCCCAGGGCGCGGAGGACGCCGGGCTCGCGGCGCTGGACGCCTGGCGCGCGGGCGGCTCGTTCGCGGCCTGGAAGCGCGCCTTCCGCGAGCGAGGCGTGCGGCCGCTCGCGGGGAGGCGGGTGAGCGACGGCCGGCTGCGCCTGCCGCAGCTCGCCCAATGGCCTACGGTCGCTTGACCACCCAGAGCTGACCGCCGCCGCCGTCGGCCACGTACGCCGTGCCGTCGGGAGTGGCCACCACCACGCGGCAGCCCTTGCCCACCTTCTCCTGCGCCACTTGCTTCAGGCTGCCGTCGTCGCCCAGCTCCGCGATGGTGAGCCGTTCGGCGCGGCCCGCGGCGGCATAGACCAGCTTGCGCCCGGCCACGTAGTCGATGTTGTCCACGCCGCCGCCGGTCTCGAGGCGGCCCTTGCGCGCGCCGGTGTGCTCGTCGAGCGCGACCACGCCGTCGGTGCAGGCCACGAGCAGGAGCCCGCGCTTCGCGTCCACGGCGAGCCCGCGCGGCCCGGCCGAACCGCAGCCCGGCTCGAAGGTGGCCACCACCCTGCGCGAGGGCGCGTCGATCACCAGGGTGCGGTCCTTGTCCTCGAGGTTGGTGAAGACGAGGCCGCGGCCCGGATCCACCGCATACCCCTCCGGCTCGCCGTCGAGCTCGATCTTCGCCAAGAGCTTCGGCGCGGCGGGATCCTTCACGTCGAGGATCTGGATGGACTTCTCGCGCGGCGTGGTCACCCACACCTGCGCGGTAGGCGCGACGAAGAAGGTCCCGTCGGGCATGCCGGGCACCTCCGCGCAGCCTTTCTTTTCCAGCGAGCGCGCATCCACCGCGCAGATCTTCGAGTCGCCGCGGTTGCCGATGTACGCGAATCCGCGTCCGATGCCGACAGAGGTCGGACCGAGCAGCCGATCGTTGCGACCCTTCTTGGTCGCAAAGCCCTCCACGGTCCGGAACTTCCCCGCCTCGAGCACGAACACCTTTCCGGTGTTCGCGCCCGGCACCCAGACGGTGGCGCCATCGGTGGCGAGATAGTCCATGGAGACCGGCGGCTGCGCGCCCGGAAGCGCGAGCGTCGATGCGGCGAGAAGCAGTGCAAGCATGTCTCGTCCTTTCGGAAGGCGCGCATCCTGCGTCCGCGCAGATGACAGGTCAAACCATTCCGGTACACTCCGCCGACCTGTGGGACTTCTCGCGCTTGCCCTGCTCGCCCAGCCGCTCCACCTCGAAGAAGCGTTCGCGCGGGCGCGGGCCGCGAGCCCCGACGCGCTCGCGGCGCGGGAGTCGGTGCGCGCGGCGCAAGCCGGGGTGGAGGTCGCGGGCCAGCTGATCAACCCCACCGTCGGCATCAGCGTGGGTCCCGACGATCCGAAGATCTTCGGCACCTTCGACATCAAGCTGCCGGTGCTCGGGCAGCGGGGCACCGCCATCGCGGCGGCCGAGCGCGACGTGCAGGCGGCGCAGGCGGACGCCGAGGCGCGGCTGCTGCAACTCCACGCGGCGGTGCGCAGGGCCTATGCCTCGCTGGCAGCGGCGCAGACGCGCGCGCAGCTCGCCGGGCGCGCGCTCGAGCTTGCGCAGGAGCTTGCCGGACGCGCCGAGGCCAAGGTCCGCTCCGGGCTCGCGCCGCAACTGGAAGCCGTGCAGGCAGACCTCTCGCGCCGCCGCGCCGTGCAGGAACGCGACGACCGGGCGGCGGCGCTGGCTTCGGCGCGGCAGGAGCTGGGGCGCGCGCTGGCGCTCCCCGACGCGTCGGCGCTGGAGGCGGCCGACCCGCCCTTGCCGCTGCCGCACGTCCCTCCGCTGGAACAGCTCCTCCAGCGCTCCGCGCGGCATCCGGAAGTCCGGGCTTTGCTGAGACAGCAGGACGCGGCGCTGGCGCGGGCGGCGCGGGAGGGTGCCGCCGTGCGGCCGGTGCCGGACGTCTCCATCGAGCTGATGGACCTCCAGGACAGGACCAGCGTGGGGGTGCGCGCGGGCCTGGCCTTCGAGCTGCCGCTGCTCTCCTGGAACGGAGGGCGCGTCCACGAGGCGCAGGCGCAGGCGGCGATCGCCTCGGCGCAGGCCATGGCGGCGCTGCAGCGGCGGCAGGCGGCGCTGCGCTCTGCCCGCGCGAGATGGGACGCGGCGGGTTCTCGCGCGGCCGCGTTTTCGCAGCAGATCGTCCCCGCCGCGCGGCGGCTGGTGCAGATGGCGCGCGACGCCTGGGAGCTGGGCCGCACGCCGCTCGTCCAGGTGCTGCAGGCGCAAGCGGAGCTGACCAGCGCCGAGGGAGACGCCAGCGACGCGGCGCTGGGCGCGCAGCAGGCGCTCGCGGACATGGAGGAGGCGGCTGGTGAGGGTCTCTGACGCGGCGCTGCTGCTCCTCGCCGCCGCCGCCTGCCGGAAGGCCGACGAGCCGGAGAAGCCCGCTGCGCTCGCCGTCCAGGTGGTGAAGGCGAGCCGCGGCGACGTGAGCGAGATCGTGGAGGTCTCCGGAGAGCTGTCGGCGGTTCCAGGTATGGACGTGAAGCTCGGGCCGCTGGTCGCCGGCCGGCTGGGGGCGGTGCTGGTGGGTGAAGGCGATGCCGTGCAAGAGGGCCAGGTGCTGGCGCGGCTGGACGCGACGCCGCTGCGCGACGCGCTCTCGCAGGCGCAGGCGCAGCAGGCGCAGGCGCGGGCGCAGGAGCGCAACGCGGCGGCGAAGCTCGCGCGCGCGGAGCAGGCGTTGAAGGCGGGGGTGGCCGCGGCGCAGGAGGTGGAGGACGACCGCCTCGCGCTGGCGCAGGCGGAAGGGGCGCTCAAGAGCGCGCAGGCAGCGCTCTCCACCGCGCGCAACCAGCTGGGCAGAAGCGAGCTGCGCGCGCCCTTCGACGGCGTGGTCGCGCACCTCTTCGTTCCGGCGGGAGAGCCGGTGGATGCCAACAAGCCGGTGGTGGAAGTCGCGCGGGTCTCGCCGCTGGAGCTGCGCGCGCCCATCGCTCCGGCCCTGGCCGCGCGGGTGCGGCCCGGGCAACCGGCGTCGCTGCACGTGGATGCGCTCGCGGCGCGCGACTTCCCCGCGCAGGTGGTCGCCATCTCCCCCACCATCGATGCCGCCACGGGCGCGGCGCTGGTGCGGCTGCGGGCGGACAACGCGGACGGCGCGCTGCGCATCGGCTCCTTCGCCCGGGCGCAGATCGCCGTCGATCTGCGCCGCGGAGCGCTGCGCGTGCCGGAGCAGGCGCTGCTCTCCGGGCCCGACGGCGCGGCGGTGGAGGTGGTGCAGGAGGGCAAGGCGAAGCGCACGCCGGTCAAGGTGGAGGCGAAGGACGGGCGCTTCGCGGCCATCGGCGAAGGTCTCGCGGAAGGCGCCGAGGTGATTGTCCAGGGCAACTACGCGCTGCCCGACGGCACGCCGGTGCAGGTTCAACCGGCGCAGCCCCAACCGGCGCAGGCGCCCGGCGCGTTGCGATGAGCGCAGCCGCGATGGCGCTGCGCCACGGGCGCGCGCTGCTCTTCGTCGCGGTCGCGGCGGCCGCCGGAGGCCTCTGGGCGTCGGGGCAGATGCCCAAGGGCGTGTATCCGGAGGTGACCTTCCCGCGAGAGCAGGTGGTCGCCTCGCTTCCCGGCGCGCCCGCGGCGACCGTCCTCGCCGGGCTCACGCGGCCGCTCGAGGCCGAGCTGGCGAGCATCCCCGGCGTCACGCAAGTGCGCAGCAAGACCATCCGCGGCGCGGTGGAGCTGTCGCTCTTCTTCTCGCCCGACACCGACATGGAGAAGGCGCACCCGCTGGTGCTCTCGCGCGTGGCCGAGGCGCGCTCGTCGTTGCCGCCGGAAACCGAGCTGGTGGCGGAGCGGGTGCTGCCGAGCAGCTTCCCCATCCTCTCCATGAACGTCGAGGGCCCCTACCCGCCGCAGCAGCTCTATGAAGTGGCGCAGTACACCCTGCGGCCCGCGCTCTCCGGACTGCCCGGCGTGGGTCTCGTCACCGTGCAGTCGAGCGACATCCCCGAGGTGCAGGTGCTCCTCGACGCGGCGCGCCTCTCCGCCGCGCACCTCTCGGTCCCGCAGATCTCCGACCGGCTGCGGGCGCAGAACCGCGTCCAGGCGGTGGCGCGGCTCTCGGAAGCGCACGAGCAGTCGCTGGGCATCGTCAGCGGCGAGCTGCGCAGCGTGGACGACGTGGCGCAGGTGGTGGTGGGCGGCACCGCCGAGGCCCCGCTGCGGGTGGGCGACCTGGGCTCGGTGGTGGAGGCGGTGGCGCCGCGCACCACGCTCATCCGCGTGGACGGAAAGCCCGGCGTCATCCTCAACGTCGCCCGGCGCGCGAGCGGCGACATCCTGGCGCTCGACGCGTCGGTCCGTTCGCGCCTGGAGGAGCTGCGGCCGTCGTTGCCGCCGGGCCTCGAGATCCGTCCGGTGTACGAGCAGGCGAAGTTCGTGGCCGACGCCGTCCGCGGCGTGCGCGACGCGGTGCTCTTCGGCGCCGTCTTCGCGGTGCTGGTGCTGGCGCTCTTCCTGCGCGACTTGCGCGCCACCCTTCTCGCGGCGGCGTCCTTGCCGCTCACGCTCGGCGCCACCTTGCTGGTGCTCCGCGGCATGGGCGAGACGCTGAATCTAATGTCGCTGGGCGGCCTCGCCGTCGCCGTCGGCCTGGTCATCGACGACGCGGTGGTGATCGTGGAGGCGGTGCACCGGCACCTCGAGGAAGGGCTCCCGCCCGCGGAAGCCGCCCGCCGCGGCACCGAAGAGCTGCTCTGGCCGGTGGTGGGCACCACCGCAACCACCGTGGTGGTCTTCCTGCCGCTGGGGCTGCTCTCGGGCGTGGCCGGGCAGTTCTTCGCGGCGCTCTCCATCTCGCTCTCGGTCGCGGTGGTGCTCTCGCTGCCCGTCGCGCTGGGAGTGCTGCCCTCGCTCGCCGCGCGCTGGCTGCGGCCGGTGCGGCGCGCGTCGGCGGGGGCGCGGCTTTCAGGGAAGTACGGCTCGGCGCTCCAGCGCGCGCTGGCCCGGCCCGGGCTGGTGCTGATCCTGGCGCTGGTCCTGACCGCGGCCGGGGCGCTGCTGGGCGCGCGGCTGCCGACCGATTTCTTGCCCGAGGCCGACGAAGGCAGCTACGTGGTGGACTACTTCGCTCCGGTCGGCGCATCGCTCGCCGACGCGGATGCGCTCGCCTCGCGCCTCGAGGGCGTCTTGCGCGACACGCCGGAGGTGGCCGCCTTCGCCCGCCGCCTGGGAACCGAATTGGGGCCGCCCGTCGCCACGCTGCCCTCGCGAGGCGACATCGCGGTGCGGCTCAAGGACGGACGCAAGCGCGGCTTCGAGGAGATCGCGGACGATCAGCGCGGCAAGATGGCGGCGCTCGCGCCCGGCCTGCGCATCGAGTTCGTGCAGGTGCTCGCCGACATGCTGGGCGACCTGCAGGGCTCGCCCGAGCCGGTGGAGATCCGCCTCTTCGGGCCCGACGAGGCGGTGCTGCGGAGGCTGGCTCACGACGCTGCCGGGCGCACCCGCGACGTCGAGGGGCTGGTCGACCGATTCGAGGGCGACGAAGGCTGCGCGCCCGAGCTGAACCTGCGCGTCCTGCCCGCGCAGGCGGGACGGCAGGGCCTCTTTGCGCAGGGGATCGCCGAGCAGGTGGCCGGCGCGTTCATCGGCGAGGTGGCCTCGCAGTTGCGGCGGCCCGACCATCTGGAGCCGGTCCGGGTGCGCGTGCGGCAACCCACCGGCGACGAGCCGCCTGCCCCGGAGATCCTCGAGCGCGCCACGCTCTCGTCCGCCTCCGGCGCGCCGTTGCCGCTGCGCGCGGTGGTGGAGCCGGAGCGGGGCTGCCCGCCCGCGACCCTGCTGCGCCACAACCAGCGCAACATGGTGCACCTCACGGCGCGCCTCTCGGGCACCAGCCTCGGCGAGGCGGTGCGGGCGGTGCGCGCCAAGCTCGCGGGCTGGCAGCTCCCGGTCGGGTATTCGTGGGAGCTGGGCGGGCTCTACCAGCAGCAACAGGAAAGCTTCCGCTCGCTCCTCCTGGTGCTGGCGCTGGCGCTGGCCGCGGTGGTGGCGGTGCTGCTCTTCCAGCTCAGGAGCTGGGCGCGCTCGCTCTCCGTGCTCCTGGCGGCGCCCTTGGGGCTCGCCGGCGCCGCGGCGACGCTCTTCGTCACCGGGACGGCGCTCAACGTCTCCTCGATGATGGGCGCCATCCTCCTCGTCGGCCTGGTGGTGAAGAACGGCATCCTCCTGCTCGACCACGCGCTCTGGGCCGAAGAAGAGGGCACGCCCCTCCACGATGCGCTGCTGGCCGCCGGCCGCGCGCGCCTGCGGCCCATCCTCATGACCACGCTCGCGACCCTGGCGGCGCTCTTGCCGCTGGTCCTCGGCCTGGGCGCCGGCGGAGAGCTGCATCGGCCGCTCGCGGTGGTGGTGGTGGGCGGGCTCTTCTTCTCCACCCTGGCCACGCTCTTCGTCGCGCCGGCGGCGGCCCTGCTGCTCGCTCGCTTGCGCACCACGCGGCGCATCCCGTAACGTCCCGCCCCCATGCCCGCGCTGCAGATCTGCTACCACGACCACTGCTTCGACGGCGTCGCCTCGGCCGCCACCTTCTTGCGCTTCTACCGCGAGAAGGTGCGGCCGGTGACCGACGTGGCCCTGCAGGGAATGGCCCACCGCGCAGGTCCCCTCTTCGGCCCCAACGCCTTCGCCGGCGAGGAGAACGCGGTGGTGGACTTCCGCTTCTCCACCGACCCGCGGCTGACCTGGTGGTTCGACCATCACCAGAGCGCGTTCGAGAGCGAAGCGGACGCCGCCGCCTTCCGGGCAGACCGCAGCGGCAAGAAGTTCTGGGACCCTTCGGCGAAGAGCTGCACGCGCTTTCTCGCCCGCACCGTGGAGGAGAAGCTGGGCTGGGATCCCTCTCCCTTGCGCGAGCTGATCGACTGGGCGGAGATCATCGACGGCGCGCTCTTTCCCAACCCGCGCATGGCGGTTGCGCTGGAGGAGCCGGCCATGCAGCTCATGCTGCTCATCGAGGCCACCCGCGACCCGGCGCTCTGCCCGCGGCTGATCCGCGAGCTGTCCGATCGGCCCCTCTCCGCCGTGCTGCGCGAGCCGTGGGTGACGGGGCCGCTGCAGCCGCTCCTCGCCCGCCACCATGAGGTGGTCAAGCTGGTGAGCGGGCGCATCCGGCTTCTGGGCGGCGTCGCCACCTACGACCTCGCCGACCTGGGCGTGGACAACGTGAACAAGTTCATCGCCTACGCGGCGGACGAGAGCACGCTCTATACGGTGTCGGTCTCGCGCGGGCCGGGGCGCAGCAAGATCTCGCTCGGGTCCAACCCCTGGAAGCAGGAGCTGCGCCGGCACAACCTGGCGCGCATCGCCGAACGCCACGGCGGCGGGGGCCACCCTGCGGTGGCCGCCATCTCCTTCCCGCCGGACCAGCTGGAAAAGGCGCGCTCCACCGCGGCACAGATCGCGGCGGAGCTGCGCGGCTGACGCAGGCTTACTTCTTCTGCGGCTTGGATTCCGCCTGCGCTTCCTTCTTCGCGTCGGCGCTCTTCTGCCCGTACTCGAAGTTCAGGTCGATGTTGACGTCGTCGGAGACCACCATTCCGCCGCCCTCGAGCGCCTTGTTCCACTTGAGGCCCCAGTCGCTGCGCTTGAGCTTGCCGGTCACCTCCGCGGCCCAGACGGTGGTGCCCATGGGCGTCTTCTGCCCCTGGTCGGTGAACGCCGCCTGCAGCGTGACCGGCTTGGTCTCGCAGTGCATGGTCAGGTTCCCGCTCACGTCGTAGTGATCGCCCGCCTTGGCGATCTTCTCCGACTTGAAGGTGATCTCCGGGCACTTCTGCACGTCGAAGAAGTCCGCGGACTTGAGATGTCCGTCGCGCTTCTCGTTGTGCGTGTCGACCGACGCCGCGTCGATCTTCACCTCCACGCTGCTCTTGGTGGGGTCGTCCTTGTTCCACTGCAGGGTGGAGGCGACCTTGTCGAACTGGCCGCGGACGGTGGTCACCATCATGTGCTTGACGGAAAAGCCGGCGGAGCTGTGCGCCGGGTCGGCTTCGAGGGTCAGCGGCGCGGCGGCGAGCAAGGCTGCAAGGGCGATCATCATGGTCTCTCCTTTGAATCTCAGGCAATGCGCCAGAGGGGCAGCACGGAGTCGGGGTTTCCGCCCGACGCTTCGTACGCATCGCGCACGCGCTCGGCGAGCGTCCGGCCGGAGCTTACGATATCCGAAAGCGGATCCAGGTGCGCGGCTTCGTCCCTTCCGGACACCTCTTGCCATCCCTTGAGGCCCGCCCTGGCGATCTGGAGGAGGTCGCGGGCGAGCTCCAGCGCGGTGACGCCGCCGGGCCCCCTGGCTGCGAGCGCGTTCCTCGCCACCGTGCCCTGGAACTCGACCAGCTCGGCGAACGACCACCTGGACGTCAGCTCTGCCGCGGCCCGCCGCGCGCCCGCGTCGTAGAGCAGTCCAACCCAGAGGGCGGGAAGCGCATAGAGGAGCGGCAGCGGCACCATGTCGGCGCCGCGAAGCTCGAGCACGCGCTTGACGCGCACCTCGGGGAAGAGGGTGCTCAGGTGATCGACCCAGTGCGAGAGCGTGGGCTGCGCCTTCTCGCCGCTCGCCGTCTTCCCGGTGGTGAGCCAGTTGCGGAAGGTCTGCTGCCGCGCATCCACGTAGTCGGTGCCGTTGCGGACGAAGAGCATGGGCACGTCCAGCGCCCACTCCACGTACCGCCGGTAGCCCCAGCCCGGCTGCAGCATCTGCTCCAGCAACCCGCAGCGGGCGTCGTCGGTCTCGCGCCAGACCTGGTAGCGGTAGTCCAGCCAGCCGGAATTGCGCCCGGAGACGATGGGGCTGTTGGCGAACATGGCGCTGACGATGGGCGAGACGGCGGTGGCGGCGCGGACCTTGGAAGCGAGGTCCGCCTCGTCGCTCCAGTCGAGGTTCGCCTGCACCGTGGCGGTCATCAGCATCATGTCCAGGGCCAGGCGCCCGCGCGGGCCCAGCGACTCCTTCATCGCGGCATAGCGGCCCTTGGGCATCCAGGGCACCTGGTCTCGCGTCCCGAAGGGCCGGTACCCGGCCGCCAGCCAGCAGATCCCTTGCGAATCGCGCCGCACCTCGGCGAGGTGGTCCTCGATCTCGCGGCGGATGTCGCCGAACGACCGCCAGGGCGCCCCCGAGAGCTCGAGCTGGCCGCCGGGCTCCAGCGTCACCGAGGCGTCCTTCGAGAGCAGCGCGATGGGCTGGCCGTTCTCCGCGTGCCGGTGCTGGGTGCCGCCGGCGGAGCGGGCGATGGCGTCGAGCAATCCGCGGATTCCCTGCGGTCCGTGATAGGGCACCGCCTCGAACGCGGGCCCGCGCACGCCCAGCTTCTCGTGCTCCACGCCGACGAGCCAGCGCGCCGGCGGCCGCTCGGCCGCACGGATGTAGCCCACCAGCTCGTCGAGGGTAGTCACCGGTGCTGCGAGCCCGCCGAGATCCAGGGACATGGTCAGGGACCAGATGCCGCAGGCGCGAATTGGGAGCGGGTTGAACGGCGGGCGGCGCTCAGACCTGCATCAGGTCCTTCTCCTTGCCGGCGATGATCTCGTCCACCCTCTTGATGCCGGTGTCCACCTCGACCTGCACCTTTTCCATCGCCTTCTTGCCGTCGTCCTCGGTGAGGTCGCCCTCCTTGACGGCCTCCTCGATCAGCTCCTTGGCGTCGCGGCGCTCGTTGCGGATGGCGATCTTGTGCTCCTCGCCCTTGTGCTTGACGACCTTGACGAACTCCTTGCGGCGCTCTTCCGTGAGCGGCGGGATGGGCAGGCGCACGATCTCCGCGTCGGACATGGCGTTGATGCCCAGGCCGGCGGCGTTGATGGCCTTCTCGATGACCGGGATCATCGCCTTTTCCCAGGGCTTGATGACGATCAGCCGCGGGTCGGCGACGGTGACGTTGGCGACGTTCTGCAAGGGCGACATCTGCCCGTAGTAGTCGACCCGCACTCCCTCGAGCAGCGCGGGGTTGGCGCGGCCGGTGCGCACCTTGGCCAGCTCGCGGCGCAGGTCGTCCAGCGTCTTGTTGATGCGCTGCCTGAGATCGTCGACCACGTCCTCTGCCATGCCCATGGCTCACGCCTCCTGCTGCAGCTGCGGCTTCAGCTCGCCCACCAGCGTGCCCACGTCGTCGCCCTGCACCACCCTGAGGATGTTGCCGGGCTGGCCCAGGTCGAAGACGATGATGGGCAGGTCGTTGTCCATGCACAGCGAGATGGCGGTGGAGTCCATCACCTTGAGGTTCTTCTTCAGCACTTCGATGTAGCTGAGCGTCTTGTAGCGGGTGGCGGTGGGGTCCTTCATCGGATCGGCGGTGTAGATGCCGTCCACCTTGGTGGCCTTGAGGATCACCTCGGCGTGGATCTCCATCGCCCGCAGGCTGGCCGCGGTGTCGGTGGTGAAGTACGGGTTGCCGGTGCCGGCGGCGAAGATGACCACCCTGCCCTTTTCCAGATGTCGCACGGCGCGCCTGCGGATGTAGGGCTCGGCGAGCTGCTGCATCTCGATGGCGCTCTGCACCCGGGTGAAGACGTTGAGCTTCTCCAGCGAGTCCTGCAGCGCGAGCGCGTTGATCACCGTGGCCAGCATGCCCATGTAGTCGGCGCTGGCGCGGTCCATGCCCTCGGTCGAGGCGGAGACGCCGCGGAAGATGTTTCCGCCCCCGATGACGATGCCGACCTCCACGCCCATCTCCACCAGCTCGCGGACTTCCTGGGCGATCTGCTGCAGCGTGCGCGGCGAGATGCCGTACTTGCCCTCTCCCATCAACGCTTCGCCGCTCAGCTTGAGGAGGATTCGCTTGAAGCGCGGCGACTTGTGCGAGGGGACGGTCACGGGGCGCGGAAGCTATCTTGCACCCTGGGGGCGGTCAAGACGGGCAGCCCGACCGCAGCGCGCGCGAACGGCAGGTTTGCATGATGGCGTGCTCCCGCACGTTCCGATGCGCCAGTGGGTGCTCTCCCTGCCGCGCTGGCTCGCGCATGCGAACGACCGGCAGGGCCTGACTCACTTGTGCGGCTACGTTGCCCGTCCGCCGCTCATCCAAAAGTGGCCTTCGGCGCTTCGTCAAGGCACCTCGCGTATCGCATGAAGCGGCGCCTCGGCGACGGGCGGAATGTCCTCATCCTCGAACCGCGCGAGCTGCTCCGCCGTCTGGCGACGCTGGTTCCGCCGCCGCGGGCCCACCTCGGTGCGCTACTGCCCCGCAAAGGCTCATGTTCGAGCGACGCGCCAGACACACCCTGCCCGCCGCCAACGACCAGAGCCTCCCCGGCACCTCGATTCGCGCATTCCGTGGGAGCGAGCTGCTCCTGCGCGTCTTCAGCGAGGACATCCTGGCTTGTCCCTGCGGCGGAGGCGGCAAGGTCCCGAGCGGGCCGCGATCAACCTTGCCAGGCTACGGACGATGCGAACCGGGCGGCGAGCGGACAGAACGCTTCTTATCCGACTTCACCACCCCGGGGGTGTGCACGTCGACGGTCTATAAGCTTTGAGCGCAAGCCAACCTCGCGCACGTCCAAGTTTCGAACGCGATTAGGGGCGCCCCTGACGTTGTCGCGACCCAGGACATTTCCAGCGATGCGATGCTGGTCGCGAGCCTTAACTGGGTAACTCGCTACACGCGGCACACGTTGACGGCAGCAGGATGGCAGGACGCAAGCGGCTCCTCCCGGCGGAGCAGTGAACCCCTTCGCCCTTCCAGTGTCGCGAGCGCGCCGTTGGCGAAGTCCTGTTCAGTCATCTGGTTGCACACGGACATCGACTTGACCACACGGTAGGGCACCGGCCCCGGCGCCAAGGTCAGGGGCACTCCCGCGGTGGCTTCACGCAGACGCCGTCGCCGCAATCCACGGTCCCGCTGGGGCAGCCGCCGAGCGACGCGACGCAGCGGCCGTTGGTGCACGAGTCCCCGGGAGCGCAGGAGTTTCCACAAGAGCCACAGCTGGATTCGCTAGCGAGAGAGCTCTCGCAGCCGTCCTGCATGTTCCCGTTGCAGTCCGCCCATCCCGCCGCGCACGTACCGCCACACACGCCTCCGAGTTGCGTTGGCGAGCAGTACGGCGTGACATGGTTCGTGGAGCACTTGACACCGCAGCCGCCGCAGTTGTTCACGTCGCTGCCGATATTGGTCTCGCAGCCATCGGACCGCTTGTTCCCGTTACAGTCGGCGTAATTCAGGTAGACGAGAACACCGCCCTGATAGAACGACACGCTCTCGCACACACCCGACTCGCAACTGCCGCCCGAGCACTGTGGGGTGATGTTGTTGCCCGAGCACGCGGCACCGCATCCACCGCAGTTAGCCGTCGTGTTCAGGTCGGTCTCGCATCCGTCCGTTCCCTTGTTCCCGTTGCAGTCGCCCCATCCTGCAGCGCACACGCCGGCGTTGCACGAACCGCCAGCGCAGGCCGGTGTCACGTGGTTCGTCGAGCAGGCGTTGCCGCAGGCGTTGCAGTTCACGATGCTGCTGGTGAGGTCGGTCTCGCAGCCGTCGCTCTGCTTGTTTCCGTTGCAATCGTCCCACCCATGCGCGCACACGCCCGCGTTGCAGGAACCGGCAGAGCAGGCCGGTGTGACGTTGTTCGTCGAGCAGGAGGTCCCGCAAGCGCCGCAGTTGAGAACGGACGGGACGCAGTTCTCTCCACAGAGGACGAACCCGGGATCGCATGACACCGTCGTCTGGCGCAGATTCCCGGAGCGGTCATATTGATAGCCCGTGGTTTGCGCGAGCGCAGCGGCCCCGAGGGCGGCGACGAGTACGCTGAGCAGCACTCCCCAGCGGTTGTGGCTCCAACTCTTCATGTACATCCCTCTCTGCCGTGCGCGGCTCCCGCGCACATCAGCGCCTCTCCAGCGTGCCGAAGAGGACGTCAAAGCGACGGCCCCGCAATCCAGTGTCGAAGTCCTTGAGGAAAACGCCGTTCACGATCGTGACTGCGCTGTCCTTGCCCACGTTCGCAATCGGCACGGCCGCCCACCTCTCGCCGGCGTTCGTCTTGATGTGCAAGAAGGTGTAAGGCGGACCGTCGATCCGCTCGATGACCGTCCCGCTCACCTTCAACGTATTCGGCGTTCGGCCTTCGGGAGCGTCGCAGCCTCCCACGGCAGCGACAACCACCACGGCTATCGTCACCAACACTCGTCGAATGTTGCTCGCACCGGTTTGCATATCATTTACTCCCGCTGATCTGCGCGCTGCAGACCGATGCCGCCGCCGCGCAATGCTTCTCATCGCGACGTTTCCGGAGTCGGATCTATCTTGTTTCGAGTACTCCAACTCGCGCCGACACGGACCTCAACTGGAATCCCGCGCGCAGCGATGTACCGGTTCATGTGTTCGATCAAATCACTGAGATCCTCCTCTTCAACGAAGAAGATCTTTCCACTCGGCGAGAGACGAAAGCCGGAGGGACGGACAGGGAGAACGTGGAAGACGCGAGCCTTCCTCCGGTACGCTTGGTGGTAGATCTTGAAGACTCGAATCTTCTTGATGTTCTCCCACGAGATTTGCCTGAGTGTTCGGCCCCACAGGCGCCGCGACACAGCAGTCTCGCTGACCACCACGTCGGCTCGAGAGGTGATCACGAACCAACCAATGAGCGAAACACTTCCAACGAATATGAGGGCGACTAACAGCGCATCGCCAAACCTTCCCGATCGAATTGACCCAATAACGATGACTACACCAAGACTGTCGAGCGCAACCGTCAGCGCACAGAGCACCCAGGTGTACCTGTAGCGGAAGGTCGTCTCCATACTCCGCGCGTCCACGGGCGTGAGCCCTCCCTTTGCTGCCTGGTTTATTCGCCGCATGGAGGTACTCTCCGGCTGAAGGGCGTGGCGAGCCCCACTATCGCTATCATCACCTCTCGGACCCCGAAGTCCATCACGGCTTGCACCCCGCCGCACGGAGCCGATCGGCTGCCGTCCCCGAGTCTTGCCACGGCTTGAACTCCGAATTCTCCGGCTTGACGGTGTATGGAGACTTCGGATCCAGCAGCGATCCAACGATCCCGAGACCACCGCCATTGACACCCCAAGCAATCTCCCCGGCCAGGCCCGCCTCTTCCGCAACGCCAGCAGCGAGGGCTTCGCCTGTGAAGACGGGCACCAACGCACCAATCCCGGCACCCAAGCCCACACCTCGCCAGTCCACCTCCCCTTCCATTATGTAACTACTGGCAATGGCCGCCGCGCCGCCTCCCACAGCGTTTACCCCGATGTCTGCTGCCGTTGCCGCCGCGTACCCTAGGAGCTCATTTGTGACGAGGCCGGCGGCGCTGGTCGCCGCCAACGGCGCGAAGATACCCACGGCGCCTCCAACCACTGCGCCAATGGCGGCCCCCTTCCAGTTGCCAGTAGCGGCGTAGCCTGCAATCCCGCCAGCCACCGCGCCAATGGCCACGCCAACAATTCCTATGCGACCCGTGGGGTCAGTCCACCTCAATGGATTCTGGTTGGCGTACCCGTACCAATCGGGAGCGAACTTTCCATTGAGCCCGCCGGCGAGCGCGACGGGGTCCGGCTCCAGGTACCTCGCCATCGCGGGCAGGTACCACCTCGCGCCGTTGTAATAGGGCCCCGAGAGTCCGATCGCGCCGAGCAACCGCTCGTCGTACTGCCCGGGGAGCCGCAAGTTCGTCACGATAGTGCGACCGTTGGCCGGGTCGGGCGTCGTCGTCTCCCGAATCTCACCGTACGCTCGGGGGGTCGATGACCAGACCACGGCCCCTGTGGTCGAAGTGAGCGCTCGTGGTTGTCCGAGGTGGTCGACATGAACGAGGTACACGTACCCCTCGTTCCCTCCGCTCGGACCGGGGTACTCAACCTGCGCCAGCGGGCGTCCATCGAGCCAGACATACTCGCGCGCGACCGACCACGCGCCGCCGCTCGAGATGGGCTTCCACATTCAGCAACAGGCTTCCCGTCGGGCGAAAAGACCCAGTACTTCCACGGCCCCGTTCCGTCCTGGCGAGCGATTCGTCGGTTCCTCGCGTCATACTGGAACCGGACCGTCACGCTCGCGAATCGTTCTCGCTCAGGCACGCCCTCGCGTCTTGCCCCGCCTGCACCTTGGCGGGACCGACCGCCGTGAGCCGCCCCAGCGCGTCGTGAACGAGGCAGGTCGTCCCGGTGATGCTCGACCCGGTCGCGTCGTACGTCGAGATGGCCGACAGGTTGAATCCGTTGTCGTACCCGAAGGCGAATTTCGGCTGCGGGACTGCGCTCGCGCCCCACGGCACCGTCGAGGCCTTGGTAATCCGGCTCGTCGTGGACCAGACGTTGGGGCCGTCGGGGAAGGTCAAGAGGTACTGCGTATCCGCGAACGGCGTTTCATCGACCAATCTGTTGCGGAAGTCGTAGGTATACGTGGTCGAGCCGACGGTCTTTGGATTCCCCGCCGGCGACACGACGTAATTCAACGCGACCGGGCCACTCGTGATCGAGCTCGGCTCGTAGCGCAGGTTGAAGCTCTGTGTCAATGTCGCGCCTCCCGCAAACGTGAGCGCGCCAATCGGACCGGCGGGGAGGTGCGTCACGCCGCTGGCGTAGCTGGTGCCGGACGTGACATTCCACACCCTCGTGACATCCTTCGTCACGGGGTCTCGTTCGTACTTCACGTCAAGGCCGGCAGGCGTGATCAGCTCGGAGAGGTCTCCATCAGGATCGTAGCGGTACTCGCTCGTCAGTGAGGTGGCCACGTCGGTTTCGCGGACGACCTCGAACCGCGTCCGCCCGAATCTCGTCGTAGGTGAACGTCGTCGTCCGGCCCGGCTCGGTGATCGAGTGGAGTCGGCCGATGGCCGACGGGTCATGGTATCGGTAGTCATATTCGAACGAGCTGCCGTCGGCGGTGCGCGTCGCCATCAATAGCGTCATCCTGTTGACGCCATCGTACTGGTAGCTGATGTTCGAACCTCCGCCGTTCCGCGTCACGACATTCCCGCGCGCATCGTACGCATACGTGTACGGTCCGGCCGTCAGCGTCGTTGGCGCGCTGACGGACAGTAGCCGGCCAAAATCGTCGTGGGTATAAATACTGCAATGAGTGCGCCATCGCAACCCGGGCAACGATCGTTCCACACACCGCCCAGCGCGTCCTGACCGGGCGGCTCGGTACGTGTAGCCGAACCCGCCGTCGCCATTCGACGTCCCCGCCCCATCATGATCTGGGCGGGACATCCTGAGCCGCGATAAAATAGAACTGCTGCACGCGGCCGAGCGCATCGAAGCCCGAGAAGAAGATGGCGTTATTCTCCTCGTCGTATACGGTGTCGGCCGTTCCTGGTCCCGCTTGCGGTGCCATAGGGCGTATCCCTTGCCAGCCTCCGGGTGAATGTCCTTCCTGAGCGTGCCGTTCCAGTAATAGTCGAAGATCTGCTTCCAGCGGACGGTCCCCTGCGCATCTGCCCGTGTCACGAGGGTCGTGTTGCCAGCAACGTCGTGGTCGCGCGTCTCGATCCAGCCTTGCGTCACGGGGCCAGACTCGGGATCGGCGGAGAGCGGCTCAGTCGCGTGGAGCCGGCCCTTGTCATCGTATGTGAACCGCCGCGCCGAGCCGCCATTGAGGAGCAGCAGGCGGGAAGGTTCGCCATCGTAATAACGGGTGCTGGTGTGACGCCCGTCGGGAGTGTCGATGCGCGTGACCCGCCCCGCACCGCCCGCGCGAGTGTAGATCGTCGTTCCTCCGGACGGATCTTGGACCTGAGTCGGACCAAAGACATCGTAGGCCACGAATGACGTTGTGAGCACTTGCGCGTCGCTCGCCCACCTCTTGATCTGATCCAACCGGCCACGCTTCATCGGATCCAGGTCATCATCCGGCCAATAGGTCCTCTCCTCCAGCGGGTCGATATTCCCGGCCGGCGGCTGCCCG
>CAWBVQ010000020.1:0-97088 GCA_963792275.1 uncultured delta proteobacterium
GGGCTGCGCGCGATGGGCGCGGTGGACTTCGACGACCTGTTGCTCTTGCCGCTGCGCCTCTTCTCGCGGAGCAGCCGGAGGTGCTTTGCAACAGTACCAGGAGCGCTACCGCTACCTGCTGGTCGACGAATACCAGGACACGAACCGCGCGCAGCTCCAGCTGCTGCGAGCTCTGGCCGGCGGCGCGCCGGAACCTCTGCGTGGTGGGCGACGACGACCAGAGCATCTACGCCTGGCGCGGCGCGCAGGTGCGGCACATCCTGGAGTTCGAGCGGAAGTTCCCCGGCGCGTCGAGGTGATCCTCGAGCAGAACTACCGCAGCGACGGGAACATCCTCGACGCGGCCAACGCGGTGATCGGCAAGAACGCCGGGCGCAAGCCGAAGAAGCTGTGGACCGACCGCGGGCGCGGGCCGAACCTGAGCTGGTCGTGGCGCCTTCCGACGAGGAGGAGGCCAAGCACGTGGCCGACGAGATCGTGCGCGTCTGCGTACGAGGAGAAGATCCGGCGCGCGAGATCGCGGTCCTCTACCGCACCAACGCGCAGGCGCGGCCGCTGGAGGAGGCGCTGCGGCTCGCGGGCGTGCGCTACCGGGTGGTGGGCGGGACGTCGCTCTTCGATCGCAAGGAGGTGCGCGACCTGGTCGCGTATCTGCGCGCGCGCTCAATCCGCGGGACGAGATCGCGCTCCTGCGCATCGTCAACGTGCCCGCGCGCGGAATCGGCGACCAGACGGTGGCCCGCGCGCAGGAGCCGGCGCGGGCGGCAAGTGCAGGGTCTGGGACGTCTTTCCGCCGCGCCCTCCGAGCTGTCGCACGCGGCGGAGCGCATCGCGGCGTTCGTGGCGCTGCTCGGCAGGTACGGCGAGGCTCTCGCGCCGCGGGTTCTCGGAAGCGGCGCGCGCGCTGGTCGCCGAGGTGGGGCTCTTCGAGGAAGCCCGGCGCGGCGCGCACGGCCGCCGGCGCAGGCGCGCAAGGATCGAGGCGATGGAGTCGCTCCTGCGGCAGCTGATCGAGTACGAGAAGCGCGAGGAGCAGAAGGCCGCGGAAGCGGCGCCGGAGGCGCGACGACGAGCCCTTCGCCGCGGGCCTCTCCGGCTACCTGCAGCGCCTCGCGCTCGACTCCAAGGACGCGGACGGCGACGCCGGCGACGCGGTCACGCTGATGACGCTGCACGGCGCGAAGGGGCTGGAGTGGCGCTGCGTCTTCCTCTGCGGCCTGGAGGAAGGCCTCTTGCCGCACTCCGGGCGCGGATTCGACGACGGCGGCGGCCCGACGCGACGGGGTCATGAACCTCGAAGAGGAACGGCGCCTCTGCTACGTCGGGCCTGACCCGGGCGCGGGAGCGGCTCATCCTCACCGCGCCGCGGAGCGGCACCGAGCGGGGCAAGGCCATCCCCCGCACGCCTTCGCGCTTCCTCGAGGACATCCCCGCCGCGCTCCTGGACGTGATCGACCTTTCCGGGCCGCAAAAGGCTGCGCCGAAGGAAGTCCAGGAGGCCAAGGCGAAGAGCTTCTTCGCCACCATGAACGCGCTCCTCGGGGAGCCCGACCCGGCGCAGTGAGGCATTGAGGCTGCGTCGGCCGGCGGTTCAACCGGATGAACCATCTGTTCACCATCGAACAGGGCGGCCGCTCGCCCGCCGGGCAGGCCAATGTGTTGACACCCATGGGCGAATCGCGTATCTACCGCCGCCCCGCTGCGGCTTGCCGCAGCGGATTTTTCTGTTTTCGGAGCCTCCTTCGATGAAGACGGTGATGGGCAGCAGGAAGACCGTCCAGCGCAACTGGGTGGTCATCGACGTGAAGGACAAGGTGCTGGGGCGCGCCGCCACCACCATCGCGAGCGTCCTGCGGGGCAAGCACAAGCCCATCTTCACCCCGCATGCCGACTGCGGCGACTTCGTGGTGGTGATCAACGCGGAGAAGGTCCGGCTCACGGGCAACAAGTGGAAGGACAAGCCCTACATCCACCACACCATGTTCCCCGGCGGTCTCAAGCGCTACTCCGCCGAGAAGGCCGTGCAGCGCAAGCCCACCCGGCTGGTCGAGGACGCCGTGCGCCGCATGCTGCCGCGCACCGCGCTCGGGCGCGCCCTGATGAAGAAGCTGAAGATCTACGCCGGCGACAAGCACCCGCACGCCGCCCAGAAGCCCGCCGCGATGGAAGCGGCCAACGCATAAGGATCGGAGAGAATGGCCAAGGAACTGATCGTCTCCGCCACCGGGCGCCGCAAGGAGTCCATCGCCCGCGTCCGCATGAAGCCGGGCAACGGCGACTTCGTCGTCAACGACCGCACCCTCGACGAGTACTTCGGCCGCGAGACCAGCAAGATGATCCTCAAGCAGCCGCTCGAGGTGGTGGAGCAGCTGGGCAAGGTGGACATCGCCATCACCGTCTGCGGCGGCGGGCTCTCCGGCCAGGCCGGCGCCATCCGCCACGGCATCAGCCGCGCGCTGCTCAAGCTCAACCCGGAGTTCCGGCCGCCGCTGAAGAAGGCCGGCTTCCTCACCCGCGACGCGCGCGCGGTGGAGCGCAAGAAGTACGGACAGCCGGGAGCGCGCAAGCGGTTCCAGTTCTCCAAGCGCTAGCCGTCGCCTGCGACGTTTTCTCGGCCTCGCCCGGCACCTCCGGGCGGGGCCGTTTCGCGTCCGACGTGTGCGCGCAGGTGCTCGGGGGTGTGATCGGCGGCCGCGCCGCGGCGCCTCCGGTTGCGACGGGACGTTGGGAGCGTCCGGTTTCGCATGTTACGGTCGGCGAATGGAACTGAACGAGATCCTGCAGGTCGCGCTTCGGGGGGGCGCTTCCGACATCCACCTCAAGGCGGGCCTTCCGCCGATGTTCCGCGTCGATGGCTCCCTGGTGCCGCTCAAGGATGCCCGACGCCTTCCGCCCGAGGAGATCTCGCGGATGGCGTTCGGCATCATGAACGACTACCAGAAGGAGAAGTTCAAGGCGCAGAACGAGCTCGACCTGGCCTACGGCGTGCCGGGCCTGGGCCGCTTCCGCGTCAACGTCTTCCAGCAGCGCGGCACCATCGGCGTGGTGCTGCGCGTCATCCCCTTCAAGATCTCCACCATCGAGCAGCTCTTGCTGCCGAAGGTGCTGGAGAAGATGGCCGCCGAGCAGCGCGGCCTGATCCTCGTCACCGGCACCACCGGCTCGGGCAAGTCCACCACGCTCGCGGCGATGGTCGACCACATCAACACCAACGAGACCTGCCACATCATGACGATCGAGGACCCGATCGAGTTCCTCATCCGCGACAAGCGGAGCATCGTCAACCAGCGCGAGGTCGGGCGTGGACACGCTCAGCTTCGCCCAGGCGCTCAAGTCCGCGCTGCGCCAGGATCCCGACGTGATCCTGGTCGGCGAAATGCGCGATCTCGAGACCATCGAGACCGCGCTCACCGCCGCCGAGACCGGCCACCTGGTGCTCTCCACCCTGCACACGCTCGACGCCACCGAGACCATCACCCGCATCGTCTCCGCCTTCCCGCCCCACCAGCAGAAGCAGGTGCGCCTGCAGCTCGGCTCGGTGCTGCGCGGCGTGGTCTCGCAGCGGCTGGTCCCGCGCGCCGACGGCAAGGGCCGCGTGGCCGCCGTCGAGGTGCTGGTCTGCAACAGCCGCGTGCGCGAGATGATCGAGGACAAGGACCGCACCAAGGAGATCGCGCAGGCCATCGCGCAGAGCTACACGACCTACGGCATGCAGACCTTCGATCAGTCGCTGATGATGCACTTCAAGCAGAACATCATCACCTACGAAGAGGCGCTGCGGCAGTGCTCCAACCCCGACGACTTCGCGCTGCGCGTCTCCGGCATCAGCGCCACCAGCGACTCGAGCTGGGACAATTTCGAAGGGCGCGAGGGAAGAGGCGCAGCAGCCCGGAGCCGCGCAGAAGCCGGCGGCGCCGCGTCCTCCCCCGCCTTCGCGCACCACCCCGCCGGGCGGGTCCTTGCCCATCGGCTCGCTGAATCTGAAGCAGGCCGCCGTGCCCGCCAAGCCCGCCCCGGCCGCTCCCGCCGACGACGACTTCCAGATCGAGCGCTTCTGACCGCCGCGCGGTTGAAATGCGGCGACCCGACGCATTGCAGAAGGCGCTGAAGCTGCTCGCCGCCCGGCAGAGGACGGAGCAGGAGCTGCGCAAGGCGTTGCAGGCGTTTCCCCAGGCAGAGGTCGATTCTGCGCTGGCGCGCGCAAAGGAGCTGGGCTACATCAACGACCGCGAGACGGCCCGCGCGCGCGCCCGGACGCGGGTCGGGCAAGGAGAGGCCCCGCGGCTCGCCGCGAAGCGGTTGGCGGCGCAGGGAATCGCCGCCGCCGACGCCCGCGCTGCGGCGGGCGAGGCGGCGGAAGGCGCGGGGGACGACGAGCTCGCGGCCCGGGCGCTGTACCGCAGGCTCCGCGGCCGCAAGCCGGCCGACGGAGCGGGAGAAGCTGCGCCTCTTGCGGGCGCTGATCGCGAAGGGCCACCGCCCCTCTGCGGCGGCGAAGGCGCTGGGCATCACCTGGGAAGGCGACGGTGACGATGGAATGGAAGAGACTTAGCGCGCTTTGCCTCGCCTCGCTGTGCGCGTGCGCCGGCGGCAAGGACGCCGTCGACATCACCAAGCCGGTGACCGGCGCCGCGGCCAGCAACGCGGCCATCGCCTACAACAAGGCGCAGCAGGAGAAGAAGGACCAGAACTTCATGGAGGCGACGCGCCTGCTCGAGTACGTGCGCACCAACTTCCCCTACTCGCAGTATTCCGCCCTGGCCGAGCTCTCGCTCGCCGACATGTCCTTCGACCGCGAGGACTGGAGCGCCGCGGCGACGCAGTACCAGGACTTCGTCAAGAGCCACCCTTCCCACCCCAAGGCCGACTACGCCGCCTACCGGGTGGGCTTCGCCTATTTCCAGGACCGGCCCTCGAACATCTTCCTTCTGCCCCCCGCCTACGAGAAGGACCAGGCGCCGGTGCGGCAGGCGCTGGAGGCGCTGAACCGGTTCGTCTCCAGCTACCCGAAGAGCGAGTACATGCCCAAGGCGCGGGCGATGATCTCCGACTGCCGCGAGCTGCTCGCGGCTCACGAGCGCTACGTCGCGGAGTTCTACAGCAAGCGCGAACAATGGCGCGGCGCCGCGCAGCGGTACATGACGCTCGCCGATACCTACGGCGACCTGCGCGACGGCAAGATGAAGGGCGAGTCGCTGTGGAACGCCGCGAACGCCTGGCGCAACGCCAACGACCCCGGGGTCGAGCGCACGGTGCTGCGCCGGCTGGTGCAGGAAGCGCCGAACAGCCCGCATCTCAAGCAGGCCGAGCAGAGGCTGGCGCAGATTCCCCCCACGGCGCCGGCGACGAAGCCGGTGCCGGAGAAGCCCGCGCCGGCGCAAGCGGCGCCCGCCAAGGTGCCGGAGACCCCGCCCACGGCCACGCCACAGACGCCGCCGGCGCCGCCGCCGCTCAAGCCTCCGCTGACCCCGCCCGGCGGCTGATCGTGGTACGGTCCGCCGCGAAATGCCGGATCGGGAGAGCACGGACGACCGCCTGCGGGAACTGGTCGCCCTCGGCAAGGAACACTTCCAGCGCGGCGACTACTCCGTCGCGGCGGGCCACCTGGAGCAGGTGGTGTCGCTTGGGCGCGCGCTTCGCCGACGTGCAGCACATGCTCGGCGTGATCTACCACCAACTCGGCGAGTTCGAGCCGGCGCAGCGCGCGTTCGAGAAGGCGCTGGAGATCAACCCGGACTACGTCGAGGCGGCGCTCAACCTGGCCATCGTCTACAACGACCTCGGCCAGTACGACCGCGCGCAGCAAGTGTACGGCGCCGCGGTGGGCCGGGCCCGCAGCCCGCAGAGGCGCGACCCGAACGGCGACCAGCCGCTGGATCCGTACACCCGGGGAAAGATCGCCAACCTCCACGCCCAGGTCGGCGACGGCTATCTCTCCGTGCGCCGTCCCGGCGACGCCGCCTCCGAGTACCGGCGCGCGCTCTCGCTCTGCCCCACCTTCGTCGACCTCCGGCTCCGCCTCGCCCAGGCGCTACAGGAGAGCGGCGACCTCGACGGAGGCCTGGCCGAGCTTCGCCTCGCCGTACAGCACTCCCCGGCCTGGCTGCCGGCGCGCGTCGCGCTGGGCACGGCGCTGTACGCGGGCGGCAAGCTGGACGAGGCCATGGCGCAATGGGAAGAGGTCCTGCGCACCGACCCGCAGCACCGCACCGCGGGCATGTACCTCAAGCTGGCCCGGTCGCAGGCGCGCAAGGGCCAGCCGTGAGCGCCCAGGCCTTCGCGCTCCGCTTCATCTCCGGGAAGTACCAGGGCGGCGAGTACCCTCTCGCCGACAGCGGCGAGCTGGTGATCGGCCGCTCCAGCGAGCTCGACCTCGTCCTGATCGAGGACATGGTCTCGCGCAAGCACGCCAGGCTCACGCTGCAGCCGGGGCAGATCACCATCTCCGACCTCGGCTCCACCAACGGCACCTTCGTCAACGGCGAGAAGGTGAAGCGCGCCCAGCTCAAGGAAGGCGACCGCATCCTCATCGGCACCAGCATCCTCAAGCTGGTGGGCGTGACCCGCCCGGCGGGCGCGGCCCTGGACGCCAAGGCGGCGCAGCAGAACCTGGAGCGCACCGCGGAGGCGCAGGAGAAGCGCGCCGGCGGCCGCAGCGCCGTGCAGGGCCGGCTGGAGGAGGTGCCGCTGGTGGACCTGCTGCAGCTCCTCAGCACCTCGAAGAAGACCGGCGCCATCGTCATCAAGGGATATCGCGCCGGCCGCGTCCACCTCCGGGCCGGCAAGGTGGTGAGCGCCGTCGTCGACGCGGACCCGACGCTGCCGCCCAAGAAGGCGCTCTTCCGGATGGTGTCGTGGACGCAGGGCGGGTTCGAGTTCGTGCCCCAGGAGGGCGACCTTCCCAGCATGCCCGACGAGATCACCGAAGGCACCGAGCAGCTGGTGATGGAGGCCATGCACCAGGCCGACGAGCTGGCCCGCGGCGACCTGCCGGCGCCCACCGCGGCCATCGGCATGGCCATGCCGCTCGGGCCGCGCCTGAGCGAGCTCTCGCACGAGGAGCTGGACCTGCTCCAGCTGGTGCACAACTACGGGGTGGTGCAGGCGGTGCTGGACCGGGCGAGCGGCAGCGACCTTCAAGTTTCGGAGAAGCTGCGCGCGCTCATCCAGCGCGGGTATTTGCGGCAGTTCTGATCGGGACGAGGACCGCCGGTTCCGGAGGAGGATCCATGGCGCTGGAGAACGCGTTCGAGCTTGCAGCTTCCAGCATCCGCTTCGGCCGGGGCGTCACCCGCGAGATCGGCATGGACCTCGCGGAGATGAAGGCGAAGCGGGTGATGGTGCTGACCGATCCCAACCTCGCCAGGCTCGCGCCGGTGGCAACCGTACTGGAGAGCCTGCGCGACAACCGCGTCTCCTACGCGCTCTTCGACCGGGTCCGCGTCGAGCCCACCGACCTCTCCTTCAAGGAGGCCATCGAATTCGCGGCGCACGACCGCTTCGATGCCTTCGTCGCGGTGGGCGGCGGCTCCACCCTGGATACCGCCAAGGCGACGAACCTCTACAACACCTGGCCTGCCGACTTCCTCGACTACGTGAACGCGCCCATCGGCAAGGGCCTGCCCTGCCCCGGCGCGCTCAAGCCGCTGATCGCGGTGCCCACCACCGCCGGGACGGGAAGCGAGACCACCGGCGTCGCCATCTTCGACTACACGCCGCTGCACGCGAAGACGGGCATCGCGCACCGCCGGCTCAAGCCGATGCTGGGGATCCTCGACCCGGAGAACACGCGCAGCATGCCGGCGCAGGTGGCGGCGACCAGCGGCTTCGACGTGCTCAGCCATGCCATCGAGTCCTATACGGCGATGCCCTTCCACCAGCGTCCGCGGCCGGAGCGTCCGGTGCTGCGGCCTGCCTACCAGGGCTCGAATCCGATCAGCGACATCTGGTCCCTGGAAGCGCTGCGCTGGGTGGCGAAGTACTTCGTGCGCGCGGTCGAGGACCCCGACGATCTCGAGGCGCGGGAGAAGATGCAGCTCGCGGCTTCCTATGCGGGCGTGGGATTCGGCAACGCCGGCGTCCACCTTCCGCACGGGATGTCCTATCCGGTGTCGGGGATGGTCCGCGACTTCCGGCCCGACGGCTTCCCGGGCGATCACCCGATCGTGCCGCACGGGATGTCGGTGATCCTCAACGCGCCGGCGGTGTTCCGCTTCACCGCGCAGGCGAATCCGGAGCGGCACCTCACCGCGGCGGAGATCCTCGGCGCCGACGTCTCGCGCGCGAAACCCGAGGACGCGGGGAAGATCCTCTCCGACCGCCTGGTGAAGATCATGCAGCGCCTCAAGGTGCCTCGCGGGCTGCGCGCGGTGGGCTACGACAAGGGGGACATCCCCCGGCTGGTCGAGGGCACGCTGCCGCAGGCGCGGGTGACCAGGCTGTCGCCCAGGCCGGCGAGCGAGGCGGATCTGGCGCACCTCTTCGAGGAATCGATGGAGAGCTGGTGATGCAGGGCTGAAGCCCTCGCCTCGGTTATCCTCCGGACCGATGAAGCTGCGGACCGTCCGCACCATGTGTCCGATGAACTGCCATCCGACGCTGTGCGGGATGCTGGTCGACCTCGACGAGAGCGGCCGCGTCCACGGCGTGCGGGGCGATCCGGACAACCCCGACAGCCGCGGGTTCCTCTGCATCCGCGGCCATGCGGCGCGCGAGATCGTCGACAACCCGCGCAGGCTCCTCCATCCCCTGCGGCGAAGGCCGCGCAGCGGCGCCTGGGAGAAGATCGGCTGGGACGACGCCCTCGATTCCATCGCGGAACGGGCGCGGATGGTCGGGCCCGCGGCGGTGGGCGCCTGGTCCGGCCACGGCTTCTTCGCCAACGACTACGGCACCCGCATCTCGTCGGAGTTGCTGCGGCGCTTCGCCAACCTCTACGGCTGCCAGTGGTGGAACCCGACGATGATCTGCTGGGGCCTGGGCGCCTTCGGCCTGGGGCTCACCGGCGTCCTCCGGGTGAACACCAAGGAGGACATGGGCGAGCACGCGGCGCTGATCGTCCTCTGGGGCGCGAACCTCGCAAGCCAGCCGAACACCGGCCGGCACCTCGCCCTGGCGCGGCGGCGCGGCGCGTACGTCGTCGACATCGACGTGCGGCGCACCGAGGCGTCGGCGCAGGCGGACGAGACGCTGCTCATCCGCCCCGGCACCGATGCCGCGCTCGCCCTGGGGATGATGCACGTGATCGTCGCCGAGCGCCTCTACGACGCCTCCTTCGTCGCCGCGCACACCGTGGGATTCGAGGCGCTCGCCGCCCACGTCATGGGGCACGACGTCGAATGGGCGGCGGCGACCACCGGCATTCCCGCCCAGACGCATCGCGGCGCTGGCGCGAAGGTATGCGAGCACCAGGCCGGCGATGATCCTCCTCGGCGGAAGCTCGATGAACAAGGGCAGCGGGGGCTGGCAGGCAGGCCGCGCGGTCGGTTGCCTGCCCGCGCTCACCGGCAACCTCGGCCTTCCCGGCTCGGGCCTCGGACCGCGGCATGGCGCCTCCGCGCACGGGCAGGATCTCGCCAGCATCGCCGCGGGCGATCGGCGCCCCGCCGGCGAGCGGGTGCCGGATCAGATGTCGAGGATCACCGCGTCGCTCGAGGATGGCAGCCTGCGCGCGCTCCTGCTCTTCGGCACCGACATGCTCTCCTCCTTCGCCGACGCGGGCCGCGTCGATGCCGCCCTGGCGAAGGTGGACCTGCTCGCGACCTACGACCTCTTCATGCACGACACCGCGCGCCGCCATGCCGACCTGGTGCTGCCGGCCACCTCGTGGCTGGAGGACACCGGGTGCAAGAGCACCAACACCCATCTCTACCTGATGCCGAAGATGCTCGAGCCGCCCGGCGAGGCGCGATCGCCTTCCTGGATGTTGCGCGAGCTTGCCCGGCGCCTCGGGGTCCAGGACTTCTTCCCCTGGCCGGAGGAGACGGGCGCCATCGACGCGATCCTCGACCACCCCTCGACCGGCCATGCCACGGTCGCGGCCCTGGAAGCGGAGGGCGGCATCCGCGCGCGGCACGTGTCCCACGTGGCCTATCCCGACCTCGCCTTCGATACGCCGTCGGGCAAGGTGGAGCTGGTCTCGGCGCGCGCGGCGGCCCTCGGGCTCCCGCCGCTGCCGGTGTTCGAGCCCGCGCCGGCCTCGGAGTACCCGCTGGCGCTGCGCACCGGACGCACGCTGTCGCATTTCCACGCCTTCTACGACCACGGCCGCGCGCTCCCTTCCCTCGCCGCCGCCGATCCCGCGCCGCGCCTGTGGATTTCGCCCGCCGACGCCAACAGCCGAGGAGTGGGCGACGGCGAGGCGATCCGGGTCTTCAACCGGCGCGGCGAGATGCGGGCGCGGGCGCTGGTCACCGAGAGAATCCCGGCCGGCACGGTGTGGATCCACGACGGCTGGGAAGGTCTGAACACGCTCACATCCGGCGGCGCCGTGCTGCCCGACGCGGCGGTGGAGGCGTTCGGCTTCTCCAGCGGCCAGGCCGAGTTCGAGGCGCGCGTGGAGGTGGAGCGGCACGCGCAAGGGGCGGCGTGGTAGAGCAGGCGGCTCCGGAGATGGTTACAACGAGGCGCGCACCGTGGACGAGAACGCGACAGGCAAGGCGCCGGAAACAACGGCGGGCGACCATGCGAAACCTCCGCGGCTCACGCTCCTGAGCCACGGGTCGGGTTGAGCCTGCAAGCTCCGCCCCGCGGAGCTCGCGCAGGTCCTGCGCGAACTGCCCAAGACGAAGCGGCCCGACGCGTTGCTGGTGGGCACCGAGACCCGCGACGACGCCGCCGTCTGGAAGCTGGACGCGCGCCGCGGGCTGGTGGCGACGCTCGACTTCTTCGCGCCGGTGGTGGACGACCCGCGCGACTACGGGTACATCGCCGCCGCCAACTCGCTCTCCGACGTCTACGCGATGGGCGGAACGCCGCTCTACGCGCTGAACCTGGTCGGCTGGCCGCGGTCGCAGCCGTTCGAGCTGCTCGGGGAGATCCTCGCCGGCGGCGCGGAGGCGGCCCGGGACGCCGCTTGTCCCATCGTCGGCGGCCACAGCGTCGACGACCTGGAGCCCAAATACGGCCTGGCGGTGACCGGCCTCGTCGATCCCAGACGGGTGATGACCAACGCCGGAGCGAGACCCGGCGACGTGCTGCTCCTGGGCAAGGCGCTGGGCATCGGCATCGCCGTGGCCGCCATCAAGAAAGGGACCGCCGGCGCGGAGCTGATCCGCGAGGCGACCGCGCAGATGCGCCAGCTCAACCGGGCGGCGGGCGAGGTGTACGCGCGGAACTGGAAGTCGGTGCACGCGCTCACCGACGTGACCGGCTTCGGCCTCCTCGGCCACCTCGACTCCGCCATGCGCGCCTCGAAGACGCGGGCGCGGCTGGACGCGGCGGCCATCGCCATCCTTCCCGGGGTCCGCGAGCTTTCACGCGAGGGGACGGTCCCGGGCGGCAGCCGCGCCAATCTGGAGTTCGTCTCCGGGCGGGCCACCTTCCCCGAGTCCATGACCACTCCCGACCGGCTGCTCCTCGCCGACGCCCAGACCAACGGCGGGCTGCTCGCGGCGGTGGACCCCAAGGCTGCGGCGCGGCTGCTCCGGGCGCTCGAGGCGGCGGGCGCTCCGGCGCGGGCCATCGGCGAGGTGGTGCGCGTGCGCCGTGGGCAAGCGGCGGGGGTTGACGTCGAAGGCGAAATTTCCGCCCCACCGCTCCGTTGAGGCTTGCAGGGAGGTCGCAATGTTCCGTACCGCCGCGTCCATCGCCATCGTGGGGCTGATCTGCTGGGTGGCCATCAAGATCGTCTTCGGCGTGACCGGGGGCATCATCGGCCTCTTGCTCTCCCTCGCCTGGCTGATCTTGAAGCTCCTCCTGGTGGTGGGCCTCATCTACTGGCTGCTGACGGTCTTCAGCCCTGAAACTGCTCGGAAAATGCGCGATGCCGTCAAGGGTGAGTCGCTGTAATTCTTCGGGCCCGGCGGACGTTCTGGTAAGCTTGCGGCTGTGCGCCGCATCCTCGCCCTGACCTGCGCCTGCCTGCTCGGCGTTCCCGCCGTCGCGGCGGCGTCGCAGGCGCCCTTCGTGGTGGTGCTCGATCCCGGCCACGGCGGCAAGTGGCCCCACGACGGCGCGCACGGCGGGCACGGGCTGCAGGAAAAGGTCATCGCGCTGCAGGTCGCGCAGAAGACCAGGACCGCGCTCGAGGCCCTGGGTGCGACGGTCATCCTCACCCGCGAGGCGGACGAGGACATTCCGCTGGCGGCCCGCGCGCGCATCGCCAACGACTCCGGCGCCGACGTCTTCCTCTCCATCCACTGCAACTCGATGGAGCATCGCGAGGACCGCAGGATCACCCGCGGGGTGGAGACGTACTTCCTTTCGCCCGACCCGACCGACGCGGAAGCGCGGATGCTGGCGAAGGCGGAGAACGGCGGCCCCGAGGCGGTGCCGCTGCCCAAGGTCGAGCGGCGCGGTGGCCGGCATCCTCAACGACCTCGCGCTCGGGCAGGCGCGCAACGACTCCGCCGCGCTGGCGCAGATCGTCCAGCGGCAGATGGTGCGCGAGACGCGGGCGCCCTCGCGAGGCGTGCGGCAGGCGCCCTTCCTGGTGCTCTCCGGGACGCGGATGCCGTCGGCGTTGGTGGAGATCGGCTTCATCTCGCACCCGCAGGAAGGGCGCAGGCTGGGGCGCGACAAGTACCAGGAGCGCATCGCGCAGGCGCTGGCGGACGCGGTGCGCGACTTCGCCGACCAGGTGCTGGCGCGGCGCCTCTTCGCGCAGGTGCGTCCCGAAGAGCAGGCGGCGCAGGCGCCGAAAGTCAACGCGGCGGGCGTGGTTGCGGGTCGTTCGGGGACGCGGTAAGTCCCGCGCTCCATGCCTCGCAAGGACCGCGCGCCCGACCAGCTTCGTCCCGTCACGCTGCAGCCCAACTTCACCGAGCACGCCGAGGGCAGCGTGCTCTGCAGCTTCGGCCGCACCCGGGTGCTCTGCACCGCCACCGCCGAGGAACGCGTGCCCAGCCACGTGAAGGGGTCCGGGCGCGGCTGGGTGACCGCCGAGTACGGAATGCTGCCGCGCGCCACGCACACGCGCAGCGACCGCGAGGCGGCGAAGGGAAAGCAGAGCGGCCGCACGCAGGAGATCCAGCGCCTGATCGGCAGGGCGCTGCGGGCGGCGGTGGATCTGACGGCCATGGGCGAGCGGCAGGTGCTGATCGACTGCGACGTGCTCCAGGCGGACGGCGGCACCCGCACCGCGGCGATCACCGGAGCGTACGTGGCGCTGGGCATCGCGCTGCGGCGCATGCAGCGGGAGAAGGCGCTGCGCGCGCCGGTGGCGGCGGTGAGCATCGGCATCCTCGCGGGGCAGGTGCTGCTCGACCTGGACTACGAGGAGGACTTCGCCGCCGAGGTGGACATGAACGTGGTGGGCAACGCCGCAGGCGAGCTGCTCGAGGTGCAGGGCACCGCCGAGAAGAAGGCGTTCTCGCCCGCGCAGCTCGCCGCCATGGTGGCCACCGCCCAGAAGGGACTCTCCGAGCTGCACCAGAAGCAGCTCGCGGCCATCGCCCAGGCGTTCGCGAAGTGAAGCTGCTGGTCGCGACCTCGAACCGGGGCAAGCTGGTGGAGATCCGCGAGATCCTGGGCGCCTTGCCGCTGCAGCTGCTCTCGCTCGAGGATGCCGGGCTGCCCGCGCCGGACGAGACCGGCGACACCTTCGAGGAGAACGCGGCGCAGAAGGCCACCGCCAGCGCCGTGCGGAGCGGGCTGTGGGCGCTGGGGGACGACAGCGGCCTCTGCGTCGATGCGCTGGACGGCGGACCGGGCGTCTACAGCGCTCGCTACGCGCCCACCGACGTGGAGCGGCGGGCGAAGCTCCTGCGCGCGCTGCACGGGGTGCCCGAGGCGCGCCGCGGGGCGCATTTCTTCTGCGCCCTGGCGCTGAGCGCGCCCGACGGCCAGCGCGTGTTCCGCGCCGCAGGGCGGGTGGACGGCGCCATCGCGCCCGGCGCCGCGGGGAACGAACGGATTCGGATACGACCCGCTCTTCTTGCCGCTGGAGGCTCCCGGCAAGACCCTGGCGGAGCTCGGGCCCCTGGAGAAGAACCGCCTCAGCCACCGGGGCCGCGCGCTGGAGCGGCTCCTGCCGGACCTCACCCGCCTGGCGCGGGAGGGCGCCCTGTGAGCCTTGATCCCGGCGCGGAAACCGTGTACTTCCCCGGCGCTTTGGTGGTCAGGGGTCGAACCGGCGGCGGGCGTGCCGGGGCTTTGGACGGGGCGTAGCGCAGCCTGGTAGCGCGCCTGCCTTGGGCGCAGGAGGTCGGAGGTTCGAATCCTCTCGCCCCGACTTTTGAGGCAGGATGCAGCCAGGCGCCAGTAGCTCAGCTGGATAGAGCAACGGCCTTCTAAGTCGTTGGTCGGGGGTTCGAGTCCCTCCTGGCGCGCCAAAAGAGCTCCGTCCCGCTGGGACGGCGGGGAGTGGGTTCAGGGAACGGGTTCAGGTTTAGGTTTAGGGATCAGAGTCGGTTTTTCGGCGCGAAGTGCACGTGGAGGCGACGGTGGATCCAAGCAGAGCTTTGCATAGCGGTGCTTGTGGGGGGTCCAGGGGGGAGCGAGCTCCACCCTGGTGGAGGCGCCAGTTGGCGCCGGATCCAGCGCATTTGTGAAGCAGAGCGTTCACGGTAGTACCGCGGAGATCGTCACTACGGTGGCTGTAGCTCAATGGTAGAGCACTGGACTGTGACTCCAGGTGTTGCCGGTTCAAGCCCGGTCAGCCACCCCAACTTCTCTTGACGGTCGCGCGCGAAGCGGGTACACAGCGCGGCCCTTGCCGGCATGACACGGGAGCGTAGCTCAATTGGCAGAGCAATGGACTCTTAATCCATAGGTTGAAGGTTCGATTCCTTCCGCTCTCAATCGAACGAGGCCCGCCTCCTCACGGAGCGCGGGCCTTTTTCTCCATTATCAATGTAAAACGGCATGCGTGGCGATACGTATCGATTCGCGGCCGGCAACGTGTCTTTACTTGCGTCCGGACCGAGGGAGCCAAATGGCCTGCGTGCTCATCGTCGACGACGACTCGGATACGCGGGACTCGCTGGAGGACATCCTCGTCGGCGAGGGGTTCGAGGTGCGCGTGGCCTCCTCGGGAGGGGAAGCGCTCGCCTTCCTGCGCAGGGAGGAGGCTCCCAGCGTGATCCTGCTCGACGACATCATGCCGCAGATGACGGGCGCGGAAGTGCTGGACTGGATGCGCGCCCATCCGCAGTTCGACGCCGTTCCCACCGTGCTCATCTCCGGGGACGTCCGCCCCGAGCCGCACGCGCGCGCGAACGCCGTGCTGCGCAAGCCCTTCTCCATCGACGAGCTGCTCGAGGTCACCCGCCGGTACTCCAAGCGCCCGCGATGAAGAGCTACGGCCCGGCCGCGGCGTCGGGCTGGACGAGCTGACGCACCAGCGCCACCGCGGCCTCGATGGAGACGACCGAGGTGTTGAGGGCGAGCCCATAGAGCGTCTCCGTGTCGTCGCCACAGCCGAAGTGCGCGGAGAGGAAGCGGCGGCGGGCGGCGTCCAGGCTCGCCACCATCTTCTGCGCCCGCTCGCGCGGCCAGCCGCTGCGCTGCGCCACTCGCGCCACGCGGTCGGCCTGGGGCGCGTACAGGCGCACGTGCAGCGCGTCCGCGCGGTTGCGCAGCAGGCACTGCGAGCCGCGGCCGACAATCACCGCCGGCGGGGCCTTGGCGATCTCGCGGATTTGCTCGCTCTCCGCGCGGTACACCTCCTCGGTCCAGGAGCGCGCCGGCGCGTGGCCGATGAGCTCGGGCGGCCCGAGCGAGAACGCCCGCTCCAGCCGCTCCACGTACGAGTCCTCGCGCTCCTCCACCGGAATCACCGCGTCCAGCGTGACTCCCAGCCGGATGGCCGCGTGCTCGCCGATGACCCGGTCGAAGACGGGCCACCCCAGCGCCGCGCCGAGGAGCGCGGCGAACTCGCCTGCACCCGCGCCGTACTCCCGCGAGATGGTGACGAGCTGGACCACCGGGAAAGCATGCCGCCGCGCCCCTGCCCTGGCAAGGAGCGCGGCTGGTCAGTGCGAGAGCATGCCCCAGCGCGCCGCCATGCGGACCAGGTCCACGGCGGAGTGCGCGTTGAGCTTGCGCAGGATGCGGCTGCGGTGCGTCTCCACCGTGCGCGGGCTGATGGAGAGCTGCCGCGCGATCTCCGCGGTGGGCAGGCCCTGGATGCAGAGCTCGAAGATCTCGCGCTCGCGGGTGGTGAGCGACGCGGTGGGCAGGCGGGCGGCGCTCTCGCCGCCGCTGCGCAGCCGGCGGTAGTCAGAGACGACGAAGCCCGAAACCTGCGGGGCCAGGTACGTCTCGCCGCGGGCGACCGCGCGGATGGCATCGACCACCTCGCGCGCCGACTGCGCCTTGCAGGCATAGCCGAGCACGCCCGCTTGCAGCGCGTCGGCGACATGCGACTCGTCCGCCACCATGCTGAGCGCCAGCACGCGCCGGGTCGGATCCTCGCGGAGAAGCTCGCGGGCAATCCCGATGCCGCTCATGCCCGGCAACATCACGTCGAGCACCACCACTTCCGGATTGCTGTTGCGTACCGCGGGAAGGGCCTCCTGGGCGTTCGACGCTTCGGCGACGATCTCCATGTCCGGCGCGTTGGCGAGCATCGCGCGCGAGCCCTTCGCGGAAGAGGAGATGGTCGTCGACCAAAGCGACGCGCAACCGGTCCATGTACGTAATCCTACATGTGGCGTCTTCCCGACGCCACCCGCGTGGTGGTCTGGACGCGAAAAGCGGGCGAGCGTGTAGTGTCCAATCGAGCCTGCAGGCGTACCTTTGGGCGATGCGGACAGCGGCGCGCCGCGACATCGTCGTCATCGGCGCCTCCGCGGGCGGCGTCGAGGCGCTGAGCGGGTTGATGCGCAAGCTCCCCGCGCAGCTGGGCGCCTCGATCTTCGTCGTGCTGCACATGGCGGCGGAGCAGAAGAGCGTTCTCCCGCGCATCCTCACCTCGGCGGGACCCTTGCCGGCGAAACATGCCCGGGACGGCGACTCCATCGTCGCGGATTGCATCTACGTGGCGCCGCCCGATCACCACCTCCTGCTGCACGACAAGCACGTGCGCGTGGTCCGCGGTCCGAAGGAGAACGGGCATCGGCCGGCCATCGATCCCCTCTTCCGCACCGCCGCGTACTCGTTCGGGGCACGCGTCATCGGCATCGTCCTCTCCGGCGCGCTCGACGACGGCACCGCCGGGCTGGTGGCCATCAAGGGAAGCGGCGGCCTCGCGGTGGTGCAGGATCCCAACGAGGCGCTGGTGGAGATGATGCCGCGCAGCGCGCTGGAGAACGTGGACGTCAATCACGTGCTTCCCATCAGCGAGATGGCGTCGTTGCTCCCCGCCCTGGTGCGGGAGGATGCCTCGCCGCCCCCGGCGCGCTCGGCGCTCCTGGAAGTGGAGTCGGCGCTCCACCTCACCGGCGCCGCCGGCGAATTGAAGGTGGGGGCGCCCTCCGGCCTGGGGTGCCCGGCCTGCGGCGGCGTGCTCAACGAGGTCCACGAAGGCGACCTCTTGCGTTTTCGCTGCAGGGTGGGCCACGCCTACGCGCCGGAGAGCCTCTACGACGAGCAGCGCGGGGTGCTCGAGTCCGCGCTCTGGGCAGCGCTGCGCGCGCTCGAGGAGCAGGGGGCGCTGGCGCGGCGCATGGCGGAGCGCGCGCAACAACTCGGGCAGGTCAAGTCCGCCGGCCGCTACCAGGAGCGGGCCGTTTCCGCCGAGACCCACGCGCGGGTCGTCCGTCAGGCGCTGCAGTTCGGGTTGCCGGACGCCGGGGCCGCCGACTGACCGGCACCACGGGAAAGGTGAGCGAGAAGAGGGCGCCGCCCTGGGGCCGGTTGACGGCGCGGATGGACCCGCCCACGCGCGCCATGGTCCCGGCGGCGAGCCAGAGCCCGAGGCCGGTGCCTTCCGCGCCCTTGGTGGTGAAGAACGGCTCGAAGAGGCGGGGCTGGACGTCGGCGGGGATGCCGGTGCCCTGATCGGCGACGGTGACGACGACCGAGTCTCCCCCGCGGCGCGCCGCCATGGAGATGATGCCGCCCTCCGGCATCGCCTGCCGCGCGTTGCGCAGCAGGTTCACGAAGAGGAGCGAAAGCTCGGGGGCCGATCCGCGCACCGGGGGCAGCTCGGGAATGGAGACGCGCACCTCGACCGGCCGCCCCTCGCGCAGCTCGGTGTCGACGATGGCCACCGCCTGCGAGACGATGCGCCCGAGATCGACGGCGGCCGTCTTCAGCGAGCCGGTGCGGGCGAAGTCGTGCAGCCGGGAGATGACGGCGGAAGCGATCTCGATGCGCCCCGCGATGCCGCGCACCGCCTCGGCGCGCTTCTCCGGGGCCAATCCGGGATCCTCGAGCATGGTGAGTTGGAAGCTGGTGCCGCGCAGCGTGTTGCCGAGGTCGTGGGCGATGGAGACGGCGAGATCCCCCAGCACCCGCAAGCGCTCGCGGTGCAGGAGCGCCTCGCGGGTGCGCTCCAGCTCGGTGTCGCGGCGGGCGTGCTCGGTCACATCCTCGGCGATGAGCACCACCGCCGGGTCGCGCGCGGCGCGATTGCGCTCCAGGCGGATGGAGAGCACCGCGGTGGATCCTGCGTCGCGATAGCGCAACTCGCGGGCGGAGCGCCGCCCTTGCGTCAGCGTCGCGGCCTCGGTCAGGGCCAGGGCGCGCAGGTTGGGATAGGCAGGCCCGGCCCGCGGCTCGATGCAGACGAGCGGTCCGGCGAGCGACCGCGCCAGGGCGGTGAAGCGCGCGTTCGACAACGCGATCCTGCCGCTCCCCATCACCGCCAGCGCGGCGGAGGTGGCCTGCAGCCCCCAGGTGCCCAGCTTGTAGATGGTGAGATTCTGCGTCGCCCGCTGATCGACGCGCGCCACCAGCTGCTGGTACTTGGAGGCGAGCTCCGCGTACTTCGCGCGCAGGCTCTCGATCGGCAGCAGGTCAGTTGCTCTGGTTTCGCTTGCCGCCATGTTCCGCCTTCAGCGCCGCCACCTCGGAAGCGAGGTTCGCAAGCCGGGTGGTGTCTTCGAGGATGACGACGGCTCCGAGTGCCTTGCCGGATTCGACCACCGGCACGGCGGCCAGCATGGCGCGCCCCTCGCTGCCGTTGGGCAGCTCGTAGGAGACCTGCTCGGCGCGCAGCGGCGCGTTCTGCGCCAGCGCCTTGCGCATCTTCTGCAGCGCCAGCCGGGGCATGGCGGGGATGTGCAGCGTCCAGAGGAGCTGCCCGAGCGCCTCGTCCTCCGGGATCCCGAGAAGACGCTCGGCGGCGAGGTTCCACACCCGCACGCGCCCGGCGTCGTCCAGCACGATCACCGCGGCGTTGAGGGTGCGGATGATGGCGCGCTGCACGTACCCCACCGAGTTCATCTCCTCGGTGCGCTGGGCCAGCTCGCGGTTGGTGGCGTCGAGCTCCGCGTTGGTGCTCTGCAGCTCCTCGTTGGTGGTCTCCAGCTCCTCGTTGGTGGACTGGAGCTCCTCGTTGGTGGTCTGGAGCTCCTCGTTGGCGCTCTGCAGCTCCTCGTTGGTGGTCTCCATCTCCTCGTTGGCGCTCTGCAGCTCCTCGTTGCTCGTCTGCAGCTCCTCCAGCGCGGATTGCCGCTCCTCGTTGGCCTTGCGCAGCTCGGCCTCCAACTCGCGGAAGGCGGTGACGTCGGAGCCCACGTAGAGCAGCCCGGCCGGCTGTCCCCCGGCGTCGCGAAGCGGCGTCACCTCCACCGCGAGTTGGAGCGAGCGCGCGTCGGAAGGCCGCGCCACCACGGCGGTGCCGCGCTCCAATTCGCTGCGTCCCTCGCGCACCGGCGGAGGTCTTCTCGATGAGCAGGTCGCCGGAGAGCCCGGGAAGCGCCAGCGTCGCGAGCTTCTTGCCGGTCACCTCGTCCTCGGACCGCCCCCAGAGGGCGGCCGCGGCCGCGTTCCAGACCATCACCGTGCCGTCGAGGGCCGTGGTGATGACCGGCGCGCGCATGGAGGCCAACGCGTCGCGATAGAAGGCGTCGGCGGCGGGCGCATCCGCGCGCCGCTCCTCGGTGGCGCGGGCCAGGGACTCCTGCTCGAGCAGCGACACAACCCGCCCACGTGCCGCAGGCCGGTCGCGCTCGCCGTTCTTGCGGTAGATGCGCCGGTGCAGGTCCACCGGCTCGAACAGCTTGGCCGCGAAGGGGATGAGCTCGCTCTTGCCCAGCAGGAGGATGCCGTGGCGGCGCACGGCGTAGTGGAACCGGGTCAGCACCCGCTTCTGCAGCGCCGCGTCCAGGTAGATGAAGACGTTGCGGCAGACGAGCAGGTCGAGGCGCGAGATGGGCGGATCGGAGACCAGGTCGTTGACCCCGAACACCACCGAGCGCCTCAGCTCCTTGCGCACCGCCCAACCGCCCGCCTCGCGCACGAACCAGTTCTTGAGGAGCCGCTCCGGCAGGGCTTCGACGCGGTCCTGCGGGTAGAGGCCACGGCGCGCGAAGGCGATGGCGCTCTCGTCCATGTCGGTGCCGAAGACCTTCACCTCCTGGTTGTGGAAGGCGTCGCCCATGGCCTCGCCGAGGAGGATGGCGGCGGTGAACGCCTCCTCGCCGGTGGCGCAGCCCGCGCACCAGACGCGAACGTCCTCGCCCTGCCGCTTCTCCGAGAGCATGTAGGGGATGATCTTCTGCGAGAGCTCCTGCCAGATCTCCGGGTCGCGGAAGAAGGTGGTGACCTTGATGAGCATCGAGTCGACGAGCGCGTCGTACTCGGCGGGGTCGCGGTCGAGCAGGCGCACGTACTCGGCCGCGGTCCTGCACTTGCGCTCCGCCATGCGGCGCTCGATGCGGCGGCGGAGGGTGGGGCGCTTGTAGTTGCGGAAGTCGATGTTGTGCGCGTCGCGGATGCGCTCGAGGATCCGCTCGACGGTGGTCTCGGTCTTGTGCCCATGCGGCTGGTGCGCGGCGCGTGCCTTGGCCATTGCCGCGTGTTCTAGCACGCCGCGACGGCCACCACGGCAGGCGGCCGGCTCCGGACCCGGGTCCAGCGCCGTCCTGTTGGGAGTCGCGCGGCGAGTCGGCGTCGCGCGTTGACTCACCTGGGTGCGGGCGCTATGACCCGCCTCCTGCCAGCAAGCTTTGCGAGGGTGGCGGAACTGGCAGACGCGCAGGCCTTAGAAGCCTGTGGGGAAACCCGTGCGGGTTCGATTCCCGCCTCTCGCACTCGCCTGCTCGTCCAAGGAGCATCAGTGGTCCAGTCCCGCGTCGAGGATCTCAGCCCGGTGGTGAAGAAGGTCTCCGTCGAGCTCACCCCGGACCGCGTCAAGGACGCGCTGGAGACGGCCTATACGTCCGTCTCCCGGACCGTGAAGCTCAAGGGCTACCGGCAAGGGCACGTGCCGCGCCGCCTGGTCGAGCGCTACTTCGGCGACGACGTGAAGAAGGACGTGGCGCAGAAGCTCGTCACCGGCTCCATCCACGAGGCCCTGGCGGACCACAAGCTGGACCCGGTGGCCCCGCCGCGGGTGGAGAACGGATCGGTGGAGCCCGGCCAGCCGTTCAAGTACACCGCCACCGTCGAGGTGCGGCCGCGGGTGGAGCCGAAGGACTACGAGGGCCTCACCGTCCCGCCCCTGGAGGCGCAGGTCACCGACGAGCAGGTGGAAGAGCGCATCGAGGAGATGCGCTCCAACCAGGCCATGTTCGTGCCGGTGGAGGGCCGCGAGGTGGCGGAGGCGGGCGACTTCGTCTCCGCCGACTACGAGGGCAGCATGGGCGGCACGCCGCTGCAGGGCGCGAAGCGCGAAGGCGTGCTGCTCGAGGTGGTGCCGGGCTCGATTCTCGACAACAAGGCGGAGGGCCTGGCCGGCGCCAGGGTGGGCGAGACCCGCGAGATCGCCGCCACCTTTCCCGACGACTACGGCGCGGAGGAGCTGCGCGGCAAGGAGGTGCGCTTCCAGGTGCAGGTCAAGGGCCTGAAGAAGCGCGAGGTGCCTGCGCTGGACGACGCCTTCGTCCAGGACCTGGGAGGCGAGGCGAAGACGCTCGGCGAGCTGCGCGCGAGCATCCGGGCGGAGATGGAGAAGCAGACCCGCCAGCGGGCGGAGAACAGCCAGCGCGAGAAGCTCATCGAGGCCCTGGTGGGGAAGAACCCCATCGAGGCGCCCCCCGCGCTGGTGGAGCGCAACGTCGACGCCATGCTCAACGGCATGCTGGAGGGGTTCATGCGCCGCGGCATCGACCCGCGGCAGCTCGGGCTCAACTTCGACCGGATGCGCGACGAGCTACGCCAGCGTGCGCTGCTCGAAGTGAAAGGTTATCTGCTGCTGGAGGCGATCGCGGAGAAGGAGAAGATCGAGGTGAGCGACGAAGACGTGGCCGGGCACTTCGAGAAGTTGTCGGCCGATCTCAAGCAGCCCGCGGACAAGATCCGCGCCGCGTTCCGGCGCGAACAGTCGATCGACAGCCTGAAATCGCGCCTGCGGCAGGACAAGGCGCTTGCTTTCCTGCTCTCCAAGGCCAACTTCTCGCAACCGTAACCGGGGGCCCCACCATGGCCATGATTCCGTATCCGACCGTCATCGAGCAGACGCACCGCGGCGAGCGCGCGTACGACATCTACAGCCGCCTGCTGAAGGACCGCATCGTCTTGCTGGGCACGCCCGATCGACGACGACGTGGCCAACATCATCGTCGCCCAGATGCTCTTCCTCGAGTCGGAGGACCCGGACAAGGACATCAACCTCTACATCAACTAGCCCGGGCGGGTCGGTGACTGCGGGCCTCGCCATCTACGACACGATGCAGTACGTGAAGTGCCAGGTGTCCACCATCTGCATGGGCCAGGCGGCCTCGATGGGCGCGCTGCTCCTGGCCGCCGGGGCGAAGGGCAAGCGCTACTCCCTGCCCCACTCGCGCATCATGATCCACCAGCCGCTCGGGCGGCTTCGGCGGGCAGGCGACGCGACATCGAGATCCACGCCAAGGAAATCCTGCGCCTGAAGGCAAAGCTCAACGAAATCATGCAGAAGCACACCGGGCAGCCGCTCGACCGCATCGAGAAGGACACCGACCGCGACTACTTCATGGGCGCAGGTGAGGCGAAGGAGTACGGTCTGATCGACGAGGTCGTGGTCAAGAAACCGGCCGCGGCGCCCGAAGTAGGGTTAGATTCGTAGGCCGGGGAGGATCGTTGGACGGCGGCGGCTTTGCCGACGCCCGGGCTGGAGCCGAAAGGCGGAGGCTGGGAGGCGGCGGTTTGCGATGGCGCCGAGAGGCGGAGCGAGGGCCATGGCGGGCAAGAACGTGGAGAAGCGAGAGAACCAGACGCTCTGCTGCTCCTTCTGCGGGAAGTCGCAGAAGGAGGTGAAGAAGCTCATCGCCGGGCCCACCGTCTACATCTGCGACGAGTGCATCGGCCTGTGCAACGACATCATCGCCGAGGAGATCGACCAGGAGGAGGCGCGGGACAGAAGCTGCGCATCCCCCGCCCGAGCGAGATCAAGCCGATCCTCGACGAGTACGTCATCGGCCAGGAGCGGGCGAAGAAGATCCTCTCGGTCGCGGTGCACAACCACTACAAGCGCATCGAGACCAAGGTCTCGATGGACGACGTGGAGCTGCAGAAGAGCAACATCCTGCTGCTCGGGCCCACCGGCTCCGGCAAGACGCTGCTCGCGCAGACGCTGGCGCGCATCCTCAACGTGCCCTTCACCATCTCCGACGCCACCTGCCTCACCGAGGCCGGCTACGTGGGCGAGGACGTGGAGAACATCATCGTCAACCTGCTGCAGGCCGCCGACCACGACATCGAGCGGGCGCAGAAGGGCATCGTCTACATCGACGAGATCGACAAGATCGCCCGCAAGAGCGAGAACCCCTCGATCACCCGCGACGTCTCCGGCGAAGGCGTGCAGCAGGCGCTGCTCAAGATCATCGAGGGCACCATCGCCAACGTGCCCCCGAAGGGCGGCCGCAAGCACCCGCAGCAGGAGTTCCTCCAGGTCGACACCTCCAACATCCTCTTCATCTGCGGCGGCGCCTTCGGCGGGCTGGAGCACATCGTCGAGCAGCGCAAGGAGGGCAAGTCGCTGGGCTTCGGCGCGGAGGTCACAGTCCAAGAAGCAGCGCAACGTGACCGAGCTGCTCGCGCGACGTGGAGCCGGAGGACCTGCTCAAGTTCGGCATGATCCCGGAGTTCATCGGCCGCCTGCCGGTGGTGGCCACGCTGGAGGAGCTGGACGAGGTGGCGCTGGTCGACATCCTCACCAAGCCGCGCAACGCGCTGGCCAAGCAGTACCGCAAGCTGCTTCGAGATGGACGGCGTGCAGCTCAAGTTCACCGAGGGCGCGCTGCGGGCGGTGGCGAGGGAGGCCATCCGGCACAAGAGCGGCGCGCGCGGGCTGCGCGCCATCCTCGAGAGCGCGATGCTCAACGTGATGTACGAGGTGCCCTCGCACAAGAACATCCGCGAGATCGTCCTCAACGAGGAGTGCATCCTCAAGAAGGAACCGCCGCTGATCGTCTACGAGAAGCAGGCGGAGACGGCGTAAAGCTTCGGCCTCGAGCGGCGGACGCCCAGCGATTCCGGCACGAGCCGGGGGCGCGCCGAAGGTCGAGGCGCGACTGCATGTCAGGGTCCGGCGCGATACTGCGCGCATGACGACGACTGCACGAGTCCTGGCCGGCCGCCTCGCGGATCTCCTCCGCCGGGAGCGCGCCGAGATGGCGGAGTTCCTCCTCGCTCTCGCGGAATTCGACGAGCAACGGGGGTGGCTCGAGCTGGGGTATTCGAGCCTGTTCTACTTCCTGCACCGCGAGCTCGGGCTCTCCAAGGGAGCGGCGCATTATCGGAAGACGGCGGCCGGGCTGGTGCGCCGGTTCCCGGAGATCGATCGAGCCGCTGCGCGACGGGCGCCTGTGCATCACCAGCGTGGTCGAGGTCGCGAAGGTGCTCACCGCCGAGAACCGGCACGAGGTGCTGCCGAAGTTCTTCCAGCGGTCCAAGAGGGACGCGATGGCGCTGGCGGCGGCGCTGCAGCCATCGGCCGCGCCGCATCGCGACGTGATCACCGCCGTAGGCCCGGCCTCGGCGCCGCCCCGGGGGTTGGCGTCGCGGCGCGTCACCGCGTCGGACGCGGAGGTTCAACCGGTTGAACCGACTTCAACCGCGGTTCAACCGGTTGAACCTGTAGCGAAGGGTGCGCCAGGCGCGGCGGGGGATGCGAGGAGGATGGATGCGCCGCCCGCCGGCCTCCCGGGCGTCCGACTCGGCCGAGCCGCTGACCGCCGAGCTGTCGCGCCTCCACGTCACCGTTTCGCGGCGTTTCCTCGACAAACTGGAAGCCGCGCGAGCGGCGCTCTCGCACGGACAGCAGGGCGCCAGCGCGGAGAGCATCCTCGAGGCTGGCCTCGACCTCGTCCTCAAACGCCACGCCGCTCGCAGGGGCCTGGTGGAGAAGCCGCGGGCAGAGAGGGCCGCTGCGGAATCGTCCGGCGGGCTGCCGGCGGCAGTGAAGCGCGAGGTGTGGAAACGGGATGGCGGCCGCTGTCAGTGGCCGCTCGACTCCGGTGGCATCTGCGGGTCGACGCTGCGGGTCGAGTACGACCACATCATTCCGCGCGCATTGGGAGGGTCCTCGAGGCCAGGGAACGTCCGGCTGCTCTGCCGGTTCCACAACGATCTCGCCGCGAGGCGGTCGTACGGCGCCGAGTGGATGAACCAGTTCACGCCGCGACCCCGCCAGACCGACCCGGCCAGCCCGGGTCGTGATACCGCACCCAGCCGTTCACGGCTGGGGTTATGCGGTCAGGCCGGGACGAACTTGATCTCCAGCATTTCCGGGCGCAGCTCGCGGTGCTCTACGCGGTCAGCCAATGTGCGCAGGACCAGCGCCTCCGCGGCACGCAGGGCCTCGTCGCGCGTCTCTCCGAAGGCAACGGCCCCGGGCATCTGGAGGACTTCGGCGAGCCACCCGCCATCCTCTTCGCGCTCGACCTCGACGACATAGCGCACGGCGCACCTCGCCTGCCTGCTGCGCAAGCCAGCGTACGCAGACGCCGCAGGCGCGCGCAAGGGCCGCGGGCGGGGAATGCGGCATGGTTCCCTACTCGTTGGAAAGGAGCAGGATTCTCCTGCTGACTTCGCCGGAGTGTAGCGTTACGCTTCGGCATCGGCGGCCAGCCGAGCCCCTGGAGGCAAGGACCCGATGTTCTTCCGCAACGACGACAAGAAGGATCCCAAGGGCAACAAGCCCGGCACCCGGACGGTGCCGCTCCTCCCGCTGCGCGACATCATCGTCTTTCCCCACATGGTGGTTCCGCTCTTCGTCGGCCGCGAGAAGTCCATCGCCGCGCTGGAAGAGGCCATGTCCAAGGACAAGGACATCCTCCTCGCCGCGCAGAAGAAGGCGAAGACCAACGAGCCCGCGCAGGACGACATCTTCGAGATCGGCACGCTCGGCACCATCCTCCAGCTGCTGCGCCTGCCCGACGGCACCGTGAAGGTGCTGGTGGAAGGCAAGAAGCGCGCGCGCATCCGCCGCTACGCGCCCGAGGAGAAGTTCTTCCTCGTCGAGGCGGACGAGGTGGAGGAGCTGAACGAGCGCAACGTGGAGCTGGAGGCGCTGGTCCGCTCGGTGCACGCCACCTTCGAGGGCTACGTCAAGCTCAACAAGCGCATCCCGCCGGAGATGCTGATGTCGGTGGCCACCATCGACGACCCGGCCCGGCTCGCCGACACCATCGTCGCGCACCTCTCGCTCAAGCTCAACGACAAGCAGGCCATCCTCGAGGAGCAGTCGGCCGCGAAGCGGCTGGAGAAGCTCTACGAGCTGATGCAGGGCGAGATCGAGATCCTGCAGGTCGAGAAGAAGATCCGCACCCGCGTCAAGAAGCAGATGGAGAAGACGCAGAAGGAGTACTACCTCAACGAGCAGATGCAGGCCATCCAGAAGGAGCTGGGTGAGCGCGACGAGTTCAAGTCGGAGCTGCAGGAGCTCGAGGAGAAGATCAAGAACAAGAAGATGTCCAAGGAGGCCGTGGCCAAGGCCCGCAAGGAGCTGCGCAAGCTCAAGATGATGTCGCCGATGAGCGCGGAAGCCACCGTGGTCCGCAACTACATCGACTGGATCATCAGCCTGCCCTGGTACGACTACTCGCGCGACAAGCTGGACATCAACGAGGCGGAGAAGGTCCTCAACGACGACCACTACGGCCTGAAGAAGCCCAAGGAGCGCATCCTCGAATACCTCGCCGTGCAGGCGATGGTGGAGAAGATGAAGGGCCCCATCCTCTGCTTCGTCGGCCCTCCCGGAGTGGGCAAGACCTCGCTGGGCAAGAGCATCGCCAAGGCGCTCGGCCGCAAGTTCGTGCGCATCTCGCTGGGCGGCGTGCGCGACGAGGCGGAGATCCGCGGCCACCGCCGCACCTACATCGGCGCGCTCCCCGGCAAGATCATCCAGTCCTTGAAGAAGGCGGGCAGCGGCAACCCGGTGTTCCTGCTCGACGAGATCGACAAGATGAGCACCGACTTCCGCGGCGATCCCTCCGCGGCGCTGCTCGAGGTGCTGGACCCGGAGCAGAACCACACCTTCAGCGATCACTACCTCGACCTCGACTACGACCTCTCCAAGGTGCTCTTCATCTGCACCGCCAACACGCTGCACGGCATCCCCGCGCCGCTGCAGGACCGCCTGGAGATCATCCGCATCGCCGGCTACACGGATCTGGAGAAGCTCTCCATCGCGCGCCGCTACCTGGTGGCCAAGCAGCGCGAGCAGAACGGGCTCGACAAGATCGATCTCATGTTCACCCGCAAGGGCCTGATGGAGCTGATCCACCGCTACACCAAGGAGAGCGGCGTCCGCGGTCTCGAGCGCGAGGTCGCGACCTTGTGCCGGAAGATCGCCAAGGACGTCCTCGCCACCGGCAACCAGGACGAGAAGATCGTCGTCACCGCGAAGAAGGTGCACAAGCTGCTCGGGCCGCCGCGCTTCCGCTACGGCAAGACCGAGGAGCGCGACGAGATCGGCCTCGTCACCGGCCTCGCCTGGACCGAGGTGGGCGGCGAGCTGCTGCAGACGGAAGCCACGGTGCTGCCCGGCAAGGGCAAGCTGATCCTCACCGGCAAGCTGGGCGACGTCATGCAGGAGAGCGCGCAGGCCGCGATGAGCTACGTGCGCTCGCGCGCGGAGCGGTTCGGGCTGGACAAGAAGTTCGCCGAGACCGTGGACGTGCACATCCACGTAGCCGAGGGCGCGGTGCCCAAGGATGGTCCTTCGGCAGGCGTCACCATGGCCACGGCGATGGTGAGCGCGCTCACCCGCATCCCGGTGCGCAGGGACGTGGCCATGACCGGCGAGATCACGCTGCGCGGGCGCGTGTTGCCCATCGGCGGGCTCAAGGAGAAGGCGCTGGCGGCGCACCGGGGCGGGACGAAGATCATCCTCATCCCCAAGGACAACGCCAAGGACGTGCGCGAGATCCCGCTCAAGGTCCGGCGCGAGCTGACCATCATCCCGGTGGAGCACGTGGACGAGGTGCTGCGCCACGCGCTCGTGCTGGAGAACCCGGACGCGTTCTTCCGCTCGCCGTCGCCGGAGCAGAAGATCGCGGCGCCGGGAAACACTCCGCAGACCGCGGTCTAGCAGCCCGATCCCGGCCCGGGACCCCAAGACCCGCACGCAAACGCGCACGCGCACCCGCACTCGCACGCGATCCCGCGAGCGCACCTCGCGAGCCCCAAAGCTCTCCTGGTCTACGACCCCGCTTGTGCTCGATTCGAGCCCAGGGGCCAGAGGTCGCGGCCCTTGAGCGTGCCCCGCGGCCCGCGGTCGCGCAGGATGCGGACGATTGCGTCGCAGAGCGTCTCCACGGGCAGCGGGCGCAGGTCGTCGGCGGCGCCGCGCAGTCCGGGCAGATGGCCGATGGCGCCGAGCAGCGCGCCGAGCAGAGCGGCGGCGGCTTGCGCTGCGTGCCGTCGCTGGCCTGCGAACCGGAGCGCGTGGAGTCCAGGAACGAGGGCCGGAGGATGGTGTGCGGCGAGGCCGCTCTGGCGCACCACCTCTTCGGCCTTGAATTTCCATCCCAGGTAGCCGCTGCCGGCGCGCGCGCCGAGCGCCGAGAGCAGCACGAAGTGTCTCGGCACCGCCGAAGGAACCCGCTGGGCGGACCCGGCAAGCTGCACCACCGGCAGGTAGTCGGAGCTCTCGTACGTGTCGCCCGCGGCGAAGCGGCGGCGCATGGTGCCGACGAGGCAGACCACCGCCTGCGCCCGCGCCATCGCCGCGTCCAGCCGCTGCGCATCGCCGAGGTCGGCGACGAGCGCCTCGGCGTCCCTGCCCAGCGGGTGGCGCGCTGCCGTCTTCGGCCGCACGTGGGGGATGACGTCGAATCCCGCCGCGCGCAGGCGCGGCACGAGCGCGGTGCCGACGGCGCCAGTGGCGCCTGCGACCAGGACGGTGGGCATGGGCCGCACCGTACACCCTCGCAGCCATCTAGAGCGCCGGCGCCCAGCCGAAGGCGATGGCCGCGGACCGCCGCGTCACCCGTGGCACGAGACCGAGCCGCCCCAACTCGAATCCCGGAGCGGCGTCCTTCACCAGGACGCCCCGCCGCGCCACCCGCTGCGCGAGCCGCAGCGTCTCGGGAGCCAGCGCGTCGTGCTCCGCGCGCGCCCTCAGCAGATCGAAGAGCGGCGCCGCCTCGCCCGCGCGCCGGAACATGGGATCGAGCAGCACGACGTCGAACGCGCGCGCCGGCTGCTCGCGCAGGAAGGAGCGGTGATCGGCGCGCATGACGTTGACGAGCCGCCCCGGCTCAGCGCCATGCCCCGGCAACCTGCGCAGCCCCGCCTGCGTGAACGCAGCGAGCAGGCCATCCTTCTCCAGCCCGAGCACGGGGACGCCAGTGGCCTGCGCAGCGACCAGCGCATCACCGCCCAGGCCGAGCGTGGCATCGAGCACGCGATCGCCGGGGCGCAGGCCCGCGGCGGCGACCAGCGGATCGATCTCGCCCTTCCGCGTCCGCAGCATGCGCAGGAACGCCATTCCGGCTGTGGCCCGGAAGACGCGGCCGCCGGCGTGAAGGTCTGCGCGCCGCGACGCGAGCAGCAGCACCGGCGCGCCTGCGGCCTCTTCCAGCACGCTCGAGAGCGTCCGCGCTGCCCTCGTCTCGGCACGGAGGCCGAAGCGCTGGGCAAGCTCCTCGGCCTCCGCGGGATCGCCGCTCGGCGCGGTGGTCACGATGGCGTGCATCGCCCTACTCTATCGCGCAGGATTTGCCCGCTCGGAGGCGGGGGCTCGCGCGCTGCGAGCCGGCCGCGGGCCGCAGGCATCGAAGCGAGCGCTCGTCCCGGACTGCGGCCGCGCGCGGCGCTTGACTTCACCTGCTCTGTCCCGTAGAACCCGCCCCCGCTCGCTGCCGCCTGGGCGGGTAGCTCAGCGGTAGAGCATCGGTCTTACACACCGAGGGTCGCAGGTTCGAAACCTGTCCCGCCCACTCTGTGGGGTGTTAGTTAAGCTGGTTATAACGCCGGCCTGTCACGCCGGAGGCCACGGGTTCGAGTCCCGTACACCCCGCCATTCAACAAGCCGGAAATCGCCCGTAGAGTTCTCGAGTCCGGCCTGTACCCGCTTCAGGGATGCCCGATCATCACAACGAGTCCAACTGTCAGCGCGTGCTCCGTCTGACACGTCGGGATCGTGCCCGGCCGGGCAGAGCATGTCGTTCATCTGAAGGACCCTCAGTGCTGGTAGAGCAGCGTCTGCGTCGCGAGCGCGCAGGCGAGGACGAAGCGCGGGTCGGTGCGCGGAGTGGCGGGGCTCAGCTCCACCTCGAGCGCGAGCGCGGCCCGATCCTGCCGGCGGAACATGCGCGCGACCGGGACGCCGCCCAACTCGAACACCCATACCGAGGTGGAGAAGGAGCTGAGGAAGAGGTCGAGGAGGCGATTGCGTCCCCGCCGCGGCGCGCGGACGATGCGGCCCGCCACGCCATCGTCGGGGCCAAGTACGTCGCAGTTGCCGGTGAGCGTGGAGAACACGGCGCCACGCAGGACACCAAGGCGCGCCTTGGTGCGCGCGTCGAACACGTCGAGCGTGCGGCGAAGCGAGGAGTGGCCGCGCTCCACGACCGCGATGAGAGGCAGGAGCAGCTTCTCGTCGGCGTAGAGGATGAGCTCGCGCTCGGTCTGGAAGAGCGGGTGCTCGGCGAAGAGCACTCGCTCGGCGGCCTCGTTCTCGACCTGGAAGAGGCGGCCCTGGAGCGAGAGCCTGCCGCGCACGCGGTACCGATCTCCGGAGAACGGGTCTGCCTGCTCGGCCATCGTGCCTCTACCCAGCGGGTGGGCGCCCCTTCACCAACGGCGCCTCACGCTCCTGAAGTCGAACGGCAGATCCGTATACGCCAACTTCTCGTCGGTGGCGCTCTCTCGCGCCCATCAAGATGTCCGACGCCGGCTGCACCGCGGTCGCGCGCCGCACGTTCGCCGCCGGACTCTCTCCCCGCTTCTCCGCCGCCCGCACCGGCAGTTCCGGCGGCAAGCCGGCGCGAGGGATGCCACGCGTCGCTGCTGCCTTGCCGCGGTCGATCAGATCATTCCCGCTCGGCCATGCCCGCTGCCACGGTTCGTGGCGATGAACGTAATCTCCAGCCGATGAGCGCGGACCGCGACCGCGCTTGACAGGCCACTGGGCTGGCGCTAGTTTCTTAGCACATGCTGTTTTTTTAGCACGTCACGGAGCGTCGATGCAGCGCTTCTCGGTCTCCCAGCTCTCCCGGCGCGAGCGGCAGATCATGGACATCGTCTACCGCGCCGGCCGCGCCACCGCGACGGAAGTGCTGGAGCAGCTCTCCGATCCCCCGAGCTACTCCGCCGTCCGCGCCCTGCTCCGCATCCTCGAGAACAAGGGCCACCTGCGCCACGAGCTCTCGGGGAACCGCTACGTCTACCTGGCCACGGTGGGCAAGGAGCGGGCGCGGCGGTCCGCGCTGCGCAGCATGCTCCACACCTTCTTCGAGGGATCGCCGTCCAAGGTGGTGGCGGCGCTGCTCGACCTCCCGCGCGAGGACCTTTCCGAGCAGGAGCTGGCCCACCTCTCGCGGCTGATCGAGAAGGCGCGCAAGGAGGGACGCTGATGGATCCGCTCGGGTTCTCCGTCGAGCTCGCCGCGCGCGGCAGCGTCTTGCTCGGTCTCACCGCCCTGGCGCTGCTCGCGCTTCGGCGCGCCCCGGCGGCCAGCCGTCAGGCGGTGGCGATGGCCGGCATCATCGGGGTCCTGGCGTTGACGCCTCTCTCGCTGGCCATGCCGCGCTTTGACCTGGTGGTGCTGCCCCCGGCGGTGCTCGAGCCCGGAGCGACGCCGGCGCACGACGCGACCGTGCGCTTCCTGCTGGGTAGCTCGGTTGCGCTCGCCTGGGGCGTCGTGGCCGAGATCGCTCTCGCGCGCGTCGCCTTGGCGATGTGGCGCGTCGCCCGCTGCGCGCGCCGCGGGACGGAGCTGGACGACCCGGGCATCGCTCGAGCCGCGGCGAAGATGGGCCTGCGGCTTCCGGTGCGCGTGGTCGTGAGCGGCGAGGTCGAGGTGCCAATGACCGCCGGACTGCAGCGGCCGGTGATCCTCTTGCCGGCTCCGGCGTTGGAGTGGAGCAGCGAGCGCCTCGAGCTCGTCCTTTTGCACGAGCTGGCGCACGTGAAGCGGCGCGATTGCCTGGCCATGCTCCTGGCCGAGATCGCGGTCGCGTCCTGGTGGTTCCACCCGCTGGCATGGCTCGCCCGGCGCAGCTTCCGCCGCAACGCCGAGCAGGCCGCCGACGATCTGGTCTTGAGCACCGGAGCGCGGCCCTCGGTCTACGCCGGACATCTTCTCTCCATCGTCAGTTCCCTGCGCAAGCCTGCGCCATCCGGGCCGGCGGTGGCGATGGGCCGCGCATCCGATCTCGACGCCAGGCTGCGCGCACTGCTCGAGCCGCAGCCCCGCCGTCCTTCACCGCGTCTTGCCGGTGGGATGGTGGCGGCGCTGGCTGGCCTGGCGCTGATCTTCTCGGTGGTGTGGCCGGTGCACGGCGCGCAGCCGCCGCCGGTCTGCATGCGATCGCTTCATCCAGGCCATCGATGAGGCGCCAGCTCCTGCTCGTGTTGCTGACCGCCTCCGCGGCCGCACATGCCCAGCGCGTGGATGCTCTCGGCCCCGAGGTGCGCAGGTTCCTCAAGGTCAGCACGCCCAGGGTCATCCTCGAGCACGTCCGCGTCATCGATGGCACCGGCGCGGCGCCCATCGCCGATCGGAACCTCCTTCTGGAGGGCGGAAGGATCTCCGCCATTTCCGCCGGCGCGGACGAACCTCCGAGAGAGGGCACCACCATCCTCGACCTGCGGGGCGACACGGTCCTGCCCGGCATCGTCGGGATGCACGATCACCTCTATTTCTTCGCGCGTCCAAACCTCGCCGCCGACGGGAGCAGCGACGGCCCATCCATCCAGCTGGAGATGACCTTCTCCGCGCCGCGCCTGTATCTGGCGAACGGCGTGACCACCATCCGCACGACCGGCAGCGTCGATCCCTACGCGGAACTGAAACTGAAGAAGGGCATCGAGAGCGGCGCCCGCCCCGGACCGCACATGGACGTCACCGGACCGTATCTCGACGGATCCGGCGACAAGCCCGAGGAGGTCCGCGAGACCGTCGCCTACTGGGCTGACCGCGGGGTGACCTCATTCAAAGCCTACAAGCACCTCACCCGCGAGGAGCTGAGAGCCGCGGTCAAGGAAGCGCACAAGCGGGGGCTCAAGGTGACCGGCCACCTCTGCTCGGTCACCTACGCGGAAGCGGTGGAGCTCGGCATCGACGACCTCGAGCACGGATTCTTCGTCAATACGGAGAATGATCCGGACAAGAAGCCCGACACCTGCACGCCGAGCGAGGGAGACTCTACCCTCGAGCATTTGACCAGGGCCGACGCCGATCGGCTGATCGCCACGCTGATCCGTCATCACGTCGCCGTCACCTCGACGCTGGCGGGTCTCGCGGCATCGGTGTATCGCGACCACCCGCTGCAGCCGGCGCTGCTCGAATCCATGTCGCCAGCCGCCCGCGATGCATTTCTCTACGGCCGCAATCGGGCCGTCGATCCAGCCAAGCAGGCGAACTCCGCCCTTCTGCTTCGCAAGGACATGGATCTGGAGCGCGCGTTCGTCGCGGCCGGCGGGCTGCTCCTGGCGGGACCGGATCCGGTCGGCTTCAACGGCAACATTCCTGGCTTTGGCGATCAGCGGGAGATCGAGCTCTTGGTCGAGGCGGGATTCGCGCCGGTCCAGGCGATCCGGATCGCGACCTTGAACGGGGCCATCTTCCTCGGGCGCCAGGATCGGATCGGCTCGGTCGCAGTCGGCAAGAACGCCGACCTGGTGGTGGTGAAAGGCGATCCGGCAACCCGCATCGCCGACGTCGAGAACGTCGAGATCGTCTTCAAGGACGGCGCGGGATACGACCGCGCGAAGCTGCTCGAATCGGTGAAGGGTCACTATGGCGAGTTTTAGCTTGATACTGCTGGCTCCTGGTTCCACCCGGCGTGGCTCTTGCGCCCGGCCACGCGCGAGCGAAACCCGGCTGGCTATCGCGACACCGAAATGGGCTTCCGCCTGGCGCGGACTCCCTGACCGATCTCCGTCGCTCTCAACTCGTCGCGAGCCATGCCCGGAGCGTCTCGGCCACTCCCCACGCCTGCGCGATGCACCCGCGCGGCGTGTACGGCGGCTCGGCGTCGAAGACCTCGCTGATGCTCCCCAGGCCCGCCTCGCCCAGATGCTCGACCAGCCCGCCCACGAAGCGCCGCCCCTCCGCGGCGCGCTCCGGGTAGCAGCGGAGCCAGGCGTCCACGAAGGGCCCGATCAGCCAGCTCCAGACGGTTCCCTGGTGGTACGCCGCGTCCCGCGTCTGCAGATCGCCGTGATAGCTCGGCTTGTACTCCGGATCCCCGGCCGCCAGCGAGCGGAGGCCGACGGGGGTCAAGAGCCGCCGCTCCACCGTCTCCAGCACCGGTCTCCAGCGACTCCGCTCGAGGATCGGGTGGTCGAGGGAAATGGCGAAGATCTGGTTCGGCCGGCACTGCGCGTTGTCGCCGCCGCCAGGCTGGTCGACCACGTCATACAGATGCCCGCGCTCCTCGCACCAGAAGCGCCGGTTGAACGACGCCTGCGCGCGGGCCGCGTGCTGCGCCAGCGCCGGCGCGGCCGCCGCGTCTCCCTCCTCGCGCGACCAGCTCTCGAGCAGCCTCAACGCGTTGAACCAGAGCGCGTTGATCTCCACCGCCTTCCCGCGCCTCGGCGTCACCACCCAGTCTCCGTACTTCGCGTCCATCCAGGTGAGCTGGTACCCGTCCGCGCCCTCTACCAGGAGGCCGTCCGCGGGATCCACCTGGATCCCGAAGCGGGTTCCGGCCAGGTGCTTGCGCACGATCTCGTGCAGCGTCGGAAGCAGGCCGCGCAGCGTGGTCCGGTCGCCGCTGGCCCGGACATACCGGGCGATGGCATGGAAGAACCACAGCGTCGCGTCGGCGGTGTGGTAGACGCCTTCGTCCTGCCCCTCGGGAAAGAGGTTGGGGATCAGTCCGTCGCGGACGTAGCGTGCGAAGGTCCGGAGGATGTCGCCCGCCTCGCTCACGCGGCCGGTCGCGAGCGTGAGCCCTTCCAGGCTGATCATCGTGTCGCGGCCCCAGTCGGTGAACCAGTGGTACCCGGCGATGACGCTGCGCGCGGTGCCGTGACCCCGCCCGACCGGCTCGATGAGGAACGCATCCGCCGCCAGCGCCAGCTCGGCAGCAGGACCTTCGCGGGCAGCGCCCGGGCGCGAGCTCCACCAGCGCCCGCCGCCGTTCGCGCTCGACCCGGAGCGCCTCGGTCGGCGAGACCGCCTCCACGTCCTCCCACGCTTCGGTGGACGCGATCAGCGCCGCCTCGCCGCCGCCCTCGAGCTCGAATCGGACGAACCCCGGCGACCACTGGTCTCCGACGTGCTCGTACCCGCGGCTCTCCTCGATGCGGAAGAGGAGCTCGCGCTCGATGCGGGGTTCGAGGGTCAGCGAACGCTGCCCGGCCACCAGCCGCAGCTTGAGACAGGGCAGGTCGCCGGCGCCGTGGATCTCGTAGCGGTCTTCGATCGCGGTGAGCCGGTACGGCCCGCCGGAAGCGGCGCTCACCGGCGCGTCGTGCGAGCGGAAGTGGACGCGGGGGCGCACCCGGATGCGCAGGGGACCCGGCCCTTCCACCAGCCGGTAGAGGACATGGGCGGTGTTCTGCCGATGGACGAGGAAGACGAGCTTCTCGAGGACCGTGTCTCCCAGCCGGAAGCGCCAGACCGGCAGCCCGTCCTCGAGCCGGAACTCCTCCAGGAGCGACGCGCCGGGGAGCGCCACCGGGGAGCCTTTTCGCTCGTCGCCGCCGAGCAGGTACTTCCGCCCGTCGGCGGTGCGTACTTCCTCTCGCGCGTGGTTGAGGAAGATGGTCCGCCCGTGCGGCGGCGGCAGCGCGGCGATCAAGAGCCCGTGGTACCGCCGCGTGGCCACGCCGCCCACCGTTCCGGAGGCGTAGCCGCCCAGGCCGTTCGCGAGCAGCCATTCGCGCGTGAGCAACGGCTCGACGTCGGCGCCGCCCTCCCACTTCATGGTGCGGACGACGGGCTCGCTCAAGCCGGGTCTCCTACGCGCGCTTCACCTTCACCCAATTCTGCAGGACGCGCTGCAGGTCCGCCGCGTGCACCGGCTTGCTCACGTAGTCGTTCATGCCCGCCTCGATGCAGCGCTCGCGGTCGCCCTGCATCGCATTGGCCGTCATCGCCACGATGGGGACGCGGTGGTGCGGCCGGTCCACCTGGCGCACTTCGCCGGTGGCCTTGAAGCCGTCCATCTCCGGCATCTGCACGTCCATGAGCACCATGTCGTATTCGATGCCGGAGATCATCTCCACGGCTTCCTTGCCGTTGGCCACCACGTCCACCTTGCACCCGAGCTTCTCCAGGAGCCGGGAGGCGATGCGCTGGTTCACGATGTTGTCCTCGGCCACCAGCACGCGCGGCGAATATCCATCGAAGACGGGCACCGGCGCAGGCTGCGGCACGATGCGGCGGTCGGCCGCCGCGAGGTGGCGGCCCTCGTTGCGCGCCGCCCAGGCGGCGGCGAGGGTGTCGAGAAGCTGCGCCTGCCTCACCGGCTTGGTCAGCGAGGCGAAGATGCCGGCAGCGCGGAGCGAGGCCGAGTCCCAGGTCTGCCCCACCGAGGTCAGGAGCACCACTCCCGTGTCGCGCAGTTGCGGATCGGCCTTCACCTCGCGGGCGAACTGTTCGCCGTCCATTTCCGGCATCTGGAAGTCGACGATGGCGAGGTGATACGGGTCGCCTTCGGCCACTGCCTTGCGCAGGGCCTCCAGCGCCTGGGAGCCGGACGCATAGGAGCCGTTGCGCATCCGGAAGGTGGTGATCTGCTCGTGGACCACGCGCCGGTTCACTTCGTTGTCGTCGAGCACCAGCACGCGCAGTCCCACCAGATCCAGCTTTCGCGGAGGCGGCGACGGCTCGCGCCCATCCACCCGCAGCGGCAGCGTCAGCGTGAAGGTGGATCCCTTTCCCACTTCGCTCTGCGCCTCGATCTGGCCTCCCATCAGGTCGGAGAGCTGGCGGGTGATGGCGAGGCCCAGGCCGGTGCCTCCGAAGCGCCGGGTGGTGGAAGCGTCCGCCTGGGTGAACTTCTCGAAGATCTCCCGCAGCCGGTCCTCGGGAATGCCGATTCCGGTGTCGCTCACGGCGAAGCGCAAGACCGCGTCCATGTCGTGGATGGAGATGACGTAGACGTCCACCAGCACGTGGCCGCTCTCGGTGAACTTGATGGCGTTGCCGAGCAGGTTGGTGAGGATCTGCCGGATGCGTCCCGCGTCGCCGACCACCCGGTCGGGCACGTCCGGCGAGATGCGCAGCACCACGTCCAGCCCCTTCTGCTGCGCGGCGACGCTGAGCAGATCCACCGACTCCTCCAGCGCCGGCCGCAGGTCGAAGGGCAGCGGCTCGATCATCATCTTGCCGGCCTCGATGCGGGAGAAGTCGAGGATGTCGTTGATCACCGTGAGCAGCGCCTCGGCCGAGCTGCGCACCGTCTGCGCGTACTCGCGCTGCTCCGCGTCCAGATGGGTGTCGAGCAGGAGGCCGGTCATGCCGATGACGCCGTTCATCGGCGTGCGGATCTCGTGGCTCATGTTGGCGAGGAACTCGCTCTTCGCCTTGGTGCCCGCCTCCGCCGCTTCCTTGGCGACGCGAAGCTCCTCCGCCGCGCGGTGCCGCGCCGCCAGCTCGGCGCGAAGCTTCCGGTCCGACTCGCGCAGCGAGGTGACCATGCGCTCGAGGGCATGTCCGAAGGCGTCGCTCGCGCTTCGCGGGCGCACCTCCACCGAGAGGTCCTCGGAGGCGATGGCGTTGGCCACGCGCACGTTGTCGCGGAGGAACTCGAGGAAGCGATTGAAGGCCCGGCTCATCGCGCCGATCTCGTCGCGGCGCGCATCGTGCCCGAGGTGCACGGAGAGATCGCCCCCGGCGGCCGCGGTGGCGAGGCGGGCCGTGTCCGAGAGCGGCCCCACCAGGTTGCGCGTGACCACCTGGGCGGCGATGGCTCCGCCGATGCAGAGGAGCGCCACCAGCACCATGGCGCTCCACACCGCCAATTGCGTGGCGCGGCTCACCTTGGCGAGGGCCTGGGTCTTCTGCAGATCGGCGGCGGATTCCACGCCGTTGATCAGCTCCACCTGCTGCGTGCGCTTGGGAAGGTAATCGCGCAGGTACAGCTCCTTGGCCTCGTCGCTCTTCCCTTGGGCGGCGAGGGTCATGATCTGCTCTTCCAGGCGGTCGAGGATGTCCACGTCCATCCGCTCGGCGGCGAGGATCCGGCCGGTCATCTCCGGCGGCGCAATCGCCTTGATCTGCGCCACGTCGCTGGAGAAGTCGTGGTCGGCGTCCAGCTTGCGGTCGTGCTCGCTCACGTCCTTCGGGTTGAGCATGAAGCCGCGCATGCCGTCGCTCATCACCATCAGGTCGAAGCGGAGCTTCAGCGCATCGAGCTGGAGGACGTCGTAGACGGTGACGATCTGCTCGACGCGGCGTACGTTGTCGACCGCGAGCGCGATCAGCGCGGCGCCGAGAAGGGTGGCGGTGAGGAGCAGTCCGAAGAAGGCGAGCAGCAGCTTGCGATGGATGGTCATGTGCGTGCGGCGAGCAGGGAGAGCGCCTCCTCCAGCTTGTCCAGTTCCCGTTCCAGGCGGGGGTAGATGCGGCGGGCGCCGCCCAGATCGGCCTTTTCGGCCAGCTCCTCCATGCGCATCGCCGCCACGGCGGTTCGCTTGCCCGAGACGCTCCCCGCCGAGCCCTTGAGCTGGTGGGCGGCGCGAAGGAGGAATTCGGCGTCGCCGGAATCGAGCGCGGTGCGAATCTCCAGGAGCCGGCGCGGCGCATCCTCGAGGAAGAGGGCGGTCAATTCGCGCAGCAGATCCGCGTCGCCGCTCACCAGTCGCAGCAGCGCGGCTTCGTCGAGGACCATGTTGGCGGCGAGGCGCCCATCCAGGTCCGGCTCCGCGGCGGCAGCCAGCGCGCCCACGCGCAAGGCCTCGTCGATGGCGGCAAAGAGCGCCGCCGGCCGGACCGGCTTGGAGACGAAGGCGTCCATCCCCGCGCAGAGGCAGCCTTCGCGGCCTGCCATCGACTGCGCGGTGACGCCGACGATGGGAATGTGCCTGCCGGCTTCCCCCTCCATCTGGCGGATGGCGGCGGTCGCCGCCAGGCCGTCCATTCCCGGCATCTGCACGTCCATGAGGATGACGTCGAATTGCTCCGACTGCGCGAGCGGCGGCACTTCGCGGCCGTTGCGCACCACCCGCACCGTGCAACCCTCCCTCTCGAGGATGGTGCGGACGACCATTTCGTTGATGGCGTGATCCTCGGCGACGAGGACCCGCAGCGCCGACCTTGTCGTCGTTCCCATGCGCTTCTCCATGATCACTTTCGCCGCGACCGCTGCGGCGGCTTTGCGGCTTCCTCGAGGGCGGTTGCGACGCGATCCGCCAGATCGTCGGGCTCCAGCGGCTTGTGGATCAAACGGATGGGGCGAAGCTCCGCGGCCGCCACGGCGAAGGCGCGCATGCTCTTCCAGAACGAGGTGATGAGCAGGACCTGCGTCTTGCGCCCCTCAGCCCGGATCTTCTCCACCCACTGTACGCCGGTGATGTCGGGCAGAAGCCCGTCCACCACCAAAAGATCCGGATCCTCGCCCTGCAGCAGCCGGTCGGCGTCCGACGCCCGCGTCGCCTGCAAGACGCGATGGCCGCGCTTCTCCAGCGCCTCGACGACCAGGCGCAGGAAGACGCGATCGTCTTCGAGGACGAGGATGGTGGTCATGTCGGGCCGCCGCCAAGCATCGCGTATGCAGCGTACAGCGAAACTGCCCTTTTGCGGCAGCTAGAAGAGCAAAGAGCGGCTCTCCGGATCTACGTCCATGCGACCAATGGTCCGCTCGTCCTGCTTGCGGGCGACCAGGCGCTCGCCGGTGTGCTGCCGCGCCGGGGATTCGCTGCGCCCTGCACGACGCCGCGGACGGCTCGTCCGTGCCGCAAAAAGACGGCGGCCGGGGGGCAAGTTCTGCCCTCCGGCCGCCGCTAATTGCCTGATGCCATCCCCCCACTACGGCCGGACGGTGATCCCGATCTGCGGGCTCGTGCCGCCCAGGTTCGAACGCGCCGAGATGGGCGTGGCCGGCTGGACCGCGGGCTCCGGCGCTCCCACCAGGGTCAGCGTGTAGTTGCCGGCGCCAGTGTTGGTGAACACCGCTCCGAGCGCCGTCGGGTCGAAGACCGCGCCCGAGGTGGTCACGAACGGCAGCAGGGTGAGGGTCACGTTCGGGCTCACCACGCTGGAGGTCGCGGTCAGGTCCAGGCGCTGCTTGCTGGTGCGGTAGTCGGCCGTCTGGACCAACACCTGGTCGGGCAGCGGCTTGATGGTGACGGTGACCGACTCCGGCAACGAGGTGGCGTTGCCGGTGTTGGTCGCGGTGACGGACACGGTGACCGACGACGTCGACACCTGGCCGTTCGGCAGCGTCGGAGCCGTGAAGGTCACGGTGCCCGAGTTGTTCGGGTTGTTCGTCACCGCCAGGTTCAGCAGCGCCGGGGAGCCGGACTGGGTGACCGCGAAGCTGACGGTCTCGCCGTTGGGATCGGTGGCGCTCACGCCGAAGCTTCCGTTCGCGCCGGAGAAGACGCTGATGGCGGGAATGTGCGTGACCGTGGGAGCGCCCGCCGCGTTGAGCGTGATGGTGGTGCTCACCGTGTTGCTGCCGCAGGGGTTGGTGACCGCGAGCGTGGCAGTGATGGGCGAGGCCGCGCCGATGGCGTTGAAGGTCGGGTTGGCGATGTTGGGGTTGTCGAGCGAGCCGCTGCTCACCGTCCAGAGGAAGGAGAGCGGGGCCGTTCCGGTGGCCGTGCCAGAGAGCGGAACCGTTCCGCCGGCGGGACCGGTGTACGGGCCACCGGTGTCCGCGACCGGAAGCTGGCAGCCGGCCTGCGGAATGGTGCTGTCAGGCCACGGATTGAGTTGCCCGACCAGGACGCCGGTGGAGGAGGTGACGCCGCCCTGCGCGAGGAAGGCGATGGTGTTGAAGTTGTTGGAGACGATGGGCGAGCCCGGAACGTTCTCCGGGAAGATGTACTCGGAGATCGGCGTGCGATACTGGCCGAAGATGAGGCCGTTCGCGGAGGTGGGCGAGACGGCGGGAGGCACGGGCGGCTGCCAGGCGCCTTCCACCACCGCGCGCATGTCACGCGTGGGCGGCAAGAAGGTATTGCCCGGAGGAGGCGTGCAGACCTTCTGCGTGGGGACCCCGCCGACCGCGCCGGTGCAGGGCGGACGGAAGCGCCAACGGCCCTTCACCGCGCCATTGGGCGGACCCGGATCGACGCCGATGCTGCCCCAGTCGCGGTCGCTGCCCGAGCCGTCGAGCGGATTGAGGTCGATGCCGTAGAGGTGCACGTTGCGGCTCGGGTCGGTCATCATGCCTTCGAACCGGGTGCGGACCACCGCTTCACCCGCGCCCAGGACGGTCAAGCCGCCGGTGCCGATGAGCATGACGTCGGTCATGATGTAGACCGGGTTGGTTCCCGGGTAGGTGAAGACGGCGATGTTGCTCACGACGGTGTGGGCGGAGATGTACGTGCCGGCGGTGCCATTGGCCGGCCACGGACCGGCGGTGGGCTGCGCCGCGTTGTCGGTGACCAGCGTTCCGGCGAAGGTGACGTAGTCGCCCACTTCGAAGGGAACCTGCTTCTGCGCGTCGGGCGGCACGCCCACGAGGCCGGGGTTGGTGGGGTCGTTGGTGTTGACGGTGCCCGCGTACTGCACGGGCGGGCCGGCCGCGATGATGGGCCGCTGCGCCTGGGGGCAGAGCGCGTCTTCGGGCGCGGCGGCGGGATCGCTGCGCGGAATGCACATCGGGTAACCGGTGCCGGACATGATGGTTGGATTGTCCGGATCGGAGGTGAAGCGGATGTCCGGCGAGGTCACCCTGCCATAGCGGCCCGTGGGGTCGTTGAGGCGGACGCGCGCGCCGGTGGTGGAGTCGCCGATGACGCCGCCGACGCGGAACTCGCCGGTGGTGTAGTCGATGAAGTTGATGAAGCCGGCGCCGCTGTTCAAGGACGCCTGCGAGATGTAGACGAGGCCCGCGATCTGGAGATCAGCGCCGCCGGGGCCGCCGAGAACGCGGTTGCCGATGACGTGCACTTCGTAGCTGGTGAGGGGGGTGGGGAGGTCGGAGAGCGCAAGGCCGGTGGACGGAGCGGGCGAAGCGGCGAGGCCATAGGGAGCCGGCGCCTGCGCGAAGATCTCCTGCCAGGTGATGGCATTGGCAGGGAATTCAACGACTGTTTCCTTGGGAATGGTGACCAGGTGGCCATTCACCGTCAGGGTGCCGCCGCAGTGCGCGTCCGCCTGGCAGGAAGGATCGAGGGTGGCGTCCTGGATGAACCCCGTGTAGTCGAACTGGGTGGATGAGGCCATGGGAAGCTGCGCCGAGGCCGATCCCGCCGCGAGCATCGCGACGAGAGCAGCTCCGAGCGGCAATGTCCGCCCGGGCACCTTCCCGAATTTTCTGGTTGAGTCCTGCGAGCACGTGCTGACGCGCATTTACAGCCTCCTGGTTGGTCCAAACAGAGGACCGGGTTGAGACCCCCCCCCCAGGGCGTCCGCAATGCGGAACTTTTTGTTGGCGCGCGCTTCTGCAACGGAAATGCCATTGGCAACTAGCGATTACGACGCCGGATCGGCGTCGAGCACGCCGTACAGGAATTGAACCGGCGAGCGATGGCCGGCGGCGGGCGGCGCGCTCACCTGCGCATACCCCATTGATCTCGCGAGCTAAATTGCCGCCGCTCGGGCCTCGCGGAGCATCAGTTCAGTTCTGCTTCGGACCATGGTCGTGCTCGGGCCCATTCGCTCGCGCTTCCGATGCTTTGTGTGTGAACAATCTACCATCCGGCGATGGATGACCCGCCGCGCGGACGAGAAAACGGCCGCGGCCCGCCCCGTTTTTGCAGACGCCCCGGCATGCGAGGCCAATTTCTGACCTGTCGCGCGGGCCGGGCAAAACGCCCGGCGAGCGATTGCCGCGAGTTAGCGGACTTCCAGCTTTCCGACGGCGAAGTCGCGCTGCGGCACGGCGTCGTCGCCGAGCAGGTCGCGCACGGCTGCGCGGAACCCGCGCATGGGCGAGGACCCGTCGAAGACGGTGCCGGGCGTCGCGCTCGCGGCGAGCGCCAGCCGGATGGAGTAATAGGTGCCGCCCGCGGCGACGGCCACGTCGGTCTTGCCGCCGCCCGCGCCGGCCGCCTTCTGGCTGAGGCCGGAATAGAGCACGCCGGCGACGAGCCGGATCGCCTCCGCCTTGGGCGGCGCGCCGGGATCGAACACGTTGCCGTCCAGGAGCGGCGAGGGATGCAAGGTGACCCTGCTCGAGTCCGCGGGCAGGTTCATGCCGACCGCGAAGCCGGCGGGCACCGGCCGGTTGGCGACGAGATCGAGCTGGACGGAGTGCGCATTGGAGGCGGCGGCATTGAGCACCAGCTTCACCGCCGGATTCGATTGCGCCGGGTCGGTGTAGACGAGGCCGTGCACGCGCACGTTGGCCGTGGCCGCCAAAGAGGCCGTGACGCTGTCGGCGCCGGAGACCGTCTGCGCTCCCATGGTGGCGAAGGTGACGGGAAAGAGGGCGTGTCCTTCCGCGACGCGAACGGTGGCCGCGATGGTGGCGGCGGCGTCGCTGGAGACCAGGTTCACCGTGCCCGCATACGAGGTCACCGGGTTCCCGAAGACGTCCTTCGCGGCGATGCTGCCGGTGGTGGCGATGCCCGCGTTGACGTCGGCGGGAAGCGCGATCACCAGGCCTGGAGCGCCGGGCTGCACGGCAACCGTCGCGCTGCAGGTGATCGACGGGTTGGCCGCGTCGGTGACCGTGAGGGTCTGGTTTCCGGCGGTGACGAGGCGCACGGAGACCGGATGCGTGCCGGAGTCGGCGGCGACCCAGGACTGGTCGCCGGGAAGCTGCGCCGCGCCGTCGCTGGAGGTCACGTGCACGGTGCCGCGGTAGGCGCTCGCGACGTTGCTCCGGGCATCGCTGACGGTCACCTGCGCCGCGACCGTATCGCCCGCGGTGATGGAGGCGGGGACGCCCGCGAAGGCGCACGCCGCTGCCGGTCCCGGACCCGTATCCGTGGGCGCGCCGCCCTTGGAGCTACAGGCGAAGAGCGCCAGCGCCGCCGCGCCGCAGAGCATGCAGGTCCGCTTCATGGAGCGCTCCCGATCTTGGCGAGGAGCGCGGCCAGATCGGCGTCCTCGATTTGGGTTGCGCCGCCGGTCAGGTCGAGCGCGGAGTCGTATCTTGGGGCTGGAGGAATCGGCCGCGCGCGGGCCCGCCGAGGAGCCCAGCCGGGAGGCCAGCGCGGCGAGGTCGAGGAAGTCGATGACGCCGTTGCGGTCCCAGTCGCCGTTGCCCGGCGCCGCGGTAGCCTCGCTGTGCGGGTAGATCTCCCAGAGCCCGCGGCCGTAGGTGCTGACGCGGAGCAGGCTGCCGTTCTGCGAGACGCTGATGTCGGTGATCCGCACCGCCGGGCAGGTTGCCGTAGCGCGCCCAGGTGGAGCCGCCGTCGGTGGTGCGGTAGAGGCCGAGATTGGTGCCCACGTACAGCGTCTGGTCGCTGGGGTCGGAAGGGTCGAAGCGCACCACGGTGATGGCGACGTTGGGCAGGTCCATGCTCCCGAGACCACCCGGCGCGGGAACGCCTGCGCCGTGGATGGGCGTCCAGGTGGCGCCGCCGTCAATGGTCTTGAAGATGTGGCCCAGCGCGTCCGAGACCGGGTTGCCCGCGGTATCGGTGGTGTTGCCGGAAGTGCCGACGTAGGTGCTGCGGATGTCGGTGCCCCCGAGGTTCGCCGGGTCGCGCGGGAAGGCGACGCTGGTGGCGCCGAGGATGGATTCGCCGCCGACCTGCATTCCCGTGGCCGACCTCGTGAGCGGGAACGTTCCCGAGCCGTCGTCGACGATGGCGCCGAATTTCCCGCCGCTGGTGACGATGCCGTAGATGCGAGCCGGTACTCCCCCGACGGTGTAGGTGAAGGGCGAGGCGTAGACCGACTGGTTTTGGAGATTGAGCGGCGCCGAGGTCAGCTGGGTGTAGGTCACGTTGTCGCTGGAGTCGACGGTGATCTTCCAGGCGTGCGTCGCGGTGGCGGTCAGCACCGAGGATTGCGCGTCGTACGTCGGGCTGAAGCGCTCGAGGAACACTTCGCCGTCGCCGGCCGGCATCTGCGAGGCGGGGATGGAGGCGAAGACCCAGTTCTCCTGCTCCACGCCGCCCACGGTGGTGGTGGCGGCGCTGCAGTCGCGGGCATCCGGACGGCAGAAGAAGCGGCCGAACTCCACCGACGCCCAGTAGACCGGGCCCTGCCCGTCGGAGTCGGTGGCGACGGCGCAACCGATGCCGTCGCCGCCGATGATCTGGTCGAAGGTCCGGGCGGCGTCCGGCGTGGCCGGGTCGGGATGGAAAAGGCGGAAGCGCGTGCCGTTGTCCTGGAAGCCGGCGTAGAGGACCTGCGCGTTGCCGCGGACGGGATCGCCGGTGCCATGAGCATAGGCGAGGTGGGTGACGAGCCCGACGTCGGGAAACAGCCAGGAGGCGTGCTGGGTGGGGCCCGCCGCGAAGATGCCGGGGGTGGTGAAGAGGCCGCCGTCGGTGCCCGCCATTACCGTGCCGTTGGCGATGGTGATGGTGTGCCAGTCGGCGTGCACATAGGGAAGCGCGCCCTGGCCGTCGCTGGTATTGCCGATGCCGGCGCTCGGCAGCCAGTGCGAGGCGTTCTGCCAGGTGGCGCCGCCGTCGAGCGTGCGGACGCTGCAGAGGTTTCCGCCCATGATGGCGTGGTCGGGATTGGCCGGATCGACGCCGACCGCCAGGTTGTACCAGCTCTGGCCGTGACCCAGGTCCAGCGTGTCGCAGTCGTTCTCGGTGGTGCCGTCGGGGAAGGTGACGGTTGCGGTGGGGTTGGTCAGGTTGGTGGAGAGCGCAGTGCCGAGCCGGGCCCAGCTGCCGCCGCCGTCCCGCGTGCTGAAGAGGAGGACGGTGCGCGAGTTGCCTTCGTCCACGGAGCCGGCTTCGGCGTAGACCGAGGCCAGCGCGGGATTGGCATTGGACGCGGCGCCGAGCGCGATGCGGCCCACGTCGCCGAGGCCGGCGCTGTCTGCGCCCGTGGCCCAGCCGGCGGCCTGGGTAGGCAGCTTGCCGGCGACGCGGGCGGACGACCAGGTGGCGCCGTCGTCGGCGCTGACCCAGATGTCGCCGAGGTTGCCGGTTGGAGGGGGCGGGACGCCGACGCCGTCATCGACGCAGCCGGGCTGCGAGAAGCCCGCCGCGGGGGCGAGCTCGCCGGGGCACGCGTACGATCCGCTCACCATGAAGCTGGACGCTCCCAGCCAGACCACGTCCCATGCCGCCTCGAGATCGAAGTCCGGGAGTCCGAAGGCGGCCCCCCAGTCGTACCCGGCGAGGTTGGGCAGGTCGACCCAGGCGAAGGAGGTGCCGCCGTCGATGGAGCGGAAGAGGCCGGCGTCGGTGGCCGCCAGCACCACCTGGGAGTTGGCGGGATCGACCGCGATCGACCGGATGCTGCCGGCGGGAATGGAACCGACGGGAGTCTCCGCCACGAGTTGCACCGCGGGACCCCAGGTCAACCCTCCGTCGCTCGACTTCACCACCGAGCCGCCCTGCTCGTCGAAGGCGTCGCCGGTGCCGATGTAGAGGGTCAGGGGATCGGTGGGGTCGATGTCCATCGCCCCCAGCGCGAGCACGCCCAGGTTGTCGGTCAGCGGCTTCCAGTCCGGCTGGCCGGTGGTGAAGTTGGAGGCCTTCCACAAGCCGCCGCCGGAGACGGCGACGTAGACCACGTCAGGGTTGGCAGGGTCGACGCGGATGGCGGTGGGCCGGCCCGTATCGTTCGCGACGTAATGACTGCCGTTGTATTCGCTTTGCGTGTTGGCAGGGCCGAGGTTGTCCCAGACCAGCGTCGTGGCCGGGGTGGCCGCCGCGGCGGAGGCGACGGGTCGGCCCTGGACTGTGACGGCCCGGCGCGCCCTCAGTGCCTCTGCCTTCCTGTTCTCGGCGGCGGCGAGCACCATCAATTGATGGCGATAGGCGGGCGTGCGCGCGCCCTCCACCAGGAGGTTCACCAGCCTGCGCATGTTGGGGTCGTCGCGCTCCACGTTGCCGCGCCCGTTTTCCGTCTCCAAGCCAAAGGGCATCGGAGGCAACGTCTCCTCGCCGCGCTGGAGCGCAGCGACCGAGGCCGCGATCCACGCCGCGCGGCGGCTCTCCTGCCACGTCTTCCAGGCGCGGGCGACGCGCGGGGCAGCAAGCATGGCCAAAGACGCCGCGCCGGCTGCGGCTGCGGCGAGCTTCCAGGATTTACGCATGCGGTACGGGCCTCCAGTGCGTGGGCGAGCCCGATGACGGTCGCACGTCGTCCGGGTGGACGGTCAAGCGTTTCCAATCGCGGCGTGTGCGAGGGAAGGGGCGCATGAAGGTGCCGGTGCCCATTCCGGATAGACTGGGCGCATGTCCCGCGTGCGCGCCTTCGACTGGCTGCGAGGCCTCGCCGTGCTGGTGATGGTGCAGACGCACGCGCTGGCATTGCTGCAGCCGGGATTGCGCGGCGGCCGCTTCTACACCGCGTTGCAATGGATGGACGGCCTGGTTGCTCCCTCGTTCATCCTCGCCGCGGGCTTCGCGCTTGCGCTGGTGCTGGCGCGTTCGGCGACGCAGCCGGGCGGGCGCGCGAAACGGCTGCGCCGAACCCTGCGGCGGCTGGGCGAGGTGCTGGCGGTGGGGACGCTGGTGAACTGGATGTGGTTTCCCATCTTCCGCGAGCCGCGCTGGATCTTCCGGGTGGACATCCTGCAATGCATCGCGCTGGCGCTGTTGCTCGCGCTCCCCGCGCTTCTCCTGCTCGCGCCGCGGCCCCGCGCCTTGCGCTGGGTGGCCCTGGCGCTCGCCGCGGCGGTGTTCGCCATCTCTCCCTATGGCGAACAGGTGCGCGGTCCGCTCGCGGCGCTCGCCAACGACCAGAGCGGCTCGCTCTTTCCCCTCCTGCCCTGGGCGGGCTACGTCTATCTCGGCGCGGCGCTCGGCGCGACCTTCGCGGTGGGGGGCGCGCGCGCAACCGCCCTCTGGCTCTGCGGCCTTTCGCTCGCCGGCGTGGCGCTGTGGATGGCGACGCCGCAGCTCACCGCCATCTACCCGCCACACCATTTCTGGGTGACCAATCCCGCCAATGCCGCGCGGCGCTGGACGCAGGTCTGCCTGATCGCGCTCGCGCTGCTCGGGCTGGAGCAGCGCTGGCACGGCGCATCTCGCGCGTCGTGGCCGGTGAAGCTCGTCGAGCTGTTCGGGACCTCGTCGCTCGCGGCGTATTTCTTCCACGAGATGCTGCTCTTCTTCCGCATCCTCGGGCTGTCGTTCGACCGCTTCTTCCGCGATCGCTGCTCGTGGCCGCAGTACTGGGCACTGCTCCTGGTCCTGCTGGCGATGACCTGGGCGCTGACCTGGGCCACCGACCAGCTCTACCGCCGCGTGGACCGCGCCATCACCGTACCGGCGCTGCGCCCCCTGGCGTGACCGCGCCGTCGTGCGCGCAGAAGTGCTCGACGGTCTCCAAAAGCCTGCCGAGGTCGATGGGCTTCTTGAGAAAGCCGGCGGCCTTCATCTCCGTTGCCGCGGCGCTCGCGTCGGCGTGCGCGCTCAAGACCACCACCGGGATGTCGTTGAACGAAGGGTCGGTCTGCTGCTGCGCCCGGAAGGCCCTGCCGTCCATGATCGGCATCATCACGTCGAGGAGGATGAGGCAAGGCTTGCGCCCGACGGCGCGCAGCTCTTGCAGGCCGGCGGCGCCGTTGGACGCGAGCAGCGGCCGGTAGTTGCGCTCCTGCAGCAGCTCTCCGATGGTGTCGCGGATGTCGCTGTCGTCCTCGATCACCAGCACCGTCCTGCCGCACTCCCGCGCCGTCATGCGCGGGCCTGGGGTACGCGGCCCGCCGTGGCGAGGCGCGGCAGCTCGACGGTGAAGGTGGAGCCCTCTCCGAGGGTGCTGGCGGCGGAGATGGTGCCGCCGTGCCCCTCGACGATGTGCCGGGTGATGTAGAGGCCCAGGCCGAGCCCGCCGTAGTGGCGCAGCGAGGAGGCGCGCTCGAAACGGCCGAAGATGCGGTCCAGGTCCGCGGAGGAGATGCCGATGCCCCTGTCGCTGACCTCGATGCGCACGCGCCGCTCGTCTCCGCCGAGCTTGACGCGGATGGGCTTGCCCGCGCCGTACTTGACCGCGTTGGAGAGCACGTTGACCAGCACTTGCTCCATCCGCAAGCGGTCCCAGGAGCCCTGCAGCGACGCCGGCGCGTCGAGCTCCAGGGGCGTCTGGGCCTGCGCCGCCGGCTCGCGAAAGTCGTCGATCACCTGCCGCACCAGCTCCACCATGTCGAACGGCTCGCGCGACATCTCCAGCTTGCCCTGCGAGATGCGCGAGACGTCGAGCAGGCGATCGATCAGCCGCGCCAGCCGCTCCGCCTGCCGCACCGCCGCCTCCAGGCGCTGCGCTTCCTTGGTGCCGGTCCCGCGCACGTGGCGTTCCAGCCCCTGCAGCTTGAGGTGCAGCGCGGTCAGCGGGGTTCGCAGCTCGTGCGCGGCCACCGAGATGAACTCGTCGCGCACGCGCAACGCCTCCTGCGCCTGCTGCGTCCGGTTCCGCTCCTCGACGGCGGCGCGCTCCGCCGCGCGGAGTTGCTGCTCCATCTGGCCGCGGGTGATCGCGGCCGACACGACGTTGGCCACCGCCTGCAGGAAGCTCGCGTCGCCGGCGCTGATCGCTCGATCGGCGGCGACGGAGAGAAAACCGTAGGGCGGAGCGTCCTGCTCCGCGGCATGGATGGGGAAGCGCAGATGCGCGGGATCGCTCGCCTCGTCCGCGCCGACGATGGAGATCTGCTCGATGCCCAGCATCTCGCGCGCGGCCTGCACGGCGCGCTCGAGCAGGAGCGGAAGCTGGGTGGTCCGGACGGCGTGGAGGCCCAACTCCGCCACTGCCGTCTGCTGCCGCGCGCGCTGCTGCATCTCCTCGGCGGCGCGCTTGCGGCTGGTCAGGTCGCGGGTGACCTTGGCGAAGCCGAGCAGCTCACCCTTCTCGTTGCGCACCGCGCTCAGGACCACGCTGGCCCAGAAGCGCGTGCCGTCCTTGCGCACGCGGACGCTCTCCTCCTCGAACTTCCCCTTCGCGGCGGCGATCTGCAGCTCCAGCGCCGGCTTGCCCGCGGCCAGGTCCTCCTCGGGGGGTAGAAGCGGGAGAAGTGCTGGCCGATGATCTCGGCCGCCGAGTATCCCTTGAGCTGCTCCGCGCCCGGGTTCCAGGTGGCGACGTGGCCGTCGGGCGTGAGCATGAAGATGGCGTACTCCTTGACGCTCTCGATCATCAGCCGCAGCCGCTCTTCGCTGGCGCGCAGGCGCTCCTCGGCATTGCGGCGGTCGGTGAGATCGCGCGTCACCTTGACGTAGCCGCGCAGGTCGCCGCGCTCGTCGCGGATCGCGGAGATGACGACGTCGGCCCAGAAGCGCGTGCCGTCCTTGCGCACGCGGTAACCCTCGTCTTCGACGCGCCCTTCGCGGAATGCCGTGGCGAGCAGGCGGTCGGGCCGGCCCGCCGCGAGGTCCTCCGGCGTGTAGAACCGCTTGTAGCTCTGGCCGATGATCTCCGTTCGGCGCGTAGCCTTTGATGCGCTGCGCGCCGCGGTTCCAGGTCATCACCTGACCGGTGGGATCGAGCAGGAAGATCGCATAGTCGTTGACGCTGTCGGCGACGGCGCGCAGTTCGTAGGAGTCGATCAACGGCTGCAGTGAAGCCACGTCCCTAGTCTCCTTGGGAAAGGGCAGTGCTAACGACGGCCGCCGGAGGTCGCCGTCCATTTTTCCACAACCGCGCCCGATCTCCTGGCGGGCGACCGCCGGGTGACGCTCCCTACTTCCAGCCGGGGAACGGCCAGAGCGGCTTGCCGCTCTGCGAGCTCCTTGGGCCAGACGGTGACGAACTTGCCGTTCTGGATCTGCTCCACCAGCATCTGGTGCTTGTTCTGGTTGGTGTAGCCCTCGTAGTCGGCGAACTTCACCGTGCCCGTCGAGGGTGTCCCAACTGCCGCTGTCCAGGGCCTCGCGGACCTTCTCGCGGTCGCCGTTCGCCTGCGCGGCGGCGTGCGCGAGGATCCACATCGCGGCGTAGGCGGTGGCGGCGTGATAGCTCGCGGGCTTGCCGTACCGCTTCTCGTACGTCTTGGCGAAGTCCTTCGCGCCGGGCCAGGACACCGCGGGCGTCCACTGCGTGCTGGAGAAGATGCCGTGGGAGACCGGCGGTCTCCTTGGCGAACTGGGCGTTGGAGAAGCCCGCGCCCGCGCCGAGGAAGGCCATGGGCGAGAGCCCGATCTCGCGCGACTGCCGCATGAGCAGGATGGCGTCGGCCACGTAGGAGACCATGAAGACGAGGTCCGGGTTGGCGTTCTTGAGGTTCACCAGCGTGGAGCGGTAGTCCGGCGAGCCCTTCGAGTACGCCTCGTGGAAGACGACCTTGAGGCCCTTCTTCTCCGCGTACTCCTGGGCGCTGCGCGCGCCGGAGACGCCGAAGTCGGTATTCTCGTTGAGGATGCCGATGGTCTTGGGCTGCCCGAAGGCGGTGGCCATGTCGATGAGCACCGCGGCGTAGTCGTTGGTGGTGGCGGAGACGCGGAAGACGTTCTTGTAGCCCTGCCGGGTGATCTCCTCCTTGGAGGCCACCGGGTTCACCAGCGGGACCTTTAGGCGCTCGGCGCTCTTGGCAACCACGCTGGTCACCGCGGAGGTGTACGCGCCCACCACGCCGGCGACGTTGTCGCGGGTGGCCAGCTTCTCCATCGCGCTGATGCCCACCTGCGGCTTGCCGGTGTCGTCCTCCCAGACCACCTGCACCTCGATGCCCTTCTTCTTCAGATCCTCGACCGCGAGCTTGATGCCGTTGCTGATGTCCTCGCCGATGGGCGCCTCCGGCCCGGTCAGCGAGTCGATGACGCCGAGCTTCACCGGCGCCGCCGCGGCGGAAGTCGAAAGACCGGCCGCCAGGGCGGCCGCGAGGACAGAGAACGCGCGAACCATGGTCACCTCCGATGAGACGCGGACTCTATATAGAAGATTTCCTGACGCGTCGATCCACCATCGGCGGTCGCAGGGCGACAGGGCTAGCGGTAGTCAGTCACCTTGCGCCGCGTTCCGCCGCGCCGCGGATCGCGCGCAGCCTGGCATTCCGCGCACAGCGTCGCCTCGGGCATGGCCGAGAGCCGGCCCCGCGCGATCTCTTCGCCGCACTCCTCGCAGACGCCGTACTCGTCGGGCTGATCGGCGAGCCTGCGCAGCGCGCGGTCGATGCGCGCCACCCGCCCCGCCTGCTCCCTGTTCCGCTGCGAGCTGATGGCCTGCAACATCTCCGACAGCGCCTGCGCGTCCTCGTCGGCGACCCCCACTTCGGCGGCGTCGCGCCGGTTCGGCTCCACGCGCGCGGGCCCCTGCGCAAGCGCCTCGCGGCGCAGCTTTTCGAGGAGCTTCTTGTACCCATCGCGCTCGCGGGAAGTCATGAGCCTCGAAAAAGGGGACACCCTACTTAATTCCCCCGCGCCGCCGGCGCCAGGTCACCTCCCGCCAGATGCGCTCGAGCTCGCGGGCCACGTCCGGGGGGATGCGGGTGCCCGACGCCTGCGTGTCCCAGTACATGCCGGCGAGCTTGCCGTGGCCGAGGGCCTCGCGCGGGAGGATGGGCTCGCGCTCCGCGTCGAGCAGCGCGTCGAGGCGCACCTCGACGTAATTGCAGGGCGCTCCCGCGCGCCGCCAGCCGGGCCCTTCGTACCAGTCGCTCGTCAGCCAACCCGAGCCGACGATGCCGCGCGGCTCCAGGCCCTGCCGGAGCAGGAATACCCGGTCGCCCTCTCGCGGCTGCCGGCTGCGGGCCACGCTCCAGTCGGTGTCCAGCGCTCCGCGCCTGCGCAGGCGCGCGATGTCGCGGCGCAGATCGCGCCATGCGTAGACCCGCGGGTTCCAGGTCAGTAGAAACGTGGCCCGCGCTCGCCCGGGAACGGCGCTATCCCTTCTCTGGATAGCCCAGTCGCGAGAGCGCGGCCCCCATCTCCTCCAGCGTCGCGGGGTCCTCGATGGTGGGAGGGACGGCGTATTCGGCGCCGTCGGCGATCTTGCGGATGGTGCCGCGGAGGATTTTGCCGGAGCGGGTCTTGGGGAGCCTTGGCACCACCGCCGCCTGCTTGAAGAAGGCAACCGGTCCGATGCGCTCGCGCACCAGCTCGCACAGCTCGCGCACCACCTCCTTCTCGTCCCGCCGCGCGCCGGCCTTGAGCACCACGAAGCCCACCGGGACCTCGCCCTTGAGCGGGTCGTTCACCCCCACCACCGCGCACTCCGCCACGTCCTTGTGCGCGGCGAGCACTTCCTCCATGGCGCCGGTGGAAAGCCGGTGGCCGGCGACGTTGATGACGTCGTCGATGCGGCCCATGATGGAGAGGTAGCCGTCCTCGTCGAAGTACCCGCCGTCGCCGGTGAGGTAGTAGCCCGGGTAGCGCGAGAGGTAGGCGCGCTGGAAGCCTTCCTCGTCGCCGTAGAGCGTGGTCAAGCAGCCGGGCGGCAGCGGAAGCTTGATGGCGATGGCGCCGTTCTGGCCGGCGGGCGCGTCGTTGCCCTTCTCGTCGAGCACGCGGACGTCGTAGCCGGGCACGGGCTTGGTGGCCGACCCGGGCTTCACCGGGAACACCTCGATGCCCATGGGGTCCGCGCAGACCGGCCAGCCGGTCTCCGTCTGCCACCAGTGATCCACGACGGGAATGCGCAGCTTCTCCTGCGCCCAGGCGAGCGTCTCCGGATCGCAGCGCTCGCCGGCGAGGAAGAGCGCGCGCAGCGAGCGGGTGGGCGCGTGCTTCCGGATCAGCTCGCCCTCCGGATCCTCCCGGCGGATGGCGCGGAAGGCGGTGGGGGCGGTGAACAGCGTCCGCACCCCGTGGTCGGACACCACGCGCCAGAACGCGCCCGCATCCGGCGTGCCCACCGGCTTGCCTTCGTAGAGGATGGTGGTGTTTCCGTTCAAGAGCGGCGCGTAGACGATGTAGGAGTGGCCCACCACCCAGCCGATGTCGCTCGCGGCCCAGTAGGGCTCGCCTGGTTTGGCGTCGAAGATCGCCCCCATGCTGTACTTGAGCGCGACCGCGTGGCCGCCGTTGTCGCGGACGATGCCCTTGGGCCGCCCGGTGGTGCCGCTGGTGTAGAGGATGTAGAGCGGATTGGTCGCGGCCACCGGCACGCAGGCTGCCGGCTCGGCGCCCGCGTTCGCCTCGTCCCAGTCCACGTCGCGGCCCTTCTCCAGTTCCGCGCGGAGCTGCGGCCGCTGCAGCACGACCACCTTTTCCGGCCGGTGCCTGGAGAGTGCCATGGCCTTGTCCACCATGGGCTTGTAGGGGATGGTGCGGCCCGGTTCGAGGCCGCAGGAGGCGCAGACCACCACCTTGGGCCGCGCGTGATCGATACGCGCCGCGAGCTCGTGCGCGGCGAACCCGCCGAACACGACCGAATGCACCGCTCCCAGCCGCGCGCAGGCGAGCATGGCCACGATGGCCTGCGGCACCATGGGCATGTAGATGATGACGCGGTCGCCCTTCTCCACGCCCAGGCGGCGCAGGCCTCCCGCGAATTGCGCCACGTCGCGCAGCAGGTCGCGGTAGGTGAGCTTCATCGTCTCTTTCGCCACCGCGCTGTCCCAGACGAGCGCGAGCTGATCGCCGCGGCCCGACTCCACCTGCGCGTCGATCGCGTTCTCGCAGGTGTTCAGCTCGCCGCCGCTGAACCACCGCGGCCGCGCCGGATCGTCGCGGTCGATCACCCGGTCCCACTTCCTGCGCCAGCGCAGCCTTGAAGCGGCTTCCGCCCAGAACCCTTCGGGATCCTCCAGCGAGCGGCGAAAGACATCGTCGTAACGGCCCATGTGGCCTCCGGTGGTGGCGCATGGTGGCCGCCGTGGGCGCGCGAAATCAAGGCGCCTTCCCGGGTGCTCTGTCGCCGCGCTGACGGGCAGCTTCCGCGGCCGGTGCGCAAGCGGCGCGGCAGGCGCACCCTTCGCGGATGCAATTGCACAAGCTTCCGCCGCGCGACGGCGAGGGCGCGATTCGCGTGGTGGTGGAGGCGCCGCGCGGCTGCGGCGTGAAGCTCAAGTACGAACCGCGGCTGGGCGCGTTCGAGTACGGCCGCGTGCTGCCGCTGGGCCTCACCTATCCGTACGACTGGGGATTCGTGCCCGGCACGCGCGCCGCGGACGGCGATCCGCTCGACGCGCTGGTGCTCGGCGACGTGCCCAGCTACCCGGGCGTGGTGATTCCCTCCCGGGCCATCGGCGCCGTGCTCCTCGATCAGAAGAACCGCGAGGGCGAGCGCGAGCGCAACGACCGGCTGGTGCTGGTGCCGCTGGGAGCCGAACGCTTTGCCGACCTGCGCGACGCCGGGGCGCTGCCGCAGCGGGCGCGCGAGGAGATCGAGCGCTTCTTCCTCGACACCACCTTCTTCACGCAGAAGGACGCGCGGGTGCTGGGCTGGGAAGGCGCGGCGGAGGCGGACGCGCGGGTGCGCAAGCCTTCACGCCCGGCGCGGAGGCCGCGGTAGCCGGCGCGAAGGCGGCGGTAGCCTTCGCGGGCTCGGGTCTGTCATCGCCGCTGGGCGCCGGCGCGGACGTGCAGGATGTCGCCGTCCCTGACCAGGTAATCCTTGCCCTCGAGCCGCAGCTTGCCGGTCTCGCGCGCGCGGTGCTCGCTGCCTGCAGCGATGAAGTCCTCGAAGTGCATGACCTCGGCGCGGACGAAGCTCTTCTCCAGGTCGCTGTGGATCCTTCCCGCCGCCCGCGCCGCGCCATCGCCCTGGCGCACGGTCCACGCCCGCACCTCGTCCTCCCCCACCGTGAAGAAGGAGATGCGGCGCAGGAGCCCATGGACGGCGCGAAGGAAGCGCGCGCGCGCCGGCTCGGAAAGGCCGAGCGAGGAGAGATAGTCGGGCTGCTCGCTTGCGGGCAGCTCCGCGATCTCCGACTCCACTTCCGCAGACAGCGCCAGCGCCTCCGCCCCCTGCGCGCGCGCCGCTTCGTCCAGCTCCGGATCCACCGCGGCGCTGGCCTCCTCTTCGGCCACGTTGATCACCGCCAGCATGGGCTTGCGGGAGAGAAACCCGAAATGGAGCAGCGCCTGCTCCTCCGCCTCGCTCATGGCGAGCGTGCGCAAGGGCGCGCCGGATTCCATGTGTCGGACCACGCGGGACAGCTCCTGCGACTCGGCGCCCGTGTCGCGCTCCTGGCGGAGGCGGTGCATGCGCTTCTCCGCCGCCTGCAGGTCGGAGAGGATCAGCTCCGCCTCGTAGTCGCGCAGGTCGCGCAGCGGGTCGGCATCCGGCTCGAACGCATTCAGGACCACGCAGAGCGCGTCCACCTCGCGCAGCGCCTGCAGCGCCTCGGGCTCCAGCGCCGACCCTTTGGCGCGAGGCCCCGGCAGGTCCGCCAGCGTCACCTCCGCCGGCGTGGTCTTGCGCGGCTTGAAGATGGCGCTCAACCTGTCGAGGCGCGGGTCCGGCACCTTGATGGCGCCGAGATGCAACTTCGCCTCCGGTCCGCGGCGCAGCCCGGTGAGCGCGTTGAAGAGCGTGGTCTTTCCCGACCTCGAATACCCCGCGAGACCCGCGCGCATGCGGACCTCCTCCAATGCTACGGGCTACGCCCTCCGCCCGGCTCCGGGCAAGCCCGGAGCCTCCTCCAATGCTACGGGCTACGCCCTCCGCCCGGCTCCGGGCAAGCCCGGAGCCTCCTCCAATGCTACGGGCTACGCCCTCCGCCCGGCTCCGGGCAAGCCCGGAGCCTCCGATGCTGTCAGCCCTGCATGCGAGTCTATCACCGGCAGCCGATGCGCGTACGGGCAGTGCTGGAGAACTCTACGCTTCTACGAAGCATGACCTGCCGCGAGACGGCCCCGCAGGGAAGGTGGGGTGGCACGCGGGGTGAAAGGGCCTGGCGCAAAGGAGATTGCAATGACGCCCTTGGGAAAGACCATCTTCGCCACATTGTCCCTCGCAGTCCTGGTTGGAGGCGCGCTCGGGTTGCGCCACCGGCCGCAGCCCGCCGTACCGGCCGCGCCGCTTGCTCCGGCGCAGCTGGTTGCGGCGCAGCCGCCGGAGACCGCCCTCGAGCCGCCGAAGACGGTGAGCGCCGACGCCGGCCCCTCGAGCATCGACGAGCAGGATCCCGCGCCCGAAGACGGGAGCGGTTCGTAAATCCTGGAAGTGCTCGACTCCAATCCGGGGGAACGTTACCCTCCGCGGCCATGGACCGCCGCGAGTTCCCCCGCATCAATGCCCCGGTCTTCTGCAGGCCCACGGGAACGCCCTTCTTCGGCCGGCGCAAGGCGGTGGACGTGAGCCTGGGCGGCCTGCGCGTCTACGCCGACGACGCCCCCAAGACCGGCGACCGCCTGGAGCTGGAGCTGTTCTTGCCGGACCAGAGCGAGGTCACCTGCACGGTGGAGGTGGTCTGGGTGGAGGCCCTGCCCGAAGGCGCCCCGGCGCGGTTCGACGTCGGCGCCAAGTTCGTGGCCATCGGTGCGGCCGAACGCGAGCGCCTGCAGTCCGTGCTCGAGAGCGACTGAGCCGCGCAGGCGGCCAAGTCGGGCGCCGGACGCTCAGCGCGCATCGCCAAATCCGAGCACGCGCTCGGTCCAGGCCGCTTCCCGCGCGCCGTCCGCGAAGGCGACGCAGTCCGCGTCCGCGCGCCGCGACAGCTCTGCGAGCTCGGCCTCGGTCACCGCGCCGGTGATGCGCGCTCCGGGCGCGTCGCCGCCGAGCTCTTCCGGCGCCACCAGCGCTTCGCGGGCGGTCTGTTCGCGAAAGACCTGCGCGTGTTCGCGGACCGCGTCGATCCAGTCCCGCGCGAACGCGCCGCCCCGCAAGACCACCGCGATGCGCCTCGACAGGTCTTCGCCGCGGTGGGAGAGAGCGCGCGAGGCATAACTCTGCGGCGCCTTGCGCAGGCGCGCGCGGATGGCCTCGAGCAGATCGAGCGGGAACGGCGCCTGCGGGCAGAGGACCACGTCGAGCGTGGCGTAGGGATCGAGCGCCAGCCGCGCGTCGATGGCGCGGAGCACGTGGTCGCGGCGCGCGAAGAGATCGGGAGCGCAGAACCAGAGCGCGGCGTGCTGCGGCCCGGGCTTCTGCAGCGCGAAGCCGTCGATGCCGCCCTCGACGAGGTGCGGCCGCGGCCATTCGTCGAGGCGGCGGCCCAGGCGCTCTTCGGCGGCGAGCAGCGTGCGCAAGAGCGCGTCCTCGTCGAAGGCCGCGGTCCGCCGCACCCGGTAGGGAGGCGCCGGATCGAAGAGCACGCCATCCGCCTCGGCGCTTGCGCGCATGGCGGTGCCGGGCAAGAGCGAAAGGGGAAAGACCTGCGCCTCCTCGCCCAGGCGGTTGGCCTCGAGGAAGTCGATCCCGCGGAGCACGTCGTCGGGCGTATCGCCGGGGAGGCCGACGATGAGATCGACGAGGAGCTCGATGCCCTGGTCATGGAGCATGCGCGCGGCCTCCGCGACCAGCGACGGCGAGCCGCCCCGGCGGACGCGCTTGAGCGTGTCGCGGTTCACCGATTGAAGGCCGAGCTCCAGCCGGTCGAACCCCGCCTGCTTGAGCTTGCGCGCTTGGTCCTTCGTCAGCCCTTCCGCGCGCACCTCGGCAAAGAAGGTCAGGCCGCGGTCGCGGTTGCCTGCGGCGAGCGCGTCGAGGAGCGGCTCGAACCCGGGGCGGTGATTGAAGGTCGGGTCGAGGAAGACCACCTCGCGCGCGCCGCGGTCGCGCAGGCCGGCCACCAGGCGGGCGCTGCGCTCGACGTCGAGGACGCGCAGGGCGCCACCGGAGGAGCGCGGATAGAAGCAGAAGGTGCAGTGGGAGCGGCACCCGCGCACCGTCTCCACGTAGGTGGAGCGGCGCGGGTCCACCGGCACCAGGTCCTCCAGGTAAGGCGACCCGTACGCCTCGAGCGGAAAGCTCGCCGGCGCCTGCGGCGAAAAGGCGGAGAAGCCGAGCGGTCCGCGCACGCTCACGCCCTCGATGCCGGCGGGGCTCTCGCCTTCCACGAGAGCGGAGACGACGCGCGCGAAGGTGTGCTCCGCCTCTCCGGTCACCGCCACGTCCGCCCCGCCCTGCTGCAGCAGGAACCCGTTGTCCGGCCCCACCTCCGGGCCGCCCACCAGCACCCGCGTTCGCGGCGAGCGGCGCTTCACCTCGCGGGCAAGGTGCAGGCTGCGCTCGCTGTTCCAGAGATAGAGCGAAAAGCCGACGAAGTCGGGCTCGTCGCGGGCGATGTGGTCGGCGAGCAACCCGTCGCCGAGCGCGTCGGTGAGGGCGGGCGCAACCACGTCGAGGACGACGTCCTTTCCGAGCCCGTGCACGCGCGCGGCCACCCCGAGACAGCCGGCGGCGAGCGGCACGTTGCCCGTGGCCGCGAGCGCGGCGGGCGGCGGCACCGGAAGCTGGACGAGGCGAAGTCGCTTCACCGCGGGGAGTATAGTGCGCCCGTGTTCGCGCTCACTTTCGACGACGGCCCGGGACCGTCCACCGCGGAGCTGCTCGACGTGCTCGGCGCGGCGGGCGTGCGCGCCACCTTCTTCCTGCTCGGCCGCAACGTGGAGGAGGCGCCGTGGTGCGGCGATCCCGCGCGTGCGCGGTCGCTGGCGGAGCGCGCGGCGGGCGAAGGCCACGCGCTCGGGAACCACACCTGGTCGCACCTGCGCCCGGACCGCTGGCGCGAATTCGCCGCGGACGTGCGCCGTGGCGAGGACGTGGTGCGCTCGCTGCGCTTGGGCCACGTCCGCTTCCGCCTGCCCTATGGGATCCAGCGCGTCGGCGAGCCCTTCGTCCTCGGCGCCATCGGCGAGCAGATGGACCCGCGCCTGGCGGTGATCGCCTCCCTGGGCGTGACGCACCAGCACTGGACCAGCGATTTCGCGGACTGGGCGCTTGGAGCGGACGACGGGCCGGCGCTGGCAGCGCGGATGACGACCCACGTGCAGGAGTGCGAGAGCGCGGGGCTGGACGCGGTGCTCGACCTGCACGATTCCGGCACCGGCTCGAGCTTCGGATACGACCGCCCCGCGACCGTCGCGGGAACACGGCTCTTCCTGGAAGAGGCGCGCAGGCGCGGGTGGAAGAGCTTCGTCCTGCCCTGAGGCGATGCCCGTCGCGCTCAGGCGATCGCCGGCGTTGCCTGCAGGCGGCGCCAGAAGAAGTACGAGAGCCCCCAGAGCACGCCCGTGGCCGCCGCCCAGCCCCACGCCTGGGGGCCATCGCCCAGCGAGAGGTGGGCGATGAGCGCGGAGCTGAGGGTGATGGCGAAGCCGGCATAGGCCCACTCCTTGAGCCGCGCCGGCGCCGGCGCAAGCAGCAGCAAGACGCCCAGGAGCTTGGCCCACGAGAGCTCCACCCGGAAGTACGCGGGGAAGCCCAGGTGCGTGAAGGCCTCCGCCACTTGCGGCAGGCGCAGTTGCGCATAGGCGGTGAAGCCTATCTGCAGGCAGAAGAGCGCGGTGACGATCCAGAAGCCGATGACGATTCCCTTGCGGCGGCGCATGCTCAACTCGGGCGGGAGGGCCAATTGGGGGTCTCGACGCCGAACTGCCTCGCGTACTCGGCGTTCAATCGCTGCCAGCCGCCGAACTTCAGGGCGTCGGCGCCGACGATGCGCCCGATGGGCTGACCGGCGAGAAGCCGCTCCAGCACGTCGAAGCAGATGTGCCAGCCCGCGGCGCCCATGGAGATGAAGCCACGGTCGATGTTGTGCCAGAGCGTGAGCCGGGTGCCGCCGCCTCCGAGCGGCTGCAGCTCCCAGCGGATGTCCTGTCCGCCCCAGCTGAATTCGAGGACCTTGGGGGCGTCGGCCCGCTTCACCCGCGTCTCGGAGACCTGCGGCGTCCCCGCCGTGGAGAGCTTCGCGGTGCCGACGGTGCCGAGGTTCCGGTCGGAATCGAACGGGGCCCATTCGCGGAGGTGCTCGGGGTCGGTGAGCGCCGTCCACACCTTGGCCGGAGGGTGGGCGAGGTCGCGGACGAGAACCAGCGTCCACTTCTCTCCGTCTTTTCGAACCTCGGCGCCGGACGCGGGCCCTGGCGCGTATTGCTCACGGTTGCTCATCTCTTCCTTCCTTTCACGGAGGGTGCCTTCTCCATCTCGTCCAGGTGTCGCTCCAGCGCATCGACGTGCTTCGACCAGAAGCGGCGGAAGGGAACCAGCCATGCGTCGAGCTCCATGAGCGGCTCCGGTCTCAGCCGGTAGAGGCGCTTCTGCGCTTCGACTCGCGACTCCACGAACCCCGCCTCCCGCAGCACGCGCAGGTGCTTGGAGACGGACGGCTGCGACAGCCGAAGCTTGCGCTCGATCTCGCCGACCGAGCGCTCGGACGAGAGCAACAGGCTCAAGATGGCCCGCCGGTTGGGCTCGGCGACGATGGCGAACGAAGATTCCACGACAGACATATAGCCAGCCGTGTATATTCCTGTCAAGTCATACTCGACGGAGCGGCCTCAGGACTTCGCTTTCTTCGACTTGCCGGAACCGTTGAGGGCGACCGCCCGGCGAACCAGCGCCTTGAAGGCGGCCGCGTCGACTTCTTCTCCCTCGTGGATGTCGATGGCGCGGCGCGCGTTTCCCTCCAGGCTGGAGTTGAAGAGCCGGGCCGGATCTTCCAGCGAGGCGCCCTTGAGGAAGGTGAGCTTGACCACCTTCTTGTAGGACTCGCCGGTGCAGATGATGCCGTCGTGGGACCAGACCGGAGTGCCCATCCACTTCCACTCCTCCACCACCTCCGGGTCTGCTTCCTTGATCAGCTTGCGCATCCTGCGCAGCGTCTTCCCGCGCCAATCCCCGAGCTCCGCGATCCGCCTGGAGATGAGGTCGGCTGCCGACTGGCCCTGGCCCGCGCCCGATTTTTTCATGTTCTCGTCCTGGAAAGTCCTTGGCTCGATTCAGCGCCGGGAAAGCTGGAGCGTCCGCTCGAAGCCGTCGTCGAGGACGCGCAGGCTGGCGGTCACCGTCCCGTCGGACCCGCAGCGATAGATCTCCTCCACCTCCGGCCCATGTCCCAGGCGCTGCACCGGCACCCCGGCGAGATCGCGGCCGCGCAGCGAGGGATCGAAGGGGAAGAGCATCTCGTCCCAGGCGGCGAGGTTGCCCTCCGGCCGTCCGCCCTCGATGCGGCCGCACTCGACGAAGCGGTAGTGGCCCACGTTGTGCGCCGCCCGGTAGCGGCGCGAGACCTGCGCGGGCAGCGGCGTGTCCTTGGGCACCAGCACGTCGAAGGAGACGCGGCCGCCCTCCCCGTCCTCGCGGAACACGCCGAAGTGCCGCGAGAGGCGCTCGCTCAGCTTGTAGCCCTTGTGCCCGTCGAGGTGGATGGCGAGGCCGATGGCGCACGAGCCGAAGGGATGCGGCGAGCGGCGCACGCGGTGCCCCCCGAAGCGCTCGCGCAGGCGGCGGTAGACGGGCGGGAACGCCGACGCCCCGCCCACCACGTAGATGCCGGCAAGCTCGCTCCAGGCAATCTCCTCGTCTCCCGCGCGGCGCGGATCGCGCATGGCCGGCTCCATGGCGGCGAGGGTCTGCTCCACCAGCGGCATGCAGGCGGCGTACACCTCGTCCACCGGCAGCACCGTCTCGTCCACCACGAACTTGCGGCTGTTGGGGCCGAGCGATTCCTTTTGTCCGCGCACTTCCTCGAGCAACTGCTGGGTGAGCGAGCCTCCGCCGCGCCTGGCCAGCACCAGGAGCGCGATGGCCTCGTCGAAATCGTCGCCGCCCAGGCGCGAGACGCCGCTGGAGGTGACCACCTCGTTGCTCTTGCCCTCCATGTGGATGAGCGAGGCGTCGAAGGTGCCGCCGCCCAGGTCGTAGACCAGCACGTACTCGCGCTTGCTGGTCACCGTCTCGCGGAACCGGTTCGCGTACTCGAATCCCGCCGCGCTGGGCTCGTTGAGCACCGCCTTGACGTCGAAACCGGCGCGCCGGTACGCGTCCATGGTCATGAGCCGCTGCGCGGTGGAGGCGTTGGCGGGCACGCTCACGGCCGCCTCGACCAGGTCCTTCTTGCGCAGCCCCGCGTTGGAATGGGCGAGGATCTCCTCGCGCAGGTGGGAGAGGAAGCCGGCCAGCAGATCCGAGAGCGGGAGCTTCACCGGACCCACGCTCACCTCGCTGTCCGGATGCGCGTCGTTGAGCAGGCGCTTGAAGGAGCGCAGCGTCGCCCACCCCGGCACGGCCCGCCCGTAGTGAAGCTCGCCCTCCGGATCCGCCGCGACGATGGAGGGGATGGCGTCGCCCTGTTCGAAGGAGACGATGGGGTAGTTGCCGCGGTCGATCAGGGCGACGACCGTGTGCGTGGTGCCGAAGTCGATGCCGAACCGCATGCAGCCAGTCTACCGATCTGGTAGACGCGCGCCATGCTCATGAGGCGGCCTCAGGCGAAGCGCGCTGAGCGCTCGATCGCCTCGACCACCCGCGCGCGGTATTCGGCGCGGGGGATCTCGATGCAGCCGAGCAGCTTGAGGTGCCCGGTCAGGACCTGCACGTCGAAGAGCTGGAAGCCCCGCTCGCGCAGGCGGTCGGCGCAGGAGGCGAAGGCCACCTTGGAGGCGCCGGTGACGCGGTGGAACATCGACTCCCCGGCGAAGAGCGCGCCCATGGCGATGCCGTAGAGGCCGCCGGCCAGCTCCTCGCCGCGCCAGACCTCCACGCTGTGCGCCCAACCCAGCGCGTGCAGCTCGGTGTAGGTGGAAAGTATATCTCGTGTAATCCACGTCCCTTCGCCGGGCCGCTCCGCGCAGGTGCGCATCACCTGCACGAACGCCTCGTCGAAGGAGACGCGCAGCTCCGGCGCGAAGGCGCGCCGCACCGTGCGCGGCCAGGGCCGCAGCGGATGGAGGGGAAAGATCGCGCGCGGGTCGGGAGAGGCCCAGGGCACGAGGCCCTGCCGCACCGGCCAGGGAAAGATGCCGAGCTTGTAGGCCTCCAGCACCAGCGCCGGAGAGGTGACCCGGCTCATCGCCACCACGTCTTCGCCTGCGCGCGGCTCGGGGAAGCGCGCGACGATGGGCGGCGGCTCGATGGGAGGATACGGGACCACTTCTGATGTATTTACGGCGATCATGCTCAATCCGCACCTTCGCGGCCTGACCTGCTTTGCCTGCGCCACGGCGCACGACTTCCATCGGCTGCAGACCGTCTGCACGCGCTGCGGCATGCCGCTGCGGGTGGACTACGACCTGCGCAGTTTCACGCCCTCGGGTCCCTCCACGCTCTGGCGCTATGCGCCGGTGCTGCCCATCCTGCCCGCGGATGCGGTGTCCCTGGCGGAAGGATATACCCCGCTGCTCCGGGTCGACGAGCAGGTCTGGGTGAAGGACGAGGCGCGCAATCCCACCGGGTCGTTCAAGGCGCGCGGGATGGCGCTGGCGGTCTCCATGGCTCGCGCGCTCGGGGCCCGCGCGCTTGCGGCGCCGTCGGCGGGAAACGCGGCGGGCGCGCTTGCGGCATACGGGGCGGCCGCGAAATTGCCGGTGACGGTGGCCATGCCCGAGGACACGCCGCGCGCGTTCGTGGAGGAGTGCCGGCAGTATGGCGCCGAGGTGCACCTGGTGCCGGGCACCATCGCGGACGCGGGCAAGTGGCTCAAGGCCAACGGGCCCCCTGGCGCCTTCGACGTGTCCACCCTGAAGGAGCCGTACCGGGTCGAAGGCAAGAAGACCATGGGCTACGAGCTGTTCGAGCAGTTCGGGCAGGCGCTTCCGGATTCAATCGTCTATCCCACCGGCGGCGGCACGGGCCTGGTGGGGATGTGGAAGGCGTTCGACGAGATGCAGGCGATGGGTTGGATCGGCGCCGGAAGGCCGCGGCTCGTCAGCGTGCAGGCGGAGGGATGCGCGCCGGTGGTGAAGGGCTTCGAGTCTGGCGCCGAGAAGACGGAGGCGTGGCCTGCGCCGAGCACCGAGGCGTACGGGCTGCGCGTGCCCTCCCCCATCGGCGGGTTCATCTGCCTGCGGGCGCTGCGCGAGACGCGCGGGACGGCGGTGGCAGTGGCGGAGAGCGTGATCGGGCCCGCGGCGCGGGAGCTGTCGCGCAAGAGCGGCGTCGACGTGTGCCCCGAGGGCGGCGCGGCGTGGGCGGCGGTGCAGAAGCTGTACGAGTCGGGGTGGCTCTCGCGCAGCGAGCGGGTGGTGGTGTTCAACACCGGCACCGGGCTCAAGTACCGATGACGGTGATCCGCCCTGCTTCCGATGCGGAGCTTGCGCTGGTCTCGCAGCTCGCGGGGCGCATCTGGCGCGCGCACTACCCGTCGATCCTCTCGCGCGAGCAGATCGAGTACATGCTGGGCTGGATGTACGACGTGGCGCAGCTCCGCCGCGACGTGGCGAGGGGCGTGGTCTACGAGCTGCTCTTCGACGGGGAGCGCGCCATCGGTTTTTGCGGCTACGAGCAGGTGGGCGCGGAGCTGAAGCTGCACAAGCTCTACCTGGAAGTGACCGAGCACGGCCGCGGCCTGGGCTCGCTCCTGCTCCGGCACGTGGAGGACGAGGCGCGCCGGCGCGGCGCGGGCATGGTGGTGCTGGGCGTGAACCGCTTCAACGAGAAGGCCATCCGCACCTATCGCCGCAATGGCTATACGGTGCGGCACGAATTGAAGACGGACATCGGCGGCGGGTACGTGATGGACGACTACATCATGGAGAAGCGCGTCTCGAGCATGTGAGGCCAACTGCCGCGCGTTGACAGCCCAGCACCGGGAGCCTACGCTGCCCGCACAATCTGACCCACCCCGTCCTGGGATAGGGGCCTCTTTCGAGGTGCATTCCAGGATGGGCTTTCGAGCGGAGTCCCTGGCCGAGCAGTTGGCCGGGGATTCCGCTTTTTGCGTTCTGGAGATCGCACATGAAACCTCTCTTCGCCCTCGTCCTCCTCTCCCTCGCCGCCCGCGCCGACACGGCCAACACCACCGCGCGCACCGTCTCCAGGCTCGGCGACGGCATCTACGAGATCCGCCATCCCGACGCGCCCGACGGCTTTCCCCAGGGCAACACCACCGTCATCGTCGGAAGCAAGGCGGTGCTGGTGGTGGACTCCTGCCTGTTGCCTTCCAGCGCACGGGCGGACATCGAGCAGATCCGCAAGTGGACGCCGAAGCCCGTCACCTGGCTGGTCAACACGCACTGGCACTTCGACCACACGCTCGGCAACGCCACCTACGCGCAGGCCTTCCCCGGCGTGCAGATCGTCGCCCAGGCCGAGACGCGCAAGATGATCGAGAGCTTCAACCCGGGCGCGGTGCGCAGGTATCCGGAGCGGCAACAGCGGTTCCAGCGCATGCTCGACACCGGCAAGGACCAGGACGGCAAGCCGCTCGGCCCCGCGCTGCGGGCGGATCTGCAGAAGGCCATCGCGGGCCTCGCGCCGGTGGTGGCGGAGCTCAAGGATGCGACGCAGCTCGTCCCCAACCTGGCCTTCGACCGGGAGCTCTCCATCGATCTGGGCGGGCGCCAGGCGCAGATCCGCTTCCTCGGGCGCGGCAACACCGCCGGAGACACCGTGGTCTACCTGCCGGCGGAAAAGCTGCTCGTCGCGGGCGACCTGCTCGACCATCCCATCCCCTACTTCTTCGGCGGGTTCCCGGTGGACCTGATCGGCACGCTCGGCAAGCTCCGCGAGCTGGAGGTGAAGACCATCGTTCCCGGCCACGGCGACGTGCTCAGCGGCACCGCCTACGTCGTCCAGGTGGTCGACCTGGTCTCCGCCGTGGTGAGCGAAGTGGAGAAGGAGATGAATGCGGGCCTGACCAAGGACCAGGTGCTGGAGACGGCGCCGAAGAAGCTGGACGTGGCAGGCTACCGGCAGAAGTTCGCCGGGGACGACAAGGAGAACGGCGACGAGTTCGACGTTTCCTTCGCCGGCCTGGTGAAGACGGCGTACAACCAGCTCAGCGTGCGGTGAACAGCCCGAGAACATGAACCCCGTTCCCATCCTCGTCGCCGCGCACGTCTGCTCCATGCTCGGCTTTGCCACCTTCGCGGCACTGCTCCCGCAGCTTCGCGACGCGTGGTCGCTCTCCAACGCGCAGGCCGGCGTGGTGGGCGGGATGTTCTTCGTCGGCTACGTCGCCTCGGTGTCCTACTGGACGGCGCTCACCGACCGCGGCGACGGGCGCAAGGTCTACGCGGCGGGCAGCCTGCTCGCAGCCGTGGGCAGCGCCGGATTCGGCTGGCTCGCGCGCGGATTCGGAAGCGCGCTCCTCTTCCAGGCGCTGCTCGGCGTGGGCATCGCCGGAACGTACATGCCGGGCCTGCGCCTGCTCTCGGACCGCATCTCCGGGCCCACGCAGAGCCGGCCCATCTCCTATTACACCGCGTCGTTCAGCATCGGCACCGCGTTCTCCCTGGCCATGGCGGGCGCGGTCGCGGCGCGCGCCGGGTGGAAGGCGGCGTTCCTCGCGGCGGCCGTGGGGCCGATCGTCGGCGCCGCTCTGGTGCTGGGGCTGATTTCCCCTCTGCGGCGCGCCGCCGCTTCCACTCGCGTCAAGGCGCTGATCCCCTTCGCCGCCTGGGGACACATCCTCCGGCAGCGCGACGCCTTGGGATACATCGTCGGGTACGCGGTGCACTGCCTGGAGCTGTTCGGCTCGCGGAGCTGGATGGTGGCGTTCCTCACCTTCTCCGCGGGCGTGCAGGAGGCCGGCCAGAAGTTCCCCTGGAGCGCGCAGTCCATCGCCGCCGCCGTGAACCTGCTCGCGGTGCCCGCGTCCATCGCGGGGAACGAAGTGGCCATCCAGGCAGGGCGGCGGCGCTGGATCCTCTTCGCCATGGCAGCCTCCGGCACCGGCGGCATCGTGCTCGGCTTCTCGGCGCACTGGCACTGGGCGGTGGTGGTGGCGCTGCTGGCGGCGTACTCCATGTCGGTGATGGCCGATTCCTCCACGCTGACGGCGGGACTCGTCGCCGCGGCGCCGGAAGACCTGCGCGGGTCGGCGATGGGCCTCTATTCGCTGGCGGGCTTCGGCGCGGGGATGCTGGGGCCGGTGGTCTTCGGCGCCGCCCTCGACGCGGTGGGGGGCGGCACCAGCACGGCGGCCTGGGTGGCCGCCTACGCCGCCATCGGCAGCGGCTGTCTTCTCGCTCCGCTTGCCACGCGCTGGTTCGGCGGGCGGCGCTGATCACACGGCCCCTGCAGCCTCCGCGGCGTCCAGGTCCGCGTCGCTGGCCTCGCGGAACTCGCCTTCCCAGCGCGCGATCACCACGGTGGCGAGACAGTTGCCCACCAGGTTCACGCCGGTGCGCCCCATGTCCATCAACTCGTCGACGCCCAGCACCAGCGTGACGCCCTCGATGGGCAATCCGTAATAGATCAGCGCGCCGGAGAGGATGACCAGCGACGCGCGCGGCACTCCCGCGACGCCCTTGGTGGCGAGCATGAGCATGAAGAGCATTCCGAACTGCTGCCCGACGCCCATGTCCACGCCCGCGGCCTGCGCGACGAAGATCGCGGCGAGCGAGATGTAGAGCGAGGAGCCGTCGAGGTTGAAGCTGTAGCCGAGCGGCAAGACCAGCGCGACGATGCGCCGGGGAACGCCCAGCCGCTCCAGCGATTCCATCGCCCGCGGCAGCGCTGCCTCCGAAGAGGTGGTGCTGAAGGCGATGGTGGCGGGCTCCTTCACCACCCGGATGAACTTGCGCAGCGGCACCTTGAAGGCGAGCGCGATGGGCAGGAAGACTCCCAGGATGAGGACCGCCAGCGCGAGGTAGAGCGTGCCCACGAGCTTGCCCAGGTTGACCAGGACTCCCAGCCCGCCGTGACCCACCGTGTAGGCGATGGCGCAGCCCACCCCGATGGGCGCATAGCGCATGACGATGTTGGTGAACTTGAACATCGTCTCCGCGATGGCGTCGCAGAGCTGCACCACGATGCGCCCCTTCTCGCCGAGGATGTTGAGCGCGAAGGCGAAGAGCATGCTGAAGACCACGATCTGCAGCACGTCGCCTTCCGCCATCGCCTTGATCACCGAGTCGGGAAAGACGTGGATGAGGAAGTCCTGCCAGGTCTGCGGCGGCGCGATCTTGCCCTCCGGCGGCTGCGGCGGCAGCACCACGCCCGCGCCGGGGCGGGTCAGGTTCACCATGGCGAGGCCGATGGCGATGGCGACCGTGGTCACCACCTCGAAGTAGATGAAGGCGCGCACCGCCATGCGGCCCACCACCTTGAGGTGGCCGGCGCCCGCGATGCCGGCAACCAGGGTGGAGAAGATGAGCGGCGCGATCAGCACCTTGACCAGGCGGAGGAAGATCACGCTGAAGGGCCGGAACACGGCGGCGTGCTGCGGGCCGGCGAGGTAGCCCACCGCGATGCCGAGGACGAGCCCGATCATGATCTGGCGCGTGAGCGTCAGCTTCTTCATCCGCCCTGCCCGAGCAGGCGCGCGAGCTGCGCAGGCCGGGATCGCGGGTCGCCGTAGGCGTCGCGGTAGTCCTCGAGGCTGCGGCGGATGACCTCCACCGCCTCCACGCGGTCGTAGACCTCGGGGATGCGGACGGTCCGCGCAGGCCCGCCCGGCATCACCTTGTAGGTGAGGAAGTAGTGGCGCAGCCGCTCCACCACTCCCGCCGGCGCGTCGGCGATGTCGCGCAGGTCGCCGTAGGCGATGTCGCGCTCCAGCACCGCGACGATCTTGTCGTCGGCCTCGTTGCCGTCGATCATCCGCAGCCCGCCGATGGGCCGCGCCCGCAAGAAGAAGCCGGCGTGGGCCATGCTCTTCTCGGTGAGGATGCAGATGTCCATGGGGTCGCCGTCGCCGCGGATGCCGGCGATGCCGGTGCGCTCCGAGCAGCGCGCTCCCACCTTGGCGCCGCAATACGTCTGGGGAATGAATCCATAGAGCGTGGGGGGCTGGCTGGAGTAGAGCTGCGGGCGATCCACGTGGAGGTGCCCGCTCGCCTTGTCCAGCTCGTACTTCACCGTGTCGGTGGGCACGATCTCGATGAAGGACTGCACCACCGCGGCAGGGTCGCCCGGCGCGACGCCGTGCCACGGGTGCGCCTGGAACATGATGTTGATCAGCCGGTCCAGCTCGTCGCTCACGGGCGCCTCGTCAGAAAGTGCGGACCAGCGCCTGCAGCGCCTCGCGGCCGGAGCGCAGCACGGACGCGCCGTCGCCCACCAGCACGCTCTCCGCCGGCAACTCGGACAGCCTGCGCAAGGAGCTCTGCAGGCGCGGCAGATCGTCGATGACCTTTGGCGGGAGCAGCGCAAGCGCGCCCGGCGGCTTGCCCACGCAGGCGTCGCCCACCAGGAGGATTCGCCGCCCGGCGCTCCACAGCGCCACCTCGCCGGGCGACTTGCCGCTCGCGTCCAGCACCTCGAAGCCCGCCACGCTCGCGCCCACCGCGAGATCCTCGTCCACCGCCACGCCCTGCGCCCGCACGAAGGCCGCGTCGGCTGCGTGGACGGCGACGGGCGCGGAGGTCTTCGCCTTGAGCTTCGCCGCGGCGCGGAAGTGGTTGCGGTTGGTGAGCACGATGCGCGCAACCCCTTCGCGGGCAAGCTGGTCGAGCAGGTCGTCGGGCATCTCCACCGGATCGACCGCGACGTTTCCCTCGCGGTGGCGGAGAAGGTGGCCGTTGAAGTCGTATCCGTTGCGTTCCGAGAACCACTGCCAGGTCAGGATGCCGGGCAGAACCTCGCGGGCAGGCATGCGCAGCGCCTACCACGCTTCGAGCAACGAGTGGAAGCCGGGCGGGCCGCAACGTCGCAAGAGCCGCCGAATTGAAGTAAGACCCGTCGCCATGGCCAGCAACTTCGAGATCAAGGGGCGCCCCTCGCGGCAGGACGCGCTCGACTATCACTCGGGCGGCCGCAAGGGGAAGATCGAGGTGGTGCCCACCAAGCCGGTGGCCACCTCGCGCGACCTCTCGCTCGCCTACACCCCGGGCGTCGCCGAGCCCTGCATGGAGATCGCGGAAAACGCGGACCTCTCCTTCAAGTACACCATCCGCGGCAACCTGGTGGCCGTCATCACCAACGGCACCGCCGTGCTGGGGCTGGGAGACATCGGCGCCTACGCCTCCAAGCCGGTGATGGAGGGCAAGGGCGTGCTCTTCAAGAAGTTCGCCGACATCGACGTCTTCGACATCGAGGTGGACGCGAAGGACATCGACACCTTCTGCAAGGTGGTCAAGGCGCTCGAGCCCACCTTCGGCGGGGTGAACCTGGAGGACGTGAAGAGCCCGGAGTGCTTCATCATCGAGCGGCGGCTGCGCTCGGAGATGCAGATCCCCGTGTTCCACGACGACCAGCACGGCACCGCCATCATCACCGGCGCCGCGCTGATCAACGCGCTCGAGCTGGCCGGCAAGAAGATCTCCGGCGTCAAGGTGGTGTTCGTGGGCGCGGGCGCCGCGGCGGTGGCCTGCGCCGAGCAGTACGTGAAGCTGGGCGTGCCCCGCGAGCACATCTTCATGTGCGACAAGTTCGGCCTCGTCTACCGCGGGCGGCCCGAGGACATGGACGAGTGGAAGGGCGTCTTCGCGCAGGGCGAGAAGCCGTGCTCGCTCGCCGAGACCATCAAGGGCGCCGACGTGGTGGTGGGACTCTCCGCCAAGGGCGTGATCTCCAGGCAGATGGTGGCCACCCTGGCGCCCAATCCCATCCTCTTCGCGCTGGCGAACCCGTCGCCGGAGATCACGCCCGAGGAAGCGCAGGAGGTGCGCAGCGACATCATCATGGCCACCGGGCGCAGCGACTATCCCAACCAGGTGAACAACGTGCTCGGCTTCCCCGGCATCTTCCGCGGCGCCCTGGACGTGCGCGCGAAGGCGATCACCGACGACATGAAGCTCGCGGCCTCGCACGCGCTGGCCGAGCTGGCGCGGCAGGACGTCCCCGAGAGCGTCAGCGCGGCGTACGGCGGGCAGAGCTTCCACTTCGGGCGCGACTACATCATCCCCAAGCCGTTCGACCCGCGCGTGCTGGTGGCGGTGGCGCCGGCGGTGGCCAGGGCCGCCATCGAGTCGGGCGTGGCGCGGGTGACGCTCGACCATGACGGCTACGTCGATGCCTTGCGACGCAGGCAGGGCCGTACCTACGAGGTGATGAGCGTGGTGGTCTCGCGCGCGCGCCGCCGCATGACGCGCATCGCCTTTCCCGAAGGCAGCCATCCGCGCATCCTCCGCGCCGTCCAGCAGCTCATCGAGCAGCGCATCTGCATTCCGGTGCTGCTCGGCGATCAGGAAGAGATTCGCGTACAGGCCGAGGACGCGCACCTCGGCTTCCTCGACGACGTGGAGATCGTGAACCCGCTCACCAGCAAGAGCTACCAGGCGTACGCGCAGCGCTTCTACGAGCTGCGCCAGCGCGCCGGCGTGTCCTGGGCGGAGGCGGTCTACCGCATGCGCCAGCGCAACACCTTCGCCGCCATGATGCTGCTCGAGGGCGTGGTGGACGGCCTCGTCACCGGCCTCACCCGCACCTATCCCGAGGCCATCCGCCCCTCGCTGGAGATCGTCCGCACCCAGGAAGGACGGCGCGCGTCGGGCACCTACATCGTGGCCTTCAAGGAGTCGCTCAAGCTCTTCGCCGACTGCACGGTGAACGCCGATCCCACGGCCGAGGAGCTGGCGGACATCGCCATCTCCACCGCCGAGCTGGCCCGCGCCTTCGAGCTGACGCCGCGCGTGGCCATGCTCTCGTATTCCAACTTCGGCACCGGCCGCGGCGGCTCGCCCGCCAAGGTGCGCCAGGCGGTGGAGCTGGTGCGCGCGCGCAGGCCGGATCTGGAGGTGGAGGGCGAGATGCAGGTGGACCCCGCGGTGGTGAGCGGCGTGCGCGAGGCGGAGTTCCCCTTCATGCGCCTGACCGGGGACGCGAACGTGCTCATCTTCCCCGACCTGAACAGCGGGAACATCGGGTACAAGCTGCTCTGGCGGCTGGGCGGGCGCCGAGGTGATTGGGCCGGTGCTGATGGGAATGATGAAGCCGGTCAACGTGCTGCAGCAGGGCGCGTCGGTGCAGGACGTGGTGAACCTGGCGGCGATGACGGCGGTGCGGGCGCAGGGGGAGCTGACGTATTGAGGTGGGCCGACGGCCAGGGATCTGCCTCGCTTGCTCTGGCCCTTTCCGCCGGAGAGGGGGCGCATGGCGCGCGCCACAGAGGATACGGGAATGGATTACAGCGATCGCAAGGTGGCCACCCGCCTCGCACGCACGCTCCTCGTTCTCGAGATGCCGAATCATCTCTTTCGAAAGCTTCACCATCGCGACACGCTGCGTGAAAGCGAGGGAGTCAGGCAGCATCTGCAGTGGCTCGAAGACGGCCAAGCCGCGCTGACCGGCAGGCAACGGGTTCTCCAGCATCGGCTACATGCCTGCCTTGATGCGTGGCTTGTGAGCGGGTCGTGGGATGCCGCCGCGCGCGCCGCACTGCTATCTGTGCCGAAGTAGCCGTCCAAGAGCGGTCTGTCGTGCCACCCACGTGGCCACTTGCATCGATAGCTGATTCATCTTGATTTCACGGGCTGTAGTCAGAAGTCCGTCGCGCCCACGTCGAGCACCATGTTTGCGAGACAAGCGTTCTTCACCGCGGCACGCGATCGTCCCACCGCGCGCTCCCGCGGGCGCGGCGCCAGCCGATGCGCAGGAGCCAGGTGCGCGGTGGAGAGACCGGCGCATCGGCGGCGGCCGACGAGAAGGCGTCCGGACCCGCCGGCAGCCGGGCGGCCGGCGCGCAGCTCGTGCAGGCGCTGGTTCTCGACCACGTAGTGGATGGCGTGGCGCACCTCGGCGGGCGTTCGCAGCGGGTGTCCGAAGTAGTGGTCCGCGAACACGCGCCCTTTGCGGTTTTGCGCGCGGTTGATGGCGCGGGCGAGGCGGATGGCCAGTCCCTGGATTGCGCGGGAGAGCGCATCGCGGTCGGCGGCCTCGACGATCAGGTGGAGGTGATTGCCGAGCACCGAGTAGTGGATCAGCCGCAGCCCGGACCGATCTGCGGCCGCGGCGAAAGCGGCGAGAATGGCCAGGAAGGTCGCCCGCGCGCGAAGGCTGCGCACGTCGTCGCGGACGCGCATCACCACGTGCACCGGCGTGCGCCCGTCGAGCTCGCGGACGCGCCTCATGCGACACGAGCGCGACACGCCCCTTGGGCTTGCGCCCCGCGCCCTTTCTTCGTCCACCCCAGGTGGGAAGTTTCATCGCCAGCTGCTTCATCTTGATTCGGGACTATAGTCCCCGAATGCTCACTCGTCCAGGTTTCTGCGGGGCCACCCACGTCTCTGCTGACACAACGGTGGCAGGAAGGACCCGTATCGGCGGGACAAGCGCGAGCGTTACGAATCCTCCGGCAGCACCCCGCGCGACACGTGCCACGCTCCCCAACTCACCCCGCCGAGCGCCAGCGCCGCGCCCGCCGCGGAGAGCGCGGAAATGCGGTCCCCATACACCATCCACCCCAGCGCCAGCGCGCCCACCGGGGTGAGCTGCTGCACGATGCCCGCCGGCGCCGCGCGCACATACCGCATTGCCCAGGTGAGCCCCATCTGGGCAACCACCGCGCTGCCGCCCACCGCGGCGAGCAGCCACCATTCGCGCGTCGAGGGCGGTACCCACCCCCGGATCCCGGGGACGCCGGTGATCAGCGCGCCCGCGAGGCAGAAGGCGCCGAAGGTCTCCCAGGCGCCGTCGGTCTTGCGCACTTCGCGGATGGCGGTCACCGCCGCGCCGGAGAGCACGGCGGAAAAGGCGCCGACGAGGATCCACCGCGTCACCGGCGCCGCGGAAGACCCGGCGGTGCCGAAGGAGACCAGCACCACGCCCGCGGTGGCGAGCAGCAGCGCGCCCACCGAGGGCGCGTCGAGCGCCTCGCCGAGGAAGAGCGCCGCCCAGATGGCGGTGAAGACCGGCGCCGTGTAGTTGAGCAGGGTGGCGATGCCCACCGGCAGGTGCTCGATGGCGAGGAAGTAGCAGAGCACCGCGGCGCCGCCGAAGACGCCGCGCAAGAAGAGCCCGACCTTGTTGCGCGGCCGCATCGGGCGCCGCACCGAGATGCCCGCGCAGGCCGCGATGCCGAAGACGAAGCGGACGAACGCGACCTCGGCCCCGGGCAGCCGTGCCGCGGCCGCCTTGGCGATCACGGCCATCACCGAGAAGGCCAGCGCGGAGATGGCGAGGACGCCGACGGCGGCGGCGGGCGGCGGTCGCAAGCTTGCGCTTTCTATCGCAGCGCCGAGGCGATGGCATCCGCGATCCGGGTCGCGCCGCGCGCGTCGGGATGCCCATCCCAGGGCTGCAGGAGCGCGGGATCGACGTCGATGACGAGATGGGGCAGGCCGGCGAGCAGCGCGTCGACGACGGGTTCGGCGGCGTGCGACGGATCGAACGAGGGAGTGACGAAGAGCACCTTGGCTCCGCGCGCCCCCGCCGCCCGCGCCGTCTCCTGCAGCAGCCTGCGGGTCAGCTCCATGCTGGCCGCGAGGCGCGCGTCGGAGAGATAGGGAAGCTGGTTCACGAACAGCTCCCGCAAGCGCAGCCGCGACGCGGACGCGGGCACGAGCTCCAGCTTGCCTTCGCGCAGCGCCAGCCGCGCGCGGTTGTCCTGGATGTTCCGCTGCAGTTGCACCGGCAGCACCGTCTCCACCAGCGCCACCGGGCGATGCAGGCGGCGCAGCGCATCCTGCACGCGCAGCAACGCCTGGTCGCTGCCGTACCCGCCCTCGGCCACGTTCACGACCTGGAGCCGGAGCTTCGCCCCGAGCTTCGCCGCGAAGGTATCCTTCCAGTCGAGGCCGTGACCGGTGGCGATGGACTCGCCCGCCACCAGCACCGTCGGCGCCGCGGGATCCTCGACGAAGTCCACCGACGCAGCGCGATCGCCATGGGAGTCGATGTCGTAGCGCACCAGGCGATCGCTGCGCGGCGGCGTCTTCACCGCCACGCTGCGCCCAGGGACGTATGCCCAGCCGGTGCGTGCGTCGCGCGCGCCGAGCCGCCACTCCAGGCGGGGATTGGGCGTCTCCACCTCCGGCCGCTCCACCGCGCGCAAGACCATCTCGGAAGCGACGAGCGAGAGCGCAACCGCCGCCGACACGCGTGCGACGCCGCCGGGCGTGGCCCTGCGGAATGCAGCCCGGGCGCAGAGGAGGAGCGCGAGCGAGGTCACGGCCGCGGCGGCGCGCAAGGCGGGAAGTGTCCAGCGCGGAGGGGGCAGGTAATACGCGGGCACCACCACGTGCCGCAAGAACCACGGCGCGTCTGCCATCCAGGCAAGACGCGCCGCCGCCGCCGCGGCGAGGAGCAGCACCAGGCAACAGGCGGCGCGCAGCACGCTGCAAGCGTAGCAGTGTGCTAGCGTCCGTGTCCTGTGCGCGCCGCGCCGTCCAGGCTCGATCGGCTGCTCCGCCCGCTGCACCGGTGGGTGTGGGCCGACGCGCGCCGCCGGGGACGGAAGCTCCTGCGCTTTTCCGCCACCGAGGCGGACGGAGGACGCGACATCTCGCGGGCCGCGGAGCTGACCCGCGACAGCGGCCTGCGGCGGCTCTACCTGCGCCATGCCGAGGACGAGCAGCGCCACGCCGGATTCTTCGCGCAGCGCGCGCGGGCCCTGCTCGTGGCCCATCGCGGCGAGCACGGGCTCGAGGCGAACTGGCTTTCGCCGGGCGAGCGGGGGCTCGACGATCTGCGGGTGGAGCGGGAGAGCGACGAAACCCTGCTCGCCTTCCTGCATCTTTCGGAGAGGGCGGCAGCGGGCCGGTTTGCGCTCTACGCAGAGGTGCTGGACAACGACCCGGAGACGCGCGCGCTCTTCGGCCGCATCCTCGAAGACGAGGCCTTCCACATGAGCTACACCCGCAAGCAGCTGGCGCGACTCTCGCCGCAGAAGCAGGGCCTGCGCCTCTGGCAGGCGCGCGCAGGCCGGGTGTGGAGCGCATACCTCCGCCTCGCGGTGGCCCTGGCGTCGTTGCTCGGCCGCGCCCTTCTCACCCTGCAATACTTCGTCGTGCTGCCTGTCTTCGCTTTGCTCGCCCGGCGCGCCGCCCGCCGCGAGCCGGAAGGCTTCTCGCCGGCGCGCGAGCAGCCGTCGCTGAGGAGCCAGTACTGATGCGCATCCTCGGCATCTCCGCGCATTACCACGACTCCGCCGCGGCGCTGGTGGTGGACGGCGTTCCCGTCTGCGCCGTGCAGGAGGAGCGCCTCTCGCGCCGCAAGAACGACGCGGCCTTTCCCCTCGCCGCCATCGAATGGTGCCTGGACAAGGCGGGGGTTGCGCCCGAAGAGCTGGACGCGGTGGTCTTCTACGAAAAGCCGATGCTCAAGTTCGAGCGCATCTTGATGACCGCGCTGCGCGCGTTTCCCCGCTCCTGGCGCAGCTTCCCCCGGGCCATGCAGAGCACGCTCGGCGGAAAGCTGTGGGTGAAGGGCATCATCGCCTCGCAACTGGGCGTGCGCCCCGACCGCATCCTCTTCTGCGAGCACCACCAGTCGCACGCGGCGGCGGCGTTCCTCACCGCGCCCACGCGCAGGGCCGCCATCCTCACCGCCGACGGCGTGGGGGAGTGGGCCACCTTGACGGTGGGCAAGGGAGAGATCGACGAGGGCGGCCGCGCCTCGGTGCGGCTCTTGCGCGAGCTGCGCTTTCCCCACTCGCTGGGGATGCTCTACTCCACCTTCACCGCCTACCTGGGCTTTCCCGTCAACGAGGGCGAGTACAAGGTGATGGGGCTCGCCTCCTACGGCACGCCCCGCTACGCGGAGCTGCTCTCGCGCATCGTCCGCCGCACCGCCGACGGGGGCGTGGCGCTGGACCTCTCCTATTTCGATTTCCACCAAGGCGCGCGCCGCAGCTACTCGCGCAAGCTGGTGGAGGAGCTGGGACCGCCGCGAGATGCTTGGGATCCCATCGACCTGCACACGCCGGACGGGCAGCGCTACGCCGACGTCGCCGCCAGCGTGCAGCGGGCGCTCGAGGAGATCCTGGTGGACCTGGCGCGGCGGCTGCACGAGGAGACGCAGCTCGAGGATCTCTGCCTCGGCGGCGGCGTGGCGCTCAACGGCGTGGCCAACGCCCGCATCCTGCGCGAGTCCGGGTTCCGCAACCTCTACGTGCCCTACGCTCCGGGAGACGCCGGCTGCGCGCTCGGGGCGGCGCTCTACGCGGACCGCGTCCACTTCGGCCGGCCGCACCGCGCCGTGCCCGATCATCCCTTCTGGGGACCGGCGGTGGACGCCGACGAGCTTGCGCGAGTTGCGGAAGAGGACGGGTTTTCCGCGCAGCGCGTGGGCGGCGCCGACTTGCTGGAGCGCGTGGCGGCGCAGCTCTCGCAGGGACGGATCGTGGGCTGGATGCAGGGGCCCTGCGAGCTGGGACCGCGCGCGCTGGGCAACCGCAGCATCCTCGCGGCGCCGCACGGAGCGGAGATGCGCGAGCGCCTCAACCGCAGCATCAAGTTCCGCGAGGAGTTCAGGCCCTTCGCGCCCGCGGTGCCGGCCGAGCACGCCGACCGCTACTTCGAGCTGCCCCCCGGCGGAGCGCGGCTCTGCCGCTTCATGTCCGGCGTCTTTCCGGTGCGGCGCGAATGGCGCGAGAAGCTCGCGGCGGTCGTTCACGTGGACGGCACCGCGCGCGTGCAGGCGGTGGACAAGGCCGTCTCTCCGCTCTTCCACGCGCTCCTGGAAGCGTACGGGGCCCAGAGCGGCATCCCGGTGCTGCTCAACACCAGCTTCAACCTGGCGGGCGAGCCCATCGTCAACCGGGCGGTGGAGGGCTACTCCACCTTCCGCCGCAGCGGCATCGACGTGCTCGTGGCCGGCGACGCGCTGGTGGAAAAGCGCCGCGCCGCCGAAGCGCTGCAGGAGGTCGCATGATCAGGCGCCGGGGAAAGCTGATGCGCACGCTGGTGATGCTGACCAGCGCCGGCCCCGCCATCGCGGACGGCGCGCGCGGCCTCTGGCGCAGCGAGTCCGGGCGCAAGTGGCTGATGCCGCTCTTCGTCTTCCTCTGCGCGACCGGCATCATCCTGGCGGTGGCCGCCACGGTGGAGGCGCTCTCGCCCTTCCTCTATGCCATCTTCTGACGCTGACGCGCTCTTCGCCTGCCCCCGCTGCGCAGGCGATCTGCTCGCGCTCCGTTGCGCCGCATGCTCTGCGCAGTACGCAGCGCCGGGAGGAATTCCCGACCTGCGCCTGCCGTCGGAGGAGCGGACCGAGCGCGTGCGCCAGTTCTACGCGCAGGCTCCCTTCCCCGGGTATCCGCCGCGCGACAGCCTCTCCGCCCTGCGTGCCCGCGCCGGGCGCAGCGCCTTCGCCCGCGCCCTCGACGCCGCCATTCCCGGCGACGCGTCCTTGCTGGAGATGGGCTGCGGCACGGGCCAGCTCAGCCTCTTTCTCGCCACCGCCGACCGCACCGTGGTGGGCGCCGACCTGACCCGCGCGTCGCTGGAGCTTGCGCAGGCCGCGGCGCAGCGGTTCGGCGTGCGCGGCGTCCGCTTCGTGGAGACCGACCTGCGCAACCCCGGGCTGCGCCGCGAAGCGTTCGACGTGGTCATCTGCAGCGGCGTCCTGCACCACACTCCCGATCCGCGCGCCTCGTTCGCCGCGCTTTCGCGGCTGATCCGTCCCGGCGGCATCGTGGTGCTGGGCCTCTACAACGCCTTTGCGCGGCTGCCGCTGCGGGCGCGGCGGGCCATCGCGCGGCTCTCCGGCTTTCGCTGGATTCCCGGAGACCCGGTCCTGCGCGACCGCCGCAGCGAGCCCGAGCGCCGCGAGGCCTGGCTGCGCGACCAGTATCGTCACGTGGAGGAGCACCGGCACACGCTGGGCGAGGTGCGCGGCTGGCTGCGCGAGAACGGCTTCACCTGGCTGCGCGCCTTCCCCAGCGCGCTCCTGAACGGAGAGGCCCACCCGCTGTTCGAGCAGGAAGACGACTGGGCGGTCGAGCGAGCGGTGGCCCAACTCTCCTGGATCCGCAGCCTCGGACACGAGGGCGGTCTCTTCGTCGCCGTGGGCGCGCGGACTGCCTAGATTCCCCGGATGCCCGCAGAAGCGGTCCTTTTCGACGTCGACGGCACGCTGGTCGATTCCGTAGACCTCCACGCCCGCGCCTGGCAGGAGGCCCTGGCCCATTTCGGGCACCGCGTCGCCTTCGACGAGATCCGCGCCCAGATCGGCAAGGGCGGCGATCAGCTCTTGCCGGTCTTCCTCTCCGAGGACGAGATCTCCCTGCGCGGCAAGCTCGTCGAGGAATTCCGCGGCGACCTCTACAAGCGCCAGTACCTCAAGCAGGTGCGCGGCTTCCCCGGCGTGCGGCCGCTCTTCAAGGAGCTGCTCCGGCGCGGGGTGCGCATCGCGCTCGCCTCCTCTGCCAAGGGCGACGAGCTGGCGATCTACGAGCAGATCGCCGGCATCGAGGGCCTGCTCCACGCCGAGACCAGCAAGGACGACGCGGAGCGGAGCAAGCCGCATCCGGACATCTTCGCGGCGGCCGTGCGAAAGCTGGGACCCGACGTGGACCTGCACCGCGTGTTCGTGGTGGGCGACACGCCTTGGGACGCCATCGCGGCGAAGCGGCTGGGCGTGCGCACCATCGGCGTGCTCTGCGGCGGGTTCGCCGAGGCCGACCTGCGGGCGGCGGGCTGCGTCGCCATCTACCGCGACCCGGAAGACCTTCACATCCGGCTGGAGCGCTCGCCGCTGATCGCTTGAGCCCAGCGCGCGAACGCCTGCGCAAGCTCGACCACCACCTGCGCGTCGGTGCGGCCGCTCTTCTTGCCGCGCGCGGGGTCGCGCGCGCTGTCCCGGCGGTGCCGCGGTGGTCCGCGCACCGCGTCGGGCTTGCGCACGTGGAAGGAATGGTCCGCGTCCTCCACGACGTGCAGCGTGGCGCGAGGCAATTCCTCGAGCACTCCAGTGAGCAGATCGCAGCTGCGCCAGGTCGTCGCGCGTTCCCTGCAGGAAGAGCATGGGGAGGTTCGTCTGGCGCAGGTGCGCCGCGCGCTCGATGCCGGGCCGCTTTGCCGGATGGAGGGGAAAGCCGACGAAGCAGAGGCCGAGCACCCCGGAGAGCGCGCCGCGCCGCCTGGGCCTGCGAGGTCATGCGCCCGCCGAAGGACTTGCCTCCCGCGAAGAGGGGCAGCCCGTGCGCGGCGCCGGCCGCCACCGCCTCGCGCACGCGCGCGTGCAGGACTTCTGCAGGGTCGATGCGGCGCCGTCCTTCCGCCATGTAGGGGAAGTCGTAGCGAAGGGTCGCCACCCGCTCCCCGGCGAGCGCGTCCGCGAGCGCCTTCAAGAACGGATGGCGCATGCCGGCGCCCGCCCCGTGAGCGAGGACGAAGAGGCAGAACGCGCCGGGCGGCATCGTCAGGATCACGCAAGCTTTCCCGCCAGCCGCTCGAGCGCGGCGTGCAGGTCCGGCTTCAGGGTCAGCACCGCGGCCAGCGGATCCTCTCGCAGCCTCTTCATCCGCGCCGGCGCCGTGCGCAGCGTGAACTTGCGCGGGTCGAGCTTGCGGTTCACCTCGCGCCAGGAGAGCGGCATGGAGACCGTGCCGCCCGCCACCGGCCGCGCGCTGAAGGGCCCAGCGATGGTCTTGCCATATCCGTTCTGGTAGCAGTCCAGGTAGACGCGGCCCGCGCCGCGAAGGGATGTGCCGCGCGGTGGTTGCGATGTCGCCGTGCTGCTTCTCCACGGCGCCCGCGATCAGCTCGGCGAGCGTGATGGACTGCGCGTGCGTGAGCTGCCCGCCGAGCGGCACCAGCACGTGCAGCCCCTTCTGCCCGCTGGTCTTGCAGAAGCTGGGCAGGCCGATCTCCTCGCACAGCTCGTGCACGGCGTTGGCGAGCGTGATCACGTCGGCGAACGGCGCCGTCTTGGGATCGAGATCGACGATGCACCAGTCGGGGTGCTGCGGCGCGGTCATCCGCGATGCCCAGAGGTGCAAGGGAATGGTGCCGAGGTTGATCACGTAGAGCAGCGTGTCCACGTCGTCGCAGACGAAGAAGTCGATGTCGCGCTTCGTTTCCTCGCTGTAAAAGCGCGCCGTCCGGATCCACGACGGCACGTACTCCGGCGCGTCTTTCTGGAAGAAGCTCTTGCCGGCGATGCCGTCGGGATAGCGCGTCAGCACCACCGGCCGGTCGCGCAGGTAGGGGAGAAGCCAGGGCGAGATGGCCCGGTAGTATTCGATGAGGTCGCCCTTGCTGTAGCCCTCTTCCGGCCAGAACACCTTGTCGAGGTTGCTGAAGGGCACCTCGCGCGAGACGGGGGCGGGCGGCGGCGCGTCGGGGGCCACGCACTCCTCCGGCCCTTTGTCGGTGCGAAAGCGCAGGAAGGTGGGCTGCCGCAAAAGGCCGTCCTCGGTGATCTCCTTGTAGCGCACCTCCACCACCAGCTTCGGCTGCACCCAGGTGTGTCCGCGCCCGCCCGGGATCGGTCCGGCGCAGGGGGGCTTCGGCAGCCGCAGCGCGTCCAGCTCGGCGCGGGCCGCCGTCAGCTCCTTCTCGCTGAACCCGCCGCCCACCTTTCCCACGTAGACGAGCCCCTCCGGCTTCTGCACCGCCACGTGCACCGAGCCGAATCCGGTGCGCGATCCTTCGCCCTTGGTGAACCCCACCACCGCGAAGTCGCCGACGCGGTCGATGCGCACCTTCTGCCAGTCGCGGAAGCGGCCGCCCCGATACGGCGACTGCGCGCGCTTGGCCACGATGCCCTCCAGCCCCAGCTCGCGCACGCTGGCAAAGAGCGCGCGGCCGTGACGCTCCACGTGGTCCACCGCGCGCAGCGGCCCCGAGGAGGGAAGCAGGCGCCCCAGCAGCTTCTTGCGCTCGAGCAGCGGGACGGGGCGGAGGTCGAAGTCCTCGAAGGCAAGCAGGTCGAAGAGGAAGAGGGTCGCGGGCAGCTCCAGCGCGGCGCGCTCCACGTCTTGCGGCGCGGTGAGCAGCGCGCGCTTCTGCAGGCGCTGGAAGACGGGGCGGCCGGTCTCGTCCAGCACCACGATCTCTCCGTCGGCGACGAACCTGTCGGCGGGCAGCCGCAAGAGCGCGCGGGCGAGATCGGGAAACACGGCGGTCGCGTCCGCGCCGCGGCGATAGAGGATGCGCGGCCGCGTGCCGTCGCGGGCGGCGATGGCGCGGAAGCCGTCGTACTTCAGCTCGAAGAGCCAGGCCGCGTCGTCGAAGGGATCGCTGCGCGACTCCGCCAGCATGGGCTGCACCTCTTCCGCCAGGATCTTCTCCGCGGCGCTCCCAGCCGCTCGCACGCCTGCGCGAAGCTCCGCGGCGCGCCGGTCGCGGTCGAGCAGCTCCTCCACGTGCAGGCCGGAGAGGATGGAGGTGTCGTCGTAGGGGGAGTCGCTCCCGCGGCGCACGTGCGCGTCTCCGGTCTCCTTGATCAGGAGCCACTCCTCGTACCTCCTTCCCCTTGATGCGAACCAACGACCACATCCCTTTCAGCTTGAAGCCGCGCAGCTCGAAGAGCAGCTTGCCGGCCTTGATTCCTTCGCGCGGATCGCCCACCGGCCGCCATTGGCCCCGGTCCCAGACGATCATCGGGCCGCGCGCCATACTCGCCGTCGGGAATCACGCCCTCGAAATCGGCGTACTCCACGGGGTGGTCCTCGGTCTGCATCGCCAGCCGCTTCTCGGCCGGGTCGGGATGCGGTCCGCGCGGCACCGCCCACGACTTGAGGACGCCGTCCCACTCCAGGCGCAGGTCGTAGTGCATGCGCGTCGCGGAGTGCTTCTGCACCACGAAGACGCCGGGGCGCGTCGAGCCGGCGCCCATCGGCTCCGGAGTGCGATCGGGCGACCGCTTGCGCCGGTACTCGTCCAGGAAGTTGGACATTTCCGCGGGCAGGTTATCATTGGCGGCCATGCGGCCACTTGCGACCGGGACCATTTCCTTCGGGCTGGTCTCCATACCCGTCAAGCTCTTCTCGGCCACCGAGTCCTCGGCCGCCATCTCCTTCAACATGCTGCACGCGAAATGCGGCGGCCGGGTGAAGCAGCAGTACATCTGCCCGCGCGAGGACAACGTGGTGGTGCCGCGGGACGAGATGATCAAGGGGTACGAGTTCGCCAAGGACCGCTACGTCACCTTCACGCCGGACGAGCTCAAGGCGCTGGAGGAGAAGGCCACCCAGCAGATCGAGATCGCGGAGTTCGTGCCCAGCGAGAAGATCGACCCGGTCTATTTCGACAAGCCCTACTACCTGGGGCCGGAGAAGGGCGCCGACCGCGCCTATCGCCTGCTGGCGGAGGCCATGCGCCGCAGCGGCAGGACGGCGCTGGCCCGCTATGCCGCGCGCGGCAAGCAGTACCTGGTGCAGATCCGCCCGCTCGCCGAGGGCGGCCTGGTCATGCAGACCTTGATGTACGCGGACGAGGTGCGCTCGTTCAAGGACGTGGAAGTGGAGCCGGGCGAGGTGAAGGAGCCCGAGCTGGCCCTGGCCCAGCAGATCATCCAGCAGATCTCCACCGACGAGTTCAAGCCGGAGAAGTACAAGGACGACGTGCGCACCCGCGTCCACGAGCAGATCCAGCGCAAGGTGGAAGGGCAGGAGATCCAGATGGACGAGCCGGCGCGGCCGGCGACGCAGATCATCGACCTGATGGAGGCGCTGAAGGCATCGCTCGCCGCGAAGGGGCTTGCGCCGGCGGCGCAGGCGTCGGAATCTCAACAAGGGACGCGCCTTCGAGTGCGTCGAGACGAAGATGCAGGCCCCGACCTGCTTGATCCTCGCGCCGTGCTCTGGACCTCAAGGCGCAGCCCGGCAGCGTCGAGCCAGCCGCAAGCCAGGCGCGACGGCCGGCCTTGACGGCCCTTGCGCGCGACGCGTCTACTCGCGCGGCCGGGACGAAGGAACGGCCGCCGGCACGAACAAAGGAACGGGCGAAGTGAGGAACAAGCGATGACGTAACCAAACAAACACTTACCCGCCGAGGTCTGCGAGAGGATGAGACGAGATGGAGGATCGGTCTTCCCGGCGCATGCGAACACTGGTGACCCAAATGGTCCGTCGAGGCCTGTCCGCTAATGAGATCGCATGCGCGCTGATATCCATGATGGCCCGGAGCAAACACGCTCCAATTGAGGCCGAATACATTGATGCAAGACCGCTAACTGCCAGGTCGACGAAACTTCTTGCAACGCGCGGCCGGGCCACCCATGGGGTAGAGTCGAGGATGGGCGCGGTAGCTTGGGGCCTTTGGCCATCGCGCCGTTTCCCATCCCCGCTCATCAAACCGGACGTGCCGATTTCCGGCATCCGGCTTTCCGGCTGGCTTCACCGCAAGGCACACGACGGGGCTGCTCGGGGCAGGCGTTGGAGGCACAGAACGCCGAGTTCTCGATGAATTACATCGAATGTGAATCGGCGATTGCCGCGCCCTTGCACCTTGTGCCTTCGCGCGAGGAACCTGCGCACACGTTCAAAGACGTATTGGTCGACGCTACGGTATGCCTTGCTCCGCGAACCGTAGCCAAAGTAGTTGGACCAGCCTCGCAGTGACCTGTTCAGCTTGTCCCGTACTTCCGGCCATGGATCGATATTGCTCGGCACCAGAAGATCGCCGATCCTTGTCTTGAGCCGTTGCACACTCTTCTTGGACGGGCTCGCGCCCAGATACCAATTCCCGTTCGCCTCAAACCGATGCGCGCCGAACGAGTAGCCGAGGAAGTCGAAGCGTTCCTGTCGGGCGTTTCTCAACGAAGTTTTCGCCTCGTTGATCGTCAACCCGAGCTTGGTCATCACCGCCTTCGTCCACGCTAATGCCTCCGCCGCGCGACCGCGGCTGAGGATAACGAAGTCGTCAGCATAGGAGACGACGTGAGCATGGAACGTGTCGCCGCATCCGGTCAAACGCCAATGCTTCAGGAACCGGTTCATGTAGATGTTAGCCAGCAGTGGACTTGCGACGCCGCCTTGCGGCGTGCCGCGCGTGTTTCTCTTGCCGCCACTCATGCGCCGGGTTCCGTCCGCGTCCCGTTCCTCGATCGGCGCCCTCAGCCACATCTTGATGAGGCGCAGGACGTTTCGATCCACGACACGCCGGGCTACTGACTTTATCAGCTCGGAATGCGGAATCGTATCGAAGTACTTGGACAAATCAGCATCAACGACGTCAGCATAACCCCGGCATAAATGCCGGTGCACTTCCTTGACCGCGTCTACCGCCCCGCGAGCGGGCCGATAGCCGTAGGCATTGTCCTCGAAGTCAGCCTCGAAGATGGGTTCGATCACGATCTTGGCGGCAGTCTGAATCACACGATCACGAATGGTCGGAATGCCGAGCGGACGCTCGCCACCATTCGCTTTGGGGATCATCACCCGCCGCACCGGATCAGGTCGATATGTCTTCGAGACCAGTTCCGCGCGCAAGCCCGCCAACCATGCTTCCAGGCCCTGCTCCTCGATGCGAGCAAACGTCATCCCATCCACGCCCGGTGCACCCGCATTGACGCGGGCGAGCCGATAAGCGTGGACCAAGATGTCCTCGCGACAGATCTTGTCGTAGAGCAGATAGAAGCGGAAGGCGGGCTCCGCCTTCGCTTTGCAGTAGAGCTTTCTCTGAAGGCTCCGGATCTTATCAGGCGTTGTCAGGCTCATCACCAATCACCTTCACCTCACCATCTTCAAAAGCGCACCAGAAGTCGGGGCCCTTTGCTCCGCCGGCATTACCCGGCATCAACGCTCCTACTGCCCCGTCCGACTCCCGCCGTGACCACCGCCTGATGCGATGCTGAGGCCGCTACCCTCGTCCGCGACGGGTCTCCCCCTGTAACTACGAACCACCCTTCCGACGTGCCGTGCCCACTACCCCGGCGGATCGCGTGGGTGCGCGTGTCGATTGCTTCCCCACACGTGCGGCCTTCCCCAAATGACCGGAGGGTCGGCATCCGCATTAGAACTTTCGAGGCCTGCTCGGGCTTCACTCTGTTACGGCCCATCGGATCGCTCAGCAGCCCAAGGCCGCCTTCGTCGCAGGGCTCCGACCCAGCCAGTTACCCGGCCGAGCCGCCTGCCAGCTTCCGGACCAATCGACAATTATCCGGGTGAGACCCTCCCTCACTGATGGTTCGCGCCCTCGGGGCGCACGGTCATTCGCGTCGGTTTGACCGATGCGCCGGTCACTTCCGGTCTTCCCCTATGAACAGACATCGGCGGCACCGGTCGGCATGTCTCAAAGGTGCCAACAACGGTCCTCGCGGCCCCGAAACGCCACTTCCGGTCCGCCCCGATCAACTGGATATTCGACCAGAGCGGCCCTACTGATCCGATCAGTGCCAGTGGCGGACTTGGAGCTTATTCAGGACCTTCGCCGGTGGAAAACGCGATTCGCCATGCAGCACTTCAAAAATGGACGGCGGTCGACCATCCGAACACGACGCGGACTATTCACGTGGCCACGGGGCGACAGCAACTGCCAGCGCTCGCACCGGCAGGACGTCGCCATAGCCGAGCGTGGCGTAACTCACGAACGCGAAATACACGAGACCTCCTTCGGCGGGCACAGCCCCTACAATCAGGTAGGCCAGCGACCAGACAAACACCTCGAGAACATGCGCCGCCATCAAGACCGAAACAGTTCCAATCATGGTGACAATCAGCAGTAGCGCTTGGTCTGTTTTTGAAACAGATGCTTGTGCTACGCGCACCACCAAGGTCATCACCAGTGCATGTATGGTGATGTTACAAATGCTGACGATCCCGCCCACCAAAAATTGGCATCAGCATGACTATCCCCGGTCAAATCGGAAGGCTGCGCTTGCGAAGGCCAAAACCAGCAATTTTTGGGAATGTGAGGAGTTTACTTCAACCTGAGATGTCCGAGTTGAGTTAAGCATGTGCTCTCGGGCGGCATCCGAGCTAGGTCCGCTCATCCCCGGGCAACGGACACGGCCAGCGACTACTTCAGCATGTCGGTTTCGTGCCAATAGGCGACATCTTTCGCTGTTCAGTTACTTGGCAAGTCCTGATGTTGATGACCAACTCGAACCACGTTGCCGTCGCACTGGCAAGTCACCGGGATTAGTTCAATTTTTCACAAGCTCCCAGCGAGACAAGGAACTCTCCGTTTCGCCCTCAAAGAGCGAGAAATGGTTTGTGCCGTACAGCGTAAACTTCCCATGTTCGCGCTGAAAGCTGTACGTGTCGGTCGAACCGAGAAACTTTCCCATCGAAGGAGAGAATTCTACGTCGTAGTTTATCAGGCACCTGTTTGCATGAGAACCGTCAAGGTTATCGATTAGACCGTACTCACTACCGTCACACCTCATCCGCTTTTCGGCATCACTTACTTCTTTAATCGTGACGAAAAACCTTTCATTAGCCGGACTAATTCGATCGCTGATCACTCGCCTCTGTTCGTCGACTTTCATCCCGGCTGTGCTGCTTACTTGGCAGACCCATTTGCCGACACGGGCGCGTTGTTCCGCTTTGACGCACTGGCCATAAGCCAAAATCTGATCGATGTTTTTTTCCTTCTTGTCCTTCTCAAGTTTAAACGCCGAGTCATAGCACACTGCGTGGCTGTTGCCCACCGCGAACAAGAGACAGGTCGTCGACAAGGCCAAGATTCGGAACATCGATTTCATCTGAAACCTCCGAGTGGACGGTTAGTTCACATTGATCACAGAGGTGAGAGAGTTCAACGGCGACGTCTTCAACGTGGGCCAGAACTGAGAATGAAGCGCCGATCGAGGAAATGGACTGGAAGATGGGATCATCTTGCACGGCTTCGCCAAGCTGTACCCAATGAACGCACGTCCGGTACAGAACCGCGACCGGCGCTTCATTCTCAGTTCTTCTGGCCCACGTTGAAGACGTCGCCGTTGAACTCTCTCACCTCTGTGATCAATGTGAACTAACCGTCCGCTCCGAGATTTCAGATGAAATCGATGTTCCGAAATCTCGGCTTTATCGACAACCTTCTCTTGTTCGCGGTGAGCATCAGCCACGCAGTGTGCCATATCTCAGCGTTTAAGCTTGAGAAAGGCAAGAAGGAAAAAAACATCGATCAGAATTTGGCTCTGGCCAGTGCGTCAAGGCGGAACAGCGCGCCCGCGTCGGCAAATGGGCGTGCCAGGTAAGCAGCACAGCCGGGATGAGAGTCGACGAACAGAGGCGAGTGATCAGCGATCGAATTAGTCCGGTCAATGAAAAGTTTTTCGTCACGATCAAAGAAGTAAGTGATGCCGAAAAGCGGATGAGGTGTGACGGGAGTGAGTACGGCCTAATCGATAACCTTGACGGTTCCCATGCAAACAGGTGACCTGATAAACTACGACGTAGAATTCTCTCCTTCGATGGGAAATTTTCGGTTCGACCGACACGTACAATTTTCAGCGCGATCATGGGAAGTTTACGCTGTACGGCACAAATCACTTCTCGCTCTTTGAGGGCGAAACAGGAGAGTTCCTTGTCTCGCTGGGAGCTTGTGAAAAATTGAACTAATCTCTGTGTTTTGCCAATGCGACAAGCAACGTGGTTCGAGTGGGTCATCAACATCATGACTGGCCAAGTAACTGAACAGCGAAAGATGTCGCCTCTTGGCACGAAACCGACATGCTGAAGTAGTCGCTGCATGTCCGTTGCCCGGGGATGAGCGGACCTAGCTCGGATGCCGCCCGAGGGCCGTTGCTGACTTAACTCGGACATCTCAGGTTGAAGTAAACTCCTCACATTCCCAAAAATTGCTGGTTTTGGCCTTCGCAAGCGCAGCCTTCCGATTTGACAGGGGATAGTCATGCTGATGCAATTTTTGGTGGGCGGGATCGTCAGCATTTGTAACATCACCATACATGCACTGGTGATGACCTTGGTGGTGCGCGTAGCACAAGCATCTGTTTCAAAAACAGACCATCCGACGCTACTGCTGATTGTCACCATGATTGGAACTGTTTCGGTCTTGATGGCGGCGCATGTTCTCGAGGTGTTTGTCTGGTCGCTGGCCTACCTGATTGTAGGGGCTGTGCCCGCCGAAGGAGGTCTCGTGTATTTCGCGTTCGTGAGTTACGCCACGCTCGGCTATGGCGACGTCCTGCCGGTCGAGCGCTGGCAGTTGCTTGGCCCCATAGCGGCGATGAATGGTGCGCTGATGTTCGGATGGTCGACCGCCGTCATTTTTGAAGTGCTGCAAAAAACAATGGCGATTGTTTCCACCGGCGAAGGTCCTGAATAAGCTCCAAGTCCGCCACTGGCACTGATCGGATCAGTAGGGCCGCTCTGACGATGTCCGTTGATCGGGGCGGACCGGAAGTGGCGTTTCGGGGCCGCGAGGACCGTTGTTGGCACCTTTGAGACATGCCGACGGCACTGACGATGTCCGTTCATCGGGGTAGACCGGAAGTGCCGGCGACGGCCAAACCGACGCGAATGACCGTGCGCCCCGAGGGCGCGAACTATCAGTGAGGGAGGATCTCACCCGGATAATTGTCGATTGGTCCGGAAGCTGGCAGGCGACACGGCCGGGTAACTGGCTGGGTCGGAGCCCTGCGACAAAGGCGGCCTTGGGCTGCTGAGCGATCCGATGGGCCGTAACAAAGTGAAGCCCGAGCAGGCCTCGAAAGTTCTAATGCGGATGCCGACCCTCCGGTCATTTGGGGAAGGCCGCACGTGTGGGGAAGCAATCGACACGCGCACCCACGCGATCCGCCGGGGTAGTGGGCACGGCACGTCGGTAGGGTAGTTCGTAGTTACAGGGGGAGACCCGTCGCGGACGAGGGTAGCGGCCTCAGCATCGCATCAGGCGGTGGTCACGGCGGGAGTCGGACGGGGCAATAGGAGCGCTGATGCCGGGTAACGCCGGTGGAGCAAAGGGCCCCGACTTCTGGTGCGCTTTTGAAGATGGTGAGGTGAAGGTGATTGGTGATGAACCTGACAACGCCCGATAAGATCCGGAACCTTCAGAGAAAGCTCTACTGCAAAGCGAAGGCGGAGCCCACCTTCCGCTTCTATCTGCTCTACGACAAGATTTGTCGCGAGGACATCCTGTTACACGCCTATCGGCTCGCCCGCGTTAATGCGGGTGCACCGGGCGCGGATGGGATGACGTTTGCTCAGATCGAAAAGCAGGGCCTGGAAGCATGGTTGGCGGGCTTGCGCATGGAACTGGTCTCGAAGACATACCGACCTGATCCGGTGCGGCGGGTGATGATCCCCAAAGCGAATGGTGGCGAGCGTCCGCTCGGCATTCCGACCATTCGTGATCGTGTGATTCAGACTGCCGCCAAGATCGTGATCGAACCCATCTTCGAGGCTGACTTCGAGGACAATGCCTACGGCTACCGGCCCGCTCGCGGGGCGGTGGACGCGGTCAAGGAAGTGCACCGGCATTTATGCCGGGGCTATGCTGACGTGGTTGATGCTGATTTGTCCAAGTACTTCGATACGATTCCGCATTCCGAGCTGATGAAGTCGATAGCCCGGCGTGTCGTGGATCGAAACGTCCTGCGCCTCATCAAGATGTGGCTGAGGGCGCCGATCGAGGAACGGGACGCTGACGGAATCCGGCGCATGATTGGCGGCAAGGGAAACACGCGCGGCACGCCGCAAGGCGGCGTCGCAAGTCCGTTGCTGGCTAACATCTACATGAACCGGTTCCTGAAGCATTGGCGTTTGACCGGAAGCGGCGAGGCGTTCTACGCACACGTCGTCTCCTATGCCGACGACTTCGTTATCCTCAGCCGCGGCCGCGCGGCGGAGGCATTAGCGTGGACGAAGGCGGTGATGACTAAGCTGGGGTTGACGATCAATGAGGCGAAGACTTCATTGAGAAACGCCCGACAGGAACGCTTCGACTTCCTCGGCTACTCGTTCGGCGTGCATCGGTTTGAGGCGAACGGGAATTGGTATCTGGGTGCGAGCCCGTCCAAGAAGAGTGTGCGACGGCTCAAGGCAAGGATCGGCGATCTTCTGGTGCCGAGCAATATCGATCCATGGCCGGAGGTATGTGACAAGCTGAACAGGTCTCTGCGAGGCTGGTCTAACTACTTTGGCTACGGCTCGCGGAGCAAGGCATACCGTAGCGTCGACCAATATGTCCTTGAACGTCTGCGCAGGTTCCTCGCGCGAAGACACAAGGTGCAAGGGCGCGGCAATCGCCGATTCACGTTCGATGTCATTCATCGAGAACTTGGCGTTCTGTGCCTTCAACGCTTGCCCAAAGCGGTCCCGTCGCGTGCATTGCGGTGAAGCCGGTCGGAAAGCCGGATGCCGGAAATCGGCACGTCCGGTTTGATGAGCGGGGATGGGAAACGGGGCGATGGCCTAAGGCCCCCAAGCTACCGCGCCCATCCTCGAACTCTACCCCATGTATGGTCCGGCCGCGCGTTGCAAGAAGATTTCGCCGAGCTGGCGGTGAGCGGTCTTGCATCAATGTATCCGGCCTTTGATTGGAGCTGTTTTGCTCCGGGCCATCATGGATATCAGCGCGCGTGCGTTCTCATTAGCGGACAGGCCTCAACGGGCCATCTGGGTCACCAGTGTGCGCACGCGCTCGGAAGACCGAACCTCCATCTCGTCTCATCCTCTCGCAGACCTCGGCTGGAAACTGTTGATTGGGTTACGTCATCGCTTGCTCCTCAGTTCCTTTGTTCGAGCCAAGGGCCGTTCCTTCGTCCCGGCCCGCAGAGCGTCGATCGCGTCGCGCGCAGGGGCGGTCAAGGCCGGCCGTCGCGCCTGGCTTGCGGCTGGCTCCGACGTTGCCAGGCTGCGCCTTGACCGCACCGAGCACGGCGCGAGGATCAAGCAGGTCGGGCGCTTGCATCATCGGTCCTCGTCAGCTCGAAGGCGCGTCCCTTAGCCAGCACCGCCCAGGCGATGCGGGCAAGTTTGTTGGCGAGCGCGATCGCGAGCACGTTGTGGTGCAATCGCCTCTTGGCGGCTTCAATCCAGGATTTGAGCCCGTAACGTTCCCAGTCCTTTATCCTGACCAGTACAACCCATGCCGCCTGCACGAACAGAACGCGCAGGTAGCGATTGCCGCGTCTGGAGATTTTGCCGAGGATCGTGCGGTCTCCCGTCGAGATCTGCTTGGGCACCAGTCCGAGCCAGGCGCCGAAGTCGCGGCCTTTGGAGAATACGTCTCCAGTGCCGATCGCGGCCACCATGGCGCTCGAGATGATCGGCCCGATGCCGGGCACCGTCATCAGGCGCGAACATGCCTGATCCTGACGGGCCAGTGCTTCGATCTCGCCGGTTAAGCCTTCGATGCGCTGATCCAGCCGGCGCCAGTCACCTGCCAGCTCCTCGATGACACGCAACATGCGTGGCGACAGGGCATCAGTGCGCGTCGCAAGGATGGTGGGCAGTTCCGTGCGCAGGAAGCCGATGCCCTGGCGCACGGCGATCCCGCGTTCCAGCATGAAGGCGCGAATCTGGTTGATGATGCCTGTGCGTTGCGACACCAGCCGCTCGCGCACCCGATGCAGCGCCTGCAGGTCCAGTTGCTCCGCGGTCTTGGTCGCCACGAACTTCATCGTCGGGCGCTGTACGGCTTCGGCAATCGCTTCGGCATCGTTGAAGTCGTTCTTCTGTCCCTTCGAATAGGGGCGGACATATCTGGCCGGCATCAGCCGGGCATCGTGTCCAAGGCTATTTAGCTTACGACTGAGATGATGCGCGCCGACGCAGGCTTCCATGCCGACCAGGCAGGGCGGTATATTGGCGAGCCGCGCTTCCACCTGGCCACGCGACCACTTCTGCCGCAGCACAATGGCGCCGCGCGTATCGTGGCCCACGACGTGGAACGCGTTCTTGCCGATATCGATGCCGATCACCGCGATCGCGGTATTGGGTGTCTGAGACATGGCGTGCTCCTTGTCTTTGGCGCCCCCTTTGCCAGCTTCGCTTGCGGGCGGGGCAGGAGCACGGCCGGACCATCCCATTAGCGGACCTCATCCTGGCTCTGGCCGTTCTTGCCTCCGCCTTGGTCGCCAACGACTGGACCGTCGAGCTAACCGGCCTCATAACCAGCCGCGGTCAACGAAAACTTGCGCCCGCCGACGCCCGCAGTGGGGTCGCACCCGAGCCCGGGGCGCGCCACAATTTTGATAGTCGTCAGCTCGCTCTCTTCACAATATTGCACTTGTGATTTGATTGTTGCAACCTGAATGCGCCTCTGTAGAGCCGAGAAAGGCCGGCAGTCGAGCGATGGGAGCACGTCACTCCGGACTAGCGACCGGCACCTCGCATCTGTGCATGATCTGTGGCGCATTGATCATCCTTTGCGGGGCAATAAATTACGCGATGGCAGCAGATGCAAAGCGCGTGATGTTTCTGCATTCGTTCGGACCACAATTCAAGCCCTGGAGCGATTATGCTCGCACGATTCGAGCCGAAACTATTCGTCAGGCAAAATGGTCGATTGATTTCTCAGACTTCTCGCTCGCTGGCGCAAGATCGGACGACAGAGAGTCCGAAGCCCCGCTGGTTCAGTATCTCCGAGCGCTTTATCTCAGGGAGCCGCTCGACCTGATAATCGCGGTTGGAGCGCCCGCCGCAAGCTTTATCCAGAGGCATCGCAGCGAGTTGTTTCTAACAATCCCAATGATCTTCACGGCTGTTGATAGGCGCCGCGTCGATTATGATCACCTTTCAGAGAACGACACGGTCGTAGCCGTCAATCACGATTTTGCTGCCATTCTCACAACGATCCTCCAAGTGCTGCCGGATACCAAAACGGTTGCAATTGTGAACGGAGTTTCTCCGAACGAAGTATTCTGGCACGAGGAGATACAGCGGCAACTGTGCTCCTTTTGCGAACAGGGTCGTATTGAAATGGTACGATGAGCTGCCTTTTGTCGACATTCTCAAGGACGCGGCCAAACTGCCGCCGCATAGCGCGATTCTCTGGCATTTGATGAATGTGGACGCAGCAGGTGTCTCTCACGAAGAGAACGAGTTGTTGAACGCATTGGCTTCCGTAGCCTCTGCTCCCATCTTCTCTTACGACGGTTCCTTTTTTGAAGGCGCCCTCGTTGGGGGGCCGATGTTTTCCGTGATGGAGAGCAGTGCAGTCACGGCCAATGTCGCGAACCGAATCCTTTCGGGGGAGAGGGCGGGGGACATAAAGACCCGGCCGATTGAGTTCGCGGCTCCAAGGTTCGATTGGCGGCAAATGCAGCGGTTTGGGATCAGCGAAAGCAATCTGCCGCCTGGCAGCACCGTTTACTTCCGAGAGCCAACCATTTGGGAACGGTATTCGTGGCAAATTGCATCTGTCGTCGCGGTTCTTTTGATACAGGCCGGGCTTATTACAGTGCTTCTGCGCGAGCATCGTCGGCGTAAATTTGCCGAAGTGCAGGCGCGGCAGCGCATGGCCGAACTTGCCCATGTCAACCGCTTCTCGACGGCTGGCGAACTGACCGCCTCAATTGCTCATGAAATAAACCAGCCGCTCGGCGCTATTCTGACCAACGCCGAAACCGCAGACGCAATCCTGAAATCTCCGAGCCCCGACATCGCTGAACTCAAGGATATCGTGAAGGATATTTTGCAGGATGACCGGCGCGCCAGTGAAGTCATCCGGAGGATGCGCAGTCTGCTGAAAAAAGCACCTTTTGAACTGAAAAATCTCGACTTCAATGACCTCGTTCGGGAGACCGTCGAATTTCTTTCGTCGCTGGCTGTTGGACGAAAGGTCGAACTGGTTAGTGTGATCACACCGGATGCGCTTCCGATCCTCGGCGACCGCATCCAACTTCAACAAGTCATTCTGAACCTTGTCGTGAACGGGATCGACGCGATGAAGGACACGCCTACCGAAAATCGTATCATCAGCATTCGGACTTCGCGCGTCGAAAAGTTTGCCGAGCTATCCGTGTCGGATCGCGGACCGGGCATTCCCGAAGACAAACTGAAAGAGGTCTTCGAACCGTTTTTCACCAGCAAGGCGGAAGGCATGGGCATGGGGCTGTCCATCGCGCGCACCATTATCGAGGCGCACCATGGGCTGATATGGGCAAAGAATCGGGATCACGGCGGCGCGTCGTTTAGGATCAGGCTTCCTCTTGTCCAATAGTTGGTGATCCGTGCTGGACCCATACGAAGCAGACCCGACTTCCGCTATTGGCACATTTGAGACATGCCGACGCACGGTAACGATGTCTGTTTATAGGGATAAGCGGAGGTCGTCGGTACGTGGCCAAGCCGACGCGAATGACCCGTCTCGACATTGGTGAATGCGCAAGGCCCGCTCTCGGGGGGGGACGGGTGACGGCTCGAGTTCATTGGTATCCTCGGCGTCGATAGGTCCGGCAC
>CAWBVQ010000021.1:0-18642 GCA_963792275.1 uncultured delta proteobacterium
TGTTATGTGTGGCCTGACTTCGCGACTACGTATTGCTCGAGAGCGCCACTCCGCAAGAGGCGTTGCTCAAGGCGCGCAAACTGGTGGAGCAGGATCGCGTCGACGTGCTCACCGGCATCGTCAGCAGCGCCAACGCGCTGGCCGTGCGCGACCTGCTCGACTCGGCCAAGGTGCCGACGCTGATTACCAACGCTGGCGCCGACGACATCACCGGCGCCAAGCGGAGCCCGTACATCGTGCGCGTGTCGTTCAGCAGCTGGCAGCAGGGCGCTCCAACGGGCAAGTGGGCCGTGGCCCAGGGCTTCAAGAAGGTCGTTGCGCTCGCGCCGGACTACGCTGCCGGGTACGAACAACTGGCGGGCTTCGTCGACACGTTCACCCAGGCGGGCGGCACCATCACGGACAAGATCTTCCCGCCGCTGGGCAACAGCGACTATGCGCCGTTCCTGGGCAAGATCAGGCCGTCCAACCCGGATGCGGTGTGGGGCTTCTTCGCCGGCGCGGACCAGATCAAGTTCGTGCAGCAGTACAGCCAGTTCATCGGCGAGCAGTCTGCCGCTGATCGGCAACATCTTGTCGCGGAACGCCGCGGATGCGGTGGGCAAGACCATCGCTGGTTGCCAAGATGGGGGCCACGCCGTGGGAGGTGACGCTCGACAATCCGGTCAACAATGGGTTCGTGCATGGCTTCATCAAGAAGTTCAACAAGTACCCGGACTACGGGCAGTACGACGTACGACGCGATGATGCTGCTGGACAAGGTCCTCACCGAGCTGAAGGGCAGCACCGAGCAAGGACAAGCTGGCCAAGGCGCTGAACAGCGTCACGCTCATTCCAGAGCATTCGCGGCGAGGTCCGGTGGAACCTGAGTCGCACGGGTTGATTCAGACGTACTACCACACCGTCCCGGTGCGACGGGCGACAAGGTCGGAGCTCGAAAGTCGTCGGCAGCCTGGGCCTGTTTGCGCCGCCCAAACAACTCAGCTGAAGGACGGAGTCGGATTTCGGGAGCCTGCGGAGTTGTCGGTTGCGTACTTGTCCGGGTCGGGGGAGCCTGCGGCCCCCCGCCGCCAGTCGCTGCTGCGCTCGCAAGCTCGCTGCGCGCTCCTTCCCGCGGCGACCCCCCGCTTAAGAACATCGTGGCGGGTACTCCGACGCGGCGTTGTGCGCTGCGTGCCCCATCTGACGACTGGGCCAGATCTGCGGCATCGCCCGCTCAGTCGCTCATGCGACCGCAAAGTCAAAAACAAGTGGAATTCCGATACGCGAGCGACGACTACAAGAGCGTTGCCCGTACGAGGCGGTCGGCGGCGGAAACGGCATGCGCTGCTGCGTCGTGTCCCGCTGATCACGGCGGCCGGCCTCGTGATGGTCACAGCGCACGACGGCCGTTCGACCGGTACGTGATGTTAAAGCCGGGGGGTCGGCCGCGGGAAGGAGCGCGCAGCTGGGCTGCGTCGCCTTGGAGTCCCGGCCACGATGTTCTTAAGCGGGGGGTCGCCGCAGGAAGGAGCGCGCGGCGAGCTTGCGAGCGGAGCAGCGACTCGGCGGCGGGGAGCAGCTGCCGGGCCGCCGGACAGAGTACGCGACGCGTGACTCGCAGGCCCCCGGATCCCGTACTTCCTCCGGTTGGCTCCGGATGTTTACTTGCGACTTCGCGAAAGACCGAGCGCGCGTTCGATCGGACCGTGTCCTCGCCGTCGAGGACGGTCACGCCGAAGGTGGAGCCGAGGTTCGGATCGGCCACGCCGATGCCGATGACATCGCCCGCCGGACCAGGGCGTCGGTCTGCGGCAGCATGCCCGGCCGGTAGTGGTCCGCCGACGGGGCCGTCGGCGTCGTCATGGAACGGCGGCGCCCTGCATGCTCGCGGTGCGTTGCTCAGCAGATGCTCCATCTGGCTGTAGATGTGCCAGCCGGAGTCGGCCAGCACGCGGCTGCCGAGGTCGCGCGCGACGCGTCGGGCGACGGTCTCGTCCGGAAACAGGACCACCAGATGGCGTTGCCAGATCACCCTCGGGGTCGGGCAGGTCGCGAAACGCCAGGCCCGGGCAGATCGGCGATCAGCGACTTGAACAGGCGCTTGTTGGCGCGCAGCCGCTCGAGGATCGCGTCGAGCCTGCGCAGCTGCGCCAGCAGGACGCGCCGCGCCAGTTCGGTCATCCGGAAGTCGAGGCCAAGAAACGGCCGCTCGCCGATCGTCGACCCCGTTGCCGCAGCGGCGAGTGACCCTGGTCGTGCATGCGCGAAGCAGCGGCGGTAGACGCGCTTCGTCGTCGGTGCACGACCATGCCGCCGTCGCCGCAGGTGATCGTCTTGTATTCGTTGAAGCTCAGGATCGCCGGCGGCGCCGAAGCTGCCGAGCGCCTTGCCCTCGGTAGCTCGCGCCAAACGCCTGGGCGCAATCCTCGATCAGCGCACGCCGTGCCGGTCGGCGATGCGCCTGCAGCTCGGCGAGCCGGGCCGGATTGCCGAGCATGTGCACGGCCATGATGGCTCGGGTGCGCGGCGTGATGCGGGCTTCGACGTCGGCCGGATCGAGATTGAGCGTGGCGTCGATCTCGGCCAGGACCGGCAGCGCACCGGCGTAGACGATGGCCGAAATGCTGGCGACGATAGGTGAAGCCCGGCACGATGACCTCGTCGCCCGGCCCGATGCCGAGGCCGCCGAGGGCGACCACAGCGCGCTGGTGCCGGAGTTGACGCCGAGCGCGTAGCTGACGCCGCGCTGCCGCGCGATCTCCAGCTTCGAGGTGGCGGACCTTGGCCCCGAAGGTCGGGTCGTCGTCGCGCCCGTAGCGGGACAGGTGGCGCGATCGCAGGACCTCGACCACCTCGTCGATTTCTTCCTGCCCGATCAGATTGATGCCCGGCCCGGCCATTGCGCTCCGATCGTACAATTCCGCGGCACCCAGTGGCGCCGACCGATCTCGCGGCGGAACTTGCCTTCGCGCTCGAATTGGCCGACCTCGCGGATGCGGTGAGCCTGCGGCACTTTCGCCGGGCCTCGCTCAAGGTCGACACCGAGGCGGACCGGTCGCCAGTCTCTGAGGCCGATCGCGAGGTCGAACAGGTGCTACGCAGCGGATGCGACGGCCCGGCCCGGCCATGCGGTGGTCGGTGAGGAGTTCGGTCGGGGGACGCGGGCTGGCCGCCCGCGCTGGATCCTCGACCCGATCGACGGCACCCGCAAGTTCGTGCGCGGCATCTCGGCTTGGCCACCCTGATGCCCTCGAAGACGACGGCGAGATGCTCGTGGGCGTCGCGTCGGCGCCGGCGCTCGGGCGACGCTGGTGGGCCGCCGCGGGCTCGGCGCCTTCGCCGACGGCCAGCCGATCCACGTGTCGCGGGTGTCAACGCTGGCCGAATCGCACGTCAGCCACGGGGCGCTGGAAGGCTGGGTCCGGGCTGGCCTCGCGCCCCAGCTGGGGCGCTGGCCGCCAGAAGCTGGGGCACCTCCGGCTACGGCGACTTCTGGATCCACATGCTGGTGGCCGAAGGCGCGGCCGAAGCAGCTGTCGAGATCGAGGCCGCGATCTGGGACCTGGCAGCGCTGCAGGTGATCGTCGAAGAGCCAGCGGCCGCCTCACCGACCTGCGGGCGCCCCCGACCGCCGCCGGCGGCAACGGCGTCAGCAGCAACGGTCTCGTCCACGCCGCGGTCCTGGACGTGCTCAGCTAGGTCACGCCGGGGCGGACTGCGATGGCGGGCACGGCTATCCTCCGACAATCGCTGGTGAGCGAACGCAGCGACGCGGGCTGCGACGCTGGTCACGATGAAACCGATGCCTCGAGTGGGCGGAGCCCTACAGCACGTCGTCACGCTCGGCTGCCAGTTGAAGTCCCGATCCAGCGGGAAAATCGGACGGGTCACGTAGCGGAAGGGGAGCCGCTCCAGCAGCATGTCCGCGTAGCCCGGGCTGAGGGCCATGATCTCGCGCGGGCGCCGCGTCGCGGAGCGCGGGCATCAGATAGCCCAGTTTGACGACCACCAGCTTGTGGGCCAGGGCGTCCAGCCCGGCGTCGCGGAAATCGTCCAGCGGTCGTGAACGCCTTGCGGAGCGCGGTGATAATCACGTGGACGCCGTCCACGCGTAGCGTCGCCATCGGCGAGATGGCCCTCGCGGGATCACCCGCAAACAGATGCGTGACCGTCCCGGTCAACTCGAGCGGACCGGTGCGCAGGCGGTCCCACTTGCCGCCGAGGCTCACCGTCACGCTCGCGCCCACGCCAGCGGAGAAACAGATGCGCGCCGCCGCCGCATCGGGAATGCCCGCCAGTACGGCGTCGGGCACCTGCAACGCGAGCAGCCGCGAGAGAAAGTACGTGGAGTCCCCGGGCGTCCCCGCCGTGGGATTGTCGCCTGAATCGGTGAGAAAGACGCCGCTCTCGCTTGCGCTCAGCCCCAGCTCGATCGCCGCGTCAACTGACTCCGCCACCTCCTGGTCGAACGTGAACTCGGCCCGCCGATCCCACATCGCTTGCGCCAGCTGCAGCGCGTAGCGCCGGGCATCCGGCAGATGAGCCTCATCCTCTGCGATCACGGCCACGCTGCTCCCGGCGTTCGGCGAGTCTGCCCACCCGAAGCCCACGCAGACTTCGGCATTCAGGATGCCCGGCTGTTTTTCGATCTCTCGCGCCATGGCCTCGAGTGACCGCATCGGCTCGACGTCAGTCGTCGCCTTTTCGCCCTGCAACAGCAGCGGCACACGAACCATTGCCGACCGCGGCCGAAGCCTGGCACGAATGGAGCGCACCAGCAGCTCCAGCGCCCGATCCAGCGTTTCGCGCGCATCACGGTGGGGCGCCGTGCGGAAGGCGGTCCAGATGTCCGCCTTGTTGGCGAACTCCTCGTTCAAGTTCGCATGCAGGTCCAGCCGGACCGAGATCGGAATCTCGTTGCCGACGACCGCGCGGACCTCGCGCACCAGATCGGTGTCACCGCTCCAGATATTTTCCACCAGCATGGCGCCGTGCAGCAGCAGGCAGACGCCGTCGACGTTGCCCGCGGTGCGGAGTCCGTCGAGCAGCTCGCCGCGGAGCTGCAAGTACGTGGCTTCTTCGACGGTGCCTGACGGTGCGATGTGCGTGGCGCTCAGCAGCGGCACCAGCTCGATCTCCAGACGCCGCGCCGTCTCCGCGAGCGTGGAGCCAGGCGCGTTCACCAGCGCTTGCCCGCGGAGGACATGGAAGTCCTCCATGCGCGTCAGCAGTGGCGATGAGCCGAGGGCTTCGTTGGTGATGCCGCCAATGGCGATGCGCACTAGAAGCTCGGCCGAGAAGAGGGCTTATCGCGTACTGCCGAGCTTCTAGGCGAGCCTGTTTGAACGGAGTTTGGCCGTCGTTCGATCCGTGTCATGAGCATTCGGCCAAACTCCTGGGGAGTGAGCACTGCGCGGGACGTGCCCGCCGCGAGGTCCCAGTCGCGGCAGCCAGCGTAGGCGCCCCCTCGCTGAAGAGCTCGCCGTGCTGGTCGATGGTCATGTGCCGACACTCCGCCGCGGCGTAGTGGAACTGCAGCGCCCGACGCCGCGCCGCGGTCATGTTGGGTGGCGTGCCGTGATGCAGCAGGCCCGAGAAGAACAGGATGCCGCCCGGCTGCAGCGGAATCGCCACCGCCTGCCCCACCTGCACCCGCTGGTCGGCGAGCTGACAGTCGCGCACGTGAAAGTGTGGCGCTGGACCCTGCAGGTGCGAGCCCGGGATGATCTGCATGCAGCCGTTGTCAATGGTCGCCTCGTCCAGTGCGATCCACGTGCCCACGACGCCCCCGAGCGGAGTCCAATCGAAGTATGCCGCGTCCTGGTGCCAGGGTTTCTCGGAGCCTCTGAACGGCGGTTTGAGCAACGCCATGTCCTGAATCATGCGCGAGCCCGGCCCGATCAACGCGTCGATGACCGCGCGTAATCGCGGATGGCGTGGCAACGTGCTGCAGGCGCGGCTCGAGCTGGACGAAGAACGCCAGCTTGCGTAGCCGCAGCTCCGGATCGTCGGCGCGCGCGTCCTGCCCGCCCTGGGCGAAGTACGGCTCTTCCTGAGACCAGACGCGTTTGTCCCAGGCGGTGCGCCGGTGCGCGAGGTCGCTCAGCGCCGCCTTGCAGTCCTCGATCTCGTCCGCGGTCAAGCAGGCCGTTCATGGCCAGGTAGCCGTGGGCGCGGAAGTATTCGAGGTCCGCCTCGGAGAGGTGTTGGATCGAAACTCGGCAGGATCCGCCCGAGTGCCGCGGTATCAGTGCGGTACAGCGATTGCCGAATCGACTCGGCCTCCGCCGGGTCGACGACGACGTCGGTCGAATAGTTCTTGCTCGAGCCGCGCTCGGTCGCTGGTGTCGTTGTCATTTCAGCCTTTGACCGCCCCAGCGGTAAGTCCGCTGACAATATAGCGCTGCATCACCAGGTAGAAGAGCACCGGTGGCGCCGAGAACAGCATCGACGCCGCCAGGATCCGTTCGACCGGCGTCTCCATCATCGAGCGCAGCGAGGCCAGGCCGACCGCGGCCGGGCGCACCGCATCCGTGGTCAACATCGTCGAGGTGAACAGAAACTCGTTCCACGCGTAGAAGAAGGCGACCACGCCCACGGCCACCAACCCGGGCAATGACAGTGGCATGACAATCCGCCACAGACACTGCATCGCTCATCGCAGCCGTCCACGAGCGCGGCTTCGCGAATCTCGCGCGGCACGGCATCGAAGACGCCCTTCAAAATCCAGATGCCGATCGGGCAGCACGAACGCCGTGTTGACCAGCGAGACGGCCGGGCAGGTTCTCCAGCATCTGCAGCTGACGCAGGATGATGAAGATCGGAATGATGATCAGCGCCTCCGGCAGCATCTGCGTGAAGAACAGCACGAGCCCGAAGGCCGTCCGGCCCCGCCAGCGGAGACACGACAGCGTATACGCGCCAAAGACCGCCAGCGCCAGGCACAGGGCCGTGCTCAGCAGCGAAATGATGGTCGAGTTGGTGACCCAGGTGGCGACCGGATAGTCGCGGAAGAGCTGTTCGAACGGCGTCAGGTTGATCGACCTGCGGCCAGAACGGCGGCGGGTAGCGCATGCTCAACCGCGCTGGCTGAATGGCGCTCAGCATCATCCAGTACACGGGGAACATCACGATCGCGCAGACCAGCACGACGAGCACGTAGAACACCACGCGGCGCGCCGAGACGCGCCGGATTGAAGCGTGGTCGGCTGCCGACGTAGGTGCGCTGCAGCGGCCATCAGTAGCCCAGCTCCGCCTCGTCCTGCTTCTGGGCGGCCATGAAGACCAGCACGATCGACATGGCCATCAGGAAGCCGGCCACGCCGAGCGTGGCGCTGTACGAAAAGTCGTAGAACCGAAACGCGGTGTTGTAGATGCGCACCACGAGCGTCTCGGTCGCACCCGCCGGGCCGCCGCCGGTCAGCAGGTAGATGATCGTGAACTGTTTGAACGAGAAGATCGCCGCCAGCACGACCAGCAGCAGCAGCGTCGGCGCGATGCCCGGGATGATGATGTGGCGGAACAACTGCAGCGCATTCGCGCCGTCGACCCGCGCGGCCTCGTAGCGCTCCGACGGGACGCCCTGCAGCGCGGCGAGGATGACCAGGCTGTAGAACGGAAACGCCTTCCAGGCGCTGATGAGCACGATCGACAGCAGGGCCAGATTGCGATCCAGCAGCCAGCGCTGGTTCTGCTGAATCCACGGCAGCAGGCGGGCGAAGACATTCATGACGCCGAACTGCGGGTTCAGGATCCACACGAACACGAGCACGGTCGGCACGTCCGGAAAGGACCACGGCAGCGTCAGCAGGCCGCGCGCGAAGACCCGGCCGACGAACGGCCGATTGAACAGCAACGCCGACGCCAGGCCGGCGCCGATCGACACGCCGATGACCAGCAGCATGTAGACCAGCGTGTGCAGCACGACGATCCAGAAGCCGGGATCGGTCAGCATGCGCTGGTAGTTGGCGAGCCCGACAAAGGTGACCGGCCGCCGAACGTCGGTGCGGGTAAAGCTCGAGGCGATGCCCTGGCCGATCGGGTACAGGATGAAGACGCGCTTCGTAGGCCAGGATCGGCAGCGCGAGCAGGTACGGCAGCCAGTTTCGCCGTCCGCGCGGCGAACTGGCAGTGACGCGCTCGACGGGCGCGAGCACCGCCGTTGGGTTGGCGGTGCGCGCGCCCGATGACTGAATCATGCTGTTGCGAGTTACGCTGCCCTCAGGCCGAGAGGTCGCGCCCGCGAGCGCCTCGAGACTCCACCTGGGCCGCGCCCATCGCCTCCTCGACGGGCACGTTGTTGACCAGCGAGTCCTGGAAATGCGTGATGACGATCTGGCCGAACTCCTGGTTGTTGTAGATGAAGTCGCCCAGCAGCACCGTCGGCGACAGGGCGTTGACCGCCTGGTAGCCGGATACCCATGGCAGCGTCGCCACATAGTCCGGGCTCATGCCGTCGGGGTACGCCGGGATGACGTCGAGCGCACGCTGCAACAGCTCGCGGTAGTTGTCCTGGCGATACAGGAAGCTCAGGAACTGCTTGGCGGCGTCCTTGTTCGGCGACTGGGCGTTGACGGTCAGCGGGTGAATGCGGACCAGCGATTTGCGGGACGGCCACGGCGGCGGCGCGCTGCGCAGGTCCTGGTAGACGGCCGGATTGTTGGTCTTGTAGACATTGACCACTGCCGACTCGGCCAACTGCGAGGCGATCTGGCCATCCGAGAAGGCCTTGACCGCCGTCGCGCCGTCCATGCCCTGCGGCATGCCGACGTCGTACATCTGCTTGAACAGCTTCAGGCCGTTGATGATCGGTTCTGAGGTCACCATCGGCGTCTTGCCAACCGCCCAGGTGCCGTCGTACGGCAGCGCCCACTCCTGCAACCGGAACCAGAAGCCCTCGGCTTCCGAGAGCAGATGTGGCGAATAGATGCCGTACTGGCCCGCATCGCGATTGGTCAGGCGGCCGACCTGGTCGACCCAGTCGTCGAGGGTCTGGGCCGGATCCTGCGATGCCGGCGGCGGTGTACAGCGCGGAGTTGTACAGGTTGCCGAAGGCGACGCTGACCATGTCCAGGCCATACAGGTGACCGTTGGCGTCGCGGATGAAGTCGTGCGCGGAGCTCAGGTTCTGCACCCCGGCGGCGTCCAGCACGCTCTCGATCGGCTCGAGCTGGCCTGCTTTCAGCAGCCGCAGCACGAGATCGGGCGTCGTCTGAATCATGTCGCCGTCGATCTTGCCCGACTGCAGCTGGACGACGATCCGGTTGGTGTAAGTCGTCGAAGTTCCAGCCGGATTCGACGATGCGGATATCGCTCTGCGACTGATGGAAGCGGTCGATCACGAAGCGCCACGCGTCGCGGCGGCCAGGCTCCCACCAGAACCAGCTCAGCAGCTTGAGCTGGACCTTGCCGCCGCTGGGCGGCGCGGCCGGTTGGGCGAAGCTCCGGCCGGGAGCGCACTCCCCAGAGCGACGGCTCCTGAAATAGCAGCGGCGCCTTTGAGTAACCCGGCAGCGTCATGCGCCTGGATGCCACCTCGGCCATGCAGGTCTCAGCAATTCCTTTCTAACCTTAACCGTTCCGTCTGCTCATACTGGCGTCCACGTCGTCGGCCCCCGGGCCGCCGGGCTGATCGGCGACCCTACTCGTCCTCCGGGTGAAGACCACCGCAGAGGAGGGATGCTCCACGTGATGCGCCGCACCCGACGCTCTCCGAGGCGCTCACCGAGGCCGCTTTGGGCGTGCGCGGGAAACCGCTGCACATCTAGGATCACTATCGCGGGAAGGATGTCGGCATCCGCGTGTTCCATCGGTCGCGCGGGGAGGCGAACATGACCGAAACCACGTCGTGGCGTCGGGGATTTGCCGCGGGATTCGCGGCGCTTGCACTTGCCGTCGGCGGTCAGGTCGCCACCAGCGGCCCCGAGGAGGTGGAGGCGGTGGAGTCCTGCCCCCTTGCGCGCAGCGCCACCGCAGACCGGCTCGCCGAGCGCTTCACGCCCCATCTCGACGCGCACGGCATTGCGCAGCGCGTTGCCCGGGCCCTGCTCGGCATGGTCCTGCAGACCTGCCTGTAGAGGCTCGTTCTCGCGATCCGCAGGCGTTTCGGTTATACCGGCCGCCCTCATGGGCGACTCGCTGGTCCAGTTGGGCGAAAGGCCGCGCCACAAGGCCCGCGAGCCGAAGCCCGAGTGGCTGAAGGTCCGCATGCCGGGCGGCGGGCGCTTCGAGCAGGTGCGCAAGACCCTGCGCGAGCTGAAGCTCCATACCGTCTGCGAAGAGGCAAGCTGTCCCAACGTGGGCGAGTGCTGGGGCTCAGGGACCGCCACCGTGATGCTGATGGGCGACGTCTGCACCCGCGGCTGCCGCTTCTGCGACGTCGACAGCGGCACGCCGGCCCCGCTCGACCCGCTGGAACCGCGCCACCTCGCCGAGGCGGTGGGGCGGCTGGGGCTCGATTACCTGGTCGTCACCAGCGTCAATCGGGACGAGCTGCCGGACGGCGGCGCCTCGCACTTTGCCCAGGCCATCGTGGAGCTGCGCAGGGCCGCGCCGAAGACGCTGGTGGAGGTGCTCACGCCCGACTTCCAGGGCTCGCGCGAGGCGCTGCAGATGATTGCCGACGCCCAGCCCACGGTGGCCGCGCACAACCTGGAGACGGTGCGGCGGCTCACCCCGCGCGTGCGCGACCGGCGCGCCGGCTACGAGCAGTCTCTCGCCGTCCTCGACTTCTACAAGCGCGCCGGGATGCGGACCAAGAGCAGCATCATGCTCGGCCTCGGCGAGACCCGCGACGAGCTGGTGCACGCCATGCGCGACTTGCGCGAAGTGGGCTGCGACATCCTCACGCTCGGCCAGTACCTGCGTCCCTCGGAGAAGCACCTGCCCGTCACCGAGTTCGTCAGGCCGGAAGTGTTCGCGGACCTGGAGCGGGAAGGCCTGCGCCTCGGCTTCCGCTTCGTCGCCGCCGGCCCGCTGGTGCGCTCGAGCTACAAGGCGGGCGAGTTCTTCATCCAGCGCTGGGTCGAGAACGGCGGGTAGCCATGCCGGCCTGGAACATCATTCAGGCGGTCAACGACGCCCTGCGCATCGAGATGCGCCGCGACCCGCGCGTGGTGGTGCTGGGCGAAGACGTGGGCAAGTTCGGCGGCGTCTTTCGCGCCACCCTGGGGCTGATCGAGGAGTTCGGGCCCGACCGCGTCATCGACACGCCGCTCGCGGAGGCGGGAATCGTCGGCGCCGCCATCGGCATGGCCATGTACGGCCTGCGGCCGGTGCCGGAGATCCAGTTCAGCGACTTCATCTTTCCCGCCTTCGACCAGATCGTGAACGAGCTGGCCAAGCTGCGCTACCGCAGCGGCGGCCAGTACGGCGCCCCGGTGGTCATCCGCACGCCGGTGGGCGGCGGCATCAAGGGCGGGCACTATCACTCGCAATCCCCGGAAGCGCTCTTCATCCACACGCCCGGCCTTCAAGTGATCTGCCCCTCCAACCCGGTGGACGCGAAAGGGCTGCTCATCTCCGCCATCCGCCAGGACGATCCGGTCATCTTCATGGAGCCCAAGCGCGTCTATCGCGCGGCGCGCGGCGAGGTGCCGGAGGGCGAATACACGGTGCCCATCGGCAAGGCGCACCTCGCGCGCGAGGGCCGCGGAATGACCGTCATCGCCTGGGGCGCCATGTTCCACGAGGCGCAGGCCGCGGTGGAGCAGGCGCCGGAGCTGGATGCCGAGCTGATCGACCTGCGCACGCTCTGGCCGCTGGACGTGGAGGCGGTGACGCGCAGCGTGCGCAAGACCGGGCGCTGCGCCATCGTGCAGGAAGCGCCGCGCACTTGTGGCTTCGCCGCCGAGATCAGCGCGCTGGTGCAGGAGCGCTGCTTCACCTCGCTGGAGGCGCCGGTCGCGCGCATCACCGGCTGGGACGTGCCTTTTCCCTACACGCTGGAGAACGACTACCTGCCGCTCGCCCCGCGGATCCAGAAGTCGCTGCGCGAGCTGAAAGCCTACGAGCCCTGACATGGCCCAGTTCGAGTTCAAGCTGCCGGACATCGGCGAAGGCGTGGTGGAGGGCGAGATCGTCAAGTGGCTGGTGAAGCCGGGCGATCCCGTCGTCGAGGATCAGCCGCTGGTGGAGGTGATGACCGACAAGGCCACCGTCACCATTCCCAGCCCGCGCCGCGGCAAGGTGCTGCAGACCTTCGGCGGGGAAGGCGACATCGCCAAGGTGCACGCGACGCTCGTCGTGATGGAGGTGGAGGGGCCCGCGGCTGCGCAACCGGCGCAATCGGCGCCCTCCAGCGGCGTCCCGGCGCAGGGCGCGCCCACGCTGCCGGCGCAACACGCGGGAGAGCCGGCGCCGCTGCAGACGGCGGGCGCAGCGCAAGCTCGCGGCGCGGCAGGCGCCAACGACCACGCCGGCGGCGGCAACGGCGATTCGCGCAAGATCCTGGCCACGCCGGTGACGCGGCGGATGGCGCGCGAGATGGGCGTGGACCTCGCGTCGCTGCAGGGCACGGGCCCCCAGGGGCGGGTGATGAAGGCGGACGTGCTGGCCCACACCGGCAACCGCGGCCAGGCGCCGCTGCAGGCACCGGCACAAGCGCGGCCGCCCCGCGCAGAGCCGGCCGCGGCCGACGAAGTGCGCCCCCTGCGCGGGCTGCGCAAGAGCATCGCCAAGAGCATGGTGCAGAGCCACACCTACGTCGTGCCCTTCACCTTCGTGGAGGAGTGCGACACCGCCGCGCTGACCGCGCTGCGCGAGCGGATCAACAAGGGCCTCTCGGAGCGCGGCGAGGCGAAGCTCAGCTACCTGCCCTTCATCGCCAAGGCGCTCTTGCGCGGCTTCGCCAGGTACCCCGAGCTGAACGCGGTGATGGACGAAGAAAAGCAGGCGCTGGTGGTCAAGAAGGACGTGAACGTCGCCTTCGGCGCCGCCACCGACGCCGGGCTCACCGTCTTCGTCGTCAAGGACGTGCGCGGCAAGTCCATCCGCCAGCTGGGCGCGGAGATCGAACGGCTGGCAAAGGCCGCGCGGGAGCAGAAGCTGCAGCTCCAGGACCTTCAGGGAGGCACGTTCACCGTCACTTCGCTGGGTCGCGATGGCGGTCTCATGGCCACGCCGGTGGTGAAGCATCCCGAGGTCGCCATCCTCGGCATCCACAAGATCAAGGAGTGGGCCAAGCCGGTGCGCCACGCCGACGGCACGGTCGGCGTGGAGATCGCCGAGCGCATGAACCTCTCCTGCTCCTTCGATCACCGCGTCATCGACGGGCACATCGGCGCAGCCTTCCTCTACGAAGTCATCCGCGCCCTGGAAGCGCCGGAGCTGCTGCTGGTCGACTGAGCCGTGCCTTCTCCCGCGGCGCTTGTAGTTGGCGGACGCCGCGTGGCATCGTGATGCCGTTCGAGGGGAAGGACCCCATGCACTCTCGGCACGATCGGCATGTCGCAGAGGCGATGATGCTCGTCCTGGCAGCCTGCGGGGATCTAACCGAGCCGCCCGACCAGGCCCCCATCGCCGTCACCTTCCAGCCCGCGCTGTTCACCGCGAGCTTCACGCAGGGAGACTTCGTGACGCGGGCACCGCTCTTTGTCACGTTGAGCCGCCTGCCGGATGTCCCGGTCTTCGCCGGGGTCGTCGAGGACGAGCCGGTGCTCGAAAGCACGACCGTCGCGGCATTCCAGGTGGGGACGAGCAACACCTTCTCGGCGGCGCTCGCCCCGTCGTGCCTGCTCACCCCCGGCAGCCACAACGGCAAGCTGGCGCTCGCACTTTGTACCGACCCCGCCTGCAGCGCATCTCTCCCCATCAGCGGAAACGTCCTGCCATACTCCTTCGTGGTCGCGCCGGGGCACGTCATCACGGCGAAGGTCGCCGGCGTCGACGTACCCGATGTCATCGCCCACTGCAGGTCCAGCTTCTTCAGCGCCACCGTAGGCAAGACCGTCGATCTCGTGTCCTCGATTCCGGTCACCTGGCAGACCAGCGTCTCAACCAGCGCGGGGGTGCCGATCGTGTCGGGGTTGACCACCACGTCGACCACCTGGTCGGGAACTGTCTCCGAGCGCGACGGCAACAACCTGCCGGGCGTCCAGTACGGAGCCGTCCTCGTTCAGGCGACGCCGGCGTCGGGCCCGACGCTTCGCCGCTGCCATCTGGGACGATGTGCGTTGCCTGTGCGTCCCGGTTCCTCTACAACCGCGCCCCATGCAGCCAGCGAAGAAGGTGGAGACGGCGGAGATCCCCCGCGAGACGCTCCTGCGGCTCTACCGGGAGATGGTCCGCCTGCGCACCGTGGACGAGCGGATGATGACGCTCCAGCGGCAGGGCCGGGTGGGGTTCTACGGCGCCTGCACCGGGCAGGAAGCGGCCACTCTCGCCTCCGCCATCGCGCTCGAGCCCGACGACTGGATCTTCCCCGCCCTGCGCGAGGGCGGCGCCATGCTCCTGCGCGGCTTTCCCCTCGTGCCCTACCTCTGCCAGGTGTTTGGAAACGCAGGCGACGAGACCAAGGGCCGGCAGATGCCTTCGCACATGGCCTCGAAGTCGGTGAACCAGGTGAGCTGGTCCTCCTGCATCGGCACCCAGCTCCCCCAGGCGGTGGGGGCGGCCATGGCGGCGCGCATCAAGGGCGACCGCACCGTGGTGGCGGCCTACATGGGCGACGGCGCCACCAGCGAAGGCGACTTCCACGTGGCGATGAACTTCGCCGGCGTGTTCAAGGCGCCGGTGGTCTTCGTCTGCCAGAACAACCACTGGGCCATCAGCGTGCCCAGCCGGCGGCAGACCGCCAGCGAGTCGATCGCCATCAAGGCGAAGGCCTACGGCTTCCCGGGCGAGAAGGTGGACGGCAACGACGCCGTCGCGGTCTACAGCGCCGTGAAGGAGGCCGTCGATTGCGCGCGCAGCGGCGGCGGACCCACGCTGGTGGAATGCGACACCTACCGCATCGGCGCTCACAGCTCGTCGGACGACCCCACGCGCTACCGCGACGAGCGCGAGGTGGAGCAGTGGCGGAAGCGCGATCCGCTGGAGCTCTTGCGCTCGCGGCTGGCGGGCGCGGGCCTGTGGAGCGCGCGCGACGAGGAGCAGCTGCGCGCCGCCCTGCTGGAAGAGGTGAACGCCGCCATCGCCGAGGCGGAGAAGAAGCCGGATCCGTCGCGCGAGTCGCTCTTCGACGACGTCTACCTGGACATGCCCTGGTCCTTGCGCGAGCAGCGCGCGGAGATGCTGGCGGCGCCCGCGGTCCCGCGGCCGGACGCGAAGGCGATCGCCGGTTAGACTCGCCGGGTGCGCGCGCTCCACCTCAGGCGGCTGGGCAGGGTGGAATACCCGGACGGCCTCGCCATGCAGAAGCTCCTCGTGGAGGCGCGCGCGCAGGGGCTGGTTCCCGACACGCTGCTCCTGCTCGAGCACCCCCGCGTCATCACCCTGGGCCGCGGCGCCAAGGCGCAGAACGTGCTCTGGCCCAGAGAGACGCTGGAGGCGCGCGGATTCGAGCTCTACGAGACCGACCGCGGCGGCGACGTGACCTATCACGGCCCCGGCCAGATCGTCGGCTATCCCATCCTCGACCTGAAGCCCGACCGCAAGGACGTGCGCAAGTACGTGTCCTCGGTGGAGGAGCTGATGATCCGCGTCGCGGCGGAATATGGGGTGTCGGCTGCGCGCGTGGCCGGACGCACCGGGGTCTGGACCGCCGCCGGCAAGCTGGGCGCCATCGGCGTGCACATCTCCCGCTGGATCACCTCGCACGGGTTCGCCTTCAACGTGCACACGAACCTCGACGACTTCGCGGCCATCGTGCCCTGCGGCATCCATGGCGCGGGCGTCGCTTCGCTGGAGTCGCTGGTGACGGACGAAACCCCCTCGCTCCACGAGGTGGAGGATGCCTTCGCGCTCGAGGCGGGCGAGGTCTGGGACAGCGAGGTCTCCGAGGCGCTGCCGGAGCTGGGCACCGTCAGCGTGACCCTGCAGCGCGAGGATGGCCGCGTGCTCCTCTTGCGGCGCACGGACGAGCGGGGCGGCTTCTGGCAGATCCTCACCGGCCGCATCGAGAACAAGGAGAGCCCGCTGCAGACCGCGGCGCGGGAGATCCACGAGGAGACCGGCTTCTCGCCGCGGCTCGACGAGCTGCGCGATCTCGGCTACGTGCATTCCTTCGCGCTGGGCGAGCGCGTCCCGCCGCTCTTCGTGCAGGAGACGGCGTTCGCGGCCACCGTCTCGGGCGAGCCGCGGCTCTCCGACGAGCACCAGGAACATCGCTGGTGCTCGCCCGCGGAGGCGCTGGCGCTGCTGCCGTTTGCCGGGCTCCGGCGCGCCGTCAGTCTCGCAGCGGCGGGCTGACCTACGCGGTGGTCTTCTGGTCGAACTCAATCAGATGGCCGGTGCGCTCGCGCTTGGTGCGCAGGTAGTTGATGTTGTGCGGGTTGGTCTGCGCGATCGAGGCGATGCGCCGCCGCACCTGGATGCCTCCGGCCTCGAGGCCGGCGATCTTCAGCGGGTTGTTGGTGATGAGATCGATGGACTTCACGCCCAGCTGCTCGAGCATCTCGGCGGCGACGTCGTAGCGGCGCAGGTCGTCCTGGAAGCCGAGCGCGCGGTTCGCCTCGTAGGTGTCGGCGCCGCGCGCCTGCAGCGCGTAGGCGTTGATCTTGTTTCCCAGCCCGATGCCGCGGCCTTCCTGGCGCAGGTAGATGACCGCGCCGCGCTCGGACCTGCCCACCAGGTCCAGCGCGCGATCGAGCTGCTCGCGGCAGTCGCACTTGAGCGACCCGAGGACCTCGCTGGTGAGGCACTCGGAGTGGACGCGAACCGGCACGCCTTCCTGGCCGCGGATGTCGCCCTTGACGGCGACCACGTGCTCCTTGTCGGTGCCTTTCTCCCGGAAGACCATGGCGCGCAGGAGCCCATGACGCGTGGGCAGCGGCGCCTCCGAGTAGAGCTCCACCCGGCTCCCGGATGCAGGCACTGCGTTAAGATGTGCGGTCGACAAGGTTGCCTCCTCGTCCTGTTTGGATGCGGCCAGGCCGTTAAGGTTCCCCTAATCGCTCAAACCGCTGAGCGGCCGGGGCCTTTTTGCCGCTCTACGCATCCAAGTGCTAGGAGACGAACGCCATGCATCAGATTGAAGCCGAGTTCACCTTCGCCGCCGCGCACCGGCTGCCCCGCTACCAGGGCAAGTGTTTCAACCTGCACGGCCACAACTACCGCTTCCAGGTCGTGCTCCGCGGCGCGCCCGACCCCTACTCGGGCATCTTCGTGGACTTCGGCGACGTGGAGACGGCGGTCAAGCAGCACATCCTCGACAAGGTCGATCAGACGAACCTGAACGATTTCATCGAGAACCCCACCGCCGAGAACATCGCCGCCTGGATGTGGGAACGGTTGCAGGGCAAGCTCCCCGGCTTCTGCGAAGTGCGGCTCTGGGAGATCCCGTCGAGCTGCGTCGTCTATCGCGGGCCCGAGGGGAAGTGGTGAGATGGCGCTGCCGGAACGCAAGGCCGAGGCCCCCGACCGCAAGGCGCTGGCCAAGGCGGTAGAGGACCTGCTGCTCGCCTCCGGCGCCGAGCTTGATACGGAGACGATGCAGACCCCGGCGGGGGTGGCCAAGGCCTTCGCCAGTATCCCCTCGACGGCTACGCCGGCGACGCGGTGGAGACGCTGCGCAGCTCGCTGGTGCCCGCGCCGCGCAGGGGCGAGCTGGTGATCGCCTCGCAGATCGACTTCCCCGCCATGTGCCCGCACCACCTCTTGCCCTACAAGGGCATCGCCGCGGTAGGGTACGTGGCCGATCAGCGGCTGGTGGGGTTCGGCAAGATTGCCGAGGCCACCGACGCGCTGGCCCACCGGCTGACCCTCCAAGAGGAGCTCGCCACGCGACAGCGCGATGTGATGACGGCGCTGTCGCCGCGGCGCGGGGTGCCATCACCGCGAGCACGGGTGCCTGCAGGAGCGCGGCCCCATGCGCGGTCAGAGCCAATCAGCGGAGGCCTGGGCGGGGGTGTTCGAGCTGAGCGCGGGCGCGCGGTCGCTGTGCGGGGGGCGGAAAGCAGAATGAGCGCCTCGCCACCGCGCCTCGCGCGGCATCCGGCCTGGCCATCGCCAGCGCCGATCGCGGGCCGCGCCGAACGGCGGTGTGCGGCGACCGGGTGCCCCGGAGGTCCCCGGCACGGCGCTCGCCTGCCGCGGCGACGCCGCGCCGAAGGACCAGCTCCGCGCGCTCTACGCGCATCCCCAGGCCCGACTGGGTCGTCCTCAACGCCGGGGTGCTGGAGCGCGGGCCCCTCGAGAACTTCACCGCGGCCCAGTTCGAACGCTTGCTCGCGGTGAACCTGCGCGGCGCGTGCCTCTGCGCGCGCGAGGCGTGCCGCCGGGCGCACCCCGCATCGTCGCCATCGGCTCGATCAGCGGCACGCTCGGCACCGCGCCCGCGGCGGCCTACAACGCGAGCAAGTGGGCGCTGACCCGCCTGATCAAGTCGCTGGCCGAAGAGCGCCGCGACCGGAAATCTCCTGCGCCGAGGTCGGCCGGCCGGGGTCGAGACCGACACCCTCCGGCAGACGCCGTTCCAGCCGCGGATGCAGCCGGCGGAGGTCGCCCACGGGGTGCGCTTCCTCTGCGTACAATACGTAGACCGGAGCCGCCGAGGAGAGATGA
>CAWBVQ010000022.1:0-5965 GCA_963792275.1 uncultured delta proteobacterium
ATTGAGATCCACCGGGAAGTCGGGCATCCGCACCGCGTCGGCCGTGTCGCCACGGCGCAGCCGATCGTGGACCACGGTGGTATTCGCGCCCAATACCGGGTCGTGATACACGCCCATCTTCAGATACGCCGTATCACCCGCATAGAGCGTGTTGATTCCGGGCTTGTCGAGCACCTTGATCACCGGGCCGCCGGCCTGGCGCATCCAGATCTCGTGGCGTCCCGAGCCGGTGTTCGACCAGTGGATGTGGTGGACGAAGTCGTACCAGACGCCCTTCTGCGGATTGTCGAAGATGCATTGGCCGATGATTCCATGATCGCTGCCGACCGAATAGGTGTACTGGGTCCCGCTGGCGTCGAGGCCGCCGGCCCCCGCCGAATAGGCGCGGAACACCATGTGCGGATTGGTGCCGCCCTGGTTCATGATCTGGAGGATGAAGTTTGGTTGCCCGCCGTTGTTGCCGTGGAACTGGAACACGCCGGCGCTCCACCACGTGCTCGACGAGAGCGCCGAGTCGACAGGCACGAAGACGGAGTGGGCCCACCATTGATCGGCGCCATTGGTGGCGGCGGTGTCGGTGTTGCTCATCTCGATCTCCGATCGCTCCATGTCGCCGCTGCTGTGCACGCAGTTGTCATTGTCCAGGGTGGTGAAGCGCAGCGCGCTGGCCCCGTCGCGGCCAAAGGAGGCGAGACCGATGCGGCTGGAATCGTCCGCGCGATCTCCGTCGCAGGCGCCGAAGCCCTTGTTCTGCACGAACCAGGTGAGCGACGTCGACAACGTCCTGGTGGTCAGGTTGTCGACCGCCGGAGAGGCGAACTGCGAGTCGGGCGCCGCCTCGAAATGGATGCACAGGTTGGAGGTGCCGCAATCGCCCGACGGCGTCGGCGTCACCCGAAGCTGATCGATGCGGAAGCTCTGCGTCACCGAGACCAGCCGCAGCTGATGGGGGCCCGCGGCGAGTGGCAGGTTGGATCGGCCCGGCACCCATCGATAGTCGTCCCAGCTTCCGGTGATGGGCACCGTCACGCTGCCCGTGACGTCGGCACCGTCGATCTCGATGCGGTACTGTCCCGGCGTCGGATTGTTGGACGAAGCGTCGATGGCAAGGTCGTAGTTGCCGGCGGCGGCGACGTTCATCGAATAGACCATCCATTCACCGGCATCGAAATGGTTGACGGCGAGGCCGGTGGTCGGCGGGATGTCGATGATCTCCACCTCGTTGTCGGCGCGGAACGTCTGCCCCGCGTTCACACCGGCGACCAGATCGTGGAATGCCTGTCCTTCGCCGCCGCAGTTGAAGTGCTCGGCCTCGAAGGTGGCCCCGGTCGCCGGCACCGCGATGGGGTTTCCATTCACCGGCGGGCCCTCGTACGGCCGCGATGCACCCGAGTTGCAGGCGGTGGCCGGCGCGGTGGCGACGAAACGCAGCTTGTCGATGCGGAAGCTCTGCTGCACGGAGACGAGGCGAAGGGTGTGCAGGCCGGCGTCGAGCGGCAGACCCAGCCGGCCGTCGACCCACTGGTACACGTCCCAGTTCCCGGTGATGGGCACCGTGATGCTGCCGGTGACGTCGGCGCCGTCGATTTCGATGCGGTACTGACCGGGCGTCGGGTTGTTCGAGGACGCCTGGATCGCCAGGTCCACGGTGGCGGCGGAGGCGAGGCTGACCGTGTACTGCATCCACTCGCCGGTATCGAAGTGATTGACGGCAAGGCCGGTGGTCGGCGGGATGTCGATGATCTCCACCTCGTTGTCGGCGCGGAAGGTCTGGCCCGCGTTCACCCCGGCGACGAGATCGTGGTAGGCCTGCCCCTCGGCGCCGCAGTCGAAGTGCTCGGCCTCGAAGGTCGTGGTGCCCGAACCCGCGATGACGATCGGGCTGCCGTTGACAGGCGCTCCCTCGTACGGACGAGAGCTGCCCGAGTTGCAGGTGCCGGTGGTTTGCGCCACCGCCGCGTTTGCAAAGACGAAGCACAGCGTCACGCCGAGGGATCGCACGAACGCAACTCGCATGGATGGTTTCCTCGCGAAGGGAGGCTCCGTCGAGTGACGGGCCTGCGGCGTGGCTTTGATAATCACTCCCGCGACGGTCGGCTGACTCGCCCGCATTCCCACCGGCGCTTCGGGCGGCGGCTCCAAGAGCGCTTGCAACAGCGCCCGCGATCTGTCTGGATGCGCGGCCATGCCGTCGCAGCTCCTCGAGATCGACCGCCGTCACCTCATCCATCCGCTCCACCACGTGAGCGATCACCAGGCGCCGCTCCTCATCGCGCAGGGGAAGGGCCCGTTCCTCTACACGGCCGACGGCCGGGAGATCATCGACGGCCTCTCGGGTCTCTGGAACGTCAATATCGGCCACGGCCGGAAGGAGCTCGCCGCGGCGGCGGCGAAGCAGATGGAGCGCCTCGCCTACGCGTCCGCCTATGTCGGCGCCACCAACGAGCCGGCGGTGCGGCTCGCCGAGCGTCTCGTCGACATTTCCTATTCGAACATCTCGGCGGTCTACTTCACCACGGCGGGCGCCGAGTCGAACGAGTCGGCGTTCAAGTTCGCGCGCTATTACTGGAAGGTGAAGGGGAAGCCTGCGAAGACGAAGTTCGTCTCGCGCATCCACGGCTATCACGGCGTCACCATGGCGGCGATGAGCGCCACCGGGATGGCCGCCTACCACAAGATGTTCGGGCCGCTGATGCCCGGCTTCGTGCACGCGCCGGCGCCGTATCCCTACCGGTGGAGCGGCAACACCGAGCCGGGCCAGGGCGCCGCCGACGCGCTCGAGGAGCGGATCCGCGCCGAGGGGCCCGACACGGTCGCCGCGGTGATCGCCGAGCCGGTCATCGGCGCCGGCGGCGTCATCGTGCCGCCGGACAGCTACTGGCCGGCGCTCCGCCGCGTCTGCGACAAGCACGACGTGCTGCTGATCGCCGACGAGGTCATCACAGGATTTGGCCGCACCGGCCGGATGTTCGCGCTCGGCCGGTGGAACGTCGAGCCGGACCTCGTCTCGTTCGCGAAGGGCGTGACCTCGGCATACATTCCGCTCGGCGGCGTCCTCGTCTCGAAGAAGGTGCACGAGGTCCTGACCTCGGCGCCGGCCAATCAGAAGTTCATGCACGCGGCGACGTACTCGGGCCACCCGGTCTGCTGCGCGGTCGCGCTCGCCAACCTCGACATCATCGAGAAGGAGGGGCTGCCGGAGCGGGCGGCGACGATGGGAAAGCACCTGCTCGAGGGGCTGCGCACGCTGTCCAACCTCCCCGAGGTGGGCGACGTGCGCGGGCTCGGCATGATGTGCGGCATCGAGCTGGTCGCCGACAAGGCGAGCAAGGCGCCGGCGATCGGGCTCGGCGCGAAGGTCGCGAAGGAAGCGCTGGCGCGCGGCCTTCTCCTCCGCATTCGCGGCGGCGGGCCCGATCCCGCGATCGGCGACACGATCTGCCTGGCCCCGCCGCTGATGACTCCGAAAGACGTCCTCGATCGGATCGTCGACACGGTAAAGGCCGCCATCGTCGCCGCGCGCACGGCGTAGCAAACACGGCCTCGGTTGACGTGAAGCTAGACGGTCACGCCGGCAGGCTGAAGAAGAACTTCGCTCCGCGGCCCGGAACGCCCTCGGCCCAGACGCGGCCGCCCTGTCCGGCGATCATCCGCTGTACGGTGCTGAGTCCGATGCCGTTGCCCTCGAAGGCGGCGTCGTCGTGGAGTCGCTCGAACGGGACGAAGAGCTTGTCGGTATCGGCCATGTCGAATCCGACGCCGTCGTCCTCCACCACGAAAGCCTCCTCGTTGCGGTAGACGCGGACGTGCGCCACCTCGCGCTGCGCCGTGTACTTGATCGCATTGGAGAGCAGGTTCTCCAGCACCACGCGCAGGAGGCGCCGATCGGCGCGGGCGTGCAGGCCGGGCTCCACCTCCAGCGCGACCTTGCGATCCGCGTGCCGCTGCAAGAGCTCGTCGGCCACGCCGCGCGCCAGCGTGCTCAGGTCCACCGGCGCCGACGCCTTCAGCTCCTCGGCGCGGGAAGTGGCGAGCGCGAGCAAATCCTCGATCATCTCGCCCATGCGGCTCGCGGCGCGTTGCATGCGCTGCACCATCTCGCGCTCGCGGGCCGGCACCGCTTCGCTCGCGGAGAGCACCTTTGCGCCGGTCGCGACCACCGACAGCGGGTTGCGCAGATCGTGCGAGACGGTGAAGCTGAAGGCCTCGAGCCGACGGTTCGCCTGCTCGAGCTCGGCGACATGCTGCGCGAGCTGCGCGTTGAGGGCGGCGATCTCCTGCTCCGCCTTCACCAGATTGGTGACTTCGGAGATGAAGCCGACCACCGCGACGACGCGGCCCTCCTCGTCCTTGACGGGCTGGGGAAAGTGCTTGAAGTACCTGCCGCCGAGCGGGTTGACGAACTCGTTGGTCTCGCCTTCGAAGGCCTTCTCGAACTCGGCGCGCACCTTGACGGCCACGTCGGGCGGAAACATGTCCTCCAGCCGCTTGCCGCGGACCGACTCGGTGGTGATGCCGAACTCCTCGGCCAACCGTCCCTCGTTGAGCACCCAGCGGATTTCGCCGTGCCGCGTCTTTCTCGCAGAGGAAGATCACGTCGGGCAGCATCCGGACGATGGCGGCAATGGTCTCGCCGCTGCCGGCAGCGCGCGCGCTTCCGACCAGTTGCTCGAGCGCGCGGCGGGCTGAGTGGGCGAGATCCGGCTGCAGCTTCAGGGCCTCATTGGTGTGCGGCACAGTAGGCATCCCTTTCCGCGCTGGTGGTTCCCGGCGCATTGCGAGTGGACAGAATCAGGAGGCGGCCCTGTAGCCACGCCGATTGCTCGATCTCCCGCAGCACCAGGGCCTGCTGTGCCGCGGTCTTCGCTTCGATGAGTCGCTCCGCCTCGCGAAAGGCGGCCTCGCGCCAGGCCTGGATCAGGGTGAGCTCTTCGGCGGTGAAGCTCGCGATGGCGTCGGTGCTCGAATAGGACGGATCCCACGCCGCGCGCACCTGGGGATTGAAGTTCACCCGAGCGAGGAACGCGTTGACCTTGTCGTGGTCGGGCTTGCGCGATCGGCCAGTCTTGGGATCGCGCAAGCCGATGGTGGCAAGCGCGATGGGCAGATCGCGATTGATGTGCGCCGAGATGCCCAGCATCACGTCGCCCATCGTCGTCTGCGACTTCGCCTTCGCGGCATCGAAGGCCAGGAGCCAGGCCGCCGGCACGCTCGCCCGATCGCCCCGGTCATAGGCGTCTTGATGGTCGAAGTAGAGCTGCGCAAAGACGTCGTCCTCGTGGTTCACCACCTCCGGCTCGCGGAAGAAGCCCGGCTCGTGGACGGCGCGCTGGTACTCGCGCGTCGTCTCCAGGTAGGCCAGCGCGAAAAGGCCGCGGTGATCGCACGACCCGTGCAGCGCGTCGTACCGGCGCTGCATCTCGTCGATGATTTGGTGGACGCAGGCGTAGGTGTCTGCAGTGCTCTCGGGCGCGCAGTCCCGGTTGTACCCGCTCTGGTATTGCTGCGACGATCCCGAGACCGCCGGCAAGGGATCGGTGATGGGGAGATAGCGCTGCGCGTGCGCCGGAGGCACGACCGCCGCCGCCGCGAGCAACGCACCGACCGCGAGAGAACGAACCGTCCACGTGGGGTGAAGTGGGGGCGTCATGTCTACAAAACCTCACGCCCGCGCGAGGTCATTCCGAGATTTCTTCAACCCGCCGGGCACGCGAGCGCCCCTGCGCCGGAGGTCGAGCAGCCATTGCGACCGAGCAGCGCCGTCCCGCTCGCCCCTGGCGTGAACGACCCCCAGTCAGACCGTGCGACGCGCGGTGGAACGCTTGTGGCGGGGCGACGCCGGTGCTGCTGGTGAGGTTCCCGTTGGCGTCGTAGGCGAAGGTCATCCGCGTCCTGCTCGCGAAGTGGCGCGCGGAGCGCGATCGGAAGCGCCACGAGTGACTGGTCCTGGGCCTGACACTTCCGC
>CAWBVQ010000023.1:0-6813 GCA_963792275.1 uncultured delta proteobacterium
CGCCGCAGTGCGCGGTCTTCGGCGCTCATCGAACCCCCAAAAGCCAATTGGCCCCGAGCATAATCGGGCTAGAACTGTGGACCGGGCGGGCGAGTCGCAGGGCCCGCGCCCTGCGGCACCTGCAACTGGACCTCCACGAACGTGCTTCTGACATCAGGGCTGCCACCGCAGACTAAACGCCGACCAGGCGCACGCGGCGGCCGTTGACCACGGCGCTGACTTCGAGTTCGCCGCCGAGGGCCTTGACGTAGCGGCGCACGCCGAGAGGCGATGGTCCCGCGGGATTCCGTGCCGGACACACGGCCTGGGCCATGCCGTCTTTGCGGCTACTTCGCCTGGGCGCCGCCGGCCGCCTTGCCGGCTCCTGCAAGTTCATCTCGAGCAGTTCCTGCTCCACCTCAGCCTGGATGCGCGCGCGTCTCTGGGGAGATCCTCGGCCACCTTGGACTGCCCACCAACGGCAGACGGCGTTTCCGAGCGCCAGCAAGCAATGCGCTGAAGGGCTGCTTCATCCAATCTGTTGAATTCCGAGTGCGCGGCCGCGCTCCACCGAGCGGCCGGCGCGAGACTTTGATAGGGTGCCAATCACGGGAAGAGGGGTTGGGATGGAGAGCACGAGGCTCTCATCCGACTTCTCTCTGGGGCGTAGATGTTCGAATCCCTCCTGCTGCCGCGGCGCAAGCGATCCCGGGCCGGCCTTCCCCTCTCGGTTGTCCTGCACGCCTGCGTCATCGCTCTGGCGCTCCTCGCCGCCGCGAGAGCGCGGAAGCCAACACTGGAGATTGGCCCGGAAGTTCGGGTGTTCGGACCGCTTCGAGCCCTGCCCACGAGTCACGCGGCCCCGGCGGCGGCACGGCCACGACCTGCCCTGCAGCGGCGGCGTGCGATCGTGCAGCCCACTTCCATGCCCGAACCGATGCGCGAGAGCCCACCCGAAATCGAACGCGAGCCGGAGCGCGAGCCGGACGCCGCGCCTGCGGGGCTGGACGACGAATCCGGGGTCGTCGCAGATCAGGACGGGAACGCTCCTCCTTCGAGGCCCACCGACGGCGCAGATGAGAACGGGACCGGAGGACCGGGCGGCGGCGGCGTTCCAGGAGGCGCGGGCAGTCGTTCCCTCCGCCAATTCGATGACAGCATGACGCCTCCGCGGCAGCTGGCGGGTCCGGATCCGGAATACACGCTACAGGCGCTGGAGCACGAAGTCGAAGGAACGATGCTCGTCCGCTGCGTGCTCCCCGTCGAGGGTATCGTGCATGACTGCCACGTGGTGCGGTCGCTGCCGTTCATGGACCGCGCGGTGATCACGGCGCTGGAGCGGCGCCGCTATACGCCTGCGCTGGAGAACGGCAAGCCGGTCGAGGTGTCCTACGTCTTCGTGGTGAAGCTCAGGCTTTGAAGCTGCAGCTTGACCTGGAGTCCGCTGGCCGGCGTGGCGAAGAGCTTGCCGCGGGTCGGCGCAGGGTCCTGATCCTCCGTCGACCAGTCGAACCGCCGCAGCATGTGGACGGCGAAGGCCTTGAGCATCAGCGTGGCCAGGGCCTCACCGGCGCAGCGGTGCCCTTCGGCGTGGATGCCGCCTCCGTGCGGGATCCAGGCCTTGCGCTGCCGGTCGGAGGCCTCCAGCCAGCGGTCGGGATCGAACCTGCCCGGATCGGGATAGATGCCGGCGTCCTGCAAGGTGGGGCCGATGCAGCCCACCGCCTTGTATCCCTTGGGGATGCGCACGCCGTCGAAAGCGCAGTCGCGCACCACCTTGCCGAAGAAGGTGATGGGAAGGACCGGCGCCACCCGCCGCGACTCCTTGCAGACGCGGTCCAGGTAGTCCAGCTTCTCCAGCGCAGCCAGGGTGAGCGGGCCCGACGGGGCCACCTGTTCGATCTCCTCGCGCGCCTTCTTGCGCACGTCCGCGTGGCGCCCCAGGCACTGCGCGAGGAAGGCGAGGCCGCCGATCACGGCCGCGTAGGCGCCGAAGAAATGGAAGGTCTCGATCCGCACCTCCTCGCGCGACAGCCGCTCGGATCCGTCGCGGGCCGCGAGCAGGCGCGAGAGGACGTCCTCCCGCGGGGCGGTCTCGTGTTGGACGATGGCCTCGTCGATGACCGTCAAGAGATACCTGCGCGCCGCCAGCGCGCGGGTGAAGGGCGTGAAGGGAAGCTTGAGCGGCAGCGAGAGGATGCCGGCGGCAACGCGGCCGAAAGCGATCTCGATGCTCCGGTCTCCGCCCTGGCCGTCGGCGCCGACGAAGAGCGCCCCTGCGATGGCGAACCCGAGCGTGTTCAGCTCCGGCACCCAGGCGAATCTGCCCAGCCCCGCCCAGCGGTCCGCGAAGCGATCGACGATCCGCTCGATGGTGGGCAGGTACCCGGCCAGCGCGTCCGGGGTGAAGGCCTGCATCAAGAGGCGCTTGCGCCGGCGCTGCGCGGCGCCGTCGAGGAAGGGGACCGCCTGCGGATCGAAGATCTCCTCGACGTGCGGCGGATTGGCTCCGGCGCGCTGGACGTTGCGGTCGTCGAGGACGATGGCGAAGGCCTCGGGCCCGACGAAGCACGCGGTCGGGTGGCCGAAGACGTCGATGCGGAAGACGGGCCCCAGCTCGCGCGCGCGACCTTCGAGGAAGCCGGCCGGATCGCGCACGAACGCGAGCGTGTCGCCGATGAGGGGTAGCGAAGAGCGCGACGGCAGCGCGCGCAGGGCGGCGTCGGATACGAGCTCGGCCATGGGAATGTCCTCCGGCGCTCGTGTACTGCAACCGGACCGCCCTGTCACTCGCGCGAGAAAGTCCGTCTTCGGCAGGTGCTACGTGTGGGCGCTCTCACTACTGCGCGAGCTTGTAGCGTTCGAGCGGCGCATTGTCAGGATGGCCGCGCCGCTCGCTACGGAGCTGATAGGTGGTCTCGGGTTGCGCTATCCGCCGACGCCCGCTGTCGGGGTGATATTGGGCGACTGCTTGGGAAAGGCGGCGGCGCCCGGCTTGTGCATGGTCGAGTAGGCAAGCTGGAGGGTTTTCACTTCGGGCGTCTTCTCGATCACCTTCTCCAGCGCCTTCAACACTTCCGCGTAGGTGGCGTGTTCATACGCTTCCGCGTTCTCCTTCGACTCCCAGAAGCTGATCGCGATCACTTCCGGACCGCCTGGATCGACGAACAGCATCTCGTCCTTGAAGCCCTTCTGCTTGCGGAGCGTCGGCAAGACCTTCTTGTCGAGCAACTCGACGAATTCCCTGGTCGCGTTCGGCTTGACCTGCATGGAAACGATACGCGTGAACATATGAAGGCTCCTGAAGCTCGAGGTCAGTCGTGCTCACCGGCCCACGCGGGCTTGCGCTAACCTACGTACCGCCGTCCTTCGCTGCGACTGGCCCATGCACGAAAGGTCCTGGAGCGCTCGGCAGGCCGAGGTACGTCGACACCTCGCAGCTCTCGCGAAGTTGTGCGCGCTCCTCGGCTAGCCCATGCCCGCCTTCTTCACCGAGGGCCGGCGCAGGCGCGAAAGCGCGCGCGACATGCGGCGGACCGCTTCCTCCAGCTCGGATTCGTCGTGATAGGTGAAGCCGAGCCGGAGGAACGGCTGCGGGCGGTGGAAGAAGTCGTAGCCGCGCGAATCGCTGAGCGTCACTCCCTCGCGTTCGCCGGCCCGCGCCCAGGCGCTCACGTCGATGGCGTCGTCGGCCCCTGCCCAGATGGCCATTCCGCCGTCGGGCACCTGGAAGCTCAGCGCGCTTCCCAGCTGCCGCGAGAGCGCCGAGGCCAGCGCGTCGCGGCGCCCGGCGTAGATGCGCCGCATCCGGCGCACGTGGCGAAGCATCTCGCCCTCCTCGAACAGTTCGGCGATGGCGCACTCCACCGCCGCGTCGCCCTGCGCGTCGCTGGCGGCGCGCAGCCCCACCAGCCGCTGCAGCACCGCAGGCGGCGCCGCCACGAAGCCGGTGCAGAGGCCGGGCGCGAGCAGGTTGAAGAGCGAGCCCACGTAGATGACGTTGGCACGCCCGGCGCCCGCGGCGATGGGCAGGAGCGGCTTTCCCTCGTAGTGGAACTCGTGATCGTAGTCGTCCTCGATGATGGCGAAGCCCTGGCGCAGGGCCATCTCCGCAAGCCGCGCGCGCCGCTCTGCCGACATGACCGCCCCGGTGGGGAACTGGTGGTGCGGCGAGACGAAGACCGCGCGCAGAGGCTGCTCTTGCGCGAGCTTTTCCAGCGCGTCGATGCGAAGGCCTTCCGCGTCGAGGGGAACCGGCAAGAGCCTCGCTCCGGCCAGCCGCAGCACGCTCATCGCCGGCGGATATCCAAAGGACTCCACCGCCACCGCGTCGCCTTTCTGCAGCAGCATGCGCGCCACCAGATCGATGGCCTGCTCGATGCTGCGCGTGACCAGGATGCTGGAGGGCGTCACCGCCAGACCGCGGGTGCGCGAGAGCATGGTGGAAAGCTCGGCGCGCAGCCGCAGGTGACCGCGCGGATCTGCGTAGGTGAGCAGCGCGCGCCCGCGGTAGCCGATGGCATGGCGGAACGCGCGGCCCAGCGCACGGGCGGGAAAGAGGCGCACGTCGGGCACGCCCGAGAGGGTCAGCATGCCGGGCAGCGGGCCCGCGCCGACTGGCGGGAAGCCGCGGCGCCGGCGCCAGCGCGTAGGTGGGCGCCTCGGCGATTGCGGGCGGCGGCGTGGCTATGAAGGGCCCGGGCTCGGCGACGAAAGTGCCTCCCCCGGAGCGCGTGCGGATCAGCCCTTCGGCGGACAGCTCCTCGTAACCAGCCACCACCGTGTTGCGGTTGAGGCGCAGCCGCTGGGCCAGGGCGCGCGTGCCCGGGAGCGCATCGCCGGGCTTGAGCCGGCCGCGGCGGATGTCGTCGGCGATGGCGCTCGCGAGCTGCAGGAAGAGCGGCTGCTCCTTGTCGGGATCGAGCGCGAGCGTCAGCTCCCATCGGCGCACGGAGCCATTCTAGCGGAACGGAGTCCGCGAGCGGCAACCGGACCAGCGACAATTTCCAAAGTGGCGCTCCCGCAAGAAGCCGGCCGGGTCGAGTCTGCGCGTGAAGGGAAAGATCATGGACGGGCGGCCCGGCGGCGGTCCACCAACTCACCAGGCTTCTCCGGGTCTGTCGCCGGACCGCCCGTGCTTTCCGACAAATCACGGCGAGACGGCGGTGGTGATCGCGGTGCTGGAACAGCCGGCTTCCGTGAGGCCATGCGGCCACGCGGCGTGAGCTGATCACTTCCCGATCGAGAACAGGACGGCGTTGCTGATGGCGTACACCGCCCCGTCGGCGCCGATGACCGTAGGCGTGTACGCTTCGCCGACACCGCTGGTCAGCGAGATGCGCTGCGTGAACGTATTGCTGGTCAAGTCCCAACGATACAGGTGGCCGTCCTCGTTGCCGACCAGGATCGACTTCGTCGCCGGATCGACCGCGGCGGTGTTGATGCAGAACTCCTGCTGCCCCTCGATGGCGAGCACTTCTTTCATCACTCGAGCCGTCGAGATGTCGTCGGCCTGGCTATCGTGGGGATCGAGGACGGCGACGCGATTGTGGCCGCCGGAGTAATCGTTGTACTTGGTCATCACCAGATACTTCGAAGGACCTGCGTAAAAAGGCAGCATCGGGGCCGGCACGATCGACGCCGTGTCGTCCCAGCCAAATCCTCCGGGCGGGAACGACGACGACAGGTCGGCGCTGAAGTGCAGGAGCCAGCCGCGGGCGCCGTGCGCGCCGGGGGTGGATTCGATGACGCCGAAGTACACGTCGCCGTCCGGGCCGATGGTCGGCGACGAGGTCGCGTTGTCGTCCACCGTCGCCGGGGCGCCCGTGACCGGATCGACGAGCAGCAGCCTGGCCTTGACCGCGAGCGACGCGCTGTCGAGCGCTACGAGATACGCGTTTGGATGGTCTGGGGAATCGACCACCACGTAGAGCGTGCTGCCGTCGAGCGACAGCGCCGGCGCGCTGTTCATCGCCGCCTGCGTGACCGTCGCGTCGCTTCCGATGGTGGAGGCGCTCACCCACGTTCCGGCGCCGGCTGCGCTGACGCGCGCGACGCCGCCTCCGGACAGCGTGGACGGGCCGCTGAGGAGAAAGCCGAAGAACGCGTTGCCGGCGCCGTCGACGGTGACGGCGGTGTCGGCGATGACGGCGGGATCGTTGGTCGACCCGTAGAAGCGATACGAGGCTCGCGTCGGATGCGCGGTGTCGACGCCGTCCCAGACGTCCAGAGCGCCGCCCGCGTCGACGGTGTACAGCCTGTTCGAGCCGTCGATGGTGACGGAGTACGGCGGCAACCAGTCGTGCGGCGGTTCGACATAGGTGGTCGAGGCCGCCCACAGCAATCCGCCGTTGGTGCCCGAACGCGCCTCGATCCGGAATTGCCCACCCGCGCCCTGCTTCACCGGAAAGACGACGGTATTGTTCGAGGTGATCGCGGGCGAACCGTAGTGCGCGAGCAACTCGCCGTCGCCTGCGTACTCTGGATCGAGGTCGACCGGCGCCAACCAGTGCACACGCGCGAAATCCTGCGTCGCGATGGCGCCGTTCGCGACGTGCTGCGCGCCGTTGCCGAAGCCGAGCCACGCCGGCCCGCTCACGCCCGGACCCGGCAGCACGTCGGGCGCCGGCGGGATGTTCTTTCCGCATGCCGCGATCAGCGAAGCGAGGAGAAGCAGCCGTTTCAGAGTCGATCCTTCGCGGTCAGTAACGCTTGCCGCTTCGACGAACCACGCGCGCGGGAAATTCTAGAGGCCCCGCCAGCTTCAGTGGCCGCGCTCCTTTCCGCCGCCGCGCTCCTTCCCGCCACCGGCCTGACCAACACGCGCTTTCAACG